>OW818688.1:0-5379043 GCA_942493265.1 uncultured Bacteroidota bacterium
CTTTTAAAAAAAGTCGGCGGCGTCCTACTCTCCCACACGAATGCAGTACCATCGGCGCTGGCGGGCTTAACTTCTCTGTTCGGAATGGGAAGAGGTGGAACCCCGCCGCTTAAGCCACCTAAAGCTTATGCGCCCTATTAAAAGGGACAATATGATTGACACACTGCAAGAAAATTCTAAAGGTAATACCTGAAAAAATCAGCTTCTGCCATAAAGTTACGGGTAATTAGTACTGCTCGGCTTTGACGTTACCGCCTTTACACCTACAGCCTATCAACGTCGTAGTCTTCGACGACCCTTAAAGGAGATCTCATCTTGAGGGAAGCTTCGCGCTTAGATGCTTTCAGCGCTTATCTCTGCCATACGTAGCTACCCTGCGATGCAGCTGGCGCCACAACAGGTACACTAGAGGTATGTCCAACACGGTCCTCTCGTACTGGTGTCAGGTCCTCTCAAATCTCCAACGCCCACAACAGATAGGGACCGAACTGTCTCACGACGTTCTGAACCCAGCTCACGTGCCACTTTAATGGGCGAACAGCCCAACCCTTGGGACCTTCTCCAGCCCCAGGATGTGACGAGCCGACATCGAGGTGCCAAACCGCTCCGTCGATATGAGCTCTTGGGAGCGATCAGCCTGTTATCCCCGGAGTACCTTTTATCCTTTGAGCGATGGCCCTTCCATACGGAACCACCGGATCACTATGCCCTAGTTTCCTACCTGATCGACTTGTCAGTCTCACAGTCAAGCGCGCTTATGTCATTACACTCTACGCATGGTTACCAATCATGCTGAGCGCACCTTTGGGAGCCTCCGTTACTCTTTTGGAGGCGACCACCCCAGTCAAACTACCCACCAAACATTGTCTCCTGTTAGGGATTAGATTCCAGATAAATAAAGGGTGGTATTTCAAGGTTGGATCCACGACACCTAGCGACGCCGCTTCACATCCTCCCACCTATCCTACACATCATTTACCCAAAATCAATGTTAAGTTGCAGTAAAGGTTCACGGGGTCTTTCCGTCCCGTTGCGGGTACCCGGCATCTTCACCGGAACTACAATTTCACCGAGCTCGTGGCTGAGACAGCGTCCAGATCGTTACACCATTCGTGCAGGTCGGAACTTACCCGACAAGGAATTTCGCTACCTTAGGACCGTTATAGTTACGGCCGCCGTTTACTGGGGCTTCAATTCAATGCTGCCGGCTTGCGCCATGACATCCCCTTTTAACCTTCCAGCACCGGGCAGGTGTCAGGCCATATACCTCATCTTTCGATTTCGCATAGCCCTGTGTTTTTGCTAAACAGTCGCCTGGACCATTTCACTGCGGCCTCCAATTGCTTGGAGGCGACCTTTCTCCCGAAGTTACAGGTCTAATTTGCCTAGTTCCTTAGCCACGGATCACTCGAGCGCCTTAGTATACTCTACTTGACTACCTGTGTCGGTTTGCGGTACGGGTTACATATACCTGAAGCTTAGAGAGTTTTCTTGGAAGTATGCTTGGGGTCACTATCAGTTTGCCCGAAGGCTCCCTGTACTGTCGGGTTTCAGCTCAACCGGCGGATTTGCCTACCAGTCTCATAGCCTACGCCCTTTAACGTACTATTCCGTCAGTACGCGGACCTTACGCGACTTCGTCATCCCATCGCAGTATATGTAAGTACGGGAATATTAACCCGTTATCCATCGACTACCCCTCTCGGGTTCGCCTTAGGACCCGACTAACCCTGATCCGATTAGCGTTGATCAGGAAACCTTAGTCTATTGGCGGGCAGGTTTCCCACCTGCCTTATCGTTACTTATGCCTACATTTGCTTTTCCAGACGCTCCAGCAGACCTTACGATCCACCTTCGACGCAGACTGGAATGCTCCCCTACCACTCCAATAAATTGAAGTCCATAGCTTCGGTAGCATGCTTGATGCCCGATTATTATCCATGCACAGTCGCTCGACTAGTGAGCTGTTACGCACTCTTTAAATGAATGGCTGCTTCCAAGCCAACATCCTAGCTGTCAATGCAACCGCACCTCGTTCAGTCCACAACTTAGCATACATTTGGGGACCTTAGCTGATGGTCTGGGTTCTTTCCCTCTCGGCGCTGGACCTTAGCACCCAACGCCTCACTCCCGCGTATATCTGATAGCATTCGGAGTTTGTCAGGGTTTGATAGGCGGTGAAGCCCTCTAGCCCTATCAGTAGCTCTACCTCTATCAGACTCAACCGCGAGGCTGCACCTAAATGCATTTCGGGGAGTACGAGCTATTTCTCAGTTTGATTGGCCTTTCACCCCTACCCACAGTTCATCCAAAAACTTTTCAACGTTTATTAGTTCGGTCCTCCATCCCGTGTTACCGGGACTTCAACCTGACCATGGGTAGATCACAAAAGTTTCGCGTCTACCGCTACTAACTAGACGCCCTATTAAGACTTGCTTTCGCTTCGGCTCCGTATCTGAAATACTTAACCTTGCTAGTAACGGTAACTCGTAGGCTCATTATGCAAAAGGCACGCCGTCATCCGGTAAACCGGACTCCGACCGTTTGTAAGCGCATGATTTCAGGTACTATTTCACTCCTCTGTTCGAGGTTCTTTTCACCTTTCCCTCACGGTACTAGTTCACTATCGGTCTCTCAGGAGTATTTAGCCTTACCAGATGGTCCTGGCAGATTCAGACAGGGTTTCACGTGCCCCGCCCTACTTAGGATACTGCAAGGAATCAGTCTTTGTACGTGTACAGGACTATCACCCTCTATGGTCCAACTTTCCAGATGGTTCCACTTGAAGATTGATTCCAGGATAGCAGTCCTACAACCCCGCCACAGCCGAAACTGTTGCGGTTTAGGCTCTTCCCCGTTCGATCGCCTCTACTTGGGGAATCACTATTGTTTTATTTTCCTCCGGGTACTTAGATGTTTCAGTTCCCCGGGTTCGCTTCCCTTTCGGGATAATACCGTTCGCACGGTACTGGGTTGCCCCATTCGGACATTTGCGGATCACAGCTTATTTGCAACTCCCCGCAACTTTTCGCAGCTTATCACGTCCTTCTTCGCCTCTGAGAGCCAAGGCATCCACCATACGCTCTTACTTACTTTCTTGGCACTGAGTAATCTCAGTTATTACCTTTAATTAGAATTTTCTTACAATATGTCAAAGAACTTATTCCGGTTACCCGAAATCGTGGTTACATCCGGAGTCGAACCAGATTCTCTACCATAATAACCATCCCCAGAACTTTCTCAATCTCACTACTTTACTCTTTTAGTGGAGAATAACGGATTCGAACCGTTGACCCCCTGCGTGCAAGGCAGGTGCTCTAGCCAGCTGAGCTAATCCCCCAATAATTCTGTAGTCCCGCGCAGATTTGAACTGCGGACCCCTACATTATCAGTGTAGTGCTCTAACCAACTGAGCTACGGGACTGATAAAAAGAGCTCGTAGCTCTTATGCTCTGGGTTATATAAAAAATGAAGAGTGAGAACAGGTAAAGATATACCCCCACTAAGGGGTTGATGAATCTTTCTCTAGAAAGGAGGTGTTCCAGCCGCACCTTCCGGTACGGCTACCTTGTTACGACTTAGCCCCAGTCACCAGTTTTACCCTAGGCCGCTCCTTGCGGTTACAGACTTTAGGTACCCCCGGCTTCCATGGCTTGACGGGCGGTGTGTACAAGGCCCGGGAACGTATTCACCGCGCCATTGCTGATGCGCGATTACTAGCGAATCCAACTTCACGAAGTCGAGTTGCAGACTTCGATCCGAACTGAGACCAGTTTTAGAGATTAGCATCCTGTCACCAGGTAGCTGCCCTTTGTACTGGCCATTGTAACACGTGTGTAGCCCTGGATATAAGGGCCGTGCTGATTTGACGTCATCCCCACCTTCCTCTCACCTTACGGTGGCAGTCTCGTTAGAGTCCCCGGCTTGACCCGCTGGTAACTAACGATGAGGGTTGCGCTCGTTATGGGACTTAACCCGACACCTCACGGCACGAGCTGACGACAACCATGCAGCACCTTGTAGTCCGTCCCGAAGGAGGGTCTCGCTTTCACGTGACTTGCGTCCTACATTTAAACCCAGGTAAGGTTCCTCGCGTATCATCGAATTAAACCACATGTTCCTCCGCTTGTGCGGGCCCCCGTCAATTCCTTTGAGTTTCAGCGTTGCCGCCGTACTCCCCAGGTGGATCACTTAATGCGTTAGCTCAGCCACACATCCTAATGGACGTACAGCGAGTGATCATCGTTTACGGCATGGACTACCAGGGTATCTAATCCTGTTTGCTCCCCATGCTTTCGTGCATCAGCGTCAGTTACAACTTAGTAAGCTGCCTTCGCAATCGGTGTTCTGTGTGATATCTAAGCATTTCACCGCTACACCACACATTCCGCCTACCTCAACTGTACTCAAGACCCGCAGTATCAACGGCAGTTCTACGGTTAAGCCGTAGTATTTCACCGCTGACTTACAGGTCCGCCTACGCACCCTTTATACCTAATAAATCCGGATAACGCTCGCATCCTCCGTATTACCGCGGCTGCTGGCACGGAGTTAGCCGATGCTTATTCGTACGGTACCGTCAGTCCCCGACACGTCGGGGGGTTCTTCCCGTATAAAAGAAGTTTACAACCCATAGGGCCGTCATCCTTCACGCGGCTTGGCTGGTTCAGGCTTGCGCCCATTGACCAATATTCCTCACTGCTGCCTCCCGTAGGAGTCTGGTCCGTGTCTCAGTACCAGTGTGGGGGATCATCCTTTAAGACCCCCTAGACATCGTAGCCTTGGTGAGCAGTTACCTCACCAACTAGCTAATGTCACGCATGCCCATCTATAACCGCCGGAGCTTTAGTCCAAAAACCATGCGGCCTCTGAACATTATGGAACATTAATCCCCGTTTCCGAGGGCTATTCTCCAGTTATAGGTAGGTTGCATACGCGTTACTCACCCGTGCGCCGGTCGCCACCAAGTATTGCTACCTGTGCTGCCCCTCGACTTGCATGTGTTAAGCCTACCGCTAGCGTTCATCCTGAGCCAGGATCAAACTCTTCGTTGTAATTGTAAAATCATTGCTCAAGATTCATCATTATCAGTTCATTTAACTAAAAAAGAATTGACTTCTTCTTTACCTGTTCTATGTACTCTTCAATCTTTTCAAAGAACAAAACGTTTCTTAAACGGGGTGCAAAGATAGTGGAAAAATTTCAACTTCCAAATTTATTTCAACTTTAATTTTCCACACCTGACTGCCATTTAAAGAACACATCCATCAAAAATGGAATGCAAATATAGGGCTATCCCCGGATTCCACAAATACTATTCGGAAGTTTTTTCGATAATAAAGGTAAAAACCTTACAGTCAGGTCAATATTTTTCAACTATCGATATCAATTGACCCGCTGCCACAGGTTTTATACCAAATTCTACTATCTTCGTACAAGTGAAATGCCCTAAATAGTAACCAACAATAATTAATCACGTGCCCGATACACTCATTATTATTCCAACTTACCGGGAAGCAGAGAACATCCGAAATCTTCTTACCATTATATATAGCCTGCCAAAAGAGTTTCACGTGCTGATCATCGACGATAATTCACCTGATCTTACCGCACAAATCGTAAAATCTCTCATGCAGGGGTATCCCGATAAACTCTTTCTGATCGAACGACCCGGGAAACTTGGACTTGGCACAGCTTATATTGCCGGATTCACCTGGGCTCTCGCCCATAATTATGAATACATATTTGAAATGGATGCGGATTTTTCCCATAATCCCAATGACCTGATCCCACTGTATGAAGCCTGTAAAATGGATCAGGCAGATATGGCCATCGGCAGCCGTTATAAAAAAGGCGTTGCAATCGTAAACTGGCCGATCGGCCGACTCCTGCTTTCGTATTACGCATCCCATTATGTAAGACTGGTTACCCGAATGGATATCCGCGATGCCACCGCAGGATTTGTTTGCATGTCGCGCAAATTCCTCAGCACACTGAACCTGAGCAAGATCCGTATGAAAGGATACGGTTTTCAAATCGAAATGAAATTTAAAGCCTGGAAACTGGGATTCAAAATCATTGAAGTACCTATAATATTCATAAACCGGGAACTGGGTTCTTCGAAAATGAGCGGCGGAATCATGAGCGAAGCCCTGATGGGCGTTATCCGTATGAAAATAAGCAGCTTTCGATCACAATACAACAAATATATCAGTAACTAGTATGAGCAACTACCTGATTACCAATGCTCTGATTATTAATGAGGGCGTCCGTACCATCGGCCATGTCGCCATTGATGGGCAGCTGATCACCAGAATATATCCGGTATCATCTCATCCGGCCACCCAAAAGAATACCATTATCATCGACGCCAGGGGAAAATGGCTCATACCAGGTGTGATTGACGACCAGGTTCATTTTCGCGATCCGGGTCTCACCCATAAAGGAGATATTTATACCGAGTCGAAGGCTGCAGTTGCCGGCGGGGTGACCTCCTTTATGGATATGCCCAACACCATTCCTCAAACAACCACCAGAGAAGCCTTGAATGAAAAACTTGAAATGGCCGCCGGGAAAAGTCTGGCCAATTTCGCGTTCTATATTGGCGCAACAAATGATAACCTGGATCAATTACAGGCAGTTGATACCAACCTAACCTGCGGAATAAAAGTTTTTATGGGAGCCTCTACCGGGAATATGCTTGTGGATGATCCGATTGCTCTCGATGGGATTTTTCGGATCCGCAAACTTCCTATTGCCGTTCATGCTGAAGATGAAGGCATTATAAAACAAAACCTGGAATTTTACCGTAAACAGTTCGGAGATGATATTCCAATGGAGTACCATCCGCTGATCAGATCGGCCGAAGCCTGCTATAAATCAAGCTCCTTTGCGGTTGAACTGGCCCGTCGTCATCATACCCATCTTCACCTGATCCACCTCTCCACCGCAAAGGAGATTTCGCTGCTCGAAAAGCCCGGACCGGTTAAAGACAAACTCATCACCTCGGAAGTTTGCGTACATCATCTATGGTTTGATGATAAGGATTATGCTGACAAAGGGACCCTGATCAAATGGAATCCGGCAATCAAATCGGAAGAAGACAAGGATGCACTGGTGCAGGCGATCATCGACAACCGGATCGATGTGATTGCAACGGATCATGCCCCGCATACCCTTGCAGAAAAGGATAATATATATACAAAAACCCCGTCAGGCGCCCCGATGGTTCAGCATTCCCTGTCCGTGATGCTCGAATTCCATCATAAAAACCTGATCCCGGTAGAAAGAATTGTTGAAAAGATGTGCCATACCCCGGCTGATCTGTTCCGGCTGCACGGCAGGGGTTATATCCGTGAGGGATACTTTGCCGACCTCGTTCTGATTGACCCGGATGATCCCTGGACCGTGAACCCCTATAATATATATTATAAATGCGGTTGGTCACCTCTGCAGGATACCTACCTGAAATCACGGGTTACCCATACTTTTGTGAATGGCAACCTGGTGTATGACAATGGCATCTTTGATGAAACCGTGCGGGGTATAGCTCTGGAATTCGATCGCTAAGCCAGCACAAAACGGGCAGTTTTACGGCTTAGTTGCTGAATCAGTATGCGCCGGCCTGAAGTCATCCGTTCAATGGTTTCCGGTGTGTATCTCCTGATGGTGACGAGTTCAAGATCGCTGTTGTATAAAACCCTGAATTTCGGCAACATAGCCTGAATCAAACTGTTCACCCGATCCATGTCGGCCGTTACGCAGATCGAGAAACTGATGGCACCGTGCTGCATCAGGTTTACTTTAATGCGGTATTTCGCCAGTTGGGCAAAGATCTCTGAAATCATATCCTCAACAATAAAGGAGAAATCCCGGGGCTGAAAAGAAATCAGGAGCTGGTTCTTTTTGGCAATAAAAACAGGTCCGGTAGGCGGAATTGTTTTCAGATCATAGATCCGGGTACCGGAACCTTCAGGATGCCAGAAATCCCTTACCCAAAGCGGAACCGACTTATTCTGAAGCGGTTTGATAGTTTTAGGATGGATGACTTTCGCCCCAAAATAGGCCAGTTCAATGGCTTCGAGATAATTCATCTCATCAATTTTGACCGTATCGGCAAATTCAGTGGGATCCGCGTTCAGAATGCCCGGCACATCCTTCCAGAACCAGGCTTCCTTCGCATCCAGGCAGTAAGCAAATATCGCGGCGGTATAGTCCGAACCCTCGCGGCCCAAAGTAACAGAATCACCCTTTGAAGTGCTGCCGATAAATCCCTGGGTGAGAATAATAAAATTATCCCGGACTCCCATTGAATCCTCCTCTGCCAGATCCCTTTCACGCCGGATCAATTCCCGGGTTTCATCCCAACGGATTCCGGCATCACGGTATATCTCATCGGTTTTAACAACCTGCCTGGCATCCAGGTAACGATGCTTCAATCCATTATCCTCAAAAAAGGTACGCAACAATGCCGTGGAGAGCAGTTCCCCAAAACAGACAACCTGGTCATACGCTTTATCATAAATGGTTCCAGGCTCTTCAAGGAGCTTGCCATGAATTTCAGCAAACATGGGTTTCATGTATCGTGCCCAGGACTCATCCGGATCGGGGAAAAGCCTGCAGGCCATATCAAAATGGTAACCTCTGATCAATTGCATGGCTGGCTCAGTATCCTCATGATTAAACCAGGCCCTGGCAACTCCTTCAAAAGCATTGGTCATCTTGTTTAATGCAGAAACTATCACCACGGCAGGTAAAGCACTCGTTTGCAGGATGTTCAGCATCTGTCGGACGGCTTCCGGGGTTTTCAGGATACCACCGCCAAATTTGTGTATGATCATAATCAGGTAGTAAAGTCCGCAAAGTTGACAAGATTTTTGAAAGTTGTCAACTTTAGGGGTAAAAGTTGGCCGGATGCGAGAAAGTTGCCAACTTTAGGGAAACTTGACGGCTTATGAAAAAGTACTCCATCACCACCCTCAATGAATTCATTATTCAGAGGCAGACGGATTTCCCTTATGCCAAGGGTGAATTATCGAGGCTTTTGAGCCATTTCGGGATCGCTGCGAAAATCGTGAACAAAAAAATCAATAAAGCCGGTTTGGTTGATATTCTGGGTGCCGCAGGGAACACTAATATTCAGGGTGAGGATCAGAAAAAACTTGATGTATTTGCTGATGAGGTATTTATATCTGCACTGCAAGCTACCGGAGAGGTTTGCGGTATCGTTACCGAAGAAAATCAGGAGATCATAACTTTTGAAGATAATGTAGCGAGGGACGGGAAATATATTTTCCTGATGGATCCGCTCGATGGCTCTTCAAATATTGATGTAAATGTTTCGATCGGGACGATTTTTTCAATTTACCGGAGGGTATCACCACGCGGACATAATGCCGGGCCGGAAGACTTTCTGCAGGAAGGAACCCGCATGGTGGCAGCCGGTTATATCATTTATGGCTCCTCAACCATGCTGGTTTATACTACCGGAAAGGGAGTGAATGGATTTACGCTTGATCCGTCGATCGGCGAGTTCTGCCTGTCGCATCCCGATATCCGCACCCCGGAATTCGGAACGATCTATTCTGTAAACGAGGGCAATTATATCCGGTTTCCCGATGGAGTGAAAAAGTATATCAAGCATTGTCAGGAAATTGATCCGGAGACCCGGCGGCCTTATACCTCCAGGTATATCGGATCGCTGGTGGCCGATTTTCATCGAAACCTGTTAAAAGGCGGTATATTTATGTATCCCTCCACGGCAAGTGCGCCGAAGGGAAAGCTCAGGTTAGCTTATGAGTGCAACCCGATTGCCTTTATCGCCGAGCAGGCCGGAGGAAAGGCTTCTGACGGTTTCGGACGCATTCTGGATTTGAAACTCGAGTCGCTGCATCAGAGGTGTCCGTTTTACGTGGGGAGCAGGAGGATGGTGGAGAGGTTGGAGGAATATCTTGCAGAGGAGTGACGAGTGACGAGTGACAAGTGACGGGTGACAGGTGACGAGTGACGGGTGACAGTTTAAATTTGGTAATTTATGAGGGAATATGAATATATATAGAAACATTTACAGGTTGCTGATGGTGGTAATTGCGTTGGGGAATTCCTTTCCAACAGATGCCCAGGAAGCTCTGGAAAAGCTCACTCTGCAGGATGCCGTTGAAAAGGCGATGCTTTTGAATCCCCTAATCAGGAAAATGGAATCAGAATTAGAGGGAAAATCAGCCGAATGGAAAACAGTTATCGGGATTTCCAATCCGGAAATCAGCTATGCACGGGAAGGGGTTTCCGCCACCCAATCAGAGCCGTTTTCGGAGCAGCGGTTTGCCATTCAGCAAGAGTTCGATTTTCCATTAGCCTCCTATTACCGTTTAAAAAAAGTATACAATGAAAAAGAGGCGCTGTCGATGAAACTCGAAGCGTTTAAAAAAGAGATTTCGGTAGGAGTGAAAACGAGATATACCGAAATCCTCTATTCACAGTATATCAGGAAATTAAGGGCCGATGCATACAACCTTTCCAAAGAGCTGAATGAAGCGGTACTCACAAGGGTAGAAAGTGGCGTTGGGACTTATGTTGACCAGCTTTCATCGGAAATACGCCTTGTACAGGCAGAATCGCAGCAATATGATGCCGAACGGATGTTTCTTGAAAGCCGTTACCGCCTGTTCAATTTCATTGGATTAAACCCTGATGAACAACGCTATGATATTCAATTTGCCGACTCGCTGATGACTCATAATGAACTGATTGAGCAGGAAATAGCCTTATACTCGCTTGAAGATCAGCCAATTTACCGTTCTGCAAAATACCTGCTTCAGGCGTCGGAATATTCATTAAAAGAGGCAAAATCAAAGTATCTCCCTAATATCAGGGCGGGATATCTGGTACAGGATTTTGGCACAGGATTCCGGTTTCATGGTTTTGAGGCGGGATTAACGTTACCGATATGGGGAATGTTCAATGAAAAAGGAAGAGTTGACATGGCCAAATCTGCCCGCGACGGGATTCTTTGGGAACAGAAGAACATTGAACTGGGGATCAAGGAGAAAATTGAAATCGCCTGGCACAGTTATGATAATAGTCAAATAACCATCCAATTATACCAAACTCAACTTAAAGACAAATCGATAAAATTGCTGGCTCTGACCCAGGAGGCTTATCGCCTGGGACAAATTGATCTCCTGAAACTAATTGAAGCCCAGCAGCTCTATCTCTCCAGCCAGGAAAAATACCTGCTTGCATTAAAGGATTACTATCTCCGGCTGATTGAATTGGAACAATATGTTAACAAAGAATTAGTATACTGATATGATAATGAACAGATTAATTCCGGGATTACTGATCCTGACGATAGCCTTGGGAGCCATACCAACAGGTTGCAAAAACAAGAACAACCTGAAGGATAATCCTGAAACCACCGATGTTCCGCCTTCCGTGGCAGCCATCCAGGGTGCCGGTAAAGTAATTGTCAGGTTGTCGCCACAGGAAGCCAAGGAGCTGACCATTCCGGTGCAGACCATCACCTCGCAGGTGAGAAAATATACTCTAACGGCACCGGGAACAGTAAACCCTGCGCCCAATCATATAGGAATCATCAGTGCGCCTGTAGACGGAAGATTATTGAACCTGCCGGTGCAGGAAGGCGAAAAGGTGCGGAAAGGTCAGGTAATACTTGAACTCGAGAGCCTTACATTCGGTACTCTTGTGGCAGAATACCTTCAGGCGCTGGCTGAAGTTGACCTTCAAACCAACCAGCTTCAGCGGATGGAAAAGCTGGTGGAGAAAAGAATCAATCCGGAAGCTGAACTGGAAAAGGTAAGGGCTGATCATATCCGGGCTCAGGCCTCCCAGAATGCAGCCTATGCCAAACTGAAAACCGTAGGGGTCAGTGATAATGAAATTGATGGATTGAAAAGTACCGACCGGATCAATCCGCGGCTCAAAATCCATTCTCCGATTAACGGTGTGATTGATTCCCATAAAGTTGAGCTTGGTCAGGCGGTTGCAGCCAATGAAGCGCTGGCCACGGTAATCAGTCTGGACCGGGTGCTGGTTAAAGCCTATCTCGCGCCTGAAGACGGAACCCTGATTAATCCGGGTGATTCGGTCAGCATCAGTCACCGTCTGATCAACGAAGAACCTTTAACAGCTGTTGTGACCACCATAAATCCCGGTCTGGATGAAACCAACCGCTCTGTGGTAATCAATATTTTGGTTTCCCAGAAAAGTGGACTGCTGAAGCCGGGCGACAATGTTCGGGTTGATATTACCACATCCAGTCCGCTGGAAGTGATAACCGTCACAATGGATGCTGTAACCTATGATAATAATGACCCGGTTGTATTTGTGTGGCTTGCCGACAAAACCTTTGAAATGAGGAAGATCTCCATAAAAGAAATTGTAAACGGGGTTGCCGTGGTAACCAGGGGACTGACAGCTGGCGAGCAGGTAGCAACCGGACAGGTTTTTAGTTTGAAGGCCCTGTCGAGATTTAAACTGATATCAGAAGAATAATCCCCCAGAATCCAGATTATGCTCAATAAGATCATTGAATTCAGTATCCGGCAAAAATTTGTTGCGTTGAGCCTGGTTGTGCTGATGGCCTTTGCCGGGATCAGCTCACTGAGGCAGTTGCCCATAAATTCATTGCCTGATGTTACCCCGGTGCAGGTTCTGGTGATTACCAAATCCGGCCGTTACTCTCCGTATGATGTAGAAAAACTCGTGAGTTATCCGATTGAAACTGCGATGAACGGTTTGCCCGGGGTTAAGGAGGTAAGGTCCGTTTCACAATTTGCCCTGTCGGCCGTTACCATTGAATTTAAGGAAGATACAGACATCTATTTTGCCCGGCAGATGGTAAGCCAGCGGCTTCAGTCGATCGGTGGGGAGCTTCCCCCGGGAGTTTCCGCTCCTCAGCTGGGCCCAATTTCCACCGCACTGGGTGAGATCTATCAGTACGTGGTACATGGCGAAAACTATTCCCTCACTGAACTCCGGGAGATCCAGGACTGGCTGATCGCCCCGCAACTAAAAACGGTGCAGGGGGTTACCGAAATAAACTCCTTCGGCGGATATGTGAGGCAGTTTGATGTAATTATCCAGCCCGGGAAATTGAGAAGCTACCGGATCAACCTGGATGATGTGATCAATGCCATCAACCTGAACAACAGTGTTTCCGGAGGCAGCTTTCTGGAACACAACCGTGAGCAGTACATTATCCGGGGGTTCGGACAAATCACCAATGCGGCTGATATCCGGAACATTATCGTAACGCATTTGGATAACAAACCCATATTCATCCGCGACATTGCTTCAGTAGAAACCGGCAAGCAGATCAGGCAGGGCGGAGTTACACAGGACGGTAAGGGCGAGGTGGTTACGGGCATCGTTATGATGCTCCGCGGGGGTAATGGTCGCGACGTGATTGCAGATATTAAATCAAGAATCGAAACCATCAACAAGAGCCTGCCCAAGGGTGTTGAGATCCGGAAATTCTACGATCAGTCGGACCTGATCGACCGAACCACCCATACTATCACCACCAACCTGATTGAGGGCGGATTTCTGGTTATTGCGATCCTGCTGTTATTGCTGGGCGAGATTACCGGTGCCTTGCTGGTAGCCCTGGTCATTCCATTCTCGATGCTGTTTGCATTCATTGGAATGAAGGAATTCGGACTGGCAGCCAACCTGATGAGTCTGGGTGCAATCGATTTCGGGATGGTCGTTGACGGATCGGTAGTTATGGTTGAGAATATCATTCATCGATTGCAAGGCCGGAAGGAAGGAGAGAACACAGAAGATCTGATCATGGACTCTTCGAAAGAGGTAGCCCGGCCAATCTTTTTCGGGGTTTTGATCATCCTGATGGTTTATCTGCCGATCATGACTTTCAGCGGTATGGAAGGAATACTTTTCCGGCCGATGGCGATTACCGTAGCCGCGGCCGTTCTGGGATCTCTACTATTGGTTCTGATATTTGTTCCGGCCATGTCGGCCATAGTATTTCGCAAGGGCATCAAGCCGCGGAAAAACTACCTCATTGATTGGCTAAAACCGAAATATGAAAGATTTTTGGTCAGAAACCTGAATAAACGTCTGATCATTCTGGGAACGGCAATCGGATTATTTGTGGTATCGTTATTTATCATGACCCGCCTGGGATCGGAATTTTTACCGGAACTCGATGAAGGGTCCATATTGGTTGAGCAGGTTAGAATGCCCTCGGTTACACTGGATGAATCCATTCAGAATGCCAACTGGCTTGGGGGCAAGCTGATGCAAAATATCCCTGAAATCCAGACTGTTGTTCCGAAAACCGGCCGGTCAGATCTGGCCAATGACTGGATGGGTGTTCACCAGACGGATGTCTGGATTGTGCTGAAACCGGTTAAGGGATGGCGCAAGGGAATGACCAAGGAGGATATCATTGCGCAGATCGAACCCTATCTGAAAACAGAACCCGGGCTGGCCTATAACTTCACGCAGCCCATTGCCATGCGGGTAGATGAGCTGACCAGCGGAGTCAAATCCGATCTTGCAGTAAAGGTATACGGAGAAGATCTGGAAGTGCTTAAAAGTTTGGGGGATCAGATCTCCACTCTGGTTGGGGCTCAAAAAGGAACTGCAAATTTCTTTGTTGAGCAGCCGGTTGGGCAGCCCTACCTGACCATTGAAATCGACCGCGAAGCCGCAGCCAGTTTCGGGTTGAATGTAGATGACATCCAATCCGTAATTGAGGCGGGTATCGGAGGGGAATCAGCCGGACAGGTATTCGAAGGTCAGCGGCGTTTTGATATTGTGGTCAGGTTTCCGGAGGATTTAAGGAACCGGTTTGAAAAAATCATGGAGATTCCGGTGCAGTTGCCAAATGACGAATTCATCCCCCTGAAGCGTGTTACACGGATCATACCACAGGAAGGTCCGCGCGAAATCCAGCGTGAAAATGGCTGGCGGCGCCTGATTGTTGGAATCAACATCAAGGATATCGATATCGGAACTTATGTAAAAGAGCTTCAGGCTTCACTGGATAAATCAGAGATCATCCCTCCGGGATATTTTATGGAATATGGCGGGACATTTGAGAACCAGCAGCGGGCCATGCGGCACCTGATGCTGGTGGTTCCATTATCTCTTTTGATCATCATCGGCTTGCTCTACCTGAATTTCGGCAAACTGCGATATGCCATTCTTATTCTGCTGAATCTTCCTTTTGCCATGTCGGGCGGTGTTTTGCTGATGTGGATCAGAGGAATGCACTTGTCGGTAACAGCCAGTATCGGTTTTATTGCCTTGTTTGGGGTGGCTGTTCTGAACGGTATCGTGCTGGTTTCATACATAAATGAAATCAGGAAACGGGGGATTGAATTACGGGAGGCTGTGATTGGCGGAGCTGTTGACCGGCTTCGGCCTGTTCTTATGACCGCCCTGGTTGCCAGTCTGGGATTTATACCGATGGCTTTCAATACCGGACCGGGCTCTGAAGTACAGCGCCCTCTGGCCACTGTGGTGATCGGCGGATTGATAACCTCTACCCTGCTCACGTTGTTTGTGTTGCCGACGGTGTATAATTGGATGGAGAGGAGGAAGAGGACGTAAAGAAGGTTACGGAGGTTACGGAGGTTACGGAGGTGAGGATGCCGTAGGGGCGATCTGAGATCGCCCGTATACATTCGAAGACCGTAAAGAATGTGAAGAATGTTAGGGGGTTAGAAGCGCCAGGTGAGGCCGAGTGTGGGTAGTATGGGAAGCTGGTTGATGCGCTCGGTTGTTAATCTGTTGATATAGAAAACATTCTGTCGGTTATAGAGATTCATCACACTGACAACGGCTTCAATGGATTGATTTTTAAGGAATTTCCAGGATTTCTGGAGGGAGATATCCAATCGGTGATACCAGGGCAGACGGCCTTCATTGAGAGGTGCATACCATATGTAAAGATCTCCGGAAACCGCCGGATCAATGGAAAGCTTGCCTGATCCAAGGGTGAGGGATTCATAAAGACCGTAGGATTGGGTAAACGGGAATCCTGAACCCAGGTTCCAGCGAAGTTTGATATCCCAGTCCTTTTTGCCACCCAGTTTGTACCCGCCCACAAAATTCAGATTGTGACGGCGGTCAAAATGAGGCGCATAGGTCATGAATTCATCTTCACGAGTTACAAATCCCAAGGAATAGGCCAGGTACAGATTCCAGGACGGACCGGTCCAATCTGCCAGAAAATCAACCCCGTAAGCCAGTCCTTTTTCAAAAACAAAATATTTTGTCTGATATTCCGGATAGTTATTCGCGACCTCAATATTGACGATGATATCAAACAATTTATTCCGGTTATAGTTGATCATCCGGTAATAATCCTTGACATATCCCTCAACGGTTAATTTCAGGTTTTCATTACCGAGGTAACTCAATCCGCCTACGGCATGCCACGCGAGCTGGATTTTATTATCGATATAATCACCCCTGAAAGTGTTTTGTATATAAGATGGGGAGATGTAGTATCCCTGGAAGATATTCACCACATCCTCAGTAGAGCTGGTGGATATAAGGTTCTGTGAATATAGCCCGGTGGCAAAATTCAGATTGAGCAGGTCGTTGATGCGGAATCGTACTTTGAGACGGGGTTCGGGCGAGATATTGGACTTATCTGCATAATAGTGCAACCTCATACCGGGTTCTATCAGAAAGCGGTCCGTTTCAAAAGTGGCATCCATATAGGTAAAAAGTTCGGTGGAGAAATACTCGTCCTCCTTCAGCAGATCGCCTATCCCGGTAAAAGTATGAAGGGTGTTGGACACATTTAATTCGGTTCCCCATACAAACTTGAAGGCCGGGCCGTTATAAAATATCTTGAACATTCCTTCAAGAGTATTATAGCGGGTTGTTCTCGGGCGTTTCGGCGGTTCCAGAAATTTGCCCCGATAGTCGGAATAGTACAAAGTTGACTCAAAAAGCAGCCGGCTGCCTGAAGGAGACACCAGAAACCGGAGTCCGCCACCATTATTTTCCCAGGTTGAGCGTACGAGTCCTGAATAATCAGCACCGTCAGTAAAGTGCATCCCGATCAGGTCGAGCTGGTCGCCCTTACGGCCAAGGATGCTAACCTTTCCAAACAGGTCATTATAATTAAACGGGATACCGGCGGCATCAAGGTAAGGATATAGTTTTCCTGCCGTTTTCTTAATGTATGAACCTTTATCGGAAAGGACAATTGAAACCGAGGAAGGACTTTTCTCCGTCATTTTTTTCAATGGCCCTTCAATGGTGAAACCGTATCCAAATGTAGAGGCTGATGTTTTGGCTTTAAACTCGCGGCGGTTGCCGATTCGGGTTTTCACATCAATAACTGAGGAGAGCCTGCTCCCGTAACGCGCATCGAATCCGGCAGTATAAACATCCACTGAACCAATGATTTCCGTATCAAAAACCGAAGCAAATCCAATCGAATGAAAAGGGCTGATGACGGTCATTCCATCGAGTTTCACCAGATTCTGGACCGGCTCCCCTCCCCTCACATAAAATTGCCCGCCACGGTCGCCAGTAAAAATGATTCCGGGGATCACCTGAAGATATTCGGCCAGGTCGGATTGCCCGGTGAAGCCTGGCACCCGGTTAAGGGTTACTGATGTCAGGTGATGTGCCGAAACCGGGTTGATGTGTTCCTGCCGGCGGCGCTCGGCATTGATGGTGGCAGCCTGCAGCTGGTAGGTGAGAGGTTTGAGGTGAACAACCAATTGCTCCATTGTATTGGTCCGGATCATGGCCGGCTTCAACACATCCTCAAATCCAAGGTAGGAGACCCTGACCGTTTGATTTCCTTCCGGGACCTTAAGGATCATGAAGAATCCATCAGGATCGGTAACCACGCCCAGGTTGGTCCCGGCTATTGATACCGTAGCCAGAGGCATAGGCTGTCCGGTTGATGCATCATATACGAATCCCTTGATGGTGCCGGTTTGAGCGACTGTCTGTGACAGGCTTAGGAGAACCAGCAGACTGATGATTAAGACTGATTTTTTCATTTTACCAATGAGAAAAATGGATTAACCATTGAGGAGTCGGGGTCGATATACTCTCCCGGGAACAGAGTTCCGGAGAATCCGAGATGTGCAGTAGTGTCGTTGGCTCGCAGGAAAGCCAAAAACTTTTCATGCGGACAGACATTTTTCAATCTGGCGTTCGAGGTGGCATAGAATAAACCAATACCGCCGGTGATATTATTAAAAGACTGCCGCCTGTTATCAGAAAACCTTTCTGCAACAAGCAGGTAATCAGCGATGGCGGAATCGCCGGTCCATACCGTAAAATCGAACCGGTAAAACATTCTGAAATCCACGGTGGGATCATCCTGAATGGACCGGTCGAAAATCAGCCACAAATACGGAAGCTCAAAAGACTGACCACCGGAGGGATGTGGAATAAAATGCGCAGGAAGTGTATAATTTGCCTTACGGAAGATGGTATCACCGCTGATTAATATATCAACATATTTCAGGGAAACAGTCAAAACCGACGCCGGTGCCAGTCCATAGATAACCGTAAACGGCCTCAGGGGATCGGTAAACATATATTTCACACGCAGGGCAGATTCCTGGGTGGGATAGTCGAAGAACGCCGGAGTCATCGACAGTGTCTGTGCAGAAAGATAATTCCCGCCGGCGGAATCCTCAATCCGAAGGCCAATAGATTTTCCTGGAATAGGATTGTAACCGGCGATCTCATAAATCAGGTTGCTGTCCTGTGAAAACACCCCACCGGTTTGCGGGGGATGAATCACCCGATTAAAGGGGACCCTGTTGCCCGAGGCTTCCTCGAGGTAAACCCGGGTGGTGATATCGGGCAGATAATGGGATGGATCGTTGATCATCAGGGCTGCATCCTCATCGCCTGTGATCAGTTTTCGGATTTTCACCTGCTGAAGGGTACCGGTGCCATCGAGACAGCCGAGTACAAACAACATTTCAGGGGCATCATCGGAATAGAGATCGATTTCATTGTTGCATGAAATTGATAATCCCCAAAGGATTGCCGCTGACAGAATCAGGCGGAACGGTTTCATTTCACAGCATTTAGTGGAGGGGACAGAACGAAGGTATGCAAATGCTGGTAAATCTCAATAATTAATAAAAAAATAATTATTGGGCGTGATAATCCATTGTCAGGTACATTAATCTAAAATCAGGCTATCGCAATAATCATGTCATCCCTACGGGATTTTGCAGGTGGTATAATTATGGCTTTGATATAATCATGCCATCCCTACGAGATTGATATCGGTGCCATTATAATGGGATCCATGAATCATGCCATCGCGATAATCATGTCATTCTGCGGGCTTGGATCGGGGTAATTTTTTAATCCCGTAGGGATGCCATGATTATAGCAAAGAAATTTTCCATTAAACCAATTCAATCCCGCAGGGATAAAATGATTCTAGCGGATGATGAGGCGTCCGGTGCGCATTTTGGTTTCGGATTGAACTGAATAGATGCAGATTCCTGATGGCAGTCCGTCCGTTGGAACGATTTTGGTGCACGGGCCGGTTGCAATAATATTTTTCAGGAGCTTACCGGTAACATCATAAAGTTTTATGCTGAAAGATCCGGATCCGGGATATTCGAACCGGATATCTGAACCTGCCTGAATGGGATTCGGATAAACGTGAACGAAAGAATCGCCGGGATCAGGTGCATCCCCGATACCGGAAGTGGTACCCTTTAAAAGTGGCATCGTTTGATGGTCGCTGACCAGGAAGAGAGAACCACTGGTACTCAATGCGCAGGACGAAGTATACCGGAATACACCTGAGGTACCCGGTGTAACCGAAGCTGCGCCGCACAATGATTCCCAGGAATTGGTTGTTAAACCCATTGGCCTGAGGTAGAGGATTGCATGAGCGGGTGCAGCAATGATGGTATCAGCCGGTTCGCCGGAATACGGAGTAAAGCGGATTTCAGAAACAGGCGTAAAATGGTCGCTTCCGTAACTATTTAACAACCAATAACATCCAATATTTGGATTTGTATTTGGCGGTACTACCGGAAGATTTTGAAGACGGGTAACCACTGTTTGACCCGGATAAAGCGCACCTCCGGCAGGAAAGGTAACCGATAGTCCGGTTGCGGGAAAATCATACATTCCTCCGGCATTGACATTCACGAGGCTGCTGGTTCCGGATCCGACCGGAGCCGATGACACTACTTTCTGGGGTGCCCCCATCAGGGTACCCACACCGGTGCCCACCCGATTGAACAGATTACCGCCCGGCTCATTAAACTGATAATAGGCTACAAATCCGGGATCGGATTTCAGGTTTTCCTTGGTAAGATGGGCATGTTCCCGGATTTCCTCGTCGGTGAGAGCCCGGTTCCAGATGCACACCTCATCGATAGTACCTTTATAGTTTCGGCCACCTGAGCCCATATAACTGCCAATATCCATTGTATTAATTGACGCATTTACCAGGGTAACGGTATGTTTGGAAGAGATCCCGTTCACATACAGAGTCATGGAAGTTGCGTTGGCCACCATGGCCACATGCGACCATTGTCCGGAAGGAACAATCAGCTTGCTATTCCAGGTCCAGTAATTATCGAGCCAATGGTATCCCAGAGTATTGTTGCCTCCACGAAAATTGAAGCCACAAGCTGCTCCGTTATTCATCACAATACCGGTATAATCATTTTGTATACCGTCGGGTTTTACCCAGGCGGTGATTGTAATTGTATTGGTTTTCAGGTCAAGGTCTTCGGTAACGGCAAATTCTCCCTCAACTTTACAATCCAGTGCCTGTCCGGCGAATGCATCAGGGCCGGCCGGATCTGCAATGGTGACCATGGCAGGAACTTTGTTTACGCTGGTGCGGTTGCTGGCATCGGTTACGGAAAGGGTTACATCAAAACTGCCTTTGGCACCGAAAACCACTTTTGGATTTCGGGATGTATAGGAACTGACATAGGCCGGAGCCGGGCTGAATGACCAAAGCCATTGAGCGCCTTCATTCCTGACAATTGAGTAGCTCTCGAACTGTACCGTATCATTACTATTATATATTATGTCGGATTGGGTCATAGGCTGAGCAATCGGACGGGAATCCACCACCATATCAGTTTCCCAGATGCCGCGGCCGTTGGTTGCCATGCGGATTTTGCCTGCGGTATAGAATGGTTTCATTTCCATGACGCGGGTCCACAAAGGCAGATCAGTCATGAATTCAGCCCAGTCGGAGGTTGCAGGATCATAAAAATAGGCGCCGGTGGCTGTTGCCAGGTAAACCACCCCATCGGTTCCACCCTGAAACTGAATATCCAATGGTTTTTCATCGTTCAGCAGAGCTGAATTCTTTGCCTCCCAGGTAACGCCGCCGTCGAGTGTGCGGTATACTTTCCGGGCATTGTAACCTCTCAGACTGATTACCCACAATTCATTTTCGTTTTCCGGATTGAGTGTAATTTCCATTCTCCACCGGTCGTTGGTTGGAACAGCAGTAGTGGATGTCCATGTTTTTCCGCCATCGGTGGTTTTCTTGATGTTGCAGGGATCATCATATCCGCCTTTTGGCTGGAACACGCAATAGATGACATTTGGATTACTGCGTGACACCTCAATCTCGATGACCTTGCCATTTCCAAAATTGTAAAGCACTTCAAAATATCCGCCTCCGTTGGTCGATTTCCAGATCTTTCCGCCCGAACCCAGGTACATATGACCGGCATAGCGGGGATCCCATTCGATCTCGCTGGAATAGGATTCGGTATAATTTTCGAGCGGATACTTTCCGAGTTTCTGGAAATAGAGTACCGGATCATCGATCACTTCCGGAAGCAATGCTGAATTGATATCAGAAAAATAGGTTTTGCGGTTTTCCATCGGGTTTACGTATCCGGTTGATGCCTCAGCTCCGCCCAGGCTAAGGGTATTACCGGTGCCATAAGTCTGGTAATAACCACTGTTACCATTATGGTAGCGGCCACCGACGAGAACATCCTCATTCCAACCCTGTCCGAAGCCCCAGTAATCTGAGCCGGCCAGGCCATAATTCCGTGCCTGATGGGTACGCAGCTCATCTGTCGAATAGCTTATTCCTCCATCTGTACAGAGGAAGATTTCATTTCCCCTGATATGTATATCCTGGATATCCGGATGCACCTTTCCGATATCCTGCTGTGCATAATAAGATCCGATCCTGGTTAAGGAAGCCCCGCCGTTGGTACTTTTAGAAAAAGCGATGGTACCCAGCCATAGGGTATTCGGATCGGTTTGCGAAATTCCGAGGGCAAAATCGT
This sequence comes from uncultured Bacteroidota bacterium, assembly GCA_942493265.1. Lineage (GTDB taxonomy): Bacteria > Bacteroidota > Bacteroidia > Bacteroidales > UBA12481 > UBA12481. Next base: position 22,287 of record OW818688.1, read on the forward strand.
AGAATCCCTGATGGAAACCGGTTCCATTGAGCTGAAAAGAAGCCGGGTTTGTATGAGATGTGGTGTATGGGCCACCATCCGGGAGATTTGGATTTGTCCAGTTTTCACCCCCGTCGGTACTCTTATAGATACCGATCCAGCCATTATCGCCCGCCTTGCTTTCGCCGATGAGAGCGGTATAAACCAACTCAGGAGAGGCGGGGGTGACACCGATCTTAGCGCCCTGATCGGTAGCGCTTGCCGGAACGGCAGGAATATACCAGCCGTTTTCGCGAACAGAAAAAGTGGCTCCCGTATCGGTCGATTTCCAGAATTCGCATTTTTTTGCCGTAGGGTTGCTTTTTGCCAGATAAACCACATTTGGATTGACCGGATGGAACTTGATATCCCAGCATCTCTGAGAAAACAGTTTTGTCCAGACGGCGCCACCATCGGTAGATCTGTAAAGGCCATTATTTGCGGCGCAGAAAACAATTTCCGGATTCGACGGATGAATCAGGAGCTGATAAACATCATCACCCACCAGGAAAACTTCCGTCCAGGAATCCCCTCCAGTGGTTGACTTATAAATACGGCTATTTGCCGCAAAAAAGACGACATCCGGATTTATGGTGGAAACTTTCACATCGCTGATGGTGCTCACCGGAACGGAAGAGGACACCAGGCGCCAGCTCAATCCTTTATTGTCAGACTTAAACAATCCGCCTGATTCGGTACCGGCAAACAGTACATCAGGCCGGGAGTCGGACTGATCAAAACAGTAAACGTTCACCTGCCAGGAAATTGACAGATCCGATTGACCATTATTTTCAAAAGTGGTAAAAGGACCTATTGAACGCCAGGTACCGGCCGAACCGGATTTCAGATGGGTCCGTTGCTCCAGTTTCCGGAGAAAGGCCTTTTCCTGAGCGGCATCAGGCAATATAATATTGCCATCAGCATTCACGAACCGGTCAATTTGTCGTCTCCAGTGCTTATAATTCTGAGTATGAATGGTTTTCTCTGCCGGATTATTCCCGATATATTTCTCAAATTCAAAATCCACCTCTTTCACATTCGGGTTTAGGCTATACATCAGCCGGGCCCAGGCGGGAGTTGAATCGTCGGGCAGCGGAAATACCTTGAAAAAGGTTTCGCGGTTCTGAGACAAGCCCGAAGAAATTAGTAAAGAAAGGAAGATCAGGAAAGTAAGAAGTTTTTTCATATTACCGATATTTCGAAGAAGAATTGGAATCTGCCATGTTGAAATACAAGGAGAAACAAGCATTTCGGTATGTTAACGATCAGTTTCCGCAGTCAAAAGTAGGTTTTTTTTGGTATCTTTAACCCGCATAAACCATATCTGATGGCACTCCTGCGTTTTAAATCCCTGATCGTATGTACGATATTAATCTTCTGTCTGGCTCCCGATGGGTTCAATCAGTCGCGACCTAAAGTAGGATTGGTTTTAAGTGGCGGAGGGGCATCCGGTCTGGCACATATCGGAGTGATCAAGGTATTGGAAGAGCTTGAAATTCCGATTGACTATGTTGCCGGAACCAGCATGGGCTCTATAGTTGGCGGCATGTTCGCCATGGGATATACAGCTGCGGAGATGGAGAAAATAGCCCTGGAGATGGACTGGGAGGCAATGCTGGCGGATGCTGTTCCGCGGAACGACCTGACATTTGAGTACAAGGAGCAACTTGAAAAATATTTTTACGATTTCCCGATCAATCAGGGAAAACTGCAATTACCCTCAGGACTGATTGCTGGCACGAACATCACCAACATGCTGGCGGGAGTTACCTGGCCGGCTTATAAGATCAGGTTGTTCAGCCAGTTGCCGCGTCCGTTCCTATGTATTGGTGCGGATGTGGTAACCGGGCAGGAAGTGGTCATAACGAGCGGCAACCTGCATGACGCATTACGCGCAAGCATGGCAATCCCAACGGTTTTTACGCCTGTTGAGGTCAATGGCAAGTTGCTGATTGACGGAGGTTTTATAAATAATTTTCCCGCCGATCATCTGAAGGCCATGGGTGCAGACATCATCATAGGCATAGATGTTCAGCGTGAATTATACAAAAAGACAGAACTCCACTCCATAATCCCCATACTCAAACAGATCAGCACATTGACCAGGGAAGACATCAATGCCAGAAACAGGCTTTTGTGTGATGTATTAATACGGCCGAGCACCCCAGGGGCAAGCACCTTAACATTCGGACTGGCTGATTCGATCATCCGCAATGGTGAAAGAACTGCACGTGCACAATGGATAAGCTTGAAAAAATTAGCAGATAAACTGAATAATTATCCAAAAGATGGTAATAAACCGTTCATCCCACTGGCCAAGCCCGACTCTGTTTTTGTGCGGGAGATTGCGTTTACCGGTTTACAAAAGGTAAATTCTGATTTTGTCCAATCCAAATTAAACCTCCCTTTTCCTGCCTGGCTCAGCGCAGGGGAAATTTATCGTGCCTTGCAGAGGGCTTACGGCAGCAATGAATTTGCCAGCATAACTTACCAGTTGGATCCGGTAACGGACGGTGTAAGGCTTACCATCAGGATTGAAGAAAAAACAAAAAACCTTGTGCATGTCGGGCTCCATTTCGACAATTTATTCAATGCTTCCATGCTGGCCCGTGCTGATATGCGAAATCTGGCGAAACCGGGAGATCAGTTAGGGATCGACCTCAATCTGGGCGAAAATCCAAACTTGAAGGCCTCTTATTTCTTTTTGTTCCACAACCGGTATCAATATGGTTTAATCGGCGAATTTGGCAGGCTAAAAGCTTATGAATACCTGGATAACAGGAAAATAAGCAGTCAGATTTATGTGGATGGCATGTTGGATTTTGTGATGCGCAGCACCTGGCGCAATGCGTTTGCCGCAACGCTTGGAATTCAGGGCGAAATGGCCTGGATCTCGCCCAATATCGGAGACTGGGAATTACAGGCTTACAATGCAAGAATGCTCAATTTCTACATTCAGCTCAAGAAGGACAATTTCAACCAGATCCCGTATCCGACCCGTGGGGATAAGGCTGAGATAATGATTAAGGAAGTCAACAATTTCACGGAAGAAGGAAATATTCCGGCCCTGATTTTCGACCTCCGGTACCGGCATGCCTTTGAACTCGCACCCAAGTGGAGCCTTCAGCCCTCCGTGATAGCTTCATTTGCTTTCGGAGATTCCATCCCCTATCCTTACCGGTCATACATTGGTGGGTTGGGCTATTATCATAAGAGCGTAATTCCCTTTGCAGGAATGGATTACATGGAACGTGCATCCAATCATGCGTTGATTTTGAGAACAGATTTACAATATCGTTTACGAACCAATCAATATCTGACGGTAAAGTTAAATGTTGGAAAATCCTTTAATACCTTCAGCCAGTTCAGTAATTCTTCGGCAAATCTTGCCGGCCTTGGACTTACCTATGGGTATTCGAGTCCGATCGGTCCGGTTGAAATAACGCTGATGAGTTCAACATCCAGCAAAAAACCAATTTTATTTATTAACCTTGGATATTGGATCCGGTGATTCATTGAATATGAAAAAAAATATACTTTTAAGGATTGAATCATACATTACTTATTAAACACAATTACTATGAGGAAATTTACACTTTTGATTGCTGCACTTGCATTGTGCTCGATCACTTACGGCCAGGTAGCCAATCAGGGCGTACCGGTTCCGTTCAAGGATGATCCCGCTCAGACTACACAACTCAGCTCTTCTGTTAAGGGGAGTGGCGATGTTTTTTGGTCAACCTCATTCAACTGGGGCGACGTTGACACGAAAATCTGGAATCCGCCGGCAGGATGGTCAATTGGAGACCTTACCGACCTGGGTAACTTCTGGATGTGGAGATCACCATATGACACACTTGGCGGATGCTGTACCAAAGAGGGTCCTTCCAAGAATTTCAAGACCCCGCTGGATGGGTACATCGTTGTTCCGGCTGATGAATACAACCGTCGTGATGGCGTTGGAACATCAAATGCCATGAACACTTATATCATCACTCCTGTGATTGATTGTTCCGCCAAAACTTCCGTAACTGTTAAGTTCAAGCAACTTTTCCGTTTATGCTGCGGTACAACTGAAATGTTCATGAGTGTCACCAATGACGGTGGCGTTCACTGGGCTGCCTATGACTGCCGTTTCGGTTTGCCAAACAACCGTGTTACTGATGCCCGCTATCAGGATGTTGAATTCAACATTACCGACGTTGCTGCAGGTATGGCTAACGTACAGATCAAATTCTCCATGTCGGGAAACACTCACTACTACTGGATGATTGACGACCTGGAACTTGCCGAGGCATTCAACAATGATCTGATCCTTGCTGATTACTGGTCAAATTTCAATGGTGGTTTAGATGAAGGCATCGGCCATATCAACTACTGGCCATTATCACAGATGGGAATGGCTTCAGAAGTAGCCGGAAACATTGGTGATTATACATTTTCCGGAGCTTTCCTGAACAATGGCAACCTTGATCAGGAGAACACCAAACTGCAGATGACCATTCTCAAAAATGGTACCCAGACTTATCAGGATGTATCAGACGGAGCAACCATCTGGTCACTGGAACGGGATACTGCAACCGTAAATTCTGCCTTTCTGGCCACTGATTATGGTGATTATCAGTTCAATTTTGTTGCCATATCAGACAACAGCGAAGAAGTTCCGGTTAACAATTCTGTTAAACAGGGATTCACAGTAACCGATACGTTATTCCATCGTGCCGACTTCACTGCCGAAGCAGGAAGCAACACCGGTGGTTGGGTTGGTGGCGCTAATGCCGGCGACATGGTTGGTGTTTACTATGATGTATTCAAACCTTGCGAAATCAACTCGATTACTGCCTATATCAGTGGAGTAACCATTGCAGAAGTTCCTACCTTCCAATATGTTCTGAAAAAGGATATGGGAGAAGACGGAAATGTTGAGCTAATCCTGAGTGACGTTATTGATGCCACGCTGGAAATGCGCGGCACTTATGTTACCCTGGATATGCAAAAAGACGGTGAAACAGAATTCCTCGAACCAGGCCGGTATATTGCCTGCGTGAGGTTCTGGGGAACCAAGGAAGGTGATGCTGACGGCACCAACGGTATGTCGATCGGCTGGGACATGGACAACAACCAGAGCGGTTATACCTATAATCAACAAGCTGTTAACGGTGCCGAATTCAATACCGGCAAAGTGAACATGATTGGTATGGACATTGATGCTACCGGCGGACCTACACAAGCTCCGGTTACCTTTAATGTTAACATGACCGCACATATTGCCAGTGGCGAATTCAAGCCGGGAACCGACTTTGTTGACGTATCCGGTACTTTCAACAACTGGGGAAGTTCAGCACACATGACTGATCCTGAAGCTGACGGAACCTACACGCTGACTATTGAAGGACAGCCTGTTGGTCAGGTAATTGAATACAAATACCGTATCAATGGTGACTGGAATACATCCGAATATGCAAATGGCGGACCGAACAGAAAATACAAAGTCCGTTACTGGAACGTTTTGAATAACACCTATAACGGCGGTGTAGCTGCAGGTGTTGATCCAACCAGTCTGGTTGCTTCATTCAACGTGTATCCGAACCCAACTTCAGGCGCTTTCACAGTTGAGGTGAACAGCACAATTGCTTCTGACCTTGTAATCACCCTGACAAATATCCAGGGCCAGGTTATCTATCAGAATAGTGTTGCCAACACCATCAATTACCAGGAAACTATCAGCAATACGCTTTCCAAAGGTTTATACTTCCTGACCGTTAATAATGGCAGGGAAGTTAAAGTTCAGAAAGTAATTGTTCAATAAGAACTTAGAACTAAATTAAAGAGAGCCGGGGCAACACCCCGGCTTTTTTTATGCACCAAAATGGTGCAGTCATGAAGCAGATCCACTCAGTTAAGCATTGATTGGCATGTTTAACAAAACATTAAGATTATCCGGAATTAATAAATGTAGCTTTACAAACACGATTTAAAATGTTTTATAATGAAAAAATTTACTCTGTTATTCGCGCTCATCGGTATCACTGCCATTTCATTCGGGCAGGTGCTGAGGACTGCAGAATTTGCTCCGGTCAAGCAGGAAGCTGCTAATGATCAGGGCTATGTTGCACCTGCTGCCAAAGGCGGCGGTGATATTATCTGGCAAACAACCTTTAACTGGGCTGACGCTGCCAATCCCAGAGGATGGACTTTACCTGACGGATGGGACATCAGAGATGTTAGTGATATGGGTAATCCGTGGATCTGGGTTAACGACACCCTCAAATGGGGAACTTCATCCACACTGGCACCTCCATCGTTTTTTGCAACCAAGGCTGACGGATATCTTGCATTACCCATGCAGATGTATAACGACCGTGACGGTGTAACCACCGACGTTCCTGGTGATGCCTATGTTATGACTCCTAAGATCGACTGTTCTGCTCAGGCATCAGTTGTAGTAAATTTTACACAAGTGTGGAACCTTTGCTGTTTAGGATCAAGAGTTGGAAACCTTGAAATGCAGGTAACAACTGACGAAGGTGTGCATTGGGCTACCTATGACATGCAGTTCAATATTGCTGCCAACAACAGGACTCCTGAGCGCTACCGGAATATTGAGGTCAACATTTCCGATGTTGCCGCTGGATCACCGAATGTTCAGATCCGTTTCTACTTCCACGGTGGAAGCATGTATTATTATTGGATGATTGACGATCTTAAGTTGACCGAAGGTTACGACAATGACCTCGTATTGGAAGACTACTGGCTCGATTTCGACGGCGGATTTGGTGAAACCGTTGGTCAGATCAACTATTGGCCACTCAGCCAGATGGGTATGCCGGGTGATCCTACCGGAACCATTGGTGCAAACTACTTCAGAGGTGCCTTATTGAATCGTGGTAACAACGATTCAGAAAACGCACAGCTTCAGGTAAAAGTTCTGAAAAACGGAGCAGAAATTTCAAGTGACGTATCACCTGCAAACACTATCTGGACATTGGAACGTGATACCGCAGAGGTAACCGAACCATTCGTAGCCAGTGATTATGGTGATTACAAATTCGACTACACCGCCATCAGCGAGAATAATGAAGAGATTCCGGTAAACAATACCATTTCGATGCGTTTTACCGTAAACGACACCCTCGGTCACCGTGCCGATTTTACCGCTGAAGCAGGTGCCAACACAGGCGGCTGGGTTGGTGGTGACAATGCCGGCGACATGACCGGTTTGTCCTATGACATCTATGCAGCCTGCGAGATCAACTCGATCACTGCTTATCTGTATAGCTTCACCGCTTCACGGAATCCTTCTTTTCAGTATGTACTATTGAAAGAAATTGATGGAGAACGTGTAGAATGGATGGTTTCAGAAATCATCGACATGGATTCAACCATGAGAGGCCAGTGGGTTACTTTGCCGTTGACCAAAGACGGTGAAACCGAATTCCTGACCCCGGGCAGGTACGCAACCATGGTTAGAATGTGGGGATCAGATGCAAATGATGTAAACGGATCATGCGGTATGTGGGTAGGTTATGACATGACCACCAAACCGGCCAACACCCTGATGTATCAGAGCATAGGCGGCAACTGGTATGGCACCGACAACCTGAACATGGTCGGATTCAACGTAAATGCAGCCGGCGGTCCTACACAGGCTCCGGTTACCTTTAATGTTAACATGACCAAACACATCGCCAGCGGCGAATTCAAACCGGGAACCGACTTTGTTGACGTATCAGGAACATTCAACAACTGGGGAGCTTCCGCTCATTTTACCGATCCTGAGGCTGACGGTATTTATACTCTCACCCTCGACGGGATGCAGATCAATTCAGTCATTGAATACAAGTACCGTATCAATGGTGACTGGAATACTTCAGAATACCCTAATGGCGGCGCCAACCGGAAATACACCATCCGCTACTGGAACATTGTGAACAACACATACAATGGTGGCGTAACTACCGGTGTTGATCACAACAGTCTGGTTGCTTCATTCAACGTATATCCCAACCCGACTTCGGGTTCATTTACCGTTGAAATCGCCAATACAGTTGCTTCTGACCTGATTATCACCCTGACCAACATCCAGGGACAGGTAGTTTATCAGAATGCTGTTAACCAAGTTATTAACCATCAGGAAACTATCGACAACAAACTGTCGAAAGGATTTTACTTCCTAACCGTGAACAACGGACGGGAAGTTAAGGTTCAGAAGGTGGTGGTGCAGTAACCAAGGGCCTCGCGTTTGAGGAGGGCGGTCCCGTCCCCGCTTGCGCGGGGATGACACTTCTCCGAGGGTAACTCGGTGGAAGATGACGAGGTAATATATGATTCAGGAAAGCCGGGGCAATGCCCCGGCTTTTTTTTATGAAATAAAATCAGGCGATCACAAAGTTTGCATGCTCAGATAGATCAATACCTGCTCTACAGTGAAAATCAGGCATTTCCGTATTTTTTTTATGATATAACTTTACCTGAACAAACCAAATAAAATCAAGATCATGAAAAAATTTACACTTTTATTCGTGTTACTGATGATGGCAGCCTGGTCGTTCGGGCAAGTGCTTCGAACTACGCAAAGTACCCATAGCAGGCAGCAGGCTGTTGATATTCAGACTCATTCTGCAAAGGTTGAAAAAGGTGGCGGAGACATTATCTGGTCCACCACATTCAACTGGAAAAATCCGTCAGATCCACGAGGCTGGACGCTGCCTGACGGATGGTCGGTTCAGGACAATTCCGACCTGGGAAATCTCTGGGAATGGCGAGACGACACGCTCCGGGGCAACTATACCACTCAGGCGGCTCCGGCATTCTTTACCACGCGCGATGACGGGTTCATCGCTCTGCCAATTGATGAATACAACAGCCGTGACGGTGTAACCACCTATTCGGAATCCGACAGTTATATTCAAACCGCACCGATCAATTGTGCAACCGTATCATCTGTGGTAGTTAAGTTCAAACAATATTTCCGTTTGTGCTGTCTGGAATACAACCTCGAAATGATGGTCACCAACGATGGCGGTGTTCACTGGTCCACCTATGATGTGCGGTATGCTGTAGGAGGCAACACCATCACTCCGGAACGGTATCAAAATGTGGTCATCAACATTTCAGATGTGGCAGCAGGGATGGCAAATGTTCAAATCCGGTTTTACATGCACGGGCCCGACAGCTATTTCTGGATGATTGATGATCTCGAATTAACTGAAGCCTATCAGAATGATCTGGTACTGGAAGATTACTGGCTCGATTTTGACGGAGGATTTGGTGAAACCATCGGTCACATCAATTACTGGCCCGCAAGCCAGATGGGCATGGCAGGTGAAGCCTCCGGCACCATCGGCAATTATTCATTCAAGGGCGCTTTCCTGAATAATGGAATGGCTGATGCGGAGAATGCCAGGCTTCAGATTAAAACATTAAAAAATGGCACAGAGGTATTTCAGGATTTCTCCCCGGAATCCACCATCTGGTCGCTTGAACGCGATACCCAGCAGGTAGCCGACCCATACCTTGCTCCCGGCTATGGTGATTATCAGTTTGACTTTACTGCAACAGGTGATAATACCGAAGAGGTACCCGCCAACAATACTGTATCACTCTCATTTACAGTTAATGACACACTGGCGCATCGTGCCGACTTTACCGCCGAATCTTCAACAGGCACCGGCGGATGGGTTGGTGGCGGCAATGCAGGGGATATGCTTGGTGTTGCTTATGATATTTACGCCAATTGTGAGATCAATTCCATCACTGCTTACCTTGGCGGATTTACCGCTTCGGAATCTCCTCAATTCCAGTTTATTATACTAAAAGATATTGATGGCAATTATGAGGAGCTGATCACTTCAGAGGTGATTAACATGGATTCCACGTACCAGCGGCGTTGGGTAACCCTTCCGGTTACAAAAGATGGTGAAACGGAATTCCTGCAGCCCGGCAATTATGCAGTATGCGTCAAGATGTGGGGCACAGACCCTGCCGATCCCACCAAAGGTTCCAATGGATTGAATATAGGTTGGGATATGACTACCCGGGCTGCCCGGACACTTATGTATCAATCTGATGGAGGAAATTGGTTTTCAACAGGTGTTCTTAACATGGTTGGTTTCAATATTAACTCAGCAGGTGGTCCCACCCAGGCACCGGTAACCTTCAACGTTGACATGACCAAGCACATTGCCAGCGGTGAATTCCATCCCGGAACTGATTTCATGGATGTTTCGGGAACTTTCAATGGCTGGTCAGGCTCCGATCATTTAACTGATCCTGAGGCAGATGGCATCTATGCCATTACTCTGGAAGGAATGCCGGTTGGCCAGGTTATTGAATACAAATACCGGATCAACGGTGACTGGAATACGTCAGAATATCCCAATGGCGGGGCAAACCGGAAATATACAGTACGCTATTGGAACATCCTGAACGACACATACAATGGAGGCGTTACCGCCGGAGTGGAACCAAGCAGTTTAGCGGCTGTATTCAAGGTATATCCGAATCCAACACCAGGAGTATTCACCGTTGAAATTGCCAATCCCGAAGCCGTTGACCTGAATATCATCCTGACCGATATCCAGGGCCGGGTAATCTATCAGAACCTGGTTAAAAACGCCATCAGCCATCAGGAAACCATCGGCGAAAAATTGTCGAAAGGTTTATACTTCCTGAGCGTGAACAACGGGAAGGAAGTTAAGGTTCAAAAGGTTATTGTACAATGATAATCACTATATAACCATGAAAAAAATATACATTTTATTGGTTTTCATCAGTTCTACGGTACTCTCCATCGGACAGATAACCAGAACTGTTGATAATATACCGGTGAAACAGGAACCGGTAAATGACAACTTCCTATACCAGCAAGCAGCTAAAGGTGGAGGGGATGTTTTCTGGTCCACCACATTTAACTGGGGTAATCCTGACACACGTGTTTGGTCGCTTCCCACAGGCTGGACTATTGTTGATAATACCGAGTTCGGTAATCCCTGGATCTGGAGATCTCCTTATGATTCCACCGGGGGACAATTTGTAATTAAAAAATTCGGCCCGCCGGCTGTTTTCAAAACACCACTCGACGGATTCATCATTGTACCGATCGATGAATATAATTACCGCGACAATATTGAAACTAAAAACCCGACCGACACCTACATCATGACTCCGCCGATTGATTGCTCGGGCAAGGCTGGTGTTACGGTTAAATTCAAGCAATTTTTCCGCACCTGCTGTGCCAGTAAAACCAGCAGGATCATGGATATGATGGTAACCAACGACAATGGTGTTCACTGGGCTGCTTACGATTGCAGTTTTGATTTGGACAACAACCGGATTTCCGATACAAAATTCCGAAGTGTCGAATTCAACATTTCAGATGTAGCAGCTGGGATGGCAAATGTACAGATCAAGTTTTACTGGCAAGGCAGCTACCTGTATTACTGGATGATTGATGATCTGGAGATCTCTGAAGCCTATCAGAATGATTTGGTGCTGACTGACAACTGGCAGGAATTCAATGGTGGTTTTGATGCACGTATCGGCCACATTAATTACTGGCCGCTTGCACAAATGGGAATGCCATCAACCGTTGCCGGCAACATCGGGGACTACCAGTTTAAGGGAGCCTTTCTAAATAATGGGATGGCCGATCAGGAAAATTCGCAAATCCAGATGACAATACTCCGGAATGGCACCCAGGTATTTCAGGATGCTTCGATTCCTATAACTATCTGGTCACTGGAGAGAGATACCTCAACCGTTCCATCTATCTTTTTAGCTGACACTTACGGGGATTATGAGTTTAATTTCGCTGCCATATCCGACAACAGCGAGGAAGTGCCGGCAAACAACTCGGTGAAAGCCGGGTTTACGGTAAACGATACCCTTTTCCACCGGGCCGATTTTTCAGCAGAATCGGGCAGCAACACCGGTGGCTGGGTGGGAGGTGACAATGCAGGCGATATGGTTGGTGTTTTTTATGACATTTATGCACCCTGCGAAATCAACTCCATGTCGGCCTACATCTATTCACTCACCATGGCTGAAACGCCATCCTATCAATTCATCCTCCAGAAATATCTGAATGATGATGAAATCATTGAAGTGATTTACTCAGAGGTAATGGATGCCACGGAAGATCAGGCCAAGAGCTGGGTAACCCTCCCGATGGGCAAAGACGGTGAATCTGAATTTCTGCAGCCCGGCAAATACATCGCAACGGTTAAATTCTGGGGAACCAGGGAAGGCGATGCACAGGGAACCAACGGCATGTCAATCGGCTGGGACATGAACAACAATATGGAAACGTACACATACAATTATCAGTCAGCGGATGGCGGGTGGTTTCACACCAACAAGATGAACCTGATCGGCATCAATATAAACTCTGCTGGCGGTCCCACCCAGGCTCCGGTAACCTTCAACGTTGACATGACCAAGCACATTGCCAGCGGTGAATTCCATCCCGGAACTGATTTCATGGATATTGCGGGAACTTTCAATGGCTGGTCAGCCTCCGCTCACTTAACTGATCCTGAGGCTGATGGCATATTTACCATTACTCTGGAAGGGATGCCGGTTGGCCAGGTTATTGAATACAAATACCGGATCAACGGGGACTGGAATACGTCAGAATATCCCAATGGTGGTCCGAACCGGAAATATACGGTACGCTATTGGAACATCCTGAACGACACCTACAATGGAGGCGTTACCGCCGGAGTGGAACCAAACAGTTTAGCGGCTGTATTCAAGGTGTATCCGAATCCAACGTCAGGTGCATTCACCGTTGAAATCGCCAATCCGGAAGCCGTTGACCTGAATATCATCCTGACCGACATCCAGGGCCGGGTGATTTATCAGAACCGGGTTAAGAACGCCATCAGCCATCAGGAAACTATCGGCGAAAAATTGTCGAAAGGGTTATACTTCCTGAGCGTGAATAATGGGAAGGAAGTTAAGGTGGAGAAGGTGGTGGTGGAGTAATCAAGGGCCTCGCGTTTGAGGAGGGCGGTCCCGTCCCCGCCTGCGCGGGGATGACAGAGAAGGGGGCGGTGCGTAGGGAAGGAGGTCCCGTCCCCGCCTGCGCGGGGATGACAGAGAAGGGGGCGGTGCTAGGGAAGGAGGTCCCGTCCCCGCCTGCGCGGGGATGACAGGAGGTTTTTAAATTTTAGAAGCCGGGGTGGTATCCCCGGCTTTTAGAATTTAAAGACGATGCCAAGACTAGGCATGATGGGAAGCTGATTGACACGTGTTTGGGAAATCCTGTCGAAGTAGAACACATTTTTCCGGTTATAAACATTGAGCACGCTGGCGCCTAATTCAAGCTGCTGTCCGGAAGGAAATTTCCAGGCTTTATTAACCGACAGATCCAGACGATGGTAAGGAGGGAGCCGGCCTTCATTAACCGGACCGTAAAGTATTGCCAGTCCGCCATCTGCATGCGGGTCGAACCAGTATGTACCATCCTCACCCTTAAACTCCTCGTAAAAACCGGCAGTCTGGGTAAAAGGGAATCCCGAGCCAACCTGCCATCTGGCTTTGGCGATCCAGCTGCCTGACTTTCCGAACCGGTAGCTTGCAAGGAGATTAAAGTTATGCCGCCGGTCAAAATGAGGAACATATTTCAAAAATTCATCATGGCGGGTAACGTATGCGAAGGAATAGGCCATCCATACAGAATAGTCATTCACCTCATAATCCAGCAGAAAATCAATCCCGTAAGCCCATCCGGTTTCATATATATAGGTACTCGACAAATACTCAGGCAAATCCGGATCATACCCTTTATAGGTATAGATCTGGTGCTGATTATAATTTATCAGCCGGTAAAAATCCTTTACATACATTTCAGCCGACAGTTTCAGGTTTTGCTGATCGAACCAGCTCAGTCCGGCCACAGCATGCCACGCCTGCTGGAGCGGCTTATAAATCCTCTCCCCCCTGTAATAATCCTGAACCGCGTCAACCCCGGTATTGAAGCCCTGGAATAACGAAACCACATCCTGTTCTGAAGAAACTGACGAAAGATTCTGCGAAAAGAGTCCTCCGGCAAGGTTCAGACTAAGATTTTTCGAGATATTGAATCTGGCCTTCATGCGGGGTTCGGGAAGCAGGGTAAAAACGGCAGAATAAACCCTCAGATGGAGTCCGGGCTCCAGAATCCATCGGGGCCAGATGAATTTGGTCTGAAAAAGAATGATGGCATCGCTGGTATACAGATCATCTGTAAAGTGCATGTTATCATACCGGACATAAGAATATTGGGTATGGATAGCCGAAAACTCGGCAGCCCAGGTCAGTTCGAAACGATCGAGCACATGAACACCCTTGATGCTCATATCCAGATTGTCGTAAATGGTACTCTTCGGCGTTGTGGCAGGATCATCAAAAAAGGCGGAATACCGGCTTAAAGCCAACCTATTGATAAACAAGAAATTACTTTGAGGTGGTGAGATAATGAATCCGAATCCGCCACCGGTGGTATTCCATTGGGTGCGAATGGCGCTTTTATAGCTCACCTGATCGGAATAGTGGAGTCCGAAAATATCGAACAGGTTCCCGTTTTTTTCCATGAAGGAAACTTTCCCGTAAAAGTCATTATACCGGTAAGGAAGTCCCAGCGAATCGAGCCAGGGATAAACCACCGGAGCGGTTGCACGGAGAACGGAGCCTTTTGTGGAAAGGATATAAGAGATAGAACCGAGTGAGTTATCGGTCATTTTTTTGAGGGGACCTTCTAGCAGTAATCCAAAACCCACATTTGACTGACTGGCTGTTCCACGCATTTTGGTACGGTTACCCGGCCGGGTGCGGATATCCATGATGGAGGAAACTCTTCCGCCATATTGTGCACCGTATGCAGCCGAATAAACGTCAACGCTCTGAAGGATTTCCGAATCAAAAACTGACATGAAACCGATTGAATGGAACGGATTGATGATAGTCATTCCATCCATGATCACCTTATTATGGATCGGAGCCCCGCCACGAACATACAACTGCCCGCCTCTGTCGCCTGTAAAAATGACACCGGGTAAAGTTTGAAGCACCTGTGCCAGATCGCTTTGCACGCCCAGGGAAGGTGTTCTTTTCATGGATTCCGCCGTTACGCGCTGTGTTCCCACCGGTGTCATCCGCTCCCACCGCCTCCTGGCAGCCGTAATGGTTGCCTCCTCGAGTTCATAGCTCTTTTTCTTCAGCCTGACGATGAGACTTCCAAGCTGTTCGGAAGCGACGCGGATCTCCTGCCGGAACTCTTCGTATCCAACACAACGGGCTACCAGGGTATAGGTACCCTGAGGAATTTTCCGGACCAGGTAGAACCCATATTCGTTCGACACTGAGCCCAGTTCAGTTCCCAGGAGGGCAATACTGGCCAGCGGAATAACAAAGCCGGTTTCCTCCTCATATACATAACCTTTCAGTTCGCCCGGCAACAGGCCTGTTTTGGCTTGCGGAACGGCAGGCAACATTCTGAATGACAGAAACACAAGCAGCAATATCCGGAGGGTGGTTTTACTTTTCATGCCTGATCTCCCGGATAAGTGACAAAAAATCATTATTTGCCTGTGTCTGAAGCATCTCAGGAGGCCGGTACAGGTTGGTCCGGAATTTCAGCCGGGATGTTTTCGAATGGAGCGGCAATGAATCCATGAAATCCTGATCCGGCAGGATGCCGGTACAATCCACATGGCTGCAAGCACCGAAAAACCCGATTCCGTTATTGATATTGGTAAAAACCTGTTTCCTGTTATCGTTGAATTTTATTCCGAACTCCGTATAATTTCTCAGATTCTGGTCGCCGGCCCAGACTGAAACTTCAAAACAGATCAATTGCCGGTAATTCAGATCCGTCCGGTCGGGGATCAGCTCATCAAACGCGCGGTATGCCAATCTTTTCGTCATATGCTGATTATGCTCATCTCCGAGATTCAGCCGTTCAGGATCATAATCCGGCGGATCATCCACATACAGAGGTTGAAAAACCCAATGCGCTTTCTGCGGCAGGGTATCCCCGGTAACAGAAACATCTATATAGCTGATGGTAAAGCGGATCAGATAAACATAAACCCTGGGAACCTCATAAAAGCGGATATTGAACGGATCGCCTTCCAAACTGAAATTATACCGGATCCAAGGCCAGGTTGGAGCCCCCAGCTTAGGTTTGGAAACGGGAACAATTTTCGACTGTATCACATCACCATTGTCCGGATTCGTGATCAACAGTTTATATGTCAGGTTGGTATACGGAATAAACCAGGTTTCATACAAATCATTCCGGGTACTAAAAAAAATACCGGGCTCTTTTGAATACTCCACTGGTTTTAGCGGGTATGCGGCATAAAAATCCTTTTGCCATTCCTGAATGGTCACCTGCAGGTTCGGGTTTGCAGAAAACTCAGTTGAATCGGTGCTGACATCCACTATAGAGGCATCTGTAACGGAGGTCATCCTGATCTTGACTTGTTGCAGGGGATCGGTTGAATTCAACAGTCCGAATACCACATATTGCTTTTCCTGATTTTCGCGGAACAGGTCGATATCACTATTGCAGGCCTGGAAGAGCAGCAAAAGAGGCAAAAAACCGAACCTGACCATTCTTGATATCATAATCTGTTCATAAAGATTCCTTCACGCATCGAACTGAAAAAGCGAACAGGCGGTTATCCAAAAAACGAAAAACATCGCCGTCATGATTTTCCGACCGGTACAATCTCACCCTCACCGCATAGTCGCCTGATGAAGTTGAAGACCAGAATGTTGCTGTTTTTCCGGCAAAATAATAATCACGATCATCGAAAGCCCCGTCAGGGTTTCGATATCCCAGCATTACGGCATCGAATCCTGTGCTGCCCATATCTTTAAGAAGTCGCCACAAAGCCCCTTCCGAAAGATAGCTGTCATACGTAACCATTTGATCCGGAACATATTTAACGCCGGAAATCTGGTAGGTCATTATGGGACGATTAGCGGTTGGGCGAAAAACCGAAAGCATATTCCGCCAGTCGTTATCGGTAGGGACATGCCATCCGGGCGGGCAAATACCCTGACTTCCCTCGCTATACGGTTCGCCCATCATTTCCTCCCAGGTATATAAGCCGCCGTTGAGGCTATCGGGATCATCGGCCGGGTAAACATACTTCTCGATCACCCCGTTATCAGATAGGTTAACTGATGGATCCACCCGCTTTCCGATATTCAGATTGCGCCCCATCCACCAAAAACTCCCGATTTTGACAACCGGATAAACCTGTCCGTCGCGGGGGTCAGTAATCCGGTGAAGGCTGTCGACATGCACCGTTATTATTGACGAAGAAACCGCTTCATACGAATCCTTTACTTCCAGCCGGATTTCATAAGAACCGGGAACCGGAAACCGGCAGGCGTATATTTTATAGGGGCCGAAAGGTGTATCCCATTGTCCATCACCATTATAATCCCATCGGTAGGTGAGCAGGAATTTCAATCCATCAGAATCAGCCGATGAGCTGGCATCCAGATCGAAAATGGTATTGATGTTCCCGTTGGCGGGAAGGCAGGTAAATAAAGCATCAGGAGCCTTATTTTCAGGCTCGCAGGAAGCGAGGAGAATTAAACATAAGAAACCAAAAATCCGGATCTTCATTGAGGCTGGTATTTAATCCGGGGACACATTAAATATAAATAAAAATTCAGAAACCAGATTATGGGATTAATTCCTCAGCAGGTAATATTATTATGCGGGATTCATCCAAAAGGGCCGGATCTGAATTCATCTTCAGATATTTAGCCAGAAACGCATAGGCGGCCTGTCGCTTATTGAATCCATAATCATGTTTTTCTGTAGCGAAGTGTGCATTTTCCACCTGGCTGTCACGGTTATACAATCCATAAATCTTTTGTAAAAAGGGGAACTCAACCAACGGGGTGTTTTTTGTCCAGTCGGCACCGTCAGATATGACCAGCATAGGCCTGGGTGCAGCCAGGGCGGCAATTTCAACGTTATTGGTTTGGAAACTGCCATTTTTATGAACCGGCATCCCGCTTTCGCAAACACAACCTCCGAAAAAATGGGCAGAAACCTGCACGCAGGGAACTGAAACCGCGATCCGGTCATCCACCGCGGTTAAAATAAACGACTGGGTGCCCCCACCGGAAGCTCCGGTAACGGCAATACGTTTAGGATCAACATCCGGCCGGCTCACCAGATAATCCACCACCCGGATGCTGTTATGCGTCTGGATTTGAAGGGCCAGCGGATCTTCGTGCCCGACAGTCTGTTTATTATCGCCGTATCCAACCATGTCATAGGCAAAAACGACGGCACCCAGGCGGCAAAGCACGGCACACCGTTTCTGCATATCCCGACGGTAGCGGCCGTAATCCGAGCGGTCCGACCAATGGCCGTGAGGACAGAGAATGGCTGCAAAAGGGCCTTTTTGTCCCAGAGGTTCATAAAGATTCCCGGTAACCCATGAACCGGGTTTGCTTTCGATTGCCAGGTTTGTAACACGATATCCATCAAGTTCGTGCACCCTCCCGGTTTTCACGGCGGGAACGGTCCGTTTCTTTTCCAGGCTGGCCAGTCCGGTTCCGGACAGAATCTGCCGGCGGATCAAATTCGCCCGCTCCTGCCACTGCGCCTTACTCTTCACCGTATTCAGGACGCTATCGAGATGGGCCTTTCCCTGGGCCTCGGTCCAGTAATATCCGACACAAAGATCCTGGGCGGTAAGAAAACCACAACAGAAAAATACATACACGCATCCTGCGATCAGTTTTTTCATAGGAGTGAAATTGAAGTATGAAAATAGGGAATTAATCCAAGCGATCCACCGGTAACAAAATGAACGGAATACAGAGAATCATGGAATTTTTACTTAGTCCAAATCTTATATCTTTGCTGCCTGTTATGAAAAATACTGACCTGATTTCGCTTTGGTCAAAACATCCGAATCTCTCGCGGATGCGGGATTTTTTTGTCTCGGAGAAAGATAAAACACTTCATCTTAACGGATTAACAGGATCGAGCCCGGCGGTATTGCTTGCCGCACTTGCGCCACTTCATCGCCAGTCGAGGTTGATCATCCTGGCAGAGCGCGAAGAGGCTGCCTACTTCCATAACGATCTGGCTCATCTGCTCGGAGATGATCACGTATACTTTTTCCCTTCCACCTACAAAAGGGCTATCCGGATGCAGCAGATTGACAAGGACAATGTACTGATGCGGACGGAAGTATTGAACAAGCTATCGACTCCGAATGTTAAACCGCTGATTGTCACCTATCCTGAAGCATTACTGGAACGCGTGGTATCGCGAAAAGAACTCCAGGCACATACCCTTCACATGAAGGCAGGGGAGAAGATCGACATGGACTTCATGACCGATCTGTTGCAGCAATACGGCTTTCAGCGGTCGGATTTTGTGTGGGAACCCGGACAATATGCTGTCCGCGGGGGGATTATCGATGTGTTCTCCTACTCTGCGGAAAATCCGTACCGGATAGACTTTATTGGGAGTGAAGTAGAATCCATCCGGAGTTTTGATGTAGAAACTCAGCTGTCGAGCAATAAGCTTGAGCGCGTATCGATTATTCCCAACCTGAATGACCAGCTCACCGACACAGCCGTACAAACGCTTTTCGAGTTTCTGCCGGAAAACAGCCAGGTATGGTCGCGCGACCTTACCTACTGCATCAGCCGGATGGAAAATATATTGCAGGCCATCGACATCAGCGCGACGGATGACCTCAGGAGGCTCAGTGATTCCGTGACCCTGGATGAAGAGGAAGGGATGCTTGATCCGACCCAGTTTCGCAAAAAGCTGGTAGACGTATCTGAATTGCTTAACCGGATCGCCAAAGTTCAGCTGGTGGAATTCGGACATAAACACTTCTTCACATCCGTGGAGAGTCTGTTTTTCAACACCTCCCCACAGCCGGCATTCAATAAGAATTTCGAATTACTCAAAGAGAAAATCATTCTCAATCAGGAAGATGGATATCAAACATTTCTGCTGTCGGATAATCCCAAGCAGCTGGAGCGACTCAAAGCCATCCTGAATCCCGAAGAAAAAGAGAAAACCGCATTTGAAGGGATTGACACGGCACTTCATGAAGGATTTTACGACCATGATTTACGCCTTGCATTATTCACTGACCATCAAATATTTGAAAGATATCACAAATTCAAGGTCAGGACTTCCTTTGGCAAAAAGGAGGCGATCAACATGCAAGAGCTCACCGACTTACATCCCGGGGATTACGTAGTTCACGTAGATCATGGGATCGGTCAGTTCGGAGGATTGGAAACGGTGGAAATCAACGGTAAACGGCAGGAAGCGGTGAGGCTGGTCTATCGCGACAAGGACGTGCTGTATGTCAGCATCCATTCGCTGCACCGCATATCTAAATATAAAGGGCGTGAAGGCGAAAGTCCGCATGTTCACAAACTCGGTTCCGGCAGCTGGCAGGCCCTGAAGGCCCGCGCCAAATCAAAGATCAAGGATATTGCCAAAGAGCTGATTGAATTGTATGCCAAAAGAAAATCGGCCGAAGGTTTTGCGTTCACTCCGGATTCTTATCTGCAGTATGAGCTTGAAGCATCGTTCATTTATGAAGATACTCCGGATCAGTACAAAGCCACCGCAGATGTTAAGGCCGACATGGAATCGGAGAATCCCATGGACCGGCTGGTATGCGGAGATGTAGGCTTTGGTAAAACTGAGGTAGCGGTAAGGGCGGCTTTCAAAGCGGTGACCGATTCAAAACAGGTAGCGGTATTGGTCCCCACAACCATTCTGGCTCTTCAGCATTACAAAACTTTTCGCGAAAGGCTTAAGGAATTCCCGGCTAAGGTAGAATATACCAGCCGGTTGCGCAGCGCAAAAGATCAGAGCAGGGTATTAAAGGAACTTGAGGAAGGCAAGATAGATATCCTGATCGGAACCCATAAGCTGATCGGGAAAAACATAAAATTCAAGGATCTGGGTTTGCTGATTATTGATGAAGAGCAGAAATTCGGTGTTGCGGTAAAAGAGAAACTCCGCCAGATGAAGCTCAGTGTTGACACGCTTACCCTGACGGCTACACCGATCCCCAGAACCCTGCAATTCAGCATGATGGGTGCACGGGATTTGTCGATCATCAACACCCCCCCACCCAACCGGCATCCGATCATAACCGAATTATTCTCGCTGAACGAAGAAATGATCAGGGATGTAATTGATTATGAGCTCAGTCGCGACGGTCAGGTATTCATCATACACAACCGGGTGCAGAATATATCCGAAATTGAGGCGATGGTTAATCGGATCGTGCCGAAAGCCCGCACGATAGTGGCGCATGGGCAGATGGAAGGCCAGATGCTGGAAGACAGGATGCTGGGTTTTATCAATGGGGACTATGACATTTTGATTGCCACCTCGATCATTGAGAACGGGCTCGACATACCGAACGCCAACACGATCATCATCAACAATGCCAACCATTTCGGGTTAAGCGACCTTCACCAGCTTCGCGGCCGCGTTGGGCGCTCAAACAAGCGTGCTTTCTGCTACCTTATTACGCCGCCGCTGCATCTGCTAACACCCGACGCCCGCAGGAGACTCAAGGCGATAGCTGATTTCAGCGAATTGGGCAGTGGGTTTAATATCGCCCTGCAGGATCTGGATATCCGGGGAGCCGGAAACCTGCTCGGAGCCGAGCAGAGTGGTTTTATTGCGGATATCGGTTTTGAAACCTATCAGAAAATTCTGGCGGAGGCCATGCAGGAATTGCAGGAAGCCGAGTACCTCTCGCAACCTGAAGCTGCCACAGATCCGGATACCAAAACAGAATCCAAGGCAGAAACCGGGCGCGCACCCGCAGCCGGCATGCCTGCTTTCAGGGGACGCAAGCCTGTAGCTGTTCAGGATACCACGGTGGATTGCGATCTTGAGGTATTGTTTCCGGAGGAGTATATTGAAAGTACGCGTGAACGGGTGAGGCTCTACCGCGAGCTTGATGAAATTGCCAATGAACCGGCACTGGAATCATTCAGCCGCCAGCTCATTGACCGGTTCGGAGCTATGCCAGTGCAAACAGTTGATTTACTGAATGTAGTCAGGCTCAGATGGATTGCGCAGTCGATCGGTATCGAGCGTATTCAGTTAAAAAACCATCGGATGGTTTGCTATTTCGTCAGCAACCAGAATTCCCCGTACTACCAGTCACCGGAATTTTCAAGAGTTCTGCAATTTGTGCAGAAAAATTCAAAAACCTGCCGGATGAAGGAGGCCGGAGGTAAGCTCACCATGAGCTTTGAAGGGATCAGGCAAGTTAAGCGGGCCCTGGAGATATTGGACGGAATCTGACCTGGCTCGATGTACCGCTTAGAGACGCATAACTATGCGTCTCCAACTATGCGTCTCCCACCTAATTTTGCGTCTCCCACCAAAACCTAACCATAACCATGTAACAAATGTTACAATATATCACGATCGCAAGAGGTAGTTTTGTTTCTGAAAAGTCAGTAACTTCTCAGCAAATTCAGGACCTATGAAACTTATCCGATATATTCTTCCTCCACCTGCCTGGCGGTTTCCTGTAATCCTGGCCCTGGGGCTCTTTTTCGGATTATTCTTTTTCGCCTTTTACATTTCCAAGGCTCACTCTTATTTGTCGGACAAGCCTGAAACCTGCGTGAATTGCCATATCATGGCACCACAATATGCCACCTGGACGCACAACTCCCACCGGCAATATGCCAATTGCAATGATTGCCATGTACCTCACAATAATGTATTTAACAAATATTACTTCAAAGCCAAGGATGGCATGCGGCATGCGACCATGTTCACCCTTCGACTGGAGCCGCAGGTGATCCATATCAAGGAGGCAGGACAGCAGGTTGTGCAAAATAATTGCATCCGGTGCCATGCGAACCTGCTGAAGGATGAGCCGATCGAGGCCCTTACGCTCGAGGCGCATCACAGCCGTGCCGACCGTCAATGCTGGAGTTGTCATCGCGAAACCCCTCACGGCAGGGTCAGCAGTCTCTCGAGCGTTCCCTATGCCCGCATTCCCCTGCCGGAGAGTCCGGTACCCGACTGGTTAAGAAAAATCATGAAAAACGAAAAATAAACCGATATGAAATCCATTCCAGAATTATTAAAAGAAAAACCCTGGTTAGGCTGGGTACTTTTTTTCGGCACGATGACCATCGTATTTTTACTTGGGCTGATAGCATCCTCCATTGTGGAACGCAGGTCGGAAGCCAGATTTGCTTATACGCCGAAAAACGATTTTTCGCAGTTCGAACCCCGAAGTGAAGTCTGGGGCGAGAACTTTCCACGGGAATACCAGTCCTATCTGGAGACAGCCGACACCACTTTTCGCAGCCAGTTTGGAGGATCGGCCACCCATGATATGCTGGCAGAGGATCCCCGGCTGGTAGTTTTATGGGCGGGATATGCCTTTTCGAAACAGTATAATCAGGGTCGCGGGCATCAGAATGCCGTTTCCGATATCCGCACCACACTACGGACCGGCGCACCCGGTAACGGAAAACCAAGTCCTCAGCCCAATACCTGCTGGGCCTGCAAAAGTCCGGATGTACCCCGCCTGATGAATGAAGTTGGCATAGCCGAATTTTACAAAGGAACCTGGGATACCAGGGGACCGCAGGTTGTAAACTCCATAGGATGTGCTGATTGCCACGATGCAAAAACCATGAACCTTCGTATTTCGCGTCCGGCGCTGGTTGAAGCATTTGAGCGTCAGGGCAAGGATATCACCAAAGTATCCCATCAGGAAATGCGGAGTCTGGTTTGCGCCCAGTGTCATGTTGAATACTATTTCAACAAGAAAAAAATCGAGGGTGTCGGCTACCTTACTTTCCCCTGGGATAAAGGGATGAGCATGGATTCCATTGAAGCCTATTATGACCAATACGGGTTCTCCGACTGGACCCATTCCATCAGCAAGGCCCCGATGTTAAAGGCCCAGCATCCTGATTATGAACTTTCGCAGATGGGTACACATGCGAGCCGCGGGGTAGCCTGTGCCGACTGTCACATGCCATACAAAAGCGAAGGAAGTCAGAAATTCACGGACCATCACATCCAGAGTCCGCTCAACAATGTTGCTAATTCGTGCCAGGTTTGCCACCGGGAGGAAACCGACAAACTGATCGGTGATGTATACGTCAGACAGGAAAAATTGCTTGAGAACCGCGATAAACTGGAAAAACTTCTGGTACATGCCCACGTTGAGGCCGGCAAAGCCTGGGAACTTGGAGCCACTGAAATCCAGATGAAAGAAATCCTCAACGGGATCAGGCGCGCCCAGTGGCGCTGGGACTTTGCAGCCGCCGGGCATGGCAGTTCATTCCATGCCCCGGTTGAAACCGCCAGGATCGTTGCCTCCGGTATCGAAATGGCCGGGAATGCAAGAGTGTTGCTGGCCAGGCTGCTGGCAGATCTGGGATGGAACAAAGAGGTTCCGTATCCGGATATCGACACCAAGGAAAAAGCCCAGACCTTTATCGGTCTGGATATGAAGGCCCTGAATGCCGAAAAAGCAGAATTCACCCGAAACATCCTTCCCACCTGGAAATAATCACTAATCCCGGCCTTCAGGCCGGGGATTCTCATCCCGGTACTCAGGCCGGGGATTAGCCCCATACAGATACAAATCACATGAAACACCTAATCAACCTCCTCACCATCCTGTCCCTGGCTATCCCGGGATACTCCCAATTCCGCCTGTCGGCAGAATACCGGCCCAGAACCGAGTACAGTCACGGCTATGGAACTCTTTCAGCCGAAGACCAGAAACCCTCACTTTTTACCCACCAGCGCACCCGTTTAAATGCAGAATTCAAGGGTAAGGGAATCCAAACCAAGCTGGTATTGCAGGATGTGAGGACCTGGGGAACCCGGAACCAGCTGTATTATAACGAAAATGCGGCCTTTTCTGTTCATGAAGCCTGGGCCGAAGCCGGGTTGGGCACACACCTCGCGCTGCGGCTGGGCCGGCAGGAGCTGGTATACGATAACGGCAGAATTTTCAGCAATTCAGGATGGCTGCAGCAGGCAAGGAGCCACGATCTGGCCCTCCTGAGATTCAGCGGCTATGTGGATGCCCATCTGGGTGTGGCCTATCATGAAGACGGCAACCGAAAAAATAATTATTACGGCGGACCTGAACCTTACAAGTTCATGCAGTTCATCTGGATCAGTAAAAACTTTGGCAAGGCAAAAATCAGCCTGCTCGGACTCAATCACGGAGTTCCGCTGACTAATCTGGATTCCTATGGGGACATCATTTCCCAGGAGATCCGTTTCACCCAGACTTTCGGTCCCTATCTGGAATACAGTACCGAAAAATTCAATTTCTCGGGGAATGCGTATTACCAGACGGGCAAACTCGTGAATGGCAAAAATCTTTCAGCCTATGAATACCTGCTGGAAACCAACTGGAAACCTGGCGAAAACTTTACGCTGGGAGCAGGGTTTGAAGAGCTGTCGGGGACCCATGCAGCAGAAGCGGCCACCAAAGCAAACTCCTTTTCGCCGCTGTATGGAACCGCTCATAAATTCAACGGGCACATGGATTATTTCTATGCCGGAAATCACGGTGCATCAGTAGGGTTGCGCGACCTGTACATCAAAACCGGGTTTAAGATCAAAGCCATCAATCTGGGACTTGACATTCACAAATTCTGGGCCCAGGCCGACCTAACCGGCAATCCCGAGCGCAATCTGGGCACTGAATTCGATCTGTATACCGGATACAAAATCAATGAATCCATTGAACTGAATATCGGATATTCGCACCTTCTGGCTTCGGAAACTCTTGAAATCCTGAAAGGTGGCAGCTCAGATGCCGTGCAGAACTGGTGCTGGATAATGTTTACCTTCAAGCCTGTATTTCTTCAATAGGCAGATTGCTTAATCAGATAATTTTTAAAGCCGGCGAAAGTGCCGGCTTTTTTTATTTAAGGTGCTGAATAAAAAAAACAAAACGAACCGCAAGTTTTTACCATCGTGCATCATCTAAACAGTAAAATCGAATATTAACAATTTAAAATTTTAGTGAAATGAAAAAAGTTAGCATGAAAATCGCACTGGTTGCCCTGATGGTCGCAGCCGGAACAATGGGCCTTCAGGCTCAAAGAGGAAACAGAACCGGAATCTGCGGAGCAGGAACCTGCCTGATCGGAACCAGTGGAACCGGAACTTGCGTAAACTCAACTCTCCTGACGGATGAACAAAAAGCTATCCTCGAAGATTTGCGTGTAACCTTCCAGGCGGAAATGGCTGTTCTTCGGGCAGAAATGATGGCCACCACCATTCTGGCCGACAAGCTGGTTATCCGTCAGACAATGACAACCCTTCGTGATGCACATCTGGCTGAGGTTAAAGCCCTGCTGGATTCATGGGGAGTTCCGGCTTCAGCTACAAGTAAAAAAGCAGTAAACAGTAAAGGAAAGGGTAAATAACAATGAAAGCATTAGGTTTAAAATACGGAATGATGATTTTGCTGGCCGGTGGAATCACCTTCAGTTCCTGCGAGAACAACAATGACTTATCGGCCGGGATCACAGCAGGTATGGTGACTTCAGATAATGAAGGCGCCACGGTAATCAACACTGATGATTTAAAATCAGTGACTACGGGAACCGACGATCTGACCGTTGAGCAGACCGACTGGCTGAAGTTCATGCGTGAAGAAGAAAAACTGGCGCGCGACCTGTATCTGGCTTTAAGCGTTGACTTCACCGTGCCTGCCTTTAAGAATATTGCCCGTGCGGAAGAGAACCATATGAATGCTGTGTTGGCCATTTTAACCACCTACGGCATTGAAGATCCGGCCTCACCTGAATCCGGTGTGTTCAACAACGCTGATCTGCAGGCCTTATACAATACACTGCTTGAGAAAGGCAAACTCAGCCTGGCTGAAGCCCTGAAGGTTGGTGCTCTGGTTGAAGAAACCGACATCCTCGACCTGGCCGATGTTTATGCCCTGAATCCGGGTGAAGATCTCAAAACCCTTACCGAAGCGCTTATGCTGGGTTCAAGAAATCACCTCCGCGCATTCAACCGTGTATTGGCAGCAAACGGGATCGTTTATGCTCCGGTTGCCCTGGACCAGGAAGCCTTTGATGCGATCATCAGCACCCCATGGGAAAAAGGCACCGGATTGTGCTCATCCATCTCCAAGGGTAATGGTAAAAATTACTTATGCGGAACAGGCACCTGTGTGAATCCGACAGGCAGGGGCTTCCGCGGCGGACGCGGAGGAAAATAACAACAACCTCCTAAAAAAAGAGGCTGCCCTGATACTGGGGCAGCCTCTTTTTTTTTATCCCTTGAGCATCTGCTTCAGCAGGACACCAAATTTGGGTCTTTTGCCATGCATGATGATGCAGGAGCGAAATATCCGTCCTCCAGCCCAAACCGAGAATACTGTAAAGATCAGTATCCCTGCCAGTCCGGCAATGGGCTGCCAGAGCGGGATGGTCACCTGGGTAGCCTGACGCACCAGCATCAGCATTGGGGTGAACGGGGGGATCAATGACATCGTAGTGGCAAAACTGCCCAGTGGATTCTGAATCACCGGCATCATAACAAACATCGGAATGATCAATGGAAACATGGCCACAAACTGAATCCCCTGAGCATCCTTCGAATCATTACAAGTGGAACCAAGGGCTGCCATTGTAGAGCCTACCATTATGATATTCAACAACATATATACAAAAAACCAGGGAAGTACCGAATAGGGTATTATTTCACCCATATCCAGGGATCTCATGGTAAAAATGGCCCCAATCACATAGATACCCGTGGTGGTCAGCGAAACGGCCAGTCCACCAATCACCTTGCCCATCATAAATTGGGTAGGGGTAACGGATCCGAGCAGAACTTCTGCAATCCGTTCACTTTTTTCCTCCATCACGGCATTAAGCAGCGGAACCGACGACATCATCAGGGTCATAAACATCAGGAACATAAGAATATAGGGTACAATAATCATTTCCATCTCATTGGATTTCCTCGACGACTGTATGTCGCCAGTTCGGGTATCCACCTTTGCCAGGCCCATACTTTCAGCATTTACCCAATAAAACAGGTCGCTCACTTTCTCCTGAGCGATACCCATTTCGGCCAGCCTGATTTCCCTGATTTTCTCATTAATGGTATAACCCACCCAGTTCCGGGTTTCATCCATCAGGGCATTTTCCGAATAATAGAGGATTCTCGAACGGTCATTTCCGGGAACAGGATGAATGATATCGGGTCCAATCTGAATAAAAGCGTTGATCTCCTTATTCCTCACCTGATCCGAAAGCCTAAGTTTTTGTCCCTCAGGATTAACAGTATCTGCAGCTATCAGATCGATATACCAGGCAGGATTCTTTTTCACTCCGGTAAGTGAATCGACAATATCCCGTTCATTGCGCTCAACCGACCTCTTTTGAAGGTGCTCGCCCACGACTCCCGATTGATCCATCACGACGATTCGTTTATCGGTAATATCTACTTTGTCCTTCATCAGGGCCATGACGATGAATCCGCCGCCCATAAAAACCGGAAGGAGCAGCAGGCTAATCAGAAAACCCTTGGTACGAACCGCGGCGCGGTATTCGCGCTTGGCAATTACGAATGTTTTATTCATTGTGGTTATTTTTTTCAGGACGGGCAATACGGATAAAGATATCTTCCAGGGAAGGGGAACTCATTTCGAACCGGTTGATCCGTGTTTTCGAAATGACCGCTTCAAGAATTTTCTGCGGATCGGTACCGGGCAGCAGCCGAACTTCCTGCAACTGTCCGAAATCATTCACCTTATCGATGCCCTTGATACCGTCGAGCGCCGCTGCGCCCATCTCCGTTTGCAAACGGATTGTATCCTGTCCGTAAAGATCCTTTATAGACTGCAGGGTACCGTCGAGCACCTTTTTGCCTTTATAAATCATGAAGATAAAGTCGCACATTTTCTCCGCCACGCTCATATCGTGGGTACTGAAAATCACGGTAGATCCGCTTTTACGCAGCTCCAGGATCACCTCCCGTATCACTTCCGCATTCACCGGATCAAGTCCGCTGAAGGGTTCATCGAGAATGATAACCGCAGGTTTATCCATTATGGTGATAATGAATTGCACCTTCTGGCTCATCCCTTTGCTCAGTGTTTCCACCTTCTTTTTTGCCCAGGGTGTGAGATCAAACCGTTTCATCCAGTAATCAGCTTCCTTACCCGGATTTGCCACCTTTTTAAGTTCGCCATGAAACTGAATCAATTCGCGTAGCTGCATTTTACGGTATAGTCCCCGTTCCTCGGGCAGGTATCCGATACCGCCGATATTGCCGCCGGATTGCTCCTTCCCGAAAACCCGGATAGAACCGCTGTCGGGATAGAGGATATTCATGATCATGCGGATGGTAGTGGTTTTACCACTACCGTTTGGGCCGATAAAACCATAGATGCTCCCTTCCGGCACAGCCAGTGAGAGGTTATCCACGGCCTTAAAACCGTCGTAAGATTTAGTGACGCCGGATATTTCGATTATGTTGCTCATTATTAAGCTTATAATAGTTTAGGCAAACCAATTTAGCACAAAATACAACCATTTGATTCAATAGTATTAATATTGTTACAAAACAGGAAGCTTTAGTCAAATGAAAACTATTATACCGGCTACGATCCTTACTCTTTTAGCCTCACAGGCATTTACTTATGAACGGGTACCGGCGCGGCCCAATCTGATATTTGTTTTTCCTGATCAAATGCGTGCCGCCTGCCAGGGATTTCTCGGTGAAGAGCCGGTGTTAACTCCGAATATTGACCGCTTCGCCAGACAGGGACTGGTACTCAATCAGGCGGTATCGAACGCACCTGTTTGCAGTCCTTACCGGGGCATGCTGATGTCCGGGATGTACGCGGTATCAAACGGTGTAGTTACCAACTGCACCTCCAGAGCCGGAGAATACGGAATAGAATTAAAACAGGACACCCGATGCTGGTCGGATATATTGAAGGAAAAGGGATACAGCATGGGATATATTGGAAAATGGCACCTCGACGCCCCGCATGAACCCTATATTCCTTGCTCCAACAATAGCGGAGCCATTAAATGGAATGAATGGACACCGCCGGAACGCCGGCATGGATTTGATTTCTGGTATGCCTATGGAACATACGACCAGCATTTGAAACCCATGTATTGGACAACCAAGGCGGTACGCGACTCCTTTAAATATGTAAATCAGTGGGGACCGGAACACGAGGCCGACATGGCTATCCGTTATATCAGGAATGAGGGAGGGAAATATCGGACCAAAAAGAAACCGTTTGCCCTGGTGGTTTCAATGAATCCACCGCATATGCCTTACAATCAGGTGCCTGAAAAATACATCAGGATGTATGATTCAAAAGATCAGGAAATAGAAGCCCTGATAAGCCATCCTGCAGTACCCGACAGCTCAGATCAGTGGGGGAAATACTACCGGAAAAATATTAAGAATCAGCTTGCAATGGTTACCGGGGTGGATGAACAATTTGGAAGGATACTTGAGGCTCTGAAAAAGGCCGGGTTGGACAATAACACTATTGTTATATTCACTTCCGATCATGGCGATTGTCTGGGGAAGCATGGTATGATCTCCAAATCCAATCCCTATGAAGAATCGATGCATGTTCCCTTCCTGATCAGGTGGACCGGTCGGATCAACCCGGGCACCGATGACCTTTTATTCTCAGTACCAGATATTTATCCAACCATACTGGGACTGTTAGGCTACGAGAACGATATTCCCGCAACCGTTGAAGGCAGAAATTTTGCCGGCTTGCTAACGGGAAAAACCGATATTTCAAGACCCACCTCCCAGCTGTATTTCATGACTGACGGTCAGCTCTTCAATCCTCCCGCAGGAACCAAAGGAATCAACCTGAAATCCGGTGAACGGGGTATCAGGACTGCCCGTTACACACTGAATATCCAGAATGGTCCCGAAAATAAGAAAGTCATATCGCTCTGGGACCGCCAGGCTGATCCCATGCAAATGCAGAATATAGCCTCAAAACATCCGGAGATTGTTAAAGAGCTTATTGAGAAAGAGTTGACCCCCTGGCTTACCAAAACCGGAGATCCCTGGATCAATTGATCATAAAAGATGAACCGTACCCTCTATCTGATTATTCTGCTCACGCTGGCCGCCTGTCAGCAAAAACCGGTTTATGATACCATCATCCGGAACGGTGCGGTTTACGACGGAACCGGATCTGCTCCGGTCATGGCGGATATTGCCATTTCGGGCGACACCATCACTGCCATCGGCGACCTGAAAGCAGCCCTGGCCGCCACCATTATTGACGCCTCCGGATTAGCCGTTGCCCCCGGGTTCATTAACATGCTGAGCTGGGCCAATGAATCATTGATTGAAGATGGTCGTTCGCAAAGCGATATCCGTCAGGGAGTAACATTGGAAGTATTTGGCGAAGGAACATCCGATGGTCCGCTAAATGACCAAATGAAAGAAACCCGGAAACGGCTGCAGGGGGATATCAGATATGACATTACCTGGACCACCCTGCGTGAATACCTTGACCATCTGGTAAACCGGGGAGTATCCTGCAATGTGGCATCATTTGTAGGGGCAACCGCCATCAGGATCCATGAGATCGGATATGACAACCGTCCACCCACGGCAGCGGAACTGGAGCGGATGAAGCAGCTGGTGCGGCAGGCGATGGAAGAAGGGGCGGTAGGGCTTTCGACCTCCCTGATCTATACGCCGGCCTGGTTTGCCCAAACCCCTGAAATCATTGAGCTTGCAAAAGTTGCTGCAGAATATGACGGACTGTACATCACGCACTTGCGGAGTGAAGGCAATAGATTTCTTGAAGCGATCGATGAGATGATCACCATTGCCGGGGAAGCGGGTATCCGTTCGGAGATTTATCATCTGAAAGCCGCGGGCCCTAAAAACTGGCCAAAAATGGATCTGGCGATCTCAAAAATTGATTCGGCACGAACGGCCGGTTTGCAGATAACAGCCAATCTTTATACCTATACGGCGGCGGCCACCGGGTTGGATGCCACCATGCCCCCCTGGGTTCAGGAAGGCGGCGATGAGGCCTGGGTAAAACGCCTTCGCGATCCGGCCATCCGGGCACAGGTAAAGAAGGAGATCACATGTCCGGGAGAAAACTGGGAAAATTTTTATGATCTGGCCGGTACCCCCGACAATATTTTGCTGGTAGGATTCTCGAACGACTCCCTGAAAAAATACACCGGGATGTCGCTGGCGGAAATTTCAAAAGCCCGCCATACCGAACCGGTGGAAACTGTGATGGACCTGGTAGCTGATAACGGTCGTGATGTAAGCGCTGTATACCTGCTCATGTCGGAAGAAAACATAAATAAGCAGATTCGTTTGCCCTATGTAAGCTTCGGCTCCGATTCCGAATCGCAGTCGCCCGAAGGGGTATTCCTGAAATCCGGCACCCATCCGCGCGCTTACGGGAATTTTGCACGGTTGCTCGGGAAATATGTGCGTGATGAAAAAGTCATCACCCTGCAGGAAGCGATCAGGCGCTTGACTGCCCTGCCGGCTGAAAACCTGAGGCTTGATCGACGGGGCAAACTTATAGCAGGCCATTATGCTGATATTGTGATATTTGATCCAGAAAAGATTTCCGATCATGCCACATTCGCCAAGCCCCAGCAATTCTCGACCGGCATGGTTCATGTATTGGTGAATGGCACTCAGGTATTAAAAGATGGGGAACATACCGGTGCAAAACCTGGACGGGCAGTCGCGCGGCTGAAGGGTCAGTTATTGAAAACCACCATCAGCCGCCGATGAATGGCATTACCGGATGCCAGAATGCCCAACCCATGTTCAACATTGGTATAAACGCTGATCGGCTCCATAAAGCTCCCCCCGGCGAACATCCTTGATTTTCCGTAGGATGAGCCGAAAAGGTAATAGGACTTTGAGATGTGTTCGAAAGAAATATCCAGCCATGCCGTATCGATCCGGCTGTACTCGAAGGTGGACAAATCGAATTTCAGGGAATATTCCTTTCCGTTATACAGTTCATCTGAAAAAAGCAATGCGCCGCCAATGCGCGCTTCGGTTGAAACATCGATCAGGTTCATATTTCCGACAGCATCATTCACATCAACTAGATTGACCCCCATCTGCCTGGTTACCAGGCTATCGGTCAATTGATGGGTTTGTCCGTCATACCTTTTATGGGTCGATTTTACTGAAAAGCCATAAAAATTCTCCTCCGCTGCCGGATCTTTCAGCTTCACTTTGATGTAGAGATCATCCCAGCTGATGGTGCCGCTTTCAGATGAAATCTCAATACTTTCGGGGGTAACCGGAGGCAGAATTATGGTTTCGGCACTCACCGGGGCCAGTTCGCCGGATGTAGCTTCGAGCCGATAGGTTTTGCCGGCAACAGGATAAAAGCCAGGTAGCCGGTAAAAGCCCTGTAACCAATTTTGTTCACGGGGCAGGTATTCCAGATTTCCGATCAGCCGGTCATCCTCAAACAGCTGCACCAATCCATCCTCCACGGGGATAAAAACCAACCTGATGGTATCTGCAGCATTTGTGCTTTTCAGCAGGCTCACAACCACCAGGCTATCCGGACTCAGCTTACCTGACATCACAATCTTTCGTTCACTTTCCGGCACCCTGATATCGATCAGTGTTTCGCAGGAGAATAACCCCATCAAAACAAAAAATATCAGAATATATCTGGTTTTCATAAATATATCTATTTAATCCTGAAACTGTAACTAAACGAAGGGATGATCGGAAACAGGCTGTATTGTCGGAGTTTGGGGGTATTATCGTTCGACCAGACGATCCCTTCAATGAAAAACGGATTTTTCCGGTTGTATACATTATAGATCCCGAACGACCAGGTGCGGGTTCCCCATTTCCTTTCCTTATGGAAATTCACCCCGATATCCAGTCGGTGGTATGCAGGCATTCGGTAGGAGTTTCGGGTCTCAAAATAATCGATCGGAGTCCAGGTGGTCCAGTTCGGCCACAGAATCACCTGGTAATTTTCGAGCGGCAGGGTTACCGCATTTCCGGTTCCGTACACCCAGGTGGCGCCGATATCGATGCGGTTGGAGAACTTGTGATTCAGCACAATGGAAATATCGTGCCGGCGGTCATAGCGGTAGGGAAACCACTCGCCGAAACTGATATCTTCAAATTTACGATCGGTGCGGGAAAGTGTGTACCCGATCCAGCCGGTTGTTTTCCCCTCGGTTTTCCGGATCAGGAATTCTCCACCATAGGCCACTCCCCGTCCGAAAGCAAGCTTATTCTGCCAATCCACCTGCAACGAAAAATAGCTGGCACCCTCTTTATATTCAATGAGATTATCCATTGATTTGAAATATCCTTCCACACTCAGTTCATAACCCTTTCCCGTATTCCACACCATACCCAATGCATATTGAGTTGATTTTTCGGGCTTGATCAATGCGGTCGACGGAACCCAGAGATCCGTAGGCAGGCCGATGGTAGAATTTGTGAGCAGATGAATGTACTGGCTCATCCGGGTAAATGCCGCCTTGAAACTCAGATTTTCATTCGCCAAATACAGAGCTGATATTCTGGGTTCAAAAGATTTATAGATAGAATCTTCCACCAGAAATGCAGATGCATGCACCCCGGCATTAACCTTCAATCGGGGACTGATCTGCCAGTCATCCTCCGCATAGAGTTCCAGTTCATGGGCAGGAATCCTGCTATTTCCGTAGGTGGTATCAACCGGAGTGACGCCGGAGCCTTCCTGCATACGATATACCGTTACCCCGGGAAGGAATGCGTGTATGATCTGGCTGTAACCGAATTTTACCGAGTGATTCGGAGCAGGCTGGTAATCGAAGTCCACGCGGCCGCTCCAATCACGGATCCCCGAATCGTAGGAGAATCCATATTTGCTGCTCAGGGTATCAGATACTTCCGATCTGTTCTCGATATCCGTATTGAAATTGTATTTACTGTATGTGAGGGTGGTATTGCTAAACAATTTTGGACCGATTATAAAGTTCCATCGCAAGGCTGCGGTGGCGTTCCCCCAGCCGAGTTTAAACGTGGTCGTTTCCAGGTTCTTGCTGTTAGTGCTTTTGGTATTGACATATGCCTGATCCTTACCGGTATAGGCACTGAAAAACAGTCGGCTCCGGTTTGAAAACCGATGGTTAATTTTGGCGGTCATATCATAAAAAAAATAGCCGCCTGTGGTAGCCATGGCATTTTGGGCAGTAGCTGCTTTAATCAGCGGACTGGCCAGCAAGTCGATATATGTTCTCCGGGCTGAAACGATATAGGAAGTTTTATCCCTGACGATCGGGCCTTCGAGGGTCAGTTTCGAGGAGATGAGGCCAATACTTCCTTCCGCGGCAAATTTCTTATTATTTCCATCCTTCAGGCGGATATCCAGTACTGAAGATAACCGTCCGCCGTAGCGGGCGGGAAATCCGCCCTTGATGAGTTTAACCGATTGAATGGCATCGGTATTGAATACAGAGAAAAATCCGAACAGATGGTTTACATTATACACCGGAACGCCGTCGAGGAGAAAAAGGTTCTGATCCGGTCCGCCGCCACGCACATAGATACCGCTTGAGCCCTCATTACCGGATTGCACGCCCGGCATCAACTGCAGGGCTTTCAGCACATCGACTTCGCCCAGCAGAACCGGAATGGATTTAATAGTTTCAGGGGTTAATTCTGTCATGCTCATCTGGGTATTGCGGATGGCTGACCTGGCCTTTTCCGCCGAAACCACCACTTCGCCGAGATGGGTGCGGGATTCCAGCGGTATGTCGATCACGGTATCTTTCAACAGGTTAAAGCTGATTCTCCGAGGATTGAATCCTACATAAGAGCAAACCAGACTAACCTCACCGGCAGGCAGTGTAATGCTGAAAAATCCGAAATTATTGGAAATCACCCCTTTAAGGGTAACCGGATCAAAAATGGATGCATTGATCAGGCGTTCGCCGGTTGCATGATCCTCCACCGTTCCGCTGATGGTATATTTCTGGGCGCATGCAAAGTGAGGGAAGGTGAAAAACAGTATTCCAAGGGTTAGCAGGGTGGTTAGGGTAGGTTTGAGGGGGAGGGTCATGGGAGTTGTCGGTTGTCGGTTGTCGGTTGTCGGTTAAACTCAGTGCGGGGGGAAGAGGTCCCCGCCTTCGCGGGGATGACAGAAAAGGGTTTTAGTGCGTTTGAAAATGTGTTCCCGCCTTCGCGGGGAGGACAGAAAAGGGTGGCTGGTATAAAAATAGGGTTTGTTCAGAGATTTTAAAATGGTTCGTGGCAATTTTTTGAAAAAAGATAAATCACGAATTTTTGTACCTTTGCATCCAATATGAATCTCATAATCGATGCTGGCAATACACTGATTAAGACCGCAGTATATAATACTGAAGATCTTGTTATTGTAGAAACACACTCAAAATGGATGCCAGATTCAATCGAATCCATCCTCTTGCGGTATGATAAAATCAGATCGTGCATCATTTGTTCAACCCGTGAGGTACCTGTTTGGCTTTCGGGATTGATGGCCGGGCGGAACATTGCCTTTTATGAGCTCACCCATTTACTGCCGCTTCCCATTAAAATAGGGTATGAAACTCCCGAAACTCTGGGTAAGGACCGGATAGCGGCGGCGGCCGGGGCTGCGGACCTTTTTCCGGGGTGCAATATTCTGACGATTGATGCGGGTACGGCGCTGACCATTGATCTGATTACTGACGGAGTATTTTTTGTCGGAGGGAACATCTCCCCCGGCATGCGGATGCGGTTCACGGCGCTGCATCAACAAACGTTCAGTCTGCCTGATATTGAGCCACTAAACGAAGTCCCCCTGATCGGAAAGAACACCCGCGATGCCATCCTGGCAGGTGTAGTAAATGGAATAACCTACGAGATTGACAACTCAATCAACTCGCTGAAAAACAAATACAACGATTTGCAGGTTATAATGACGGGCGGGGATGCCGGTTACTTGTCGCACCGGTTAAAAAACACGATATTTGTCGAAGAAAACTTGGTTTTAAACGGATTGAACGCTATTTTGCGCAACTTTTCGTTATAGCCCTAAAGTTATCCCGGATAATGAGCATGAAGAAACGTTTTGCGAACATTTTAGCGCCGGCGCTTATTGCGCTGATGCTGTTGCCAGGCTTGAATAATCTGCCTGCGCAGAATCTTTCGACCTCGCCCTATTCGAGATTTGGTATCGGCGACATGGTTAACCGGTCAACGGGCCGGAGTCAGGCCATGGGCGGCCTTTCCTGCGGCCTCCGGTCGGGCACCAACCTTAACCTGCTGAATCCGGCGAGTTTGAGTGGAATCGACAGCATGAACTTTGTGTTCGAAATGGCAGGATTTGAAAAGGTGACCCATTTTGCCACCACCGACCTGCAAAAAACCGTTAACAATATGGGCTTCTCCTACCTGGCACTGGGTTTCCCGGTAACCAAATGGTGGAAAGCCAGTTTGGGAGTACTGCCCGTGAGCAATGTGGGTTATTCCATGACTGCCAGCGAAACGAACGATGTAATGGGAACCGTCAATTATAACTTTCAGGGCAGCGGCGGCATCAGCCAGTTTTTTATGTCGAGTGCCATTACTCCCATCCCCTACCTTTCATTGGGGATAACCGCTTCCTACCTGTTCGGGCCGATCAGCCACAGCAGAAGCCTGGTGATCCCTGCAGACTCCCTATACTTCAGCACCAAATCGGTGCAGACGGCTATCGTCGGGGACCTGAACCTCAGTTACGGTGCTCAGGTTAACATCCCCCTTAAAAAAGACTTTTTTCTGACCCTGGGAGGTACTTTCCAGGGTACTTCAAACCTGAATGCAGAGTCGAGAACAACGCTGATATCCTATGGTACCGGATTAACCGATACCCTGCTTTATACTGAAAATCCGAAAAACTCCGTGATCCTTCCGATGGGATGGGCCTCGGGATTCACGATCGGAAAGAAAAACAAATTTACCGCAGGATTTGATTACCGCACCCAGAACTGGTCGGAATCAGAATTCCTGGGCACTAAAGACTCCATGGCCAACAGTCACGACTATATCGTTGGTGTTGAATTCATTCCGAATGCCTATTCCCTTACCCGATATCTCTCACGCGTTAAATACCGTGCAGGTTTCCGCTACTCCGAATCCTATCTTCAGCTCCGGGGATCGCAGCTGACGGATGTTGGCATAACATTTGGAGCAGGGTTTCCGATCCTTGACAGGACGAGAAGAAATACACAGTCTTCCCTGAATGTCATCTTTGAGCTC
Source organism: uncultured Bacteroidota bacterium (assembly GCA_942493265.1). Lineage (GTDB taxonomy): Bacteria > Bacteroidota > Bacteroidia > Bacteroidales > UBA12481 > UBA12481. The sequence continues at coordinate 60,628 of OW818688.1, forward strand.
GGTAAACGGGGAACAGTGAAGAACGACCTGATTCGTGAAACATTCGGGTCTTTGACACTGCAACTATCATTACACGATTACTGGTTTATAAAGCAGAAGTACGATTAATAAAACGAGGACTGATCATGAAAGCGAAAATTTTAGCTTTGACAATGGGTTTGATGGTGATGGCGGGAGGCCTGATGGCCCAGAATGCAGACAAGATGGGAAGTGATCCCAATGCCTGCGCAAAATACCAATCCCTTTACCAGGAATTCTACAAACAGGGCAACTTCAAAGATGCTATGCCCTGGTGGAAACTATCATTGGCTACCTGCCCGAGATATTCCAAAAACATGTATATCCATGGGGTAAAAATGTTTGTTGACAAAGTTGAAAAAGAAACAGATCCGAAGAAACAATCCGTTCTGATTGATTCACTGCTTTGGGTATATGACCAGCGCATCGAGTTTTTCGGCGATGATGCCCGCTCGCCAAAAGGGTATATTCTGGGTCAGAAAGGTATTGACATGCAGAAATACCGCAAGGAAGACTATGCAAAAGGGTACGCCATACTGGGTGAATCCATTAAACTTATGGGATCGCAATCCTCTGCGGCTGTTGTTCTTACCTACATGCAGGCCAGTCAGCAATTGTTCAAGGACGGAGCTATTGATGCTGAAAAGGTTCTCACCGATTATGAAACCGTAATGGATATTGTTGAATCCAATCTGAAACTGAATCCAGATGATGAAGGATTCAAACTCACCAAAGATCAGGTTGAAGTTTACTTTACCAATTCCGGAGCCGCTACCTGTGAAGCACTTATAAAACTATTCACCGCCAAGTTCGCTGCATTGAAAGATGACGTTGATTGGCTGAAAAAAGTAACCAAGCAGCTCAAGAAAGCCGGCTGTACCGATTCCAAAATCTTCTCGGAAGCTGCTGAAGCGCAGTTTGCACTGGAGCCAACCGCAGAAGCCGCCCATAACATTGCCTTTATCTTTTTGCGCCGCGAAGAGAGCGAAAAAGCTGCTGATTATCTGCAGAAGGGAATTGATATCGGTGAGCAATCCGACGAACTTGCCGACATGTATTATGAGCTTGCCACCCTGAATTATTCAAGGTTCAAGAATTACCAGAAGTCACGCGCACTGTCGCTGAAGGCAATCGAAGCCCGTCCGAACTGGGGTAAACCCTACCTGCTGATCGGCCAGATTTATATTGCCGCACGCCAGGAAGTTTTCAGTGACCCCTGGGATCAGTCAACTGTTTTCTGGATTGCCGTTGATAAATTCATCAAAGCGAAATCCGTTGATCCTGAAATTGCAGATGAAGCCAACGGTTTAATCAACACCTATTCAGAATACTTCCCGAACAACGAAATGGTTTTCTTCCGTACGATGCGTGACGGGGACTCCTATACTGTTGGCGGATGGTTCAATGAAACGACAAAGGTTCGGTCGAAAAAATTATAATTCCGATGAGGTTTACAACCCGATCGGCAGTGAGGGTCATTCCAATAATAATGGGGATGACCCTCATTTTTTCATGCCGGAATGATATTGAGAAGGTCAGCAAGCTGGATAATACAGATACCATTCCGGCTGCGCACGCCACTGATGTTGAAATCATTGTAAGCGATTCATTCTTTACACGGATAAAAATCGTATCGCCCGAACTGAAAGAATTCCCCGTTGCCGACAGTCTGGAACCCAAAACCGAATTTCCACGCGGGCTGGTAGCCACCTTTTACAACAAATCCATGCAGGTGGAATCAACACTCACAGCCGGATATGCCATTTACCACATCAACCGCAAACTTTTTGAAGCCAGCAAGGATGTGGTGATCAAAAATTTCACACAGGACCAGGAGCTGCACACCAATCTGCTCTGGTGGGATGAAAACAGTGAAAAGATATGGTCCGACCAGCCGGTCACCATCATCACATCCAGCGGAACCACTTATGGTGATTCCGGCTTTGAATCCGATCAGAATTTCACAAAATACAGTATCTTACGTTCACACGGGCAGATGAAGGTGAAGGAGAATGTAAAAGACAGTGTGTCACCGGCACCGGAAAGATAATATTAGTTAAGCCGACTCACAGCGCTGCTAAATCTCCGGTTTCTGCCTGATTATATCAAACCTTTTTCTATCTTCGTAGCCTGATTTTTTTAGGGTATAAACATGGCAACATTACAAACACTTAGGAACAAAGCAGGAGTACTCCTGGCAGTAGTTATCGGTCTCTCTTTACTCGCATTTATACTGGGTGACTTTCTGAATTCCGGATCCGGAATGTTTCAGAAAAAACGTACGGAAATTGCCGAAATCAATGGCAAATCCATCGGTTATCAGGATTTCGCGGCCAAAGTTGAACAAGGAATTGAAAATTACAAGCGGAGCTCGGGAATCACCAATATCGATGAGCAAACCTATGCATCCATCCGTAATCAGGTATGGAACAGCTATATGAATGATTTTGTATATTCAGATGAATATAACGAACTTGGAATATCCTGTACACCGGATGAACTTTTCGATATGGTTCAGGGCAAGAACATTCATCCCCAGATCCAGCAGGCTCAGATTTTCCAGAACCAGCAAACAGGCGGTTTCGATCGTAACCTGGTGATGCAGTTTCTGAAATCACTCGATAAAGATCCTACCGGTCAGCAACGGCAGGCTTGGCTCAGCTACGAACAGGAACTGATGAAGGACCGTATTTATACCAAATATCAAACCCTGATCGCCAAAGGGATGTATGTTACCCGGAAAATGGTGGATGCAGAATTTATCGAAACAAACAAGAAATTCAACCTGAACTTTGTTCCGATCCGCTATGCAACCATAGCCGACAGTCTGGTGAAAATTACCGATGCCGACGTACAGAAATATTACGAAGAAAATAAAGAAAAATTCAATCAGGAAGCCTCACGCGACCTCGCTTATGTGGTATGGGACATTGTTCCTTCGCAGGAAGACAAAGACGCTGTTGCCAAATGGATTAACGAACAAAAACCTGAATTTGAACGCATTGAAAATGCTGCTCAGTATATCGCTGCCACCGGTGAAAGCCGCTTCAACGAGAACTATCTGGGTGCACTCGATATTCCGGAAGTCATCCGCGAATGGGCACTGGTAGCTGACATCGGAATGGTATTCGGACCGTATCAGGAGGACCTTACCTGGAAACTGGCAAGGGTTACCGATACCAAAGAACTTCCCGATTCCGTTTTGGCCAGTCATATACTGATCCGTCCGGTGAACAACACCGATTACGATGCAGCCCAGAAAACTGCCGACAGCATCAAGGGTTTGATTGAACGCGGACAGGACTTCACCAGCCTCGCAGCACAGTTTGGTACCGATGGCACCAAAGATAAAGGCGGCGACCTCGGATGGTTTACCATGGATAAAATGATCCCTGAATTTTCAAAAGCCTGTTTCTTTGGCGCCAAAAACGAGTTGCTCACAGTTAAATCAACCTATGGCATACACGTAATCAAAATCGTTGATCAGGCAGGAAAATCCAAAAAAGTACAGCTTGCCATACTCGACCGCAGCATCACCCCGAGTGATAAAACATACCAGGACATATACAATATTGCCTCAAAATTTGCTTCCACCTATGATAACGGAACCAAGTTCGAAGACGGTGTTGTAAAAGAAAACCTGAACAAACGTTTGGCCACCAACCTGCGTGAAGGCGATGCCGCCATCACCGGTTTGGACAACCCGCGTGAACTCGTTCGCTGGGCTTATGAAGCCGAAAAGGGCGACCTTTCCGACCTGAAAGAGTACGGTCCGAGATTCGTTCTCGCCAAGCTCACCGAAATCCGCGAAAAAGGTCCGGCTCCGCTCGACCAGGTACGCACCCAGGTTGAAAACAGCGTTCGCAATGAGAAAAAAGCAGAAATGCTGATTGCCCAGGCTAACAAGGAACTTCAGGCATCCAGCTCGCTGGCCGATATCGCTCCGAAATTTTACTCCAATGTAGCTACCGCTGCAGGAGCCTATTTCACCTCCTTCACCATCACCGGCATGGGTATGGAACCGCAGGTTTCAGCTGCCATGACCAGTTTGCCTGTTAACCAGATCAGCAAACCGATCAAAGGTGGCAACGGCGTTTACCTGGTGCAGGTGACTGACATCTTCGAGCCCGACCTCAATGCCGACCGCACCGAAAGCCGCAGCCGTCTGGAACAGTCATTCACCTCACGTGCCGGATATGAGATTTTCACAGCACTGGAGAAAAATGCCAAGGTTGTTGACCGGAGGAATAAGTTTTATTAGGGTTGATTTGAGACGGATAGTTATCCGTCTCTACGAATTGCTCTCACTTTACTTACAATAATAAGAGGCTCCGTACCATGTGGTACGGGGCCTTTTGATTTTCAGAGGAGGAGACCCTGTTCCCAGCCGAGGGTATCGGCATCCAGGAGGGCAAGGAGGGTAAGTCCCACGCCGGTTATGCCTTCAAGAAGCGAATATCCCGGGACATACCGGTCGCCGGTGGTGAGAAACAGGTATCCGGCCGTTGGCGACTCATTCTGGCCATGATCGAGCGTGGCACGGGTCCAGTATACCGAAGCATCCAGAAACTCGTCATGCTCGCTTAAAATAGCCATCTTATAGAACAGCAGGGCCAGTCCGGCCGTACCATGACAAATACACGCATCCATTACGCGGTTAGTCCTCATTTTTTTGCGCGAGGCGGCCTTATGTAAAATACCGATGGCATCGGCCTGCCAGTCGGGCCGGTTGCAGTTCACTCCGATCTGCCACAGGGCGGCCCCCACCCCGGGATCGCCATAGCACCAGGCCAGCCGTCCGGGCTGATCAGGTTTCCCGTTGGTGATCCGGTGCGGGAACAGGGAGCCGTTAGCTGAATCGGTGAGTTTGCACGAGAGCAGGTATTCCACTCCCTGCTCCACCATGGACAAAGCATCAACATCATCCGCCTCACGGCTAAGGGCCAGCAGGATCGACGGCATGCCATGAGCCAGTCCCAGGTTAATTTCCCTTACACCAGTCTGCGGATGCACAGATTCCCAGGCGAGATGGCCGGGGGATGGGGAGATGGCGAGGTTGCGGAGGGAGGAGGTGAGGGAGTGAGGAGGTGAGGAGGTGAGGAGGTGAGGGAGTGAGGGGGTGAACATGCCGAGGGCGCCGTGGAGGAAATCATAATCTCCGGTTTTAAAGCGTTGTTCGGCAAAATCCTGGAGGTAGGGGTCGATATCATCGAGGGCAGCACCTTCGGGTTCTGTAATATATCCGCGCGAGGCCAGGTAATGCAAGGTAAAACGGATTCCGGAAAGGCCTGCAGCGAATGAGGGCCATGAAAAACCGTCGTTGATCATGCCGAGGGCGCGTTCGAGAGCCAGAAAACCGAGGTTTTCGAAGCGTGAATTGCCGCAACTCTGCCCATAAACATAGCAAAAGAGGGCCTCTCCGGCCAATCCGGTCATGAATCCGGGCTCAGGTTCCTTCTCGATATGAATTTTTATTGCCTGAGCTACAGCCTCTAAGCGTTGTTCAGCAATTTTTTTGACCAATTTCCTCTCAAACAGGGGTAACCTTTCCACTATAAACCGGATTAATGGGTGTACCGCTAAGGTACGAGTTATTTGAAAGCTTTGAAATTATCGTAAGCCTAAGATAATCCTGATTAGCAACCCTAAATTGCTACTGCTCAATCTCCGGGGGCCCCTCATCATCCTTTCCTGCGTAATTCCAATCCTCCCAAGGGCCCCCGGGGGAACAGGCAGACAAACCTGCTCCTCCATAATTCCAAAAAATTTTTAGCTTTAACATTTGCAACATGTATGCTTCAACTTAAGATATGTTTTGTCCTGTTGTTATTATCCTGCGGAGTCACCCCTGACGGCTCCAGCCAGGTTTCGCCGAAACACCCCATCAATCCCGACACCATCAGATATCTCAAGAATCGTTCAGAAGCCCTGTTGAATGAAAAAAAATATGAAGAGACCTACCGGATTTTCAATTTTATAGCTGACTACTATTCCTCGATCGGTAAACCAGCAATGTTCTGGGACTATAATAACAAAGCCTCAAACTGTTACAGCAAATATTCCGATCCCAAAATATCATTGGACTCCGCATTCCAGCTATTCAGAAAATATGACAGAAATCCAATCACGGATACCATCCTGACAGACGCAATCATACAGAACTTCATCACCAATCACGATGACATCAATGTCTTCAAAAGAAAGATGGAGTATCTGGACTTCATCAAGGACTCAGCGATCAGCAACGTTACCCTATCCACCAAAATCCGATTGGGAAAACATCGGTTAAAAATAGCATCAGAGTTAGACCTTATTGATGAACAGCTAAACTCATATTACTACCTCTTAAACTTAAAACTTCCTTTAAAAGATGAGGTGCAGATCGAGATTGCCTTGGGTGGTCTTTATCAGGACTTAAAAGAATATCAATTATCGAATATTACGCTTAACAATACTTTATTAAAAAATGATTTAACAAATTTTGAAATATCAAAAGTTTACAACCTATTAGGAGGCAACTACCTCAAAATTGAAAAGTATTCATTGTCACAATACTATCTATCAAAATCCCTAGAAATAGAAAAAACAGGGAATAACAATAATGAAAACCTTATTGTTATGTACAACAATTTAGCCAACTACTACAACCATATAGGAAACTTAGATTCATCGAGAACATTATATAATAGAGCACTTGATTTATCTATTCAGAAATATGGTATAAATTCACAAAAAACGGCTTTTTATTTCAACAATATTGGTAATCAATACAGACAATTGGCAAAATATGATTCTGCATTGATTTTTTATGATAAGGCGGTAAAAATACAGCAAGCATCACCAGAAAATACAAATAGTGATATTGTATACAACTTAAGCAATATGGGGCAGATTAAAAAACTGCTTGGAGATACAATGAGCGCAGTATCATTTTGGAAGGAATCAATAAGAAAAAATTATGAAATTGCGAAATATAAATCTTTGAAAAACGGATTAGTTTTACCAGACACGTATATATTCACTTGCAGTAAACTAGGTGAGTACTATTTAGAAAAATACTATAAATCCTTAAATAATACATATTTAGATAGTGCTAAGGACTTTTTCAGAAAGGCAATATACACAAATGATTCAACAATATCAACCACACCAATTGAATCAAAAAAGATCAAACTAAATCTTTCTAACAAAGAAATATTAGAAAACTATTTGAAATGTTTTCTAATAGAAGATGCTAATGGACAAATTCTTATTGAAGATACTTTAAGAGTCATTTCATTATTCGACAAATGCCACAACTATATTTTATTAAGCAAATTAATAGATAAGGATATCTATGAAATGAATTCAATAAATTCCAAAATATCTTACCATAACCAATCGATCGACGAAGCACATAATCAATTGGAAATAATAGAAAATGATAGAACCTCAAATCTCATAGAATTATACGAATTAAGCAACTTAATATTCAAGGAGATTAGGAATTCTGCCATTAAGCAAAATAAATATATTGGGAGGAGTAATACCCAGCACAGTTACGCCATTGATCCTATTTCACTGAAAAATATTAATCAATCTATTGATCTGAATACGGTTCTTCTTGAATACACGGTTACTAATGGATTCCTATATTGTATTTCCTTGACTAAAAAGTCCATCCAAATTTCAAAAATAGGCAATATTGAAGTCCTGAAAAATGTAATAACGAATTGCAATCGAAAATTAAATCAATTTTCCTTAGATTTTAATCAATTATATGAGCTATCTAAAATTCTTCTCAGTCCACTTATTAATACACCAGAATCAATCACTAAGATTATTGTAATTAAAGATGAGGACCTTCTTACCATACCATTTGATATACTTCTTTTGGCTAAACCAGAATCAACATACCAAAACAATTCATATTTAATCAAAAAATATGACATTTCATACTCGTACTCAATAAATCATTTCCTAAAAAGAAAGCCTACTTCACAAAAATTAAACAATTTTGATTTTATAGGATTTTCACCAATAACATTGACCAATAGCAATGCAAATAATTTCCAGGAATTAGAGGGAGCAAATAAGGAACTTGCCAATATAACTTCGCTATTTTCAACAAAAAATCAGAAGGTTCTTTCTCTTTATGGTTCCGATGCAAATATTGAAAATTTCTATAAATTATCCTCAAAAGCAAACATTTTACATTTAGCCACGCATTCAGACATAACCGGCAAATCCAAACAAAAAGGGTTCATTCTTAATTCCTCCTCAAATGATTTCACCTATGATGTAGTTACATATTATGACGTCCTGAACCTTACGACAAGTCCTAATTTAGTTGTTCTCGCTTCATGTTCCTCCAACTCAGGAAAACTTCTGGAAGGGGAAGGAATCCAAAATATTGGGAGGGCCTTCTCAATTAAGGGAGCCTCCTATGTGATTTCATCTTTGTATCGCCTTGATGACGAATTCTCTCACCTGTTCATGACAAGTTTTTACAACCATCTTTTAATCTCAAAGGAAATCAAGAACTCTTTATGTAAAACAAAGAGGGCATTTATAGCCAGTGAAAGATATTCATATCCAACCTATTGGTCAAATTTTAACATAATAGGAGAATAGTATAGTTGCCATAGTTTAAAAACAGAACGGTATTGATTCCTCTTTTATGAATTACCATTAAACGAGATCCTGCTATTCACCCCCTCTATCCCCTGCACGCCGCCCCTCCAAACCTCCCTAAAACGACTCTCCGTCAAAATAAACAAAGAATCAGGCACTTCCGGATTCGGGGATTTGAAAAGTTTTTTGTAACTTTCCTTATTGCAGACCACGTTGTATTAGTACGTTAGGAGCATCGCAGGAACAACCGCTATGAGGAAAGTGAAGAATAACGAAGTTCATCATACTGATTCGTTGCGCTCAAAGGCGGAAAGGATACTGGAATTGAAATCGGCAGGAAAAGGTTCTTCCTTGTCGGAAACCGAGGCGCTTACCCTGATTTATGAGCTTGCGGTGCATGAGATTGAGCTGGAAAGGCAGAATGAAGAGCTTAAATCGGCAAAACTGCAAATGCAGGCAGCGGCAAAAAAATACAGCGAGTTTTATCAGCTTGCTCCGGTGAGCTTTTTTAGCCTTTCACGGGCCGGTGAAATGATCGACCTGAATAACCTTACCGCGCAAACACTGGGCAAAGAAAGGCAAAAACTGAAAAACAGCCCGTTTGGCTTTTTTGTGGAGGATGGCTCCAAAGCGGTTTTCAACGACTTTCTCAACCGGGTATTTGCCCGAAACGGGAGGGAATCGTGCGAGTTAACCCTGTTGACCCCGAATAACCGGCCAAAGTTTGTGCAACTCATGGGAATACACGCCTCCAGAGGGGAAGAGTGCCTGGTAAGTTTGCTCGATATAACGGAGCAAAATCTCGCATTGAAAAAAATGCAGGAGAGCGAACATAAGCTTCGCACAGCACTGTATTATACTTACGACTGGGAATACTGGCAGAACGAGGACCGGAAGATCATCTATATGTCGCCCTCCTGCGAGCGGATAACCGGCTATAACGCTGAGGAATTTATTTCGGATCCCGATCTGGTCAAACGGGTGGTACATCCCGACGATCTGGACCGGTACAATGCGCATCTGACCACCGCTTTTTCAACGGCTGAGCGGGATAAGGTATTCGAGTATGATTACCGGGTGCTGCACAAAAATGGAACCATCACGTTTATTGATCATGTGTGCCGGCCGGTGTATGATGATGACAATAGATATGCCGGACGACGGGTGAGCAACCGGGATGTTACCGAAAGGCGAAATGCAGAGAATGAGATCTCCCTGAAAAACGATGAGCTTCAAATAGTTAATGCGGAGAAGGACAAATTCTTCTCCATCATTGCCCACGACCTCCGCAGTCCGTTCAATGTGCTGCTTGGCTTTACCCAGTTGCTTGCTGATGAACTGCCGACCATCCCCCAGGATCAGGTGCAGAAAATTGTGGAGAGCATGCGAACTTCAGCAAACAGCCTGTTCATCCTGCTTGAAAACCTGCTGGAGTGGTCGAGGATGCGCCGCAGGGTGATAAAATTCAAGCCTGAACTGCTGAACCTGGCGGAAAAAACTGCCGCCTGTCAGGAGTTATTTCAATTTACCGCGGAAAAAAAGAGGATCGGCATGACCACCGATATTCCTGAAAACCTGATGATCAAGGCGGATGCCCGCATGCTTGAAAGTTTGCTGCGCAATCTATTATCAAATGCCATCAAATTCACTCCGGCGGGAGGCAAGGTTTCCTTAACTGCCAAACCGGGCGCCGGCCAATCGGTTGAAATCTCCGTTAAAGATACGGGCATCGGAATGAGCAGTAGTACCATCGGAAAATTGTTCCATCTCGACGAAATGATTAAGCAACCGGGTACGGAGGGAGAGCCCAGTTCAGGACTGGGGTTGCTGATCTGCAAGGAGTATGTTGAGATGCATGGCGGAAGGATTTGGGTGGAAAGTGAGCCCGGCCTGGGCAGCACTTTTACCTGCACCTTTCCCGGCTAGCCATCAGCCGGCGAGAAATTCCTCCACTTCAGCAGCCGCGGTTTTTCCCGCTTCTATAGCCCTCACCACCAGACTGGCTCCGGATTCCACATCTCCACAGGCAAAAATCTTATTCACGGATGTTTGCTTGCCGGCATTCACTTTTACATTACCACGTGCATCAAACTCAACGCCCAATGCATCGAGCAGCCCATGGTGCACCGGATGGGTAAATCCCATGGCAAGCAGCACCAGTTCGGTGCTTACTGTGTGGGCGGATCCCGGTATTTCAATCATCTCCTTTCGTCCGTCGCCGGCCGTTTTCCACTCCACACTCACCAGCTCAGCCTTCGAAACCTGTCCGTTTTCACCGGTAAATCGTTTGGTTGCCAGCGACCACCTGCGCTCACACCCTTCGAGATGGGAGCTGGAAGTACGCAGCGTTTCGGGCCAGAAAGGCCAGGGATTATCATCGGCACGCTGAGCAGCCGGCTGGGGAAGGATTTCGATTTGTGTAACACTTGCAGCTTTTTGCCGTAAAGAGGTCCCCACACAATCCGAGCCCGTGTCGCCGCCTCCGATAACCAGTACATTTTTCCCTCTGGCTGTAATATTGATCTCCTCCGGAATACTTTCGCCGGCTATCCGTTTATTCTGCTGGGCTAGAAAATCCATCGCATAATGCACCCCCTGCAGATCACGGCCCTCTACAGGCAGGTCGCGGGCCTTTTCGGCACCGGTTGCCAGGATCACGGCATCATAGCTCAGGAGCAGCTCATCAGCCGTAATATCGGCACCCACCATCATGCCGGTTTGAAAGCGGATGCCCTCTTCGCGAAAAATCTGAAGACGCCGGTCGATCACCCCCTTGTTCAGTTTGAAATCCGGGATGCCATAGCGGAGCAATCCGCCGATGGCGTTGTTTTTTTCATAAACAGTGACCTCATGCCCGCTCTGGTTAAGGAGGTCGGCAGCGGCCAGACCGGCCGGACCTGATCCAATGACGGCCACTTTTTTGCCGGTACTGAATTCCGGCATCCGGGGCCGGATGAGGCCCAGATTGAAGGCATGCTCCACTGTAGAGGCCTCATTTTCCCGGATGGTAACGGTTTCGTCGTGGATAGCCAGCACGCATGCTTTCTCGCACGGGGCGGGACAAACCCTGCCGGTAAACTCCGGAAAGGGGTTGGTGGAATGCAATATATTGTATGCCTCGTTCCAGTTACCTTTTGATACCTCGTCCTGCCATTCGGGGATTTTACTTCCAACGGGGCACCCCCAGTGGCAAAACGGTGTACCACAGTCCATGCAGCGCGAAGCCTGATCAATGCGGTCATTTTCATCCAATGTTTGCTCCACTTCACCGTAATCATAAATGCGTTCGTTCAGCGGACGGTAGCCGGCCTCTTTGCGGCGTATCAGCATAAATCCTTTTGGATTTCCCATGATAATTTGAATTTATTCGTGACGGAAAGAATCGTCGTCGGTTAATTGTAATTTTCTTTCCAATTCGCGTAACTTAATCTCTTCCAGCACCTTCTTATATTCAAACGGGATCACCTTCACGAATTTCGGAAGATATTCGTCCCAGTTGGTGAGCACTTTTGCAGCCAGTGAGCTCTGGGTGTACAGCAGGTGTTTATTGATCATATCCTGCAATTCCACGATATCCGCCTTATCCTCCACCGGACTCAGGTCGACCAGTCCCTTATTGCAGAAATATTCGAAATTCCCCTCCTTATCCAGCACGTAAGCGATTCCACCGCTCATTCCGGCAGCGAAATTCCGGCCGGTGGCGCCCAGCACCACCACCCTTCCGCCGGTCATATATTCGCAGCAGTGATCGCCCGAGCCCTCGATCACGGTACGGGCGCCTGAATTGCGCACACAAAAACGCTCGCCGGCCACACCCCTGATATAGGCCGATCCGGAAGTGGCTCCATAGAAGGAAGTATTTCCAATGATGATATTTTCTTCAGGTTTGAAGGTTGAACCTTCGGGCGGGACTACGATAATCCGTCCACCCGACAAGCCTTTCCCCAGATAATCGTTGCTTTGGCCTTCGAGCCGGAAGCTCACCCCTTTAACAAGGAATGCCCCGAAACTCTGTCCGGCCGTTCCGCTGAAATTGGCCATGATGGTATTGTTCGGCAAACCCTCTTCGCCATATCGTTTTGATATTTGGCCTGAAAGCATGGCGCCGATGGTACGGTCGGTATTGCTGATGGTATGAGAAAGCCATACTTTTTCCTTGCTGGTGATGGCTTTGCCGGCTTCACGGATAAGGGTGTGGTCGAGATGGTTATCAATCGACTTTATATTGGGGTACGTATACCGGATATCATTCTGCAGGGCCTCGCAGGGTGTGTAAATCACTTTGGAGAAATCCACATTCTTCATTTTCCAGCTGCCCACCGCATGATTTTGTTCAAGCAGGTCGGAACGTCCGACGATCTCATCAAAAGTGGCATAGCCGATTTCGGCCAGATGCTCGCGCACCTCCTCGGCGATAAACCGGAAGAAATTGATCACATACTGTGACTTACCGATAAAACGTTTGCGGAGGGTTTCATCCTGGGTAGCAATTCCGGCCGGACAGGTATTCAGGTGACATTTCCTCATCATGATGCATCCCATTGTGATGAGCGCTGACGTGGCGAAACCGAACTCCTCGCCGCCCAGCAATCCGAGGATCACCACATCGCGGCCGTTTTTCAGCTGTCCGTCAACCTGCAGTTTAACCCTTCCCCGGAGGTTGTTCATCACGAGGGTTTGCTGGGCCTCGGCTATCCCAAGTTCAATCGGGAGACCGGCATATTTGATTGAGCTGGCCGGACTGGCGCCGGTGCCGCCCTCGCAGCCAGATATGGTGATCAGGTCGGAAAAGGCTTTTGCCACTCCGGCGGCGATTGTTCCCACGCCATTTTCGGCCACCAGTTTCACCGAGACCTTTGCTCCGGGATTGGTTACTTTCAGGTCGTAGATTAGCTGGGCCAGATCCTCAATAGAATAGATATCGTGATGCGGCGGTGGTGAGATGAGGGTAATTCCGGGTGTGGAATGCCGCAGTCCGGCAATGATTTCGTTCACCTTGAATCCCGGCAACTGACCACCCTCGCCCGGCTTGGCTCCCTGGGCGATTTTGATCTGCAGTTCATCAGCATTCATCAGGTAATTATTGGTCACTCCGAAACGGCCCGAGGCCACCTGCTTGATGGCGCTGCGTTTATTGGTACTGAACCGGCCGGCATCCTCGCCGCCCTCACCGGTATTGCTGCGGCCGCCAATTGTATTCATGGCGATGGCCAGCGCCTCATGAGCCTCCTTGCTGATGGAGCCGTACGACATGGCGCCGGTTACAAAACGTTTCATAATGGATTCAGCAGGTTCCACCAATGAAATATCGATCGGATTACGTTTATACTGCAGGCAGCCCCGGATAAAGGCGGGTTTGGCATTTTCGGCATCTACCTTGCGGCTGAACGCCTTGTACACGCTGTAATCGTTGGTGCGTGCAGCCCATTGGAGCAGTGCGATGGTTTCGGGATTCCAGGCATGGTGCTCCCCATATTTGCGGTAATGGTAGGTGCCTGCGCTTTCGAAACCGTTTCCGGCTGCAGTATTCTTTTTCCCGTAAGCCTCGCTGTGGAAAAGCAGGGATTCCCGGCAAATTTCCTCAAAACCGATGCCGCTGAACTTGGATGCCGTTCCGGTGAAATATTTACTGATGATTTCGTCGCTGATGCCCAGGGCTTCAAACATCTGGCAGCCCTGATAGCTGCGAAGGGTGGAAATACCCATTTTCGACATGATCTTGAGCAACCCTTTATTAATGGATTTGATATAATTATGACGCGCTTCAGAGTATTTTAAATCGATCTGACCGGTTTTCACGAGGGTATCGATGGCAGCAAAAGCCAGATAAGGATTCACCGTGCTGGCCCCATAGCCGAAAAGCATTGCAAAATGGGCTACCTCACGAGCTTCGGCCGTTTCCACAATGATCCCGATCTGCATGCGCTTCTGAGTCTGGATCAGGTGATGATGAACGGCTGCAACAGCCAGCAGGGAAGGTATCGGTGCAAATTCAGCGGAAACTTCACGATCGGAAAGGATGATGAAATTCTTTTTGTCGTTGACCGCCTTTTCCGCCATCAGGAGCAATTCCCCGAATGCCTTTTTAAATCCCTCCACGCCCTCCTTAACCGGAAACACCATCGGAATGATACTGTGGGAGAACTGTTCGTGCTTGAGGTCCTTGATTTTGCCAAGATCGGTATTGGTAATAATCGGATCATCGAATTTAATCAGTTTGCAGTGCGCGGGTGATTCATCCAGGATATTGGAATGCAGCGACCCGATATAATTGGTGAGCGACATCACCAGCCCTTCGCGGATGGAGTCGATGGGCGGATTGGTAACCTGCGCGAATATCTGCCGGAAATAATTAAAAAAACGTTGCGGTTTTTCCGAGAAGCAGGCCAGCGGGGTATCGTTGCCCATAGAGCTGGTAGGTTCAATTGCCTGGATGGCCATTGGCTTTATAATCATCTCCATATCTTCCTTTGAATAGCCAAACACCCTTGACCAGGCAGTGAAATTATCGCCGAGTGAGGAGGTAACCCGCTGTTTTACTTCAATATCCTCCATCACCATGCGGTTTTCCTTCAGCCAGTTGCCATACGGATTGCGTGAGCTCAGCTGAGCCTTAACCTCTTTATCGGGAATGATGACCCCGAGCTGAGTATCGATCAGCAGGATCTTTCCGGGGCGGAGGCGGCCTTTTTCCTTCACTTCATCCGGGTTGAATGTTTGCACACCTACCTCTGATCCCATCACAATAAGATCATTTTTTGTGATGATGTACCTGGAGGGGCGCAATCCGCTGCGGTCCAGGGTACCGCCAATGTAGCGGCCGTCGGAAAACACCATCGAAGCCGGGCCATCCCATGGTTCCATTATGGTAGAATGGTATTCGTAAAACAGCTTCAGGCTTTCGGGAATCGGATTTTTAGAGTTGAACGATTCCGGTATCATCATGCACAGGGCATGAGGAATAGAGCGACCGGTCATGTGCAGGAATTCCAGGGTATTGTCGAATGAGGCCGAGTCGGATTTGCCCGGCTCAATCACCGGGAAAAGCTTTTTCAGGTCCCTATTGTAGATTTCCGATTTCAGCAGGGCCTCGCGGGCGTTCATCATCATCCGGTTGCCCTTAATGGTATTGATTTCACCGTTGTGGGCCACCATGCGGAACGGTTGTGCAAGATCCCAGGTTGGGAAGGTATTGGTACTGAAACGGGAGTGCACCAGGGCAATTGCGCTGGTCATTTTCGGATGGGTGAGGTCGGTGAAATACTCCCTGAGCTGTCCGGAGGTAAGCATTCCTTTATAGATGATCACCTTGGTTGACAGGCTGCATATATAGAATGAGCGCCGTGATTTCAGTTTCGACTCGCGGATCTCCTTTTCGGCCTGTTTCCTGACGAGATAAAGCTTCTGCTCAAACAGGTCCTGCTCAAGATCCGATTTCACAAATGCCTGAACTATATAGGGTTCACTATCCCTGGCAATGTCCCCAAGTGCCGAAGAATCAACGGCTACATCGCGGTATTCGATTAGTTCGAGCCCCTCCTGACGGATAAAACGGGTGAGGACTTCCAGGCAATGTGCATAAATATTCATGTCTTTCGGAAGAAAGATCAAGCCAGTGCCGAACAATCCGGAAGCCGGGATATTTACCTTAAGTACGTCCCGAATATATTGATCCGGGATCTGCATGAGGATACCGGCACCGTCGCCGGTTTTATTATCCGAGCTGGTAGCTCCCCGGTGGTCCATATTTTCGAGAACCTGGAGTCCCCGCTCAATGATATTGTGGGATTTTTGTCCCTTTATATGGGCAACGAACCCTATTCCGCAATTATCATGCTCATTTGCAGGATCATACAACCCTTGTACTCTTGGCAAACCTGTATTCATCATTCCATCCTATTTCACACGGTAAACTAACCCGGCAATGATAAGTGTAATTTTATGCATATTTTTATACATAGGATTAGAGGAATATGTCCAGTTTTTGATAAAAAAAAAACCTGCCCGCGCAATTTTTGGCGCGCAGGCAGGCTACCGAAATCAATCTGAATTCTTGTGGATGGATTTCAGATTCTAATACCGCTGGATCTGCTCCTCATCGCGGATCACGATTTCGGGTTTATCCTCCCAGAGTTCTATTAAACCTATTAACCAGATATACTCCTGATGAAAATACATATCAGGATTATTGGTTATGCGCAAAGCTATATGGCGTGGGATCACAATACTCAGGTCCTGGTAAGGAAACCGGTCGCCCATATAGAGAACATAGTTGTTATCCTGCCGCGAATAATAAACCTCCTCTACTTTACCATAAACCCTTTTCACGGCTCCAACATAATAAATCACGTCATATGAAGAAATAGTTTCAATTTCGTTACCATATTCGATATCCCAATAGGTATTGGCCGGATAGTAATACATGAAGCGATTGAACAGGTAAGGGGTCCAGATCAGATCATAATGCATGGGCTGACGGTACACATACCTTTCTCTTCGGATGTCTATTGAAACCGGACGATATCTGCTATTGGGGCTTATGTTGCGCACGGTACGGTATTCATACCAGGCATTATAATCGGAATAACCTCTTCTGAATTCCTCTGACCGCCTCAGGTCACCATAATCCCCATAATTAACATTGTATTTGTTTGATTTGAAGATTTCATCATTCTGATGGCTTAAAACGGTTCCGTCATCACGGGTAAGCGTGCCTTTTGATTCGCGGTAAACGCGGGTTGCACCGGTGTTCTTAACCCGAACCTCAACAGGATCGGTTGGCCGTTGTACCCGGGTAGAGGCCGCCTCAGTTTTCGTTCTGGAGGGAGTTTCGCGTGTTTTTGTTTCTCCGCGCTGCTCCAAACCGGAACGATTATTATCACTGGCCTTGACATTCCGCTGCTGATTATTGTCCGTTTCCACCCGTGTACGGGATTGAACAACAGCTCTAGTACCAGACTGATTTTCATTCTGGGTGCGCACCTGGGTTGCAGTCCGCTTGGATTGCTGCTGAGATTTTGAGGCAGATTGGCGAACGGACTCACTTTTTGTTTTGCCCTTTTCGCTTTTCGTTCCCCGGTCAGTTTTAACAGCCTGCGTGATAGCCACCAATCCGGCAACCAGAAAAATAGCCAGTACTATATACTTTTTCATGGCGGTTACTTACAGTAATAAAATGACCAGCAGGATGATGAGGATTAAAGCACCGGCAGAAATGTAGACTACTGATCCGTCCATTTCATTCAAACGAGCTTTGATCGAGCGTAATTCTTTGCGCAACTGGCGCTTCTCAACCGACGTTACGGCTGACATATCCATGGCTTTGATTTCTTCGAGACGTGAAACCAGAGCTTTTGCTTCTGCAGTCTCAGCAGCACTTTCCGCTGCGATGGTAACTTTTTCAGGTCCTTTGGTTGCTGCAGTAACAGTAGCCGGAACAAACGACAACATGAATAATGCGGTCATCAGGCACAAGGTTAATTTTTTCATTTCTGTTGTATTAAGTTTTTAGATGTTTAACACAACAAATATCTGCAACGAAGGGGGGAAGAGTATTACATAATTTATGCAAATACTTACATAATTCACACCAGCTTAAGGAGATCTGTCAGAATCTCCTTACGGCACGAACACGGGTAGTGGCGCCTTTTTCGGCGCTTCCGGCTTTTCCGTCGTAGAATATCTTGATCCAGCCATTGTTCGGATTATAGGGATCTTCAGTGGAGCCCCAGTACACATCGAATTTGAATCCGTATATATCGCCCAAAATTGTATTGACCACAAAAACGGCATTAAAGCACTGATTGAGTTCCCAGGCTGCCGGCAGGTACCAGTCGGTGAATCCGCCCGACGAATAGTCGTCGCACAATTGAGCAGCGCTGTACAAATGGCCGCTTTGGGCGATGATTGCCCGGGTATTCGCCTGTCCGTCACGCGGACTCTGAGCGGCCTCACCAACAGGAACATCGGTTATATTGCTCCATTCCATACTATAGCTGAGATCGGACAAGGAAGCAATCAGGCCATGCTCGGTACCGCTTTCCTTCCAGACAGCCACAATGATACCCCCGCCAAACAGTTCGCCGATATAATGGTTAAAGCCACCGGCAATATTTTCGGCTGTTTTTGCGTGCAATGCGTAGGGCACGCTCAGCAATTGGCTCACGCCGGAAATGGAGTATTCCGTTCCTCCCGAAGGATCAGTCTCCGTTTTTATGAAAAAAGTCCCCTGCGACCAGTCAATGCCGGCAAACGTTCCCAACAACGGGGTTCCGTTTCCGATTTCGAGGGTAACGAGGCCATTTATATTGGTTTCAGCCGAATGGGTTTCCGTATACACGGAGTTTCCGGTTGCGGAATCTCTCAAAATACTGATTTTCATGCTGATAACTTGGTTGGCCACCAGCTGTTCAGCTGCATTCCTGATAACGGCCTGATAGCTCATCTTCTGCGGTGACTGAGCCAAGGCAGCTGTGATGATCAGCAGGGATATAAAAACAGCATATATCTTTTTCATGTTGAATCTTACGTTTTGACCTTTCGATCCATGGCGCCAAAATACTGAAAATTAAACCATCACGACTACCAGGTTCAACAACCCTGAATACAGGATGGTTCAAAAAAAAAGAGGCTGCCCGGTTGGGGGCAGCCTCTTGTATCATTTCAAAGTGCTTATTACTTGCCAAATCTGTATCCGAGTCCAATTGCGAATACCATGGTAGTTTTTTCGTACAATTCGTTTACTGAAATTGTTTTTGCAGCATCTGAAGGATCCTTATAGGTGATGGTCTTACTGCCGTCCATGTAAAAAGTATTGGAAACCCCGAGGTTTACATCCAGCCGGTCCTTTACATGAACTATGGCACCAAAGCCCACTGTGCTGGTTTTCAGCGTATAGCTCAAATCATTCTGATAAGCTGAAGAAGGAGCTGATGCGGCATACAGGTAACCTGCGCTCAGGGAAACTGATTTCAGGATATCATATTCCAAAGCCAGACCCAATTCATAGGAATCGCCGGTGAGGTAGGCGCCGTTTGTGCCATCCGACAGGGTTACAATGGCACCGTTGGTAACAAATTCTTTTGTCAGGGCGTCTTTCTTGCCATATTTTGCCTGGCGGTCGAGATAATAATGGGCACCGATCTGGGTTCTGAATTTATCCGAGATATTGTAGCGAACGCCGACCGAGAAAAGAGAAGGCATTTCAGCAGGAACGATTTCACCGTCGGGGAACAGGCCCGATCCGTCGATTACCGTAGCATTTTTCAGCTGCAGCGGAGTTTTGTGTTCATATTTAATAGCTACACCCAGGTCACCATCCAGCAACGACATATCGACACTGACGATCGGGGTAAATGAATTTCCTTTCTGTGCGGCATCCACATCGATATTTGCAGTACCGGCTGCGTTGGCTGTCATGGCATTTGCTTTTGCGGCAAAAACAGGAGCTGCTCCGGCTAAAACAGCCTGAGCCTGTTGAATCGTCATGTTAGCGGGATTCATTCCGGCTGCGCCGATAAGTTGCTGAGCCTGACCTATCTGAGTAGCAGTTAACCCGGCAGCAGTACCGTTTGCCAACAGTACGGATCCACCACCTCCGGCAACAATCTGTCCGAAACCTGTAGCCATGGCGTTAGCACCAGCCGAAAGGCCGTTCAGGAAAGTGGCACCGTCAGTAAAAAAGCCTGTGGCTGAAACCATGTCACCATTGTATTTAGCGCCAAAAGCAGGATAGGTTGGATTGATCATGATATCGTGGATATGACCGGTATAGGTGTTTGATGCCATGATATAGCGGGCACCCAATCCGATAGCGATGAATTCATTCACCTTGTAGGAGGCACCGAGCTGAATACCCATATAAGTTGATGTTCCGCTGAAATAGATATCAGCATCGTAAGCAGTGGTCGGAATATTACTGGCCCTGAGGGAGGCCGGTATACCTGAAACAGGAATTTCGAAAGATGGGAGGCCGGTTTTGTATTCAGCACTTCCGCCTCCGCCTACAATTGCAAAACCGCCATGGATAGCAAATTTGCCTTTTTTATAAGCTGCATAAACGGAAGGGAAGATGGGTGCGGCAACATCTCCGATAAAAGTTTTATTATTCAGGAGCGGGTACTCGTTAGTGATAGTCTTGGTTTGAAGGATCGACTGATTGCTGAGTTCAAAGTAAAAGCCGTCGCCCATTCTTACCACGCCGGCCGGATTATAGTATACAGCATCCGTTGAGATGGATGCATTGCGGATCAGCGAACGTGCCCAGGCAGCACTCTGGTTCGTATTGGTAACCAGTCCGCCGGCAAATCCGATTTGGGCAAATAAACAGATACCCAGAAACGAAAAAATTAGCTTTTTCATAAATCAATGTTTAAGGTTAATTAACACATGCCAATATATATATAATTGTAACGATTGGTACATCAGGCTTAACGGACTGGTTCTGAATTGCTACCTTTGCGATTGAAAACATATAACTGATAATATTTCAGCACATTGGCCCACTCCATTCTTCTCATAACGCCCCCTTTTACCCAGCTGAACACTCCCTATCCGGCTACTCCATATTTAAAGGGTTTCCTGAAAACACAGAATATCACGTCGAATCAGGCAGATTTGGGAATTGAGGTTATCCTGGCGATCTTTTCCACAGCAGGATTTATCTCCCTTTTCCGGGAAGTTGAAAAAACCGGGAGAAAACTTTCGAAGAATGCGCAAAGGATCATCAGTTTAAAGGACGATTATATCCGGACTATCGATCCGGTAATCAGTTTTTTACAAAGAAAAAACCCTACCCTGGCCTACCTCATTTGTGAAGGCGGCTTTCTTCCGGAGGCCTCGCGGTTCAGAGATCTTAATGACCTGGAATGGGCATTTGGCACGATGGGCATCCAGGATAAGGCAAAACATCTTGCCACCCTGTATCTGGAAGATATTTCAGATCTTATTGTGGAGGCGGTTGACCCACATTTCGGATTCAGCCGTTATGCTGAACGATTGGGGAGATCGGCAACTGTGTTTGATAAATTGAGTAAAGAACTTACCCGGGATAATGGTTTTATTGACAATATTTTAATCAGGATATTTGAAGAAAGGATTCATCAATTCAACCCTACTTTAGTGGGTATATCCGTGCCCTTTCCGGGTAATTTATATTGTGCATTAAAGTGCGGTCAATGGATTCGTAAAAATCATCCCGGGATTAAAACAGTTCTGGGCGGGGGATTTGCCAGCACGGAACTCCGTTCACTTTCTGATCCCAGGGTGTTCGACTATGTCGATTTCATCACGCTGGATGATGGTGAGGCCCCTTTGATGGAGCTGATCCGTCATCTCGACGGGGAAAAGGAACTGACTGACCTGAAGCGGACATTTACACGATCCGGCAGGCAGGTCAGATGGATTGACGGATCAAAGTTATCGGATATCCCTCAGTCCGATGCAGGAACTCCGGATTACAACGACCTTCATCTGGATAAATATTTATCAGTAATTGAGGTAGTTAACCCCATGCACCGATTATGGAGCGATGGCCGGTGGAACAAGCTCACCCTGGCGCATGGCTGTTACTGGGCCCAGTGCACCTTTTGCGATACCTCCCTCGATTATATCAAACGGTATGAACCCAATACTGCTGCCCGGATCTGCGATCGTATTGAAGAAATTATCCGGCAAACCGGGGAATACGGGTTTCATTTTGTGGATGAAGCGGCGGCCCCGGCCTTGCTGAAGGCGCTGGCTCTGGAGATTATCCGCCGAAAGCTTACAGTAGTTTGGTGGACCAATATCCGCTTTGAAAAAAGCTTCACGGCGGAACTTTGTTCGCTGCTAAAGGAATCGGGGTGCATAGCCATATCGGGTGGATTGGAAGTGGCATCCCCTCGACTGCTGAAGCTGATCAACAAAGGGGTAACGGTAGAGCAGGTTGCCCGTGTGGCGGCGAATTTTACCGAAAGTGGTATCATGGTTCACGCTTACCTGATGTACGGGTTTCCCACACAAACTGAACAGGAAACCATTGATTCACTAGAGATTGTAAGGCAATTATTTGAACTTGGACTTGTTCAGTCGGGCTTCTGGCATCACTTTGCACTCACCGCACACAGTCCCGTTGGCCTGAATCCCAAAAAATTCAGCATTCAGCGCGACACATTGGAAACAGGGGCATTCGCCAACAACGACCTGACCTTTACTGATCCACTGGGCTGCGATCATGAAGCCTTCAGTGAAGGTCTGCGGAAATCGCTGTTCAACTTCATGCATGGGATCGGTTTTGAACTACCGCTAAGTGAATGGTTTGATTTCGAAGTGCCGGAAACCTCGGTTGATGGAGGATATATTGAGAAGGTGATCGGCGGGCAGGCCGGCTGACAATGACCCGCACTAATCATTGACCATTTTTCACTACTTTTACTAAGTGTTTGATTGTATTATGATTTAGTGTTTCTAATGTCCCCGAAGTACTGCTACCTGGTTCTGCTTTTCTTGTTATCTCATCCCCTATATGCAGAATACAAGACCAATGTACATTCCATTTCGCGTCGCGAAGGCTTGTCAAACGGTGCTGTTAACACCATCATTAAAGACTCCGAAGGGTACATCTGGTTTGGCACCTGGAACGGTTTAAACCGTTATGACGGTAATAAAATCAACACTTACCTGCCATCCGGCGACATCAAGTCCATCCATAACCATGTAATCCGCGAATTGTATCCTTCCTCCGGGGGAGCGATCTGGATGCTTACCAACAAGGGAATTGCCCGGTATGACAATATTCATGACCGGTTTACCTCCTATTTTACGAAAGAATCGGAGCAGATCAATTACGAAAACGACATTGCCCTGGGATATTCCGATGATTATGGCACACTTGCCTCGGTGCTTGGGGGCGGCATTTTCAAATTTGACACCGCAGCCGGTCAATTCAATAAAATAATCTTTGAGCAGGGTTCCCTTGCCGCCTCGCTTAGTATCAAGAGGATCCACCTCATCGGAGAAATGGCCTGGTGCATCACCGCAAGTGGCGAAATGCACAGGATATCAGGCAATACCATCAAAGAGGTTCTCCGTTTGCCCCTCACCGGAGCCCTGACCTCCTCCCTGTCGGTTTTAATTGACGATCGACCCTGTCTGCTGATTACCCAGCGAGCTGGACCGGCATTTCTGGTCGATCTGGGCGCAAAAACTATCCGGCAATTAAGTCTGCCCGGAGATATCATCACCACCTTCGCCCTTTCGCTTGACAAAAACAGGGCGTGGGCAGGTACCGAGCGTGGCCGGTTATACAGTTTCGACCTGATCGGCCGGAAATTCGAAATTCAGGACCGCCTGTCGGGCTTATTTTTAAATAATCCCATAGCAACCAGAATATTAAGTATTTATGAAACAGAACCGGATTTGTTATGGATAGGGACCGATGGAAACGGAGTATACACGCTGAAGCTGACCGAATTTCCAAATAAACGCCTTCCATCTGCTCAGCTGGCCTACCCCATCGTAAGAAGCATCCTCGTAACCCGCCGGGGTGATGTGCTGATCGGCACCAAAGGAGGCGGGATTGATGTGTTTGACGCCGCAGGAAATCATATCAGGGGAATATCGGTACAAAACGGACTGAGCAATAATTCAGCACTTTCGTTTCATGAGCGAAACGATGGAACCATCTGGGTAGGCACTGATGGAGTGGGTGTTGACATCATTTCGCAGGATTATAAAACCATTCGCAACTTTCCGAGGGATTATAAAAATGCCGACACGATAAACTTTGCATCGGTATATCGCATTCTCGAAGACAGTGATAATCATATTTATCTGGGAACCAGCGGCTACGGGGTGATTTTTATTGAATTCGATAAAACCGATGTTTCACAGCCGATCCATTCAGGTCAGCTCATCCTCGATCAAAGCATTAATGAAAGCTGGCAGCAGAAACAGATCGTATATGCACTGACAGAGGAAAAACCGGGTGTTATCTGGATCGGTACCCGTGGAGTCGGGGTTTATCGGTACAATACCATCACCAAGAGGGTGATGGCCCAGTACTCCACCTCCTCGCATCCCGGCCTGATCAAAAATGATGATATCCTTTCCCTTTTTACCGAGCCCAACGGCAAAATCCGGGCAGGAACCAGTAATGGCATATTCAGCCTGACTCCTGTTTCCGCTGATTCCGTAACTGTTGATGGGCCAATCAGTCAAACGGACCTGTCAGGCACCAGTATCCATGCCATTCAGCCCGATCAGATGGGAAATCTCTGGGTCACCACCAATATGGGTCTCTCCATCATCGACAACAGCCGGAAGAATGTCAGGAGTTTCAATGTTAATGACGGACTGATCAATTTTGAATACAGCGACGGAGCATCCTATTTTGATAAAAAAACCGGGAGTTTGTATGTCGGGGGAACAACGGGTGTTGACATCATTCAAACCACGGCAATTAAATTCTCATCCTACTTCCCCCCCATTGCCATCAATGATTTCTTTATCAGGAATGTACCGGTGGAACCCGGAACAGGTGATGTACTCAGCAGCCGGATCAACCATCAGAAAAACCTGATGCTCAGTTACAATCAGAATTCAATCTCGTTTTATGTCACTCCGCTCGCCTATTGGGGGCAGGAGCGTCACCGGATTTCGTACCGGTTGGTCAATTTCGAGGATGAATGGCTCCTTAATCCACAAAACCAGCAAATCAGCTTCTCAAACCTGAAACCGGGAAAATACACCTTGCAGTTGCGGGTGAGTGATGAGAACGGAAACTGGCCGGATTCACTCAGGCAAATTGATATTCTGATCAACCCGCCATTTTGGCTGACATCCTGGGCAATAATCGGGTATATTGTTCTTTTCATTGGCATTCAGCTTCTTTTTTTTACCGGTTACCGCAGGCGCGAGGCGCGAAAAAAAGAGGCCGTACTGCTTGAATTCCAAAAGAAAAAAGAAGAAGAATTGCAGAGTTATAAAATTGAATTCTTCACCAATGTTGCACACGAATTTCGTACGCCCCTCACATTAATATCCTCTCACATCCATGCTTTATTGGAAGATACCCGAAATACAGCTGAAAATCCACGGCTTTTGAAAGTATTCAACAACAGCATAAAGCTGCAGAAACTGGTACTGGAAATCATGCAGTTCCGGAAGCTGGAGAAAGGAAAGGAACCATTAAGCATTCAGCAGAGCAATCCGGTTGAGCTTTTGCAGGAAGTGTTCTCCGACCTTGAACTATTTGCCAATCAGAAGAATATCAGCTATGAGGTAATCTGTGCGGATCCCGGGTTAACTTTTAAAACCGATACCGACAAATTTCAGCGGATCATGACCAACCTGATCTCGAATGCCATAAAATACAATAAAACAGGAGGATTTGTAAAAGCAACCGTTCGTTTTGAAAACTTATCACTATATGTTGAGGTTGAAGACAATGGCATTGGAATCAAGCCCGAATATGTTGAAAGGGTATTTGAGCCTTTTGGAATCTCCTCAGCTCGAAAAAAGGGAAGTTTCCCGGGATACCGGTCAACCGGATTAGGTTTGGCGGTAACAAAGGGTTTGGTTGAACTGATGAAGGGAACGATAACTTTCGAAAGCAAGGTGGATGAAGGCACCCGCTTCACCTGCATTTTTCCTGATAGTATGGAGATCAGTCCGGTTGAAGTATTGAATGAACCGGCCGATGAGCCCAATGAAATCAGTTTCATGGTTGAAACCGAACCTGTCCGGGAAATTGAAAGTACCGAAAGAACTGAAGGAAAGCCGCTTATCCTGCTGGTCGACGATGATACGGAAATTCTGGCTTTACTTCAGGATTTCCTGCAATCGGAATACAATATCATTACGGCTGAAAACGGAAGGGAAGCCTATCAGAAAGTATTAACCGGGAATCCGGATCTGATAGTATCCGATGTGATGATGCCCGAAATGGATGGCATAGAACTTTGCCGCAAGCTTCGCGGTAATTTTGATACCAGCCACCTGCCGATCATATTGCTGGCTGCCAAGGCTGAAATTGAAGACCGGATAGCCGGATTAAAAGCCGGAGCCGATTCCTACATTCCCAAACCTTTTCACCCTGAGCACCTGAAAGTCAGGCTCAGCAAACTTTTGCAGCTACGCGACAGGATACTGAATCATTTCGGCAAACAGGATTACAACCCGGCACTGGTAAAAGAAATCCCCGATCCGTTTTTTCAGAAATTGCTTCATTTCATTGATGACAACATAGATGATGAGTACCTTTCATCTGAAAGAATATGTGAAAAACTGGCCATCAGTAAAACATCCCTATATAACAAAACCAGGTCGGTGCTGGGAACCACACCGCACAGCCTGATTTATCAGCGCCGTTTAAGCAAGGCGGCCACGCTGCTCACCTCCTCCACCATGACCGTTAGCGAAATCATCGACCAAACCGGTTTTGCCAGCAGGACTCATTTCTATGAATTGTTCAACAAGGTGTATGACTGTTCACCATCCGACTACCGGAAGAAACCACTGGAATAGCAGGCGCACAGTGTCAATTTGTACCCGGTAGGACACAATCGGGAACAGGGCGGACAGAGATTTTAGTGATCCGTAGTAGGTTTGTTAGTGACTAAACTTACTATATATGGACATTGCCCGAAGATATCCGCAAAACCCTCTCCTTCGCCCATCCGGTTTAAAACCCGGGATTGACGGAATGGAAATAGTATGCCTGCTGAACCCGGGGGTATTCCGGTTCGACGGCAAGATCTGGCTTTTGCTGCGCGTGGCTGAAAGGCCCAAACAGATTGAAGGCAAAATAAGTTTTCCCGTATATAATATTAAAGGTGAAATTGAGATTCTGAATTTCGATAAAAATGATCCGGATCTTGACGCATCGGATCCCCGGATAATCAATTACAAGAAAAAGGATTACCTCACCACCCTCTCCTACCTGCGGCTCGTATGCAGCGACGATGGAATTCAATTCCGGGAACCTGCCGGGTATCCACCGATTTTCGGAAAAGGAAATCTGGAAACCTTTGGCATTGAAGACTGCCGGGTAGCCACCATGGAAGACGGGTTCAGCCTATCGTTTACCGAGGTATCGGAATTTGGGGTTGGCGTGGGGCTCATCCGTACAAAAGACTGGAAGAACTTCAGTCGTGAAGGAATGATCTTTCCTCCTCATAATAAGGACTGTGCGATTTTTGAAGAAAAAATCGGCGGGATGTATTATGCTTTGCACCGCCCGAGCAGTCCTGAACTGGGTGGAAATTACATTTGGGTAGCCAGATCACCTGACCTGATCCATTGGGGTGGTCATCAATGCATTGCCACTTCGCGGCCGGGCATGTGGGATTCGGCGCGGGTTGGAGCAGGCGGAGCGCCCATCCGGACTGACAAAGGCTGGCTTGAAATCTATCATGGTGCCAATGCCGATCACCGCTACTGCCTGGGAGCCCTGCTGCTCGATATACATGATCCATCCAAAGTTCTGGCCCGAAGCAGCGAACCCATCATGGAACCCAGTCAAACTTACGAGCAAACCGGATTTTTTGGAAACGTGGTATTTACCAACGGCCATTATGTGACCGGCGATACAATCAATCTGTATTACGGGGCCAGCGATGAAGTGATCTGCGGCGCCACCCTATCGATCTCTGAAATATTATCAACCCTGGTTTAACATCCCAAGCAGCACATGCCAAACAAATTAACCACCGAGTACCAGTTCTTTCTATCGATGCCGCACAATATGCGGGTGCTACTGATTACCAACATGTTGTACGCGCTTGTACTACCTGTTGTGGAAATCTTCATGGCTGCCTACATCATGCGGTATTTTGCCGATACCAGCTACGTGGCGATTTTCCAGGTGGCCATGTATACCGGCATCATCATTACCTCGCTGACGAACGGATTTTTGCTGAAAAGCTTCAAGGTTGCCCATCTGTACAGTTTCGGTATCCTGCTCAGCGGCCTGTCGATGGCAGGAATGATGTTTGTGAAGGACATTACCCTGGTCGGATTGATTGTATCCGGCACACTGATCGGCGCGGCATCCGGATTTTTCTGGACCAACCGCTATCTGATGGCGCTGAACACCACACAGGATGAAAACAGGAATTACTTTTTCGGACTCGAATCGTTCTTCTTTACGATATCCAATATCGGTATACCATTGGCTATCGGCGCTTTGCTGGTCACAATCGAAGGCACCCATCTGTTCGGAATCGATTTCAGCATCTATTCCGGTTACCGGATCGTTACCCTCATTGTATTTGCCGTGACCATTCTCGCCTGCTTTTCACTGGCTAGGGGCAAATTTGACAATCCTGTGCAAAAGGATTTTCTCTATTTCCGGTTCCACAAACTCTGGAATAAACAGATTTTACTGGCTGCGCTGAAAGGTCTGGTTCAGGGATTCCTCGTTACCGCGCCGGCCATGCTCATCATGAAATATGTAGGAAAAGAAGGCTCTCTGGGATTGATTCAGGGAATCAGCGGCGGATTAACTGCAATCCTCATTTACCTGCTGGGGCGCTTTGCAAAACCAAAGCACCGGATCATCATATTCGGTGTGGGCATCACCATTTTCCTCGTCGGAACCCTGGTTAACGGCATCGCTCTTTCGGCAGTCGGGGTAATGGTATTTGTATTATGCAAGGTATTTTTTCAGCCGCTCCATGATCTGGCATACTATCCGATCATGATGAAAGTGATAGATGTGGTGTCGAAGCTTGAGAACCGCAATAAATACGCCTACATCCTGAATCATGAATTTGGATTGTATGCCGGGCGGGTACTGGGATTGGGCATGTTTATCCTTTTGGCGCTCAAAGTTTCGGAAACCTTTGCACTCCGTTACTCACTCATCATTGTGGCTATCATACAGGTACTTTCCATACCGCTGGCCAAAAACATCATGAAACATTCCTATACTGAAGAAAAATGATCAAAAGAAGTTCAATAGTATATCTGGTTGCGCTGACAGCGATATTCTGCTCCTGCAGCAATCCGATAAGCGTTCCGGTAATTCAGACTTCAATTCCCCGTATCAACCAGATGCCGGATCTGCCGCAGCCGCTGAAAATCATCGACTGGGAAAAGAAAGCGCTCCTTTTCGATAGTCTGGTCTATAATTTCAATAATACTGCTTCCTATGGGCCGTTGATCTGGCTCGATAGCTCCAGGCGGAATTTCGACCAGGTTACCTATGGCCTGTACACAGTGATCGGAGATGTGAGGCAGGGTCCGGGCAAAAACAACGGCGAATTCCATGAAGCGCTCACCTCGCTCAACTCCCTGGTCAGCGCAGGCCTGCTGGGTATCGACAAAACCAGTCAGGGCGGATACAATTTCGTACGGATGGCCCAGAACTATTTCAACAGCGATACCAGGTGGAATATCGTGATGAACAACACGAATCCTGCGGTAGCCATGGCTGGTGGCGGTTACGGCCGCGACTGGTGGTATGATGTTTATCCCAACGTATTGTATTACGGGGTGGCGGCGCTTTTCCCGAAGGTGGAAAACACTGAATTCATCCAGAAAACGATAGCTGAACAATTCTTCAAAGCCGATTCGGTACTGAATGGAAATTATGATTACTCCTACTTTGATTATGCGCAGATGAAAGGCATGACTAACCATATCCCTCTGCAGCAGGATGTTGCAGGCGGACATGCTTATGTTTTACTGTCAGCTTATCATCAATTCGGGGATGAACGCTACCTCCGGGGAGCGAAGAGTGCCACAGCAGCCTTAATCAGTCAGAAAGAGAGTCGCTTTTACGAGATCCTGCTCCCGTTCGGAGCCTACACGGCGGCCCGGCTCAATGCTGAGCAAGGCACTGATTACGATGTAACCCGCTTACTCAATCAGATTTTTGACGGATGTCAATCCAGGGACGGTCGGTATGGCTGGGGTGTAATTGCTGAAAAGTGGGGTAATTATGACGTGTCAGGCCTGCAAGGCAGCATCACTGACGGAGGCGGTTATGCCTTCTTCATGAACTCGGTCGCCATGGCCTGGCCATTGGTGCCGATGGTTAAATACCAGCCGCAATATGCCCGGGCGATCGGCAAATACATGCTCAATTCCGTTAATGCATCGCGGTTATTTTACCCCGACCAGATCGGGGATCAGAACCAGTGGCTTCCGGGGATCAAGAACCTGACCAATGGGATCATCGGTTATGAAGGTTTACGAAAAACTGATGACCTGAACAATCCCGCATTAAAAGGGATGACGCCGGTTGCGATCGGTGATGGTCCCAAATGGGTGGCCGGACAGCCTGCTGAATCCATGTTCAGCCTGTACAGCACCTCAATAGCCGGAGTATTCGGGGCCATTGTCAATACCACCGGTGTGGAAGGCATTCTGTGCCTGAACTGCAATGCCACAGACTTTTACGCAGAAAACAAGTATCCGGTATATCTGTACTACAATCCTTATCAGGAAATTAAGACTGTAACCTATGCATCCGACAGCAGTGTCGATCTCTTTGATGTGGTATCGAAAAGCTACCTGGCAAAAGGGGAACACGGCAATGTAAGCATCAGTTTACCGGCCGGCGAAGCTGCATTGATTGTGATACTGCCGGCAGGAACCAAATTAAAGACTGAAGGGCCGGCAATTAAAGCCGGCAATACTGTAATAGCCTATAAATAACCTGAAATGAACCATAAAATGAAAAGACATCTAGTAATTGCGCTGTTACTTTTTATTTCTGCATCGCTATTTGCACAGCGCACCCTGGAAGGCACAATCAGGGATGCCAAAACCGGGGAAACGATGGTCGGCGTAACGGTCCTGATAAAAGGAACCCAATCGGGAACTATTTCCGACATGAATGGAAATTATCGGTTGGTATCAGACGATCTGACTGATTTATCGGTGGTTCAATATTCATATGTCGGGTATACTCCGGTTGAAGAAATCCCCGGCAGCCGAACAAGAATCGACATAACCCTGCTATCCGGCGAGATTGCCATTGAAGAACTGGTGGTGATCGGGTACGGAAGTGTAAAAAAACGTAATGTACTGGGAGCGGTTACCAGCGTCAACAACCGGGAGCTCACCAAGCTGCCTGTGGCAGATGTTGCCCAGGCACTCCAGGGCCGTGCTGCAGGTGTGCAGGTTACCCAGAATACCGGCGCTCCGGGTGAGGGAGTATCGGTTCGCATCCGTGGGGCAGGATCCATCAATTCAAGCAACGACCCGCTTTATATTGTTGACGGAATACCTACCGTGGATGCCCTCAGAATTTTGTCGCCGGGAGATATTGAAACCATGTCGATCCTGAAGGATGCTTCGGCCGCAGCCATTTATGGTTCCCGTGCCAACAACGGAGTGGTGCTGATCACTACAAAAAAGGGAGCAAAAGGTGCCGCAAAGGTTATGTATCGCGGACAGACCGGTTTTCAGCAAGCTGCCAGGCTAACCAAAATGGTCAATACCACTGACTATGTTACTGTATATAACGAAGCTGCAACCAACGACAATGCCCTCCTCCCCGAGAGTTTACGGCGGAGCCTGATCTCAGCCGAAGATGCAGCCCGGTTTGATAACGTAAACTATGTAAAAGAACTGCTCCATACAGCCCCGATCAATTCACACGAACTATCGGTATCCGGCGGAAATGAATCCACCAATTACCTGATATCCTCATCACTCTTTGATCAGCAGGGTATTATAAAAGGAACCGGATATACCCGGGGTACATTCCGGGTTGCGATCAACACCGAAGTGAATAAATGGCTGAGTGCCGGTATGAGCATGCTGGCCGGTTTATCGAGTAATGATATCATCGGAAGTTCGGGCGACGGATATGGAGGAAACGGCGGAAGTGTGATCAGATATGCCTTTTTTCGGAATCCTGCCATTCCAATTCAATTTCCGGATGGAACCTATGTTGACAGGCCTGCTGAATATTTCGGAAGCCAGGTTTTCGATTCATTCCTGGGTGATGGATACAATCCCATCGGAATGAGTGCATACAATGACAATAACCGCAAGGATGACAACTATCTGGGAAAGGCATTTTTTATCGCCAAGATCACTGACAAACTTAAATTCACCACCAATCTCGGTATTGATTACCGTAATTCCTTCAGCCGCCGGTTCAACCCAACCTGGGGTACACTGAACCGCATAAATGCCAAAAACGGTCTGGATATCAGCAATGAACGAACCGCTAACTGGAGCGTGAATAATGTTTTTAATTACGAAACCTCCTTTGGGGAATCTCACACATTTTCCGCCATGGCAGGTTTTGAAGCCATCAAGAACAGTGGAAGAGCCTTGTATGCCAGCGATATGGACTTCCCCATCCAGCAGGAAGAGCTGATTTACATCGGCAACGGACTCGGTATCAAAATGAGCAGTCAGAGTGAATATGCCTCCACCCTTGCCTCATTTTTTGGCAGGGTGAATTATGATTATAAAGGAAAATATTATGCCTCCGCTACTCTCCGGCGTGATGGTTCATCCCGGTTTACCGGCGAAAACAAATGGGGAACATTTTATTCCCTCTCAGGCGGATGGGTGATGAAGGAAGAAGCATTTCTGAAAGATGTTGACTGGCTGTCGAATCTTAAAGTCAGGGCAGGATACGGCGCCATCGGGAACCAGGAGATCGGGCTCTATGCCGCCAGCGACAGGATTTCCCCATACTTCAACTATCCTTTCGGTGGGATATCCAACAGCGGCTATGCACAAACAGCCCTTGGAAACAGCAATCTTAAATGGGAAACCAGTTATCAGTATAATGCAGGGGTTGATGCCGAGCTCTGGACCGGGGCATTAGCTTTTTCAGTCGATTTCTTCTATAAAGTCACTGATAACATGCTGGTTAAAGCGCCTAATCCTCCATCAACCGGTTACGCCGAAGCTGCCTGGATCAACAGCGGCTCCGTACTGAATACCGGGGTTGAACTGGAAGCCATTTACCGACAGGGTAAGAGCGACTGGAGCTACTCCATTGGTGGAAACCTGACTTTTCTGCACAATGAAGTGTTAAAACTGGATGCCCCGCTCTTCGGAGGAATGGTTGATACCGGAATTTATGCCACACGCACCGAAGTTGGTGAACCTATCGGATCGTTCTACCTGCTGGAAATGGATGGAATTTTCCAGAATACCACCGAGATTTTACTTTCGGCATTTCAGGGAAATGACATTCAGCCCGGCGATGTGAAATTCAAGGATCAGGATAAGAACGGCCGGATCGACAATGAAGACCGGGTACACATGGGCAGTTCCATACCGAAACTCATTGGCGGCATCAACCTGACCGGTAAGTATAAAAACTTTGACTTAAGCGTATTCCTGCAGGGGGCTTATGGCAATAAGATCTATGTTCAGGTCAATCACGATATTGAAGGATTTTACCGGGGCTTTACCGTTACTCAGCGCTACTTTGATGAACGCTGGACCGGCGAAGGAACCTCCAATACTCAGCCCAGGGCAGCCTGGACCGCCAAATCCAATAATGCAAGGCCATCCTCCCGGTTTTTAGAAGACGGATCCTACCTGAGATTAAAAAACTTACAGTTCGGGTATACAATCCCTGCCAACGCACTGAAATTTATCGGATTAAAGCAGGCCAGGATTTATGCATCAGGATCAAACCTGTTCACCCTGACCAAATATTCGGGTCTCGACCCGGAAATGACCGTCAGCAATAACTCCCGGAACGAGGGCGACCGTGCCGCAGGCATTGACTGGGGAACCTATCCCTCCGCGAGGACCATCATGTTTGGAATCGATATCACCTTTTAATCCACACCGGCCATGAAAAAGATCATTACCAACATAAAGGTTATCACGCTGATAGGTGTTATGATAACCCTGTTCAGTGCCTGTTCCGATTTTCTGACCGAAGATCTGAAAGGCACCTTCTCGTCCGAAACCTTTTACCAGAATGACAAACAGGCTCTTCAGGCTGTGAACGGAGTTTACCATGCTATAACATTCAGCACATTTAATAATGCCATCTGGGTATTTGGAGATATTGCCTCTGATGATGCAGTAAAGGGCGGCAATCCCGGCGATCAGGTTGAGATTAAATATATAGATGAGTTTTCTGCAGATGCAAACAACGGGATGATCAGCAATTACTGGGGTTTTGCCTATGAGGCCATCGCCCGTGCCAACAATGTTGTTGCAAATGTTCCGGCTGTTACGATGGATGAGACCCTGAAAAACCGCATCATCGGGGAGGCAAAGTTCATCAGGGCATACAGTTACTTCAACCTGGTCAATGTTTTTGGAAAGGTTCCGCTCAAGCTGCTCCCTCAGCTGACTTACGAAACCATTCATGTGCCTCTGAGTGAAGTATCTGATATCTATATGCAGATTGAACAGGACCTTACCGATGCTGCTGCAGCATTGCCGGTATCATACACTTCTTCGGATGTTGGACGGATTACGCGGGGTGCAGCGCTTGCGATGCGCGGAAAGGTGAATTTGTATCAACAGGATTGGACGGCCGCAATTGTAGATTTTCAGCAGGTTGACAATCTGAATATTTACCGGCTGTTACCTTCCTATGCCGACGTTTTCAGGCGGGTGCATGAAAACAGCACAGAATCCATCATTGAGATCCAGCACCTGTCGAACCAGAATCCGTTTACCGGATGTGCCTTAAATCAATGGTTTGCCCCGGCAACTGAAGGAGGGTACTATTTTAATGCCCCCACTCAGGGTTTGGTTGACGCATTTGAGAAAAGTGCCGGCGGCGAGGTGGACCCGCGCCTTGATGTATCCATTGGCCGCGACGGTCAGTCGTGGCTGAACGGGGAAACATTCAGCGCTTCCTGGTCCCCTACCGGATTCCTCACTAAAAAACACCAGCAGCCGCTTTCGGAAGTCTCCTCATCACTAAAGGGAGATGGCGACCTCAATTACATCTATTTACGTTATGCCGACCTGCTTCTGATGAAAGCTGAAGCATTCAACGAAAATAATAATCCCGACTCAGCGCTGGCAAACCTGAATAAGGTACGGCAGCGTGCGCGTGCAGGATTCAACGGAACTCCACCTGCCGATCTGCTGCCGGATATTACTGTCACCGACCAGACACAGCTCCGCACAGCCATTCAAAAAGAACGCAGGGTTGAACTGGCGCAGGAATTTCATCGCTATTTCGACCTGATGCGCTGGGGAAAAAGTATTGCCGAAGCCGCGCTGGGAAAAGATTTTAATTACGAAACCAAACGCTATTTCCCGATTCCGCAAGCCGAAATAGACTCTAACCAAGGCATTAAACATTAGCTAATTACATCAATTCACTTAAATAAATTACCAATTACTTAAAGATTATGAAAATGAAAAGTTTTATTAAGATGAGCACCGTAGTGTTCATGCTGATTGCAGGATCATCACTGATTCTCAGTTCATGCAACAAAGATCCCGAGGTCATTGACGGCGACCATACCGCGCTGACCGCCCTGATTGCTCAGGCTGATGTTATTGCAGCAGCTGCAACCAGTGCCGATTATCCCCAGACTGCCATTGATGCATTTAAAACCACACTGGCCGCTGTAAAGGCTTCCAATGCCACAGTTATCGATGCTGCAACGATCACCAACCTCATGACCCAGTTAACTGAAGCCATGAAAACTTTTGATTCTAAGGCTTACGGGTTCATTGACGAAGCCCTCTATCTGAATGCCGGCTGGCACTTTGATGAAGGTACCGGCAATACTGCCACTGCTTTCTCAACCGTAAAACATGTTGCCAACTTTTACAAAGGGAACGTCACGATTATGGGAGCTGAAGCTGCATTGCCCACCTGGGGCGATGGTATTCAGGGAGGAAAAGCAATTGTTCTTACAGGCGGAGCTCACCTTGAAGTTCCCTACACAACTGCTTTCCTTCCCGTGAACCTTACAATCTCCGTTTGGGTTAAACCAACCGTTGTGCGTGCCGACAACTATATCGTGTCACAGAATTACTGGAACGGTTATAAGCTGCAGATTCAGGACGGCAGCAAACCTTTCTTTACCTACAAAAAGGTTGATGGCGGAATCGTTGACGCTGACAATGAAACCGATAACAGCGTGAAAGTAAATGTGTGGAGTCATGTCGTTGTTTCCGTGAATGCAACAACCAAGGAACTGAAGTTCTATGTTAACGGAACCCTTACCAAAACATGGACTGAATCAAACAAAGGTATTGGTCCGCTTCTGCAAACCCTGACACCTGCCCCGCAACCGTTTATTATCGGTGGTGTTGCCACAGATGCCGAACTTGCTGCCAACTTCATGGAGTGGACTACAGCCGCAAACCTTGGTTACTTTAAAGGTTCCATTGATGAGCTGAAAATCTATAACATAGCATTGACTGACGGACAGGTATCCAAACTGTACAACGACGAAAAATAACCTTGATCGATTTGGTTAAACAATGATGTAACAGAAGAGGAAAGGCTCAAGAATTCCGGATAAGAGATTAGCGGGATATTGAGCCTTCCTTTTTTTATCGGATAAGATAACCACGGAGACACGGAGAGCATGGAGATACACGGAGAATCTTATTAAATTGGTGAGATGAAACACAGGTTACTTATACTGCTTCTATGGTTTTGGGTTATTCAATTATACCCTCAGTCGGGGCAGATAAGTATTCCAAGGATCGATCAGATGCCGGATTTGCCACAACCACTCCTCATCCGGGATTGGAAAATGGTGGCTCATGACTATGACAGTCTGGTATTTAACCTGAATAAAACCGGCCAATACCTGCCGCTCGTGCGACTGGGCACCCCCGGGCAATTCAATTATCCGGGCAACACTCCGGTTTTCCTCGACAGCTATGTGGGTGCCGACAGTCACGCCAACCAGGCCGAGGCCATCAATATCATACCGGCTATTGTTGGTGCCAGTTTAGCCGGCATCGACAAGAGCAACCAGTATGGGTTGAACTGGGTTGCCATGACTAAAGATTTTTTCAATCTCAAAAATCGCCAGAATGTCTATCTGAATGGATATTCCGCCACTTCAGGTAACGATTGGTGGTATGATCTGATGCCCAACGTATTTTTCTACCAGTTGCGCTCGCTCTATCCCGGTGCGGCGCCGGAATTTGACAGTCAGTTTGTTGCTGTGGCCGACCGGTGGCTGAATTGTGTAACGCAGCTTGGTGGAAGCGCCACACCCTGGACCCTTCCAAATATGAACTGGCGCGCCTTTAACCTGATCACCGGGTTACCCCTCACCACAGGTGTGCGGGAACCGGAGTCGGCAGGGAGCATAGCCTGGTTATTATACAATGCATACGTGGAAACCGGTGACAAGAAATATCTGACCGGAGCCCGGCTCAGCATGGATTTTCTGGCAGGTTTCGGATCCAATCCGTCCTATGAGCTTCAGCTGCCCTATGGAACCCTTGTGGCCGCGCGAATGAATGCTGAGGAGGGAACCGGCTATCCGCTGCAGAAAATGCTGGATTGGTGTTTCAACCGGGGTGATCTGAGAGGCTGGGGTTCGATTGTCGGGAAATGGGGAGGGTACGATGTATCCGGATTGATTGGTGAAGCCAATGATAATGGCGACGATTATGCCTTTATCATGAATGGCTTTCAGCAGGCTGCCGCGCTGGCTCCCCTGCCCAAGTATGATAAACGCTATGCCCGGGCCATTGCCAAGTGGATATTGAATGTAACCAATGCCAGCCGGTACTTTTACCGCGATGCCCTGCCGCAGGCAAATCAGGATTCCCGGGAATGGTCGGAACTGAATGATCCCGCAGCATGCATACCCCATGAATCCATGAAACAGGTATGGCTGGGGAAAACGCCATTTGCCACAGGCGATGCCATCCGCGGCGGCTGGGCAGCTACCAACCTTTCGCTTTATAGTGGGTCCAGTGTGGGATATCTGGCGGCAGTAGTGGAAGCAACCAATGTTCCGGAAATCCTGCAGATCGACCTCAACAAAACTGATTTTTACGGAGATAACACCCTGACCACTTACTTGTACTATAATCCAACCGGGTTGGAACAACAGGTAAACGTTGATTTTTCAGGAGAATTTGCCGTTTATGAAGCCATCACGGAAACCACCCTTTCTGCCAAAGCCGGATCCATCGTGCTAACCATCCCAACATCGGAAGTCAGGCTGATCCGGCTCTATCCTCCGGATCAGATACCGGAATCCCGCGATGGACGGTTATATGCAGGCGATGCCATACTCGACTATCATTACGGATATGATTATCATGCGGTTCTCCGCATAAAATCGCTGGCCGCCGATCATAATCCGGTAGCAAAAAATTCAGCATTCAACGCATGGTGCGAACCGGAAAATTTCAATCCGGAAGATACGGTTAAGTTCACCTGGTTTATGAATGATATTCCGGTTGAAGACCAGAGCCTGTCGGGCGCCCGGCTTACCGCCCCGTCGATTCCATCACTGGTAGTACTGAAATGCCGCATCACCTCGAAAGGCCAGACGGATGAAGACACCATTCACATTCAGGTGGTTGACAAGATCCCCCAGCCTCCGGCAGTGACCGGCATCCTGTGCGGATCCGTAACCACACCGGCAAATGGCTCCAATACCTTTACCGCTATTGTTGAACCTGTAGAAGGAGAAATACTGGAATATGCCTGGAGCGTATCGGCCGGCACCCTGTATCAGCCTGAAGGAAAATCAGTTACCTGGCAGGCACCCTCAACATCAGCTGTAGCAACGATATCGGTACAGGTGACCAATCAGGATAACCTATCGGCCACTGCAAACACCGGGGTATTGGTAAAAGACACAACACTTTCCCCGCAAGACCCGCTGATCTGGTATCCCTTTGATACGGACGACCGCAATGCCGCCGCCGACCGGTTCCATGCCACGGCAACCGGTGTTGCCAAAACGGAAGATGCCCGTGGGATGGCATCATCGGCTTACCGGTTTACGGCCGGACAAAACATTATCTATACTGAAAATAGTGCTGAGCTGAACTTTTCAGGCGCCGTAAGCCTGAGCTGCTGGGTCAGATGCGAACAGTTCGGA
Source organism: uncultured Bacteroidota bacterium (assembly GCA_942493265.1). GTDB lineage: Bacteria > Bacteroidota > Bacteroidia > Bacteroidales > UBA12481 > UBA12481. The sequence continues at coordinate 100,242 of OW818688.1, forward strand.
TCGGAGCGGTTCATTCTCTCCCATGGATCCTGGCAGCAGCGATATAAGCTCTCGATCACCCCCGAGGGAAAATTGAGGTGGACGGTAAAAACCGGCACCGGCATTTCCGACCTCGACGGCTCCTCCCCGATTGAGCTGAACCGCTATTATCACGTTACCGCCTCTTATACCGGTTACTCCATGGAAATGTATATCGACGGGGTTCTTGATACCTTTAAATCCTTTTCAGGGGCCATTCTGCCATCAACCAAATCTTTTACAATCGGCAGGATGGATGAAACTGAAACACTTTATTCTTTGCGCGGAAGTGTGGATGAGGTTCGGTTGTGGGATAAAGAGATCCCTGTAAGGCAGATAGAGCAATTAAAAAACCAGTGGTCGGAAATTATTCCGGCTGATACCCTTGCCGATCCGATATCGCGTTGCTGGCCCAATCCTGCGCATGAGGTTATCAATCTGGAATTTACCGGGCCTGTCGATATTGTAAGCCTGTCGCTGTATGCCTCTGATGGAAAAATGGTATCTGATTTTAAATCTGACATTTCCAGCAAAGGTGCTGTAATAAATATCCCCCCAACCTTTACCGGGCTCTATTTGCTCAGGATCATTACGAAAGACGGGCGCACTGCAACAAGGAAGATGGTGATACGGTAGAAGCACAGAAAAAATAGTTGTTACTGTTCAGGGAGAGGGAAAGGTATAGAATGTGAAGAAAGTAAAGAATGTGAAGAAGGTAAAGAATGTAAAGAAGGTAAAGATTGTAAAGAATGTGAAGAATGTGAAGAATGGTAACGAGGTTGAATAACCCGGTTAATTTACCCAAGAGCCTGGACCCACCCTGCCAGGCCTCAGCTTACGGTTAAAAAATCCAGGTAATTAGCCGGAGTAACGGTCTCAAAGGTATGCCCGGGATAAGCGGATGAAAAGGACGCTGGTACCTTACTTTTCCTGTTTTCCTTCCATTTTAATTCAAAAGCATACAAGATTCCGTTGCGCTCCTCAATATAATCGATCTCTTGCTGCGTATGCGTGCGCCAAAAATACGTGTTGGAATAGATTCCGTTATAATCGATATACTTCCTGCGCTCGCTGATAAAGAAGTTTTCCCATAGGGCGCCGGTATCATTCCGGAGTGCCAGGGGAGCATAATTATTGATGACCGCATTTCGCACACCATTGTCGTAAAAATAAACTTTCTTGCTCTTTTTCAGTTCATTACGCATATTTCGACTAAAAGAGTTCAACCGGAAGACCACAAACACCTTTTCAAGCAAATCGAGGTAGCGCTCCACTGTTTCCTTATCAATACCGAGGATTTGTCCCAGCTCGTTGTACGATACTTCATTACCCACCTGTAAAGCCAGGGCGGTGAGCAACCTGGTTAATTCATCGGGGCGGCGCAAATCGCGATAAGCAAAGATATCCTTGAACAAATAACTGTTGGTCAATTCTTTCAATAAAGTTATGGCATCAGAGGAGTGATTGACCACATCCGGATAGAACCCGTAAACCAGTCGCTGTTCCAGCAACCTCCGTTCCTCGGTAATACTGGTTTGTCTGATCAGCTCATTCGAAGAAAAGGGATACAAATGATATTCAAATTTTCGTCCCGTAAGCGGTTCATTCAGCTGGTTCCTCAGGTCAAAGGCCGATGAGCCTGTAGCAATGATCTGAATACCTTCCAGATTATCTACCATCAGCTTGAGGGTTAAACCGATATTTTTTACTTTTTGTGCCTCATCGATCAAAATCAGTTTGTGCTTCCCGATGAGGGCCTTCAACTGCGTGGAAGTCACCTCTTCCAATGCAAGCCTGATATCCGGCTCATCGCAATTCAACGATAATACGATCTGTTCATCCGTTGCGGCGACCAGTTGCTTCAGGAATGTTGTTTTACCCACCTGCCGGGGACCGGTCAGCAATATGGCCTTTCCCTGAAACAACCGCTGCATTACCGGTTGAAAAATATCTCTGGTTATCATCTGATTATTCGCTTCTTCGACAAAATTAACTGATTTTTTCGTATGTATACGCTAATTTCATATTAATTTTTCGGTTATAGTCGATAAATTTCGTAATAAAATTCGGGCCCAATTGTTACAGAAGCAACATAACCCAGTGTGCCCCATATCAATTGCCCTGGCCTTCAGGCCGGGGTTCAGGGAGATCTCCTGAGAACTCCAGGCCCAGCCGGCCTTAAGGCCGGCTGGGCTAGATAGAGTAAGAGAAGCCTCTCAACCCGCGGCCTGAAGAGGCTGTGTAATAATTTCGATTTTTAGTTCTTTGACAAATTTGGATATTTTTTCGACAAGGAAAAAGAGGATGGATTTCTCCATCATCCAACCCAATTGAAAGTTTGAACCCTTTTCAGCAGGTTTTCCATCGTATCGAGGGCCAATAATCTCTTCAGGTTGAATGCGGTTGTAGCAATGTCGATCTCGATTTGCACCTTTTCCTTCCCTCGAAGCCGTAGGGGTATCTTCCCCAACATGCATTTGAGGGTTCCGAAGGGATGCTCAACAATGGCTTTTCGCTCTTTGACCTTCTTTTTGTAAAAGGGATCGGCCATCCGTTTTTTGTACTGGTCGATCCATTCATGGTTCTGATTCAAATAAACAGTCCGTCCTTTGGGAGACCGCGTACACATTGACTTTTTAGGGCATTCAGCGCAAGATCCCCTATACAAATCATACTTTTCTCCACGCTTGACAATATCGTGAGCCTTAATGGGCAGGGTGCAGCCTTCGGAGCAAACAATGCAATCGTTCTGCTGGTCATAGGTAAAGGAGATGCCGGCAGCTTTATCCTTCAATTCCTGGCCAGTTATCGGCAAGGGAACTACACAGAGGGTTTTCGTTTCTTCATGTTCCTTTTCAATGGCTTCGATTTTGTCCAGATCGGCATAACCACAGTCGGCCAGTACGATTTTCGGAACAATACCAAGCTGATCTACAGTTTGATCCACATCAACTTTAAGACTCAACATATCCATAACACTGTCGGTCATCTCGGCATAAACCAGGAGTTTGTTTTTTTTGTCTACCCCGGTTTGCAGATTGTAAGCTGGTGCGTACCCATCCCGTCCCTTCATCAATTTGGCATCTGGGTCAGCTGGTGCAAAATTTTCCCGTTTTTCTGACTTCAAGAACTCCTGTTGGGCTTTCATCGTCTCCAGCTGCTTTTGCAGCTCGGCGATCTTCTGAAGTAATGCCGGTTCTACCTGATAATCTGCTGATAAGCTATTTAATTGATCCTCAATATCTTCAACAATATCATTGTTTTGTAGTTGGTTCAGATACCGGTCCAATTCTGTTTCCAGTTTTTTCATCCTCTTTTCTAATCCGGTCCGGGTAACGAGTTCTTTGGCAGCATTGGCTTTCAGTTTGGTCCCGTCATAGGCAATGGTGTGACCTTCAATGAACCCTTGTTTCTTCAGGAAGGTCCGAAAGGCTAGGCAGACCGTTCGTATGGCTTCCTTGTTATCTTTCCGGTAATCGGAGATGGTCTTATGATCCGGCCGCAATTGGCCCAGGAGCCACATCACCTCCAGGTTCCGGTAGCATTCCCGCTCTAACCTGCGGGAGCTGCAGATCCCGTTGAGGTAGCCATATAAATAAAGCTTCTGCAGGGTCTCCGGCCGGTAGGCTTTCCTTCCCAGCTCTTGCTGCCCCCGGTTCGCAAAGCAATCCGGTTGGGCTTTGATGATCTGATCAACCAGGACATCGATCAGCCGAACCACATTATCGCGGTCCACCCAATCGTTCATGCTGCTGGCCAGGGAAAGCTGATCTCGATCACAGGGTTCAACGTAATGCATCTGTGTAAAATTAGTTCTGAAATCATTGCAACTAATTTAAATATAAGTAATTACGTCAAAATATCCAAATTTTCAATGAACTTTTTATTAGACATTTTTACACAGCCTCTGAAGGCCGGGGCAACTAATATGGGGCACACTGGGTAATTCAACCGCAGTACTTCACCTCTTCTCTGTCACCCCCGCGAAGGCGGGGGGCTGTCACCCCGTGAAGTCGGGGGGGCTGTCACCCGCGCGAAAGCCGCCGGACAGTAACCAATTGCACTAATTTTTTATGATTTTCTGCCGGAATGCAATCTGGCCTTTTGTCAGGCTGATCAGGTAAACGGCAGGCGGAAAATCAGTCAGGTCAATTATCGCAGGATCTGTTGTGACGGTTTCATTCAGAACTAAATTACCGGCAAGGTCAAATACCTTAATCAAGGATCCCTGAAAATCCCAATTCGCATGAATGCTGAATTTACCCCCTGAAGGATTTGGAAAAACCGTAACGGCCGGACTATCGGTTTGGGATTCGTCAATGGAAGTTCCAACGGTAACAATATTAAAATCATAATACTGACCAATAAAAATATCCCAATAACCGGTCGGGCTTGAGGTTAATGCGAATCTTTCCCGGGTAAGATCCATATCAATGGTATTATAGAAGTGCCCGGATATCAGTGCGGTATCATTATGAATAAGGAAGGCTCCGATATGTTCCATGTAACTTCCTCCTAAGAACTGAGCAGCAGCAATATAATTCATGCTGCTGTCATATTTTGCAATGTAATTGCTGTATCCGTTATTCGTTAACCTGTTTGATCCGTCCGGGTTAAAATTCGCACTGAAATTCAGGAATCCAAGGGTGTAGATATTGCCCTTTTCATCGGTTTCTATCAGGTACGGATTGGGGCTTACACCAACAAAATCCTTAGCCCAGAGCAGGTTATGCAAGGTATCATAGCAGGCGATAAAATCCCTCAGGATCGGATACCCGCCATATGGGGACCAAACCCTTTCCGAGTTTGTATAACTGATGGTGTCATTATTCCCATACAGGTTCAGTTTGCCCCAGAATCGTGCTTTGATTATCAGTTTGTCTGATTTGGTTCTGGTTAAAAACCCCAGCCCAATATAGCTGTTGCAGTCACCATAAAGTTTGGTATCGGTCAAGGTGCCGCTAACATGATCGACGGACTGATAAATCAGGGAAGTCGGACTATTTTCCTCCCCATTAAACCAATGCTTGAAATTTTTGATCAGCACAAAATCCTGTTGATTAAAGAAAACCGGATTTCCTTCGATCCTTTTCGTCCAGAGCAGCTGTAATGCTTTATTAAACTTATTTAATGTGTCGTTGGAATAAGTAAACAGATTATCGTCTTTATCCATGAATATCTTGGAATTGGTAGGATATTGCCCCAGTGCCGGTATGCCTTTGACCGTCAGAAAATTTCCATTTCCGTCATATTTCGCGATAAATGAATTTGAAACGGAGCAATCATAATAGCTGGTACCGGCAGTCGGGTCAAGGTCAATAATTCCGGAACCCGACCCCAGGATATAAACATTCAGTAAATCATCGACGAGCAATTTTGCCCCGGTGGATTCCTCCTGAAGAGCCACAATCCAGATCAGGTGAAAATCCTTATCGTACCTGGCGAGGAACAGGTTTGAATAATTATCGGTGCTGACGGTTACCGGCACCGTGGCACCATTGGGATTCATATTAACGGTACCATGAATACCCCCGGTCAGATAAATATTTCCAAGTGAATCTTTCACCATGTCATAGGCAACATCATTCCTGGTGCTGCCAATTTTAAAAGCCCAGTCAAGAGTTTGGCTATAACCGGCAAAAAAAGCTAATGTGCCGAGGAGGATAATCAGCAGAAGTGCCTTTTTCATAGTTTAAAGTTAACGAAACAATATGCTTTTTAATTAATATTCAAATCTCAAGAAACATTGCTCATAACTACTATTAAGGGCACAACCGTAAATTGAGTTTTTTGCCTCATCGACAATGAACAGGTCAGGACTGATGTCGAGTATTAGTTCCTTTTGAAAGGAACCATTGTAGTCATATACCTCTATAATAGGCCTTTTAGTTTCTATATCATTGTAAAGGGCATAAAAGTATTTCTTGCCCGCAAAAATATTGGTATAATAATATAAGTTATTCTTACCCCGAATAATCGGATCCTGCTTTTTGTATTCACCAATGATTTGTTTGTGTAATTTGAAATCATCAACTCTGAAAATATCAATCTGCTTTTTATAGAAATAGCAATAAACTAAAAATGAGTTATTAGCAGAAAAAGTCCCACGATTTTTGTAATAAAATGATTCTTTATGGTCATCCTTTTTAAATTCAATATAGTCTAAAACTTGGCCACTCGTTAGGTTAGATTTAACAATCTTTAATTCATCAGGCAGATAGTAAACAAATTGTGAATTGTTTAGAATGTGCATATTATTGAATAGCTGATAATAAGGCAAATCTATGATCTTATCGAGAATCAATTCTCCCTCTTTATTAATGTCAAATTTCCTGATCGTTTTAAAGGTATATCCATAAACATAAAGTGATTCATCTTCCGATTCGCAAAACATGGCAAATACAGGAATCTCATTTGGACCTTTGCCTAACCTTCCAGTACTCCCCAGAAATTTAAAATCAGGTAATGAATATACGAACAACTTTGGATTGCCCAACAAAGGGTCGCTTTTATCACAAGACAGAACCATCTTATCGCCAACACGTGTTAGAAAAGCTGGTATGTAAATTTCTTTTATGAGGTGCTGATGCGATTTTAACTCTAAGGAAACTTTGGGTTTGTTACTTGTCTGGCAGATGCAATCGCTAAATACTAAAAAAGAGAAGAAAATAAAAATTGCTTTCATATTTTTTAAATGTAAGTTCAATTTGTTTTCAGAACAATCCATAAACCCAAATTATGCATTAGAAATTTGAAATGGGAGTGACAAATTCGATACTTTCAAGAATAACCCCTCCAAAAATTGCCGCCGGTTTTGTTTGGCGGAGAGCTTCAAGGTCGTTTTCCGACTCGATTTAACCAGGTAAGATCCTATTGCAATGCATTGGAATCTCAAAGCAGAAAGAACCGGATGGTGTTTATTGTTTCTAAATTTCATTCTTTTTTGCCAATTCCAGGCAATGAAACGGAAAACATTGTTCCCTCTTCTGAATTGTAACCGTAGAATCTTGCACCTGTCCAATCAACAGCTCCCCAATGAACATAAGAATCCAGATTATACTTGATTAAAGCATTTCCATCATAATCAAAGAGTAGTAATTCACCACCGGCTGTTCGTTCAATTCTGTTCTCATTCAGCACTAAAATATAATCATCCGACAAAAACGATTTCGAGAAATATACCTTATTCTTTAGATAAAACACTTCCTGACTGGTATCGAAAACCTGATTTCCACGTTCCTTTATTATCCGAAGCAGCTCACCATCAGTATTATAAATATGCAATCGTTTCAAAACGTTAAACGATCCCACAATTCTGTCATGGTTAGGCGCCTTCTCGATGTACATTATCCTGGATATCCTGGCATACATTTCCGGTAAGGCCTGCTTGATTTGGATCGGTTCATGACGCTTGGCTATTTCTCCCCCAATGGGATTATATACTTGCAGGACGCTGCTGTCTGACCCAAAGATTTTAGAATCTAATGTCATAAATGTGGGCCTTTGAATGCTTTCGTTTGGCAAAACAAAATTATCATGCTCAACAATTTTACCACACTCAATCAATTTTCTCAGGTTAATATTCTGAAACGTCAATCTTCCTCTGTCATAAATCTGAATGACCAGATCTTCCCCTTCATAGAAGAATACAGGGGTGAGTTTTGGTTCATTAAAAAACTCACCCGGACCTTTACCATATCCTCCAAAAGCACCTATCAGCTTTTTTGAATTGAGGTTATATGCCTGAAACAAGGTATCTCGCTTCCAGTCAATCGCTACCAGAACGCTATCATAAATCCGAAGTCCGTAACAATTGTAAATATTTAACCAACCTTCAACCTCCGAAGAAGGAGAAAATTCCTGTTTAAATTGATCGAACTCAACAACCTTACCTTTAAATTGTTCTGAAGAGCAATCATAAGTCAAAATCAAGAGGGTAATAAATGGAATTAAGCCAAAAATAAATTTTCTCATATTCTCTATACTTATTCGACTATTTGACAATAAATCGAAGCCAGTTTTTATACATAAGAATCAACTGTCAAAATCAGTACCTCCTCACCTGTCCTTCACGCACCTCACAGAATAATAACCATAAGAAGTCATTTCGCGGAACTGGACTTTAGTATCGTTCCGTTTGTATTGAAGCGAATAAACCAGGCCGGCAACCGGACTGGTCATGAAGTAGGCGACTTTATAGAGGCTGTCGGGGACAAATTCCACAAATCCGCCATAAAAATGGTAGGCTGCATAGCCGCCGAGAAGGATATTAAAATCCGACTTCCCCCCGTATCCAAGATCGGTACCGGCCGATTCACGGCCAACTTCCTGAAGGAGCTCCAGCCAGTCGTCCACCGTGGGGATATGAAATCCACGGGGACAAAGGTTACGGATTTCAGATTCACCGGTATAATTCGTCGCAATATTTTCGGCATAGTAGAGCCGGCCGGTGACGTCGCAAATCGCCGTATTTTCATTGAAACAGTAGGTTGGGTAATATTCCCCGAAACCGGTTTGCTTCATATCCCAGTTCAGGTTCTCACCCATCCACCACTGTTTGCCGATCTGTACAATTCCGTACACCTGCTCATCTCGAACATCCTTGATCTGGCTGGTCGGGTTGGTGAAAGGACTTACCCGGACATCCGCCTTTACGATATCGGTGAGTTCACCCTCATCCATAATTTGCATGGTGACCTTATAAACACCGGCTTCCGGAAAAACTCTGCGAACAATTTTGTTATAATCGAACGGAGTATCCCACTCCCCGTCGCCCTCAAAATCCCACCGGGCCTGCAGTTCCGATGGAATATTTTCCGGGTCGGATGAACCCCAGGCGCTGAATTCATAAACACTGCGAATATTGCCGAAACGGATATTCTGGGAAAGCCGTGCAGTTGGCTTCCGGTTTGCCCTCGACACCACCACCTCAATTACCGTTTCCCGGTAAAGATCCTCCACGCTGTATACCCGGCACCTGATGAGGTAGGTTTCATTTAAAGGCATGGGCCATTCAAATACCGGATTTTCAGTTGGCGGAGTCCAGGCTCCGGCGGGTTTTCGCCAGGAATAACGCAATGGCATATCCGGATTGCCTGCATAATAGCTGTCGCCGGCAATGATTTTCAAAGTATCGTGATCCGAAGGGAATTCAGGTTCCACCCTTAATACCGGAACAATCATCGTATCAATGAGATTCACCAGCACATCCTTCTGAATCCTTCCCCACAGCCCGGAAGTATCCCGTACCAGGAGATTAACCCGGTAGGTTCCGGCTTCAGCAAACTGATGTGTTGCGATGGGATTGCCTTTCAACACAACCTCAAAACCCTGATTATTATCGAAATCCCATGAAAAGGTCAGGTCTTTTACTGACTCCTGGGCATCAAAAGTCTGCCCGGCATCGAAAGTGAAAATGGTTTTAAAATTGCCGCTGTCAGGGCTGAACTTAAAATCGGGCCGTGGTGCTGAAAACCCCTGTGTTACCGTTAGCAGCTGCTTGATTGTATGCACTTCACCCTCATCTGAGAGGACCTCAACATTCACCAGAAAGTCCCCGGCCTCTGTAAACATCTTACTAACCGAATTCACCGCCGAGTATTTGGTATCCCAAACATTATCACCCTCCCAGTCCCAGCGGTAAACAAACCGGGTGGTATCCAGGTTTGCGGGACCGTTCACCCGCACCCTGCAATTAACGGTTTCTATTGTGGAAGGTTTGATGGTGGAAAATTCAACCGTCCAGACCAACGGTACCGGGTCCTTGTGACAGGCAACCACTATAATGAGTATCGATATCAGAAAAAATTTCTTCATCCTTATTACTGAAAAGAGGGACTTTCACGTATAACCGCACCCAATTTCACTTCCACATGGTCGATTGCCCAGCGCACGCCATACCTGCCGCCGGGAAATCCACCCCATAAGCAACTATCGCCCAGACAGCTGCAGGTAATTCCCGCCTGATAATAATAGGTTCCCGGAGGGAGAACAAACCGGTATATCGATTTTGAATCCATCACATTGGCCGAAGCAACGAACAGACCTTTGTACAGGCTGTCGGCAGTTTGGGCAACACTTAAATCCACCCGGTGGATATTTTTTGCCGGAAGCTGAACCGGAGGCAATTCAAAATCAACTTCGAGCACGCCGGTTGTTATCGGCGGAATTTCAATTTCTCCATTGTCACCAATCCCATCGCATTGAGAAAATACAAATGCTATCAATATAATAATGAGATATTTGATTTTCATCATTTGATAAATTTCAATGGTTTATACCGTGAATCTCCGGTGAGCAGATCCCAGGTTAAATTTGAAAACTCAAGATTGGCGGTGCGGCTTTTCGACTTGGATGAAAACAGTCCGAACCCGTTCTTAAAGGAACTGTACGACTGGATTTCCCAGGGCTGTGCTCCATTGTTGTACAGGCGGTTATACAGCCGGAGTTCCGTACCGTATGAGTAGACAACAAATTCCAGTCCGGTAATCCGCCGGTATTCATCGCCCGAAAGTTCATCGTAACGGTCAATCAGGTCCAGGTAAAACCGATCGGAATTAAGCAGGTGGTTGAGGATCTGACCCCGGTTTTCCTCGTAAACCTGTCCTCCGAAATTAAAATAATCCAGATTGAAGCCGGTGGAGAGATACTCCTCCACGGTAAGTAAAAAGCTGAACTGATGAAATTCCGCATTCGGCGGCGGCCGGAGTTCAACAATAAAATCATCCAGATCTGAAAAGGTGACTTTTCGTCCGGGAATAGCTGCCGGATTCAGGATTTCAGTATGATCCACCGTCACGGTCGATGCGAAAGAAAAATAATTCCGTTCCGGGAATATCAGATAGATATAATAAAGGGTATTCGGAAGCGGCTTAAAGGCAGTCTGATACAAACTGAATGAAGGATTATTGAAGAATCCTGTATCCTGCCGGATGGTATCGGCGGGATAAAAATCATATACTGCCGGATGGTCGTTATCCTTCCATTCCTCGATATAAATTTCGACGGGTTCCTCCCACCGTTTGATTGTCATATGATCTTGCTGCAGCTCACCCGACTCCGGAAAAAATGACTTTGCCAAACGCAGTTGCTGGACTGTATCGTCCACATCCAAAACACAATAGGTTACCGGCAATCCGTCATTGTCGAGATTTACGTTGAGTTCATTTTTACAGGAACAGAGTAACAACAGGAGGAGTATAGACCAAACCTTGTCCATACCTTCAAAATTACTCATTTTACAGGGATTGCGTTTATCTTTCGATCCACAAAACTGAATTTCCGGTGCCGTATTCATTCTCCTCCCATAATTCATTGCCGGGATCGAGAATCCATTTACCATCAACAATATATTTATAGGTGTATTTTCCGGGTTTGAGGTAAAGGGGCAGTATCCATCGGTTGTTCACACGGGCCAGGCTGTATCCCTGATGGCTCCATGAATTGAAGCTGCCGCTTACGGCAATTCGGCTAGCCTGCGGAAAACTATCCAATACAAAGGTATGATTGGGGTTCACAGCCAGGAAAGAATTGGCCATATCTCCCCAGCCGTTTACCCAGGGGTTGGCCGGATCGGTCATCCAGCGGCCATCGGCAATAAATTTATATTCGTAATTGCCCGGGGCGATCACATAGGGCAGTTGCCAGCCCCCAGCCACTTTTGCCATCACCTGTTCGGCGGTATTCCATCCATTGAATGAGCCGGACAATATCACCACTTTTGCAGATTCAAAACCCTTCAGATGGAACCAGGTGGTATCGCCGATACCCATGAATGAATTAAAATTACCCCGGCCATCTGGCCTCACCACCGGATTGGCAGGATCGGTTATCCAGGTACCGTCGACCACAAATTTATAGGCATGTGTTCCCGGTTTAAGGTATAGAGGCAATTCCCAGCGGGTCTCCACATGATTCATGACCAGTGCATTAGGATTAAAACCATTGAAGCTTCCAGCCAGGATCACTTTTTTCGCATTCGGATAGCCATCGAGTGTAAACCGGTAATTGTAACAGAACACCACTGAGTTAAAGCCGCCATTGAGATCATCTTCCTTGATTTTATTGTTGGGATCCTGCTTCCAGCGCCCATCTATTATAAATTTATAGGCATATTTTCCGGGTTGCAGGGGTATACGTACCGACCAGCCTGCGCCATCCCTTTTCATCGGCGTTTCCATGGTGCTCCAGTCATTGAAAGTTCCCGAGAGGTACACGGACCGTGCCTCGGGATATCCTTCCAGGTAAAAGTGTGCAGTTGAATCCGAATAGGAGAACCATTCATCCCGCGACAGCCGGTTTACGCCGAACACCGCCGGTTCAGGATCCGGAAGTCCGGGGATATTCAGCCAGTTATCGTCTATCAGAAAAAGCCTGGAGAAGGGCATGATTTTACCCACATCCGGCAGATGCTCAGGTATTTGTCCAAGGGTTTTGGAAAGTTCCGCAGTACGATTGCTGATCTTTTTCCATTTCCAGCCATCGGCGAGCATGAGCGAATCGACCTGTCCGGTCAATACTTTGGAAAGCATGGTTGAATCCAGGTCGAACCTCCCCGAAACATCGCGAATCTGATCGGCTGTCCAGTTAAGATCGATTTTGAAAACCAGACGGCCATTTTCAATCCGGCAAATGCCATTGAGGAATTCCTGTCCGATGCCTGCCGTTGGCAGCAGCATCAGAAGAAATAACCCCAGGGCAAATATTACCGGTTTTCTATGGGTCATTGTGCAGCCTCCTGAATCAGACTTAAGGCCAATTCTTTCTTCACCAAGTTAATACAAACGACTCCTTTTTCAAAGAAATCATATCCCAAAACACCGCTCAGCGGATAATTGTAGGCCATTGCAAGCGCCTCCACGCCGGTTATCATGGTTTGCATGGGATGAAGGGGCGTATCCCCCAGAACAAAATCATTCATCGTACCATATAAAACCTCCAGCTGGGCACCGCCTGAACCGGTGAGTCCGGATCGGCTGGAGATGGTAACCGTGCTTAATACTTTTTTTGAAACGGTATTGCTGAGCACATTGGCTTCAGCGCCGGTATCCAAACAAAAATCGAGGGTTTTACCGCAGATGGTTCCCTGGAGGAACACCACCCCGCCCGATTCTTTCACCGGACAGGTGAGGCTGGGTTTTGTGCTGTCGGACACTGTACTTAACCGTTTACCCGCCCGGTTGATCCGGTGAAGTCGCAATTCGCTCCGCTTAAAGTCGATCACCATTTCGAGACTGCGGAACATATTCATGCCCAGAAGCCCGAGTATTTTCACGCCGCGCCGGTTCTCGATATGACCCAGATTGATCACATCGGCCACAATATTTTCATAATGGAGATCCGGCAGATCCAGCCTGGCCACCCGCATCTGGTATACTTTTTCAACATTTCCGGTAATCCCGCTGGCGGGTTCATCAACGGGAGTAAGGTTTTTCCGGAAATAAGTACGGTTTAATACAAGATGACCAGCTCCGGTGTCAAATACGAAATTACCGGTTTGATCACCGATCCTGGCCTCTATCAAAAACAACCTGCCGGCCCTCTTTAAAGGAATGGTTACCGATTGAAAATCTCCAAGTGGCTCGGCAAATTCAACGGAGGAAGAACTGAGCCGGATGGATTGATTGATCCAGGTCGGGGAGGATAAATTTTCACCTGTTTGGAGAGAGCTAAATGATAACAGCGGTAAAAAAAAAATAAGAAAGGGAAAAACACCCGGAAAATGGAATTTTCTTACCCGCAGACAGGTCATCATTCAGCATGATTTTATCAGGTATTAAAATTAATTAATTTCCCACTATTTCCCTGCAAGAACCAATGCTTTCGGATACAATATATTGTTTTCAAGATGAACATGAATGTGGAGGTCATCTTCAAACTGTTGAAGCAGCTTGTACGTTACGCTGTAAGTATTGCATCCATCGGCCGGCACCAGGTAATGATTGCTGAGTTCACAGATATGGTCCATGGCACCCCCGGCAAATTCATGCTCACCGGTCATGCGTGCAATTTCCGAGAATATGGTCGCCTTTGCATCGGGTGACTGATTGGCCTGAACCGCTTTGATTGCCGGAAACAGAACTTCCTCCTCATTTTTCAGATGCTGCAGGAGCTCCTCATTGATTTTTGCGAATAGGTCAGCAATTTCAATGAGTTCAGCATGATGCTCACCATGAACCGAGGCAATCTTTTGGGTATAGAACACCAATTCCGGCAGACTCTTCAAAACAAATTTATGGTGGGTATTCATGATATAATCAGACAAAAAACCCGGATCCCAATCTTTAAAATTTACCGAAGGGCTCACAGGTTCGAGCTCCAGTTCCTTTAACTCCTTTACGAGGGAGGCCGGATTGATACCCTTTTCCTCACACATTTCGTTTAAACCCCTTTTCCCGCCGCAGCAGAAATCTATTCCGGCATTCTTAAAAATTTCGGCCGCCCTGAAATCGTTGGCAACGATTTCACCTACTGTTACCTTACCTAAATCATTCGTTATCATATCATTTACATTTGAATCATTGGTTCAAAGATACAATAAATTTTTTTAAAGACATATTTGTCTTTTATTTTAATAAAAAAAACCGGAGCTCAGCGAGGTATGCTAAACTCCGGTTACGGAGAATTCAAATTATCGTAAAAAAAAGTTCTGTGTTAATTCTACCAGATTTAAACCCTCATCACTTATCTCTCGCTGTTTATGTTAGATGGGCGATCTCGGATCGCCCCTACGTGATATTTATGGTGGATTCGGTTATAAATCGATTGCGCCCACATTGGTAGTTTTACCCACGGTAACCACTACATTTTCAACCAGTAGCGGGCTCGACGGCAATTCATGTACGATGTTGAGGGAGTATGTTCCGGCAGGCAGCCCCTGAATCAGAAAATTCCCGTCGGCATTCACCGCCGTTGAATAAGAAACACCGGCTGAAACCGCTTCAACTGATGCCAGTGTACCGGCAGGTGAAATCTGTCCCCGTACCGCTCCGCTGATGGCAGTGTCGATGGTACGGATAACGGGTTTCAGTTTATAACTGCCGCTGCCTGTGGACACAATCGACTTATTGGCATCAAAATCCAGCAGGATACTGTATTTCACCCCGGCTTCAAAAGTCTGGTGCACCTGCAGTTTCAGTCCGGATTGCTCGGCACTGGGTGTACTCAATGGGTACGTGGTACCATCAACGGTAACAGTACTGTTGGGTCCGAGAATCAACCTGATCTGCTCAACAGTACCCGGTTCCAGCAGGCCTGTCCCGATAAGTGTATCGGCCCCGTTGGCAAAATCAAGCAGGTTGATGAGCGCAGGAACTACATCAAGTGTAAAGGTGTTACTTGAATCCCCTTTTATTTCAACACCCTGGAGGTCGATAGTTACGGCACTGTAAGGGCCGGGAGCATCAGTCAGCCGGATATCCACCGTACTTTTATCAGAATTTTTGCCGCATGAAATCATGCCGGCAAATAGCAGGACGAAACCTGCCGCAAACATTAACTTTTTCATATCAAAGAATAATTAGTTCAAATGAGTAAATCACCTGTATAACGCATTTATATGCCTGAAAGTATATATTTACTCAGATCAACGCTTAATGTGACTTGATGAGTCCATCCAGAAAACGGTTGGTTTCCGCGTTGACAGTGCGCCGGGTGGGGTCGGCATCGAACCATTGAATGGTTTGTTTTATTCCATCAGCGAAAGGTATTGTGGCGACAAATTCCGGTACAAACCGCTTGATTTTTGAATTATCGAACAGGGCGCTGTGTGATTTATCGCCGAGCAGGGTACCCCTTACCGATGGAAAGTTGTGCTGATCGGCATAATCGGCGATAAAATCCGAAGATATATGAACGATATTTGCCTCGTATCCGGCCGCACGGGCAACCAATTCATAGATCCGGTTCCAGGTAAGTACCTCATCTGATGTGATATGAAAAGCCTCGCCGATGGCATGCTGATTATCCATCAGTCCGATAAATCCTTTGGCAAAATCGGTAGCATGCGTCATGGTCCACAAGGATGTTCCATCGCCATGAACCACTACAGGCATACCCTTCCGCATGCGGTCGATCACGGTAAACTCCTCCCATCCGCCCAGTGAAACCGGTATTACGGAATAGTAGGTATGTGACGGCCTCACGATGGTGATTGGGAATCCATGATCGCGGTAAGCATTTACGAGAAGATCCTCGCACCCGATCTTTTTCCGTGAATAATCCCAGAAGGGATTCCGGAGCGGTGTCGACTCGGTGATTACAGGATTCAGCGGTGGTTTTTGATAAGCCGAGGCGGTACTGATAAATATATATTGACGGGCCGACTCCTTAAACAGCTCGATATCCCGCACAATATCCGCCGGATCATAGGCGATCCAGTTCACCACCACATCCCACCAGTGACCGGCTAAAACGTTTTTCACCTGTTGGATATCCTTCAGGTCAGCTTTCAGATTGGTGACTCCGGAAACAGGCTGCCGGGATCCGCGGTTAAGATGATACAGATCAATACCTTTCGAAATTGCCAACTGACTCACCGGCGTACTGATATTACCGGTTCCGCCTATAAATAATACCTTCATATGTTACTTTTTTTCTGGTTTCTGTTTAAAGGAAGTGCGCAATTTCATCATTTTATTCAGGAGATCGAACCAGAAAGGTGCCCCCAGTGAAATTGCGATGGCTGTAATCAGGAATCCAAAGAAATGATGCCAGGCCAGTCGGAACATATAACCCAGCTTTTCTTCGAAAGTTACCGTAAGGAATCCGTTTGAGAATTTTCGCTGTGTATCGGATAAGGATTTGGGATCCAACTGCGGGGTATAGTACTTTTCCTTTGTTACGGTATCCATATCCACCCTGATTTTGTCGGGAAGCCATCCGCCCAATCCCAGTATGGTATTGGCATTGGCCACATCGGCATCCAGTTTTCGTTTAATTTCGAGAAGGGAAGTATCCCCGGAGCCGGGATTTGTTTGAATATAGGCATTTGCCATACTTACCATCTGTTCCCGGGCATTCTTATCATTCGACAGTTTTTTTACTATTACGAAGGTATCGGCATAAAAGAACCAGGCCAGACAAAAGCCTAAAATCAGCAGAACAAATTGAATTTTACGCTTATACCACTCGGATGCCTGTTCCATGGTACGGTCGAACCAGGCTTCGAGGAGCAATTTAAACCGGTCGATATCACCCTGGGCTTCTTCCCAGAGTCCGAGCAGATATCCGGCAGACTCCTTCTCGAGGGGCCATTTTTGTTTACCTCCGGCCCCGTTTACTTCGGCATTTTCGGCGCTCATTTTCAGCGCCGTATTGATTTTTTCACCGGTTACCCGACCATTGCCGGATAATTCATCGATAATGGCTTTTGAGAAACTTTCAGGCCGTATTGTTGAAGGCTTCCGAAAAAGCCCGCTGCCACCCAGATACTTTATTTCCGGATTTTTATAGAATCCGTTCACCGCGTCGTTTTCAGGGCTTTCCAGGATTCTGATAGAATTCAGGAACCTGCCCAGTCGGCTTTTTACCTTGTCATCATTCAGCATCCTGCTGATAGCTTCCTGCAGGTTCCGGGCTCTCAGTCCGAACAATGAAGCAATCATTTCGGAAATCACCGTACCTAAAAGGCTGTATAACAAATAAATGAAAACCAGACCTATTACTACGTCCAATGCAACAGAGTTAAACATGGCTGATCAGGTTAAATGTTATTTCACTCGAATCAACTTTGTTTGCCCATCGGCAATAACGATCTCATATAATTCAACCAGGGGCTGATCAGACTCCCCATCTGTTTTATTCCGTGTAACATCAGCAATCGAAGTGGTTGATTTGGTGAGCAGATCAGTAATTTTTCCGATGGTTTCCGGCATTTTGGAATCTGTGGTTAAACCATAAGAGGTAAGAATTCCGTTTTCCAGTTCCAGCTTCAGGGCAGAAGAACCGATACCGGGTTCTATTTTGATATACTGCGGATCGGAAAGATCAGGCAGATAAACGATACTGGTTTTGAGCGCCACAGTTTTTGTTACCTGATATTCTACCAGAAGGTAGGGCTTCGGGGAATAAACCCTTATACCAGTTTCATTTTTTAGTCCCGGATCGTTATAAAACTTCACGGTTGCACAACCGGACCAGAACAGGGTAATACCCAAAGAAATAACACAGGCAAAAAACTTAATGGTTCTCATTTATTTTTGGATTACAGGATTAGGCAGAGGGAGGTGCGGCACAGACTAATAGGGCAGCAGGGAAGATGGCCCGGAATCGGAAATCTTTAAAATCTCCACCACTACATAGTGGCTCATGCCGCGCCAGGGCAGTGAATGCAGGTATTCCTTGTAACGGATTTCGACGAATTTGCCGCTGCTGCGTTCCAGCACGGCTCCCAGACTATCATTGGCGACACTGAAATCAAACTCATTGCTTTGCATGGCTCCGGGAGCGGGGGTTTTAAACCCTGACTGTATAATCCTTCCCTCCCAGGTTTTAAATACATAGCCTTTTTTTACCACAAAATTAAGATTGCCCGACCTGACACCCTCTCCGAATACAAAGCAGAATCTCCACCAGAGGATTGCTGCCAGTACCAGGACTATAAGAGGGATACCAATTTTAAGGAATCGCTTCATAATTCTTCAAATTAATCCGATGGTTAATCATGATTTGATTTGATATCAACCACCAGCTAAACTTACAAAAAACCTGCAGTCTATTTGTGTTTTTTAGTCGGAATAACAAATAAAGGAATTGCGGTGTGACTCAACACTTTTTCCGTAACGCTGCCCATCACTATTTTCTCCAGCCACTTCTGACTATGTGAACCGATTACAATGATGTCGGCATGAATTTCCTTAGCGCTTTTAATAATGCCATCTGCAAAATCCCCTTCCCTCACGAGGATTTGAATAGTATCATCAGCCAAATGTTTTTTTGTTTTTTCCAGGTAATGGATGGAAGCCTCCCGGAGTCCTTCGGCGCTGTCTTTCTGCAGGGATCCCATGTCCATATAACCGTTAAAACCCATGATCGGAGAATAATCACGCGAGGCATAATATACAGGATCAGAAATTACATGCAGCAGATAAGTTTCGGCTCCCATTGCTTTCGCGAGAGTATAACCTGTTTCCGCAATTTTTTGTGCAGTTGGATCGTAATCCAGCGCGATCAGTACTTTTTTCATCCTGTTTAATATTAATTAGTTTAATTACCCCCTAAGTTACGAAGCATTTCCGCTACAGGAGTTACAAAATATCAAAAAAAAGTTGTCTGATTCACACTTTTTCCAGGGTAGAATCCGCTGAGGATTAATCAACATAAAAACCCCTTACCCAATGGCAAATCCAGTGAGTAAAGGGTTTTTAGATCTTGCCCGCAGCGCTGGTTCAGCGCTTTCCCGGGCTATTTGTCCGTTCGACTTTTATGCTTAGTAGCTAGCCCTGCGACCACCGCCACGGCTGCTTCCGCCACCGCCACGACTGTCACCACCGCCTCTGCTTCCATAACCACCGCCGCTACCGCCGCTGCCGCCACGACTTCCGCCGTAACCGCCACCGCCACGGTTGTCACCACCACCGAATCCGCCTCTTCTTTCTCCTCCGCCAAATCCACCGCCACCACGTCTGTCACCGGCTTTTTTCTCTTCAGCTTCGTTTACAACGATTGCGCGTCCACCAATTTCAGCACCATTCAGTTCTTCGATTGCTTTTTTAGCAGCTTCGTCATCTGACATTTCAATAAAACCAAATCCTTTGCTACGGCCAGAGAATTTGTCTGTAATAATTTTGCAAGAGCTAACTTCTCCGTACTCTTCAAAAACTCCCTGCAATTCAGCTTCCTGCAGATTAAAAGGAAGGCTACCCACGAAAATGTTCATAATTTCCCAATTTAAATTTTAAAAAACTTCTAACAATTACAACGCATTAATGTTTTAAGACATAAATCTTTGCGAAGATACGGTGACTAGTTGAGATTACCAATAGGCAAAAAATAAATGCAACGAAACAAAAAAAGCTCGATTTTGCCCGTATACAACCGAAACCCATCTACTTAAAGAATTTCAAAATCTCCTTCATGATCAGCTGATGACCCTCTTTATTTGGGTGATTTACCTGCGACATATAGTCGGGCAGGCGCTTTTCAGCTGCGATTGGCAGGAAGGCACCATAGCTGTCAGCCAAACCGATATCATATTGAACTGCGAGATCCCTTATCTGCCTGGCATGTGTCTCAAGATCATTGCCAGATACCTGGATATCAACACTCTGATCAGGTGATGGAGTGAGCAGAATGACTTTTATCTTCCTTTCCAATGCACTTTTTATCATTGTTTCCCAGGCAATTTTTGCCTTTTCAAGACCGGGCCCCCTGTCATTTAAAGCATAATCAATAAACAGGACATCCGGCTGATGAATCATAACCTCAGCGGCAAAGCGCTTGGCCCCGGCAATAGAATTCTCCCCACCGATCGCAGTATTGATCACGTTGATCACGGCATAAGGGTAAATGGATTTCAGCTCGGCCAGCAACTGATAAGGGTAAGAATCCAGCGTGTTCACCACCGGAGTTTTAAAAAACCCGGCAGGCACTGAATGCCCGTGAAAAACCAGATTGATTGTCCGGTTTCCCGGCCACTCCTTTTTCAGTTCATTTTTGATATCGCTCAAATAAACCGCCGGATTTGCCTGGGCAAGCAATCCCGAATACAATCCACCCAGCCATAACATAACCACAACTATACCCCACCTGCCCAATCTCCCCACATTCTTTACATTCTTTACCATCTTAACATTCTTTACATTCTTCACATTCTTAACCCTCTTTACATCCTTAACTCCCTCACATATAATTCCATTGCCCGCTATCCCATCCATGATTAAACAATGCCGCCCCGATGAAAACTCCGAGAACGGCAAGAATAAGAATTCCAATGATGAGCAGGAAATATCCGATCACCAGACTGGCCACGGCCATACCGCGGTTGGTATCATCCCCGCGGCGATTCATTCGCCGCAGACTGATATGTCCGAGTACAACCCCAATTAACGGACCGACAAATCCCGCTGCAAAAAAACCCAATATGGTAACCAACAGTGAAATAAGTGGCAGGCCATCATAATAATAGCCTGGGCGGACTGTTCTGGCTCCTATCGTGGAACCGCAATTATAACAAAAAAAGGCCCTTTCGTCATTGGGATGGCCGCAACGCGGACAAATCAGGGTACCGGGAGGGTTGATCACTTCCATAGTGCAGTATTTGTTGCATAAAAATACATTAAATCAGGGGAATAAACCACAATAGGCACAATAGGGCACAATAGTATCGGCACTGCATTTGGAGGAATCTGTGCGGAGACGGATAGTTATCCGTCTCTACACAAATCCTTAATAAACCTATTGTGTTCTATTGTGCCTACTGTGGTTAAAAATTAAAAATTCGTCCGTAAGGTCAGCCTGAAGTTCCGTCCCGGAGCACTCACCCCGGAAGCAAAAACCCGATAGTTGGTATCCAGGATATTTTCGCACGCAAACTGAACATTCAGGAATTTATGCAGCTGATATGACAGCCTGAGGTTCAATGTGTTCCAGGCAGGCATCCCATCCGGGGTGGCATAGATCTCATTATCCTCAGCATTCAGCAGATAATCGGAAATATCCTTTTTACCGTTGAAAAGGAAGGAAAACTCGCCCTGTAGTTTCTGGTTCTTATATTGCAGGGCTGCTTTTCCGAATACCGGTGGGATATGATCCAGCGGTGTTGTGTCGGTTCCTTCCTTGATGCGCCCATAAGTATAATTGACCGTTCCGGTAAATGAAAACCCGCCCCAGATATCCATGCCAAAAGCTCCATAAACACCTGCGATGTAAGCCTCACGCTTATTCTGGCTGCTGTATACCCGGCTCATCACGCCTCCATACATCACACTGTCCTGTCCGTTATACTGATCTACATCGGTTATTATGGCATTATCTATCAGTGTGTAAAATCCTCCGGCTTCAATTTTTGCCTTTCCGGTAAGGGTTTGAACCACACCAATCTCAAAATTGGTGGTATACTCGGGTTCCAGATCGGGATTCGGGATGATCAGTTTTTCGGCTGTACTTTCAAAAACCTTTGACACATCATCGATATTGGGAGTTCTGAAACCGCTTGAGGCAATAAGGGAAACCTTTGTATTTTCATTTGGCAGATAAAGCAATCCTGCTGTACCGCTGAAAGCGCCGCTGTTCTGCTCAACTGCATCGAATGGGAAAGCGAAAAAGGAGGAGGTTGTAAAGGTGGATTTCAGCACCGAGTAATTATATCTGACGCCGACATTCAAAAAGAGCTTTTCGGCTATCAGTGCGATCCTGTCCTGACCGTAAATGGCAAAGATGTTCATGGTATTGCTCCCATCGGGATATCGGGTATCAGCAGGAGTTACCTCAAGTGTGTTCACCTGGGTAAATGTGGCGGTCGATTTCACGTCATTGAAATAGGCTTCCATACCATAATTGATCTCATGACTTTTCAGCTTTTTGTATCCGTCCATATCAATAGAAAAAACGCCGATCTGCTCATTCTGGGATTTGAGTTTCGAGCTGTTAAACTTACGGCTGTTGCGGCTTTCCTTATTATTCTGATAGGCTGTGGTGAACGAAAACTTATCCATCAGCGCGGTGTTCATCTTCCGGTCTAAATGATAGCTTGCCAGCAAACGCTGCTCCGGGCCATAAAACCACTCCGAGCTTTTTGGCATCCCCTCACTGTTCACCTCGGTAAGCCTGTCGTAACGGGTAACGTTGCCGGTATTGGAATACTGAACATTCAGCGTATGGGTGGTGCGGTCGTTCTGTTGAAACAGAATCTTTTCAAGCAGATCATATTGCCTGTATGCCGTTCCAACCTGCCTGTTTTTATCCGGATTGGTCACGATGCTATCGATGCCATTGATTCTTTCCACATAAAAAGGCCGTTCGCCGAAAGTGGGGTAGGCGCTCTTACGCCTGTTTCCCTGAACGATATCTCCAAAATCCGAAAAAGAGATACTGGTCAGGGAAGCCACTCTTTTTCCACCGGAATTTATATCGATATGGCCGGTTTTTTCATTGGTGGCAGTGCTGTAGCGCATCATGGCGCTGCCGCCGAATTTCTGGTTCAGCACCGGTTTTTTTGTGATAAAATGCATCACCCCGCCCAGCGCATCACTTCCATACATGGCAGAAGATGGACCGTACAATATTTCCACTTTTTCGAGAACCGCATTATCGATGCGGAGAACATTCTGGAGATGCCCGCCCCGGAAGATGGCGTTGTTCAGACGAACACCATCGACCATCAATAAAACCTTATTGGATTCAAAACCCCTTATGATCGGACTTCCGCCGCCACCCTGACTTTTCTGGACCAGAATATTTCCGGTGTTACTCAGGAGATCGGCCGTGTTCATGGAATTCATCCACTGCATATCCCTTTTATTCACGATTTCAATCCGCTGAACAACTTCGCGCCGGAGCATTTCAAATTTATTGGCGGTAATAACCACCTCGTCTATAGTTTTTTTGAGAGTATCTTCCTGAGCATAAGTCATACTGACTGCAGCCACAAGAAGAAACAAAATGAAAATTTTCTTCATGATGAATAATTAAATTATTGACTAAACACTTACTATTCAGAAGGATGTCAATAATTCAGGTGGTGGGGAGAAAATACCCAAATAAGGATTGGAATAGCTTTCACGAATAATTTGAGAAGGAATTTGCACAGGCGGATCCGTGATAAAACCAGGTTCAAACAAATCAACATAGAAATAAGGGACAAAGCCAACCCTGAAATTAACCGCAGTGGTGCCGTTTTGGGTATCCGGCTCATGAAAAGCCAGCAACAATCCTGATTCCGGCTTATCCCAGAGTGCGTATACCACCACCTGCGATCCCGATTTTACAATGGAATGCACATCATACATATTTCCCCGGTAGATGAATTCGCGATGGCTGCGGGTGAAAGTCAGGCGGGAGAATGCATTTGCCGTAAAAACCATTTTCTCCAGCTTTTCATTGTCCGGCTCCATTTTGCGGACTTCCGAAGTGTTGGAGAAGAATATCATCTGCCTCACAGGTAAAATGAGCAATGGCAGCATCAGCATGATAATGGCAACCAAACTGATAGTTCGTACCGGCAAATGATTATTTAGCTGAACCCTTCGCATCGACTCAAAATATCAGGTCAAATTTATGAATAAAGCTGAAACCGCTGACCTGATTAACAAGTTTCCTCCTTAGAGAGATTCATACACAAACTCTAATCCCGGCAGGATCAGGCAGGGAGGATGAAGGAAAAGGTGCTCCCTTTGCCGATCTCGCTTTCCACCCAGATTTTTCCGCCCAGTAATTCAACCATTCCTTTACACAGTGACAGTCCCAATCCTGCGCCGTTACTTCGACGGGAAATGGAGGTATCCACCTGATAAAAACGATCGAAAACTTTGGGCAGGTTATGGAGTGGAATTCCGATTCCAGTGTCACTAACAAAAAAAAGAACTCCATCCGGATGCCTTTCAATCCCAACACGAATGATTCCATCCTTATTGAATTTCACTGCATTACCTACTAAATTAGAGAGGATTTGGTGCAGTTTGAGCGAATCCGTATACAGGCAAAGCCCTTCCATATCGGAAGAATGCTGCATAGTCAACTCAATTGACTTTTCATCAGCAATCAATCGAAATTGGCTTATGACCTCCTGAATGGTTTGAATGGCGGAAACCTGACTAAAAGTCACAGGTTCAGTACCTGATTCTATTTTACTGATATCGATCAGGTTGCTGATCAATTGCAGAAGCCGGTTCCCGCTGGCTTTTATCACTGATGAATATTTGATCACCTGTACCGGATCATTTTCTTCTTCGCATAGCAAGTCGGAAAATCCAATAATACTGTTCAGCGGAGTTCGGATTTCGTGCGACATATTTGCCAGAAAAGCAGATTTCAAACGATCGCTTTCTTCCGCCTTAGCCTTGGCCTGGATTAATGCTTCATTCGTCTGGGTAAGCTCCTCATTGATTTGCTGATATTCTTCATTTTGCGCCTGAATGAGTTCGGTTTTCTCCTGCAATAAAAGTTCAGCGCGTTTGCGTGTTGTGATGTCGTTAATCACCGTCAGCATAGCCGGTTTACCAGAATAAGAGATTGGTACAGCAGAAATTTCCACATCAATTACGGTTCCATCCAATCTAACAAGCTTTTCCTCAATTTGTGGGACTGGGGTACCCTTCACTGCCTTAACAATTCTTTGAATGGCCATTTCCCGGTAATCTGGGTGCACCATCTGGATGGCATCCATACCGATCAATTCCATTGAATTGGCCGCTCCGATAGCTTTGGCACTGGCTGGATTGGCATACACGATTTTCCCCTGGCTGTGAACAATCACGCTGTCGGGAAGTGTTTTCATCAATAACCGGTAGCGCTCTTCACTTTCTGCAACAGAGTCGCGGAGTTTTATCTGTTCGGTGATATTGGTTACCGTGGTAATAAAATACTGCGGATTTCCATCCGGGTCCCGCTGGATGGCCGTACTGATATCAACCCATACTATACTTTTGTTTTTATGAAAATATCTCTTTTGCCACCGGGAAAATGATCTTTCACCATTTAAAATTGATTCCAATTCCAGGAAATTCTGTGCAAGATCATCTGGATAAGTAATATCCATCCATTTTATGCCAGCCATTTCTGCCTGACTATAGCCCAGCATATCGCAAAAGGCATTATTAATTAACATCCTTCCATCCAAAGAAGTCATCGACATACCGACAACAGAATTTTCGAAGAAGCTTTTGAAAACTTCTTCCTTGCCTGATTCAATTAGGAATGTCATTCATAAATTGTATTAGTTGTTCTTACAAGAGGTTTTCCATTCGCTTGTTTTATGCCATTGCTACTGTAAAGGTACTACCCACACCCTCCTCACTCCAAACCAAAATCTGCCCGCCGTGTTTCGCTACAAGATCGTGGCAGATGATCAGTCCTAGACCACTGCTCGGCTCACCATTGGTCCCCCGTCGGCTTGACTTTCCGGACAGTTGAAAAATCCTGCCCAACAGATCCGCACCCATTCCAATTCCATTATCGCATATGGCAATTTCCTTGACTTTTCCCGCCTCAGAATTTGCTGTCAACGTGATTTCACCACCCGACCTTGTAAATTTGAGGGCATTTGACAGCAGATTTCTTACCACAGATTGCAGCATTTGTTTATCATAGGTAACCTCATCAGTGTCATGAATCAAATTGATCAGCCTGACTTTTTTAATGCCGGCAGCTTCCCTGAGCAGATCAATCTCCACATCTACAAGCTGTTTCAGGGGTATCACAACAGGATTTATGGTGATCACGTTCATCTGAATTCTCGACCATTCCAGCAGGTTCTCCAGCTGGCTGTTCAATGAACTGGCTGACTTTTTAACCATAACTGCCATGTTTCTTATCTCATCCGGCCTAAGCATTTCCGTTTCATCTGCCAGAAGGTCGGTGAGGCCTAAAAGGGCGTTGAACGGACTCCGAAGGTCGTGGGCAATTATCGAAAAGAGCTTATCCTTCTCCGCAATCATTTTTTGCAGCTGGTCATTTTTCATTTCGATCTCCTTTTCAGCCTGCTTTCTTTCCGTAATATCGCGTGATATTCCAAATGTGCCGACAATATCACCTTCCTGGTCCCTTAGCGGAACCTTAATGGTTGACACCCAGGAATCCGGGCGGTTGGTCCAGGTTTCTTTTTCTTCCTTGACCAAGGGTTTGCCGGAATAGATAATGTCCTTTTCATCTTCAAAGGCCAGATGGGCATGTTCCTTTGAAAAAAAATCGAAATCCGTTTTTCCGGTTTCCTCTCCGGGAGAGGTCAGTCCGAAAGTTTCGGCGTGTGCTTTGTTAATTCTGATGAAACGGCTTTCAATATCCTTAAAGTAAATATGATCAGGCAGATTATTCATCAGTGCATCCATCAGATATTGTTCCCTGATCAGTGCCTTTTTATCCTCGATCATTTCACCCTGCAATCGCTGACTCACCATGAATACCAGTCCAAAAGTGAGTAAAACATGGGTAATTAACAGGGTTAGAAAACCGTAAATCTGAAACCAGTCCTGCATAAACAGGTTGTCGAGGGTACTGAAAGCCAGCACATCCACGGTCCGGATCAGGAAAACCAGTCCGAAGAAAGCAAGAACCAGGCAGGAAAAAATCGCCGAGAGTTTATATGTCGCATCCTTATGCCGGTATAGGGTGAATGCATTTTGGAGTGAAATGACCGCAAAGGCTCCCGACATGATTGCTGCGCGAACTCTGATACTTTCGCGGAAATAGGTAAACCAGGACATCGCAACTATCAGAATCACAATAAATAACAGAATCCAGGTCCAGTTTTCCCTTTTACCAATGAACCGGATTACCCCTGTATAAATAAAAATATTCCCGATAATAAGCAGAGCATTAGCGAGTATAATATATATAAACCGGTTATCTATGGTATCACGGGATATCAACGCAGTAAATCCTACTGCGGTAAATATGAAGCCGATAGCCCACCAGCCCGGTCCGGTGTACTTTTTATTAGCCCGGAATTGCAGTACAAGCACTAACGCCAGCATCAGGTCCAGTATATTGATTACCAGAGCAAGCGTTTTTACATCAAAATGCATACGAAAACCCCTTTCCCTCAAATGAGTGCCTCAAGGTCAATATATTATCCGGAATAGCAATAAAAGTCCGGTGCTTTTTGAGGAGATCAGATAATTATCCTGCGAAGCTCCTTAGAGTATGCTTTTCTGAGTTCTTCGAGTTGCCTTCTGTCCTCGAGCAGTCCGGTAATCAGGTTATCATCATCGGTACCCTGGAGGGTATGGATCTGATTATCGATCGCACCAATCATCTGTTTTACTTTTTTGCTGCGGTATGAAGCCAGGATTTCAGGGGCGAGCACTTTAATAATCTGGTCTTCCGATCGCACATACGCACCGCCCTTTTCATGGATCTTGCTGATCTGATGTCCGGGGGTAAGAAGATCTACAGCCAGATGGCTTATTTCAGTATCCTGACTGTTGGTTAGCATGGTTTGAATATTCACACCCGGTGTTCCCCATTTGGTTTGAAATTCACGGAACACCCTGGCATACAATGGGTTTTCAGGAACCAGGTTGTCGGTTTCCATCTCCTGCAGAAAAAAATCCATTACGGTAATGGTGGTCATTTCGCCCAGGTGTTCACCCGGCAATTCGATCACAATTTTATCCGGATAATTCAGCATCAGGCGGATAATTTCACGCTCTTCCGTTTCGAGATGAAAGATATCAGTTCCGGCATCGACTGAAGTTTCAGGTGTGTGAACCGATTGGGGAGCAGCATGATACCGGGGTTCAGGAACATATTCGCCTTTGCCGGAGCGGTTTGATTCCCACTGTTTTCGCTTGATCCGTGCGGCCTCTGTGAAAAGGGTCTGTTCATCAACACCCAGCATGGTACTGCATTCCTGCAAATAAACCGTACGTTCAATCCGGTCGGGAATGATCGCCACCGATTTAACCACTTCCTGGATCATCTGTGCCCTTTTTACCGGATCCTTGCCGGCATCCTCGAGCAGCAGCTTGGTTTTAAACCTTATAAAATCAGTCTCATTCTCCTTCAGATAATCAAGCATGGCCGAGGAACTGTGCGACCGCGCAAAAGAGTCGGGATCCTCTCCCACCGGCAGAGATACCACCCTCACATGCATCCCTTCGGCCAGAATCATGTCGATCCCGCGCAGCGAAGCCTTTATGCCGGCCGAGTCACCATCATACAGGATGGTAACATTCAGGGTAAACCGTTTGATGAGCCGGATCTGATCCTCGGTAAGGGAAGTTCCGGAGCTGGCCACCACGTTTTCGATCCCGGTTTGGTGCATGGAAAGCACATCGGTGTATCCTTCCACCAAAATGCATTTATCTTCCCGAACCATGGCCGTCCGGGCAAAATAGATCCCGTAAAGGGTAGCTGATTTATGGTAGATTTCCGACTCGGGGGAGTTCAGGTATTTTGCGGCCTGGGCATCGCTGCGGAGGATACGTCCGCCAAAGCCGATCACCCTTCCGGAGAGGCTGTGTATCGGGAAGATCACCCTTCCCGAAAACCGGTCGAACAGCCGGTCGTTTTTCTCAATACCCAACCCGGTTTTTGTAATAAACTCCTGCTTGTAACCACTTTTAAGCGCCTCTTTAACAAAGGCATCGCGTTGTTCCGGAGAATATCCCAGCTGGAATTTATCCATGATATCGCGACGGAATCCGCGTTCCTTGAAATAGCTCATCCCAACGGTTCGCCCCTCATCGGTATCGGTGAGCATACGGGAGAAATATTTCCAGGCAAATTCGTTCAGGATCATCATGGACTCCCGCTCATTCCTTTGCAGGATTTCCTCCGCCGATTGTTCGGTTTCGGCTATTTCGATATGATATTTCTTAGCCAGCCATCGGAGCGCATCCGGATAGGTCAAATGTTCATGCTCCATCAGAAAATTGACAGAATTGCCACCCTTGCCGCAACCAAAACATTTAAAAATCCCTTTGGAAGGCGATACGGTAAATGAGGGGGTTTTCTCATTATGGAAGGGACAGAGGCCAAGGAAATTAACCCCTCTGCGTTTCAGGCTGACAAAATCACCGACTACATCGGTGATCTCGGCAACGGTTATTATCCGCTCGATAGTAGCATAGTCAATCATGATGACGAAGATAGGACTTTAATCAAAAAGGAAGGTGCAAATCGCTCTGCGTAGAATCTGATTCAGCTGCAGAACAGTCTTAAAAACTGTGCCACGCCCTCCCCTGCCTTCATGCGGATGAATTCAACCTTCCGGTTGCTTCCGACGGCTGTTTCGTTGGGGTCGATCAGATACACCGGTACATTTCGCCCGGCAAAGTCAATGAGGCCTGCAGCAGGATAAACCTGCATGCTGGTGCCGATAATCAGCAGAATGTCAGCTTTTTCAACATCCCCGGCAGCAGTTTCGATATTGGGTACCGCCTCGCCGAACCAAACTATATGGGGTCGCAGCTGCGACCCCTTCTCACAAAGGTCTCCGGCATTCAGCTCCCATCCGTCAATATCATAAACCAGCCGGGGATCGGCCGTGCTGCGTGCTTTTCGCAGTTCGCCATGAAGATGGAGGACATTCGAACTTCCGGCCCTTTCGTGGAGGTCATCCACATTCTGGGTAATAATTCTGACATTGAAATATTTTTCGAGCTCAACCAGTCCGAAATGGCCGGCATTCGGGACCGCACTTAACAGGGCCTTTCGCCTCTCGTTGTAAAATCTCAGCACCAGATCCTGATTGCGGCGCCAGGCCTCGGGTGTAGCAACCTCTGTTACCTCATATTCCTCCCATAATCCGCCCATCTCACGAAAGGTTTTCAAACCGCTTTCCGCGCTCATGCCGGCTCCGGTGAGTACTACGAGATTTTTCAATTTACTTTGTTAATAATGCGAATTTTTCCAACCTTCCAAAGGTCATCCTTACTGAGGAATTTCCAATAATAGAGGCCTGGTTTCAGATCCAGTTTCCATGCCAGTGGCGACTGATCGCCCGTTTTTAATTCCTTGATCAGCTTGGCTTTATTGTCTAAGATCAGCACAGAATAGTCATCACCGGGATTGGCGTTCCAGAATAACTTCAGCGTATCACCTGATGCAAAAACCGATGCCGGGTGCGGTCCGGACACCTTCGGGTCACCACCTGCACGGTATCTTGCTTCCACCAGACTTTCAAAAGTTGAATTCTCCACATAAGCTTCAGCATAAAGCAGGGTATCCGCCATGGATATTGATCCGGCGGGTGCGACTGTGGCCGAAGCATCCGCAGCGGGCAGCGTTTTTGAATCTCCGGCAGGCTGGGTTCCTGAATTGCCGACCGTGTTTGTGGCAACCGGCTCATTTACAGAATGATCCGGTGCCAGATACCGTATTCCCCAGGCAAGCAGCATTACCGCGGCAACAGCTGCAGCAGTTCGTAATACTTTATAAACCATCCTGTAGGGAGAGGGACCCGCTTCCTGCACCGTATCAGGCAATACATCAGGAAGCAGGTCGAGCATATCCGTTATGGACATCAGCTCCGACCGGCAGAAACTGCAGGATTCCACATGATCAGCCAGCCGGTCGGGGACCCGGTCGGTTTCATTGCGCAAATATTCGGCATATTGTGCCAACTCACTATCGCTCAGGTGTTCCTTGTCGATATTACTGTTTTGATATGTTTCTTTCTCGTTCATCCTATAGTATAGACGCTAAAATCAGTGCCGGATGGAAAAAAGTTAGTCATTATTTTCAGGAAATTCCGATTTTTCAATCAAAATACATAAAATATCCAATGTATAGGCAGATCTGGGTGGCCTTCCGTTCATATGAACAATCAGTTCATCGATACGGCTTGCCGACCATTTCCTGAGCGCATCGGGGGTTCGCGGTTTTCTTTCCAGCTGATTGAACACCAGGCTCAGCACCTCCATTTTATCTTTTTTCTGCAGATGGAGGGTTCCATTCACCTGACCGGCCAGGACCCGGCGGCATTCAGCATCAGGCTCCAGTTCAAAACCGGTGAAATCATCCGGGTAAACGGTGAGATCGGTAATACAACGGAGCACAATCCAGAGCCCATTCCTCTCGCGCCCGAACAAACGAAGCGCCCGGTGAAGCCTTTCGTACTCCTGATGAATAATCAGCTGGTCGGTTGAAGATTCAGTGGCTGTTTGTTCGTATACCTCCGCAAAGGGTTCCTCAACCAGGCGCACCTTACGGAACTCCTCGAGACAGAGGTTCCGGATAACCACTGAAAAATAGGTTCGGAACTGGCTTTTATTATTGTACTGCTCACTTATCCGGGGCAGGCGCTCAATCAATTTGCGGTTAACGTCCTGAATCAGATCGCTGATATCCCTTTTGGCGAGATACCCCTGAAAGGCCAGGTTTTTAACGATCAACCTGATAACCGGCTGATACCTCAGTAAGAGTTTATCAGGCTGCTCCCTCAGATATTTTACATCAATCTCGTTTCTATGCATTTAGCTTAGTCTACCACATCAAACAGAAACGAGTTATTCGACCTGAGTTTTGCATCAGGACCCATGGTATATCTTGATTGCTTTTCCTCCTCAAAAAATATTTCTTCCTGAACGGGTAATTTTCTTCTCTTATAGGCTGGTATCCTTTCTACTTCATCAATTATATCCGGATTGGAAAGATTATGATAATTAAGTTCCTTGAGACGTGCCAACTTGGCCGGGTCTTCAACCGGAGCCGACGGGGCGCGGTGTTCGGCATAGATGGAATCCTTTACCGGCTCCCGATGGACCGGCTTGACTTCAGTATCCATAATGGATACAGGAGCTGAAGGAGCATCAGAAATTATGGTTTCCGGAACTCTCTGTTCCCTTACCGGTTGCTCCACCCTTTCAATTCGCGGTGGCGCCATCGCCTGCCGGAATCTGTCGAGATTAATCACCTCCTTTTTTGGCGGTGTCAGGCTAAGCCATTCCGGGATCATATCATCCCTGAATCCGGTGGCTACCAATGTTATACGAATTTCATCGGTAAGACTTTCATCGGTACAGGTACCCCAGATCACATTCACGGATACCCCTACCCGGGCCATAATGGCATCGGTGATTGTACCCACCTCATCTACCGTAATCTCATCCTGTCCGGATGTTATATTGAGCAATACCCTGCTGGCGCCTCGGATGTCATTGCTGTAAAGGAGCGGCGAATTAATTGTTTCGTCGATCACCTTGCGGGCACGGTCGAACCCGCAGGCAGTGGCGGAGCCCATAAAGGCGATACCTCCCCTGGTCATAACAGATATCACATCCGCGAAGTCGACGTTGATATACCCGTGAACGGTAATGATCTCAGCGATACCCTTAACAGCGAGCAGCAGAATGTCATCGGCTTTTTTGAAAGCCTCGCCGAGTGAGAGGTTACCATAGATCTCACGCAGTTTCTCATTATGGATGATCAGGAGGGCATCCACATCATCCTTCAGTCGGTTAATCCCCTGCAATGCCTGCAACTGGCGTGACGGACCCTCGATGGTGAATGGCAGGGTAATTACTCCGACAGTAAGGATATTCATATCCCTGCAAGCCCTGGCAATGACCGGTGCGGCTCCGGTGCCGGTACCTTTACCCATCCCGGCAACAATGAATACCATCCGTGTATGTCCCTGCAGGATATCGGTGATCTCATTAATACTCTCAATGGCAGCCTGTTCCCCGACATCGGATCTTTTACCGGCGCCGCGGCCCTCGGTGAGGGTTGCTCCCAGCTGAATTTTGCGTTCAACCGGACTGGCGTGCAAGGCTTGTGCATCGGTGTTGGCCACAATGAAATCCACATCCCTGATACCCTCGAGGAACATCCGGTTCACGGCGTTACACCCGCCTCCGCCCACTCCGATTACGGAAATAATGGGATTTGAGTTGAAAGGCAGGTTGAAATCGACCAGATCGTCAAACATGTTATTAGTATTACTGGGTTAAGGCTATTATAATTGATCGTCCTTATCATCAAACAAAGAACCCATCAGGCGGGTGATTGCACTCTCACGGGCAGGGCGCTTTACCTTGGGCGCCTTGGTCCGCTTGCCTCCGGTTTCATCAGGAGCCATTTCAGAAATCCTTCCGTCGCGGGTAACGCCATCCACTTCAATCGGAACATCATGTGGGTCCATTTCGGGCTCGAACAAACTGGAATAAGAATGGTGTATTTCGCCCTCCTGCTTGAGCGGGTAGTTTTTTTGCTCAAATACGGGCCTCAGGTCACCCAATCCGATTTCTGACTCCAAGCCGGTTGCTACTATAGTAACGCTCAATGCATTACCAAGCGATTCATCATACGTATTTCCCCAGATTATATCCGATTGTATCTGGGTACAATGCTGGATGAAATCCATGATTTCAGTAATCTCATCCATCAGTACTTCCTGCTTTCCGGATGTGATATTCAGCAAAATATTCCGTGCCCCTTTAAGGTTATTGTTATTGAGCAGCGGGGAGATCAAAGCCTTGCTGATAGCTTCATAAGCCCGGTTTTCACCTTCGGCGATGCCCGATCCCATGATTGCCACGCCGCTGCGTTCCATCACTGTGCGGACATCTGCAAAGTCGACATTTACATAACCGTGAACGGTAATGATTTCAGCGATTCCCTTGGCTGCCATGGCCAGAACATTGTCGGCATAGCCAAAAGCAATGGATAGTTTCTGATCGCCGTAAATATCCCGGAGGCGGTCGTTATGGATTACCAGCAGGGCATCAACATAATCCTTCAGATTACGTATCCCTTCAACAGCCTGGTTCCAGCGTTTCTGTCCCTCAAATGAGAAAGGCAGGGTAACGATGCCCACGGTAAGTATGCCCAGTTCGGTGGCTGCCTGTGCAATTACAGGAGCAGCTCCGGTGCCGGTGCCGCCGCCCATACCTGCGGTGAGGAAAACCATTTTGGTATTATCGCCGAGCAACCGGCGGATATCCTCGATATTCTCGAGTGCAGAATCGCGGCCCTTTTCCGGTTCATTACCGGCCCCACGGCCATACGTGAGCGTTTTGCCTAATTGCACCTTGTTGGGAATCGGGCTGGTTTGCAGAGCCTGGTTGTCGGTATTGCAAATCACAAATTCGACTCCCCGGATTCCTTGTTGAAACATATGATTGACGGCGTTGCTTCCGCCACCGCCTACCCCGATCACCTTTATGATCGATTTAGATTCCCGGGGCATTTCGAATTGATAAACATCCTCAAACATGTGGTGAGATTTATAGGTTAAAACCGATTACTTTCATCATTAAAAAAACTAAGCCATCCTTTTTGAATCTTTTCCTTTAGCGGAGAACCCTGAGGCTTTCTCCGGAAAGAAAATCCCTGTCGCGAACCAATGGTAGCACCGCCCAGTGCGCCCTCCACAATCAGTCCGATGGAGGTGGCATACTGGGGCTGGCTGATTTTCTCATCGGACTCGGGAACCAGAAACTGATTCGGATAGCCCACGCGCACATCATATCCTGTTTTGAATTTAATCAGCTGCGGCAATCCTTTCAGCATGGCACCCCCGCCGGTAATGACAATTCCGGCGCTTACCTTTTCAGCATAGCCCGAATTCTCAATTTCATAACTCACGGCATCAAGAATCTCTTCCATGCGTGCCTGAATGATATAGGCCAGGTTCTTGAAGGAGATCTCGCGTGCATCGCGGCCGCTGATTCCAGGTATGGTAACCACTTTATCATCTGCGGCAGTATCTCCCATCGCCGAGCCAAACTGCACTTTAAGCGATTCGGCCTGCCGGAGGAGTATGGAGCATCCTTCCTTAATATCATTGGTGATTACATTGCCGCCAAAGGGTATCACGGCTGTATGACGAACCACATCATTATAATACACAGCCACATCCGTGGTTCCGCCACCAATATCAACCAGTACAACACCTGCCTCCCGCTCATCTGCGGTCAGTACGGCCGTTGCGGAGGCCAGCGGTTCGAGAATCATCTTCTTTACCTTCAGCTCAACCCTTTCAATGCATTTTGAAATATTCCTCGCTGAAGCAACCTTGCCGATCACCAGGTGAAAATTAGCTTCGAGCATTCGTCCCGACATGCCAACCGGTTTGCTAACATCAGTCTCAGAATCAACAATATAGCTCTGGGGTATCACATGAAGGATTTCTTCACCGGGCTCGAGCGGGGTGCGCGACATCTGATCATGCAAGTAGGCTACGTCTTCCTGGGTGATTTCTTCATTATCCAGATATTTCGAATTGCGGTTTTTCATGCTTTTGATATGCTGACCTGCAATCCCCACATACACTTCACCCATCCGGTAGCCGGCCTGTTCTTCAGCCTGCTGTTTAGCCAGTTCGATAGCGCTGACGGTTTCATCGATATGGACAACCACCCCTCTTTTTACGCCGCTCGAGGGTGCGTTGCCCATCCCCAGGACTTCGAACTTGCCGTCATCGGTTTTACGTGCAATCATGGCTACGATTTTCGTCGTTCCAATGTCGATTGCTGATATAAATTCCTTTTTTGCCATAATATCGTACTCCTCAAACTTTCTTTTTCGGTTTCACCACAGCCAGAGTATCCACCGGAGCCCTCACTGAATCCCTGATCTGCCGCTCCTCATCGCTCCACTTCCGGGCCACCACCTGGTTGCTGTATCGCAGGTCGATTCTCGAATAGCGGTCCCAGCCCACATTCGGCAATCCTTTTTCATAAAACACCGCCAGCTTGGTCAATTTCCATTCATAGTTACCGGCATCCCCGAAAAATATCCGATGGTCGCCCACCCGCGGGATCAGCTCCAGGGTATGATCCGGACCCACATTGATCTCTTCGATGAGCGCATCCAGGAATGCCTGGTTGCGAATGGTGGTAACAACCTGAAACAGGCTGTCCTTCAAAAACTTCTTATCACCCGAACCGGTTACCATCATTACCCTGGCCGAATAATTTTCAGACAGCGACATCTCTTTCCCTTCGGAATCAATATAAAATGAGGAGAACGGGCCGATGTACCTCATCACCGGGGTGCGCTGCCATACCTCGATATACAGTGTTCCGTCGGGAGTGCTGTAAACCATGGCATCTTTCACTCCGGAAAGCGTTTTGATCACATTCTTCACCTGGTCGCGGTTCAATGCGTTCAGTTGACTGCCTGTAATCCTGATTCCCTGTTTGGCCAGAATTCCGGTCACTTCAGCAGGGGTAATGAAATGGCTCGCCAAACTGTCGGCAATGTTAACTTTTACACCACGGAAGGTTAACTGATTCATTCGCTGGTCAGTAAACCAAAGTCCAACTCCCAGATAGGAAGCCAGAATCACCCATGATGCAATATTTAACACTTTACGCCACATGCTCTTCGAGATATTTAATGATCGGTTCGCACAGCTGGTCAATATCTCCTGCACCAATCGTCAGCAGGATATCAGGTTTCGTATTTTCAAGCACGGTGATCAGATCCTCCTTGGAACACAACTGTTTGGCATTCAGATCAACAAGATCCAGGATCATTTTCGAATCAACACCCGGCAATGGTTTTTCACGGGCAGGATACAGTTCCAGCAGGATCAGTTCATCCAGTTTCGAAAGCGATTCGGCAAATCCGACGGCAAAATCGCGGGTTCTGGAATACAGGTGCGGCTGGAATATTCCGGTAATCTTTCGACCGGGGAACAACATCCTGATGGAGTTGATCAATGCATTGATTTCATTGGGATGATGGGCATAATCATCGATATATACCACTCCGCCCTTATTGAACCTCACATCGAACCGCCGCACCAGCCCGGCGAATTGGGTAATCCCTTTATGGATGCCATCGGCGCTGATTCCGGCCATGAGGGTAAGCGCCGCAGCTGCAATGGCATTTTCAACATTAGTGATGCCCGGAATGCGGGTCAGCAAGTCCTTCACCGTTCCTTCGGGAGTGACCAGATCAAAACGGTATCCGAGTTCAACCTGAGAAATATTTTTTGCGTAATAATCCGACTTCTTATTATCCAGACTATATGTCAGAACTTTTTGCTTGCGTTCCGGATCCGGCTGAAGGGTGAGTCCCTGCTTGATCAGCAGCTGGGACTTCGGTTTTACACGATTTACAAAATCAGTAAATCCCTGAACCAGAGTAGGATAATCTCCATAAATATCCAGATGATCGGGATCCATTGAAGTAATGCAGGCCATCAGCGGATCCAGCTGAAGGAATGACCGGTCGAACTCATCGGCCTCCACCACAGCCCATTTTGATACATCTGAAAGCACCAGGTTACTGTTAATGCTTTTGCTGATGGCGCCCAGAAAAGCGGTGCAACCGGCCCCTGATTCAATCAGGATCTGGGCGATCATGGCTGTTACGGTTGATTTTCCGTGTGTTCCGGCCACAGCCAGACTGTCATAATTCCTGGTGATCAGTCCGAGAATTTCAGATCTTTTATGGAGCAGATAGCCGTTATCGATAAAATAGTTCAGCTCAAGCATATCCTTCGGAATGGCCGGAGTATAGATGATCAGCGTTTCCGGTTCAGATGGATGCCTTTGTATGGCAAACGGTATCTGATCGGGGTTATCTTCATAATGGATATTGATTCCTTCGGATTCCAGTGCCCGTGTCAGAGGTGTTTTTGCCCGGTCGTATCCGGCTACAGCAATACCGCGACTGCGGAAGAACCGCGCCAGGGAGCTCATTCCGATGCCCCCGATTCCGAGGAAATAAACACGTTGTATGCGGTCGAGTAGCATAGTAGAGTTGTCGGTTGTTAGTTATCGGTTATCAGTTTAAGAGATTCGGTGGTGATGTCGCGGGTAGCATCGGGCTTGGCAAAGTCAAGCATTCTGGCGGCCATGTTTTTTAAGCCGGATGTATCTGCAACCAGGGCAAGCATGGTAACAACCAGCTGATCCCGGGCATCATTGTCGGTCACCAGCAGGGCGGCACCGGCATCAACATAGGTGCGGGCATTTTTTGCCTGATGGTTTTCGGCGGCGCTTGGCAGGGGCACGAGAATAGCCGGCTTGCCGAGCAGGGAGAGTTCCGAAAGGGTGATGGCTCCGGAACGGCACACCACCAGACTCGCCAATGCATAGGCAAAATGCATCTCGTGAATGAATTCCAGAACCTTGATATTTTTGGCGTTGCATGACCTGACAGCCTCGTGTGCTTCAGGATAGAATGCGGTGCCGGTTTGCCAGATCAGCTCAACGGCTGAATCGGCGAGTTTTTCAATATGTGCAATCATGCTGCGGTTCAGGGTGCGGGCACCTTGGCTGCCTCCGAATACCAGTATCACCGGCAGATTGCTTTCGATATTAAAACAGGCTTTAGCCTCATCCCGCCGATTTTCCGGGATTTTAAGGTCGGCCCGAACCGGATTTCCGGTGAGTACAATTTTTTCGGCCGGGAAATAGCGGTCCATGCCGGTGTATGCCACACAAATACGGTTAACTTTTTGAGCGAGCAACCGGTTGGTAACGCCTGGAAAGGAGTTCTGCTCCTGGATCAGGGTGGAGATTCCTTTCCTGTTAGCCACGCGCAGAACCGGACCGCTGGCGAATCCGCCGGTACCAATGACCAGGTCGGGTTTAAAATTGGCGATCACACTTGAAGCTTTTACCATGCTGGCCAGCAGGCGGAAAGGGAACATAAGGTTTTTCAGCGACAATCTCCGGTGGAAAGCTGAAACCGGCAATCCGATAATTTTATATCCGGCACGGGGAACTTTATCCATCTCCATTTTACCGGTTGCACCCACAAATAGGATTTCAACCGTTGGATCGGTTGCCTTGATTTCATTAGCGATGGCGATAGCGGGGAATATATGTCCGCCGGTGCCTCCACCGCTCAGGATGATCCGATATGGTTTATTTTTCTTCAACTGGTTCTCCTTCCTCTAATGATCTGCTCACCCCAAGTATCATTCCCATGGAAATGGATGTGAAAATGATCGAAGTTCCTCCGCGGCTCACCCACGGCAATGGCTGTCCGGTTACCGGCAGCAATCCCGATGAAACTCCCATGTTCACCATTGCCTGGATCACCAGGCCCAGCATCAGTCCCACCACCAGGAAAGCGGGGAAGGAACGGTCACATTTCCGCACAATCACTCCGGCTCTGAACAGCATTACCAGGTAAATGAACATCAGCGGAAACGCTCCGAAAAAGAAGCCGTATTCCTCAATGACGATAGCATAAATAAAATCCGAATAAGCCTGCGGCAGGGAACGGCGCTGGGTACTGTGACCCGCGAATTTCCCGAACAGCCCTCCATTGGCGATGGCGATCTTTGCCTTATCAGCCTGAAACTTCTCCTCCGTATTGGCATCATCTGAAAAATGCTGGGAAATACGGTTTTGCCAGGTCTGTTCGCGTACGCCGGCTCCGGTGATCTTTCCGATCAGCAGCACAAAGCCAAAGATCAGCAAGGCAGCCCCCACGAGGCTCAACAGGTAGAGAACCTTTACCCTGCCAACGTAAAGCAATACCAGGCAGGTAACAAATAAGATTGCAGCGGTGGAGAAGTTGGCCGGTAGAATCAGCGCGCAAACCAGGCCGATAAAAAACATGACCTTTAAAAATCCTTTCTTAAAGTCCAGTATATCATTTTGATTTCTGCTCAGAAAGCGGGCTACAAAAACAATCAGGGCAAGTTTCGCAAAGTCGGAACTCTGGAATGTTCCGCCCAGAATCGGGATTCTCACTGAACGTGCGGCCTGATTCAGGTTAACTCCGAAAATCAGGGTGTAAATCAGGAGGATTACGGCCAATCCCAGGAAAAAATTAGCCCATTGGCTATATCTCTTTATCGGAATTTTGTGAACCCCGAACATCAGGCCCCATCCTCCAAGAAGAAATATTAAATGCCGGATAACATGACCAGTAACATTCCCGCCATCGCGATAAGCCAGGGCAGCAACTGAGCTCGACACGGCAATTCCTGAGTAGATTGTCAGAAATACCATGAGCACCCAGATCACCCGGTCGCCTTTGAATTGTTGCAGGATACTACGCATATACTGTTACTGTTTATCAGATAATCAATCAGAGATTACGAACTGCATTTTTGAATTGCCGTCCGCGGTCCTCATAGTTTTCAAAAAGATCAAAACTTGCACAGCAGGGTGAAAGCAACACGATGTTACCCTCTTCGGCCAGATAATAGGCCGTGCGGACAGCCTCCTCCATATTTTCCGAATCCACCACGGTGGAAATCATCCCGTCGAAAGCATCGTGGATTTTTGAGTTGTCCTTGCCCAGGCAAACAATAGATTTGACCTTATCGCGAACCAGCGGATCGAGTATTGAATAATCGTTCCCCTTGTCAACCCCTCCAACAATCCATACTACCTTGCCCTTCATCGATTCCAGTGCATACCACGTTGAATTAACGTTGGTTGCCTTTGAATCATTGATGAATTCAATGCCATGAACCTTGATGACCGTTTCCAGGCGATGCTCAACCCCCTGAAAGTCGGTCAGGCATTCACGGATCGCTTCTTTTCTGATATCCAGTACGCGTGAAGCAATTCCGGATGCCATGGAATTGTAAGCATTATGCTTACCCTGCATCGAAAGATCAAATAGTGACATATTGAAAGGATTATTATTAATTACAATGTTCATTTCCTCGCCTTCCACCCAGGCGCCCGGGTTATAAACCTGATCGAATCCAAATGGGAGCTGCTGCGGAACGATCACCCGTTTGGCAATTTCCTGACGGATAACCGGGTCATCTCCGCAAAAAATAAAGTGATCCCCGGCCCTCATGTTCTGAATGATGCGGAATTTGCTGTTGGTATAATTCTGGAAGCTATAGTCGTACCGGTCGAGATGGTCCGGTGTAATATTCATCAGGATTGCGATATCGGCACGGAAATCGTACATGCCGTCGAGCTGGAAACTCGATACCTCCAAAACATAGATGTCAAAATTCTGCTCAGCCACCTGAAGCGCAAAACTCTGTCCGATGTTACCGGCCAGTCCCACATTTAACCCGGCCTGTTTCAGAATGTGGTAAGTCATCAGGGTAGTGGTGGTTTTGCCGTTGCTGCCGGTAATGCATACGTGCTTTGCGGTTGAATAGCGGCCAGCGAATTCCAGTTCAGAGATCACCGGGATACCTTTTTCATACACGAGTTTGATCAGAGGAGCTTTTTCAGGAATGCCAGGACTTTTCATCACCAGATCAGCCTCAAGAATCCGGGATTCGGTATGGCCACCCTCTTCGAATTCAAAACCCCGGTCGAGCAACGTTTGCTTGTATTCAGGCTTGATTTTGCCGGCATCGGATACCAGCACCGAATATCCGGCCTTACGGGCCAGAATGGCTGAACCCACTCCGCTTTCACCTGCACCCAATATGACGATCTTCTCTGACAAGGTTATCTGATTTTGAGTGTGACAATTGTGATTACTGCAAGAAGGAGGCCGATGATCAGGAACCGGATAACGATTTTCGGCTCGGCATATCCTTTTTTCTGAAAATGGTGATGCAGCGGTGCCATCAGGAATATTCTCCTTCCGGTCCCGTATCTCTTGCGGGTGTATTTGAACCAGCCCACCTGCATCATCACGGAAATATTTTCAATCATGAATACACCGCACAGGATCGGGATAAAGAGTTCTTTACGGATGAGTACGGCAAACACCGCGATAATCCCTCCGAGTGCCAGACTGCCGGTATCGCCCATAAAAACCTGAGCCGGATAGGAGTTATACCAGAGGAATCCAACGGTGGCCCCGATGAAGGCGGATACGAACACGGCGAGTTCCCCTGAGTAAGGGATGTACATGATATTCAGATAGTGCGCGAGCTCATAGTTACCCGATAAAAAGGCAAGTATTCCAAGCGTAGCACCGATAATGGCAGATGAACCCGTTGCAAGCCCATCGAGTCCGTCGGTCAGATTGGCGCCGTTGCTGATGAAAGTAACCAGGAAAATCACGGCAAGAACAAATATTAGCCACGTCCAGTTGACGGCCTTTTCGCCCATCCAGCTAACCAGCCATTTGTAATTGAATTCATTGTTTTTCACAAAGGGGATCGTGGTGGTGGCACTTCTGATTTTAACATACTTGTAGCTAATTCCATCCTTATTTCCCTTTTCAAAGACACTGTCTTTTGCCGTGACATCAACAGTTTTGATCGGAATCTTAGCCTCAACCACCACACCCTCATGAAAATAGAGTGTAAGTCCAACGATTAAACCCAGACTAACCTGACCAACTACCTTAAACCTGGCGGCCAATCCGGCTTTATTTTTTTTGAATACCTTGATATAATCATCCAGAAATCCGATCAGTCCCAGCCACACAGTGGTTAACAGCATCAGGAGGATGTATATGTTGTTCAGTTTGGCAAAAAGCAGGGTGGGTATCAGGATGGCAGCCAGTATAATGATACCGCCCATTGTGGGAGTACCGGTTTTTTGCATCTGACCGTTTAGTCCCAGGTCTCTTACCGATTCGCCAACCTGTTTCTTGCGCAGGTAATTTATAATCCGTTTCCCGAACAATGTTGAAACAATCAGGGCAGTAATTAATGCCATGGCCGAGCGGAACGAGCTATACTGAAATAATCCGGCTCCCGGAATATCATACTGAAGCAGCCAATCAAATAGTTCGTATAGCATTTTTAAAGGCTTTCAGGTTTCGGGTTTAGGAATTCATTTGCTGCGGTGCTCAGTGCGGCCAGTTCTTCACGGTCATCAAAGTGATGTTTCACGCCATGAATTTCCTGGTATGTTTCATGCCCTTTGCCGGCCAGCAGTACCAGATCGCCTTTCCGGGCCAGTGCCACGGCGGTTTTTATGGCTTCATGACGGTTGGTGATGCTCAGCACGCGCGATCCGGTTCCGGCCGGAATCCCTGCGCGGATATCATCCAGAATTTTCTCCGGATCTTCGGTTCGCGGGTTATCGGAAGTGATGATCACCTGATCGCTCAACCGGCAGGCCACTTCAGCCATCAGCGGCCGTTTTCCCTTGTCGCGGTCGCCGCCGGCACCGAATACGGTGATGATCCGGGTATTTTCCTTTTTCAGGTCGACCAGTGTGGTCAATACATTCTCCAGTGCATCAGGGGTATGGGCGTAGTCGACGATGCCGATCCGGTCATTGCCCAGCAGCACGGTTTCCAGCCGGCCCTCAACAGGTTCCAGAAGGCTCAGGCGGGTAAGAACGGTGGTTTGATCCTGACCCAGCAATCGGGCGGTGGCATAAACAGCCAGAAGGTTGGATACATTATACCGTCCGATAAACTTGATCCACAATTCAATCCCGTCGAATGAAACCATCATTCCATCGATATGCTGCTCAATCATGCGTCCCTCATAATCAGCGGAACCCCTGGTGGCGTAGGTATATTTATGGGCTGCACAATTCTGGAGCATCACCATGCCATTGCGATCCTCGGAATTGGTGATGGCAAATGCACCGGAGCCAAGCTGATCGAAAAATGATTTTTTTGCCTTCAGATAAGATTGAACATCAATATGATAATCAAGATGATCCCGGGTTAGGTTCGTAAAAATGCCGCCGGCAAAATGAACGCCTCCAACGCGGTGCTGATCCATGGCATGCGACGATACTTCAACAAAAACATAGTGGCAGCCGGCATGAACCATTTCAGCCAGATGGCGCTGAAAGGTGATGGCATCGGGCGTGGTGTGGGTGGCATCGGCTGACTCGTTGTGAACGGAAACCCTGA
This sequence comes from uncultured Bacteroidota bacterium, assembly GCA_942493265.1. GTDB lineage: Bacteria > Bacteroidota > Bacteroidia > Bacteroidales > UBA12481 > UBA12481. The sequence goes on from OW818688.1 coordinate 144,528, forward strand.
TGGTTGAGATCAGTCCGCAGGGATAGCCCAGACCCTCAAACAGTTTGTACAGGAGCGTGGCAATGGTGGTTTTACCATTGGTACCGGTAACACCCACAACTTTAAGTGATTCTGACGGATGATCATAATAAGCAGATGCCAGGGGTCCGATTGAAGCAGCAGCATTGGCTACCCGGACAATAACGGCTTCACCGGTTCCGCAGGCGGGCATTTGCTCACACAGGATGGCTGCCGCACCTTTGGCGATAGCCTGTTCAATATATATATGACCATCGGCATGGGTTCCCCTGATTGCGGCAAACAGCATGCCGGGAACCACTTCACGGGAATTCATGGTCAGTCCGGTAATCACGGTTTCCTGATTCCCGAGGATTTCAACCGCCCTAATTCCGCCGATGAGTTCATTCAGCTTTTTCATAGGGCAGTGAGTTTAAATTCGATGGTTCCAACGGAATCCCGGTAGGTACCTGCAGGAGGTGTTTGCGAGATAATCCGGCCTGATCCTTTGATTTTCACCTTATAACCCATATTTTCCAGTGCCGGAAGAACATCCTTGATTCCCATGCCGGTAAAATCGGGCAGAACAGAATCATTTTTACCAACCGGTTCAGGATGAAGAATATCTCCATTGCGGACCACCTGCGCCCAGTCATGGGTCTGTTTTCCGCCGCTGAATGGTATTTTGAGATTTTTCAGCAAGCTGCTGGCATCTCCCCAATCACCCGGTGTAACAACCGGAATTCTCTCCAGTGAGGTATCTTTTGAGACAGTCAGTGGATTTTGCATATCCAGGTTGGTGGCAAATACCTTGTCGGAAATCGCTTTAAACACCGAACCTGAAACCACGGCGCCGTAATACGAGGAGCCTTGCGGCCTGGAAACTACCACTATGCAGCTATATCGGGGATTATCAGCAGGGAAATAGCCTACAAACGAAGCACGGTAATCTTTCCTTCCGCCCTCATTCTTGTATCCTTTTGCTCCCTGGGAAATTACGGCGGTACCGGTTTTTCCGGCAATTGAATAGAGGTCGTTTTTCAGGGATTTTCCGGTACCGTCAGTGACAGCACCCTCGAGCATCCTTTTTACAATGGTGAGGGTTTCTTTTGAGCAGATCGATGTTTTCAGTACCTCCGGTTTAAAGGATTGTACGATCTGGCTGTGAGATTTCAGGTATTTCACCAATCTCGGTTTCACCATCGTTCCATTATTGGCGATAGCATTGTAGAAGGTCAGGATTTGCAGCGGGGTGAGCTCCACTTCATAGCCGAAAGCCATCCAGGCAACGGTAGCCTTTGACCAGGTTTTGCTTGCCGGAGTTTTGATCCGTGGATCCTGTCCGCCTTCGATATCGAATTTCCAGGGTTTATTGATACCCATGCCGTAAATGCGTTCCAGAAAATGTTCAGGGTTTGAACCGTAGTGTTTATCGATAATTTTAGCCATTCCGATGTTTGACGACTTTTCAATCACCTCCTGAACGGTGATCAGTCCGAATCCGCCGGTATGCGCATCGGTAATGGGCTGATTGTGCATGGAAAACTTGCCCCCGTACGTCTGAATGGTATCGGTCGGCTTAACATATCCGTCCTCCAGGGCTGCCATGATTGCCGGAACCTTAAAGGTTGATCCGGGTTCCAGACAGTCGTTGATGGCATAATTTTTTATTTCATAGTAATTTCCGTCGTCGGCCATTCCGAGGTTCGCCATTGCCAGAATTTCGCCTGTGCTCACTTCCATCAGCACGGCACAGCCATATTCAGCATTGTAGGTAACCAGGGATTCCATGAGGGCTGATTCGGCAACATCCTGAATATTGACATCCAGGGTGGTCACCACGTCCAGTCCGTCGACCGGCTCAATTTCGTTTTCAGTGCTGAGCGGCATCCAGGTTCCGCCGCCCACTCTTTGCTCCAGGCGGAGGCCGTCGGTACCTTTCAGGAAATAGTTGAATGATCCTTCGATCCCGACCACCGTTTCGCCTTCGCTTACATACCCGATTGTTCTGCTGGCCAGCAAATCATAAGGCTTTTCACGTTTGCTCACCATGGTAAGGATCAATCCGCCCTTGTATCTTCCGAGATTAAACAGCGGCAATGTTTTAACCATTCTGGCTTCGTCGAAAGAGGCGTCCTTGTGCAGGAGAACATATTGTTTCCGACCGTTGCGGGCTTTGAGGATCATCTGAACATACTGGGAAGCTGTTTTTTCTGGAAACATGCCGGATAAGCCTGCGGCGAGACCGGGCAGATTTTTATCAAAAATGGCCTGATCCATTCCCGAGCTGTTCGGATCCATGGCAACATCGTACCGGGGAAGGGAACTGGCAAGGGCGCTTTCATCGCGGGCGAGGATATTGCCGCGGCTCGATGGAATTGTGCTGTGGGTTTCGCTAACGGCCTCAGCTTCAGCCCTGAGCGTATCGCCACTGACAAACTGGATTCGTAAAACCTGTCCGAGTATGGCAAGCGCAACCAGGAATGATACTGTGTACACCACTCCGAGGCGGGATAATATGATTGACTTCCTTATTTCCACAGGTTTATTGGTCCATTACAATTTTATATGGCGGTGTTTTTGCCTCTTTCAGAAGGAGTTCCTGTTCGATAATCATTCGGGAAACCTCCGATTGCTTACTCATTTCCTGAAGATCGAATGCCGCCGAAACTGATTCGGCCCGCATTTCGCGAACTCTTTTTTCCAGGGTCATGATCTGGCTCATTACATTTTCGCCCCGGTATTGATTCAGGATATAGAGAACCAGGGCAGATGCGATGAACAGCAGGAACGGGATCTGGCGGATAACCACTTCGCGGGATAACAGGTTGGCCCCCAGAATATCCTTTACGGAGATCTTCGGCATCTCCTTGATTTCCTGCCGCGTAGGAATGAATTCCTTATTGGTTTTTTTATTCCTTTTAAACATGGGCCTGAAATTCTGTTCTTTCTGCAATCCTGAGCCGGGCGCTTCTGGCCCTGCTGTTCCGGTTATTCTCTTCTTCGCCGGGCACAATCACTTTGCGGTTAACCGGTTTAAATGGGGTAAGTGTATTACCGAACAGGTCGGTGCTCACTTTCCCCTCCGGGTTACCGCCCTTCATCATATTTTTCACGAGCCGGTCCTCCAGTGAATGGTAGCTTATTACCACCAGCCGTCCGCCGGGGTTCAGCACTCTGGCTGTTTGTTCCAGCATTTCCTGCAGGCTTTCGATTTCATGGTTTACTGCAATTCGCAGGGCCTGAAAAATGGGTGCCAGACTTTTATTTTCGCGGTTTGGGGGGAAGAGCGGACGAAGGCATGCCGTAAGTGAAAAGGTTGTTTTAATGGGAATTACCCCGCGGGTTTCAACAATCCTGCGGGCAATTCTGTGCGGGTTATCTACCTCGCCATATTCCCTGAATATCCGTTTAAGTTCCTGCTCATCCGAATTTTGAAGGATATCGGCGGCAGTATCTTTCAGGCCCGGGCTCATACGCATATCCAGATCGGCATCGAACCGGAATGAAAAGCCACGTTCCGGATTATCGAGGTGTTCAGAGGATACTCCCAGGTCAGCAAGAATGCCATCTACCGACTCTATACCCATGTATTCCAGATAGTTTGCGAAATATCGAAAATTGTGTTGTACAAATTCAAAGCGGCTGTCGGTAATGAGCCGTCCGGTTACTGCCGGATCCTGATCAAATGCGATCAGTTTGCCATTGACGATATATTTGAGGATTTCGCGGGAGTGACCGCCACCGCCGTATGTCAGGTCGACATAAACGCCATCAGGCTTGACAGCCAGTCCTGATACGCTCTCTGCAAGTAGTACAGGTATGTGGTAATCGATTGCAACCATTAGTTTTCATCATCCCACTTGAAATTTCCCATAACTTCTTCGCCCAGGGATCTCCGTTCTTCATCGGTCAGCTCAGTTTCCAGGTATTTCACTTTTGACATCAATTCGATACGGTCACCCTGACCGGCCATCACGACGTCATTTTCCATTCCCGGACCCGGCATGAGGTTCAGTATTTCAAGGAATCTTTTTGGCAACAAAATGCGGCCCGATGAATCAAAGTCAAGATCGATTGAATCCCTGAAAAAATCGCGCTTGAAAAGATCATGTTTCGCATTGTAAGGATTTAGCTTACTCAGAGTTTTCTCCGCCAACCGATCCCATACTTTCTCGGGATAAAGGATCAGGCTCTTCTCAAAAATGCTCAGCTTTCCAACATAGCGTTCGCCTGAATCCGGCGGCGTTTGCTTCTTCAGCTTAGCCGGGAACAGGATCCTGCCCTTGGAATCCACCTTGCAATAATGATCGCCTTTGAACCGAGACATATATCGTATTGATTTTGGGTAAAAATAAACACATCCTCCCACTTCTCCCCAATAAATGACACCAAATTTCATCCCATGTTAATAACTTTTTGCCCGGCATGACCCTAAAACTTCTCCAACCGTTGACCATTGCGGTTAATTCGTACCTTTATGACACCTAAAAATCAATCCGACATGACCGATCCGTCCAACGACAGCAAATCCCAACTCATTGACATTGAAAAGGTTTTTGCATCAAAAGATGCCAGGCTGCTCAAGCGGATCCCGAAGTTCCTGATCCGCTATCTCAAAAGAATTGTCCATCAGGACGAGATCAATGAATTTCTGGTCCGGAACGAAGGAGTTGAAGGGATTGAATTCATCTCCCGCTGCATCAACTTCATGGGAATCAAGGTTGAAGTTCGTGGAACAGAGAATGTACCAAAGGACTCCCGACTTATTTTCGCATCAAATCACCCGCTTGGCGGGGCCGACGGCATGTGTTTGCTCCAGGTAATTCATGAGCATATCCAGGCCAATCCAAAAAGTGTTTCAAACGATTTGCTGATGAACATCAAACCGTTACGGAGCTTCATGATTGGAGTCAATAAGCATGGGGGCAACACCAAGGATAATGTTGCTGAAATGCGCAAAGTTTTTGAGGGCCATGACCCGGTGGTTTTTTTCGCCGCGGGGCTGGTGAGCCGTCGGAAATGGTTCAAAATTGAAGATGTGGAATGGAAGAGCACGTTCGTAAAAAAGGCATTCCTGCATGAGCGTGATGTCATTCCCGTTTTTATCAGCGGCCGGGTTTCGGGCTTCTTTTATCGCCTGGCAAATTTAAGGAAGCTGCTGGGTATCAGGTATAATATTGAGATGTTGTACCTGCCGAATGAGATGTTTAAACAAAAAGGAATGCGGGTGGTCATTAAATTCGGCAAGCCGATCCCCTGGCGATCATTTAATTCCTCAAAAAGTCCGGAAGCATGGGCCGCTGATGTTAAAAAACAGGTTTATGTGATGGGCAAAAACCTTTGAATGATTAACTTTATCTCTCAGAATGGAAACTCAAATGAAACCGATCGCACGACGGGTAAGCAGGGAAAAATTACTGGCCGAACTGACTCCTGAGAGATTTTTGCGGGAGACCAATTACAGCCATAATCAAATATTTGCTTTCACTGCCCATGAATGTCCGAACCTGATGCAGGAAATCGGCCGGCTGCGTGAAATTTCATTCCGCGAAGCCGGGGGAGGCACCGGCGAACCTGTTGATATAGATCATTATGACATTTCGGAGAAACCCTATCATCAGCTGATTGTATGGGATCCAAAGGAGGTGGAGATTCTTGGCGGATACCGGTATTTTGTCTGTTCAGGTGTCGACTGTGCCGAACAGGCTGAGAAACATCTGGCAACCACCCACTTGTTTCACTTTTCACCCAAATTCCTGGAGGAATACATGCCTTACACCATTGAGCTTGGCCGGTCGTTCGTTCAGCCGCTCTATCAGTCGACCCGCCTTCTGCGAAAAGGGATGTATGCATTGGATAATCTGTGGGACGGGCTTGGCGCCCTTTGTCTGCAGTATCATCATGCCCGGTATTATTTCGGAAAGGTCACCATGTATACTGACTACGATCCTCATGGCAGGAACCTGATCCTCAGCTTTCTCGACAAGTACTTTCCGGATCCTGAAAATCTCGTCGTTCCGATCAATCCCCTGATAGCAAAGGAAGATCTTTCAAAACTCAGCAGGATATTCAACAGTGGAAATTATGAGGATGATTATAAAATCCTGTCGAAGGCAGTGCGGTCAATGGGCCTGCGGATACCTCCGCTGATCAACTCCTACATGAGTTTATCGCCAACCATGAAAACCTTCGGAACCTGCATCAACGATGAATTCGGCATGGTAGAAGAAACAGGGATACTGATCACAATTTCAGATATTTACGAAGAGAAAACCCATCGTCATTTTGTATCCTATATACGGGATATGCTTCGTGTCAACCCGTTTAAGTTAAGGCATATCCGCATCAGATACCCACAGTTATTCCGCGAAGGACTCATTCAGGCAAGGAAATTGAAGCGGGGACAGAAAACCGATTAATAACCCCGCTGGTTCTTACCTTCGTAATAATTAATAAAGCTCTGGTTGGCAACCTTATTACCCCCAGGCGTAGGATAATTTCCGGTGAAGTACCAGTCGCCCAGATCATTCGGACAGGCAAGATGCAGGTTTTCCACCGTTTGATAGATGATCCGTATTTCGGCGTTTATATTTCCGGAATGCATCATGGAAGCTATCTGAGCAGAAACTTCCTCGAACGTAAAGGGAGCATAAATCTCCTTCACGTGATTAACAATTTCCTCTTTCGGCTTCGACTGATCGGCTTTGCATTTACGGTATACCTGATGTATGATATCCCATAATCCCCTGTCGTTCAACAACTCGATGGCCGCTTTAAAGGCAATGAAATCGCCGAGTTTGGCCATATCAATCCCATAACAGTCGGGATACCGGATCTGCGGGGAAGAGGATACCACAACAATCCGTTTGGGTTCCAGCCGATCGAGTATTCTCACAATACTCTTCTTTAAGGTTGTGCCCCTCACAATGGAATCATCAATAACTACCAGGTTATCAACCCCTTTCCTCACAGTTCCGTAAGTAATATCATACACATGCGTTACCAGATCGTCGCGGTCCTGATCCTGCGTAATGAACGTGCGCAGTTTAGCGTCCTTGATTGCAATCTTCTCTATCCTCGGACGTAGTTTAAGCAGCGTATCGAGTTCATCGGGAGTTACGCCTGCAAGAATTTTCTCTTTTTTGAGCGAAGCAACATGGTCGTGCAATCCTTCCACCATTCCGTAAAAGGCTGACTCTGCCGTGTTGGGAATATAGGAAAAAACGGAGTTCTCCATGTCGTGGTCCACGTGGTTCAAAATCTCCGGAACCAGCAGCCGGCCAAGCATTTTACGTTCCTGATAGATGGTTTTATCTGAACCGCGTGAGAAATAGATCCGCTCAAAGGAGCAGGATTTTCTTTCCTGGGGAACTCTCACTTCAAAATCGCTGATATTGCCGTTTCGCTTGGCAATGATGGCATGCCCGGGACTGACCTCCTGAATCAGGTCGGCCGAAACATTGAAAACCGTTTGAATCACCGGGCGCTCGGATGCTGCCACCAGGATTTCGTCATCGCGGTACCAGAAAGCCGGACGAATGCCCCAGGGATCGCGCATGATAAAGGAATCCCCTTGTCCGGTCATGCCGGTAATCACATATCCGCCATCCCATTTTTTACTGGCTCGCGTCAGAATTTTCGAAAGTTCAAGATTTTCAGCAATCAGCGGAGTGATCTGCGATTTTTCATATCCATCTGCCTTGTATTTACGGTATAAAGATTCGACTTCCACATCGAGAAAATGGCCCACACGTTCCAGAATCGTAACTGTATCTGAATAATTCACAGGATGTTGCCCGATCCTGAGTAAGGATTGGTATAACTCATCAACATTGGTCAGGTTAAAATTTCCAGCCAGCACCAGACTGCGTGATTTCCAGTTATTCGCACGCATCACCGGGTGTACGGTTTCCAGGTTGTTTCGTCCGAATGTACCGTAGCGCAGGTGGCCGATAAAAACCTCGCCCGTGTAAGGCACATTTTCATATGCATAAGCGGGGTCCATCTCCTTTTCAGGGCATTCGGCAACGGCTTTTGCGATTGCTTCATGAATCACTTCAAAAACCTGGCGGATCGGTTCACGCTGGTTCGAGCGTTGCCGGTAAATATACGGGCTTCCCGGATCCAGGTTGAGTTTCAGGTTGGCGACACCTGCGCCATCCTGACCCCTGTTGTGCTGTTTTTCAAGCAAGAGGTACAGCTTATTCAATCCATATTTCCAGGTTCCGTACTTTTCCTGGTAATAGGATACCGGCTTCAGAAGCCTGATATAGGCTATGCCGCATTCATGTTTAAGAGGATCACTCATAACTCAGTTTCCTGTTTATTGCATCAATTGCTGCCCGGGCAATATGCCGCGATTTTAATCCATATTTTTCCATCAGTTCGCCGGGTTTGCCGGATTCGCCGAAAACATCCTGCATTCCGACAAATTCCATAGGCACCGGATAGTGCCTAGCCAGGCATTCCGCCACGGCACCACCCAGTCCGCCACAAACCTGATGTTCCTCTGCCGTCACAACCGCTCCGGCAATCATTGAGAGGCTGACGATAGTTTTTTCATCCAGTGGTTTTATAGTATGCACATTCACCACAGCTGCCTCAATACCCTCCAGGGCAAGCAGTTTGGCTGCCTCAAGCGCTTCCCAAACCAGATGTCCGGTGGCAAAGATTGCCACATCACTGCCCTGTTGGAAAACCTGTGCATGACCGACTTTAAATTCCAGGTCCGCGGTAGTAAATTCAGGTACCGCTTCACGGCCAAACCGGATGTACACCGGACCCTCCACCTGCTGAACGGCCGCCACAACTGCCTTACGCGCCTGTGCAGCATCGCACGGGGAGAGTACTGTCATGTTCGGAAGCACCCTCATAATGGCAATATCTTCAAGTGCCTGATGGGTCGCTCCATCCGGTCCCACTGAAATACCGGCATGAGCCCCGCCTATCTTTACATTCAGATTATTATAACAAACTGAAACCCGGATTTGATCAAGCGCACGCATGGCTGAAAAAACTCCGTAGGTTGCCATGAAAGGGATTTTTCCCCCGAGAGCCAACCCGGCAGCGGCTCCCATGATATTCTGCTCTGCGATTCCGAAAGAAAAAAACCGCTCCGGAAATTCCTCCCTGAAGAGGTTCATCCCAACGGAATTCGTAATATCGGCACCCAGAGCCACCACACGGTTATCCAGACTGCCGATTTCGCGGAGTCCTTCAGCAAATCCGGTTCGGGTAGGCCGATATCCCTTGAGATTAAAATTCATTTCCATCGATTTGATATTCCTGTATCTGACGAAGGAACTCACCCAATTGTTCGGGAGCAGGCACGGCGCCATGCCATCTGAAATCCCCTTCGATTCCCTCAATCCCTTTACCCATGGTAGTTTTTGCCAATATGACCACCGGGGCTGATACTGCATAATGATCTGCCATGGCAAATGCCCGGATCAGAGATTCGGTATGATTGCCGGAACACTCAACCACCCGCCATCCGAAGGATTCGAATTTTTCGCGTAAAGGCTGGATATCCATCACCATACTGGTTGGTCCATCGATCTGAAGGCCGTTCAGATCAACGATCATCCTGATATTGTTCAGCTTATGGTGGGCAGCGCTCATGGCAGCTTCCCAGATGGAGCCTTCCTGCAGTTCGCCGTCGCCGTGCACGGAGTAAACCTTCCAGTGCTGACCGTCCATTTTCGCCGCAAGTGCCAGTCCGACCGATACCGACAGGCCTTGTCCGAGCGACCCCGACGACACCTCGATACCAGGTAGACCGCGGTCACGAGCAGGATGTCCCTGCAGCCTCGAACCCAGCTTGCGCAAAGTCAGAAGCTCCTCCTCAGGGAAATAACCGGATTTTGCCAGGGTTGCATACAGAACCGGGGCCACATGACCGATGGACAGGATAAGCCTGTCGCGCCCCGGCCATCCAGGCTCCGAAGGCCGGTGATTCATTTCATTGAAATAGAGTACGGAAAAAACATCGGCCAATCCCAAAGATCCGCCCAGATGACCGGATCCTGCGACAGTAAGGGATTCAACAATAAGGATCCGGATTTCCCTGGCAATATCTGCTAAGGCTTCCGGGTCGGTTATCTTCTTCAAGACCATGCTCATGTATCAATCCAGCGTGATTCGCGCCTGCACCAGATAGGCCTGGGGAAAGCGGGCTATCAGCATCTGTTTATAACGGAATGCATCCTCTTTTGTTCGGAATGAGCCCACCAGGGTAGAAAAATCGGGTTCATTATACTCCACATTTGCCCTCAGGGCAAGCTGACCGAAAGCCTCCTCAAACTCTGCCTTGAGCGCATTGGCTTTCGACATTTCACGTCCTTTATAGATTAAAATCCTCCATCCGGGAACGCTGCTGGATTTATTGAATTCGAAATGCTTGCGAAGTATGCTGGTGAGACGGGGATCCTGAACAATTTTCACCTTGCCTGCCGAGGTACCGGATTCGAGCCGGTTTATGATCAGGTTGGTGCTATCGGTGGCAGCCGCGGTGCCTTTGGTCTCCTGTGAAAAAAGAGAAATCGGCAAAATCAAGGCAATCAGCAATATAAGACCCGATAATTTCATCTTTTCCTGAGTTTGCTGTTCGTTTTTTAACGCCGCAAATGTACTAATTTATCCTATATCTTTGCAGCCGATCAAAACGAAGACAATCATGCCCAAAGTATATATAGAAACGTATGGATGCCAGATGAATGTTGCGGACAGTGAAACGGTAGCTTCGATTCTGGCGAAAAGCGGTTATGAGATTGTGGATGACATGCACACCGCAGATGTTGTGCTGGTGAATACCTGCTCAGTGCGGGAGAATGCCGAAACCCGCGTATTCGGCAGGCTGGCTGTTTTCCGCCAGCTGCGGAAAGCCAATAAAAATGTGGTAGTCGGGGTACTGGGATGCATGGCCGAAAGAGTTAAGGAAACCCTGATCACCAAACACGGCGTCAACCTGGTAGCCGGACCCGATTCATACCGCACCCTGCCCGAACTGCTGGCCAGATCATCATCCGGCGGCAAGGCCATTGACGTGGAACTCAGCACGGAAGAAACCTATGCGGGAATCTGCCCTACCCGACTGGAAAGCAACGGGATATCCGGATTTGTTTCCATTACCCGCGGATGCAACAACTTCTGCACTTATTGCATTGTACCCTATACACGCGGCCGCGAGCGAAGCCGGGATTACCGCGATATCCTTACTGAAGCCAGGGACCTGGAATCCAGAGGGTACAAAGAACTTACCCTGCTCGGACAAAACGTTAACTCCTATGCATTTCAGCCGACGGCAGATGACGGCCATCTTTCAACTGATGACTGGAATTTTCCGAAGCTGCTCGAGGAAGTTGCCCGCGCGGTGCCGGGAATGCGAATCCGGTTTACCACCTCGCACCCCAAGGACATGTCGGATGAAACCCTGCAGGTGATATCCCGTAACCCAAATATTTGCAGGCACATCCATCTTCCGGTACAGTCGGGGAGTGATCGCATCTTAAAACTGATGAACCGCAAATACGACCGCAACTGGTATCTCAACCGCATACGTGCGATCCGTGAGATCATTCCTGAATGCGGCATCACTACTGATGTTTTTTGTGGATTTTCGAGCGAAACCGAAGAGGATCATCAGGATACACTTGCCCTGATGAAGGAAGTGAGGTTTGATTTTGCCTTTATGTTTAAATATTCTGAAAGGCCCGGCACTTATGCAGCAGATCATTTGGCGGACGATGTTGCCGAAGAGGTAAAATCCGTCAGGTTACAGGAAATCATTGATCTTCAGGGTGAAATCGGACTGGCCAGCAACCGGCGCGACATTGGAAAAACCTTTGATGTACTGGCCGAAGGAACATCCAAGAAATCGAAAAGTCAGCTATTCGGCAGAAACCCGCAGAATAAGGTGATCGTATTCCCGAAAGAAGGCAAAAATCCCGGAGATATTGTCCGCGTTTATGTTACGGAATGCACCGGTGCAACCCTGATTGGTGTGCAGGCTTAATGACTGTATTTCAGATCCTTGTTGGAATAGCCATACAAATCCTGATACCAGTCGCGGTAGATCAGTCCGCCAGATTCAGCCCATTCACCGAATTTAAGATGGGCCTTTACCACATCCGCTTTCTCCACCGGATAGGCAAAACTGCCTAAAACATTAATCACCCAGGGTAGATTGGTCTTTGATCGGTAAGTATAGGATTGGTCGAGATTGGACCCATCGTCCTTCTGACCGAAAAGATTCCGGTCGGCCAGATCAGTAGGATGATAATCAGGCAGATGAACTTCGATACCCCTGCCCACATTTGACTTGACCACGATAAAAAAGTTAATATTGCTTTGTGGCCATTCCGTAAATTTTATCGGATTTCCGATTGCATTTCCCTTCTCTTTCAGGGAAATGAGTATATCAACCTGCTTAGGCTCCACATAGAGAGCACCCGGCGAAGTATTCACACCCGTTCCTGAACCGGGATGGGGCAAAACTCCGAACGCATCTTCATAGGCAATGATGGTTGCCCAGGTTTGGCCCTCCTCCACTCCATTCTCCTGTAGTTTGAAATAGTTTTTGGCATAGGCTGTTGCGAAGCTGTTCGATACGCTGATAACCGAAGCCGATGGTATATTGGTGAGGCTCATGGCAAATGCGTTGCGGAAGCTGGCTCCCAGGGCACGCGTAATAAAACTCGCTTTCAGTTCAACTATCTCATTTTTACCATCAGTTACAACTGTACACCGGTAATCCACAACCAAGTCGTTAAAATCATAATCCCCCTTCGAAGGCCACAGGTCCTCAAAGCCCAGTGATCCCCATTCCTGGGCGGGATACTGGTTATTGTAAGCCCGGTAGGGATCATCCGGGTAAGCGTCATCAACATCGGCAACGCCATCATAATCGGCATCCGGTTTCGGGGAATACACCGAACAGTTTCCTGAACCATCATTATGGGTAGGATCTGAAAAATAGTCACCCGGAATATATATCAGGTCGAGCAATCCCCTGGAAGAGCCGCCGCTGCCTGTGAATTCCCACTTGATCCGAAAAATTCCCAATAGATTAATTTCGACCCCGGCATCAATTTCCTTTGTTTTATCGCCCTTGTAATCATAAGTATAAAGAGTTTTCACAATCTGATCGGCCTGATCCATCAGATAAACGATCAGCAGTCGGTTATTCCCATTATTGGCATTCATGCGGTGAGAGAAGGTCATCATACCGGATTTCGAGAACTTAACCCATGGGGAAATCAGGTAGTGTATACCACTTGAAAGAATGCCTGTCTGGTTATTGTAATTGCCCTCCATTTCCTTAGAGGCAGTAATGTTAGTGGAGCTGAACTGCCAGCAATTATTCTTGTCGATTGCCCGGTTCCCGGATTCGAAATTGTTGGTTACCTCACAATATGCTGATATTGTGAAGGTTAATGCCAGAAGGGATATAATTAGTTTTTTCATTGGGGTATCCTTTCCTGATTATTTGCCGATATCTGAGGTATCATCCTTTTGCAGAAATGAGAACAGTACTTTTCCGTCCTCTACCTTGCCCTTGATGGTACGGCTGCCATAAGTCAGGGTAAGTTCATTAATCGCCACAGGCACGTTCAGGCTGATTGAAAGGGTATCGCGCAGACTGTAGCTGGCTGAGAAAATCTGTTTGCCATCGGGATCCGTTATCGCCAGAGCTGAAAGGAAATCCCTTGCAACCGGAATCCCGGTAACGGTAACCTGAACATCCCTGCTGGTTTTCCAATCAAAATCATGTGGGACCACCAGGTCAGTACTTTTTTCCTTTTGAACCGGATCAATGATCCGGTCACAGCTTAGCACAATAATGGCTGCTGCTGTTAAACAACAGAAATACCTGAACTTCATGACTGCGTATCCTCCAATTAAGCAAGGAAAGTTACGCACGAAAAAACCAAAAGAGTATTATTTGGATAATAATTTGACTAAAGGCCAATTATCAATTATAAAAATGCAAAACCTTTGAGGAAGTGTTTGTTGACTAAGGTGCCAAACGGGAGATTTTCCAATCCGATCCGGTTTTGCGGTATACAATGCGGTCGTGCAAACGATTCTCCCTGCCCTGCCAGAACTCGAAATAATCCGGTACCAGGCGGTAACCTCCCCAATTTGAGGGCCGGTTCGTTGTCAACCCGCGTTGTTGTTCCAGCCATTCGCGGTTGGGAATTTCGCGGCTCTGGGGGGAGATGATTGCGCTGATACGGCTGGCTTCGGGGCGGGTTGCGAAATAAATATCGGACTCCCCTTCCGGAATTTTGCTGACCACCCCTTCAATCCTGACCTGCCGCTCCACTGCCGGCCAGAAAAACAAGATGGAGGCAAAAGGATTTTCACTCAGCTCCAGTCCTTTACGGCTATGATAATTGGTAAAAAAGGTGATTCCCTTTTCATCCAGCTCCTTCATCAGCACCACCCTCGAGGAGGGCCGGTTATCCTGGCCGGCGGTCGACAGCACCATGGCGGTAGGCTCCGGGCATTCAGCGCTGATTGCATCATCCAGCCATACGTGCATCTGTTTCAGGGGATCATGATCCACCTGGCTCTCATACAGCGCATGTTTGGAGTATTGCTGGCGGATTGAGTGAAAAGGTTTTTCCATACGGCGTTAACAATTTGAAGGGGGAAAGGTTGTCGGTTGTCGGTTATCGGTTAGGAAATAAGAAGGGGCCCTGCGTACGGCAGGACCCCTTCTCAAAAGAAACGGTGCGGGGGTTATTTAAAAATGAAAAGAGTTAATTAAACATGGGTTTTAATAGATTTTCGAAATAATCAGTCGTGTGGTTTTAACTTGTCCGCCCGACCGCAACTGAATGAAGTAGAGCCCATTGGCCAGATTACCTTCATAATCAACGACTTGACTCATACCACCTTTAACATATCCCTCCCAGGCCCTTTGAACGACTTGACCTGTTGAGGAATAGATATCGATTGTGGTCATGCCGCTATGTTCCAGGATAAAGCTGAAAGTAACCGGTCCGCCTGACGGATTCGGGTATACCTTAAGGTCGTTCAGTCCATCTGATATAACTGATTCAGCGATAATCGGATCACTGAGCTCAGCAACCTTACCGAATCCGCTGTGAACGACCAGATTTCCTCCATCCAGCTGCTGTTCAAGGGTTTTCACCCCATTCCATGAACTGGAATATACCAGAATACTGGGTTTACCCTTATTGTTCATTCTCCACAGGGTAAATCCGATGGCATCATTAGCTCCCGGTTCACCTCGATCGGTAAGGGTAACATACAATTGCAGGTTGCCCTCCACAGCGTTCCCGGTGGTGAGGTTGGTGAGATTGGCCTTAGTGGTGAATACCGCAGTTTTAGCCTCCGGGTTGGCAATGTTAACACCCAAACCGCTCATGGAATTCGACTTGATCTGGAATTCATTAAGTTCCCCGCCAACCATCCGGCTGTAGATGAAATTCAAGCCGCCGATGAGGTTGGTGTTCTTCTTGTTGAACTTGACATGGAACCCGAAATTGGTATGGGTATCCGGCTCGCCGGCACGGGTACCAAAGGAATTATTGGTGATGATATGTCCGCCGCCGGTAATGAAATCGCCTACCGGCTTGTAAACCGTCAGGGTTGCCGACCGGAGTGCTTGATAATAGCAATCTGCTATCATCCTGATTGTATAGGTCTTGTAATCAGCCGATCCCAGATTGACATCGAAATCGTAACTCACAATACCGGTAGAAATATCACCCGGCATAATCAACCGGTTAACAGGCAAAGTAACAGTCCGGACCAGCGTTCCACCGGGTTCTTCCAGAATCCTGAAGGTGATGCATGCATTCCGGATATCTCCCGGGTAGCCATCCACCCAATCCTTGATCACGGCAATCAGCTGAACCGTTGTTGTTGAGCTGGTTGCTGATGAGGTGGCCTGGAATTCAACTCCGTCGTATGCCAATCGGGCATTTTCGGGGGTGATCTCCAGTTTAGCCTCCGGAATACAGCCAAAAGGAATTTCATCTGAATTCTCAAACAAGGCCTGAACTGTCTTGATTCCGGGCGACATTACTCCATTACCAGGATCAGGTTCGATCAATGGGGCATTTTTCAGAACCCCAATCAGGTCATTACCGATGATCAACAAAGGAACCGTACCCATTTTCTGTGTTTCCACCAGGAAGGTAACCTGGCTATAGGGCAGACTGAGGCCGTTACCGTTATGCACAATTGCGGTGAAAGTTACGGGATCACTGTATTGCTGAGGATTCGGATTAACAATAACCTCTTTTACGGCCAATTTAACAATATCGGATTTGATGTCAGAGCACTCTCCAAGCACCATGACAAAATAATCACCGGCATCAGCCGCTGTAACCGGATCAATCAGCAGGATTGCGGAAGTTGCCCCATCAATGGCAACATTATTCTTGTACCACTGATGCCCGGTGATGGCACCTCCAGCCTCAACGGCCAGGGCTGCTGCCTCCCCGATACAACTGACCTGGCTCATCGGCTGGGTGATGATGCTGGGGAATCCTTTAAAATTGATGGACATAGTCACCTTATCGCCAAAGCACCCGTGAATATCGCGGATGTATCCATCGAATGTGTATACGCCCGAAGGATAATCGCCATTAACCTTTAGTGGTACTATTGTTCCGTTAATATTGAACATCAATCCGTCGATCAGCTGATAATTTGTCCCGTCATACAGGAGATAGAACATTGGATCTACTGCGGTAATGATTTGATACATATACCATTGCCATACACCTTCTCCCCATGGAACCCCTGCATTAACGCCTCGTTCCGTATCCCAGTACTCATAAAAACCAGCGGGCAGAGACATGGTGTTGATCCGGAATTCGAACATCAGGTTAGGCATCAGCTCATAATTGGAGGTAAGGGATTCAATATTAAAGTGATAGAATGGAACATCCTGATCGAGGCAGACTTCATATCCAACAGCCATATTTCCATTGACCGGATGGGTCCATGGCGGACCGGGATCGCCTTCAGCTGCAGATAACTCCACCTCTGTGATTTTTGGCAGGGCATACACCGTGGCCGTAGCAGTCGAAGAATAATGTGCAGCATTACCGTCATTATCTGTAACATCCACGGAAGTTGTGTTATTCATTATCAGTTCAGCATCCGGAGCCACATTTGCGAAGTTGGTGGTGTAGTTCCAGGTTATGATCTGGCCCGGATTCATTGTTAAACCCATCGGAAAAATTGGATTATTATCATCATAAATGGTTCCCGTCACTGTTTCCGGTCCGGTATTTTTCACCTCGATTTTCCAATTAAACTGGCCTTCCGGTCTGTTGCACCAACTGGCGGGCTCAACAGTCTTAATCAACGACAAACTTGGCATCGCATCGATTACGGTAGCAGTAGATGAGGCCTCCTTTGTGATCGTCGTTCCATCGGGAAAAGTGGCTTTTGCAACAACTTTATTGTTAAAAAATCCAGGTTCGGGATGGTGTTCTGGATAAATTAGTGGCTGTTCATCACCTGGTTGCATATCAGTCCAGGTAAAGTTCCACCCATTTGTATCGGTGACCTCAAAATCCAGTTCTTCGGTGCTAAGATTGACTATTTTGACTTTGATCGAAAATGCCCCCGGCTCTGTTTGTACCGGAGGGTCAACAACTCTCTCGATAGAAAAAGCTGGCAAAATCTCTGCAACGGTCGATGCCGATTTTGTTAAGGAATTGCCATCCGGATCCGTCGCGGTAGCGGTAGCTGTATTAAAATACTGCCCAACTTCCGTATAGGTACGGTTATATCCGGCTGCCCAACCTTGACCGGGTAACATGGTAATGTCCCAGGGTGTCGGAAATTCAGAGTCTTCCACATGAACTGTCAGGATTTCCCCGCTATAATTGGTAATTCTGATATTGTACGAGAAAGTGCCTTCAGGCTCAATCTTCTTGTCTGCGCCCATGATCACTTTCTCGATTGAAAACATGGTGGTTGTTTGGAAGGTGGCGATTTTTGAAACATGATTCCCGCATTCATCGGTCGCGGTAAATTCAACCGCAATGGAATTGGGACTAAGGCACTGGTTGTCGATATAATTGCGTGTCATGGTCACAGCAACATCCCGTTCAGCCAGCTGTTCTTTCAACTTCAATCCATCGCTTTGGCTGATCATCATAACAGGTATGGTGACTTGTGGAACTGAGAAATCATCACCCATAGGCTGCACCAGCGGATCCAGAATGTTATTGCATATTATCACCCCGGTAGCACCGGCCATCTCGGCATTTCTCACTTTTGTGACAAAGGTGGATCCACCGCCCCGGTCAATGATGGCAATTTTCCCGGGAGTGAAATCGACCAGGGGACCATTGCAGTATGAATTTTCCGAATCATGGGCAAATTCCGTCTCAGCCGATAAATAGAAAACCTCCGGACCAAAAAGCGCAACAGAATTGGAGTACGAACCTGCAATGTTCATAGGATAGTTTACAACTAAGCTATTCATGTTATTGGTAACCACGGTCGAGCCGCAAGTTCCTGTTGCAGTGAAACTTCGCAGCCAGGCGTCAAATTCAATCAGCGTTGAACTCTGGTCGCAGGAAATGGTTTTATCACTTGGCTCCAGTGCCCAAACAGGAGGATCATTGGGGATAATTGTAAAAGTTGCCTCCTTGGTAATTATTGAACCGCAATTGTCCAAAGCAGTGAAATTCACTGCAATACTTTGCGGCGGGGCGGTGCAGGTAAAATCGAAAGCTTTTCTTAAGAGAGTTGCATTTACAGGTCCAAAATCTATCCAGGTCTTTAAGGTCTCGCCATCGCCCATACTGACCATCAGAGCCGGAATAGTGATCGTGGCGTCGGAGCCGCCCATACCTACCGGATCCCCATCGACGTTGTTCACTATAAGCACCCCAATGGCACCGGCATCCTGGGCGTGTTTAACCTTAACGATAAATTCAATACCACCACCCCTGCCGATCAGTGCAATATTACCGGGTGTAAACCCAACCAGAGGCTTACCGCACAACGTACTTCCATCCGTATCAATCGCCCTTTCGAGATCGCCTGTAACATTATAGCTCCCGGGTCCAAAATAGGCTCTTGAATTCTTGTAAGGCCCGTCAATCTCCAATGGAGAGTTTACCCTGAAGCTTTGAAAGTCATTTAACACTTCACCGGTACCACAATTTCCGATGGCAGTCATGCCGTTCAGCCACCAATTAAATTTAGCCTCATTCTTGTACTCGTTGCAAACGATAGTCTGATCAAAAGGCTCAACCACCCAGGAAGGGGGCTCGTACAGATTCACATTAAAGGTGGCTGCTTGGGAGACGGTATTACTACAAAGATCCTTGGCAGTGAAATTCACCACTACACTTTGGGACGCCGCACAGGTTAAATCGAGAAAATTCCTTTGCAAAGTCACCTGAACCGGAATTGATAACATAGTAGATTTCAGCAGATTGCCATCGTCGAGACTGATCATGATAATGGGGATGGCAATATCTCCTCCGAGGCCGTCGGCACCCATATAAACCGGATCTCCGCCTACATTGTTGACAATGATCACCCCAAGTGCTCCGGCGTTTTGAGCATTTCTTGCCTTAACGTGGAACTGAATGCCGCCCCCGCGATCGATCAGTGCAATGTTCCCGGGAGTAAATCCGACCAGCGGAAATTCACAAAAAGTATTGGTTCCATCGAATCCAATTTGCAGATTTCCGCTTGATGCGTAAGATTGCGGACCAAAATTAGCCCCGGTGTGTACATATGAACCTTCAATCGGCACAGGGGAATTCACTACCAGGCTGACGAAGTCGTTAGTTACTGACGCATCACCACAAACGCCAACAGCAGTAAAGGCATGCAGCCAGGTATGAAACTGGCCCTCAATATCTCCAATTCCGCATAAAAAGGTACGATCGGATGGAGCATTGGTCCAGTTTGGCATCTGCGCAATTGACGGGATGGCTAATCCTGTCATTAGCAGCATCATGCTGAGAGTTAGAAGCTTTTTTTTCATATTGTGAGGTATTAGATTAATCAGGGGTTTCGAAAAACAACAATTATCAAAAAGGGTATACCTATCCATTCAAATAAATAATTGATCGCATATAACTTAATGTCAATTACTTAAAATGTCCAAAAAAAAATATCTTCAGAATTACCTTAAAAAGGACTTCCCTCAGGAGGTATCGGACAGGGGTTGCATAACTGTAGGTTTTTCAGGTTTTCGGTGGCAGGAGCAAACCCCGGGGAATTGTGGCAGGAGTCGCGTCTCCCCGGGAATGAGAAGGAAGGAATGTGGATCAGCAGGTTAATAATTCCGGAGTCCGGAAGAGAAAATGAACGGGTGGCTCATCATCATGCATCCAATTAAGGATCAGAGCTATTGCATTTTAAAAGTTACGAAATTATTTTTGAATTATTCGCCATTTCCAGTAAAAAAATCGCAAAAAAAAGCCACCCCTTTCGGAGTGGCTTTAATTATACGGCTTAGGTTAGTTAGAAGGTATTCGAAACAACCAGCCGTACTGTCTTTATTTCCTTTCCAGTACGCATTTGAATGAAATAGAGACCCTTGGCCAAGTTGGTTTCTAATTCAACATACTTATATTGACCTCCCTTAACAAATCCATCCCAGGCACGCTGAACGACCTGACCGGTAGAGGATAGGATGTCGATAGTTGTGTTCGAGCTCTCGCTGAGGATCAGTTTTAAGGTGACTGGGCCTGAGGAGGGGTTAGGGAAGGCGGTGATGGCAGTAACACCTTCGATCAGGCCTGGATCACCGATGATTGGATCGGAGAGTTCGCCGGATTTGGTTTGCACCAAAATTTCACCACTACAAGTTGTCATAAGGACCGTTTTACCATTCTCCCATTTACTTGAATACCACATCCCTCCAGCTTTTCTCGAGAATGTTATACCCAACTGACCCGGAATTCCTTTAATCATGGATAGCTGCAGGGTTGCACCCCCGTCAACATTGACCAGACTGCCATCACTCAATTGTTCGACCAAATTGGCCTTACTACTGAACTGCGCAGTCAAACCCTTGATACTTAGCAAGGCGATTGCATTACTGGTTATAATGTATGAGTGAGGTGAATCATCGGCATTTCTGTCCAAGATCCCGCTGGCATTGTACATACTTTGTATCCAGAGAGTAACTTTACCCTGGGGATTTGACAGGCTCTTATTGTAGTTCACATCGAAATAGAAACTGGTACTGGTGCCAGGTGCACTTTTAATCAAACCGGCGCTCCCGGTAGTACATAATTCACCATCACCGAAAATTCTACCTCCAATGCCCGGCTTGACCACCGTCACAAAAGCAATAGCCTCAGCATCAAATGGATTATTATAATAAGCTCGGCTGATTCCTACCGCAATCTGGTAGGTTTGTGAAGTGGCATTTCCAATGTTCAGCTGAACAATTGCACTTGCCGTGCCAACCGAACCGTCGGTCATATCAATCAGGTTAACCGGCAGATGCTGGGCACTCGGTATCGGAGTTCGACTGGAACCATTGACCAGGTAAAAGGTAACCCTGGCACCACGAACATCACCACCAGGAATTGCATCCTTTATTAAAGCTGTCATGGTTAACGTACCGGTGCTACTGTTCGGACCCGTGGTCCAGGCAATTTCGTCACCGGTATAAAAACCGGAAGCATCAAATGGGGTGGCCTTTCTGGGCCTGATAGTTAACGGCTTTCCATCCAAATCGTCGCTTGGAAGATAATACGGACTTTCGACTGGATCAGGTGTGAATTCAGCTGTGACATTGTATGGAACAGCAGAATCTGGATCATCAGGGTTACTAAGTTTTGGATATTCAATCAATTGATGAATTAAAGTAGCCCTAACTGTGAAAGGAGCACCAGGTTCTCCAGTTGGAATTTCAAAAACCGAGGCCGTTCCGATTGGCAGTAACGGATCTCCATCAAGGAAAAATTCAACAGTTCCTCTTAGCGGGAAACCGGTACAATTGGTGACAACATCTGCGAAGAATGTTATTTTATCCATAAATAATGCGTAAGGCCCGCTCACTCCAACCGTAGTTTTCGTTGCTATTTTAACCAAAACGTCGAACACGCATGTCGAGGAATTGCCACAGTCATCCAGAGCAGTCCAGGTAACCGTTGATGTTCCAGGTTTAAACACAACACCGGCCAGTGAACCGGTTCCGGAAAGGGAACCACTGGCGCCTGTGATAGTCCAGGTTGGGACAACCAGCCCACTGCAAGCATCATTGGCTGTGACATCCAAATTAGTTTCTGCGATCAGTGAACATTCGCCGGGCTCGGTTTCTAAAGTCGTACTTCCACCGCAAGATACCGGAGAAGAAACAATTGGTGCCTTAGTATCCACTATGGTAAATGTGGCGGTAGTGGTTGAGGCTTTCCCGCAATCATCTGTCGCAGTAAAGGTGACCAGAGCAGAACCCGTTGCGCCACATTCATCGGTTAATTCAACAAAATCATTGCTCCAGGTTACCCCACCGCAGGCATCCGTTCCATCGGCTCCTCCGTTCGATTCCAGCCATTCAGCCAGATCAGCAGCATTACCGGCTCCGTCGCATTCAACCGTCTGATCAACTGCGACAGTACCGATAACTGGAGGTGTCGTGTCTTCAATCGTAAAGGTGGCCTGAGTGGTTGTGGGATTTCCACAATCATCTGTCGCTGTAAAGGTGACCAAAACAGAGCCCGTTGCACCGCAACCATCACTCAATTCAGTAAAATCATTGCTCCAGGTTACCCCGCCGCATACATCCGTTGCAAATGCCCCGCCGTTCGATAACAGCCAGGATTTCAATTCAACGTTATTGCCCGATCCGTCGCATTCTACGGTCTGATCAATTGCGACAGTACCGATAACTGGAGGTGTCGTGTCTTCAATCGTGAAGGTGGCCTGAGTGGTTGTGGGATTACCGCAATCATCTGTCGCAGTAAAGGTGACCAAAACAGAGCCCGTTGCACCGCAACCATCACTCAATCCAGTAAAATCATTGCTCCAGGCTACCCCGCCGCATACATCCGTTGCATCGGCTCCTCCGTTCGATTCCAGCCATTCAGCCAGATCAGCAGCATTACCGGCTCCGTCGCATTCAACCGTCTGATCAACTGCGACAGTACCGATAACTGGAGGTGTCGTGTCTTCAATCGTAAAGGTGGCCTGAGTGGTTGTGGGATTACCGCAATCATCTGTCGCAGTAAAGGTGACCAAAACAGAGCCCGTTGCACCGCAACCATCACTCAATTCAGTAAAATCATTGCTCCAGGTTACCCCGCCGCATACATCCGTTGCATCGGCTCCTCCGTTCGATTCCAGCCATTCAGCCAGATCAGCAGCATTACCGGCTCCGTCGCATTCAACCGTCTGATCAACTGCGACAGTACCGATAACTGGAGGTGTCGTGTCTTCAATCGTAAAGGTGGCCTGAGTGGTTGTGGGATTACCGCAATCATCTGTCGCAGTAAAGGTGACCAAAACAGAGCCCGTTGCACCGCAACCATCACTCAATTCAGTAAAATCATTGCTCCAGGTTACCCCGCCGCATACATCCGTTGCATCGGCTCCTCCGTTCGATTCCAGCCATTCAGCCAGATCAGCAGCATTACCGGCTCCGTCGCATTCAACCGTCTGATCAACTGCGACAGTACCGATAACTGGAGGTGTCGTGTCTTCAATCGTGAAGGTGGCTATTGTGGTACTTGTATTACCACAGTCATCCATTGCCGTAAAGGTAACCTCCGCTGATCCGGTGGCTCCGCAATCATCACTCAGTGAGGTAAAGTTGTGACTCCAGGTTACTCCACCACACACGTCGGTTGCCGTGGCTCCTCCATTGGATAACAGCCACGCCTCCAATTCATCAGTATTGCCTGATCCGTCACATTCAACCGTTTTATTGGATGATTCGGTCCCGATAACCGGTGGTGTTTTATCCACAATAGTAAAAGTGGCTTCTGTAAAACTCCAATTTTCGCAATCATCTGTTGCTATAAAGGTTACATCGGCTGACCCGGTGGCCCCGCAATCATCACTTAATGCGATAAGATCATGGCTCCATTTTACTCCGCCACAAACATCACTGGCCACAGCTCCACCGTGTTGGTCTAACCACTCTGTCAATTCTTCAATATTCCCGTGACCATCACACTCAACCGTTTTGCTGGATGATTGGGTCTCGATTACTGGGGGTGTTTTATCTTCAATGGTAAAAGTGGCACTTGTGGTGATTGAATTATCATCATCATCCGTGGCAGTAAAAACAACCTTGGCAAAACCGGTTGCCCCACACAGGTCACTCAACTCTGTAAAATTATGACTCCATGTAAGTTCTGTATCACAATTATCGGTTGCAATAGCCCCTCCATGTGTTGTCAGCCAGTTGTCTAATTCGGCGAGATTTCCCGAACCATTACACGGAACGGTCAAATCATTAGCGGGAGTAGTCAGTTTAGGTACTTCACCATCCTGTACAATCACTTCAAACTCGCAAACATCCGGATCTCCAATGCCATTAGAGGCTGTAACTGAAACAAAGGTGGTTCCTTTATTAAACATCTCCCCTGTTCCGGTTCCGGAACCGCTACCGGTTGATGCACCTTCGAATACGAAGGTAAAGTCTGGAATCGGATCACCTTCAGCTGTTATATTATAGTTTACCACAGCAGAACATAACCCGGGATCTGTGTCCTGCACAACATCATCAATACAGATAATTGCCGGTTTCAAACCAATCTTGAGTTCCCCGTCAATAAGTGCTGTGGCATTATCACCTGTTGGATTAGAACAACTATGTATTGTATTTAGGTTGTCAGGAAAGGCATATGTCTTAACTGCGAAAGACCAACTCCCATTGGTGACACTTCCATCATTATAAACAGTAAGTATTCCTGATTGCGATGCCTGACCGGTTGCAAAACTCAGGATTCCTTCCTGGTTACCAGCGGGTCCGTCACTGGCTGGGGAAAAGGAATAAGTAATTCCAGTTGGAAAGGATGGATAGATACAAACATTCGCATCAAATGAGGCATTTGAAGTAGCCCTGTATACCGTTATGGTAAAAGTCACAGAACCCGCTGTACCTGGCGATAAAATTCCCTGTTGAGGTCCTATTTCAACTGAGGCAATTTTCGGAGAATCCGTAAAATAGGTATTTTGGCTAACCAGCTCACCGTCTGCATTTAGCCCGGTAGCTGTAAGACTAAAAAACTCGGTAAATTCATCCGGACCAATTAAGTATTCGGATGTACTAAAGGTTTTATCCTCACCTACTAAAGCATAAAGGGTTTCGTCCGGGTGACCATCCAAAAAATGTTCAATCACCAGCGTTACAGTAGAACCCGGATACCATCCCGTTCCGGAAATTGTAACATACTCTCCCGGATAATAATCAGCCTTATCAGTCGTAACTGTTTGCCCAAAGGCGTTCGAACCCCACCCGGCAAATGCCAGTATCAGGGCCAGTATCGGAATCTGAAGCAGAATCCTGCTTCGCGAACTGAGAAATAGTTTGCGTTGCATAATTTAGGTGTTAGATAGTTTAGGCGAATAGTTGTTAATATCCCGTTCGGACATCAGGCTTCTCAATGCATTTGATAATAAAACCCTTGATAACCTGCGGAATATGAGGTAGATACTACAAAATTCACACCAAGGAAAGCAACTTTTTGATTAACAAATAATTGACACATGAAAACAATTTGAATTCTTCCTGTTTCCGGACTTTATTTCCAATACTGAAACGGTTTTAACACTCTCAGGATGAGTAGACTTGAATGTCCTATTTATGGAATTTATCCAAAAATAAAACTTCGAAAACGGGTGAAAAAATCAAAAAAGGCCGGCCCCAAAGCCGGCCTTAAGGTGGCACTTGTGCAAAACTCCTATCTTGGAAGGTTGAGGATCATTTTTATAAATCCTGGTGCAAACTCTCCGCTGATGCGAGCGACCCGGTCACCAATATCAATCCTACCAGAACTATCGCCTTAAACCGGTTCCATGGAGTGGCTCTCAATTCACCACCGGCCTGTGCGGAATACACATCCCGTCGGGCAAGTTCCTGCCCCATATTGATCAGTTTTCGTGGTAAACCCGTACCCAGAATTCGATGATTCATCGCATAAGTCACTGAACGGTAGCTTTCTGGAAATCCGGCTTCATTTCCCATTTCTGTCGAATTGTTCGCAGAAGCCGACACGGAGGAATATCTGTTTTTCATGACCTAAATGTTTAGCGTTATGAATGGCTTAATTGTATAATTCTGCCTATTGCACTCAAAAACAATGCCTTAACGATAATCAATTGATATTCTAATACTTACATTACTCACCCATAACCATTTTTTCCCCGATATGGAATACTCACTCAAAAAACTGGAAAACTCCCCCTCTTCCGCCTCTTCCGTTTTCTTCCGTTTTCTTCCGCCTCTTCCGCTTCCTCCGCTTCCCGATTTTCCCTACCTTTGCCCGATCAAATAGCAACAACCATGTACAGAACACATACCTGTGGCGAACTCCGGATCAGCGATGCCGGCAAACAAATCACCCTGGCGGGGTGGGTGCAGAAAACACGTGATCTTGGCGGAATGACATTTGTCGACCTGCGCGACCGCTACGGTATTACCCAGCTGGTTTTCAACATGGAAACAAATGCTGATCAGTGCCGTCTGGCCCGCGAACTGGGTCGTGAATTCGTTATCCGAGCCACCGGATCCGTTGCCGAACGAAGCAACAAAAATTCAAATATGCCTACAGGCGATATCGAAATTCATGTTGATGACCTTCAGATATTAAACCCCGCGGAAACCCCGCCGTTCACCATTGAGGAAAATTCCGACGGCGGCGATGAACTCCGCATGAAATACCGATACCTCGATATGAGGCGCTCACCCCTGCAGCGGAACCTGATGCTCCGTCACCGTATGGCCCAATCCGTGCGCCACTATCTTGATCTCCAGGGGTTCATAGAAGTAGAAACACCCGTAATGATCAAATCCACCCCTGAAGGCGCCCGCGACTTTGTAGTGCCCAGCAGGATGAATCAGGGACAATTTTACGCCCTTCCCCAATCACCCCAGATGTTTAAACAACTCCTGATGGTATCGGGTTACGACCGTTATATGCAGATTGTTAAATGCTTCCGCGATGAGGACCTACGGGCCGACCGCCAGCCGGAGTTCACCCAGATCGACTGTGAAATGGCCTTCGTGGAACAGGAAGATATCCTCACCACTTTTGAAGGACTTGCCAAACACCTTTTCAGGGAAGTCCTGAATGTGGAGTTCCCCGGCCGCTTCCTTAAACTGCCTTACGAGCAAGCAATGGCTGAGTACGGCAGCGACAAGCCGGACCTGCGATTCGATATGCGTATAAATGCGCTAAGTGACAAGTTACGGGTGACAAGTGACGCGGATGCCGTCACCCGTCACTCGTCACTGGTCACTTTTCCTGTATTCCAGGAAGCGGACTACATCGGCGGAATCACCGCCAAAGGCTGCGCGGAATACTCCCGCAAGCAACTCGACGAACTGACTGAATTCGTTAAAAAACCGCAGATCGGGGCCCAAGGTCTGATCTATGTAAAATACAACGCCGACGGCACCATTAAATCGTCGGTCGATAAATTCTTCGATGCAGCCGCACTGCAAGGATGGGCCGGGGTCACCGGGGCAAAACCCGGCGACCTTCTGCTTATCCTGGCCGGCAAACGCGACAAAACTCTGAAAGCATTGGGCGAACTGCGACTCGAAATGGGACGGCGGCTGAACCTGATGGATAAAAACACTTATGTACCCCTGTGGGTGGTGGATTTCCCACTGGTGGAATGGGATGAGGAAACCAAACGTTTCTATGCCATGCACCATCCATTTACAGCTCCGAAACCTGAAGATATCCCGATGCTGGATATCGATCCGGGCAAAGTTCATGCAAACGCTTATGACCTGGTAATCAATGGAATCGAAATCGGCGGAGGTTCCATCCGGATACACGATTCCGCCCTCCAGAGCAAGATGTTCGAGGTGCTCGGCTTTACTGAGGAACAGGCGCAATACCGATTCGGCTTCCTGATGAACGCTTTCAAATATGGTGCCCCCCCGCATGGAGGAATCGCTTTCGGATTTGACCGGTGGGTATCCTTGTTTGCAGGCCTTAGCTCCATCCGCGACGTGATCGCTTTCCCGAAAAATAACCAGGGTCGCGATGTCATGCAGGACTCACCGTCGGTGATTGATGAGGAGCAGTTGAAGGAGTTGGGGATCAGGATAGTGACGGGTGACAAGTGAAGAGTGACAAGTGACAAGTGACAAGTGACCGGTACTATATTACCCTCGGAGAAGTGTCATCCCGACGAAAGTCGGGACCGCGTTCCTTACCACGAAAATTACAATAGATGGACGACCTCTACTTCATGCGCCAAGCCCTCGCCGAAGCCCGAAAAGCATCGGACAAGGATGAAATTCCGGTCGGGGCCATCGTGGTTGCCGGCACCCGGATCATTGCCCGCGCCCATAACCTTACGGAAACCCTGCATGACGTTACTGCCCATGCCGAAATGCAGGCGCTTACCGCAGCAGCGAATACCCTCGACAGTAAATACCTGGATGGTTGCACCTTATATGTAACTTTGGAACCGTGCGTAATGTGCGCCGGTGCCACTTTCTGGGCCCAGATCGGTAGAATTGTTTACGGAGCCTCCGATCCCAAACGGGGTTTCCTTCAGAACAGAGGAAATATCCTGCACCCGAAAACTTCAGTTACCGGCGGTGTACTGGAATGGGAATGCAGTGAGATTCTCACCGATTTTTTTAAAAATAAAAGGTAGACCTAACTGCCCTCGGAGAAGTGTCATCCCGCTCCTGATTGCCCTCGGAGAGGTGTCATCCCGACGTATTCTAAGATAAAAACAAGTTTTTTCTTAGATATTTTCAAAAAATGTTGCCACAATCTCCTTCTACCTCCTCAAAGGTCTTAACCGCCAAGATAAGGTATGATCAGAACCTGTCAAGGGCAAGTAAATGCCTCTTCCATCGCTCAAGGCATTATCACAGGCACCCTTGACAGAACCTGAGTCATACCTTGAAAAAGCGTTTAAGATCCTTTGATGCGAAGCCCTGTTGATTGAACTATGCTGCATATCCCATGGTTTCTACGTAGGGGGTTCCGCGCTCAACAACAGCGAAGATTCTGGCGACAAGTTTGTTGCGGATGATATTCTGTGTTGACATTTTGTTTTTTCCTTCCGCGATTCTTTTCTGGTAATACAATCTAATCTCAGTATTATGCTGGATGGCACTGCCGGTAATGTTACTCAAGAGGGATTTCATTTTTTTGTTAGCGAGATGGCTCACTTTGGTTTTACCTCTGATACTGGTACCCGATTGGTATGGGAATGGAGCAATGCCTGCATAACAAGCAAACTTGCGCGCATTTGGGAACCTGTGAAAAGCATGAGTTACAGCAATCATATAGAGAGCAGTTTGAGTACCAACACCCTTGATGCTGACGATCAAATCCAATTGCGTTTTCAGCTTCGGATGATTCTGTACCACCTTTAAAAGTTCTTTGTCCAGCAGATCGATCTGTTGATCAAGACTCTTGATCATGGTTTCCTGGACGTTGAAGAAAAGCGGATCCTCTTTTTTCCCAATTGCCCGTTTAGCTTCACCAATAGATGCCTTATATCCGGCCCTTTGACTCACGAGTCTGTCTCGCAAGGAGAGCAATCGCTTCATCTGTTGGATCTCTTTTTCGGGCATTTGCGTTGGTATGATCAGGAGCTTACGCAAGCTGGCATACTCGGCAATCTTCCCGGCATCCACCTTGTCACTTTTGCCACGGGAAATGCCCAGGGATCGCTTCAACTCCAGTCCAGGGAGCATCACAAAAGAGTACCCTTTTTCCTGAAGATAAACAGCCAACTGATGCGAGTAATAGCCGGTATGCTCAAAAGCGAAGAGCGCCTCAGAGAGTTTTACTTTGTAATCCTTTGCCAGTGAGTGAAAAAGCTGCTTAATACCCTTAGCATCATTCTCTACCTGGAAGACCTTGCCCTCTGGTAAAACTTCTACATCGAGAGTTAATTTACTTACATCGAAGCCAATAATTTTTGAATAATCCATAACTTTGCAATTAAGCGTTAATAAAAAGCTGCTGTAACTAAAACCTTTAATAGGACTCGTCTCCTAAAATTCTAATTGGTTCACAGTAGCAAGAAAGGGAATGAGGACTAATACGTCGGAAAGGCCTTAAGCCTAGAAAGTCGGAAAGTTCACCTCATTCCTTTTCAATTTACATCTATTATAAATGCAAATGCTAATCTAAAGGAAAGTCGGGACCGCGTTCCTTCAACGAGGGGCCCTTGAGTGCTGTCACTAATTCAATTCGGAGCAGCGATTAGCGAGCAATGAAGGGCCCCTCGTGAGAGCGAGGCGGTCCCGACTTTCGTCGGGATGACACCTCTCCGAGGGAAGCCTGGTGCGGGATGACAACGCTCCGAGGGGATTTCAGTGGTCGATGGCAGTGCTCCGAGGGATCCCTACTTAAGTACCTCCCTGATCTCCTCCACCCCCGCCTCAACATTAACCCTGCATTTCCCTATCTTTTCAAGCAAAGAGAAATTGATCCGGTTATCGCGGTTCTTTTTATCGAATTTCATCCATTCAAGCAGTAAATCAACCTGCTTAATGGTATCAGGAGGAGTACCATAGAACCGGGTGATAGTATCCCTGATGTCCTGAACGGATTCCGATGGAAATCCAAGTAAATTATGCGACAAAACAGCCTCCGCAACCATGCCGTAAGCCACAGCATATCCATGCGCCAGCGGCGTTCCGGAGTGAAGCGATTCACTTTCCAGGGCATGACCGATGGTGTGTCCGAAATTCAGTGTTTTGCGAAGACCATGTTCCTCAGGATCAGTCGTTACTACATCCTTCTTTATAGCCACCGATCGCCAGATCAAACGACCCAGATATTCTTCGGAGTACTCATCAAATCCGAATTTCTTCAGATCCTGCCAGAGTTCAGCATCGGCAATCAAACCGGCCTTAAGCATTTCAGCAAATCCCGATAAAAGATTTTCCCGGTCGAGGGTCCGGAGAAAAGGCAGATACAGAAATACATGCAATGGCTGCCTGATCACGCCGATCTCATTTTTCAGACCACGGAAATTAATTCCGGTTTTTCCGCCTGCACTGGCATCAACCATTGCTAGTATAGTGGTAGGAATATTGATAAAGGTTATTCCCCGCTTAAATGAACACGCGGCAAATCCGCCAAGATCAGTCAGCATGCCCCCTCCAACATTGATAACCAATGAACTGCGGTCGGCTCCGGCATTACCCAGATGATTCCACACGGACATCACCTGATCGATATTTTTATTTTCCTCACCCGGCTCGAGCACCAGGATATTGGATTCCGGAACCGCTCGAAAATCCAGTACCAGGTGCCGGCAAAGCTCCCAGGTATTTTTTTCAAAAAGCATAAAGATCTTGCCATCAGCAAAACCTGAGGTTATCTCCCGCAAATCTGCTCTCAGATCACGGGTCATACTGATTTCATCGATACGATAAACGGTGTTCATGATTGTGTAAAACTGGCGAAAGGTAATTAAATAATCCGCTACCTTTGCGGCCAAAACCTTTAGGAATGATTCAGTTTGATAATTTGGAGATTGCGTTCCGGTATAAGTCCGACCGGGAATTAAAATTTGCTTACTGGCTGTTTAGAATGGTCGGAAGTCCTGGCATTGTGCGTCTTGGTAAGCGCGTAACCTACCTGGCATTAAAGCTTCACCTGCCAATTTCCTGGTTGATCAGGCCCACCATATACCGACATTTTTGCGGCGGGGAATCCATCAGCGAATGCATGAAGGTATCGCGCAACATGGAAAAATACGGAGTCAGGTGTATCCTCGACTATTCCGTTGAAGGCGGTGAAAGTCCCGAAGCCATTCAGTCAGCGCTGGAAGAAACGCTCCGCACCATCGAAAACGCCCGCGTTAACCGGAATATTCCCTTTACGGTATTCAAGCCGACAGCCTTCACGCTGGAGCATATACTTGAAGGAGGAAGTTTGGGTACACTCTCCACACCTGAAGAACTTGCTGAAGCCGATAAATTCCGCGAACGCGTTGAAATTCTTTGCAATGCCGCCTATGAAGCCGATGTTCCCATAATGGTAGATGCTGAGGACGTCAGGTTCCAACCACTTATCGATGAAATCGTTACGCGGATGATGGAAAAATACAACAACAAAAAAGCCATTGTATACAATACCCTTCAGATGTACCGGGTTGACCGGCTGGAATTTCTTAAAACTTCATGGCAGAAAGCGGTGGAAGGCAATTACTTCCTGGGCATCAAGTTCGTCCGCGGCGCCTATATGGAGCGGGAACGTGCACGGGCACTCAAATTCGGCTATCCCAGCCCCATAAATCCGGATAAACCCACTACCGACCGGATGTATGATGATGGTCTGCGGTTCACACTCGAGCATCTCGACAGGATCTCCGTTTTCAATGGTTCGCACAATGAAGAATCAAACCGGTTGCTCACCGATCTGATGGAGCAGAAAGGACTGGCAAAGGATGAATCTAAAATCTGGTTCAGTCAGCTGTTCGGAATGAGCGATCATGTAAGTTTCAATCTGGCTGCTGCCGGATACAATGTGGCAAAATACCTGCCTTACGGACCGGTCCGCCATGTACTTCCGTACCTCATCCGCCGTGCCGAGGAAAATACCGCGGTAGCCGGACAGAGCAGCCGCGAATTGCATATGGCCCGCAAAGAATACCAACGCCGCAAAAATATCCGGTAGGGGCGACCTGAGGTCGCCCATCTTTAATAAATCACCCACCCCATGGAATTAGATAACAGCAAACGGGCATCCCAAATCAAAACACTCCTGATCAGCGTACCATTTGTGCTGATGCTGGGCAGCGGATTGCTGGCTATTTTTCTCGTGATCTTCACCTGGATCCCCGTTATCATTTCAGGCATCCTGGTGATCCTTGGATGGACCATCACAGTTGTGCTTCAGCTTAAATCCGTGAAATTCCGCTTCACTGATGAAGAAATCTCGGTTTTGTATTATCCCATCAGCCCGATGACTTCAAGTTTTAAACGCATTGACATTGAAGCAGGAAAACTGTTGAGATATGAGATCAGGAGCTCCTGGGGCGGATTAAAAAAAGACCTGATCCTGCATGAAAAAATAGGCGGAGAAGATGCCTCTTATCCGCCTGTTTCCATTACTATCTGCGGGAATGAAACCATCCGCCGCATGGAAGAATACCTGTCTGCCTACTGCTCCCCCGGAATCAGCTCATAGGTGTGCGTTGGCTTATACTTCATCGCCCATAACCACCAGATCGGGGTGAAAATAAAACCGCATACAACCGGACCGGGATCAATCTCTTCTGTTCTGGTAATCACCGTATTGAAAGGTTTGTAACCCGGCTTTTCAATTCGCAGGTACGTGGTGGATCCGATAATTTTCGAATCAGTCATGGTGAAAGGAGTTTCGCCCCCCAATTCATCATTAATGTACACTTTCGCTCCTGATGGAACGGTTTGGATCATCGTCATACTCGTGCAGGCTGATAAAAACAGTACCGAAGCCAACACCAGTATCGACAGGCGTAGAGAGTTTCGCATGGTTTTCATGATTTGGATTTTTAATATTGGTTTGCAAATTTAACGTGAAACACATCACAGAACAAACATAAAAATCATGCCAAAATCAATTTTCAAAACACATACACGTAAAAAATTTCTAAAATTTATTCTGTTGGTTGCTTGGTATTAGTTTTTCCCTAACTTTCGCACATAATGTCCTAATCTCTTTAAACCATGAAAAAACTTTTAATCTTAGCCAGTATGCTGATCCTGATCGGTGCCGGCCAAAGCATGGCCGGACAGGCCGACTTGTTTAGTTATGATGCCGTAACCATTGAAAACCAGATGGCTCAGCTTGACCAGCTCGAAGGATATGTCCTCGAGAATCCGGGCGTAACCCTCGGGCAGATGGCCACCAGCGGCAATGCACTTGCTTCCCTGGTCAGCGATCCAAATGGGATCAGCGGATTCAGCCTGATGAATGAAAAAGTATTTGGCGTGCCGAGTTTCCTCTGGGGATGCGTGTTCAGCTGGGTCGGTGTTCTGGTAGTATACCTGGTAGGTCAGGATAAAGCAGAAACCAAATCAGCCATTATCGGTTGCGTTGTTGGTGCAGTAGCTTATACCGCATTCTATGCAATCTACTACTTTGCATTATCAGGGCTTTATTACTATTGACAAACTAATTCTTGAAAGCTGTCTCATAAAGGCCTCGTTGCTTTTATGAGACAGTTTTTTTTAAACCCGTCATGAAACCCATCCGCCGCTATTTCGTCTTGATTCTACTGATTGCATGTCTGCCATTTGCGGCAGGTTACACTCAGCAGTATTCCCGCATACATGCGGATTTCAGCGTTAAGGTGAAGAGCGCATCAGGCGGACAATCCCTTACCATGGGGCAGGTGTTTTATGACCGGAACATCCGGCAGCTTATCTATTACCTGAATTTTCCGGAAAATGAGATCTGGGTAACATCAGATACTGTTGTGTATCAGATCAGGGAGGGGAAACTCATCAGCAGGACAGCCACCTTTTCACTGGCCGAATTCACGGTTTTCCACCTCGCCCTGAACAGCCATCTTCAGGATTTCGGTTTGAAAAACACGCGCTATGTTGCGGGAGATATCAAACGCGAAAACAACATGGTGATCACCACCTGGTCGCCGCCGGAAAAAGCCCGTGAGAAACTGGGAAACATCCTGGTTTCAGTTAAAAACAAACAACTCTTCGGGGTTATTTTTCAGGATCCCCAGGGTGTGACAATCCGGAAGCAGTTTTTCGAAGATTATCTATTGATCAGCGGACTCGCTTTCCCCGGCAGGATCGTCGAAATAAATATCAGCAATGGCATCGAAAGCTATCAGGTAACAACCTATAAAAATATTGTGGTTGATGAAATGGAGAACGATAACAAGTATTTTTATAATACTTCAGGCCTTCGCCTTTAGCATTCATGCTCAAACCGCGGATGAAGTGAAAAGTTTCAGCAAATTATTCAAACCCGCTGAAAACAGGCCCGATTATTCGCTGAAAATTGATCCCACCAACGAATTCAAGCTGGTGCTCACCAGCGGATTCGCATTTTATAAAACATTTATTTCATCGCAGGACGGAGTGAAATGCACCTTTTACCCCAGCTGCTCCGTATATGCCCTGAATTCAATCAAAACAAACGGCCTTATCGGGGTTCTCGATGCAATCGACCGCCTAACCCGCTGTAATGGAATCAGTCCTGAAAAATACCATATTCATGAACCAAGCCAGCGATTTTATGATCCGGTTGAAAAAATCCGCCATTAGTTTTTTATTTTTTTTGATCCTGTCAGCGAGGCTGATCGGTCAGGATATCTATGATGGCCGGCATTCGAGGGAATTTGCTCAATACCTGATGCAAACCCATCAGTATCAATTGGCTGCCGCTGAACTGGAGCGGGTGGTCTTTCTGAATCCGGGAGATACCCTCGCCCGGCTCAATCAATTGAAATCCTTGCGGCTCAGCCAGAAACCGGCTGATGGCTGGCGAAAATTGAACCACTGGTACCCTTCCGGCCCGTTATCCCGGCCATTTTCCATGGAAGGAATTCAACTCACTCTTATTCAGGGGGACTATTCCTCCTTCCGTTCAGTACTCGACCGCTCATCCGGATTAACCTCTGCCGAAAAATCAGATTATCAGCTCGGATCCTGGCTTTTGGAAGGCGATTGGATCAACGTGACTGCAAGAAACCGGGAAACGGCCTTTGCCGTGGCGGCAACAGATGCCCGACTCCTGTCCCTGTATTCGAAAACTAAAGATATCCACCGTAAAAGCCCGGCCGCCTCAGCTGCCTTGTCTGCAATAGTCCCGGGACTTGGCAAGATCTATTCGCACGACTGGAAAGACGGCCTCTTGTCGCTCCTTTTTGTTGCGACCAACGCCTGGCAATCCTACCGGGGATTCTCGAAAAACGGGATCAGCAGCGTTACCGGATGGGTATTCGGCAGTCTGGCTGTCGGATTTTATACTGCTAATATTTTCGGATCCTGGAAATCAGCATCCATATTCAATTCAAAACAGGTCGATCTGATCGGGCATGAAACTGAAAGCGTACTTTTTACTCATTAGCCTGATAGCCTCGGTGGCATTCTCACCTGCTCAAACAGTAGGTGAAACCCGTGCTTTTGCCGATAGCCTATATTCGGCCGGGCACCTCGACCAGGCACTTACCGTTTACCAGCGTACAGCCTTTTTTAACCGACCGGTTACGGATCCTGAGGTACTAAGCCGAATAGCAGATTGTTTCATTGCAGGCGGAGACCTCGAAAAAGCACTGGAATTCTACGACCACAGCTACTTTGCACAACCCAATGACAGCATCAGAAAAGAGGTGCTGTTCCGTAAATCCGCATGTTACCTGAAAAGCCGGAATTATAATTTTGCGCTGATGGAATTGCTCAGTCTCGACGATAGTCTGAGTCAGGGCTTCGAAAAAAAACGCAATTTTTATCTGGGCATGACCTGGTTCGGACTGGAAGACTTTCCAAAAGCCGGGAGTTACTTTGAGAAAGCGGTGGACGATTCCCTCAGCCGCCAAAAAATTCATGAAATCTTCGCCAATAACAGGCAATTCTACCGGCCGCATCCAAAACTGGCATCCTGGTTGAGCATTTTTCTTCCCGGGTCCGGCCAGTTCTATTCAGGTGAGGTATTGTCGGGTGTTAATTCCCTGTTACTTACCGGATTCTTTGTCGGACTAGGCTTATATATTGTTTCGGTAACCTCTCCCGTGGATGCCCTTTTTACGGCATTACCCTGGTTTCAACGCTATTACCAGGGAGGATTTCAGGCGGCTGCAGAATTTGCCAGGCACCGCCGGTCAGAAAACCGAAGTATCCTTTTCAATGAGGTTTTAACCGTTATTGCCAGCGAAAAATGACCGGGTCAACCCTTCATACCGGGCGACCGCGGGTCGCCCGTACGAGAATCATCCTGGTGGTAGGGATGGCGATGATATTGATGGCTGGGGTGCCGGCGATGGCACAGATGCAGATTTCGCAGGAGCCCAAAGAAGTGGTGGAGGTTTTCGAGGCGATGTACCGTTATAATTTCCCCGAAGCTGAACTGAAACTCAAAGCGCTGAATGCCACATCAATCAATCAGGACTGGATCGATCTGGCACATGTGAACCTGCTCTGGTGGTGGCTGATATCGGGAGATGAGTCACGGGATTATGACAATCTGATGACAGTGGTACTCAACCGGGTCATCAACCGGTATAAAACCCGCCCGACAGATAAACTTTCCAATGAAGAGGTCTTTACCCTGATTCACAGCTATGCCTACCTGACCCGGGTAGATATTTATCAGGAAAGATATTTTAAAGGGATAGTCAACCTTAATCACACCATGGATTTTCTTGAAATCTCCCTTAAAAAGGCGGATCAATATGATAAATTCATGATGGTGAGCGGATTATATAACTATTTTGCGGCTGTCACCCAAACCAGATATCCGGTATTCACTCCTTTTTTCGCATTGGCACCCAAAAGCGACCGTGATCTGGGTTTCAGGCTTCTCAATAAATGTTCTGAAATGGATAACATTCTCATTAAGAATGAGTCGCTTTATTATCTGATGAAGATAAACTACCAGCTGGAAGAAAATTTCGACCGGGCACTCGCTATTGCCGATGAGCTTATCGCGCGCTATCCATATAACATGATTTATCACTTTCACCGTTTCATGATCCTGATCGATGCCGGCCGCAGGCCACAAGCTTTGGAGCAATACTCCAGGATGATCGGAGTGTCGGTTAAGGCTCCTGATCTCAATTCATTACAGCGCAACCATCTTCTGGATATTGCAAAAAAAAGATTGCAGAAAGAAAAAATCAATCCGGCAATCTGATCTTTTTCTCCATTCCATCCACAAAACTGCATCTATATCCATTATATGGATGCTAACACGATTATACCAAAACTAGCTTTGGCGCTGATACCGGGTATCGGGGCCAATATTGCTCGCGCACTTATTGCCAGGTGCTCCACTGCAGAAGAAATTTTCAGACTTAAGCACCGCGATCTCCTATCGATTCCAGGGGTGGGCACCCTGCTGGCCGACCGGATACTTCAGTCGGATACCATCAGGCGTGCTGAGGAGGAGATCCGGTTTCTGGAGAAAGAGCATCTCGATTGCAGGTTCCTGTTCGATGATGACTACCCTACCCGTTTGGCTCACTGCCCGGATGCTCCTATCGTGTTTTTTCTCAAAGGCGAACTACCCGGGGCAGGTTTCCGGATGCTGAGTGTGATTGGAACCAGAAATCCCACCACACGGGGCAAACAGATCACGCGTGAGCTTGTTCAGGGACTGGCGGACCTGGGGCACCCGGTGGTAATCACCTCGGGACTGGCCTATGGAATTGACATTCAGGCGCATATTGCCGCCCTTGAATCAGGATTGCAGACTATTGCTGTGCTCGGACATGGCTTCCACACCCTTTATCCGGCCGTACACAGGCAGATCGCCGACCGGATAAAGGGCCAGGGCTGCCTGATTTCCGATTTTTTCAGTCACAACCTGCCCGAACCCAAGAATTTCATTCGTAGGAACCGCATCATTGCAGGACTCACCGAGGCAACCCTGGTGATTGAGTCCGGAATCAAGGGAGGTGCCATGGTAACCGCCGGAATGGCCAATTCCTATGACCGCGATGTGATGGCGGTTCCCGGCAGGCCCGACGACCTCATGTCGAAAGGATGCAACCATCTGATCCGGACCAATCAGGCCTCATTGGTTGAAAATCCGGCCGATATTGAATATATTCTGGGATGGAATCAGTGCCAGGCAAAGAAAACTTTTATCGAGCCTATGCTTTTTGAGCAGGCCGATCCGGATGAACTAACCATTTACAGCCTCCTTCAGGGATCGCCTGCTTCAGTCGACCAAATCTGCCGCTTGTCGGGATTCCCGGTTCAGCAGGTATCTTTCCTTCTTTTGAGCCTGGAATTCAAAAACATGATCCAGGCAATGCCCGGAAAATTATATACCCGAACCGATACCTGAAATCCGTTCTCCCCAATGAATCGTTACCCTGATAAACTCCGTGTTTCTCCATGCCCTCCATGTCTCCGTGGTATTTCTCTTCTCCGTGGTATTTCTCCTCTTTTTTCTACCTTTGCCACCCTAACACTTCACCATGGAACTCACAGATACTCATTGTCATATATATCTTTCTGAATTCGACCATGACCGTGACCACACGGTTCAGCAGGCAATTACATCCGGAGTAACCCGTATTTTTCTGCCGAATGTTGACCGTTCAACGAGTTCCAGCCTTTTAAAACTCGCCGATGAGTATCCGCAAAACTGCTTCCCGATGATGGGGCTGCATCCTACCTCGGTGAATGACGAATTTGAACAGGAGCTCGAACAGGTAAAACAACTGCTGGACTCCCGGAAATTTTATGCCATCGGTGAAACGGGCATTGACCTGTACTGGGACAAAACCTTCCGGGAGCAGCAGGAAAAGGCCTTTCTGATACAGTTGGAATGGTCGTCGGAAAGAAATCTCCCCATCGTCATTCATACCCGCAGCAGCCACGATGAAACTGTTGGTCTGATCCGCGAATCAAGCCTGACCAACCTACGGGGAATTTTTCATTGTTTCAGCGGTACCCTCCAACAGGCTCAGGAAATCACCGGAATGGGATTCCATCTGGGCATCGGGGGAGTTTCCACCTTCAAGAATTCCGGTCTCGATCAGGTACTTCCCCACATCGATCCTGAATGGATAGTACTCGAAACCGATTCCCCTTATCTGGCACCGGTTCCGTTCAGGGGCAAGAGGAACGAGCCGGCCTATATCGTTCAAACCGCAACCAGGGTAGCCGATATTTATGGTATTACCCTTGAAAAAATCAGCGAAATCACTACCGCCAACTGCAAACTTCTCTTCGGGATATGAATACCAAAAAGAATTCCATTCTGATCATTTATACCGGCGGAACCATCGGAATGATCACTGAGCCCCTTACCCGGTCGCTGGTTCCGGTCGATTTTAAAGAAATATCCGGACAATTACCTGAGCTGCTGAAGTTTGACCTGAACCTGTCAACCTACACCTTTGATCCGCCGGTAGATTCATCCAACATCACTCCTGAATTCTGGATAGAGCTCGCCCGGGTGATTGAACAGGAATATGACCGGCATAACGGATTTGTGATTTTACATGGTACCGATACCATGTGCTATACCGCCTCTGCCCTGAGTTTCATGCTTGAAAATCTGAACAAGCCGGTCATTTTCACCGGCTCACAGCTTCCGATCGGCGTTCTGCGCACCGATGGAAAGGAAAACCTGTTGACCGCAATAGAGATTGCAGCAGAAAGAATGAATAACCAGCCCCTGGTTCCGGAGGTTGCCATCCTGTTTCAAAACAAATTATACAGGGGCAACCGCACCTCAAAACACAATGCGGAGTACTTTAATGCCTTCGTTTCGGAAAATTATCCTCCCCTGGCCGAGGCCGGCATCAGCATTCACTACAATTACGGAGCCATCCATTACCCGGTAAATGAGAAACCACTACGCGTTCACACAGGCCTGAATGACCAGGTGAATATCCTCAAGCTCTTCCCGGGAATCAGGCAGGAATTTGTTCATGCCATACTCACGCTGCCCGGATTAAAGGGTTTGGTTCTGGAAACTTTCGGGGCAGGCAATGCCCCCACAACAGACTGGTTCATAAATGAAATCAGGACCGCCTGTGAGCGCGGGCTGATCATTCTTAATGTCACCCAATGCCCGGCTGGAACAGTGAATCCGGGCAAATATGAAACCAGCCGGCTGCTGCATCAATCAGGGGTGATTAATGGCCGGGATCTCACTACGGAAGCCGCCATTACCAAATTAATGTTTCTGTTCGGCAAAGAGATCGACCCGTATAGAGTGAAAGAATACTTAAACGAATCAATCAGTGGTGAAATAACTGTTTAGGACACTGGTTTTAATATTTTTTTTGTAATTTTCGCCGCGAATTAAGGAGAGATGGCCGAGTGGTCGAAGGCGCACGCCTGGAAAGCGTGTACCCTGCGTGAAGCGGGGTCGAGGGTTCGAATCCCTCTTTCTCCGCCAAACTTTTTTTATTAATTTTGTCAAACAAACACGGAAACAAGTATTAACCAATCGATTTTTTAGTCATGAAAAAACTTGCTTTAATAGCTATTTTTGGGATGCTTACATTTGGAGCATCGTTTCTTGTCCTCAAGGCTCAAGATCAGCCTACCACATCTCCGGACACCTCAGTT
The DNA here is from genome assembly GCA_942493265.1 of uncultured Bacteroidota bacterium. Taxonomy (GTDB): domain Bacteria; phylum Bacteroidota; class Bacteroidia; order Bacteroidales; family UBA12481; genus UBA12481. Next base: position 185,938 of record OW818688.1, read on the forward strand.
GCTGCAAAACCAGCTACCGTAGCTCCGGCAACAACACCAACCACTGCTCCGGTTGAAGCAGAAAAATCCAGTCACCAGGTATTAAAAGAAAAATTTATTGAAGGGGGTGCCGGATTTATGGGCATCATCGCTCTGTCAATGATTGTTGGTCTGGCTTTGGCAATCGAAAGGATCATTTACCTTTCATTGTCCACCACCAATACCGATAAACTTTTGGAACGGATGGAAAAAGCTCTGGCTGAAAAAGGTGTTGAAGGTGCCAAAGAAGTTTGCCGTGACACACGTGGTCCGGTTGCCAGCATCTTCTATCAGGGACTGGAACGATATCCTGAAGGTCTCGACATGGTTGAAAAATCGGTTATCGCTTACGGTAGCGTTCAGATGGGTCTCCTCGAAAAAGGACTTACCTGGATTTCCCTCATGATCGGTATCGCTCCTATGTTAGGATTCTTGGGTACAGTAATCGGGATGGTTCAGGCATTTGACTCCATCCAGAAAGCCGGTGAAATCTCCCCGACCCTGGTTGCCGCCGGTATCAAGGTCGCTTTGTTGACCACCGTATTCGGTTTGGTTGTAGCTATGATCCTCCAGGTTCTTTACAACTATTGCCTTGCAAAAATTGACTCCATCACCAACGACATGGAAAACGGTTCAATCAGCTTCATGGACATCATGATCCGTTATAATATGTTGAAAAAATAAGCGGAAGGAGTTCCTATTATGAAGAAACAGAAACTTTTTATACGCATTGCAGAAATATTCTTTCTGGCGCTAATGGGAATCAGCATTCTACTGACGGTTATATTCTATCTCAATACCGGAAAGATCAATTCTGCCGATCCATTAAGCATGCAGATCTCCCAAATCGGGCCGATTCTGAATGTATTGCTCAACTGGACTCTATTGCTTTGCGGTCTCGCAGTATTGTTCGCCATAGGATTCCCGGCGCTGCAAATGATAACCAATCCGAAATCAGGTATCAAAGCTCTGATTTCCCTTGGTGTTCTTGGACTTCTGATGTTTGTTGCCTATCAGTTGGGCGACGGTACCATCATGGAGATTGCCGGTTACAACGGACCTGACAATATTCCAACCCGTTTGAAAATGACAGACATGATTATTTTCTCAGTATACGGTATGGTAGTTGTTGCAGTATGTGCAGTTCTTTATGCTGAAATTAGTAAACTACTAAAATAATCTAAGGTATGGCTAGGAAAAAACGAACATTTCCGGAAGTACCAAGTTCATCACTGGCAGATATCGCTTTCCTGCTTATTATATTCTTTATCGTTTCCACCACCATGGATGTGGATACCGGGATTTACCGGTTGCTGCCCCAGTGGGTCGACAATGTGGAAGCCCCGAAGATCAATAAGAGGAATACCTTCGTCGTTCTGATCAATAAAAACAATGACCTCGCAATTAACGGAGAATTCTCCCAGGTTTCTGAGATAAAAGACCGCCTGAAAGAATTCATCCTGAATCCAAAAGATGATCAGAACCTTTCTGAAAAGAAAGAGGAAATTATCGAAGGAATCGGACCGTTCATGAGATCACAGGGAATTGTTTCGCTCCAGAATGACAGGGGTACTGATTATGGAGCATACATGAAGGTACAGAATGAACTCGTAAGAGGTATCAGTGAACTCCGTGATGAATATGCAATGCAACGATTCGGAATGAAAATGAATAAACTGAGTGAGGCCGAGCAAGATGCAGTGAAGAAAGCATTCCCAACTGCTATTTCTGAAGCTGAACCTCAGGAAATCAAATAATTGGAGATTAAATTATGTCAAAATTCAATCCGAAGGGTGGCAAAAAGGAAACACCAGCTATTACAACCGCTTCTTTGCCTGATATTATGTTCATGTTGTTGTTCTTTTTCATGGTTTCAACAACCCTGAGGGAAAATGAACTTAAAATCAATTCGCCCAAATTGCCTGAGGCAACTGAAATAACCAAACTGGAGAAAAAATCTCTTGTAAGCTATATTTATGTCGGATTCCCCCGCAGGGAATATGCCGCCACACTGGGAACAGAATCCCGCATCCAATTGGATGACAACTTTGCAGTTGTTGGCGATATCAGAGGCTATATAGCAGGCGAATGGGAGAAACGTGATGAAGTGGACCGTCAGAAAATGACCGTTTCCCTTAAGGCTGATGAGAAAACCAAAATGGGTATCATCAGCGAGATTAAAACCGAACTCAGAAAAGCTGAAGCACTCAAGATAAATTATTCAGCCAAGAGGAGATTCGTTGACCCACGTGGGAATTAATTCTCCTAAAGACACAAAAAAAAGCCGCTTCTCAGCGGCTTTTTTTATTTCCCGGAATCCAGGTTCCGGATGATTATTCTTCAGCGGCTTCACGCGCCAGGCGCTGCCTTTCAATACGGGCGGAGATGAAAATGGATATCTCGAACAAAGCATACATGGGAAGAGTTACCATGATCTGGCTGAATATATCCGGAGGAGTAATGATCCCCGAAACAATCAGAATGATTATCAGTGCATGCTTGCGGTATTTACGCATGAAACCAGGCGTAATGATCCCAACCTTACTCAGGAAGTATACCAGGATCGGCAATTCAAATATCAGGCCGGTAGCAAAAACCAGCGAGGTGATAATACCAATATAAGACTTCAGGTTAATCTGATTGATGATCTCAGCACTCACCGAATAGGTTCCGAGAAAGTTAACGGTAAGCGGTACGATCAGGAAATAACCGAACAACACACCCATCATGAAAAGAAAGGTGGTATAGAAAACCATGCCCGATGAATACTTTCGCTCCTTATCCTGAAGCGCCGGCATGATAAACCGGTAAAGCTCCCACAAGATATAGGGTGCGGCCAAAATCATACCGCCGAATAAGGCTATGGTCATATTTATACGAAACTGGCCGGCCATCTCTATATTGATGAGCGTCAGAGGGGTATTGTTCAAACACAGTTTGTCGATATTAACCAGTTCCGCCAGCTTGCAGAACATCCTGTTGGTGAAGAATTCGGGCATCTTCGGCGCCAGCAATATATGATCGAAAATAAACTTGGTGAAAATAAAGACGATCACGGCGAAAACCCCGACCGAGGCTACAGAACGCAACAAATGACCTCTCAGCACCTCAAGATGCTCAAGAAAGGTCATATCGTTAGCATCCTTGCTTTTAAGTTTTTTCTTGTCCACAACGATGCAAATTAAAAAATTTGGATTTGCCTGAAAATCGGAGTCAAAAGAATTTTGTTACTCCTTTTTGTCGGTCGGAGTAACCTTATTTGCTTCTTCCTCATTTCCCTTTGAAGCATCCTTGAATTCTTTAATGCCCTTACCCAGACCACGCATCAGCTCGGGAATTTTCTTTCCGCCGAACATCAGCACAACAACCAGGACTATCAGAATTATCTCGGTAGGTCCGAGAACGCCAGCTAATACAAGTGATAAATTCATGTCAAAATCTGTTTATTAAAGCTCAGCAAAGGTATAACATTTTCATAGAAACTGTGGTTTTTATACTTTCGCCAAATATTTTCAGTCCGCAAGGAAATCAGATATCAACTTTACTATGGAATATAACTTCAGGGAAATCGAACCCAGATGGCAGGCTTACTGGAAATCAAACGGAACTTTTAAAGTTACGGTTGATCCTGCAAAGCCAAAGTTTTATGTTTTGGACATGTTCCCCTACCCTTCGGGTGCCGGGCTTCATGTTGGCCATCCGCTGGGCTATATCGCTTCGGATATATACTCCTGGTACAAGCGGCTTAATGGCTTTAACGTTCTTCACCCGATGGGATACGATGCATTTGGATTACCTGCCGAGCAATATGCCATCCAAACCGGGCAACACCCTGCCATCACCACTGAAAATAATATTCGCAGATATCGTGAGCAGCTCGATAAGATCGGCTTTTCCTTTGATTGGTCAAGGGAGGTGAGAACCTGCGATCCTGATTATTATCACTGGACCCAATGGGTATTTATTCAGTTATTTAATCACTGGTACAATGCCGTGACCGATCAGGCTGAACCGATAGATTTGCTGGTCAGCCATTTCCAGAAGGATGGAACAGCAGGATTATCTCCGGCCTGCACCGCGCCGTTGGATTTTACCGCTGAAGAATGGAATGGCATGACCCTGGAAAAACAGCAGGAAACCTTGCTGAATTACCGGCTGGCCTACCTGGCCGAAACCCTGGTTAACTGGTGCCCTGCACTGGGTACCGTGCTGGCCAATGATGAGGTCAAGGAAGGCTTCTCGGTAAGGGGCGGACATCCAGTGGAACAAAAGCGGATGAAACAATGGCTGCTGAGAGTTTCAGCCTATGCCGAAAGACTGCTGAACGGGCTCGATAATATCGACTGGACCGACTCTCTCAAGGAGATGCAACGCAACTGGATCGGCAAATCTGAAGGGGCAAACATGTTCTTTCAGGTGCCGTCGCATGATATGACCATCGAGATATTTACCACCCGGGCGGATACCATCTTTGGTGCAACCTTCATGGTACTGGCCCCGGAGTCGGAACTGGTGCCCATGCTTACCTTGCCCGGCCATCAGCAGGAGGTGCAGGAATATCTGCTGGAAACAAAAAAACGCACCGAACGTGAAAGAATGGCGGATGTAAAAAAGGTGACCGGAGTATTTACGGGATCCTATGCCATTAATCCTTTTACGGGGCTTGAAATCCCGATCTGGGTAGCAGATTATGTTCTTGCCGGATATGGAACGGGAGCAATCATGGCTGTACCTGCACATGACAGCCGCGACTTCAAGTTCGCACAGCTGTTTAAACTGCCGATCATTCAGGTGGTATTGCAATCCGGTCAGGAGCCAACTGATCCGCATACCTGGGAAGATTCATTCGATGCAAAGGAAGGCACCATGATCAATTCCGGTTTTTTGAACGATTTATCCGTACAGGAGGCGATTGCCCGCACGAAAATTGAAGTGGAAGCCCGTAAGATCGGCAAGGTTCAGGTCAACTACCGGCTCAGGGATGCCATTTTCAGCCGTCAGCGCTACTGGGGCGAACCATTCCCGGTGTATTACAAGAACGGGGTGCCATACGTAATGAAGGAATCAGAACTGCCCGTGAGGCTGCCTGATGTTGATGCTTTCCTGCCAACCGAAAAGGGTGAGCCGCCATTGGGGCGTGCTGCCGGTTGGGTAACCGCCGACGGATATCCCATTGAACTCAGCACCATGCCGGGTTTTGCGGGATCATCGGCCTATTACCTGCGGTATATGGATCCGCTCAATAACAAAGCACTCGTATCCAAAGAGGCCAATGAATACTGGCAGGATGTTGATTTATATATAGGAGGAACCGAACATGCCACCGGGCACCTTATTTATTCACGTTTCTGGAACAAATTCCTTTTCGATACCGGGCATGTGTGCAAGGATGAACCCTTCCGCAAACTGATCAACCAGGGGATGATCCAGGGCCGGTCGAATTTTGCCTACCGGGTAAAAGGCACCAACCAGTTTGTTTCACTCGGATTGAAAGATCAGTATGAAACCACTGATATCCATGTAGATGTAAACATTGTCAGCCATGACATCCTCGATACCGAAGCATTCCGGAACTGGAATCCCGAATACAAAAACGCTGAATTTATTCTGGAAAATGGCAAATATATTTGCGGATGGGCCGTTGAGAAGATGTCGAAATCAATGTACAACGTGGTCAATCCGGATATCATAATTGATAAATATGGCGCCGATACTCTCAGGCTGTATGAGATGTTCCTTGGGCCGGTTGAGCAATCGAAACCCTGGGATACGAATGGCATCGACGGGGTACATAAATTCTTCAGGAAACTCTGGAGACTATACTTCCAGGATCCGCAGGGATGGATCGTAACACATGAAAAACCGGCAAATGCTGAATTAAAGGTGTTGCACCGGACCATTAAAAAAATCGAGGACGACATTCAGCGCTTTTCATTCAATACCGCAGTCAGTTCGTTCATGATCTGTGTAAATGACCTGACCGACCTGAACTGTCATAAAAAACAGATACTGGAACCCTTACTTATCCTGATAGCACCTTTTGCTCCTCATTTTGCCGAAGAGCTTTGGAACCGTTTTGGGAATGAAGGAAGCATTTCAAAAGCTACCTGGCCGGTACTTGACAAATCCTATCTGGTAGAGGATGTTATAGAATATCCTGTATCATTTAACGGAAAAATGCGTTTCAAGATTGAACTTCCTGCCGAAATGGATGTCAAAGCAATAGAAGCCGCAGTAATGAACCACGAAGCAACCGAAAAACACCTCCAGGGATCCACTCCTAAAAAGATCGTGGTTGTGCCAAAGCGTATTATAAATATTGTATTCTAATCACCACCCGCATGCCCAGAAAAAGAGAACCCAGAGCTACCCGGTTAGTCAAGAAGGAGATTAAACTAGTTAAGAGGGAATATAAATTACTGAAGAAGATATTCAAAAAGAAACAGCACGCCATCTGGACGGGTGTAATCGGCGTTTGTCTGGTTTTACTGGGCTGGGTAGCCGGTCATTTGAACTGGGAACTGATTTTCAACAAACAGCCGGAAACTGTTCCGATTGTGGTGAGAGCAATTGAGAAGGATGAATTTGAGATGCCGGTTGACTCCTTTGAAGTGGAAACCATGTCGGTGAGGCCCAACCAGCTGCCTTCAGAAATTTTCCTGGACCGGGGAATCTCACTGGCCACGATCGACCGGCTGGCAAAGGAATTCATGTATGTATTCGATCTTCGGAAAATGAAGGCCGGCAACCGGATTAATTTCTATTATACACCCGACTCATTGCGCCAGCTCCAGTATATGGTATATGAGAAGAATGTTTTTGAGTATGTTGTTTACAACTTCAGGGACACCTTGCAGGTTAGCCTGAAGAAGAAGGATGTTGTTACCCAGGTTTGTTATACTGAGGTTGTCATCGAAAGCAACCTGTGGAACGCTCTGATCAAAGAAGGACTTCCGGTTGTGATGGTTTCAGAAATCGCCAATGTTTTCCAGTGGATGATTGATCTTTATTCACTCAACAAAGGAGACCGGTTTGAATTCATTTATGAGAATCAAATGATTAACAATCAATCCATTGGCTGCGGGAACATATTTGCAGGCAAGTGTCTGTACGGGAAAAGATGGTTTGAGGCTTATCAGTTTGAGCAGAATGGCACCATCAGTTACTTCAATGAAAAGGGTGAGAGTCTGAGACGGGCATTTCTGAAGGCACCGATCGGCATTGTGCATATCACATCCCGCTTTACCAACAGCAGGCTGCATCCCATACTAAGGATCCGCCGTCCGCACTATGGTGTGGATTATGCCGCACCATCAGGAACCCCGGTTGTGAGTATCGGCGATGGAAAAGTTATTGAAAAGAAATACAACGGAGGAGGTGGCAACACCTTAAAAATCAAGCACAACAATACATTCACCACCGGATATATGCATCTTTCGAGGTACGGAAGTGGTATTGCAGTCGGATCTGCCGTCAGGCAAGGGGATGTGGTCGGTTATGTGGGCTCAACCGGACTGTCGACCGGACCCCATCTCGATTTCCGGATCTGGCAAAATGGCAAGCCTGTTGACCCATTAAAGGTTGAGTCGCCACCGGTTGAACCGGTTGATCCGAAGTTACGGACCACCTTTGATTCGATTGTTAAGGTTTACCAGGGGGAATTTGACCGTTATAAGAAAGAGGGCTTAGGCTCTGCAGATAATTTTTAATTATCTCCGGGTAATACCGGTGTTCCAGCTGATGGATGCGGCTGGCGAGGTCATCGGGGGTATCAGTGGGCAGAACCGGGCATTCGGCCTGAAAAAGAATCCTGCCGCGATCATATTCCTCATCAATCAGGTGGATCGTAATACCCGATTTTGTGCGGCCATCACGGATCACGCTCTCATGAACGCGCATTCCGTACATACCTTTACCGCCATAATCCGGGAGAAGAGCTGGATGGATATTGATGATCCGTTGAGGGAAAGTTATCAACAGGTAATCCGGTATCAGCCATAAAAATCCGGCCAACACCAGAACATCTATCTCTGCATCTATCAGTATATCTGCAATTTGCCGGGTATTATAAAAAGTATTCCGGTCGAAAACCATGGCTGTAACAGCTAACTTTTCAGCCCGCTCCAGAACATACGCGCCGGCTTTATTCGACAGCACCAACTTCACACAATGAGCCTGATCTGCTGAAAAGTAGCGGATGATCTCCTCGGCGTTGGAACCGGAACCAGATGCAAAGATGGCTATATTGCTCATTAAGTGCTAATTATATTGATTAAGCCGAATAATATCCGTTTTGTCGATATAAAAAAACTCATTTTTTTTGATAATGAGGCTGAGAAGTGCTTTATTTGCATGGCAAAAATTTTCAGGAATACTGCTTAATTTATTATTAATTAAAACTTTAAAGCTATGTCAGACATTGAATCCAGAGTAAAAGCGATTATCGTAGACAAGCTGGGCGTTGACGAATCTGAAGTAACCCGCGAATCCAGCTTCACCAATGATTTGGGTGCTGACTCACTGGATACGGTTGAGCTGATTATGGAATTTGAAAAGGAATTTAACCTTGCTATTCCGGATGATCAGGCTGAGACAATCGTTACCGTAGGTGATGCGGTGAAGTACGTAGAGGAAAATTCAAAAGGGTAACTTAACCATAAAACTGGGTAAGGATATGGCATTAAAACGGGTAGTTGTAACAGGTCTCGGTGCTTTGACGCCGATTGGTAATACAGTACAGGAGTTCCGTGAATCATTGTTCAAAGGTGTTAGCGGAGCTGTTCCGATTACCCGTTTTGATACTTCCCTTTTCAAAACAAAATTTGCCTGCCAATTAAAGGATTATGATCCGGGCAAATATTTTGACCGTAAAGAAGCCAGGAAACTCGATCCCTTCTGTCAGTACGCCATGATCAGTGCTGATGAAGCAATCCTGGATTCAGGGCTTGATTTTGAAAAAGTTGACAAAGACAGGGTTGGCGTGATTATGTCATCGGGAATCGGCGGCATGCAAACCTTTGAAGATGAGGTTGCCGCATTTGCAAAGGGTGACGGCACTCCCCGATTCAATCCATTCTTTGTTCCGAAAATGATTTCCGATATCGCATCGGGTCAGGTTTCCATCAAATACGGTTTGCGCGGTCCCAACTACTGTACCGTTGCAGCGTGTGCCTCCTCCACTGTTTCGCTGATCAATGCCTTCGACCATATCCGTTTGGGCAGGGCCGATGTGATGGTTGCAGGTGGTTCAGAGGCACCTGTCACAACCGGTGGATTAGCCGGGTTCAATGCGCTCCATGCCTTATCAACCCGGAATGATGATCCGCAAACCGCTTCAAGGCCGTTTGATGCTGATCGTGATGGTTTTGTTATGGCAGAAGGAGGCGGTGCCCTTATTCTTGAAGAATATGAGCACGCCGTGAAACGCGGTGCCAAAATCTATGCAGAACTCGTTGGCGGAGGCCTTTCGGCTGATGCCTATCACCTGACCGCCCCGCATCCCGAAGGATTAGGTGCAGCTCTGGTAATGACCAATGCATTGAACGATGCAGGAATTCAGCCGGATGTTATCGATTACATCAATGTTCACGGAACATCCACCGGACTGGGTGATGTTGCGGAACCGCTGGCCGTTCTGTCGGTATTTAAGGAACACGCTTACAAGCTTAGCATCAGTGCCACAAAATCCATGCATGGACATTTGCTGGGTGCTGCCGGCGCTGTAGAAGCCATCGCCTGTATTTTCGCCATCCTCGACAGCAAGATCCCGCCTACGATCAATCACTTTACGGATGATCCGCAGATTGACAGCAAGCTGGATTTTACTTTCAATAAAGCTAAAGATCGCGAAGTGAGGTATGCATTAAGCAATACATTCGGATTCGGCGGACACAACGCCACTGTTATCTTTAAAAAAATGGATGCCTGACCCGTGAAGGGCTCTCCAAAAAAGACTTTCTATACTCGCCTGGTCCGGATTTTGGGGTTTTTACCCGGCAAAATCGGACTGTATGAACTCGCTTTCATACATAAATCCGCTTCCATTACTGACTCCAAGGGCAATCCGGTCAATTACGAAAGGCTCGAATATCTCGGGGATGCCGTGATGGGAGTTATTATCGCAGAATTTTTATATCGTCAGTACCCCGAACGCAATGAGGGGTTCCTTACAAAAATGCGATCTAAAATTGTTAACGGCGATCACCTATCCCTGTTAACACAACAGATGGGTCTCAGTCTTTTGCTGGATAACCGCATTCAAAACGAACAGGCTAACCGTCATATTCTGGGCGACACCTTTGAAGCCCTGATCGGCGCCATTTACCTCGATAAAGGTTACCGGCGAACCCGCAGGTTCGTTCTCCGCAGAGTCGTTAAAAAGCACATCGATCTTGTTGAACTGGAACGGAACGAAACCAACTTTAAAAGTCAGCTCATCGAGTGGGCGCAGAAAAACAGGAAAGAAGTTACTTTTTATACCGATATTGAACCGTACGATCCCACACACTTTATTTCATTTGTGAGTATAAACGATACTTTGTTCGGAAGCGGCACCGGAATTTCGAAGAAAGAGGCCGAGCAAAGTGCAGCACTGGAGACTCTGAAAGAGCTGAATGTCTGATCATGGAAAAAATCAGAAGATACCCGCTATCGCTGAATACCGACTCCCCGGTATACGGGCTGGGGCTTCTCACGGATGAACCCGGCTACCGGTTGTGCTGGCTGATTAATCATACCTTTTCCTGGAATCTTGCGAAAACCTCTGACCTTATTGTGCCGGATAAAGGCAGTCCTGTTCCCCAGCTATATGCACGTTTTGAATCCGGTGGCGACCAGCTGCCTGCCATAAAACTGATCAGCAACCGGTCGCAGGAAGGCATCTGGCTGACCGTTTTTCAACAACTCGATTTTATTCTTGTAATTTCAGGACCGGACAACGGGGAGCAATTTCTGGAGGAACTCAAAAGCTCACTAACCACAAAGATCCCTCAGATCAGGGGGTTATTCAAGGTACCTTTACCATCCTTTTGCTATCTTTGATGGCATGAGGAAAACTTTTATATGGATCCTGTCGATTATCAGCTCCGTTGCGGTTATAGCTCTCATTTTCATACAGCTCATGTGGGTCAGGGATGCATTTGAAGTGCAGAAACAGCAGTTCGACCTTCTCATCAATAAAAGTCTGGCCCAGGTAACCTCCCGTCTTGAAATCAAAGAAACAGTTGACCAGATTCAGGGGGAGCTGATCCGGTCGGGCGACAGCCTGGGCCTCACACGGCTCAACCTGCAGCAAACCATTACCACAACCGAGGATAATCAATCATACGATTCCCCGGAAATCAACCAGAGCTATTATACTTTTCAGGACCAGAATCCCGGTAATATTGAAACTCAGGTTGACCTGATATCGGGAGATACCGCCTTAACCGTTTCGGGCAGTTCGGTCTATCAGAACGACTCCTCACTGACTTCCGGCCAGAGTTCAAGAATCCGGAGTGAACCCGAGCAGAACATGAACCTGCTGATGACCACAAAAAAAGTGTATATCGAAAAAATCATCAGCCAGATCCTGCAAAACGAAACGCGCATTGAATCCAGGCTGAGTTATCCCTCACTCGACAGTCTTATCCGCCAGGAATTCGAGGAAAAAGGGATAACCATTCCGTTTGAATTCGCCGTGCGTACGGGTTATGTGAGATATACCCTGCGAAGCGCCAATTTCAACCCACTGGTAAAATTCCAGAAATACATGTCGCTGCTTTTCCCGCATGATGTAAGAACCTCCCCTAATTTTCTGGTTGTTTATTTTCCGACCCGTGAAAACTATATTTTCCGGTCGGTCGGCACCATGGCTGGAGCCTCATTGATACTGGCACTCATCATCCTGATCATATCATTCGTTGCCATCTATGTGATTTTCAGGCAAAAGAAACTCTCAGAGATCAAGAATGATTTTGTCAATAACATGACCCATGAATTAAAAACCCCGATTTCAACAATATCCCTCGCCTCACAAATGCTTGCTGATCCCAGTCTGGGCAATGATGAAAAAAATCTCAGCCACATATCCTCCCTCATCCAGCAGGAAAGCAAACGACTTGGAAATCAGGTAGAACGGGTACTTGAAATGTCAATTCTTGAAGAAGGCAAAATGAGTTTGAGAATCCAGCCGGTATATTTCGATAATCTCGTCAGGCAGGCGGTTGAGAAAATCTCGCTTCAGATACAGAAAAGAAACGGGGCGATTGAGCTGGAACTCAACAGCGGGGCTGAGCCGGTTGACGGGGATGAAACCCATCTCACCAATGTGGTATTCAATCTGATCGACAATGCCATGAAATATTGCCGGAAGGATCCCTTGATAAAAATCGTTACGCTGTCAACCTCCCGTTCCATCCAGGTTAAGATCAGCGACAATGGCATTGGCATCAGCAAAGAACATCTGAATAAAATTTTTGATAAATTTTACCGGGTTCCCACGGGTAACGTTCATGACGTCAAAGGTTTCGGCCTTGGATTAAGCTATGTAAAAAAAGTCATCGAACAGCATCACGGCAGCATTTCGGTTTCAAGCGAACCGCAGGAAGGGACTACTTTTACACTGATTATTCCTAAAAAATTCAAGTCATGACGACAAGCAACGGCAGAATTCTACTGGTTGAGGATGATGTTAACCTCGGCAGCCTATTGCGGGAATATCTGAAAGCCAAGGGGTATTTAACCACCCTGGAGGCTGACGGTGAAAAAGGGTACCGGACATTTAAGAAAGATCATTTCGACCTCTGCATTCTCGATATCATGCTGCCCGTTAAGGATGGTTTTACCCTTGCGCGGGATATCCGGATTCAGAATCCTGAGATTCCCATCATCTTTCTGACGGCAAAATCGATGAAAACCGACGTATTGGAGGGATTTCGGGCGGGTGCAGATGATTACATGACCAAACCCTTCAGTATGGAGGAGCTCCTGCTGCGTATTGAGGCTGTTTTACGCCGCACAACGCGATCGGAGTTACAGGAGGTGTTCACGCTGGGCAAGTACGCTTTTGACGCCAACAAGCAACTTCTCACCTGTACCGGAAAAACAATCAACCTGACCACAAAGGAATCCGACCTGCTAAAAATGCTCTGCCAGCATCCGAACCAGGTACTGGAGCGCAATTATGCACTAAAATCGATCTGGAAAGACGATAATTACTTCAATGCCAGGAGTATGGATGTTTATATCACCAAGATCAGGAAACATCTGAGTGATGAGCCGGAAATCCAGATTCTGAATGTCCACGGTAAGGGGTATAAACTGCTTCGGGGACCGGTTCTTTAGTCAAGCTTAAGGACTGCAAGGAATGCTGATTGCGGAACCTCCACGTTCCCGATCTGTTTCATCTTTTTCTTACCTTTTTTCTGTTTTTCCAGCAGCTTGCGTTTACGCGTAATATCACCGCCATAACATTTTGCGGTAACATCCTTACGGAAGGCCTTAATGGTTTCACGGGCGATGATTTTGGCGCCGATAGCGGCCTGGATCGCAATATCAAACTGCTGCCGCGGGATCAGTTCCCTGAGTTTCTCGCACATCCGCCGGCCAAAACGGTAAGCATTGTCAACATGGATGAGGGTTGAAAGGGCATCCACGGATTCGCCGTTCAGCATGATATCCAGCTTGACGAGCTTGCCGGGTTTAAACTCAGTTTGATAATAATCAAAGGAGGCATAACCCCTGGAGATTGACTTCAGCTTATCATAAAAATCGAACACGATTTCAGCAAGGGGCATTTCAAATGACAATTCAACACGATCCTGGGTGAGATAGACCTGAGATTTCAGCTCTCCCCTTTTATCGAGGCACAATTTCATGATGGCACCAATAAAATCGGGCATGGTGATTATCTGCGCTTTGATATAAGGTTCTTCAATACGGTCGATTTCGGTTGGATCAGGCAATCCCGATGGGTTGTACACATCAATCCGGTCACCTTTCCGGCCGAATACATGATAGAAAACGTTCGGAACCGTTGAAATCACATTCATGTCGAATTCACGGTCGAGGCGCTCCTGCACAATTTCCATGTGAAGGAGTCCGAGGAATCCGCAACGAAAACCAAATCCCAGAGCTGCCGAAGATTCAGGCTCATAGGTGAGTGAAGCATCGTTTAGGACAAGCTTTTCAAGGGCGTCCCTAAGATCCTCATAATCATCGGTATCGATCGGATACAGACCGGCAAAAACCATCGGCTTAACCAGTTCAAAACCCGAAATAGCCTCGGCGCAGGGGCGGTCAACATGTGTGATCGTATCTCCCACTTTCACCTCTTTTGAAGCCTTGATACCGGAAATAATGTATCCCACATCGCCGGTACTGAGTTTATCCTTCGGGTACAATCCCAGTCGGAGAACCCCAATCTCATCGGCCTCATATTCCTTACCGGTATTGAAAAACTTAACTTTATCGCCCTTGCGGATCTCACCGTTCAAAATTTTGAAATAGGCCAGAACCCCTCGGTATGAATTAAAGAGTGAGTCGAAAATCAAAGCCTGAAGGGGTGCCTGGGGATCACCCGACGGTGCCGGGATCCGTTCCACAATGCGTTCCAGAACCATTTCCACACCCAGACCGGTTTTACCGCTTGCCTGAAGGATATCCTCTTTTTTACACCCGACGAGTTCGATGATCTGTTCGGTCACCTCATCCGGCATGGCAGCCGGGAGGTCCATTTTATTGAGAACCGGAATGATCTCCAGATTATGGTCCATGGCCTGATACAGCACAGAGATGGTCTGAGCCTGGATTCCCTGGGTGGCATCCACCACGAGTAATGCTCCTTCGCAGGCAGCAATGGCACGGGATACTTCGTATGAAAAATCTACATGTCCGGGAGTGTCAATCAGGTTCAGAATATAATCCTCCCCATCTTTCCGGTACTTCATCTGGATGGCATGACTCTTTATAGTGATGCCGCGTTCCCGCTCCAGATCCATATTATCAAGCACCTGTTCCTGCATATCTTTGCCGGTAACCGTTTTCGTGACTTCCAGCAAACGGTCGGCCAGGGTGCTTTTCCCATGGTCAATATGGGCAATTATACAAAAATTCCGAAGGTTCTTCATGCGCTGCGTCAGGGGCTAAATTTGGCGCAAAGATAGGTAAACCGCAGCGGGTTACCAAAAGGCCGTTGCCGGTTGTCGGTTATCAGTTGTCGGTTAATGCTTCACAGCGATGCCGGAGATTTCAACCTCAGCATCCATGGGCAGGCGAACAATCTGAATGGCCGCACGGGCCGGGAATTTCTGGTTCTTGAAGAAAGGAGCGTAGGCTTCATTGATAGCCTTGTAGTTATCCATATTGGTCATATAGATATTGACCATAACGAGATCTTCAAAATCCAGTTTGTGCTGTTTGAGCAAAACTCCGATATTCTTCATGCACTGCTCGGTAGATTTTTTAATATCTCCCTTGATCATCTCACCGGTTTCAGGAACCCGTGGAATTTGTCCCGACAGATAAAGCGTTCCGTTTACCATAACAGCGGGCGAGTAGGGTGCTATGGGTTTTGGGGTGGCATCCTGCGACAAAACGGCACAAGTTCCGAAACATAAAAAGCAGATTCCGAATAAAATTGATTTCATGGTGTGTTATATTATTCTTTTATCAAACTGGCTTTCGCGATATCGTGCCCGAGATGGTCGCGTGCCATAATTATGTAAGTGCCGCCGGGCAAGCGGCTGAGATTAAGCTGATACAGCAGATCGGAGCCATTAACGGGAACCTGTTCCGTCAGAACCGTCTGTCCCGTTACCGAGACCAGCGACAGGCTGACTGTACCGGTTGAGAGATTCGATACTCTGACCCATGCCTGGTCACCTGCCGGATTGGGAAAAATGCTGAACGTGGCACCTTTGATAAGTTCTGGTACGGTACCCAGTGATGCGAAATTACTGAACTCCTCTTTTAAATAATCCACCCACTCACCCCACTCGTAAATCATGAAAATTCTCTGGGTCAGATTATCGCCTTCATAGGTAAGCTTATATTTACCGAAACCCACCACACTCCATCCCTCGCCCGCAGCCATTTCGTGCTGTTCGAGGGTAATATTGCCATGAGTATCAACATCCTGGGTATTTCGGTCAGCAGGCACCCATATATCCGGATCCTGGTGATAAAAGTTGGTCATCACATACGAACCGTTTTCCTTCCATTCATAAATGGTTCTTCCGGTAAAGCTCCAGATTCCGTTCTCATAATGCGAGGTAAACACCTGTCCCCAACGGTCACCGTTCCAGGTATAATCCGTTTTCATTTCCGGGACCCACGTCTGGCCGGTCGGATGTTCAATGGTTATTGATACATAATGTGAATCTGTTCCTATATAGGAATATACCTTCCGGGAAGAAACTACCCAGTAAAAGTCCACATAAACCTCTCCTGTTGCGGTCATAATGCGGTCACCATCCATAACATAGATAAAATGGTTTCCATCAACAATGACCCAGGCATTATCTCTCCAGGCTTCGTAAAGTATTTCCTCCGGATGGCCCAGGGGAGTATATTTATTCACCTCCCGTCTTGAATTTTTCCATTCCGCCCCCACCAGGTCCTGATAAAGCCTTTCCGTTTCCAGTCGCTGTTCATTGTAAAAGCAGAGAACCCTGGTACGGGTTCCGCTCTGGTCATACTCTATAATCGCCGGATCGCCGGAAGGGGTATAACTGATTTCAATAGACTGAAAATGGGTCCAGTCAGGGGCGCCCAGAAACCATTCGGCATGTCGCGGATAACATCCTTTAAGCGCCGGGTACAGCTGGGCTTCCAGGGAGGAAACTCCCAAAAGAAAAAAACAGCCAACCCACCATAAAAATTTCATAAAAGAACCATCCTATTCCCTGATCAAACGGGTTTTACCTATTTCGTTACCCTGTTTATCGCGGGCAATCAGGAGATAAGAACCTGGCAGCACACGGCTGAGGTTAAGCTGATGGTTGATATCAGATCCGCCTACCACAAAGGATTCCTCAAGCACCGACTGCCCGGTCAGGGAGAAGAGGGTAAGGGTAACCGAACCGGGATTGAGCATGGAAAGGTGCACCACGACATCCTTACCGGCAGGATTCGGGAATACGCTTAGGCTGTTTTCGGGAAGAACATTAACCCCGGTACCCAGGGAAGCAAAGTTGCTGAATACCTCTTTAAGGGTTTTTTCCCAATCGGTACCCATGGCGAATGTTTCGGTAATCCTTTGGGTAAGGTTATTCCCAGAATAGGTAAGGGTAAATCTTGTGGACATAAAAATTGCCCAGGAGCCGATGTTCATCTCCATCTGTTCCAGGACAACGTTTCCATGAGAATCGACTTTAGTAGTGGTACGGGATCCGTCCATCCAGCCGCCGTTTTCATCGTCAATCGACAGGAGCATCACGGAGGTAAAGGCATCCGGGAAAGTCTCAGTCATTTTGGTAACCCTAACCCAGGTATTGTTCTGATACTCATAAGCGATAGTCTCTGTAAGCTTGTCACCTGTCCAGCTATATTCCATTTTCAGGTTGTTTACCCATCCACCGGCCCACACCTCAACAATGACGCTGGTAAAATAGATTCCGGTACCTGTATAGGAGTAGGTATTTCTTGAACTGTTATCCCATGTTTGACTGCCGATATTCCATTCCTTAATAGTGGCCACGCCGATCCGGTTTCCATCCATTGCGATAGTTACCTGATTTCCCTCCTTTAAATCCCAGGCGCTTCCGTTCCACTGCTCTTGCCGGGATTCAATTTCATAGCCGGCAGCATTAAAGCTGGATGTCCAGCGTTCCGTATCAACCCAGGTGGTACCCGACCATACCTGCGACTTCTTTTCCGTCTGATTATGCTGACCGTCATAAGAAAACAGATCCCTGCTTTTATTTGTTCCCTGAGTCACCTCAATTGCTG
Source organism: uncultured Bacteroidota bacterium (assembly GCA_942493265.1). Classification (GTDB taxonomy): domain Bacteria; phylum Bacteroidota; class Bacteroidia; order Bacteroidales; family UBA12481; genus UBA12481. The sequence continues at coordinate 203,884 of OW818688.1, forward strand.
AAGGCTCCCCAAAAGTTGTATAGCTGGTTTCAATTGTGCGAAAGGCAACCCAGTCAGTATCCCAGGTAAACTCTTCGGTATGGCGGGGATAACTTCCTACAATACCTGTTTTGAGTTGAATTTCATTCTGACGGTTCATTTCCTTAACGAGGTAAGGAGTATTGGCTATTTGAGCTAATCCGCTCATGCTAAACAGCATAGTACAGATTCCAAAAATTATTCCTACTTTTTTCATGGTATATTGTTTTATTTTGTTTTTCAGGCAGCTAAAACAAAGGTATAAAAAAAGTCCCCAGACAACATGCCTGAGGACTTTTTTAGAAATATCTGAGAAATGGATTACATCATTCCACCCATTCCGCCCATGCCGCCCATTCCCGGGTTGCCACCGCCATGATCTTTATCTTCAGCGATATCAGCAATCAGGGTTTCGGTAGTCAGGATCATTCCGGCAATTGAAGCCGCATTTTCCAGTGCTACGCGTGCAACTTTAGTTGGATCGATAACACCAGTTTCATACAGGTGTTCATACTTTTCAGTACGGGCATTGAAGCCATAATCATCTTTTCCGCCTTTTACTTCCTGAACGATTACTGAACCTTCAATACCTGCATTAGCCACAATCTGACGCAGTGGCTCTTCAAGAGCACGGCGAACGATTGCGATACCGGTTGTCTGGTCTTCATTATCGCCTTTCAGGCCATCCAGGGATTTAATAGCGCGGATATAAGCGACACCACCGCCAGGGATAATTCCTTCTTCCACTGCAGCACGTGTGGCGCTCAAAGCGTCATCAACGCGGTCTTTTTTCTCCTTCATTTCGATTTCCGAAGGGGCTCCGATGTAAAGAACAGCAACTCCGCCGGCCAGTTTAGCCAAACGTTCCTGCAGTTTTTCACGGTCGTAGTCTGAAGTGGTTGTTTCGATCTGAGCCTTAATCTGGTTAACGCGGGCTGAGATCTGTTTTTTATCACCATTACCGTTAACGATAATCGTGTTTTCTTTATCGATGGTTACCTTTTCAGCAATACCAAGCATATCCAGGGTAGTGGTTTCCAACTTCATACCGGTTTCTTCCGAAACAACGGTACCACCGGTCAGAATAGCAAGATCCTGAAGCATTTCTTTTCTACGGTCGCCAAAACCAGGAGCTTTTACTGCGGCAATTTTCAGGCTGCCACGAAGCTTGTTCACAACCAGAGTAGCAAGAGCCTCACCTTCAACATCTTCAGCAATAATCAGCAATGGGCGGCCGGTTTGTACGCTGGCTTCCAGTAGAGGAAGAAGATCCTTCATCGATGATACTTTTTTATCATAGATAAGGATGTACGGATTTTCCAGTACGGCTTCCATTTTCTCGGTATCGGTCACAAAATAGGCCGACAGGTAACCCCGGTCGAACTGCATACCTTCCACAACCTCAACGGTAGTATCGGTACCTTTTGCTTCTTCAACGGTGATAACACCTTCTTTATTTACTTTGCTCATAGCATCAGCAATCAGTTTCCCGATTTCAGAGTCATTATTTGCTGATATTGTGGCAACCTGTTCAATTTTCTGGAAGTCATCGCCGATCGTTTTCGACTGGGCGTTCAAACTTTCAACCACTTTAGCTACTGCTTTATCGATTCCGCGTTTCAGATCCATCGGATTTGCACCTGCGGTAACGTTTTTCAAACCTACCGTAACAATCGACTGAGTAAGAACAGTGGCAGTGGTGGTACCGTCGCCGGCATCATCTGAAGTTTTTGAAGCAACTTCCTTAACCATCTGAGCACCGATATTTTCAAATCTGTTAGCCAGTTCGATTTCTTTAGCCACCGTAACACCATCCTTGGTTACCTGCGGTGAGCCGAATTTCTTTTCAATAACAACATTACGGCCTTTCGGTCCGAGCGTTACTTTTACGGCATTTGCCAGTTCGTCTACACCCCTTTTGAGCAATTCGCGGGCTTCGGCGTCATACTTAATTTCCTTTGCCATATCTATTATGATTTAAAGATTTCTAATTATTCGATAATTGCAAGGATATCAGACTGTTTCATAATCAGGTAGGTTTTATCTTCCACCTTGATTTCAGTACCGGAATATTTGCCATACAGGACAATATTTCCGACTTTAACTTCCATTTGAACGTCTTTAACTCCCGGACCTGCTGCCAAAACTTTACCTTTCTGGGGTTTTTCCTGAGCTGAATCCGGTATAATAATGCCGGATGCTGTTTTAACTTCAGCTTCCTGTGGTTCAACAAGAACCCTTTCTCCTAGTGGTTTTACGTTAACTGTTGCCATTTTTGACTATATTAGATTATAGATGAAATTTATTCTGATATGTTAGATCATATCATATTACATGCCATCTGCCGAAGACTGACAGGCTGACATGAAAAAAAGATCCCCGCATGGAGCGGGGATTCTTCAGTCTTGTGTAATCTGTTAATTTTTCGGGGCTTCGGTCCCGCCAGCAGGCTGGCCAGCCGGTGGCACACCCGTTGGAATCTGCGGCACTTCACTCGGATCCACTGCATTCTGGATTTGCTCCTCAATGGCTGATTGCCCGGAAGTTGAACCTCCGCGGGAGATAGACAGACTGGCTGCTATGGAAAGAACCAGCAGCGCAATTGCTAATGACCATGTTGCTTTTTCCAGAAAATCATTGGTCCTACGAACACCCATTATCTGGGTTGATGCCGAGAAATTAGCGGCCAAACCACCGCCTTTGGAGTTCTGCACCAATACGATCAGACCAAGCAGGACACAAACGACCAGGATCAGAATGGAAAGAAAGATATACATACTCTATTGATTTATTGATTCTTAATAAGTTCCCTAACCATTTCAATTTGACTCGCAAAGTAAACACTTTTTTCAGGAATTTTCAAACTAAGTTTTTCGTATGCCTGAATTGCCTTAAGATAATATCCCTGTTGCACATAAATCCGTGCCAGGGTTTCGGTGAGGAACTGATCATCCTCCTTTAAACTGCCCAGCGAAACATCCTGATCATGAGCCGGAGCGTGATCCGGACGCAGTACTTTTGTCTGCGGATTCTCAATGAACCGGTCGATCAGATCATCAGCGGGAGTTTTTCTGGCAGGACGGGTTTCGATCACAGGAATCTCAGCTATCAGATCCGGCAACCGGGGAACCGGTTCGTGACTTCTTCGCCGGCTGAGCGGATCGGTTTCCAAAAACATCTTCAGGAGTTCCTGATCGGTAGGCTCATCGGTCATTTCAAATTCCGGAGCCCTGTTTTGAGAGGGCAGCTCCGGATAGCCATCATCCGTATAGGCGGGGAAATCGAACAGGAGCAAATCGGAATCCTCTATGGGCAGAAAATTCTCAACCTGCTGCAATAATTCTGATTTACCGGACTCCACGGATTCAATGTCGACTTTCGGAATCAGCACGGCTTCAGCCGGCTGCGCTATCTGTTCGGCAACCGGAATTGCTTCTGTTGTTTCAGCACCGGAGTCCGGAACATTCAGCATTTCAAAAAGGATTCTGCGGTTGGAGGCATAGGCTGCAGCAATTTTCAGCTGCCGGTTGAACCGTATGCTTTTATCATTCTGCAAACCTTTCAGGTATAAGAGATGAGCCGGCTGACAAAATGGATACTCCCGGATAATCTCTTCCAGGGCCGTGACCGATGAAGAATCGAGCCTTCCCGGATTCAGGAAATAATCGGTGAACTGTTCCGGGCTCATATTACCAGTTAACTACGGAACGGTTAAAAATATCTTCGATCAGTTTTTCCAGAATCAGCGGAATCAGATCGCCCTCCACAGCATCCAGGCCCTGGTCACTGCTGTAATCCTCGTAAGCCTGAAACTGTGAATCAAAATTACTTTTCGGGTCCTTCAGATTCACGAACTTGACTTTTACGGTAATCGTCAGTCTGTTCAGTGCGGCTTTATCGGTCTGATCATTTCCTGTAATGGCAATCGGCTTGGTATCATAACCGGTAATTTCACCTTCAAAACTCAGATCGCCATCACCGCTGATCATGTTCAGGCTCGTTTGGGAAATGAACTTATCTTTCAGTTTTTCAGTTAATTCCTGACTGAGCGTTGGGTTCACTATAGGAGCGCGGTTTGGGAAATAGGCGACAGAGATTGTTTTCACATCGGGCAAAATGGAGGCGCCGGTAAAACCGTATTTCACCTTGCAGCCTGCCAGGCTAACAGTCAGAATAAACCCAAAAAGGAGTATGTGTGATTTCTTCATTATTCCTCGATCCCGAATTCTTTGATTTTCCTGTACAGGGTACGTTCGCTAATACCCAGTTCCTGAGCTGCCAGTTTGCGTTTCCCCTGGTGTTTGCGCAACGATTTATTAATCAGCTCGATTTCCTTATCCTGCAGCAAGAGGGATTCTTCAATGATTTCCTCGGTATCCTCGATCTGTGATTCATCAACCCGTTTGGCATGCATCGGCGGTGGTCCCGATACTGAGGTGTCAAACCGTACATCCTGTTCCTGGTACAGCCGGCTCAGAAGATTCTGGTCGTCGGGTTCATTGCGGGGCATTCCCTCCTTCCGGTCGGTCAATTCGTTAACGAGTTTTTTCAGATCGTTTACATCCCGTTTCATATCGAACAGGATTTGGTAGAGGATTTCCCGTTCTGAGCGGAACGACCGTTCATCACCATCGCGGGGCATCAGCACCGGCAGGCTGGAACGGGTATCAGCCGGCAGGTACAGCCGGAGCCTTTCGGCCGTAACCAGGCGCTCCTGCTCAATGATTGACAGCTGCTCGGTAATGTTTTTCAGCTGCCGGATATTTCCCGGCCACTTATAGGCTTCAAGCATAGACTGAGCCTCCTCATCGAGCCGAACAACAGGCATCATATATTTTTCAGCAAAATCCTGCGCAAACTTGCGGAACAGCAGGTAAATATCCTCCTGCCGGTTGCGTAACGGGGCTATAATGATGGGTACGGTATTGAGCCGGTAGAACAGATCTTCACGAAAACGGCCCTCCTGAACGGCCTTGTGAATATCCACATTGGTTGCGGCAACCAGCCGGATATTGGTTTTTTGAGCCTTGGATGAACCCACACGGATAAATTCCCCGGTTTCAAGAACTCTCAGCAGCCTGACCTGCGTGGATAATGGGAGTTCACCAATTTCATCGAGAAAGATCGTACCGTTATTTGCCTCCTCGAAATACCCTTTGCGGGCTTCATGGGCTCCGGTAAATGATCCCTTTTCATGTCCGAAAAGTTCTGAATCTATCGTCCCTTCAGGAATTGCCCCGCAGTTAACGGCACTGTATGGCCCGTGTTTACGGGTACTGAACTGGTGAATAATCTGGGGAAAACGCTCCTTACCCGTTCCGCTTTCACCGGTAATCAATACGGAAAGATCGGTGGGAGCAACCTGTACCGCGACTTCTATCGCCCGGTGAAGCGCCGGAGAGTTTCCGATAATTTCAAATCTCTGCTTGATCTTATTTATTTCCATACGATGAATTCAGTTGCGTCGTTATTAAAACGCCGAAGTACCGGGTTAATGTATGAGGTAAAGGTACAACTTTCCTCGTTTTTTATAACTTAATGGCCTCAATTACCTTTAAACGGAAGTCAGGATGAAGCTGCAAACCGATGATATACTAGGGATTATCCCTGCCAGAATGGCTTCAACCCGTTTCCCGGGCAAACCCCTGGTCCCGATCCAGGGAGTTCCAATGGTTATCAGGGTCTATCAGGAAGCATCAAAAGTGCTTCAGAACCTGGCTATCGCCAGCGGTGATGTGGAAATCGGCGCGGTTGCCGCCCAATTCGGCGCCAATTTCATTCTCACGAGTGGAGATCATATTTCCGGCACCAGCCGATGCATCGAAGCCATGAACACCCGGGCCGCCAATTCAGGAAAATCCTTTGGTGCCATTCTGAATATTCAGGGCGATGAGCCGTTGGTAACTTCTGAAGCTATTGCCTTGCTGGCTGCCGACATATCCCGGCCGGAAACAGGAATTTCCACCTTAATCCGTCAGGAAACTGACCAGGTGGCCTTCCACAATCCCAACCGGGTAAAGGTCGTGCTCAACCGTGCGATGTTCGCTCTCTATTTTTCCAGGTCACCTATACCCTACTACCGCTCAGGCGGCACCACCTGGTTTTCGCATGTCGGGATGTATGCCTTCAAAAAAGAGATTCTGGAAAAGATCGGCCGGCTGGAACCCGGAATTCTGGAAATGGCAGAATCGCTGGAGCAATTGAGATGGCTTGAAAATGGCTTTGCGGTTCACTGCTGCGAAACCGGTTATGAAGGATTCGGTGTGGACACACCCGAAGATCTGGATCTCCTTTTAAAATCAGGCTTGATCTGACAGCAACTGCCCCCGGAGCTTGTCCAGTTCATCAGTAAAATCCAGAAACGGGTTCTTCGATTGCAGCTCTGTCAGCCGTCCGGCCAGCTGTTCCACAAACTTCCGGTGACTATCAGTCAGATGCGCACCCGGACGGTGATGTACCGATTTAATTAGGGATTCCACCTCATCCATCAGCGGATAAACATTTGGATTTAAAAAGGTATCAACAAAACGCATCCAAACATATTCAATGCCGGCCGGGCCCGGATGCATCATGTCGGTATCATAAAACCGGTAATCACGCAAATCGTCCATAAATATCTCATAGGAAGGGAAATACAAGATATCAGGATATTTTTTCATTAATAATCCAATAAAAAGGAAGAGTATGGATTTACTCATCTGATTACCGGCGGGACCATCTTTAAAATATCTTACCGGACTCACCGTGAGGCAAATACGCAATGAAGGATTGATACTTTTCAGTGAATCGATCACGGGATACCACGAATCGGCCAATTCCACAGGATCGGGTTTCTGAGAATAAAACCGGTCGGCCGGAAGTTTATGACAATTGGAAACCAGGTGATCGCCATCCCGGAGATAAAATGCCTCGGCCGTACCGAATGTAAGTATCAGAAGATCTGCCCGTTTCAAAAACGCTGATGAGGCAACGGCCTGTTTGTTGAGTGATTGAATAAGAACTTCGGGATCAGGATTTGAAAATCTGCTGTGGTGCATCCAGGAATGCCACAAATCCTGATGATAAACCAGGTTGTCGCGGCTGAAACCGGAGGGATCGATTAAATAACGGAGCTGTGCGGCGATTGATAGCGGATTATATACAATGCCGAACGGGTTGAGATCGACCGTAAACTTAAACTGCTTCAGCCGGTTCCCGATATGCTCGGTAAAGCATGAGCCCATCAGCATGATCCGGTCGGCATAGGTAACCTGAGGGCTTAACGGGTCAGTTACGACCACTGTTCTCAGGTTTTCGCGTTTAAAAGAAGATGATTTTACGGACATAACTTGATCGGTCTGATTGAATCATCAAAATTACCATTCCTCCGGAACCTGCCGGCAGGGAAAATTCCTTATCCCCCGAATTGACTTTCAGGTTTTGCTTTTCAAAGATAATCCTGCCCTGAATATCAACCAAACGGACATCAACGGAGAGATCATTTTTCACGGAAAGGCTGAAGTTGATGGTTTTATCCGGATCGACCCGGAGTGAAGACACAAAAAAACCGGGATCATCAGCATGCTGGTCAATTGACTGGGATTCCGGATACTCGTAGGCTCCGATATCGAACGCAGTTCCGGCGGGGCGCTGACGATCATCCAGGTCAGTTGTAACCCCTGCCGGGATCAGGTTCATTCCGGCATCAATCATTGGAGAACCGGCCATCAGATGAAAATCATCGCTGCCGGAATTGGCAAAAACCCCGTCAGTGACCAACCGGGTAAAAAAGTTGTTTGAAGACTCATACAATCCAAGCCGGCCGGTATCATAGATATAGGAATCCATCCCGGTTCTGTCAGTATTATCAGTCTCATAATGGTGGAAAGCCCCAGGGTCGATTATCGCATTATTGAAGATCCGGACGGTAAAATTTACGGAATTGTCTATTCGGATACCATCCGATTTTGGCCGTACTATCGTATTATTATAGACTCCGTAAAAGGTCTTTTCATCATTGGTTTTATCCGACAGGAATATTCCCGATTCCGGCTCGTCCGGATTATCGGGAAGATATCTGAGTCCGGGCCTGATGATCAGATTATTAAAAACCGTAGTTCCGCCCTTGCCAAAAACAAGAATCGCGGTTGCATAAGAGTCGATTATGGTATTATTGTAACATTTTGCCTGTGTACCCCCGCCAATCAGAATGGAACTCGTTTGACTCCTGACCATCCGGTAGCCGCAATCCTTCAGGGTATTATGGTGAATCTCGCAATCAATAACTGCCGATGATATCTGCAAACCGTCGTAACCGGTTCGTTCAATCCGGTTATTATAGATCTTCGTTCCGACAAGCACGGAAGGTAAAACCGTTTTATTGCAGCCGGAGAGTGACATTCCGGTATAATGGGTATCACCGGCATAAATCCCCTCACCGTCCGTATCATGGATATAGCAATCGTGGATCACTGTATTATACTGGGTGAACCCATTGCGCCAGGTACCCGGATCATCGCATGATGGATCCGTTTTAGTAATTATCCCGGCAAATCCGGTATTCGATATCTCACAATTTTCGATTTCCAGATCCGTGGATTTATTGGTGGCGGAAATTCCCATTCCGGAAGGATTGGAAACCCGTGCAATGTGGATCCCATATTTATATCCGTTGCCTGCCAGTCCGGCCAGCTTGAAATCTGAACAGGCGCTGAAACTGATTCCGTAATTATAATCCGTTTCCACAATGACCTGTCCGTCCAGGTTGGCAAAAACGACCGGCTTACCCGGCTGACCGTGAAAATTTGCCAGCCGCAATTTATTTCTGACTCCTGACTGAAGCCAAACTGTATCGCCGGGTTGAACCCTGTTGAATGGAGAACTCGTACCATCTGCATAAACCTCCGTGCTGCTGATGAGGAAATCCTGAGCGGTGACCCGACCTATCGGCATCAACAGGATCACTAACATAACCACAGATCTGTACTTCATTGAATTTCATCCTTTTCCAGAAACTCAAAGTTCCTCAAAATTCCTGACCATCCGGCACGCTGAACCGGCGATCCGTCAAATACTTGTGAGAATGAGGAGGCATCCAGGTTACTGAAAAAATTGCGGTCGGAAGAAGCCAGTCCGGGACGGGGCTGAAACTGTGCAAATCCGGTGGGTTGTGGGTCTTTGTTCCAGGGGCAAACATCCTGGCAGATATCGCAGCCAAAGATCCAATCCTCCATTTTGCCTTTAAACTCAAGCGGTATGGGTCCCTTATGTTCGATGGTGATATAGGAGAGGCATTTGCGCGGGTCAATAGATCCGTCTCCGGCCAGGGCGCCGGTCGGACAGGCATCGCTGCAGCGGCGGCAACTGCCGCAGCGGTCAGTGACGGGTGAAATTTCGTATGGAATTTCAAGGTCGGTGATAATTTCCGCCAGAAAAAACCAGGATCCCAGTCGGGGGATAATCAGGCATCCGTTTTTGCCGATCCATCCGATACCGGCGCGCCGTGCCCATTCGCGCTCAAAAACGGGTGCGGAATCGGTAAAAACACGACCGCCAGCCGGTCCAAATTCAAGGTTTATCCAACTCAGCAATTCTTTACCGGAGGATTTCAGCACCTCATGATAATCATCGCCGAGCGCATACCTGCTGATGCGGGGATTACCGGAGATATGCGGGAGTAAAGGGGAATAATAGGGGGCAGCCAGGGAGATAACAGTTTTTGCACCCTCCACGAGTTTTCGGGGATCGAGCCGCAATTCGACATTTCGGGTGAGATAATTCATACCGGCCGACTTGCCGGATTCGAGCCAGTTGCGGTAACCGGCTTCCAATTCATCCAAAGATACCGCCGGAGCAAAGCCGCAGGCTGAAAAGCCCAGCTGGAGGGCTTTCCGCTTAATGGCTCCTACTATTTCATCCGATTCGAACAATGTTTTTTCAGAGAAATCCTAATTCAAGTTTTGCTTCTTCGGTCATCATATCCTTTGTCCACGGGGGGTTAAAAGTCAGCTTAACCTCCACCTCATTCACCTCTTCGATGGCCTTAACACTTTCATGGATCTCCGCAATCAATTCATCAGCCATCGGACAACCCGGGGAAGTGAGTGTCATCAGGATCATTACTTTACCTCCATCCAGCACGTTCACTTCATAAATCAGTCCGAGATCGTAAATATTTACCGGGATTTCCGGATCGTATACATTCCGCAGCACGCGGACTATCTGCACTTCTGTTTGCATTATGATTTTTGTTGTTTTGCCTTGTAGGCCATTGCATAATATCTCATCTGATTGATCATTGCCACCATGCCATTGGAGCGGGTTGGCGAAAGATGTTCCTTCAAACCGATCACATCAATGAAACTCATATTGGCATTCAGGATCTCATCGGGAGTATGACCGGTAAAAACACGGATCATCAGGGCGGCAATCCCTTTGGTAATAATGGCATCGGAATCCCCGTAATAATAGATTTTACCGTCAGTAAGCTCCGCATTCAGCCAAACTCGCGACTGGCATCCACGGATCAGGTATTCATCATTCCGGTAGGCCTGTTCAATCATCGGCAAATTTTTTCCCAGATCGATCAGGTAATTATATCGTTCCATCCATTCGCCCAAACCGGCGAATTCTTCGATAATTTCATTCTGTATATCAGCGATTTCCATAAATATCTCGTTATCAGGCCAGCAAATCGATTACGGTATTCAGTGCATTATGGAGCCTGTCAGCCTCCTCCGTGGTATTATAAAAGCAGAAGGAAGCCCTGAGGGTGCCTTCAATTCCCAGGCGCTGCATCAGCGGCATAGCACAATGAGTGCCGGTACGCACGGCAACACCGAATTTATCAATGATCATTCCGGTATCATAAGGGTGAATTCCCTCGAGGACAAATGAAAACACAGCCGCTTTTCCGGCACTGGTGCCATACATACGCAACTGCTTGATAGTGCTGAGTTTTTCAGTGACATAATCGCGGAGATACCGTTCATAGCTTATAATTTCATCCAAACCGATTCCGGTAAGGTAATTCAGCGATTCAGCCAGTCCGATGGCCCCGGCAAAATTGGTTGTACCCGCCTCAAATTTGAATGGCAGCTCATTATAGGTAGTCTTTTCAAAAGTCACGCGGTCGATCATATCGCCACCGCCCTGATAAGGCGGAAGCCGAAGAAGCCACTCTTCCTTGCCGTACAGCACCCCGATACCGGTAGGTCCATAGATCTTATGACCCGAGAATGCATAAAAATCGCAATCCAGGTCAACCACATCCACCTTTTCATGCTGGATAGCCTGGGCGCCGTCGAGCAGCACCGGCACACCGTGGCTGTGGGCAATCTGAACGATTTCCTTTACCGGATTAACAGTACCCAGCACATTGGAAACATGGGTAACCGCAACTATCCGGGTGCGATCAGTGAAAAGGTTCCGGTAAGCATCCATATCCAGTTCCCCCTCGTCGGTTATCGGGATGATACGGAGGCTTGCGCCCTTGCGTTCGCAAACCATCTGCCAGGGAACGATATTGGAATGATGTTCCATCGTGGAGAGGATAATCTCATCGCCGGGCAATATCACCCCTTCGCCGAATGAGAAGGCCACCAGGTTGATCGACCCGGTAGCGCCCGAAGTAAATATCACCTGTGAAGATTTCGGGGCTCCGATAAATTTCTGTACGGTAACCCGGGCATCTTCGTATGCCGCGGTCATTTTGTCGCTTAGAAAATTCACCGACCGGTGAATGGAGGCATTCTGCTCCCGGTGAAGCTTGTTGATTGCTTCGATCATCCTCAGCGGCTTTTGGGTGGTGGCCCCGTTATCAAGATATGCCAGCGGGTTGCCGTACACCATCTGGTCGAGGATCGGAAAATCTTTCCGGATCTGTTGAATGGGAAAATTATTCATGTTTCAGCATGTTTCCTGACAATGTAGCGGACAGCTGTTGCATCGGGTCAGTTCACCGCGTAATCTTTTATCTACCAGGTCGGACAAACGCTCCCGAAGCGGTTCGACCGAAATTTTATTCAGTATTTCATGTCCGAATGCATACATTAGCAGCAACCGGGCCTCCCGAATGGAAATTCCGCGGCTCTGCAGGTAGAATATGGCATTCTGATCGAGCTGCCCTACTGTGGCACCGTGACTGCATTTGACATCATCGGCGTAGATTTCCAGCTGAGGCTTTGTGCTCATTCTGGCATCATTGGTGAGCAGGATGTTGTTGTTTTTCTGATAAGCCTCTGTTTTCTGGGCATTCGGCCTGACAAGGATTCGTCCGTTAAAGGCAGCCGTAGCCTGCTCATCGAGTATCCCCTTGAAATTTTGCCGGCTGGTGCAATCAGGCACTGCATGATCCACAAAAGTGAAATTATCCACATGCTGGGTTTTATCAACCAGGAAGAGCCCAAGGGTTTCATTTGAAGCGCCTTCGCCTGCCAGACAGGTATACACATTATTCCGGATCATTCCTCCGTGGAGGGTGATTGTATTAAATACCGCCTCGCTGGAACGTTCCTGGTAAACAAATGAAGTGGATATCTGATTGGAGTTATCGTTTTCATTCTGAAGTTTCACGTAATCCAGATGCGCTCCCGGCCCCACAAAAATTTCCGTCACCGAGTTGGTGAGGTAATGATGGGCGGAGAGGGAGTGATCGCAAACAACTACCCTTGCAGAGGCGCCTTCCTCCACTATAACCAGGTTCCTGTGCTGAACAAACAGGTCTTCAGGAGAAAGCAGGATATTGACTATCTGTACTGCACGATCCCCAGCGGAGCCTTTCGGAACATAAATAAAGGTGCCATCCTGGGCAAAAGCCGTATTGAGGGCAACTAATCCATCCTTTTCAAAATCTGCATATTTCGAATAATGCTGTTTCATGAGGTCGGGATATTGCCTGGCCGCTTCCGCCATACTGCCGATGATCATACCGCCGGGCAGCACCTGCAATTTTGGCCTGTTTTCATAAAACCAGCCGTTAACCAGCAAAACCAGTTCGGTATCAAGTTCAGGAATATCGCAATGGAACAGGTCCTCAACGGAAAAAAGAATTTTCCGGGGTTCGATATAACGGTTAAGTGGTGAAAGGAAGATTTTGGGGATATCCGTGGACTTATAATTTTCAAGGGAACGGTCAGGAATTCCAAGATTCCGGAAACTCTCCATTGCGGCAGGCCGGAAGGAATTAAACACCGAACTCGAGGAGTTCATCAGCTGATCTCGATTGCTGAAATACCAATCAGTCAGCTGATTATCCAATATTTGCTTATCTGAAACGGTTTCCATTTTACTCCTGATTTTCCTCTTTAATCCAGTCGTAGCCCTTTTCCTCCAGCTCATAGGCGAGGGTTTTATCACCCGACTTAACAATTCTGCCTGCCGAAAGAACGTGAACAAAATCGGGTACAATATAATCCAGCAACCGCTGGTAATGTGTGATCACAATCATGGCGTTATCCGGCCGGCGCAAGCGGTTTACACCGGTAGCAACGGTTTTCAGGGCATCGATATCCAATCCGGAATCAGTTTCATCCAATATCGACAACCGGGGTTCCAGCATCGCCATCTGAAAAATTTCATTCTTCTTTTTCTCTCCTCCGGAGAATCCTTCATTTACTGAGCGGCTGGCCAGCGCCGAATCGATTTCCATCAGTGCCTTTTTGTCGCGCATGAGTTTCAGGAAATCCGTAGCGCTCATATCGGGCAAACCGCGATATTTGCGCTGTTCATTGATAGCGGTACGCATGAAGTTAACCATCGAAACTCCCGGGATCTCTACGGGATACTGAAATCCGAGAAAGATTCCGGCCCGGGCGCGGATCTCGGGGGACAAATCCAACAGGGACTTTCCATCGAATATAACTTCACCTTCAGTAACTTTAAAAATATCTCTGCCGGCCAGAACTGCGGAAAGGGTACTTTTCCCTGATCCGTTGGGACCCATAATTGCGTGAACTTCACCTTCATTGACTTCGAGGTTGATTCCCTTGAGAATCTCCTTCCCGTTGATGGCCGCTTTGAGGTTTCTGATTGATAACATGCGGATATATAGAATTGACGATTGACGATATAATAATTAACCCACGCTGCCTTCCAGACTGATCTGAAGCAACTTCTGGGCCTCGACGGCAAATTCCATCGGTAATTTGTTCAATACTTCCCTGGCATACCCATTCACGATCAGTCCGATAGCTGTTTCAGTATCGATCCCGCGCTGGTTGCAGTAGAATATCTGATCCTCACCGATTTTTGAGGTGGTTGCCTCATGCTCAACCACTGCCGACTGATTATCCACTTCGATATAAGGCCAGGTATGTGCGCCGCACTGATCTCCGAGGAGCAGGGAATCACACTGGGAATAGTTTCGTGCATTTTCAGCATTTTTTGATACCCTCACCAAACCCCTGTAGCTATTCTGGCTTTTTCCGGCCGAAATACCCTTTGATACGATGGTGCTGCGGGTATTTTTCCCGATATGGATCATCTTGGTGCCGGTATCGGCCTGCTGATGGTTATTGGTGACCGCCACGCTGTAGAACTCACCCACGGATGAGTCACCGCGCAGGATACAGGAAGGATATTTCCAGGTAACCGATGAGCCGGTTTCCACCTGGGTCCAGGAAATTTTCGACCGGTCGCCGAGGCAGATACCCCTTTTGGTAACAAAATTAAAAATACCGCCCTTGCCATTCTTATCACCGGGATACCAGTTCTGAACGGTAGAATACTTAACCTCCGCATCGGTATGTGCAACAATCTCAACGATAGCTGCATGCAGTTGGTTTTCATCCCGCATGGGGGCGGTACATCCCTCCAGGTAACTCACATAGGCACCCTCTTCAGCCACGATCAGGGTTCTCTCGAACTGGCCGGTATTGGCGGCATTGATTCGAAAATAGGTCGACAGCTCCATCGGGCATCTGACTCCTTTGGGGATAAAAACAAATGATCCGTCGCTGAAAACCGCTGAATTCAGGGCTGCATAAAAATTATCCCGGTAGGGAACCACGGATCCCATGTACTTTTTGATCAGGTCGGGGTGCTCACGTACCGCCTCGCTGAAAGAACTGAAAATGATACCCAGTTCCGCCAGGGATTCCTTAAAAGTTGTTTTAACTGAAATGCTGTCCATCACGGCATCCACAGCAAAACCCGAAAGGTGTTTTTGCTCGTCGAGCGGAATGCCCAGCTTATTAAAAGTCTTCAATAGCTCAGGGTCCACATCCTCAAAACTACCTGCCGGCTTACTGCTTTTTGGTGCGGAATAATATATAATTTCCTGATAATCAATGGGTGGTATATTCAAATGTGCCCATTCGGGTAATTTCATGGTGAGCCAGTACCGGTATGCTTTCAACCGGATCTCCAACATCCATTCCGGTTCATCCTTTTTGGCAGAAAGCTGCCGTATTATGTCCTCATTCAGTCCCTTGGGCAAAGCATCGTTATCCAGGACGGTAACAAAACCGTATTTATAATCCCCCTGGGTAACCTGACTGATAATAGGGTCTTGTTCGCCGTTCATAATCACGTGAAATACAGAAATAACAAAGGATGCAAAGTTATTTAGAATATTTCTAAATAGAAAGTAAAGTTAAACAATTACCCATTATTTATCCTCAGAGATGTGCTATTTTTGGCGCATCTATGACCCTCAAACCTATGAGTAACAAGAAAACACGAACCTTGTCGGATCTCGGTGAATTCGGATTGATCCATAAGCTGACAGATGACATTATACTCCGCCATACCGCCTCGCGCAAGGGGATTGGGGATGATGCAGCCGTGATTGATCACAGTGGATTCCTGACTTTGGTAACCACCGATTTATTGCTTGAAGGGATCCATTTCGACCTGACGTATGTTCCGATGAAGCACCTGGGCTACAAGTCGGTAGTGGTTAACCTGTCCGACATCTATGCCATGAACGGCACGCCCCTCCAGATTACGGTGAGTATTGGATTATCGGCAAAATTGTCACTCCATGCCATTGAAGAATTTTACAAAGGGATCAAACTGGCCTGCAACCATTATGAGATCGATCTGATCGGAGGGGATACCAGTGCCAGCCTCAACGGGCTCACGATATCGGTTACTGCATTGGGAACCGCCCTGCCACAGCAGGTCATCTACCGCAAAGGGGCAAAAAAGGGGGATCTGATCTGTGTTACCGGGGATCTGGGTGGAGCTTATATGGGATTATTGCTGCTGGAGCGTGAAAACCGGCTGTTCAGGGAGAATCCGGAATACAAGCCGCAGTTCGATGGCTATCAGTATCTGCTGGAGCGGCAACTCAAGCCCGAGGCCTGCAAGGATCTTGGAAAAGCATTGCTGGCCAATAAGGTAAAACCGACCTCGATGATTGATATTTCAGATGGCCTCTCATCCGACCTGCTTCATATCTGTAAAGCTTCAGGACTGGGATCCAGGTTATTTGCCCACCACATACCGGTACATCCCGAAACGGCCAGACTGGCTGAGCATATGCGTATCAGTCCGATTGTTGCGGCTTTAAGCGGAGGGGAAGATTACGAGTTGCTTTTCACGATTTCGCCCGAAGATTTCAATGCAGTTCAAAGCATTGGTGGGATCTCGGTTATCGGCATCATGTGTGACAAGGAGGATGGTCACCTGATTGAATTTGAGGATAAAAGCACCATTCCTATGGAAGCACAGGGATGGAATGCGAAGCAACGTTGGGAATAACTAAATTTCCTCGAAAGGTCCTTTGATGATTCCGCGCTTTGACCCGCGGATAAAAGAAACGATCATATCGCGCTCACCGTTACCGATAATGTCAGCTTCGATACGCTCAAGAGCCTGACTGGTATTATAGCCTTTCTGGTATACATAGCGGTAGATCTCATGGATCTGCTCGATCAATGCTTCAGAGAATCCCCTTCTGCGAAGTCCAACGAGGTTGAGTCCTTCAAACCGGATGGGATCACGCCCGGCGGTAACAAACGGAGGAACATCCTTACCTACTTTGGAGCCACCCTGTATCATAGTATGAGCGCCGATCCTTACGAACTGATGAACGAGCACCATTCCGCTCAGAATTGCATAGTCGCCTATCTCGATTTCGCCGGCCAATCCGGTGGAGTTAACCAGGATAACATTATTTCCGATTCTGCAGTCGTGTGCAACATGACTGTATGCCATAATCAGGCAATTATTACCGATAAGGGTTTTGCCGAAGGAATTAGTGCCTTTGTTGATGGTAACACACTCTCTGATCACGGTATTATCACCGATCTCAACGAGAGTTGTTTCTCCATTATACTTAAGGTCCTGGGGAATTGCGGAGATCACTGCTCCGGGGAAAACCTTGCAGTTTTTCCCGATCCGGGCTCCGTCGAATATAGTCGCATGCGGACCAATCCATGTTCCCTCACCGATCTCCACATCCTGGCTGATATAGGCAAATGCTTCTACAACAGCCGTTCCTGCAATGCGTGCCTCAGGGTGAACACTCGCGAGAGGATGAATCATCGTTTAACTTATTTAATTTCTTTATTTTTAACTACCTGCGCCATCATCTCTCCTTCGGTTACGATATGATTTCCGACAAAAGCCTGAGCTCTCATCTTGACGATTCCGCGTCGCACCGGCTCGAGCAGTTCCATTTTCAGCAGGAGGGTATCGCCGGGAACGACTTTTCGCTTAAACCTGACATTATCAATTTTCAGGAAATAGGAGCTGTATTCTTTTGGGTTATCCACCGTTTGCATCACGAGAATACCTCCGCACTGGGCAAGGGCTTCAACGATCAAAACCCCGGGCATTACCGGCTCGTCGGGAAAATGGCCGACAAAAAACGGCTCATTCATGGTAACATTCTTGAGCCCGAGAATCATCACATCCGTTACCTCAATGATACGGTCGACCAAAAGGAAAGGCGGCCGGTGAGGCAGCAGCGACATGATTTTGTTAATATCATAATGCGGGGCGGCGTTCGGATCGAAAGAAGGAATGATGTTCCGGGTTTTTTCCTTTTTGATTGCCAGTTTAACGAGTTTGGCGAATTCGACATTTGAATAATGGCCGGGCCGGGTGGCAATAATCTTGCCTTTTACATGGGTACCGATCAATTTCAGGTCGCCGATAAGATCCAGCAGTTTGTGCCTGGCAGGTTCATTACTGAATTCCGGCTTGGTTGAACTCAGGATTCCCTGAGCATGCATTGGCACACGTGGCCGTCCAATCATATCTGCAACCCGGTCGAGTTCCGGCTGAGGAATTTCCTTTTCCAGAATCACCATGGCATTGTCAAGACTGCCGCCTTTGATCAGATTATTTCTCCACAGGATTTCCAGCTCCCTGAAAAACACAAAAGTGCGGGATGAGGCGATCTGGGAATTATAATCTGCTATATGAGAAAGGCTTGCATACTGGTTCCCAAGCACTTCCGAATTATAATCAATCATCACGCTGATACTGAACTCATCAGCCGGTAGGGCCATGATTTCAATTCCACGCTCATCATCACTATATACTATAGGCTCACGGATCTCAAAAACATCGCGATCGGCATTCTGGGTGGTAATACCGGCAGCCAGGAAGGCATCCAGGTAAATTCTGGCGCTGCCGTCGAGGATAGGCATTTCCGGAGCGTTCACGGTGATCAGGACATTATCAATCTCCAACCCGGAGAGGGCGGAAAGGGAATGCTCAACCATGCCGATGCGGGCACCTTTATCTTCCAGGATGGTGTTACGGGCTGTGTCGATAACCAGTTCCGCTGCGGCTCTGATAACCGGCTGTCCAGGCAGGTCGATTCGTTGAAAAATGATTCCGGTATTCTCGGCGGCCGGGTAAAAAGTTGCCTCAACCGTTAATCCCGTATGTAGGCCTGTACCCGAAAGGGACAGGCTTTGTGCAATGGTTTTCTGTTTAGCGGTCATGAAGTGTTACCCGTTTAATTGGGTGCAAAAATAGGACTTTGGCCGTAAGATCAAAAAAACCAGTGCTATTCTTTCTTGGTTGTATGTTTTGATTGTTCAATCTGACGAATCCTTTCGACCAATTCAGGCAACTTTTTGAAGTAAACATATGACCGCTGATACGGCATGATATCATAGGCAGGACTTCCCTGGATGGCAGTTCCGGGGGTTGTGACAGACTGCCCCACCCCACTTTGAGCCGCGATCTTTGTTCCGTCGGCAATATTTATGTGGCCGATGATACCGACCTGTCCACCAATCATGCAATTTTTCCCTATCCGGGTTGATCCGGAAATTCCGGTTTGGGCAGCAATAACCGTATTCTCCCCAATTTCCACATTATGTCCGATCTGGATCAGGTTGTCGAGTTTAACCCCTTTCCTGATGATGGTTGAACCGATGGTTGCCCTGTCGATGGTAGTATTGGTGCCGATTTCCACATAATCCTCAATCACAACGTTACCGATCTGCGGAACCTTGGTAAAATCGCTTCCGGTTACCGGGGCGAATCCAAATCCATCGCCGCCGATCACCACACCGCTGTGGATCACGCAATGTGAGCCAATAACGGAATTATTATGAATCCGGGTACCGGAATAGATCCAGGTATCATCATTGATCACAACATCCTCACTGATATAAACCTGCGGAAAAATCTTCACATTGTTACCGATTCGGGCACCCTTGCTGATGTAGGAGAATGCACCCACATAAACATCCTGCCCGAGTTCCGCTTCCGCATGCACAAAAGCCATTGGCTCCACACCCGACCGGTTCGGTCGCTTTTCAACCATTGCCAGCAATTTTGCCAGCGACCGGTATGGATCATCCACCCGGATGAGGGTACAGGAAAGTGGTTGCTGCGCAACAAATTCATTATGAACGAGAACAATGGTTGATCCGGTTTCATAGATATGGGCCTGATATTTCGGATTAGCCAGGAAGCTCAGGGTTCCTGGCTTACCTTCCTCGATTCTTGAAACATCATTTACGATAGCATCCGGGTTTCCGTCAACCTTTCCGCCCAAAAATCCGGCTATTTGTTTTGCTGTAAATTCCATAGGAGTATAAAGGCTTATTAACGGATCAAAATGACTGCTTATTATCTGAATTGGCAAATAACCACTTTGGGTAGCAAAGATAGTATTTACTATCCGCACGACTCAGAAGAGGCACATTCAGAATATCACTGGCCTCTGAAAGTGTGATCAGCTGACCGCTGTTGTCGTAAAACAGGATCTGCTCATCGTTTTCGGCATAGGTGCTATTGGTAATGATATCGGTAAAAACCAGATATTCCGCCTCGTGCGGGGAAAATCCGTATTCAGATGAAACCTTTTTACGGAGGTGATCGATCTGTTCGGGATTCCACGGGGATTTCTGTATCCTGATCACAGGAAGTTTCCGGTTCAGCAATCCTTCCGACAGCAGGGAAAGCACCTTATCTGAATGATCGGCCCACACTTTTATCGAGGCGAAAATATCGCTGTCATCCAGTTTGGCGAACTGTTCCAGCAGCATATCCGGATCATCCATGGGCCGGTCGCTAAGTGGTCCCGGGTACAGGAATCCATGCAAGGCCGGTGTGGCAAACACATGGGTGCCGTTGCAGGCGAGTTCCCGGGCCCTTTTGAGGGCTTTGACGAGCATCTGCTCAGCGGCAATAACTGTTTTATGCAAATACACCTGCCAGTACATCAACCGGCGGGAGATCAGGTATTTTTCGATGGAATAGATGCCTTTTCGCTCAACAACCAGCTGGTCATCAACCACTTTTAACATCTTGATAATCCTCTCGTAGCCTACCACACCCTCTGTTACACCGGTAAAAAAGCTATCGCGGTTCAGGTAATCCAGCCGGTCCATATCGAGCTGGCTCGATACGAGCTGATGAAAGAATGACCGGGGGTAATCCCCGTTAAAAATACTGATTGCCTGATCGAGGGCGCCACCTGTTGAACGGTTCAAGTGGTTCATAAACAATCCCGATATCTGTTCATGATTTACGGACTCAACGATACTGTGTTCCAGGGCATGAGAAAAGGGTCCGTGACCGATATCATGGAGGAGTATGGCTGCTATGGCGGCATCACGCTCCTCATCTGTTACGGGATAGCCCTTCCGGGAGATCACGTCCAATGCGGTATCCATGAGATAGGCCGCACCGAGGGCATGCTGAAACCGGGTATGATTGGCGGCAGGATAAACATAGAAAGTTAGGCCGAGCTGACGTATCCTCCTCAGCCGTTGGAACCAGGGATGATCGATCAGGTCATAAATCAGGGGGGAAGGGAAATTGATAAAACCGTACAGCGGGTCATTAATTATCTTCCTTTTATTGGGAACGAGGCGGAATTCTTCATCCATCTGTAGAATGCTAAATGCTTTGTTCATGCAATTTTACAACTAATTCTCCGGGAAACTGAAAAACATCAAATTTTTCCTGATTATGAAGACGTTTCGCGCCCACAAATTGGAGTTATGGAATAATTTATCTATTTTTGCGGTCGATTGTGGGAATTCTGGATAGGGGACTCGGGTCCCCTATTTTATAATTTTGGTGTTGTGATAGATAAAAAACACATAGAGAGTATTGTTGCTGAGGCACTTAAGGAAACTGAAATTTTTCTGGTAGATGTCATTATAAGCCGTAGCAATGTGATCCAGGTGTTTATTGACCATAAAAATGGCGTCAGTCTGGACGACTGCGGCGGACTTCACAGAAGCATTGAGGATCAACTAGATCGGGAAACTGAAGATTACGAACTTCAGGTATCCTCACCGGGGCTCGGTCAGCCGATAAGGGTATTTCCTCAGTATCTCAAGGCGTTGGGTGAGAAGCTTGACATTTTGCTTCTTGACGGCGACATTATCAAAGGAACTTTACTTGAAGCCCGGCCTGCCGAATCGGACAAGGAGGCAGAGCTGATTCTCCGCCTGGTGGGAACCAAGAGAAAACCGGCGCCGGAAGAGCCCGTTGTTATTCAGATCAACCGGATAAAGACGGCGCGTGTTGAAATAGATTTTAAACAGCTGTAAACAGTTAGGCCATGGAAAGTATAAACCTCATTGATACGTTTTCGGAATTCAGGGAACTAAAGAGCATTGACAGAACGACCATGATGAGTGTTCTGGAAGATGTTTTCAGGAGTATTCTGATCAAACGATTCGGAACGGATGAGAATTTTGATGTCATCATAAACGTAGATAAGGGCGATTTTGAAATCTGGAGAAACCGTACGGTTGTTGCCGATGGTGAAATTGACGACTCGAATCTGCAGATATCACTGACCGAAGCAAAAAAAATTGATGATGATTATGAAGTCGGGGAAGAAGTAACCGACGAAGTTAAACTGGAAGATTTTGGCCGCAGGGCGATTCTTTCTTTGCGTCAGAACCTCACCTCCAGGATTCTTGAGTTGGAGAAAGACCATGTTTACAGCAAGTACAAAGATAAGATCGGTGATATCATCACGGGTGAAGTTTACCAGGTTTGGAACCGCGAAATTCTGATTCTGGATGACGAAGGGAATGAATTGATCCTTCCGAAATCGGAGCAGATCCCTTCCGACTTCTTCCGCAAGGGAGATACCCTGCGTGCGGTTGTGGTGAAGGTTGACATGCGCAATAACAGTCCGGTCATTATTTTGTCAAGAACAACCCCTGTATTCCTGCAGCGGTTATTTGAACTCGAAGTGCCGGAGATTTTCGATGGTTTGATCACCATCAAGAAAATTGTCAGAATCCCGGGTGAACGTGCCAAGGTAGCCGTTGAATCCTATGATGAGCGGATCGATCCGGTAGGCGCCTGTGTTGGAATGAAAGGTTCGAGGATTCATGGGATTGTGAGGGAGCTGCGAAATGAGAACATTGATGTAATCAATTATACTGCTAATATCCAGTTGTTTATCCAGCGGTCGCTGAGTCCCGCCAAAATCAGTTCAATCAAACTGAACGAAGAGGACCACCGGGCTGAAGTATTCCTGAAACCTGAAGAAGTTTCACTGGCAATTGGGAAAGGTGGGTTGAATATCAAGCTGGCCAGCATGCTTACGGATTATGAAATTGATGTATTCCGTGACATTGCCAATGCTGAAGAGGATATCGATCTTGAAGAATTCGCAGATGAAATTGAAAACTGGATTCTCGATGAGCTAAAAGCAGTTGGATGTGATACTGCCCGCAGCGTATTGGATTTATCGGTGCAAGAACTGGTAAAACGCACTGATTTAGAGGAAGAAACTGTTAAGGAGGTAATGAAAATCCTCCGTTCAGAATTTGAATAAAACATATGTCAGAGGTAAAACGATTAAGCAGGGTTGCGAAAGAATGTAATGTTGGGATTCAGACTATAGTAGATTTCCTTCACCGGAAGGGATTCGACATAGATCACAATCCTAATACCAAAATTCCGCCTGAGGCGCTGAATCTGGTCATGAAGGAATATCAGAATGATCAGGCGGCCAAACGGGAAGCGGTGCAATTCAAGGAGGAACACAAGTTCGAATCCCGAACCACCATTTCCATTGAAGATACTCCACCCCCGCCAGTCGAAGAAGAGGCCGAGCAGGAACAGGTACTTCTGATTCAGGACAGCAGAGGCTCATCCAAATTTGATCTGGATCAGGATGATTCCAGGCATGAGAAGCGTGAAAAGAAGGAAGAGGCTGAAATTATTTCAGTACCGATCGATAAACCGGTTGGACCCAAAATCGTTGGCCGGGTTGATCTTGAAAAGCCAAAACCAAAGGTCAAACCGAAACCCGAACCCGAACCGGTACCACAGGTAATCATACCCGAACCGGTTGCTGAGGTCAAAGCGGAACCTGTTCCGGAAATTGTTCCGGTAAAGGAAGCTGAACCGGTTGTTGAGCATAAGCCCAAACATAAATCTGAGCCAAAACACGTTCCGGAAATTATTGAAGCAGTGCCGGCAATTGTTGAACCCATTCCTGAAGTGGTTGCTAAACCGGTTGCACCGGTCATTCAGGAACCGGTACCGGTAGTTGAGCAAATTGCGAAACCCGTTCAGGAAGAACAAATTCCGGAACCGGTAAAAAAATCCCAGGAAGATGACGGTGGAGTAGTTATCCACACCCTCGCCAAGGATCTGGTTGTTGATTTCAAGTTTGTCGGAAAGATTGATATTGATTCACTGAATCAGAAAACCCGTCCTTCCAAGAAATATGTCAGGGAAAAACCAACGGTTAAACCTGCCAAAGAAGTAAAAGAATCAAGGCCTGCAGCGCCACCGGTCCTGAAACAGGATCAAAAGCCTGCTCCTCAGGTTGAGAGGCCAAGAAGGGAACCGGGCAGTGATGCACCGATCCACAGAATCGTGGTTAAAAAAGCCGTCGGCCCCACCATCGTAGGAAAAATCAATCTGGCTCCGGAAGGTCGCAGGGAGAAAATCGTTGTTGACCTTGCAGGTGATGATCCCAACAAGAAGAAAAAGAGAAAACGTATCCGCAAGGATCGGGTGCCGGTAGTTGGACCAACTGCCGAGCGCGAAGCAACCAAGGTAATCAAGAAGCCTACCAAGGTTAAGAAGAAGGTCGGCAAAGTTGAAATCTCCGAAGAAGATGTTCAGCGCCAGATAAAAGATACCTTATCAAGAATCACCCCGAAAGGGAAAACGAAAAGTTCGAAGCACAGGAAGTCGAGACGTGAAATGAACCGTCAGTCGCTGCTCGCAGATGCTGACCGCGCCGAACTGGAAAGCCATGTGATCAAGGTTACCGAGTTCGTTACAGCTAACGAACTGGCCAGTTTAATGGACGTTCAGGTAAATGAGATCATCTCAACCTGCATGAGCCTCGGACTGTTTGTATCCATCAACCAGAGGCTCGATGCGGAAACCATTTCCGTGGTAGCCGATGAATTCGGTTTTGAAGTGGAATTCATCAGTGTGGAAGTACAGGAAGCCATTGAGCAGGAAACAGATGATGAAGCCGACCTCAGGTCGCGTCCGCCGGTTGTTACCGTGATGGGACACGTTGACCATGGTAAGACTTCATTGCTCGACTATATCAGAAAAACCAATATTATTGCCGGTGAAGCCGGTGGAATCACCCAGCATATCGGGGCTTACAAAGTTGTTCTCGACAACGGTAAAACCATTACTTTCCTCGATACACCTGGTCATGAAGCGTTTACCGCCATGAGGGCCCGTGGTGCCCAGGGTGCAGATATGGCTGTTATTGTGATTGCTGCTGACGATGCCGTTATGCCGCAAACCATTGAAGCCATCAACCATGCCGCTGCTGCCGGAGTTCCGATGGTATTCGCCATTAACAAGATCGACCGTGAAGGTGCGCATCCTGAAAAAATCAAGGAACAGTTGGCCGGTATGAACTACCTCGTTGAAGACTGGGGTGGCAAATATCAGTCGCAGGAAATATCCGCGAAAAAAGGCCAGGGAGTTGCCGAACTGCTCGAAAAAATTCTTCTGGAATCGGAAATGCTTGAACTTAAAGCAAATCCAGGGAAAAATGCTTTGGGAACCGTTATTGAATCCTCGCTGGATAAAGGACGTGGATTCGTCACTACCATTCTGGTACAGGGCGGTACACTGAAGATCGGGGATATTGTTCTGGCCGGAAGTTACTTTGGCAAGGTGAAAGCCATGTTCAACGAACGCGGCGGGAACATAGCCACAGCAGGTCCTTCAGAACCGGTGCTTATACTCGGACTGAACGGTGCCCCGCAGGCAGGTGATAAATTCCATGTACTGGCCACGGATCGCGAAGCACGCGAAATCGCAACCAAACGGGAACAGCTGCAGCGCGAACAGGAATTGCGAACCCGCAAACATATTACACTTGATGAGATTGGCAGACGTATTGCCATCGGAAACTTCCAGGAACTCAATATCATTGTTAAAGGTGATGTGGACGGTTCGATTGAAGCTCTTTCAGATTCACTCATCAAACTTTCAACCCCTGAAATTCAGGTTAACATCATTCATAAGGCTGTCGGACAGATATCAGAAAGCGATATCCTGCTGGCAACCGCATCCAATGCCATCATTATCGGATTCCAGGTACGGCCTTCACTGAATGCCCGCAAACTGGCCGAGAAAGAAGGTATCGAGATCAGGCTCTATTCCATCATCTATGACGCCATCAATGAGCTCAGAGCTGCTATGGAAGGAATGCTCAGTCCCGAAATCAAGGAGGAAATCACCGGTACTTTGGAAGTTATGGAAGCTTTCAAAATTACCAAGGTGGGTACCGTTGCCGGATGTATCGTGCGTGATGGTAAAATCTACAGGACTTCGAAAGTCCGCATAATCCGCGATGGTATCGTTGTTTATGACGGATTGCTCGGCTCCCTGAAAAGATTCAAGGATGATGCCAAAGAGGTTTTCTCAGGTTTGGAATGCGGTTTGAATATCGACAATTACAACAACATTGAAGTTGGAGATATTATTGAGGCGTATACCAGCAGGGAAGTTAAGAAGACGTTGTAGAGGGCAGAGGATGCCCTCGGAGAGGTGTCATCGCTACAAACGACCCTCGGAGAGGTGTCATCCCGACTTTCGTCGGGATGACAAGGCCACCGGGCAAAAAAAAGGGCCTCCCTCGGAAGCCCTTTTTTCTTATAACTTAAAACCTGTTACTAATTTCTGCCTTAGGCCTTCTGCCTCTTGCCTTAATCTCAGCTAATGAGTTTTTCGTAAGCAGCAGCATCCAGCAAACCCGTAAGTTCGGATACATCGGTCAGTTTGATTTTCACCATCCAGCCTTCGCCGTATGGATCCTTATTTACAACCTCCGGACTGGTTTCCAGAGCCGGATTGATCTCGAGAACCTCACCTGAAACAGGCATGTACAGTTCTTCAACCGCTTTTACAGCTTCAATATTCCCGAAGGCTTCACCTTTAGCCAGCGATTCACCAACTGTTTCAATTTCCAGAAAAACAATGTCACCGAGGTTTGATTGTGCATAGTCGGTAACACCGACAAAAGCCAAATCACCTTCCACACGGATCCATTCATGATCCTGGGTGAACTTTAAACTCTGAGGTACGTTCATGGTTTATGTTTGTTTATTTAGAGTATCCAATATTTGTTCAAATGTAAAAAAAGCCTACATATTGGACAAGGTAAATCTCAGGTTAAAACCAACCTTTGTGTTAGAAGTTGCATAAGAGGTTTGAACGATGGGTTTATTTACCACCTGATCATAATAGAACCGGAGTTCAAACCGGCTGCTCAAACGGTAACTGGCAGTAAATTTAGCCGTAATTACAGTCTGGCCGGAAGTGGGTTTATTTACCGCCTCTTCAAGTTTACGCATGATCATGATATTGTCGCGGATTGACAAATCCAACCGCAAATCCAGGTCGGACTGGAATTTTCGCTGAGTCCCCCCTGCCTTGATGGTGATCGGCACCTCTTCAAACCGGTAACCCGTTCCGAAAACCAGCTCATCAGAACGGTTTTCCATCAGCTGATTATTGTTCAGG
This sequence comes from uncultured Bacteroidota bacterium, assembly GCA_942493265.1. Classification (GTDB taxonomy): domain Bacteria; phylum Bacteroidota; class Bacteroidia; order Bacteroidales; family UBA12481; genus UBA12481. The sequence continues at coordinate 231,292 of OW818688.1, forward strand.
CTCAATGTCATGTTCCGGTTTTTCTTGACTTCCACCCGCAATTGCAGACTATTCTGGAGTTGGGCATCAAATCCGATCAGCGGACTGAGCGACTCAGAAATGCTGATACTACCGATTTCACGTTCCGGCAGGAAGTTTTCCTGTGCATCCCGGATATAGTTCATGCCGTCCTGAACATCAGGATCATAGAACAGGTTGGTGGTGTAGGATCCAACCGAATAGAGGCTCCTGTATGCATGGGTCAGGTTGAACTGCTTCAGGTATTTTTTGATGAACTCAGCCTTTTGCAGACCGCCGTACTGGACTCTCCAGTTAGGCATCATGCTCAGTACTCCCGGCATGGCATTCAGGCTGACGATCTCGGCACTCTTCCCGGAATAGGCAGCCATAAAGGCCGGTATCAGCACATCCAGTGAGGTTGGACCATATCCGTCGGCATACCCCTCATACTCGCCGGTATTGGGATCATAACCCGGGCTTCCGGATACCTGTTTACCCACCCGCTCCTCAGCCAGACGTTTTGAAATAATAAAACGGTTGTTTTTAAAAGTCTCGAAGGTAGCTGACTGATAATCATTCCCTTCCTTCAGTTTCTCAAATGCCGATCCGATGGAAAGTATGGTCATGTTGAAGTTACCCCGGTACATGGCATTTTCGGCTGTGAAATTGCCATTATCACCATAAATATAGAATTGCTCGAGATTTCGGCTGGATGAATGCGATGCTTCGATGGTTACCCTAAGTTCACTGAATGGCTCAATGCTTGATGAGAATCTCCAGGCCTGATTGACTACGTTGGTATAAGCCTCATGGAGTGTTGAATCGGTGGTTAACCATCCATTCTGTGCTGCATAATCGCCAAACCCGAGATCCTGAAGTCCCATCACAAATCCCCAGCCGGGAGCCATCACCCCACCCTGGTTCCGCATACCCAAGATTTTGGGTTCGGGCATGAAACCTGGTAGAAAAGTTCCGTTATCGCTGGAGTAATTCATGGATAAGTTCTTAACCCCCATTAATATCCGCAGGAAATTATCCGTTACAAAAATGAATGGGTTATCCTTCACCTCAACCGTACCTTCCACCTCAATCCTGCCACCATCAATATCCTTATCAGAAGTTACCTTGATCCGCCGGTCGCTAACCACTTCGGTTTCCACCTCAGTTACGCGATTATTCTGGTCAAGTACCTTCACTTTTACATCCTTACTCATGAGATCATGGATAATTACCTTTCCGACCTTAGCCTTCAGGGTAACCTTATCAGCCTCAAACTTAACTGTTTTCGTAGGTTTTGCCTGTGTGGCCGTTTGACGGCGCTTATACTTGTCATCAATCTTTTTGAAGTAGCCCACCTTATTATACAGGGATTGCAAGGTAGCCGTTCCGCTTAACTGGAAGTTGCCGTTATTCTGTACGGAATTACCCAGCTGGATGGTATCGGCAGTGATCGGACCTGCGGCCCAGTCGTATTCGATGCGGTAGGCGGCATTAGCCGTAAACCAGTTAAACAGTGGAATCTTATTGATTGGAATGGTATACGAGGCATTCAGGGAATGGTGATATTGCGTGGGACGTCCGAGAGCAAGAATATTATCCCAGATACTGTCGCGCTTCTGCTCATAGTCAGCATCACCCCTCCTGAGGGCTCCGTCAGGCTCATCGATCCTGGCGATATTGGAATTTGAGAAATCGAGTTTCAGGTTTCGTGTGAGATCCCATTTAAAATCGAAATTCCGTGTCCAGTTGAAGTTTTTATTAAATGTCGGGTCGATTTTCATCCCCGGATTGGCCACATTGCGCAACTGCATTTCGCTGTACCGGCGGGCCATATTGGTCCGGAAACTGATCATGGAAGGCTGATAATACAAATTAAAATCCTTGATCAGTTTGAAGGCCGGCTTGTCGAGCTTGGCCACCCTTTTCATCGGTTCCCACGGCTTCAGGTTGTTGGCTGAATACACATAATTGATCCCCCCGTTGTAGCTCTTATTCAGATTTGCCTCGGTTTTAATGTTCCGGGCAAAAGCTTCGGTAAAGGCATAAGACACCGACCAGTTGGAAATACTCCAGATTTTGGGCTCCCGGCGGCGGGTTGCAGAACCTGGCTCGATACGTATATTATTAAAGTTGAGACTCTTTCTTCTGCTATAATCCTGTGATATATAGATGATTGAATCTCTTTCCTGTTTATCCTTAGCGTTATCCAGAGCTGCCTGAAGGGGAATATCCGGATCCATTGGATTATACTGCGGATTCCTCATAATTTCGGAGAAAGCCACATACATGGGCAGCTGAACCCCGGCATTTTTGGGAAATAATTTACCAAGCTGCAAACTGGAGGAGATATCATACTGGGTGATCTGCTCGCGGCTGCGGTCATTCACCTGCTTATCGATGCTGCCGAAACCCGGAACGCTGGTATTACCTGCTAATGAAAGGTTTCCGAGGTCGGCCAGGTTAGCCGAAAGCCTTCCGTTAGCAGCCCATCCCCCTTCTTCATCAAAATCCGTCAGGCGAAGTTCATTCATCCAGATAATAGCCGTTTTCGCCAGGCCATCATCGAAAGAGGCATTATTACCACGGGCAGGGTTGCGAATCCCGATCATGATGGTGCGAACATTACTCAGGTTCGGATTCCCCACCAGGATGATCCTGTTATTCCCATCGTTTTGAATATAATGTGTTTCCTGGGTAATTTCTGAACCCTCCTGCCGCATCGCATCATTCCTGGCTTGCTTGAGTTGCTGGAATATTGACAATTCGATATTAAACCCGTTCTCCTCCGGCCAAACGATGGTGCGGTCGGCAACCGCCTCCTGGTCATACTTCACCGGTGGATGCAGGTGCGGAGTGAGTCTAAGCGGGATTTCATATTCATAATAGTTCTGGGTATAATCCGAACCCACCCGGATAAAGGCACGGAGTTCGCCATCCTTAAGCTGTGTTTCATCAACAGCCTCAGCATGAACGAATAACCGGAGGCGCTTGTACTGGCGCATATCGATACGCTGGTTTGTATAAGCTGCCCGGGCATCCCCGTCTTCCAGGTCGGTGATTTTTAATTCGATGGCCTGCTCATTTTTTTGAATCATCTGCGGATTCGAGGGGTCGGTAGTACGTACGATACCCGGAGGCAATACATAATTCACCGGGTAGCGGCTGCCGTTTTCCTCGATGCTGACTGCTGAAACCTCAAACTTTCCGCGGGTATATTCAGGGGTGCTTAATTGTTCGCCACCTTCGAGCAAACTGAGATTATATTTACGCCATTCACCCCTCACCAGTTCGAGAGTGGCAAAACGCATAATAACCGGGTCACTGAATCCCTTGAGGAACATCCTGATAAACCGGATGGATTTAAAATCCTGAATACCTCCCACCGCTTTTTGCGGTTCATAGATCGGCACTTTAAACTGATACCAGGTAACAGGTTCGCCCTGATCATTTTTCCCGACAATAGCATCGGTAACATAATTTTTACCGATCTGGAAGTCTTGCTTACGCATGCTGATCTTATACTGGAAATAGGCTTCCGACTCATTCAGCGTATTATCGAGGTTAATATCCTCAACATCAGGAAGTGACGTGGATTGGGTGGGATAATCCTCAAGCGACTGTTCGGCAGCCCGGGAGTTTCCTTCCATTCCGTTGAACTTTTTGTAGCGGTCGAGGATACCCAGCTGAATACCATCATAATCGTCGCCGCGGAAGTAGTGGTAATCATCGCCCGACGGGTCGTTCAGAAATTCCTGATATTTCTCGGATGCGGGATTGACTACCCGCTGAAGGGAATCAAGATAATTGGTAAAGAAGGTCCGTTCATCATCATCGTTCATGCCATCGAGACCCACATCCTGAAGTTGCCGGGCGTTGGCATCATTATCGAAGGCATTGACAAACGATTGGGTTACCGGCACCCGGCCCCATACGGTGGTATCCACATAGTTCAACGTATTTCCGCCACTCAGACCGTTCTCGAAAGATTTCCGGCCGTCCTTCAGAATATCTTCTGAAATATTTCCCAGGTTAAAATAGAGAGAAGGATCCAGGTCGTCGCGTGTAATTTCTTTTTTTGCATCCTCAACATAAGGATCCATCAGCCAGAATTCCAGATACTCGACGTTAGCTTCCTCAAAATCGTTTGTGGTAAGCTTTGCCATCACACCTGCCCATCGTGACTGCGGGGCCTTAAGGTTCCCCAGGTCATCGAGACCGGATGAATAGCGTGTTCCGCTGATATCATAATTATACGGTCCCCTGTCGCCAGGATAAAAAGCGAGGTTCAACACCTGCAGGGGAGCGGGAATATTATTCGGACTCTCCTTATACGGAAAGATCTCCTGCGTTTCGATTTCCCTGGTAAAATGGCTGTACTGTTCAACCGGGTTATTGGCGATATGGCCCGGGGTGGCCGAATTATTCCTCAGGAAAAGCGGATCGATATGATACCAGGCCAGCTTGGCCCGGTTAAATCCATATGCATGGTCGTTGCTGAGGGCAGATTCAGGAAACAGGTCCGGCTGACCGTAAGGCGTGCTGGCGAGAACCCATGACTGGCGCTGATTCAGGGTAAAGCTGGTTTCGCTACCCTCGAAATCATCGATCAGGGCTTCACCCTCCTTGGATGCTTCGGAATTGATTACCCGGGAATGTCCGGGAATCAGGTCGGCAAACTCCCCGCTGAAGGTTATGATCGACTTTTCTTTAGTCTGGATCAGCGGCAGTTTATCGAGAAAGCGGGTAAGCCATGGGGCCTCTTTACGGTAATTCGTATTGAATCCCCAAATGGTATTTGAAATAGGAATATTCTGGAGGTCAACCTTGTTGGTCAGCGGGCGCTCGCTCAAATGGAGAATCGTTCCGCCAATATTTATATCCTTATTGAACCGGTATTCGAGGTGGGTACCCAGCATCGATTTTGATTGCAGGGCAAAGGCTGATTGATCTTCCAGTGAAATTTTAATCGGGGTACCCGACTCCAGCAGACCCTGGTTGATAATTTTCACGGTACCCATGGTGTAGTCGACGGTGTAATCCGAATTCTCGGTAAGCTTCATTCCCCCGGCGGTAACAATCACGCTGCCCTGCGGTATATTCATGGCATTCAGCCGGATATCGGATGAGGAGGTTGACTTGAAAGATCCCCGCATCAGGAACTTGTTCTTTTCCGCCTTTTGCTTGGCAACTGTTTGAGTTTCTGAATAAAGTTCCTCAAAAACGTAGCGGTCGGCTACCTCCTTATTGTCGGCCACTCCCGCCTCAATTTTCTTTCTCAGGTAGGCTCCGAAAGGCTCCAGCATGGGAAAGATAATTCTGCCTTTGTTTGAATTGACGGTTATCTGGTCAATAAAGTCAAACACTCCGTCGGGCTGCGGATCCAGTTGGATATTCAGGTTATCAAGGTTCAAAACGCTCAGCAGGATACTACCGTTGATGGCACCTTCAGGGATATAATTAATGGCGTTACCGGTTTTATCATTCTGATAGAGAATATCCAGCACAAATTCCTCATTGTTCAGCCGGCTCGATCCGATAGAATAAATGTTCTTCATCATCAGATCCCAGGTCGGCAGGGTCGGAGTTTGATTCGTGCCCTTAAGCAATTTCAGGATCAGGGAAGGAGCATCTGATTCCACATCCTTGTTCATCTCCCCTGAGAATTCTCCAACGCGGTATACCTGACCGCTGACGGTATATTCATAAGCCACAGCCAGAATCTCATCTGAGCTAAGCTGTTGATTCAATGAAATATAACCCAACTTAGCATTCAACTGAAACTCCTCAGTTGTTAACCGGCGTGCATTTTCAATTTTTTCGAAATCCTGACCCCCTAAAAATCCCTGAGCAGCCAATGGAGTAAGGATGCTGGTAACCTGTCCGATATCCCGGATACCGGAATAGTTGGCCAACAGGTTTTCATACAAGTCATTGAGCGCATTGCTCGGATAGCGGCCCGGACCCTTATATTTTACAAAGTCGGTATTGAAGATATTGGTACCGGTACCGGAATTTCCCTCGGCAAGGTCGAGAAATGCGACTACGTTACGGGATTCGGTGAAATTGCTGTTTTTATTGGTGACCCATACTTCGATCCGGTTGATATTGATACCCGAATTGATGACCGGAAGATTTTTGAGGGCCTGATCATAAGAATCCCTGAAATAATGCGACAGGAAGAAGTGCTTATTGGCTTCATATTCATCGGCACGGATCTCAAATTCGTTAGCCACGCCACCGCCCTGAACATCAATGGATTCTGTTTTACCCTGTTGTTGCGAGAAAATACTGGTCACGGTAAGCCGGCCAAACTGCATTTCGGTTTTGATACCAAAGAGGCTCTGGCTGCCGGTAATCAGCGACCCTGACAGGGGCAGGTTCACGTTCCCTGCCTCAACTTTGCGCAGGATTTCATCATCCTTACCTGTATACGCGATGCGGGTTTTGTTCTCAAAATCGAATGTTGCTTCGGTATTATAGGTGATTCCGAGTTCCATTTTGTCACCGATCTGGCCGTTGACGTTCATCTGGATCTTGTTATCGAAATCGAAGGTGGTATTTTTCCTGACCTTTTCAGGCAGAGAAGGGTTATCCGTTTTAGTGATCTGAACTCCGAAAATCAGCTCGGCTGAACCCTGAGGTTTTATGGAGATGACATTGGATCCGAAAATCCTGTCGAAAGCCTCGCCGCCGATATACAATTTCGGGATGAGTCCGCCCTGCGACTGAAACTGTTCACCACCGACACGTGACCGCCAGTACTCTTTCACCGAGCGGTTAAAATCGTACTTCTGATATTGTGCGGGTGAGAGGTAGAAGGGATCTCCAAGACTCAGATCTCCAATCTTTTGCTGAAACCTGTAATCGTTCAGTACCGGATCGTAATCGATCGTTGACGACATATTCTTGGGGTCCCTCAAATACAAGGGCGAATGCGCGGTTTGCAGCGTTGAAGGAAATGCATTAGCCGGAGGTATCGGATACCTGAGTTTAAAAACAGTATCCCTCTTGGTGGTATCAGCTACCTGTTTGCCGGTTACTACCGGGGGTTTTTGCTGTGCCGTCAGACTGCCCGGTAGTGCCAATAGAAGGACCAGAAAGAGGTTAAGGCAGATCAGTTTGTGAATCGATGGTCTATTCTGCATAGAGTTCCGGTGAAGCGATTAAAGTTTTTTCAAGGCCAGCCTGACAAGTTCTTCGGCCCCGTTCAGGGGATTATCCTTAAGGATCTGATCCAGAACTTTGACCGATTCATTGCGGCCGAAACCAAGCATAACCAAAGCAGATAACGCTTCATCCTTTGAGGTATTGCGCTGATCCGGCAAAATACCGCCGACTTCTTCTGTTTTTATTATTTTATCCCTCAGATCGATGATCACCCGCTGGGCGGTTTTCATCCCCACACCTTTCACGCTTTTGAGCAGGTTAACATTGTCGGTTTGAACCGCTCTACGGATATCCGGTGTGGTAAGCGTTGAGAGCATCATCCGGGCGGTATTCGGACCGATTCCGCTAACCGAGATCAGGAGCCTGAACATTTCGCGCTCCTCCCTGGCAGCAAAACCGAACAGGGTATGGGAATCCTCCCTGATGACCTCTTCGATCAGCAGGGTTGCCTGTTCCTGTCCACGCAATGATGCATGTGTTTGAATGGATATCTGGATAAGATACCCTATTCCGCCCTGTTCGATAACGGCAATTGCCGGCGTCAGCTCGGTCAGTTTGCCAGATATATACTCATAAATCGCCATAGTTCAATCAATGAAAGCTATTGTGCTCCGAGAGCGTTTTTCTTAAGTTCGCGGTTTGCTTTGCGGGATTTGTAAATATCTACAGCCATATAAATTGCCTGTCGCATGGAATCTGCGCTGGCCTTATCGAGACCCGCTATTTCATAAGCGGTACCGTGAGCAGGCGAGGTGCGTACAAACGGCAGACCCACGGTGAAATTCACCCCTGAGTCGAACGAAAGCGCTTTAAACGGAGCCAGTCCCTGATCGTGGTACATGGCCAGTACGGCATCAAATTTCTGATACAACCCGGATCCGAAATATCCGTCGGCGGCATACGGTCCGAGTGCCATGATATTTTCCTGGCGGGCCAGCTCGAGAGCCGGCTTGATAATCTCCTCCTCCTCATTACCGAGCAGGCCCTGATCCCCTGAATGCGGGTTCAGTCCGAGTACGGCAATTCTTGGGGTACCGATATTGAAATCATGGCGCAGCGACTGGTCAAGCAGGCGCAATTTCGAAAGGATGCCTTCGGCGGTGATCTCGGAGGGAACCTGCGACAGGGGAATATGCCCTGTAACAACGCCCACTTTCAGATAATCGCTCACCATCAGCATGAGAACATCACCGGAAGTGAGTTTCTCCTGCAGATACTCGGTGTGACCGGCAAAATTAAAATCCTTGCTCTGAATGGTATGCTTGTTGATGGGAGCGGTAACAAGCAGATCTATCTGATGTTCAATCAAATCATTAACTGCCATCTCCAATGCTACAAACGCAGCTTCGCCGGCATATCCTGAGGCTTTACCCAGTTCAACCCGGGCGTTATCGTCGAGGCAGTTGATCAGATTAGCCCTGCGGGGATTGGCTTCCCGGGCAGTTGCCACACTGTTCAGGCTGAAATTGGGGATATTCAATGCTTTGCGATGGTAGGCGAGCACTTTTGGTGAACCATACACGATCGGCGTGCAAACCTCCAGGAGTCGCGGGTCCATCAACGCCTTGATAATCACCTCATATCCTATTCCATTGATATCGCCCTGGGTTATCCCAACCCTTATTTTATGTTCATCCATACAGTTGTCTTACAGTTGGTAATATTTGGTAATGAATTCGAGTAATAATCTTATTCCGGTTCCGGTTCCGCCAATTCCCCTGTAGCTTTCGCGTGTGGTTAGAAAGGCTGTTCCGGCAATATCGATGTGAATCCAGGGATAATCGGTAAATTTTTCCAGGAACTTGCCTGCAGTAATGGCGCCGGCATTCCGTCCCCCGATATTTTTCATATCTGCAATTTCCGATTCGAGCAGTTTAGCATACTCATCCCAGAGTGGGAATCTCACCAGGCGTTCATGAACCGAGAAACCGGCGCTGATAAGGGTTTCGAATACTTCATCTGCTGCGGTTCCCATGATCACTGAGGCCTGCGATCCGAGGGCAACCTGGGCCGATCCGGTGAGTGTTGCCAGATCGATCACCAAACCCGGCTGGTATTTGCGTGCATAGCTGAGGGCATCGGCGAGAATCAAACGGCCTTCCGCATCGCAGTTAAGAACTTCAACCGTGGTATTATTATGCATTCTGATCACATCGCCCGGAGCATAGGCATTTCCATCGGGCCGGTTATCGGTGGCCGGAATCAGTCCGATAGTTCGTACCTGGATATTCATCTGAGCCATAGCAAAGAGCGTTCCTGCAACGGCAGCAGCCCCGGCCATATCACACTTCATCTCATCCATGCTTCCGGCAGTAGGCTTGATGCTGAGTCCGCCCGTATCAAATGTCACCCCTTTGCCCACCAGGACCAGTGGGGATTCATTAACCGGATTTTCCGGCTCCCAGCTGAGTATGATAAATCTTGGAGGATCAATGCTTCCGCGGTTAACGGCAAGCAAACCACCCATCCGGAGTGATTCTATCTGAGTTTTATCGAGAATTTCAATTGATAGGCCGGCTTCGTGACAGAGTCCGGCCAGATCCTCCCCAAGCTGTGGGGCAGTAAGGTAGGAAACCGGTTCATTCACGAGATCGCGTGCGATGGAAACGGCATGAACGCGTGCATTGATATTCCGGATCATGGCACTGTCGCCATGAAAGATCCCCAGCCGCTGCAGGGAATGTTTCTTTTCGTCGGAATTTGAATAGTACTTAAGGAACTGATATCCGGTTAATGCGATGCCTTCGGCCATTGCAGCAATCCAGTCAGCATGACCGGTATGGTCAAAAATTACCAGCTCCTGCCATTTATTCCGGCAGGCGGTTTCATGGATGTCGAATCCATAGATGCGCCAGTCCTCGAGGAGGGAATCCCCCTTTTTTGCCGGATCAGGCAATACAACAATATCGCACTGGGTGAAACGGTTTAAAAGAATCTGCCTGAGATTGTTATCGAGCGAAAGGTTGATATATTCCTTTTCCGTTGCCGGCCATTCATGAGCCCGCACCTCATCGGCGCTGCCAAAAACCAAAATCCTGTTCTGGTTTGGGATGATCTGATCGCAATTGTACAGCAACATAAGAATATAACCCTTTAAAGGTCGTAAAGTTAAAAAAATCTGACCCAAACGGATGGGAGACCCTGACAATTAGCCTAAATTGCGCGTGCAGAAATCTGAAAACATGAGCAATACAAGTGATATAACGGGAAAGGCCATCCGGGGGGAATTTCTAACGCGTGACGAGGCCACCTTCCTGTACCTGCATGCGGGTGATGGTGAACTGATTGAATCCGCGAATGAGATCCGCATGAAACTGCATCCGAAACCCGATGTTACCTGGATCATCGACCGGAACGTGAATCTCACCAATGTATGTGTATCCTTCTGCAAATTCTGCAATTTTTGCCGGCGGGGTCAGGATGAAGATGCCTATGTGACCACGATGGAACAGTACCGTGAAAAGATCGGATACCTGTTCAGTTTGGGCGGCCGGCAGCTCCTTTTGCAGGGGGGCATGCATCCCGATCTTGGGTTGAACTACTACACCACCTTGTTTCGGCAGCTGAAGAATGAATTCCCGGAATTGCGGCTTCATGCACTGGGCCCCCCGGAGATCGTTCATTTGGCGAGGTTGGAAAAGACTGATTTTCTAACTGTTTTAACGGAGTTGCGAAAAGCCGGACTCGACTCGTTGCCCGGAGCTGGCGCGGAAATTCTGGTTGACCGGGTTCGCCGGTTGGTTTCGAAGGGTAAATGCGGCACGGAAGACTGGCTGGAGGTTATGCGCACGGCACACCGCATGAAGCTCCCGACCTCAGCCACCATGATGTTCGGACATGCCGAAACCCTTGAAGAGCGGGTTGAGCACCTGTTCCGGATCCGCGACCTTCAGGCGGAGAAACCCTCTGATAGTTTGGGGTTCCTTAATTTTGTTCCCTGGCCGTTCATGGATGAAGGAACTGTTTTGCGTGAGGAGATGAATATCCGCAATTCGGTGGATATCAGGCAATATATCAGGCTACTGGCGTTATCCAGAATTGTACTGACCAACATCAGCCACATTCAGGCATCCTGGCTTACCGTGGGAAAAACTGCGGGACAAATCTGTTTACATGCCGGAGCCGATGATTTTGGTTCCGTGATGATCGAAGAGAATGTTGTATCCGCGGCCGGAGCGCAGAATACCATGGATTCAACGGGAATGCAGGAAGCTATCCGAGAGGCAGGATTCAATCCCCGGCTCCGGAATCAGCTGTTTGAATATTTGACTTAATCCGGAAAATCAACGGTTTTCAGCAGGCCCTCCACTTTGCGGATGAGGTTTCGCTTGCCCACTTTCGGGGCATATACGAATCCGAATGCGGTTACTATGCGGTTCCGTTTTTCATCCACCATGGTCCAGCAGATAAACGGGCCGCCCATAAAGTCGGTTTTAACCTCCCACAAACCTCTCATTTCGCGAACAAAATTCCCGTTGTAGGTAAAAGTCCGGGTCATTACCTTAACATCCGGAACAATCCGCATATAGGACTTCTTTTGCGGGGCGGAGGGACCAGGCACCCTGGGTTCAAGAAATTGATCCGTAAACGCCTGCAATTCGGGCAATTCCAGTTGTTTTTCAGAGGTATAGGGATAGCTCCACAGCAGTACGCCCTGAGTTTCGGCTGCCGGATCGAACTGTACCCAGGCAAAATTTCCGGTATCCACTTTTGCAACAAAGCCCTTCGGGAAGCTCACCACAATCTCATGATTTTTCAGAAGCTGGTCGGAGAGAGCCTGGTTCCGGAATTTAAAATAGTAAGCAAGCTGCCGGTCAACCTCCCCATCGCGCAGGGTATTCAGAATAGCCTGACTGTTTTCGGTGAGCAGTTTCACCAGCTGATCCCGATCGGGTGAATAGATCCAGATCAGGATTTGCTCATCGGCCCAGTAATTTTTCAAAAACTTGATTTCCGGTTTGGTGACTTGTGATCCCACATCCACGATCATCAGGTTGCGGGCCGGCCGTACTGTATTATTCAGTGCCGAAGTGGGCAACTGAAGTACATTGAACATCGGTTCGGCGCCTTCCATACCGGTTTGCGGCAATGCAGGTTCCTCCTGCGTTAAGAGGTGCACGAGGGTATCACCGGCTGCACCCTTGTAAAGGTCATCAGCCATAATGATCAGTACTTCACCTGGTTTGCCGGTACAGGGCGGCAACGACATCTGATCTCCGTTTTTACATGAACTGAGGCCGATGACCAGAACAGCGGTCAAGGCCAACAAAATTGATTTTGCTTTCATTGCTGCAGTTTATTAGTAAAAATGGGGACAAACAAAGATATGAAAAATAGCTGATGAGTTATTTCTGGAACAGCCTGATTATATCGTTACCGTTTGCATAGAGCACCAGGGCCAAAAGCAGGAGCATCCCAACAATCTGAGCCACTTCCATAAACCTGTCGTTTGGCTTTTTCCCGGTAATGATCTCAAAACCGAGGAAGAAAACATGTCCGCCGTCGAGAGCAGGAATCGGAAGGATATTCAGCACAGCCAGCATGATTGACAGGAATGCGGTCATATTCCAGAATACCTGCCAGTTCCAGATGGACGGGAAGATATTTCCGATAGCGATAAAGCCGCCGAGCGACTTGTATGCCTTGGTTTCCGGATTGAAGATCATTTTCAGATCCTTCAGATAGGAGGAAATGGTGGAGATCCCCTTTTTCACACCTGCCGGGAATGCGGCAAAAAATCCGTAATCGATCTCTTTAAGATCAAAAAACGACTTAGGATCAGTGGCATAGGCGCCGATTTTTCCATCTTCGGGTATTAATATTGGAATGGCCAGCTTTTCCCCATTTCTTTCAACATTGAGTAAAACGGTATCACCGATGTGGTTTTTGATTTCCATCACATAGAGATCGAAATAAGGCACATCAATCCCGTTTATGCCGACAATCCTGTCGTCAACCTGCAAGCCGGCAGCTTTTGCCGGGTATCCGGCGATAAAATCGCGGACCACAAAGGGATAGGCAAAATAGATGAAGTCGCGCTTGCCTTTATATTTCTGGACAAATTCGATATAGTCCTTCACAAAATCGTCGGGAACCGGGATATCCATGGTCTGCCCTGCCCGGTCGATCTGAATGGATTTTGCGCCTTTGTAAACGATTTCCGGGATTACATCATGAAAATCCTCCACTACACGATTATCGATGGTCAAAATTTTATCGCCGTGCTGGAGGCCCATGTTGAGTGCCAGGCTATCGCAGATGATACCGTACTTCAGGTTCTGGGTTGGGAGGTATTTTTCGCCCCAGGCAAAAAGGATCATTGAATAGATCAGGAAGGCAAAGAGGATATTGAAAAGTACTCCGCCAAGCATGATCAGCAGTCGCTGTCCCGATGGTTTTGCCCGGAATTCCCAGGGTTGAGGCGGAAGCTTCATGGCTTCCTTATCCATTGACTCATCAATCATTCCGGATATCTTAACATAGCCGCCAAGTGGCAGCCAGCCGATTCCATACTCGGTATCACCCCGTTTGATTTTAAAGAGGGAGAACCAGGGATTGAAAAACAGGTAGAACTTTTCCACCCGGGTTTTAAATAACCGTGCAAAAATAAAATGGCCGAACTCGTGAATGATAACCAGTAACGAGAGGCTCAGCAACAATTGGGCGGCTTTGATCAGAATATCCATCTATGATACGTATTATACAAGTGATAAGGCAATTGACCGGGCTTCCCGGTCGGATTCAATATAATCAGATAAACCGGAAACGGGCAAAAATGTTGCCTTTCCGAGGGTCTTTTCAATAATTTCGGTCATTCCGTAAAAACCGGTCCTATCCTTCAGGAATGCTTCCACGGCAATTTCGTTGGCGGCATTCATGATACACGGAAGGTTTCCGCCTCTGCGCATCACATCCAGCGCAATGGCCAGATTCGGAAAGCGCACGGAATCAGGTGCTTCGAAAGTCAGGCAGGGATAATCGGCAAAATTAAAGCGCGGAAAAAGTCCGGTTAACCGTTTGGGGTAGCTCATAGCATACAGGATCGGCAGCCGCATATCGGGCAGTCCGAGCTGGGCCTTGATCGATCCGTCGCAGAACTGCACCAGTGAATGAACGATGGACTGGGGATGCACGATGACATCGATCTGGTCGGGTTTGAGATTAAACAGCCATCTGGCCTCAATAATTTCAAAACCTTTATTCATCAGGGATGCCGAATCGATGGTGATTTTAGCACCCATGCTCCAGGTTGGATGGCGGAGGGCTTCGTGCCGGGTAACACCTGCAAGACTATCAGCGCCAAGGTTCCGGAAAGGGCCGCCGGAGGCGGTAATATATACTTTATCCACCTCGGCATGCTGTTCTCCGGTCAGACACTGAAAGATAGCTGAATGCTCGGAGTCAACCGGCAATAGGTCGACCTTAAATTCGCGTGCCAGGCGGGTGATGAGTTCACCGGCCACCACCAGTGTTTCCTTATTGGCCAATGCAATCTGCTTCCCGGCCTTAATGGCTTCAACCACCGGAATCAGTCCGGCAAATCCAACCATTGCCGCAAGCACCATATCCACGTGATCGCCCGTAACCACCTCGGCAATGGCTTCCTGTCCGCCCCTCACAATAATTGGCAATCCTGCCAGGGCATTCGCCACGGCATCCAGATGTTTGAGATCAGAAATGACGACAACAGAAGGCCGGAACCTGATTGCCTGTTCGATCAGCAGATTGAAGTTTGACCTGGCGGTAAGGACTTCCGCGGCAAATTCACCCGGATGATTAGCGATTACCTCCAGAGTTTGCTTCCCGATTGAGCCGGTTGATCCCAGAATTGCAATCCGCTTCATCATTCAAATGCTATAAAATGTTCAGGATTAAGCGGTTTACCGAGGTGCCACAATTCAAAATGCAGGTGCGGACCGGTAGTGAGTTCACCGGTATTTCCAACAGTGGCCACTACTTCACCAGCCTTAACCCGGTCGCCAACCTTTTTAAAGAGTTCCTTATTATGTTTATACACCGAAACCAGATTATTATCATGCTGGAGCTGGAGGGTGAATCCGGTTTCGGTAGTAAAGTCGGAGAAAACCACGGTGCCATCCAAAACGGCTTTAATTCCCTGGTTGCTGGCTGTGGCGATATCCACGCCATAATGCCGGCCGGCATTATCGAAATGGGCCATGACCAGTCCGCGTACAGGCGGAAAGAAATAGAGCTGGTTAAGATTCCTGTTTTCGGTGTTGCCGCTTTGGGGGCTTACGTTAAACCGCTGAGCCTTTTCCACATCGATTCGCAGCAAGGAATCTTCGGATGAGCGGCTGTCGGAGATTTCGCGGGTTGATATTTTTGCTGTGGTTTCATCTGTGCTGTGTGTTTTCGGCTGACCGCCATTGATAATGGTAATCAGGTTTTCGATAAACTGGTCCTTAAGGGCCATCTGATAATCCAGTGAATCCACGCGCAGGGCGTTCATCCTGATATTTCGGGTCATTTCGGCTTTAGGGTATCCCGGAACCAATTGTTTCAGCGGGGTATAGATCACCAGCATGATAACAATGATTGTATACACGGTAATAGATATGGCCAGTGCGTTGATCACGTTCATGCGCGACAGTTTCATTTGCCACACTTCCTCGAAGGAAGTTTCGCGCATGATCACCAGCCTGTACTTGCTTTTAAGTTTATGAACCAGTTTTTTTTTCTTCTGCTCAGCCATTTGGGCGAAAATCTTTCGCGCAAAGATAGGGAAAAAGAGTGACGGGTGACAAGTGACGAGTGACGGAAGAAGTGACGAGTGACGAGTGACGAGTGACCGCTAATTGTCACTTGTCACTCGTCACTTGTCACTAAATCCCCTTTGGAGAGATAAAGCAAATATAATTTACCCTACCGTCGCCAGGTTGAAAAATAATGCTATCTTTGCATCCACAAACAGTGCGGGGTGGAGCAGTTGGTAGCTCGTTGGGCTCATAACCCAAAGGTCACAGGTTCAAGTCCTGTCCCCGCTACAAGAAAGCCTCCTGGATCAGATGATTCAGGGGGCTTTTTTATTTAGCGTATGATTGTGCCGCATGAAACTTGTCAAACAAAGGAATTAACTGATTATCTTTGCAGCTAGCAGATAGTAATAATGCTAAAAAAGGAACATATCGATTTCTGGGTACAAACAGCTTTGCGGGATTGGGAGGTTGCGAATGATCTTTTCCAATCAGGCAAATATATGTACAGCCTTTTTTTTGCTCACCTGACAGTGGAGAAGTTGTTGAAAGCTCATTGGTTAAAAGATACAGGCGAGTCGGCCCCTCCCAAAGTTCATAGTCTCACCTCCCTGCATGAAAAAATTGGGTTCAAGTTACCTTCTCATCTGGAAGCTGAACTTCCAATTATCACTGCATGGAATCTTGAAGCCAGGTATCAGGATTACAAAGACAGGTTTTATAAAACCTGCACGCCAGAGTATACCGCTGAAAAGCTGAAAATTGTTAAAGAATTGAAAGAATGTCTGATCAAGGGTTTGCAATAGAATTATCGAAGCGATTCTTATCCGAATTGCGGGCATTTGGGTACAAGCCCCAGAGGGCATACCTTTTCGGATCATTTGCGAAAAACAAGCAAAATGAGTTCTCGGATATTGACTTAGCCGTCTGGGATTCAAATTTTTCGGGCTGCATGGCAATCGATTACGAAGGCTTTAAAACTTTACTCATCAGGTTCCCTCGCATTGAACTGCACACATTCAATCCTGCTGACCGGAATGATCCGTTTATTTCCGTTATCGAGAAAGAGGGAATTAACCTTTTATAAGAATAGCAGATTACCCGACTTGTGATGAGTCTGAAGTTCCTTCCTAGCTTTGGAAGACAGGACTAGAGTATACTTTCCCATATATTGCCCGGATCTTCAATTGGAATAACCTTGTTGGTAGCTAATTCCAACTCGGCCTTCCGAATATATTCAATTAGCTGCTCGTTTACGGACAACCTGCCTGCATCGCCAATTCATCATTAATTCGGTATTTTATTATTTTGATAGAATCCGTTTGTCCAGCTCCTCCTTTCGAGCTCGCGAAACCGGCACCGACGAACCGTCGCTCATCTTCAAATATCCGCCGTCGCGTTTGACAAGGGATTTTACATGAATGGAATTTACGAGATGGGATTGGTGGGTACGGATAAATCCGCTGGATTCAAGTGCCAGCTCGAACTCCTTAAGGGTACGGGTAACCATGATGACTGCGCCGGACTCCAGAAAAAACCGGGTATAGTTTGACTCGGACTGGCAACGGATGATTTCCCGCAGCGGGATAAAGTCGATTTTATCCTCCTGGGGTAGGGCAATCCGCTTGTCCTGATCGGTCCGTTTCTGGTTATCGACCAGATTCCTTAACCGGGTGTTTTCCTCCTTGATGCTGATCGATTCAATCGCACGGTTTACGCTTTCGATCAGTTTGTGCAGGTCGATCGGTTTTAAAAGATAGTCAAGCGCATTGAACTGAAAGGCACGGAAAGCGTATTCGTCATAGGCGGTTACAAAGATGATCCCGAACCGGATCTCTTTAATCTTTTCGAGCATGGTAAATATATCGCCCCCCGGCATTCGGACATCCAGGAAGACCAGGTCGGGATTAAGTGAATTTATCTTTTCCAGTGCCTCGTCGCTATTGGCTGCCTCGCCTATGATGAGAACCTGGGGACAGTACAAGTGGAGCAACCCGATCAGGTTTTCACGATTTGCAGGCTTGTCCTCTACGACGAGGGCACGAACTTTCATAGGGAAGAATTTTGTAATGGCAGTCTAAATGTAACCTTTGTCCCGGAAATTCCGGAAGGCTGATCGCTGTCCGGGATTCCGTCGGAGACTTCCACCGAAACCTCCTCACCATATTGCTCCTTCATCAGTTGGATACGTTGGCGCGTTAGTTTCCATCCCTGCCCCAGCCCCTCCTTTTCCGGGTTCAACCCCGGATGGTAACCGGGTCCGTTATCGGTAACTTCACAGATCAGCTGTTGTTCCTCCCGACGGAACCCAACTTTGATTTTTCCCGCAGCACCCAGCGAAGAAATCCCATGAATGACCGCATTTTCCACATGCGGCTGGATAAGCATTGGAGGAATCTCAATGGTAGCGGGGTCCAGAACCGGATCCACCTCAATATCAAAAGCAAATGGAGAGCCAAGTTGTTCCAGCAGGAGGTAATTCCGGATCATGTCGATCTCCTCGTTTAATCCGATCACCGGCTTCGACGATTGGGTAAGGATGGTCCGGACCATATCACCAAATCGGGCAAGGTACTGGCTTGCCTCCTGATTCTTTCCCTTATTGACGAGATTCTGAATGGAACCAAGTGCGTTGAACAGGAAATGCGGATTCATTCGGGAGCGGACGGCATCTACTTCGAGCTGGGCGATCTTGCGCTTCAGGTTTATACGTGCTTCCTTGCGCTTTGACCGAATCCGTATTACCAGGATGATTACGATGGCCAGGACAAATGCTCCTCCGAGGGAGTACCAGAAAACGGCGAGATTTACGGTTTTCTGCGCGGAGACTTTGGAAACCGGCCAGGTCATCAATTCCGGGAGGCCACCTAACCCATAAGTGGCGATCCGTCCGGCCGGATCTATCACCATGATATCCGGGGGTAGTCCTGAAAGGAACTCAGCAAGGGTCTGATTCTTATCCCGACCGGCTAAAAGAATCATATTTTTCCCATCGACCCTCGATTGGGCCAGATTCCGTATGGTATCGTTGTTTGCCCAGATAAAAAAAATGATTGTTTCGCCTTGCTCTCCGATAAAAGTTTTAGTCTCGAAAAGCTGCTTTTTTGTTTCTTCAGGGTCAGATCCGGTATTTACGATGCACCAGTACCGGCCTCTGTAATTGCGAGAAGAATAGGTTTTACCGGCAATGTCGGTAAACTTAATTTTTGGCAACACATTACCTGTCCGTCCTTTCTCGGTCAATTTAAATTTCTCGTAAAGAATCCGCTGAAATTCAGTGCCCGGGTATAGGTCCGAAAATTGCCTGAATTCACGGTCATAATTGCCCTCCGGAGAATCCGAGCTGAACCTCTCAACCTCCATAGCCCTGTACCAGTACAAATCCCACCCTGTTAGTACAGTGGGTGCGAAATTAAAAAAATCAGATTGAGAGGAGCTTAGGGCTTCATAAGATGCGTAAACCAGTAAGTAAACAAAACTTTTATAAGCGTCGGATTGATAACCATCCGGGTCACCCAGGAATTTTCTGAATTTCCGAATACTATCCCATGGTACATGCAACGGAATACCGTACTGCAACATGATCTTCTGCATCTGACGGGTATAAAGAGTATAGCTGTTTTCCTTCTCCATGAACTTCAGGAATTCCGGTTCGAGGCCCAGGTTTGCCTGGGAAAGAAACTTCATATTGTTGCGGACATTCTGAAGTGATTCTTCTGTATGCATCATACTATTTGTAATCAGAAACTGGCTCAGGGCGGTTTGCTCATTGGAAGTCTTTCCGTCAAACTCAATTGTTGTCAGATCATTCAGGTTGGCTGAAAAACTCACCGAATCACCTGGTTTTACGAAAATCCTCACTAAGTTCTGGCGTTCGTTTTCAAACCGAAAATCTGCAATGCCGGCAGCGATTCCGAGGTCAAAATCCAGAAAAAAAGCACCGTTCGGATCAGCTTTGACCGGAACAATTTCTTTGGAAATCCCGGTACCCGGCAAATGTACTTCCAACTTTCGGCCTGTCAGGTTAGATATTGATCCGTTGATGTGAACTCTCCTTGTTGTATTATCTGAGCGGCTGGTATTGATGATTTCAATAGGTCTCGGCTTAAAAGGAATTTCCTGGTTTTGTAATATAAAAGAAATTATGTCGCTCGAAGTAAAGCCTTTGAAACGGGTCCGTAGCGGATATCCGGATGATATTGGCCACAATATTGTCATTTGATTGACGGTGTTAAAAGGACTACTCGCAGAAAGATCATCTCCGATTTTGATGGTATAAGCCCTTTGGACCACGATAGTATCAGATCTCTCCGAAAAATTTGACTTGACTGGCCAGCTGTCTATGCGATAGGCACTGTTATTCCCGGATTCAATGCTGACTGAATCGATAAATGTTTCGGGAAGTTCGGGGAAAATCTCCTGAATTTGATATTTGAATTTCTGAGCTCCGTAATAGAGTTCTATCTCATGATAATCCCAAAGTTCCTTGATTGCCGGCTCAGATTCTGCCGACCGGAGAATTTCATTGCGAACCTCGTAATCTCCTTGAAAGTCAATGATTTTTCCCCTGCTATCCAAGGTAAAGTTGATCGGATTGTTCATCACCGCATTAATCACACTGTTATTGGTTCCGACAATACTCACATTGGAACGTAGTTCAGGGGCGATTTTGGAGGTTTGGTCAGTAATCGTTACTGCGACATTGCGCATGCTGATCATCTGCATGGTTAAGCAGAACCTATCTTTTTCAGCACTTATGACTACAAAACGGAATTTTAAAATTTCTTTACTCGGTATTTCTCCAGGTTCGTCGGCGCCCCATGTATCAATCACCTCATATTCAAGCACCTCTCCCTGCTTGAACGAATACCTGCGTTCCTGTCCCAATACCGGAATACTGAATCCGGTTAAAAGTATGACAATGAAAATAGCCGCCTGCTGGATTAGCCAACCTGAAAACTGAAACCCCATGTCAAAGCTCGCGTGAAACCTTAAACCCGATACCTTTTTCATTTTCTCTGCCTTTAATTTGGCAATGTGAAAGTAACCCCTTCAAATATAACGATTGGCAGCCAATGTGAGGAGGGTAATTCTGACTGAGAATCCGGCAGGTTTGAAAGAGAGATGGGGATTTCCAGCCTAGATAAGTGCTGGAAGTCACCGAACTGACTAAAAACGATGAAGTATTGTCAATGTAAGAATGTCTGATCAAGGCCATCCGAACCTATCTAATGCTTCCCTGGTAGAATAATGCAAAAAGTACTGCCTTCGCCTTCAAACGAGCTAACCTCCAGTTTCCCATCCAAAATCTGAATAAACTCGAGACAAACGAGCAGCCCCAGTCCGGTTCCCTTTTCTCCATCGGTACCTAAACGACTTTGAGGTTCATCAAGTTTGAAGAGTCTTTTTTGCATTTCCTTGCTCATACCAATACCGGTATCGGAAACGCAGCATTTGACCCGACCATCGCTCAGTTCTGAGCTAAGTGTTATACGGCCTTCTTTTGGAGTAAACTTGATCGCATTAATAATCAGGTTTCTAAGAATAGTGTCAACCATGAACTGATCAGCTATGACCAGGTGACTGTCATTAATCCGGTTATTTACTTCTATCCTTTTTGTTGTAATCTGCACCTTAAAACCTTCTATGGTATGGTCTGCAAGCAGCTTTAAATTCAGCTCTCTGAGTTCAGCGCCAATAGCTTTTCGCTGCAATCGGCTCCAATCAAGCAGATTCGTCAGCAATTCATAGGTACTTGAGAGGTTTTCCTGCATCATGCCAATCATTCTTTTCTTTTCCTTATCGGGATATTCATCCCATTCCTGCGACAGCAATTCTGATAAACCCAGGAGTGAATTAAAAGGTGATCTTAAATCATGTGCAATAATTGAAAAGAAACGGTCCTTTGTTGCATTGGCCTCACGCAGCTGGCTTTCAGATTCACGCAACTCCGATGTTTTCAGACTGACCAATCTATTGAGCTCAGCCCGCTGTCGGATGAGGTATCTGGTTCTGGCAAGAATACTCAGCACTATGATCCCCAGTACCATCATAATGAAAAGCAGCTTTATCGCAAAAGTTTGATAAAAAAATGGTTTCACTCTGATGATCAGTGGCTTCTCCATTCTTATCCATTCTGTTTCATTATTACTGACCATCAGGTTAAGATGATAGGTCCCCGGATCAAGTCCGGTAAAATGAATTGTTCTTTCCGTCCCCCTGTCAATCCATTCATCGGAGTTTTCAGGGATAGAATACATGAAATGGTTTTTATCGCCGAGAATAAAATCCATTCCTGTTACTTCCACAGAGAAATGCTTAATCCCCGGACCTATAACGATTTCATTTGTATAAGGTAGAACAGTATCCAGTTTCATGTCCTCGTTGTACGTTTTGGATCCAATTATATAGGGTATGGGATCCGGGAATTTTATCGCCTGCATTTCAGCGCTCACCGCTGCCACGCCGTTGGGTCCGCCAAAATACAGAGTTTCATCTGGCCCGATAAAACCGGCTCCCTTGTTAAACTCTTTTCCGGGCAACCCGTGAAGTGTTCCATAACTTTCAACTACCACTTTGTCAGGGTCAATCTGAAATATTCCATCACCACAGCTACACCACAAATGGTTATTTTTGTCTGCCTCAATCGCCAGGATATTAGCATCCGGCAGACCAGATTCCCTGTTAAAAGTCTTTTTTAGTCCCTCTACAGGATCGAATAAACAGAGCCCATTGTCAGTTCCTATCCAAAATTTATTTTTCCGGTCGATTCCAAAACTGAAAATCTTATCGCTGGGTAATTCTTCAAATCCATTTTCTTTAACAGCTCTGACAAATGTTCCTGATTCAGGCAAGAATTTAGCAAGCCCTCCGGTTGACGATCCAACCCAGATGGTCCCGCCAGGTTCTCTGACCAGACATTTAATTTCACCCTTGACAATCGAATTAGGATCATCACTATGTACGTAATTTTCAACTAATTCCTCTTTCTCCAGGTCATAAATAATCAGCCCGTTGCTGTGCCCGAGCAAATACTTATTGCCCTCCAGATGGATTATATCAAATACAAAACGGGCATAATTTGCTCCGGCCGATAAAGGATAGTTTATGGGCGAGGGTGGATGATGGATTTTGCCGGATTTTTTTTCAATGGTATAAATGAAATCACCCTCCGTTCCGACAATCAGTTTATCCGGATGTCCGGCAACCTCACAAAGGGAATAAGCAACACTTGCAGGACAATAATAATCGATAGAACCGGTACGCTTGTTAATTCTGTTCAGCCCGTTATATCCCCCGATAAATACCCAGTCATCATCAGCATAAATTGACCGTATACTGATTAAATCCAACTTATACTGACTCTTCAATTTTTTACTGAAAATGGTAAAATGATTGAACCCGGCATGGTTATAAGATAAGCCCTTTCCATTGGTCCCAACCCAAAGAATTTTATTTTTCGATAGATAAAGATCATTGATGGTATTGTAGGCAATTCCAGTAATATCTTCGGTTGAAGAAGCCTTACCGATACGCCCTTCTTTCACATGGAATAACAGTAACCCGCTCATCGTGGTTGCTACCCAAAGTGAATCAGGCCCCTGAAAAACAAGATCAGATACGTAACGGTGGTCATAGATTTTATCCTGAATATCATCATAAACGGTTGATTCTCCAGTCACACGGTTAACTTTATGGAAATAACTTCCGGCTGTACCCACCCAGATATCAGGGTATTGGCCGGGAATTATTCTCCACGCATTATTAAAATTCAAATCATTGGGTTGATTTTTTATCCAGTGATGCCTGAGAATCCCTTTTCCCCGATCAAAGAGGATTAATCCCTCCTTATTCACGCCAACCCATAATTCTCCCTGATCAATAAAAATATCATTGATCTTCAACAGCTCACCCGGATCTTCAGTACTGTAAATGGGATAAACACTGGTCCTTCTGGTCTTTAAATCAATATGAAACAAACCAAAATCAAAAGCTGCTGCCCAAAGATCATTACCGTCAATTATGATTCGGTTAATTAATGCCCCGGAAACATCATTTCCGCCGTTGTCGAAGAATTTAAAGGTTGAGAATTTATTGGTTTTGATGCTATAACAAGCAATGCCGGATTCATAGGTTCCGATCCATAAATTATCCAGGGAATCAACAGTAAGACATTTAATGTTATCAGCCGGCAGGGAAGTGGAATCTTCCTCGGAGTGCAAAAAAACAGTGACCCGTTTTCCAACCAGTCTATTTAACCCGATATCGGTTCCAACCCAGATACTGCCTTTGGAGTCTTCCGTAATGGCTGTAATAAT
Organism: uncultured Bacteroidota bacterium; assembly: GCA_942493265.1. Lineage (GTDB taxonomy): Bacteria > Bacteroidota > Bacteroidia > Bacteroidales > UBA12481 > UBA12481. Next base: position 255,491 of record OW818688.1, read on the forward strand.
TCCCTGGGATAATCCGTCTTCCACAGAAAGTGACCTGAATACCATGCCGGAGTTCTGTGAAAAGCCATATACACAGAACATTAAAAAAAAAGTAATCAGCCCTGCCTTGGATTTCACTAAATAACTGAGATTAACTGGTTTTGTAAAATTTAAAAGTATGTAAAAAACAACCAGAGCTTTCAATCGATCAACCGGCATTGGTCAAAAAAAAATCAATTCACTTTCTTAACCCTCTTCATCGGCAGGGCCCATCGTTAGGATTTCATCCATTTCCATCATCTCCAGCGTGCATTTATCGCAACTCAAAACATGGCTGAGCACATCCTAACATTCCATAATTCACATTTTTTGGTTTATAAAAGATTAATAGGTTGAGGGCGGCAAAAGTTACCAGTGAATTGGAATAAAATTTTGTAAATTTGAGAGAAGGCCTCCATCCAAACCAATTGAAAGGGTAACGCCATGAAAAATGCCATTCTGGGTACCGATCTGTCCGCAGCTTCGGACCGGATCATCGACAATGCCGCTGAATTCAAGCTGTTCGGGGTTGAAAAGATCATTCTGGTTTATGTGCTGAATCTGAGAAGCACGAATGACTTTGCCGAATACAACATGGATTCGGCTCAAAACAAACTGAACGATCAAAAAAACCGTCTGGTAAATCTTGGTTTCGAGGCAGATACCCGAATAGTTATGGGAGTGCCCGCAGTGGAACTGATGAGGCAGGTAAAAATCCACGAAGCCGGAATGGTGATCATCGGTTCACGGGGGAACTCCTGGACCAAAGCCACACTGGGTGAGACAGCCTCGGAAGTTCTGCACAATATGAAATGCCCCGTTTTGCTCATAGCATTCAATAAACAGGCTGATCAGAAGCTGCTGGAGGAATCGGTGCAGGAGGATGTACATCATTTTGAAAAGTTCGTGCGGCAGTTCCGGAAGCAGGAACCAAAAATCGAATTGCTGCATAAAACCCTGAACCGGAACATTCTGTTAACCACCGACTTCTCAGATTTTTCAGAAAACGCTTTCGGGTGGTTGAAAAGTCAGATGGCCCCCATTCCCAAACTTACCCTGATGCACATTCAGGATGTTGTTAGGATTGCCAAACACCTCGAGGACAAGCTTGACGAGTTCAACCAGATCGATACGGCCAGACTGGAAAGGATGAAAGATGAGTTCAAAAGTGTCCATCCCGAAACGGCAATCAAAATTGTGCTTTCATACGGCAATCCCAAGCAGCTGATCCCCCAATTCATTGAGGCGAACCAGATTACTTTGGCCGTCATGGGAAGTCAGGGCCGTGGCTACATCGGCGAATTCTTTCTAGGAAGCGTTAGCCTGCGCGTTGCGCGCCAGGCAGATTCAAATGTGCTGATCATACCCTTCCACAAGAAATTGTAGTGTGGATCAGGGACACCAACAACGATGGCACGACGGAGGATTATAAGCCTCATATATTGGTCAATGAGCTTTTTGGTCAGGTTTTGGCATTCGCAATCAAAAAGTTCGCTTTGATCAAAAAGCAGCTAATTTTCAATGTTTTAACGATTCTCTTTCATAAACTTTGCCTGGTTGCAAAAGGTAAAAATGCAACTCGCAGGAATCCGTTTATGAAAAAGATTATCACATACTTTTGTGTCCTGACTGCACTTGCGATGCCTTTTTCCGCAGGTCTGAGCCAAAATCAGGATGCTTCAGAATCCAAAAACAGCGGTCAGAAAACCGGCATGGGTCACAATTGGGGATTAGGCATAAAAGCCGGATTAAACGGAGTTGGCTTTGAGATTGTTAAAGGATTCGGCGACCGGATTAATGCACGCTTAGGATATTCCAGGTTAGTCATTCCCTACTCCACCGCACAAAATATTGAAGGATACAACCTGCAGATCGATGCTAATGTCACTTTAGGCGGTGCCAACCTGCTCTTTGATTATTATCCGGTTAAAAACATATTTCATGTTACCGGAGGCCTGATCCTGAACAATACCCTTGTGGGCGTTGATGTTCAATCATTAAGCAGCTTTCCTTATGGTGACATTAACATCCCCGCTGAAGATGTCGGATTCATTTCCGGAAAACTATGCCCGGGGAATCTTGTTTCACCCTATGTGGCATTAGGGTTCGGCAATACCTTATCCAGAAATCACCAGTTATCATTCAATTTTGAACTGGGAACCTTTTATCAGGGCCCACCCCGGATTGAATTATCCGGTGAAGGAGTCATCGGTCCGATGGCCAGTGAAAACAATACCACTGTCATCAACAATGCAATTGCTCAGTACGCATGGTTTCCCATGCTAAACGTTCAATTAACCTACAAGATTTTGTAGACACACCAACTTCGAAATAATGAAAAATCTGAAATATCTCCTGGTACTTACGCTCGCCTTCACGCTTGCGGTGCCCGGATGCAAAAAATTCGAGTTGGATACGGATGAGCTTATCCTTTCGGCCGATCTGAGTGTTTTTAAAACGATTGTAAATTTTACCTATTACGATGCGACGAGCGGGGAGATGATCGCCATAAGTCCCACCTCGCGCCTGAAGATCGAAGTTATTTCACCTGTCAGTGGCTTGATTGTCAATACAATGGGGAAATTCCAAACCGTTTTCACTCCAAATTACGGTTTCTTTTCCTTTTCACTGAATCCTTATTCAACGGTTCCTACGGCAGAAAAGCCCATCTCCATACTGGTAAAAACCATGCTGAATGATTACATCGAAAGCATTGTGACCATTAATTTATCTGAGGAAAGAATTTACAATCAGGAGGTTAAGCTGATCAATGTACCTGTGCCGCCGGCCGGGGTAATCATTGAAGAGCATGATAATGTTGGAACAGCCTCTAAATCAGGTGAAACACAGGAAGGCATAACCATTAATACTTCAGGCAATGAGGTGGGAATCCAGATCGAGGCCGGCACAACGCTGAAAGATGAATCCGGGCTTCCGTTAACCGGAAATGTTTCCATCGAAGTGATGTCGGTTGATGTTTCGAGTGAAGAGGGATATAAAAATGTTCCCGGTCTCAGTCAGCCGATTATCACCGAAGACGGAACCCTATCCTCCCTGTTCAGTCCGATTGCGTATACCCGTGTCGGGATCACGGATGATTCAGGAAGGAAAGCCGCAACGGTAACCGGAAAAGACATCACCATTATCACAGCCCTGCACTCGGCAGTTATCAATCCGGCTACCCGCCGAACCCTTGCCGAGGGGGATCTGGTGCCATCCTACTACTTTGATTCGAATGATGGTAACTGGAAGTTTTTCGGAAAGGATACCGTAAGCAAGGAAAACGGTCAGCTTCAACTGATTAAGGTCATAAAATCAAAAAAATCTACCGGTGATGAAAATTTCAGCGAGATCACCTATTCATTCGATCAGGATACTCCGCTCGACGTGCAGGTGATGATCAGTCTGCCGGCAGAAAAGCCCACGCTTCCAACCGCCTTTAACGCTGTCGTTACCGGTTTCAGTGAGGCGGGAATTCCCACAGAACTTTTCAATCACGAGATAACTTTATTTACACTCGCAACCACCTTTACCATTAACAATCTGAGTTCCGGGTATGCATCTTATTCAGTGAAACTTACCGGCGCAGAAATGGTCAGTGCCAGCGGTGAGACCCAGCTAAAAACCATGGCGGACCTGGCTGCCGGAGGTTACCAGTTTACTTTTGGCTTTACAGCTGCCCAGTTCAAGGATCCGACAGCGTATGATGGTCCGACCCGGTTATATCTGCAGTTTGCCTGTGTTCCTACATCCGGCAGTGCGCTTTTCATGGATTCGCCATATCTCCCGAACAGTTTTTATCTGATATTCAGCGGGACAGACTTTACCGGTGAAACGATACTTCAGATTCAGGGAGGCTCCTTCATTGTTCCCTTCAATCCGATGCTTCAGGCAGGCGGAACCTGGCAGGCAAAAGTGGTGATGGGAAGTATGGAATATCCGGCCGGTTCGGGTCGGGTAAATGTTACAAACGCTGATTTTCAGGAAGTCGACGGCAAAATTATATTTAAGTATTCGCCGGAAACTGCTGAACAGTGTGATGATTTTAAAACAGCATTAGGTATTAATTAGGGGTTAGAAATAGAGGTTGTTCATGGGTTTGGTTAAGAAAACCTGCCGGATTTTCCGGTGGGTTTTTTTATGTTCATTTCTTTCTTAAAACTTCAGACAGAGCAAAATAACAAATACTTGTTTTGCGAGTAATTTCATTTGTTATTAGATTGTTAGAAAATGAAAATCCGAAAACTCGCTCCCTTCTTTGTCATACTTTTGATTTTGCCCGGTTTGTTTAACGGCTGTAAAAAAGTTGAAGATGGGTTATCCTCCATAATCTGGCAGATCAACTTCGACCTGGTGACCACTACCTGGGACATTCAGTTTATTGATGCCGCAACCGGCTTACCGATCGGGGCCAATAGTGAAGACCAGACCGAAGTAACCATCACCGGCAATGACCAGCCGCACATTCTCGACCTGGCCGGCATCCGGCAACCGGTATTTTATTCCACCCGGGGCTTTATGGCCCTGGCCCTTCACCCTAACCGGCTTTCGCCAGGGGCGCTTACCCCTGTGAGTTTTGTCATCCATGCCAGTCATCCCGCCTATCTGCCGGTTCATGTACCGGTATTGAGTTACAGTGCCGGAATCAATCCGATCCGGGTATTTATGGTCAGCAAGGATCATGCACCGCTCAATGTTGACCTGCTCACCCAAACTGCGGCAGGGCACCTGGCAGATGGCCGGCTCAGCGACTCACTGAAGCTGTACACCTCAGCTAACCTGGCCTCCGTAGAGCTGCCGTCAGGAACCGAGATCCATGCTGCCAGCGGCGCACAATTGGCAGGCAGCCTAACGTTTGCATTTTCCTACTGGGAAGGCGGTACGGTAAACGGATTAAAAATGCTTCCCGGTGGCCAGATATCGGTAAGCAGTGCGGGAACTCCCGGACTGATCTATCCCGCAGGTGCAATTTATACCGGCATAACCGATGAGGATGGCAAAACAGCAGCAACCCTTTCGCGGCCAGTGAAATGTTCAGCCCTGATCAGCCGGTCCGTTTATAATCCCGCTACAAAAGCAAAACTCACGGCGGGTGAACTGGTTCCGGTTTGGTTCATGAATCCGGCCACAGGGATTTGGGAAAACCAGGGAACAACCATTCTGCAGGCCTTCCAGAACAAGCTGCTGGCCAATTTCGAAATGAATATCCCCGGACTTTACCTGCTTGGATGGATCAATGAAAACCTCTGCACATCACCCTTGACGATGCATCCGGTTACTTTGCCCGAATACAGTGCGATCCCGTATGCCTTTGCTGTGAATATCTTTGAAGTATACGGAGAGGAACTCAGGTTCATTCGAACAACCGATATCAGCGGACAGGTAACTGAGGATTATAGCATGAGGTTTCTGCCCGATAATTCAGAACTCGTTTTCCGGTTTGAAGCCTATACCGGTGAAGATAAGCCGTATTACCGGAATCCGGATCCGATATTACTGGCAGGATTTTGCGAATCCGGCACTCCCGCAGAATTCGACCTGCTGCCGAAACCCAATAGTACCTACAAAAAAATCGAGGTCGTTTTTATTGATGTCGAGCACAATAACACCCGATATAATCCGAAAGTCTTTCCGGGATATTATCGCAAAACCGGCGCAACAACCTGGCAATCAGCCTTTGTATATGGAGGTCAGGCATTTATGATTAACCCCCGGGAAGGGGATCTGTACGAAATGGGAATCAATTTTAAAGGCAAACTTCATTTGAAAGAAGTTACCGTAGGGCCTGAAGAAGTTGTGCTGGTGGAAATTGCCATCGATTAATATCCAGATCATGAAAAACAAAAGCATACTGATAGCAGCTGTTCTGCTGATGATTGGCGGATTTACGGCAGGATGGGGACAAACTAAGAAAGCCTATTTTCCAAAGGTGGACTGGACATCGGGATGGGCCGGCGGGTTCAAGGTAAGCACCCTGGGACCGGGATTTGAGGCTATAAAATCGGTGAATGCCAACTGGAATGCCCGGCTGGGATTCAGCTATCTGCCATTTCCGGTGAACCGGCATATCACGGTGAGTAACCTCGGACTGGATATTTATGCAAAAAACCGGCTGGGGGGAGTGAATTTGCAGGGCGACTTTTTTTTCAAGCCCTGGTTTTATTTTACCGGTGGATTGATGGTCGATCTGGTAAGCAGCAGGATTACGATCAACCTGACTGATACCGTACAATATGGGGATATTGACATTAACCCCGGAGAGATCGGGAATTTAACGGCACGGGTGCGGCCGGGATGGATTGTTGCCCCTTTCCTCGGTGTGGGATATGGCAATACCATGCCCACAAACCGGCGGGTATGGTTCAATATTGAGTTGGGCGTTATCTACCACGGCAAGCCAAATGTCAAGCTGGATGCTGTGGGCATGATCAATCCGACGGCATCGGAGGAAAATGAAATAGCCCTTGAAAAAATTTTCAAGGGCTATCAATTCTATCCGTTATTTTCAGCTCAGGTAAATTACCGGATCAGGTAAATTACAATTTCGTGATTTTCTCTGACGACCGGATGGTCATTGGGATGGACATCGGAGAAGGTAACTGGGGCGATTCAATTGAAATGGTTCCCGAGATTGAGGTGGTTACCTGTGAAGACAAAATCAAGCCGGTTGGAGCAGAAAGTGAAATGGTTCCATCATTGGCTCCGAGCAGATCGTAGGTAATATTCATACCCTGAATTTCCATTGGTGGTGCATCCGGATCCTGGGTAATCTGTGAAGAGACCTTGATTTCATTGGTTTCTTTGCCGGAACTCAATAATTCATATTTGGTTTTGGTGTTCAAAGAAACAACCTGATTGACTTTCGATTCCACTTCCCATGGTTCTTTCAGGGCGGCACCACCTTCGGGCATGGCAATGATGAAGCCTTCCATCATTTTCTGAAATCCTTCAGCTGAAGCGCCCATTGCGCTGGCTGAAATCTGCATTTGTTGATCGCCAAGACCTTCCAGCATTTTATTCACCTTTTCAGTTAAACCCTCCGGAACTTTAGCATTGGAAATTTTACCCATGGGTGACAAAGTCATTGTATAGGTCTCATTCATCATAACAGCCATACTTTTTGCAAAATCAGGAACAACGGTATCGGTTGCTGAATTATACTTCATTTCACCCACCGGGCTGTTGGTTTCCATTAAAAAAGCAACCATTGCCACATTAATCACAAAATCACCGGTTGTGGTGACCTCAGTGACCTTAAAATCATAGGTCATGGCAGTTTTAGCGGTGGTATTCTGAGCCTGGCCCATCATTTCCTGCACAATATCCTGGGTTACGCTTCTTTCATATTTAAACTGATCGCCGGCTTTGAGTTTGTACTCCAACTTAACTTTCTTAGCCTCAGCCTGCATGCCGAATGAAAGGATGAGCGCAATAATAAACAAGATTCTGGAAGTTTTCATTTGAATTGAATTTAGTATGAGCGCAAAGGTCGGATTTATTAACGGAAAATAAAACTAAGGTGATAACTGTACGCGGCGCCCAATCGCCATACCCTTAAAAACACGCGAATGAAGACCATCAGCTGCTGAAACAGGAAAATAACCAGTATTGCTCCGGTACTTTCTCCCGAAAGAGAGGAACGGAGGAGGTAAAATCCCGCAAACAGGATCAGTGGTAAAATCAGCAATAACAAACCCAGGAAATAAAAAGAAAAGAAGCGTTTAAACGCAGACTTCAAACATCTGAAAATCGTTTTAAGAACTCTGGGGGAATCCTGTTCAAAAAGGCTCGACTTAACCACATCGGCCAGCAGGAAAAGGAAAACCAGGAGGACCAGGTGGGCACCGACGATAAAAAACAAGGGTTGCATGATCTGTTCATCCGTTAATGCCTTATCCGGAGAAGACCACAAAATGTAAGGAATATAGAGGATAAGTATGATAATCAGGTGAATGATCAGAAAATAGATCATGAGTTTAAGAAATCGCCAGAAATATTTCCTGCCATGCAAATGAAAAAGGGAGATATTAAACCTGCCGCGGGGGTTTGATACCCAGGAGAAAATGCCCCCGTTGAGATAGACCTGAAGGAGCAGGAAGGCCAAAATCCAGGGAAGGAATGCCTGCAGGTAAAACCCAAAGCTTTTACCGCCACTGGCAAGTAATTCGCGGATAGCAGTGGCATCGAAACCTTTCATAAGGGAATCCGGGAGTTGGCTATTGCCGGCAACCGAGCGGAAGAGTCCGTAAAACGGAACAGCCAGCAGAAGGGCGATAACCAGATAAGCGAGGTAAATCAGCAATATCATCCTGAGCGATTTCATGGCAGCCGAAAAACCATATAAATAAGAAGTTACAGATTTCATGAGGTGTGGTTTGGGATTAAGTGAAAATTGACATGGCGTGCATCAGATTCTCAATTAAAAACAGGAATCCTGCTGACCATTTCAAAGCTGGTTTTGCCGAAGGTTTGGCAGTAAAGCTATTATTCAGGAGGTTTTTATCCAGCAGGATTTTCGTTTCCGGATCAATACAGGCTGAAACCACCTTTGAAGATTTTTCATAAACGAGATCATGGATTTTATCTTTACCATCCCAACTCTCCGTTACTTCTTCACCATTCTCAAACCTGACTCTGATTTCCACGGGTATTATTCCGTCCTGCAGTCTTTCCAGCTGAATCACTGACCGGTACAGATCCTTAACCTTGTTGGGTTCAATAAAGGTTTTGCTTCCGCCCTGATCGTACAAACCGCCCTTTTCATATACCGGGCTTACGCGAACCGTACGAACGGCATAATCCACCTCCCGGGTTCCGAAAAGGAATTGATCGAAAAACCAGTTCAGGTTTTCACCGAACCGGTTACCGAAAGATCCGGTCACCACCTCATTCACCACCCGAATAAAATCATGCGTTGAAGGATGCCGGAAAGCCCAGCGGTCATAATATTTTTTGAATATCTGATCCATAGTTTCCTGTCCAACCATCCGTTCCAGGGTATTGAGCATGGTGGCAGGCTTCTGGTATACTCCCGGACCGTATGTGTTCCGCGGAAAGCTCCAGGAATTATTGAAAGTGGCCACCAGGTTCGGGCGGTAGCTCTCCAGCCAGGAGATCCGGGCAAACTCCACATCGCCGACATGAAGGAAGGGGAAACCGATCATACTGGATTTCTCTCCGTAAGCCCAATCCATGATCCGGGTTTCCCAGTAGGAGTTTATGCCCTCATCGAGCCAGGGCTCTTCAAATTCGTTGCTGGCCAATATTCCCATAAAGTAGGCATGTCCGAATTCATGAACGGTAACCATTTCAGGCATCCTGATCTGTTCCGGAAGTTTATAAAAAGTTCCGGCCGTAATCATGGTGGTATATTCCATTCCTCCTGCGCCACCGCCGTAACTTGGCGGATCGACAATGGTTAGATGATTCCACGGATAAGGGCCTACGTGGGCATCGAGGTACTCCAGTGCATATTTTGCCGCTTTGATGTGCCGTTCAGCCTGACTGAAATGTTCAGGCTGGATCAGCAATTTTATATTGACATGCTCCCACTGGTCCTCCACCACAAGATAGTCCTTTGAGGCAGTCCAGGCAAAATCGACGATATCTTCGGCCCGGTAGGTAAGAGTCTGTTTCCCATCGGATTCCACCTTATTCATCAGCTTACCTCCGCTACCGGCAACATAGCCCTTCGGCAAGGTTATATCTACCTGATAGAGGCTGTGATTGGAATAAAATTCCGAGTTGGGATGAAACTGATGGGTATTCCAGCCGCCCTTCTGAGCATATCGCATTCCGGCCGGCTCATACACGCCCAGCTTTGGAAACCACTGGGCCACAAAGAAATAGTCCTTATTGTAACCGGTACGCGAACTCAGTTTCGGGAGCTTTGAAGTAAACTTTATTTTCACCCGGATGGAGGAATCGGGCAATACTCCGGTAGGAAGCGGTACCAGCATAACGGTTTGATCTTTTCCATAAATATCCGGTGCCAGGGGTTTTTCATCCGGGAGGGTCAGTTTGTAGGGGATCTTTTCCTCATCGGGCTGGATATATCTGATCCTCCCGGTAAGATTCTCTCCTCTGCCTGTAATGATCTCATTGATATCCACATATCCGAAATCACTTTTATCGGTTCCGGTCATGCGCGACTGCGTACGGAAAGTAGAGCGGGCATTTTTAAAGGCATTCAGGTAAAGATGAAACTGAAGGTCTTTAACCGTATCCCTTGAAGGGTTTTTCCAATCGACAATAACCTCACCGGTAACTGTCTGGGTGGAGGGATCGAGTTCCGCCCTGATTTTGTACTGGGTAATTCTGGGGCTCAGGGGTGCGGGCAGAATTTGCTGCGGATGTGCGGGGGGGCCGGTCAGTAAGGGCACCATCGCACAGAAAACGAAAACTTTCACATTCATGGCTGAAGTTTTAGGGAATCGCTGAGCCTTAAAGGTATAAAAAAACCGGCAGGGAGAATTTCCCGCCGGCAGATCCTGGATGGAGCCATGACCGGGAATCGAACCCGGAACTGCGGTTTACGAAACCGCTGTTATACCATTTAACTATCTTGGCAAAATAGCGCACAAAGATAGCAACGATTTTTATTTTTGCTAACAATTATGAAGTCAGCCACCACCTACCGACAATTGCGCAAGGACCTCTGGGAATCCATCGCAGGAACTGAACTTGATTTTACCACCGGAAGTATCGGGAGGGCAGTATTTCTGTTATCGGTTCCGATGGTTCTGGAAATGGTTATGGAATCGATTTTTGCCATTGTGGATATTTTCTTCGTTTCCAAACTGGGGTCAGAAGCGGTTGCAACAGTTGGAATCACGGAATCGCTGGTCACTATAGTATATTCCATTGGCAGCGGGCTGGCGATGGCAACCACCGCACTGGTAGCCAGGCGAACCGGTGAAAAGAGGCCCGAAGAGGCTTCTAAAATTGCCTTTCAGGCCATCCTTACCGGGATATTAGTATCATTTCTTATTTCCATTCCGGGATTTTTATGGAGTTCCGATCTGATCCGGCTGATGGGTGGATCTCCGGAAATGCAGGAAACCCTGTCGGAATACACCCGTATTACCTTAGGATTCAACGGAATAATCATCGTTCTGTTTATCATAAACTCCGTACTGAGAAGCTCTGGTGATGCCGCCATGTCATTGCGGGTACTGGTGATATCCAATCTATTCAATATTGTGCTGGATCCATTGTTGATTTTTGGTATCGGGCCCTTCCCAGAGTTGGGCATCAAGGGAGCAGCGATTGCCACGGTCACCGGCCGGGGCATTGGCGTTTTATTTCAGTTATTCCTGCTGTTCCGCGGGAAAAGGAGAATACGGCTTACCCTGGCTGACATTCGTTTCGAGCCCCGCACCATGTATCAGATCCTTAAATTATCGTTGGGAGGAATCGGTCAGTCGCTGATCGCAACCACCAGCTGGGTGGGCATGGTACGCATCATTGCGAGTTTTGGAAGCAATGTGGTAGCGGGCTATACAATTGCCATCCGCATAGTCATTTTCGGATTATTGCCTTCCTGGGGGATCAGCAATGCTGCCTCCACGCTGGTGGGTCAGAATCTCGGGGCCGGCCAGCCCGACCGGGCGGAAAAATCAGTTTGGCTGACGGCCAAAATGAATGTGATCATACTCAGCATTATCGGATTGGTGCTGGTGCTGTTCCCCGGAACCTTCATCCGCCTGTTCATCACTGATCCTGCAGTGGTGATACCGGGTATCCAGGCGCTCCGCATTATCAGCATCGGCTTCCTTTTTTATGGTCCGGGGATGGTATTGATCCAGTCATTCAATGGCGCCGGAGATACCGTTACCCCAACGATAGTATATTTTATATGCTTCTGGATGATTGAGCTCCCGCTGGCCTGGGTACTGTCGAAAACAATCGGGATGGGCGAAAACGGGATCTTCATCGCAATCGTCATCGCGGAATCCATTATGACCATATTCGCCTTTTACCTGTTCAGGCGCGGGAAATGGAAGCTTAAAAAAGTATAGTGAACCGGGAAGTGCGGGTTGATTAATTCCGCACTGCAGTGAGAATCATGACCAATCCGGTTTCGGCATTCTGTATCCGTGCGGTAAAAGCTATTTCAACGCTCTTATCCGCATAAATGAATGCGCCGTCGTAGTTCAGGTCGTCAACATCCCAGTAGGGGTAACCGGTAATCAGCACCTTTGTGGGCCCGATCCAGGCATCCTGGTCGGGGATATCAAAAACAATGGCATTGCCGGCATCTTCAATATCCACTCCGTGAAACATTACAATGTTGCCATCATAAAAATCCAGAACGTTAATGTCGCCGGTATTTTTTGTAACCCGCATAGTTCCGGTGATGTCATAATTTTCACCCTCATCGCCGATATAAACCAGGTCGATACCTTCCTGCGCATAAATCTTCACGGTATAGGTGTATTGGCCTACAATTTCATCCCGTAAATCCGGTACGTCATCCGTGCAGGAGGTAAATAGGAACGGCATAACTGCCATCATCAGGAATAATCCCGGCAATAATCTTTTTTTCAGCGTTTTCATCGCATTGTGGTTTGTTGGGTTTGTAAATTCAGTTTGGGTCCAGCTAAGCCCCCAGCTTTTTTAATTCAGTTTGATGCAGCGAGATGGCCTGACGGAGTCCGTTTCGCTCTTTCAAAAGCTGTGCCAATTCCCAACCCTTCCGGATAGCGTCCTTATCATAGTTTTCCAGAACGATATATTGAAAGGTTTTACCGGTAAACCGGACTTTCACGGATTTCTGGTAATTATCGGCAATAAATGCAATGGCTCCGGCATCTGATCCTTCGCGGAATTCTATCTTTTCCCACCGGTCGCCCAGGTCCTCCACCTTGCGGTTCCATTCATGTCCGAGGGCAATGGTATCCGTAAGCACATAGTTCTCTGAATCATATACCCGAAGGCTGGTATGATCGATCCAGGTTTTTCCGTAATACTGCGAAATCAGCCAGATATCGCCGTATTCATTCAACCCGATTTTCAAAAAAGTCCGGTTCCATGAATTCTGAACGGTTTGGCGTTTATGCTCATAGGTGCCCGGCTGACCGGCTTCACCCGGGATCAGGATAAAGTCGCGAGTGAGGGAAGGGAGCTGAGATTCCAGGCCCTTGAGCAAGGCTTCGGAAGATTCAATCACCCCTTTATGATACTCCAGTCCGATTTTGTTTTTCCTTTTCAGGGCTTCACCGACAATGCCAAAATCGCCCTCATTCCATACCATCATGGAATCCAGCAATTGCATGGCGGTTGAAAGATCATGACTGGCGATGAAGGAATCAGCGCGTTGAAAATCGGCCTGTGCTTTCTTTTCAGCAGCGGGGGTACACGATCCCAAACAACTGATTAACAAAGCACTAATTACTATTAAATAAGAAATCCTCATGTTTTTCATTTTTATCAAAAATAGTGCATTAAACCTTTAGGTTGCCATATATTCTAAGTCATTGTCGGGTTTTTACTAAATTGCCGGCCACTTTTCCGATTCATGTTCCTGATGAAGAATCTCTGCATTATTTCCTTTCTCCTGATCATGGTATCTTCATGTGAGGTGGGGTTTAACCCGAATATAACGTCGGAGCCCATTCCTTTGGTGTATGCCATCATCTGCCCCCAGGACAGTTTATATCAGATCAGGCTGACCAAAACATTTATCGGTGAGGGCAATGCGTATGATTTTGCCCGGATTGCCGATTCCATCTATTATAAAGGCGCACAGGTTTTTCTGGAAACCCGCAATTCCAGCGGAGCGCTGCTTGAAAGAACCCGACTTGAGGAGGTAATCACCGGTGACCGTTTGCCGGGGATATTTGCCGTTTCCCCAAACCGGGTTTTCCAGACAGATGCGTCCAAAATCCATTTGCGGCCGGAATATTTCAGTGAAACCGGTTTGCCGTATGACCTGAACCTGCACCTGGAGGCTATCATTCCCGGATATCAGGATACCGTGCGGTCGGTTACCCGGTTACGCACTATACCCAAACTGACCCAGCCCCGCAATAATTTCATGAAGGTATATTTTTACAGCGAGGAGCCCTTCTGGATGCAGTGGTCGGACACCAATACCGAAAACATGTTTGAGATTCTGGTACGCGTGCATTACACTGATTTTTTGTATGATGACAAAAGGGAGATGGTAGCAGAGTGGGTACTTACGGGGATTGAGGTAAATATGACCGGGTTTCCGGGTGGGGAGCGAAAAGTATATTCCTATTATTTCAGGCCGGAGAATTTCTATTCACAGATCCGGAATGAGATTAAGGAAGACCCCGAAGTCGAAGCACGGGTATGCAACAAACTCGATTTTGTTGTGCTTTCATCAAACCGGGAATTGGAATATTACCGTAATATCTACGAGATTTCAGATGATTACCATGGAGCAGGATATACCAATATATCAAACGGATACGGTCTGTTCACCAATTATTCATCCATCGGGATATACAATATGGGCCTTGGTCAGACAGAACTCGATTCCCTGGCTAAAGGCAGGTACACCAAAGACCTGAAGTTTAAGAATTATTAGCTGAAGGTTCAGTTTTCAAGTTTCAATCTCATGAAGCTGATCTTTGAGTAATCGTCACGCTCAAACAGCAGTCCGACCTCCCCATTTCCCATATCGGCAAGGTGTGAATATCCAAATGATCCCGGATAAACTGATTTATACAGGCTCCATGTTTTTGCATCGTCATAGGATACCCTTACCACCCCATTGGTGCGGTCGGTTTCGGCAGCCGGGTTTGAAAAAACGATCGGAGCCGGTTTCCTGGCGGAGGAATTCAGGCGGATAATGGAAGCCATGCAAACCGGATCGGGGAGCTGGGGTTCATTAACCAAACCGGTCCAGTTCAGCCCCCCATCTTTACTGTTACCGATTTTCCTGCACTTTTGACCACCCTGGATCCGGGCATTGAGCATGACGGTGCCATCAGAAAGTTCAACCATCTGAACTTCATTGGCATAACCGGGATCCTGTTCGAAGGCCACCTCACCGTATACCCAGGATTCACCCAAATCATCGCTGCAGGCAGCGTATGTTTTCCAGCGGTTAACCGGTCCCTGGTTAAAAGGCATGATCACGCGACCTTTGTGGGCCCCGAATTTCAGCTGAATCCCGTTACCCGGTCCGCTGGCAATGCTGGTGGCGAAAGTCGGCCGTTTTACCTGGCGGGTGATTTCCCTTCTCTTCGACCAGGTAGCTCCCTCATCGTCCGAATACATGATCCAGGCCCGGCAGGTGGTATCGCTTTCGGTACCCGGCCCCACCCCGGATTCATGATATCCTTTCGGGTATATCTGAAAAACCATTAAAATCCTCCCGGTTGGGTCCACCTGAACCACTTCGGGATTGCTCAGGCAATTATCTCCATCTTCAGCAATAACCTGGATGGGCAACCAGCTGCTGCCCTTGTCGGTACTTCGGCGCAAAACGATATCATTTGCAGCATGGTCGCTGATGCTTGCCCGTCCCTCACTGAATGCCAGCAGGGTACCTTTCTGGGTGAACAGCAGGGCGGGTATCCGGTATTGCGGATAGCCCCCGGATCCATTGGTGAAAACATCTGAAGGGTTTGGATTATCTTGCGGGAAGAGGCTTACCGGTATCAGGGTAAGAATACACAGAGCCATTAGTTTTACTTGTGACCGTACAGGCATTTTTCAGATATTTTGAATTACTTGACTATCATGCACTTACTAATCTTCACATCAGTGAGCATACCGTCGCATCGGCCCTTTATGACCACAGGCTGACCTTCGCTCAAAGATATTATTTCCTGCTTTTGCTTTACTGCCTGAAGACTGTCGATGGTGCAGGTAACACCCATCATCGGATCCACCAGGGTGAGGGTAACATTGCCATTTTCATCATTGTCGGATGAAATCAGGGCAGATGAGATCAGCAGAATTTTCCCGCCGAACTTATCTGTTGCCAGCTTTTCGTTGGTATTAAAAAGGGAAAGAAGCGAATCTGCGGAGATCTCAAAATCGGGTTTCATTTTTTCGATCGGTTTTTCCTTTCGCAAAAAACCATACCAGAATGCGAATCCTCCGGCAATCAATATCAGTAGAAATCCGATCCCCGCCATCCGCCAAAACAATCTTTTCATAACAGTATAATAATGTATGAGTTACTTCCGGGGTGTATACGGCTGATAGTTCATTTTAACCGTAACTTTCAGCGATTCAGCTATATTCTGCCTAACGACTCCGGGAATCTTTATTCCAAAATCCGCAGGATTAACCTGGAAGACGGATTCTCCGATGATTTTCCCATTATCAATGGTCAGAGCACCATCGGCTAAAATCTCTTGAGTTACTCCATGAATGGTTAATTTCCCGGCCACCTTTACCGGATACTTACCTGTTTTTGTAAAATCGATGGATTTGATTTCGTTGATTTTACCCTCGAAAGAAGCTTTCGGGAACTTCTCAGATTCCAGGTAATTCTCGTTAAAATGCTCCTGCATCAGGGGTTTAGGGAATTGAAAAGATCTGATAAGCACAGTAAAAACCATTTCTCCGGTGGTTAAATCGATAAAACTGGTAACCTGATCATTTACCGCACTGATATCCTCGATATCGGTATGGGAGAAAAAATCAATATGTCCGGTTTTGGTAAAGTAGCGGTTCTGGGCCGGGGAGGCGATTGAAAAAGCCAGTAAGGCCATCAGCCAGATGACATTTTTTTTCATGACTTTGTTTTCGGATTTAACGCAAAAACCCGCGAAATGTTAAATCCGAGATGAATATCCCCCCTTCCCCAAGAGCCGGTTGTTTTGCCGATAAAGCCTCCCTCGCGCATTCCGACTGAATTGGTGAGCATGATCTGAAAAACATGGCCACCGGTTTCGATATCGAATCCGAAGGAGAGCGGATTATACATTTTTAAACCCGCAGGCTGTGGCAGGGATCTGAAAACATAGTAGTACTCGCAGGTCAATGCCAGCCTGTTGGTTACCTTATACCTTCCGGCCAATCCCATGGCAAAGAGATCGTTCTGATCTGCAATCGTTGGCACGAGATTCCGGTGAACCAGGGTAGGCATAATCTGGAGGGTAAGTTTTGAGAATTTGCGTGCGATCAGCAACTGATGTGTATAGCTAAAACGGGACGAAAAATAATTAGTCCGGGTGGTATCGCTCCACCTCAAACCATTGGACTCAATACTTGCCATATAACTGATAGTCAAAGGAAAAGCCCCTTTACCTGTTTCCTGATTAGCAATATTATAGCGGGCAAAGCCATCGATGGTTTTTTCATAGGTTCCGCGGCCGACACCAACCATCAGGCGATCGAGCAGACCATATTCCAGACTGAAATGTATATTCGACTGGTCGAGACCGAAAAACTCATTGGCCCCGGAGTTCACCCTTCCGAACCGGTGCGAAATCCGGTAGTCAAGTTCACCCTTTCGGAGTTGTTTCACGGAATGACCGTTCACCACCCTGGTCGCTTTAAACAAGGCTTCAACCGTTTGTGGACCGTCCGTTGATTCCTCAGCAAGCAGGTCATTCAGATTCTGAGCAAATAAAACGTTACCGGTGAGGAAACAGGTCATCAGTATGATAAGAGTACTGTATTTCATAGGATTGGGATATCTGTCGGGTAATTGGTCAGTTGTTGATAGCGCCTTTATCGATCCATATCTTTATTTTGGAGATTGAACAGGTATCGAGTTTTGCCCGGTCTTTCGGCATTCTCGGATACAGAGGGTTATGGGTGATGGCTCCAAAGAGATTTCCTCCATCCGCAAGATCCTTCAGCAGGCTGAAATCCTCGAGATTGATACTACCCCCGTTGGCTGCATTTTCGGAAGCACTGTGGCAGATCAGGCAATTTGACTGTAAAACCGGTAAAACCGACTTGGAGTAGGTGACCGCGGTGGTATCGCAAACCGGGTTTGCATCCGGATACAATTCTTCCTCATTATGGTAATAACAACCGGCAAACAAGCTAAGAAACAGCCCGTAAATGATGGCTTTCTTCATATTTCTTTAAATTTGAACTAAAATTACAACTTAAACCTGCATTTTTAGATTTGACTGGTAATTAAATCCTTATCCATCCATGAAAACAACTCATTTAAGCCTGATTTGCGTGCTTGTCAGTTCCCTGCTGTTCAGCCAGATGACAGGATGTAAAAAAAGTGGCGCCGACAATTGGAAACCTCAGGCCGGGCCTCTGATGACCCAATGGGCCACGGATGTGGCACCCGGGAAAACCTGGACCGAATATCCACGCCCGCAAATGGTAAGGAGCAACTGGGTTAACCTGAACGGTTTATGGGATTATGCAATTACCGATACCGCATCTGAGGCACCTACCCGCTGGGATGGTAAAATTCTTGTTCCCTACCCGATCGAATCGGCCTTGTCGGGGGTAATGAAACGGGTTAGCGCACGCGACAAGATTTGGTATCAGCGGATATTAAAAGTGCCGTCGCATATGAAGAGCAAACGCATCATACTGAATTTCGAAGCGGTGGATTGGGATACGCATGTATTTATTGATGGCAGGGAGGTGGGCTCGCATCAGGGGGGATATGATCCTTTTTCGATTGACATTACCAGCCATGTAAAACCCGGGATTGAGCACCAGCTCACCCTGTCGGTGTGGGACCCCACTACCGAGGGATATCAGCCTGTAGGAAAACAATTTACCAAACAGGGAGGAATCTGGTATACTCCATCATCAGGAATCTGGCAAACTGTTTGGCTTGAAAAAGTCCCGGAAACCCACATCACGGATTATCATATCACGCCGGATATCGACAGGCAGGAAGTGCAAATCAGCGTGAAAGGGGAAGAATTATATGGTAGCGACCGGGTACAGATCAGAATATCCGATAAAAAAAAGCAGATCGGGTTCATGGAAGGCGATCCGGATGAGGTACTCACCGTAAAACTCGATGAGATGCGCTTATGGACCCCAGAAGATCCATATCTATATGATATACAAGTTCGTATATTAAGAAAATCAGGGGTTGTCGACCAGGTAAAAGGATATTTCGGAATGAGAAAAATCTCAATAGGGAAAGATGAGAAGGGCGTAACCAGAATATTGTTGAATAACAAGTTTGTATTCCAGAATGGTCCGCTGGATCAGGGATTCTGGCCCGATGGATTAAACACGCCGCCAACCGAGGAGGCCATGGTTGCCGATCTGGATTCCCTTAAGGCAATGGGATTCAATATGCTGCGCAAGCATGTGAAAGTTGAGCCCCGAAGATTTTATTATCATACTGACCGGATGGGATTCCTTGTTTGGCAGGATATGCCGAGCATGTATTATGAAGTTCCGGTTACCTCTGATTCATTGGAAATTGCAAAAAAAGCCCGGGTAAATTTTGAGATGGAGCTGACCGAACTGATCAATGACCATTACAATCCCACCTCGATCATCATGTGGGTGCCATTCAATGAAGGCTGGGGACAATATCAAACTGAGCGGATAGTGGATTTTGTAAAGATGCTTGACTCCTCCAGGCTGATAAACAACGCGAGCGGCTGGACTGATAAAGGTGTGGGTGATGTGAATGATATCCATCATTATCCGGATCCGGCAGCCCCTCCGGTGGAAGAAAAACGGGCCATTGTATTGGGCGAATATGGAGGATTGGGACTTTATGTACCCGGACATGTGTGGCAAACTGAAAACTGGGGGTATGAAAAGATGCAGAATGCCAATGCGCTACTGGAGAAATACGAAAATTTCTGTCTGGAAATGGCCCGTCTAAGGGATGACAAGGGTTTAAGCGCCTGTTTATATACGCAAACCACTGATGTTGAAACCGAAACAAACGGGTTAATGACCTACGACCGGTATCAGGTAAAAATGGGAGCAGCAAATGTTGCACGGGCACATACCGGAAAAATTGCGCCCCGTTTAAAATCAAATATTCTGGAATTCACAGATTCGTACTCTGCTGAATTAACTTGTCCGGCCGCCGGAGCAGAAATACGGTTCACACTGGACGGCTCTGCTCCGGGCAAGCAATCAGAACTGTACACACAACCCTTAAATATAACTACACCGACCACCATCAAGGCTAAATCTTACTGGCCCGACGGCGATACCAGCCGGACATCAGTTTTTGAGATCAGGAAGGTTGCTCCGGTTCCAGCCGTGACCATTTCCGCCGAAAAACCGGGAATCAAGGTGGCCTTTTATCCGGGAAACTGGGACAAGCTGCCCGATTTCAGCACATTAACCCCGGTCAGAACGGGTATCGCCACAAAAATTGATTTGGGCTTTGCTAAAACAGGGCAATTATTCGGACTGGTGTTTGAGGGATATCTGGATGTTCCGGTTACCGGAATGTATCAGATTTATTTAGCCTCTGATGACGGTGCCCGAATTACCCTGGACAACAACCAGCTGATTGATTATGACGGCATTCACGGTGATGCGGAACGGTCGGTGAGTGCAGCGCTTGCGAAGGGGTTGCATCCTTTTAAGCTGATCTATTTTCAGCGGCAGGGCGGATTGGGACTAAAATTGAGCTGGGAAGGTCCGGGATTTGCAAAACAGGAGATTACCGGCTATAGATTTGTTAAATAATCCGCCGTTTAATTATGCCGTTTGACCCACTGTATTATCCGGATTAATCAAAAAGAGTCCGTTTAAAGCTATGGTCTCTTTACTATTAGCCAAATTTGTACCCGGAAGTACGTTTTCATTAGGAAGAATAAAACAAAGGGGTTAGCTTTGACCTCAGGAATTATGCAGGTCTCGAAAAACATAGGTGTTTTGCTGATGTTACTTTTTGTGCATGGCACCGTTATTATGGGTCAGAGCCAGGTCGATAGCCTGAAAACCATACTGGACGAAAAAAAGGTTTCAGGCAGTTTGTACATGAAAGCAAGCGTGGAACTTTGCAGAACCCTGGTAAATTCAAATGAGGAATATTTGCTCCCTGAATATGCACGCATGGGGCTGGCGGCAGATACTGTAACCACTGACACCCTGAACACTCAATATAAATTTGCCTTGTTCGAATTATTGGGGAACTATTACTGGCACCTTAAGATGCTCAATGAATCGGCAGAGCAATTCAACAAAATGCGTTTAATGGGCGAGCTGCAATCCAACAACGAGATTATGGCCAACAGCTATAATGGTTTGGGGACTGTTTATTATTTAATGGATGATTATGATCAGGCCATGAATTATTACCGCAAGGGATTAACACTTGCCGGCACTGATTCGCTTCTGATTGTAAGGTTAATCAACAATATTGCAAATACCTTTCTTCAGCAAAACCAGACTGATTCCGTATTTATCTACTATGCAAAATCAGTCGAATACCACAAGGCTCACCAAAATTTCAGGCAACTTTCCATCGCATATTCGAATATTGCCTTGGCCTATCAAACCCTGTCAAACCCTGCCGGTATCAGGGAAAATATAACCTACGCACTTGAAGCGGCCAACAAATCGGAAAATCCGTACCAGATTTCTGCAATTTACGAATTGATGGGATATCTGGCATTTGAAAAGCACCCTGATCTTGCCTTAAAATGCTACAATCGGGCATTGGAATTATCCACGAAGGCCAAATCTTATGATCAGATGCAGAATTGCTGGAGCAGGCTGGCGGAATTATCGGAAATCAGGGGAAATTATAAGGAAACCACGGAGTATCTCAGGAAAATTAAAATTTTAGACGACTCGCTGGACCTTGCCCATAAAAAGGCCAGGATTGCGCAAATGGAATCTGAGCACCTTGAAGCCCTGCGGCTTGCTGAGCAGCAGCGCAAAGACAGGGATCAGGAGATTAAGGATGTCAGGGATGTAACCAGGCAAAAGAACCTTATTACCATTTTGCTCATTGCATCCGGAGCCTTGCTGATCCTTTTTCTGATGGGATTTTACACCTATTTGCTGAGGATGAAGATTACCCGCACCAAGGAGAAATTCTTTTCCATGATTGCGCATGACATCCGCAATCCATTCAGCGGCATCCTCGGGCTCTCCGGGATTTTGATGGAAAATGCCGAGAACCAGGACGATCCGATTCATCGCAAACAAGTCAGGTCACTACACCAATCGCTAAATCATGTGTATGATTTGCTCGACAACCTCTTGCAGTGGTCGCAATCCGAAACCGGGAAAATCGCCTTCCACCCTCAGGTCCAGGAACTTTCCCCGTTTGTTCACGAAGTGATCTGTTTGCATACCGCTTCGGGCAAGCAAAAAGGCATCACCCTGGTAAACCAGATACAAACCGGACTAACTGCAAGGTTCGATAGTAATATGCTGCAAACCATCCTCCGGAATCTTTTATCGAATGCGATAAAATTTTCACGCGAAAACAGTACGATATTCATCTCTGCAGAAGTTCACGGGAAAGAGGTGGCGATTAAAGTGAGGGACGAGGGTATTGGAATGGATAACGCGCAGGTCGAGCTCATCTTTCATGCGAAAGAACGCACCTCCACGGTTGGAACGCGAAATGAAACCGGAACCGGATTGGGATTAAGCCTGTGTAAAAACTTCATCACCCGCCATGGTGGCACAATCCATGCTGAAAGCAAGCCCGGAGTAGGAACGACCATCCAGTTCACTTTGCCCGATTAATCCAGGGAAGCCCTATTTTTCCTTGTGGCTCCAAACAAGAACTCCACCTGCTTTCATTTGATTTTCAATGACTTTGTCTCTATTTTCAGGATCGGCGACCCGGCAGGTACCGTCCTTTTCGGCCTTGATCTCGATCCTGCTCACTTTGCCATTTGTCAGACTTGCTGAAACCAGAAAGGCACCTTCAGCGCGCAGGTTATCAAATGATCCTTCCTTCCATGAGGCTGGAATTGCAGGGAATACCCGGATAATACCAGTATGTGACTGCAGGAGCATCTCCTGTAATCCTGAGGCGAATGCAAAATTCCCTTCGAGGGTAAACGGCCTGTACAGAAATTTTGATTTGCCGGTTTTCGACTGATCTCCATTCACATGGAAGCTATTTGGGAGTGTAAAACAAGTTGCGAAATCGGTTAGGACGGCCGCTGCTTTTTCGCCATCAAATGCGCGTGCATAGAGGTTACCGAGCCAGCTGTATGAATATCCGCACCACCAATCCGGTCCGAATTTTTCCAGATTTCTCAGCGTATTAATCAGAATTTTCTGCTCGGCTGGTCCATCCGACCAATCCATCACGCCCAACGGGTGCCAGCCCACGAGGTGCGAAAAGTGGCGGTGGCTTTCAGCGTATTGCACCCCGGGAGCAAAATTCAGTCCGGTTGAATCAATAGCCAACCCGGGCCATTCGTTTAAAATGCCGGTCCATTTTGCTTCTTCCGCAGTTTTCCCAAGTTCACCGGCAAGCTCCGCAGCCTTATCAAAGGTAAACCTGATCATTCCGATATCGAAATTAGTGGTTTGGCTGAACCAGGCTTCAGGCGAATTATCATGAATCTCCGGCGAAGAACTCAGCGGCAGTTTACGCATGCCGGATGAATCCTTTACCGAGAATTCCTCCAGAAACTGAGCAACTGCCGAAATATACGGGTAAGCCCGCTCCTCCAGGAATTTCCGGTCGAGGGTATATCTCCAGTGCAGGTAAAAATGCTGCGAAAGCCAGGCGGATACTGTGGGCCCGAAAGAATACTGTATCCATCCACCCATCGGTTCACCCTCCAGGGTGGCCACACCGGGAACATTCAGTCCGCCAACACCGAAATAGGTATGCGTATACTTTTGGCAAGCCGGTTTTATTTCCCAGAGCCAGTTCAGGTATCCCACCTCCAAATCCAGATGATTGGCGGCATAGGCGGGCCAATAGGACAACTGGGTATTCAGGTCGTTATGAAAATCACCCTTCCAGGGAGGAAGTTTTCCATTGTCGGCGGTCCATACAGCCTGAAGCGAAATCGGGGGAGCATCGGCGCGTGCGGCGGATCCGAACTTATACTGCTCGAGATACCATTGCTTCTGCAGAACGGGGTCAGGAACGGAAATGTCAGATTTAGCCCAGAAATCGCGCCACCAATTCCGATGTTCAATCAATGCCTTGGTAAATACAGGTGCATCAGATGTTGCCCGTGAGGCATCAGGCTCACCCTTTTTATCTGACAGAGAGGAAGAAACGGACCAGGTGCCGGTCAAAGTATTTCCTTTTCGTGACCACTCAACCGAAACCAGGTAATAAAATCCGGGGGCGCCTTCCTGCCGGTAAACCAGTTTACCCGGCAATCCGGTAACTTTGCCCTGGGGGTATCCCAGTCTGCGGAGATCCTGGCCACCAACTACATCGATCTTGCCCGACTCATTCTCGTCCTGATAAACCGGAGGCACCAGTTTTAAATCAAAATCTTCAGGAATGCCTGAAAACCTGAAATAACCGAGCGGCTTGGTTGCATGGACAAAAACCTTCAGCTCAACCCCGTCGGGCCATATTACATTACCGGTGGCATCGGCCAGATTGAGTTGCGTTCCGGCAAAATCCGCTGAATGGTTCCAGTAGAATTCAATAGCAGCCCCGGGAATCTTGGTCGGCGTAACGGCATTGTCATAAGCCCGGTAATCAAATAGTTCCTGCACTTTACCATAATCCTTCTCAAGCCACTTCTGCATCACCCATTTAAAATTCCACTCCGGCAGACTGAGTTCCGGAACCGGCCGCAGATCCCACAGATCGGCACGATCGAGTGAAAAACGCAATACTCCGTCCTTTTGCCATACGAGCGCCCCAAGCCAGCCGTTTCCCAGGGGAAGACCTTCATCCCAGGTTTTAGCCAGGGAATCGAATTTAAGGTTATTCACCGGCGACGGTCCGTCAACGGAGGAACAGGAAGCAAAAAAAAGCAGAAAGGAGAGGAAGAAAGAGAAAATCAGGAGTCGCGACATGGGTAGATGCTTTTTCAGATTATAATGCCATTTTTGTAAAGATATTGAAAAAAACCTGGTCCGATGAAATCCGCAAAATTCTCAACTCCTGCGAGATTACGCAGCTTTAAGTACGCCTTTATGGGTCTTCGGTGGCTGTTTCGGGAAGAACACAATTCATGGATCCATCTGGCCTTCATAGTCGTTCTGATTCCCGCCGGTTTCGTTTTGCACTTATCCCCGATTGAATGGACGATTATGATTCTGTGCATAGGTGCGGTGTTGTCGATGGAACTGGTTAACTCTGCCATCGAGCGGATTGCTGACAAGATCTCGAAGGAGCGCGATGACGAAATCGGGAAGATAAAGGATATCGCCGCTGCTGCTGTGCTGATTTCCGCAATTGCCTCAGCTATTGCCGGTTTGATCATATTTATTCCGAAATTTTTTCAGTTGATCAACCCATGAACCGGAGCGATTTCCTCAGAGCCTCCCTATTAAGCATAGCCGGGCTTACGTTAACCTCATCATTCATTCCCGGGATTTTCGGTAAAGTGGCAATGCCCGGGAACTGGGCCTGGATGGATGGTTCAATCGATACTTCGCTGAATCATTGGAAAGAACTGTTTGACAAACTATTGAACGGAAACGTTAATGGATTGCTGGTCAACGGGAGCAATGAATTATATGAAAAAATCGGCCCGCTGAGCCAACAATCAGGCATCCAGCTGCATGCCTGGCGCTGGACAATGAATCGCGGTGATCATATGAAGGACCATCCGGAATGGTACACGGTAAACCGGCTCGGACAATCGGTGGTTGATAAACCGCCCTATGTGGGATATTACCGTTGGCTCTGTCCATCGCGGCCCGAGGTAAAAGATGTGCTGGTGAAGGATTATTCAGAGCTGGCATCCATCCCGGGAATCACCGGTGTGCACCTGGATTATGTAAGGTACAGTGATATATACCTGCCGGAAGCATTGCTCCCGAAGTACAATCTGGTGCAAGACTTCGAGATGCCCGAGTTTGATTACTGCTATTGCCCTTTATGCAGAAGCACTTTCAAGCAAAAACACGGATATGACCCTATGGATAATGCAGATCCGAGCCTCGACAAAACCTGGCACCAGTTCAGGCTTGATCAGCTGGTGACAGTGGTTCAGGCCATTGCCCGTGCTGTGCATGCAAAAGAATCCGTAATTACGGCGGCAGTATTTCCCACACCTGAATTGTCGCGCAGAATGGTTCGTCAGGACTGGGCCCGTTTTAACCTGGACGCCTATCTTCCAATGCTTTACAACGAATTCTACCGGAAACCGACTGATTGGATCGGGGAATCCGTGGCCGAGATCAGGAAAGAGATCGGTCGCACCCCACCCGTTTATGCAGGATTAATGATCAATCACCGCACATTCACGCCTGCTGTTTTGGCGAAAACCATCCGTCAGGTGCGGGATGCAGGCGGTCAGGGCATCTCAGCCTTCACCGCTGGCGGATTAACCAAAGAACAATTGCAAGTACTCCGTAGAGACGCATAAATGCGTCTCCACACGGTACATTCAATAAAATTTTATTTCATCCGCAAACATCCAGCAGGGACTTCCGGCGCCACCGTGACCGGTTGGACAGACTTTTGGGCTGATGGCCCTTACCCTGAGGTATCTGGCTTTAAATGTGTGGGATACTCCAAATTCCTTGCGGATATCGGTGAATTTATCCCATGCTTTATCATTAACTGCACGACCGGCAGTTTCATAATTTTTCCCGTTGGATGAATATTCAAAAACCACTTCCAGCGGCAGGAATATCCAGCTGCCCACCGAATTCAGGAAATCAGCCGAGATGCCTTTGAAATCCCTCATTTCGCCGAGATCAATATCAGCAATCATGTCCTTACCCTCCCATCCGAGCCATTCGCCATTCGCGTAATCCGGGTCACCGGTGCGGCCATCGAGCAGGATAATCTGATTTTTAGGTTGATATTTCGGACTGGGCGGATTAGCGAAGCGGATGGTAAAACTTGCTTTAACAAAATTACCCGTGCGGGTAAAACCGGCTACTCCCCGGGAATCCACCGAAACGGCCTTTATGAGAGTCGATGTAGTCAGGGAAAGCGGACCCGAATAGCGCAGCGAATTTTTGTCGGGAGGGGTTCCATCGGTTGTATAAAAAATCTGATCCGAATCAAAATCACTGGTAAGGCTCACTTTAATGGAATCCAGGAATGCACCCGACTCAGGCTTGATCGTTAAAGAAGGCAACCGCTTATGGAGTGCCACGAAAGATAAGGCCGGAGTTGCGCGGGTTTGAATGAAGCGGATTCTCACTTTTGAGGCGGTAACGGGTTCAAATCTCAGCAAGCGGGAGTATCCCACGGTGGTGGCGCGGGTAACTTCGCGCCAGCGTTCATCCTTCCACACTTCCAGTGAGAACTGCTCAATACGCTGACTGTACCTGATGTTCTCACGAATTTCCAGACAATCAAATGTTTTTTCGCCGGTAAGTTCCATCGTCAGGAAAGATATCTCATCCTTCTTTCCGGGCATCCAGAATTTATCCAGTCCGCGTACCAGCACATTCTCCGGTTTTGTTCCGGGTGATGAAGAAGAAGCCGTTACTTTGGCTCCTTCCGCGAGATTTTCATTAAAGATCAGATCCCTGACAGATTTGAACTCCTTCAGAATTGCCACATCGTTTTCATGGATCAGTCCGCGCTTATCGGGCGGCACGTTCAGTAGAAGCAGTGAATTTTGTCCGACTGAAGCGAACCAGATATCCAATAGTTTTTCCGGCGACTTAACCAGCTCATCCTCTGAAGAATGGTAAAACCAGCCCGGGCGGATGGAGACATCCACTTCGGACGGGTACCAGATGAGTGCCGGGGCCTGAATGATTTTACTGCGGCTGCCCAGATCCTGCTGCATCATGTCACCGGCGGGAATAAACACCCCATCGGTGGGAGCCTGCTGAGATTCCGATGCAATCTTATCGGTACTATTTGCCTGATAAGGCACTACTGACCATTCGGTTGGACGTCCGTATCCCGATTCGGTACCCACCCAACGCACATCCGGTCCCATGACGGCGATGGTTGCTCCGGGCTGAAGGTTGCGGATTGTGGAATAAAAACGGATCCAGTCGTATACCTGCCGTTTGCCGTTCGGACCTTCGCCGCAAGCGCCATCGAACCATACTTCATCCACGGTTCCGTATTTGGTCAGCAATTCCGTCAGCTGGTTCACGAAATAATCATTGTACTGATCGGTTCCATAGGATTGCTCATGGCGATCCCAGGGTGAAAGGTATACGCCGAATTTCATGCCGATATCCTGGCAGGCCTTTGCCACAGCGCCAACTACATCGCCCTTGCCGCCAAGCCAGGGGGAAGACTTAACGCTGTGTTTGGTATAATCCGACTGCCAGAGGCAAAATCCGTCGTGATGCTTGGCCGTAACGATAATCATTTTCATTCCGGCATCCTGCGCGGTTTTTACCCATTGTACTGCGTCAAATGCTGAAGGGTTGAACAGGGCAGGGTCCTCGGTTCCCTCGCCCCACTCTCGGTTGGTAAAGGTATTCATCCCGAAATGAGCAAACATGGTGAACTCCAGCTCCTGCCAGGCAACCTGGCGATCGGACGGTGCCACATTGGAGGCTTTTTCGATGATTGATTCCGAAGATTCACCTGTCTGGATGGCAACAAAATTGTTTTTGGGCCGGGGTTCGCGGCAGGAGGAGAGGAGGAGGAGAGGGAGGAGGGGGAGGAGGAGGGTTTTCATGGGTATTGGGTTCAGTAATTTATTCGGTTAAGTGGAGGGCGTTAACTGCTCTTCCCTCGGAGAAGTGTCATCCCCGCGCAGGCGGGGACCGCGTTCCTCACCACGAATGCCTCTGGGAGCACCACTACCCCTCGCGAAAAAGCTATCAAAAAACTCACAGTAGGGGCACGAGGTCCCCGCTTGCGCGGGGATGACAACTCTCCGAGGTTCCCGCCTGCGCGGGAATGACAACTCTCCGAGGGGAAGGCAGTACGCTAGCCAAATTTAGGAAAAGATAAAAGAAATGTATCGTGTTGGGTTATCTTTGATTGTAACAAGATAAAACCAAATGAAAAAGATACTGTATTCCATAGTGATCAGCATTTTATTGTTTTCAACAGCCAATTGTGCTGTACCACAAGCCATTACACCGGCTGAGATTGACAAACTGGTAGAAAAAACCATGACAACCTTTGATGTTCCCGGAATTGCTGTGGCTATTGTCAAAGATGGCAAGATGCTATTTTCCAAAGGGTACGGAGTACGGTCACTGAAAACCGGCCAGCCGGTTGATGAACACACCCTGTTTGGAATAGCCTCGAATACCAAGGCATTTACTGCAACTGCCCTGGGAATGCTGATCGATGAGGGTAAACTCAGGTGGGATGACAAGGTGGTTGATTACCTGCCCGATTTTGTGCTTTATGATCCCTATGTAACGAAGGATTTCACCATTCGCGATCTGCTCACGCACCGCAGCGGGATGGGACTGGGAGCCGGGGATCTGATGATCTGGCCCGACGGCAGTGATTTTACGAGAACGGATATTATACATAACCTGAGATATCTGAAGCAGGTTTCCCCTTTCCGTTCCAAATATGACTACGACAATAATCTGTATATCGTTGCAGGTGAAGTCGTTGCAAAGGTATCGGGAACCTCCTGGGAGGATTTTGTGAGGGAAAGAATTCTCCAACCCCTTGATATGAAGGAGAGTGCAACATCATTTGTACGGCTGCGCGACAGCTCGAACGTAATTGCCGCTCATGCGGCAGTGAATGGAAAAGTTCAGGTGATTGACCGTACAAAAAGCGAGCTGATGAATGCCGCAGGTGGAATATATTCAAATGTTGAGGATCTGGGGAAATGGGTGATCATGCATTTGAACCGGGGAACGTTTGGACCGGATAAAAAGAATCAGCTGGTAAGTAAAAATATCCATCAGGACTTATGGACACCGCAAACGCTGATGGGAGTGGGTACTTCCCCGCCCTACAATTCTCATTTTGCTGCGTATGCATTGGGATTCAGGGTTTCCGACGTCAAGGGGTATCTGGAAGTTTCGCATACCGGTGGATTGGCCGGCATGGTTACGCAAATCACCATGTACCCGGAATTAAACCTGGGCATAATTGTATTGACCAACCAGCAGGTGGGAGCGGCATTCTCAGCCATCACCAACCAGATCAAGGACAGTTACCTTGGAGTAACCGGAATGGACTGGGTTAAAACGCTTGCCGACAGGGTAAAAAAGGGAGATGAAGAAGCTGCACGGATTACGGGTCAGGTGTGGGACGATATAGCCAAACAGCAGGCATCGGCATCCGGTTCCAAACCAAACCCGGAACTATTTACCGGTACTTACCGCGACCCCTGGTTCGGGGATATTTTTATCGAAATGAAGGATGGCCGGCTCTGGTTCCGGGCAAAACGATCGCCGGGACTGACCGGTGAGCTGATCTTTTACAAGGACCAGTCGTATATCGCAAAATGGATTGACCGGAGCATGGATGCCGATGCCTTTGTGTACTTCCAGACCGGAAGCGATGGAAAAGCAACCGGGATCACGATGAAACCGATTTCGCCGTTGACGGATTTCAGTTATGACTTCCAGGATCTGGGATTTATGCGTGTTGATTAGCTGTGTGCCGATTGCACATGTAAGACAACGAAATCGCCTACCTGACTGGTAGTGGCGGGGTTGTCGCGGTTCAGGTCCCAGGTGAGGATCTTATGCCGGATAGTTTCCTCCACGGCGGCTTCCACGGCATCGGCTTCGGCCTGAAGGTTGAGTCCGGTGCGTAAAAGCATGGCAGCCGAGAGGATAGTAGCCAGCGGGTTGGCGACATTTTTTCCGGCTCCGTCGGGATAGCTTCCATGAATAGGCTCAAACAAGGGAACCTTATCGCCAATGGATGCAGAGGGCAATAATCCGATTGAGCCGCTGATCACACTGGCCTCATCGGAAAGGATGTCACCGAAAAGATTTTCGGTCAGGATCACATCAAAGCGTTTGGGATTGATGATCAGCTGCATGGCGGTATTATCCACGAACATGAAATCGAGTTCCACATCCGGGTAACCGGCAGCCAGCCGGGTAACCACGCGGCGCCACAGGCGGGAGGTTTCGAGCACATTGGCCTTATCCACGAGGGTAACTTTTTTTCTTCTCAGGCGGGCCATCTTAAAGGCAACATGAGTGATTCGTTCAATTTCCTCAACTGAATAGAGGCAGGTATCCACTGCCAGTGTGCCATTATTACGCAGTTCGCGGGGTTCACCGAAATAGAGTCCGCCGGTAAGTTCGCGAACCACCAGCAAGTCGGCGCCAACAATGCGGTCCTCACGGAGAGGACTGAAATGAACCAGTTCGGGGTACATTTTCACCGGCCGCAGGTTGGCATACAATCCCAACTTTTTGCGCATGGCGAGCAAGCCCTGTTCGGGCCTTACCTTTGCATCGGGATTATTATCATAAAGCGGGTCGCCGATAGCACCAAACAGGATTGCATCGGCATCAGAACAGATCTCATGGGTTTCATCGGGATAAGGATCAAATCCCTGCCGCATGGCAGCGCCTCCGATCAGTCCGTAACGATAATAGAACTTATGCCCGAAACGGACTGCTACTGCATCGAGCACTTTGGCAGCCTCTGCAATGATTTCCGGTCCGATGCCATCGCCCGGAAGAACAGCAATTTTATAGTCCACGATTGGTTTATTTTGGTTGGTGGCTGGATTCGAATTCAATAATCTGCGGCTTGAGGTTTGCGAGGTAATCGATCAGGTCGCTTCCGGTGAGCAGGCATTGCTTGCGGAAAGGATTGATATCAAAAACAACTTCGCTGCCTGAATTGGCGGGCAAAAGACGCTGAGTGGCAAGGTCGACCGACCATTTATCCTGCGGACTGGCTATTTGGATCTTCATGAGTTCAGATAGCTGATCTGCAGAAACTTCCAGCGGCAGAAGCCCGTTGTTAAGCGCATTGGTACGGAAGATATCAGCAAATCCGGAAGAGATGATCACCCGGAAACCATATTGATACAAGGCCCAGGCAGCATGCTCGCGGGAGGAACCGCAGCCAAAATTTTTGCCGGTCAGCAGGATTTGTCCCTGTCCCTCCGGGGTATTCAGCACAAAGCCGGGATCCGGACTTCCATCAGGCCTATAGCGCCAGTCGTGGAAGAGATTTTTGCCGAACCCTGAAGATTCAACGGACTTCAAAAAGCGGGCAGGGATGATTCTGTCAGTATCGATGTTATCTGCTTGTAGCAAAACTACGTGCGATGATATTTTGTTCAGAGGTTCAAAAGACATGGTTAATGTGCTCATGTGCTAATTAGTTAATGTGCTAATTAAGAAGAGAGGAGGGTGCGGGGGTCGGTGACTTTGCCGGTTAGGGCTGCGGCAGCGGCTGTAAGGGGACTGGCGAGCAGGGTGCGGGCGCCCGGACCCTGACGGCCTTCGAAGTTACGGTTGGAGGTAGAGATGCAATATTTGCCGGCGGGAACTTTGTCGTCGTTCATGGCCAGACAGGCAGAGCAGCCAGGTTGCCGCATTTCGAAACCGGCATCTGCAAGAATTTTCTCGATACCCTCTTCACGGGCCAGTTTCTCCACCTGCTTTGAACCCGGAACAATCCAGACGGTAACGCCGTCAGCCTTTCTATGTCCTTTAACCAGTGCGGCAAACTCCCGGAGATCCTCGATCCTTCCGTTCGTACAGCTTCCAACAAAAACATAATCGATAGGCTGGCCGAGCAACCTTTCACCCGCAATTAACCCCGTGTATTCCAGAGCTTTGGGATCAGAATCCGGAACCAACCCGTCGATCGGGATTCCGGCTCCGGGATTGGTTCCCCAGGTAATCATCGGAGCGATGTCCGTGGCTTCAAAAGTTTCTTCACGGCCAAATACCGCGTCATCATCACTCACCAAAGTTTTCCACCAGGCAAGGGCTGTTTGCCACTCCTCCCCTTTGGGAGAGAAATCCCTGCCATCCAGATATTGAAAGGTAGTTTCATCGGGTGCGATGAGACCGCCCCGTGCACCCATTTCTATCGCCATATTGCAGATCGTCATTCGGCCTTCCATGCTTAGCGAGCGGATGGCTTCGCCGGCATATTCCACAAAATAGCCGGTGCCGGCGCCGGTTCCCAGTCGGGAAATAATATAAAGGATTATATCCTTGGAAGTTACGCCCGCTGCAAGTTTTCCGTTAACGGTGATCCGCATGGTTTTGGGCCGCCTTTGAACCAGACACTGGCTGGCCATCACCATTTCCACCTCGCTGGTTCCGATACCAAAAGCGATGGTTCCGAATGCCCCGTGGGTTGAAGTATGGCTGTCGCCGCATACGATGGTCATTCCTGGCCGTGTGAGTCCGAGTTCCGGTCCGATCACATGCACGATTCCGTTACGCGGGTGATTCATACCATATAGGGTGATGCCGTATTTTTCACAATTTTCCTTCAGCCGGGCCACCTGGAGGGTAGACTCGGGCCCCATTACCGGGTTGGCTTGACCGATGGTAGGAATATTATGGTCCATGGTGGCAACAGCCAGTTCCGGCCGGAAAAAGGGCAGTCCGCGCTTTTCCAGTCCGGCGAAAGCCTGCGGACTGGTGACTTCATGCAAAAAATGCCTGTCGATATAAAAAACTGATGAACCATCTTCCAGAACTGAAACTTCATGCTGATCCCAGAGCTTATCAAACAGGGTTTTACTCCTCATAACTGCCAGTCATTTTATTTAATGCATCAATCAGGGCTTTCACTGAAGCGGTTACTATATCCGTATCGGCTGAGAAACCATAAAAAATCCGTTCACGTCCTTTAATTCTCACATGTACCTTACCCACATCGTCACTTCCCCTGGTGATAGCCTGAATCAGGAATTCATCCAGTTCAAACGGTTCGTCGATCACTTTGGCAACTGCCTTGAAAGCAGCATCAAAGGCACCGTTTCCCTCGGCAGTAGCTGACTTTTCAACGCCGTTTACCATCAGGTGAACGGTTGCCATCGGGGTGGTTGACATTCCGGCCAAAACCTGCAGCAGTTTCAGCGACACAAATGTACCGGAAGTTTGATCTTTTCCGACGAGCAGCAGCAGATCCGAATCACTTATCTGCTTCGCCTTATCGGCCATCACCAGAAAGCGTTCATACACCTCATCCAGATTGCCGTTGGTATAACGATACCCGATCCTGTCGAGATGATGTTTAAGAGCAGCGCGACCAGAGCGGGCGGTAAGAACTATACTGGATTCATCGACTCCAACAGAAACAGGATCGATAATTTCATAATTCTCGCGGTTTTTGAGTACGCCATCCTGGTGAATGCCTGAGGAATGGGCAAATGCATTCCGGCCAACGATCGCCTTATTGGGCTGAACCGGCATATTCATCAGTGAAGAAACCATACGGCTGGTTTGCATGATCAGCGGGGTATTGATGGTGGTTATCACCGGAAAATCCTTCCGGGTGCGAACGGCCATCACCACCTCTTCCAGGGAGCTGTTTCCTGCCCTTTCGCCGATCCCGTTAATGGTGACCTCCACCTGCCGGGCTCCGTTCATCACCCCTGCCAGCGAGTTGGCGGTTGCCATGCCCAGGTCGTTATGGCAATGGGTTGACAGAACAGCCTTATGTATATTGGATACATTTTCAACCAGATATTTGATTTTTGCGCCATACTCGTAAGGCATGCAATAGCCGGTAGTATCGGGGATATTCACCACGGTTGCGCCGGCTTTGATTACTGCCTCCACCACGCGGGCAAGATATTCATTATCGGTACGGCCGGCATCTTCAGCATAAAACTCCACATCCTCAACAAACCTTTTGGCATATTTTACGGCACGGATGGCCCGTTCAATAATTTCTTCCTGGTTTGATTTCAATTTGAGCAGGATATGATAGGGAGAGGTGCCGATACCCGTATGGATTCTTGCCCGCCGCGCAACCTTCAGCGCTTCGGCAGCCACTTCGATATCCTTTTCAACCGCGCGGGTAAGTCCGCATACGATGGGTTCGCGCACTGCTTTTGCAATCTGGACTACAGCTTCAAAATCCCCGGGACTTGACACCGGGAATCCCGCCTCAATCACGTCTACTCCAAGTTCTTCCAGTGCCAGTGCAACTTCGATCTTTTCAATCGTATTCAACTGGCATCCGGGCACTTGCTCGCCGTCGCGCAGGGTAGTATCGAAAATAAATAAATGCTCCATAAATTGCTAATGGGTTAATTTGATAATTTGATAATTTGATAATTTGCTAATTTGCTAATTATAAGAGACTCAGTATAAAATGAAGATTTAGAGAGGCTAATCTGCCTGGTTGCTGAAATTTCGACACAACTGTCAATCCAATAGCAAATTAGCAAATTAACCCATTAACAAATTAATTCAGGGACGTAGTTTGCGAACCTGTGCGCCTGTTGCCCAGATTTCGGATTCGCGGAGTTCCTTGAGTTCGGCTTCGAGCTTCTGACGGTAATCAGGCTGGCGGCCGGCTTCGATTGCGATTTCAGCTTCTTTTCCGGAGGTAACGCTTGCATACAATTCATCGTACACCGGCTCCACTGCCTTGCGGAACTTATGCCTCCAGTCGAGTGCCCCACGCTGGGCGGTGGTGGAACAATTGGCATACATCCAGTCCATTCCATTCTCCGCCACCAGTGGCATCAGACTTTGGGTAAGCTCCTCAACGGTTTCGTTGAAAGCTTCGGAAGGGCTGTGGCCATTCTTTCGAAGGCAATTATACTGGGCTTCGAATACACCTGCAATTGCTCCCATCAAAACTCCTCTTTCACCGGTCAGGTCGGAATAAACCTCCTTACGGAAATCAGTTTCGAAAAGATATCCGGATCCGATACCAATACCCAGGGCGATGACTCTTTCACGGGCTCTTCCGGTGGCATCCTGATAGACGGCAAAACTTGAATTCAATCCTTTTCCGGCTTGAAACAATCTGCGGAGCGATGTTCCCGAGCCCTTTGGAGCGGCCAGAATCACATCCACATCAGCCGGAGGCACGATCCCGGTTTTTTCACTGAAGGTTATGCCAAAACCATGCGAAAAATAGAGCGCCTTACCGACAGTCAAGTGTT
The DNA here is from genome assembly GCA_942493265.1 of uncultured Bacteroidota bacterium. Lineage (GTDB taxonomy): Bacteria > Bacteroidota > Bacteroidia > Bacteroidales > UBA12481 > UBA12481. The sequence continues at coordinate 291,514 of OW818688.1, forward strand.
TTTTCACAGTTGGCCAGGCATCAATCTGTCCGGCATCACTCAAAAGAAATTGGAGGATGGTACCGCGTTTGCAGGCCTCCTCAATTTCAAACAGGGTGACATTCTCGACCCATCCGTCGGCCTCGGCTTTTTTCCAGCTGGCTCCGCCTTTCCGCTGACCAACGATAACATTCATCCCATTATCACGGAGATTCAGCGCCTGTCCGGGTCCCTGAACCCCATATCCGATAATTGCAATTGTTTCATCTGCAAGCACCTGACGTGCTTTTTCCAATGGAAATTCATCGCGTGTGACCACCTGTTCGGTGACACCGCCAAAGATCATCTCTGCCATTTTACTATAATTAACTGATTAATTGTCTGGTTTTTTGCTCACTGTCGGAATACCCTACCCGCACCGGTTCCACTACATGAAAAGCCTGAAGCACTTCGATCTGCTTTTCCAGTTGCTTAACCATGGTATTGATGGTATGTGAATCGGTTTTGACCACCAGGTTGATCCAGGTAACGCCCGGAACTGCCGATTCGTGAAGGGTTAACCGTTCGATGCTCAGGTTTTTCCGTGTTACCAATTGTACTATCCTTAACAGCAGACCTATACGGTCGTGGGCGTAAACTGTAACGAGATAACTGTTCTTCATCTTATTTAGTATTAATTTTATCTAACCACATTTCCGAAACCGGAACTCCGGGGGGAACCATCGGGAAAACATTTTCTTCGGGATCCGTAGCCACTTCGAGGAAGCAGGGTCCGTTTGAATTCAGCATCCAATCGATTGCAGAATCTATTTCACGCGGTGAAACGATCCGTTTCGAGGGCAATCCCATGGCATCCACCACCTTAACAAAATCAGGATTAAGAAGTTCAGTGCTGGCATAACGCTTGGCAAAGAAAAGTTCCTGCCATTGCCGTACCATGCCGAGAAATCCGTTGTTCAGTACAACAACTTTAACATCAGCTTGTTCCTGAACGATAGTCATAATTTCCTGCATGGTCATCTGAAAACCGCCATCGCCTATCAGGGCAATTACGGGAACATCGGGACAGGCGATCTTAGCGCCGATTGCTGCCGGCAAACCGAATCCCATCGTGCCCAATCCGCCTGAAGTAACCAGACTGCGCGGAGTATTAAGGTTATAATACCGGGCCACTTTCATCTGGTGCTGACCTACATCAGTAACTACCAATGAATTAGCCGGAAAACGTTCCGACAACCTTCTGATAAAGGCACCCATCTGGATTTGTTCACCCGACATGGAGAGGTCGCCATTTATGATTCGTTCTGATTCCAATGCCTGAAGAGCGCGGAATTCAGCAATCCAGTCATCATGCAGGGCCGGCTCCACATATTCAATCAATTCTTTCATTACTCTGGCAGCATCGCCGGCAATTGCCAGATGGGGCTGCATAACCTTGCCATGCTCCGAAGCATCTATGTCGATATGGATAACACGAGCATTCGGAAGGAAGGTTGACGGGTCGCTGGTAACACGATCGTCAAACCGCATGCCGATTGCGATAATCAGATCGGCCTTGGCTGACAATACGTTGGGTGCATAATTTCCATGCATGCCCAGCATACCCATATTCAGCGGGTGATCAGCGGGCATTGCCGACAGTCCCAGCAAAGTGGAAGCTGCCGGTAAGCCAGCCTTGTCAATCAACAACATCATTTCACTGCAAGCATCTGAGAGGAGCACTCCCTGTCCCCAGAAGAGGATCGGGCGTTCCGATTGGTTGATCCAATCGGCAGCCCGGTGGATTTTCTTAGAATCGGGAACCGGCTGGGGATGATAGGAAGGCAGGCCTTCACAGATTTTATAATCATAATTTATTTTCTCCTGGAGAACATTTTTTGCCAGGTCAACCACAACCGGACCCGGCCGGCCTGTGCGGGCGATATAAAATGCCTGCGACAATCCCGACAGTAAATCAGCAGAATTGGTGATTCTGACGTTCCATTTGGTGATCGGCGTGGTAAGTCCGAGTACATCAGCCTCCTGAAAGGCATCCGACCCGATCAGACGGGCATTGACCTGTCCGGTTAAACAAACCACCGGAGTTGAATCTGCAAATGCATCGGCCAGTCCGGTAAGCAGGTTGGTGGCACCCGGACCGGAGGTAGCTATGCAAACGCCGGTTTTACCTGAAACCCGTGCAAAACCCTGGGCTGCATGTATAGCACCCTGCTCATGGCGGGTGAGAACATGGCGCATTTGAGTACCAAACCGGTACATAGCATCGTATAGCGGCATGATGGCGCCGCCCGGATAGCCGAAGAGCGTTTCCACTCCTTCAGCCTGAAGCGCCAGAATGATTGCATCGGCGCCGGATATCATATTTGTTGTTTCAGTCATTTCTGTTGTCAGTTGTCAGTTGTCAGTTGTCAGTTGTCTGTTATCGGTTGTCTGTTATCGGTTGGCGAACGGCTCCGGTATGGGATGGACCAACCATGGAGGCGTAGGCATGCAGAGCTTTGGAGACTTTTCGGTTTCGGGTGGGCGGTGTTGAAGATGAATGGGTAGATAAATCGGGGGAATTGAGGGTGCGAGCGTCCAGATCGATTCGGATCAGGTCACCATTCCGTAAGCGGCCGATTGCTCCGCCTGAGGCAGCCTCAGGGGAGATATGTCCGATGGACAGCCCGGCGGTACCTCCTGAAAAGCGGCCGTCGGTGATCAGTGCGCAGGATTTATCGAGCCCCATGGATTTCAGGTAGGAAGTTGGATAGAGCATTTCCTGCATTCCCGGACCGCCTTTCGGGCCTTCATACAGGATCACTACCACATCGCCGGGTTTCACTTCACCTGCAAGGATTCCCTCAACGGTATCTTCTTGTGAATAAAACACTTTTGCCGGACCGCTGAATTTCCTCATCGAGGCCAGAACGCCTGCGGTTTTGACCACTGCCCCATTCTCGGCCAGATTGCCATATAATACTGCCAGTCCGCCATCCGGACTGTAAGAATTCTCTATGTCCCTGATGCAGCCCGATCTCCGGTTAGTATCGGCAGAAGCCCAGGTATTATTTTGCGAACCCATCTCACGGTTCATTCCGCGACCACCGGGAGCAGAAAGCGAATTGGCTACTGCTTCAGCACAGACATCCGGAGAAAGGATATCATACCTGGCCATTGCTTCGGCCACAGTGAACCCATCGGCACGCATCAGGGTAGTATCAATCAGTCCCACCTTACTCAGCTCGGCCATCAGGCTCATCACACCACCTGCCCTGCTGAAATCCTGAACATGATAATGTGAGGAAGGGGCAATTTTGCACAGGTTTGGTGTCACCCTGGAAAGCTGGTCGCAATCCGACAGGGTAAAGGGGGTTTCAGCCTCACTGGCAATAGCCAGTAAATGAAGAATGGTATTGGTTGATCCGCCCATGGCAATATCCACCGTCATGGCATTCATGAAGGCTGCGCGGCTGGCTATGGATCGTGGTAATACGGTAGTATCGTTTTTAAAATAGCAGGCATTTGCCATCTTAACGATCTGTTTGGCTGATTCTTCAAAAAGCCTGCGACGGTTAACATGTGTGGCAAGCACGGTGCCGTTGCCCGGAACGGCCAGTCCGAGTGCCTCGGCCAGACAGTTCATGCTGTTGGCGGTAAAGAGTCCGCTGCAGGAACCGCATCCCGGGCAGGCATTCTCTTCCAGGGTTGCCAGATCGGATTCGCTGACCAATTGATCGGCTGCAGCTACCATAACATCCACCAGATCAAAATCCTTTTCACCAATCCTGCCGGCTTCCATCGGACCGCCGGAAACAAAGATTGCCGGGATATTCAGGCGCATGGCAGCCATCAGCATACCGGGAGTGATCTTGTCACAGTTGGAGATGCAGATCATCGCATCCACCGCATGGCCATTGCACATGTATTCAATGCTATCGGCAATCAGGTCGCGCGATGGCAGGGAATACAGCATGCCGCCGTGACCCATGGCGATACCGTCGTCGATGGCAATCGTATTGAATTCAGCTGCGAAACACCCCTGTTTTTCAATTTCACTTTTTATCAGTTGACCCACATGCTGAAGGTGAACATGGCCCGGTACAAACTGGGTGAAAGAATTCACCACGGCAATAACCGGCTTACCAAAATGATGGTTTTGCATCCCGTTTGCCCTCCAGAGGCTCCGGGCTCCGGCCATCCGTCGTCCTGCAGTTGATGTATCGCTTTTGAGCTGTGTCATTCTTTTTTTATTAAACCCTATAAACAAAAAAAAGCCTTCCTGGTTCTCCGGGAAGGCTTTGTCTTTACTTTTTTGTCCAAAATTATTCGGACTGTGCAGACCCTTCCCGGTTTAACTCCTCCACGAGGAGGCCGTTAATAAGGATAATACCGAGGACGAGGGTTTGCAGACTATTTTTCATTTCAATTCTTTTTAAATCAAAAAGGCCCCTCTCGTTTGAGAAGGGCCTTCGTTATTAGTTTTTCAACCTGTTAACAACCCTTCTCAGCTCGTAATCACGAGGAGGCTAATGAGGAGGACGTTAATATGCAGGTTTACGTTTTTCACTTTTTTTCTTTTTTCGATGGGTCAAAGGTAAAGCAGAATTTGTGTATAAAAAAAGCCCTGCGAGCACTTTTATTCGAGTCATACCCATTAACCACCTGATTTTCAGCACAAAAAATTTACTAATAATAATCATTTTGATCTTTTTCAATTATTTTTAATTTTGAGTTTAATCCTTACAAACCATCTTAATGATGAACATCCAATTTCTTGCACTCAAAGGAGTATTCCTGATGGCATTGCTGTGCACAGCCGGTCCATTTCTGAAAGCCCAGCAGGTCCCTGTAAAATTCTCTGTAGATATGAGTTATCAGGTTAATCAGGGTAAGTTCACACCTGGTACCGACCAGGTTTTTCTAAAGGGTTCCTTCAACAACTGGAGCGACCAGAATCAAATGGCCAGGGAGGGCAGTACAACCGTATACAGTGTGACCATGCAGTTTAATAAGAACGCCTCTTGCGAATACAAGTACTTCATTAACACGCCCGGGGCTGATAATGGTGGCTGGGAAAAGGGGCTGGTTTTCGGTGATTATGGAAACCGCAGATTATGGGCATTTGAGAATGCGGTGACTCTGCCGGTGGTCTTCTATAACAATGCCGATATGGCTATGAATCTTGCAACCGAGCATTTCGATTTCTGGTGCACCGCCCAGGATCTTAATAGTTTGAATGAATTTTCGACAAAACTTGAGGGAAGCTATAGCCGGATTGTCACCGCACTGGAGACCAGTGTCACCTCAAAAATTGAGATTTATTTTTTCAAGGATATCCCCTCTTTTCACTGTGCCACCGGGTATCCGGAATCACCCGACTGGGCATCGGGATCAGCATACGGTAAGGCACTCATCGTATTGGCCTCACCGAACAATGCCGGTCCGGCCGGTTATTACGGACAGCTCGATGTGATAGTGCATGAATTTGCCCATTGTGTTGTGGCCTGGAAAATGACGGGAGCGATGACGAACTGGCTGAACGAAGGAATAGCCACTTACATGGGCGGTCAATCTGTTGATCGCGCGGGTATCCAGTATGAATTTAACCGGTTGGGATATTTGCCCACGCTGAGTGATCTCGAAAACTCCTTTATTGAGATGGGTGGATACGGCTTCTCTTTCACCATTGCGGATTTCATAGTAAAAACCAAGGGGATGAGCAAGCTTGCCCAGTTTACCGAGTCGATGTCATATTCGGTTCTCGGATTCGCTGACCGGGCAGCCTTTCAAACCGCCTGGCATAATTATCTGCAGTTGAATTACATCAACACCCCACCGCCGGCCATTACCATCGGTACAATCAGTAAAACAGAAAATAACTGGGTCATCAATTACACTCCACATCCGGAGAAGGACGATATCAATAACCTGATAACCTATTCTTTTACAATCACTTCCACAGGATTTAGTAAAACGTTTACCGACAACAGTCATACCGGCGCATTTGCCATCGCCGCCAGTGAATTCAAGGCCCACACCACCTACCGCGTTGACGGCAAATCATACGTTGGCAGCACCAGCACAGATGCCACCAACCAGGGATCCTTCACAACAGCCAACACCCCACCCACCCCATTCAGCTTTACATCACCCGCTTATGGAACCACCATTTCGTACAATTCCTCCCATAAGCTACGCATTGAATGGTCGCCGGCCCAGTATACGGATGCCGACGGTGATTACATTACTGACCGGATCACCATTGAAGGAAACGGATTGAACAAGGTGGTCGATGTTGGTGGAGTTAATGGATTTCTGTTGGTTGACTCTTCCGATTTTCAGCCCAACAGAACCTATACGCTGAAAGGGGAACGGCGCGATGGTATTGAAACCGCTGTGGCCGGCACCATAGTTTTCATGACGCCACGATCATCCGGAATCACCAGTTTCGACAAGAATTTCAGGTTGGCAGTATTTCCGGTTCCGGCCAGTGATCAGGTCACTTTTCAGGCGGACTTCACCCAGCCGCTTACCCTGAATCTTCAGGTATTCTCCATCACAGGCACTGAGATGTTTGCTGAAAAGCTCAACGTTCAGGGCAGTTTTACCCACTCGATTGATATCGGTAATTTTCCGCAGGGAGTGTACTACATCCGCTTTATTACACTGAATGGCAATGGATTATCGCAGACTGCAACCCGAAAAATTATCAGGGAATAAGTTGCCGCCATTTTTTTTCATGTGTTTGCTGTTACAAAATTTGTTTGTACTCGTCTACCATCTGAAAACAAAAATTTAATAGTCAAACAAATCAAATCTTATCATCATGAAAAAAGCTTTTACACTACTGCTGGTTGCCCTGTTGCCACTACTTGCGATAGCACAAAACTCAGCCATCGACAAAGTATTCCGGAAATACGGCGACCGTGACGGGTTCACTGTGGTGACCATCAGCAAGGGATTGCTGAAGATGGCATCAAATATGGATGATGACCGCGAATCACAGGATTTCCTCAGCCGGATCAATCAGATAAAAATCCTGGCAACCGAGGATAACAATAACGATATCAACCTATATGATGAGGTATTGTCCGACCTTGATAAAAGCGATTATGAAGAGCTGATGACAGCCAAAAGCAAAGGCGAGGAGGTTCTGGTTCTGGCAAAAAAGGACGGGGACCTGGTTCAGGAGCTGATCATCCTGGTGGGTGGCAGCAAGGATAATGCATTGGTTTACATATCCGGGAAGATGAACATGAAGGACCTTTCCAAACTTTCATCATCGGTCAATATTGACGGGGCTGGTCTGGAACATCTGAAAGATATTGAAAGATAGGCAGCCTTGTTCACACCGATTACCAAACAACCATACCATCAAACGGCCTACCGGAAACGGAGGCCGTTTTTATTTGGCGAGTTTTTCTCTGGCCCAGGAAAACTCCGGTTCAAAAAGAATGACTTTCCGATAGATCTCATTAGCGGCAAATGTGCGTCCGCGCTCCTCGTACCATGAAGCCAGTATCATATTAACATTCAGGTAATACCAGTTCTGTTTGATAAATTCCGGGTCGGTTTCCATCATCCTGATGGCTTTCTCATATTCGGCCATGGCGGTCACCTTTGAGCCTCCGAAAATCTCGGGCATCCAATAATCCTTGTTGCCGGCTTCTATCCATGCCTGCGGGCAATCGGGTCCTTTCTCCAGGGCAAGGTTCACTTTTTTCAATGCTTTCGGTCCGATAAATGGTGCTTTTTGAGGCTGATAACTGATCCTGAATCCGTATAAAGCCCCCCTGAGTGCAATAAACCGTGGATTATCGGGCTCAATCTTCAAAAGATTTTCAGTGATAACCTCAACATTTTCCAGGAATGGCCTGGCCCGTTGTTTCTCGTCCCGGCTCAGGCAGTATCCGATAAATCCATAATGGGCTATTGCAAAATCATAGCGTTCATCAATCTTCAGGCTCTCAGCCCGGATAGTTTTCAGCGACTTCTCCCAGGAATCTATATCTCCGGAAATGTATGCCCGGTATATGATATCATTGAATTCCCCTGCCTGCAGCATTGCCGGCCAAACCAACATTCCGGCGAGAATAATACCAAACCAGAATCCCCGGAAAATTCCGGGACGTTTTAACCTAATTGTTTTAGTTTTTTGAGAGTCCCTCCTCATCCTGATACTGTTTTTGCAATTTTACCAGATTCAACTTCAGATCGCTGATTATTGAAGCATAGGACGGATCGGCATACAGATTGTTCATTTCCCGGGGATCTTTTTCGAGATCATACAATTCCCATTCGTCGATATCCTGATAAAAATGAATCAATTTATACCGATCGGTACGGATTCCATAATGCCGTTTAACAGCATGAACGCCAGGGTATTCGTAATAGTGATAATAGATCGCATCACGTTTTTCCCCATTCAGCATGGAGATCCCCTGAAGGCTGTCGGGCACCTGAAGGCCTGCCAGTCCGAGGAAGGAAGGTGCCAGGTCGATATGCTGGACGAGATCTTCGGATACTGAACCAGGTTTGATCACACCGGGCAATTTCATCAGCAGGGGAGTCCGGAGGCTCTCCTCATACATAAACCGCTTATCGAACCAGCCATGCTCACCCAGGTAAAAACCCTGATCGGAGGTATAGATTACCAGGGTATTTTTATCCAGTCCCTTTTCTTTCAGATAATCCAGCAATCTTCCCACCTGATCATCCACACTTTGAATTACAGCCAGATAATCTTCCATATAGCGCTGGTATTTCCAAAGGGCAAGATCTTTTCCGGTAAGATTCCTGGCATAGAAATCGTCGGAAACACCCTGATAATAATTATCCCAGGCAGCTCTCTGCGCGGTGTCCATGCGTTTCAGTCCACCCTCCCATGCGCGGTCGTCGCCGGTAATGGAATCACCCGGACGCGGAAAAACCTTCAGGTCATAACGGATGGTCATATCTTCAATCACTGACATTTCCTGTTCCTTTGCTGCGCGGCCGCGATTCGAATAATCATCGAAAAAGTTATCCGGCACGGGGAATTTGGTATTTCTGAACAGGTTGAAATATTTCGGTTCAGGCATCCAGTTCCGATGGGGAGCCTTATGGTGAACCATCAGGAAAAACGGTTTTGAGGGATCCCTTTTATCGAGCCATTGCAATGCCTCATCGGTTATCACGGTAGTGGTATAGCCCGGGTAGCGGTGCGTTCCGGTTGAATCCTTAAGGTCGGGGTTATAATAAGGTCCCTGATCAAGGAGGATTTTCCAGAAATCGAATCCGACCGGATCCGTCTTGAGGTGCCATTTCCCAATTATGGCACTCTGATATCCCGCCGGCCGCAGCATTTTCGGCAAAGTTTGTTGTGCTCCGTTAAACTGATCGCTGTTATCACGCAGTCCGTTCATATGACTGAACTTGCCGGTGAGGACCACCGCCCTGCAGGGTGCACTGATTGAATTGGTACAAAATGCTTTATTGAAACGCATCCCGTCGGCGGCTATCCGATCGATATTGGGGGTACTGTTGAGCCCGTGACCATAAGCTGAAATTGCCTGAAAGGCATGATCATCCGACATGATAAAGAGGATGTTGGGCTTTTCGGCAACCTTATCCTTACATCCCGTAACAGCTGCGGCTGCCAGGGTTAGTGCGACCGATGCATTTAAGAGGTTTCTCATAATATCGTTTTTTATCAATGCGATGAAGATACAAAAATCGATCAAACAGGCTTATAGCATTTAGGAAGCAGGTCGGAATTCATCCGGGGTAAACATTTTATCAGGATGGGATGTATAAATGATTTAAATTAAATAATACACCCATGACTATCTGGAACGAACGATACAGCTCTGAAGATTTTCTCTTTGGAAAGGAACCCAATCGGTTTTTCAAGGAAACAATTGACGGGTTCAACCCCGGGAAACTGCTGTTACCTGCTGAAGGTGAAGGCCGTAATGCAGTTTATGCAGCTAAGCTGGGGTGGGAAATTGATGCTTTTGATGCCAGTCGGGTAGGAAAAGACAAAGCTCTTGACCTTGCAGAACAGGAGGGTGTTGCGATCAATTATGAGGTAAGCATGATTGAAGATTTTGAGTCAAAACCAGGGTCATATGATGCCATATCGTTGATTTTTTGTCATTTACAACCAGAAATCCGGAAGCCGTTCTTCGACAGGCTGGTTGAATCGCTGGCACCCGGCGGGGTGATTATCGTAGAAGGGTTTCGCAAGGAACAGCTCGGATTGACATCTGGTGGTCCGAAAGATCCCGCGATGCTCTATTCAGCCGAACAGCTTGCCAGTGACTTCAAACAATTATCAAAACTGGATATTACCCAGGAAACAGTATGGCTGGATGAAGGTCCCGGGCACCAGGGGGAAGCAAAAGTGGTGAGAATGATCGGTAAGAAATAGACATAGCCGATACCCGATCTGCACGATTTATTTTCCCGTCGGGATAATCCAAGCCATAATGATGGTGCCGATCACGCCGCCTCCGATGATTACATGGCGCAGAACGGGTGAATCGACCATAATTACGGATATTGAGATCATTGCCCAGGTAAGCAGGATTGAGGTTAATTTGGTTTTCACTGACAGCCGGCGGGTTGCCTGCCAATCGGTAATATACCGGCCGACATACTTATTACGCACCAGTGCCTGGTATAGCGGATCGGAACTTCTTACATAAAAACCGGCAGTGAGCAGCAGAAAGGGTGTGGTGGGCAATCCGGGCACAACAATCCCGATCAGTCCCAATAAAAGGCACAACGTTCCGGCGGCTATTAAAATCAGTCTGATCATAAGCGGGCAAAAGTAGAAAAACCATCCTGTATTTCAACTTATACCGCTTACCTCAGGGTAATACTTACCTTACGGCCCTTCCATTCAACTTTCCGGCCGGTGCGGAATCGAATGGATTTCAGTACCAGAACGATCAGGACGAATTGCTGTGGAAGCCAATACAGAAGGTTTTTCAGCACATTTTGCCTGCTGAGGATGGAAAAGCCGAGGCGGGTGAAGAGGAGGAGGAGGAGGTAGAGGGAAAGTAAAGAGGGTAAAGAGAGTAAAGAGGGTAAAGAATGTGAAGAAAGTGAAGAGGGTGAGGAGAGGAGAGAGAGGAGGATGGCTGGGAGGGGGAGAATGGTGGTGAGGGTGAGAAAGGTGAGCATCCAGGTAAGGCTGTTGCCGAAGAATTGCCCCACATTTTTCGAAAAGCCGTTGATAGCCTGGCTGTAACTTTCATACATCCTGCACTGGATTTGTCTGGCGCTCAGGATGGTTGCAGTGCGGAAGTGCCTTTTCTTCATTAACCGTGAGATCAGGATATCCTCCACCGGATGGGCCCTGACCTGTGCATGCCATTGGAAACGCTGATAGATGGTGGCATCGAAAAGCATGAATTGGCCATTGGCTGCCGCAAAGGATGTCCAGCTGCACTTTCTGACCAGTATCAAGGGAAGCAGACTTACCAGAATCCAGTTCATCAGCGGCACCACCAGCCATTCGCCGGGGGTTTTCATTACCTGCTGCGGAAACAAGGACAACAATCTGAGCTGCTTTTTCTGAGCATATCCAACTGCATCCCGGATCAGATCCGGAGAAATCATCACATCGGCATCCAGGAATAACAGCCAGTCGCCCTTAGCCTCCTCTGCAAGCCGGTGACAGGCATAATTTTTCCCCAGCCAGCCATCCGGCAAATCCCTGCCGCTGATCAGCCGGATCCGACTATAGGCATCCTGCACAGAATTAACTGCGGCAACGGTTTCATCGGTTGACTGATCATCGTAAACGAGGATTTCTAAAATGCACTGAGATGCCGTTGGATGGCTATCCGGTATTTCTGCGAGTCCCTTTAAAAGTGAGTCTATATTTTTCTCCTCATTCCGGGCCGGTATCAGAACCGAAATCTTCGGATTCCCCTCAACCTCATGGGGCCGCAACCACTGAAGGGTGACCAGGTTGGTTAGCACAACCAGGAACCGCAGGGCTGCAAAGGCTATGAGAATGAGGAGGATTACCATTTTTAATGGGCTAATTTGTTAATGGGTTAATGTGATAATTGGAGGTTGGTGGGTTATCTGGTTATGGGTCGAGGTTGAGAGGAAAAGATTATAGGCGGATTCGAGGTTTTTGGTATTTAATTCTTTGTTGAAGTGATAGAGTTCGAGGTAAAAGTGAAGGTGGGGTTTTTGGCTGGAGAAATAGTCGACCAGGATGGCGACCATCAGGATCTGGATTTTGCCTTCGAGTCCACGGGTGATCTTTTCAAGTCCTTTTTCAAACTTCAGTGGCCGGGTGTGCATGGATTGTATCTCTCCCTGCGGAAACATAAGGAGCAGTGGCGAAACAGCTTTCCGGACAGCAGCCGGCTTATTGCCGGAAAGAATATCCCGGGAATAGGCCAGTGAGGCGATGGCATCGCGGCTGCCCTTCTTAATCGAGAAGGCCCCTGTTCCATTGAGAATCATATTTTTACGCAGCTGATCCTCGAGCATCATCACATGAAATTGCTTTTTAAAATAGCGGCTGTTGAGCCATAGGATAAAAAACCCGTCCCACCAGCTGAAATGGTTGGCAATGATGAGCAGCGGCATGGCGGATGTTTCGGGAACCGGTCCATGAACCGACACGGATGCAAAATTTCTCCGGATGCGGTAATTGCTGTACCAGCGAAAAAATCTAACATGAAACCAGGTATGTTTGGCCGGGATCATCCTTTGATCAGGTTTTCAACCAATGAAATGGCAATAAGTAAAACAAAGAAGACCATCTGGGCCACATAAAGGTTTAGCGCAACGCGGTTACGGATGCGGATTTTCAGGAGGGGAAACAGCGAAGCCAGGGCCAGCGAGACCATAAACCATGTTATATAATTAAATACCGGGACTTTACCCCCTTCCCAGAACCACATTTTCATCCAGATGGCTGCCGGTTCCAGCAAAAAATCAAAAACCACCATCAGTACGGCCGCCAGTACGGTGCGGTACCAGGGATGCATGGTAATTTCCTGCACCACGGTTACGGTGAGGTAAAGCATGATCAACCAGCTCAAGCCCATTACCATCGGGGTCCCGAAAAGTGCCGGGCCCATGGTGAGGCTATAGCCATATTGTCCGAACAGTAATCCGGTATTAACTCCCACAACCTCTACGAGCCAGCCGGTCAGAAAAATAACACCGGCAACCCAATACAATTTTCGGTTGCGGGTGCGGTCGGCCATAGCCAGAATAACCAGGCTGACGACAAAGTTCAGCGGCACCAGATGGATAAAAAACGCCCGGCTCCAGGGGATTCCCAGGCCCAGAATGCCTACGCTGAAGAATATCGTGATGAATTTCCGGAGTTCCTTAACCCCGGCCTGAAGGCCGGGGATAGTGATATCGTGGGGATCGGGAAGGTTAGTACTCATAATTAAGGGATAAGGTCGGCGACAATTTTTGCGGATGCCAGGCATAGGGGAATGCCCCCGCCGGGATGAACGCTGCCACCGGTGAAATATAAACCTTTTATTTTGCTCCTGGAATTGGGGTGCCGGCTGAAGGCGCTGAACCGGCTGTTTGAACTGTTACCATAAAGGGATCCGTGCCAGGATCCGGTACGTTTTTCAATCGTTCGCGGATCCTCGATATGCTCGAAAACGATTTTTTCGGAGAGGCTGATCCCCAGAATTCTTTTGATTTTAGCCAGGATAACTTCTTTAGTGTTGCGGATCTCCTGCTCCCAATCCTGTCCAACGTTCTCGGGTGCGTTCACCATCACGAACCAGTTTTCGTGACCCGGCCGGCTATCTCCGGATACCTGTTTCGAACTGATGAAAATATAAACGGTTGGATCAGAATACATTTGCTTCAGTTGGAACAGGTGCCGGAACTCTTCGCGGTAATCTCCGGCAAACAGGATATTGTGAAGATCCAATTCAGGATGAACTCCTTCCACTCCCCAATAAAAAATCATGGCGGAGGTACTCAACGCCTGTTTTCTCCCAAAAACAGGAGGCATGTAATCGATCATCCCGGTACGGTAAAAAGTATTTATATCCACATCGGAAACCACGGCATCATATTCGCGGTCCCTGCCCTGGTAACGGATTCCGGTAACCCTGTCACCCTCAGCGTTTCGGTTAACTCGCTGCACCATGGAATCAAAATGCATTCTTACGCCATGACGAATGGCCAGGTTGGTAAGCGCGCGTGCTATTGAATACATTCCATCCTCCGGGAAAAAAGCCCCGAGATTATGTTCCAGGTGTGCGATCATTTTCAGTGTGGCGGGAGCTTTGTACGGATTTGAGCCATTATAGGTTGCATACCTGTCGAAAAGCTGAACCATGTGTGGATCCCTGAAAACCCGGGCGTTGCGCCGGTGCAGGGATACAAAGGCATCCAGGATGAACGGATTCTTGCCGATTCGCTGGCCACCGGGGCTCATAAATGCCTCACGGGTAGGAAAGGGCTGGTCGAGGAACAGGGGAGCCGCCATGGAAAACAGGTTGCGTGCCTTGATCAGGTATTCCGACAAAGCAGAGGAATCCACATCGAGGACCCGGCGACATTCAAAGGCGAATTCGTCCGGGTCGGAAGGTACAGTCAGTCGGGTACCGTCGGGCCAGAAATAGCGGCAAACCGAAGGGAGCCTGTGATATCTGAAATGATCTGCCGGATTCTCACCCATGAGCAAAAACAGCTCCTCCACACGCTCCGGCTGGGTAAACAGCGAGGGACCCAGATCGAAACGGAACCCCTCGGCCGACAATTCGGCCAGCTTGCCTCCGGCAACTGATTCCTTCTCAAACACATCAACCAGATAGCCTTTTGCCGCCAGACGAATGGCCGTGGCGAGTCCGCCAACCCCTGCCCCGATCACTGCTGCAGTTTTCATGCGGTCTAAGATAGTGAACCGTATCCGGTTTTAATTGTTATATTAATAGCATTAAATCATAACTATGCCAAAAGCACTGATTGTAGGTACCGGACTTGGGGGATTGGCAACAGCCTTAAGGCTGGCCAGCAGAGGGTATGAAGTTGAAATGGTTGAGAAATATCACCAGGCGGGAGGGCGTCTCAATCAGTTAAAAAAGGATGGGTTTACCTGGGACCTGGGGCCATCCTTTTTCAGCATGAGCTATGAATTTCAGGAATTTATCAATTTTTGTGGCATTGAAATGCCCTTTGAATTCATCGAACTTAACCCGCTATATGCTGTGAATTTTCGCGGGTCCGACAAAAACTATCTAATTTACAAGGATCTGAAAAAACTTGCCGCAGAATTTGAATCCATTGAACCGGGGTTTGAAGCTAAAGCACGAAAGTTTCTGGATGATACCGGAAAGCTGTTTCATGACACGTTTGACAAGGTGGTCAGGCGCAACTTCGATGGCTATACCGATTACCTGCTATCGTTATCGACCGTACCCTGGGGGCATGCGCCCAAGATGGTGAGGAGCGTGTGGGATGAACTTAGCCGCTACTTCAGTTCCCGCGAGGCAAGGGAAATCCTCAGTCTGGTTGCATTTTTCCTGGGCGACACCCCGTTTAAAACTCCGGCAGTATATACGCTGCTATCCTATACGGAATTAGAACACGATGGATATCATAACGTTAAAGGTGGGATGTACAAAATCGTTGAAGGATTACTTCGGGAGTTGGATAAAAAAGGAGTCAAGATCCATTACAACACCGAGATAACCGGTTTTTCAGGGGATGGAAAAGATTTGAATTCGCTGATTGATTCAAATGGAAATATCTGGAATTCTGATATATATGTAATTAATTCAGATGCGGCCAGTTTCCGGGGAAAGGTATTTAACCGCGAAAAATTCTCGGATAAGAAACTCGACAAGATGCATTGGACCATGGCGCCCCTCACACTTTATCTGGGGTTGGATCAAAAAATTCCTTCGCTGCATCACCATCATTATTTCCTCGGCAACAATTTCAATGAATATGCCGGCAAAATCTTCAAGAATGAAATCGGTCTCGATCAGCCTTACTATTATGTGAATACCGTATCGAGGTTTAATCCTGAAAGCGCACCGGAAGGGGGTGAGGCCCTGTTCATTCTGTGCCCGGTTCCACACAAATTATACAAACCCGAATGGAATGACAGGGAAGAGATCGCCGATGGAATTCTCAGCGACTTATCGGCACGGGTAGGCATTGATATTAAACAACATATCGTTTCCAGAACCGTTATTGATCCGGATGGCTGGGAGAAGGCTTTCGGTCTTCATCGGGGAAGCGGACTGGGGCTGGCACATGATCTTAATCAGATCGGGGCCTTCCGGCCGGCCAATCATGATGAAAAATTCAAAAATGTATTTTATGTAGGGGCATCTACCCTCCCCGGAACGGGATTGCCCATGGCGATCATCAGTTCAAAATTGGTGACGGAAAGGATATTAAAATAAAATGGATCAATATACCCAAACGGCATTGGCATGCTCCCGGTTAACGACCAAGCGGTATTCAACCAGTTTCTCGCTGGGCATCGGGATTTTCGACCGGAAATACCATACTCCGGTATATGCAGTGTATGGGTTTGTCCGCTTTGCGGATGAAATTGTCGACACCTTCCATGAGCAGGACCAAAAAGCTCTTCTGACGCAGTTCAGGGAGGACACTTTTGAAGCCATCAATCAGAATTTCAGTACCAATCCGATATTGCACAGTTTTCAGTGGGTGGTGAACAAGTACAGGATCAACCCTGAACTTATCGAAGCATTTTTGTATTCAATGGAAATGGATCTTGAAAAGAAAACATTCACCACCGAAGAGTACAACCGCTATATTTACGGCTCTGCAGAGGTGATCGGAGCGATGTGTCTGCGCATCTTTTACGCCGGTGCCGACAAGGATTATGAGGCTCTGCTGCCGGCAGCCCGAAAACTGGGTTCAGCATTTCAGAAGATCAATTTCCTGCGGGATATTAAAGATGATTACGAAAACCGGGGCCGGATCTATTTTCCAGATACCAATTTCGAAAATTTCCGGACGCATCGTAAAGCAGAGATTGAGGCAGATATCAGGTCGGATTTCGAAGAGGCCCTGAAAGGAACCCGGCGGCTCCATCCCGGAGTGCGCAACGGGGTTTATCTTGCTTTCAGGTATTATCTGGAATTATTGAAAAAAATCGAAAAAACCCCGGCCGAAGAGATTTTGCAAAGACGGTTCAGGGTGTCCGGACAACAGAAACTGGTTCTTCTGGTAAAAGCCTGGCTCCGCAACAAGGTCGGCAAAATCAAATAAAATTTATTCAGCCTTGTGGATCATTTTGCCCAGCCCACGCTGGATACGTTCGAAAGTCTCCATGCTTCGGGTAAGCGGTTCAGAAGAGAAATCCCGGTATTTATCATATTTATCATCGCCCAGATTAACGCCCGGGTAAACCAGAACAACCATCTGATCGGTGCAATTTGCTGAAATCCTTTCCACCAGATGATCCATATACGGATGGTAAGATACTGACCCTGTGCGGCCAGCAAAAATAAAAATGAGATCATCGGATGAAGAACGCTGAAGGAACAGATTAAAATATTCCCACTTACGGATTTCAAAATCCTTAATGGCCGGGCTGATATTGGTTTTGGCGATGACCTCATAGATTGATTCACGGGTTTTGGCATTCGCAAAGAGATGGATGGGCTTATTCAGCTCACTGCTTAATATGACCGCCTTTCTCACCAGATAATTGAATCCCAGTTCCAATTCCGATAAAACCGGGCAAAAAAGTACGATCCGCTTATAAGTAATCAGGGGATTCTGGAGTCGGCAAACCATTATATTCTTGTCGCTTGTGTCCAGAATATGCTCCGTTTTATGCCCGAATATCCGGTCGGTAAGGGTTTCCTTCATCGGCCAGCCTAAAATTATGGTTTGAACATCCAGGTCACGGCTGATACGGTTGATCCCGGCAGGGACATTTCTATCCGCTACAACAATGGTTTCAACAATGTTATCCGGCAATGTAAATCCTTGAACCATTTGCTCCAGGTTATTCCGCACGCGGATCAGTTTGGAATCTGCATCACCCTCCTCATCCACTACCGATAAAACCCGGAGGGGATAGTCATTCCGTTTTTCGCGGATGAACTGGGCAAACTCCATCAGTCCTTCCAGACTGATAAAATTAGCAACCGGAATCAGGATGGACTCACGGTACTCCGGCTCCTCCGCAAGATCCTGATCGGTGCTTTCATCTGCCGTCACTATTTTTTTTGCAGCACGTTCAGTAGCAAAGGAAGCCACCAGGCAGGTAACAAGAATCAGGACAACCGTTCCATTTAAAATATTCTCATCAATAATTCCGGCTTTAAAGCCTACCAGTATCACAGCCATGGTGGCGGCGGCATGTGAACTGCTGAGCCCGAATATCAGCAACCCCTGAGCTTTGGAATATCCGAAAATATATTGGGTTGACCGTGCGGCCACATATTTCCCGATCAGGGCAACCACGGACAGCACCAGTGCAACCACCAGCGCTTTGGGACCATTATTCAGCACCCCCAGGTCCACCAGCATCCCCACACTGATCAGGAAAAAAGGTATAAAAAGTGCATTTCCGATAAACTGAATCCGGTTCATCAGCATGGAAGACTGCGGAACCAGCTTGTTTAAGGCCAATCCGGCGATAAAGGCTCCGATGATCGGCTCGAGTCCGGCCAGCTGTGCAGAAAATGCAGCCAGAAAAACAATGGCAAGAACAAATACATAATGGGATGATTTTTCTCCTTCAAGCCGGATAAAAAACCATTTGGCAACCCGTGGAACCACCACAAACATAAGAACCAGCAGCAGAAACATCCCAACAATGATCCTGATCCAGAAACCAGCCGGAAGATTCCCCGCATGGGTTCCGGTAATAATTGCAAGCAGCAGCAGAACAGCAGTATCTGTAATAATTGTTCCGCCTACTGTTACGGCCACAGCTTTATTCCGTGAGATTCCGAATTTGGTAACTATGGGATAAGCCACCATAGTTTGAGTAGAGAAAATACTCGATGTTAGTAAGCTTGGAATAAAATCGTATCCCAGAATATAATAGCAAGCTGGAAAACCAAGAACCATCGGCAGGGCAAAAGTGAGAAAACCGAAACCCATACTATGGTAACGATTTCGTTTAAACTCATTAATTTCCAGTTCCAAACCGGCAATGAACATGATATAGAGCAATCCGATAGTGGAAAACAGGTCGATCGCCGAGTTTTTTGCGAGCCAGTTTAATCCATGCGGGCCAACAATTACCCCGGCGATGATTAGGCCGATGATACCGGGAATCTTGAAGCGGCGAAAGATAATCGGGGCTAACAATATGATTAACAGTATCAATGCAAATATCAGCACCGGATTTTGCAGTGGGAGTTGAAACTGGGTATGTAATTGATCCCGGAAGGTTTCCATATTGATGCAAAGCTATCCAAAAATACTTTTGTGTAGATTAGCATAACGAAAATCAATTGTGCCATGAAACTCTGTCTGTCGTTTGCTTTGTGTCTGATTTTAATGGCTTCCTGCAATCAGGCCCCAACGGGAATGTATGCCTCTTCGAAACCGATGACCCGGTGGTGGTGGTTTGCTTCCGAAATAAAAAAGGAAGATGTGGCCTCTCAGCTCAACTGGCTGAAAGCGAATGGATTTGGCGGGGTTGAAGTGGCGTGGATATATCCCCTTAACCGGATGAAGAAAGACACTGTGAACTTAACGCCAAGAACGGCCTGGCTGAGTGATGAATGGATCGAAACAGTTAAATACTGCAAAACATACGGCGACTCGCTGGGTTTGTCGGTCGACTTTACATTCGGCTCCCTGTGGCCTTTCGGGGATTTGCAGGTTAAGCCGGAACTCAGCACCCAATCCTTCGGAAATCCCGAATTCAGGCAATGGATTTCCGGCTCCTGGGATTACCCGGAAAAGGGGTTGGTGCTGGATCATCTGAATAAGGCGGCATTTGAAGATTATGCCGGCCGGATGGGCAAGGCGCTGGAACCTGCGATGAGAACCGGTCGCCCTTCGGCGATCTTTGTAGATTCGTGGGAAGTGGATACCAGAAATCTCTGGACCATTGGATTCGACTCGATATTTTATGCAAGGTTCGGTTATAAAATCGCACCCTACATGGAAAATGACATCCTCACACCCAATTTCAAAGGACAGCGGTATGATTACATGAAACTGATATCCAGTCTGGTAATTGACAACTTTTATATACCATTTTCCGATGAGGCTCACCGTTTGGGCGGATATAGCCGGGGCCAGTGTTCCGGTTCACCAACCGACCTGATCAGTGCCTATGGTGCCCTGGACATCCCGGAATCCGAAGCCATGCTATATGAGCCATCGTATTCCAGAATTGTTTCATCAGCGGCGACTCTGGCTCAGCGCGACCTGGTGACGGCCGAAACCTTTACCTGTTTATACGGATGGCCAAGGGAACACATGCGAGAGGAAAAGGTCACCGACCTAAAAATCGTGGCCGATGCCTTGTTCGCTCATGGGGTAAATCAGATAATCTGGCACGGAACTCCTTACAATACAATCGGTTCCGATACCGTTTCATTCTATGCAACCGTGCATGTTGGAAAAGCAGGCGCCCTTTCGCAACATCTCCCGGCATTCAATAAATACCTCACCACCGTTTCAGAATATATGCGGAAGGGGGATGTTTATTCAGATGTGGCCATCTATCTCCCTTTGGAAGATTCCTGGATTGCCGGGGAGATGCCCAAGGAAAAGCAGCTCCCGTGGGCCTGGGGTGAATATGAATTCAGGTATCAGGTTGTGCCCGAAGAAATCCGTGGGTATCAGCCTTTATGGGTTAACGGACAATTCCTGCAACGTGCGTTATTGACGCGTAACAATGAATCAATACAGGTGGGTGATTGCAATTTTAAAAGTTTATATGTTGATGCGAAGTACCTTGATTTTGAGGTATTAAAAACGATGGTGCAACTGGCTGAAGGAGGATTGCCATTATGCCTGAAACAGAAACCGGAAGAACCCGGATATTTTCAGCACGTTGAATTTGAAGCGCTTGCCAGTCGGCTGGTGGAACTCAGCAACTCCGATTGGTTAAAGACAGCAACCGCCCCTGCATTGGTTGAAGGGGAGGATCTGCCCTACTTCTGGTGCCGCCAGGAAAATAAGACCTGGTACCTGTTTTTTGCCCACCCGGTGGCAAAGGAATTCAGGTATCCGGTAAAATATGGTCAGGCTGATACTGCTGAAACCCTTACCAGAAGGATAAAAATCAATCTGGAAGGGAAAAGCACACCGGTGAATCTGGCCTTTAAACCTTATGAAAGCCTGTTACTGGAGATACACTCAAATGGAAGGTACAAGCTTATCAGCCTGCCATCCCTATAAAACAGGATTCTATTTTCTCATCACGCCGCCGCCACCGATCATCAGCTGGATAAAAAATCCATTGCTGCTGAAATCCGGTCCTCCGGCAACCTCTCCGTTGTCGTAGGTCCAGGTTCCACTCTTATAGTTCATCTGGTAGCCGGCTTCCAGTCCGACCATAAGGCCGGCGGATCCCTTTTCTGATTTACTGCCTTGCAGGGCATACATTCCGGCCACTGAGAATTTGAGCATCTTCGATTTATAGTGAAGGGTTGTTGCCTGAAAGGGTTCACCGGTAATGTTTCCGAAAGTTGAATTCTGATCTTTCTGATGGATATAAAGGGTGAGATCATTGTCGCCAATGGAGACCATCGGATAAAGCAGAATGCCTTTTTTATTCAGAACCACATATCCCAGGGAAAAAAATCCGAATTCTCCCGAGAGGTCAATCACCTGATTACCCTGGGTAAATGAACCGCCGTGAAGGGTTCCGCCTTCACCGCCCAGCACGATATTTGAAAAAACACCAAATCCGGCACCTGCCGTAACAAACGGCTTATTGGTGATCACAGGATAACCTGCAGGCAGGGATTCATTCAATTTACTGAACTGAATGGTATGAATTCCCGGAGTAAAAAAACCAAGGCCACCAGAGGCCTGTCCGTACGATGGGATGAACGGAATCAGAGCCAGAAAACTGAAGATAGATAGGAAAAGTACTTTTGCTTTCATAAGGTTTTAACTAATATTGAGCGAATTTAGTGCTAAAAACTATTTCAAAAGGATGATAACCAGAAAAAAGCAGATAAGTTAAGTCATGAAAAAAAATATACTGATCACCCTCGCAATTTGCTTCGCATTAGTCCGGGTGCAGGCCCAGCAAAAAATCGATCCCGCTTCCATTCGTGAAAAGATGCAGTGGTTTGCTGATGCAAAACTCGGAATATTCATTCATACAGGCATTTATGCAGTAGACGGTATTGATGAATCCTGGAGTTTTCATAACAAAAAGATCAGTCATCCCGACTATATGAAACAGCTGAAAGGATTTACCCTGAAAAACTATGATCCGGCATTCTGGGCTGAACTGATTAAGCAAAGTGGAGCCAGGTACGCCGTTATCACTACAAAACATCATGATGGCGTGGCGATGTATGATACGAAAATGAACAATCTGAGCATTGTGAAATCGACTCCGGCAAAACAGGATATGATAAAGCCTTTTTTCGAAGAATTGCGGAAGCGCGATATAAAATGCGGAGCCTATTATTCGCTGATCGACTGGACACACCCTGACTATCCGGGGTTCCTTAAAGACAGCTCAAAATATCAGGTCGAGAAGAATTGGGATAAATGGAATACATTCCGGCAGTTTTTTCAGGGACAGATAAGGGAAATCAGCACTCAGTTTAATCCGGATTTATGGTGGTTCGACGGAGATTGGGAACACAGTGCCGAGCAGTGGGAATCCGAAAAAATCCGCTCCATCATACTGGCAAAAAATCCTAAAGCCATCATTAACGGCCGGTTGCAGGGATATGGTGATTATGAAACCCCGGAGCAGAACTTTCCGGTATCCCGTCCGAAGTTCAATTGGTGGGAACTATGCATGACCACCAATGACAACTGGGGTTTCCACCACGACAACAATTGGAAAACTCCTTATGAAATCATCACCATCTTTGTTGATGCGGTAGCAAACGGTGGCAATCTTCTGCTGGATATCGGTCCGAAAGAAGATGGCACCATCCCGGAAGAGCAAATCAGCCTGTTGCGGGAACTGGGATCATGGAACAAAAAGCATTCTGAAGCCATTTTCAATACTATCGGAGGAATCCCGCAGGGGCACTTTTACGGTCCGACCACCCTGTCGAAAGACTCCACCTCGCTGTATCTTTTCCTGCATGGAAGGGTTAGCGGAACGGTGATGCTTAAAGGTCTTGATAACAAGATCCAGGAAATCTCCGTTGTGGGTAACGGACAGAAGCTCACCCATAAAGTGGTTGGGAAGATCTCATGGAGTCATGTTCCGGGGCTTGTGTATATTGACGTGCCGGAGAACTCCACCGATAAATATGTGACTGTGCTGAAGCTGAAACTGGACAAACCCGTAAAACTATACCGGGGTCAGGGTGGGTTTAATTAATTGAAAACCAGCAAGTTTCCCGCTCACCGGTTCAGTTTACTTTTAATAAAACCGAGTTTCCCGGCGCGTTCAACGGAATAGGTTTTATCGCGCACATCAATGATTTGGAGCAGGTCACGTGCCCTGGAAAGTGAAACCTGTGGAACGATTCCCGGATCGTCGGAAATCTCTATCAGGAGATCGGCGAGCAGTTCAATATTCTCCGAATTCAGTTCACGGTGATTGGAAAGGAATGCATCCAGGTTTTGCAAATCCATATCCATCAGCATTTTCAGTGTAAATCCGGCTTCCGTTTCGAACTCCAGATCGGCCATTGAAAGATTGAAATCATATTGCTGCGACCGTTTATTTCGCACAAGTTTTCCGATCAATCCCATAACCATCTGCCCGAATTTCTGAATTTCATCAACGATAAAATCTCTTCGTTCCATTATTCAATTTTTTAGCACCTGAAATTGATATCTGTAAAATGTAAAGTTAGCAGTTAGGGCGGAAGGGAAATATTTTTGGGAGGGTTTTTCCATTCACTAACATAACCAGCGTAGATATAAGTACTAAAACAAACCCCGTAGGGGTGAAATGATTATAGAATTATGCCATCCCTCCGGGATTAAGGAAATGGGTGGCGGAGTGGTGACGATATAATCATGACATCCCTCCGGGATTGGGAAGGTGGTCATGCGTGGTTGTGACCATATAATCATGACATCCCTCCGGGATTGGGAAGGTGGTCATGCGTGGTTGTGACCATATAATCATGGCATCCCTCCGGGATTGGGAAGGTGGTCATGCGTGGTAGTGACCATATAATCATGGCATCCCTCCGGGATTGGGAAGGTGGTCAGGTGAGGCGATGACTAAATAATCATGACATCCCTCCGGGATTAAATAAATTGTTGATAATGTATGGATTAACCACTAATTGAACCCCGTAGGGGTGACAGGATTATAGAATGGCAGTATTATCAACCACCATTTCAACCCCGTAGGGGTGAAATGATTATAGAAAGGCAGCATTAACCATAAACCAAAACCCCATAGGGGTGGAATGATTATAGAAATGCATATTTAACCACAAACCAAAACCCCGTAGGGGTGACATTATTTATGGCAAACACATATTCACAAATTTACATTCATGTTGTTTTTGCTGTTCAGGGAAGAGCATCCCTGTTACATGATCCATGGCGTAATGAAATTTTCAAATACATGTCCGGCATTATCATCAAAAAACAGCAAAAACCAATTATAGTAAACGGGGTCGCCGATCACGTACATCTTTTCATTGGAATGAAACCTTCTATTGCTTTATCAGATCTTGTGAGAGAGATAAAGAATAATACCTCAAATTTCATAAATGAAAAAAAAGTCATACGGGGCAAGTTTGAATGGCAGCCAGGTTTTGGGGCATTTTCATATGCTCATTCACAATTGGATAGTGTTTATCATTACATTTTAAACCAGGAAAATCATCACCAGCGGAAGTCATTTAAAGAAGAATACCTTGAGCTTCTTCGAAAATTTGATGTCGGGTATGAACCACAATATCTTTTCGATTGGCAAGAATTATGACATCCCTCCGGGATTGGGAAGGTGGTCATGCGATGCGGTGACGATATAATCATGCCATCCCTCCGGGATTAAGAAAATGGGTGATAACCTATGAATTAACCACTAATTGAACCCCGTAGGGGTGAAATGATTATAGAAAGGCAGCATTATCCACAAACCAAAACCCCGTAGGGGTGAAATGATTATAAAAAGGCAGAATTATCCGCCAGCCCAAACACTTTGCAGAGCGCATGCCTCCGCAATCTTAAAGACCAATATCATTCCCCACATGGTAATTTTCAGAATGGCATCCCATGCTTCATGTAAATTCGTAAATTGTGAAACTCTGCGGCCCGCGGCGGTTCTCCAGGGAGGCAGAAAGAGAAATTCATTCATACTTAAAACCTGTGAAAATGAGACCAAGATCCATCATGATGGCAATCATTGCAGTAATCTTCAGTGTTGCTGTATCCGCCCAGAATGCCAATTCATCCTACTTTTCAAAGGGCACCATTCACATCATTCCGTCGAGCCATCAGGATATAGCCTGGATGGACTCCCCCGTTAACTGCATGTATCAGCGTGACACCATGATGATTGCCCCGGCCATCAGCCTGATGGAAAAAAATCCGGACTATGTATTCTCCGTTGAACAGGTATTGAACCTGGAGGAATTCCTCTCCCTCCATCCGGAAAAGAAACCACAGCTCGAGCAACTTACACGCGAAGGCAAGTTCGAGTGGGGCGGTACCTATATCCAGCCCTATGAAAACATGTATTCCGGTGAAGCACTGATCCGGCAAACCTATTTTGGCCGAAAGTATCTTCACAAGATTTTCCCGGGATGTGATTCACGCATATACTGGAATCCGGATGTCCCCTCAAGATCTATCCAGATGGCACAGATTCTGGAAAAATCGGGCATCAACTATATATCGATGAGCCGCATAAGTGAAGGGTTTTACAAATGGCAGAGTCCTGACGGGACCGATATTCTGTGCTATTCGCCAGGCCATTATACCAACATGATCAACCTCCTTTTCAAGGACAACATGAGTTCGCTCCGCAGCATGGATGAAGTGTATAAACTTTTGAAAACCAAATTTGATGAGCTTGCGAAGTATTATAAGCTAAATAATATTCCTCCGCACATCTGCTTTATACTCTCGACCGATGCCATCAAGCCGGTGGATCTCAACGACTTCATCATCGACTGGAATAAGAATTATGCAAAAAAATTCAAGATGCCGCAGATGCAGTATTCAACGTTTGAAACTTTCATGGATGAGGTGGCCAAAGGCAAGCTTAAAATTGAGCCCACCATAGGTGAACGGCCGAATGTATGGTTTTACAAAACCGGTCCGAGCCATCATCAAACCCTGGAAGCTGGAAGGGATGCCTGGCGGTTTCTGACGGAAGCGGAAGAATTCTCTTCATTTAATTCCATCGTCACGCAATCGAATGATGCTGTTCAGCCCGAGCGCCTGCATGCCGCCTGGAAAGAGGCGATTTACCCTGATCATGGTTGGGGCGGACAAAGAGGGGCGATTACCGACAGCACCTTTTTTGCCAAATTTCTGTTTGCAAAGAAGGAGGCTGGGGAAATCCGCCGGTCATCCATGGAATCCATCAGCCGGAATATCGGATATCAGGATAAAGGCTACCCGGTGGTGGTTTACAATACACTCTCCTGGAACCGGACCGATCTGGTAAAGGCTTCATTCAATGCATCGGGAAAATCCTATGTTTTTAACAAAACCGATCTGAATTACAAGCTCATCGATGATCAGGGAAATGAAATTCCCTTTCAGGTAATCAGCCATCAGCCAGGATATTCAGAGCCCTCGGAACGGTATAATTTCCTGTTCGTTGCCAAAGATGTTCCATCCATGGGTTATAAAACCTACTATCTGGTTTTGAAGGACGGCAAGGACATCGACAATACCCTTGCAAAAGGGTTTCTGGAAACCCCGTTTTACAAAGTGGTCCTCGGCAAGGGAGGTATCCGCTCGATCCTCGATAAAGATCAGAATAAGGAACTGTTCAATACCGGCAAGTTCATGGGCGCTGAATTGTTTACCATGCACTCGGAAGGTTATGGGGCCGGTGAATTCACAGAGGTACAGCAACCTGATATGCAAGGCTTTGCCAAGCTGAGCGATACCGAAGCAAGTTGGAATTGCATCGAATCGGGCAAGGTGAGATCGGTATGGGAAACGGCTTCTGCCTTTAGTCATTCCTCGGCCCGTGTGCGGGTGATCCTGTATAGGGAACTCAAGCGGATAGATGTTGAAACGGATTTGCTCGGCTGGGACGGAACGATTTACCGTGAATTCAGGCTGGCATTTCCGCTGAACATGAAAAACGGCAAGGTGGTGTATGAAGGCACGATGAGTGCGGTGGAGGTCAACAAGGATGAGCCAAAAGGAGCAGCAGGATTCTCTTATGGCGGAGTTGATTACAGCCAGCCATACAACCTGGTCAGGCCGAGGGAGATACAAAACTGGTTTGCGGGATACGATGAATCGGGTGTGGTGATGATTTCGTCGGATGTGATGGGATTTGACTATATCGACCCCACGACAAATCCGGTGGATTACCCCTTGCTTCAGCCGGTACTGCTCGCCAGCAGGCGTAGCTGCCACTGGCTCGGCAACTGGTTCCTTGATCCGGGCGACCATTACTTCCATTTTTCAATTACTTCCGGTCGCGGCGACTGGAAAAACACCTATCACGCGGGCACAGCTGCCAATCAGCCGCTGCTGGCGGTTTGCGGGGATGTGGTTAAAAAGTCGGAGGGATTGCCGGAAACACACTGTTTCCTGAAAACAGACCATAACAATATAATTGTCAGCACCTTGAAAAAGGCAGATGATGACAATAATTATATAGTCAGGTTATATGAGATGGAAGGGAAGGACACGCAGGTAAGGGTAACATTTCCCTTTAAGATAGGCAAAGCCTGGAAGACTGATATGATTGAAGAGAATCCGGTGGAGATTCCTGTGGTGAACAACACCCTGGTGCTCACCATCGGTCATAATGCCATTGAAACGTTTAAAATCTCGCTTAATCCTTGAAAATAAAGTAGACCGCCAGCAACAAGAATACGAATCCGATCATATGATTGGTTTTCAGCGGTTCGTTTTTGAAAAACGTGACTGAGAAAATCACAAATATTAGCAGGGTAATTGCCTCCTGAATGACTTTCAGCTGCACCAGTGAAAAGGGCCCGCCGTTGGCTTTGAACCCCATGCGGTTGGCCGGCACCATGAGTGAATACTCAAAAAAAGCTATACCCCAGGAGATCAGGATAATCGCAAATAAAGGCAGTGCCTGAAACCATTTAAATTCGCGCATTTTCAGCTGACCATACCAGGCTATCGTCATGAAGGTATTTGAAAATACCAGCAGCAAGATTGTCCAGAATCCTTTCATATTCATTATTTTACAGACGGATCCTGCCCACCCAGCCACCGCCGGGAGCCAGATGAACCTTCAACCGGGTATCCCGGGTTACCTTAACGGTTTCCATTTTATGATCGATGGCCCGGATATCCGCATTGATTCCATCGCGGATGAGATCGAGGGTGAAAGTTCCTGCCGGCAAAAAACTGAAATCCAAGGTAATATCGCGCGGAGTCCAATCGGTGGTAGCCGCCAGATACCAATCCTTTCCGTTCCGCCGTGCAAGAACCAGGTAATCACCTGATTTTGCATCGAACACCCGGGTTTCATCCCAAACCGTGGGTATGCTCAGCAAAAAACGGGCACAATCAGGTTCGCGTTCATAATCCGAAGGCGCATCGGGGATCATTTGCATCGGGCTCATCGTGGTAACTGCGAGGGCAATGGAATGGGCACGCGTTCCCATTCCAACCGGATAATCGGCAACGATTCTGAAATCCTTCTTAACCACGTTATTAAAAGTGCCGGGTATATAATCCATCGGACCGGCAACATTTCTGATAAACGGCAGGGTATTGTGATGATCGGGATTATCCCAGTCGGAGCAGCCTGAAAATTCAAATTCGATCAACCCTTCCTGCGTAAGAAGGTTCGGATAGGTGCGGCGCAAACCGGTGGATTTGCAGGTACCATGAAAATTGACCACCATGTGCCTTTTGGCTGTTTCCTGCAGAACTTTCTCATAATAATTCATCATCACCTGATCATCGCGATTCATAAAATCGACCTTGATCCCTGCAATGCCCCACTTTTCATACAAATCGAGCGCCTCTGTCATCTGGCGTTCGAAAGTGGCAGCTGCAAGCCAAAGGAGAATCTTTACGTTTTTCTCCTTTGCATAAGCCATAACCTGCTCCATATCAAGGCCCGGACGAATTTTCAGGATGTTCCCCAGATCAGACCATCCATCATCAAACAGAAAATAGGTAATCCCGTATTTTGCACAAAAATCGATGAAATATTTCGCGGTAACGGTATTAATATCTGCCTTAAAATCAACACCAAAGATATTCCGTCGTGCCCACCAGTCGAGAATCACCCAGCCCGGTTTTATCCAGGAAGGATCAGCAATTTCACACTTATCGGCTAACAGGTAAACCATCTGGTTATTAATCAGATCCCCGTCCTTTTCCGTCACTCCGATAATTCTCCATGGCAATGTTCTGGCACCACTGGTTTTCGCCATGTAGGTGGCGTATTCCAGCACTTCGGTCTGGCCATAGGGACTATCCACCCCTTTCACCTTAAGCGGATATTTTGGAAAGATGCTTTTAACTGAATTCGGCCCCGACTTTTCGAGCCACATGCCCGGATAATCCCGGATATTTGACTCCCCGATCCACAAACCTGTTCCATCGGATTTATGCACCAGTACCGGCAAAAAGAAACGGTCGTCGGCTGCCAGGGTTCCGATTGTTTTATTGAGGTAAGGAGTTTCATAAGCCGAATAAAAATTCTTTTCAAGCGCCAGGCAAACAGAATCATTCGCCTGGAATCGGTATCCACCCAATTCATTCTCAATCACCACATTACCAGGTTTATCCAGAACAATCCGGTAAGCGAACCCCTCGTTATAGAGGCGACATTCGACACTGTAATCGGGCTTGAACATCAGTCTGACTTCCTGATAATTATCCGGGATTGTGGCAGATTTTTCCCGAATCTCCGGAGTAACAACCTCATCTATTTTTATTTGCGAAACCTTCTTTACAACAGGATTGAAACCGGTAAGTGATCCGTCGGCATATTTAATTCCGATTGCCTCACTGGTTACCAGGGATACTCCATTCCGGAAAAGTTCAAAACGAATGGAGCTATCAACCCGGATCAGCGTTTTCAGTTTCTGGTCCGGCGAAAGGAGCACATATTCGCGGGTTTTAATCGATCCGGCCAAAAGTGAGGCTGCAAATCCCAACAGAAGCAGTGGGAGTATCAGATACTTTTTCATCATACTGGCGTTATAAGTTTAAGCCGGTAAAGATAGAATAACAGACATTGTTACACCCTGGCAAATGTGCCAATTTGCTAATGTGCCAATGTATTAATGTGCCAATTTGCCAAGGTGCTAATTTGCTAATGGTACGATGCGGGCTTATCTGGCAATTTGGAGAGGGCATACTACCACGGTTTGGTCCATTTTGCCGGATGTTGCGGGCCATTTTGAGATTGACGGATCAGAGTTTCCGGTCATGATGTGGTACTCGAAATCGTCCGTTATCTGAGCTGCAGGTATAATGGCTTTATAAACACCGTTTTTTATCAATTTGAAGGGCACGTTTTTATAATTCGGATTGCCGAGGGGTTTAAAATCCACAATCGGGTCCTGCGGGGTGAATCCATAAACAATCATAGTGATTTCGAGGTCTTCACCCTGATTCAGAACGGTTCTGACCGTTGGCACCAGTACCTTTTTGATATTGAGGGCAGCCCTTGACGGAATGGCATCGGCGGGCAGGTTTCTGCCGGTAACCTTCTCAATCCTGGCGGCA
Source organism: uncultured Bacteroidota bacterium (assembly GCA_942493265.1). Taxonomy (GTDB): domain Bacteria; phylum Bacteroidota; class Bacteroidia; order Bacteroidales; family UBA12481; genus UBA12481. Next base: position 322,468 of record OW818688.1, read on the forward strand.
TGACCGTCAACATTATAGGTAAGGAGGTGCTGTTCCCAGTTGGCTATGGTACCCAGATCACCGGGAGTTGAAGCATAAGCGAGGAGATATCCGAGAGCCTCATTCACCGACTCAATCAATTTAATCCTTTGGCTCACAAACTGATCCATATAGGAACCGGCATCTGTTGTACCGCTTTTTTCGACTTTTTTCAGCAGGATTTCCGTTTCCCCCAATGCGCAGGCAAATTTCCCGAAAGCCCGGTGATATTTGAAAAAATTGAGCCAGTATTCAAACCTTTCCAGGTTTCCGGCTCCCTTAACTTTTCCCCTCCAGGATTCGATCCTGTCGACAAATGCATAATCGGCGGCCCGGGTTTCCCAGAGAAGGGTATCGATGATTACGCCACCGGGGCCGGTCCAGTCGCCCTGACGAGGCAGCCGGGTTTTCTTACCCCCGCCCTTATTGATTGAGACCTCCTGTCCGTCGAGGCTGATCATCATTCCGGCCATGGAATCGGCTACACCAGTCCCAAATTGCGCCAGGGCCCAATCTGCATAGAAATCATCGATCGGTAGATCGCGGGTTTTTCGCATAAAATTGGAGTCGGCTTGCTGAGGGGTGACAAGTGACGGGTGATGAGTGACTGGCGTCACTGGTAACTTGTCACTGGTCACTATATCCCACCCGGCTTGCGCCAGTGCACTCACATTCGTTTGGAGCGTTTTGGTTCTCCAATGAATCCCGATCAGGCCGGAACAACCGTATGACAGGGCATCAGCGGCATCAGCCCGCATCCTGCCAGCCCATAATTGCATGCTGGTGAGGGCCGGATCATCCTCCATCCACGGTATTGCCCATAAAGGCCTGCCGGTAACTTTTGCAAAACCCGGATCCACCGGTGTGAATCCAACCTGCTGGTTGATGCAGCTCATCGGCCAGCTCTTCGGAAGGAACTGATCAAACATTGACCGGTCCTGCACCGGGCCCAGCACCCATCCGCAGGTAGCCAGTTGAAAAGGATTCCCGGCAGCCGCCACAGCTTCCTGTGCAGCTTTCAGGTCATCGATGGTTACCTGCAGGTGCTCCTTCGTGTTTCCGCTCCAAGTCCAGTCCTCAGGGGTCCAGAACCAATAATAATCAACCGGATAATTTTTTTTGATCCATTCAAACATTCCGGTATAATAATCCACCGTCTTCATAGCCGGAAATTTATCCTTTACCCGTTTGGGTACGGTTAGCGGAGTTTCGGTTCCCACACAGGTTTTGAGTCCCAGGCTTTTGGCAAATGAGAAAGCCTGTCCGAAGAACTTTCCGGATTGATTAAAAAGATCGATTTCCGCCTGTTCTCCGGCCGGCCATCCGTTTATACCCATCATATAATCAGTCCCATAGCTATTATCGGAAAATAAATTTCCCAGCTGATTGGAATAATTTTCAGTCAGTTTGGCGGTATACGACCAGGTACCGGAGGTTGTAGTAAAATGCCTCGACTGATAGGCTGATTTAACCGTTCCATCTTCATTAAGCTGATCTTTTGTGCCGATCCACACCAGAGGTTCAGGCCCGACCCCGCCCTCAGGGTAGGTATGCAATCCGAAGAAATTCATTTTCATTTTCACCATCTGGGCGAAGTATGCCTTATAATCCTGCAGCGTCCACCAGTCGGGCCCTTCAGGAAAATCATGAAAAGGCTGAATTCCACGGGTTTCAAAAAGCGGGGTGCCGGTTTCATTGACCGCCTGCAACCCCCGGCTTAACTTTTGATCAGGGATTACATCGCCGTGCAGATAGAACCGCACGCCGAGATTTTCGGCAAAAGCATAGGCTCCATACAAAGTGCCCTGTGGGGAGCCGCCAATAATGATAACCCGGTCAACCTTCCCTGATGTGGCAAGCAACCCTACATTCGCGGGACTGCCTGGCGAATGCTCTTTCACAGGATAGACATTTGCGCTGCTCAGGAGATAAGAATCAGGGGTAAACTTTTCAATCTCCAGGTGTTGATTATCAGTAAATAGTGCAACTGGTTCCTGTTGTCCCCTCACCATCAGCCAGATGAATTTTTTGGGAAGCTCCTGTCCGGAATACACCTGCATCGGAAGCAGCTCACCGGTACGGAGATACATATACCGGCGCACTTCCCTGGCTGCGAGTTCAACACGGGAATCGGAATTCTGCGGGTAAAGAATGGTGGGGAGGTTGCCGGTCTTTGAACAGGAGGAGAGGAGAAAAAGAACGAAAAGAAGGTAAAGAGCGTAAAGAGGGTGAAGAGAGTAAAGAATGTTAAGATGGTTGCTGGGGGAGGATGCAGTTTTCATTTGAAAAGACATTTGATATAATCAATTATGAACCAATGTGTTGAGAATCATCCCCTATCAGAGATGATTCTCAATTTCTCCTTGTCGAGAATCCTGAATTTCGTATTATCAGTTTTGACCACTCCGGATGACTCAAGTTCCTTAAGAATCCTGACCACACTCTCCTTAACCATGTTAGTCATTTCTCCGAGTTCCTGCCGCGAGATGATCAGATCAAATTCATCTGCTTTAAACACTACATCCGCGAAGTAAAGAATGGCTTCAGATAACCTGCCATGCATTTTTTTCTGAGTCAGACTAACAATCTTATTATGAACAGCATATGCCCGAGTGCTCATATCTTCGATCATTCCTGCTGCAAATCTTGGATTCTGGTGAACAAGTTGATTGATGATTTCCAGACTGATCAGGCAGGCATGAACAGGGGTTAAGGCAGTAACGGTGTATGAATTCCGGTGGTGCACATGCACTCCGGGACCCAAGATCAAGCCTGAAGGCAATGCAATTTCCAGAATATAGTACTTTCTGTCGAGGCCTTCAATGGCGATTTTGGCCATGCCTTCAGATAGAAAAACCGCATGTGAAGCGGGAGATCCCTGTTTAAGAATGATCTCACCCGGCTTAAAAGAGGCCTCATACCTGTTTTCATTGACAAGGCGCAGCTCAGAGGGGGACAGATTTTTGAAATTCTTCCAGCCTACCACACAACTCTCGCAGCTATTATTCAATTCCCCATTATACATAATCCGGGTTTTAATTAATTCTCTCACAGGTTTCAGACATGAAAGTACACAATAACCTTTTAGATCAGGCTACCTGTTGACAAATATCATCGGCACCCATTATATCAATCAATTTACATTGGTGCATACATCACTCTGTCTTTTTATCATACCGCAGCAGGTATTAGTATTTTGGTTTCCAAACTATTTTAACATTTATTACTGAAAACTATCAACTATGAAACACTTACTCAGACTATTAGCACTTTGTGCTTTTGTGGGTTTCGTTTTCGCAGCCTGCGAAGGCCCTGAAGGACCGGCTGGTAAAGACGGCACGGATGGTAAAGACGGGTTGAACGGAGCCGACGGAAAAGACGTTGTTTCCACTTGCCTTGTTTGCCATACTACCACCAACTGGCAAACCAAGGAAGATGAATACCATCTTTCAAAGCATTTCACCGGCAATACCGTTTCAAGAAACACCAAGTATTGCGCAAGATGTCATACACATGACGGATTCACTGAAATCGTAGGTAACGGAAAATTTGTGGTAACCACCCAGATTGCCAACGCTGTCAGAATTAATTGCAAGACCTGCCATGCGCACGGTTCATTTGATTTTGCTGAAGACACCATGGCTCAGATCCTGACCACCTCATCACCTGTGGCTTTGGATTACAACAAGAACCTGACCACCACCGACTTCGGAAAAATCAACAACCTTTGTGTAACCTGTCACCAGATCCGCGGTGCAACATCAGTGAATTATACTGACAGTTTGGGTGCTGTAAAAACTTTCGTTCAGCTTCCATTCTTCCCGTTTGTTGCTGGCCAGGATGATCAGGCTCCGGTTAAATATCAGGTTGGACAGAGCTTCTCCGTTCATGATGGTAACCAGTCGAACCTCGCTGCCGGTATCAACGGTTATGAATATGCAGGTCAAACTTATACCCGTACCTGGAAGCACTCAAACATGTCATGTACTGATTGTCACATGAATGAATACAATGCAACTACTAAAACCGGAGGTCATACCCTTTGGGTAAATGAAGAGGCTTGTGCTGCATGCCACGGTAGTGATAAAATCACTCCGGTTCAGGCTCTGATCGATGCCAAACGCATTGAAATGGCTGAACTTCTTGTTGCCAGAAAAGTATTCAAGAAAACCGTCAACGCTACCACCGGAGCTGTATCATACAGTGCTGTACAGAGCCATGACTTCTACGGTACCCTTTTCCCGACTACCGCTTCAACAACGAAATTTGCAACTGCCCTTGCCAGCGGCAATACTGTTAGTCCGACCACCGGATTGGTTGTATACGGAAATACCGTTACCATGGCAACTGATAAAGATTTCGCTCTGAGGATCGGCCGCGAATGGAAATATGGTGAACTGGGTGCAGCCTATAACTATGGTTACATCAACAGTGAATTATCACTTGGTGTTCACAACCCTGTTTATGCCCTTCAGCTTTTGCAGAAATCAATTGATTGGTTGAAAGCCAACTAATTGGTGAAATAAAACAGAAACCCCCAAAGAGATCTTCTTTGGGGGTTTTCTTTTTTATTTAGTTTTCCAGGTTTCGAGATGGTCCTGAATAAAAGTGACAATCATCTTATTCTCTTCCTTTCCGCCTCCCTTGATATCCATGGGCTTGCCAAAAGCAAAATACACCTCCTTATTAGCGGGATCGAGAGGACCCAGATCCTTTACAAACCGTCCATTCTTCCAGAAATCCGTTTTCAAGGCGAAGGGAATTACCTGAACACCAGCCTTTGCAGCCAGTTTAACTCCGAGGGAATTGAATTCTTCCGGCCGGAATTCGATCCGGCGGGTACTCTGGGGAAAAATCACCACCGACCGGCCGTTTGCCAGGATTTCCTGACCGCGGGACATCACGGTAACCAAATCTTCCCGGGAATTATGACGGCTAACCACAATCGGATCGCGCGACCGCATAACCGGACCAAAAGCCCAGCTCTCCACCAGTGCATCTTTCACTACAAAGGTTACATCCATCACCTGGGCAATCAGATAGGGCAGAACCATGGTTTCGAGTGTACTCATGTGGTTGCCGATAAATACAACAGGTTGTATGCAATTTCGGAGATTCTCCACACCGGTAATATGGAACCGGCCACCGCAATTTTCCAGAAGTTTCATCACATTGTATGAAGATCTGGCCCATTCTTCAGTAGGATACCTGCCTCTGACCGATAACTTCCGGGCATGAAAATTCACCCGGAGGAACTTATATTTAAAGGCAAACTGGACATGCGGAAAAACCTGATGCAGCCACAATCGGGGAGCGTTTTCAGGTGTATGATAGTCGTTTTGTATTGTAAAAGGCAGATTCACTGATCGTAATTGTGTTTCGGCAAAAATAGGCTAATCAGTCCGGATTTAAAAACCATCCGAAATCAGTCCCTTGGTATATTCGTAGGCTATATGAAATAATTCCTCTGCATATTTTATCCTGAGGATATCAAAATGGTCAACACCAGGCGGCTCGATATACAAATCAGCCAGTTTCCCTGATTTAATTGTTGATTTATCTACGCTGACATGAAATACCCGGGTAGCGATCTGAAGCATATTATCCAGCTTATCGGTATCGTGTATAGGACTGATATTGACAGCTATAACCTTATCGCATATTTTTCGTAGAGGCTTAATCGGCAGATTATCCAGTACTCCCCCATCGATATACACCTGATCTCCCATTTTTACCGGTGAAAAAAGGATTGGTATACTTGATGAAGCCTGAACAATATCAGCGAGCGGCCCTTTAGTAAGATACTCAATCCGGGCCTTATTCAGATTACAAACCGCAACCATAAGCGGAACGGGCAAATCCTCCAGGTTTTTATAAGGGATATGCTTTTTGATCTGCTCCTTCAAACCATCCAGCCGGATAAATCCCTGCTTCGACATTTTAAAAGTTGAAATTTTCATAAAATCCTGTTCCCTGAGCAGTTTGAAAATCTCATCCGGATCCATCCCGGAAGCCAGAAAGACCCCTGCGATAGCGCCGGCGCTGACCCCGGAAATAACATCAGGACGGATTCCCTTTTCCGATAAGGCTTTCGCCACACCCAGGTGTGCGAATCCACGGGCACCACCGCCACCGAGAACGAGTCCGAGAGAATAGTTTGCCATTTTGATCAGATCTAAAAATTCTCACTCTCCTCCAGCATCGCCCAGATGTTTGCGGCCGGGGTGTTGGGAGATATTGCACAACCGGCATTAAGAATAAAACGATTGCTTTTACCCATTATTTTTATCAGTTCGCGGGTTTTTTGCCGCACCAGGTCGGGCTTACCCAATGCCAGAACGCCGCTGGGATCAATATTACCGATCAGGGTAACCTTGTCCTTGAATGCTTCCGCTATTTTCCGGATATCGGTTTTATAATCGAGTTCCAGCGCATCTGCTCCAGTCGCAATCATTTCATTCAGAATCAATTCCGTATTTCCACAGATATGAAGGGTATAAGGCAATCCGGCTTTGTGAGCCTCCTCCACCATCAACTTTTCATAGGGGAACGCATATTTCAGATACAATTCGGGCGGAATGAGATCGGGACCGGCAGGACTGTCGCCGTTGGATAACATGTCACAACCGGTTTCTGACATCATCCGGATGAACTGACTAGAAGCTTCACTGCAATATTCCAGCAGTCCTATTTTGTCATCCTCATCGGCCACATACAAATCTGTCATCCAATCAGCTGATCCCCTGACCATTCCGGCAAGGGAAAATGGAGCCTGATCACAATTGCCCCTGACATAAATATCATCGCCCACATATCGTTTAACCAGTCGTACCGCCTCGAGCCAATTGTTTACGTACATATAATCCTCGATATTCACGGCAGGCAGATTTCTCCAGTCTTTCAGTTCCGCCAGTATCCCACTGTGGCACCTTGCTGGTTCATTATCGGGAAAATCCACCGGAACTCCCAGAGCGCCTGCCAGGGTAACGGTATCCATATCCACCAGAATACCATCGAACTCATACTTCTCAACCGAGCGCACCATAGCTTCTGCCATGACCACAGGATCATCGCGGAACTGTTTCATGGATACATTATACTCGCGGGCAGCCATCATAAAATTATGCAGCATGATGGGTACTTTATCGCTTTTCTGGCCTTTGAGGGCGGAGGTAATTCTATCTTTTGCAAGCATCTTATTAATTTGTTAATATGATAATTTGTTAATATGATAATTAAAGAGGGGAAGCTAGGTGCCTTGTGTGAGATTTGCTTTTGAGGTAGATATAATGGAGGATAATAATTTTTTAATTTGAATCAGCTTATCATACAAGTGGCTGGGATCCGGGAATTTTTTTGAGTGTTTACAGAGGTTAAGCCAATACTCAGTTTCATTTGCTTCCTTCTCAGAGATTTTAAGCTTGTGTACGAAATCCAATCTGCTTTCAGAGGATTGTGCTTCGTGAATATTAGCGCCGATGGATGTACCTGATTTTATAATCTGTCTGGCAATAGTATAGCGTCTTTTTTCTTCCAACAAATCTGAATATTCTATTATCTCCAAAGCAAACTCAAAACTCAATTCTACTAACGCATTCTTTCTCTGCATATTCGCCCCCTCTCTTATTAACAAATTAACCCATTAACAAATTACCACTTTGGCCCATTGGCACATTAACTCATTGGCACATTTCTTCAATTAACACATTAACTAATTAGCAAATTAGCAAATTACCCCATCTCCTCCAACCTTCTCCCCTTAGTCTCCACCAGGAACCTTTTAAAGAAGAAAAAGCTGATGAGTGTTGCCAGTGCATAGAAAAGAAAAATGTAACCGATGCCTTTGCCGTTTGTGAAATATGCTGCGATGGTCGGGAACAGAAAAACCGTTATTGCGTTAAAAAACCAGTGAGAGAAAGATCCGATTGATGCACCGCGTGCCCGGATGTTGTTCGGAAACATTTCCGAAAGCAGCACCCAGATGACGGCGCCCTGGGAAGAAGAGAAAAAGGCGACGAATCCGATGAGCATAACCACAAGGAGCCAGCTACCCAAAGCTCCGGTAATATAAGCGAATCCAAAGAGGGTGAGAAAAATGGTCATCCCGACAGATCCGATCAAGAGCATTTTACGGCGGCCGATCCTATCGATCAGACGCATGGCTATCAAGGTAAATATCAGATTGGTGAACCCGATAATCACCGTTTGAAGAATGGCTGAATCGGTTGAAAATCCGGCAGATCTGAAAATATCGGTGGTATAATACATCACAATATTAATACCGGTAAACTGATTGAACATCCCAACGGCGATCCCGATCATGACCAGTTTCAGATATGGTTTTTTGAACAGGTAGACGGTTTTTCCGAGCACTTCGGTATTCACTGAATCGCGGATCTCCTTGAGCAGCTGTTCGATATCGGTACCGGGATTCACTTCCGCCAGAACCTCCCGGGCCTGATGAATGTATCCTTTCATCACCAGCCACCTGGGACTCTGGCTCACCCGGAAAAGCAGGACAAAGAATACCAGTGCCGGAATGGCCCCGGTAAGAAACATCCAGCGCCAGTTATTTATGCCGGTATTTAAAAGCAGATAATCAGAGAAAAACGCAACCAATATCCCCACAACGATTGCAAGCTGGAAGGTTACGGTAAGGCGGCCCCTGTAAGCGGCAGGTGCAATTTCGGCGATATACAGCGGCGACAAAACCGACGCACCCCCGATAGCGAGTCCGCCGATAACCCGGAATACCACAAAGGAGGCGAAGCTCCACGACAACCCCGTGCCGATGGCTGAAATCAGGAAGAGTAATGCCAGTACCCTCAATACCAGACGCCTGCCGAAATAATCCCCTGGCCTACCCACAGAAAGGGCTCCAACCACGCAACCAATCAAAGCCGAACTAACCGCCCAGCCCTTCATGGTGTCGTTCAAATCAAAATGCTCGGTAAAAAAAGGAATGGCACCATTTATGACCGCCGTATCAAATCCGAACAGGAGGCCGCCGAGGGCAGCGACGAAGGTATATAGGTAGAGAGGGTTTTTCATAGTTTGCTAATGAGTTAATTTGCTAATTTGCTAATGGAAGCAGTACCATAATAATTTGCTAATGAGTTAATTTGCTAATTTGCTAATAAAAGAAGTACTAAATGCAGGCCGAATGTACCAAAATTCACCAATGCACATTTCTTCAATTAACATATTAGCAAATTAACTCATTAGCAAATTAGCAAATTGATTACATCGTTTAACCATCTCCCCCATCGCCCTCCCATTGTGATACGGACATTTCCAGGGATCGATCTTCCAGTCGTTACGGTAATAGGGAGAGGGATCGCCGGCGGGTTCGATGAGATAGGGCACTCCAAGCCGGTTGACTTTGGTATACCATTCACCGCGCTCATGATCAATCAGATGGGTGTTGATAAAATTCCAGGCTTTTTTTACAATTTCCCAGTATTTCGGGTCACCGGTCATTTCGAAAGCATTCATAAAACCTACCAGATTCTCCGCCTGTGGCCACCAATGTTTATTGGTCCGCAAATGACTTCCAAACCGGGTGGATTCCAGAAATAATCCCCCATCCTGATCCACCCCTTCGCGGGCAACCGCATCGGCCATCCGGATACAAAGGGGCTTCATCCTTATCTTGATTGAGTTATCGCCCAATATATCAGCCGCTTCCATGAGCAGCCAGGAGGCTTCGATATCGTGGCCGAATGAGCAGGTTCCCTTTGAAGCATCCACTTCATTGAAATCCACATCGAAGAATATCCCCAGATGACCCGTTGGCCTGATGATCTTTTGGATAAACAATTCAAGTAATTCCGTTAACCTGACCCTGACCTTTTCATCACTCCACACCTTAAAAAGTCCGGCATAGGCTTCCATCACATGGAGGTGGGTATTCATGGAACGGGGTTCATTATTATCGGCCATACGGTTTTCACCATATGGCTTCCAGTCGCGCGTAAAAGCCTCAAAATAACCCGGATGCAAAGGATCTTTAGTTTTATTTTCGAGCTGGATGAAAAATCCGCGGATCACGCCGAGCACTTTGTCGTCCTGCACAAATTCCATGTATTTGCTCAATGCATAGATCACAAAAGCCTGGGCATAAGTATGCTTAATATCTGAAGCGATTTCCCCTCCGGGGGTAATCTCCATAAAATATCCGCCATACACCTGATCGAGAAATTTATCCTGCAATACCCGGTAAGCCAGATGGGCCATCTGCTTATATTCCTGATTGTCAGGATACAACATGGCTACTTCGGAATAGGTCCATAATATCCTGGCTGTCAGAACACAGGAAAGATTAGCCTCCACAGGATTGCCCTCCAGATCAGCTGCACCATAAAAACCGTCGTTCGATGGTTTCACGGCATGTTCGATCCAGAATTTCAAGATATCGCCGCGCAGCTCCTGCTCAAATTGCAGGCTGTGAAACCTAAGCTCGTTGATAATAGTCTCTGGTAACATAATGTGCTAATTTGCTAATGTGCTAATTTGCTAATGAAAGAAGTACTAAATGCAGGCCGAATGTACCAAAATTCGCCTTTGCACATTTCTTCATTCTTTAATTAGCAAATTAGCAAATTTACCCATTAGCAAATTGGTATATTTCTTAGCTCGGAAATCATGGAGGCCACCCGGTCAGGATCGGTTTCGAGGATGGAAAATTCGGGAATGGCTGACAAACCGCCCATAAAAACATCCTCACGGCGGAATTCCATTTTACTTTCAACAGTACGACGAAGGGTTGCGTGATACTCCTTTGCTCGTACCTGTTTAGCAAACACGCTGATATTATGCTCATTCAAGCCTCCTCCGGGCATGATGGAAATTTTTCCCGCCGACTGCCGGATTAACCGCTCAATCAGATCCGCTCCGTCGATTGCCGAATTTTTCTGTCCCGAGGTCAATATCCGGTCAACACCTGTCTTTTTCAGATCCTCCAGTGCTTCAAACGGATCTCTTGCCATATCGAATGCCCGGTGGAAGGTGACCGCCATCGGACGAGCCATTTCAACAATTTCGAGGGTTCGTTCGATATCCACTCTGCCATCAGCGGTCAGGAATCCAATAACCACCCCATCTACACGCGAATTTCTGCATCGCTCAACATCGCGCTTGACAATGACATATTCCAGATCGCTGTAAAGGAAATCCCCGCCTCTGGGACGGATAATCACATGGAGTTTTATGGAAAGTTTCAACCGGGCAAGTTCAATCGTACCGATACTCGGGGTGGTTCCCCCTTCATACAGGTTGTCGCACAATTCCACCCGGAAAGCCCCGCCCTCCTGGGCTGCAAGGGCCGATAGCAGTGACCCTGCACAGACTTCAAGTTTTGGTTTATTCATATTTTATCGCTTCAAGCACTTTAAATTCCTGTTTTTCCGCAAATCCCGAGCCCGATAGTTTTACGGTAAAAGTGCCGGGACTGATATAGGTTTTGTATTGGAAAAAGTACGCTTCCGGCACATTGGCCTCTTTCACCACCCCATCCCACCGGAACTGGTTCATCCCTTTGGTTCCTTCGATGTCAGTTTCCCATATCTGCTTAATTCCCTGATTAATTTGAAGATGAACCTTGCCATCTTCCATTTGCCACCAGGTAAACTCAGTTTTTTTAACACTCATTTCATTAACATCCCGATGGGTATCATTATGCCAGGGAGCCATGAGATCCGGAATGGCAAAAAACCGGTCTGTTTGCGGCGGTCCGTTTTCAAATGCAGCATGAACCGGTTTCAGGTTCAGTTTATAGATACCCCGGCCATGGGTGCCAGCGAGCAGGTCGAGCTCGCGTTCCTGGATCACCAGGTCGGAAATCACCGTTGCCGCCATATTTTTCCCGAGTAATGACCAGGATAATCCCCTGTCGGTTGAAATAAAAACGCCCCGGTGGAGTCCGGCATATAAGAAATTCTCTTTCAGGGGGTCCTCTGCCATACAATTCACTGTTTCTTCAGGCAGGTTGCCGGTAATAGGGTTCCAGGTTTTACCCAGATCTTCCGATACGAACAGGTAGGCTGACAGGTCATCATCATTGATCCCCGTCATAGACAGATAGATGCGGTCCCTTGAAAAACGCGACAATACGATACTCCGGATGTATCTGTTTGGCAAACCCACCGACCTTTCCATCCAGCCTTTCCCATCATTTTCGGTCACCCATACCGATCCCTTGTCGGTTCCAACCACCAGCAGTCCGGGTTGCAATGGTGACTCCGCCAGGGCGCCTGCCGCCGTTGACTGCTTTTCGGGTATCGATGATTGCGCAAAATCAGGGCTGATCAACTCCCATTTATCTCCCCGGTTGGTGCTTTTAAAAAGGTAGTTTCCGGCATGATACAAGGTTTTGGATTGATATTTCGAGATCAGGTAAGGGGCAATAAAATTGTAATTCAATTTCTCTTTTACTCCCCGCGGAAATTGAGGCTGTATATAAACTGAACGGTCGGCAGCCATATCTTTTCTGAAAATTCCTCCATTCTGATAGGAGGTATAAATGATATTCGGGTCATCCGGATCGGCCATGGTATAACACCCATCGCCGCCACTCCAGGCATCCACCCAAATATATTTCCACTTATCGGCAAATCGCGGATTCCATTCCACGGCCGGACCGTACACGGAGGCATCGTCCTGAACGCCTCCGTAAACGTGGTATGGCACCTGGTTATCCACTGAAATATCATAGAATTCCCCCGTAGGTATGTTGTTGTAATGCATCCATGACTTCCCCTTGTTGTAGCTGTAATAAAATCCGCCGTCGTTTCCGGCTGCCAGCTCCTCTGGATTAAGTGGATTTATCCATATATCGCAATGATCCAGGTGAAAAGGAACAGCCGGACTCGGGAAGATATGGAAAACATCACCACCCACGAGATCAAAATGCGCGCCTCCGTCGGTACTGTGAGCCATTTTCACCCCGAGAAGGTAAATCTCGTCATCATTCTTCGGATTGACCGCACAATCGGAAAAATACCAGCCAATTCCGGCATAGATCATCAGGTCATCTGAATGGGTCCGTTTCCAGGTAATCCCGCCGTCGATGGTTTTATAGCACTCAGCGGCACGGTTTTTATCGCGGTTAAGGTTATCCACGAAGGCGTATGCCTTATCCGGGTTTTGCCAGGAAACCGCAAGACCGGTACGTCCGGTTTTATTGCCATCCGGTAAACCGCCGGATAGCTTTTCCCAGTTCGACCCGCCATCTATGCTCTTATATACAGCGCTTTCCTTGCCCGAAATTCCCGGGTAACACTCCCACATTGAGGCATATAGGATATCCGGATTTGAGGGGGCTATAACAATATCATTGGCCCCTGTTTTATCATTTACGAATAAAACCTGCGACCAGCTTTTCCCTCCGTCGAGGGTACGGTAAATTCCGCGCTCCGCATTGGGCGACCACAGATGTCCCAGCACCGCTACAAAAGCGATATCCGGGTTTTCAGGATGCACCTTGATTTTGGCAATGTGCCACGACTGCTCCAATCCGATGTGCCTCCAGGTATTGCCGCCATCATCGGACCGGAAAACCCCGGTCCCGGGTAATGTGAAATTCCGGGGCTTCTTTAGGTATTCGCCAGTACCGAGGTAGATAATATCCGGGTTTGAAGGGGCGAGGGTAAAGTCTCCGATCGAAAGGGCAGGCTGATCCTCAAAAATTGGTTTCCACGACAGGCCGTGATCAGTGGTTTTCCAAAGGTTTCCGGATCCGAATCCCGCATACCAGGTCCCCGGCCGGGAGGGATTGCACTGAACGGCATCCACACGGGCAGAATTGATCACGGGTCCCAGAGAGATCCAGTCGAGCTTGAATGGTGTATTCTGCTTATGGTCAACATATTGTGGCCATGATTCCATCAAGGGGTTGACCTGTTGGGATTGGGTGGGAAACGAGAGGAGGAGGAAGGGGAGGAGGAGTTTAAATAGTTTCATTTAGGTGGGTTGTGGAAAGTTACGCGGTAAGGAACGGGGTCCCCGCTTTCGCGGGGATGACAGAAAAGGGGGCAGTACGAAGGAAAAGGTCCCGTCCCCGCCTTCGCGGGGATGACAGAAAAGGGGACGGTACGAAGGGAAAGGTCCCGTCCCCGCCTTCGCGGGGATGACAGAAAAGGGGGCGGTGCGCAGGAATTTACTGTAATCCATGCAGTTGTACTACCCCCCTCCTTTCTAAGGAGGGGGCAGGGGGAGGTCTGCCAGTCAAACAACCAACCCTGTCCGGAGTACCACCCCTCCTTTCTAAGGAGGGGGCAGGGGGAGGTCCTATTTATCAACGAGATAATACTCAACAGTGGTTACTACCCGGATAATCTTCTTATCAGGCGTGTTCATGTCGCGGTCCTCTATTGTAAATAATCCCTGAGTGGCCCGTTTGATTTTACCGGCTTTGGATTTGGAATCGGAAGCGAATTTTTCGGCGGCTTCGCGGGCATTTTTCGTAGCGGATTCAATCATGGCCGGCTTGATGGAATTCAGCCGGGTGAAAAGGTACTGGACCTGGCTCATGTATTGATCCTGATTCAGTACAATGCCTTTGCCAACCAGATCTGTAAGCCGTGTAATCGCCTGGCTCATTCGCGGAATCTGAGCTGAACGCACCGTCATTTTTGCATGGCCGATATACCTGAACTCCACAAACTGGTTGTTTTGTCCGTAAAGATTAGCCTTCTGATCGCTTATATTGACCATCCCGATGGAAATTTCATCAGGCGTAAATCCAACCTCGCCAAGAAAATCGAGAATGATTTTCTGTTTCCGGTCGAGGGTTGACTGCAATTCAACCAGGTTGTTACTGGCCTCGCTGAAAGTAATCGGCCAAACGGCCAGATCCGCATCTACTTCCATCTCGGCAAGACCCTTTACCACAACTGATCTGTCGAGAGTTTTAAATCGGATGAGCGAATTGCCCAAGATCAGGGCGGCAACAATCAGTCCCAGTGCAAGAGTTCCTGCTGCGAGAGGTGATTTTGAATCAATTTTCGACATAATGGTATTGCTTTCAGAATAATTAATGAATGACCTGCATGTAATGATCAAAGGTAACCACTGAACCGAACAATTTAAACCAGCTGCTAAAAAAACCCTTAAAGGATTTGAAAAGAAGAGTCAAATAAGTATTATTGTTAATCCATAAACGACCTAATCAAAAAAACATGAAAACAGTCACCAAGTTAGCAGGATGCTTATCAACCATGCTATTAGGGTTAATGCTTCTTGCCGTAAATCCGGTACAGAGTCAAACAATCCCGCTTAAACCGTGCCTCGAGCACTTTACTTCATCGAGTTGCCCGCCCTGCGCAGCTTTTGGTCCCGCATTCCGAAATACGCTTTCCGGTTATGAAGGCATGTATACTGTTATCCGTTATCAGATGTACTGGCCGGGAACAGGTGATCCCTACTATTTTGCCGAAAGCAAAAAACGACGCGATTATTATACCATCACGGGGGTTCCCGGACTGGCATGCAATGGCGCCGTTCAACTTCCTTATGCACAAAGCTTTTCGACCGCTAAAATGGACAGCCTTTTAACGGAATTTACCGGGGTCCAAATCGCCATAACCTCATCGGTCAACCTGGATAAAATTGTGACCGCAACCATCACGATTACTCCTGAAATAGCTTATCCTGCAGGATTGGTTGCCCAAATTGTAGTTATGGAAGATGTAACCACCCAGAATGCCACTACCAATGGAGAAAAAGCATTTGAAAAGGTAACCATGGGTTTCCTTCCGGATGCCTCCGGAACTACTTTGCCGGCATTGGTTGCCGGACAACCGGTTACATTGACGTATACCCTCGACATGAAAACAACCCACATGGAAACAGCCAATGATTTGTCGGTAGCTGCTTTCATTCAGAATAATTCAACCAAAAAGGTTATTCAGTCAAACAATGCACCCGTTACCCACCCTTTCACCGATTATCAGGTTGCATTGAATGTTATCGACAATGATTATAACATAGTCCCGGGCGGTAAAGCCTTTATCCCCTATTATGGTGAAACGGTGTTTGGCTCAAACGGTTTGGCAACCTTCAAGGGTGTATTCCCGGGAGATCTTGATTACAGTGTTTCGGCTCCGGGATATGACGCCACCAGCGGAGAACTAACCGTTATTGACAGCGATGTATCACAGGATGTTATGGTTGAAAAGCCGGATATCTTCTATTTTGAAGATTTTGGCTGGAATACCATCCCCCCGGGATATATTGCTGAATTAACCAACGGATTTTATCTGTCTGGTGCAGGATCTGAAGCCGGTTCCGTTGTTTTTTATAAACCCAATGAGGGCGCCGACGACAGTTATCTTATCATGCCTGCCATAAACCTCAATCAGTCAGGTATTTTCAGTTTCAGGGCAGGTGCTCAGTCCGGTTTCCCCGAACTCCGTGTCGGGATTGCCACCCTCGAAATGAAACCCGGTACAAATGGAACCGAAGCGTTGACCATTACCGGATTTGCTGAGCTTTATGCAGCAAAAATCAACAATGCTGAGGATTATACCATTTTTGGATTTCAATTACCAGAAGCAATTGGCAACCAGCGAATTGCCTTTAGATACGTGGGGGCTACCGGTTCTTACTGTGAATTGGACCAGATTGCCGTACTGGAGGATAATCCGGGGGTCAAAGTTCAGTTCCTGGTCACCGATCAGAACGATGTACCGCTTAAAAACACTGCTGTTACTATGAACGAGATCGTGGTTGAAAACAATGCTTACGGGCTAGCCACTTTTCGCGATACCGATCTGGGTAATTATTCCTATTCCGTTACCTACAAAGGAGAAGAGATTGCAACCGGTATCCTGAATGTTGATGATGCTCTTATTAAAGAAATCAAACACAATACCTCCGGAATTGAAGGAATTCCTTCAGAAGTTCCCATTTCTATCTTTCCGAATCCTGTTAAGGACCATTTTACCGTTAACGGAATTCAAACAGGTGTTATTTCGGTCATGACCCTGAACGGCCAGCAGCTTTTACAACGGAAGATTTCCGATGGTGAATCTGTTTCCACCGAAGGACTTGCAAAAGGGGTATACCTGGTGAGAATACAGTCGGGCACAACTTTGGTCTATCGCAAATTAATGATTTCCAAATAGGTAATCGGATCTAAGATTCCAATATTTGTTTAAAGCTACCCCCGGAATTCCGGGGGTAGTTTTTTTTATCCCCTCCACAAACCAAGTATCACTCCCTTTACAACAAATGCGATGGTAACATAGCCCCAATTGATTAGCATCAGTTTCCATCCTCTCATTTCGAAAAGGCTCAGGATACCAACTGCCATTGAGGCCCAGCCAAATCCGGCAAGAGCTGAATAGAGCAGATAATCATTGAATTTCATGGCAGGATCACCCAGAAAGAATGCAAGATTATAGGTAATGATCAGTGAAAAAATGAACGTCAGGCCGTATTTTACGACCGGATTATCCTTTTTCATTTTCTCTTCCGTCAAACCGGTTTCCCTCATCCAAACCTTCACAAACAGGAGCGGGGAATACCAAAGTGCACCTACAACAAAATCAGACAAAGCGGCAACAAATACCGCCAGATGGTTAATTGAAACACTTTCCATTGTATAGATTTTAAGTTAGTTACCTTAAATATACAATGAACCTCCAGAATTGTTCAGGCTTATCCTATTTTAAGTCCGCTGCGTTCCAGCAAAGCTTCCGGATTGGGTTCCTGTCCGCGGAATCTCACATACAATACCATCGGATGTTCACTGCCGCCTTTTTCAAGAATATTTTTTCGGAAAGATTCAGCCACCACGCGATTGAAAATTCCTTTTTCTGAAAACAGGGCAAAAGCATCCGCATCGAGCACCTCAGCCCATTTATACCCGTAATATCCTGCAGCATAACCACCTGCGAAAATATGACTAAAGCCGGTACTCACTGCACTTCCCGGGATCTTCCGGAAAAGCTGGGTATCGGCCATGGTTTCCTTTTCGAATGCAACCGGATCGGAATCAAAAGGATGTGGCAGAGTATGCCAGGCCATATCCAGAAAGCCAAAACTCAGCTGACGCTCAAAGGCATATCCTTCTAAAAAGTTCTTCGATTCGATCAGCCGGTCGATCAGGATAGCAGGGATCTTTTCACCCGTCTCATAATGAACGGCAAACAGATCCAGCCACTCCTTTTCGAGGGCCCAGTTTTCCATCACCTGGCTGGGCAGTTCAACAAAATCCCGGTAAACATTTGTTCCCGAAACCGATGGGTAGGTGCACCCGGCAAGCATTCCATGGAGGGCATGGCCAAATTCATGGAGAAAGGTATTCACCTCATCATGGGTCAGCAAAGAGGGTTTTGATGCTGTAGGTTTCGAGAAGTTGCACACCAGCGAAACATGCGGTCGCACCATTTTGCCTTTGAGGTTCGACTGGCCTCGGAAATCCGTCATCCAGGCGCCGCCCTGTTTACCCGGACGCGGAAAAAAATCGAGGTACAGAAGCGACAGGAATCCCCCGTTCTCATCTTTCACCTCATAGGTCATCACATCCGGATGATAAACCGGGATTCCGGAAATCTTTTCAAATGTTAGTCCGTATAGTTTTTCGGCCAGCAGGAAAATCCCGCCAATCACATTTTCGAGTTTAAAATAGGGCTTGAGCAATTCTTCACGGAAATCATATTTCTTTTGGCGCAGCTTTTCAGCATAATAGCTCCAGTCCCAGGATTCAAGGTCAAAATCAACCCCTTCCGATGCAGCAAATTCTTTTACTTCGGCGAGTTCAACCTGCGCAGCGGGTTTTGAACGCAGGTGTATCCCCTGCATGAAGTCCATCACTTTACCCGGCGATCCTGCCATGCTTTCCCTCAGCATATAGGTGGCATAGTCCGGTTCCTTCATCATCAAAGCCTGTTCCCGTCGGAGATTGACAATTTCAAGAATCAGGGCTTTGTTATCATTTGCGTTCCCCTGATTACCCCTGACTCCGTATGCCCTGGTCAATTTCTCACGAAGCTCACGGTTGTCGGAATACTTCAGGAATGGAACATAGCTGGGCGCATGAAGGGTAAACACCCAACCCGTCAGGGTTCGGCTTTCAGCTTCCTGGGAAGCTGCTTCCTTTACGAAATCCGGCAGGCCCGACAAATCAGCTTCATCCGTAAGATGGAGGAAATAGGCATTGGTATCAGCGAGTACATTATCGGCAAACTGAAGGGTGAGCATCGACAATCTCGACCTGATTTCAGCGAACCGTGCTTTCGAATCATCATCCAGCTTTGCACCGTTCCGGACAAAATCCCGGTACCAGTTGCCGAGAACAGTTTTCTGTTCAACAGAAAGTCCGGCAGCCCGATTCTCCTTAAGGTTGGTATTTAGCTTGTCGATGCGATTGAAAAGTTCAGGATTCATCAGCATGCGGCTGGAATAATCCGTCAGCATCTGAGAGGCTTCCTGAGCAATAGCCTGCAATCTGTCTGAAGTTTCGGCATGATTCAGGTTAAAGAGGATTCCGGCGGTAATTCCAAGTTTTTCACCGTTCTGCTCCAATGGAAGGATGGTATTGTCAAATGTCGGTTCCGCCTTTGATTCCACGATATTAACGATATTCTCTTCCGCTTCCCGGATCTGGGTTTCAATGGCCGGAATAAAATACACTTCCTGTATCAGATCAAAAGGCGGGGCTTCATGCAGGCCCGTAAAGGGATGCAACAAAGGATTGCCGGACAATGGATTACTCATAATAAATAACAGATTATTCCTCTTCAATGATTACAAATTCATCTGAACCCTCAACGCGTTCCAGTTCAGTCCCTACCGGCAACTTAATATAAGGAAGGATCGCCGGATCATAGTTGGCAATTGCATTAATGCTAAACACCTTGCTGGTTTCCGGATCGTCGATATATTCTTCGGTTTCCGTTCCCGACAGGAAACGCCAGCCGGTGTCCTCCTTATCAAACTTTTCTTCACGGTACATGAACCCAACTTTCATACCATCCACCGTTATGTGGTTGGAAACGATCCCGAAGCCCTGAAGTTTTATCAGGTCTTTAATCTCTTCGGCCGGGATTTTAAATTGTTCTTTTTCCATAATTATTTATTCAGGCTGATTTTCTGCATCACCAAACCGTAGTGGCTCCCCGGTGGATTCACCGCAATTTTGATGCCGTTCCAGTCGGGGGCAAAATTTCCGGAATACCACATCCAGGCGGTCCGGCCATCGGAGCTGATGAATTTCGAAGGTATATTGACAAAATATGCCTGCTCCCCAAAATCCTTCAGATAGGTAACCAGTTTCCACGGACCGGTCATGCTGGCAGACTCCAGGATATAGGTATTCATCTTTGCACAGGTATTTCCCCCATCGGTTACACACATCAGGTATTTTTTCAGCGGTGCGTTATAGGTCATGGTCACGCAGCCCATATTATTATTCCATTCCAGCAGCGGTTTGATCTTTTTAAAATCGGTGGTCCAAACCGGTTCACCTTTGGAGTTATTGCCCGCATAATACTCATATTTTGAGGCATCATTCATGTTTTCAGGGGCAGGAATTACCCTGATGAGATAGATCTGGTCGCCTGTGATCCAGCTGTCGTTCCAGAACCGGTATTTTGTGTCGGTAGTATCGGCACCGTGAGCTACCAGGTAGGCCTTTCCATCAGGTGAATACTGAAGGTTTTTACCAAAATCCACAAAGTGGGGTGATCCGATTTTCACCGGGTAGCCATTGATTCCGGTTTCACCGAACAATGGTTTTGCAGGGGAATGGGGCGTTGGCTTCCAGCTCCGTCCATAATCCGTGCTGGACCGGAATCCTACAAAAGGTCCCATCCAGGGCCAGTTGATATACTTATCTCCGTATTCGGCCCGACCGGAAGGATCGAGACAGTAGGTGCCATAATACCAAACCCCGTTATAGATCAGACTCCCGCATGGATAGCGGCCATGATAGGGACTGGCGGATGCCTGGTTGATCCCCAGACTGTATACTTTCAGGTTCAGCGGATCGTCGCCCTCAATTACGGCATGGCCTGTGGTTGCAGTTTCCCCGAACGAATTTGATCCTTCATATGACCCGTCGAGCCTCCAGGTACTCCCGTCCGTCCAGGGAGAATAGAGGTTGCCGTCATCTGCCCATGTCGGGTACCAGGTATCTCCGAAATGAAAACCGCTTTTCTCTCCCAGCAGCGTAATACCCGTAAACTCCTTTGAAGACGGAAATGGGCAATCGGCCGGGACTTCAGATTTCCATACGAAGGGGGGAAAAGTAATATTCTCAGGTTTAAGCTGTGCGTTCAGCATTTGACCAGCCAAACAAAACAGGAGAAGCATAGGTAATTTCATCGTCGGTATATTTAAGGCTACAAGTTCAAATATACGCCAACCTTTTCTTTCAGCACAGCGGAGGTGAATGGTTTCGGAAGATAGTCATCGCAGCCCGCTTCAAGCGCAAGTTCCCGGTCGCCCGACATGGCAAATGCCGTAACGGCAATAACCGGCAGATCGCAGCGAGCGGCCTTAATCAGGCGTGTAGCCTCAAACCCATCCATTTCGGGCATTTTAAGATCCATCAGAACCAGTGACACTTCGGGATGCAGATTGCAGCATTCCACCGCCTGCCTGCCGTTTTCCACATGCCAGAGGACAGTCCGGGTTTTACCCAGCATAGTTTTGAGCAGGAAAATATTAATCGGATCATCCTCAACGATCAATATCACAGGCAGGATATCCACAGCCGGCTGGCCGCTTGTGATGTCCTGCAAATTATTAAATTCACCAACGGGATGCTCGTTGGTTTTATCCTTATTGCCCATAAAAATGTAAAATAGAATCCTGCGTAATATCCCAAAGGTATCCACTTTAACCACCTGCAGAACAATTCACAAGTTTTTTGGTTAAAAAAGTTACGCACAGTCTATGGTTCTGTAATTCTATGCATTATCCATCAAATCATTCGATGATAAAGTAGGTTTCCTCACCGGCACCGATTTCTACGGGCAGGGTAATAAAATAATCGCGGGAGATCTTTATCGATTCTATCTTCCCATTCTCTCCACGTACTTTTGCAATTGTTGTTAATCCGGTATAATAGACCGATATACGGATATCTTTCCGGATGGCTTTGGCGGTTGGATTAAATATCATCAGGAATCCTTTCTCATCCAGGGCCGGATTGGCGTGAAACATCCAGTCGAGATCCCTTCCGTCGGCTCTTCTGCTGGAAGTATGTATCACATCACTTTCGAGGATATCCCGGTGTTTTTTGTAAAAATCAACCCACTCTTTCACCATCTCGCGGGTGGAATCGGTATCATATAACCGGGGACCGCGATAGCAGGCCTGAACGCCGTTTCCCAGATTTGAAGCCAGCATTTTCGCATAATGGCCGAGATGTTCATTGAGTGGTTCGATGGTTGCTGCCGCACCGCCGCCGTGATATTCGGTAAGGGGGACAAACATCCAGCCCATCGACGGGGTTTTCTCGCGGGTTCCGTCGAAAATATTCTGGCGCGCATGAATGACTTGCTGTTCGCGTGGTAGCGACCAGTTTACCTCTCGGTAGCCCATGGCACATTTGGTGCCTCCGTTGAGGTAGTACCAGTCGGGTATATTCAGATAGATGCCTTCGGACCGGCACCACTTATAAAAATCGGTTATGGTGCGCCACTGGGTCCACTGCGAGTCATCCGTGCCGCGATGTCCCGGGTGTGATACAGATGCGCAGATGTGCCCGGGATAGGAACCGTCGTGCTCCAGCAGGTTCATGCCGGTTTCGGAATACCAGCTGTAAAGTTTATCCATGTATTGCTTGCCCCAGTTGCTGCCCAAACAGGGTGCGCTGCCATGAATCACCCCTCCGGTTTTTCCGGTTGCGGGATTGATTACATCGTCGTTTTCAGAAATGCTGCGGCTCGACAATAAAGAATATCCTCCCAGCTCAATACCCCTGGAGCGGGCATATCCGGTGAGCTCTTTCCATTCCTTCAGATATTCCGGATCGGTTGACTCGGGATTGAATCCTGATCCGAAAGTGATTATCCCCATCTCAAACCCAACTGCAGCGCATTGATCAACAGCAGCTTTCACACTAACGGGGTCGGAATTTCGGATATGCATCATCAGCGGATTTTCGGTAACCCACGGGGCAATCACCCGGTACATTTTTCGCTGGGCCAGCAGCCTGCGCTCCTCATCATTTCCATCCGGCACCAGTTCCCAGGCCCGGAATGATTCAAATGACCCACCCGGACGGATGATCAGGTCGGGACCGATCTCAGGCCTCACTTCCAGCAAACAGGGAGTCATCAGGTTATAATTTACCTGGGTGGAAAAATCCGGATCCGGCATCCAGAAAACGGAATGCAAGGTGGTATTCAGTGTTTCCATACCGCTGAATTCATATTCCGTTTCAACAAACAGATCAGGTTTTTTTAATGGAATTCCGCGGTCTTCAACAGGGGAATCCTTTTCCACCACAGCCAGGATTTCCGACTTGAAGGATTTCAGGTTTACCGCTGCAGGGGATTGATTTTCCAGACTTATCCATTTACTGATCAGTGGGATACCGTCATAAATCTCATAATGTACCGTAACCCTGACATCTCCGGCCGGTGATCCCTGCGGCATGCGGTAATTCATCGACAGGTGTAATCCTTTCGGTGGCCAGCTGGCGTCAGGGGCAGCATGCCTCACCCGTTTCCAGGCCATCCGTTCTTTAACCGGTCCGGTTTGATAATCGATGAAAACCATCGATCCGGGCACCGGTTTCAATGCAGAAATCCATTCTTCTGTGAGATAGGCGTAATCAGGCTGGCCGGTAAGTCCGCCTATTGCATATTTTTTCCCGTCGAGATCGATTTCAGCCTCAGGCTTGACTCCGCGGAGTAGCGACTGACCGGTTTCCAGATTATCGAAACCAATCGTGACTGCATTAGGATTAAGCAGAAAAGTCCTGCTAATCAATCCGTTCGATAACACGATCCGGTTATTCCCCTGCTTATCCAGTTTAGAAATAAAAGAGGAATTATCGATGAGCCAGTCGGCACGATGATCCTGAGGTTTTGCCTCACCGGCAAGTATTGAAACCCCCAGAATAAGGGATAGAGCAATTGCTTGTGCTTTCATGCGGATAAATATCGAAAAAATATCTGACCGTTTTTTTCCATTCCGGCTCCCGCCATGCATCTATATCATTACATGCAAAACTTGAAAAAGATATCGGGGATTACCATATCCAGGGAACAAACCTTTTCGTGTGCTTCATGTATTCCCGGTACTGATCGCCGAAATAGGCAAGGTTCTCGCGCTCCTCCACCCGTACGGTAAGGTAAAGGAAGAATGATGCGGCAACGGCATAAATCAGGATCATGGGGGTTGGATTCTTGAGTGCGATTCCCCAGGTAAGGAAAAGCAATGAGGCATACATCGGATGACGGATATAATGGAATATCCCACCGGTAATCAGATTGGTAGTGTGCTCAAAGCCAAACAGGGTGGGATCTCCCCGTTCCCGGTTGATTTTTCCGGCAATTTTAAACCGGTACAATCCATCGAGAACAAAATAGATGGCAATTAGGAGACTGATCCATGAAAAGATCTGGTGTAAAGAAAAAGGATCCTTAAACCATACCCGGATATTGCTGATGAGCATCCAGAGCATGAACTCCCAGGCGAAAAACCGGTAGAAACCGTGATTTTTCATACTGCCCAATGAACGCCATGACAGATAAATAATTGGTACACTGCCGATCAGAAATGCGATTAAATTTGAAGTTGCCGGATTCATGGATGTAATTAATTTTGTTGTTCTTAGTAAAACAATATCCTGTGTTAAAACTTATTATGAAAATATGAATTTCCGAAAATTTTTATTGGTAATCATCGCTGCGGCCATTTATTTACATCCCGCAATCAGTCAAACGGATATATCAGGGCAATGGCCCCAGTTCAGGGGTTATCTGGGATCGGGAATTCTTGACCAGCCAGACCTTCCGGTCAGCTGGAGCCTGGGAACCGGAGAAAATGTTTTATGGAAAACGCCGGTACCGGGACTGGCCCATTCGAGTCCGGTGATCTGGGATAATTTTGTATTTATTACGAGTGCCGTAAGCTCTGCGAAACTTGATTCCCTCAAAATCGGTTTATACGGTGATATCGACATGGCTGATGACACGAGCGTTCACCAGTTCAAGGTTTATTGCCTCGATAAGAATACCGGCAGGATTATCTGGGATCGCGTTGCTGATGAAGGAGTTCCGAAAGAAAGGCGGCATACAAAATCGACCTATGCAAACCCCACTCCTGCCACCAACGGCGGGCAGCTGGTTGTTTCGTTCGGCTCACATGGTTTATATTGCTATGATTTCAAGGGCAATCTGCTGTGGAAAAAAGACCTTGGCAACCTGGCTACCGGTCCGTTCAATGAAACCGGCGTGGAATGGGGCTACTCGAGCTCCCCGGTCATTCATAACGGAACCGTGGTGGTTCAATGCGATCTTTTAAAGGATTCTTTTCTGGCAACTTTCGATGTAGCAACCGGAAAGGAAATTTTGAGAATCAAGCGGGATGTGATATCATCCTGGGGATCACCGGCAATCTATTCGGGAGAAGGTGAAACACTCATCATTTTAAATGGATATCCGTTTATTTCCGCCTATGATTTCACTACAGGGCAGGAAGTATGGAAAATCGGCAATGTGGGGGATGCTCCTGCACCCACCGCGGTGATTGCCCATAATCTGGTGTATATTAATAGTGCACACGGCAAATATTCGCCCATACTGGCCATAAATCCGAACGCAACGGGCGACATCACCCTCCAGCCCGACCAATCATCCACGAGTCAGGTTAAATGGAGCATAAAACGTGGCGGAGCCTATATGGCTAGTCCGCTGGCATATGGCGATTACCTGTATAACATGCAGATAAGCGGACAGTTAACCTGCTTTAACGCGCTAACCGGCGAAGTCATGTATAAAAAGGAAATCGGGAAAGCCTTTTCAGCATCCGGAGTCGCAGGAGGCGGAAAGCTCTATTTTCCGGCCGAAACTGGTGAGGTCCTAGTGATTGAGGCCGGACCGGAATATAAATTGTTGGCAGAGAACACTATGGATGACGTGTGCATGGCAACACCTGCCATAGCCAGCGGCATGATTATTTTCAGAACCCAGCATTCGGTGGTTGCCATCGGGAAAAAATAAATTGAAAAACATGAATATATTATTAAAATATGGGTTTATCGCCCTGCTGGTGACTGTTGCAGCATCATGCAGCTATCTGCCCGAAGAACAGGAAGTTCCATCAGTGGTTACTCTGTATGAATACCGGGATTACATTGAAATCAATCCAACCAGTAACTATTATTCAAAAACCGGATTGGTGTTTTATCCGGGGGGGCTGGTTGACCCGCATGCCTATATCGCACCGCTCACTAAATTTGCCATTGCCGGAAAGGGGCACAAGATTGTTATTGTAAAAATGCCCGCCAACCTGGCCATTCTGGATGGTAAACAGGCAGCCTGGATATACAATGATTTCCCGGATGTTGAGCAGTGGGTGATCGCCGGACATTCGCTCGGAGGGGTGATGGCCTGCTCGGTGGTGGAAAAGTATCCTGATTTTTTCGTGGGATTGGTTCTCATGGCAGGTTATCCCCAGTCGTCAAATAACCTGAAAGATTGGACAGGACCGGTTTTGTCGATGCGAGGTCAGTATGACGGACTTGTCGACAGTCTGAAAATTGCCTCCTTCGCGGATCTTTTGCCCACTCCTGTGTGGGTTGATAACCTCGACGACTTTCCCTCCGGTAGCACTCCAAAAACCGTGTATTTTACCCTGCCCGGTGGAAATCACGGCCAGTTCGGAAACTATGGGATACAGAAAGGCGATGGAGTGGCAACTATTTCACAGGATGCTCAGGCTGAACTGGTTAAATCCATAATTCTCAGATTTTTTATCGAAAACGACCTGGAATATGATAAATAAAAAAATATTTCTGAAGCTGATTCTGATTGTGACGCTGGTAATCAGCTCCTCAAACCTGCAGGCACAGCAAACCGATATATTCGTCCGGTTTTTCCCTTCATCGTGGTACAATTCCTATTTTGAACCCGGGATTGACGGAGGAGGCATCGGAGTTGCCTATCATCCGATTATGAACAAGATGGTACGCCTGAATATTTCTGCTGAAATCTCCGCCCTGCGAGCAAGGAATGAGATATTGCTGGGGTTCGGCATCAATAAAACCTTCTGGCAGGCCGAACATTTCAGGGTCAGCGTTGAGGCGAACCTCCTCAACGGGATCGATCTGTACAAACCTGCGCCGCTATACGTTGGAGGGCTCGAGGGGGGGCTCCGCTTCGACTACTATGTTAAAAAGAGACTGACTCTTTTTATCGGAATCGCGGCACGGGCAACCTTGTGTCCGGGATACCGGGATATCGGAGTCTGGACACATAGTTCATGGCCGATATCCGTTGGCGTCAGGTTCTAAAAAACACAAATTTTTCAGGAATTTAATTTCAGGAACAATGGGTCCTTTAGGCGAACTATGCCCAAAAAGCCGCTGGAGTACCGGTAAGCTGAACGGAGTTCTGCTGCTTTCCATTCTCATCATTTCTTCCGGTAAAGCTTTGGCACAGAGTGTTATCATGCTTTCAACACCCTCTGTACTGACAGCCGGAAAACACAATACCACCTCACTGACTGCCTGCACCGGGTTCAACCCTTCCTTGCTGACTTTTACTACGGCAACATCGGGCGGACAGCTCCCGTATGAGTACCAGTGGCAGCTGAACAATACTGCCATTGCAGGAGCGACTTTATCTTCCTATGATCCTGCGCAGCTAACCACAGCAGGATTGTACAGCTACAATTGTGCCATCACCGATGCGGCCGGCACGGTGGTATACACAACGGCCAAACTCATTACCATACTGCAAGATCCGTCGGTCAGTGTTTCAGGCGGAGGGTCACATTGCGCAGGCACCCCGGTAACCCTGTATTCAGCAGTCTCCGAAGGCACCGGGGGCATCGCCTTTCAATGGCAATCCTCCGCTGATAATATTGCCTTCACCAATATTCCCGGTGCAACCGGACCGACCTATTCACCGGAAACAGCAACTTCCGGAACCCTTTTTTACCGGGTAATTATTAATCCGTCGGTCGGATCCTGCAACAATGCCACCTCTCCGCCGGCGGAGGTCACCATACAGGCCCTACCCGTTACTTCAATGATTTATCATCTGTAATACAACTAATTAACACCTTAAAACAACCAAAACATGAAAACAAGAATTCTGTTATTCACAAGCCTGATGGCATTGCTGTTTCTTACAGTAACACTTGAATCCCAGGCGCAGGTTGGTGGCCTCACAAACACCGGCAACATCACCGTTTGTCTCAATACCACAGAACCATTCGGGGTTATAGCAACTCCCGGGTCGACTTATACCTGGAGCATCCTGGCAGGCACAGGAGGCGCGGGTACTATAACGGCCGGAGGGGCACCAAACAACCTGATCTCCGTCAACTGGACCAGTGCCGGCACCTGCACCCTGCAAGTGATTGAAACCAATGCAACCTGCACAGGAAATCCAGTGACCATAGAGGTATCCGTACTACCTGCCCTGATACCCGGTACCGCATCAGCCGATCAAACCGTGTGCTATAACAGCATTCCTGAGCCGATCATCGCAACGGCACCAACAGGCGGCAACAGCGCCTATCTCTATCAGTGGGAATCCTCAACCGATGGCGGCACCAGCTGGGCCATCATTCTGGGCGCCATTGGATTGAGCCATCAACCGGATGCTTTAAGTGCAACAACCCTTTTCCACCTGATCCAGTCGGCCGAAGGTGCCTGCGGCTCCGTCACGACCAACACGGTTACCATAACCGTTCAGCCTCAGGTGATCACCTCATCAATCTTCCACAATTAACCGTCTACGCTCAATATTTCTTTCAGCCGGGGTGCTATTGAGCACTATCAGCGCTGCTGCGCAGTTGACTATGCCCGACCGGGTTTATGCGGGGACCCGCAAAAGCTATTGGGCAGACTCAACTGCGCATCCCGGGTCAACCTATATCTGGGCGATCGACGGGACGGTTGTGCAGAACAGCACAAAATGCGCCCTGGTTCATACCTGGAATTCCGAAGGGATTTTCATGCTTTCACTCAGGCAGATCTCCCCGAAGGGTTGTTCCGGTAATTTTCAAACCGGCCAGGTGGTGGTCACCCGTGCCCTGGATATGAAGGTATATCCGAACCCGATCTATGGGCGGGATATTAAATTTCAATTGACAATTCCTGTCAATTCCGATGTGGTCATTGATCTTTTTGCACCCACGGGACAGCTGGTAGCCCGGATTTTTGAAGGATTTGTTTCCGGAGGTGAAACACAAACTATAACATACAATCGTCCATTGCCCCAGGGAACCTACTCCTTTCGGATAAAAACTGATTATCTGACCTTTAGCAGCAGGCTTATCCTCATAACCCAGTATTAAACCCCGGTTAAAAACCGGCCTGAACCCTAAGCACACACCCTTTTTCTTGTGCCTTTATGCCCTTTTAGTATCTTCGCGCCATATTACAATCCATGATACCTGCCATTTTTATCGGTTTGATGGTTGTGAGTTTCGGAATTTTTGCCATCCCGAAACCCTATAGATATAACTACACCCTGTTCATTCTGATCGCTTCGATCACCCTCACCACCCTCACTTCCCTCTTCCCCCATCTCCTCACCTCCTCACTCCCTCACCCCCTTAACTCCCTCACCTCCTCACCTCCTCACCCCGATTCCCTCTCCATCTTCTTCATCCTCCTCATAAACTTCACAGCCCTTACCGCCTTTCTTTTTGCCGGCGGATATCTGAAATCATACTACGCCAAGCAAACTTCGCTCCGCTGGTCGGTGCACTTGTGGGCCTATATCTGGCTGTACTTTTCGATGCTTCTGGTTGTTATTCTGAGGGATGGGTTTGCTTTTCTCGTTGTTTGGGAGCTCATGGCCGTTTCATCCTTCCTGCTGGTAATTTTTGAGGCAGATGACCGGAAGGTGCTCAAAACCGGGATCAACTACCTCATTCAGATGCATATCGGGTTGCTATTTTTATTGGTCGCATTCCTGATCGCCGGAGATGCAACCGGTATCACCGGATTCGACGGTCTGAAAGCATATTTCCAAACTCATTCCAACATACTGGTATTCAGTCTGTTTTTTGTCGGATTCGGCATCAAGGCCGGATTTATTCCGCTTCACACCTGGCTTCCTGAGGCACATCCGGCAGCTCCGTCACCGGTATCCGGATTAATGTCGGGAGTGATGATCAAGATGGGCATTTACGGGATATTACGGGTACTGTTCTCTGTTCAGTCGGACCTTTTCGTGATCGGCATAATTATTCTGGGCTTCTCGCTGTTCTCCGGAGTGATGGGGGTGATGATGGCCATCGTTCAGCATGATTTGAAACGGTTGCTGGCTTATCACAGCATTGAAAATATCGGTATCATCGGCATTGGCATCGGGTTGGGTGTGCTGGGCATGGCCAACGGGAACACCATGCTCACCCTGCTCGGATTCACCGGGGGATTGCTGCATGTGCTCAATCACAGTCTGTTCAAATCCCTGCTCTTCTTCAATGCAGGATCAGTTTATCAGGCTACCCATACCCGGGATATTGACCAGCTGGGCGGATTGGCGAAAAAGATGCCCTATACATCTGCGTTTTTCCTGATCGGATCGCTGGCCATTTGCGGATTACCTCCTTTTAACGGATTCATTTCGGAATTCCTGATCTATCTGGGACTATTTAAAAGTCTGCCTGAATCCGGACTATATTTCAGCATCTTATTACTGGTCAGCATGATCGGTCTGACTTTAATTGGCGGACTGGCCATTTTTTGCTTTACCAAGGCATTTGGTATTGTGTTTCTGGGTCAGGCGCGCAGTGCAAAAGTTGCCGGAGCACAGGAGGTATCGAAATCCATGCTGCTCCCATCCTTTATGGCATCAGCCGCAATTATGGTGATCGGACTGGGATCGGCCTGGTTCGTGAAACCGGTGATGAAAATAACTGCAGAACTCTCCGGAACGGTTATCCCGGAATTATTTACAGGTGATCTGCTGAAAACGCTCACACGCATCAGCCTGATCGGCGGGGTATTTATCCTGCTGGTTGTGGGGATTGCCCTCTGGCGGAATTACCATCTGAACAGGAGAACGGTTACTGCCGGACCCACCTGGGGATGCGGCTACACCGCCGGCGACGAAAAGCAGCAATATACCGCCACCTCGTGGGCAGATAATTTCAGTACCCTGGCGAATCCGGTTCTGGGGACCCAAAAGCATCTTGATCCCATCGCTGACCATGATCTTTTCCCCCTGAAAAAAGGGTTTGTAACCCATCCATCGGATCTGTTCAAAACCAAGCTGATAGAGAAACCCATCGATGCCATGTTAGGCTTGTTCAAGAATATTGCCTTCATGCAAACCGGACAGATCCAGCACTACATTTTGTATGCGTTTCTGTTTATGCTGCTCATTCTGGTACTCACCTTTTTTAAAATCTTTTAACCCATGGCCGGAATTCCACTGATATTACTGGCCGCGGTTTTCTTTCCCGGCATCATTATCCGGACTAAAAGTCTGGTAAGCGGCCGCAAGGGTCCGGGAATTTTGCAGCCGGTGCACGATATCCGGGTATTGTTCAGCAAAGGCAGTGTGTACAGCACCACCACCGGCTGGGTTTTCAAAATGGCTCCGGTGATCGGTCTGGCTGCCATGTTATCCGTTTTGGCCGTGGTCCCTTTCGCCAACATGCCTGCACTGATCCCTTTTCAGGCCGATTTCGTTTATTTCTCCTATATGCTTGCGCTCGGGAAATTCTTCATGATCATTGGCGCACTCGATACCGGCAGCGCATTCGAAGGGATGGGTGCCAACCGTGAAGCCCTCTATTCCATGCTGGTTGAGCCGGCTTTTCTGATTCTGATGGGTACTTTCGCCATGCTCACCGGCAACACCTCATTTTCGGATATGTTTGAGGCATTCCATGTGTCGGGAAACCCCATCATCACGGTATTCGGGTTGATCGGGTTTTACCTGCTGGTTCAGATCGCAATGATCGAAAACTCGAGGATGCCGGTTGATGATCCCAAAACCCATCTGGAGCTGACCATGGTGCATGAAGTGATGATCCTGGACTACAGCGGCTTTGATAAAGCCCTGATCCACATCACCACTGCGATAAAATTTGCAGTATACGGATCACTGATCTGCAGCTCGCTGGTCCCGGCAGAATGGCATCCCGGATTTCAGATTTTGCTGTTTTTCTCTGTTCAGGTTGCCTTTGCCGTGATTGTCGGTATCATGGAATCGTTCCGTGCTCGGAATAAAATGCAAAAGAATGCACAGTTCATACTTACCCTGACGGCAGTTGCCATGCTTGCCTTCCTGGTGGTGCTTATTGTGACTAATAAATTGATTATTTGATAGTTATGTTCTATTTATTCATAGTACTCTTTGCAGGAACGCTGGTATACCTCAGTATTGCCGAGCGGTTCAGGTCGTACGCGAAACTGATTGCCCTGCAGGGATTGCTGTTATTTGCGATTGCACTTATCGAACTCAAAACCATTGACCTGGCCAACCTCATATTTGTATCGGCTGAAACGCTCATTTTCAAGGCTATCATTGTACCCTATTTTCTATTCCGCATCATCAACCAGACCAAAGTTTACAAGGTCCATCCCAAAGCCTTTCCATCATTTTACTCCTTGCTTTTTGCGATGGCCGGGCTTTTCATGAGCATCATATTATCCAATGTACTGAAGAATCCCAGTCTGGATGCAGTATTCCTTACGATTGCCCTTTTCACCCTTTTTACCGGAGTGCTTTTAATCATCACCCACAAGAGGATATTCTCGCATATGATTGGTTTTCTGGTTGTTGAAAATGCCGTATTCTTCTTTTCGCTGGCGGTTGGAAGCGAAATGCCTATGCTGATCAACATTGGCATATTGCTGGATATTTTTGTGAGTGTGCTGATTATCGGTGTACTGATGAACCGTATCGGCACCCAGTTCAGTGATCTGGAATCTGATAACCTGACCAGTTTAAAGCATTGATATGATAGCAGTATACTTCATATCGGCCTTATTGATAGCCCTCACCATATTGGCGGTGAAGCGGTTACACTTTACCCGGTGGCTGATGCTGCTTTTCATTCTCATTCAATGGCTCTTCAACGGTTATGTGCTTATGCATTCCGGCGAAACCGATCTGGTATATTTCACCTTTGATCCCGCCGGGGTATTGTTTCTGGGACTTCTCACGCTGATATCCACTGCTGCAGTGATTCAGGGATTTCCGTATTTCACAAACCCTGATAACAAGCGATTCACTTACTTTTATGCGGCCCTCACCGGGTTGATTGCCGCCATCACGGGAGCCTATCTGGCCAACGACATCACACTGGTCTGGATTCTGGTAGAAGCCACAACGCTTACAGCCTCGGTACTGATTTACAGTGAGCGAACCCTTCATGCACTGGAAGCCACCTGGAAATACATATTCATTTGTTCGGTAGGTATCGCGCTGGCTTACATGGGGATACTATTCCTCAGCCTTTCAGTAAAGGGCACCGGAATGAGCGGACTATCCTTTGCCGGCTTAGCCTCGGTGGCGCATACCCTGGATCCGGTTTATCTTAAAATTGCATTTGTTTTTGTGTTGACCGGCTACAGCACCAAGATGGAAATTTTCCCTATGCATACAGTAGGAATCGATGCCAATTCGGTTGCGTTGCCACCGGTTGGCGCCCTGATTTCAACCGGACTGGTGAATCTCGGTTTTCTCTCCATTTTCAGGGTTTACAAAGCGCTTTCAGATTCCCAGATTTTCGACTGGATGAATAAAATACTGATACTCACCGGAGTATTGTCGGTACTGGTTGCGGCAGGATACATGCTGAAAGCCAAGCACACCAAGCGGATGCTGGCCTACTCCACGCTCGAGAATATGGGGTTGGTTGCCATTGCCCTCGGAATCGGGGGAATCGGATATTATGCGGCTTTCCTGCTGCTGGTGCTTCATGCCCTCACCAAATCGAGTCTGTTTTTCCAGGTTGGACAGATGGGCCGGGTTTTGGGAACCTATAAGCTGGACGACAGCGGATTATATCTGAAGCTCTTCCCAACCGGCGCCATAGCCCTGCTGATCGGCATGCTGGCGATCCTGGCCATACCGCCATCCGGGTTATTTGTAAGTGAATACCTGATACTGAAAGCATTGGTTGCCGGCAAAAGCTGGTTTGTACTGATATTGGTACTGGTACTGCTATGCTGTGTAATTTATGCCATGAGTACTCGGGTGCTGCACCTCCTGTTCTCAAAGCCGCGCGAGTATGGCGAAGCTCATCAGCAGGGAACTGTTGCCGGCTGGGAAACCATCAGTCAGTTCATATTTCTGCTGATCGTGGTCGGAGCCTGTTTTTATCAACCCCCATTTTTGAAAGATATTATCAGTCAGATTATTGCAGGATTGCCGAATTAGTAAAACCCATGCATAACCAAAACTATATCGAATTTCAGCCGACTTCAGCACCCATCCTGCTTGAGGCAATTCCGGTATTGAATTATGCTGATTTTTCAGATCAGATGGCCAGCCTGATGAGTCCGACCGCGGTGCATTGCGTTCTTTACTACGCCTTTCCGTATAATGGCGGATTGAAATTCCTGGCTGTACTGGCAGATGACGCGAGCGGTAAGTTCATGATATTCTCACATCATCTGGAGAAGATTCCGGGCAGGCTCGACTCACTGACCCCGCAAATCCCTGCCTTGCATCTGTTTGAGCGTGAAATCCATGAAAATTCCGGTACCGGATTCAATAACCATCCCTGGCTGAAACCTGTTCGGTTTGCAAATGACCGGTTCAATCAGGAAAAGGGCATGAATGACTATCCTTTTTACCGGAGCAACAGCGAAGAGTTACATGAAGTGGGAGTTGGGCCGATCCATGCCGGTGTGATTGAGCCGGGGCATTTCCGGTTTATCTGCAACGGGGAGAAAGTTTTACATCTGGAGATCCAGCTCGGTTACCAGCACCGCGGAATTGAAAAGCTGATGAGGGAAGCAAAACCTGGCGTGGCACGCAATGTTCTGGCTGAAAACATTGCAGGAGATACAGCTGTTGGTCATGCAGTTACCCATGCCAAACTGATTGAATCCCTGGCCGGGATCACTATTGGAAACCAGCTGGAGGCTGAGCGTGCCATCGCCCTGGAACTGGAGCGCATTGCCGTGCATATCGGCGACACCGCAGCGCTTTGCACCGATGTTGCCTATCAGTTCGGGCAGGTGGTTAATGAAGCGCTGCGCACCACCATTATCAATACCACCCAGCTCTGGTGCGGGAACCGCTTTGGCAAGGGTTTGATCCGTACGGGAGGTACTCACTATCCGTTGACT
Source organism: uncultured Bacteroidota bacterium (assembly GCA_942493265.1). Lineage (GTDB taxonomy): Bacteria > Bacteroidota > Bacteroidia > Bacteroidales > UBA12481 > UBA12481. The sequence continues at coordinate 357,944 of OW818688.1, forward strand.
GCACCTGTAATTGAATCCATGCTGAAAACGCTGGATGATTCCGGAATGCGATACCGGGAGATCACTGAAAATATTTTCACGGCGCCATCGATCCTGATCCGTTTCGACGGCATCGGCACCGTTACGCGACATCAGGCCATCAGTATCGGTGCTGTTGGAATGGCAGCACGGATGGCAGGTATTTCGAGGGATATACGCGCATCTCATCCCACTGGCCATTATGCCGGCTTCAAATATGAACCTGTAGTACTGCAAACCGGTGATGTACAGGCACGTGCTCTACTTCGCAACCTCGAAGCCCGCAAATCCTTTGAAATGGTCACCGACTGGGTATCCCAGATGGCCTCCTCTGTCTCTCTTCAACCGACAACCGACAACCGACAACCGACAACAGGTTATTCATTGCGGCCTTTGAGCTTTGCCCTCGCCGTAACCGAAGGCTGGCGCGGTGAGATTGCCCATGCGGCTATAACCGGTCCTGCAGGAGAACTGGTTCACTATAAAATCAAGGATCCTTCGTTCCACAACTGGATGGCACTGGCACTGGCAGTGAGAAACCAGGAAATATCCGACTTCCCGGTGTGCAACAAAAGTTTTAACCTGTCGTATTGCGGTCACGATTTATAAGAAAACCATGTTTAGATCCATCAAAATACTCCGTCAGCATGGTATCCAGTACGTACCTGATCTTCGGAAAGCGGAACTGACTCCACTGTTCCGCGGAAGACCGGTGATAACGGGCACTCCCTCTGCCGAACAGGCAGCGGAGCTGAAAAACCTCTGTCCATCCGATGCGATTGCAACAGAACCCTTCTCCATCGATCTGGGTAAATGTATTTTTTGCCGGGAATGTGAATTCGCCGCACCCGCACATATCCGCTTTACAAACGACTGTCATATCGCTACCAATAATCGTAATAACCTGATTATTAAATCTGATCTGGATCATCCGATCCTGTTTGATCCTGATTTGATCAGAAAAGAGATCAGAAAGATATTCCGCCGATCCCTCAAACTGCGGCAGGTATCGGCAGCCGGCGATGCCAGTAACGAAATGGAACTCAACGCCGCTGGAAATGTCAACTTTGATATGGGTCGTTATGGAATTGAATTTGTGGCTTCGCCCAGGCATGCCGACGGACTGGTGATCACCGGACCCATTTCGGAGAACATGGCCGAAGCGCTCCAGATCTGCTACGATGCCACCCCATCGCCCAAACTCATCATCCTTTGCGGCACCGATGCCATCTCCGGGGGATTATTTGCCGGCAGCAGCGCGCTCAACCGCAGCTTTCTCAGCCGCTATCCCATCGACCTGTATGTCCCGGGGAATCCCGTTCATCCGCTAACCTTTATCAACGGGGTTCTGGAGCTCATCGGACGACGCTGACAGAAGCGTTTGATCAATCAGATCTTTTTGATAAATAAATCCGCCGTATTCAAATTTTGGCCGTAACTTTAATGGTCGATCGACAGAATATCAGACACTAACCGATATCTGAATAAACCATGAAAAAATTTCTACTCACTCTTGCGGCGGTGTTCATTCTGATGCAAATACCACTCGTTGCCCAGCAATCCATTGGCGGATTCAATGTGTATTACGGTCATCTGCATAATCATTGCAGCATTTCAGATGGAGTATTAACACCTTTGCAGGCATATACTTATGCCAAAACCACCGGAGACCTGGATTTTTTCAGTCTGGCGGATCATTCATCAGCAATAGATGCACCTGAATGGACCGCAATGAAAGCAGCTGCTGAAGCCACCAACGAGCCTGGTGTTTTCACTTCATTCTGGGGCTTTGAATGGACCGAGAATGTTTTGGGCCATGTTGCCGTGATCAATTCAACGGATTACATCAGCACCGCCTCCCCAACCAACACTTTCCCCGGCCTCTGCAACTGGCTGAACAACAATGAGTGTGTGGCATTTTTCAATCATCCCGGACGAAACAATTCAACCGGCCTGGAGTTCAGTCATTTTGCCACCACACCCACCGATAAAATCGTGGGGATGGAGTTATGGAACAAAACTGACCGGTTCAGCACTTATTATTATACAGATGGATATTATGCCAATGACGGGAACCTGAGCTGGTTTGATGAAGCGCTGGCGCGCGGATGGAAGATCGGTGCAGCGGGCAGTGAGGACAACCACGTCGGTACCTGGGGCACAATGACACCTTCAAAACTGGCCGTGCTGGCATCAGCCAATAACCGGACAGAAATCATGAATGCATTGAAAGCCAGAAGGTTTTTTACCACTTACGACAAAACCCTGGCACTATCCTTTAAAATTGGTGGCAATGAGATGGGATCAACGGTTGCGGGTGCATACCATTCCATAAATATATCAGCATCAGATGGTGAAAATGAGATTTTTACACAGATCCAGCTGCTGAAGAACGGGATGGTCATGAATACCTGGACCCCGAACATTGCCAATCCGGTCATTAGTTTAAACCAGTATTGCTATGATGGTGAGTATTATTACGTCCGGGTAAAGCAGGCCGACGGAGATGAGGCCATTTCATCACCGGTAACCATTTCGGTAACCTTACCGGTAACGCACTTTACCTTCACCAAGCGAATCACAGCAGGCTCCGATGATGCCGAGCAATATGCATCCGGTACAATCACTCTGACCAGCACGGCACTCGAGCTCGTTTATGCGAGCAAAACGACCGGCAACCAAACAGTTGGCCTCAGATTTAACGGCGTTGACATTCCCAAAGGGGCCACCATCACCAAAGCGTATATCCAGTTTGGGACCTCAAAAAAACAAACCGCTACCTGCAGTCTGATGATTAAGGGTGAGCTGTCAGCCAATCCCTCAACTTATACAACCGCCAAAAGCAGTATCTCCGCCAGAAGTAAAACGAATGCCGTCATTCCCTGGTCGCCGGCCGGCTGGACAGCCATCGGGGCCACCGGAACTGCGCAGCAAACGCCCGAGCTTAAAACGATTGTTCAGGAAATTATCGGACTGGATGCGTGGGCAGCAAACAACTGCATGGCATTCCTCATCACCGGCACTGGAACCCGAACCGCCTATCCATATGAGGGATCCTCTGCAAAAGCTCCTCTGCTGTATGTTGAATATGACTATTTTGGCAGTAAGGTTGGAGTGCTTGCATCCGAGCAGGAATCAGGCAGACAGCTGGATGGAAGTGTGGCTGGCGAAAGCAGGCTCTCCTGTTACCCCGTTCCATTCAATGATTTCCTCACCATAAATTTTACCGGTGAAAAAGAAGAAGGCCTCCGGTCGATCAGGCTCCTGAACACCAATGGAATCATTGTTCGGGAAATCATTACCGGGAATCCGCAGAGCACCGTTAGTATGGCAGAATTGCCCAAAGGAGTATATATCGTTCAGGCCCGTACAAACAGGAATGTTTACCATCAAACCGTTATTAAAATCAGATAAACTATATAAAATTCAAATTGACATAGAGTTGGCATCTAATGTGCCAACCCATGCGGTTGGGATCGGGGGAGCGCCCGGCGAAAGTGTATATCTCAAGGCGGGAGCTTCCCCGATTGAACCGGGTGATGACCTCCTGATTTTCCCGAATCCGGCAAACGGATTGCTGAATATTCAGAGCCAGGCCGGCAAAATAAAATCGATCGGATTATTTACACAGGATGGCAGATTATCATCCGATAATGGTGGAAGCAGGATTTATCTAAGAATCAGACTCCTGATCAGTCTTTAAAATCAGCAGCTTATCTACGCGGCTATTATCCATATCGATCACTTCGAAGGTAAGCTCGCTGAATGAAAAGATATCTCCCTCCTCAGGCACCTTATCCAGCAGAAACATGGCCAGCCCGCCGAGTGTGGTAAAACCTTCATTCAATATTGATTCATCAGCAACGATGCCCATTTTATCAATAAAATCGTCGATATTCATCGAACCGTCAACTAAAATGGTTCCATCAGCCCGTTCGACCAGGTTAAATTCGATTTCCTCATCCTCTTCCGGCAATTCACCCAGAATCGCCTCAGTTAAATCGTGAAGGGTGATGATTCCCTCAATGGCCCCATACTCACTCACGACAACGCCAAAATTCGTTTTCTGGTTTCTGAAAATTTCCAAAACCCGGTTGGCCGACATGCTTTCCGGAATAAAAAGCGGAGGGGTGGAAGCGATTTCGAGGTTAAATTCGGTATCACCATCAAACAATGCGATGATATCTTTCACGGCCACGGTTCCGATAACATCCTCGATACCCTCATTGCAAAGCAGGTACCGGCTAAAATGCTCCTCATCAATAATTTTCAGAACCTCTTCCTTAGTGGCGCCAAGCAGCATGAAAACAACATCCTTACGGTGGGTCATCAATTCATTCGCCTTTTTATCGGTAAACCGGAACACATCCTTGATCATCTGCGTTTCCTGTTCATCAATGACTCCCTGATCGGAACTCTGCTTGAGCAGGAATTTCAGTTCATCTTCAGTAATTGTTCTCTCATTGGAAGCATTTATTCGGAGCAACTTCTTTACCAGTATAGTTGAAACACTTAATAACCAGGTAAATGGATAAACAAGTTTGGTTAATAAGATAATAAAGGGAGTTAAATACAAGGCAATTTTTTCAGGATTTGCCAGTGCAACAGATTTGGGCACCAGCTCGCCGAGTATCAGCGAAAAATAGGTGATCAATCCGATGACCAGCACTACCGCAACACTCCCGGCGTAAGGTTCCAGCCAGGCTATCTTAGCCAGCACGGGCGTAAGGTCATCACTCAGGGCTATTCCGCCAAAAGCACCGGACACGATTCCTATCAGGGTGATACCCACCTGGATGGTAGATAGTATCTTCTCTGGTTGAAGCAAAAGCCTCAGAATTGTTTTGGCCCTTTTGTTCCCTTTTTGTGCCAATGTTTCCAGCCGTGCCTTGCTGGATGATACGAGTGCTATTTCGTACATGGCAAAAACACCATTCAATAAAATCAGTAAGCCGATTACTATTATTTCCATAGTTTAACAAAGAGCTGCAAAGGTAGTGACTTTGATGTCAATATCTTCACTTCACCAGATTGATTATAATCCGGGCGATTTTATTGCTTCGGGCGATCCCTGATACCTATGCCACCCCTACGGGGTTAGTATTTCAATTCAATCCACCAGGCTAGAATCATGTCAGCCCTACGGGCTTCTAAAACGGCAGCGGGTTGACTTGATCATCGCACAAAGTGATCAATACCACCAACCAACCCCGTAGGGGGTGACATTTTTATAGCAGCAAATGATCCCCTCCACCTAGCCCAACCCCGTAGGGGTGACAGGATTATAGCAGCAAATGATCCCCTCTACTAGCCCAACCCCGTAGGGGTGACAGGATTATAGCCGTGAATGATCCCTGCCACCTAACCAAACCCCGTAGGGGTGACATTATTATAGCAGCATGATTGTTTTACCACAACCCCCGCCGCCGGAATGCATCGCGGATGATGTTTTCATATTGCCCGTCGGTACGGGCCTTATCACTGCTGATCAATCCATTGGCCAAATCCAGGATTGGCGAGGTATCCCCCACCGCGAGCAACATGTCGATGCAGGTTCCGGTTATTTCACCTGCTGCCCTTAACCGTTCCTCAGGCTTATCGGAATGGCCGCCCATCTCCAGATAGATATCCCACAAAACTGAAGCATAAACAGTTCCCTTTTTATAAAATCCATATTTAGTATAACCCGGATCATCAAAACGATACTCCATATCGCATCGCCGGGTAACATCCCAGCTGACCGTGGAATTATTATCCCACGGAAACGGATTTGCCCGGTCGAAACCGTGAAGGTTAAACCTGTCGCGGAACACACACGATAAAAAATCATTAAACCCCTCCTCAAAACTTCCCGGCTCAACCAATCCGCCCATGAGAAAATAATGAAGGGCATGTCCGAATTCATGTACAATCACCCCGGGATCACTGGCATCGGGCGTGCCGCCCTCCCCAAAGGCCAGGTAAACCGGTCCCACGATTGGCGCCACAAAATGCGAATTATCCTCCCCCTCAACTGCCTGCGCATCCACCCGGATGGGTTCCGTTATTGCACGGTTAAAAACCGGAATATCCAGCGAACTCATCCATTCCATCAACCTGTCGAGATAATAATAGGCCATCACACTCAGGAAGTTCCGGCTTTTCGAAGAATAAATAAAGTCTTTCCCTGTTGCATTCAATTTCGATTCAGGACCCTCAATTTCCTCGATTCTCACCCATTTACCGGTCAGGGTAAAAAGGGAGCCTTGCGGCTCATCGAGATTCTCGAGCAATACTTCCTCCAGCTCCTTATCCAGTTCATCATCAGGTGATCCCCAGTGCAGAGCGGGATTCTGTGAAGAAGTCACCGGATCGGGACTGAAAATCGTGGCCCGACTGCTGCCATAAAACCTTCGCCGGTCGAACTCAGCCATCCATTCGCCACTCACAGCATCGATAAATAGTTCCCAAAAACCTTTCGGATTGAGTGTATCTGCCTCAATCCGCCAGGCCAGCCGAAACCTGAAAATAAACAGAACGGGTTTGGAATGGGTTAGCTCCAGTCCCGGCGAATCGTACTTTTCATGCATGATCCGCAGGGCATCCTCCGATGAAATCCGGATCTGATCCCTGCTTAAATCCGTTGGTATATCATACACAGCCTTGTTTACCGACGACAAAACCCGGCGGTCGCTTTTCCGGAGGGTCACATTCAGATAGGCCCCGTAAACCGGGATATTGTTATGGTACTGCTCATATTTGCAGGTGGCTTGCGAGCTTCCTGTCTTTTCCTCCGTCAGGATCAGATCGATACCGGTCAAATTAAACAGATCGGCATTGGCAGTCAGAAATTCATCTGATATATCTGAATTGCTTAAGGTGGGATTTTGGGGTGCATCGAAAAATCCGGGATCAAAACAGCTCCTGATCAGATTGCTGTCCTCATCGAACCGGATGGAGGAGGAAGGTGCGGGGTTTAGTCGGGGCATTAGGGTTGAGAATTACCACGGAGACACAGAGGGCACGGAGGTACACGGAGATAGTTTTTCCGTGTACCTCCGTGCCCTTCGTGTCTCCATGGTTATTTTAATAAGTATATTCGCATAAATGTAATATTTAATGAATAAGCCGGAAAATCAAATACTGGTCATCTTCGGTGCATCGGGCGATCTGACCAAAAGAAAGCTCATTCCCGCGCTGTATTCCCTGGATGTGCAAGACCTTTTGCCCGAAAAATTTGCCATAATCGGGGTCAGCCGGTCGGGTCTCACAGATGAAGAATTCCGCGCCGCCATGCGAGAAGGACTGGTAAAATTCTCCGGTGAAAAGGACCAGTCGCGGATGGACTCCTTTTTAAACAGGATTTATTACCAAAGCGTTGATGCACAAGATGCATCATCCTACGGCGGATTATGCGGCAAGCTTTCGGAGCTGCAAAAATCCATGGATATTCCGGGCAATACCATTTGTTATCTATCCACCCCGCCCAGTTTATACGGGGTGATTCCTCAGAATCTCGCAAAAAATCATCAGAACGCTCAATCTGGTGGATGGAAACGGATCATTATTGAAAAGCCCTTCGGATATGACTTACAGAGCGCCATCGAGTTGAATGATTCCCTGCAGAAAGACTGGCTCGAAAGCCAGATTTACCGCATCGATCATTATCTGGGCAAGGAAACCGTTCAGAATGTATTGGTTACACGATTCACCAACGGGATTTTCGAACCACTCTGGAATCGCAATTATGTTCACCATGTGGAGATCACCTCGGCAGAAAGTATCGGAGTGGAAAAGCGTGGGGGATACTATGAAGGATCAGGTGCACTGCGCGATATGATACAAAACCATCTGCTTCAGGTTGTTGGCCTGATCGCGATGGAACCGCCGGCATCCATGAACTCCGATGCCATCCGGAACGAAACGGTGAAAGTTTTGCAATCCATCAGGCCTTACACAACGGAAGACATCCTGAAATCGACTATCCGCGGACAATATCTGGCCTCCACCATCAAAGGGGAAAAAATGAACGGGTACCGCGAAGAAGAAGGGGTGCACCGGGATTCAAAAACCGAGACTTATGCCGCATTAAAATTTTATATCGACAACTGGCGCTGGGGCGGAGTGCCGTTTTATATCCGCACCGGCAAGCGGCTGCCCACCCGGGTAACCGAAGCGGTTATCCATTTCAAGCCCACGCCACACTCTCTTTTTGCAAACAGCTTAACGGGTGAGTTTCATAATCAGCTGGTTATCAGAATACAGCCAGACGAAGGCATTTTGCTGAAATTCGGCATGAAAACTCCAGGAAGCGGTTTTGATGTGCAGAATGTGAATATGGATTTCCACTATTCCGATCTGAGCATCGACCGGATACCGGAAGCGTATGAACGGTTGCTGCTCGACAGCATGACGGGTGATTCCACGCTTTTTGCCAGGGGTGACGCAGTTATGGCCGCCTGGAAATTTCTGGATCCTGTACTCACGGAATGGAAACATAACCCTTGCGTTCCGATATACGGATATCCGTCGGGCACCTGGGGCCCGGAAAAAGCTGATGATTTGATTGAAGAAGCGAACATGACGTGGCGCTATCCCTGTAAAAACTTATCCGACGATGGAATTTACTGCGAATTATAATAATGGAACCGATTATTAAAATATTTCCGGATTTAAATCAATTAACTGAATTTTTTATTTCCCGTATTGCTGATCAGATATTAACCAAATCACCGGGACAATATTTTTCGATTGCATTATCCGGCGGATCCACTCCGAAAGCCATCTTTAAATTAATTACAGAAAAATATAAAACTAAAATAGATTGGCGCAAAGTATTGATATTCTGGGGTGATGAACGTTGTGTGCCGCCAACGGATGAGGAAAGTAATTACCGGATGACGTATGAAAATCTATTTAAGCATTTGAATATTCACGAATTAAATTTTTACAGAATACAAGGAGAAGATGATCCCGAATCCGAAGCAAAAAGATATTCAGAAAAGGCTAACTCGATATTGCCGAAAATAAATAATATTCCGCAATTCGATTTAATCCTGCTCGGATTGGGGGAAGACGGGCATACGGCATCGATATTTCCGTATAATATTGAATTATTTAATTCAGATAAATTATTTGCGACCAGTGAACATCCGGTTTCGAAACAAATAAGAATAACCGCAACCGGAAAGATAATTAATCAGGCAAAGGAAGTTTGCTTTCTGGTGACCGGGTCGGGGAAAGCAGAGAAAGCTGCACAGATCATACAAAAGAAAGCCGGCTGGGAAACATTACCGGCCTCGCGGGTTCATCCGGCAGGCGGACGGGTTTATTGGCTGATGGATGAAGCGGCGGCCAGAGGAATTTAAAAATGTGCTAATTGGTTAATGTGCCAATGTGCCAATGAAAGAAAACAGTGAAGTGATTAGTTAATTTCACCTCCCCAAAGTGAAGAATATCAGCAGGGGATTGTTGTCGGCATCAAGTTGGCTGATAATCTTTTTGAATTCGGGTTCCTTTTCAGCCCGGGCTTTCTCAGCAGGGAATTTTTCCCAGAATTCGATAATATCCATCGCTTCGAGTGAGCCGGCAATCTTTCCGTTCACAATTTCCCTTGACGTGGGAACCGGAAATCCTTTGTATGAACCGATGATTTTAAAATCCAGCACCGGCATAAAAACCATATGCGGCAGATTCCAGGCGCCCACACCAAAGTAAGGAACGCCTTTAAACATATTGTTTGCCAGGAACTTATCCTCCTGTGGCAGAATAACTCCGGCACCAATTGGCTTTTCCAGGTTCTGTCCGAAAATCTGAATAAAATCCTCAAACTCCATCCGGTCACTCTTTGAAAAATCATAACCGTTTGCGCCGAAATCGAAAACCAGCAGGGTATCCAGATTACTTTTTTCATCCAGAAAATAATAGCTGTAATCTCCGATCTTTGAAATCCCGACTCCCCTGCCCATGCGAACCAGATCCGGTGCAATACCGCCATTTGACCAGGAAGTATAAAACGGCAGCAGCTGCTTTTCAGCTGTAAAGTCTTTTGAAAAGATATTGATATAATAACCGGGCGACTGATCATTTTCCCGCAGGCGATATGAACCTATAACCCTGCTCTTGTTATCGAGATATTCAATAGTTTCAAAATTACCTGGTATATCGGTTTCACGAACGATATTGCCTTCCAGCGAATACTCCAGCAGTTTCATTTTTCCCGGATCAATCAGTTCCAGGTTCCCCGTGGGATTTAGGGTAATATCCATGACCCCGCCATACTCTCCCGGACCTTTGCCGCTTTTATTTATTTTATTCAGGATCTTACCGTGATAGTCGAGAATCCAGAAAGCATTGACATTGCGTATATAAATAACTATCCGATCATGGCTGCCGGCAATTTTGGTGAGCCTGCCCATCTCATTTCCCACTGAATATTCAATCGGTATGATCTCAAATGACGAAATATGTTTTTCAATTTCGCCTGTCGAAAACTGTTCGTTAGACACAGCCTTGATGTGGAATGGCCCGGCATGACTGGATTTGGGCGATTGGCATGAAATCAGGAAAATTGAAAAAAGAGCAGAAAGAAACGTTAAGGAAAGAATGGAATGAAGGGGTAATCTGCTACATTTTAAAAATATTTTTTTCATAAACAGATTTGGGTTTGAGCTACTAAAGGTAGTGAAAGTGAAGTATAAAAGTTGAGATTCGAATTCAGAATTCTGATGCAGTAGATTCAATTCGGATGACGTGAAAATTTAGCCGCCCTTCTCTCGGAGAAGTGTCATCCCGACGTCGGGACCGCTTCCCTTACCCAGCATGCCCATGAGAGCTGCTCCGACGCTGCTCAATTTTACAAAAGAACTGACACAGAGGAAGGCAGAGGAACGCGGAGGGCCACAGAGTTTTTATCGGTAGCCATAGCAAATTTTATAATTGTTACCTTTACACTTATGACTAAATACTGACCCGATGAAACCTTGCTCCCTTCCTACTTATTCCTTCTTACCAATTTTTGTCTTCTGCCTTCTGCCTTCTGCTTTCTGCCAGACTACCATGGAGGCCACCTTCGGCCCCCGCGGCATCACCTCCATCTCCTGTCCCCAGGATCCCGCACATGCCAACCTGCTTGGCGGCACGCTGGGGAATCCGGTGGTGAGATATAGGATCGGTCCGGGGGATTGGCTGGATTTGTATCGGGATGAGACCAGGATACAAAGGGAAGGCATAAGGCAGAAGGCAGAAGGCAGAAATCAGGAAAAAGAATCAAGTATTAAGAAAGAAGGGAGTGAGACCGTTGTATATGAGGATTATATCGCGGGGGTGCCGTTGAAGATGGTGCAGACTTTTGAAGTTGGGGATCAATATCTGGATTGGAATATTGAGGTTCAAAGCATGATGGAATTTCCGGTCACCATTGGCGACCTGGCGATTCCGATCCCCTGGAAAATGCCGGGAGGCGAGGATCCGGAGAAAATCTTTGAACAATCTTTCACCAAGCATAATTTCATATCCGGCAACGGGTCGTTCATCTATTTCACCAATCCATCCGGTCAGCCTCCCTATCTGCTGGTGACCGTACACCCCGGAACGAAGCTGGAATATTTCACCAGCGACCGGGGATTTCTGGCTTATATTCATTCGGAACATACCGGAAACCTGGAGACCAGAGGAACCTGGCGCCAGCCGCACACTTCCGTCACCCTGGGTGCGGCGGGCGAAAAAAACAGTTCAGCGAAATACGGTTTTCGCTTTCAGTGGGCTCAGAGCTACCAGGAACTCCGCAACCTGGTTTATGAAAACGGATTGTTCGATATCCGGGTGGTGCCGGGCATGACGATCCCTGAAGATCTCACAGCCCGCTTCTCGCTGCACACCAAAAACACGATCGATTCCATCGTTGCGGAATTCCCTGATCAAACAGATATTACCTTTTTGAAAGAATCGCCGGCCGATCATTTTCAGTATGAAGTGAAATTCCGCAAACCGGGTGAAAACAAACTGACCATTCACTTTAACAGCAATCTGACCACCCAGCTGGAATTCTTCTCCTGCCAGCCGCTCGAAACCCTTTTCAAAAAACGGAGCAGCTTCATTGTCAATCAGCAGCAGCACCGCGATCCTGCAAAATGGTACAACGGACTATATTCGGTGTACGACATGAAGGAGAAGGTGTTGCGCAGTCCCGACAATACCGACGGGTTCGACTACTGGTGGGGATACGTGCTCGCCTGCGATGATCCGGCCCTGTGCAAGGCCCCATTCGTAGCCGCAAAAAACGTGGTCTATCCCGATCAGAAGGAAATAGAATCGGTGGAATACTATTTAAAGAACTTCGTTTGGGGAAAACTGCAGCGCACCGATCAGGAAACGCCCTATCCCTATGGCATATACGGAACACCCAACTGGATGGTGAACCGCGATCCCATACTCCGGGCCGGAGTCAAAAACCGGAATCTCGACAAGATGAATGTGTGGCGGTCATATGATTATCCGCACATCATCATGCTTTACTGGCATATGTATCAGATCGCTAAGATGTATCCGGATATGGTGCACTACCTCACCGCCGGCCAGTACCTCGAGCGTGCCGCTCAAACCGCCATTGCCTACTTCAGTTATCCCTATGAAATCCTGCCCTGGTATGAAACCTACAAATGGGGCTGCTATAACGAACTGGTCATTCCTGATTTGATCGCGGAAATGGAAAAACGATCAATTGTAGAGACAGATAACTATCTGTCTCCTTCGCCCGGCTCCGGGAAAAGTCGATTGGAGACAGATAGTTATCTGTCTCTACGGGCCGCCTGGTTGAGGACCGAATGGGAGAAAAAGGTGAAATACTTCGTCTACGATGACAAATACCCCTTCCGCAGCGAATATAGTCTGGACCGCACCGCCTTTGAATCCTCCTATGCACTGGCCAAATATGGCACGCTCAATGAGATGAAGCCCGATACAAATCTTTGGTTCGATAAAAACAAGGAGAAATGGTACTCTCATCCCAAAGTCAGCCGGGCGGATTCGCGCGATTTCATGGAACGGCAGCTGATGGGCGGTTTGGCAGTAAGAGGCTGGCTTGAAACCAGTTATTACCTGCTGGGGGCAGATTTCACCTCCAGTTCCGATGGCGGCTCGATGAGTTATATGGCAAACATGGGCGGATGGGGAATTCTGGATTACGCGGTGAATTTCGCCGAAAATCCCAGCGACTGGCTCCAGCTGGGATATGCCTCTTACCTGTGCCACTGGGCCCTGATGAATGCCGGAACGCCTGAAAACAATTACGGATTCTGGTTTCCCGGAAAGGAAAACGACGGGGCGAGCGGCTGGACCTTCAACAATTCAAAATGGGGCCGTGCCTGGATACGCAAGGATGTTCCGCGCGGGCCCTGGCATTACGACGGTGAGATTGACCTCGGATACGGCTCATCCACCCGGATGGCAGCCACCATCCTTACCCGTGATTCCCTTTTTGGCTGGATCGCCTATGGTGGAACGCTTACCCCATCTGAAAAGAAAATGGAAGTAATCCCGCGCGACGGGCTCCGCAAAAGGTTCTATGCCATCCTACCGGATAACCGCATCACCCTTGAACTTGAGCGGGATGGCTTTGCCGCCGGCAAGCCCATCACCATATCTACCAACTTCAGTAAGATCAGCTTTACCCTTGAAAACCGCACCCGGGATCAGCACACCACCCGCCTGATCATGCATTCCACCCATGCGAAAGCCCTAACGGTCAAGGTTAATAATCAATCCATCCCCGGAATAAAATCCGGAGAAAACCTGATATTTGCCATACCTGTTTCACAAAATGCCACACTGATCCAAATACTAAACTAACCCATGAAACCAGCCCCCCACCCCCGTAACTCCCTTAACCTCCTTAACATCCGTAACCCCCTCACTTTCTTCACCCTCTTTACGTTCTTTACCCTCTTCACCTTCTTAACTTCGTGTACGCCAACCACCTACCACTCCGACCTCACCGGCACCTGGCGTTTCCGCATCGACTCCCTCGACCTGGGGGTAACGGAGAAGTGGTTTACAGAGGCCTTTCCGATGGATACGCTGCATCTCCCGGGTTCACTGGCTGAAAACGGCAAAGGGTTTCCGGTATCGGTTAAAACCAGATGGACCGGCCAGGTGGTGGACCAATCGTGGTATACTGCCGATAAATATGAAAAGTACCGCAAGCCGGGCAATGTAAAGATCCCGTTCTGGCTGCAGCCTGATTTCTATTACGTTGGCGCTGCCTGGTATCAAAGGGAAATAAAAATTCCGTCGGCCTGGAAAGGTCAGCGGATCGTGCTGACCCTTGAACGCTGCCATTGGGAATCCTCCATCTGGATAGACGGGAAATTTGCCGGCAGGCAGAACAGTCTGGCCACCCCTCATCTTTTTGATCTGACCAAACTCGCCAAACCAGGTTCCCATCTGATCACCATCCGCATAGATAACCGGATGATTGTTGATGTAGGCGAAAATGCGCACAGTGTATCCGACCATACCCAGTCGAACTGGAATGGCATAGTTGGCAAGATGACCATCGAGGCCCTGCCGGTGGTGAGCCTCGGAACGATAAAAATATATCCGGATATCGAAAACCACATTGTCAAGGTAGTTGGGGCCATTGAAAACAGCTCCGGCCAGCCTCAGGACATTACCCTTAAAATCGTGGCAAACCCCTATGGCAAAGCCGCAACGCTCAGTCCGTTCGGATTAAAAAAAGAGATTCCCGCCGGCAGTGAAGCCTTTGAACTGTATTACCCGATGGGGGAAGATTGCCAGTTATGGGATGAGTTTTCACCGAACGTATATGAAATGAAGGTGAGCTTAACGCTCGATAAAACCAGGGATGTTCAGGTATCAAACATCCTTTTCGGGATGCGCGAATTTAAGGCCGAAGGTTCCCGGATGGCCATCAATGGCCGCCCCACATTCCTCCGGGGCACACTGGAATGTGCAATCTTTCCGAAAACCGGATACCCCGCGCTGAAAGTCGAAGAGTGGCAGCGGATCTATAAGATTATCAAGGCACACGGATTAAATCACATGCGGTTCCACTCGTGGTGTCCGCCCGAAGCGGCTTTCATTGCAGCCGATATTGAAGGGATTTACCTGTATGTGGAATGCGGCGCCTGGACGGAAGTCGGCACCGGAAACACCTTCGATGAATGGCTTTATGCTGAAAGTGAGCGCATTGATTCGGAATATGGCAATCATCCATCGTTCGTGATGATGTCGTATGGCAATGAACCCGGCGGCAGCAATCAGGTTGCCTTCCTCGATGAATTTGTCACCTACTGGAAAAACAAGGATAAGCGCAGGGTATACACTTCGGCTTCCGGTTGGCCTTCCGTGCCCTCCCTGGATTTTTATTGCACCCCGAACCCGCGGATACAGGGATGGGGACAAGGGCTGAACAGCATTATCAACGCTCAGTCACCTTCAACCGCTTACGACTTCAGGGAAATCCTCACCAGGGACTTTCCCGGGAAACCGGTTGTGAGCCATGAGATCGGGCAATGGTGCGTATATCCTGATTTTAAGGAAATTCCGCAGTATTCCGGTGTTTTAAAAGCACACAATTTCGAGATATTTAAAGAAACACTCGAAGCCAACAAACTCGGGCATCTGGCCGATTCCTTCCTGCTGGCATCGGGTAAGCTTCAGGCCTTGTGTTATAAGGCTGATATTGAGGCGGCGCTGCGCACACCCGGTATGGGAGGGTTTCAGCTGCTGGATCTGCACGACTTTCCCGGACAGGGCACCGCCCTGGTTGGGGTATTGAATCCCTTCTGGGAAGAAAAGGGATATATTACTCCCGCTGAATACAGCCTGTTCTGTAATTCAGTTGTGCCGCTTGCACGGATGGAGAAGCTCGTTTTTTCCGGTAATGAGATCTTCAAGGCAGAAATTGAAGTAGCGAATTATGGAAGTAAAAGGCTTAGTGAAGTCAGAGGACCAATCAGAATTTTGAATTCTGAAATGAAAGTTGAAATGGAGGCGGAATGGTCCGTGGATTCGGTCCCCACCGGAAGCAATACGGTGGTTGGCAAGATTGAATGGCCATTATCGGGGGTTACCAGGGCATCTAAATTTACATTGGAAGTGGCAGTTGGGGAACGGTTGAACCGGTGGGATTTCTGGGTATATCCTAAAATTGCTGTCCCGTCGGCAAAACCTGAGATTCCGGTGTTTACATCGGTCACTCCGCAATTAAAGAAAATTCTGGAAGAGGGTGGATCGGCCATACTGAGTCTGGGTCCGGATGGTGTGGCTCCCGAAAAAGGAGGCAGTATAGCCCTCGGATTTTCCAGCATATTCTGGAACACAGCCTGGACACGCGGTCAGGCGCCCCATACACTGGGCATCCTGTGCAACCCGAAACATCCGGGGCTAAAAGAATTTCCCACTGAATATTACAGTACGTTCCAGTGGTGGGATATTATTTCGCAGGCCAAACCGCTGCTGCTCGACGGTCTTGACCCGGCACCCGAGCCGATTGTGCGGATCATCGACGACTGGTTCACCAACCGGAATCTCGGACTGGTTATTGAGGCAAAAGCCGGCAATGGGAAGCTTATTATCACCGGTACAGATCTCACCCGCAATCTTGACAAGCGGCTGGCTGCGAAACAGTTGTTGAGAAGCTTGAAGGAGTATGCCGGATCGGCGGCATTTCAGCCGAAAACAGGGTTGACGGTGGAGGAGGTGGAAGGGTTTGTGAGGAAGTAGGAGGGTAAGGAATATTGAAGTTAGAGATTCGAGGACCAATTATGAATTTTGAAATAACAGATTCAGGGAGCCTGAGTTTTATTTTCTGCCTCTGGGGGTTTGGCAATACTTGCATTTTTTAATATCGTGGCAAAAATCTTTACAAGTTCCTCTCCTTCGAGACTGAGTAATGCAATTTCCTGGTTATTCGGAAAGATTTCCTTAAAAAACAATAACCAATAGTAACTTTCCCTGAGTTCCTTCAAAACTGCCCCGATTTTATAAATAAAATCCCGTCTGGAGCTGGCAGATTGAGCTTCGCCATAATGTGCTCCCGGCGAAGATGAAGATCGGATTAATTGATTCTTATTATCCTTAATATCTGCATTATATGGCAATTGGCTCAACGTCACAAACACCCTCGTCGAAAACCTGAGCAACCTCATCTGTAAATCGTTCATATCGATACTTTTCTATTATAGATGCTAAATCCTGTACCGAATGGAAAAAACGCAGAAAATAAACTGACTCTGTAATTTCAGAATTCAAAACTGGTCCTCGATTCTATAACTTTTCACTTCCATTCCAACTTCCTTCCTGATAAAAATCATACTTGCCCCACCCAATTTTTCGATCTATGTATCGCATTTGATAATACCTTAGCCGACTTAAAACTTTTTGGAAAATGGGGACATCACATTCAAAAGCCAATGCAATGCGCATTGCAGCTTTTCTGTCGGTTTTCATGCTGATCCCACTGGCAACCATTGCTGCGGGAGCGGGAACAGTGCCTTCTATCGGGCCGGTCAGGGTTGAGTTTATCCTTTTTGCAATCACATTGATATGTGTTGCCTTGTTCCATCATAAAACCATGCAGGTGGCCCTCATCGGGTTAGCGGTAGTGCTGGCATTTAAATTCATTTTCGATCCTTCCTTTAATCTGATCGAGCATGTTGTTGGCAGTGAATCCAAGGAGGGAGAATGGCGCATACTGTTAAATCTCTTAGGGTTACTTTTCGGATTTGCGATTCTGGCCAAGCATTTTGAAGAATCCAAGGTACCGGATGTATTGCCGAATTACTTGCCGAACGGCTGGACCGGTGGACTGGTATTGCTGCTTCTTGTAATGGTATTATCATCCTTTCTCGACAATATTGCCGCGGCCATGATCGGCGGCACCATGGCGATGGTATTATACAAAGGTAAAGTGCACCTGGGATTTCTAGCGGCCATAGTTGCTGCGAGTAATGCCGGAGGTGCAGGATCGGTTGTGGGAGATACCACCACCACACTGATGTGGATTGATGGTGTTGAGCCGGGGTGGGTATTAAAGGCATTCATTGCCTCCGCAGCAGCCTTCCTGATTTTTGGCTTTTTCGGAGCCCGCCAGCAGCACAGGTTCCACCCGATTTCAGCTCATAATGAGGCAGGAATCAGGGTTGACAAAACAAAATTATTCATTGTTTTCCTGATCCTGGTTGGAGCCATCAGCACAAATTACCTGCTGGATTTTCCTGCAGCCGGGGTATGGATCGCCATCCTCCTGGGAGCAATAATCACGAAAACTCCGTGGCATGAGCTGAAAAATGCCTGGAAGGGCACGGTATTTCTGATGTCGCTGGTTACGATTGCTTCACTGATGCCGGTCGACGAACTTCCACCTGCATCCTGGGTAACCTCATTCAGCTTAGGATTTATTTCTGCGGTTTTTGACAATATTCCCCTTACAAAACTTTGTCTGGAACAAGGTGGTTATGACTGGGGCATACTTGCCTATGCAGTAGGATTTGGCGGCTCGATGATCTGGTTTGGCTCATCAGCCGGTGTTGCCTTATCGAACATGTATCCGCAGGCAAAAAACACATTGAAATATATCAAGAGCAGCTGGCATGTGGCTTTGGCCTATGTTGTCGGATTCTTTGTCATGCTCGGAATTGCCGGCTGGCATCCGCATCCCCCGCATAAAAAATCACATGAGAGCACCATTGAAACGATAAAAGAGTAACTTACTGCGTGTATTTTTTTATATAAATTATGGCTAAAGGAATTATCAGGAAGCTATTGCTGCCAAAGGAAGAGAAGTTTTTTCCGATGTTTGAGGATATGGCGGAAATGATCTCGAAATCAGCGCATTTGCTGGCCAGGATTATTGACCACAACGAACCGGCACAACAGGAGGAAATCTTCCGTGAAATCAAACTTCTGGAAACAAAGGCTGACGATATTGTTCATCAGGTTTTTGACACGCTGGACAGCACCTTTATCACCCCGTTTGACCGCGAAGATATCCAGCGGCTCACCTCCAAGTTGGATGACGTACTTGATTATATCAATGCTACCAGCCAGCAGATCAAACTTTATAAACCAAAGAAACTGCTACCTCAGTTTCGCGAATTATGCCTGGTAGTAGTGAGGGGCTGTGAGCAGATCCGCATTGCCATTATGCAGCTGCACGACCTGAAGAATCCGGGTAAAATAAACGATGCCTGTGTAAAGATCAATGAACTCGAAAATATCGCGGATGATATTTATCACCAGCTGATATCAGAGTTATTTGAAACGGAGACTGACCCCATTGAACTCATCAAGAATAAGGAAATACTCGAAACTCTGGAAGCCACCACTGACAGGATTGAAGATGTTTCAGATGTTCTGAAAACAATCATCATTAAATCAGCATAAGAAGTTACTGTTCAACCCTTTTAATCCATTAATAACAAACCTCCTATGGCAACCGGATTCATAAAAAAGATCCTCCTTCCAAAAGAAGAAAAATTCTTTCCCCTATTTGAAGGTATAGCCGATCTCGTCACCGAATCTGCTCAGATTCTGGCCAAAATTGTTGAGAGCCATCAACCTGCAGAGGAACACGACATGTTCAGGGAGATAAAAAATCTGGAAAAAAAAGCCGATGACATTGCTCATGCAGTATTTGACGCTTTGGATACCACCTTCATTACTCCCTTTGACCGCGAAGATATTCATCAGCTCACTTCCAAGATGGATGACGTGCTCGATTTCATCAATAGCGCCAGCCAGCAGATCAAATTATACAAACCAAAGAAAATGCTGCCCCAGTTCAAGGAGATGGTAGTCATTATCATTCGCGGCTGCGAACAGATCAAGGTTGCCACAAAAGAACTTCACAATCTTAAGAAACCGGGTAAGATATCTGACGCGTGTGTTAAGATCAATGAACTGGAAAATGTGGCCGATGATATTTACCATCAGCTACTTTCTGAATTATTTGATACTGAATCCAATGCAATTGAGCTGATCAAAAACAAGGAGATTCTGGAAACCCTTGAAATGGCAGCCGATTCCATTGAGGATGTATCAGATATCCTAAAGACCATTATTATAAAATCCGCCTAAACTATCAGTATGTCAGTTCTGGTAATAGTTATTATCATCATCGCTCTGTCATTTGACTTCCTGAATGGAATGAATGACGCTGCAAACTCCATTGCGACTGTAGTTTCCACCAAAGTCCTGACTCCGACCCAAGGAGTTGCCTGGGCGGCATTCTGGAATTTTGCCGCTGTTTTTATTTTTGGTGTGCATGTAGCAAAAACCATCGGAAAAGGGATCGTCGAATCGCACGTCATTGATGAATATGTAGTGCTGTCGGCACTGATCGGCGCCATTGTCTGGGTCTTTACCTGTACTCATTTTGGATTACCTATCAGCGTATCCCATTCACTTATAGGCGGATTGGTAGGACCTGCACTGCTGATTGGTGGTACAAAAGTCCTGATTGCCAGTGGCCTCATTAAGGTATCCCTTTTTATTTTCCTTTCCCCGATAATCGGGTTTATTCTCGGCTATCTGATTATGATCGCCACCATGTGGGTATTCCGAAAGCGATCGCCGCGAAATGTTGACGGAATATTCAGGGTGATGCAGCTGGTTTCTTCAGCCGTTTTCAGTTTAGGCCATGGCAGCAACGATGCTCAGAAAACCATTGGAATCATTACCATCCTGCTGTTCAGCACTGGTTATCTTACAGGTGAATTTCACGTACCCACCTGGGTAATCTTTGCCAGCTATATTACCATCGGGGCCGGAACACTTGCCGGCGGATGGAAGGTGATCAAAACACTCGGAACTTCACTCACCCACCTGAAACCTGTTCAGGGATTCTGTGCCGAAACCGCAGGTGCCTTAACAGTTATCGGAAGTACACTCGGAGGGATTCCGGTTAGTACCACCCATACCATTACCGGTTCAATTATGGGGGTTGGTTCAGTGAAAAGGCTCAGTGCTGTTCGCTGGGGTGTTGCCGGAAACATCATTCTTGCATGGGTCCTTACCATTCCTGCAACCATCATCATGAGTGGCGGCGCCTATCTTATCATCAAGCTTTTTGTAAAATAATTATTATGAAACCCAGCATTCTGCCAATCATTCTGGCTTTCGCGGGCACTTTATTCTCTTGCCAAACCAGTACAAAACCCGTTGTAATGGATAATCCGCTTCTTTCTGAATTCACCACCCCGTTTGGCGTTCCACCGTTCGAGCTGATCAAACCCCATCACTATACCCCGGCATTTGACCAGGGAATGGAGGAGCACATGAAGGAAGTTGAGGCGGTTGCCAACAATAAGCAGGAGCCTACTTTTGAAAATACGATTGTTGCGCTCGACAAAAGCGGCGAACTTCTTGCCAAAGTTTCCAGAGTATTTTTTGGATTGGCCGAGGCCAATACCAACGATTCTATTCAGCAGATACAGGTGGATATCTCCCCGAAACTATCCGCACATAGCGATGCCATCAGCTTAAATCCCAAACTTTTCAGCCGGATTAAGGCGGTGCACGAAAATCAGGGAAAATTTAATCTCGATGCCACTCAAACCTACATTCTCGAAAACCTGTATAAAGGGTTTGTCCGTAATGGAGCCAATCTCAGTCCCGAAAAACAGGAACAACTAAAGAAACTGAACTCCGAATTATCCATTCTTACCGTTCAGTTCGACCAGAATGTCATGTCGGAAACCAATGATTTTAAACTGGTTATAGAGAATAAAAAAGATCTTGCAGGATTACCTGAAGGTTCGGTTGCAGGAGCCGCTGAAGCTGCCAAGGCTGCCGGGATGGACGGCAAATGGCTGTTTACCGCAACCCGTCCAAGCATGACCCCTTTCCTGCAATATGCAGAAAACCGCGAACTCCGGATCAAGTTGTACGACGGTTATCTCAACCGCGGAAATAACGGCAATGATAAGGACAACAATAAGATCCTGGCTAAAATTATCAGTCTGAGGGCTCAGCGCGCCCAGCTCCTGGGCTACAAAACCCATGCGCACATTGTGCTGGAACCCCGCATGGCAAAGGTTCCTGAAAACGTATTTGCGCTGCTCGACAAGATTTGGGCGGCTGCTATTCCGGCGGCCACGCGCGACCGCGAGGAAATGCAGAAAATTATTGACCAGGAGGGTGGAAAATTCAAACTCAACAGCAGCGACTGGTGGTATTATGCTGAAAAATTGCGCAAGGCCAAGTACGATATGGATGAAAACGAATTGCGCCCCTATTTCAAAATGGAAAACGTGAGGGACGGCGCATTTGATGTGGCCAATAAGCTGTATGGGATAACTTTCACCGAAATCAGGGAAATTCCAAAGCCTCATGCTGAAGCAATGGCTTATGAGGTTAAGGAGGCTGATGGCTCTCATATCGGAATCCTGTACATGGATCTGTATCCCCGTTCCAGCAAGCAACAGGGTGCCTGGTGCGGAGGATATCGTGAACATTGGGTAAAAGACGGAAAGGAGATCACCCCGGTGGTTACCATGGTGGGCAACTTTACCCGGCCGGTGGGTGATCAACCGGCTTTGATCAGTCTGGATGAAGCCCGCACGCATTTTCATGAATTCGGGCATGCGCTGGAGGGACTTTTTGCGAGCAATACCCTGAGCACGACTTTTATCGCCCAGGACTTCGTTGAATTACCCAGTCAGATCATGGAACACTGGTGCACCGAACCGGAAGTGATGAAAACCTATGCCAAACATTATCAAACGGGCGTACCGATTCCGGATGAGCTGATCACCAAGATGAACAAAACAAGCTACTTCAACCAGGGCTTCGTTTCTACCGAATTTCTGGCAGCCTGTTATCTCGATATGGCATTCCACAGTCAAACCGATACCGCATTGCTCGATATCAGCAAGTTTGAAAAGGATTTCATGACCGGCAAAGGTCTGATCCCTGAAATCCATCCCCGCTACCGCAGCACCTATTTTATCCACATTACCGGCGGGTATGATGCCGGTTATTATAGTTATGAATGGGCAGCCGTGCTGGATAATGATGCTTTCGAAGCCTTTAAGGAAAAAGGTTTGTTCGACCCCGCTACCGCCAAGTCTTTCCGGGATAATATTTTATCCAAAGACGGCACCGTGGATCCAAATCAGATGTTTATCAATTTCCGTGGACGTCAGCCTGATATAACGCCTCTGATGCGCAACAGGGGATTTATCAATTAAGCCGGTTCCGTGAGCTTCAGTCTCAACCTCATATTTAATCTGTCGATGCTGGTGGCTATCAGCGTTATATCAGCAATGATTACCGACAGAACCATGAGGAAAAATCTTCCGGGTCCGATATTGCAAGGAATTCTGTTCGGAGGCGCTGCCGTCATAGGAATTATTTTTCCCGTTGTCGTTTCTCCGGGTGTAATATTCGATGGACGTTCAGTAGTTCTCAGTCTTTGCAGTCTCTTTTTCGGACCCCTTTCGGGATTAATTGCCGCCGTAATGGCGATCATTGCAAGGGTTTATGTGGGTGGCGGGGGTATGATCATGGGTATACTGGTAATCCTCTCCGCGACTGCCATCGGCTCATACTTTCATTTCCGCTGGAAAGGCAGTTTTGCCCGGCTGAACTACTGGAACCTTTACCTGATCGGGCTATTGGTTCATATTGTGATGGTTGGCCTGATGTTTACCCTTCCCTGGGAAAGCGCTGCTAATGCGCTCAAGCACATCAGCTTTCCGGTAATTCTGTTCTACCCGCTGGCAACTGTAATAATCGGGAAGATCCTTAAAGACAATTTCGATAAAATTCAGGCACATCAGGAATTATTGCTTCAGAAGGACAAGGCAGAACAATCCAGCCGCTTAAAAGACATATTTATTGCAAATATCTCCCATGAAATCCGGACACCGCTCAATGCCATTTTGGGTTTTGCAAGTATCATCGAAGAGGAGGCAGGCGACCGGTTTTCTCCGGAGGAGAAGGTGTATTTCCAACGAATCGACCAGTCGGGGATCAGGCTCACCCGCACCATTGATGAAATCCTGAATTATTCCAGGCTTTTGGCCAGGGATTTAACACTTAACATGGTTAATATCAATCTCTCAAACCTGATTGAAACCCTCATCGGAGAATCCAGGGCGGCCCATTCAAATCATGCGGTCGAGATTTTGTTTGAGAATTCTTTACATCCTGCCACTATTCTGACTGATGAATTCTGCATACGGAACTCCATATCCAATTTAATAGATAACTCGCTGAAATATACTGAGAAAGGTAAAATAACCATCAGGCTTTACCAAAACAGTTCCGAGAGGATCAACATCTCAGTATCCGATACCGGCATTGGCATGTCGCCGGAATTCCTGGCAAAGGTTTTCGAGCCCTATTCGCAGGAGGCTTCCGGTTTCAGCAGGAGGTATGAGGGAGTGGGCCTCGGGCTCTCGATTGTAAAACGGCTGTGTGACATCATGGATGCCACTATTTCGGTTGAAAGCGAAAAAGGGGTCGGATCAACATTCACGATCAGTCTGCCGCCAGGCGGTGGGCGATGATAAAACGAACCTCGGTATAGGTATAATCTTCGCCAAGTGCCTCCTTTAAACGACCCAGGTTGATGGAGTCGATTTCCTTTGCGATGGCCAGTGCATTTTCCACTTTTTTCGGGTCCACAATTCTGAATACATCCACCATGCCTTTTGCCACATAGGGCAGCAGGTGCGATTCGATAGTTGCAACTGCCAGTGACCGCTCGGCAGCGATCTCCGGGATGGATTTGCCGGCAAGGAAGAGGTCGAGGGTGGTTTTGTGGCTTTTTTCCTTTAGGGGGGATTTCTTTGAAGATTTTTTGGGGGCCGGTGAGGTGGTGGTTGCGAGGTTTTTTTCGATCTGGGCGGTGCGGTTCTGGTACAATGAAGTGGCGAGCAGTGCTTCCTTCGAAAACTCCTTTCCCTCTATGGCAGAGCGGATCAGCTCTTCAGCCTTGTAAACCAGACCTTTCTGCTTAAAAAACAGTCGCTCCAGATCCTGTAGTTCTGTTACATAAGCCTTGACTTTCTTCCCCTTTTCAACATCCTGAATCTGCTTGAAAATCCGCTCGGAGAAGGCCGTCAGGATCGGTTCGAAGTAACCCTTTGCAGCTTCCAGCCGCGCATTCAGAAGCAGAAGGTAGTTTTCATCCGGACTTCGCAGAATTCCACGCAGTTGGTCCAGGAATTTATCTGCTGTCTCCTTAACCGGCACCAGATCCGTTTCCAGTTTGTGAGCCCAGGCTCTATGCTGCTGCTTGACCGAGCGCTTTTCATCCTTATCATGGCCCTCTGTAAAATAATGCAGTTGGGTAAGTAAGTGACTGTAGTTGAATGATTTAATGGAAATATCCCGGATAAAATATCTTGTTTCCTCCTTCAGTACGGTTTCGGGAAGCGGTTCGCTGCCCTTCTTTTCAATAAACAATTTCAGCGCTTCATCCTGAGCCGGACCGGAGTAAGGTATCCGCGCCGAAAGCACCAGTCCGTTGAGAGATACCAGACGGGAGAGCGCCACATATATTTGTCCGGGTGCGAAAGCCGACGATACATCAATAATCGCCTTTTCAAAAGTGAGGCCCTGGCTCTTATGCACGGTGATGGCCCAGGCCAGCTTGAGCGGATAGTGTGCAAATTTTCCGATCACATTTTCCTGAATCTCATTGGTGTCATCCGACAGGGAAAATTTTTTATTCTCCCAGATATATCTTTCCACCAGGGTATCAGGACCGCCATCATCAAAACTCACCTCGATTTCCTCCTCCGAAAGGGCACTGACGGTCCCTATTTTACCGTTAAAGTATCTTTGCTCACCCGAATAGTCATTTTTAATAAACATCACCTGAGCGCCCTCCTTCAGCTCCAGTGTATATTCAACGGGGTACAGGTATTCATTGAAATCCCCCTCGATCACAGCATTATAGCGGAACATCTTGCCCGGCAATTCCTGCAGGGCCTCGCGGTTAATGGTATCAGCCTTCTTGTTATGGGTGGTAAGGTGAATGTATCCGTCCTTGCTTTTGGATTGAAAATCCGGGTCATATCGTGCGTTGAGCGTCTCAATATCTTCCTTCGAAACAATATTCTCGCGGAGATGATTCAGCAATCTGATAAAAACATCATCAGTTTGCCGGTAGATCTTATCCAGCTCGATATAGAGCGGAGGCCGCTGCTGGAGGGCTTTTGCCGCAAAGAAATAGATTTCACCGTAAAAGTTCTTAAGATACTCCCACTCCTCCTGCTTGACCACCGGAGGCAGTTGAAAAAGATCGCCGATAAACAGCACCTGAACACCTCCGAAAGGTTCATTCCGGTTGCGCCTCACCGACCGCAGGGTAACATCAATGGCATCCAGCAGGTCGGCCCTCAGCATACTCACTTCATCAATAATCAGCAGCTCCATTTCCTGGAGCAGTTTTCGCTTGGTGGCATGCATCTGCATTCCCCGCAGAAGGGAATCCGGCGTATTGAGCTGTATCTGAATATTTCCCGGAGGGAGGCGGTTTGAAGGGAGGAATGTTCCGAACGGAAGCTGAAAAAGTGAGTGGAGGGTGACCCCGCCGGCATTGATGGCAGCAATTCCGGTTGGCGCTGCCACAATGGTATTTTTGTGGGTATGCTTTACGATATTGCGCAGAAAGGTGGTTTTACCCGTTCCGGCTTTCCCGGTGAGAAAAATATTTCGGTTGGTATTATTGATAAACCTTGAGGCAAAAAAAGAAGCATCATCATGGCTATTCATCATGGAGGCAAGATTATTTATGTATTAGATGCATGTTCTGAAGCATATTGGAAAATTTAACCGCACTATTTTGAAAAATCATTCCGCACTGAGTACAGCCTGCCATTTTACATCTTTCGTCAATTCGCAAACAATCAGCATTATGCTGAGAACATATCTTAACATTTCAGATCTTTTTGCTTTTCGTAAAAATAGCCTTAATATTATAAAGTCGCTGATAATGAATTCTAAAAACCCCGTGTCATGAAAAATTTAATCATCGGATTGCTGCTTCTCCTGATTGCCGCATCCTGCGGTCCGAAAAACCACTATTTCATTGAGGTAACCACCGAAAACGGTCCCGGCAACCGGATCGTACACAACAACTGGTACACTTCCTCGGATACCATGGCCCTCTCCGGCGGGAAATGTTCATTTTCAGGAATCATCGATACTTTCCCCAAACTGGTATCCATCGGATTTCCCTTTCCGGCACAGGCGAGTGCCCGGATGATCCTGGAACCGGGTAAAATCAAGGTAAACTATACGAAAGAGTCTGGTTTCAGAATCGGCGGAACCAAAAACAATGAAATCCTCCAGCAGCTTCTGGATGAATTGAAACCCAGTCAGGATGAAGTTACAAAAACCTGGAAAGCCTGGGGCAAGGCATACAACAAAGAACCGCGCATCAGGGAAGAATGCGAAGCCGCCTGGGTTATTCAGGAAGCGGCCAAGAAAATCAACCTGGAGAAAACCAAGGAACTCATCAAATCCAATCCGAATTATGCCGGACTCGTGATCTCCTTACCCATTATCCGTAATGAGCCGGTTGAATATCTGAAATTATATGTAGATGAATTTAAGGCATTTGCAAGCGATGAGCGTTATCAGGGCATCGTGAAGGAATATGAGATTGCTGAGAAAACCATCTCCGGCAAACCGGTTCCGGGATTCACTTTTCCGGATACCACAGGCAAAATGGTTTCCCTTTCTGATTTCAGGGGCAAATGGGTACTGCTGGATTTCTGGTATGTAGATTGTCCCTGGTGCCGCAAGCTTACCCCCCACATGATCAATATCTATAATGACTGGAAAACGGCGAAGAACTTCGAGATCATCAGCATATCTGTGGATAAGCCCAAGGATTACCGGCGCTGGAAGGAGGCCATTGTGGAAGACAAATCGCCGTGGACGCAGGTACTCGACAGTACAAAAACCTATCCCGATGAATACGGGATTACCGGCTATCCCACTCTGATCCTGATAGATCCGAATGGAAACGGGGTTAGAAAGATCATCGGGTATCAGGAAGAAGGCGGATTAAAACGCATCCTGGGCGAATTCATTAAATAAGGGGATAATGGAAGGTAACCAGCGGAGCATCCGGTTCCACACAAAAATGGGCGGTTCGCTGCTCGGGATCAGTGTATTGCTATCGGGATCAACGCCGGAAATGCCAGGTGATTCTAATCCAGGAAAATCCTCTGAGGGACCGAATTTTCTATTTATCCTGGCCGACGATCTTGGTTATATGGATGTTGGGTTCAACAATCCGAACACTTTTTACGAAACCCCGAATCTCGACCGTCTGGCAGCCCAATCCGTTCGTTTCACCAATGCCTATGCAGCCTGTCCGGTTTCGAGCCCCACCCGCGCAAGCATTCTCACCGGAAAATATCCGGCACGAATGCATACCACTGACTTTTTCGGCGCACCGCAGCCCGACGAAGTAAAAAAGCAGCCTGATTATTCCCGGCCGCTCTATCCGGCCGCCTATGTGGAACAACTCCCGCTGGAAGAAAAGACCATCGCAGAATCACTCAAAGAGGCAGGTTATTCCACCTTTTTTGCCGGTAAATGGCATCTCGGTCCGGAAGGATTCTGGCCGGAGAACCAGGGATTTGACGTAAACAAAGGCGGGCATACCGGTGGCGGGCCTTATGGTGGCAGCAAATATTTCTCCCCTTATGGCAATCCCCGTTTGGAAGACGGACCGGCGGGCGAGCATCTCCCCGACCGGCTGGCCACTGAAACAGTCAAGTTCATGAAAGAACACCGAAATGGCCGGTTTCTCACCTACTTGTCGTTTTACTCGGTTCACACTCCGCTGATGACCCGCGACGACCTCCGGTTGAAATATGAAAAGAAGAGGCTGACCGCTCCGGAGAATACCTGGGGAGAGGAAGGGGATCGAAAAGTGCGGCAGGTACAAAACCATGCCATTTATGCAGGTATGGTTGAAGCTATGGACGAGGCTATCGGAAAGGTTCTGGACTATCTGAAAGAGAGCGGGCTGGATAAAAATACCGTAGTAATATTCATGTCGGATAACGGCGGATTATCTACCTCCGAAGGGCATCCCACCAGCAATCTGCCTTTCAGGGCAGGCAAGGGTTGGCTGTATGAAGGGGGCATACGTGAGCCCATGCTGATAAAATGGCCGGGAGCATCAATTCCGGGAACCATTTGCGAGGAACCCGTAATCAGCACCGATTTTTATCCAACCATCCTTGACCTGGCGGGATTGAACGTAAAGCGTGAATTTCATCCGGATGGCACTAGTCTGGTGCCACTATTAATGAATAAAAATTTGCCTGCTGGAGTTAAAAACAGAGCGCTCTATTGGTTCTACCCGCATTATGGCAATCAGGGCGGACAACCGGGAAGTGCCATACGTAAGGGAAAATATAAACTGATCGAATTTTTTGGCGATGGGAGGCAGGAACTGTATGACCTTTCGGCAGACATCGGCGAGCAAAATGACCTGGCGGCTAAGCTCCCAAAAATACGAAAGGGCCTGTCGGATCAACTCCATCAATGGCAGAAACAGGTCAATGCAAACTTTCCTGAAAGGCGGAACCCAATCACCGGGCAGCAGTAACACTGACCTGCGAAATCCCCGGAAACCTTTAGCCTAACAGAATGATTGCACCCAAAACCAGAACAGCCGTTACGCACATCAGGTAAAGAGTGAAGAGTGCCAGACTGGAGAAAATAGCTGATCTCCAACTCGTTTTATAGAAATTCCGTATTCCGATAATCGAATAGATCACGGTAAGCAGGAAGATGAAGCCACCGATTTTATCCAGCAGGGTTGGAAATATCATGCCGATCAGCAATGCAAAAATGGCAACCAGAAAAAAGAAAGTGTGCAGATTGACGGAATAGATCAGATGCTCAACATAGAACTTCCTCTTCTTATGGAAAAACAGAAACAGGATGGCTCCAAACAGTGGCATAAGCAGAAAGAACGAGTAGCTGACATACTGATACACCTTCGAAATTAACACCTCCGGATTCTCATAAGCCTTGAGTTTACGCTCCCGGGCAGCACGCTCTTTTTCCGTCAGGGTACTATCCTTCAGGCCTCCGGTGATCTCTTTGCTGACCATTTCCATCAGGCTCAGTCCATCTCGCAAATTTTTGATATCCACAATCGAATCACCCCCGACCCCGAGCCTCACTGATGTGCCCTTACCAACCAGAGAATCGCTGACAATTAAATCCGGATTCTCCTCTAATGCCTCATTGACTGCATTTTTCGTTTGCAAGCCAATCAGAAAAAAGAAAATAAGGGAAGCTAAAAAATAAAGGCGGAAAGGAGCCACATGACTTGCCCTTTTACCCTCGATATACTCGGCCGATAATTTTCCTGGCTTGAACAGGAGTACCGGAACGGTCCTGATCATCCTGATATCCAGGGCATACATGGTGCCAAACAGATCCCCGAGAAAATGTGAAATTGGTTTTTGAACCTCCACAACGGATTGTCCGCACGACGGACAGAAATTCCCTTCAAAAACAAACCCACAATTCTTGCAGGTATGCAATACAAAGGCTTCCGGGCTCCCGGGTTTTCGAACGGAACGGACAATATCCTTTTTTACACCTCTCATCGGCTGATTATTATCAAACTAAATCATACTAAAAACACCGGAAAGGGTATAAAACTACTAAATCCGGTCAAGAACCAATCACTCCGCAAAACCGGGATTTTTATCTGCAAAAGGGAAGTGGCGAATCAGGCATAGGTTTGATAAAATAGATTATCACCTAAATGAATATCCGCAATCATGCACCTACGGTAATACTTCGTACCCAGTTGGTAAAGCCTGGTCACAAACGTTGCGAGCCGGTTCCTGCCTTTGATCAAAAGTTGTACCCACCCCTTCCCCTCCCTAAAATAGGGAGGGGTGGAGCACCTGCCAGGCTATTGTATTTGATTGATCTTGTGCTCTTGCCGGATTTGTTTTCTGATTTTCTATGGGTTGTTGAGAGCAGCAAAGATCTTTTCCAAAACAGCAGGCATGTTGAAGAGCTCTTCATTTCGGATCCGCAGAACCCTTAGTCCTAAACTGTTGATGATCTGATCCCGGTTGTAGTCTTTTTCCCGGTGCTCCTTTTTGTCATGGATGTCGCCATCCAGTTCAATGACAAGCCTGCCACGATTGCAATAAAAATCAGCCACAAAATAAAAACATTCCTGGCCGGCTATCTGGTAAACGATCAGGTGCTGCCGGAGAAACCTGAATCCGAAAAGTTTCTTGCCTTTAAGGTTTTGCCAAAGTGCCTTTTCAGAAAGTGTGGGATTCCGGCGCATTTTCCGAACCCTTTCCCTGATCTCCAAATAATGCATAATGAGGTCTCTTTTAAATGGTATAGACGACCCCACTAATCCAAAAAGGAAAAAATCTTCAAAAAAATATTATAAAAAACATAATCTCCACATTATCAACCAATTTGGCAAGTGCTCCACCCCTCCCTATTTTAGGGAGGGGAAGGGGTGGGTACAACTTCGATAATCCATGTAGCGATTGGCAGCATTGGTATACGAGTACGGATATTCATTATCACCAATTTGCATGATAATTTTGTTTATCATGTATTTCTGTGATAAACGCGAAATTAAATCAGCATCTACTTCATTATCTGACAACTAAAAAATTGGTAAATGAAAAAAGTCATCCCGTTCCTGCTGAGTATGGTCGTTCTCGGCACTTGCCTGATTTCCTGCAATCCCAAAAAAGAGACGCCATCAAACCGGATCGTCGTTAGCGGAACCATCCTGAACTTCAAGGATACCAGTACCGTTTTTACGTACGATGTATTTGAACTGCTGGGGACTACGCAGAAGCCGGCAATGAAAATCAATCCCGACGGGACCTATAAAATGGTTATTGAATCGGGCAGTCCGTTAAAGGGATTTTTCTCTTTGGGGAGGGTGCCGTTTACCTATAATTTCGATGTGACGCTGGTCAATGGAAAAGATTCCAGCATGTCGGTTGAATCTGCAGATTTCCGGATGGTATACCTGTGGCTCGAGCCGGGTGATAGTCTCGCCATGAACCTGGATGTGGAGAATATTGCCGGAACGCTGAAATTCAGTGGCACCGGTTCAGTAAACAATGAATTTGTGAATCAGGAAGAGAATGTATTTGCCAGTTACAAGCACAAGTACCTGGAGAACTATTACCATATAACTTACCGTGAACCTAATGATTTTAAGAGGGTTACCGATGTACTTCGTCAGGAAAAGCTCAAATACATTAAGGATTATGCAGCTTCACACCCACTAAGCCCTTCACTCGTAAAGGCTTATACTGCCGAATATATCACTGCAGCTGTAACCTCCAAAATCTATTATCCGGGCGGTCATGCAGGATTCAATGATGGGAAGGAGGCTGTTTTACCGGCGGATTACTTCTCCTTTATGGATTCTGTTGTTATTGAGGATCATATCGGCGACAAGGGCATCGGGTACTATTACTTCCTGAATGCGTATCTGAATAAAAAACAGAACATTGCGAACGCAGGCAATCCCGATAAAGGGGATTTTTATCAATTTGTAAAATCGCAGTTACCCGGACCGCTGGCCTATGAATTCATGGCGTATGCCCTGGCGAGAGATTTTAAAAAGAGCCTGTACGAGGAGTTCGGGGGGAATTGCCCTTATCCTGAAATTGCGCAGCTGGTTAAGAAAAAGTATTTACACATGGAAGGTATGCTGGAAGGGAATCCGGCACCTGATTTCACGCTTGCGGATGTTAACGGGACGATGTTGTCACTGAAAGATCTCAGGGGCAAATTTGTGTACATTGATTTCTGGGCTACCTGGTGCGTGCCCTGTATCAAGGAGATCCCGAGTCTGAAGGTCCTTGAAGATGAGTATCGCGGAAAAAACATCCATTTCGTGAGTGTTTCCTATGATAAAGCCAAGGATCACGCCAAATGGAAAGATTACGTGATTGACAATAAACTCACAGGCGTTCAATTGATTGCCGATGAGGCGATGCATTCCCTGTATAATAAAACGTTCAATATCGACCTGATCCCGCGCTTCATCCTGCTTGATCCGGATGGCAAGATTGTGAGCGGAAATGCCCCGCGGCCTTCGAGTCCGAGGGTGAGGGAGCTCCTGGATAAGGCGGGGGTACGATAGTAAATTTTCGCGCCAAGACGCCAAGACGCAAAAACACCTTCCTCTTTGCGTCTTTGCGTCTCTGCGCGAAATTTTATTTTCCAAACCCTAATCCTCATTTTCTCACTTTTTAAAATTCCCGCAGCAATCCATACTTATACAAGCGCGAATTTCCCAAAACAGTATTTTTTTCTCACGCTAAGACGCTAAGGCGCAAAGCAGCGTTATTCTTAGCGTCTTTGCGCGAAATAAATAACCCAATCCTATGACCGAAAACGAACTTTCGAAAATTGCGGTAAATGTGGCCTTCAATATACACTTTAAGCTAGGACCAGGCTTACTATAATCTGTTTATGAGGAGATTATGTACCATGAACTCCGAAAATATCCAATCTTGGTTGAACGGCAGAAACCTATTCCGGTATTTTGGGATGGAATAAAAATGGATCTGGGTTTTCGGGCCGACATTATCCTCGATAATAAAATCATCATTGAACTAAAATCCATTGAAACCTTAGCACCGGTTCATGCCAAACAATTGCTGACCTATTTAAAAGTCACCGGAATAAAATTGGGATTATTGATCAACTTTAATGAATCCCTGTTTAAAAATGGAATCTCAAGAATTGTCAACAATTTATAAATAATTCCATAATTTATTCTATCGCAAAGACGCTAAACAGTTTTATTCTTTGCGTCTTAGCGTCTTTGCGTGAATTCTCTACCTACCTCCCCACCGACACGATCAAATCCTTCTTCTCGGCGAAAAATATACCGAAATACCCCAGTGCGCCATTATCAAAATTCCCGATCGGATTATAGGGGGTCGCCGACACAAAACTTGGTCGGGCCATGTCGTTTATTTGGTTGAAATAGGCATAACTGACGGAATCGATGTTCATGAACTCCAACTGCACGGTATCGCCAAGCGAGAATGAATACCGATACAAGGGCAGATCAACAACGGTACCATCGAACTGCTCATCGCCGGTAATGGTGAAACTGCCCGACTGGGGTTTTCCGTTTGTGGTTACTTTGAACCGGTAATAATTCGGAATTCCGGCCGGATCCTGCCATATCGGTTTAATCAGGTAGATTGGCGGACTGGTTGGCCGCGGATCGCCAAAACCCCGCACAATCTTCAGACTATCGAGGTAAACCGGTGATGGAGCCTTTGAAGTGGCCAAATACTGCTCGTCCGGCGCAATGGTCAATTTTACCTGAAAGATTTCACCCGGGCTCACCTCCACATTCCCGGCGGAATAAATGCCTGCACCGGTTTCGGTTAAACGGGTGGATGTTCCGGCTCCGTTGATCAGCTCGATGGTGGCTCCTTCAATATTTTCGTATTGCAGCACCGAATAAAATCCGGTTGACCGGGTTGCTTTCACCACACACTCCCGTGTACTGGCGTTCAGGGTTGCCTCGATGATGGTTCTCGATGCAGAATCCTTCAGATCCAGCACGATAACCTCTTCGCACGATGTCAGCAGAACCACCAGAGCGAAGGAAAAGAAAATCGGTATTTTAATAAATTTCATCATAATCATATCAGAACCTGAAATTCCAGCTTATTGAGGGTACAATTCCGAAAAGGGCGAGCCGTACGGCTTCTGTTGTGCCGGGTACCGTTTCACTCTCGCGGAATGAAATGCTGTATGCATTTTTACGGTCGTAAACATTATAAAAAGATAAATTAATGTCGGAATTCCATTTTTTCCTGGGTTTAAACAGATAAGTTACCCCAACATCGAGCCGATGATAATCAGGCATCCTCGAGCCGTTTCTATCGGTGTAAAGATTGATCAGGGTTCCGTCGATCACATACTTGCCGGTCGGGAAAGTCACGGCATCACCGGTATAATAAATCCAGTTGCCTGAGAATGAAAACCTTTCCGTGAACTGATAGGTAGCAACAATGGAGATATTGTGTGTCCGGTCCTGACGCGCCGAAAACCACTCACCTAAATTGATATGATCAAACTGTTTTTGCGATTTTGAAAGGGTATAACTGATCCATCCGGTGAGCTTTCCGGTATTCCGTGTGGCTGAAAACTCAATGCCGTAAGCCCTGCCGCGGCCGAATTCAAGTTCCGCCTCAATATCAGGGTTTAAGAAAGTATTAGCGCCATTTTTATAATCCACCAGATTGCCTAAAATCTTATAATAGCCTTCCACGCTCACATCCCAGTTATTTTTGGGCAGGTTTTTAAAGAATCCCAGTGAAATCTGATCCGCAATGGTTGGCTTGATCAACGGGGTGCTGGGCGTCCAGATATCCGTTGGGGAGCTTGACAGTGAATTCGAAAGGATATGGAGATACTGGAACATCCTGTTATAACTGGCCTTGATTGAATTAGACTGATTGATCAGATAATTGCCGGTGATCCGGGGCTCAAATCCGATATAGGTATTATAAAACCGGCCAGAAGAATAAGTGGTTGAATCCAGTACTTCGCGGTCGCTGTATGTTTTTACCGTTGAGGGGCCGATGTTGTTGAACATACTCAGACGGACGCCATAATTCAGACTGAATGCATCACTGATTTTTTGCTCGTTCGACGCATAAATCCCGCTCTCCAGAGCCTGTTGGGGCTCAATATGAGCCAGAATGCCTGTGGTATCACCCTCATTGCCCGATGTAAAATTCCCGGGTTTAAACTGATGATAGGCGCTATTCCATCCAAAGCGAATCATATTTTGCGGATTCGGGTACCAGGTAAAATCCTGTTTTATACTGTAATCCAGGATTCCGGACGTCAGCTTGAATGCAAACTGTCCGAAATCTGCTTTGAATCCATAATTGTAATCACTGTAAATCAGTGAGGTATTCAAAAATAGTTCCGGATTAAAAGTATGGTTCCATCGCAGGGTAAGCGTGGCATTTCCGGAATCAAAACCGGCCTGTTTACGTCCAAAAATATCACGGCCGATGTATCCCGACAAATAGAGCCGGTCCTTATCTCCGAAAATATAGTTTGCTTTCAGGTTAAAATCATAAAAATAGAAAGTCACGCTATCGGCCAGTTCGCTCACGGCCTTCAGCATAACATCGGCATAAGTACGCCGACCGGAAACCAGAATTGAACTCTTGTCCTTAACCAGCGGGCCTTCCACCGACAGACGGGAAGAGATCAACCCGAGACCGCCGGTAACCCCCCACTCCTTAGAATTCCCATCGCGCATGCGGATATCCAGTACCGACGAAACCCTTCCGCCATAGGGCGCCGGGATCCCCCCTTTATAAAGTTTGACATCCTTGATGGCATCGGAATTGAATACCGAGAAAAACCCCATCAGGTGAGAGGCATTATACACCGGGGCTTCATCTAAAAGAATATGATTCTGATCGGCATCGCCGCCCCTGACAAAATAGTTGCTGCTGCCTTCACTGCTTGGACTTACGCCGGGTAAAAGCTGGATCCCTTTCAGAACATCCTTTTCGCCAAACAGTACCGGAACGGCCTTCAGCTGTTTGATATCCAATTGAATAGCACCCATTTCCAGACTCCTCACAGCACTTTTAGTGCTTTTGCCGGTAATCTCCACCGCATTCAGGTTGGTTGATTTTGGCGTAAGCTCCATATCTAAAGTAAGATTGGCCTTCAGTGAGATCTTGCGGGTTACGGGCTCATAACCCAGATACGAACTCTGAATGGAGTAATTTCCTTCTGCAAGCTTTAAGGAGTAATATCCATATTGATTGGTGGATACACCGGTGCTAAGTTCCACCACAATCACATTGGCAAACAGCAACACCTCGCCGGTTTTGGCATCCTTGATATAGCCGCTCACCGAGTAACGCGCATCTTCATCAGCCATTGATACAACCGGCATCAGCCAGTTAGCGGCGAAAAAAAACAGTAATAGTATCTTGTACTTCATTCAGCAATGTTTCAATTAAAACAGGTTTCCCTCCAAGTGCGTTTAGAACAACTAACGGCGTTGAAGGTTTAATTATTTCACCTGAAAAGTTCAACAAAAATACGGCTGCCTCAATAATGGGGCCAAAACGAAATCACGCCTATATTGTCTTAATAATAACCTCTGTGGCTCTCTGAGCCCCTCTGTGGCCCTCTGTGTAATAATTTTTGTTACACGGAGGGCCACAGAGGGGCTCAGAGGGCCACAGAGGGGCTCAGAGGACCACGGAGGTTTATTTGAGATCCTCTATCTTTTGGAGGATGCGATTCAGGACATCCACCTTGCGGGCAGTCATAACGGACTTGCCATACGGGGAATGATACTGGTGCGCCTTGAAGAATTCGATTGAATTGAGGTGAAACTGATATTCCGTCAGGTCATATCTGCCGGTCAGTTTCCACTCGAGGCGCAGGAGCTCCATCTGCTCAAAATAATCATCGCTTGTGAGATGCATCAGATCGGCATCACACAATACCTCTGAAACCAGATCAACCGGCATTTGAGGCACTTTTGTCGCCATAATGGCATGGAGCACCTGTTTCCGGTCGCGGGCAACCACCTGACGGGCTGATAAGAAGTCCAGGGCGATCAGGGAGCTTTCATTTTCATGGAATTCATTCGATTCAATATATCCGGTATCATGGAACAAGGCGCTGATGGTCACCAGATCCATCTGATGCTCATCCAGTCCGCATTTCAGGCCGATAATCCCGGCATT
The DNA here is from genome assembly GCA_942493265.1 of uncultured Bacteroidota bacterium. Taxonomy (GTDB): domain Bacteria; phylum Bacteroidota; class Bacteroidia; order Bacteroidales; family UBA12481; genus UBA12481. The sequence goes on from OW818688.1 coordinate 395,731, forward strand.
GCGGGTGACATTCCGGGTATGAAAAACAGAATGAAACCGATACTTCTCCGGCAGCCTGTGGGCCAGCAGGTTCATCACGAAATCTTCTGCCTCGCGCACCATCGCGGCATCAATCGTTCTCATGATGACTGAGTATTATTTTTCAATGCCCCCAGTTCGCGGGTGGTTTGCCGGAGCCGGCGCGACATGCTCTCAAGCAGTCTGAAGGCCAGCGACGGATCCTTTTGTATGGTGGCATAGAAATTCTGCTTGTCGATGGTGAGGATCTTGGTATCCCCCAAAGCTCTCACCGTGCACGAGCGCACATCCTTCTCGAAGAGTCCCATTTCACCAAAAAACTCCTTATCGCCCAGTTCGGCAACCTTGGTTTCCCTGCCGCCACTCTCATCGATCACTTCAACCCTGCCTTCCTGGATCACATACAGGCAGTCGCCAACGGTGCCCTGCTTGATGATATCCTCGCCATTGGTATACAGGCGGCCAAATGATGCTGACATATCTATTTAAATAATTAATTCGCCAAATCCTTATTATCAACAAAATACATATCTATTTCTCCAACATTTTTGGCAGATATCCTGCCCCGGTATTCGCAGCTGAAATGATCCTTTACCAGCTCAAAAGTTGCTGCGGAGATATTCACCTTCCCCACTTCGCCGTTGGATTCCATGCGGCTGGCGATATTTACGGTATTGCCCCAGATATCATACGCATACTTTTTGCTGCCAACCACCCCGGCAACTATCGGACCGGTATGCACGCCAACCCGAAGTCCCCAGGGGACCAGATTCTTCTCCTTCCGCTCGGCATTCTTCATTTGCATGTAATTCTGCATTTCCAGTCCGGCTGCCACAATATTCAGCGGATGGGTTGAATTCTCCGTAGGAATTCCGCCGGCACACATGTAAGCATCTCCGATTGTCTTGATCTTCTCCAGATTATGTTTTTCCACGATCCCGTCGAAGGCCTGAAAAAACTCATTCAGCTCAGCCACCAGGTCGTTCGGGTGCAATCCTTCGGCGATCTTTGTAAAATCCTTGAAATCAGTAAACAATACCGATACGCTTTGATAATCGCGCGGTGTGGCGCTGCCCTTTTCCTGGAGTTCACGGGCCACTTCAACCGGCAGGATATTCAGCAGCAGGCTCTCAATCTGCGCATTCTGCTTGTCGAGCAACCGGTTGATCTTCACCTTGCCCAGATAGTTCCGGAAAATGATAAAGGCAATGAGGAGAATAAAGATCAATCCGCCCAGAATGGCATTTTTCACCACCTTTTGCTTTTGCATCGCAAGCTCCTGAATATCCAGCTCCCCCTGTTTCCGGAACAGATCGTAGCTCAACTGCTGGGTAATGATCAGATTATCGTTGGAGGTAGAGTACAGGGTATCGTTGATGCTGGTAAGCAGTGCCTGGTACTTGTAGGCATTCAGATAATCGGAAACCGAAGCATGCGCCGAGGCCAGTCCGGAATAGGCATCCCTGAGTTCGAAATTCGCATTCAATTCCCCGGCCAATACCTGCGCCCGGTTAAAAGCCTCAATGGCCGCATAAATATCCCCTTTGAGCCTGTAGGTATCCGCCATACCCAGATAAGCAGAAACCATATCGAGGCGGGCATTCAACCCGGTAGTGATATCGAGGGCTCTCTTCTGGTAAATCAGGGCTTGTTCAAAATCACCCTGCCGCGCATACAGATTTCCCATATTGATCAGGGTATAGGGAAGATTGCCGGAAGAGGATTTTTCAAAAGCCTTCTCCGACTTTTTATAATATTCCAGAGCCCGCACATTATCGCCGGATTTAAACCAGGCCTCACCCAGGTTGACGGCAGCAGTGCCATAGGCATCCGGGTCATTAATGGCTTCGGCAACCGGCAGCGCGGCGGTATATATTTCGATGGCCTTGCTGATGGTTGCCTCTTTCTTGATATAGATTGTGCCGATATTGATCATCGTGGTGACAAGCCGAAGGGAATCACCAATTTCGGAAGCCGCTTTTTGTGCCTCGATATACAGCTCAAGCGCCTTGGTATCGTCGCCGTAATTATTGTATATGGCCCCCATGTTGCTTAATATATTGGCCACGCCCGACTTATCACCAAATGACTCAAAAGCCTCCCTGGATTTCTCCCAGTAAACAAATGTTTCAGCAAAAAGCCCCTTGGCATATTTAACCAGTCCGGCATTCTTGTATGCCAGCGCCAATCCCTTTTTATAGTCCAGTTTCTGAGCCAGTTCCACGGCATCCAGACTATATTTCATAGCATCCTCGGGTGCCGAACGGTAGAGCTTTCTGCCCAGGTCGACCAGCAGGTTAACCTTATTGGTGTCGGCCTTTGCAGCATTCAGGACGGTATTCACGCTATCCGTTTTCAGGTCCTGCGCAACCATCAGGCAGCCAGCAGATGACATCAGAAAAAGGAGGAATAATTGCTTTTTTAACATAGGTAACCGATGCGAACTGAATGTTTAACAAATCAGGTGGGAAAAGGTTAAGAGAGGGGTCCCCGCCCCCCGCCTTCGCGGGGGCAGGCCCCGCGGGGATGACACTCCTCCGAGGATGCCGAAGTGCCACCTATGCCACCCCTACGGGGTTAATATTTCAACTCAATCCGCCAGGCTATAATCATGTCAGCCCTACGGGCTTCTTAAACGGCAGTGGATGACATGATCATTGCACAAAGTGATCAATAGCACCAAACCAACCCCATAGGTGTGAAATGATTATAGCACTGGATGATCCCTGCCACCTAACCCAACCCCGTAGGGGTGAAATGATTATTGGATGATCCCTGCAACCTATGCCACCCCTACGGGGTTAATATTTCAATTCAATCCGCCAGGCAATAATCATGTCAGCCCTACGGGCTTCTTAAACGGCAGTGGATGACATGATCATTGCACAAAGTGATCAATAGCACCAAACCAACCCCATAGGGGGGAAATGATTATAGCACTGGATGATCCCTGCCACCTAACCCAACCCCGTAGGGGTGAAATGATTATTGGATGATCCCTGCAACCTATGCCACCCCTACGGGGTTAATATTTCAATTCAATCCGCCAGGCTATAATCATGTCAGCCCTACGGGCTTCTAAAACGGCAGTGGATGACATGATCATTGCACAAAGTGATCAATAGCACCAAGCCCAACCCCGTAGGGGTGAAATGATTATAGCACTGGATGATCCCTGCCACCTAACCCAACCCCGTAGGGGTGAAATGATTATTGGATGATCCCTGCAACCTATGCCACCCCTACGGGGTTAATATTTCAATTCAATCCGCCAGGCTATAATCATGTCAGCCCTACGGGCTTCTAAAACGGCAGTGGATGACATGATCATTGCACAAAGTGATCAATAGCACCAAGCCCAACCCCGTAGGGGTGACATGATTATAGCACTGGATGATCCCGACCACCTAACCTAACCCCGTAGGGGTGACATGATTATAGCGGATGGCTATTGCTTCAAAATCTTAAACCTCTGTAAAACACCATCCTGAGCCACCTGTATCAGATAAACACCCGCCGGTTTGCCGGTCATGTCAATCTCCAAACCCATCGAGCCCATCCAGTTCATCGGCACTGTGTGACTCCGCCCGAGTACATCGATCACCAAAACAGCACCTTTGGCAGGTTCATCCGGCAAAGTAACGATCACCCTGTCCTGAACCGGATTCGGATACACCCGGATTTCCCGTTCGGTGCCGGAGTCAACCGGGTCGATATCCATTCCGCTCTTCGGACATTTTTTGGATGTTGAGCTGGCATACGAAGCCACGGAGGTTTTATGATCGGTATCGTTGGTGGTAACCGTCCACGTGAGTTTTTTACCGTCGAATTTCACCTTAAAAATTCCCGATCCCGGATAAAACACCTGCGGAGGCAGGGTTCCGTCATACAACCCTTCGGAAGTCAGATAATTTTCAGGTCCGTTTTTAACATAAACCGGATAGGCATTATCATTAACATAGCTGAACCGGGCCTCGAGAGCCCAGACAGAACCGGTGAGCGGCGTAACGCAATCAAGTGAGGTCCTGATTTTCTTGGTATTGGCTCCATACGGATTTACATACAGGGTGCCGTTGACCAGGTTCACTGAGTAACTGGGGGTCGAGGCAATATAGGGACTGATGGTATAGATACCCGGAGAGGTAACGGGACGATCCAGCGTAAAGGTCACCGCCGTGGCACCAAATACTGATGATGGGGTATCCCCGGTGAGGAATCCCGACCAGGTATTGGTAAACGAAGGAAGCGCACTTCCGTAATTCATAACCATATCTTCAGCAGTAACCGTGATATTGCGGGGGCTGATAACCAGCATACGGCTAACCGGAACAGCGGGATTATAGTTTGCATTGCCCGGCTGCAGGGCAGTGATCGTTACCGAACCGCCTCCGGTGATTTTCAGGGTGTTCCCGGTCACTTTGGCGATAAGGGGGTTGGATGATGAGAACAGAACCTCCAAACCCGAAGTGGCCGTGGCGGTGAGTGTTACATCAGGATCCCCATATGTTTTACCTGTTAATGGCTGGAATTCAATGGATTGATCTTCCTTATTTATCGTGAGAGTTCCCAAACCATACGAAACATCAAAATTCTGGGAAAAATACCCGCCCGGTATGATCCAGTGGCGACCGGCTGTGGTTCCGGTGATCAGGCTCATCGGACCGAACAGCGGATTCACTCCGCTCTCGCCCAGACTGTTCTGGTCAACCAGCACGATGGTTTTGGAATTGCTTTCATCACTGATTCCATTCTCCAGCGGGATGCCGTTCACCAGCGGAGTACCGTTCTCCTGCGGAATTCTGTTCACAAGCGGAATCCCATCAACCGTGGCAATTCCGTTGACCAATGCCAGACCGTCAACCATGGCAATGCCATTCACGAGAGGGATGCCATCAACCGTCGGGATACCGTTTACCAGGACAATCCCGGTTGAATTTTTAGTATTTGCGGCATCAACCAGCGAAACAGCCTCGATATTGGCCGGAGTGCCATTAACCAGGGCGAGAGCATTAACCAACGGTATCGCATTGGTTGCCATCATGTTAACATCAACAAGATTTACAAAACTCAATCCGCCGTTGCTCACTAGCGCGATTCCGTTAACCAGAGGCTCCCCGTTAACGAGCGGTATCCCGTATTCAAGCGGTATCCCGTTTACAACCGGAGCGTAAGGCGCATTCACCAGCGGAATTCCGTTTTCAACCGGGTACTGAAGATTGTTTACCAGGGCAATCCCGTCGATAATGCTGGAGCTGTTAACCAGCGGAGTACCATTCACCAGCGGGATTCCATAAGCGGCTGTTACACCGTTCTCAATTTTAACCCCGTTCATATAGGTACCGGTTGCGTTCACCTCCACCTGAATTCCATCCACCAAAGCAATCCCGTTCACCAGCGGAAGTCCGTTTACCAGCGGGATGGCATATGGCAAAGCCTGACCATCGATGCTGGTCATGGTACCGTTTACAATCCCGATGGATACGCCGTTAACCATCGCAGTACCATTAATTACGGCGGGACAGTTCACGAGCGGGATGCCATTGACCAGTGGAATGCCGAATGCCAGTGAGGTGGTATTCTCAATTCTGATTCCATTGATAAAGGTACCGTCGCCATTCACTTCCACCTGAACACCGTTAACATTGGCGGTACCCGAAACCAGCGGTACGCCGTTCACCAGCGGAGTGCCGTTCACCAGCGGAATCCCGTCGACTATCGGAACTCCGTTAACCAGGGCCAGACCATCGGTGAGAGCTTCCTGGTGGGTCGTGTTTAGCAATGCGCCCAGATCGGTTCCGAGATTCGTCTGATCAAAATCATACCGGTAAATAATGCTTTGGCCCCCAAGCTCATCCCCATAGGTTAGGGTCAGATCTTCAGGCGTAATCAGCAAAGGCATTTTCAGGATAGTCAATGCACCCTTGCCCTCCTGCGGAGTAAATACAAATACCTCCTGACCATTCAGGGTTTCGGCCGCCATACTGTAATTGTACAGTTCCAGTTTGGACACATCAGGCTGCTGAGCGAGCCATACCTTGATGGCGTAAGTCCCGACATTACTGGTGCTGGTGGCATTTGTGGCAAACTGCAATCCGGCTAAGCCCACATCAGAAAGGGTTAATCCTGAGAGAGATAACGGCTGACCGTTGACCAAAACCGTGGCAGTAAATTCAGGAAGAATTTCCCCATACTTCATGGATTGATTATCAGCATAAACCGTGATATTTTTCTTTGGAATATCGAAGAATGTCAATGAGTTGGATATCCCTCCATCTATTCCCGATACCGAGATGGGCTCAGTGGAAACCCTGATATCCGGATTACCGGAGAAAACAGGAATTTGTGCCGAAAGGGTGGTCTCGCTCGCATAGGTGGTTGGCAAAGGATCGCCGCGGAAAAGGATCTCCGTTTCCCCGGTAAAATACTCACCCTCAACGGTAAGCGTAAAAGATGAAGTACCGGCTGTAACTCCGGCCGGAACATTCAGGCTGGTCAGAGATGGCAGCGGGGAGGCAAATGCACTGAGCGCATCGTCGACCTGAATAAATCCATAGCCCGATTTATAATCGAACCCGGGTACATCCATATCTATAGCGGATGATTGCAGGTTATTGCGCACAACACCCGGACTGACGCTGGCTTCCAGCAGATATTTCTTCCTGGCTTCGATCAGCAGAGCCGCGGCTCCGGCCGCATGGGGCGCTGATGCCGAGGTTCCGAAGAAGTTCGGATAACCATCGCCGTCGATATTGGTTCCTCCCATATCCAACGTGGTATTCACGCCGTTCGGAGCGGTAAACTCAGGTTTCTGTCGTGGCAGGGTTTCTCCGGTGACCCGGGTGCCGCCCAATGACGAAAAACTGGCGATCGTAGGAACGGCCACTCCGTAAGCCGGGGTATTGGAATAGAGAACAGCTCCAACCGACATGGCGCCAGTTGCATTGGCTTGTCCAACAATTGTAGAGTTTCCTGAATTGAATTCCATGATTGACAACTGCCCGCGGAACACGATATATTTGAATCTCAGATTGGAGCCGGTGGGTTTTGTGATAATAATATTGGCATCCATGGTTGAGCCCTGGATGATAAACGGGAGAACCTCAACCGGATCACCACCCACGTTATTGCGGTTAAATCCGAGGAGCTGCACGCCGTCCAGACTGGAAATATAGATATCCATATCGGTTTGGGCAGGTGCATTTTCCTCCCACTGGAGAACAATTGTGTAGCTGCCAGCGGGAAGTGATACCTGCTGACGCACATCATTGCCGCCAAAATTGTGAGCCTGACCGGTGATACCGGCGGGTGCGGCTGCCGGATTAAATACCGATTCATATGCCCGGCCGCCGAAATTTCCGGCAGAAGTAAAGTAAGCAACGCCCTGTGCTGCTGCTGCATTAACTGCATTGCTCACCACCCCGTCCTTGAAGAAAGGCTCGGTGAGGTAGGTAATGTCATCCACGATTACCTGACAGCCAGCCTGTTGCAATTCCGCAATACCCTGCGCAAAATCATCAGGATTGATGGATCCGGTTCGAAAATATAGCTGAGACCTGGGTGCGATATCATGCACAATCTGCATCATGGCCCGGCCTTCATCGGAAGCAGCACCGGGATATTCCTTCAACACCACCACGCCTTCGGGCAGGTCGCCGGCATAAACATCATTGGCGGCGCCGCCTTTGGTATTATAACTGTTCGACATCACCCCAACTTTAACCCCTTCACCCTGAACATCGAAGCCACCCCTGACAAAATCAGATCCGATGGTACGATCGCCCTGGGAGGTCGTTAACCCGCCATTATTAATAGCCGGATAAACCGGTCGGGCATAATTGACCAATAGCGGAAGATCATTGATTTTCAACAGGTTCAATATCGGATAATACCCGCTGATGGTGCGGGTTCCCGGGTTGGAAGTAACAATCGACGTGAGTCCATAGGGTGCAGTAACCAGCAGGTCGAGCAGCGACTGGTATTGTCCGGCCAGTGCAATGACCTTTATGAAAACCTGATCCCCGGAAGGCCCGATCTGGAAAATCTCATCGGAGGATGCCTGGGAGGTGGAGAGGTATTTATAGTATAACGATGTCAGTTCGGGTCCGATCAGTGAATTCAGCAACCTCCCGCCATCGGGCGGATTATAATAGGGGATTATCACGCCGGTTCCGGTACACAAAGGAGAACCAGAGGATGCTGTAACCTCCTTACCCTCACCATTCGGAAAGATCACCTGCCAGCGAAGCTCATCTTTCTGTTTAAATTCCCGGCTTAATACATAGGAGTGCCTGCCAGGTTCAAAAACATTGATAACCTGATATTTCTGCTCGCCTCCATTGTAAACCAGCTTGCTTTTTTCGGGTGAAACGATGATGGTTTCGGTTCCGGGATTGTAATATCCGAAATTGGCCCGGTAACTTCCATTCCCCAGATCCTGAACACATTCGAGAATCAAGCTAAACTCATTTGGCAGCGATGAGTTCTGACTCTTTCCAATCCCCGGAAGGAGAAGGACGAAAAGCAAAAAAGCTAACGACCTCAGGCCGTTAGCTCTGCTAATCAATGTATTATGTATTGATGTAGTCATTTTAACAGGGTATTTGTATTAGATCATATCAGGGTGACCCTGTTTGGGGCAAGTATGTTCAGGGATTTTCGTTAATTTTTTGTTAAATATTAAGTAATTATCTGTTATTCAATTAACTATAAGAGGATGCATTTGTCTTTTTGCCTGATTGTTAATCAGATACACAGAACTTTCAACACCACTAAAAATCAAAATCTCATCCTCGCAAAACAAATCCTGATATCGCTTGTTTAAAAACCTAAGAAACTTAATATCATATCGTAATGAAAACCAGAGCCCTTGTATTTGCCTTAGCGCTGGCCGCTCCCATCCTGATGATTTCCTGCCAGCCGAAAAAAACGGAAGCCAAAAAAGTTGTCACAGCCGACGCCACATCCGCTGATGCTGCCCGAATCAAGGAAGAGATCGTGCAGATTGTGAAATCCCTCCCCACCAACACCGAAACGGTGAACCTCATCAACTCCACCGGAACCGCCTATCTGGCAGGGTTTACCGGTGAAAATCTGAAAACCGAAAATCTGCTGACGCGTGCCGATAAAGCCAAAGCCTACGGAACCATCATTTTTGATCTCGCCTACACCCATACCTACAACCAAACGGAACAATTTTCCAAATTGGTTAAGGTATATGAGTCCTTAACGAAGGAATTGGGTTTTGAAGAGCTGGTTCAAAGTCAGAAACAATTTAAGGACCGGTATCAGAACAACAAAGACAATAAGGATTCATTGGATGTATTGGTTTCCGACATGCTCAAAACCACCAACGACATCCTCCAGAAAACCGGTTCAAGCTCTGATCTGTCGCTTGTAGCGGCTGGTGCTATCGTTAAATCATTGAATGTGATCTCCTATCTGACCTTATTTTCACCCGGACAGGACAAGCTGATCGAGGTTCTGAAAAAGCAGAAGGATGTCATTAATGCAGCCTGTGAGATCCTTAAAAAATCACCGGCCGATCAGGAGGTTGCCAAGCTATATGCCGCGATTGTCCCCGTCAACGATCTGTTCAATTCATCTGAACCTTTCTCAGCCGCTACGGTAGATAAAATAAATAAACTCACCGACTTCATCAGTTTGTAACAGGTTTTGCTCCGGGTCAGGCCATGAATGAATCAACGCTGAATGCATTGATCAACCTTTTTGCTGTGTTCAGCATCAAGGGGGAGAAGGACTATGACCTTGCCAAAAATAACCTGGAGGATTATCTGACCACCCGGCTCGGTATTAAAGATCCAGCCGAGTACCTGTCTCTGTTTTTTGAGATTTATGATTTATATAATAGCGGAATTCATGATTTAAATGATGAAAATACCAGGATAATAGCCGGGAAAATATGTAATCAGATTAAAAGCAGAATTCATCATGCCGAGCAATTAATGATCTTTTTGCATTTTTTAGAACTTGCAAAAAGCGATTTTAATTCAGTTGAGCATGATTTATATGATCTGGTGGCAGAAATATTCGAAATTAAACCATGCGATTACCTGGCATTTAAACAATTTATCTTTTCCGATCAACCTGAAGATATTGATACTGATGGGTTTTTACTTATCAATAAAGAAGATAAGGCCCACAGTATCAATATTTTTCATATCCGAAAAGGCAACCTGGAGGGCGATATCCTGATCTATTATGTTGCTGAAACGGAACAATTTATTTTTAAATATTTCGGCGGCGATCCGTTATATCTCGAAGGAAACAACATCCGGCCCGGTCAGTTTTATATTTTTAATCAGGGCGGTATTATCCGTGGAAAATTAAATACCAATATTTATTTCACCGAGGTATCGGCAACTTATTTTAAATACCAGTCGAAGGATCCGCTTGTATTTACCAGCCGAGAAATCACCTACAATTTCCCCAAAAGCAAAAATGGTATCCACCATTTCAGTTTCTCAGAACATTCGGGACAGCTGATTGCCGTGATGGGGGGCAGCGGAGTCGGGAAATCAACCCTGCTGAATGTTTTGAACGGCAATCTGCCGGTAAAAACCGGAAGCATTACCATTAACGGCGTGGATATTCACGCGGATTATGATAAAATCGAGGGATTGATCGGATTTATTCCGCAGGACGACCTGGTATTTGAGGAGCTCACCGTTTTCCAGAATGTATATTACAATGCCTTGCTCTGCCTCGACAATATTCCGGTAGCGGATATCCGGGCACAGATCGATAAACTATTGAACGACCTGAGCCTGTATGAGGTGCGCGACCTGGTGGTGGGCAGTCCGCTGAAAAAAGTATTGAGCGGCGGTCAGCGCAAAAGGCTCAACATTGCGCTGGAGCTGATCCGTGAACCCTCCATCCTTTTTGTGGATGAGCCCACCTCGGGCCTCTCCTCAAAGGATTCGGAAAAGATCATTGTATTGCTCAAACAGCAGGCCCAGCATGGCCGCCTGATCATTGTAAACATCCATCAGCCCTCCTCTTTTATTTACCGGCTTTTCGATAAACTCTGGATTTTCGACAAAGGAGGTTACCCGATTTATGCCGGAAATCCGCTCGATGCGATCGTCTATTTTAAGGAACTCGACAAGCACATTGATGCCGATAACTGCGAGTGCAGCGCGTGCGGGAATGTCAATCCCGAACAGGTATTGGAAATCATTGAAAATCATAAGTTTGACGAATCCGGACGGCTCACGGCGGAAAGAAAATTCGCACCGGAGGAATTACATAACCTGTATGTCAGGAATATTCAGGAAAAAGTTGAATTTATTATCCCGGAAAATACAACTATTCCGGTCACCAATTTTTTTAAACCATCCGGATTAAAACAATTCAGCATATTTTTCTCCCGAAATCTTAAAACCAAGATTTCCAATATGCAGTATATCTATATCAACCTCCTGCAGGCCCCAATCCTGGCACTGGTTGTTAGTTTCCTCACCCGATATTCCACCGAATCAGGATATTATTTCGGATTAAATAAGAATTTCCCGTCCTACCTGTTTATGGCCATCATTGTGATGCTTTTTCAGGGGATGAGCCTCAGCGCCGAGGAGATTATCCGCGACCGGAAAATATTGCAGCGTGAAGCATTTTTACGATTAAGCAGATTAAGTTACCTGAATTCAAAGATTCTGTTCCTTTTTGGTGTTTCATTTATTCAGTCGCTGCTTTTTGTACTGATCAGTTCCCTGATCCTCCAGATGAACGGACTGTTTTTCCAATACTGGACCATTCTGTTTCTAACCGCAGCATTTGCCAATATGGCCGGATTAAATATATCTTCCGGATTAAACAGCGTGGTAACCATTTATATCACCATTCCCCTGCTGATTATCCCGCAGATATTGCTGTGCGGGCTGATTGTGAAATTTGACGACCTGAAAGGAATGAATTCGAAGAATAATAATGTTCCGGTTATCGGTGATATCATGGTATCCCGATGGGCATTTGAGGCGCTTGCCGTTGAGCAGTACACAAAAAATAAATACAATATCAATTATTACGATATTGAAAAAGAAATGTCGGAATATTTTATCAAGGGAGAATTAATCATTCCGAAATTATCAAATTTAATTGGCACCATTTCATTTAATCATACGGTAAATAATAAAAAACCCGTTGAAAAAACATTCCGAATCATTTTTAATGAAATCGATAAAATTGACCGCGATAGTTTATTGCCGCGCTTTAAATATTACGATCAGCTCACGGAACCATTATTTACCCGCACGATTGGTGATAGTGCAATTGCCCATCTCGACCAGCTTCGCGAAAAATATAAAAACCTGTATCGCGATGCCGAGCGGCGCAAGGACCAGATCACCTCGGAATTAGTGGCCGGCAAGGGTCAGGAATACCTGATCAACCTGAAGAAACAGCAGCACAATTCATCCCTCGCTGCCATTGTAACCAATCAGGACATCGACAATACGATCATTCCCGGTGGTGATCATTATCTGGTTAAAGTAGCGCCGGTATTCAGGTTACCGGAGAGCCACATCGGAAGGGCACAATTTTATGCACCCGCCAAGTTTATCGGAAACCTCGAAATTCCCACCTTCCAGTTTAACGTCATGGTAATCATTCTGATGATTTTCATGCTTTACCTGGCGCTCTATTTCGACTGGCTCCGGCGACTGCTTGATTTTTCGGGCAATTTAAAACTGAAGTTCCGATAAGGCTTCCTCCTCAGTAGCCCGCACATCCAGAATCGTACTGAAACCCGATATGTCTAGTATTTCCTTAACCACTGCATTCGGCTGGCATATCTTAAGCTTGCCTTTGATGGCCGCAATTTTCTTGGCGGTAACCAACAGAACCCTCAAACCCGAACTGCTCAGATAATCAGTACCGGCGAGATTGATAATGATTTTTCCGTTACCGGCATCCAGCAATTTATGGATGGCAGATTCTGCTTCCGGTGAAGTTCCGGTATCCAAACGCCCGGCTATGTCAACTATTTTGATGTCCCCGGATTCCCTGATTTTAGTTTCCATGATATTATTCGCAATTAAATATGCTTTTTAAAACTGGTAATATTCTTTTTAAACTGCTTTTTATATTCATATTGATAATCATCCACGAGCAATTTCACCAGATGAACACCCAGGCCGCCAATCTCCCGGTCGTCGAGTCCGAGTGAAGTATCGGGGTCCGACCGGTCGAACGGATTATAAGGCATCCCATCGTCCATGATGGTAATGATTAACCGTTCCTTATAGAATTTGATTTTAATTTCAATTTCATGCTCCAGATCATCAGAATAGGCATAAGAAATGGTATTCGTGAGCAATTCATCAAAAACGATATTGATTTTCTGCACAACCTCCTCTTTGATCGAATACTTTGTTGCAAAATCCTCGAATTTTTGAATCAGCACCATAATATTCTCCACCTTATTGGTGATGCTGGTAAACAGATAATCGACCACTGAATCAGCAGATTGCTCCTTGAAATGAACCGACAGCACCGTGATATCATCGGCATGCTCAGCACCGTTCTCGTACTTGCACACATCGCTTACCACCTCATTCCCAAGCTCCTGACAATCAGTGAACCGGTGCTCGTTCAACAGGTTGATCAGCCGGTTTTCGGAATACAGGTTCCCGGCATGATCCTGAGCCTCGGTTACCCCATCCGTATAAGCAAAAACGGAATCGCCGCGGTTGAGCTGCAAAACAGTTTCCTTATACTCCACCCCTTCCATGGCACCGATCACCAGTCCGTGCAGCTCCGATGAATTTGCGCACTTCACCCCCATCCTTTCTGAGAACAAACGAAGGATTATGCCCGGCATTGGAATACACCAGATAGCCCGTGGTGGTATTCAGAATGGCCATAAAAACCGTGATAAACATTGAATTTTCGTTATCCCTGCTGATTTCGTTATTCACGGTGGTCAGAATTTTAGCTGTTGACCGCTCATTGCTGGCGCCGGCCTTCAGCAAAGCTTTAGTAACCGCCATAAACAAGGCGGCGGGCACGCCCTTTCCTGAAACATCGCCCACCACGAAACAGAAGTCCTCATCGTCGATAAAAAAGAAATCATAAAAGTCTCCACCCACTTCACGTGCCGGGATCAGTTTGGCATACACATCGATATCCTCCCGTTCGGGGAAAGCCGGGAATTTCAGGGGCAGCATGCTCATCTGGATATCCCGGGCCACATTGAGCTCATCCTCCATCCGTTCATGGTCCTTTTTGATCACCTGCTCCAGCCGTTTCCGCTCGGTGATATCGTGCTTAATGGCAACAAACTGCGAGATTTTGCCCTGACTGTCGCGCACCGGGGTGATAGTCATTTCCTCGGTATAAAGAGATCCGTTCTTCCGCCTGTTCACTACCTCATCATGCCACACTTCACCGGCGAGGATTTGGGCCCACATATTTTTAAAGAATTCCGGACTCTGCATGCCGGAATTCAGCATTTTAAGTTTATTTCCCACAATATCGCCGAACTCATATCCGGTTAACCGGGTAAATGCCGGATTCACCCATTTTACCACGCCATTGATATCAGTAATAATGATACCGTTAGCGGCAGATTTCATTGCCGCCGACTGCGTTTTAAGCTGCTCATTGGCTCTCGCCAGGCTGTCGGCCGGACGGCTGAAAAACCTCATGATGACTACGCAAAGTGCGACCACGGCCATCAGGAGAAGAACGATGGAGAGATTAAATCCCCGCAATAATACCTGAACCCTGGCAATCAGCTCAGCAGGCGATACCTGTTCATCCGCACGAACCAGCGCATGCCCCGAAACGACACTCAGCAATCCGGTCACCAAAGCCACCGCCACTCCCACCAACAGCAGTGAAAGCATCACTTTCGACATTACAGACAATCTATTCAGCATGTTCAATTAACAGGATTATGACGTCCTGATTATTAGAACAATGCGGGGTGATAAAATGTTCAGCGGGGGGATTAAGTGTGTCCCATATCAGTTGCCCCGGCTTTCAAGCCGGGGTTCAGTGAGATCCATAATGAGAACTCTCCCAGCCGGCCTTAAGGCCGGTTGGGCTAAAAAGAGGACTACTTTTAGAGTGTCATGCCGATAGATCAGGACCCTAGAAACACAATTACTTTTCCGGGAACTTATATTTGACCACTTGAAATTTATCTTCCCGAAAAACTATTGCAATAACATCAATATTGTTCTGAGAATCGCAAAGGGAACTTAATGATATGAGACAAATTTTAAACCTTTGGTATATTGCCCATAAGCCAATGAATCCAAAGTCTTTTGTTCAAATTTTAAACCGACCAGCGAATCCTTCGAGTACCCGCCAAATAACCCATACCCATTGACTATGTTACTATTAGGGGTTTCAAAAAACTTCCCTTCCTGATTAAAAAGTGTATTGTAAAATACCAAATCCTGTGATGATGAATAGGATAGGATATCCAAACTATTAAATATTCGAAAGTCAACATTCTCGTCAACATTAATAGCATTTTTAATAAACATATACAATTTAGCGGGAGTCAAAACCATCTCGCCTGTTTCTTCAAACCAAAACTTTTCAATTCTTTTCTCAATTTGTCTATCATCGCGGACTTCAATATAATTAAAGCGAATTCTAATACCCAAGTGATCAATGCCACAACAACCAATTTTTGTAATATCTTCATTGTAAACGGATATTGTTTTAGATTTTGGACTTGGCAAACATATTCTAGTTCTGTCCTTCAAATAGTATCGATAAATCGCGGTTGAGATAATGGTGGTTTTTGAGTCATAAATCCAAGCTTTTAGCCGGAAACGTAAAAAAGAATCTTTTTGAGGAAATTTGTCAGTCGAGAGGTAATACCAGCTTTTGGCAGAACTAAAAACCCCATCAGACGTAGAATTGAAATACACTTTCCGAAAAAGAAGGGAATCAACAACATTTAAATTTATATCAAGGCATTGGATAATCATTCTTACCGAATCGTACAATAGGTTAACTGTATCCTTTGCCAAATCATAAGCATCTTGATGACCAATGAAGGATTTGGTAAGTCTGATAGTATGAATGGAATCGTCGGTGTCAATCAGGCCAAAAACAATCGGAACAGCAGCAAAATCCGGATCATGAGGATCAAATTCAACCCTACAACTGCCAAAAAATAAAAGAATCATTATAATTCTTACCCATCTCATACCAGCAAAGATATAAAAGTCGGGATTATTACGGAAATTATTACTTTTCTTTTCATTGAACAAAGGATTAAAAAAAATCAATTACTAAAACTTAAAATAAAACTTACAGAATCAATATTATAAAATAAAAATTTGTCAAGCGAGAATAAACCAGGTTGCAGCCAGATAAGCGTTCCTTGACATTAAGACTATCGGCATATCCAGCTAATAAAAATAAAACGATTAGGTGCCATTGTAAGGGTTGAGTTAGAAGTCGACTATAAATTAAGATATTTCTGTTTCTACCTGTTAATAAGCGATAATCCAGCCTTGATGATTTCAAAGATGGCGTTTTCAAAACGACTTCACCGGCCACGATAAGTGGGTGATTTACGGTTTTCAACTCTTTTCAATAGATCCGATACCCCAATATCCAAATACCTGCATAACTCCAGGAGTGTACCAACCGTTATGGACTGCCTGCCCATCTCAATCCTGCCAACATGAATATGCAATTCCTCTAACACATCCATTTGGGATTTCCCGGCCTCAGTCCTGGCAATCTGAATTTGCCGGGCTAATTCTTTTAGAAATACTTCCTTTTGTCTCATACCTAATGTTTATTAAAACATTTGGGGGCATGTTTCATTCAAACATGATTCCCCTTTATGACCATTGATAGGTCAGCGCTGAAATTTATTACCGGTACTGTGAAAAATATTTCACAACTCATTGATTTTATGCACAATAATTTTTGCGAAGCCAGTTTTTTACTGTGTCGAAGATTTGTTTAAATTTGACGTTGATGAAACTACCGTCGCAAAAAAGACTTACTGCAAACGAAAAGCTAAAACTGCTACGTTCAAAGGATGAAAAAATTGCTGGTCAATTGCTTCATGCCGTTGAAAGGTACTTGAGGAACCACCTAAGGCTTCAGCACCCCGACTTCGCCAATATTGCCAATTTACTTGCATCAAAAACTGTTTGCATTATTATTGAGATGGGATCTGAACCTGTTTTGAACTGTGAACTTAAGACATTCGCGATTTCCATTGCCAAAAACCAATGGATCAACCTGAAAGATAAAAAGCGGGAAATCTTAGAACCAAATAGTTACTTTAATGATTTTGAATCGGCCGATGATGTTTTTCTGGAGGTTGAGAAATCTGAGCGCAAGCTGTTTGTCAACAGATGTATGAAAAAACTCACCACCAAATGCAACCGGCTGTTAACTTTATATTGCCGTGACCTTAAATCCGGGGAAGCTTACCTGGAAATGGGTTATTCGACAAAGGCGGTATACCAGGTTAAAAAAAAGGAATGTTTAAATCGATTAAAAGTAATTATGGAAAATTTACCTGAGTATTCAGAATTATTTGAGAAAAATTTGGAGGCAAAAAAGGATGGATGCAAAAAATGAAGAAAATCTGATCAGGGACCTTGTCGAGATTAGCCGGAAGAAGGAAGAAATTGAGAAAACCCTGGTATTTGTCCGGAATGCACATAAGAAATATATCCTTCGACACCGACGTAACAGAATTCGGTTGCTGGCAATAGCATTACCCGGTGCAGCAGCAATTCTTCTACTTTCCCTTGTGTTATTTCCCTCCTTTCTGGCTCTCGATGGTTCATCAAAATACCATGAATTTTATAAAAGGTTTGATTCGCAGGGGCTGACTCGTGATACCGGAACCAGGAATGCGCTAAACGAAGCATTTTCCTTTTACGAGCAGGGACAATTATTGGCCGCGGTATCAATTACTGACTCTTTAATGCTCCATCAACCTGAACATTCCAAACTCGTTTTTCTCAGGGCGTTGATTGAAATCGAACGGGATCAACCTGATCAGGCGATCAAAATGTTTTATCGGGTACTCCCTTTAGGAGGCGCTTATGAAGGTTATTCCAGATGGTACATCGCACTGATTTACCTCAGGCAGAACAATTTTAGTGCATGCCGTGAGCAATTGGTTGCCTTGAAAAAGATGGACGATAATCCGAATAAAAAGGAAGTGAACTCACTTTACCGGCTCATTCGTTTTAGAAAAAACCTGCGGTAGCCGGCCAATAGTTGTTTCAGAGACCAGACGCCCGATGATTCAATTCCGGCACAACAGTGTTGTATACCGGATGCAACCTCGCTAAGATCGCCAGTATCCGAGAATATCCTGCTGAAGCGTTCATCAGCAAGCACAATATCTGTTGATACGCCGAAATTGAATCATAAACGGGCAAATAGTCATATTAAGAGCGCACAGGTCAATGTCCACTCAATTTTAAATCCGACGGATAAATGGTAAACATCATCCATCCGTTGCCGTATTCATCAAAAAGCCAGGTCCTCCAGGATTGGGTGTTGAAAAAGCTATTCTCGGTGCAGGGACCAGAGAACACAGGTAGCGACCATAATGCTTTCAACGTATCGTTTCGAAATACCAGAACGGTATCCCACTCACATAAATTGATCCACGCCTGAACCGGTTCCGTTCCTTCCGGAATCTCATATCCTTGTGTATGATTATCTTTGTAGTACCACAGCGTGTCATTCGGAAGCAATGTGTAGGTATGAAAACTATCCAAAGGGCTGATATCTGTAATCTTTGCACTTAGTACTATTTTGAGGGTATCGCCGGTGGCATTATTGATGATCCCTGCATAGGCATAATCGTATTTCTTCGAAAAACAACCAGACAGAACTAACAAACAGAAACTGAAAGTAACGATCTTATTGAAAATAGTGTCCATAATGTGAATTTATTTGGTTGGTTTTCAAAGGAAATTTACTAATAAGTTCGTTGCGCAATGCGGGGATTGAATGTACCCCGGAGGTTAGGCAACTAAATATTTCTGCGTCTGTGAAGCCCGCTAAATCATGCAGATCCATCAAGAATCCAGGCTTATACCAATTATAGTGTTTTTGCTCTTCGGTAAAGGTCCCACCAAACTTATGCAGTCCGAGATCATATCCGAAGAAGTTGCCCCACATTTCACCCACGCCGCAGTAACCAGCCAATGTTTCACTACCATCACCATAACCCCCATTCGCAATAATATGAAGCACATAGTTCTGCCAAAAAGTATCGCCAACCTGTTGGTAATGGCTGGTGTGCCCAAGTTCATGGAAAACGGTCTCATAAACACCCTGACGGGAAGTGTACCCATCATTAAGTAGGATAAAAACATCGGGCATAATTAAAGAAAGGGCAATCGTCCAAACTTGATAACCTACCGTTGCATAAGTGGCAGCCAAAAAGTTCATCAAATAGTTGGTATTTAATGAAATATGATGTGTCATAGGAGCGCTACCCCCCCAACCTCCGCCAACTCGCATATTCCAGATTCGTAAATCGGATGGTGGTCCTGGTATCTGCAAGTCTGAACAATAATCATAATAGTCACAAGCTGCATTATTGATCATCGACCAAAGCCAGGCTACAGAATTTGTCCCAATAGTTACACTATATCCTGTAGTTGGTTGCTGATGCATTTCATACATGGCAGGGGCGAAAAATGCAAAATTGCCCCAAATCGTAAAGTCGTTGCTATTGGTATAAACAAGACTGTAATGTGCCATATCGTTAAGAAAACTTTTGTCAACAGTATAAGAGCCATTAGTGTCAGTCCAACCAATGCCAATCTTGACAAAAGTGTTAGCACGAACTTTCACTTTTGCTATTCCATCCGAGAGATATTGTGCGGTTGAATGCCAAACGCTCATAGTACCCGTTGGCGTTTTTAATGCCGAAGATGCGGAACCGCCTGAATTAATTATTGTTTGAATGGTTGTAACTTGGTTTTCATTGCCGGTTACACAATATGCGGTAAATTCCAAGTCGGCCAGCGACTGAGCGGCATTGGCACTTTTTAAGCTGGCATTGTGGTCAGGAATAAAACATTCCGCCAAAATCTGGCAATTGATCTGAGGGATAGGTTGGCCGATTGGTACAGTGGTATATAACCAAGTTGGTTGATCCTCTGGTATATCCGGGTCATGATAATAACTACCGGATTCTAAAATTTCATAGTCAAGCGGATAGCTGTACAGCTCCAATGCCGGATCATTTAAAAGCAGGTCATTCTCCAGGCTATCCTGAGGTAAGAACCTTACGTAAAGGTGACTCGCGGTGATGCTATCCAGATTAATCATACTGGATTTTAAGCGCCCATCTTCTTTAAGCTTCTCATAGGCTTTCTTCATATTCTTCACAGAATAAGGATTTTCTAGTTTCTTTCCAAGTTTTATTTTGCCTTCGTGTTGGGTTCCTTTAAGAACATGATCCGTCGCACTTTCTGATTTGGGTAACGTATCGTCCTTATTACAACCTGAAGTGGCTAATAAAATAGTCAATGTTCCAATTATCAAAAAACATATTTTTCTCATTCTTCTTGTTTTTATCTGTAAGGTGAATTGTGATTATAGTGTTACTGATGAATATTGTTTCGGGCTGACGGAGCCCGTTTCCCAGTTTCATAATCCAACGAACTGTCAGCATAATGCATCAGTAACCAATTTCGGGAATTGAAAATTTTTAAGGCTGGAGGGATATTTACCCAAGTATCCTGTCCAGCCTAACAGTATTAACCGGTTAGGCGCCATTTGTGATATTTTTTAAGAAGGTTCTTGACAGCATTTATTTTTGTGTTTAAAAATACGATATCCTTTCAGGACTAGCGATTACTCAATTGTTACCATATCAGTGATAAACTTCTCTAAAGGTATTTGGAAATTTTTTACTGTACAATTACATATTTGTAATTAAAAATTAGCCAACCCCTTTTCCTTTCTGATCTGTTTGCCACTCATATTAGGATAGATACGCAATTATTCAACCTGGAGGATTTCAAAGATGGCGTTTTCAAAACGACTTCACCGGCCTCGATTTTGCGGTGGATTATTATTGCCGGGTAAAATTTTCTTATTAACCCCTGGGGGGCCGTTTCCGGCCAATCCTCTTTTGAACCAACATGACCACCCATGCACAAAGAATTAATCCGATTATAATGGGAACGAGGATCCTGATAAATAAGTTGCTTTCTCCTATATTGCTGTAACACACCAATCCAGCCCAATAGTAAGGATGATCCAACCCAGGTCCTGCACGCCTGAGATACTGCCTCTTTGACTGTGTAATAGCCTCAGCCGGGCACAATCGGCCTAAATGCTTATAGTAACCCCTGGCCATAATTCCGGAGGCATGATCAGGTGCTTTCCAACTGTGTTGAATTATTGTCGTGCATCCGGCCATTGAAAAAGCAAGTCCGAGTGACATCAGTCCTTCGCCATGATTTACCGCACCGTTTCCTGATTCGCAGGTATTAATATAAACTTGCGATCCAGCCAATTGATACTTCAGGACGTCTCTAAAACTAATTCCATCGGTAACATCCCCGGCGCAATGAATAACAGATTCGAGCGGATTTTCACTGTTAACCGTTAAGTGGCCTGATATATGGATAGTATGGTTTTGACCTCCCAAATCGAGCTCATTCGTTTTCCGCTGGTCGAGGTAATATATTACCGAGTTCTTAAACAAACCGGCAATTACATCTACCTCAGCTTTCACATCAGGCATTGCCACAGCATCCTTACACGATAAAATAGTTATAGAGTCACTTTCCCACGCTGGCACTTTATTGGGCCCAACCATTAACGAAGCCGAAAGATAACGAATATGGAACTGGTCAAGCAGGAATGGCAACCCTTTAAATGTTAATGATTTAACCCGCTCATTTGTCAGGGCTTCAAACGGAAGTCCCAGGAGAATTCCATCCGGGTGTATCGCCAGATTGGTCATAGGTGATCCCGTTAAGGCTGGCTTAACCAATTGATCGAATAGGGTATAACTAAGTTCTGCATACTCATGAACGTCAATGGAGCTGTATAGTGCTAAAGGTGGCTCACTTATAATTTCCTTGAAGCGGCTTATCCGGGCTATCAAGTCGGTATCCTTTGGAATTCGTATAAAGGACCACCCTGCCGGTGAAATGGTAAAAATTACAATTAACGAATCCAGATCGTAATAACCCAGATATCGCTCATTACTGAAATCCTTTTTCCTGATCCTGTTACTGATCGGGTCCAAGGTCATTCCTCGCCTGATGTCGCTATATTTTGTACGGATCTGATTCTCCGTTTCTTCATACAAACTGATCAACCGGGTGAATGCTTCGGTGGGTTTATCATGGGCATTTTCGAACGATTTTCCAGATAATAATTCCAGCTTTTTCCGGTATTCCGTTAGCGTATCAATTAAAACCACCGGGATTCCAACTCTTGCATAAATAAAGTTCTTTTCAACAAGCCAATTTAATGATAATGATTTGGACTGAAGCGACCATTCAAAGGCTTGTTCCAGAAAGCGGACATCTTTCGTTTGATCGAAAAGTTCCAGGGCACATTCAATTCCATTGTTAAACGCATGTCTGCCCTTTTCAGCGATGATAAACCGGGCTGATTCAGCCGTTATAGCATGGGAAAGATATAACAACCGATCAATTGCTTTCTGAAAATGATCGTAAGCCAGGCTTAAAGTCAATGAATTTTTTCGGTAAAACTCACCTTGTTTGATAAGACATTCAACTAAAACAGTTTCATATTGCGGAAGCTCTTTACCCTTAACCGGCGCATTTAAGTATAATCCTCCCGATAATACCTGACTGGCCAATGAATAGTTAATTTCCGCAGAATCACGGATATTCATGCTATCATAACATTCGGCCAGTCGCAAATAGCAAAGTCCTTTCTGATGATTATATGCTCCATTTAAAGTGATTCCCTTTAACAGGGCGCGCTTAAGAATAATTATTGCTGCAGTGCGATTGCCTAAAAAAGCTGTTAATCTACCTAAGGTTCTGTCAAATAAATAATCAACTCCCTCATCATGAAATTGATAAAGATCAGACAGATAAATTCGGGCGGCAACGGAATCTCCTTCCATAATTGCAATTTCAGCAAGATTAATGGTGGCTGAAATTTTTAATGAATTAAACTTGTTGCCATTATACCCATTAAGCAACCTAATTAATAACTCTTTGGCTTTGAGAAAATCCTTTGAAACAATAGCTAACCCAGCCATATTGTTAATAGCAGAGGAAATCAAATCATTAAGCTGGTAATTCTGGCCGTATGATAAAGCAAGATCATAACAGCATTCTGAAAGGAAATAATTCCCCATTCTCAGGTAAGCTGAACCTTTGTACAAATTAAGATACCCTAAATACTTTGAGTCATATTTGTATATCATCGAATCACAACCATTGTTGCATAAATCTATCACCTTTATTGCATCTCCCTGATCCAACAATCTCTTGGCTGAATCGGCAAGTTGGTACAATGAATATTCACTTTCCCAGGATGAACTTGAGGTAGCAATTTGACGGGTTTGCCCAATTACAAAAGACTGACCAGCCAAAAAAACCAGGAAAATGATTAGAAAAACTCTGGGGCCCAATACATCAAACAACCTATTCATCTATATATCAATTAATTTGCAAAATATCGGTAACAATTTAGTCACTGGAGACATCAATGTTACGTATTCATTTTTTTAAATCCTCATTTTATGGAAAAGTACGAAGTACCCAGTAAAAAAAATTCATTGAGCTTAGCTTGGCTGAGATGTTGAATGTTCGTGGTGGCGATGGTGATGAGAGTCTTTTAATTCCGCCGCCTCCACCACCACCGCCTCCACTGCCGGGTGGAGGTAATTGACAAAAGACGATAGTTTAAAATTACCAAAATCAGGGAACGCGAAAAACACGGAGTCAATCAATGGATTTTCTCCGTGTTATTTCGTGCTCCTCATGGATCGACCGGTAACAATTTCGTCAGTTGACCTATTAATCTTCATAAACCGAGAAAGGCAACATTTCGCCGATCTCTAAACATTTGTTTATTAATTGATTACTATTATGACACAAGATCTATTTCTAAAAGAGCTGGCAAACCAGATCAAAATTGCAAGAAAATTATCAGGGAAATCACAGCTGGAGGTTGTTGATATTACCGGCATTAACGTTGCACGTATTGAAAAGGGAGAGGCGTCGATTCAATTGTATACCTATTATCGTTTATGCAAATACTTCAACATTAACTTTGAAGAGATGCTAAACCAGATTGACAAAAAAATGCATCTGCTGACGCCAACGTCATTGCACGGTATTTAGAAGGCTCGCAAATTTACAGAAATAAAAGATTATGGAATTTGTTTCAAGCTTCTTAGTGGAGAAGCCATTCATGAACCAGACAGGAATTTACGGTCAAAATGATATGCCGATTTTATAAATCGCAGCACCCTTCTTTGAATAATAATCCGCTACTACAATTACACTTAGCAGGCCTAAAGCATTGAACAATGGAAGCATAACAAAATCAAGATCATGAAAACAAAATCATTTCTACTTTTAGCTACAGAGCATCTTAAAACACCACCACTGGGTTGATCAGATCAAACCCAGAAGGCAGAGTTTTGATCTTCCTAAACTGATCGAACCAGTATGAAGGCCTTAGTCCATCTCTGACGAAAATGGGCAAACTCAAAAACTTTCAAATCCAAAACAAAATGAAATTATTGTTAAAACCATTTGCATTCGTTGCTATCTTGTTAACTTTTGCTTTAAAAGCGTCATGCCCGCCTGTTCCACCAACAACGGTTGTTGCTTTGACGTCTTGTCCCACTTGTTATGCTATTATGATATGCAATCATGGATATGAATGCGTAACCTACAATGAGCAATCAGAGTATATAACTGTGTATAATCCAGCATCAAATCAGGTATTCAATTCCGCATACAAGTTTTATACTGATTCGATGGTATGGCTTTCCGTTTCAGTTTGGATTAAACCCACATCGAATAGTACATGGCAGGCCTGTGGAACAATTTGGTCATATAATGCTTCTATTCTGGTTGAAAATGGATGGTTATATTCATTGACGTCTCTTTGTCCAAGCCCTCTTCCTCCCCCGGAGGAGTAAATTCTTGATATTGGTTGTGGCAAAAGCAAAACTGGGTAAGAATTATCTGTTTTAACAAATAGCAACATCCAGAAACAAAAATGATTTTGCCACAACCTTTCTGTTTTTCTATTTTATTGGTTACTTTTAAGAAATGAGACAAATGAAAAATGCCAATCTGAAATCGCTTCAGAAAAACTTCTTAAAGTTTTAAAACTCCATAAATGAAGGTTTTTGTCTTTATGATTGTCGCATTGCTTTTGATTTCATGCAAAAAGCAATCCCTGCCATTCGCTAAGCTAAACACCTATCCACCAAATGGTGACACCACGGTTTTATTTGAACTCGATGCAAGTCAGTCGTTTGATGCAAGTACTTACCAAATTGCATTGAAGTTTCGATGGGACTTCGACGACGACCGAATATGGGATACCGGGTTCTCTAACGAATCCATTATGGTCAAACAATTTCCGGTACCCGGAACCTACCATATTGCTGTCGAGGTGATGAATCTTGACGGATGTTCATCGGTGGACACGGATTCAATTGTCGTTTTTAGTTTAAGATCGGAAACTTCCTCCTTAACGGATACCCGCGACGGTCAAACATATTCGACCGTAAATTTCGGCGGTCGCTGGTGGATGTCGGAGTGCCTGCGCTACGGAACGGAGATTGATCCGCTAAATCAGAAAATGAACAACAACGGTGTTCCTGAAAGGATCGTCCTTGATCACTGCTATGGAACCGGTACCTTCAGCGTATACTCCTGGTATGAAGCCATTAACTATGACCTGAACCACAACCAGGGAATCTGTCCGGATGGATGGCACATCCCCGCACAAATGGAATGGCAGGCACTCTATACAGGCTTTCCGATGCTTTATATTGCCAAACAGCTCGGAGAAAACGGGCCGACAGGGATGAACCTGCAAAATGGAGCGTTTGTCACGGTAGACGCTGTTAATCAGTTCATCTGGTGTAATTCTACAATTTCATCTTTCTGGACTTCTGATTATATGTATGATACATCCAAGATCTTTTTTGCTGCTCACCTGAACTTTAATGAAGATGGTATCAAAATAGGATTCCTTGACCAATGGCAACTCTCTGGTTATAATAGAAATTTGATTCTCAGCTCGGTGAGATGTGTTAAAAACCAGGATTGACTATGCTAAAAAATAAATATTGCTGGTATTATTGGTTGCTCATCTTCATCCTGCTTGGATCGGGTTGTAGTAATGAGCTTGTCATTCTGTCCCCAGCTCCTCCGGTTCCAAACATTGTTTGTATCCTGAACCCGCAGGATAGCTTATGTTATCTGACTATCTCAAAAACGGCCCTCACCGATTCGAATGCTGCTGACTTTATTAATAACAACGATAAGTTAAGGGTCGACGATGCACAAGTGGTTCTGGAGGCCTGGGGAGATGGATACAAATTGTGGGAGACAAGCTTTTCCCTGATGCGAAGCGATAGCTCGGAAAAATATGATTCTCAGGTTTCAAGGTCTACTTATGTGTCGAATAAAACTCTTAGGTTCAATAATTTACCAGCTGTAGATGCATTCTGGAGCGGTCCGTACGATTATTTTAGATTACAAGTATCATCACCACAGTTAGATCAGATAGCCTATGCGAGGATACCCATTATAAAGAAACCAAAACTTATATCCCCCCAAACTCCGATGGCATGGAGTTTTTATGGCGTCAATGATCCCGTTCTGGTGGTTAAGGTCGATTTGGAAGAAATGAAGTATTCAAGTCTGTTATGCCGGTTTTATTTTGAAGAGTATACTGATCATTGGGAACAAAAGAGCATACAATTTACGATACAAAAGGATTTAGCGCTAATTATCGATGAGCAAAAATGGATTCATATACGCATCTATGAGGAGTTCTTCAATAAGTTAGCTGCTGTTTTGCCTGAAAATACTCAAGTCTATGCCCGTCGGTTCAATCATATTATCCTGCAACTGATCGTTTCCGATGATTATTTCCATGATTATTTCACTACTTATATAAATGCCTTGAACCAAGATATGCCGGGCTACACGAATATCTCTAACGCCTTTGGTGTTTTCAGTCTAAACAGAAACCTCAATTTCCCTCAAATAACTTTCGATCCACAAACGTTGGATTCCTTATGTTTCGGCAGGATTACAAAAAAGTTGAAGTTCCGGAAGGATTTGTGATGATTAAATTAAGGCGATAAAATGTTCAGGCGCTGAGTTAAAGCCTATTTCCCGATCCCAAAAGGAAATGGACCACTCAGAATTTTTAGGATTTCACTCAGTTTAGGTTCCGTCAATTCTGATTTTATAAGTTTTGTAACAGAACTGCGGCTAACCATTTCCCGTGACTCAGAGATCCTCAGATCCGACAATCCCGCATCAAGAATGATCAGTTTCGGCGTCCCTTGTGCAGGATTCCACGGCTCCCATTTTGGAAGACTCCCCCCATTCGGATTTCCGGAGCGGGCAAAATTTGCGAGGTACGCCATGCACAGTTGTGTTAGTTTTTCACGACCCGGCTTATTTTCCCGGGAATAGGTTTTGCCGGTTATTATGGACAATTGGTTCAGTCCGCTTCCCATAAAGAAGGGTATTTCAGCATAATGACTCGCTCCCATTACGGAGCCCATCCTGCCTGGCAGCACGTTTACGCCATTCGCATCATAGAGAGACCGCTTTCAACAACCGCTCTGTGAAAAAGTCCATCAGCCAGGGGAGAAGTGAGCAGGGAAAGAACATCCATTGCCCCGCCCGACTCTCCTGCAATGGTAACATTGCCAGGGTCGCCACCGAAAGCTTCTATATTTTCGTGTACCCATTCCAGTGCTTTTATCAGGTCGAGCGTCCCAAAATTGCCGCTCTGATCCTCTGCGGAACCGGATCCGGTAACCGCTGGGTGGCGAAACCAACCCATGACCCCCAATCGGAAATTGACGGAAACAAAAACCATGTTTGATTTGCCAGCCACGGCATTCCCGTAATAATCTCGGGATGAACCGGTTCCGATTGAATTACCTCCCCCATGGATAAACAGGTATACCGGAAGGCCCCTGGCTTCACCCCTTGGCCTCCAGATATTCAGGTAAAGGCAATCCTCGGAACCTTTGGCCCCAACAACCGGCAGAAGCTGGGAGGCAGAACTGCCGAATTTTTTTGCATCCCGGATCCCGTCCCAGGCTGCAGGATCCACAGGGGCTTTCCAGCGCAGCGGGCCAACCGGCGGAGCGGCATAGGGAACACCTTTCCAGCACCAGGTCAACCCTTTGTCGGCAAAGCCCTTTATTAATCCGTAATTGGTTTTGACAACGGGCTTATCTGTCCAGGTTTCGGCACCTGAAGATGCGGCAGTAATGGCAATAAGGAGGCAAGCTGCCAGGAGCAGCCTGACGGGCAATCCAAAGAGGTTATTGTAGCGCATAGCATTTTGAATTTAAAAGTAACACGGAGAAACGGAGCGCCTTTTCGTTAAATCATTCATTAGAGTTTTTTGAGTTAATATCATGCAAAATCAAAAATATGAAATTAATGACAAATTTGTTATTGTGCATAACTTTATAAACAACTACCTTTATCAACGATATCACGCTATTAAAAAAAAATTCACTACTTAAATAATTAATGAACTTAATTACAAAATATTTACCGAACACTATCTTAGTGTTTCTTTTTGCTATTGTCATTTATCTTTCATTTGAGTTATTAAAAAGAAACAAGGAGGCTACAAATCTGATAAAGGAAATAGCACAGTACGAATATAGGTTGGATAAAAACAAAAGGAAGTATGGGAAGGAAGTGTTTTCCGATTACCAAATTATGGACAATATTTATTTAACAGACATAGAAGGTGATTCCATTCAAATCTCACAATTGTTAGAGACTCCAAAATTTGTATATAGGTTTTCCTGCCAATCTTGTTTTACATGTGTTGAAGAAGATTTAAAACAAATAATTCAATTTGGTGATATTATTGGTTATCAGAATATAATTATCATAGCTGATTATGAAAACGTGAGATCATTAGCTTCAATAAAGAATAAGTATAATATAAAATCACCGATTTATATATATAAAAACAGGATCAATCTTATGGTTGAAGCTGAATCTGAATCTGAAAGAGCTACATTTTATTTCATTATTGATAGTACGTTATGCGTAAAGTTAGTCTTTCTCTCCGAATCCTATACGGAATTTGAAAACTTATATTTAAAAAGAATCGAACAGTATTTTTTAAAAAATAATTTGTGAATGTAATTATGAACAGTAAAATAGCACCTAATTTTCTTTTTACAGCCTGTATAGTTTTTCTCTTTCTATGCTCATGCAATTCCAGGGAGAAGTCAAATAAATATCCAGAGAAGCTGCAAATTGATATGGATGATTCAATATTTGGGAATGTTGATGTTGTAATAGAAGAAGTTATCCCGCTCGAAACCAAACAAAACTGTCTAATTGGAGATGTGCTTAACCTAAAACATTTTAATAATCATTTCTATATTATTGATTATATTCAGTCAAAAACGGTTTTTGCTTTCAATAGGCGAGGAGAATTAATAAAGAAGCTTGACAATGGCAAGGGCCCCGGAGAGGTGATACAGCCAATTGCATTTGCCATTAACAGAAATGATTCAACAATCTTAGTGCATGACCCTTTTCAACAGAGAAACTTAATTTACAATTTAGATTTAGAATATATCGGATCTAAGGATTTTATGAACCAATCAATTCTAGGGATACATGAAATAAACGGGGATACATTACTTCTATATGAATACAGAGAAATTAGAAATATGAATGAAAAAAGAAATAGAATTTATTCCCTATTTTTAAAAAACTCTGATAAATCAATACCATTTAATATTTTTGAAAACCCAAATAAAACAGCAACCTCCATAATTAATAATGTTAGTATCTATAAAGACACGGTCTTATTTATTTGCCCATACAGCTATATCATTTATGAATTGCATAAAGGTTCGCCATTAGAACGATACAAACTTGAATTTGGTAAGTATGGTTACTCTGCTGAAGAACTTGAAACACTTTCGAGTAATGAATTGCTAAAACTGGCTCTCAAGGGACAGAAAGTTGGAAGTATTGAATGTATATTTAATACGGAGGATTTTCTTGTCATAAGACCGATAATCACAAAAAACCCGGTTTACATCTTCAAGTCAAAACGAACAAATAAAGTTATATTTTTAAATAGGTATTTCTCCACTTTGCTACCAGAGTGCATAATTTATGATTCATTTAATGACAATAGATTTATTGCTATTGTTGAACCAGAGACATTTAAAAATTTCATAAGGACTAAGGAAGGGTTCAGTGGAATTGATGTTAAATTATCTGATAATCCTGTTATAATTATTTTTAAAATTATTGAAAAATATTAAATATTTTAATACTAGATGATTTTAACCATTAATAATTGACTAATTTAATTTTTATGAAAAAAGTACTTTTTTATGGGTTAGCTGGCCTAATGTGTCTGACATTAGCAGTAATTGTGACTTCAAAATCACTATTTGGACAGGCCATGAGTGAATCTCCAGCTTCTTGCATGGGTTTTCCATGTGGTCAGAGAGGAGGTTTAGATGTTGGAGATTACAATCCTGGTGGTGGTAAACCCGTTGTTTGTTGTGAGAAAACCTATTCTATTGGTCGCCTGGACCTTTCTATTCCTGATTAATGCGTAGAAAGTGGAATGAGGGGGAGAATGAAATTAGTCTCCCCCTTTTGGATAAATAGTTGACCATTAAAAAAAAAATTCATCAAGGTATCCATTTCCAACACCGCAATAACAGGATTTGAGTCAATCGCTACGAGCCCCTGATTTGGGAATCCCTTGGTTTCCTTGACAATTACTCCGGAATCCGAAAGTTTCCGGAAGATCTCAGTCTCTGTGAGGTTCAAATACCCGTCTGCTGTGATATAGCCAATGAATCGACCGGCTTCATCAACCGCCTGTGCCGACCAGATCACCTGCGACATTGGATTTTTCTTATGTTCCCCGCCATTTGCAATTTTTTTCACCTCCATGTTTCTCTTATCAATAAGAACATAGGCACGATCTTTTAGATTCCTGCAAAAGAACTGGATGTACCGGTCAGCTTCCAAAAACAAATCAATTTGGCCCGACATGGTCTTCGGGAGAAATGGTATATTTTGGTTCTGATTTGCCCAAACCCTCAATTTTTCACCCCCCTCCTTGTCAATTGCCCGCTCATTGAAATCAATTATCAGGTATGGCGTTAATTTTTCCTTTTCAACTTTCCAGATCGTATCCTTAAGATTCTCGAAGTAATATTGGTTGTTTTTATACCTGGGGAAATAGTGAAACCTACTGATATTCAATCCAAAGATCTCATAATGTACTTTTATTTCGTTCTTTCCATCGTGGTCACATGTAATAACGAATGGAACACCAAGATCACCTGTCTCGATAACATAAGTATTCTTATCGATGAAGCCTATCGACTGGGGTCGGAATTCAAAAAACTGTTCAGAACGATAATTGCCATCCTGATCATATCGGATAACTTTTTTTAGAAAGCAATCGACCAAAACAAGTTCATTATTAAATGGATCAAATTCTAAACCCGCGATATAAGTATATTCCCCCGGTCCCTTCCCCTTTGAATGAATTTTGCTTTTCAGCTTTCCATCCCAATTGTAAATAAAAACACCTTCAGCGCTAAAGGCATCCAAAACAAAAAATCGATTTTCTGTTACTATGATTTTATCGATAGCACCAATTAATACATCGTTCCTGGTTTCCAGGGGGATAAACCTTATTATGCTGAATTCCGGTATTGATGATAGAGCCGGATTATGATAATCCAGTTTGATAACAGGATAATCCTCAGCTGATTTCTTTGATACGGTATTATTGCAACTTATTAAAACGAGTTGCAAAATCATAACCAATAATCCGCCGAAGAAACTATTTGGGCTCATTATAATTATTTACAAAAAACCTTAACTCCGTGTTTCTCCGTGCCCTCCGTTTCTCCGTGGTTCTCCTATTTCACCTCAGTTGGCTCAATACTCCCAGCCTCCCGGTTGATCTTGATTTTATAAACACAAGCCGGAGATTCGGGCATATTTTCCGGAACACGGATCAGGAGTTCACCCTGCCGGTTATCGTAACTGACCGATTTGCCCCCGAGGATGCTTACCCTGGTGGCCTTTACCCCTGCGGACAGCGGCAGCCTGATCTCTTTCAGCGATTTATCCATCACGTGCAGATAGATCACCTGACCGTTATGTGTTGAAGCCATTTTATTGGTTGGCAGGAACGGACCGCCACGGGTACCGTAAATCCCTTCACCATTGACTTTGATCCAGGCACCCACACCCTTGAGCAATTCAACCTGGCGCGGTTCGATCCGGCCATCGGGCATCGGTCCTACATTCAGCAGAAGGTT
Source organism: uncultured Bacteroidota bacterium (assembly GCA_942493265.1). Lineage (GTDB taxonomy): Bacteria > Bacteroidota > Bacteroidia > Bacteroidales > UBA12481 > UBA12481. The sequence goes on from OW818688.1 coordinate 428,306, forward strand.
GCCATCGCCGCCCACCGCCTTGATAAGGGTATGCACGATTTCATCCACGCTTTTCAGTTTATCGTTCGGTTTCCAGGCCCACTGTTCACCCACCGTGATGCACGATTCCCATGGGTAGCTGCGGTTGAATCCGCCGATCTGCTGTTCCGGGGTTCCATAATCACCTGCATATTTGGCTACGCTGTCGGTCATTCCGGCCATGCCCTTGAACCCCTTGTCCACCCGGTTGTTGATCAGGATATCATCGCGCAGTCCGCGTATATATTTATACAGTTCCATCCCGTCGGCATGGGTCCACGACTTCTCCCACTGCCCGTCGAACCAGAAGATGTTGGTATGGTAATTCTCAATCAGTTCCTTCACCTGATTAAAAAGATATTGCTTGTAGCGGACCATAGTGGTACTGTCGACAGGCCTCGGATCGCCACCGTAGCGTGTGGTATAATCCGGATGATGCCAGTCGAGGATGGAGTGATAGGTGCCGAACAGGATTCCCTGCTTTTCGCAGGCCAGCTCCATATCCTTGAGCACATCCTTCTGATAGGGAGTCGATGCGATATCAAAATCGGTAAATTCCGATGGCCACAATGCAAATCCGTCATGATGCTTGGAGGTGATCACAAAGTATTTCATTCCGGCTTCCTTAGCCACGCTGATCCACTCACCGGCATTGAAATTCACCGGATTAAACTGCAGATACAGGCTGTCGTAGGTACTGATCGGCACCTCGCGGCCCCTCGACCAGCCAATTTCTGTTCCCTTTATCGCAATCGGTCCCCAGTGCACGAACATCCCGAACCGCATATCCTGGAACTGTTTCAGTGCCCCTGCGTGCGTGCGGAGGGTTGGGTTGGCCTCACCGCCGCCGCCGAGGATCGGGGTTTTTGGAAGAGGCGGTTGCTGGGCTGTGCAGGCAGCTAATGCGAGAAGAATCGTGAAGCGGAAGAGGCGTGAAGCGGAAGAAGCGTGAGACGGAAGAAGGGTGGATAATTTCATGATTTTTTCCATTTGGAGGGTGAAGAGGCATCTATACTTGAAAACTTACTGATATGCTACACAAAAATATGGATGTTTGGAAACTCTCAATGGATTTGGTTATAAATGTTTATGAATTAACGGCTAAATTCCCGACTGAAGAAAAATTCGGACTTGCCCAGCAAATGCGAAGAGCTGCCGTTTCAGTTCCTTCAAATATCTCCGAAGGTTCTGCCCGAAAATCACCCAATGAATTCGTTCAATTCCTGCACATTTCGCTGGGTTCTCTTGCAGAACTCGAAACTCAACTCATTATCAGTGAAAGGCTGGGATTCAACCAAAACGAAATGACCCGCGATTACGAGCTGGTGAACCGAATCCGGCAAATGATTGTTGGGCTGATCCGTTACAAAGCATCTACAGCAGGCGAAAGGAGCTCTCAAGGGCCTGCAAGGTAAGCGTAAGGGTCCCCGCCTTCGCGGGGATGACACTTCTCCGAGGGAAATTAAGAGCTTCCTCCGCTTCACGTCTCTTCCGTTTCACGCCTCTTCCGCTTCACGCCTCTTCCGCTTCACGTTTCGTTCCGTGTCACGTTTCGTTCCGCTTCACGATCTCCCTCATAGCTCCAAACTGCCCCTCCATACTCTCCAACAACTTAAACTGCGCCCTGGCCCGCTGCAAATTATGGTGCTCGTGCTTGGTCTTGAAGTAGTTGTCGCCATCTACATAATCGGTTAAAAAGCGGACGCCAATCATATAGGGCAAAAGTTTGCCGGAAAGTGGCAGGTATTCCAATTCGGTTGGGGTGAGGGTGCTGCGGGTTTCCTGCAGGAATCCTTTTGTGTAGGCTTCGAACAGGCGGATATCCATTTCAACTTTCGACAGGTCAGGATCATCCTCCGCTCCGGTATTGGTGGAGGTGCGGATGCTATCGCCAAAGTCGTAGTGCACATAACCCGGCATAACGGTATCCAGGTCGATCACACACAGACCCTGGTCGTTTTTATCGAGCAGAACATTATTGAATTTGGTATCGTTGTGCGTGATCCGCTGTGGGATCAGTCCCTGCTGGCCCAGGTGCAGTATGGTGCCCATCTCTTCGGCCCGCTCATACACGAATGCAGCTTCGGCAGCCACGATGGAGGCCCGGCCGACCGGATCCTTCTCAATGGTTTTGCGCAACGTTTCGAGACGCATATCGATATTATGGAAATTGGGGATGGTTTCAAACAGGGGTCCGCCCGGGAGGTCCGCAATCATCGACTGGAACTTTCCGAACATCCTGCCCCCCTCAAAAGCCTTCTCAGGGGTATCCACAATATCATAGCTCCGGTTGTCCTCAATAAAGATGTACATCCGCCAGTAATTCCCGTCGGAATCCTGATAATAGGATTTGCCGTCAACCGTCGGGATCAGGGTGAGTCCCTGCCGGTTGGGATCGGCCCCCGGAGTATTCTCCAGTTTCATGCGGATATGCTTCGTTACCCGGTCGATATTGTCCATGAGTCCGGGTACATTCTTGAATATCTTATGGTTGATCCGCTGCAGGATGTAATTGTGGCATCCGGGTTCGGCGGTTTCAACTTTGTAGGTGTCGTTAATATGACCGCTGCCATAAGGATAGGCCGTTAAGATGGTTCCTTCGGTGCGGAAGTGCTGGGTGATTGAGAGAGGGTTGTTCATTTTGAGGGGGGGGGTAAGAGTCCCCGGCCTGAAGGCCGGGGTTATTGATATGGTAATTAATGGTTAATGTTCTGGGAAGGGGAGGCAGTAGTGGTTCCTGCAGGGGGATTTTCCGGTTTAGGAGCGCAATAGTTGAGTTTCAGGGCATGGAACCGTTCATACTGACGTCCCATGCGGAAGGAAAATTTCTCATAATCCCGCAGGACTTTCGGAGTCCAAACCACCTCGGCCAATGCGCTCATCCGGGGCAAAGCCATATATTCCACCTGCTTATCGGTGGTGATATATTCGGTCCATACATTCCCCTGCGCACCCAGTATGTGTTTAGCCTCCTCAGCCGTCAGCTCGTCCGGAGTGGGCTCATAGGAGTATACTTTCTCGAGGGGCAGAAATCCGCCCCAGGCTTTGGGCTCAAATTTCGGATCACCCTGATATAAGTTGAAATAGCAATGGGAAATAGGCGACATGATCACATCGTGACCCTGCTTCGCGGCTTCAATGCCACCGGCTACTCCCCTCCACGACATCACCGTGGCTTCCGGGGCCAGTCCGCCTTCAAGGATCTCATCCCAGCCCACCAGACTCCGGTTGTTGGCAATGAGAAACTTCTCAATCCGCTTAATGAACCAGGATTGCAGCTGCATTTCATCTTTCAGGCCTTCGGCTTTCATCCGTTTTTGGCAATCCGGGCATTGTTCCCAGCGCACCTTCGGACACTCATCTCCTCCGATATGCAGGTATTTAAAGGGGAACAGGGCGATCACCTCGGTGAGCACATCCTGGTTGAAATCAAAGGTGATTTCCTTCCCGGCACAATACACATCCTCGGATACTCCCCAGGCGGTGCGCACCTCAAACGGTCCGCCTGTGCACGAAAGTTCAGGATAGGCAGCCAGGGCGGCCACTGAATGTCCGGGCATCTCGATCTCCGGCATCACATCGATAAAACGGCTGGCAGCATAAGCCACCACTTCCTTTATCTGCTCCTGCGTGTAAAATCCTCCATAGGTGGTGCCGTCGGCATTCTTCCGTACGGAACCGATCTCCGTGAGTTTTGGGTATTTCTTGATCTCGATGCGCCAGCCCTGATCTTCAGTCAGATGCCAATGAAAAACATTCAGCTTATGCATCGCAAGCATATCGATATATCTCTTGATAAATTCCGCTGAATAGAGGTGGCGGCCCACATCGAGGTGCATTCCGCGCCATCCGTACCGGGGCTCATCCCGGATATTCACTTTCGGAACACGGATGCCTTTCATTCCGGCCAAACCATTGTCCCCGTATACCTGAGGAGGCAGCAGCTGCAGAAGCGACTGAATGCCATAGAATACCCCGCGGGCGCTGTTCCCCTGTATGACGATGCCGTTTTTTGAAGTAACCAGGGTATAGGCTTCCAGACTGCTTCCGGCAGGCGGGGTCACCATTTCAAGGTAGATGCATTTTCCGGGATCGGGAACCCCGATTTTGTATCCGTGAATTCCCAGTTTATCGCCCAGATAGCCGGCGGCAACCAGCAGCATGGAATCATCCGATGAGGTATAAATCTCCTTATTCATCGGGAAGTTTACCATTTCCGGATCGATTGTCATCATGGCAGGCTCCGGAATGATGCGGACATTGGGGGTTTCCTTTTTGCAGGACCAGATGGAGGTTGCGAGGAGCATCAGGAGGATTGCCGGGACTAATTTCTTCATGGGATCGGTTGTTGTGTTTCGATGGGCTAAAGATACTTTTCTTAGCGTTCAGGGGAGAGGGGGAGATGGAAAATTACCACGGAGACACAAAGGACACGGAGAGGCACGGAAAAGAATTATTATAAAAATCCGTGGTTCTTTGTGATCTATGTGTCTCCGTGGTTATTCTTTTCTAAAGATTAGCGTGATGGTCTTCCAGCCGGGCTCAGGAGCGGTTAACTTTACGCTGCTCAAACCGGTGCCGGCCTCCTCCACTGAAGCAGTTCCGCCTGCCAGGGCAACGCTTTGCAAAGTGAAGCCATTGTTGGCAAAGGTCAGGTTCATCGCTTCTCCCTCAATCAGTTTGATACTGCCGGTCATCTGAAGGGTTTCGGCATTCCATTTCAGATCCCGGGTTTCCACCATGCCCTGCATCAGGTGCCGGTCGGTGGAGAGGAGTTGCGGATGGGTGGTTTTCTCTCTGATTGATATCATTTTAGCCTCACCGGCACGCAATTTTACTGTCAGGGAATCTGATCCTGCAAAACTGTTCATCAGCTGATTATCCCAGAATTCGTAGGCATAATATTGCTTATCAGGGTTAAGATCCAGGGCCCCGAAATAATCAGGCGAATCAAACCTGATGGTCTTTTCAGATGGATTCTGATCATCCGGATTATACACCACCAGCTGGTACCATCCTTCATCTACCCTGAAAACAAATATCTGCGGATATTTCGAGATTAAGGCATCAACAGGCCGGGCCGATATCCACGAATCCGGATACGGGAAAATCCTTGAGAGATCATGCAGCATTTCCGGACTCAGCCGGTCGAAGCTGTTGGCCATGAGGAACCTGCCGCAGGTGGTATACATGAGGGTCAGCAATTTCCTTACTCCATCGATGTTGGCAGGCTGCGCTTTAAGCAGATTCTTTGCATCCATGTCGTAGCTCACCACTTTGCGGTTTTTGTACCAGCGGAGGGCTCCGCGCGAAACCATCAGCGGCGAAACCTTGTCGGTATCGCCCCAGATGCGCTGCGAGGAAACGATGCCGAGCGTGACATCCGACCCGTGATCCAGGTTACGTTCATCCAGAAAGGCATTGGTACCCAGTCCGGTGCGCGCCAGTTGAAAAACCGTGCGGTAGGCCGAAGCCGTTGTGGAATGCACATCATCCATCCCGCCATACTGAGCCCATCCGGTATACGGATAATCATACATCAAACCCTGAACGCCGCCGTCATGAAGGTTTTTATACACCTCCTCCATGTGCGCCAGAAACCCCTCATCAGTAAAATCATAGCCGGGCTTGCCCTTGATCATCCAGTCCTGATCGGGAACCGGTGTGTTTTTGCCATTGAAAAGCATGTGATCCGGGAAAGCAGCCGCATAATCATCCGATCGCCGTCCGGTTTGGAAATAAGTAAGCGGAATCCCTCCCCTGTCGATAATGGCCTGCGCCCATTTGCGGGTGGTTTCATAAGGTTTCTTATAATGGCCGGGCGCCACATCCACATTGCCATCGGGCGGATTGGCAAATTTACCGGTGCCGTAAATCTGCCAGTGCTGCTCATCCCACCAGCCCTGCTCATTATTTTCCTCATACGCATCCGGGACCAGCCGGATGGAAACCGGACTGTACCGCAGGAATCCCGATTTCACTGCCCGGTCCATTTCAGCCACCGCACCTGGTGCATCATTCACCGATGGCCCGTCGCCATAGGCTTTATGCTGCGCGTACCACAGACAGACCGTTGGAAATGTATAATATTCAAGGTCGATCTGCTGAAAATCCTTCAGCACATCACCGTACTGTTCAAGCGCTTCAAATGGATTACTGTGACCTACAGACACATAAAACGCATCCTCGGGAAACCACGACTGGCCGGGATCCACCCGTTTGCCAACCGGATCTTTTGCATAAAGATTCAGGAGCAGATTTTCGGGTTCGGCTTTTATTTCGGTAACCGGACTGGCCGTGCCATTCAGTTTATCGCTGACATTTCCCTCACAGATCCGTAAATCACTGATCACGGCATTGATTCCCCCTTCATTCCGGAAATGAAGGTACAGGGTATCGGAAGTGACGGCCGCTGCGGGCAGGTTCATCCAGATCTGCTCAGGAGCCTCACCGGCGCCATGTGAAGGAAGTTTCCGCGGAGGAAGCAGGGCATTCAGTTCCCCGTTTTTAAGTGACCAGGCTACCGATTCCGTGCGGGTGCCTGCATCATCACTCCAGGCGACCCCAACAGAATAATCTTTTCCCGGAGCCAGTCCGGCTATGGCCAGCACTATTTCCCGATTATCATACAGGATATCATCATATTCCGCACCAAAACCGGATTCCCATTTGTAGGGCGTGCCCCGGACGACGGCGATGGGCGCGCCGGCATCCAGCCGGGCAAACGGTTTCAATCCGGCGGGTAATGATTTAACCTCATCTTTATTCTGATGTGACCCGGAAACCCTTACAAACTTCTCGGTTTCGGTATAGGTTAGTCCGCCGGCCACGAGCACTTCCCGATGATCGGGGTTGCCATAGGTGAGCAGAAAATTATTCCGGCAGTCGAGCACCGGTTTTTCCGTAACGCGGGTATCCTCGCCGCCCCCGTTGCCATCGAGCATGCGGAAACCCGGCGACAGCTTTTTGCCACCATACAGGAGTCCGTTGGTTATTACGCTGATCTCGTGCACCTGCATCGGGGTGGTTCCGCGATTCATGATACCGCCCTCTATCACCACATAATCCTTGCCCGGAAGCAGTCCGAACCTCAGTCCCAGCCCGGCTTTTCCCTCTTTGGCGCTGGTAACCAGCAGATATTTGCCGGATTCACCGCCATGCACAAAATCCAGGAGGCTATAATCCACCTTTCGCAGCGGTTCGTTTGTAGAATCCTGATCGATACGCAGATAGGCCCCCGTGACGATCTTTTTCTGATCGCGCGTCCGCACGATTTCATACGTACCGCGGGCGGGCTGAACCACCACATTAATGATGCCGTTGGAAAATATCCAGCGGGTGGTGCCGCCGGTGAAGGAAACTTTCGGGTCCGGTTCCGACTTGCAGCCTGTTATCAGAACCAGTGCGGTCAGTGAAAAAACACAGAAGATCTTTTTCATAATTCAGTCCGGTCAATAAGGGTTAAATATAAACCACATTAGACACATAGAACACAATAGGATACAATATTTCTACCCTCGAAGAGGTGTCATCTACCACAGAGTGACCCTCGGAGAAGTGTCATCCCGGCGAAAGCCGGGACCGCCTCGCTCTAACGAGGGGCACTTGGGTGCTCTCCTGATGCTGCTCCGAATTGAATTGGCGACAGCTCTCAAAGGCCCCTCGTAAAGTCAGCCGGTCCCGGCTTTCGCCGGGATGACACTTCTCCGAGGGTAGCTTTGTGGTAGATGACACTTCTCCGACGGTCACTCGGTGGCAAGCAAATGATCCCTGCCACCTAACCCAACCCCGTAGGGGTGATATGATTATAGCAAATGATCCCTGCCACCTAACCCAACCCCGTAGGGGTGATATGATTATAGCAAATGATCCCTGCCACCTAACCCAACCCCGTAGGGGTGACATGATTATAGCAAATAATTCCTGTCTCCTATGCCACCCCTACGGGGTTAATATTTTGATTCAATCCACCTGGCTAAAATCATGTCAGCCCTCCGGGCTTCAAAAGCAGCTATGCCCCCTCGGAGAAGTGTCATGCCCCACTAACTTCCCCTCGGAGAAGTGTCATCCCCCACTAAATTCCCCTCGGAATTGGGTAGGAGGCGGCTCACGCCGCCGTCCCCCCACACCACCTGGCATACTTGCTAGTACCAAGGCGGTTTCTATTAACTTATATACCTACATACTTAAGTATAAGGAGTGTAAGCCCTGACGGGCGAACCAGTTGGGGCTCATGGCCTGTTCGACGAAAGGTTTCCGCGACATCTTCCACCAGCCCTGAGAGTACATGACAATATTCCAGCAATGGTTAACCGGGTAGTCAAATGAGCGAAGGAACTTAAAGATGGTGTAGCGTCTTCTACACTGTTTAAGTCGAAAACATCTCAGCTTCCTTCTGATCCAGCTATCAATCGCATTGAGATTGCGCACCCATTTGTTGGCAATTCTAAAATAATTAGTCCAGCCAATTATGGTCGAGTTTAGTTCCTTGATGACTGTAGAAAAGCTGACTCCACGGTTTCTGCGGGTTATTTCCCGGACTTTGTCCTTCAGGCGGTCAATGGATTTATCGGCAACCCGTATTCCTCCTTCTGAGAGGATAGTGAAGCCCAAAAACTTGACCTCAGAACAGTGCCTGACCCCGCTCTTTAGATGATTGACTTTCAGTTTTAACTTCGTTTCAATGAAGTCAGTGACTGAAGCCATCACGCGTTCCCCAGCCTTCTTGCTTCTGACATATATGTTACAGTCATCAGCAAATCGGCAGAAGCTGTGACCGCGTTTCTCCAACTCCTTGTCCAGTTCGTCCAGTACGATATTGGATAACAATGGGGATAACGGGCCTCCTTGCGGTGTACCGGCCGTTCTCTGTTCTGCCAGCCCTTCGTTCATCATTCCGGCTTTCAGGTATGCTCTGATTAGTCGAAGGAGACGTTTGTCTCCTATTCCTTTACTCAATCTTTGCATTAGGCGGTCGTGGTTGATCTTGTCGAAAAACTTCTCCAAATCAATATCCACCACCCATTCCTTGCCTTCCGTGACGTACTTCGAGGCTTGCCTTATTGCCTGATGGGCACTCCTTCCGGGTCTGAACCCATAACTACTTTCGCTGAAAATTGGATCGTAATAGCGGCTTAATTCCTGTTGGATGGCTTGTTGGATCAGCCGGTCTTTGACCGTTGGGATACCCAGCATCCGTTTTCCCCCATCGGGTTTGTCGATTTCCACTTTCAGTAGCGGACTCACCTCGTATTTCTCGGCAAGTAACGATTCCTGCAGTGTAGTTAGATGCTTTCCCAGCCATGGCCGAAGTTCCTGCGTTTCCATTCCGTCGATCCCGGAGCTCCCCTTATTACTCACCACTTGTTTACATGCTCTGCTCAGGTTTCCATAATCTACAATCCTTTCCATTAAGTTTGTGGTCAAGGTTCGCTGTCTCTCCAATAGCGAAAGCAATGCAACTCTACTCAGCAACCCCGTTCCGGTTCCGCCGGTCGGTGTCCCTGGTAGCTCTCCCGCCTGCCCGCTAAATAGCTTGAGTTGTAAGCCGGCTTCGCTTTTCTGTTGCCTTTTCATCTGCTTTTACGCATCTTCGATGCTTCCTTTGTTAATAAATTTGGACCTTCCCGCGGATTATTTCCCGGTACTATGTCCGCTGCTGACTCCTCTGCGTCTGTCGTCTGCCGGTTACCCGGCAGCCTATCCGGTTGCCCGTAACTCGCAGAGGCCTCCCGGGGTAAGTAGTAAACCTTTCCATTCGTTGCGCCGGATTTACCCCTCCCTCTTTCCGAATGACTATCGGGCGTCCTGATTTATCGGTCAGTTACCCAGAAGGACAAGCCTTATATCCGGTTTCTGTGCGTCACAACAAATGTTTGCCTAAAGCTTCCTTCAGATTCCCGGTCGCCCGGGACACCCTTGCTTTCGGCTAGAAGATTCCGGTCATTACGGCTCTTTAGGGACTTGGGAGAACCTCCCTCACCCTCAAGGCTTACTACATGCCCGGCACACGAAGTGTCATCCCCGCGAAGGCGGGGATCGCCTTGCTTCACCGAGCGGCCCTTGGGTGCGACTTGACGCTGCACTGCATCATCCGCCTGCTATTTTATACCTTTGCAAAACATTCGGAATCTGATATGACAGCAATATCTTTCAAACCATTCTTACTCGTATTTCTTCTTATGTCCTCCATCTCCATCTCCTTTGCCCAAACGCCAACCGCCATTCACCTGTGGCCCGGCGCGGTTCCCGGCGAAAGCAGGCCGAAAGCGTCTGATGTGGTCAGCAATGATCATGGCGGCAATGTTACCCGCATCGCATCCGTTACCGACCCGGTAATCGAAGTGTTTGAACCGCAGGGGGGCAACACCACCGGGATGGGTGTGGTGGTCTGTCCGGGCGGCGGCTACTCCATTCTTGCGCTTGATCTGGAGGGGTATGAAGTTGCCCGATGGCTCAACAGTATTGGAATAACGGCATTTGTACTGCATTACCGGGTGCCTGAAAATCCGGCGGGTGCCCTGATGGATGCTCAGCGGGCAATACGCCTGGTGAGGGAAAAATTTGTCAACCATTCCCCAAACCTGAAAAGAATCGGGATCATGGGCTTCTCTGCCGGGGCCAGCTTATCGGCCCGGGCCAGCACCCGATATCAGGATAAAACATACGAGCCGGTGGATCAGGCCGACCAGCTATCTGCCCGACCCGATTTTACCCTGCTGATCTATCCCGCCTATCTTGATGAAGGGACCAATAACACCCTGACACCGGAATTGACGATCGATGCGGATACCCCGCCGATGTTCCTTTTTGAGACTGCCGATGATCCATTTGGCAACAGTTCTTTGGTGATGGCCGGTGCGTTGAGGAACCACAAAGTTCCGGTCGAACTTCATTTCCTTGCCGAGGGCGGTCACGGCTATGGAGTAAGGCCCGGCAATCGCGCGGCTGAAACCTGGCCGGGGCTGGCGGCAGAGTGGCTGAGGAGGTTCAATTAACCACAGTAGGCACATAGAACACAATAGTATGCTAGGCCTCCGGATGGATGATTTGATTATATCGTAGGATCCCTTCCGCATATGCCACCCCTACGGGGTTAATTTTTCGATTCAATCAACCTGGGCTATAATCATGTCAGCCCTCCGGGCTTCTCAAACGGCAGGAGATGACATGATCATCGCACAAAGTGATCAATAGCACCAAAAACAACCCCGTAGGGGTGATATGATTATAGCAAATGATCCCTGCCATCAAACCCAACCCCGAAGGGGTGACATGATTATAGCAAAGAATTCCTACCGCATATGCCACCCCTACGGGGTTAATTTTTCAATTCAACCCACCAGGCTATAATCATGTCAGCCCTTCGGGCTTCAAAAGCACGGCATGCGTCATCATCCTGCTATTTTGTACCTTTGCAAAACAACCGGAACCTTATCAGATTTTTTAGTATATTAGCAAAACCGACCCTACTCTAATAAAAAAACTATGTGACCTATTGTGCCTATTGTGGTTCACCTCAACCTGTTACCCATGAAACACCTCACCATCCTGTTCTTCCTGGTCCTTGCCGGTACCGCGTCTCAATCCCAGGAATACTATTTCGGACTGAGCACCACCGCAGCCTCCTCCACCCAGTACCGCCAGCCAGCTGGCCTTTATGGCGGATACTGCTATTCAATCAACCAGGATCTGAAATGGCATATCGATGTACTGGCCAATTTCAGCTACCGCTCATACGACCGTATCACCTTCGACAACAATACCGGTCAGGGATATTTTGTGAACAAGATTCAGCCCCAGAGCTGGTGGCTGGCGCTCTCGTCACATCTCAACTGGGAAGTATTCGCACGCGGGTGCCTGGTGGTATCCGTCGGACCCATGCTCTCGATCAACTATTTTATCAGCAACGAACTCATCCAGGATATTCCCACCAACACTCAAACCGACCGCACCTACCGGAGGCAGCATAACAACCTGAACCGACCGGGTTTCGGCGGCAATCTGGAATTTGAGCTGGAAGGATTATTCCGTAAAAGGGTTTCGATCATCACCTCCATCTCCCCGCAGGTTATCTTCTTTGGCAAAGCCATGGTTAGCGGGGGCGATGAAGGGGCCATCGTAGCCAACATCTCCCGCTTAGGCCTCCGCTATAAGCTCTGATCATCACTGCCCCCGGACTTCAGGCCGGGGACTTCGCCCTCCACACACCTTAACTTCAAAGCCATGAAAACCTACCCTCGTGAAATCCTCTCCACTCCATCCAATGAGCGGTCTGCCTATCTCAAAAACAGATACCTGCAGGCGCCTCTGATGGTCGATATCGAGTATATCCGTCACCTTACCCGTTCGCACCGGGAATCCGACGGCATGGAAATTCAGGAGCGACGGGCGTTGAACCACGCCTGCGCACTGGAAAACCTGACTCCGGTAATCCACGAAAATGACCGGCTGGCCGGTAATAAAACCCGTTTTATCCGGGGTGCCGTGCCGTATGCAAATTATGCTGCCGAACCCTTTCTCCGGGAGATGCGCAAACAGGAACAGGATGCCCAGTCGAAACATGCCGAAACCGGTCAGGGCGGCGGCGTTGCCCGTGCGCTCGAGGAAGCTGGCAAAGGCGGTCTCCGGGTGATTTCAGGAAAATTCCTGATCAGTGAACCGGAATATGATGAATTCCGTGAGATCTGCGAATACTGGGAAGGGAAAAGCTTCATGGATCAGGGCAACAACCTGTGGAAAAGCCATTTCGGCCAGGCCGGATTCATTGAAAACGGATGGAAAACCGGGCTTTATACCGCTCCCCATGAGCCTTGTCCTGAAGGTCGCCTGATCCTCGACTTTGAAATGGCCCTTAACAAGGGATATCTTGCTATTATTCAAGAGATTGAATTACTGATACAAAATTTTCAGCCGGAGAATATTGAGGAGTCCGGCAAGCTGAATTTTTGGCGAAGCGCGGTTACGGTTTTGAAAGGAGCCATCCATTTTGCCCATAACTATGCCGATGAAGCGCTGCGGCTGGCACAAAAGGAGCCGGATACCACCAGGAAAAAGGAATTACTGGAGATGGCAGAGATATGCAATCGCGTGCCCATGCTGCCTCCCCGGAATTTTTATGAAGCGGTTCAATCCTTTTGGTTCACGTACCTCCTAGGCCATCTGGAAGGATCTCACCTGGGGTATTCACCCGGCAAACTCGACCGGGTTCTGATGCCCTGGTTTGAGGCCGATAAGAATGCCCGCTTCGAGGATGCCGTTTCGCTTTTTGAGGAGCTTTTTGTTAAAATGACCCAGATAGAATATATCGCCAGTTTAAGCTGGCAGGGACTGGGACACGGCAACCTTTACCAGAACCTGATTCTGGGCGGTGCCGATGAAAACAATCAGCCTGCCAGCAATGATATCTCCATGGCTATTCTGCAGGCCCAGATCAACATGCAGATGACCCAGCCCACCCTCTCAGTTTGGTATGACGACCGGCTGGATAAGGCTTTTCTCATGAAAGCGGCCGAATGTGTTAAAACAGGCGTGGGATATCCGGCATTTTTTAACCAGAAAACCTATATTCAGCATGAATCGGCCACCAGCGGACTACCGGTTGATATCATCCGGAAATGCAGCGCCATGGGCGGATGCACCGAGCCTACGCTCCAGGGCATGTCGTACGGCATTGTTCAGGCCGGCTTTGTTAATCATGGCAAGATTATCGACCTCACACTGAATGCAGGCGTGGATCCCGTAACCGGTATCCGCATGTTTGAAGCCCGGGAATTAAGCACTTATGAGGAAATCCGGCAGTATTACATTGAAATTATGCAGGTTGCGGTACGCAATTGGCAGCAATACTGGAACTATGTGATGCTCGCTCACCGGAATACCGTTCCACTTATTTTCTGCAGTGTTTTTGTAAACGACTGCATCAGTCGCGGCCGGAATATGGACAATGGCGGGGCGATCCTCAACCAATCCATCACTACCCTTTCATCCGGATTGGTGAATGTTGCCAATTCGCTTGCCGTAATCAGGAAACTCTGTTTCGATGATGCAGTTTGCTCTTTCACTGATCTTCAAACTGCCATCCGCAATAACTGGGAGGGCTATGAATCGCTGCGCAAGAAAGCGTTAAACGTGCCACACTGGGGCAATGACGATGATTATATCGATTCCATTTTCCTGGGGCTGTTCGATGAATATTGCGACTGGGTTCGCGGACAGAATAATTACCTGGGATATCCGTATGATCCATCGATGCTGGCGATTTCAACACCAGTACCGTTCGGCAAGGTTTGTGAAGCTTTCCCCGATGGCCGCTTAAAAGGGGAACCGCTGGCCGATGGGGTAACTTCCCCCTACCCGGGAACAGATACACTCGGACCAACGGCGGTGATCCGGTCGTCATCCAAGGTTGATCATACGCGCATCCGCGGCGGACTGCTTAACCTGAAATTCCATCCTACGGCATTAAGCGGCGAAAACGGGTCCAATAATTTGCTGGCCCTGATCAAAACCTATTTTGAAAACCCGGGATTTCACGTCCAGTTCAATGTAGTGGATTCAAACATGTTACGTGATGCTCAGAAAAATCCCGAAAATTACCGCGGACTGGTGGTGAGGGTGGCAGGATTCTCGGCCTACTGGGTGGAAATGAGCAAAGCACTTCAGGATCAGGTAATCTGCCGCACCGAGCACCATTTATAATGATGAAAGAGGGCCGGATTTTCGACATACAGCATTTTGGCGTTCACGACGGGCCTGGCATCCGGACCCTGGTATTCATGAAGGGTTGTCCGCTCCGCTGCGCCTGGTGCTGCAATCCGGAATCCCACTCCGCGGACTCCCAGCTCCGCTATGTGAATGACCGATGCAAAGCCTGCCATACCTGCGTCAGCGCATGCATAAAGAAGGCTGTCAGCCCGCTGGAGGATTCAGTCAGCATTGACTTCAGCCAATGTGCCGGATGTGCTGAAAAGCCCTGTATTGAAGCCTGCAATCATGGTGCATTAAATCTGGCAGGATATGCCATCAGTTCCGGCGACCTCCTCGGAATAATCAGCAAGGACGTCGCTTTTTACCGGAATTCGGGCGGCGGAGCAACTTTTACCGGCGGCGAACCTTTGTCTCAACCGGAATTCCTGGCTGAGATCCTCGACCAATGCAAAAAGAACGATATCCATACGGCGATCGAAACCTGCGGATATTGCAAGCGTTCCGACCTGGAAGCCATTGTGCCCTTGACAGATCTGTTTCTATTTGATATTAAGATAATTGACCCTGATAAACACCGGCAGTATACCGGACAATCCAACCAGGTGATCCTGGACAACCTGGAATATCTCAGCTCAACAGGCAAACGGATCATTATTCGATTCCCGCTGATTCCGGACATCACAGATACCCCTGAGAACATCAGCGGGGTTATTGAACTGATGAACAGGCTCGGATTAAAGGATATCGATCTGGAACCCTATCACGATCTGGGCACCCCGAAATATGCTGAACTGGGCAAAAAATATCCATTGCACGGGATAGCGGGAGATAGTGGTTTTGAACCGGACAGGCTCAGCGCGATCAGGGAAATGTTTGCCACATTCCTTCGATAAAAAAAAGAGGCCGGACGATAATCGCCCGGCCTCTTTTTATATCTGATATCAGCGGTTAACCGTTGATGAAGGCGCTTTTTCCGGCAAAATGACCACCGGCACCCAGTTCATTTTCGATTCTCATCAGCTGGTTGAATTTCTCAACGCGCTCGCCGCGGCAGGCACTACCTGTTTTCAGGTGACCGGCGTTAACGGCAACGGTAAGGTCGGAGATAAAGGTATCTACGGTTTCACCGCTGCGGTGTGAAACGAATGCTGAATATTTGTTTTTGTATGCCAGTTCGATGGTTTCGAGGGTTTCGGTTACGGTGCCGATCTGGTTCAGTTTAATCAGAACCGAGTTGGCTACTCCTTTTTTGATCCCCTCGGCCAGGATGGCTTTGTTGGTGCAGAACAGGTCGTCGCCAACGATCTCGATCTTGCTTCCCAGTGATTTGGTCAGATTTGCCCAACCGGCCCAGTCGTTTTCGGCCAAACCATCTTCGAGGGAAACGATCGGATACTGACGTACCCAATTTTCCCAAAGCTGGATCAGTTCGTCGCTGCTCAGCATTTTACCGCTGCTCTTGAACATTTTATATTTACCATCTTCCCACAATTCGCTGCAGGCAGGGTCGAGGGAGATACTGATCTCATCACCAGGCTTGTATCCGGCTTTAACAATAGCTTCGAGGATTACTTCAACAGCTTCTTCGTTTGATTTCAGGTTCGGTGCAAAACCGCCTTCATCGCCAACGCCTGTGCTGTATCCTTTGGCTTTCAGAATGGATTTCAGGGAATGGAAAACTTCAGAACCCATGCGGATAGCTTCGCGGAAGGAAGGTGCACCGTGCGGGGCAATCATGAATTCCTGGAAATCAACGTTATTATCAGCGTGTGAACCGCCATTGATGATATTCATGCAGGGAACCGGAAGCAAATGTGCGTTCAAACCGCCGAGATACTGATACAGCGGGGTTTTTGCGCTGAGTGCATTGGCTCTTGCAAAAGCCATCGAAACGGCCAGTATGGCGTTTGCTCCGAGATTTGATTTGTTGGGGGTGCCATCCAGATTGATCAGGAAATAATCGAGTTCGCGCTGGTTAACAAAACATTTGTTCTCAACTGCCTGGGCAATTTCGTTATTGACATGACCAACTGCTTTCAGTACACCCTTGCCGCTGTAGCGTTTTTTATCGCCGTCGCGCAGTTCGCATGCTTCGCGTTCGCCGGTTGATGCCCCACTGGGAACCATCGCGCGTGCAGTTGTACCATCTTCTAATTTTATGTTGGCTTCAACAGTTGGATTTCCCCTGGAGTCGAGGATTTCGATTGCTTTGATTTTTGAAATTTTCATCTCGTTTATTATTTGAGGTAATTCAAGGCGCAAAATTACACCAAAGCGGTCTTAAAACAAGGAGATTTGGCAGGTTTATTAATGTGATAATTTGATAATGTGATAATGTGTTAATGTGTTAATGGACTGAGTGGTTTAGTTCTGCTTATCGTTGCCGCTCAGATAAATCCTGTTGATAAATCTTTTTTCGGCGGTGTAGAAAAAGATAAAAATCAACAGCTGATTTAAGAAGGCCGCTGCCAATCCCAGGGCTGAGCCGTACCAGATTGCCAATGCATACGCCGGTAATTGTCCGATTCCATACATGGGATTGCTCAGGAACCGATACGGCCCGCTCACCACGAATTCACATATCTTTTTACCGAGAAACATATCCTTCCAGTAATAAATATCGATGGATACCACTTTTGCTGCCCAGATTTTTATCACCAGACCCATACCCGTCATCAATCCTACGAGGATTAACAGGGAATTCTCCCCGATAAAATCAAATAAGGTACCCGGATTGGAAGCGGAAATAAAGGTTAGACTCGACCCGTTCAGAAAAAATATCACCCCCAGAACGGCTTCAAAAGCGCGATACCCCTCCTCCTCGCTGTTCCATCTTTTTACAAACTGGTGCCGTAAGCCATTTTCACTGAGAACCAGAAAAATAAAGCCCAGATAAATGAGGTCACTGATTAAAAAGTAAACTACCCCCAAAGTGCCATTTCCGGCCTGGAAATAATTGAGATAAAAAGAAAAGGCAATGACAGCGATCATTGAAAAAGCCCTGGGCCAGCTTGCATGTTTTGGCACAAATCCGGAAATGGAAATCAATACCACCAGGTAAGCGAGGATTCCATCAAAAAACCGATGAGTACTTTTCCGTTCAACCATGATTATTCTATTCAAAATAGTTTAAAACCGGTCAGCAACCCACCTGTTGTCCTGAATCAGTCACTCATTCAATCACTTACAACTATTGCCAATCCCTTCCCCATCGGCACGGTGAATGAATCTCCGGCTTTCAGGGTTGCGGCATCCTGGAATCCTTTTACGGCAGGAAGGGTGAATATTGCTTTTGCGGGGTCAATGCCCAGCGCTTTCCAGTCGATATCGAGCTGAATCCTGGCCGGACCGGCTGCCCAGGAGGCAATGGCGATCAGGGTTTTGCCCTTTGATTTATAAACAGTGGCCAGTACATCGGGACGGCCGGTTTTAACCGGACACTCATCGGCCCAGTAGCCGATCATTTCAGATTGCTGGATGCCGAAATCATCCACCAGTTTCCAGATATTGGTAGGGTCGCCCGACCACGGTGCACGCGAAGTCATCCCGTAAATCAGTCCCCTCCATTGGTTTCCGCCATCCTGAAGCATTTCGCCCATCAGTCCGAACGGTATTCCCGCCACTTCGGTCATCCAGTAATCCGGCGATCCGTTATAGTCAAAATACTCACCAAACCAGAGCCGGTCGAGGTAGGGAAAATGCTCCATATACAGGTTCCCGGAATTGGTATAGCCGTCGCGGTCGTTAAACTGGTTGGCGGAATGAAGGTCGATCATGGCATTCGGATTTCCGCGGAGCATGACCTTTTTGGCCCGCTTCATCACACTGCGGTCAAATGCCACATCATCAATATATAAACCATCGATCCCCACATTATTGACCAGCCAGTTCAGCCCTTCGAGATAGTAATTATGCCAGCGCGAGGTACCTGAATTGATCACTGCGGCATCGCTGAGTTCCGGAACAAACCAGGCCGGGATATAATTCCCGTCGAGATGCTCCTGCAGCCAGCTGTAGCCGCCGCCTGGTCCGTACGACAGGATTTCGTTGCCGAGTGATTTCAGCGCCCAGATCTCGGGACAGATATTCGAAAGTTCACGAACCGTATAATAGATTTTTACCTTGTCCTGAATGGCATGTGCCGAATCGATATAGGCTTTCATCGCCTGGGGCCGCATGAACGGATAATTGATAAAAGGATTGATGCCGGTGGCATGATGCACATTGATCACATTGGCTCCCATTTTCGAGATGGTATCGAGTGGCATGTATTTATGATAATACCGGTCATGCCACTGTTTTTTCGGATCGATCGGCCGGAAGGGCGTCACGAGCATATTAATATCGAAATGCAGGGTTTCACCGGCGTTCATTTTACGTTCACCACTGTAGGATGTCAGTTCATATTCAGTTCCGTTGTGGTTGAGTTTAATACCGCCTTTCCCCTGATTAAACCAGGATGGTGGCATATTCAGCGGTTTCTGATGATAGAAATTGGTATTCAGCGGCCGCTCATAGTTTTCGGCTCTGAAAGTCGCCTGGATGCCGGCATTCACTGACCCCAGCCACGGCCCGTCGCAGTTGAAATAAGGATCCCACTTGTAATTAAACTGATCGGGAGCCTTGCCACCCTTCTGACCCAACCCGAGCATGAACTTTACACGATCAGAGTTCATCGGTATAACAAACTCTATTTCTGATACTTCCGTAGCTTTTAATGCTTTTGCGGATATCCGGTAGGTAAGAAAACCATCAAATTCCAGCCGGCCTGCCAGATGAAATTCCAGATCGCCTGCCACCCAGTTGGATTCCCAGTCAACAGCACCTTCAGCTTTGCCGGTAATCTTCATTCCGGTGGATTTTACCGGGACCGCCCGTCCGTTGATTTGGATATCAAACGACATGGGTTTGGTGAGCAGGGGTTGTCCGGCCGACTGCAGCCGGGTCATTTCCGGAGTAAAATAGCTGTATACCTGTTCGGGCAGACCATTATTCCCCAGCTTAATTTCGCGACCCAGAATTTTCAGTGATTGTCCGTTAACCTCAATAGGGGTATAGGGTGCCATCACCTCATCGTCGACCGCGATATCGGAATTCAGCCACCTGAGCCTGGAATGCAGTGCAGGATTGCTGTCGCCCCGATCGGCAAGAATGTCGGGCAAAACCGTCAATTCTACGTCGATTTTTTGGGGAGACGCATAGTTATGCGCCTCTGCGGAACGTGCGCGAACCTCAATGGTGCCGCGATAAACGCCCGGCGCCAGATCCTTTGCAACATCCACTCCGATCCATAATGGCTGGATTTTACCCTTTCCAACAGGGATAGCCTTATTCAGTGGTTTCTGGTTCCAGTCGTTGCCTCCTTTATTGAAACAGGTGAGAGCTGTTGCGGGAATTTTACCCGATTTACCGGTGAGATCGCTGAATTTTACCTCTATATCGGACAAGGAATCTTTCAATGCCAGAACTCCGATCTGCAAAGCATAATATTCCCCCTGGAGAGCCGCGGCGGCAAGCTTGTCGACCGGCCCCCGCTGAATCCAGCGATACGGCAGATCGCTCCACATACGGATGGGAAATTCGCGGTTCTCGGGAAACAGGGCGATGCCAGATCCCTTGAATTTTGCAAGCAGCTGACTGGTTTCCTTTTGGGTGGCGATCACCTCCATCGGATAAAAGGTGTGCAAGGAACTGATGCACTGCATTTCAACAGCTACCGCCTTCGGCAGACCTTTGGCACCTGTTGATTTGCTTTTCCAGTCGGCCGAACAGCGGTCAACCGGTTTCAGGTAATTCACTTTCGGATAACTCCCTCCACTGCTTTTGAAAGGCAGGTAGTACAAATAATAATCCCCGGCACCGGCAACCGGTTCAAATATCAGGGTACCGGTTTCGCGACTGATACTCACCCGGATAACATTGGTAACCAAACGATTGCCATTCCGTGAATAGATCAGGATTTCTTTGTCCTGCGGATTCAGATCCCTGCGCCGCCAGGGAATTTCGCAGATCACTGCGGCAGCCGGTTCGGCTACCCTGACCACTACGCGCTGATTACCGAGCGTATCGGGATTCCAGGTACCGGTGGTATACGGCAGCACCGGGAGCTGGGCCCATCCGGCTGTGGCGGAGAGGATTGCGACGAGGAGGAGGAGAGTCTTCTTCATAACTATGGGCAGGAGTTATAAGTTCGGTAAAGCGTCAATCACCTGACGAAGCTTCGGATCGGAAGGATTCGGAGCACGCGGGTCGAGGATTTTGCCTTCCATATCAATCAGAATAAAGGATGGAATATACTTGACCACATATTTGTCATTCATTTTATTTCCGTCATGCAGCTGAAGCCAGGCAAAACCTTCCTCAGTGACCATCTTTTCCCAGGCTTTTTTATCCTGATCCACGGAGATGCTCATGATCACGATATTCTTCTTCTGATAATCCTCATAGAGTTTTTTCAGGAAGGGGATTTCCTGTTTGCACGGACCGCACCAGGTGGCCCAGAAATCAATGAATACATATTTGCCTTTAAACTGCGAGAGGCTGAATTCCTTGCCGGCCATATCCACC
Source organism: uncultured Bacteroidota bacterium (assembly GCA_942493265.1). GTDB lineage: Bacteria > Bacteroidota > Bacteroidia > Bacteroidales > UBA12481 > UBA12481. The sequence continues at coordinate 449,600 of OW818688.1, forward strand.
ACGGTGAACTCAGGAGCCTGCTTGCCCGGCAGGATGCCATCCCATTCGGCTGCTTTTTTCCTGATCTCAGCAATCTGCTCCTGGTTTTTTGCCAGTGAATAATATTCCGCCAGCTGGGCATCGATCCCTTTGGTACTTCCACCGTCAATCTGCTGTCCGAGATCATTATACATAAAGGTTTCCACCATTTCAGGATTGGTAAAAGTTTTCCTGATAAAGGCAAACTTGGCTACCAGAAACTCCGGTTTGCCCCAAACATCTCCGGTCAAACCAGCCTCTTTCTTGGCTGCTTCACCGATATAATCGGTCATAAACTGCATAGCGGCAGGAATCTGCAACAGGGCGGGATCGGTGAGGGTGACTCCCTTTTCCAGATCGTTCCAGTTTTCAGGCAGGATCACCGTATCAACCTTTGCATAATACTTATTCATCATGGGATAGTTTTTCATATCCATGATCTGTTCAAACTGCAGGGCAAGCTTCTCTTTAGCAGCATATTGCTCAACAAACCCTTTAACCCCTTCATATCTGGCAAGCAGGGCTTTATAGGCATCCGCAAGTGAATCCCGACTGGCCTTGTATACAGCAGGTTCCTTGACGATCACCGCCATGAAATTCTTGCTCCACGGACGCATGATCTTCAATTTTTCAGCCAGGTAGTCCGCAATCGGTTTCAGGCTGCCGCCAAAAACCTGGGTGCTGTCCCAGTTATTATAGTCAGCTGTAAAGGTCAGGTCTTTACCGGGAATCAGGTATACCGACAAATACTTTTTGCCGATATTAATATATCCGCTGACCGGTTTGGCTGAAACTTTCTCGAAGGTGAACGTTCCGTCGGCCACTTTGGCGATTGTGTCAATCTTCTGGCCTTCAATGAATTTCAGCACCAGGGTATCGGCATTGGTAATGGTTCCGGTTAGCCTGATCTGATCAGCCGGCTGTTTCTGGCAGCTCAGAATCAGGGCTGCTGAAAGGAGGAGGATAATAGTCTTCTTCATAAGCATAAGTAGGTTATGGCACATTTATTAATTGGCAAATTGGCAAATTGAAAAATTGGCACATTTCTTAGATGCCGGGAAGGGCATCGATTACGGTGCGCAACTCGGGATTGGAGGGCCGTTGTGCCCTGGAATTGACAATCTTGCCTTGCGGATCAATCAGTACGAAGGTGGGAATGAACTTCACCAGCCAGATCTTGTTGTATTTAACGGCATCATGAAGCTGCAGCCAGGTCATCTGGATGATCTTCGTTTTGTCGGTCATATCAGCAACCCCTTCTTTCACCATTTTTTCCCAGGCGGCTTTATCCTTGTCAACGGATATACTGATAAACACAATGTTTTTGGCTTTATAGTCCTCGATAAGCTGCTTGTATGCAGGGATTTCGGCTTTACACGGTCCGCACCAGGTAGCCCAGTAATCAATGAATACATATTTTCCTGCAAAATCCGTAAGCGATACCATTTTCCCATCGATATCGGGCAGATTGAATATCGGTGCCGGCTGACCAGCGGCCATTGTTGCCCATCCGTCGACCATATCCTTGAGCGACTTTTTGTTAGCCTCGTCGGTAGATTTGGCCATATATTCCGTTATCTGCTCTTCCAGTCCGGCTGGTCCCTGCGAATCAATTGTGCCTTTCAGCGACTCAAAGGCGAAGAGATTGAAGAACTCCGGATTCTTAAAGTTTTCCTTCAGATATTGGAAGGTTGCTTTGCGCACTTCAGGGTTATTATAGGATTTCTCCTGCGGTACGCCGCTGATTTTAATTGCCTGAGAGGTAACATATGACGAGATAAAATATTTGGCTTCAGCAATATCGAGCAAGGAAGGATCATCCAGATTGACGCCATTGAGGAAGGAATACCAATCGGCCGGAATCACCGGTTTATCGGTATTATAATATCCTGCCATCACCGGATAATTATTCAGGTCGCCGTAATAGCCGTACTGTATAACTGTCTTCTGCCGCTCAACAAAAGCCGGATCCAGCTTTCCTTTCGGACTGGTATATTTATCCAGGAAATCGATATCCGCCAAACGGATGGAATCCCTGATCCCTTTATAATCGGCCGGGGTATAAGGCGCCCGGAAAGCAACATTTAACCGCTCATAAGTTGCCTGTTCCCCATCACTTTTTTTCACGATATACTCATTCTCTGCGGCCAGGGTTCCTGTAAAGGCCAGGTCCTTATTGAAATCCGATGCATCAACGCTGATTGCAAGGTCCTTCCCGGGCATCAGATAAAGCGATGCATAGAGTTTTGTACCCTGCAAAACGGCATCTGCCGGTTTCGTTACAGAGATTTCCTTTGAAAAAGTGCCGTCGGCATTGAGCTTCAGGGTATCGATCCTGGTGCCCACAGTGAGCTTTATTTCCTTGTCGGTGGCATTTTTAACAGTACCGCTGATCAGGCAGGTAACTTTGGCTTCCGGCTTACAGGAAGCCAGCAGAGCTGTGATCAGGAGAATGGTTGTCAGGTGTTTCATTGGCTATTTAGTAAATTGTTGTCAGTTCTTTCACCTCCCCCTGCCCCCTCCTTAGAAAGGAGGGGGGTGGTACCCCTTGGATCATTACTTAGTTATCCAAGAGCTCGTTACCCCCTCCTTCTTAAGGAGGGGGCAGGGGGAGGTCTCTACGGTTTCCACCGCCTTTTCCCGGACCTCGTTACCCCCTCCTTCTTAAGAGCCGGTCCCCGCGAAGGCGGGGAAGGGGGCAGGGGGAGGTCGCTGTCGTTACTTGTCATCCCATGCATCTGTCCTGAAGGGTGCAGCGGGCAATCCCAGCAAATTAAAGAGGTTGGGCACATCAGTTGAATTCCAGGCGAAGCGGACTGCAACCGGCACAGAAACTTCATCACTCCGAACCACCACTGTTTTATCCTCAATTGTTGCAGTTGCGGGCTTGAATACCCCATCTTCACCAGCTATCTGAAAGCAGGTCAGGTCATTGCCGAAAGAGGTCAGTCCGCCGGAAGCATAATCAAAGTAAATTTTGATTTTATCCCCGTCTTTTACAAACGATTTATAGAGCGGACCTGAATGGGCGGTATTGATGAACCCGTAATCTTTAGCCAAAGCCCAACCGGCCAGTCGCTTGCCAACATCCTGCTTATTGCCCGGATGAATATTTTTCAGGTTTCCGATATCCATGGTCACAACCATTCCGGTATTCGGCAGCTTTTTCATTGCATATTCCTGAGCCTCACGCAATAGTCCGGTGCTGAATTTATCACGATAGGTATACGGGGCAATTTGTACAAAATAGAATGGAAAATTGCCCTGTCCCCAGTCGTGGCGCCAGTTTTCAATCATCCCGGTGAATATTTTGCGGTACAGCAGTCCGTCGTACCGGTTGGATTCACCCTGATACCAGATGGCTCCTTTGATCGCAAATGGTATAAGAGGCTTAATCATAGCATTATACAGCATAGTAGGCGTGTTCGGATAGTTGCAGTTGGGGCAGCCGGGCTGCTCCTCAACCGTATCAAATGCCATACCTTTACGGGCTTTCCAGGTACCGGCCAGCGGGGTACCGGCGGCTTTGCCTTTTTCAGGCCTGATTTTTATATCTGCGGTTTTTCCATTGATCCCGCCGAGTCCGCTGGTATTGGCAACCGCAACCGACAGGAGGTTTTCGCCAGGCTTTAAGGTGCCTGCAGGTACTTCATACACCCGCGGGGTTGAATAATCACCCGGATTCAGGTGACTTCCGATAAGTTTACCATTGACCCAGGTCACGTCCATTTCATCGATCGGTCCGAGTTCAATAAAGGTCTTTTGATTTGCCCAGGATTTCGGAACCTTGAAAGAAAGCTGATATTCAACTATCCCGGTGTGAGAACCGACCGGGGTATTGGCCCATTCGGCAGGAACCTGGATATCCTTCCAGTTCGGACCGGGAGTGGCGGTGAAGGTCCAGTCGGGACCCGGATCAGTCATTGAAAACCCAATGGATTTTACCCATTTTTCCTGCTCCTTATTATAAGTTTCGATGGCAGCTTTATAAAACTGTTCCGGATCGCATACGCCTGGTGAGGTGGCAAATTTCGGGATCTTGCTGATATATTCGTTACTTGTCCAGGCTTCCGCAGCGGTTCCGCCCCAGCTGGAATGAACCAGTCCGACCGGAATATTCAGTTTCTCCATCAGTTGCAACCCGAAAAAATAGCCGGTTGCGCTGAACTCTTTCACCGATTCGGGGGTACAAACCTCCCAGGATCCTGAGCAGGTATCCACCGGGACAAAAGATGTTGCCCTTTTAACCGTAAACAGCCTCATGGTTGGATGATTCGCAGCGGCAATGGCTTCTGCTGATCCGTCGATCGGTCCGCCCCATTCAGGCCAGCCGCGCAACGGCATCTCCATATTGCTTTGTCCCGAGCATAACCATACTTCACCGATAAGGATATCCTCCAATACTATTTTTTTCTTTCCCTTGATTTCGATGGTATAGGGTCCGCCTGCTTCAGGAGTTTTCACTTTAACCATCCATTTTCCGTCAGCACCGGCTACTGTGTCAATCGTGAGCCCGTTCCAGGATGTTGTCACACTGATTGCCTCATCAGGTTTTGCCCAGCCCCAGAGGGGTGCATCACTTTTCTGCTGCAATACCATGTGGCTGCCGATAACCGCCGGCAGCGAAAGCTGTGCAAAGAGCGACGGCACCATGCACAAAGCACAAAAAACAAGGATAAGTTTTAAGGATTTCATATGGGTAGTTTTAATTTCCAATGCATAATTTAACGGAATGATGGTTCGGCATTAAATTACACCGGAAATTTAACAAAAAAAGTTGTTCCCTTATCCGGAGCTGAATCAAACCGGATTTCTCCCTTTAGCATACTGACCAGTTCTTTGGTGATGGCCAACCCCAGGCCGGTACCTTCAAAATCGGTACGGTCCTTGAATTCAACTTTCTGGAACCGCTTATAAATCTTACTGCTGAATTCCGATGGAATACCGATCCCGGTATCTTTCACATAAAAGGTGATAAATCCGGAATCTATTGTATATCCGAAATTTACCCCGCCTTTTTTGGTGTATTTCAGTGCATTGCTCAACAGGTTGTTCAGTATTTGAAATAGCTTTGTTTTATCAGTGAACATGGGTAAAGAATCGTGCGAAGCCATATCGTTAATAAAACTGATGGCAGGATTCCTTCGTTTATTCAGTTCATACAGATCATCCAGCAGGGAATTGACATCAAACTCAACCGGTGAGAGGTTTTCCTGACCGGATTCAATTTTTGCTATATCGATAACGGAATTGATAATATTCAGCAGGCGCTCGCCCCCATTGGAAATAATTCTCAGATATCCCAGTTGAACCGGGTCATCAACGATTTCTTCCAGTAGCTCCGAAAAACCGAGGATGCTGTTCATCGGGGTCCGGATTTCATGACTGATATTTGCCAGAAAGGCGCTTTTAAGCCGGTCGCTCTCCTCCGCTCTCTCCTTTGCGGCGATCAGTTCCTCCTCATTCTTCTTGCGCTCGGTGATATCAACCGCTATGCCGATCAGGGCGATTGGCTGGTCATTTTTGTCGGCAACCTTTGCAGTTGAAATATGCACCGGAAAATCAGTCCCATCCTTTCGGCGGTTCATAACTTCTCCGTCCCAGCCTCCGCCAATGGTATTGTCCAATATTTCCTCCAACTGCAGGGTATTGTTCGCGGGAGATCTCACCATACTGATATTCCGGCCCACCAGCTCGTCAGACGAATAGCCGTAGGTATTACAGAAAGCCCTGTTAACGAATAAGATAGTGTTCTCAGTATCCGTCATGGAAACGCATTCCTTAATGCTGTCGATTGCCATGGCGAGAGTTTTCAGCTTTTCTTCAGATTGCATGATATCACTGATATCATCAAAAATCGTTGCAAACTGGCCCCTCTGATTACTAAAAGCAACCACCCTGAAATGTCGGTTCAACGATGCAACGAAGTTATCGAAGGTCACAGGTATCCCGGTTAAGGCAACTGCGCCATATCGCTCAATCCAGGAATCTTCCAGTCCGGGTAATACCTCCGTTGCAGTTTTGCCAATGATTTCATCAACATTTAGTCCGGTGAGCCTGGCAAAGGCAGGATTTAAATCCAGGAACCGGTAATCCACCGGTTTTCCATTCTCATCGCATATTATTTCATGCAGAGCAAAACCCTCGGTCATTTTTTCAAAAACAGAGGTAAGGCGTGTCCGCGAAAGGTCGCGTTCCATTTCGGCCAGCTTTAAACGGGTGCTGTCGAGGATAAATCCCTCAATACCTGTTACTTCTCCTTCGATAATAACCGGCCGGGCCGAAAAGGTATGGTACCCGACCGAGCCATCCTTGCATTTCCGGTTGAATTCGCCGTAGAAATATTGCTGGTCACCGGCCATGATCCGTTCAACAAATTCTTTGGCCAGGTCAACATCTTCCAATTGTTGAATTTCCGCAAATTGATGCCCAACAATCTCGTCCCTGGAATCATATTTATACATTTTTACCCATGAATCATTTACATCCCGGATAATTCCATCCCGGTCAATAAAAAAATACCCTGCCAGTGTGTTCTCAACGATGGACCGGAACCGTCGTTCATTTTCCGCAGCCACACGGCTGGCTTCGGATTCCCTGAGCCGTGTAAGCCCCATCTGTGCGAGCGATTCGGTGAAGGTCTTCATGAAATCCAGGTAATGGTTGCGTTTCTCCATATTCCATACCGGAACCCTGGCAACAGCCTCCATGTAAGCCTCCTCATCAAATCCATACCGGGATGCCTGTTCCCTGAAAAAAACGGGATCAGGAGGTTCCAGAAAGAATTGTCCGGTGAAGAAATTGGCAATGTGGTAACCTTCTACAATAATAGGGATGGCATTATCAACCATGCCGTGCGGACATTTATAGGATACCGCTGGGTTCGCCTCGGCCATATGATTGATAATATACTGGTCACTGAGAATGCATTCCCTCTCGGAATCAGGATGAACCCTGTGAAATTTGGTGCATATGTCCTGCCAGGCAGTGGATGTGAGTATCTTTCCCGAATTATCTATCAATGCTGAAGGAAATGGATTGATCTCATTAAGCTTATCCTGCAAAGATTGCAGCAGCGGTATATCGAGTATCTGGTCAAGAGTAAATTCCATGTCAAACTTCCCTATTGGCAGAGATTAAAGGTATAAAAAAACAGTAAATCAACTACTTTTGAGCCATAATACTCATCACTTGACAAAATCGAAATTCAATCCCTTCCCGTCGGTGGAAGTTCCGGGCAACCATGAAGTTTACCGCGAATGGGGCAATATAACCGCACGGCTTGCCGGTGATACAGCGCAAGCCGGAAAGCCTGCCACCATCATTGCGGTTGAATATTACCCGGGAGTTCTTGAAGAAGAGACCACTGCTGAACTCATTAAAGGGCTCCGGCCGGCACTCGTTATCCGGTCGAAACAACTGATGTGGCCTGAAGAAACCATCCGCCGGATGGTTGAGCATGATGTTACTGACGACCGCATTTTCGGATACCTCACACGCCTCACCATAAGCGCCTGGTTTGATCCGGAGAAAATCCACCAGGCGGCAGCATCCATAAAATCAATCTGTGAAGGGATTGTTCTGGTGGTAGGTACAGGTGCGGCATATATTTGTCAAAAACCTGATATTCTTGTTTATGCAGATATGGCCCGCTGGGAAATCCAGCTTCGGATGCGCAGGCATCTGGTCAATAACCTCGGGCTTACCAATAAAGATACTGCCGACTGGATGCTGCTGTACAAGCAGGGGTATTTTGTCGACTGGAGGGTTTGCGACCGGCTGAAGAAGAAGCTGATGCCGGTATGGAATTATGTATTGGATACCAATAATCCGCTGGAACCGAAAATGGTATTGGGATCAGGCATCAGGGAAGGTCTGAAACAGAGCCTTCTCCAGCCTTTCAGCGTAGTTCCCTTCTTCGATCCCGGTCCGTGGGGCGGACAATGGATGAAGGAACACTGTAACCTCGATCCTGCACAGGAAAACTATGCCTGGTGCTTCAATTGCGTTCCGGAGGAGAATAGCCTGCTTCTGAATTTCGGCGGAAATATCATCGAGATCCCCTCAATAAACCTGGTATTCTTCGATCCTGCCAGCCTGCTCGGAGAGCAGGTATTCAAGCGTTTCGGAGATGAATTCCCTATACGTTTCGACTATCTCGATACCATTGGCGGCGGCAATCTGAGTCTGCAGGTTCATCCGCTAACCGCCTATATCCGTGAAAAATTCGGCATGGATTATACTCAGGATGAGAGTTATTATATGATGGAAGCCGGGCCGGGCGCCATTGTTTACCTTGGATTGAAAGAAGGTGTTAACCCTGATGCCATGATCACCGATCTCACCCGGGCACAAAAAGGCGATGCGCCGTTCGATGCAGCCAAGCATGTTCAAACCTGGCCGGTTAAGAAGCACGATCACTTCCTGATTCCCGGGGGGACGGTACATTGTTCGGGAAAAGACAGCATGGTACTGGAAATCAGCGCTACACCCTACATATTCACTTTTAAGCTCTGGGATTGGGGCCGGTTGGGCATGGACGGCAGACCGCGACCGATCAATATCGAACACGGAAAGAAAAATATCCAGTGGGACCGCACCACGGAGTGGACCCGGCAAAATCTGGTGAACCAAATCGAAAAGATTGATGAAGGGGATGGCTGGCTCGAGGAACGTACCGGTTTGCATGCACTGGAATTCATCGAAACCCGCCGTCACTGGTTTACCGGCAAGGTATCTCACCATACGGGTGGAGGGGTTAATGTGATCTGCCTGGTGGAGGGTTCAGAAGTGGTAGTGGAAAGCCCTTCAGGCACCTTCAGTCCGTTTGTGGTTCACTATGCCGAAACCTTTATTGTTCCTGCAGCCGTGGGCGAATACACCATCCGGCCAATTGGCGAAAGTGAAGGCAAAAAATGCGGAACGATGAAGGCTTACGTCAGGAAATGAATTTCTTCTCCTGAATCAACGCTTTATGCTGACTTTCCTGGTGATCACAGCACCCTTTTCATCGGTTATCCGAAGGAAATAGAGCCCTTCAGGTACTGCTGAAACCGGGAGACTGTATATTTGGCTGCCGGCCGGAAGGATTTCTGATGCAACCAGCTGTCCCTGAATATTCAGCAACGAGGCGGTGCAGCTATTTTGCAGTTTATCCGTCAAATCCAATCTGATATAATCGCTGGCCGGATTTGGATATACCCGGGCCATCTTAACTAAATCAGCCGTCTGATTGATCCCCGAACCGCCTATCTGGTAAAAGACAGTGGTACTCTGCTGAAAAGTGGTATCTGCCGGATCAAAAAAAGTATACTTTACAATGGAAGTGCCCTCGATTCCAAACGGACGGTAATCGCCGACGAAGGAGTTGCGGTCGCAGAACATGGACTGAATGGTTATCGCTCTCGGGGATACCGTTACGAATGGTGTGTAACACTCGCCCCAGCAAAAGCTTGATTCAGTGCCTTCTACCAATTGTATCTCGGTTTTCCGGAGCTTAAGGGAAACGGCAGTAGACCGGTTGTTGGTTACAGTGAGCTTAACCTCAATCAATTCGGTGGTTTTTGTACCACTGAGCCATATGCTGTCGTTGTTTACGACCAGCTCGCCATATTTAAGGACCAGATCCTGTGAGAAACCAGCCACCGCACCTATAACCAGCAGCATGAATCCGATGGTAAAATTCTTCATATTTTCTTGTTTATCAATTCTATAAATGTCTTTATCGTATGTTGGCTATCTGAACGATTTCATCTCCACCTGTATGATTTTCTTCGTATCCTCGCGGTACACGAATGCGATAATTGCACAGTTCTCAACTTTCCAGGCATGATTCAAAACTTTCGAAAATTCTGTTTCATACACAAAGCCTTTTGCCAGGCCGTCGGCAGTTCCAAGATGTTGTCCCCATAAACCGTTGAGGGAGGTGCGGAATACATGATTATGCACATAATCAGGAATATCCATCGGATCAAAATCCTCATCTTTCTGCCAATCGACAATACTGTCCTCCACCACATAGACTGCCAGACTCAGCAATCCGCTAACCGCTTCCGGTGCGGAAATTCTGATGGCCGGTTTTATTGCATGGAGGCCTTCGAGATAGACCGGAGTGATCGAAATCTTCACCGGAGAATCACCATTTATCCCGGCAGAAATCAGTGAAGACCAGGAAGCGTAGGGCTGAAGCTGGTCGGGATTCAGTGTTTGGACCGTTCCGGTGGGGAATGAAACAAAATCGAAATGGCTCTCCAAAAGGGTGCCCTCCGAAGTCCGGAAATCGGTTGTGAATTTTCCGGTGGTCAGTGGTTTTGCAAAATACCCCAGGTGAAAGGCTATCGGCACCAAACGATCACCATACAGTTCCTTCAGCTGGTCGATGGCCTTATGGGCCTTCGGACAGGATTTGCAGGTATGGCCTGTAAAGTCGAACAGCAGCACCTTTTGAGGATTTGCAGTAGTATCGTGCTCGTGGTCATTGGTTTCCATATAGGGAGCATCGATATAATCACACCCCGCCAGCAAAAATCCCACCACCACCAATCCCATAACAACACTCCTGATGCGGGAGAGTACCTCCCCCTGCCCCCTCCTTAGGAAGGAGGGGGGTATTACAACTGCTTGGTTTGCAGTAAATTTCGGCACCGTCTTTAATCTCCCCCGGAGAAGTGTCATCCCCGCGAAGGCGGGGACCCCGTCCCTTACAGCGAATTTACCATTTTCCATCCTTAAAAGCTACTTGTGATAATTACCGTCAACCCATTCATTGCCGGCACATTCCGGCAAACACCTCCCACACAGAGGATTCCCTCGCGTTGTTTCCCGTAGCTCACCTGGATGCGGTTTGCGTTGCGGGCATATGCAATGGAACCGTACAAATAGTGCACCCGTTTGTGCGGATCTTCATTTCCGTAATTCCATTGATCGGTAACGGCAAAAAACCAGTGCGGAGATATGGAATATTCTGCCATGATCATAGCCCAGTTGCCCTTATCCTGCCGGGTCCACAAACCCTGCATCTCCACCCGTACAGCCTGCTCCTCAGTGGGTTTAAAGGTAAGGTCGGCAACCAATACATTGGCATTGACCATTCCGCCCTTTCCCTCCATAACCAATTGGTTGTAAACCAGGTGCTGTCCAATCAGGATAGCCTTGAACTTTTGCGAAAATTTTCGTGATATCTCAATATTCAGATCCCGGAAATATACATCCGCTCCGATTCTAAAAAAAGGCGAGCTATATCCCAGGGTACCATTGGTGCCCACGGGGATGGTATCGTTTATCGGGTTTTTAATAATGGAGTTGGCAGCAGAGAAATTCAACCCGATCTGAGTGCCATATTTTCCGCCCAGCTTGCTGCCACGCTTGATCTGATAGCTGATCTCCGCCTGAATACCCATTTCCCCATTCGGCTGTGAAGAATAGGGATATACATTCATCAGGCTATAGATCTGATTCTTGGAGATTGCCGGCAGATAATTGATCATGAGGTTGTTCAGGCTCTCCGTACGATCGCTCCGAAAACTCATGTTATCCACCCGTTTGGCGGTGAAGTTAATCCCCAGCCGGTTAGCTGAATAGCTGGCATTCAGCAGCATAGCCTCACCATTTTTATAGATGAAATTATTATCGGATGAGGGGTCGTTGATTCTGCGGGCATATTCGGCCCCCAAACTGAATCCGCCGCGTTTCAGTTGCAGCCGGGGAGACCAGGCGCCAACATTTTCGGGCAGTTTATAGATCGGATCCTCGTCCTTCTGGTATTTGCTAACAAAGCTGCCGCCCAGTGTAAGGCGGGTTGCCTTTTCATTCAAGGCTTTAATCAGTTCGTTCAGTGAAACTTCGCCATCGATGGCACGTACAAGGCCCGCACCGAGTCCGAAAAAATAGCGTTGCTTTCCCACCAGACCGGTAATCCGGATTCCGTTCACCGGGGTTGAACGTACGCGGATCCCGTTCAATGAATTATCAACCCCGAGATTTTTATCTTCCCAGGCACGGAGCAGGAGTCCCGAACCAAACTGTTCATAAAAGCTGCCTACGGTAAATCCAAGATCTTCAGTCTGATAATCTGCAAATATATAGGGAATCCCTACCCCGTCATATTTCGGATCGAGTCCCTGCAGCGTATTCAGATACCCTTCGTAGCGCAGTCCGGCTGAAAAATTTCCCAGATCATACCGGAAGTTCGCATACGAATTCGCCAGCATTTTTTCAGCAACCGCAGGTGCCCCGATAAGTGAATCGGGACGGTATACCTGGGCATTTAATTCAAAATTGCCTGACAGCCGGCCGGTGGTTTGCGCGGTGAGTTGGGCTGGAAGGAACAGCATCACAATAAAGACCAGACGGAAAAAATTTAAGGAAAATTTCATTATTCTGTTTGTCAGATGCGGTGAGGAGACGCATAGTTATGCGTCTCTACCGCGTTTTTACGCATTCCTTGATTTTGTTAAAGAGTTCAATTTCATCCCCTTCGGCATAGGTGGTGTGCTGCCAGAAAAGCTTGCCTTCCCCGTCATACAGAAAAGTATGCGGAACATTGATCACGTTGAGTGCACGCTTGAGATCTCCGTTTACATCCAGAATTACCCTGAAATCCCAGCCACGACCGGAAACAAACGGAGCTACTTTTGCCGAGCTTCTTGAATCATCTATACTTACAGCCACCAGTTCCACTCCGGTTTCTTTCTGCCAGTCGGGCAGGTTTTCATAAATCGCGGTTAGTTCCTTAACACATGGTTTGCACCAGGTGGCCCAGAAACTCACAATAACCGGTTTTCCGGGAGTGCACAATTTATTGGATTGGATCCATTTCCCATTCAGTTCCTGCACCCTTACAGAGGGAATTGTGCCCTGTGAAAACGTTAACAAGCTGAATGTCAATGAGAGTGCGATCAGGAATATTTTTCTCATGCCGGTAAGATTGAATTTGGAGCCGCTAATTTAGCAATTCCCTGATAAGCTCCATTCCAAAAATGGTGTCGCCAACCTGAAGTTTGTGCACCACATCCATTCCCTCGATAACAAATCCGAAATTGGTGTATTTTGAATCCAGATGGGGGGTGGACGAATGCGTGATATACCACTGGCTTCCCTCGGTATCCTTACCTGCGGATGCCATGCCCAGGGTGCCTTCCATAAAAGGTGTGGGGGTAAATTCCGACCGGAGGGTAAACTCCGGAGAGCCCCATCCGTCGCCGCGCGGACAGCCATCCTGCATCACGAAATTGGGCACCACTCGATGAACGGTGAAATTTTTGTAAAAGCCGGATTCGATCATTTCCACAAATGCAGCGGATGTTCCCGGACACCAGGCAACATTGAGCTGCACGATAAAGTCGCCCTGACTGGTTTTGATCACCACTTTTTGTTTCGGAGCCAGCCGGGTAACAATCTGCCAATCAATCGGATGATTATATACCGGTGGTCCTGTGACCAGCGGCTTCTGCCCTTTCAGCCACGCGAGGGTCTGGTTGAGTTCAACAAACGCCTCAATCTTTGAAGGATGGTTCACTTTGGCGAAGGCCGTTTCAAGAAATCCGGTATCGGTAATCTTTTCCTTATAATTCAGCTTCGGGTCGCGGAAGATTCCTGCTGCCAGTGCAACCAGCGGACCATCACCGGTTTGGATGGCTTTTTTAAAAATGCGCAGATATTCTGCCTCGAGATCGGTGCCGGATGAAGCAGCCACTTTGGAAGCTTCAGCAAAATTGGCGCTCTTGCGCATTTCAGTCAGGGTTTCCACTGCTGAGGTGGCCACCACCGGATCTTTTGCGCTGTTAAAAACCAGCTCTACAAAGGCATACTGACCGGGGTCACTGGCCAGGGTTTTCAGGTACCAGCCTTTCTCAGAGGGGTTTGCGGCCTTATTGACCGATTCGAAAATCATTTTCTCTACCTTCTTGACCAATGCAGGCTTGCCCATCACCAGTGTGAGGGTTTTCCCCAGCAGCAGCGACCGGCTGCGCCAGTTCCTGGTAATATCGATACTCTTGAGCAATACCGGCAGATCCGTGTAAACGGCATGCTTCTGCACGGCTTCGGCTGCGGCCACTGATAAGTTCGGATCAGTGCCCTCCACAAATTGGAATACCGTTTTCGATGCTTTATTCCAAGGAATCAGCTGCATGGAATTCAATATATTGACTTTAACCCGGTAATCAGCATCCGATTCCAGGATACTTTTTACCAACGGCCAGGCCTCCTCATCTTTTGCCCGGATTACCGCCTTGATCAGGTTGGAGCGGACTTCCTGATTCCTCTCATTCTGGTACGCGAGCTCCACTTCGCCCGGCACAGTCTGCAGCCAGTCCATCCCGGCATACCTTCCAAGGAAGTAGGATGCATAAACCGATCCGGCCAGACTGGTGCCTGAGGTGATCAGTTTCAGCATTCTCACATTCCCGGTTACCGAGGTAATTCCACGCATCCCGAAACGAAAGATTCCCATGGCCTGACCTTCGGTTTCGGCCAGCGGGCAATCGATGGCAGCAATGAAATTCAGGTCCTCTTCGGTACCGCATTTCCCCAAAGCCTCATAGCACATCCCTTTAACCAGCTCTCCCGTTTCGTTTTCGAGAATTTTCCTGATTACCGGAACAGCCGATGCCTGGCCCGTTTGTCCCAATGCCCATACTCCCATCATTCTCACCCGGTCAAGATCCACCTGCACGGCGGCAAATATCGAGTCGGCAATTCCGGGAGCCTGCACTCTGCCCATGCAGAACAGCGCCTCACCCCGGTAATTAGGATCTTCACTTTTCAGAAAAGGCATCAGTCCCGCCACATCGCGATGATCAGCCAAATCATGTATCTGCCTGATAATGGAATCATTATACTTATTCACCGCCTGCCCCTGAACCTGCACAATCCCCGCCACCAACCCACACCCCATCACCACACTCCTTAACGTCCGTAACCCCCTTAACATCCGTAACATCCTTAACATCCTTAACCTCCTATCGTTTAGCATCATACAACGCCTCCAATATCCCCTTCCTCACATACAACTCACTCAGCTTATTATTTTCCCGCGTCGGGTACACCCGGTTGGAAAGGAAAACAAACAGCAATCCGGATTCCGGATCGGCCCACACAAAGGTACCCGTGTATCCTGAATGCCCAAAACTGGCTGGTGGTGCCGACGGGCACGGGTATGAATCTTCATATTTCAGGGTATCATTCCCCAGCGATGGCTTATCAAATCCTAGTCCCCGGCGGATTCCCTCCGATTCATACTGATAAGAGGTAAACTGGCTGATGACCTCAGGCGTCAGGAATTGCTGTCCGCCATAGTTTCCTTTCCACAGGTACATCTGAAACAATTTTGCCAGATCCTCCGCCGTTGCAAATAATCCGGCATTCCCGCTAACGCCTCCGAGCATGGCAGCCCCTTCATCATGTACATACCCCTGAAGCAGTTCCATCCGGAAAAAAGTATCGCGTTCGGTGGGAATGATCCGGTTAGCCGGGTAATACCGCAGTGGATTATACGTGAGGGTGCTTGCCCCGAGGGGTTTGTAAAATTGGTCCTTCAGCCAGGATTCATAGGGCTCCCCGTTCATTTTCTCAATAATTCGCGGCCAGATATGGAAGCTCAGATCGGAATACACATATTTCTTCTCCGTCAAAATGTGCTCTTCCTGAATCTGGCGGTAAATATCCTCATCATACGATTTATATCGCCAGAGTCCCTGTGAAACCCTTACCGGATATTGTTCCGATGAATCGGGCTGGAAAGTTTTTTCCCTGAATGTTCCATCAGGATTTTTGGTATCGCGCCAGAACGGGATCCAGGAAGCCAGTCCGCCATAATGGGCAAGCACCTGCCTCACAGTCATTTTGTCCTTATCGGTACCCTTAAATTGTGTCCAGTATTTTGAAAAGGGTTGATCCAGATCGATCTTCTTTTCCTGAACCAGGCGCATGATAGCCGGCAACGGGGCCGACACCTTGGTTACCGAGGCCAGATCAAACAGATCGCCGGTCTCCACCGGTTTTTTCGATTCGTAAGTAAAAGTTCCATAGCAGGATTGAAAAATCACCTTGCCATTCCGTGCGGCAAAAACTTCACATCCCGGGTAAGCGCCTGCGGCAATTCCTGCCGTGCAGATGGAATCAATTTTTTCACGGAGATAGCCGGAGTTCATTCCGGCCGCTTCGGGAATGGTATAGGCGAACCGGATTCCACCCCGGGTATCCAGGCCATCGCCGGCCTTAAAAAAAGGTTTGGCTGAAACCGGCAGCCGGCCTTCGGCGCCGATTCCCCCAAAAATCAGCTGGGCGGTAAGATCCTGGGTAAGTTCTGATTCCTGGTAGGAAACGATCAGTCCGGCGAGCTTTCCCGGTTCCTTCATCCTGCTGATGGCATAGGGATTACCGAACAGGGCGGTGATTACCGGTACCTTATCTGATAACTTCCGGATAAATTCGGTTTCAGCATCTGACAATCCATAGTTTTTTACTGCCCGCTGGTCCATATTCTGAACTCCGATGATGACCAGATTATAGGGTTTCAGCTTCTTTATCAAGGAATTATATAATTCAGCAGAAGCTCCTTCAGCCATCTGAAACTGGTCGATAGCGGCATAGCCGTTCAACCGCCGCTGAAAGAGAGTTTCTTCACCGCGCCCCAGCACCACGGAAGCAATTTTCAGTTTATCCAGATTTTTCAAAGGAATCAGGGTATCGCGGTTCTGCAGAACGGTTAATGAAGCGGCCACAAGTTCCCGGTTGATGAGTTCCGCATCCGGGGTATTGAGCCTTTCGTGTAAACTGTCAATACGCAGGGGTTTCCATACATCCAAGCCGGTCCATTGCTTGGCGGCCAGGATGGCCTTGCACCGTTTTTCGATAACGGATTCGGAAATTCTCCCCGATTTCAGTGCCTTTTCGATTCCCCGGATGGCCAGTTCCACATTTTCAACATATACCAGCAGGTCGTTACCGGCTTCAATGGCTTTAACCTCGATCTCCCCCGGAGGGGTTCCTGCAGTAACGCCTTTCATATTCAGGGCATCGGTCACCACCAAGCCCCTGAATCCCAGCTTATTCCTGAGCAGATCGGTTATCACGGCTGATGAAAGCGTGGTGGGCACGCCGGGACGGGCTTCCAGGGCCGGAACCTCGAGATGTGCCACCATCACGGAACCCAGTCCGTCGGCAATCAGCTGATGAAAAGGGAAAAGTTCCACGGAATCAAGCTGTTCAACCGAGCGGCTGATGCGTGGCAGGGCAAAATGTGAATCGGTGCCGGCATCACCATGTCCCGGAAAATGTTTGGCCGTGGCCAGCACATGCATATCCTGCATGCCATTCATATAGGATCGTCCTTTAACGGCCACTTCATTGGGGATTTCGCCGAACGACCGGTAATTGATCACCGGATTGCCGGGGTTGCTGTTAACATCCACCACCGGTGCAAAATTCATCTGCATGCCGGTTTCGGTCAATTGCCGGGCGATCTCCACACCCATTCTATATATTATGTCATTATTTCTGATCGCTCCGAGCGCCATCTGGTATGGGAATTTTGTTGTGCTATCCAAACGCATGGCCAGTCCCCATTCAGCATCTATAGCCATGAGTATCGGCACTTTGGAGATCGATTGATACCGGTTAACCAGCTTTGCCTGGCGCACGGGTCCTCCCTGAAAAAATGCGATCCCGCCGATGCCATCCTCACGGATCAGCCGTTCGATTTCCGCCTGATGTTCGGCGCCGCGGTTTGAGAATGCCGCCACCATGATCAGTTGTCCGATTCGCTCCCTCGTGCTCAGGGACTGATACACCGAGTCGACCCAGCGGGTTTCCCCTCGCAGAAATACCGGCGGAACCGGCTCCTGCGCAGTGGCTGATAAGAATCCGGAAAGGCAAAACAGTACCGGGAAAATCAGGCGGATAGCGCTGTACTCATTCTTTTTCTGATCAGGACTCATTATTTGAAATTTTTCGCAAAGATACGTCTATAACCGTGACTTCACCCACATTCCACTTCACTGCAATCTTGGAAGCCAGGCTTCGGCGCACGGTCCAGATCATCGGTTTGGGAACTTCGTGAAGAATCTGAATGATCAGGTTGGACCACCCCTTTCCGGCCATTTCCAATGGACCGAGTTCGTCAATAACCAGAATATCGGCATGGCGGATTTTTTCCGTGGCCATCCAATCATACCCTTTTGCCAAACCGGCGGGATTGATCGCAAACCTGCCGATCTTCTCCCATTGCGGGTTTCCGCCGGCCACACAAAATTCCACCTCCTCGCCGGTTTCTATATTTCTGATGTTGAACCCGGTACGTACGCCATCAGGAGAATGAATCCCTACTGCCAGAAAGCCCGACACCTTTTTCCCTTCCGCGATCAGATCATCGACCATCTTGCTCAGAAAGGCAGTTTTACCCTCCTCGCGATCGCCGGTAACCAGTTGAATATCTGGCAGTGATGCCTCCAGATTCCGGAATTTTTCAAAAATCAGGTCCGCCCGAAGGAGATATATCCTGATGACTGACCGGAATGCGAACGCGGAATGGGGATTTTTGCCGGCATTCAGACTGATGATACCGGGCAAAACCGAGAACGCCAGTGAAACCGATTTATACAAGCTGGAAAAGCCTTTTCTGAATACCAGGGCCTTAACCAGCGGGTTTTTCAATTCCGTGCTGATCGCAGTGAAAGCGGTTAAAACCATGAATGCCCTCAGGTTCATCATGATACCGGCCTCAAAACCCGATCGGCCGAACCAATGCCCGGTAGCAACCGATTCCAGCAGAACTGCTGAGAGCAGGGTAATCAGGATCATCTGGATCCAGAACCGGAAACGGACGAGCTGGTAGAGGGCTCTCTTATATCGGAACAAACAGAATGACAAGTAGATAATAACCGGAAGCACCCAGAATTGAACCTTCAGCCGGTTCATGCCGAGAAGTAAAACGGTGAGTATGATGACATGCCCGATGAGCAGAAAAACCGAGTACGACTGGCGTTCGCTGAATCCAAACAAACGGTTGGTTCGTTCCGGATTCGGCTCCCACACTGCCTGACTGTCCTTATCGTCTCCGCTGTTCCGGGCCAGCCGCCATCCGGAAATTGCGGCAACCGCTCCCGCCAGGATATACAGGATAGCCAGTAAAATAAGCACATCAACCCCGGTGATGGTTTCCACCCGAAGTTGTTTGGCGGCATATTGCACCATGCGGTTGAGCAGGGTGGCAAAATCGGATCCATACAGGATCAGCAGGTTAACCGCCTTATGAAACAAGGCGCTGAGTACGGCCAGCATCCCACCGAAAATCACGCCGGCCAGGTTGATCCCAAAAAGAAATAGTCCGAACTCCATCAGCAATGCTTCCAGCAGGATACCGGTCATGGGACCGAGGATAACGGCACTTGGCGAAATGGATTTCATCAGTGCGCAGATCAGTCCCGCACGCCAGATCATCCCTTTTTGCGGCCACAGCCGGAGGAATGAAACCATCAGTACCACAGCGAAAAATGACAGGATCGATCCGGCCAGGGGCAGCCTCAGGTTATGAAGAAAGCTCCCGACGATAATTTCGATCGATGCCCATATACTTCCGATCGTTGCAGCCCGAAGCCATTTATCCGACATAGATTTGTATTTTCATAGCCGCGGTAAATTTAACGGGATTCAAACTAAACAATGCGTCAATTAAATAATAAGTGAGGGGGGAAACTTTTTTGTTAGGTGTTGAAGTCGGCAACAAAGCCTTAATTTTGTATTTATGAAAATTCGTGTTGTTGTATCATTACTGCTCCTGATGTCAGGCATGACGGCATTCCCTCAAACCGGGAATCCACCGTGTGTGTGCTGCAGCGATGAACATAAGCAGTTTGACTTCTGGATAGGCGACTGGGTGGTATACACCAACGCCGAAATGGTTGGGTTCAATAAGATTGTGAAGGTTGAAAGCGATTGTGCCCTGCGCGAAAACTGGAAATCCGTGGTGAGCTCACATACCGGAACCAGCTATAATTTCTACCACAAGAGCGACAAAAAATGGCGTCACGTGTGGATTGGAAGTGATGGCATGACGCTGGAAGTAAAAGGGGAATTCAAGGATCGGAAGATGGTCATGTTCGGGGATGAATACCGTGATGAAAAAGGCAACCGCGTGATCAATAAAATTACCTGGTATGTTAATCCCGACGGCACCGTGCGCCAGGTATGGGAACAATCCAAAGATGGCGGTTTAGCCTACAACATCCAGTTCGACGGGCTCTACCGCCGGCGGAAATAATTAAAGCTCCTCAATCAGCAATCTGGCCTCAAACAGATCTTCAGCTACATGATTGACAAAGCTGAAATCCTGATTTTTCGTATAAACACTTGGCACGGCAATAACACAGCATCCGGCAAGATGGCCCGACAGGGCTCCGTTTGATGAGTCTTCCAGCACAATGCATTCATCCGGGTTTAATCCCAGTACCTGAATGGTTTTCAGATAAATTTCCGGATCAGGCTTACCGGCCACGATTTCATCCGAGGGAAGCATATATTCAAAATATCCGTTCAGTCCCAGCTGGCTGATAGCCACTTCCATTAACATCCGCGGCGATCCGGTTGCAATAGCCATCCTCCTTTTTCCCTGAAATGCATGGATGATTTCCAATGCGCCGGGCAAAATCTGCAAATCATTCTGAAATGCTTCCAGCAGCAGTTGGTTACGAAGATCCACCAATTCCTGGGCGGTATGGGAAGTGATTCCCAGCTCCTCACGAAAAATCCCCAGCGACTCGATCGGGGAGCGTCCCATCTGTTTTACCCAGATGCCGTCGTGCAGGGTTTTTCCCAGATCGGCTGCCATCTTATAGGAGATCTTGCGGTAAATCGTCTCAGAATCAATCAATAATCCATCCAAATCGAAAATCAGGGCCTGATACATGTGTGTGTTTGTTGAACAAATATTCTGCAAATGAACAAAAAAGCCTATTTTTAAATCCCTATGTCAACAACATTATCAAAAATATGTCGTCTCAAAACCGCAGAACATTTCTAAAAACCGGCACTATTGCTGGCGCCGGGCTATTAATCGCCGGAAAATCCATGGGTTCGGTCATTCGCAATTCCGCTTCAGATAAAGTGGTACTGGCCGGTATCGGAATCCGCAGCCGCGGACTGCAGCTGGCGGAGGAGTTTGCATCCATGCCGAATGTCACCGTAAAATATGTTGCCGATGTTGACAGCCGCTTTCTGGAGTCGGCCATAGCCGCCATCGCCAAAAAGCAGGGATCCAGGCCCATTGGTGTGGGAGATTTTCGCAAAGTACTGGAAGACAAGGAAGTTGACGGGGTATTTATTGCCACGCCCGACCATTGGCATGCACCGATGGCCATTATGGCCGTGCAGGCCGGCAAGCATGTGTATGTTGAAAAACCCTGCAGCCATAACCCGCATGAAGGGGAACTGCTCACGGAAGCCTATTTTAAATATGGCAAACTGATTCAGATGGGTAACCAGCGCAGGTCGATGAACATTCCGCAAACCCTGGTTCAGGAAGTGAGGGACGGGGTGATTGGTGAGGTGTATATGGGCCATGCATTCTATACGAACAAACGCGATCCCATCGGATTTGGCAAGGTAACCGCAGTTCCGGATTATCTGAACTGGGATCTTTGGCAGGGACCGGCACCGAGGGTTGCCTACCGCGACAATATCCATCCATATAACTGGCACTGGTTCTGGGACTGGGGCACCGGTGAGGCGCTCAACAACGGAACCCATGAGCTGGATATGTGCCGGTGGGTGCTCGGAACAGAATACCCAATTAAGGTATCCTCGCTGGGCGGACGCTATCATTTTAAGGGAGTTGACGACTGGCAGGCACCGGATACCCAGAATATCATGATCGAATTTGACGGAGGAAAAACCGTTACCTGGGAGGGCCGCTCCTGCAATATTTACGACCAGTTTAAAGCTACCCGGGGGTGTGCTTTTTATGGAACCAAAGGCTCAATTATCTATAAAACAACATCTTACGAAGTTTTTGATGCAGATGCCAAACTGATCAGGTCCGTTGACAATAAAAATGCCCCCAAACCGGCCAATGTACTGAACGCCACCGATCCGGGTTTAGGCGACGGTCATTGCCGGAACTTCATCGAATCCATCCGTGGAAAAGAAAAGCTAAACTCGCCGGTGAATGAAGGGCAAAAATCCATTCTGCTCTGCCAGCTTGGAAACATATCGCTGCGCACCGGTCGTACCCTGAATATCGACCCGAAAAACGGGCACATTATTGCCGACCGTGAAGCCAACAAGCTCTGGGGCCGTGACTATGAAAAAGGCTGGGAACCGCGCATCTGACCGAAAATTCCGGCCATGAAGCCGGCCGGCAGCTGATTATTTCCGGAAGATCCACACATCCTGCTCCCCTTCACCGCCCTTGATATGTTCAAGAACTGACAGGTTGAGCGTCCAGATGCTCACCCATCGGTCGGGATGAAAGGAGGTGAACGTGCGGTGACCCTCCGTCACCTGTCCGCGCACCACCAGATGATCGGATTCAAACAGAAGCTTTTCCGGGGGAGTCAATTTTTCGGCAAATGAATTTCCGTGCAGGGTAATGAACAGGATTCCGCCGGGTTTCAGAACCCTTACCAGCTCCTTGAGCCAGGCCTCATGGGCCTCCAGCGACAGGTGGGTGAAAATGGAGATCCCGTAAACCAGATCGAACATTTCCTTCTCATACACCAGTCCGGGCATCAGATCATTGGAGTGGAAGTATATATCGGTAAAGTTTGCTGAACACCAGGCAATGGTTTGCCGGTTATAATCCGTACCATAGAAACTGCCGCTTTCGATCAGCTCCGGCAGGTGGCGCACCACCCTTGCGGGGCCGCATCCCCAGTCGAGAATACTGGCGCCTGTGAGATTCTGATGCTTTTGAACCAGTCCGGCCAGCCACTCCGCCGTTTTCCTGCCGTTAACGTAATACCGCTCATAATCGAGCTGAAAGGCCTCGTACATCATATAATCCGGCGGCAGGGCAACATCCGGATATTGCTTTCTGAAGGATTTATTCCGGTCGCGATTCTTCCGGCGAAGCCAGAGGAACCGGAAGTAATCCGACATATGAAGCATTCCAAGATTGCGAAGAATCCGGGTAACGGTTTGTTTTTTAGTCATCTTGTAAAGTTTTTTTGCGTAATCGCTGCACAGTCTTTCTACCGGCACCCTGCAGCGCCCGGGAACTCCATAAAGGAATGGATTCCTCGAGAACCACAATCATTTCCCCTTTGAGATCTGGCAGGACCGTTGTAATATTTTCGAGAATTGCCATCGCATAAGCCTGAATGGCAACTGCTTGTGAATCATCCATCAGCCATTTTAAAAGGGTATCCACCAGCAATCCCATGGCTTCATCATCCTCAACCCAGGAGTGGCGTATCAGGATGTGCATAAAAATCCGCTTGACCGACATATCTTTCAGTCGGGGAAGATCTTTGACAATTTTTACCAGGTAGGGCCTTACCAGGTCCGGATTTCGCTCGCAACAGAGGTCGGCCACCCGTGCGGCCCGCATCGAAAGGGGGGATTGCTGCACCCAGGCCAGGTCGAGAAGCTCCCGGAACGCCTGCTCGTCATTTCCAACTGTCAAAGCGATGTAATCCATCAGCGAACGGCTGCTATCGGATAGGATCGATGGAAAATCGAAGGTTGACATAGGACGTAAAAATAGCAATTAAACGCTTGGAATTAATTGCTGTCATTAGGCTCAGATTAAAGATCAGCTCTTTGTAAAAAAAAATGCTGCTACTGTTGTAAGGAAAATAATTTTGTTTAATTTTGCAGACCCAAGTTTTTACATGGGGAAGCTTATTGGCCCGTTCGTCTAGGGGTTAGGACGTCAGATTTTCATTCTGGTAGCAGGGGTTCGATTCCCCTACGGGCTACGATAAATTTAAGATCATTAAAAAATGGCACATCACAAGTCGGCATTAAAGCGGATCCGTCAGACGGAAACTAAGACTGAGCATAATAAATATTTTGCCAAAACTACTCGTAACGCGATTAAGAGCCTGAGGAACACCACGGAAAAGACTGTTGCCGCCGAAATGCTGCCGAAAGTTTCTTCCATGCTGGATAAGCTGGCCAAGAGAAATATCATCCATGACAACAAGGCTTCCAACCTGAAGTCGGGCCTTGCCAAGCATGTGAACGGTTTATAGGTTTGTTCCCCAACCCATAAGAATACAAAGAGGCGCATCATTGCGCCTCTTTTTTTTGCCCTGTTTGTCCATTCCTCCTTCCTTACTGCATCTATACTCTTAACTAAAACAATGAAGGAACATGGAATATCCGATTTTTCGCATCCGCGACCTGGCGGTTGAAGACCGTCCGCGTGAAAAATGTTTACGTCAGGGCACCAGCGGACTCAGCAATACCGAACTGCTTGCCATCCTGATCGGTACCGGAACAAAAAAACAGTCGGCACTCGATCTCGCCCGGCTGATTCTTCAGCAGGCGGGCAACGACCTCCACCATCTGGGCAAACTTTCACTCGCCGAAATGGAAAAAATCAATGGCATTGGGGAAGCAAAAGCCATTCGCATTCAGGCATGCTTTGAACTGGCCCGACGCCGTAAAGCCGCTCCTCCGGGGGTCAGGCCAAAAATCCGGTGCAGCCAGGATGCCTGGAAACTGCTCGAGGGAATCCTTTCCGACCTGCAGCATGAAGAATTCTGGATTCTCCTGCTGAACCGGTCAAACCAGATCATCGATCAGGTGCGCATCAGTCAGGGCGGAATCTCCGGCACCGTGACGGATGTGCGGCTGATTCTCAATGCAGCCGTGGAAAAGCTGGCTTCAGGAATCATCCTGGCGCACAACCATCCCTCCGGAAACCTCTCCCCGTCAGATGCCGATCTTAAAATCACCAAAAAGATCAAAGAGGCCGCGCAGATGCTCGACCTGTCGCTTCTCGACCACCTGATCCTGTCAGATCAGGGCTATCTGAGTATGGCGGATGATAATCTGATGCCCTAAGAAATCTCCTGAGGCATAATAATTTTGTATCTTCACGGTATATTTTGATCCCCAATGATTCTGATTTATTGCCCAGAAGAAAATCCGAGAGTTACCTGGACCTTTGATCTGGTTTTCAGGCAGCTGCTGGGATTGGAATACCGGCTGACCACTTTCCCCGATGAGCTGAACCATACGGAGGAACCCCGTTTGAACTATTCTTTCAAACAGATCGCCGATATCCCTTTCATTGAAGCTTCCGGACTCCTGTTCGAACGCAACATCCATGATCTTTCCGCAAAACTGCTCCCGGGTGAAAAATGGGACGGGTTGCCAACGATTTTTACGTACGGCAAAAACAGCAAAGAGGTGCCGTTTGATATTTTCTCTGCCATCTTCTATTTTGTTTCCCGCTATGAGGAATACCTGCCGTTCGAACCCGATGAACACCATCGGTTCCGGTCAACGGAGAGTTTGGCTTTTCACCTGGGAATTATTGAAATGCCAATTGTTAATCAATGGGTTATAAAATTTAAGGAGATATTGGTCTCGTGGTTCGGGGATTCGATCCACTGTGTTGAGCCAAAATATCAGTTCATCCCGACGATCGACATCGATAATGCCTGGGCCTATGCCCATAAAGGATTGTGGCGCACGATCGGCGGATTGTGGAAGGATCGCCGGAATATGGAAGCCAGGAATTTCCGGTTTCAGGTATTACGCAATAACCAACCGGATCCTTACTATACCTATGAGCTCATCCACCGGTTTCACCAGGAGGTAAATGCTCATCCGATCTGGTTCTTCCTGGTAGCGGCACACGGCAATCATGACAAAAATGTTTCGCCTCACAATAGTCATTTTCAAGCACTTATCCGCCAAATCGCTACTGATTATCCGGTCGGGTTACATCCATCCTATGCCTCAAATTCCTCTCCTTCGCTCGTGAGTCATGAAGCTGAGGTACTGGGCCATATCGTTGGGCACCCCGTTAAACGGAGCCGGCAGCATTATTTACGGATCCATCTTCCCGACACCTACCGCACCCTTTCGCACATGGGTATTCAGGAAGATTATTCAATGGGATATGCCGATTGTCCGGGTTTCAGGGCAGGAATTGCATCCCCGTTCAGATTTTTTGATCTCGAAGAAAACAAAATCACCGACCTGATGGTTTATCCCTTTCAGGTGATGGATACCTGCCTGCAACAATACATGAAATTAACCCCTGATCAGTCGGTTCAAAAGATCGCTGAAATGGTTGACCAGGTAAAGAAGGTGAACGGAACTTTCATCAGCTTATGGCACAATGAATCGCTGAGTGAGTGGAAAGACTGGAGGGGCTGGAGTAAAGTTTACCGCGATCTTCTTACCATCGCTAAAACGGAATGATTTAATTATTATGGAGATACAATATCTCAGTCACCAGCTGATCGATAAAAAGCGATGGGATCAGCTCATCAGTCGTACCCCGGGAGGTACCCTGTATGGTCAATCGTGGTTTTTGGATGCTGTTTGTCCCGACTGGCAGGCGCTGGTCACCAGCGATTACTCGAAAGGAATGCCGTTAACCTCAAGGCGGAAATTCGGACTCAACTACCTGTATCAGCCCTTATTAAGTCAGCAGCTCGGGATATTCAGCCAGTCGCGTTTGAAACCCGAGGAGGTTGATGAATTTCTGAGCGCCATTCCAGCGGCGTTCAAATTAATCGAGATCACCCTGAATGATCAAAATCCCCGGGGCACCCTTTTTCCGGTGGAAAATCACACCACCTGCCGGCTGAAGCTCAATGCACCGTATAGCCAGATTCAGGAACGGTACTCCGAGAATACCCGCAGGAACCTGAAAAAAGCAAATGCTGAAAGCCTTCGTTTCCGCACCAATATTACCCTTGCTGAATTCATGGAACTTTTGGAGAAGGATAAAAGTGCAGGCGCCCATATTCTCGCGCTCAGAAAAAACCGGCCGGCACTATTGCGGCTCGGTCCCACCCTTCTCAACCGGAATGCCGGCATGATCTGCGGGGTCAAAAACCGCCAGGGCGACCTGCTGGCCGCCGCCCTGATCGGACAGGATAAAGGTATGCACTACTATCTGGCTCCGGCCATGAATGAAGAAGGACGGGAATCCCGGGCCATGTTTTACCTGATCGACCGGTACATTCATCTCCATGGCGGATTACCGGCAACGCTCGACTTCGAGGGATCCGACATCGAATCCGTAGCCCGGTTTTACAAGGGTTACGGCGCATCGGCCCATACCTATACCTCACTCAGAATTAACAGGTTGCCCTGGCCGCTCAATCTTTGGGCCAACCGCCGGATAAAATAACTTTTTGTACATTTGGTCAAAACTATACCCAGCACCATGATTAATAACCTCGGCGATCAGAACTCCATTCTCAACCAGTTTATGGTTGAAATACGTGATGAAACCATTCAGCAGGATCCGATGCGGTTTCGCAGAAACCTGGAGCGTGTAGGTGAAGTGCTGGCTTATGAAATCAGCAAAACCCTTAATTATAAACCCATTGAGGTTCGTACTCCCCTGGCAACCGCCAATGCAAATGTGTCAAAGGATCCGATTGTGCTGGCTACGATACTCCGGGCCGGATTACCCATTCATCAGGGGTTCCTGAATTTCTTCGACCAGGCTGAGAATGCATTTATTTCAGCTTACCGGGAATATGAGAAAGACGGAACTTTCCATATCAATTTTGAACATATCTCCTCCCCTTCCGTGCAGGGAAAAGTTGTAATTATCTGTGATCCGATGATCGCAACCGGTGCCTCGATCTTTCTGGCCTATAAGGCTTTAATCGAAAAGGGCACCCCCATGCACGTACATATTGCCGCCCTGATCGCCAGTAAGGAAGGCATTGAATACCTGCGCAAAAACCTTCCCATGAAAAAAACCACCATCTGGGTGACTGCCATTGACGACGAGCTCACCTCAAAGGCTTATATCGTACCCGGATTGGGCGATGCCGGAGATCTGGCCTATGGGAGCAAGACCAGTGACGGGGTGGAGCATTTTTGAGGAAGGAACGAGGAGCAAATAATTTTTATTTTTTCTCTCTCTGTGGCCCTCTGCGCTTCTCCGTGGCCCTCTGTGTAACAAAGAACTGACACAGAGGGCCACGGAGAAGCGCAGAGGGCCACAGAGAAGCGTGACGAGGTCCCCGCCTTCGCGGGGATGACAACGCTCCGAGGGAAGTTCAGTGGTGCAGCCCTTCCCACAACTCCCTGATATCCATCCCGATTACCGGGTGTACCTTATCAGGGCACAGCTCCATAAGCGAAACGAGAATGAATTCCCGTTCATGCAGTTTCGGATGCGGCACGATGAGCCCCGGTTCATTCAGGATTTCATCTCCGTAAAAAAGTATGTCCAGATCTATTGCCCGATCGGTATAAACGCCGGTCCGCACGCGACCGAATTCCTGCTCAATCTGCTGAAGAATCACCAATATCTCAGCAGCCCTTACCCGCGCCGGCAGGGTACTATCTGCCTTATCTTTAATGAGAAGGGCGCAGTTCAGGAATTTATTGGATGATTCGAAACCCCAGGGTTCCGTTTCCACACACGAGGATATTGCGGCAGCCGATCCGATTTTTCTTTCAATCAGGGCGATCGCCGTTTCGATATTCTTCCGGCGGTCACCGAGGTTACTGCCCAGTCCGATGATAAGTTCTTGCATCAAAATGAAATCAATCGGCAAAATTAGGTCTTTATAACCTATTTTTGTGGTTCACTGTAAACTCTCTACCGATAATGAAAGGATTCTTCAAATACTTCCTGGCCAGCTTCCTGGCCGTTTGTGCCGCACTGCTGGTTCTCACCCTGATCGGGTTGGGCAGCATCACCGCCCTCATCTCCTCAAACCCCGAACCGGTGAAACTGAAACCCAATACCATACTGGTTCTCGATCTGAACCGGAGGGTTACTGAACGCTCGATTGACAATCCACTCGAAATATTTGATTATCAATCCATGGGATTGGAAACCACTTTAGGGTTGTACGATATCGTGCATAATCTTGAAAGGGCATCTAAAGATCCAAATATCGATGGCGTGCTGCTGAAAACCGGGTTAACCGGTCCGGGTATCACCACCCTCGATGAAATCCGCGAGGCGCTGGTCAATTTTAAAAAGGCCGGGAAATTTGTTATCGCTTACTCCGAAATGTATTCCCAGGGCAGCTATTATCTGGCCTCCATGGCAGATGCGGTCTATCTGAATCCCGAAGGAATCCTCGAATTCCGCGGACTGCGCTCGGACGTTATGTTCTATAAAAAAGCCCTTGAAAAAATCGGCGTCGAGGTACAGGTAATCCGAGAGGGACGCTATAAATCAGCCGTTGAGCCCTTCCTGCAGGAATCCATGAGCGATTACAGCAAGGAGCAAACGATGGCTTACCTTCAGGCGGTTTGGTCACGGATACTGACCGGGATCAGCGAATCGCGCAAACTTTCGGTTGATGAACTCAACCGGCTGGCTGACGGATGGGTGGCCCGCACGCCGGATGCCGCACTGAAATCGGGCCTGATCGACAGTTTGTTGTATGAAGATCAGGTAAAGAGCATCTTACAGAAAAAAACAGGAATCGGTGCCAGTGAAAAACTCCGCACCATCTCCATCCTGGACTATAATCTGGCCGGCAGTCAGGAAGTTGCCGAATACACCCCCGACCGGATAGCCATCATTTACGGCACCGGATCGATCGGAATGGAATCCACCGGCAGTCAGAGCATCGGAACCGAGCTGGCCGAAACCTTTGCCAAAGCCCGCAAGGACAGCAAAATCAAGGCAATCGTGTTCCGCATCAACTCCCCGGGAGGTAGCGCCCTGGCTTCAGAAATCATCCGCCGCGAGGTAGAGCTCACCTCGGCAGTCAAACCCGTTATTGTATCCATGGGAGATGTTGCAGGATCGGGCGGTTACTGGATTGCTGCGCCCGGAACAAAAATCGTAGCCGGATATACCAGTCTGACGGGCTCGATCGGTGCATTCGGACTGATCCCGAACATGCAGAAACTGCTGACCGACAAAATAGGAATCACTTTCGACGGGGTTGAAACCAATAAACTCGCCGGAACCGGCTCCCTTTTCCGTCCGATGACCGAAATGGAGAAAGCGGTATTCGACGATCAGCTCAACAAGACATACGACCACTTTCTTGAACATGTATCTAAAACCCGGAATATGACTACCCTTGAAGTGGACGCCATCGGTCAGGGCCGCATCTGGGCCGGGGTAACGGCAAAAGAGAAAGGCCTGGTTGACGAGATCGGCGGAATTCAGAAAGCCATTGAACTCGCGGCTGCTGAGGCAGGTTTGAAAATCTGGAAAATACGTGAACTTCCGGCCATGAAAAATCCGCTGAATGAGCTACTCAACCAGTTCAGTGGAAAATCCTCACCGGCGGAAAGCATGCTGGCCCGCGAAATTCCTGCCATACAGGAAATCAGGGACATCATGAACGGTGGAAAGATTCAGGCCAGGGTTCCATTCAGAATTGACCTGAACTAACAGGAGGCTGCCATCAAAAACCAGGTTGCCACCGCTTTTCTGATTCCCTTTTCGTGGATATACGGACTGGTGACCGGCTTGCGCAATCTTCTGTATGACAAATCGATACTAAAATCCTATCACCCTGATATTCCGGTTATCGTAATAGGTAACCTGACAGCCGGGGGAACCGGAAAAACGCCCATGATAGCCTGGATTGCCTGGAAGCTGAGTACAAAATATCAGGTAGCCATCCTGAGCCGGGGCTATGGGCGCAAATCGCGGGGATTTCAGATGCTCAACAACCTCTCCACACCGGAAACTGTTGGGGATGAACCGATGGAGCTGAATCTCCTGTTGCCTGATATTTCGATTGCCGTGGACAGCAACCGGAAGCGCGGAATTCAGAAACTGGCATCCGGTCAATATGGCAAGATTGATCTGATCCTGATGGACGATGGGTTTCAGCACCGGCGGGTATCTCCGGGATTTTCCATCGTACTCGACAACTTCAATCATCCGATGAGCCGGGAAAAACTCCTGCCGGCCGGTTTGCGCCGCGAGTCGCTCTCCGCTTTGAAAAGGGCTGATCTGATCATCGAAACGAAAAAACAATCACCCTCCGCAGGGATTCAAACCGCTGCGCGGATCCTGCTGATCACCGGTATTGCCGATCCGCAGCCGTTGGCAGATGAAATCTCCAAAACCTGCAAACTTTGCCATCACCAGAAATTTCCCGATCACCACCGGTACACGAAGGCGGAAGCGGTATCCATCCGCGACCTGTATTATCTGCATCTTCGTGAAGCACAGCTCGCTGCAGAACCGGAAACTCCGCTGATCCTCACTACCGGTAAGGATTATGTTAAGCTGAACCAGTTCAGGGAACTCGATGGATTGCCGCTGCGAAGGATTCCGTACGGTCCTCCCATCGGGGCAGATGAACAACATGAATTATTACAAAAGATTTATCAATATGTGGAAAAAGCTATCGGAAACCGCTGATTATCTGCTGAGGAAAACAACCTGCCGCCCGCTTACGGGAATTGTTCTCGGCACCGGGCTGGGCGGACTTGTAAAGGATATTGACATTACTGAAAAGATTCCGTACGCAGAGATTCCCAACTTTCCGGTGACCACAGTTGAGGGGCACAACGGCAACCTGATCTTCGGACAACTGGCCGGAAAGCCGGTAGTTGCCATGGAGGGCCGGTTTCATTATTATGAGGGCTATCCGATGGTCGACACGGTGTTCCCGCTGCGGGTACTGAAGCTCATGGGCATCAGACAGGCATTTCTTTCCAATGCAGCCGGCGGAATCAATCCGGATTTTGAAGTGGGCGACCTCATGATGATCCGTGATCATATCAATTTCTTTCCGGAGAGCCCGTTGCGCGGCCATAACATCGACCAGCTCGGCACCCGTTTCCCGGATATGAGTGAGCCATACGACCGGAAACTGATGGACCTTGCCCGCACCGTTGCCGGCAGTCTAGGGATAAACCTCCGTGAAGGCGTTTATCTGGGCAATCCCGGTCCGAGTTTCGAAACCCCGGCAGAATATACCCATTACCGTTTGATCGGCGCAGATGCCATCGGAATGTCAACCATACCGGAAGTTCTGGCGGCCCGCCACATGGGACTGCCTGTTTTTGCGGTTTCGGTGGTGACCAATGTGGCCATTCCCGGCAAATTCACGGAAAACACCCATCAGGATGTTCAGATTGCCGCCAATAAAGCTGCAGCCAACATGGCCAGCCTGTTCAAAGGAGTCATCAGCGCATCCCCCTACTCCATCTGATTATGAGCAAAACCCTAAAGTACAATCGTATATGCGTGTATTGCGCATCCAGCAATAAAACCCCCGAGAAATATTTCGAGCACGGTCGGGCCTTTGCCCGGATACTGGCTGAAAACCATATCGACCTGGTCTTTGGCGGAAGCCGGAGCGGGCTGATGGGAGTGATGGCCGATGAGATCATGAAACATGGCGGGCGAACCATCGGAATCATGCCGCGCTTTATGCAGGAGGTGGAGTGGCACCATGAGGAGCTCACCGAAATGATCACCACCGAAACCATGGCAGAACGGAAAGAGGCGATGATCCATGAAGTGGATGCAGTAGTTACTTTTCCCGGAGGCTGCGGCACGATGGAAGAATTCATGGAAACGCTCAGTCTGAAGCGGCTGGGACTGTTCCAAAAGCCGATGATCGTGCTAAACAGTCACGGGTTTTACAATCCCCTGATTGATTTACTGGACGCCATGCTGCGCGATCATTTTCTAGGGCCGAAACATCGGGAAATGTGGACCGTTGTTGAAACTCCCGACCAGATACTGCCGGCCATAGCTGCCAATACGGACTGGGATCCCGAAGCACGGTCGTTTGCCCTGGTTCAGTAAGCCCTGACGATCGCACAGGCGCTTTTCCACCTGCCTTTTTTGCCGGACGGATGGTAATAATCCGCCACGATCAGATAGATCCCGTCGGGAACCAGGCGTCCGGCGTTGTCCAAACCATCCCAGCAGGCGATTCCATCTGCCGGAGCCAGTTTGAATGGATATAGTTCCCTGACAGGCTGACCGGTACCATCAAAAATATTCATCCTCATAAACCATCCGGTATTGTCGAAATGGAAGCCCACGGTAACCTGCACCGGATCGGGCGATGAGGAGGCATATCCTACGGTGGGCATCAGGGTAAAATTGGATGTGGAGCCAGACGGCGGGATAACCTTCGTGGAATTTTCCACACCCGGGGTGGAACCTCCCGGCGCGGAGGAAGAGAACCAGTTCGACTGGTCGGTACCCGGTGAATTGAAATCGATCCGTTCCAATGCAACTCCCTTATTATCTGTCAGATAAGTATAGTGCCAAACGGGCGACCAGGATATTTTATCCAGTAGTTGCTGATTACTGTTCAGGAGTATCAGACTGGCCTCACCATTGATGAGGGAAGGCATATCGGTGCGCTCCGCAATTATTGCCGGATCGGCCAGTGGCCAGGCTTTTCGGAATGATTGTTCGGAGGAAGTAAAAACCGCATAGCATCCGGGAAACAGCCAGTAGGAAAGATCCTGATCGTTGGAAAACTCCATGATAATCCCGTCAGGATCAGCCCTGGCCAGAATAAGATCACGGAGATCGACCAGTCGGTCCGACCGGTTATACACCTCCACAAACTCGGTTTGTCCGGGTAACGGATCGAACAAAATCTCAGTGATCACCACACTGCCGGGATCGGGAGGTGACGGAAATCCCAGCGGGACCGGCCGTAACCTGGCGGGCTCACCTGCGCAATCATCAATGGATCCGGACAATATGGCCGTATATATTATTGAAGCATCGAGGTTATCAGGCAATTGGAAAAACAGTCCAGGGAATCCGTACTCGGCCGACTGCACCGCCGGAGCCGGAATCTCCCCCGGCATGATTATGCATGCATAATTATTCACATCCAGGAGCGGATTCAGAATGCCCGAAAAGAGAATGGCAAAGGTTTTTTCATCAAATCCGGCAGCCCTCAGCTCAAGCGGAGGCTCCAGGGCGGCCAGTGAAACCTGCTGCAGGCATGCCCTTCCCGGAGTACCACCTGACGGATCCGTTGATGGCACCCAGGCAGCAGGATTGCAGTAATGCACGGGGTCGGCGAGTTCCACCGACCATCCGCCGTCGGCCTTCAGGGCATCCGCAAACTGGTCCGGCGAATAATCGACGGTATGTACGGCGATTCCGGCAGGGTTGATGAGGGAAAGCCGATCGCCCCCATTCCGGAGCGCCGGAAAGGATTCCATCGGGATCACCGTGGATAGGGCAGCGAATGCCGGAGCTGCAGCCGGTGAACAAACGACCACAAAGGCACCGGGATTGATCCGGCCGCCCGTGAGGCGCCTGGCTTTATCGCCCGCCACCCACTGCCAACCGGTCAGATCAACCGTATCATCACCCGGATTATACCATTCAACATACTCAAAAGGCGGCAGTCCGACCGCAGGTTCGGGATCGGACATGATCTCGGAAATCAGGAGGTTTCCGCCCTGAAGGATCATAAGGGACATAATTATACTGTTCATCTGTATTATATTTGCACCCTTATATAGATGTTGTTTTACTCACCTTTTGGAAATTTTTAAGATGAAAATTGCAGTTGTTGGCGCTACCGGTCTGGTAGGGAGCAAAATGCTCCAGGTATTGGAAGAACGGAACTTCCCGGTTACTGAACTTATTCCCGTGGCTTCGGAGAAGTCGGTGGGTAAGAAGGTCACCTTCAAGAATAAGGAATACACGGTTGTATCCGCCGAAACTGCCATCAGCATGAAACCTGCGATCGCTATTTTTTCAGCAGGCGGCAATACCTCCCTCGAGCTGGCACCAAAATTTGCTGCCAACGGTATCATCGTGATTGACAACTCATCGGCCTGGCGCATGGATCCCACGAAAAAGCTGGTGATCCCCGAAATCAATGCACATGAGCTCACCCGTGAGGATATGATCATTGCCAATCCCAATTGTTCAACAATTCAGATGCTTGTTGCGCTGGCACCCTTGCACCGGGCCTATGGCATTGCCCGGCTGGTGATCAGCACCTATCAATCCGTCACCGGCACCGGCGTTAAAGCCCTCCGCCAACTAGAAGATGAGGAGAAGAATGCCGATAATATTATACGCGCCTACCCCCATCAGATTTACCGCAACTGCATACCGCAGTGTGATGTTTTCACTGAAAACGGGTACACCAAGGAAGAGATGAAAATGGTAAATGAAACCCGGAAAATTCTTGGAGATGACACCATTATGGCCACTGCGACCACGGTAAGGGTACCGGTGACGGGTGGACATTCGGAATCGGTGAACATTGAATTCCGCAAAGAATTTGATATTACTGAAGTAAGAAAGATACTGGCTGAGGCTCCCGGATGTGTAGTGGTTGATAATCCTGCCAAATCAGAATACCCGATGGCGCTTACGGCTAACGGTCGCGATGAAGTTTTTGTCGGGCGCATCCGTCGCGATGAATCCCGGGAGAAATGTTTAAATCTTTGGGTTGTATCTGACAATCTGCGTAAAGGGGCCGCTACCAATGCGATACAGATTGCGGAGTATCTGGTTCAGGAAAAATTTGTGTAAGGCATCACTGAGTGACCCTCGGAGAGGTGTCATCCCGCTCCAAACTTCCCTCGGAGAAGTGTCATCCCGCTCCAAGGGAAGGTTGGAGCAGCCCTTAAAACCGCTCCCGCAATTCCCTGGTATTAAACCGACTCGCCTTCATCGTATTACAAAGGATCACGATTGTACGTTTTTCGCCGACTTCTCTGATGAAATACGTTCTGAAGCCTTTCCACCATCCGGTATGGTAAATGGCGGGATTGAGCTCGTCCGACACATCCAGTCGCCAGCCCAGGCCATAATTATCGTTCGTGTGCAGGTCCTTATGCTGAGGGGTAAATGCCTCCCGGCGGGTTTCCGCGGTAATGAGCAAATCGGTATAGAGGGCCTTGTCGAGCATCAGGAGATCATAAGCTGAACAATAGGCGCCCTTGTCGCCGACAACGCCATTAAGGAAGGTATTTTCGGCCTCCGTGCGACTGGTTGGATACCCAATCACCTCGCGGGTATTCAGGGGTGAGGCATTCTTGTTATAGATACTGCTGTTGACCATCTGGCAGGGATCGAAAATCCTTTTCTGAACGAAATCCTCGAACTTCATAGCTGAAACCTGTTCCACGATATAAGCGAGAAGGGCAAAATTCGTATTGGAATAATTATATCGCTTATCGGGCAGATAATAAGGCTTGTACTGGTTTTTAACCATCAGGTCGATGACATCCCTGTTTTTGAGCGGGATCTCCTTATTGAGCCAATCCTTTTCGGCAAAATACATGTAATTGGGCAGTCCGCTCCGGTGAGTAAGCAGGTGGCGGATAGTGATCCCCGGATAGGGCAATTCAGGAATATATTTGCTCACAGGATCATCGATACCGATTTTGCCATCCTGTTTCAGGATCAGAACGGCCAGGGCGGTGATGGGTTTTGATATGGAAGCCAGCTGGAAAGCCGATTCCATGGTGAGAGAATCCCTTGTTTTCAGGTTGCAGTATCCATAAGCCTTGCTGAATATGATTTCGCCATTTTCAGCAAAGAGCACGGTGCCATTGAATCCCGACTTCGATAACTGATCAAAATAGTGCCGGAGGCTATCGGCTGTTGCAGCCCGGCGGGGTGTCATCTCAGCAAACTTGGGTGTTTCGCGTATGATGGGCTGCACCTCTTCAATATCGCCGCCCCGGTTATCAGGATTTTTACATCCGGCAGAAGGGAGCAGGGCAAATAGTAAAAGGAATATTCCCGGGCGGAGTATTTTCTTAAAAAAGCAGATCGTTGTACGGATATCTTGTGGTATGGATTTCCTTGACTTTCTCATAAAGGATCTCTTTAAGTGCATCAATATTGGTTTTGTTCTTTGCCGAGATAAATATACAAGGATTATTATTTTTAGCCATCCATGAATTCATCAAATCGTTCAAACTGATATTTTCACGCAGAGCAGGCGTCAGATCATCCTCTTCCTTAGGCACATAGGTAAAAGCATCCATTTTATTAAAAACCAGGATCGTTGGTTTCGACGAAACACCCAATTCATTGAGTGTTTGTGAAACAACTTCAATCTGATCCTCAAAGCCAGGATGGCTGATATCGACCACATGCAGCAGGAGATCGGATTCGCGGACCTCATCGAGGGTACTTTTAAACGATTCCACCAGGTGATGGGGCAGTTTCCGTATAAATCCGACGGTATCGCTGATCAGGAAAGGGAGGTTTTCGACCACTACTTTCCGCACGGTGGTATCGAGTGTGGCAAACAGTTTGTTTTCGGCAAAAACATCCGATTTGCTCAGCAGGTTCATGAGGGTTGACTTGCCCACGTTGGTATATCCGACGAGAGAAACGCGTACCATTTTGCCGCGGTTTTTACGCTGGATGGCCATCTGCAGGTCGATCTTGCCAAGTTGTTCCTTGCATTTCGAGATTTTATCGCGGATCACGCGGCGGTCGGTTTCGATTTCCGTTTCACCCGGACCGCGTAAGCCGATCCCTCCGCGCTGGCGTTCCAGGTGGGTCCATAAGCCCGACAGCCGGGGCAGAAGATATTGATATTGTGCCAGTTCCACCTGAACTTTGGCATAAGCGGTTTGAGCGCGGAGAGCAAAGATATCGAGGATGAGGTTGGTTCGGTCGATCACCCTCACCTTAACGGCAGCTTCGATATTCCGGAGTTGAGTCGGGGTGAGGTCTTCATCAAAGATCACCATATCGACCTTGTTTTCCTCCACGTACGCGCTGATTTCTTCCAGCTTTCCTTTTCCGATCAGGGTACCCGGATGGTGCGACTCCACTTTCTGAACAAACCGTGATAATACAACAGCACCGGCTGTTTCAGCCAGAAACTCCAGTTCATCCAGATACTCATCCACCAGCATGGGGGTTTGAATACGGTTGATCACCCCAACAAGCACTGCGTATTCGGGTTTATCCGTTTCAGTCAAAAATCCGGTTTCAATCATAATTTAGAAAACAAAAGGCTGCTTCGGAGGAAGCAGCCTTGTCAATCCTATGAAGGGAATATTATTGCAGAATAAATTTCACCGGTATGGAGAAAGAAACGTTTACCGGTTTACCGCGCTGCTTACCAGGTTCCCACTTTGGAGCCTGTTTGAGAGCGCCGATTACAGCTTCATCCAGGGAAGGGTCAACACCACGGACGATGGTTATATTGGAAACTTCACCGCGGCGGTTTACTACGAAACTGACGTAGACGGTACCGCTGATGGAGTTTTCCATAGCCAGGGCAGGGTATTTAACGGTAGACTGGATATAGTTACGGAAGTTTTCGATGGTACCACCCTGGAAGGTAGGCATATCTTCAACAATCAGGAATACCTGTTTGTCTTCCTCTTCTTCTTCTTTATTTCCGACGATGGTAGCGATTTTGATAGCGTCGTTCTGGTTGGCATCAAAAGCATCGAAATCGAGGTTGTCGTCGAGTTTAACGTCATCTTCAACGATTTTCAGGTCGATGATAACGGTTTTGGGTTTCGGCGGTTCCACAGGCTTTTGCAGCTCCTGACGGGTGATCGGAATAATTTCCTCTTCACCCTGAGCATCGCGTATAGCGTTAAGGGATGAGGACTTAAGATCTTCCTTGGTATACTCGGCTGCGCCCAGTGTAAAGAGCAGTGCGAGTACTAATCCAATCTCTGTAAAGAAACCTCTTCTCTTTTCGAGATTTGCCCGTTCAGTTTTTTTGCTAATCATCGGAGTAATTTTTTGCGGGTATAAAAGTAATGAACAAACATTTAATATCAAAACACTTTTTATACGAAAGCCAGCACACAAAGGTTATAAACTGATTCCATGATAAATAGCCCGGATATAAAAAAAAACGACCCGGTTTTGGTCACTGTAGCGAAAAAGCACTATTTTAGCAGTCCGATTTTGGGGGCATAGCTCAGTTGGCTAGAGCGTTTGACTGGCAGTCAAAAGGTCGACGGTTCGATTCCGTTTGTCTCCACTTCAAAATCAACCACTTACAATTTAACAGGTAAGTGGTTTTTTCATTTCTGCCAGTTTTCTGCCAGCCTAAGACCGTTTACTCGAATTTCAGACTGTGAACAGGCGAATCGATTTCAAGTTTTCCGAGGTTGTGCCTCCCAACTATAGAACCCTTTGCTAGTCCGATTCGTGTAATATTAAACGGAAGAACGTGTGTCCACGACACGATTTTGCGGAATGGTTAAATCTAGATGTCACTGGTTCTTCTCTAACTCAAGTATATCTCCCGTCTAAGGATAAACGACCTACAAGGGAAAATTTGTAGGTCGATTTTCTTTTCTGCTAGGAAATTGCCAAGGTTTGGGTTTTGTGTCCGATCTATCGGATAGGATTGACAATATGGCAGAGATTTACGTTATCCCTAAACACTGTTTGTTGGTACTGCCATAATGTTATTGATTTCACAAAAAACCTTTATAGATAGCGTGGTTATTAACAGACTTTTAAACAAGTTATTGAAAACCTGTCATTTTGGCCCTTTGAGGTATGAATCTTGCGGGAGTCAGGTATAAAGTTTAATTTTTTAATTATGGCTAATTGTGACAATTTGTTTAAGGAGTTTAACGACAACCTGAAAGTCCCCAATTCCAAAATGGAACGGTTGATGAAGTCCCGTGATAATATACGAAACCGGATCACCAAGAAATTTGAAGAGGATCACCCTGATTACAAGCCAAAGTTCTATATACAAGGGTCTTATAAGACAAATACGATGATCCGCACAAAGGATGATACTTGTGATTTGGACGATGGTGTACATTTCAAAAGCAATCCCGACAATGTTACCGGAACAACTCTGCAAGGATGGGTAAAAGAGGCTGTAACCGGCATAACCGACGCAACACCATCCCATAGGAAGAAGTGCATCACTGTTGACTACGCCGCAGATTACAACATTGACTTACCGGTCCTGTTGTTTGATAAAGATGCCGATGAACATCCAAAACTTGCGGTTAAAGATGGAGACTGGCAAGAGGATGATCCCAAAGAGTTCGTTGAGTATTTTAACGACAAGAAGGATGACAAAGGACAGTTGGTACGGCTGGTTAAATACCTGAAAGCCTGGTGTGATTATAAGCGAGATAAAATGCCAAGCGGTTTGGCAATGACTGCTCTAACAATGGAAAGTTATCTGCCCAATGATAGAGATGACATTGCTCTGAAATTCCTTCTTATTGAAATCGAAAAAAAGGTCAAGTCCAAATTTCAGTGTCTAGTCCCAACAACACCAAAGGATGACATATTTGAATCCTACAGCGATACTCGAAAGAACAACTTCTTAACCCACTTGTCGGATTTTGTTGCAGATGCAAGGAAAGCAGTTGATGAAGAGAAGAATCAACTTCAAGCCAGTAAACTTTGGCAGAAGCATTTAGGCAAACTTCGCTTTCCGGAAGGGAAAGATGAAGTGGAAAAGGCAGCGGCGGCCGTTTCTTTAGCTGGTGTAATTGGTTCCTCAAGACCTTATTATGGTGCCTAAAAAGTTTGATTGGACTGAACAACTTCAGAAGACTATTCTCAGGTACCCCAACTTTTTAATAGTTGAACTTCCGGAGGGTAAATTTCTTAAAGGAATATTGGATATACCTAATGATGATGGATCAATAGTTGGAAGCTATACCATTGAAATTAAGCAGTCTAAATCCTATCCATACGGATTCCCCAAAGTTTACGAAGTTGGTGGTGATATCCCCAATTTAGGGGATTTTCACAAATACGGTGATGGAAGTTGTTGTTTTACCGTACTTCCCGATGAATTGTTGATCTGTAAATATGGGATCGAAGTTGCATATTTTATTGATAAGCATGTTCTTCCATACTTCGCCAATCAAATTCACAAGAAGCTAACCGACAATTACAAAAATGAATATGCCCACGGTCCGAATGGTCTTAAACAGTTTTATTCTGGGTTATTCAGAACATCTGACGAACACCAATGGCCAGACATGGTGAGAATGGGGTTTGATGAGACACGAATCGAAAAAAGCCGAAATAAGCCCTGCTTCTGCGGAAGTGGAAAAAAGTTTAAACATTGCCATGATCAGATTTTCTTTAAAATCAGGTCTATTGGTAAAGATCGTATTGTTGAAGATTTTAAAACAATGATAATATGAAGCGTAGATTGTTTATTGGTTCATCAACCGAAGGGTTGAAAATAGCAGAGCGTATAAGGGACATTATCAGTCAGGAAACCAATGAATGGCTTGAGTGTACCATTTGGAATGACGGTACAGTGTTCACTGGACAACGGAGTTTTTTTGATCACCTTGTGAAGGCTGCATATAGGTTTGATTATGGAATTTTCGTTGCAACTGCTGATGATTTAGCGTTAATTAGAAAGTTTTTTGGAAAAGTTCCAAGGGGAAATGTAGTATTCGAAATGGGTCTTTTTTTGGGGAGCTTAGGAATGATGCGGGCTTTTTTGCTTGTTGAAAAAGTATGCAAACTTCCTTCAGATTTCAATGGAATATCGTTGTCCAGGTTTTCTGGTAAATCTGTCAGTAGTAAAAGTCTTGCTCCGATCCTCAAACAAATAAATGACACAAGAGATAGCTTTGCTTTAAGCGTTATACCTTCAGCAGCACTGGCACTTGGATATTTTGACAACTTTTTGTTGCCTTTATGTAAAAGTAGGACACATGAGCAATGTCGGGTAACCATCTTAATACCTAGTAATTTAGAAGATATTAAAGCTCAATCCGATACTTATAAAAAGTTCCACCCCAGTAACGAAATCAGTGTCTTCAACGACAATCAAAGACCAATTGTCAATCAGGAAATTGCGGACGTAACTCATTATTGGGATTTTCCAACCACGCTGTCGACACTAAACAAATTGATAAGAAAAGTTATCCATTCAAGAGAAATTGGACCCGATCCTGAGGTAAAGGAGTGGATCGAATATGAACTTCGGAATTTTAAGGGAACTTTGGAGGTTCTGATAAATGATAACCCTGTAAGTAAGGGAAAAGTATCCATAATTTGGTGGTCAGATACTGGAATTGGTTAATAATGTGTGGAATAGATTTCTCCCGACTTTTTTACTTGTCCGTTCCGTAACTTCGAGGTTCTAACTCATCAAAGTCATGGAATCAAATGTTTTAACCCGACAGGAACTTTACGAATTGGTTTGGTCTGAACCGCTGACCTCGATTATCAAGAGATTTGGATTAACAGATTTCTTCATCCGGAGGGTATGCAAAGAGATGATGGTACCATTACCGGGGCCCGGATATTGGAGTAAAATCAGATATGGCAAAAAGGTCGAATGGGATGAACTGCCATCCGATTACAAGGGAAAGAAGGAAGTGGATTTCAGCTCCAACGCAGGGTCTGATCCATTAGTAAAGAAGCTAAAGGAGATACTGAATGACAGCCATCTCAACCTAAAAGTTCCGAAGACACTATCCAATCCTGATCCATTGATTGTTGATGCAAAACAGAGTTTGAGCAAGAAGGACAGAAGGTATCAGTTTACCAACCTCTTGATGACCGAATGGCAAAAACTTGACATTAAGGTCAGTAAAGAGTGCATCGATCGATCTTTGAGGATTTACGATACCTTGATTAAGGCTATCAAAGCAAGGGGACATTCGATTACCACCCCATATGATATCACATATGTTACAGTTCTCGGACAGAAAATTGAGATGAAAATGAGGGAGAAGGTCAAGAGGCTACCCGGGGAACGTGAATGGAATGAGAAGTATCAGAATACAGGGATTTTGGTTATAAAAGTGGGCCGCTACTCTGAGCAGAAGGAATATGTGGATGGCAAATTAACTCTTGAAGAGCAACTTCCCATGATCCTGGCAAAAATTGAGACCATTGCCGAGAAAGCGTGCCAGCGGCAACAAGAATCTCAGAAATGTGAAGAAGAAAGGAAAATGAAAGAGCTTCTTGAGAGGGAACTTGAGCAACGAAAACAACGTGAACTGGCAAAATTTACTGACCTCCTATCCAAATCTAAACGCCGATACAAGGCTGAGATGATCCGTAACTTCATAGACATCAAAGAAAAACGGGCTATTGAGATGGGAACCATGGATGATCGATTGGAGAATTGGATCAAATGGGCCAGAAAGAAGGCGGATTGGTATGACCCCTTCATGGAAGCCGATGATGAACTTCTCCGAGGGGTGGATCGGACCAGTTTGACTTTTTTGAACCGGAAATGAGTTGGGTGGGAATTTACACCTAAGGTTCCAGGGTAACCGTTGGTATCAACCCCGGGTATGTTGAGGATTAGGATGGGTTTCTGTTTTTAGTTGCGGGAATTTGTAACTTTACGGAAAGCAATCTTACAGATATAATGACCATTAGATTATACTTTACTCTGGTTGTTTGCCTAGTTTTTGGGCGGGATGCCAAAGCTCAATTCGACTATCTTCCCAAAGGTCATGAAAATCAAATTGTCAATCATAAGTATTACTCTCTATCCTATTCGGAATCCAATGAGCAACCGGAATGGGTTGCTTATCTCCTAACAGCTCAGATGGCTAAACCTAAAGTAAAACGGAAGGACAACTTTCGAGCTGATCCTATGGTTTCCACCGGTTCAGCAGAATTAAAGGATTATGCTGGAACAGGTTATGATAGAGGGCATCTTTGTCCAGCCGCCGATATGAGATTCTCTTTTGACGCAATGGATGAATCGTTTTATTTTTCGAATATGTCCCCGCAAGAGTTCTTCTTTAATCGAGGAATTTGGAGCAGGTTGGAATCAAGAGTTAGGAAATGGGCCGTCCTTTATGATTCTTTGTACATCGCAACAGGGCCAGTACTAAGTTCATTTAAAGATACCATAGGCGTTATAAACCGCATACCCGTACCCAAATTCTATTACAAAGCAATTCTTCAGTATTCTCCTTCAGGTACAAAGATGATTGGCTTTCTCCT
Organism: uncultured Bacteroidota bacterium; assembly: GCA_942493265.1. Taxonomy (GTDB): domain Bacteria; phylum Bacteroidota; class Bacteroidia; order Bacteroidales; family UBA12481; genus UBA12481. The sequence continues at coordinate 493,626 of OW818688.1, forward strand.
ACCGAATGAGAAAAGTAAGAGTAAGTTAATCACCTTTGCAGTATCAGTGGATTCTTTAGAACAATTGACACGAATCGATTTTTTCCCATTCTTGCCAGATTCCATCGAAAGAAATTTGGAATCAGTCTGTAAACCTGAAGATTGGTCATTTGGTGCTTCTGCCCCAAAGTCAAAGTCGGTAAGTAAATGATAATGAGGAGTATTTAGAAAAGAAGCAAATCTATGAAAACTGCTATGAAGATTTCAGTTTTGTGTGTCCTAATAGTTTTAACATCATGCTCAATTTTAACTAAGTCACAAATTGAGAGCATCAATTCCTATTCAGGACTACTTGAGAAGTATTCTGCCTACCCTAGCGCGATTATCAATAATTACGTACAAATCAAATATGAAATAGAACTTTTGAATACCGGAACTTTGGATGATACAATAGTCAATTCTCAGCTTTGGAGTTCATATAATGGAAGGAAGGAGGCAATGTTGGCTGCATCGAAAATTGATTTAGGGATGAGGGTAATTGGTGAATATGCATCAGCTTTGAAAAAGTTATCATCCAAGGAATTATCTGATAGTTTTGGCCAAGGGACAAAGAAAGTTGGCACAGACATCGACCAACTGATTGGACTTTATAACGCAAAAAGCGAAATAAAAATACCTACCGGAATTGGTAATTTAGTAAAGAGCAGCCTTACACTTTTAGGTTCAAGTTATATTAAAAGCCAGCAGGCCAAAAATTTAAAAATGTACATTCTGGAGGGCCAAAAGTTTATTCCACTTCTGACTGATCAAATGAAAAATGATCTTAATAACATTGTCATTATCAAATGGATTCCTATACTTAAGCGTGATCTCAAAAACCGACAACAAAATTTCCTCCGTAATATGCCCAAATCGGACTACAAGGTATATTATGCAAACAACTTCAATAAGGAGGTAGCTCTTTTGATTTCTCGAATTGATGATTTGGAGCAAGTATCAAAGAAAACTGTCGAATCGGTTGAGACTGTTGGGAAAGCACATAAGCAGCTTTTGGATAATGTTCAAAAGAGAATGAAACTGGAAGATATTCTACCAGAGATTCAAAATTTTTATGTGGCAGTTTCCGAAATTTCGACAGATTATCAATCCATAATTATTAAGTAGCCTTTTAATCTCTTAACTATGAGCCCAGAACAGATTGATACGCTCAGACAGGTTCAACTTGCACTTGAGATAATCAATGAATATAGAACCTTTGATTCTATTGGTACCCCGGAAAGAGCTGACTTCGATAAAATTGAAGTCATTTTAACCGCATTAACTTGGCAAATTGTTGAACACGACATTACCCGATTTTTGGGGGAGTGGAAATTGAAGTTGCAGTCACTTACTGATTTAAATAAGAAAATACAAGAGAGTTATTCGCATCTTAAGAAAATATCGGATTGTCTGACAAAGACAGCAGAATCTGTCGGAGGATTCATTGAATTTGCATCAAGAGCATTATAGCTATTTCGGAGGTTCATATTCCGAAATTTTCCTTTACCTGTTTATTCTTATAGCCTTGCCTAACGGCTCGGTTCATTAGGTATGTCAAGATGGTCATCATCATAATGAGCTGTCCCGGATTGGCCCTGTCGATACTTTGACCTATTTTAGCTGTGAACAAATGAGTTAGCCGTATGGATTCTATAAGTTTTGTCCACAAATATCACGACTACCTAACCGAAATCAGTCAAGTCATCAAGCCGGAATTGTTGCCAGTTTTGAAGGAAATGACTGAGACTGATCCCCATGACCTGGTCAGACCTGATACGTTTTTTATTAACGAGAGCCATGCCCGAGGCTTTGTTTGGGCGTTGTTCATCGAGAGAGCAAGAAAGCGGGGTATTGGGAAATAGCGTGTTACCTTTACCATCCAATCTGACAACCAAGGAAACCAAATGGAAGACATAACCATAATAACACACAGTACCCTCGACGAAGGCTTTGATTATTTCATAACAGACCATTGGGGTGTTAAACATCATTTCAAGATTTCATCATTCCCCGTCGGTACCGGGCTTCAAACTGAGGCTATTGAGGTTGTCGACCACAATAGCGGCCGTGAGCCATATATCTTCAACATTCTGTCCGATTTCGATTCCGACAAGGGATACGCTGAACTGATGATGAGGGAGAAGATCAAACGGGGAGTCAATGTCCGGTATCTGGAATCGGTGGATGGGAACTGGCAAATAGGGGACGAATTGGAACTGGCAGGCAGAATCGACTTCAATGGCGATATTGAGGCAACTTACTTCGACCGGATGTTTGTCATCGATGGACAAAAAATTACCGTTGAGGAGTTGATCAGGATGCTGGAGCCCTATGGCGGCTGGAACTTTTATTTAAAATTAAACGATGATTTCGCACCGCCGGTAATGATGAAGCAGGTCAAGGGAAAAAATCAGTTGCCATCCTAACGAAGCGGGAAGGGGTCTTATCATCAAATCAGCGTCGTTAGAATTCCACTATCCTCAAGACAAAAAGAACTGGAATGGTGGTAGTGGACGAATTGATAGCTTTACCTTTATGAAAAATTCGTAAATCAAATTATGTTCAACTCAAGACCATATTATCTTGTAAATCGGGAAGAGCGACATTTTGGATTTCTGTTCGCTTCCGCATTAATCTACAACCATAGCTTTCGAACTGAGATTTTTAAGAGGTATGAGACAATAGCTCAGACCCATCTTGATCCAAAGGCCGGACAATTCGATATCTACTTGGAAGTGGCGGCTTTGAGGGACTTTTGGAATGACCTTTATCCCAAAAATAATAATAACAAACCGGTTTATACTCCTGAAGCAGAAGATCAGAAAAGAAAAATCCTTACTTGCCTGTTTGATTTTTTATTACCAAACTTGGACATCTTAGACAAGTATAAGGTCTTTTGGACTGGCAATGAGCCACAACGAGGCAAACTATGGTCCCCGGGTCAATGGGATGTCGGCCAATTGAGAATAGTTGAAGATGAGGAAAGCTTGGAAAGGGATACTTTGGTTCAAATTCGTTGGGCTTTCAATGCCAAACCGGACATTTTGATTGCTTCCAAGGAATCTTCACTCATGGTCGAGGTAAAACTCGAAAGTGCAGAGGGGACTACCGACACAGGATATAGTCAGTTTCCGATACAAGAATTGATTGCCAAACTGATGCATCTTTTAATTCCTGAATTCCAATCCCACCCCATAAAGAATTCGTGCTTGACTTTAAGTGGGAATCTGGATTCAAAAAACAAGAACGTACAAGGGCTATCGTGGGCTGAGGTGATTGAAACACTTGAAAAAACTCATAATAATGAGGAAGGCAGCCTGTACATTATAAAGTGTCTGCAGCCACTGAAACGATATTTTTAGCTTTTATCTAATGGAATTAGATGCAATTGAATTTCAAAGAAAATCGGGCCAAGAGGAGATAATTGCCCCTGACAAAAATCGAAAGTTGCTCGACTTTTGGAGTTGGGCTTACTCCGATCTTGTTAGTAATACGGATAGAGGGAGCATTGCTGAATACCTTGTCGCCATAGCATGTGATATTGAAGACAACCCTCGAATCAGTTGGAATGCCTATGATTTGTTAACGAATGATGGTATTAAGATTGAGGTTAAATCATCGGGATATCTGCAGACATGGAAACAAAAGGACTATTCCAGACCAATATTTGGAATTCCTAAAACCTTAGCCTGGGACTACCGGATGAATGTTTACGAGATTGATAGGAAAAGGCAGGCGGATGTATATGTGTTTGCCCTACATGCACATAAGGACAAGGCTACGGTTAACCCATTGGATACTCACCAATGGGAGTTCTACATCCTGAGTTCAAAAGTACTTGATGAAAGGGTACGTAATTCAAAGAACATTTCTTTGAAGAAAATCGTGGAATTGGGTGGGGTGAGATGCAACTTCGACGAAATTTTGGCTACTATCATATCGGCAATTTCAATTGAATCTAAACAGGATATCCCTCTCTAAACTTACTGCATGACTACCTTATCTGAATTCCCAGCCCACCTGAATTCCTTGACACAGGAAGACTGGCAACCGTTAGTTGATCTTATCCCTGAGATTGAACGAACGACTGTTTTTGGGAAGGAATCCGGATTTGAACTCATCGAACCGGGTGTCCATACCTTGCCATATTGGGAAGAAGCCGACATAGTTAGAAGATTCAGTGACCTATGCTATAGATTAGGTATAGTGATAAATTTTGATTGGCCCTGTTGGGATGAAGGGCGGGAATTGGTCAATGTTGACTTATCAAAGATTAACAATCTTGATTTACTGACTCTTTGTAAATTGATAACCGCCATTATCCGAAATGACCGTTTTTGTGATGGAGCACTGATTTCTTCCTTTGAGAATGGATGCATGCCAACTATTCTCAGAAGGGTAAGAGATTTGGGAGAGAGAGCCTAGGATGCCGGAAAATTTCTGGCCGGAAAAATTTTTGAATTTTCGGGTTGTCCCCGAGTATTCCTGATTTTCTGGGCCCACTTTTCGTTCACCATTGTACCCCCTATTTTGATGTCAAAAAATGACCTTTAAAGGAGGAAGGTGAAGAGTGGGGAGGGCAGGCTGAGGCACCGGGGGGGGGGTACCGGATCATTTTTCGAAAACTGGAAGTTAGCCTCCATTCTAACGTCAGCGCAGATTCTTCTCTCGAGCAAAATGTTAACCGGAGATTTGTTGGAATCGATCATTCACGACCGATTAATCAATCCATTTCCTCAAGGCATCAGATTATCATCTGCCATTGAAAGGTACCCCTGGGAGGATACGATGATATGATCCAGAACCGACAAGTCAAGTAATGCAGAAGCATCTTTGATCTTTTTGGTGATCTTGATATCCGCTTCACTCGGGGTAAGATTTCCGGACGGATGGTTGTGGGCAAGGATAATTCCCGAGGCCAGTTTCTTAACCGCCGCATTCAAAATTAACCTGACATCGGTGACCGTACCCGAAATACCGCCCTGACTGATTTTGTTGGTGCTGATAACCGTGTTGGATCGTGAAACCAAAATGATCCAAAACTCTTCGAAGGACAGATCAGCCAGCATGGGGCCGATTAAATTGAACGCATCCTGACTACACTTGATCCTTTGAGCAATATTAGGTGGTGCTGAGTTTCTTCGTCTTCCGATTTCGAAAATCGCTACAACTTGAATTGCTTTTAGCGTTGAGATAACTGACACCGAGGAAAGTTCAGATAAGGTCATTTTGGCCAGAGAATGAAGATCATTACCTGCAAGATCGAAAAGCTTCTTCGACTGTTCAGGGGTAATTCCAATCGCCACAGATAATAACTCGGAATTTGTCAGAGCCGATCCACCGACCTGTACCATTTTTGCTGCCGCCGAATCATTCACTTGCCAAGGGGTGGAAAACTTGTTGTATTCCATTGACTATCAATTGATGATGTATAGCTAAGGTGCTAAAAATAAGCGTAATAGCCAAATATAGCAGGTTCTTTTACGCCGCTTTCCTTAGCTAAAGGTGAAAAAATCAGGGCCACTACTGGGAATTTGCGCAAGCGCGCAACTGGTCCTTGCGTGATGGTTGTTAACCGGAAAGTTACAAGGCCCTATCCTGATTATTGTCTGAAAGACCGAATTTTTAGTTATGAAGGAAGAAAGGTTGGACGATTCAAATCACTCTAATCCAATTTAATACAAAATTCTGCTCAGGACCAGAATACCGGTTAACAGCAAATTGGTTGTCGAGGCTTCTCCGAATTCGTCAGGAATTCAGGTGGTGGCGTTTTACACCGGTGGCTGGTAGCTTTTCAAACCCTTGTTAAAATGATATCCGGATTATTTTCCCTTAAAGGAGGATAAATACTTTCTCAACCGCCGAAGCAGCCTCTTAATGAAGCCTTTCCGTTTGCCGTTCTGTTTGAATTTGAATTCTGTCTCCCAAATGGTCGGCGTGCCCATAATCTTGTGGTACAGGTCCCAGTTTTCGATTGAGTTGGTTGGTTCCATTATCAAAGTATTACCGTTATAATCTTAAACTGTCATATACATCGTGGATTTCCCTTTCCCGAATCCCGAGGTATTTCCTCGTCATGGCCGGAGACGAATGAGAAAAAAGCTCCATCAACAGGATCACCGACTCATTGGAATAGTTGTTCAGCCGGAGAACCCGATTCCCCAATGTCTTCCTAAATAGGTGGCTACTGGCGTTCCCTTCCAATACAATATTATATTGCTTCAGAATTTCCTTCAGTTTCACATTTACGTATGACTGATCAATAGGCTTGGTGCCGTATTTGTTGACGAAGATAAACCGGTCGGTATCCACCACAGCCATTTTAACTTTGACCCGTTCAACTATCTCCTTCAGGTCGGGATTGATTTTAATCCGGCGAGTCTTCTTTGTTTTCTTCTCTTGGATGGTTAGAATTTCCGAATCCTCGAATTGTTTAAATTTCAACAAAAGGAGGTCGCTGATCCGGAGACCCGTGAAAACCCCGATACTGATGAGAAGGCAGAACTTGTATTCTTTGTCTCTTTCCAATTTTGAGATGAGAGATTTGAAATCATCCCAATCCATCGATGTTGTGGTTGTCCTCTGACCTGGTAAGCTCATAGTTTTGATGTTTTTGAGGGCGCTATTATACGGCAAAGAACTTATACTTGCTGCATTTAAAGTGCTAAATATTAGTTGAATACCGGCAAAAATCGAACGGTTCATCTAATGTGTTGAAAATCAATTCAGACTGGAAATGAGCAACTTATACTAAATTAATAAGTATAAGTTGTTGAATAAATCTCGGCAAGACAACCTATTCTAAAGACTTCCTACCTGATTGGGTCTTTTTTAGTAACATTAATTTCCAAATAATTGTGGTTTCATTCTCAAAAAATCTTAAATATTGTAAGATGTTCACTCTTGTGGTATTACAGGAGAATGGATATATTTGAACAACAAAATGGAAAATATTATGGCTAACAAACCTCATTTAAGATTGAACACTTTGAAACAAGTGGAAAAAACGGAGGTTTTGAAGTTCAATTATGGTTTTGGAAAGGTGGACCATCCTACTACGAATGAAAAGAATTATTATCCTATGGCCAAAGCTTTCAGGATGTGTCTAACAAATTTTCATAGCGATTATTTAAATCGTATTAAGGAAAGAAGCAGAACCATTAATGTTCCCGAACATATTGAATACATACGTGTAATTTTTCAATCGCAATTTAACATTTCGACTTATTTCCAGCAGTGGTACAATGAATTCGGATTACTTGGGATTAACTTTTCCAACTTTAATCACGAAATCCTTTTTGCTATTATTGATAGAGAGTCCTTTAAAATATTCTTGAAGAATATTGAAAAATTTATTCAAAAGGAGTTGGGGGAAAACGGAAATCTTACTTATTCAAAGAATATTAAATACATCAAGGAATTTAAGTTACTTTCTACTACTGACATAATACTCTACCGGAAACCTGCAGAATTAGTGAATGTTTTACTGGCTAATTTTCCAATTGAAGAGAAGGTAGTAAAGAAAATTTTAGAGTCACTTGAGAATTATTTGAAAGAGCAAGGGGTCCCTTATAGACTGGTTCCAGATGCTAGTCTATTGGAATTATATGGAGCTTCAGAAGAACAAGTCAAAGAGATTGCAAGGAATTTTGATATTGTATTGAGTATGACATCATCATTGTCAACTATCATAAAACCAAGCGAATTCAATCTGCCTGAGAGAACATACGGCTTCGAAATTGACAACGTAGAAGAAGATTTACCAATTATAGGAATTATTGATACTGGAATAAGTATCCTCACACCTCTTGCTCCCATTATACTCAAAGATGAATCGTTCAACATTACTGAAACAAGTTCGTTAGAGGACAATTCAGATAATGGAAGAGGACATGGATCGGGAGTTGCTGCGTTAGCTGCACTAGGAAGACTTCCTCATCATGGTGGTTATAAAGGGAAATTAAAGGCTGACGCCAAGCTTCTTTCAATAAAAATTCTGAACGAAGATTCTGGCTTTCTTTCCGAAAAGGATGTTATTGACCTATTAAAGAGAGCAAAAGCAAAGTATTCCAGTTTAAAAATATTTGTATTAACAATATGTTATGAGGCAAATAAAAGAACTAACGAGGATTTCTCTACCTATTCATATCAGCTTGATAGATTCGCTCATGAAAACGATTGTTTAATTGTCATTTGTACAGCGAACAACGATGACGCTTGTAATAGAAATGATCATTATGATTTGAATTATTTTTTTTCCGAAACGACTAACCTCTGTTCACCTGCCGAAAGTATGAATAATATTGTCGTCGGAGCAGCGGCTGATTCATTAAGGCCTGGTATATTTAATGGGATTTCCACTTCTAAAGAATTTCCCACAATTTATTCACGAAAAGGCCATATTGATTTATCATTACTCTTTCCACGGAATAAAATTAATAAATTATATTTCAGACCTGATGTTATTGAATGTGGTGGTGATTATGAACAACAAGGGACTTTTATTGGAACTGGCTCGAAGGCAACAATGGAGATACTTTCGGCCAAACCTTCAGAAAGTTTTTTTCAAGCGGCAGGGACTAGTTATTCCGCTCCTTTAGTTGCGAATATTGCTGCTCAAATTCAAAAATATTATCCTTTAATCTCTTCGCAATCGATTAAGGCGTTAATTATTAATGGAGCGTCATTAAATCTTATTCGATTTCCAAAGAAGTTAACATCTCTCCTTAATAAAACAGCCGGTCATGGATTTGTTAATCCCGCAAGAAGTATTGTTTCCAATGAGAATTCTATAACTATACTAATTGAAGACAAGGTAAATCCCGAAGAGGTAAAGATTATACCATTGCATTTTCCTGAATATTTGTCAGAAAATGAATTAGGTAAACAAAGGGGTATTTTGAGGATTAGTGCAACGCTATGTTTCAGTTTCCTTCCAATTCTAAATCATCAATTGGCTTATTGTCCCGTTCATATTGCGTTTGGGATTTTTAAAAATCAAACAGGGCAGGAAATTATGGCCATTGAAGATGATGAAAAGGGGATTAAGTCAAAACTCAAATCAAACATGGGTTGGTCACAGAGTGCTCGACACAAAGAAAAGCCAATCCCATATTCTAATACCCAAAAAATATCGTTTCCGGTTAATGTCGATGACCTTTTGAACGAAAATAATACGTTTAAACTTGCAGTAAATTGTAGAATAAATCCGCAATTGGTTACCGGAACAGAGGCAAGATATAAATCCTCTCACAAATTTTCAATTGCTTTAACAATAGAAGAAACCCTTATGGATGGGGAATTGACAGGAAAACTATATAACGGAATGTGTAATGTGAATATTTTAGAGAATATTACTTCAGTTGAATTAGAAGCAGAGGCTTTTGCGGATAGTGAGTTATAAATTATTTGGATAGTGATTTTTTCTCTTCAAGAATTAAGTCCTTCCAAACTGAAGTTTTGATTTTGGGAGAGAGCTGTTTAATTTTCTCATATTGATCGAAGATACTCCTTTTTATTGCATTAATCAGGGTTTTTTGAATGCTATAATATGATAGTCCGCTTGATAAATTTACAATTTCGGAAACTTTTGTTTTATTATCGAAAGTAAAATTAACATTTCTAAGAGTAAGCGAAACTAATTCTTCAATTTGATCTTTAGTAGGTAATTCCAACTTTACACTTAAATCAAATCGGCGAAGTAAAGCATCATCAACCATCTCCTTTTGATTTGTAGCAGCAATTATCAGGCTAGTTTGTGGTAAGAAATCAAATAATTGAAGGATAGTATTTACAACTCGTTTCATCTCTCCGTGATCTTGGCTGTAATCTCTTACCTTTCCCAAAGAATCGAATTCATCAATGAAAATAATGCAATCCTCAGAGGTAGCTCTGCGAAAAATTTTAGCTAAGTTTTTGCTCGTTTCACCCAACCTTGATGAAACTATAGCTCCTAAGTTTACAACTACCATCATCTTTTGCAGTTCACCAGCAAGTACATAAGACGCTAGTGTTTTACCACAACCTGATGGTCCATACAGTAAAACCTTATTTGCAATAGGTAAATTATATTTACGTAATAAATCCGCCGTTTGATGTTCCTTGATGAAATAGGTTAGTTCTTTTTTTACTTTTACATCGCAGACTAAGTTGTCAAAAGTGTAATCGCTTGTTAACTTTTCTAAGATCAAATCATTGACTTCTCTCTCATCCTCTCTTTGAAAAAACTTCTCAGAGCCAACCTTTGTAAGTCCAGTCGTTTGTTCTTGCCTAATTGCATCCTTTAAAATGGATTGAAGCTGTAAAGCAAAATTTATCTTTTTGGTCTTTTTTGAATGTTCAATCAATTCATTCAGCACTTCTAACAGCTTCTCTTGGTCATTCTCGAGACCATATTTGGCTAAATCTTTTATGAACGAAAACTGAGTCATTTTGACCGTTATAGAGACCTATAAGTTAACAATTTTTCAGCCTCAATGTTACAACTTTTTAAACTTTTTTTTGACTCCAGCCTGTTAATAAATTTCTAAAAGTCATTCCCTTCCGTTCAATACCTTTGATTATTTAGGAGTTAGTTCAATATTTTTCCCCAAGAAGTTTCCTTGTTCCGGCTATTTTGAAAGTAGAATGGATAAGATTACAAACTTCTATTTAGATAATCTGAACCCTATCGGTGCCCGTCTCTGATTCTTGGCGGCAATGTCCTGTTCAACCAATTGATATAACAGGGTAAGAGGATCATTCACATCCTGAATGAACACTTGAACCTGATACTTGTTTTTCAAATTTTCCAATTCGGCCGGTGTGATACGATTGTATTTTTCAATGAAGGTGTTAGCCTCTTCCTCACTGAATTCAGGGAACCGACTTTGAAATATCGATTTCAGAATGTTTTGGGGTGGTATTTTGACTTGAACGATTTGATGGAATCTCCGACCGAGCGCGGGATCGAAATTCTTAACATTGAAATTGCTGCAACAGAAGAGAATGCCCTGGAACTTATCGAGACACTGGAGCAATAGCGAGATAAGATTGTTACTCATATGATCGACAGCACCCGATAATTGAGGATTTCGGGCGTACAACAGTGATTCCGCTTCATCAAATAAACATATTGGGGTTACAGGAAAGGCGTCGTAGGCACTGGCGGTCTCGTCAAAAAGCTCGATTAAATTCTTCTCACTTTCGCCCACGTAACAGGATAGGATTTTCGCAATGTTCACCACGAGGATTGGTCGACCGGTGGTTTTAGCGAGTTGATAAACAAAACTGGTCTTCCCAGTTCCCGGTTCACCGGACAAAAGGATCGTCATACCGGGGACTTTTAATCGAATTCTCTCATACGCCTCATGACTGACCATTTTTTCAATGAGCCGGAGGTCAGGATTTGAGTGAAGATATTGTTCCTCCTTAATTTCGTCCGGCGAAATCAGTTTAAAAAGTTTGGGGTGGTATGTCGCACTATGACCAATGCCGATGTCTCTTGAAATGGCAAAAATCTCTTCAATACTCCTATCAGTCATCTTGAGTGAGTCGCTGATGAAAAAATCGGTCTCGAAACAAAGCAGGTTTCCCTTGATTAATGAATGGTTCTTCCCTTTCATTTCCTTTTCCAACAGATATCTTTCGAGTGGATCAGCCGTAATGATTTTCAAAACCTGCTCTAATGTTATTGAACTCCGTAGGAAGATGTAATTACGGAGGGCCAGGAAGAAAATCACCATCCCATCGGACTGAATGCTTTGTCTCTTTAGCCATTGAATCTCAGGAAGAGATTTATACTCATTGACAATATCTGTCAGTTGTGCTAGAACCTCTTCATCCTGAAATTCATCAATATTCTTAATCACGGCGTCGAATTCTTTCATAAAGCCATCCATGAAGGAATCCCCTTTCTTGATCGCTAGGGGTTTATAGTTGAGAATGGCACTCAAGCAGCTCTTAGTTAAGCAATATTCACTTTCCCGGCTACGAAACCTGTCGGGAGAATGGATGAGTTGTTTCTTCATCAAAGATTGGATGGTGGTATTCATTTGAACACATCCCTGCAAATCAATGGAGAAATGATCAATGATTTGGCTCCAATTGACAGCTTGGTCGCCGGACAATTTCTTCTCGATGAAAAAACACAACACCATGCAATCGTATACCGATTTAAGACCAAAGAACTTATTAATCTGTCGAATACGGTTAAAATCTTTCTCGTCATAGTCAATAAAATTGAATCCGTGAATAGAAAAGGACTCTTGCTGCCCCCCAATGACCCGGCACAATCGCTCCGCCTTTCGGTTCTTCCCGTTGTTTGAAAATTTTTGCATATTTCAGTTGGTATTTGTGTTTAAGAGGCTGATCTAAAGCCTAATAAAGTTGAGGATATAAAGGTACGGCTATGATAATTGCCATCCAAAAATTGAGAACCCAAAATTGGTCAAAGTGGCTGATCTATGCTATCTTAGAACTTCCAAGTTCAATTCGCTTACCTATCGAAATCAAATATTTAGAGTTAATGACCTGAGCCGAAGGATTAATACCCTTTTGCTTTATTGCAACCTCTTAGCTAGTTAACATATACATCCGGGCTGTGTGGTACAAGGCCGCCGGATGGGTAAACGGGTTTTATATTTGGAAAGTGATCTTCGGGCTGCATTAAGTGAAATGCCTAGCCGTCGAAATTAGAAGGAAGCGAAGATGGCTGATAAGGATGTTGATTGAATATCAGATCCTTATCCCACCAAAACCACATTCGAACCTTTGACTCTGGTCGTTTGCAATTCGAAATATAAAGGGCTACTTTTATGGGATTGAAGCACCAAACTAGACAAAAGTCGACCAATATTCATCCAATATGGCCAAGAAATCAAACGGTTCGAAAAGTATTGAGCATTACGAACACAAAGACAAACAACGCCTTAACAACCCACCGGTTGGTTTGGTAACTGAAAAGACCGATAGTGACTATGGTCAGATCAGGAAGAATTATGAGTATGATCCTCATCTTGATCCACAACTTCAGTGGGCTGGCAAAACGGAACACACCTCATTTGAAGTTCCTGTTGTTTCATTGCATGTTCACGAGAGGATTGATCCGAAATCCATCATTGATACGGTCAAGAAGGATGTTGAGCAGCCGTCACAAATGTCATTGTTCGAACAGTTTGAAAAACCATACCGGGAGGCGGTCGAATTCTACAAACATAAAGAGGGATGGACGAATCGATTGATTGCTGGGGATAGTCTCTTGGTGATGAACTCGCTACTGGAAAAGGAAGGGATGGCTGGGAAGGTTCAAATGGTCTATTTCGATCCACCATACGGTATAAAGTACGGGAGTAACTTCCAACCTTTCGTAAATAAACGTGACGTCAAGGATGGGAATGATGACGATCTGACCCAAGAACCTGAGATGATTAAGGCTTTCAGGGATACTTGGGAGTTGGGAATCCATTCTTATTTGACCTATTTGAGAGACCGTCTCTTATTGGCCAGGGAAATCCTTTCTGAAAGTGGAAGCATTTTTGTTCAAATTTCGGATGAAAATGTTCACCATGTTAGAGAAATTTTAGACGAACTGTTTGGAAAAGAGAACTTCATCAATATGATAGTTTTCCAGACCACACCCTATGCGACAAGTAATTTCCTGCCACCTGTTTTTGATATTTTATTATGGTATAGCAAGAATTATAAGGAGGCCAAGTATTATCAACTTTTTTTACCTAAGGAATCTTTGGGGAAAATGGAATCTTACAAGTATATTGAATCACCAGATGGTCAAATATTTCGAACTCTTTCAAGAGATGAAATTGAAAATCAAAAATTAATACCCGAGGGTTGGAAAAGATTTCAATCCGTTTCATTGATTTCACAAGGTTCTGCAAGCATCCCTCAGCCAATTGAATTCGAGAATAAGAAATGGTATCCACCAACAAACTCACATTGGAAAGTAACTGTCGAAGGTTTAAAGAATGTTATCTCAAAAAACAGGGTGTTCTCAACTGAAAACTCCTTAAGGTTTAAAAGTTACATCGATGATTTCCCTATCACAGTGATTCACAACATTTGGTCAGACTTAATAACTGGGAGTTTTACTGAATCAAAAAAATTCGTAGTCCAAACAAATCCTAAAGTTATAGACCGGTGCATTTTAATGACTACTGACCCCAGTGATCTTGTTCTTGACATTACTTGTGGTAGTGGCACCACTGCATGGGTATCAGAGAAATGGGGACGTCGATGGATTACCTGTGATACCAGTCGGGTTGCTCTGGCTCTTACAAAACAACGCCTTTTAACAGCTGACTTCGATTTTTATCAATTGGCTAGACCAAATGAAGGTATTGCGAGTGGGTTAAAGTATAAAACCGTCAAGCATGTGACTTTAAGTAATATTGCGAACAATGAACCTGCTGTTGAAGAAACCCTCTATGACCAACCAATAATTGATAATAGGAAATTGAGAATAACGGGGCCATTCACTTATGAAAGTATTCCAGCCCCTGTGGTTAAAGACCTTGACGAAATTACAGATTTAGTGAGGGAGGCTGAAACATCAATTACTCGATCTGGAGAAACTCTCAGGCAAGATCAGTGGCGTGATGAATTAATGCGAACAGGCGTCAGAGCGAAAGGAGGAGCAATGATCCAATTCACAAGGGTTGAGACCATTGCTGGAACAAAATATATCCAGGCCCAGGCTGAAACAAAAGGAGATCGACCTGAAAAAGTCCTGGTCGTCTTTGGCCCTGAGCATGCGCCACTCGAACAAAGAACCGTTGAATTGGCGATCGATGAAGCCCGTTTCTTAAAGCCTGACATTCTTTTGTTCTGCGCATTTCAATTTGACGAGGAAGCCGCAAAGGACATCGACGAAACCCCTGAAAAATTGGTTGGGTTCAAGCTTCTTAAGGCTCAAATGAATATGGACTTACAAACCGATGACTTGAAAAAGAACCGTAATACCAACCAAAGTTTCTGGCTAATAGGACAGCCTGATGTCAGGGTTCATGAATTGAATGGTGAAGACTTGGGCAAGGTTCAAGTAGAAGTCTGCGGTTTCGATTATTACAACCCGAAAACGGGGAGTATTGATAGTGGGGGTAAAAACAACATTGCGATGTGGCTGTTGGATACCGATTATGATGGAAGAAGCCTTTTTCCCAAGCAGGTGTTCTTTCCCATGTCAGGGTCAGGCGAAGGCTGGGATCGGTTGGCCAAAAACCTGAAGGCGGAAATCGATTCCGAAAAGATGGATGCCTTTAATGGCACCATTTCCCTTCCATTTATTCCGGGAAAGCAAATTGCCGTCAAGATCATCGACGACCGTGGAATTGAGAGTCTGAAACTCATTAAGCGGTAACTCTATGAAACAGATTGATAAGCTCATACTTTGCTCACCTTATCGGGAACCTCACCTTCATTGGGAAAGAGACAATCAAACCCAGGAGTTTTTGATAAAGGAATCAAGGCGACCTGCCGGGTACACCATTGCAAGTCCCCAAAGTAAGACTGGCGTTGTCATTGGTGAATTTAAACCACTACCACTTGTCAACTCGATCCGTACAAGAATTAGGGAATGGAAGGCAGATGGGCGTCCGGGTTTGACAGGTGTTACATTGGAACTTCTCAAACATTGGGAAGACAATGGACAAAGGTTGCTACCCCTCTTCTTTTGTCAATTGGAAGCGATTGAGTCGATTATCTTTCTGATCGAAGCCCCGGATCATTATAAAACTGGCATCAATATCCCTTCTGATGGTGGAGAATTTGTCAGATGGTGCAATAAAATGGCGACCGGCAGTGGAAAAACCACTGTCATGGCCATGTTGATAGCTTATAACATCCTGAATAAGGTGTCTTATAAACAAGATAATCGGTTCTCCAAAAATATCTTAGTTGTCGCCCCGGGATTAACCGTTAAGAGCAGATTATCTGTTCTCTTTCCGTCCGATGAGAGGAACTATTATAAGGAGTTCAATGTAGTTCCCACAACTCTGATGGATTATCTTCGTCAAGGACAGGTGAAGGTGATCAACTGGCATATGCTGGCATGGGATGATCAGGATAAGCTGGATGAAAAAGCAGACAAAGGTCAACTCAGGAGCGTAGATAAGCGGAAATTCATCGAGATCAGTGACACCGCTTATGCCAGATCAGTACTTGGAGAGATGGCAAAGGTCAATAATATCTTGGTGATCAATGACGAAGCCCATCATGCTTGGCGAACGGCAGCGGAGAGTAAAGAGAAACAGGTTAAACGGGAGGACATTGATAATACTGTTTGGATCGGGGGTCTCGATAAGCTCAACCGACAGGTAAATATCCTCCGCTGTCACGATTTCTCTGCAACTCCTTTCACCCCAACGGGCAAGAAGACCAATGAAATTGGATTATTCGATTGGATTATCAGTGATTTTGGGTTGACCGATGCCATTGAAACAGGATTGGTGAAAACTCCAAGAGTTGTTTTCAGGGATGATGGAAAACTCACTGCCGAATATAAGTCCAAACTGTACCATCTATATATTGATGATGATGTAAAAGAAGACCTTAACCAAAAACAGGTCCCCAAAGAGACTCCTTTACCTGACTTGGTCAAAAACGCTTACAACTTACTTGGTACTGATTGGCAGCGAACCCATCAGGAATGGATCAAGAAAGGGATCGGAATACCTCCGGTCATGATTTCCATTGCCAATACCACGATCACTTCGGAAAGGATCAAACACTACTTTGATTCCGGTGAATGTGAAATTAAGGAACTCTGTGAAATCGACAAGACTCTTCAGATTGACAGTCAAATCCTTAACCAATTGGAGAACGAGGACGAAAATTTGGGCGGTTCCAAAAAGGAATTGGCTGAAGCACTGAGAGAAAAGGTTGGTACAGTTGGAAAGGCTGGGAAACCTGGCGAAAAGGTCCAGAATGTCATCAGCGTTAGCATGCTGTCTGAAGGGTGGGATGCCAAGAATGTCACTCAAATTATGGGATTAAGAGCCTTCTCAAGCCAGCTTCTTTGTGAACAGGTAGTTGGAAGGGGGCTCAGGCGGGTTTCGTATGAGTTTGACGGTGATGGGATGCTGGACCCTGAATATGTCAACATTTTTGGTGTACCCTTCTCTTTTATTCCGCATGAAGGTGGTGTGGCTGTACCCCGCCCCCCCAAACCGAAGTTTCTGATCGAGCCGATAGTTGATAAAAACGAATTCAAAATCTCCTTCCCCAACATTCTTAGAATCGATACCGTTTACAAATCAAGTTTACGGATTGATTATGATGCCGTTAAACCCATTGAGATTGATCCGGAGAATACGATAACCGAGGCAGAGTTAAGTGGTGCCATTCAGGGTGATATAACCCCGGCAGCTATGACCGAAATTGATATCAAGAAGTTTGAGGAGCGGTATCGATTACAGTCGGTTGTGTTCCGTGTAGCAACCAGCATCTATGGGATGGAGAAGAACAACTGGAGGGGAAATCAATACGATTTCCTGAGCCAGTTGCTCAGGCTTACAGAAGAATTCATGCAGTCGAAGAAGATTGTTATCAAGAGCCACCTGTTTAATCAGGATAAGGTTCGGAGAAACATTCTACTGACCCTGAATATTAGCCGGATAATTCAACACTTTTGGATGGCCATCAAGGATCAGAATGCGGAAATTCTATCCCCGGTTTTCGACAGTGAAAGACCGATCCGGTCTACTTCAGATATGCCCACTTGGTACACCTCGAAACCCAACTTCTGGCACGATAAGTCCCACATCAATTTCACTGTTTTCGACAGTACGTGGGAAGCCAACAATGCCAACATCATTGACAAACACGATGCGGTTAGGGCATTCGTTAAGAATGACCACTTGGGATTCACTATCAAATACAATTTCAGGGGGATCATTAGAAGTTATATCCCTGATTACCTGATTGAACTAAAGAATGGGGACAAGTTGATTCTTGAGGTTAAAGGACAGGACAGTGATGAGAATCGGGTTAAACGAGAATTCCTGAACCTTTGGGTTAAGGCCGTTAATGAAACGGGAAGATTTGGTCAATGGCATTGGGCTGTTGTCTTCAACTCCTCCGAGATTCACGATATTCTTGAAAACTACCGTGAGTTTCCGACTGAAACTTTCTTGCCTGAGCCACTGGAATTGACTCCAGTCGAAATTGACGACCATAGTTCCACGCTGTCGGATTTTTACGGAATTCAACAGGAAACACTCAAACAGGCGGGGTCATTGGAAGGAATGGTCAAATTGGTTGTTCGTCAACTACTGACCGCAAACATTCAGAATATCCTTAAAACCATCCGATCCGCTTCGACGGACACGACGGATAACTTCATCGATAATGATGAAGAGCTTCAGAACCGGATTTATGAGGTTCTGGACGGTTTGACACCAACGAATACTGACACCTTCGAGGCACGGGTAAGAAGTAGTTTTAAGGAAGCCAAAAACTTAGAGAAACTGAGTTTAAGTTTCTTAATATCTGCTGAATACATCAACGATACCCTTGTCAAACAGATGTCTGACGACTTCAGCCCTTATGTTTTACAGTTGTCACGTGCGGTGGAGAGTGAACTTCTACAGAAGCTTTTCATCCCATTCACCAACTATATTAGGGCTCAGAATCCCAGACCTGATGAGGTATATCAGGATGATCTGTATAATCAACAAACCTCTCTCTTCACCAAGATGGTGGTCAGAAACAAGACCACATACACGCTTGGGAACATGCTGTTTATCCTGACCTCTTTGACCGATGATTACCTCGTCGAAAGAAGTTTAATTTTAAACGATTTCCACCTCTTCATCATCGACAACTACTCCAAAGACCTGTATTCCAAAGAATTCCTGGACGACATGAATGAACTGTTGAACAAGTTCCGGAACAAGTCAGCTCATACTGAGGTTATTTCGAGGGACAAGGCAGCCGAGTGTAAGTTTGTGGTGAGGAAGGTGCTGGCGAGGCTCTTATCATGGAGTTGATTGATACTTTAAAATCATAATCAGTTGAAATAAAAAACCTTATGACGCCGACAAAAGAAAACACGCTTTACCTCCCGATCAAACAGATTTTCTTCGACCAGATCATGGCCGGGACAAAAAAGGAGGAATACCGGGAAATCAAGGAGGGGATTACGGCTAATCGTTATCTCATTAAGGACGAAAAAACCAAGTACCTGCTCAACCCGAATGTAATTGACCAGTCAAAAGAGTATTTCATTGATGATTACAATAATGGAAATTTTCCATTCATGCCGAAAGAGTACCAATATCTGAATTTGGTAGTTGGTTATGCAAAAGAAAGGGATACTGCTATTGTAAGAGTGAATGGGTTCTCCTTTAAACCGGAGATGATTCGAGCTAACCTATATGCCTTTTGGGTAATAGTGTTTCACTTAGGGGAAGTGGTTGATTTGAAAAGGAAAAATAATAACCCGAAGTAATTGTTTTTATTTTACCCCACATCTAAAATCCATTAAAAACTTAATCAATTTAATACACCAAATATTATGAGTAATAACTTAGGAGTTCATTTAGAAGAGTCGTATAAGCTAATAAGTGAAAAAGTAAAAATCCTTGAAAGGGATTATCAAAAAGATAAGAATGACCCTGTTAAGGGTCCAAAAGCATTGAATAAGCTAAATGAAGCAATTGGTGAGCATAGGAAAATGCGGAAAATAGTCCGAAAAGCAAGATTGATGAAAATATTCAAGTGGGGACGAAAGTAAAAAATTAAAGATAAAAAAGTTTAAGAACATAAATCTCTAAGGGTTCAAAGAAACTAGACGTAATGATTGATTTGAAGAAAATAAAAAGTTACAGATTAGTGATTACGGTAGGGGTGGTAATTTTGAATCGTCAGAGGTGGTCAACTTGAGCGGTATGTCTAATCTTATTTGGCCAATCAAACATAGTTCCTACTTTTGGAATGGCATTTAAAGACTTCAAAAAGAAGCGTGGACAGGTGTCTGGGCTGAAAAGCCTACTGGGTTCGAATCCCAGCCGAAGAGGAAAAGGAAGGTTTTTCTTCGGCTGGGATTGACCTTAAACTATCAATCCTATGACAAATCAAGAGATCAAACAATATTTCCAGTATCATAACGAAAATATCAAATTGCTTAGGATTGGGTTCGAACATATTAGGAGCCAATTGAAGTTTTTATACCACAATATTGACAATCATGGCAATTTCATATACCTCCTTGATGCCAATAACCCCGAGAAGATAAGCACAAGAAAGATTGAAAAATCTCTGTCACGTATTTTATCTGGCATACAAGTATCTTGGGCTGAAGAGAGCATTAAACGACTTTTGTATGAAGAGAATCTTTTTACTGACGTACAAAGGGCTTATCTAATTGAACAGCCTGCTCTTGATCAAAGGTGGTATACAACACTAAAGATAGTTTTTTCAATAGCTTATGATCTTGTTCCGATAAGTGACGAAACTTGTGAGACTGTGAGAATAGAAAAGGAAAGAAAGAATTTAGGCGACGAATTAGTTGATCATTATTTGGAATTGCGGGATATAATTACTGACCATCTCGTTCCAAACTTTAGAATTAGGAACAAAGTACAACACGGTGAATGGGAATATGCCTTCAAGCCAAGCTATTCGGCTGTGTTTAGCGAAGATATTACCATCCAGCTAAATCGTGAAAACATTGTTTCAACTACATCAAGGTTTACTTTGGTCAATACTATATATCAAATGATTGTTGACTTAGGACGATTTAAGAGTAACCGTTTTGCTTTGGATTCTATGCAGACCCCATTTGAGTATTTCTATAATAGAAGCAT
The DNA here is from genome assembly GCA_942493265.1 of uncultured Bacteroidota bacterium. Lineage (GTDB taxonomy): Bacteria > Bacteroidota > Bacteroidia > Bacteroidales > UBA12481 > UBA12481. Next base: position 514,442 of record OW818688.1, read on the forward strand.
TGTTAAAATTAATTACGAAGTAAAGAAAATCTGTATCCCGGATTTAGAAACATACATTAGTGAAATGTTAGAAAAAGAGAAACGTGGCGAACAACGCAGAAAGTTAATTCCTGTTCCAAAAAAAAGTCTTTGATTCTCTGACCGATGCATCCAGGTCGAGGTGAATGGTCAGATTGTTTGTTTAAAGGAACACTCACGCCCAAGACAGAGACGAATTTATAACCATAGTCCGATCAATCGTATCATCAGAATAGACGATTTGGTGGTCTTAATTTCCTTCATTACCTTTTCTGAGTTAATGGATCAGCAATAGATCTTTTATAATGATTCTAGATGTCACTTCACCTTTTTCCGCAACTCTAGGTTGACCGGGAGCTTGGACAACATTCGGTTATGAGGCACAGCCATACCCAAGGAATGCATGGTCCATATTCCAGTTAAATTCAAATTAACCGGAAACGAGTAAGGATGTCAGAATTTCTGAAATCTGGATGTTATTGTCAAATGCCTCAATTGAAAAGGCTTATAAAATGGAGTCGGTTCAGAATCGGATTCCATTCTTGATATTATAAAAGGTTACCTCGAATATTTCAACTTAAGAAACATGATAAGGGGTAATCTGATGAAATAGTGCGTGCGCCCTAATTCTCTTTCATTTTTTAACTAACATATTCATTCTCTTTCATTTCTATTAATTTTTGGTAGTTATTATGGAATATAAAATTGGATAGTCCACTCCCCTCCTAATATTAATATTTTCCTCACCTGTAAGGCCTTTGTACAACATATGACCAACAGTGTGCCAGCCATGCTCAATGCCTCCATCTGGCCGGATGATGATCTTGGTATTTGGCCCGCTGAATTCGAGAATCCTATAATGTGGTTGCTTTGCTTTTTTGATCTCTATATCCTCAATGTCGTTATTAGAGGCAATTTCCATTAATTCTTCATCCCTGTCTTCTGACCCATAATAATTATCATAGATCATGTATGGTTGTCGTTGTTCAGTGAATGCTTGAAGGTTCAGTGTTAACGATATGATGCTAAAATTGCATTCTCTTTGCAGACCCACAATAAATTTGATAAAAACTAAACAAGAAAATGGAGAGTTTAAATATCTGTCTGTATAGGTTATTTTGAAATTCTGATTATTCATCAATCCTTTCAGTCCATCTGCTTCTTTAAGAAACAGCTTGGCAAGACTATTTATGTTGAAAATCTCAACTGGTTTTAAATACACATCTCTGATATTACCTTGAGGTAATGCAAGTTCATGATTCTTAAAATTGAAGAAATCTGCCATTTTGGTGGTCAGGAAATATCCATTGGTCGAAGATCCCCATTTATCAGAGAAAGAGTTGTTAAAAGCGTCTGAGAAATAGATAATAAAATTTCCATCATTTAACTGGACCTGGCAGACAGGATAAAGGCCTTGGTAATGCTTGTTATCAATAAGGAAATTAGCCCAGCTGCTTACCTGTATGGCAGATATTAGGTTTTGTTCATTGTTGCTATATTCTAGCGGTTTGTGGATCACTAGATTGATTTTCTCCAGTCTCTTCTTAAAATCTGTGATAAATCGAGCTTGATCAAGATCCCACTGGTCGGTAATATGGTCGATAAAAAACCAAATATTGTTAATTTCCCTTCTTTGGATCTTTCTGATTATATCTTCTTTGATAGGGCCAAGAACAAATTTTAAATCGGGATAAATAGCTTTGTACTCTGGGGGTACCGTGTTATTTACCGCTCTCTCAAGCCATTCTATTGCTTTTGTCCTGTCCAGTTTTTGGATGTGCCACTGAGACGACCTGTCAATCAGGCATTTTGTGCAAGCTTTTTCGCAGTCGCAACCGGTAAGTTTATGCAAAGCTTCTTTAAAAATTTCTTCAGCATAATCTGAGAACTTAATTGAGTAGTCAGATCCTCCTTTTGCGGTATCGAAGATAAAAAGGGATCGAAACCTTTCATACCGCTTAACTCCAAAGCTTAACTCATCCTCCTGAATTCCCAAAAAGGAAGTAAGGGTTTTTGTTAAAACAACCCCCAGTGAATAAAGGGTGGCCTCATCATTTGAATATTGGCCTTGGCTGTCCTGAAAAATGATCTCACAGAAATCAGTTTGAAATCTTCCACCCAGTATAACATTGTCCTTTATACCATATTGGCCATTTCCGGAACAAACTCCTGCATTCTGACCTTGGCCGCCTCTCAACCTAGCGTGCCCTTCCAGGTCCGTTGGATTTGAGGCTGTTCTTCCGCAATGCAAGCAAACAGAATAACCGTTGCCATATCCCATGTTATAATATAGGATCTCTCCATTTTTTAAGCTTTTTCTTATATTATAAATGCAGACATGGTCATCAGACCATGGAGGAATACTAATGAGCAAAGGTTCCACATATTGTACAGAAGAAGCTTCGTTGATTCTTCTCGTGGTGGAACTGTAAAGATCGACCGCAAAACCTGCAGGCTGAATTACTTCAGTAAAAAGGCCTTGGTTAGCATCCTTGAATATTAAGCCTTTAAGAGAATTACTATTACAATGAGGGCAGGTGCTGCTAATGTTATGTTGCTGGCCGATTTCAAGCACCGTCTGATACCCACACCTTGTGCAGGCCTGTATGATATCTCTTTTTGATTCGTCCCATTGACTCTTCAAAATAATCCCTGCTGAAACGTAATTCCAACCATCAATTACAATATTGTTCCCAGGAGCAAACTCCGACAGGGCTCTCGTAATATGATGGGAAGGAGTTGGTTTGTTTAACAAATAATCTTCTTTTCCTTGTTTATCAGCTTTGTCAATTCTTTTAAGGTCCTCGATGGAAATAGTATCAAAATTGACAACTCCGGTAGGCAAGCCAGCACTTGGAAGAAAACCCTGATCTGCTAGGTAGGCAATAACAGGCTTCACCCGGAACTGCCTGAACTGGTAATTGACAGATTTCCATGCCGGCGAATCTTTAATCAATCCATTGAGAGTCTCGATAAAATCATTTTTCTTACTAAGGGTTATTGACTTAATTCTTTCAAAATTGTCCCAGGTCAGATTCAACAGAAAGTTCATGGATCTATTTTCCAAAGGAGTTTGGGATAAGAGCAATCTGACACTGTTTTCATGCGCATTTGAATCCAAGATTTGCAGGTAACTTTCGAATTCAGATGAAAAGTTATTATTGGGACTAAAGAACAGGCCTTCAACATTCTCCTTAATGCTCATGCCCCCCTGAAGTCTTACAAATTTACCAAAGAAAAATGCATTCAAATGGCGTTCTGCCATGGAAGCACTATTAAAGGAAATTACCGGAGGTGCTATTTTATGATTCAGAGCCCATAAAGGATCGCTCATGGCACTTGAGCCGATCGGATTTGATGCACAAAAAGTCAGAGCCAGGGATTTTGTCTCAGATCGACGACCTGCTCTCCCAGCTCTTTGCAGATAATTGGCAGGCCTTGGGGGGACATTATTCATGACCACAGCAGAAATCCCACCGATATCCACACCCATTTCCATCGTGGTTGAACAACTCAGAATGTTTATCTTACCTTCCTCGAAATTTGATTCTAATGTTTTAAGGCGCGACTCAGGCTGTTGAGCGGAATGTTCACCTGCCAGAAAAAGAGGTTTCGTCTGAATTATTCTTTCATGCAGGTTATTCCAAATACCATGGTCCTTTAGGTTGCCAGAATTTTCATTTATCCATTCTTTGGTTTTTTCAGGGACGGTATTACCGTCTTCGTCTTTATTAAACGGATAGTTGAAGAAGGGGAAGGTGATTTTTTCGCTTACCTTGAATTGAAAGATATTATCTTCGGTCAGATTCCCGGATATCCAAGGTGAATATCCCCTAAACTGCCGGTCAATTAATCGACTTTTAGCAGGGCATAGCCACAAGTCTTCAGCTAATTCGAAAACAAATTTCTCTTCGATATTTAACTTATACCCCCCGGTTGGGCCATCTGGTTGTAATAGTCTACTAACTAATGCTCTCCAAATCTGTTGCAGTAATTCATTAATCTGGTCCTCTATTTCGGGACTTATATCATCAAGGTTGTGATATCCAAGACCTGCACAAATCAGCAAGCAGAGTCTATTTTGACGTAGTTTGGTTCGATCAAAATGTGGCCATTTTTTTGCATTAATAACTTCAGATTCAAATGGGTATATTGTAATGCTTTTGGTGTATGTGGTGATTAGATTTCTAATATTCGGGGGTAAGAAAAAATGAAAACCGCTCCGGATAATATAGTCTGTGGCGATCTTTAAAAGGTCCTGCCATTCGGGTTCGCTTATTCCCATTCCTTTTACTATTCCTGGTACCTTGACCTGTTCCAGTGAAGGGTAAATGATATTAACTAGCCCTAAATTCTCCAATGACCGTTCCCTTGGAAGTCTTCGGGCGAATTGGTCAAAGAAAATGGCTTTAAGGTATAACTCAATAGAATATTCATTACCATCATCTGTCCTTCTCATGTTATTTAAGAGGGTGCCCAGTTCACTATTTATTATTAAAGCCTCATTAGCTTCTGCAAATGTCATCCTACTTAATGTAATTGATGGAATTTGGCGTGGATTTAGGGCTTCTCTTAATCTTTGTAAATCATCGGATTTTGATTTTTTTAAAATCGGTAGGCAGGTTAAAAGTTCATCCTCTAAAACTTGAATGGCTCTGCGGATCTCATCCTCATTAACTCCAGCATATTCATTTATTTGGATTTGATTTCTTCTTTTCGCTAAAGAATGATATAGTTGGGAACGAATCCAATTTTTTTCAGAGTCTATGTTGATTAATGCGGAAATTTTTGCGGTTCCTTGTCTACTATCGGTAAATGAGAGGTATTTGTGCCCGCTCCAAAGTGTATCCTGAAAGATTTCGGTTGCTTCCGGGGTTTGTTCTAAAATTATATCTGCAAGTACCCTGTTGGCCAGTGTCGAGGATAGCCGGAAGTGCATTGGGCTAATTGTATTCTCTCCGCAATGAGGGCAGACAGGAGATCCGTTAACCTCTGCACTGATAAAGTCCCCAGTCACTGAATCGGTAATAATTTCGGAATCGTTTGAAATTTTATATCTGACAGTATGATCTCCGCTTATGTATCGGTTATTTGGTTTGTACCGGGTTATGAAAAGTTCTTTTTTACTTATGACATTTTGATTGTTTTGCCCTCCTTCGTCAGTCTCCTCAATTTCACTTTCGACATAGAAAGCATCCTGAATGGAATTTGAACTCAACTGGATAAAGTCTTTATGGGTAACTGCATTCGTATATTGTTCGCCAGATAGCATGAATTTCCCACAAGAATGGCAGGCAACGAGTTCAAGCAAAGGATAACCACAGAAATTGCAGTTGACGGTTGCAAAAGTCGTCATTGTGCCAATCACGCTGATTGGTTTGTAAGGCGCATGTTTGTTGCAATCCGGATTTGTGCAAACAAAGGTGCCTCCAATTCCACGGGTAAAAAAGTGACCACGAACAGGGAAAATGGCTTTGTTATCGATTACAGTGTCCGCCAAAATATCAACCAGTTGTAATTGCTTATCAATATTTTGGAGTTTGAATGGCTTAGCAATTTCCGAAACCTTTAATGCATCTTTTTCCAGAATTTTCTTTTGTAGATCGTGAATGGGTTTAAACCTCATCCTTTCGTCATTTGAGGATTCCTGAATATCTGTAAATGTGCATGTTTTTATGGTGGGAGGATTAAACTTCGGTAGGATACGCCTACCTTTTATTATTTTAATGTCGTTCTGTCTTTTACCAGTTAACCGTGACATATAGTTGGCTAAGTATTCATCATCTCTACTGCCGACAGTAGCTGAGGTCGCTACAAAACGGACATCTTTAAGATCCACTTCAAAGGCATCGATAACTCGCCGAATCAGTAGAGCTATTTCTGCCGCCGCTGAACCTGTTAAAGTATGGGCTTCGTCAAGAAGTATCCACCTTAATTTTCCTTTCGAATTATTGAGCAATTCAGAATCTTTGTTTCGCAGGAGGATATATTCCAACATAGTAGGATTGGTGAATAAAATCTGCGGCGGGGAAGTACGGATTAATTCTCTTGATATTATTTCAGGGTACTTCTTATTCTGGTCTTTTGGAATATGCTTTTCATCGGTATTTCCATTATAAACTGCATAATTGATTCCTTTAAGACATCTCGTCCAGGCATCCACTCTTTTCTTTTGGCTGCTTATCAAAGCATTGAGCGGATATAGGAAAATTGCATTAACCCCACTAGAATTGCGAGAGTTGCTGTAAATATCGAATAGAACCGGGAGCATGAAACATTCAGTTTTTCCTGAGCCTGTTCCGGTTGTAACTACTATCGATTTATTCTCCTGAAGAAGGGCTTTCCAGCTTTCGACCTGATGCTTGTATGGAGAGTCTGGAAATCGATATTCCTTTTCTTTTAATGGCGTAAAGGCATCAACAAAGGGTTTGTTGAAAATGGCTCTTAAATCAACATCTTTGGGACCAATTGATTCCCAAGGAAAGGTTGTTTGAATTACTGGCTCTGCCAATAATTTTTCTTCAAGAAAAATGTGCTTAAGATAACTTTGAGTATCGGAATCTCCGGTAGCCCAGAGCGATAAAATGGAATCTATCAATCGCTGCTCTGAGTTTGCGTAAAAATCTGTTAGGTTCATGCAATTTTATTTAAGTGCCAATATTTTGTTTATTGAGAACAGTAATGCCTTACCGTACCATTCAGGTGCTATCATCTGAGCATACTGAATGTTCCGGCGAATTACCTCAGCCTCATGTCCAATATTCCAAATACTTTCGTCTTTTGAGGTGATTGCCAACGCAACTGCCAATGGTGCTTTTAAGAGGATCTTGACAATCTGTGTATCAGGATTTACCGGTAATAATTCTTTATAGTCGTCATTGATCTTTGGACATTTCAATGGCAACTCGCTTATGACTTTCTCTCCTAATCCTTGCCGTAATTTGCTTACTTCACTATTAAGGTAGAAGTTCTGAATTGGATAGCTTTTATTGTTGACAATGGTGTCTGCAATTTTCTCAAACCAGAAAACGGGATCACCTTGATGAATTAATTCTAGAATATTCTTGTAAAGTTCACTGCGGATGATATCCGATTCTTTTTCGCTATTAAGACTATCGAGTACCCAATTAACAGCTTTTCTCCATGAATTTCCTGATATCCAGTGAAAGGATATTCCTATATCATACTCAATCTCTTTGCATATCTCATCCAGAAAGTTTGGATCCTGATATAAACATAGAAAGCAAAACATTTTGGCTGCGAGGTCGGGCTTACTGCAAGCTGCTCTGATGATATCAAACATCGAGAATGGCGTTTTGTTGCTAAGACAAATCAGATAATATCTTCTTAGCGTACTCCAAGCTAATTCGTTACAATTTTGATATTCTAATTTCTCAATAAGTTTGATTATTCTCTCCGTTTTATCCGAAATATTTGAATTTGTTAAATCGGTTTCAATAAGGATAAATTTAGGTAGCACTGCAACCTGAGGATTGATACCTTCAGGAATAAGAATGAATTTGGATAATGGAAAAAACTCTCTTAAGTAGTATTTGTCTGATTCTCTGATTAAAGGTATCAGATCGATGTTGGACGGATGGCAATCCAGGGGAATCGCATATAAGTCAATTTCACAATTTATCACCTGATTAGTAATTGTGATTTCTACTTCTTCATTCTTTGTTGTGTGATTTATTGTGCTGTTGAAATTCTTGAAAACATAATGATTCAGCAATTCATCCTTTTCAGTGTACACCTCCATTACCACTGATGAATCTTTATCCATTGGATCGGTTAATCTTAATAACCGTTGAACTTGCTCCTCAAATTCCCTTAAAGACGTGGAGCTCTTCTTTAATCTTGTGCTTATGATTATGTCATCCCGGGTTTCATTAAAAATCTTTACTGTGAATTCAGTTGGATGAAGTGGCGCCAGTAATCGGTAACCAGAAAGCTGCCCAAAAATTAACTCCGAGTAATCCTTTACCAATTTTTCGTTTGAATCCACTAATCTTACGCCAAAGATCGGTGGGAGTAATTCAACAATTAGACTCTTTCGACATTTCGGCATGCTGAAACCAACTTTTAATGAACCCGGTATGTTAACCAGATCCGAAAAGGATACTGTGACCAGGTTGTCTTTATATGTAAATCCTATATTATTAAGCTCTTTAAAAGTTGTTTCTAAGTTGTTGGCATTTAGGATTTCTATCGTGGAAGATCGTTCGTCATTGGATTCGAAGTATAGTTTCAGGTCTCCGATGTTAAAGAAGCAGTCCTTTTCAATGCAATCGTTATGGGAAATGCGGTACTCAATACATCCAACAGGAAATCGCTCCGGCCATTTTTGCCAGATTAATTCGCCTGGGAGTCTCCATCCAATGTCAAATTTGTTTATTTTTTCCCCATTCTTACTAAACACTAAGACTTTAGCAAAATTCCTGATGATGGTCATATTAGATTTCAGAACCCAGGATGGTTTCTGATCACTGACATACCAATCGAATGCAGTAGTATTTGTTTTAAAGTTGATAGTATCATCCAGATGAGTTGCCTCGATTGATCCGGCGAATTCAACCCAATTGTATTTTTCTCCATTTAGGATTAAAGTTTTCAAATTTTCACGGGCTGAAATATCCCAATCTTCATTAAATAGAACTGCTGCGTTTTCTTGCCTGCAGTTTTTACCTTTGTTGAGGACCCATTCAAATTCTGTTTTTTGGGTCCACAATGTAGGTTCATCTATTTTCGGGATATCCACAGCTAAAATAGGCAGGTCATAGCGTTTACTATTAACGTCAGTTAAATAGATATCAGTTTTTGTTTCTTCACCCCTGAAATATATCGGAGCGTCATTTACACTTGAAATCTTGAAGCTATCATTTAGGTTCCTTCTTAATTTTATCAACAAAATATCGTTAACAAAAAGTCGATATTCCGATTGGAGTTCATTACCAGGAATATCAGCGAGGTCTTTTAAGTCTTCCTGATCAAGCAGTTCAGGAAAACTAAGATCTAAGGTGATTCGATGTTTTGCATCCTCAAGACTTAGTATCCAATATGCCCGAAATTTTGATCTTTTCTTTATCGTTTTGGCAACTTCCTCTTTGTGTTTTTTTAGCTCATCGGCTATTTTCTTAAAAGAGGTTGTCGCCGAACTTTTATTTTCAAAAATCCGCAGGTATTCTTCATCCCCATTCCATATAGCATGTACTATTTGAAGACAGCTATCGTAAACAGCCTCATTGCGACTTGAGAATGGCAAAGACGAGGTAATTTCATCATCATAGGAAAAATCATCAATAGTACTTGGATTGATTTCCAATACTTTCTTGAGGAAATTTGTATATACAGTGCTATGTTTAAGGACATGGTTGATTGGCAGTCCTCCTTGCATAAGTAGGGTCCTGAAATAAAAGTTTCTAGTACTTTTTATCCACCTTAAACCAAAAATAATGGCGCCTCTTTGGGCATATTTATAAAAGAATTTTAGTGGTAAATGGCATGAATTTAATTCTTTATAAATCCCTTCTGTTGAAGGTGCGCCGCCGTCATAATCGTTTTTCCACCATTCGGCGTAGAATAGAGTCAAATCTCTAGGATCAAAATCCTGATAGTTTATGTTGGTCAGGTGGTTTTTTAATTCCAGATATTCCTGATCAGACAAATTGTATTTCCACAAAGGCCTCCCGTCATGAAAATCCATGTTTCTTTTTTCAAGAATAATGTCGAAATATGAATTGCGGGTGCTTGCCATTTTTGGTAATTTATTGTTTCTGAACTTTGGGGAAAATGCTTGAGAACTTTAAGTTAAAAATTTGACGTTCCTTACTCATATGATTTTTGTAAAAGAAAAAGATGACTGCTATACCTTCAAAAACTAAGTACAGTCAGTCACCCTTCCTTGACTTTGGTAAATTTAAAAAAAATTCGGATTCTTTTGAAAATCAGTTTACATTAGTGAAAAACCAAGTCGATCTTAGTTCCTATACTTTGCTCTTTTCCCCAGTTCCCGGTTAACCCGGTCAATATCAAAATCAACTGGATCGAAACGACCGCCGAGCCACATCATCGTTTGCTTGTACTCAGGATGTTTCTGATTCTTTATTATTTTCAGAAGGTCGGCGTATCCTCCAACTCCACCGCAGTCTTCTGGCGGGCAATGTCTGGCACCACCTGTGCAAGTAGGATAAGGCAGAGGTTCCTGATTAAACAGAATGTCTTCAAGTTTGATCTCATGTTCCCACGAATCTCCAAAATCATACTCATAGATCATCGATTCATGCGGGTAAAGCAAAAGGTCTCCAATTTTCACCTTTCGATAATCCACTGTAGCCTCCGGGTCCTCGTCCCATGGAATTCCGTAACAGGTTTCCTCGTGCTTGAACTGGTGAAGATGAGAGTTCGTCCAACCCATCGAAATTTGGAGGATTTTATGCAGTGCCGGAAGGGTCGTTTGAGGAAGGATTAACAACCGTCTCCAAATATTTGGGCTGATATCGGTCAGGCTGATATGGATTTGATAGAAAACCGGTGTTTCCTTCGCCTGTTCCTTGATCCAAGACTTCCTCTTGCTTCTGATCCGTTCTTCGACCTGTTGTTCCCGAAGGTAGGTCAAGTAGTCAATTCCCTGGACCTGAAGTTGAACCTCTATGGCCTTTTCTTTGTACCATCGATTCTGGTCATGGAAAGAATAAGCAATTGCCTCTTGATGACAATTGATGCATTCTCCCACCAAACGGATCGCATCGTGTTCATTGAGGAAAATCTTGTAATTGATGATTGAGGTGTTTGACTTACAGTGGCTACAATAAGCTTTCGTTTCAAGCTCTTCAATCAGGTTCAAATTTTTATCAAAGAGGTAGGCCAACTGGGTATGGGTGATTTCGAGATCCTTCTTGATCAGTTTCATTTGAGTTCAGTTTTTCATTCATTGTTAAAATTACCAAAAATCCGATTGGGTCTTCCTTTGAAAATTTCAGTTGAAAACTGCACAGGGTACCGGTTGAAAACTGAACAGCTCCATGCTAGCGGAAGAGTTTGCTGGTCCGATTTCCGGTTAAATTCAAATTAACCGGAAACTAGCGCAGCGTCCAGATTTATGAAAATCTGGTTGATATTCTCAAATGGCTCAATCACATGGATAAGAAAGTATAATGGTTATATCATTATAATCCGGTTAACTTTTTGGGATGGGCATGTCCCCACCTGAAATCTTGAAAACCCAGACATTCAAATTGATGGGAAGAATATACCATCAAGTTTTACGACAAACATTCAATGATTTTCTGAATATCAGCGTGTGATTTCATACAATTACTAGTACAAACGATTGGATATTTATATTAGTAGGAGTCCTTCCACTTGAGGACCATCTGTAAAATCGAGTTGATTGGAGCAACCCTTCCCAGATCAACATGAAGGAGATGGGACACTTGGTGGTTGAAAGAAGATTCGGATGGTAATTTCAGTGGTGTCAATTCCTGATAACAAAGTCAAACGAGCCGGTTGAATCATCCGGTCAATCGTCATAGTATTTAATAGAAAGAAAACTGAGATAAGATTTTTTTCATTTTCTATTTACTTTCAGTTCCAAATCAATTACATTTTAATATTGAGTGGCATCTGACGTTATACCACGAATAAGATTTTGAGACCCCTTTTATGAACGTGAAGTCAGATGCACCGAAGTAATTGGGGTTCTTTTAATTAATACAAAATGAAAAATGACAAAAAGAGTTTTCTGTACTACACAGATTGGAAAGAGCTGACTGATTTAATGACTGATGAAGAATTGAGAAGATTTATAAACAACCTATATCGTCACGCTGATGGCGAAGAACCTGATCTCACGACCAGAGAAGACAGAATCGTCTGGATTGGAGTTTCTCGTGCTCTCGATATTAACAAACAGAAGTGGGGAGATGAGGTTGAGAAAAGAAGAGAAGCTGGGAAACTGGGTGGAGCACCAGTTGGTAACCAGAACGCCAGGAAAAGGGATACAACTAGTAACAACCTTTCTACTGAAATAAAACAACCCCCAAAACAACCTTCCCCAATAGGTAGTTCAATCACAGAGAAGTCAATTGATAAAAACAACCCAAAACAACCAAAACAACCTGATAAGAGTAAAGAGATAAGTGATAAAAGAGAAATGATAAATGAAAAAGGAGAAGAGGCAATTGATAACAATTGTATTGGACCAGATACTGGAGAAAAAGGACCTTTTGGGATTTTAACAGTTTTTGGGATTCTCGATCCAGTTGATACAGCTCTTTCGACAGAGCAATATCAGGTTGGCAATTCTAATTCAATAATGGAGTATCCTATTGTATACGATGAAAAAAAATCAGAAGTTTTAAGCTGGCCCTATTGCCTTCCTGCCGGTCATATAACTAGAAAAACCCTAAATGGTAATTTTGAGGGTTATCCAGAATGGGAGCAAGATTTGAATCAACAAGGCAGTGAAGCTTTCATAATCAATACCGAAAAATATCATAAGAATGATCCTTTTTTCATTGATTTTATAAATGTACTTTATCATATAAACCTTCAATCGACGAACGCAAGTGAGTAAATCTTAGCTATTGGGCCCAGAGTAGTGGTAGATTTTCTTCAAATCCAGTTCACAGGTACCTGGAACGTATTTCACATAGAAAAGGAATCCCAATTGTCGAACGCAGTGAGGTCAAATTTACTAATTCTATGCGAGTAAACAGGGCCCAAACCCCGCTGGGAATCACCTGATCAATTCTGGGACGCTTTCTTTTTTAAAAGGTACTGGTGGTCATTTAAAAGTCTGGATACATAGGGCCAATCAGGATGATACAGAAAAGTAACATCAACATCTCCTTTGTTTAAAAATAAACTGATCGAGGCCTCCACTATATCCAATCAGATTCTTGCAGTCATTTAGTAAATTTCGCCAAATAAGTAGTTCAAATGAAAGTCCATTTAACATCGACGCCCGGTTTCTCTAAGGAGAGCATAGAACAAGTGGCCACCCTTCTAAACCAAGTAAAGGGAGAGCTTCAATTTATTACCGGTGAGCCCCTTACCATTGACCAGATGTCCCTGAATAATGATCGGTTGAAGAAAATTGGTTCTATGGGATTATTGTCATTTGAAGAGTTGTTCAATCTGGGCAAGTTATATCGTATTGTAAAATCGATTCCCAAAGAGGACTTTATAGTAGTATTAACGCACTATTCCAATCCAGATAGTTGGTTTAGTGCGTTCTCCAATAGAAACATCTTTGTTGATGTCACAGGTTGGGGGTATCTCACTGAAAATGATTCGAGATATGGGATTGCCTACCAAGTGATCGAAAACATATTTCAGTCTCTGATAGAACTCGACATCAATGACCTATACGATCATCCGAATATCCATCATACTTCCATTGGCTGTATCAATGATTTTTGCCAGAGCAAAGAGGATGTTCTGATTAAACTGAGGACTGGGTTTATCTGTTATTCATGCCAGAAACGTGCCCTTGATAAAAACGTCAGCCCGTTGATTCTCGTTCAAATTCAAACTTTAATGGAGAGCATTAGAGCAGGATTGATGGATTTTGACCTCATTAAAGAAAAATTGGAACCTCAACCAACAACAGTAGGTAATAAAGGGGATGTAAAAATAGGGAATAGGGACATTTCGTTAGAGGCATTACCCAAAACCTTATTCATTTTCTATCTATCCAACCTGGAAGGTGTTCCGGTTAATGATTTACATGAATCAAAGCATAAAGAGAAGTTGCTTCATATCTACCAGACAATAAGAAGCGGTGGCAACCCTAAAACCATCGATAATCTTTGCCAGCCTCATTTTGAACCTGATTCAACATTTCAGAAAGTTAAAAGTATTACTAACAAGCAGTTAATCAGCCAGATTGGAAATCAGCTTTCAGAATATTATGTGATAAACAATATACAAAGGGATAAGTACAACATATATATAATTAATCTCCCATCAGACTACCTCACGCTGAACATCAGTATTTAAAAGGTTCGTAACCTTACGAATTCAATCCGTAAGGTTATCTTATTGATTATGAGGTATTTAACACGATTATTTTGAGGAATTACCGTGATCTTTACACCATATTTAACGAAAAAAAAATATGGAACACGAAAAATTTTCTCAGATTCAGACGGTCAGAATTGAAGATGTAGTAATTTCTGACACCACCAAGAAGTTGTATGATTACTCTAATCGAGAATCGGAAATCGCTTCGATCCAGCAGAGTATCTCGGAAATCGGTCAGCGGGAACCGATCGTTGTATTATTGGTTGATAAGAAGTATCTTATCATTGATGGGGTAATCAGGTATCTGGCCGCTGAACGTTTAAAATTAAACGAGATCGATGTCATTGTTTCTCATTTTAAACCAACTAAGACATTCAGTTTGATGGATTTCATTATCCATCATCAAATCCGGAAGGAAAAGAGTCCGGCTGAGAAGCTAAATGAAGTCAAGAATTATCTCAGAATCGATTGTGACGACAAAAATCCCTTACGGGATAAGGAAAATCGGGTTAAGTTGGTTTCCAAACTTTTGGGTGAAAAAGGATGGAAGAGAAACAACGTCTTTTCACTCGAAAAAATCTTGAAATGGGAGTCCCAATCAGACATTCACCTTGATCTTGCAGAAAGGCTGGTTGCTAACGACCTTAAAATCAACCGGGCATTGGATGCCATTACCTTGATCGACAAAAATGGTTTCGATGCGGAGAGTGAAAGTGAATCCCAGATTTTCGACGGATTCTTGAATGGTACCTACGATAAGGACCGGACTCAGATTTTGGTGACTTCCTACAAAAAGAAGAAAACGGAAACTCCAACCGATGTTACACTCACCTCCATTGAGGATGAGAATTTTCAACTTTTATTAGGTGATGCAGAAACGATTGAATTACCGAGAGACCTTCAAATCGACACCATTTTTACCTCTCCTCCCTACTATAAATTGAAGAAATACGGGAAGGACCCGAACGAATTGGGTTGGGAAAAGACCCCTGATTTGTATGTTAAACGTTTGGTAGACATATTAATGAGGGGATTTGACCGGTTGAAGGATACGGGTTCGATGTTCATTAATATGGGTGAAACCTACGATGATGGCCAGTGTTTAGCAGTTATCGACAGACTTACAATCGAGTTGATGAGCCGTGGGGCTCTGTTGATTGATAAAATTATTTGGGACAAGGAATCTGCTAAACCGTCAGGTAATTCGACCAAACGATTGAGAAACATTTATGAAGTAATTATTCATGTGGCGAAGACAAAGGACTTTCATTTTGAAAGAATTAACATCAATGATACCAAAAGGTTGAAAGTTTCAAAAGGATGTAAGGAACAGTTTGATACTAAACCCAGTCATCACATCCCAAACAAGTATGGTTCTCCCGTTAACGTGTTGAGTGAGGAATCCGTTGGTAATATTTTAAGAATTCAATCTCATACTCACCGGACCGAACATGTCTTTGGTGAATCTGTCCACCCTGCTACCTTCCCAACCACACTTCCATTTATTCCGTTATTAATGACATGCCCGAAAGACCCCAATACCGTCGTTTTTGACCCGTTTTCAGGGACTTCGAGTACCGGTGTAACTTCATTGAGTTTAGGATTCAAATTCGTTGGTATTGAACTCTACCCGGAAAATCTCGAAACTTCAAAACGAGTTCTGAGAGACTTTAACAAGAAACTTACCGATACAGAAATCCATGTTGTATTGGAGGAAATGGGGATTGTAGGTGGTGATATTGAAAATCCTGAAACCATCGATGAGTTGGTTTCCGATATTGAAAATCTCGAAACCAGTACCCGGATTGCTGCTTAGAAAATAGTGGCACAAACATTAATCATTTTGGAACAATCAGAGGAACAAAAGAGAAAAAGGGCTTGATCCCATGATTTAACAACCAGCACTCTCGTATGGGAGAGTGCTGGTTATATCCAAGTTACTGCTGCATCACCAGACCCACCAGAATTGCACCAGAGTGTTTCTAATCACATCATTTGGGAAATAAAGTATGAGATACCGATTCGAAAAAGTATATCCCAGATCAACTTAAAATGGAAATGAATGAAAAATTTGACAAATAAGGCATGGATGACCAGAAGCCGTACATTTAGCGCCAGTACTGGGTTTTCGGATTTTTATTTGTCATTTTTTTTCTTTATATTTTATCAAACACAGAAAAATAAAAACAAAACGATATGAAAGAACAGAAAAAAATCCTTGACATCCAGGGTGTATCAGAATACACCACATTGAGTAAACCAACCATCTATAAAAAGGTTTGCTTAGGCGAAATCCCATATCATAAAATCGGTAGTCGAACCTTGTTCGTCCAAGATGAAATAGACGAATGGGTTTTGAATGACGGAAAAATGGTTGAGAAGCTTCCACAGATCAAATTCATTTAAACACAGCACGATGCCAACATTTAGAGTGGTTCCTGACAACCGGTACATCAGAAAAGATGACTCTCATCGGTATTGTTTAAGAGCAATCGTAAAGGGTCGGGTCTATTACTTCCAATTGGAGTTTTCCTTGACGGAGAATCAGCACAAACAGGTGTTTGTCAATCAATCCATGAGCACTGATAGTATCGATTTCAGGGAAAAAGTCCATGCCATTGAAACCAAGGCGGAAAGGATTTTCAAATCCATGCGAACTTTCGAACCCGAGAGGTTTAAACAGTTGTTCTACAAGAGAGATGATGAAATCTTAGAAAATGATTCCGAACTCCCGACGACGCTGGCCATTAAGGAGCTATTTCAATACTATATGGACAACCATGTTGGCAAACGGAGTACAATGATTCATATGAAAGCTTCTCTTGGGATATTGGAGAAATATCATCCCAACCTGTATGTCGATGACATTAATGTCAAATTCCTCAAGCAATTTGAGAAGGACTTGCTATCCAACGGGACAAGGCTGCCGACCATTTCATCCTACCTAAGGAATTTGAGAAGCGTCATCAACTATTTCCGGAACGTCAAGAAAATCATACCAGCCGATTTCATATATGCCTTTGGCCAAGGCGGGTATTCCATCAAGTCCTTTCGAAAAAAGAAGATCGTTCTGTTTGAATCCGAGATTCTATCTGTGATTGATTATAAGGACTTTGATTCTCCCAAACAGGAATATGCACGAAACATTTGGCTGGCATTGTATTACGGATCAGGCATCAACCCTATTGATTTGTTAAAGCTTCGCTGGTCAGACCTTGATCGCCAGCAGGCTCACATAATCAGAACCAAAACGGAGACCACCCGACAATCCGAGATTCAGGAGCTCACCCTACCGCTGACTGAGGAATTCAAGGAATACCTGAACCGAGTATGTGATCCAACAAGCCCATTCGTTTTGGGGAAACTGCATGATGGTTATTCGGAAACCAGTTTGCTTAACAGGAAGAATCGGTTCCGACAGGAGATAAACACCGAACTTAAGAAGATAAGGGCTAAACTGAATTTGTCGGCGCCGCTCCTGATGGCAACTGCCAGGGATTGTTATGCCAGCACGTTGAAAAGAAATGGGACTGCTAAGGAAAATATCGGTGAGATGATGGGCCATGCCGATTTTCGTACAACATCCGCCTATCTAGATTCTCTATCAGTTGAAGAAGCCTATCGGATCAATGATAAACTGGTGAAAAGAAAGAAGGTCGATACCGATAAGGTAGAGGTGATAATGACTGTTAAGGAGATTTGAAATCAGATGAGGTATTATCTCAAACACACCCGTACACCAGTTTGTGCGGGTGTTTTTGTTAAGCCTGAGGTTCATTCCTTCTGCCAGGAAAATTGCCAGTGTATCTGCCAGCGGATAGTAAAACGGGTATAAAGGTATAACCTATATAAAACTAAATAGCTTTGTATGTTAAAGAGAGACAAACAGATATCAACCTATAGAAAGTTGAAGATGACTTCTGGCAGTCAAGAGGTCAGGGGTTCGATTCCCCTTGTCTCCACGGAACACGAAGGCACGGCGGTACATCGCAGTGCCTTTCGTCGTTTTTAGCAGATTCCCAACACTTTCCGAAAGCCTTACAAAACAAGGAATTATGCAGTGGTACATAAGGATACCATCGGGCAGGCCATGGGAAAATTGATGGAACCGATTGGGGTGAATTAACCTGTATGAATTTCCCCTGGGACCACCTTCCTGTTAATCAGAGGGTCCCTGGTTCAATTCCTTGATGGAGCGCAATAAAACAGACTTTCCTTAAAAAAACGCTTCGGAAGAAATTTGCCAAGATTGACAATTAATAACTATTTGATTTTATGACAATATCGTATTCATGCAATCCTAAAACCAAGCAACCCAATGATTTCCATCCGGTTATTCTATTCCGGCAAAAACGATAAAGCAGATTCAAAAATTCCGGAACCTGAAATATACCAGTACCGGATTATCATTTCCCTCGATATCCAGGATCCGGTCGAACCCTTTGACCTTTCCCACCAGCGTGCGCTTCTGGTCGGCAGTCAAGGACTGCAAAACCTGCCGGACATCAATGGCGTCCATCGGATAAAGGAAATGCGTTTTGTAGGAACCCCAGGGAGGCCTGATCGGTAATCCGAAATACTTGCCAGGGGATGACAATGAATCCGTTCCGAACGCCATCAGGTTCCGGCTTTCTTTATCGATCAGCAACAGACTGGATTTGCGGTCTTTGTGATTGAACAGGGCCAGATGCTGAAAGGTGTTTGTGGCCTGGTCGATCGACCAG
Organism: uncultured Bacteroidota bacterium; assembly: GCA_942493265.1. Taxonomy (GTDB): domain Bacteria; phylum Bacteroidota; class Bacteroidia; order Bacteroidales; family UBA12481; genus UBA12481. The sequence continues at coordinate 533,212 of OW818688.1, forward strand.
ATTTTCCCTGCCTTCCGGAAGTTGGCAAGATGCTCCATCGAAGGTCCTTCCAGATCCTTCGCTGATGACATGGCCGCTCCATAATCCAGTTTTAAATACAACTCCGGCGGACCTGAGTCCTTAATCCGGTAAATATTGAAGTCTAATTGCCTCGAGTACAGATAACTGCCGTCGGCATCCGGCGACATGAACGCACTGCTGAATTCGAAATAAAGGGGAGTTTCAAACGGAAAATGACTGCCAACGATATTGCCGTTCCAATCGATGACAACCATTTCATTTCTAATGGTGTCGTTATTAAAAATATTGATCATCCTTCCACAGTGAACAGCAATAAGGCCATCCTTCAGCACGGCGAACCGGCCGGCGTTTCCGGGCAGCTCCCATTCCCGGATCATTTCTCCCGTATAGGAATACTGAATCAGCTTCATTTGCCGGGGATCCGAGATTAACAGTGATTTTTTGCCCTTCAGGATCTGCAGGTTCCGGATCATGAGATACTCGCCGGGTCCCTTGCCCAGCCGACAAAAACTGTTGATGAATTTCCCCCCGGTGGAAAAGTGGTAAATGGTCTGGTTTTCCCTCGATACGTAAAAGATATCCGAATCGTCCTGAACGATCTGGGATAATTGCCCGATCAGGCTTTCGGGTGTTGTCTCCAACGGTACCACGTAGACATCATCGATATATTTCGATACATCTACCTGTTTGGCAGGTAATTGCGATAAATCGATGGTAACCGTGCCGGGTTCGTTGCTTTTTTGCGGGTTGCAAGATAGAAAACACAAAAGCAGGCAGGCCAGGGCTGCCTCACGGAGGTGGATTCGATTGTCTGACATCATGTTGGGTGATTATTGGGTCATTATTAAAACGCATATTGGATCAGGACCGGATTATCATTATCGCTCAGGCCTTTAGCCAACATTTCCAGCTCCCTCTTCTTTTCGGGGTATCTCGGGGTGGAGTTCTTGAATTCTTTTGAGGCAACAAGAACCATGAGATCGAAAGCATCGACCCACATGCCCAGGGTGGAATCATTCACATATACCTTTGGATGGAAACTTGGGCCTCCGTCATAATCATTTTTAAGTCCCCAGTTGGTCATTCGGTCTTCGCTCTTCACCGGCTCGGCAAAGACAAGTTCCTTGGTGGATTTATTGTAAACGCCAAGCATGCCAACCGGATAGAACCAGCTAACGGCAGGAGGACCGAATGCATTTGGATAACTTATCGGCTCCGATCTCCTGGCAGGAGTATGGTCATTGAACGAGCAGTTCAGGAATAGGAATTGCCGTGTTTCAAATACGTTACGAATGCTGATACAGTTTTCCTGTGTGTATTTCGTCATTTCCTGCATCGGAAGTTCCCTGACTTCCTTAGTCAATGCATATTTTCCCAGGTTAAAATAATAGACCGGTTCGAATCCGAAATGATCTTTGACCAGAAAAAGGGTATCGCTGTGGTACTCTTTAAAGTGAATTTGCTCTCCGAACCGGTATATATCAGCATCGGCATTGCTCGAGCTGGTATAAAATTGTTTCTTATTCAGGAAAACATGGTTGGGAACGGTTCTGACTGTTTTACCAGCTTCATTGAAGAATACCGCCTTGTATTTTTCGTGTCCCGAATCGTTGCATACCTGCCCGATAAACAGGGTATCGTTGAAGGGTGCCCAACTGTACATTTCGCCCCCCCGATAGGTGTTTGATCTCTCAGGATTTACCTCCGGCTTCCAATCTCGGATAAAATTTCCTGCCATATCATATTCGTGGATAGTCCAGGTCTCCTGCAGATAGATCTGTCCCTTCGGACCGAACCTCATACTTTGAATGAGGAAATATTCACCGGGTCCCTTACCCTTATTGCCGATCTTGGCGATCATATTCCCCTGCAGATCACATAAGAGGCAATTAAAACGGTCAGTAACCAACATGAAATCTTTATAGAAATCTGTCAGGATGATAGTTCTTAGCTGAATGGAATTACCTTTCAGTGGCACATACCTGAGGTCGCAATCGAAGTCACCGATATACAAAGGCTTAACATTCAATACATTTTCCTCGATATTGATCTCAACCATTTTGGCCACAGGGTGCCTGTTTCCCTTGTCGCACGATACGATTGCCGGGATGATCAGGATAAGACCCGTGGCAAGAATTTCAGCAAGCCTGATAAACGGTTTCATTCGTGCAGGGTTAGGAATCGACTCTTCAATGGGGGATGATCAAAGTTAATGAAATTCTCCGGAGTTGATCCTTTACCAAGAGTGAATATTGATAAAAGTAAGTTTAACTAATCTCCACACAATCCCCGGACTGAACGGACACCCATTCCTCGTCCGATATCCATTGAAATTGAGTCGTTTCGATATCTCCGATCTCCTCAACAGAGGCATCCTTCAGCTTCGTATTCAAACCGGATTAAAATCATGGCTGACAAATTTGTATTATACCAAAATGTATTATACCTTTATGTATAATACCAAATAGTATAAAATGAATGCTTCACCATTTCAGTATGGAAAAATTGTTTCGGAACGCTCTTTCGTAAATCGTAGCAGGGAGAAAGAGCTTCTCTCTCATCATTTTAGGAGCGGTATCAACACAATTTTGATTTCCCCCAGACGATGGGGTAAGACCTCACTGGTTAAAGAATCGATTAGATTAACACAGGAGAGAAGCATCAAATTTGTCTTCATTGATCTCTTCTCTATCCGTGATGAGCAGGAATTCCTGACAACCTTTGCCCGTGAGGTCATAAAGGCTACCATGAATAAACGGGAAGAATTATTAAAAGATGCCAGAAGTTGGTTCAAACAATTACTCCCGGTGATGTCGTTTGGGATTGATCCTTCCAGTGAAATATCAATAAAATTCAATTGGGAGGAAGCACAAAAACATAGGGATGAGATTATTAATCTTCCCGAAATCATTGCAAAGAAGAAGAAAATCCGAATAGTTGTCTGCCTTGATGAATTCCAGAATATTGCCAGATTTCACGAGAATCTTTCTATCGAAAAGGAACTCCGGTCGTGCTGGCAGCATCATGAAAATGTGACTTATTGCCTGTTCGGAAGTAAACGTCACATGATGATGGAATTATTTAATCAATCTGAGCGTCCGTTTTATCGCTTCGGCGACATGATTCTATTGGAAAAGATTTCAACCGCTGAATGGATGCCATTCATTATTGACCGGTTTTCAGAATCGGGCAAATCCATTTCCAGAGAGCAGGCTGAATCGATCATCCGGATGATGAAAAACCATCCCTACTACGTTCAGATGTATTGCGATTATGTCTGGACATTGTCGACTGGCCGGGTTTCTGATGAAACCGTCGGCCACGCACTCGGAGAGATGATTGATCACACCTCCTTTATATTTCAGGAGGATTTGGAAAACCTGAGCATTACCCAACTAAACCTTCTTAAAGCCATTTCAGCTGGTGAAAATCAGTTGACTGCGAAAGCCGTCATGGACAAATACCGGCTCGGAACACCGCACAATGTATCGAAAAACAAACAGGTGCTGCAATTCAAAGACATAATTGACACACAGGGGAATCAACTCTCCTTTCTCGATCCATTGTTTGAGATCTGGATGAAAAGAATCTTTGCAGGTTCATGATGAAAGACGGTAGTCTATTTGCAAATGCCCAAAAATCAGTAAATTTCCCCTTTTGCACCAATCCGCCATGAAACGCACCCTATTCATATTGCTAATGTGCCTCCCGGTCCTGCTGCCGGCACAGCAGTCTCCCGAAAAGGATAGTCTCGCCACCCGCTTCTTCCGGCTCAACTACCCCGGGGATCTGGCCCCGCAGCTGATTGCCACCGACACCACCTTTACCTACCGGAACCTGACCTTCTACAATTTCGGATACCCCAGGGGATTCGTCATCCTGCGCGACCAGGGTGGTAAATACGACATCACTGGTTACTCATTCGACCAGCAGTTCTCCTTCGACGTGGATACCACCGGGTTCCTCCTCAGCCTCGCCGGTGCCATGACCGATGCCTCACGCGTGGAGGGCTATGCGGCGGCAAGGGTTCCGGCGAACCTCAAAACGGGCCGCTGGGCCATCGAGCCGCTGGTGAAAACCACCTGGAACCAGGGCTGGCCCTACAACATCCTCTGCCCCGCCGATCCGTCGATCTCCGCCGAGGATAACCACACCCTCGTGGGATGCGTGGCTGTTGCCATGGCCCAGATCATCCGTTATCACGACAAATGGAGCCAGTATGGCATCTATTATTCGTATGAGCACCCCGTTTTCGGTACACTCACGTGCAACGCAGGCACCTATGCCTGGTCGGAGATGGAAAACGCCTGCTATTCAGTGAACTTCGAGGTAGCCCGCCTCCTTTACGACTGTGGCGTACTGGTTAATATGAACTATGACCGCGAAGGATCGGGCGCCTCATCAGAGAACGCTGCCAACCGGCTGAACCAGATCTACGGCAGCGGATACCTGAACACCCAGCTCCAAAACGAAGAGGAGTTCTATACCAACATCAGCAACTACATGCCCATTTATACCACCTACCCCGGGCACGCCTTCGTGTGCGACGGGTACGACGGGAGCGGCATGTACCACTTCAACCTCGGCTGGGGCGGATCGGCCAACGGTTATTACACCCTGAGCAGCGTGTTGGGCAAAAACCTCACCAGTGCCATCTTCAATGCCGCCCCCGCACTGCCCGTGAACCCGCCGCGCCACATCCGGTCGAACGATCCGGCAGGCTCACAGATGCAGGTATCATGGATGCGCCCCGACCAGGACCTGACCACCCTCACAGGCTATAAGATTTACCTCGACGACAGGTACCTGGCGGACTGCACCGACACGGTGTACCTGCATAACTGCATCCCGGGCGACCATTACATCAAGGTTTCGGCGCAATACTCCTCAGGAGAGTCGCGCTGGATCGGACCCGTTTCCTATTTCCACCACGGCAGCCCTGTCACCGTGCCCGACGCCATCCTGAAACGCGCCCTCAATGTGGCAATCGGCATACCATCCGCACAAACCAATTCACACGTCCCCACCGAGGGTGAGCTCAGCCGGATCCTGAAGCTGAACGTTACCAATGCCACGGACATGACCGGCCTTTCCGCCTGCATCAACCTCCGCCAGCTAACCCTCTATTCTGCCACGAACACCCGGACGCTGGATATGGGTCCCCTGGGCGAATGCCGTGTACTGGCCAACCTCTCCGTCGAAAATTACAACATCGCAAACCCGGTAGCCCTGGCGAACCTCAATAAGCTGGTAACACTCAAGCTTATAGACAACCACCTGACTGATACAGAGTTTCTGAAATCACTGGCACTTATCACCCGGCTGGAGATTTACGACAACCCGGTACCCGACATCAGTTTCCTGAACAACATGGCGCGCGTGGAGTATCTCACCCTCCGCAACTGCCAGGTATCCGGCTTCGGCGCCCTGACCAACACCTACGGACTGCGGAATATTGATATTTCATACAACCAGGTGGAGTCCCTCGCCTGGATCAGCGGCTGCCCTTCCCTCCAGTCTCTCAACGCCTCGAACAACAAACTGGACGGCAGCGTGACGCTCACCGGCATGACGGTACTCACCGGCATCAACCTGTCGCGAAACCTGATTACCGGTTTCACTCTGTCAGGATCGCCCGCGCTGGAAACGGTAAACCTCTCGTACAACAAGATCAGCGACATTACCGGCCTGGTCACCGGAAACCCGGGAATCGTCACCCTGAACGCCAGCCACAACCAGATCGGCGTCCTGCCCAATATCTCCAACCAGATAACCAGGATCGAGGTCCAGTATAACCTCATCCGTGAGATAACGATGCTTGGCCGCTACTCTTTTCTCGATTACCTCAATCTCTCCAACAATCTGATAACCGACCTCCGCGGGCTAACCACCACCGATTACCACAAGAGGCTCAGCTATCTGAACCTGCTCGGCAATCCTATTTCAAAGGAGTCATACACCGAAGTGATCCCGCTCCTCCAGGCCGCAGGGTTCACAAATATTCCGGCCACTTTCTTCCCGGGTACCCCCTGCTACCTTGATCCCAACCGCGACACCGCACTCACCACCAGGCAGGCCCACCTCGCCTGGCAGGGTGATTTCAGCAATGAAGGGTACTTGTTCGATGTGTTCCTTAGCAAGGACGGTGCCCCCTTCGACACCATCGCCACAGGTCTGGACACCCGCACCCTCGACCGGGAACTTCCCGGCCTGGGGAAATACAGCTGGTACGTTATGGCCAAAAAAGACACCTTAACGCTTCCCAGCCGTACGGAAACCTTTAAGGTGATGAAAGCCTTTACGATCCCGTTCATCGAAGATTTCGAAATATACAACCCGGTGGCCCCCCTCGTCTCACAGTCGCCCTACTGGAAAATCTTCGGCCCGGTACAGGACCTCACCAAGGACGCCGCATTAGCCACCGGCAAAGCTTTCGACGGCAACCTGAGTGTCAAGCTCTCCGGGATCGCTGATATCGTTTTCCCGGTCAGGGACCTGCTCACCGGCAGCTGTAGCGCCGAATTCCGCATGATGGTCGACCGCAGCCGGAAGGCTTTCTTCGAGGTGATCCTCAACGGCGGAACGGTGCTGAGCTTCTTTTTTTATGCCGAAGGGAATATCGAGGTGTACCGTGGAACCACCCTGGTGAAATACATGACCTACAAATCCAGGGAATGGATCAGGGTAGCCGTAACCTACTCGTCGAATGCCGATTACAAAATCACCATCGATACCGCTACAGCAGTGGAAGGTAAAGATGGCGCCCCGGAATCCCCGGGCATCACCGGTATCCGCTTTGGCACCAAGGACGGTCCCGGCAACTACCAGACGCTGCCGATTGTTTATTACATCGATAATTTTCTCGTGCTGAGCGGCACCGTACTCTCCACCAGCGACATCGCCACCGGAGAACCTTTTCCCGTTCAGGTAAGCGGCTATGGCGGTCAGCTCAGCCTCAGCGGCATAAGCCCGGATATCTGTGACATCCGTGTTCTGGCATCCGACGGCAGGCTCCTATGGAGCTCCAATCGCGCCCGGATGCCGTCTGAAATGAAGGTTCCGGTTAAGGAGCCTTTCTGCATCCTTTTACTCAGGGATGATTCAGGTAAAATATTTTATAAAAAGATTCTGGTTTTACACTGATCAGAAGTGATGATGCCGGTTGATTCGGCATTAAATATGGCGACCTGTGCCCCCGAATCAACATATTCCGAATGCTTAAGAAATTAATTCTTGCAGTTGATATGTCTATCACCACACTAGTCAGGATCTGGCAAAATTCAATAATGATTCGTAATCACCGCCGTCAGCAGCCCTGATTGCATTAAGGTACTCTTTTCTTGAGTCGCCCTCACTGACAAGATTTCCTGATCCCCAGGTAAATAGTGCCAACCCGAAGATATTTTCAATTATAACATCTGCCATTAAACGGCTGTGCCTGCCATTTCCATTAGGAAAACAATGTATTGAAACAATACGGTGTTTGTACCTGATCGCAATTTCGTCGGGTGAAAATACCTTATTGTCAATCCAGAATTGAACATCGTCATTTAATGCTCTCAGCGCCGGAATGACAGGTGGATTGAAGTTGCTAACGAATAATTACCTTGGAGGATTCAATGCGTGTTGAACCGTTCAAAAAAGTGAGAATGTAAATCCCTTGGGGCAATTCCGGCAAACGTATTTCCTGACCTGCCTGACCCGCACAAATACTTTGACCTGCTGAATTTTGCAATGCATAACGATCAGGGTGGGTAAATCCGTTAAATCTGATTGTGCGGGTTTCCGGATCAAAGGTATATTGAACCTTCCCGGTGATCAGATGATCCTGTTTGCCTCCGGATTTTACGCCAAGCGAGCCATCGGTCCGGATATTCTGTGCTTTGAGTATTCCCTTTTTTGTACTGCTGGATTCAGTCCATAAAAGTATGGCCTGGTTATTTACGAAATCCGTGACCTGGGGCAGTGAAATATAGGGTCGCTCCGAAGCCACTTCGATCGACCGGGGCCAGGCAGCCCTGCCTTCACCATCGATCGCCATGACCTTAAGTGAGTATGGATGTGACGGATGAGCCGGCAAAGGATAGGGATAGAAAAGAAATACCGTATCGTTGTTCATCTTCAGCCGGTACTGTTTGTTCATGGATGCGAATTCTCCTGAAAAATCCTGAATTTGGATGGGTCGCCCGGCATCGCCCCATAATCTTTGTCCATCCGTGCCGATTAACTGGCCGTAGAGCTGGGGATTCTTATAGTGGTTGTCGTAGCGGCAGAAGTAAATCATCAATTCTCCGTTCTTATTCAGTCCGACAAACTCCGGAGCGGCACTCCAGGCGGTTGAATCGGAAATTAGGTCCAGACCACCACCTTCCCATTTTGTGGCCCCATCAGCAGCCATATGCTGAATCCAGGAAGGCTCCCATCCCAAATAAAAACCTCCGGAACCCTCATTCAAAAAATCTATAGTCCATTCTCTCATATATCCTTCGTATACCATGTTGTCACGTGCCCAGACTGGCTTACCCTCCAGGTTGTATTTTCGCACATAAACCTCATACCTCGAGTCATCATGGTGAGAACCGATATATTTGTTCACCAGAATATAAAAGCCATCATTCCGGGTGACGATGATTTCAGGGGTGATGTTTTCTGCTAAAACCAAACCATCCATACCCCAGGGCAGATCGCCGTTCTTTGTTACCCGGTGAATAATCCGGCAGAGTGATTCACCCATGGTCCTGAAATAAGAAAAGAAAACATCTTCCTGATCATTAACACAATACCTTGTGCTGTACATGTTGTCATTCCGGTCAGGATTTTGAAATACGATTCCGTTTTCTCCGAATATCTTATTCCCGTCCTTATCCACTTTAAGCAGAATGAACTCGTATCCGTTAATGGCTGGCTGGTGGCGGTTTATGGTGATATACAGATTCTCCCCCGAATCAATAAATGACCCTTCGAAATTAAATCCCAAATCACGGAATGTGACCAGATCGGGAGCCCAGATATCGAAACCATCCTTATCGAGGCGACGCACATGCAGAACGGCATTCAGGTCGAACCAGGTTATGTAAGCCGATCCATCCCTGCAACCCTGCAAAGTTCCTCCGCTTTTATAGTATACCGGGTTATCCGCGCCTGGAAAAATGGTAAGATTCTTTGCGGGATCTGCTGACCACTGTGCCAACAGCATGGTGGGTGCGAGGAAAACGAAAAAGAGTAGGTGTCTTTTCATCTCATTAAAGAATTGAACTGCATGGTTAGCATTCTATCTCACCAGGCATCTGAAATTTGTGAAATGGTGAACTTCTTATAAAGCTTTTAAAAGTAATGATTCAGCAAATAACTTATAACTTAAAATTAGTCTTCTCTCACGCACCTAACCGGCATATATAGAAACGTCGATCCATAACCCACCCATGGGTTTCCAGACTTGTCGACTGACCATTGCCATAGGTCGGTCCGGAGGTGGGTCGGATCAAAAGGACCGGTAGAGGATAAGAACCAGGCTTTTTGAAACGTCTCATGAAATTCATAAATGGTATCTATCGGATAACCGTTTTTGAGTATAAAATAATAATCTCCGTACCCTAAATCCAACGCATTAAAATCGGCCTTTCCACTGCATCTGAGTTCTTTAACATTCTGTTCACCACCAATTGAACTAAATAATGTCTCCCAATCTTCTTTAGAAGGAACTCTCCACCCATTAGGACAAACCGGGACATACTCAGGATCTGCTCTGTTTTCGACGACAGCCCCGACACGGTAAATTTTGCCGACTTGTTCGCACCAGTTGCTCTGTTCGAACAAGCAGAGCCACTGCAAAACACCCTCTTTAAGCTTCTGCGGGATCTCGAAATCCAGGTTCTCCGACATCCACCATTGATTCCCTATTTTAACGGTGCCATAAAAATTTCCATCACGCGGGTCCTTAAAATAGCCAGTTTCATTTGTAAATGTTGAGACGTGCAGGGTATGCTTATCTGTGGAATTCAATCCATAGCTATCCATCGTTTGAAGAACAACTATATAATCACCGGGCTTTTCATATTGGTGAAAAATGACCTTATCAAGGCTGAAAGGCGTATCCCAGGCACCGTCGCCGTCAAAGTCCCATCGTACCTGAAGTTCACTGGGTGCTTGATTGTCATCTGTTGATAACCAGGCATCCATATAAAAATTTGTAACAATATTGCCAAAACTTGAACCAACCTGAATTCTTGAAATGGGAGGCAAATTCTGCTCTCCTGCAAAAAAATCTTTGGTGATTTGGTTATAAAGATTGTTTGTCCTATCGATAACCTTCAATTTGATACTAAATTGGCCTTCCTGATTGATTATTGCTGACCTCATTTTTACCGTATCCGGCAGCGTCCATTCAGACCGGTCAGGTAAATACCACGCATAGAGTAATTCACGCCGGGGATCTTTTGAATGGTATGACGACGATGCATCCAGAAGAACGGTATCACCCTGCTGAAACCGGGTTTTATTGATTGTAAACGAAGCTATAATCAATGTATCAACCATATCTACGGTTATTTCCCCAAAAAATGTTGCGCTTCTGCCGGAAGGGTCTCTGGCTTCGAGTTTTGGGTTATATGTTCCGGCTAATTGATATTTATAGGAAGCATTGGGATTATTTGTATAACCAGTGGTCCAATTCCCATCACCCAGAAAATCCCACCTGAATTTCAGCTGGTTGAGTGAATCTTCGTCGTCTGCTGTAAGGCTTGCGTCAAATGTAAACGAGGTCATTATATTCCCTTTAACAGGATTAATCTTAAAGGCAGGATGAGGTGCTGAATAGCCTTGCGTAATGTCAATGGAGAAAGTTTCCTTTTTAGCCTGTTTCTTTCCATCTGAACATTCAGCGTTGATGACCTGAGTTCCGGGTTGAAAAAACCGATGGCTCAGTTGATTACTGCTGCTGAAAGGGGTATCCCATTCCCCGTCATTGTTCCAATCCCACCGGTAAAACAAGGTTTGTCCGGCACTCACTTTGGTTACCGGCTCAATTTTGATATCAAATACATCCGTAGTCAAGCCTTTCAATGGTTTAGGAAGGATATCCAGTTCGGGAATTTTCTCAATACCAGCATCCTTCTGGCATGCTGTTAAAAGGACCACCAGGATAACAAAGACTTGGTAACCAATTGCATATAGGTTTTTCATTCCTTATTGATTAAAGGTGATCTTTTTGGAGAGTTTCTCCCCTTTAATGATGGTGATCCGGTCCATCGTCCACTTTGTCCCAAACCGTCCCCCAGGAAAACCATCCCACAGGCAGGTGTCACCCAGGCACGAACAGGTGATGCCAGCCTGATAATAGTAATCGCCTGGCTCCAATTTAAAACTGTAGGTACGTTCCCTGTCCGAAACATTCGCACTAATCAGAAAATCACCCCGATACAGGTTGTAACTTGTTAATGCCAGGCTCAGGTCGATCCGGTGTAATCCACCGGTGGAAGCTACCTTTGAGTTGATTTGGAAATCAAACTCGACGGTGCCGGCATTCTCGTCCCGGGATATTCCGCCCGGGGTGACCGGTGTTGTAGGTTCGCATGCGATGATCAGGATGAATAATCCCGCAATCAGGTATTTTGCTGCATTCTTCATCACTTATTCTGATTTAAATCACCACCATGAATATCTTTGAACCCCAGGCTGCGTGTGAGTTCACTATGTGCCAATTCACCAAGTGTTGTATTAGATAACTGGAGATTGTTTACCGCAACCTCCTGCATTGAGCTAAAAACTCCGATTCCGTTAACAAGATTCGTGTACTGGTTCAATGAGTTTGAGATGGTTGTTGTTTCCAGGTCAGGGGAAGCCAATAAAGCCAGCTCCTCTCCGCCTTTGAACAACTTAAATTGAACATTGATAATGCTTCTCTCAGCGCCGGAACGAACCGTAATTTGTTTTGCAATTTCTTTCAGGAACTGGTTTCCGCTGTAAATGTCAGCCATTTCGATTTCTGCCCCCAGACCAAGGATAGGATTCATACGTAAAAGAGCCTTACCATTAGATGTTTGATTATTGACTGTCTCAGCGTAATTAATTATAAAAACCCCCTCGTAGATTCCATAACCAGACCCAGGAGCCCATCGGGTGGTATATTGCACACCGGTTTGAAGAGTGATTTTACGACCAGGCATTTCCAATGGGTCATATACTATCGGACTTCCTGGCACAGTCGTTTTTCCTGTAATTATTCTGTAATCGTCAGGAAAATGTACATATATATGGTAAGTCGACAAACGTGCAGGTTGAAAGTCAGCTTTAAACAATCGCAAATTTTCCTGCGGAAAAAAACCGGAATCCTTTGCCGGACTTTCAAAAGGGTAAAACCAAAAAGTATTTATCGGCACACTGTCCCTCCACTCCTCGACATAAACTTTAATTGAAAGGTTCCATACCGTTGAATCAGCCACCGGCGGTAAATCGGGGTGGCTGGGATCAGGAAGGAAACTGCGCCCAAGCCTAACGTACTGAGCACCGGCATCAGGGTTTAAAAGGCACCAAACAACAGGTGTTGGATCAGAAGATGTGGTCAGCTCAAGTTCGTTGGAGCAGGATTCTGTTAAGAAAAGCACCAAAATAAACTTGAAGAAAAAAAATAACCGATGAGAAATTATTCCTTTCATTCGCACAGAATAATGATTGTAATATCAATGGGGGATTATCAAAGTTAAGGAAACTTCAGTAGCAAAAATCTTAAAGGGAATTATAGACTTACTATTTGATAACTGAGTAGAATGGTTCGGAATTCGCAATATGGTCGGCTCATAGATGCAGACCCTCGAAATGCAATCCTGATTTAATTATCCTTCAAACAGCGGACCGAGAAGCCTTCTAGTTCATCAATTAACTTTATGTCAATGCCAACAACTGATCTTCCGTTATAGTCGTAACCGTAAATCGTTCTGCACAGGTCCTCTTTGTATGAAGGAGAAAGAAATGGAGAAAGATAAAATGATTGCCCGCCCGAGGAATACTCCCAGTGCCAATCATGGCCAGCCATACTGTAATAACGGTGGATTGTCCCGCCCGGCACAGCGTTGAATCCGCTACTGTTATTGCCTCTCCAAAGGATATCAGACATCAGGCTCAGTGCCACCTCCTTTGATTTTACATCCCCCCGGTCATACATATCAGCTTCGGCCGGATCCATTCCCAAAAAAACCTCAAGTGTTTTCCATTCCTGATGGGTGGGCAGATGCCATCCCTTCGGACAGGCTCTTTTGGCGGATTCATGACCGTAAAGGACCCCGTATTGCTGATAATTCAGAGTTTGTTTTGGCGGGTCAGAGCTATGTAAGTCGAAGCCTAAAACATAATAACCTGATGAATCTCCGAGCACGGATGAGTCCCACGGCAGGTATGCAAGGTTTTCCGCCATCCAGATCTGCTGGCCGATTTTCACCCACTTATAGGAGTGCCCATCCCGCAGATCGGTGAAAGTACCTGGGCGGTCTATTACCACAATCCGGATGCTATCGACATCGGCCATGGAATCCGTTTTATCCGAAATACGAAGCTGTATTTGGTAATCTCCAGGCTTTTGGGCTGCTATCCACCTTACGGTCCGGCTGTGTGAATCCGGAACAAAATTACCAGACTGACTTGTCCATAGAATATTGATGCTATCATCCCCGGCATCAAAATAGTCGAAACTGAGGGTTATGGTGTCGAGGGGGAAAACGGAATCAAGATCGGCAGATATGCTATTAATGACCGGTGGAGTATTCTCCATTGGAGGAGTGCATTTTTCAAAGGAAAGTACAAGGGCCAGCACCAGGAGGAGTAATGTCAGCCGTTTCATTTTGGATCGGAGGGTTATTCGCTACGAAGTTAAGGAATTAAACTTGCCAGAAAGGGAAAAAGAGGAACGCATCACAAATTGTGACCGGTTGGTGCGGACTACGCTTTTATTTGGTGAGGACGGCTGACTGACCATCTGAATTCTAAAGGAATTCTATATTTATTCATACCTTTGATAAGGTCCCCCCGAAACAACATTTTCCGAATGCTTAAGAAATTAATTCTTGCAATTAGTCTCGGTGTGATTGCCGCTAGTGTATACGGGCAGAACATCGAAATAAGGGGACTTATCATTGATGGGAAAACGGAAAAACCGGTAGCCGAAGCCCATGTGACCGTCTCCACGGGGGAAATTGCCGTGACTGATGCATCAGGCCGGTTTATACTGAACATTCCCGGAATACCGGCCGTCATGAGGATCACACATGTTTCTTACGGGAGCCAGGAATATAAGGTATCGACTGCCCCCGGGGGATTGCTGGTCATCCGGATCAACCAGGAGGTCACCGATCTGGACGAGGTACAGATCACGGGCGAACGGTTACGGATATTGACCCGGAAAGATCAATTCTCCATTCAGGAGTTTGCCATTGACCGGCAAGTCATCTGGTTTCTCGGATTCATCAACAACCAGGCCGGTCAGCAACGGCTTTTCGCGGCCAATTTATATGGCGACACACTGGCCTCCATCCCGGTCAGGCGGGCCGAAAAGCTATTCCAGGATATTTTCAATACCGTACATATCGTGTTCAATGATTCTGTTTATCAGCTATATCATCATGATGAAAATCAGATTGAATTCCTGTATCCTGAGGAGAAGAACACCTTCTTCAACATCATGACCGGTATCGAACATGCTTTTAACCAGAAACTGGTATATAGCAGGGAATCCTCCTGGGAACAAAGTCTTCAGATCTATTATATTCAGAAAGATGATCCACAGCGATATCAGCTGGTTAATATCAGGGATACCCTCGAAGCCAACCGGCAGAAAACCTGGAATAAGATCGACCGGCTGATGGCCATTTATAATATTCCTGAATTATCCAACATGTGGACGGATGTATACCGGTATACCAAGCGGGGTACCAAATTTGACCGGGTCATCCGGCAGCCCATCCCATATACGCTATTTAAAGCTAACGACAGCCTATTCATAATCAACTACTTAAAAGACTCTTTGCTGATTTACTCCGCCGACGGCAAATTGGCGAAGTCCATCTTTATCGACTTTCATAAAGTAACCTCAGCGGGGGGCCCGGATTACAAGGACCTCACCGGCCTGACCGATCCCATTACACAGAAAGTATTTTTACTGGAGCATCAGATGACACGCTGGATACTGAGCCCGTTGAATACGGCCACCGGCAAAACCGGGCCCGTCATCCGGCTGCCTGAATTTCCGGGCATGGCTGGAATCTGCGTGTATGACAATGCCGTGTATTTTATCTATCAGGAAAAAACTCACCCCTATTACAACAGGCTTTACCGCTATCAGATTTAGCTATACAGCGGAAAAATCTGCTGATTCTTGCAGTTGATATGTCTACCACCACACTAGTTAGGATCTGGCAAAATTCAATAATGATTCGTAATCACCGCCGTCAGCAGCCCTGACTGCATTAAGGTACTCTTTTCTTGAGTCGCCCTCACTGACAAGATTTCCTGATCCCCAGTTAAATAGTGCCAACCCGAAGATATTTTCAATTATAACATCTGCCATTAAACGGCTGTGCCTGCCATTTCCATTAGGGAAACAATGTATTGAAACGATCCGGTGTTTGTACCTGATCGCAATTTCGTCGGGTGGGAACACCTTGTTATCAATCCAAAATTGAACATCATCATTTAATGCTCTCAGCGCCATAGAGATCTGCCACCAATCAATTCCGATGTTCTTATCCGTTTTTCTGAAATGCCCGGCCCATCGCCAGACATTCCCATACATTTGTTTGTGCAGCATTTTTACAAATTGTTCTGTAAACACCACATCGGGTTTAAACTTTCGCCCCACCAACCATCGGATCGCTTCCTCGATATTTTTCTGCTCAAATTCATCCAGTTCCCCCCTGGTCAAAATGGTGGGGATCAGCAAACCCTCCTTCTCATTTTCATCAATAGGCGTCTGACCATTAATGTATTCAAGGTTCAGTCCCATAAAGTTTTTGGCATTTCGGTTTTTAGTTCGTAAAATCTTTCTTCTATGGCCTGCTGAATCCTTTGTTCTGAGTTTTCCTGATCTTCAAGTTTCATCGTATTGGAAGCTCTCTGAACAATAGCAGTTGCCATCTCCCTGGCCTTCCGGTCAATTAACGCGTTTAATGAACCATCAATGGGTACTAAAGCGTAGACAAGTTCCATATCCATCGCTCTTGCAACTTCTCTGAGCGATTTTATTGTAATGGTTCCCTCCTTCTCACGCACCTCCATTTCTTTAACACTCTGCTTTGTGATTGAAAGCCTTTTTGCAATCTGCTGCAGCGATATGCCTAACGCCGATCGAATAGCTTTGACCCAACCGAGTGGTGGAATCATGCTTTCCTGAGAGGGAGGAAATGCTTTTAATCTCCTCTCCAAATGCTCTATTTGAAGTTTCCTGGTTTTCATAGAATAAGGCTTTAACCTGACTTATTTTTCACAAATGTAATGCTATAACCTGACTTATGCAAATAATTGTCAGGGTTAAGCCTGACCAGCAGATAAAACCCGAGGAGCAGCATGGTGATATCCACCTGATGCATGAAACGGAAAAAAGTCACATACCAGCTGACTTTTATGGTTGAATAAATATTAACTTTGGTCATCCCCCGCTGTGATGTGCTCATCGCTCTTGATTCCATAGAGGAATGCTTGTATAATATCCAAATGATGAAGACCATTTTATTAACGCTCCTGTTTTACAGCATTAGTTTTTTCGCCCTTCCGCAAAGTATTAACCTCACTTTCTCAGGAACCGGAGTTGTATCACAAATCGACAGCATAAAGGCTACCAACCTGAACACCGGCAAATCATTAACACTACCCGGCAACGCTACATTGATGCTGACCGGAAATACCGGAATTCCAACAATCAGGGAACAACCCGAACAAGGGATCGTATTCCCAAATCCATTTTCCGGGAAAGCAACGATTAGTGCCACTTTTAAAAAACCTCAGACGGTTTGTGTGGAAATTCAAAATCTTATCGGACAGGTTTTATTACAAAAAATTGCATTTGTGCAATCAGGGAAAAATGAGTTTTACATTACCGTTCAATGTGCCGGTATTTATATTATCAGCCTGACCAGTGAAGTGGGATCATCTTCCCAAAAGGTCATTTGCAGCGGGACGAATGAATCCGTTACCAGTATTCAGTATCTTGGTTCCGCATCTGACAATGATCATTCAAACTCCTTGCAGACACCACTAAAAAGTTCACTAACAGCCTACTCACTTGGTTTTACCCCGGGCGATATTTTTCTTTTCCGTTGTATGAGCGGCGATTTCGTTACCATAAAAACGGATGTCCCATCCACAACAATGAATTATGAAATTGAATTCTCAGGTTGTTCCGATAATGATGGGAAAAACTATGCGATTGTAACGATCGGTGAGCAGACCTGGATGGCTGATAATCTGGCTTATCTGCCAAAGGTGAACCTTCCCGCCAATGGATCCAACAGCTCCGGCTTTTACTATGTATATAACTATCAGGGCTCTGATATCGTCGCTGCCCGAACAACAGAAAATTTTAGCAAATACGGCGTTCTGTACAATTGGACAGCCGCCTTGGATGCTTGTCCAACCGGCTGGCATTTGCCCTCCGATCACGAATGGAACGCCCTGGTTGACTATCTGGGAACTTCTGCAGGGGAAAAATTGAAATCTGATTCCGGTTGGGCAATAAACAGTACATTAAACAATAGCAGCGGTTTCACCGCCACCGCAGGCGGCTACCGTTCAAATGAAACGTATTTTACATGCAAGGATCTGGGACTGGGAGCTTATTACTGGACATCCTCATTTTCCCAGGGGAATTATGCTCATGCAAAGATGATCCTCAACCCGAGTGATGAGGTGTCATTGAATTACATTTTTAATAGTAACAACGGGCTTTCGGTCAGGTGCCTGAAAGATGGGAAAAGTACAAATACCATCCCGGTGGCGAACTTTACTGTGAGTCCATTACGCGGAACTTCCTCCACAACTTTCCAATTCGATGCTTCCGGCTGCTCCGACAGTGAAACTGATTCAAAGGATTTGGAAGTCCGCTGGGATTGGAATGGCGATGGAAACTGGGATACCACTTTCGGAAGTACTAAAACAAATTCATTCCGATTTTCCGATCCGGGAGGCTATTCGGTCATTATGGAAGTAAAAGACAATAAAGGATTGGTTGATAGAAAAACAGTAATGGTATTTATTGGTGACAGCATTTTTACCGACAAACATGACGGACGGGATTATGCTTACCATTTAATCGGTAATCAAATCTGGATGATAGAGAACATGGCTTATCTTCCATCCGTTGGTCCACCTTCCGATGCATCGGCATCAGAGCCCCATTTTTACGTTCAGGATTTTATGGCAGGAGATGTTAAGGATGCGAAGGCAACTGATAATTATTCTGCATATGGAGTTTTATACAATTGGGAAGCGGCAAAGAATGTTTGTCCCGACGGTTGGCATCTGCCTTCAGATTCAGAGTGGACCACCCTGATGGCCAACAGCAATTCTTACAGCATCATGGAGATCGGATCAACGCATTGGACAAACTGCACAAAAGGTAAAAACCTGAATGGCTTTACGGCACTTCCGGGTGGATTCTGCGACCACGAGAATGGCTTTCGCAACCTGACCCAGGGTGCATATTTCTGGTCCGTTTCAGAGGATGAAGAGCCGAATTCCTGGAGCCATTACCTTTTGTCGAACGACCAGCTTGTTTACCGGAAAAGTTTTGCAAAAAGTAATGGAATGTCGGTCCGCTGTTTAAAAGGAACAACCGAGACCGTGCCTACTGCGAACTTTACCATTACTCCACCCCGCGGAACTTCTTCGACCAATTTCCTTTTCGATGCAACTTCAAGCACCGACCGGGGGACAACCTTAAATGATCTTGAGGTTCGGTGGGATTTTGATGGAGATGGTAACTGGGATACTGATTATAAAAAAATAAAAAACAACACCTGGCAATTCCCTGCTCCAGGAGACTATCCGGTCAGGCTTGAAGTTAAGGACAGTAGCGGATTGCTTGACGTGGAAACAAGAATCCTGACAATCAGTGATGGCAGCTTTATGGATGCCCGCGATGACCGGGAATATGTATATAAAACAATTGGCCCCCAAACATGGATGGCTGAAAACCTGGCTTTTCTGCCTTCCGTTAACTTCACTTCGGATGAGTCGGCAACCGCCTTCCGTTTTTATATAGCTGATTATGATGGAGATGAGATCAATGAGGCTTTAGTACATCCACACTTTGGCACCTATGGGGTTTTATACAACTGGCCGGCGGCAATGGCCGGAGATTTTGGCAGCTCCTCAGATTCCTCCGTGTTTCGTGGAGTTTGCCCGGAAGGCTGGCATTTGCCCGACGATGAGGAATGGGCATCACTCCAATACTACCTGGGACCGGATGCTGAAAAGAAATTGAAATCAGCTGCCGGATGGGATGAGCATGCAGGTAACGGTGATAATACCAGCGGGTTTAATGCTTTGCCGGCAGGCCCGGAATCAGGCCACCAGGCCGCCTTTTGGACCTCCTCCGAAGGCAATTCAGGGAATAGCATCTGGAACCGTAGTCTGGGCATATTATCGACCACCTCTTCAGCCGGCACGGGTTTTATACGTTGGGCGGCTAATCCGGAATACAAATCGTCAGTTCGCTGTGTGAAAGGCAGTTCAAAACTTCTGGCCGATTTTACTGTGCAGCCTTTAGTCGGAACCACCTCAACCCAGTTCGGGTTCGATGCAACAGACTGTACGGATTCAGATTCAGTTTCGGTTAATCTGGAGGTCAGGTGGGATTGGAACAGCGACGGAACCTGGGATACCAACTCCACCACAATGAAAACCAATTCTTACCGCTTTGCTGATCCGGGCATTTATTCGGTCACCATGGAATTAAAGGATAAAGGAGGATTAATTGGAACAGTAACCAAAAAGGTTGTTGTGGGTGATGGTACGATCGAAGATAGCCGTGACGGGCATCAATATGCGTATAAAAATATAGGATCCCAGATGTGGCTGCTGGAAAACCTGGCCTACCTGCCATCGGTAGATCCGCCGACAACTACTTCTGATACAATTCCTTATTATTATGTTTATGGCAATTCTGCGAGCAACCTGAGTGATGCAACAGCCATGGACCATTATAATGTTTACGGAGTTTTGTATAACAAAACAGCAGCGCTAACCGCCTGTCCTTCGGGCTGGCATTTGCCGGGGAATGAAGAATGGAATATCCTCAGTGGTTATCTGGGCGCAGGGGCAGGAGACAAAATGAAATCCGGGTATTTGTGGTTTGAAAATGGTATTGGAGAAAATTCCTGCGGATTCTCTGCCCTGCCCGGTGGCACAAACAAATATGGAGAAGGTTTCACCGGACTTAATCAGAATGCCGGCTTCTGGTCAGTCACCAATATTAACGACTCCACCGGCCGGTCCGAAAACCTGTATTTCAATCAGCATGAATTAATTGAAAACAATTTAAGCAAAAGAAACGGGCTTTCGGTCCGGTGCATTAAAAACGGATATACCACTCCAAAGGCCAGCTTTACCGTCGATCCACCGTCAGGTACCATCACAACAAATTTCCTGTTCGATGCCTCCCTCAGTTTTGATCCCGAAACCAACATCTTTGATTTATTGGTCCGCTGGGATTGGAATGCAGACGGAACATGGGATACTGATTATGAAAAATCAAAAAAACGATTTCATCAGTATCAGGATTCAGGTACCTATACCGTAATTCTGGAGGTTAAAGACGGCGACGGAGCTGTTAACTCATTTACAAAAACCGTGATTGCATACGATGGCCAACTGACTGACGGCCGGGATGGACAGGAGTATTTTTACATAATAATCGGCAACCAGGCATGGATGGCTGAAAACCTGGCCTGGATGCCAAAGGTTAGTCCTTCGACAGCCAATTCAGAAAAGGACCCTCAATTTCACGTTTATAAATACATGGGAACCAATATTGACGAGGGTAAGGCAGATGATAAATACACAACATACGGCGTCTTATATAACTGGCCTGCAGCCATGAACGGGGCATCAGGCAGCACCATGGTTACCAGTGAAATTCAAGGCGTTTGCCCTGCAGGCTGGCATTTGCCTAACGATGCCGAATGGACAGTTTTGACTGACTTCCTCGGCCCCTCTGCCGGATCTGAGATGAAAGCATCATCAGGCTGGAAAATCGGAGATGCGGTTAATTCAAGTGCCTTCACAGCTCTTCCTGGTGGCTACAGGAGTCAAAACACCAAATTCTATTATGAAGGGAGCAGTGCCTATTTTTGGTCTTCATCAGCTGATGGGTCAACCAACGCACTTTACCGGTCATTAGATGGCTATTCCGATATTGTAATTCGTTATAGCAATTCCAGGGCGTACGGATATTCCGTCCGCTGCCTCAGGGACTGATGGTGTTTATTTACGCTGTGTAACGTTTAAAACTCCATGAAGGGTATAGCTTTTAGCCTGGCGTAATATCGGGTAATCCTTTGAGGGCAACCCGTCAGTTGGACGTTCATCTAAATTAAACGGAAAATACAGGTTGCCCAGATCAATGCGCAATTCACTGAAGAAGAACTTGATTGTCGCACTGGCTGAGAAAGAGAGACCTACCAGCTGGCCTTTTTTCATCCCCTCAAAAGTAAACATGCAATCAACCGGGGTTGAGATATTTCCCTGCGGATAAATCACTTTAGTACAACTTTGGTTTGGCAATCCGGTGGCTTCGGCCAAAACAGCACAATTAATTTCAGCGGTGGCATTTCCGATGGGTTCAAAGGTCAGGGAAGTGATTCTGATATCATACTTATATTCGCCAACAGCAAGCTCCTTGCCTGATGTATTGTTGGTTTCATCCTTTTCAGCTATGGCATTCTGTTCATCAACCGAAACCGTAAAATTGTAATTGCCCGGTTGTGTTACGCTGAAAACCCTGCTGGTTACCGTTACCTGGTTCCCGGAAGCTGCAGCCGCAATCTTTCCTTCCGGTACCGTGATCTCAATGGGGGTCAGTACGGGAACGGAAGTTATTTTTGCACTGAAAGCCTGTGTAATCTGCTCAGGGTGAGAAAATCCGAATGTCACATCGAGGCTTGATGATTGACCGGCTGCCGGTTGAACGCCTCCTGCCCAGTTCAGGTCCGTCACAAAGATATCTGGTTTTGGAACCGGCGGCGGCGGATAAAGGACCGACAGGAACTGAGTTGACTCAATTCTGGCAGTATCCGCATAGACCAGCAATCCATAATCACCCTCCTCAATTTTATAGCGTTGAAAAAAGAACTTCGACAGCAGGGTCATATATTTAATCGCGCTTTCCTGTCCGAGATTACTTTTCACGAGATTCAAATTCTTCAGTTTTTGATCAGCGAAATTTATTCTACGATTAGCTACGGCTGCTGTGGAACGTCTTGCCGGAACCATTGCACTCCGGGCGAGCGGCTGACGACTAACCGTTTTCATGGGCTTGATGTTTTCAAACAGTGAATGATTGATTATATCGTTAGCGTCAACAGACTGTTTTTCTGTGATATAACTCTGGGCATTTGATTCGGTTAAATAACTCCGAAAGATCGGATAGAGTGGAACATGCCAGCTGAGTTCCTTGTCGAGATTGCCCAGAACAATCCGGTTACTGGTGGCAACAATGATTGTACTCTTGGGAAATACAAATTTTTCGGCATCACCCCGGGTAAGTTTAACTGAAATTTTCTCCAGTTTATTGAGATGGGTGCCATAGATAAATACCCTTTTTGTTTTCCCGATGACAATGGTTTCAGGGGCTACTCCGGAAACTTTCGGGACCAGTGTTTTTGTTTCCAC
Source organism: uncultured Bacteroidota bacterium (assembly GCA_942493265.1). Lineage (GTDB taxonomy): Bacteria > Bacteroidota > Bacteroidia > Bacteroidales > UBA12481 > UBA12481. The sequence continues at coordinate 556,102 of OW818688.1, forward strand.
TTTCGAAGCAAAGTCAAACCCGGTGATGATATTACCCCGCACTTTCGGAGAAAGAATCAGTACCAGGAAGAAAACAAGGAAAACGCCGGCAAAGCCGAGTCCGATATAATTGGCCGATGTCATTCTGCGGCCCCTGCGCAGTAAAATAATGGCAAAAACAATGAGGGCAATTGCCAGCAGGATAACGGAGAAAATAATCACAATTCCGTTTGTTGTTTTGTCCACCACGATCATTACCTGACCGGAGGTTAACACAACAATATCCTCAATGGACCCCGCGATGGCACTCAGCTGCATCTGAATCTGGGATGAAATCTGATCGATGATTGCGGGTATTGCCTTTTCGAGAATCCCGGTCTGAATCTGGTCCAGCAGATTCGACAGGTTCATGAATGCATTATTCACGGAACCGTCAATCCGGTCGAAAAAGTAACCGCCGGTATTTTGCATGGTTGATTCGAGCAGTTCAGCGATTAGGGTTATCCGCCCATCAATCAGATCCGCCAGATCCTGGCTGATCTCACCACTCTCCAGTTTTGAGTCCACCAGTCTGGAGATATCATTGATTTTTTCAAGCAGACTGACCGCAGAATTGCTTACATCTTCAATGGCGTCTGTTATCCGGTCGAGTTTGTCGCCGATTCCACAGCTTGTTGACAGGAGCAAAACGAGGCTCACCAATAGGGTTTTAATTGTTTTCATAGCTGGAATGTTTAGTTGAGCAAAAATCCAAGGGGTTGAGTGACTATAGGTTCTGACTGATCACTTGCAATAAAAAGTTCCGATATAAATAGATTCCCGCCAAATAAATTTTATGAAAATTGAATACTTTTTGACAAATGGCATGACAGGTAATGAGGGTGGGAATTTCCGGATGCCAGTGTTGGTAATATATGGAATCTTGAGATCACAATTTTTCCGGTAGGCTGATTATCTGTTTGTTTTTGTGTAAATTAGGGGAGGGTATGACAATCTAAGCCATCCTGTCATGAACAACACCTTGTTTCGGAGCGTTAACAAGCGGATTGATCAACTTCTTTCCTACCCGGGAATTGATGAAAACAGCCTTCAACTGAAAAAAAATGTATGGCTGGGTGATATTGTGGTTGGATCGGCCACAGCTGGAATGACAATCATGGGCTGGCTCCTGGGTTTGCCAGTGATCGTGCAGTATGGAATCGTCATGCTCTCGATTATCGGTACAGCAATCATCCTGGTTCCTTTCCTCCGTAAGCATGTCGACCTGCTTGATTTCTTTCTGCAGATGTTGGCCATCTGGGGCACTTTTTACTTTATGGTTAGAATGGGCGGATTGCTCACCTCTGCGGGATTGATTTTTTGTGGCATAACAGCACTCTCTTTATCAATTAATTACCAAAACGACCGTTTGACCTTGTGGTTATTTGTCGCTTATTTTTTAAGCCTTGTTATTACTGCCATCCTTCAGCCACTTCTTCATCCGGCGCCCGAGCTTACCCCCGGTAAAAACCTGCTGTTTTTTACGGTGAATTTCTCCTGGCAGGCCGGGATGACACTATTGCTGAGCCTCAAAAACATCAATCAAAAGAAAAAAATCGGGGAGGCCAAGAAGGCCGAAGCTGACCGTTTGAAAAAACTTGATGAATTAAAAAGCCGGTTTTTCACCAACATCACACATGAATTCCGCACCCCCCTGGCAATCATTCTGGGCATGGCAAAACTTACAAAGGAACAACCTGAGGAATGGCTGGAGGAAGGCACCCGAAAAATCAGCAGCAGTGGCCGGTACCTGCTAAACCTGGTTAACCAGATGCTCGATCTGGCCAGGCTTGAATCCGGTTCCATGCCGGTTTACCTCTTTCAGCAGGATATCATCTTCCAGCTGAATTATCTTGCCGATTCGTTTCAGTCACTGGCACAGAACCGTGATACAGAGCTGGTATTTGAGGCTGATACCGGCGCACATCTGATGGATTATGATCATGAAAAGCTGATGCAGATTGTGACCAATCTTCTCTCAAATGCCATTAAATACAGTCCGAAAGGAAGCAGGGTGATTCTCTCAACAAAAATGGTGAATCCCGGTAACCCCTACCGTGAAATTCAGGTGTCGGACAATGGTCCGGGGATTGGCGCGGAACATCTGGAACATATTTTCGACCGGTTTTACCGGGTGGAAGATGGCACCCTATCCTCCGACAGCGGAACAGGACTGGGTCTGGCACTGACACAGGAGTTGGTAAAACTGATGGAAGGAACGATTGAAGTCAAGAGCCTTCCCGGCGAAGGGACTACTTTTCGTGTGGTACTTCCGGTGTCAAATAATGCCCCGGTAAGGCAGCTGCCCGGATTCTTCCCGACTGACGGGGATGCTTCGTACATTCCATCCTCTACGTTGGAAAAACCCGGAAAGCAAACACTAAGTGCCGGTCCGGAAGTGAAAAAGCCAATTCTGCTAATTGTGGAAGACAACCCGGATCTGACAAACTACCTGACTGCCATCCTTCAGAAGTACTACCATATCGAAACGGCTCCTGATGGCAGGGTCGGCTTGATAAAGGTTTATGAATTCATTCCCGATATTATTTTAAGTGACGTGATGATGCCTGAAATGGATGGAATCACCATGCTGGTAAAGATCAAATCAGATCAGCGGAGCAGCCATATCCCCATTGTGATGCTGACGGCCAAGGCTGATATTGAATCCCGGCTGGATGGCCTTGAAAGGGGCGCAGATGCTTATCTGGCAAAGCCCTTTAATGAAGAAGAGCTGATCATCCAACTGAAAAACCTGATTGAGATCCGCAGATTGCTCTACAAACGCTATGCGTCCATGGAGTCCTTGCCCAAAACGGATGACAGGGCGGTGCAGATCGAGGATACCTTTATCCTGAAAGTGCAGAAGATCATGGAAATCCATCTGGATGATGAAACATTCAGTATTCAGGAACTTTGTCATGATACCGGGATGAGCAGGGCTCAGTTTTACCGCAAATTCAAGACGCTGACCGATCTGACCGTAAACGAATACCTCCGGAACTTCAGGCTGCATAAAGCGAAATGTTTGCTGGAAACAACCGGGCTTAACGTATCGGAAGCCGGCTACCGTACCGGCTTTAAAAACCTCTCTCACTTCAGCCGGGTTTTTACCGAAAAGTATGGAATGAATCCCAGCGAAATTCATAAAAAGAATTTCAAAGGCATGATACAATAAACAAAGCTTTTGAGATACACAACAAAGGGTTGATGGTGCAGCAGGCTTAATTTTGACCTGGATTGCATTTATTCACCAAAACTTGCTGTCATGAAAAAGCTTACTACCCTGCTAACCGGACTATTAATGACTGTTGGCCTTCAGGCCCAGTCGGGCACTCAGTTCACCGACGGAATGGTGCATGGCATTTACAGGTCCTTTATCCTGTATGTTCCTTCCGCCTATGTTCAGGGCAAACCGGTTCCCTTACTGGTCAGCCTGCATGGATTTACTGAAAGCGCCAGTTATCAGAACTCCCTCGCCAATTTCAAGCCCATAGCTGATACGGCCAATTTCATCATCGCGATGCCTGATGGCCAGCCTAACCCTCAGATGTACGGGTTTGTGGGATGGAATATCTTTCCGATCAGCTCGGGAGTTGATGACCTCGGGTTTTTAGAGGCCCTGATTGATACGATCAGCAGAAGGTACAGCATTGATGGCAACAGGATCTATTTCACCGGGCACAGCTCGGGCGCCATCATGAGCTATGAGATTGCCTGTGCAAAAAGCAACCGGATTGCAGCCATTGCCCCGGTGAACGGATTCATGTTTTCATCTCATATAAACAGCTGCAACCCAACGCATCCCATCCCGGTGATGGAGATTCACGGAACCTCCGATCCCGTCCGCAGCTGGAATGGTGAGGGACCGGTTACAAAGGCTGTGCATATGGATACCCTCCTCAACCATTGGGTGCGAACCAACGGATGCTCAACTGTTCCGAAGATCGATACGGTTCCGAATATCAACACCGGAGATAATTCCTGGGTGCAGCATTTCACCTGGTCGGGAGGTACTGCCGGAAGCAGCGTTGAACTATACAAGGTAATAAACGGTGGACACACCTGGCCTGGCAGCACGGTCCTCGAACCGTACGGAAATACCAACAAGGATTTTAATGCCTGCGCGGTTATCTGGAAATTTCTATCGAAATACCGGCTCAACAGGTTAAATGCAATTCCGGAAATTCCGGCTGCCGGTGAGCCATTCCTGGTTTATCCGAATCCGGTTTCAACAGTTTTGAATATCCGGTGCAATGATCAGGCACCAATCCGTCAGATACGGATTTTCAATATCATGGGACAGGAAGTGTTTCAACTCGCTGATCCGTCGCCAAAACCGGAATTTACCATAAACACATCTGCCTGGGACAAGGGGTTGTACATAATTACCGTTACTGACGGGAAAAGATCCACGTCCTATAAAATCATCAAATAACGAAAATAGAGGATTGGTCGTTGCCCGCTGATAACCGGATCAGAATGCCATTCTTGCCCAACCCTTATGTTTTGCATCTCGTGGCGGCAGGTTCAGTATCTCACGTCCGATATCAACATAATACCGGTAATTCTCAATCGGGGTTCCGTTTGTGATCCGGTGATCGAGACCGAATACACAACCTCCCTGTTGCATCAGGGGTTGCATCTTGTATTCCAGTTCATCGCGGATGGCCTTTTTATTTTGCCGAAGCACATGCTTATCGATCCCTCCGCGCATAACCATCTGATTATCATATGTTTTTCGTACCTCAACGATATCCATCCCGGCAGCAGGCTCAAAAGGATGCATGGAGTTGATGCCGCAGCCGATCAGGGACTGGAGGATGGGATTAACATTTCCATCCGAATCCATGTCGAACAACTTTGTTCCGCGGGAAGAGAGCAGATCCCAGATTTTACGGAAATAGGGTTTCACCCATGTATCAATTTCATTAGGTCCGATGAGCGGACCTGTTTTTCCGGCGAGATCCTCGTGAACGGAAAGCTGGTCGACAATCAAAACATCGCTGATACGCTCCAGCACCCTGAAAGAGGTATCGGTCATGGTTTGCAGGATATCCTGCATCAGCTCAGGCTGCATGAAGTAGCTGAGGCAGGCGTTTTCTTCGCCCATGAGCTGCCGGGGCATGTCAAATCCACCCGGAATATAAGCAACCACCAGATGGCCGGCCTTTTGCAATTTCAGGGCATGGGCCACACGGTCCTGGTCGATGCGGTCGTTGTGGAATTCAAACAGGGGCTTAACCTGGAGCCACGAATCCATATCCGTAACCGGATAGCTGAGAGGCAAAGGAATGGTTGAATACCCTTTGAGCAATTTTGTACGGCGCCCGAGATCATCCTGCCTGATGATGAATTCATCATTATCCTCAATGACACATTCGGCTGGTGCGCCAAAAATGCCCGTCTCCCCCCCGCATGGAACCACCGGAACATAATCCCAGTCGAAGGCCATCATATCAACCTCATCTTCTGAGGCTCCCTGTGCAATCCATTCCTTATCGAGTCCGACCAGCGGTCCGAACAACTCGGAGAACATCGGTCTTTTAAAACGGCCGAACGTCATCAATTCAAGATACTCTTCCCTGCTGAATTTCATGATTTATCAGATTTTCCCCGAAACCAGTTTTTTGGATTCAAGTAAGATTTATACTTCGCAAGCAGCTCTTTTCCGACCAGCAGGCCTCCGGCCCAGAACAGCACTTCTCCCGAAACCAGTAAAATCGTTGAAATAGTAATTTTAGCCTTGCTATCCATTTCCAGAAACGGGATTATCGGGATGCTTAAAAAAGGGGGAACCGATACAATCATCAGGATGATTCCTATCCTCAATTTCCAGTTGGGCCTGTTCATTCCGGGTTGCAATGTTTCATACTGCAAATGAAAAGAATGATCCCGGATATACAATACAAATCTAATCGGTCAATGGCAGCAAAAACAGGTAATAATCTTAATAAACAAACCATTGCTTACTATTACACCAGATGAACGACATATCTGACAGCACGTTAGACGTTTCACACACCGTCGTTTTGTTTCCTTTTTCTGGAAATTAATGCACAACTCACGTCTGGCCTGCTATTCAGATATACCTCCTGATAGCAAATTTGAGGTTGATCCTACCGGAGATCCCTTTAAACACTGAAAATCTGCTCCTTAAAAAATAATTCCATGTTTGAAAATTGTTTTTCCGAAAATCGGAAAAATATGAAATTTGAAAAAATGTTAACTATTTGATTTATTGCATCTTATAATCCTAGGATCAATATTTGATACCCGAATATGCCAGAACTATTTGACCAACGTTATGAAATTAACATATGAACAAAGTTGTCATTTCTTGTTTCAATGCTAAACAATAACCAAGTCAGCAATGTTATGACGACAATGTGAGTGTATATAAGTGTTGTTTAAGAATTCAAAAAAATATATTATGAAAAGCTCTACTTTAAACAATTCAGTATCAGTCGGTTTAAAAAACCTGGCACCAGGATACAGAAGTATTGCAAGGATCATGGCCTTGATGATGACCATGGTGTTCGCCGTATTGACCTCCTTTGCGCAGGTTGTACCTGTTAGCAATCCGACCGGAGGCTTCAATATCAACGGCGGATTAACAGCCAGAAGTGGCTATGGGGACTGGGCTCCCGGAACAGGCTCGGGCGGATACGTCCTTGATGCCGGCGGCAACCCTGTTGATCCATGGAAAACCCGCCTGGTTAAAGATGCTTATGATGGCAATGACCTTATCTTCCAGGGCAGCAAGTTCAATGCCAACCCAAATACGGGATGGACCTGGACTGAAGGCAAGGCAGGAGGCAAAGGCGACATCAACAACGCCATGTTTCACCTGGCTGAAGATCCGGCTACATCCAAGCAATGGCTTTTTGTAGCTGGCGACAGGATGGAAACCGGCGGTACCAGCTACATCGATTTTGAATTTCTGCAGAATACACTCACCCGGACCCCTTCAACAACAGGAACAGGCGGTTTCTTCTCGGCAGGGAATAACGGCGGAAGAACAATGAATGATGCTGTTATATCGATGGAATATTCCAATGGGGGATCCGCAGCAAATATCCGGCTCTATTTATGGAAAGAGGTACCGGTTGGAAGCAACAGCTGGGAATATGTTTTGCAAGCGAGCATTCCGGCAGGATCCGTTTACGGGTTAACCAACATTGTCACTGAAGCAGTGCCATTCCAGGCATTCGGTGTTTCATCATATGAAAAACATCAATTTGCCGAGGCAGCTGTCAACATTACTGACTTATTCGGATATCTTGATCCTTGTTTGGGAATCCGGGTTAAAACGATCGTGATCAAAACGAAATCTTCAGATGTCGTCACTGCAAACCTGGACGACTTTGTTGAGCCTATTCAGGTTTCCGTTGATCTTGGCACCGCCAGCATCAGCTACGCTGGTCCTTTCTGCCCAGTAGGCGTTGCAAGCGTTTTACTTTCCGGAATCTCCGGCGGCACCTTTTCAGCACCCGCCGGGTTAGTTATCAATAGTGCTACCGGCGAGATCAACCTGGCCACCAGCACTCCGGGTTCCTATCTGGTAACCTATACCTTTATCACTCCAACCTGTGCTACCCCGAAAACTGCCACCACAACGGTAATTATTCCTTCACCGGTGGTTGCCAGCCTGACAACTAAAACTGACATCAGCTGCTTCGGTGCCTTAACCGGTGCCATTGACATCTCGGTTGCAGGAGGTGTAGCACCTTACAGCTATGCCTGGACCGGTACAGGAGTTTCAACCGGATCACAGGATCAATCAGGTCTGGAAGCAGGCATTTATGAGGTGGTTGTGACCGATCAATCAGGTTGCACCTCAGAAAAACTGACTGTTACCCTCAATCAACCCTCATCAGCCCTCACTGCAGTGCTGACATCGAAAACCAATGTGCTTTGCTTTGACGGGGAAACCGGCGCCATCGACATTACAGTTTCAGGAGGCACTACCGGTTATACTTACGCATGGACCAAAGACGGCACTCCTATCGCACAAACCTCACAGGATTTATTGGATATTAAAGCCGGTACCTATTACCTCACCGTTACCGATTCAAAAAATTGTACCGCTAACGTTTCCGTAGTCATTACCCAACCAGCCGCCATTACTTTCAGGACTCCTGAAATTACGCATGTTAATTGCTTCGGTGAAAACACCGGTGCGATTGTTATCAGCGCAACCGGAGGAACAGGAACAATAACCTACTCAATACTACCGGCCGTTGGGGCACAATCCCCTTCAGGAACTTTCACCGGTTTAACTGCGCAGGATTATACTGTTACAGCTACCGATGCCAACGGTTGTACCGCAACAAGTAATATCACGATTACACAACCTGCAGCAGCACTGACTACCTCCATTACTGCACAAACCGATGTTCTCTGCTTCGGAGATGCAACCGGTTCGGTAACCGTTGCCGGTGCAAATGGTACTGCTCCTTATGAATACAGTTTGGACGGCGGAACCTATCAGGCAAGCGGAACATTCTCCCCGCTGGCAGCCGGCACCTACACCGTAACTGTAAAGGATTCCAAAGGCTGCACAAAAGATCAGTCCGTTGAAATCCTCCAGCCGGATGTTGCCCTTACCGCTTCAATTACTGCACAAACCAATGTAAAATGTTTTGGCGAAGCCACCGGTACAGCTACCATAGCCGGTGCCAACGGTACTTCACCATACGAATATAGCCTGGATGGCGGAACCTACCAGACCTCCGGAACATTCTCCGCTTTGATCGCCGGTGATTATATTGTTACTGTAAAAGATAAAAACGGTTGTACAATTGATCAGCCTTTCAGTATCACCGAACCGGGTGCTGCGCTCACCACTTCGATTACCGCTCAAACCGATATTCTTTGCTTCGGCAATAGTACCGGTTCGGTTACCGTAGCCGGTGCCAACGGAACTGATCCTTATGAATATAGTCTGGATGGCGGAACCTATCAAACATCAGGCACTTTCAGCGCTTTGGCCGCCGGTGACTATGTTGTAACCGTTAAAGACAACAATGGATGCACCAAAGACCAGGCAGTTTCAATTCTTACCCCTGCCGTACTGGTAGCTTCCATCGGAACCCCGACCCACGTACTTTGCTTCGGCGGGTCAACCGGTAGCGCAACCGCTTCTGCTAATGGCGGAGTCGGACCTTACAGCTACTCCTGGAATACCGTTCCTGCTCAGCTCACTGCAACCGCAACCGGTTTGAAGGCAGGTAATTATATTGTAACCGTTACCGATGCCAACCTTTGCACCGATACCGAAAGCGTGACCATCACCGAACCCGCAGCAGCAGTGCTTGCTTCCATCGGAACTCCGGTCAACGTTCTTTGCTTCGGCGGATCAACCGGTAGCGCAACCGCTTCTGCTACTGGCGGAGTCGGACCTTACAGCTACTCCTGGAATACCGTTCCTGCTCAGCTCACTGCAACCGCAACCGGTTTGAAGGCAGGTAATTATATTGTAACCGTTACCGATGCCAACCTTTGCACCGATACCGAAAGCGTGACCATCACCGAACCCGCAGCAGCAGTGCTTGCTTCCATCGGAACTCCGGTCAACGTTCTTTGCTTCGGCGGGTCAACCGGTAGTGCAACTGCTTCGGCAACCGGCGGAGTCGGACCTTACAGCTACTCCTGGAATACCGTGCCTGCTCAGCTCACTGCAACCGCAACCGGTTTGAAGGCAGGTAATTATATTGTTACGGTTACCGATGCCAACCTTTGCACCGATACCGAAAGCGTGACCATCACCGAACCCGCAGCCGCAGTGCTTGCTTCCATCGGAACTCCGGTCAACGTTCTCTGCTTCGGCGGGTCAACCGGTAGCGCAACTGCTTCGGCAACCGGCGGAGTCGGACCTTACAGCTACTCCTGGAATACCGTTCCTGCTCAGCTCACTGCAACCGCAACCGGTTTGAAGGCAGGTAATTATATTGTTACGGTTACCGATGCCAACCTTTGCACCGATACCGAAAGCGTGACCATCACCGAACCTGAATCAACTGTTGTTGCTTCCATCGGCGAACCGACCAACGTTCTTTGCTTCGGCGGATCAACCGGTAGTGCAACTGCTTCGGCAACCGGCGGAGTCGGACCTTACAGCTACTCCTGGAATACCGTGCCTGCTCAGCTCACTGCAACCGCAACCGGTTTGAAGGCAGGTAATTATATTGTTACGGTTACCGATGCCAACCTTTGCACCGATACCGAAAGCGTGACCATCACCGAACCCGAAGCAACTGTTATTGCTTCCATCGGAACTCCGGTTAACGTTCTTTGCTTCGGCGAGTCAACCGGTAGCGCAACCGCTTCTGCTACTGGCGGAGTCGGACCTTACAGCTACTCCTGGAATACCGTGCCTGCTCAGCTCACTGCAACCGCAACCGGTTTGAAGGCAGGTAATTATATTGTAACCGTTACCGATGCCAACCTTTGCACCGATACCGAAAGCGTGACCATCACCGAACCCGCAGCAGCAGTGCTTGCTTCCATCGGAACTCCGGTCAACGTTCTTTGCTTCGGCGGATCAACCGGTAGCGCAACCGCTTCTGCTACTGGCGGAGTCGGACCTTACAGCTACTCCTGGAATACCGTTCCTGCTCAGCTCACTGCAACCGCAACCGGTTTGAAGGCAGGTAATTATATTGTAACCGTTACCGATGCCAACCTTTGCACCGATACCGAAAGCGTGACCATCACCGAACCCGCAGCAGCAGTGCTTGCTTCCATCGGAACTCCGGTCAACGTTCTTTGCTTCGGCGGGTCAACCGGTAGTGCAACTGCTTCGGCAACCGGCGGAGTCGGACCTTACAGCTACTCCTGGAATACCGTGCCTGCTCAGCTCACTGCAACCGCAACCGGTTTGAAGGCAGGTAATTATATTGTAACCGTTACCGATGCCAACCTTTGCACCGATACCGAAAGCGTGACCATCACCGAACCCGCAGCAGCAGTGCTTGCTTCCATCGGAACTCCGGTCAACGTTCTTTGCTTCGGCGGATCAACCGGTAGCGCAACCGCTTCTGCTACTGGCGGAGTCGGACCTTACAGCTACTCCTGGAATACCGTTCCTGCTCAGCTCACTGCAACCGCAACCGGTTTGAAGGCAGGTAATTATATTGTAACCGTTACCGATGCCAACCTTTGCACCGATACCGAAAGCGTGACCATCACCGAACCCGCAGCAGCAGTGCTTGCTTCCATCGGAACTCCGGTCAACGTTCTTTGCTTCGGCGGGTCAACCGGTAGTGCAACTGCTTCGGCAACCGGCGGAGTCGGACCTTACAGCTACTCCTGGAATACCGTTCCTGCTCAGCTCACTGCAACCGCAACCGGTTTGAAGGCAGGTAATTATATTGTAACCGTTACCGATGCCAACCTTTGCACCGATACCGAAAGCGTGACCATCACCGAACCCGCAGCCGCAGTGCTTGCTTCCATCGGAACACCGGTCAACGTTCTTTGCTTCGGCGGATCAACCGGTAGTGCAACTGCTTCGGCAACCGGTGGAGTCGGACCTTACAGCTACTCCTGGAATACTGTTCCTGCTCAGCTCACTGCAACCGCAACCGGTTTGAAGGCAGGTAATTATATTGTAACCGTTACCGATGCCAACCTTTGCACCGACACCGAAACCGTTACCATCACCGAGCCTGCCAGCGCAGTTGGTGTTACCACCACTAAAACGGATGTGGTATGCACTGGCGGATCAACCGGGACTGCAACAGCAATTCCGACCGGCGGTACCGGATCATACAGTTACTCATGGGATACTGATCCTATTCAGACCAGTGTAACCGCAACCGGTTTGAAAGCAGGTACCTATACAGTGACTGTTACCGATGCCAATGGCTGTACAAAAACAGCTTCCGCAATTGTGGGCGAGTCACCTGTACTTCTTAGCCTGTTAGCTACACCGGTACCTGTTACCTGCAGCACCACCGACGGAGCCATAAACCTTACGGTTACCGGCGGTACCGCACCATTCATCTACGCATGGACCGGACCTGGCACCTTTACTGCAAATACTGAAGATCTTACCGATCTGGCCAGCGGGATTTATTCCGTAACTGTTACCGATTCTTATGGTTGTGTTAAAACTACCGGAGCAACGGTTAACAGAAATGAAGGCGTTCTGGCTCTTAATGCAGTTCCTGTCGACGAAACTTGTCCGAATTACTCAAACGGATCAATTAGTGTTACCGTAACAGGTGGCACCGCTCCATTCAAATATTCATGGAGCAACGGAGCAACCACTGAAGATATCAGCGGATTGGCTCCCGGAGCTTATACCCTGATGGTAACCGATGCATTAGGCTGTGTTAAAATAGTATCGGCAACTGTTCAATCCACTCCGGACAACACCCCACCGGTAATCATCTGTCCGGCAAACATTACCAAAACAGCTGATCCGGGCACTTGCACGGCAAATGTTACCTTAACCAATCCATCGGTAACCGATAATTGTTCATCCGCATTTGGATTCACAGGTATCCGCTCAGATGGGTTAGAACTGACCGCTCCATTCCAAACCGGTGTAACCACCATTACCTGGACTGCATCTGATGCATCAAGCAATATTTCAGAAAGTTGTGTTCAAACTGTTACGATCACTGATACTGAAAAACCAGTTATCGTTACTTGTACAGCCGACCAGTCGGTGATTGCAAATACCAACTGTTTGGCTGAGGTTCCTGACTTTACCAACGGAGTTAACCCGACCGACAACTGCACCATCCGCCAGAACCTGGTGGTCACCCAGTCACCGGTTGCCGGAACCCTTGTTGGGAAAGGTGTAACCGTTGTAACGATTACCGTTAAAGATGCTTCAGGAAACGAAGCCGTCTGTTTGGCCAACCTGACCGTCAAAGGCCCAATCGTTGCCAATGATGATATCGGGGAAACCATTAACGGAATAACCGGGGGCATATCTTTCGTCAATATTCTGTTAAACGACCAGTTAAACTGCACCGCAGTTAATCTGGAAGATGTTAATCTCACCTTTATAAACTCCTCAAGTGCTACTGTAAGGCTCGTTGGAACCAATGTAGTCGTTGATCCGGGTACCCCTGCAGGAATTTATTACCTGAATTACAGGATCTGCGAAAAACTGAATCCGACAAGTTGTGATGAGGCAACTGTAACTGTGCCGGTTGAAGTCAATGAAGAGGAATCAGTGATTGATGCAATTGATGACTTTGGCTCTGCAAACGGTTTGACCGGTGGCACTGCCGTTATCAATATTTTATCAAACGACCTCCTCAATGGTTCACCGGTTGATCCGACCAAGGTTACCCTCACCTTCTTAAGCTCCACCAGCCCGAAGGTTACCATTAACGGATATAATGTTGTAGTAGCTCCTTTGACTCCTAACGGAACCTACCAGTTATTCTACAGGATTTGTGAAATTGCAAATCCAGACAACTGCGACGATGCCATTGTAACCGTATTAGTCAGTACTCCAATTCCTGGAGGAAGCATAGATGCAATTGCTGATGCAGGGACTGTTAACGGATTGCTGGGCGGTATCGCTATTCCGAATGTTTTGGTTAACGATGAGCTTGACGGGAAACCGTTTGTACCCTCCAAGGTTAACCTTTCCTTCATCAGCTCCACCCATGATGGAGTTACCCTGAGTGGTTCAGCTGTTGTTGTGGCTCCCGGCACCCCGGCAGGTATATATTATCTGGTGTATAACATCTGTGATAAATCAACCATCGGGAAATGTGACCAGACCACTGATACCATCACGGTAAAATCAGGAATCTATGAAGGCCTGACCATCAGGAAGTCGGAACTGGAAACCACTTTTGGTGCTGTTGGCGATGTGATCCACTACACCATTGAAGTGATGAACGCCTATGATGATAAGACATTCTATAACATTCTTGTCACCGATCCGAATGCTGAAATAACCTCAACAAACTCGGCCAGTGTATTGCCAGGAGGACTTGGCTTGATTATCAATGCCATCCACACCATTACACAGGCTGATATTGATGCAGGCGAAGTTCTTAATACTGCTTACCTCACCGGTAACGACTCTGAAGGTCTGCCGATCGGATTAACCAGTAATACGGTTATCGCCACCGGCGTATTCCGCCCGCAGCTTACCGCTACAAAGTTTGTTTCGGAAGCCACTTACTGGGCAGTTGGAGAAACCATCCACTATACCATTGAGGTATTTAACTGCGGAAACGTTATCGCCCGGAATATTGTGGCCACGGATCCGAATGCAGTGATTACCAGCGGCAGTCCGATCGCCAGCCTGCTCCCGCGGCAGACTATGACCATCAATGCCGAGCATGTGGTAACACAGGCCGATCTGAATGCTGGTAAAATCGTTAACGTTGCCTCAGTTTCCGGTATCGATCCTAAAGGTCAGCCGGTTGGGGACGACAGTAACGAAGTCACCATCTTCGCAAAACTTTCCTCGATGATGATCATTACTCAATCTGCAGTTGAAAGCAAATTCAGTAAAATCGGTGATACCCTGCACTATAACATCCTGATCAAGAATCCAAGTAACCTGACGATTCCGAAAATAGATGTTATCAGTCCGAATTCAACCATCACCAGCGGCGCTCCGATCTTCAACCTGGTCTATGGCAAAACAGCCACTGTCACTGCTGTTCATGCAATTACCCAGGAAGATCTGAATGCAGGCAAAGTAGTTACCTTCGTTCTTGCCTCGGCTAAGAACCCGGATAACTCAACTTACTTCATCAAAGGAAATGAGGTTACCGTATTTGCCGACCTGATGCCAGGACTGATGGTAACAAAAACTGCTCAGGAAGCCTCCTACTCACAGGTTGGTGATGTTATTCACTACACCAATGAGATTGAGAATACCGGAAACGTAAAAATCAGTTCGATAACCTTTAACGATCCCAATACCACCCTGATCAGTTCAACCCCGTTGAACAGCCTTGAGCCGGGTGAGGTTGCAGTGATCAAAACAGCACATGTCATTTCACAGTCGGACCTCGACATCGGAATGGTTGAAAGAGCTGCATCGGTTACCGGGAATGATCCGAATAACCAGTCGATGCGCGCTGTAAGCAACAGGATGACCGTAAGGGCAGCCCGTAATGCCAGATTAACTGCCAATTTGATTTCTGCCGAGAATACCTACCGCATGCCGGGTGATGTGATTCACTATACGGTTGAAATCAGGAATACCGGTAACGTAACACTTACCAACCTGAGCGCAACCGGTCCGGTTTCAGTATTCGGAAACGCCAGATCCATTGCAAGTCTGGTTCCTGGTGCTAACGCCATCATCAATGCAGAATATGCAGTTACCCAGTCGGATCTCACCAGCGGCAAACTGGTTAACATGGCAGTAGTTGCCGGTTACAATCCGGCCGGACAGCTGGTAAGAAGTGTAAGTAATGAACTTACCCTCACTGCCAATGTAGCTGAAAGGCTAACGGTTTCGAAAGTTGCACAGGAAACTTCCTATGCAAAACCAGGCGACCTGATCCACTACACGCTGACGGTTAAGAACCACAGTAATGTATCAGTTTCCAATATCATGGTAGCTGTACCGGATGCTGCAATAACAGGCAAATCAACCATTTCGGTTCTGGCTCCTTCGGCCAGCGCAACGCTCTCCGCAGTTCACACCGTTACCCAGGATGATCTGGATGCAGGTTTGATCAATAATGCCGCCTCCATCACCGGAACCTATCCTGATGGCAAAGCATACACTGAGCAGAGCAACGCAGTTACTGTTTATGGAATGAAGAATCCGATGCTGACCGCTCAGATTGTTACCGCTCAGACCTCGTTCCTCACTGTTGGTGAACTGATCAACTATACCATTGAGATTAAGAATACCGGAAACCAGTCGATGACTGATGTTATGATACTGGGACAGGGTGGTTTGAATATTGTCGGTGGTTCTGTAAACACACTGGCTCCGGGAAAAACCGCTGAATTATCAGCTGTTTACACGGTTACGGCCAACGACCTGGATGCAGGTGTAATTGTGAAGTCAGTCAATGTAAATGGCAAAGATCCTGACAATCGCATCCTGCGCGTTCCGAGCAACGAAGCAACGGTTGCCGGCGTTCAGAATCCGGAGTTAACTACCACAGCCATGGCTTCAGAAAATACCTACAGCCAGGTTGGTGAAATCATCCACTATACCATTCAGGTGAAGAATACCGGTAACGTATCAATTATCAGTACTGCCGTCACTGATCCTAATGCAGTGATTGTAACAGTGAGACCGATCACGATCCTCTATCCTGGTGAAGTGGTAATGGTTGCTGCAACCCATCTGGTTACCCAGGCTGATCTGAATGCAGGTAAAATTGTAAGTCAGGCTAAAGCTGCCGGATTTGACCAGAACGGAAATACCATTGAGAAATCTGCCAACAAGGTTACCGTATTCGGAACACAGGTTGCTGACATGGTTATCTCAAATGATGTTTCCAGAGGCTCGTTCAAGAAAACCGGCGATGTGATTGATTATACCATCCAGGTTAAAAATAGCGGTAACATTACCATATACAACCTGAACGTAACCGATCCGAGTACCATGATTAATCTGGAACAGCCTGTTAAGCAGCTGTTACCGGGTGAAACCACTACCGTAACCGGATCACACGTAGTTTCCCAATCGGACCTCGATGCCGGAAAAGTAATCAGCGCTGCCAAAGCAGGCGGATTTGACCTGAACGGCAAAGTGGTTGAGAAATCAGCCAACCGGGTTACCACTCTTGGTATTCAGCGTCCTGATCTCACGACTACCTCAGAAGCCTCAGCTGAGACTTACAAAAAGGTAGGGGATGTGATTGTGTACACGGTTTTGGTTGAAAACACCGGAAACGTTACCATGGAAAACATCCATATCACTGATGTCAAAGACTTCCTGCACTTCGACAGGGTGATTGCCTCACTGGCTCCGGGTGAAACAGTATCTGTCGATACCGAATACCCGATCACCATTTCCGACATCAATTCAGGGGAAGTTATCACCGCCATCGTTGCCAATGCATTTACCCCGGGTACTCAGAAAATGAGCTACACAGGAAATGAATTAACGGTTCGGATGGCAATCGACAACTTCAACCTGAGCAACTACCCGAATCCATTCAGTTATGAAACAACTATCACCTTCGACCTGACTGAAAAAGCCAAGGTTATTCTGAAAGTTTACGACATGACCGGAAGGGAAGTAGGGCAGATTGACGAACAGGAATTCAATCAGGGCAGAAATTATGTAACCTGGAAATCCATCAATTGCCAGAAAGGGCTGTATGTGCTGAAAATGATCTCCAACGGAGCTCAGGCCACACGGATCCTTTCCATAACCAACTAGGTGGACAACCCTTGAATCAAAAGAAAACCCGGTCATTCTTAACTGAATGACCGGGTTTCTTTTTATACTTTAAAAAAGTGTTTACCGTGGGGATTATAAATAATATTCAGTGCCCCGGGGAGGATAAGGATACTGAATTGCTGAGCAAAATTGAGTTCGCCATCTACATGAAAAGGAACCTTTTCATCAAATTCGATGGTGATTTTATCGGTTTGATGATAATCCACTTTGGGATGGGTAATATGGGTGCCTTTGGGCACCTTCAATAATATGCCGAACCGCTCGGCAAGGTTCAGCTGCTTAACGTTGCATACATCCAGAAGACCATCATTGGCGATAGCCTTCGGAGTAATAAAAAACCCGCCGGCGAATCTCCGTCCGATTGAGACGGTATTCATGAAGCAGGTGGAACGGCTCTTCTGGTCGCCTGAAACTAAGATCATCTCTTTCTCCCTGAAAAAAAGCAGCGTTTTAACGATGTGCCAGATATATTTATACTTCCAGCCCTGTTTAACCTTTCCGGGTTCCGTATAATTTTCGGCTGCCACCTGGGCATCAAAGCCGAGGCCCATACCGTTAAGAAAATACTTCCCGTTACAGGAACCCACATCCATCTGAATAATATTCTGATCAAAAAAGGTTTTCCAGTGTGAATCATCAAGCCGGTTCGGAAATCCGAGGATCTGAATGAAATCATTGCCGGTACCGGCCGGAATGAGTCCCACCACAATATCTTTCCGGCCGATCAGTGGCCGGGCGATCTCGTTCATGGTACCATCACCTCCCACTCCGATAATATGAGTATATCCCTTTGCTGCAGCGGCTTCGGAGAGTTCGGTAGCATGACCGGTGCGTTCGGTATAAACCAGGTCGGCCTCCACACCAAATTTACTGATCATTTCCTCCAGTTTCGGCACCAGCCGTCTGGCGAAACCGTTCCCCGCAACAGGGTTTACAATAAACATCCACCTCTTATTCTCTTCCATTTTATCTTATTGATTATAAGCCGATTCAATAACCACCTTCACCCTGTCCAGGATGGCATGGTCATCCTTCTCTGCCAGCTCCTCGTAACCGATCGGTTTATGAATGACTACCTCTATTTTAGATTCGAAATTTATGGTAAACCGGTTCTTGGGTTTCAGCAGAAAGAATCCGTTAAGGGTAACCGGGAGAACGCTCATCTCGGTTGCTTTGAGGATATGGACGAATCCCTTGCGGAACCTGTTGATATTGCCATCGGTGGTGCGGGTGCCTTCCGGAAAGATAGCAATCGTTTGGCAGCCTGACTTTTCCACCAGGTGACTGAGCATCTCCTTGGTATTTCTTACATCGCCTGATCGCATGGGTACATAGTGGGTGAGTTTGAGCACACGGCCAAAAAGCGGAACCTTCAGCAGATGCTCCCGGCCGAACCAGGAAACTCCGGGATAAAAGGCGAGTATGGCCATTATATCAAATAAACTGGCATGATTGGCAAGCAGAATGTAGTTTTTTCCCGGCTCGATATTTTCGATTCCCGTTACCCTGAGACGTTTGCCCAGCATCAGGAAAATGGTACGTGCCCAAAATCGCATCACCCGGCGGATTGGTTTGCTCCGCTTGAATGGGGCCACCATCAGAACCAGCAATACACAAAAAGCAGTAAACAGATATAGGAAGAAAAATACCGCAACAGATATTAATCCATAGAACTGTGCACGCCTGAATAATTTTTTCCCCATAAATCCCTTCCTAACGAGAAGGTAAATAAACAGAAAAATTGGTCAACATGCAACTCCTTAGTTTTTAACACATCTCACCGAAAATCCACTGGATTTTGGATACTTCCATCGGTAAATTCCCTCGGCGTGATAGATCAGTCCGCGGCCCCAGGCGTGGGTTTCATCGGTATAGGAGGAGGTCCAGAAACTGGCAATATCCCCGATAAAATTATAAGCGCCGGCTTCAAATATCCCTGAGGGGATAGCACCAAAACGAAATGAATTTTCACCATTTCCACCTGAATTCCATCCCTTCAGTGCTTTCAACCCGATACCCACACTTCCGGTTATCCGCCATTCGAGACTGTCGGCATCGGAAGCCTCCATACCGGCAAAGATTTCCAGCTTTTTCCATTCTGCATCAGTGGGCAGATGCCAGCCTGCCGGACAGGCAATCATTGCTTTTTCCCAGTTATAGAGCCTCCCGTATGTATCGCAATTACCCTCGGCCGAATTATAGCACCAGGCACCGGTAGTATCATCAAACTTATATTCGAGGTTTACCGCCATCCAGGTTTGCGTGCCGATTTTTACATAAGGATATTCGGTACTGTCTCTTACATCGATAAAGGTTCCATCGAAATCAGTAACCGGTTCGATCTTGTTGCAGGCTGTAAAACCCCCAAACAGAACCAAAATCGTAAAAAGCGTGAAACGTGACGCGTGACGCGTGATTGAAAGCTTAGCATTCATGCCTCAAAGATAAGCTAAAAGAAACTCCGTGTACCTCCATGTTCTTCATGTCTCCGTGGTTATTTCTTTACATTCTCAAACTGCACTAAGGTTTCCTGCGTATATTTATACCACTAAATCTGAACAATGGAACGTACTGCCAATTGCCTGAAGAAACTCGATCGCATGAACAAAACCCTCCGGCACGAAGAGGCCGACCGGGTGCCCGTGAGTGATCTGTTCTGGGGAAGTTTTCTGGACCGGTGGCGCAGTGAGCTGAACTTGCCGGCGGATGCATCACCATACGACTATTATGATCTCGACTGGCAGGTTACCGTGCCAAATATGGACCCCCACATCATGCCGTTTGAGGTAATATCGGAAACCGAGGAACGCATAACGGTAAAAACCGGATTCGAGGCCATAATCACAAAAGTTTTTGCTGATCCCATGCCGCGCTTTGATCGATTTCTGACCAATGAAATCGAGATGCTGAAAGATTTCCGGTTTGATGATCCCTGGGACGACCGGCGATATTTCAGTGGAGGGGATAACCAGTTGGGAGGCATGGGCGATGGATTTACCCGTAACACCCCACCCTGGATTGATACCGTAAAATCCATCTGGCCAAACTTTCCAGTTTATGGAAGCGTGTGCGAAGGCCACGAAACACTCTGGCGCATAATCGGTTCTGAAAACACCTTGCTTTGGAGCCTGATGTATCCGAAGGAACTGGGCGATTTTATCGCACGCATCAACAAGTTCATGCTTGAAATCACCAAGGCCCAGATAAAGGCAGCAAACGGTTTACTCGACGGGATGGTTATATGGGGCGATGTGGCTTACACCTATGATCTGCTCTTCTCTCCTGAATTTTGGAGGGAACATTTCAAACCGGGAATCAAAGCGATGGTTGAAGTGTGCCATGAAGCGGGCATTCCGGTGATTTATCATGGGTGCGGCAATGTGAAACGGATTTTTGAAGATTTTATCGAGATCGGTGTCGATGCCTATAACCCACTTGAGGCCAAGGCCGGGATGGATGTTGTTGAACTAAGGGAGCAATATGGCCACCGGATGGGATTCTGCGGGAACATGAACGTGATGGAATGGGCAGATTGCACCCGGGAGGAACTGAAAAAGATTGTGCTGCGTAAGCTCCAGGCAGCAAAAGGCGGCGGTTTTATTTTCCAGTCCGACCACTCGGTGCCGAATACCGTTTCGGCAGCTAATTATGACTATGTGGTTAAACTGGTGAGGGAGTATGGGGTGTATCCACTACAACTCGGAGGGAGCGATTTGTTAATGTGAAAATGTGCCAATATGCTAATGTGCTAATGTGCTAATGTAAGAAGGGCGGAGGTAGGGAGGTTTAGTACTTAAGGCGAATTGCGGATTACTTGCTTTTCAGCAGTGAAGGATCAATTTTGGTGATGAAGCCTTTGATTCCGAGTTGGGCCATGTAGGCGGCAGCCTCCTTTTGGGAAGCAAATTCACCGGTTATGTATTTGAACCAGCCGTCCTTTTCGTAATAGAGGACCTCACCGGTCAGTTTGAGCTTATCCTTATAGTAGGCAGGATCAAGATGGGTTTTGGATGCTGCGACCTGAATGCAATAGACTGAACCCGTTAAAGACTGAACGACCGGCTGTTCCTGTTTTTTAACCGGGACCGGCACATCCGTCTTTTGCTTTTCTTCGGTCCTTTGGACTGCTTCCGGTTCCTTTTCAGCCGGAATATCAATCTTGATCGACCGTATCACAAATTCGAGGTTGTCCTTAACATCACCATCCAATGATTTTTCAATATCAAACGATAAGCTTTCCGGTGTGGCACTCATATTCAGCTTCCTCAACTGGGCGGTATCGATCCGGGCAATATAAGAACCCGGAGGAAATCCAAGGAAACTGAAATATCCGTCCTGTTCTGTCAGCGTTTTGGCGAAGAATACTCCGTTGCTCTTATAAAAATCCACGATTATCCTCCCCTGCCCCTTACTGCCACCAGCGAGGCTGACATTCACCATACCAGCCGCTTCGCCCATAACGTTTACCGGAATTTCAACCAGTTTGAAGATATTGGGATCAACAGCAACACTCATGTTTTTTATACGAATCTGCCAGGCAATGTTGTCGAAGCTGAAGCGGTCCAGTTCAATGAAGTAACTTACATAGGGTTCAAGATCAAATATCCGTATTACCGAATCGCGCTTGCCTTGTTCAACGCGGCCGCCATTGATGTTGATTTTGAGGCCTGTGATCTTGGATTCACCCTTGTCATAATGACCGTTCCCGTTCATATCAAGGAAGGTCAGGATAACGATTCCGCCTTTGCCTGCACTTGACCTGTTGGAAAGGCCTGCATATTTTGTTTTCCGGTCGACCAGCAGGCTGCCCCTGGCTGATTCAACAAAAGTGCTGATTTCATTACTTTTACGATAAGAAAAGGAAGTCTGCGCCACCGAGAAATCATAACGGAATCCAACCTGCAAATTTCTCATACTACTTCTAAAGTTATACTCGTATGACACATTCAGGTATCCGTGTTTCATGAATTGCTTTTCCAATTCCCCTTTTACGAGCATGAATTGGTTACCTGAAAATTCATATTGCACCTGTGGACGGAGCAGAAATTTTCCCGGAAGCCTTAATCCCAATGAAAGGTTGCTAAAAACATAGGGTCTGGCCTGATCCGGAAACATGGCATAGGTGGTAAAGTTGGTACTTACGCCGAATAAAACACCGGAAAGCAGCCATTCGGCGGTTGAGTTCTTAGTGGACGGCATGATATTCTGCGAAAAAGACATTCTGGAAAAGGCTGAAAACTTCCGTCCCCTTATCGGAAAGGAAACAACCGCCTTACGTTCTTCGAGGTAATTAAAATTTACGGCCGTCTGGTTTGGATCATATCGGGTATAGTTCAGCTCAACCTGGAAATTTTTTGCCGTCCGGTAATTCAGGATTCCCTTACCCCTCACGCCATAGGTATACTCGCCGGAGAACAGGAGATTGGACCCCAACCTCATGGAAGTATTTACAAAGGGCATAACTGCCCCTGTCGTGACTGAGGAGAGGTACTCCATCCCGGCACCCACCGTCATAAATCTACCGATACCGTAATTGGCATTGGCCCGGGAAAAAATACTGTGTAAACTGTCTTCCACCATCCCGGCACTGACTGTATATTGTAACTCTTTGGCAGGAAGAAAGTTATAAGGGATACTAATACTCTGCTCCCTGGATTTTTCCTCTCCGTAGGGTCCGTAAAACCTGAGCAAAACGATTGTATTCCCATACATCAGCGGAACTTCGAATTTAAAAAACCCGGAAGCGTCTGCTTTAACATAATCAACCAGCACATTATTTACGTATAACTCCACCGACCAGTCGGGTTCGGTAAAATCCGTGAGGGTATAGGTTCCGAATGATCGCCGGTAAGTGGTCGGGGCATTTGTGAATTGCATGCCCAGCACCGGGTTATATAAGCTGGAGGTTGCCTGAGTGCCAATTTTACCGAGCGAAACCTGCCGCAGTGCCTTCCGGTCATTGTTCACCAGGCGCCAGAGATATTGCTGTTGCTTTTCCTGAAATGGCTGGTTGGCATAATACTGCAGTGACACTTTCGCCTCGCCCCCGGCAATGATGGCTCCCAGGCCAAGATTGAGCCGGGTTTGTTTTTCCCCTCCGATCTCCTGGTTGGCGATAATGCCCCAGTCTGCCATACCAAACCTGAAGAAAGGATGGCTCCGCGGAATAACGGTATCAACCTTGATTTCACCCTTGATCTTTGAAATATTGCTCCTCATGAATTCCAGCCGCATATCGCGTATTACGGGAAGTTCGATTTTAGTGGTCAGTGTGACCGACAGGCTTCTGAAATCGAACGCGCAATCGAGTCCGAAAACCTCACCGAAAAAATTGGACCGGAGATACAGGTCGGTCTCTGTGCGAATCATATCATCAGGTTTCAGTTCGATGACTCTTTTCGCATATACAATCCGGTTATGCAGCTTATCTACCACATAGGTTGCTTCGGGATTGATAAAATACCCTGCAACCGAATCATAAGCAGGTGAAGGAGTGTTTTTGATCTTCAGAAAGTCGAACATATTCTGCACCGGAAGATAAATCTGCTGGTTGTGGTATACTGCTGGAATTTCAAGCCCCCCAACCCGCTGAACCATCAGGAAAACAGAGATTTCATCGTATTCCGGTTCAGTCTGTGCGCCGGCCCGGGGTGCGGAAAAAAGTACAGCAAATACGGCACACCAGGCGAATCGCCAAAATACAAATCCATATTTCCGGTGTTTGCCTTTCAACATACTAACCTATTCCTGCATGAAAATGACGGTGAACTCTCCGCTGTAAGCGCCAGCCGGAGTGGTTAAGGATGAACCGATAATGAGTGTTCCGCCAATGGTCACCCACGTATGTTCTCCCGATGCAATGAAAGGGGAGGGAGGATAGGAATCTCCGATCTGAAGGATAACAGTCCCCAGACTGGGCCCGTTCAGAATCACATTGGGTGCATTGACAATATTGATTATGGTACCGGGAATGGCTTCCACATCATAAAGCGCGGGGCTGAAAACACTACCCAACAAAACGATGTTTCCGGTTTTGTCACGGGTGTTGTCCGGGGTTATAACCACAGTTGTCCCAATTCCGTTTCCGGCACAGAAGGAGCCGAAACTGAGGCTTTGTATGATCGATACCGTAACCTGAATGGGTTTTGGTGGCTTTTCCTGCGCCCGAAGAGGCAAACCATGCAGCACCGAACAAATCAACAGGCAAAAAGGCAGCAGGTGCCTTATCCGACAGGTTCCAGGGATCAGGCTATTCATAATCTTTTCTGATAAGTAATTTCTCCGACTGCATTCTTTTTCCGGATATCACAGTTACCACATAGATACCGGTGGTTGCGCCGGCATTGATTTCGACCGTTTGACTGCCGGCAACTTCCTGGCGCAGTATGACCTGCCCCGACATATTGGTAACCAGCAGGCTTCCATTCATCGTGTATGGAAGATTCACCAGGATCTTCAACAAGTTCACCGACCGCAATACCGAAAACAATTTTCCGGTGATATCGGCGGGTTTATTGATTTCGGGAATTGAGAAAACAAGGGAAAATCGTTGATTATACTGGCCTGCTTTCAAGTTGAACCGGTACTCAGGAACCTGCTTCAGATCCTGGATTATTCCCGCTTCAGCATCGAACAGGTATAGGTGCGGATAGCCTGACAATAAGGAGATATCGCTGGCGCTGAAAACGACCCATCCGTCACTGAGTGTGGTTATTCCCAGCGGTATCTCCGAAATACTGTCGTTAAGAACAGGCAACCCGTTTATTGAAAGCTGTTTTGACTCAAGGGAAAAAGTATACAAATTAGGAACAAGAACATCGGTGTTCGCCAATTTCAAAGCATCCTTTTCCTTATCGAACCCCTTAGTGGCAGCATTGTCGAAATAGACAGCCGCCACATCTTCTATTGCATTTTCCGTTTCGAATTTCGCTGTAAAGCGCAGGATTTCACGGTTTTCTGTCATTGCTCTTTTGAACAAAGGATTGAGGTCACTGGTCCTGATGGAATTGGTGAACCCAAGGATACCGCTGACCGGGTAAGTGCCTTCGGAAACATGAACAAAAAATCCCTGCATGGAGGCGATGATGTTGCTCCCGTTCCCCGTAGCAATACCATCAACATAACTGCTATATACCCCAAGATATTGGTCGGTGTTTCCGGCATTGAAAAAATAAACCGCATTATCAATATTGGTTTTTGTCCAGCCTGCACTATTCCAGTCGATGGGCGAAGGGTACGGATTTCCCGTCAGATTGAACCCTTTGGTATATTTCCGGCCATGGTTCAGGAGGCTCACCTGCATCGGACCGTTATTTACGTTACCGGTTAGGTCAACAGTTTTGGCATCGGGAACATTACCGAAATTTGCGGCATAGCCCTGCATGGGAGTCAGAAAATTGGAAGTCGCCAGATACTTCACCCATCCCGATGCATAAACCGGGATGCCGGAAGAGTCCCGGTGGTTATCCTCATCATACATATAAAAGGTTGGAAAAGCAGCATTCAGATCCAGGTCGTCAGCAAATTCATACACCGTTGAACTCTGGAAAGGGGAGCTGAAATACTTGTATCCGAAAGCCGATGGAAGGTATCGCTGCATGGTAATGCTTCCCATCACCTCCCCGGCACCGGTGCCGTCAATTAGTGCGGTTTGCCCGGCAGATGACAAGAGAACCAGATTTCCACCGGTGGTAAGATTCCCGGAAATTGCCTTGACGATTCCGGTGATATTCAGTGGCCCCTGCAATGTGGTTCCGGCTGAATTATTGATGGTCAGGTTCATGATCGTATTTCCGGAAAAAACACCTTCACCAATATTTTGGGCAGATGATCCCTTCATTTCAACTGTTCCGGTTGTTGCAGTAAATGTTCCGTCGTTTGTTATCGATCCTGCAATCTGAATGGTATTACCAAGGATGGTCAACGAGGAGCCGGATGCGATCGTCAGATCTTTAGCCATCCCGGCAGCACCCGCATTCAGCACAGGTTGATTCGCAACTGCAGGGACCTGTACATTTCTGGTCAGATCAGGGATAACCGAGCACGACCAGTTCCCGGCAACATTCCAGTCGGAATTGATGGCGCCGGTCCAGATCAGATAATCAACAATCACAACTGAAGTGGTGGTGGTAAAAATGCCACATCCGCCGGCTGCCGAGATGGTATAGGTTATGGTGTAGGTTCCCGGCGTACTTGAATTGACACTGATCGCACCGGTTGAAGCATCTATTGTGAGGCCGGCCGGTGATGAAGAGAAAGTTCCGCCAGGGGTACCAGTGAGCGTTACCGACGCTGACTCTGCATTGAAACAATAGGGTGATCCCGGATAGGAAATACTGGCATTGGGAGTCGGGCTGACCACGATGGTTGCCACATTGGTTTCGGAGATACCAGATACTGTGGAGGTTGCTCCCGTATTATTCGAACTGGTAATGGTAACCAGCCTCTTTATGGAATAGGTCCCGGGAAGATTAAACAGTGAGGATGACGGGGAATAGGATGCGCCAGTTTCGCCTGCTATTTCGATCCAGGTTGCTGAGGGTGATTTTAGATAATACCATTTGTACGAAGGTGCAATACCCACAGGCAACGCGTTTCCATCATCCAGAATTAGGTTGCCGCTGATCGATGCAGGGGTTTCCCCTTCACAAATAGCCTGGTTAATATTGTCTGTCAGGCTGTTTTGAATTTTTCTGATATTGTTGTAAGCCAAATCGTTTTGCCCGCCGTTTTCATAGTACTCCAATACAAGCTGGTTTGATCCGGTCAGGGGCACCAGAACATTATTGGCGGGTCTTAGGGCATGATCGGTCCAGTCCAGGAAGATCCGGGTACCGTCGACACTTAACCCGATACCGTCATCGCTCAATAAATCAATTAGATACAGACCGTTTTTATCAGAATTCATTCGGAATCGGACTGAAAACGTCTGATTCAGAATAGATCCCCGGGGATTACCGTTTGAAAGCAGCGGGATGCAGTAGGTATCGTTATCGGCTCCAAAATTGGTACTGAAGGATTCAGGCTGGGTGATATATCCGGCATAGGTTGTAAATCCGATTCCATCATATACATGACCTTTCCAGTTATTCACTCCCGCGGAATTTTGGTCATCGGTAGGTGAGGCGATCAGGCCAACAGTGACCTGGATTGAATTCGAACAACTCAGTGCATCCAGAATCCACACGGTGTAAGTTCCGGGTGCCAGGTTGCTGAAGATGTTTCCGCTCTGATAGATTCCGCTGTTGAGTTTATACTGATAAGGTACCTGCCCCCCGTTTCCGGAAACTGTAATAATGCCGCTGAGGCTTCCTATACAGGTGATATCTGTGGGAGTTGCAGAAACTGTGAGCTCAGGATTGACTGTCACCACAATGTTGGAAGCAGGTCCGGTGCAGGAGTTGGCTGAAGGGGTAACCACATAGGTTACTGAACCCTGAGCAGTTCCAGGATTAATTAAGGTTTGAGCAATCACGGCCCCTGAGGAAGCTGAGGCTCCGGTTATTCCTCCGGTTACCGTGCCGATGGTCCAGGTAAAGGTTGTTCCCGTAACGGAACCGGAAAGATTGATGCCGGTGGTTGATCCATTACAGATGGTTGTTACACCACTGTATATAACATCAGGAGTTTTGTTGACCGCAATGGTATGGACAGCGCTGGCCGGTCCATTGCAACCGGTTGCATTTACCGTTACAAAAGTGGTTCCGCTCCACCCTGCTGAATAGGAAACAGCACCAGTACCTGCTGTAATTGTGTTTCCTCCGGCCAGGGAGGCCGCATCAAGGCTGTAGGTGAGCGCTGAACTGTTTGCTGCTGTTGCTGTATAGGTTTCCACACCAGCTCCCTGGCAGCGGGTTGAGGTTGCACCCAGGGCAAAAACCGGAACACCTACCGTTGGGGTGATGGTAACGGTATGGGTTGCGGTTGTGGGTCCGTTGCAGCCGGTAGCCCTGACTGTAATAATGCTGGTTCCGCTCCAACCGGCAACATACGTTACGGCTCCGGTACCCGCAAATATTGTGTTTCCGGCGGTCAGGGATGCATTGTCCAGAGTGAACGTTGTTGTCAGGGCATTGCTGACTGTGGCAGAATAGGTTACAGTCCCCGCTCCCTGACAGCGTGTTGATGCAGATCCCAATGTGAATACCGGGGTGGTTACTGAAGTGCTTACAGTAATAGTTGCTGTTCCCGATTTTGTGGCAGTACAGCCATTTGCATCGGTAACGGAAGTCAGGCTGTAAGAGGTGGTTGAAGCCGGACTCACAGAGATATTGTCGCCGCTGGTATAGTTTGTCACGGTTCCGCCGCTGCCTCCGGCATAAACAACGGTATAGGGACCGGTGCCGCCGGTGATTGTCACCACCAGATTGGTGCTGCTACCGCTACAGATAGTATTGGTCCCGCTGATTGTGGCAGAGATGGCAGGACAGGAACGGGTCTGCACATTCAGGATACCGGTTGCGGTGGTTCCAAAATAGGTACTGTTTTTATAGGTTGCCGTTGAGGCGGTGCTTCCCCATGAGCCCAGATCGGCACCCGACCCGCCCAGGGTAAGGGTACCGGTTGTTGAGTTAAAGCTGCCAAGATTGGCCGACGCACCGGTATTGATCGCCAGTTCGGAGGAGACGGTTAGTGCAGCTAGCAATGTTTTGGTCCCGGTGCCGGAGAATGTCAGGTTATTAACGGTCGATGGTAAGCCCAGTGTAGACTGATTGCCTCCGTTAAATTCATAATTTGCAGTCGTCGGAAGAGTGACGTCTGCTTTCCATGCCGATGCCGGCAGAGAACACGACGCACCGCTGATACCGTTCTGATTGGCAGTAATCAAAGTGGCACTGGCCCCAAGCGTGAAATTGGTTCCACTGCCCCCACCTCCCAGAGTAATCTGATTACCAGTTACTTTAGTAAAAAGGATGGTGCCATTAATATTGATATCATCATTATTGCCTGTAACATTAATGTAACCATCAACCTGAAGAGTGACCCCGGTTCCAATAGTCAAGGTTCCGTTCAGTCCGAGGGTTGAAACCGATCTTAAAATGAAAAGATCCCCGCTGGTCGTAAAGTTTGACGGTGCTGTTCCGGTACCATCTGAATTCAACCCCCAGGTGCCCGTTGAGTTGGCATTGCCGCTGGTTTTGGAATAGTAGGTTGAGGCCCATCCACTGGCGCTAAACAGAATAATGAAGAGCATAGTCATCCCTGCCGTGGCTAAACGGGAAAATTTCCATTCAGGAAAAAGGGATAAATACTTCATTAATCACTTCTTTGGGTCAATGGATAAGAATTTGTAAAAGCCCGATCATTCTTTCGGGCAGGAGAATCTAAATAATATTTTGTTAGTGCAGCATCAATTCAGCTTCCGCAAGCTTAACCGGTTTGGCATCCGTTTGCCCGGTATAAATAACCTGAAGTTTTCCGCTGCCGAAATTCACAGCCGGAATGCGGTTCAGATCCATTTTGGCACGACGGATAGCATTAGGTGTGTAAACGGCAATCCCGCGGATAATGCCCACCTGGGTTGATTTTCCATCGGCAGAGATATGATTTACTTCAATATCTCCGTAAACCGACATATTGCCTGAACGATTAAAGGTGAGATTCAACCTGGGTACCGTATCATTCACCACCTGGAATGAAAGGTCGGACAGGGTAACTTTGGTTGTGCTGTCACCCGTGCGGATAATCACCGGAATGGTAATCCCAAAAATCGGGGTGAGCTTAACCGATAATGAGGTGGAATCCTTTGGTTTTTCTTCAGCGCCCAAAGCGGTCACCTTGGGTACAGCCCTGAAATATACATGTGAACGGTACTCTCCGGGTTTCAGATCGCTGGTTTTGTAAAGCTGCATTTTAACAACCTGTGCCTCGTTGGGGGCAAGGGTCACGGTACGCGGGAAAAACCGGATATTTTTATCGGCAAAATTCTGACCGGGATCCGGTTCCTTGATTTCCTCAAAAGAACCATCGTCTTTCATCCGGTATTGAACCAGTGAAACATTATAAGTAGCGGTATCCTGACCGGTATTGGCCAGGTTGAGTTCCTGTGTCTTTTTCGCACCTTCAAAAACCACCCTTCTCGGGGTGATCAGGAGGTTCCCCTGAGCTTTCAAGCCATTAAAAACAAAGCCCGGCAACAAGATCAACCCTAAAATCAGAATCATCATACGGGAAGTACCCCGCCGGGCCAAGGGTGTGCAATTAAGTTCTGTAATATTCATCGGATTCATAATTTGTTAACCAAGCAAAGATAAGCTATAAAACAAGGGCGATTCCAGGAGGGCCAAACTACTTGACAGACGGGAGGTTAATTGTAGGCAAACGTAATCTGATAGGACCCCGTGTAAATTCCTTTTGGGTTTTCTTCCATTGAACCAACCTTCAGGGTGGCGCCAACCATCACCGTTTGTGTGCCTCCCTCGAGTTTAATACCAGTTTCATTATTATCAGGAATGGTTACCCAGTCGCTAACTTCCATTGTTTTGGAATCAGCGTTGGTGAGTGTTGAGGGCCCGCCGGGCAGAGCAATGGAAAATGTGGCATCCACTTCACCGGAAACAAAAAAGCTCCCGGGGTTCCTTGAACTTGCATCGGCAACTACTGTGGACGATGTACTGACTGAACCATTGGGTCCGATCATCAGCGTGCCCCCGTCCGTTCCCGGAAAGAACCGTCCGAAATTCAGTTGCGAGGCTTCTGTAGCAGTTAATGGAATAATGATAGTTGCAGATACCTGAGCGGTTGCAGTGGTCTGTTCCTGTGCCAAGGACGTACTTATGGAGAGTTTTAAAAGAAGGGAAATGAACAGAAGGATCAATTTTATCTTTCCCATTTTGACCAAGATTAATAAAGGATCAAGTTACTTAATACAATAATGGAACCTGTCAAACTCAGAACTGACGAACAGGGAGCGCTCCCAAAGGCAGCGCTCCCTTTATTTTGGGTCAGCAATATTATTCGTAAGCAACAACAACCTCAAAACCGGTACTATTGGTATAGAGGCCAACTGCCTGCGTTGCATTTACATTCAGCGTGGCTCCGATGGTTAAAGTGGCGGCACCTGCAGTCAGGTGATTGCCCGTGGTAGCCAGATTCATTATCCAGGAATCAACTGTCATGGTCTCGCTGGAAACTGACTCGGTAATTGTCAGGGTTCCGGGAAGGGTAACACTGAATGCGTAAGCACTTTCTCCAGTAATGCTGAAAACAGCCGGGGTATGAGTTCCTTTGTTGGCCGGTGAAAGCATGACACCACCAGTAGCCGTCTGAACACCGGTAAGTGAAAGGTCAACCGTTCCAGCAGTACCCGTTACGGCAACATTACCAAAATTCAATGCCTGTGTATTAGATATAGCAAGCGGAGCAACAATGGTTGCAGAAGTAACGGCATTGGCACTGACTGAGGTAACCTGTGCATTGGCATTCAAACCAAATCCGGCGAGGATCATTCCAAGAGCGAAAAGTTTAATTGAAGTTTTCATTGTACTAAATCTTTATTTGTTTCTAATTTGTTTCTAATTTCTATGCCAGACAGTCAAAACCCGTTCCACTTTGGCACAAAAATCGTAATTCATTCATATTCTGATTATTACATGTCATGCCAAAATTGGAACGTTTCCTCTTTTCGGAATTTGTGTTGATTTGTGGAATTTTTGCCGTTGTTTTCCCATCCTCTAAAACTTTAGAATGGCGGCAAATGTAAAAGGGGTTCAGGGAGAACCGGGTAACCGGATAGTTGCAGGTGAAAGTTACCCGGGACGAACCCTGAGCGTGCCTTACCGCTTGTTGACGCAATATGACAGCAAAAAAAAGAGCGCTGCCTGAGGCAGCGCTCCCTCTATTTTGGGTCAGCAATATTATTCGTAAGCAACAACAACCTCAAAACCGGTACTATTGGTATAGAGGCCAACTGCCTGCGTTGCATTTACATTCAGCGTGGCTCCGATGGTTAAAGTGGCGGCACCTGCAGTCAGGTGATTGCCCGTGGTAGCCAGATTCATTATCCAGGAATCAACTGTCATGGTCTCGCTGGAAACTGACTCGGTAATTGTCAGGGTTCCGGGAAGGGTAACACTGAATGCGTAAGCACTTTCTCCAGTAATGCTGAAAACAGCCGGGGTATGAGTTCCTTTGTTGGCCGGTGAAAGCATGACACCACCAGTAGCCGTCTGAACACCGGTAAGTGAAAGGTCAACCGTTCCAGCAGTACCCGTTACGGCAACATTACCAAAATTCAATGCCTGTGTATTAGATATAGCAAGCGGAGCAACAATGGTTGCAGAAGTAACGGCATTGGCACTGACTGAGGTAACCTGTGCATTGGCATTCAAACCAAATCCGGCGAGGATCATTCCAAGAGCGAAAAGTTTAATTGAAGTTTTCATTGTACTAAATCTTTATTTGTTTCTAATTTGTTTCTAATTTCTATGCCAGACAGTCAAAATCCGTTCCACTTTGGCACAATAATCATAATTCATTCATATTCTGATTATTACATGTCATGCCAAAATTGGAACATTTCCGCTTTTCGGAATTTGTGGTGATTTGTGGAATTTTTGCCGTTGTTTTCCCATCCTCTAAAACTTTAGAATGGCGGCAAATGTAAAAAGGAAATCGGATCGACAACCTAAGCGGGTGAGTACCACGGAGGTTAAAAACAAAAAAAGGGGAGAACCGGGTAGCCGGTTAGTTGTAGGCGAAAGTAACCTTGTATGAACCTGTGTAGGTGCCTGTGGGATTGTTGTCGATTGAGCCCACCTGGAGTGTTGCTCCGACTTTAACTTTTTGGATACCCCCGGCAAGTACATAAGCATCACTGCCCTCTCCTGATGAAGCGGTCCAGTCGGTAACCATCATCGTATCGCCCCTCAGGCTGGTCAGCATGGTCGGACCCTCAGGCAGGGTGACCGAAAAAGTTGCATCTTTTGCACCGGAAACTGAAAATGTGGCCGGATTGAGATTGGTGTCGGCCGATACAACAGTGGAGGTCGAAATGGCTGCCCCGATGGCCGGGATAACAATGGTACCACCCTGATCACCGGTGGAGAAACGTCCGAAATTCATGGGAGAAGATTCAACTGCAGTAACTGCCTCGATGACTTCTGCAGAAATATGGCCGGTTGCCGTGGCCTGTGCCCTGACCTCCAAACAAGAAAACGCCAGGAAGGAAGCTATCCCGAGCGTAATTAATTTTATGTTTAACTTATTCATAATTGCTTCCTTCCGGCGGTTTTTTTCTCTTGTTCCACTAAGTTATGCAATCTGTATCATCCAAAAAAACAATTATTTAGGCTTATCTTTAATACTTTGATAAACATCCTGCTATTCCGGTCAAACGGTAAACACAGCCTAATTAAAGTATTGACGAACGGCCAAAAATTGAGGGTCAGGCTGTAATTGATTTACATTCGCCACCATGGCAGATATCTGTGCTGAATGTCAAATAAAAGTTATATTGGCACCGAAAACTTAACTCAACTGCTGAAAAATGAGCCCAAGAATTATCAACGGACTGGCCGAATTCGAAACCCTGGTTAAACAGGAAATCGGTGTATCAGATTATCTGACAATCACTCAGGAACAAATTAACAAGTTCGCTGACGCAACGCTCGATCATCAATGGATCCATACCGATCCTGAGCGGGCCAAAACAGAATCGCCGTATGGAACAACCATCGCACACGGATACCTGAGCGTTTCACTGCTGCCCTATTTATGGCTGCAGATCGCTGACGTCAGAAAGGTCAGGATGCTGGTTAACTATGGTATGGAAGATTTTAAATTCAACCAGCCTGTGAAAGTCAATGACCAGGTGAGGATACGGGTTTTCCTCGATGCACTTACCAACCTGCGAGGCATCATCAGGACCAGGATGAAGGTTACCATGGAAATCCTGGACAACCCTAAACCTGCCTTTGTAGGGTACATCCTCTTCCTCTACCATTTTAATGATTAAGCCAGTATAAACATTTTCGATTCCCTTTCGTTAAAAAGGAACATTAACTCCAAAAACCATGAAAAAAAGAATCATTGCACTCAGTATGTTTTCATTATTGGTAATTCTAAGCAGTTGCCAGAAGATAAAAGATGTACTGACCGTCAAAGTAGATGCGGATTTTTCAGTCAATCTGCCCGTCACCATTCCTGAGCCCCTGCTTAAGTCAACCGCAAGCCAGTTCCTTTCAACCAGCACACTCGACCCTCTCAGCGATGAGGATCTGGCTGATTATAAAGAAAAAATCAAGAGTTTTGACCTGACCGGGATGACCGGCACGGTCAGCGAGCTTTCAGTACCGGTCACCCTGACGGATGCCAAACTGTTGGTTAATACCGATGCAAATTCTACTGAATGGAATTTTACCAATCTCCCGCTGACAAACGGAACCGTGGTAACCTTTGACAATGTTGGCGGTCAATGGACAAAAATCAATGACATCCTGAATGAGCAGAAAGAAATAACTATCACCTTTTCAGGGAATTCCAGCCAGACAAATGTCACATTTAACCTGAGGATTGATCTGGAAACCAAGGTCAGCGCAAAGATCCTATAGTTTTCTGTCAAGCTTCTCGGCCACTTTCCGGTAAAATGCCGGATCTTCGCTCCGGATGGCTTTAAGCTGTTCCTTACACGATTTTTTATCGCCGCTGCGAAGATTTATCAAAGCCAGAAACCAGCGTGAACTCACCCGAAAGGAATTATTGCCCGGAATCAGTTCCCCGAAAAGCTTTGCAGATTCGGGGTAACTGCCTTCCTCCAGCAGCAGGAGTGCTTCATAATAAGATCCTCCTGCATAATCCACCGTATCAATGGAAGTTAAATCAGGCCGGTAAGCGCTTTTAAACTTCTCGTAGAGCGCAACCGGATCGGGTTTCATCACCACAGGATAAACAAACAGGAACACCAATCCGAGAATAACGGGAATGGCCACCATCGACCATTTCCGGTATTTGCGGTTCTTCGATTTCTCCGCTTCATGGTCCATGATATCCGAAACCGAATAGATTTGAGCCACCAGTGATTCATTCACCGCGAACACCTGCAAAACATCCTGTTTGCGGGCTGTTGGGTCAACTTCCTTGATGAGAAGTGCCTTATCGAGCCAGAACAACTCCGGCGAAGCATACTCCATGGATTCAATAATCAAACCGGGGTCAATATCACGACTCAGGTACAACAGCAATTTCTGCTGCTGCATCGGTAAGCTTTTAATCTGCCGGTTGAGAATTTTTAACCGGGGATCGGTATCAGTCAGGTCGAATACAGATACCGGAACCCCATGAACATCCAGATCTTCACTCCCGGTGAGGGGATGATAGGTGAGCCATCTTCGGATTTCCGTATTGAGCGGACCGGATTTTAGGGTCATAAGGGTAGAATCAGATCAAATTTACAAACCGGTTTCAATCTGGCGAAGGATATTTCCATGAAATTCACCGACAAACTTCTCATGGAACAGAGGATATAACTCTCTGTCGCGAAAGGCCGAACGACTCTTATAATGAGTAAGATGGCTGATCTGGGTATCCCCGTTAGCCAGTTCTGAGAATTGAATCTCCTGTGATCCGTTTGATACGCCATCCTTAAGGTAACAAAAGCATATCGTCCGGGTCACCTCATCCAGACGCGTAATTTCGAACGCCACACCCAGGTTTTTCAGTCCTCTTAGCAGCTTAAGGTTTACATAGATAATATTGCCTTCGCGTATCGGCTCATTCGCATTTCCTGCATAAATGAATCTATTTTCAGGCTTTGAAAAGAGAAATCCAAATACCACTGAGCGTCCGTTCCAGGCTTTTTGGGGAGTCATGGTAGAATATTTATCCCACACCCTGCTGATTGGCGCATTAACCTCGTAAGTTTTCAGGTTAACCTGGTACCGTGATGAATCCTCCTCCCGATAGCATGATGTAGCAATTTGCTGAAAATCAGCCGATGATTTAACCTTTTCTTTAATGACCAGCTGCCTGACCGCTCTCTGCCGGATGCGGTTAAAATCCACATCCTCCTCCGCCAACTGGCAGAATGCTGCTGCTGGCATCAGGATGACCAATGCCAGCAATAATAAATTTAAATTCTTCCTAATCACCTCATGCCATTTTTCTGGGCGCTAAGGTATTAATTATTCGTCGAATGCGGTCTGAAGGTGTTGATTGTGCGGTGCACCCGGTCATAAATCTCCCTCGGCGACGGGTTCAGTTCGGCTGCGGTAAAAGTGCCTCTCTCAACATCGATGCGCTCAAAAACCATGAGGTAAAGATTGAATATGATGAGCAGGCTCAGATGATATCTGGGCTCAACAAGCGGACTGATCTGTTCCAGCACCTTCCAGGTTTGTTGCCGGTAATCATCAGCCAGCTGATAATATTCATGCATCAGATTCCTGAATCCAGCAGTGGGACTGGCCCCTTTGGCGATCTCCAGCATCTTCAGCCTGGTAAGGTCGTTGGCAGCCAACCGGTCATCGGCAAAATAGCTGAGGTTATTCAGCTGATCCTTTTGGAAATCGCGCATGATGTGAACCAGGTAACTGAATATTGAACAGGGAGTTGACGCATTTTTTACGTCGAATTCAGGATTTTGCCAGATCCCATCTTTCCGGTGAATCCCGCATAAGTGAACAAAAATTGATGAGGGAGCCACGGTAGCCCCTTCAGAATAGTCGAGGAAGTCACTGATGGCAGGAAACCCATCATGATTGATATCATAAACCATCGAGCGTGCGAAGTTCTCCAGCGGCCAAACGGGAATACTGAATTCCTTGATGGTAGAAACCAGCTCCTTCTGAAATGGCTTTGGCCGACTGTTCGTTTTAATCATCTGCAGCCATTCATCGACTTTCCGTGTGAATTTTTCACGATCCTTTTCATCGATCCGTTTGTGGCGGGCTTTGTAATCATCAATCATGTCATCGATTTTCCGCATAAACGCATAACAGGTTTTAGCTGCCCTGAAGCGTTCCTCCTCCCAAAACCCGGCAGCTACCAGGATATTGGGATGATCGTGAATCCGGTCGATAGGGATACGGTTTAAAATATCAAGATAGTTCTGTTGGTTTGGGTACATGATGGGTTTATCTTCAGATTAAGCAGACTGCTCCTTTAATATCCGTTCGCTGGTGAGTTTGGCCGAAAGCAAAACGAGGGGTATTCCATTTCCCGGATGGGTGCTCCCCCCGGTGAAATATAGATTCCGGTACCGGTTATGCCGGTTATGCGGACGGAAATAGCCCATCTGCATGATGTTATGTCCGAGACTCCCGAAGGTAGCGCCACGTGAAACATGGAACACGCTTTCCCAGGTTCCGGGGAGATAACAGATCTCAAATTTGATGTGGTTTTCCAGATCCTCCCAGCCAAGCTTTTCCAGCCGGCTGATCACCCATTTCCTCGCCATGGTGCGGATCGCGCTCCAGTCCTGGGGTTTATCAGGATCCAAGTGCCCTACCGGAATCACCACCGACAGGGAATCCTGCCCTTCGGGGGCTGCAGTTATATCTGTTCGCACGGGGGAATGAACGTAAAAACAAAACTCCTCCGACAGGGATTTATCTTTAAATATGGTATCCAGGCATTCATGATACTGATCCGACAGGAATACATTGTGCTGAGCCAGACCCGGATACACCTTATCAACCGCCCAGTGAAAAACCAGCGCCGAGCAGGCATGATTGAGTTTATTCACCCTCGCAGCCGGCCGCCTGTCGGGCAAAAGATTGCTGTATACATATGGAAGATCGGCATTCGCCACCACTATATCGGCATCCACGCGGGTGTTATCCTCAAACAACAACCCGGTAGCCTCTCCTTTGTCAGTCAGGATTTTCGACACCGGCTTATTGCAAACGAACTGTACTCCCAATGATTCAGCATGTTCTACCAGTTTTGAAACCACACGGTTCATGCCGCCCTTCGGAAACATCGATCCATCGAGCAGCTCAGCCGCTGGAAGCATGGAAAACAGTGCCGGCGCCTCATAAGGACTCTGGCCTACATAGATATTCTGAAAAGTGAAGGCCATCTGCAGATGGGGATGATTAAAAAACCGGCTCACGAAAGTCTGGTGACGCAGATAGGTTTTCAGTTTGATCAGTAACCCCACATTTTTCAGATTCACAAAATCGAACAAACGATAAAAATTCCGTCCCAGCAGCTCCGACAATCCAAGACGGAAAAAGCCGTAGCCCTGATCCAGGTAGGACTTCATCATTGCATAACTACCCTTTTCAATAGCCTCAAGCTGAGCTTCCATCTTTTTCTCGTCGGTGGTAAAATCCAGCACGCTGCCATCATCAAAATAGAGCTGATACAGAGTGGTCATCGGCAGAAATTCGATGAAATCATCCAGGTTGATATCCAGGTTTGCCAGGGTATCGCGATAAATCTCGGGCATTAGAAAAATCGTTGCCCCCAGGTCGAAACGATGACCCTCGCGAATGATTTGGCTTACACGACCGCCCGGTGACGGGTTTTTTTCGTAAACGGTAACCTGATAGCCATTCTGCGCCAATTTTATTGCAGTGGCAACACCACCGATCCCGGCACCGACAATTACAACCGTTTTTTTAGCGGTCATACGGCAGCCTCCTGTAATACTGAAGGATAGCCGAATGATGAGGCCGAATACCAGGCCACATCCATTGCGCCCTGGGTTAACAGTCTGAGCAATTGTTTGTTTGACTCGGTAAGTTTCCCGTTTCTGGATTTTAGTTTTACGATACTGATGGTAGTATCATCAGGCAAATGCTTTTTCATTTCGCGGAACATACTGCCTGTTAATATCTTATAAGTGGTAAACAGTACTATCTCCTTGTTTTTTAAGGAAGGCAGCTGCTTCAGGTATTCCACCCAGATCTTTTCCGGTTTTTGCAGGAAGAACATCAGTCCACTGGTCCAGCAGCCCAGAAAAATTGTGTCGGCCTCTCTTACCGGAGCCTCAGCGGCTTTGTACATGGGCAGTGATTGCACGGAAACTCCGGTTTTCAACAACTCTGCTGCGATCTCCTCACTGTAGGAAGCCGTGGTTCCGGTACGGCTATGATAAAGAATTAACGCCCGATTCATGGTTTATCTCAATTTGGGAACAAAATTGAATAACTCATCAAAATTACGAAAGAAAAAACCGGTGAATGGCAGAAATTTGGCGGTAAATGGCAGCTGGTCTCCACCTTTTGGCTATTTTCGTCCTCTCAAATCTTATTAATATTGTATATATGTTCAGATATCTCTTTCTTACGCTAACAGTCCTGATGGCCATCGGGAGCACAAATGCCCAGGTAACCCGCTGGAGGGGACCCCAGGGCAACGGGATCTATCCGGATAAGAACCTGTTAAAGGAATGGCCGGCTGATGGTCCTGCCATGATCTGGCATTTTGATGAACTGGGCAAGGGATTCTCCTCGCCGGTTTTTGCACACGACCGGATTTATCTTACAGGAACCGTTAACGACCAGGGATTTATATATGTTCTGTCGATGGATGGGAAGCTGATCTCAAAATTCCCCTATGGCAAAGAATTCGTCGAAAGCTGGCCGGGAGCCCGCTCATCAGTCACCATAGCCGGGGATCTGCTTTACATGGAATCCGGATATGGCTCGTTGTTTTGCATGGACCCGAAAGATGGCTCCATTAAATGGAAAAAAGAATTTCTGACTGATTTCGACGGAAAAAATATCACCTGGGGATTCACTGAAACTGTTTTGATTGACAAGGATGTCCTTTACTGCACACCGGGCGGACAGGTCAATAACGTGATGGCTCTCAACCGGATGACTGGCGCAACGATCTGGTCAAGTACCGGCAAACAGGAGCTCTCCGCTTATTGCTCCCCCCTATTAATGGATTTTCCGGCCCGAAAACTGCTGGTTACCATGACGGCAAACAGCATCATCGGGTTGGATGCCAAAGATGGCAAACTTCTCTGGTCACATCCTCAGACCAACGAGTATGCCGTGCATGCCAACACCCCGGTTTATGCGGATGGCGGACTGCTGTGCTTCAGCGGATATGGTCAGGGCGGACCGAAATTACGACTCAGTGCTGATGGAAGTTCAGTAACGCAGGAATGGTTTGCGAAGACTTTTGACAGCCGCATGGGCGGGGCAGTTTATGTTGACGGATATGTATACGGATCAGGGGATAACGCCGGAAAAGAGTGGCAATGTCTCGACTGGAAAACCGGTGAACGGAAATATGCCTCAACCGAAGTGGCCAAGGGAGTTGTCATTTATGCCGATGGCATGCTGTACGGATATACCCAGAGAGGTGACCTGTTCATGGCTAAAGCAACCCCGGCCGAATTCAAGGTGGCCGGCAAGGTGGCTGTCACCCTCGGCTCCGACCAGCACTGGGCACATCCCGTGATCAACAATGGGTTATTATATGTCAGACACGGAAGCGCCCTCATAGCCTACAAAATTAATTAAGAGTTGTCGGTTGTCGGTTGTCGGTTATCTGTTAGCAGGTAAGTTGGCGACTTTCCGGCAACTCACAACCGATAACCGATAACCGACAACTTTATGCAAAAATACTACGGCCTGATGCTTGCCCTGCTGCTTACGTCAGCAACCGCCTTCTCCCAAACCGCCCAGTTCAGGGGCGAAAACCGTGATGGAATTTACCATGAATCCGGTCTGCTGAAAAGCTGGCCTGCCGCCGGACCTGAATGCATTTTAACTGTTGAGGGGATTGGCAAAGGTCACTCTTCGGCTGTGGTTTCAGATGGAACCATCTATGTTACCGGAATGAAAGAAACAACGGATTACCTGTCGGCT
This sequence comes from uncultured Bacteroidota bacterium, assembly GCA_942493265.1. Taxonomy (GTDB): domain Bacteria; phylum Bacteroidota; class Bacteroidia; order Bacteroidales; family UBA12481; genus UBA12481. The sequence continues at coordinate 597,256 of OW818688.1, forward strand.
ATCAGTTTCGACGGTACCATAAAATGGCAGGTGCCTTATGGTAATTCCTGGACAAAATCATTTCCGGATACCCGCTCTACGCCAACGGTGGATGGGAACCGGATCTACGTGATGAGTGGTACCGGCAGGCTTGCCTGCATCAATACTGCTGACGGCAGGGAAATCTGGTCGGAAGAGGTTGATTCGGTTTTCGAAAGCAAATGGCATGATTGGGGCGTTGCGGAATCCATCCTGGTGGTTGACGACCTCGTGATCAGCACCCCTGCCGGCAACAAGGCAGGTGTGGTAGCCCTTAACAAAATGACCGGAAAGCTGGTATGGAAAACACAACCTGTTGAAGGACAGCAATCTTATGCATCTTCAGTTCTGGTCAAATGGAATAATACCAGGTATATCCTTGCCTCCAGTACCACAGCGCTGATTGCCATCATTCCCGAAACCGGTGAAATTGTATGGTCGTTCACCCACTGGCAGGCCGATCGGGACCCAAATGGCGACGGAGGCCAGATTTACACGAACAACCCAACCGTCAGCGGCAATGATATTTTCCTGACCCGTGGGTATAATTATCCTTGTATGATGCTCACTGTTAGTGCCGACGGCAAATCCGTATCTGAAAAATGGATCGACAAAACCCTTGACAACCATCACCATGGTGTGGTTTTAATTGACGGAAATATCTATGGCTCCAACTGGCTGAACAATGGCAACGGAAACTGGGTATGTCTCGACTGGAATACCGGAACCGTAAAATGGGAACAAAAATGGTTCAACAAAGGCCCGATCATTTTTGCAGATGGAATGATTTACCTGGTTGATGAAAAAACCGGCAATGTTGGTCTGGTTAAACCCGATCCTTCAAAATTCGACCTGGTGAGCACATTTAAGATTGATAAGGGAACTGGTCCGTACTGGGCTCATCCCAGCATTTTTGATGGTAAACTCATGCTGCGGCACGGAGATGTGCTGATGGCCTATAAAATTAAATAACAGACAATTGAGCAAACGCGCAGGCCACACTATTTTGATCGCAGCGATAATGCTGCTTACAGGATCCTTTGCCTGGTGGCTTGCGCATGATCCGGTTCAAAAATTCACCACAAGTTTGCCGGGGGCCGATAACCGTCCGGCACGCCCGGATTCCCTGAGCGAAGATGTTAGGATCGGCGAGTATTTTTTCGCTGCAGGGGGCATCCTTACTGAAGGCACTGAAACCTGGCCGCGTTTCCGGGGATCAGATTTTGACAACATCAGCAAATCAAAAATAGAACTGATTGATAATTTCGGGAGCAAGGTTCCTGAAATCCTCTGGACGGTGGAATTGGGCGAGGGCCATGCCGGAGCAGCCATTTACAAAGGGGCGGTGTATGTTCTGGATTATGATGAACTCAAGCGGAGCGATATCCTCCGGTGCATCAATCTGGCCGATGGCAGGGAGGTTTGGCAGCGCGGCTACCGCGTAACCATCAAGCGGAACCACGGCATGTCGCGCACGGTTCCCGCAGTTACCGAAAAATATATCGTCACCATAGGGCCCAGGGCACATGTGATGTGTCTCGACCGGCTCACCGGCAACGTCAAATGGGGACTGGATGTTGAAAAGGAATATAAAACGGAGATCCCTTTCTGGTATACCGGTCAGTGCGCCCTGATTGAAAACGACCGGGCTATTGTGGCCACCGGAGGGAAATCCCTGATGGTTGCCATCGATTGCGAAACCGGTGAGAAAGTTTGGGAAGTGCCCAATGCCAAAGGCTGGAAAATGTCGCATTCTTCTATCATGCCGATGGAATTTGGTGGCCGTAGGATGCTGGTTTACAGTGCAGTTGGCGGAATTTGCGGAGTTGCCGCCGATGGTCCGGATGCAGGCACTGTCCTGTGGAGCTCAACCGCCTGGAACAAATCTGTAGTGGCGCCCTCGCCGCTTTGCATGCCGGATGGCAAAATTTTTCTCACCGCAGGATACGGAGCCGGCAGTATGATTTTGCAACTTGAGCAATCTGGTGGTAAATTTACAGTTAAGATGATTGACCAGTATCTGCCTTCGGAGGGACTCGCTTGCGAACAGCAAACCCCGCTTTATTTTAAGGGCTATCTTATTGGTATTCAGCCTAAAGATGCTGCATCGCTGCGTAACCAGATGATTTGCGTGAATCCTTCCAATTGCCGGGTTCCGGTTTGGACCAGCGGATCGGAAGTCCGGTTCGGACTGGGGCCGTACATCATCGCTGACAATAAAATGTATATCTTGAATGACGATGGAGTTCTCACCATTGCCAGGCCGGATATCAAAAAATATATCCAGATCGATCAGATAAAGCTCTTTGACGGTCAGGATGCCTGGGCCCCGATAGCAGTGGCCGATGGAGTGATGGTGCTGCGCGACTCGAAGAGGATGATGGCACTCAGGATGGGGAGGGAATAAGAGAACCACGGAGACATTTAAGGCACGGAGAAACACGGAAAGTATTTGAGGATTTAAAATATAAAGCAGGAAGATTTTGAGCAGAAAAATGATCATAATGGGGTTGGTGGTGCTGGCGGCAGTAATTGTGGGGCTGATCGTCATCGATGTGGTTAAATCCAGGCCCGACAACCGCTCAGCTAATCCTTTTGAATACTCTGTCGATCAGTTCGCTTCAGTGGATACCTCCCTGATAAAATATACGGAAACCATTGATTTCACCTTTGGCGAACTGGATCTCCGCGGGATAGCCTTTGCCAATAACCGGCTCTACCTGGTGGAAGATAATTACCTGGTTATTGTTTCCCCGGAGGGAGAAAAACTGGCAAAAACTGAACTGCCTGAATCACCACGATGCGTAACAGCCTCTGCGAGTGGTATTTACATCGGGTATATAAATTATATCGGGCAATATACCACAGAAGGACAGCTGGTGAAAAACTGGGAGCCACTGAGCGACAGCGCATTAATTACAAGTCTGGCCGTTAAGGATTCCATCCTTTTTGCCGCCGATGCGGGTAACCGGAAGGTTATGAGGTACCTGACAAACGGAACCTTGTCGGGCAGTTTTACAGGCAAGCGCGATAGTGCCGACCTTCACGGGTTTATAATTCCGAGTCCCTATTTTGAGCTGGCAATCAATGCCGACGGCGAATTATGGGTAGTCAACCCCGGCAAGCATGCTTTTGAAAATTACACTTTCGATGGAGAACTGCGTGGGTTCTGGGAACGCACCGCCATGACGATTGACGGATTTTCAGGGTGCTGTAATCCCGCCCAGATAGCCGTGATGCCCGACGGATCCTTTGTTACGGCTGAGAAGGGACTGGTGAGAATAAAAATCCACAAGGCATCCGGAGAGGTACTGTCGGTGGTAGCTGCGCCTGAAATGTTTCAGGGCGAAACTCAAGCCCCGGATCTGGCGGTCAGCCCATCCGGAGATATTTATGCGCTCGATTTTGAGCGCAGGATGATCAGGGTTTTTCAACTTAAAAAGTAAACATGGACCGGAAAAACTTCATAAACAAATCAGGCAGACTAGCCCTTCTGGGAGGACTGGTTTACATTACGGGATCGATCATTTATCAGCGAAAGGTATCTGCTTCAGGCAAGTACGTTTGGCAGATCGATCCTTTCAAATGTACACAGTGCGGACGATGTGCCTCCGAATGTGTTCGTGACCTGTCTGCGGTCAAGTGCGTGCATGCCTATCAGTTGTGCGGTTACTGCGACCTTTGCGGCGGCTATTTCAAGCCGAACACGCACAAACTGAATACGGGAGCTGAAAGTCAGCTTTGCCCGACCGGCGCGCTGAATCGCAAATTTGTGGAGGAGCCGTTTTTTGAATACACCATTGATGAAAAGCTTTGCAACGCATGCGGAAAATGCGTAAAGGGCTGCGGATCATTCGGTAACGGATCATTACACCTGCAGATCCGGCATGACCTTTGCCAGAATTGCAATGAATGTTCGATTGCAAGGATGTGCCCATCGGATGCCATCACCAGGGTTCCGATTGAAACGGCCTATCAGATAAAAGGCGATTTTAAAAAACCGGCCGTTCCGAATCCAAAATAATGAAGTGGCTTAAAATAATACTCTTTATGATGCCATTGATTTTGGCATCGGCTGACCTTCAGGCGCAGCAGAGGTTCCCGAAACCGGAATTTCAGAACAACTATACCCAACCTTCGCCAACCACCTCTGAACCAAGGGGATTGGGGATGGAATTCATGGATGTGGTGGTACTGCTTGTCGTGCTCAGCCTCACGTCCTGGTTTGCGATCAAAAAAAGATCCCGGAACGGGATACTGCTGCTGACCATATTTTCGGCTATCTATTTTGGATTTTACCGCAACGGATGTATCTGTTCAGTGGGATCTATCCAGAATGTGGCCCTGGCATTTGCCGATCCGAAGTATGTAATCTCGCTGTATGCGCTCCTGTACTTTCTGTTGCCGCTGATCTTCGCGCTGTTCTTCGGCCGGGTATTCTGCGGGGCTGCCTGTCCGCTCGGTGCCATGCAGGACCTCCTGATATACAAGCCGATAACCATGCCAGCCTGGTTGCGGAAAACGCTGGGGTTCATCCCGTACCTGTATCTGGGTTTGGCCGTACTGTATGCCGCCACCGGCACCGAGTTCATTATTTGCCGGTACGATCCCTTCATCGGAATTTACCGGATGAACGGTCCGCACCTGATGATTTACCTGGGCATCGCCTTCCTGCTGATGGGACTGTTCATTGCCCGCCCCTATTGCCGGTTTCTTTGCCCCTATGGAGCCATCCTGAATATTTTTTCCAGATTCAGCCGTCGCCATTTATCAGTTTACCCTACCAAATGCATTCAGTGCAAGCTGTGCACAACTTCCTGTCCGTTCGAAGCCATCGACTTTCCGGATGAGGATAAACAGAAACCCGATGCCAAAAGCAATTCACGCAAGTTTATCCTGTATATGGCCCTGATCCCGGTTTTAATGCTGGCAGGCGGATGGATCGGTTCAAAATCACACGTTTTCCTGTCGAAAGCTCATCCGGATGTATATCTGGCCGAACTGATGATTTCGCACCCGGAATTAAAATCTGATCTTAAAAATATTGACATTCAAACCTTTCTGGCATCAGGAAAATCCCTGGAAACGCTGGTTGCAGAGGCTCAGGTGATCCGCGATAAGTTTTATACCGGCAGCTGGATACTGGGTGCATTCCTGGGACTGGTGATCGGGCTGATGGCCATGAACCAGGTAATCTTCCGGCGCAGGGAAGATTATCAGGCGAATAAGGGCAATTGCTACAGCTGCGGCAGATGTCTCGACTATTGCCCGGTAGATTAGGCTATTAATATAAAACCTACTGTGACCTAATGTGTCTAATGTGGTTATTCTTAAAATATTATGCAAAATACACAGGATAAAATAAAGCTCTTCGGCAATCTGATCACGGCATCAGGGATTTTTTGCCTGGCGGTGGCGCTTTTACTGCTGCTGAATTACTGGCACCTCACGCAGAACAAGCCACTCGAAACCGAGGCGATGAAATCACTCATTCAGCAATTTCAGGCTGATCCCGATAGTGAGGTCCTCAAAAAGGAGATCCGGAGCCTCGACCTGCTGGCCCGCAAGGCTTTCTTTACCGCCAACTGGCAGGTGAAAACCGGTGCCTTCCTGCTGCTTCTCGGAGGTATAGCCTTTGGTGCCTTCCTGAGAATCTATCATACCCTGAAAGCCAGAATTCTGGAGCCACTCATCGAAGGAACGGATTCAAAAGTCACCCGGATGCTCACCCAACGGTGGATACTTATCTCAGGCGGTTTTGTATTGGCCGCTGCACTCACAACATCTTTTCTGACCACCGATTACCTGAAATTTTATGAAGAAACAGGAACCGTGGTGCAGGCTCCGGCGGAAAGTACGGTGAAAGTGGCGGTGGTGGATGGGGCAGAGAGTGTAAAGAATGGTGAAGAAGGAGTTAAGAAAAGTGAGGAAGTTAAGAATAGTGAGGAAGTTAAGAATAGTGAAGAAGACGTTAAGAAGAGTGAAGAAGGAGCAAAAAGTGGTGAAGGGGAGGTGAAGAGTGATGAGGTGGTGGTGCCGGTGAAGGCTGCGGGGGCGGTGCCAAAAACAGATTTCAGAAGTAATCATCCTTCGTTCCGCGGTCCGTGGGGACAGGGAATTTCCTATAACACAGGCACCCCGGTTGACTGGGACGGTGCATCGGGGAAAAATATCAAATGGAAAGTTGTGTTGCCGAAAAAGGGATATAACTCCCCGGTCATCTGGGGCGACAAGCTGTTTATTGCCGGAGCCGATAATGAATCACGGGTTGTTTACTGCTACAACAGGCTCGATGGCAAACTCCTGTGGGAACAGGAAGCGAAAGAAATCCCCGGATCACCTGCCGTGCCACCGAGAGTGACAGCGGATACCGGATTATCGGCGCCGAGTGTCACCACCGACGGTCAGCATGTTTATGCCATATTCGCCACCGGGGATATTGTGGCATTTGATCTCAGCGGGACCAGGATCTGGGCAAAAAATATTGGCGTTCCGGATAACCATTATGGTCACTCCTCCTCACTCATCTGCTGGAAAGATAAGGTAATCATACAGTTCGACACGAATAAGGGCGGTAGGCTCCTGGCCTTGAACACCCTTACCGGCGATCCCATGTGGGACCAGCCACGAAAATCCAAAATATCCTGGTCATCGCCAATGATGGCGGAGATTGACGGCAAACTGCAGGTTATCACCACCTCCTCGCCAACGGTTGCCGGCTACGACTTTGATTCAGGCGCCCTGCTCTGGTCGCTCGATTGTTTATCCGGTGAGGTTGGTCCTTCGGCCGCTTATGCTGACGGACTGGTTTATGCCACGAATGAATATGCCACACTGGCTGCCATCAAACCCGGTCCTGTGCCGGTAATTGTTTGGCAGGCTGATGAATACCTTCCCGAAGCTGCCAGTCCGGCCGTTAGCGAAGGATTGCTCTTCATCGCCACGAGCTACGGGGTATTCGTTTGCTATGATGCCAAAACAGGCAAGAAATTATGGGAGAAGGAGTTCCCGCAGGGCTTTTACGGATCGCCTATGATTGCTGACGGCAAGGTTTTTGTGATGGAACGCAACGGAATCATGCACATTTTCAAGGTCGACCGCACTTTGATCAGTATAGGTGATCCCGCAATAGGGGAAAAATCGGTGGTAACGCCGGCATTCGCAGATAAAATGATTTACCTGAAAGGGGAGAAATCGTTGTTTTGCATTGGCTTGTAATGACAAACATCAGAACCGAAATAGAATCGATACTGGCACTCACCGGCAAAGGCCGTGAGGCTGTGATACCCATTTTGCAGGCAATCCAGAAGAAATACAACTACCTGCCGGAAGATGCATTACGCGAGGTTTGTGCAATGACAGAAATTACCGCTGAGCAGATTATCGGTGTAGCAAGCTTTTATTCCCAGTTCCGGCTGAAACCGGTTGGCAAGCACATGATCCGCGTATGTGTGGGTACCGCCTGCCATGTGAAAGGGGCTTCCCTGATTTTCGATGCCATGCACCGCGAACTCAAGCTTACCGGAGAGGAGGAAACTGATGCAAAAGGCATGTTTACCCTCGAAAAGGTGAGCTGTTTAGGCTGCTGTACGCTGGCTCCTGTTGTTCAGATCGATGGTATCACCTACGGACATGTGGCGCCGGATCAGGTTGGTGGAATTTTAAAGAATTTTGAAAGCCAGATTGGCAAATCGATAAAAAAACCATTCCGCACAGGTGATGGGAAAGAGATCGAGGGCGAAATCCGCATCGGTCTGGGTTCCTGCTGTGTAGCCAGCGGCAGCGAGGGAATCCGCGAAGCGGTTGAAGAAACCGTAAACGATAATGGACTCCGTGTTAAGCTAAAATCCGTTGGCTGCGTTGGGATGTGCCACCAGGTTCCGCTCATGGAGATCGTTCCCACACAGGGTGAGCCGGTACTGTACACCCATGTGGATCCAAAAGATGTAAAGAGCATCATTGAAAAGCATTTCAATCCGCCTTCCCTGATGAAAAGACTGAGCGTTAAGGCATTAAACCTTATCGAATCCATTCAGGACGACAGTAACTGGGAAGGCATTGAACGATATACCTCGGAAATCCGGGAGAAACATATTTCCTCCTTCCTTGGGCGGCAGGTGCCACTGGCCACTGAATTCCGGGGAGTGATCAATCCGCTCGACATACAGGAATATGAGAGCCAGCAAGGATTTGTCGCTTTAAGAAAATGTCTGAACGAGATGACTCCGGAGGCAGTGATCAAAGAAGTGCTCCTCAGTGGGGTCAGGGGCCGTGGGGGGGCCGGATTCTCATCCGGAACCAAGTGGGATCTGGTAGCCAAACAGAAAGCTGCCGTAAAATATGTGATATGCAATGGAGATGAGGGAGATCCGGGGGCCTTTATGGACCGGATGCTGCTCGAATCCTATCCATACCGGGTGATTGAAGGGATGCTGATCGCGGGATATGCAGTTGGCGCACAGGAAGGCTATTTCTATATCCGTGCCGAATATCCGCTGGCTGTAAGCCGCATCCGGCAGGCGCTGCAGAATTGCCGTGATGCCGGGATTATCGGTCCCAATATTTTCGGAAGCAGCTATTCGTTTAATATTCATCTGTATGAGGGCGCAGGGGCGTTTGTTTGCGGAGAAGAAACCGCACTCATTGCCTCGATCGAGGGAAAGCGGGGCTTCCCCCATCTTCGTCCGCCCTACCCTGCCGAATCCGGTTTATGGGATGCGCCCACCCTGGTTAACAATACCGAAACCTTTGCGCTGATATCCTGGATCATTCGTCGGGGAGCCGATGCCTTCAACAGTTTGGGAACCCATAAAGGCAAGGGAACCAAAGTTTTCGCCCTCGCCGGTAAGATCAACAGGGGTGGATTGATTGAGGTACCGATGGGCATCACCATCCGGGAGATCGTGGAAGAGATCGGCGGAGGAATTGCCAACGGAAAAAAATTTAAAGCCATACAAATCGGAGGCCCCTCGGGAGGATGTATTCCCGAATCACTGGCCGATACCCCAATCGATTTCGAATCTATGACCGAGCTCGGTGCCATGATGGGCTCCGGAGGCCTGGTAGTGCTGGATGAATCTGACTGCATGGTTGATATGGCAAGATATTTCCTGTCGTTCACCCAAAAGGAGTCGTGCGGGAAATGTACTTTCTGCCGCATTGGCACCCGCCGAATGCTCGATATTCTCGACCGCCTCTGCACCGGAAAGGGAAAGGCGGGCGACCTGGCTGAACTGGAAAATCTCGCAGGCTGGACCAAAAAAGGTAGTCTGTGCGGACTGGGGCAAACGGCCCCGAACCCGGTACTCACCACCCTGCGATATTTCAGGGAGGAATATGAGGCTCACCTGGCCGGACACTGTCCGACCGGAAAATGTACCGACCTGATCCAATACACGATCAATGAAAAATGCATCGGCTGTACGCTGTGCGCACAGAAATGCCCGGTTGAAGCCATCGTATTCCGGCCGCATGAGCAGCATGAAATTGATCAGGAGAAATGCATCAAATGTGATACCTGCCGCCTGGTTTGTCCGGTTGATGCAGTCATAAAAGCTTGATAAAATGATGATTGAACTCAATATCGACGGTAAGGACCTGGCGGTGAAAGCCGGAACCACGGTGATGGAAGCGGCCTCGCAACTGGATATTACGATCCCGTCGATGTGCCATAACCGTGATCTTCCTCATTTCACTTCCTGCATGATCTGCATGGTAAAAGATGAAAAGAACGGCAGATTATTCACCTCCTGCTCGGTGAAAGCCACTCAGGGCATGAGGATTACCACGATGAGTGACGAAATCCGCGAAGCCCGGAAAACGGCGCTCGACCTTTTGCTCAGCGATCATGTCGGGGATTGTGAACCTCCCTGCCAGGTAAGCTGTCCGGCTCATATGGATATTCCTCAGATGAACCACCTGCTCGCGGAAGGGCGATTTCTGGACGCCTATGATGTTGTTATACAAGATATTGCACTACCATCTATTCTGGGCAGGATCTGCCCGGCGCCCTGTGAGGGGGCTTGCCGGAGAAATTCAGTGGATGCGGCCGTTTCGATCTGTTTTTTGAAAATGCACGCGGGTGATGCGTGGCTCGTATCACAGAAGATGCACGGGCAGGAATCCGAGTTAAGGAACGGGGTCCCGGCTTTCGCCGGGATGACAAGTGCTGGGGCGTCAGGGGTGGAGGAGGAGCAACGGCAGGAGGTGGCGGTTATCGGGTCGGGACCGCATGGGCTTTCGGCGGCATGGTATCTGCAGAAATTCGGGTACCAGTGTACGATATTCGACAGGAATCCTCTGCCCGGCGGGGCATTACGATATTCCGTACCCAGGGCATTGCTGCCTCTGGAGGTGCTCGATCAGGAAATTGAGCGCATCCGGAAGTCGGGTGTGATTTTTCAAATGAACAGTGAAACCGGTCCCGATGAAATGCAGGAACTGGAACAAAAATATGCTGCAGTAGTTTATCCGCTGGAGAAAGCCCCAAAAATGGCCATCAGGGCATCTGCACTGGGCAAGGACGCAGCCTGGAAAGTGCGGCAAAAGCTAACGGGACTGCCCGAAACCGGTGAGCCGAGGATGTTCAATTCAAGATTCGGCAAATTGCAGGAATCCGAGGCTGCTGAGTATCTCAAGGAATCGGTGCCGGGCGACCGCATTGAACCGGCCGATGGATTTACCAGGGGGATGACCGATGAAGAGGTTATCGCCGAAGCCGCCAGGTGTTTGCATTGCGAATGCCGTAAACCGGATACCTGTTTATTGAGAATCTATTCAGATGAGTACGGAGCAGATCAGAAACGTTTTCAGGGCCCTTCACGAAAGCCGGTTACCAAGCAGTTTCAGCATGAAACCGTGGTTTATGAACCCCAGAAATGCATCAAATGCGGAATCTGCGTAAGGATTACCGCCCTTCATCAGGAAGAATTTGGCCTCACATTTATCGGCCGGGGATTCGATGTGGTGATCGGTGTTCCGTTTAATGAAAGCATCCGTGAAGGTCTGACGCATACCGCCGAAGAAGCGGCAAATGCGTGTCCTACCGGGGCATTGGCGATGAAAGGAGGGGCAAAGTGAGAAAATTATTGGCTGGGTTGGTAGTTATTTTGGCTCTAACAATCGTGCTGAGGGAAGAGGTCCCCGCCTTCGCGGGGATGACAGAGAAGGGCGCGGTGCAGGGGATGATGACAGCCCCCGCCTGCGCGGGGATGACAGAGAAGGGGGCGGTGCAGGGGAGAGGTGCGAAATCAAAAGAGAAGGAGAGGGGTGAGGCGAGGGGGAATCAGGCGCTGACAGGCGTGGTGAATGAAAGTCTGCCGGATAAACTGAGATTGCTGTGGTCGTTCAAGGCGGGCGATGAAATCAAGGCATCGCCGGTGGTGAGCGGAAATATTGTGGTGGCAGGAAGCATGGATGGATTTGTTTATGCACTCGATAAAAACGGAAAACTGTTGTGGAAAGTCGGCACCGGCAACGGAATTGAAGCACCGGCACTGATCCTGGATGATGTTGTATACATCGGGAATCTTACCGGTGTGGTGTTCGCCCTGAACTTAACGGATGGAAAAGAAATCTGGCAATATAAAACCGAGGGGCAGATAAGCGGTTCAGTGAACTGGTGGAAATCCGGAAACTCAATCCGGCTGATCGTGGGCAGCTACGATTACAACCTGCACTGCATTGATGCGGCTACCGGAAAAAATATCTGGAAATATGAATCCGACAATTTCATCAACGGAGCCGCGGCCTGTGTTAACGGAACAGCCATTTTCGGAGGCTGCGACGGGTTTTTGCATGTGGTGAACATTGCTACGGGAATGGCAGAGGCTAAAATTGATGTTGCCACTTACGTGCCGGGATCAGCGCCAACAGCCGGCGGGTTGGTATTTGTGGGCGACTATGACGGCGGATTGTCTTGCGCAAGCATTGCGGAGAAAAAAATCGTCTGGAAATATACCAGCGAAAAAACCCAGCTGCCCTTTGTGGCCTCGGCAGCCTTACCGGGCGACCGGGTAATCACCGGCTGCCGCGATAAACAGGTTTACTGTTTTTCCAAAGCCGACGGAAAGCTCATCTGGAAATACAATACCGGTGAAAAGGTGGATGCCTCGCCGCTGGTTTGTCAGGATAAAGTTCTTGTTGCAAATATGCGCGGCGACCTCATTCTCCTGAAACTTTCAGATGGAAATCCCGTTTCAGCTTATGAGCTTGGCTCTCCGGTATTCAGCAATCCGGCCGTATCCGGGGGCAGGGTTTTTACAGGAGCCGCTGATGGAAATATCTATTGTTTAGGAAAATAATTCGATTTGTTTATGAGGATCATTCATATAATTCCGGGGTCAGGCGGCAGTTTCTACTGTGGGAACTGCCTTCGCGACAGTAAATACGTGGTGGCTTTAAGGAAGATGGGGCATGAGGTTATCAAAATTCCAATGTACCTGCCGCTTTTCGCAAATCAGCATGAACGCACCGATATCCCTGTTTTTTACGGAGCTATCAGCATCTATCTCAAACAATTATATCCATTATTCGAAAAAGCCCCCAGGTGGGTGGATAAGCTTCTGAATTCCGGGCCGATGCTTAAATTCGCGGCCGGAATGGCGGGCTCCACACAAGCTAAAGGGTTGAGCGAGATGACTATATCCATGCTAAAGGGTGAACATGGCCATCAGCATGAAGAGCTCGACCGGATGATCGACTGGATCAAAAATCATTATCCGGCAGATGTGATTCATCTCTCCAACGCGCTCCTGTCGGGATTGGCCCCGCGAATCAAGGAAAAGCTCGGAGTGCCCGTGTATTGCTCACTTCAGGATGAAGATGTATGGGTGGATGTCATGAAACCGGAATTTCGGGAGGAAGCCTGGAACCTCATGCATGAAAATGCCCGGTCAATCGATCGGTTCATTTCTGTAAGCCAGTATTTCTCAGACTTTATGAAAGAACGGATCAGGGTTCCTGATTATAAAATTAAAACGATTCATCTTGGAGTCGATCCCGCTGATTATGAGCATATTCCGATAAGCGAAAAACCCCGCAATATTGGATTTATTTCGCGGATGTGCGAAGAAAATGGATTAGATATCCTGGTGGAAGCCTTTATCAGCCTCAAGGACAGACAGGGATTTGAGGATGTTAAGCTGATATTGACCGGAGGTTCAACCGGTGACGATAAACACTATCTCATTAAGTTAAAGAAAAGGATAGATGAATGCGGACTGCATGAGCAGGTGCAATTCATGGAAGACTTTGAAGAAGAGGGCCGGAAAGAATTTTTCAGAAAAGTATCGGTGGTATCCGTCCCGGTACGTATTGGCGAAGCCTTTGGTTTGTACCTGCTGGAGTCGATGGCTTCAGGGGTTCCGGTTGTTCAGCCTGCCCTCGGGGCGTTCCCGGAAATCATTCAGAAATCAGGCGGCGGAGTGATCTATACGCCCAATCAGCCGGAAATCCTGGCCGATTCACTGGCTAAAGTTTTATCGGATCCCCAGCAGCTGGCCTGGCTGAGCCAAACCGGCTATGAAGGGGTACACCGCCATTTCGATATTTTTAACCATTCCCGGGAATTAGTTTCCGCCTATGAGGCTGCCATATGATTTCAAAAGTCAATGAACCATTGCTCCGGCTGGAAAATATCGGTAAAGAATTTGGCGTTCCCGGCACCACGGCACGTCGCATTGTATTGGCTAATCTCAGTCTGGATGTAAACCGGGGAGAAAGCATAGCGGTAACCGGCCGTTCGGGATCCGGAAAAACCACCCTGCTTAACCTGATTGCCGCACTGGACAAACCCAACACAGGAATAATTGAATTTAACGGCCGCAATCTGGCTTCTCTTTCAGCATCTGAAGAGGATACTTACCGGAACCGCTCCATCGGGTCGGTATTCCAGCTCCATCATTTATTACCGCAATGCACCCTGATTGAAAATGTGCTGATCCCTACCCTGGCGACATCCGATCAGTCGAAGCAGCTATTTTACCGGGAACGCGCCGAAGAATTGGTTAAGCGGATGGGTTTATGGGAGATGAGGCACCAGTACCCGGCACAGCTTTCGGGCGGTGAATGTCAGCGCACTGCGGTTGCCCGCGCCCTGATCAATGATCCCGATCTTATTCTTGCCGACGAGCCCACCGGGGCGCTGGATGAAGCCAATGCGCTCAACCTGATCGAGTTGCTAACAGAAATCAACAAAAACGACGGTAAAACAGTTATTTTAGTGACGCACTCTGCGGAACTGGCTGGAAAAATGGGGAGAGTGGTGGAATTGAAGAACGGAAGAATATAAACGATACCCGAATCCGCAAATGAAATTCAGCAGCCTTATATTTTCCAGCCTGTGGCATTATCGCCGGCGAAGCCTGACCGTAGCACTGGGTATGGCCATTGGCATGGCGGTGATCACCGGAGCACTGGTTACAGGGGATTCCGTGAAGGGCGGGTTGCAAAATCTGGTGTCGGTAAGGCTTGGGGAAGTTGACCTCTCCATATCCGCCGGTGACCGCTATCTCACGGATTCACTGGCCATCAGGATGTCGGCGGACCTTGGGGTACCCGTTGCACCCGTTTTGCAGCTGGAGGCATCGGCATCCGCAGATGGTGGCACCAGAAAAATTCCAAAAGTTCAGTTGTATGGCATCGATGAAACTTTCACGCAAGTTCTGGGTCCCGGAACCTTTGATTCTCCTTCTATTGATAATGAGGCGGTTATAAGCGACAATCTGGCAGTTCGACTCAATGTGCAGGCGGGCGATGAAATCCTGGTCAGGATCAACAAGCCGGGTCCGGTTCCCATCGACGCGCCTTTTGTATCTGACGAGGAAAATATCATTACGGCACGGTTAAAAATCACCCTGGCAGGCAGCAAGGAGCAACACGCACGCTTTCATCTGCAGAATATCCAGTCGGCCCCGTTCAACATTTTTATCTCTAAAAAGACGCTTCAGAAACTGACATCACTGGAAGGATTATCAAACCTCATCCTGATAGCAGGGGGTAATAAAATATCCGCTGCTGAGGCGGAAAAGGTTCTCACCTCCAACCGCACCCTTGCCGATGCAGGACTGGTACTTGGGACGCATCCGGTAACCGGGGAATGGATTCTCCGCACCCCGCGGGTATTTTTTGATCCTCCCACATTAAAGGCCATTGAAACCGTTCCGACAGATAAATCATTGTGGTTCAGTTATTTTATCAATGAATTCCGGATTGTCGACCAATCGGCCCCCTATTCATTTGTTTCAACTTTACCGGGCAACCAGGTGAAGTCCGGTGAAATACTGATCAACCAATGGCTGGCAACCGACCTCCGGGCAAATACCGGAGACACCGTTACCCTGAGCTACTTCATGGTAGGTGCACTCCGCAGGCTGACCGTTGAAAAAAACCGTTTCCGCGTTGCCGGAATCATCCCGATGGATGATCCCCGCAGCGATCGCAATCTGATGCCGGAAATCCCCGGATTATCGGATGCCGGAAATTGCCGCGACTGGGAAACCAGCATCCCGGTTGATCTGGAGGCTATCCGCGACAAGGATGAAGCCTATTGGAAAGAATACCGCGGAACGCCGAAAGCCTGGATCAATTCCGGTCAGGCAGCTGAAATGTGGCAAAACAGATTTGGTAAATACACGCAGATCCGCTTTCCTTCAACTATCAGCCGTACGGAGATTGAAACCGGTATTTTATCGCGCCTACGCCCGTCCGACACCGGTATCATCATTCGGGAACCCGCCAGTGAAGGGATCGCGGCCGCCTCCTCAGGCGTTGATTTCAGCGGGCTCTTTCTGGGGTTGAGCTTCTTTTTGATTGCCGGCGGAATCATTCTGACCATTTTGCTGGTGAAGCTCGGACTCGAATCACGCATCAGTCAGATCGGTGTCCTCAGGGCCATGGGATGGCCTGAGAAACGAATCCGGCAGATGCTCCTCTGGGAAAACAGTCTGGTTGCCATTCTCGGCACACAGATCGGACTGACACTGACCTTTGTGTATACCATATTGATATTCAAAGCACTGAACGGAGTATGGAATGATATAGTGCTGACCGATACGTTAAGACCGATTTTTAGGCAGCAGACATTGATTTACGGGATGCTGATCAGTGTACTGGTATCCTTTGCTGCCGCCTGGTTAGCCTTGTCGCGATTCTTCAGGCGTAAAACCACAGATCTGCTGCAAAGGAGCAAATCAATAGACTCAAAGCGCAATAAGGCACTGTTAACCCTCTCCTCCGCCATTTTGGGAACCACCTCGGTGGCCATGGTCATTTACGGACTTGTCAGGATACAATCCATCAGCCCGACTTTTTTCTTCTCTGCAGGAACATTGATGCTGGTCAGTCTGATTATACTGGCCATAAGGATTATCCGTCATCACAATCCGGGCACCGGCCGGAATTTCACTCTGTGGATGATGGGCAGGAGCAACCTGTACCGGAACAGCAGCAGAAGTTTATCCGTCATCCTGTTGTTTGCCATCGGGATATTCATGGTGGTGGCAATAGGGGCAAACCGCAAAGCTCCCGGTTTAGACGGAGGTGTGGGTACAGGAGGATTTTTGTTTTATATGGAAACGACGGTGCCGGTGCCGGATAATTTGAATGATCCGGGGGTAAGGGGAAAATATGGATTGGAAACCGTTTCGGAATATGTTCAGATGAAGAAACTGGAAGGTGATGATGCCAGTTGCCTGAATCTCAACCGGGTGAGCAATCCACCGCTACTGGGGGTTCCGGCCGGGGCATTTGCAGGACGGTTCCGGTTTGCATCGCTGAACCAGAAAGAGTTCCGGGAGGATCCATGGAAAATCCTGGAGCAGGAATCAACAGGCAATACCATTCATGCCGTCGCCGACCAAACGGTGATTCAATGGGGCCTGGGACTTAAAACCGGGGATACCCTGAAGTACAAAACTGAAATGGGTGATACGGTGAATGTTATATTGGCGGGCGGTTTGGACAATTCGGTTTTTCAGGGAAACATCCTGATTTCGGAAAAGGAATTCATACGGCACTGGCCATCTGCCAGTGGCACAAACATTTTTCTGGTATCGGCCAGGCCTGCCGACTCCGAGCCCGTTCAATCTGAAATCCTAAATATTTTCAGGGATTATGGTCCCGACCTGAAACCCGCCGCCCTGAAACTGGCCGAATTCAACTCCATAGAAAACACCTATTTATCGATATTCCTGGTGATGGGTGCGCTGGCCATGTTGTTGGGAACCATCGGACTGGCAATCATCCTGGCCCGAAACCTTCAGGAGCGCCGGTCGGAAATTGCCCTGCTCCGGGCTACCGGTTTCAGTCGCCGGAGGATCCTCTGGCTGGTCGTTCGAGAGTATTCAACTTTGTTATTATATGGAACCCTGGCCGGGGGGATATCTGCCCTGGTATCCATACTTCCCGGGCTCATTAACCCGGCAGGTGAAGTTTCACCGCTCTTCCTGATATCCATCCTGATTTTATTACTGGCCAACGGCTTGGTGTGGATCCTGCTGCTTGGCTGGAATTCTTTAAGAAAACCGGGGATAATCAGCAGTCTGCGAACGGAATAAAACCATTGATTGATAACGGCGTAGAGATGGATAACTATCCGTCTCCTCACCCAATCAATCCGTCTCTACGGGCAACCTGATAATGCAATTGCACCAACCCCGAATCAAATTGCTTTGAGCTGATGAGATTCAGGTGCTGTTCGGGCCTGCCTTCCTGAAAAAGCTTTACCCCTCCGCTGAGAACCACCGGGATAACCGAGATGATCATTTCATCGATCAGGTTGTACTGCAGCAATTCATTCACAATCTGCGCACCGCCATCGACGAAAACATTTTTCCCTGGCTGGCTTTTCAGTCTGACTATCAGATCCTCAAGTGATGACGTGTAAAATTGAACCAAGCCGATTGCCGGCCGCGGTGTTCGGGTGATGATATAGGTATCGATCCCGCGATGCGGGTATTCCGGAACCTCTTTATTCACCCAATCGTAAGTTTTGCGGCCCATGATTATGGTATCAACCGATTTCAGGAATTCTGCATAGCCATAATCTTCCCCTTCGCGCTCCACGACGGATAAAAAGGACAGATCATCATCCGGCTTTGCGATAAAACCATCCAGACTGGATGCGATATAAACAATTACCTTTCTGTTGGTTGCCATATTTTTTCTGATTAATTTTTCCCCAGCCATTCCTGCTTTAAAAGGGCATAAATCAGATCATCCGTCCATTCCCCGTTGATGTACAAACTCTGTTTAAAATGGGCTTCCTTCCTGAATCCCAGCCGGGTAACCAGCGCAATGGATTTTTCATTGCGGGGATCAATGGAGGCGACGATCCTGTGTTTATTCAACTCATTAAACAAATAATCAATCAGGGCTGTCAGCGCCTCAGTCGCATACCCCCGGCCCTGCTCATTTTTATCAACGGTAAAACCGATCTCAACCTGGTATTTCAGCGGATCAAAAAAATGGATGCCGATATCCCCGATAAGCTTCTTCTCATCCTGCCTGATCATCGCAACCTGATACCAGGTGCCTGCAATATCAATGGTAGGGGATATTCCGGTATTGATGAAATTGAGTGCGTCGCTCAAAGTTTTGGGGATCCAACCCTGATATTGATTTGCGAGGGCATCGTACCGGTAGTTAAACAATGCGAAGGCATCGTCGAGCCGGAGCGACCTGAGCAGCAATCTTTCTGTGATAATTCTCAAACTGTCTGGCATATTTTACCGGTATTCCCTACCTCTAAATTAGCCAATTCTCTTGATCAATTCGTTTTTAATACCAGATTTGCCGTGCGCAATCCGGCTGATTCCGCTGTGATGTGAATACTTCCGCGGGTTCCTGCACTTTTGAGTAAAATGGAGGCGATTCCGGCCTCAGCGTTTACCGGATTATTCCCGATCAGCCCGGCAGGACCTTTAACGGTGAATTTCACCGGCATGGAATCACGATTGACCAGGGTTCCGTCGGCATCGCGGAGGGAGGCATGAATAAAGATCAGGTCGGCCTTGCCGGATGCTAAAGGTTTCCCGGAAAGATCAGCTTTCAGTTCAATGGCAATTGCTTTGCCCGGGGTTGACTGCACCGATACCACCACCTGCTTCCCTTTGATATAACCAAAAGCCTGCAAAGTTCCCGGCTCAAATCCGGGCAACCGGAAAGTAAACGGAGGATGCGGCAAACGGCCGGAATACTGGTCGGCATCGGGTTTTTGACGGGCAATGGCTTTACCGTTACGCACCAGTTCCACCTCCTCACAATTGCTGAACACCTTCACGGTGAGTGGTGATGTGGGGCTGTGGTAATTGGCGACAAACACCATGGGTTTTCCGAATCCATTTGCATCAGGTACCGGCCCGTACTGACTCTGATAAAAATAGAAGGCAAATTTCGGCAGACGGAATATGTCACTGATACCGGATGACTCTATATCAGGGGCATAACCCCTGTTATAATCAAACATCAGCCAATTGGCATCGCCCACAACCGGTCCCTTATAATTATCATTATGGGATTCCTGGTAATTCAATGCCTGCTGAAGCATGCGCATCTCACCATCACCGCGCAGCTGTCTCGACGATCGTTCAGCCTCCTTCAGATTGGAATAGGCAGTTTGGTTAAAACCTGCATTCTGGGCATAATACTCCCAATCCCCGTATTCGGCAATCAGCAATGGCTGGGTTCCATTATAGCGGTTCCAGTAAAACGGAGGCTTGGCATGCTGGCGTGCCGGAACAAACACATCATAAATCCCTTCCATCCAGCCGCAGGTAAAAACATCAGTAAAAGGCAACTCCTCTTTAACAATCCGGTGTGCGTTTTTCATATAAGGTTTCTGCATGTCCGATTCGTTCAGGGAGGCTTCCCATAAGATTATGGACGGATGATTCCGGTCGTGGCGAACCATATCCCTGATATCCTGATAACTACTCTGTTGAAAGATCTCATCTCCAAAGAACTGCCATCCGGGAATTGAATTCATCACCATGATTCCGAGTTCGTCACATGCATCCAGAAAAGCGGGGCTCTGAGGATAGTGTGAGCACCTGACAAAATTAAAGCCGGCCTCCCTGATTTTCCAGGCATCACGGAATTGGGCATTATCGGGTAGTGCATTCCCGACAAAAGGATATTCCTGATGCCGGTTGGTTCCCCGGATCCTGTATTTTGAGCCGTTCAGATAAAATCCGCCGACTGAAAACCTGATTGTACGGATCCCGGGACGGAGGCTGACCTTCTCAATGGCTTTGCCATCTTTCAGGAGTTCGAGAGTGAGTCTGTATAGATAAGGGTTTTCGGGTGACCAGAGGATCGGATTTGAAATATCCGCCTTCAGATTAAAAACCTGAACGGTACCGGTTGCGATCTCCATTTCCGGCGACAAATCCTGCCTGACCCTTTTCCCCTTTTCATCGGTTAAAGTCAGGCGGATCCGGGCTTTCCGGACAGTGGCGTGACCATTTTCAACCTCCGCTTTGATCAGGATGGAAGCTTTTTCGCTGCTTACATTTTCATAATGCATCATTACGGCCCCGCCAGTCTGCCGGTTTTCGGCCACGGCATCAGGAAACCGAAGCATATCCTGCGCCACCAAATAAACATTGCGGTAAATACCCCCATAATACATAAAATCCAGGGTGCGGATGGGCTTACCGGGCGGTATCCGTGGATTGTGGCGGTTATCGAGCTTTACCAGCAGGCAGTTCTCCTTATCAGCATAAAACTTTCCGGAGATATCCGCTTCAAAAGGCAGATAGCCGCCGGCATGGGAACCGAGGAATTCACCGTTCAGATAAATGAAAGCCTCCTGCATAGCCGCTTCAAAATAGATGGAAATCCGTTTGTTCCGGTCGGCCGCAGGTATCCTGAAAAACTTGCGGTACAAACAGATTCCCTGCCATTGATCTCCTTTGATTACCAACGGTTCCAGCCGGGCGGTATGCGGAAAGGTAACCGGGTCCCAATTCAGGGAAGCCGGGTTATCGCGGGTGAACAAAATGGGTGTAACAACCGAATCGGTATCCCTGACAAATTCCCAGCCGGTATTGAAAAGTGCCCAGGCACTGGTTTTCTGCGAAAACCCAGCCATAGCGTGGATCAGACAAAAGACAAGGAACGTAAATCTTTTCATTTTCATAGCGGTGAATTACCCCCAAAAAATACGGAATTTAGTCGATGATTTCGATTGCCTTCAGCAACAGCTCATCTTTCCCGGCCCGGATTCCTCTGATCGTTGGTTTCAGCTCAATATCCGGAACAATCCCAATCCGTTGTGTTTCCCTGCCATCAGGATAATAGATCCCGATACCGCTCATTTTGGTGGTTATCCCACCGGGAAGCATGAATGTAGTTACATTCCCGTCGGCCCCGGAAGTAACGGACCCGATAACGATTGCATTGGGCGCGGCCCGAAGGGCCATGGTTGTAAATTCAGCCTGGCTCTGCGTGTTTTCATTCACCAGAATAACAACTTTCCCCTTGAAGTAATCGCTGTTCGTTTTTCCGAACGATAACATTCTGTTTATGGTAAACAGACCCGGAATTACAATGCTGCCGTTAGTAAGTTTTACAAATTCCGTGCTTTCCGGAACCAGATAATCCCCCAGGCTATGCACAAGAATATCTGACGGATAGCATCTGAAATCAATAATAAGTCCGGCAGCCTTTCCGATCTTTTCCATCATTTCAGGCAGGTATTTATTTTTGATATACCCGGGGAAAATATACCCGATATCCGGGCGTAACATTTTAAAGCAGGTATCCTGCTCCGGATATTGGCGGCTGATAAGTTTCGTGGTCATCGGGCAGGTTTTGAAATCCAATTCCTGAACAATTTCATCCCGCTCAAATTCAATTTTTATCAAAGGGTTATTTGTTCTCAGCAAGTTACCAGCAATATTCCGCAATTGAACAGGGTAATTGGACCCGGGGGTATATTTCAATTTATCCCGTACTATATCATCAACCGGAATGCCATTGATCCGCAAAATGACATCCCCAGCTTTCAGGCCCGAATCCGGTATGTTCTCAAGAACAGAAAAACTGGTAATAACAGCCTTATTTTCAACAAAAGACAGATTGGCCGGCAAGTAATATTTACCATTAAAATTATACATCGACGCATCCGGCGGATACATGACGGCATGTGTGTCATGAATCCTGGTGATGAGTTCCAGCACAACCAGGTTATACTCCATCTGGTTTGAGGCCCCGAGATATTTCGGGATAAACTCCGCCAGCACATCCGTCCAATCCTCCTCAAACAAATTTTTATACGGATAATAATATTGTATGATATTCCAGTACCGGTATAGCGACAGTAACCTGAACCCGGCATCAGGATATATCATATCAGAATAGGTCCGTTCATTTTTCATTTCAGCATTTCCCGCATCTGAGTATAAACCAAGATAATAGTGATCGGGAACCCTTTCGGCATTTTTTACTTTCATCAATCGGGACCTTAATCCGGGTGACAAACCCGGGTCGGATAACCAGTCAAGGTCCGGTCTGATTTTCACCTCCCCGGCAATTTCATCCATTTTCTCCGCGATCTCAAAATCGTCCGAACTGGTTATCCATTCGGCCAATATTTGATCTCTGGCCGTTGAATTCTCGCATGCGATGATCTGCGGGAGCAATCTGAACAGTTCATAATCCCAGTTAAAATTCCCTTTCGCGATCAACGGATGATAGTATTTCAGGAAGCCCCACACCAATCCCAGGACTTTCAAATCCTGAATTTTATCTCCGGCAGGAGTGAATGTTCCGACTTTTGATCCCAGGTCGAACTCCCGGTCCTTATCGGCACCATACTCTTTATATTTAGCCAGCAGGATATCTTTTCCGTCGATTTTGAGTTCCAGATCATCGGCCCAAAGCTGGCCGGATCCGGTGAGGATGGCCCCGAAGCTGATTTTTTTTGCTAATCCGGAAAGAGGCATTTTAAGGGTGTATTGGGTCCAGCCTGAATTTCCCGGAACTTTCCTTCCGGTTATCCGGGAAGTTTCGGACTCCCCCGAAACGAAATCAATCCTCAACAGCAAATCTGCCCCTCCCCTTTTCATTCCGTGGGTTTTCAGCCAGGCTTTCAGTTCAATCTCCTCCCCCTGCAAAATTGCCGGGAACTGGTTAGTTAGGGAATAGGAAGATCCGGATTTCCACGCCGGTGAAGATTCAATGCGAACAGCTCTTTTTCCACTGCGGGTGATAACCGTATCGATCGCAACAGTGTATCCATCACCCATTTGAATCCAATAATCGGGTAGGCTGCGCTGGAGGTTTGCTTTCTCAAAACCCAGGTTGAATCTCGACATATCGATCAATTTCTGACCGAAAGCATTAAAAATCAGGAAGAACATCAGAATAAACAGCAGGCTTGTGCGTTTCATGTTAAAACTTTCAGTAATTATACTTGATAACCCTTTCTCTACCCTATATAGATGTATTGAAAGTGGCCCATTGGAAAAAAAAGTGAAGATTTTTCACTTCCGGGTCAATAATATCCTAAGTATGAAAAATATACCTATCTTTGACCCCGAAAATGCAAAAGTACTCACGATAAGGCCCATCCTAAAACAAATCACCTGATCAGGTGTTCCTCACCCAATTGTACATCACCCAACTGAAATTTTTTTATCAATAATTTTTATATCATGAAAACAGGAAAAGTAAAATTCTTTAATAACGACAAAGGGTTCGGTTTCATTAAAGATAACGACAGCAACGAAGAATTTTTCGTTCACCACTCCAATCTGATCGACAGCATTAAAGAAGATGACGAAGTCACTTTCGATGTTGAGCAGGGAAAAAAAGGAATGGCAGCCGTTAAGGTTAAGAAAGTATAAGGAGTCGCTCTTAGGCTTCCACTAAGCGTCAAGAGGTCCCCGCCTTTGCGGGGATGGCAAGTGATCTTGTCAACATTTATTTGTCAGGAACTGTTTTCCGGCCTTTTGGCCGGAACGATATTTACTTAGGATCACTTGTCACTCTTCCGCATTACGCATTCAGCAACCAGCTTTCTCGATTCCCCCATCCATCCCCGGATTGGGAGCAGCAAACAATTCTATCATTTGTATCAGGTCCGATAACGATTCACTGAAATTAATCTTTCGTGAATATTCCATACAGTTGTGATGGATTACTGATGAGTTCAAAACTATCTTCAGTTTCTTTTCTGCCTCATTGGGCGTAAACTAGCCCGGGCTGTCGATGATCATCCGGTTAATCGCATTCAGTACAATCCTTTTAACTGGTAGCGGCCAATATTCCGGTATTGCAAGTCCCGAGAACACAGGCGGTTGATGAAGGCTCCAGAATGAAACCGGCTGAAGGTTAAGTGTGATGAGTGGGATACCCGTTTTTTCATGGGCGATCCGGGCACCCGGGAGCCCAGCAGGTAAAAACCAATTCCGGCCGCCTCAGCGCCATCACGAAAGAATTCACTGGTGATGAGAGTTACCCGGTGTCCGCGGGATTTAAGAGCAGCGCCTGCCGTCAGAAAGGGATTAACATCACCGGCACTGCCGATACTGAGCAGGAGGTAGTTCATGGATTAAAATATCAGGCACTATAAAGATACACTTTGGCGGATCAATCGTTGCCCGTCACTTCTTTTTCAGCAGGGAAGGCACTATCGAGACCACCAGAATCAGCAGGATGATCCCCAGCGAAAGCCCGATCGGAATTTTATAAATATCGGTCAGGAGCATTTTGCCTCCGACAAAAACCAGGATCGCAGCCAGTCCGTAGTGCAGATAAGTGAACAGGTGCATGAGTCCGGCAAGGGCAAAGTAGAGCGACCGCAATCCGAGAATGGCAAATACGTTGGAGGTATAAACGATGAACGGATCGCTGGTGATTGCCAGGATTGCAGGAATGGAATCCACGGCAAATATGAGGTCGGTGAACTCAATCAGGATCAGAACGATAAACAGTGGCGTTGCGGCCATTTTCCCGGCCTGACGCACCCAGAATTTACTTCCGTGGTATTCATTGGTCACCGGAAAGAGCTTTTTAAATCCCCTGACCACCGGATTTTTTTCGGGATCGATCTTGGTCCCTTTATTCAAAGCCATCCGGATACCTGTAAATATCAGGAAAGCACCGAAAATATAGATGATCCAGTGAAACTTTACGATGAGTGTTGTGCCGGCAACGATAAAGGCCGCGCGCATGAGCAGAGCTCCCAGTATCCCCCAGAAGAGCACTTTATGCTGATATTTTGCGGGAACCTGAAAATAGGAGAAGAGCAGAACGAATACAAAAATATTATCTACGCTCAACGATTTTTCGATCAGGTAGCCGGTAAGAAACTGCAGGCCCACTACCGGTCCTTTCCAGAAATAGATGATCAGATTGAAGATTAACGCCAGTCCGATCCATACACCGCTCCAGGTTAGCGCCTCCTTCATTTTCACCTCGTGCGTGTTCCTGTGAAAAACGCCCAGATCGAGTGCCAGCATCAGCAGCACAAAAAGGTTAAATCCCACCCAAACATAAATTTGCTCGCTCATTATTCCCTTGATTTCTTAATTATTAACCCTCTAACATCCCAACACCCCCATTTGTTCCGCTTCCTTCCGCTTTCTTCCGCTTTCTTCCGCCTCGTTCCGTTTTGTTCCGTCTCGTTCCGTTTTCTTCCGTTTTCTTCCGTTTTCTTCCGTTTCTTTCCGTTTCTTTCCGATTTGTTCCGTTTCACGAAAATACCCAATTATGCCCCCCTGCGACATTAAACAAATAATAACTACCTTTGTCGCCAATATGTTACATTTCACACACTGAGGCCTTCCTTACATATATTGCTCCGACCGGCCTTATTATATCATGTCCATGTCATTCGAGAATTTGAATTTAGCTGAGCCTATTCAGAGGGCCTTAAGATCTGAAGGTTACACACAACCCACACCTGTACAGGAACAAGCCATCCCGATCCTCCTGGATCACAAAGATTTGCTTGCATGCGCACAGACCGGCACCGGAAAAACGGCTGCCTTTTCGATTCCGATTATTCAGTCGCTGCTTGATGATCCAGCCGATCCCAGCCGGTCGCGCCAGATCAAAGCGCTGATTCTTTGTCCAACCCGTGAGCTGGCCGCACAGATCGGTCAGAATTTCAATTCATACGCCCGGTTTACCTCCATTCGCAGTGCCGTAATATTTGGCGGTGTTCCGCAGGGCTCTCAGGAATCCGCCCTGATAAAAGGAATTGATGTATTGATCGCCACGCCGGGCCGCCTGCTCGACCTGATGGGCCAGGGATATATACATCTTGGGAACATCAACTGGTTTGTACTTGACGAAGCGGATCTGATGCTCGATATGGGCTTTATCCCGGATATCAAGCGGATCATTGCCAAACTTCCATCGAAGCGCCAATCGGTATTCCTTTCGGCCACAATGCCTCCCGAGGCTATGAGGTTATCGAAAAGCATACTTCAGAATCCTGAAAAGGTAGATGTAACCGAACAGCTATCCAGTGCCGACAGTATTGATCAAACCCTATATTTTATCGGTAAAAATGATAAAAATTCGCTGCTGGTTTCAATACTGAAGAGAGCGAAAAGCAGTAATGCCCTGATCTTCACACGTACTAAAACCAGTGCCGACCGGGTCGCGAGAGGCCTGACGCAGGCCGGTATCCGGGCAGAAGCCATCCATGGCAACAAGGCCCAATTCTCCAGGATCAAATCCCTGAGTGATTTCAAGCACAACATTACCCGCGTGCTGGTAGCCACGGACATAGCAGCCCGAGGGATCGACGTAAGCAATCTTTCGATGGTGATCAATTACGAGCTTCCCAATGTGCCTGATATGTATATCCACCGCATCGGGCGCACGGGCCGTGCAGGTGCCGGCGGAATCGCAATATCATTCTGCGATGTGGATGAAAGGAGATATCTGAAAGAGATCGAGAAAATGCTCGGGAAGAGTATCCCAGAAGCAACTGATCGTCCGGCTGAAAGAAACTCAAGAGAGCCCCGCACTCATGCACGGGTTCAGGGGAATGCCCCGGTTCAGGCACCGTCCCGGTCTCAGGAACCTGAGGAAAGCAGGCCGCCGCTCACCCTTGTTCTGCGAAAAAATATTTCAGTACCTGAAGAGCGTTCAGTGTAATCCATTTTGACGGCTTACCCTTCTTTTCGATATTGGCAATAAATTTCCCGTTGAAACTGTTCTCCAGGGTCCAGCGCCCCTGGTCATCCTGCTTTGATGCCACCAGATTTATGGCATCAGTCATCCGATCATCCCGATAATTCAACTTGCTGAGGATCAGGAGAACTTCCAGTATATCCGACTGATACATCAGTGGAAATCCCAGCCTGAGCCATCCGGGTTTTGACACCAACTGATAATCGTGACTCTTTTTGTAGATATGGTGTGCCAGAAAATACTCAGAGCCGGCATGAATGGTTCGATTGGTTTCAGCAGACCGGGAGCCTTCCGGGATGTCTGCCAGTGCCTTAAGCGCCTTTACCGCACCCATATGGCAGGT
Source organism: uncultured Bacteroidota bacterium (assembly GCA_942493265.1). Taxonomy (GTDB): domain Bacteria; phylum Bacteroidota; class Bacteroidia; order Bacteroidales; family UBA12481; genus UBA12481. The sequence continues at coordinate 624,770 of OW818688.1, forward strand.
ATGCTTACCAAAACACATCTGATATTTGTCGTAAGGCCAACCTTTGGGAGGCTCGGTGTTTCCGTCATCGAACCGCTGGTATTGATTGATCCAGCCAATACCTTTCTGAACCCTTTCATCATTCAGATATCCCAGGCGGATCAGGCTCCAGACCATATTCCCCGTAAGGCACGGGATCACATAGCCGGGCAGTCCGCCTCCGGTTTTCTCACTTTTGTAGGCTGAAAAACCACCGGATCCATGGTCCTGTGAATTTTCCAGAATAAATTCGCAAGCACGGGCAACCTGGGGATGATTCCCGTCGGCGCCCAATTCGGCGAGTATCATCAGCTGCCATACGGTTCCCTGATATTTCGCCACATAAAACCGGGATGGCTCACCCCAGCTGCCGTCACCATTCTGCCTGCTCAGAATTTCAGGTACAATGCCCGTAATCATGATATCCTGACGTGCCTGCACAACCTGCTCATCTTCTTCACTTTTCCCCATAATTCGTGTGAGTGTAAAATACCTTACCGACGGATTATCCGCTTCCAGCAACCATCCGGTTGGATCAGGCCTCTTTGTGAATACCAGGGAATTCATAGAGTACAATATTAGGGTACGAAAATTTAAAGAAAATTGCTGAGACTGCCAAGAGCTGTCACTCGTCACTCGTCACTCGTCACTTGTCACTTGTCACTTCTTCCGCTTCACGCTTCTTCCGCCTCACGCCTCTTCCGTCTCACCCTTTTCCCTATCTTCGCTTTATGACAAATCGCACATACAATTGGGGTATTCTTGGCTGCGGCAAGATTGCCGCTAAGTTCAGCCAGGATCTTAAATTGCTGCCCAATGCCCGGCTTTATGGTGCAGCATCGCGTGACCTGGAAAAATCGAAAACATTCGCATCAAAACATGGTTTTGAAAAAGCTTACGGCAGCTATGAAGAGATGGCCGCTGATCCGAATGTGGACGTCGTATACATTGCCACCCCCCATTCGCATCACTGCGATCATACAATACTTTGTCTGGAACACGGTAAGGCTGTGATCGTTGAGAAGGCTTTTGCTCTCACGGCGGGTCAGGCTGCCGAAATGATCGGTGCAGCCCGCCGGAATCAGGCATTTTTGATGGAAGCTTTCTGGACACGGTTCCAGCCATCGTTTAAAAAAGCACTTGAAGTAATGAAATCCGGGGAGTTGGGAAGGGCGCTTATGATGCGTTCGGAATTCTGTTTTTACTCTCCCTACATTCCTGAAAGCCGGTTGTACAACATGAGCCTGGGCGGCGGTGCCCTGCTTGATATTGGAGTTTATCCGGTATTCTGGGCCCTTCAGGCTTTTGGAAATCCATCTGAAATTCAGGTAACAGCCGAACTGGCTCCGACCGGTGCCGACCGAAGCATTGCCATGACCTTTAAATTCCCAGGGGGCGAGATTGCCCAGCTGGCCTCGAGTATTGCCGTTTGCAGTGACACTCAAACGGAGATCTGGTGTGAAAAGGGATTTATCCGGGTTCGGCGCATAGATCCATCGACTGTGAAAGTTACGATTTCACGGAAAGACCAATCAGAAGAAGATCTAATATTCCATACAGAATCCGGATTCGGATTATTCCGTGAAGCACAGCATGTTATGGAGTGCCTCGATGCCGGTTTACAGGAAAGCCCTGAGCTCCCCCTGTCTTTCTCACTGGAGCAGATGCATCTGCTCGACCGCATCCGGGAAATGGCCGGAATTCATTATAACACCTGATTATTTCATCAATACCCTGCATATGATCCCTGTAAAATTTGTTTTCCCACTTCTGTTCATGAGCATGATCGGGTGGCCAGTATCCGGTCAGGAAAAATCAATCAGTTTGTTTAACGGCAAAGATCTTACCGGATGGCATTCAGATGTACCTGAAAAAGATACAAATCCGGGTGCCAGAAACTCCTTCATAGTTCGCAACGGAATGCTGGTAAGTCTGGGAACCCCTGAGGGACATCTTATCACTGACACCATCTTTAAAAATTACCGGCTCGAAGTGGAATATCGTTTTGCCGGCGAGCCGGGCAATTGCGGCATTCTGCTGCATTGCTCCACGCCCCGTGCCCTGTATGCGATGTTTCCAAAATCCATTGAAGCGCAGCTGGAGCATAACAATGCCGGTGATTTCTGGTGCATTGTGGAGGATATCTCCGTGCCGGATATGGTGAAAAGACGCGGCCCTGAAGAAAAGTGGGGAATTGTTGAAGGCAAAAACCGCCGGGTGGAAAACCTGACGAACGATTCCGAGAAACCGGCAGGTGAATGGAATCAGATCGTGGTCGAATGCCTGGATGATAAAATCACCGTTTGGGTGAATGGCGACCTGGTGAACAACGGATTCAACTGCACAGCCCGGAGCGGACAGATTGCCCTGCAGGCGGAGGGCAGTGAGGTGGAGTTCCGCAAAGTGGTGATGACACCATTGAAGAGGTAAGATCGCCGGCTCACCGCTATATCCCAAAGCCCTTAACCTAAAATAAGATGGTCTGGAAGCTAAAAGTCGTGATGGCCCTTCACTAACTCACTGTGCCCCATATCAGTTGCCCCGGCCTTCAGAGGCTGTGTAATAATTTCGATTTTTAGTTCTTTGACAAATTTGGATATTTTTTCGACAAGGAAAAAGAGGATGGATTTCTCCATCATCCAACCCAATTGAAAGTTTGAACCCTTTTCAGCAGGTTTTCCATCGTATCGAGGGCCAATAATCTCTTCAGGTTGAATGCGGTTGTAGCAATGTCGATCTCGATTTGCACCTTTTCCTTCCCTCGAAGCCGTAGGGGTATCTTCCCCAACATGCATTTGAGGGTTCCGAAGGGATGCTCAACAATGGCTTTTCGCTCTTTGACCTTCTTTTTGTAAAAGGGATCGGCCATCCGTTTTTTGTACTGGTCGATCCATTCATGGTTCTGATTCAAATAAACAGTCCGTCCTTTGGGAGACCGCGTACACATTGACTTTTTAGGGCATTCAGCGCAAGATCCCCTATACAAATCATACTTTTCTCCACGCTTGACAATATCGTGAGCCTTAATGGGCAGGGTGCAGCCTTCGGAGCAAACAATGCAATCGTTCTGCTGGTCATAGGTAAAGGAGATGCCGGCAGCTTTATCCTTCAATTCCTGGCCAGTTATCGGCAAGGGAACTACACAGAGGGTTTTCGTTTCTTCATGTTCCTTTTCAATGGCTTCGATTTTGTCCAGATCGGCATAACCACAGTCGGCCAGTACGATTTTCGGAACAATACCAAGCTGATCTACAGTTTGATCCACATCAACTTTAAGACTCAACATATCCATAACACTGTCGGTCATCTCGGCATAAACCAGGAGTTTGTTTTTTTTGTCTACCCCGGTTTGCAGATTGTAAGCTGGTGCGTACCCATCCCGTCCCTTCATCAATTTGGCATCTGGGTCAGCTGGTGCAAAATTTTCCCGTTTTTCTGACTTCAAGAACTCCTGTTGGGCTTTCATCGTCTCCAGCTGCTTTTGCAGCTCGGCGATCTTCTGAAGTAATGCCGGTTCTACCTGATAATCTGCTGATAAGCTATTTAATTGATCCTCAATATCTTCAACAATATCATTGTTTTGTAGTTGGTTCAGATACCGGTCCAATTCTGTTTCCAGTTTTTTCATCCTCTTTTCTAATCCGGTCCGGGTAACGAGTTCTTTGGCAGCATTGGCTTTCAGTTTGGTCCCGTCATAGGCAATGGTGTGACCTTCAATGAACCCTTGTTTCTTCAGGAAGGTCCGAAAGGCTAGGCAGACCGTTCGTATGGCTTCCTTGTTATCTTTCCGGTAATCGGAGATGGTCTTATGATCCGGCCGCAATTGGCCCAGGAGCCACATCACCTCCAGGTTCCGGTAGCATTCCCGCTCTAACCTGCGGGAGCTGCAGATCCCGTTGAGGTAGCCATATAAATAAAGCTTCTGCAGGGTCTCCGGCCGGTAGGCTTTCCTTCCCAGCTCTTGCTGCCCCCGGTTCGCAAAGCAATCCGGTTGGGCTTTGATGATCTGATCAACCAGGACATCGATCAGCCGAACCACATTATCGCGGTCCACCCAATCGTTCATGCTGCTGGCCAGGGAAAGCTGATCTCGATCACAGGGTTCAACGTAATGCATCTGTGTAAAATTAGTTCTGAAATCATTGCAACTAATTTAAATATAAGTAATTACGTCAAAATATCCAAATTTTCAATGAACTTTTTATTAGACATTTTTACACAGCCTCTGAAGGCCGGGGGTTGAGAGGCTTTCTCATCTCATTCTTTGCCCGTCCGGCCTTAAGGCCGGGCGGGTTGAGTTCTCAGGGGGATCTCCCTGATCCCCGGCCTGAAGAGGCTGTGTAATAATTTCGATTTTTAGTTCTTTGACAAATTTGGATATTTTTTCGACAAGGAAAAAGAGGATGGATTTCTCCATCATCCAACCCAATTGAAAGTTTGAACCCTTTTCAGCAGGTTTTCCATCGTATCGAGGGCCAATAATCTCTTCAGGTTGAATGCGGTTGTAGCAATGTCGATCTCGATTTGCACCTTTTCCTTCCCTCGAAGCCGTAGGGGTATCTTCCCCAACATGCATTTGAGGGTTCCGAAGGGATGCTCAACAATGGCTTTTCGCTCTTTGACCTTCTTTTTGTAAAAGGGATCGGCCATCCGTTTTTTGTACTGGTCGATCCATTCATGGTTCTGATTCAAATAAACAGTCCGTCCTTTGGGAGACCGCGTACACATTGACTTTTTAGGGCATTCAGCGCAAGATCCCCTATACAAATCATACTTTTCTCCACGCTTGACAATATCGTGAGCCTTAATGGGCAGGGTGCAGCCTTCGGAGCAAACAATGCAATCGTTCTGCTGGTCATAGGTAAAGGAGATGCCGGCAGCTTTATCCTTCAATTCCTGGCCAGTTATCGGCAAGGGAACTACACAGAGGGTTTTCGTTTCTTCATGTTCCTTTTCAATGGCTTCGATTTTGTCCAGATCGGCATAACCACAGTCGGCCAGTACGATTTTCGGAACAATACCAAGCTGATCTACAGTTTGATCCACATCAACTTTAAGACTCAACATATCCATAACACTGTCGGTCATCTCGGCATAAACCAGGAGTTTGTTTTTTTTGTCTACCCCGGTTTGCAGATTGTAAGCTGGTGCGTACCCATCCCGTCCCTTCATCAATTTGGCATCTGGGTCAGCTGGTGCAAAATTTTCCCGTTTTTCTGACTTCAAGAACTCCTGTTGGGCTTTCATCGTCTCCAGCTGCTTTTGCAGCTCGGCGATCTTCTGAAGTAATGCCGGTTCTACCTGATAATCTGCTGATAAGCTATTTAATTGATCCTCAATATCTTCAACAATATCATTGTTTTGTAGTTGGTTCAGATACCGGTCCAATTCTGTTTCCAGTTTTTTCATCCTCTTTTCTAATCCGGTCCGGGTAACGAGTTCTTTGGCAGCATTGGCTTTCAGTTTGGTCCCGTCATAGGCAATGGTGTGACCTTCAATGAACCCTTGTTTCTTCAGGAAGGTCCGAAAGGCTAGGCAGACCGTTCGTATGGCTTCCTTGTTATCTTTCCGGTAATCGGAGATGGTCTTATGATCCGGCCGCAATTGGCCCAGGAGCCACATCACCTCCAGGTTCCGGTAGCATTCCCGCTCTAACCTGCGGGAGCTGCAGATCCCGTTGAGGTAGCCATATAAATAAAGCTTCTGCAGGGTCTCCGGCCGGTAGGCTTTCCTTCCCAGCTCTTGCTGCCCCCGGTTCGCAAAGCAATCCGGTTGGGCTTTGATGATCTGATCAACCAGGACATCGATCAGCCGAACCACATTATCGCGGTCCACCCAATCGTTCATGCTGCTGGCCAGGGAAAGCTGATCTCGATCACAGGGTTCAACGTAATGCATCTGTGTAAAATTAGTTCTGAAATCATTGCAACTAATTTAAATATAAGTAATTACGTCAAAATATCCAAATTTTCAATGAACTTTTTATTAGACATTTTTACACAGCCTCTGAAGGCCGGGGCAACTGATATGGGACACAGTGGATTAGGGAAGCTCTTTGAACTTATTCCTTAATTCTTTTTACTAATTTTTGCCTTTTGCCTTTTGCCTTTTGCCCTCAACGCATTGGTCGGTGCTATTGCCGGACAAACCGGAAACTTCGGACCTCGTTAACCGTTTTCATGGTGAGGAAATAAATTCCCGGTGAAAAATCAATGACATCAATAACCAGGTTATCCTGTCCTGCGGCAAATTCCTTCATCAGCATCTGTGAACCAGCAATATTGCAGATGCTCACCAGCAAAGGTGCTGTTGTGGTGCTTTTCAGGGCAAGGGTTATCTGGTTAACTGCAGGATTCGGATAAAGCAGAACCTCCCCGAGAACTGCCGGTTCGCTGCTGATACCACTTGAATTTTTGAAGATATCCGTAAAATTTACATTGTGGGTAAAAGTTAGTGTGGTATCTCCTGCTACATCATTGAGCTCGATCCGCCAGGCGTGATCAGTTGGAGGGGCATCATATTCACCGCTCATATTGAGATCAGCAAAAAAATCAAGGAAATAGGATTCTCCCTTAACAATCTGATCGGAGGCAATCTGGAAAGTAGCTCCCGGAATCCTGGCAATCAGGATGGTATCTTTGTACAGGCCGGTGACTGCATGTTTAACGTAGAATGTAAATGTTTGCCCTATGTGCGGGGTCATCCCGGTAAAATTTACATTGAGTTTGGGATTGGTCGATTTGTTCACCACCGTGACTTTTCCCATCATACCAAAATCAACGTGAGGGTCGCACTGGTAATTATATACGCCCGGAGATGTGAACACAAAGGAATAAGTCCAGTTTGAGGCCAGACTGTTCCCGAATGATGCAGGATTCGCCGGGAACGTGGCCTTATTACCATTTACGTTATGCACGCCCTGTGTGCATGTCCACACTACTGTATCCCCAACAGTAATAGTTAATTCCTTGGGAGTAAAGGTATTGCTTCTGACCGCAACCTGGTGGGTGGTTTGTCCGAAAGCTGTTCCGCCCAGGAGGCTTCCGAAAAACAGCACCGCTGAAAACATTACCCTCCGACTTCGCGTAAAAATTGCATTCATAGCCATGTTATTTAGAATCATTCTTAATAATCAAACAACCGAATACTTGAATGGTTCAGATCCAGCCGGCACATTTTCAGGGTTAACAGCAAATTAACATGTTAGTACATTCTGACAACGTGTGAATTATATAAAGGATTTACAATATTCTATAACATATGGCCACCACAGAATCTTCAACTTTGCCAGGTAAAATACCTTATGCAAATGAAAGATTTAATCGATTCCCGAAACAGCCAGAAGAACTATCTGGAGAGCGAGAATTTAAAAACAGCTTTTCTGCAAAACATTTCGCATGAGATCCGCACCCCGCTGAACGGTATAATCGGTTTTTCAGAATTATTGGGTGAGGAAGGATTAACCAGGGAGGAAATAAGAAAATTCGTGGCCATCATTTGCGAGAATGGGAATAAGCTAATTGAGATCGTCAGCAATATTCTTGAAATCTCCAAGATTCAAACAGGACAAACAAATATGAGGATCAACCCAGTGGAAGTTAATTCCCTGTTTTCAGATTTAATTACTGAATTCGGGCCACTTATGGTATCCAAGAATATTATCCTGAAACATCATAATCCTGCCGATCAGAATATTACAATAAATTCAGATAATGACTTACTGCATCAGATCTTACGGCGGCTTATTAATAATGCACTTAAATTCACAAAATCCGGTAGTATTGATTTCGGGTATACCAATGAAAGCAATGAGGTCAGGTTCTATGTTAGAGATACTGGTATCGGTATCGCGCAGAAAAACATTTATAAGGTTTTTGAACGGTTTTATCAGGCTGAACAGGTGTTTTCAAACATTCATGAGGGTACCGGACTGGGACTGGCGATCTGCAAAGGACTGGTAGAATTGCTCGGAGGCAGGATCTGGGTTGAATCTGAACCCGGCCTTGGCACAACAGTATTCTTTACCGTACCGGTTTCAGAACAAATACCCCAAAATGAGATATCTGACCTGGAAAAACAAGAAAAAACGTTGCCTTCAAAAATCCTTGTTGCAGAAGATGACTGGGTCAACTTCCTCTATCTTAAAATGTTTTTGGAAGATGCCGGCATTGAAGTGATTCATGCAAAAAACGGCTTAGAAGCAGTGGATCTGGTTAAGCAATATGATGATATTGATTTAATACTGATGGATATCAGCATGCCGGTTATGGATGGCATCGAAGCTGCCAAAATAATTAAGAAATTAAACCCAGCCCTGAATATTATAGCCCATACCACCCGGGTTTCTGACAAAGGGCTGAATAATAACACCCCGTTCGGCTGTGATGATTATCTGTCAAAGCCTTTTAAAACAGATCAGTTGAACACCATATTAACAAAGTTTCTGCACTAAGCCAGCGGTTTCAAGAAATCAGGCAGGGGTGGCATATTCCCGAATTTGCCCTATATTTAAATTCTAAACCTGATTAATATGGGGATCTGCACGAAAAAGATTCTGGGATTGGTTGCAACCGGACTATTGGTGCAAAGTGGTTGCGCCCCGAAAGAAAAGATCAACAAATTACCGGCAGCAAAACAACCGAACATTGTAATCATCCTGGCAGATGATCTTGGATTTGGCGATGTTGGCTGTTATGGTTCAGTAAATCTAAAAACCCCGAATATCGATCAGCTGGCAGCATCCGGCTTAAGATTCACCAATGGATACTGCACCTCCGCAACCAGCACTCCCAGCCGTCTGGCTCTCCTTACAGGTGGATATCCCTGGCGTAACCAGCGGGCGCGTGTATTGCCTGGCGACGCGCCTTTACTGATCGATCCCTCAACCACCACCTTGCCCGGAATGCTGGGAAACGCCGGATATACAACCGGGGTGGTGGGCAAATGGCATCTGGGACTAGGTACTGGACAGATCGACTGGAACGGCAGGATTACGCCGGGCCCCAACGAAACCGGTTTTGATTATTCCTATATCATGGCGGCAACCAATGACCGGTGTCCGACTGTTTTTCTGGAAAATGGCAGGGTGGTTGCACTGGATCCGACCGATCCCATTGAGGTCAGCTATAGGCAGAACTTTGCCGGGGAGCCAACCGGAAAGGATAATCCGGATAAAATCAGGATGGGACTGACTCAGGGTCATGCCGGCACCATTGTAAACGGAATTTCCCGGATCGGTTTCATGAAGGGTGGCACCCGTGCCCGGTGGACCGATGAATTCATGGTGGATACCTTTCTGCTGAAAGCACAGAAATTTATCGAAATCAATCAGAAGAAGCCTTTCTTTCTCTACTATGCCCTGCATGAGCCGCATTGTCCGAGGATACCGTCGCCCCGCTTTGCCGGCACCACCGGACTGGGCCCGCGCGGCGATGTCATTGCCGAGGCCGACTGGGCAGTGGGTGAGTTTTTAAAGAAGTTGGAACAGCTTGGCCTGACCTCGAATACCATCGTCATATTCTCCAGCGATAACGGTCCGGTTTTAGATGATGGTTATGCCGATCAGGCCCTAGAGCTGAATGGCAGCCATACCCCCTGGGGACCATTGCGCGGAGGCAAATACAGCTTGCTTGACGCGGGAACGCACGTACCCTTCCTGGTTAGCTGGCCCGGACAAATCAAACCAGGAATTTCAGAAGCACTTGTTTGTCAGGTTGATCTTGCAGCTTCATTGGCCGAATTAACCGGCCAACCGAATCCGGGTCGCGACAGCCAGAGTGTCCTCAATGCCCTGCTCGGAAAATCCCCCAACGGCCGGTCGTCCCTGATTCTGGAAAATGGTAGTGGAAAAACCCTAATCCGCATGAATGAATGGGTAATGATACCCTCCTATCCCGGTGTGCCCCTGTTTAAGGACGTCAATATCGAAACCGGTTTGTCGCCGGAGGTTCAGCTCTATAACCTGATGACTGATCCCGGGCAAAAAAAGAATCTGGCCGCTCATGAGCCGGACCGGATAATCAGGTTAAAAGAGGAATTAGAAGCCTACCAAAAGCAATAAACATTCCGTTCACCCCTCTTCCGTTTCACGCCTCTTCCGCTTCACGCTTCACGACTATCAGTCACCCGTCACTTTAAAGCGACAAATTGTCCTATCTCCCTCACCACATGCGTCATAGTGTCATTTTTCCGCCTCTGGAATACCATTTGCGAGCATCAGTTTGGAGTTAAAATTGATGTTAAACATAAAGTACAGGAGGTTTAGTTATGTCACTGATGAAACGTAGCAACCCGGAATTCCCCTCTATCCCTTCTTTACTTGACAATCTGTGGTCAAGGGATTGGATGGACTGGTCGAATCTGAATTTCTCCAACACCAACACCACATTGCCGGCAGTAAATGTGAGGGAAAATGACAATGAGTATGCAATCGAACTTGCAGCTCCGGGTATGAGCAAAGATGACTTCAGGATCAATCTTGAAGATAATGTTCTGACCATCTCCTCAGAGAAAAAAGAGCAGAAAGAGGAGAAAAACGAACAATACAGCCGGCGTGAGTTCAGTTATCAATCGTTCCAGCGTTCCTTTACCCTGCCCGAATATCAGGTTGACAGGGAAAAGGTTACCGCAAAATACTCAGATGGCATATTGCACATCATCATTCCGAAGAGGGAAGAAGCCAGGCCAAAACCGGCCCGGAAAATTGAAATTTCGTAATTAACGTAACGATGAAACAGGATGGGGTTCCGCAAAATGGAACCCCATCTTTTTTATTTCCGGGTTTTGAAATTCACCTCGTAGCTGACCAGAGGATACTCATCCTGGGTCCGGAACGAATTGGGCGTCAATACAAAAGAATAATCCCAGTCAGGTTTAAGTGCAACTTTTACCACCAGACATCTGCCATCCTCGCTATATGATGGAGATCCTTTCAGGCCAAAGTGCTCAGCCCCTGACTTGCCATAATTTATGGAATAGCCCGCTTTAGTATTCATCGGTTGGGAGAAGCGGATTCGAATTTCGGTCAGGGCCGGATCCACATTTCCGTCGCCGTTGGCAAAGGGTTCAATAGCCTCCACCTTTGCACATTTTTTTTCAAAATCACTTTTCATCTGACCGATCTCAGGTGCCAGTGCCTCATACAATTCTGCAATCCTGGGCATAAAAAGGCCGAGATCCGGATATAGGTCGCGATTGGATTTATATACTCCCAACAAATCAACCAGTTGGCTGGTCCAGAGAAATCCATTCGACATTTCACTGACTTTGAATCGCTGAACCTGGCTGGCAGTAGCCTTGTTATCGATAAAATATTGAATTGATGAAGCTCTGACCAGGGATTCATACATTACCGTTTTCCACGAACCGTAAGCCATTCTTGACATTTGGTCGCGCACGGGTTGAAACAGGGCTTTCCCGGACTCTTCCAGAATGGATAAGTTTCTATCCACTAAAGGGTTCGCGAACGAGTGATTAAACTCGTGAATGATGGTCCCCAATACACTTGTATTATAATCAGGCATGCCCTCTCCATCGATTAACCAGGTGCCGATTATCGCATATAAATCCTCACTCCCGTCGGGATAAACAACTTTAGGCCCGTAATTTCCACCCCCGTTGCCGATTCCCAGCACCAGGTTGAATCTGCCGCCTGACTCAACACCGTAAAATTGCCCGAACCAATTGAAATCTATGTTTTCCAGTACCTTATTCATTCGGGCTTCGGCGATCCGATACATGGCCTGATGGTTTTCGTAAAATCCGGTAAAATCAGATTCCCGGTAAAAGTCCTTCAGCAATCTTAAAAATTTTGCAGCACCGGATTTACCCCATCTTTTATCCAGGACAGATGACTTAAAGGGCACCAGCGGATTCAATCCGGGCGGTTGTTCCAGGTGTATTGCCATCGACATCACGGCATCATAACTCACACCCCTCGTTCTGCGCAATTGTTTTGCCAATTTCACCGCAGGATGGTTTTTGCAAGGAGCGAACCATTTGTCTATATCGGCAACATACCCTTTATACTGGTTCATATTGTATTCCGGACTGCCGGCCAAACGAAATACAATACTCAACAATTCAATCCTTTGATCGGTTTTTGCCCGAACCGTATCAAATCCGAAAACAGTACCGCTGAATAACAAAACCTGTGCAGCAGCTGCCAATAGTATAATCCGCAATTTCATTCCGAAAATTTTTATTAAAGATAGGGATTGCAGTTGCAAATTAAAACGAATTGTTTAGCTGCTAAATTATATCTACTTTTGTATAGCAACTAAACATTTTTGAAATGGAAAGCGAAGTCAATGAACTGGTGAGGCTGTTTCAAAGCATCCTGCATGCATACTCCATTATTGAAAAGCAGCCCCGCGATTTCGGGACCGGCCAAACGCTGCATCTCTCTGAGCTTCAGACCATCTCCATGATCGGAGAAAATCCGGAAACTAATATGTCGCAGCTCGCTGATTTAATGGGAGTTACCCGGGGTGCCATCTCTCAGACGGTGCGTAAACTGGTCGCCAAGAGACTGGTTGTCCGAACCAATGTCCGTAATAATAAGGAAGTAAATCTGGGTCTTACCGATGTGGGACAATTCGTACGGCAGGAATACCAATTACGGATGAAAGAAGTATTCACCTTTGCCGATGAGCTTTACGCCTCCGCCAACCCGGATGAGCGCGACCTGGTGAAACGTCTCTTCCTCCTCATTCAGGCCAACATGAAAAAACGCCTCCAATGATACGATTAATACAAACTTTGTCCCTGATGTTGATATTCTGGCCGTGGTTTTTGATGGCACAGTCGCCCATTGAAGATTATGTGCGCCTTGGTCTGGAGAACAACCTGGCACTTAAGCAGAAAGAGACCAGCTATCTGAAAAGTGTGGAAGCCCTGAGGGAAGCGAAAGGTCTGTTCTTTCCGAGCATTTCGCTGAATGCGCGGTACACGGTATCTGAAGGGGGCCGGACGATCGATCTGCCGATCGGAGATCTGCTGAACCCGGTATATTCCACGCTGAACCAGATCTTAAAGGAAAACCGATTCCCGCAGATTGACAATCTTTCATTTATGTTTCTCAGGCCGCAGGAGCAGGAAACAAAAATCCGCATGATACAGCCGGTTTTTAATACCGATATTTATTACAATTCCAGGATAAAGGAGGGATTAACGGCAACCGAGCAGGTATCGGTAGATCAATACCGCCAGGAGCTGGCGGCGGAAATCAGGAAAGCCTGGTATACGGTGGCCATGACAGATGGAATTGCGGGTATGCTTACGGAAACCCGGAAACTGCTGGAAGAGAACGTCAGGGTAAACCAGAAATTGGTGGACAACGGAAAAATCACCATCGATAATCTGTACCGTGCCCAGACTGAAATGAGCAAGTTCGATCAGAAAATGCAGGTAGCTGGAAAAAATCGGGAAATCGCCACCGCCTATCTGAATTTTCTCTTAAACCGTCCGCTCAGTGAGCCCGTCATATTATCGGAGCCCGATCTGATACCTGCGTTGGCAGAAGGTCAGGATGCCTACCGCGAATCGGCTCTGGCCAACCGCGAAGAACTGAAAAAGCTCGATCTGTACAACGACATAACCGAATTACAGGTAAAGATGAACAAGGCCGGTTCTTTACCCGATATGATGATTGTGGCCGATTACGGTATCCAGGGGGAGAAATACAAGGTTGACAAAGAATCGGATTTTGCTCAGGCTTCAGCGATACTAACCTGGGACCTGTTCGCAGGTTATCAGAACCGGGCAAAGATAAGGCAGGCAAAACTGCAAAAGGAGCTGCTCAGTCAACAGTCGGAGGAGGTTCGAAAACAGATTGAGCTTCAGGTGATGAATGCCGTGAATGAGCTGGAAACCGCCCGGGTGGGGATTGAATCCGCCATGAGTCAGGTTAAAACTGCCCGTGAGGGTTTCCGTCTGGTAAAACGGAGGTATGAAGAGGGACAGGCGAATCTCATTGAGTTTATCGATGCGCGGACGACCCTTACCCAGGCCGAAGAGAACGTGATCATTTCGAAGTTCACTTATCTGGCTGATTATGCAGAATTTGAGAAGGTTTGTGCGATAAATAAAATATAGAAAATGAAAAGATATGAAAAGGGGGCGGTGGTAGGGAAAGAGGTCCCCGTCCCCGCTTTCGCGGGGATGACAAAGAAGGGGGCGGTGGTAGGGATGGTGATCTGGTTGGTGCTCATTGGTGTGCTGGGTTTTGTCGGATGCAAGCCGGCCGTGGTGAAGGAAACGGTGAAGGCGGAGGCGGTGAAGGTGAGGATGGTTCCTGTGGTTGTGCAGGAAATCAGTCTGCCGGTTCGGTCAACCGGCATTGTGGCCACCAGTGAAGAAGTGAAGCTTTCGTTTAAAACGGGTGGAATCGTTGCCCGCACCTATGTGAAGGAGGGAGATGCCGTTAAGCAGGGACAGCTGCTGGCCGTGCTCAACCTGTCGGAAATAACTGCCCAGGTAAATCAGGCAAAAAACGGATATGAAAAAGCCCGGCGGGATTACAACCGGGCGAAAAATCTGTATGCCGACAGCGTAGCCACTCTTGAGCAGCTTCAAAATGCCGAAACGGCGATGAACGTATCGAAATCCATTGTGGAGATGGCCGAGTTTAACCTCTCGCATTCGCGGATTACCGCACCAAAAAACGGCGTAATCCTCCGGCAGCTGGTGAAGGAAAATGAGCTGGTTGCACCCGGCTTTCCGGTTTATGCCCTGGGAATCAGCGGCAAAAACTGGATGATCCGCACTTCGCTCTCCGACCGCGATATCGTTAAAGTAAATATCGGCGACTCTGCCAGCGTGATGATTGATGCCTGGCCGGATGAAGCATTCCATGCCATTGTAGTCCAGATAGATGAAGCCTCCAATCCCATGACAGGCACCTATGAGGTTGAGCTCAGGCTGAATGAAACCAAAAGCAGACTGGCCTCAGGCTTCATTGCCAATACAGAAATTATTCCCGACCGGAAGATCTCCTATTCCCTGATCCCGATGGCTGCAGTGGTGGAAGCGGATGGACGCACCGGATATGTCTATACGGTAACTTCAGCGGGAACCGCAAAAAAAATAAAAGTGACCATAGCCACTTTGTATGGGGAGCAGGCTGCCATTTCCGGCGGACTGGAGAATATTACAGAGGTAATTGGCGATGGAGTTGCCTATCTGAGCGATGGATTATTGGTTGAAGTTAAGAAACAGTGATCGTGACCAGCCATGAAAATATCTGAATTAGCCGTTAAGAATCATCAGTTTACCATTGTGGTATTCGTGATGCTGATTATCATGGGTGTATACGCTTATCTGAAAATCCCGCAGGCGGAAGATCCCGACCTGCCCATGCCGATTGTGCCCGTTACGGTTCTCTATCCGGGCGCTTCCCCGATCGATATGGAAGAACTGGTGGTAGACAAACTGGAAAAATCATTCAAGGAACTTGATAAAGTCAAGCGGATCTGGACAGAGATGAAAGACGGGTTGGCTACCGTAGTAGTTGAATTTACAGCCGACTGTGATCCCGACAAGAAATACGACGAAGTGGTGCGGCAGGTACAAACCACCCGGCCATCTTTACCCGCAGATTTGTATCTCATTGACATAAAAAAGATTAACGCCGGAGAAACCAGCATTATACAAACGGCGCTGGTTTCCGAAACCGATACCTATGATGAATTGCGAACCCAGGCTGAGAATCTGAAAGATATCATCGCAACAGTGCCCGGCGTTAAAAAGGCCGAGTCGGTAGCTTATCCGGCAAAGGAGCTGCGCGTGGCGGTCGACTTACCAAAACTTTCGCAGTTAAGAATTACCATCACTCAGGTAATGAACGCGATACAAAGTGAAAACGCCAACATCCCGGGAGGAAGCGTGGAAATCGGCACCCAAAAATTTAACATAAAAACCAGCGGCAATTACCATAGTCTCGATGAAGTGGAACGAACCATTGTTGGCGCCAATATGGGCCAGGTGGTTTACCTGAAAGATATTGCAACGGTGAACTGGGACGATGAGGATCCCCGGTATTTTGGCCGGTATAACGGCATACGGGCAGTATTTATCACGGCAAGCATGATGGACGGGCAGAATATCCACGATGTGAGGAACCGCATCTATGACCAGCTCAGCAGCTTCAGACAGACCCTTCCGGCAACCATGTCGCTGGAAAATGGCTTCGACCAGGCGCGGAACGTGAAAAAGAAGCTCAGCGGTTTGCAGCGAGATTTCCTTTTTGCGATTCTGCTGGTGCTCCTTACCCTGCTGCCATTGGGATTGCGTGCATCGGGCGTGGTGATGGTAGCGATACCTTTGTCGGTATTGATCGGATTATCCGGACTCTATTTTCTGGGCTACAGCATCAACCAGCTGAGCATCGTTGGAGCGGTGATCGCACTGGGATTACTGGTGGACGACTCCATTGTGGTGGTGGAAAATATATCCCGCTGGATCCGGGAGGGAGCCAGGCCGATGGATGCAGCCATCAAGGGCACCAAACAGATCGGCGCCGCGGTTCTGGGATGTACGGCCACCCTACTGTTCGCCTTTCTGCCATTGATGTTTCTGCCGGGAATGCCCGGAAAATACATCAGGATACTTCCGGTAACCATCTCCTTAATCGTATTAAGCTCCCTTTTCGTAGCCCTCACGATTATCCCATTCATTACCAGTAAGATATTCAAGAGCAACGTTGATCCCCGTGGAAACATGATTCTGCGCGGACTCAACAAAGCAATAGATTTTACATACGGACGAGCGCTGCAATGGTCGCTTCGCAATCCGGTGAGCACCTTGCTGATGGCACTCGTTTTCTTCGGATCATCGATGTTCCTGATCAACATCATCGGGTTCAGTCTGTTCCCGAAAGCCGGGATGCAGCAATTCCTTATAACGGTTGAAACACCCAAAGGCAATACCCTTGCGGAAACCGATAAAGCCATGCGGTTCGTTGAATCGGTTGTCGGAAATAAAAAGGAGATAACCTACTACATGTCGAATACCGGCAGGGGAAATCCGAAGATCTTTTACAATGTTTTTCAAAAGTCGGAACAGACCAATCTTGGGGAGCTGCTCTGTGAGATGAATCTGGAAAAGCAGGACGATATGACTCTTTTTCTTGATAATCTGAGAGATACGCTGAATACCTATATCAATGCCAGGATATTTGTAACGGAATTTGAGAACGGGTCCGTGATCGGTGCCCCGATCGCACTCCGGCTGGTGGGAGATGACCTGACTTTACTGAAGGAATATTCGGTGAGGATCGACAGCATCATGAAATCCACCCCCGGCACCACCTACGGGAAAAATCCGCTCAGCGAAACCATGACCGACATCCGCATTGCAGTGAACTCCGAAAAGGCAGGCATGTTCGGCATTCCCGGTATCGAGATCGACCGCACGGTGAGGCTTGCCCTGGCCGGTCTGGAAGTGGGCAAATACCGTGAATTCAACGGCAAGGAATACGCCATTAAGGTTCGGCTGCCGAAAGATTCAACCAATACGCTTGCCACGCTCGACAAAATCTACATTTCATCGCTGAGCGGTGCCCAGATTCCGCTTTCACAGCTGGCACGGATTGAATTTGAAAGTTCCCCCACCCTGATTGAGCACTATAACCAGGAGCGGTACAACCTGATATCATCTTATGTAAAAACAGGTTACAACACCGATCGGGTAACCAAGGAAATCCTGGCAAAGGTTGATGAGATCAAGCTTCCTGAAGGATTCAAGATCATCCCGTCGGGAGAGATTGAAGGCCGGCAGGAGAGTTTCGGCGGTGTGGGCATTGCCATTTTAATAGCCATTTTCGGAATTTTTTCCATCCTGATTCTGGAATTCCGGACCTTTAAAAGCACGCTGATCGTGTTATCGGTGATCCCGCTGGGCATTATGGGCGGAATTGTGGCGCTTTACCTTACCGGGTTCACGCTGTCATTTGCAGCAGCAGTAGGTTTCGTGGCCCTGATTGGAATTGAAATCAAGAACTCCATTTTGCTGGTCGACTTCACCAACCAACTTCGGCAGCAGGGGGTTGAGCTAAATGAAGCCATCATCAAAGCCGGCGAGGTGCGGTTTTTGCCGGTAATTTTAACCACCATGACGGCTATCGGCGGGTTGCTGCCAATTGCCATGGGAGATTCAAATTTGTACTCCCCGCTTGCCTGGGTAATCATCGGGGGGCTGATTACATCAACACTGCTGGCGAGGTTGGTAACGCCGGTGATGTATAAGCTGTTGCCGCCGAAGATAGTGACAAGTGACAAGTGACAAGTGACGAGTGAAACGGAAGAAGCGTGAAGCGGAAGAGGCGTGAAACGGTCCCCGCCTTCGCGGGGATGACAACGCTCTGAGGGTAGATCAGTGGTACTACCCCTGGCCGGCTCCAATGCCCCTCAAAAACTCGTCACGGTACTTCGCGCCGATCGGAATGGCTTCGCCATTGCAGTATACATGGTTATTCTCGATCTTTTCGATATGCCCCACATTCACCAGCCAGGAGTTGTGCACGCGAAGGAATAAATGGGCAGGCAGCAAGGCGGTTATCTGCGCAAGCGTCATTCGGGTCAGGGTTCGTTGCGAGCCGGCAAACAGGCTCAGGTAGTTGCCCTCGCTCCGGATGTGCGAGATATCTTCAACAAGCAGCTTGACCTGCTTAAATCCGTCCTTGATGAAGATATGCTTTGCGAAGGGAGGTGCTATTGCGCCCGGTACCGGTGTGATTTGTCTGAGATATCGTTGGATGGATTTATAGAACCGGTCGAATTCAATGGGTTTCAGCAGGTAATCAACCGCCTCATAATCATAGCTATCCAGTGCATATTGAGAGTAAGCGGTTGTGAAGATAATCTTTGGCGGACACTTGAGCCGGCTCACAAGTTCCATCCCCGACAAGCCCGGCATGTTTATATCAAGGAAGATCAGATCGACCAGGTTATTCTTGAGATATTCCAATGCCTTAAACGGGTCGGTAAATCGTTCAACCAGCTCCAGTTCTGCGACTTTTGCAGCATGGATCGAGATCACATCCAGTGCAAAGGGTTCATCGTCGACGGCAATACTTCGTATCATAAATCACATTCGATTGGATGGTCAAATTAAGAATAAAAGGATTAAAAAGTGTTGAGATAAAATTCAGATTTAGGTGGAAGGAAGATTAAGTCAGCACGCGGATGACGCGGATGCTGCGCAACGCGGATTTACGCTGATTTTTTTAAATTTTTAAAAATCCGCGAAAATCCGCGTTCCCGAAGGGATCCGCGTCATCCGCGTGCTATTTCTTTTATTGGCTCCTGATCTATAGTCAGGATTACGATGAACCGGTCGCCTGTATCGGCAATAGAAAGGGTATGTTTCCCGGGGTAAATGTGAATCAGCCGCTGCCTCACATTCCCGATCCCGATCCCGAAACCTTTTTCTTTATAGAATGCTTCAAAATTCCTGTCAACCGAATTATCAATCACAAATTGAAACTTATCATCCTGAAGCTGAAAATTCACTTTTAATTCCGATACACTATTGGGATTAATTCCGTGTTTAAATGCATTTTCCACAAACGGGATCATCAGCATCGGTGCAATCATAAAATTCTGGTCGTCCCCGATACTATCTACAATATCAATTTTATGTTCCACTGAACTCCGGATAGCCTGCAGATTGATATAATCCCGGATATAATTAATTTCATTTTTCACCGGAATCTTTTCCTTTTGCATGTCATCCACAAGATATCGCATTAAATTGGCCAGTTTTGCAATATATTCAGCCGTTTTGGCATTATTTTCCTTTAAAGCGAATGCATACAAGGTATTTAATGAATTAAACAGAAAATGAGGATTTACCTGTGAGCGGAGTTGCTGAAGTTCGGCTTCCTTGTTGCGGAACAGCTTAAACCCGGTGCTCTTATCAGCCAGCTGACGCTTAATAAAAACATAAAGCAGCGAAGGGATTACAACCGCCTGCATGGCAATGGCAGTAATCACCAGGATTTGGTCGGGCCGGATCAATAATTCGTCGAAATTAATTTGAATTCCCAACCCGGCGGTAATCTGATACAATTCAATTAAGCCCTTTGCATAAAGGAGCAGTGCGGTTACTGCCAATAGTCCGGCCCAGGCGGCAATATATCTCAAAAACTTCCTCCTGAACAGATAGCGGGGAATTAAAACGAAGGTCTGAACATAGAATATGGCCAACCCCAGAATGATTATAAAAGAAGCAGTTGCCTGGCTATGAAACCGCATTCCATTAACAATCAGCACCAACAGGGCAATCATCAGAAATACCACATGAAACAATGCCTCAGGATTTACCAGATTTCCCTTGAAAAGGTAACTGAATCCCCTCCCTTTTTTAATTAATTGATTTAAATAATAATTAAAAAACGCAAATGGAACCAGCACAATCCAACTGATCGTGAAAATTCCAATCGATTCACCCAATGCCAGCTGGAAGCGATCGTGCCTGGGATTCCAGCTGAAATAGTAACTCAACGGGACCAATATACATAAAAAGGCCGCTGATACTACCACCAATAATATTGAATATCCCGGAAACCTCTTTGTTATGAACCATCGCGGAATCAGCCAGTATATCTGAACACCCAGGAAAATCAAAAATGTGATTATCAGAAGCAAACCAAACAATTTACCCTCCCCTATCAATGCAACGATAAAGAAGGCCGTCAGGAGATAAACAATCAGACGTACCATCCGCTCCGGACTTATCTGTATATTTCTCTTTAATAAATAATTACGGATCAAATATAAAACTGAAACCAGCAGTGCGAGGAAGGCAAAAGTTGCCATGAATTCTTGAACAAACCCCACTATAACCCGATAATCAGCCGAATTCCTGCTTTTAGCCGGAATATCCACAGATTCCAATAATTTAATCAGATTACTATCATCAGTACTTCTTACAAAATAGTCTCTCAGGATTGACTTTTTCTGATTACCACGGGTATTGGAAATTACAGTGTTAATCTGGGAATAGGAACAATAAGTTCGCGGCAAGCCTTTCAATTCCGCGTTGATCAGATCCAGCCGGTTTTGCAGGGTTGATCTGTTCTCTATCGAGCGCATCCGGTAACCAACATAATCAATGATAAACTGCCGGTACTCCCTGTAATTTACCAGTGCTTCATTGTCCGACAGATTTACCTGCAACAATACTTCAGCCACCCGGTTCTGATAATCGGATTCATCAACAGATTCGTACCCGCCGGGGATTACCAGATCTGCATAATACTCATAATTAATCCTGGATTTTTCAAATTGCACAAAACCGGGGTCCAGTTGTCCCGCCGAATCTGCAGAATTCAGGAATGCAAGCTTGGCATTCCTCAACCCCGTCCAGGAACGGAAAAGCAACGAATCGCGGTAATCATGGCTGCGCTGAATCTCATTCCGCCGGTTCTCCGGGAATTCCAGCTGATACTGTTTTAAATAGGTGTTGATGCCGGCCGCCTTGCCGTTAAATACGGAGGTGCTGTCCATTCGTCCATAACTGAATTCCGTTTGGAGGGTATCGCCGGGCGACAATTGAATTTTCTGTCCCTCATTATTGAATCCGAGCCGGCAGCTGGTATAAGGCCGGACGATAATGCCGGTTGAAAACGAAAAGGTGCTGTCGGGGTTGATATCAGTCGCCAGAGTTGTTTCCTCCTCGGTCATGGTGGCGGTATTGAAATTATAAACCAGCAGGATCACCTTTTTGCCTGGTTTATTCAGGACTTTACCGGTGATAACCGTTTGCACCTGAGCAAAAAGGGTAGCTGAGATGAAGAATGCTGCGAGTATTAAAATTATTCTTTTCATAAATTCACTTATTAATCATGGAATTTGGATTGACGGGATAAGGGATCAGCGTATTATTTCGATCGGGAGTTTCTCCTCAATGATGACACCGTTTTTGATTGACAGGTAATAGGAATTGCTTTCATTATTAAGGCTGACAGCCTTTTGGAATTTACCATTGACAAAAAGGATCCCTGACAGGTCATCGCACCCATACCCCGGAAGCATTGATCCATTGAGAATTTTCTCCTGGTACATACTCTTTCGGATTGGTGTACCTGAATAATGCGGACACTGGCTAAATTTCAGGAAAGAGAGTCCGTTTACGATACTGAATTCCTTTGGCCGCGAATCACTAATTCCGTTATCGAACCAGCAGATTGAACCGGCGCTGCCTCCGGCCAGGATGATTCCTTTATCCAGGCATTTCTGTAAAACGGTGTCGATTCCCTGGGCTTTCCAAATGGCCATCATATTTAATGTATTACCTCCACCAACAACAATGGCATCCATTCCAGTCAGGATTTCCTCAAATGACTGGGTGTCATAAGCCGAGCTGGGCCATGACTGCAGGATATATGGCACCAATGGCAACTCACGGCATATCATGTAAAAATAATTCATGTTATAAATATTGTCGGCACTGGCGGTTGGAACATAACAGACTTTTGGACGGGGTTTTCCAGTCAGCTCTCCCACATACTTGACAAAAAATCGGTTGATGTCGCCGCCAAAGGCAAAGATCACCTGATTGGGCGAATTGGGTTTCACATTATTCTGACAATTAGCCGAAATTGACAGCCAGATTAATACAATAAATGCAAGATGTTTTTTCATTAGATTATTATTTCGGCTCAAAGTTGCATTCAAGACAACCTTAAGCCAAAATAATGTGATGGAATCGGGAAATGAAGGGATGGTTTACAAATCCCGGAGTTTTCCCACTATTAAAACGGGGTTATCGTTTTCACTCACTGTGGTCAGGACATGCTCCATCCGGGTTTTCAGCTCCTTTGGAATATCCGGCACTTTCGATATAGAATCGGCAATTTCGCGCAGGTCGAGCGCCTGGTAAGTCATTGTAACCAATCCGTTATGATGAAATTGGGTGTAAAACTTTTCATTACTTCCGAGGAAATCGTTATTAATCTGCCCGATCAGACTGGTGCGATTCGTTTTAGTATTAAAAATAAAATTTTCGCGGTCAGTATACTCAGCGCGGTTCCGCCCATAATTTTGATCAAAGGCAACCGATTTCACGGTTGCCATATATCCCTGGAACATATGATCATTTACTGGAATCATTCCGAGATATCCATTTCCAACTTTTTCCTCAAGATAGGCTCTGCCCGTTTCGGTACTAAGGATTGCCACGGGGTTTAGCTCCTGACCTTCGACCTGCCACAAGGTATCCTGCACGAAGTTATAGTACATAAAGATTTTGTCGTTGGCCATCTGGATGGAAGCATCGGTAATTCCGAGCGGGTTGGTCTTTTTTATTTCCCATAATAACCTGCCGGTGGTCGTCTGGCAAAACAGCGGACAATCGGATTTGCCTCCTCTCACCTGCATCGTGGTGATATACATGATACTGTCGTTTCGGACAATGATATCCCGGATTCCGATTTCGGGCCCTTTGTGCATGATTGGAATGTTTTGAAAATGACCGGTTTTGATATCATAAACGATCATCCGGTCAGTCATCAGTGCAAAATCGGTCACATACAGTTTATCGTTTTTTTCATCCACGAAAATATTCCGGTTGGGATCCATCAGCTCACCGGGGCCTTTGCCGTGCGAAGCCAGTATCCTGACAAATTTTCCGTTCTGATCGAACATCAGGATACCTTTATTGATGGTTGAAATCAGTATATATTCTTTCCCAACATACACTCTCATCGTGTAATCAAACATGCACTGATCATTGGTTTCCAATGGAATGAAGCGGATATCCTCCAGCCAGTCGGTGAGTTTCACCTCCGTTTTATCACTGATTTTATCGGCATGAATGACCGGAACTTTATCCTTTCCAATTGTGGTCAAAACAACCGAATCATCCTTTGGGGCGGATGTACAGGCAAAAACCAGCATTAAAAGGGTAAATGCAGGGAAATAAAACCTTGAATGTGAAAACATGGTGATTGGGTTTGATTGGTTGCCTAAAGATATCAGACAAAAAAGGATAAAGCAAATGCAATTCCTTTTTTATCTGTTCTTTAAGAACCGAACCATCCAGGCCGCAACTTCTTCACTGTGCACCGGTTGCCCGAGGCTTTTTATAGCTGCGCACGACATCACGGGATCCAGTATTTTTGCATTGGCCTCAATAAGTTTGCGCTCAAAATCAACCGAGAATTCAGGATGCCCCTGAATCCCCAGCATGTTTTTTCCGATCAGGATGATTGCGTTCGGGCAGAGAGGTGACCGTGCGATCAATCTGGCATGGGGAGGCAATTCAACAACCTGGTCCTGACACGACATCAGCAGGTTTGCCTTCGGGATCCAGGGATTCATCCAGGGCTCGCGTTCGATCATTTCTGACTCATGGACTCCAATACACCAGCCGGTTGCGGCCTTCTTTACCATTCCGCCCAATGCTGCCCCAATCATCTGATGACCGAAACAAACTCCGATGCACGGATTTCCGGATTCGGCAATTTCCCGGGTGAATTTTTTCAGTTCGTGGATCCAGGGAACATCGTCATATACGGAAAGCCTGGATCCGCTGATGATCCACGCATCGCACTCAAAGGGTCCGCCGGGGAATTTTCCATCACAGACATAATAATCGGTGAATTCGAACCCGGGTAATATCCTCCTGAACATTTCAGGATAACTGCCGTCGGGATGATTCAGCTCCTCACGGGCATGATCGCAAATAAGTATTCCTACTTCCATCTCTGCAGCTGTTTTTGATACATTTTTAGTTACACAGTTATCAAAATAAACAACATCTATTTCGGATCCGACCGATCATTTGATACTTTTTTACAAAGAAGGTCGAGTCATAAAATTATCTTTGACCCCCTAAAATAGCAATGAATATGAAGCACAGAATCATTTATATCGTTTTTATTGTTCTCACGGTATTTTTCACAGCCTGTGAGTTCATCTCATTCGAGGAGTATGAAATCCCTCCATACGATGGTGATTTCACCTGGACCCAGGTGACAGATAATGCGCAATGGTCTAACAGGATGGACTTTCCGGCGGTTGCCTATAAAAGTAAACTCTGGGTTTTTGGTGGCTATTTTTCCGGCGTCACCAAGGGCGATCCTTATCACGAAGATGTGTGGAGCTCCGCTGACGGTAAAACCTGGGAACAGGTACAGGACAGCGCACCCTGGATGGGTCGGCGGGGCCACACGGTAACGGTTTTCGATGATGGCACCGGAGAGGCGATGTTCCTCATCGGTGGGTTTTCAGTGAATGAATCTACGGGCTATCGTCAATACAATAATGATGTATGGAAATCGACTGACGGGGCAAGCTGGGTACTGATCAAGGAGAGAGTATACCCACATCTTGACTCACTTGACTCCTTTAACGATTGGTTTCCAAGGATGAATCATTCAGTTGTTGTGGCCACGCATGGCGGCACAAAATATATGTACCTGATCGGGGGCAGCACCATGCTTGAATCGGGCAGTGCCCGGTATGCAACCAAATATTTCAATGATGTGTGGAGGTCGGCCGATGGAATCAGCTGGGAGAACATGCACAGTAAAGATTTCGGTATCCGGGCAGGACATGCTGCCACGGTTGATCCTGCAAACGGTACCATTTACGTGCAGGGTGGCAACCATGGTATCATTTTCGAGGCTGAGTACGGTCAGAGTCGTCCCATCCGCGATTGGACCTGGCTTTGGAGCTCGCCCGACGGGGTACACTGGGTTGCGGAAAACGATACTGCAGAATTCAACCAGCTATACCTGAACAGGGCCGAACATCAGATGGCTTTCTATAACAACACCTTATATACGTTTCCGGGATGCACCAACTCATCCATGCACTTTCATTTTGCCCTCCCCGATTATGTAACCATCTGGAAAAAAGAAGAAGGGAATATGTGGTCGATTGATTCAAACGGATCAGAAACGGATGCACGGTACTCGTATGGATTTGTTGAATACAACCATAAGATCTGGATTCTGGGCGGCGACACCAATAAAAATGGTCCGTCGAATGATGTGTGGTATGCCGAAATCAAGTAAAACAATGAAAAACATGAAGAAAATCTATATCATTCTGCTGGCACTGCTGCCACTGATTTCAGTCCAGAGCCAGAAAACCGCCCCAAAATTCTCCTTTTCACTCGGCAAATATGATTTGCAACTGGTTAGTTTTGACCATCTGTACCCCACCTATCTTGCCGATCCGCTGGGAGTCAGATTTGAGGTATCGATCCAGAACATCAAGTTCAGCGATGTTGATCCCATGGATAAGATCAATACAGGTGGCGGATATCTGGGCAAGCAGGTAATCAACCCCGGGGTTCGTGTTTCATTTCTGAAATTCAGTCCGAAAAGCAACCCGAAGCTGGGCATTTCCGTTGATCTGGGCGCTACGATTCCAACCTTTATGAGGGCCGGGAATAACGATCTGATCGGGATCGACGGAATATACTATTTTGCTATTGCCGCCAAGCCGGCCGAATGGCTGAGTCTGCGCTTCACAAAGCATCATATTTGCACTCATGTTGGCGATGAGTTCACTTTCGTAGGAGTATACTCACCCCTCGATTTTGACCCTAACATCACCGCCCTGCCGGTAAGGGATGACTTTATTGTTTCGGCTGCCGCCAGGCCACTCTGGTTTCTTCATAATCCTCAATGGGATATCCTGCAGGTGTATGGTGAATTCGGGTTCTTTTTCCCGGGTGTTGATTTTATGGGAACCCGTTCGAACAAGCCGCATTATGAGGCCTATTACAATTTTCAGGGAGGTGCTGAGCTGGAATACTATTTCAAAAACCGGAATTTCGGCGGATTCTACAGCGCGGTTAATGTAAGTGCATATCAGTTAAACTCTTATGCACCTAATATTTCCGTTACCGGTGGATATCTATTTCCACAGGAACGGGATCACCGCCGGCTGCGCATCGGGTTGAATTACTATAACGGCCGGTGTTTAAGCAACCAGTTTTACAACCGAAAAGAGAAGTTCGTGGCATTCATCGTGGGGTTTGATATTTAGAGAGGCAGACACCATCTGAATCGTCCTTATTATGGAATTTTTCCATTTTATGGCAATTCTCAAATTTTTCATTTATCATAATAAGCAGTTAATCTAATAGTTGCGATATTTTGCAATTGCGGCTCTATTTTTGCCTATGTTGGACATGATTATGAAAAAATTAATACTTCTTGCGATGGCTGCCGGCTTAGCTGGTGTCCTCCTGACCAGTTGTGATAAATCCGACACACCGGATACCACTGCGACTCTCGCGACCCTTCAGGCTGATAATGCCTTCTCCTGGACCACCGGAATTTCCGTGGAAATGAAAATCACTGGTTTGCCAACAGTATTACCTGTGAGTTCGACCCTTACAATTGCCCTGGAAAATGGTTCCGTGCTTTTCACCCGCCTCCACCAGATGGATCAGGACATGACCCTGAATCTGATTGTGCCCTCAAATGAGAAAAAGCTGGTACTGAAATTTGGTTCGGTTTCATACCCGGTAAATATTCTTTCCAACCAGGCAGCCTTCTCCTTCATACCGGTATTGATCGATTAATTCACAATCAAGCAAGATTCACATGAAAAAACTAATCATAATAGCTGCCCTGACCTCCCTGGTTTTTACTTCAGGGATCCAGGCACAGGTTAACCTGAACTTCGAATCAGGTAACCGGGCGATCGAACAGGGTAATTGCTGGACCTTTGGAGCCACCACCTATTCCAACCTGGAATTCCGGATAGCCGGGTCCTGGAGTGGACGAAGCAACCAGTTAAACAGCGATGAAATCAGTTCCAGCTGGATCAAGACACCCTGGATGCTTCCAGGATCAGGAAATATAACGATGAAAGCCCGGCTCGACAATGATAATGGCACCAGCCGCGGTATCGTATTCAGCTATATCTCATACGACCCGGCTTCAGCTTCAGCCTCCAAAGAAGGTACCACAACAACCCTGTACACCTATGATTTCCCGACACCGTTCAGCATTA
Organism: uncultured Bacteroidota bacterium; assembly: GCA_942493265.1. Lineage (GTDB taxonomy): Bacteria > Bacteroidota > Bacteroidia > Bacteroidales > UBA12481 > UBA12481. Next base: position 652,765 of record OW818688.1, read on the forward strand.
CTATCCGTGATTTAAATATCCCGATACCTGCTGCCATATCCAATTCAAACAGCCCCTATAAAATCCAGATCAGCTTCATCGGCAAAAGCGGAAGCAGCCGGATTTTTACTGATAACATCAGTATTCCAGGAACATACAGCTCAGATCCGGCCAACGGATGCCTGCCGCTGGTTCAGGTTGCGGATGCAGACAAAGATGGTGTGGAAGATAAAAATGATGCTTATCCGAATGATGCCAACCGGGCTTATAACAGCTATTACCCATCGCTTTCCCAGTCGGGTTCACTAGCATTCGAAGACCTCTGGCCTGCAAAAGGCGACTTTGATTTCAATGACATGGTGGTGGATTACCGGCTCCAAACCGTGACCAATGCTGCAAACAATGTAGTTGAAGTATTTGCGGATTTTACGCTGAAAGCATCAGGCGCCAGTTTTCACAATGGTTTTGGATTTCAGCTGGATGGGATTTCACCCAACAAAATAATCAGTGTTACCGGTAATTCGATTGGCTCTTCATCCATTTATTCCTTTGATGGAAATGGTCTTGAAAGCGGTCAGACTTATGCCACCTGCATTGTTTTCAGCGATTTTTACCGCGTGATGTCGTGGCCGGGATCCGGGAAAGGGATCAATACCGACAAACTTTCGCCTTTTGTTCCCCATGAAAATTTAAAGGTTCACCTCACATTCATTGACAATGGCACAGCTGCTCCGGGAGGAACGCTGAAGAATACTGAGCTGATGCCGGGTGTATTCAACTTCTTTATTGTGACAGAAACCTGGACAGGCGAAACCGTTGAAACAGAAAACGGAACGGTGAGGATAACGAAACCCGACCGGGGAAAAGAGATTCATCTGGCCGACCGCGTGCCGACCAGTCTGATGAACCAGAACCTCTTTGGTACTGACGATGATGATTCAAATCCTGCATCAGGAAAATATTATAAAACGGTCAACAATCTGCCGTGGGCAATCGGTATCCTTCAGGGGTTTGATTATCCGACAGAAAAAACGCCTGTCGATAAAGCCTATACGCACTTCCTGGAATGGGCCGCCAGCGCCGGAACTACTTTCACCGACTGGTACTCCAACATATCAGGCTACCGGAATTCCGATAAAATATATTGATTGGGTGATGAGGGGTTTTTGGGTAAACCGGTCCTCACGCAGGGGGCCGGTTTTTTTTATCCCTACGGGTCACTTACTCCCGAACACTCTCCTCAGCAAATCGCTCGTCCGGGCACTGATATCGGTACGGATGAGTTTCTCCTGATCGGCAACTTTAACAAACAAGCCGCGGAGAGCCTGTCGCGTAACATATTCATCCAATGTATAATTGAGAGGCTTAACACTCAGAAGTTTTCCGGCAACCGAACCGGCAAACTGGTTCCATATTTTAGTGAGCTGGCTCCACGACTGGTTTGCCGAAACGCCGGCCACAATGGGCTTATCCAGTGATGTTTGCACGGATGGCCGATAGAGGTTAACCAGTTGGGTAAAGGTTTTTTCCCGCAGATATCCTGTTGCAGCAGTATCCGCACCATTCAGGATTCCCCAGGCATCGGCGATTGTCATTGAGGTAATGGCATTGACAAAAACAGGAGCAGCCTGCCGGGCGGCATCTTCAGCCGAGCGGTTGATTTGCAGTACCACATCCTCAATCAACTTATCCAAACCGGGAACCTTTTTCGCGTAGGTTATCAACTCCTGCGTCTCCGGCGGAAGGTTGATTTTTACCAACTGGTCCAGATAATAACCATTGGTGGCATTCAGCTTTTTCACAGCAACCTCGGTCCCAACTTTCAGCGCCTCCTTCAGCCCCTGCGAAACCTGGTCGGTGGTGAGTTTCCCACCCGACTGATCAGCAGTTGCTACCAATTGATTAAGAATATCGCAGGAGGTATTCAGCGCCAGTAACCCAATGAGCATAAGGGTTAAGAGAGATTTCATCGATTTCATTATCAGTAATTTAAAAAATATTAAAACAGGTTCCTGATCAATCAGATCAGTAGTTTGATGGCTGTATAGGCAAAGAAAAGTCCAAAGCCACAAAGAATGACTCCAAGACCGTGAATAATACCGTTCACCACCTTGATATTGATATGGTGGCGGAACCGGGCAATAATCAGACCCATAATGATATACCAGGCAACACTGCCTGCTGCGAGGGGAAGTGCATAGGAAAAACTGATCAGCCAGGGAAACCAGGAAGGTGTAACAACCGGTTTGCGGGGCTCACGATTCTTTAAGAATCTCAGGGTATCATTTTTCATAAAGGATGTTCCAATCGTGTCAACGGCCACGCGGTCACTGGTGTTTTTTAATGTATTCACGCTCTGGTCTACCATTGAATTTAGTCCGCCCGTATTGAAACCTATAGATGCTATAAAAGAGATCACCAAAACAGAGGTGGTTAACCATCCGAATATCAGAGTAGGGTTCAGGAAGTTAACCATAAAGCCGGTATAGAATCCACCTTTATGCTTTTGGATACGCTTATCCATCAGAGGCTTTTCCAATAAGGGCCCGGGCTCCTCCAAAGTCTCCATCTCCAGTTTCGATTTAATAACCCGGTAGCCGATATAAATGATGAAAACAGATCCAACCCCAAGAATATAAGGCATGAACGGTTTGAAAAAAGGATAGAGCTTTGTAACCCCGAATACACCGATATATACATAAACAAAATCGGCAAAGGAGGCTCCGATGGCGATCAGGTTACCTTTTCTGACCCTGCCCTTCAGTGCGTTCGAGGTAACCAGGATGCTGATGGGCCCGGCAATCGGCATCGAAAAGATGAAGCCGGTGAGCAGCCCAACAATTGCCATCGTAATTAACCCTTCGCCCATCAGTTTTGTGTTTTAAGCCGGATAATATCCTGGTACATTTTCGCTCCTTTTCTCAGTGTTCTCCATTGAATTACCCGGTCGTTGGCATACAATCCGAATTTCATATCATATCCCAGCGACCATTCAAAATTATCCATTAAAGTCCAGTAATAATACCCCCTGATATCATCTCCCTCAGAAATTGCTTTGGAAACCACATAAAGGTACCGGTTGATAAATTGGGCCCGCCGGTCATCTTTCTGATCTGCAATGCCGTTTTCAGTGATATAGACGGGCACCCCAAATTGCGATACGGTTTTAATGGCCCGGTAAAATCCCTCGGGATAACTTGCATAATCCATGTCCGTTTTTACTTCATCCGGCAACAGCCGTGCCTTAAATGCCTTATCCAGGTTAAAGGAAAACTTGAAATTATAATGCGAATAATAATTCAGTCCGATAAAATCCATTGAGCCAATGGCTTTCGGATTATCCTCCGACAATCGGGCCATGCCCGGCATATTGAACCGGTATTCGCCGGTTTTCAGAAAATTCAGGGTGGTGCCGTTAAATACCCCGTCGAGAAGGTTGGAAAACACCCAGTCGCCTAAATTCCACTTACGGTAAGGATCCGACTGGGTCAGATTTTTTACCACGCCCACTTTTGCCTGCTGTCCACCAGGCAATCCCTTTATTTTCCAGTATGCCTGAACATGGGCCTCCAGAATATTCCTCAGAACCACAGCAGCGAGTTTCGGGTCCTTCTTTCCGGGAGGCATATCTCCCTGGAAATAACCTCCAACCACATAAACAGCCGGTTCATTAATCGTGCACCACAAGTTCACCCGATCCTTCAGCGCACTAAATACAACCTCGGTAAATCGCACAAAATCAGTAATATTTTCCTTTTTCTCAAAGGCACCCTTTTTCTCAAACCAGATAGGATTGGTGAAATGATGGAGCGTGACCATCGGGACCATCCCAGCCATTATCAGCGAGTCGCACACATCCTGATAGTGCCTGATAGCCAGTGTATCAAATACTCCCTCCTGCGGTTCGATCCGACTCCATTCAACTGAAAAACGGTAAGATTTTACACCCAGATCCTGCATCAGCCGAATATCCTGCGGGTACCTCCGCCAGTGATCGCAGGCCATCCCGGATAACTGTCCGCGCGCAATCATGGGATTTCCTGTGGCATCAACGGTGCTTTCCCACAAATACCATTGGTTATTGGTATGATAGCCTTCAACCTGATGAGCGGCAGTGGCCACTCCCCAGAGGAAATCTTTCGGGAATGACATTTTCTCCATATCAATCTTCGACCAGTCCCATTTAAGCTGTGGCCGCGAGTTTTGAAAAATGATGCAGGGAACGAACCAGGCCAGGAGGAGGATGGCCGCGACTGAAAGCAGGATGAGGCGTAGTTTTGGTTTCATTTGGAACTGTTGTCGGTTGTCTGTTATCGGTTGTCTGTTATCGGTTTTTGGGTACAAGTTATCAAATTAGGTGCAAAAATGAATACAGCCAAAATACCACCTCCGGGCCATGGCAATTTACCCCCTGTTTTTTCGTTATATTTGTATAATTAATCAATTGAAGATCATCATGAAAACTCAAGGGAAAATATTAATCGTTGCCGCACTGGCCGGTGCACTGCTGGGAAGCTGCACCCGGGAAACTCCTGAAACCAGGCTGACACTGAAGCAATCGATCGATCAGGGCGCAGTGAATATCAATACCGCCATGGAGAGCATAACCGCCTCACCTGCCTATGGTATTTTCACCATGAATGATGAGGGTCTGAAGACTGGCACCACCCTCGATTCTTTCCGGGTGTACATTCCGCTGGAAAAAATTAAAGGAGTATTTGATTACAAACCGGTTCCGCGAATCGACCGGTTCGGCAGATCGATCATTCAGTTCTTCAATCAGAGCGCTGATAACAGTCAGATGATCGTTCGCATGCCATTATCCAAAGTAACCAATCCCAGAACGCTCCGACGTTTTGTCCCTGCCGATACCCTGCTCACGAACAATTTTTCGATCACGGTTTCGGATTATCACAACAATTACAACAGTTTCCGGGATTTTGATTACGCACTGGCTTCCGCTATCAGTGTGGATAATGTTGTTGCCGGCAACCTGAATATCAAATCAACTATCACTCCGGGTGAAGGGATTCATTATGCCTCACAATATGCGTTCGATGCCAGTTATACGGCTAAATATGCATATAACTCGGGCGATACAACAATCTCATCCTTCAGCATCAGCGGTGACGACAAGATTCTGTATGAAGAAAAACTGCTCACCATCAGGAATGACACCTCCAGATTCGGCCGCGAGCATCAGTATATTCTAACCATCGGAGATGTTGAAATCGCCAGAAGCTCTGTCACACGCAAGGCTGAAGTATCGGTTAAGGGAGTTTTGCAGCCCAATGCCGTGGTCACCATTATCGACCGGGAAGAGGACGATGAAGCCTCCCTTTGCAGAAAACGCGATATTCAGATCACCTTTGAGGATGGAACCGTCACCACGGTATCTGCCCTGATCGGAGAATCGATCGATAATATCAAAACACTGTTTGATTCGCTGCACCAGGTATATTTTGCCGGCTGGGTGGTGGATTGGATTGCCTACGATATCTATTATCAGCGGAATTAGGACGGGGTAAAACAAACCACCGCCTCAATTTCAACCAGCAGCTCTTCCCGGCAAATATCTGCCAGCAGATAGACAGGTGAAACCATAGGGTAATTCTTTTCAATAAATCCCCTGATTGCCTCAAAATCTTGCTCATTTTTCAAATAAACAATGAATACCTCAAAGCGGGGTTCAATTCCCGCATAACATCCGCAGAAATTCAGGTTTTCAGTTTTTATCAGGTTGAAAATATTCTCAATGGTAATTCGGGTTTGTTCAACGGCGCCGGCATCCTGAACGCTCTGTTCACCTCTTATGGCCGCCGTTCCGGAAATATAAACGCACGCATTTCCGGGCGATCCCAGAAACCGTGCCCGTTCAAACTTCGGGGTTATCCTTTCATGACCACCCCCGGCTAAAACCTGTCCGGAATACTGATAGGCCGGAACCTGAAATTCATTATTTACCGGAACATTTTTAATTAATGGCGACAAGCATAAAATCGCATCTGTTTCAACTACAACCCCACCGGTTTTTATCCCGATACCAGTGGCAGCCGGATATCCGTTTTCCCAGGTTGTTTTTTCATAAAAAGCAGTCCTGGCCCGGTTAAATTCTTGATAGTTCTGCACTTCAGAGGAGAATGCAGTAATATTTTCAATGTAATTCCATTGCCTGACAATAGAATTAACCGGTATTTTCTCTTTGTTTAAAATGGAGCCGATCTTTTCAAAAACCGCCGTTGCCTGATCACAGGTTCCGGCATCCGGATGATCAGCCATTACCCCGCCGACAATTAATTCTTTATAAAATTCATTTTGGATGGTAATATATTTAATCCCCGAATGATCTGCATATTTAACCTTTTCCCCGGAATCAGTTTCAATAGCACTTACCTCCAGTAAAAGTCCGCCGTTTAAGGGTTTCTGGGCAATATAGCTGACCGGGGGAGCTATCTCCCCGAATAATAAACCGACCTTTTTATTGATAATATTTAATTGCAGGTGATATTCCTCCAAATTTTCAGGATCTCCAAAATAAACTAAACGGACAATAATATTCCTGGTTTGAATTTGCGCCAGGAGAACGTCACACATGGCACCAAAATCATCACTCTGCGCAATATAAAATTCAAAAGATTTTTTTCTGAGCATGGCAAGCAATTGACTACAATGAATTAATATACTCCGCCAGCTGACCGGCCTCCTCCGGGGTAAGACTGCTTTTTAAACCATGCCCGTGGACTTCAAAAACATCCTTCATTTCGTATGCACTTCCCATGAACAGATAGGGAGCCGTGCGCCAAACCTCGCGGAGCGTAGGGGTATCCCATCCTTTCCAATCCGCATTTACCTTTTCTTCATCCCCTATTTTATAGGAATTCAGGTTGGTGAAATAGTTACCGCTATGGCAATCCGCGCAGTCTTCCCGCTCGAAAATCAATTTGCCTTTTTTTGCCGTTTCAGATAATTTCCCGTTTACCAGCCAGGGGCTCGGCAGCGGTTTTAATGATTTCAGATAGGCATCCACATATTTTGCATCCTCTTCTGATATCTCACTGAACTGGATGTGTTTAAATCCTGCACGAACCGCCACGGCGGCTGATCCGCGGATTCCGCTTACCATGACCGGCGGGGTGAGATGCGAAAACAGCAGACTCTTGCAATTCTTGGGGTTCCCGATGCCATCATTCAACAGATCCCAGTTGAGCCCATCGGTGCGGGCTTCACCGGGGTGACAGCCATTGCACGATTGCCAGCCCTGAAAGCAATACGATGCATCATTGAATATTCGTTCTCCCCGGGCTTCAGGACTCTCCTTCCGGTCGGGATTTAAATTCATTTCCCGGATTTCGCCGGAAGCGATATCAAAAACATTGATCACATCGGAGAAATAGGCTATTATGAACGCGGTGTTACCCGAAAGCGCAAAAGTACGCGGACCGTTCCCTTTCAGCGGATACCGCTGACGGATGCCGCTCAGGAAATTAAGGTTGTAAGACAGTCCCGGCTTATTCGGCTCCGATAATAATTTCTCCACAAATGCTTTATGGCTGATAATGCTCAGGTCGTGCGTTCCCGAATGGGTAATCAATATTTTATCGGCTGTGCAGTGTACATCCCATGTACCGGCGGCACCCCGCTCCGGCTCATCCAGCACCACAGTCGCCATAAACTCAAGCTTTCGTGCATCAATAACGCTCAATCCGCTGGTATTCATCCATCCCTGTTCAAGCTGAGAGGTAGGCACCTGAAACCTGCCCAGATTATGGGTCACATAAACGAAGTTCCCATCGGGCGACAGACAGATTCCGCGCAGGGCATTGCTTCCGTTGCTGAGTTTTATATCCCTGATCCTGCTGAAATCCGTGAGATCGATAACCGAAACACATGCCGCAACGATATCCACATCTGCCCGTTGGGCAGGAAGAAAATTATTTACAAAAAGATACCTCCCGTCAGATGAAAGAACCATCCCACAGGGTTCCCGGAGCATCTTAACTTTACCGGTAACAGTCAGGGTTTTGGCATCAATCTGATAAACCTGGTTCTCATACCGGGCAGCAACGAACAATGTTTTTTTGTCGGCGCTTAAAACCGGACATGCCGCACCCATTCCAAGCCTGACCGACGAAATCTTTCCGGGCTTGTTAATATCCAGGAGAGTCACCCAGCCATTGGCTTCGGAACCGGTTACCCAGGCCAAATTTTTATCCAGGGCAATCCCGGTAACCGGCTCGGCAAATTTCCATTTCATGATCGTTTTACCGTTCCAGTCGCTCAAAACAACTTCATTCGTCCCGGCATTGGCCATCAGCAACCTCGATCCGTCAACAATCTTAATATCGGTCATAAACAGTGGAGCCGATGAAACCGGATAGCCGCAAATTGCTTCAGAAAATAAATTCAGGAACAGGATAATTCCAAAAATCAGTTTTTTCATTTTTTATCGTATTCCTTTTTGCCTTCAGCCCGGGCCTTTACAAAACGTGTTTCTTCATTCATCTGCTCCCCGTAACGATTGAGTCGCTCCTGATCCTTTTCACACGGCACAAAGTCCTCAACCGTGCCTCCGTTCGGCCTGGCTTTTAACCGCTGTCCCCCGAGAGTAATCAAAGCAACCGCTTCGTCATACCTGGGTTTATCATTCCTGATAATATCCAGACACGGACTGAGCCAGGGCCTGTCAAAGGAAATTTGCGGACCGGCTTTCCGGTGAAAATCATTCAGTGCCCAAAAATCTGTTCCGGTAAGCTTCCCAAGTTGTTTCAACTCAGTATCATTCAAAGGACTACGGCCGGCAATATTATCCGGATAAGCCGATTCATAAACCGGATAATAGGCAGCATTAATATCCAGCCAGGTATAGATAATCCGCTTGTCCGACTCACTTAATCTCACCTCATAATGCTGACCATCAATTATTTTAGCCAGGATACTGGCGTGCGAGCCCCAGGTATACGGTTGCTGAATGGCTGCCGGACCGGCGCCGGCAACGGTTATTTTCTTTTTCACATACAGGTCGATATAGGAAGCATTGAAATACGGATTTTTGTCGCCTGCCAGCACCAGTTTATTCCGGTTGTTGATCTCAAAATCATGACATGAAACGCAATTCCTGTCGAATACCGGCTGCACCTGTTTTTCATAGGAAAACAGTTCAGGTGCCACACCGTTCCATCCATTCATGGAAGCAGGTTTACCGCGCAGGGCGATGAGTGCTTTTCCCGTGGGCGGCGGAACATTGATGCGGTCATCATGGCAGCCGATACAGCCGTTTACTTCACCTGATTGCACCATCGTACCGCTTCGCATGGATTGAATCATTTTTTTATCCTTATCCAGCAACTGGAAGTATACAAACTTGTTGGAGGGAACCTCAAAATAAGCCGATCCGTCGTCCTCAACGGGCACTTCGCCCAGGATGCGCTTATTCTCGAAATTGGTCCAGTTCATTCCGGGAGCCTGCTGTCCCTGTCCGCCCCACGGTTGTGCGGTCCAGTTAAGTTTAGGGGGAGACTCAATCACCCGCAGATATTTCACAGAACCATTCACCACACCCTTCATGTGCGTTCCTTCATACACATTCTGAACAAAAAACACGCCGTTCCGGCCCTTGAAATCCCGCTTCAACGGCAGCATAGCCGGCTTAAAACGCTCATTTAAAGGCTGTGGGTCGAAAATGCCTAATTCGCCCTCGAGCAGCAATATCTCCTCGTTTTTAACAGCATCCACCAAGTACATTCCCATTTTTTCGGAATAGGTTCCATCCGGCTTCTTAATATATCTCGATACCAATATCTGGTTTTCATTGAGCGGGAACGGATCCTCGTATTTGACGGGGATGGAGGCAAATGCATCATAATCATCGGTACGGGTATCGCCATCCGTGGCTACCCGATCGATGGAGCTTGCCGGCCAGATCCGCACAACGGGCTTGATGCCGTCAACGCCGAGGCGCCGGTCGATCAGGGCCAGTGCACCCCAGGGCCTGTCGTGACAGGATCCGAAAATACAGGCAATCAACTGACTGCCGGGTATGGCCCGGGCATCAATCACCGCACCGGGTGAAGGGGTATTATTTCCATAATAGATGGAATGCTTGGTACCATCGGGGTGGACTACCCATAAAGCCTGGGCATCTCCGAAATTCCGGTCAACATATTCCCACCGGTCATACAAGATGCGCCCGTCATTCAGCAAGGTTGAATGCGCCTCATGCAAAGTACTGTTGCCCAGCTGGATGATATTCGCACCATCGGCATCCATCAGAAAAAGGTTGCACATGATATGCCGGTTGCACATGCAGAACTTGGGCTCGCGGGTACTGCTGAAAATGATCGACCCGTCGGGCAGGTAAAGGGGATCGATATCCGTTACATAATCGGCAAAGGTGAGCTGTTTAAGACCGGATCCATCGGCATCAATCTCATAGATATGGTAAAAATCATCCTTGTTTTTCCGCATGGAAAAGAGAATTTTCTTTCCATCAAACGATACTTCCGGGTCACGCACAATCCCCTCTTTCGATTCAATGAGGGTGCGCGATTTCCCGGTTGTCAGGTCAAACACTTTCAAAGCGGAGTTGCCAATGAAGGAAGCCTCATTGATTTCGCCCTTCTGGAACATCGTGGCTGTATTGTGATGATCGGGAACATACTGATTACGTTCCACATAGACGATCTCCTTCATCTCTTTCCCGAGATATTTCAGCGTATTGGAAGCTGGTGCATGCAAAGTGCACGCTGCCAGCATCAGACCCATAAATCCTGCTTTTAAACTGAGAGTTGCGCCCATATCAGTTCCTTTCACTCACCTGTTAGTCATTTTACGACTCTAAATATACTTTTTTAGGTGATGAAATTAACTCCGGGTTGGGACCCATATATATTGTATATATTATATATATTAAATACTTTTGTCTGATTAAGCGTTTATGCCCATGGATATGAAAACAACCCCGAAAGCTGCCAGAAAAAAGAAAATCATTGAGTTGAGCCCTGATACTGAAAAACGGCTGAGGATCATAGCGGTTAATGAAGGCTATAACCTAAAGTCGTACATAGAAAATGTACTTGACGAGATAGCTGAAGAAGATGAAGTTTTAATTGCTCTTTCAAAAGTTCCTGGCACCAATGAGCTTTTAACCGAATCAGAGAAATCCGGTTTCCTAAAATCACTTTCTGAATGAACCTCGAAATCTCAAAGGCGTTTGTCCGGGATGTCGAATCATTACCCATGCATACAAAAAAAATGATTCTTGAGGTGATCAATCAGATCCAGGCTGCAAAAACCCCGCATGAGATCCACGATTGCCTCAAGCTAAAAGGGGCGGATGATCTCTATAGGATTAGGATGGGTAATTACAGGATAACATTTGAAAATCATGACTCCATTGCGATATTGAAAAGAGCCCTACCCCGGGGGAAAATATATAAAAAGCAAAATCTCAAATAATCAATAAGCTGTTACCTCTTCTTCAAATTGGCAATTTTATCCCCACGGGTCTGTGGCTTCTTATACTGTTTACCTTTTCTGAGATAAGAACCGCCCTGGTTGGTTTTCTGATTTTTCCAGCTCTTCTCGTGAAGAGCCGCCCCTTTGGGTGCCAGTTTCTGGTTCCGGTGGGGATTGGGCATTACATCTTTGGGCTTCTCTTCCGGAATGAGTTCCTTCGAAATTTCCACCTCATCCGGAAAGTCAATCATCGGAATCATAACCCCCATCAGCGCTTCAATTGCCTCTTTTGCAGGCTCTTCTTTCGGGGTGTAAAACAGGATCGATTTTCCGGGATGTTCCGCCCGTCCGGTACGGCCAATCCGGTGCATATAATTCTCGGGATAATCGGGCGTGTCGAAATTGATAACATGGGAAATCTTCTCAAAGTCGAGTCCGCGCGCCATCACATCCGTTGCGATTAAAACTCTGGCTTTCCCCTTTTCAAATTGCTGGATCGACTTGATCCGGAAATTCTGGGTTTTATTCGAATGGATGATTCCGCACTCTGATCCGTGCGTCTCCTCCAGGGTTTCAAATAACCGGTCGGCAATCCCTTTGCCCGATACAAAAACCAGAACTTTCTGATATTCATCGCGATCGCTGAGCAAAAACCTCAGCAGATTGACTTTCGAGTTAAAATTCCGCACCGGATAGCAGCTTTGTTCAATGTTTTCGAGCGGTGTGCCGCTTACGGCGATTGAAATCCGCACAGGTGACACAAAGAAATCATCGATCAGCGTATCGATCTCTTCGGTCATGGTAGCTGAAAACATGATATTCTGCCTTTTGGCTGGCAGGAAATCAAAAATATTGGTCAGCTGAAACCGAAACCCCTGATCGAGCATGATATCCACCTCATCGATAACAAGCTTTTTCGCGGCCCGCAACACCAGGGCACCATTCACCACCAGATCATAAAGCCTGCCGGGAGTGGCCACCAGGATATCCGTTCCGAGGGCAACATTCTGCCTCTGTGTATTGATATTTACCCCGCCATAAACACCCAGAACCCTGACGTTAAGATATTTAGTAAGACTTTGAACTTGCTCAACCACCTGTATGACCAATTCCCGGGTTGGAACCAGTATTAAAACCCGGGGAGGAATTTCCTTCGAATATTTCAGATCCCTCAATAAGGGAAGAAGGTAGGCAAATGTTTTCCCGGTGCCGGTTTGCGCGATTCCCACGATATCCCTTCCCGACAGGATCACCGGATAAGCTTCAGCCTGGATTGGTGTTGGATTCTCAAATCCCAGTTCATCAATCGCCGATTGTAAATGCTTTGATAAATTTAATTCCTCAAAAGAACTCATTCAGATAAAATTTTCGGCAAAGGTAGCATAAATCAGGTAGTTCCGTGATTAAATGCCGGGAGGTCACAGGGGTAAGCATAACCAAACCATGGCGATATGTCACCCTGGTCACAGCCTACAGCTCAACCCTGAAGCAGATCGCATGATCGCATGGCATTTTTTCCGGCAATGCAATCTCCAGTCCATCCGCCTTTTGCTTCCATTTAATCTGCTCACCGGAGCCCAGCAGAGAAATCCCTTTAATTATAACAGGTTCCTTTGCGCTCATTGCCAATGCTTTAACCTTTAAAATCTTTTCAGATGGGATATCCAGGCAATAAACATAAAGTGCGTCCTTTTTGGAGGTGAAACGAAAATCCTTTGATGAATAGTCCAACCGGTTACTTTCACCGAAACCACCATCAGGATTCTCTGTCGGACCTTCACCGGCAATTTTCCAGGGCCGGGTACCATAAATTCCTTCACCGTTGATTTTCAGCCAGCTGCCCATTGCCAGCAGAACATCCTGCTGCTCCTGCGTGATGGTTCCATCCGGTCGGGGTCCGACATTCAGCAAAAGGTTTCCGTTTTTACTTACGATATCAATCAGGTCGTCGATCAAACTGTTCGGGGTCCGGTTTTCCTCTTCCGGTATATATCCCCATGATTTCTTACCAATGGAGGTATCAGTTTGCCAGGGGTATTTCTTACTGGCCTTGCTGCTTCCGCGCTCGATATCGTAAACGGCAACCCCATCTGGGAAAGCCGCATTCTTGTAGTTTATGGCCACTCCCTTATTCCATTCCAGACCCTTGTTGTAATAATAGGATGCCAGAGATTTCCGGTAAGGCTCGAGGGCAGGCTGCTCGATCCACCAATCGAACCAGAATAATTGCGGATGATATTTATCGATCAGTTCCGTGCACCTTAACAGCCAGTCGTTCATGAACTCCGGCGACATGGTTTCATTTTCCTCGCGTGCCGGGCCATAGAAATCGGCATATTTCGGATCCATCACGTCGGAATCGAATTTGCGGCCACCCTGCAGGAACCACCAATGCTCGATCCGATGCGAGGAGAGGCCGAATACCAGTCCCTGCTTCGCTGATGCGTCCGCGATTTCACCGATGATATCGCGGTGAGGGCCCATCTCTACGGCATTCCATTTCGAAAGGGCGGTTTTATACATGGCAAACCCGTCATGATGTTCAGCAACGGGAACCACATATTTGGCGCCGGCTTTAACGAACAGGCTCACCCATTCGTTCGCGTCGAATTTTTCCGCCTTGAACATCGGGATAAAATCCTTGTATCCGAATTTCTTCTGATCGCCATAAGTGGCAACATGATGTTTAAATACTTTGGAGCCCTGCTGGTACATCTGCCGGGGATACCATTCCGATTCAAACGCGGGCACGGAATATACCCCCCAGTGGATAAAAATGCCGAATTTGGCATCCCGAAGCCAGTCGGGACACTCATATTTTTTTAATGATTCCCAGGTAGCCTGATATCTCTCCTGTGCATTTACCTGAATTCCAATCATTAACAAAGCAATGATCAGAAAATGTGCTCTTGCTTTCATAAGATTTTAGGGTTAGTGGTTTTAATATTTTACTTTGATTTTAATGGCATCCACCACCTCGTTTTCCGATGCCACCATCACATATCCGCCCCCGCTGCCCGAAGTGATGGCGCCCGGATAATTCGGAAAATAATTGGTTTCCATCTCCTGCAGCACCCAATCGGGAACCGTATCGGGAAGCATCTTTTTCCAGGCGAGCAATGTTGCCTTCATCGACTGTCCCAATCCGGCAACATCCTTTCTGATAATACTTTCCCAGCAAAGATCACCGGCTTCTCCCAATTCCTTAATGATCCGGGGATCGAGGTTTTTGTTGAGCAGCGGGTTGTAGCCCTCCGGACGGGGACGGAGCGGAACCAGGTGGAGAACATCGGACAACCAGTCGCAGATTTCCGGATCCACTGAGGATTCGATCTTCTGTGGCCAGTAGCTGCCATTGTAATACAACCGGTTCACACCCGGCTTCAACAAACCGATATGATCCTGTGACCCGGATATATAGGTATTCTGGAAATTTTCCGCGCCAAACAGAAGCTGCGCGTTGCGGAGCGGATCGCCCGAGGGCAGCTGGTTTCCCCACAGCTCGATGGCAACGCTTCGGGAGCTGGTAGCCATACCGCTGCGGTCGTTGAAATCCAGGGTCGGCCAGATCTGCGCAACCACTACCGATCCGGGATGCACTTCCGAAACCCAGGGCTGATCCATCCATCCTCCCGCCAGACAGAGTCGATAGGGGAACCGCAGCTCTTTCTTGGTTTCAGAGCTGGAGCGTGCCGGCAGACCTTCCTCCGGGATCCGCTTGAGAACCACGTATTCCACGCCGAGTCGTTTGCACAGATCCCTCTTTTCGGGTGTGCTGCCATCAAAATTGACGACAAAAATATCCGGCTGCAACCTGGCCATATCCTCCGCAAAATCGAGCATGCCCATTCCGGATGATATGACGGCCTCCTCAACATATTTTATCGATCCCACCATGAATTTGCGCTCCTCCTGGGAGAAATAGGGCGCTTTGCCTTTGAGCTGCCGTATATTTTCATCCCGGCCCAGAAAAACGTGCAGCTTACCGTAGGCGGCAGCGGTCTTGAAAAACGCGACATGTCCGGCATGCAGCAGATCGTAGCATCCGCTGACCATGACTTTCTTAACTGGTTCCATCAGTTAAACCTGACTGGTTTTTTTGAATTTTTGGCTTCAATCATTTGTTCGCGTATCCAAACATAGGTTTTCCGCAAACCTTCCATCAGGGGGATCGAGGGTTCCCAGTTCAGATAATGGCGGATCAGCGTATTTTCGCTGTTCCGGCCGCGCACCCCTTTTGGGGCAGTGAGATCGTATGATCGGTTCAGTTTGTATCCGGCAATCTCCTCAGCCATGTCGGCCAGTTGATTTATCGACACCATCTCGCTGCTGCCCAGATTGATCGGCTCTTCGATATTACTGTACATGATATCAAGGATCCCCTTGATGCAATCATCGATATACATGAAACTCCGGGTTTGCAATCCATCTCCCCAGATTACGATATCCTTCACCCCATTCAGTTCCTTGTCGATCACCTTACGGCAGAGCGCAGCCGGTGCTTTTTCACGGCCACCGTCGTAAGTGCCGTACGGACCGTATACATTATGAAACCGTGCAACCCTCACCACGATTCCATAATCCTCATGAAAATGCCGGCACATGCGCTCGCTGAAAAGTTTTTCCCATCCGTAACCATCCTCAGCCATAGCCGGGTAGGCATCTGATTCCCGTAATCCGGGATTATCCGTATCGGTTTGCTTGGTTGCATTATACACGCACGCCGAGGATGCATAGAAGTAGCGGGTGATCCCCTTATCCCGGGCTGCCATCAGCAAATGAGTATTGATCAGAACACTCAGCATGCAATCGGCTTTATGAGTCTCGATAAAACCCATTCCGCCCATATCTGCTGCGAGGTTAAACACCTCATGATAGCCATTCAGCGCCTGATAGCAATTCTCCTTAACCATCAGGTCGAGGATCAGGTTATCCGCTTCGGCAGTCACCTGATACCATTGATTGAGCGGCTTTTTATCCACCGCCCGCACCTGATATCCTTTTGCCAATAAAGCCTTTACAAGATGGCCGCCAATAAAGCCGCCGGCCCCGGCCACAACTACTCGTTTCATATATTTATCTTTTAAATTTTACTGAACTGCTCCAGTGAAAGTCCTCAGGAAGCCGGATCTCAACCGGACTTGCGGGAACCTCCGACCGAATTTCTTCCAGGAGCCGGTTGGTTGCCGTTTGCCCCATCAGCCGGGGATCCTGACTCACCACGGCCAGCGGTGGATTGAACATTTCCGTTGTTTCAGGAAAGCCGAACCCAACCACCCCGATATCCTCCGGTATCCTCAATCCGAGCTCCCTGCAGGCCTTATAAACTCCGAGTGCCACCCGGTCGTTCACGGCGATCACAATCTCGGGCAGGTTTCCGTGCTTGTACAGTTTCATAAATGACAGATAGCCGTCATTGATCTCATATCCTCCTTCAATGATCCACTCTTTCCACAGGATCAATCCGTTCTTTTCCATGCCCGACCGATAACCCTCCAGTCTTTCCTTCCCGATATTGGTTGTGGAATACCCCGAAAGATGGGCTATGCGGGTAAATCCGGCGATCACCAGCCGGTCGATGGCCAGGCGCACTCCCCGGTTGTCGTCAAACACCACCCGGCTGAAACCGGTTTCGGCCAGCGCCCGGTCGAAGTACACCAGCGGAATCTCCATCTTCCGCACCAATTCAAATATTCCCGGGTCGGAGGTATGCTGGGAAAGACAAACCAGCAATCCATCCACCCGTTTTCCAACCAGGTTGCGGATATTTTTTTGCTCGAGTTCCTCGTTTTCGCGCGAAACGGTCAGCAATACCTGATAACCGCTACCGGTTGCCGTATCGATGATGCTGTTCACCACATGACTGAAAAAACTGTTCTCCAGGTCGGGTACCACCACCCCGATGGTATTGGTGGTGCGGGAAGTCAGCTGCCGGGCAATCTGGTTGGGTGAATAGCCGGATTCCGCAGCAGCTTCCAGCACCCGTTTCTTCATAGTGGCCGAAATATCAGGATGATCGCGCAGCGCTTTCGATACGGTGATCCGGGTAACGTTCAGCTTCCGGGCAATATCCTCCTGGGTAACATGTCTCATTTTATACTTTACTTACGCGGTAACTTTCTCGTGTAAAAATAATAAAAAAAATAAAAACTCTGTGGTCCTCTGTGTTTCTCTGTGCCCCTCTGTGTCAGTTCTTTATTACACAGAGAACCCCAGAGAACAGAAGAGGGCCACAGAGAAACAAGTGGAATCTAACTATATCTGATTATCGCAGTATTGCTAACTTTAGGGCATGAAACGGATCTCCATCATTATGCTTTGTTGCGCATTCCTGTTGACGCAACACCATTCGTTCAGCCAACAGGCAAATTCTTCAACGGAACTTGATAAAGTACCTCACGGCATCTCCGTTCAGGACTGGGGAAAGATGAATTCGCGCTGGCAGCCCTACTCCACCAGGGTTCTGATTCATAAAACAGATGGCAGCACGCTTGAGGGCCAGCTCACCTGGATGAGCGACAGCCTCCTGCTGGTGCAGAAAAACTTTGATTTGCCGGATGGATTGATGAATCCCGAAGATTACACCAGGATACCCGTCAGGGATATTGCCACGATGGAAGTGAGACTGGGCGGACATCCATATCAGGGTCTGATCATTGGCGCATTGGCGGGTGTAATTCCCGGTTTTGTTACCGGGGCAATACTGGCTCAGGGCTGGACGATTATCCCGGCCATCGTCTTTGGAACGGTGACTGCAGCGGGCGGTGGAACCCTCGGTACATTCATTCAGAAAGCCAACCGCAAACAAACATTGGAAATCAAGGCTGATGAATTATCCGGCCGTATCTACCGAAAGATGAAGATTTCAGCACTTTTCCCGGATGAACTGCCAAAACTGCCTTCCCGCACCAGTGAAGCCCGGCTGCCCGATTTTGAAAATCTCATGAGCCTGTCGCCAACCCTGAAACGCGCATTCCCGGATAATCCGTTTGCACTTTCCATTCACACCACTCTCCTGACAAATTCGGTGCGTAAACGGTTGCAAAACTGGTACATGAGTCCTCTATGGGGACCGCCGGATCCCTATTATGAAACCAGAATCGGTGTGCAGGCTGATTTTTCAGGAAGAATCGGTAAACGGTTCCAGGCAGGGATGCTGTTTCAATTGTTTCCGGGGGATATCTCCTCCACATTTTTTGATAATTACCTGCCCGAATGGAATGTTAATTACCAGTACAACCACCATATCAAGCAAACCACATTGGGCATTTACGGCGGATGGCTGTTGCAGCCGACCGATCCCTACTGGGCCCGTAAGCTTGAAGCATCCATTCAGGTTGGAGCCGTGGTTTCCGATGTATATGAGCATTTCTATTTCAACTGGAACTCCATCATTGGAGAGGGCACCGGCGAAACATTCATTCAGCAGCACCATTTCCAGCCCGGTGCCATGCTTCGGCTGAAATCATCGTGGTACCTGATTCCCGGGCTATCTGTCGATGCCGGTCTGGAAGGATTCCTGATTAAAAAAATTCAGTTTGAAGAAAGAACGGTGTTGCCTGAAACAACCTATGGCCCCACCTATATCCAGGGCCATAAATTGAACTTCAGCAATTTGCAGGGGTTTGTCGGGCTCAGCGTACACTTTTAGCTTTTTTTGCACGCGGATTTACGCGGATGCTGCGCAGCGCGGATTTACGCGGATTTTTTAATTTTAAGAAATCCGCGTAAATCCGCGTTCCGTTAGGATCCGCGTAAATCCGCGTGCCTCTTTTAACCCGGTTACCTTTCCCGGATATCCACCCTATAAGTACCTTTTGCCTTCTCAGCCGTAACGGTGATCATCCACTTACCAACGTATTGGGCCTCATCCAGGTCCTCGAATTTGAGATTCTGCTTCCAGTTTACATTGGCCAAAGATGACAGGGTATATTCATTATACAATTCACCATCAGGTCTTTTAATAACAATTTTCACCTTACCGGCTTCGATTTCACCGTTCACGGATATTGCCAGACCAGTGGCTCCTGGCTTAACCTCGTAATTGAAATCCGCAGCGCTGGATTCATCCGCCAGATTTCTATTGATCGACAGATTGTCCTGGTTTCCTGCATAAAAGTTATAGACTCCCCCTTTTAACTCCGGAATATCAAATTTAAAATTACCCGGTGTTCCCATAACGATCTTTTCACCACCCTGTGAATCCCATTTCGGCGTGTGATAATAATAATGCCACTTCTTGCCGTTAAAATCTTGAACAACATCCATCTCCTTTGCATTCTTGTCGCGGATAATCACCATACTTCTCTCCATTTCCCTTTTCTGATCCCGCATGGCTTCCCGTGCCTCCTGCATGGCCTCGCGCTGCTGTTCCATGGCTTCACGAACCTCTTCCCGCTGCTCATCGGCCTGAGCCATAGCCTCCTCACGGATAGCGGCAATCTCCTCATGGTTTCCGGCTTCCCAGACGCCTTTTTCAATTTCAGTAAAATTAATTCCCTGAAGCTCCTGCAGCTTTTTCGAATGTTTCTCAATCTTCCGCAGTTCACGGTTTATCTTTTTTTCATTTTGACCCATCAGGGTTAGCGGGCCCGCCAGAAATGCCACCAGCAAAAGAGGCGTAATAATCAATGCTTTCATTTGTATCAGTTTAAGTTATGATGCAAAATTAGTCCTGATCGCCGTGGGATAGCGTTAATACCGGGTTAATGGATTGTTAAGGGAAATAAACTTTGGCTAATATTTCCATTCCGCCATAAAAACTCCATCTGTTTAATGCTCTTAGTGACAAGTGACAAGTGACAAGTGACGGGGATGCTGTCACTCGTCACTCGTCACTCGTCACTATCACAACTCAGGGATTGATTAAACCTTCGCTGAATTAAGGAATCCAATAGATATAAACCAAACCAATGAAAACCATTAAAATTCTCGCAGGATTCTCTATGCTGATCCATTTACTGACCAATTGCAGCGGGTTGAGTGAACTGCCCACTTCCTGGGGAAATAATCCGGCTTCTCCGGAAGTTAAACCAACAGGATTTAATCCTGACACCAAAACAGGATGGATGAGCTATAACGATAGTACACATATGTACTTCGCATTCAGCTTCTTCGATCCAAGGGTCCAGGCCCGGATTCTAAGTTCAGGGATGACGGTTTTCATCGACTTAACGGGCAAAATGAAGGAGGATTGCTTTGTACGTTTTCCAATGATCAAGCGGGAGATAATATCCGGAATACAAAGTGAGCAAAAACTTCAGCCTCGTCAGGGCACGGGCAGGGGCCAGCGAACAGGCACCGATATGCTGCTCGATCAGGCCCAGAGCTTCGAACTGCAATGGCAAAACGGCAAAGATTTCGTGCAGGTGAACCCATCCATGGAAAAAACAGATTTTAAAACGTCGGTCGGACTGGATACGACCAATGCCCTCAACATGGTGATCGGGGTACCGCTCAAGCTGATTGATCCCTCGGGATTACAGGCGCTGGATGAAATGGTTATCGGCCTTCGTTTCGGTCAAACCCCTGCAATGGGCGGTAATGGCGGCTCACGGCCACAGATGTCGGGCGGCCAGCAGCCAGTACTCAGCGGCAGCGGCGCCGGCACAGGTGGAGGCAGCGGTGGCGGTCGTGGCGGACGTGGAGGCGGTGGCAGTCGCGGCGGCTCTGCCGGCGGTGGTGCAGGCGGTGGCGGCAGTGCAGGTGGTGCCCGCATGGAAGGCGGCGGACCTCAGGGCATGGATAACTCACCGGTGGAATTCTGGTACAAAACCAGGGTGGCGAAGAGATAGTCCCCGCCTGCGCGGGGATGACAATGCTCCGAGGGTAGTATAGTGAAGCACCCAACGGCCCCTCGTTAGAGTGAAGCGGTCCCGACTTTCCTTTAGATTAGCATTTGTATTTAAAATAGATGTAAATTGAAAAGGAATGAGGTGAACTTTCCGACTTTCTAGGCTTTAGGCCTTTCCGACGTATTAGTCCTCATTCCCTTTCTTGCTACTGTGAACCAATTAGAATTTTAGGAGACGAGTCCTATTAAAGGTTTTAGTTACAGCAGCTTTTTATTAACGCTTAATTGCAAAGTTATGGATTATTCAAAAATTATTGGCTTCGATGTAAGTAAATTAACTCTCGATGTAGAAGTTTTACCAGAGGGCAAGGTCTTCCAGGTAGAGAATGATGCTAAGGGTATTAAGCAGCTCTTTCACTCACTGGCAAAGGATTACAAAGTAAAACTCTCTGAGGCGCTCTTCGCTTTTGAGCATACCGGCTATTACTCGCATCAGTTGGCTGTTTATCTTCAGGAAAAAGGGTACTCTTTTGTGATGCTCCCTGGACTGGAGTTGAAGCGATCCCTGGGCATTTCCCGTGGCAAAAGTGACAAGGTGGATGCCGGGAAGATTGCCGAGTATGCCAGCTTGCGTAAGCTCCTGATCATACCAACGCAAATGCCCGAAAAAGAGATCCAACAGATGAAGCGATTGCTCTCCTTGCGAGACAGACTCGTGAGTCAAAGGGCCGGATATAAGGCATCTATTGGTGAAGCTAAACGGGCAATTGGAAAAAAAGAGGATCCGCTTTTCTTCAACGTCCAGGAAACCATGATCAAGAGTCTTGATCAACAGATCGATCTGCTGGACAAAGAACTTTTAAAGGTGGTACAGAATCATCCGAAGCTGAAAACGCAATTTGATTTGATCGTCAGCATCAAGGGTGTTGGTACTCAAACTGCTCTCTATATGATTGCTGTAACTCATGCTTTTCACAGGTTCCCAAATGCGCGCAAGTTTGCTTGTTATGCAGGCATTGCTCCATTCCCATACCAATCGGGGACCAGTATCAGAGGTAAAACCAAAGTGAGCCATCTCGCTAACAAAAAAATGAAATCCCTCTTGAGTAACATTACCGGCAGTGCCATCCAGCATAATACTGAGATTAGATTGTATTACCAGAAAAGAATCGCGGAAGGAAAAAACAAAATGTCAACACAGAATATCATCCGCAACAAACTTGTCGCCAGAATCTTTGCTGTTGTTGAGCGCGGAACCCCCTACGTAGAAACCATGGGATATGCAGCATAGTTCAATCAACAGGGCTTCGCATCAAAGGATCTTAAACGCTTTTTCAAGGTATGACTCAGGTTCTGTCAAGGGTGCCTGTGATAATGCCTTGAGCGATGGAAGAGGCATTTACTTGCCCTTGACAGGTTCTGATCATACCTTATCTTGGCGGTTAAGACCTTTGATGAGGTAGAAGGAAATTGTGGCAATGTTTTTTAAAAATACCTAAGAAAAAACTTGTTTTTATCTTAGAATACGTCGGGATGACAATTCTCCGAGGGCGCCTAAGTGGTGGATGACACTTCTCCGAGGGCGCCTAAGTGGTGCATGACACATCTCCGAGGGAGGTTTAGTGATGCAAAGCACCGCCTCCTTTTCTGTCATCCCCGCGCAGGCGGGGACCTTCTCCCAACGTACTGCCCCATCAGGCCTTCCTACCCTCCTACCTCAGCCAATCCTCCAGAACTTTCTTCTGCAGTGGCGTTGCATCCACCATCGGTGTGATCTTAAAACTCTTTTTAACGATTGACTTCTCCAGATGCGTAATGGCCGGCTCCTGTGGGGTGAGATCGATATTCAGACCGGCATACCCCAGATATTTTGCGTAATCAATCGGTGCCGTGGTATATACGTAAGAGAAGAATTCCAGCAGCGAACATCCGGCTGCCTTTTCACAGGCTTCCCGGAACTCCTGATCGGTAAACCCCCTATTCTTCGATTTGTTATAAACCTGATACAGAGTACGCATGACATCATCGAGCGAATTAACATTCTTCGACTCATACCGAATTTTCAGATCCAGCAGCATCGCCAGCGTTGCCCCCTTATTGTAATAATTGATCGTCACAAACTGCGAATTCTCATTCCGGTTAAAAAACAGCATCCAGGTATCGCGGCTCGAAAGTGCCACCGACTGAAACTCATGGCCCACAATGTTCTCGTGGGTACCAATGGTTTTGGCGGCATTTTCCAGGAAACCTTCTTTTGAGAGAAATCCAGCCCTGTTCAGGATGATCTCCTCATAATATACCGTACCGCCTTCAGAAAACCACAGCATATTGGTGATGCACTCGCGGTCATAATCAAACGGTCCCAGTACAATCGGACGGATCGATTTTACATTGTAGAGATGAAAATATTCATGAGCGAAAAAACCGAGCAAACCCCGGTCCTTATCGGTTCCCTGATAATCCGACACACCTGCGAAAACGGCCATGGAATTCAGATGCTCCAGTCCGCCCCCGCCTTTTTCCATGATGATATAGGTATAATGCTTATATGGGATATCGCCGATAATATCTGTGCCCGCCGCAACAACCCGCTTCAGGTCATCTGTGAGTTTTGCCCGGTTGCAGTCTCCGGGCTTTTCAATGGCAATATAGTGCGGGATACCCTTGTATTCGAAAGTCAGAATCTCCTGATTGCCAACCAAAATCGGACAGTCATACAACCGGTCGAAATCCGGGGCGGTAAAGGTATTGGGTGAATTCTTCACCGGGTCCAATCCGGTAGATATCTGTTTCCAGCCGCTGAAAGGCTTTACCGTTACCGTTACCGGATGATTCAGCTTTCCGGATACATGCATGAAAACACCGGTGGGAGAGATAAATCCGCGGTTTTCTGCCAGATAGGGATCTGCCACCGAAGCCCGGTTTGCGAAAACATAATAACTGACAATCAATGAATTAACTCCGGGGGTTGCAATACTCCAGGTGTTTTTTGCAGTTTTTTCAAACGCCAGGAGTCGCCCGGCAGCATCGGTAACCTTAAAATCCACAACATTCTTTGCCAGATCGAGAATCATATAATATCCGGGAGTCCACGCAGGCATCTTCAGATCAACCGTTTCCTCAGTATTTCCATCGTACCGGAGCTCAACCTTGTAATAATGGCTCGCCGGCTCATCCATCGAAACCGTGTAGAACATTTTGGTCGCCGGTGACTGAGCAAATGTTGCCCCGCTGGTCAGCAGAATCGCAAACACCAGTACTACTGAAGAATAGAAAGACTTTTTCATTTTATCAGTTCGTTTTAAGATGCCTAAAGATATCTACAAAAATACCAGGATGGGACTGTTTCAACTAAAATAAGTGTAATCGTTACAATTGTTTTAAAACATCAATTGCTATAAGTGTATTTAGTACCTTTATTCACGCAAAAATCCCGTATCCATGAAAAACAATCTGATTATCAAATCATTCTTCACCCTCACGGTGATCCTGTTATTCGGCTCCCCTGCCCTGTTGGCGCAGCAGAAGTGGCCGCACCCCATTCCGGCGCGGATCGCCGACAGCAGCAACAAGGATCTTTTCATCATGACGCTGGGCGAGATTCAGACTCCGCTGGCCGATGGCGTATTCGATCCGGTGAAGGACGAAGTGACGCTCCGGAATGGCAAGGTTCTCCGGCACTATTATCGGGATACACTGGGAATTAAATACTATACTCCCATCGATAAAACTATTTTTCCGCTTCCTCCATCCGGATTGTGTACCTGGTACTACTACTATCAGGATATCAATGAGAACGAGGTAAAATGGAATACCGACTGGATAGCGAAAAACCTGAAGGAATATGGTGCGCAATATGTCCAGATCGATGATGGCTGGCAGGCGGAACAGAAAAACGGGAAGCACGGATCGCGCGACTGGACCGGTGTCGATACGGCATTCCCGGGTGGGATGGCTGATCTGGCAAAATACATCAAATCGAAGGGACTCACGCCGGGTATCTGGATCGCCCCGCACGGACAATCGAATGAGGAAGTTGTTAAGGCAAATCCGGGAGTATTCCTGCTAAAACCTGATGGCACTTCGGCTTCAAAAACCTGGGAAGGCGACTGGCTGGTCGACGGATCATCACCTGCAGGGAATGTCTATATGAAAAACCTGTTTAAGATGATGGTTGAATGGGGATACGATTATTTCAAGATCGATGGACAGCCGATCGTTCCCGAAGAATATGCTAAGAACAAAGAATTGATGAAGAATCCAGGTGAAGCCGATGAAACCTATCGCAAAACACTGAACAGCATCCGCGAAGCCATCGGACCCAACCGTTTTCTGCTGGGATGCTGGGGATTGCCCGTTGAAGGGGCCGGAATCATGAACGGTTCCCGCACCGGGGGAGATGTTGTGCTCGGATGGGGCGGATTTTTTACCTCACTGGGACCTACCATGGAATCTTATTACCAGCACAACATTATGTGGTACACCGATCCTGATGTCATGCTGCTCAGGCCTCCGCTCACTCTCGAACAAGCCCGGGTATGGGCTACCCTGCAGGGATTGACCGGTCAGGCGCTCATGGGCAGCGACCGGCTCATGGACCTCTCTGACGAACGGGTGGAACTCATGCGCCGCGTATATCCGGCAACAGATATCCGTCCGCTCGACCTGTTCCCGTCGACACGGAACAAACGCATCTGGGACCTGAAAATCAATCATCTGGGAAGAAATTATGATGTGGTCGGACTGTTCAATTTTGAAGAAGGAAAATCAGAATCATTGCGTCTCGACTGGAAGGAACTGGGACTGCCGGAAGGCCCGGTGCAGATTTACGATTTCTGGAACCATGAATATCTGGGAGCCTGGGAAGCCGGCATGTCGCTGGTGATACCCCCCACCAGCTGCCGCGTACTTACGCTGATGCCCGATTCGGAAAATATACAGCTCATATCAACCAGCAGGCACATCACACAAGGGTGGACCGATCTGGTTGGCATTAATTATATCCACTCCAGAAAATATTACGAAGGAACCAGTCATGTAATTGGTAATGACCCCTATCAGCTGACCTTTACCTACCCGCGCGGTAGCTATTTCAAGATTGAAACCGTATCCGTCAAGGGCAGTGACGGGCAGAACATGAAAGTTAAGGTGGCCGATCATCAGGGTTGGTCGACCGTGGAATTGACTTGCCCGGAAAGTAAGGACATATCCTGGGAGATCACTTTTGAAACTGCCCCGGACTACAAGTATAAAACCCGTGATCCGGGAGCCGCTACCGCCAGTCGTGTAGGTCTCGATGGTATTGATCTCAGCTGGAACCCGCAATATTATCTCAACTCAGGATACCAGGTATATCTTGAAGGTCAACTACTTGGATACACCCCCGACTGCAGTTTTCCGCTCAGGGGCCTCGATCCCTTCAAAACTTACCAGGCCGATGTTAGAACGGTTTGGGAGGATGGAACAATAAACGAAAGGCCGGCAACGGCAAATCCGGCGCCGAACCAGCGGGCTCCAGGCGTCAGCTTTAAACTTGTGGATATGATCCCGGAAACCTATAAACTTTCCGACCTGGGACCCATGGTCACTTCACGGTTCAACTTCAGCCGTCCGCTCAACTTTACCGGTAAAAAATATGAAGATGCACTCATGGCTCGGATGAATGAGGCTTCGGATTACGATATTAAAGGTCTGTTCAGCAGATTTACAGCTACAATCGGGGTAGATGATGCAACAGGCGAACAATCATCCGCCACTACCGTGGAATTTGTTGTTTCAGGCGATGGCAGGGAACTCTGGCGCAGCGGACCGATCAAGAAAGGGGATCCGGCACAGATTGCCGACGTTGACATTTCCGGCAACAAAATCCTCTCGTTGAAGGTGATCGGACCGCAAGTCCGTGGATGGGGACGGGGCGGTGTTGTGGCAGGATGGGCTGACGGGGTGGTAAAAAAGTAGTTGATAGGTGCACTTAAGCACTTGAGCGCCTGCACCTTGTCACCCTCGGAGCAGTGTCATCCCGACGAAAGTCGGGACCGCCCCGCTCTAACGAGGGGCCCTTGGGTGCTCGCCCGACATTGCTCCAAATGGAATTGGTGATTGCTCTCATTGGCCCCTCGTTAATGGAACGCGGTCCCGACTTTCGTCGGGATGACACTTCTCCGGGGGAAGTTATGTGGTGAATATCAGAAGATTACGCGGTTAGGAACGGGGTCCCGACTTTCGTCGGGATGACACTTCTCCGAGGGAAGGGTGGTGAAGCTTATTTTCCCGCCCTGAACATATCCTCCACTGTCAAACCGCACCGCTCCCTCATCTCCAGGCAGTAATCCAGGTCACCCATGTTGCTGTCGGTATTATTGGTGCCGAAAGCAAATTTCGCCCCTTGCTTTTTGGCCAGCTTAATGAACTTTTCAGAGGGGATGCGATATCGGTTGTTAATTTCGATAGCAATATGATTATTCACGGCGGCATTGATCACCTGCATCATTCGGCTGCGGGTCCACAGTTTATCATATTCGGCTGATATACAATCTGGTAAAAAGGTTGGATTTACATAGATATTGATCGGCTCGGTACCCAGGATGGTTTCAATGCGGCCCACGAGATCATCCATGAACTGCTGTTTATCGGTTACGGATACCTCTTCCCTGATCCATAGCCGCACCCGTTTTCCGGAAGCATCGGTATAGGTCATGGCATCGGTGAACACATAATCAAACTTTGCGATCACAGCCGGCGAAAACATTTTCACCCATTCCCGGCCTTCCGCCTGCATGGCCAGCAAAAAAGGCGAACCCTTCATGGTTTCAAACCAGGCCAGGGCAGCACTGTCGGTTTGCGTGGGAAAACCCAGTCCGCAATTAACGGCAACGCCATACCGGATACCGGTTTGCTTAGAACGCTCCACAGCTTTGTCATAGGTAAAATCACCCTTGAGGTGTACGTGGTAGTCGATGAGCGGGAAGTCCGACTGAGCCCGGGCGTTAAAATTCAGGCTAAATAACGCCACAATGAGGATTAAAGGTGTTGTTTTCATGGTATCCAAAGATGCGAAAATCCGAGTTGCGCAGCACCTGATCAATCCACCTTCAATTCTTTAATTTTGCCTAGTTTTACGCCAAACTTCTATAAAATGAACAAATTTTTTCTGATAGCCGCCATCCTGTTGGGCAGCACAGCGTATTCCCTTAACGCACAAACAGATTCCGATCTCACCCGGTATGTCAATCCGCTGGCCGGCACCTTTAAAATGGGTCACACCTTTCCCGGTGCCTCCGTACCCTTCGGATTCGTGCAGCTATCTCCCGATACCGACACTGTCAGCTATGAGCTGAATGGCAAATATAACGGCGAAGTATATCGATATTGTGCTGGCTATCAATATGATGATCCCACTATCGTTGGATTCAGCCACACCCATTTCAGCGGAACCGGTCACAGCGACCTCGGCGACTTTCTCGTCATGCCCACCCAGGGTCCCCTGAAAATGAACCCGGGAACCGATGACAAGCCGGGTTCAGGATACCGTTCACGCTACTCGCATTCTACCGAAAAAGCCGAACCCGCCTACTATTCCGTTATGCTCGAGGATTACGGGATCAAAGCGGAACTCACGGCCACCACGAGGGTTGGCGTGCATAAATATACATTTTCGAAGGCCGGTCCGGCACATATCCTGCTCGACCTCATGTCGGGGATCTATAATTATCCCGATAAAAATGTATGGACCTTCCTCCGGGTGGAAAATGATACGCTGGTTACCGGCTACCGTCAAACCAACGGCTGGGCGCGCACCCGCACCGTATATTTTGCCATGACATTCTCAAAACCAATCAGCCATTACGGTCAGCGCAAATATGACCAGGCCGTGTACCGCGGTTTCTGGCGCAAATTCGACGAAACAAAAGATTTTCCCGAGATGGCAGGCCGCCAGATCCGCACATGGTTCGATTTTGATGTCAAAGAAGGTGAAGGGGTAATCATGAAATTTGCACTCTCGCCGGTAAGCACCGTTGGAGCCATCAAAAACCTCGTCACCGAAGCCCCGGGCTGGAATTTTGAGGCTATCCGCAAGCAGGGACGCGATACCTGGAACCGTGAGCTGGGAAAAATTAAGGTTGAAACCATAAATGAGGAGCAAAAACGGGTATTCTATACCGCCCTGTATCATTCATTCCTCAGTCCGGCAACCTTTATGGATGTTGACGGATCCTACCGCGGGCTTGACCAGAACGACCATCAGGCCAAAGGATTCACCAATTATACCGTCTTTTCCTTATGGGACACCTACCGGGCTCTCCATCCGTTCTTCAATATCATCCAGCCGAAACGCAACGGTGATATGGCAAAATCCATGATGGCACACTATGACCAGAGCGTGCATAAAATGCTGCCGGTTTGGTCACATTACGGCAACGAAAACTGGTGCATGATCGGCTACCATGCGGTACCCGTGCTCGTTGACACTTACCTGAAAGGGAACCTCGACATGGATCCTGCCCAGGTTCTGGAGGCTATGGTAACCACCGCATCGAACCGGAAATATGACGGGCTGGGATATTATATGGATATGGGCTATATCCCTGAGGACAAGAACGGTTCATCGGTATCCAAAACTCTGGAGTATGCGTATGACGACTGGTGCATTGCAGAGTTTGCCAAAAAGACCGGTAATATGGCTGTTTACGAACAATTCAAAGCCAGATCAGAAAACTATAAAAACGTTTATGATGCGGCTACCGGATATATGCGGCCGAAACTCTCCGATGGCAAATGGAAGCCGGGATTCGATGCCATGAGCACCCACGATCAGGGATTCATTGAGGGCAATGCCTGGAATTACAGTCTTTATGTACCTCACCAGCCGGATGATATGATCAGGCTAATGGGCGGGTCCAAAATATTCACCAGGCATCTGGATTCCCTTTTCTCCATGAAACTCGACGATTCCTTTTTTGCCAATACGGAAGATATCACACGCGACGGACTGATCGGAAATTACGTACACGGCAATGAACCGAGCCACCATGTGGCCTATCTGTACAATTGGGCCGGTGCCCCGCAGAAAACGCAGGAGCGCGTGCGGATGATCATGGAAACGATGTACCATGATGCCCCTGACGGCCTTTGCGGCAACGATGATGCCGGCCAGATGTCGGCCTGGTACCTTTTCAGCGCCCTGGGATTCTATCCGGTTTGTCCGGGCTCCGACCAGTATTCCATCGGCAGTCCGATGGTAAAATCCGCCACCCTGAAACTGGAGAACGGAAAAACCCTTGAGATCGAAGCCGTGAACCAGTCACTGGTAAATGTTCATGTTAAAAAGGTGATGGTAAACGGTACGGAAATTAAACGCAACTATCTTACTCACAATGAGATCATGAATGGTGGAAAAATCACCTTTATGATGGCAAAATAACTCCATGAAAATACCGGACCTGTTCAGATCGCCTAACGCACTGGTTTTTATTGCACTGATGTTCACAATCCGCCTGTCCGGGATGGAGGCGCAGGAACAAAACAAGTCTGCAGATCCGGACGAAGGCCTGATCAGCATCTGGCTGAATTCTGACCAGTTTGAAAACAATGGGTTGGATGAAGAGATCTGGTCGACCCCTGAAACCGGAACCAGCCGATTATACCTCGAAAGATCTGCCGGGGGGATGCTCCGCGCAGTGCTCGTTACCCCCTCAGGAAGCACCGTCGCCCGCACCGACATATCAGATTGGAAAACAAACGAATGGCATTTTATTTCAGTGGGATGGCGGAAATTTACTGAGGAGACGCATAGTTATGCGTCTCTACAAGAATCACCAAATGGCGGGACCATTATATTATGGGTGGATAAAGTGGCCAAAGACGGCCCTGTTGTGCCTTTCAATTTCTCTGTTTCGTTGGAACAACTGTCATCCGGGTATAAAGTGGGACCGGTCCGCACCAGCTTCACCTCCGAAGGTAAATACGGCATGGTGGCCTCTGTATATCGCGACTATTTCCGCACGGCGCCTTATGAGGCCATCAAAATAGATATTGAAAGCACACGGGTACCGTCGGATGAGCGCGCGATTGCAGGCTCCGTAAAACAATTCGGGTTGAAGGCACGGATAAACGAACATTGGGAACCGGTTACTGAGAATGTGGTCCGTTACAGCCAGTGGGCCTATTTCGATGCCAAACCCTTTATCAAATGGTCAACCACCAATCCGGAAATTGCCGTTATCGACAGCAGCGGACGACTAAAAGCCCTGAAGCCAGGGAAATGCAGGGTTATCGCAGAATTTCACGGTAAAAAAACCGGCTATCAGCTTTCGGTTATCCGTTCAGAGAAGCCCGATGCCGGGGTGATCTGCATCAGCCTGAGCCCGCGATACCGGATTGATGCCATCAAAAACAGACCTTCACCCGGTGATACCATTACCGCCGGATTGAAGTTCGGGAATTTCGGGACCGTCCCGCTTCCGGCCGGCATGAAGATACGCTTCATGCTGATCCCGGAATTGAATGGAAATTATCAGCTCGATCCGGAGGAGAAACCGGTGAAGGTGGGTCATGTAAAAACAGAACAGATGCTGATGCCCGGCGAGGATACCGTGATTAACGTTGAATTCATTTATCCGGAAGCATCCACCTGGATGAAACTCGAACTGGATGCCGGAAACCGGATAAACGAGCTTTGCGAAGTCAACAACAGCATCAGCGAACTCACCGATGCCAGACCAATCCAGCTGGGATTCAGGCACAAAGATCTGGAATCGTGCCTCCATGAAAAAAGAATCAACCATGTAGGGTCGTTCAGCTATTTCGACTGGCTCCGGGCCGAAAAGCTACGGATGGATGTAATGCTCCGCGAAGCCGTTTGGCCGACAACCAGTCCGAATGGTGTAGAAGAAGCCTATCGGATAGATACTTATACCGAACTTCTGGGAGGCAATTGGGACGATGAGCCCTGGCAGAAGGAGGCAAACTGGTATGACGGCGGATTTCCGGTGAATGAGAACGTTGACCTGATGGCAATCGACTGTGCCATCATCCATGAGTTCGGCCATACCATCCTGAGCCAGCCCGATTTGTACGGGTATCCGGTTAAGGCATCCAATGTTTTTGTGATTGGTGATGACGGTACGCCAGTTGCCGGTTCTCCCGTGATGCCGGTGGTGAACGGCACCGACCTGATGCCCGCCTCAGGAGGGATCAATGTGGCAGGATACCTGGGATACCCGTCGCTGATGGATGGATGTCAGCTATGGCTGCACCCCTCTCAGGCCGGGCATATCATGTATTATAAAGGATTTCGTCCCGACCGGTTCTGGGGTACTCAGGGGAGGCTCATTCCCGGGCGGTTGAACCAGTTGCTGTTTAAAGATATAAATGACCGGCCGCTGAAAAAGGCTTTGGTATATGTTTATCATGTAGCCCAGGCGCCGGTGGAGGACAGCGGAGAGAAATATTTCTCCGACCGGCCAAAATTCACCGGCCGAACGGATGATGATGGAAGGTTTATCTTTCCTAATGTGACCGATTCTTTATGGGATGATCCTGAAACAGATGAGGTGGACGGTTCTGTAGAGGTATGGAACCCGTTTGGCACGAAAGTCAAGGAAACCGCTTTTACCCCAAATGTATGGACCGTTGAGGGATTATTGCTCATCCGCGTGGTTTCGGGCAGCCGGTCGGAATATCACTTTATGGACCTCACCCAGTTCAATACGGAATTCCTGTCGGGAAACAGGGTTCAGGGCACCTATGTGCTGAATACCTCACTCACCACATCTGAAGAAACGAAAAACATAACCGGTGCGGCCATCCCGGCAGCGATCAGGAAAACCAATAAGCGCCCGGTGGCCATTGCTCCACCGGTGATGCAGGTGAAAGCCGGTGAAGAATTTGAGATCGACGGTTCACGAAGTTTCGATCCCGAAGGCCAGCCGCTGATATACCGATGGAATGCAGCTGAAGGATGGCTGAGTGGAAATCTCTCACAATCAGCCATTTTAAAGATTAAGGCTCCAATTAAACCAGGTGTCGCCGAATATAAATTCTGGGTACTGGATGGGATCCGGTGCAGTGAGCCGGTGAGGATTAAAGTAAATGTTGAATAAATTTGAAGAACTACCACGGAGACACGGAGAACAGGGAGTTTCACGGAGATTTTTTTGATGAGAAACTCCGTTATTGAGGTGTATTCGCGCCAAATTTTACTAAATTGCAACTAATAACCTAATTAGCAACACGCTATGAAAGTCACAAAATTTCTTTTAGCATCCGCCGTTTGCGGGTTGTTTCTGGTACAGAATCCATCTTATGGGCAAAAGGACAAATCGATTTTTTATTACCCGGTAAAATCAGCCTATGTGGAGAATGTTTATACGGGAACCACCAACGGAACAGAATCCTGGTACATGGACAAGAACGGAAAAGAATCGGCCCGTTATTCTGAGTTGACTACAAAATCCTTTGGAACCACAACCAAAACCAGGCAGGTGGTTATTCAGAAAGACTCAGTTTTCTACACCATCGACCTGGATAAAAAAACCGGCGTCAAACAAACGATCCACATAGATCCCAAAGACGTGGAAAAATGGACAAAAACCGCCGAGGAAGCATGGACTGAGATGGGATTCAAGAAAACCGGCGAAGGTGAAATACTGGGTAAAAAATGCGATATCTGGGAAGGCATGTCGAGCAAAATCTGGGTTTGGCAGAATTTTGCCCTGAAAACTGAAATGAACCTATTCGGCAAAACGGTTATCGAAGCCAAAAAAATTGAAATCGGCGGATCCATCGACAAAAGCAAATTTGAGATTCCGGCAGATATCAAGATGACCGAATCCACCATCAGCAGCAACGATCCCGTTTTCGACAGTATCGGAAAAAATATTGATAAAGGACTTCAGGATCTGAAGGATATGTTCGGTCCGAAGAAAAAGAAATAGCGGCTTTTGCAAATCCGGCAGCCCGGGTGTTCAACTTATTCGTTAAACTTACGTTTAACTGAAATCAGGCGAACACAATTATGGAGAAGCCATTTATTCAAAACCGCGGGCAGTTCCGGGCACATGTTCTGGGGAAAGTACCCATGAGAAGCGAGGTCTATCACTTTATTAATGACCTCACTGAGTATCTATTCCCTGTTTTGGCCGAGGATCAGCTCCCATGCGAGGAATCCTGTCTTGACCGGATACTGAAATTGCTGGATAAGATCCTCCTCTCTTACGAAACCGGACTATCCGATCCGCATCATACCACGATGGAATTCAGGCAGTCGCTGCCAGGATTGTACCAGTCGCTGGTCTCCGATGCTACCGCAATATGCAAAGGCGACCCCGCAGCTTCGTCTGTTGAAGAGGTCATTATCACCTATCCCGGCTTTTACGCCATCATGATCTACCGCATTGCGCATGAACTGGATCGGCTGGCGATTCCCTTTATCCCGCGGATGCTTACCGAATATGCACATGGCAAAACCGGAATCGATATCAATCCCAAAGC
This sequence comes from uncultured Bacteroidota bacterium, assembly GCA_942493265.1. Classification (GTDB taxonomy): domain Bacteria; phylum Bacteroidota; class Bacteroidia; order Bacteroidales; family UBA12481; genus UBA12481. Next base: position 687,482 of record OW818688.1, read on the forward strand.
CAAAATCGGGCAATCGTTTTGCATCGACCACGGCACCGGTATCGTTATCGGTGAAACTTCGGTAATCGGAAATTCCGTAAAAATCTATCAGGGAGTTACGCTGGGGGCGCTGAGTGTGAGCAAGGATTGCGCCGGCAGCAAACGTCACCCCACCATTGAAGATTTTGTCACCCTGTATGCCGGCTGTACCATCCTGGGCGGGGAAACCGTGATCGGGCATGATTCAGTGATTGGCGGAAATGTGTGGCTTATCCATTCTGTTGAACCCTATTCGCTGGTGATCAACCAGGACAAAATCCGGTTGATAGATAAATCTGTGGATATGAATGATATAATAAATTATGTGATATGAAGGCGAGTAATATTTTAGAATTGATCGGGAATACGCCCGTTGTAAAAATAAATCATCTGTTTGATGCCGGACTAGAAGTATGGATGAAACTGGAAAAACAAAATCCTGGTGGAAGCATCAAGGACCGCATAGCGCTATCGATGATAGAAGATGCTGAAGCTAAGGGCATTCTGCATAAAAACAAGGTGATTATCGAGCCAACCTCAGGAAATACCGGCATTGGTCTGGCCCTGGTTGCTGCAATAAAGGGATACAAGGTTATTCTGGTTATGCCTGAATCCATGTCGGTTGAGCGTCGAAAACTCATGATCGCATATGGGGCGGAAATAGATCTGACCCCACGTGAAAAAGGGATGAAAGGCGCTATTGAGCGGGCGGAGATGCTGCAGAAGGAGCTGAACGGATGGATACCGATGCAGTTCAGCAATCCGGCAAACAGGGATGTTCACAGCAAAAATACTGCTGCAGAGATCCTTGCAGACTTTCCGGATGGGCTCGACTATCTGATTACGGGAGTTGGAACAGGCGGACATATCACGGGAGTTGCCAGGGTACTGAAAGCAAAATGGCCTTATTTAAAGGCTTTTGCCGTGGAGCCCGAAGCATCACCGGTCATCAGCGGAGGTGCTCCCGGTCCCCACCCGATTCAGGGAATCGGAGCCGGATTTATTCCGCAGAATCTTGATGTTACTCTTTTAGACAGGGCGATTCAGGTCACAAAAGATGAAGCCTTTGAGTATACCCGGGAGGCAGCAAAAAAGGAAGGTCTGTTTGTTGGGATTTCCACAGGAGCCTCACTTGCAGCCATCGCCAAAATTCAAAAGGAACTGCAGGGAAAACGGATCCTGACTTTTGCTTACGACACCGGTGAACGATATTTATCGGTTGAAGGGCTTTTTTGAGTACTTTTAACAAATGGCAAAACGATTAATTATTCCAACGCTGGAAAAGTCCGGGCTACATCCGAGAAATCCTCATCGGTTCAGATATGATTTCAAAAAACTCATCGAAAGTTGTCCGGAACTGGAGCCATTTGTTGCAAAAAACAAGTATGGCAACGAATCAATCGATTTTGCTGATCCCGATGCGGTTAAAACACTCAATCGCGCTCTGCTCAAGCATTTCTACGGGTTAACCGAATGGGATATTCCCGAGAATTATCTCTGTCCGCCCATTCCGGGCCGGGCCGATTATATACATCACATCGCCGATCTGCTTGCCCTTGGTAATGAGGGAGAGATCCCCCGGGGCGAGCAGGTCAGGGTGATGGATATCGGTATCGGAGCCAATTGCGTGTATCCGATCATTGGTGTTAAGGAATATGGCTGGAGTTTTGTGGGAACGGATATTGATCCGCTGGCCATTGAATCAGCCAGGAAAATCATTGAGATGAACCCGCTCCTTACCGGAAAAGTCGAACTCAGGCTTCAGCCGGTGGCTGCTGATATTTTCCACGGAATTGTAAAACCGGAAGAGCAGTTTGACCTTTCAATATGCAACCCGCCGTTTCACTCCTCGGCCAAAGAGGCAGCAGAGGCAACCCGGCGAAAAGTTTTTAACCTCAACCCGGGGAAAACGGCGAAAACCGTCCAGAATTTCGGCGGACAAAATGTAGAGCTCATCTATCAGGGTGGAGAAGAAGCATTTGTACGCCGGATGATCCAGCAAAGTTCGCGCATACCCTCACAATTCAAGTGGTTCTCAACGCTGATTGCCAAAAGCGATCATCTTCCGGCCGTATACAAATCATTGCAGATTGCCAGGGCTACTGAAGTAAAAACCATTGATATGGCACAAGGACAAAAAGTTAGCCGCATAGTAGCATGGCGCTTTTAACCGAATATTCAAATTGTACCGTAGAGACGCATAACTATGCGTCTCGCTCTGCGTCTCCCTATGCGTCTCCGCACCCAATGATCATCGAGCACTTAACATATTCACAATGGAAAACAAACTGTATAAAGCATACACCGGCAGCGAAATCGAAGTAATTCTGCTTCAGGGCGAACTGGAAGAGAACGGCATTTCATCGTCAACCCAGTACGGATCCACCTCAGGAATCGGACCTATTTACGGCGGGGCGCCACTTGCCCTGGATCTCTTTATCAACGAATCTGATTTTGAGAAAGCCACCTCAATTATTCAGGAGTTCGTTCAGAACCAGGATACTCAATAATCCTCACTCCCTCACTCCCTCACCTCCTCACTCCTCACTCCCTCACCCTTTGTCCTCCGCCATCCTCAGTGCCGGTGAAAAATCTTCCCGACAATTTTCCACCCGTCCTTGAATTTATACAGATGGAGGTAGTCGGTAAAAATCAGCTTCCCGTCGCGGCGCAGCTGGATTTTTGCTATTGCCGCCGAGCCCGTAATATCTATCATCAGATAATCACATTGCGTTTTTACCGCCGGGCCCTGCGGGCTCTTTTCCTTGCTCAACCGGGTAGTTTCCTTCCAGGTATAGATTGGTAGCAAATTGACGGTCAACCCATTATCGGCCATACTCAGTAAGGTGAAACAGGGATGAAATCCCTTATCAATCTCCGCGAGATCACCCAGATTATGAATACCATCAATATATGATTTCTGGATCACCTGTTTTATCTGGTCCTCATCCGACTGGGCCATTATCGTTGCAAATGGCATAAAGGCCAAAAGTAAAAGGAAGTAAATGGAACGTTTCATTTAGCTTGCATTTTAATTCATAATTAAGATAAAAATAGACTTTTGTCGGGATAAGGAATAATAAACTCTACTATTTGATAGTTTTGTTATTACCTCAACAATGTCTCAATAATCCCATATCAAAGTGAGACTATTTAATCAAAGAGCCCGGATACTGTCGGTCGGTATGGTGGTCTGTGATTGAAGCAGTAAAAAAGCTGCCGTCAGAATACAATGGCCTCGGAGTAGCGTGACACGGTCCCGGCCCCCCGCCTTCGCGGGGGCATGCCCCGCCGGGATGACACTTCTCCGAGGGTGACACCGTGGTGGATGAAACTTCTCCGAGGGTGATTCGGTGCGCCACTTCTCCGAGGGAAGATCAGAGGTGGATGACAAAGCTCCGAGGGTGATGCGAGCCAGCCTTTTACTTACTTCTTAAAACCTATTACTAATTTCTGCCTTTTGCCTTCTGCCTTATGCCCTCTCACTCCTCCTTCAAACACCTCACATAAAAATACCCATTCAAATTACCCCACATCAGGTCAATGGCATCAACATCCCGGAGAAATCCCATGTAGAACTGGGCCATATATTCGTTGAAATGCGGCCGGGTGGTGGTCGACAGGTATTTAACTTCCTGATATAATCCGCTGAATGTGTAAATGGTGTCGATGACCACATCGGGATATATCGGGTGATACATAAAGACGAAGAATCCCGAACCCGTATACCGGGCATTGAATCCGGTTGATCCGCCAACCAGCAGCGATTCAGGCTTGCCCTTAGCCGGCAGTTGTTCCGCCATCTTTTCCCAGTCGGCCCTCGCCGGAAGGCGCCACCCATCGGGACACATATTTTTGCCGGCGTTCATGAATACCACCGATCTTTCTCCCTGATACAGAGCCCCATACAGATCGCACATCCCGCTTTTCTCCTCATAGCATTTTTGAAGCATGACGATATCCATCTTGGGATTGGTACGGTAATCGAGGTTATCCGACATCCACCATTGCTCCCCGATTTTCACGGTTCCGTAATATTTCCCATCCCGCCGGTCCTGAATATAACCCGTAGGCACCGCATACTGCGATACCAGTATCCGGGTTTTCGATTTACCACGCTCACCTCCCTCATCCTCGGCTTCCAGGGTAACCCAGAATTCACCGGGTTCATTAAACTGATGGAACAGGTCCTTTTCATACGACCAGCCGGTATCCCAGTTCCCATCACTCTCAAAATCCCACCGGATCAGCAGTTGTGAAGGAGCCGTAACATCATCCCGTGAAGGCCAGGCACTCAGGAAAAAATTAGTGGCAATATTCCCGTATGGAGTTGATGCCAATATCTTTGGCACAGGCGGCTTATTCTCCTTTACCACATAAAACTCTTTGGTCACCGAGTTCGACAATCCATATTGATCAGTTGCGGTCAGGGTAATTTTCTGCATACCCGACGACCAAAACATGTGGGGGAATAATGGGGTGTCGAACGGACCGTAAACCACTTCTGACTGTATATCCCACTGATAGCTGAAAATCCGGGTCGAGTCCTTTTCATGTCGGGTGGCCGAAGCATCCAGCAGAAAGGTATCCTTAACAGTAGCCTCCTCCGGCGTCCAGGTGAAATCCGTAAGAATCAGGTCGTCGTGAAGGTTCACCACCAGCGGAATAATCATGGATGCTGCCCGTTTGGTTGGATCGGTTACGCTGAGCTTCACCCTATAGATCAGGGCCTTCTTAAATGTATGTTTCACCACCGGATTATTTGTCGGCTCAGTGTCCCAAATCCCGTCATCCTCAAAATCCCACCTGAAAAGCAATGTGCTCAATGAATCTTCATCATCGAATGTGGAACCCGCATCGAATGTAAACCGGGTGAGAAAATTACTTTCCGGGGGATCTATGCTGAAGGAGGCATGCGGGGCCGAAAATCCCTGTTCGATTTTCACCTTCCGAGACAGAACAATCCGTTGCCCGGATTCAGTGAGTATCTCCGCCCTCACGGAATGAACGCCCTTCTGATAAAACCGGTGGGTTACCGATTGAAAGGCCGTAAACCGGTCATCCCAAAGGGAATCCCCGTTCAGGTCCCACCTGATGTAAATTTCATTTTGTGCAACCGGAAGGTTCAGGATATCCACCCTGAAATCAAAAGTTTGCGTGGTTAAACCGCTGTCGGGCTTCATCACCATAACCACCTCCGGGGTCCAGGTGCCACGGTCCTTTCGGCAGCCTGAAAGAGTAAGTCCGCCGGTGAGTAGCAACAGGAAAATAATCAATATGGCTAATGACCTGACCATTACTGGAATATGAGCTTCCTGCTGAAAACCTTTCCTTTCTCAACATCTACCCAGCCACTGGTCCACCAAATGCTTAACTGTCCACCGGGAAATCCTGCATATAAGCAGGAGTCCGCCTGGCAGGTGCAGGTGATCCCTGCCTGGTAGAAATATCGTCCGGGTAGCAGGGTAAAAGAGTACCTTTCTTTGTAATCAGATACGTTCGCCGCATTGGAAAACTGCTTCCGGTAGAGGCTGTCGAGTGATTTTGCCAGACTTAAATCCACCCGGTGCAGACCCTTATCGGGCAGAGCCAGTTCAGGGATAACAAATTCAAATTCAATGGTTCCGTATTTCGGATCATTTACATTATCATTCGGATCGGTTCCCGGTATATCCGGATTGCAGGAACTAAAAGCTCCGATTACTATCAGTATGAACAATTTATATCTTTTCATGCTAATCTCCTTTACTGTCAGTAAATCCCAAGGATCTCGTTTTCTCGCTTCGCGCCAGCAGGTCGAGGGTAACGCCCGAGAGGGCCAGGTTCGGCACCCGCGACAGGCTTCGCGATGCAAAAATTCCCACCCCGTTACCGATGTTAGAATAATCCATCAGATTGGTAAAATTGCTGCCGGTTTCCTTTCCGGAGCGATAGTGGACGCCTAAATCAAATCCACCGGAAATCATGATAAATTCAACCGAAACCACCTGCCTCACCACTCCGCTGATTACCGGGATTTCCTTTGCCATAGCGGTCAGGAAGGAGGGTCCCCCCATGCCATAATCAAGCATCTGATCGGTTTTCAGGTTATAAATCCCTTCACTGGAATAATCAGCCGAATTAAATTCCAGACCGGCAGCCGTGGAATCACGATAGTATACCCTGAAAATCATTTCATAAACACCGGTATACACGCCGGGATTCCAGCGGATCGTGAAAGGCTGCCCGGGTTCGAAATTGACTTTCCTTATTGATAATGGCAGCGGATCCAGAATTTCCGGTGTACCGTGAACAGTGGTTTTTGCTGACACCATTTTATCCAGATCGGGAAAGTACACGTACAGATGGTAAAAATTCCCCGGAACAGGCTTAAATTCTGATGAATACAACCGAAGATTGTTGTCTGGGAAAAATCCCGAATCCTTTTCAATGGTATTGTCCGGATCAAACCGGTAGGTTTTTCCTTTAATATCACCGGCATACTCCTCAATATAAACTTCATGGGCAATGTTCCATACGGTAGAATCGGTTTCGGGCGACTGGATCATGGCATTGTCGCCACCCCGGTACGACCGGCCAATCCTCACGTACTGCACATCCGACGCCGGGTCCAGCAAACAGTAAACCACCGGAACCGCAGATCCTTCCATATACAGGTCCACCTCCTCCGTGCAGGAGCCAGCACCGGCACCGAGCAGCATCAATAAAAACAACCGCCGTATGGAAAGCCAATCAAAAAGATATGAATGCATAATTCATTGTTTTTCAATTATTTCTGTCTCTTACACACCGCACCGACGACACCTGTGATCCCTTTCCTTCCATTAAATATAAATCAATATTTTGATAGGATACACCGGCAAAAAAAGGTACTCCCGATAATTCTGATGAGGTACTGTACAGAGTACTGGTGCCCAAACCGTAAAACTGCCCTTTCGGGTCGATGGATCCGGCCGGAAGACCATTCATCCCGCTGGAATTATCCCCGTTGCCGGAATTGGACCAGCCGGTTGCAGATTTGAACTTGCGGCCCGACTGAGGGCTTAATTCATGTTCCAGCGCTTCCCATTCCTCAACTGTTGGCAGGTGCCAGCCAGCCGGACATACATAAAAGGAGGCTTTCAGGTTATACAGCGCTCCATATTTTTGAAAGTTATCGGTGGCTTTGGCTTCAGCAACATCAGTTCCCTGATAACCATATACATAGCAATAAGGAGTATTGCTCGATGAGTTGGTTGACGGGCCCACATGAGGCAGGTAACTCAGGTTTTCAGTCATCCAGGTGATGATGCCGAAAGTTTTGTATTGATAAGTACGATTATCACGAATGTCGGTAATTTCGCCCTTAAGACTCAATTTCTTGATTACCAGATTTTTCTGGAGTTCGACCTCCTGAAAATCATAGTCCTGCTTTGAATCCAGGCAAATGAAATCACTGGTGGCTTCCTGTCGGGCGATAAGGGTTCGTTTTCCATGCGGGATATACCAGAGCCTGTAATACCCTGACGTGTTAGTGGTGGTTTTCAGCTTACTGGCGGAACCATCGGGATTGAGAATCAGTACCTCGGTAAATCCCTGGGGCACACCATCCTGATCGGTCACGATCCCCGAAAGTTTTGTGGTAAAAACCACTGAAGTCATTTCCAGGGCGAGCTTAAGCGTATCGTTGGCCTTAATTTTTATTACTGCTTTTAAGGTAGTAAAATCAGGTTTTGAGGCAACCAGGGTGTCGGAGAAGGCAGGAATGCCGGTCAGGGTAAAGTTCCCGTTCTCATCGCTCACAGTAGATTTACCGCTTATTCTGATGGTCACCCCGTCGATTGGGATTTTGAAATTGGTGAAATTTACCTGTCCCGAAAGGCTTCCGAGTTCAGGTTCCCCCAGGAGGATCTGGATGTCCTGCGAAACTTCATTTTCCCCATCCGAAACGGTCACACTTATCGTAAAGGTTTCTCCGGCACCGGTAACCGGCGATTTCCACTTCACTTCGCTGATTTTATCGGATGTGGTAAAGCTCCCTTCGGCAGCCTTCCACAGGTAGGTCAGTTCATCGCCGTCCTCATCGGAAGCCGTTACTTTCAGGGTAAAGGTTGTGCCGGCATTTCGCTCCTCCGGACTGCAATCCAGTGCACTGATCACGGGCGGTTCATTCCGGTTGCAACCCAGTATCCCAAGTCCTGCAAAGAGCAGGATAAAAACCTTTTTCATCTTGTTATTCATTTTTAATGCATCTGGCATAGAAATATCCGTTGAGGTCACCCCATAACAGATCAACCCCATCAAATTTTTTCATTAAACCCATATAAAACTGGCACTGATACTCATCAAAATACCGCCGGGTAGTGGTGGAAAGAAATTTTACCTCATCGCCCAATTTGTGGTAATAATAGAGGGTATCCACAATACGATCCGGATCATAAGGGTCATACTCAAAGGCAAAGGTCCCGAAACCGGCATAATATTCAACATTAAAGCCCAGACTTCCGCCAACCAGCATGGCATCGCGACCGTTGGCGGCCGGAATTTGTTTGCCCAGTTTCAGCCAGTCGTCTTTGGAGGGAATCCGCCATCCATCCGGACAGATATTATGGCCGGCCTGAGTATAGACAACCGATCGTTCTCCCTGATATAAAGATCCAAACACATCACATCCACCTTTAGATTCACCGTAACAATTCTGAAGCATGGCGATATTCATTTTAGGATTGGTGCGGTAATCCAGGTTATCCGACATCCACCACTGATCCCCGATTTTTACCGTTCCGTAATATTGTCCATCGCGACGGTCCTGCATATAACCCGTTTGATAAGTGTAGGGTGAAACCAGAACCTTGCTTTTTGTAACAGCCCTCTCCCCGCCTTCATCCTCTGCTTCCATCTTTATCCAGTATTCGCCGGGCTGATTGAACTGGTGGAAAATCACCTTTTCATACGACCAGCCGGTATCCCATGCGCCGTCACTCTCGAAATCCCAGCGGATCAGCATTTCCGAAGGGGCCGTAACATCATCGAGGGAAGGCCAGGCACTGAGGAAAAAATTAGTGGTGATATTCCCGTATTTCGTGGCAATCAGAATCTCCGGTTGCGGGGGTTTATTCTCCTTTATTATGTAAAGCTCTTTCGTACAGCTGTTTGATAGTCCATACTGATCCGTTGCCGTAAGGGTAACCGTTTGCATCCCTGCCGTCCAGAATACGTGTGGAAATCCAGGATCAGGAAAAGGGCCATAAGTTACTTCCGACCGGATATCCCAGGTATAGGTAAAAACCCTGCCGGGATCTGTAGTGTGAACGGTTACAGAGGCATCCAGCAGAATGGTATCTATCACCGTGGCATCAGCGGGCGACCAGGTAAAGTCCGGTTTTATAAGGTCGTCATGCAAATTGACCACCAGGGTTTTGGATTCCGTTGTCACCCTTCGGGTAGGATCGGTTACACTGAGTTTTACCGGAAAATTTCCGGATTTCGTATAGGTATGTTTCACAACGGGATTGGAACCCTGCTCAGTATCCCAAACCCCGTCACCCTCAAAATCCCATCTGAATAAAAGATCGGAAAAAGCATCCTCATCATCGGCAGTGGCGCTGGCATCGAAGGTAAATTCAGTCAGATAGTTGCTTTCGGGCGGATCCACCACAAAAGAGGCATGTGGGCCCGAATAACCTTGTTCGACCCGGATCGTGCGGTTCAGGATAAGGCGCTGGCCGTCGGCAGTAAGGATTTCCACCCGGATCGGATGAACACCTTTCTGATAAAAGCGGTGGGTTGTTTTTGGATAAGCGGAAAAGGAATTCTCCCAAATGGAATCTCCGTTGAGGTCCCATCTCACATAGAACTCATCCTGCCCTGCCGGCAAATTCTGTATATCTACGCGGATATCAAATATTTGCGTGGTAAGACCGCTATCCGGTTTCATCACCAGTTCCACCTCGGGAGTCCAGATGCCGCGATCTTTCCGGCAGCCAGACAGCAGATAAGCCGAAGCCAATGAAAACAGCAGAATAATTCCGAAAAACAGATACTTTGCCATTCAGGTAAAGGTTAAAAATCATTGCCTGATTTGCATCAGCCGATCAATATGCGGGGGGCACACTCAAAGGTAGCAAGAGTTTCCGGATGATGTACAGGGTGTGACGAGTTTTCTTTGCCCGAAATCCGCTACTGGAAAGGACCAGAGCCGGGAACCCACAGCCTGGAAATCAGAAACATCAGGCCCTAGTAATCAATAGTATAGGTATAGCTCGCTCCTTCAACGGCCGGTGGCGGGGTGGCCAATGGCGCGTCAGGAGATTTTGCAGGAGTAACCGTATAGCTTATGCCCACCTTTGGCAAACGGAAATGGATGGTGGTTTTTTTGGTAAGCTTAACCCTCACCTTTCTGTTTTTGACTTTTTCATAATTGAGCATCCGGATCACGCGAATGGCCTCCTCATCGCATCCGTGACCCAATCCTTTCAGGATGCGCGGATTTTCCACCACGCCATTATCTGAAATATCGTAGGCCACGATCACACTTCCTTCGATATTTGCCTGGATGGCCTCCTGGGGATATCGGATATTCTCGGAAATGAATTTATTGAATGACTGATTTCCGCCGTCGTAGACGGGAAGTTTCAGCATGTTCAGTTTTTTAGGGTGCTTTGGCATGGGAGATCAAAGATAAGGAAGATTTTTTTGTCAAAAATTTGGTTTATTCATCACGGCGCCTATTTTTGTACCCGCTTAGAGCGAAAAAATGAAAAACGAACAACTGACTAACAACTTGGCTAATTGGTGCTGGCGTAACCCCTCGGGGTGGCGGTAGGCAGCATTGTCGAATTGTATTCAGTTCAAAGCGGGCATGTTGTTTACAGCATGCCCGCTTTGTATTTAATAACTTCTTAATAAACTCTTAATTAAAACTGATATGACGCAAATTCGCAGAATCATCCTGACAGAAGACGAGATGCCGAGACAATGGTATAACCTCGCCGCCGACATTAACTGCCCGCCATTGATGAGTCCGGCCGGACCGGTACCGCCCGAAGCCTGGGCCCCGGTATTCCCGATGAACCTGGTTGAACAGGAGTACAGCACTCAGCGCTGGATCGATATCCCTGAGGAGATTCTCAGTTTGCTTTCCCGCTGGCGTCCGGCTCCGATGCACCGTGCCTATGCATTGGAAGCTGCTCTCGGAACCCCTGCCCGGATCTATTATAAGAATGAAAGCTTATCCCCCGGCGGAAGTCATAAACCCAATACGGCGGTAGCCCAGGCCTGGTATAATAAGCAGGCCGGCACGAAAAAGCTGACCACCGAAACCGGCGCCGGACAGTGGGGCAGCGCCCTCGCCTATGCCTGCTCGCTTATCGGTTTGGACTGCAAAGTGTTCATGGTTCGCGTAAGTTTCAACCAGAAACCACTGCCCAAACTCATGATGCAAACCTGGGGCGCCCAGTGCATCGCCAGTCCGAGCATGGAAACACAGGCCGGACGAACAGTCCTTGAGCAGGATCCGGATACCCCGGGCAGTCTCGGTATAGCCATCAGCGAAGCCATTGAGGCAGCGGTAACCGACCCCACCGGCCAAACCAAATATTCCCTCGGAAGTGTGCTCAACCATGTTATGCTTCACCAAACAATTATCGGTTTGGAGGCTAAGAAACAGCTGGAAAAAATAAATGAGAGACTTCCCGATATCGTTATCGGATGTGCCGGCGGCGGCAGCAACTTCGCCGGATTATCGTTCCCGTTTGTTCTCGACAAGATCAATGGAGCCAAAATGGAGATCATCCCGGTAGAACCTGCTTCGTGCCCTACCCTGACCCGCGGACATTATGTATATGATCACGGCGACAATGCCAAGATGACCCCGCTGGTTGCCATGCACTCACTGGGCCACAACTTCATACCCGCCCCGATCCATGCCGGCGGATTGCGCTATCACGGCATGTCGCCACTGGTAAGCAAGGCTGTTGTGGATGGTTTAATGTCCCCGAGGGCAATCAATCAGCTGGAATGCTATCAGGCAGGTATGCTGTTTGCGCGCACCGAGGGAATCATTCCTGCACCGGAATCGTGCCATGCCATTGCTGCTACCATCCAGGAAGCCAACAAGGCAAGGGAAGAAGGCAAGGAGAAGGTCATTCTGTTTAACCTCAGCGGTCACGGGATGTTCGACCTCCTCGGATACGAAAAATTCATGGCCGGACAGTTGACCGACTATGAACTCCCGCAGGAGATCATCAACAAAAATCATGAGGCACTGGCCGGATACCCGATGCCGTAAACACAACACCAATTGAACAATCCGTAGGGGCGACCTGCGGTCGCCCACATGTTTTGGGCGACGGCGACTGTTGCGGGCGACCGCAACTATTGTGGGCGACCGCAGGTCGCCCCTACGGCGGGTTCAATCGGTTTTAACGCACCGAACTGAATATCCGTACTTTTCACTGGAAACGACCGGCCGGTTTTCGCCTTTTGATTTATCAACATACCAGGCGCCCGGAATGCCGTAAGCTGACCGGTCGTTCAGCCAGAAATGGGTTACTGATCCAAACCCCAGGGAGCGTCCGGCCATATCGATGTAACCCCCTGTTAAGAAATACAGTTCCGAGCTGCCGCCCGAAAGCAGCGGAACCAATGAGCCGGGAGCTTCCCGGCTGACCATATCCTGGAATTCAGCTTTGGTTGGCAATCTCCAGCCAAAAGGACAGATATAGCTCGTCACTGAATAATGATAGAGGCCGCCATACCGCTCACACCAGGCGGTATCGCCGCGATAGCAGAGCGGGATAATTCCTGGGTTGTCTTTTGTGGGTTCCCTTTTGTAATAGAGGTTTTCCTGCATCCACCAAAGATTTCCAATTTTTACAATGCCATAATAATCCGGAATGAAATTCCTTTTATCCTTGAGCAATCCGGTTTCATGCGTACCGGCATTTACAAATACCGTATCTGACTTAATAACTGCATCATCATGAGCATCAGATACTTTCAACCTCACCAGATACGTGCCTATCTTGCTGTATTTCTTATATAATTCCCGGAGATTGGTATATTCCGGATCCCACTGACCATCGCCATCAAGATCCCATTCATATTTCAGGTCCATAATCGAGGTTTGTCGGTCGCTGGTCCCGAAAGAGTGAAAGTAGAAGTCGGTTTGAAGATTACCAACCCTGCTCCCAACCACAAAAACCACTTTTGGCGGAGTATTTTCAGGAAATATCTCCATCTTTTTTGTGGTATCCATATACAAACCGCGGTCATCCGTAACCCTGAGTTTAACCCTGATCATCCCTTCCTGCTTGATTACCCGCTTAAAGAACGGGGTTTCCAGATCAACCGCTTCCCACAGGTTATCATTGAAAATATCCCAGGAATAGGTCAGCTTCTTATCATCGCGATCCAGGAATTTTGAGGCGGAAGCATTGAATTGAATGATATCCGTTACGGTATAATACCCGCTATCGACTCTGAAAGATGGCAGGATGCTGTCGTTCAGCATATCCACCGTAACCTGACTGTTTGCAATGGAACTTCTGTTTGTCGGATCTTTCACTTCCAGTCGGGCAAGGTATTTTCCAGCTACAGGATATTGGTATAACATCTCATTGATGGGCTGAAAATCAGTCTCCCAGTTGCCATCCCCATCGAAATCCCATCTGAATGTGAGAAGATTGCTGGAATCCTCATCATCATAAGATTTCGCCGCACTGAAAGAAAACACTGTATAAATATTCGCTGAATCCGGAAGAATGGCCAGGTGGGCAATCGGAACCGAATAGCCCTGTTCAACCATGATTGTGGCTGTTGACGTATCGCGCAGGCCCAGCATGTTTCGGGCTTCCATCCTGATGGTATAGGTTCCGGGTTTGAGATACCGATGACGGATTTTTGCACTGGTGGTATATTCCTGGTCCCAGATTCCGTCGTTTTGCCAATCGTAACGGATCAGGATCGGGTGGTTTTCATCCGCAGGAATAAATGTTTGAGATGCATTGAATTCAAAACGCGTGGTGGTCAATCCGGACTCAGGCAAAACAGTAAAGATGGATTCAACTGGAACCGGGTCATCAATGGGCCCGTTACAGGACCAAAAGATCATCCCCATCAGCAAGCCAGGAAATATCCGGTTAATTTTTACGGTGCCCATCGCTGTCCAGAAAATTCAATTGTTTCGTATAACTCCCGTAGGCTAATGAATCCAGAGATTGGTCATCTATCTGAAATCCCTTGGTTTCTCTCGTAAAGCAGGATCCGAACACTCCCTGCCCGTTGATCAGGTTCTTATAATCAAAGAACTGGAATGGATCCTGATTATCCTGCGCGTTCAGGTAAAATCCGATTGACTCACTCCCTGCAATTACAAACACATCAGCATTAATAAATTGCCTCAGCAGAGTATGATCAGGCTCAATGGATTCGGCAAGCCTCTTATAAAATTGATTACTGTTAACGGTGTAAGTGTAAAATGCCCCCGGATCATTCCGATAGAAGGCGGTAGTCAGCAGGATGATAACTGACTTATCCACTGCGAGGGCACCTCTGATCTCCTTGAAATTTACCCTGAAACCTACCTGATAAACCGCGGCATTCAAACTTGGAGTCCAATGGATCAGTGGGTTGTGATCATCCACCAGATGGATTTTTCTGGCTTCAGGGTAACCCGGATCCAACAGTTCAAAATCTCCAAGTGATTGGAAGGAGGAGTATGAAACATAATCCCGATCCTTTATTTCGACGATAAGGCGGTATAAGGTATTTGCCTCCACCTTAAAATCAGCCTGATAGATATGGTGTAAATCGCCCGGAAAAAATCCGGAATCCTTGCTGACCGGACAGGGCAGCAATTTGTTTTCGGAAATAACAAGCGAATTTTCGACCGACTCAATGGTGATACTCACCTTCCCATTAACAAGAAGGCTATCTGATGAGAGCGGAGGATTATCTGCGTTGAACGAAAGATAGGAACGTGACAATCGCAAACTTTGAATGGTATCATTCTGATTAAGAATGCAATAGATTACCGGCACCGATCCTGAATCATCCACGACATCGATTTCGGTTTCACATGAAACCAAAAAAGCCAGTAAAAATGCACAGAATACCCCTTTCATGTCGAGCAAATATATTTCCGTCAAATTTTGGGGGATATCCAAAAATACGAAAATTAATGCAAACAAAATTTGCAAAAATTAACGTTGTATATCGATTGTGACGGTTGAGCCGGCGGGAACATTCACATCCATAGCTTTTCCGGCATAAACGATTTTTGGGGTACCACCGGTTTTTGAACTGACCGTGGCATTGACCAGCTTGCCATCTACCCATTTCAGGTTGAATACGAAGCCTCCGCGGGCACATAATCCTTTAAATTCGCCGGTGTGCCAGGCTTTTGGAAGTGCAGGAAGCAGGCGGATCACACCATTGTGCGACTGGATAAGCATTTCGGCAATCCCTGCTGTACCGCCGAAATTTCCGTCGATCTGGAATGGAGGATGCGTATCGAACAGGTTCACCAACGTGCATTTCCGCAACAGATTCAAAATATTCTCATAGGCCGCGTCACCATCCTGCAAGCGGGCAAACATGCAGATCATCCAGGCACGGCTCCAGCCGGTTTGTCCGCCGCCGAAGGATAGCCGGCGCTCAATAGTAGCTTTTGCCGCCTGAAAATATTCCGGTGTTTCCGGCGTAAACTGTCCCAGCGGATAGAGCCCGAGCAGGTGCGACATGTGCCGGTGCCCGGGCTCAATTTCATCGTAATCGGCGATCCACTCCTGAATCACCCCTTTGGAATTGATTCTCACCGGCGGAAGTCTTTTCTGCACTGCCTCCATCCGGGTGGCAAATTCAGGATCGGTACCAAGCGTTTTGCAGGCCTCCCGACAGTTGTCGAACATCGTGTTCAGAATCTCGATATCGATGGTTGCGGCATACGTGAGCGCTGAATTCTCCCTGGTTTTTGAACCCGGAATGATAAAAGCGTTCTCCGGTGAATGAGATGGATTGGTAACCAGATATCCTTCAGGTGATTCTACCAGAAATCCGAGTACAAATTCAGCAGATCCCTTCATCAGGGGCCAGGCAACATTGCGCAAAAATGCGGTGTCGCGCGTAAACAGGAAGTGCTCATAAACGGTAAAGGTCATCCAGGGCCCGTTCAGCGGGGTAATCCCCCAAACGCCGTCGGCCACCCCGGTGCGACCAAATGGATCTACCAGATGATGAAACACCCATCCATCGGTGCCGTACATTTCACGCGCAGTAACCGTTCCCGGCACCACGAGTTTCTCCATGAAGGAGGTCAGCGGCTGTGTGGTCTCCGTGAGATTGCACACCTCGGCCGGCCAGTAGTTCATCTGCAGGTTTATATTGGTATGAAAATCAGCATTCCACGCAGCATTCATATCCTTGTTCCAGATTCCCTGCAGGTTGGCCGGCAAGGTTGCCAGTCCTCGTGAGGAGCCCATCAGCAGATAGCGGCCATATTGAAAATACATAGCAATGAATGCATTATCCTCACTGCCGGCTTTCAAACGGGCTAAACGCTCATCCGTGGGAAGTGAGTCCAGTGCCGATCCGCCCAGGTCGAGGGATACCCGGTTGAACAGGGGCTGATATTCAGCCAGATGCCTCTTCATCAGATTTTTATCAGATTGATCATCTGAACTATTCAAAATCATCGCACAAACGGCAGCCGGATCAATGGTACGGTCGAAATCGAGTTTGGCAATCGAAAAGTCGGTGGCTGCAGTGAGGCGGAGGGTGATTTCGCTGGCAGCGGCAACAAGAAGTTGTTGGTTGTCGGTTGTCAGTTGTCCGTTGGACAGGGTGAGCCGGAGTTCACCGGCAAATTTCATGTGTGGGCCGGCGGGACCGCTATTGGGATCTTCGGCGTCGATGATCTGGCCGGTGAGTAGAAGTTTCCCATCCGGAGTGGCGGTGACCACGGCATCTTTTTCGCGGGTCATCGAAAATGAAGCATCAATGGATCCGCCATCCAGGGCTTTTATCTTTATTATCAGAATATTATCCGGAACTGAAGCATAAACTTCCTGACTGTATTTTTTCCCTTCAACAGTAAATTCAGTCGCCACGATACCGGTTTTCAGGTCGAGCGACCTTTTAAATTTCTCCGGTTTGGCTCTCCATCCGTAATTGATCAGCAGGTCGCCCAATGGCTGGTACGACCGGATCCGCGGCGGGGTGCCGAGCATATTGTCGTTCGCCAGCTGCCAGGCTTCCTTAAACCGATTCTCAAACAATGCTTTCTGAATTTCAGGAAGATGGGCAAGTGAGCCTGGATTGTTATTATTTACCGGGCATCCGGCCCAGATACTCTCTTCATTGATTTGGATCCGCTCATTCACCGCGTCGCCAAAAACCATGGCTCCCAGCCGGCCGTTGCCAACCGGCAAAGCTTCATCCCATACTTTTGCAGGCTGATTGTACCAAAGGGTCAGATGGTTCGAAACGATTTTATCCTCCTGTAGCTGACAGCCGGCAAATAGTATCAGGCCGGTCAGTAAAAAGAAAGCGATTCGGGTTTTCATTTCAGATATGAGTTTTTAAAAGATACTTACTTTCTGTCCCGGGCCTGCCTATCAATCATCCAGCCCGGATATTCGGGAGTCAACTTACTGACTTCATTCAATTTAGCCAGTTCATCGGCAGTAAATTGAATATCTACAGCACCCAGGTTATCCGCCAGTTGTTCCGGTTTTTTGGCACCCACAATGACCGAAGTCACCACGGGCTGATGCAAGAGCCAGGCCAGGGCAATCTGTGCCACGGTGCACTGTTTTTCATCTGCCATGATCTGCATCACATCAATGATATCGTATGCCTTATCCTTGTTGATGGGTGGAAAATCGAAATTCACCCGCCTGCCCTCTTTGGTTTCCATCTGACGGCTGTATTTCCCGCTCAGAAATCCACCGGCCAGCGGACTCCAAACCATCAGCCCCATTTGCTGATCGAGCAGCACAGGAACGAGTTCACGCTCGAGGTCGCGGCTGGCCAGGGTATAAAAAGCCTGAAGCGAAACAAATTTGCTGAGATGTTTCAGCTCTGAAATACCCAGCGCCTTCATGATGTGCCAGGCAGCCAGGTTGCTGCACCCTATGTAGCGCACTTTTCCGCTTCGGACCAGAATATCAAGGGCTTCCAGAGTTTCTGCAAACGGGGTGCAAGGATCAAACCCATGTATCTGATACAGATCGATATAATCCATCTTCAAACGCAACAGGCTCTGATCGGCCTGCTGAAGAATATGCTTGCGGCTCAAGCCTGAATCGTTGGGGCCCGCCCCCATTTGTCCTCTCACTTTAGTGGCGATCACCAGCTCATGCCGGTTCAATCCCAGATCACGGATGGCTTGTCCGGTCATTTCCTCACTCAATCCTTCACTATACACATTTGCCGTATCGATGAAATTAATTCCGGCATCAACCGATTGCTTAATCAGGGCATTTACCTGATCCTGAGGAAGTGTGCCAATGGCAGTCCAAATGCCTCGGCCGCCGAAAGTCATCGTTCCCAAACAAAGTTCCGATACTTTCAGTCCCGTATTTCCCAAAAAGTTGTATTTCATAGTATACCAATTTATATCTACTGCAATTTATCGATTTCCATCCTGAATTCGTCAGTCAAAAAAAAATCCATTCAGACGTGTTTGTTGCATCTATACCTATAGACAATATTTTTATTCAGTTACCCCAAACGGGAACTTATTATTAACTTTGAATCCCGATGAAATGAGAGTCATTAAGGAGAGAACAGTGTATATCATTTGCCTGACCGAAAAATATAAAACAGCTGCAGACAGCCTGACAGCCTGGCTTTTTGAAGTCAGGGCAGCGGACTGGAGCGGACCGGCTGAACTTAAAGTAAAATACCGGAACGCCAGTATTATCGGAAGCAAAAGGGTTGTTTTCAACATCAAGGGCAATGAATATCGCCTGATAGTGGATATTGAGTACCGGCTCAGGATCATCTATATCGTTTGGTTCGGGAGTCATGAGGAATATGAAAAAATTAACATTAAAACATTAACCTATGGAAATCAAGGTTATTAAAACAGCCAGACAATACGAAGAGGCTTGCCTGAATTTTTACAATTTAATGCAATCATCGGAGGAACCGATTGAACCTGATACCGAAACTGGCGAAACGATGGACCTTCTCGCCATATTAATCGAGAATTATGAGCGTAAACATTATCCGATCAGCCCCCCTGATCCGGTTGATGCAATCCTTTTCAGAATGGACCAGATGAATCTGAAACAGAAAGACCTTGCTTTATACTTCGGGGGTAAAACCAAAATATCGGAAGTACTGAACCGAAAAAGACCCCTTTCGCTGCGGACAATTACCCTGTTACACGAAAATCTCGGGATTCCGTATGAATCGCTGATCCAATCTAAAAAAACGCAACCAGCTTTAAGGTCTATCTAAAATCTTATTATTGATTGATCCATTGGATGGAGGATTCAGTATCTCTCCAGTCGAGGGTGACGGACTGGGTTTTATCGGTTTCTCTGGTAACCACAGCGGATGAGCCCATAAGTTTTAGTGCGGATATCGCCGGGAATCCATGAAGGATCAGCTTTACCTTATTGAATTTACTGTTGGAGGAACCCTCTTTTGCAGCGAAGCCGATCTGCTTCTTTGCCGGATCAAAAGTCAGGATGCGCCTGTAAAAACTGCCCTTTTCAAATGCATAGGAAACCCCGTCATCTTCATAATAGGTGAAGGAGGAGCCTTCTTTCGCATAATAAACATGCAATTGAAGAGTCTCATCGGGCTTTACCGTAGTATTCTGAACAACCGACTGCATCGGAATAATGGCTCCTCCGCGCACAAAAACGGGCAGGTCAGTCAATGGCGTGGCAACAACAATCTCCTGCCCGCCTCCGGAATACTCATCGGTGGAAATATGGTACCAGCTCCCGGCCGGGAGATAAACTTTGGCGAACTGCTGGGTGCTCATAACCGGAGCCACCAGTATATTGTCCCCGAACAGATATTCGTTTTCAAATTCGGATTTATATACCTGATCATCAAATGAATAATTAATTGCCAAAGTGCGGCTCACCGGCATGCCGGTTTGTGTGGCCACATAAGCTGTTGAATAGATGTAAGGGAGCAGGCGGTAACGTTGATTGATCAGCTCGCGGTTAATCTTTTCAGATTCCTTGCCGTAAATCCAGGGCTCCCGGTAATTGTGGTCGTAATCCACATGCGTTCTCATAAAAGGAGTGTAAACTCCAATCGATAACCATCTGGTTATAAGTTCCTTTGACGGTTCGCCGATAAATCCTCCGATATCAGGACCGGCAAAAGGAAAACCACTGACTCCCAAACTATTCACCAATCTCGTTCCCAGCAGCATATGTGCATCGTATGAGGCATTGTCACCGGTCCAAATGGTGGAATACCGCTGACCGCCGGCATAGGTTGCACGCGTTATCGTAAGCGGACGCTTATCCGGATTCAGCTTTCTGACTCCCTCATAGGTCGACCGCACCATCTGCATTCCATACACATTATGGGCCTGGCTCATGGTGGTTTTATGCCCGTCGAAATCGAACTGCACGAGGTCAGGGATGTTCTGTCCCCAGGCTGCCGGCTCATTCATATCATTCCAATACCCGTCGATCCCAACATCTGTATAGGCTTTAAACATCCCACCCCACCATTCGCGCACTTTGCCGCTGGTAAAATCGGGAAAATGCGACCTGCCCGGCCAAACATTCCCGATATAGTCGGTTCCATTTGGGTACTTCACAAAATAGTTGTTCTTTACCCCCTCCTCATCAGCAAAATATCCCGGCTCCACTTTTAAACCCGGATCGATGATCACCACCACCTTAAAGCCTATTTTTTTCAGCTCCGCAATGGTTTCAGCCGGTTTGGGATAGTTCTCCGGACTGAATGTGAAAACCTTGTAATGGTCCATGTAATGGATGTCGAGATACAGCACATCGATAGGTATCTGTTTATCCCTGAATGTTTTAGCAATAGTAAGCAGTTCTTTATCCGGATAATATGACCACCGGCACTGCTGGTATCCGAAACTCCAGACGGGCGGCAGCTGGGCGCGGCCGGTAAGATCAGTGTAATTGCGAATGATATCCGATACCGATCCCCCGCTGATCAGATAATAGTTCAGATCTCCATCGGCTGCGCCAAAGCTCGACATCGCATTATCGGTTGAGGCTCCGAAATCAAAATGCGACCGGTACGAATTATCCAAAAATATGCCGTAGGCAAGCTTGTCGTGCAGACCGATAAAAAAGGGTATTGTAGCATATAAAGGGTCTTTGTCAAGCGCATAGGCCGGAACATCGGAGTTCCAGTTAACATAGGCGCTTCCGCGGCGGTTGAGGCCACCGGTTTTCTCACCCAGACCGATGAACCGTTCATCGGCAAACAGTTTCCGGTAATTGGTTATGGCATTCCCCATCCAGCTGATGCCAAGGTTAGGGTCGTCTTCACTGATCACCCTGCCCGACGAATCAGTAAACCTGAGCCTCACCGGCATTTTGTTGATCATGACAATTATCTTACCGGTGGTGAAAACGATCTGCTCACTGTTTTCAGATAATTTACTGAGCTTACCCCCGGGTTTTCCGATCACGGCATAGGAAAAATCGGACGCAGGCTTTTCCTTTGTCACGCGTACGCGGATAATTTCCGCGCCGTACATCATCAATTTTACCTGCGCTTCATTGGTGATCAGCACGATACTGTTTTCATCAGTCACTACTTTCTTCAGATTGCCGAGCTGGACGCTTGTGCGCCCCTGGGCAAAGCCGGATAACGTAAATCCGGCAAGTATCATGCAGGTTGCCAGCGTTTTCATGACAGAAGGTTAAAATTTATCCCGAAATTTTGTTTTACAGATAAGTCACCACAGGATCCCAAACTACTTTTTCAGGTCCGGCAGAAACGTTCTTTTTCAATATAAAATACAATGCATCACCCTTTTGCACGGTCAGGTTAAAATCATGATTGACCGCCTTACCGGATGGAACCGTTTTGGATGGCCATACCCCGGTGGCGTTCTTCATAATCTCAAACCGGGCTATGGAAGTGTCTGCCTGAATCTGGCGGATTGCGCCCTCCACGCGCACCTCACCATCATGCGGAGCTATCCATTTACGCACCGCATCATGGCTTTCTGCTGTCATATGGGTATATCCCAATTCCGTTTTATCCCCTCCTGACCAGAATGGATCTGCAAATTTCAGATCGGAATACTCTGCATTGATTTTCTGCTGGTAAAACCAGCTGTTTTTCCCCATCACATTTGAGAAGCCATCGGAAGTCCGGTAACTCTCGGCAGAATATTCGAACAAGAGATGTTTGATCACCGTTCCGGATGATTTAGGATTGCTTTCTCCTTTAACGATTATTTTAATGATATGATTGCGTTCAGGATCAAGATCTTTAACGATCCATGCAAACTGATAAGGTGTCATTGCAGAAGAATAGCAGTCTACGGTTTTCTCCAGTTTATTATCAATATAAACATCGGCCTTACCACAATCAGGTCCCTTCACAGCCCTCCAGTAAACATCTGAACCCCTGAAAGTAAACTGAACCTGGCTCCCTGCTGCAGCTGAGATCATAGCGGTTGAGTCATAGTATTCCCTGTTTGCTTCAGGGGTCCAGGTTCCCTGGTAAGACAGGTCGGCATGTGAGCAGGAAACGCGACGCGTATGACGTGCTTCAATGGGATCATCTGATTCATAACGCGATCCGAACAGATATAATCGTGACGGATCCATACTGGTTACCGGTTTCCCGGCATATCCGGCATAATACCCTGCAGTATCGGGAGTTTCACCGGCCCCTAAATCTAATTTGTAAAGTCCATAGAATTTTTTCTCCCAATAGGCGTATAGCCACAGGGTTTTCCCTCCGGTAAAAACATTGTTTTTTGCCTCGTTCAAAACATGCCAGGCGCCCACTCCAGCACCGGCTGCAGAAATATATCCCCAGGCATCGCCCGTGACTTTAAAATTCGGCGACCAATCCTGTTTCGAGAGATCCGTACATACCGAAATGCTACTATTGTAATCGAAGGAAATGTATTTTTTCAGATAGGTGTTATACATCACATAATAGCCTTTCACATCTGATGCTTTCCCGCCCAGGGCTGGTTCCGACCAGCTTCCATTATAGAATTTCCGCCATTTCCCCGGGGCCAGTTTATCCTTTATCGCGCAGCGGGCCACATGGTGCCCCATAAAGGTGAAAAAACCAAAGGGGGGACCGTCTATACCGGTTTTCGACCAAACATAATGATTGGTATATAAATAAACATATCCTTCCTTTTCATCGGCAAAAAGGAAGAAATCACCTTCGCCTCCATCCCAGTACTGACCTGAGGATTCCCGCCCTGAAGGCAGCGGCTGGGTTGGATCATCGCGGGTCATTACCGGACCTTCATATTTCCACGTTAATCCCTTATCTGTACTCGAAGCCAGTGTTATCTGGCGCAGGATCGTGGTGTAGTACCCCCGGGTTTCACAATGCAGGGGAGCATAAAGCTTCTGGTCGGTTGAATCATACCACATACCGCCGAGAATGTACGGACGCGACACCGGGGTGGTAATCACCCCATCAGGTTCCCTGCGGGCATTTTCAAAATTTGTACCCTTAAACCGGTAAGCCGGTTTGGTTTCCCCGTTCTTCAGCATCACCCAGAATTCGCCATCCATCCGGGTTGCACTCACCGGAAAATCCATCCATTCATCCGGACTTTTTTCAGTCAGGTAATCCGGAAGGTTTTCGATGGGCGTTTTCGTTATCGTAAGTTTAAAAGGCAGCTTGGGGGTTTGGTGACCGGGGACCTGGGCCTCCAGGAAAATGGAACCGGCTGCTAAATACAGGCCGGCGAGAAGAATAGTTTTAAATGACATGATTTCCTCAGAAATTTCAACCGATTTATTATACAACGAATTAATTCATAACTATTTGACTACAATTTCATCAACAAAGGTCCAGCAAGGTCCGCCGGCCGACGGATGCCATTTTGGGTTCGCCTTAAGGCCCTTCACCTCAAATTTTACAAACCTGACCGATCCCGGTCCCGGTTTGAAAGTAAAAGTTCTGGTTACCGCTTCCGTCTTCTGATCGCCCTCCACGACAATGGTACCCAGTGACTTCCAGGTGGCATTATCCTCTGAAACCGAGCAGGAAACCGATGCCGGATGAAGGATCCAGCTTTTTGGGTCATACAGGGTGCTGAGTTCAATGGATACCGGTTGCTGAGCAGCGCCGAGATCAGTTTCCAGCTTAAAATCCTGAGCTTCCCAGCCCAGCCAGTGTACCTTAAAATCATTGGCACCCCTCACACCGTTGGTCAGGTACGAAAGGTCCCCGCCTCCATATTTGGGTGCTGGTAAAGGATCTGCAGTAACCGGTTTCTGAAAAGCCAGGTTATGCTCAATTTCCACCTGAAGGAACCGTTTGGTGGCCTGATAGTAGTTCTCCGGGGTGAGCCCGGCTTCGCTTAACGTTCTGACTCCTGCATCCTTACAGGTCCGGTGAAAATCTTCCAGCATGTTCAGCATATTTACCCGCGGCACATAATTCTTGCCCTCGACACTGTACCAGCCACGCTCCGAGAACATGTGATTCTTACCGATCTCCATAGTGGCATACTGAACCGGCAGCAGGTAGGTCCTGACGTGCAGAAGGTGGTCAGGCTGGTCCTTCACTGCCGCCATTGCCTGGTCAAAATATCCCAGGTACCGGGCAATATTGGCCTCCGACATAAAGGTGTTTTCATGGGCCGTGGGGTGTCCGTAAATATCCAGCCACTCCTTGGTTTTCAGAACCTCTCCCTCGAGAGTATCCAGGTAAGTGCGGATAAACGGGGCCGCTGCGCCAAAATATCCCTGCATGAAATCGGTGATCACCGAATCGGTATTGATATCCGGATTCCATAATAACCGGGCGAGCAGATACGACTTCATCTCCGAAAATTCGTGGCCCACATCGGTATTGCTCTGCTGGAAATGCGAAAAAACGTTATTTTTTACAAACATCTGAATGTTAGGCTGCAGCACATGGATATTCGGGAAAGGCGTGGTATGATGCGAGAAATTCACCGTATAATCCCACAGGTAGATATGTTTGGCAATCTTGCCCCAGTCCACAATATCCTTCAGGAAAGATGCGCTGCGCGGATCATCGGCAATCGGCTGACTCCTGTTCAGCTCAATGGTGCAAAGCATGATCTGCACATTAGGTTCCGGCTTGGTCACTTTTGGAGCCTGCCGGCTATACTGATAGGCCAGGGTGGAAATGATCCGGTCGGGAAATTTTTTGGCAACCTCGTTTACAAACCTGATGATCGGTCCGGCCGGACTCCCTTCCTCATCAATAATCTTTTTGCAGTCGTCGCACTGACAATAGGAGAAATTATCATTCTGGCTCACCGACCAGAGCATTTTATCGGGCTGGAGAGCCATATCGGCTTCCAGTTTGGTCAGGGCAATCTTCAGAACATCAGGATTGGTGAGACAGAGCTGGTCCTGAATACGTTTTCCGTTCATCAGTGCATAATATTCCGGATGTTTCCGGAAATTTTCCTCCCAGGGCACCAGGTGATTGAATGTGTGCACATAATAGCCGTCGGCAAACACATCCTGAATCATATCGATCCGCTGCCAGTCGCGGTAATTCTCATCTTCCCCGAGCCGGCCATACACATTACGATATTCGTTAACCGGCTGATCCTTAATATCCAACTGCGGTATTCTGACCACATTCAGTTGGGGAACCACCTCAAATCCGGGTGCATACATCCGGCATCCCAGTTGCTTTTCCAGCAGGTCAACCACTCCGTAAATGCAACCCTTGTGGATGCCTCCGGTAATGATGACCTGTTTATCAACGGTAACGAGGGTGAAAGCATCCTCATGACCGGCACGGGCATCCGGATTTATGATGATGGCCTTCGCCGGCATTTCAGCAAGCCCGATTTTCAATGGGATCTCCGCTCCCCCAATTTTTTTGAGATACGACTGCAGCATACCCGCGGCCCTCATAATCTGATGATTACCCGTATCCGCCACGCAAATCACATAATCTGATTTTCCCCCGCTCATCAGCGTAACTTTCCCCTTCATCCCGCACCCCGCCACTCCCGCCACCATCAGTACCGCCGCCACAATCCTTAACCCCCTTAACCCCCTGAACATCCTCAACATCCTCAACCCCCTTAACCCCCGTAACAATTCCACTTTTGTTTCCATATGACTGTTTCTGCTTAGGTTTGTGTTTAGGTAAAAGTACTGAATCCCGCTAATATCCGGAAGTGTAAATTTCGAGGTTGTGAAATTGGCCTAAACTTCAAAGTCTTTCCGATATGAAAGTGCAAAAAGAAATTCTCCCGGGGTACCTCTTTCCGAGGAAGTACACGAACTACCTGTTCTCCTTGCTATTCCTGTTATACATGTTCGACTATATCGACCGGATGGTGGTTTCCTCACTTTTACCCTATATAAAGGCAGAGTTTGGCACCAGCGATACCAAGCTGGGAATGCTGATGTCGGCGGTTTATTTATCCATTGTGATACTGACATTTCCGGTATCGCTGGTCATCGACCGCTGGAGCCGGCGACGAACCATCGGGGTGATGGCGGCTTTATGGAGTTTGGCGACTGCAGCCGCCGCGCTGACAAAAAGTTTCGGTGCCCTGGTTACTACCCGTACCTTTATCGGCATTGGTGAAGCTGGTTATGCTCCCGGCGGATCAGCCATGATATCAGGTTTATATCCGATTGAGAAACGTTCGTGGATGATGGGCTTGTGGAATGCAGCCATTCCACTTGGAAGTGCGATCGGCGTTGCCGGCGGGGGATATATTGCCGCACGCTGGGGCTGGCGGAGTGCATTTGGAATTGTTGCCCTGCCGGGTTTAATCATTGCACTCCTGTTCTTTTTCAGCAAGGATTATAAAACTGTTAAACTGTTGAAAAACAGGGGCCAAAGGGTAAAAGGTGCCAAAATCGAAAAAATGAAGATGACCACGCGCGACCTGATCCGTGAATTTTCAGAAAAGCCCTCCCTGCTGCTCACCTATTTTGGCATGATGGCGGTTGTTTTCACCACCACCTCACTGTTATTCTGGCTGCCCAGCTATTTCAGCCGCGAATATGGGATTCCACAACAGGCTTCCAGCACAAAAGCATCCCTGGTTATGCTGCTCGCATTGGTAGGCGCCCCGCTGGGCGGCTACCTGGTCGACCGCTGGCGACGTAAAAAGCTGAATGCAAGGCTGGTATTTCCAGGGATCACCTCGATACTCGCTGCCATATTCTGTTTCCTGGCATTCGTTGTTTTTAAAGATACCGCTCAATATATATTCCTGCTGCTGTTCGGGGTAACCGTAACCATGTTTATTCCGGCAGCGGGTGCAGTTACGCAGGACCTGGTGCATCCCGGACTCCGCGCCACCTCCTATGCCATTGCAGTAGTGATCCAGAATTCACTCGGAGCCATGCTGGGACCGGTCATTATCGGTGCCATATCCGACAAAACGGATATCGGAACCGCGTTGGCCATTTTGCCGGCTTTTGTGCTGCTTGCCGGGGTTCTCTTCCTGATCGGCTCACTACTCTATAAAAAGGATATCGCCAAGGTTGATGTAATTGAGCTGGAAGCTGATAACTAAAGCTACCTGATAATTACCTCATCGGCAAACATCATCGATTCCTGTCCGTGCGAAGCATGAAACTCCGGCAACGGACCGTAATACACCCCGCTCACTTTCAGGTACCTGGTTTTCAGATTAAGGAGATCCGCTTCGAACCGATGGGTTACCGCATCAGGCATATTTACCGGGATATTATGATCTAAGGTGATGTATTTCTGATAGTTCATACCATCATTAGAATAATATATCTCCAGCCGTTTCGGAAGTATCACCCAGCTGAATGTATTCTGATAAAAGCCCATCGATAAGGTATGCAGCGTATCAATCTTGCCGAAATCGAGCTCTATATTGATATCCTGTCCCGAATATCCCTGCCAGCGGCCGCTTCTGACGTCGCTGGCATTGCCCGTACGCCCGTCGACCAGCCCGTATTTTCCTCCCGCATCATAGGATGGGTGATAAGGACTCCAGGTGCAGTTCAGCTTTTTCAGCTTCCCTATAGCCTTGTGCATCACCACACTGTCGGTGACTTCCGGAAACTCCTGGCCACCGGCAATCACGCGGGCGCGGATAGTGGCATCGCCGGTGAGATTGAGGGTGCCCGAATATTTAGAGCTGCCGGTAGTCGGGACCGTTCCGTCGAGGGTGAAAAATACCGGAAGTTTATCCATCGCCGATCGCATCTTCACATCCCGTCCGAATGCCGTAAGGGTATCAGAAATCTCAAGGATCGTCATTCCCCGTACGTTTCTCAGATCCTGCGAGAGCTGGTCAAATTTCTCCATATTCCTGTCGAGCCACCAATTCCGGTTGATCAACCTCCACAAATCCGCATAGCGGCTTTTCAGCTTCTCCGATTCCCTGATCAGGATTTTAAGAGTCATATTTAAACTCTCAGCCGGAAGGGCACCATCCATTCCCCGGAGATAACGGTACAATTCAACCCTGAAAGTATTCTTGCGGGCGGTAAACCGCACTTCCGCAAGGGCAAAAGCCAGATAATCCAGATTGATGGCATTACGCACCAAATCCCGCCGCAAAGCCGGCAGCAAAGCCTCCAGACTGTCGAGTTTCACCAGCACCTCATTGTTCAGATCCATCTGGATATCTTCAACATATTCAGGATAAAAGGGTGCGAGCGGCTCAAAAAGCCGGCTGTTCCGGGCAATATCCCTAACCTTTCCCTGATGCAGCGATGAAAATGCTTTCATCCAGCTCACCACAGAAGTTAATTTTGATCCGAAAAAGATTTTATCAAAAGATGAATCAAATGAGGTTGGATTACCCAGCGGTGACCAACTCTTTTCGGCTCCCCAGACAAAACCATACCAGTTATTCTCAAAAAAGTTTAACCCATCGTCCATCCAGGAGGTATTCAGCACACCAGTCGCACCCAGCTTATAACCATCACGTATATAATTGTTTATATTAATATTGGCCACTTTCAGATTCGGGAATACCGTTCCCCAGCCGCTCACTCCGGGGGCCACCCAGAAGTTCAGTCCCTGATCGGAAAACGGCTTGATGGCATAATCAAAACTCTCCGCATCATGATAACCCCATGAAATCACGGTAATATCCTTCGGCAGCAGGGCAACGATTTTCGGGTTTGCCGCAATATCTCCCCACATCAGAATTCGCTTATTATAAGGCTTCAGCAGATTGTTCAAACGGTTGATATGGTATCCGTAAATCCCTTCGATCCCGATGCTGTCGGCCATCTTTTTCGAAAGACCCTCGCCCAAACCGAACGTTTCATCGCAATTGATATTGAAATAGGGACTCGAATAAGCCGGAACCACTTCAGCATAAATCTCCTTCATGAACTGATAGGATTCCTCTTTTGCCGGTGTCAGGATATGGCCACTTTCAGCCAGATGCCGATATCCGGGCTTGCTCAGGATCTTCTCCATATGTCCGAACGACTGGAAATTCCCGATCACCTGAACATGATATTTTGCGGCGTAAGCGCTGAGTTCAGCAATCTGTTCCTCCGTGATTCCATCCTCCGGTGCCAGGGTGGGGTGTTTTTTCAAACGGAAAACATGCTCGGTATAGAGCGTCACGGCATTGAGCTTGAACGCGGCCAGCGTACGCACCTCCTTTTTCAGGAATTCCAGGGTCGGAATCGGTCCCCGGCTGATATCATCCTGCCACCCGCGGATCGGAATATCCGGGTAATCAATGATGGTTAAACATGGGATCGACCTGCCGGTGCGGTTGGAAGTAATGATCTGCGAAAGGGTTTGAATGCCGTAAAAAATTCCCGCTTCGGCGGCGGCTTCAATAATAATTTCATCTGCCGATATTTTCAGGATATACCCTTCATCGGATTTCAAGCCTGTTTTCTTCCCCAAAATCAGCCGGACGGACTCACACCGGCCATTGGAATTCAGCTTTACCGTGATATCCAATTCTGATTTTAAAAGTGCGGCAAAATCCTCCAATCCAATATTATTCAGGCCTTTATACTTAATATTGATCTCCCACGGAAACTCAAAATTGCCGGAATTCACATTGATTTGTTTCGGAGCGGGTATCAGATACAGATCAGAAGGCGCCATCTGGCCGATAACCATCATCGAAAAAAAAGCCAGCAGCAGGCTTGTTAAAACAGCTTTATTCATGGAAGGATATATTTTAGCGAACCCTTTAAATATGGTGGATTTATCCGGTCTGTTATCCGGAATCCCCACAAAATAAAAATACGGAATTAATTGCCGTTTTTCCCGACTTCGTTAACTTCGGGAATTAAAAAACCAATCATGAAACCACTGTTCATCGCGCTTTCAGCTGCCCTTGTTATCGGATTATTCTCTTGCGAAAAAGATGATATCACCGGTAAGGACCTGACCATCCTGTCGGAGGTCATGGTTCCTTATAATTATGAGGAAAATGGCACTCAAAAGGGAATAACCATGGAACTGGTTTTAAAAATTATCGATGAACTAAACCTTCCCAATACCGTGGAAGTGAGCCCCAACTGGGATTCCATTTATAATCTGCTGAAAACCAAAGAGAATATCATGGCCATTACCACCGGGTTGACCGCCGAGCGGAAAGACCAGTTTAAGTGGGTGGGACCGGTAACGCTGTGGCATACTGCCTTTGTATCCCTGAAAGGCGCGCAATTAAAGCTAACTACTACTGAAGAGGCCAGAAAACTTCCCTCCATCGGTGTGGTAACATCTTATTACACAGGAGAATTACTAATAAAAGACGGATTCACCAACCTGGTCTATTTTAATACCTTGGAGGAACTGGTCCGCAACCTGTACAACGGAACGGTTGATGTGATTTTCGATAATCCAAGTCTCATGCAGATCATTGCCGCCAGCCAGTCGAAGGATGCCGCCGAGCTTGACAGACTCCTGATTTACTCATCCACAGCTGCTTACCTGGCTTTCTCGAAAGATGTATCGGATAAATTGATCAAAACCTGGCAGAACAAGCTTGATGAGTTAAAAGATGAAGGATATCTGCAGGAATTGTATGATGAATACCTCCCGGGAACCCAGGCACCCGGACGTATCCTGATGTTCACCGAAGAAAATCCACCGCAGAATTATCGTGATTTCAGCGGTACCATCACCGGCAGTTCCATTGATATGGTAAATACCATGCTGGAAGGCTCCAATCTGGGCGGTCCGGTTGAGTACACCTCCTGGACCAATGCATACAACCAGATACTGCTTGTCCCCAACTCTATGGCTTTCAGTACACTCCGGTCGAACAGCCGTGAAAACCTTTTTGAATGGGTGGGTCCGGTTTGTAAAAAGAGATATTGCTTCTATGTTCATGCTTCCTCTGATTATCAGATTGCAACGATTGATGAGGCACGCCATATGCGATCAATCGGCACGGTTACCGGATGGGCCTCCGAGCAGGAATTGCTGGATCTGGGATTTAACAATGTGGTGACCTGGGCAACTCCTCAGGAAGTATTTCAGAAACTGATGGATGGAGACATCCCCTGTGCGGTATTGAATGATATTTCTATGCGCCTGCTGGCATCGGAATCGGGCCATCCGCCAAAAGATTACCGGAAAGGGGCCATCCTATCGGAAGGACAAACCTATCTCGCTTTTTCTAAAGACACTGATCCTGAATATATTAATTCCTGGACAAAGGCCTATAATTCACTCGTAAGCACCGGCAAATTCAATACTATCTGGAAGCTCTGGTATCCTGATATCGATTGGTGAATACTGCGAGCGGGCACGTTACGGTAGTCATGTAAACCGGGTTCTGTTTATGGCCGGTTGGCGGATAGATGCACTCATACGGTCCCCCGTTGTCGGGACCGGCGATCCTGAAATCGGTTTTCCGCAGATGGCCAATAAATTCCCCGGCAAGTTTCTGAGCAGAAACAAGATCCACCCGTGCAATGGCATCACAAACCCAGCCGGTTGGGGTTCCCCAGTAGGCGCCATTCTGATAGGTATTCTTGCCTGCCAGGGATTTTTCCCAGGCGGTGGTTGAATCAAAATCATCCGTGGTTAAAACATGCCTGATCTGACCCTCCATGGCCAGGCTCCCTTCCACATATGCCTTTGCCAGGGCACTGCATGCATTATCGCAGGCGGCACCCTCCAAAGCGCCTGTATACACCGCAAAAGCAGTTGCCCAAACATCCGGCTGCCGGCTCTTTCCGGTGCTGGCCCTTAATAAACCCCGTTCGTCGGCAAATACAGGAACCAGGTTCATTCTGATTTTCGCCGCCTGGGCCGCATACTTTTCCGATTTGGCAAAATCGCCGGTCTGCCTCATCAGATCGGCCAGTTCCAGCGCCGCACGGTATCTGAGCAGCGAACCGAAACACACCTCACCGGTCATGCCAATCACATCCCGGAATCCAAAATCACAGGTAGGCAGTGAATCGCTGATCACGGCCAGTCCGCTCGTTTCATCTGCCGGAACCGCATCAAATGCCATTTCCAGTCGGGTCAGCAAGGCGGTATTATTAATCACCTCTTTCAGAACGTTACGGTCGGAATGGGTATCGATATAAAACCAGGCCATGTGGATAAAGAAGAACTGATCGCATAAAGGTGGCATCCGCCAGATCTCATTTCCCTGATTTACATAATCATAGGTACCCGGGAAAAAAACCGGCAATCCGTCACTGATCCGGATATGATCGGGAATGGAACCGGTGGGCACCAGACTTCCGGTTTTTGTTGTCCAGGTGGAATCCGACTGGCGTGCAGCCGTATAAAGCAGAATATCAAGCTGTTCTTTCTGTGTGATCAATCCGCATTCCAGCGACAGGGCATAATCGCGCACCCAGAATGAGGGATAGCAGTCGCGGCCGCCGGGCCTGATCAGCGTAATTCCCGAACGGTTGGGTCCGAAAGCCTGTATGGAGGCCGGCAGCTCCTGTCCGGGCAAAATTCTTGAACTGTCGACCACTGCACGGGTAAGATCTTCCAGAAATAAAAGATCCGCTGATGAAACCAGTTGATTTTGAACCGATGAACATGCTGCGCAGCAGAAGAGCAGAATCCCGGCCAATATTTTCATGGGCAATCTGTTTTTGTCAGTTTAGAAAAGTAATTTCAAACCTTTAAATTAGATAAAATCATGAAAAGGATTATACTGCCACTGCTGATGCTGATGCTGATATCCGTGCTCCCGCTGACATTAACCGCCGCCCGATCATTCGACGAGCAGGAATATGCCGCCCGCCGGACAAAACTGATGGAAAAATTTCCCGATGGGATCATTATCATTCAGGGAGCGGCATCGCTTCCCAACTATTATGAGTTTATGCAGAACAACAATTTCCTGTACCTGTCGGGAGTTGAAAATGAGAATGCCTTTCTGGTGATTGATCCCGTAAATAAGGAATCCATCCTGTTTGCCGACCGGGCGGAAAAGAGCGGATTCCCCAAAATCATGAATCTCCGTGAGATGAAGGCCTATCTCACCAAACAGTTTGCGGTGGTTAAAACCGCCTATATCTGTCTGACGCCTGAGGAGCTTGCCCGTGAATGCTCGGGCGAAAAATCAGGGACACTGAACTTTACAATGGTGAAAAATGAATGGGATGGCCGGCTTTCCCGTGAGGCGCAGTTTGCCGAAAACCTGAAAACCAGATTCCCCGGGATCACGGTAAAGGATTGTTCAAAATATATCCATGAATTGAGATCGATCAAGTCGCCTGCCGAAATCAACCTGATGCGGAAAGCAGCGAAGATAGCCGTACAGGCGCATATCGACGTAATGAAGGCCACCCGGCCGGGTGTAACCGAACAGGAACTTGCCGCTTTGTATGAATATTCATGCAAAAAGGCCGGCGCCGGTGAACTGGCCTATTATACCATCATCTGCACTGATGAAAATCATAAGGACCTGCATCATCACGGCTATGAGCGTACGCTGGCCGATGGTGATTTCCTGGTGATTGATGCCGGACCGGACCTGGAGAATTATGATATCGACATTACCGTTTCATTTCCGGCAAATGGCAAATTCACTCCCCGCCAGCGCGAGATTTATGAGGCATGCAATGCGGTTCATGAAGCCTGCATGCAAACCTACCGGCCCGGATTAACGGGTGCGCAATGCGATCTGGAAGTGAGGGAGATACTGAAAAAGAATGGATTTGATCCCGATTCCGACCTGATGAAACAGTTTGGCGGTGGGTTCGGACATTATGTTGGGATGGCCGTTCATGATGTGGGCGGATTTCCTTCGGTACTGAAACCCGGGATGGTATTTGCCAATGAGCCTCTGGCTGTTTTTGCCAAAGAAAAGTTAGGCGTCAGGGTCGAAGACACCATCGTGATCACCGAAACCGGCTGCGAAAATCTCACCGCCGGATTACCCCGCACCGTTGCAGAAATCGAAAAATTAATGAAACAATGACCCACCCCACCCCCATTACTTCCTTAACTTCCTTAACTTCCGTAACCCCCTTAACAGTCCTCACCATCTTCCTTCTTTCCCTCACTCCCCTCCTCAGTGGTCAGGAAAAAAGCACCCTCACCGACCCTCGCGATGGCCATATATATCAAATTGTTACCATCGGCAACCAGGTATGGATGGCTGAAAATCTCGCCTGGCTGCCTTCAGTCAATTTTACCGGCACGGGACTGTTTGAGGAAGAGTGCCGGTATGTATATGGATATGACGGAATTAACACCGTTGAAGCCAGGGCGAATACCAATTACAGCGAATTTGGGGTACTTTATAACTGGATGGCGGCGAAAGCTTCTTGTCCCGACGGCTGGCACCTCCCCACCGATCAGGAGTGGATGCAGTTGGAAAAATTCCTAGGCATGCAGGATAATGAAGCCTTAAAAAGGGATTGGCGAACCACCGGTGAAACCGGAAATAAGCTAAAGTCCACAGCTGGCTGGATCCTTGGGAATGGCAGCAACAGTGCAGGATTTACCGCTTTACCTGCAGGGTGCCGCGGGTATGCCGGGTATGAGAGCAAGGGGTATGCAGCCTACTTCTGGACCGCCTCCACGATCGATGGCGACAATGGATGGCGCCGGGGAATCTGCGCCGATAGTCCGGGTATCAGCCGGCAGGAAGACAGGCGGTATTTTGGATGTTCGGTGCGCTGCGTTAAGAACCAATAAACTCTGTGGCCCTCTTCTTTTCTCTGCGGCCCTCTGTGTCAGTTCTTTGTTACACAGAGGGCCACGGAAAAGAAGAGGGCCACGGAGGAAAATTATAATTTATCCTGAAACTGTAATTTTAAAAGGGTATGGAAGGTTTGCATAGCAATCATTCATATAAGTTTCTATTTTCAATAGAAGATTTAGTTAATAAGTTTGCATTTGAAATAGAAGTTTACGAACTTTGGTATTATATATCCCGACAAATACGATGAAAGAATTGCTGAAAACCGTTATCGCAGACCAATTGCAGCTGATTTGGAATGAGTCCAATGTGACCCGAAAGATTCCGGAACAGATGGTTTTTGAAAAAGGCCTGGTGGTGATAACCGGAATCAGACGATGCGGAAAATCGACGCTTCTGCACCAGATAAGATCCATGTTAAAAGAGAAAGACTTTTACCTGAACTTTGATGATGAGCGTCTGATCCACTTTAAGGTAGAGCATTTCCAGGTATTACATGAATTGTTCATCGAACTGTTCGGTGAACAGAAAACTTTCTATTTTGATGAAATTCAAAATATTGATGGGTGGGAGCGGTTTATCAGACGTTTGGATGATTATGGCCACAAGGTATTTATTACGGGTTCAAACGCCAGAATGCTCAGTCGGGAACTTGGCACACACCTGACCGGCAGATATATACAGCTTGAGCTTTATCCATTTTCGTTCAGGGAATTCCTCGATTGGACCCATTACAATTTTTCGGACGTAGAAATTTCGTCAACAACCGGTAAAGCAAAAATGGCACGCTTATTTGACGATTACTTTAAAAGAGGAGGGTTTCCTGCGTTTCTGGAAAGCAAAAATGATTTATATATCAAGTCGCTGTACGAAAGCATATTATATCGGGATGTTATGGTCAGGAACAATCTGACTAATGAAAAAGAATTGTTGGAAATGGTATATTACCTGGCATCCAATGTATCAAAACTTTCATCATACAGTTCGTTATCCAAAGTGATTGGCGTAAAAAATGCCACAACCATCAAAAATTATCTTGGTTTTATTCAAGATACTTACCTGCTTTTTCAGGTGAACAAATACGATCCTTCATTAAAGAAGCAATTACATAATTCAAAAAAGACCTATTTCATAGATCATGCGATCGTGCTAAAGCTGGGATTTTCGTTTTCTCCTCAATCCGGTCGATTGCTGGAGAACCTGATCTTTATCGAACTTAAAAGACGCGGTAAGGAGGTTTATTATCACCACAATCGCACCGAATGTGATTTCGTAATCAGGAGAGCCAACACCATCGTTGAGGCAATCCAGGTTTGCTACCGGTTTGATGACCCTGATACAAAAGATCGGGAGATTAATGGAATCACGGAAGCTATGACACTATATGGGTTAAACCAGGGCACCATCATTACGATTGGCACAAATAAAGAAATGGAAATTTCAGGTATGACAGTCAAGGTGATTGATGCCTGGAAATGGCTCCTGCAATGAATGCCCGCTTTCATCTCCGTGGCCCTCTACTTTTCTCTGCGGCCCTCTGTGTAACAAAGAACTGACACAGAGGGCCGCA
Organism: uncultured Bacteroidota bacterium; assembly: GCA_942493265.1. GTDB lineage: Bacteria > Bacteroidota > Bacteroidia > Bacteroidales > UBA12481 > UBA12481. Next base: position 724,333 of record OW818688.1, read on the forward strand.
GAGAAAAGTAGAGGGCCACGGAGGAAAATTCTTTTTACCTTGTACCTGGATTATACTTCATGAAAACCTGAATCTCAAACTTCGGCATTCGGAACTCTTCATTCGATTCTCAACCTTCTTACTTCATTAACATCCTAACCATCTCTCCATGAAACGATTCACCCCCCTCCTCCTGGTCCTGCTCCTCCTCCTCGGCAGTGCCTGCCAAAACCAGTCGGGCGACGTCGTCGGCGGAGCAATTCTGTCCGACCTGATGCGTCCGATCGAAGGCCGGAGTCACCGCGCCACCTCCACAAAAACCGATTCGCTTGGTAAACCCATTGCACATAATGCCGACAACTCACGGGTACTGGCCGGACAAACAAAAGTGGTGCTCGATGTAAAAGGTCCGGGTGTGGTAACCCACATGTGGTATACTTTTCTCGGTCCGGGCAAGCACCCGTGGGCGGTTAACGGCTCTGCCACGCATCAGGAAATGCTGATACGCATTTATTATGATGGCAGTGAGGTTCCGGGAGTAGAGGTTCCGTTCGGCGATTTCTTTGCCAACTGCTTCGGCAAACGGGCCGAAGTGATCAGTCTACCGATTATCGTGGAAGATGCCGACTCCTATAACTCCTTCTGGCCCATGCCTTTCCAGAAATCCATCCGGATCGAGATCGTCAATCAGAGTAAAGAGAAAAACATTAACCTGTTGTACTACAATATCGACTGGATCAAAAAAGAGAGGCTGCCGGCCGAAACGCCCTATTTCTATGCACAATACCGGCAGGAATATCCATGCAGACCGGGCGACGACTATGTGATCCTCGAAACGGAAGGGAAAGGCCATTATGTAGGCACCGTGATGGCTGTGCGCACCCGGAGCCCGTCGTGGTTTGGCGAGGGAGATGAGAAAATCTATATCAACGGCGAAAAGGAGGCCTCCATCTGGGGAACCGGCACCGAGGATTACTTTTTATCGGCATGGGGATTGCAAAGCGGGGTGAATACTCCCTATTTCGGTACGGTATATTTTGACCAGTGGGGAATTGTTGGCGGCCATACCTCGGCATTCCGCTGGCACATTGCCGATCCGGTGGTTTTCTCAGAAAAGATCAAGGTTACCATTGAGCATTACGGCTGGATATCGCCCGATGAAAATATTGAGCGGAGGGCACACAGCTGGAATGAGCGGGAAGATGATTTCGCCACGGTGGCCTATTGGTATCAAACGGGAATTCCAACCTGCAAAAGGGAGACCCCGCCGGCTGAGGAGAGGATATTGCCCAATCTGGATGTGATTATCCCGGCAACCGGCATAGTTGCCAAACAATCATTCCGTGGGGGTACCACCCAGGTACAGGAAGATCTGGAGTTTTACATGAAAGGTCAGCTGCTGTTCACCCCTGCGGGCGATCAGGCTTCCGTTGAGATTCCTTTTACGGTATCGGAAAAGAAGCCCACCCGCTTGCTGCTGAGTGTTACAAAAGCCCCTGATTACGGCATCTGGCAGGTGTATCTGAACGGCACCCAGGTGGGCAGTCCGATGAACCTGTATGATGAAAAGGTGCATGAATGGGAACACCACCTGCTCGATTTCTGGCCCGAGCCCGGCAACTATACGCTGGAGCTGAGGCTAATCGGCAAGGACCAGCGATCCACCGGCAAGATGCTGGGGATCGAATCTGTTCGCTTGCGGGAGCGGCGGCCACGGGTAACCGGGTTTGCGTTCAACCGGGATGACGATTGGAGGAAGAATCCGGTACTGTACGAATAGGAAGCTGTCAAGAGGTCCTCGTTAAGGCGAGACGGTCCCCGCCTTCGCGGGGATGACACTTCTCCGAGGGTGATTTAGAGCAGGATGACACTGCTCCGAGGTTAACTCAGTAGCACGCATTTTCGCAGATCTCTTAAATTAAAAGATCCGCGTAAATCAGCGTTCCCGAAGGGATCCGCGTCATCCGCGTACCTCTTAGTATCTTGTTTTCTTAGCTGTGCTAGCCCCGGAAGTTTGTCGCGACATCGGGCGACGGAACTCCTGTTTCGGGGCTTTCACCGGATGATGGTCGATGAGCGGATAGGAATGATCATCCTGCACCGGGATACGCATGCCAATCAGTTTTTCGATATCTTTCAGGAAAGCCTTTTCCTCGGCATCGCAGAAAGAGAAAGCCGTTCCGCTGGCCCCGGCCCTTCCGGTACGGCCGATGCGGTGAACATAAGTCTCCGGCACATTCGGAATCTCGAAATTAATCACGTATTCCATGTCATCCACATCAATGCCTCTTGCGGCGATATCCGTGGCAACCAGTACGCGTGTGCTTTTATCCTTGAAGTTCGAAAGAGCCTTCTGACGGGCATTCTGACCTTTATTGCCATGAATGGCTTCGGCCTTTATATCGTTGCGCAGCAGCACCTTAACCACTTTATCGGCTCCGTGTTTGGTGCGGGTGAAAACCAGCGCGGTGCGGATATTCGGATCCTGCAGTACATCAACCAGCAGGGCATTTTTGTTGCCTTTATCCACGAAATAGATCATCTGCTGAACGGTTTCAACGGTTGTAGCCGGCGGGGTGACCATCACCTTCGACGGGTTGTGGAGAATCGCCGAGGCCAGCTTGATGATCTCCGGCGCCATGGTTGCTGAGAAAAACAGCGACTGCCGTTTAACCGGCAATGCAGCGATAAGTTTCTTCACATCGTGGATAAAACCCATGTCGAGCATGCGGTCGGCCTCATCCAGAACAAATATCTCGATGTCCCTCAGCGAAATATATCCCTGATTCATCAGGTCGAGCAAACGGCCCGGGGTAGCAATAAGAATGTCCACTCCGCGCTGCAGAATGGTGGTTTGCGGTCCCTGGGCAACACCTCCGAACACTACGGTGGAGGTTAATCCGGTATATCTTCCGTACGCTTTGAAGCTCTCCTCAATCTGGATGGCGAGTTCGCGCGTTGGGGTTACGATGAGACTTCTGATTTTTCTTCTGCGCTCGTTAGTATGGTTGGCACTAAGCAGTTGCAGAATTGGTACAGCGAATGCTGCTGTTTTTCCGGTGCCGGTTTGCGCACATCCGAGGAGGTCGGTTCCCTGTAAAACGATCGGTATTGCTTGTTCCTGAACGGGTGTTGGGGTGGTGTAGCCTTCTTCTTGTAATGATTTGAGAATAGGATCAATAATGTTTAACGAATGAAATTCCATGCAAAAATTTTGGTGAAAATATTGAATATTAATATTTTACAAAGATAAACAAAAAATTGGATTGGTGGGCAGGATAATGTCTTGAAGAAGCACGCGGATTTACGCGGATGCTTCGCAACGCGGATTTACGCTGTTTTTTAAATTATTAAAATCCGCGTTAATCCGCGTTCCCGCAGGGACCCGCGAAAATCCGCGTTCTCTTCTTAGTAAGTTTTGCCCGAGCTCCGAGCCTACCTCTGCTCGAAAATGAAATTGTTGCAATATACCCCCTCCCCTCCCATCTTCTGATGCCGGTCGAAGTCGAATTCTGCTACCGGCAGCCGCCTAATATCCTGAATGAAATATCCGGTGTAACCCAGCTCCTGCAGGAACCCAATGGTTTCCAGCACCTGTTCCCGTCCAACATGACGTTCCTCTATCTCCACGAGTATATCAGGCTTACAATCACGCAGGGTGCTGATCCCCCCTTGTAAAATGCGGAGTTCATTTCCCTCGACATCAATCTTGAGAAATCCCGGCCTGATTTTTTTCCGGCTGCAGTAGGAATCAAGTGTCTCTGTGTCAACCTCCTCGGTTGATCCGATTCCGTTGGGATAGTCGAGTTTCAATATAGAAGCCCCGGGTGATGACGCGCGGCTCTTTTTATCTGAAGGGATATAGAGACTGACCTTGCCCGCCTGATCCGACAGGGCCAGATGCTCGATGGTGACATGATCCCATTTAAAAAGCGATTTCAGCTTTACCAGATATTGATACAGCCTGCTTTGTGGCTCAAAGGCAAATATCTTTCCGGTACTGCCCGCCTTTTTGATCATATGATACAGATAGCCGGCCTTATGGGCGCCGATATCCATCACCGTATCGCCTTGATTTATCGCTGAAAGCAAATAGGCAATGCCGCCCTTGTCATTCTTTGTCCTGTATTTTTCAGCGCGGTAAACCAGGCGGATGTATTCAGTAAATTTCATTTTCACGGTTTTTACCGGTTTTCTTCATCGAGAATCCGGGTGGTCCTTTTAATAATTTTCAAAATCAGATATAAAATACCGCTGAAAATGGTGGCATAAAAAAGCCAGTTAAATTGAATAATATCAATTTTATGTATGTAGTTTCCTATGCTTTGAAAAATAAAAAATACCAGAAAAATCGCAAAAAATCCATTTTTCTCTTTTTTTAATATTTTTTTCCAGCTGAATGGCATTTTAGGACCAACCCAGTTTTTAAAAGAAGGAATAAAAGCCGGGGTGCGCTTTGCCCATTCGAGGTATACTGCTCTGAATTTCTGACGCAGAAACTGCTCCTCGGCGAACATGATCCGCTCGTAATACACCCAGTATAAAAAAACAAACATGGCGGTAAACCAGATATTTTCGGTGAGCAGGGCAACTCCCAGCCACAGCATGAAATTGCCGAGATAGAGCGGATGCCTCACGGTTGAATAGATCCCGGTGGTATTGAGTTCATCGGCAAGCTGACCTTCAGTATTCCGGCCGGAAGTATTTTTGGGGGTATGTCCAACTGCATAGGCGCGAATTCCGAAACCGATAAATGACACAAACAGGCACACAAACCAATAAATTTCCTTCACTTCCGGACTCTTCCACCCCGATGCATTGATCTCCGTCTGGATAAAAGCCCCAATTCCGGCCAATAAAAATATCAGTGGCAAAATCCCCCTGTATTTAAACAGGTAATTACCCTGTTTTTCAAACTCTTCCTGTAAAGCCATGAACTAATTTTAAATCACGAAGATAGGGGATTACGGGCAAAAAGCAAGACCTCCCCCTGCCCCCTCCTTAGGAAGGAGGGGGGTGCTACTTCTGGCAGAAATTTGTAGTAAGCCCGGCAGTTGAAATACCCCCCTCCTTCCTAAGGAGGGGGCAGGGGGAGGTCTATTCCACCACCACCTCTCTCTTTCCGGCTCCCAGCTCCATTACCGTGCCATTTTCCAGTCTCAGGGTGGCAGTGCTGTTCGGCGGGATCACAACCGTGTAAATGACCTTATTTCCATCTCTTTTCCAGGAAGATACAATTTCGCCATAAGGCCCGTTGTGTGTGGCTTTGAAGTGGGTTAACCCTTTTACAAAATGTGGTTCCAGCAGTACATTTTTAAAGCCCGGATGCGCAGGATCGGGTTTGATTCCGCCCAATGCCTTGTAAAACCAGGCGCCTATCTCCCCGAACATGATATGATTTCGGGAAATATCCGTATTGGTGGTCAGGGGCCAGTTTTCCTGCAAGGTAGTTGCTCCGTTTGCGATCCAGTAACCCCATGACGGCAGGGTTTCCTGTGAGGCAACGGTATAGGCCAGGTCAGCATATCCATTTTCGCTGAGCGCATTGAGAATGGTTTTCGAGCCCAGCAAACCCACATCAACATGACTGTTATCGGCTATAACACGGTTTTTCAGATTCTCGGCCACCCTTGCCTTCATATCTTCCGGAACAATTCCCCAGAATAACGGCGCACTGAGTTCCGTTTGAAATCCTTCGCCATACAACCCGGTTTCCCTGTTGAGATATTTGGCATTGATCGCAGCGGCAATTTTCTTCGAAAGGGCAAGATATTTCTCCTCATCCTGAGATTTACCCATCATTCCGGCAGTTTTCGATAGGATCAGGGCATCGGTATAATAATAGATCGATGAGGTGAACTCCTTCGGCGTAACAGACTTTACCGGAATCCAATCGCCTAATCCCCAGTCTGTTAATCCATCTTTACTGATATCTGTGATATGATCAACATACAATTTGATGTTCTCATAGCAATCCGTGAGCAGCTTTGAATCGCCGTAAAACAGCCAGATATTCCACGGAATGATGGCGATGGTACTGGTCCAGTCGGGACCATTCCCCCAGCTATATCCCCACCCGGCAGTTGGCACGATGGAGGGCAGCACCCCATTGGATTGCTGCTCATCGCGATGGTCGGCGAGCCATTTTTCATATACGGTAATGGCATCATAGCTGTACAGACCCGTTTCGATGGCCACCTGGGCGTCGCCGGTCCAGCCGTTCTTCTCCCTTTGCGGACAATCAGTGGGATAGCCATAGAGATTTGAAAGATAGGATGCGTTTGTTGCCGCCCAGATTTTATCGATCAGCGGATTGGATGAACTGATGGTGCCTGCCGGCGGAACATCGCTGTGCATAAAATATCCGGTAAGACTTTCCTTAGTCAGCGTAATAGGATTGCTTGATGTAACTTCCACATACTGAAATCCTTTGTAATTGAACCGCGGCATGAAGGATTCCTCACCATTCCCGCTGAGCACAAAAATATCGGTTTGAAAAGGATCCTTGTCATCCGTCGGCCGATAGTGCACATCAATATTCGACTGGTCGGCACGGCCCTCTGCAGTAATCTGTTCCGAGTGCTTGAGACGGATCACGGTACCGGCCGGACCCGTTACGGTGAGCTTGCTGACCCCCGCAATATTCCGTCCAAGATCAAACATATAGAGCTGACTATTGATGCGGTTGACGCTTTTTGCCGCTATCTCCTCCACATCGTGAATAGGCACAAGTGCCTGTGATACAATATTTTCCGATGGCGAATGGTAGGCGATAGCCGACTCCCAGCCCGCATCCGCAAAACCGGGGGAATTCCATCCTTTCTGTTCCAGTCGGGCATCATAATGCTCGGCCGTATAGATGCTGTTAAAAATGATGGGGCCCATGGAAGTCTTCCAATCGGGACCGGTGCAGATGGTTTCAACGGTACCATCCTCATAGGTAAGGCGCACATTCAGGAGAAAACGTGGCCGGTTGCGCCAGTGGGCCTTATGAAAATCCCACACGGCGGTGGATTGGTGATTATACCATCCATTGCCGAGGATTACCCCGATGGCATTGGCCCCCGGCATAATCAGCGGGGTGATGTCGAAAGTCACATACAGGTTGCGTTTATCGAACCGGGTATACATCGGGTCCAGGCGATGGTTGCCAACTTTTTGGCCGTTGACGGATAGCTCAAACAAGCCGGCTGCAGTGATATAAGCCCGTGCGGACCTGATTTTTTTTGCCGGTTTGAATTCCTTCCTGAAATAGGGAGCCGGCTTATAATTGATATCTCTTGAATCTGATATCCAGTTACCTGTCCAGTTATTCTTATCCATCATTCCGGTTTCGAAACTGGCCACTCCCGATAGCTTACTCTTTTTACCGGTGTGGTCCCACACCTGCACCGTCCAGAAATAACGGGTCAAAGGGGTCAGCGGGCTTTTGCCGCCGAACACCGCCTGCATCTGATCGCCTTTCTGGATACCGGTATCCCAGAATCCGCCTTTCCCATGGGCGACATCCGATGAATCGGTTCCGACCCTGATCTGGAAAGCAGTTTGCAGCGCGCCATCGCGCGAATCCTTCAATTGCCATTTAAACCGGGGTGCAGTCGCATCGATTCCGATCGGATTGATCAGATTTTCAACCGTAAGGGCAACCGGACGGCATTTCTGAGCCGAAGCTGTAACAGGAAACAAACCCAACAGCAGCAAGGATATCAGGGCAATAAATCTCATAGAATAAATTTTCCATAAAGATGGTAAAAAAGGCAACCCGGAAAACTGAGGAATGACTATTTTAGTACTATTGAACTGACCTGTAAAGAAATGCTAAACCGAATCCCGTTTCAGTATCGTATACCCCTCCTGTATATCCTGTTCGGAGCGTTATGGATCTTGTTTTCCGACCGGTTGGTAGTATACTTTACCAGCGATCCGCATAAAATTCAGCAATTATCTACCTATAAAGGATGGCTTTTTGTATTGGTAACCGGAATTCTCCTGTATTTCCTGGTACGCAACGAAATACGCCGCCGTAACCGGGTAATCAATGAATTACGGGTTGCCAAGGAGAAGGCTGATGAGGCCGACCGGCTGAAAACCACTTTCCTTTCGAATCTTTCGCATTACATCCGCACCCCAATGAACAGCATATTGGGGTTCATCGAACTGATTGAAGACAAGGATGCGCATCCCGATAATCATCAGGTTTACCTGTCGTATATTAATGAGAGCAGCCAGAATCTTCTGCAAACCCTAACAAGTATCATTGAGCTGTCGAAAATCCAGGAAGGACACTTGAGTCTTGCCCGCAAGCCACTTAACATCAATGAGATCATGGAACGGGTTGCGGGCATGGCCCGGGTAGGAATATCCGAAAAAAAGAAGGTCATAACGGTCCTGACTCAACATGGACTTCAAGATGGGGCCGACGTACTGATATCTGATCCGGACAAGCTTTTCCTGATTTTTTCAAACCTGGCCTCAAATGCGGTACGCTATACCCCTAAAGGTGAAATTGAGATTGGTTACCTTCCTGAAAATGCGGATATCCGTTTTTGGATCCGGGATACCGGACCCGGCATCTCAGCTGAAAAACAGGCCACCCTATTTAATAACTTCCTCCAGAATGCAGAATATTCGCGCAGTTCAGGGGAAGGATCGGGGCTTGGACTAGCCTTATCGTCAAAACTGTCAAAACTTCTTGGCGGGGATCTGTGGCTGGATAAAACCGGTCCCGGAGGAAGCACCTTTTGCCTCCGGATTCCAAGGGTTATCAAATAATCCATATCCTCACTGGAATGGATTTTTGAAGAAGAGAAACTTTTGAACCATTAACATTTAATCAGCTCATCGAGAAGGCCATACGCGAAATGGTCTCTAGTGCGCACTGATATAAACATCCAGCTCCCGATGCCATTCATCCGGCTCGGAATTACCCGGAAACGTATCTTCCCCGAATAGCAGATCCACCAGGTAATGCGGGCTTTTGCCGCCAATATGAACCGACTTGATACAGGAAATGCAGTACACAACCACATCATCGACAGGCATTTCTGACGTTCGTTTCCGCATCTGTTTTTTCACCTCCTCAATGGGGATCAACCCATAAAAGCTGTCGCCGCAGCAAGTACTCCGGGTACCGGTTTTTTCGGGTTCCACAATCGTGATATTCATTTTCTCAAGCAGGGTGCGGATAGCCTGGTGTACCACAACTTTTTCCCGGGTGGGACAGGCATCGAGGATCGACATGATCCGGCCGTTATAATCAGGGAGAGGGAAAAAATCAGAATTTGCCAGGATCTCCCACAATGAAATGGTGGTAGTGTTCTCATAATCATTGGCAAAGCGCTTATCGCAACCCGGACAGATATTGATGACCTCGGTATCCGGATCCACCTGTGGCACATGCTTGCAGCAGGTAAGCAACTCATTCATGGCTCCGAGGTTTTCATTCAGGATGGCATTCAATTTCTCAGCCAGATGCGGCTTGTAGAGCATCAGGGCACAGCCGGGGGCGAAGACTTTAGATGTTTTGATTTCGCTTTTCTTCATTTAGGAAAGTGCAAATAACGCTGCTAAATTGTGATTAGATGGGTCCAAAAAGTATGGTATTCAGAGGCCGAGCTTCTTTTTTGCTGCATCATTTGAGAGGTATCTGCCTTCATTGCGATCTTCGACGCCCCTGCAAATGGAATGCTTTTGTTCTTCAGAGAGATCTTCCCACCAATCCTTAGCCGAAGTTTTCGAATCTTTTAAGACTTTTAAGTACCTGATTGTCTCTTCGTCCTGAAGAGAAGATACCCACTCAATCAATTCAATTTTAACGCCTTGGACATTCATTTCTTAACCATTAAAACACTAGCCATTCTCATTGGTACAAGTATACGTAATGATCACCTTTTTGTTATACATATAGATGTTCTCTTTGTACAGTAATGGAAAAAAAGATGAAAAAAAATTTTGTCTATGCCTGTAAGATCTTTAGCGATGCAAAAATCCGGTTCCAGGCTTCCAGCGGGATATCCATACCGGTTTGGAGAGCCGCATCAGCCAGTCCGGCAGTTATTTTAGCTGAATTCAGCAAGATATCTTCGCGCTTTGCGGATTTCTTGATCCAGGCAAAATCTTCTCCCAAAAGTCTAAGGGCAGATTCGCGGTCTTCGGCTTTGGCAATTGGCGGATAGGCGGCAGGATCGGACAGGAACATCAGACTGATTCTCATAAAATCGGTACACGAATCATGATTCAGGATCTCCGGGCCTTTCCAGCCGGTCAGGTTTTTCTGCCTGACTTCACCGGTCCATTCCAGAATTTTGGGAACCCAGTAGTCGAAGGTGAGGCTGGTTTTCGGGTATAAACCTGGCAAAGGTCGGGCAAACGTTAACATCCCCTTAATTTTAGCCGGTGCCATTTTTATTTCAGATAAATCTGCAGGCAATTCTTCCGGATCGAAATTCACCTTATGGGAGGAATTAAAGAAAGCACAGGACTCAGCGATCTGCAGGAAAATCGTTTTTGTATCGTTTCTGAGATTCTCAGGCATTCCTGCCAGGGTACGAAGGGTTATATTGCTCATACCCTTATCCTGATCGCGCCGGGCAAAATAGTTTACCGTCAACAGCTCAATGGTACTCTTGCTCCAAACCTCATCATGAGGATTTTTTATCCGGCCAAAAAACCGGTCGAATCGCTCCTGAGGAAGGCTCCAATCGGGTTTCAGCCCGATTAACCGTTGTACTTCTGATTTATTATCAGTAAGTGAGTTGATTAAAACTGAGGATATTTTCATTGCTGCAATATAAACTTTTCCTCCAGCTTCACCGTGCGGTAATCAAAGATCTTTTTCAACATCCCTTTGATGAACAGTGCGTTGGCAATTGCACCGAGCGGTCCGAGTGGCGGCTGATAACTCACAATATCCTCCATTAAAACACCTTCCGCAACTGCCCTGATATGATGCTGATGGTGCCACAATTTATACGGTCCGATGCGCTGCTCATCTACAAAATATTTCAACTCCTCAACATGCGTGATCTCCGTTACCCATAACGTTTTTATGCCAGCGACAGGCTTCACATGATAACTGATGATCATACCCGGATACATTTTCTCCGGCAGGTTTGGGGTGAGGATATCAAAACCCATGAACTCCGGGGTGATATGCTTCAGGTTGGATGGCGAGGATATAAAATCCCATACCTGCTCCAGGGTGGAAGGGATCAGCTGGGTGGTTCGGAGGGTGTAGAGAGGCATAAAACTTTAAGATTCTAGAATTATATTGTTAAGGATGAATGCAAGAGTTTGAAGTCTGAAATTCGAATTCAATTATGAAGTTGCGCCACTAAACTACCCTCGGAGAAGTGTCATCTACCACTTCGGCACCCTCGGAGAAGTGTCATCCCGACGCAAGTCGGGACCCCGTCCCTTACCGCGATCCTCCCCAGGCGCTCACCCCACCTTCGTCAGCGCCTCCACCAAAACATCCAGCTCCGCAGGTGTCGTATAGATATTCGGCGTAATGCGACACCCGTTAACGCTTTGTCCGTCAATGGGAACCGTAAAGATCTTATACTTTTTCATGAGCATATCTGCCACCTCCGAAGCCTTCATCCCCTTAACGCCCACATTGGCGATTCCGCAGGAACGGGCGGGATCGGCAGGGGTATTGAGGTTGATGTGCGGGAGATCCCTGACCTTGCTGCTCCAGTAATTCTGCAGGTACCGGAGCCGTGCCTCCTTACGCTCAGGGCCGATCATCCGGTAAAAATCGATCGCATCTGAAATGGTCAGATCCGTAGCCGCCGGGTGGGTACCGATGTGATTCAGGCGGGAGATATCATCCAGCGGACGATCACCCTCGGCCAGCAGCGGCCATACTTTTCCGATATTCTCCTTTTTCACCCAAAGCAATCCTGCTCCCAGCGGGGTGCTCAGCCACTTATGCAAACTGGATCCGTAAAAATCGCAATGCAGGTCGGGCATCCTGAACTGGATATGAGCTACGGCATGCGCTCCGTCGACCATCACCATTACCCCCTTTTTATGGGCCATATCGCAGATCTTTTGGATGGGCAGGATCTGTCCGGTGATATTGATCATGTGGCACACCATCAGCAACCGGGTTTTTTCAGTAATCGCACCGGCATAAAGGTCAACGATTTCCTCGTCAGACTTCGGATGCAGGGGCAATGACAAAATCTTGTTGACCACACCATGCCGGCGGGCAACCTGTTTGAACATTTCGATCATGGCGCCATAGTCCTGCTCCACCATGATTGCTTCGTCACCGGGTTTCCAGTCGAGACCGCCGATCACCATATCCAGTGATTCGGTTGTATTCCGGGTGATGACCACTTCATCGGCCAGCGCTCCAACCATTTCAGCCAGTTTTGCCGCTACTTTCTTTTTGTTGTCGAACTGAACGGTGCGCATATACCACGAACCCTGGTAATTGATTTCCCGGATATGGCTGAAATATTTTTCCAGCGTTTCCTCCGGCATGAAACAGTAATAACCGTTTTCCAGGTTGATATAATCGGGTTTCAGGCGGTATCCCTTGCGGATGCCCTCCCAGAAAGTTTCGTCCGACGCCAGTTTCCACGATGGCTGATCCTCATATTTGGCCAGCCAGTTCTCCAGTCCGTAAGCCGATGGAACGGCTGCCAGTCCGAGGACTCCCATACTTTTCAGAAATGTGCGCTTATTCATATGATTTTCACTTAAGCTTTGCGGTTAAATTAGTAAAAAAACAATCCGGAAAACAGATGCTGTTATTGAGGTGAATTTAATTTCCATGGTTTTCTAATTTTTCAATTTCACGATCATCACCAAGGGATTGCTGTACATATTCAGGTCTTTTATGTTCCTGATATTTTCAGGGGCAAATCGTTTGGTACTATCCATCCAATGAACCACATCCACCGCCTGCACGGCTCCGATTGCATATCCGTCAGGACTGATGGTAGAAAGCGGGAAATTGATAAATCCATCCAGGTCATTGGTAAAACCGGGGATCGACTGTTCAATCTTAGTGGCTTTAGTTTCCCGGGATCTTTTGTCGTATAAACAATGGACATATGACGAATTAAAATAATACTTAAGGAAAACATGATGTTTGGTTTCAAAGATTTTCTCCGGAAGAATAAATCCTGCCCGGTTCGTTAAAAACTTCCGGTCAAGCTGCTTATCATAGGTTTGGCCGAGTTCTCCCAAATTAAGGATCATGTGGGCTTCCAATTCCCCGTTATCATATCTGAAAATCGTATCTGTGAATAATTCGTAAAAATAGGTCTCACCGGAAAAATGGTAAAAGCCACCCTGATCACTAAAGGACCCAACGGAACCATTATTGATAAAGGAATTATGGTTAGGGACTGAATGAATTGCTGTTGTATCCTTATCAGTAAACTCTTTAAGCCTGTACCGGGCAGTTCCTTGGTAATTCTTGACATATCCGATCAGATTGCCATTAGAGAGTTTTGTAATGTTATAGACCGCCCACGGATTCTCCCGGGTAATCTCATCTCCAGGCCCAAGTGGATAAAAAATATTTGAATACAGGTCCCAGCCAGCGGTTTTCACCATTTTCCTTTCATAATCATATTCATCTGAAAAAACGGTGTTCTTGTATCCATGCGGATCCTTTCCATAATGCCCGATTTGTTTGATGAACTTTCCATCCGTTCGGTTAAAAAGGAAAATCTGTCGAAAGCCAATAACGATGATGATCTCCTTGTCGAGATAGTAACGGGTCCAATCCCCTATCTGACATTCCGGTCTGGTTTCCAGCAACACATACTCCAATTCTGATCCGAATGCACTAACCGGAACTTTCTGAGGGTGTTGATGGGCACTGAAAACGTCGATTACTGGAAGGGATTCCTTTTTCGGACTTGAACAGCTGAATAAAATGAAGCTAAATAAAACAGCTATCGTAAGATATAAATGCTTGATTACGTACGGGTTCATGTTGCTTTTATTTAAAGGAATACAAAATCAATACCGGATTATCATTTTCATTCAACCGGTTCACAAAAGCTTCCAATTCTTTCTTCTTTTCAGGGTATTTCGGGGTAGATTTCTTAAAGTAATCAGAAGCGATATGCTCCTTGAGGAGATATACATCTACCCACATGGAAAGTGTTGATTCATTCACCTGATCTTTAGGAAAGAAGCTAATTCCTCCATCGTAATCGTTTGCTAATCCACTAATTGTTAGGAATGTTCCAGTGGTATTCAGTTTGGCAAAAGCAAGTTTGTTAACACGTTTATCGTATGCACCCAATAGAGCCCAGGCCCAATTTGGTCTGGTACACGGAAGATGAAAATTCTCGCGGTCCATGATAGGGTGATGATTATTAAAAGCACATCCTAGGAAGAGAAAGTTTGCGGTTTCAAAAACCCGGTAAACATCCATGTAGTCCATGCTTCTCTTTATACCTTCCGACATTCTCAACTCTCTTACCTCTTTCGGCACTCCGTACTTTCCTAGATTAAGGTAAAAAGCAGGTTCAAATTGATAATGACCATTTATCCTGAAAACAGTATCATTTAATTGTTCTTTTATATAAATAGCACCTCCATTTCGATAAATATTTGCTTCACCATTAGCAGAATGAGTATAGGGCTTTATCTTGTTAATAATAATATAGTTTTCAACCCATTTTACTGTTCTGCCAAGACTGTCAAAAAATACAGCCTTATATTTTTCAAGTCCGCTGTCATTTCTTATCTGCCCAATAAATATCGAATCATTACAAGGAGCAAAACTGCTGACATAATTCCCGGAACCAGCATCCTCCGGGTTTGCTTCCGGCTTAAATTTGTACAGAAAATTACCACTCAGATCAAAAACCGAAAAGAATGATCCGTCATTGATGTAAATATTGTTATCCATACCTATCTGTACTTTTACAATATAAGGATACTCTCCAGGCCCTTTACCCTGTCTGCCGATCCTGGATATGAAATTTCCGGCCCTTCCATATAACAAGCATATTGATCTATCACTCACAAGTATGTAATCTTTATTGAAAGCGGTAAGCGCCGTTGCCTTTAAGAATAAGGAATCAGTTTCAAATGCGACATATCTGATTTCACCATTGAAATCACAAATGCTCATAGGTTTGAAATTGTTGACATTCTCCTCGATATTAATTTCGGTAAGTCCCGGCCCGGATTCAGGATTGTGACATCCGGCCAGACAGGCTGCCAGGAAAATGCAGATTATGAGCCTGATTGCTTTCCCTTTGATGGTTTTTTTCATCAGGGATTAGGTATTAAAGGTTCAGAAATATCCAGACACACAGGCGGGGGCTTCCTGTGACTGGTTTGTTATAAAGATAACAATAATACCTGATCGGCTTGCAATTGCACGAACAATATTCAAAAGACCATCATGATCTGTGGCCTGCTTTCTTTCGCCAAAATAAGATTGGCACGCGGATTTTCGCGGATCCCTGCGGGAACGCGGATTTTCGCGGATCTTTAAAAATTAAAAAGATCCGCGTTAATCCGCGTTGCGCAGCATCCGCGAAAATCCGCGTGCTATTTCCTTTCCTGCTATCCTAATTCAGTATCAGCTCAATCACCGGGATCTCCACATTGGGCTTGATCACCGGCAACCTCAGTACGGTTTCATCTCCCTTGCCTTTTTCTTCCAGCCAGATGGTCGCCTTTTTCGTCGACATGGCAATCTCCGATGCATCATGCAGGAACTGGGCATATTTGATTTTTCCGGCAAAGCCTTCCAGCGTGATCTGATCCAGCGGCCAGTCGAGCAGATGGATGTACAGTCTTTTGGTGGCCGGATTATACGTGAGCAATGAATTGGCCGGGGCCTTGAACTCATCAGGTGCCTGGGTGCATCCGTAAATGGAGCGGCTGCAATATTTCATCCAGGCGCCCATGGAGGCTAAACGGTCCTGAGCACGATGATCAATCGTTCCGCGACCGGTGGGCCCGACATTCAGCAACAGGTTTCCGCCTTTGCTTACCGACTCAATTAACATCTCAATAAGCTGCTTGCTGTCTTTCCAGGTCATCTCGTCGCGATAATATCCCCAGGAGCCTGAAAACGTCTGACAAACCTCCCATGGCACCCGTTTTCCGTTTACCTGAACCCACTCGCGGGGTTTATACTGCTCGGGCGACTTGAAGTCCCATCCGCCGGGAACATCTTCCAGATCCAACCGGTCGTTGACAATGATCCCGGGCTGAAGCTCACGGACCATCTTCAACAGGTTCTCGGAATCCCAGTCTTTTCGGGATTTGCCAAAATTCCCCGACGGGAAGGAGTAATCGAGCCAGATAACATCGATCTTTCCATAATTGGTGAGCAATTCCCGAACCTGATTTTTCAGGTACTGACGGTATTTGTTCATGTCGCGGTTCCGGTTCAGACTGTCGTATTGTGCTGCAGTTGAGGCACTCTGCGGATGTACGCGGTCGATGGTATAGTCGGGGTGATGCCAGTCGATGAGCGAATAGTAGAATCCGACTTTCAGACCTTCGGCCCGCAAAGCATCAACATATTCCCTCACCAGGTCTTTTTTTACCGGGGTATTGGTCGACTTGTAATCCGTAAATTTAGAATCGAACAAACAAAATCCCTCATGGTGTTTGGTGGTCATCACCACATATTTCATCCCGGCTTCCTTTGCCATCTTTGCCCATTCGCGGGGATTATACATATCGGGATTGAACTGCTCGAAATATTTCAGATAATTTTCATCGGTAATGCGTTCATTCTTTTTTACCCATTCGTGCCGGGCAGCCTGGGCGTACAACCCGAAATGGATAAACATGCCGAAACGGTCGTCGGTCCACCATTTCATGCGGGCGGTTTTCTGCTCTTCGGTCTCCTTTGGCAATTGCGCCATCGATGCCGAAAAATTCATCATCAAACAGGAGAGAATGATGGATACGGTGAGTAGGGTTCGTTTAGTCATTGAATGTTTGTATTTTAAATAATTCGATAGTTGCTGTTCCCATTTGCAGTCCGTCACTGGTTGCCTTAACCGTGATTTTTCCGCCGGCGCCTTTTTTTGCCTTTACAATCACCAGGGCCAGTCCATTAAATGCCTGCCTGCTTTTACTCTGGAAAGGTACAAAATTGGTTGCATCTCCGTTGTCGGTGGCCACAATGACTCCGGGGCCCTCAATTTCAAATTTGATAAGCGGGTTCGATCGTGGCACCACCAGTCCGTCCTTATCCTGCACCTGAACGGTGATATAAGCCAGATCCGGTTTATCCGAAGACAGCATCCGCTGGTCGGAATACAATGTGAGTTTTGCAGGCGCACCGGTAGTTTTAACGATATCCGTGGCCCATTTTCGCCCATCCCGGTAGGCGATCACTTCAACTTTGCCGGGCTCATATTTTACGCTGTCCCAAACCAGACGGAAATCCTCGCCGGGCCGCTTGATTTTCCGGCCCTGACTCTTGCCGTTGACAAACAATTCGGCTTCGGTGCCGGAAGTGTACACGTGAACCGGTGTTACCAAACCTATCCGCTCCGGCCAGTTCCAGTGAGGCAGGATGTGGGCCATCGGCATATCGGGTTTCCATTGTGATTGATAGAGCCAGAAGCGGTCCTTCGGGAATCCGGCGAGATCGACGATGCCGAAATAGCTGCTTCGCGAAGGGGGATTGGTTTTCCGTATCTCTTCCAGCTTCTTTTCCAGTTCGGCCTTTTTCGTCGGGTCGCTCCTGAAATTCAGCAGATTGGTTTCATCGGAATTGTAGGGTGTGGGCTCTCCGAGATAATCAAAGCCGGTCCACACGAATTCACCCAGCACATGCGGATATTTTGCATTCACGCGGAACTGGTCGTCGGGTGAGCAGCCCCAGTCGGGCTTTGTGAGGTCGTAAGAGGATATCTGCCAGTTCTGATAATCATTCCCAAAGAAATACTCTCCGCGGGAGGTCACGCAGGAGGATGTTTCACTGCCGATGGTAGGTTTGTTTATGTATCGCGGATCGGCATCCCATTTGGCCTGCTGGCCGAAGAAATAGTTTACTCCCATGATATCGATGCCCAGGGGAGAACCGTCGCTGCGACTGTTATCGGGATCGTTGTACCCGTTGGAAACGGGGCGCGTAGGGTCGAGCGACCGCACAATATCGGCCAGATGTCTGGTCATTTCCACATTTCGCTGGTCGGGCACCTCGTTGCCTATCGACCAGATAAAAACCGACGGATGGTTGCGGTCGCGGCGAACCAGCGCCGACAGGTCCTTTTCATGCCACTCATCATACAGTTGATTATAATCCCATTTCCTCTTGCCTTCCTTCCAGGTATCGAACGCTTCATCCCACACTAAAAATCCCATCTGGTCGGCCAGCTCGAGCAATTCAGGGGCCGGCGGATTATGGGAAGTGCGCAATGCGTTGCAGCCCATATCTTTAAGAATTCTGAGCTGCCTTCTCAAGGCACTTGTGTTCATGGCTGCACCTAAAGCTCCCAGATCGTGATGATTGCAGGTTCCCTGAATTTCCACACGCCGGCCGTTCAGCAAAAAGCCTTTACGGGCAGTGAATTCGATGGTACGAACGCCGAACGGGGTGTTATACATATCCACAATTTTTCCGCCAACCCTTATGGTGGTCTGGGCAACATACCGGCCAGGGGAAAGGATATCCCACTTTTTCGGATTGCTGATGGTTGCCTGTGCGGTACAAACGGCCTGTGAGCCGGCTTCAGCCTTTGCGTTCGATTCCGTGAATGATGTCACTCGGGCACCCGGCTTATTATCCGGGCCGAGTTCGTAAATAATGGTCCTGATATTGGCCTCCACGGCGGCACCGGTCTGGTTGTCAACAGTTACCTCGATATTTACACGGGCCGATGCATCCGTGATTTCGGGTGTGGTGATATAGGTTCCCCAATGGGCAACATGCACCGGATTGGTTTTGATGAGCCATACATGCCGGTATATCCCGGCTCCGGGGTACCACCGCGATTCCCACTTTTCGGTATCGAGCCGCACGGCCAGCACATTTTTAACACCATATTTCAGATAGGGGGTGAGGTTCATGCGGAATGAGGTATATCCGTAAGGCCAGGTGCCCACGTATTGTCCGTTCAGCCAGATCTTTGCATTTGCCATGGCGCCATCGAAATCAACAAAAACCTGTTTACCGGCATCCGTGGATGAAACAACGAATGCTTTCCGGTACCAGCCGATTCCCTGATAGGGCAGTTTGCCGGTTTCCCCTTTGAGTTCGATCCTGAAGGGTCCTTCCACCGCCCAGTCGTGCGGCAGATCCAGCTTTCTCCAGGCGGAATCGGGATAGGCGGGACTTTCCAAACCGGCCGGCTCGGCCACCGAAGTGCCGTCGGCCTGCAGTCCGAACCGGGCAAAGCGCCAGTTTTCATCGAACGGATGCGCACTCATGGAGCCCATTCGGGTGATGGGTTGGGAATTCTGGGCGGAGGCTTGCAGGATGGCAATAAAAGTCAGCAGCAGCGTGGCCAGTAGGAGAAATCTATTTGTTTGGAAGGCAGGTTTCATTTTTCCGCTTTTTATCTGATGAAACAAATATACAAAAAGTAGGATGCGGAATTCTCTGTTTAAAGCTCAATACTATTCCTTTACCTTGTCTTTTTATGAAATTTTCCTACATTTTGGCTTGTTTTTTTACAAATATTTATTCATATTTGCCTTGGTTTATATATAAATAGCTATGAATCGATCTGTATACAAGGAATTTATATCCTGGAAACAAGCAGCAGCAAGAAAGGTTCTTTTGGTCCGTGGCGCCAGGCAGGTGGGTAAAACGTACCTGGTGAGGCAGCTTGCCAAAGAATTTATGGATTATCTGGAGATTAATTTCGATCAGGATACTCAGGTACACAAGATATTCGGGCAGACGCAGGACCCCAAACAAATTTGCCAGCTCCTCTCCGCCTATTACGCGCACCGGATTATACCCGGCGAAACCCTGCTATTTTTCGACGAAATTCAGGCCTGTATCCCGGCAATCCGGTCGCTGCGCTATTTTTATGAACAATTACCTGATCTGCATGTTGTTGCAGCCGGATCACTGCTGGAGTTCGCACTTTCGGAGATCCCATCCTTCGGAGTCGGACGGATCCGCCAGATCCATATGTACCCGATGTCATTCGATGAATATCTCGACGCACTCGGATATCAGGATCTGATCGAAGCAAAGCAAATGGCCTCGCCCGAGAAACCACTGCCGGAAATACTGCACTCAAAGCTTCTGGAGCATCTCCGAACATTTCTAATCATTGGTGGAATGCCTGAAGTGGTATCCGCTTTTATTAAAACCGGAGATTATTTAACCTGCCATCAGATCCAGACTGACCTGATCCAATCGATTGAAAGTGATTTTGCCCTTTACAGGAAAAGGTCGCCTGTTCTTGTTTTGCGCGAGGTATTCCGCTCTGTTGTGAGCCAGGCCGGTCAGAAATTCATGTACACGAAAGCCGGGCCCAACCAGCCAATCGCCAAAATCCAGGAAGCATTCGAATTGTTGCGGATGGCCCGGTTGGTTTTTCCAGTTTACCATACCTCTGCATCGGGAATTCCGATCGGAGCCGGCACAAATATCAAGCGTTTCAAAGCCCTCCTGTTTGATACCGGACTTCAGCAATGTCTTTCCTCACTCAAGCCCGCCGAAATTCTGCTGGCCAGCGATCTGGAGCTGATCAACCGCGGAGCGATAGCTGAATTATTTATCGGACTGGAAATATTGAAATATCAAAGTCCTTATGAGCCTCCGGATCTCTGGTACTGGCATCGTGAAGCCCGCAACAGCTCAGCTGAAGTGGATTTTCTCATTCAAAGGGGCAATCACCTTTTACCTGTTGAAGTAAAATCCGGATCATCCGGAAAAATGCAATCCCTGTTTCTGTTCCTGAAAGAAAAGGGGCTAACCAGGGGAATCCGCATTTCAGCGGAGAATTTCTCCAGCTATTCAAACATCGATGTATATCCTTTGTATGCTGTTGGCAATCTGATAAAATAACGGGCCTTTATCGCCGCCAGTAATGGCATACGGGCTTACCGAACCGAAACAAAGGTAGTAATGCTCCTGGGAGCGATCTTCAGCGTATCACCGGCCAACCAGGTTCCGGAATTCATCAGGCTGTTTTCAGAGGAAGTTACCCAGGTGGTGAATTTACCCTGAAGGTTTTTTAATTCGAGGGAGGTTTCTTCGGGCAGCATATTTATTACCACAACAACCAAACTCAGATCGGGATTCCGGTAAGCCGAAACGAGCTGCTTTTCGCTTGGTTTACCTTTCACCCCGATCCGAATGGCACCAGGAAGAATGAACCGGCTGAAATTCCCCATCGCCCAGAGGAGCTTGGTATCAATCAACCCGGTACCATCGCGGTTAACATAAACAAGTCCGTCTTTATAATCAGCGGATGAGAGCCCGAGCCACCAGCACCAGGCAGAGGCATTTCCATACACCAGGTCATAGTGCATCACCCTCGAAACGTACAGGGCAGTATTCATACCGGGATCACGCCCCGAGCCGGTAATCTCATGGGTGCTCCTGAGAATGCAATACTCTGTCATCCAGTATTCGACATCATGCCGATCAGCCACCCGCGCCAGGCGCTTCCGAACCCGGGCACTCAGCCACAAGGGCCATTCTGTAAAATAGCTGTGTGCACAAATCTGCCGGGCAACCATTTTCCGGTTATCGAGCGAGGTACGCCTGCCGGTATGGAAGTAACTTCTGATCTGATTCTGCCGTCCGGGCTTGAATTTAAAACCCGGATTGGCAAATAAAAGCAGACCGCTCTCAGGAACCTGAATCTGAACATGGAGATCCCGGCTGATCAGGTTCCGGTTGAGCTGTTCAACCAATGCGGCGACCTGCCGGTTTTTATAAGGATTGCCCTCCTGGCCATCCCTTTGGCACCATCCCCATTCGGGTTCATTTACCGGACTAATGTAATTGAATCTAATGCCCTTATTTTCAAACCACTGAAGCGAATTTCCGATATAATCCGCGAATGCTTCATGATTAACCGGTGATAGGTTTGATTGATTGCAGGTGCCGGAAAAGGATTTACGGTTGATGGTTAAATTCACCGGCGGGGAATTACAGAACATGACAAAATTCCCCATACCCCTGCTTTTCGCGGCCCCGAGCATCCATTGGGTTCCTGATTGCCTTTCGGGATGAGGGGTTCCTCCCGGATCAATAATGGACTCCGTGCGCCGGTAGGGATCCGGAATACCGCTGTCGTCACCTTGCCCGGAACTGCCCGTTCCGAGGTTATATCTCCAGATGGATAAACCGGCTCCCCTGCAGGAACCATCGGAGAGGGTTTCTTTACTGAAAAGCCAGTCGGCAACGGTATTCCGGGTTGAATCCTGCAGCAGATTGATCAACTCGTTGCTCCAGGCATCCGAAGCTCCGAATCCATGAATGATCTGATAGGTTTTTAAGGTATCTATCGTATAAACCCGCTGAGCGGAAACTGAAAAATCCGGCCAAACGCTCAGAAAAACAAGCGGTAGCAGAAGTCTCATCCCATTCTTCATCCTATTTCTTTATTGCGGAAAAATCCAATGGCCCGTCAGGTGCATCAACCGTTCCTGAAATTTTGTTCTTATCCAGCTTTCCGGAGAGGGGAATATCATATCCATCAAGAAAGACTGAAAATTTGAGACGGTCCTTGGCAAAGGTCACGGTTTTCGGAGTGACAACCGATCCATCGGAAAAAACGATTTTTGCAGTCAGCTGCCCTTTCACTTCGGTCAGGGTAAGTGTGCTCTTTGCATATTCGTAAGGCGCGTTGGTCACTTCAACTTTCCATATGCCGGTTACCTTTGAATAGTCTTCAGCATAGGTTTTTTGACTCATGGCAATGAATCCGAGAATTGAGAGAAAAATTAAACTCCTTTTCATAATACACTTTTATTTGTTTGTTATAAACTCGCCGCCTTCATAAATCCGGGAACCACGCCCACGGCATAGAAACTGCGTGTTCTGTTATTTTATTGAAATTGAGGGTTGGGTAATACTTTGATTAAATTCTATCACCCGCAGCAAATTTTTACCGCTGTGAGGAACTGACAGATAGCCACCATCGCCATTTTCCAGGGATTGAACAACCGTACTTCCGGATTCGGGGATTAGTCTGATACTTTCCTTGAGCAGGCTTTTCATTTCGGGGATATAAATGACGGTTGGCGCTTTCACGGATCCGGATTCATTCCAGGAGAGGGTAAATTTTCCTGATTGCTCATCAAATCCATACGAAACCAGTGTTCCGGCAATAAACTGGGGATAAGGCCTGGCGATAATTTTTTGAAAATACCGATCCTTATCTACGCCGGGATGGTAGGCCCAGTATGTATTTCCGAAATGGAACTTTTCAAACAACTGCCGGATAAACAGGGCTGACCTGGCGTTCCCTTCGGAATTGCCCGAGAAAGCACCCCATTCTCCCACCAGAACCGGAATATTAACCCGTTTGGAGGTTTCGTCAACCTGCGAGAAGATCCACTCCACCCTGGCTGTGCTCTGATCATCATTCTTTCGGGTATCCACCAGCAGGTCGTAACCATGCGCGGCATAGGCTGTCAGCGGATCAGGATTTCCATTCTTCCCTGCCGGCGGAATAAGTCCGCTTCTAACTCCGGCGTTTGAAAAATAGGCATGTTCCAGAAAAAGGATATGGGTAGTGTCAACTTCCCGGATGGCATTTGCCACTCGCTGATACATTTCGTGAAGGTGCCCCTTTTCAAATTGCTGGCTCAGCTCGGTTGCCGCATCGATCACCCTCGAATACTTCTCAACTTTCTCCAGCCGGGTTAATGCTTCAAACCTGGATTCCTCGTCCGACCAAACGGCCAGCAATTCTGCTTCCGTCAGTACCTTTCCGGTTTCCTCAGCAAATAGTTTTGCGTATTCGGTGAGAATAACCGGAAGTATCATGGTACCAGGGGTGCCATTGAACGGCTCATTCATCAGGTCGTAGCCGATAACCGATTTATTTCCAGCAAAGCGCTTTGCCACATGCTGCCACATTTTTGAATAGTGATCCTGTATCCCGATCCCGTCAGCAGCCGGCTTATTTGCCCAGAAATTATCGAAGGCCCGTTGTACGGCAGGGCTAAGAAAATAGGAATCACTCCACACAAAACCTTTCACATGCGGCTGCCCATCAGTAAGGGTTGCCCAATCGGGTGCCCCATCTCCCAGAGCCGAGGTGCCTTCCCCGAAAGAAACGCCATAAAGGTCCTGATGCATATCCAGCAAAACATACAGGTTGTTTTCCGTTGCCCAGTTAACCTGCTGTTCGAGTTTATCCAGATAAGTTTCATCATACTTCCCGGGTTCGGGTTCCACACCATCCCAGATCACACCCAGCCGGATGCAGTTAAACCCCCAGTTCCTGAACTTTTCGAAGGTCAGGGCTGAATCTTTGGGAATATAACGTACAGCAGGATCCTTGTTTACATAATTTATTCCGCTGAAAATGACCTGGCGTCCGTAGGAATCAATAAATCGGGTACCTGAAACGGAAATCGCATTCTTACTGTTGTCTGCCAAACCGGCAGCTTCATCTGTTAAGGGTTGCTTACATCCGGCAAATACCGTAATCACGGCAAGTAAAAGAACTGAATACTTTTTCATGGATAATTTTTGAACGGCTAATTACTTGGTGATATAGGTAAGGTGGAACATATTGGATGGCATTACCGTATATTGTTCCCCTGCATTGCCACTGTAACCGCAAACAAATAATGAAACGCTCATTTTATTTGGGGTAATTTCATCAATCACAAACTGCGCGGTTGTGGGAAAATCGAGTATACCAAAGTAGGCTCCTTCAGTGAATGAGATCCAGTTTTTGCCGGTAATCGTTACTGTACTGTGAGCAGGCGGATTATTCGTATCATCCGGATTGCCAATGGCTTCAATAACCAGGTTGCCGGTATTGAGGGTCCAGGCGGAGTAAGCAGGCGAACTCCAGCCGGCGGCACATAATCCTATGGCCCATGCGGGTTCCCCAACGATGGTTCCGGTAGCATAACCATAAACCGCACCTGCCAGAGCATTGCCGTTCTTTGGATTCATCTGATATTTACCGTCGAAATAAAAGGTAAACTCATTATCGTATTCAACACCAATCCCGAACATCTCCAACACATTCTCTGCACTTGGGATAGCCGTAACATAAGGAGGATTCATGATGGGTCCGCCTCCATCGCCAACAGTATAGGCCTTGTCGAATACCCACGTTTTTCCTGAAGTTGCACTGGCTCCGCCGGTCAGGAGGTCGCGGATCGAGGTTGCTGCTATGCTGATAACCTTGGTGGCGGTAAATTCACCGCCTTCACCTGTCACAAGCAACTTTACGGTATATTCCCCAAAACTCTCATACTCATGTACCGGATTCTTTTCAATACTGGCAGCGGTGCCATCGCCAAAATCCCATGAATAGGAGTCAGCATCGGCAACCTGCGGATTAAAAGTCACCTCGTACCCGTTAACGGTAGCAAAAATCTCAGCAGTTGGAACCGGAGTCTTTTTACATGAATAAAACACACACCCGGCAAGGATTAAACCGGACAACAAAAAAAACATTCTCTTTTTCATAACGATAGATTGATTAATTGGTTAACAAATTGATTGATATCATGTTAATTTCCTTTTGCATCCCACCAAAGCGGGGTATCAATTTTATCAGGTCCCATTTGGCTCACTGCCTCGGTAACATGATCGTGATTATTCAGATATTCGCTCGAGACATACCTGAACCTGGTTGGAAGAATTCCATTGGTCACACCCAATGAAAAAACATCGGTATTGGTTCTCCGGGAAATTTCAGGGTAGCCCGTTCGGCGGATATTTGTCCAGGCTTCAGTGAAATTGGGGATAAAAGCAATCCATGCCTGTGAACATATCTGCCGGAACCTATTTTCCGCTGATCCGCTTAAGGTGGCTTCAGATTGGTTGTTCAGGAAGTCTTCGGCCAAACTTGTATTAACCTTCCACAGTTCAAAATTTGATGAAATACCCTGCCGGTATAATTCATTAGGGTCACCGTCTGCCAGATTGAACAAGGCAGCTTCCGCTCTCAGAAACCAAACCTCCGAGGCACACATGATATATTGCGAAAGTGATTTTGCATAAAGTACCGGCATCGGATTCGACCGGTCCTTCCAGCTTATCATACTGAAAGCCTGCTCATTCAACCCATTGGGCACTCCAATAAATTCACCGTTTGCATTGGGCTCCACAAAAACATTCAATCGTGGATCTCCGGTCGACTTAAGCCATTCCGTGAATTTCTCGCTCATCTTCCAATTCTGGACCTTGCGTAAGTCATACCACGGATTATACAATTCACCGTTATCGCTTTCCTGATGGGTGAGTTCAAAGTTCTGGCCGTTAAACTCAATAAGCGGCTTTTCCATACAACCGGCAATCACGGTTGCACTGAAAGCCGGATCCGCAAACCGTATCCTCATTGCCAGGCGCAACCGGAAGGAATTTGCGAACCGCACCCATTTGGTTAAATCATTGCCATACACCGGATCGGCTCCGGGATAGGCATTATCGGGACTGGCCGATTCCAGGATGGCCATCGCCAGTTTCAACCGGTTTATCATATCCGGATAAATATCTTCCTGTTTGTCGTATTTGGGATATAGGGAGACTGATGAGCCAAGAGCGCCTTCGGAATAGGGTATGTCGCCCCACCAGTCTGCCACCTGGGCATAGTTGACCACTGCAACAATGTTGGCAAGGGCATTGCGCACCGGATTCTGATATTTGCCCGATGCAGTCATCTGAATGACTTCATTGGCGTACCGCAACGGACCAAGATAAATGCGCTCAAACATCTCTTTATAAATATCCTGGGTATGGAAATCCTGATAGCTGTCGGCAGCCCTGTTTTCACTGTTGGTTGCGTAAATATGGGCATACTGGCTGCCGAATCTCATTTGAGTACTGGGAATATGACCAAAGGTTCCACGAATTGCAGTGGTGAATAAATAATCATCGGGCAATTCCGAAAGGGCCAGCGGATCGGTATTCATTTCGGCCATCTTATCGTCGCAGGAGACTAACCATGTGAATAGTGAGGTGATTGCAATTGCATATTTAAGGTGCTTCATTTTATATCCGTTTTAATCAATTATACCCATGTGCTAGAAATTTATCCTGAGGTTAAATCCGATATTCCGGGTTGTGGGAATGGAGCAGAATTCAAATCCACCGCCGGTATTCCCGCTGGAATACCCTGATTCAGGATCTATATCATTCATCGCATTATAAAAGAAAAACAGGTTGCGTCCATAGATTGAAAGCTGAATATCGGTGACGGGCAGTTTCACCAGGATTTTCTTAGGCAGGGAATAGGCCACGGAGATTTCCCTCATGCGTACATTTGTTGCATCCACAATATTTTCAGTCCCGATTTCTTTTGCCCACAGGTTGTACCATCGGTAAAGCGGATCTACAGGTACGGTATTCTGCATACCGGTATTGATGTTGATACCGTTTTCAACATATCCTTTCTCCTCCACGCCCGGCAGAGGGGTGGTATACCCGAATGCGGGATCATGCGTGGCGTACCATTCGTCACGGCCTTCCAAAGATTCAACTGAGGTGCCGAAAAGCGACCGGTATGCTTTCCCCATGGAATAGATATCACCACCCATACGCATATCGATCAGGAAAGTCACTGCCAGATTTTTATAAGTAAGGCTGTTCGAGAAGCCCGCCAGCCAATCCGGATTGATATTTCCTGAGTTTTTATAATCTCCTTTTAAGGCAAAACCATTGTCATCCACCAATTTATGACCAAATGCATCGCGTTTAAAGTCGGTTGTATAGATAGCCCCGTACTCTTCTCCCGGGCGGGCCTGAATGGTGGTGTGCCAGGCTTCATCGAGGATGATGGATTCGAGCGTGCCGGAGAGCTCCATTACTACAGATTTGTTTTTTGCCCAGGTTGCAACGATATTCCAAAGAAAATCACCGGTGTTCACAGGCGTTAAATCGAGTTGGACTTCAATTCCGGTGTTATTCAGTTTGGCGGCATTCATCCGTTTACTGCTGTAGCCGCTTGACGGAGGCAGCGGAACTTTCATGATCTGGTTTTCTGAATGATTCCGGTAATAGGTCACATCGAGCACAAAAAGACGGTTGAAGAATTCGAGGTTGGTTCCGATTTCCCAGGATGCCGTAATCTCAGGCTGAAGATCCCAGGAGGCGAGCACATCACTGTAACCGCCAAGCGGATAGGGCAATTGTGTTTGATTGACCGTGAAGTACTTACTGGTTTGATAAGGACCGGTATCATTCCCGACTTTTGAATAGGAAGTTCTGAGTTTACCGGTAGTGAGCACGCTGGATTTCATATTGAAAGCCTTTGTAAACAGAAAACTCAGATTTTCAGAATGATACATGTATGAGTTATTTTGAATAGGCAGGGTGGACGACCAATCGTTCCGCAGGGTTAAATCAAAATAGAGCCAATTCTTATAGGCAATGCTGGCTAGTCCGTACAGGGAAAAGACTTCCTTTTCAGAGAACCATTGACTGGTGCCATAGGTGCCCGCATTTGAGATGGAATAGAAATCTTTCACCTTAAGATGGCTTCCCCACTGGTCGAGCCCCTTACCCTGATTGTATCGGATGTTACCACCAAGATTAAATGAGCAGGAAAAATCGCCCTGGATTGCCGGCACATAGGTGAATAAAAAATCGGAATTCCATTCGAGGTCGGTTCCCATAGAGTTGCCAATGCCGCCAGTACCACCGCCCTGATCACCAATGGCCGCATGGCTCAGTGAACCGTAGCTGGTAAAGTCCATTCCCGATCGCAACAGCAGGTTGAACCCGGGCCTGAAATTGATTTTTGTTGAGAATACCCCCTGAGTGCGATGTTTTTCATTTGAATTGAACTTATTGTACAGCTGCCAGTATGGATTATGAGTATAACCGTCAGTGGTCCACAACCATTCCTGTCCGTTGGCCATTGCCCGGTGCTCGTTTAATTCAGAATTCAGCATGTTCCTGGGCATGATCGAGAGATAATATCCAGGATTATTGGCTCCTTCGGCTACCTCCGGCCGGTTTTCCGCCCGGGAGTGGATGTAGGTGATTTTTGCATCCAGTTCCAGAATCCCCTTTATTTTGGAAAACCCGCGCAGGTTGATGGTTTGCCGGTTCAACCCGTTTAAGGGGACAATCCCTTCACTTTTCTGGGTGGTAACGGAAGCCCTTACGCTGCTGGTTTCGTTGCCCGACTCAAGTATTATGGAATTGACGAAGGAGGACCCGGGACGGAAAAAGTCCTTGTAATTATTTGGCCGGGGTGTATATGTGCTGGTTCCTCCCCAGAAATTGGGAAGGCTTTCCCCATTCATTCTGGAACCATAGCTCCAGGCCCAGGGCATGCCAGCATCAGGCTGGCTCGATGGGTATCTCCCGAAGGCTCCATGGCCGTAATCATTTTGAAGCTCTGGATATAACAATGGATTGTCCGACGAATAATTCATGTTGAATGTCACTCCCAATCCCTTCTTCAAGGATCCCTTCCTTGTGGTGATAAGCACCACTCCGTTGGCCCCGCGGGAACCATAGGCGGCAGCGGCCCCGGCTCCCTTCAGGATGCTCATCGACTCAATATCGCCGGGATTGATATCCGACAGGGCATCGCCACCATCCGTCCCACCCCACCTGCCGCCACCTCCGTGCCCGGCATCCACCGGAATACCATCAACCACAATCAGCGGCCGGTTTTCCCCATTGATCGAAGAAATCCCGCGGAGAACCACCCTTGTGGAGCCATCAACACCCGTGGATGATTTGGTGATCTGGAGTCCGGCAACTCTTCCGGCCAGGCTGTTTATCACATTATTATCCCTCGCCTTATTTATATCATCACCCTTGACGGTGGAAACCGAATACCCAAGTGAATTTTTCGTGCGATTCACATTTAAAGCGGTTACCACAACCTCTTCCAGCTTTTTCGACTCCTCAACCAGGAAAACATCTAACCTTGACTTCTTTTTCACGGCAACCTGCTGCAACAGATATCCTATACAGGAAAAGGCCAGCGTATCGTTTTCAATGCCGGTTCTAACGCTGAATTTCCCCGACTGATCCGTTGCCGCACCATCCCGTGAACTCAAAACAAGCACGTTTACCCCGGGAATGGTTTCCCCGGTTTTGGAATCGCGCACGATACCGGTAACAACACCGGAAAAATCCGCCGGCTTTCGGTTGTCCTCCACTACAATCAGATTATTTTCTTTAATACTGAACGTCAGGCCGGTCTGCAGCGAAAGCTCCTTTAAAAGATCACTGATTGCGTACTCCTTTTCAGTCAGCTTAACCTTCAGATCAGGTTTGACCACATCATTGTTATAGAAAAACCGGTAGCCGAAATGCTCCTTCATAAAGGAAAACAATTCCGTAAGGTTATCCGGTGCCGAAGTGAAATCCATTTTCTGCACCTGGGCACTTAGGTGCAATGTTTGCACCAATAAGAGCAAAAACGTTAATTTAAAGATTCTTACAGACTGCATAGGGTAGGTTTTAGGTATAAATCAAAATCTGATCACTGCTCCTTTTTCATGAACAGGATCTCCCTTTTATCAATGCGGTAATTTATAGATGAAGAAATTCTCAAAATATCCAATATCTGCTCAATAGTCTCATTCCTAAGCACACCGGTAAAGCGTAACTCCTTCAGCGACTGGTCGTCGAACTCAAACTTAACATCATACTTCCGCCCCAGCTTAACGGCAAGCGATCCCAGAGTCTCATTATTGATGACCAATTCATCATTGATCCAGCTGGTAAACACATCTGTTTCTATCCCTTTGGATATCAATATTTTTCCATTTTTTTGTTCCGGTTCAGCAGGTTGATAATAATACACCTGCTCCCTGGGCATCAGTATCAGCTTATGGGCAACCTTGTTCATCACCTCCACACTCACCGATCCTTCAACCAGGGTGGTTTCCACAACGCTTTCATCGGGATAGGCTTTCACATTGAATACGGTACCTATGGCATGAACGATAATATTGCCCGCATGAACATTGAAAGGTTTTCCGGTGTTTTTTGCCACCTCAAAATAGGCCTCTCCTTCCAGCAGGATCTCACGGGAATGTTTATTGTACTCTGAGCCATAGGTTATGGTGCTTCCGGCATTGAGATAGACTTTGCTGCCATCAGCCAGGGTCATGTGAGTTTTCGAGCCCATCGAAGCTGAGATTTCGGTTACTGTTTGACCCTTAAAGGGTTGATCGGGAGTGGCCTTATCCTTACGAATCAGCAGGATTGCCGGAATCCCAAGAAGAATGATCACAAGGGCTGCATATTTCATCAGGGAAGGGAGGAGCTTTCGCAGACTTGAGGCAGGTCGCGAACCCGGGCGCATGAAGCCCGACTGTGATTCAATAACCTTAAGCAGGAACCTCTCTTTTGCGCCCGCAGAATCCCATTCCTGCAAACCACTTGCTACGGATGCCAGCTCCCAGGCTTTCCGGATCGTATCGTATTCTGCACGGTTGGCAGCCGATTCAGCAATCCATCGGTTTAACCGGCCGGTCTCGGCATCATTGGCTTCATGATTCAGGCATTTTGCAATCAGCGTAAAATCGATTCTGGTAATTTTATCTTCCATAACAGGCTTTTTATTAAAGCGATTATGAAAGGCAAAACCCCCATGCCGGGTCGATTAATTTAGAGTCACAGTATCGGATCCAGTTCCTGGCGGACAATTTTCAGCGCTTTACCGATTTGATTTTCAACGGTTTTTATTGAAATTCCCAGCTTTTCGGCAATACACTTGTATGACATGAATTCAAAACGGCTCAACCGGAAAATCTCCCTGCATTGTAGCGGAAGTTTTCCGATAGCGGCCTCCAGTGATTTTTCCAAATCCTTGTTGACCAGCATATCAAATACATCTTCAAATGCTTCTGTATTGAAACGTAAAAATTCTCCGGCATATCTTTCCGCAATCTTTTTATGCTTCAGATGGTCGAGGCAGTCATTCTTCACCATTTTCAGCAGATAGGTCCGGATCGAAGCTTGAACCGGCAGCTTTTCCCTGTTGATCCAAACTTCAAGAAAAATATTCTGAATGATCTCCTCACTGACGGCCGGCTGTTTGATCATTGAATTGGCAAAGGAACAAAGTGCCTTGAAATACAGGTCGTAGCAGAGGCTGAAAGCCTCAACACTGCCAGCCTTCAGGGCATTTATGGTAACCTGCTCAAGTTCCCTTACCGTCATCTCGAAAAATTACTTGTTTGAATATCATTTCAATGACAGGAAAATAGATATTTCCTTTGATATACAGCAACTTCAAACATGCTTTATTTTCCGGTCCCGTGCCAGGCTCCCCTATCCGTGTTGGGCTCAGCCCCCATTACCAGTTCCAGCACTCCGCCGGCTGCAATGGTTTTATGTTCGATGCGGCGTTGGCTGTATGGTTTGCCATTCAGCTTTGCCGATTGAATATAGATGTTCGCAGCTGAATTGTTCAGCGCAATGATCGTGAAGGTTTTACCTGTAGTATATTGAGGATCGAGTTTGATTTCAATCCGGCTGAAAACCGGACTGGTGATCTCGTACCAGGTATCACCGGGACACACCGGATGGATCCCGCTGGCTGCCAGCACATACCAGGCCGACATCTGTCCCACATCTTCATTCCCGACCAGCCCTTCCACCGAATTGTGATAGGCCCTCCGGCAAATCTCACGGGTCCATTTCTGCGTGAGCCAGGGGGCGCCTAACCGGTTGAACATAAACGGCACCTGGTGCACCGGCTCATTGGGATGGTTGTAATAGTCGTTCCACATCATGTTTTCGGGCGATTTTTCGAAAAATTCTGTGAGGTCGGCAATCATTTTCTCGCGACCCCCAAGCAATTCCGCCAACCCGTCGATATCATGCGGCACAAACCAGCCCTGTTGGTAAGGATTGCTTTCCACCGAGCCGTACCCCTGCTCGAGCCTGCCTTTTGCAGGCCAGGGCTCCCAGCTTCCATCGGAATTTCTCGGACGGAACCAGCCCTTTGCGGGGTCGAAAATGTTCCGGTAACTCTGTGCCCGCTTCCGGTACAGAGCTTCATCCTCCGGTTTTCCAAGGTATTTGGCAAATTCAGCCAGGCACCACTCCGAGTAGGCATGCTCCAGCGTGGTGGAGATATCTGAAGAATATCCGCGCTCTCCGTTCCCGAATTTTTCGACCGAATTTCTAGAATAAAGATAAGCCTTCGGGATATCGAAATTCCGGATCCCCTTGGCGTAAGCATCTGTAATGACCGAAACGGCAGGATTCCCGATCATGCAACCGCTGTATGCATTCAGGAATTCCCATCTTTCCAGGTAATGGGTTCCGTTCTCATCGGCCAGCTCCACCAATGAATTGATCATGTCGTTCACAACTGCCGGATTGATAATGGTTTGCAGCGGAAACTGGCTCCTGAAAACATCCCATCCGCTGAAAATTGTACGTTTGGTGAAATTCCCGGTTTGCTTGATATTTCCGTCGCCGCCCGGATATTTTCCATCCACATCGGCGAAGGCTCTTGGATCGATCAAGGTGTGATACAGGGCGGTATAAAAGATCGTTTTCTCCTCCTCCGTGCCGCCTTCGATCTTTATCTTGCTTAAAGCCTGGTTCCACAATTCCCGGGTATCATTCACCACCCGGTCGAAATCCCATCCGGTGATATCGGCTTCCAGATTTTTTCGGGCCCCTTCCACGCTGACGAAGGAGATGCCAGCCTTCAATAAAACCGCTTCTCCCTTATCCGTTGCGAATTCGGTATAAAACCCCAGATGCTCGCCTTTCTTTTCAATGCATCCGATCAGGATTTTTGCACCTGCTGTAATATTCTGAAATTCATTGCTTTCCACAAACTCCCTCTTCCGGTTGGTTCCTTCGGGGATATCTGCACTCCACACGCCAAAATTCTTAAGCGGCTTGCTGAATTGCGCATAAAAATAGACGGTATAGTCCGGCTTACCCCCGCCGTTGCCCCATCCGCCCCCCTCAGGAGTGCATTTCATCCAGCCCTCAATGGTATTCTGACCGGTGACTTTCACATATTGCTCGGTGGAGGTGCCTCCCACCCTGCGGGCGAGATCGATCTGGATGCGGGATGTTTTATTCTCCGGAAAAGTGAACTGGAGCATGCCGCTGTGCGGTGCTGCCGTTGCCTCGGCCTTAATATCATAATCAGACAGCTGTACCGAATAATATCCGGCCCGTGCCTGTTCGCTTCCTTTATCATATCCGGAGCGATATCCGGGAATAACAGGATCTTCCTTGCCGGAATTCGTTTTCATGCGACCGGTGGAGGGCATCACCAGAAAATTACCCAGATCGCCGTACCAGCCGATACCGCTCATCTGGGTAAAGGCAAAACCCTCTATTGTAGTGTGTTCGTAACTGTAACCCGCACCGTTATCGCCGCCGGTAATGGTATTCGGACTCACCTGCACCAGTCCGAACGGAGTGGCCGCACCGGGAAAGGTCTTACCCAGTCCGTGTGCCACGCCGGCCTTGCCGGTATTGGTGCTGGCTCCGATGAACGGATTGACGTAGGATGCCGGGTCATTTACCTGTAACCTGTTGGTATTCACGCCTGTGTCAGACATAACAAAGAGCGCAAGAACAAGTGCTAAATTTTTCATTGATTTCCTTTTGGCTAAGTCATACGGAGCAAAAATCTGAAACGATCGCCGGTTTATCTTTTTTCAATACTGATATCCGGGCTTTGGAAATGAGGATTTCGCAGGTCATGGTATAAGGAATTTATCGGTCGGAAATCTTGCCGGGTTGTTTGCAATGTAATCCGATATGTTTTGAAATGCTTGTTCATCACGGATTATATTTTCGTAGTAATCGCGTTGCCACAATTTTCCATTAAAAGATCCCCAACCCAATTTTTTCACACCACGAATATATTCCACGGTTGTAATGGATTTAAACGCATCCATCATTTCACCGATGTTTTTTTGGATCACCACCGTTGGGGCGACAATTTGCAAAATGGCGTGAAAATGATTGGGCATAACAACAAATTCGTGCAATTCGATATTTTGAAAACGTTCCGGCAATTTTAACCATTCGGTTTCAACCATTTCTCCGGCATCGTTTAATTTCATTTTCCCCATCGATATTTCCCCAAACAAACATGCCCTGTCCTGAACGCAAATGGTGATAAAATATAATCCCGCCTGCGAATAATCGTATCCTTTTAACCGGATTGATTTCCGGTGATGGATATTGGGGTCATAGGTCATTTAATTCCTGTTTATCGTATTGATCAAATATAATATCGCCCCGTATTATTTAAGGGCACCCACAAGGGGTGCCCCTACCGCGTACATTGGCAAGGGGTACTGTAGGGGCGGCCCTTGTGGCCGCCCTGTTTCATTTGGCACCGCATTGGTTCAATTGACACCGACCAATTTCATTCGGCACCACCCCGGATCATTTGGCGCCGGTCCGGTTCATTAACGGGCACCCGGTCCATATTCGGACACCCCGGTTCATTAACGGGCACCCACAAGGGGTGCCCCTACCGCGTACATTGGCAAATGGTACCGTAGGGGCGGCCCTTGTGGCCGCCCTTCTTCATCCACCGGCCGCCCTACTTCATCCGCCTAATCAATACACAAACTTTTATCCATCACCGGCAACACCTCCCCCACCACGGCCGACCGTCCAAATCCGGCTTCCGCCAGCTCCGCCAGCATGCTTTCTGCCTGGCCGGGATCGCAGCACATCAGCAATCCACCGGATGTTTGGGCATCCATCATCAGCATTTTATTTTCATAGCTGAGCCCCTTGCCGAAAGTGGTATGCTGCTCCACATATTCCAGGTTGCGGAAACAGGCACCCGGGATGCAGCCCAGGGTGAGGAGCTCCGGAACCCCTTCAAATACCGGCACCTGACCTGCGAAGAGGCGGATGGTTACACCCGATCCCAGTGCCATTTTCAGTGCATGTCCGGCCAACCCGAATCCGGTGACATCGGTGGCGCACAATACGCCAAATTTCCGCATCACACCGGCGCCGCCCGAATTCAGCTGCTTCATGCTGTTCAGGACGGCCAGGTAAGGTGCTTCGCCGATCTCGCCGATCCGTTTACCTGCCATGATGATTCCTGCCCCGATGGGTTTGGTGAGAATCAGCACATCTCCGGCTTTTGCGGCGGAATTGGTGATGATCCGGTTGGGATGGACGGTGCCGGTAACGGCCAGTCCATACAGGGGAGTATCATTCACGATGGTGTGACCGCCCAGGATCACCCCGCCGGCCTCCTTCACCTTTTCGATCCCGCCGCGGAGAATTTCACGAAGCACCTCGAGTGGCACTGCCGCCGGAAAGGCAACAATGTTCAGAACGGTCATCACTTCGCCTCCCATGGCATACACATCGCTCAGGGAATTGGCCGCCGCGATCTGTCCGAAATCGTAGGGATCGGAACATACCGGACTGAAGAAATCGGTGGTTTGCACCAATGCAAGATCCGGGCTGATCCGGTACACACCTGCATCATCATGGGTATCAATACCCACCAGGAGATTTTCATGCGGGGTCGACGGCAATCCGGCGAGGGCAATGCCCAGCGCTTCAGCCGGAAGCTTGGCCGAACATCCTCCATATTCAACGGTACTCAGTAAATCGAATGAATTCATCGTAAATCAGGGATAAAGTACTTTTGGAGCTTTGGACAGATGGTCCATGATCTCATACATATTCGACACCACTCCAACAGCCAGTTCGTCTTTTTTCTGGAAATAGTCGAGACAGGTGCCGCAAACCAAAATTTTGATTCCCTGCTTTTCGAGTCCGGCAAGTATTTCCACCACGGGTGAATCCTTGAGGACCAGGAATATGCAGGTATTCAGGAAAACCATTATACCGGGTTTGCGATCAATATCCGGAAGTGTATGAATAAACAGCTGGATCAGTCGCGCACCGAATTCATCTGCTCCTTCGCCCTGAATGTTTTTGCCAAAGCACACAATATAATCTTTCGGATCAGACCGTGGGGTTTCGCAATAATCCTCGGCATGGGTTTGCTCGGTGATAATTCCGGTTTTGTTCACGGTGAGCCGGAAAACTCCATCCTGATTTTCGGTGTTGATCTTCATTTGGTGTTCGGTGAGGAAACGGCTCACATTTTGAACGGAGATCTCATTATCCATGAAGATTTCCAGCGTTTCATCCTCAGCCATGTCAATCAGTGCCCTTTTGGTCAGGATCAATGGCATCGGGCATTTCTGCCCCTTTGCATCTACGGTTTTCATATTTTATAACTTGTAATCATTTATTTTCCCATCATCTTCTTCAGCATGGGCTCCACAGCGGAAACCCAGGCTTCGGCGCCGGCGCCGTTCGGATGGGTCAGGTCGGGCATCAGGTCAGTGTTGATGGTGCCATCAGTACGCAGAAAAACGTGGTTAATATCCATCCAGAAAACCTGCCTGCCATCGGCTAGTTTTGCGGTGAGCTCTCCGGCCTTTTTCGTGGCTTCCATCGCTTTTGCCGACCGGTTATATTTCCGGTGGTAAGGAGTTTGATCACCGGGACCTCCGCAGGTGAAAATTCTCAGAACCAGTATTTTGGTAGTGGGATGTTTCTTCCTGATCAGCTCCACGATTGCTTTGGTTCCGGCAAAAACCTCTTCCGCGGTATGGACCTTCGGATAATGCTGGTCATCAAGATTATTGGTGCCGATGAGTAGCATCACCGCCTTGGGCGATTTTGCCTGATCGAGCTCCCCGTTCTGAAGGTTCCAGAGAATATTCTCCGTGCGATAGCCAGAATAGCCCAGGTTGATGGCATTCAGCGGAGCCAGGTACTTGTCCCACGCAGCTCTCAGGGATTTCCACTCTTCGCCTTCCCCCTCGAGCGTTTCGGTAATGCTGTTGCCGATCACGAACAGGTCGTAAGTCCCTGATTTAATTGCTGCCACCTTGGCATCATGCCGCACGCATGGCGTAGGGGTGGGAAAATCAGCATCGCCAGCCACCTGGGCCCGCACGGTACCCGCAAATAAGGACAGTGCCATCAAATTCAACCAAATACCTTCCATGTTATTAATTTAAGTTCCCTTTTTTTGGGTCTTTGCGTCTTTGCGTGATTTTTCAAACTCTCTCTTCTCACAACTCAATTGCCAGCGGCGCCTTCCCATCCCACTTCTTCACCATCGGAGCTTTTCCTTCCCGGCTGATCGTTACGATGGTTTTGGCTCCTTCCCTTTTTACTCCGATATCAAACCTGCCTCCGAAAGCGCTGATGTTATTCAGTGCCATTTCGTTCCAGCCATCAGGTAATTCGGGAGATATGGTAAACGACCGCAAACCCGTTGGCCGCAAACCGAACAGCCCTTCGGTGATCACCCTGCAATACAGGGCAGATTCGCCTGAAAGTTGTTTTTGGTCACCCTCGGGATAGGCCTCCACAGCATATGGGACATGTACGCCCAGCAATCGCCGTTCGGAGTATTTCTTCAGATAATCCAGTCCCCTGGCAGTTTCGCCGGAAGCCAGAACTCCGCGCAAACCGTACAAAGTTGACCTGTCCCAGAAGGTTTTATCGCCGGCCTGCGTAGCCAGACCATCCACCGTCCATAAACGGGGCGAAAACAGGGCGTCCACAGTACCGGTCTTGCGTTCGTAAATTCCCACGGTCAGCGGCATGCAGATCCAGGAACGGAGAATATCATTCTCTTTGTAATATCGGTAAGTATCAAATCCTTCCACTTTGGCACCGAAAAAATTATTGATTGCGGCATGCAGGCGGATTGCTTGTTTTAGGTAACCTGCCGACATCTTCTTCGGCTTGCCGATTTCCTTGCAGAGCATCGAGGCAGAAAGCAGTGCATCATAATAGAGACTGCTGGTGCACAAATTAGCGGTACCGGCCGGGAATCGACCTTCGAGCTCATCACTGTCGGAATTCACTACCCCATCTGAATTGATTTTCCGGCGACTGAATTCTAAGCAGTATTCGATCAGGGGCCACAGTTCCTTTGCTAAATCGATATTACCCGATGCCAGGGCAAAACGTGATGCCCCGTAGGCAATCATGGCCTGATCACCCCGGTCGCCGGCACCATCCCAATAATCGATCCCCTCAGCAATGATGGAGCTCGGGATCGGTTTAAAATCCTTGTTCATGAATTTCGCGAACCACCGGTAGGCAGTCAAACCGGCCTCGGTACCCAGCGGATATCCGGCATAACCATACCACGGACCGGTATATTCAGCCTGATCATTTGCCCATATGGCGGCATGGTAACGGAACCCTCCCGGCGCATTGATGTAGCCGTTTTTGGTACTGTAAATGCTTTCTCCGGCCCGGAGTTTGGCAAAAGCAAAAGCTGTATTTATCACTGCATCGGGTGTAACCAGCTGCAATGGTGCCTGAATGGTTTTTACCCGGTTGATCCTATTATTCAGCTCATCGTTAAAATTGATCCTGACCAGCGGTTCGCCATTTCTGACAGCCTGATAAACCACGGCAAAAAAAGCGGAATCGCCCGGCTGCACCCATTTAACGCCATCATTCAGGGTATAGGTGAAAACCGAATGCGGACCGGCTGTGCTATGCAGCGTATCGATCCTGATTTCCTTCAGGTTATACTCCATCGAAATGCTGCAGGGCTTGCTGTCGGTATTGATGAACACATATTTCTCAATCGCGGCGGGCAGTCCGGCAGTGGGCAGCAGGGTTCTTTTCAGCACCAGCCGGTTCGATACCTTATTGCGGTCGATCTTCTCCAGATTGCTGATAA
Source organism: uncultured Bacteroidota bacterium (assembly GCA_942493265.1). GTDB lineage: Bacteria > Bacteroidota > Bacteroidia > Bacteroidales > UBA12481 > UBA12481. Next base: position 764,106 of record OW818688.1, read on the forward strand.
TCTGCATAATCCCTTTATGGTTCACCGAGGTAACCGTTTCCTTCAGTCCGGGATTGGGATACCCGTTGATCAGACAGGGTTTCAGCGGGGTCATATTCAGGTAGAAGCGTGGCAGATCGCTGTCGGCAAAGGTCACCATCAAACTCCCGTGAGTATCATTGGGCTTCAAACGGAAAGTCGGGAAAATCACCGTGCGGGTCAGTTTCAGTTTGCTTGCACTATCAACCGTATACCCCACCCAAAGGGATACCTTTTCTCCGCTCATCTCAATGTGGTCATAATGGGGATCATTGGGCCTGATGGTCCATTCGATACTCCCGTTTGGCTGAATGCTCCACCGTGTGGCTGACTGCTGAGCCATTGCCCAACCCGGCACCGAAAGCGCGAGCAGGAGGAGACCCCGGAGCAACCGGCGGGGTGCGGAGGTTCGGGGACCACCCCCGGCCTGAAGGCATGAGGTGGTGGTGAGGCGAGAACCCCCGGCCTGAAGACCGGGGATAGTAATGAGTAAACTTAAAATTGGGTTCATGTATGTTAGGTTCTATATTCGAAAGTCATCACTATCCGTGGCCTTCAGGCCGCGGTTTTCCCGAGCACTCCTACTGCTTCTTCTTCGTCCAGAAGTGTTCGATCTCCTCCAAAGTCTTACCCTTGGTTTCGGGCACCATCTTCCACATGAAGAAGGCCGCCAGCAGCCCCATTACGGCATAAATCCAGTAGGAGAATCCATGGTGGAACAGGTTGGTTAGTGCAGTGCTGTTGTTCATCATCGGGAAGGTCCAGGAAACAATCAGGTTCGAAATCCACATGGCGCCAACCGCAAAGGCCATCGCCCGGCCCCTGACCTTATTCGGGAAAAGTTCCGAGAGGAGCACCCAAACCACCGGTCCCCAGGAGAAGGCAAAACATCCCACATATCCCAGCATGGCAACCATGGCAATGATCCCCAGCTTATTGAAGAAGAATGCCAGTCCCAGTACAAACATGAAAAAAGCCATTCCCAGCGCCCCGATGATCTGCAATTGACGCCGGCCAAACCGGTCAACGGTAAAAATTGCCAGCACGGTGAACGACAGGTTGATGATTCCCACGATAATGGTTTGAAGCAGCGAGGCATCAGTCCCCGATCCCATATTCTTGAAAATCTCAGGCGCATAGTAAAGCACCACATTTATTCCTACAAACTGCTGAAATACAGATAATAATACACCCACGATGATCACCAGGAACCCAAAACTGAACAATTTCCCCGAAGTGGAAACCAGCGTTTCCTTGATTTCGCCGAGTATGGTTCCGGCAATTTTTGGACCGTTTATGCGGGTAAGAATGCGCAAAGCCTCATCGTCCTTGTTTTTCAGGGCCATGTAGCGGGGTGTTTCAGGCACAAAAAACAACAATCCCAGAAACAGGGTGGCCGGCACCACTTCCGAGGCGAACATCCATCGCCAGCCTATCTGATTTATCCAACTGTCATTACCCTGACGGGCGATTAAATAGTTGACGAAATAAACTACCAGCATTCCGAAAATTATGGCAAACTGGTTCCACGAAACCAGCTTTCCCCGGATCGGTGCCGGGGAAATTTCAGCAATATACATCGGGGAAAGCATCGACGCCAGTCCCACCCCGATCCCTCCGATAATGCGGTACACAATGAAATGAATCATGAACGACTCATCCGCGGAGCCAACAGGTTGAAAAAACATTTCCGGCATGGCGGATCCTAGGGCGGAGATCAGAAAAAGGACGGCAGCCAGGATCAACCCCCTCTTACGTCCGATTTTCAGGCTCACCAAACCGCCGCTCAAGCCTCCGAAAATGCACCCGATCAATGCCGACGATACCAGGAATCCGTGCCACGAATTGGCTACCGCTTCACTCCAGCCGTGTGGATCGATGAATACCACCTTGAGCGAACTCACCGTACCTGAAATAACGGCCGTATCATACCCGAAAAGCAATCCCCCCAGGGTGGCCACAAAGGTGATGGCCGCAATGTACCAGGTGCGGTTGCTTTTGGTATCCAGTACCTGCTTGTCATTATTCATACCGGAAGATATTGATGTTTAGTTTTTTAACACAAAATCCAACACCCCAACGCCATAGGTAAAGTAACGAACAATTTTCTGTCCGGGAAGATATTCCACTGCGTTTATGGTGCCTCCGTTCGGACAACTGCCGCCGGTCATGTCGTACCATCTCCGGTCCCCGCGCGAGTAAACATATCCGTTATTGGCAAAAATGAAATTCCCTCCCGGGGTGATTGCCATATCCCTGATATTCAGATTTTCAGGCAGTCCGGTTGTGGCTGCCGTAAATGTTTTCCCGCCATCTTCCGAAATGAGGAATGCATTTGTTGAATCGCCCTCACCGGCCCAGCAAACGAAATCAGGATTGTCGGGGGCTGTTTTAATGCAATATCCGTACGGACCCCACCAGGGCCTGTTTTTCACATAAGGAACCAGACCTTTGTATTGTGATGTGGTCCAGGATTTTCCAAGATCTTTAGAGATGAAAAATTTTCCGTTTTTTGAAGCGGCATACATCCTGTCGGCATCCGCCTTTGTGGTGGCCAGTCCGGCCAGCACCTCCTCGGTGGTATCCCTGAAATTAAAAGGAAGCTCCATCCTGTGGATGCTGTTGTAAAAAGGATCGTATGTGAGCTTGATCAGCCGGTTGTTGCCGGAGAGGAATACTGCATCTTCGCCGGTTTTCCAGGAGGGCTGCATGGGCGGGGTATACCAGGTGGTATCTTTCAGTGCCCGGGTGATATCCACTACCAGGGAATCGACTTTCACTTTTTCGCCCTTCCGGTAGTTCTTGTGATAAATGGTGTTCCAGTAATGGATGTACCAGAATGAATTCCCCTGATTGGCAATGGTCACGCGCAATCCGTCGGCTTTGGTTACGGTTGATCCCTTGTAATAACCGGGTTTCACCTTCTCCCAGAGCATGGTGCCGCGATCCTGGTTGGCTGTGATCAGCAGGTCGGTGGTTTCATCATAAGCCCCGTGATGGAGGATCTGATGGATAACATCGGTGTTCAGGTGTTTCCACGACAGGCTGTCGAGGTAATTGGTGGTGAAATGCGCCCCGAAATCGTTGTTCAGGATGGCAATCCATTTAGCCTCCTTGTTCCGGTACCATTGCAATCCCTGCATATCCCAACCGAAAACCTTTTCCCACCAGGGCAGCAACTCCCACTTTTTGCCTGCATCTTTTGTCAGCCAGGTAGTGGCCGAGGATTCGATCAGCAGATTCTGATCCGCAGGATGGACCACAGCAATTCTTTCGCGGATGGCACCCGGTTTCCAGGTTTTGCCCCCGTCATTACTGCTGAATCCCCCTCCGGCGGCACCGGCATACAGATAGGTGGTATCACCGATCCGGGTACCTACTAAACTGCCAGGCGTTTTGCTGGTGTAGTGAAATGCAATAGGTTGAAAATCGTTTGATTTTAGATTGAACTCCCTGATATTCCACAAATTACTGGTGGTAACTTTACGAATAAGATAGATGGCGTTCATATTATAGGGCTTACACACAACCAGTTTTGACGGCTCCTTTTCCTCCCAGGTTTTTATTTCTGCAAAGTTTTCGCCCTGATCAGCGGATTTCAGAAGGGAATAGATATCGATCTTCCCGGCCGCCTTGTTCACCGTTCGCAGCGTCAGTACCAGGATTGTCCGGTCAGCATCCTCCAGGATGGCCGACCAGCGGATCTCCCGGTTCGACAGATCGGCACCGGCGCTCATCTTCCAGCTTGCACCCCCGTTATCTGAAAAATAGATGCTCCCGTAGTTCCATTCGGGCTGAATGGCGCCCAAAAGGCGGAACTGGTGATTGCGGGTAAACGTTCCCAGAAACAGGTTCCCGTTGATAATCACCTTCTGGTTGGTCATTTTCAGATCTGAGGAATCCACCAGGTTTCCGGCGAGAACATTGCGCACATCACTCAGGATATACACCTTATTGCTGACAGAATCGTATGCTGAGCCAACGGTTTTATGGCCATAGGTGCCGGTTTCATCGTCGTTGAAGTGGTTGAACTGCCAGTATCCGTTCACTTTACCATTGGCATATGACTCGGGGGTTCCCATGGCTGCAGCCGGCGGAATCGCTTCTTTACCGGCATTCCTGACGGATTTGGATTTTTGTGAAAAGCCGGCTATGCCGGTCAGCAGGGTTATCGCGGCGGTGAGAAATGCCAGGCGGATCAGTTTTTTCATAGAGCAGAGTTTCGTTGGTAAGTGTAAATTCAACACTTACCAAAGGTACGAATTCTTCCGGAGGGAGAGTAAGGCAGAGGGATGCCCCCTCTCCGACGGTGAAGCAGTGGTGCCCCTACTCCAACGAGGGACCCGCGGTGCCGATGGTCCTGAGCGTCTCCAGCCGGAATGCCGATGGCCACAGCACCATCCAGTCGGCGAAATACCCGGGCTTGCCTGCCCAGCGGGTCTGGAAATAGGCCTCCGTTTGGGAACCGGCGGGACGAACCACGCCATGTACCGGATCCACGCCATTGGCCACCACCTGATTGGCATTCGCCCAGGCGGCCAGCGCTTTCTCTTTCCAGACAGGATTGCCGGTAAGCTTCGAGAGTTTGAGCCATTCTGGCACCAGGGCCAGTCCGAATGGATCCAAATGATGGTGCTGAGTGGAAACAGCCGTGCCCCCGAAAGTATTGTAGCCGTACTTCACGAAATCCGTTGAATCGGCAAAGGGTACCGAATAGTGCCACAGCCAGGTGGAAAGATACCAGGATGTTTTTTCCGCCTTAGTGAGGTAAGCGCTGTCGCCGGTGGCTTCATGCAGCATCATGGCACTCCTCAGCATCGGCCACGACGATTCCTTATCTATGCACCAGGTATCCAAAGCACCCGCAGAGGTAAATCCCTGACTGGCAAAATCTTCGAAGTAAAAATCATAGGCGCGCCGGGCCGATGCCAGATAGGCTTTATCGCCGGTTGCATCGTAGGCACGGATCATGGCCGGAATGATGAAAGATCCGATGGTTCCGTCGCGATAGAGGCAATTCCCCTCCTTGTTCCAGCCTTTGCCATATTGCCCGGAAGGCTGCTGGTCGTTCATCAGGAAGTTGCAGATATTCAGGGCAATGGTTTTATAATTTTCCCTTTCGATCCCACACCGTTTTGCAAGGTCGAAAGCCACCAGGTAGTCGGCAGCGGCATCACCCAGATTACAGGCATCCAGCACTTCTTCGCCTTTTTCAAGCCCGAGCACATAGTCGAAGTGGTTACGGATCAATCCATTGGGGAGAGGACAATATTTTGCCCAGGTATCCAGACAGGCAATGGCGCGATCGCGGGATTGTTCATTTTTGTTCCACAGGAAATCGGTCAGCATGGAATTGGCTGCGGAGATATTCTGTCCGGCCCACCCGATCTCATATTTCCAGCCCGGCCGCTGGATCCATTTACCATCACGGAGCCAGAGTCCGATGCTGAATCCCTTGAATATCCCCTCTTCGGCCCAGAGGTTTTCGTTAATAAAGCGGACGGACAGGTTCCAGACCTCTTCAGGTGACCGTACCGGAATGGCAGGATGCGGGATGATTTCCCAGGCTTTGGCAAGAAAGACTTTAATAGCCTCATGTTTAGGCAGAACGGGAGTCGCCACCAGAATGGCGCTCACCGTAACCGGCTCGCCCGGTTCCAGGCTCAGGTTCCCTTTAAATCCCGGTCCGTATGCATCGCGGTTTTTATAGGTGAGCGGCATCTCCTCTTCGGGCCAGATGAGCCGGTGGCCTGTTTGTTTCCCTTCCGGCATTAAAGAGCATGAAAAGAGTGTGTTCTGGCTGTCCAGCTCTCCCCAGAGGGCTACTGCCCATTTCCCTCCCTCTGAATAGGTAGCGCCTGGAATAGCTGTTCGGGAATAGGAAAAGCTCCACCAGGTTCCGTCCTTTTTATAGCCTTTGGGCTCTTCTCCGCGGCCCCATTCATTTCCCTGGTAGCTGACCGCCGGAATCATATGGTATGTGGTGCTGTCGGTATGAATAAAATCCAGGGTCAGCCGTACGGAATCCAACCTCCGGTCCGATATATTTTTACTGGTGCGGGTAATCCGGAATACCCCTTCACTGAGTTGTTCAATCTCATCTTTTGATTTGATGCCGGGTATTGAATCCGGAAGGAGATAACCGATCTGCTGACCACCGGATACCAATGTGCGCTTGCCATCTGATTTTTCCCACCGGAACATGCGGTTGTCCGGCTCACATTTCTGGATCATGAATAATCCTAAAACAATTGCTGAAGTAAGAACCAGAAAAGCTGGGAAGGAAAATTTTTTCATGCCGGTTTAGATTTGGCACGAATTTAAAAAAGATTTGTCACCCGTCACTCGTCACTTGTCACTTGTCACTTCTTCACGCGTCACGCTTCTTCCGCCTCACGGGTTGTTCCGCTTCACGTCTAGCGGGCTACCTGAAAACGTCCCGATTTCACCTGGTTCTGAGGAAGTACCAGCCGATAAAAATAGAGGCCCGGACTGAGTTCGCGTCCGTTCAGGGTGATAGCACGGCCTGGCACCATTTTCTGGCTTAAAACCAGGCTGCCCAATGCATTAAGAATTTCGATCTTCACTTCGCCCTCGATGAATCCGTCGATCTCAAGGGTGGAAAGATCCACAACCGGATTAGGATAAATCTTGACAATCAGGGAATTGATGACATTAGTATCGATACCCGTACCGGATCCCTTGATGGTTGGGAAACCGGCCCCTTTCCAGGCATTGATCCCGCCGCCCATATTATAAACCGTTTTAATGTTCTTGCCTGTCATTTTGTTGCAGGCTGAAGGGCTCCGTGATCCGCTGGCACAATAAACCAGATAGATTCTATTCTTATCGAGCCTGTCAACTGAATCATTAAAATATAGGGTATTGACATCCAGATTCCTCGACTTTTCCAAACGACCGTTAACGAATTCACCGGATGTACGGACATCAATTATGGCAAAATCTGCCGATCCGAGGTGATTTTTAATCAGGGTATCGGCTTGAACAGCGGTAATTGTTTTATATGTTGTGCCTTGGGCCATCGAAATGGATCCCACCAAAAAGGCAAATATGGCAATGAAATAGAACCTCATAATATTTTGGTCTGTGTACAAAGATAACACATTTCGTGCCGAATTGTACAAACGGAAAACCCCGCTTTGGCGTAAAAGTACGACAAAACGGGGTGTTCCGGTTGAACATCAGTCAGTTTACGCCGCTTTCCTTGCGTATAAACCTGCGAAAAGTATATATACCATACATCCGATAACGACAAAGATGCTGGCAGTTCCGCCAAAATTCTGACTAACCAGTCCCATCAGCGGTGGTATGATGGCACCACCGGATACGGCCATGATCATCAGACCTGAAATTTCATTTACCCTTTCAGGCATTTTATTTGCCGTAATCGAGAAGATCAGCGGGAAGAGGTTACCTGAACCCAAACCGGCCATGAAGATGAAGATCTTGCCGATCAGCGGCGTTGGAGCCAGAATCATGCCCACAAAGCTCATAATGGTGAGCAGGGTGGTTAAAATCAAGAAGGGCTTTGGTTTAAAGAAATTCAGTAAAACAGCGCCCAGGAATCGGCTGATCATCAAGGCGGCAAAATAAAAGCTGATCCCTACTGAAGCCTCATCCAGACTGAGGTTGAAATTTTTCTGAAGGTAGTTGGCGATATTGGAGTTCATGCCCACATCGGAACCCACAACCAGGAAAATCCCGATCACCATGAGAAGTACCAGAGGATTTCCGAGCAGCTTGAAACAGGAGCTGAAGGTAGCCGGCTTTTTATCTGTTTTGGTTTCATCCACCTTGGTAACATATAACCAGAAAACTGCCAGAAAGGAAGTGACAGCATAAACGACGAAAACCAGTTTCCAGTCGCCAAAGAATTTAGCGGTGAAAGCGGCTATCATCGGTCCGATCATTGAGATAATAGCCTTGGCAAACTGGGTGAGGCTCATGAAACTCGAGAATTTTTCGAGCGGGGTAACATCATGCAGGAGCGGGTTAGCCGATACCTGAACGATTGTGTTTCCAATACCGAGCAAAATGAATGCACACAGCATTAAAGGGAAGGTATACAGGGATGCGGATACCATACCCAGGATCGGGAGGGCCATACCCAAACCGGTGACACCCATACCGATATTCAGTATTCTTTTTTTACCGTACTTGTCGAGCATGATTCCGGTTGGAACGGAGAGCAGAAAAAACCACACAAAAGCCATCGAAGGGATCAGCTGTGCGAGTGAATCGCTCAAACCGAAATCTTTTTGGGCATATCCGGCCGAAACGCCTACAATATCCACAAATCCCATCACGATAAACGACATGAATACCGGGAGGATCTGCACCATCTTTACTTTTTGAGTTGACATGAGCTTGGGTTTATTTGTTAATTCATTTTTTCAATCAGGCGCTCGATTTTCGGCCAGTAGTCAGCATCCAGCAAACGTGCGCTGCCAATCACCGCGGCATCTTCCTTAAGCTCCGACCACGCTATGCGGGTGGTGCAATTCAGATCGGACAGCGCTTTTTCAAACGCGGGCAGGAAAAGATCGGAGGCTCCAACCATGTTTCCGCCCACTACCAGTACCTCGGCTTCGAAAAGGTTCAGCCACGGACCGAGGAATTCGCCAATCCCGTCACCATATTCAACAAACAGTGCGGCAACTTTCGGATCCTTGCGGGCGATATCGGCAATTTCCTTGACCCCGGAAGCAGTTTCCCCGGTTAAGGCAGTATATTGTTTTACAAACCAACGGGTTGAAAATGAATCATCTGCAATGCCGTCCTTATACGGAAGATGCCATACGCAGCCCATCTTCGGGGTATCGTTGCGCTCAACCACCGGAATTCCGGCATCGATGAATGCAGATCCAAAACCAGTGCCCAGGGTAATGGCAACAGACTTTTTCGTTCCTTCGGCAACACCCATCCAGGCCTCACCCACTGCAAAGGCAGTGGCATCATTCATATACCGGAAAGCTACACGCTCAGGCAATTTCAGCCGTTTACGGATTCCTTCCGATACATTGACTCCATACAATCCGAGGAATTTCTCAACACGCTCAAACAGGGCAATGCCTTTTACGTAATCAAACGGTCCGGGCATGGCAAAACCGATACCCGCCAGCTCATCCACCGCGATGCCCAGAATGGCTTCACCCACGGCTTCCGACCATACTTCCAGGATAACATCCGCTGAGGCGGTATTGTCAACCGGAATGGTTACCCGGGTTTCGGGCAGAATCATCTGATGTTCCAGATCGATCAGGGCGCAGGTGATATGGCTTCCTCCAATATCAGTTCCTACTGCATACTTGTATTTCATGCTTATGATATCATTTGGTTTATCGGGAATTTCAAATTCGAGCGCTAAAAATAGTGAAATTGAACTAACAGATTATTCATTGGCAAACTTTAACATCTCTTAACACCTGTGATTTTGCTTTACAACATCGAATTGCCTAAAATCGCTGCTGATATTTGTCAGATTCAGCAAAATACCTGCACCATGAAAACCTTTCCCTTCAATCTTTCTTCACGACTCTTTACAATTCTTTTCTTCTTCTCTACATTTTCTCACGTTTATTCGCAGCACCCGGCCGACCATTCGTCGCTCCTAACCCGCGCCGAAAGAACCAACTATGCCGAAACCTCCCATAATGAAGATGTTGTAAAATTCATCGCCGCATTGAAGTCCGTTTGCCCGCTGGTTACCGTGGAGCAGTTCGGCACCACAAAACTGGGCAACCCGCTGCAGCTGGTGATCATGGCCGATCCTAAGATCAGCACGCCTGAAGAGGCAAAAGCTTCAGGAAAACCGGTGATCTATATCCAGGGGAATATCCATGCCGGCGAAGTGGAGGGCAAGGAGGCCGCTATGCAGCTGATGCGTGACATTGCCTTTGGTTCGAGGAAATATCTGCTCGACAATCAAATCGTACTGTTCTGTCCGAATTACAATCCTGATGGCAACGATAAATTTGCCGACAATAACCGTCCTTCGCAGGAAGGGAGTCCAAAGCTCACCGGCGTGAGGGCAAACGGGGAAGGCCTTGACCTGAACCGTGAAGGGATGAAAGTGGAAGCTATTGAGATGAAGAGCCTGATGCAGGGCGTTTTACGCAGATGGGATCCGGCACTTTTCATGGATCTGCATACCGATAACGGTTCATGGCACGGCTACATGGACAATGTCGCCCCGGCCTTCCAGTCGGCAGGCATGCCGGAACCCACTAATTTCACCATGTACCTGCTGAAAGATGCCATGCGATCGGTGCAGCTGAAATCCGGAATCAATATTTTCTGGCACGGTTACCTCAGTATGCGGCCCAATGAGCAGGCAACTTTTACCGCTTATGATCATCTGCCCAGATATATAGCCAATTATGTGGGACTGCGCAACCGTATGGGGATTTTGAGCGAAGCTTTCCCGCACGAGCTGTTTGAAAAGCGCATCTTATCGAATTATTACCTGCTGGTGAGTGTACTGGAATATACCGGAAACCATGCAAAAGAGATTAACACAATTTTAGCCAAAGCTGATCAGGAAACCGTTGACCTGATCAAATCCGGAGCCGGAAAAATCCAGCGGGGTGTCAGCTATGCACTGGCGGCAGAACCGGATCCGATCCGGATGCTGATCCGTGAAACGGTACCCTACAACGATGCCAATGGCCGTAAAAGGCAACGCCCCACCGGCAACCTTACCTGGCTCGAAAACATCAAACACTCCAATCATTTTGTCCCGGTGAAACTCAGCACCGTGCCCCGCACGTATGTTTTCCCTGCCGAACTTTCGGGAGTGGCGCAAAAGCTTGAGGAACACGGGATAGTGGTTAAGAAAACGGTAAAGAAGGTGAAGATTGAGGGAGAGGAGTTTGTGATCAGTAAGGTGATCCAATCCCAGCGGGAAGGATATGGCGGTCACAAAACCGTTACCCTCGAAGGCGCATTCCAGCCGGTCAAAAAGAGCCTCCCTGCCGGTTCTTTTTATGTAGATATGGCCCAGCCGCTTGCCTGGCTCACCTTTTACCTCATGGAACCCCAGTCGGACGACGGTTTGCTCTATTGGAACTATTTCGATGAATATCTGAAAAAAACAGGGGCAGATAAAGGTGGCGTGGCTTTTCCGGTGATTAAGACCCTCTTTGTGTTTTAAAAAGGGAATCCAAATGAGTGGACGGTAATTAATGGGTACCGGACAAGGGCAGGATTTTAAAAAATCCTATCTTTGTTAATCAACAAACAGCCATAAAGTCCATTCAGCATGAAAAGGTCTATTTCATTAATATTCCTGATTGCCTGCACCTTCATTGCTTTCGGTCAGAAAATATCCATTCAGGTTACCCAGCCCGATTTTCTTAAGGTTGACGCCGGTCGCGATACCATCATACTTTCCGGCGGCACGGCCCATATCGGAGGTAAACCCTCCGCCGCTGACGGTTATGGAAATTTTCTTTACAGCTGGGAACCGGAAACTGGTCTTAACGACCCAACCCTTCCAAACCCCAACGCGGCTCCCGTAACGAACACCATTTACCGGTTAACCGTAACTGACGGAGGAAATTGCACCGGCCAGGATGAAGTCACCGTTACCGTAAACACTTCATCCATCCGGTCGGATCTTTCCCTGCAACAGATTTCTGTTTATCCCAATCCTGCTGTATCTGAACTATTTGTGGAGATTAGAGGATCATTAACTGAAGCGGATCTGAGATTATTCGATGCCTTTGGAAAACTGATGCTGCTGAAATCCATCCGTTTCACTAATGAGTGGAAAGGCGATTTACCCATTGAAAACCTGGTATCAGGATATTATTTCCTTTCGGTTAGCGGACCGGATGGAAGAACGGTGGTACCTGTAATCATAATAAAATGATAATCAGAATGATCCGAATAGCTGTATTAATCCTGGCGGTCATGGGTCTGTCGATAATCCCGATCCGCTCCCAGGTGATTATCAGTGCTCCCGACACCATAACCCTCACCCTGGAAGGATGGAAATGGGGCACCATTGACTGGCAAAAGTCGTTGAACGGAAGCAACTGGTCAAACATCAAAAACGAGCATGGTATAACTTTAAAAGCATACACCGACAGCCGGTCGTGGTTTCGTGCATTGCTATCCGAAGGAAGTTGTGACCCGATTGTCTCGGGCGAAGTATCCGTTGAGATACGGCCGTTTACTTGTGGTGACACCCTTTATGATACGCGCGACGGACAGCACTACCCCACTGTAGCGATCGGAACCCAGTGCTGGATGGCCAAAAACATGAATATCGGCACTATGGTGAACAGCACTACCGGCCAGACCGATAACGACGTAATTGAAAAATTCTGCTACTCAGGTAACATTGCCAACGGGGACCAATACGGCGGATTATACCAGTGGAACGAAGCCATGCAATATTCCACCACAGAAAGAGCACAGGGCATCTGTCCCGAAGGATGGCATATCCCCTCAGATTCAGAATGGATTACCGTAGAAGAATACATGGGCATGTCGCACGCCACTGCGTCTTTGGAAAATACCTGGAGGGGCACCGATCAGGGTACTCAGCTTAAAGTTGGCGGCTCCACCGGATACAATGCCCTTTTAGCCGGCCGTTCGGCCACAAATGGGGTTACCTATGACTTGCTGAACCAATATGAATTCATGTATACCTCAACGGCCTATCTGAACAATGCCTGGAGGCGTTGTCTGAGGACGGGTGATCCCACGATTGGCCGGTGGAATACCTTCCCGAAATCCTATGCATTATCGGTCAGATGCATTAAAAATCAATAACAAGAACTATGAAAAATTGGTTGGCGCTGTGCCTGATCTCCATTTTGCTTGCAGCGGCCGCATGCGAAAAGAAGCCGCAATACGAATCTGAACTAAAGACTTTTACCAGCCTTACCACCGATCAGGATACCCTGCTGGTTGGTGAAACCGCCAAACTTACCGCCGTTGCCACGGGCGACAATGTGACGTACAGCTGGGAGGCCTCCACAGGCGACCTCCTGGGATCGGGCAGCGTAGTATATTATCTGGCCGGAATTTGCTCAGTAGGCACCAATATCATCTACTGCACTGCAAAAGGCGAAAACCGGTCGGAAAAAAAATCTGTTACCATCGTAGTTTTATAATGAAGCAACTGATATTGATATTCGCATTGTCGCAACTGATTGTGGTTCAGGTAGCCGGACAATGTTTTGCAACTTCCGGAAACCCGGTGGGTGGAACGGCCAACATGGGTTTACTGGATAAAAGGATGATGATGCTGAGCACTTTTTACCGGTTCAGCTATGCTGACAGGTATCTGGCGGGACATGATTCGTATGATGGCTCAATGGGCATCCTCAAAGATGCCAACTTCAATTATTGCGGAATTCTGGTTGGATACGGGCTGGCCAACAAGGTTACCATCGAGGCGGAGGGCGGATATTTCATCAATAAAACCCAGCGATATAAATTCAACGACAACCAGCTCAGGGGCTATGGGTTATCAAACCTGGTGCTTTCAGTCAAACCCCTGATCTACTTCAATCCGGAAAAACATTTTGAAATTTCAGGAGCCCTTGGTGCCAGCATCCCTTTCCGGCTGAATCTGCAGGAAATAAACGGAGTCACGTTACCGATCGACATTCAGCCCTCTACCGGATCGTTCGGCATGGTTGGCCAGATTTATCTGATCAAAGAAAACTCCTATAATGCCACCCGGTATTTTCTGGCCGGACGGGTGGAAAAGTATTTTAAAAATCAACAGGATTTCCTTTTCGGAAATATTTACAGTTTGTCCGGATTTTTCTCCAAACACTTCGGACGTGAAACACACCGGATCAAGCACATAACGGCGATTGTCCAGGTGAGGGCACAAGTTAAGGACAGGAATGTCCGCACCGGCAACATTGTTGAGGCATCCGGAAATTTTCTCGTTTTTGTAGCCCCCCAGCTGAACTTTAATATCCTGCAAAACTGGAACCTTTCACTCTTTACCGAAATCCCGGCTTATCAATACTTTAATGAAATTCAGCTCGCCAGCCGCATCTCAGCAGGGTTCACCCTGAGCAGGGTTTTGGAACTCTAAAAGCAACTGATTGTTCGCGGGTTTAAAGAGGTGTTTTTCGTATTATTGATTTGGCATTTCAAATTTGAAACAGTATGAGATCTTTACCCTTATTATTGACCGGATTAATGATCAGCCATATGACTTTATCTTCCATTGCCCAGGATATAAAACTTCCCGAACCAGATAAAACGGGTGGAGCGCCCTTGATGCAGGCGCTCAATAACCGGAGCAGCACGCGCGAATATAGCAGCCACCAGCTGAGTGAGAACCAATTGTCGAACCTGCTGTGGGCTGCCTGGGGAATCAACCGGCCCGCTGAGGGCAAACATACCGCCCCCTCCTCCAATAATAAGCAGGAAATGATGGTTTATGTGGCTATGGAATCAGGATTGTATTTATATATACCTGAATCCCATCATCTTAAACAGATATTAAACCGTGACATCCGAAAACTGACCGGCAAACAGGATTTCGTTGAAATTGCCGCAGTAAATCTGGTATATGTTACCGACCTGAAAAAAGCCGGAGTCAGCAATCCTGAAAAAGCCGGTCCGGAGGCCCTGAACACCTCCTCCATCAACACCGGCTTCATGGCCCAGAACGTATATTTGTGGTGTGCTTCCGAGAAACTGGCTTGCGTGGTAAGGGGCTGGGTTGATATTCCGGAGCTATCAAAGGCAATGGAACTCGCTCCTTATCAACGCATTATAATAACCCAAACAGTTGGATACCCCAAAGAATAGTTTGGTGCTGTTTTTCCTATCTTTAACCGGAAAACTTATATTATGAAACCTGTCATTGCCGGATTGATCCTGTTGTTTTTGCTGGTGCCATCAGCATTCAGCCAGTCGAAGAGCAGCCGCGTATCCGCTGAATTGAAGATTGCCTATAACGGAGAATCCACCGCCAGCGCCAAATATGCCAGATATGCCGAGGCGGCCCGCAAGGAAAATCTGCCAATGATCGCAAAACTTTTTGAAGCAACCTCCAAAGCCGAATCCATCCATGCGGCCAATCATAAGAAGGTTATGGAAGTACTTGGCGGTAAAGTTGATGCGCCAAAGATTGATCCCTTTGAAGTTAAAACCACAGCAGAAAATCTTGCCGAAGCCATCAAAGGGGAAACATACGAGTTTGAAACCATGTACCCCCCATTTTTGAAAAATGCAGAAACTGATAAGATATCTGAAGCAATCGTCACCTACCGGTATGCACTGGAAACTGAAAAAAGGCACGCCATTTTATACAAAGCCGCTCTCGATGCATTAAAGGCAAAGAAAACAGATACGATTTCAAACGTCTGGTATGTTTGTCCCACCTGCGGCAATACCTACGATCTCGCCGGGGTTAAAATTTCCTGTGAATTCTGCGGCACCTTGAAACCCCGGTTCATTGTTTTCTGATCCAATAAAGATTCCCCATTGACAAATACCAATCAAAAAACAGGCAGTTACCGGTGGCGGATCCTGGCACTGCTTTTTATGGCGACCACCATAAATTACATCGACCGCAGCATACTGGGTGTATTGGGACCGACCTTGCGCGACAAGGTATTTGGCTGGACGGTACAGGATTATGCCAATATCACGATATCTTTTCAGCTTGCGTATGCCATCGGGTTAATTTCCATGGGCGGGATTATCGATAAGCTGGGAACAAAAAAGGGATATACCCTTTCGATTGTGATCTGGAGTATTTTTGGCGCACTGCATGCCACCGTTACCCGTGGCATGGGCTGGATCGGTTTTGCGATGGCCCGGTTCGGATTGGGTATCGGAGAAGCCGGTAACTTTCCATCCGCAATCAAAACCGTTGCCGAATGGTTCCCGCGCAGGGAACGGGCATTTGCAAGCGGCATTTTTAATGCAGGAACCAATGTGGGTGCCATAATCGCCCCTCTGTTCATCCCCCTGATCGTTTCGAGTGATGGCACCAACTGGCAGTATGCCTTTCTGGTTACTGCGGTATTCAGCCTCACCTGGATCGTACTGTGGAACATCACCTACCAAAAACCCGAAGTCCATCCCAAAGTGTCAGCAACCGAACTTGCCTATATTCTCAGCGATCCGCCTGAGCCCGTGATTCCGAAAATTCCATGGAAGAACCTGCTCCCGGTTAAGGAAACCTGGGCATTTGCCGCTGCAAAAACTGCCGATGCGGTATGGTGGTTCTATCTGTTCTGGGGCGGATTTTTCCTCAATGCACGGTTCGGGCTGGAACTCAAGGGACTGGCACTGCCGCTGATCATCATCTATGTGATTGCCGATTTTGGCAGCATTTTCGGGGGATATCTATCGGGGGCCTTTATCAAACACGGCTGGTCGGTAAATAAATCCAGAAAGATGACCCTGCTACTGTGTGCAATTTTGGTACTACCGGTTACCATGGCTCCGATAGTTGAAAACCAATGGATTGCCGTACTGCTCATTGCTCTGGCAGCCGCGGCTCATCAGGCCTGGTCGGCAAACGTTTTCACGCTGGTTTCCGACGTATTTCCCAAACAGGCAGTGGCCTCTGTGGTTGGAATCGGCGGAATGTGGGGTGCAGCTTCCGGAATTATCGCAAACCTGGCATTGGGGAAAGTTCTCACCGACGCCGGTCCGCACGGATATGTATATGCTTTTCTGGTTGCCGGTTGTGTATACCTTATCGCACTTGGCGTGGTTCAGCTGATCATGCCAAAGATGACTCCCGTAAAATTGTAACGGTTTTTATAAGGAATTTTTACCCCGGATAAACTATTCCGGGGATTACAGCGTTATCTTTGTCAACACTAATTTAATTTTTATAGCATGAAAAATTTGTCAATTCTGACACTCGCCATTGGCGCGACAGCAGTATTGTTCTTAAACTCCTGTGAACCAACTGCTACCGTAACACCACCTTTGGTTACTGTAAATCCAACCACTGAATTAAGCGCCAAACCGGGCGATATCCTGACCTATCAAATGCTGATCAATTCAGATACCGAACTCAAATCTGCCGAAATCACCGGAAAATTCAACAGCACAGTTCTCTTTACCACCGACTCAGTTTTCCCGGCTGGAGTTGAATCAGCCATCCTGGATTTCAATTTTACCGTTCCGGAATCCCTGGCTGACGGATCCGTTGTTACGCTGACCTTTACTGCATCTAACACTGAGCTGACTACCGTGACCCGGTTAGTGAACGTTACCAACCCTCCCGGCGAGATATTCACATATACCGCTGTGATCATGGCTGACCTGGAAAATCCGAACGGAAAAAGCTTCTATTCCGTGGAAGACAACAAACTTATGAATATCAACGAAGCACTCGCAGCATCAGGTACCGTTGACCTGATCTATTATTACGGGGCAACGAACAAAGCTTCCCTTTGTGCTCCATCCGATAAAGCAGTTGAAGCTTTTGATAATGCAGCCGGCGAGTCGATCGTTTTGAAATTCACCACCCGCAACGATACCAAGCTGGCTCCGGTAACTATGACCGTTGCTGAATTTGATGCAGTAGCCAATGATTTGACGATCAAGGCGAAAGCCCCTGTAACCACAGCAACCGCTGCAACAGCCCTGGCCAAGGATAACGTGATCTGGTGTGAAACCGTAACCGGTAAAAAAGCGCTGATCAAAGTGGTAAACATTACAGGCACACAATCTACCAGCCTCATTACCATAGAGGTAAAGGTTCAGAAATAATACAATTACTGTCGCACAAAAAAACGCTTCCCCACAAGGAGGCGTTTTTTGCTTCGCTGATTTCGTATCTTTGGACTTAAACCAGATTAATCAAACTATGAATACAGCACATTTCCATCCCATGATCGTACACTTTCCCGTGGCACTGATCCTGGTGGGATTCCTCGCCGATGTGGTTTCCCTGTTTTTCAGGAAAGAAAAATGCTTGTCGAAACTGGGTTTGTACCTGATGGTTCTCGGCACCCTGGGTGCCGCTGCAGCATTCCTTTCCGGCAACCTGTTCACCATTGAACCTACTGAAGGTGCCATGGTGGAGATCTTTGAGCGGCATGAAACCCTGGCTTTGGTAACTCTCCTGATCATGTCGGTCGTCACGTTGATCCGGATCGGGGTTCTGGTATTCAAAAAGGAAAAGCCTGTTTACCAATGGCTGGTGTTTTGCCTGTACCTGGCGGGAACCATCTCTGTTAGTATCACTGGTTTTTTAGGCGGATCCATGGTAATGGATTATATGATCGGATTGTAATGATAATTAGCTGATTACATTCAACTTAATTTTTTTGATATGAAAAAGACACTGTTAAGCCTGGTCATTCTGGGCGCATTTTCAATGTTTGGGTTTGCTCAGACAAAACCGTTAAAATCGATTGAAGGATTAAGAGCTGCCTATAATGGTGAATCCACCGCCAGCGCAAAATATGCCAAATTCGCTGAAGCAGCTAAAAAAGAAGGTCTGAATAACATTGCCAAAATGTTTTTAGCCACATCAAGAGCTGAAACCATTCATGCTGCCAATCATAAGAAAGTATTGGTCAAGCTGGGTGAAACGGTAGGTAGCCCTGAAATCGGCAAATTTGAGGTGAAAACCACAGCTGAAAACCTTGCAGATGCCAGTAAAGGCGAAACTTACGAAGTTACCACCATGTATCCTGAATTCCTGAAATCAGCGGAAGCAGAAAAAGAGAACGGTGCAAAAAAATCATTCAGGTGGGCCATGGACACCGAAAAGAAGCACAACGATTTCTATCAGAAAGCACTGGCATCAGTGAAAGCCGGCTCTGAAAAATCATTTCCGGGTGAATGGTATGTTTGTCCGGTTTGCGGCAACACATACGATGCAGGTACCCTTAAGGCAGCTTGTGATTTCTGCATGACTCCGAAAGAAAAATATGATGTATTCAAGTAAAAATCAATCAGGAATGAAAATTGCAATCAGCCTTCTATTGTCATTTGCCCTGGTAACGGGCGCTGTAGCCAAGGACAAAGTCCTCCCGGCCGAAAAAATCATGAATAAAGCCTATGCACAGGCCAAAAAGGAAAACAAGAAAGTTTTCGTGATCTTCCACGCCTCCTGGTGCGGATGGTGCCACCGGATGGATTCCATCATGGCCATGCCTGAAACCAAAGCCTTTTTCAATGACAACTTTGTGATCCGTCATCTCGTGACCGGCGAAACCGGTGACAAAAAGCACCTGGATAATCCCGGTGCCAAAGAGATGATGGAAAAATACAACGGAGCCAAAGCCGGAATTCCCTATTGGCTGATTTTTGACGCAAAAGGCAATCTGCTGGCAGATTCGAGGATGCCATCAAAAGATAAATCCGGCAAGGAAATCATGGCCAACATGGGCTGTCCGGCCAACCCTGATGAAGTGGCGTATTTTGTCACTTTGCTCAAAAAGCACACGCCGCTGAAAGAGGCTGAATTAAGGGTAATTGCGGAGAAATTTACCTTGAAGCCGGTTAATCGCTGACGATGTGGACAAAAAACGAAACAGAATTTATCTGTCAGTTTAAGAAGCTTTACGACATTCAGCTTTTTCTGGATACGGTGCCTTACAATCCAAATGCCGAGTGCCGCTCACCGCGTATGGTCATAGCTGAGCAAAAAGCGCACTGCTTCGAAGGTGCGCTTTTTGCTGCGGCCATGCTGAGGGAGCTGGGGTATAAGCCTTTGATACTGGATATGATGGCCGAAAACGATGATGATCATGTGATTGCCGTTTTCAAAGTCAGAAACTGCTGGGGCGCCATCGCCAAATCCAATACCACCGCACTCCGGTATCGCGAACCGGTGTATCGCTCGGTTCGGGAATTGGTAATGTCATATTTCGATTTTTACTTTAATACCCTGGGAGATAAATCCTTACGATCATATTCCCGGCCGGTGAATCTTACCCGGTTCGATAAAAAAAACTGGGCGCGAACCGGCTCGGATCTGGAATATATAGGTGATTACCTCACCATTATTGCGCATTATCCTGTCATGGATCAAGAATCCATCGCCGGACTTCAGCGTGTTGACCAGAAACTGATGGATGCAGTATTTCTGGGAGCCAACGAAGAGGGACTGTTTAAGCCGGAGGAATAGGATGGCCGGATTTGTGATGCTCATCGGATTATCCCTGCTGTTTCTGATATTCCTGATCACAGAATCCATCCTCTACAACCGGAAAATCAGGCAGGTGCCACTCCGGATTACGGTTTCGGGCACACGCGGAAAAACCAGCATCGCTCGCTCCTTGGCAGCGGTACTAAGGGCCGACGGCAGAAGAATTTTAGCAAAAACCACCGGCTCCGAGGCCATGTACATTCTCCCGGATGGCTCCTTGGAAAAGATCCGCCGAAAAGGATTAACCACCATTCTCGAACAGAAAAGGCTGATGGCAAAAGCCGTTGATCTCGGCGTTGAATGCGTTATTACCGAGATCATGAGCATCCATCCCGACAACCACCGGGTGGAAACCATGAAGCTCATACGGCCCGGAATCACTGTGCTATCCAATTTCAGGGCCGACCATACCGATGTGGCAGGTGAATCCATCCGGGAGATATCGGAGCTCTTTGCACATGACATCTATCCCGGATCCGTTGTGATCATTCCGGAATCTGGGGTGAATGAATTTATTATCAAAGAGATCGATCAGAAAGATGCCCGTCTCCTTACAGCCGGAACCGGAATCTGCCGCGATCTGAACCTTGAGGAACCCTTACTTCAAAAGCATATTCAAACGAATCTCGATATTGTGGTTGCGGTAGCACGACACCTGGGAATCCCCGACGAAACCATCCGGAAAGGAATTCCTGAAACCCGGCGGGATATCGGACAACCCGAAATATTCCGTCTGCACGATAAAAACCGTAAAATCTGGTTTGTCAACGCCTTTGCTGCCAATGATCCGGTATCCACCCGGCAGATTATGGTGAAAATCAGGGAAATCCTGTCACCCGAAATCACAGCAGAACCCGAAATCATCGGGTTGCTTGCCCTCCGCTCCGATCGGGGTGAACGCAGCCACCAATGGCTCGATTATTTAAATGCCGAAGGTGAACAACTGTTCCACCGGGTGTATGTTTCCGGTGTTCATTCTCCCATCTTTGCACGAAAACTCAAAAATTGCGAAAAGCTCATATCAAAAAAACCTGATGCCATTACCAGCCAAATCATTGACTCCACCCAACGCGATATTCTTGTATTCGGCATAGCCAATATTCACGGGCTGGGCAAGGATCTGATCAACTTCTGGCGACAACCGACAACCGATAACCGATAACCGACAACCGATAACCGATAACTCTTCAAAATTTTGTCCTACGAACTCTTCTTCCTCGGCCTCCTCCTCTCCCTGCTCTTCATAGCAGTCACCGGATATTACCCGGGCGGAATCATTGTTCCGGGCTACCTGGTGCTCTATGCCGATCAGCCCCTCCGGATTACCGGGACTCTGGTTGCCGGGCTGCTGGCATTCGCGATTTACCGGCTGGCCTCCAGGTACCTGATCCTCTTTGGAAAGCGAAGGTTTGTATTTCTGATACTGATCAGCGCCATCCTGGCCTTTTCATTCTCGTTTCTACTGCCGATGATCTTTCCGGTTTCACTGGAGATGAAGATGATCGGCTGGGTGATTCCCGGACTGATTGCCAATAACTTCGACAGGCAGGGCGTTGTGGTTACCTTTTCGTCGATGGCCATTGTGCTGGCTGCGCTCCTGTTTATCAGTAAAATCTATTATTATTTATTCTGAGCAGTGAATCAGTTTAGAGAAAATAAGATTGGCACGCGGATGACGCGGATGCTGCGCAACGCGGATTTTCGCGGATTTTTTAAATTAAAAGATCCGCGAAAATCCGCGCTCCGTAAGGATCCGCGTCATCCGCGTACCTCTTTCACCTGGCATCCCAACCAACAATTCCTTCTTATCAACGGAATTATCGGTATCATCTTCATCCTGAGCATTTTCCTCCTTTTCAAAAGCCCAAACCAGGCAGAATCCCCCGAGCGAAGGCTGGCGGCAGAATATATGGAGCAATCGCTCAAAACCATACAGGACTATTGCATTCAGAACCAAATCAATACTGATAACCCTGAAGACTCCCGGCACACCGGGCTGATCGGTCCGGAATGGTCGGAAATTACAACCACACTGGGCGATCCTGAAGCAAAACGCACCACCATCAACCCTAATTTTGCCTCACTGATCGCCCATCTGCTGCAGGAAGCCGGTGTAAAGAAGGGGGATACCATCGCCATCGGCAGTTCAGCCTCCTTCCCATCCTTACTAATCGCCTCATTATCAGCTGCCAAAGCGATGGAACTCCATCCGATGGTCATTATTTCCTTCGGATCCTCCTCCTTCGGGGCTTCCAATCCGGATTTTACCCTCTGGGATATGTATCGCCTTCTGCTGGAACGGAAAGTTTTTGATACCGGTCCGGCAGCCGCCTCAATCGGCGGTGAAGATGACACCGGGTCGGAATTTGAAAAAGGTATCTCCGACCGCATCCGGAAGAGCCTGCAGGATTCAGGAATCCCCCTGATCTCCGAAACGGATCTCCAAAAAAACATTAAAATCAGGGAAAGGTATTACTTCGATAAAAGTGGCGCCACTATTAAAGCGTTCATAAATTCCGGGGGAGGTTTTGCCAATATTGGGAGCAGCGCATCCGTGCTGAATATCCGGCCCGGGTTGGTTAAAAAGGCACCAATCCCGGAGCCGGAGCAACAGGGTATGATCCATGCCATGCTTCAGCAAAACATTCCCGTAATCCATTTGCTGTTTATCAAGGGATTGGCTCAGAAATACCATCTTCCATGGGATCCGGCCATCCAGCCCCGGATCACAGCACAATCGGTTAATTTTGACGGGCACAGAAATCCCGGCACCCTGATCATCAGTCTCGCCGGTCTGCTCTGGTTTATCGCCATGATGATCCGTTATCGCATGCTATATAACAGCAGCAGATAGCCATCTGAATGGTAAGTTTAATATCTTTGGATCACATACAATATCAAAACCTATCTGTCTGATCTGCAAATATCTAAAAATCAATATGAAAACCTTAAACATGAAAAGAGTACCCCGGTTACTCATCCTCCTCTTTGTAAGCTCGCTATTTTCATTTGGTAGCTACCAGGTTTCCGCTCAAACCGCCACCGAACCTGTTTTGTTAACCTCCTGCGGACAGAGTCCGGGTCCGCAAAAGCTGAAAGTCTTCCTCACGAAACTCAAAATAAACTTTGATCTCAACGTTCAGGCGAAGGCCGACGATCTGATCGCAAAAAAGAAGGAAGGCAAACCCTACAAAACGATCATTATCGTTACCGGAGCCAGTTTGAAGGGTATGGGTGGCGCAGGGGTATCCATGGACGACGAGATCACGCGTACCAAGGCGTTGATTGCCGAAGCCAAAAAGCAGGGGATCAAGGTGGTTGGTTCGCATGTTGAAGGCATGGCCAGGCGCTCGCAGGGTGCCTCCGCCGGCGACAACTCCGACGAATTGTCGATCGATGCTGTTTGCAATGTATGCGACTTCATGATCGTTAAAAAAGAGGGGGATTCCGACGGACGGTTCACCACCATTTCCAAAGCGAAAAACATTCCGCTGATCCTGTTCGAAATGAACACGGAAATCGAGGGCGTGCTGAAGAAAGTATTCACCAAATAAGTCCTTAACCAGTGGACATGCACACATCTGCGGCCATTATCCTGGGGGTGATGGTTCTGGTTTATTTCCTGGCCCTGTGGATCAAATTTTCCACCGAGCTGGCCATGCTGGCCGCTGCCATTGCGGGCGCCATGGCTGGCGGGCACTTTTTCCCTGCCCGCCATGTGGCAGAGGGAGCGATTACCTATCTGGATATCAACCTGATATTCATCTGCGCAACGCTGTTCATGAATATCCTGAAAGAATCGGGAGGTGCAGCATTTGCCGTGCGGTCCATCATCAAAACCTTTCATAACAGCCGTGTATTGCTGCTGATCCTGCTGGCGGTACTCCTGCTGATTCCCGGCGCCCTCACCGGTGCCGGAAGTGTTACCGTGCTGATCATGGGGAGCATGGTTGCGGTGGTTTTGAATTATATGGGGATATCGAAAATAAAGTCGGCCGCTATAATTTTCCTGATCGCCGGACTCAGTGCCGCCGCACCGCCCGTGAGTTTATGGGCGATGATGTCGGCCGCCGGGGTGAACATGCCATACGTCGGATTTTTCTGGCCACTCCTGATCCCCTGTGTGATCGGAGCCCTGTTCACCATCTTCTTCCTCGGCTGGAAAGGGCACAAAATCAATGTTGATAAGGCTTTTGAAGAACTGCCGGTGCCGCCCGAAAAAATGAACTGGACGCGCATCGCCATTCCGTTTGCGATATTTTTCGGCCTCATGCTGATCGGCCGCAAATGGCCGCACCAAACACCGGTGGTAGGACTCCCCCTGATGTTCCTGTTTGCCGCACTGGCTTCGTACCTGCTGTCGCCAAAAAAACTTGATTTTTTCAAAATTTCGGCTGATACCATCAGGCAATTGCTGCCGCTGATCGGAACCCTCACCGCTGTGGGTATCCTGGTACAGATCATGACCCTTACAGGAGTTCGCGGACTCCTTGCGATAACCTTTATCACCCTGCCCGCATTCCTCGTGATCGGAAGTCTTTTCTTCTTTCTCCCGATAACAGAATCCGTGCTGATGTACGGATCGGCCGCGGTTTTCGGTGTGCCGCTGGTATTGCTTTTCAACTCCATGGGACTGAACCCGATCGTTGCCCTCGCAGGAATGAGCGTGATCTGGCCTTTGGGGGATGCGCTGCCGCCGACGGCCATAATCGGCCGGCTCACAGTGGATGTTACCGGAGCCAAGGACAGCTATGGCAAGTTCCTGAAGCAATGCATTGTACCGGCTATTGTCATCATGATACTGGGTACCCTGATGGTGATTTACAGCAAGCAACTGGGATTCTTAACAGGATTATAATTCATCGCCATGAACGAAATTCTCACTCCGATCATAACAACCCTCTATTACGCGCTGATTGCCTTCATTGTGGTCCTGATCATTTACAATATGATTAAAACCAGAGACTGGAAGAAAGAGATCATCTATGTCATTGTTCTGATACCCTTTCTGTTACGCTTATTCATGCTCAAATAGAGGATCATTATGGACAGAAAAGACATCATACGAAAAAGTCTGATCGGAATCGCCGGACTAGTGGTATTCGCCATTGCCGGCATCCGGTTTTATGAACACCGGCACTTCATGGAAGAGGTGGTGATCACTGACCAGGTAAAAGTGAAGAAGCTGGGCGACTATTTCCCGGAGCTCAGCGGATCCATCAATGACTGCAACATTTACATTACCGAAGGCCCGGAACCGGGAGCCACCATTCTGGTTTTGGCAGGGTCGCATCCGGAAGAGCCTGCGGGCCGACTGGCAGGATTAATACTCGTTGAAAATGCCCGTTTGCAGAAAGGCCGGCTTATTGTGGCCCTTTCAGCCAACCGGAGCGGCACCACCGTTACCCGTCCGAGCGGAGCCTACCCGCAATATTATAATATCCCCACCAGCTGGGGCAGTCAGAAGTTCCGCATGGGTGACCGGTGGTCGAACCCGCTCGACCAATGGCCCGATCCTGAAGTATTTATCCATTATCCCAGTCGGCAGAATCTCGCCTACCTGGATATCCGGAACCTGAACCGTACCTGGCCCGGAAGAGCCAATGGCACGCTGACCGAGAAAACAACTTTTGCCTTCATGAACCTCATCAAACAGGAAAAGGTTGATGTGGTGATTGACCTTCATGAAGCCGAGCTGCAATATCCTGTAATCAATACCATTGTAACACATGAAAAAGGTCAGGATCTGGCCACCATGGCATCCATGACCCTGGCTGATTTAGAGGGATTTACCATGGGGACTGAATTCTCGCCGGTAAACCTTCATGGATTATCGCACCGGGAGATCGGTGATTTTTCAGATGCGATTTCCCTGCTGCTCGAAGCCCCTGAGCCCTTTCTGGATGCCACCCGCGGCATCACCGGCGAAAAGCAGCTATTGGAAGGCAAAGATGAATTTGTGGTAAAAGCCGGCCAGCATGGTCTACTGTATGCCCCAATCGATGAAAATGGATGGCCGATTGCCACGCGCGTGGGCCGGCATACCTCAACCGTTCTTCAGATCATGCAAAGCTGGAACGAATTCCATCCCGAAAAAGAGCTGGTATGCCAAGGCGTTCCCAAATATGCCGAAGTCATTGAGAAGGGCGTAGGAGCATTTCTCGTTGATCCGGGCACCGCCATTAAGGCAAATGTAATCTTTGAATGAGAGGTTGTCGGTTGTCGGTTGTCTGTTTTCGGTTAACGAAAAGACGCCAGACGGCATACAACTTTCCGATTAACTGACAACCGACAACCGATACCTGACAACCGACAACCGACAACTGATAACTGATAACTGATAACTGTAAATAACTAACTACTTAAATATGAAGACGAAAATTTTCTCCAAGCACCTGATCCTCCTGATGTCAGTGCTGCTGCTCACCCAGCTTTCCTTCGCCCAATTCATTCCGGTGAGCGAAGAGGATGCCTCCTGCACCAGCATCATGGTGGGTAAAAAGGCCACCACAGATGGCTCGGTGATCACCTGTCACAGCTGCGACGGCAATTACCGTACCTGGGTGAACATTGTTCCCCACAAAAAATATGGTGAAGGCGCCATGCGTAAAGTCTATTGGGGACTGATGCACAACGAGTTCAGCGGCGACAAGCGCAACGTAACCGAAAAGGGTGAAATCCCGCAGGTTGCTGAAACCTATTCCTACCTGAACACCTGCTATCCCTCGCTGAACGAAAAGCAGCTGGCCATGGGTGAAACCACCTTTGGTGGCAAGCAGAGCATGGAGAACGACGATGGTTTATTCCTGATCGAGGAACTGCAGGCTATCGCTTTGGAGCGTTGTGATAATGCCCGTGCGGCAATTAAGCTGATGGGCGACCTGGCCACGCAGTATGGATATGGCGATAGCGGCGAATGCCTCACCGTTGCTGATAAAAATGAAGTATGGCATTTCGAGATCATGGGCGCAGGTGCGGAACACGTGAGCGCCGTCTGGGCCGCTGTACGCATACCCGACGACCATGTTGGAGTATCCGCCAATATATGCAGGATCAGCACCCTGGATCTGAAAAAGACAGACTATTACATGGCTTCTGAAAACGTGATCTCACTGGCCGAAGAGATGGGATTCTACGACAGTAAAAGCGGTGAGCCATTCAAATTCTGGAAAGCCTACGGTGGCCGTAAGCCATTCTCAACGCGCGAATGGTACGTGCTTAGCACCATGGCTCCTTCACTCAACCTGACCGCAGATATGGAGGAACTTCCTTTCTCGGTTAAAGCAGAAAAAAAGGTGGATGTTCGTGATGTAATGGCTTATTATAGAAATACTTATGAAGGTACCGACCTCGATGTCACCAAAAACCTGCTGGTTCCAAAAAGCAATTTCGGTCGCCGCAGCGGTGCCGAAGCACAACCTGCTGCAGCTCCGGAAATGGTAAAAAGCGCCCTGGCCAGTCCTTTCATGAGCCGCGACCTGGCCATGCTGGCCAATACGCTGAAGCCCGGTACTATTGAAAGCCAGCGGACAATCGCCATCAGTGGTTGCTCCTATTCCAATGTTATCCAGTGCCGCGACTGGCTGCCGGATGAGATCGGCGGAGTGGCCTGGTTCTCCTTTGACAACCCTGCCTGCAGTCCTAGGATTCCTATCTATGCCGGAACCCTCAGTCTGCCTGATAATTTTGAGATCTGCGGTCAGAAAAAATTCCGCACCGATGCCGCCATCTGGAATTTCCGTGAAACCAATCGTCTGGCCGAACTGAAGTGGGAACGTACCCGCGGAATGATCGACGGGGCTGTTAAGGAATTTGAAGACAAGGCATTTCTGGAACTCCCCATGATGGATAAGATGGCGGTGGAACTGATGAAAGCCGATAAAGGCAAAGAACCTGCTGTGGATGAGCGTGGTAATCCGAAGCCTGCACAATACCGTGAATTCATGACCCGCTACACCAACGATTTCGCCCGTTCCACGATGACGAAATGGGGTGAGATCAAGGCGCAGATTTGGACGATGTACGCGAGGGGGTTCTAGAGAGTTGTCGGTTGTCGGTTGTCGGTTGTCGGTTGTCGGTTTTGATTCAGTGAAATAAATTTTGCTAATCCCGGAGCAGCGTCACGAGGTCCCGACTTGCGTCGGGATGACACTGCTCCGTATGAAATGAAAACACATGAAAACAAAAAAAATATTTCTTTTTCTGGCGATTACTGCCGGTATCATACTGTCAGTCAATACTATTATTGCGCAGGAAGTTATTCAATCCGACAATTGCACCAGCATTATTGTGGGGAAGAAAGCTTCGGCGGATGGTTCCACGATGACTTCCCATTCGTGCGACAGCGGGTCGGACCGTACCTGGATCAACCTCGTTCCGCGGCAGAAACATGAGAAGGGATCGTTGTGCCCGGTTTACCTGGAGTCAAAGGAAACCAAAGGCCCGAATGATCCCGAGCGGCTGGAGACCGGCACCATTCCTCAGGTAGCTGAAACCTTTGCCTACATTAACACCGCTTATCCGGTGATGAATGAATACCAGCTTGCCATTGGGGAAACCACCTTTGGCGGCAAGCGCGAACTGGTATCTGAAAATGGGATTCTGGACTGTCCCGAGTTATACCGGCTGGCCCTGGAACGTGCCAAAACATCCCGTGAGGCCATCCGGATCATTGATCAGCTGACGAAAGAATTTGGCTATAACGATGCAGGTGAGTGCTTTACATTCGCCGACCCCCAGGAAACCTGGCACTTCGAGATTCTCGGTCCGGGCAAGGGTAAAAAGGGAGCCGTTTGGGCAGCCGTACGCATACCGGATGATGAGGTGGGAGTTTCGGCCAATGCCAGTCGCATCCGAACGCTCAACCTGAAAGATCCCGAAAATTACATGGCCTCCGATAATGTGTATTCACTGGCTGAGGAGCTTGGATTCTGGGATCCGAAAAGCGGTAAACCCTTTGAATTCTGCTATGCGTATGCCGATCGCACCAGTATGGGTTGCCGCCGGCGCGAATGGCGGGTGCTGAGTTTGGTTGCCCCATCGCTGAAGCTGGATCCAAACGGTGAAAATTTCCCGTTATCGGTAAAACCGGAGAAGAAAATCACGGTACAGGATATGCTGGTGATGTTTCGCAACTATTATCAGGATACTCCTTTCGATATGACCGGAAGTTTGAATGTTACGGACCGCAGCGGCAAGCTGGTGAAGAGTCCGGTAGCCAATCCGTTCATGACCGGTGACCTCCGCAGTTTGCTGAAAGTTCCCGGCGAGCGCACTATTTGCTGTCCGCGTGCCACTTACCTGCAGATCACCCAATCGCGCAGCTGGCTTCCCGATGCCATCGGAGGCGTGGTATGGCTCGGCTATGACAATCCGGCAACAACGCCCCATACCCCCTTCTATTGCGGTATCACGGCCATGCCTGATTCCTATATGGTCGATGGCCGCAGGACATTCAACCGGGAAAGCGCCTGGTGGGCATTCCGGCAGGTGAGTCAATTGTGCATGATGCGTTATCAGCCAATGAGTAAGGATGTGGAAGTTGTTTGGAAAGAAATTGAGGATAAAGCATTTGCCAATCAGGCTGCGTTTGAAGAAGAGATGCTTAAACTGTACAAAACCGATCCCGAAAAGGCAAAAGCCATACTCACAAAATACTCATCCGAAATGGCCACTGCATCAGTTGCCCGTTACTGGAAACTGGCGGATGAACTATGGGGCAAGTATACCAACAGCTTTTAATCCGTCTGAAACTCATCTCGATTTACCTCTGGACAGTGAGGCCCATATTCCCACCAGGCTGAGCACAATGAAAATGGCGAAAGTGATGGATACCGAGTGCAGGAACGATTGTTCATTTTCCGCGGATATCCGCGCCTTTCCGATGAAAATGTGAAGCACCAGGGTGGCAATACCCATGCTCACCATTTGTCCGGTCATCCTCATGGTAGCCACTGTGGCGGAGGCGGTGCCGAGCTGCCGCTTTTCCACTGAACTCATCACGGCATTGGTATTCGGCGAGGAGAACAGTCCGAACCCGATTCCCAGCAGCAGCAGGCTCAATATCAGGTATAAATTAGAGGTATTATGATTCAGCGGCAGTAACAGTACCAATCCCACAGCTATGATTCCCATACCGATGGACGATAGTATCCCCGGTGAATATTTATCGGAAAGTTTACCCGAGAACGAAGCCACCAAGGCCATCATGATCGGCTGGGCTATCAGAATAAAACCGGCATCACGGGGAGATAATCCCTTGATATACTGCAGATAAAGGCTTAAAACAAAGGTCACCGCAAAGGTGGTGGCATAGTTGATCAGGGCGGCCAGATTCGATAAGGCGAACAAACGGTTGCCAAAGAACAACTGCATATTGAACACCGGGAAAGGGGTTTTAATTTCAATCCTCCAGAAGGTGAGCAATCCGATCACTCCCAGGATAACCAGTCCGAAGGCAAGAGGATCGGACAGTTTGGAGAATCCGTACATAAAGCCCGACATCGACAGCACATAAATAACCGAACCTTTGTAATCGAATTTCTCATTTTTCGCATCGGCCCAGTCGGTTTTAATAACCAGTCGCGCAGCCATCGCCACGAAAATGCCAAAGGGAATGGTGATATAAAAGATGCTCTGCCAACCGAACGTCTGAGTGAGGATACCGCCCAGCACCGGCGCTACGGATAACCCCAGATAAACTGCCGTAACGTTGATCCCGATGGCTTTTCCCCGCTGGTTTGGCGGAAATACCGATGTAATGATGGCCATGTTGGTGCCGAACATCATGGCACTTCCGATCCCCTGCAATACCCTGAAGATGATCAGCATGGTAGAATCTTTGGATATCGCGCACAACAGGGAAGCTGATGCCACCACCACATTGCCAAGGATAAAAATCTTCACCCGCCCAACCATATCCGCCAGTTTTCCCAGCGGAACCAGAAAAACTGCTGAAGCCAGCAAAAACGACATGGCTACCCAGCTCATGGTTATGGCATTCATCCCGAGATCCTCGCTCATGCTCGGCAAGGCTATGTTCACCGATGCCCCAAGAAAAGGGGCAATGAATGAACTGACCATCATGAGGGAAAGAATAAAATTTTTCTTCTGCTGAATTTCGTGTGGATCCATCCTATCTATTTGTTCTGATCAGGGGGGAATAATTGAATTCTGAAAACTCTGATGTTCCTTTGCCGCAAGAGTACAGGGCAACCTTCAGACTTCTGAAATTGCCGAGCATATTGCCATTATAGGGTGATATATCAACGGCATCATTCACATTTTCCCACAGCTTGCCATCTAAACTGTAATACAGCGCAAGTGTTTGATTATCATTGAGTATTCTGATATAAACCGGTGAACCGGGAACATGGGCCGCAATCCGTGAGCTGCGTTTTTCCGACACATAGCTGATGCTGTCGGATGTGACTTCCAGACCGCGATAAAATTTCGGACTGTAGAAAAGCACAAATCCGGCTTTATCTTTCGTATTAATCTTAACAACTGATGAATAGGCAGGATGTCCGGGTGTGAACAGCAGGGGATTCGATTCGGCTATCGACGCACCTTTGCCGGTTACAGCAAGCTTTTGAGGAGTCAGAGAATATCGC
Source organism: uncultured Bacteroidota bacterium (assembly GCA_942493265.1). Lineage (GTDB taxonomy): Bacteria > Bacteroidota > Bacteroidia > Bacteroidales > UBA12481 > UBA12481. Next base: position 795,870 of record OW818688.1, read on the forward strand.
TCCGGCGTATAACCATCGAAGGCATGCCAGTCGAAAACAGAAAACGTATTGACATTCTCTGCCGGCGGAGCAACTTTTTTCCCGGTGGCCGGAATTTTAACCGGCCGGGCAGGATCCGACCCCTGCCTGATCCGTGGCCACCCATCCGCGGTCCATTCAACCGGTTCCAGCAGCGTCATCCTGCCCAGAGTACGAAAATTATTCAAAAAGGCATGATAAACGATCCACCAGTCGCCATCCGGGGTATCCACCATGGAGGCATGACCTTTCGACCACCACTTTTCTGAATAATCATACGTATGAATGATCGGATTAGAAGGCGAATTCTCCCAGGGACCGAGTACCGATTTTGAACGGGCAACCACGGCCATGTGGCTGGTAGGCGGACCGGAGGTGCCGCCCTGTGCGGAAATCAGGTAAAAATAGCTGCCCCGTTTGAACAGTTTAGGCGATTCCAGACAAAAACATTCGGTGAGCCATTCGGCCGGATATTTCCATCCCTCATAAACCGATCGCACCGCTCCCACGGTTGACAGTCCGTCGTCACTCAGCTGAACCAAGTTCCCATCTGAAAAATAGAGATATCTTTTTCCATCCTCCCCAACAACATGACCCGGATCGATAAAACTAACCTTCATCTCAACGGGATCGGTCCAGGGACCGGTTATCTTATCTGCCGTCACCACCATGGTGGAATTGTAATCACGTGCCGGAAAATAGATGTAAAACCGGTCCTTGTATTTCACCAGGTCGGGAGCCCATATTTCGCCTACATTTTTATGCAGGGCATGGGCAATGGGCTTCCAGTTGACCAGATCGGTGGAGTGCCAGATGAGCAATCCGGGAAAATTGTTCAGTGAGGTGTGGGTCATGTAATAATCGGAGCCATCCCGCAGAATGGTTGGATCAGGATACTCCCCGGCAAATATCGGATTGATAAACAAACCGTTGCCCTGGTCGCCAAAGGATCTTGCCGGCTGCTGGGTAAATCCTGAAATAGCCTGCATGAGGCAGAAAATAAAAAACAATCTCTTCATAGAACTGTTTAAGTTTGCACCGTTAAAAATAGGCTTTTCGGCTATATGAAAACAATAATTGAGGCACAGGGGTTGACCAAGGTATATAAGGGTGGTATACTTGCCGTCGACAATGTTAGTTTCTCGGTACGTGAAGGCGAGATATTTGGTTTTCTGGGACCCAACGGCGCCGGCAAATCCACCACCATTGCACTGCTCACAACGCTGCTCAGTCCCACCCGGGGCACCGCCACCATCAACGGTATCGATATTACCAAACATGCCTATCAGGCCCGTCTGGAGCTGGGTTTTGTTTCGCAGGACCTTGCAGTGGAGGATGCGCTCACCGGTTATGATAACCTGCGGCTGCAGGCAGGGTTTTATCACTTGTCGCGCACTGAAGCTCAGGAAAGGATAGCTGAGGTTCTCAAAATGGTAGACCTTACCGGCAGGGCAAAAGATAAGGTTGAAACCTATTCGGGCGGGATGCGCAAACGTCTGGATATCGCCTGCGGACTGATCCATCGTCCGAGGATTTTGTTTCTGGATGAGCCCACGCTCGGTTTGGACATCCAAACCCGCCGCGAAATTTGGAAATACGTAAATACCCTTCGCGAACTCAACAAAATGACCATTTTCCTCACCACACATTATATGGATGAGGCCGATTCCCTTTGCGACCGGATCGCGATTATTGACCGGGGAGTTATAAAAACGCTGGATACCCCGTCGGCTTTGAAAGAAGCAATTAAACACGAGGTGGAAAATCCGACTCTGGATGATGTTTTTCTCCATTTTACAGGTAAAGAGATGAGGGAAGATGCTATCAGCAAAGAGGACGCATTTAAGTCGAGAATGATAATCAGGAGGGCCAGAGGATGAACATGAAGCTTTTATTATCTGATATTTACTGGGTTTTCTGGCGTGAAATCAAAAAGTTCGTTCAACAGAAGGCCCGACTGCTGATGGTGGTGATTCAACCCCTCATCTGGCTGGTGCTGATGGGCAACTCCATGTCGGGGCTCACAAAAAACCCACAGGCCGCACAAATGCTGGGTACAGGTAATTATCTTGATTTCATGACTCCCGGCATCATGATCATGACTGCACTGTTTGGAGGTGTATTCGGCGGGATCACGATTGTGTGGGACCGGCGCACCGGTTATCTGAATAAAATGCTGGCGGCGCCGATTTACCGGGCTGCCATTCCATTGGGCAAATTGTTATCCATTGGTTTTCAAACGATGCTCCAAGCGCTGATCATCGTGATTATTTCCCTATTCTTGGGGGTTCATTTCAAGACCGGGGTTATTGGAGTTGCGGCCTTGCTGTTGATTTCCGGGTTGTTCGGGATCATCATGGGGGCTATTTCCCTGTCGCTGGCATCCAGAATCAAATCCATGGAAACCCTGATGGCGGTGTCGAACTTTCTGACTATGCCGCTGATGTTCACCAGCAATGCCATGTTCCCCACGAGTGCGATGCCGGCCTGGCTGAAAGCCATTGCCATGGGCAATCCCGTATCGTATGCTGTTCATGCCATGCGCACCATTTCCACCCAGGGATGGCTATGGAATGAGATCTGGCCGGCAATGGCGGCCCTTACCGGAATCATGGTGGTGATTGTTGCCCTGGCTATAAGGCTGTTCTCGAAATCGGTGAACTGAAGAATAGCACGCGGATGACGCGGATCCCTGCGGGAACGCGGATTTACGCGGATCTTTTAAATGAATCCGCATAAACCCGCGTTGTTTAGCATGCGCGTCATCCGCATGCTATTTTAGTGTTTACCTTCTGAAAGTCAGCCCAAGCTTACCGCCTGAGAATGATCCGCCGCCCAATTCAACGTTCACCCACATTTTGTCGTTGATTTTGTAACGACCGCCAACCTGGCCGGCAAATCCAAAATGCATACGGTTCCAATATCCGCCCAGACTGAAATATGGACCTGCGCTGATACCAGCGTAGAAGTCAATATTCTCCGGCAGGTTAAGAATCGAGTTAAAATGGTAGTTACCGTTGATAGATCCTCCGAAAACAGTATAACTGTACCATAAATTGAACCTCATAGAGGCTTCCAAACCGATGGTGATGTCGGAGGTAGCCCAATAGTCAACCCCTGCATAGATGGGAAGTCCCCAGCTGGAAAGGCCGACACCAATATTGAACTGCATTTTGCTTTTGTCAAGCTGAACATTTTTGTTAGTCTGTCCGAACGACAATAACACAATGGATAATGCACACAATGTCAGAGCAAATTTCTTCATAATTGTAAAGTTTAGTCTTCCTACTCGTCTGGCTTTTCGGTTTCGCCCCGTTTGATAGGTGGTTACTGGGCTCCACAATACAATATTAAGGATAACATTGGTAATATCTACGTTTTTTTTGCAACAAATATTCCGTATGACTTCAATGAAATCGTACTGTTTCCGGCCTTGTTACCGACAGGTTCGGTAAGAAGTATTTTTGAAGAAACGGGCAGTTGGTAATCCAACAAACCGACCTCCAGCGACTTACCGGTAAGATTGATCACCACCAGGATCTCTTCTCCATCCAGTTCCCTGACAAAGGATATCACACCGGAATTATCGTTCCTGATGATTCTCAGCTCACCTCCGATAATGGCAGGGTGTTGTTTTCGCATACTAATCAAGGCTTTATAAAAATTCCACAATGAATTCTTATTTGCTTTTCCCTCTTCCAGGGAGATGCCATCATTGGATTTGCCGAAACGATTATCCCACCACGGACCGGTTCCCTTATACCAGTGAGCCATGCCCTTCCCTTCCGTATCCCGGTACCACTCAAAGGCTTCCCGTCGTGGAATCTGGTCGCCATCTGAATCAGCCTTGGAGAAGGCTCCTTTCATCCCCAGTTCCTGACCATAATAAATCAGCGGAATTCCTTTTAAAAGGATATTGAATGCCGCTCCGATCTTTTCTTTGGGCAAACTGCCGTTCATTCTTGAAGCAAACCGGTCGACATCATGGTTTTCGATGAAGCTGAGCTGCTCTTTGCCTCCGGGAGTAGCTAGAATGGTTGAATCTATTTTATTGATTATTTGATTTTTATCCATGAAATTAATGGCAATTCCAGTCTGAAATGCAAACAGGTAATCCAGATCAGCTCCCTCGAAAATCTCTTGACCGTAACTAAACCAGTCAGCCTGCTCACCTAAAATCCGGATCCGTGGATTTACACTGCGAAGTTCATCAAACAGCGGTTTCCAGAAACCTGCATAGAGATTCGTCAGTTTGCCCGTATTATCCAGATTATCCATAATATGATCGATGCGAAACCCGTCGGCACCATCATCAAAACGGCCATCTTTATTGGGATCAAGGAAATACAGGTATAATTTGTGAAAATAGGTCCACACGGCCGCTTCATAGAGATTAGCCATGTTCAACCCCCTCAGTTTCCCGTCATGTGATTTTAATTTGCCATAAGGTGTTCCCATGATCTGATATTCCGGATGGTTGGAAAACCAGTCGGAACCTTCAATGACATACTGGGTTTCCATATCCAGATAGATTTTCATCCCGCGCTTATGCACTTCACGGTTCAAGGCAACGAGATCTTCCATCGTGCCATATTCCGGATCAATCTTTTGATAATCAAGCGCAAAATAGTTATGATAAAAATCTGACTCATAGAGCGGGAGCATCAGGATCGAGGTAATTCCCAGTTCCTGCAGATAATCCAGCTTCTGCCTCAGACCGTTCAGGTCGCCATGCCCATCGCCGTTGCTATCGTAAAAACTACGAAGCAAAACATAATAAAACACCTCACTATTGGGCTTTCCGTTATAATAAACCAGGTCCTTCTGAACATATTTCTCCTTTGATTCGGGGAATAGGAATTCCTTTTCCACCACTTTCCCGGATTGTATCAACCTGATTTTGCCGGGAGTGCCACTCAGTCCCTCCACTTTCACCACATATTTTTTCCCGGCCAGTTGATCGCTGATGATTTTCAGTCCGGTTGATGAGTCTCCGGGGGCCGGATGATGTACCTGGGGTAGAACATTGATTCCGCCTGAATGTGAGATTAGAAGATGGCTGCTTTCGGCAGCTGTTAATTGAAGCTCGATTCCGGCAGTGGTGACTGAATAGGGAAATGGCTGGCCATCAAGAAGGACCGAACCGATTTCAGTGCCTGCAGCCAGGGGGATTTTGAGATTGAGGTGAGAGGGGGAGGAGGTGAGGGGGTTAAGGGGGTTAAGGAGGTGGAGGAGGTGGAGGGAGGTGGTTTGGGGAGTGCGGAGCAATTTTAAACTTAAGGAGTTTGCGCCCAGGCGGATGTTTTCTACGGTGACGGAATCCCAGTCGAGGGGGAAATTGAGTGACAGACCGAGGGTGTGGTTCATGGCATCGGGGTTCAGCCCGATCATCCCTTCGATTGCCGGCTGCAGCACCATGGTTTCGCTCCAGGCCTGGTGGCGGCATACACCGAAGTATTTGTATTGGGTGCCATGGAGGACCTCCTCGATATATCCCAGCGACCAGTTTTTATACACCAGCAGGTTGCTCATCATCTTTGAAAAGCCCTGCGCGGAATTCCCGGCGGCATAATCCCCAAGGGCTGCCCAGCCGGTGAACAGGGGCCACACACTTCCGGTGTGGTACCCGCCCGGGGCAAAAAAACGGGCTTTTTCACTCACGATGCGCGTTCCCCAGTCGGTGGTGAAATTACAGGAGGCCAGCTGATCCACTACATTTCTAACTTTTGCGGGGTCCTGAATCTGGTGCCAGTACACCGGTATGGCGGTCATAACCGAAGGCTCGGCCAGGTAAGTGCCATCCTTGAATAATCCATGGTTGAAAAACTTCGTGGCCGGATTCCAGAATCCGGTATTGAGCTTCTCCAGAACGATTACAGCCTCATTTTCATACCGGACAGCCAAATCCTTCAATCCGATATTCCGGGCCATGTATGCAGCCTGATTCAATGCCTCGGCCCAGCATGAAACCATATATTGGGTAGTATGGGTGACATACAGGTCGCCGCCCTCCTCCCATCCGTGTCCCTGCTGGGTATTTTCGATCAGATGGTCGCCGTCGGTATCGGTGGAATAACAAAAATCGATGGCTTTTTTGATCGCCGGCCACTCCTTGCGGATTAGCGCTGTATCGCCTGAATGATGTAAATACTTGCCGGCAAGCGCGATATACAGCGGAGTGGCATCGGCTGCATCATAATGTGCGATTCCGGAGGTAGTGAGTTCGTGATAGATTTTCCCGCTCACATCCTGATACCTCGAAAAGAGTTCCAGCACGGTTTTCACCCGGTCGAAATCCCCGTAATCCAGCACGGCATAGCTGCTCCACACGGCATCGCGACCGAAATACCAGGCATAGCCGGGTCGACCGTTTACCTTGTGACCGCCTTTCCAGCCATAATCGGTGGTTGCGTATCCGGCTACCAGTGAACGGCCCACCCCGGGGGTGTACACAATAAACCGGTCGGTGCCCGCCACGGCCCATTTATAGCCCGTATTGAAATCAGCATCCGGACCGGTAATGCTCAGTTTTCCATTAAAAAGTGATTTTGAGTTTTTCACCGCGGCAAGATAAACTGCGTTCGGATCCAGCATGGCACGGCGATAGGCGCTTACCGCCTCGGTTAAACCGGTTGCCGATGCAGCGAGTACTACATCGAGAGCATCATTTGGGTTCAGGGTTGCCGTCATTCCGGCTCCCACAATCAAACCCTCACCCGAAGCCGCCTTCTGATCTTTTGCCGGTCTGTTGATCCCCATAACTGTCACAAAATCTCCCGCCTTGTTCTGTATCACCCAACCATTCAACCCTTTATCCCAGCCATATTTAATGTCGCCGGTAACCTTTTCTGAATAGGGCCACATAAACCGGAGGTTGCTTTTAAAGGAAATATTCATTTCCACCGGTCCGGTGCCCGAATATTCATAATGGATAACAGCCGTGCCATCGGTTGGATGACAGGTGATGATTTCGCGTATTATCTTACTGTCGATCAGATAGGTACGATTAAAAGACTCAGGCCCCACCTCTATTTTCGGGGATAGTTCATTCAGTCTGATGGTCTTGCCCGATCCTGCAAATCTGACGGAGATTTCATAGTCCCTAACAGCCATGAAAGGGTGCGCCCATACCTCATCAATTCCGCCGGCCTCCTTGCCCATGATCACCATTCGCTCGCCGGCAATGTCCCACATGTTTTTTGCCCCTTTGGGATTAGTCAGTGCGATCGGGTTTGGCTCCACCTCCCATTTTACCGGCGACCCGCGCGTGATATCCGGGGTGGTAAAATCTGAAGCAATCACACGGGCAGGTTCAAAATCCCAGTATCTCAAAGAGGTTTCCGATGATTCACCGCGCAGGTATGCAAAAACGTTTTCAGTGAATTTCTCCAGATGGGCCCGGTTGAAGTTGGGCTGATTGAAATAAAGGTAGGCCCCGGCTGCGAGGATTTTCCCCTTGCCCAATGTATATTCAGTGATCAGCTTACTATCCTCATAGATAAATATATACGCCCAGTCAACGGCTACAACTTTACCCTGGGGCACGGCGGTTCCGAAATAGCCCACACGCCTTACCCTGACATCCTCCTTTGGCGCGTAACTGTATACCCCTCCAAGCAATCCGTCAAATACCGGGTGACTCCTGAATCCGTGCAATCCCAGCTTGCGACCGTTTCCTTCATCTTTCAGTTCCACATAATTCACGGTGGGAGCTGTTTTCTCCACCCCTAACCAGGGCAGCAAACGAACCGCATCTAATGAAAGAAACAGGCTCCCGCCTGCTTCCACAAATTTTTTCAGTGCCCCGATGGTCTGTTTTGAAGTATCGGCGGCAGTTAAAACCGTATCCGGTTTGTGATACCAGAAAACCCCGCAATCACCCGGATCTAACATCCTGACCTCCTTACTACTGAGATCCATTACCTGCAATTGCTTCTGTCCTTTTAAATAGTCAAGGGCTGCCTTTTGCTCCCCGCCACCATCATTGACGAACCCGATTGTGGGCGCATGCAATGCGCCCCTACGGGAACCATACTTCCTTTTTACATCCTTAACCCCCTTAACTTCCTTAACACCCGTAACACCCTCCCGACTTATCGCATCCTCCCAATTCACCACATATCTCCACCAGTTATTTAAATGTCCATCGGCAGCATTGATCCCTTCAAAGTGCGGCAAATGACTGAACCACCACCTCATATACCCTTCATGTGAGCATTGCCACTCGGTGCAATCCACGGTGCGCGTCATATCCGATTTAATATCCGGATAATAATTCCAAACATCTGCATTGGTGGTTACCGGTGTTTTATTCACCCAGTCGTAATCATGGTCGCCATTCGGAGGAAAGTGAATATTCCCGATATTGGCCTTTCCGGGATGCGGCTTTTCGAACATGGTATACTTTTCCCAGTTATTCGGGTCGGCCGCCTCACGGTCCCAGCGCCCATAAAGGTGCCACAGCACGGATTCTGTTCGGTGGCCATAGCTTTCGAGTGCCAGCGACATCTTGCGTTCGTAGTTGAGGCCCATTACCACCAGAAGTTTTTCATTTGTGGTAGTGGTGGTGGGATCGGAGTTGAGCCAGAATCCGGATTTTCCGCAATAATTTGATTCCCACATTCCTCCGTACGGGAACGACCATACCCATACCTCATTGATCTCATCGCGGTCGCGCATTTTATCAAACCCGTAATGTTCCACAAACCGCTTGTAATCGAAATGCGTGCCGATTCCCTTCAGGGTACCCCAATCGGGCTCCATCAGCAGCTTAACCATTTCGGTCATCCCCACGGGTTGGTTATTATCGTTGCGATTGGAAAACAAAAGTGTATCATCAATAATCTTAACAACCTCATACTGAATGGTCCCATGACTGATTTCCTCGAGTGCGGCCTCATACTCCCTCGTTAGCACCCGCGGATCATTCCACATGAAGGTCCGACCCGGTGTTTTCACCACCTCATGCATTCTCTTTCCGCCATACTGAGGCAGGGAGGGATCCTGAACAACAACCGCCACCTTAATGGTAACTGGTTTATCTTCGGGTAGTTGCGAAAATGCAGAAGGCAGAAAGCAGAAGGCAGAAATCAGGAATAAGTAATAAGTCGCAGGAATGAAGTAACGTTTCATAGCTCAGCAGTATTAGCCTCTAAAGGTATAAAAAGGAACATTCTTACCTCATCATTACCCCCGGCCTTCAGGCCGGGGATTGCCATGCATAGTACTTAATTCAGGCCTTGGACTCCCGTGCCCCGCACTCCTGATCAATTCTTGCCGCATCAATGCTTTCATCCAGATATATATCCGTCAGATCAGGGTTACACGGGATAAAGGTGCGCCGGGCCAGGCGCTGGATATTCAGTAAATGCTTGGCCGTGATATTATCAGTGGTGATATTCTTGCCCCCGGCACCGGTAGCCAGTGTGAGTGAAGGCTGGAGACCGTTGTAGGTGCCTCCCAGCGCCCCCTGTGATGCGGGCGTGTTCACCAAAAGCCGTCCGGCATTCGTGACTTCGGCAAAATACAGGATCTTATCCTCCTCATTCGAGAAAATGCTGATGGTATGTCCCATCCCGCCATAGCTCACAATCCGCTTGCACATATTGATGGCCTCAATAAAATCGTCGACCACATACATCGCCAGGATCGGGGCGAGGATCTCCAGCGACAGGGGATATTTGATTCCAACCTCATGATTGGCATACCGCACAATCAATACGGAGGTATCTTCCGGAACCTCTATGCCAGCCATCGCAGCGATCTTATAAGCAGGCTGGCCGATCACATCGATACTCATCGATTTTTGAATCTTATTGAAAGCCACCTCTTCCAGACGATTTTTCTCCGCCTCGTTCAGGAAATACGCCTTACGTTTTTTGAATTCTGATATCAGCTCATCCGCCCGGGTGGATTTGATTACCAGGGATTGCTCGCTTGCGCATACCGTGCCGTAATCAAAAGTTTTGGACAGGATGATCTGCTCCGTTGCAAAGGCCAGGTCGGCACTCTGACCGATATACACCGGCACGTTGCCGGGTCCCACCCCGATGGCCGGGTTCCCTGAGCTGTAAGCCGACTTTACCAGGCTCACCGATCCCGTAGCCAGAACAAGCGCCACCAGCTTATGGCTCATCATTTCAAGGGTCTCTTCCGGTGTCGACCTTTTGATCCACTGGATGCAGTCTTCCGGGGCGCCAGCCGCAACCGCTGCCTCATAGCAGATCCGAGCAGCCTCGCAGGTGCATTTCCGGGCAGAGCCATGAGGCCTGATAATGATGGTATTGCGTGTTTTCATTGAGATCAGGATCTTGAAGAGAGCCGTCGAGGTGGGATTGGTGATCGGTGTCATGGCAAAGATCGGCCCGATAGGCTTTGCCACCTCCGTGATCCCGGTTTCCAGATCTTCACGGATAATCCCCGCAGTCTTCAAATCTTTGATGTCCTGATAAACATAACGTGTGGCGATTACATTTTTCGAAACTTTATCCTGCCATTTCCCCAATCCGGTTTCTTCATGGGCCATTTTCGCCAGGATTACCCTACTGTTGAATCCCGCCTCATAAACAGCTTTTACGATCTCGTCCACACGCTCCTGCGAATAGGTACTGAACTTCTCTCCGGAAATCCGCGCCCGCTCCATGATTTCTTCGATATCCAAGCCTTTGGTCCTGACTGATTCATTCATAATTTCCCTGTCATATTATGTTTTACGGCATAGGCATTGCCAACTAGTCCTCAATAAAATTAACTTGCAAACTGATACACTGAGCTCAAACTTAAATCTAAAATAATAGAAATAAAATGAAACGGTTTTATTCACTGACTTTTGCAATAGGAATCCTGTTCGCTGCCACCGGCGTACAAGCTCAGAAAAACAAGGTGGTTGACAAAATTATTGAACTCGGGCAAACCGATAACCAGACCATGAACCACCTGGATGTTCTGTGTAATCGTTTTGGCGGAAGAGTTTTAGGATCTGATGCTTACGAAAATGCGGCAGACTGGTGCATGGCCCAGTTTAAAAAATGGGGGATGGAAGCAGAGCTCGATGAGGCCGGAACCCTTCCGGTTGGATTCAACCGCGGACCCTGGTTTGGTCGCATGCTGAGCGAAAACGGCATGGACCTCCATTTTGCCACTCCATCGTATACCGCTGGCACAAAAGGTGTTCAGCGCGGGCACGTGCTGATTGAGCCTAAATCACAGTATGAATTCGACAAGATCAAGGGAACACTGAAGGGCGCCTGGGTGCTGGTCACCGGTGAGAATTCAGGATGGCCTATCGACTATTCAAGCGATGGTGATGCCCGGAGGGCCGGTATTATTCTCAAAAATGATTCGATCGGTAAAATCAACCGCGATATTATGATGGAGAACCGCCGGATCCGTGAAGCTGAACAGGAATACCAGAAAGCACTGATTAAAGATCCGCAGGCAGTTCGAAAAACTCCGAAAGTTGAAGAATCAAAGCAACTTCCCCTGATCGAAGAACCGGCACTGTTCTACAAGCAGATGCGTGAAGCCGGTATCCTAGGGATCATCCAATCTTCAACTGTACCGATCCGGGTACTTTACGACCGAAAAAACATCGACAAAATGACTTTTGAAACTTTGCCGACTGTTCCCGATATCAAGTTGGAAGACAAGCAGTATAAGGTTATCGAGCAGATGGTTAAGGAACGCAGGTACTTCCAGCTGGAGTTCGATATCCGAAATTATTTCAAGATGGGACCGGTGAAATATTACAATGTAATCGGGAAGATCAAAGGCACTAAATATCCCGATGAATATGTTCTGATGGGAGGCCACCTGGATTGTTTTGATGTTGCCTCAGGCGGGGTGGATGATGGATCCGGAGTAACTCCGGCCATGGAAGCTGCACGTCTCATCATGGCAGCTGGCGGAAAACCGCAACGCTCCATCCTGGTTTGCTTATGGGCAGGAGAGGAATTCGGATTGCTGGGATCGAAGAGCTTTGTTGAGAAGAATGCGAAAAACTGGGACAAATTTTCCAATTATTTCAACCGCGATGGCGGTCCGACCGTGGCCAACAGCCTGAATGTCACGGAAGCTATGTATGACGACTTCGTAAAGATCTGTGAACCGCTCAACAGCATCAATCCTGATTTTCCATTTACCCTGACTAAAAGGACCGGTGATCCACAGCCGCGCCCTAAAAATGCCGGAGGATCCGATCACGCCTATTTTGCCATGAACGGCATTCCTACATTCAGCTTCGGTACAGCTGATACAAAGGGATACAATTTTGATTATGGTGAAATCTGGCACACCGAGCGCGATATGTACAACATGAGCATTCCCGAATATCAGAATCACACTGCAATCGTCAATGCAGTAGTTGTTTATGGCGTTGCCAACCTCGATCATCTGCTTTCGCGGAAAGGGTTGTACCAGGAACCGGCAAAATAAAAATCATTTTAGGGAGGGCCGGTGGTGGATGGTACTGGTCCGAGGGAGTGGTGGTGGCTCTCAAAGGCCTCGGAGTAGCGTCACGGGGTCCCCGCTTTCGCGGGGATGACACTTCTCCGAGGGAGTGGGGGTGACACGGCTCCGGGGGTAATATATTGCAGGGAAAAACTTACTTCCGGATAACTCCGCTTTCCATGATTAGCTCATAAACATATCCCGCACCAAAATCCTTGTTTAAAATGATGGTACCCTCAAATTCAACGATATCATCAACGCTGGCAAGTTCAAGAGAGGTAACGGTCAGGTCGAAATTCCCGGCATCGCTGGTACCATCCTGAAGATGAATCCAGTTACGGTCCATAACCTCGGGATTTACTTTCACTACCTTCCCTTTTACCCGAATCTTTTTATTAGCATACTTGTCGCGGTTTTTGTACAGCTCAGCAATGGAAATACCACCGGCCGATTGCTCAATAACGGCATCTGTTTTTTGTTCAACAATGGGTTTGCCCATTGTAGTCGGTGCAGCTCCACCAGCCTGTCCGGCTCCTTCATCATCAACACCCGCACTCACAAAATAAATCCGGTCAAAGGTCCGGTCAAGCTCCTTGCTCTTGAAATTTGTCATCTCCAGAGCATCGCCGTATGAGTATTTATCCCCGACAACTGCATCGTCTTTAACCGTGGCAATCCAATAGTCAGTGTTGTTTTCCTTCACTCTCAGATAAGTGTAGGAAGCTGCCTGTATCACCTCCTGAATTACCGTGTTATGCGCTGCTGCAGCACCGGGCTGAGTTGCGACCATTACGGTTCCCTGTTTCTCAACTGCATCACCCTTTGGCTTCTTGAACGCAAGATTATATACCAGGGCACCGACTATTATTGCTAACAAAACACCAAGAAATACTTTCATATCAAAAAAATTTAGGGTCCAAATTTAGAATCTTTTATTAAAACTCAGATATATCCGGTGATATTTACTGACTTGTTCGATAGTCAGTTCGTAATCGACCGATAAAGACATTTTATTTTTTAATTGCCAGGATAAATTCATCTGGGCAATATTTTGAATTAAAGTGGAATTTGAATTTAAAAAACTATAATCAATAAACCGATAATTAACTTCACTGTATAATTTTCCCGGAATAATATCCCGCGATAATCTGATTCCATAAATCTGACCGTCGAGATAGCTGGTTCTCAAAAAATTAGCAGTTAATGTGGCAGAAGCTTTTATCCACGGAATCTGATTGACAGTTAAATAACCATTCAGGTTTTCGTTGGGATTCAAATCGTTATCACGAAACCGGTAACCGGCATTAACGCCCATACTTACCTGATTACCCGGCCTGTAATTAACCTTAAATTGCAGTCCCTGCCGTGTTGCCTCCTCCAATAACCGGTCGGCAAAGCTTTTATAAGTTTCGTAATAAATAACATTTTTTCGTGCATCATAAGATGCAAATAAGGATAATTTTTTAAACGGCTTATAACGCAATGAAAAATATAAACTGGTCAGGGTAGGTTCATTTTTGGGTATCCCCTCTGTCACTTTATACAGGTCCAGCTCACAGGAAGTAAACAGGTACAGGTTTTTCAAAAGCGAGTTATCATGCTGAAAATAGGCAAATCTCCGGTCGGTTATCCCCGTATTCCGCTGCTCGAAAACGGCAATGGAACTCTGCATGCGGCCTATTTTTGTGGACACTTTATGCCCCACAAAAGCCCCGTATTCCAGGAGTTTTAAATTCACGTTATAGTAGGCATCATCCGGACGTGATCCGGCAACTGCCCCCATGGTAAACCGGCCGATCGTGGTTTCCGCCTGCAACCCGTCGACCGCCCCGATATTGGATAAATTCGTATTGACTTTCCTGCCGGCGGATATGCTTGTTTTATCACTTAAATCATACCTCACAGCCAGACTGTAAATCTTTAAGGCATTAAAAAGATTTTCCTGCACCTCGGCCCAGTCATTCAATTTATGGGTAAAAGAGATATAACTCTCGGCTGAAAGCCTCGATTTTGCAATATTATTTGCCCGGAGCGAAAAAGTATATCTCATCCGCTCAGTATTATCCACCGGAGTATTCGAAAGATTTGTGTACGAAGAAACCGATAATGACCCCTGAATATCCTGCTTTCTCTCTGCTCCCGGCACCTTTTTTATGGTATCGGCAACTTCCTTCCGTACCTGAGGGGCGGCAGGCTGATTGGCCGGAATCAGGACGGCAGGTTTTTCGGGTTCTTTTGTCTGGAGTACTTTTACAGCCACCTCCTCGTCAATTTTTACTTCAGCGGAACTCAATGGTTTTCCGACACAGGAAACGGAGGATAAATTTTCGACAATAAAAAGTGGAATCAACTGATTATCAACCAGGCGAAATACAGTATCTCCGGGATGTATTTTATCAGTGTTCAGGAATTTTACGTAAATATTCTGTGCCGTAACATAGGATATCCTGCCCGTCAGTAAAACAGGAGATTCCTGCCCTTTTAACTGAATAAAAGCAGCTATTAATAATACAGATAATATTATACTTTTTTTCAAACTCACTTGCTTATTCTCCCGTTAACTGTTGCCCCTCGGATGACAGGCGAGGCAATTAACACTGTTGTATACGTAGTTTGGGACTTTCCCCAGATGCTCCTGATCCATGTCTGTTTTATTATGCTCATGACAATTGGTGCAGCTGAAAACTCCATAATTTGTTGGAGTGGTATGGCATTCAGAGCACAGGGTCCATTTTCCCTGATGTTTTCCGCTGTAAATCGGAAAATACTGACTGTCATGATTAAAAGTAGAAGGGGTCCAGGCAGTAACGGTATGGCACGATTCACATTCTTTCGGGAATTGAGCCGTTAAATGGTTTGGATTGGTGGTGGCATTATACTTCGCGCTATGGCAGGCATAGCAGTTTGTAGGTGTATTGTTGTAGCCGTTCACATGGCATTTCGCACATGCGACGGTAATATGCGCACCGGCCAATGGGAAGCTTGTAGTTGAATGGTTGAATGATGCATTTAGCCAGTTATTTGAATTGTGGCACATTTTGCAATCTGTAGGATATACCTGTGCCTTATGGTCTTTTGCATTATCGTATTGAACCTGATGGCATGAAATGCACTCAGGCCTGGCAGTAAGCAGGGTTCCTTTATGGCAGGCCGAACACTGGGCGATCGCCAGATGCCCGCCTGTGAGGGAAAATCCTGTTGTAGTATGATTAAATGTTGATGGTTTCCAGGCGGTTGCATTATGGCAAGGTTCGCAAACATTGGTAATTCCGGCAGCTGTATGACTCGGATTCACTGTGGCAGTAAAGGCGGAAGCATGACAGGAATTGCAATCCGTCGGGGTTCCGGAGAATCCGTTGATATGACATTTTGAACATAAGGTGGCAGTGTGCACACCGGTAAGCGGGAAGCTGGTGGTGGAATGATTAAAAGAAGCATTCAGCCAGTTATTTGAATTGTGGCACATCTTGCAATCTGTTGGATAAGCCTGAGCCTTATGATCTTTTGCTCCGTCGTACTGAACCTGATGACAGCTGATGCACTCCGGTCTTGCAGAAAGAAGCGTTCCCTTATGGCAGTCTGAACACTGGGCTATCACCAGATGTCCCCCGGTGAGCGTAAACCCGGTAGTGGTATGGTTGAAAGAAGATGGTTTCCAGGCGGTCGAATTATGGCAGGTTTCGCATGCTTTTGGAATGCCCGCGGCCACATGGCTGGGGTTCACCGATGCGGTAAACGATGCGGTATGGCAGGCATTGCAATCGGTGGGAGTGCCGGAATAGCCTGATGCATGACATTTTACACACAATGCAGTGGTGTGCGCACCGGTGAGCGGAAATCCGGTAAGTGAATGATTGAATGATGCATTCAGCCAGTCGTTGGAATTGTGGCACATCTTGCAATCCGTCGGGAACGACTGCGCCTTGTGATCCTTGGCACCATCATACTGAACCTGGTGACAGGCAATGCATTCCGTTTTGGTGTTGAGAACCGTTCCCTTATGGCAATCCGAACACTGGGAAACCCTCAGGTGACCCCCGGTGAGCGTAAACCCGGTTGTGGTATGATTGAATGACGAGGGCTTCCAGGCGGTGGTGCTGTGGCAGGTTTCGCATGCTTTTGGAATGCCCGCGGCCACATGGCTGGGGTTCACCGATGCGGTAAAGGCAGGAGTGTGACAGGAGCTGCATTCGGTGGGAGTGCCGGAATAGCCTGAGATATGGCATTTTGCACACAAGGTAGTCGTATGCGCACCGGTGAGCGGGAATCCGGTAAGGGAATGATTGAATGATGCATTCAGCCAGTCGTTGGAATTGTGGCACATCTTGCAATCCGTCGGGAACGACTGCGCCTTGTGATCCTTGGCACCATCATACTGAACCTGGTGACAGGCAATGCATTCCGTTTTGGTGTTGAGAACCGTTCCCTTATGGCAATCCGAACACTGGGAAACCCTCAGGTGACCCCCGGTGAGCGTAAACCCAGTTGTGGTATGATTGAATGACGAGGGCTTCCAGGCGGTGGTGCTGTGGCAGGTTTCGCA
This sequence comes from uncultured Bacteroidota bacterium, assembly GCA_942493265.1. Lineage (GTDB taxonomy): Bacteria > Bacteroidota > Bacteroidia > Bacteroidales > UBA12481 > UBA12481. The sequence goes on from OW818688.1 coordinate 812,878, forward strand.
TGCTTTTGGAATGCCCGCTGCCACATGGCTTGGGTTCACCGATGCGGTAAACGATGCGGTATGGCAGGCATTGCAATCGGTGGGAGTGCCGGAATAGCCTGATGCATGACATTTTACACACAATGCAGTGGTGTGCGCACCGGTGAGCGGAAATCCGGTAAGTGAATGATTGAATGATGCATTCAGCCAGTCGTTGGAATTGTGGCACATCTTGCAATCCGTCGGGAACGACTGCGCCTTGTGATCCTTGGCACCATCATACTGAACCTGGTGACAGGCAATGCATTCCGTTTTGGTGTTGAGAACCGTTCCCTTATGGCAATCCGAACACTGGGAAACCCTCAGGTGACCCCCGGTGAGCGTAAACCCGGTTGTGGTATGATTGAATGACGAGGGCTTCCAGGCGGTGGTGCTGTGGCAGGTTTCGCATGCTTTTGGAATGCCCGCGGCCACATGGCTGGGGTTCACCGATGCGGTAAAGGCAGGAGTGTGACAGGAGCTGCATTCGGTGGAGGTTCCAACGTACCCGGTTGAATGGCATTTTGCGCAATCCGGACCGATATGCGATCCGGTAAGCGGGAATTTGGTCAGCGCATGATCGAATACAATTTCCTGCCAGTTATTGTTGGTGTGGCAAACTTTGCAATCAACCGGAAATGCTTTGCTTTTATGGTCTTTGGCGGTATCATACTGAACCTCATGACAGGATATGCAGTCCGTTTTTGCGGTGTTGGTGGCACCTTTATGGCAGTCGGCACACTGGGTAACCCTGGAGTGCCCTCCAACCAGTTCATATCCCGTAGAAACATGCGTAAAGGAGGATGGTTTCCAGGCAGTTGTATTATGGCAGGGTTCGCATTGATCTGAAATGCCGGCAGTAGTATGAACCGGTTCCAGCGCCTGGTCAAACTTATCTTTATGACAGGATTTACAATCGGTCCCGGTGCCGGCAAATCCTTTTGTATGGCAGCTGATGCAGGTCCCCCCTTTATGGGCTCCGGTGAGCGGAAAGTTGGTTGCCGCATGATTGAAGGCACCTTCTGTGTCGCCGCGCGGATGACAGGTAAAGCAGGCGATGCTGTTGTATTCATACCCCCCCTCATCCTTGTGCTCATCATCCATTTTGGATTTTGCGTGCTCGTGGCAATCTATGCAGGTGAAAACTGCGTAATTATCAGTCTGTTTATGGCACTCCGTACAATCATTCCATACATCTGAATGCCGGCCGGAATAAATCGGAAAAAACCGTGGATCATGTTCAGTAAATTTCGCAGGTTTCCATCCGGAAGCAGTGGTATGGCAATCCAGGCATGCAGTCGAAAAATTAAGCTGCTGATGGTTGATCGTTGCCGCTGCATTGTAATCCTTTTGATGGCAGGAAACACATTCAACTGGAAGTTTCGCATAGTTGCCGGTTGTATGGCAGAGTTTGCAGTTGATGGCATGTCCGGCCGTCAGCGGGAAAAAGCTGTGCTCAATATTGGTGGCATCCCACCCGCGGGAACCGGCGGAATGGCACTGAACACAATCGGTTGAATAACCGGCTTGCTGATGGTTAGGCTTTGTAGTTGCCAGATAGGTGTTGCGGTGACAGTCGATACATTCAACTCCCAAAGGCTCAAACCGCCTCATCGAAGCTGATTTATGACACGCCTTGCAATCGGTGATCTGATGGGCTCCGGTTAAAGGAAACCGGCCCTGCCGGTGAATTTCACTGATATTTTCAACGATCCATGATTTTGGGGTATGGCATTTTGAACAGTCGGGACCCAGCGTAGTTTCATGGAGGTCATCATGGCAATCGATGCATTCATTTTTTGCAGTCGAAAATTCAAGCGATTTATGGCATGACCGGCAATTCACCGTTTTATGCTGGCCGATAAGCTTATAATTGGTGCTGTCATGATTGAATGACAAGCTCTTGATGTCCACTTTCCAGCCGGTGGTTTTATGGCAGAGCGAACAGTCTGTTTCAAAGCTCTTTCCATGCGGCGACTGCCCGTAAACAAATGTTATACAGAGCAATAACCCTAAGGTAAATGACAGCTTGCGCATCTTATATCCTCGAATTTGTATTGAACATATCTCACGGTGCCATCCGAAACCTCTTTATGGCATTTTGCACAGGCAACATCTTTATGACTGCCATCCAGTTTAAATCTGCTGGTATCATGATTAAACTGAACAGGCTTCCACCTTTCATAATCATGACAACGGGTACATGATGCTTTATCTTTTGTATCAAACTGATTGTTATGTACATCGGTGTGGCAGTCCAGACAGCGGCCGCTGAGGCTCAAAAATTGCTGTTTAACGGTTCCCGCGGGATCCTTTATAAAATGGCACTGCTTGCAGTTGCTTACCGCATGCTTCCCGGTCAGCTTGAAATCTGTGGTATTATGATCAAACTTCACCTGACTCCAAACGGTGACCGAATGACAGCTTTCGCAATTCTGATTCCGGAAGTATTTCTCATCAATATAATTCTGATGGATATTCTCATGACAATCCACACATCTCTTTTTCAGATCTTTGAATACCCAATCGGCTCCTTTTTTATGGCAGGCAAAACAGGGGGTCGCCCGATGCGGTCCCTCCAGCACAAATTCTCCCAGATTGTGCCGCTCCACCGTAAACAATGAATTCTTAAATCCCGCCAGGGTATGGCAATCCTTGCAGTCGCTGCTGATTCCCGGCTTCTTCATCTGCCCTTTGTGATAATCCTGATGGCAATCCGTGCAAAGATTAAACTTCAGACGGGTGGTCAGGGATTGTTTATGGCACGACTTGCATTCAACCGCAATATGCTTGCCTTCAAGTGGATAATCAGTTTTACCATGATCAAACCCTGTGGTGCTGATAATGGTTTTAAATGAATCTTCGGAATGGCATTTTTTACAATCCCGGCCGAACTTATTTTCATGAACATCTTTATGGCAATCCGTGCAGTTTGAAAATGCTATCCCGGTAAATTGTTGGGATTTCTTTCCGTCCTTTTCCGTCACTTTATGGCATTTTGCACAGTCAACCGATTGATGCTTACCTTTTAATGGGAATTTAGTTTTCTTGTGATCGAAGTTCAGCACCGGTTTAAATGCGTTGTTATTGTGGCAGTTAATACAATTGGAAGATAAAGTTTGCTGATGATAATCGGCATGACAGGTCAGGCAGGTTGTACCCAGATCAAGATAAGAACCGGAAGATTTTTGCGATTTTTTAACCTTGATGAATTCTTGTTTATGGCAGGATTTGCATGATAAAGTGTTATGCTTTCCAACCAGCTCAAAACGGGTATCGCGGTGGTCAAACTTCAGGGTATCAAACCTGATAATTTTAAAATTCCGGCCGTGATGCTCATTATGGCAGGAAAAGCAGTCCTTGCTCTTCACTTCGGCTGACGAATGATAGCCCCTGTTCAGATCGATGAGTTCCCTGATCTCTTTATGGCACGCCAAACATTTTGCCACAGCCACCTTTTTCCCAACCTCATGGCATTTTGTGCAATTTGAAAGGCCCTCCAGTTTTGAGTGGGCGGTAGTTAATTCGCCCGGAGAAATTTGTGCAAAAGAATTAATTGAAAAAAATATTGAAAATAATAAAGATAAATACCATGAATTATTCATGATAAATCCAATATTAATATGTTTAATTCTATTTCTCATGTTTCAACACAGCTTCGCCGAATTTACGCGTGATCAGAATTCCTGATTTCTCAAGAAATTGAGTGGGCAATTCTCCCCCGGCCAGTATATAAACCAAATCATTTTCCAGTTTGATATTCTGATCGGAATCCTTGCTGGTATAGTAAACGCAATCTTCCCCGATGGAAGTCAGATTGGAGCTGAACAACACATTTATAGTATTTTCTAAGATTGCCTTTTTAATTTTTTCGTTGTTTTTGGGTTTAATTCTTCCAAAAGTATCGCCACGGTATGACAGATGAACCGTATTTTTATCCATCAGCTGCAAAGCTGATTCAATCGCTGAATCGCCTCCACCCACCACCACCACCCGCTTTCCTTCGATCATTTCAGGTTCGAGAAGGCGATATGCCACACGTTCGAGCTCCTCTCCGGGGACATTGAGTTTTCTGGGTGTCCCTCTCCGGCCAATGGCCAGAAGAACTTTTTTTGTCGAATAAGTCACACCGGTTGAAACTCCAACCGAAAAATACCCCGATTGCCATACAATGGATTCAACCTTAGTATTTTCCACAATTGGAATGTTATTTTTTGAGATCACCCCTTCCCAAAGCTTCAACAACTCGGTCTTACTTGTTTCATTTAACCTTACCTTTCCATGCAGTGGCAGGTCCATCGGGTGGGTCATCACAATTTTTGTGCGGGGAAAATTAAAAACCGTACCGCCTAAAGTATCCTGCTCGAGAGTTAGTGCTTTCAGGTTATTCTTTTTTGCGGTCAGTGAAGCGGATATACCTGCCGGGCCGGCGCCAACAATGATCAGGTCATACTCGGCAACGATATTTTTATCAAGGGTTTTAGTCAGGTTTTCCACTGCCTGTCGTCCCTGTTCGACCGCATTTTTAATCAGTCCCATGCCACCTATCTCTCCGGCAATATAGATTCCCGTTACATTTGATTCAAATTGCTGATTGACATGCGGCAGATCGACCCCCCTTTTTTCCGTCCCGATGCAGAGGGTGATAGCCTCAACCGGACAGGCATGAAAGCAGGCGCCATGGCCCACGCAATGGGATGCATTGATGATGGTAGCTTTGCCATTCCGTATGCCCAGGATATCTTTCTCCGGACAGGCGCTGATGCAGGCTCCCGTTCTGATACAGGAATTTACATCAACCACCGGATGAAGGGAAACCGGTTCATGAATCCCCTCTTCCTTCGATAATTTTATCTTCTCATCCACAATTCTGGATTCACGCCGTTGCTTGCGGAGATAAATAATGACTATCAGCCCGATGAACAGGATAACTACGGAGTAGGTGATAATTTTTTCTATTAATACTTCCATAGCCTAAAAAATCCATTTATAACCCAGGGTAATAACTACAATTACATGGATGATCATGACAATCAGCATGGCCATGGCAAAAGGCAGATGGGCAACATGCCAGTATTCCAGTAAATTCCTCATGGAAACAAGCATATCAATGCGCCGGTTCAGGGTAATCTCATTTCGGAGGATCCGGCAAGCTTTATCATAATCCTTACGTGCCAGATTTTGCTTTTTCAGATCCCGCTTCAATTTTTTATAAGCGAATCTGTCATATTTATAGCCGCCTATCAATCGTTCAAAAAATTTCTTTCCGGTAAAATCCGGCCGGTCGCTGAAAGCATCCGGAAGCAACCCCGAAATATCCGCCTCATTCTTGAGAACATTAATTTCGTTCAGGCTCAGTTCCCTGCCTTCCACCGACCGGGGAATCTGGATATAAATGAATCGGCCGATCACACCGCTCATGACCACGGCCACCATACTCCAGAAGCTGATTGCGACAATGCCGCCGAATTTGAATGTGGTATGAAACAAAATGAAAACCGGTCCCAGTACACATAAAAAAATATGGAACTCCAGCCAGTGCTTCAGATATCCCAACCTTGCCAGCTTTCTGAATCTCTTTCGGGCCATGTAAGAAAACAGCCCGATAATAATCATCAGCGATCCCGCGATACCAAAACCATGCCCCAGATAACCACTGGGCTTAAGGGTCTCATTTTGTGGGAGGAAGAAACGCTCTTCGAGACTTATCCGATAGTAATTGAACCCTGAATAAGTTAAAATGATCACCGAAGCGACCACAATAACAACCATTGTTGAAATAAAGATCCGATGTGCTGTCTTATTCATATATAACCTGACAAACGGCTAAAGATAGCCATTGTTGCCCGGTTTTAATGACAAAAGTCATAAAAATCAGATCACAGGAACAGTATTTGTCTAACAGACCTACTCGGCCGCGAAGCAATATAAATACTTGAATCCCCTCAGATAGAGTTCATTGCCGATGACAACCGGTGAGGCATGGAAGGTATCGTCCAACTTGTTGCTAGCTACCAGGGCAAATGTTGATCCTGCCTTGATCACGTCAACAATACCTTCGGCTGCGATATACAGATGCCCGCCGGCACCGGTCGGGGATGAATAAATATTCACGATCCCTTCGAGTTTCTCATTGATATAGTTGACTTTACCATCCTTTGCATCCAAACAGGAAATGCTTCCGTTATTCGCCTTCAGAAAATAGAGCTTTCCGTCCATGAGCACCGGACTGGGTGTGTAAGGGGTATCCTGAATGTATTTCCAGAGGATCACACCGGTATCGGTAATATTGCCCTTTGCCTTGGCCAGATCGATGGCCAGCAAGGCATTGCCGCGATATCCGCTCATCACAAATAAAATTCCGTCCTGATAAACGGGGTTCGGAATTACGTTCCGGGTTAATCCGATACATTCCCATATCAATTCACCGGTTTCAAAATCGTAACTGCGCACTTTACTGGTTGCAGCGGTGATCACCTGTGCCTTACCATTCACTTCAATAATCAGGGGGCTTGCCCATGAGGTCTTTTCTTCACGATCAACTTTCCACACATCCTTCCCGGTCTTTTTATCCAGGGCGGTGATAAATGAGGAGCCCTCATGATCCCATAGTACCACTAATTTATCCTTGTAAAGTGAGGGAGAACTGCCTTCACCGAAACTCATTACAATATCCATCTGGCCGAAGTCGCGTTCCCATAAGATGTTCCCTTTAAAATCCAGACAATATAATCCCCTGGATCCGAAATAGGCATAGATATTTTCCCCGTCGGTTACCGGTGAATTGGAAGCCCAGCTGCCAAGGGTATGGGTGCGTTCCTGCGGAATTTCTTCCCTGACGGTACGTTCCCATTGCATTTTACCGGTTTTCCGGTCGACCGATATTACCTGGAATTTATGAATGAATTCGGTGCCGCTGGATGGCGGTCCCATTCTTCCGTTTTCCTGTTTAACCTCACCTGCAGCAGGCTTTTTATCCGTTTCAACAGCTGTTAAAACGATAATCTGATCGCCCCAGATAATCGGCGTCGCATGACCTTTCCCCGGGATCTCCGTTTTCCACTTTACATTTTTTGTTTCACTAAATTCAACCGGAGGCTTACCATCGGTGGCAGCACCGGTTTCAGAAGGACCCCGCCATTGCGGCCAGTTCTGAGTATTCGAAGGCATTTTCTTTTGAGCATTTAGGGTTCCGGGCGTTGTAATCAAAACGCAGGTTGCCAGAGCAAGAATAAAATTCAATTTCATATTCATACTAAAGGTTAGATTATTTTTATTCACGATCCTTCACGCACCGAACCGAAAATCCACTGGTAGTGAAATCATTAAAGCGACCAATGCCGGTTTGATTGTGATACAGGTAACGCCGGATGGCAGATCCCTGGTCGAATTCACTGGCTGACCAAAAGGTAGCAAATCCTCCAATCCCGAGAAATCCTCCGTTTGCATAACGGTATCCGGCTGGAACCGCACTGAAACTTGATGAGTTTGAGCCATTTCCATCGCTTTCCCATCCGGCTTCAAATTTTATCTTTTTGCCAACATCACCGGTAAACCTCCAACCTGTGGAATCCAGCTCGATGGGGTCCATACCCAAAGCCTGCTCCATGCTCTTCCATTCCCCATCATCCGGAAGATGCCAGCCGGGGGGACAAATATCCCTGCCATTGGCATTGTCATCGGAAATCGCTGTCGACCAGTCATATAAACATCCAAAACTGACATAATTTGCGGTCGCCCGGGCAGCGACAGGATCCATGCCCGAATATCCGTAAACCCAGATTCCTCCCTGATCATAGGATGGTGACACCCGGGGCAGATAGGCAAGGTTTTCAGCCATCCATATCTGACTGGAAATTCTGACTGCCTGATATTCATGATTATCACGGGAATCCGTAAACCGGAAGGGCTCAGGAATCGCAATGTTGAACAAGTAATCCGTAGTTTCAAGGAATACCAGCGTTTCCATGCGGGCCCTTACATCGTCTCTCACAATCAACCGGGTAAATCCCCATGGAATTCCTGATATTTCGAAATTCCCGTCGATATCTGAAATATTGGTCAGCCCGCTGTCGGAATTATCCGGATTTAAAATGGTAACGGTATAATAGGATTTTGGTTTATGGGAGATATTTCCAAAAATATTGCCGTACAATCGGCTGGTATACTTAGCTGAAGTCAGTTTAACAATTGCATCATTCACGCCCTCTTTCACCAGAATATCCATCGAACCTTCCGTAAAATCAGGCTTCGTGGCCTTTATTGTCTGACGGCCAACCCTGATTCCGTCGAAATCAAAATTTCCCTGGATATCTGTGGTGTCCGTTTTCCCATCGAGGGTGATAATTGCATACTTCACCGGGACCTTACAGCCGGTATATTGAGCCACACCGATGACTTTTGCAAACTTAAGTGCCTGAACAGCAATAAATATAGTGTCGGTCGACTGATCACGGCCATCCGAAACATGTATAATAATTTCATATTCGCTGTCCGAAGCGGATACCGGTGCAGTCCAGATTGCTTCAGCCTGATCCGTGGCCCCGGCGAAAGTTCCAAAAGCGGCCACCCATTCATACGACAATGGATCCAATTCAGCATCAGTAGCTTCCACCCGTACAGTAAAATTGTTGTTGCCAATGCCTGGTTGCCGCGCAAATTCTGTTTTAGTAATCCGGGGAGCTATATTTTTTTCGCATGAAACTAACAGCAAGCCTATCAGGACAGGCATCAGTGGGAAAATCACCCGGGGAAAACGTGTAGTGAGATTCATATTGATTTACCTTCCGTCGTGAAATTTACCTCTTGAATCAGCAAAATTCAGTTTCCTCGTATATCTTCCCATCGAAATTGAATCCAGTTCATCCGGTTTCATGGCCTTGCCAAAAATCGTGAATTTATAGCGGCTGGCAAAGAGTCCGACTCCGCCATTTCTGATATTATTGAACTCGGGAGTATATAAAAATTTGGAATCCGGATCTTCAACCCGCTCATACAGTATAAGGTTCGAGTCAGCCAGCTGGATCATAAAATCGACACCAACAGCAATTCTCCGCACACCAGCTATTTCTTTGATTTCACGCTGAATGAAGCGGAACAGGTAATCCTCGCCCAGAAAACTCAATCCATCATAATCAGGATTAGTAGAATCCTGATCGCTGAATAGCTGCTCATACTCGATATATTTATGGGTGGTTTTGGTATCGGTTATCTCATCATACAGGAAACGAACAATTTGCGGAAAATTACTGGGGGTCAGGTCGAGGAAATAATCAATCCGTTCAGGATGATAAAGGTTATACCTGAGTTTACGCTGCTCCGTGCTGTAGGCACCCGTAAAGTTCCATGAACCCAGCGGCTGAATTCGTGAGGTAACCGTTTTATTTTCCTTTATCAGCTTAACGCTCAGTTCATAATCGAATTCAGAATAGATCGGCTCGGTCGTTTTAAACAAGTAATGACCCACATTCGAAAACTGGCCGGAATCCTTCGATATTTCATACGTCGGATACAGGCGGATCGGATTTTCCATGATGCTCCCATCAAGGGTATCAAAGCGGGTGAGCTGAACAATCATGTTATCGGCCGGATAATAAACGGAATCTGCATTAGCCGAAAAGTTGTATGCATTCTCCTGACACACATAGCTTCGCTGGATGCGCACGTACTGGGCGCTGTCCTTGGGGTTGAGCACACACATCACATAAGGCGTTGAATTGGCCGGTGCCGTAGGGTCAAACGGGGCTTCGCAGGAAACCACGCAAAGAACCAGGGCAATGGCAACTGTGGAAAGACGGGCAGTTGTCATTGAGTTAGTTTTCAGTTGGTAATCAAATCAAATGTAGAAGGATTTCCCTGAATAACAAATCAGGGATGTGCGAGATATTGTTTCAATCTTTCGGCTACATTGGCCAGAGGTGTGGCTATAGCATTGATAAACTGAAAATTACCACCTTTGCTGCCTTTTATGACCAGCTGAATCGGACAGGCTTCGCTTTGTACAGCATTCACCTTAAAGGTTTGGGAATAAGGATCGAACTTCAGATAGGGCGCACCGGATGATCCGAATCTGAAATATCCCTTGATGAGATAACGAAGTCCCTCCAGACTATAGTTTCCATCGAACGAATCCTTAAACCGGGTATACTGATCAACAAAGCCTTCGATATTGGCCTCGTTGATCATCCTGCCGGGATTCAGGTCCGAAGGAGCGGTTTGCAGACAGAAATAGTCGCCATGAGCAACATCATAAATTTCAAAATCCATTTCAATATGGGGCAATGTATCGATGATGGCCTGCGGAGTATTGACGATCCGGTACAGGGCAATATCCTGATCCCACCAGGCGTCAACCAACCGGGTTTCAATCAGGTAGGATGCCCGGCCGGAAACGGGATCAGTAAAGGTAAGGAGCGGATTAAACTGATCATGAACGGATGGGTTCGCGTAAAAAACCGGGTTCCGCTGCTGAATGAAAAGGTAAGGTGTGGCGATTTGCTTCTTATAGAGGGTTATCCACCGGGTATCAAACCTGATCCGCTTCAGTGCGGAGGTAAACATCTGAATATCATTAGGATTAACAACATTCAGATATCTTTTGCCGGTCCCCTCATACGATACCAGTATCTGATTCAGGTGCTGAAGCTCCCCGGATTCCAGGTGAGGGATTATTTCTGACTGAAGGCGTTCCTCAGTGATCGACTTGAACAGGTTCGCTTCGAGCCGGAGGTTATGGGCGACACTCAGTATAAAGCCTTTACCGATATGGAAGGCGCAAATATTGTTATCAAACTGACGCCACTGGGGCTCCAGGTCATTCTGGATCGCCATGATCCGGAATAAAGGAGAGGTTTGGTCATTGATAGCCGATAGCTTCCGGGCTATCATTTTTTCTTGCGGAGTCCGCCAACCAGCAAAATGATACCGGTAATGCCGGCAACGCCACCACCGATCATTTTCATGGCCGATTGATTGTTTACCTGGGTTTTGGTTTTAACCGAATCCTCTGACAGGGCACGGATTACGTCTGAAACACCCTGTTCAACTTTCGCAACACTGCTCTGTTTCTGCTGGTAACCGTCGTAAATAAAATAGCAGCCACCGGCAATCAGAATGATACCGGCAAAAGTGATAATCGCTTTCATGATTGATGTTATTTGTCACAAAGGTAACGAAATCAGCCCGAAAACCGGAAACCTGACGGTCAGGGGATCAAATCGTTTAGAATCCCGATTGAGGTGAGCATGCACTCTTCACAAATGGTTTCATGCAGGCGCTGTTCCTTGGCGATAGCCCGTCCCTCTTCTGTATTCAAATCGCAATTTATCAAGTCTTTACATTGATTTGTTTTGTGCTTTTCCACAAACCTGGCATTGAATTCCTGGATCATAGCATACGACTTTTCTTTCACAGTCAGGTTATCCGGATAGATCCTGCTGTTATAGGTTCCGATTACCATAAAGGCACCTGTTACCACTCCGCAGGTTTCCTGCAATCGGCCCATTCCGCCGCCAAATCCGGCCGATGCGCTCAGGGCAGACTCCCTGTCGTAGCCAAGTTTTCCTGAAAATGCCGCATAAACCGCCTGTGCACAGTTCAGACCGGCACGAAAAGATGTGATTGCCTGTTGCTCAATACTTTCCATTATTAATAAATTCAAAATTTAACATAAGATCAAAACCGGAGCGAAAGACAGCTCAGTCCTCCGTCGAGTTTCTGAAATTCGGAAACATTCAGTTCTATTACCGGATAGCCTGCTCCGGTGATTTTATCCCGTGTTACTGGAAAACCAGCTGGCACCAGCACCGTTCCATTAATCCAGAGTGAATTGGCCGCATAAGATTCAATTGCCGACACTTCAATCCGGTTAAATTTTTCAAATCCGGCAAAATCGATAAACTCGCCACACACCAGCAGGTTATTATTTTCAAGGTACGATATCCCTGTTTTCAGGTGGAGTACTTTTTCCAAAGGCACCACTGACCCGCTCATTCCATGCCGTCTGAGGATTGCGATCATCTGACCGGCCCCCGTCCGGTTGGTTCGTTCCGATATGCCGATATAAAAATGGGTTCCGGCCATCATTACATCACCCGCTTCCAGGGTGCCGGGAGCCCTTATTTCATTGATATCCGCATAATATTCAGACAAAACCGCCCTCATCACTTCCTGCTCCCCGTTCCGGGAAGGCGCACCCGGACGGGTAATTATGGCACAGGCAGGTGTGCAGAGAGCAACATCCTCAATAAAAACCGAATCTGGATACCGTGTGTCACTTTCCAGGATGTTTACCTGTAATCCACACTTTATCAACGCCTCCACATAGGACTGATGTTGCACAAGCGCTATCTGAAAGTCGGGCCTTCCAAGGTTAACCGACGTAATACCATGCACCATTTCAGGCGAAGGCTTTCGCACAATCGCCCTCGTAAATCGCATCCCCAACCCCCTAACATTCTTCACATTCTTTACGTTCTTAACATTCTTAACATTCTTTACATTCTTTACATTTATGCGGGCGATCTCGGATCGCCCCTACGAGATCCTCACCCCCTTAACATCCTTAACCCCCTTAACCTCCGTAACCTCTTCAACTATCACTATCTTTCGCAAATTACTAAAACCCTTCAACATGTCCCCACTTCTGATAGTTTCAACCATCCTGATTACTCTTGCCCTGATCTTTTACTCACTGGGCGTATGGGCCGAGAGGATATCCAGGTACCTGAAACCCTGGCATGTGGTTGCCTTCTGGACCGGATTCGCCTTTGACGTATCCGGAACCCTGGGCATGCATATCATGGCAGGAGGATTCTTTGACTTCACCAAGCCACATACCCTCACCGGGCAGATTGCTCTCTGGCTCATGCTCATACATGCCATCTGGGCAACACGGACCGTATATAAAGGCAGTGAAAAAGCACGGAGCGGATTTCACCGGTACAGCATTGTGGTCTGGCTGATCTGGCTGGTGCCCTATATCGGCGGGATGCTTATGGGCATGGGAAATTAAAGACATGAAAATTGATCGTATCTTTAAATCCAACTAAACTGTGATAAAATGACCTGGATCATTCTGCTCATGGGGATTGCATTCGGTACCCTTTTGCAATATTCCCGGCTGAACCGCTTTAACACCATCAGCGGTATGGCAATACTTGAGAATTTTACGGTTGCCAAAACGATCGCCACAGCCATTGGAATCGGTGCCATTCTCATCAGCATAGAAACAGGCCTGGGACTGGCTTCCTACCATGTCAAGCCATTCCTGGTGGCGGGCATTGTGGTTGGAGGGCTGATCTTTGGCATTGGTATGGCCATTCTGGGATATTGTCCGGGCACACTGGCCGTTTCACTGGGTGAAGGATCGGTTGATGCACTATCCGGCATTATCGGCGGATTGGCAGGCGGACTGATCTATACGTTTCTGGTGCCGTCGGTTACGGAATTACTCGGACCTAATCTGGGTAACCTCTCCTTATTCTCTGCAACAGGTTCGAGTCCTGTTCTGTTCTATGCGCTGGTTGTCATTATCGGTGCCGCTTTTGTGGGGGTGGCCTTCTGGCTGAATAAGCTGGAACGGAACAAAGATTACAAATGGTTTGTTTCAGGTGCCGGGATCGCCATTTTGGGTGGGGTGGTTTTTTTGACTTCAGTAACCAACAGGGTAATCGGAGCTTCTTCGTTTTATCCTTATTTGGCTGATCTGCTGACCGGTAACACTGATAACGACTATTTTCTCAAGATCAAGGGCGCCGGAAACTGGGAAATGATTTTTCTGTTTGGGTCCTTCCTTTCCGGTATAGTGTATTCATTGATCCGAAAAGAATTTAAAATTACCATCATCCATTCCAATTGGCTGAAATACAAAGGGAATTCGGCAGGTAAACGCCTGATTTGGGCATTTATAGGGGGATTTATCCTGATTTTCGGAGCCCGGCTGGCGGGTGGATGCACCAGTGGACATATCATCTCGGGAGGAATGCAGCTTGCCGTTAGCAGTCTGGTTTTTGCTGTTTTTGTTTTTACCGGATTCCTCATTACCGGGAAATTGTTTTACAAAAGATAATTTCCGGTCACCGGTCTGGATTTATTCAATGAGCCTTGCAGTTTTCACACGCAGATGGCCCACAATTCTGAATATGGCAGAAACCTTGCTGTCCTCCACCTGATCATCCATATTGATGCAGCATACCCCCGTGAGATAAGGGTTGCCCGAATCCGCTACCAGGCGGTTAATCGTTGATTCCAGCTCCTCTTCGGAATAACTGTTCAGGGAAACCGGATCCAAACGGATATTTAAGAAGGTATCCGGCAGATATTTGCGCAATTCCCTGATATCCCCACCCCAGCCCACATCCAGGAAATCGAGGTTCCTGATTTTGCTGAAGGATTCAGCATACCGGTGGGGATCGCGGCCACAATAATGGATCCCGAACGGCCTGAATTTTTTACTCCAGGCCAGATCAACCGGCAGCAGAAACTTCTCATACTGTTCGGTCGAAATCATGGTATGTGAGCACTCGGAATGCAGAAAGACCGGCTTTTCAATATGCCGGACATTCCGGTTCACTGAAACTGAGGAGGTACCGGTAAGACCAGAGATACCCGTGACAAATCTTTCAATGACTTCCGCTATCCGTTTAAACTGTTTGAGGGTTTCCTCAGGATGGAGGTAAAAATCCGTAAATACCTGTTCTCCAGTCAGATCCATGGCAACATTCAGCACCCCACCCCAGTTGATGTCGCCGGTTACAAATCCATGAGAAGAAACAAGCTCCTCCTGAAGGCGGATAAGCTTTTTAAAAATATCCGATTGAAAGGCCTTTTCAGGGTGGATATCCAGCTTTTCAAACCCTGCCGGAATCACCTGAGGTGGTGAATCATCCTGATAGACCACCCGGCAGCCGAGCATTTCCGGAATGATGTATCCGGCAGCCAGATGCACGGCACCGAGAACCGGCAATCGCTTTCCGCGATTCTCGCCCAATCCGTACTCCCCGAACCGATCATGGAGAACCTTTTCCATCAGCATTTCCGATTCCACACGTTTCAGCGGATGGTAGAAGAAGTCCTCATCAAAAACGATACCGGCATGTTTATTCCACCAGGAGGGGTGGAAGACCACATCAACCGGAAGCGGCTGACTCCGGATCAGAGGATTCCTGTTATAGCCGGCCATAATACGCTATACCAATATTTTAGTAAATCCGCCCTGTGTCAGGTTAATGTCCATATTCGGCAAATTTTTTTCCCACGCTCCGGCGGTAAAATCAGGAATGTCGATTGAATTTGACCGGTTCATCACCGACCATTCGCTCAGCGGACCCACGGAGCTCCAGGCTGCTGCGTCATACACATCCTGATCGAGGGGTAAGCCGTTTCGCAAACAATCGATCAGCCGCCAGTCTTCCAGCAAATCACCCCCGCCATGACCCCCGACCTGTTTGGTGAGTTCACCGATCCGGGTTATGATGGCCGGGGTAAATTCTTTGGCCAGTGCATCGAATTCGGCCTGTGAAACCCATCCGGACAAGTCTTTGGAAATCCTTGCAGGCAGCGGATATTCCTGTGCCATCCCTTTGGTTCCGGTGATATGGTGAATAGTGGTATGCGGACCCCGCGGCGATGTAGCATCGTGCTGTACCATGATCGTCCGGCCCTTCACGGTGCGGATGATGCTGGTATTGATGTTCCCCCGGTACTCTTTATCGGCAAATGGCTTGAAAAATTCATCCTTTGCCGCCAGTTCGCGGGCCCTTGCCTGCATCATAAAATCGTTGCCCTCCATGGATACCAGGTAATCAAACCGGTCACCGCGGTTGATATCCATAATCTGAGCCACCGAACCCAGTCCGTGTGTGGGGTAGATATTCCCTTTCTTCGAGGCATACATCCTCAGCCACCACATGTTCCAGTACATGTTTTTGGAGAAATTGTTGCCCATTTTGCTGGTATTATAGGCACACTCCCCATGCACGATCTCACCAAAGAATCCTTTCCGGGCCATATTCAGGGTGAGCACCTGAAAAAATCCGTATGCATAATTCTCGAGCATCATGCAATGTTTTCGGGTGCGCTCGGCGGTTTCAACCAGCTTCCAGCACTCCTCCACGGTAGCTGCGGCCGGCACTTCCGAGGCTACATGTTTTCCATGCTCCATTGCATAAACAGCCATTCCCGCATGCATATAATACGGTGTCGTAACAATCACTAGATCAATATCTTCCTGCTCACACAACTTTTTCCAGGACTCCTCACTGCCCGAATATAGTGTTGGTTTATGCACCGAACCGCTGAGCCGTTTATTTGCAGCTGCAGCCCTTTCAGGCAACAAATCGCACAACGCCCGGATTTCAACCCCTTCAATCATCCGCATCGTTTCCAGATGCGACGGTCCGCGGTTGCCCAATCCAATGATCGCGACCCTGACCTTTTCGATTTTCGGGGCGGCATATCCCGACATATTAAACCGCTGTTTGTGGGATTTCTGAATATCCGGGGCGGAGGTAAAACCACTCATCAGACTGCCGCCGGCGAGTCCCAGACCGGCCATGCCGGTCCACTTTAAAAAGTCCCTGCGGTTATTCTTCATGACCGGAAGTCTTTATGGGGTTGAAATGCTTCTTGAAAAAAGACAGCAAACTCGGTACATCCACAACATGTCCCTCCGCATGAGCGATGAGGGTAACATTTTGGGGGTGGCTGTAATTCAGGTAGATCACTTCAATTTCTTTCAGTGCCGCACGGGCCAGCTCAACGGTAAAATCCGCTGCAGGCTCTTTCAACCCATTCTGGCACATGAGTAAACGCGGGGCTATCAGCGAATAGATATCCGCATAATCCACGAGCTCCCTTAATCCCGGAAATTTCCAGCACATGCAGTGACCCTGCTCCATCTGGTCCATCCGGGTAAGAAATCCGGCACTTACGGTTGCCTTGATCCGCAGATCCATGGCTCCCAGCCACATGGCCATCTCCCCGCCAAGGGAAAGACCGGCACAGCCAATTCTCGACCTATCAACCGAGAAGCACGACTCCAGATAATCGATACATCTCATGGCATCCCAAAGCCGCTCACCCATCAGTGTGCGGCCCTCCTCGAATACTTCATGCTGACTCACTACCGGTGCGATGGTCACATAATTGCGGACGGCCAGCTCTGTGGCAAATGCCTTATAGGGGGAATCCGTTTCATAAACACTGGCAGGCTTTCCGCCATGGCCGTGAAGGCAAACCACCGCAGGCCAGGGTCCGGTTGAAAGCAGCGGACAGGTAACAATCACACGGATCCGGCGGGTGGCAGTAGAATTGATCTCGATTACCTTCATCATATAATCACCCTTGTTCTCCGTGCTGATTTCAGTCGGATTCAGGGCGATACTGCTGCCGGTGGCCATCAGATCATCGATTTTCATCAGTCCGCTCAATTTTGCGCGAACCTCATTTTGCCAGAGTTCAGCCTTTTTTGCTGAGCGCGATGAGTATTTCATCGTACGCTGCTTCTGAGCAAAAGCCGTGATTCCCGGCAGCAGAAGTAAAGCCAGAGCCAGCGTGCTCCAGCCCGGGATACTCATCCTGGTGATCTTATTCATGATGATGAATTTTTATCCCAAGTTAGGATTTTTATACAGATGTTATCCTACTCCTTCTTTATCCAGACCGCCGAGTTAAACGTTTCCTTTGCATCGGGAGCAGGCTTGCGGTTGTTCCTGGCATAGTTGGGGATGGCCAGAAGCGGGGTACCATCGGCCCAGGTGCCTTTCACCGTCATCACACCGCTCAACAGGTCACTCCTCCACTCGGGAGCGAGCGGGCCGGGACCAATAGCTTTAGTAATATCCTTATTATCACCCTCTTCCACGTTATAAATCAAGGGACCGTACTTGATAGCCACTTTACCCCGGTCGGCCACAATATTATAATCCGCCTTGATCGTTTGAACCTGCATAGGTATCTGAATCTCAACCTTGTCACCGGCTTTCCAGGTGCGCCTGATAGCGATGTAGCCATTCACGGCGGCCGTTTTCACCGCCTTGCCATTGACTTTCAGCGACTGTAATCCGCTAACCTGCGGCAAACAGGTATACAATTCACTGGTGGTGCGGTTCGGAACGCGCACATACAGGGTGAATTCCTTTGAAATTTTTGGATTTACGGTAATCTGAACATCGCCGCTCCAGGGATAATCCGTTTTCTGGACCATTTCAATATCCGTTCCGGCCACCTTCTCAACTTTAATGGTACTTCCGATATACAGGTTCACATACAGGCCATCCGTGCTTTTAACATAAGTCCAGGTAGGGATCATCAGCAGGATGCGTGGAATATTCCCCACGCAGCAGGGACAAACATGCCACGATCCACGAGGCTGTTTACCTTCGAGAGGATTATCATAATAAAAATTCCGGGCCTCAAGGTCGAGCGAACCCAGCAGGGCATTATAAATGGTTTCCTCGTACAAGTCGGCATATTTGGCATCATGATAGGCGAGGTTCATTTTATAGTCGAAAAAGATCAGCCCGCAGCTGGAACAGGCCTCACAGTAAGCATGGTTGCCCAGTGAGTAGTTTCCGCCGAATCCTTCACTGGTTTCGCCACTTCCGATTCCACCGGTTACATAATACTTTTTATTGATGATATTATTCAGTAGCGACATCACAGCGCTCTGATAATCCACATCACCGGTTTCGGCAGCCACGTCGGCCATTCCCGAATAGCTGTAAACCGCGCGAACAGCATGTCCGACAGCCTCATACTGCTGCTGAACCGGAACATGGCTCTGATCATATTCATCCCCTCCGCCGCGGTTGTCCAATAAGAATTTTGCCAGGCTGATATAGCTGTCGCCATGCTTGTTACCTTCCATATCGTTAACAAAACGTCCAAAACGGACCAATGCTTGCTCCATTTCCTGATGACCGTCGAACCAGGGCTTTTTACCCGGACCGAGATTGGCTACCCAGCAATCGGCCAGTTTTTTGGCGGCATCATACAAGCGCTTGTCTTTCCCTTCAGTGAGGGTATAGTGATTGATGGCCGATTCAATAAAATATCCTGCAACATATCCCTCATGATTGCCCCGGGTTTCAGGGGCCCATCTGTTATGCCAGCGGGCCGTATCACGCAGGGTAAAGGCAGTTTGCAGATACCCGTCGGGTTCCTGTGCGGCCAGTATCTTCGGGATCCAGTCTTCAATGGTCTTCCGCATTTTATCCTGTGCGGCAATGATCTCCTGATCTCCCTGCGGATCCACCATCAGGGCGATACACATCGCTTCGACGGTTTGATGCACCCAGGCGTTTGAAAACACATATCCTTTGTGCTTTCCGTGTTTTTCACCGCGCAAGGCTTTGGCTGATTCGATGAAATTATCCATTCCGCCTTCACCGGTAGTAATATCGGTGCGATTGATCTGATCCACGCACCAGGGTATCCAGTTAACGATCAGGGCCTTGGCACGCGCATTCCAGAGCGGGCTGTTAATTGAATATCTTTTGGTATAAACAACATCCAGCCGCTCAGCGGGAGGAGCCGGATGGACCTTTACCCGGATATCAGACGAGGAGGTGAGCTTGCCTTCGGTTGCCGTGAGGGTAAAGATATAATCGCCGGGCGTGGTTAAAACTGCCGTTGCACCAGTAAGGGATTCAGGATTTGTAAATTCCACTTTACCGGGACCGGATTTTTTGGTCCAGACAGTTTTTTGCACCGGAGTAACCGATTTCAGACTGCCGGTGAGGTAAGTCTTGCCACCCGTAATCACATCGCGGTCGGCACCGGCGGATACAATCGGCGGAATATCAGGCGAGCCCGGGGTTTGATAAACGATCCATTCCTGCACGTTATTCGGGAACATCAGCGCCGAATCCACCGCGATGCGTAGTTTCGTGGTGAGCACCTCATCAAAGGTGGTCACGTTGAATTGCCTGTTCACCATTCCCAGACCTTTGACGTTTTTCACCGGAACAAATGCATTTCCGTCCCAGTATTGCACCTTATAAGCTTTCGGGAGGGGGATTCCGTTTTGGTAATCCCATAAAAATACGGCAATTTCACGGGTGCCAACCGGGTGTAACCATTCATATTCAACCCATTGAGCGGTCATTGGCCGTTGTCTGCCCCGATTTGGCCTGGGTCGCCAGGGAAGGGTATCAGTTGGCGTTTTTGCATCATTCATAATCGCCATGGCGGGACCATACTGCGATGAGGTGTTGGCGGTTGCCACATTGGCCAGGTTCCTTTTTACCGGATCCGGCTGATTGTTTTGTGCAACGAGATCGTTACCCCCTGCAAGCGCCAGAAGTATGGCCGCGGAGGCTAAAAATGAGCGAAATTTCATATCGGTTTTATTAAGAATAATAAGCACAATTCATTTCTGCCATGACTGGCAGATGCAATAAAACTAATAAAAAAACTCCGTTGGATTGATGTTTTAAAAATCAGCGTAAATCCGCGTGCCTCTTCTAAAACTACAGTTTGTTGCGGCTGGTACGGATGACCTTGAGGTATTTATTCCCGAGCCGGATATTGATCGGGCCATCAAAAATGACCGGTTCCCCATCGATATGGAATTCCTTGGAATCGGCTTTTATGGTAATCTCTTCATCCGTTTTGAGGTATTTAACGTATTTCGATTCCGAGAGCCTACCCAGAAACATCCTGAGCGTAAAAACCGGATAGAAATAAAACGGGAAAGGCTTTACCAGCACGATGTCGAAAAACCCGTCATTCGGCTTGGCATGGGGAACAATGAAAGCGTTATTACCGAACTGTTTGTTATTGGCAAAGCAGATCATCTGAAAACGGCCCTTAACTTCTTTCCCTTCAATGGAAACTGAAGCGTTAAACGGCTTGAATTCAAAAAGCGATTTTATCGTGACAAAGAAATAACTTAAAAATCCACGGATTGCCCGGGTATTGAACCGATGGGCGACATAGCTGTCGAAACCCAGTCCGGCTATATTAATGCACTCAATATCATTTATTTCCAGCACATCAAGATTCAGGGTTTCACCGGCATGAATATCGCGCAGGAGTGACTTGATATTTTTATTGAACTTTAATTCAAAGGCAAACCCATTCCCGGATCCGTTTGGCACCACCCCCAGAATTTTATCCTCCCGGTTGTACAGATAACGGGCAGCCTCATGCACGGTACCATCGCCGCCAATGACAATGAAAACCTTATATTTTTCAAGATTACTTTCAAATACCTGTTTTACAGTTTCGTTTTTGGTTACAATGTAATTCAGTTCAGGATCTGATTTTTTGATTCTCCTCACCAGGTGGTTGAATCTTTTGGGACCCGAATTCGGGTTTATGATAAACAGGATCTCTGAATTTTCGATTGAAGCCATAACCAAAAATAATATTCAGCGAAGATACCATTTGTTAACGGGAAATTGGGTGCACGGTTCCGATCCATAAAAACCCGGATTTTTTGACTACCTTTGCGGGCTTTTTTAACGATATATCAAATGATTACAGTTTCAAACCTTGGTGTCCAGTTCGGTAAGCGGATTTTATTCCAGGATGTCAATATGAAGTTTACCCCGGGCAATTGTTATGGGATTATCGGCGCCAACGGTGCCGGAAAATCAACCTTCCTGAAATTGCTGTACGGCGAAGTGCAGAACACCAAGGGATCCGTATCATTCGGTTCAGGCGAACGCCTGTCTGTGCTGAAACAGAATCACTACGAATTCGATGATTGCATTGTTCTGGATACCATCCTGATGGGCCATGAGCAGCTCTGGAGCATCATGCATGAGAAAGAGCTCCTGTATGCCAAGGCTGATTTTACGGAAAAAGATGGATTGCATGCTTCCGAGCTGGAGGAAAAGTTTAATGAAATGGATGGATGGAATGCTGAAAGCAATGCGGCCAGTTTGCTAAGCGGATTAGGCATTAAGGAGGAATACCATCATAAATATATGCGGGAACTGACCGGTAAGGATAAGGTAAAAGTATTGCTGGCGCGGGCGCTGTTCGGAAAACCCGATAATCTGCTGCTGGATGAGCCGACCAACGACCTTGACCTTGATACCGTTGAATGGTTGGAATATTATCTTTCAAACTTTGAAAATACAGTGCTGGTAGTTTCCCACGACAGGCATTTTCTGGATTCGATCTGCACCCATATTGTGGATATCGATTTCAGCCGGGTTCAGCAGTTTGCCGGCAACTACAGCTATTGGTACGAATCGAGTCAGCTGGCACTCCGTCAGCAGCTGAATCAGAATAAAAAGGCAGAGGAGAAGAAAAAGGAACTGCTGGAGTTTATTGCCCGGTTCAGTGCAAACGTGGCCAAATCCAAGCAGACCACCAGTCGCAAGAAGATGATCGAGAAGCTGAATATCGAGGAGATCAAGCCCTCCACCCGCAAATATCCGGGAATCATTTTCACCCCTGGCCGTGAGCCGGGAAATAACATACTGGAAGTCACCAACCTCACCAAAACCGTTGAGGGCAAGGTGCTTTTCAAGGATGTAAGTTTTGTGATCAATAAAGATGATAAAATCGTATTCCTTTCGAAAGATACCCGTGCCATGACCACCTTTTTTGAGATCATAAAGGGTCATCAGCAGGCCGACAGTGGTTCCTTTGTATGGGGACAAACCATCGTTAAAGCCTATCTGCCGCTGGAAAACGAGAAATTTTTTGAAAAAGATCAGACGCTGATCGACTGGCTGGGTGAATTTTCAGAAGATACCAGTGAGAACTATCTGCGTGGGTTTCTCGGAAAAATGCTCTTCTCGGGAGAAGAAATCTATAAAAAGGCCAAAGTTCTTTCGGGAGGTGAAAAGGTACGTTGTATGATTGCCCGCATGATGATCAGGAATGCCAATGTGATGATTCTGGATACTCCGACCAACCATCTGGATCTTGAATCCATTCAGGCATTTAACAATACCCTGATCAAATTCAAGGGTAATATTCTCATGTCGTCGCATGACCATGAGTTCATTCAAACCACCTGCAACCGGATCATTGAGCTTACACCCAACGGAATCATCGACAGAACCATGGATTACGATGATTACATCATGGATGAAAAGCTGAAAGAGAAGCGGAACCAGATGTACTGAACGGCAGCATCTGCTTGCTGAGTTTATCAAAATTCGCACCGGCCCGGGATTCTTTTGTCAGGTCCCATACCGATGTATTCATTTCACGCAAGGCGAGCAGCGTGGTAATCCAGCCCTGCGTCCATCCACTTTCGATGCACCAGGCACCCCACCCATGATCGGCATTGCATCCCCAATGTTCATATCGTCCGAAATCGAATGCACGGAACCATCCCCCATGCAGTTCCGGGTGGCTGGCCGAATAAACCTGAATCCGGCAAAGGAAACGGGCCAGCTTATCTTCAGCAGCTATGATGTCAGGATCGCCCGTGGCAAAAGCTGCCTCATGCAAACCGAGAAAGGCAAAATTGGTGGTATACAAAAGGTCGCTCACTTTATCGCCATTCTTTCCGATCAGTGAAGCCTCGTTGGTTCCATAAGCCTCATTGCTCTGAGGGGGTGGAAAACGGCCCATCTTCAGGTCGCCCAGCTCCTCGCGGATGGCTCCCGATGAATCCTGCAAGGCAATCAGATCACCGGCCAACCGTTTAAGCCAGCCGCGATGTTCCGGCGTATCGTTCACCCGTACCAGCCAGGCCAGAGGCAATATCATCCGGGCTTTTTCCTGGGCAAGACCGTTGGTCCACGACCACCCCTCCGGATAATTCTGCATGGTAATCCGGATGGCCTTTTCTGCCTTTTCCAAAAACAGGGGATAATCAGTTTTATCGTAAGCCCAAAGAAAACAGGCCCATAAATAGGCTTCAAAATGAGGCGCCAGGTTAATGATATCCCTTTTAAAATAATATTCCCATCCGTTTTTTGCGAATTCCGGCAGGTCTATCCGGTCGCCCCGAAAACCTGAAACCCCGGTGGTACGAAGCTGTGCAAGCAGGCACCTCATGAGAATGGTATCCCACTCACTGGTTTTATTCAGGGCAGAGGTAACCATGATCCCCATCATTTCGCGCGCATTATCATCACCGTAATTGGCCCGGTACCAGGCATAGCTGGTAATTCCCCAGGGGATCAATCCATAGGCGCCATGGGTTGAATCGGCCCATTCATTTTGCGCCGCGGTTGAATGCAGGAGATAGTAATTCAACAGGTTGAAAGAAACCGTTTTATAATTCTCCTTTCCCAGAACGGCTCCTGCCGAAGCAAAAGCCATGGCAGTTTCGCCGATGCAATCCCCTCTTTTAACGGTTCCGACGGGTTGAATTCCGTTTTCATCGATTACCGACAGGATGGCCTCGTATGAACCCTCCCGGCCGTTATCCACAATCATATTGGCATTGGTGTACCATTCAATTCCGGATTTCACGGCTTTTTTCTGATATCCGGCAGGCAGACTCTGATTGCTGCCATAAAACGGCCTGACAACCGGAATCCAGTTTACCTCTTCAATTTCAGAATCGGGCAAAAGGTAAACCAGAATGCCTTTCCAAACATGGCCCCAATCTTTTTGAGGCACAAATCTGCCGGTGATCAGCCGGCTAAGGGAAGTTGTGGAAACCAGGATAGAATATCCGGGAAGTTCAAACAGGAGTGGATGAATCTTTTCGGGCAGGCCAAATTGGGCATGATCAAATCCGGCTACCTGCGCTGCCACGAGGTGCCCCGACTTAACATCCGGATTTACCGGAAGAAAATTCAATCCGTTAACAACCAATATACTAAGGCTGTCCGGTTGATTAAAAAACGAGGAATTGACCACGGCTCTCTCAACGGAGCCCTTAACCGGTGCTCCAACCGGGATCCCGGGCAGATAGGATGGATATTCAAGGTAAACCCTCAGATTCTTGCTTTTGATCAAGGCAAAAAATTCAGCAGGATAATCCATCTGCTTTGCAGGGTAATCATTGGCAACAACCAGAACCGCCTCGCCTTTGGCCGCACTTTTAGCGGCAGCCAGCGGGGAATCATATCCGAGGATATTCAGATTTTTCTGCCGGGTCAGGATATCATGCAGATCATTTGTTTCAGGGCAAAATACATGAAGGTTTTCCTGACGGGTGGTGCAGGAGGCCAGTAACACAACCATCAGCAAAACTCTCACCAGATTCATGTATTCAGCAATTTTGTTTTACGGGCGGCAAACTCTTCTTCGGTAATAATTCCACGTTGTTTCAGATCAAATAACTTCTCCAGCTCAGCAGGTACATCGATTTTGCTGGCCTGTTGTCCGGCTGCCATGGCACCCGCCATTTCAGAAGCCTGTTTCCTGAACTGATAGTCCTTGTACTCCTCCTGCATGCGGGTAATGGCATCCTTCAACTTCGCCGGACCCTGAACCATAGAGTAGGTTGTGGAACCGATTTCCGCGGCTGTCTGGATCTGCACATTGCCAAACCCAAACATCTTGCCCCAGAAAGTCTGCTGGTAGGAAACATTATTGATTTTATCGAGGGGGCTCTCTTTTGAATTATTTGAGAACACGCCAAATTCATCAATTACCCTGAGATTGGTTACCGCCCAGATATTATTATTCCGTTCAACAATTTTGTAGTACAAAAAGCCGGCTCCAACCACAATAATAAATAACCCATATCCCCCGATAATAATTCCCGTTATTAATAAGCCAATCATGATAAAAACGGGTATAATCAAGGTAAACCAATGTGGTTTCGTAACTAAAATCACCTTTTCGTCTTTTTTTAATTGAGTTTTCATTTTATTGTTTTTTTAATCTTTCAAAAACGATTTACTCCGGCACGTCGGTTGCCCCGATCAGTTCGGGATTATTGCGACTACTCCTTTTTATAACTGATCAGCAGGGATCCGGCCTTTTCCTTATTCTCCAGCACCAGACCCTTCATGAGCTCGTCACCGGTTTTAACCAACTTGACTCCGGTATCCTCAAAAAGCAGGGTATAACGGACATCCGGTTCCAAGCCGCGCAACTTCACCGTGATATTTTCTATCTGGCAATCCGGACGGCGGAATGCGAGAATAATACCATCCCCCTTGTCGGGCCGGTTCTGCTGATAGGCCAGCCAGATGGCGTCGGAGGTGATATCAATGTTAGGGGTCAGCGGATAATAATCCCCATAATAATAGGGCCGTAACCGCTTATAATCCTGCATGATGGTTTGCATTTCCAGTTGCGAGAAAGCAGGATTGTTCAGATCCCAGATGGCAACCATAGCACTGCTCAGACTCGAACGGAATGCATACTTGGTTGGGGTGGTATTGCCGGTTCCGTGAAGGGGAAGATAAAAATTCAAACCGTATGTATGACACTGATATCCATTGGGTTCCCCATAATTATAGTCGGTTCTCCATAATGGCGAGCTTCGTGATACAGTTTCCAGATCGAGCCTCCGGCCACCACTGGCACAATTATCGATGATCAGGTTTGGAAAATTGGCGATCAGTCCGTCCCAGTATGCATACAACCCTTCGATATGCCGGATTTCCGACATGCCGATCCGGTTGGGTTTATCATTGAATTTCCAATAGGGATAAGGATCAAAGTTGAAATCCTGACGGTAATAATCCACCCCGTTGGTCCGGATCAGATCGGAAATATAATAGGTCAGCCATTCCCGCGCGGCAGGATTCCCGAGATTAAACAGATACATATTCGAGGAAAAACGCCCGATTTCAGGATTTTTAACCGTATCCGGTATCCGGATCAGAAACTCAGGATTTATCTGGTCGAACTGGGTTCCGGCCACCACCCTTTCCGGCTCAAACCAGAGAATGAATTTTGCCCCGGTTTTATGAATCGCATCCGAAACGGGCTTCAATCCGTTCGGAAAGTTCAGCTTGTTCACCGTCCAGTTGCCCACATTCAGCCACCACGTTCCGCATCCCGTGTACCATCCGGCATCTATCCAGAACACTTCAGGTACCACCTTGAATTGCTGGAAACGTTGAGTCATGGCAATGCAATAACTTTCAGTGGCACAGCTGAATTCATTACACGGCTGCGCACCGCTGCCTCCAAGTGTGCTTGCCAGCGGCAGCTCGGCCAGCTGACCGTTGATGTGCCTGCTGTGATGCTTCAGAACAAACTGCCTGAACAGGTTATGCCCGGTCATCCTGTCGGCCCCCTTCCAGAAGAGCAGACAAATTTCCGGAGTACGGATCTCTTCAGCCGGGAATAGCACCAGCTTCATCCGTTCCATGCCGGCATTCAGCGACCAGCTTTTCTGATCGGACTGCTTAACATCGGCATACCACTTCCCCGACCAGCCGATTGCTGTTAAAACACCTTGATTACCCGGCATTTCAACATTGAAAAACGGGAAGGCGGTATTATCGGATGAACGACCCCCGACCGGTGTCATATAAATATTCTTACCGGCACCGAGTACATCTGCATAACCCATAAAATCAGATCGTTCCCCGCTGCTGCCCCTGGAATGGTGGAGGGTGACCGCACCTTCCTGTTCATATCTGAAAGTATAATCCGCCGCATGAACTTTCTCCAGAACAGGGGTATTGGCTTTTGAAGTATTCTCAAACACAATCGTCCATTCCACCGCCGGATAATCGGAATAGCCGGTAACAGTACATTTCACCACCAGACCGGTTTTCGCATCGCGCCACCTGAAGAGGTACTTCTCCATAGCCGGATCGGCCAACAGAATGGGAGTACTGCGGAATTCCCACGACCGGATAAAGGATTTGGAATCTTTGCCTCCATAGGTAAATGAGAACGGAGGAACCTGATTCTTACTGAAGTTCTTAAGAATCCAGGAGTTTACCTCCCCACCCGGAGCCGAAAAGCCCAGGAAGGTACCCAGCAGAAGACAGATAAAAAGGGTAGTGAGTTTTTTCATGGTAAGAAATTATTAATGTGATAATTTGCTAATGTGTTAATTTGTTAATGGAAGAGAGCATCTTCAAGCATTACGTTATCATGAGGCCTTCTTTAATTAGCATATTAACAAATTAACTAATTAGCAAATTTGCTAATGTGTTAATTTGCTAATGGGAGAGAGCATCTTCAAGCATTACGTTATCATGAGGCCTTCTTTAATTAGCATATTAACAAATTAACTAATTAGCAAATTCTGAGTTTCAATTCGTACTCCCGGCTCTCCCCCGGCGCAAGTATAATGAGCGAGCCTTCGTTCCTGGCCTGGCTTTGTCCGACGGTAAGGTTGGTGCCGGGTTCGAGGGCGGTTACGTATTCTCCTTTGCCCCAGTGCTGCCAGTTGATCAGCCAGGGGAGCTGATCCTTGCGGAAGGTGATTTCCAGTCCGGTACCGCTAGTTGGATTAAAGGCGCTGCAGTGGCAGTAACCGGATTGATCCTGCTCGATATCGATGAATGCGCAGGCTTCCCCTCCATCCTGGTGGGAGTCCATGGGTTCCGGACATTTTTTGAAGCTGCCGCCCTGGTGGAATATCTCATTGTCGAGCTGGCTTCCGCGCGATTCCCATTTGCCGTTCCAGTTGAGTAGGGTCCCCTTATCGATCAATGGCCAGCCCATATTGCAGTGATACAGAAGCATGTGCGGAGCCGGTGCGTTACCCCGGTTGGTGATCCGGTCGGCAATGTGAATTTCCGGTACCCCGAGAGTTCCCGAAATGGTGCGTTCCAGTTCCAGATGCGGTCCGAATACCCTGGACTCCCGGATGATACCTGAAATACTGAAGTCCAGCAGTCCGTTCTGCGGATCGGGCTGCTTAACGGATATGATTTCTGCCGGGATATTACTGATCCGGCCATGCAATCCGCGTTCTCCGTTTTCATCGGTTTCCGGACTGCCCATGTTGCTGATCCCACAGGTGGTAACCAGTCCGCCGCCCCAGTTCCGCAGCCATTCTAAACCTACCATGGCGGCCTGTTCGGGCGGACGTATTCCGGCCCGGCTGATCCAGGCCAGACCGTGCTGGTTATAAAAGGCTTCGGCGATATCCATACCCCGGTCGAGCACTACTTTATACCTTAACCCCGATCCGGTATTGATCCAGGCGATGCGTACCCCGCGACCGGCGCCATTGTCGAGAACCGATGTTTCTATTCCGCCATATTGCAGCGGATTGCCAATTTTATCTTTTCCGTGATACTCCATGTTCTTTGTGTCTCCGTGGTTATATTAAACTTCATCACTTATTACAAAAGGCTTACGGTAATTGCGCGTGAGCATTAAATCGGCCTCCGGGTCGTTGGCGAATTTCTCATAACTTCCCATGAACCGGAGCTCACGGCCCAAACGATAGGAAATATTGGCCAGATGTGGCAATGCAGCCGAAAGATGTCCGTCGTGGATATCACAATTGAGATCGGAATCCTTACCCGATCGTATGGCATCGATAAAATTGGCAAAATGCTCCGATCCACCCGGCGCTGCGCGGAAGGTAGGATCTTTGGGCACCTCCGAATTTTCGACGGGTGAAACGGCAAACGGCTCTTTCTCACGCTGTTTATAAGCTTTCCAGGTGCTGCCATTCAGTTCCATATAGCCTTCAGTTCCATAAAATGTGTTCCCGATCATGATTCCAAGTTTGGATTCACTATTGGTAAACCTGCCGCGGGTTTCAAACTCCAGCATTTTACCGTCGTCATATTTGAAAACCGAGGTTTGGGTATTGGGTGTTTCCTGGGAGCAATCAGCCGGATTGATCCCGTAAATTCCACCCGCCGAATAAACCGTTGCCGGATGCTCGTTCTTATTCAGTCCCCAGCGGGCGATATCGAACTGGTGCGGGCCCTGGTTGCCGGTATCCCCGTTTCCGGTATCCCAGTGCCAGTGCCAGTTGTAATGCACCCGTTTTTCATTGTACGGCCTCCACGGGGCCGGTCCGAGCCAGGTATCATAATGCAGAGAATCCGGAGGGGTGCTGTCGGCCACCCTGCCAAAGGAATCGCGTGGTTTCATGCACAGGCCGCGGGCCATGTACACCTCGCCGATACCGCCCTCATGGAGCAACTTCATGGCGGCTATCACATTCGGGATCGACCGGTTCTGGCATCCCACCTGAACCCTCACATTATATTTACGTGCAGCCTCCACCATTTTGCGGCCTTCGAAAATATTATAGCTGGCAGGTTTCTCAACAAACACATTCTTGCCCGACTGACAGGCCCAGATCGTGCCCAGCGCATGCCAGTGGTTGGGTACGGCAAACGATACCGCATGAATTTCCTTGTCGTCGAACACGCGCCGCATATCCCACTCGGTGCCCGGTCGCGAGCCGGTAAGCTCTTCAGCCAGCTTTAACCGGTCGGGATAAAACTGCTCATCCACATCGCACAGCGTTTTCAGCCGTACATTCCGCGACTCTTTCAAACTGGCCCATTTATGGATATGACTCTCTCCCTGTCCGCGTATGCCGATAACGCACAGGTTGATACGTTCATTGGATCCGATGATGGAAGCATAGGATTTTGCTGAAAAACCCATGCCTCCGATAGCGATGCCGGCAGCGCCGACTACACTTTTTTTAATAAAATCCCTTCTTTCGGTCATGATTTATAGCCTGGTTTATTGTTTATATTTCCACTGTTCGGTTAATACCTGAAAGGCTTTCGGGAGATCTTCGGGTTTCCATGAACCCTCGATGGATATCCCGCCCTGATAGCCGATTTTCTTTAAAACCGCGAAATAGGAACGAAAATCATCGCCCGCCATTCCCGGTGCTGTGCGCTGTCCGATTTCAGCAATATGGCAGTGAACCAGAAAATCCCTGGCTTCGATCAGGGCTTCAGGCCCCTCTTCTTCCCTCATCATATGAAAAATATCTGCCAATATCCTGATATTATGGTGATTAACCTCTCTCGCAATTGAAGCCGCCTCACTTACTGTATTGATGAAATTAGTTTCCGATTTCTGCAAATTTTCAATGGCGACCATGATTCCGTATTTCTCAGCAATGGGGCCCATTGCCTTTAACAGACCAACAAACTGTGCCCGGGCCTCCTCACGGCTGAACCCTTCAGGAATGCTGCGCGCCCCGCTGCTTCCGAAAACTATGGTGCGGATACCCAGCGATGCCGCCCGGCGGAAAGCCACTTCCGCATATCGCAAAACCGTATCCTGGTTGACCATAGGACCGGTCACCTTCAATGTACCCGGCAAAAATCCGTTGCAGGCAATCACTGGCAGTGCGCAGGTGTCCCACTCCACTTTCTTCACGAGGAAATCCGCTTCCGGAGAACCCGGCATCAGGTCGCGCTGCACACTGCCCTCCAGATAACTGTATCCGCTTGATTTCAGTTTTCCGGCATTGGCCATTGAGGTACATACCCCGAAAAATACCGGATCACGGGATTCGCCTGCACGAAGCCAATTGCCAGCTACTTCTTTCCAGATATCATAACCTTTCCGGTTCAGGTGAAGGCCATCTTCCAGAAAAATATCGCTCCGCGGATTTCCCTTTGCATCCAGCATGGGTTCCCACACATCCAGAAAAAATACATCCGCATGCTGCAGGGCAAATCCCATTAACTGACGGTTATAATCCAGATATGAATTTTTCAGATTCCATCGGAGGATACTGGGCTTTGCAGCAATGAAACAAATCTGCGCGTGAGGCAGCTTGTTCCGGATGAGTTCAACCAGGCGGACAGCGTCGCGAATAATCTCACCCGCCTTTTTTCCCGTGGCGATATCATTGTCGCCTTCATAAATAAGAATTTTTGCCGGCCGGAACCGTAGGATGAGCGTATCTGCATAATAGAGAAGGTCGCTCATGCAGGATCCCCCAAAGCCGGTATTCAGGGTGGCCAGGTCCGGGAAATCCTTCCCGACATCTGTCCACATGCGTACCGATGAACTGCCCGTAAACAATACAAGATTTGGAACATACTGATAATCAGTCGTTCTGACCCTGATCTGATCAATTTCACTCTGGAACCGGGCAGGGTTCTGTGCAAACGCCTGATTGGCAATAAAAAACCCGATTAAAATGGCAAGGGAAAATCCACGCATGGCAGGCTATCGGTTTCGGATGACATAAATACTTGTTAATCAAGATCTTTTAATAAGAGATACTGATTAACCTTCGGATGATAAGTTAATAAAATCTGCTGTCACAAATGATGACAATCATCGGTTTCCCTGAATTCCATATCTTTAGATAATGAAACCACAAACCCTCCTCCCGATTCTGCTGCTGGCAGCATCCTGCAGCCTTTTGCCGTCGAAAAAAGTGTATGTCACCACCGATGGGAACGACCTCCACGACGGATCAAAAAACCAGCCCCTGCAAAGTCTGGAAGCCGCTCAGCAGGCGGTCCGGAAAATCCGTCTGGAAAATCCTGACGCCGGTGTGCAGGTCAAACTGGGTGAAGGAACCTGGTTTCTGAACCAGCCACTGGTATTTACCGCATCCGATGGCGGAACAGGCAAAAGCAAGGTATCGTGGGAAGGTGAGCCGGATGGAAAAACGGTGATCTCAGGCGGCGAAATTCTCACCGGCTTTCACGATGCCGGTTACGGGATCTGGTGGGCCAATGTGGACTCCACACAGCATTTTGAACAACTGTTTGTGGATGGTATCCGCGCCATTCGTGCGAGAACGCCTAACCTGGCGGACTCCATGCCCAGGTTGTATCTGACTAAATCAAGATGGGTGTATAATCCTGATTCGACGGTACGGAATATCTCTGTGGAAATCAAGGATCGGGGTTTCTTTACGGATCTGATGCCGGCCGGCGAATTTGAGGTGGTGGTTTATAAAGACTGGACCACTTCACGCTTCCGTGCAACAGGAGTGAACACCGCACCTTCCGAAATCTATCTGAAACCACCATTTGCCCTCTTCGAGGGCACCTATAATTCCATTTTTGCAGGCAGTGCCGACCGGTACAGCTGTTTTCTGGAGGGTGATCCGTCATTCCTGGATGTGGCCGGGGAATGGGCGCTCGATGCCAGGGACCATAAAGTTTATTATAAGCCGCTGCCCGGACAAATCCCGGAAAAAACCGTGATCGTTGCTGCACTGTCAGAAAATCTGATCAGTCTGGAAGGCTCCCGGGAAAATCCCGTTCAATCTCTGGCATTTAATAATATTTCCTTCCGGCATGCCGCCTACATGTTGCCGGAATTCTCGCATGACGGGGCTCAGGCATGCTTCTATTATCAGGATAAAACGGGAGCGGCCGAGGGATTCAGGCTCATCCCGTCGGCCATTCAACTGAAATGGTCGAAGCATTGCAGCTTTAAGGATTGCAGTGTCATGAACTCCTCCGGGAACGGGATCCTGATAGAAGAAGGTTGTACCAATAATCTTATTTCCAAGGTTATGATCCGCGATTTCGGAGGCAATGGCATTATGATCGGACTCCCGGCCGACCCGAAAACAGATTCTCCTGCATTACCGGCAGGCAATCTGGTATACCAAAGCGTCATTCATAACGGCGGGGTGTATTTCCAGGGTGCCGTGGGGATATGGCTCGGATTCGGGGCCAACAATGAAGTGTCGACCAGCGAAATATACGACATGCCCTATACCGGGATCTCGGTGGGATGGCAATGGAACCCCGCCCCCACCTCCTCGCAGGGCAACCGGATCATCAACAATCAGATCCACCATGTGATGCAGGTGCTTGGCGACGGCGGCGGCATTTATACCCTTGGGTTTCAACCCGGATCACTGATAGCAGGCAATGATATCCACGATATACTCCGCAGCGAGCTCAACCATGCCTCACCCAACAACGGGATGTTTATCGATGAGGGCAGCAAAGGCTACCGGATTGAAAACAATACGATCCGCAACACGGCTCATACGTGCATACGCGGCCACCGCGCCGCCGGGGTGGAACTGGTTGGTAATACCTTTTACACCACCGATCTGCCCGCCATCAGCCACACTCCGCCCTATGATGCCATGATTTTCGCCGATGAAAACACCACCATCCGCTGGAAGAATCCGGGATGGCCGAAGGAGTGGGGATACCCGGATGATAGTGTGGTGGCGTTTACGATGAAGGAGAACAGGTTTTTAAAGAAGTAGGCCCGATTCGAAAAGGGCGGCTCTCAAGGGCCCCTCGTTAGAGGAAGGCGGTCCCGACTTGCGTCGGGATGACACTTCTCCGAGGGTAGTTAAGTGGAGGTGGTAATTCGGCAAAGTGATTAGAAAGGCGGAAATTTAGATTTCCGGATTAAACGTTCACCATCGAATTCACCTTTGTTACGCCCATCGCCCACCAACCATACGGCGCCTCCCTTTTTCTTCTTTATCGAAACATTTTTCAGAATAGGATCATTGGTTTCATACATGAAAAATTGCCGGAGCCAGAGATCCGATCCCCCATCGAAAACCTCTACCAAATAATTGAAAGCCCGACTTTCCGATTGCCTGAAAAGATTGATAATTAAATAGTAATGCCTGCCATCATCCAGTTTCATTGAGGCCATTTCCTTGAGCTCTATGAATCCGATGGGTGGTCTTCCCCACGGGATAAACCTCTGTTGGATGGTCAACCGCTTTGCAGAATCCAATTGTCTGTCAAAATGCTTTAACAGGGTATCCAGATGAGCACCACCGGCATAGTAGGGTGTCGCCATCCTGTCCTGTACAAATTGAAATACCTGTTCGTCCCGCTCTGATCTTTTACACGAGCAGATAATCAGCGAACAGAGTAACAAAAAAAGGCTTAATTTATTCATTATTAATATTGAAGCTTGGAAATGGAAATTAAGGGAAGGAAGTGGAAATTGATGGAAGGAAGTGGAAATTTAGAGATTCGAACACCAGTTTTGAATTTTGAAATTACAGGCACAAGTGGGTACCGAACCTGGATCTCCCCACCTCAAAATTCAAAACTAGTGTTCGAATCTCCGACTTCTTCCTTTTTACTTCTTTATTATAATTGGTTCCCCGAATCCCAGCGACTTCAACCCGGCAGCCTGTGTTGCAGCATCGCCTGCCACGATATAATACATCCGGTTCGGATTGATATACTTCTGAGCCAGTGCCTTATGTTGTTCAATAGTCATCTTGCGGATGGTTTCCTGCTCGCCTTTCACATAATCCTTCGGCAGATTGTACATGCTGATATCTCCCAGCATATTGGTGAGCGCTCCCAAAGTTTCATATTTGCGGGCATAGGATTTCAACAGTGAATTTTTAGTAAAATCAAGTTCGTCCTGAGTAATCCCCTGACCATATTTGGTCATCAGGCTTTTAAATATCTCCGCAGATTCCTGGGTTGCGGATGAACGTACCGGAGCTGAAGCGGTAAAGGATCCTGAAGCATAAGTCCCGGAAAAACCGCTGCGCGCACCGTAAGTGAAACCCTTTTCTTCGCGGAGAACCATGTTAACCCATCCGTTGAATGATCCGCCGAGCTTGTCGTTCATCACCGTTGCGGCGAAAAAGTCGGGATCGGTTCGGGCCGGACCGGCTGCACCGATCGTAATGATGGATTGCTTGGCACCCGGAACATCGATAAAATAAACCACTGATTTTGCCGGTGCGTCAGGCATTGCGTAAACCGGGAAAGTAACCTTTTTACCGGTCCATTTCTGCGACAGCGGTTGTAGTGACACCATCACCTTGTCTTTGGAGATTTGTCCTGCAATATGAAAGGTTGCAACCTCCGGTGAAAAGGCGGATGCGTAATATGCTTTCAGATCATCGAGCGTAATGCTGTTCACGGTTTCTTCCGTTCCGGCGGCACTGATCCCGAAAATATTCTTGTCTCCATAAACCAGTTTCTGGAATAATTCCGAACCCTTGGCACTCGGGTTGGCTTTCATCCTTTTGAGGTTATTCAGGGTACGAACCTTGGCCAGTGCAAATTCTTCAGCATCCCATCGGGGCTCCAGAAGCATCTCTTCAACCAGCGCCAGCGTTTTGTCGAAATTCCTTGCCAGGGTATTGCCGCTGATGGAGATACTCGTTCCGGATGAGCCGATACGTATACTGGAACCCAAACCGTCGATGGCCTCTTCCAGTTCAAGCGGGGTTTTGTTTTTCGTTCCTTCGTTCATCAGCTGTCCTACCAGACTGGCCACTCCTGATTTATCAAGTTTATCCAGATAATGGCCGCCTTTCAGCGTGATATTAAACTGTACCAGGGGAAGTTCCGATTGCTCGATTCCCAGCACCCTCATTCCGTTGGAGAGTTTGGCATCCCAGATCACCGGAAGAGTGATCACCGGGTCGGGACCATCTTTCGGCATCACCGAACGATCAAATGCAGACGGTGTTTTCACCACTTTTTCTTCCGGAGCATTTTCATCAATCTTAACCTGTGTGGCGGTCAGTATATCCTCTTCCTTAACCCCGGCATTCATGGAGCCATCAGCAACCAAATCGGCCTGACCTTTAGGTACAAAGCTCGTGGCTAGATATGGCTTCCCTTTGATATACTTTTCATACACCCGCATGATATCGGCCTTGGTAACCGCTTTCACTCGTTCAATATCCTTTTTGTAAAAATCCGGTGCGCCCGCATATTCATTATAAGAAGCCAGCTGCCTTGATTTGCCCAGGATACTGCTGATCCCATTGTAAAATCCGGTTTCCAGTCCAGCCTTGATGCGGTCAACATCAGCTTCGGTAAAGCCCTCTTTTTCGAAACGTGCAAAGGCCTCAAATACCGCTTCCTCAACCTGTTTCAAACTTATGCCCTCATTGGCGGTAACCGAAAGGTCGAATGTTCCGGTGATTTCCATGCTGCCGTTACCGGCTCTTGCACCAGAGGTCAGCTTTTTCTCTTTTACCAGTACCAGGTATAATGGAGCTTTTTTTCCGCTGGATAATAATTGTCCAAGGTAATCCAGCGCATAACTGTCAGGACTATAATTCTCCACCGTTGGCCAAACCATAGTAAGCTGCGGTGCTTTGGCGAAATTATCCTCGTGATACAGTTTTTTCGTTTGAGCGAGCTTAACCGGTACCGGTTTCGGATCGGCCAATGCTGGTCCCCGCTTGATTTCACCGAAGTATTTTTCGATCAGCTTCTTAGCCGTTGCCGGATCAAAATCACCCGACAAAACCAGGGTGGCATTATTGGGAACATAGAATTTTGAATGAAAGGCCTTTACATCATCGATGGTGGCATTGAACAAATCTTCCATTTCACCGATAACGGTCCAGCTGTACGGATGCCCCTTCGGATAAAAATTATGGGCGATAACACCTTCCGTATGCCCGTATGCGGCATTGTCAACACCCTGGCGCTTCTCATTCTGCACCACATTCTGCTGGATATTAAAGGTCTTTTTGGTGATCGTATTCTGCAGAAATCCCATCCGGTCCGACTCCAGCCAGAGAACTTTTTCCAGTGCATTTTTCGGCACCAGTTCAAAATAGGTGGTTGCATCGTTTCCGGTTCCGCCGTTCAGTGTGCCCCCTGCATCCTGAACAATTTTAAAGAACTGATCTTCAGGCACATTTTCAGAACGCTGAAACATGATGTGCTCAAAAAGATGGGCAAATCCGGTACGACCCGTCGATTCGCGGTTCGATCCCACATGGAACTGGATGGTCAGCGCCACGATAGGATCGGAATGATCCTCACTCAGAATAACATCCAGCCCGTTTTTCAGGGTGTACTTTTCATACGGAATATTAAGTTCCGATTTTGATTGCGCCTTGCATCCGGTTATCATCAGGATGGCAAGTACCGTTAGGAAAGCTAATTTTTTCATTTAGGGTTTATTAAGGTTTCTGAATCCCCGGCCTGAAGGCCGGGGTTAGTGATGGAAGTTCGGAGTAGTGATGGGAGTAAGGGGTTAGTGTTTAATAATTATGGGAGCGCCGAAGCCGAGGGCTTTTAATCCATCGGCCTGGGTGGCGGCATCGCCGGATATCACATAATACATTTTATCCGGATTGATATACTTCTGTGCCAACGCTTTGTGCTGCTCAACCGTCATATTCCGGATGGTTTCCTGCTCTAGCTTTACATAATCCTTTGGCCAGTTATACAGGCTGATATCGCCCAGTATCCCGGTTAAGGCATTCAGGGTTTCAAAGCTTAATGCATACGATTTGATGAGGTAATTACGGGTCATGGCCAGTTCTTCTTCTGAAATCCCATTGCGGTAATTCTCCATCAGACTTTTGAAAATCTGCAGGGATTCGAGTGTGGCGGATGAACGCACCATTGAGGATGCGGTAAAGGGACCCGGTATATAGGAGCCACTGAATGAAGTACTTGCACCATAGGTAAATCCTTTCTGCTCACGTAAAACCTGATTAACCAGCGAAAGGAAGTTTCCTCCGAGATGGTCATTCATCACCGTTGCGGCAAAATAATCGGGATCGGTTTGTGCCAATGCCAGACTTCCGATCCGTATGGTGGACTGTTTGGCACCGGGAACATCAACAAAATAAATCTCCGATTTTTCCAGTCCGGCAGGCACCGGATACACCGGGAATACCACCTCTTTAGCCGGCCATTTGGTTGCCAGGCTTTGCAAAGATTTTACAATCTGATCTTTGGAGATATTGCCTGCCACATGGAAATTAGTAACCGACGGCGTAATATTGGCTTCATACCAGGCTTTCAGATCCTCTATCGTGATGGTTGGAACGGATTCAAGGGTACCGCTCTCATTCATCGAGAAGATGTGACCGGATCCATAAATCTTTCCCATGTAGGCTTCGCCGGCAAGGGCAACCGGACTGGCCTTCTGTCGCCTGAGGTTGTTCATCACGCGTGTTTGGGCCATGGCAAACTCATCAGCATCCCAGCGTGGCTCCAGTAGCATTTCCTCCATCAGGGCAAGCGTGGCATCAAAATTCCTGACCAGGCAGTTCGCGCTGATAGTAATAACTGTGCCAGATGACCTTATGTTGATCCGGGCACCCAGTGATTCTATAGCTTCCTCAAGTTCCTGTGGTGTTTTATTCCGGGTACCCTGATTCATCAGGGAGGCCATCATGGAGGCAACACCCGGTTTTTCCAGTTTATCCAGATAATGTCCGCCTTTCAATACCATATTAAACTGCACCAGCGGCAGCTCATTCTGCTCGATGCCCCAGATGGCCATGCCATTCGACAGCTTATCGTTCCAAACGGTTGGAATGGTAACCACCGGTTCCGGGCCATCCGTGGGAATAACCGTGCGATCAAAGGATGTTGGGGTTTTAACCACCTCGACATCAGCAGACTCATCGATCTCAACCTGAGTGGCAGTGAGGATATCCTCTTCCTTAACACCGGCAACCGATGACCCTTCGGCAGCCAGTTCCGGCTGTCCCTTCGGAACAAAACTGGTAGCCAGGTATGGTTTCCCCTTGATATACTTTTCGTATACCCGGATGATATCCGCTTTGGTTACTGCCTTGGTTTTCTCCAGATCGGTTTTGTAAAAATCAGGCGATCCGGCATATTCATTATATTGGGCAAGCTGAAAGGATTTCCCCAGAACGCTGCTGATCCCATTATAGAAATTGGTCTCCAAACCGGCTTTGATGCGTTCAACATCCGCCTCTGTGAAGCTTTCGGTTTCAAACCGGTTGAAAGCCTCGAAAACCGCCGTTTCAACATCTTTCAGGTTAACTCCCTCATTTGCGGTAACGGTAACTGAAAATGCCCCGGCAACTTCCTGACTGCCGTTTTCGGCTCTCGGTGCGGAAGCCAGTTTCTTTTCCTTTTCTATCACCTTGTACAGGGGGGCTTTCTTTCCGCGCGACAGCAATTGTCCCAGATAATCAAGGGCATAGCTGTCGGGACTATATTGTTCCACCGTTGGCCATACCATCGTAAGCTGACCGGCACGGGCAAAATTATCTTCATGATAAAGCTTCTTTGTTTCGGTAAGCGAAACCGGCTGCGGAGCAGGATTGTTAAGTGCCGGACCGGACTTTATCTCCCCGAAATACTTTTCAATCAGCTTTTTAGCTTCGGCGGGGACAAAATCTCCCGACAAAACCATTGTTGCATTATTGGGAACATAAAAGGTATCGTGAAAGGTTTTTGCATCTTCCACCGATGCTTTAAAAAGATCTTCCATCTCACCGATAACGGTCCAGCTGTATGGATGTCCCTTCGGATACAGATTTTTGGCAATCACCCATTCGGTATAGCCGTACGGGGCATTGTCCTCATACTGCCGCTTCTCGTTCTGCACCACATTCTGCTGGATATTCAGCGCCTTTTTATTGATGGCGTTGGTGAGAAAGCCCAGCCGGTCGGATTCCAGCCATAAAACTTTCTCCAGGGCATTCTTCGAGACCACCTCAAAATAGGTGGTGGCATCATTACCGGTACCGGCATTGGACGAGCCTCCGGCATTCTGGATAATCTCATCGAACTGTCCGAGTTTCACGTTTTCCGAACGCGAGAACATGAAATGTTCAAACAGGTGCGCAAAGCCGGTACGGCCTTCCGACTCTCGGCCCGATCCCACATGGAACTGGATGGCATAAGCCACAATCGGGTCGGAATGATCCTCATGAAGGATCACTTCCAGCCCGTTGGCCAGTGTAAGTTTTTCATACGGAATATTCAGTTCCGTTTTCGGTTCCGGGTTGCAGCCGGTGATCAGCAGGGCGGTACCCGCCAGAAGGGATAGCAGCTTTCTCATTTTGGATTAGGTTTCAATATGTATAAAAGTTTCCGGTGAGGTGCGGGAAAGTTAGGAAAGCCTTTGCAGAATTCCGGCAGGCGAAAGGTTAAAAATTGTGAAAAGGGCCGGAATTGGAACTTGATGTTTTTTTCGGCAATTTCACGGCAAAACCAAACCAATATGAAACTCAACTGGATCGACCTGACAATAGTGATCGTTTACCTGGTAGCGGTGGCGATGGTGGGATTCCTGATTCGGAAAAAAGCCTCATCGGGACTTGAGAATTATTTTCTGGCTGGACGAAACCTCCCTTGGTGGGTACTCGGAATTGCCGGATGTTCAAGCTATATAGATATTGCCGGGATCATGGCTTTGGTTGGCGCGCTGTTCTATCTCGGTTTGAAAACCGTGTGGATGACGAACATTTTCTGGGGATGGTTCATGATGGCCGGATATATGGCCTTTCAAGCCAAATGGATCCGCCGGTCAGGGGTTATGTCGTTCGCCGAATGGAACGAAACCCGTTTTGGCAAAAACAGGGATGCCGAAATGGCCCGTCTGGCATCAGCCATTTTCCTTTTGGTTCTGATGATTTTCAACCTGATGTACATGGCAGTGGGAATCGGCAAATTTGCCGAGGATTTCTTTCCCCTCACCCGCTGGCAATCCACGCTGATCGTTTTTGGAATTGTGGGCATCTATGTTACCCTCGGCGGATTTTACGGGGTGGTGATCACCGATATCATGCAAACCGGATTGATTGCGATAGGGGCAATAGTTATGATAGTCATGATATTTACGGGTGGAATCGGGGCAGATCTGGCTGCTTCGAGGCCTGAGGGATGGAGCTCGCTGGCTTTGAACTGGCACCTCTGGCCGGGCTACCTGGATTCCACTCCGGCGGCATACCAGCACTTCAACATGTTTGGCCCCCTGATGATTATCGGATTTACCTGGATGATGTTCAGGGTTTTAGCCGGACCAAACGTATGGGATTTTCAGTTTTTCCTCACTACACGCACTCCGCGTGATGCTGCTCTGGCCGGGGGGATGTGGACTTTCATGTTTATTCTTCGCTGGATCATTGCCATCGCATTCCTGCTTTTCGGGATTTCCATTCTGGGCGCGGGCACCACCAATGTGGATGGTGAAAAAATCCTGCCGCTCGTGATTTCCCGGTTGCCGATCGGGGTTAGCGGCCTCTTCCTGGCTGTGATGCTGGCCGCCCTGATGTCGACTCTGGATGCCATGATCAACGTAACGGCCAATGTGGTGACAAACGATTTTATCAAACGATACTTTTTCAAAAAGCTTCCCGAAAAGAAGATCATCCGGATCGGTCAGCTGGCTTCGATCTGCGCGCTTCTGCTGGGATTCTTCTTCAGTCTGGCATTCCAAAACGTGATCTCTGCCTGGGAAACCATGATTTTCGTGGTGGTGACGATGATCCTGGTTCCGGCTACCATGCGCTGGCACTGGTGGAGATTCAGCGCCAAAGCATTTGTTTGGAGCATGGTCGCCACAGCTCTGTTCATTGCCATCCAAAAACTGTTTTTTACCTCAATATCCGCAACCAACTCACTGGGCATAAATGTAATTGCCAGTTTGATTATCACGGTATCCATCGGATTTATCATTAAACCGACAGACAGGCAGATCCTGGTAAAATTTTACAGCAAAATCAAGCCATTCGGGTTTTGGGGTCCGATCCGCAAGGAATCCATTGCACAGGGACTGATGAAAGCCAATGACCGGGAACCGATGTGGGATGCCATTAACGGACTGATCGCACCGGTGTTTCAGTTTACGGTTGCCCTGCTTCCGTTTTATATGTTCCTGCGGAAGTGGCCCCAGTTCTGGCTGGTTACTGCGATTATGCTGCTGGTGATGGTTGTATTGTATTTTACCTGGTATAAAAATTTACCCTCCAAAGATGAAAAATAGGGTTCACCTGATCTGTAACGCCCATCTTGATCCGGTTTGGCAATGGCGCTGGACCGAAGGCTGCTCCGAGGCAATCGCCACCTTCCGGAATGCCGTGGAGATCATCCATGAATATCCCGAACTGATATTCAACCATAACGAAGCCATTCTATATCAGTGGGTTCAAAAATATGACAACCGTCTGTTCCGGGAAATCCGGGATCTGGTAGAGAAAAACCGCTGGTTCATTGCCGGAGGCTGGTACCTCCAGCCCGATGTTAACCTCCCCCCTTATGAAAATCTGGTGCGCCATATCCGGTTCGGCCGAAACTATTTCAAAACTGAATTCGGCGTGGAGCCCAGGGTGGCATACAACTTCGATTCATTCGGACATCCGGCTGGGTTGCCAAAACTTCTGCAGGATTTCGGTTATGAACTCTATATACACCAACGACCCGAAAAAGAGTTCCTGAATCTGCCCGACAGTCTTTACCGATGGAAGGGATTAAATGACAGCTCAATACCCGCCTATAGGATTGAGATCGGACTCTATCATTCAGAGCGTAAAAATATTACGCAGAGGCTCACGGAAGCCACCAGCCTGGCCCTGAACCTGGGCCGCGATGTTGCGTTGTTCTGGGGTCTCGGTGATCATGGCGGCGGCGCCACCCGCATTGATCTCGACCGGATAAGGGGGTTTATTGGCCAGGAAAAGCGGGTTGAATTCGTTCACAGCACAACCGACCGCTTTCATGAAGCCATCAAACCCCTGATTCCCGGATTGCCGGTCTATGAAGGCAGTCTCCAGCGGGTTTTCACCGGTTGCTACACCTCGCTCTCGCGCATCAAACGCAAGGCCATTGAAGCCAGCGGCGCCGCCGTTCAGGCGGAACGGCTGGTGGAGACGCATGATCATGCGTCTCTACAGGAAATCTGGCAGGATATACTGTTTAATGACTTTCACGACATCCTTCCCGGTTCCTGCACCGAGCCGGCCGAGCAGGATGCACTTGATTTATACGGCCGTGCGATGGAGAATATCCGCAGGCTGAATATGGAATCCATCACCGCCATTAACCAGTTGGCCGAACCCCTCCGGGCACATATCCCGGTAACGGTATTCAATTCCAACCCAGCTCTAGACACCTTTCCTGTGGAATTTGAATGCATGAGTGACTACCGGCCGCTCTGGGATGGGGATTGGGTACTTAAACTATATGATCGCCGGGGAACTGAAATCCCCTGTCAGGAAGAACAGCCCGAAGCCCGGCTCCCCTTCCACGGCTGGCGCCGGAAAATCAGTTTTCTGGCAAAAGAAATGCCTGCCGGAGTGCACCACTTCGCGCTGTTGCCGGAGACCGTCACTGGCATTG
Source organism: uncultured Bacteroidota bacterium (assembly GCA_942493265.1). Lineage (GTDB taxonomy): Bacteria > Bacteroidota > Bacteroidia > Bacteroidales > UBA12481 > UBA12481. The sequence continues at coordinate 856,695 of OW818688.1, forward strand.
CCACCCAACCAAACCCGGCAGCTGAACCCACTAAAGCCCTCACCTTCCTCGTCCTTCCCGATACCGCCGACTCCTGGGGAACACATGCATTTGCCTGGCATGAAATTGACGGCAGGTTTGAACCGGAACAGGAGGAAAGGATCATTGAAAACGGACCTATTCGCACCACATACGAATCCATTCTGGTTTTTCATCACAGTAAAATAATCGTTCATCGCCATTGCTATGCCGGCTGGCCCGTTATGGAATATAAAATCCGGATTCAATGGAATGAGCAGCAAAAACGGCTCAAACTGTTTATTCCTGCGGAGATGGACCATCCGCGCCTCACCGCCCAGATTCCGGGAGGTTCCGAAGAATTTCCGTCGGACGGGCAGGAATATGTGCACGGAACCTGGATGATGCTGGAACCTGGCGGGAATCAGCAACCAGGAACCGGCGGCAGCAGAAAATTCATTGCCCATAACGGGTTGCACGGTTTCGACTTTGATGAAACCGGCGTACGGCTCTCCATTTTGCGCAGTGCCGTCTTTTGCCATGAGCAAGGTTACGACCTGAATAATGGCCGGTCGCACAAATTTATGGATATGGGGATTCATGAAGTCAGGCTGGCCCTCTGGAACGATGGCCCGGCGCCGGAACCCGTTGCGGAATGGCTCAATGCCCCGCCCCTGGTTTGGCCACATCTGCCCATCGGGTAAAATTAAATTACCTTTGTCCAAATTTTTTAGGATGAAAAGATTATTGATCCTCTTCTCTTTATTGACCATTACGGGAATCCTTCTCAATGATAGCGCTGCTTTCGCCCAGATGCCAAGACCTTTCGTTGAAGTTATTCAGCTTCGTACTGAATATCAAGTTAATCCTGTCGGAATCGACGCCTTGCAACCCCGGTTCAGCTGGGTGATCAAAGCCAATGTCAGAAATATCGGGCAGATCGCGTATGAGGTTCGCGTCGGGCTGACTCCCGATAAGCTGAAAAACGGGGATCCTTCTTTCTGGGGCACAAAAAAGGTGCTGTCGGATGCCAGCAACCAGATAATATATAATGGTCCTGCTCTCGAGTCGGGTAAAAGATATTATTGGACCGTCAGGATCTGGGACAACCAGAACCACATCACCGATTGGGCGCCGGTTGGATTCTGGGAAACCGGACTGTTAAAACCATCCGACTGGAAAGCCTCGTGGATCGAGCCCCAGATCATTGCCGATGCCAAGGCTGAAGAACCCTGCCCGATGATCCGTAAAACATTCAAGATCAAGAAGGAGATCAAATATGCGCGATTATATATCACCGCACATGGACTCTATGAATTGAAGGTGAACGGCGAAAAGCCGAACGACTGGCTTTTTACTCCTGGCTGGACCAGCTACACCAAACATCTTCAATACCAAACCTACGATCTCACCCGGATCCTTAAAAAGGGACAGAACGCCATCGGGGTAACTCTGGGAAATGGCTGGTACAGAGGCGATCTCGGCTGGAGCAAAGAACGCAACCTGTATGGGAACCAGCTCGGCGTGCTGGCACAGATCGACGTAGTTTATACTGATGGTTCAAAAACACAGATTGTGACCGATAAAACCTGGAAATTCCATAACAGCGCCATACTGATGTCGGAAATCTATCATGGTGAGAATTATGACGCACGGCTGGAAATTCCGGGCTGGACCTCCCCATCTTTTATCGATAAATCCTGGAAATCCGTTACGGTAAAGGACTATAGCAAACAGAACCTCGCCGCACAAAGCGCTCCGCCAGTGAGAAGAATGGCCGAACTTACCCCGGTCAGCATATTTATCGCACCGAATGGCGATACACTTGCCGACATGGGTCAGAATATGGTGGGCTGGGTCAAACTGAAAGTCAAAGGGAAAGCCGGCAACAGAATTACTCTCCGTCATGCCGAGGTGCTCGATAAAACGGGGAATATGTATTACACGAACCTCCGCGCAGCCAAACAAACAATTGAATTTACCCTCAAAAGCCGTGAGGAGGAAATCTATGAGCCCCATTTTACTTTTCAGGGATTCCGATATGTGAAAATCTCTGGATTTTCCGAAATGCCTGAAAAAGATGAAATTACCGGGGTCGTTATTCACTCGGCCATGAACCCTGCCGGTGAGTTTACCTGTTCGGATGATATGGTCAACCAGCTCCAGCATAATATTCAATGGGGACTGATGGGCAACTTTCTGGATGTGCCCACTGATTGTCCGCAGCGTGATGAGCGCCTGGGCTGGACCGGTGACGCACAGGTATTTGCACCGACCGCCTGTTTCAACCGCGATGCCGCGATGTTTTACACTAAATGGCTCAAGGACATGGCGTTTGATCAGTTTCCGGATGGGCGGATCCCGCATGTCATCCCGGATATCCTAAAGGATGCCAGTTCCACCGGATGGGCCGATGCAGCCGTCATTGTTCCCTGGACGCTATACCGCCAATACGGCGACAAACGAATTCTCGAGCGCCAGTACGAATCGATGAAAGCCTGGGTCAATTATATGAAAACCCGCGCGGGCGGCAGCTTTCTCTGGAATAACGGCGAACATTTCGGCGACTGGCTGGCCTTTGCATCCGACCGCTCGGATTACACCGGCGCTACCACAGATAAGGATCTCATCGCTACGGCATACTTTGCCTGGTCAACAAAACTGGTGCAGCGCATCGCCGGCATTCTCAACAAACCGGATGATGCAACAACTTATGAGGCTCTTTACAACAATGTTCGCGGGGCATTCCAGAAAGAGTTTGTCACCCCGAACGGACGGCTCACCTCGAATACCCAAACCGCTTATGTTATTGCACTTACTTTCGACCTGGTGCCGGAATGGCAGCGCGACAGCGTAGCGGCCCGTCTGGCTGCGGATGTCAAACTTTTCGGACATATCACCGCAGGATTTATCGGCTCATCGCTGGTGAATCCGGTACTCTCCGAATTCGGATATGATGATCTGGCTTATATGCTGCTCATGCGCAAGGATTATCCAAGCTATCTCTACCCCATCACCAAAGGTGCCACAACCATCTGGGAGCGCTGGGACGGAATCAAGCCCGACGGCAGTTTTCAGGATCCGGGAATGAACTCCTTCAATCATTACGCTTACGGGGCCATCGGCAACTGGATGTACACACAGGTAGCGGGACTCCAGACAGATCCCGTTATTCCGGCTTATAAGAAAATCATTATCAGGCCCGTACCCGGCGGCGGATTAACCTGGGCCCGCGCGGAGCATGAAACCATGTACGGACCGGTAAAATCGGAATGGAAAATCGACAGAAAGGAATTGATTATGAAAGTCACCATCCCGACCAATACCACCGCGGATATTTATTTTAAAACCAATGACCAGGAGATGATCACAGAATTCGGAAAACCCCTCTCCTCATATCCCGATATTAAATTCCTGCGGATGGACAAAGGTTTCGCAGTTTATCAGATAGGCTCCGGCACCTATGAATTCATTTCTAAAGAATCTTAATCATGGAACCCTACATCGAAATCCATAACCTGAGCAAACATTACGGAGAGATCCATGCCGTCGACAACCTCTCCATGAAAGTGCTGCCGGGCGATATCTATGGCTTCCTGGGGCCCAACGGCTCAGGAAAAAGCACAACCATCCGGATGATGCTTTCACTCATCCGGCCAACCTCCGGACAAATCCTTATGTTCGGTCATGATCTCGCCAAAGACCGCTATAAAACCCTCAGCCGGCTGGGTGCCCTGATTGAGAAACCTGATTTTTACAATTATCTCTCGGCCCGGAAAAATCTCGAAATTCTGGGTAAACTATCCAATATCCCGAACCTCAAAACAAGAGTGGATGAAGTGCTTGAACTGGTTGGACTGCTCTCCAGGGCAAGCAGTACGGTGCGAACCTACTCACTCGGAATGAAACAAAGGCTCGGCATCGCCCAGTCGCTGCTCCATCATCCCGATATGATCATCCTGGATGAACCTACCAACGGACTCGACCCGCAGGGACAAAAAGAGATCCGTGACCTGGTGCGGTCGCTTAATCAGGAAAATAACATTACAATACTGATATCCAGCCATATACTGTTCGAGATCGAACAAATCGCGAATCGGATGATCATTATTGATAAAGGAAAAGCATTGGTTGAAGGCAACGTGCAGGAACTGGTGAACAGTCAGGACCGCCAGGTAGCCTTTGTACTGGGCGATACTGCCGCCGGTATGGCCTTGCTGAACGAAACCGCCTGGGCTGCCAGAATTATTAAAAGCAATCCCGAAAGGATATTTTTCAAGATCAACCAGGATGAAATTCCGGAACTCAACACCTTCCTGGTAAGCCATAAGATGGAGATCTTTGCGATTGAACCGGTACGCTCATTAGAAGAATTCTTTTTACAAATCACAGAAGATGAGAAAGTTAATTAGCATCGAGCTGTATAAGATATTCAGCAAACCGAGAACCTATATCGGATTTGGGGCTATTACGGTCATTGTTTTGGCCATTGAATTTGGAATCCTGATTGAAGGCGACATGATGATGGGGCTCATCGTCCAAAATATCAAGGACCGGTTCATTTTTGAAGGGAACATTATTAATCAATATCTGGTATCCTATCTGATACTCAACACATTATTCATACATGTGCCGATACTGGTGGCTCTGGTAACCGGTGATATGCTTGCCGGTGAAGCCAACTCCGGTACCTTCCGGCTGATACTCACCCGGCCGATCAGCCGCGTTCAGCTGGTGCTCGCCAAATTCATCGCCGGCTGGATTTATGCCGTTATGCTGGTAGCGGTGATGGCCATTCTGAGCATCGGGTTCGGATTGATACTTTTCGGACCGGGCGACCTGATGGTGGTAACCAATAAAGTAAATGTATTTGCCTCCGACGATCTGATCTGGAGGTTTGCCGGAGCCTACGGCTACGGCATCCTGAGCATGACCACGGTTGCAGCCCTCTCCTTTCTGCTCTCCTCACTGGCCGACAACTCCATCGGACCCATTATCGGAACGGTTGCCATGATCACCGGCATAACGATCATCAGTACGGTTGGCGCCTCGCTGCTCGGACCGGTCAATCAGTTTCTTTTCACCTCTTACCTGCCCTCCTGGCAGCTGTTTTTCCAAACGGATAACGGGCTGGCAAACCTGGGACACGCTATCCTTGTTCAAGTCTTATATATTACAGGTTTCCTGACGGTTACCATTCTCTATTTTAGGAAAAAAGATATCCTGAGTTAATATGAAAACGTTAAAAATATTTCTGATCACCCTGATCTTTGCGCTTACCGGATCCTCGCTATACGCTCAGGATGCAGAAACGCTGCTCAAAGCTGTTGGGCAGAACATGGATAAAATCCTCCGGTTTGAAGCGGATGCACTGGTAAAGGTTGATGTTGACTTCATTAACATCAAGGACCGGAAGATGAAGGTGAAGTTTGAAAGTCCCGATAAATTCACTTTCGATGCCGAGGGATTGGCCCTTCTTCCAAAGAAAGGTCTGCAAATGGATTATATGCAGCTTCTTAAAGCCAAATACACGGCCATTGAAGTGGGGGAAGAGCTGGTCGCCAAAAAGAAAACCCGGATCATTAAAGTCATTCCCGAAGCAGAAGATTCAGATGTGATTCTGGCTCAGCTCTGGATCGATCCTGAACTGGCCCGGATCATGCGGATGAAAACATACACCCGCAAATCAGGGTCATATGTTATTGATTTCGAATACAATAACATCTTCCGCCCATTACCTGATGTATTAACGGTGAGCTTTGAAATCAACAATATGACCTTCCCCACCAAAGCCATGAACGAAATCATGACCAAAGGTATCCAGAAGCCGGATTCGATACCAAAAAAGGCAACAGTGATTGTGGAGTACTCGAACTATAAGATAGTTAATAAGTAGGGGTAAAAAATTACCCTCGGAGCCTTGTCATCCCGGCGAAAGCCGGGACCGCGTTCCTTCAACGAGGGGCCCTTGAGAGCGGTCACCAATTCAATTCGGAGCAGCATCGGGCGAGCATCCAAGAGCCCCACGTTAGAGCGAGGCGGTCCCGGCTTTCGCCTAATGGTGCTAACATAATCTAATTAATATTATTATCTTTGGTAAACAATTAAAGCCAAAGATTATGACACCGAACGAATCGCTTCAAAAGAGCATCAATTTGAGAGATTACTTTAGGAATGATTTTTTAAAGGGCTTGTATAGCGTTTTTCCCTATGAAGTAATCGAGAAGTATGATCAAAAAAAGACCAGGGATAGAATTTACAGCTGTGAAAATACAGTTTTGACCATGGTTTACTCAGCGACCCAAGAAGATAAAACGCTTCAAAATGCAGTGACAATATTTGGTCGGGTTTTTGAAGATCACTCGGGCCGGGTGATTAAAGAAGCTGAATCAGCGATTGAATTGGAGAGAAAGGTGGATTTGGAAAACAGTCAGGTTCGGAGAGGTCCAAAAAAGAAGTACAAGCTAAAGATATCCAAAAGCATAGCTTCTGCTGAGGTATCAAGCAATACAGCTGCCTACTCAAAAGCAAGGACTCGGATCGACATTGATCTATTGCTTGATATATTTAGAAAGACACGGGAGAATGTCGAATCCAAGGACTCCTGGCATGGTCGAAAGACTTATATTACCGATGGCACCTATGTTCAAATGCAAGACACAAAAGAACTTAGAGAATTATATGAAGCTAAATGTAATGATGCGGAAAAACCGGAAGGTTACCCCAAGGCACTGGTTCAGGCAATCATAGAACAAGGCAGCGGGCTTATTTATGATTATGCCTTATCCAACAGGCGGGTGTCTGAACTATCTCTGATTTACCAATTAGCAGAGAGCATTCCAAAGGGTTGTCTTTTGTTGGCGGACGATTTATATAATAGTTATGCCATTTTTGCCATGGCCCGGAAATTTGGCTTTGATCTCATTGTTCCTGGCAAAAGGGACCGAAATTATAAGGTCATTGAAGTGCTGGCAAACGGAGATGAAATAGTCGAAATAGTAAAAACCCGACAACATCCTGAATGGCTGCCTAAGGAAGAACTTTTGCCTGCGAAATTAATACTCAGAAGAATTTCCTTTCTAGCTCAGGATGGAACTAAAACCCTGGTTCTGTACACGACATTGTTGGACAAGGACATTCCCAAATGTGATATCATTCTTAAATATTTTACCCGGTGGGATATTGAAATTACCATCCGTGAGGTTAAGACCATCATGGACATCAATATCCTTCGAGGGAAGACCGATGACATTGTCAGAAAGGAGCTTGCTGCGGCCTTCATTGCGTACAACCTGATCCGGACACTTATGGTGCAGTCCACTCTCGGGACTGCTTTTTCCCCCAAAACAGATATCATTCAAGAATTCTTTGAGAGTAATAATGGCGTTCTTATGGACAGTCGAGGCAGGGTGTACACCCGATGGTCTCCAGGTAGATATGGAAAGGCTGAAAGTTGAAATCCTGGCGCACATCATCAAAAGAAAACCCGGAAGGCATTACCCAAGAAAATTAAAGACAGGTGGATCTTACAATAAATATAAATAATATATAATGTTAGCACCATTAGGCTTTCGCCGGGATGACACTTCTCCGAGGGAGACTCAGTGCTGGATGACAATTCTCCGAGGGTGCTGACATTGCTCCGAGGGAAGGGCGGGCCCCCTACTGAAACAAACTGATCAGCCCGCCGGTATGCCAGAACAACACCCGGTCATCCGGCTTGAAGAAACCCTTACGGGCATAGGCAATCAGGGCAGCAGCAGCCTTGGCGGTGTAAGTCTGGTCGAGCAGAATGCCCTCCGTTTCCGCAAAAATCTTTTCCGCTTCCAGGGATTCATCTGAGGGAACTCCATAACCTGGACCGATAAAGCCCGTTTCAACAATAATTTCCTCCCTGTTGATCAGCTTCTTCATCTTCAGCCGCTTACGGATGGGACCGGCAGCCTCCATAATCTCATTGCGGATTTCCTCTACGGAATTATCCGCGCTCACCCCGATAATCTTTGAATTCATTTTAAACAGGCGCTTCCCCACTTCCAGTCCGGCCTGCGTACCGCCCGACGAGCTGCTGTGAAAGATATAGTCGAAAGTGAAGCCCATCGCTTTTTCCTGTTTATACAGTTCTTCCATAGCCTTCACAAAACCCAGGGAACCAATCTCATCGGATGCGCCAAGGGGAATGGCATACACCTTTTTCCCCGATCTTTCCAATTCTTCCTGCACCGTTTGCATCTTAACCGACCGTTCCTGACGCGAACTCACATAATATATAGTGGCACCCATTTTACGGTTGATCAGCAGATTGGCAGTGGGTTTGGCCGGGATCACTCCATTCAGCACGAGTACCACCTCAAATCCGAAACGTTTGGCCGTTTGAGCTGTGATGCGGGCGTGGTTCGACTGAATTCCCCCGCACGTAAGGATAGTATCGGCACCCAATCGCAAAGCTTCGGCATAGCAGTATTCGAGCTTCCGAACCTTGTTGCCCCACACCAGTGGCCCGATGTAATCGTCGTGCTTAACATACACCTCCGGCATGCCCGGAATGGCTTTCTGAAGCCTATCGCACCGCTCTACAGGGGTATCCAGCGGGGCAATCACCACTCGCGGTATGGATGACAGCCGGTTCATGGTTGAACAACCCCACCAAGGGGAGTCGGTTTACCGATGTTGGCAATGAAGCTGGCAATCCAGAGTTTTGCCTCCTCAATATCTTCGTAAACAACCGTAATGATTCCGGGTGATCCGGAAATCATGCCCGAAACGCTTTTATCCTCGATACGGCGGTACAGGCACAGAATGGGCTTACCCATTTCAACCGCCCTGCCCAGTTCATAGCCAACGCCCAGACTGGGTGTGGTGACCTCGGCAATGATCAGGTCGGATACCTTCAGCCAGGTCATATCGCGGTCGTGGATCTGGCAGGGAGGAATATCCCGCTCATCCACCAGGTCGAGCCGGCCGATATGTTCGGTCAGCACATTTCCGAATGTTTTTATGTAATTGATCAGGTCGTGGTAAAGCCTGGCATCCTGCCGGCCTCCACGGATCGATCCGCTAAAATATATTTTGAGTGGCTCAGATCCGGCGATGGAATCATACATATTTCATTGGTTTTTGGTTGCCCGAAAAATAGAATTAATTCTATCATCCGTCAATGACGATTATCACCTTAAAGAATCCCTGATAATCAGCTTTTACCGTATCGGTCTATTTTCGGCATGATAGTCAGATCAGCCGTCCGGTACATGTCCTGAATAAATTCATCATTGAAATTATAGATCCGCTCATCAAACGGCATGGTATCAATCCGGTCGAACATCAAACCTTTTGCCTTTTCAATATCCTTTCCATAAATATGGAAGGAATCAGCCTGCCAGTTGAGCCGGCCGAGCTTCACGGTTTTTCCTGAGCGTTCAGCAATCTTATCCGCAATCTCCTCGCGGTTGAACTGAACAAATCCGAACATATTCATAAAATTGGCTCCCCAGGCATCATTGCTCCGGAAACGGATATTGCAGTTCAGCCACCAAACCCCCTCCTCATCTTCCAGAATGCGGTACCATAATGATTGCAAACAAGGGGGATCATATACCTGGGCATCAAGATTGGGCATCCAGGTAATCATCTGGGCCTGACGGGTAAACGGCTGCTGAACGAGCTTGCTGATAACCTGCTCAACCTGATCAACTGTAAAACCTGCAGTATAAGAGCTGCCCTTATCGGTAATATCCTTCATTTCTTTCCACGATCCGTAAGCCGCCATCCGGCCATGATAGGTATACTCCCAGCGGGTATCCTCAGGATCATTCATATTTTTAACCCAGTGATCCTTGAACCCCTTTAATTCAAGCACATATTCACGCAGATCATCAATCCCTCCCGGAAAAGCCCGGTGTATCATCGGATCCGTTTCGGGTTCCAGAATGGTGATGTTCATGGTACTGTCGATACTTAACGGATCGCCCGGCTTATCATACTGGGTTTTGATCCGGAATCCTTCATTATAAAGCAGAACCAGCGCCTTTTCATAAGCTTCGGCCAGGGTCTTTTCAACAACATGCAGTACAGGTATATTCATTGGGATGAGATTATGGTCGAAAATAGGGAAATAATTGAGATTAGTAATCGACCAGCTATTCAGATCTATTCTGTAAGTTTAGTACTGAAAAACTAACACTACTATTTATGAAACGATTCACTACACTCTTGCTAATCTTGTGCATTGCCAATCAGATGTTTGCGCAAGTAAATGCTCCTGCCGTCAAAGGATTGAAAGGCAACGGGCAGGTTTTCTTTTTAGAAACTTTCGGCTGGGAAAATCCGGCAGATGATAAAGGCTGGACCGCTCCTCCCGGATATTATCTGCTCGACCCGACTGATAACGGCTACAACTGGCACTGGTACGGCCATGACAGTCTGGTTGCCCAATGGGTGAAAGAACCCCCTTTCGAATCAACAACAGCCGCAAATGGTTCGCTTACCCTTTTTGCCGACAAGTACAATGAGTATAAAGATCCTACAATCCCCCTCGACAACAGCATCGGGTTTCCGCCATTTGACTGCAGTTCACACTCTTCGGTTATTGTGCGGTACGAAACTGTTTTCATGAATTACAGCACGGGCTGGGTAATGCAGCTCGAAGTTTCGATCGACAACTGGGTTCACTCGGCAACTTTTGATGTTGGATTCGGCTGCGGGCATAAAGGTCGCCCGAATAACACCGCTCCGGGCATTCCGGCCATTTTTGAAGCCAATATTTCAGATCTCGCTGCCGGACAACCCGATGTGAGAATGCGTTTTACCTGGCGCGGGACCGATGACTATTTCTGGCAGATCGATGACTTTCAGCTGTCGGAAGCCTGGGACAACGACCTGCAGATGAAGTTTGCACAAATGGAATGGAACGACGGTGATGATGCCACTACCGTAACTCCGTTTTTCATGATACCGAAATCACAGATCGCCGGCGGTTCCCTCACCAACTTTAAATCTGCCGTAATCAACTTCGGGGAATTTGATCAGGATGATGTTTATTTTGATGTGGACATCACAAAAAACTCCCAAAGCATTTTCCATAAGGAAACCACTAAAAAATATCTGCCCGCACAGATTGCCGATACCGCATTGATCACGGATTCATACACCCCGGTGGATTTTGGACATTTTAAAATCATCATGGACTACAAACAGAAGGAAGCTGAACAAACCCCTTATAATGATCAGGTTGAAGCCTATTTTAATATCACCGACAGTGCCTATGCCCGTGCTGATGACTCTGCTGAGGCCAGTTTCTGCTGGGGATTTGAGGCATATGGGGACGCTCCGAACCTGGACCATATCATGGGCAGCATTTATCCGATCTATGCTGATTGTGAAGTCAGTTCCATTTCCGCATTTATTGCAGGAGGTAAAGCTGACGGACTGATTGATTTCAGGTATAAACTCTTTGTTTTACCAACGGAAGGAGATGATCTTACCCCGATTGAACTCCTTGGCACAGAAGGGCTTACGCTCGATTCCACCATGCTGGGCACCTGGATAACCCTCCCCTTTGATAAAGACGGTGAATCGGAATTCCTGAAAAAAGGCGAAACCGTATATGCCTGCGTGGAATACAACAACCTCCATCAGGATATGGTATCCAGAAGGTATGACAACCTGAAAATCGGTGCCGATTATTCATTTAAAATACTCGATGGGGTTAGCGTTTCGAAAGGAAACGACGATTTTTTAACATCAGACTTTGCCGCATCTGCCAACCTGATGATACGTCTGAACCTCAATGAACATAGTAATTTAATTGATGGAATCGACCATTCCACCAGTTTGAATTCGCTTGGACAGAACTTCCCGAATCCATTCAACCGGACGACCGAGATTACATACGAATTGGCCAACAGTGCAACTGTCAACCTGATTATCAGGGATATCACCGGCCGGATTATCATGGAACGCTCCGAAGGAGTTCAGCCTGCCGGTAAGCATACCCTGAGTATAGAAGCGTCAGGACTCGATTCCGGAATTTACTTCTACACACTGAATGCCGGCAATTTCAACCAAACCAGGAGAATGACCGTAGGAAAATAAAACGCAAAAAATCTGATTTTTCAGCAGAGCTGGCAGGAAGTACTTGCCAGCTCTGTTTTTTTATTCTAAATTTATACGTGTTATTTAAACAATTATCATCATGAAAAAAATCTCTACACTACTCATCGCGTTGTGCCTGATCCTGCAGGTATCTGCCCAGACCGGGCCGCCATCAACTCCCGGTTTGAAAGGAAATGGACAGGTTTTCTATTCCCAGACTTTTGGCTGGGAAAATCCGGCTGACGAAAAAGGCTGGACCGCACCTCCCGGATTTTACATGGAAGATCCGGACGACATCGGTTACAACTGGCATTGGTGGCCGAATGATAGTTTGGTTGACTCCAAGTATACCCGCGAACCGCCCCTGCGATCGACTTCAGCTGCCGACGGCAATTTATGCCTGTTCCTCTCGAGGTACAATGAATTCAAGGAGGATCCCCGTACCGACGTCAATAACTCGGTGGTGTTTCCGATGATGGATTGTTCCGCACACGGAACAGTAATCGTAAGCTATGAAACAAGCTTTATGTGCTATGAGGACAACAGTACCTGGAAAATGCTCATGGAAGTCACCGTTGATAACTGGCTTCACTCTGCCCAGTATGATGTTAGTTTCGGCGTCAACCATAAAGGTCGTCCCGATAAAACCACCCCGGGAAAACCGGCCATCTTTCAGGCCAACATTTCCGACGTAGCCGCCGGGCAACCTAATGTCCAGATCAAATTTACCTGGAAAGAAGCCAATCTCTATTTCTGGCAAATCGATGACTTTAAGCTCTCTGAAGCCTGGGATAATGATCTGCAAATGAAATTTGCCCAGATGGAATGGACTGATGGCGATGATGTTTCAAAAATGACCCCTGCTTTTATGATGCCTAAATCACAACTTGCAGGCAATTCATACACCAATTTCAAGGCTGCCGCCATCAATTTCGGCGAATATGATCAGGAAGATGCATTCTTTGAAGTGGATATCACAAAAAACAGCCAGTCTGTTTTCCATCAGGAAGGCGCCAAAAAGGACATATTCACCCTGGTTACGGATACTACCGAGCTGACCGAAATGTATACCCCAACCGATTTTGGTCACTATAAGGTTACCTACAATTATAAGGCGAAAGATCCGGACAATACTCCGGCCAACAACACCCGGGAGGCTTATTTCAATGTAACTGACAGCGTGTTCTCTCATGCCGACAACACCCTTGAAGAGGAGTGCAACTGGGGTCTGGAAACCTACAACAGGGATCTCCTCCCGATGACTGACCAGGCCGTAGGCGTTAAATATCACATTTATAACGACTGTGAAGTGAGCTCGATCTCTGCCTATATTGCCGGTGGGTTAGCCGATGGCATGACCGATTTCAGGTTTGCTTTGTACTATGTTGATCCGGAGGGCGATCCTACATTGCCGATTGAACTTCTGGTCACGGAATACCAGACATATGACTCCACCATGATCGGAAAATGGATTACCATGGAACTGGGTAAAGACGGGGAATCCGAATTCCTCACAGCAGGTGACCTGGTATACGCAGCAGTTAATTTTAACAACCAGCATACTGAATACCTGGTACAGCGGTACGACAACCTCAAGATCGGAGCCGACTATTCATTCAAAGTTTTGGATCCCGTAAGTGTTGGCAAGGGAAATGCCGCAGCCTGGTCAACAGGTGGCTTTATTTCAGAAAGGAACCTGATGGTTCGTTTGAACATCAACGACCATTCCAATATCAATGATGGGGTGGATCTTACCCGCACAACCGCTTCACTCGGACAAAACTATCCGAACCCGTTCAGCCGGACAACCGAAATATCCTATGAACTGGTTAACGGTGCCGATGTAAGCATTATCGTTATGGACCTTACCGGTCGCGTGGTGATGGATATTCAGAAAGGATTCCAGCCGGCCGGCAAACAGAATGTACAGATCGATGCTTCAAACCTCGAAGCAGGATTATATATGTATACCCTGAAAGCCGGAAATTTCCAGGAAACAAAAAGGATGACCGTTAGTAAATAAATCCACTTATCGGCTCCCGAATAAAAATTTAGAGTTGGCAGCTGTTTAATAGTTGCCAACTCTATTTTTTTTATTCTATATTTAGACGTGTTAAACAAACAATTATTCTGATGAAAAAACTCTTTACTCTCGTTCTCGTTCTTTGCCTGTTTTCACAGGCTTTTTCGCAGGTTAACCAAACTGCAACACCTGGCCTCAAAGGCAACGGCCAGGTATTTTATCTGGAAACATTTGGTTGGGGAAACCCGGCTGATGAAAAAGGCTGGACCGCTCCGGCAGGATTTTACATGTCAGACCCGAAAGATATCGGGTATAATTTCCATTGGTATCCTAATGACAGTCTGGTAACTTCACGTTTGACCAAGGAACCGCCCATGCGTTCAACAACAGCGGAAAACGGAAGTCTATGCCTGTTTCTCGACCGTTATAATGATGGAAAAGATCCTAGGATTGACCTCGACAACTCGATTACTTTCCCTTCGATCGATTGCAGCAGCCGGTCATCGGTTATCGTCAGCTATGAAACCTGCTTTCTGTGTTATAATGACAACACCTACTGGCAGATGCTCCTCGAAGTTTCAACCGACAACTGGGTTCACTCAGCACAGTATGATGTTAGCTTCGGTGTAAAACACAAAGGTCGCCCGAATAACACCTCCCCTGGTAAACCAGCTATTTTCCAGGCCAACATCTCCGATGTTGCCGCAGGAGCTCCTGACGTTCAGTTCCGGTTTACCTGGAGAAATACCAGCCTCTATTTCTGGCAGATCGACAATTTCCAGCTTTCAGAAGCCTGGAATAACGACCTTCAGTTAAGGTTTGCTCAGATGGAATGGAATGACAATGACGATAATACCGCCATGTCACCCGTTTTCCTCATGCCGAAATCACAGCTTGCCGGTGGCGGATCATACACCAATTTTAAAGGAGCAGCGATCAATTTTGGCGAATACGATCAGGAAGATGCTTATTTCTCCGTCGACATAGTAAAAAACAGCGCAAGCGTTTTTCACAAGGATGCCGACAAGAAAGATATCGCCACCCTCATCGTGGACACTACCCTGATCACCGATTCTTATACACCAACCGACTTCGGCCACTACAAGGTGACCTATGAATACAAGCAGAAACAAGCGGAAGAAACCCCTGCAAACAACAAGCAGGAAGTTTATTTCAACATCAATGACAGTGTCTATTCAAATGCCGATGACACCTCTGAAGAAGATTTCAACTGGGGAATCGAAGCTTATGGAACTGATGGCGAACCTATGAATCAGCACATTATTGGCTCCACCTACAATATTTTTGCCGATTGCGAAGTCAGTTCAATTTCAGTTTTCATCGCTGGCGGTAAAGCCGACGGTATGATTGACTTTGGTGTAAAACTATTTTATGTTCCAACCGAAGGTGATGACCTCACCCCGATTGACCTGCTCACCTCCTCTTCCATAGTTTATGACTCCACCATGATCGGGAAATGGATCACCATTGGATTGGATAAAGACGGTGAATCCGAATTCCTGAAAGCCGGTGATAAAGTGTATGCCTGTGTTGAATACAGTAACCAGCATACTGATATCATCAGCAAAAGGTATGAAAACCTGAAAATCGGTGCCGACTACAGCTTCAAACTTCTGGATCCGGTTGGTGTTGCCCGTGCCAATGACTATGCAGCATGGACTACCGGCGGTTATCCCGGTGGCCGTAACCTGATGGTACGCCTGAACCTCAATGACCATTCCAACATCAACGATGGCGTTGATCTTACCCGCACCGCCGCATCAGTAGGACAGAACTATCCGAACCCGTTCAACCGGACCACCGATATTTCTTACGAACTGGTTAACGACGCAAATGTCAGCATCATAGTTATGGATCTTACCGGCCGCGTAGTTATGGACATCCAGAAAGGCATGCAGCCTTCAGGAAAACATAACGTCCAGCTGGATGCATCCGGACTCGATGCCGGTATCTACCTGTATACCCTGAAAGCCGGTGGTTTCACCGAAACAAAAAGGATGACAGTATCGAAATAGTTTTTTGTAGATAATATAATTCTTGCAGTAGGAGGTCCCCGCAAATGTGGGGACCTCTTTGCATTATATGAAGTTATGCAGATATCTGAATCTTATTTAAAAACTTATATATTTACGGCCTTTACCTAACCGATTGATTATACATGATTAAAAAAGTACTTGTCGCTAACCGCGGCGAGATCGCTTTGCGGGTTATGCGTTCCTGCCGCGAAATGGGGATTCTGACAGTAGCCGTTTTCTCGGCTGCTGACCGTACATCCCAGCATGTCCGCTATGCGGATGAAGCCTACCCGATCGGTCCGGCACCTTCCAGCGAATCCTATCTCAACATGGAAAAGATTCTGGAAGTGGCTAAAAAAAGCCAGGCCGATGCCATTCATCCCGGCTATGGTTTCCTCTCGGAAAATGCCCAATTCTCAGCCCGCTGCCGCGAGGAGGGAATCATCTTTATCGGTCCCACGCCGGAGGTAATCCGCACGATGGGCGACAAAATTACCGCCCGCGAAACCATGGTCAAGTCAGGGGTTCCGGTGGTTCCCGGCACCAATGATAAGCTGGTAACCGACGAGCAGGCGCTTGAGGTGGTCCGCGCAATCGGTTTGCCGGTAATGATCAAAGCATCTGCCGGGGGTGGCGGAAAAGGAATGCGCCTGGTTAAGCTGGAAAAAGAAATCCTCCCGTCCCTGCGTGCTGCGCGTTCAGAGGCAAAAGCCGCCTTTGGCAATGATACCGTATACGTTGAAAAATTCGTCATCAATCCCCACCATATTGAATTTCAGATTCTTGCTGATAAACATGGGCATGTGATACACCTTTGCGAAAGAGAGTGCTCGGTACAGCGACGTCATCAGAAAATCGTGGAGGAAACACCCTCACCACTGCTGACGCCCGAAATCCGCGAACAAATGGGTTACCATGCCGTTCAGGCTGCCAAATCAGTTGGTTATGAAGGAGCAGGTACCATTGAATTCCTGGTCGATAACAACCTGAACTACTATTTCCTCGAAATGAACACCCGCTTGCAGGTTGAACATCCGATAACCGAACGCGTAATCGGGGTCGACCTGGTGAAGGAACAAATCCTGATTGCCGCAGGTGAACATCTGAAAATCAATCAGGAAGATGTTGTTCAAAGGGGCCATGCCATTGAATGCCGCATATATGCCGAAGATCCCGATAACAACTTCATGCCCAGTCCGGGTAAAATCCGGCATCTGACCGAACCGCTGGGTTTGGGCGTCAGGGTTGACGGATATGTTTACGAAGGATATGAAATCCCGATCTATTACGATCCGATGATTTCCAAGCTGATTGTTTGGGGATCTAACCGTTATGAAGCCATTCAGGTAATGAGGCGTGCCCTGCACGAGTATAAGATCACCGGGATAAAAACTTCCATTCCATTTCTGGAACGGATCATGGAAACCACCGATTTTATTCTGGGCCAATACGATACAGGCTTTATTGAGGATAATTCCAATACCCTTTTCAATGTTAAGGGTTGCAATATGAGCTGCCAGGATGTTTCCATCATGGTGGCATACATCGACTATTTAAAAAGGAGGGATAAACAGCACGCACTCACTGCAGTCGCTCCAACCACCTCCGCCTGGAAAACGTCAGGACGCAACACCCGATAATCTCGTAAGGGCGACCTGCGGTCGCCCATTTATAACATATTCTTAACATGCAGATCGAACTACCCAAACAGGAGCGTACCGCCGAGATTGAAATCATCGAACATGATGGCAGCCGGTATGTCATAAAAATTGACGAAAAGATTTTTGAGGTCGACCTGATCGAGGTGTCAAAAGGGATCTATTCCTTACTTAATGATGGCAAATCATTCAATGTGGAGGCAATACCGATTGGTGGAAACACTAAATATACCGTCAACACCTTCTTCCAGTCATTTGACCTGGAAATCATTGATGAGCAAACAAAGTACCTCCGCAGCCGCAATCAGGGCAAAGCCGCCGACAGCGGTAACCTGATCCGCGTTCCGATGCCCGGTAAGGTTATGGAAGTATTTGTTGAGGAAGGTGATGCCGTAAAGGCCGGGCAAACCCTGGTGATCGTTTCAGCCATGAAAATGGAAAGCGAATACAAATCCGGCCGCGACGGGCTGGTTAAAAAAATTATGGTTAAACCGGGTGAAACGGTTGACAGTGATCAGGTTATGATTGTATTGGAATAAAAGTAAAATTATGGCTCTACAGGACAAATTTGATAAGCTTGCCCGGCAATTGAAAGCTGCCGATATGGGCGGCGGACAGGATCGTATCGACAAGCAGCATCAGGCTGGCAAAAAAACTGCCCGCGAAAGAATTCTTGCATTGCTCGATCCGGGTTCCTTCGTTGAAATGGATAAGCTGGTGATGCACCAGAATCACGATTTCGGCATGGAGGACAAAAAAATTCCGGGCGATGGAATGGTTACCGGATATGGCAAGATCGAAGGTCGGTTGATGTACGTTTTTGCTCAGGATTTCACTGTTTTCGGCGGCACCATGAGCCGGTCAAATGCTGATAAAGTAGTGAAAGTCATGGATCTTGCCATGAAGATGGGCGCACCCGTTATCGGACTCAACGACTCAGGCGGTGCCCGAATCCAGGAAGGGGTTCAAAGCCTGGCCGGATATGCCGATATTTTCTTCCGCAATGTAAGGTCGTCAGGCGTCATCCCTCAGATCTCCGCTATTCTCGGACCCTGTGCCGGTGGTGCAGTTTATTCCCCTGCCCTCACCGATTTCATCCTGATGGTGGAGGAGTCGAGCTACATGTTTGTCACCGGTCCGGATGTAATCAAAACGGTTACACACGAAGAAGTTACCAAGGAAGACCTAGGTGGTGCCATGACGCATAACGCTCGCAGCGGCGTAGCCCACCTCATGGCTTCGAATGATGAACAGGCCATGATGATGCTCCGCGAACTCATGTCATACCTGCCCTCCAACAACCTCGAAGATCCGCCCTACCATATCCCGAGCGATCAGCCCGATCGAATTGACCTGGGCCTTCAGACCCTGGTCCCCGACGATCCGAATAAGCCGTACGACATGAAAGAAATTATCACCTCAGTGGTTGATGATAATATCTTTCTGGAAATACAGCCCTTCTATGCGAAAAACATGATCATCGGGTTCGCCCGTCTGAATGGCTATCCCGTTGGTATTGTTGCCAACCAGCCTGCTCATCTGGCCGGCTGCCTCGATATCAGTTCATCGGTAAAAGCTGCCCGTTTTGTGCGATTCTGCGATGCATTCAACTTCCCGCTCATTACCCTGGTTGACGTTCCCGGCTTTTTACCCGGAACCGGACAGGAACTTGGCGGAATCATCAAGCATGGGGCCAAGCTGCTTTATGCATTCGCTGAAGCTACCGTGCCCAAAATCACGCTCATCACCCGCAAGGCTTACGGCGGCGCTTATGATGTGATGTCGAGCAAACATATCGGTGCAGATGTAAATTATGCATTCCCAACAGCCGAAATCGCCGTGATGGGATCAGATGGCGCCGTGAATATCCTTTACCGAAATCTCGATGATGAGGGAAGGGCCAATGCCATAGCCGATTACAAAGAACGGTTTGCCAATCCATTCAGTGCAGCAGAGTTAGGCTATATCGATGAGGTCATTTTTCCCAAAGATACCCGTACCCGGCTGATACAGGCCCTCGACATGACCCGGAACAAGAGCTATTCAAATCCTAAAAGAAAACACGGTAACATCCCCCTTTGATGACTGGGGGATTGCGAAAAACCTGATAACTTTGCAGAAAGGGTTGATCCTTTTAATGTGATTTCAATGAACTGTCAGGCCAGATACCTTTTGTTTGTTTTATCGTGTATTCTGCTTTTTCTTTTCAGCGCCCCGGCCGGATCTGCCCAGGTGCTGAAAATGGATCTGCCGTCTATTGTCGGGCAATCCGACCTGATTATCCAGGCCCGGATTGTATCACTGCAATCGCATTGGGTCACCACCCCATCAGGCCGGAACATCACCACCCGGGCGGATCTCAGGGTTATCGGTGTGATAAAGGGAGATACAGGCAATCAGGATCTTCTCACCATTGAATTACCCGGAGGCACGGTTGGCGATACCACCCAGATAGTCACATCCTGTGTAAATTTTCAGGAAAACGAAGAATCCATTCTTTTTCTGAATAAAAGTCCGCTCGCAATAATCGGTGAATTCCAGGGAAAATATCCCGTCATCGAAGGTCAGGTTCAGATTGGCGGGTTATTGATGGAGTTGACTCAATTTACGGATGTTTTAAGAATTGCTGATACCAACCCCCAGGCACTGTCGCGGTTTCTGGAGGACTGCAAAAAAACCGAATCCGATCTGAAAAAAGCAGAATTGAAAAACCGGTTGAAATCGGCCGGATCCTCCAACTCCCCCGCCATAAATTCAATCAGCCCCGATAAAGCCTCAGCCGGAACCAATACCAAAGTAACCATCACCGGCAGCCGTTTCGGCCCTTTTCAGGGAACCGCCAGGGTGGAATTTTATTATCAATCCGGTCAGCCTAAAATTCCGGCACCGGTTGTCAGCTGGACAGATACAGAAATCATCTGCAAGGTACCGGTCGATAACAGCAGCGGAAAACTGCAATCGGCCGCCAGCGGGCCCGTTACGGTAATAACTGCTGCCGGTGAGGTCAGTAATTCATTCAATTTTAAGGTGACATTTGGTTATGGGTTGATCAAATGGCCCAAAAAAACTGTGCCCTTCAAAATCAATGAAAGCCTCAATGATATAACGGATGAAGGATTGGCCATTCGAACCGCGGCAAATAGCTGGAACAGCACGAATTCGGGCTTTCAGTTACAATATGCAGGAGATCATACTAATACAGACTTCGGGCAGAACGACTCCAATGAAATTCTCTGGGGATCATTTCCAACATCTACAACCATCGGACGAGCATCGATCTGGACCTCCGGGGAAAATATCCTCGAATGCGACATCAAGTTTAACCAGGACTTCAAATGGAGCAACAGTTATGATGTGCCTATGGATCATATGGATATTGAAACCATTGCTCTTCATGAACTGGGTCACTGGCTCTATCTCAGGGACTTGTATGGCAACCTGCTCGACGAGGAATATGATAAAGCGAAAGTGATGTACGGACTGGGCTCCTATGGACTTCGTAAAAGAAATTTTCATCAGGATGATATCGCCGGAATCAACTGGATATATGGCCGGCCGGATTTCTTTAATATTTCCGGATATATTAAATCCGCCTCCGGTGCAGGAATTGAAGGGGTACTTTTAAACGGATTGCCGGGTAATCCCGTGTCAAACAGTAATGGATACTATTCGGCCGATGTAGCGAACGGATGGTCGGGAACAGTAACCCCGGAAAAAACAGGATATACATTTATACCACAAACCCATAATTATGTTGAACAGGCCAGTACGGCAGATGATCAGGATTTCACCGCAATTCCGCTCAGTACCGATGCCAACCTGTCGGATCTCAGGATCAACAACATAACCATTGCCGGATTCAGCAGCGCCACGCTTTCCTATCATACGGAATTACCTTACGGTACCACGGTGATTCCCACAGTAACCGCCACCACCAGTCATGCCGGGGCAGTTAAAGTGATCACCCAGGCAGTTTCCTTAACCGGAAGTTGCAGCATTGTAGTTACGGCAGAAGACGGGATCACCAACAAAACCTATACCGTGGGTTTTTCGGTTGCCAAAAATCATGATGCCACCCTCTCCAACCTTACGATCAACGGAGCAACGGTGTCAGGATTTCTTAAAAACATACTGGATTATACGGTCATCCTGCCGTTTGGAACATCCGCAGTTCCTGCCGTCACGGCTGTAACCACTGACCCGGGAGCGGTACGGGTAATCCTTCCGGCAAACTCTTTGCCGGGCTCAACCACTGTTACCGTTACGGCTGAAAATGGTATCAGCTCCTTAATTTATACGGTAAATTTTTCCATCGCACCTCCGTCAACCGATGCCTCCCTTACGAGCCTTAAGGTTGACGACAATCCGTTAAACGGGTTCAGTCCGCTGATCACCACTTATGCTATTGAACTGCCATACCGCACCACCAGGGTGCCCGTGCTGACTGCAACTCCAAATGACAGCAGAGCCACCCTGAACTTTATCCAGGCAGCCTCATTACCAGGAATCTCAATGGTCATTTCAACGGCAGAGGACACTATTATCAAAAAAACCTATTCGGTTAATTTCAGCATTGCCAAGAATACGGATGCCACCTTATCCGATCTGATGGTGAATGGTAACACCATTGCAGGATTTTCGTCTTCGATCCGCAATTACCAGATGGAACTCCCATTCGGGACAACAAGGCCGCCATTGGTTACTGCAATATCCAATGATGGCAATGCTTCCATGACGATCACTCCACCGGAATCCCTGCCGGGACCAACCCTCATCCATATCCTTGCTGAGGATGGAACCACCTCACTGGAATACACCGTGCATTTCACTATTGTCCCGGCCTCCCAGGTTGCCACTTTGGCAAATCTCATGATTAACGGACTAACAGTCAATGGGTTTCGATCACATA
The DNA here is from genome assembly GCA_942493265.1 of uncultured Bacteroidota bacterium. GTDB lineage: Bacteria > Bacteroidota > Bacteroidia > Bacteroidales > UBA12481 > UBA12481. The sequence goes on from OW818688.1 coordinate 879,408, forward strand.
TTTTTACCTACATCCTGGATTGGCCTCACCGGAGCACCACTTATCCGGTTGCCACCGCAATAGCCACTGAATCAGTTGCAACCGTACAAATCACACCGGCAGACACACTGCCCGGGATGATCAGGATACTGGTCACTGCGCAGGATGGCATCCACACCAATCTGTATACCATCCAGATAAACGTTGCCAAAGATAATGATGCCACACTGGCCGATTTACGCGTTGATAACGCTACCATCAGTGGCTTTCAGCCGTCGGTACTTTCCTATACATTGGTATTACAGCCAGAAACCCTGCTGGTTCCTGAAGTAACCGCAACAACTGCCGATCCCAACGCCGGTAAAATTATCACCGCGGCAACTGCCCTGCCCGGTCTCACCACGGTGAAAGTTACCGCCGAGGACGGTACCACCATAAACACGTATGAAATCAACATGAGATATCCGCTTAGCGGTATTGAGAATCCGGAGGTTTCGAAAAACCTCCGGGTATTTCCGAACCCATCCAACGGAACCTTTCAGATCGAATATAGCGCAGCAGGCAGCAGCCGTATCATGATTTCAATTTTCGATACCCAGGGCCGGATACTCTATTGGCAGCCGGCGGAAATGACCACCCCGGTCGTTTCCGTGAGGGTGAGCCTGCCGCACCTGCCATCCGGAATTTACTATATCCGTATCCTTGACGGATCGACTCTTTCGTTTCAGAAATTTCGTATCGGCTAGTCCAATACTCACAGAAAATCCGGTCCGAATTCCCTCCGAGGCTGTTTTTATCGAAAAATAGCTGCATTTCGTCAAATACTTTCCACAAATACGGTTGTTTTCCCCCTCATTAATCCGCCTAAAATTTCCCTGTAATTTCGCCATTGCAGTGCCGGTACAGCCTCCAGGCCTTTGACCATCATTAATAACTGATCGGCTGAAATTTAATATCATTCGTCAAAAAGCGAAGAATCATTAGTCAAATAGCTTGCACTTTATGATTTTAATCATCAAGGACCACCTAATTTGGTACTCGGAAGGCTAGAAAAAAACTTGATTTTCAAGCAATTAGCAAAGCAGTCACTTTTTCGGGGGTTATTATGAAATCCATTGGTTCAAATACGATTATACGTTTATTGGGAAAAACAGCTTCTCTTCGGATCTTTCTTGCATTCGCTGTTGCAATTTTCTTTCTCAGTAACATTCCGGTACAGGCCGCTTACCTGAAAAATGTGCCACAAACCCTCACCCAGCCGGATGGAAGCATATTAAAGTGCTTTGCAACGGGAGATGAACGTTACACCTGGTTGCATGATATCAATAATTTCACCATAGTACAGGACGCGGTAACCGGCTTTTATGTTTACGCAAAGAAATCGGGCAGCAGCCTGATCGCCACTTCAGTGGTTGCCGGCAAAACGAATCCCGCATCAGCAGGACTGACCCCGGGTCAGAATCTGGCTTCGGAGCAGGTGATCACCCTGAGTCGCGACCGGCTGAGAATCCCGGCCCTTAAAGGCTCCTCAACTGCCGCCACCACCGGAACACTCAATAACATTGTCATTTTCATCCGCTTTAACGATCAGGACGAATACACTGAACCCATTGCCAAATACAGTAATGCCTTCAATGCTACCGGAACCGCATCGATGGTTGAATATTTCAAGGAAGTTTCAGGCTCACAGCTTACCATCAATACCTCCCTGTTCCCGCAAACCGGCGGAAGCACCGTAGTATCGTATAAGAATTCAATGGACCGGAAATATTACTGCAAGTACAATGCAGCAACCAATCCCACCGGATATCAGAATGATACGGAACGCTCAGATCGCGAAATGGCCCTTCTGAAAGCAGCCACCGAGTCGGTTAAATCACAGATTGAATCCACCGGACTGGATTATGACAGCGACAACAACGGCATGATTGATAATGTATGCTTTATCGTTAAGGGTGATACGGATGGTTGGGGTGGAATGCTTTGGCCGCATATGTGGGCCATGGTTTCGGGTAATGTCACCATAGGCGGTGCCAGGGTATGGGATTTCAACTTCCAGGTTTCCGATGTGTTCGGAGTTCATATGCTCTGCCATGAAATGTCGCACACCCTTGGATTTCCTGATCTGTACCGGTACGTCGACAACTCCATCACACCGGTCAACTCCTGGGATGTTATGGCCTCCACAACGAATCCTCCGCAGCAGCCAAGTGTATATACCAAGGTAAAGTATGGCAAATGGGCTTCCAGTATTCCCGTAATCAGTACGGGCGGCACTTATACCCTGAACCCTTCATCAACCGATGCATTTGCCGCATACAAAATTGCGTCCCCGAGCAGCACTTCAGAATATTTTGTCGTTGAATACCGCAAAACCAGCGGTTTGTTTGATGCCCAGCTACTGGGATCAGGATTGATCATTTACCGGGTTACCCCTTCACTGAACGGAAACAGTTACGGACCTCCCGATGAGGTTTATGTTTGCCGTCCAAATGGCACACTAACTGAAGATGGTGATCTCGACAACGCTTACTTTTCATCGGGTGCAGGCCGCACCTCATTTGGGGGCAGCAGTGCTACCCAGTGTTTCCTCAGCAACGGGGCTCCCGGCGGATTTCAGATCAATAATATCGGGGCTGCCGGCGACAATATCTCCTTTACCGTAAGTTTCGGCGATGCTCCCTCCACTCTGGCAGTAACACCCACCTCCCGCGATATGGCATCAGGCGGAGGATCAACCACTTTTGCCGTCAGTAATACCGGCGGCGGAACCATGACCTGGACAGCTGCAGTTACCTCAGGTACCTGGGCACATATCACTTCAGGATCAACAGGATCCAATACCGGCACCATTACCCTGACAGCCGATGCGAATACCGGAAGCACATCACGTACCGCCACCATCACCTTAACAGCTCCCAATACTACCGGAGCCCCGAAAACCATTACAATCGTTCAGGCAGCCAATCCTGCAGCCCTGGATATCACCCCGGCCACACGCAACCTGGATCACAACGGGGGCGTAGTTACATTCGCTGTAACCAATACCGGCGGCGGCGCCATGAGATGGAATGCAGCCTTAACCGCAGGAACCAGCTGGGCACAGATCACATCAGGAACCGATGGGACCAATTCCGGCACGATTCAGCTCACAGTAGATCCTAATAAAGAAAGAACACCACGTACTGCCACCATAACCGTTACCGCAACAGATGCAGCCGGTAGCCCGAAAACACTTACTGTTTACCAGGCAGCCAACAATACTATGCTGAGTGTCGGACCTGAAGTACAGAACGTTAACTATGGCAATACCACTACCACATTCTCAGTGTCAAATACCGGCGGAGGTACCATGATCTGGAGTGCGGCAGTGACCACAGGAAGCGACTGGGCACATATTACTTCAGGTTCCGACGGCAGCAATTCCGGAACGATTCAGGTATCCGTGAGTGCAAATCAGGAAATCACCCCCCGCACGGCTGTGATCACCATTACTGCAGCAGATGCAACCGGCAGCCCGGCAACACTGAATATCATTCAGGCTGCCAACGAAACCATCCTGATTGCAGGACCTGATTCCCAGCCGGTTTCCTTTGAAGCATCCACCACCACATTCGCTGTTAACAACGCCGGAGTTGGGGTCATAAACTGGACTGCAACAGTTAGTTCCGGGTCATCATGGGCACATATCCTTTCAGGTGCCGACGGAAGCAATGCCGGTACCATTCAGGTTTCGCTGGATATCAATCCCGACAATGCACCCCGCACTGCGCTGATCACAGTAACGGATGCTTCCGGGAAGAACAGTCCGAAAACATTAGTGGTCAACCAGGACCCGAACATCCCGGTTCTGAATGTCACCCCTGATATCCGAACCCTGGATTTCAGTAACGGTACCGTCAGCTTTTCTGTCAGCAATACCGGCGGAGGTCAGATGAACTGGACAGCTGCAGTCACCGAAGGGAATTCATGGGCAAGGATCAGCTCAGGTTCAACCGGTACCAACAACGGAGTGATCACACTGGATATAGAAACCAATTCCGGAGCCGTGCGAGCCGCTGAAATAACCATTACCGCCCAAGGCACAACCGGTGGACCGGTTACCGTAAGCATCACACAAACTGCCCCGGAAGCTGAACTGGAAGTCGATCCCGATATCCAGACCATTGATTACCATGGAGGTCAGGTGAGTTTTGGAATTTCAAAAACTGGCTTTGGAACCATAAACTGGGAAGCTCAGGTAACCGATGCCCCGGCCTGGGTTCATATCACTGCCGGTACCAGCGGTGTTAATGAAGGACAAATCACAGCCGAAATTGATATAAATAACGGCACACGCAGAACCGCTTATATCACGGTAACCTCTAATGATCCGGAAGTTCCCGTGAAAATACTGACCATCAACCAGGACATCAGCAACGGTGTAAATATCAATACATTTGATAATAAACTCCATGTTTATCCCAATCCGGTTGATCATCAATGTACCGTTCAGATTGAAGATTTCAATGGAAATCCTGCCCGGCTTGATGTGATCAATATGATGGGGCAGCTTGAATATTCCCGGTCGCTTACCCAGGAACAAACCGTTATCGATGCATCCTCCCTGTCCAAAGGCATTTACCTGTTCCGCGTGACCTCAGAAAACAATGTTCTGAGTCAGCAGAGAATGGTAAAAAACTAACCGGGGTTGCCGTTAAAGCCTAGATCAGGCTTCGGATTCTGAAGAAAGCAAAACATATCAGCAGCGACAGGAAGAACAGATCCCTTTTCCAGCCTCTTTCCACTTTTAGTGACCAGAAGGTCATCATAAAACTCACGGGTATGGCAAACAGCCAGAGAATCTCCACCGACACGGTTTGCATGAAGAATATCATGATCAGCATGGAAACAAACAGAATGAAATTCGTTTGAAACAGCTGACGCGACTGGATTTTCGGGTTCCTGTACTTAACCGATGCCACGACTGACCAGATCAGGATAATCCCGAGCCATGCAGCAATAAATGGATCTTTCGCAATGAGTGCCGGAATCAGCGTTGGACGGAATTCAAACCACACGAAAAATGTTCGCACCTCATAAGCCAGATCTCCCATCAGGAACCAGAAAAAGCCCGTAAGAATGGCTGGTACGGCAATTCCCATGAGGCAGGCGATCCAGTGCCGCCAGCCGGTGCTTACCATCAGCAGAAGCCCTACAAAAAGTCCGGCACTGAGCAAACTTACCGGTGGATATAACAGGATGGCCACACCCCATGAAAAGCCCATCGCAAAAACGATTGGATAGGCGTTTTCATCTTTATACAATTCCAATAAAAACCTGATACTGAGGGCCATGAAATAAGCCGCCAGGATTGCCGGATGAAAAAGAAAAAAATGGCCGCCTGAAACCAGCAGAAAAAGAAAAACATAGCCGATGGCGTATGACCGCGTGCCCATCAGCAGATTCTTCATATCGGTTTGCACCAGCAGGGCCGAGGTAAATACTGCAATCAGGAAAGCAGGTACAACCTGTGCCCACAGTGGCAGGCGCACCATGGTCCCCCACAGGGGATACATCCAACCGTCAACCGGCTGGTAAAAGAAACCGTTACCATAAATAGTGGATGACAGCAGGTTCCCCGGAAGAAACCAGGCAATACTGAACAGGATCAGTCCCAATAACGGGATGAACACCTGTGTGGTAAAGCTGATCGATCGGATAAACCCAAACATATTGCCTGGTATTACAGATCAAAGCCGATATCCCTGCGATAGTAAACCCCTTCGAAGGTGATGCCTTTTGCTGTTTTATATGACTTTTTGAGCGCTTTTTTCCAGTTTGTATCAAGCGAGGTAACAGCAAGAACGCGTCCGCCGTTTGTCACCGTTTTTTTGTCGCGGACGGTGGTGCCGGCGTGAAAAATGATTCCCCCGGCTTCAGCATCCGGTTCCGAAATCGGAAATCCCTTCTGATATTCACCGGGATAGCCGCCCGAAACCAGCATCACAGTGGCCGCCGATTCATCTGATATCTCCAATTGTTTTTCTTTTAAACGACCGTCGGCTGCGGCAATAAACAGCTCAAGCAAATCAGATTTTATGCGTGGGATCACGGCTTCACTCTCCGGGTCACCCAGCCGCACATTGTATTCAATCACAAAGGGTTCGCCCTTTACACTGATGAGACCAAAGAAAATAAAACCCTGATAATGTATACCTGAAGACTTTAACCCACTAATTGTTGGCTCAATAATTCTGGCTTTTACCTTTTCCATAAAAGCCGGTTTTGCGAATGAAACGGGTGATATCGCTCCCATCCCTCCGGTATTCAGTCCGGTATCCCCCTCGCCGATCCGCTTATAATCCTTTGCTTCCGGCAGCAGCAGCCAGGAATTTCCATCGGTAAGAACAAAAACTGACAATTCGATGCCATCCAGAAATTCTTCAATCACCACTTTTTTGCCAGCTGATCCGAATTTGCCGCCAAACATATCACGAAGTTCCCCAACAGCCTCCTCCGGATCATTCAGGATGACCACTCCTTTACCGGCAGCCAGACCGTCGGCTTTCAGCACATAAGGCGGCTGCATGGAGTGGATAAATTCAGTTGCTGCATCGATGGAATCATTGTTTTTCCCAATGGAAAAAGTGCGGTACCGGGCAGTCGGAATATTGTATTTCTCCATGAACTGTTTGGCAAAATCCTTGCTTCCCTCAAGCCGGGCGCCATCTGCTGAAGGACCAATGACACCAACCCAGCGCAGGTCGTCCTGCTCTTTAAAATAATCGCTGACTCCCTTTACGAGGGGATCTTCGGGACCAACCACCACAATCTTGATGTTTTCGCTGCGCACCAACTGTGCCAGTGCGGGAAAATTATCAACCGCAATCGGAACATTTATTCCGCACAAAGCAGTCCCCGCATTTCCCGGAGCGATAAACAATTTCGTGAGTAAGGGACTCTGTTTCAGTTTCCATGCCAGTGCATGTTCCCTTCCACCCGAGCCTATAAGCAATACGTTCATAAAAAATCTTCTGGATTAAATAAGTGGCGAAAGGTACTAACTTATCCTTGGTTCCCGACCCATTTTTTGCTTATTGAACAAGTTTTCATCCAATGCACGGAACTGGTAACCAGCCCTCGAGTAATGATCAAGAACCCTGGGTAGCGTAAATTCGAGGTTTTCGCGTGCCTTGATATTGTCATGAAAAACAATGATACTGCCGGGCCGGGCATTGGAAACCACGTTGTGCAATACCATCCGGGGCTCCAGTTCGCGGTCGTAATCCATACTTAAAATATCCCAAAGGATAATCCGGAACCGCGGCATCAAAATGCGGGCAGCCATCGGGCGGAGCCTTCCGTATGGCGGTCTGAACAAGCGGGAATGAACCACCTTCCGGGCCAGGTAAACATCTTTCACATACTGCCGGATTCCGGTTCGATAGCTGTTCAGATGGCTATAGGTATGATTTCCAACGGAATGCCCCCCGTCAAGGATTCTGGCATACAAATCCGGATTCTGTCGTACATTTTCCCCCACACAAAAAAAAGTGGCTTTTGCGTCGAATTTTTTTAGTTCGCCCAGTATCCACTGGGTTAACCCATCAACCGGCCCGTCATCAAATGTCAGATACAGCACCGGCTCATGGGTGGGTATCCACCACACCATCCCGGATGAAATTCGGCGCACCCAGCCGGGGGGCTTTACAAACAGTGAGATCCTGAGCCAGGTACCTGGTTTCATTTGGCGCTGATTCCAAGGTGATCGATTAACCCGTTTATTTCCGCAACCAATCCCTCCTGATTGTATGCACCGGCCAATCGCCGGATTTCACCAAGCAGCGACACATTACGCTGGGCTTCATCGGAAAGCATGCCTCCGAACGATTTTTCAAGACTGATTATATACCTGATATTCTGCTCAATATCCTTTAGATATCCCCTCAAAAGATTATTCCCTTTCTCAGGAGATCCCGCCCGGTAATACATTTCAGCCAACCCGGCGGTATTCACATCGTTCGGAAAGTTGACGGTGGGCAGCAATTCAGTTACCCGGTCAAGCACCTTCACTGCGGAATCGGTTTTCCCTTCCCTCATAAGCGCATCTGCCAAATCTCCAAACCGCTGCCTGAGCCTGAGGATCAAGGTGGTACGGTAGGTATTGGCATCAATGAACAGGGAGGTATCACTGATATTGCCCCATCGGAAGGTATTCATTAAGCGATCATACAAAATCCCCGTATTGATGGAACCCGACAAGGTTGCTTCGCCCGGCTGGCGTACCGGAACAAACCGGTAAGCAAAACCCTCCAGGCGAAAATACTGCTGCAATCCCAGGATGTTTTCATGACCCAGCGAAGTAAAATAGATGGGCCGCTCCCAGTTATTGTGTGCAATCAGGTCGAGGATCATCAGGTCATTTTTATAGATGGAGGATCGGCCCGGATTCCAGATGATTTCGGGCACAATCAACCCGGCATCTTCCGGGGGAACCGTACCCGTTGCCAGCACTTTTGCGCGATCCACAGTTAACCTGAACTTTCGTGTTGGGATATAATTCATTGATCCTCCGCCCTGTAACGGCACCTTCGAGGATTCATTTTCACTGGAAACGAAATCAATCAGCCGCTCAAGATCAACGGTATCCTTAATCTGCTCAATCACTGGGATATAGTCACGCTTACCCGGACCGTACTGCTGGCGGGTAAGTGAAAACGGTACCGGATCGGAGAGCCAGGCTTTACGCTTCATCTGGTCGATATACCAATCGGCTGCCAGGTAAGGCAAACAGATCACCCGCACATCCGTGCGGATCCCTTCCACCTCCTGAGCATACCAGAGCGGAAAAGTATCATTGTCGCCATTGGTAAACAAGATCGCGTTCGGAGCGCAGGAATTCAGATAATTGTACGCAAAATCCCGGGCAATATATCGGTTCGACCGATCATGGTCATCCCAGTTCTGCACCGCCATAATTAATGGCACCCCTAACGCCAATGCACTAACCATCCCCGCAAAGCCGCGCCCCTTTTCTGTCATCCCCGCGAAGGCGGGGACCTTCTCCCTCATCCCTGCGTAGGCGGGGACCAACCTCCTCACCACTGAGTTTAATGCCTGCACCCCAACACCAACCCAAATCGCGAAAGCATAAAACGACCCGGCATAAGAGTAATCGCGCTCCCTCGGCTGGTCGGGATATTGATTCAGATAAATGACGATGGCGATGCCGGTAAAAGCAAACAGAAGCAAAACCGTCCAAAAGTCCTTTTTCGAACGCTTATATTGATAAACCGCCCCGGCAATGCCAAACAGCAAGGGCAAAAGGAAATAGGTGTTCCGGGATTTGCTGTTCCGGTCATGGTCAGGCAGTGCCTTTTGCGGACCGAGCCTGGCCGCATCAATAACGCCTATACCACTGATCCAATTACCATTGCGGATTCCGCCCTGACTCTCCGTATCATTCTGCCGCCCGGCGAAGTTCCACATGAAATACCGGAAATACATATGGCCAACCTGATAACTGAAAAAGAAACGCAGGTTTTCAGTGAAGGTTGGTTTGTATTCAACACGCTTCTTCCCGTTGGGATCTGAAACCTCGATGGGTCTCCCCTTGATCCGGCCCCATTCCTTGTAAAGTTGGGCATGACTCGGACTGTTGTTCCACATGCGGGGAAAAAGGGTCAGGAACCGCTTATCGTAAACCGCTTCAGGGGTGCGGTCAACCAGTTTATACCGGCCATCCACCCGGTCATAAATGGCTTTCCCAGGCTTTTGCCCGGTCATGGGAGCATTATAAACCGGCCCGTAAATCAGCGGCCTGTCGCCATATTGTTCACGGTTCAGATATCCTTTCAAACTGAAAACATTATCCGGATTATTCTGATCCATAGGCGGATTGGCCCTCGAGCGAATCATGAGCATGGAATACGATGAATATCCGGTCAGCATGAGGGTTAAAGCTAACAGGATGGTATTCCAGAGAACCGATTTCCTCCGGTGGGTTTCGCGTATACCCCAAACCAGACTGGCAATCAGCAGGACCAGAAATACTGCCAATCCTGAGTTGTACGGCAGACGGATCAGATTAACGAAAAACAGTTCAAACCAGGTGGCCAGGATCACCACCCCGGGGATCAGTCCGTACATGATAAAGGCCAGCACACCAAGCGAGCCTGCCAGTGCCAGCGAAGTTCCCTTGCGGGTAGGTTCAGGATATTTGCGGTAGTACCAGAGCAGCACAATGGCCGGAACAGCCAGCAGGTTAAGCAGGTGCACGCCGATGGACAGTCCCATCAGAAAGGCGATCAGGAGAATCCACCTCATATTGCGGGGCTCATCAGCCTCCTGCTCCCAGCGCAGAATGGCCCAGAAAACCACAGCGGTGAACAGGGAACTCAGGGCATATACTTCCCCCTCAACGGCTGAAAACCAGAAAGTATCAGAAAAAGCATAAACGAGCGATCCCACAACGCCGGCGATTACCGTTGTAAATGGCACCGGTTGCCTGGGAATGCCCGGTTTACGGCCGGCTTTCTGCAGGAGCAGCACAATGGTCCAGTAGAGGAAAAGCACGGTAAGGGCACTGGCGAGGGCCGAGAAAAGGTTCACCATCTGGGCAACCTGTTCAGGGCCCGAAGCAAAAAGAGTGAAAAACCGTCCCAGGAGCATAAAAAGGGGAGCACCCGGCGGATGGCCCACCTCCAGACGGTATGCGGAAGAGATGAATTCTCCGCAATCCCAGAACGAAACGGAAGGTTCCAAACACAAATAATAGGTAATCAGAGAAGTCAGGAGGACAAAAAGTCCAGCCAGCGGATGAAAAATACGCGTATTCAATCGCATAATTACATTCAAAATAGGTATACCGGATTCAATCAGGCAAATTTATCATAATTGATCTGATATAATATTTGGTGGTTGCCTATTAAATTATTTGACCAGTTTTTCCAAAAAGTTTTCCCTTAACATGAAAATCAGAACATTATGCAATAACATTCATATATATTTGTTTGTATATGTGTATATCTATATGTTTATCTAATTTAAATCTGATGAAAACAAGAAGTATTATTTTAAGCTTGTTCAGCGCCACAGCGCTCATGTTGATGACCCTGTCGTCCTGTAAAAAGGATGTTATTACTGAGGATATTTCAGAGAATGCATCGATGGATACAAATCTTTCACTCACACTTAAGGCAGGCAACAGTGAGCTGCCCGGGAGGCTCCTGGCTTCCAACTGCTTTCAATGTCATGGAACAAACGGTTATGCCGGAGAATTAAAAATCGCCGGTATCGGTGCCTCCGAACTCGCTGGAAAATTCAGTTCCATGAATTCCAAAAGCCCTGGCGACAATATCATGAATGTTCATTCACGGGCTTATACGCCGGAAGAAGTGAAATTGATCGGTGATTATTTCTCAAAACAATAAAACAACCAGCTATGAAACGCAAGGAATTTTTCTCCAGCCTGGGGGTAACGGCTTTAGGGTTAACCTTTTTAAAGTCGGCCATGGCTGAGCAAACGGGCACAACAGGAGCGGTTGGCAAGGTGGTTGTAGTCGGAGGAGGAATGGCCGGTACAACGGCAGCCAAGTTTCTCCGTTTGTGGGGAGGAACCGGGGTTGATGTAACCTTGGTGGAGCCCAATGCCACTTACTACTCCAACATTTTCAGCAACATGATACTGACAGGTGAACGGACGTTAAGCCAATTGGCCTATAACTACGCCGGATTAACCAGTAAATACGGGGTAAAAGTCAAAAACTACTCCGTAAAAAGCATCGATTATATTGGCAAGAAGGTCACTCTTTCGAATGGCACCCTTCTGCCCTATGACCGGCTGATTCTGGCTCCGGGAATTGATTTTGAGCCGCTGCCGGGATTAACGGGGACCCTGGCCAACCAGGCAAAAATCGTTCATGCCTGGAAGGCGGGCGTGCAGACCACTTCCCTGCAGAATCAGATTAAATCAATGACCAAAAGCGACACATTCATTATAACAATACCGCCCAAGCCTTACCGGTGTCCGCCCGGACCGTATGAACGTGCCTGTGTGGTGGCGGATTATCTGAAACGCACCAAAGGGGGCGGGAAGGTGGTCATTCTGGATGCGAACAATGGAATTCAGGCTGAGCTGCAGAATTTTACCAAAGCTTTTAATGTGACCCACAAGGGGATTATCACCTATGTTCCCAATGCTGCAATAACCGGCATCAATGCTGACCTGATGACGGTAAACACCAGTGCGGGCTCATTTAAGGGCAAAGTCATCAATGCTATTCCGGTACACAAAGCGGGTAATTTAATTACTCAGTCTGGCATCGGACTGGCCAATGCGCCTGGCGGAAAATGGGCTGCAGTAAATGTACTCACCTATGAATCCACCGCCGTTCCGTTCATTCATATTATTGGCGACTCCTCTGCCACAACTCAGCCCAAAGCCGGACATATTGCCAATGCCGAGGCCAAAGTTTGTGCAGATGCAATCATCCAGATGTTTAAGGGATTAAGGGTGAATCAATCGCCCATCACCAATTCCTCCTGTTTCACACCGATCACCAAAACCACTGCTTCATGGTTGTCGGTTGTATACCGGTATGACCCGGCTTCCGGAACCATGCTCCCAACCGGTAATGGGATTACTGAATCCGATGGCGCAAATTCGGAAAACTATGAAGACATGCTCAAATGGTTTAAAAACCTGATGTCTGATACTTTTGCCTGATGAATTTTCCTGCTGGATTTTCTAAGGAAAAAGGCTGACAGCATTTTTATGCTGCCAGCCTTTTTTGTTGTCCGACTAGGGCTCGAACCTAGACTCTTCTGAACCAAAATCAGATGTGTTGCCAATTACACCATCGGACAAAGCGGGGCAAAGATATATAAAAAGCGCTGAGTGCCAAACGGATTTTTTCAGAGTTCACGCCTGGCACGTTTCTTTTTTATCGATTTAACTATTAGATAGATAGCAAAGATCACCCCTACTCCAACAACTCCCCACTTCAGCTCCTCATAATATTTTTCGAGCAGTTCCTGCTGAGAGTAGAAGAAATAACCAAGCATTGAAAGGATGATATTCCAGATTCCGGCACCGATGAATGTCCAAAGCATGAAGGTGCGAAGCGGCATTTTCGCCAGTCCGGCCGGTATGGAAATCAGGTGGCGGACCCCCGGCACCAAACGGCCGATCAGGGTGGAACTCTTGCCATTCTTGATAAAGAAAGTTTCGGCTTTTTCCACCTTTTCCCTATTTATAAAAATCAGGTGAGCGAGTTTGGTATCTGCCAGAGCATAAACGATTTTACGGCCAAGGGTATACGAAACCACATAATTGATGAGGGAACCGGCGAGGGCCCCGGTTGTTCCCGCAAGTACAACCAGGAAAATATTCATTTCGCCCTTTGCAGCCAGATAGGCGGCTGGCGGAATGACCAGTTCAGATGGCATGGGCAAAACGGTACTCTCAATCAACATGAGGAGAAATACGGTCAGATAGCTCGTATTCTGCATGTACCAATCTATCACCTGTTGTATGAATTCCATAAAAATTCGCTGTATTCGGCAAATCTAGTGAAAAAAAAGGCCGCCCCGTTGGGGGCAGCCCTTTTCATGAAAAGACACTCTATTATTCAACAATCACCATCTGCTTGGTTTGAACAAAGGTTCCTGCCTTCAGGGTATAGAAATATACACCCGGCTCCAGATTACTGGTTTGCAGAGTATAAGTATGCTTACCGGCAGGCATCATACCTTCGCTGACATCCATAACCTTGCGGCCTGTGAGATCCATTACCGAGAACGATACCTCTGAACCGGTAGTGAGTTCATAGGCAATCTCGGTACTGCGGCTGAAGGGGTTAGGATAGTTCTGTCCTAATGAAGCCAGGGTTGGATTCAGTTCCACTCCGTCATTGATATTACCATGATCGTTCAGGTTCAGGCGGATCATCAGGTTGCGTTTTCCGATGAAATCGCCCAGACCGCTTTGCCAGTTGCCATCATAGTACCCAATTGAGGAAGATTCCGTCATGGTAACCGAGTTGTCGGTTCCCACTTCCAAACCTTGGTTTCTCCGAATGAGATAATCGGCGTTCATATTATCATACTGGAGACCGGCATAAACCAGATCACCTTTTTTCAGAAATTCAGATTCACCATCTTTTTCCAGTTGCAGGGTTACCCAGGTATTGAAATCGGCTGAGTCGAGCTGAATCATTTCAGAGACTAAAAGTTCAAATGGAGTTTCATCATCCTGTCCGATCGGGACAAAATATAAAACAAACCGGTAATTGGTAAATTCATCTGCCTTACCACCAGCAATATAGGTGGAAATTGAACTGACTTCACAATCATTGAAGATCGGGAAAATAGAAAGAACCGTGTGACCAATATTGGCAACAGCAGCATCATCATACCGCTCTTTGCTGTATGACCACCCCAGGTCGTTGCTATCATCAGCGCGCGAATAAATACTGTCGGTTACATTGAAGTATACATCACGCTTGCTGTTGGAAGGATTATCATCCACCTCTTTAGCCTTGAATTCCCAAGCCATTTTATAGTGACCATAATCGGTCGGGGAATATTGGTCGGCAATGTCAGCGGTATCAACGATCAGAACGTTAATATCAGCCGGTGCTGAAGATTTGTGGAATACGCTTGTACCGTTTTTGGTAATGTCAATATCCAGGTAAGCATCTTCCTGATCGTATTCGCCGAAGTTCAGCGCACTCGACTGGAAATTAAAGAATCCGTTGGTACCATTAAGCTGTGATTTCGGGATATTATAAATCCATGCCATGGCAACATCAGGATCATTATCCTGCCATTCCATTTTCACAAAATTCAGCTTCAGGTCATTGTTGTAGGCTTCAGCCAGGGTAAAATCATCCACTGCCCAATAGTACAGGCGGGTGTTGTTCCAGTGAAGTCTCATCTGAACATTAGGCATACCTGCTGCAACGTCAGAAATATTGGCTTCGAAAATTGCCGGAACACCTTTTGGTTTATCCTGTGGACGATCTTTGTGACCACAGCCGAAATTCACTTTATAAGAAGCGGAGTGAACCCAGTCATCCACCGAAATTTCAAGGAACATATCGGCAACCGAGTAGGCCATGAAATGGGTTTCGTACCTTACAATAACGGACGAATGCGAACTGCAGTCCATCTTTGGAAACACAATCGAGTTGTCAAGATTGGTAGTCAGTTCACCTCCAAGGTTATAACGCTCCAGAAAAAGGGCAATACAGCCGTTATCCTTTGTAGTCGACTGAAGCATCGGATCCTGTGTATATCTGTCGATGAAATCATCTTTCCACCACACCCAGTTGTACCCGATATCGGTAGGGTCAAGGAAATAATAACCGGTCGGCGCGGTCCAGCCTTTGTCATCAGCCGGATTCTCCCAACCAAATGTTTCAGTAAAGAAAACCTGCCCGTTACCCTTTGTTCCAGGGCTCTGAGCCTGTGCCGAGGCTACTGCAAATAACCCGGCAAGTGCAAGAAGAAGTGTAAATTTGCGCATACGCATCCTGTGATTAATTGTTAAATAATGTTAAAATATTACCCACTCAAATATAAACCGCAAAATCACATTTCCAAAGAAAAATCTCATTTATTGTTAAATTTTACTCATTTACTGTTAAAAGATACACAGATATGAAATATTGACATATCGATAAGAATAGCCTAATTGCTGAATATCAATTAGATGGAATAATTTGGGGACGGGTAGTTGGAGACGGATAGTTATCCGTCTCTACGGGGGGGTTGCATGATGCCGCGTTTAAAACGGCCACACCGTTAATTTTCCCCGGCGATACCTTACCACCAGGATATTGCCGGGCTCATCGCCTTTCACGGTGGAGCCTGCCGACCATACCGGTATGCCGTTAAAGGTACGGTGCTCAACCGCATGGGAATGGCCGTGAAAGATGCCAATAATATTATAGGGTTTGATAACGGATGCCAGGGAGTCGCGGTCGGGCGCTGTCCACCAGAGTTTACTGAAATCATCCCATCCATAATGCTGCACGAGTACAACCGGCCGACCGGATGTTCCCACATTTTTCAGCAGGTCAGCTTTCAGAAAGTCCCTGCTGAACAGGGGCTCCCGAAAGGAATCTTTAAAATAGTGGCACCAGCCGCAGGTGTCGATCCATTCATTTCCCGGATAGGAACCCAGATTCACAAAGTGCACACCGTTCCAGTCCCAGGAGTAGAACAATCCATTATCCGAAACCGATGCAAGGGCACTCCTACCGGGATTACGGCGAATGGAAGCCTGGCGCACGGTTTGGGTCAGCCCCCCGTCGTGATTACCAAAGGTTTCATATACCGGAAATTTCAGTTTTGCCTCTCCGTTCAGTCCGTAATCCTCCTCAAACATCCGGTAGGCGCTGTCGGCAGGGCCATCAAGGATATCGCCGCAATGGATAACCCCCAGCGGATTGCCAACCTTGCCGGTGAGGAAACCGGGCAGGTCGGTACCCTCCATCCCGTTCATCCGGTTAATGGTTTCGATATTTTTTAGGCGGTCGCTCTTCCCGTAATGGGAATCTGAAACCACCAGAAAGAAGAAACCGTCAGACCGTGATGAAGCACCGCCAAACAGAATCAGAATCACCGCTGCCAGACTGATCAAACGTTTCATAATGCCAGTTAAACGTTAAGAATAATTGGATTAGCACTAGGATGACGTTATAAGAGGAACGCGGTTGACGCGGATCCCTATGGGAACGCTGATTTTCGCGGATCTTAACAATAAAAAAAACCGCGTTAATCCGCGTTGCGCAGCATCCGCGTCATCCGCGTTCCTCTTAAAACGTCATCCGCGTGCTTCTTCACCTACCTGACCACCCACTCCTGCACTCCGGTGGAGAAACGTTCCGGCTGGCGGATATCAAGCTTCAGTCCCGTAGTGGTAACAGGTTCAAAATCAAGTGTGTTATATTGATCTTTTTTCGTACCGTACGCACCCTTTGCTTTTACTTCAACCCAGGAATTGCCTTTTTTGTACAGCAGTTTCCAGGATTTCGGTACGCGGCACCCGGCATTGATATCTTCATCATCGAACCAGAAAACATCCATTGACGAAACCTTTTCCGCCTTGGCAAAGTCGAGCTGAACCCATTCGCTGGTTCCCTGTTTCGGCCACCAGTGAATATAACCGAATTCACTGTCGCTTGATTTTGCCGGACACTGCTGATCGCGCACGGTTTCAGGCGAACCCGAGCATTTTGAGGACGTTACGGTTGCCAGCGAAGCAATGGTGGGAGCTGGCAGCGGAGTAGCATATTTTGCATCTTCCGGAATCCACACAGTCATCTCGCCACGGCCACGGTTAGCCCATGAATAATAAGGAATCGCCTTGATATCGACCGGAGTTTTCTCTATGGTTCCATCGAGCTGCGCCTTCAATGAATATCCTTTTGCAGAAATCACCCCCACCCCATTCAACAGTCCGGCATTAAATGCCCAGGAGAATCCGGGATCTTCAGCCAGCATGAGGTTCAGTGCCTTCTGATCGGCCTGGTCGGCCCACTCGAGGGTATACATAAGCGGTCCGCGCTGTACGGCTACCTGGCCGAGGTCGGCTTCCACCTTATCATTAGCCTTCACTCTGCGGATATCCATTGGCAGGCTGATTTCAACCTGATCGCCTGTTTTCCAGGATCTTCCGATTACAGCAAATCCGTTTTCCGATTTATAGCTCACCTGTTTTCCGTTAACACTGATGGTTACCGGAGTGGTTTCAGGATCTTTAAAAGTATACAGATCGCTGGGCACTACCTGGTTTCCGGTCCAGCCCGGAATTCTGACCATCAGGTTAAATTTGCCTTTTTTATCAGGATTGATGGTAAGTTTTACTGCACCGTTCCAGGGATAATCTGATTCCTGATGAATGGAAACTTTTCTACCGCCAACCGTAACATCAGCCTCACTCTGAACAAACAGGTTCACAAACAGGTCGTTATCCTTAACTGCATAAATATATCCCGGAACCGATGGAATAAAACGGCACAAGTTGCTCGGGCAGCAGGCGCAACCGAACCAGGCACTGCGCTCATGCTGTCCCTTTGACCGGAGAACATTGGGGTAGAAGAAACGGTCGCCCGTCAGTCCCAGTCCGCTCAATACTCCATTATATAAACTGCGTTCCAGCACATCCACGTATTTTGACTCTCCATGGAGGAGGAACATCCGGTAATTCCAGAATACGTTGGCAATATTGGCACAGGTTTCGCAGTATGCGCTCATATTGGGCAATTGATAATCAACTCCGTATGCTTCCCCTGCTCCGGTTGCACCCACGCCACCGGTGATATAAAGCTTTTTGCCCACCACATTTTTCCAGAGGGTATCAATTGCCTTAAAATACGCCGGGTCATCGGTCAGGGCAGCCATATCAGCCATTGCCGAAAACATATAATTGGCCCGCACGGCATGTCCGTCGGCTTCAGTTTGGTCAACCGGCTTTTTATGGGCCTGGTTATACATATCACCGCCCGGACCGCGAACATCGAGGAAAAATTTGGCCAGGTCGAGGTATTCTTTCTTGCCGGTTGCCCGGTATAGTTTTGTCAGGCCGATCTCCACTTCCTGATGGCCGGGATAATGTTCGCACTTGCCATATCCGAAATCCTTCACGATCAGATCGGCAGCTTTAACGGCGATATCCATCATCGAATTCTTACCGGTAGCCTGATAATGAGCCACGGCAGCTTCAAAGAAATGGCCGAGATTATACAGCTCATGGGAGTTATCGCTTTCAAGTTCCCAGCGTTTTTTACCTGCCCACGGATGTGCGCTATCGCCCATGATGGTACGGTTGGTATACAGATAGCCATCGGGCTCCTGGGCAGCGGCGATACGTGCAATCAGCTGATCCAGATAGGCATCGAGTTTTGCATCCGGCACGGTTTGAAGGGAATAGGAAGCCCCTTCGATGATTTTGTAAACATCTGAATCATCAAACGGATAAATACTGCAGAACGAACCCTTTTCCACACCGGCGGCAATATCGAAATTCTTAATCCGGCCGGTTTCCTCGCTCTGCTTGAATGCATAAGGAATGGTGAGCTCAGCATTGAGTTTTACACGGGGTGCCCAAAAAGCATCCTGAAGTTTAACCTGATTGAATGCCACAGGTTGAATCGGGTAATCACCCGATACTTTTTTGCTTTCACTACATCCGGCTAAAGCGAGCAATGCCACCGGAAGAATTTGTAACCATCTAAAATACTGCATAATACTAAGTGATTTGTTTTAAATTTTCGCCAGGTGATTAGGAGAATACGGATTATTTGAGCGGGTTGTCCTGTCCATAATAGGCATCCGGACCGTGTTTCCGCTGATAATGTTTTTTAAGGATGGCAGGCTGAACCGGTCCGGATTTACCGAGCATCACGGTACGGAAAGCCATTTTAGCGATCTCTTCAAGAATTATGGCGTGTTTCACCGCCTCAGCCACGGTTTTGCCCCAGCAGAAGGGACCGTGTTCGGCCACCAGCACGCCCGGAACTTCCATTGGATCGATTCCGGAAAACGCTTCCTGAATCACCATACCGGTAGCCAGTTCATATTGCCCCATTATTTCTTCAGGTGTCAGCAACCGGGTGCAGGGAACCGAACCAAAAAAATGATCGGCATGGGTGGTACCCAGGCAGGGCAGGTCGCGGCATGCCTGGGCCCAGGAGGTAGCCCATTCGGAATGCGTATGCACGATACCGCCTATTTCAGGGAACGCCTGATATAAAAGCAGATGTGTAGCCGTATCGGAAGAGGGTTTTAAGCGGCTCTCCAAAATATTACCTTCCGGATCCATAACTACCATATCGTCAGGGGTCATTTCATCATAGGAAATTCCGGTAGGTTTTATCACAACAACACCATTTACCCGATCAAATCCGGAAGCATTTCCCCAGGTGAGCTTAACAAGCCCCTCTTTTACCAGGGCCATGTTGGCTTCGAAAACCGACATTTTAATGTTTGTAAGTCTCATGTTGTTTGTATTTTAGTTATCAATTCTAAACATCAACGGAAAAATAGAATCCCTTCGATATAAGCTCCTGATATTTTTCAGGATTGAACCGGTAGAGGAAAGCGCCCTTTTTTGAGGAAGACTTATCCTTCTCCTCTAATTTATCGAGCAAGCCCATCGACAGGATTTTTTTACAGAAGTTCCTTTTATCCAACTCTTTCTGATAGATTGCTTCATACAGTCCCTGCAGCTGCGGCATGGTGAATTTTTCAGGCAGAAGCTCAAACCCGATCGGCTGAATCCGGGCACGCCTGCGCAGGCGCTTGAGCGCCTTTTCCACCATCAGCCGATGGTCGAATACCAGGCCGGGGATATCTCCCACCGGCCGCCAGTGCGCATTATTCTCCTTAACGAGGCCCTTATCGTAATCTTCCACTTTGATCAATGCATAATAGGCAATCGAAACCACCCTTTCACCCGGATCACGATCCACATCTCCGTAAGCAAACAGCTGCTCGAGGTATACATTTTGTAAACCCGTGAGTTGTTTCAAAACCCGTCCGGCTGCCTGATAAATTCCTTCATCGTGCCGGGGAAAGCCGCCCATGAGCGACCACATCCCCTTGCCGGGCTCCATGTTCCGCTTGATCAGCAAAAGATTAAGCTGATGGTTATCAAAACCAAAAATCACACAATCCACAGCCAGCAGCTGCCGGTCTTCCGTTGGATAATACAGGCTCATAAAAACTTATTTAAGTGTTAAATATACACTTTTGTTCAGATAATCCATCTATCGAACAGATGATTTTGATTTCCGTTTTTGTACTTTACGCCGTTAATCATTCCGAAAAATTATGAAAACCGGATTCCTCTGCAATTTACTGATAATGACTGGCCTGGCTACCGCCGGTTACAGTCAGGTTACGAACAGTTCCCAGCTGAACATCAAAGATTTCATGGCATTGAATTACCACGGTCAGTCGCCCACACAATTTCAATGGTCGCCCGATGCGAAATATCTCTATTTTCAATGGAATGCCGATAATAAGCCGTCTGATTCGGCTTACCGGGTGGATCCGGCCAATCCGGTTCTTCAAAAGGTTTCACGCGGGGAATTGCAGAAGATCAGGCCGGTAAGCCGGCAGTTCAATTCAGATAAAAGCATGGAGCTCATCAACAAAAACGGGGATATCTACCTGGTAAACAGCAAGAAGAAAGATACCTTGCTGGCTTTCAGCACGAGTATGCCGGTAATGGACGTATCCTTTACCCAATCAGGCAAAAAGCTGGTGTTAACCATCAGCAATAATTTATATCTGCTCGATCCGGCCAATGGCCAGTTCAGGCAGCTCACCAATTTCCAGCCGGAGAAACCGGCAGCGCCCGAACGGCCTGCCCAGGCACGTGAAAAACTGAATGCTCAGGATCAATGGCTTCAGCAGGACCAGGTGCGGCTGTTTCCCAAGGTAGCCGGATCATCCGGTGGCGGCCGCAGGGGCGGGATGCCCTTTTACGGAATGGGTATGAGGCCGCAGAACGGCGGCCGGGCAGGCGGACCCGAACCGGTTTATACCGAGGGCTATACGGTTTACCGCCTGCAGCTCACCCCGGATGAAAAATATGTGACCTTCACAAAATCCTGGCCGGCGGAGAATTCAAAATCCACTATTATGCCCACCTATGTTACCCGCTCGGGGTACACCGAAACCATCCCCACACGCACAAAAGTTGGTGAGGCGGAAGGTAAAATGGCCCTCGGGATCCTGAATATCGCGAAAGACTCGATTTATGAAATTAAAACAGATCAGATTCCCGGGATTACCGATCTGCCTGATTATGTGAAAGATTATCCTGAAAAGTATAAAGACCGCAAACCCGAAGTCCGACCGGTGAGTATTTCGGGCCCGAGCTGGTCGCCTGACGGGCGCTATGCTGTGATTGAGGCCCAGTCGGGCGATAATAAGGACCGCTGGCTGCTTTCGCTGAATGCTGCCGACGGATCAGTCAGATTGCTCGACCGCCAGCGTGATGAAGCCTGGATCGCTGGTCCCGGAATCGGCTACGGACAGGGAACCGGCTGGATGCCAGATGGCAAAAGATTCTATTACCAGTCGGAAGATACCGGATATTCCCACCTGTACTGGGTAAATCCTGAAACAGGTGAAAAAAAGGCTTTGACTTCCGGCAAGTTCGAAGTATACGGACCGGAGATCTCGAAAGATAAAAAGTGGTGGTATTTCACTTCCAATGAGGTACATCCGGGTGAACATCATTTTTACCGGATGCCTCTTGAAGGGGGAACACGTGAGCAAATCACCTCGATGACCGGCGCCAATGAGGTTACCTTATCGCCCGATGAAAAATGGCTGGCCATTGAGTATTCCTCAGCCAACCGTCCGCCTGAACTGTACATTCAAAAAAACCAGGCCGGCGCGGAGGCATTTGCGATAACCGATTCCCGCAGTGATGCCTTCAAGGCTTACAAGTGGAGGATGCCGGAATATATCAGCTTTACCGCTGCTGACGGCACAACCGTATATGCCCGACTGTACAAACCCGCTGAGGGCCAGTCCAATAAAGCTGCCGTGATGTTCGTTCACGGGGCCGGATACCTCCAGAACGCCCATAAATGGTGGTCGACCTACTATCATGAGTATATGTTCAACAATATGCTGGTCGACAACGGATATACGGTTCTGGACATGGATTACCGCGGGAGTGCCGGCTATGGCAGGGATTGTCGGACCGGAATTTACCGGCACATGGGAGGCAAGGATTTATCGGATCATATCGACGGGGCAAAATACCTGGTCGCCAATTGCGGCGTCGATCCCAAGCGGATCGGACTGTATGGCGGTTCATACGGTGGATTTTTAACACTGATGGCTCTTTTCACCGCTCCTGATGTTTTTGCTTCAGGGGCTGCGCTCCGCTCGGTTACCGACTGGGCGCACTACAACCACGGCTATACCGCCAGCATCCTGAATACTCCGGTGGAGGACAGTCTGGCGTATGCAAAAAGCTCCCCGATCAATTTTGCCGAAGGCTTAAAGGGAAATCTGCTGATGTGCCATGGAGTGATGGACGATAACGTTCATTTTCAGGATATTGTCAGGATGACCGAGAGATTAATCGATCTTGGAAAAGACAATTGGGAACTGGCGATCTATCCACTTGAACACCACAGCTTTGTAGATCCGGACTGCTGGACCGATGAATACAAGAGGATTTTCAAACTTTTTCAGACCACCCTCCGGTAAAAAACCTTTCGGGTAGAACCATTTTCAGACGCAATTTCCGGATGCAATTATGCGTCGTTACGATGTTTATGATTTGAGTATCTTTGCAGCCAAATTCATTTTTCCATGAGTTCAATTCGGATTTTTGCAGCCCTGATGCTGGTGATTCTTTTTCGCAGTCCGGTTGCCGCACAGGAACCCTGGACGCTGACAGGATGTATTTCCTATGCTTTTGAGAATAATATCCGGCTGAAACAGCAGGCTCTCGGGGTGGACATGGCCAGAAACAATCTGAGCCAGTCGAAGCTTAACCTTTTACCTACGCTGAATTCGGGCTTGTCGGAATCGTTCCGGTTTGGCCGCTCGGTGGATCCCCTCACCTACCAGTTCACCACGGAAAACTCCACCGGTGCCAGTGTTTATGCGGCTACCGATATGGATCTTTTCAAGGGATTGCAGAACTGGAATACCATTCAGCGGAACAAGATCGATCTGCAGAAAAACCTGACCGATCTGGATAAAGCCAAAAACGACCTGGCTTTGAATATTGCCCGTTTGTACCTGCAGATCCTTTTCAATGAGGAACTTCACGACATCACCATTCAGCAGTTGAATATCACGAGGCAGCAGGTTGATCGTACCCGCATCCTCGTTGATGCCGGTTCGCTTCCGAAAGGTGATTATCTTGAAATTCAGGCCCAGCTCGCCAATGAGGAGCTGAATGAGGTAAACTCCAGGAACCAGCTAACCATGTCATATCTCGATCTGGCGCAGCTGCTCGACCTGAAAGATCCGGAGAATTTCCGCGTACAGCGCCCAACTTTTGAATCCATCAAAGTGATCGACAACCTGGGCACTGCCAATGAGGTCTATCAATCGGCAACACTTACACTTCCGCAGGTAAAGAGTGCGGAACTTGATTTACAGTCACTTGAAAAGGACCTGTTGATCGCAAGGGGCCGGCTGAGTCCGACTTTAACGGTAAGTTCTTCATACGGAACCGGTTACTCCGATCGGTTGAAAGATTTCATTACCGGCGAAACCATGGTGCTCAGGGATCAGCTGGATTTCACGAGCCAGACGAGTCTGGGCTTCAATTTAAACATACCCATCTTCAACGGATGGAGTGCCCGTACCGGCATAAAGAATGCCAGGGTTTCGGTTCTTAACGGACAATATCAGCTTGATATCGTTCGTAACCAGTTACTTAAGGAAATCCAGCAGGCATTTGCCGATGCATCGGCCTCACTGGAAAGATTTAAGGCTACCACAAAATCGGTATCGGCGCTGGAAGAGGCCTTCCGTTATGCCGAGCAAAAGTTCAATGTGGGAATGCTCACATCGCTGGATTACAATGTTGCCAAAAACAACCTGACCAAAGCCCGTTCGGAGCTTCTGCAGGCAAAATACAATTACATTTTCAATACCCGGATTCTGGATTTTTACCGGGGCATACCAATCGATCTTAAATAACCTCCCATATGAAGCGTAATAAAGTATTAGGATACCTATTGCTTGTTGCAGGTATTTTCATTGTCGTTTCCATTGTCGGCAAGAAAGCCGGCTGGTTCGGCACCGGTCCGCTCACCAAGATTGCCGTTGAAGCCGCCCAGAAACGGACCATCATTGAAACCATCACTGCCAACGGCCGTATCCAGCCTGAAACTGAAGTCAAAATCAGTCCCGATGTTTCCGGGGAGATTGTTGAGATGTCGGTCCGCGAAGGTGACTCCGTTAAAAAGGGCGACCTGCTGGTGAAGATCAAGCAGGATTTCTATTTATCGAGCCGCGACCGGGTTAACGCTGGTCTCAACTCCGCCAGGGCAAACCTGTCGAACGCCAAAGCCGCACAAACACAGGCTGAAGCACAATACAGGCAACAGGAATTATCGTATAAGCGGAGCAAGCAGCTTCACGATCAGGGGGTTTTATCCGATTCAGATTTTGAAACAGCCAAAACGCAATACGAAGTAGCTGCTGCCCAGGTAGATGCAGCTAAACAAACAGTTTCAGCAGCCTCATTTACCGTAAAAAGTACCGAGGCATCAGTGAAAGAAGCTGAGGAAAACCTTCGGAAAACCACCATGTATGCTCCGATTGACGGGATCATTTACGGCCGGAAAGTTGAGCAGGGCGAGCGGGTGGTAGGAACCGGCCAGATGGCAGGTACCGAGATGCTCCGGATTGCCGATCTCAGCCGGATGGAAGTCCAGGTTGAGGTTAACGAAAACGATATCGTGAACGTAAATGTCGGGGATACCGCCTCCATTGAGATCGACTCTTATCTGGGAAGCCGGTTCCGCGGACTGGTTACAGAGATTGCCAATTCGGCCAATACTACCGGTGCCTCGCTCGACCAGGTGACCAGTTTCAATGTTAAGATTCTGATCCTGACCGATTCATACGCTTCACTGGTTGCCTCCGGAAAAGCAGGGAAATATCCTTTCCGTCCTGGCATGACTGCCACCGTGGAGATTGAAACCCAAACCAAGCCGGATATTCTTTCGATTGCCATACAGGCAGTTACCACCCGGGTTGATTCCACCCGGCAGAAAAACCTGAATGATCCTACCCGTCCGGGAGCGGACCAGGAAGGTGCTGATGCGATATCACGTGATGAAATGATGGAGGTTCTGTTCTCGGTTGATAATGGAGTGGTTTCGCAGCGCAAGATCCAGACCGGCATTCAGGATAAAAACTTCATCGAGATCATATCGGGTGTCAATGAGAATGAAACGATCGTTGTAGCCCCTTACAATGCCATCTCCAAGAAACTCAAGGATGGCGATAAGGTTCAGGTAGTTCCCAAAGAAGAGCTATTCCGGGATCCGAAAAAGAAATAAAATCTGACCGATGGCCCTGATACTCAATCTTGAAACCGCCTCACCGGCCTGCTCGGTATCCTTGTGCCGCGACGGGCAGGTTATCGGTTTCAGGGAATCCGCGGGTGACCGGTCGCATGCCACCCGTTTAACCGGGTTTATTCAGGAATTACTGGAGGAATTTCATCTTACCGCAGAGAACCTGGATGCCATTTCGGTGAGTACCGGTCCGGGATCCTATACCGGCTTAAGGATCGGAGCATCTGTGGCCAAAGGATTGGCTTACGGAGCAGGATTGCCGGTAATCGGCATCCCCACCCTGAAGGCACTGGCCAATGGATTCCTGCTGAATCCACTGCATACAAGCGCTTTAACGGCATCTGATTTGCCGGTTCTGCTGTGCCCGATGCTGGATGCCAGGCGGATGGAAGTTTACAGTGCATTTTACGATACCGGATTGAATGAGACCTCACCGGTTGAGGCAGTTGTGCTCGAAACCGGGTCTTTTACCGAAATTCTCGATCATCATCTGGTATGTTTTTTTGGAACCGGCAGCGACAAGGTGGCTGAAATCATCATCCATCCCAATGCCCGTTTCTTTCCGGGAATAGAATTATCCGCCGCTTTTCAATCAGGGCCCGCTGAAACGCTGTTCACAGCCGGTGAATTTATGGACACGGCATACTTCGAACCTCATTACCTTAAGGAGTTCATAGCCAGTATACCCAAAAACAAAGTACTGGGATAATCAGCATAAACGACTACATATTAGGTAATTTGATCTTTTAAACTAATTTTGCACCACATTTAAAAAGAATATATGGCAACGACATCAGACATCCGTAATGGCATGTGTATTGAACACAACGATACTTTATTCACCATTATCTCCTTCCAGCACGTTAAACCCGGGAAAGGCCCGGCTTTTGTCCGCACCAAACTCAAAAACATCACCACCGGGAAAGTTATCGAGATCACCTATACTTCAGGTCACAAGATCAATGAAACCCGTGTTGAACGCCGTCCGTACCAGTTTCTCTATAAAGATGACATGGGATATCATTTCATGCATAAGGAAACCTATGAGCAGATCAGCATCGATGAGGATCTGATCAACAATGTAGGTCTGCTGAAAGAAGGCGGCGACGTTGAAATGGTTGTACATGCTGATACTGAAACGGCACTTTACGCAGAACTGGTTCCTACGGTAGTGATGGAAATCACTTATACCGAACCGGGTGTAAGGGGTGATTCATCATCAACTTCCTCCCTGAAACAGGCTACCATCGAAACCGGAGTCACCATCATGGTTCCGTTGTTTTGTGTATCCGGTGATAAAATCAGGATCAATACAACCGATAACTCTTACCAGGAACGGGTTAAGTAGGACCAGGCGGTCCGAATATCAGGTTACTTCTTTTTTCCGGTCGAGGGCTACCAGGATGGCTATGAAACCCCATACTGCCGCGGATGCTTTGTCGGTATCCAGGAAGTTATTCAGGGTGACATGCAGGTAGTAGGTAATCAATCCCACCAAAACGGTCAGCGCCACCATTTTCAGTTCGGGATCGGTTTGCTTGTGATAGGCTCTTACGCCAATCATAATGCTTACAATGACCAGCGCCAGCATCAGCAATCCCCCGATCAATCCCTGCTCACTCAGCGGACCGAGATATTCGGAATGTGAATTGCCTCCATCTGCTGCGTTGGTACTGATGATGGTGCGTTCCGAATTCTTCTGGAAAGGGGCATACTGAAACATGTAGGTGCCAGGTCCGAATCCGAATACCGGCCGTTCCTCAAACATCCGGATGGCACAGCTCCACCGGTTCAAACGCTCCAGATTGGATGCATCGGTTGAAATATTGGAGATCGATTCAATATGCTGCCCAAGATTATCGGATGAATCCTGATCATTGCCTTCCATCTGCATCAGGATTGTTTTCCCGAAAACCAGAAATCCCGCGATCAGAACGGCAAATCCCAGTAAAACTGTGCGGCCCGGAACTTTAAACAGGATGATCATCAGGGCACCCACTCCCCCTACAACACTCACCCAGGCGGCCCGGGAATAGGAAAAAACCAGTCCGGTGAGAAGAAGCGACAAAACAATCAAGGCACCGGCCTTCATCCAAACGCGGAATGGCGACTGGATAACATACCCGGCGGCCACGGGTAAAAACATCGACAGAATGGCTCCGTAAAGCGTATGGTCGTTGAAAAAGGGATCAACCGCCGGATTCGAGGCCTTCTGGTCGAACAATCCCAGAGAAATATGCTTGAGGGTTATTACAACGATGATTCCGGCCAGCGGTATCATCAGGGTCCACAGATACCGCCTGATATTCAGCGGATTCTTAAAAAACTGAAGCGCCAGAAAATAGAATACCGACAGAAACCACAACCGCGACATCAGGAACTTGGCCGATACCAGGGGCATGCTCGAGGTGACCGTGGTGATGAGCATCCATATCAATTGAAGAATGATGACCTGGGTAACCGGGTGCCGCATGATGGAACGTTCGTAACCGCCATCCAGGGCGAGCCGGATGAGGAAAACAACCATCATGCCAACCAGCAGTGGTTCTGTTGGAAGGAACATATTGATATCCAGTCCGGTTGAAAACTCCTTCAGCGGAATGGAAATCGGTACAAAGAAGAGAACCATCCAGAACAGCCAGTTGAACCGGTAGATGGCTATCCAGGTAAAAACCAGACCGACTGGCAGGGCCAGCAGCAGGTACTTATCCTTGGTGATCAGGTACGAATTGGCCAATACAAAACCGAGGCTGATCAGATAGACCAACCCAGCCTGCACCCGCTTATCGCGAAGCAGGTTAGATGGGTTTAGTATTGTTGCGATTTTCGATAACACCAATAACAACCATTGCCATCATGAGAGTAAAAAACATTGAAATGAGGATGATCACCGAGCGTTTCGGCCAATCCTTCTTATCAGCGGGATATGGCGGCGTAACCACCACAGAATAAGTGATTTGCTTATTCAGCTCCCGGTAAGCGTCATCGCGAAGTTCCTGAACTTTAACCACCCGCATGGAAATCCCCTCCACGCGCAGCATCAGGCTGCGGGCTTCCGGACTTTTGGCGGCCACGTTTGTGAAAAACTCGGTTAGGGTTGCGTTTGCCCTGCCGTTTGCAACAGCTTGAAAATAGGCGGCAGAGGCACCTTCCGACTGACCGGTTATTTCCATTACGCCATATTTCCGGCCCAGTTCGCTTAATATTGCCGTTATGCTGTCCATTTCCGCTTTCAGCCGGATGAGTTCAAGTTCGCGGATATTCAGCTCTTCCGAAACTTTTACCCGGTGAAGGGATTGCACTTTTTTGTCGAAAAATGCCCGTAGTGAATCCACCATGGCACTGGCAACATTAGGATCGGTATCCAGAACCGTGATCCGAACGGCTTCGTTTTCGGTTTTCCGGAAGGACACCTCCTCGGCATATTTTCCGTACACGGCTGTTTTATAGTACTTGTAATCCTTTGAGATCTTATAATGTTCATCGAGCTTGAAAGCCTCGATGATCTTGTCGCGTATATCACCCGAATTGAATACTTCAAGCATCTGCTCGGTTTCGCTCTCCTTCGAATATTCGCCCAGGTTTACCGGGTAAACCACTGAGGTGGACTTGTACTTGGGTTTCAGGAACATGGGGGACGAAAGTACCATGGAAATCACCCCTGCGATCAAAGCAATAACTCCCAGGTGGTATTTCCATTTCAGTGCCAGCTCAAGCAAGGATTTGTTGTTCAGATAAGGGTTCATGGCCTTGATTTTAATTTACACGTATCAGGTAATATTGTTTCTTTCCTTTTTGAATAAGCATAAACCGGTCGCGGATGAGGTTATCCAAAGCTACCGACTGGTCCGGATCGGTAAGTTTCTCCTTGTTTAAGCTGAGGCCGCCGCCCTGCAGCATCCTCCGGGCCTCGCCCTTCGAAGGGAAAACAGCAGTATGAACAGCCAGCAGGTCGATCAGCGGGATGCCGGCAGCCAGAATATCCCGGTCGAGGTCAAACATCGGCACGCCGTCGAAAACAGCCAGTAAAGTTCTTTCATCCAGGGACGCCAGTGATTCCTGAGTACCTTTACCGAACAGGATCTGCGAAGCTTCAATGGCCATATCCAGGGCTTCCTGCGAATGGGCCATCCGGGTAACCTCCTCAGCAAGGCGGCGCTGGAGAATCCTCTCGTGCGGAGCCTCGGCATGCCTGGCAATCAATTCGTTGATCTCCTCCTGATTGAGGAAGGTGAAAATCCTGATATAATTGATGGCATCAGCATCGGCAACATTCAACCAGAACTGGTAAAAGTGGTATGGCGAAGTTTTATCCTGGTCGAGCCAGATGGTGCCGGATTCGGTTTTTCCGAATTTTCCCCCATCGGCCTTGGTAATCAACGGAGTGGTCAGCGCAAAAGCCTCGCCGCCGGTTTTACGCCGGATCAGCTCGGTGCCCGTGGTGATATTCCCCCACTGGTCGGAACCGCCCATTTGAAGCTTTACCCCGTTATGCTGAAACAGATGCAGGAAATCGTATCCCTGAACCAGCTGATAGCTGAACTCGGTAAAGGACATGCCCGTATCGAGCCGCTTCTTTACAGAATCCTTGGCTGTCATATAATTAACCGTGATATGTTTACCGATATCGCGGATAAACGCCAGAAACGAAAAATCCTTCATCCAGTCGTAATTATTGACCATGACGGCGCGATTGGGTATATCGTCGTCAAAATCAATAAAATGGGCCAGCTGCTTTTTTATACACTCCTGATTGTGGCGGAGGGCATTTTCGTCGAGCAGGTTCCGCTCCTCCGACTTACCCGAAGGATCGCCGATCATCCCGGTGGCACCCCCGACGAGTGCAAACGGTTTGTGACCGCACAACTGAAAGTGTTTCAACACTAAAATCCCCACCAGGTTCCCGATGTGCAGGGAATCCGATGACGGATCAAAACCAATATAAGCCGAAGTCATTCCCTCTTCTAGCATCTCTTCCGTGCCGGGCATGATATCATGTATCAATCCACGCCAGCGCAATTCCTCAACGAAATTCATTCCCAAAAATTTTGGCTAAGATAACTATTTGGCCGTTAAACCTTGAAATTATGACTCTTTGGATGGCACAACTTTGGCCTTTCCCGACTTCACCAGTTCCTCCAGCTTGAGAAACGGGAGCAAAGTGGGTACGATTTCAGAAACCGGCTCATACAGAACGGATTTACTGCGGGTGGCTTCCGGAATAACCGGATGGCGGTCGCTCACGGCATCCAGAACCAGGAGAATCACACTCACGAAAATGGCAGCTTTAAAAATGCCGGCCAGGATTCCCGCAATTTTATTGATCCAATTGAGCGATATGGCCTCGAGCAATTTGCTGATTACCCCGGCAATCACCTGCATGATAATGGTGATAATCAGAAAGGTGACAATAAAGGAGATGACCGGCATCAATGAAAATTTCAGGCCCAGACTTTCCAGCATGTCGGCTGTCCACCACGAAAACTTGATCGCTCCCCAGATCCCCAGAACCAGGCCCGCTATCGAAGCCAGTTCGCCAACAAATCCATTTTTAAATCCGGAGGCCAGACCGCCGGCAAGGATCACAAGAATGACAATATCCAACCAATTCATTACAAGTCAGGTGTATCTTAAAAACCCAAAAGTAGGGATTATTTTGTACTTTTGGTTTTACTCATCAGATGCGACAGTAATGCCGATATTCAATTCAATCATCTCCTGGTTCGTAACTAAACGAAAGTACCAGATTGATTTCTTTAAACAGTATCCCGTTGAAGTTCAGAATGACATGCTCGATAAACTGATCAAGCAAGGCAGGGAAACGGTATTTGGAATCGACCACTCCTTTCAGGGGATCGAAAACTACCGCGACTTTGCCGCCCAGGTTCCGATACGGGATTATCCTGCCCTCAAGCCCTATATCGACCGGGCGATGCTGGGCGAACCGGATGTTCTGTGGCCGGGTGAAACCAAGTGGTTTGCCAAGTCGTCGGGCACCACCGGTGACAAGAGCAAGTTCATTCCGGTTACCCGCGATAACATTGAAGATTGTCATTTCCAGGGTGGCAAGGATACCCTGATATTCTATTTCAACAACTATCCGGAGAATGACCTGCTTTCCGGAAAAAGTCTGACCATCGGAGGCAGTCACCAGGTTTCGGACATCAATTCGGAAATTTTTTTCGGGGATGTTTCAGCCGTTTTGCTGCAAAATCTGCCCCTGTATGCCCATTGGATCCGCACGCCCGAGCTGTCGGTTGCCCTGATGAACGAGTGGGAAGAAAAGCTGAATAAAATGGCAGAAATCACCTGTCGCGAAAATGTGACCAGTTTGGCCGGTGTTCCCTCCTGGACCCTGGTTCTCCTCAAAAAAATTCTCGAAAAAACCGGTAAGGCAACCATCGCCGAAGTATGGCCGAACCTCGAGGTTTTTATGCATGGCGGCGTGAGCTTCATCCCCTATCGAAGTCAGTTTCAGGCAATCATCGGCTCCGACCGGGTAAAATACATGGAAACGTACAATGCCTCGGAGGGATTCTTTGGCATCCAGGATGATCCTGAAGATTCAAACATGCTCCTGATGCTGGATTACGGAGTGTTTTTCGAGTTCATCCCGGTGGAAGAGGTTGATTCGGCCAGTCCGAAAGCTTTAACCCTGGCGGAGGTGGAAACCGGCCGGAACTATGCCATGGTCATTTCAACTACCGGAGGATTATGGCGCTACCTGATCGGCGACACGGTCAGGTTTTCATCCCTGCAGCCGGTAAAATTCAAGATTACCGGTCGTACCCGTCACTTTATCAATGCCTTTGGTGAAGAGCTGATTATCGACAATGCCGAGTTTGCCCTCCGGAAAGCCTGTTTGGGTACCCATGCCGAAATCACCGACTACACGGCTGCCCCGGTTTTCATGGGCGAGGGGGCGAAAGCCAGGCATCAGTGGCTGATAGAATTCACGCGCGAGCCGGATAATCACGACTTTTTTGCGGAGCTGCTCGATAATGCCCTGAAATCAGTGAACTCCGATTATGAGGCCAAGCGCTATAAAAGCCTGGCGCTCCATGCTCCTGAAGTCATCTCCCTGAAACAGGGAACTTTTTATGAATGGCTCAAAATGAAGGGACATCTGGGCGGACAGCATAAAGTACCGCGGTTATCCAACGACCGGAAGATTGTGGAGGAAATTATAGAGATGAATCACCTATGAGACTATCTATCTGTCTGTTAGGGTTGATGATCTGTACCATTGCACGATCTCCTTCACAAAACCCATCGAACCCGGCGGTAAGCCATGATACCCTGAAAGTATGGAATATTTCGGCCGACCGGATATCGGCAGATCCGCTGGGGCAATACTATATCATACAGGCCGGTGCGCTGGTCCGGTATGATTCGAAGGGTGACTCCGCCTATTCCTGGTCCGATCCGCAGGGTGGCCGCATAACCTTCACCGATACCGGCGATCCGATGCGGATTCTGGTGTATCAGAAGGATTTCAATCTCCTCCGGTTTCTGAATAACCGTCTGGCGCCAATGGCAGGCCCTTACCGGCTCGATGACCTGGGCCTGGTGGCTCCGCTGGCACTGGCTGTATCGCTTCAGGGTGGATTCTGGGTGCTCGACGGATCAACTTACCGCATCCGGTACTTCGATCAGCAGCTGAACCCCGGAGTGGAATCGCAGCCGCTGAATTTACCGGTAAACTCAGGTTTAACCGGGTATAAGCTGATCGAATCAGGCGATGAACTCTATTTATTGATCCCCGGAAAGGAAATCCAGGTATTCGACCTGTTTACCAACCTGATCCGTAAAATCCCCTTACAGGTTACCTCCCTGAATGTGTATGGGAACCTGATGCTGCTGGTTTACCCTAACAGGATCGCACTCTGGAAAGATCCGGTGACGCCGGAGGAAATCCTGTTCCGAAGTTCGGGCATGGATATCCGGGAAGCCTGTCTGTTTCAGAACAAACTCTTTATCAGGACCTCCGGAAAAGTTGTGCTGATTGCACATTAAAAATTCTGCGGGTGAGGTATTGCAATTAAAAAATATCGTACTTTCGGATTAATCTAAAGAAGAGAAAACAAACCATGCACATTGCAATAGCTGGCAATATCGGATCGGGCAAAACAACTCTGACACGCATACTTAGCAAGCACTATTTGTGGGAGCCGCACTTCGAAGATGTTGATGATAATCCGTATCTGAACGATTTTTATGCAGATATGCAGCGCTGGTCGTTCAATCTGCAGATCTACTTCCTGAACTCGCGTTTTAACCAGATTCTGGAGATCCGGAAACACGACAAAACCGTAATCCAGGACCGTACGATTTACGAAGATGCCTATATTTTTGCCCCCAACCTGCACTCCATGGGGCTGATGACCACGCGTGATTTTGAAAATTATTACACGTTGTTCAATCTGATGGCATCGCTCGTTCAACCGCCCGACCTCATCATTTACCTCCGCGCATCGGTTCCTACCCTGGTCAACCAGATTCAGAAGCGGGGCCGTAAATATGAAAATTCCATCCGTCTCGACTATCTGAAGCGTTTGAATGAACGGTATGAAAGCTGGGTTGAAACTTACCGTGATGGTAAAATGCTGATTGTGGATGCCGACTCAATGGATTTTCTCGGCAACCCCGAAGATATCAGCACAGTAATGGATAAAATCAATGCCCAGCTGCACGGGCTGTTTTAAGATATTCTATTTCTACCTCCTTGTCTGTCTTTTGCAAAAGGCCTGAATACTCCAAAGATTCAGGCCTTTAATTTTTAGGAGATTAACCACGGAGACACTGAAACCGATCTAATTTGCGTCGTTGCGTCTTTGCATGAGATTTTAGTCTGAGACTCCATACCTGCTCAGGTTATTCATTCGGGAGCACCCAAAGGCCCCTCGTATGAGGGGGGCGATCCCCGCCGGCGCGGGGATGACACTTCTCCGAGGGTAATTTAGTGGTAAATGACAATGCTCCGAGGAAAGGCAGGTGCCCGACTGAGATTTACTACTCTCGAATTAAAGATTTCTTAGAAATAAATTATAACTTCCAGATTTACAAATCCACAATAAATGAAAGCCGCCATATCTATAATACTCAGTACTATTATATTTCTTTTTACCTCATGCAACTATCAAAAATCCGGTTAAAAATTTCGGAGCCTGGCATTTTCTTACAAAAGCCACTACCGATGGAAGGAAAAAATTAATCCAATAATCCCGTAACTTTTAAATAGCCGATATTAAACACTACTTTGAAATAAGCTTAACTATGAAAATCATAATTATTCTAACTGGTATTTGTCTTCTGCTGATCTGGGGTTTTCTCGGAAGAATTTGGGTATTGTTCCGCCGTGAATCACAAGACATTACAGCCAGGAAAAAATTTGCCTCCCTGTTAGTCATTGTTGGAGTTCTAGGCTCTCTTTGTTTTTTAATACCTCTACTTGGAAAGTTATTGTAAGTATACTTATTACAATTTCAGGAGGTTATAAAAACGAAGGTTTTACTGTTTGTCAAAATTGATTAGTAGCTCCCCATGTTATCTAATCCTTTGAATTAGTAAAGTATAAAACAAATACATATTATAATTCACTCAAAGCCTTTGGTCGAAAAAGCCAAAGGCTTTTTTTATTGCTGAGTTTTCCATCGAGCAACGATTTGAAAACCGTTTTGTGTTCTTTCGCACAAAACGTCGGTTATGGCGGTATTTTCAAAACAAAAGAACTGGATGAAAATTCAGTTGCCGAGGATTTCTCGTTAACTGCATCAGATAGTAAAAACTATCAAACCAAACATTATAATTAGTGAATTCGAAAAATACCGCATAGTTCAAGACAAGCTATTTGAAAGTGATTTCGATAAAGCCATAAAAAAACTGGAAACTCCCAAATCGAAAAAAGGATTGAACCTGCCGACAGCCTTACCGCCGGATATGCCAATGCAGAAGGAAAGCGACCGCTCCTCGATAAATAATAACACCCTGTTTTTATACCAATACCCTCTTTTTTAACTAATAGCTCTGTGGCTCCGTGTTCTACGTTTCTCCGTGGTTCTCCTAAATATTCTCTTTTATTTTCAACCAATGTGCCTCAGGAATCTTCGGACCGGTTACTTCAATCACCGCCGCCGCCAGCAAATTGCCCAGTTCGCCGCATCGCTGCAACGAAGATCCCTTTGAGATACCATACAGGAATCCCGAGGCAAACAGGTCGCCGGCGCCGGTGGTGTCAATACAGTTCGCTTCCAAACCTTTAACATGGTGCTTTTCGGTTCCCGATTGAACCCAGGCCAAATCGCCTTGATGAACTTCTTCCCCTGGCAACCAGGGAAGAAAAATCGTAATCAAAATCAATAATAGAGTTATTCAATTTTTCTGGACGATCGCTCCGAAGCCTTACCAATAAACCAACCCATAAACAAATCCGTAAAAGCAGAATATCCGCACACAACTCTACAAACCCCTATTCTATCAAACAAGCACTTCATTTTCCCGTGCCAGATTTGGCCGTTTAACGAAAACTTACGCCAACTACCAAATGGGGGGGGCATAACTGCTTATTCTTCTTGCAATTACACAAGACACATCGCTTTGATAAAACGCAACAATACGTTGATATCCTATCTTTAGTCGGTGTTATATTTACAGGAGAAATCAAGCACTAAAAAAAAGGATATCGGTTGTTAGATATTTTAAAACACAATTTTAAAATAGAATGATTTTTTAAACAAAAAAAATGAATCGCACATACTGGTCCAGTTTTGCAATAATTCTTCTGGCATTTAACTTTCTTCTAATCGGAATGAGGTTTGATTCCACTAACAGAATTAAAGTTCTTCAAATGCAGCTTGCTGAACTAGCTGAAACAACAGAAGAGAATACAGACTTGCTGGCTTTGTATAGTCTTTTGTATGAATCTATTGGAAATCGAATTGAGCCAACAACTGAATTGATAAATGTTAATTATACTATTGTTAGTTTGAAAGATATAATCAACCAGGAAGGTGTATGGATCTTGAGATATTTTGAGAATAATTGCCTATCCTGTTATGATGAAAACATAAGCATCATTAGAGATTTTATGAATCGCCACCGGTCAAGTTCGTTTACTGTTTTTACAAATTTCGATTCGGTTAATAAGCTAAGAAATTTTGTGTCCAAAACACATTTTGCCTGTGATACCTATAATGTTGACACATTGTTTAATTTTACATCTGAGAACTTAAAAACCCCCTATTTACTAAAAATTGATAAAACAGGTTTAATCACCAGCTGCTTCATTATTCATAAGGATCAGGGGGATTTACTTACAAAGTTTTTACAAATTACCCTTAATGAAAAGAACTAGTTTCCTCGGTGGATTAGCAGTTATACTGTTCCAACCTTTTCTATTTGGTTGTAATCATATCGAATCAAAGGAATCACCTCAGGGTTTTCAGGTTATAAAACTGGATTATCATAATCCAGCACTATCTTCAATACCAGAATTCAGTAAAATCAGGTTTATCCCCCTGGAAACCAGCAATGATGTATTAATTGGTGCTATCAATAAGATTGTCGTCACAAAAAATCGATTTTATATTGTGGATGCCTTTAGCGCTGAATGTGTTTTTATTTTCAATTTGGAGGGTAAGCTAATAAGCAAGATAAAAGCAAAGGGGAAGGGACCTGGGGAATACACTTATATCGCAGGTTTTGCATATGATCCCTACAATAATGAACTTGTTTTGGTCGATTGCTTTCTAAAAAAAGTCATTCGATATGATCTGGATGGCAACTATCTTTCTGAACAGTTTTATGAGTTCCGCCCTCAGTCGATTGGATTCATCGATAAGAATACTTATGTTATTGAGACAGGTGATCAGGGTGTGCCGTTCCTTATAACGAGTGAACATGATGGAAAGAACGAGGTAAAAGTACATTACGAGGTCTTTGGATTGAATATCAGTAGTTTTCAATATTTTCCCAGATATAAAAACAACCAATATTACTTCGAGAATCTTAAGGATACAATCTGGAAAGTTGACAAGAAAAAATTGACACCATACCTTATTATTGATTTCAATGAGCGGGCAATTGATAAGGAGGGAATAGAAAAACTGAGGGTTTGGGCAAATCAGAACAATTGGATACCATTTCTCCCAAAGACCAAGTCGGGTCAAATTGATTTGTTTCTTGAGACGGACAAGTACATCCAATTCTTTTGCAGGAATTTAAAAGAT
Source organism: uncultured Bacteroidota bacterium (assembly GCA_942493265.1). Classification (GTDB taxonomy): domain Bacteria; phylum Bacteroidota; class Bacteroidia; order Bacteroidales; family UBA12481; genus UBA12481. The sequence goes on from OW818688.1 coordinate 917,683, forward strand.
CGTGCGTATGTTCTTATTGATAAGAGAAATATGGCGGTGAAAACAATTGCAAATGGCGGCGAACATAAAAAGAATCCCATGTCGCAGGTGATATGGTCAGCACAAGCGGTTGATGAAGCCGGGCGATTTATTGGCTATATTACAGCAGACCGGTATTTAAACCTTGAAGTGAGTGAAATCTTCCAAAAACTTTCTAATTCTGGTGTAATTATTAAGGAAACCAAGGGATTCCCAAATCAAGGAATAGTAGCGATTGACTCAAATCCTGTTATTGCTGTGATGGAAATTGATACTCTTAAATATAATTAATTAAATTTTTAAATTATGAAAAAGAAATTTTTATTCCTTTTGGCAGCTATTGCCATTAATGTTGGCGTAATTGCAACCTTTTTTTCAGAATCAGCTTTTGGAGCTGATGGTTATTGGCTAAGATTCAATCCCCGTGCCTGTTGGTGTGCAGATGCCAGCTACCCTGAACCACAGGAGTGTGAAGCGGCTGAGTGTGTTGGTGGTCCTCTTTGGGTTTGCTTAACAAGCTGGCCTCCAATTCCATGTGGGGAACCTTTTAATCCTCCGACAGAAGAATAATGGTGTAGATCTCTTGTTGCAAAATATGCTTTCTAAAACCCAGGAGTTGTTTATGTGAAAGCCTGTCCTCCGTCTAACACGACCACCAACAAAACATCTTTTTGGCCACAAACTAAATGAAAGTTACGGATCAATAAAGAGCCTGCACAAATTGAAGGCTCTTTATTGATTTGAGTAATTTATTTATAAAGCCTCCAATTAAGACTCAGCATTTAAATCCTCCCCTGATCATACTTATCAGCTCTCTCATTTTCATCTCTGCCAAAGGTTTATAGGAATCCCAGTTTTTAATCATCTCATAGAACTCTGGTTCCGTGATTGTACCGGAATCCACCTGGCATGATAATAACAACATCCATCCCGGGCACCTGCTAAAAAGAATGCTGTAATTGACAATCGTAGCAAAAGTTGGAAAGGAATCTCCCCTTTCCACATGGCTCGGATCCATTCCATGTAAGTCTCTGATGTTTTCGTACTTTTCATCGGAGGATTCCCTCATGATTTTAAGCGCATTTTTAATGCGATTCTTCTGTTGATCATTAATTTTTTCCATTCTAGGTTTATAGTTACTATAAATAGGCTTGAGAGGGGACGTAAAACTTGCTTTGCCCAAGCGTACTTATTAATCAGGTATTTATCCAAAAGGTAACCCCAGTATTGTAGATATTCTTGAAAATATCCAATAAAAAAACACTCCCTAAATAGCACCCGAATAATTTGACCAATATTCTATTTTTACCAATAGCTCTGTGGCTCTCCGTGTTCTCCGTTTCTCCGTGGTTCTCTTAAATACTCTCCTTTATCCGCAACCAATGTGCCTCCGGAATCTTCGGGCCGGTTACCTCTATCACCGCCGCCGCCAGCAAATTGCCCAGTTCGCCGCATCGCTGCAACGAAAATCCCTTCGAGAAACCATACAGGAATCCGGAGGCAAACAGGTCGCCGGCGCCGGTGGTATCAATACAGTTCGCTTCCAACCCTTTAACATGGTGCTTATCGGTTCCCGACTGAACCCAGGCCCCGTCCTTACCGGTTTTCACAATGGCTATGCTGCACACGGCGGCAAACTCCTCAACAGCTCGTTGAGGCTGCTTGCCGGTATAGGCAAATGCTTCCTCCTGATTGGCAAAAAGAATATCAACATATTCCGGAACCACCGATTTCAGGAATTCAAGATTGTCCTCCACCACATTATAACTGGCCAGATCAAGCGAGACCAGGCAACCTGCCTGTTTTGCCAGTACCAGGGCAGTTCTGATCAGGTCGTGATTCTGAACCAGATAGCCTTCAATATGGAAAATCGTCCAGCCCTCAAACAACGCCGGACTGAGGAAATCAGGCTTCAGCTCAATGGCTGCACCCAGATAGGTTCCGAAAGTCCGCTCCGAATCAGGTGTCAAAAACGCCATCGCCCTTCCGGTAGGTTTATCGGGACGATAGAATACCGGTTTAATTCCCTTGTCTTCAATATCTTTAATATAAAAATCACCCCATGGGTCATGACCGGCCGATCCGATAAATCCCGTTTCAATGCCCAGTTCCGCCAAACCGTGGATGGTATTGGCGGCTGATCCCCCGGATACCAGGATCCGCTCGAAACCATCGATACGATTTTCGATTTCCTGCAGCCTGACTTCATCCACCAGCTGCATGCTCCCTTTGGGAAGGTTAAGTTCATCCAGGATGGAATCCTTTTCCACGCGGATCAAAACATCTACAAGGGCATTGCCCATTCCAAGAATATTCATTTTGTCAATCTTCTGTTTTATACTGATAAGTGCCTGACCCAATGCTGCCCAGGAGCTTTCCCTTAAAGAAAACCTCCGCGGTGGCACCCACTGGAATCCTGACATCAATGGTAAATCCTTTTTCCGACTTTTCCCAGCGGCAATATATTTCGCCGAGGATGCAGCGGTGTGAAACCTCCGCCCAGGTAAGGTCGCCAACCGGTTGCGGATCGATGATGATCTTTTCAAAACCGACTGAATTTTCAGCCTGACGGATGCCGCTGATTCCGGAGTACAGCCACTCCATCAGGTGACCGAGCATCATGTGGTTATTGGAAACAAACCTTAGTGCCGGCCAGGATTCGGTGAGAGCAGTTGCACCGTTTTTCAGCTGAAAGCCATACCCGGGAACATCCTCGCGCGAATTCATCTTATAGATCACCTCGCTGGCTCCGGCATCCTGAAGTGCCTGAACCAGATAATGATAGCCCACATCACCGGCAGTGAGGGCAAATCCATCCTTCTCAACTGCCTGGATAAGGTTTTTAAACACTTCACCTTTATCGGCATCCGGAACCAGGCCAACCACCAGCGGCATCGAGTAAGCAGTTTGCGAACCGGTGGCTATCACATGTGTTTCCGGATTATAAAATTTTGCATTAAAAGCATTTTTTACTGCCTGCGCACTATCCGACAGCACTTTGGCGTCATCAGTCTTGCCCAGGATAGTTGCCATTTTCGACAGGATGGCCAGATCATAAAAATAGATGGCTGTTGCAGTAAGGGCCATAGGGGTGAGCTGCGATTCGCCGGGGGAGCCCGGTCCCAGATCAAACCAATCGCCCAATCCGTGCGAAACAATGCTCCCATTGGCTTTGGAGCCCAGATAATCAACATACCTCTTCATCATCGGGTAGGCGCGTTCCATCGGCTTACGATCACCATACCAGTTATATACGTACCAGGGAACAATCACGGCCGAGCTGCCCCATTCGGGCGAATCGCGGAAACCGCCTGAAAAAGGAACAAATTCCGGGGCAATATCCGGAACCAGTCCGTTATCCAGCTGTGATTCAATCATATCATCGATGATTTTCACATACAGGTTATGAATATCGTAATTATACCGGATCGAATTTCCCATCAGATGGGTAACTTCAAGCCAGCCCAGCTTTTCGCGGTGCGGGCAATCGGTGGTCACACTGGCCAGATTGCTGCGCACCGACCAGTCGATCAGGGAAAATATCTTGTTAAACAGGTCGCTGGAACACTTGAATGAACCGGCTGTTGGGGAACTGTTGCGGGTATGATGAAACAGGAGGTCGTCGATTACCGGAAGATTTCCGGGATTTGGCTTGCCGGCCGGAACGCCTCCGCTGATGCTCACATAGCGGAATCCATAATAGGTAAAACTGGGCAGCCAGGAGCTTTTAGAGGCACCATCGGAAGTATAATCATAATAGTGCGGACCACCGGAAGCCTGCTGGGTAACCTGCCCGTTATCGTCGATGAGCTCGCCGGGAGTCAGACGCACGGTTTGTCCGGCTGCCGCACTGATCATCAGCTCGGGAATGCCGGATGCATTTTGTCCGAAATCATACACCCAGGTGCTATCGGGGAGTTCCGTTATTTTCACTGGTTTGAAAGTCTCCATGATCTCCATCGGGTAATCGGCTTCCCATCGCATGGCGCCGCCCGGGCCCTTAACTTCAACCGAAGGCTTCCACGACTGGTTAATCAGCCGGGCATCATAATCCTCCCCGCCGTAAATGGAGGTGAAAGTTATGGCCGAAGGGGCAGTTTCCCAGCCGGTACCGGAGTTGATATTTTCAGTGGACCCATCTGAATACCTGATTACCAGGACCGCACGCATCATTGGATTTCCCCAGGTGGTAACCAGTTTGCGGTAGCGTTCACGGTTGACATTGAAAAATCCGTTTCCAACGGTGATCAGTATATCGTGCTGGCCATTTTTAAGCTGAGTGGACAGGTCGAAACCGTTGAAAAAACAGGTTTTCGCATAATTCGTCCAGCCCGGCCGCATAAAGCCGCCGGTGAGATCTTTACCATCCACCCGGAGGGTATAATGTCCTAATCCCGACACAAAAAACCACGCTTCGGAAACTGTTTTGCTGATGGTAACCGATTTACGAAAATGCGGAACCACCGGACGCATGACAGCCAGGTTGCCCAGTGCATTTCCTGAGCCGTGCACCCCGGGCACAAGTTTCAGTGAATCCGGAAGTTCCTCATAACCGATCCATTTTGCATCTTTCCACTGAGCATCGGAAATTCCGGTCACAAACCAGGCTTTTTTGCTCCAGTCTGAAAACTTGCCCAGCTCATCCTTCACCCTGACCTGCCATACATACTTTCGCCCCTCCACGAGGGTCAGTTTTTCAACATCCTCCAGCTTTATAGCCGGACCGTCATCCATTCTCAACTCATAATCCTGTACCACGGCGCCATTCCGGTCCGATAACACGGTCCACCTGAGCTCAGGCCGGCCGTCGATTCCGATGGGATTGATCCGGTTATTGCAATAGAGCTGATCAACCTTCAGGGAGGACGAACCGGCACATCCTGCAAGGCCGATCAGGGTGATCAGCAGGAGGATAGGCAGGTGTTGGCGGATTTTCATATTTTTGGCCATAATTTCATTGGAATGTTATTTGCGAATATCGTTAATTCGGCTGGAGTATTTTTGATACTTACGGCTTTCTTCCTGCTCATTCTCGGAAAAACCAAGCCCGAAAACCGCTGGTATTTACTCATGAACCTGGTTGGCGCCGGGTTGTCGTGCTATGGTTCCTACCTCATTAAGGCGTATCCTTTTGTGGTGCTGGAGGGTACCTGGGCCGTGGTGGCGGTAGTGGGGCTGGTGAGAGGGAGGCGGAACGAAACGTGAAGCGGAACGAATCGTGAGGCGGAACGAATCGTGATACGGAAGAGGTGACGGGTTAGGTTGGTTTTTTGAGCCATTTCGGCAGGGCATTTCCGAAGATCACAAAGAGGCAGATGATGATCAGCAGGGTAAGGGCGAAATTGATGAATCCGGGGATCATGGTAGCCCGCGTCATCATTTGCGGATAGTAGATCGTTACCAGGTTCGTGATACCGGCATAGAGTGTTGTGATCCCCACGAAAGCCATCGGCACAATGGTCACCCATGCATATTTCCGGCGCCCGCGGTTAATGATGTAGGTAGTTCCGATCACCAGAGCAATGGTGGCCATTAACTGGTTGGCGGTTCCGAACATGGGCCAAACGGTGCTGATCGATCCGGTATAGATAAAATAGCCCCAGCAGAAAACGATTATTGCGCTGGTGATCAGGTTTCCGGGCAGCCAGGTGGTCCGTGCGAAAGGCTTATAGATTTTCCCCAGGGCTTCCTGCATCACAAACCGGGCGATACGCGTTCCGGCATCAACGGTGGTGAGGATAAACAGGGCTTCGAACATGATGGCAAAATGGTACCAGTAGCTCATCAGGTGCTTCATTCCGGGGATCGCTGAGAAGATCTGGGCCATCCCTACGCCCAGTGATACAGCGCCACCCGGACGGCCGGCGACTGTTTCACCCACTTCACGTGAAAGTTCCTGAATATTGCTCTCGGTGAAACCCATCTCATGCAGCTTTGGCAAAATGGCCTGAAATTTTTCGGGGGTCAGGTTGATCTGAAAATAATCGAGCGGGAAAAGGCTCGTGGCTGCAATCAGGGCCAGGATGCTCACAATCCCTTCGGTAAGCATGGAACCCACCGCAATCGACTTGATATGCGACTCCTTCATGATCATTTTGGGAGTGGTGCCGGAGCTCACGAGGGCATGAAAACCCGATATGGCCCCGCAGGCAATCGTGATAAACAGATATGGGTAGAGCTTTCCGGGAATGATCGGTCCGCCTCCGCTGATGAACTCTGTAAATCCCGGCATTTTTATTTCCGGCGCTACTATCACCACACCAATGGCCAGCAGAAAAATCACGGTGATCTTCATGATCGAGCTCAGGTAATCGCGCGGGGTAAGCAGCAGCCATACCGGCAGAACCGATGCCAGGAACCCGTATCCGCATAAAAGCAGGGTCAGGGTTTTTTTATCAAAAGTGAAATAGGGTGCAAAAACGGAATCGGGTATATATTTCCCTAAAACAACCGCTGCGGTCAGCATGATCACGCCCATGATCGTTGCTTCGGCGGTTTTCCCCGGACGAAGTTTATACATCCAGATCCCCATGAACAGGGCGATCGGGATGGTCATGGCAATGGTAAAAGTGCCCCATGAACTCTCAGCCAGTGCGTTCACAACCACCATTCCCAAACCGGCCAATGCAACCACCAGAACCAGCAGAATGGCTATCGATGCGGTTGTGCCGCTGACTTTATTGATTTCCGCACGGGCGATTTCGGCCAGTGATTTTCCATCGTGCTCGATGGAGGCGGTCAATATCACGAGATCATGAACCGCGCCGGCCATTACGGCACCGATCAGCATCCAGATAAATCCCGGATAAAAACCAAATTGGGCTGCCAAAACCGGTCCGACCAGCGGTCCGGCCCCGGCAATAGCTGCAAAATGGTGCCCGAACAACACCCATTTGCTGGTCGGGATATAATTCTGGCCGTCGTACAAACGATTGGCAGGGGTAATCCGAAGATCATTTGCCACGGCAACTTTTGCCACTACAAAACTGAAATAGAGCCGATAAGCAATTACAAAAAAAGCGATTGCTCCAACTACAAAGGGTACTGCATTCATTGATCGGAAGTTTTTGGCGATCTCGCTTTCCAGATATAATACACCGGTATGCCGAGCGCCACGATTATCAGGCCCGGCCAGGTAAAGGCCGGCTTATAAATCAGGAGGATTATCATGATGGCAACCGAGAGGATCACGCATATTGCGGGGATAACCGGATATCCGAATGCTTTGTAGGTACGCTCCTCATTGGGCCATTTCCGCCGTAAAACAAATACGGCGGCGGTAGTGAGTGCATAAAAAATCAGCATTGCAAATACCACGTAATCAAGCAGCTGCGAGTAGGAACCCGACAAACACAGCAAACAGGCCCAGATGCATTGTATAATCAGACCGTTTGCGGGAACACCATTGCTGTTCAGATTGCCTATCTTCTTGAAGAACAGCTTGTTCTCAGCCATTGCATAATATACACGGGCGCCGGAAAGTATCAGTCCGTTATTACAGCCAAAAGTGGAGATCATTATCAGAATGGCCATAATGATTGCCGCATATTCCCCGAAAATCCCAAAAATCGCCGCGGTACCCAGCCGGTCGTCTGTAGCGAAAGCCATTCCCTGACTGATCACATCACCGGTACCCGGAATGCCTCGCAGGGGTAAAACCTTAACATACACCAGGTTGCACAGGAAAAAAATCACGGCCGCGACCAATGTCCCGTAAATGAGGCTCATCGGGATCGTCCTTCTGGGGTTGATCACCTCAGCTGAGTTGTAGGTGATATTATACCAGGCATCGTAAGTAAACAGCGAGCCCACCATGGCAGAACCCAAGGCGGCGATAAATGCCATTCCCATGAGGGGTGTTGCGGCGCCGGTTTCCGGATCGAGCCGGGCGGCCTGCCAGAAATATTGCAGATTGGCGGCCCATCCGGTTGATTTGGCAATAAAAACACCTACAATCAGAAAGAGGATGAGTACCAGTAATTTAGTGAGGGTGAAGGTGTTCTGCACGATTTTACCGGCCTTGATTCCGCGGGTGTTGATCCAGGTGAGGAAGATGATGGAGAGGACCGCCACCAGGTGAACCGTGGTTATTTTAAAGGAGCCGATATGAATCAGAATATTATCCTCGCCGATCCAGGGAATAAGTACCCCTGAAAATTTACTGAAAGCCATTGCGATAGCTGCAACGCTGCCGGTTTGGATCACGGTGAAAAGGGTCCATCCGTACAAGAACCCGGTGAGCGGGTTATACGCTTCGCGGAGGTAGATGTATTGTCCGCCCGCCTTGGGCATCATGGAAGCAAGTTCGCCGTATGCCATGGCGGCAAACACCGTCATGAGGCCGGTAATGAGCCAGGCCAGCAGCATCCAGCCGGGGGATCCGAGGGTACGGGCCATATCTGCCGTAACAATAAAAATCCCGGATCCGATCATGGATCCGACAACAATAGCTGACGAATCGATCAGATTCAGGCTGCGTTTAAATGTTTTCCCGGTATCGCCGTCCATATGGCCAGTTCAGATAAGTAATCATTCGATGCGGAGACTAAAGTAATAAAATATCAATAACCGCAACCTGCTGATCACCGCCCTTCCGTCGGAGAAGTGTCATCCAGCACTGAATACCCCTCGGAGAAGTGTCATCCCGACGCAAGTCGGGGACCGCCTCGCTCTACCGTGGGGCCCTTGGGAGCTCGCTCCACGCTGCAGTGAGTTTAATTGGCAATTTCTATCAAAAGCCTCGGAGTAGCGTGACACGGTCCCGGCTTTCGCCGGGATGACACTTCTCCGAGGTCCCCGCCTTCGCGGGGATGACAACGCTCCGAGGGGAGATCAGTGGTAGATGACACTAAAAAGTCCTATAGCCCAACCTTCACCCCCGCACAAAACCCGGGATACATCGATACATCGCTCCGCCAGTGGTGATAAAGATCTCCTTCGATTTCATTGCCGGTGACCAGCACATTCCAGCTGCCGCCGGCATAGATGCCGATCGATCGGGTAATGTTGCAGGTGAGCGAAAGATTCAGGCGGTTGAGCATATTCATGCGGTAGCTGTACCAGGCATCCTCATTCAACTGATAAGATATTCCTTCAATGCTCATATCCAGTCGCCTGCCCAGCGGAATCAGCGTACCGATACCATAGCCGAATCCCCATTTCACGCTTTCGTTTTTCACCGAAGCACCGAGGGAAAAGATATTGTAGAACTGCCGGACGCCAGTCTTGAAGCTGATCTCCCCGTAAAGGGTTTCGTTGCCGCCGATCTGGATCACTTTATAGCCATGCTTAACGAGACTCAGAAAGCCGATCGGGATACCCTTTTCAACGGTATCCGCCACGTTTACAAAGCCTATCTGAACACCGTGGAGTTTTTGCGCATAATTAAAGAAACCTGCCGACTGCAAGCCCATTTGCGTACCGGTGGTTATATTGGCAAAGCCTGCCGACTGAATCCCGGACATATCTCCAACAGTGATATTGGCAAATCCGCTGGCTTGAATGCCTTCCACGGTATCCATGGCAGCATTTGCGAATCCTGATAGTTGCAAGCCCTTAAGCTTCATCTGGTTATAATTCCAGAAACCGGCCAACTCAATTCCATTGGCTCTGCCAAAGGTATTGTTGCAGAACCCGGCCAGCTGGATGCCATCCATATCGCCCTTCAGCACATTGCCAAAACCGGCGAATTCAATGCCCTTCAACCCGCCCGAATATCCGGCAAACAGGTTTAAAGATATCCGGTTGGTGGTATTCCACGATTGCAGTCCGTTGGTACCCAGTGGAGTAATAAAACTGATATGAAACGGGACGATCCTTGTTGAATCTCCGGTTTGTGCCATACCGGCGGTTCCGGTAACCAGAACCGCCAGTATCATGAGAAATCCTTTAATTACTTTCATGGTTGTTTAAGCCTTTGCGATGATTACTGGTGGATAACATTTCCGCTGCCGGAAACATGGACATCAACTGCGGGACTGCCTATATAATAGACATTTCCGCTGCCGGTGACAATTACTTTCAGGTAATCCTCCACCCTCAAACGTGCACTGCCCGATCCGGTTATGGTCATTTCGGCCTCTTCGGTGGTCAGATCCCTTCCATGTAAGCTTCCTGAGCCAGTTACCATAAGATCCATCTTTCCGGTGGTGCCCGATAAATTAAGATTTCCCGATCCGGTAATGGTGGCATCCATCTCCGCAGATTCGGTTTCCAGATCCATGCTGCCCGATCCGGAGATAAACAGTTTGAGCCGGTCGAGTCCGGTGAAAGCGGTCAGTCCGATTACCTCACCCGACCCGGTGATTCCCGCCTTGGTGAGCGTTGGCATGGTAATGTAAATTTTTACCGGCTTGGCATAATGTACCAGATGACGGTAGTGGATGGTCCACACGCCATTCTCAATTTCATCCAGATCAATGTTATCGATGATGTTTTGCTGAGCCTTGATTACAATCTCCTGCTCATCGCCCTGAGTAATATATACATCAGCTGCAATGGCAGATACAAATCCTGTTAAATCATCTAAACTGATCGTTTCCTGAACAATATCTCCCTGTCCGCTGATTCCGGGTATCCACTCATCATGACAGGAAGAAAGGGTTAATGGAAGGATCGCAATCACTGCGATAATCACTTTCCGCAATTCGGTTTTCATACTCTTCATTTGGTTTTGTTGTTTTTACAAGTGTTAATTCACAAGGATGACAGGCATCCTGATAAATACCCCTATCCGCTTGTAAAAAAAAATGAAAATTAAAACCGGAAACCAACTGTTGCACCGATCCTGATGCTGACCGGAGTGCTTACAACGATCAGATTTTTAACCGGTAACGAGAACAGGAAAGGGAAATCCGCCGTACCCGCATCGGCATGGTCCAATCCGGCAAATCCGCTCAGCGAAGGTCCGAATATCAGGGTAAAATGTTTGGCGAGATGGATATCGAGGGTTGGAGAAAAGCGTACCTGGGCACCGTTCGACCGTAGAAAATCCTGATTGCTTGCCAGGTAGTTTCCGGTAAGATCCATGCTCACCGATACCCTTTTTGCCAGTCGGAGCTGAGTTCCCAAACCATATCCTACCGAAATGAAATCTTTCTGGATCCCGGCTGTGAGAATATTGTAAAAGTGCCGCACACCCGTTTTGAAGCTCATATTTAATGGAAACAGCTCATTACCGGTGATTTCAAGTTTATGATATCCCTTAGCAACAAAACTGAAAAAACCGATAGGAACACCGGCCGAAACGGTATCGGCGATGTTGATAAAGGCTATCTGGAACCCTTTTAATTCACTAGCATAATTAAGAAATCCGGCTGCCTGAATTCCCGTGCTGGTTCCGGATGCGATATTCATGAATCCTGCTGCCTGCAGGCCCCCGACACTCCGGCTGTAATTGCCGAATCCGCTGAGCTGGGCCACTTTCACATCTTTACCGGCGATATTCAGGAATCCGGATGCCTGGATTCCATCCACATTCTGACTGGTAAAATTACTGAACCCCGACACCTGTGTTCCGTACATCGGTCCGCGGAGCACATTGCTGAACCCAGCCAGCTGAACGCCGCGGATGGTATCGGTTACCACGTTGCTGAATCCGGTTGCCTGCAATCCACTGAAGGATCCGGCGTCCACATTGAAAAATCCGGACATCTGAATCCCCTTGCTCTTCTTTCCGACGATATTGCCGAAGCCTGAAATCTGGGCTCCGTACATTTCATTCCGGACTACATTCAAAAAACTACCCAGCTCCAATCCCCGCACCCCTCCGGCATATCCGGCAAAAATATTGAGCGATAAACGATTGGTTACCAATCCTGATACAAAGCGGTTACTGCCCACAAAGGGGAACAGCGACAATTGCGCCCATCGTTGTTCGATTACCGGGATGTTCTCCGCGGCAATCCGGGTTTTCGACGGTACCAGCGCCCTCACCAGGGTACGTTCATTCAACCCCTCCACCGGCAAATCCGCCAGCTGGCTGCCGTTCACCTGATTGGGTTTCGGGGTGAGGGAAATATTCAGCGACGGCTGTTCCTTCGGTTTAACAACGATCAGGGTATCAGCATATCCGGCCTTACTGTAGCTTAAAACCTGTCGGTCGCGGTCGCCGGGAACCGTGAGAGAATAATACCCTTTGGAATCCGTAGCCGAAACAAACATTCCCTCCACCTCATAAATACTTGCCGATGAGAGGATTTCACCGGTTTGGGCATCATAAATATATCCGGTGATGGTATACTCCGGGTTGCGTTCACTTTTCGGGATCTTTTTAGCCGGAGAATCAGCCAGGAGGATAATGTGGTTTCCCAGTACTTTATACCGCAGGCCCGGACCGGCTACCTCTTTCAGAACCTCTTTAACCGGCTGATCTGTTGCGTTTAAAGAAACCAAGCTGTCGCCCGGAATCAATTCAGAATTATAGGAAAACTGGAATCCGCCGGTTTCACCGATTTTCGGCAGAGCATCCTTCAGCATAATCCGATTAAAATCTATGCTGATCTTTTTCTCCAGATGGTTGGTCTGGGCGCGCGCAACGGTGGCAACCAAAGCCAGCAACGCGATCAGCAGGGATAACCGCAGGATATTACTCTTCATTGCCGCATCCCTTTCCTTTGATAAAATATTTTTCATTTTCCACACTGAGCGTGAGATTGAAAGAGGCTGCAATCACTTCCAGTATCTGATCGATGGGTTCATCGGTAAATGTGGCGGACAGCAAACAATTCCGGATGGTGGTATCCTGCACTTCAATACTGGCATCGTAGTGTTTCTTAAGCAGATCGAACACCAGCGACAGCTTTGTTTCCTGGAAGATCAGCTTTTTATTGGCCCAGAAAAGCTCATCCGGTCCGATTTCAGCCGGTTTGCTGATGGCATTGGTGCCCGGCTTGATTCTGCCCCGTTCACCGGCCTTCAGCACCATTTTTGCCGTATCACCCGTTACCGGATCAACCGCCGACAGCTCTACCCTGCCGCTTTCCACATAAACTTCAAGATCCGTTCCCGCGTAGGCCCTTACATGGAAGGAGGTTCCCAGCACCGTCACCTGTCCGAGCCCGGCATCAATAACAAAAGGTTTCTCACGATCCGGCTGAACCTCAAAAAATGCCTCGCCCCTGAGCTTCACCGTACGTGATTTTTCTGCGAATTTTTTGGGAACCGACAGTTCGGTATTGGCATTCAGCACCACCGTGGATCCGTCAGTCAGGGTATCCTGCACCGGTATGGCATAACTCGCGAGGATCATTGTACCGGAAACCGGGCTGTTGCGGATAAATTTCACGATTAATACGGATGCTAATAATAAAACCAAAATGGCGGCGGTGGACAGGATGAATCGGTGGATGGGGGGGAGGGATGGGCGACCGCGGGGGTAGGATGGGCGACCGCGGGTCGCCCCTACCGTACGAATTGGATGGGTTAGTGGTATTTGTGATTCGTCCGTTATGATCCTGTTGTTTAATTTTTCCCATGCATGGTTCGTATCAAATGCGACGGTATTGGGATCAATATTTCCGGTTAATTCCCACGTCTTCCGTAGACGATTGAAATCGTTCCGGTTCTCCTCCGACGCATCGAGCCAGGCCTCCACTTTACGGCGGCCCTCGCTGGATATCTCGTTGAGAAGATACAGCACCAGCAGTTTCTGATCGATATTTAAATGATCATTTTTCATTTCACGTCCATCGGTATGACAGTCCAGAACCGTCAATCACTAAATCATATGCAAATAATATTTCATTCATCTCGGAACAGACCTTTAAAAATGAGCAGTAGCAGCGGAAGGTAATCCACGAGCCTTTCGCGCAAAAATTTCAGTGCCTGGTACATCTGATTTTCCACCGTTTTGACGGAAATATTCAGGCGGTCGGCGATTTCGCGGTATTTCAATCCATCGAACCGGCTCATGATAAATATCTTACGACGTTCAGAAGGCAGCAGGTCGATTGTTTCCCTGATTTTTTGTTCCAGCTCCGAAACGATGGTTTCATCGATCGGATTCTCCTCGCTGTATTTTATATCTTCCACGTTAACAACCTTATAGGCTTCCCGAACGGATATATGATCGATCACGTTCATGCAGCCGTTTCGCACGGCGCGGAAAAGATAAGATTTGATGGTGGTATTGATGCTGATCTCATCGCGGCTTTTCCAGAGTTTGAAAAACACCTCCTGCACCACATCCTCAGCGGCATCCGGGTCGTTCAGGAAAAGGTTGGCATAAGAGCAGAGCTTGCTGTACTGTGCTTTGAACAGTTTTTCAAATTCAGCAATATCCTTTATTGCAAAAGGGATGGTCGCTATATTCGGCTCTGGCTCCAAGTTTTAAGTTCAGGCAATTTGGCAACCAAAGGTATGAATTCGTATTTGAATTGCGATCAGCGGGTTAAAATCGCCGTTGCCTTTTTAGCAAAGTCCTCTCCTTCCTTGTTATCAGGGAAAACAACGGTCAGGTTGGGATAATCAATAAAACTGCTGAAAATATCGAAGCGCCATTCATAATGTGAGGTTGTTTCTGATACAGTGGTGGAACTTCCGGTATAGGTTCCAAAACTACTGCTCCAGGCAACCGCAACGCCACCGGATCTCGTATTGGAAGTAGTGGTTGTGCCCAGGTGAACATGTTCGAGTTCTACCTTTTTAATACTGGCTGCACTAAAACCAACCCATTCGCCGCCTTCCGCATTCACATAAAGGCACAAATCCTGATTATAAAGGATGAAATTTCCATCTCCGAAAGCATAAAAATATCCCCCGAAATGCTCAACCATCTTCTTGGCCACCACCAGGGAGTATTCATGTCTCTTTTTAACATATTTCTTCCTGATTGGATTCATCTGAAGAAACTCGTATATTTTTCTGATAACGTAACCGATAGCATAGAATAATGCCATGACAACCAAGGCGTTAAAAATCCGGTTTTTCGATTCATCGAGAAAAACCCCAACACCCAGAATGACAGTCAGGACCGTGAAAGCGATTTTGATTAATTTTGCTATCCGGGTACTGGTGTCCCAGTTTCTCTTCAACAGGTCGCCCTGGTTGGTACTCAAAAAAGGATCTAACTGAAAGGTAGTTGCGATGTTGCTGATAGCAGGCAGCATCATTTGTTTAATGGTAACTGGGTTCATCGGTATAAATTTAAAATTAGGTTCAGTCGTTACTGCTTTGCTGGCATTCGCTCGTGATTGATTTATTCAAGAAAGAAAATCTGCCGGTGAAGCTATCGGTTAACGCCGTTACGAACAATAAAAGGGTGTTTGGATTTAAATATCCGGACAGCTTAAGTGGCACCGGACCCATGATCCTGGGGAATAGGGCTTATTCCACGGTTTCAAACTCCGGAACTTGCTCTTCCAGCTGAATATTTCGGAAGCTGTCGATGTAATCAGTTGGTGTCAAACCGGTTGTTTGCTTAAACGTCTGGTAGAAGGAAGAGCGGGATTGGAATCCAACCTCGTTTGCTATTCCTTCAATACTAAAATTTGAATATTCGTCCGTCACGAGCAATTTCCTGGCCTCATTAATTCTCCGGGTATTGATCAGTGATTTAAAATTCATTCCAAACCGGTTATTGATGATATTCGAAAGGTAAGTGGTATTGGTATGCAATTGATCTGCCAGGGAAATCAGGTTGAGGTCCTTGTCTTTGTAAATTTTTCCCTGATCAAACAGGATCTTCAGCTGCGAGAATATCTCCTCCTCATCCTTGATAAATGACCCACTGCGCTTGGGCTCCGTGTGATTCGGACAATCTTTGATCTTATCATTCAGATGATCGATCTCCACGTACCTTTTAACCAGACTGTCATAGGAAAGCCGAAGTTTTTTGTTCTGTCGTGCGGTATAAATGGCCAGAAGGATAATCAGGAGGAGAATGAAGCTGATGGTAGCAATAACGATGTTACGGCGGGTTGTTCGCTCCTTTTCAATTTCATTCTGATATTTAAGTTCCTTGATTTTTGCTTTCTGAAGCTCATAATCGAATTCTGCCCGGGAGTTTGCCAGAGCAATTGTACTATTGGCCCTGTTAATATTAACCGTCTGTTTAACTGACTTTTCCAGATACTCCAAAGCATGATCATAATCCTTGATAATCAGACTTACCCGGTACATCTGGCTATAATATCCTGGTGA
Source organism: uncultured Bacteroidota bacterium (assembly GCA_942493265.1). Lineage (GTDB taxonomy): Bacteria > Bacteroidota > Bacteroidia > Bacteroidales > UBA12481 > UBA12481. The sequence goes on from OW818688.1 coordinate 933,841, forward strand.
AGCCTCAGCTTTGGAAGTTTTTAATCGGTTCATTTCTGATCTTTCCAGATAAGCCAGAGTGGAATCAACTTGTCCGAGCCGGGCAAAACAGTAAGCCCTTCCCAGGAGGGCATTGCTCAGGAGATCGGGGATATCGTTTTTGGTGACATTCTCATAAATATAGGCAGAAAGCCGGCAGGCCGCCGCAGCACTATCCTCCAGGAGGGTAAAGCAGAGGTGCTGGTATATGGCTGCATATAATTCCTGGTAACCTCCCTTTTCGCTAATATAATCCCGGCCCTCCTGATAGCTGGCAATTGCCTTAGGCAATTCTCCGTTCCGGTAATAGGCCTTACCCATATCGATACAGGTTTCGCTTATCAGGACTGAATCGTTAGATCCTCGGGCCAAAGCATAGGCTTGATCAAGATATTGGGTATGAGACGAATCGCTTTGGGTGAAATAGGAATTATTATACATCATCAGGAGAAGGCGCGTCATACTCTTGTGATCTTGCTGAATACCTGGATCCGAAATCAGCTGGTTGCAGATCTCCATAGATTTGGTGTATTCATGAAGATCAAGGTAATAGGAGGCCTGGTCAATCAGAGTTTGCCGTGACAGGCTATCCGTTAATTCCACCGGCTGCTGAAAGCTGGCGTCCGCAGGGGTATGCTCCCGGGGAAAGGGAATAAGCAAACAAAAAATTGAGATAAGCAGCCCTATCATTCTTTAAAAATACAAAAACAAACATCGGCTTTACCATTTTGGCAAGCAAAAAAGGGGTGTTCAGGTTTATAAACCCGGACAATCATACCCAATTAAAACATTCCGGAGTGGTTTGGAGTTTGATGAGCTGGATGCCAGATGCAATTTCACTCAAATTAACCAGTTATGACCTAATTCTATTTTCAAATAATTCATTTGGGTTTTGTTCTGGCTTCCCCAGTATGGAAACCAATGCAAATGGATATGATTTGATTTACACAAACCAAAAGCGACAATCTGGTTTTGATCTTTTATTCCATTCTTATCAAATAGAAATTCATGCTGTTCTTCTGCCCCCACCCACAATTCACGCTTATAGCTGATTTTTTTAGTATTTTTGATATGGTAACCACTAACAATCTTCCCAGTCTTCCAATATAAACATCAAATAATGAGATTAAATTTCAAATATTCAATATTTAGATTTATCAGCTTTGTCTTTTTTTGCATTCCAGCATTTTCTCCTGTCAAAAGCCAGCCCGCCGAGAAAATCAGATTTATCCCAAAATTTGACACCGTACTCATTAAGGTTGACGAATCTTTCCTTGGTTCCTATCCATCAAAATCAGTATTCTATTATGCAACAGAGGATACGCTAATTCTGTTAGCCCATAATCCGAAGAAAAACCAGTTGGACAGAATTGACATAAAAAAGAGAGTCCAACTTCCTCCGGTTGTATTCAACACTAATGGTCCAAACAAAGTTCCGTTTTTCGTTGATTTTGCTGCACGTAACAATCTCATTTATCTATATTCATTTCTGGAACCGGAAATATGTTGTATTGACATGAATGGGACGGTGATACGACGATATAAACCTAAAATTCCTGACAACTGGAAGAGCCAACTCACCTTTGCAGCAATAAAAAAAACAGTGATTAGCAGGGATGATTACCATCCAATTATGAATATTGACAACAATATTGCATACATACCTATTTATCCGATAATAGACATTTTCACTGAAGGTTACTTTAAATTTCCAAATTACCTGGAGGTGGATCTTCATACCGGTGTTTCGCGAATTTCTGATATTCGGTTTCCTTCAGACTTGCAAAATAAAAATAACTATGGTGATCTTATACATTCCTCAATTGTAAGATTAAACAATAACCTGGTTGTCGTATATGGATATTCATCGAATCTGTTTGAAAAAAGCGGAAAGATCCTAAGTGGGTTTGCAAATGACAATCAAAATAAAGAGGTAAAAGCAAAGCCTATCAGTGAGGTTAGCTATAGAAATATGCATGAATATATCAAGCATTATGATACTTTCCATTTCGGTACTATTCAAAAGGATTTAAAAAGTTCTTGTATTATTCGTACTCTACATAAAACAGTCTTTGAGGAAGATAAAAACCTTTCGCGCAGGCATTCACAGACAATCGTTAGCTGCTATGATTACCCAAGCTGGCACCTCACGTCGGAATGTGTTATCAACGAAAACGCGAATCCATTCCTCTACAATAAAAAGCTGTTCCTGTCTGAAGAAATGACATCTACCGATAAAGGTGATTTTTTCCGAATTCTAATCACTGATTTAAATTCCGTTTCCAAAGAAAAATAACAGAAAGTGCGGCTCCCCCGAACCGGGTGACCCGCACTTTCGCCTAATTTCGCACAGGATCTTATCAGAATCCTAATCCCCAAATCCTTACAAAACAGTAATCGTTGTTGTAGCATCAGTCCCAACCACCCCGGTCCAAATCTTCAGCACTCCACCACGGTCGTTTGCATCAAAACTCCACTGACCGCTGGCACCTTTCGACTTTCTGGCACCTTTCTCCTTCAGTTTAGTATCCTGTACCTTAACTTGCTTGGGTGTGTTTTGAATGTGAATCTCCAGAACATAAACCCGCTCCGTCAGTCTGCCTTTGAAATCACCTTTGGCTGAATTGATCGTGATTTCCATCGGCTTGCCGGCTGAGCGGCTGTCGCTGACTTCGAATTTCGTTGTGGCAAAAACACCCGTCCGGTGTTCACGGGTCAGGCCGTCATCTTCATACATTTCATATTCAGATTTCCCGTTCGGATAGATATCCAGGGTAAGGGTATCGGTGGGCCTTTCCCAATCGTAGTCCATTTGCTGGTACATCGGGATAATGGCTCCGGCACGCACGAAAAGCGGAAGTTTTTCCAATGGTGCTGAATAATTGCTTATCCACTGATTGCCGTGAAAAACAGTTCCATCCCAATAATCGATCCAGTTGCCGGCAGGGAAATAGATACTGTCGCGTTTGGCCTCTGATTTATAGACCGGGGCAACCAGGAGGTCGCGGCCCAGCAGATATTCGTACTGTGTTAATGATCCCAGGGCAACCGGGTCGGCGGGATATTCCAGCACGAGTCCGCGAACAGCCGGTACGCCTGTATGGTAAGACTCTGCACAATGCGTATACATGTATGGGGTCATCCGCTGCTTGAGCTGCAGGTATTTTCTGTTGATGCTGGTGAATGGCTCGCCAAACAGCCAGGGCTGCTTGTCCTTAATGCCATTTTTGTTGTTGGAAGCCCAGCCCGACATGCCCATGAGCACCGGGGTGAAGCATTTCCACTGCAGATCGCGGGTGTAGGTGGAATCGCTGCCGCCGAAAATCCCGTCAACATCACCTGTTGCACTGTTCTGCGCCGATAAGCCGCTCCCGATGAGGGTTGGAATATGCCACCGGATATAATTCCAGCTGCCGCTCTGGTCGCCGGTCCAAACCACTGAATGCCGGTGCGTTCCGGCCCAGCCGCATACTGACCATACAAATCCGCGGGCATCACTGGCATTTTCGATGCCTTCATAAGCTGCCTTCACCCCGTCGATGGCAAATTTATATCCGTCACCCACCCAGGCCACATCCAGCTTACATAAACGCGAACCCAGCTCGCCAACTTCCCTGGCTATCTTTTCAACGCCGTTTTCGGTCCACAAACCGGTATAGAATCCACGCTTATAGAGTTCTTTCACAACCGAATCCAGTTTGGTATAGCCGCAGCCGTACCCGTCGTTCGGGAGAATCCAGCCGCGCGGCATATCATGACTGATATATTCATCCGCAATGATCTTGATCACATCGGGGGTGGTCCCGCCAAATCCGGTTCCGGTGCTTCCCACGGTTTTTATATCGGCCTTGGCACCACGGTTATAGCAGTTGGCATCGCCCATGCTGAGCGCCCAACGCGGCATCAGGAAAGGTTTGCCGGTGATATCCGTGTAATCGCCCAAAATATCTTTCAATCCGTTGCCGGCAAAGAAATAGCTGTCGAAACGGGCTTCGTTATGGATCAGTTTAACCGTATCGCCGAATGAATAAGCCCCTGATGCATAGGTATTTCTGAGTGCACCATATCCGGCTGTACTCATAAAGAACGGGGCCGGGTTGGGACCGCCGCCATCTTCCCAGTTATAATCGATCGTCAGTTTGATGGTTTTATCGCGATGCGAAAACCGACCGTTCTGCATGCCTCCGCCATAAAAATATTCATTGGACTGGCGCTTAAGGTATTGAATGGTTTGCTTTCCATAGGTCATGCCCTGCAGCTCTTCCCAGATCAGCGAGGCATTATCTGCCTTATACAAGGCAAACCTCAACGGCTTTTTATAGGCCCTTAACGCAACCTCACCGGTGGTGAACAGGTAATAGGCACCCTTATCGGCAGTTTTCACCTCCACCGGTTTTACGGGTTTATTTATCACGATATCGTTACCGGCCGGATCGGTATACTCTCCGTCATACGCCATCCAGAGGCGGAAAATATCATTCCTCACGAACTGCAGTTTCAGGCGGGCATTGCCGCACTCAAATTCATAGCCTCCGGGTACGGGAGCATAAGCCGTAACCTCGCCAAGCGAGTAAGCACCTGAATACAAAACAGTTGAGATGGTATCATTGGTAAGGCGCTGATCGCCCGGAAGGGCACTGTAAAAATTGATTTTATGGATCCCGAAATCGGTGAGATTATTACCCGGGAAAGAAACTGCCAACGTATCAATAATTTTAAAAGGCTTTTTCAGATCGGCTTTGATGGTGGTCTTCAGAATTGGCCGGTTATCGATTTTCAGAAAGCAGTCGAAATCCTTTACGATATCGTTTGACCCCAGATTAATGATCTGAAATTTAATATCTTCAGATGTTTTAAACTGATTTCCGGTTTCAGGATGGCTGATCAGGCGGTAGGCCAGCACGTCGGCATCGAATGCTTCCGACAGGCTGATATCGTCGATCATCCAGTACCACTGATAATAACCTTTCCAGAAAAACTTGAGCCAAACGGTTTTCTGACCGGCAGCCAGGCGGGTGATATTCAGTTCAACATCCATTGGGTTCGGACAATCCTCGCCCGAGCCGATTTCATTTTTAACACTGAAGTAGGTCCACTCCTTTGCATTGGTGCTGACGCCAACGAAAAGACCGGCACCCGGACTGGCATCCCTGCGGTTCCAGAAGAAATTCTGCTGGAATTTCAGCACAACGGAACGGTGGCTTGAGCAGTCGACTGAACCGGTTTGCACATAGGCATCGGGCCAAATATTGATTTTCTTCCAGGCGCGGGCATTCTTGTCCACTTTTACTCCGGGAGCCACCTGCAGATGGTATCCTCGGCTCTTTGAAGCGATCGGCGGGGCCTGATAGGTTCGTCCGGGCGAACCCGGAAAAGGCTGATCGGTAACAAACCATTTGGAGGCGCTGTCGTTCAGATTAATCACCTGCCATCCGGCCGGCAATTTTCCGCCTGCAAAATCCTCTTTCCAGAAGGTTTTTTCCACCGGCTTCTGTGCCCAGGCAGCTATAAACAGGGCCAGTCCGGCCATCAACAGAGTTAACTTTTTCATTGTGTTTGATTTTCGAAGGGGCAAATATACCCAAAAAGGGAAGGCGTTATCAAGCAATTACTCACCCTCGGAGATGTGTCATCCCGACGCAAGTCGGGACCGCGTTCCTTAACGCGCCATTTCCCAAAAGCCTCGGAGTAGCGTGACACGGTCCCGGCTTTCGCCGGGATGACACTTCTCCGAGGGTAATTCACTGCGTGATGACACTTCTCCGAGGGAGATCAGTCGTGGATGACACTACTTATAATTCCAGCTTTCGATATCACTTCTCTGATTCCGCACATTGATCGCCAGTTCATTCAGCTGGATATCCTCCTCCGTTTCAGGAACAATCTCGATTCCGTGAGGAGCCGGACGGGTATTATCATCAACATGTATATAGGTAACGAAACCGCTGACCAGATTCTTGTTATCGTTCATTTTGGTTACGGTGATATAGGCCATCAGGCTGCTCCGGCCCGTGCAGATGATTTTGGAAACGAATTTCACCACCTCACCGGGTTTTACAGGAGCGGCAAAATACATTCCGTGAACCTGCAGACACACTACATGCTTGGGATTAATCAGGTTTGCCGCTGCAACAAATCCTGATTCCACAAACCATTCGGCTGTTCGTCCGGCAAACAAAGTGCCGTGATGATTGAGGTCCTCGCCCTTCACCAGCCGCATCGAAACGGCTTCAACCGGCTTAATTTTCCTGATTTCCATACTTTTTACTTTTTGATTGGCAAAGATAGGGTTTAAGTGTTAATGGGGAACCGCATGACCCTTCATCAGAGACAGCTTTCAATAGAATGCTGGGTAAGGAACGCGGTCCCGGCTTTCGCCGGATGACACTTCTCCGAGGGTGATGTAAGCCAGCCCTCAATACCCTCCAAACTCCTCCACGGTATCAAACATTGCCAGAACATTCTCCAGAGGCGTCTCCTCCAGCAGGAAATCATGACTGGCCCCGGCAACGAATCCGCCGCCCGGCATCATGATATCCAACGTTTTACGGGTTTCCTGTTTTACATAATCAGGCGTTCCCTCGATCACCACGAACTGGGAGTCGATGCACCCGTTGAAAAGCAGCTTTTCCCCAAAATCCTTTTTCAGCCCATTCAGTTCCATTCCATAACAGGATGGCTGGATGGCATGTACCCCGTCGATTCCGGCCTCAATCATCTGCGGCATCAGCTCGCGGAATCCCCCGCAGCAATGCAGTAAAACCTTACTGCCATAGGCATGGCCAAGATCGGCCATCTTCTTGAATTTGGGCTGGAGATATTCGCCAAACAGATCGGTTCCGATGAGGGAGCCATTGTTGCTGCCCAGATCGTTGCCGATGAAAAATATATCGATCAGATCGCCGGCCTCTGCAAAGATCCGCTCATTTACAGCATAATAGTAATTAAACACCAGATCGTAAATGGTGTGGGCCCAGTCGGGCTCGGTATACATGCGGATAAACAGATTTTCCATTCCCACCATATCAATCACATCGTGCCAGAAGGGCGACCAGTCGCCGCCGAGGATGGCGTAGGTGGAGAACCAGTCAGCCTGTGGGTACTTAGTGACGAGTGACGGGTGACGAGTGACAGGTGACGGGGGGCGGAGGAAGGATAGATCAACATTATTAGGGTCGGGCCACGGAAAGGCCTTCATTTCCTCTATGGAGGCTTCGGCCAGCGGGTGGCTCAGTGCCATTCCGTATCCTACGCCGCCGCGTTCAATACCGAAAGGGGCGACTTCTGCACCATTTTTATCCAGATAGGGGGCAGTGATCCGTCGGAAATCATCGCCAAAGCGCAAGCGCAAACCTTCATCATCGAGATTCAGGGTCTTTTTTGATTTTTCCCAGAACTGAGGCGATGACCCGCACCAGCGCGGAACCCGGTCGGGTGCACGATGGGCGAAAGTGGTGAGTACGCGTTCTTTTGAATTCATATCGGTTGCGGATTTCCCCCGAAAATACGGATTTCCCCGATTTTCCTATCTTTCAACCGTAAAACAGTAATGAATCCATCCCATGAAAAAATTTACGCTTACCCTTCTGTTAACCATTGCCGCTGCAGGAATCAGCTTTCATGCCGCCGCACAAAATAAAAATTCCGTTCGGTATTTTGAACAGTTCCGGATGGTGAGCCAGCTCTCCTACAACTTCTTTACCGGCAAGGATGCTGCAGATTTCACCACTTCAATCAATGGCTTTGGCTCCGGAATCCTCGATTTTTTCGGGACCCGTTCGTCACTTGATATTCTGGCTATCGGAACCGATAAACTTTTTGTGAGCGCCGGAGCTGGCTTTGCCGTGACCAAATACCGGCTGTCGAAAAATCTGATTTTAGGTCAATCCAACGACAACACCCTTACCTGGGCGCCTGATCAGGATACCTCGCACAATTATGTGAACACTTTTTTTGGATTTGGGAAAAGCAAGATCATCACCACATCCTTTTACTTTCCGGTTGATCTCAACCTGGCAGTCGGCAAGAATGTGATGGTGAGCGCCGGGGGATACCTGGATCTCAACCTCACCGCCAGGTATAAGATGAAATATCTTGAGGGGGAAGATAAAGTAACCGAGATCATCCGCTCGTCAGAATTCCGGAAATTCAATCCCAGCACTTCAAAAGTCGGAATCAATGTTTCTTTCTTTCATAAAAAGAAAAATTTCGGCCTGTCAGCGTCCTATTCCTTAACCCCATTCTTCAAGCCCGGAACTGGTCCGGATATTCATGAAGTTCAGATTTCAGGGAGTTATGCCATACGGGACCTGAAATCTCAGACGAGGAAAAAAGAACTATAGTCAACTGCCTTTCCTAAACCTATTCTCATCATCGCCTGTTATCCAGGCTGCAATTATTCTTACTGACTAAATTGCCTGGTTAGGTAATTATCGTTTCGAAACGGCTGTTTGTTAATACTTTCACAAAAAACATGACTTTTCTCGTTATTTAATATCAATGTCAGGTTACAACTTCCTGTATCATCCAAACAATCAGGTTTTTTCTAATTTTAGCGATAACTAAAAAACCTAAGATTAAAAAAATGGAACCTAAATCTGACTACCATTTTAATTTATTCCAACCGTTTACCGAACATGGGCGGAAGATTCGCAATCTGATCCTCACCATGCTGGCCATATGGGCGGTAAGTGTTTTTGGTTTCCAGATACTTCTGAAAGTAGTCGAAAAACCAACACCTGAAGTCACGCTGAACCGCTTTGAAGCAGCCTATGCTTCGCTGAAGGGCGGCAGCACACAACCGGCGATCGTTCATGAATTTCTTGGCAGCCAGGTACTGACGGCCGGAAAGAGCATTATTAAACCGGCAGATCGTGTGGTATTATCTGCAGGTATTAATCTCGCCTTTCATATGCTTTTGCCCGATTCAATGAGTGGAGCAATTATGGCCAAACTTCCTGAACTTGGGGAAATGAAGGAAAAGCTGATCACTGCACAGGGGCAGGATTACCTTGACCTGAAAACAGGAATCAGCCGGATTCAAACCGAGCTGATGGTTGTTACATCTCCTCTTACAGGATTTGCGCCAGGCTCTATTGAATCGGTCATCCTTGTTTCCAATTTGAATGGTAGTATTCCATCCGGAATCTCCTCGCCGGAACTTGAATCCCTCCCAGGTATTATGAAGTTGTATCTAACTCACAACCAGTCATTTTTAACCGATTTCAAATTTATGGGATTTCCTTTCCATTATTTCTACACTGCGGTTTTTCTTCTAATCCTGTTCGTCGGACTCTGCCTTTTTTATAATCTCAGGATCGACCGCCGGATGAACATTGAGAAAATTGAAGAATAACCTAAAAAACTGAATAATGACAACAACTGCTATATTTCTGGCCGGGAGCTTAACCCAACTTGAAGGAAGTTTTAAAGTTGGACCGGCTATTATTTTAATTGCTACTCTGCTGACTTTTGTATTGGTAGGAATTTTCTTTCGTGCAAAAGATCCCTCGGATTATTATGCTGCCGGCCGCAAAATTTCACGCGTCGGATCGGGTATGGCCATTGCCTCCAACTGGATGAGCGCTGCCTCGGTACTTGGGATGGCCGGCATGATGTACGGATTTGGTTATAACGGGCTGGCCTATGTAGTGGGATGGACCGGTGGGTATGTACTCCTGTTGATTCTGATGGCCGGGCAAATCCGTAAATATGGAAAATATACGGCACCTGATTTTATTGGTGACCGCTACTACTCACAAAACCTGAGGATTATAACAGCCATTTTTACCATATTGATATCTTTTGCTTATTGTGTCGGGCAATTCGGCGGTATCGGGCTCATGTTCAAATGGATATTGGGAATGAATTACACTCTTGCAGTGATCATCGGCTCATCGGTAGTGCTGGTGTATACGCTGATCTCCGGGATGATTGGTGCCACCAAGAATATGCAGATACAATATGTGATCATTGTCGTTTCATTCCTGATCCCCACATTCATCCTGACTTTCAAATTTGATTATTTCTGGTTGTTGCCGCAGATCGGATATGGCTCAGCGGTAAGCGATATCGTACAGGGCATTCCGGCGCCAAATCTGGCAGATGGAGCTGCCCTGTTGAATGCTTATGGTCAGGACTTTGCTATTGTACCCAGTCCTGAATTTGCGATGCCCTGGGATCCGGGTTCCGGAACAACCTTTTTCCAGTGGATGGCCATCTGTTTTTCGCTGATGGTAGGCACTGCAGGCCTTCCACATGTGATCCAGCGGTTTTATGTGGTTCCGAAAGTCAGCGATGCCCGCTGGTCGGTCGTCTGGGGACTGTTTTTTATCAGCCTTGTATACTGGACAGCCCCGATTTACTCAGCCTTCGGCAAGATCCTTTCATCGCATCCGGATGTTGGTAACCTTGCCAAGGATGCCATTGTGATCTATACCGCACAGCTGGGGAATGTTCATCCGCTGATTGTTGGGTTGCTCGCAGCCGGTGCCATCTCGGCTGCCTTTTCAACTGTTTCAGGGTTGCTGGTTGCCGGCGCCTCTGCTTTTTCGCATGACTTGTATGTGAAGGTTATCAACCCCTCATCCACCCCCCGCCGCCAGCTTCAGGTAGCCAGGATCGGTACCGTGATCATGGGTTTGGCTGTTACGGTTGTAGCGCTGATGAAACTGGGACTGATCGCACAATTGGTTTCGGTGGCTTTCTCCATGGCCGCCTGCACCATCTTCCCGCTATTCCTGCTCGGGATCTGGTGGACCGGATCCAACCGGGCAGGGGCAAAAGCCGGCCTTGCAGCAGGGATTCTGGTTACCGCCATTTCGCTTACCTATTTCATTGTCGGATTGAGCGGCGGAGCGTTGCCCGGTCAGGAATTTGTGTCTTACTGGCTCAACGTATGGTACTTCGCCTGGATAGGTGCACCTCTTTCCATTATCGTTAACATTATTGTTTCAAAACTTTCAAAGAATCCGACTCCGATTGAGATTCGGAAATTTCTGGCCGAACAGGTTCATTCATGATGAAAATCTCCGACCTGTTTCATATAACTAAAGGCACGAGGGTGGTGATCAGCATCACCCTCGGCGTTTGCGGCACTGCTGTACTGGTCGCAGCATTGTATTACCGCAGCTTGAACCGGGCGGAAGATCCCCGGGTGGTTCCAGTGAGGGAAATGATCGGGAGAAGCCAGGAATACAGCAACAACCGTAAGGCACCTGAAGCGTATCTGATACTGGATTCAGCGCTACAGAATTTAAGATCTGTAGCCGGCTATGAAAACTCTTATGAAATCGGGGTGATTTTCAATAATTCATGCTCGGTTTGGCTGCTCCCGGCACTGTATGACAGCGCCCTGGCTATTGAGGAGAAGGAGAAAATGCTGAAAACTGCGGCCATGTTTGCCGACAGCAGCTTGCTCGTTTACCGGGCCTGGATAAGGGAGTGGGATTCCCTATCCCCTGATCAGATCCGGATTAAGGTGGCTCCGTTTTTCAAGGCGGACGATCCTGCATTTGCCGGCAGGAATCCAGGCAGGATACTCGACAAACGAATTAAGGATATCCGGGAAGCTCAGATCGAAACCCCGCGCAGGCTTTCGGTTTCCCTCACCAACCGTGGTACGGTTTATCGCCATTTGGGCGATCCTGATTCTGCGCTCACCTGCTTTGCCGAAGCTTTGCATCTATGGAAGGATAACAGGACAGCTCAAAGCAACTTCAATGTGTTGAAAGGAGGAGTACCTCTTAGGCCATCCCTCATTCAAAACCTCTTTCCCCCCGATAAAAACAAATAATCAACTTCTTAACATGAGAAAATTTGCCTTTCTTTTAACACTTTCGATCATCAGCTTCAGCAGTATGATGGCTCAGAATGTTGCGTCTTTCGGAGTTAAGCTGTCAGGATATGTCCGGACGGATGTGATATACGACACCCGGCAATCATCTGCGGCCAACGGTCTCCGCGAAGGCCACTTTTATCTGTTTCCCGATAATGTATCGTATGACGCTGACTCCATTGATATCAACGCACATCCCACGTTTCATATTTTAAGCATACAAACGCGGCTCAGGGGTGATATAACGGGTCCGGATGCCTTTGGTGCCAAAACTTCAGGCGTCATTGAAGCTGAGTTTTTCGGCACCAGCGAAGCCGATGTAAACGGGTTCCGGCTACGTCATGCCATCACCAAACTGGACTGGAAAAAATCATCCCTTCTGATTGGACAAACCTGGCACCCTATTTTCCCGACTGATTGTTTTCCGGGTACGATAAGTTTCAATACAGGTGCTCCTTTTACACCTTTCAGCCGGAATCCTCAGATCAGGTTTACCTACCGGCCGGGAAAGATTGCCCTGTCGTTAACTGCTTATTCGGAGCGCGACTTCACCGGTACCGGTCCGGATGGCTCTGCAAACAAGTACATAAAAAACAGCGGATTACCCGGAATGAATGCACAGATAAAGATCCCGCTAACTTCCAATGGCTTCATCCAGATCGGGGCAGATTATAAAACCATCCGGCCCGAACTGAAAACCAGCGCAAATTATGAGAATCCTAACATGTTGGGAAGCATTTCTCGTTTTGCAACCATTCATCTGAAAACCAAACCACTTTCCTTCACCCTGATGGCTTCACACATTGAAAATGCCACAGATTTAGTCATGCTGGGCGGATATGGTGTTGCCGACATCCTCGATCCCGCCACCGGAGTCCGCACCTTTTCCAATTTGCAAACCACTTCCGGATGGCTTGATCTTTATACCAACGGCAAGAAATTTCAGGCAGGATTATTCGCAGGATTCAGTAAGAATTTCGGTTCCAAAACCGAATTAACCGGTCCGATTTTCGGGAGGGGTACCAATATTGATTACCTGGCCAGGATTTCTCCAAGACTGATGGTGACGCAGGAAAAACTAACAATAGCTGCAGAGTTTGAAACCACAATAGCTGCATACGGAACAGCTGACAATTATGGAAAAGTACAGAATGCCAAGCCGGTAACCAATTACAGAATTCTGATTGCGGCGATTTATAAGTTCTGACCGCATGGGGTCACCCATCCGGGAATGAAGTCATTTGTGGTAAATTATCCTTCGGGATGAGTATGAAAATCGTTTGCTGCCATGAGCATCAGGTTTTCTATCTGCTGAACTGCTTTGTCAATAAAGAAGGCCTGCCTGGCATCCACAAATCCCGGGGCCAGAAAATTATCCGGAGGCCTGCCTTCCAGCATCAGCCGGTGTTGAACCTCCAGGCGCAATGTCATAAGCGTTTTCCATGCCTGAATGGTTCCATCGAGCATCTCCCTGGTTAATATGCCGTTTTTGTACAGGCTGATACATTTCTCAACCGCACCCCGGTCAACGATGGCATGTCTGAGCGCATACAACCTGATCATTCCGGTAAGCGGCATCTGCAATTTTTTCAGGTTAACAGTATTCTTGGCCGGATGCTGCCTCTCAGGGGTAAAAGGTCGCCAGGCTGCTGCCATGTGATGAAAATAGATATCATTGGTATGAAGTTCCCTGCTGATGAAATCCCGCAGATTATCAACCAGTACGGGATTGCCAGCTGTATAAGAAAAATCGAAAAAAATACTCATATCCAGCAATTCGTCAGGCCCCGGATTCCGGGTCCAGATAGAGAAATAGGATTTCCATTGCTGCAAAGGCTGGCACCAGCGGGGATTTCCCGCCATCACCTCTCCCTTGCAACGACGATAACCGATTTCGTCGAGCATGGTATTTACCTTCGATCCAACCTCTAAAAAATACGCATTGATTTCCTCCAGCCGGTCGCCCGCAACATCTGCAAACAAAATAGCATTGTCCTGATCCGTGGCCAGAGTTTGCTCGCCCCTGCCGGCACTTCCCAGCTGTATCAGCGCAAATTCAGCCGGGGGAGGTGCTGAAACTTGCAGTATGAGCTCTACAACTTTCTTACAGATGGAATCAGCGACTCTTGAAATAAACCGGACAGTCAGCCAGGGATCTGACTGTCCCTCGATCAGGCTCCCTGCCAGCCTGGTGCTGACAAGATATTCATCCCGAAGCTCCTCCATACTCCCGGCCTCGGAAATCCGGTTGATAATATTATCAGGCAATCCATTCCAGGCATCCTGCAGATTTTGAATATCCCGGATATCCGGGATATTTCCAGAGGAAGCCCTGACAGCAATATTCAGGTTTGAAAGCTCACCGGCAGGTAAAAGTTCAGATTCGCCGGCCTTGGATAACAGGTCCACGCTACCTTCATACCATTTCTCCCCTTGGGCATCATCCATCAGGAAAGCATTTACCATCACCCAAACAATCTGACCATCAATTCGCCGGATCCTTAACGGAAAATCTTTGATTGATCCTTTTTCTTCGAGGATAGACAAATACAATTTGTACTCCCTGGCATCGAAAAAGAAATTCTCCAAAGCTTCCTGTCCCAATTCACGATTTTTGATCCCGAGCAGGTTCATTAACTGGTCATTTACCTTAATGAACCTTCCTTTACCGGAACAGGTGGTCCGGTACAACCCGGTGCATGAATGGTCGAGCAGCTCATCGGAAAAGGGAACGGCAACCAGATCATGGGAAACCTGCAGGGGACGCGCCACCATCATAACTGCCTGCTCTCCGGTTAACAGGATCCTTGAAAAATCGGCATGAACGGATTTCAAATCACCATGTTTTCCCAGCAGGGAGCATTCCAGGTACATCCGTGTGGTCAGCTCTCCAAACAATTCTTCCGGCGAAGTGAACTTGTCGAGCCCCGCATCCGGTATGAGCTGGTCGAGACTTATTCCCGCCAGCTCCTCCTCCTCAAAATTCAACCAGGACAGCAGGGTTCTGTTTGCATGGATCCCCTGACCCGACCAAATCAGCACCCCTTCAGATGCCGCTTCTGCAAGGGCCTTATATCTTTCACGTGAATCCAGCACCTCCTGTTCAGCTTTTCTTCGCCTGATTTCAATGCCGTGGCTCTGACGGGTAATAACAATCAGCAGGATAATGATTAACAGGGAAATACCCCCGGAGATCAGTACGGCACTGTTTTCCATCCTGCGAATTTCGAGTCTGACATCCTCGATATAGATGCCGGTACCGATGATCCATTCCCACGGATCAAATAATCTGACATACGACAGTTTAGGTACAATCCGGAGAGAATCGTCTTTCCATTGCCATCTGTAATTTACAAATCCTTCCCCGGAGAGTGCCGTTACCCTGACAAATTCCACAAACAGGGCCTTTCCGTCGGGATCCTTGAATTGAGTCAGGTCCTTCCCATCGAGATCGGGCCGGTATGGGTGCATGATCATCAGCGGTTGAAGGTCAGTAATCCAGAAATAATCCTTGGCTTCCTCACCATATCTCAATTCCTTAACTTCAGCCCTTGCGAGTGCCATGGCATCGGTTCGTGTAACCGATCCGCCTGTTTCCAGCCGGTGGTAGTGTTCCAGAATACTGCATGCCGAGCGGGTAAGCTCCCTGATCGTTTCCTGTTTGCGCTCCATCATGGCCTTCTCGAAGCCGGGTATCAGGTACCCGAAAATGAGGGCCATGAAAAGACAGAAAGCGAGAATTCCGGGCAGGATTACCCGGATAAAAAAGCGGATTCTGGATTTATGCAATTTTTGGTTAGCCATCTTTCCCGGGTTTAAGGGACTAATTGTATTACATCAAGCACGCGTGCGTCGGTATCCCAAACGGAAAAACCCGGCCGGCCTGATCGGGTAGCCACGGCCGGCAATAAGCAAACCATGAGTTGCCCGTCGAGTTCATACCGGTGGAAAGGCATATAATGAAAGGCTTTCCGGATTCTGCCGGTCCAATGATAAGGCCCCGGATAGCCGAATCCCACCCCTGCGGGATGATCATGCCCGGCAAAAGCCAGCCTGACATCCATTTCCACCAGTAAGGCATACAATCGATCCAGTTGATTTAAGCGTCTGATAAAAGCCAGGGAAGACCCTGTAAAATCCGGAAATAAATAATGTGACAATAAAATTCCTGATAAGTCCGGGTTAATGACAAGCGACTCAGGAAGGGAATCCAGGTATTCCACATCGGCATCAGTGAGATCCTGCCTGTTCAAAATTGGGTCCCTGTCATGATTTCCGGCAACCACCCACCTGCAGTTCTCTTTTACCAGCTTCACACAAGCTGAGGCGCTTAAGCTTCGGTCGAACGCGTAAAGATCAGAATCATAACCGGTTATATCCCCCAAACAGGCAACCTCATCACAGCCCAGGTGGTGAGCACGTGCGAGCACCCGCTCCAAACCAGCAGCCTGCTCATGAATGTCGGTAATCAGGGCCAGCTTCATCGTTTTGTGTGACAGAATTAACAACTTATTTTCAAAGCTAAAAAATAAACAGGAAACTGGTTCCAGTTTACTCATCAATTACCTGTATCGGAATACTTTGAGAAGTCACAAATCGACGACTTCCTCAATCTGGGTTTTCACCTTTGGTGAGAGGGCGGTATTCAACTGGTTGCAGATATCCCGGGTGATCTCCCCCTGGAGGCAGGCTGACTCATGTTGGCCCGGATGGTTTCATTGAGCTTTTCAAGGAAAACCTGGTCCATGGTAAGTTCAGATTGGCGGTTAATCAAATATACAAAACTTTTAGGGAATAACCAACTGTAAACCAACAACTAACGATGAGTGACGAATGGCCCTTAAGGATAGACAGGCAGCGCTGTTCCGGTAAAAGTCTGCCGGAAGGGCACCACTTAATAATCACTTTCCTTGCATTCCGACCTCCTTTTAGTCAAATTCATGATGGATATCAGAATAGATTTGGATGTTTGTAAGAAAGGTATTAAATTTGCGTCCTCTAAAACGCTTCATTAGCTCAGTTGGTTAGAGCATCTGACTGTTAATCAGAGGGTCCAAGGTTCAAGTCCTTGATGGAGCGCACGGAAAATGAAACACTTACCTCATCAAACGGGTAAGTGTTTTTTCGTTTATGCCGGGGAGGTGCCAGAGGATAATGTCAGATGATCAGGTTCATCCCCACTTGTACAGTGTTCTTCATGGGCGAGTTTTTATAGGTCGGTAACAGGTAAGAAACTTTCAACCTGCAAAGTGAAGTGCCGGCATGGTTCAGCTTGAAATTACCTGATAAGCCGATGGTAAAGAATTTATTGTTGCCTTTGGTTTCATTCTGATAATGATACCCAGCCCCGGCAGATAGAAATCGGTAATTGTAAACCATACCGAATGAATGGTATATTTCATGAAATTCCTCTTGTATACCGCCCGGTGCATCATAAATTGATTGAATCATACCCCGGAATACTCCGACATTCGGATCATACCCGGCCTGAATAATCGGATCGTTATTTCTATCTACGGAATCAGCATAGTAAACCGGAGGAGAAGGCACCAGCAGTTTGGCAAACTCATAGGAAAGTGTAAGGCTCTGCCTGCCGGATATATTTAGCCTGATACCGTATCCAGCCTTTAAGGTAATAGGTATAAAATCCTTGTCGGAGTTTTGGGTGTAACTGATTTTGCTGCCCACATTTTTTATCATAACGCCAAAAAACTGATCCATTTTGCCATTCCGGCCGGGAAGCTGTTTGGCAAAACCTACATCGACAGCTAAAGCGGTACCCGGATGTGATTCAATCCCTCCTACATAATAACCATCTGTAAGATTGCTGCTTATATACCTGAAGCCAACTCCGATTCCTGTGAATTTGTCCAGGTTATAGGTATAGTAAATGGTGCCGGCAAATTCAGAAGGGTGAATCACTTGCAATGTGGTATTCACGGTTTGGGTACCCATTGAGAAATAGCAGAGGTTGATCCCGATTGTATGTTTGTCAGTCAACCGATAACTGGCTCCGAAACCAAACAGGTTCCAATCGGGATAGAGTTGTCTGATCCACGGTACAACGTCAGCGCTTGCCTGAAATTTGCTGCTGTCAAGGGCGAGAAGAGCATTGTTTCCATAAATTCCTGGTCCGCATGTACCATCAGGAATCGTTGTAATAAATCCATTAATAGCCGGATTTAACTGGATGGACAAGAAAGGAACTGCAGTTGTCACGATATTAATTCTGTTTGCAAGGTCATTGGTTGTATTCTGCCCTGATGCCATTTGCACCAATATAAAGAATATCAGGCCGGTGATTGGTTTTCGTAGCATAGGTAAATTGATTTTAGTTATGGAAATAGTGTTAACGACCGTCTTTATTGTTAACGACTTAGCAATAAGTTTATTTTCCAAAACCCAAAGAACCTGGCAATCATTTCGTGTCCGATACCCATTGAAATTGAGTTGTTTGGATATCTCCGAATAGTTGAGGTATCAGTTTTTCAAATGAAATATCTGAATAACAGGATTATCATCTTCCTTCAGTTTCTTAGCCATTTCCAAAAAGGCTTTTCGTTTTTGGGAATACATCGGATTAAGTTCCCCCTCTTTTTTTGTATTTATTGATTCGACTAGGTCCAGCGCATCGCTGGCTTTGACCAACTGATTTCCATTCCCAAACATAAATTGTGAAATCGAGGAAATGTTTCTTCCGCCATCAATATCATTCCGTATACCCCTAGTCAGATCATCAAAATACCTGGGGTTTTCTTTATTATCAATACTGCCATTAAAAACAGGTTTCCCATTAAAACGGTCGAAAACAGCGATCCGGTCATCCCAATTGTACCCATAATAGAAGAACAAATAGTGATTAGTAATGGCCCTCCAATATTGATAAACATATTCCTTCTTCATAGGTTGGTTTGCGGGTTCGCGTTGCCCAGTCAGGGGATATTTAAATTTCCCATAGTAAACTAGGAAAATCGGCTCCGGATGGTCATCCTTGTATACCCGGTATATGGTGTCGTTCCATGCTGATGTGTAATCAAAAAAAGCATTCCCTTTCATGAAACTGGCATAATCCAATGCATTGGTGAATTGGGAAGACCCTTTTAATTCACTCATAAAAGGGTATTTGTGCACCACCTCACCTTGTTTGTTGATTTTGTACAATTGTGTAGTGATGGGAGGTAGCACCTGGTTAAAGATCAGAATCGAATTTTCAAAACACAGTATCTGCCATGGATGACCCTTAATCGGTATCATCATAGTTTTACGCCAAACTCCATCTGTCGTATATTCATGAATTTTATTGATCGCCTGATCAAGGACAAAAATTGAATTACCCTTTTCATCGATCTGAATATCGATTGGCTTTATAAATTCTCCGGGACCTTTTCCTCCTGAACCAATTTTACAGATGAACTTGCCTGATTTATTAAACTTGTATACCTGACGGTTTGAAATCAAGAAAACTTGATCCTTAACAACCCTGATTGCATTTATCTCTCCAATTAGGCAATCTTTCTTGGTTTCCAGTGGAATGTATTCAATGTCATCAACAATCTCGCTCAGGTTTAAACTGATGTCCTGCTTCACAACAGCCTCAAAATCGATCTTAATCGGGGCTGCCTTTCGTGCTACCTGCCCTTTAATTTCGTGATTTCCCCAAATGAAGATTACAAAAAGGAGGAGAATTAATCTGGTCCGGTTCATTGACAGATTATTAAATGTGATGGGGAACACACTCAAAGATAAAGAATATTCAGGTTGTACAATGACACTCAATATCATCATCCAAGTTTTAACTGCCTATACCTGGCTTCCACCAGTTTTCTATAGTCCGCCTTCATCTCATCTGACAAAAAAGACTTGTCAATCCAATGCATGGCTGACGGCTTATTTTTGGTCATACGCCTGAAAACACCATGCGTTTGTTTGTCTGTCAACTCCATTGCTTTTCCCAGTTTTTCGAAGTGCTCCCTTTGCAGCTTCTTCTTTTTGCCGTCGAGTGTAAGGGCCAGTTCTTCCGTATCGGTCGGAATCAGAAGCGCAACATTCAACAAATCGTAAGCCGGGGATAAAACCCATCCGGAACCGGTTTCAATCATGGAGAAGTTCTTGAGATGCATATCGTTGTTGCCGGTTAAAAAGCAAAATAACCCTAATTCCAGATAGAAAACCTTATCCAGCAATGGGTTATCGGAGTAGTTGTGTAATGCCCTGCCTACCTTTTCCATCGAGCTTTTGTATTTATCGAAGGCCTCGGTAATCTGAAACATATCGAGCATATGTATTTTCTCTCCGGATTCTGCCCTGTCAATCCTCCTGGACAGATAGGAAAGTTCGCCGGATTTTAATCGAATTAAACTGGATGGCACCACCCGTATCCCAAATGCCTCTGCCATGCGCATGGTTACATGCTCATTGGCAGGCATCTCGTGGAACAGGACCGAAGGCGGTTTGAGAATGTAGTTTCCACCCAGGGCTCCAACAACGGTAAGCCGGGTGCCTGAGTTTTCCTGAGTTTCTTTAACCAGTGACATCGACAATTTCGACTGAACCCCGGGAACCGTTACCCTTTGTTCCACTACTTTTTTGGCCAGATCGGCCATTTGGTCATAGCTATATGGAAGCTCAGGCGGCACCGGAATCCCAAAAAACTCCCGGCAGCATTTCTCATGGAAATCGCCCCCGGTCTTTACGGCTTCATAACAGTATAAGCACTTATTATTCATCTTCCTGAGGAATTGGTACGACACTCACGGCGCCTATGCAGTTTTGACAGCATGCCAGCAATAAACCCATGCGATCACCGGGATTAATTTTCCAGTTTTTTGAGGCGATTTCCAAAAGCCACCCTTCCGGGATCAATCCATCGAAGAACGGAAACAGGCGCTGACTGATATATGGTTTGTCACTCACCGGCATGGTAAATGTGATAAACTCATTCGGATGTTCCTTCACGTAAGCGCTGGCGTAATGAAAGAGATACTCACCCTCATCGGTTTCGGTAATCATGCCCGCCGGATGATCTTTATAATATACTTTTCCCTGTCTCATCGGGTCACCTCTTTACTATTCACAGGAGCCAGTTCATGTCCAAACATCCTTAGAACCAGGTTAACCTTCTCCATGTTAAGATTTGTCTTGCCCTGCTCAATTTTCCTGATGACCGTTAAGGCCACTCCAGCCCGGTCAGCAAATTCTTCCTGAGTCAGATTGACTTCCTTTCTGCGTTCCTTCACGAATTCTGCCAATGGTTTCATTATATGTATTTAGATATAATATAATGCAAATATAACTAATTATATGCTTAATGATATAGTCTTAAATAAATATTCTGAATTATATCTGAATGCATATAGCTGCATAGGTGTTGGTTGCCAGTAAAAGATATTTAATATTATCTTGCCTGTACAAATACCAGGATCATGTCAGTTGGAGAAATTGTTTTCGTAATCGTGTTTGCAGCAATGTTTATCGTGGTGATTTATAAAACGATGACACTTGATCCAAAAAAGAAACCGAAGGTTTGGCCTGTGTATCTAAGAATAATTATCATCGTGGCGGGCATTGGGGCACTTGCCTTGGCATGGCTTATTTGCCCGGAATGTTCAATGACTTCAAAGATTTTGCTCACGGTTTATCCGATCCTCTTTATTTACCGCTCACTCAAAGGGTAGCTTTTTCAATCGAAAGGGAGCCTGCCACCAGCCTCCTCACAATCCCCGGACTGAACCGGCAACTATTTCATGTCTGGTATCCATTGAAATTGGGCTTTTTGGAAATCTACGGCTCCTTCAGGTATCAGGTTTTCAGAGCATTTACGTTTAATTTTGCGCGATGAAAAGGCGGGAGGAGCCACGGCCCTCCTGATTCTGCCAGAAATGATATTCCCTGCAATTGAAGTAATGTTTTTGCCGGACAACGAACTATTGTTGGGTGGTTCAGAATTCTGTAACTTTGGACAAACCCAAACAATATGAAATTTATAGTTAAAAGGTTTACAAATATTGATGAGCTGGCCAGGTTTATTAATGTTTCGAATATTGAACCGCCGGAAATAGTAACCATTACCGTTGCAACTGAAGGCGGAATCCTTGTCCACTATTTGTATTGCTGGGTCGATAAAAATGATTAAACAGGGTTTTGTCGATTGCTGAAACAAATCCAGCAGAGATAAACCCCCGCATTCAGAACCATACATTCAATCAAATCCCAATCATCCTGATCGGTCAATTGATTATTGTAACTTTAGAACCATATCCCAAACCATATAACAGCTAGTGAAATGAAATTTGCTTTCCCGATTGCGCTGATTCTTTCCATAATCCTGACTGGCCGGGTAAGTGGCCAGTCGCCCGTTAAAGTTGACATTGCGGAGGCAATAATTAAACAGACTGATTTTAAAATGAGTGATCTGATCTCAAAAGTTGAACTGATCAAATTAAAATCCGATGGCAAGCTACTCCTGGGCGGGCAACCGGAGATCCTTTTTTTTGGCAGTAAACATATCCTGATGGGATCAGAACAAGGGGATAAAATCGGATTGTATCACCGTAACGGTCAATTGAAAACAACGATCGGCCGGGTAGGCAAAGGTCCGGGTGAATATGGGAACATGGTAACCGGAACGATTGATCCGCTTGGCAAATATATCGTGCTGTATGATCAGTTAGGCATGAAATTGATCCTGTTCGATATTGATGGCATTTATATCCGGGAGAGAAAAGTGGTTGCACCCCGGCAAGGGCAAATCAACAACAGATTGGCCTTTATTAATGCTAATACCTTCGGGTTAATGATGATGCGGCCTCTTGCCCCCACCAGTGATTATGCCAGCATCCTGCTGTTTAATCTCAAGCTTGATCCACTTGGCAAATCCCTTCCACGGGCAAATGACAGCCATCTGCCCAGATTCAATTACCAGTTTTGTAATTTCAGTAATTCGCCGGTGGGACCGGTATTCTTCGAAACATTCAGCGACACGCTTTACCGGATCAATGCAGATGGTTCGGCCAAGCCATTGTTCTATTTCGATATAAGCAAAATGAAGGTCCCGGAATCGCTATTGCAAGATCCCCAACTTCATAAAAAAGATCCCGATGCAATCAGTAAACATTTAATGGTTCAGAAAATCTTTCTGACAGCCGACTACGCAATTGCTTTCGTTGGAGGGTCTTTCGGTGGTACGGTTTTTAGAAACCTGAAAGATGGGCGTACCTTCAGTACCTCTTTGCCTTGCCCTTGTGCCAAGCCATCACCAGATTATAAACCGGTTGCCATGTTGGAAAACGACCTTTTCGGTACCCCCAATTATTTCGACAATTTCTGGCCGGAGGCGAATGCATTTGTTAACTATTTCCCGGCCTTCATTACTAGGATGGCGTACAACCTGGATTGCATTAGTAAATTGAATGTCAACCTCCCTGAAATTCGGAACGAGCTGCTATCGGTTATCAATCAGGAGCTTTATGATGACGAGGTGGTACTCATTGTGCAGTACCTTAAATAAAGACATCTCAGACAATCCGCAATCCGGATTTTAGGATTTGGCTAACCAACGGATTATCAGGAGTAAAATCTGAATGATTAAAGGCGTGAGGTTCAATAATGGTTTCTTTTGAATTCCTGAGAATCATCAGCCTGACTTCAGTCTCGAAGCTATTTGAATCATCTGACAAAACAATTGCAATATCGATATCACTATCCGCATGCATGGTGCCCTTTATAGCCGAGCCGAAAAGGTAAGCCTTGGAAAACTTAATCCTGTTCCTTTTAAGCCTATTGAGATAGAGCTTACTTATTTTTATAACAGATTCTTTATCCATTCGCGTGTGCTCCCGATTTTGACGATCCACTCTTTTGTAAATTCCTCTGTACAAAGCTTGTAAAAACTCTGCCGATAATTGTCATATCTCGCGTTGATATTAAATCTGGTTATTGTATCCAAATTGATTATATGCTCTTGATCCAGCTTTAATCCACCAAGTTCAGCCAGTCGTCTGAGATCATGCAGCATTGGAGGGAATCCACCGGTAACCTTAGAGTAATGGGCTTTCAGCAGCTTTTCAATAACCAGATGTCCCATAAACAAAGACCAATGGAGATTCTTCGTTGCAAACAGATCCGCCATAGTTTTATAATCCTGATCTGAGCTCTGAATCCAAAAATCAACGACCTTATTTATTTCACGTACATCCATTTCTGAAAATATATCAACCGCTTATCCCCCGGCTCAACAGAACAAATATAGGACAATTGTCGCAGATTTATTGTCAATGATTGTGCCGGTCAAAAGAGCGCAGGAACCGCGGCTCCACCCCTACAGAAATCTTTCTGAATTCCCCGGAGCCGACCCATGGGTCGGCTCAAAAGCCATTAGGACATCAATTATCGCAGTTAATCAAATAGTTACAACTTTTGGTCAATAACCTCGGTCAGGAAATAAATTGTGCTACAAGAATGGTCTAACTTTACTAAAGAGCGCCTGCGGCTACCGGGCAAACCTAAAAGCTTTCGTCAGGAAACCATTTGACGCTGATGCAATTAAAAGTTAAGAACCATGAAAAAATTAATCTGCTTGCTCCTGATTATG
This sequence comes from uncultured Bacteroidota bacterium, assembly GCA_942493265.1. Classification (GTDB taxonomy): domain Bacteria; phylum Bacteroidota; class Bacteroidia; order Bacteroidales; family UBA12481; genus UBA12481. Next base: position 958,284 of record OW818688.1, read on the forward strand.
GCCGGTTGCACCCCTTATCAAAGATTGGAAGAACCGGTATCGATGCGTTATTCTGTTGGCGTTTACTATCTCGAGAATTTCGAGGGCAATATACTTTGCCGCGACCTGGTGTTCAAGGGCGATACCGTGATGCTAAAGCAGGCAGGGTATTATCCCAGGGCGCTTAAACAACGATATGTTGCAGATATTCAGTTTATCGGCGACAGGGATTTTATGGTAATCGACATGGGTACCCGCACTGGCAGGATTTTAAACGGGAATCCTGAAAGCGGATCCGCTCAGGAGGTGCTGACATTCCACGGGAAGAGTACCGACAGGTGACCTGCTCGCGGACGCAGGTTCAAGCCAAATAATCTGGCCTGCATGCACCGTATTGAGGATAATCTGCAATCGGATTGCAGATTATCCTCAATTTAATTGCATTCTCAAAAATCTATGTCATAAACCGCAATTACCGGATTCGAATTTTCATCCGGCAACCAACCCCTATTAATAAGTTTCTGGTATATCTTCTCATTCTGAATGCCCGGCTGGGTGGTGATATCCACCGAATTGAACATGGCCACCAGCCTGCCATCTTCCCATCTTTTAAAACTGATGTACTGGTTTAATCCATCAATATCATCATATAACCATTTGAAATTTAATCCTTTGTTTTTGTCTTTTGACCAGAGATGCCACCTGACCCTGTTTTTATACCCCCACATGAAAAGATAATTATCATCAGACTCATAGGCATTCATCAGGTATGCCATGGTATTTGCATCATACTGTTTTTGCTCATCCAAACTCAGATAACAAAACCCTTTGGGCAAACCGAATCCGCCAAAGTCAACGAACAGCGCCGGTACAATTGTGTCATTCCTTACCTCATAAAGTGTATCATTATAAGGCAGATGAACCTTGAAGCTATGGTCTGATTTAACAAATGGATATTGTCCGTAAAGACTGCACTCACCCGGAAAATATTTCGTTTTGATCGTTAAACCGGACCGATCCGTTATGATGACTTTATAATCCCAGTCCGGCGAGCCCCCTGGAATGGCTGATCCATCGCCCATAGTATAGAAAATATAGGATGATTCATCGAGCAGGTCCATATTTTGTGCAAATAGAATTGAACTTTTCTCTTCGATGAAAGAACCATCTTCCAGCTTGAATTTTAACAGCTTCCTGCTGCGTTGATCCATAATCTCTATTTGCTGACGGGTTTCATCAATCAGATAGGCTGAAATCTGCTGGTATTCACCGGGGCCTTTCCCTGCACGGGATATTTTATACCGATACTTCCCCTTGGGATCAAAGCAGTATATTCCATTGTCGCTGCTGATCAATATCCCGTTTTTAAAAAACCGTGGACCGCCGTACCTGCCCAAAAGAGCCTCCTTACAGGTTTCAAGCGGTATGTACTCTATACTCTTTGCGATGGTTGATAATGGCAAAGAATCGTTGGTTGCGGCATCTACCCTGACAATTGCAAGATCGTTTTTATCGGTTTTATTGCAATTGGAAAAGATTATCGTAAGCAGCAGAAATCCAAATAAATGCTTTTTCATTTGACCAGATTTTCAGGTTTTGTTAAGTGAATAACGAGACATTCTTTCGGATAGTGTTTGATTGATGAAGTTATTGTAACTTTGATTGTTCCCCCAAATAATTGATCCTGATTATAAAATCATTGTTCAATTAGTTAACCAAAATCCAGCATGATGAACCGAAAAATTCTTTTGATCCTGGCAGGGATTTTAGCCACAGCCGGACTTTTTGCACAGTCGGGGAATCTTGTCGGAATAGTTAAAGATCAGGGAGATGGCCAGGCGGTTCCATTTGCTTTCGTTCAGTTATTCAAGGACGGCAAAAAGGCGGTTTCCACACAGTCGGATATTGATGGAAAATACAAGTTCCAAAAGATAAGTCCCGGCAGTTATTCCCTTAAGATTAAAGCGGTTGGCTATGATTCACTCACGATTTCAGAGGTAACGGTCAATGCAAACCGGAAGCTGACCATGAATATTGAGGTTACGCCCAAACAAACCCGGATAACTAAAGTGATTCCGATACCCAATTACGTTCCGAAGAAATAAACTCCCACAAATTGAGATTTCCGGGGGAAAATTCCGGCAGATATTCCGCTACCGATATCTGAATTAATATTCTATTATCCTGTATTTCCTCAAACTGGGCTCCACAGCAAACTTAAACCGTGATGCCTGATCCAGGTATACGGTTGTTTTAATGAAGCTCGACTTGCCGGCAATCAGTCCGATCCCGTTTTCAACATTGTCATATGGGTTAAAGTTGAAGTCATTGATGCCATCTTTAAATTCCATGTAGGTAAAAAAGTCTTGATTCCCGGTAAGTAAATCGATACGGAACGGACCGAAATATCGCCGGACAATATCTGGCCGAACCTTCAGATTCTGATCAAGAACTTGAACTATAAGCTCATAGGGGATTCTGATCTCGTAGTATTTCCCATTAAAATGTACCTCACTGGTTTTTTGCAGTGAGAAAGTCCGCGTGATGGTTTGATCAGCAAACTCTTCATTTATTTCAAATGTTAAATCAATTTCATTCCATACATCTCCTGACCATTGCACAAGCATCGGACTGTTGGGATAAATATAAATGTAGGTCTGTGCCCGTTTGGGCGACCATATTGTTGGTGGTGATACCAGCGAGGTTTTGCAGGTGGCCATGGGTATTCCCGGTACTTTTACGGTAACCGTTATCTCGCTGTAAAGCAGGAATTGGTATTCAATTATCCACGGGAGCCATGGATTGAGCACATCCTGGAGCAGGTCTTTTTCAAACCGGTAAATCTCATAACTATCCGTATTAAAAGCCCCCGCCTCTTTATTTGATACCAGATACGGTTGCACGGGCAGGTTAATCATTTTCCCGGTCCTGATTTCCTTCACGGACACCTGCACATCGATCGAATCGAAATAGATGGAATCTTTATTCTTTCCGGTTTCAGAAGGAGGTTTCAGCCCCGAAAAAACCCGGCCAACCCTGATATAATGCACCGTATCATTACTGTCGATAATACTAAATACTACCGGTTGAGTCGCAAATCCATCAGCTTGGGTTACAGGATCTTCTTCGCAGGCAGATAAGAACAGTCCCCCAAGAATCAACATGCCGATGATTGTTTTCATAGTCAGGATCTTTCAAGTGCAGGGGACACAAAATCAAAGATACCAACATTTCTCATCCGACACTAAAACACCACTGCCACAATTCTCAGCGGAGCGCCGCTGCCGCTCCTGATTTTCATTGGCAGGGCCATGATCCAGAATCCTTTGGGCGGAAGCTGTTCAAGGTTGGCCACATTTTCGTAAGCCGTCAGGTTATTGGCGAACAAAATCCGGTGGGTCATGAAATCTTTGGATTGCCCAAAGTCGATGCTCGGGGTATCCAATCCGAATGCCTTGACCTTTCTATCGGTAGCCAGCCATTTGGCTGCATCAGGATGCAATCCCGGAAAGTGCAGGTTTTCAACACCTTCCTTGCCAGTGAGGGTGGTTCCGGTATATTTTTCCTTGTCCGGGTAGAATTTCCCAAAACCGGTATTGACCAGAACAATTGCGCTTTCCGGAATCCTGCCATGCTCTTTTTCCCAATTCTCAAAATCCCGGATGCTGATCTGATAATCACGGCTGCCTTTAACGGATTCCGTAACATCGATCAGTACTCCTTCGCCAACAAGCTGATCTACCGGAACTTTCTCAATGCTGTTTCCGCCTTCGGCAAAGTGATTGGGGGCATCAAAATGGGTTCCGCCGTGCTCCTCGGCACTGAATTTAAACGATGAATAATAATACCCTTTATCATTAATCCCTTCAAATACCGTATCATGGCTGAACGGGATATTGGTTGGCCAGTAAACCGACTGCTCATCAAACGACCAGGTGAGATCGATCCATTTCCCATTTTTCAGTGCATTGATGGGATCCTGATTCTGCGTGCAGCCAATCAGCAACAGGAAAACTGATAATAATGCCAATAGCTTTTTCATGAGTCTGGATTTTTAAAGCTTATTTGAAATTGTCGGTGATTCTTTGCCGGTCCTCGTTTTCTTTTTCGCTTTTGTGGTACAGCTCGATAAAAATAATCTTTTTAATATCCGGAAACCAGGCATAAACCAACCGTAATCCCGAATTAGCTCCACGGCCTTTGAGCGATCTGCAGGCAATCTTCTTCACTTTAATAATACAGGTTTCCAAACCAAGATTATCAATACGAAAACTGAAAGGCGGCCTTTCATCAGGTATTACTTCAAGCACCTTCCTGACAATCTCCAGATCATCGTTCAGCGTCCTGAATTTTTTAACCAGGGATTTAAGGTCCCTATTAAATCCATCAAGTTCGTCAAAGATCATGGCTCCCAGATTTCGTCACCATAGTTCCGGACAGAGAAAGGAGCTTCCCGATAAAAGGCTAACTCATAGCTAATTGCTTCTCCTTCTTTTGAAGCTAGCCAGGGCATATCCCGATGCGAATAATTGCTTATGGTTGCAGCCGACCAATCGCTCATTTGTTCTACTACCCTGTCAATGACCTCCTTTTCGCTGGCTTTTAATTCGGTCAGATCGGCCTTCTCCAATGGCAGATACCGGGTTTGCGGAAACCCATGATATTCAGTCCTGATCCGCTGAACCATACCGGCTTCAATCATCTGATTAATAATGTCATCTATCTTTTGCGGCACCGGCCCAAATGGCAGTTTCCGGTATCTGGCTCCCGTCAGGTGCTCTTCATATTGCTCGTAGTAATTGAAATCGGCAAAATAAAGCAGCTTATACAAAACCGTTTCTCCCACATTCGGTTTACCCGCGCATTTTTCCAGGATATATAGCAGCAGGATCTTAAACTTATTCACCTTCAGCTTTGGAACTGAAATTCTTTCTTTCGTCAGGTCCGCTTTAATTACTTCTTGAACCCCCGATCCTTCGCTGAAATTGAAATCTCTTGACATAAAATCATCCAGTGAGAACCCCAGCTCAACCGATAAACTTTGAAGTTCCAGAATATCAACACCCCGGTTGCCCAATTCAATCTGAGCCACTGATGACCTCGAAATCCCGATACTCCTGGCAACATCTTCCTGCGACAGACCCTTTGCTTTGCGGAGTCCCGCAATTCTTTGTCCGATTTGCTTTTGTGAAAGTTGTGTGCTCATACCCTTAGGAATAACGTTTGTTTACGAAGCAAAGTTAAACATTGTTTGGTATTTGAACACTATACTGTTGGATTTTTGATCACCTGATTTACCACTTGATAATTAATTTCAAAATCATTACTTTTAATTTATAAAATCCACCGGATGAGAAAACTAACCTTTTTAGCACTCGTCCTTGTTTTTCCACTTTACCTGTTCCCCCAGCAGCCGGTTACCGGTTACCTGATTGATGCAGTTACGCGAAAACCCGTTGAGGGCGCGAATATTCAAAAAGACAAAAAGCCGGTGGCGGCCTCCGATCAGGCCGGCCGGTTTCAAATTGATGCCGTATTCCCCCTGATGCTGAAGATCTCGCACCTCAATTATTTCCCTAAAGAGATCATTATCAGCAAAATTCCGGTCGACAGCCTCATCATCAGGCTGATACCCAGAAACCGGAACCTGGATGAAGTGGTGGTGACCGGCAAGCCCTATTTTCAGTTTTTCAAACCCCAAAGTTTTTATATTCACCAATATGCCATTCAGGATAACCGGGTTTGGGCACTGGGCTTTGCGGGCAAAAATATTCTGAAACCGGAACTGCGACTGCTGAACCTCTCGGGAAAAACCCTCAGTAAAATAAGCGTGGAAACGAAATCGGAGATTTTTCAGGATCCTTCGGGCACTGTTCATCTGTATAATTCCGACTCCATTTTTCAGTTGTATGCTGATCAGGGCCGCATCGTTTACCTTTATCCTTATCCGCTCGACGGATCAGAGGAAATCCTGTTTAATCTTCAGGTTATACGGGGCGAAACGGTGATCTTCCGTTCTTTCAGCCCATACCGTACCTGTTGCGAATTTATCCTGGCCGATATCCGGACAGGATTCCGCGATACCGTATTTCAATCCTATAACCGGTTACAGTACAAATCGGCTACAGCAGCTCAGAATTATTCGCCGGGAGCCATACCGGATGTTGCCAAGTCGGGATCGCCTGTCAAGCAAAACTATAAGGGGTTGCCAGGCCAGCTCAAAAAAGATAACCCGGAATATGTTGGCATGAGTGATAAGGATATTATGCAGGCGGAAGGTTTTAAAGTGGTGCATAAATCAGGTGATGCGGGTCTCCAGGCAACTCTGGCTTCCCGCGCAGCTTTTGCCAATTATGGGTACCGCCGCACAATTCAGAATGCGCCGATCCGTGCCTGGATGTACCTCTGCCGGGATCATTACAACATATTCGAAGCCAATAACCTGATGATGTGGAGATTAAGCCATGATTTTAATCCGGAAAACAGTACGGAGATCAGACTGAATCCGGATGCGAAAAACATCAGTCTGGTGCAGGACCCGGTCGACCAGCTTTTATATTTAACCTATCTGATCAACGGAACCGGTTTTGTCAGTCAGCTGGATCCCGAAAGCGACCTGATTACCAGAACTAAACAGATCAACGGTTTCCCTTTTGCTGAAAACATCAGGGTTTATGGAGGCAGGATTTATTTCATCCATCAATCTCCAACCGGACAAAACTTTACCAATCTGTACTCGGTTGCAGCAGAATAGTTTCGGCCTATTCCCTCACCCTGATCAGTACCACACCATGATAGGGAACCTGGGCGGTAAAGCTGCCGGTAAATGCACCGGTTTCCTTTTGCCGCCACACATCGCGCACCTTAAATGAATTGCCCAATCCCAGTTCCGCGGCAGTAACAGAAACCGGGGATGCCGGCGGCTGATTGTTCCAGATAAAATGATCTGCCGGATTCTGCGGACCTTTCATCACATCACCCATTCCGACCGCCTCTTCGTCAACCAGATCGGGATCCATTGAGTTAGCATCACCGGTTACCTGAAATATAGCAACCGCTTTGGATCCGTCCTCCAGATCCTTAACCAGTATGAGTTCATCCTCAGTTTTGCGGATGATCCGGGCTTGTTTGCCCAAAACATCCTGGTTGATGCCGATCACTTCATGGTTGCATAAAATATTCAGGGTAAACGGATCGAGCAAACTCATTTCGCCGCTGTATATCAGTGGTGCCGCCATCATCGACCACATGGTCATGTACGCATATTGTTCTTCGGGCGTAAGAGCGGTCTTTTCGAACTCTTCCTCCTTCAGGGCATTCCGGAACCATCCGATCAGGATATAATCCGGATCGTTCCAGGCCCCCGGCCGGGCATACTCCCAATGTTCAGCATTGCTCAGTCCGATATAATAAAACGGCGGCATGGATGACCCTTCGAGGATACCCAGATCGCCGGTTGTCCGCCAGCAATTACCCACCGATCCACCCCATTTCCAGACATCTGCCATTCCATACTGGCAGAGGTTGAGCACTATATCGCGTTTGATTTTCAAGGATTCATCCCATAAAAGCTGATAGGGTTTCCTGCAGGATTCAGGTGTGCGCTCCGGTATGAGCCTGCCATACGAGCACCAGTCGTATTTCAGGAAATCAAATCCCCAGTTAGCAAATGTTTCAAGATCCTGTTTCTCATGCTGATAGCTACCGGTGTACCCAGCACAGGTTTTATTTCCGGGCGTGCCATAAATGCCCGCCTTCAATCCCTTTTGATGAATATAGGCAGTAAGTGCCGGCATATCCGGAAACCGCTTGTTCGACCGTAAACTCCCGTCCGGATTCCGGAGTTCTCCTCCGATTTCAGGATCGGTTGAGTTCAGCCGGATGGCCCAGCAGTCATCGATATTCACATACTGATAGCCGAAATCGGCCATGCCCGATTCGATCATTTTATCGGCTGCCCGCCTCATAATCGAATCACTCACACGGGAATAGTAGATATACCAGCTGTTCCAGCCCATCGGCGGGGTCAGTACGAGGGTGGGACCTGCGACAATGGTGAATTCGCTCCGGCATTGCCCTTTATCGTTCTCCGCAACCAGTATGGTTTTATAGCTTCCGGCCAACTCGATTTTGCCGGTTATGATTCCCGTTTTCGGATCGGCAAATAATCCCTCCGGGAGATTTTCCACCCTGAACCGCATAGGCCTGTCGCCCGTAACAGGAATACGGTACAGGAAGGGAGACCCGGGATGTACTCCGTAAACCTTTGGTGCGTTGATTCTGGGTACAGCCGGTGGCGTTGGAGTGAGAATCTCTTCCACACCCCTGACCACCCGGTTATCCGACGCAAATGGCACATTACCGCGGTATATAATGGATCCGTTAGTCCAAACCGGTTCAATGCCAATATCTTCCTTGCCCCGGTTCAATATCAGAAGACCCAGTTTTTTCACTCCATTTAGCTTCACTTTAATTTTTTCCGGTTGATCTCCGGCTTTAACCAACCCGCTCTTCCACAGAATCTTCTGATCACCCAGTACTATAAATTCAACGGCACTGCCCGGTTTTGCCGTTAAATCCAAACCAGCTATAGCCCTGAAAAATTCAGCATCACCATCCAGCGTGATCAGCCACTTGCTCAAAACCTCTTTCGATGCACCCTGCCCCCGTTCAATTTTGGTTGAATCCAGCTCGTGCAGGTCAATTATATCAGTCTGGCCGGTAAACCTGCCCACCTTAACCGAAACCCCGTCATTCGCATATTTACTCAGGTATTCATAAGGCATTTTGCCGTAACCATCATTCCCATAACCGGTTCCGTGCGAATTCCGGAAAGTGAACCAGCCTCCGCCCGGGGCCGAAGGATCATCCTGATACCCGGTCATGATCACACTATGACCATCGAACACCCCTTCGCGCGGGGGAACGGTAATCATTCCGTTTTCGGTTTTCCGATACCGCTCCTCATTTTTGGGCCACTGAAACCCAATGGCTACCGGATGTTTTGCCCGGATCTGCGCTTTTACCTGCTGAATCTGGTCCTCACTCATTCCGGTTTCCGGATTCCACTGCTTGATCCAGATGGTTTCAGCCTTTTTACGCCTTTTTCCATCGGCCAGGGCACGAATCGAGGGCTCCACCTTTTTGGTGTAATTTCTGGTATAATAAGGGAAAAGGGAATCCTCACAAATTCCGAAAGCATGCAACCCATCCAGTGCATCCGAGAAAAATGAGCCATCCTCTGTTTCACCGGTCACCTGGTTGGAGGCCCAGTTCAGGTACTCAACCGATAAGGTTACCCTATCCCCCAGCAGATGTGCATATTCAAATTCCATCAGTCCCACAACGGCAAAAACCGAACAGGTACCGCGCCCGCCCTGGTCCCGAACAGTCAAACCATACTGATCAAACAAGGGCTTCAGGTTGTTTTCCTGGGCAGTAAGACTCTTAATATTTGCTAATTGACCCCCAAACAACAAGGCTGCCATTAACAAACCAAAATTTGCTTTTCCCATTTTCATCGTGTTTCTATTTCTTTAATCAAAAAAAATCCGCGACAATCCGCGTTGCGCAGCATCCGCGTAAATCCGCGTGCCAACCTCAATCCTTCCTCACCAAAAAGATATAATCAAGGCCAAAAAGGTTGCCCCGCCCGGCCATCGCATTTGGCTCCAGTAAACTCACTTCTAATACATTATCCCCTTTCACCAATTGAAAATCTCCCAAAACCGGACGAACCCAGAAGAGTTTTTCCGACCAGGCATCCACCACCTGTTCCGATTCCTGTTCATTCACCCTGAAGCGGTATTTTCCATAATCCGGCGCCATGCACAAATTAAGCATCACCTGATAATTTCCGGCAACCGGTACCTCAAAATGGATCCGGATATTGTCGCCCACACGGGCTTCTTTCCACACCAGGTGTCGGGCCCCAGAACAGTTGGCCAATCTCTGCACTGCTGCCGTACCAGCCGTAGCTTTAAACACAAGATCTTCTTCTTCAATAAGTTCCAGCATATTTTCACGAATCCCCATGTTCTGCGGCATTAAGGATTTTCGATCCACCTTGGCGGGACCCGGGCTACCGGGCTTGGCATACCAGTAAATAACATGCGACCAGGTGCAATTGCAGGGCATCCAGTGCCAGATCTCCTGATCGAACCGAATGGAAGTCTGATAGGGAACAGCGTCCAGAACATACCATCGGTTCAGGCTGATATGCCCCCCGCTGGCCGGCCCGTCAACCCGTGTTTGAGCATGATAAGGCATGGTAAACAATCCGTTATATCCATAAGCATATCCATAGTCATCTTCGGTTCCGGTACCGAAAGTACTTGGGAACGTTTCCCCGTCGATAAATATCTTTTGATCCCCTTCGCCCCACCAGATATAGGATGGATTTGAAACCTGATAAACCGTTCCTACCACTTTGCCCTCTCCGGTAACATTCAGAAAATTCACATCAAAAGGCGGCCAGCTCTCGCGTGTAAGGGTACCCCATTGAGCATGCAGATAATAGGTTCCGGGCGCAAATTTCGAGGGAGCACTTCCGATCATCAATTCAACGGTATAGGGAACTGTCCCCGCATTATGGATTTCGGTACGCATCGATTTTTTAAATGGCATCACCAGGCGGCTGGTCATCCAGCCGTTTGCGCTGACCGTAAAAAACAGGTTTGCATACGGATTAAGACCCGGTCCGGAGCCAAAAAAATCACCCAACGGCGACCGGATACCCGGTTCACTATCAAAGGAAATCTCCAGCAACAAATGCCTCAGCGCCACATGAGCCCTTGCGGGTGCAAACCAATCATTGGATTCCTCTGTGTTAACCACCCGGGCTGAAAAACTGAAAACCGCTTCTTCCCCTTCCATAAGCGGCAACGACCGGGATTCCCCCGGCGGCACGGTCAAACTTTTAACCATCCATTCCATTCCCTGAGGCGGATTGGAGACTTCCGGCTGCGACAAACTCCTTCCTGTTCTGATACTTTCTGCCCTCCACGAATCTGCAGCTGGCGGATCAAATGTGATCATACGGGTCCCCTTTTCGTAAGTCCGGTAACCGATTTCATAGTACAAACGCACTGACCCTTCAGCATCTTCAATGGTGATTTTCAGCGACTTACCATACGGAACCGGAAAATAAAGATTCCCCCCCGTACCACTGAGATAGGAGAATTCCGGCGTGAATAACGGGTGCTTCCCCGAAAAAAGTTCGTACAGCGGAACCACCAGCCGGGCTTCGGTTTCCCCATCAAAATAGAACCTGACAGCATTCTTCAACCCGGGGTTGGCCGACCAAAACCGGCTGATGGCACCCGGGCCCGTTAAGTCGGCCAGAACCTGTTCTTTTCGTCCGGCATTAATTTCAGTCCTTACATATTGTCCCACATCTGAATTGGCAAACCAGGATTCACCCCCCTCATGACTCTTCCGGTCGTAACTGCTGGCCTGACTTTGCTTGAACCAGGGCACCGGGCGCTCTGCGAGAACTTTAAGGTCAACCATCTCAGAAAGCAGGGTTTGAACACTTACCGTCTGGGAAATTACCGGACCTGCAAAAGCTGCGGCGATCATGCCGCAAATCAGATATTTCAAGGTTTTCATATCGAACGGGTAATGGAGATATTCCTGGGATCCTTATTTGCTTTGAGTTTAAATTCCAATATTCCGGCCTGGCCGCTGCTGATTTCTTTTATCTTTTTCCCGTTAACTCTGAGCGTATAGAGCTGATCCTTAGCCAGACCTTCCAACTTGTAAGTCACCCTGGCCGACTTGCCGGAGGAAAAATGATTCCAGCAATAATTATCTATATTCCAATCTATTACATCCAAATTCAATTTTTCGTCCGTCCCTGTTGCAGCCAGCAGAGATCGCCTATTTTCCTTTCGGTTAAAGAATTCCACCTCATTTGTCCGGGCAAAAAATCCAAAATCCGTTGGAGCCGAAATTTCAAACCGACTGTTCGAAATGGAGTATTTATTCTTATCCAGACCGATCTTCAGTTTATCGCCTCTGAATTGGTAGATAAGTTCCGTACCCACCAGATCATCAGTGATATGAGGATCGAGATAGAACCGGTTATGCAGTGGATTGATCCCGTAGATGGATTGATAGAGTCCGACCACTGCCATGCTGTTCCCCGAAAGGATATCATCACCGAGCCCGTCCTGCTTCAACCGCCCGTAGCGCTGAAAGGCCAGTCCGTCAATACTGTGACGGGCCAGTACATTTTTAACATATTTCAGCGCGAGCTCAGGCTTGTATTTCGCATAGGCCTGCACGGCTACACTCCCCCAGGAAAGAAAAATATCCCCGTTCTCATAAATGGGGAAAGGGAACTGGTAGCCCAAACCCTCATCCTGTTGATACGGAAAAAAACAGATCGGCCAGAAAAACAGTTTCTCCTTTTGCATCTGGTTCTCAACCTGATCCAGAATAGCAACCGTCCTGGTTTTATCCTCACAAATCCCATAGGCGATTGCCATAAAATTCACCGGGGTCACCAGGTTGTTGCCATGGATGGAATTATCCTTATCGCGCCAATGAATGTAACATTGCTTTTCTTCATCCCAGAAACCGCCCAGCCGGGTAGGTTTATTGAAGCTACTCTTCAGCTTTTCCGCATAATCAGTATAATAAACAGCCTTTTCGGTATTACCCAGCTGACGTTCAATATCCGACCATAAAACCAGTGCGCGGTACATTTCGGCGTTTACAAATGCATTTTCGAATGATGCCCAAATGATATCGATCCAGTCGCTTCCCTTTTTATCGGTATGATAATCGCTCATCATCTCCACCAGGTGATTCCCGTTAGAATCCCTTTTGAGCATGAAATCCAGGACCAGCTCACAGGTTGCCTGATGCTTTGCAACCCATTCCAGATCACCGCACTGATCATATAATTCAGCCACATTGATTACAAAATCTGGATTTGAATCCATCAGATATCCCCATTGAGCCTCATAAAACCCTTTCTCAACCACCGTTCCGGCCATGGCATCGCTGTTGTCATAGGCCCATCTCGAAATCACCCTTCCATCCGGCCTGATGGCATTATCCCGGTAAAAATCCAGGCACTCCCGGTACCCGTTCAGATAGTGCTCATCATTGATCCCGATTCCGAACTGCGCGATATACTGCTCATGCAGGCAAAGCGGTCCGTATGGCGTGTGCCAGCTGTTTCCTCCGAAATGCTTCGCGTCGATCACACCGATACGCGCAATCGTATTTAATACCGATGTTACCTGGTCGCCATCAACACCTTTAAATTTCCCCCGGTTGTATTCCTCCTGATAATTGAAAGGCGCGAGGGTAATGGTTTGGGTAACCTTTCCTGCCGGTATTTCAAAACCCGACCAAACATTCGAGTTTCCGCGGATAAAGCGGCGGCGATGAGTATCGGCATCATACCGGGGAATGATTTCACTATCGGAAACGGTGACTTCATAAATCAGCCGGTCCTGCTCCGACCTGGTGTATCTCCCGGCAATCTGCTTACCGGGCGATGCCACATTGATTTTCAGTCCGTTCCCCGTTTTACTGTTCCAAAAGGCGGAATAATCTGAATGCACTCCATAGGTAAATTTCTGACTGGTAAACAGATAAAACCAAGCCAGTCCGCCGGATTCCAGAAAAGCGCCCTCCCAGGTATCCATACTATTGAAGTTAAAAGATGGAAAGGATACCTCATCGGCAGTAAATGTTTTAGGATAAATCCGTTCAATGGTCCACTCAATGTCATTAGCAGATATTTCAAATATCCAGTCCTCACGGATGCGCAAATCGCTGTCGCCATAACTGATTCCGGATATTTTAACCGTGCGGCCGGAGGCAGCTACTATGGGAGAGGCTCCCAGATTAAGTGTGGACAAGTTACTATTCAGGGTCCTGATCTGCGAAAACACACCGGATGCATTCTCAATCACGCGCTGGCCGTTCACATCCATACAGGATATCCGGCACTGCCTGTTATAATCCAGGGTCAGGGTAAGTTTTTCATTGCCAAAAACAATCACTTGTTTCTTAGCATCGTGGTTGATCACTATTTGCTGGGCGTGACAGGGATTCGTCAGTTGAAGTACAGCTAAAACAATCAGGGAGATCAGGTAGTTTGGTTTCATTTAATAATGGTATCAGATGGGCTAAAGTTAACAGGAGTTCTTTGGATATAAATTCCGGATAAGTGCCTGAGCAGAAAAATAACTAATTTTAGCCGGAAGCGCTCATACCCGCAAAGAATGACCTTGTTCTATTATTTGTTTGTTCTGGCACTGTTCCTGCTCATCACCGGGTACCGGCTTTTTGCAGAAGGGATGTTTGTTGACGGGGTAACGTACGCAACGATTTCGCGAAATCTGTCGGAAGGCCTGGGCTCCTTCTGGGATCCTCATTTCACGGCAACGCTTTTCCCGCATTTCCATGAACATCCGCCGCTGGCTATCGGAATGGAGGGGATGGCATTCCGGGTATTTGGCGACAGCCTGCTGGTGGAGCGGCTCTATTCCCTTTCGGCTTTCCTGATCACCGGTTATATCATGGTGCTTATCTGGACCGAACTTACCGGAGATAAAAAATCCGGCTGGATCCCGCTGCTCCTTTGGATACTTTTCCCAATGATTTCTTGGGCTACCGCTTCAAATCTTTTGGATAACACCTTAGGGATTTTTACCACTCTGGCAATCTGGCTGGCTTTGAAGAATCTTTCCGGTAAAAACCCGCTCTACCTTGTAATGGCCGGATTTTCATTGTTTTGCGGAATGCTGGTGAAAGGCCCCTTTGCACTTTTCCCCTGGGTGATTCCCTTTTTATGGGAATTCAGCCGACCGCATTTCAGTCTGAAAAATGCTGCTACCCGCACCCTGATTCTCGTTTTTTTCACCCTGCTGCCACTGGTTTTACTGGTACTTCTTTCCCAGCCGGCCCGCGAAAACCTGGAGGCTTACTGGCTTAACCAGGTGGTTGCCAGCATTGAAAGCGTCAGAACCGTTTCCAGCCGGTTTTACATTCTGGGCATCCTGCTTTCCGAACTGATCTTGCCGGTTCTGATCGTTGCAGCCGCTTTCCGGATTTTCAGGAAGCACCTGATTGCCGGTGAAATTGCCAAAGAACGCCCTACCATGATCCTGCTGGCGATCCTCGGATTGTGCGGGGTGCTCCCCATCATGATCAGTCTGAAGCAGAGCAGTTTTTACCTGTTATCCGCCTTGCCGGTATTTGCCCTGATGCTGGCTCTACCGTTACATGCCGCTATCCGGGAACCCTTATCCGGGCTCAGTTCCCATCCTGTAAAAATCCGGATTTTCCGTTTTGCCGTGCTGATGATCCTGGCAATTTCCCTGATACTTCCTCCCTATCTGGCCGGAAAAAACCCGCGCGACCGTCAGGAGCTCGATATGGTCCACGATTTCAGTACAGTAATTCCTCCGGGGTCCACCATACGGATTCCTCCCGGATTATTTGCCGACTGGAGCCTCCACAGTTATTTCATGCGGCATTCACATATCAGCCTGGATCCGTCAGGCAACCCTGCGGCCCCCTTTTACCTGACAACACAAATTGATTGGAAGGGTGATACTGCGGTTGCTCATCTGACCCCAATCCGTCAGAAAAACGGATTTGCACTATTCAGGAAGTAAGCATTATATTTGGCGCGAAAATGAAACGGTTGGCATTGATTCTTTGGATGATACCCTGGGCATTATCAGCCCAGACGGATCTTGCTGTGAAAGCAGCAGCAACCGCCCGGAGCGTCATGGGCGGCAGTCAACAACCGCTCAAAACCCGCCTGATTCAGGATTCCGTGATCAGTATCGGTGACTCCGATCAAGCCGGTCTGTATGTGGTGACTTTCAAGCCGGCAGGATTTGTGATCGTTGCAGCCGGCGAAACAGAATCTCCGGTTCTCGGATATTCACTCACCTCTGGTTTCCCCGATGATCCTTCACATCCCCTCCGCAGCTGGTTAATCCCTTCCTGGCAAGCTTCGGCAACCGGTGCTGCCAGAGTGAAGGATGGTCAGGGCGCACAGTATTTTACCGACCAGATGGTACTCCCCCTGACTTCCGCCCAATGGGGGCAGGGAATCCCCTGGAACCGCTATTGTCCGGCCGATTCAGTGGGCAAAAGGGCACTGGTGGGATGTGTAGCCGTAGCCATGTCGCAAATCATGGAAAAATGGCAGTGGCCACCCAAAGGGATCGGCGAAGTAATATACACACCACTTCAACACGCTGATTATGGGGAGATTAAAGTAAATCTCGATACCACACTGTACCGATGGGAACTTACCCACGACATATTGCCGACCGATGCTGCCGCCCTCATACTATTCCAGGCCGGTGCGGCAGCCTACATGAATTATGATCCTTCGCTTTCGAGCACCAGTGTTGATCAGTATGCGGTACCGGCCCTGATCGGTAATTTCTCCTATAATCCGGGAATGATATTCCGCAGCATGACAGGCAATTCCGAATCAGAGTGGATCCGGATGCTGCACCAGGAACTCGACAATTCAAGGCCGGTTTTATATGCCGGAACGAGTCCGGATGGCAAGTCAAGCCATGCTTTCAATATCGATGGCTACCGCAGCGGAACCTGGTTCCATTTCAACTGGGGATGGAACGGCGCCGGTGACGGATGGTATACACTGTGCGGAATGGCCGGCGGCAGTGCGGATTTCTCAACTCAACAGGGCGCAATCTTCGGAGCTCAGCCGGCGAACATACCCCTGCACGACAGGCCTTCGGCACTGGATATTATGGCTGGCGATCGGTTTGTCCAACTATTCTGGGACCAGCCGGTTATTGCCAGTTTTTCTCATTTCAACGTGTATCGCGATGGGGAATTGGTTGATCAGTCGAGCAATACCTGGTTCCGCGACGAAACGGTGGAAAACGGTCGCAGCTACAGCTACAAAATCACTGCCGCTTACCAGGGACAGATCTCCGGAGAGTCACTGCCCACCCCAACAGTGACAGTAATTCCCTGGCCCAGCATTCTTCCGGGATATATCCAGAACTTTGAATCGGGACCTGAAGGC
Source organism: uncultured Bacteroidota bacterium (assembly GCA_942493265.1). Classification (GTDB taxonomy): domain Bacteria; phylum Bacteroidota; class Bacteroidia; order Bacteroidales; family UBA12481; genus UBA12481. The sequence continues at coordinate 975,310 of OW818688.1, forward strand.
TGGCAGCTTTCGGAATCCGGATCCGGGTTCACGGCAGGCACAGCATCCGGATTTGAGATTGGCGGAAATCCGGGGAAAATCGCCTTTATCCGCTCCGAAGGCCATCCGGCCGGGGAACAGGTAACCGACTATCTGATCAGTCCGGTATTCTATGCCGGGGATTTCTCACATCCTGCCATTTCATTCGATTATCTCTTCAGACAAAACCCGGGAATCGACCATCTCTCCCTGATGTGGAGAGATTTTAATACCGGCGTGTGGCAAACCATCGCCCGGTTGGATTCCACAGGCGGATATTCCGACTGGAAAAATCGCCACTTCTACCTTCCGCAAACTCATCCGCATGAACCCATCCAGGTAGCATTTTTTTACGACGACGGCTTCGGACAGGGATATGGTGCGGCAATCGACAATATCACTTTTTATGAAGTCGCCGAACCCGCTGTCCCCAATCTTTCGGTTGACCTGTCCGATCTTTGCCTGGCTCAGACGGTAACTTTTACTGATCTTTCTGAAGGAATCATTCATACGTGGGAATGGGATTTCGGCGAAGGAGCCGAACCCCGGTTCGCCACCACCCCCGGTCCACACCTGGTGAGCTATTCCAGAGCCGGAAAAAAGACCGCAAAACTATCCCTGAACCATCTCGACCATCTGGTCATCCCGGAGGCTGTTTCGATCAGGGAAAAGCCGGAGGCAGGATTCGACTATAACCGGAAATTCATGGTGATCACTTTTACTGACCAATCCGCCCATGCCGAACAGCTGCTCTGGCTGTTTGGTGATGGCACCACCTCAACCCTGCCCAACCCGGTGCATACTTACTATACCAAAAGCCTGTTCGAAGTGAAGCAGATCGCCTTCAACGGCACCTGCACCCCTGATACACTTACCGTGATGATCGACATGCGCAACGGCACCGGGATTGAAGAAGCGGAGGCTTTAAACAGCGTATCGGTATTTCCCAATCCCACTAAGGGCAATGTAACCCTGCTGTGGAACACCCTTTTGCCTGAACCCTTAACAATCAGGATATTATCACTCACCGGACAGGTTTTTCATTTCCGCGAATACCCTCCTCAAAAAGAGTTAACACTGAATCTTTTCGATTTTCCGGATGGATTATATATCTTGCAAATCACTTCGGGCAAAGTGATATTAAGCAAACAGTTACTCAAAATAAAATAAACAACCTCCATGATTGTGATGAAAAGATTAACCCTGCTGGCGTTTGGGCTTCTGATCAGCAGCCTGATTTTTGCGGATAATGTGAAAAACATGCCGCATGTAATCACCCAGCCAAACGGGAAGGTTATTCATTGCATGGTTTCGGGCGATGAGTTTTATCACAGAATCCATGATGATAAGGGTTATACCATTATCCTGAACACTGAAGACGGGTTTTTCTATTATGGCAAAAAATTGGACGGCAAAGTAGTTCCCTCAAAGTATATTGCCGGCACGGTCAATCCAGCCCTGGTTGGTCTTAAAAAAAATGCCAGGATCTCAGAAACCCTTTATGCTGAGCGCCGTGCAAATGTCGAAAACCCACTTAAATCCACAACAGGTACCCCAACCAAGGGTTTGGTTAATGGAATCTGTGTTTATATATCTTTTGCCGATGACAGTGTCTTTCTATACAACCGAAAGAGATATACTGATATGTGGTCAGCAGAGGGCAAATCTTCCGTACATGACTACTTTAAAGAGATTTCTTACCAAACACTCGATCTTCGGATCAACCACTTTCCCGAGAGCCCGGATTCCATTATGATCTCCTATCGTGATATCAATCTCCGGAATTATTATAAACCAAAAACAGCCTCCAATCCCATTGGGTATGACGGTGATGCTGGCACTCGGGAACAAGGAATGCTTAAAAGGGCAGTCGAATCGATCCTGTATCAAATTCCTGCAGATGTTGATATTGACATGAATGATGACGGTGTTGTTGATAACATAAGTTTTATCATTCAGGGTACAGCGCCAAATGAAGATTGGTCTAACCTTCTTTGGCCACATGCATCGAGTTTATCCAGGTACGATGTAAGGATAAAAGGTGCAAGAATTCAGGGGTATTTCCTGACTTTAGAGAATTTTACGGCTGGAACTATATGCCATGAACTCGGCCATGTTTTTGGTGCGCCGGACCTTTATCACTATTCCAGCGATGAGAACATACCGGATGCGGTTGGAAAATGGTGCCTGATGTGTGGATCAACAAATCCGCCACAGAGCATTTGCGGTTTTCTGAAATTTAAATATAACCACTGGATCAGTGACCTTCCGGAAATCAATGAATCAGGAGTTTACTCCTTAAAACCAACTCTAAACCCTGACAATAACCTGTATAAAATAAAATCACCCTTCAGCCGTACCGAATATTTTGTTCTGGAATACCGTAAAAGGGAAGGAAGATATGAATCATCAGCTCCGGGTACAGGGCTCGTTGTTTACCGCATCAATCCGGGCGCAGGAAACGGAAATGCCGGCGGTCCGCCGGATGAGGTTTATGTATACCGTCCGGGAGGCCGAATAAATTCTACCGGAAGTATCGATAATGCTGCTTTGATAGCTCCTGGTAAAACAGCGATCAATGATAAAACCGATCCAAATTGTTACTTATGGAATAATGGACAGACCGGTCCGGGAGGGTTGGACCTATTTAACGTTTCAGCAGCAGGTGATTCCATCTCATTTGAAGTGAGAATCGTTCACCTTTTTCCAGCAACCGATTTAGTCTACAGCGAAGGAAATGGTGTGTTGGATCTTTACTGGAAACAGAGCTTTGCTCAAGATCTGAGAACTTATTTCATTTACCGGAACGGGAGCCGCTATGGAAGTACTACGCTCAACACTTTCCGCGATGATGATGTAGTTGAAGGACAAGTATATAAATATACCGTTTCAGCCTATTATGAAGGCCAGTATACCGGTGAATCCGTTATGAGTAACGAAGTAACCTATTCTCCAAAAGGCATCCAGAAACTTCCCTATCTGGAGAATTTTGAGCAGCCCACTCACGGATGGAAAGTAAAAGGCAATGTTGAAGGATTCCAATGGGGCGATGCAACCACGCTGGCCATGCAAACCGTTAATACCACGAGTTTCCTTGGGGCCAACTCCGTGGCAGCCGGTCCAGCCACCCGGTGCTCTGATTATGCAATTACACCAAGACTCAATCTGTTCAATAAAACCAAGGTTTTCCTGCATTTCGATTATACTTTGAAAAGGTGGCAACAGGTAGATCATCTGAGGTTATTCTGGCGCAGGAATAGAAATGAAGCTTGGGTTTCCATCATTGATTTGCCAATCAGCGGGATAGGTACAGGCTTCAAGTGGAAGAAATATAATCTTGAACTTCCGGGAGATTGTTATTTTGCAGAAATGCAGATCGGTTTCCAATATGATGATGGCGATGATTTCGGATATGGCGCAGCAATTGATAACGTGGTCATTGATGAACTGGAGGCTTCCGGAATAGAAACCAGCCTAAACAACTTGTTTGTTAGTGTTTACCCAAATCCGGCCGGTGATTTCACCACGCTTGATATTTCGGGTGGCTCAGACCAGGATGCCCTGATAAAACTTGTAACCACGGAAGGGAAAGTTATCTGGACAAAGATCCGCCATAATCAGTCTGAAGGAGCTGAAATAATCAGTTTGGAAGGCTTAGCCAAAGGATTGTACTATATCGTGGTTGAAGCATCAGATCAAGTAGTTATCAAGCCTATTGTTAAACAGAATTGATAGAAAAGATTTTTCAGCGGCTGACCGATGAAGTTCGCATCTGTGAAAGGTGCGAACTTCATCAGCACCGTACACAGGCTGTGTTCGGAACCGGAAATCCATATGCCGAGCTGATGGTGATCGGCGAGGGTCCGGGAGAAGAGGAGGACCGGCAGGGATTGCCTTTTGTTGGAAAATCGGGACAGCTGCTGGACAAAATTCTGGCTGCAGCCGGTTTTTCCAGAGATGAAAATGTTTTCATCGCGAATATTGTCAAGTGCCGTCCCCCCGATAACCGTGAGCCGTCGCCCGAAGAGCGGGCCGTTTGTTTGCCCTTTCTGCTCCTGCAGATTGAGATGATTCAGCCTTCCATCATTATCCTCCTCGGGTCAACTGCCCTGAAAGGATTGATCGATCCGCAGGGGAAAATAACTCAGGCAAGAGGCAAATGGGTGGAATGGAACGATAGGCAGGTAATGCCCACCTTTCACCCTTCGGCACTGCTACGCAATCCTGAACTCAAGAAAGAAGTTTGGGAAGATATGAAAATGGTTGTGCAGAAGTATCGTGAGATCGTTGACCCCTCGCACCACACCCCTCATCTCTAGATGATCAGCATAGCATCACCGTAAGTACCAAAACGGTACTTCTCCTTAATTGCCACCTGGTATGCATTCATCAGCGGATCAAATCCGGCGAAAGCCGCTACCATCATCAGCAAAGTGGTAAGGGGCAGGTGAAAATTGGATATCATGCTGTCGGCCACTGAAAAGTCGTATGGAGGGAACAGGAATTTGTTGGTCCATCCATCATAAGGCTTCAGAAAACCATCCGTGGAAACAGAACTCTCGAGCGTACGCATTGTGGTAGTCCCGACGGCACAAACCCTCCGGTGGAGTTCCTTGGCTGAATTCACGAGATTGGCAGCCTCTTCGGTAATGATGATCTGCTCAGAGTCCATTTTGTGCTTGGTGAGATCCTCAACATCAACCGACCTGAAATTTCCCAGACCAACATGCAGGGTAACAAAAGCAAAATCCACTCCCTTGATTTCCAAACGCTTCATCAGTTCCCTGCTGAAATGCATGCCTGCAGTAGGAGCAGCAACCGCACCTTCATGTTTGGCAAATATCGTCTGATACCGCTCCCGGTCTTCCGGAACAACATCACGCTTGATAAATTTGGGCAGCGGAGTTTCACCCAGGTCGAACAGGGTTTTCTTGAATTCTTCATAAGGACCGTCAAACAGGAACCTGAGTGTGCGTCCGCGTGAAGTGGTATTGTCGATTACTTCGGCAACCAGCATATCCTCTTCGCCGAAATAGAGTTTGTTGCCGATGCGAATTTTACGGGCCGGATCAACCAGTACATCCCAGAGCCGCTGCTCGCGATTCAGTTCTCTAAGCAGGAACACTTCAATCTCGGCACCGGTTTTCTCCTTATTTCCGCGCAATCTGGCCGGAAATACACGGGTATCATTGAAAACCATTACATCTTTATTGCTAAAGTAATCCAACACATCCTTGAATACTTTGTGTTCGATTTCGCCGGTTTTACGGTTCAGAACCAGTAATCTCGACTCATCACGACTTTCCGAAGGGTGTAAAGCAATAAGCTTGTCAGGAAGAGTATACCTAAACTTAGATAATTTCATTATTTTATGCTATTCTGGTAAGATGCCTTTATACGGGACAAATCTGCATTTGTTGCATTCAGACCAATTTATTTTGAAACTCTTCGAAGATCAATGCGTTATCTAAAGTGAAATCTCCGCTTTTCGTTCGCCTCAGTTCGGTCAGGTGTCCGCCAGATCCCAATAATAAACCCAGATCCCTGGCAATTGCCCGGATATAGGTACCCCTTGAGCAAACAATGCGCAATTTTAAATCGGGGGCTGAATATCCAAGAAATTCTATTTCATTTATAAATACACGCTTGGGCTCAAGTTCCTGAAATTCACCTCTCCGGGCTTTATCATAAGCCCGTACCCCCTCCACCTTTTTGGCGCTGAAAACGGGCGGTATCTGATCCACCTCCCCGGTCATGCCTTTCAGCACCTCCTCAATCATTTCTCCGGTAATATGTTCGAACGGAAAAACAGCATCAACCTCCTTTTCCATATCAAAACCGGGAGTTGTGGCCCCGAGCCGGATGGTGGTAATATACTCCTTGTCGCCCGCCTGCAATTCATCGATCCGCTTGGTAGCCTTGCCGGTGGCAATAATCATCAAACCGGTTGCCAGCGGGTCAAGTGTTCCGGCATGGCCCACTTTCAGCTTCTTTAGTCCGTATCTGCGCTCCAGGGCGCCTCTTACTTTTTTTACCAGATAGAATGAGGTCCACTCGTAGGGCTTGTCGAAAACCAGAACCTGTCCGTCAAGATACTCCTGACCGGGTACGATATCAATCAATTGTTCAATGGATTAAATACAGTTTATGTTAACAGCCCAACGGCAATTGCGGCGAGTCCGACCACCACGCAGTAAATGGCAAACCAGATCAGCTTACCTTTTTTCACCATGTTGATCATCCAGGAACAGGCGAACAGCCCGGTAATAAAAGCAGCAATGAACCCGATGATCAGTTCCAGTGCCCCTACTCCGGCAGCAACCGTTCCGGCACCACCGGCAGATGCTGCCTCTTTCATGTCCAGCAATTCCAGCGCATTGGCTCCGATAATCGGAACAATCACCATCAGGAATGAGAATTCGGCCAGTTTTTTCTTGTCAACACCCAGCATCAGCCCGGTGGCAATAGTGGTTCCTGAGCGGCTCAATCCGGGCATTACGGCAATCGCCTGGGCAATTCCGATAATGAAGGCGGTGAAATAGGATACCGGCTTGCCCTCCTTTTTCCTGCCGAGAAAATGCCCGGCAAAAAGGAAAGCGGCAGTAAGCAGCAGCATGGCGCCAACAAATGCAATGTCGCCGTTAAAGAATGATTCCACCCAGTCTTTCATGAAAAACCCGACAATTCCAACCGGTATCATCGATACGATGAGCTTTAAAACATAGTGCGTTTCTTCATTCAGTTTGAACTCGAAAGTCCCTTTCAGCAAACGCACTATTTCGCGCCAGAAAATAATGAGGGTTGAGAGAACCGTAGCCCCGTGAACAACTACCGTGAATAGCAGGTTATCAGCACCTTCCACCTTAAGGAGAGCTTTCCCCAATTCAAGATGTCCATCGCTGCTGATCGGAAGAAACTCGGCTATTCCCTGTAGAATCCCGAGCAGTATTGCTTGCAGCCAATCCACTGGTTATTCTTCCTTTTTGGATTTTGGCCGGTACATAATGGCCACACCCTCAATAATAAAACCAATCAATACGATGATCGGTCCAAAGGTTACTCTCCTGAAACTGAAAATTTCCTTATTGAATTTGGTCGGGTCATCCGATCCGCCGCCTGACATCAGTAAAAATCCGATGAGCAGAACAACCAGACCGCCGATCAGGAGCTGGTAGTTCAGCTTGCTGAATACAAAGCCTTCCTGTTTTTTAGGAGCAACTTCCTCCTTAAGCTTAACAACCACTTTTTTATCCGCCATTGTAGTAAATATAAATTCAGTTTAAAAATAGAGCTTGTCCCGTTCAATCCCCAGGTATTTGTTAACCGCAAGGATGGTTGTGATTCCCGAAAGGATCATCCCGACCAGGAAAATCATCCCGATAAGCATGGCAATCGTCATGGAATCAGTAAATTGCAATATCTCGGGCATCTGCCGCCTGGCGATATAAATCACCCCAAACAGCATGAGTGTGGCCAGGGCCGATCCGAACAACCCGTTCAGCAGTCCGCGTACGATAAAAGGCTTCCGGATATACTGCCTGGTGGCGCCAACCAATTGCATCGTTTTGATAATAAACCGTTTACTGTAAACCAACAGCCTGATGGTATTGTTAAACAGCGCTATGGAGATCAAAAACAGCAAACTGCTGAAAGCCAGTATCACAATGCTGATTTTGCGCAGGTTCTCATTCACGAGATTGACCATTGATTCCTGATAATAGATTTCATACACCTGCGGATAGGCATTAAACTCCTTTTCGAACTTCGAAATGCTGTCGGGATTGGCATAGGCAGCATGGAATTTAATATCGATCGAGGGTTTCAGCGGATTGGTCCCCAGAAATTCCAGGAAATTCTCGCCCAGTTCCTTTTCCAGCTCCTCGGCAGCCTCCTGTGCTGACACAAATGTTGTGCCTTTCACGGCTGGATTGGCATCGAACGACTTTTGAAGCTGAACGATATCGGCTTCACGCACATCATCCTTCAGAATAACCGAAAAACCGATATTTTCCTTTACATAATCCCCGATTTGCCGGGCATTCAGTATCAGCAGTCCCAAAAGGCTTAACAGGAACAATACCATAGCGATACTGACCACTGTGGTAACATAGGAATTCCGTAATCTGACCGTTGGACCGGCCTGTTGTTTGTTCTTCATACTGCTTTCAAAACCAGCGCCTAATTTACAAAGATTTGGGTAACCAACGGAAGGTGACTGCAATTTGCTATTTTTAGCTCAAAATCATCCTTACGTGGGTATAATTGAAAAACAGGGCATTAAAGGATCATTCTATTCTTATATAGGCGTGATAATCGGCTTTGTTACGGCCGGTATCCTGCTTCCCCGGATTTTCACACCCACGGAAACCGGTGTGCTGGATCTCATAACCTCCTGGTCCCTGATTTTTGCCACACTGGCCTCCCTCGGACTTAACAACGTCACCGTCAGGCTTTTCCCCTGGTTTCGGAATCATACAAACCACCATAACGGTTTTTTCGGCATCCTTTTTTGGGTAAACCTCGCCGGATTTCTCCTGGCGCTGCTGCTCTATTTCGCGATCAAACCCTGGATCATCGCCACCAGTGGCGAAGGTTCCGCGCTGTTTATCAAGTATATGGATTATATCATCCCCCTCACGGCTTTTACATCCATTTACCTGGTTATCGATATTTACTATTCCGTTTTGATGAACGCGGTAAGGGGAATATTTCTGAAAGAGTTCGTTCAGAGAGTTTTAATCCTGATAGTCATTCTGGGGTTCGTAGCCGGACTTTTCCACTTCAGCGGATTTATCCTGTTCTATTCGGTGGCACTCTCCCTTCCCGGCATCATCATCGCGATACTGCTGCTGAAGGATGGCGAATTTATCATCAGGCCCCAACCGGGATACCTGGATGAAAAGCTGAAGAAATCCATGATTAATGTAGCCTTCTACGGGGTGACCATCGGGTTCAGCAATATCCTGATTTTGTACCTGGCGCCGATCCTGATCAATTCCATCCTCGGTACCGCTGCTACGGGAATTTATGGCCGTGCCGCCTTTTACGGCGCACTGGTTTCCATCCCCATCCGGTCGGTTTCCAAAATCTCCTCGGCGGTAGTCGGACAGTACTGGAAGGACAATGACATTAAAGCTATTACCCGGCTCTACAGCGATACGAGTCTGCATCAGGTGATTTTCGGCCTCCTCCTGTTCGTCGGAATATGGGGTAATGTCAACAATATATACCACATTCTGCCGGAGGATTTTGCCTCAGGACCGTACGTGATATTCTTCGTCGGGCTATCCAATCTTTTTATCATGGCATCGGGAATCAGCGGATCTATCCTGACCACCAGCAGCCATTACCGCAGGCTGGCCCTGTATGTGGTTCTGTTTGGCGTGCTCGTTTTCGCTACCAGCCTGATATTTATTCCGATGCTTGGCATAACGGGTGCCGCACTGGCTGCAGCGGTTTCATCGCTTTGCTATACCCTGATGAGATTTGCCTTCCTGTGGCGACGGTATGGTATGCAGCCTTATACCCGTAAGCATGCACTGGCCGTGGTGGTGGCGGTTATTGCCTGGCTGCCGGCCTTGCTGATTCCGGATCTGAATAATCCTGATTATAAATGGCTTAGCCTGATAATTGATATCGGAGTGAGGAGTCTGGCGATTACTGTGGTGTTCATCGGTTTAACACTCATCCTGAATATTTCACCCGAGCTGAACCGAAGGTGGCATGAATGGTCCGATTGGCTGAGAATCAAATAAATTATCTTTGTAAAAACGCAAACATGATGAGGGAAAAACTCATTCTTATCGGCGGAGGAGGGCACTGCAAATCATGCATCGATGTGATTCAGGCCGAAGACCGGTTCGATATCGCCGGAATCGTGGAAAGCGCCGGTTATCAGTTGCCGGTTATCGGTTATCAGTTGCTGGGATATCCCGTCATTGGTACGGATGACGACCTTGAGAAACTGATCCCGAAATACCGGAATGCGCTGATCACGGTCGGACAAATCCAGCATCCGGGCATAAGAATGAAATTGTTTACCCGGATCGTTGAACTCGGCGGCCAATTTCCGGTAATCATTTCACCCAATGCCTATGTATCTAAAACGGCTATGATCGGTGCCGGCACCATCGTGATGCACCATGCCGTGGTAAATACGGAGGCTGTTATCGGGATGAACTGCATACTTAATACCGGAGCCCTGGCTGAGCATGAGTCATCAGTTGGCGACCATTGCCACATCTCCACCTATGCCATCCTCAACGGCCAGTGCCATGTAGGCAACCGCACCTTTATCGGAAGCCGTGCCGTTCTGTCGAATAATATTGAAGTGGCCGATGATATAGTGGTATCAGCAGGCTCGGTGGTACTCCGTTCTTTAGAAAATCAGGGGACCTATATCGGTCACCCGCTGCGAAGAATCCGATGAACACACACGTTACCATAATAGCCGAAGCCGGAGTCAACCATAACGGGAATATCGATATTGCCCTCAAAATGATCGAAGTAGCTGCTTCATCCGGGGCGGATTACATTAAATTCCAAACCTTTAAAACCGAAAACCTGGTAACGGAATTTGCTCCCAAGGCATCCTATCAGGAAATTCAGACCGGCATTCAGGGAAGCCAGTTCAGCATGCTGAAAAAGCTGGAACTCAATCAAGATGCCCATATTCTCCTGATGGAACACGCCCGGAAGCATGGTATCCGGATGATTTCAACTCCGTTTGATGAAGGGAGTGCAGAGATGCTGAACCGTTTAAATGTGGAAATGTTTAAACTGGGTTCGGGAGATCTTACCAACACACTAATATTACGACAGTTGGCAAAATTCAACAAGCCGCTGATCCTGTCTACAGGGATGGCAGATCTGTTTGAAATTGCCAAAGCGCTGGAAATTCTGGAAAAGGCCGGATTGCCGAAATCAAAGGTTACCCTGCTGCATGCGAATACTGATTATCCCACCCCCTACTCCGATGTCAACCTTCGTGCCATGCAAACCATGGCTCAGGAATTCGGCGTTGCCGTAGGCTATTCCGATCATACTGACGGGATTGAAGTTCCGGTGGCTGCCGTGGCGCTGGGTGCGCAAGTGATTGAGAAACATTTTACCCTCGACCGCACCATGGAAGGCCCCGATCATAAGGCCAGTCTGGAACCGTCGGAGCTTCTGGCCATGGTAAAATCCATCCGGAACATTGAAAAAGCACTGGGTTCAACCCAAAAAGAACCCTCGGCGGGAGAAAGGAAGAATATGGCAGCGGCCCGAAAAAGCATTGTTGCCGCCTGCCAGATCTATAAAGGCGAAACTTTCACCGAAAAGAACCTGACCGTGAAACGCCCGGGAACGGGGATATGCCCATTACGGTGGGATGATATTATCGGTACCTTTGCCACCCGGGATTACCGGCCTGATGAACTGATCTGATGAGAAAAATCTGCGTTATAACTACCAACCGGGCCGAATATGGCCTCCTCTACTGGCTGATGAAAGGTATCCGCGAGGAGCCTGATTTCCAGCTGCAGGTAGTGGTCACAGGCGCCCATCTTTCGCCTGAATTCGGCTCTACGATCGACCGGATTCGGGATGACGGGTTCAAGGTAGACCGGAGTTTCGACCTGGAACTTTTCGGAGATAAAGCACTGGATATCACTCATTCTCTGGCCTTGGCCCTGGAAGGATTTGCGGCCTCTTTCCAAACGCTGAAACCCGATCTCGTGGTGATCCTCGGCGACCGGTCGGAGATTCTTGGCGCTGCCACCGCTGCCCTGATCGCAAATATTCCGGTTGCCCATCTGCATGGCGGCGAACTGAGTGAAGGAGCAATCGATGATTCCATACGGCATGCAGTTACCAAACTGTCCCATCTTCATTTCGCTGCCGCCGAATCTTACCGCAAACGAATCATCCAGCTTGGGGAACAGCCCGGCCGGGTTTTTATGGTGGGCGGTCTGGGAATCGACAATATCAATAAAATAAGCCTTTTAGCACAGCCGGAACTCGAGAAATCGATCGGACTGGCATTCAATAAGCATAACCTCCTGATCACCTATCACCCCGAAACCCTCGATCCGGCCATGGCAGGTGAGCAGGTTGGTCATCTGCTGGAGGCACTGGATAAACTGCCCGATACCTCCCTGATCTTTACCATGCCGAACGCCGATACCGGTCATCGGATCATTGTGGAAAAAATTCAGTCGTTCGTGCAATCCAGGGAAAACCGGGCCATCCTGATCCCATCCATGGGACAGCTTAACTACCTATCGACCATGAAACTGGTTGATGCGGTAGTCGGCAATTCATCCAGCGGCATCATTGAGGCCCCCGGCTATCAGATCGGCACCATAAATATCGGCAAACGGCAGGATGGACGCCTGCGGGCCGGTTCGGTTATTGATTGCGGAACTTCCGAACCCGAAATCACCGGGGCATTTGCCAAACTTTACTCACCGGGGTTCCGGCAGCAATTGAAAAGTACGGTCAACCCCTATGGTACCGGTGGCGCTGCGGAAAAAATCATATCTGTATTAAAGAATACTGATTTTAATAATTTGATAATTAAGCGATTCTACGATTTGTAGAACCAAGAGCGTTATTTAAAGGAGCTCCCTCAGAAAATGTATCAGATCTCAGAAATAAAAATCACCCCATCGGTTTCCATCCGTGAAGCCCTGCGGATTATCGACACCGGAGCAATGAAAATTGCGATCGTGGTGGACGCAGATGGAAAACTCATCGGAACACTCACCGATGGAGATATCCGGCGCGGATTGCTGAAGGGGATGGAATTGAGCGATCCCATCCGGGATATTTACAACAATCAGCCGATCTCGGTAAAAATATCCGATCCGAAAGAAAAAATCATCGAACTGGCGATTTCACGCCGGGTGTATCAGATCCCGGTGATTGACGAGGATGGACGGGTGATCCGGCTGGCGGAAATCGATCAGCTCATCAAGCAGGAAAAGCACCCGAATACCGTGGTTTTAATGGCCGGCGGACTCGGATCGCGGCTGCGCCCGCTCACGATTGACACGCCGAAACCCATGCTGCCGGTAGGTGGGAAACCCATCCTGGAAACGGTTATCAGCCGCTTCCGGAAACAGGGTTTTTCGAAGTTCGTGATCGCCCTGAATTACAAAGGGGATATGATCCGGAATTATTTCGGAAACGGGTCAACCATGGGTGTTGAAATCACGTACCTTGAAGAGAATCAGCGGATGGGTACGGCAGGGGCACTGGGACTGATGGAAAGGGCCCCCAATGAATCATTTTTTGTGATGAATGCTGATATTCTGACCCTTGTGGATTTTGAAAGTCTGATGGATTTTCACATCCGCAACAGCGCCGATGCCACCATGTGCATCCGGGAATATGGCATGGAAGTGCCATATGGAGTAGTCAGGCTGAATAAGGACAACATTGTTTCCATCGAGGAAAAACCCATCCAGCAATTTTATGTCAATGCCGGAATTTATGTGCTCACACCGGAAATAATGGACCTGATACCCAAGGGACTTCCTCTCGATATGACCGGCCTGTTTGAGCAGGCGGTGGGTAAGGGGATGACCACCCTCTCCTTCCCGATACGGGAATTCTGGATGGATATCGGCAAGCCGGAAGATTATGAACGTGCCAATTTTGATTACAACAGGTTGTTTAATGAATAATCAAAGCCCATACATTGCCATTATCCCCGCTAGGGGAGGCAGCAAGCGACTGCCCGGAAAAAACATGATGCTGATTGGCGGCAAGCCCCTCATCGGATGGACCATCGAGGCGGCCATTCAATCCGGCGTATTCAGTCGGGTAGTGGTCAGTACCGACAGCTGGGAAATTGCCGTCATGGCCGCCCAGTTTGGTGCCGAGGTCCCGTTTATGCGCCCCCCTGAGCTGGCGCTCGATGACACGCCTTCCATTGAGGTGCTGATTCATGCGGCCAATGAGCTGATGTCAGGTAAAGAGACTCACTATTCACATCTCGCCTGTTTACAGCCCACCTCGCCACTGCGAACCGCTGAAAATATCAGGGAAGCCATAAAATTACTGGAGGAGAAACAGGCTGATGCCATTATATCGGTTTGTAAATCTGAGCATTCGCCACTCTGGTGTAATACATTGGCCGATAGTTTATCTCTGGATGGATTTATTCCGGAAAGCATTCAAAAAACCCCGTCGCAGCAATTGCCCGCCTATTACAGGCTGAACGGAGCACTTTATATCTGCAACATTTCCAGAATGATAGCGGAAAGAACGCTGTTTTTGAAAACCGTCGCCTTCGCCTATATCATGAGCCGGAAAGATTCGATAGATATTGATGACCAGGTGGATTTCGACCTGGCCGCGATTTATCTGGGTCACCGCGAATCCCAGGGATAATCAGCGAGACTTTTCCGTTCAAAAGCATCAATGAAAGTCACGGAACTGGAATTGATGATGGTTGCACCCGTCGATCGGGCAAATTCCTGAATCAGGTGGTAACTCCTGAAGGTACGGTACAGATTGAAAAAATAGTCATGCAGGGTTGCCCTTTGCATGGTTTCAGGATGTTCAACCGCAACCTTCCACGGCTGTTTATCATAGAAATGATGCTCTGCGGAAACCAGCTTTCCATCTGTCCCGATTTCCAGACCTTTATGCCAGGAATGATCGGCCCCCAGAATGATGATCTTACGGAAACCCGCTGCCAGACCGGCCATCAGTGCCCCGATGAGGACATTCTGCGGTGGCGGCATGCCCATCTGCCGGCGATACAGCCAGTGCCTGATGGGTTTCAGCCCGTCGACCACGGTACGGTTGAAAAACGCGAAAGTTACCGGCACATTCGAAGCGGCCAGGTCCAGGTGAAAGCGGCTGTTCCTTCCTTCTGCCGGACAGCACAGGGTAATCGGCCAGGTGGTTTTTCGGATTAATGCCTGCTTAACCTGTTCCCGCACCTCCGCAACTCTTGGAATGGTATTTTCAACAAAAAACCCGATGTCGAGCAAAATATAATACTGCGGCTTTAACCGCTCATAATCATCGCTTAACACGAACTGATTCACGCACATCATCTGCTTACCCTTAAAAAAAACCGGATAATTATCCAGATCCGCCCGCAGCGACGGTCCGTTGGCCAGAATCACCAGTTCAGAGCCGGTAATTTTGGTATGATTGAGATCTGAACGGAAACGGAACCGGGCAAATACCCGGATCAGGCTGATCAGTGCCTGGTATAGGGATTCAAAAAATCGCTGTATGTGGAGTAAACCGTAAAACATGTCGGGCTTTTGTGCGAAATTAACTAATTTCCCATCCAAACCGATCATGATGAACGACACCTTGCAAGGCGGAACGCGGCTGGATGGACAATCACCCCTCAAACAGGCGGGATTACCGGTGGTTTCGGTGATCACAGTAGTGTACAACAGTCTGAGCCTGATTGAAAAAACCATCACCAGCATCATTGAACAAACCTATCCGAACATCGAGTTTATCGTGATTGACGGCGGTTCGTCGGATGGAACTGTTGAACTCATCCGCTTATATGAAAAGAAGATCAGTTACTGGATCAGCGAGCCCGACCGGGGAATTTATGATGCCATGAACAAGGGACTGGCTGCCGCAACCGGCGATTATATATGGTTTATCAATGCCGGCGACCGGATATATTCACCGGAAACCACTGAAAAAATCTTTGGCACCACCGAAAACCCCCACGGCATTGAGGCGCTGCCATTCATTTACTATGGCGATACCATGATCGTGGATGCGGAATACCGTGAAGTGGGGCTGCGGCGCCTGCGGCCACCGGAAATCCTCACCTGGAAAAGTTTTAAAAAGGGGATGCTGGTATGCCATCAGGCGATAATTGTATCACGCCGGATTTCGGAACCTTTTGATCCTCAATACAAACATTCGGCCGATTTCGATTGGGTCGTAAGAGCACTTAAGAAGGCAGAAGGCAGAGGGCCCGCATCCTCCACCCTGAACACGCACCTCATACTCTGCTCCTTCCTCGATGGCGGCCATTCGAAGCAGAACATCGGCATCAGTCTGCGCGAAAGGTTTCACTCCATGGTCAGGCACTACGGACTGGTCCCGACCGTACTCAGACATATCCCGATTGTAATACGTTTTTTATGGTACTACCTGATTAACAAACGATTCTAAACAACAACCCTGTGGTTCTCCGTGATTCTCTGTGGCCCTCTGTGTCAGTTCTTTTATTACACAGAGGGCCACGGAGAAACGCAGAGGACCACAGAGAATATATTTATTCATTATGAAACACAAACCTACCCTCTCCTCTTTCTTAACAATCTTTACTCTCTTTACTCTCTTCACCTTCTTTACATTACCCGCCCAGATCCGGCCATTGACCACTGTGGTATATCCCGAATCCGACAAGGACACCACCCACTATACCGTTAAGGGTTACCGCCACGGGACCAGCGTTTTTCCGCAGGTACAATACCCGAAAGTTGAATACAAGGCAGGGGAAACGCTCACCTGGGACTGCTATCATTCTGCCGATGTGGTGTATACCTGGATGAAGCGGTGGGCCGAAAAATACCCGGACCTGGTTGATCTGTACGAAGTTGGCTTCAGCTATGAAGGCCGGCCGATCCTGCAGGTAACGCTGACCAACAAAAAGACCGGTAAGGATACCGACAAGCCGGCGGCATTTTTCGAAGGTGGCAGGCATTCGGGAGAAGTAACGGCCACAGAATCTGCCTTATGGCTACTGGACCATCTGCTTAAAAATTACGGAACCGATCCGGCAATAAAGAGGCTACTCGATACCAAGGCGATCTATATCCGGCCCGAAAATAACCCCGACGGCTCCAATCTGTATCTGAACTCATCACAAAGCAACCGCAGCACGGTTCGCCCCACAGATAACGATGGGGATGGTCTTTTGGATGAAGATGCCGGGGAGGATCTTGACGGGGACGGAACAATCAACACCATGCGCTGGGTGGACCTGGAAAAAGCCACCCTGATCCCGGATCCGCGCGATCCATCGGGACGGCTCATGAAGCGCGTGCCCAAAGGGAAAGGCTTATGGACCAGCTCCTCCGAAGGCTGGGATAATGATGGCGACGGCAAAATCAATGAAGATGGGATCGGCGGTCTCGACCTGCACCGAAACTACCCTGAAAACTGGCGGCCGGAAGAAGGTCTGGAGGCCACCGGCCGGGGCTGGACCCAGGGAGGCGCCGGGGAATATCCACTCAGCGAAAATGAAACCCGCGCGGTTTTCAGCTTCCTGATCACGCATCCGAACGTATCGGTGGTAAACTCCATGGATACCCGCGTTCCGATGCATCTCCGCGGTCCATCAACTGAATTTTCAGAAAAAGGTATGGATGAGGCTGATCGTAAGCTGCTTCAATATTATGATACCCTTGGCATGAAAATCACCGGTTATCCGTGGGCCGGGGATGTTTACGACGAATACAACACCAAAGAGCCGGTCAACTCCTATACCGGGGACAGTGCCAAACCGGAGCCTTTGTTCGGTCATGGTCCGGATTTCGGCTACAGCTATTTCGGTGCCATCTGGT
Organism: uncultured Bacteroidota bacterium; assembly: GCA_942493265.1. Lineage (GTDB taxonomy): Bacteria > Bacteroidota > Bacteroidia > Bacteroidales > UBA12481 > UBA12481. The sequence continues at coordinate 992,877 of OW818688.1, forward strand.
ACGGCGATGAAATCTGGAATGGCGGATTATACGGAGATCTCAATAAAGACGGTAAAAAGGACGAACTGGATGTACTGCTGTGGGACGATCAGGAAAACGGCGGTCGCGGTTTCAAGGAATGGACCACCGTGATGCACCCCTTCCTGGGTCCCGTTCAGATCGGCGGATATCATCCCAAATTTTTCGCACAGAATCCGCCGCCCGAACACCTCGAACCGTGGATCCGCAAACAGGCAATGTTCAATCTGGCGATGGCGATGGATTTACCCACGCTGGAATGGAAAGCCTTCAAATTAAAAAAGTTGAAAAGCTATGAGGATTCAACTGATTTCGTGGTAAATATCAGCTGGAAAAACAGTGCCCGCATTCCAACGGCTTTGGATGTTGCCCAGCGTGTGAAGATCGTACAATTGGATCAGGCAGTGCTGGATTTCGACAAAAAATTGCTGGAAGGTGATGAGCCGAGAATCAAAATCGTGGACCCCAAAAAATCCGATAAAACCCAATACGTCAAGCACTTGTGGCAGAACCAGGAAGCCTCCGCATCATTTACCATCCGGACGTATACGAAGGATAAAATCAAGGGGAAGGTTAAAGTGCTTTCCACCCGTGGGGGAGTACTGGAACAGGAAATTATACTGGAATGAAATAAGACAGCACAAACTAAAAAACTCCGTGGCCCTCTGCGTTTCTCTGTGGTCCTCTGTGTCAGTTCTTTGTTACACAGAGAACCACAGAGAAAAGAGGAGGACCACAGAGATTAATTCGAATCTCCAGTATCTTACTTCAAATAAATTATCCTGACAATCGGATTATCATTCACGTCGCTGCTTTCGGCAAGCCTGCGAAGTTCATCGAAATATTTGTGGGTTTTTAAATTGAGCTGATCGGGGTTCACCGTTTCGAAAAACGGTTTCAGGTCCGATAACTGAAGAATTGAAGTCCAGGTGTTATCCTTCACCCTGAGCCCGTTGAACGAAAAATCGAATCCCTCCAGGTCATTTTCCGGTCCGTAGGTTTTTGCATTTTCATACAACCGGCTTGCCTTCACCGGCATCCGGAATGTTTCGCCGGTTTTCTTAAGATGCGCGAGGATTCCGTAGGCTTCCCCCTTTCCGGCATAAACAAAAAGATAATCACGGCTTTCACACACAGGATGAACCGGAATGGTAAACTGGTTGGATGAGATAAAAAGATTCTCCTCGGTTATCGCTTTATCGCCGCAATTAAATACCATCTCCGGAGAAATGTTCATTTTGCTATCCAGCTGAAAAAGAGTGTCATGACCCACTTCTTTAAAATAGATACTACCTCCATAGGCATAACAGGCAGAGTGAGCCATCGGGAACATCATATCTGATGGTTGTGTTTCCCGGTCGATTCTCAATATCGTATCAGACTTAAGATGATCAACATCCATTGCAATCATCACCGGACTTGCTTTCTGAGTCATATTCATCCTTGCGGGATAAGTGATAAGTTTCTCAGGGCTCAGAAAGAGAAACCCGGAGAAAAACTGATTACTGATCTCCTTTTGTGCCTGGAATTCCCCGGCTGTGGTATATAGCTTGATTCCATCTTCCGGACCGCTGATTGCCAGATACTTATTATCCGGGCTGACATCGAAATACGGGAAATTCAAATATTCCCCTGGACCTTTGCCCGGGCGGCTGATCTGTTTCAGGAATTTGCCCTGACTGTCAAAAACCAGCATGGCGGAAGGATTGAAATTTTTAACATACAGATGTTCCCCGACTTTCAATACTGATCCGCTCCCGATCAAACAATCCGGGGTGGTTTCCAGTTTGACATATTCAATATGATCCACCAGTTCGCTCAGCATCAATGCCTTTTCGGTTTTCATGGCTCCGATCACATCGATAACCGGCAAATCTGTTTTAACAACGGACGTACATGATGTCACCAGCAAACACAGACCAAAAGCAACCCCAAAAACAATTCCATACTTCTTCATAAATGATGATTATTAAAGGTTTACGGTGGGGACGAAAATCGAAACGATAACTAAATGGCTTTTAGCAGTTCCTTTCCATATAAAGATACCTAATAATTAAAACCGCCGCAAACCAAAAATCTCTGTTTTACTTCATTTTTCTTACCTTTGTTTATCCCCCGTTGTATTAATCTGATCTTCATCCAACCATGAGGCCTGCCCGCTTTTTCAGGACCATTTTAATAGCGCTGCTCGCGGGATACATTTTGTTAGCGTGTGAAAACGAACTCGACCCACAAGCGCCAGATTATAAAACCATTCCGGTTGTTTATGGGGTGCTGGAGCTCCATCGTGATACGCTGTGTGTACGGGTAACCAGAACATTTGCCGGAAGCGGATCCGCTCTCCTCTCCGCCCGCATGGAAGATTCAGTTTATTTTCCCGCCGCCCGCGTATGGCTCGAAAAATGGAACGGCGATTTCAGAGTGAACAAGGCCGAGCTGATCCGTACCAATCTGAATTCCAAGGTGCCCGGAATATTCTCCGAAAGTCCAAACTGGAATTATATCCTGCTCCGGTCACCGGAAACGGAAACCATCTTTACCGGGTCGGTGCTGAATCAGGAATACCATTTAACGGTTGAAATCCCGGGAATGCCACTGATTTTTGCCAGAACAACGGCCTATCCCTCAGCTCGTTTGAAACTCCCACGCCTGTCGGGCACGGTTAACCTCTTCCTCAATCCGCTCGAATTTTCGTGGAAAACCGAGGCACCCTATTCGGAACTTTACTTCCGGCTCTTTTACTCAGATGTTTATGCTGATACCACGATCGCCCGATGCGCATCCTGGCGCGAGTTTCATACCGTAAAACCCACCGATCCTTTATCGGAATCCGTTTACGGCAACGATCTGATGAAACGCATTGCCGGGCAGATCCATCCCGACCAAAAGGTAAACTACAGGCGTATCTCGAAATTGGAGGCCGTGGTGGTCGGAATTCCGGCCGATCTTTTTGATTACCGCCTGATGATTCAGGTTCAGCCACCCGACCAGGCCGGATTTGCCATCACAAACATTGTCAACGGCATCGGGCTGTTTACCTCCCAAACCATCAACGCCTATGTACTCGATCCGGATCCAAGAAGCCGCGACTCCATCGTAAACGGACAGTATACCAGACGATTCAATTTCAGGTTCTATTAACATGAATATCAAGGCAATGACATATTTCGGCCTTGCGGTGATCCTGTTGGGATGCAAGCCTGAGAACACCCCGCCGCTGGCAGAAGTATTTTCGATACCGGAAGTCGGCGATACGGCTACCGTATTCATGCTCGACGGCAAAAATTCATCTGATAAAGAGAGTTCTTATTTTGTGCTGCAATACCGGTGGGATCAGGATGCCGACGGTATCTGGGATACGGAATATTCTACCCGGACCAGCAGCACTGCGCGGTTCAGCAAGTCCGGATATCAAAAATACATTCTGGAAGTTGCCGATGAAGATGGAGGTACTTCCACCATGATGGATTCGGTATTCATCCTGCGGCAAAACCCGGATTCAGATACCCTTACCGATCCGCGAGATGGCATCCGGTATCGGATCGTAAAAATCGGCGCTGCCTGGTGGATGGCTGATAATCTGAAGTTTGGGAATCCAATCGATGTCATGACTTCACCCGGCAACAATGAAATAGTTGAATACCTTAATTTCAATAACAGCAAGGATTTTGATTATTATGGCAGTTTGTACACCTGGATGGAAGCCAATCATTATCCCTCGCTTTCGGTTTTCCGGGATATTTGTCCACCCGGCTGGCGGATACCCACCACCACACAATGGTCAGATCTCATAAAAAAATATGCCCAGCCCTTTGATATTCTGTACTACTTCGGTCCGTCATCCATTGAAAATCTGGGTGTTCAGATGCTTGGCTATTACCGGTACGGTGATCCGGACACTCCGATGAAAGGGGAATACAAGGGGGATCAATTTGCGGTAAGGTACTGGTCATCAACATTTACCGGCGAGGACTCCACCCGGTATTTCACCGGAATACACTTTACACGCGATTCATCTTATTTTATCAGCAACTTCAACCGCCCTGATTGGATTTATCATCCCATGTTTCCGGGATATATCATCGGGTTCAAAAGTCCCGAGGCGTGTTACGTGAGGTGCATTAAGTTGTGAAGAAAGAACTTACACGGAGAACCACGGAGAGAAGAGGAGGGCCGCGGAGAAAATTTTTGGAAAAGATCAGGTGTAAATGGCTGAAAGTATTGACCGTTGGCTCCAAAATGCAATCAAGGCAGATTGATTTGAATTTGTTCAGTCTTGAGTATCTTTAATCACCCAAATCACTGCCCAATGAATTTTATAAAGGCTGTCAAGCCAATAATCATTCTCTTAATCTTTGTGGCGTTCGGATCCTGCCACAGAACAAGTGAAGACCCTTCCTTAACGGTAAAAAACATTGGCAAAGACCAGCTGATGACCCTGAATTTCAAGGAAATCAAGGATTCAATTCAGGTTAATCTCAGTGCATTTGCGGCTGATTTTGAATTTGTTAAACTGGAAACCCGGCCGGAGTGTTTGCTGGAATATGCCTGGTGCCTGATTTCCGGTAAGTACATTCTGTGCAATGCCGGTGATGCCGGGATTCTTCAATTCAGCCGAGATGGAAAATTTATACGGAAACTGGTGTCGTATGGCAAGGGCCCGATTGAGTTTGAGAGAATGACACAATGGGCTGTAGATGAGGAGAAACAGATACTTTATCTGACAACATTCGGCAAGGCGGGCTATTTTATGAGTTTCAGCCTGACAACCGGCTCCTACCTGAACAATATTCCAAACGCGGTTCCCTCCTATCCCCTGAATATGCTACTCACCGAAAAAGGAGAACTTCTTTGCGTACCCTACAAAAAACCCGTATCCGGCCAACCTTCTTATCTGCTCTATTACCAGACCCCGGATGGAAAACTCACTGGCAGTATCCAGGGCCCCGACGGTAATTTCATTACAACCGGAACTACCTTGTATCAATTTGAAAATGAATACCGGTTTTCGCAAATGAATGACGACACACTTTACTCGATCAGGGATTACCAGCTCATTCCTTACCTTTCCTATAATTACGGTGAACCCAATCCAATCGGCACCGATCGCGAAGGATACAAAAGAACGCGGGTAAATTTTGAAGCTAAAGAATTCATTTTCATGAACCTGTTTAAAATTGTCAGTGTTGAAAGAACCGCAAACAGCACCTCATCCCGTGGCGCTGCTACCTGGCTTTGCCTGGATAAAACCCAAAAGAAGGTCTTCCTGATGAAGGATATTTACATGATATAACTGGTACTGGCATACCCAGCCAGGATATTCAGGTTCAACCTGATGGCACGGTTTACATCGCATACCAGGCGGTTGATCTGAAGGAAATTGCAGAAAAGGGCATGGCTGATCCGAAAATTTCAGCTGACCTCCGGCAAAGGCTGGAGAAAATAAACCGCCAGATCAAACCCGATGACAATCCTGTGCTCCTTATCGGATCTCTTTTATAACTCCATTTTCGCGCAATGATGCAAAGTCCCCACTGAACCGGGCTAATTTGCGTCCTTGCGTCTTCGCGTGAGATTTTAACCTGAATTGAATTACCTGTTCAGGTTAATAATTTGCGGCCGTTTGGTAAAAAAAACTCCGTGACCCTCTTCTTTTCTCCGTGCCCTCTGTGTAACAACTTACACCCTCTACCCTTTTACTTCCTTCTTACCTCTCCGTTCATAAACCACCGTACCGATCACCAGCAACAATACCAGCAGGCTCCCTATCAAACTGATCATCCTCCCGGTTTTCAAGGTCTTAGGCTCAAAGCGGAATTCAACCGTATGCTTGCCGGCCGGGATCACCATCGCACGGAGGGTATAATCGGCACGGATATGCTCCGCTGCTTTTCCATCGATATAAGCCTGCCAGCCATACGGATAATATATCTGCGAAAAAATGGCCAGCCGGTTATCGGTTGACCGGGAATCATACTTCAGGTAATTGGGTTTGTACTCAACCAGTGAGATCGCATCGGGTTCAGGATTCGGCGAAAGCTGCGCCGGTAAAGTGCTGAGCTGCTGCTGAAACCGCTTATCCACCACCGCTTCCTGGGTGAGTGAGGTAGTTCCCAGCGCATCCAGTTCCTCATTCGCATTCGCTGCCCATTTTACCCGGTCAACAAACCACACATCCCCAAAGGCATGAGTGTTCTGAATCGGAGCGGTAGGACTGACGATGATGTATTTGGTGTTCAGCATGTTTAACACATTCATCCCGGCAATTGCCGCATCGAATTTTTCGAATGTGGGCTTATCCTGAAAAACAGCCCCCATCGTGGCGGTATTCGGGGCAAGATACTTATCAATCAGATCCTGATAACGCCCGAGTTTTGCACCGTGATAGCCTCCGACAGACTTATGGAACCGGGAGGCACGGGCACTTTGGAACGGACTGGGAAAATCCAGCACCCGGTAGCCCTGACCTTTATCTTTAAGAATGGTTTCATCTGCGGCTGTAGCTTTGAAAGCCTGCTCAATCTGACGATTGCTGATGAAATTATCCTTATTCAGATATCGTTTGCCCACCGACCACATATCCACCAGGATCAGCAGGGCCAGCGCGATGTATAAATATTCTTTTCTGGTTTTGGATTTCAGCGAATACCAAAGAATTCCGGCAGCTCCCAGTACAAAGATCAGGGTTCGGAATGCATCTTTGCGGGCAATGCTCATCCTGTCGAGACGCAGGGGCTCTTTAATCCAGTCGGGCAAACTGCCATCGGATGAACTGCTGAATGATCCGAAAAGCGAAGGAATCAGCGCAACAAGCAGGGCAACCCCACCGGCGATTCCAACTGCCATGTACAAATTTTTAAGCTTTACCTTTAGATCAGTTTCCACATCGGCAAACCATTCCCGGATGGCTACAAATGCCAGTAAAGGAATCGCGAACTGGGCTATGATCAATGTATTAGTGACATCACGGAATTTGGCATACAGCGGAACATTATTCACAAAAAATTCCGTCAGGCCCATGAAATTGCGCCCCCAGGCCAATAAAACGGATACCAGGATAATGGAGGCCAGCCACCATTTCTTTTTCCCTTTAACAATAAACAATCCGAGAATGGCCAGGAAAACTGAAATGGCGCCAATATAATGCGGACCGGCCGTGCCAAGATGCTGACTCCCCCAGTAGGCCATCCCTCGGGTGGCCTGTTTGGCGTCTTTTTCAGGTATCTGATTGCTTATCATGGCCTTATACATTTCCGAATTCGTGCCCAGATCATGGCTCGATCCGCCGCCGCTGAAATTTGGAATGAACAGGTTGATAGTTTCACCGATCCCGTAACTCCAGTCGGTAATATAACCCACATCCAGTCCCTTGGTTTTGGTTTCACCCGGCTTTACCAGTTCCGATACCCCGCGGGTAGTTTCTTTACTGTACTCCTGGGTGGTCATCAGGGCAGTCATGTTTGGCAGGATCGCCAATATCAGTGCAACAAAAAGGGTAATACCGGACTTGACCAGATGATCGAAATATTTCTCACGAATGGCAAAAACCAATTCCACCAGCATGTATATCAGGATAATAATGCCCAGATAATAGGATACCTGTGGATGATTGGTAACCAATTGAATGCCGAATCCAACGGCCGTAACCAATCCGCCAAGCAGATATTTGCGCTTGAAAACCAGGAACATCCCGGCAATAACCGGTGCCATGTAGGCAATTGCGTAAATCTTGCTCACATGGCCTGCCGCGATCAGCTGGAGATTATGCGATCCGAAACCAAAAGCCACGGCCCCCGCCAATGCCAGCCACTGACTGAGCTTCAGCGTTCTGAGCAGAAAATAAAAACCGAGCATGCAAATAAACAGGATGGCAACGGTATATCCCGGAAGATACAGCTTCAGTATCCGGAACAGCCAATGAAAAATATTCCCCGATGGAGCCGACTTGATCTGATAGGTGGGCATCCCGCTAAAGGCGGAATTGGTCCAGGCGGAATATTCTCCCGTTTGCTTCTGATATTGTTCCACTTCATTGGCCATATTTTTGGCTTGCACTATATCATTCTGATACAGTATTTTACCTTCGAACACCGGGCTCATGAAAGCGAGCGCCAATGCAGCCATGATGGCGATCATGAGCAGTTCTGGCAGGAGGGAACGCAGGACAGTTTTCATAATTGTTGTCGGTTGTCAGTTATCGGTTATCGGTTATCTGAGCAAAAGCTTCATATTGACTTTAGCGCCAACCATTTCTCGCAAGGCTGAAATCGCAACGCGCTCCTGCTCCATCGTATCCCTGTTGCGGATGGTAACGGTATTATCTTCAACGGTTTGATGATCAACGGTTACGCAGAATGGTGTTCCGATGGCGTCATGCCGGCGGTAGCGCTTGCCGATGGAGTCCTTCTCATCATACTGGCAATAAAAATCAAATTTCAGATCATCGATGATCTGCCGTGCAATCTCGGGCAGTCCGTCTTTTTTAACCAGCGGGAATACGGCCAGTTTCACCGGTGCCAGTGGTGCCGGAAGTTTCAGTACTACGCGGGTATCGGTACCGCCATCTGAAGTAGGGGCTTCCTCCTCAGCATAAGCTGCGGAAATCACCTGCAGGAACATGCGGTCAACACCGATAGAGGTTTCTACCACATACGGCACATAAGATTCATTGGATTCCGGATCAAAATACTGGATTTTGCGGCCGGAGAATTCCTGATGACGGCTGAGATCAAAATCGGTGCGGGAATGAATCCCCTCCACCTCCTTGAAACCGAACGGGAATTTATACTCGATATCGGTGGCAGCATTGGCATAATGAGCCAGTTTATCATGATCGTGGAACCGGTAATGTTCGGGATTGAATCCCAACGCACGGTGCCACTTGATGCGGATCTCCTTCCAGTAGGCAAACCAGCTGAGTTCTTCACCCGGTTTTACAAAAAACTGCATTTCCATCTGTTCAAATTCGCGCATCCGGAAGATGAACTGCCTGGCAACGATCTCATTACGGAATGCTTTCCCGATCTGGGCAATACCGAACGGGATTTTCATCCGGCCGGTTTTCTGAACATTCAGGTAATTGACAAAAATCCCCTGGGCCGTTTCCGGACGAAGGTAGATTTTCAATGCCCCATCAGCCGTTGAGCCCATCTCAGTGGAAAACATCAGGTTGAACTGACGCACTTCCGTCCAGTTGCGGGTACCGGAAACCGGACATACGATTTCACTGTCGATGATGATCTGACGGAGTTCCGTGAGATCGGCATCATTCAGCGCTTTCGCAAAACGGGTATGCAGGGCATCAATCTTTACCTGTATTTCAGTCACTCTCGGATTGGTTTTCCGGAACATCGTTTCATCGAACGACTCGCCAAAACGTTTCCGGGCTTTCTCCACTTCCTTGTCGATCTTCCCTTCCATTTTGGCCATCTCATCCTCGATCAGCACATCGGCACGATAACGCTTTTTCGAATCTTTATTGTCGATGAGCGGATCATTAAAAGCATCCACATGTCCGGATGCCTTCCAGATGGTTGGATGCATAAATATGGCCGAGTCAAGTCCAACCACATTTTCATGCAGCAAAACCATTGATTCCCACCAGTATTTTTTGATATTGTTTTTCAATTCAACCCCGTACTGGCCATAATCATACACAGCACTCAGGCCGTCGTATATCTCCGACGACTGGAAAACAAAGCCGTATTCCTTACAATGGGAAACGAGCTTTTTAAAGACTTCTTCTTGATTCATATGAGGAAACTATCGGTATATCAGGCTTCAAAAATAGGGTAATTCCTTAATTTATCCGATTTTTGCACCGATGGAACACAAAACTGATTTTTTGGTTGTAGGCAGCGGACTCGCGGGGATGTCCTTTGCGTTGAAGGTTGCCGAGTTTGGGAAGGTCATTCTGGTTAGTAAAACTAATCTCGAGGAAACGAACACCTGGTATGCGCAGGGAGGCATTGCATCGGTGATGTATGCCCCGGATAATCTGGAAAAGCATGTGCAGGACACCCTGATAGCCGGCGATGGGTTATGTGATGAGAAAATTGTGAGAATGGTGGTCAATGAGGCACCGGAACAAATTCAGTCACTCATCGGCTGGGGGGCCAATTTTGATAAAAATACCGACGGGAAATTCAACCTGAACCGCGAAGGCGGACATTCAGAACATCGTATCCTTCATTATAAAGACAGCACCGGCGCCGAAATCATGCGGGCGCTTTCCAGCCGGGTACGGTCGCATCCGAATATCACCATTCTGGAGAAATCCTTTGCGCTCGACCTGATTACCCAGCATCATCTGGGAACTCCCGTGTTCAGGGGTAATCCGGAAATTGAGTGCTATGGGGCCTATACCTTTGATATCGAGAATAAACGGATCGACACAATTCTGTCGAAGATCACCCTGCTCGCTACCGGTGGCAGCGGATATATTTACCAGACCACCACCAATCCGCCGATCGCAACCGGCGATGGTATTGCCATGGCTTACCGGGCAAAGGCCTATGTTGACCATGTGGAATTTTTCCAGTTTCATCCCACTAGCCTCTATAACCCGGGTGAACGTCCTTCATTCCTGATTTCCGAAGCCGTTCGCGGCTTTGGCGGGATCCTGAAAACCCAGGACGGTGAAGAGTTCATGAAGAAATATGACCCGCGCGGGTCCCTGGCTTCGAGGGATATCGTAGCACGGGCGATTGATACCGAGCTGAAAAACCGGGGCGAGGATTTTGTCAATCTGGATTGTACACATATTGAACCCGAAAGCCTGAAGGCCCATTTCCCGAATATTTACCAGAAATGCCTCTCCATCGGCTATGATATGACCAAAGTGCCGGTACCGGTGGTTCCGGCGGCACACTATTTCTGCGGGGGTATCCGTACCGATGAAAATGGCCAAACTACCATCCGGAATCTGTATGCGGCAGGCGAAGTGGCATGCACCGGCTTACACGGTGCCAATCGTTTGGCATCCAACTCATTACTTGAAGCGGTGGTTTTTGCTAACCGTGCAGCAATCGATTCAGGAAGGAAACTTCCGAACCTCAAACACATGAAAGATATCCCTCGATGGAACGATGAGGGGACCCGCAATCCCGACGAAATGGTTCTGATCACCCAGAGTACCAGGGAGTTGCAGCAAATCATGACCAATTATGTGGGAATTGTCCGCACGAATGCACGATTGAAAAGGGCGCTCGACCGCATCTATATATTATACCGCGAAACCGAGGAACTGTACGGCCAGTCGACAGTTTCAGTAAAACTCTGCGAACTCCGCAATGCCATCAAGGTGGCCTACCTGATCGTGAAGCATGCCCGCCAGCGAAAGGAGAGCCGGGGATTGCACTACAACCTGGATTACCCTAAAAAGTAAGGCAGAAGGCAGAAGGCAAAAGGCAAAAATTAGGCAGAAGTGTTAAGTATTAGGTAACTAAGGTCGCCTCGGAATTGGGTAGGAGGCGGCTCACGCCGCCGTCCCCCCACACCACCTGGCATACTTGCTAGTACCAAGGCGGTTTCTATTAACTTATATACCTACATACTTAAGTATAAGGAGTGTAAGCCCTGACGGGCGAACCAGTTGGGGCTCATGGCCTGTTCGACGAAAGGTTTCCGCGACATCTTCCACCAGCCCTGAGAGTACATGACAATATTCCAGCAATGGTTAACCGGGTAGTCAAATGAGCGAAGGAACTTAAAGATGGTGTAGCGTCTTCTACACTGTTTAAGTCGAAAACATCTCAGCTTCCTTCTGATCCAGCTATCAATCGCATTGAGATTGCGCACCCATTTGTTGGCAATTCTAAAATAATTAGTCCAGCCAATTATGGTCGAGTTTAGTTCCTTGATGACTGTAGAAAAGCTGACTCCACGGTTTCTGCGGGTTATTTCCCGGACTTTGTCCTTCAGGCGGTCAATGGATTTATCGGCAACCCGTATTCCTCCTTCTGAGAGGATAGTGAAGCCCAAAAACTTGACCTCAGAACAGTGCCTGACCCCGCTCTTTAGATGATTGACTTTCAGTTTTAACTTCGTTTCAATGAAGTCAGTGACTGAAGCCATCACGCGTTCCCCAGCCTTCTTGCTTCTGACATATATGTTACAGTCATCAGCAAATCGGCAGAAGCTGTGACCGCGTTTCTCCAACTCCTTGTCCAGTTCGTCCAGTACGATATTGGATAACAATGGGGATAACGGGCCTCCTTGCGGTGTACCGGCCGTTCTCTGTTCTGCCAGCCCTTCGTTCATCATTCCGGCTTTCAGGTATGCTCTGATTAGTCGAAGGAGACGTTTGTCTCCTATTCCTTTACTCAATCTTTGCATTAGGCGGTCGTGGTTGATCTTGTCGAAAAACTTCTCCAAATCAATATCCACCACCCATTCCTTGCCTTCCGTGACGTACTTCGAGGCTTGCCTTATTGCCTGATGGGCACTCCTTCCGGGTCTGAACCCATAACTACTTTCGCTGAAAATTGGATCGTAATAGCGGCTTAATTCCTGTTGGATGGCTTGTTGGATCAGCCGGTCTTTGACCGTTGGGATACCCAGCATCCGTTTTCCCCCATCGGGTTTGTCGATTTCCACTTTCAGTAGCGGACTCACCTCGTATTTCTCGGCAAGTAACGATTCCTGCAGTGTAGTTAGATGCTTTCCCAGCCATGGCCGAAGTTCCTGCGTTTCCATTCCGTCGATCCCGGAGCTCCCCTTATTACTCACCACTTGTTTACATGCTCTGCTCAGGTTTCCATAATCTACAATCCTTTCCATTAAGTTTGTGGTCAAGGTTCGCTGTCTCTCCAATAGCGAAAGCAATGCAACTCTACTCAGCAACCCCGTTCCGGTTCCGCCGGTCGGTGTCCCTGGTAGCTCTCCCGCCTGCCCGCTAAATAGCTTGAGTTGTAAGCCGGCTTCGCTTTTCTGTTGCCTTTTCATCTGCTTTTACGCATCTTCGATGCTTCCTTTGTTAATAAATTTGGACCTTCCCGCGGATTATTTCCCGGTACTATGTCCGCTGCTGACTCCTCTGCGTCTGTCGTCTGCCGGTTACCCGGCAGCCTATCCGGTTGCCCGTAACTCGCAGAGGCCTCCCGGGGTAAGTAGTAAACCTTTCCATTCGTTGCGCCGGATTTACCCCTCCCTCTTTCCGAATGACTATCGGGCGTCCTGATTTATCGGTCAGTTACCCAGAAGGACAAGCCTTATATCCGGTTTCTGTGCGTCACAACAAATGTTTGCCTAAAGCTTCCTTCAGATTCCCGGTCGCCCGGGACACCCTTGCTTTCGGCTAGAAGATTCCGGTCATTACGGCTCTTTAGGGACTTGGGAGAACCTCCCTCACCCTCAAGGCTTACTACATGCCCGGCACACGAAGTGTCATCCCGACGAAAGTCGGGACCGCTTCGCTCTAACGAGGGGCCCTTGGGCGCTGTCCTGACTCTGCTCCGAATTAAAGTGGTGATTGCTCTCAAAGGCATGCTGGGTAAGGAACGGGGTCCCGACTACGTCGGGATGACAATGCTCCGAGGGCGCCTAAGTGCTGGATGACAATGCTCCGAGGGCGACTTAGTTACCTAATCCTTAACTCTTTACTTAATCCTTAACTTTTTACTTAATCCTTCTTCCTAATTTTTGCCCTCTGCCTTCTGCCTTTTGCCCTCTAAAAGCTCCTGAACCCAATAATCTCCCTCACATCCCTCAACGTCTGGCTGGCACTGATACGGGCCTTCTCGGCTCCCATCTTCACAACTTTGGCGAGATATGCATCGTCCGACTGGATCTCCAGTATTTTTTCACGGATCGGAGCGGTGAGCTGTATGATATCTGCAGATAATTGCTTTTTCAGATCGCCGTACCGGATTGAGCAATTGGCATATAGTTCACGGTAATGAGCCACGGCTTCAGGTGCACTGGCTACTTCCATCAGTTGGAAAAGATTCTCGATAGCCTCCGGCGGGGTCTGGTTCTTTTCTGTCGGACCGGCATCGGTAACGGCGCCCATCACCTTTTTATGGATGGTTTTGGCGTCATCGGCCAGGTTGATGGCGTTCCCTTCGGATTTTCCCATTTTTCCCGATCCGTCGAGACCCGGAATCTTGACCAGGTTTTTGGTAAAGCTGAATCCTTCCGGCTCCGGAAAATATTCGGTTTCATAGATGGTATTGAAACGGCGGGCAAAACGGCGGGCCATCTCGATATTCTGCTCCTGATCTTTCCCTACCGGAACCTTATTTGCCTTATGTATAATGATATCGGTAGCCATCAATACCGGGTAGGTAAGCAAACCGGCGTTTACATTATCGGGCTGTTTTCTGATCTTTTCCTTGAAAGTGGTGGTCCGTTCGAGCTCGCCGATATAAGCATTCATGTTCATCAGCAGGTAAAGCTCGGCGATTTCAGGAATATCACTCTGAATATATAAAGTGGCAATCTCAGGATCGATCCCGCATCCTAAATATTCCGACAATACCGTTCTAACGTTGGCATGAAGATCACGGGGGTGAGGATGCGTGGTGAGCGAATGCCAGTCGGCAACAAAAAAATAGCAGTTATATTCATGCTGCATCCTGACAAAGTTGCGGATGGCGCCGAAATAATTCCCCAAGTGAAGGTTTCCGGTCGACCGGATTCCGCTTAATACCGTTTCTTTCATGCTAATTATGTTGTTTTTAGACGGTCGCAAAGATAGAAATTCCTCCTTTAGTGTGGTTTGATTACCTTTGATTCGATTAACCAGTGAGGAGGACCATCAAATGGAAACAACACGTCAGTTAAAAATAGCCAGGCTGATCCAGAAAGAATTGGCTGAATTCTTCAGGGGAAATACCGCCTTGTCGGGCCCTGGTGCCATGATATCGGTAACCCAGGTGAGAATAAGCCCCGACCTGAGCCAGGCACGTTCCTATATCAGCGTATTCCCTTCCGACAAAGCCGAAGGTGTAGTCAAAGTACTTGAAGATCAAACAAAAATGATCCGCTACGAGCTGGGTAAAAAGATCGCCAAACAGGTGAGGCACATACCTGAACTGCGGTTTTACCTGGATGATTCGCTGGATTATGTGGATAGGATAAGTGAATTGCTGAAGTAATGAACCTGCCTCTCTTTATCGCTTTCAGATATTTCAAGGCACGCCGTTCGAGGCATATCATCAATTGGATTTCGCGGATCTCCGTTGCAGGGATAACCATTGGTACCATGACGCTAATCATTGTGCTGTCGGTATTTAATGGCCTCGATCACCTGATCCGTTCACTTTTCAGCGCTTTCGATCCGGATATCAAAATCACTGTGATCGAGGGTAAAACTTTTAACGCCGATTCACTTTTACTCCAGCGGGTGAAAGGGGTTCCGGGAGTTGCGGACTATTGCCAGGTGCTGGAAGAAAATGCCCTGCTCAAGTACCGCGACCGGCAGGCAATCGCCACCCTTAAGGGGGTCGGACCTGAATTCACCAATATTTCGGGTATCGATACCCTGCTGATCGACGGGGATATACAGCTCTCCGCAAACGATCCCGCAATGGGGGTGATCGGCAAGGATCTGGCCGGTGAACTGGGGGTTGGGCTGAACTTCATAAATCCCCTGCATGTTTATGTTCCCAAGCGATCGGGAAAGATTCTCCTGAACCCATTGCAATCCGTTAATCACCGATATCTTTTCCCATCCGGGGTTTTTGGGGTACAGCAGGATTATGATTCGAAATACCTGATAGTTCCGATCGATTTTGCGCGCGATTTTTTTGATTATTCTTCGGGTGAAGTCAGCGCAATTGAAATCAAAGTAGCTGATCCTGAACAGATTCCGGATGTTATCCAGCGCCTGACGGCCATTTTCGGCAAGGATTTCAACATCAGCGACAGGCTCGGGCAGCATGCCGGATTTTACCGGGTGATGGCATCTGAAAAATGGGCTATTTTTTTGATACTTAGCTTTATACTGATGGTTGCCTCATTCAATACAATCTCCTCGCTGACCCTTTTGATGCTGGAAAAGAAAACCGATATGCAGATATTCCGCAGCCTCGGGGCCAGTAAGGAAAAGGTGAGCCAGGTATTCCTCTGGGAAGGAATGCTGGTAACCGGCATCGGCATGGTGATCGGGCTGATACTGGGTGTTGCCGTGTGCGTGGCGCAACAGCAGTTCGGGATCGTCCGCTTCCCCAATTCCGGATCTTTTGTGGTAAATGTTTATCCGGTACGCATGCTTCTCACCGATTTCGTTGAAGTGATATTGCTGGTAGGGGTAATCGGTTTTTTTGCCGCATGGATACCGCTCCGGGTAATGAAGAAGCGCTATTTCGCCACGGAATCCGCTGATGACTAAACGGTTATTCGGCCAACGGGTACGCCGGCAGATGTCCCCACTTTTCAACGATGTGATCGAGTAACTGGTATACCGATTCAAATGATTCGGCCTGCAGCAGTTTCACCCGGGTTTCCCTGAAATCGGGCAATCCCTTAAAATAAGCGGCAAAAAACCGGCGCATGCTTCTCACAGCGCGTATCTCCGCCCGGTCATCCGAAGCCATCGCCAGATGTTCACGAACCAGATGTACCTGATCAGTAACCAATAAAGGCGGCAGCAATTCACCGGTATCGATATAATGACGGGCTTCCCTGAAGATTGACGGTCTGCCGATAGCTGCCCTGCCAATCATCACGGCATCCACTCCATAGCGGTCGAAAGCCAGTTTTGCCTTTACCGGCGAATCAATATCACCGTTTCCGATAATGGGGATATGAATCCTGGGATTGTTTTTCACCTCGCCGATGAGGGTCCAGTCGGCCTCCCCCTGATACATCTGCGCGCGTGTGCGGCCATGAATGGTTAATGCCTGAATACCAGTATCTTGCAACATCTCAGCCAGTTCAACAATCACCTTGCTGTCATCATCCCAGCCCAGCCGGGTTTTAACGGTTACGGGAAGTTTTGTCGCCTTCACAACTTCCGAAGTCATCTTCAGCAACTGAGGAATATCCCGCAGCATTCCGGCACCGGCGCCTTTCATGGCGATCTTTTTTACGGGACAACCAAAGTTCAGGTCGATCAGATCGGGCTCATACTGTTCCGCGATCCTGGCAGATTCCACCATCGAAGAAATCTCCTTTCCATATAACTGAATACCATACGGGTGCTCAGCCGGATTGATCTCCATTTTCTGCAGGGTTGAACTTACATTCCGGATAACCGCTTCCGAAGCAACAAATTCCGAAAACATCAAATCCACTCCGAACCGTTTGCATAACAATCGGAAAGGAGCATCCGTGACATCCTCCATGGGGGCCAGTATCAGCGGCCTGGCGGGTAAAATAACAGAACCTATCTTCATGCCGCAAAAGTAGGGATTATAAGCACCATCCTGAAATTTTGTACTTTCGCCTGTTTCTGCGCGTTAAATCTGATAACAGACCCTGGTGACCCTCCGATTGCTGATCATATTGATATTCATACTTTCTGTCGCAGAAATGCAGGCCCAATCCGGTGCGGACACGCTGCTGAAACCGGCCGACAGCATTTCAGCCGCCCGGCAGACGGAATTGCGGTCACAGATCCTGTGGCCCGAGTATTCGGCCTTCCAAATCCCTTACCGAAGAGATACCATCATAGCAAAAACGCTGTATGCCCGCATGAAAAGCACCGCCTGGTTCAAAAATAACGAGTTTAAAAATGATTTTGTGACAGGCTCCTCGCTGGTCGGGATCTATTTTGAGCCAGTGGTGGAGTATCATCCGGATGCAAAAACCACCATCCGTGCAGGCGCCCATCTGCTGAAAAACCACGGGTCGGATCAGTTCGAACGTAAAGTGCCCGTACTCAGCCTGCAATACGATGCAACTGAGCATTTCAGCCTGATTTTCGGAACAATAAACGGAACAGTCAATCACGGACTGATCGAACCGGTGCAGGATTTTGAAAATTACCTGGTAAATAATTATGAGAATGGACTCCAGTTGTTGTGGAATTATCCACAATTCCGCTCCGATCTGTGGTTGAACTGGGAACAATTCCTGAAACCCGGCGATCCCTTCCAGGAGCATTTTACAGCCGGTTCCAACTCAGCTTTCCTGCTGGTGGACTCGAAAAATTTCACGGTTACCACCCCACTAAGCATCCTATTCAGGCATAAGGGTGGAGAAACTGATGCCACCAATCTTCCCGCAACCACACAGGTTAACATGATGGAGGGATTACGGCTGAACTGGACCCTGGAAAACTCCTTCGTCAAATCGGTTGCCCTGGCGGTCAATTATGTGGAATTCATGGAGATCCATCCGGCTGATGATGTTAAGGTTCCTTACGGGCACGGCAGTTACAGCCGGTTTTTCCTGGATACCAAAATCGGGAGTTTCGAAGCCGGATACTGGAAAGCTAATAACTTTATCTCCCCTCACGGGATGCCAATGTTTCAATCGGTGAGCCAGAAAGACCCGCTTTTTCTCCTCTCCGACCGACAGATGCTGGTTTTAAAATATCAGTTCGAGCGTAAGCTGACCGATTTCCTGAAATTTGCTTTCCGCTTTGAGCCCTATTACCATTACGATACCGGACGGCTGGATCATTCGTGGAGCCTGTATCTGATATTTGACGATGAATTCCTGATTACCAGGATCAAGCGAAAATAATTAGGAACCGGCCACCATAAAACGCCAGGGCATACTTACCCAGGGTTCGCCGGCATAATTGATTCCGACACGAGGACCGGTGGTGATTTTTTCGATTAAAGGACCGTCCTCCAGCCAGATTCTTTCCGAAGTTACCAGATCCTCCCCATAAAAATCGCGCCCCATCTGCAATTGCCGGGTCACCCGTCCCGGTCCGGCGATAGTTCCGACCCCGCGGATCAGCAATGCTTCGGGATGGCCTTCATTGCCGGTCACGATATTGAACATCCAGTGCATCCCGTAAATCAGATACATATATATTACCCCCCCGCGGTCAAACATCACCCGGTTCCGTTCGGTGATGCCCTTGCTCGCGTGACACGCCAGGTCACCGCTTCCCAGATAAACTTCAACTTCCGTAACCGGAAATGAAAGCCGCTGGCCGTCGGGTAAAATCCTTACCAGTGTTTTACCCAGTATCCCGGGTGCGATGGTCAACGCATCCCGGCAAAAAAATGACTGATCAAGTTTTGGGTTCAATAGTCCAGCTTTATTGCGGAATTTTTCCAGTCGGCAAACTCTTGTCCGCTTTCCGGCAGGTCGAGATGTTCAAAGGGTTTTTTCCGCTGTTCGGGATTCAGCGCGATCTCCTGGTATAACTCATCATCGCGGAATCCTGCCCGGTCGGCATCATGCCGGTCGGATGCATAAACCACCCTGCTGATGCGAGACCAGTAAACTGCGCCGAGGCACATCGGACAGGGCTCACAGGAGGTATACAGGGTGGTGCCCGAAAGATTGAAGCTATTCAGGTTTTTTGCTGCCAGCCGGATGGTCTGAATTTCAGCATGTGCTGTGGGATCCGGAATGGCGACCACCTGATTTGCCGATTCAGCAACAACCTGGCCATCCTTTACGATAACTGCCCCGAAAGGGCCTCCGCCAATCGCCACATTTTCCCTTGCCAGTTGAATGGCCCGTAGGAGGTAATCTTTATCTATTTGATTCATAGTACGTTGTTTATTACTCAATTCATAAGTTGACCTCCCCCTGCCCCCTCCTTAGGAAGGAGGGGGGTGGTACCATTTGCAGGACTTTACAGTAAGCCCGGCAGTTGAAATACCCCCCTCCTTCTTAAGGAGGGGGCAGGGGGAGGTCATTCCTGTCCGCAAAAACAAACAAACAATAAAATACCGTAAAAAACGCCACACCCGCCTGAGTTTCCAGTGTATCCTCATTCAGCATCGACAACATTGTTACCAGAAATAACATCAGGATAAAATAGGGGTTCCGCTTTTTCTCCAGAACCACAGGCAGAACGATTGCGGTGATCATCAAAATAAACCCGATGACTCCGAAGGAAATCAAAAAGGTAAGGAACTGATTATGTGCCCTTTTTCGCCAAACCGGATCCAATGGAGAGTTGTTCTGTTCATATTTTTGGTCAAATGCAGTCTGGGTATCCCCGGTTCCGACTCCAAACAGGGGATGGTCGAGGAAAATTGCCCATCCGGTTTTCAGATATTCAATCCTCTGTGTAACGGAATGTCCGCTGGGATTGCCGTCCTTCCGGTATTGATCCACCTCCCAGATGGTTTCATAAATCCTTAAGCTGAATCGTTTGGGTTTTTTATACAGATAATTGGCATAACCGCTCTCAATCAATTTGATATCCTCCGGTTTCAATTGGGAAACCCCATAAGCATCTTTACGCAGTCCGAGCGACGTCAGGTACCGGATCAGGGTGTATTTAAGCTCCTGGCCCTTATGGTCGGGGCCGTCATAATTCAGAGGACTGATACTGTTCCAGGCTTCCCTCATTTCGGTTTCGCACAGGTAATTTCCAACATGATATCCGTTCTCGATCATTGGATTCGACAGGTCGTGCCAGTATGGATTCCCCTTTGCAGTAGTCCTTTCGAGTTCACCCGGTTCCTCCTTGAGGGTATAAAACCGGGCAATCTGGCCGGTGAGGTAGATGGCGCCAAGAACCGGAATCGTTGCCAGACCAACAATCACGAACCATTTTACCAGGATATCCTGCTGCTTCAATCCCCACCGCAGCAGCAGCAGCATTCCCCCAACAACCAGTATCACCACCCCGGTGAGCGATTTCAGCAGGAAGAGGAAAAAGACCAGGCACAGCGCGGATCCCACGAGAACAAATTTCAGGCGGAAGGGAGTCTCACTGTCGAAAGCGTAATAAAAAAGGATGAAAATGCCGATCACCACCATCAGGGCGAACCGGATATGGGAAATAAACAGGATACTTTCACGGTCGCTGGTATAGGCCGACGGCCCGATGCCCAGCATGATGCTCAGGCTTACCAGGGCTCCGGCGAGCACAGCAGCCACAAAAGCGCCAAGAATGATCCGCATCTCGTTTTTGCTCAGCTGCGGGATACTCCCCAAAACCAGTGGAAGCAATAAAAGCGGGAGCTTGACCCTCAAATCACGCAACCCGAAAGTAAGATCTTCAGAATAGGAAAGAGCCAAGAGGGGGACCAGAAACAAGAGAGTGAAAATCAGGATTTGAGGCCTGTTTTTCAGGCGCCTCCATTTTTCATCATATTTCCCTTCGGCAAGCCAGGCAACAACCAGCAGAATCTGGGCCGCGCTCGACAGATATTTCGAAAGCGGCAGGCCAACGACCATCAGAAAAAGCAAAAACAGGTGAAGATTCCTGAAAGTCGCGTATTGTTTTATCAGATTCTGATTCATTTCGTTAAAATAATCAACAAATGTAGGTTTTACACAGGTGCAATTTAATAAGTTGTCCGGTTTTGAGCCTGTTGAAGGAATAAAATCAACTTTATTTGTATAAAAAAACAATGTATTCGGTCGGGATATTGTCGGGACAGGAAAAATGGTCGGAAGTTCTTGCAGAAATGCTGAAGACTTCCGGGTCGAGCATCTCCGGCTGGATAAATCCCGGTGAATCATCCCTCCTCGATACGCAACAGCTGATCGACTTTTCCGATCTGATCTGGATACCGGAGAAAATGGGCGGGGGGATGGACGAAGCCATCCAGGTAATCCGGCGGTCGAGGCATCTTTCGCTGGGTTTTCCCGTTGCGGAATTCATGGATGAGGCCCACTTCTTGGTCAAGCTGGCGCATGAAGCTCATGTGCAGGTTCAGGTAGGGCATCCCGACTGGCATCAGCCCGCATTCAGGAGTGCGCTGATGCATGTTTTTCAGCCCCAGAACATTCATATTGTTGATTATCTGCCGGAAATCTCTGGCTCCGACAGTCACCGGCAGATATTCAAAACCATCCTGGCCGATCTCGATCTGGCACTCGGACTGGCAGGCAGTACGGTACGCAAGGTTCGCCAGCATGCCTCCCGGTTAATGAATGGCACAGCTGTTCAGATAGACATCCGGGTTGCTCTGCACAATGGATCTGTGATCAGTCTGACCGTCCGAAAATTCTCAAAAACCCGGGAGCGCAGGATGGAAATTATCCAGGCGGATGGAATTCTGCACATCGACCTGCTCAACGGGACCAGTTTTCTGGAAGAATATCAGGAATCGGACGAAGGAATTTTTTTCAGGGATAAAATATTGTGGCCACTGGCGGAAGAGACGATCGCCCGCCAGATCTTCAACGCGCCCTGCGAAGAAGAGGCAGCCCGCCAATGCCTTAGTTTCATACACGCACTGGAAAGGGGCCGTCATTCACTCTCCAGCCTGGAGGGAGGTTTTAAAGCTCTCGAGATTACCCGGCAGGTAGAAACCACGTTAGGAGCCTTATAACATAATCTCGTTCAGACTGCCCAGGAAGTAATGAACCGAGTTTTCAACAAATTAAAAGCTGATATACTTGGTACGTATAAAAAAAAATGTATTTTTGCACTCCAATTCGTTCGAGCCTGGCTCGGCGTATTGATTATCAGCTATTAATTTAAAGGACGGATTACAGTGAATACGTTAAGCTACAAAACGATCTCGGCCAACAAGGCGACAGTTAAAAAGGAATGGGTGGTGATCGACGCAACCAACATGGTGTTGGGCCGTTTCTCATCGGAAGTAGCCAGCATTCTTCGCGGGAAGAACAAGCCAAGCTACACTCCCCACGTTGACTGTGGAGACAATGTTATCGTTATCAATGCCGAGAAAATCCGGATGACCGGTAATAAAATGAATGACCGCGTAATCTGGTCGTATACCGGATATCCCGGTGGCCAGAAAGAAGTTACACCAGCCCAGATGATGGCAAAAGACCCGACCCGCGTGGTTGAGCATGCTATCAAAGGGATGTTGCCGAAAAATCGTCTGGGTCGTGAAGTATTCAGGAACCTCCATATTTACGCCGGAGACCAGCACCCGCACGAAGCTCAGATGCCTAAAATTATTGAATTACAAAAGTAGCACATAAGATTCCATGGAACTGATTAACACGATTGGTAGAAGAAAAGCGGCTGTTGCCCGTATTATTCTTGGTGAAGGAAAAGGACAGATCACCATCAACAAAAAAGATCTGGCCGACTATTTTCCGCTTTTCCAACTTCAGCATATTGTAACCCAGCCCCTTAATGTTCTTGAGGTAGCCGGTAAATATGACATCCGCGTCAATCTTGACGGCGGTGGAATCAAAGGACAGGCTGAAGCCCTCCGTTTGGCTATTGCCCGTGCACTGGTTGAAATTGACCCGGAATGCAAAAAAGTTCTCCGTGCCAATGGATTTCTTACCCGTGACCCAAGGGTGGTTGAACGTAAAAAACCTGGTCAGCCAGGCGCAAGGAAACGCTTTCAATTCTCAAAACGCTAATATCTCTGTCTCAGAGTTTAGTTTAGTATCTAAACCTGAAGGACTTACGAAGTTTCGTAACTACCGGCAGGTTGCTTAAACAGAAGGTAAACTAGAATATAATTATGCCCAGAACAAATTTTCAGGAATTGCTCGATGCAGGTGTCCATTTCGGTCACCTGAAACGCAAATGGAACCCGAACATGGCTCCCTACATCTTTATGGAGAAAAACGGGATCCACATTATTGATTTGCACAAAACCGCTTTCAAAATTGATGAAGCCGCTGAAGCAATGAAGCGTATCGCTAAATCAGGGCGGAAAATTTTGTTTGTTGCCACAAAAAAACAAGCAAAAGAAATCGTAGCCGAAAAGGTTACCCCAACAGGAATGCCTTTCGTTACTGAACGCTGGTCGGGCGGTATGCTCACCAACTTCCCTACCGTAAGGAAAGCTGTTAAGAAAATGATCTCCATCGACAAGATGGCTACCGACGGAACTTTCGACCATATGTCGAAACGTGAACGTCTGCAGGTTACCCGTCAGCGTAACAAACTGGAAAAACTCCTCGGCAGTATCAAGGATCTTACCCGCTTGCCGGCAGCCCTTTTTGTTGTTGACGTGTCCAAAGAACATATCGCCGTTAACGAAGCTCATAAACTGAATATTCCTGTGTTCGGTATGGTTGATACCAACTCGGATCCTGAAAAAGTGGACTTCGCAATCCCCGCCAACGATGACGCTTCCAAATCGATTGCACTGATCTGCGGAATTATGTGCAAAGCAATCGAAGAAGGTCTGGACGAAAGGAAAGCTGAAAAGGATAAAGAAGAAACCGTTAAACCGAAAAAATCGGAACCTAACGAAGATTCAGCCCGTCCGGCCAGAAAAACCGTTCGCAAGCGCATTTCAACCGAAGGTGCAGCTGGTGAGGCAGATGTGGAAGATTCTGAATAATTTCTAATTTTTAAACATCATGGCAGAAATTAAAGCAGCTGACGTTGCAAAATTACGTCAAATGACCGGTGCAGGTATGATGGACTGTAAACAGGCCCTTACCGAAACCAATGGTGATTTTGATCAGGCTATCGATATTCTCAGAAAAAAAGGACAGAAAGTAGCTAACAAGAGAGCAGACCGCGAAGCCTCCGAAGGTGCAGTCATTGCTAAAGTGAACGCTGATCATACCTTTGGTGTGGTTCTCGTTCTCAATTGCGAAACCGATTTCGTTGCAAAAAACGAAGATTTCGTTAAAAAAGCTCACCTGTTCGCCGATGCAGCCCTGGCTGGCAAAGTAACCACCCTCGATGAATTGAAGGAACTTACTGTCGATGGTCATTCCATCGGAAGTGAAGTGATGAACATGACCGGTATTATCGGTGAAAAAGTGGATATCTCTTTCTTTAAGTCACTGGAATCTCCATTCGTAATGCCATATATTCATCCGGGTAACCGTTTGGCCACGCTGATCAGCATGACTAAAAAGGTTGCTGATGAACAACCGGCTAAAGATGTTGCCATGCAGGTTGCCGCTATGGCTCCGGTAGCTGTTAACAAAGACAAGATTCCTCAGGCCATTATTGATAAAGAACTTGAGATCGGTCGTGCAATAGCAATCGAAGAAGGCAAACCAGCCGCTATCGTTGATAAAATCGCCGAAGGTAAACTGGGTAAATTCTTCAAGGAAAACACCCTGTTAAGCCAGGACTTTATTAAAGATCATAAAATTTCAGTGAGCGATTATCTGACCAGCATCGACAAGGACCTTACGGTTATCGATTTCGTCAGGTTTACCCTGAATGACTGATAAAACTCTTCCGCTTGCGGATATGATACCTGAAAATCCCGGTTACCACCGGGATTTTTTTTTATCTTTCGGCATTCAACCCATCATACATGGCTAAATACAAAAGAATTCTTCTGAAATTATCCGGGGAATCGCTCATGGGGCAATCATCCCACGGTATAGATACCCTTCAGCTGGAAAGCTTTACCAACCAGGTAAAAGAAATCCATGATCTTGGGGTTCAGATCGGTCTGGTTATCGGCGGTGGAAATATCTTTCGGGGTTTATCCGGTGAAAAAGCCGGTTTCGACCGCGTAAAAGGCGATTATATGGGAATGCTGGCAACGGTAGTCAACGGACTGGCCCTGCAATCAGCCTTTCAGAAAAGCGGCACCATTTCCCGCCTGTTCACCGCCATCAGAATGGAACCGGTTGCTGAATTCTGGTACCGCGACAAAGTGGTGGAAGCCCTGGAATCCGGGCATATATGCATCTTTTCAGCCGGTACCGGCAATCCTTTTTTCACCACCGATACTACCGCCGCACTCCGCGGAGTGGAAATCGGAGCTGAAGTCCTCCTGAAGGGAACCCGCGTGGATGGTGTATACAGCGCCGATCCCGAAAAGGACCCGAAAGCAGTCAGATTTTCCGAAATCTCTTTTGATGAGGTCATTACACGCAATCTGAAAATCATGGATCAAACGGCCTTTACCCTTTGCCGTGAAAACAACTTGCCTATCATGGTGTTCGACATGAATACCCCGGGAAATCTGAAAAGGTTGATTTCAGGCGAAAAAATTGGCACCATCATTCAGAAATAAATATTTTTGCACTCCTTGAATTCAAACGTACTAAGGCTATGAACGAAGAAGTTGACCTGATCCTCGAAGATACCGGGGAAAAAATGGAGCGGACCATTAAACATCTCGATAATGAACTGTCGAAGATCCGGGCTGGCCGCGCCAATATTCACATGCTCGACGGCATCATGGTAAATTATTACGGAACCCCTACAGCCCTTACCCAGATTGCCAACGTGAATTCACCCGATCCCCGGACCCTGGCGATCCAACCCTGGGAAAAAAATATGATTGATCCGATTGAGAAATCCATCCTGATGGCCAATCTCGGCATGAATCCCATGAACAACGGGGAAATCATCAGAATAAATATCCCGATGCTTACCGAAGACCGGCGCAAGGACTTGGTAAAAAAAGTAAAAATCGAGGGCGAAAGTGCCCGTGTCGGCATCCGGAATAACCGTCGCGACGGGAATGAACAGCTCAAAAAACTGATCAAGGAAGGCCTTTCGGAAGATGATGAAAAAGATGCCGAAAAAGTGGTGCAGGAAATGACCGACAAATACATTAAGATTGTGGATGAAAGGCTGATAGCCAAAGAGAAAGATATAATGACGATTTGATGCTTCCGGGTGGACAACCCGATATTTATGCCAGAAAACAGATTCTCACTGCTGAATACGATAAATAGTCCGTCTGACCTTAAAAAACTAAGCGAAGCCGATCTGCTGCAGGTTTGTAAAGAGCTCAGGGACTTCATCATTGAGGAAGTTTCCTGTAACCCCGGGCACCTCGGCGCCAGTCTGGGCGTAGTTGAACTTACCGTAGCCCTTCATTATGTGTACAATACCCCATTTGATCAGATTATCTGGGATGTCGGGCATCAGGCATACGGACATAAAATTCTGACCGGACGGCGCGATGTTTTTCATACCAACCGCAAATTCAAAGGAATCAGCGGCTTTCCGAAAATGTCGGAAAGCGAGTATGACTCATTCGGCACCGGCCACGCCTCCACATCCATTTCGGCCGCACTTGGCATGGCCGTAGCTGCGAACCGCAAAGGCGAAAACAACCGCTACACGGTTGCGGTGATCGGCGATGGCGCCCTTACGGGCGGAATGGCATTCGAAGGATTGAACAATGCCGGCATCGAACGGTCAAATCTCCTGGTTATCCTGAATGATAATAATATGGCCATCGATCCGAACCACGGTGCCCTGAATGATTATCTGATGGACATTACCACCTCCCGAACCTGGAACCGCTTTAAAGAGGATACCTGGAAAATCATGGGCGTTTTCAGCAAGATCGGTCCGGATGCCCGCCGGATGGTTCAAACTCTTGAAAATGCTATTAAACACATGATACTCAAGCAGAGCAATCTGTTTGAATCCCTCCATTTCCGCTATTTCGGACCGGTCGATGGCCATGATGTGATCCACCTGGTGAAAATCATGGAGGACATGAAGAAAATAGAAGGTCCGAAACTCCTGCATATCCTCACAAAAAAAGGTAAAGGAGTACACCTGGCCGAGATGCATCAGACAGTTTACCATGCCCCAGGCAAATTTGATAAGGTAACCGGAGAAATCATCACCGAGGAATCAAACGGATTCCCCCCAAAATATCAGGATGTTTTTGGCCATACCTTACTGGAACTGGCCAGGATGAATCCCAAAATCATGGGTATTACCCCGGCCATGCCATCAGGATCGTCAATGACCTTTATGATGGAAGAGATGCCCGACCGCACCTTTGATGTTGGAATTGCGGAACAGCATGCGGTTACTTTTTCAGCCGGACTGGCAGCTCAAGGGTTCATTCCGTTCTGCAATATTTACTCGTCATTCATGCAACGGGCTTTCGACCAGGTGATTCACGATATCGCCCTCCAAAAATTGCCGGTCGTTTTTTGTCTCGACCGCGGCGGATTGGTTGGCACCGACGGACCCACACACCACGGCGCATACGATCTGGCATTTATGCGCATCATCCCGGATATGATTGTATCGGCCCCGATGAACGAAGAGGAATTGCGAAATCTTATGTACACCGCACAGGAGGGCACCCATGGGCCATTCGCCATCAGGTATCCGCGCGGACAGGGGGTGATGACCGACTGGCGGAAGCCGTTTGCCAGCTTGCCCATCGGTAAAGGCAGAATGATCAGGGACGGACTGGAGGTAGCCGTTCTTTCGGTTGGCCATCCCGGAAACCATGTGGTTAAAGCCTTTCAGACTCTTGATAAAGAAGGCATTAAACCCGCACATTTCGATATGCGCTTTATCAAGCCCCTGGATGTGGCAATCCTGCATGATGTTTTCAGCCGGTTTAAAAAAATAATCACCGTTGAAGATGGCACCATTGTTGGCGGATTTGGAAGCGCGGTAGCCGAATTCATGGTGCATCACCAATATAATTCAACCATTCGCATGCTGGGCATCCCGGATGAATTCATCGAACATGGAACCCAGCGCCAGCTCTATCGCGAATGCGGATTCGATGCAGAAAGCATTGTACTTTCGGTGCGCGAAATTCTTTCGGTCTGAAATTATAGTCCCTCGCGATTATTAATCCCGGAAAATCCTTGTACATTTATACTTGAACTTAACCTGAAAAACTATGACCTCCTTGATTCAAGCAGTTCTTGTTGATGATGAAGAAAACAGCCTCGAAGCGCTGGCCATTCTTCTTCAAAGATATTGTCCCGATGTACAGGTGATAGGAACAGCTCAATCCGTTGAATCAGCAATTGAACTGATTGAAACGGTTAAGCCTGAACTGGTTTTTCTCGATATCGCCTTACCCGACGGGCAAGGCTTTCAAGTACTTGAAGATGTTGAGTATACAGGATTTGAGGTCATTTTCACCACGGCTTACGACCAATACGCACTAAAGGCCTTTGACTTTTCAGCCCTCGATTACCTCCTGAAACCCATCAGCACGGAAAAGCTCCAGCAAGCGGTTGACCGCTATACCAAGATCCGTAAAGAAGCCAACTTCGGCGATCGCGTATCTGTATTAAGGGAAGGGCTGAACAACCAGAATGAAAGGATTATACTCTCCTCGATGGACGGTTTCGATGTTTATAAGATCGCAGATATTGTAAGATGCGAGGCCAATGGCAGTTACACCACATTTTTCATCAAGGGCGGGCAGCGCATCGTGACCTCCAAAACCCTGAATAACTTTGAGCGGCTGCTTGCCGACCTCACCTTTGTGCGGGTGCACAGCAAGCACCTGATCAATCTGGAATTTGTAAAGAAATATGTCTCCGGCCGCGGAGGATACATCGTCTTCGAAGATGGCAGCCAGGTGGACGTCAGCGAACGGAAGAAAAAGGAATTCATCATGCGCATGCGGGGTCATGCCCGGACAACCTGATCCTCACCTCCTGCAAATCCAATTCTACAAGATCAGCCTACTCTTTTATGGCCTGATTATGCCCATTTATAAAGTAATAATACACCATCTGGTCTGAAACATATTGGATTTCGTAATTTGGGTACGCAACAAACACAAATACTCATTGCATATGAAAAGATCTACACTGTTAATTGGTTTGCTTTTGGTTTTTGCCGTGTCATACGGACAAAAAATTAAGCAATTGAACAACTTTGCTCCGTACTCATCGGAACAAAAAAAGATGGAAATCCCTGCACCAACCCAGCTTAAGGCTGAAGGTGAAATATTCTTTTCCGAAACCTTCAATTTTGCCGATCCCTCCAATCCCAGGGGATGGTCACTGCCGGCAGGCTGGCAGGTGGTTGAAGAAGGCAATTTCGGTCAATACTGGGAATGGCGCGCGGGCAGTGACAGTATT
The DNA here is from genome assembly GCA_942493265.1 of uncultured Bacteroidota bacterium. Lineage (GTDB taxonomy): Bacteria > Bacteroidota > Bacteroidia > Bacteroidales > UBA12481 > UBA12481. Next base: position 1,022,670 of record OW818688.1, read on the forward strand.
AAGGGGAAATTCACTTTCCTTCCCGGGCATATTTTTTCCAAAACTCCGGAAGATGGTTACTGGGTTTTACCGATGGATGAATACAACTATGTTGATGGTGTTTCAACCTCCAATGCAGGCCGGAACTGGTTCCAGATTCCCGAGCTTGATTGCTCTACCCATCCGACGGTAATATTTAAAATGTCGCAATATTTCCGCTGCTGCTGCGGTGCCCCGAACGTAAAACTCCAGGTTAGCAATGACCTCGGCGTTCACTGGGCTGAATTCAACATGGTGTATGAAACTCCAACCAATATCTTTTGCAAAAACCCCTATCCGGAAGTGAATATCACCGAAGTTGCCGGTGGAATGGATAAGGTTTGGATCAGATTGGTGTGGGATGCCAACTCCAACTATTTCTGGTGTGTTGACGACATCACCCTGTCGGAAGCCTATATTAATGAGATTCAGTTGGAAGCTCCGTGGCTGTATATGACTGACAATGAAGCCAGCGGGGATGAAGGGTTTGTTTATATGGTGCCCCAGGCCCAAACCGGAACCGATGCTTTCGGAGGCTATACCTTCAGAGCAGGATTTCTGAATGCGGGCAGGGACGACCAGGAAAATTGCCAGCTGAATGTTGAAGTATTCAAGAACGGTACCTCGGTATACAATCAGAATTCCGAAAAAGTAACTGATATCTGGACACTTCAGCGCGATACATTTGGTGTGACCACCCCGTTTATTCCAGACGGATACGGCAACTACCAGATGGTGCTCACGGCTCAGCAAAAGGCCGCTGACAGCCGGCCGGTGAACAACGTATATAAAGATACTTATTACGTGACCGACAGTGTTTATTCCATTTCCGACTGGGATTGGGAAACCTATTCCAGCACTGCCGGATGGACCACCGGTAACAATGACGGTGACTATATCGGTGTTATTTATGACATCAAAAAACCTGCTGAAGTAAACTCAATCTCCACCCTGATCATGCAGCGCAAGGACAATCCCAAGGCGAGCACAAAACCCGGTTATGGATTCCAGAACTGGTTGTTCAAATGGGATGTTGAATCGGGAACCTGGATTGAAGCGATATCCGGAGCCTTTACCGATGTCACCGAGGAGATGCTGAACCAATGGGTAACCATTCCGCTCGACAAAGACGGTGAATCAGAGTTTATTGAGCCCGGGCAGTATATTGCCGCTATTCAAACCTACCATAACGGAGGGGCGATAGCCGACAACGGTATTTACCGTTTTACAATCGGCTCCGATCAATCCCACCGTTTCTCAACCGGGAAAACAGTTGTCAGATTCATCTCAGGTGAAGATTGGGGTGGAAATCCTGATCTTTCGATGATCCGGCTCAACCTGTCGAACACCGGCGCACCCGCCGCGGCTGAGGTCATTTTCAACGTGGATATGACTCTCCCGATCGCCAACGGATACTTCAAGCCCGCCAGCGATTATGTAGATGTTGCCGGAACATTCAACAACTGGAATGGTACCGCTCACCATCTGACCGATGCTGACGGTGACGGGATTTATACCCTTGCCGTATCCGGTGTGCCTACTTTCGAAAAAATCGAGTACAAATACCGCATCAACGGTGACTGGAATACCTCCGAATTCCCGTCGGGCGGTGCCAACCGGACTTACCGGGTTTCCTATTACAATATGCTCAGCGATATTTACAATAATGGGAAGAGCATGGGTGTTGATCTGAACACCTTGACCTCCTCAATCAATGTGTATCCTAACCCAACCGATGGACTGGTTACCCTCACGGTGGCCAGTGCACAGGTTTCGGACCTCAACATCCTGATTACGAACATCCAGGGTCAAACGATTTATCAAAATCAGGTTAAATCCGTTTTGAACCACTCGGAAAATATCGACCTCTCACCGTTCGCTCGCGGGATGTACTTCCTGAAAGTGAACAATCAGGTATTAAAGCTGCTTGTAGATTAGGTTAAATGATGAACTCAGAAACCCCGGCATTAACGTGCCGGGGTTTTTTTATCTGTTTAATAAAATATTTGTTATTTTTATTCTCACTTACTAATTAATCTATAGCGTATGAAAAAATTTACACTGCTTTTTATCGTGCTGGCCTTTGCAGTTGTCTCTTATGGACAAAGGATTAAGCCTTCAACCGTTAATGTTCCTTATTCAAAGGAGCAAAAAATGATGCCCGTTCCCCCGGAATCCACACTGAAGTCGGAGGGTGAAATATTTTTTCAGGAAACATTTGACTGGAAAGATGCATCCAATCCCAGAGGGTGGTCAACACCAGTTGGCTGGCAGATTGTTGAAGATGGTGATACTTATGGCTTCAAGTGGATCTGGCGTGCCGGTACAGATAGTATCAAAGGGAGATACACCTTCCTTCCCGGACATATCTATTCCAAAACACCTGATGATGGCTATTTCGTATTGCCGATGGATGAATACAATTACGTCGATGGTATCACCACAGCAAACGGCAGTGTTGCCTGGTTTCAGCTTCCTGAAATGGATTGCTCAACCCATCCCACGGTAGTTTTGAAATTCCGACAGTATTTCCGCTGCAACCCTACTCCTGACATTAAAGTATATGTAAGTAACGACCTGGGTGTGCATTGGTCATCATACAACATGGTTTACCAAACCAAGGTTAACAACTTCTGCAACAATCCGTTCCCTGAAATAAACATCAGTGATGTTGCCGGCGGAATGCCAAATGTATGGATCAAGTTTGTATGGAATGCAATGGCCAGATATTTCTGGTGTGTTGATGACATTACCTTGTCGGAAGCCTACAATAACGAACTTCAGCTTGAGGCTCCGTGGCTTATGATGACAGATGCTGAAGCTAATGAAGATGAAGGATTCATGTACATGATACCCAATGCACAAACCGGTACTGATGGTTTTGGAGGTTATACCTTTAAGGCTGGATTCTGGAATGCCGGCCGTGATGACCAGGAATCCTGTTTTCTGAACGCGGAGATCTTTAAAAACGGGGTGTCAGTTTACAACGAAAACTCAACCAGGGTGGCAGATATCTGGTCGCTGCAGCGTGACACGTTCGCGATTACAAAATCTTCTGTCGCCACAGGATTTGGCAATTATGATATCGTTCTGACTGCCAAGCAGGACGCCGTTGACGGATTGGCATCCAACAACGTGTATAAGGATACTTACTATGTTACCGACAGTGTTTATTCCGCTGCCGACTGGGAATGGGAAACTTATGCCAGTACAGCAGGACACGGAAATAACGACGGTGACTATATGGGTGTTGTTTATGACATCAAAACTGCAACTGAAGTAAACTCCATTTCAACTCTGATCATGCAGCGCAAGGACAATCCGAACGCCAGCACCAAGCCGGGTTATTCATTCCAGTACTGGCTGTTTAAATGGAACCTGGAAGATCAGCTTTGGAACGAAGTTCTTTATTCATCCAACGTTGAAGTCACCCAGGAAATGCTGAACACCTGGGTTACCGTGCCGTTTGAAAAGGATGGTGAATCAGAATTCATTGAGCCTGGCCAATATATTGCTGCCATACAGCAATATCATGGCGGCGGTCTCGGACCGGACAACAACATTTACCGGTTCACGATCGGATCTGATAAATCACACCGCTATTCCGATGGAAAAACTGTTTACCGATTAATTTCAGGTGACACCTGGAGCAATCTTGAAGATCTTTCGATGATTCGTCTGAACGTCAACAGTGTTGGCGCTCCGAAAAATGCCGATGTGGTTTTCAACGTAGATATGAGGCTCCCGATTGCAAATGGAATTTTCAAGCCTGCCACCGACTATGTTGATGTTGCAGGAACATTCAATAATTGGGACGGCGGCTCCAGTCATCTGACAGATGTTGACGGCGATGGTATCTATACACTCACCATTCCGGCCCTGGGTACCTTCCAGCAAATTGAATACAAATACCGTATCAATGGTGACTGGAATACCTCCGAATTCCCTTCGGGCGGAGCCAACCGGGTATATCGTACCAGCTATTACAACATGCTCAACGATGTTTATAACAACGGGAAAAGCCTGGGTGTTGATCTGAATTCACTCACCGCCTCCGTCAATGTTTATCCTAACCCAACCGAAGGCCTGTTTACCCTCGCGGTAACCAACGCACAGGTTTTGGACCTCAACATTTTGATTACCAATATTCAGGGTCAGGTTGTCTATCAAAACCTGGTTAAATCGGTTTTGACTTACGAAGAAAATATCGACCTCACCCAATTCGCTAAAGGAATGTACTTCCTGAAAGTGAATAATCAGGTAACTAAGCTTGTTGTGAAATAATTTTTCTGACCTGAAACCTTAACCCCCGGCAATTTTTTGTCGGGGGTTTTTTATAACCTTTATTTTTTGGTTGGAAGTGTGAATTTGCAGTATCTTAGTAAAAACGAACTTCTTACTAACCATTTATTCCTTGCTTATGAAAAAATTTACACTCTTAGCAGCATTACTCACCATCGTAGTGCTCTCGTACGGCCAAAGGATCAAGGTCAACAAAGGCCCTGGTCTGCCCTACAGTGCCGAACTTACCACACCTGTTGCCGAGCCCGGAGAATCAAGCCTTAAAACCGGTGGAGAGGTATTCTACAAGGAGACCTTTAACTGGAAAAACAGTGCTGATCCTAAAGGATGGACTGCTCCGGAGGGATTCCAGATTGTTGAGGAAACCGACTTTGGTTGCCCCTGGATCTGGCGAGCCGGCACGGACAGTATCAAGGGCGAATTAACCTTTGAACCGGGTCATGCTTATTCGCTTACACCTGAAGATGGCTATTTTGTATTACCCATGGATGAGTATAATTTCCGGGATGGGATCAGTACCGCCAATGGTGCCATTTCCTGGTTCCAATTACCCCCTGTAGATTGTTCAACGCATCCGGGTGTTATTCTCACGTTCAGGCAATTTTTCCGCCTGTATCCCGATACAGATATTAAAGTTGGCGTTTCAAACGACCTGGGGGTCCATTGGGCCTATTATAAGGTGTCATATGAAACACCAACCAGTATTTTCTGTAAGAATCCTTTTGCTGAAGTAAATATTTCAGAGGTTGCGGCAGGAATGCCTAACGTTTGGATCAAATTTCTCTGGAATGGTTTGAGCCGCTATTTCTGGTGTATTGATGATATCCAGCTCATGGAAAGTTATGACAATGACCTTCTTATGGAAAACAGCTGGCAGTACATGATCGACCTTGACGATACCGATAACGATGAAGGGTTCGTTTATATGACACCTGTCTCCCAGATAGGAACCGACAACTTCGGGGGCTACACCTTCGCCGGTGGTTTCCTGAATCAGGGGTTGAATGACCAGGAGGGATGCAAGCTGAATGTGGAAGTTTTTAAAAATGGAACATCTGTTTACAATGAAACTTCTGAAAGCCGCGATATCTGGTCTGTCAACCGGGATACCTTTCCAATTACCAAAATTTTCAATCCAGATGGATTCGGAAATTACAATATGGTACTCAAGGCTCAGGCTGACCAGATTGATGAACGGCCTCTAAACAACATTTATTCTGATACTTTTTACATTACCGACAGCGTCTATTCGGTTAGCGACTGGACCTGGGAAGAGCATTCAAGCACGGCTGCCTGGGGTAACAACGACGGTGACTGTATGGGAATAGCCTACGATATCAAGAAGGCTTGCGAAGTTAACTCGATATCCTGCGTGATTATGCAGCGGCCAAAGAATAAAGTTGCCAGCACCCAGGTCGGCTATAACTTTCAGTACAAGATATTTAAATATGATGATGTGGAAGCTGCCTGGGTTGAAGTCATCATGTCGGCATTTACTGAAGTTACCCAGGAAATGATTGATACCTGGGTGACCCTGCCTCTCGAAAAAGACGGAGAATCCGAGTTTCTGGAACCAGGATTCTATATAGTTGCCATCGAGACCTACCATAACGGTGGCACCGGTAGTCCCAGTAACAGATTCTGGCGGTTTACCATCGGTGCCGACCAGGGTCATCGGTATTCCTATGGCAAAACCGTTTTCCGTCGTTTTGGCGGCACAGATTGGGAACAGAACGATGAACTCGCAATGATTCGCCTGAACATTAGTGCTACAGGCGCACCCACCTCGGCTGATGTTGTGTTCAATGTCGACATGACCCTGCCAATCGCCAGCGGCGTTTTCAAACCGGCAAGCGGTGATTTCCTAGATGTAGCCGGTTCTTTCAACGGATGGAACGGTTCGGCACACCACCTGACCGATGCTGACGGTGACGGAATCTATACGGTTACAGTTCCCGCCCTGGGTACCTTCCAGCAAATTGAATACAAATACCGTATCAATGGTGACTGGAATACCTCCGAATTCCCTTCGGGCGGAGCCAACCGGGTATATCGTACCAGCTATTACAACATGCTCAACGATGTTTACAACAACGGTAAGAGCCTGGGTGTTGATCTGAATTCACTCACAGCCTCCGTCAATGTTTATCCTAACCCAACCGAAGGCCTGTTTACCCTCGCGGTAACCAATGCACAGGTTTTGGACCTCAACATTTTGATTACCAATATTCAGGGCCAGGTTGTCTATCAAAACCAGGTTAAATCGGTTTTGACTTACGAAGAAAATATCGACCTCACCCAATTCTCCAAAGGGATGTACTTCCTGAAAGTAAATAATCAGGTAACAAAGCTTGTTGTGAAATAATTTTTTCTGACCTGAAACCTTAACCCCCGGCAATTTTTGTCGGGGGTTTTTTTATCCTGAATAATTTTTGGATGAAGATGTGAAATTGCACTATCTTAGTAGAAACGAACTTCTTACCAACAAATAATTCCTTGCTTATGAAAAAATTTACACTTTTGATCGTGCTCGTATCCATCTGTTCGGCAACATTCGGACAAAGGTTCAAACCGAGTACCAGCATTACTCCTTACAGCAATTTTGAGAAAAAAATGGCTGTGCCCGATGAATCCAGGCTCAAGAGTGAAGGGGAGATATTCTTCTCCGAAACTTTTGACTGGAAAGATCCAACCAGCGAGCGGGGCTGGACGCTACCTCCCGGCTGGCAGATTGTTGATGAAACCGACCTTGGCACCCCTTGGGTGTGGCGCGCAGGCGAAGACAGCATTAAAGGTAACCTGACTTTCGAAAAAGGCCATAAGTATTCCAAAACACCGGAAGATGGCTTTTTAGTTTTCCCTATGGATGAGTACAACTTCATTGATGGGATCATTACCGACAAATATGCCACTGCCTGGTTCCAATTGCCCCCGATTGACTGCTCTAACCATCCGACGGTAGTTTTTAAGATGAGGCAATACTTCCGCACCAATCCATCTGTTCAGCTGAAGATGCTGGTCAGCAATGACCAGGGCCTCCACTGGGCCTCCTATGGACTGGGATATGAAACCCTGCTTAACATATTCTGCAAAAATCCTTTTGTCGAGATTAATATCACCGATGTCGCCGCCGGAATGCCTGATGTATGGATCCGGATCGTTTGGACCGATATGCGCATGTATTTCTGGGCCATTGATGATATAGAGCTTTCCGAAGCTTTCAATAACGAAATCCAGCTTGAAAGACCCTGGCTGTACATGACTGATCTGGAAGAAAACGGTGATGAGGGATTTATGTACATGGTACCGGCATCCCAAACCGGGCCCGACGGATTTGGAGGATACACCTTCAGGGCCGGTTTCCTGAACGCCGGCCGTGATGACCAGGAAGGTTGTTTCCTGAATGCCGAAGTATTCAAAAACGGGGTATCCGTTTATAATCAGAATTCCGTTTCCAGGGATATCTGGGCTTTGCAGAGGGATACCTTCCCGATTACCACAAAATTCACACCTGACGGATTCGGGAATTATTCGATGGTGCTGACTGCCCGGCAGGATGCCGTTGACGGAATTCCTGGTAACAATGTGTACAAGGACACCTATTATATCACCGACAGCGTGTACTCCATCTCCGACTGGGATTTTGAAACCTATTCGAGTACAGCAGGATTTGGAAACAACGATGGTGATTATCTGGGGGTAGTGTATGATATCAAAACTACCGCCGAAATAAATTCCATATCCACCCTGATCATGCAGCGGCCGGAGAATAAGATTGCCAGCACAAAACCCGGATACAGCTTCCAGTACTTCCTGTTCTGGTATGATGATGTTGAGGATGTCTGGATCGAACTACTCTCCTCAGAGTATGTGGATGTTACGGAGGAAATGCTGGATACCTGGGTCACACTGGAGCTCATGAAAGACGGGGAATCGGAATTTCTCGAGCCGGGACAGTATATTGCTGCCATTCAGGTATACCATGGCGGCGGAGCAGGCGCCAATAACAACCAGTACCGGTTTACCATCGGTTCCGATAACAGCCACCGGCAAACACTCGCCAAAAGTGTATACCGTGTGGTTACCAATGTTGATAATACGTGGTCGCAGAACCGCGATATATCCATGATCCGCATGAATCTGAACAGCCATGGCGCTCCTGCCTCCGCAGATGTGGTGTTCAATGTTGATATGACACTGCCCATCGCAAACGGCTATTTCAAACCAGCCACCGACTTTGTGGATGTTGCAGGCACGTTCAACGGCTGGGACGGTACCGCTCACCATCTGACTGATGCTGACGGTAATGGAATTTATACCTTGACGATTCCAGCAATGTCAATTTTCCAGAGTCTGGAGTACAAATACCGTATCAACGGTGACTGGAATACCTCCGAATTCTCTTCGGGCGGAGCTAACCGGGTATATCGTACCAGCTATTACAACATGCTCAACGATGTTTATAACAACGGCAAGAGCCTGGGTGTTGATGTGAATTCACTCACCGCCTCCGTCAATGTTTATCCTAACCCAACCGAAGGCCTGTTTACCCTCGCGGTAACCAACGCACAGATTTTGGACCTCAACATTTTGATTACCAATATTCAGGGCCAGGTTGTCTATCAAAACCAGGTTAAATCGGTTTTGACTTACGAAGAAAATATCGACCTCACCCAATTCTCCAAAGGGATGTACTTCCTGAAAGTGAATAATCAGGTAACAAAGCTTGTTGTGAAATAATTTTTTCTGACCTGAAACCTTAACCCCCGGCAATTTTTGTCGGGGGTTTTTTTATCTTTGCCGCTCTATCGGATTGCCCAGATGGCGGAATTGGTAGACGCGCTGGTCTCAAACACCAGTAACTGCAAGGTTGTGCCGGTTCGACCCCGGCTCTGGGTACTGACTTAAGGCAGAAGGCAGAGGGCAGAAAGGCAGAAGGAAAGTCTTAAGAAAAAAGAAAAAAGAAAAAAGTGTGAAGAAAAGGTTCAAGGAATTGAGCCTTTTTTGTTTACCGGATTTTGAGTACTGTGAGGATTTATTAAATTCGGACGATGGTTTTTTCCAGTATAATATTCCTCTTATTTTTCCTGCCGGTATTTCTTGCCGCCTATTATGCGGTACCCCGAAAAGCGAGGAATTATATCATTCTGCTTTTCAGTATCATTTTTCTAGCCTGGGGAGCCCCCGACTTCCTGCCTTTTATGCTGGGAAGCTGTTTGGTCAATTATTATCTTGTTCAGCTTCTGGGGACCAGTACCCAAAAAAACAGGCGACGCCTGCTGGTTGGCATCACAGTAGCGCTCAACCTCGCACTGCTATTCTATTTCAAGTATGCGAACTTCTTTCTCGAGAATGTAAGCGTTATCCGTGAATTATTCGGATCACCGGCTCTCACCTGGGAACGGGTGGCACTGCCCATCGGTATTTCCTTTTTTACTTTTACTTCCATCACCTATTCGGTGGATGTTTACCGGGGAAAACATGAGGCGCTGAAAAGTCCGCTGGATTACCTCCTGTACATAATGATGTTTCCCCATTTGCTGGCGGGTCCGATTATTCGTTTTGAGCTTATTGCCAATCAGATAAAAGATCGCGAAGATACCTGGAGCAATATCCTGTATGGCTTTTACCGGTTTGTGATGGGCCTCGCAAAAAAGGTGCTGATCGCCGATGTTCTTGCGCTTGAGGTGGACAGGATTCTGGGGATCAGCATTCCCGGACTGGATATGGCCTCAGCCTGGATAGCCATTGTGGCCTATACTTTCCAGCTCTATTTTGATTTCTCAGGATACTCGGATATGGCCATCGGTTTAGCCCGCATGATCGGGTTCAGATTCCCCGAAAACTTCGATAACCCTTATATATCAGGCAGTGTAACCGAGTTCTGGCGCAGGTGGCATATGACGTTCAGCAACTTTATGCGCTACTACGTTTATTACCCGCTGGGAGGGAACCGGGTACATACCCAGCGCCGCCTATATTTCAACCTGTGGTTGGTTTTCCTGATATCCGGACTCTGGCATGGGGCCTCCTGGAATTTTGTGCTGTATGGTGCCTTTCATGGATTTTTCATGGTTCTCGAAAGGCTCTTCCTTTCAAAAATTTATGCCAGGGTAGGTAAATTTATTCCGATCGCTGTAACCTTTATGATCATTGTGCTTTCAAGGGTCTTCTTCCGGATTGAGGATCTGCCTGATGCAATGGGCTTTATGAAAGTGCTGTTTTCGTTCCGGTTCAATCCAAACCTGATACCCGTTAATGCTCATTTTTATGCAATTCTGGTTGTTGCGGTAATTTTCTCCTTCATTACGCTGAGCCGGTTTGGATTAAATTTGCAGGCGTATTTTTACGAGCGCGTCTATTCAGCAAAGGAACATAAAGGGATGACCTGGCTGTATGCAGCTTTACTGGTTCTGGCTATTGCATCATTAACCGGACAGGGATTCAGTCCATTTATCTATTTCAGGTTCTGATATGCCCCACAAGAAGCTATATATTACCCTCAGCCTGATATTCATCGCAATAATCGGGATTCCCGCCCTGCAAACCCTGACGGGGATATTGCCTGAAAACCGGTTGAATGGCGCCGTGTATGACAAACCTTTGACAAAACCCGGTTTCGATGACTGGATGCATTTTCGTTACCAACCCGATCTGAACCACCATGTTGAACAAAATTTCGGATTCCGGGGCTTCTTTGTCAGGCTCTATAATCAGATCGAATATTCCGTTTTCCGCCAACCTCACGGATCAGGAGTGATCATCGGAAAGGAAGGATATCTGTATGAAAAATGGTTTATTACCTCCTATTATGGCCAGGATTTTATTGGGGAGGAACGCTCAAATACCAAAATCCGGCAGTTAAAGCAGGTCAGGAATTATTTCAACCGGAACGGCAAGGAATTGATGGTGATGATTGCTCCGGGGAAAGCTGATTTTTATCCCGAATACATCCCCGACCGATTAAAAGATACGCTACCCTTCAACAATTACAGAGTTTTGTCGGAGGGAATCCGTGAAGCGGGCATTCCGCTTCTCGATTTCAACACTTTCTTTCTGCAGATAAAAGACACCTCTTCGTATGCCCTGTTTCCGCAAACCGGCACCCACTGGAGCCATTATGGCGCCCGGCTTGCAGCAGATTCCCTGTCCGGCTTTGTTCAGAGGTTGCTCAACAAGCCATTGCCTGATTTTCGTCTCGGACCCCTGGAGCCGGCCGACTCCGTGATTTACCCCGATGCCGATCTGGAAAACCTCATGAACCTGTTCTTTCCGATGGCGAAGCAGCCATTGTGTTATCCGGAAGTTATCTCCCAACCGGCCAACGGGTTTAATCTGCCTTCGGCACTGGTAATCGGCGACAGTTTTTTCTGGCAGATGTTCAATCTGCCGCTCTCTGGCCGAATTTTCAAGGAGGTGGGATATTGGTATTACAACTCCACGGTATATCCGGAAAGCTATACCGACAGTCTAAAAACCAGTCAGTTAAGATTTCCTGAAGCCTTTTCCGATCAAGATCTGATCATCCTGATGGCGAATCCGTCAAATGTGCAGAATATCGGTTGGGGTTTTCTTGAAAGGGCAATATCCGAGTTGTATGAACCCATCTGGCAAAAAGAATATGACAAGATGGTGCAGGAATATATTCAGGCCATCCACAACACCCCCGACTGGGAAAAACAGATCGGTGAAGAAGCATTGACCCGGGGAATTCCCAAAGACAGTCTGATTAACCTCAATGCCAGATATATGGTTGAACAATATCTGCTTACCAATGATTTGTTTTAGCGGGCCTGCGTCTCATGTTAACGAAATCTTACTACCTTTGCAGCCTTATTATAAATTGATCAATTGAATCATGGGAAAAGGAGACAAAAAAACCAAGCGCGGCAAATTATTCATGGGATCCTATGGGGTTTCAAGGCCAAAGAAAACCGATACCAAACCGGTTAAAGCTGAAGCCAAGTAGAGACGCATAATTGCGTCCTAACCGATTTGCACAGACGCATTTATGCGTCTATACAGATGAATTCCAGCGAAGAAAAACAGGAACAGTTTGATCGCCGTTATCTTAAGATGGCGCGGATCTGGGCTGAAAATTCCTATTGCACTCGCAGAAAAGTAGGGGCACTGATCGTTAAGGAACGTATGATCATTTCCGACGGATATAACGGAACCCCTACAGGATTTGAAAATATTTGTGAGGATGAAGAGGGCCACACTAAGGCTTATGTTCTTCATGCTGAGGCTAATGCAATTACAAAAGTTGCCCAGAGCAGCAACAGCTCCAACGGGGCTACGCTTTATACTACTGCCTCACCCTGTCTGGAATGCGCAAAGCTCATCATTCAGTCGGGCATAGTCAAGGTTGTATATGGTGAAGAATACCGCATAACCGATGGTATTGAGCTTTTACAACGTGCCGGAATTAAAACAGTTTACCTCTCGGTAGAATAAATCTTTCCTACATCATGTCAGGAAAAAACTCCAGAATTGCCATTTGGCTGCCTATTTTACTGGCCTGCTGCCTGGTTACCGGTATGCTGATCGGCAATCTGTTTAAGAATAATTCAGCCAGCCAGTTACCGGTAAAAGTGTTTGCCCGCCAGGACAAGCTCACCTCCATTCTGGACTTTGTTGAGAACAACTACGTTGATTCGGTCAAACTGGATTCCCTTACGGAAACCATCATCCCTGCACTGCTGGAGAAACTCGATCCGCACAGCATTTATATCCCGCCACGTGAACTGAAGGAAGTCAACGAAACCCTGCGTGGAAATTTCGATGGCATCGGAGTACAGTTCAATATGCAGAACGATACCATTCTGGTGATCCAAACAGTTCGCGGCGGCCCGTCGGAAAAAGCCGGATTACTGGCCGGCGACCGGATCATCAGTGTTGACGGTATTCCTGTTGCCGGGGTTAAAATGCCGGAAGACAGCATAGTTAACCGTTTACGCGGAGAACGGGATTCGGAGGTGAAAGTCGGGATCTACCGCAAACGGACCAAGGAAAAACTTGTTTATTCGCTCAAACGCGGCATCATACCCGTTTCCAGCGTTGATGTGGGATATGAGGCCGCCCCGGGCGTAGGATATATCAAAATCAACACCTTTTCGCAAACTACTTACCCGGAGTTTCAGGAAGCCCTTTCAAAGCTGAAGCACTCCGGAATCAAAAAACTGATTATCGACCTTCGCGGTAATAACGGCGGAATCATGGATCCTGCCATCCGCATTGCCGATGATTTTCTCGACAAAGGTCAACTGATCGTTTATACTGAAGGCCATTCCCGTGCACGAGAGGAATATCGGGCAACACAGGAGGATTCAGGCAAAAACCTCGTACTCGCAATACTCATCGATGAAGGCTCGGCATCCGCCTCCGAAATTGTAGCCGGCGCCATACAGGATAACGACCGTGGCTGGATTATCGGACGGCGCTCTTTCGGAAAAGGACTCGTTCAGGAACAGGCAGTCATGAATGACGGATCGGCCCTGCGCCTCACCACTGCAAGATATTACACCCCCACCGGACGATCCATTCAGAAATCCTACTCACACGGAACCGACGATTACTACCATGATATCGCCCTACGGTACAAAAAAGGGGAATTCATGGAAGCCGACAGCATCCACTTCGACGACAGTCTGAAATTTATTACCCCGCAAGGCCGCACCGTTTATGGCGGAGGGGGAATCATGCCCGACTATTTTGTTCCTTACGATACTTCAGGTATAACCCCGTTTTTCCTGAAAATCAATGCGGCCGGTTTGATTTACCGGTTTGCCCTCTCCTATTCCGATACCCACCGGGATGAATTGCTGGCATTCAATAATGTGGAGGAACTGGCTGATTACCTGGATTCAAAAGATGTAATCGGCACGTTCAAGTCTCACATCATTGCCAATGGCTTTAATCCCACTGCATTCGAATGGAAAGAATCCAGGCTGATCATCAAAACCCAGCTTAAGGCCTATATTGCCAGGAATTTTTTGGATAATGAAGGTTTCTATCCGATCATTCAGGACATCGACAACACTTTGACCAAGGCCATAGAAGTGCTCAAGAACAAGACCCCTTAACCCTTAGCATTTTACCAGCTCCCCATGATGAAAAAACCGGCCATTCAATTTTTTTCGTGGATTTTCCTTGCCCTTATCCTGCTGGCCGGTTCCACTAAGGCCTTTCCCCAAAAGGGTGAAGTTTTATTGAAGATCGGCGTTACCACTGATGTTCATGGCGCCTATTTCCCAAACGACTGGTATACCGGCAAACCCATTAACGGGTCGCTGTCGCAGGTAGCAGCCTGGGCACGTGAACAGCGTGAAGTAAAAGGCCAGACGCTCATTTTACTGGATAATGGCGACCTGGTACAGGGCGATCCAGCCTCCTATTATTCAAATTTTGTGGACCGCGAAAAGCCAAATATCGCCGCCCGGATACTTAATTTCATGGGGTATCAGGCCGGAACAATCGGAAATCATGATCTCGAAACCGGGCATCCGGTATACGATAAGCTGGACCGGGAATTTAAATTTCCCTGGCTCGCGGCAAATGCTGTTAAAACAGGGAGCGAAAACCCCTGGTTTAAACCTTATACCATTATCGTACAGCAGGATATACGTGTTGCCATTCTCGGCCTGACCAGTCCCAAGGTGCCCGACTGGCTGCCCCCGGTTCTCTGGTCGGGGATGGAGTTCCGCGACATGATCGAATCCGCAAAAAAATGGACAGAATTTATTCTGAAACATGAAAAGCCGGACCTTCTGGTCGGGTTGTTCCATTCAGGGGTAGAGGCTACCTATGGGCAGGTGAGTGCGGATAAGCCATTGAACGAAAACGCTTCCCGCCTGGTTGCCGGGCAGGTTGAAGGGTTTGATATCATTTTTACCGGGCACGATCATAAAACCTGGAATCTTCGGGTAGCTGACCCTGCCGGTGATTCCGTCCTGATCCTGGGCTCCGAAAGCCGGGCCGGTCAGATCGGAGTGGCCACTATACGTATGGCTCGCAAGGGAAAGCAATTTAACCTGGTTTCCTTATCGGGCAGTCACGTGCAAATGAAGGGTTATTCCCCTGATCCTGAATTTATGGGAAAATTCAAGGGGTATATCGATTCCGTACAGCAATATGTGGATCAGCCGGTTGGAACTATATCTCAAACCATAACTTCAGAGGATGCTTATTTCGGGCCCTCGGAATTTGTGGATCTGATTCACCGGGCACAGCTGGATCTCACCGGAGCAGATGTTTCATTCACAGCTCCGCTCTCCTTCCGCTCCTCCATCCCCAGGGGGCCGATAACAATAAAAGATCTGTTCAAGCTCTATCGGTTTGAAAATCAATTGTATACTTTAACTCTTAGCGGCTCCGAAATATTGGGATACCTGAACTACAGCTATTCCCTGTGGATGAAAACGATGACCGGGCCGCTTGATCAGATGCTCAACATGGAGCAACAGGCTGATGGGACCTGGCGATTGAAAAATGCCTATTACAATTTCGATTCCGCCGCCGGAATTGACTATACGGTTGATCTCAGCCAGCCTGAGGGGAAAATGGTTAAGATCTCTAACATGTCTGACGGACAAGTATTTGATCCGTCAAAAACATATAAGGTTGCGCTGAACTCTTACAGGGGGAGCGGAGGGGGGAACCATCTCAGCCGCGGAGCCAGATTGAGCAAGGAGGAAGTGGCAAAAAGGCTCATTTATGCATCCGACATGGATTTCCGGTATCTGTTAACCCAGTGGATCCGGAAACAGGGAATCATTGAGCCGGTATCCCCGCACAACTGGAAAACCATTCCTGAAAGCTGGGGCAAGGCCGCCTCCGGGCGTGAAGCAAAGCTGCTGTTTTCCCAGAAAAGAGATTAGGCCGCGGTATTTTAAAGAAAAGAGGCACGCGGATTTACGCGGATCCCTTCGGGAACGCGGATCTTCGCGGATCTCTTAAATTTTAAAAATCCGCGTTAATTCGCGCTCCCGAAGGGATCCGCGTAAATCCGCGTGCCTCTTCAAGACATCATCCACGTGCCTCTTCATTTGCTCCCCCAATGAATTTGTTCCGACTGAAGTTGGTAATCTGAATCTGAATCCATAATTTCAGCGATTCTCTGATTCAGACTAAAACCTATATATCTATGGCAAGTTTCCTGAACTCATCCATCGGGAAAAAATTCCTGATGAGTTTATCAGGGTTATTCCTGATATCCTTTCTGTTGGTTCACCTGATCGTCAACAGCATGATCCTGTTTGACCCCTCGGGTGTGCTGTTCAACAATGCGGCCCATTTTATGGGCACCAATCCGATTATCAGGGTGGTAGAGCCTGTGCTGGCTATCGGATTTATCCTGCACATTATTTATGCAGGCATCCTTACGCTGAAAAATCAGTGGGCACGGCCGGTGGGCTACAATAAGGAAAACAACGGCAAAAGCAGCACCTGGGCATCGCGTAACATGTTCGTTTTAGGATCATTGGTACTGATCTTCCTGGTCATCCACATTTCCAACTTCTTTTGGAAGGTCAAATTTGCCGGAAGTGAATTGCTGGAGGAAGGGGCTGTTGACGGCATTGAAAACACCTATCTCCTGGTTACTACCTTTTTCATCAACTGGTGGTGGATCGACATCGTGTATGTGATTGGGGCCGTGGTACTGGGATTACACCTGACGCACGCGTTCTGGGCAGCCTTTCAAACACTCGGGCTCAGCGATAACCGCTGGCGCAGGCGTCTCGAGATTGCCGGGTGGGCATACACCATCATCGTTGCTGGCGGATTCGCCCTAATTCCGCTCTGGGTCAAGATTTCATCCATGATTTAAATCGCAAGAAACATGAATCTCAACGCAAAAATACCATCAGGACCTTTAGCCGAAAAGTGGTCGAAATACAAATCGTCACAGAATCTGGTCAATCCTGCCAATAAAAGAAAATTCGACATCATCGTGGTCGGCACCGGTCTGGCCGGAGCCTCGGCAGCGGCCTCCCTCGGGGAACTGGGTTTTAAAGTCAGGAATTTCTGTTACCAGGACAGTCCCCGCCGGGCGCATTCCATTGCTGCTCAGGGGGGGATCAATGCCGCCAAAAATTATCAGAATGATGGCGACAGTGTATATCGCCTGTTTTACGATACCATCAAGGGGGGAGATTACCGGGCACGCGAAGCCAATGTATACCGGTTGGCCGAAGTGAGCAACCAGATCATTGACCAGTGTGTGGGACAGGGAGTTCCGTTTGCCCGTGATTACGGCGGGTATCTGGATAACCGGTCGTTCGGGGGCGCATTGGTCAGCCGTACCTTTTATGCCCGCGGGCAAACCGGGCAGCAGCTGCTGCTTGGTGCTTACGGTGCCTTGAATCGTCAGATCGCAGCCGGTAACGTAACGATGTACACCCGTACCGAGATGATGGATGTGGTTCTGGTTGATGGAGTTGCACGGGGGATCGTCACCCGCAACCTCGAAACCGGAGCCATTGAATCGCATTTCGGTCATGCAGTGGTGCTGGCAACCGGCGGGTACGGAAATGTTTTTTACCTTTCCACCAACGCCATGGGATCCAATACCAGCGCCATCTGGAAAGCCCATAAAAAAGGTGCCTTTTTCGCCAATCCGGCTTATGTACAGATACATCCAACCTGCATCCCCGTTCATGGTGAATCGCAGTCGAAACTCACCCTGATGAGCGAAAGCCTCCGGAATGACGGCCGGATCTGGGTACCCAAAGAAAAGGAAGATGCGGAAAAGATCCGTGCCGGCAAGCTGAAGCCAACCGATCTACCCGATGAAAAGCGTGATTACTATCTCGAGAGGCGGTATCCGGCTTTCGGGAACCTGGTTCCGCGTGATGTAGCCTCCCGTGCTGCCAAGGAAAGATGCGATGCCGGCTTTGGAGTGGGATCTGGTCAGGCGGTTTATCTTGATTTTAAGGATTCTATCAAAAGGTTGGGTAAAAATCTGATCGAAGAGAGATACGGTAACCTCTTCCAGATGTATGAAAAGATCGTGGATGAAAATCCGTATGAAACGCCGATGATGATTTATCCGGCTATCCATTATACCATGGGTGGCCTTTGGGTGGATTATGAGCTGATGACCACCATTCCCGGACTGTTCACCATCGGTGAGGCCAACTTCTCCGATCACGGGGCTAACAGGCTGGGGGCTTCAGCGTTGATGCAGGGACTAGCCGACGGTTATTTTGTGCTGCCGTTTACCATTCAGAATTATCTGGCATCACAGTTGTCGGTACCGCGCATGGATCCTGCAAAACAGCCTGAATTCAGGGCTGCAGTGGAAGCTTCGCGCGAATGGAACAAAAAGCTTCTTAATATTAAAGGATCGCGAACAGTTGATTCGATCCACAAAGAACTCGGTCAGGCCATGTGGGACCATGCAGGCATGGGCCGCAACAAGGCCGGTCTGGAAGCAGGAATCAGCAAGATCAAAAAGGTTAAGGACCTCTTCTGGAATGATGTGAGAATTCCCGGCAAGGCCGACACCATGAATGTGGAACTCGAAAAAGCCAATCGTGTGGCGGACTTCCTGGAGTTGGGCGAATTGCTGGCCAAGGATGCACTCCATCGGGAAGAATCCTGCGGCGGTCACTTCCGCGAAGAGCATGCCATGTCCGATGGGGAAGCCAAACGTGATGATGAAAACTTTAAATATGTGGGTGCCTGGGAATATGGCGGACCGGGGAAAGAGCCCATCCTGAATAAGGAACCGCTTGATTATGAGTTTATCCAAGTAAAAACCAGGAATTATAAAGAATAAGAGTATGGACCTGACATTAAAAGTATGGCGGCAGGAAAACCGCAAGGCAAAAGGACGGTTTGAAACCTATTCGCTGACAAATATATCTCCCGACAGCTCATTCCTCGAAATGCTGGATGTTCTGAACGAACAGCTGGTAAACGGAAACCAGGAGCCGGTGGCATTTGATCATGATTGCCGCGAGGGTATCTGCGGCATGTGCAGTTTATTCATCAACGGGCGGGCCCACGGGCCTGACGAGGCCATTACCACCTGCCAGCTCCATATGCGCAAGTTCAAAGACGGCGATACAATTGTGATTGAGCCCTGGCGTGCAGGTGGATTTCCCGTGATCAAGGACCTGATGGTTGACCGCAGCGCTTTCGATAAAATCCTTCAGGCCGGTGGATTTATCTCGGTCAATACCGGATCGGCCCGTGATGGCAACAACATACTGATTCCCAAATACAAGGCCGATGAATCGATGGATGCCGCGGCCTGTATCGGATGTGGTGCCTGTGTGGCCACCTGCAAAAACTCTTCGGCCATGCTATTCCTGTCGAGCAAGGTTTCACATCTGGCGCTGCTTCCGCAAGGACGGCCCGAAGCGGTTAAACGCGCCAAGGCTATGGTTGCCAAGATGGACGAACTGGGATTCGGCAGCTGCACCAATACCGGTGCCTGTGAAGCGGAATGCCCCAAAGAGATCTCCATTGCACATATTGCGAGGCTGAACAGGGAGTTTTTGATGGCGAATCTGAAGCCTTAGGAGAAGGTGCACTCAAGGGCCCATCGTTAGAGGGAAGCGGTCCCCGCCTGCGCGGGGATGACAGAGAAGGGGGGCGTGCAATGGGAGAGGGTCCCCGCCTGCGATGGGAGGACAGGGAAGGGGGTCGTGCTATGGGGAGGATTTCTCAATACTGGCAGGAATGGCTGGATCATCCGAAATATCGAACCAGGAGGGATTGTGAGTATTAATCAGGTTTTCCTTCCAAAGGCGCCTCCATTTTTTTAGTTGTTTCTCCCTTACAATAGCAGCATTGATGTAATAATGAATTTCATAATATACTAGTTTGGTAACATTATATTCTTCCGTAAACCCTTTATTCAGATGCGCTTTATGTTCCGATATTCTCCGGTGTAAATCATTGGTCATTCCAATATAAAGTACCCGGTTGCATTTTGAAGCCAAAATATAAACGTAATATCTTCGTATCATACACTATTGTTTAAAAACAATAGATGCAGATAATCACGGTAAATGGAAATATTACCTTCTTTTTATAATTGAAATTGTACAACTTCTCCTAAGCACCGCGCCCTTCCCTGTCATCCCCGCGAAGGCGGGGACCTTCTCCCTACGTACCGCGCCCTTCCCTGTCATCCCCGCGCAGGCGGGGACCTTCTCCCCACGTACCGCTTATCCCAATAGCCCCTCTATCTCCTCCACCGTTTTCGGTACCGCACGGCCCAGCACGGTGTGCCCGGTGTCGGTTACCAAAACGTCATCTTCGATTCGGATACCGCCGAAATCCTTGTATTTTTCCACTTCGGCATAATTGATGAACCCGGTATGCAGGCCCTCAGCCTTCCATTGATCAATCAGCGCGGGAATGAAATAGCAACCCGGCTCAACGGTGAGAAC
Organism: uncultured Bacteroidota bacterium; assembly: GCA_942493265.1. Taxonomy (GTDB): domain Bacteria; phylum Bacteroidota; class Bacteroidia; order Bacteroidales; family UBA12481; genus UBA12481. The sequence continues at coordinate 1,043,396 of OW818688.1, forward strand.
AAATCCCGGCTTCAGGCGGCGTCCGAGACGGAGAAACGCGAGCCCGAACTGACTGGCCGGCTGGATTTCATCGTCATATCCAACATATATCTGACCGAGGTTTTCCATATCATGAACATCGAGCCCCATCATGTGACCGAGTCCGTGCGGGAAGAACAGCGCATGCGCACCAGCTGCAACCGCTTCCTGGGTATTTCCTTTCATCAAACCGATCTCTTTCAGGGCATCCACCATAACTGCCGCTGCATGCAGGTGTACATCCCTATATAAAACTCCAGGTTTGATAGCCTCAATGCCTTTGAGGTTAGCCTGCAATACCGCCTCATATACAGCCTTTTGCCGGGGACTGAATTTCAGTCCCACGGGAACCGTACGGGTAAGGTCGGAGGCATAATGCAGGGAGGTTTCACATCCGGCATCCACCACCATCATGCGGCCTGATTCCAGAATTCCGCTATGATCATGATTATGTAGGGTTTGGCCGTTCATACTCAGGATAACCGGGAACGAAACCGGTCCGCCGTGAGCCAAAGCGATTCCTTCAATGGTGCCGGCAATCTCCTGTTCCCAGGTTCCGGGCATGGCCATTTTCATAGCGGTGGTATGCATCAGGTAAGCGGTATCGATAGCTTTTTCGATCTCATTGATCTCATAAGGATCCTTAATCGATCGCTGAGCCACAACTGCCTTGATCAGACTGACAGATGACTTTTCCTTCAGTCCGGCCGCCGGAATTTTCGTAAGACGTTCGAGCTCGAGTTTGGTTTCTCCCCGGTATGGCGGGGTAAAATGAATCGTGCGACCCTGTGCAACCGCCTTGGCGGCAACGGCATCCAGATCAGCGTATGGTGCTGTTCGGGTAACACCGACTTTTGAAGCCAGTTCGGCAATTGACGGAAGAACGCCCATCCAGATGATATCATCCATATCAACATCATTTCCGAAAATCCAGTCCTCACCTGAATCCAGGTCCATTACGCCGGCCAATCCCGGATGATCCAGTCCGAAATAGTAGAGAAATGTACTATCCTGCCTGAAATGATACTGGTTAGCCGGATAATTGAATGCTGCATCCACGTTTCCGGGCAATAATATGAGTCCGCCGCCCATACTTTTACGCAGCTGGGCTCTTCTGTTACTGTAAATCTTTGAATCAAACATGATCGGAGTATTTAAAATCGAACGAATATACGGCAATTCATTAACCTCCCCGCTGCCATATAATGGTTTTTATCCCTATTTTGGCTATTTTAAGACTGATTTATCAGCTATGCCCTACCGACGATTACCGACAACCGATGTAGCCCGGCTCAAGGCCCTGCACACCTGCACCCGCATGGCGGAAATTTCAGGCATGGGTGAACTGGCCTTTCCGGCGGAACATATTCATACCCTGCGCAATATCATCAACAAGCTTGAAGGTGCCAAGCATCAGCAGAATCAGGCGCGCCGGCATCAGGTTGCCTGCAATAAGGAACATCAGCCGATACTGGCAAAGGCCAGGCTCTATCTGTCGCACTTCATCCAGGTGCTCAATTTTGCCATTGTCCGCGAGGAGATCCCTGAATCCGCCCGGGCATTTTACGGGTTGGAAGAGCTTGGGAACCGGCTTCCCGACCTCCGCTGCGATACCGATATCCTGGAATGGGGGAAAAAGATTATCGAGGGGGAGAATCAACGGCTGAAAAAAGGCGGGATCCCAGTTATGACGCCCAATGTTGCCCGCGTGAAAGTGTGGTACGACCAGTTCAAGGAAGGATATTACAATCAACTGACATCCAATAAGTCAACACTCAGAGCAGATCAGAAGATGATTGAAATCCGAAAAGAGGTGGATACCTTGCTGGCCACGGTATGGGATGGGATCGAAAAATTTTACGCCTCCTACCCCGAGGCGGAGCGGCGCAAGCTTGCCGAAACATACGGCATTGTTTATGTGATGCGGAAGGGAGAGAAGGATCCCGTTTAGCGCTTCTTCTTCATCAGGACATCGATTTCCTTTTTCAGCACCTCGAATTCCTCTTTTTCAAAACCCATCGATTTCAATACCAGTCGGCTTTCCTGATCGAAAAGGTAATTCCTTGGGATAAACCGCTTGGCAAATTTTTCGTATACCTCCTTCTTCTGGTCGAGGTAGAAAGGCATGGTCCAGTTTTTCCGGTCGATAAAAGCCTTCAGCACCTCAGGCTTCTCCTCACGGTCAACAATCAGCAGCACAAAATCCTCGTTATTCTTGTACTTGTCCCAGATTTCCTTATCCAGATGTGGCAGTTCCAGATTGCAGGGCGGGCACCAGGTAGCGAAGAAATTGATCAGTACCACTTTCCCGTATAAATCGTCGGAGGTTACCTGTTTGCCATCGAGTGTGGTGAGGGTGAATTCCGGCATCTCCTCTCCGATTTTTAAAAGATTGGTAGAATCCTTATCGGTTTGGGCATTGGCAACCTGCATGGTCACGGCTGCGAGCAGAATCAAGAGATACTTTTTCATATTGTGCAGATTAAGAATTACCACGGAGACACGGAGAACATGGAGTAACAAGGAAATATATTAAACTCCGTGTAACTCCGTGACCTCCGTGTCTCCATGGTTATTTTTATTTAAACGAACATTCCGGTAAAAATATATAATTGCCCCGATACTCAGCACGAGGGCAGGCAGGGCCCATATCCACGACTCCGCACCGGTTCCGACTTTATCCAGTTCAGCAGGATCAAACTGATCGCGGAAGAAATAGGTTAACGTGACCGGCAGAAAGTTATTGATTCCGTGGGCCAGCACCGGGTACCAGATATTACCCGACCATAGCAGCAGATATCCGAAAAGCAGTCCCAGTGCAAACCGGGGAAGAAATCCATAAAACTGCATGTGGAAAGCTGAGAAAATAATGGCAACAAAGATGATGGCCACATGGGCATTCCCGAACCAGCGATGAAATATTTTCTGAAGGACTCCGCGGAAGAAGAACTCCTCCCCAACAGCAGGAATCAGTACAACCATCAGAACATTAACCAGATAACCACCAAAATTATTAACAGTAAGGAAAGCTTCCGTCAGGCCGGCTGCCTGTTCCTCTGCCCTTTTCATCCAGTCTTCGATACCCGATAAAAATCCCGGCAGCTGAAGTTCCTGGTTTAAGAGAGACAGGAGGTTGAGGACCGGCAGAATAAGCACAGCCAGCAATACAACCGCCACAACAGGCTTTATATCAGGCTTTTTATCAACATTCAGATATTCCCAGGGTTTTCTGACAGCGAACCATCCGAAAACTATCGGAGGGATCACAAACAGTGACAGGGATTGGGTGATCTGAAGGAATTTCAGGACCGGGATATTTGCTGCATCAGTCACATCCAGCATCCCCAGCCAATCCGAAGGGGGGATCCGGAAGATCACAACACCGGCCAGCAGTGACAGGAGCGTGACAGCCAGCACGCTGATCAGGGTGATCAGGGCAAACATCAGTAATTGTATCAGCGGATGGCGCGAGTTGAAGTACTGGTTTTCCATGGTTCCAAAACTACTAAAAATGTTTAAGCCGGCCGGGATGGTAAACCATACCCAGGCCGGCCCTGAACAAATAAACCAATCGGTCAATAGGTTGTCGGTTGTCAGATATCGGTTGTCAGTTGGTAAAAAGATGCCAGCCTGCTCACAACTGATAACCGATAACTGATAACTAATCCTTCTTAATTACTCTTGTCAGACCATCAGGAGTCATGATCCATTCCTGGCCAACCAGGTCGCCCGACCAGGTATCTTCGGTATTCTGTATGGCATAAACCAGCTCTTTCATGCTTGGATCGAGATAAACCACCGTTCCGGCAGGCAGGCTGATGGTTACCCCCACCTCCTGGGCATGAAACCGGCTGTGTTGCGACAGGCGATAAACCGGATCCAGCACGAGTACCGAATCTTGCTGGGTACAGGTATAATTTATCTCTTCGGCATAAGTTCGGGCATCACGGAAGTTTGCGCCCCGGGCGGTTTTCCGGATGCGTATCCCGGCGGCTGAATCGGGAGTATATTCCACGCTCACGGTAGGCCGGATCATCAGGTTAACCGAATCATTCTCACGGGCAAGCCAGAATTCGCCGTGATAACCATACTCGTCCATATCTTCACTAATCTCTGATGGATAGGGTAATGATTTAATTATCAATTTTTTGCTTTGAGGAATGATCAATTCCTTATCCACTGTGGTTCTGCCTTGCTGGGAGTATTGAACTCCTTCATTAACACCCATAATGATCAGCACGATCAGGATGATAAACCAGATTCCGGTTAAGCTGATGGCCCCCACACGGTCGTGGGCCTTAAAACGAAAAATCACCTTAACCACTCCGTATATCAGGCCGATAACGGGAATTGCTATCAGCAGGATGATTCCGATTACCCCAACCGTTGCAGCAGTTGGAGATACGAAAAATCCGAGAGCTTCATTGAAACTTACACCGTTGAGGTTCCAGTCGGAATTGACAAACCAGGCTTTTCCACTTACAGCCAACCCGATCATCGATCCGAGAATTGCAATCCCGGCAATAATAAATGAAAAGGCGATGATGAACCCGATGACTTTAAAGAACACCAGGATGACAGTTCCCAGAGCCCTTATCATGCGTCCGATGACGGTTCCGTTGCTTCCCGGCCGAACCGATTGTTGGCGATAATCAGGATCTGAAGGATCATAGGGATATTCCTGACGAACCTGACGTTCAATATTATACACATTGACCGGTTCGCCGTACATTTCGAGTTTCTCGGCAGCGGTGCGGGCTTCAGGAACACCGGCCCACAAAACGAAATAGATCAGGATACCGGCTCCGTAAGCCAGCGTGAATACCACAAAAAGTATTCGTACAAATAGCGGGTCGATCTTAAAATAGGCAGCCAATCCTGAACATACCCCTGCAATCCGCTGATTCGACGGATCACGGTACATTCTCCGTCCGCGCGCCCGGTTAGGTGGCGGCATAACGGGAGCAGCTTCCTCTTCACCAACCTCACCAATCTCTTCCGGTTCACCCATCACTTCTATAACTGATTTGGCATCAGCGAGATTGATCACCTCTTTACCCGGCACCAGCTTTTCCTGAAAAAGCTCAGCCATGCGTGTTTCAATATCATTCAGGATTTCCGATTCGCCCGGCACCTGGCTGAAGCGCATCTGGAGTTGGTCGAGATAATTTCTCAGGAGATCGTAAGCATCGTCGTCGACATGCAGTACTAATCCGCCCAGGTTGATTTTTATTGACTTTTTCATTGCAGCAGGATTAGGATTGTTCGTTAATTAGGGCGACGGCTTTCACCAGATCTTCCCAGGAAGAATCCAGTTCCTTCAGGAAATCCCTGCCGGCATCGGTGAGTTTATAATACTTCCTCGGGGGTCCCTGGGGCGACTCTTCCCAGCGGTAGCTCAGCAAACCTGCATTTTTCTGGCGGGTAAGCAGCGGATACAAGGTTCCCTCCACCACGATAAGCCTGGCATCTTTCAGTTTGCGAAGGATATCCGTTGCATAGCAGTCCTGCTGATTCATGATGGTCAGGATGCAATACTCCAGAACACCTTTTCGCATCTGGGCTTTTACGTTTTCAATTTTCTCGTTTTCCATGACTATTATTATTAATCTCTTTTTAATGAGCCGAGGCCCGATATATTCTTATGAATCTCAGGATCACCCCGGTACCGGACCGAACCAACACCCGAGATTGATACATCGAGTTTATCTTTAGCATATACGCGTGCCCCACCGGCACCCGACATGTCGACTTCCACAGTTCCGGCAATCAGGTCGAGGGCATCGATATCGCCTGCACCCGAAAGCTGAACACGCAATTCATCCACCTTACCCCTGAAATCGCATTCCGAGGCACCCGATAAATCTATTTTCAGGCTTTTGGCTTCAATCTCAAAGTTGATGCGTGCCGCGCCGGTAACCAGAATATTCAGGGATCCCAGTCGCAGAACCGAATCGGAAACCATTTTTATCGCTCCCGATAATTCCAGCTTTTCAAGGTCCTTGATGCCGATATAAAGATTCTTTTCGCGGGCCTGCATGATATTCAGGCGGGTATCAATCCGAAGGGTCGATCCCTCCTCACTGACCTTAATGATATCATACAGATTTTCATCCATTTCCATCCGTAGGGATGGCTTATCGGCGGGTACCAGAAAAACGTGGAAATTGCCGGATATTACCAGACGGTCGAAATTGCCGATTTTCTCCTCACGGGTTTCCACTTTGCCGTTTCCGACGATTCCACCCTGACATCCGGCGAGGGTTAGAGCTGCCATCGCCAGGGAGATAATTACGGCAGTGATACTGAAAGTTGTTTTCATGACTGTTTTGGTATCAGAAATAATTGGATCCGGTTTTCATTTCGCTGATCTGTTCAGGCGATTGTGCCTGCGGCAGTGCAATCCAGAGAATCAGGTACAGAAGGAATCCAAAGCCCATAAACAGTCCGATGATAAACAGGATACGAAGCAGCAAGGGATCGGTATTGAAATAATAGGCTAATCCGGAACAAACGCCGCCAATGGATTTATCCTGCGCGTCACGGTACATTCTCCGGCTCCGGCGGCCACCGTTGTAACGGCTGTTGTAAGTTTGTGAATATCGCGGTGCGCCATCAGGACGGCCCCCGATATCTTCAGGTGCGCCCAGCACTTTAAGCACTTCGCGTACATCTTCGATAGAAATTACCTGACGGAGCGGTTTCAGGCGCTCGGTAAAAAGTTCCGACATGCGCATCTCAAGGTCATGCATAACTTCGCGACCTTCCACGCTCGACATGAACTGACGCTCAACGGCATTCAGGTAGTCTCTCAGAATTTCATAGGCATCATCATCAATGTTGAAAATGGTGCCTGCCAGATTGATTTGAATTGTCCTTTTCATAACACACTAGTTTAATTGTTCAGGGTACTTGCTTTAACATTGTTATTTCCTATGCAAAGATATGTTATAATATTGATACCTTGTATCACATAGTACTAAATATTTTTTATCGAATGGCGTTTGTGCCTGATTATCAACAATAAAACTTTTTGGATACAGCAATGAAAAACACCTGCCATCGCGTGGATGCGAGAAAAAGGAGCGAATCGTTGGAAAAGTGGTGGGGAGGAAAAGTAATGAGGGTGAAATACCGGAGTGTCCCATTTCGGATGGGACCACAATGGGCTTCTTCCGAAATCTCACGCGAAGAAGCAAATACGCTATAGGACCGAGCCCATTAGCGTCTTTGCGTCTTCGCGTGAAAAAAATCTGGATTTTCAAAGCCCGAAACCGGGCTTAAAATCACCTAATCTACAAACTCGATCCAGCCATACGGATCGGGCAAATCGCCCGTCTGGATTCCGGTAAGATGTTCGTAAAGCTTTTTTGAAACCGCACCCGGCTCATTATTTTTGCAGAACTGGTAAGTCCTGCCAGATTCTTCATCAACAATCTTATTTACCGGACTGATCACGGCAGCAGTTCCACAGGCGCCAACCTCCTCAAAAGTTTCCAGCTCTTCAACGGGTACCGGCCGGATTTCCACCTTCATGCCCATATCCCGGGCAATATCCTGAAGGGCCTTATTGGTGATACTGGGGAGAATGGAGTGTGATGAAGGGGTGATATAAGTATTATCCTTTATCCCAAAGAAATTGGCAGGACCGGCTTCGTCGATAAATTTCTTTTCGCGTGCATCCAGGAAAAGGGCCGAAGCAAAGCCTTGTTTATGAGCCACATCGAGCGCCCGCAAACTGGCTGCATAATTGCCGCCCACTTTGATATTGCCGGTTCCCAGAGGAGCTGCACGATCAAAGGTTCGGGTAATCATCATATTGACCGGAGCAAATCCCTCCTTAAAGTAGGGGCCCACGGGAGTTACAAAAACCATAAAAAGATATTCATTCGACGCCTTTACGCCAACCTGGGCGCCGGAGCCGATTAATAAAGGCCTGATATAGAGTGAAGCACCGGACCCGTAAGGTGGAACAAACCGTTTGTTCATCTGTACGGCTTTAACAATAATCTGATGAAACAGGTCATCCGGAACCTCGGCCATCATGATCCCCTCAGCGGATTTGCGCATGCGCTTGCTGTTTTCATCCCAGCGGAACAACCGGATCCTGCCGTCCTTGCCCATAAAAGCCTTCATTCCTTCAAATGCTTCCTGCCCGTAATGAAGCGCTGTAGCGGCCATATGCAGGTTAATAAATTCCGATGATGATATTTCAAGTTCTCCCCATTGTCCGTTGCGATAATAACAACGTACATTGTAGTCGGTTTTAATGTAACCGAATGGAAGCGATTTCCAGTCGAGAGTTTCCATATTTTTATTGAAAAGTTAATTTTTTGGAATGACCAAATGTAGTAAAATTGTGCCACCAAAAAGCTGACATTACCACATAGAACAACCCGTATACAAAGATGAAAGAACTCGTATTCGTAACCAATAACAAACACAAGCTGTCGGAAATCAGGCAGATCCTGGGGGATTTCTGCATTGTTAAAAGTCTGGGTGATATCGGATTCGATGAGGATATCGAGGAAACCGCCGCCGATCTGGAAGGCAATGCCCTGCTTAAAGCCCGGCACATCCACGACCGGTTCGGCTGCAATTGTTTTGCAGATGATACCGGTTTGGAAGTTGATGCTCTAAACGGTGCTCCCGGAGTATATTCAGCCCGGTATGCAGGGGAAAATGCAACCTACGCCGACAATGTAAACAAACTGCTCGAAGCCTTGAATGGCAATCCGGACCGTACGGCCCGGTTCCGCACGGTCATTGCCCTGATCCTCGACAATCAGGAGTATCTTTTCGATGGTACCGTTGAAGGGGAGATACTGACGGAACCGCGGGGAACAACAGGTTTCGGGTACGATCCGGTTTTCAGGCCGCTGGTATCTGAAAAATCATTTGCAGAGATGCCCGCTGAAGAAAAGAATGTAATTTCCCATCGCGGATTGGCAACGGCCAAACTGCAATCATTCCTCAGTCAAACTGTTATGGGCATAAAATAAAAAGGGGTTGGAGAAGTTATTGTTAAGGGTCCCCGCATGCGCGGGGATGACAGAAAAGGAGGCGGTGCAGGGGATGAAAGTCCCCGCCTGCGCGGGGATGACAGAAAAGGGTTTTGTGGTAAATGATAAGGCGATATGAAGAAGGTATTAGTGATATTGATTTTAGTGGGTCTGGGTTTCCCGGCGAAGTCGCAGACGAGGGTAGGCGAATGGCAGGACCATCTATCGTTCAGTCAGGCCATCAGTCTGGTTGAAGCCCGTGGAATCATATATTGTGCCACGCGGAGCGGTCTGTTTTCCTATAATCCTGTTACCACCGATATCAGTAAATGGTCGAAAATCAATGGTTTAAGCGATCTTGAAATCGCATGCCTGGCCTATAGTGAGGATCACAATACCCTGATCATCGCCTACGCAAATTCCAATATCGACCTGCTCTCGAACAATGAGATCGTCAATATTCCGGATATCAAGCACAAGATGATGACCGGCAGCAAACGGATCAACAGCATTCAGGTGCAGGGCGATGATGCCCTTCTTTCATGCGGATTCGGAATCATCCGGCTGAACCTCTCCCGGGATGAAGTCGCCTCCACCTATTATATCGGTCCGGAGGGTTCTCATATTGAGGTATTTGAGACGGTTGTATTCAATTACGACTCAATTTTTGCGGCTACTGAAAAAGGAATCTTCAAAGCTTATATCAACGATCCGGAACTCGAAAACTATCGGGTTTGGACACCGGTCACCGGACAACCGTTCATGGGTGAAACCTATAACCATATGGCCTATCATGATGGAAAAATCTGGGCATCGCACCTGAGTCCCACCGGAGGAGTCGACTCGATATACACCTATAATGGATACGTTTGGAACTGGTTCCCAAGATATTACAATGATATCCGGCGCATGCATTATATCGACGGACAACTGGTGGTGGTGAGTTCCTATCAGATCAACCTGATCAGTCCCGAAGGAATTCTACAGAGGCATATGGGTGGATATGGCGGTGAAGATCTGATGAACCCCAATGATTTTCTGCTGGATAACCAGGGAAAACCCTGGATTGCCGACCGGGATTTCGGTTTGATCTACTCACCGGATTTTGAAACATTTACAAAAATCAGGCCTGCGGGGCCCTGGGACCGGAAAACCTTCGACATGGTGATTTCCGACGGGGATTTATGGATTGCCGGCGGTGCATACGATGCCTCCTGGAACAATATCTGGAACATCAGCGGGGTATCTGCCAAGCTCAACGGCACCTGGAAGGTATTCAACCCGCTTACCGTGCCCGAAATCGGGCTGATCCGGGATATTATCCGCCTGGCAGTTGATCCGGCCGATCATAACCATATTTATGGAGCTTCCTGGGGATTCGGGCTCGTGGAATTTAAGGATGGAGAATACATCGGGGTTTGGGATGACACCAACACCGACGGTGCGCTGTCCAGCATTTTTCCGGGAAGTCCGTATATCAGGATCGGAGGACTGGCATTTGACTCCAAAAATAATCTATGGGTAACGAATTCGAGCGTGCAATCACCCATATCTGTCAAGAAAACCGACGGCACCTGGAAAAGCTTCCCGTACAGCGAGTATATTGGTGAATCCTTTACAGGGCAGATACTGATCACTCCCGCGGATGTCAAGTGGGTGCAATTACCCAAAGGCAAAGGGTTATTTGTTTTTGATAACGGTAAGGACATTGATGATACGTCGGATGACCATGCCATTCAAATGTCGGTGGAAGTTGCAACCCCTCCGAAAAACACGATCAAGATCATGAACGACATCTATTCCATGGCCCTGGATATCAGCAGCCCACCCCGGTTGTGGATAGGAACCAGTTCAGGGGCAGTGGTTTACTATAATCCTTCAGGAGTATTCACCTCTGATAGTTTTTACGCATCGCAACCCAGCGTGAATCAGGGCGACTCGCTCTACCATGGTTTACTGGCCACTGAGATCGTTACGGCCATTGCGGTTGACGGAGCCAACCGTAAATGGTTCGGTACCCGGAATTCAGGAGTATTTTTAACCAATCCTGACGGCACCGAGCTGATTCAATCCTTCAACATCACCAATTCGCCGCTGCTCACCAATGAAATATCCTCCATTGTAATCGACCAGGAATCGGGGGAGGTATATTTCGGCACCGAGGGAGGCGTGATATCGTACAGGGGAACAGCCATTCGTGATGATATCTATGCCGGTCCCGTGTATGCCTTTCCCAATCCGGTGCGACCCGGTTATACCGGACCCATTACCGTGAAGGGTGTTCCGGCGGAATCAGTTATAAAGATCACCGACCTAACCGGAAACCTGGTATTTCAGGGGGAAAGTTCAGGCGGACAAATCACCTGGGATGGCAATGAACGGACAGGACAGCCGGTTGTTTCCGGTGTTTATCTTGTTTTTGCATCGACAGGGGATCTGGCCAGGAAAGTGGTTGCCAAAATTCTGATTGTCCGTTAGTTATGATAGAAAGAACCCTCGGCATTGTTCTGAAGCAGATCAAGTACGGGGAAACCAGCCTGATCGCCCATCTGTATACCCGGCGATGGGGCCGGATGGCAATCATGGTAAAAGGGGCGCGCACCTCCGCAAGAAGCCGCAAGGCCCATCTTTTTCAACCGCTTACGATTCTCGAACTGGATATTTATTTTAAGCCTGGCAGGGATTTGCAGAACATAAAAGAAGTTAAAAATCACAGTCCGTTCATGCACCTCACCGGTGATCCGGTAAAAAGCTCGGTAGCCCTTTTTCTGGCTGAGATTCTGAACAAGGCATTACGGGAAGAGGAGCCTAACGAAGAATTATTTGATTTTCTGGACACGCACATTCAGATGCTGGATGTTCTGGAGCGAGGGATCGCAAATTTCCACCTTTATTTTCTGCTCCGGCTTACCCGGCATCTGGGATTTAATCCGGGAATACCGCCTCCACAAAAAGATTTATGGTTCGACCTGTCGCCCGGGGTTTTCACCACCTCCCCACCCCTGAATGATTCATTTCTCACACCAGCACTCACCTCACTGATGATCAGGTTTCTATCCGTTCAGGCATCCGACCTGGCCTCGATTGAAATTGACCGTGCCACACGGGTTGAGTTTCTTGGGGGAATACTCAGGTACTATTATCTCCATCTGGAAGGATTGGGTGAAATCAGGTCACACGCCGTGCTGCACAGTCTGTTCGACTGACCAGCAATCACCCTACCAAACCCTGGAGATCATCAACAGCCGTCGCCGTTGCCTGAAGAATCTGTATTCCTGACTACTGCATAGATATTCCATCCGATGAACCCGGATTCATACTGCCTTTTATTGACCACCCGGAAGGATACGGCCTTAACCGGATATTGCGAGCTGACTGCTGATTTTCCTTTTGGCCGGGCTGCGGTTTCGCTCTTGTTTTTATTGGCCTGTTTCACCGGCTCATCTCCGCTTTTATAAGAAACGAAAATCAACATGGCTGATACCAGGGTCAGTGAAAGCAATTTTGGATAGGCTGACTTTTTCATATGTACTGCTTTTAAATTTTTCAAAAGACTGGCTTTTTCTATATACTTCAGAAACAACCGCCGGGAAGCATTGTTTAAAAAACGCCCTGCTAATTGCTTCACAGGGATTCAAACCGGACATGCATCGGGTTTGCTTAGTGCTGCGCATCTTTCGCGATAATTGCAATGTTTGGATTTTTTAGTATTTTTGCACCGCATTTACGGCCTCATAGTTCAAGGGATAGAACGGAAGTTTCCTAAACTTTAAATTCAGGTTCGAGTCCTGGTGGGGCTACGTGGTTTTGTAATCAGGTGCAGGTGTTGTTGGGCCTATTGGCATGAAAGAGTGAGCGTTGCGCTGGATAATAAATTTTTCCGGCTCCGTAGTTCAAGGGATAGAATGATAGTTTCCGGAACTATAGATACTGGTTCGAGTCCAGTCGGGGCTACTTGAAGGAAGAGTACCCTCTGTAAATCAAAAACTTACAGGGGGTCTTTTTTTAGATACCCTTTCTCTCTGAGCGCATGCTCTGTTTATCAGAATAACAGAACGGTAACTGTTGTAAATCAGACTTTATTAAAACAATATTGTCTAAACTTGCGCTTTGCTGCCAGAATATCATTTTTTTATCATAATATAATGAAAAACAAACAATTAGCCTTCCTCTTGCTATCAGCATTCCTGCTGATCGGGAGTATTACTGTGTCGGCGCAGAACAAATCTGCGAATGCAACCAGGGATTATGCATCCTCTCCTTACTGGATAAACATGATGCAGGATCCAAACGCAAATTTCTTTGAAGTTCAGAAAGCATTCTACACTTACTGGGAAGGCCGTGAAGCCACCAGGGGTACCGGGTATAAGCCCTTCAAGCGTTGGGAATATTACTGGCAGAGCAGGGTTAATGCAGATGGTTCATTCCCTGAGCCGGGAAGCGTATATCGTGAATACACCAATTATGTACAGAGCCATCCGGAAAACGGAAGTTTAAAAACCGGTCAGGCCATCTGGAAAGAACTCGGACCGAAAAGCCGTTTTGATTTTGGAGGATATAACGGCGTTGGCCGTGTGAATGCTATTGGATTTCATCCGACTGATACGGCAACGGTATATGTTGGCGCCCCGAACGGTGGATTCTGGATTACCCGCGACGGGGGAAAAACGTGGTCGACACCAACCGATAATATGCCCACCATGGGAGTTTCAGCCATTCTGACTCATCCCACCGATCCGAATCTGATTCTGGTTGGTACGGGCGACCGTGATGGCGGCAACTCAAGCGGCATGGGTGTTTTTCGCAGTGATGACGGCGGGATGACCTGGGTGCCTTTTAATAACGGTATGGGAAATGTTGTGACAGGCATGTTTGCCCGAACCAACAGCAACCTTCGCCTGATCCTGGCTGCCACAAGTGGTGGTATCTATAAAACCCTCGACGGAGGTGAAAACTGGACCAAAACATCTACGGATGCCGGCCACTATAAAGATGTCAAATTCCGGCCGGGCAGTGTTACTGTTGCCTATGCCGTATCCGACAACGGATTTTACCGTTCTGAAGATGGCGGAGATACCTGGACCGCAGTACCTACCACCAGCGGCTACCCGGATGGCGGCCGTTTGGTTATTGGCGTAACAGCCGGTAACGACAGTCTGGTTTACCTGATTGGCGGGGCGGAAAAATTTCAGGGATGCTTTGTATCAAGAGATTTCGGCAAAACCTTCACCGCCGCCTCTACCACTCCAAATATCCTGGGCTATGAATACAACGGATCTGACGAAAAAAGTCAGGCCTGGTATGACCTGATGATCCATGTTGATCCGATAAATCCGCTGGTTGTTATGGTTGGCGGTGTTAACATCTGGAAATCAATTGATGGCGGAAAAAACTGGACGATTACCAGTCACTGGTGGGGCGACCGGACGAATGAAGTCCACGCCGACCAGCACTGCTTTGGATACAATCCCCTCAATAACAGGGTGTATGCAGGCAACGACGGCGGCATCTATTACACCGGCAATTTGGGTACCAGCTGGAAAGAAATCAGTGAAGGTCTCGGAATCGGCCAATTATACAAAATCGGCGTCAGCAACACCGATCCGAAAAAAATCACCGGAGGATTTCAGGATAACGGCAGCGCTACCTGGAACGGCACCAACTGGCATAATTCCGGTGGCGGCGACGGCATGGAATGCGCAGTGGATCCTTATGATGCCCGCTACAGCTATACTTCACTGTATTATGGTTCGCTGACCCGTTACATCGACAACGCCAACGGACGCAATGTTGCAGCCAAGGACAAGAACGGCATTACTGAAGACGGTGCCTGGGTAACTCCGTTCCTCCTCAGTCATAGTGATGGTAATATCATGGTGATCGGATATAAGAATATATGGATCAGCCGAAATATCAAAACCAGCGGTACGATCACTTTCACTAAAATATCGCAAAGCCTTGCCGGTAAGAATGATGTAAACATGGCCGTGCTTGAGCAATCCCCGGTTGATTACAATATGTTGTTTGCCGTGAGGGACGATAATAAAATTTTCCGCACCGACAATCTGCTGGGCTCCTCAGTAGCCTGGATGGATATTACCGCCAGGCTTCCGGTGAATGGAAAACCATCTGACCTCGAATGTCATCCTTACGATGCCAATATCGTTTATATGACCTTGAATAATAAAATCTATAAATCTATCAATAAGGGTGGCGCCTGGGAAAATATTTCCGGAAGTCTGCCGAATATTGAGATGACCTCCATCGTATTTGATAAAACCAGCAAAGAAGGCTTGTACGTGGGTACCGATGCAGGAACCTATTACAAAGATGCCTCCATGGAGGATTGGGTATTGTACGGCACCTCCTTCCCGGTATCGGTTGGGGTTTCAGAAGTGGAAATCTACTACGATCCCCGTAACCGCGGAGGATCCCTGCTGAGAGCATCAACATTCGGCCGCGGCGTGTGGGAAGTTCCCCTTGCCCAGGCTGATCCCATTTTGCCCCCAGCCCTGCTGACCGCAGTAACTGTTGATTCGGACGTCGAACTGACCTGGGTTCCGCCATTTTATGAGGCTGATATCACCGGCTACCGCATTTACCGCAACGATGTTTTATTAACCACCATCAATGGGGTGAACTACACCGATGTGCGTGTTGAACCGGATGTAACTTTCACCTATAAAGTTTCAGCAGTTTATGCCGGAAATAAAGAATCGGATTTCACCAATGAAGCATTTGCCACCATTGTTAGTGAAATAGAACTTCCTTACAGCCAGACCTTTGAAAAAGGAACTGCCGGCTGGACCGCAAAACTCTCACTCGAGGGCTGGAAATACGGAACTGCCGAAACGCTGGTGGTGCCGGGCCGTGAAGGGCATTTCTTTGCCGCCAACAGCGCTGCCGCCGGTGAAGGTGTTCAGGTAAAAGATTATCTGGTTACCCCATCAATGGATTTAAGCAGTTTCAGCGGTAAAACCGTTACCCTGCAATTTGCCTACACGATGAGGAAGTACCGTACCTACGATAAGTTCAGCGTTTCGTACCGGAACTCTCCCGACAGCGCATGGGTGAAAATGGTTGACATGAAACCACCAAGTACCACTGCATGGGTTTGGGATACCACACAGGTGAACCTTCCCGAGAAAGCTCTCGGCGCCACCACCCAGATCGGGTTCTTCTATGACAACTCCAACCAGTTTGCCTGGGGAGCTGCCCTGGATGATGTTGATCTTTTCCTGAATACAACATCGGCACCCACTATCGAAAATGGTATTTCAATGAGGGTTTATCCGAATCCGAACCAGGGTCAGTTCCAGGTAGAACTGGGTACCGGCCTCACGGGTGAAATCAATCTTCAGATAGTCAACCTCGCCGGCCAGGTAGTTTTCGAAAAGATTATCGGAAACAATTCAGGCAATGTGGTGGAAATGATCGATCTTAGTACTCAGCCAAAAGGGGTGTATCAACTCACCGTGCGGTCGAAAGCAACCGCATGGAAACAGAAGATCACCATCCAATAGTTTAATCATACTGAATGAAAAAACAAGCCTCCCGTTTTGTTGGTATCCTTTTGATATCAATAGCTTTCGGATCTGCAGCAATTACCCAGAACCGAACCAGTCCAGCCGTTTCCGACTATTCCTCTGTTCCGCGCTGGATCGAAATGATGGAGGCTCCTGATGCTAACTTTTTTGAGATCCGGAAAGCCTTTTATAGTTACTGGCAGGGGCGGCCTACTCATCGTGGCGATGGGTACAAGCCCTTCAAACGCTGGGAATATTACTGGCAATCCAGGGTCAATGCAGATGGATCCTTCCCTCCGGCCGGCCAGATTTACCGCGAATACAAGCGGTTTGCCGCTGAGCAGCCGGAGGGTACGGGATTCAAATCGGGCAATGCCAACTGGCTCGAACTCGGTCCCAAAACCCGCGTGGATGTTGGCGGATATGTCGGGATAGGGCGATTGAATGCAATTGCCTGTCACCCAACAGATACCAGCATTGTATATACCGGCGCTCCTTCGGGCGGGTTATGGAAATCAACCGATGGAGGAAGAAATTGGGCGGTTCTCACCGACCATATGCCCTCCCTGGGGGTTTCCTCCATTTTAATCCACCCTGCAAAGCCGAATGATATCCTCGTTGGAACGGGCGATCGTGACCATGGTGATGCACGCGGTATCGGGGTGATACACAGCACCGACGGTGGAATCAACTGGGAAATGTATAACAGCGGCATGGGAGAAATAACCGTTGGTATGATGGACCGCAACGAGGCCAATCCGGATTTCATTCTCGCAGCTACCAACCGTGGAATATTTAAAACCACCGACGGTGGGGTTAGCTGGGCCAGGAAATCGGCCGATGAGGCAGCTTTTAAGGATATTAAGATGAAACCGGGCAGTTCCTCGGTCGCCTATGCAACCTGTGTTAATAATGACATCGGTTTCTACCGCAGCGAAGATGCCGGCGAAACCTGGGCAAAAGTATCGGATACCGCCGGAGCACCCGTAAGAGGCAGGCTCGTTATTGCGGTTACCGCTGCAGCCCCCAACCTGGTTTACCTGGTTTGCGGCTCTGCTGCATATGAGGGATGCTTCGTTTCACAGGATGACGGTAAAAATTTCATTTTGCAGTCGGATTCCCCGAATATTCTCGGCTACGGATCAGATGGCAGTGATGATAAGAGCCAGGCCTGGTATGACCTCGCAATCATTGCCGATCCCCTGAACGCGCAGGTGCTTCATGTTGGGGGTATTAACCTTTGGAGATCGGAAAACGGAGGCAAAACCTGGAGAATTACCGGTCACTGGACCGGCAGCATGTCCCAGGAAGTACATGCCGATCAGCACTGCTTCTTCTATAATCCCGTCAACAAAAGGCTTTATGCCGGAAACGACGGGGGCATCTATTTCACGGATAACCGCGGATCTTCCTGGACAGAGATCAGCTCAGGACTCGGCATCGGCCAGATCTACCGTCTGGGCGTCAGCGTTACCAATCCCTATAAAGTGATTACCGGTTTTCAGGATAATGGAAGCGCTACCTGGACAGGTAAGGAGTGGCTCACGTCGGGTGGCGGCGACGGAATGGAATCAGCTATTGACCCTACTGATTATCAGTATAGTTATACCACGCTGTATTATGGAAGCATCACCCAGCTGCTGTTCAACGGGTATAACCGGCAGGTTGCCGGGAAAGGATTCGGCGGAATCACTGAAGATGGCGCCTGGGTTACCCCTTTCCTGATCCATCAGGATGACGGGAATACCATGATTGCCGGCTACCGGAATATCTGGATCACTCACGACCTCAAAAAAGCCAATAGCATATCCTGGAAAAAAATCTCCAATAATCTGGCAGGGACCGATGAACCTTATGCACAGGCACTTGAACAGTCACCGGCCCAACCGCAAATGCTCTATTTCGCACGTGGTGACCGCAGGTTGTTCCGGACGGATGATTTCAACCTGGCAAAACCGGTTTGGATTGATCTGACTCCGAATTTACCAACTGAGGGCACACCGGGAGACCTAGAATGCCATCCTTATGAGCCGATGACAGTTTATATGGCTTTAGCCGGACGGGTTTATAAATCGACTGATAAAGGGGAAACCTGGACCGATATCAGCGGATCACTGCCGCGTATATCCATGAATACGCTATTTTTCGATGAATCCAGCGTGGAAGGGTTATATGTGGGTACTGACGCCGGCGTATATTTCAGGGATGCCGGAATGGCCGACTGGGTATTTTACAATACCAACCTGCCGGTTTCGGTGGAATCGAGCGACCTGGAAGCTTATTACGATCATCTCAACCGTTCAAAATCACGTTTGCGTACCTCCACTTTTGGACGGGGACTATGGGAAACCCCGCTGGCCGCTTCGGATCCGATTCTGCCAGCCACTTTTTTAGTTGCGGAAAATGGTAACAACAAGATCAATCTGTACTGGAATGCACCGTTTTATCCGCAGTACGTTTCGAAGTACAAAATCTTCAGGAACAATATCCTGTATGATAACTGCACATCGCCCTATTATTCCGACGATCAGGTGGCCAGCAACACCGACTATACTTATTATATCGTTGCTGAATATGCCAATTCAACTGATGCGGAACCTTCCAACCTGGTGTCGGCCTTTCTTCCTGATCCCGTTACACTTCCCTATTTCGTAACTTTTGAACCCGGTTCCGCCGGATGGGCATCCAGTAAAACAACCAACAACTGGAGATACGGTACTCAAAGTGAATTCGGGATTACCGGTAATACAGGGCATTTCTTTGGAATTCTCGCCGGTGGCAGCACAGTCAATCAAAAAGTTACGGATTGCCTGACCTCCCCGGTCGCCGATCTTTCGTCGTACAAAGAATCGGGTGTAACCTTATCCTATAATTACAGCTACCTCCGGACTCCGGATCTTGGCTCATTAAATGTTGTATATCGCGTTTCGGCTGATAGTACGTGGGTTTCATTACAGAGTGTGAATCCGAAAAATGAGGTAGCATGGGACTGGGACAGTGTTAAAATCGTTTTGCCCAAGGAGGCCCTCACGGCAACCACGCAGATAGGATTTCTATTTGAGAACCACGGAACAGAATACGGAGGAGCTGGTATCGATGATATTCAGCTATTGCCAATTACCCAAGGTACAGGAATCATTGAAAATCCATTTCTGATATCCTGCCGTGTTTTCCCAAATCCGACGCAAGGATCATTTCAGATTGAAGCAACATTGAAACAACCGGGAAAGATCGGAATTCAGATCCTCAACCTGAATGGACAGATCATCCTTGATGAACAGTATAGCAGCGGCTTGAGATTTGTTAAATCCTTCAATCTCAGCAACCAGCCGGCCGGAGTTTATCAAATACGTGTTCAAAATCCAGACGGAATTCATACTGAGCGAATAACGATTCAATAATTCGATATGAACAGGCTGAAATTTTCGGCATTTATTCTTATTGGTTTATTATCAGCCAATTCCGCATTCTCTCAAAAGACTTCAATTATGCAAAAACGTTATTGCATGGCGCTGGATCTCCGAAATGATCCGGCCCTGATCAGCCAATACAAAAAGGTGCATACCAAAGAAGGTATCTGGCCTGAGATCCCCCGGGGCATCAAAGAATGTAAGGTTTCCGACATGGAGATCTATCTGTGGGATAACCGCATGTTCATGATTCTGGAAGCTCCTTTAAGCTGGGATTACGACACTCAGATGGCTAAAATGGGCACACTGGAAAGGCAGCAGGAATGGGGCACTTACGTGTGGCAATTCCAGCAGCTCCTTCCCTGGGACAAAAAGGGGGAGAAATGGATGCGGATGGAAAATGTGTTTCAGCTGAATCCGTCCGGCATGAAAGAAACGGCGGAATCCGGA
The DNA here is from genome assembly GCA_942493265.1 of uncultured Bacteroidota bacterium. Classification (GTDB taxonomy): domain Bacteria; phylum Bacteroidota; class Bacteroidia; order Bacteroidales; family UBA12481; genus UBA12481. Next base: position 1,063,802 of record OW818688.1, read on the forward strand.
TATACTGAGCCGGTTTATGATCGCCCAACCAAAAGATTTTGCGCCACACTTGACCTCAAGGACGACCCCGGTTTGATCAGTGAATACCGCCGGTACCATTCCCCGGCAACCCATTGGCCGGAAATCGCCAAAGGGATCCGGTCAGTCGGAATTCTGGATATGCAGATTTACCTGATCGGAAACAGGATGTTCATGATAGCGGAAACGCTTCCCGACTTTGACTGGGACAAGCAGATGCAAAAACTGTCGGCCCTGGAAAGGCAGAAGGATTGGGCAACGCTGATGTTGAAATTTCAGCAGGCACTGCCCGGTACCCGTGAAGTAAATTGGGCGCTCATGGAAAATGTATTCGACCTCGACCGGGATTTTTAAAATCCCTTCAGCATACCTTTCAAAACATTCAGGTTCCCATCTGTTTTTGCCGGCCTGATCTCCAGCAATTTCGCCAGCAACTCGTAAATATTGACATTTTCGAAGGTGGGCTGAACATATCCCTTTTTAAACGACGGCCCAACGGCATAGAATATGCCGTGCATATCCCGGTTATCCGGATCGTACCCATGTGTTCCCGAAGCAGTGCGCCCCTTATCACTTTTTCCTTCCGCCTTCTCCCCTCCCTTTTGCCTTATGCCTTCTGCTCTATGCCTTATTTCAAGTCCCCATCCCTTTTCGGCCTCCACAACCAGCTCAGGAATTCGCTTATGCGTACCGTAATGATAATGGGCAGGCAACTCCGTACGTTTCCATGTTTTCAGGTGAGGGGTTGCTTTTAAACGGCTGTAAACCTCCTCCAGGGCAGCAGGTTCAGGTTCGAGGTTGATCACCGGATTTCCCCCGTTGATTCTTTTGATCATTTTCAGATCAATTGCATCTTCGAGATAAACAGACTGCCCGTTTGGGATAGAACCCATTCCGTGATCCGACAGAATTATCAGGTCGATTGCGATATCGTTCTTCTTCGCGATTCTTTTCAATCCGACGGTAAGTTCCCCCACCAGGCGGTCGAGTTTCCTCACGATTTCTCTCGTTTCGTTACTTTCCGGTCCAAAATCATGGCTTGTTTTGTCCGGCTCATCAAAGTAGAACATAATCAGTTGCGGTCGTTGTACGGCCGGAAGCGAAAGCCAGCTAAAAACCGTATCGATCTGTTGACGGAAAGGAAAACCATCCTCATAAATTTTTCTGACTCCGGGCCGGTAGCGTTCATTGCTTTCACTGCCCACCCAAAAGTAGGATGCAGTTTTAACACCCTGCTGTTCAGCAGTTTCCCAGATTGCCTCGCCCTCCCAGAAAATAGAATCCTGAACTGCCGTGCGGTCGCCCATCTTGAAAGTACGGTTCAGTTGCGGGTCGTAAAAGCTGTTTTGCACGATGCCGCTGTGATCCGGATAAAGTCCGGTAGCAATGGCATAATGGTTAGGGAAGGTTTTGGTGGGATATCCCGGTTTCAGGGATTCGGCCTTCCCACCCTTCCTCGCCAGGCGATCGAGGTTCGGGGTATGATAAATGAGGGGATAATCCCATCGGAAACCATCCATCGACAGCACTACAACACAATGATGTTTTTCATTAGCCTGCAATAAATGACTGGCCATGAAGAAGATCAGTATATACAAAGAGAGTTTTCTAAACATCACAAATGACAAAAAACAAATAACAAATAACAAAAGACAAAAGACAAATAAATCACAAAATACAAATTCTAAATTTCAAACCTGCCTTGGCGTTGGGCTCGTTTGGGTTTTGATTTTTTGGAGTTTGGAATTTATTTGATTTTTGGATATTGGTTTTTGGGATTTAGATCTAAGGATTAAAAAAAGAAAGCCCCGCTGAAACAACGGGGCTCCTTTAAAAAACAGAATTTTAGAAGGAATAACGAACGCCGATCAAAGCCATCCATCTTGCACTTCTTACACCGCTATCATCCGTATTCAGGGTGGTAGTTGGTGTTTTGAAAGAGAAGGTAGGAATGGTCGGTTTTCCGTTAGCATCATTTACAAATGATTCAAACTTGATCAGCTGGAAAGCGTCATTGGTAACATAGTACCGCTGGCCCCAACTGCTGTTGAGCATATTACCAAGGTTGAAAATGTCGAAAGTGATCTGCAGTTTCTGGCGGGCACCTAAAGCATTTACAAAGATATCCTGAGCAATTCTCAAATCCAGGATTTTTGCAAATGGTGTCCGTGTTCCATTACGTTCAGCATATTCGCCACGGTGTGCGTTCAGATACTTGTCCCCTTCAATATAGGCGTTCAGGTCGGTCCACTGCTGTGCTTTAGCTGCATCATCACCTTTGAAAATGATATCTTCAGCTTTTGCAGGGATGTAGATGAGGTTACCAACGTTTTCTTTTTCACCGTTCAGCAAACCGTTAACATCATTGTAAACATATGAGTAATGGTAACCCGACTGGCCGTTGAAGTAAAGGCTGATGCTGGTAGCAGCGTGCTTGAGATACTCAACACGGTAGCTGACAAAAGCCATAACGCGTGAACCCAGGTCGAAATCTGAATTTCCTAAAGTCAGGTGGTTCAATCCGGTGTAGGTTTCCATATACCTCCACTGTGAGGAGTTCTGTGATGAAGTTACATCATTCAGGGCGAGGGCACGGCCATAGGTATAGGCAACGTTTGCCGTGAATCCGTTATCGAAAGGTTTTTCGAGAGCAACGGTAAGATTGTATCCGTAACCTTTATTGGTATTATCAGCCAGGATGATACGGGTATAGGTTTTGTCGATAGCCGCATTGCTGTAATAATTCCTCGTGTCGGGAGTACCGGTAAGAGTGTAGGCTGCATCCGGATCTACGTTCAGGTTGTAATAAACAACGTTGTTGATGGTTTTGGTGAAAATACCTTCGAGAGTCAAAACCATGCCCCATGGAAGTTTTTGGTCGATACCAAGGTTAGCACGGAAAACCTGTGGGAATTTGAAATCTTTGGTGAAAAGATCAACCTGGCCTGACGGTACAGCGTCGGTTTTTCCAAAGTCGGTAGCAGTTGGCTGAGTATTCCAGTCCGGATTAAATGTGATACCAGTAGTCTGCCTGGTTCCGCCTACGAGCATACCGCAGTTGGAATAAGCGCCACCTGGCCATACCAAAGGTAAACGTGAGGTGAAGATACCAACACCACCGCGAATCTGAGTTTTTTCCTCACCTGAGATATCCCAGTTGAATCCAATTCTTGGCGACCAGAGGATCTGTGATTTTGGCATTTTGCCTGCACTAACACCGCTCATCATGGTTGAATCCCATCCTGCGGCAACAATTTTCGGCATGGTCAGACTGTCAAAAGTTGTATTCTGGATCGGTTGGTCCATGAAGATCGGCATATCGCCGCGGATACCGAAGCTCAGTTTGAAATTGTCGCTTACTCGAAATTCATCCTGAACATAGGCACCAATCTGAGCCATCCTAAAGTTGGCGGCAGCAGCTGAACCGTCACCGGTAATGCTGTCGACGAGTGAATAGCTGCGATCATACTGATAAGGCTTATTGGCATAAAAATCAGCTACGCTTTTAAACCGGTATTCACCGTACATCTGACGAACAAAGAGGTTGTACACATCAGCAAATTCATTGCTTGTTCCAATGGTGATGGTATGTTTTCCTTTGTAAAGGGTAAGGTTATCAGAAATGTTGAAAATCTTCTGTGTCAAAGAGTTCCCTGCAGAGAAAGCTTCTGAACCGAAATAGATGGTACCGTTGCCATCGTTAATGATTACGGAAGGGAAGTTTTCACCCATCGGGTCACGGTCGTCAGTAACACTGGTATACCCCATTAATAGGCTGTTTGATAAACTGGCATAGTTCGATTTCAATTCAACAGTGGTAGCATTGGTTGTGCTTGGGAAATAGATACCGCCATTGTAGAAGGAGATCGTACGGTTGCTTGAACGGCTTGGTCCTATAGATTCGTTGTAGGTATAAGCGTGACGAAGCATCAGTTTATTATGCTCATTGATGTTCCAGTCCAAACGAGCAAGCAGTTTATTTGAGTTCAGCTCGCGGGTGTTGGCATCGTAAACACCTGTATCGTAGTTATAATTGGTTTTAACAAAATTTGACAGGGAATCCAAACCGTTTGCGCTTGAAGCGCCACCGTAGGTAGCCACGTCAAAAGGCTGCGGGGTTTGTTCACGCTGGAATTCACCGTTGATAAAGAAGAACAACTTATTCTTGATAATTGGTCCGCCCAAACGGAAACCGGTTGTCTGAGCTTTATAATTGGCAAGTTTTGTTCTAAGGCTGTCGACAGGCTGAATGCTCGAAGGAGTTTTTCCTGAAAGATCCTGGTTCCTGAAAAAGGTGTAAACTGATCCGGTGAATTTGTTGGTACCGCGACGGGTTACGGCGTTGATACCTGCACCCGCAAATCCTGAATGGCGCACGTCATAAGGAGCCAGGGTTACCTGGAACTGCTCGATTGCGTCCATTGAAATAGGAGTTCCGCCGGTTTGACCGCCGTTTACACCGGAAGCCGCCAGACCGAACACATCGTTCTGAGCTGCACCGTCGATCATCAGGGAATTGTACCTGTTATTAACACCGGCAATTGTTATAGCGCCGTTATCATCAACAGAAGCCTGAGGGGTAAGACGGGTGAAGTCGGAAAGGTCACGGCCGATAGTTGGCATAACCTCTAGTTTTTCCAAGGGCACAACCGTTTGAGCTCCAGTCCTGTTACCGTCAAAGATATTGACATTGCTCTTTTTTCCGATAACAGCAACTTCGCCAAGGCGTACCTCAGTGGTTTTCAAACTGGCGTCCACTTTTGCGGTCTGTCCCAGTGAGAGGTAAAGATTTTCCTTCGTCCAGGGTTCAAAACCAACGAAAGATACTTTCACCGAGTAAGGTCCGCCAACGTCCATGTTCGGCAAACGGAAGAAACCACCGATATCTGTGGTGGCACCAAACAGCGAGCCGGTAGGTACGTGCGTCGCAATCACCGTTGCCCCTGGCAGCGGTGTTCCATCCGGGTTCGTAACTTTTCCGTTCATACCGGATGTTGTGATCTGGGAATAGCCGCTGACACTAACGAAAACGCCCAAAACAATTAACAATAAAAACCTGGTCAAATTTCTCATATACAAAGAGTTTAGGTTATAATAAATTGATTGACTTTATATTACTAATAATTAATTACTCGATCGGCAAAGTAAACGATTTCCTCCTATTCCGGTCTAAAATAATTATTAAGTTTGAACCTGTTGCATGTTAATTCATCCGGTTATCAACATTGTTAACAATTGATTGACTGCACAAATCCATGAGAAGATTTAAAGCATCAATTTTCACAAAATGAAGAACTTATACATTGGCACTTTAGCCATGCTCCTCCTCTTGTTTACCGGTTGCCTGAAGGAACCCGGTGTGGGTGGAACCTCCTCCATAAGCGGAAAAATATATGCCTATAATTATGATGCTGAAATGATTAACCTCCGTACGCAGTATTATGCCCCGGATGAGGATGTTTTCATCATCTACGGAAATGATTCCATTTTCTCGGATCGTACCAAAACCAGCTTCGATGGTTCCTACCGTTTCAATTACCTGAGGCCGGGCACTTATACCATTTTTGCCTACAGCAAGAATATTGTCACCAAATTACCCCCGGCAATGGCGGTCCGGCAAACAGTCGAAATTCTATCCGGCAATCAGGACCTGATCATCAGTGATATTGAAATAAATAAATGATAAAGGATCCCGTCGTTGAAATAATCAATGGTTTCAGATCCCTTTCGTTGAATGAAATGAAAGGTGTGAAGCTGATGACGCGTACCGATGCCAAATATCTCTGCACCCTGAATCAGCTTCCGGTCCTGCTCGAAAAAGCTCAGGCGGAATTCCGCGTCCTTGAAAATCTGGGCACCCGGATTCTAGGCTATGAAACCTTGTACCTCGATACCCCCCGGCATGACATGTACCTTGATCATCATAACGGAAAACTGAACCGGTATAAAATCCGGATCAGGGAATACCAGGCCTCTGAAGAATTCTTTCTGGAGATCAAAAAAAAAGACAGCCATCTGAATACCGAAAAAAAACGTATGCCGATCGGTGCCGACCGAAATTTCCTGAGGCCTGAATGTAAAGGCTTTATCACAGCCAACACCCCGTATGATCCGGAATCGCTGAAACCGGTACTTCTGTCGGAATTCCGGCGGATCACCCTGGTAAACGATGAACTATTTGAACGCATAACCCTGGATATTCATCCGGCATGGAGCAGCGGCAAGCAGAGAACCGAACTGCCCAATGTGGTGATCATTGAGGTAAAATCCGCCAAAGCAACCGGATCTGCAGGATTTGGATACCTTCTCAGGGAAGAGCGGATCATTCCAAAAAGGCTGAGCAAATACTGTGTGGGTACAGCCCTCCTATTTCCGGAGATCAAACATAACCGGTTCAAAGCAAAATTGTTACATTTGAGAAAACTGAATAATAATCTCATCCATAATGAATCATTTCATTCAATTTTTTAATCCTGATCAGCTATCCGGATTTATCGCCGTGGTTGATGAAGGGGTGGAAGCGATCAGGTTTCTCGGACTGAAACTGATTAATCCCACAGATTTTGTTCAGCTGGTTACCCGGTTTGTTTTCAATTTTCTGATCACGATTATTCTGATCCGGTTTTTATACTATCCACATGCAAAAAGGAAAGATTACTTTTTTATTTTTCTGATATTCAGCACAATAGTATTCCTTTTATGCTTTATGCTCGGAAAGGTGTCCGTACAGCTGGGATTTGCCCTGGGGTTGTTCGCCATATTCGGAATTTTACGGTACCGGACCGATACCATTCCGATCAAGGAAATGACCTATCTGTTTCTGATGGTGGGCATTGCGGTGGTGAATTCCTTGTCCGACAAAACGGTCAGCTGGTCGGAGCTGGTTTTTGCCAATATGGCTATTGTACTGATTACCTGGTATCTTGAAAGAATCTGGATGCAAAAAAAGGAAGGGTTCATGGACATCCGGTATGAGAAGATCGAGTTGATCCAGCCTGCCAGGCATGCAGAATTGCTCGACGACCTGAAGAAAAGGACCGGATTGAATGTGTACCGGTTCAGCATCGATCGCATAAATTTCATGAGGGACACCGCCAGGATCAGGATTTTTTACCACGATGAAAAACCGGCTTCCTGACCTGTGCCTATGAGATTATTAAAAATAGCGGGGCTGATCATTCTCCTGGCGGTCACAGGTCCGGCTGCATCCGGTCAGGAACAGGATGCACGCTGGTGGACCAGTCTCTCGGTTCGTTATGATGTGAACAAAAAATGGCGGATTACCCTCGAGGAGGAGGCCAGGATTTTTGAGAATATCAGCCGGCTCGATAAGCTGAACAGTGAGCTGACCGTTGATTATAAAATCAACAAAATCCTTGAGTGCGGGATTCTTTACCGGCTTATCAACAGCCCGGACCGAATTGGAAATCTGGATTTCAACCATCGTTTTTCCTTATTTTTAGGAGTGGAAAAAAAGTGGGCAGGATTCACCTGGTCGGGAAAGGCAGCCTTTCAAAAAACTTATCCCCGGATGCACCGGACAGAGGATTGGTCCCTCTCGAAGGATTACATAAGGGTGAAAGCCGAGGTTTCACGGGAACTGAAAAAAGGGAAGACTGAACCGTACACCAACCTTGAATTCTGGTACCGGACAACAGCCGGTGGGCAATCATTTACTGATCAATACCGCTTCACGCTGGGCATTAAACAGAAACTGAATAAAAGTCACAGATTGGATTTTTTCTACAAAATTCAGCAGGATTTGCAGGTAAAGAATCCCCTCACCGCGCATATTTTCGGGATTGGCTATCGGTATATAATCAATTAAATACTAAGCCATTACCCACTTAAACAATTTATCGCCCCTCCTGATTTTCCGCCCGGTACGGAAGGCTATCCGCTCACCCTTCATGGCCGTTTGAACCCCGCCGCCATTATTATGAATTTCCTCAATGGTGATTTCAATCAGTCCGGTTGTTGGGCCCGTAATAATAACTTCTTCTCCCACAGAAAGATACTCCGATTGTATGTCAAACTCGCCCACTCCCAGTCGCGAAAAATAATTGGTAGCGGTTCCGATCAGAATTTTCTTTCTTGTTGCGGCTGATCCGTATACTGCACTCCATTCACCGAGTCGCTGTCCCAGGTAGTACCCATCCCAGAATCCCCGGTTGAATACGGTTGAAAGCCTTTCCTTCCAACGCTCAATCTTCTCAGGTCCGTAGGTGCCGTCGAATAAACTGTCGACAGCCTCCCGATAGCAGGAGGTCACCGTTTTAACATATTCTGCAGGTCGGGCCCGGCCTTCAATTTTCAGCACCGTGATCCCTGCGGAGATGATACGGTTAAGAAAATGGATGGTAGCCAGATCTTTAGGCGACATGATATATTCCTGGTCGATTTCCAGCTGATCGCCCGATTCGACATCTTCCACGCGGTAAGCCCGGCGGCAGGCCTGAAGGCATCTACCCCGGTTGGCTGATGAATTATACTGGTGCAGGCTCAGGTGGCATTTACCTGAAATAGCCATACACAGGGCTCCATGAACAAATAGTTCAAGCCGGATAAGTTCACCGGAGGGACCTTTGATGCCTTGCGTCCCGATTTTCCCTGCGATTGCACTGATCTGATCGAGGGTAAGTTCGCGGGCCAGGACCATTACATCTGCATATCCGGCATAAAATTTTACCGTTTCAAAGTTGGAGATATTCAGCTGTGTGGAAAGGTGAAGGGGCATGCTTTTGCTGCGTGCATATTCGATCACCGACTGGTCAGAAGCGATGACGGCGGAAATACCGGCTGCAACTGCTGCGTCAATTAATTGCTGCGACAAAATAATTTCCTGGTCATAAATGACCGTATTCAGTGTGAGATAGGATTTTACCCCGCAGAATCTGCAATATCGTGCGATGAGCGGAAGATCGGACGTAAGAAAATTCCGGGCCGATTTTGATCGCATATTCAGGTGTTCCACGCCAAAATACACCGCATTGGCCCCGCCTGAAATTGCCGCCCTGAGCGCCTCGAATGAGCCTGCAGGAGCCATCACTTCGATGGCATCACGCTTAAAGGGTATGCCGTTCATGGCCGGATTGGAATAACGACCGGCCCCATAAGGCAATTTCGGTCAGATGTGCAAGATCAGTTTTCTCATTGATGATAACGTTTTTAATCCCGGCTGAAGTGGCGATGAGGCTCCACATGGGATCAAAAACGACAGCTCCTTTGGAATGGCAAAGCACGGAGGCAGTTTCCCGCTTTGAAAAATCCCCGCAGGTTGGAAAAACGGCACAGCCGGTTGACTGGCTGATACGGTCGGCCAGCTTGCGATCATGAACGGTGCCGGTAACGACGATAGGTTTTTCTGTTCGAACAACCATTTCAATAATCTGGTCATCGGTGATCTGCCGGGTATGATGAGTAGAATCCAGCGACAATGCCAGGAAGCCATCCAAAAAATTTCCGGGGATCAGTTCTTTATAGGATTGGTCCGCCTCGAATTGCGGACCCTTGCCATCATCCTGAACATCAAACAGTGTGCAGGTATTGAAAACCCGTACCGGCCATTCATCTCCGATATTTCTGCGGTTGAGGGTAAAGTCGAGCACTTTAAGCCGGTTTTTAAAACGGCGCACGTGCCGGCTCCCATCCAGATCGATCAGGTAATCAGGCAAAAAATCTTTGAGCTGTTCAAGGAGTTCTTTTGGATTTTCCTGATAAGTAAAAACCTCATCCAGCCAGGGATTGGAATCCAGCAACCAGCTATGGTCCTCTTTAACCACCGAGTACACGAATGACTCCTCCACCTGGGATTTCAGGCACCTGAGCAGTGCGGTGGCAGATAAAATCTCACCCGGGTCATCCGGATGGAGAACTATGAATCTGGCTTCCAAATGATTTATTTAATCCAGCGTGACCAGTAAATGAATCTCATTATCAAGGCACTCAACCACCCCGCGTTTTATCGGGTAAAGCTTAGTGAGCCCGGCAGTATCAATAACCCTGACGGTCCCCGGTCCTAAAGTGGAAATCAGGGGAGCATGGCTATTCATGATTTCAAAAGAACCTTTGGTTCCGGGAAGGCTCACCAGCGTGATCTCCCCGGTAAAGATTTTAGATTCCGGTGTTAATATTTCGAGATGCACGATAATTATTGAATTAGTTATTTGCGGGCCTGAGCCAGCATTTTCTCACCTTTTTCAATCGCTTCCTCAATGGGACCGACCAGGTTAAATGCGGCTTCGGGGTATTGATCCACTTCGCCGTTCATGATCATTTTAAATCCCTTGATGGTATCTTCAATGGCCACAAATGCTCCGGGACGACCGGTAAACTGTTCAGCCACATGGAACGGCTGCGACAGGAAACGCTGAACGCGGCGGGCACGGTGTACGATCAGTTTATCTTCTTCCGATAATTCGTCCATCCCGAGGATAGCGATAATATCAAGCAATTCGTTGTAGCGCTGCAGAATTTCCTTAACCTGCTGAGCGGTTTCATAGTGTTCCTTACCAACGATCTCAGGGGTAAGTATCCTTGAAGTAGACTCCAGAGGAGCAACGGCAGGATAGATTCCGATTTCCGATATTTTACGGCTTAAAACCGTAGTGGCATCCAGGTGGGAGAATGTTGTTGCAGGAGCCGGATCGGTAAGGTCATCAGCAGGCACATAAACAGCCTGTACTGAAGTGATTGAACCTCTTTTTGTTGAGGTGATACGTTCCTGCATGGCACCCATTTCGGTTGCCAGGGTAGGCTGATATCCCACCGCCGACGGCATTCGTCCCAATAAAGCGGAAACTTCAGATCCGGCCTGGGTAAAACGGAAGATGTTATCCATGAAAAACAGGATATCCCTGCCGCCGGTCTGCTCATCACCATCCCGGAAATATTCAGCCAGTGCCAAACCGGATAAAGCAACGCGGGCACGGGCACCCGGAGGTTCGTTCATCTGACCGAACACCAGGGCAAGTTTACTGTCGCGCAAGCGCTTAAAATCAACCTTTGTGAGGTCCCAGCCTCCGCTCTTCATATTTTCAACGAATTCCGGGCCATAATCAATGACACCCGATTCGAGCATTTCCCTTAAAAGATCGTTCCCCTCGCGGGTACGTTCGCCGACCCCGGCAAATACCGATAGTCCGGAATATGCTTTGGCGATATTATTGATCAGCTCCAGGATCAGAACCGTTTTACCCACGCCGGCACCTCCGAAGAGGCCGATTTTACCGCCCTTTGAATAGGGTTCGATCAGATCGATAACCTTGATACCGGTGAAAAGCACCTGGTTCTCCGTACTGAGATCCTGATATTTCGGAGGTTCCCGGTGAATGGGATAACCTACTGATCCATCCATCGCACCCAGTCCGTCAATCGGTAATCCGGTAACATTCAGTAAGCGGCCGCGAACCTGATCGCCAACGGGAATACGGATCGGACTACCGGTTGCCCTGACTTCCATATCGCGCGACAGCCCGTCGGTTGAATCCATGGCGATTGTCCTGATTGTGTTTTCACCGATATGCTGTTCGCATTCAACAATAAGCCTGGTTCCATCTTCGCGGAAAATCTCAAGCGCTTCATAAATTTCCGGTAAAGATGCTCCACCGCTGGCAAACTCCACATCCACTACCGGTCCGATTACTTGTAATACTCTTCCTTTATTCTCAACCATTGCTGCAGGATTTATTTGAATTCAAAATTATTCTTATTTATCTAATCCGGTCCATAAGATTCCGGGTAAACTTATCCAGTTCAACCTTTCGTGGATCATCCACCGGAATTTCCCGGAGAATATCGAGGGCTTTATTGGAAAAATCATGAACCATCTTCACTATTTCTTTATCAACGCCCAGATTTACAAAGATTTCCTTAACCGCATGAATCTTCTCATCCGGGTTGAAATCTTCAGATTCATAATATTTGCTCAACACCTCCAACTGATCCGGGCTTGCCATTTCCCTGGCTTTAATGAGCAGGAAGGTTTTTTTATTGGCGAGGATATCCCCTCCGATATTTTTTCCGAAAGTCACAGGATTACCGAAAGTATCGAGATAGTCGTCCTGAAGCTGGAAAGCCATCCCGATCATATCGCCAAGTTCATAAACGCGTGAAGCCCAATGGGTATCAGCTCCTCCAATGATTGCTCCGATCTGAAGGCTTCCGGCAATCAGTACTGCCGTTTTCAACCGGATCATATTGAGGTACTCAGGGGCGGTAACTTCCTGCAACCTCTCGAAATTGAGGTCGTATTGCTGACCCTCGCATACCTGGAGGGCTGTTTTATTGAATACCCGCAACACATCAGGAAGAATTTCCTTATCGCATGAAGCGATGAAAATATTCGACTGGATAGCCAGGGCATCACCCGAAAGGATGGCACGGTTAACATCCCATTTGATATGTACGGTAGGAAGATTCCGGCGCATAAAAGCCTTGTCCATGATGTCATCATGCAACAGGGTGAAGTTGTGAAACATTTCGATTCCAAGAGCAGGCAGGACTGCACGTTTCACGTCATCATCGAATAACTGGCATCCCATCAGTACAAATACCGGACGCAGGCGTTTGCCTCCGTTGGATAAAGTATACCAGATCGGTTCATACAGCTCACGAGGTTCCAGTATCCGGTATTGTATCCGGATCTCCTCATCTATCAACTGCTGCAATTCATTTATATCTCTCATTCCACTTGTTTCAGCATTTTTAATCTGGCTCTCTCTTTATCCCACTGAATTCCCCGAAGCAGAATCGATGGAACCAGCAACAAATTGGAAATCACGGCAATCAGCAAAGTTATGCTGATCAGGAATCCCATGGCTTTTGTTCCTCCGAATTCCGAAACCACAAATATCCCGAATCCGATGAACAAAACCGAAACCGAATAGATAACGCTAACCCCAACTTCCTTCAGTGTTTTAATCACGGCAACCTCCGGATCTGCCCCAGGGCAGGAAAGATGCTGCTTATATTTCGAAAGGAAATGGATAGCGGTATCCACGGCAATTCCGTAAGTTACGCTAAATACCAGCAGGGTTGAAGGCTTGATGGAAATATTGCAATAACCCATAAGCCCGGCGGTAAACAGCAAAGGCAGAAGGTTTCCGAATGCCGATACGATGATCATCCGGGAACTGCGGTACATATAGGCCATAAAAAGTGCAATCAGGAAGATGGCCAGCGCCAGACTCTGTATCAGGTTCGTTATCAGATATTCGGTTCCAAGTGTGTATTTAAGTGCGGAACCGGTAAGCATGGTTTTGTATTGGTCAGGCGGAAACAGTGTATCCAGTTTTGCCTCCAGGCTCTGTTGTATTTCAACCATCCGGTTGGTACCCACATCAGCAACCCTGAAATTTACCCGTAAAATCTGACTGGTTGAGTCCATGAAAGAATTCACGATGGAATTTCCCTGCAGGGTACCCGACAGGTAGGGCAGTAAAAAGGTTCGTTCCTGGGCACCCGGCAAACGATAATACTTTTCATTGCCGTTATAATAGGCCTGGTTTGCAACCTTGAGCCCGTCGACCATACTGAATGAACGCCCCAGATCCGGAAAGTTCAATCCATATTGCTGCAAACTTTCCACCTTCTTTAAAAAGGAAGCTCCGTAAACCCCGTTTGGCTTACGCGAGTCGATAACAATTTCAAGGGGAAGTACTCCTTTAATGGTGTTCTCAAAAAACTTCTGGTCCTTGTATAATTGATCCTTTTTGGGAATATCATCCAGTATATATCCGGTAGATTTCATTTTGGTGATACCGAAAATGGCAACCGCCATGATCAGGAAAACCGATACGTAAATGTAATTTCTCCTGAAACGCACCAGAAAAACCAGCTGGTCGGCAATCCGGTTCACCACCCGGTTGTCGAGATGCCGCACATGTTTATCTGATGGCGGAGGCAGAAAAGAAAAGAAGATTGGAACAAGGGTAAGGCACAGCAGGTATAATACCAGGATATTCACCGAAGCCACCAAACCAAAAGTCCGGAGCATCTCATTATCAATCACCATGAAAGTGGCAAATCCGGCGGCTGTGGTGAGGTTGGTCATGAAAATCTCAGATCCCACCTTTTGGATAACCCTTTGCAGTGCTTTTACCTTATTCTGATGGTGCCGGTACTCCCCGTGATACTTATTCAGGAGGAAAATATTATTCGGTATCCCGATAACGATCAGAAGTGCGGGAATCATTCCGGTAAGCACGGTGATCCTGGAACCCATCAGGGAAACCATCCCCAGGGCCCAGATAACCCCGATTAAAACGATCAGCATCGAGAAAAAGACCGCCCGTGCAGATCTGAAAAAGAACAGGAGAATCAGCGCAGTTGCCACGGCTGCCAGAATCAGGAATTTAATGAATTCACGCTGCACGATTTCCGAGATGGTTGTGCGTACATACGGCAGCCCCGAATAATGCATCTCCAGATTATGCTCCTGCCCGAAACGGGTGGCGAGAGCTTTCATCTTGCGTACGATGATCATCCTCTCACCGGTATTGATCTGGTTGTCACCCATCGTCATCACCATCAGGTAAGTATGGGTTGATTCAGAATAAACCAGGTCATTATAAATGGGCAATGAGCGGAATTCCCTCACCAGGCTGTCGAGCTGTACCTGTGAATCAATCTTATCCGGAAAGACGTGGTAAATATCGAATGCTTTCTTATCCGGATTCTTGCGAAGGTTTATAGCATCATAAACTGATAAAACATTGCTGATCCCGTTGATTTCAAGGATGGATTTTTTAAGGTTGTTAAAGGAATTGAACTTATCAACGGTAAAAAAATCAGGGTCCTGAAATCCAAACAGGAACAATCCGCCCTCCTCGCCGAAAACTTCATTAAACTCATTCAGCTTGATCGAAACGCTGTCGGTTTCAGGAAGCATCCCGGAATATCCGTAATCGATCCCCAGTTTAGGCAGCTGCAAGATCATAAACAGGGTGACCAAGCCAATAAAAGTGGCGATGCCCTTCCTGTTTCTTAAAATCTTATTGGCAACCTTCGCCCAAAACATAATGCAGCCCTATTTAGTGGTCCTCACCCCCAGCTCCATCAGTTTTTGCTGAAGAAGTTCAGGATTTCTCGGTTTCGCAATTACAGTTCTTTTCCGGTCGATCAGGATCATGGTAGGGGTAGCCCTGATGCCATAATCGTAGGCGATTGAACAATCCCAGCCTTTCAGTTCAGAATGGTTGATCCAGGTATAACCGCCCTTCTGAATGGCATCCTGCCAGTCTTTTTTTGTCTGATCAACGGATATGGCAACAATTTCGAGGTCCTTCCTCGAATATCTTTCATACAAATTTTCCAGTTTCGGAAGCATATCCATGCAGTGCGGGCACCAGCTGGCCCAGAAAACCACCAGGATATAGCGTGAAGGGATCTCGGATAAAATCAGGGCGCCTTTGGAATCCCGGGGGATAACGATTTCCGGAACTTGTTTCCCGGGCGAAGTTTTTTGGTAGGATTCAACGATCTCCTTGAATTCCCCCTTTTTTTTGTCGTCGGTGCACGAAGCCTGTGCCAGGTAGAATTCAGTGAGGTAGGTAAAGAAATCATCAAATTCGGTTCGTTCCGCCCACTGGGCAATATCCTCCAGCAGGAACTGGAACAGCACATCATTAACGGCAGCTGCCGACATGAGCTTGTCGAGCCCCTTCTTCATGGCCGCTTCCAGATTAGCCGGGGGGTATGCACGCTGGTAAAGGCTGAAAAAGGTTCTTGTCTTATTCACCAAACCGGGACTGTACATGAGGTTGGTATCGGCAAACGACACATTATCCCAGAAATGGTCGAGTACAAAAACCAGTTCATCTTTGGGATTGATTCCGGCCGGAACTTTAGGCGACATTTCCATTTTAAGAAATCCGGAAACATAGGTATCCGGGTACTTTTCAACGATATCGCGGGTGATTTTTTCCGGATCGGCTGATTGCATTTTCTGCAATTCCTTCACCACCTGCTGTTGAAACGGATCACCCGGAGGATACAATCCGGCAAGTTGCTGAAGCAGGCTGCCCTTTCGCTGCATATCCAGAAAGAAGCGCATATATGAATTAAGCAGCTGGTTTTCTTTTGATTCCACGATTTTCAGACTATCTAGAATGGAAGAGAAATGCGTTCTCATGCGGATCTGTTCCTTATTAAAAATAATGTCCCAGAATTGCTCAGGACCAACAACTATGCGGTACATCCCGGGATGGGCGGTTGCCGGCAGGGTAAAACTGAAACTGCCATCGACGGCTGTCCTGGCAGAATCTACGATATTTCTATTAATTCCCACATAATCAAAAAGATAAGCCTTTTTTGTGGGCATGGAATCCACTTTTACCTGGATGGTATACTGAGCCGGCAAACTTATCTGGAAACAGATGAAAAGAAGGATTATGCCAGCCTTTTTCATGATGCGCCCGATTAAGATTTCAGGGACTCCGCTCCGGCCACGATTTCGATCAGCTCATTGGTAATGGCTGCCTGGCGTGCCTTATTATAGTCGAGCGTAAGGTTCCGGATCATATCGGTAGCGTTGTCGGTGGCCTGATGCATGGCAGTCATGCGGGCACCATGTTCAGAGGCGACAGAATCCAGCAGGGCTTTATACAACTGTACTTTAAGGGCTTCCGGAATCAGGGTTTGGACAAGGGTTTCCAGATCGGGTTCAAAAATAAAGAACGGCTGTTTGGATGCGCCCCCGCTGTGATCAACCGGGATAACCGGTAAAAACTGCTCGATGGCGAGTGTTTGGGTTGCCGCATTTTTGAATTGATTATATATCAGATCGATACGATCAAATTCCTGGTCGGTAAACTGCTGGATCAAGCTTTCAACCATGGCTTCGGTTTTCGCGAAAGCTGGTTTATCGATCAGTTCGTTCTTGAAGGGCCAGATTCCCCAGCCCTTGCTTTTCAGGATTTCGCCGCCTTTTTTTCCGATAAAAAGAAGGCTGACATTACCTTTTGCCTTTTGGTTTGGATATTGGGTGTTCACCCACTCGATAGTTGCCTTGGTAACGTTGGCATTGAAGCCGCCGCAGAGACCGCGGTTAGCGGCGATCACCACGATCAGGACTTTTTCGGGGTCCCTGATGGCGGTGAGGGGGCTGACATTGTTATCATTGATTGCTCCGCCCACCTGACTGATCACCTCATGCAGCCGTACGGCATAAGGCCGGATCTGGGTAATTGCATCCTGAGCCCTTTTCAGTTTGGCTGCAGAAACCATTTTCATGGCACTGGTAATCTGCCTCGTTGATTTTACCGAAGTGATCCTCTGCCGTATTTCCTTTAAATTAGCCATCCGGGGTTAAAGCCTTAATTACCTGTATTTAGCGGTCATATCAGTCACAACACTGGTAAGTATACCTTCCGATTTCTCGGTGATCTGGCCATTTCTCAGTTCGTCCATCATTTCGGGGTGCTTCATTTTCAAAAACTCCAGGAATTCGGATTCGAACTCACGGATTTTCCTGACCGGCACATCGGAAAGCAAGCCTCTGGTTCCGCAGAATAATATAGCTATCTGTTCTTCAACAGCATAGGGATTATGAAGATTTTGCTTCAGGATTTCAACGTTCCGGGCTCCTTTTCCAAGCACGTTCAGGGTGGCGGCATCGAGGTCGGAGCCGAATTTCGAGAAGGCTTCAAGCTCGCGGTACTGAGCCTGGTCGAGTTTCAGCATCCCGGCAACCTTTTTCATAGCTTTTACCTGGGCGGCACCTCCAACCCTTGAAACAGAGATCCCGACGTTGATAGCCGGCCGGATACCTGCGTTAAAGAGTGCGGATTCAAGGAATATCTGTCCGTCGGTTATAGAGATCACGTTAGTTGGAATATAGGCTGATACGTCGCCTGCCTGGGTTTCGATGATTGGAAGGGCAGTAAGGGATCCGCCGCCTTTAACCATTGGCCTCAGCACCTCGGGAAGGTCGTTCATTTTAGCGGCTACTTCATCGCTGTCGATGACTTTGGCGGCTCTCTCCAGCAATCTGGAGTGGAGATAGAAAACATCACCCGGATAGGCTTCGCGACCCGGCGGACGGCGGAGCAACAGGGAAACTTCGCGGTAGGAAACAGCCTGTTTGGAAAGATCGTCATATACAATCAGGGCATCGCGGCCGGTATCGCGGAAAAATTCCCCGATGGCGGCGCCTGCGAAAGGTGCATAGAACTGAAGTGCAGCCGGATCACTTGCCGTAGCCATTACGATTACCGTATAAGGCATGGCGCCGTGCTCTTCAAGAGTTTTGGCGATCTGGGCAACAGTTGAGCCTTTCTGGCCGATGGCCACGTAAATGCAATAAACCGGTTTGCCCTTTTCAAAATTTTCACGCTGGTTGATGATCGTATCAATGGCAATGGCCGTTTTCCCGGTCTGGCGGTCGCCGATAATCAATTCACGCTGTCCACGGCCGATCGGGATCATGGCATCAATGGCTTTAATCCCGGTTTGCAGCGGCTGGTTAACCGGCTGACGGAAGATAACCCCGGGAGCCTTACGCTCCAGCGGCAAGTCGATCAGGTCACCGGTAATCGGACCTTTACCATCGAGCGGATCGCCGATGGTATTTATTACGCGGCCCAACAGTCCCTCACCCACCAGGATCGAGGCAATTCTGCGTGTACGTTTTACATGGCTGCCTTCACCAATACCCACAGAGGGACCGAGCAGTACGGTACCCACATTATCCTCTTCCAGGTTAAGAACGATACCCATTACTCCGTTATCGAACTCCACCAACTCATTGCTTTGAACATTGGAAAGGCCATAGATACGGGCAATTCCGTCTCCAACCTGCAATACGGTTCCAACTTCTTCGAAACTGGCATCGAGCTTCAATCCCTCCAGCTGCTGCCGTAATATCTGCGAAATTTCCGCCGGTTTAATGCTTGCCATGGTCAATTATTTCTTTGATTCTCTTAATTCCTGTCTGATTCTCTTCAATTTCGACAGCACGCTGGCATCCAGCTGCTGATCCTCAAGGGTCAGAATAAATCCGCCGATGAGGGCTTCATTAGTTTCTGTTTTCATATCGATCCTGCGATGGCTTGAAACTTCCAGTTGTTTGGTAAGGCCTTCGAGGAATTTAACATCCACCGGAATAGCTGATTCAACCAATGCCTCCATGATACCCTGATCTGTTTTATACAATTCAGTGAACATCCGGCAGGTTGAAGCCAGGTTATTTTCCCGTCGGTGGTTTATCAGCAGCTTCAGAAAATCCAGGGAGATCGGCTCAATCGAACCGGTTAAGGCAATTTCAGCCATCCTGACTTTTTCAGATCCCGTGATAACCGGGCTCTCCAGCAGCCATTTGAATTCGGCTGAATCCGATAGCAATGCCATGAGCCTGGATAAATCCTGCTTAACCACTTCCACCTGATTCCGCTCTTTTGCCAACATAAAAAGAGCCCGTGCATATCTGGATGCTAATCTGCTGTCGTTCATAGAACTAATTCAATTTCAGATCGCTAAGCTGTTCTTTGATCAGGTTCTCCTGCTGGGTACGGTCCTTAAGTTCCCTTTTCAGGATCTTTTCGGCGATATCCACTGACAGGGAAGCCACCTGCTGCCTGATTTCATTGATAGCCGTAAGTTTTTCGCTTTCAATCTGGCGCTGGGCATGTTCAAAAACTTTAGCAGTTTCCAGAATGGCATCCTCCCGTGCTTTGGTGATCATCTGGTCCCTGATCTGCCGGGCTTCGGCAATCAGCAGATCACGCTCGGCATGGGCTTCATGGAGCATCTTCTCATGATCGGATTTCAGACGCGCAATCCCTTCGCGGGCCTCGTCGGCCGACTGAAGGGCTTTTTCGATGGATTCATCACGCTCCCTGAGCATTTTAAGGACAGGTCCCCAGGCATATTTCCGCAGTATAAAAAACACGACGGAAAAAGCCAGAACCATCCAGAAAATCGTTCCGTAATCCGGTGATACTAGTCCCATACTCTTAAATTTAAAACAGTTGCCATCCGGCAGAACCGGGTTACAACCTGATTAACCAAGAAATACAATCAATAAGCAGACGATCATGGCGAAGAAGCAAGCTCCTTCAACCAAAGCAGCGGCAACAATCATATTGGTTCTGATATCTCCAACCGATTCCGGCTGACGTGCGATGGCTTCCATAGCACCTTTACCAACCTGACCGATTCCGATACCAGCGCCGATAGCGGCCAATCCGGATCCAATTGCAGCACCCATCGGGGCCATTGCTGCACCAGCAGCAGCCTGTAAGAACAATACTATAAAACTTAACATACTCTTGAGGTATTTGGTGTTAATAATAATCTAATGATGGTCCTCCACGCGTGCCATTCCGATATAGATAGCCGAGAGCAGGGTAAAAACGTAAGCCTGGATAAACGAAACAAGCAGTTCGAGCATTGTCATGAAAACATAGAATGCCACAGAAACAACGGATGAACCGTAACCGGCAATCCAGTGGATCTGTCCGAATATAAATATCATCACGATAAAGCTCAATGCGATAAAATGCCCGGCAAGGATATTGGCGAAGAGCCGGATACACAAAACCAGCGGTTTGGTGAACACGCCCAGCAATTCGATAAAGGGCATCAGGGGAACCGGGAACTTCAGCCACCAGGGAACTCCGGGAGCATCAACAATATGCTTCCAGTAATTACGGTTTGAGCTGAATGTGGTTATGGCGAAGGTAAAAAGAGCAAGCAAAGCTGTTATGGCCACGTTACCGGTAACGTTTGCACCTCCGGGGGGAATCGGCACCAGGCCCATCAGGTTATTGATCAGGATAAAAAAGAATGCCGTTAACAGGTAGGGCATGAATTTTTCATACCGGTGAATACCGATCGAAGGAATCGCGATATCATCCCTGACGAACAGAATAACGGGTTCGATGAGTGATTGGAATCCTGTAGGTGCCTTGCCGGGATTCCTGACATATTTTTTTGCCAGTGGGAGGAATATCAGCAGAAGCAGGATCATGCTCACAAGCATGGCAGCTACTGTTTTTGTGATGGATAGATCGATAGGGAGGGAGGCCTCTTCGTTGACTGTGCCGTCAGCACCAACCTCAACAATTTTCCCTTCATGCGGACCTTCCTTTTCGAGGCGATAGCCTTTATAGGTTCCATGATGGAATCTTGAAGACATGAACACTGAGAGGCCTTTTTCCTTTGTATACAGAATCACCGGGAGGGGAATACTGATATGGGTTTCACCGATTTTCATGATGTGCCACTCATGGGCATCCATCACGTGCTCCATAATAAACTTACCGGCATCAAATTTTTTCGGCGTTTCGCTGTGCTCTTCAGGCTCCGGCCGGCCGTCCGGATTCCATGCCAGTAACCGGCTTCCGGGTGCCACCATCAGCAGCAGTATCCACGCAATATACATCCATCTCTTCATTCCTGTTCGATTTCTGCAAGGTGCCAAATGTATAAAAAAAAACTATCGCTCCGCCTGATTTTTGGACTGCCGGTTAAGAGATCTTGACTCAAAAACCATATATACCAGGTATATTATGAAGGTAGATCCGAGGAAAGGCAGGGCATGCTCCTTATGTAAAGCGGAGTATATAAACATGAAAGCCATCAGAATCAAAATTTTCACACCCTTGTATATAAGAAATGCCGAGTTGAATTTACTGAATTTCTGATCCAGCAGGCGGGTGAGGATCACCTGTCCGGCCGCCGTAACGAAAACCATTACAGCCAGGAGTATTGGCAGGATCGGAGGATACTGGCCCGGAAGAGCAAAACCAAAAACAATCCAGGCCACAATAATCAGGGCTGATGTGACCAGGGCAAGTTCGATCCAGTATCTGGTATCTACGTGTTTCATAGTTAAATATCCTTAATCAGTAAATATAGGGAAATGAACAATCCGCCGACAGATAACAGCAGGGTGAACAAAGGGAATCCGGTATTGATCCACTTATCCAGTTGCCATCCGATAAAAAAAGCGGTCAGAATGACCGCAATCAGTTTAAAAGCCAGATTGGAATAACGGGCATAATCCCGTAACGTCCGTTTTTCCTTTTCGAGCTTATTTGGGGGCGACAACTTCTTTCCGTTTTGCATCGGGATCGGTGTCCATGCGGCAGGTTCCGGAGAATACTGCGCCAGGCTCAATAGCCAGTTTGCGCGTAACGATTTCGCCATTTATGCGGGCGGTGGCTTTAAGGCTCACCAGTTCAGCAGCGTGGATATTTCCGGCTATCTGACCGGATACCTCTAGGGTTTGGCAAATAATATCGCCTGTGATTTGCCCTGATGCTCCGATTACAACCTTTCCTTTGATATCCATTTTCCCGGTGAGCACGCCATCGATCCGGATACCCGAATTGGATTCAACATCTCCTTTTACCTGAGTTCCGGCAGAGATCAGGTTAATCGCATTGGTTGATTCGATTTCTTTTGCCATAGCTTAGTATTTTCAGGTAAATGTAAAAAAAACCGGCTTATCAGCAAAGGTTTAAACAGGATCGTAAGCCCAGGTCAGATAAAGTGCTCCCCAGGTAAAACCACCTCCGAAGGCGGTAAGGATAAGCTGGTCACCCTTTTTAAGTTGTTTTTCATATTCCCACAAAACCAGCGGGATAGTTGCGGTGGTTGTATTTCCGTATTTCTGGATATTGACCATTACCCGACTGGGGTCCAATCCCATACGCCGGCCAACAGCCTCAATGATACGCAGGTTAGCCTGATGCGGAACCAGCCATAGCTTATCTGCCGGGAGGTTATGTTTCTCCATCATTTCAACGGAAATGTCGGCCATTTTGGAAACGGCCATTTTGAAAACCGGCTGACCGTCCTGGAACAGAAAATGCTCACGGGCGTCGACTGTTTCATGGGAGGCGGGCTTAACTGAACCGCCTGCTTTCAGATAGAGATATTTTCTTCCCGACCCGTCGGTACGCAATATATGATCCTGAACGCCATATTCAGCATTGGGTTCAAGAAGGACCACGCCTGCGCCATCACCAAAAAGCGGGCAGGTATTCCGGTCGGTATAATCGGTTATGGTTGACATTTTATCGGCGCCAATGCACAGAATCTTTTTTGCGCTTCCGGTTTCGATGAATTTTGATGCCACAGCGAGCATATATACAAATCCTGAACAAGCTGCAGCCATGTCAAAGCTAAAGGCATTCCTGATCCCAACCTTGTCGCTGATAATGTTGGCGGTAGCCGGGAAAGCCATATCAGGGGTAACAGTGGTACAAATAACCATATCGATATCGTCGGGGTTAGTACCTGTTTTTTGCAACAGTTTTTTAACCGCTGGAACAGCCAGGTCGGAAGTTCCCAAACCGGGTTCCTTTAAAATATGACGTTCTCTGATTCCTGTCCGCGAAACGATCCATTCGTCGGAAGTATCCACCATCTTTTCCAGATCGGCGTTAGTCAGAATATCCGGGGGTGTGTAGGCCTCTACCCCGGTTATGGCCGCAAATATCTTTTGCATTATTCGAATGCTTGCTTAAGTTTCTTAATTAAACCGGATTGAACCAGCTCACTGTTTTTAATCAGCATATTCTTAATGGCGAGTGGAGTTGATTTTCCATGCCCGATCAATACGGGAGATCCGATGCCGATAATCGGTATTCCGCCAAAATTCTCGTAATTATACTGCTCAAAGAAGGGATTTGAAAGGTTGAGCTTTTGAGTGAGATTATAAACCGACTCAGCAAGCTTAAGTACCACATTACCTACAAATCCTTCACAAACAACAACATCTGCCTTATCAGCAAATATCTCATTTCCTTCAACGTTTCCAATGAAGTTGAAATCTGTGCTGTCTTTCATCATCTGATAGGCGGCTTTGGTGAGCAGGTTACCTTTTTCCTCTTCTTCACCGATATTCAGCAGGCCGACTTTTGGATTATCGACACCATGAACATGTTTGGAATAGAAGGATCCCATGATTGCATTCTGGTACATAACGTCGGGCCGGGCATCCGGATTGAGTCCGACATCCAGCAGGAGTGTATATTCATCCACCCCTTTGGGAATAGAAACGCCGATGCAGGGCCGTATGATTCCGGGAATGGATTTAACGGTGAACATGGCGCCCGCCATCATCGCACCGGTATTTCCGGCGCTGCAGAATCCGTCAAGCTTTCCGGTGACCAGCATCTGGAATCCGACTCCCATGCTTGAATCTTTTTTCTGGGAAAAAGCTTTAACAGGATGATCCCCCATACCGATAACTTCAGTGGTGGGTACAACAAGAAAATTGCCGGGGTCGAAGTTCTCCTCCCGGCAAATAGCTTCAATAGCATCCTTGTCGCCTAACAATACGATCTCAACTTCAGGCGGCAGTTCCTTTTTTGCCAGGATAGCCCCTAAGGTTGTTGCTCTGGGAGCGTGATCGCCCCCCATGATATCCAGACCGATCTTCATCATGATTCTCTGATCTGATGATTACCTGACTAGGCGGTTACTTCCTTTTCGATAGCAAGTTTACCACGGTAATGTCCGCATTCCGGACAAACACGGTGATACTGAACGGTAGCGCCGCAATTTGAACAAGTAGCCAACTGAGAAGGAGTAGCTTTGTAGTGAGTTCTACGCTTATTTCTTCTCTGTTTCGATGTTCTGTGCTTAGGATTTGGCATGACGTAACAATTTATTTAACACTTAATTTTTTCAATATATCGAGCATACCCGGATCGCAACCCGGTTTGCCGCCTGCTTTATCGGGATGAACCTTACGCATCGGCAGGCTGAGTATAACATACTCATAAAGATACTGTGATAAATTGATCTGGTAGGCTTCCTGAGGCAACCAAACCACATCAAATTCATCATCGTTATTTCCATCCCCGAATTTGCCGTACAGGTTAAATTCGCCTTCAATCGGCTGCTCATAATCTTCCAGGCAGCGGTCGCAAGGCAACATTACCCATCCGTCAAGCAGAAAATTGAACTCCAACTGGCGTTCACGCTTGGTCAATTCTATAGAAACAAGCACATCAGCCTTCTGGATTTCACTTTCGGGGAATAGTCCAAAGAACGCGTCATCTAGTTCAAATTCAAACTCATGCAGACCATTTGAATAAGAACTGAAAGGGATAATATATTCTGAAAACCGTTTCAATCCTCTTTCAAAAAAATGTCCGGCAAAAGTATAAAACAATATCGGAATAAAAAAAAGATTTCAACAACAGGCAGGCTATTTGTTAGTTACTTCGCCGGGAGCTATTTTTTCAACACAATCCGGAAGGTGGTGCCCCGGTTGATTTCTGAATTCCTGACGAAAATTTTCCCGTTATGGTAGTTCTCGATGATCCTTTTCACCAGTGAGAGGCCCAATCCCCAACCTCTTGCCTTGGTGGTATATCCGGGCTGGAAAACCACCTTGTAATTTGATTTGGGTATTCCCTTCCCGGAATCGCTGATATCCAGATAAACAACCTGGTTCTGGTCCCTGACAGAGATATTGATCTGGCCGTTGCCATCCATGGCATCGATGGCATTTTTGCAGATATTTTCCACCACCCATTCAAAAAGGGTGAGGTTGAGCGGTACATAGAGTTCATCAAGATCGCCGAAATGCAATTCAAACCTGATTTTATCGGATACACGGTTTTGCAGGTACCTCACAGAATTTTCAAGCACACCGAGCAGATTTTCCGGCAACAGAACCGGAGTGGATCCGATTTTCGAGAAACGGTCGGCAATCGTCTCCAGCCTCTTCACATCCTTTTCCACCTCCCTGATGATTTCCGGACCGGCCTGTTCCATTTTCAAAAGCTCCACCCAGGCCATGAGGGAAGAGATGGGAGTGCCCAGCTGGTGTGCGGTTTCCTTCGACATTCCCACCCATACCTGATTTTGCTCGGCCAGTCGGGTAGAGCTGAACCCGAAGTAGGCGAGAAAAACAAACAGGAAAACAATAGCCAGCTGAATGATCGGATAAAATTGAATGCGGGTAAGGATATAAGAATCCTTATAGTAGAAAAATTGTTTTGAGTTGGGCATTTCCAGCAGGATCGGGTCGTGCTGCGCCTTCATTTTTTCCAACTGCCTGGCCAGATATTTTTTGCTTTTGGGTGCCAGGGAGGTAAGCGACCGGCCATCTTCAAGCGGTTGATTTTTATCATCATACAGCTTCAGATTCCTGGCAATCAGCATTTTCCCGCTTTCATCAACGGTGATTACCGGGATGGTGGTATTGTTTTTGATTATATCAATCAGAAAGTTGGCATAAGCGGCTTCCTCACCGGGATCAATGCTGAGCAATTGCGCAGTGGCAGCAACCCATGTTTCAATCTTCAGTTTTTCTTCACGCTCGAGTTTGTTCACCATGGCATTGGTATACCACGATGTGGCGATCCCAATAATCAGAGCGCCCGCAAGAAGTAAAAATTTCCAGCGTTGCTTACGCGTATAAATATGCAAAACAGTCAGTATTAAGAATAACGAACAGTCTCAGGCTTCACAGATAAGTTAAAACGATATCAACCCTCAGGATATTGTTGCCAGGCTCATTTTTTTTTCAATCAATTTTCCGGCATACCCTTCGGGGTCACCATCCGACAAATCCAGATCAATAACCACCTGACGGTTTCGCACCTGCGTACAATGGGTATAGGTTTTATCGTAATAGGGAAGCAGCAACCTGACCACCCCGGCAAAATCTTCAATTTTCAGTAAATCAAGGCATTCGTTAGTCACCAAACCGCCCAGACGTTTTGAGATCTGCTGCACTGAGGCGGCCAGCCTTTCGGGATCGAGACCGGCATATTCATCCAGGATGATTTTTATCCGCAGCTCATCCGCAACTTTTATCCGGATCAACGGGGAATCCGTCATCGCCAGAAAGATGGGTTCCGGCATGAAAATTCTACCGATCTGGCGGCTTTCATCTTCCAGCCAGATCATTTCATCGTAACCGAATGCCTGAATTTCACGGAAAAGTTCATTTTCGAACTGCTCATTGGTCGGTTGCATGCCCAGACCGATTCCGCCGAACACCGAACCGCGGTGGTTGGCGAGCCCTTCAAGATCCACCACCGGTTCGCCGCATGCTGCCAGCTGTTTCAGCCATAAGGTTTTACCGCTTCCTGTTAGTCCGCCCAGGATAATAAATTTCCGTTTGTCCACCAGGTTTTCACGTATATGCGCGCGATAGGCTTTATAGCCTCCGCTCAGCAAACTGACGGTAAAACCGGCCGTTTCGAGCAGCCAGCTCATAGATGCGCTGCGCATGCCGCCTCTCCAGCAATGGACAAGAATTTCCTTTTCAGGGGCAAACTTCCGGGCAGCCTGAACAAACCCCGACATTTTCGGGCCAACGATATCAAGCCCCATATCAAAAGCCTGCGACCGGCCGGTTTTTTTATAGGCTGTTCCCACCCTGGCGCGCTCCTCATCATTGAACAGGGGCAGATTAATTGCCCCGGGAATATGGCCAAGGGCAAATTCGGAGGGTGACCGAACATCAATAACCGGCCTGTTTGATGCCTGATCCAGAAATTCTTTAGGACCGATCTCTTTCATATCAGGCTATCTCTGCAAAAAATTACCCAAAATGGACTGATTTTCCTTGTGGGCATTTCCGCCGAATGGCGAGAGGGCCTGTATGAGTTTTCGTATCGGCATGGATTGCAGCCACACCTTTCCGTTTCCGCGCAAAGTGGCCATGAACAATCCCTCCCCTCCGAATACCATCGATTTCAGGCTTCCGGTGGTTTCAATATCATAGGTGATGCTTTCCTCAAAGGCAACGATGCATCCGGTATCCACTCGAAGGGTTTCACCGCGGAGCTGCTTTTCAATCACGGTGCCGCCGGCATGAACAAACACCATTCCGTCACCTTCCAGTTTTTCCAGTATGAAACCCTCGCCGCCAACCAGCCCGGCACCCAGCCGCCGGTTAAAAATGATCGACAGGCGGGTGCCCATTGCAGCACACAGAAAGCCGTCCTTTTGAACGATCAGGCGTCCGCCCAAACCACGCAGGTCGATAGGGATAACAGTGCCGGGGTAAGGAGCCGAGAAGGCAACCCGCGACTTTCCAAACCCACCGCGGTGGGTAAAGTGTGTCATAAACAGCGACTCCCCGGCCAGCACCCTCGAACCTGCTGAAAACAGCTTGCCAAGGATTCCCTGATTGGCTTCACTGCCATCTCCCATGCGGGTTTCAAAAGTGATTCCCTCCTCCATATATACCATAGCGCCGGCTTCGGCAATAACGGTTTCCATCGGGTCGAGTTCAATCTCAACCAGCTGGATATCTTCACCAATAATCTTGTAATCAATCTGATGCGAATTCATATTATTCTGTTTTAATAATTTGTCTGCTCATGGCCACTTCCCCGGCCCGGATCATCACAATATACTGTCCGGCAGGAACTTCCTCACCGTTAAGCCCGGTACCGTTCCAAACGCTGGTGACCACCTGTTGCGGTAGTGCCTGTTCGGTTTTTTCGAATACCAGCTGACCGGTCAGGCTGAAGATCCGGATCACCACTTCATCCGTCCCTGTCAGCTGATCCAGCGATATTTCCATCGTAAGTTTATCGCGGAAAGGATTGGGATACATCTTCAAAAAACCGGTTGAATCCATCAGCATCTGATCATCGATGCCCACCAGCCGTGATTCGTCCTTGCAAGTTTGGCAAACCGAAACCGAATCGCTGGGTTCGAGGCAAAGAAATGCCGAATGAATAGATAAAACTCTGTTGTTCAAGCTCTCATACAGTATCTCCTGAACAATCATATTGTTTTTCTCAGCCGCTTCAAGATCACTGATATAGCGGCCATGCCACATTTTGCCCAGCATGGTATCCGCCTGATTGATCTGCTCATCGCTTACGGTGACCAGTTGAGAAAATGGTTTGGTTTGGTACAATCCGGTAAGATAGATCATGAACGGCGTTTGTCCGAAGAATTTTCCGATCTGGGTAACAGTTTGATTGACAGGAAATCCCTCCATATTATTGGTTCCGAACCTTCCATAACAGAATCCGTCGGCAGGAGCTGTGTACAGATCAAAAGCGGTAACCATTCCCTCAATTGAGCTGACCACATCGTTGAGAAGAACCGGCAGAGACGACTCGTCGCGGATGCTTTTATAATACCCGGCAGATGCCTTGCTCAGGTTGACATACAGATATTCCTGGCCATAATAGAATCTGCTGCCGATGTAATAATAGTTCAGCATCTGGTCCTGCAGGTCGGCAATATAGACCGGGGGCAGCGGATCCTGCATTTTTTTCAGATCCTTTATCAATTCGTTGGCCTGCTCATAATTACCGAAATTATCGGAATTCGTGATCAGCAAAACAGAACCCTGACCGCCTGTACTCTTCAGAAAGTCGAAACCGGCGGAGAATATCCCCGGCAGGTTGCTGTACATCGATTCCGTAATCAGCGGATCCAGTGCAGAATTCAGGTTTTCGGCGGTAATGGGTTTCCAGGTATCGAAAGCCTGTTCCACGCGGAGTTTCGAAAAAATGATATTAAAGGAATCATCCGGACCGTAGCTGGTGAGCAAACGCTGCTTGAGCCCACCGATCAGCCCGGCTTTTGACACGGTTGAATTACCGGCCTCATAATCAATCAGTACCAATATCCGCTGACTCTGTATCTGGCTGATAAAATCTCCGGGAGATAAGGCCATCTGATAATAGCTGGTATTCTGGTCCTCAAAAACGCTCAGGTAAATTCCGTTCTGCACCGGGGCATCCATGGTGATCACCGGGTTTAGCGGCACTTTTCCGGCCGGAACGAATCCATGCTTATAAGCACCAAATTCCCTATCCGTTTTGGATTCAAAAAGGATATCGGTATTGAGAAATTCCGGGTTTACAAATCCTTTTTCCTCCCACAGGAATACATTCAGGTCGGGGATCTGTGACGAAGCCCTCAGCAGGTTACCCGGAATTCCGGCTTCAATTTTCCCTTTCACCCATTCAACCGGCATCAGGTACGTGACTTTTACCTTTCGGGTTTCCGCCTTCTTCATCGGGTACACCCTGAGTTGGTATTGGGTATCCGAGTTTTTGTACAAAACTGACGGATCGCGGCGGCGGTTCACTATGCCTTCATAGATTTCAGAAGCCGACCAGCGGTCGATCAGTTTGCCCTGAACAATATCTTCGCCTACCCAGAGCCAGCTGTCGAGCACGATGGCGCCTTTCGGAAGTTGAAAATCCAGAACGGCCTCAAGTTGTTTCTCTGCTGAGAAATAGGTTGATGAAGCTGATAAAGTGAGGTACAGGCCATACTCCATATAAAGGCCTTTCGGGTGTACGGAGAGCGAGGCTTCGGCGATTTTTCCGGTTTGCCAGTTCCATGAAATGTTCGGATCATTGATCCAGAGTGAATTCTGGGCATTGACCGGCATCAGCCAGCCCAGGGAAATCACTGCGGTAAGTAAAATCTTGTTAATCATTATATTGTAACTTAATTGCAGTATCAGTAATCAACCCGGCCGCCAGCCTGATTTGCTGTTCGGTATTAAACCGGCCGGTCGACAGCCGGATGGTTCCCATGGCAATATTCGCCGGCACCTGCATGGCTTTCATCACGCCGGAAACCGTTTTGGAGCCGGTATGACAGGCGGCGCCGGCCGAGGCAGCCACTCCGTGCAGGGAGCCCAGGAGGGCATTGGCATCGATTCCCGGGAATCCGATGCTCAGGGTATTTGGAAGCCGCATTTCAGGGTGCCCGTGCACCACAGCGGCAGGATATCTTTCCAGAATCAGATATTCAAGAAGATCCCTCATTTTTTTCAGATGGGCGGCGTATTCCGGCAGATTCAGCATAGCCAGCTCGCAGGCTTTTCCCAGTCCGGCGATCCCGGGAACATTTTCGGTGCCGGGCCTCCGGTTTTGTTCATGGTCGGCACCATGGATGATTTTTACGGGTTGGATGCCCTGACGGATGTACAGCGCCCCGATGCCTTTGGGGGCATACAGTTTATGTCCGGCAACCGAAAGGAGATCGACGTGAAGGTCATTAACATTTACCGGAATCTTTCCAACGCTCTGGGCTGCATCACAATGCATCCAGATACCCTTCTCCTGTGCTGCTTTTCCAATTTCGGCTACCGGCTGGATGGTCCCCACTTCATTGTTTGCATGCATCACAGAAATAAGAATGGTATCCGGCCGAATCATGCGGATCACTTCGCCGGGATCAACCATACCATATTCATTCACCGGAGCCAGTTCAATCCGGAAGCCCTCGTTTTCGAGATACCTGCATACTTCGATCACCGCGGGGTGTTCCACCGCGGTGGTAATAATATGGTTGCCCAGATGCCTGCGGGCATATGCAGCGCCGGTGATTGCCAGGTTATTGGATTCCGTTCCTCCGCTGGTAAACACCACTTCATCAGGACAGGCGCCCAGCAGAGCGGCCACCTGTTTACGGGCCGTTTCCACCGCCATCCGGTTGAGGGAGCCGTAATAATGGTTGCTGCCCGGATTGCCGAAAAATTCCCTGAGAAAGGGCTCCAGGGTATCGGCTACAGCAGGATCGACCGGGGTGGAAGCATTATAATCGAGGTAAACAGGCTTATCCATGATGGTTAAAAACTATCGGTATTTATTATTCACACCTTCCATCATACCCAGGTAATTCAGGAATCTCATTTCTGAAACCAGGCCGTTTTCGACTGCCTCCCGAACAGAGCAACCCGGTTCATGAGTATGGGAGCAATTGTAAAACTGGCAGGTATCCGCGTGCTTGAATATCTCGGGAAAATAGTGGTACAGCTCATTTTTATCTATCTCAAGCATTCCGAAACCGCGGATGCCGGGAGTATCGATGATATGTCCGCCCGTTGAGATATCGACCATCTCCGGGAAGGTGGTGGTATGTTTCCCCGATTTATTGGACTTTGATATTTCGCTGGTTCTGAGATTTTTTAAAGGATCCAGGGAATTGATCAGGGTAGACTTGCCCACCCCGCTGTTACCGCTGATGAGGGTGATTTTCCCGGGCAGGTAACTCCTGATTTCCTCCAACCCTTTCCCGGTGAGCAGTGATAAGGTATGGCAGCGATAGCCAGCCAGGGTATAGGCGTTTATCCAGTCGAACTGAGCGCCCATCTCCTCCGGTCCGTACAGGTCGGTTTTATTGAAAATCAGGATGGTGGGAACGCTGTATGCCTCTGCGGTTACCAGAAACCGGTCGGCGAACATCGACAGGGTAACAGGTGCTTTGAGGGTGATCATCAGAAAAGCCTGATCGATATTTGCCGCAAGGATATGGGATTCGCGCGCCAGGTTGATGGCTTTCCGGATGATATAATTTTTCCGCTGATAGATTTTTGTGATAATCCCCTTGCCGGGTTCATCGGAGGAGATATCGACGCGATCGCCAACAGCAACCGGGTTTGTGGTACGGATCCCCTTCATCCGGAAGAGACCCTTTATACCGCAAATGAGTACCTCGCCGCTGTCAATCCTTACGGTATGCCAGGAGCCGGTGGTTTTAATTACAATACCGGTAAAATGAGCGGTTGACATATATTACTGCATCAGGAACCCCAGGTCGCCTCCCGGATTCACTTCGAAGGGTTCATCACCCCTGCGGAATATCCGTGCGGGCCGCGGACCAATCAGCTCAATATCCTGATTATGGATACGGAGCATGGTACCTTCGCGCAAACCTACCACGTAAAGATCGGGATTTATTTCGATGAACTCCTGAATCCGTTGTTCCCTGGTTTCCCCTGCATGGCCTTCAGGGTGAGCATCAAGGTAATGCGGGTTGATCTGAAACGGAACAAAATTGCAGGCATACAGTCCTACAGGGTCAACGATCGGCATGTCGTTGGTGGTGCGGATGGTTGGACAGGCCACATTTGCACCGGCGCTCCACCCGATAAAGGGGGTGCCGGTCAGTACTTTTTCGCGTATGATATCGATCAGGTTGTAATCATGCAAACAGCGGGTAAGCTGCCAGGTATTGCCTCCGCCGATAACAATTGCGGCGGCCGCTTTTACTGCATCTGCGGGTGATGCGAAATGGTGGATCGATTCCACGCCGATTCCGAGTTCTGCGAACCGTTCCTGTACCTTCAGCTCATAATCATCATAGGAAAAGGTTACTGCTGCATAAGGGATAAAAAGAACCTTGCTGACTGCAGGCTTCAGGAACAGGCCGATTTGTTCCTTGGGATGTGCGAGATACTTATCTCCGGCGTTGGTTGAGTTGCTGATTAATAAGAGGTTCATGGGGTATTCGCTTCATTAAAGCGGGTGGTTAGTTTTTCCCGGTTAAAATTATCCGGGTTCCGTTCGATGTTTATAAATAGAAATTGCGTTTGCAAAGCATTGTAAATCATCAGCTTTCCACTGATGACATCACCAGCGCCGGTCACGATTTTTATCGCTTCATTTGCCTGCATGAGTCCGATAATTCCGGGGATAACACTGTAAATGCCCAAAGCGGGCCGCGGACCGGTGGTTACCGGAAAACTTTCAGGATGCAGACAGCGGTAACTGGGACCGTTATGATAATTAAATACAGAAATTTGTCCCTGATACTTGTGTACCGCCGCATGAACCATTGGCTTATCCAGGAGAATGCAGGCATCGCTGATCACGTAGCGCGACTCGAGGTTATCGGTGCAATCCAGGATGACGTCAAATCCGGCAATGATTTCCAGGGCATTCTGGGCGTTGAGACGGCGGTTGATCATGATAGTGTTCACAAAACTGTTCATCCGTTTCATGCGGGTGCTGGCGACTATTGATTTCAGCTTACCGATATCATTAAAACCATAAAAAACCTGACGCTGCAGGTTTGAAATTTCAACGGCATCAGTATCCATGATCCCGATGGTACCCGCTCCGGCAGCAGTAAGGTACTGGATAACAGGGCATCCCAGTCCGCCGGCCCCAACAACCAGGAATTTAGCATTCCGGATCAGGGTTTGTCCGGCTTCGCCGATCTCCTCGAGAAGAAGATGCCGCTGATACCGGAGTTTTTCGGGTTCGCTGAGTGAAATCATGGTGCGAAAGTTATAAAAAAAGTAGAGACGGATAATTATCCGTCTCTACCGTGCATCTTGCTTAAAATCTTCAGGACCCCGATCAGCTTCCGAAGTGCAGTCCGATGGTTACCGGGTAAATTTCCGGTCCCATGCAATTTTCAAACAGGGTTTGCGGGTAATAATTCGCAAACAGTGCTACATCTCCGTAACCGATCCGGGCAGTGAAACCGTAGTTAAAATCTCTCAGGTAGAAATCATCCCTGATTTTGATTTTCTGCTTTTCATCATTGACCATATACTTCTGAACCTGGCGCGATCCGATGCGTAAACCGCCGATCACTCCTGCTGCCAGCTTGATTCTTTTATCTTCACCATACACCGGTATCTGGAATTCAACCATTAAAGGAAGATTCAGATGCCAGATGCTCAGACGGTTCTTATACAGTTCCACATCAACCGGTTCAGTCATAATTCCATCATCACCTTTCGTCAGGGTAAAATCATCCACAAAGCGATAGTTCTGATATTGCAATCCGAGTCCGGTTACTATGCCAACATAATTCTTGATGATCCCGAGCGATTTTTCTGCAAAATTAAAGTTGAATTCCATGCTGTTGGCGACTTTCAGATCCATGAACTCTCCACCTGCCGGGAGGGTCATTTTATAATCGGAATTGATGAAATTGGTTACACCGAGTTCGAAACCGCCCCAGGTACCGTCCATTCTTTTGGCGGGCTTGTGGTGCTTCTCAATATGCCGTTCCCGGATAACCACATTGGAATCTCCTTCGGTAAGGATTCTGATTTCCTTGTCGTCATCAACAATAACGGTGTATTTCTTATTCCCGATCCTTACCTTGGAAGTATCCGGATCCTGTCCGTAGCTGTTCAGTCCAACCAGGACCAGGGCTGCTGTTGCCAGTAATGCAAATTTTTTCATGATTAATTGGTTTTAACTAATTTGAAGATAGGACGAACAGGCTTTGGAAAAAGTTACAGAGGGCAGGAAAAATGTCAGTTTCCCTGTGTTTTGACGGGGGATTCAACGTCGATCAGGCGTGAATTGAATGATACGGCAAGGATATCTCCCTTTGCATCATACTCACGGTTGAGCTCCATTTGCGTACCTGCCAGATCGTTGATTTTATTCACCCCGGCACCGGCAACTTCCCACATGGAGAAGCGGGTTTTTTTCACCAGCTGGCGATCCTGGCCGAGGACTCTCTCGCGGAACAACTGCAGGGCAAATTGCGGCAGGGTGAGCGCATCGGAGGAGTTTTCCGGGATATTAATATCTGTAGGAGAAAAATTCGAGGCATATAATAGTTTAATGCTTTGCGGATCCGGAATCCGGGGACCGGCCACGGCGGTTCTGCGGGAGAGGGATTTCATCGGTACAATTTCGCGCTGCATGATTTCCTGCTTTCCGGTTTCCGGGTTCATATTTCCGGAAACTGAACGTTTGCGTACTGAAGGGCCCTGGGCTGCAGCCAACAGTTTTGAAGGGGCTGAAGCTTTGGTTGAAGGAAGGGTTGAAACAGCAGGCGCTTCCTTACCCACGACCGGAGTTTCCACTCCGGCAATCTCCGGAACAACCTTTTCCGATGGGTCAGGCCAGAATGTCCAAACCAGCAAAACCACTGCGGCTGAGGATATCGCGGTAATCAGCCATGGAGAGAAAAACACCACCTTTTTCCGGAGATCCTTCTTATACGGGAAGATCATCTTATCCGAACGGTTCAGCCGGGTATGCAGGAAGGCGCTGTAACTTCCCTTCAATTCCATATCCTCATCCAGCCTGATATCAAATTTATGTGCCTCCTCCTCAGTCAGGTCATTTTCCATACGTGCGATGCACAGCTGGTCCATGGTTGCAATACCGGGGATATCATCCGTGGTTTTCAGGAACTGTTCCTTCAGTTCAATTGATTCCGTACCGGGAGTGAGGCTGACGCCGGAAACTCCGAGGAGCTCCTGCTTCAAATCCGGATTCAGTTCCAGAAAATCCAGCAGGCATTCGAGCTGTTCATTGCTCAGCTGCCCATCGAGATAATCGAGGAACCAGATCTCGTAATTATTTCTTGTCAGACTTTCCATTTTATACCAGTGATTCAACTGAACCCACAAATTCTTTTAAAAACACACGAGCCCGGTATATATAAACTTTTACCTGGGCTTCGGATAATCCGGTCATCCCGGCGATCTCCTTATAAGAGTATCCTTCATAATCCCTCAGCATGACCACAGAACGCTGATCAGCCGGCAGGCGGGAGACCCCGATTTCGAGTTTTTCCATCACATCCGAATAGTGCTCACTATGTGAATACTCGCTCATATTTACTGTTTCCCAATCTGCCATTCTTTTATCCACTCTTGTTTGATCTATCAGCTTGTGATAAGCTGTTGTAAACAAATATGACTTCGCTTTCTCCGCCGAAACCTGTTCCACATTGATCCAGAGTTTCTCGAATGAATCCTGGACCAGGTCCCGGGCTTTCTCCTTATCCCGTATGTTTTTCAGCAGAAACCGATACACTGCATCGGCATGCTGATTCACACATCGGTTATAATCGTTTACAGTCATATTAAGTTACAGGCGTTGATAGGACGAAGTTACGGCAGAATTAGTTACAATTGATTCAAAATAATTTTTGCAAATCGCTTTTAAAATGAAAAACCCTCTGATATTTCTCCAGATTGCAATACTGGTCCTGATCGGATATCAGCCCATTGCAGCCCAATCCATTCCCGACCAATCAGTTATGACCGTATTATGGGTTCAGCGGTCGGCCGAGTACCGGGCATTATGCTACCAGGCCTATAATCTGGCCGAATTGCGGGTTAAAGAATATCTTACCCACGCGGATACCGAAAGAAAAGCGGCTGTGATATTTGACATTGATGAAACCTTGCTCGACAACAGTCCGCAGGAAGCACTCAATATCACGGAAGGTAAACCCTACACACCCGAACGGTGGAAAGAATGGACCGATCAGGCCTCTGCCGGAACCGTGCCGGGTAGTCTGGAGTTCTGCCATTTTCTGGCCAGAAATGATATTCAGTTGATCTATTTATCCAACCGTTTGAATACCGAAGCAGTCACCACGCTCATGAACCTTCAGAAATGGAATTTTCCGTATGCCGACCGCAACCATCTTTATCTGAAATCGGATATCTCCAGCAAGGAGCTGCGGCGTAGCATCATTGACAAACAGTATAATGTAATTATGTTGGTTGGTGATAACCTTTCCGACTTTGATGAGGTATTTGAGAACCGGTCGGATAATTTCGGATTTGCGGCGGTGGATAGCCTGCGCACGGAATTTGGCAAAAAGTTCATTATGCTACCCAACCCGATGTATGGCGACTGGACGAAACCGCTGACGGGAGAGAGGAAGGGGTGGCTTTTGAAGGTTCCGAGGTAAGGGAGGGAGGTCCCGGGGGCCCCTCGTTAGAGGAAGGCGGTCCCGGCTTTCGCCGGGATGACACTTCTCCGAGGGATGTTTATTGCTGGATGACACTTCTCCGAGGGTAGCTTTGTGGTGGATGACAATTCTCCGAGGGTTCAACATTGCCGGAATTGAAGCCCGTAGGGCTGACATGATTATAGCCAGGTGCATTGAATCGAAACATTAACCCCGTCAGGGGTGGAATAAATTCCAGGGATCATTGGCAGCTGAAATCCTTTCACCCCTATCGGGGTTTAGGTAGGTGTTTGTTGATGCCTTTCTATAATCCTGTCACCCCTATCGGGGTTCTGCCAGGTGGTTGATCATCCATGCTGGCGGCCTTTTATGACACCCTCGGAGAGGTGTCATCCACCTCCGAGTCACCCTCGGAGAAGTGTCATCCCGGCGAAAGCCGGACCGCGTCACGCTAACGAGGGGCCCTTGGATGCCCGTCCGGCACTACTCCGAATGGATTTGTGACCGCTCCGGCCAAAAATCATGCTCCGAGGCAAATAAATTTAATTTTCGTTTGCATTATAAAAAAACATGATTTAACTTTGACTGACCGTTCAATCATAAAACGATGAGTCCAAGAACTGAAAAGCAATTTGAGGAGATCCGGGAAAGCCGGAAGCTTCAGATCATGCAGGCAGCTCTGGAGCTTTTCGCGAGGGAAGGCTATCATTCATCATCGATTGCGCAAATAGCTGCCTGCGCAGGTATCTCCAAAGGGTTGCTGTATAATTATTTCACCTCCAAGGAGGATTTGCTTGATTCCATCATGGCGCTCGGAATTGAAAAATTTCATCATATCCTGGAGGAGATACAGGACGAACTGGACACCCCGGAGGAGCTGCTGATGTACATCCACGGCGGTTTTGAAATTATCAGGCGGGAGCCCGGATTTTACCGCCTCCTGTTCAGCGTATTTGTTCAGCCGGGGGTAATGGATGCATCAAAAAACCGGTACCGCGAAACACAGGAACATCTCAGGCGCGACATTGCATTTTACTTCGAAACCAAGGGCGATCCCAATCCCATGGAAAAAGCGGTGCTGCTTGGCAATATAATCGACGGGGTGGGGCTGAATTATTTCATGGCGCCCGAAACCGTAAATCTGGATAAACTGGAAAAAATCATTTTCGAATTATTCAAATAAGTTATGCGACCAATCATTTCCTGCACGCTGGCCATCCTGCTTATCTCTTTGATAACCAATGGGGTATTGGGTCAGCAAACACTAACGACAAAACAGATCATCGAAAAAGCTGACCGCAACATGCAGGGCGAAAGCAGCATCAGTACGATGACGATGACCATAAAACGCCCAAGCTGGGAGCGCACCGTCGGATTCAAAAATTGGTCA
Source organism: uncultured Bacteroidota bacterium (assembly GCA_942493265.1). Classification (GTDB taxonomy): domain Bacteria; phylum Bacteroidota; class Bacteroidia; order Bacteroidales; family UBA12481; genus UBA12481. The sequence continues at coordinate 1,102,584 of OW818688.1, forward strand.
AAAGGCCGTGAATTTGCAATGACGCTGATTACGGAACCGGCAAAAGAAAAGGGGCAAACGTTTCTCAAGCGCGGCAACGACATGTGGAACTATATTCCATCCATCGGCAGGCTGGTGAAGCTTCCCCCCTCGATGATGTCGCAAGGCTGGATGGGATCGGATTACACCAACGACGATATCCTGAATGAATCTTCGCTGATCATGGATTACACCCATGAGTTGACCGGCACCGAGGACTTTAATGGCAGCAAATGCTTTAAGGTGAATCTGATACCGCTTGAACAATCCAATATTGTATGGGGAAAAATCATCACCTGGGTGAGTACCGGGGATTTTCTGTTCCTCAAATCAGAATACTATGATGAAAACCAGTCGCTGGTACGTACCGAAACTGCCGGGGAGATTAAAACTATGGATGGACGGAAAATTCCGACGCTCCTGGAAATCATTCCTGCCGATGAGCCGCAGAACCGCACCCTGGTACTCATAAAATCGATCGATTTCGATGTTAAGATTGAGGATGCATTCTTTTCCCAGCAAAACATGAAATCTGTGAAATAATCATTTAATTAATTGATTATGAGATATTACCTTACAATGGCCTGGAGGAATATCTGGCGTAACAAGCGCCGGTCACTCATCACGATCTCATCGATCCTCTTTGCCATATTTTTCTCGGTGGTGATGCGCGGGTTCCAGCTGGGATCGTATAAAAACATGGTCGACAATGTGGTACAGGCCTATACCGGGTATATCCAGGTATTTGACCGCGGCTACCAATCCGATAAAATCATTGAGAACACCATGCTGATTGAATCCGGGATCATCTCTGAAATAGAAAAAACAGAAAATGTAACCCTGGCGCTTCCGCGGCTGGAATCCTTTGCACTGGCCAGTTCGGGTAATCAAACAAAAGGCGTTCTGGTAATCGGTACTGATCCGGAAAAAGACGACCAGCTCACTCATTTGACTAACCGCCTGGTGAAGGGAACCTATCTTCATAAAAACGACACTGCGGCGATGGTTTCCGAACGGCTGGCCAAATATCTCCAGATTGATGAAGGCGATACCATTGTGCTCATTTCGCAGGGATATCATGGTGCGGGTGCGGCAGGGAAATACCTGGTCAAAGGAATCCTTCGGTTCCCTTCGCCTGAACTGGATAATAAGATGGTGTACCTCCCGCTGGCACAGGCACAGCAGTTTTTCTCAGCCGAAAACCGGATTACCTCCATCTCCCTGAGTCTGAAAAACAGCAACCAGCTCGCAACTACGGTAAAAAATCTTCAGCAAAAGCTTGGCGATCAATTTGATGTTCGATCATGGGACACCATTCTGGTGGAGCTGAAACAGCAGATCGCATCGGACAGTGCAGGGGGAGTGATCATGCTGGGCATGCTTTACCTGATCATCGGATTCGGGGTTTTCGGCACAGTTCAGATGATGACAGCCGAAAGGCGCCGTGAATTCGGGGTGGTGGTAGCGATCGGCATGCAGAAAAGGCGGCTGGGGACCATCCTTGCTTTGGAAATGCTCATCATGGGAATCATCGGAATTCTGGGAGGCATTCTCCTGAGCCTGCCGGTGGTGTGGTTTGGCTATATTCACCCGATCAGGCTCACCGGGGAGATGGCCGAATCGATCATCAGTTACGGAATGGAACCCATCATGCCGATGGCCTGGGAAGCAGGTTACATTATCAATCAGACACTCATCGGACTGCTGATCATTTTTGCCGCAGTCATACTGCCAGTATGGAACGTCACCCGTCTTCATGTCAATAAAGCACTCAGATCATGATACCCTCACTCTCCTGGAAAAATATCTGGCGCAACAAGGTCCGGAGCCTGGTTGTGATCGGAGCAATGACCTTCGGAATTTTCGGCGGTCTGTTCACCTGGGCCATCTATGTTGGAATGACCGAAAGCAGGGTGAAAGAGGCGCTAACTAAGGAAGTGTCTCATATACAAGTATATGACCCCAACTATATTGACAATCCGGAGATCGGTCTCACCCTGCCCGATCCTGCTGGAATGGTGAGTTTTGCCGAAAAACTTCCCGGGGTTGGTGCTGCGGCCAGCCGGCTGAAAATTGTAGCCATGGTAAACAGTTCCGCAGCCTCATCGGGGGTAAACATATACGGGATCGATCCTGAAAAGGAGAAACAGGTGAGTGAACTATATACATCGGTATTCGACTCCGTTACCCTCGCGGCCAAACTTAAACTGACAGATCCGGCAGTGATCGCAACCTACCTGAATGACAGCACCGGAAGCTGGTTCGGGGGTTCTCAGAGGAACCCGGTGGTAGTGGGTGAAACCCTCGCCCGGAAACTAAAACTGAAGATCAATTCCAAGGTAGTGCTCACCTTTCAGAGCGCTGACGGAAACCTCACCGGAGGTTCATACCGGGTATGCGGGATATACCGGATCGACAACACCCTGTTTGAAGAGATGAACGTGTACGTCAGGAAGCCCGATCTGGCAGCCCTGGCGATGCTCGCGCCCGATCAGGCACATGAAGTGGCCATTTACATGAATGATGCAAAACTGATGGATGCCGCCATACAAGCACTGAAAACCACCTGGCCGGATCAGGAAGTGATGAGCTGGAAAATCCTGCTGCCTGATGTGGCCATGCTTAGCGACCTGGTAGAGGTATCACTGATTGTAATCATGGTCATCATACTCGCAGCCCTGGGCTTCGGAATCGTAAACACCATGCTGATGGTAGTGCTGGAACGGGTTAAGGAACTGGGAATGCTGATGGCCATTGGCATGAACAAAATCAGGGTATTCACCATGATTATCCTGGAATCGGTTCTGCTTTGCCTCACCGGTGCCGGCATCGGAATGGTGTTCGGAGCCGTGATAATTGAAATCTTCAACCGGCAGGGCATCGATCTTTCATCATTTGCCCAGAAAGGAATGCAAGCCTGGGGATTCAGCCCGATGATCTATCCATCGCTCTCGTGGACCTGGTACCTGCTGGTGGCCGTTCTGGTGGTGATCACCGGACTGGCCGCCTCGGCCTATCCGGCATGGAAAGCACTGAAGCTCAATCCGGCCGATGCCTTACGAACCGAGTAGCAACCGAAAACCGACAACTGACAACTGATAACATTTTCACCATGAACATCATCGAAATCTCCAACCTGGTCAAAATATACGACGACCGGAAAAGTGTGCCGGTAACTGCCATTAACGGCATCAGCCTGAACATCAGTGAAGGTGAGTTCACCACGATTGTAGGACCTTCAGGATCAGGAAAAACCACTTTGTTAAACATGCTGGGCGGACTGGACGAGCCCACTTCAGGAAAGATCCTGATCGACCAGGTGGACCTGAGTCAGCTGAAATCCAGGGAAGTGATCGATTTCCGCATGCGGAACATCGGCTTTGTTTTCCAGGCATACAACCTGATACCGGTGCTCACGGCACTGGAAAATGTGGAATTCATCATGCACCTGCAGGGGAAACCCAAAGCCGAGCGCCGGCATCGGGCCAAAGAGCTGCTCACACAGGTTGGTCTCGGCGACCGCATGGATGCCCGGCCAGGCAAGCTTTCGGGCGGACAGCAGCAACGGGTAGCCGTTGCGCGGGCTCTGGCATCGAAACCCAGGTTCATCCTTGCCGATGAACCCACTGCCAACCTCGACTCCAAATCGGCCGAAACCCTGCTCGATATTATGGAGCGCCTCAACCATGAAGAAAAAATCACCTTCATATTTTCCACACACGATGCCCGGGTGGTGGCCAAGGCTCACCGGGTGATCACGGTGGAAGACGGACTGGTGAAAAGTGACATAGATTATCCGGAACACTGATTTTATGAAGTAAGAATATGAGATTCGAATTTAGAATTCTGAGTTCCGAAGTGGGAGATTCAGGGGATGCCGGGTCAGGTAAAAGGGCTCACAGATCACGATTTCTGATACTGGGGTTACTATTGCTCACCTGTTACCGCGCTCCTGCGCAGGTTAGTGTGAACGGCTATATTTCAGATATGCAGTCGGTTATGTTTGAAAAGATCGATCGGCCCTGGACGATCGACAACCTGTTCCATAACCGGTTAAATTTCAAGGCTGCAATGGGCTGTCAGGCCAATGCCGTTGTGGAAGTCAGAAATCGCTTCCTGTTCGGTGAAACGGTGAAATATTTTCCCGGATATGATGAGATGATCGGTCGGGACCGGGGATGGCTTGATATGAGCTGGAACCTGTTTTCCGATACCTCCTTTATCCTCAACACCACCATCGACCGTGCATATATTGATTTGAATATGGGAAAGTTGCAGGCTACGATCGGCAGGCAGCGAATTAACTGGGGGATGAATTACGTTTGGAATCCGAATGATCTGTTCAATGCGTACAGTTTTTTTGATTTCGATTATGTTGAACGGCCGGGCAGCGACGCCATCCGGCTTCAGTATTATTTTACCCCGTCGGCACACCTTGAGCTGGTGGGAAAGATGAACAGCAACGATCAGTTCAGCTATGCAGGTTTGTTCCGGTTTTCTTTGGCAGGATATGATTTCCAGGTGCTGGGCGGCCAGGTTGATGAAAAGGAAATCGTTGCCGGGGGAGGGTTTTCAGGATATATCGGTCCGGTTTCACTGAACGGGGAGATCACTTATCTCCATCCACGTAAAACGGCTACCCAACCCGATGCCGCCGTGATTGCCGGAGGGGGCCTCAGTTACCTCACCCCCTTCAAGCTGAATATCCAGTTTGAATATTTATACAATCAGGCAGCCAGTCAGACTGATGTGACCAGTTTTACAGATTTCTATTACCGCAATCTAACGGTACGCGATCTGTCCATCGCTCCGCATACCTTGTTTGCCAACTTCAGTTATCCGGTTACGCCCCTGTTCAATGCCGGTTTGGCAGCTATGTATTTCCCAAAACTTAACGGCTTTTTTGCGGGGCCTTCACTCGACTTATCGCTCCGTGGCGACCTTGATCTCTCTTTCATTTTGCAGCATTTCACAGTGGAAATGCAGGAGGGGGCGGAGCAGAAGGCGACGCTGGGGTTTTTAAGGTTAAAGTGGAGCTTTTAGTAGCTGAAAATCTTAAGCCCCTCGTTGGAGGAAGGCGGTCACGACTTTCGTCGGGATGACACTGCTACGAGGGGCGTGTGAGTGCACCTTTAAACTTATCTTCGAATCCATAACTTCAAGTATCTTTAAGCACCAAAAAAGCCTTTACATGTTACGACCACTGGCCATTATGCTCACGGGTGCGATCTTGCTTACCGCCTGCCAAAATGAATCCAAAACCGACTTAATTACCATCGACATTCTGGAAGGTCTGAAAACCGAAAAAGAGTTCCGGCTGAGTGAAATAGCGGACAATGTGGAATACGTAAAACTCGAAACCACCCCGGAGTGCCTGCTATCCCGTGCATCTTATACAATTGGTAAAAAATATATCCTGGCAGTTCAGGATAACCCGGAACAGATATTCCTTTTCGACCGGAAGGGAAAGCTTCTGCGAAAAATCGGTCAGCGCGGCAAAGGTCCCGGCGAATATACCAGCATGACTCCAACCGAAATGGATCCGGATGAAACGTACATTCTGGTGACGGATTTTCAGAATGATCAGTTGCTAAAATTTGATGTGGAGGGTAAGTTTATCACCCACATAAAATACCGCGAAGTATTCGACGGGGATGTGGCTGCCATCCTGATAAAAAATGCGGATGAGATCTGGATATCACTGGATTATCCACTCCTCGACAAAAAGAATTTTCCACTGCTGCGGAAACTCGACCGGAATTTCAAACAGACCGATTCCCTGTATCCGATCACGAGTGGCATTACTCCTGATGTTGGGCGCACCTGGGGGCACGGGGATCTCTACCAGCATGGAGGGGTTTTGCGGTACCGTCAATATTCAACCGATACTATTTTCAGTGAATACCGGGGCAAATTGATTCCCCATATTTATTTCCCGATCCGGAAGGACCATCTGCCCGGGCCCTATACCATATACAGTCAGCATAAAAATCCAGGCGGGTATTCGTATGTTTCAAACATGACCGAGATAAAGGATTATTACCTGTTTTATGCCCGTGTGGTTCCTGATCAGGGCGGCTACATGATCTATTCAAAGAAAACCGGAAACCTGTTCCTGCTGAAAAAATACCCGCTTCCCCCACCCTTTGAATACCAGCGGCAACAATTTTTGAATGATCTTGACGGGATGGTGAATCCTGACCAATTAATTTTCAGTAATGACTACCTGGTTCAAAGCCATGAAGTTATTGAGCTCAGGGACCTTCTCGAAAAGGGAAGTCCGCAGTCCGCCGACGTCAGGTTTCCGGCCAAAAGAAATGAATTTACAGAGCTTATAAAATCGGGGAAGGATGATGACAATCCGATTCTCCAGATCTTCCATCTAAAATAAATTTTTATAGCTAAAATATTATTCATAATTTTGATATATGGATTTAACAGATCATATATTATCTGATATTGAATTAATACTTGATGATTTTAATCCTGGGGCAATTGCCAGGGAAATTGCAGGTAAAATGAAGCTGCGCCGGCTGGAACTCGACTTATCCCAGCAAGCGCTGGCAAAACGCTCAGGGGTTAGTCTGGGTACACTAAAGCGTTTTGAAACCCAATCGGAAATATCTCTCAAGCATTTACTGATGATTTCGATAGCCTTGGAAGCGACTGATGAATTTCACCGGTTGTTCACACGGAAGCAGTATCAGAGCATTGATGAACTGATGCAGGAAAAAAAGGCAATAACCAGAAAGCGAGGCAGGAAAAATGCTTAAGCCAATAGATTTGCTCCGAGTTTGCCTGGATGATATAACGGTTGGCAGGCTGGCGATGGCTCCTGACGGGAGATGTGTTTTTGAATATGATCCCCGGTGGATCGAATCCGGATTCTCCATTTCGCCCTTTTACCTGCCGCTCCGTGCTGGTGCTTTTACTGCAAGACCCGAGCCTTTCGAAGGATCATTCGGTGTATTCAGTGACAGTCTTCCCGATGGTTGGGGCAACCTGCTTCTCGACAGACTGTTGATTAAAGAAGGAATCCGTCCCGGCACCTTAACTCCGCTCCAACGGCTGAGCCTGGTTGGAAATTCAGGAATGGGTGCTCTTACTTACCACCCCGAAAACAGCCTTGGCCCTATTGATGATCAATCTGATCTGAACTATCTGGCCGGCGAAGTTGAAAAAGTCCTGGGTGAGGAAAATTCCGGTAATTTTGAACTCCTTTATTATAAAAACGGGTCCTCCGGCGGTGCCAGGCCAAAAGTTTTGCTGACCATTGATCAGGAGCCCTGGCTCGTGAAATTCAGGTCGACCTATGATCCGGAAAATATAGGGGCCATTGAATACCAGTACTCCCTCGATGCAAAGAAGTGTGGAATTGATATGCCTGAAACCAGGCTCTTTGAGGGCAGGTATTTCGGAGTCCGCCGTTTCGACCGTGAAAAAGGGATCAAGATTCACATGCATACCGCCAGTGGATTGTTGTATGCCAGCCACAGGCTTCCTTCGCTCGACTATTCCGATCTGATGAAAGCCACGATGATTCTGACACGCAACATGGATGAAGTGATCAAAATTTACAGGCTCATGGTTTTCAATGTATTTAAGGGTAATAAAGACGACCATGCCAAAAACTTCTCATTTCTGTACAGTGACAGTGCCTGGCACCTCTCACCCGCCTATGATCTTGTACCCGCTGACGGATTCAATGGAAACCATTGCACAACCATAAATGGCAAGGGCAACCCCGACCGACAGGATGTGTTTGAAACTGCTGAGAATGGAGGGCTTTCCGGAAAACTGGCAAAATCAATTTATGATGAAATGATCTCCATACTTGCCGGCCATGATGCCGGCCGCACTGACATATAAATTACTAAACCAATGAATATAAAGCTAATTACCGCATCATTCCTGATGTTACTCCTCCTGTCATGCAGCACCGAAAAACCTGTTGCCATCACCACTATTGACATCCTCGACGGCCTGAAAAGTGAAAAAGAGTTGCGGCTGAGTGAAATTGTGGATGGTGTGGAATACGTAAAACTGGAAACGAGCAGTGAATGTTTGTTTTCCTGGGCGAGCTTCTCCGTTGGGGAAAAATATATCCTTGCCGTACAGCAGTATGGCCCGGCCCAGATTTTCCTCTTCGACCGCAGCGGAAAATTCATCCGTAAAATCGGCGGCGAAGGCAAAGGTCCGCTGGAATATACCAGCTTGTCAACCGTAGTGACCGATCCGGAAGAAACCTATATTCTGGTCAACGACTACCAGCGGGATATTCTCATGAAATATGATTTTGACGGGAATGTAACCGCCACTTTCAGGTACAAGGAACAGCTGGATTGGGATATTTCGGATATTGTGGTAAAAGGTTCAGATGAGATATTCTGCCGGATCGACTATCCCCTGTTGGAAAAAAAGAACTTTTACCTGATCCGCAAAATGGACGCCGGGTTCAGGCAGACCGATTCGCTTTTTCCGGTAAACACGAAGCTGACAGGCGGCAATGGCTTTGCCTGGGGATCCAGTGATTTTTATCTCCAAAACGGAGCCATTCAGTTCAGGCAGTATTCATTTGATACGCTATATGGGGAATCGAAAGGGAAAATGGTTCCGCGCTTCTTTTTCCCCATCGGGGCCGATCATTTACCCGGGCCCTACCTGGTTTCGGGCTTGCACAAGCAGATGATGGAATATACCAGCATCATGAGCTTTGCTGAATTTGCTGATTATCTGCTATTAAACACCAATGTTGTACCCCGAAAAGGAGGTACCGTTGTGTACTCCAAATCCTCTGGTGAAATCTTTAAACTGAAGAAATACCCGCCCTGCCCTCCAGATACCCTGGGTCGGCGGCACCTGCTCAATGATATTGACGGCATCATACATCCCACCTTCCTGTATACAAAAACCGGACTATGCATTCAATCTCATCAAATTCTTGATTTGAAAGAAAAACTCGAAAGCGGTTGCCCGGAAGTCACCGGAATCAAATTTCCTGCAAAACGGCAGCAATTGATTGATCTGGTGAAGGCGAGCAAGGAAGATGACAATCCTATCCTTCAAATTTTCCATTTGAAATTGTAGAGACGGATAACTATCCGTCTCCGCACCGCATCTGCCAGATGGACAATGGAGACGGATAGTTATCCGTCTCTACGGGATACCTGCTGTACAAATAGTAAATAAAAACTTCAACCTGTTGAAAAGCTGATTGGTTTTAAACAACTTTACGGGATTAAACCTAATTTAATATGAGTCAGCCAAAAATTATAAACCGCAGGTCTTTCTTCGGAAAAATGGCCGGAGCCGCAGGCACCGCAATTGCATTGCCCTATATCATTCCCGGCACTGCCCTGGGAAAAGACGGAGCAACCGCAGCCAGCGACCGCATCGTGATGGGAGTTATCGGATCAGGATCTATGGGAACCGGTGACATGCACGAGTTTATGAATAAAAAGGAAGTCCAGATGGTAGCTGCCTGTGATGTCGACAAAGGACACCGCGACAATGCCAAAGCAGCCATGGATGCCAAATATGGCAATACGGATGCCCGCGCCCATGCGGATTTCCGTGAGTTCCTCATCAAGGAAAAGCTCGATGCCGTTTGTCTGGCCCTCCCCGACCAATGGCACGGAATCATTGCAGTAGCCTGCGCCAACGCCAAGCTTGATATATACGGTCAGAAACCCCTTGCCCGCACGATCTGGGAAGGCAAGAAGATCATTGAAGCCGTTGAAAAAAACAATGTCATCTGGCAAACAGGCAGCTGGCAGCGGTCGGAGGCTCATTTCCACCGGGCATGCGAGCTGGTGATCAACGGCCGCATCGGCAAGGTTACCCATGTAGAAGTTGGGCTGCCGGATGGCGGACCCACCAATCAGCCTTACCCGGTTCAGCCGGTACCTGAAGGTCTGGACTGGGACATGTGGCTCGGACCTGCCCCGAAGGAAGCCTATCGAGGGGTGTGCCACTGGGACTGGAGATGGATTCTGGCTTATTCAGGCGGACAGCTTACCGACTGGGCCGGTCATCATATCGATATTGCACATTGGGGACTGGGTTTGGACCGTACGGGACCCATCGAAATTGAAGGAAAGGGAGTTTACCCGCGCGAGGGTATTTTTGACGTTCCCGTTGAATATTCCATTCACGCCACCTATGCCACCGGCGTTAAATTCCATTATGCCAATGCCCGTAAGGTGCCTCATGGCATGGGTGTTTGCTGGTATGGTGACAATGGCAGCTGGATTCATGTTGACCGTGGTAACCGGTTATTCGCCAGTGATCCGAAAATCCTGGAAGAAAAAATCGGGGATAATGAAATCAAATTGTACAAGAGCCTCGATCATGTCCAGAACCTGCTCGACTGCATCAGAACCCGCAAGGAAACCATCACCCCCTGCCAGGTTGCGCACCGTTCTATTTCTGCAGCCCTGCTTGGAGAAATTGCGATGCTTACCGGAAGGAAACTGAAATGGAATCCGGATACTCAGGAATTCCCCGAAGATCCGATTGCAACACGCATGTTAAGGCGTCCGTTCCGGAGCCCATGGAAACTCGAAGGCAACTAACAAAATCCACTAAAGCAATGAAAAAGAATATCTTAACCTATATCATATTGACCGGAATACTCGGTTTGTTTTTACTTGCACCCTCCTGCACGCAATCCCCGGTATCCGATGCTCCAAACCGGGCACTGATTGTGACAGGACAGAACAACCACGCCTGGCAGGTTTCCACCCCGGCGCTGAAGCAGATTCTGGAAAACACGGGACTTTTTTCCGTCGATATCGCACAAGCTCCTGCCGCCGGAAAGGATATGTCGAAGTTCACCCCTGATTTCTCGAAATACCAGGTCATTGTTCTCGACTATAATGGTGATGCATGGCCCGAGGAAACCAATAAAGCTTTCGTGGCATACGTTGCCGGAGGCGGTGGTGTGGTTGTTTATCATGCTGCCGACAATGCATTCGGCAAATGGAAGGAATACAACCAGATAGTAGGATTGGGCGGCTGGTACGACTGGAATGAGCAAAGCGGACCCTATCTCCGGTGGAGAAATGGCGGAGTGGTTCGCGACACCGTTTCCGGACCAACCGGCGCGCATGGCGACCAGCATGCTTTCCGCGTAACCCTTCGCGATACCGAACATCCGATTACCAAAGGTCTGCCGGCAGCCTGGATGCATAGCCAGGATGAATTGTACAGCCAGCTTCGCGGACCGGGTGAAAACCTGACGGTTTTGGCTACCGCTTATGCGGATACTGCAAAACACGGAACCGGCGAACATGAACCGGTGCTGATGACCATCAATTATGGGAAAGGGCGTATTTTCCACACCGTACTCGGTCATGCCGGAACGGACACTGACAACCCGGCCATGCAATGCGTCGGATTTATAGTAACCATGCAGCGCGGAGCCGAATGGGCCGCTACAGGTACGGTTACGCAGTCTATCCCGGAAGTTTTCCCTACCATAAATGTTGAAAGCAAATGGCCTTTGTACAGGTCATTAACGCTGGTTGAAATTCTGGCTAACCTGAAAGATTACAAGCCAGGTGATTCACGGTATAACCTTCAGGACCTGACTAATTATATCCGGGCAAACTATGATGGTGGTGAAAAATATGCAGAGATTGAAAAAAACCTGCTTCAGTTTTTAGCCGGTACCGGTTCAGCAGATGTTAAAAACTATATCTGCAAGGAAATCAGTGTTTATGGCACCGATAAAGCCCTACCGGAATTGAAAAAGCTGCAGAAGAACGAAGAAACTGCAGAAATGGCCCGATATGCCATCGAACGCATAACCGGCCAATACACCAATTGATAACGTACTAATTATTTTATGACTAACCCCGGGATTCAACCTGGGGAAAACCTCCAAACTATGAGTTCAAGAAGAGATTTTGTGAAAACCAGTGCAACCGCTGCAGCGGCTGTTGCAGCAGTTTCAATGATTCCGGGCACTGTAGGATGTGCCCCTAAAGATGATGGCATACTCACAATCGGTGTCATCGGAGTGAATGGAATGGGTTGGTCAGACCTGTCCGCATTTTTGCGTCAGCCAAATGTGGAGTGCGTGGCACTTTGCGATGTGGATCAGACGATTTTGAATAAGCGCGCCGGCCAGGTGGAAGAAAAGACGGGTAAAAAACCGGAACTATTCACTGACTTCAGAAAGCTGCTTGAAAGAAAAGATATTGAAGCAGTTATCATTGGAACACCGGATCATTGGCATGCCGGCATCATGATTGAAGCCTGCAAGGCCGGCAAGCATGTTTATGTTGAAAAGCCGATGGCCAACTCGATTTATGAAGTTTTTCAGATGGAAAAAGCCGCCAGGAAATATGACCGTGTGGTGCAGGTGGGTCAATGGCAGCGAAGCGATCCGCACTGGAATGATGCATTTGCATTTGTGCAGTCGGGCAAGCTCGGAAAAATCCGTACGGTAAAAATCTGGTGTTACGAAAACTGGCTGGTACCTCCCGGCATCGTACCCGATGAACCCACTCCGGATGGAGTAGATTACAATATGTGGCTCGGACCGGCCCCGGAACGTCCTTTCAACAGGAACCGCTTCCATTTCAATTTCCGCTGGTTCTGGGATTATGCAGGCGGTTTGATGACCGATTGGGGTGTACACCTTCTGGATATGGCACTCGCCGGCATGCAGGCAGAATTCCCCAAATCCGCGATGAGCTCCGGCGGCAAGCTGGCCTTCGTGGACAGTCCGATTGAAACTCCTGATACTCAACAGGTAATATATGAATTCGAAGGATTCAACGTCATCTGGGATCATGCCATGGGCATCGGTCTGGGTGATTGGAACCGCGATCATGGTGTTGCCTTTATCGGAAACAACGGAACACTGGTTGCCGATCGTAACGGATGGGAAGTTCATCCTGAAGTATCCACCAGCGGACCCTTGGTTGAGGAAGTTGCCCGGATAAAAGGAACCGGTCAGGGACTGGACCTTCACGTGAAGAACTTTATTGAGTGCGTGAAAACGGATAACCGCGAAAGCAATGCCAATCCGACCATCGGAAGAGCTGTTGCCACCATGGCTCACATGGGCAACATTGCCATCAGAACCGGACGGAAAATATACTGGGACGCTGCAACCGAAAGCTTCGTAAACGATCCTGAGGCTAACCGGATGATCAAGCCAACCTATCGCGAACCCTGGAGACTAACTGATTTCTAACATGGCTCAAAGCCGCAGAAACTTCCTCGCCACCGGTCTGAGTCTGGCAGCCGGGGCAGGTTTGGCCGGTTTGCTGCCCTCAGCTGCCGGGTTAACCTCCTGCACCACCGGGAAGCGACCGGGCGACCGTATCCGGGTTGCCCTGATCGGCTGCCGGAACATGGGATTCAGTGATGCCTGCGCTTTTATTGAACAACCTGATGTTGATCTGGTTGCGGTTTGCGATATCGATAAAAATATCCGTCAGGAACGGGTTAATGATATCCAGAAATATGCGTATGACAAAAAGATAACCGTTCCCAAGCTCGACCAGTATGAAGATTTCAGAAAAGTACTGGAGCGGAAGGATATTGATGCGGTTATCATTGCCACACCCGACCATTGGCATGCCCTGATAACCATCATGGCCTGTCAGGCCGGCAAGGATGTTTATGTCGAAAAACCGGCCGCAAATTCCATTTTCGAGGCAGATCAGATGGTGAATGCCGCAGCCCGTTACAATAGGGTTGTGCAGGTGGGTCAATGGCAGCGCAGCGGTTTGCACTGGCAGGAAATGGTTGATTTTATCCAATCTGAGAAACTGGGTCCGATCAGCCATGTGGATGTATGGCGGCATGGGGGAAATTCCGTTCCGAAAGTGCCCGATGCCCCGGTTCCGGCCGGTGTTAATTATGATATGTGGCTTGGACCGGCTCCTTTAAGGCCATTCAATCCCAACCGGTTTCATTACAATTTCAGATGGTACTGGGATTATGCCGGAGGAAAAATGACCGACTGGGGCGTTCACCTGCTGGATATGGCCATGTGGGCGCTTAAGCTGGATCAGCCCGACAGCATTACGGCAACCGGGGGAAACCTCGTTTATCCTGATGATGCCATGGAAACTCCTGATACGTTGACGGTTGAATACCAATTTGACCAGACGGTTGTGGTGTGGCAAAACAATTTCGGCCTGAAAACCAATGAATTTGGCTTCGATCACGGCCTGGCCTTTCACGGTGAAAATGGTGTTTTACGCGCCAACCGAAGTTTTTGGGAGGTAGTTCCGGCACAAATCGACGGAATCCCGGTTACAGAGCCTGTTCCCCGAAATATGAATGCAGGTAACGACCTTGCCCTCCACGTACGGAATTTTCTGGATTCCATCAAAACCCGGAATTTTGAAACCGCCGCCAGCATTGTAATCGGGCGCGATGTGGCACGAGTGGCCCATCTGGGAAATATCGCCTACCGGTCAGGCATAAAACTGAATTGGAACGCTGAAACCGGTACTTTTAATGAAAAAGATGCCAATAAATTTTTAGAACCCCAGTTCCGAAAACCCTGGGAAATCAATAAAATACTATGAATAAACTAATTCTGCTCATTACAGCAGCATGTCTTTATGGTTCATCCGCATTTGCACAAGATCCGAAAGTCACGGAAGACTGGACCCGCAAACCGGCAGTAATCAATGCCGGATGTACCCATAAGCCTCCTTCAGATGCCATTATCCTGTTTAGAAAAGCCAAAGACCTGTCCAACTGGACCGGCCGGAGCGGACCGGCACAGTGGAAAACTACCTGCCGGACCATCAAGGGAAACGGCACCGGGGATATTGTCACAAAAGAAAAGTTTGGTGATTGTCAGATACATGTTGAATTCCGGACCCCGAAAAATGCGGAAGGCGACGGACAGGGCCGCGGAAACAGCGGGGTTTACATTCAAACCCTTTATGAGGTTCAGGTACTCGATTCCTGGGAAAATGAAACTTATTACAACGGACAGGCTGCCGCCATCTATAAACAAGCGGCTCCGCTGGTAAATGCATCCCGCAAGCCAGGAAAATGGCAGGTTTATGATATCGTTTTTCATGCCCCGAAATTCGCAGCGGATGGCAGTGTTACCAAACCGGCTTCGCTTACGGTTTTTCATAATGGAGTTCTGGTTCAGGATCATTTTGAACTCATCGGATCCACTACCTATGCAGGATACCCAAAATATGAAAAACATGGCGATATGCCGCTTTTGCTGCAGGATCATGGAAATCCCGTACAGTACAGAAATGTTTGGCTGAGAAAATTATAATCTGAATATGAAGAGGCGCGATTTCTTTTTAACATCAGGATTGGCAGTCGCCGGAATGGCGGTCGCCCCGAAATTGCTGTCGTCATGCAGCAGTGAAGCCCGCTTTAAAATATCACTGGCCGAGTGGTCGCTGCACCGGGCCCTGAACGGGAAAATGCTCGATAACCTGGAGTTTCCGGTTAAAGCCAAGCGGGATTTCGGGATCACTGCTGTGGAATATGTAAGCATATTTTTTGCCGATTACGTAACCGATCAGAAATACCTGACCGAGCTGAAACGCATATCGGATTATCATGGTGTTACCAACGTGCTGATCATGGTTGACGGCGAGGGAAATCTTGGAGAGAGTACGGAAGAAGGCAGGATGAAAACCGTTGAAAACCACATGAAGTGGGTAGATGCGGCACAATTTCTCGGCTGCCATTCCATCCGGGTAAACGCCGGTGGAACGGGAACGCCTGAAGAGCATGCGGCCAATGTGGTGCTCGGACTCCGGAAGCTCGGTGAATACGGTAAAACCAAGGATATCGGCGTGATTGTTGAAAATCACGGAGGTCACTCATCCGACGGAAGCTGGCTGAGCAATGTGATTAAAACGGTGAATATGCCCAATGTTGGCACCCTGCCCGATTTTGGCAATTTCAGGATCAGCGACGACAAGCAGTATGACCGGTATAAGGGCATGGAAGAGCTGATGCCGTATGCCAAAGGCGTAAGCGCCAAATCCTATGATTTTGATGCAGATGGCAATGAAACCACAATCGACTTTGCCCGGATGATTCAGATTGTCAAAAAATCGGGTTACCGGGGTTATATCGATATCGAATATGAAGGTGACAAGTACTCGGAAGAGGAGGGGATCATGCTGACCAAGAAGTTGTTGGAGAAGTTGATCTGACCTCCCCCTGCCCCCTCCTTAGGAAGGAGGGGGGTATTTCAACTGCCAGGCTTACCAATAAGTGATCCAGAAGCTCGTTACCCCCTCCTTCCTAAGGAGGGGGCAGGGGGAGGTCCCGCTTGCTGTCCTTGTCAGCCTACTTATCAAAAGCCGCGTCGAAAGCAATATCCGACGAAGGGAAATCAACTCTGTTAACATAGTCGCATGCCTCGGCGGCACCGTGTTCACGGTCCATCCCGCTATCTTCCCATTCCACTGAAAGCGGACCGGCATATTTAATTCTGTTCAGCGCGCGGATAATCTCTTCAAATTCAATATTTCCGTGGCCAAGGCTCCTGAAGTCCCAATAGCGGCGGCGATCGCCGAAATCAAGATTTCCGCCGAACACGCCGGCTTCGGTAGCGAATGGCGACCAGCCCACATCCTTCATGTGAACATGGAAAATCCGGTCGGCAAACTTGTACAGGAAACCAACATAATCCACACCCTGATAGCCGAAGTGGCTGGGGTCATAATTAAATCCGAAAGCAGGATGATAATCGATAGCCTGCAGGGCCCTTTCGGCCGTTGCAATATCGAATGCGATTTCGGTGGGGTGAACTTCGAGTGCAAACTTGATCCCCAGTTTCTGATACTCATCCAGGATCGGTTTCCAGCGCCTGGCAAAATCAGCAAACCCGGCATCGATCATGGATGCAGGAACGGCCGGGAAAGAGTAGTTCAAATGCCATATCGAGCTTCCGGTAAACCCGCATACCACACCAACGCCAAGGCGTTTGGCCGCATGAGCGGTATCGATCATCTCCTGAGCGGCACGCCGGCGCACTCCTTCGGGCTCGCCATCGCCCCAAACGTGCGAGGGGAGAATGGATTTATGACGCTCATCAATACGGTCGCAAACCGCCTGGCCCACCAGATGGTTGGAAATTGCCCAGGTTTTCAGGTCATATCGGTCTAAAATCGCCTTTCGCCCGTCACAATAGGCCTGATCGGCCTTATCTACTTCAAAATGATCGCCCCAGCAAGCCAGCTCGAGTCCGTCATATCCGAAACCCGTTGCCTTCTTACAGAGTGTTTCAAAGGGCAAATCGGCCCATTGTCCGGTGAATAGAGTTACTGGTCGTCCCATGGAATCTGATTGTTTAGTTGTATTAACCAAAAATATCTATTTTTAAGTTCAAAATCTAAACCGTCAAATTAAACTACTCTAAAATGACAGCAAAAGAATACAACGCAAAACGGTTATTCTGGATGAGCTGCATGGCTCTTGTTACAACCGCTATGACCTTCGCTATCCGGGCACGGCTTGAACCGATGTGGGAAGCTGAATTCCAGCTGAGTGCAACAAACATGGCCATTGCCATCGGTACGGCATTCTGGGGTTTCACCCTGGCTCAGTTTATCGGGGGCCCGCTGGTGGATGTAATCGGGATGAAAAGATTTGTCCGCATTGCCTTCTTTTTGCACCTGATCGGCATCGTTATTACGATTTTTGCACGTGATTTCTGGACACTATTCATTGGAACGCTGTTCATGGGCGTTGGAAACGGCAGTGTTGAGGCCGGCTGCAATCCATTGGTTGCTTCGATTTTCCCCAAGGATAAAACAAAAATGCTTAACCGTTTTCATGTTTGGTTTCCCGGAGGGATTGTTATCGGAAGTTTGATTTCCTATACGATTATTGATTTGTTGAATCTGCCATGGCAGGTACTCGTTGCCACACTGGTTGTGCCCCTGGTTATTTACGGCGGGCTGATGTTCGGACAGAAATTTCCGAAAACCGAGCGCGTGGAGATGGGGGTTTCGTACGGCTCCATGTGGAAAGCCATTTTAAGGCCATTGTTCCTGGTGATGCTCTTCTGCATGCTGCTGAGTGCAGCCACGGAATTAACCACCGGTCAGCGTATCAGTTCACTGCTCCAGGGAACAGGTGTTGCCCCGATTCTGGTGCTCGCTTTCATCAATGGAATCATGGCCGTCGGCCGTGGTTTTGCCGGACCGATCGTTCATCGCATCAATACTACCGGGATGTTGTTCTTTTCGGCGCTGGTGAGCATGATCGGGCTGCTGCTGATGAGTTATGTTGATGGTGCCTTCCTTACGTTTGCCGCAGCTGCAGTATTTGCTATCGGCGTATGTTTCTTCTGGCCCACAATGCTCGGATTTGTATCTGAAAATATACCGGAAAGCGGCGCTTTGGGGTTATCCATTTTTGGCGGCGCCGGGATGCTGTCAACCTCGATATTCCTTCCTATTTCGGGAATGTTTACCGACAATCAGGCAACCGGACAGGAAATTCTCAGGTATACGGCAGTTTTGCCGGCTATTCTGATCGTAGTTTTCGCCATTGTATTTACCACCATGAGAAAGAAAAAAGCTTAACAATATGAAAAGATTTCGCTGGGGAATGATCGGCGGCGGCAAAGGCGCCTTCATTGGCGGCGCACACCGCATAGCCGCCAAAATTGCCAACTCCTATGAACTGACGGGCGGGGTTTTCGATGTGGATTTTGAACGCGCCAAAGTATTTGCCAATGAAGAAGATATCGATCTCCGGAGGGTATATCCCGATATCGACTCCTTCCTCCAGGGTGAAGGCGGAATGCCGGTTTCGGAGCGCATACAGGTGGTGTCCATCGTAACGCCAAACTTCCTGCATTTCGAACATGCAAAAAAACTGCTTAGCAGGGGATTTCACGTGATCTGTGAAAAGCCGGTCACGCTAACTTCCGCCGAAGCCATTGAACTCAGGGAAATTGCAGAAAAAAATCAGCTAGTATTTTGTCTCACCCATACCTATACCGGTTATCCGATGGTACGGGAAATGAAGCGCAGAATCGAAGCCGGAGCGATCGGAACCATCCAGCGTGTTGATGCCCAGTATCTTCAGGGCTGGATCAATCCCATTATCCATGGCGGTAATGCCAAACTTGCCGTATGGCGCCTTGATCCCAAAGTTGCCGGAATCAGCTCCTGCATGGGCGACATCGGTGTCCATGCCTTTAACATGATTGAATATGCCACTGGACTGAAAATCAAAAAGGTACTGGCAGTTTTAAGCAACCTGGTACCTGAAAATCCATTGGACCTTGATGGCAATGTGTTGCTTAAATTCGATGAGAATCTCACCGGAGTGATCCG
Source organism: uncultured Bacteroidota bacterium (assembly GCA_942493265.1). Taxonomy (GTDB): domain Bacteria; phylum Bacteroidota; class Bacteroidia; order Bacteroidales; family UBA12481; genus UBA12481. The sequence continues at coordinate 1,121,915 of OW818688.1, forward strand.
TTCATCACAGATTGCCACAGGTGAAGAGAATAACCTTCAGATAAGCGTTTACGGAACTTCCGGTGCATTCCACTGGGAGCAGGAAAATCCGAATATCCTGAAAATGATGCATGAAGGAGCCCCAGTTGAAATCATCAAACCGGGGTATGATTACCTGAGCGATTTTGCCCGCGAAAGCCATATGATGCCTCCGGGCCATCCGGAAGGGATTTATGAAGCTTTCGGCAACCTGTATAAAGGTGCAGCCAAAGCCATCCGCGGCGAAGCAACCGTGGAAGGCCAGTTCCCCGGAATTAATGAAGGGATCCGTGGCATGCAGTTTATCGAGGCCGTGGTGAAATCCAACTCGGATGGAAATTGCTGGATTGCAATTTAATGCGGATTTTCGGTAGAGACGCATATATGCGTCTCTACGGAGAGAAAAAGGAATATGGAGTTATCTGTTGTCATACCGTTATATAATGAGGAACATCTGGTAGATGACCTGGTGGATCGCACCGTTGCCGTTCTGAAAGGCATCACCGGGGATTTCGAAATTATTTTTGTGGATGACGGCAGCAAGGATAGCACGGTGGCGCGTCTCACCGACAGGAGGAAAGTTGAACCCCGCATAAAAATCCTGGAATTATCGAAAAATTTCGGTCACCAGGCGGCATTTACCGCCGGCCTCACCTTTGCCAAAGGCAGTTATATCGTAATGATGGACGGTGACCTGCAGGATCCGCCGGAGTTGATTCCGGTGATGCACCGGATGCTGGTTTCGGATGAATATGATGTAGTTTTCGGAAAGCGCACCAATAGGCCCAATCTTAAAGGGCGAAACCTGCTGGCCCATTCGTTCCACAAAACTTTCAAACGGTTTTCAGGATTTCCCGATATCGAAAACGTGGGCAATTTCTCAGCTATGAACCGCGATGCGCTCACGGCACTGCTGCAGTTTACCGAAGCCATCCGCTATCTGCCCGGTCTGCGGCACTTCATCGGTTTCAGGCAGGGATTTGTCGAATACCGGCGTGAGGAACGGTATCAGGGGAAATCAAAAATGAACTATTTCGACCTGATCTCGCTCAGTTCCGATGCCATCTTCTCGTTTTCAAAGCTTCCCATCCGGATCTGCCTGTATATGGGGATCATCGGGATTGTGGTGTTTTTTCTGGCCGGATTGTACACCCTGGTAGCCAAAGTCGCAGGATTCGCCATAATCGGCTGGTCGTCAACACTCCTGAGCATTTACTTCCTGGGTTCGATCCAACTAACCTTTCTGGGCGTGATCGGGGAATATATCTATCGGATTTATAAGGAGAGCCAGCATCGACCGCTCTATTTTGTGAGAAGGTTCCACGAATAATCCGGTATCATGGAAAACGACGCTGCGACCGGGAACTCCAGCAAAATTATTCGCCGGATATTTATTCTGCTGTGTATCATCCCCTTTATCCTGCTGCCTTTGCTCAGCCGGGATGCAGGGATTTCGGGCGATGAACCCGTTCATTACCTGCAGGCTGAAAATGTATATAACTACTTTGCCACCGGAGGGAAGGATTCCTCATCAATCAATACCCCGATCACTTTTCTGAAGTATTACGGTCAATCCATTGATAATTTGAGTTTTGTGGTCAATAAGGTATTCGGCTTCAAGGAACCCTACCTTACGCGGCATATTATCAATGCCCTTGCCGGAGCCCTGATTATTGCGTTTACCGGATTGCTGGCGCTTGAAATTTCAGGTTACGGAGCCGGAATCATTGCGATAATTTTCCTGCTGTTGTCACCTGTTTTTTTAGGACATACCTATAACAACCTTAAAGATATTCCCTTTGCGCTCGGCTATCTGGTTGCCGTTTTTTACCTGATAAAATTTCTTCGCCAGCTTCCGGTCATCCATTACGGATACCTCGCCGGCATAGCCGCAGGAACCGGGTTCGCCATTTCGATACGCGTGGGCGGCATTCTGCTGATTCCCATCCTCCTCTTTTTCAGCACTATACGGATGTGGATCGTACAACCTCCGGGAATGAGGGCAAAATGGATTTTCACATTCCGGATAGCCCTTGCACTCGGAATTACCCTGATTGTATCGTGCATGGCAGGGGTGATCAACTGGCCGTACGGATTGCAGGCACCGATCAGGCATTCGCTGGAATCGCTCAGCCAGATGACGCACTACATCGTGAGTCTGCGGCAGCTTTTTGAAGGAAAGATGTACTGGTCGGAAAACCTCCCCTGGTATTATGCCCCGAAATATTTTCTGATCGTATCGCCGGCCATCATACTTGCGGGGATCCCGCTGTGCCTGCCCATGCTCAAAAAACAGGGATGGTTTATCTTTTCGCTCCTGGTTTTCAGCGCCTTTTTTCCGCTTTTCTGGGTAGTGGTGAGGCATTCCAATCTGTATGGTAACATCCGCCACCTGCTGTTTATTTATCCGTTTCTGGTTGTGCTGTCGGCAATCGGCTGGTACGAAGCCTGGCTGAAATTTAAAAAGCCTTTATTCCGATGGGGATTGGCGGGATTACTAATCGCCGGAATGGCCGGGCCGCTGATTCATATCGTTAAAAATCATCCTGTTGAATATGTATACTTCAACCGCTTATCGGGCGGGTTACCCCATGCGTATCACCGGTATGAAACCGATTTTTACTTTCATTCGCTCGGACCGGGGGTAAAATGGCTGGAAAAAGAGATTCTTTCCAAGCCAGGGTCCGATACCCTGGTTGTGGCATCCAATTTCCCCATTGAGCCTTTTCTGGAGAAAAAATTTTCGAAAATCAAAACCGTGTATACCACCTGGTTTGATCGGGGCCGCAGCGATTGGGATTACGGTCTTTTCGTGAATGCATACCTGGGTGCGGCGGGATTGCAGGGGAAAAAACTGCCCCCAGGGCAAATTGTGCATACCATTGCGGTGGAAGGATACGCCATGTGCCTGGTATTGAACCGTGAAGACAAAAGAGATATTCAGGGATACCAGTTCTTTACCGAAGGGGAATACCGGCAGTCGGCCGATCTTTTGCAGGCTTTAACTCTTGAGGATCCCGGAAACGAAACCGCCTGGCTCTATCTGGGATGGAGCCTGCGCAAGATGAAGGATTTTGAAGGCTCCGACCGGGCCGGAAGGCAATTGCTGGAGATTTATCCCGAAAGTGAAACCGCACATGAGTTACTCATCTGGAATTGCCTCGATACCAAACGGTTTGATCAGGCGGTAACCTTATCGGAGGAGTTGTTGCAGATCAACCCGAAATATGCCCCTGCCCATGCGCTGGGAGATGCCGCACTCGATTCGGCTGCCTCCGCAAGGCATTAAAATCTGCCCCCAGTTCTTAAAAAATGTTAAATCCTCAAGAGGGTATTGAAATCGCTATATTTTTATGACGTACAAATCGAAAAATCAATACAATCCCCAAAATGAAAAAGTACTTGCTGGTATTCGTTCTTGTTTTTGCCGGTTCGCTGGTTTACGCACAGTATAAAGCCGATTTCAGGTCAGCTGAAAAGTTTGGCAGTGAGAACCTGGCAAAAATGATCGGGAGCACATCCGTGCAGCCAAACTGGCTAAAAAAATCGGATCTTTTCTGGTATTCATACAAAACCGGCGACGGGAATTTGTGGTGGCTGGTTGATCCTGCAAAAAAATCGAAAGCCCCCCTGTTCGATGTATACTATCTGGCAGCAAAGATTAATGAGATGATTGCCAAGCCGGTGAATCACCTCGATCTTCCGATCAAGAACCTGAAATTCAAGGACGATAACAAATCCTTCAACTTTGAGGTTGACAGCTTTAAATTTGAGTACAAGCTTGCCAATAAGGAAATTACAATTGTTGATACGATTGAAAAGGAAAAGAAGAAGGACGACCGGTGGATGAATTACAATAAGGATTCCACGTGGATTGTATTTGCCCGGAAGCATAACCTGTTCCTGATGAAAACCAAGGACAAGGATAGTGTTGAATATCAACTAACTACCGATGGTGAAAAATACTATTCCTGGCAGGCTGATGATCAGGACACCACCAGCACCAAGCGTTTGCGTGCCTCGGGAAGATGGATGGAAGACAATAAAAAATTCTTTGTCGACCGCAATGATTCGCGGAAAGTAAAGGATTTATGGGTAATCAATGTGCTCAAGAATCCCCGTCCGGAGCTCGAGACCTACCGTTATGCCATGCCTGGTGATGAAAATGTTCCGCAGAGTGAATTGTGGGTATTTGATGTGGATGCCAAAAAAGGCGTCAAAATTCAGACTGATAAATGGAAAGATCAGACAGTGGGAGTTGATCTGATCAATAAAAGAACAGATGAACTGATTTTCATCCGCAAGGACCGCACCTGTGCCAAATTGGATATCTGCAAGGCCAGCACGGCAACAGGTGAATCCAAGGTTATCTATTCCGAAACGAATGAGCCCTATTTCAACAATGAATACACCAACCTTCATATCATCAATGATGGTAAGGAGATGATCTGGTGGTCGGAACGCACCGGGTTCGGTCAGCTCTATCTGTACGACGGCGAGGGCAAACTGAAAAATGCCATCACATCCGGTAATTTCATCGTCGGAAGTGTAACCCGCATCGATACCCTGGGCCGGGAAATCTATTTTGAGGCATTCAACCGCGAGCCAGGAATTGATCCAAACTATGCGCTGATTTATAAAGCGAAACTTGATGGGACAGGTTTTCAGCTGGTTACCCCGGAAGATGCCACTCACTCGGTGAGCTTCCCGGAATCGAGCAAGTATATGGTCGACAATTATTCACGCATTGACCTGGCACCAAAATCCATCCTCCGCGACAATAAAGGCAACATTCTGCTGGATCTCGAAACGATGGATCTGAGGCGATTGATTGAAACCGGATGGCAGATGCCGGAACGGTTTAAGGTTAAGGCTGTTGACGGCGTCACCGATCTGTACGGCGAAATGTGGAAGCCTTTCAAAATGGAAAAGGACCGCAAATATCCGATTATCTCGTATGTATATCCCGGTCCTCAAACTGAAAGTGTAAGCATCCGGTTCACTACCACCGGCGGTAAAAACCAGTCGCTGGCCCAGCTGGGCTTTGTCGTGATTTCAGTAGGACACCGCGGCGGCAGTCCGAAACGCTACAAATATTATCACACATTCGGATATGAGAACCTGCGTGATTATGCGCTGGCTGATGATAAATATGCACTGGAGCAGCTGGCCGACCGGTATGATTTCATCGACATTTCAAAAGTTGGTATTTTCGGTCATTCAGGCGGCGGATTCATGTCCACTGCAGCTATACTCACCTATCCTGATTTCTATACAGCTGCAGTATCCTCGGCCGGTAACCACGACAACAACATTTACAATTTGTGGTGGGGTGAAACGCATAATGGGGTGAAGGAGATCACGAAGCCGGCAAAAACGAAAAGTGTTAAGGACGTTAAGGAGGTGAAGGACGTTAAGGAGGTGAAGAATGGGGAGCCGGAATTTGCGGCGGATTCGGTTAAGAAGGAGATGGTTACGACGTATGAGGCTAAGATTAACAAGAATCAGGATCTGGCCAAAAACCTGAAAGGCCACCTCATGCTGGTTCATGGAGATGTTGACAATAACGTTCATCCGGGCAATTCAGTCCGGGTAGCTGATGCCCTGATTGCCGCCGGCAAGCGGTTCGACTTCATGACCATGCCCGGTCAGCGCCACGGTTTCGGTGCCTACACAAAATATTTCGACCGCATGATGTGGTACTATTTCGCCGAGCATTTGCTGGGTGATTACCGGAACAATGTGGAGATCTATTTGCCTGACGAGAGGTAGGAGGGAGAAGAGGCATCTGAAGGCCCCTCGTTAGAGGAAGGAGGTCCCGACTTTCGTCGGGATGACACTTCTCCGAGGGTAGGTTGGTGATGCAATGCACCGCCCCCTTTTCTGTCATCCCCGCGCAGGCGGGGACAGATTTTATCCTTTAAAGCCCGTCATATGATGTGTGCCATCACAAAACGGCTTGTTGTGGCTGGCTCCGCAGCGGCAGAGGGCAATCTGGTCGGCGGTTTCGATGATTTCGCCTGAGGTTCTTTTCATTCTGAAATGACCTTTCACCAGGGCAGGGCCGCCATCGATCAATACAATCTCCGTAACGGGCACCGGAACCATTTCCTCACCTGTAGGTTCTGCGGTGAGTTCTTCCTGTTCAACCGGGGTAAGATCCTTGTTCCATTTCCAGGTTAGGGCATCGGTTGGGCACTTCTCAACGATATCGATAATCTCTTGAGTGGAAGCCCCCTGCATGTTTACCCAGGGTCGCTTGGTTGGATCGAAAACCTTGCGCAGTTTCATAAAGCAGATCGTTGCATGTATGCAGGTATCCGGTTTCCAGAAGACGGTGATTTCACCGTTGGTATATTCTCGGTTATTCGTGGTGCTCATGTGATGGGGATAAACCCCGGCTTGAAAGCCGGGGTTAGTGATAAGTTATAATTTTCGGATTTTGACGTTGCGGAAGCTGGTAGTACCGCCATGATCCTGAAGGGCGATGAAACCTTCCTTATACTTGCAGTACCCTTCAACATCTTTCCACTTCGATTTATTTTTCAGTTCGGTCCATTCCGGGGTCCACATTTCATACTCAACAACTTTCCGGTCGTTCAGCCAATGCTCAACATGAGCGCCCTTCACAACGATTTTTGCGGTATTCCACTGATCGAGTGTTTTCACCTGTCCGAATTTTGGAGGATGAACATCATAGTTGGCGCCTGAATTGTTTTTAGGGTGCGAAGTTGGGGACCCCACATCATCAAGCAGCTGGTATTCCGGACCGGTCATATAAACGGTTTCATATTGATCGCCTTCGACCACATGGAAAAAGATCCCGGAATTACTGTTCTGAGCGACTTTCCATTCCAGGTACAATTCAAAATCGGTGAATTTTTCTTTGGTAACAATATCGCCGCCTTTGCCCTCGGGAAGTCCGAGTGCGGTAAAAGCTCCGTCCTCAATGGCCCATCCCTGCACTTTATCCATCTTGTAGCAACGCCACTTATCCAATGATTTGCCATCAAATAAAAGTTGCCATCCTTCGCTTATTTCCTTCTTAGTCAATTTATTAAGACTTTGTGCGGAAACATTTTTTCCGATAAAGAGAACCATTAAAGCCATTACGGCAACCGAGACAAGTTTTTTCATGTTTTTTCGTTTTAAAGGGCTGAAATTACTTTCTTTCCTCGATATTGTCAAACTGCATGAAACAAACACTGAATATCAACACCCCGGCATCGGCCCTGATCCGCATCCGAACCTCGCGGCGCACCTATCGTCCGGAGCCCTTATCTGAAGAAATTCTCGAAACCATCCGGCAACAGCTCGTTGAAATTCAGGAAGGTCCGCTGGGATCCAAAATGGAATTTTCGCTGATCAGTCTGCATGATATTTCCACGCAAAAGCTGAAGCTCGGCACCTATGGTTTTATCCAGGGGGCTCGTTATTTCATTGCCGGACAAATAATTCCATCAAAAGAAGCATTTCTGGATTATGGCTTTTCGCTGGAGAAGCTGATTCTCAGCCTTACCCGGATGGGACTTGGAACCTGCTGGCTGGGCGGAACTTTTGACCGGAGCGAATTTGCCAAAGCGATTCATCTTAAAGAGGGACAGGTTATTCCGGCGATCACGCCGGTAGGATATGCCACAGCTTCCCGGGGGCTTGGCGACCGGCTCATCCGGTTAGGGGCAGGTTCAAAAAACCGGTTGCCGTGGGAGAAAGTCTTTTTCGACCAAAAATCCGGTGCGCCGCTGGAAAGCGGGGGAAACGATCCCTGGCACAGCATTTTAGAATCCGTGCGCATCGGTCCGTCGGCCTCCAATAACCAACCCTGGCGGATTGTTGCCGACGGTAACCTTTTCAGGTTTTACATATCCCGGAAACCCGGATATCAGAAGGCTTTCAGCATGGTCGACATGCAGATGCTCGATATGGGCATCGCGATGGCCCACTTCGATCTCACAGCCCGCGAAAAAGGTATCATTCCGGAATGGAAAATCGCGGAAGTAACAGAAGGGTTTGAAGGGGGGGAATATGTAATTTCTGTACTTTTACGAGGGTGAAGAACGTGAAGAACGTAAAGAGGGTTAAGAATGTTAAGGGGGTGAGGAAGTGAGGGGGTGAGGAGGTGAGGAGGTGAGGGAATAAAGGAAAAATGTGAAGATTCGAATCTCTAACTTCAATAATAATCCGTGAGAGCACTGATTCAAAGAGTTACAAAGGCAAGTGTCACCATTGCGAACTGTGAGTATTCGGCGATCGGTGCGGGTTTGCTGATACTGATCGGGATCGAGATCGCCGACGGGGAAGAGGATATCGCATGGCTTTGCAATAAAATTGCGGGTCTGAGGATATTCGAAGATGCGGCGGGGGTGATGAATCTTTCAGTTAAGGACATTGGCGGCGAAGCGCTGGTTGTTTCTCAGTTTACACTTCATGCACGGGTAAAAAAGGGATTCCGCCCGTCGTATATTGATGCGGCACCGCCAGCCATGAGCATCCCATTGTATGAGCAGTTTGTGCATGCATTGGAAGCGGAGCTGGGCAAACCAGTTAAAACCGGTGAATTCGGAGCCATGATGGAAGTAGCTTTGGTGAATGACGGTCCGGTGACCATCTGGATAGATACAAAAAATAAATTATGACAATACAGGATGCACAGGACTCTGTTGATCAATGGATTAAAACCTATGGAGTCCGGTATTTTTCAGAACTCACGAATCTTGCGATCCTCACTGAAGAAGTTGGCGAGCTCGCCAGGATTATATCCCGCCGGTACGGAGATCAATCGGAAAAAGAGAGTGATAAAAACAAGAATATCGACGATGAAATGGCGGATGTTTTGTGGGTGCTGATCTGTTTGGCCAACCAAACCGGCGTGAACCTCACGGAGGCTCTTGAAAGCAACATCCGCAAAAAAACGGAACGCGACTCCCTCCGCCATATTAACAACCCTAAACTCTATGACACCCCTCAACTTAATGACACCTCTCAACCCTGATCTACCTCATGATTAACCCCGGCCTTCAGGCCGGGGATTTCTCACCCATAACTAACACCCTAACCAAATGGAAATCATCAACGCATACATCGAAAAATACGGACGTGGCGATAATGACCGGTTCACCTCCGCAGAATGTCTGGAGCTGGCCGGTTCCATCCCCGAGGAATTCTCAACCCCCGAACATCTGAAAAAGATATTCAGCTTGCTGGACCTCACCACGTTAAATCCCGAAGATAATAATGCCACCGCGCATAAGTTCACGCATCTCCTCAACCGGTTTCCGGAAACATATCCCGGCATGCCATCGGTGGCGGCGATCTGTGTATACCCGATGCTGGTAGAGGATATCCGGAAAGGTCTGGAAGCCCCCGGAGTAAAAATTGCAGCCGTAGGGGCAGGATTTCCATCTTCCCAGACTTTCCTGGCGGTGAAACTTGCAGAATGCGGTTTGCTCGTGAAAAAAGGCGCTGATGAAATTGATGTGGTCATTTCCGTTGGCCGGTTTCTTGCGGGGGAATATCTTGAAGTTCTGAATGAACTGATCCTGATCCGCGAAGCAACATCCGGGGCAAAACTCAAGGTAATACTGGAAACCGGACTGCTGAAATCGGCTGTCAATATCCGTCTGGCCAGTTTGATTGCCATGGAAGCCGGAGCTGATTTCATCAAAACCTCAACCGGCAAGATCCCGGTGGCGGCAACGCCCGAAGCGGTTAATGTGATGGCGAAGGCTATCCGCGACTATTACGCCCTCACCGGAAAAGCCGTGGGACTAAAACCGGCCGGTGGAATCGTTGAGGTGAGCGACGCCATTGTTTATTATTCCTTGATCCATAAACTGTTGGGCGATGAGTGGCTGCGGCCCGAACGGTTCAGGATAGGCGCAAGCCGGCTGGCTAACAACCTCCTCACAGTAATCATGGGGCATGAAGAACGTTATTTTTAAGCCCCAAACTTGACTAAAATCATATAACCGCCTGACTAATATTATCTTTTATACAGCAAAACATTTATATATTTGCATAATTACGTAAATACCTTACAATGACGAATCTGATGGAATTGCAACCAGAACAACTGGAAAAAGCAGCCAATATGCTAAAAGCAATAGCGCATCCTGTCAGGATAGCCATCCTCAACCTCCTGGAAGACGGGCAGAAGCTTACCGTTACGGAAATTCACGAAAAACTTGACATCGAGCAATCAACCACCAGTCATCATTTGGGCATACTGAAAGACAAAGATATTCTGGCCAGCAAACGCAACGGGAAAAACACCTATTACTTCCTCAAGCATGACCAGCTCAGCAAAGTCGTGGATTGTATCAGTAAATGTTCCTGCGGGAATTAAAATTATGCCGATAGTCAGGGTTACAAAAATATTCCGGTTTGAGATGGCACATGCCCTGTGGGGCTATGATGGTTTATGTAAAAATATCCACGGCCACTCTTATGTGCTCAAGGTTACAGTCAGCGGAACACCCATTGAGGACCAGCAGGATAAGAAGCTGGGCATGGTGATCGATTTTGGCGATCTTAAACGCGTGGTGAACAAATACATCGTGGATGTTTTCGACCATAGTCTGATTCTCAACGAGAAAGCCCCGGTAGATAAATTCACCGATGTTCAGGATATGTTCGACCGCAGAACCTGGTTCGATTTCCAGCCAACCGCCGAAAACCTCGTGATCTACTTCGCCGATATCCTTCAGGCACAGCTTCCTTTATCCATCCGCCTCCATTCCATACGGCTGTATGAAACGGTGAACAGTTATGCGGAGTGGTTTGCGGAAGACCAGTAGTGTTGAGGAGGGGGAGGTACAAAAGGAAGGCGGTCCCGACTTTCGTCGGGATGACACTTCTCCGAAGGTGGCTCATTGCCAGCAATCAAAGGCCCCGGAGTAGCGTGACACGGTCCCGACTTTCGTCGGGATGACACTTCTCCGAAGGTGGCTCCGTGGTGGATGACACTTCTCCGAGGGTTAAACACTTGGGAATTCGTAATTCTGAATCCGAATCTCTACTTTCGTTAGTCAATCCTTAAGCAAATAACCGTATGTCCGATAACCGATTATACCTCCTCGATGCCTACGCCCTCATCTACCGGTCGTATTTTGCATTTATAAAAAATCCAAGGATCAATTCGAAAGGGTTGAACACCTCGGCAGCGTTCGGGTTTACCCTCACGCTGGAAGAACTTCTCCGGAAGGAGAATCCCACGCATATCGCGGTAGTCTTTGATACACACGTACCTACGTTCCGTCATCTGATGTATGACGCCTACAAGGCCAACCGGCCGCCGATGCCTGAAGCGCTCCGGATTGGCATTCCCTATATCCGCCGGATCATATCGGCTTTCAATATCCCCATTCTGGAGCTCGACGGGTATGAAGCCGATGATGTTGTGGGAACACTGGCAAAAAAGGCAGAAAAGGCCGGTTATAACGTATTTATGATGACGCCCGATAAAGATTACACCCAACTCGTGAGCGATCATATTAGGATACTTAAACCGCGCCGTTCGGGTTTTGATGTGGAGATACTCGGTGTGGAAGAAGTTTGCCGTGATTTTGAGGTTGAAAGGCCGGAGCAGGTGATCGATATTCTCGCACTCTGGGGAGATACGGCCGATAACGTTCCCGGTGCCCCGGGGATCGGTGAAAAATCAGCGAAGGACCTGATTGGCCGGTTTGGTTCGATCACCAACCTGTATGAGAATCTCGATAAGATCAAACCCAAGCAGAAGGAGTCACTCCTCGAAAACCGCGAGCAGGTGCTGAGGGCCCGTGAGCTGGTCACGATCTGCATCGATGCTCCGGTGGATTTCATTGAAGAGCAAACAATCCGCCAGGCACCGGATGAAGCCGCCCTGCGTGCACTTTTTGAAGAACTGGAATTCCGCAATATGCTCAGTAAGGTGATCCCGGAAACCAGTACCGGCAATTTGTTCAGTCCGGCTGCCCCCCCGCCCCAGCAGCGATCGCTGTTCGACGCGGTTGAGATGCCTGAACCCATTCTCACCGGGACCGATATCCAAACGGAAGACCATGATTACCGTCTTATTACGACTTTAGAGGAAATAGAAAATCTGGCAATGGAGCTGTCTGTCCGATCATCATTCTGCTTCGATACCGAAACAACCGGTTTGGACGCACGTAAAGCCGATCTCGTAGGCCTTGCCCTCTCTTCGGAATCCAAAAAAGCCTGGTACATCCTCTTCCCTGAAAACCGCGATGAAACCCTCCGGCTTCTTGCGCCTATCAAAACTTTGCTGGAAAATCCAGCCATCCTGAAGGTCGGGCAAAACATCAAATATGACATTCAGGTACTGGCCAGTTACGGCATCAATGTATCGGGACCCCTGTTCGACACCATGATTGCGCACTATCTCCTGAATCAGGAGGAACGCCACAACCTGAACTTTCTGGCTGAAAAATACCTGCAATACCGGATGGTCCCAATCGAGGCGCTGATCGGCGAAAAGGGAAAGGAGCAGCGGAGCATGCGATCGGTTGAACCGGACATCCAGAAGGAATATGCCGGTGAGGATGCCGACATCACTTTCCGCCTGAAGCCCATCCTCAGCGATGCATTAAATGAAAACGGGCTGATGCGGCTTTTCAATGAAGTAGAAATGCCGCTGATTCCGGTGCTAGCCCGAATGGAACGTTGTGGTGTAAAGCTGGATACCCTCACTTTAACCGAAATCTCCCTGGGACTGGCCGAAGAAATCAAGTCGCTCGAAAAGGAAATCATTGCCATGGCGGGGATTCAGTTCAATGTTGCCTCGCCCAAACAGCTTGGCGAAGTGCTTTTTGTGCATATGAAGATCGATGACCAGGCGCGGAAAACCAAAACGAAACAATATTCGACCAGCGAGGATGTTTTGGCCCGTTTGTCGAACCGTCATCCGATCATTGAAAAAGTATTGGAATTCAGGGGATTGACCAAGCTGCTGAATACCTACATCGATACATTGCCCGGATTGATTGATTCTTCAACCGGCAAAATCCATTCGCATTTCATGCAGTCGATCGCGGCAACCGGTCGGTTGAGCTCCATCAACCCCAACCTGCAGAACATCCCGATCCGCGAAGCCCGCGGCCGCGAAATCCGCAAGGCATTTGTGGCTTCGAACAGCGAATTCACCTGGCTATCGGCCGACTATTCGCAGATCGAGCTCCGGGTGATGGCCCATTTCAGCGAAGATGAAAATATGATCGCCGCTTTTAACCGCAATGAGGATATTCATACTTCCACCGCTGCCTTGGTCAACCGGGTGAGCCCCGAAGAGGTTACGCGTGAAATGCGCTCGAAAGCCAAGGTCGCGAATTTCGGAATCATTTACGGGATATCCGGTTTCGGATTATCGCAGCGCCTGAATATTTCCAGAAATGAGGCTAAAGATTTGATCGACGGATACTTCCGGTCGTATCCGGGCATAAAAACTTTCATGGACAATGCCATTTTGCAGGCCCGTGACCAGGGATTTGTCGCCACACTTTTAGGCCGCAAAAGATATCTGACCGATATTCTTTCAGAAAATCAGGTGGTCAGGGGAAATGCCGAGCGAAATGCAATCAATTCCCCCATCCAGGGTTCGGCTGCCGATATCATCAAAATTGCCATGATCCGGATCGACGACGAATTCCGCAAGAGAAACCTGCGGAGCAAGCTGGTCCTTCAGGTACATGACGAATTAAACTTTGATGTATACCTCCCTGAACTTACTGAAGTTAAGGAGATTGTAAGACATGAAATGGAGCACGCCCTCCAGTTGAGGGTTCCGCTCCTGATCGATATGGGTGAAGGAAAAAACTGGTTGGAGGCGCATGGATGACCAATCCGGGAATTACCGGAATCATTCTGGCCGGAGGTGAAAGCCGCCGGATGGGTACGCTTAAGCCATTGGTTCATTATCATGATAAACCTTTGATTTACTGGAGTTATGATGCCCTGCGACCGGTTTGTTCCGAAATCATTATTATCGCCAACTCCGGAGATTTTTCCGCCGTTGAAGCATCCGTTTATCCCGACAATTATCCCGGAAACGGTCCGGCTGCCGGCATTGAAGCAGGGTTGAGCCATTGCCGTACCTCTCTGGCGCTGATTACCTCCTGCGATACCCCGAATCTGTCATCGGAATTTTTCGAATACCTGCTGAAGAAGCACACAGGATTCGACATTTCAATTGCTGCCCATGATGGTATAAATGAACCGCTTATAGGAGTATATTCCGCATCGGCCCATCCATTTTTCAAAAAGGCCATTCTAGCCGGCGATCCGCATCCGCCCAGAATTATCCGTCAGTGCAAATGGCAGGAGGTGCCGGTTGATTCGGTGTGCAACTTCTACCGACCTGATTTGTTTTTAAATTTGAACACTCCTTTGGACTTAAAAAGATAAACAATGGCCCGAATTAACCTGATCTACTTCGGCTCCGTGATGGATATCACGGGGATGACCACCGAAAGCCTGGATTCACCGGCATCACTGAATGAATTAAAGGTTTTGCTGCATGAGCGTTTCTCTAAATTATCCACCGTAACCTACCGGTTTTCAGTTAACAGGCAATTGGCCAATGGTGACCGTCAGCTCGTTGACGGGGATGAGATTGCACTGCTTCCACCATTTGCCGGAGGATAAATCATGGCAGATAAAAGTCACCTGATCGAAGGGCCGATACCGGCAGATTTCATTTCCCGGCAGATATCGGCGCATCAATCCAAAACCTCCGCCGGGGCGCATTCGATATTCCTGGGACAGGTTCGCGACGACCTCATTGATGGGAAAACGGTATCCGGAATTGAGTATTCTGCTTATAATGAAATGGTTGAACCTGCCATTCAGGCAATCAAGGATGAGCTTTTCGATGAATTTACCGATCTGATCTGCGTGCACATCCACCACAGCACGGGACTGGTGCGCACCGGCGAAATCTCACTTTTGGTGATGGTTTCATCGGGACACCGCAAGCAATCCTTTGCCGCACTTGAAAAATGTGTGGAACTGATCAAGGAAAAGCTTCCGGTATGGAAAAAAGAGTTTTTCACCGACGGCTCCAGCCGCTGGATCTGACAGGCTACCGGTTCAGGGTTTTACGATATTCGTCAGGAGCGGCAAGCATGGCCTGAGCCTTAACCAATCCGGTATCATCACGGAGCATGAATTCAATGCGTCCTTTCTGAAAATAATAGCGTCCAATAATTTCATCAGCCAGGATCGAGCGGATTTCAGGTTTGAATAATTGCAGGTCCTTATCCAGGTTGTGCGAGAGTTTCGATCGAAGTTCGCTGATAACCGATTGTGCATCATCATAATACTTTTCACGTTTAGCCGATTGCACCAGTTTGTCGAGCGCATCCTCACTGGCCGTTTCATAGGTAAACTTTTCAACGTTGAGGAATTCCCTGAAATCTGCAAAATCCTCTTCAGCCAGCATAAAGGAAGCCGGGGGCACGATCTGTTCATGCGTATTCCGGTAGCGCGTTGCATAATCGAAAATCATATTCTGGTAGATGAGATTCGTGGTCATACCGCTGAGAACCTGGGGTTCAACGATTACATCCGGAAGAATTCCGCCGCCGTCCTTCACGGTGCGACCGGTTTTTGTTTTAAACGATGTCACCAGTGAATCCGGCACATGTCCAACGCTGCCATCCGCCCGGCGGTTGGTATAATCGAGTGCCTGAATGCAGCGGCCGCTCGGGATATAATACTTTGCCGTAGTGAGCTTGATTTTAGCATTATAGCTCAGGTCGCGCGTGGTTTGCACCAGCCCTTTTCCAAAGGTGCGCTGGCCGATGATCACGCCGCGGTCAAGGTCCTGCATGGCACCGGCGATAATCTCCGAAGCTGAAGCGGATCCTGAATTTACCAGTACGGCTATCGGGATGATTGTATCAACGGGTGGATAGCGGCACGAGTATTTTGCCTCCCACATCTTTGATTTTCCGCGTGTGCTGACGATTTCCTGTCCGTTCGATACAAACAGGTTCATGATATCCACCGCTTCAAAAAGCAGTCCGCCCGGATTGTTGCGCAAATCCAGTACGATTCCTTTAACCCCCTGTTCCTTAAGGGCGAGCAAAGCTTGCCGCACTTCCCTACTGGCGCCATCGGTAAAACCCGACAGCCTGATATAACCGCTGCCATCAGAAAGTTTTGCGTAGTAAGGAACGTTTTCGAAACGGATTTTTTCGCGCACCAGGTTAAAGGAGAGCTGCCCTTTCACCCAGGGCCGCTCCACGGTAAGTTTAACAGCTGTGCCGATGGTTCCCTTCATCATGGGACTGATCTCGGCAGTGGTTTTGCCCGTAACATCCCGGTCGTCAACCTTTACGATCCGGTCGCCGGCCCGTAATCCCGCCTTTTGAGCTGGTGACCCTGCGTAAGGATCTGTGATATAAGCCCCTGCACTATCCTGACCGATCAGGGCCCCTACTCCGCCGTATTCTCCGGTGGTCATCAGCTGGATATCCTCGATCTGTGATTCGGGAACATATATCGTATAAGGATCTAAACTTTTCATAATCTGATCGATACCGGTTTTGATCATCTTTGCCGGATCGGTTTCATCCACATAGTACATTTCCAGTTCCCGCAGGAGGGAATGGAAAATATCCAGGTTTTTCGACCATTCAAAATCCTTGTCGTAAGAGCTGGTAAAGAGAATCGGTGAAACCAGCAATAAGCCGGTAAGGACCAGTGTTCTGACTATCTTTTTCATAATGACTTCTTCTAAGGTACCGGATCGTAACCGTGCCCACCCCATGGATGACAGCGCAGTATTCTTTTAATTCCCAAATAACTGCCCCTGAAGGGACCGTGTTTTTTAACCGCTTCGATATAAAATTGCGAGCAGGTAGGTGTATAACGGCAGGAAGGCCGCAAATAGGGTGAAATTGCCATCTGGTAAAAACGGATCAGCAGGATCACCAGCCAGCTTACCGCCCTCTTAAACCAGATCCAGATTGATTTCATTGCTCATTTCCGGTGATAATGATTTCATTGAGGCGCTGGATGACTTGTTTCAGGCGCGGGTCGATTTCGCTGAACGGAAGTACGGTACTCGCTCCGTAAACCATCAGGATATAGAGCTCCTTGTTGTTGGCAGCCAGGCACGTGTGCAATTCAGATTTGTGAAGCCGGAAAGATTCGCGGAATCTCCGTTTGATGAGGTTCCGGGTTACGGCATGCTTGAATTGCTTTTTTCTCACTGAAATGGCCACTTGCATGGGCACGGAACCCGCTTCAGGCTCTTTCAGCAGATAAATCACACGGAATGGATAAATGAAAAAACTCTTTCCCTGAGCCAATAATACATCAAACCTTCGCTTATAGCAAAGGTGCTCCTTCTTTGGAAAAGAGAGGTCCATGAATTATTTTCCTGATTTCTTGCACAATTCGCCAATGAACTTGTCCAAAGCCATTGTCATCGATGGAAACTCAGGTGACGGCACCTTCAGGTCGATACGGAGTCCGGCTTTTTCAGCCGCCTTGGCAGTATTGGGGCCAAAAGTTCCGATAAACGTTTCATCCTGAACGAACTGCGGAAAATTCGTGAAAAGGGAATCAATCCCTGCCGGACTGTAGAATACCAGCATATCAAAATCCTTCATGTTCAGGTGTGACAGCTCCGAACTGAGGGTTTTGTAAAAGAAAGCCTTCGTGAAGGTAAGATTATGCTGGGTAAGCAGCACCGGAATTTCATCGTTGTGCACCGTGGAAGTTGGTACCAGATATTTTTCCTCCTTGTGCTTAACAAGTACATCCACAAGATCTTCCATGGTTTTCTGACCAAAGAATATCTTCCGTTTCCGGTAAACGATATACTTCTGCAGATACTTTGCGATCGATTCCGATGTACAGAAATACTTCATCGTATCCGGTACCTGGGTACGCAGCTCTTCACAAATCCTGAAAAAATGATCAATAGCCGTTCTGCTGTTGAAAATCACAGCCGAATAATCAAGGATATTGATCCTGCTCGCCCTGAAATCTTTGGATGAAACTCCTTCAATACGGATAAACTGGAAAAAATCCAGGATTACCTTGTATTTGTCAGCTACCTCGAAATAAGGGGACTTTTCTGTGGTAGGCTGCGGTTGGGAGATAAGTATTCTCTTAATCTTCAAGTTTTTATGACTTTAGTTGATATAGAAAAAATCGTTCTCACCATCCTTCCGTTATGGACTGAATAACCCACCACAATGGAAGAATTTCAAGGGTACAAAGGTATAAAAACATATAAAATATTGATATACGGTATGATTTCAATAATTCAAGTTCCCTCAAAATTGTATAAAAGGCCCATGAAATAAGCACCAGAGTAAGGATTGCCAGGAAAATAATTTTTACAATTCCGACTGTAAAAGGCAGAATCAGAGAGGGAATAAGGATAAATGAACCCAGATTTTCGAACTGAAGCATCCAGAGCTGATTAAATCGGAGGGCTACCTCATTTTGCTCAAAAGTATATCCGAAAAGGTATATTATCAGTACCCTCCCTCCAAAATAGGCAAAAACAGCACCAAGAATGAGCAGATAATGCCAGGCGGGTTTTTCAAAAAGAATTTCGGTACGGGTATGCCCGATCAGCACAAAAACGATCATGGCAATGCAGAAAACCGGAACGAAATTCAGCAAAAATCCTGCCCGGCTGAACAGCACATTTTTTTCCTCGATGAGCTTGGTGGCTTCATACCGGTTAAAAAAAGCATGGGCAATACGAATATGATAACGGGGAAATAGTATCCGGCTGGTGATATAAATAATTGAAACCAGCGTAATTACCGCGATTACCCAATCGGTTTCGGGTACAGATCGCAGGAGTGGTTTCAGAAAGGTATCATTCATACGCCGCAAAAGTAAGTCTTTTTATACTTTTACCGGTAAACACAATCACGGGCAACGATCCAATGGAAAAAACCTACTTCGAAAGTCCGGCCGGATGGATAGAAATCACTGCCCAGCCCGAAGGCATCAGCTCGGTATTATTTCGCGATCCGGAATCTGCCATTCAGCCGGCATCGGGGATCCTGGCCGAAAGCATCCGCCAGCTCAGCCAGTACTTCAGCGGAAAACTGAAAATTTTCGACCTTCCCCTGGCTCCTGCCGGTACCCCGTTTCAGCTTCGAGTATGGAAAGAATTAGTTAAAATCCCTTATGGTCAGGTGATTACCTATCGTGATCTGGCCATCCGGGTTCAGGGGCCAACGTATACGCGCATTGTAGGGCAGGCCAATTCCCGCAATCCTGTTTCCATCCTGATCCCCTGCCATCGGGTGATTGGCATGAATGGAGCGTTGATTGGTTATGCGGGAGGATTATGGCGGAAAAAATTTCTGCTGGAGCTGGAGCAAACGGGTGGCCGAACGGATTTCAGCCCTACGCTTTTTGGAAGTACTCCCGGATAATCTTTGCCTTGGCCGGTCCTACCACTTCAGCGATCTGATCGAAACCGGCCGTTTTCAAATCCGCCACCGATTCAAAATGGGTGAGCAGTTTGGTGCGGGTTTGCTCGCCGATACCAACAATCTGATCCAGTTCCGATACCGCCATGGATTTCTCCCTTCTCTTGCGGTGGTGACCGATCCCGAAACGGTGGGCTTCGTTTCTCATCTGCTGGATCAGCCGCAGACTTTCCGATTTTTTATCAAGATACAAAGGCACCGAATCACCGGGGAAATAGATCTCTTCCAGGCGCTTGGCAATTCCCACTAAAGCAATTTTCCCACGAAGGCCCAGTTTTTCCAGGCTATTCATCGCTGAGCGGAGCTGGCCCTTTCCCCCGTCAACAATAACCAGCTGGGGAAGGTCGAGCCCTTCATCGAGCATCCGTTTGTAGCGCCGGTACACCACCTCTTCCATGGAGGCGAAATCATCGGGACCGGTTACGGTTTTGATATTGAAATGGCGGTAGTCATTTTTCGCGGGCAAGGCGTTCCGGAACACCACACAGGCAGCTACCGGATTGGTACCCTGGATATTGGAGTTATCGAAGCACTCGATATGCACCGGCAGGTCGGGCAGCCGGAGATCGCTTTGCAGGGTTTCGAGTTTGCGAGTTACGCCTGATAAACTGATATGCTTGACCTGCTGTTTCTGCCGGTCCATTTTGAAATACTTCGCGTTTCGCGTGGAAAGATCCAGCAGCGATTTTTTGTCGCCTTTCTGCGGAACCGTTATCGTGAGGTTTTCCATCGGATATTCCAGGTTGAAGGGGACAAGAATTTCCGGGGCATCGCTCTGGATCCGCTGCCGCATCTCGATTACAGCAAACAGCAGGAGCTCATCATCGGTTTCATCCAACCGCTTTTTGAGTTCCATGGAGTGGGTTTGAACCAGGGCACCATCAATCACTTTCATGAAATTGATATACCCTGCCCGCTCATCCGAAACAATGGAAAACACATCAACATGCTTGATTTTTGTGTTGGCCACGGTTGATTTGCTTTGGAACTGCTCCAGAAGTTCAATTTTTTCCTTCAGTTGGGCAGCCCGCTCAAACTCATAATCGTTTGCCAGCTGATGCATCTCATCAGTAAGCAAACGTATAACACCCTGGGTATTTCCCTTCAAAATTTTCCCGATCTGGTCGATCTGATTCAGGTAGTCGGGCTCTTCCTGCAAACCGGTGCACGGACCGAGGCAGTTGCCGATATGATATTCCAGGCACACTTTGAATTTGCCGGCCTGGATATTTTCCTGCGTGAGGTTCAGGCTGCAGGTCCTGATTTTATAGATGCTCCGGATCAGATCGATCAGATTTTTCCAGATTTTCCCCGAGGTATAGGGCCCAAAATATTTTGATCCGTCGCGCACCACTTTCCGGGTGGTAAACACCCTTGGAAATGGCTCATTCGATACACAAATCCAGGGAAATGTTTTATCGTCCTTCAGCAGGACGTTATAGCGGGGCAAATGATGCTTAATGAGGTTATTCTCAAGTAGTAAGGCATCACTTTCGGTATCTACAACCAGATGATTGATCTTTTTGATCTTCCGGATGAGAACCGCCAGTTTTGCGTTGTCGGGGGCTTTCTGAAAATAGGAGGATACCCGTTTCTTCAGGTTTTTGGCTTTGCCGATATAAATGATCAGATCCTCGTCATTGATAAACTGGTAGATTCCCGGCTTCTCGGGCAGCGACCGAACGCTGTCGAGCAGGGAATCCGCAAACTTGAATGATTCGAATCGGGTGACCATGTTAATCTGCTTTCAGAGCGGTGAACTCAAAAGTATCACAATTAAACAATCCTTTATCACCGATTTTCAGATGCGGGATCACCAGCAGGGCCATAAACGAGAGGGCCATGAAGGGTGCTTTCAGGGGAGATCCCATCTCCTTCACGCGATCAGTCACCTCAGCATAGCGTGAACCCACCGTTTCTGCATCGTCCAGACTCATCAACCCAGCCACCGGCAGGGGCAGAATTTCGGTTTTTCCGTTTTGGCTGACGACAATTCCTCCCCGGTTAATGATAATCTCATTGATTGCCTGCTCCAAATCCCTGTCGGATGTACCTAAGGCGATAATATTATGGCTGTCATGTGCGATACTGGAAGCCATGGCTCCTGATTGCAACCCAAAACCGGTTATCCAGGCCACTGCAGGTTTTGCCGGCTGATAACGGTTTACCACCACGATTTTTAAAATATCCTGCTTGAGGTCGCCCGATACAATTCCATTATCTGCAGTTAATTGGGCAGTTTCTGAACCGGTGATTAATTCCCCGTCAAACACCCGTATCACCCGGTAGGAACCAGGGGTTCCGTGAACGGCAAGATCCCCGGTAATCACCTTTTCCGTGCGGAAAGCATTCAACGGTTCCACCGGAGTTAGGTTCGATACAACCTTTCCATTCTGAAAAACAGGGTTCCCGTTGATATAAGTTGAAGTAACCAGGAAGGGATCGGCACTTTCAGCAACAATAAAATCGGCTGGATCACCTATACGGAGCATGCCTGTTTCAAGTTGGTAATGCAGCACCGGGTTGATGCTGGCGGAGCGGTACAGGTTGAAAAAGTTAATTCCGGCATCAATTCCCCGTCGGATGAGCCGGTCGATATGTCCATTTATCAGATCATCCGGATGAAAATCATCCGTACAAAGCATCACCATATCGGGATATTTATCGATCAGCAGGTACAGCTGATTAAAATTCCGTGCTGAACTGCCCTCGCGGATCAGCACTTTCATGCCCTTTCCGATTTTTTCTTCCGCTTCTTCGAGTGTTGAACATTCATGATCAGTATGAATTCCGGCACCTATATAGGTATTCAAATCTTCGCCAGATAGTCCCGGAGCATGTCCGTCGACTGTTTTCCCATACCTTTTTGCCAGATCAATTTTCGCCAGCACCTCAACATTTGCATACAACACGCCAGGATAATTCATCATTTCGCCCAATGCCACCACCTTGTTTTCGGCAAACAATATTTCAAGATCTGCGGCACTTAAAACTGCACCGGCAGATTCCAGTGGTGTTGCGGGTACGCAGGAAGGGGCGGTAAAATGAATTTTGATGCATGCATTTTCCGCATCCTTCAACATCAAACCGATCCCATCCAAGCCTAAAACATTGGCAATTTCATGCGGATCGGATACGGTTGCCACAGTTCCAAACCTGACAGCCTGTTTGGCAAAGCCGGATGGCATGAGCATGGAACTCTCTATATGGACGTGCGAATCCACCAATCCCGGCAATATCAGGGGTCGGGTCAGTGCTCGTTCTTCCCAGGTCAACCGCTTTTCACCGGTTTCCCGAACCTCTTCCACCCGGCCCTCTTTCACCGTAAGCTGGCCAAAATAGAAATTCTGACGGTCGAAGTCGGCAAACCAACCATTTATTTGAAAAGATTGCATCATGTAAAGTGCTGATTTTAGGTATAATTAAAACAGCTTATAGAAATTTTAACTTGATGTTCCACGTGGAACAATTTATCGTCCGAGCAATACCAGCAAAACAGAAATATCAGCCGGACTGATTCCTGGCATCCTGCTCGCCTGAGCAATGGTTTCAGGCCGAACTGATGAAAGTTTTTGTCGAGCTTCCATGGTTAAACCCATTATCTCATCGTATTTTAACCACTCCGGTAGTTTCAGATATTCGAGCCTCTTGATCTTGTCGGCGATGCCTCTTTCGCGTTCAATATATCCGCTGTACTTAATCAGGATTTCGGCTCCCTCCACAATCTCGGCCTGCCATTCAGTGAACCCTTCAACCACCAGCTTGAGTTCAGGCAAAACAGGAATCAACTCCATAATGCTAACCTGCGGTCGGGCAACCAAATCTTTGAGCTTCGATTTTTGCTTAATCGGTGAAGAACCGAGTACTTCCAAAGTGGAATTTATCTCCTCGGGAGTAACCGGCTTTTTCTCCAGAAATTCGATCAGCTGATTGGTCCCGGTGCGCTTCTTTTCATAAACTTTCAGTCGTTCAGCTCTGGCCAAACCCATATCATAACTGAGTGCGGTAAGGCGTTCATCCGCATTATCCTGCCTGAGCAGAATCCGGTATTCGGCACGCGAAGTAAACATCCGGTACGGTTCATCAACACCTTTTGTTACCAGGTCGTCGATCAAAACTCCGATATAAGCCTGGTCACGATTTAGAACAAATTCAGGTTTTTCGCGAACCTTCAAATGGGCATTTATCCCGGCTATCATTCCCTGTGCACCCGCTTCTTCATAACCGGTGGTGCCGTTGATCTGTCCGGCGAAATACAAACCCTCCACCAGCTTCGTCTCCAGGGTGGACTTTAGCTGAGTGGGATCAAAAAAGTCATATTCAATGGCATAACCCGGACGAAACATCTCCACTTTTTCAAATCCTTCAATTTTCCGCAAAGCTTCAAGTTGTACATCCCACGGGAGCGAAGAGGAGAATCCATTGAGGTAATACTCAATGGAATTACGCCCTTCAGGTTCAACAAAAAGCTGATGTTTTTCCTTTTCCGAAAAAGTGATCAGTTTCGATTCAATACTTGGGCAGTATCTTGGCCCCACACCGGTAATCGTTCCGTCGAACATGGGTGAATCGTCGAAACCAGTTTCCAAAATAGCATGAACCTCGGGAGAGGTCCAGGCAATAAAGCACGACATGGAATTGACAGCCTTCCGGGCAGGATTCAGATAGCTGAAAGGTACCTCCCATTCATCGCCGGGCTGTTCTCCCAATTTTGTAAAATCTATCGATCGACCGTCCAACCGTGCGGGTGTACCGGTTTTCATCCTTCCGGTACGAAATCCCAGTTCGGTCATCTTTTCCGACAACCCATAAACACCAGGTTCCGAGGCTCTCCCACCCTTCTGCTGATTTTTACCAACGTGCATCAACCCGTTCAAAAAAGTTCCGTTCGTAAGAATAACACTCCGGGTTTTGAAAATTACCCCGAGGCGTGTTTCCACTCCCACTATCCGTCCGTCGCGGATGATGACATCCTTGACCGTATCCTGCCAAAAATCCAAAGCGGGAATCGCTTCCAATTTATGGCGCCACTCCAGACTGAACTCGACCCGGTCGCACTGAGCCCTCGGACTCCACATGGCGGGACCCTTGCTTTTGTTCAGCATCCGGAATTGAATCATGGAGGCATCGGTAACCAAACCACACTGCCCGCCGAGGGCATCAATCTCCCGAACGATTTGTCCTTTGGCAATTCCGCCTATCGCCGGGTTGCATGACATGAACGCCATTTTGTTCATGTCCATCGTAATCAACAAAGTTTTCGATCCCATGTTTGCTGAAGCCGACGCTGCTTCGCACCCCGCATGTCCGGCACCCACCACAATCACATCATATTCCTTCAGCATATCTCGATTTCCTTTGATTATTTGAACTGTTCCCGGCCCAATGCCAGGTATAAATCTTCCCTGCGGCTCATATTCGCGCGTAATTCGTCTGTAGAGTCGTCATAACCAATCAAATGCAACAGTCCGTGTACCATTATCCTTTTCAACTCGTCTATATAGGAAATGCCCAGATTTGCGGCATTTTCCTTCACGCGGTCCACACTGATCATAATATCGCCACTGGTCACCCCTTTTTCGGAATAATCGAACGAAATCACATCCGTGTAATAATCCTTCTTCAAAAACTGAATATTGATGTCGACCAAAAATTCATCGCTACAAAAAATGTAGCTGATCACGCCCGGTTTCTTCCCTTCGAGCTTCACCACCTCATGCAGCCAATTTTTTGTGACCGTCCGGTTAAAGCCTGTAACTTTCCGGTCTTCCTCCAGATAATGTACTGACATATTTACTTTTTAGTGGATTCAATATATTTCAGGTATTTCTCCTGATAAAATCTTTTCAATTTCAGTTCATTGTACTTTAACATCTGTTCCTGAGCTTTGTTCGGATTGATTACTTTTTCAGCATCCTTCCGGTTGGGCTCAAAGCTTCCCTTGAACTCTTTGGATTCGCGACGGTTCTCATTCTCCCTCTCCTTTTCAGCATTCTCAGCTTCGAGCAATTTCGTTCTTATCAGGTTATCCTTTTGCATGGTTTGATCGCTCAAACGATTATAGATGATATCCTTTTCCACCTCCTTCATCATATTGAGCGCTTCATTTGCTTTTTCCTTTGCCTGTGTTCCGAGGCCCCCACCCTGTGCCAGTTTCTCCAGGGCCTTACGCATCATTTCACGCTGTCCCAGCATTTTGGCCATCTCTCCCCGCTCTTTTTTACCATTGTTTCCCGACTTCATTTTCTCAATGGAATTCTTTAACTGTTCCTTCAGGGATTCCTGTTCCGACTTCGATTTACCAAGCTGCTCCGATCCCGATGACTGCCCGTCCTTGGGCTTTTTCCGGTCCATAAAGCCCCGGTTTCCCTCGCCTGATCCCTTCGCATTTTCCTGTGAACTGATCAATTCATCGAGTTTTACCGCGATGCTATTGACCTCCGACATAATCTTATTTTGCTCAATCCGAACCACGCTCGCCCGGTTTTCGGCATAGCTGACAAACAGATTTTTTAACGATGTTTCCACGTGGAACAATTCACTACCGATCATTTTCGCCACAACCGGTTGCTTATAACCAATGCTTTTCAGGCTGTCGCGGATAGGTATAAACTTATCCTCCAACGACTTCTGTTCCTTTATTACCGCTGTAAAAGTGGGATTTATGCTGTTCATATTCGCTATCCGGCCGTTCAGTTCCTCCTGTCGTTTGCTGAAATCGTTGAGTGAATTCCGGATTTGGCGCAGATCTTCCAGGTCAACAAATATGGCTTCACCACTCATCATCCCCAGCTGACTCTGCATCTTTTTGGCAAGCTTTTTCAAACTTTCAGCAGCCTTTGATTTCTTATCCTCCGATGGCTTCCCGCCTTCCTTTTTGTTCAATTCATCAGCCGCCTTCCTTACCTCATCCCGCTCTTTTCCCATACTATCCAACCCCATCGGCTTGTTAAACTGCTTATCCTCGTCCACTTTGTTCTGATACTCCTCTTCCCATTTTTTAAACTCCTCCTTCAGGTTATTTTTCGAATCACCGTTATCCGACTGGTCATTCTTCACACTATCGGCCAGCTGATTCAGCTTTTCAGTTTGCTTGATCAGCTCCTTCTCCATATTGTATTTCTTCAGCAGCTCGAGGCTCATCTCCATTTGCGCTTTCAGCTTTTCGAGATTATCTTCCATTTTTTCGGTAAGATCCTCAGCCTTCTGTGCATTAAACTCCTTGGCCAGCTCCTCAAACTGCTTCATCAAATCCTTCAGTTCATCATCCAGCAAACTCTCCATCAATTCCTGAATTTCCTTTGCCTTTTCAACAAATTCAGTATCCTCACTCAGCAACTTTTCATTTTCGGTATACTCCTGATTCGCCTCGGTAACATCATTAATAAAATCCTCAACCTGCTTTTTCAGGTCATTTAATTCCTTCATTTTCTCCTGAATTTCCCAGGGTTTTAAATCCCCTACAATCTGCTCGATACGAAATTCACTCAGTTTCTTTTCCATCATTTCCACCGCATTCATTCCATCTGTCATGGAATTTGAAATACTGTCAACCAGTTGGGAATTAATATTTTCTATTTCCGTTTTTGAATTAGTCCGTAAAGTTATCTTGCGGCTTTCAGTAAACTTTGGACCCGTAACCAGATCATTATCCCATACCCGGAAATAATATATTGTATTATTACTGTCGGGCACCAAAGTGTAATAAAAATTCTCGTAAATGGCCGATTCTTTAATTTTTATTTCTTTAACTGTTTCTTTTCCCAATTTATTTTCAACCACTTCCAGCTTGCTGAATCCGTAATCATCCTGTATGATCCCCTGCACATAAACATCAGAAGAAACAGTGCTGTCGGCGCTTTCCGAAATATCTATTGTAGGATACAAATCCTTTACCAGTGAAATTTTATAAGAATAATTAATAAATAGGCCATTAATATTTTTGCAGATTAATTCATAATCTGTGTTTTTAATAATTTTTTTATCAAAATTCCAGGTATTTCCCTTTCCCTTTAACGAAACCGAATCTGTTTCATCCATCATCAGCAGCTCATCGGTATTTACCGTGCGAATGGTCCAGATAACCCGTGTACCCGCCGGAACTTCAGCATTCCCGTCGCCCTCCACCACCGAACTCTCCAGGCCGGTATAGGACGGAGGGATCAACTTGAGCTGAATACCGGCTATTTCAGGCTTTTTAAGCGTTTTAAGCTCATATTCCACCGAAGTCATCGAGTTGGCACCGATGCGGAAAATAATGGATGAATTCACTGCCTTAAACAGGAATTCATAGTCGCTGCCCACCGGATCAGCTTTCTCCACGGCAGAACCCATAAGGATTGCAACGTTTTCAACCGGAAATTCGGATACCAGCCTGAACCTCAGCAAAAAATCCCTGCCCGACTCCACTTCGAGTGAATCGTTCAGGATCACAAACTTAATTTCTTTCATGGCGGCGATCTGCTCATTGCCGGCCCAGATGGTTCCGATACCCTTTTTCACAAAATCGGGCCAAAACAGGAAAGCTCCGGTGCAAATGGCCAGCAAAACGGCCAGCCGGGCCATGAAAACACCCAATTTCCGCAGCGAAACGGCATCATCGAAATTGATATCCCTGATATTATCCGTTTTCTGCGCGATGGCATAATCGTACAGTTTATTGTTCTGCCCCTCCTTCTCGCGGGTGAGTTCAATGATATTGATGATCCTGTCCTCAACCGACTTATGTTTTTGCCGGATGATATTGCTGGCCTCCTTGAAATTCAGTCCCCTGATCCATCCCATGCGCCTGGCCAGCGGTTTCAGGATGAAAATCGCCAGAATTCCCAGCCATAATGCACTTCCGGCGATGATGCCGATATTCCGCGTTACGGTGTCGATCTTCCTGAAATTCCCGAATATGATCAGTGCCAATAGGATCAGCAATCCGGCGGAGAGCGTTACAATCAGTCCCTGGAAAATTTTTATCCTGTAATACCTGTTGATAAAATGGCGCAGCCTTCCTTCAACAAATTCCTCGTCAGTCAATCCTGCTTTCCTGTTCATTTTGCGAGCCATTTTTCAGGATCCTGGATTTCCTTTCCTTTCCAGATCTGGAAATTAAACTCAGGATTACCGTCCTTGCCATTATGCTTGGCCCGACCGATTTCCTGCTTGATTTTCACGTTATCCCCCACTTTCACTTTCAGGTCGGAGATATTCACATACACCGAAAAATATTCCCCGTGCTTGATCAGCACGCCAAGATTCCCGCCTGCCAGCACCATTATGGACGATACTTTCCCTTCAAAAACGGACTGAACCATGGCATTATCCTCGGTAACGATGCTGATTCCCGGGTTCTCGATCTCAACACCTCTCAGGCCCGGAGCATTTTGCCTTCCGTGACCCAGCGAGATCACGCCCCTGGCCACCGGCCAGGGCAGTCGTCCGCGGTTCTGACTGAATTCATTCGAAATGATCTTCTCCTCAGGCGTCATGCGCATACCGGAGCTGCTCACTTCGGAGCCGGTAGCCGCAGCAATCAGCTTTGAAATCTCTTTCTCGAGTTTCTTGAAAGTCGCTTTCTGGGCATCCAGATCTTTCTTAACCTGCCGTTCCTGTTTCTGCAGGTTTTTAACATACACTTCCTGGTCCTTTTTATCATTGTTCAGCTGAGCCATCTCCTTCTTTTCCACGAGCAAAAGATCGCGGCGCTGGTTTTTGTCCTCTTCCTGCTTCATATTGATTTGGCGAAGCTCCTCCGTTTTGTTCTCAATTTTTTCAGCTTGCTCCTTGCGGAACCGTGCATACTGCTGCATGTATTTCAGCCGTTTGAACGCCTGGTTGAAATCGGAAGCGGCAAAAATATATTGTGAACGGTGATAGGCATTCCGGTTGAGATAGGTTTTGCGGATCACATTGGCATAATCATTTTTCAGTGCAGTGATATCATTCTGGAGGGTATCGATTGTACCTTCATTGTTGCGGATCTGCTGATCGAGCAGCGATATCTCATTGCTGATACCGCTGATCACCTTATTCCTCACCGTAATTTTCCTGTTGGTGAGTTTCAGGTTCTGCAATTCATTCTGACGGGTTGCCTGAGTTTGTTTCAGCAATTCCTCCGTGCGCGATATATCCTCCAAACTCTTCTCCCGCTGGGAACGCAGCTGGTTAATATCCTGGCTGAAGCAATTTACCGATAAAATTACTCCTATTAAAATGCCGGTTAATGATTTATTTAGCATTAAAATTTATCGAAATTAATATCAATACTTTCTTTAATTTCTCTTTTTACCACATTAATATCTACGGAAAAATTACGTTCCGAATCGATTCCCTTCAGCACTATCTTCTTGATTTCGTTATCCTTATTATACTGATAACCGATATCAGCGATCCATTGGCCCTTAATATCCCTGATTTTAGTTCCGTGAATGATAAAAGACTCGCGGTCGATCAGAAAATCATTTAAATATTTAATTCCATTCTCATCATCCATCAGATCCGGATTGGTTACCAGGTGCATTTTTTCCTGATCTTTTTTAATAATAAGATGTTCAACCAGGCTATTCAGCTGATCGCCTGATGAGGTAAACAAAGTTTGCACCAGGATGCCCTGCAAAGAGTTAAAATCCACCGGATACCCCAATTTTCCGCCGGCCAGTTTCCAGTCTCCCTTTTCCTTGATATTCAACATCTTCGAATGAATCCACACGCTATCCCGGGTAGCATACACGCGGGCCAGTTCAAATCCCAGCGTCGACCTCAGCACCACAAAAATCTGTTTGTTTTTTTCGAGTTTGAGGGTCCCCATAAAGCCGACTTTATTATCGTCTTCCTCCGCTCTTCCCGTTACCCTGAACTCCAGGAATGTCCAGTTGGTTTGCGCGCTGAATGCCTTTCTAACAATATTTTCGTCTGCAGTCATTACTTTAGTGCCACTCACCGTTTTTTTTGCCAGATGACATCCGTTCACTGAAAACCAGGTTAATACGATCAAACAGAAATATTTAAAATAACTGGTTACCTTACTCATGCTCATTAAAGCCCGTTTTTAATTTTATGATCAATTTTATCCGAAACACCCTTTTTATCCTTAGCCTTCATCCACGATTCCTTAGCCTCTGCGGGCTTGCCGTTGCGGAACAGAATATCTCCGTAATGCTCCAGAACCTCTCCGCTCGGATCCTTGGATAACTGCATGGTTTTCACCATCATTTCCAATGCCTTTGAGTACTCTTTCCGCTGATACAGAACCCAGGCATAAGTATCCAGGAAGGTCGGATTTTCCGGTTCTTTGCTCACACATTTACTGATCATAGCCAATGCTTTATCCAGATCTTTTTCATCCAGCGAAAGATAATAACTATAATTATTAAGTACCTGAACATTATCAGGTTCCAGCGCCATCATCTGATCAAAATTCCGGAAAGCCTCCTCCGAATTTCCATTCCGGTAGAATGCTTCGGCCAGTGAAAGATAGAACTGCTTAACAATTTCCGCATTTTGTCCCGGCACACTCAATCCCTTATTTAAGGCGCTGATTGCAAGGGGATAATCCTTTTCCTCGATAGCCGCCATTCCTTTAAAAAGATGGAACAGCCCCTGTCCGGGGAAATACACCAGTGCACTGTCGCTGATACTCAAAATCTCCCTGAACTCCTGTTTCTGGTTAAGAATAAAGAGCAGGTTCTGCCAGACCACAAAATTTCCCGGGTCCGATTTAATAAGTGCCCGGTATATCGGCTCCGCCTCGGTCAGGCGTTCCTCTGAATAGAGATAATTGGCATAGAGTTCATCCACTTCCGGGGTTCCCTTATCCACCTGATAGAGCACTTCAATCAACTTAACCACCTGATCATCGAGCTTTTCCTGTTGTTCCTGAGCGGAAATAAAGGATTTTATGATTTCGATTTTGATGGCCGGGTTAACATCCGGAGAGCGAAATCCTGATAAAAATTCAACCTGGGCTTCGGGCTTTTTCCCATTCTGGAAATAAAATTGGCCGAGTGAAAAGCTTACCGCAGGATTATCGGGATTCTGGCTCTTCAGCACCCCATATTGCTCGGTGGCCTCTTCCTTCATCCCCTTGGCAGCATACGCTTCGGCCAGAATTCCCCGGATCTCAAAATCCTCCGGGTTCTTTTTAAGCCATTCCAACAAAACCTTTGCCCCCTTATCGAACTGATTTTGTGAGAAATAGATATCTTTTTTCCGCACGGCGGCCCATCTGGCCATCTCACCGGTTTCGGGCAGTTTATTGATTCTGCTCAGGGCTTCCTTCTCCTGCTTGGCCCGGATCAGCATTTCAATCTCACCGGTTAAGAAATCCTCCGATGCGGGTTCAATTTTGAGCAGGTCGCGGTACACCGGAACACACTCATCAGGTTTACCCTGCATCATGAGCGATTCAATCAGCAGCATTCCGTACCATTTATTCGACGGATCGCGTTTAAAGGCATTGCGGGCATATCCGGTTGCCGCAGCATAGTCTTTCTTCTCCATGAAGAGTAAACCCAGCTCATAAAAGGCCGCACCGGAAACCTCCGACAGGCCGATACATCTCTGGAAATTGGAAAATGCCAAATCATTATTGCCGAGCATCTTGGCCCTCAGACCCTCAGCATAATAATACTTGAACTGCACCTCCGGCGTTGTCACTGTATCTGAAACAGTTACACCCTGCCCCACTCCAGGCATCGCCATCGCACCAACCAAACCCAACAATATCAATATCTTCTTCATAATCAATTCGTCCTTTCCTTCTCCACCAAAACCTTCTCTGTCATCCCCGCGAAGGCGGGGACCTCCTCCCCAACCACTACCTCCTTTTCTGTCATCCCCGCGAAGGCGGGGACCTCTTCCCCAACCACTACCTCCTTCTCTGTCATCCCCGCGCAGGCGGGGACCTCTTCCCCAAGCCGCGAACTACTTCACCCCCGTATGTCCGAACCCCCCTGCCCCACGATCTGTTTCGGCCAGAACCTCAACAACCTCCCAGGAAATCGTTTCATGTTTACTGATAATCATCTGGCAAATACGCTCCCCGTCCTCAATAATAACATCGCCACCCGACAGGTTGATGAGGATAATCCCCACTTCACCGCGGTAATCGGCATCGATGGTTCCGGGGGAATTCAGCACGGAAATTCCCTTTTTCAGGGCCATGCCGCTCCGCGGACGAATCTGTGCCTCAAACCCTTGCGGCAGCTCGATAAACAGCCCCGTGGGAATCAGCTTCCGTTCCATATTTTTCATCAGTACCGGTGCATCCAGGTTGGCCCGGATATCCATTCCCGCCGAGTGCAGCGTGCTGTAAGCCGGAAGTTCATGCTTCGAGTGATTAACAATTTTCACTTTCATAAAACGTTCATTTTTGTCATAAGTTATTATTGACCCCTTTTTCTGATCTGCAGGTAGATGGATTTTACCGTGGCTTTCTCCTTCAGTCCCACAATTAATACAAAAATCAGCAGTAGCAAACCATCCCAGATAAACCGGATAATCACATTATCCGGTTTAAGCAGTGCAGATATTCCGTACAGGGCAACCGCAAGGGCAGTCCAGGCCAGTAACAAACCGGTTTGGTACGGTACCGGAAACACTTTCCGGCCCCAGAAATATGAGATCAGCATCATGGTGGTATAGCACGCGAGGGTAGCCCAGGCAGCGCCGATATATCCTAAAACCGGAACCAGCGTCCAGTTCAGCACAATGGTTACGGCGGCCCCGGTAAGAGCCATTACCGCAGCATAACGGGTAAGATCCTTCACTTTATACCACACCGACAGGTTATAGTATATCCCGAGGAAGAAATTACCCAGCAGCACGATCGGTACTACGGCCTGACCTTGCCAGAATTCCTTACCATCGAGTAACAGGGAGGTAAAAATATCGATATTCAGGGCGGTTACCAGAAACAGCAGCAGACCGGTTATCACAAAATATTTCATCACCAGAGCATAGGTTTCCCCGGAATCCTTGTCTTTCGAAACCTTGAACAGGAAGGGCTCAAATGCGTACCGGAACATCTGGATAAACAGGGTCATCAGAACGGCTATCCGGTAGTTGGCCGAATAGATTCCCACTTGTGCCAGGTCGCCCGTTATCAGCTTGACAAAAATCTTATCACCCGAATCATTAATGGCGCCGGCCAATCCAACAATCACGAGCGGGGATGAATATTTCAGCAATCGGCCCATGAATTTCCGGTCGAATTTCCATTGAAAACAGCGCAACTCGGGGATCAGGAAGAAAAACATCAGGGCGCTGGTCATCAGGTTGGCCACAAACACATACCCCACCCCCATTTCCGGATTATAGAGCCAATCCGGCAAGATTCCCGTTTTCTTTTGCAACCAGGGAAAAATCAGAAGGAATATCAATACCAATGCAATGTTTAGCAATACATTGGCCATTTTAAGCATGGCAAACCGCCTCGGTTTACCATCCTGCCGGATCTTGGCAAAAGGCACCAGGGCAATGGAATCTATCGCAATAATCCATGCCATCCAGATGATATATTCGGAGTGTTCCTGATACTGTATGGACGAAGCGATGGGATCGATAAACCAGTAAACCCCGATCATCCAGAGCAAGGCCAGAATGGATACAAAACCGATTGCATGGCTGAAAGCCTTTCGTATGGCCTCCTTATCCTTGGCGAAACGAAAAAAGCCCGACTCCATCCCGAACTCAATCACTACCAGCACGATGGTGAGCCAGGCATAGAGTTCACTCAGGGTACCGTAAGGATCAGGTCCGAAAACAAATGTGTAGAACCGGGTAAGGATCAGGAAATTAAGCACCCTGGGCAGGATACTTCCCAATCCGTAGATCATAGTCTGCCCCGCAAGCTTCTTAACCTGATTCACCTGACCCTGATTTTGTTTGGGTCAAATTTAGGAAGAATCTACAGAGTATCACTGAGTATATCGTTGATCGATAAACACGGCATGCCGCCGAGTATTTTGCATCCGTCATCGGTCACCACGAGTGAATCCTCAATCCGCACGCCGAATTTTCCGTACAGATATAATCCGGGTTCATTGGTAAAGGTCATTCCGGTGGTCATTTTCAGCGGGTTATTACGCACCAGATAGGGGAATTCGTGTACCTCGGTACCAATTCCGTGACCGAGCCGGTGGGTAAAATATTCATAATCGGCCCCGTATCCGCCTTTGGCCATTTCCCTGCGGGCGGCGGCATCCACATCGCCGCAAACGGCTCCGTTCTTAATGGCTTTAAAAGCAGCCTGTTGGGCATTCCAAACCGTTTCAAACACCTTTTTCAGTTCATCCGAAGGCTTGCCTAAAATGATACTGCGTGTAACATCCGATCTGTAACCCTTTACACCGCATCCGCCATCCACCAGCGCCACATCTCCCGGCTGCAGGTTCCGTACATTTTTGGTTCCGTGCGGGAAGGCAGCGTTGGGACCGAACAGCACAGAAGCCCCGCCCGAAACTCCGAGTTCAGTATGGGCAGTACTGATGGCCTTGCTCAGATCACCGGTCGACATTCCCTCACGCATCTGGGAGAACCCCTTTTTAAAAGCCAGCTTCGTGATCCGGTTGGCCGTATCCATGAGGATAATCTCCTTTTCCGATTTTACGGCACGGGTATTTTCAGTAATCACCGATCCATCAACCACTTCCACACCGCCTGCCCGACGCATGCCCTCATTCACAAAGCTCCGGGCATTGGGATCCACCCCGATTTTTCCACCGGGCTTGCCTATCTTTTTCAGATAATCGGCGAACAGGGAGTAGGGGCTTTCATGCTCATGCCATACCCGGATATCATTGCCATATTCAATAACTTCCTCGGCGCGTTTCTTTTCGAAGGCCGGACAGATCCAGACCATCCCGGCATGGGGGCTCAGCAGGAATCCGAATAACCGCTCGCTACTCCACCAGGAGGTATTGGTAAAATAGGCGAGGTTGTTGCCTCCCTCGACAAAAAGGGCATCAATTCCGGTTTTGTTCATCCATTCAACAGCCTTTGCCTGGCGCGCCAGGTAATCTTCCCGTATAATATCGGGCAATCCCTTGGTGAGGTCGGTTATAATCGCCTCACCGGCAGATTCAACCTGTTGGTTACCAGCCTTTGCATTCACTCCGGCAGCAATTCCCAATGCAGAAACAGCTGCTGTTTTCAGGAAGTCCCTTCTGTTTTTCATGCCTTAAAAATTTCGGGTCAAGGTATTAATAAATTCAAACCGGCTATCTGATGCTGAACAGGTCGGATAATATTCCATCGGAATGAAACCAGGCCTCCTTATTAAAGAACAACCTGCCGTTTTCGATCAGGAGATGCCCCTTCAGCACATATTTTTCCGCCGTCGCCAGCAGCTCAATCCATCCGGCCTCACAAAATTTTTGCTTAAAATCCATCTCCTCAATTCCCCGGCTGGTACGTAATCTGGTCATTACATACTCATTACGGCGCATCTGCAGATCGATGGCTTCACCAACCGGCGGCTTCCCATCGGCAATGGCGGCGCTGTATTTTGTTAAACTGGCCGGATTCCAATGCCGCCAGGTCCCGTTGAAGGAGTGGGCCGAGGGACCGAGCCCCAGGTAAGGATCACCCATCCAGTATTTTGTATTGTGCCGGCTGTACCGTTTATCCCGTGCAAAATTGGAAATCTCATATTGCTCAAAGCCTTTATCGCCCAAAACGGCCAGCAGCATCCGGTACTGTTCAACACTCTGTTCATCGGGAATTTCAGAAAAGAGCCCCGACTTTTTAAGCTTTCCGAAACGCGTACCCGGCTCAATGGTAAGATGATAGGCCGAAATATGATCAACAGGGAGTCGGGCGGCTATGGTCAGGTTTTGTTCCCATTCCCCGGCGGTCATTCCGGGTATTCCGTATATCAGATCGAGACTGATATTATTAAATCCGCAATCCCGTGCCAGTTCAACGGCCCGTATGGCCTGACCGGCATCATGACGGCGGTTCATGAGTTTCAGGTGTTCATCAAAAAAGGATTGCGTTCCGATACTGATCCGGTTGAAACCCATCTCCAGATATTGCCCGATATTCTCACGGTTCAGATCATCGGGATTTGCCTCGATGGTTATTTCGGCACCCGGCTGAACCTGAAAAATTTCGTGCACGCGATTCAGGATGTTCCTCAGATCACAGGGGTGGAGAAGGGTAGGGGTGCCCCCTCCAAAATAGATCGTATCTACCTGTTTATCCGTTAGATAATCCTTTCGCAGTTCCAGCTCGCTGATCAGCGTATGCGAAAATTCTTCGCGCCCGGCACTTTTTGTAACCGAATAAAAATCGCAGTAAAAGCATTTGCTCTTGCAAAAAGGGATATGGATGTATACGCCGGTCATTGCACCTGTTCAGTTTAAATCGTACATTTTCGCTAATATTGGAACCTCATATTTCCCTCGTTAATGATACGAAAGTTATTTATTATTAGTCTGATCTGGGCTCTTCTGATTCTTATCCTCTGTGCCATACCGGGTGGTTCGCTGCCCAAGTCAAATCTTTTCAACATCCCCAATCTGGATAAAATCGTTCATGCCTGCCTCTATTTTCCGCTTGCATTCTTTCTGGGTGCCGAATTCGACCTGTCGAAAAATAACCTGTTGCGGCTCGCCGGACCGGCCATCACCATGCTGATTGTTGCCTTATACGGCGGATTGATCGAGCTGCTTCAGGAAAGGCTGTTCGTTAACCGGTCGGCCGATATGCTTGATTTTCTGTCGGATGTGATTGGCGGACTGGCAGGACTGGCCATTTACTACCTGTTTTTCAGGCCCTTTTTCCATCGCCTGTCGGCACGCCAGCGCTAAAACTCCTTCTTCTTCCAGGTTGCATGGAATGATTCCTTGGCAAAAACCAACGGATCGCGCCTGGGTCCCCAAACTTTAACCCCCATGGTGGTCATGGCCTTGTTTTTCCATTTCGGATTAAGCCGTTCGAGCCGCTTTCGCCGCATCATGTACTTTTTATAATTGCGGAAGAAGAATCGTTCCACACCGGGAGAGTCGGAGGAGTCAACGATTTTATGGCGGTTGCTCAGCAAGAGCTTGTGCAGCGGTATTTTAACCGGACAAACATCGGTACATTTTCCGCACAGGCTGGAGGCAAAATTGAGAAAGCCCATATCCCTGCTGCCATCCATATACATGGATATTACAGATCCTATCGGTCCGGTATAGGTGGTTTGATAGGTATGTCCCCCTATATTTTTATACACCGGGCAGGCATTCAGGCAGGCGCCGCATCGGATGCACTTCAAAGCCGGATGCATATCCAGATCCTGAAACAGGCGTGTTCGTCCGCCATCGAGCAAAATGATCACCATGCGGCCCGGACCATCGCCGTCGGTTGCCCTGGCCGGTCCGGAAAGAATTGAATTATAGGCGGTAACATGCTGACCCGTTCCATGAACGGCCAACAGGGGCCAGAACAGGTCGAGATCAATCAGCTCAGGAATGATCTTTTCGATTCCGGCTATCACAACCAGGGTTTTGGGCCATGAAAAGGTGAGCATGCCATTTCCCTCATTTTCAGTGAGAGCCACCGATCCGGTTTCAGCAATCAGAAAATTGGCGCCGGTGATTCCCAGCTGGGCATTCACGAATTTTTCGCGCAGGAAATCGCGTACAAAACCGGTGATGACTTCCGGTTTTGAGCCCGGATCCAACCCATATTTATCATGGAACAGTTCGGCAACGCTCTCCTTCGACTTATGCATGGCCGGAGTGAGGATATGGTATGGTTTCTCGCCGGCCAGCTGAACAATGAATTCGCCCAGGTCGGTTTCCCAGGCTTCCACTTTGCTCTTTTCGAGGAAATGATTGAGTTCGAGCTCCTCTGAAATCATCGATTTCATTTTAACCACGGTGCGAACATCTTCCGAAGCCAGAATCTTTCCGACTATTTTAAGCACATCATCGGTGGTTGCAGCCCATTCCACTTCACATCCGTTGCCGCGGGCGTTTCTCTCGAACTTAACCAGCAGCTGCTCAAACTCCTGCAAGCAATAATCCTTGATTTTAGAGGCCTGGTCGCGTGCATTATCCAGATCCCGGAAAAACCTTTTTCCCTTGATTACGGCCTTGTCATACTGACCGATATTATAGTTGAGTATCCGGCGATGATCGCGGTTGAAGGCAACTTTTTCCGACTGGACCTGAAAATTCTTTGGCTTGCTCTCCATGACCGGCTAGCTGTTTAGCGGAATTTTACGTATTCGCAAACTATGGCGACCGGCTTCGAAATCAGTAGTCAGAAATTCGTTCACAATAGCCTGAGCTTCAGAAGGAACTATGAATCTTGCAGGCAAGGCACAAATATTGGCATCGTTATGGCGGCGGGCCAGACTGGCGATTTCGACATTCCAGCACAGGGCCGAACGAATTTTCGGGTGTTTGTTAACAACCATATTGATTCCGTTGCCGCTTCCGCATAAACTGATACCATATTTGCAGATACCATCGGAAACCGCATTGGCCAGCGGATGACCGAAATCAGGATAGTCGCAGCTCTCTGAGGAATTGCATCCGAAATCGATAACCTGGTAGCCCTCATCGATTAACCAGTTTCGCAAAACCTCTTTCATTTTGAATCCGGCATGGTCAGATGCCAATCCTATCTTTTCAAACATTATTTTATCCACAATCAGTTATTTTTTTTAACACTCCTCAAAAAGTCCTCATTATCAGCACTAATTTATTGAATCTTTTACTCAGAACCATTCTTCAAAAATGCCCCAAATCACCCAAACAGCAAAGAATCAATCAGTAAAATAAAACAAAGGTTATGAACAACGATATTTGATATCAGCAGTAAAACTTCAGCGTTATTCACGTATGATTTTTCCAACCGCCCCGGTATAAAAATTACCTTTTAAAATGCAAGAACAATCTTTCATCGGTTCCCGAAAACAATCAACAAGGTTTTTCACAGTTCATAAAGTTGACTCCAGTTTTACTACGAAATCAACACTCTGTTAATTTCTGAAATATCACTCTGAAGTTTAACTCTTTCTCTATTTTTGTGCTGTTGATAAGTTGTTATTCTGATCCGGGTAAATCGGTTTTTCAGGTAATATCACAGTTATCAACAGTATTAACAGGCTATCATTATCATCATAATTTCTATATATAAATCAATAATGATAATAATAAAGAAGGCAACGGTTGCCGGAGTGGCATTGCTTATGATTCTGATTGGTCAGACGCTGACCGGCCAGGAAACCCTTAAGGACGGCTATAATAAATTGTATTACGGCAACAAGCAGATTTCCAGTGAGGGGACGATCAGAAATGGCAAACCCGACGGGAAATGGATTTCCTATCATATTAACGGTCAGATCAAATCAGAAGGCAGCCGGCGGAATTTCCAGCTCGATTCCCTTTGGAAGTTCTATGATGAACAGGGTTTGATAACCGATGAAATCAGCTATCTCGATGGTAAAAGAAGCGGATATCATATTAAATATCAGGTTATTAACAAAAATAACACCCGGATGGCGGTTCCATTGTTCAAAGAACTCTATCTGGATAACCAGAAACAGGGACTATCAACCTATTATAACAACAAAGGTGAAACAGAGCGGATAGTGCGCTACAAAGATGGCAAGAAACAGGGGTTAACCCGCGAATTCATCAATGGCAACCTGCAGATTGTTTATAAGTATCACAATGACTTCATGATCGACCGTGAATTCATTAATCAGATTGATAATAAGGGTCTTAAACAGGGTGTATGGCGCGAATATTATGATAACGACAACATCCGTAAAGAGGAAAATTTCAAGAACGGCGAGCTCAACGGATACTACCGGGAGTACAGTCAGGCCGGTAAAATGCTCGTATCGCAATTTTATGAAAACGGCAAGCTTGTTGAGCGCAGTTCCGATGAGGAGATCATTGCCGAAGTGAAAAATCAGTACGACAGTCTGGGAAACCTGGTGGCCAGCGGTAGTTACCTGAACAATATCCCGGTAGGAACGCACCGGAAATACTCGGCCGATAAAACGAAGGTAAAAATCGAGGAATACAGCAACAGCGGACAGGTGGTATCGGCCGGGGTTACGGATGAAAAGGGGATCAAGGAAGAGTACTGGCAGTTTTTTTACCCGGGCGGACAGGTGAGGCTGGAGGGAAATTATAAGAATGACAAGCGTTCGGGGGTGTGGAAATTTTTCTATCCCGATGGCAAACTCGAGCAGCAGGGCAAGTATATGAATGGTTTGGAAGATGGTTTGTGGACCTGGTATTATCCGAATGGTGCCGTGCGCAGGGAGGAAAATTATTTGCGCGGTAAGGAAGACGGGCTTTCCACGGAATATGATGAGAATAATGTTGTTATAGCCAGCGGGGAGTTCATTGAAGGACTGGAAGAGGGATCGTGGGTATATCAATCGGGCGATAATACCGAAAAGGGTTCGTATAAATCAGGATTGAAAGATGGGATCTGGAAGGAGTTTTATGCAGATGGCATTCTGAAATTTGAAGGAAATTTCGTGCAGGGATCTCCCGATGGCAAGCACAAGCTGTACTACGAAAATGGTAAAATCAAGGAAGAACAATTTTACCGGATGGGTTTGAAGGAACGAAACTGGTGGGTATTTGATCCGGAAGGAAATGTGGTGATATCCTATGTTTATGCCAATGATGTGTTGATAAAAATCAACGGGGTGCGGGTAAATCTCGAAACTGAAAATCAGGATTAATTATCAAAAAGGCTGCAGCGTCAATGTAAGTTTGGGATATTATTTCTAAATTTACACAAAGTGGTCAAGGATTAATATGGAAAACAGCGAAAAAGCTATCATGCTGGTTGAGGATAACAAGCTTAACCAGAGGCTTATGGAGTCCAGTCTGCGTAGATTTGGATTTCATATCGAACTGGCCGGCAATGGTTTGGAAGCTGTTGAAAAGTACCAGGCTGATCCACACAAATACTCGCTTATCATCATGGATATCATGATGCCTGTTATGGATGGTTTGGAAGCTACGCGCCAAATCAGGATTTTTGAGCAGCTGAATGATTTAAGGATCCCGATCATCGCCTTAACGGCGAATACTTTCAATGCCGACCGGGAACGTTGTCTTTCTTACGGCATGGATGATTACCTTGCCAAGCCTTTGAATATGGAATTACTGGCTCAATCCTTCCGGAGCCTGGGGATAATTAAATAGTGTATGTCAGAACCCTACGATTTCAGGGATCCGGTTGGTCAGGATGAGGATAAGGAAATAGAACGGAAGTTACGTCCGATAGAGTTTTCCGATTTTTCCGGCCAGGATAAAGTGATTCACAACCTTCGGGTATTTGTACAGGCGGCCACCATGCGTGGTGAGGCGCTGGATCATGTTTTGCTACACGGTCCTCCGGGACTGGGTAAAACAACCCTTTCGCACATCATCTCCAAAGAGTTGAAAGTGGGCATGAAAATGACTTCCGGTCCGGTGCTCGACAAGCCGGGTGATCTGGCCGGGCTGCTCACCTCACTGGAAAAGGGCGATGTGCTGTTTATCGACGAGATACACCGGTTGAGCCCGGTGGTTGAAGAGTACCTCTATTCGGCGATGGAAGATTACCGGATCGATATCATGATCGACCGCGGTCCCGGCGCCCGCTCGATACAAATTGATCTCAATCCGTTTACGCTGATTGGCGCCACTACCCGTTCAGGATTGTTAACCAGCCCGTTACGGGCCAGATTCGGCATTACCTGCTACCTCGAGTATTACAATAAAGAGGTATTGAACCATATTGTGAAACGATCGGCCTCGATTCTGAATGTAGCGATTTCGGAAGAGGCATCCGTTGAAATTGCCACACGGAGCCGCGGCACCCCCAGGATAGCGAATGCGCTGCTGAGGCGGGTGCGCGATTTTGCACAGGTAAAAGGCGACGGACGTATCGACATAGAGATTACCCGTTTCGCGCTTACCGCGCTTAATATCGATGCCAATGGTCTCGATGAAATGGATAACCGCATATTGAATGCATTGGTGAACAAATTCAGCGGCGGGCCGGTGGGACTGGGAACCATCGCGGTATCGGTTGGGGAAGAACCGGGTACTATTGAGGAAGTGTACGAGCCATTCCTGATCCAGGAAGGGTACCTCAAGCGCACGCCACGTGGAAGGGAGGCGACCGAGAAGGCTTACCTGCATCTGGGGAAGGTGTCAGGGGGAACTCAGGTTCGATTATTCTAAAATCCCCGCCCTAAAGGACGGGGTTAATGATGACGGAAGGCATTATCACTATCCCCGGCCTGAAGGCCGGGGGCTACACACATACGAATGAACTACAGACTCTTACTAGGAGCTACGCTCCTTCTTGCCGGCACCGCCGGCACCATCGGGCTGCTCCGCAGCAGGCACGCCGAGCGACCGCAGCCCACTGAAATTGTGGCTAAAAAGGGCGAAAATCACCTGAAAAAACTCGAGTGGCTCAATGAAATGCACCGCACGGCACCGGGAGTGGATTGGCGCGCGATGGATGAACAAACGCGGCTGGATATGTACCAGGAACGTTTGCCCGCCCTGCAGGAAGCTGCCCGCACGGGAGCGCTGAAAGGCGCTGTGATTGAAAATATCGGCGATGGCGCCCTCACCGGTCAGTGGATCGAAAAGGGAAGCTATAACCTGGCCGGACGGATTCATTGCGTGGATATCGATTTTGCCAATAACCGCCTGTATGCCGCATCCGATGGCGGTCAGGTATTTGTGGGTACCCCCGACGGACAAAACTGGAAAACCATTTCCGACCCGTACCGTATCGATAATATACAGTTTATCAGGGCTTTCCCAAATGCTGAAGGCAATACCCGCGTGCTGGCTTCCAACCATAAGGTGAGAATGCACTATTCCGATGATATGGGGATAACCTGGGTTCAAGGTGTTGGATTATCAGCCTATTATAATGATTATAGTCTGATCCGCTCGGTGAGTCAGGCCGATGGTACTCTCTATGTACTGGCATATAAATCGGGCTACCACTATCTGCTGAGATCGAAGGATCTGGGCAGCCATTTCACCCGTATCCTCAAAACCACGGGAAGTTCGGTTGCCGATATCTGGACCAACCGTTTCGGAAACGATTCCATCTACCTGATCGACCGGAATGTGGTGTACAGCCTGAAAGATTCCACCGCCTGGCAGAAAATTGCCGATGTGAACCTCAACTTTGCCGTGAATGAGATCAACCAGGTGCAGCTGGCAGGAAATACAATCAACAATGTAACAAAGCTTTACTCCATGTACCGTTTGGAGAAAGCCAGCCGTTTTTACGGATCCGGGGACCATGGTACCAGCTGGACCTACCGCGGAACGATGGAGCAGGGACCGTTCATGTCGAACAGTTTCGGCGCCTCGCCAACCAGCGCGAATGTGCTGGGATTCGGTGGATTGAATGCCGCATACAGTACCGATGGCGGAGTGACCTGGAAAGAGGTGAACTCCTGGGGTGAATATTATGGAGATATGCTCCATAAGCTGCATGCCGATATCCCGGAAGTTGAGTTTTTCAAAAAGCCTGACGGAACCGATCTCGTATACATCAGCACCGACGGGGGGACATTCATGTCGACCGACCAGATGCAATCCGTAACGAACGTATCGCTTAAGGGATTGAATGTGAGTCAGTATTATTCAACCTATACCCATCGCACGAAAACCGAGGTTATTTATGCCGGAGCGCAGGACCAGGGTTTTCAGAAAACCTGGGAAGTGAGCGACGGGGTTGTGAATTTCGATCAGACGATCAGCGGGGATTACGGGCATATTGTATCGGGCGATGGCGGGAAGAGCATGTGGACGGATTATCCGGGTTTTGTGATGTACTATCCGGAGGCTTCTACGAGCAATGCCATGTCGACAATCGATTTCGATGCCATGAAGATGAAGAACCAGTTCTGGATGCCGCCGCTTTTGGCCGATCCGTACTTCCCGAACCGCATTTATGTGGCCGGGGGTACCACCACTACCGGCTGCCATCTCTTTTATGTTGAATACCTGAACGGATCGATGAAATCCACTGAACTCCCCACGGATTTCAGCAACGGGGACGATGGTACGCGCATTGCTTCCATGGCTTTTTCACCGATCAACAAGGACTACCGGTACGTGCTCAATTCGGCAGGTAAGCTCTTTACCTCCACCGACCGGGGCACCACCTGGACCCA
Source organism: uncultured Bacteroidota bacterium (assembly GCA_942493265.1). Taxonomy (GTDB): domain Bacteria; phylum Bacteroidota; class Bacteroidia; order Bacteroidales; family UBA12481; genus UBA12481. Next base: position 1,166,561 of record OW818688.1, read on the forward strand.
GGCCGCCAACCGCGGTCCGGGCAGCCACTATTTCTACGGAAACAGCATTGTTCCGTCGCCAAGGGATATCAACACCATCTGGCTGGCCGGAAGCGGTTATTCAGGCTCACCGGTGTGGGTATCGCATGACGGTGGGGAAACCTTTACCGCAATGGCCACAGGTCTTAAAAACACCCTTATATTCGAAATGACCTGCAATGAAGACGGCACGTTGCTGTTTGCCGCCTCCGAAGTGGGCCCGTGGGTATATATTGCCGCAAAAAACCAGTGGTACAACCTTTCCGGCGTTTCGGCACCCCAGCAAACCTACTGGTCGGTTGATTATGTGCCGGCATTGCGTACGGCACGTTTCGGAACTTACGGAAGGGGTATCTGGGACTTTAAGATTGCCACTTATAATAGCCTGGAAGATATTATTGCCGGCAGCGGCAAGCTTTCTGTTTCGGTTTACCCGAATCCCTGCCGCGATCAGATTACCGTGAGCGCTTCCACGCTGGCTGAAGGCGAAAGCATCATCAGCATTATTACTCTCGATGGCCGCACCGTTCAAACGGTGAAGCCGGCCGCCGGCACAACGGCACAGATCAGCCTGGCAGGATTGCCGGCCGGCGTTTACGTGGTAACGGTGAGCGGTGGTGGGAAGAGAGAGGCAGTGAGGGTGGTGAAGGAGTAGTCCCCGCCTGCGCGGGGATGACAGTTCCCGCCTTCGCGGGAATGACAGAAAAGGGGGTGGTGAGTAGGAAGGTGTTCGGGAGGAGGGAGGACCAGCTCAGCTATAGTGTACAAGGTGATACATTGCACTTAGGCCAACCCCGGAGGGGTGGCAGGATTATAGGCGAATGTTCCCTGCCACCTGATCCAACCCCGGAGGGGTGATATGATAATTGCAGGAAGATTATGGTATTTATGCCACCCCTACGGGGTTAATATTTCAATTTATTCCACGAGGCTATAATCATGCCACCCCTACGGGGTTAAAAATTTGGTTCAATCCACAATGCTATAATCATGTCAGCCCTACGGGCTTCGCAAACGGCAGGGTTGACATTCCCCGCCTAGGCGAGGATGACAGCCCCCGCTCAGCTATAGTGTACCAGGTAATCCCTTGCCAATACGCCAACCCCGGTGGGGTGGCAGGATTATAGCTGCGTATGTTCCCTGCCACCTGATCTAACCCCGGAGGGGTGACAGGATTATAGCTGCGTATGTTCCCTGCCACCTGATCTAACCCCGGAGGGGTGACAGGATTATAGCTGCGTATGTTCCCTGCCACCTGATCTAACCCCGGAGGGGTGGCAGGATTATAGCTGCGTATGTTTCCTGCCACCTAATCCAACCCCGGAGGGGTGACAGGATTATAGCTGCGTATGTTCCCTGCCACCTGATCTAACCCCGGAGGGGTGACAGGATTATAGCTGCATATGTTCCCTGCCACCTGATCTAACCCCGGAAGGGTGGCATGATTATAGCTGCGTATGTTCCCTGCCACCTGATCTAACCCCGGAGGGGTGGCATGATTATAGCTGCGTATGTTCCCTGCCACCTGATCTAACCCCGGAGGGGTGGCAGGATTATAGCTGCGTATGTTTCCTGCCACCTAATCCAACCCCGGAGGGGTGACATGATTATAGCTGCGTATGTTCCCTGCCACCTGATCTAACCCCGGAGGGGTGGCAGGATTATAGCTGCGTATGTTCCTTGCCAACTAATCCAACCCCGGAGGGGTGGCATAATTCAAGAAATGTAACATCATCTCCGAGGAAAATCAGGAGGTCACCAACCCGTCCATCTTGGTAAATATACTCTTGCGCAACTCGATAAGGCGTTGCATATCAGGATTTTTGCGACGTAGATTCCACATGAAGCGGATGCGGGAGCGCCATTTGCGGTTTTCAAACATGTAGTGAAGCATGTAGAGTCCGGCGGGCAAAAGCGATACCGCATAACCCACCCAGATCCACCAGGTTTTGAATATCAGTCCTACAATGAGCGTTTGCAAGCCATAACAGAGCGGCATCATAACAACCATGCTGATGACGTAGGCACCGGTAGCCCGGAACTGCGGATCCTTGAACAGGGTGCGCACCAGCCAGACAGGTATGCGGAACAGATGATAGTTGCTGAGCAGGGCGTAAATATGTAGCGGAAATCCAAGTCCCAGTATAAAAGTGTTCCAGATGAGCCGCAGGAGGCCGTAGGGCTGGTGTGCCGTGGTATGGTCGCGGAAATTGTACTTTTTCATGAGCTTCCAATATTCCAATACATCGCTATTGAGCTCTGCGATTTCTTCCGGATGTGTTTCGCGCTTGTCACCGATCATGCGGATCATATCCTTGTCGGCATCGAACTTGTTGAACAGGGTTTTACCGGGAAGTTTTTTCAGTTTGCGGTACCGGGCGCTGTAAATCACGCGTAAGTCCATCACCATGAAATAGATATCCTCCCAGGGAATTTCAATCATGTGAGGTTCAATATGGATCCGGATGCGGTTATTGAGTTCCTTCAGTGCTTTCTGGGGATCCGAACGGTAGAGGTCCTTCAGGTCGGTGATGGTGATGGGATCGGCATAACTAACTGTTAACCTTCCTCTTACATTTTCATAGCTGGAATAATCGATTCCGGTAGCGATGATCTTCAGTCCGAGGGTAAAATCGCACTTATCCTCCGCCTCGAAGGCAATGCGGGCCAACCCTTTTTTGAGGGGCCTGAAAAATCGCTTGTCGTTATGGTTACCCTCGGGGAACATGCACAGGGAGTGCCCGGAGCGCAGGATTTCGGTGCAACGGTCAAAGACTTCCTGGTTTTTCTGGAGATTGTCATACCCGTCGCGGAGGCGGTATACCGGCATCATCTTGATGAAGTTGAGGAACCGCGTGATGAGTTTGCTTTTGAAGATATCCGCCCGGGCCAGAAAGATGGGCTCCTGGGGCAGGGTAGTCACGAAAACCAGTGCGTCCATCAGGGCATTCTGATGGTTCGGGGCAAACATGATGGGATCGTTGGGCCTGAACTTTTCGCGGCCCCGGATTTCCGTACGGCGATAAAATATATGCTTGAAACTGAAATTGATCCACCAGCGGGCAGCATAGTAGGCGTAGGAAAAATGTTCAACTTTTTTCATGAAGCAATGATTTTAAGATCAGGTTCCCTCCGGTGCGGGCCGGTGCGACCAGAATCCGGCCAGGATCAGTCCGGATATGATGTGCCAGATACCCCACCAGGCAGCAATGAAAGCCATCCCGCCGAGATCCAGGTCGGGCGGAAAAATTTTCGGATTGAATATCAGGATGAGCCCGAGTGCGGAATTCTGAACACCGGTTTCAATGGCGATGGCACGTATATCCCGGAGGGGCCTTTTCATGATTCTGGCGAACGACCATCCTGTAAATAATCCTAAGGCATTATGAATAAGCACGATCACAAAGATCGGCGGAATGAAATTCAGAAAATGATCGAAATTATTGGCGAAAGCCATCACGATAAATCCGATGAAAGCCACGAATGAAAAGATCCGGATCGGCTTGAGAATGGTTTTTGCGGCCTTCGGGAAATATCTTGTAAACAGGATTCCCAGTGTGATTGGTATGCCCATCAGGATCAGCACGGAGAGGAACATCCTTGCCGGATCGATTTCGAGCGGGCGGAGGAGGGGAGAGGTTTTGACGTATAAAGATCCCCAGAGGGCAAAATTGGCCGGTGTTAGAATGATTGCGGCGAGGGTGGCGAACGCAGTCATGCTGATAGACAGGGCCACATTGACTTTTGCCAGCGAGGAGATGAAATTGCTCACGTTGCCGCCGGGACAGGCAGCCACCAATATCATTCCGAGGGCTACGGCCGGGGAGGGATTGATGATTTTTACCAGCAGAAAGGTAACGGCCGGAAGTAGTACAAACTGCGATATCAGTCCGGTTATCAGCGATTTAGGCTGGGCAATGACTTCTTTGAATTGTTTGTAGTCGAGGTTGAGGGCGATGCCGAACATGATGAATCCGAGCGTGAGGTTCATGATTAATAAACCCTCAGGACTGAAATTCAGGCGGATAGAATCGAGAATTTCGAGTTTGTCGAACATCGGACGTTACATATTGGCAATTTTCCGCAGGCCGGGCAGGTCGAGCAGACTGATTTTGCGCCCGTGAAGGTCGATCAGGCCATCGAGCTTGAATTCACTGAGCAGGCGTATAACCGATTCAGTGGCAGTACCTACCATATTGGCCATCTCTTCGCGGGTAAGGGAAATCTGCAGGACTTTTGTGTCATCCAAACCAAAAGTATCCATCAAAATCAGGAGAATTTCGGCCAGGCGTTCCCGAACGGTTTTCTGGGCGATATCGGTAATGAAATTATTGGCCTCGCCGAGTTCGCGGCAGGTGAGCTGCATGAGTTGCATGGAAAATGCGGGATTGTCCCTAACCAGCTGGAAAAGGTTTTCAGATGGAATGAAGCACAGCACGGAATCCTCTATTACCTTGGCGGTGGTGCAGGCGAGCTCCTTGCTGAGCACCGAGCGGAAGCCGATGATATCGCCCGGTTTCGCGAAGCGGATGATCTGCTCCTTGCCGTCGATACCGGTTTTGTAAATTTTGATGATACCGGCCTGAACGCAGTAAAATCCGTTAATACGGTGACCCTCATGATATATGATGTTGCCGCGTTTATACAGGCTGCATCCTTTGCCGTAATGTACGGTATCGAGCTGTTCTATGGTGAGGTCCTTGAAAATAGAATTGCCCTTGATAATGCAGTCTTCACAAATCGGAACGTGTGGAATGCTTTTCATATTGGCAAATATAAAAAAATTCGACAAGTGGTTTATAATTATCTAACTTAATAAATATGTTCAACCAAATGGCGAATTCGTTGTATATTACACCAAAAACGAAGAATAATGGAAAAGCAGATATCGGTTGTATGGAAAGGCGACATGGCCTTTGAAGCTCAGATTGATGACTATAAACTGATGATGGATGCTACGCCGGCGGCAGGCGGCAAGCATTTGGGGCCCACGCCGAAGCCCTTACTGATGGCCTCACTGGGCGGATGCACCGGCATGGATGTGATTTCGCTGGCCCGCAAGATGAGGCAGGAAGTGGAATCGCTGGAGATCATTTTAAAGGGGGCTATCACTGACGAACACCCCATGCATTACGAGTCGATCCACCTGATATACCAATTCACCGGCAAGGATCTGGAGCTGGATAAGCTGCAGAAAGCCGTCGACCTCTCGCAGGAAAAATATTGCGGGGTATCAGATACGCTGAAGAGGGCCATGAAGATCACGTTCGAAATCGTGATCGTGTAACCGTCACATTCACAATGCGTTGGTGAATTGTTTGAGGAACCGGACGTCGTTTTCGAACAGGAGGCGGATATCCTTGATACCGAATTTGAGCAGGGCGATGCGTTCGATGCCCATGCCGAAAGCGAAACCGGTATATTCCTGACTGTCGATGCCCACATTATCCAGCACGTTCGGGTCCACCATTCCGCATCCGAGAATTTCGAGCCAGCCGGTGCCCTTGCACATTTTGCAGCCTTTTCCGCCGCAGAGGGTGCACGAAACGTCCATTTCGGCCGAAGGCTCGGTAAACGGGAAAAATGAAGGCCGGAGGCGGATCTGCGTATCCTTGCCGAACATCTCCTTCGAAAAGAACAGCAAAGTTTGTTTCAGATCGGCGAACGACACGTTGCGGTCGATATAGAGACCCTCCACCTGGTGAAAGATGCAGTGCGAGCGGGCCGAGATGGCCTCATTGCGGAAAACGCGGCCCGGACTGATGGTGCGGATCGGCGGTTTCTGCTTTTCCATCACGCGAACCTGCACCGATGAGGTATGGGTACGGAGAAGGATATCGGGGTCGGATTCAATGAAAAAGGTATCCTGCATATCGCGTGCCGGGTGTTCGGGCGGGAAGTTCAGGGCCGAAAAAACATGCCAGTCGTCCTCGATTTCCGGTCCGGTTGAAATGGTGAAACCCAGCCGGTTGAAAATGCTGATGATCTCATTTCTCACCAGCGACACCGGGTGACGCGATCCCAGCGGCATCGGATCGCCCGGAAGGGTAAGATCGAGGGTGGGGTCGGCCTTGAAAGTGGTTTTCAGTTTCTCCTGAATTTCCTTCAACTTATTAATAGCCAAAGTTTTCAGCACGTTCAGTTCCTGTCCGAACGCTTTCTTATCCTGCACGGGCACTTCCTTGAACTGGTCGAAAAGCAGGGTGATATCGCCTTTTTTTCCAAACAGGCGTACCCGGAACTCCTCGGCGGCATCGGGGCTGTCGGTGTTGAAAGCTTGTACCTCGGAGATGAGGTGTTTTATTTTATCTAACATGGGCTAAGAATGTTGTCGGTTGTCGGTTATCTGTTGTCGGTAAGAGATGACAGCGGAAAACGCGATTTTATTTTACGAGCGAAACGGAGAGGATTTTCACGTCGGCGAGGGGCTTGTTGTTTGCCTGGTTGCGCTCTACGAGGGCAATTTTTTCGACTACGTCGAGACCTTTAATCACTTCGCCATAAACGGTATATTCATAATCGAGATGCGGAGTACCGCCGATGGTAGTATATACTTTCCGCTGTTCCTCGGTGAATTTCGGGTGCTGTCCGGTTTGTTCGAACTTATTCAGTTCGGCATCGGGCCAAACCTGTCCGACTACGATATAGAACTGCGAGCCGGACGAAGCTTTAGCCGGATTATTGGTACGGGCAGCGGCGAGGGCGCCTTTTTTGTGGTAGTGGTTCGGCTTGAATTCGGCGGGGATGGTAGCCAGCTGCTGTCCGGGATTGGCCGGTCGGGTTGCCGGGTCGCCGCCCTGGATCATGAAAGCCGGGATGACGCGATGGAAGAGCAGTTCATCATAGAACTTCTTGTTAACCAGCTCGATAAAATTATCGCGGTGGATAGGGGTATCATCATAGAGGACGAGAGTAATATCCCCCATAGTGGTCTTCATGAGCACCTTTGTTGACTGGGCCTGAGTTTCGCTAAGCATACTGATAGTAATGAATGCGGTTAATAAAATAGCAAATCGTTTCATAGCAAAAAATTTAGGGGTGCAAGTTAGCAAAAATGAATTATTGGCTGAAACGCTGATTTGTATGGCAGCTGAAAAATTCATAACATTGCAGTCGACTTGAGATATTAGCTCAGCTGGTTTAGAGCGCTTGCTTGACAGGCAAGAGGTCGACAGTTCGAATCTGTCATGTCTCACACTGATAATGAACCACTTACTTCTATCAAGGGGTAAGTGGTTTTTTCGTTTCTGAAAAGAATTTGCCAAGATGTTGATGGTTTGAGACCGGGCAAGATTCGGTTCATTGAGGATATAATCATCAGCGATTTTTCTACCTTATTGTTATTCGGGTCAAAATGTTTCGGGTATGAAAAGGGATGTCAAAAGATTTTGAATGGTTCATGAGACCTTACCGGGGTTGAAAATTTTTAAGTAACTTTCTGATCTTGTATTATCTATAATTGATATCTATATTTACCGATAATTGAGTGGGCCTCTTTTCATTCGATATAAATGATTGTTGATCAATAACCTATGCTACCTAAATCTACAAATCAATTGGAAGCTAAGGAGATAGCATATACTTCTAAATTTCAATCAATCCCAGATATTCCATCTTAAAATCCTTAACGTATGCCAAAACTTGGAACTTTAGTTTGTCATTTTGAAGACCTTGTTGGATCAAAAGCAAAGAAACTGAGAAAGGAAAGCTCAGAAATTCTTCTTTTCGAAGGTAAAGGGTTAGGTTATAGCCAATTCAATGAGGTTCTATTATTACTTGGTTATCGAAGAGTATCACTTGAGTTTTTTCAGTTTCTTGTAGGAAAGGGTTACGGAAATCAAGAGGTATATACGCTGGATTCAAAGGATCAGCTCGAAGCAGGAGTGGATAGGTTCACCGAGCTGGCCCTAATGTTTTACGGCAACATTCGGTTTGCGTATAAGGAACTCGCTCAGGATTCGTTAAAACTTAAAGAAAAGCTCCTTAAAAGTATACCAAATGATATCAAGGAGTTCAAAAAGCGCCATAAGGTTTTACGTGAGATTGAAAAAATACCCGCTGATAAGACTTATTTTTTAGGTTATCTTATTGAAAATGAGTTAAAAAAGAAGCTTTTGGCTGATCCTAATAACAAGGATGCAAAAAGACAAGAAAAAATAAGGAGGAAGTATGTTAAGATTGGTGAGAGGAATCAGGTTGCCTACCTTGCTTCAGATCATATGGATGTTTATATTGCCACCTCAATGAGAGAACCTCACGAATATTTATTTGTGAATCAAACAGTTGACAAGATTTTCAATTCGAAGGAAGCAAGTGAACTTAATCTAAGATGTTTCGATCCAACACAAGCTTATTGTAAAGAAAGAGTTGATAAAGGTTTATCTGAGGCCTTAATGTTAAAAAGAGCTAAGTGTACTATATACTTGGCTCAGGAATCTGAAACACTTGGTAAGGATTCAGAATTGGCTTCTACACTTGCACAAGGCAAAGTTGTAATCGCCTATGTTCCCGAGGTCAACAAAGAATTCATTGATGAATTATTGAAGAATCTCAAAAAATTGTATAAACACAAGACTGAGAAAGAGCTTATAATGGAGCAGTTAAGGATATTCAATTCAAAATTGGCATGGGAAAAGAAGAAAATTCGGGATTGGATTGATCATATAGAAGAAACCTCTATCTTGGACATGAAAAAATTACTACTTGAGACAGCAAAAGAAAATTATGACAAAAGAGAGGTGACCTTAAAGAGTATTCACCCATTGGGAATTCAAGTTAACCTTGAATCTGGAGTGGCAAATGGAGTATTAGTGGTCAGAACCATAGATGATTGTATTCGTTTGATGTGTAAGATTGTTTTAAATGATTTGGATTATGCGGTTGATAGGGATTTTTTCGATGATGAAGAATATATTTATCTTACGGAAGAAATATCTTCTTCGGTGTTTCGTTTACAATCAGGGAATAGTCTATTAACAAATACCTTTTGGAATTTTTATAACTTAGATAAACAAAACTAAACCTTATGAAAACAAAGCTGCACAAAAACTACACGAAAGAATCCTTTCTTAAGGAATATGAGAAGGTTAAATATAGTGATACAAGCAATGCTTATAACCTCGTTAGTGTCGGTAGTGGTTGTGGAAAAGAAAGAGATTTAAAATATCAAACTCTTGTTAAAAGAGATTCCAAAAGGTGAGAATCCTTCAGTCAATGCCTAATCATTGTCTTAACCCCCTATAAGTTGGACACTTTTTTCAAAACAGTTGTGTACTTTTTCATCTTCATTCATCGTCCGATAAGCAAAGTTAGCCGCATCTCCGTCAATGTCAAGAGCAAGACGAGTTCCGCTTCGCTCCACTCTTGACATTGCCTCCGATGCTGCCGCACTTTGTGGCTTATCGGATGATAATGACTGGTAGTATTCATCCCAGACCTGCCGGGGCCGTCGATATCCCAGGCTGCCATGCAGGCGGCGGTTGTTGTAAAAATCGACGTATTCCCTGACAGTCCATTTGGCATCATAATAACCACTAAATTCAGTTCGTTGGATCACCTCCCGCTCAAAAATACTGTGATAGGCTTCGATATAAGCGTTTTCTTCCGGGGTGGCAATGTGGGTAAACTCCTGGTTTGCTTCTGTGTTTTTGAGGTAGAAGCGGACCCGGTGAGCGATAAACTGGGAGCCATTGTCATTGCGGACGTTGACGCCCTTCAAGCTGTGCTGCAAATCCAGCGTGCGAAGCAACCGGATCACGTCAAATTGCTTAATGCTCGACTGCAGGATCCAGCCGAGAACCATCCGGGTAAAGACATCAATCACCGTCAGCAGGTAATAGTGCCGGTGTTCTCCATGCACCCAGACGTATTTAATGTCCAGGCAGATATACTCCATCGGCTTCTGAGCCATGATCTTACGATGCTTTACCCACTGGCGCTTTCCCTGGGTTTTGATCACTTTCCCCAGCAGCAGATTCGATTGATCCATCAGCCGGTACACCTTCTTCCGATTGATCAGGTACTGCTTTTCCTGCAGTTCAACCGCCACTTTCCGGTAGCCGTAGCAGACAAAATCACCGCTGAGAATGATTTTGATCTCCTCGATAACCTGTTCATTCTCCACCAAGGTGCCGTCCGCCATAACGGTATGCGTGGTCGGCCGTATACCCTTGGTTCCGCCACTGGGCCGGTAGTAATACAGGCTCCGGGGAATCTGGGTCCAGTGGCATAAGTCCCGAACTGGAACTTGAGATTTAAACTGATTGATTACCATTACTTTGTCCGGCTCCCGATAGGAGATTTTTTTAGCAACTCCGATTTGACTTCGATTTCCAAAGCCTGCTTGGCAATGATCCGTTTTAACCGGTCATTTTCTTCTTGGAGCTCCCGTATTGCCGGGTCGATCCTTTTGTACTTGCTTTTCAGGCCTTCAATGCCATCTTTCAGATACTTCGTCCGCCATTTGTTATACAGCGATGGGGATAAATTGTACTTGCGCAGCGTCTGTGCCCGACCCTCACGCTGCCCTTCCTGAACAATCGATAATCGTTCTTCCGGAGTAAATGCTCTTCTTTCTTTTGTCATAAACCTTAAAATTATTAGACCTAATTTGATTTACAAATTCTGTCCAACTATTTAAGGGGCTAAGACATCCCCCGCATGGTAAATAGGAACTACAAGCATAATAATGGATTAAGGATTAGATACTTTGATATTCCAGGTAATACAATTCAGCAATCCGCCTCGACGACCAATATCATTGATCTCAATCGGTTCAATAAAGTGGTCAGGATACAATACCGCAAATTGCCGGATGATGTTCTCATCAAGTTCAGGAACGGATATCCCAGAAGCGGTTTGTAATTCTATTGATGCGAATACGGGCAGGAGGATCAGGTTGCCAATTTGGAAGAAGTTGATGTATATGCCGACAGCAGAAACGATATCCTTATCATCTAATGGGTTGGGGTCTTCAAAAATTGGCACTTCAATGTAATCTAGGTTCTTTTCTTTGAGCCTCTGAACAAATTTGGACTGCCAATTCTTTTCTGGCTCACCATCCGAACTATTGATCAATACCGTCTTTTCATTGTAAAACCTAACCAATCCATCGGAGTGTCCTGTCATATCTTTCGGATAGGCTGGTACAACGATTACTTCGGATTGAAGAAGTTCCTCGATTGCCTTGATCAGAATAGGACGGCTCCAATTTCTATTATCCGAATAGACCCGATCAGAAATTATCACCCTATTTTTAGACCGAACGATATTCCCTCCGTCTAAAATGATCTCGTTTGATTTTATTGGAAAGGATTTCCATTCGAGAACTTCCTCTGGAATAGTTCTTTCGTCTTGATACTTCTTCTCTCGGATGTAGGTGGAAAAGTATTGGAACTGTATATATTCGGTCTCCGAAACTTGAACTGGCATATAATCCCTGCACCAGATGTCCTTGGTTCCATGAAGGAACTCATAATTAATGCTATGCTTTTGCAGGATGGTCTCGATTCTCCCCCATTCTTTCTTGTAACGAATCCGGATAGGATCGGAGAAGTAAACGAAATTGGTACGCTGGTCAGTTATCATATCGTTTTTCTATTGAACTCCTTCAGAATCAGATCAATATTATGATCTGTCGTCTTGAGGTAGGGAAATATGGTTTTCTCCTTTTCCTTGTGTTTCCGATCTCCAAATGTGATAAACCGAAAAGGTGCCATATAAAAGGGAGTCTCACCTTTATCCTTTAGCCCAAACCGGGGACATTCATAAACTGATTTCTTTACAGTTAGCTCTTTGTCAACCAGCATAATGAATGGATTATTTTTGGCCTGGTATTGTTCAATTTCCGCCAGTTGTTCCTTCGAGGGTTCATCACTGCCCACAAGTTTCTTAACGATTTTGGAAGGTTCAAACCAATACTTCGTTTCATCATTGATGTCCATCATCCCCCTTATCAAAATGCCTCCAAATACCTGTTCGGATTCAATACCACAGGTCAGGTCTAAACCGATCCGATTCACTGGTTTGAGGATATGGTTTTTTGATGACCGATGGAAATACCAATGATTTGACGTCAATTGCAAAGGATTCCTGTGAGTATATGGATCAGGGAATCCAGCTTCTTTGAATAAGTAAAATTCAATTTCTGTTAAACGATACTCGTTTTGTCCGACCTTTAATACACTATTATTCATCAGCTCATTGGCCATAGACTTCATCCTATCAAGAGCAGTTGGGATGTCCTTTAAACTGTCTATTGTAAACATCTTAATTAATTAAATATTTATAATATAGGGGTTTACACTCTGCAAGGTAGGACCTTCGAACCAATAAAAATGTTAAGATATGTTAAAAACAGGTACTGATGTTTTTGATACGGAGATGAAGATGAATCGATCCGTTTTCTACCAAGCGGAACAAGTAAGTTGTAAATTTACACCCAATCAAGGGGAGAATGTATACGATAGGATTGAGGGGTTCATATTTTGGAATTTACTGGCCGGAAATTTTTTTGTGTTTTAAGCGTGACATCGTGTATTCTCGATTTTCTGGGCCCACTTTTCGTTCGCCACTGTACCCCCTATTTTGAGGTCGAAAATTAACATATAGGGAGAAGGGTGAAGAGTGGGGAGGGGGCTCCGGGAGCGGGGTACCGGTTAATGTGCCATGTTCATTTTCCTTGAAAACAGGTTCATTTTTCCCATATAACACTAATAGAATAGTTGTATGACTTTACAAATAAGCAATATTCAAAAAACGGTGAATCAGGTTCATCATCGCTTCGCATTCTTAACCAGTCAGATTTCCAAATTTGTTGTTTGGATTCATCACCCGAATAAATTTTCTTGGTAGTGAAAAGTTCATAAGCAACTGAACCAGTTGGTGGCAGTGAGTCTCTTTCAAATTCAAGGAAGCAACGAAAATCTTCTGACGGTTTCCACCATTTCATTTTATTGTCTTTGCAGTAAACAATAACAACAGGGTGGTTTCCTCTTTTTACAAATTTTAAAATCGCTGCTGTCTTACTTACTTGAAAACGGTTTGACAAATGTTCAATTACATCGGGTCCAAATTTTTTTCGTTCACACTCTTTGTAAAAAACTTCTGATGGCATTAAGAACTCTGCTGCAAATTCATTCGCTTCCGTTTCTTGTGGACCAGCTTTATACCAATTCATAATGTCTTCTTCAGTGTCGGTGAAAACTGGCTGCAAATGTCTGTGCATCTCGTAATGTCCAAGTTCGTGTGCTGCTGCAAATCTTTTTCGTGTTTCAAATGGAATTTCAGAGTTCACTTGGATAATAGATTTTCCATGATATGAAACAATTTCTCCGTCTTTGCCTTCAAGTGGAACTTCCTCGTAAAATGCTTTCCTTCCTAAAATAATTTTGTCAAGCGGAAATTGAGTCGGGTCGTCAAGTCCACATTCACCCAAAACGCTTTTGGCTTTTTGTTCGGCTTTAGAAAATTTGAAAATCATTTCTTTCTCTTTGCTTGTTCTTCAAGAAATTTCAAAGTGAAGTGCTTTACCAAAATATTCTTAATGTCGTCTTGGCTGAGTTTCTCAATGTTTCTGAAACTCAATGTCAGTTCTTCTTCCTTTACTAACTCAGGAAGTGAAAAGTCAATCTTGCCCAACAAAGAATCAACCCACTCTGATGCTTTTTGTTTTGTAGTTTCAACTAACAACATTTCTTCTTTTGTTTTCTCTGCTGCAATTTGAAGTTGCAACCGCTTTAATCTTTTCATACCATCTGAAAGCATTGAATCAATATCCACACCTTGAGCCGACAAAAATTCCATAGCTCTTTCTTTATCAGAAGATTCATGCTCAACTGTTGCCATGACAAATCTTATAAAGTCCGCTTTACTGTATTTTGAGTTGTTGCTCATAACGGCTATTTTATTAAGTCGAATTTTTTTGCTGCTTTATTTCGGATGGTGATTAATCGCCTCATCCCATTGTCATATTCAATCGGTGTCATGTTGAATTCTTTAATAATTTCTGCCCGCTTCATTCCATAACCTTCAAGTCCAAGAAAAATATTTTCTACATGTCCATCGCCTTTTGCTTCTGATTCTATATAACTCATGACTTCTTCGAAATCAATCTCCTGGTCAAAGAATACTTCGGCATATGGTAGAATGGAATCTAAGAATGGAGATGGTTCATCTTCATCTCCATTTTCATTTTCGTATGCAAAAACATCAGTGGAAGTTTTGTTCTCTGCTGAAACCAGATCGTTGCTCACCAATGAACGAATAACATGTTTTTTTAGATACTCAATTAAAGTACGCTTTGATGGGTCGTGTTTTTCAGGGTTTTTGAGGTATCTTCCGATTGCTTCAAAAACATAATCGTCTATTTCTTTGCCTGACAGAAATGTTGTTATTTTCCCACCTCTAAACCAACCTTTGCCTTTCACCAACAGGCGGGTATAGGATTGGAGGCGAAGAATTATCTCCTCCCATTCAACATTCACTATTTCTGGATTCTGATTAGTCATTAATAAACCGGTTCATACCTTACTATGTTTCCAAGGTAGATTTTTTTGCAGCCACCTGCAAAAATAATTGTTTAGCTAACATAGAGTGGTATAAACAAAATTTTATAAAATGAAAAAAGAAGAACAAAAAAATGAGAATGGAAATCATTTTCTCCAACTTACCATCAATGGTAAGCAGTATGAATGGCATCATGAATACATAACTGGTGCTGAAATCAGAAAACTCGGAAACATCCCTCCTGAGGAAGAAATTTTTCTTGCGATTAAAAAACCATGGGAAGATGAACCGATTGCGGATGATACGAAAGTGAATCTTGCCCGTCCCGAGATTGAACATTTTTACTCAAAGGACAAAAACCACAAAATTACACTTATCGTGAACGGCAGACCAAAACTGTGGGCTGAAAAAACAATCACCTTTGAACAGGTGGTTGTGCTTGCCTTCGGAAGTTATGACCCTAATCCGAATAAGGTTTACACGGTTACTTACGATAAGGGACCGCATGAAAATCCTCACGGAACAATGGTTAATGGAGACAATGTTTGTGTAAAAGATAAAATGATTTTCAATGTTACTTGCACAGATAAATCGTAGTCTCGACCTAAAGAAACTGGTTGATGAGGGGTTTGAGATTGAGGTAAAAGGTGGGCATTTAATTGTCCACCACATACCTTATGTAAACAGCAATTGTGAGATTAAATACGGTACACTGATTACAACACTTTCACTGAACAATGATATCACCATAAAACCCGATACGCATGTAATGGGCTTTATGGGTGAGCATCCCTGCAATAAGGATGGAAGTAACATCGCTGGAATTCATCATTCCAGTCCGAATCAGCAAGTAGCTGACGGCTTTGTAATGAATCATACTTTCTCCAACAAACCGCCAAACGGTTATGAGAATTATTATCACAAGGTAACGCAGTATGAAAAAATAATTTCTGCTCCTGCAAAGTCGCTTGATAATACGGTTACTGCACAAACATTCAAAGTGTTTGAATGCAGCGAAGATGAATCGGTGTTTCATTACATTGATTCCAATTCAAGCCGTGCCAACATCAATCACCTCAATGCAAAATTCAAAGGTCAGAGAATTGGAATTGTCGGGGTCGGTGGAACTGGTTCTTACATTTTGGATTTAGTTGCTAAAACTGGTGTTGATGAGATTTTACTTTTTGATGTTGATGAATTTTTACAACACAATGCTTTCCGTGCACCGGGAGCTGCATCCATTGATACGCTGAATAAGCGAATGAAGAAAGTGGATTACTTCACTGAAATTTATTCCCAGATGCGAAGGGGAATAAGAGCATATCCCGAAAATGTAACAGAAAAAAATATTGAGTTGCTCAAAGGACTTTCTTATGTGTTCGTTTGCATTGACAGCAACAGTGCAAGAAGCATGATAATTTCAAAACTCAAAACTTTCGGTGTTACATTTATTGATGTCGGACTTGGTGTGAATGTGGTTGACGAATATCTTATCGGACAACTGAGAGTTACCGTCGGCACTCCTGAAAAGTTTGACCACATTCCAAAAAGGATTGGTTCTGCTTCAATGGAAGATGATGAGTATGCAACCAATATTCAGATAGGTGACCTCAATGCACTCAACGCTTTGATGGCAGTCGTCAAATGGAAAAAGCTTTGCGGCTTCTATCAGGATTTGAACCAAGAGCACAATTCAACTTTTACTATTAACACAGGACAACTAATTCATGAAGACAATACAACATAAGTTTGTTGAGCTCATTCCTGATGTGATTGAGGAAGATGTGTTGTATATCTCCATTGAGTATTGCACAGCCATACATAAGTGTGTGTGTGGTTGTGGCAATGAAGTTGTAACACCGTTTTCACCAACGGATTGGGAAATTCGATTTGACGGAAAAACGGTTTCACTTGACCCCTCAATCGGCAACTGGAGTTTCAAATGTCAGTCACATTATTTCATTACCCGAAACCAAATTCGTTTTGCAAGGCATTGGCAGGATTGGGAAATTGAAGAAGGCAGAAAAGAAGATTTTAAAAACAAAGAAAAGTATTTCAAGAAAATGAAAAAGTGATCGGTGCATCTTGCAAAAAACGGCTCTTTAGCTTTTGCCTGAAGGGTCGGCTTGTGTGAATGGGAAAAAGCAAATATGCCGTTTGCGGGCTGCCATGGAATTTCAAAAATTTTTGTGCGGTGGGGAAGAGGCTGGCACAGGGCGCAAAGACATATTGAGTTAAACAACTGGATCATTGATGGCGACAACAGATAATAGATGTTCTATAAACCAGAGCAATTATGACAAAATACGACTCCTACAATCGAGAGGAACGGGCAATCTGTGCCCATCTATTCCGATTACTTCACGAACGTATTGGTGAGGGATTGGTAAGCCCTCTAGGGCAGTTTTTAGCCAAACTCAATAAAAGCGGATTGCAGTATAACACAAGTCAAGGTTCATTAGATAACTTAAAGTTCGAAAACACAGCAATTTATATCGAGGCTGCAATTATTCGAGACGCCTACCAAAATGCCAAACCTGACGTAAATCCTTTCATGAATGACCTGACCCGATTAATCATGGATCAGGTTGGAGTTACTGATTGTCGACTTTTTTCGGATTTACCGAAACCTTTGAACAATAGTAAGCAGACTCATCCTAAGCAAATCAGGCAAAAAGCAACCGCATTGGGTATATCATTAAATGAAAGTGAAAGTAGAGTTTATGGTTCGATGCAGGGTATGTTCAATGCAAAACCGGACCTGGTTATAACCATTGATAACCTCCTTCTTGTTTGTGAAGCAAAGCTGACCGAATCATTTGACGAAATACAATTAAGGAGAACATGGAACATTGCTCAGGTATGGGCAACCCTGCTTTATGAAGATTTTGGATTTAATGAACCGCCAGCGTATGCTCTTTTTAAACTTGGTGATGCTTTAGAAAGACCCGATATCAGTTGGGAAGATGTTTTGGAAATCGCCGAGCAAACATATGGCTGTTATGACAGAACGAGAATTGCCATTAAAACAGCTGTCGATTTTTTAAAAAGACATCCCATGAATAAACGTGGAATGAACTTATAACAAAGAGATTTGGGTAAAGACACTTATAAAATCTTTGAGAATATGTTTGTTGTTTGCTGACGGTGAAATTGTAGCAGAGATGTCAATGACAGCAATGAATGATTTGTCGATAAAAAAAGTTGGAAAGAATTATTACCGTTGCTTTCATATATGAAAAACACTTAACTTAGTAGGCATGAACTTGATTCCTGAAATACGATTAGTAATAACTTCTCGACTTAATCGATTTGGATTCAATAAATTCTTCTTAATTCAATGGGTTAGATATTTTTCATCAATTTTGCGAGCTACATGCTATGACCCATAATAATAAATCAAAAGTGACAATTAGTCAAATAAGGCAATTAAATTATTATCCATTTAAGCATATCTCAATATTGGTTTTAAATTTCAGGTTTTAAATTTCATGACAATGATAAATTAAAATATTTGTTTGATTAATGACCCTTCAATATTTGACAGACTCCTATCTAACCAACTGAATTTCAATAATGGACGCATTAGACTTTCTTGTTTCGCGGTTAAATATCTATAAAAACAAATTCTGTGTATTCACTGGCGCAGGTATTTCTGTTTGCTCGGGTATCCCTTTAGCAACAATTGATTTAACAGGCATGCCCTCTATCGTATCTCACATAAGAAATGACTTTTACTCTTCACTAGCATTGCCGCCGCTTAATGATGATCAGATAATAGCTTGGTTTATCGATCAAAAATTATTACAGCAACCAGATACACTTTATTCCGATGCTCTTAATTTAATTGGAGATACCCCACGGTCACGACAACACTATCTTAGACGCTTTTTCGATGGGACAAAACCCGGAAAATGTCATCAAAGTATTGCTTCAATTGTAAATAGCGGATATATTGATGTTATACTGACTACAAATTTTGATTCTTTGTTAGAGGATGCAATTAGATCCAATGGAGGTTGCCTTGCCCCAAAAGTTGCTGCACATAGCGAGACAATCAAGGACATCCTTCTAACTGAGCCTGGGCCAAAGATCGCAAAACTTCATGGTGACTATTTATTTTCCGATATAAAAAATACAGAAGAAGAAACTCGAACATTAAATGATAATATGCGAAATAAACTTCGTAGTGTTTTAGGAGAGCGAGGTTTGATTGTCATTGGGTACTCTGGGAATGATAATAGTATTATGTCACTTCTTGAGCAAATGGGATATGATGGAGGCTTTTTCCCCTATGGTCTTTATTGGCTTTACAGAAGTTCGAATCCTCCAAAAATGAGGGTTAATGAATTCGTGACTAAAACTGGTGGAAAACTTCTCCCAATTAACGATGCTGAAACTTTACTCGTTGCGATTTCAAAAAGATTAGTCTAAACAATGGAACATAATTGTTTGATATTAAGTCCTTTTTCCAAGGATTATCTTCAACTAAAAGATAAAATAAAGGAATATTATTCCCAAAGTTCAATTCACATATTGCACGCTGCTGATCTCCCGCTAGATGTACCATTAATTGAAGGTTCCACCAAACTATTAATAACTGCAGACATTGTTTTAGCTGATATTTCTACACCTAATCCTAATATTTATTATGAAATTGGACATGCCCAAGGGTTGAATATCCCTATAATTCTATTTGCGACAAATGGTATTGAAATACCATTTGATCTATCCACATTTCGCATAATAAGATATGAAACATTTTCAGAATTAATGCCAGCGATACTGAAATCATTATCCGACTATTTTGTTATAAAAGAAAGCAACAACTCCTTAACAGAACATGAGGTAATAGATTCACAAAAAACAAACCAAATTATTCAGGGCAGAAATCCGTTCAATAACCTTGTGGCGGAAAGTATTGATGCAAATTCATTTCTAAGTTTGTATGTTGAACCTCCATTCTTCAAAGAGCTTACTCGTCCACTCACTACTGTTATTGTTGGTTCTCGTGGATGTGGTAAGACTACTCTACTTCGTAAGATTCAATTGGATTCTTATGACACCATTGCAAATAAGCACACGGAATATCCCTCGGAATTATTAGCGTTTTACATAAATTTTAATACATCATTCAGATTCTTAGGCATTGAGAAGAATGTCTTTTCGAAGGAAGACCGTGTAATGAAATATTTCAATCTGCTCTTTGTTCAATCGATTTTGTCGTTTGTTGATAAATTATACAGTGATGAAAATATTTCAGACAACGAAGCAACAAAGATTATTTCAATCTTCTTTGAATCAATTGGAGTTAAAAAGCCTTCTAATAGATCCATACCAAAGATGGTTTTATCTTTAACAAAATTAATTATTCGCGAAAGACATAATTACCAAACAGAAAATTCAAAATCCAGGCTTGTTACAACCAGTAATTATCTGGGAGACCTTATTGACAATCTAAAAATGGCCTCAATCCTTTTTTCTAAAAAACAAGTCGCATTCTTACTTGATGATTATGCTTCAGATTGGCTACCAGAAGAGGTTTGTTCTGCGATAAACCAGATTATATTTAGGAGAACGAGCAATTATTTTTTCAAAATAGCTACAATTCCAGGTAGATACCTTTTCTCGTTAGGTTCCAATATTTACGCTGATTTTCTACATGACTATGATTTAATTAATATCGATGTGCCTTTTATAACAAACGATTTAAAAAACGAGGAATATTTGTGCAAAATAATTACTAAAAGACTAAAATATTTTGGATCTCAATTCGATTCTCAACATTTGCTAAATTCGGCTATTAACGATGAACAGCTTAGCGATTACTCAGGTACTAAAAACCTGGCAAAATTATATTCCGGTGATATTAGATCTCTATTAACTACTTGTAGCCGAATGATAAGTAACAGTGACAATTTCCAAAAACCTATTTCTAGACATATTCAAAATACAACAATAGAAAAGTTTTCTCGTGAGAAAATAGTAGAACTTAATGTTTCATTTGATCAGGGTAAGTTTGCAGTTACATTTTTAAATATGATCATAAAATTGTCCATGGGAATGGTTCAGCCTTCAAAAAGTAAAAGTTTCAGTAGCTATAAATTTAAGAGATTAGATGGATTTCAAATCAAAGGAAGTAACAAATTAAGCAAGAAGGCTCAAGAAAGGTTACAATGGTTGATTCGCTGTGGACTCATTAGAGAACTAAGGAAGGACCTTGACATGGAACAATATATTATAGGAAGAATCTATTTCCCGGCTTTTCATATACCAATTTCTGGATCCGGTCACATACTACCTTTAAAGATTTCTGAAATTGAGTCAATGCTAATTAATCCAGAGGAATTCTGGACAGAGTATTTATCCAAAATCACCTAGTTATTAGTTGGCTAATGTTCATTAGAAATCAATTGGGTAAGGAGCGTTTTATACTTGTCTATATAGCATGGAGATATTACAAAACAAACTGTCCCCCGCCTCGATCTGATATTTGGCACAATACCCCCTTGGTATTGTTTTGGCATGAATGAGTGAGTGAACGAGATTATGGCAAACGGGAAATCTTAGAGCAGTTTTTTCGCAGATAACCATTCCCTCCATCAATTCTGGCAAATTGCAATACCCCCCCCTAAGCTTTTTTTGTAGGACTGTGAAAGTCTAAGTATTCCAGTAACGACCCCCGCTTGAATCAGAGCTGGGGTTACTCCCCCGGCCAGATCATCATTCATTAAATCTTAAAACTTCAATTATGGTACGGATTGTAAATTTTGCAGAGCGCCACAATGCTCTGGGGCAACCGTTTTACGCCCTGATGCTTCAAGGAGGTGTCGAAATGGTAAAATCAAATACAACGGGTCGGTTTTATGCTACTGCTAAACAGTCAAGTGTGACCTCCACCTTTGATGAGGAGACTTGCCGCAGACTGATTGGATCAGAGATGCCAGGCTCAATCAAAAAGGTTCCATGTGAATCACATGCTTATGCTGTACCTGAGACTGGCGAGGTTGTCACTATCACCAGCCGGTGGGAATATGTTCCTGAGGGTGAAACCTTAGAAGATACTGTTTTTGCAGGAGAAGTCTTTGGCGCACCGGAGAAACGGGAAAAAGTTCAGTTCTGAGCGTGAGGGGAGCTTCGGTTCCCCTTTTTTTATTTCATCAATCCATTCATTACAATAAGTCCGCCAATCAGCGGCAATTACCATTATGAACCTATTAACGAACAATTTAGCCGAGGTGAAGATCACCTATTCCTGTAAGATTCCTGCCTGTGATCGCATCAAGATACGCTGTAGCCAGGACGCTGATAAAGCATTGCGACTGATATGGTCTTCCTTTGAGCATCGTGAGTTTTTCTACATCATGCTTCTAAACCGTTCCAACCAAATTCTGGGTTTTTCACAGATCTCAATGGGAGGAATTTCGGGTACTGTTACAGACTGGACACGCCGACAAAAATACCAAACCTTGCCGGGCCTTTTTATCACCTTCCGCCAAACCGGATGATCAACTGCCGCCAGAGTCATCTGATCATCTATAACCCAGCAGTCACCTGGCTTCCAACTTCAAATTAATCTTGTCTTATCCAACTCGGCAGGGACTGGTCAACCGCATTCGGCGGGGACTGGTCAATGTTCCCGTTTTTTCCACTCTTGGCAAGGATCAGTGCCGCTAAAAAAATGTCGGCAACAATATCTCCAATATTGATCTTGAGATTACGATATTTTATCTGCCGGTCAGCTAATTTGTTGAATACTTCAAGCACCTCACCGGGATCGGTGCAGTGATTGATTAACAGTGATACATCATACAGCTGTTTAATGATTTCAATCCGTTTATCTGGTTTATCAGTGTTACCCAACCAATATGGAACTCCGGTGGTGGCAGGTGCAAATGCGGTGAGCTTGTCTCCCAGTATAGAATTTATAGAAGGAATGGTCACCTGCGTAAAGGGTTCGGATGTTTGTAGCCAGGGACTACGTATATCCACCCGAGTTAACTCTTTGTATGGATTTTCCTCGAATAAAACATCCAACAGTATGGTATCGGCCGTATTAACGGATGGTTCAAATCCAAAAACGTAATGAGCCTTGGGTATAGAACCTTCTTTTTGAGGTCGTTCATCTTCTCTGAATGAATTAAAAACCGAACCTTCAATTATTGAGGGGAGCAATTGATCCAGCTCCTTCTTGCTTCTGGAAGTAGTTATATCGATATCAATTGAAAACCTGTTGGTTGAAACCGGCATTAAGATTATTGATGTTCCCCCTTTGAAGATGAAATCGAAATCAGTTTTGGCGAGAGATTCGAGCAGAGCAAAAGCGTAAACCATCTTTTCAAAAAGTGCCGGATTCACCCGACGGTATTGTTCCTGCTGCCTGAACGAGTCAATCCATTGCGGGGTGAACGTTTCCTTGCTAATCATTTAAAAAGGTTCTGTTTTGGGGTTGAACTGTTTTCCTGACAAACTGATCGATTTCCTGATCGGTGCCTCTTCTTCGGGCATACCCAATCAGGCGGGAATAGCTTAAAGCATAGTGGGCGAAGGCAAAATCAAAAATGTTTACCAATTCTTCACCCTGTAGGAAATTGAATATTTTTTTCTCAGTCCAGGCATCCACCAGTATTTTTTCAAGAGTCGGCAGGGTTGTTGTACCAGTCTTAATTAGGGGAGCCCTGGATACCAATGGTTTAACAATAATAGGATCCAATGAACCCAGGACATAAATCTGCATGGTATTTTCATCCGGGTTGAGCCAGACATTCAGCTGGTTGTCCTTAAACAGGTTAAATGCTGTTTCCACCATGTCGGGTTCTGTCTCGAAGAGATAAAAATACCGGGCTGGTTGGTGAATCATGAATGAATTCAGCCAACCGGATGACCAACAACAAGCATTGATTCCAGGATAATTTGCTTGGAAAGTGTTGACAAGGGATTCGATAAACTCATCATTCCTTGGGTTGTAAACCGGTTTATTAGAGACAGCATATAACCCCTTACTAACAGTGGCTAATTGACCTGCCATTTTCAACCGGGATATCCACTTGCGAATGCTGGCACTACTAGCCTGGTTGTTTTCATTATGGTATAATTCAACCAGTTCCTTAGTTGTTATGGTTGGTCTGTTTTTAAAGGCAGCTGCAAGATCGTTTGTTTTTGTTTTCATCAATGTATTTCAATCGATGGCGAAGATATGTCACTCTTGCCAATAAAACAAGTTTATTGGCAAGAGTGACATTTTAATTTAAGCAGTCGTTTCACATAAATCGAATATTTCTCCAGTCCTCGGCAGAAATTGAAACCAAACAAAAGACAATAAAATGTAAACATTGTCAAATGTTTGAAAATGTCACAAATGCCAGTAATTCGGGTTTGTTGGCAAGAGTGACATTATCGGTTTAGCCAGCTATATCTCCAGCTGGATCCATTGCGACCATAAAAAAAGTCCCGTTTCCGAGGCTTTTCTTTGGGGTGTCACCCATCAGAATGGGAGCGGCTCAGCCAGTTCCGTTTGGAGTTCAATTTTTTTTGTTTTCGGTTTGCCTTTTCCTTTGGCCGGAGCCTTCGGAGCATCAGGTGTTTCGTGCAGTTTGGAGGATTCAGATTGTTTTCGAGTTAGAACGATTGTCTTTTCTAAAGTGGATCGTTGTTGCGGGGTAAATACTGGCATTATTTCAGGTCTTTATTTAATTCTCTTTCAAATTCTTCCACAGTAGGTAAAGTACTTTTTAGTTCTGCCGGTAATGCCTGGGTTACCGTAAATTCGCCTACGCCAATGGGCTTTTTCATATCACGGAGGCTATATTCCACCTCAACCTTATTTTTACTCTTACAACGTATAATACCGATGGATGGTTGATCGGCAGCGGTTTTTAGCAGATCATCAGTAGCCGAGAGATAGAAATTCATTTTGCCGGCAAATTCAGGTTCAAACTCAACGGCCTTTAGGTCAATCACTACAAAACATCGCAAACGGATTCCAATTCCTGCACTTTGGGTTCCAGTGTAAGGAACCCAAAATTGTAAGGGTCTTTGAGCATTTGTACGGCCATCAGTGCTTGCTGCTCGGGCAGCGTGGTTGTGAAATTGGTAATGGCTTTGCCCTGTCGTTGATATAGGTTTTGTTCAATTTGTAGTGTTAGAATGGCACGGCTCCAATTATATTCTATCGTTTGTTGGACATAAAATAGTGCTTCGTCCACTTCTTTGATTTTATCCAATAAGAGCATGTGATGTCCCCATGGTAATGAAAGCAATATAATTGAGAGTCCAGCAGGTTGCTGGACTGAGTCTTTCGGGTTGAGTGCAACAAGTTGCTGCACTGAAGTACTCGGCACGAAGATCCCTTTTCAGTTGGGCAACATAGCTGTTTTTTCCTTCAAAGAGTTCCTGGTTTTCCGCAATCATCCTGCCCATGTTCCAATAAAGCTGAATTAAAGAGCTATTCACAGCCAGAGCCGCTTTGGCTTGAACCGACCGTATCTGCTGCTTCATTGCAACAAGCAATTCCTTATACACCAATTCGTCTACCGGTGCCTTATTCATGATACCTGTTATTTTAGTTCACCTTAGAAACCCACCGCCAAAGGGGGTGGTTATGTACTTAAGGCTATGCCAAAAATAGTTAATTTTGGTACATGGGGAAGTTCAAACAGACTGATTCAGGGACCATACTTATGGCCGTTTTAATCTGTTTCTTCTGTAACCAATATGTGCTAAATTTGTTACAAAATTAAGTAGCCATATCTGATGCAAAGCTATCCGTAAACAGTACTAAATCACCTGCCGCCACTTTTATCCATTCGGTAAACAATTGAGAAAGCCAGCCATTCCGAACTCACATAAAGGTCGAGATCATAGGTTACAGAGTTGTCTGTCTTGTTGTTGTAGGACAAGGCAAGCCTTGGATTCAGGTAAGCTGACAGCAAAAAATTCTTGCTGATTGGATAAAGAAGTCCGACTGAATACCCGACAAAGGGATGCAATACTAAGGTTGAAGAGGTTCTGTCCTCCAGAGGAAGAGAAGGATTATTCGTTTTTTTCCAGGAATAATCGAGGGATCCACCCACTGTGGGCCCGTAAGCCAGCATCAGGTTATCATCAAGGTTCTTTCTTTTCTCCAGGCCGATCCCGATCTCGGGATGTATAACAAAATGACTTTCGCTGAAAGATCCTGTGGTTTTAGGAAGGGATTCGCCATACCCGCTTATCAGGTTTGCCACTGAAAGGGTTACATACCGCTCCTTCTTGTATTCCGATTTATATTGTAGCCCCCAGGACGTAAGGTCTAACGGGTTCATAATCGTTAAATAAAACTCCGATGTCAAAGGATAAGGGGTGGTTTGAGCCCTACCGGTCACGGCGACCAAAATCATTGATAAAAAAATCAGTTTTTTCATATTTATCCAATTTTAAATTTCACCACCATTACTTTTTCAATTTAACGGTTGACCATTGTTTTTATTTGCATCAGCCCCAGATAATTCCGGTGCTTAGTGGACGCGCCGATAAAAGTTGCAGGCTCTGCCGATCAGAAAATAGAATCGTCATTATTCCTATTACAATGTAAATTTGATGTTTACAATATATATTAGTTGTTCACTTTAACCGGCAGCGGTTGTCTTTTATATCGGCTCGTCCAGCTGTTGATTTCATCAATGTATTTCAATCCAGAGATCCATACTAATAGATCGTTTTCTTGTAATAGAACTTCCCCTCCTGGGATACCCTGATTTCGTTCACCGGAAAAGAAGTCTCAATAATCACCTTCATGGTCTGAAATTCCTGCTCAGACTCCGGTGCCACTTTTATCATTTCATCGATTCCGACTTCCCTGATGTTATAAGGAGGAAACCGGTCAATAAAGCCCAGGATTTGCCTTTCTAAATCAAGATAAACCAGGGTGTCTGCGGCATAGCTTTCATTAACATGGAATTCGGAGTCCATGACTTCCGAAAAATCATAAAACCGGAATCTTTTTAAAATGGTTCCATCCAGGGAAATGATCAGGGCATTTTCATGGTTTTCAGCAGTGGAATACATGGATGTAATGTGTCCGTCGGCTCCCGATACGAAAACAGGTTTTTTGAAAACTACCAGAATGGTGCTATCATTTACCATGCGCATCGCATATACGCCAAATCGCTCCAGGTTGATCAAATCGGTGAACCGGGTCGAAGCATTATCCTTGAATGAGTATATCCCATCACATGAAACGATAAAGTCCTCTCTGACAAACAACTCTCCGTCAGCTCCACCACCTCCCCAGCCTTTGTGATTTCCTTGATACCGGATGGCTCCGGACTTGTCGAGGATGAGGTAGCAGATATCTCCATAGTTGTATTGAGGGTTGATATTGAATGAAAAGACAAACAGGTCGTATTTGGCATTGTATGACAAAAAGGTCCAGGGATTGAGGTTGCTGAGCGGCCAGCAACAACCTGTTTGCAGGAAAGCCAGATCCCCCTGCTTGCTCAAGGTGAACGTTATGGTTTCATTGGAACTCTTTTTCGTCAGGGCAAAGTCATAGAGGTGGTTATACCCGATGAGAAGGCTGTTTTTGCCATTGTAATCGTATAGAATTGTCAGAACAGCGGTGGTATCTACCCTGGTAAAACATCGCACATCGTAATAATCGTCAGCGAATGATTCTGAATAAGTTGCAGGTGAATCCAATGGCATGTAAACCACCCCCAGTTTCAATTCTTTAACCATTTGTTTCAGGCTGTCAGAAACCAACGACCACCTGCGGTCGTCAGGAATGAGCAATTTAGCCCCTTTTTCAAACTCCAGTGGGTTGAGCAGGCAAGAACCTGTCAATGAACTTGATAGATAGATCAGGATTGTCAGATAAAGTGGTTTCATCGATGGTTTCATAGCAAGTATCCAAAAAAGGACCCTAATGATACAAAGCTACACAATGGCTGTAATAAAAGCCAAATCGCTATTTAGTTGTCCGATAGAATTTTAGCTACTAATTTATAAACTGTAGTTCCGGAAACCTTTGGCCAATCAGGGCATGGAGGTTAGCTTTGGTAAAGGTCCTTTTACCAAAATTCTGGGAATACCACCAAGACGTCCTTGCAAGTAGCTTTTCCGGATATCCTTATCATAACGGACATCCTTAAATTCGCTGAAAGAAACCATGGTCGAAATCCCGGATGAATCCCGTTCGGTTACCCACATTTCATCCCGACGAAACAAATCCTGGTCCATCAGGAGCACATCATGGGTGGTTATCAGTAATTGAGCACGGCTTTCCGAGGAACAACTTGCCAGGTAGATCTCAAGTAACTGCCTGGTCAGTAAGGTGTGTAAGCTTCGGTCGACTTCATCAATGACAAAGACCTTCTTTGCATTGGTTATTGAAATATCAAGAAATGCCGGCAGCAGGTCAATAACCCGTTGTGAACCATCAGCTTCGTCTTTGATTTCGAACCGGACTTCGGTACCATCGGATTTTGGATGGAAGGCAACCAGCTTTTTAGCAACCAGTTGACCATTAGTGCGCCTAATAATGTACCGCTCATTCATGGGTTCGGACATGAGACGAACAGTCATTCCTTCCTTGACCTCTTCCTGGATCCGGGTCTTGAGAGCAGAATTTAAAGGAACATTTTCGAATGGTACAACTTCGCTTCCAAGATGAATAATTCCTGTATCCAATTGTTGGAGAACTTCATTCATTGTTGAATACAAAGGGTTCCCCTCGTCAAGAAATTGTTCAAAGGGCTCGAATCTTGAATCGGGACCGATCAGCTCAAGTGATTCCTTGAACCAGTTATAGACCGGACGAAAATTTTCAACTTTCTGGGAAACCGAGTTGGTCAGGAATAATTGGTTGTCACGGGTGCCTCTGAATGCAAATTCAAGAAACCGATCATCCTGTAGAGATTTGTCAAAATTGGGCTTATCGCCACGACGATCAAAAAGCACTTTTTCGCTTGTACTGGAAATTAGAACCAGTTTTTCCTCCAGAACAGTTTTTCTGCTGACAGTAAAACTGTAAGCATAAATGGTATCATCGACAAGAATTTCGAAGCCCAGGCGCGTAGGCAATTCGGTCCCGGTCGCATCCAACCGGAAGGGCTCAACCTGGATGAGGCTGTCGGGTTGGGTTCCTTTAACAATTAGATACTTGGCAAAATTCAAAGCCTTGAACAAATTTGTTTTTCCGGATGCATTGCCACCGTATATTGCTGCAACCGGCAGTATTCGGGTCTGGTACTTGTCAACTTTCGGAATCCTTTCGCCGTGTTGACGTTCTTTGGTTGCCACCATGGAAAAGGAGGTCTTGCCTTTGAATGACATCCAATTTTCGAGGCTGAAGCTAAGTAGCATGATAGTAAGAGTTAGAGTGAAAAATTCTCTTTAAACAAGACCAAAATTACACAATTTCTAATTATCATCATGTATAATGAGAAAAATTCTCATTGTGCACCGTTTAACTTCGCCTTGGCTCTCCGCATGTTATAATGTCGTTATTTCAAATTGAGCAACTCACTGGCATCGTCCAAGATCTTATTCTCAAATCCTTTCAGGTAGATTTCGGTGGGTTCCTCTTTGGTGTGGCCCATCATTTCCTTGATTATGGCAGAAGAGGTGCCCTGGCTCATGACAGGCAAGAGGTCACTGGTTCGAATCCAGTTTGGGATCAGTA
The DNA here is from genome assembly GCA_942493265.1 of uncultured Bacteroidota bacterium. Taxonomy (GTDB): domain Bacteria; phylum Bacteroidota; class Bacteroidia; order Bacteroidales; family UBA12481; genus UBA12481. The sequence continues at coordinate 1,195,746 of OW818688.1, forward strand.
AAGAGGAGAAAGGTCATCGCCAGTCCTTATCCCGATTACTATTGTTTCAGAAATTTCAGAACCTTGATAATACGATTGTTTCTGTTCAAAACCTTGATAAAATAGTACCCGGGCGACAGGGTCGATGTGTCAATTTTCTGGATGGTTTGAGATGGTTGTATCGTTTGGATTATACGTCCGTAAGAATCAATTACCTCTATCTGATCCAATGGGAGATCAGCTTCGATTGTTATTTCATTTCGCGCGGGATTTGGAAATAGTTGAACCGAAGTTTCATTTTCATGTTCAAATACCGCCATTACATTCGGATTAAAGAAGCCAAAATCTACCGTGTTGTTACCACTGCCATCGTAATCAAAATAACAGCTTACGGGGTCACCGTCATCCATTGGTTCACCCCCGCTGGTAAGTGTAAGGATTCCAGACTTGATATCGGAATTGGGACTTCCGTAACCGTTATTATCCAGATCCACATCATTATTTGCATTAGCCACAAAGTGATTGGTCGACGTGAATCCATTCAATGGTTCGCCGCGCCCCCAATTTTTCACGCTCCACACAAAGACGAGATAATTCCCCGGCTCCAGACCGGTGAATCTGTAGTAACCTTCTTCATTGGTTATCTTTACTCCCTTGAAGCCTTGCCAGTCGGGTAGGTTATCGCCATTTGAATCACCCCAGAGGACCATGGAAACACCTGGAATGCCGGGTTCGTCCGGATCATTAATTCCGTTTCGGTTATAATCATTCCAAACCCTGTTTCCTATCGACACAATTCCCGGTGAAATTTTATGGCCACAATCTTCGTAACAATAAGCCATGTCATTCATTGCCCTGATCATTTCCTTTCCTATGGCTTTTCCAACATTTAGAAAGGTGAGTGCGTTCTGATTAAAATGATGTATGGCATCCTGGGGTGATACCTCAGCACTCAGGTAGTACCGTTTTGTTTCAACGAAACCCACGCTGCCGCCGAAAAGAGAATCATTACATCCTACATTTTCCTGGGCAACCGAAACAATATTCTGCAGATTCCGTACCCAAAGGTCTTGAGTCGCTGCAAATCCCCCTTGCCCTGAACTGGCAATAATTACCGGAAGATTCGGATTCCCCAGATCATTTCTGACATCATTGACCAAATGATAAAGGTTGCTTTCGTACTCATTTAAATAACTATCTGATGCACCGTCATTCCATCCCTGAAACCAGGCAAATCCGGAGATTTCGAAATCGTGTACGCCCAGATCCGGAAATTTGGCTGACAGGTTATGCGTCACGTCGAGAACGGTCTTAATCATTTCATGGTAATAGGCACCGGTTTCACCTCCCGCAGATGGCGGACGAAAATCAACCGCAAGGCTCTTGCCTCCCCAGGCCGTTTTGATGATCAATACCGGATCATCAAAATATTCATCAATCTGATGAGCAAACATAAGTTCCGGTCCGATAAGATCCGGATGGGCACCCTGCCCAACCGTTACCTGTGCCCTTACCGTATCATTGCTCCTGGCAAAATACAGTGAAGCGCCTTCCATGGTGGTCCAGTTGCCCGCTTTCCAAATGTCAGACCACTCTCCACCGACATCATTCCTGAGTACATCGAGCAAGCTTCCGGGATCATTTTCCGGATCTTCAATGGTACCTTGTCCCTCCATATTCGACTGGCCGGCCAGCACAAAAACCCGAACCTTTTTCGGAGACTTTTCCTGCCGGGTAACAATTGGCACATAACCGGTTTCCAGTCCGGCAGGAGGCTGAACAATGGCTTTTGGATCCAGTGCAGCTATTTTTCCAACTGTTGGTGCTGCCAGGTAATCATCGGTATAACTCCAGTTGGAATGGATGAGTTCCACTCTTTTTTGCATCGCCTCACGAATATCAGCGGGAAGGTTTGCCTGAATAATGGCTGGTTGATCGATGAAACGGTACCAATAATAGGTCACAGTTGAGCCATCACCCAAATCTGCTTTGAATGGTCCGGCTGCGGGTCCGGGTTTATGCCAGGGGCTATTTGGGTTCTGCCATTGGCATTCCGGATCCAGCGGTGTTAAATAGGGGATTTCAGTTCCTGGGGATGACGGGACCGCAGCAGAGATCAGATCTGTAGAGGAAGGAACCGCATTGGCAGCTACCGGCCGCCACAGATTATCCACGCCAAGCTTAAAATATTCAGGCAATATAAAGCTCCCGTCCTTTTTATAAACAGCGTTCAGGTCAAATTGAAAACCCATGGTATTCGAGTTGAGCTGAATATTTTCGATGTAGTTCAGATCTATTGCATATTCCATTCCGGATCGTGAAATTTCAGCGGTCATAGAACCACCGTTATTAATAAAGGGCACATCGATAGCACCAGACTGAATCGCTTTGGGCAGAACAACCGGGCCACCGTTGAACCAGGAAACCATATTGTTCCAAAGTGCATTTTGTGAGTACACAGATACCTTATTCAAAACAATTGAATTATCCTCTTCACTTACAGGAAATTGCAATCGTTCAATTTTAGCGTACCGGTTTCCGTTTTCATCAGCTGAAATGAGTGCCGGAGAATATGCGTGTTCTATTCCAAAACCGATACTGGGTTCTGACGGTCTGGAATCAAAAAACAAACCGGCCAGGGTTGGATCGTACATGACAGGCTCAGTCCAGAATGTGGGTAAAAAGAAGGTCGCCGGACCTTTAAAGTTTGTGGCATTCAGGAATAAGGTCCAGCACTGATTTCCGGTTTCGATGTTTTGTCCATTGGTTTGTTGCATGGGTTCAGTCAGCGGCAGAGGAGTGTAGCCATATCCAAGCAGTTCGCCATTTACACTTTGGGCCAGATTTAATCCGTCAGGAGCCCATAGTAATCGATTGGATAATTGAGCAACACCATATTTCCCGCCTGGTGAACTCCAGTCTCTTTGTCCGTTCGGCAGCATCCCGCTCTTTCCTGCTCCGGGACCATTCGCCCAGGAATGAAAATTATACGATACCCCACCCATGATAAACTTGGGTATTTTTGTGCCGAAGCGGGTATCGCCCCACCAGCCAAGGCCTCCTTCTATTGTGGTGTAAAATTGATCTGGTTCATTACCGGTTCGTTGAGTTGTCAGCCAGCAACTTCCCAATCCCATCTGTAATTTTTGCGGACCGGGATATTTCCTGAATATTGGCCATGCAGCACTATAAAACGAATATCCTGCGCCAAATGACTTATCGCTAACATCTTCAGAGGGAATCCAGGTAAACCCGGATCTTTGCGCCTCGATTACCTGAGCACCGAGTGGGTTCGATTGAGTTGAAAAAACGATGAAAAAGGCAATAAAGAAAAGAGGTAATTTCATTTTATGGAAGTTAGCAGTAACCAATGGTTTTTATTCTGGGAATTTCACCTTTTTGAAGGCTTCTGCAGGGATATGTGCCCCTGACCAGGGTAGCTCTCCATTTTTTGCGATCGCCAGGGCATAACGTTGTCCGAGTTCCAGCATGCCTTTTGTGTTGAAATGCACTTTGTCATCGGGAAGCGGAGAATCGGGTTCATCACATCGAAGCGGTACATCAACAGGCTTGCCTTTTGAAAGCCCATTCGGTAAGGTCACGGAATCGGGCCAGGGGCAAAAGTTGCCATCAGACCTGAAAGAGGGACGACCCGCCTTCACTTCGCGGAGGTAATTGCCCAATCTGGCAGCCAGGTCATTGACAAGTCCGGGACTTTGAGCCGCCAGGTCATTTTTTTCCGAAATATCTTCCCGGATATTGTACAGTTCCTTCTTTCCATCCTTGTACCAATAGATCAGCTTCCAGTCGCCCTGCCGGATCACACTGTACGGCTCCTGGTCGTAATTGTGCGGGAAATGCCAGATAAACTGCCGGTTGCGGGAGTCGACCCGCTTTCCTTTCAATAGCGGAAGGAAACTCTTCCCATCCCGCACAACGCCCGTTAAAGAGGATTTTTTCACGCCTGCCATTTCGAGGATCGAAGGAAAAAAATCCTCGATGATCACCGGATTGCCGCATACCGAGCCGGGAGCCGTTACTCCCGGCCAGTGTACGATCATCGGATCGCGGATACCGCCCTCATAGGGAGTGATCTTATGACCGCGCAGGGGGAGGTTCCGGGGACACTGGGAAGGGGAGCCATTATCGGACATGAAGATGATGATGGTGTTCTGCCCAATATTCAGTTCTTTGATTTTCTGCAGGATATCGCCCAGTGACTTATCCATCCCCTCAATCATCGAAGCATAGGTTGCCTCAAAATCGGTCAGGCCGCGGTCCTTGTACTTTTGGAAAAACCGGTCATCCTTCTCCCAGGGGGCATGAATGGCGTAATGCGACATATACAGGTAAAAAGGTTTCCCCTGGCGGGAGACTTTTTCCATCTGGCCGAGGGCCTCGAGTGTAAGAGCCTCGGTGAGGTAGATATCCTGACCAGCGTACTTTTCCAGTCCGGGCACATCCCAGATCCGGTCCTCGTTTCGCCAGGCCGCACTGAAATTGTATTTGCCCCAGTAGGAACCCGGCCCGCCCGCGGCATGTCCCGCAATATTCACATCAAATCCAAGGTTCAGCGGGTCTTCACCCGGGGTTCCCGAGGCGCCCCAATGTGCTTTGCCAACATGAATGGTGGTATATCCCGCTTCGCGCAAATGCATCGGAAGGGTTTTCACCTGCATGGTTTTGTCGATCCCCGGCACCGGGCTGATCCCGTTCATGTTCCAGTCGGGGATGATCAGGTCCTTGTGGTTGATGTCGGGTGACTTGTCCTTGCGGAGAGTCCAATTCGTGACCTGGTGCCGTGCGGCGTTCAAGCCCGTCATCAGGCTCACCCGGGTTGGGGAGCTGAGCGGGCAGGCATAGGCTTGCGTGAATTTCATCCCCATGGCGGCAAGCGCTTCCATGTTGGGCGTATGGTAGCGCTCGTTCAACATCGTCCTTTCGGTCCAGAAAGGAACAGACGTTTCCTGCCAGCCCATATCGTCGACCAGGAAAAAGATGATGTTGGGTTTATCGGATTTATGTTGTGCCGGACTCATCACACCGCACAAACAGGCTGATGACAAGAGGATTAAATTCTTCATTTTTCAAATAATAAGACCGTGATCCTGAAAGTTGGATTCCGATGCAAATTAATTGATTCCCAGTGAAAAACACTACACTGTCATTTGGTTGAGAATTTGATTTTTTCCTTTTTACAGATGAGCTGAATGATGTCCCTTGAGGTTTTTGCCCCAACGGGAACCCCTCCGGGAGGCATCACCCACATGCCTGACAACCAGAAATTTCTCAGGCCCGGCAAGGTCTTTTTCACCATCCGGAACCGGTCAGCGTTTTTGCCCGCCAGGATCCACGTCATGTAGGTGCCACGGAAGACACCGGTATAGCGGACATAGGTCATCGGTGTAACAACATCGGAAACCTCAATGGCATCCCTGAAACCGGGATACCTTTGTTCAAAAATACCCGCTATCAGTGAGGTGATTTTTTCCTTTTCTGCACGATAGGCGGCTTTATCCTGGCGAAGGTTTTCCCAGAATCCGAAGTCTTTTACCGTGAACAGACATGACACCACCGATTTGCCTTCCGGCGCCAGGGAGGGATCGTAGTTGTAATTCCTTTCGGCAATTAAGGGGTGACTCTCCCCGCCGATCACAACAGGGCTATCCGGCCTGAAAACATAGGTTGATGCGGGAAGAGGCTGTTCGAATTTCCGGCTTAGGCCAAAAAACACCTGAACTGAGGAGGGAGCCAGTGGGATCGTGTTGAACAGCTCCTCATGCTGTGGCTCTATGTATTTGCCATCGAGCATTTTATAGATGGTGTTCCGGAGGTCGGCTGCCGAGATAACATAATCTGCCGGGATTTCGGTACCGTCAGTAAGCCGGATTCCAATTGCCCGGTCACCATCCGGTCCACCTGTATGGAGAATTTTATCTACCTTTTTACCATAGGAGATATTCCCTCCGAGCTTCAGAAATTTTTGTTCGATCGATTTCGCAAATTCAAGTGAACCTCCGATCGGAAACCCTCCTGCGCGCTTGTGCAGTAGCGACATCGTAACAATAACGCTCAGCAGCGGATAAGTGGATGAACCGAACATATCCCTGAACGACTCCTGTAGCAGCGGATCCTGGAAAAGGTTCGCAAAATCACCGATGGTGAGCCGGTTGATCTTTTTCATATCACCCATGAACGGGCTGAAACGGAGAATCATTTTTAGCGTATCCAGTGGGGTAAAGAGTTCAAAAGCTTTGTCCATCGGCATCCCGAAGCCGGTAAACTTTCGGATCCAGGCGCAGAAAGTCAGAGTCAGATTGCGGTCGGCCGGGGAAATTTCCAGCATGTGGGCCTCCAGGCAGTCGACATTGGTATACAGGTGGAAGGTTCTGCCTTCTTGATTAGTAAAGCTTTGAAAGATATCGTGATCCACAAATTTTCTCCCTTCGATGGCGCCGAGCTCGTTCCAGAGCTGGTGAAAGGAGTCGCCGGGTGCTGACCCGGTAAGCCAGTGGATGCATCCGTCGAAGGTAAACCCTTTGCGCGACCAGGCGGTACAAAGTCCGCCCGGTAAGGTGTGCATTTCGTAAATCTCAGTATCGAATCCGTTCAGACGGCCGTAGACACCTGCCGATAAGCCCGCGATACCGGCACCTATGATGACGATTTTTTTTGGCATGGTTTCCTGTTTGTTTTTAAATTCTAATGCGAAAATAGAGCCCAAACCGTAAGCCCCCAAATAATTGCCAGTGACCGGGCGAAAGGTGCTGGTGGATAACGGGTTTGGAAGGATGAATGAATGGAGATTTTTTTGCAGCTGCTACTCCGGATCCTACAAGGTTAAGGAACTACAATCGGCTTAATTTAAACAGTCGGGATGCTACCAGCGGGAACCAAAGGAGGTAAAGGGGACCAGCAATTGCCATCAGTGCATTGCCCATAGCCGGTAGAAAGAATCCCACAAGGATATGGAGCAGGTCAAGTCCATGGGTTGCTATTCCCGTATAGGCTGTAAACCTGTTGAATACACCACCTTTGAGCATGATAACCGAAATTATCAAGGCTCCCGTTTGCATAAGAATTCCTCCGACTCTGGCTCCGGTACCATGCCACATATCCGATGCCAGGATTGCCTGCCCGGCCGATAGGAGCTGATTTTTTTCCACTTCGGTTGCAGAAGATTGATACAGGTTGCTCAAATGGAGATATGAAAATACCGATGGGGTGGCAAGGAACAGGATCAGGCCGCTGAAAACAAACAGGGTTGATACCCTGAGCACTTCCCGGTTTATTTTAGCCAATGCCCGATACAAGCTGTAGAACAAAATGAAATAGAGCGGCATGAAGAAAACGGTTAATACATCAAGCCTTAACATGCCGAACAATTTGTTGTCGTCCAGTATTTTAAAACAGTCGGCAATAGTTTCGGGAGGGGGACCGATAAGGGTCATGATAAGAATGGTAGCGAGGGAGTAACCCAGAAGCAAGTAGCCCGACCAGCCGCCCATTTGATGGATCAGTCTGTTTTGTGATGTAATCGTGTTCATGGTAAACTAAATCATTGGTTTAATTTGGTGGATAAAGTTATCAGAGGTTGAATGCGATCTCATGGGTTTGCCCGCGTATCCTGCGGATCTCCGCCATAATCATCTGAGCAGGAATTTATTACAATGATAATGCCAAACAGAAAGATCGCCTGGAAATACCTTTGCCATTTCATACGGTTTACGCATTACGGTTGATGGTAGTGCGAATTTAAAAAAAAGAAAATCATTGTTCACATGCCTATCGGGTTGACTTGCATCACAATCCAGATTTGCCAAACTTTACCGTCCATTTTACCGCTGCATTTTCCTTTCTTTCAATTTCGATTTTAATTAATCCGTTATCGGTGGCTGACCACTTAATGCCGGAGTCAGGATCGTTTGTTGATGCGCTTTCGGGGAGGTAACCGTTGGATGCCAGGGTGATCACATATCGATCTTCACCGATTACCCGGCTGGTGCCGGACAGCGTTTTGTTCTTTTCGTTCCATTGAATATTTTCCACATCGAGGTAGCCCTGCATGATATGGCGGTCGGTCGACAGCAGCTGGGGGTGGGGGACCACCTGGCGCACCGACATCATCCGGGCTTCGCCGGGACGAAGATCCTGAGCGAGGCGGGATGAGCCTGCGATCTGCCCGATATAGTGATCGTTCCAGAAATCATATACATGGTATGACTGGTCAGCATCCAAACCGAGAGCTCCGTTTACTGCCTGTCCAACCAGGGCGATTCCCGCCGTTCCGGCATTAACCGTATCCGGATTGTAAAAAGTTACCTGATGCCACTGGTCATCGATCGGGTAATCATACACCATCGGGTAGTCGTTTACAAAGGCATCAACCGGCCTGGCTGACCTGTTTTCCGCATGATAGGGGAAGGTACGGGTAATATCGCGGTAGGTTTGATCCGAGAAAAGGGAGAAGCTGTTTGCCAGTAATAGGCGGCCCGAGGTAACATAGGCCATGGTTAAGAGTGCACGGACCTGATCACGGTTTCCTTCAAGGCGGACAATATTCTTGGAATCCATATCCTGGCTGTACAGCACGCGGTTTTTATACCAGCGCAAACCACATCGGACCACTGAGGTGCCATCCATCACATCGGTATCGTTTTCGGTGCGCATGGAAGCTACATAGCCAATCGATACATCGCTACCCCGGTCGAGGTTGCGCTCATCCACGTAGGATTCGGGTCCCAATCCTTCATATGGCAACCGGAAGATGGTCCGGTAAGCCGCGGCGGTGGTGGAATAATCATCCTCCATACCGCCCCCTGAAGCCCATCCGGTGAAAGGATAGTCGAACATCAGCCCCTTGATGCCGCCTGATTTCAAATTGGCATACACCTCCTCAACATGTTTGATAAACCCCGGATCGGTGTAATCATACCCCCAAAGTTTGCCGGGGCGTGTCCATGCCGTTTTCCAGGTAGTGAACAGTTCGCCGGCGGTATCCCCCGGTTCCCCTTTCCAGGCAAATCGTTTATTAAAAAGCATATGTTCAGGGAAAGCTTTTGCATAATCCTCTGATCGGAAGCCTGTTTGGAAATAGGTTAGAGGAATACCTCCCCGGGCGGTAACTGCTTTTCCCCACTTCCCGGATGTTTCATAAGGCTCCACATGCCGGCCACCCTTGCTTGTTTCAGTCGGGCCAGTCTCTCTTTGCCAGTGTACGTCGTCCCACCAGCCCTGCTGGTTGTCGGGAAGATAGGAGTCGGGGACCAGTCGCACCGCGGCGCGGCTGTATTTGAGGAACCCTCTTTTAGCAATGACTTCCATCTCTTTAACGGCGCCCAGGGTGGTATTTTCGGCCGATCCGCCCCCGTATTCATTGCACTCGGCATACCAGAGGCATACTGTGGGGAAATCATACAGGTTCAGTTTCACCTGTTGTGCCCGGGCTACCATGCGGCCATACTGTTCGAGGGCTTCGAAAGGATCCTGCGAGGTAACATCGATGTAAAACTGATCTTCCGGAATATAAGTCGTTCCCGGATCCACCTTTTTGCCAACCGGATCAGCGGCAAAAAGCTGAGCGGTGAACGCTCTCTTTGGTCGGGGACAGTCATTGACCGGCGTTAACTGACCGGGCAACAGCGGCTTGCCTGTTGCACTGCGAAGCCATACCTCATTCAGATATACGTTCGGATCACCCGCACTGTTTTCATAAGCAGCGGAGGCGTGCTCAACTACCAGCTGAAATTCACCGGATTGTATTGCTTCGGCGGGAATGGCAAGTTCCACCTGCTCAACATCTTCCTTTTTGATGCCATCGAACCGTGGCAGTAACTTATTTTCAATCAATGGGATACGGATCAGTTTTTCATCTTTTAGGTATTCCGCAAAAACCGACTGCCGGTGATCTTTGCGATCGCCATGCCACAGTCCCCTCCACCAGGAGAACCCCAGGAAGTAGGGCTTGTCGCGGTCCAGGTTTTTAACATCCACGATGATTTTTTGCGTGTCTTTGGCGGAGGTTGCCGTTTCGGTACATCTGAATTCATGGTTTTGCCAGGTATGCTTTAATAGCCCTTGCACCAGTTCCAGTTTTTCGCCGCCTGCCGATTGGTCAAGCTTATCATCGGGCAGGTTGAGGTAGCAGAGGAGGCTGCTGGTCTGATCGGTACCCTTTTCCAGCTCCACGCGTCTGCTCTGCGCCAGGGTGGCAAACTTTTCAAAATCGGCATAGGTGAGCCCACCCATCACGAGGGTTTGCCGCGACTGATCCTTCCCAAAAGTGAGGAGTAAATTATTCCGCGATTTCAGGGCGTTTTCACGGGTTAGCGGGGAATAGATACGTTGACCGTATTCAATGGGTTCGCCTGCACTGAAACCATCTACCATGGCAAAGTCCTGCGAGATATCCATGCCATCATAGACTTTACCGCCTGCCAGTGCATGGATTTCCTTAACCCGGAGGGACTGGCCGGTTGTGTTATCGATTCCGCCGGAAACGGTGAGAAATCCCTGGTGTTCATACAGGGTGAAACGGAAGATCATACCCGGCTGGTTGGGTGCTTCGATTTTCAGGACCATGGCCGCACCTTTACCCAATGTATCTGAAACAGATTGTTTTTCCCAGGTAATGCGGTGGTTTTCAGCGTCGGATGTCCAGCTATTTATTTTGAGAATGGCATCCTTTACCGGGATCGTGTTCGCTGAAATATTCAGGATGCGGTAGGTTCCGGCTGCCAGATTGAATTCCAGGCTCACCAGCTCATTTTTCAAAACGGCCACTTCACCGTTCTGCTTGATATTCAACTCGTTTGTGCACGACAGTGAAATGAACATCAGGCCAATCAGGAAGGTGCTGACGCATTTTGCAGGTTGGTTGTGTTTCATAATGGCTAAAGTTAATCCTGGCGGATCGAAAAGATTCACTCTTTTTTATCCGTTCAGGACAACATCTTCACAAATACTAACACAACACTTTTGCACTGGTCGCTGATTGTTCCGGGAGATAATCAAAACCGATCGCTCATCTGATCTTCCATTCCACAACAGCTTTGCCAATCAAGGCTATGGTTCCGGCAAGCAGGAACAAATCGAGTTTCACGCCCAGCTTAAATACCCCGAACAGAGAATAAAACAAACCGGCCAGGATCAGGATGAGGGTAACCGCCTGGTGTCCGGTTCCTGCATAGATCAGCAGAAGTCCGATCACAACTGACAGAGTTGGACAGGGTATTAATCCAAACGGGGAGGCGTAAAGGTACCGGGCAAAGCTTCCTTCACCAAGAAAATGCGGATAGATCAATCCGAAAATCACCATAAGAATTCCGATCGCTACAAAGGGAATCTTGGATAAGGCAACCGGATCTGCTGTGGTTTTCCACGCAAAAAACAAAAGTAAAATGGCTGATAGTGAAAACAATGCGCCATTAAAAGGATTCCCCGTAATCCAGGCAATCATGGCAACCGAAATCAACGGCAGGCTCAGGAGTAGCACAAACAGGCGGTTCGAGGGCATCCAACCGGCAACGAGAAATATTGCCAGCGAATAGAATGCAACATGCCAGAAGGTGGCAAAAGCGGGAAACTCATTGGCAATAGTTTGCAGCGCCTCAATAATTTCATTGGTTTTGGGTAAGTTATCCATGGTGTTGGTTTTTTGATGGGATAAAAATACCTGGGACCGGAAATATCAGAAAAAGAAATCCGGAGAATGGCGGATCCGGATGGGTGAATGACTGGTATTTTCCAATAGATCAGTTGGATGAATATAACCCTAAAGATAGAAATGCTTCTGACCAGTCGGCATAAAAGGTGTCGAAACATCCTTTCAGATAGCGGACAAATTTCCCAACTTTACCATACAAAAATGAAGATGTTATGATACCCACACGCGATGAAGCCTTTGCCCTGCTCAGGCGTTACAACCAAAGTGAAAGTCTGGTGAAACACGCCTTATCCGTTGAGGCTGTAATGCGCCATTTTGCCTCACTTTATCAGGAGGATGTAGAAAAATGGGGAATCATCGGGCTTGTTCACGACCTTGATTACGAGCAATTTCCCGAACAGCACTGCACCATGACCCGTCAGATTCTCGAAGGGGAGCGGTGGCTTGAAGAGTATATCCGGGCGGTGGTGAGTCATGGCTGGGGTATCTGCTCCGATACGGAACCGGTGCACATCATGGAAAAGGTGCTCTTTACCATCGATGAGCTCACCGGTTTAGTCACCGCAGCGGTTCTGGTCAGGCCTTCCCGATCGATCCTCGACCTGGAGGTAAAATCGGTGAGGAAGAAATGGAACATCAAAGGTTTTGCCGCAGGAGCCAATCGCGAGGTAATCGAAAAAGGGGCGCAGATGATGGAAAAGGATCTCGAATTCGTTATTGGCGAGACCATTGCCGGCATGAAAGTGGCGGCGGTTGAGATCGGACTGGCGGGATAACGGGGGATATTGGATTCCGATGGGTTGCCGATGGGTTCCTGTTCAATAGATTTATCAACTTCCACAAAAACTCACATTATGGCAAAGGCAAAAAAATCAGGAAAAGTTATCGGGATGCCCACTACACCTGAAAACCAAATCCGCACCCGGGCCAGGAATCTGGGTATCGGAGACTGCTGGATTACCGAGGATTGGGAGGAAATGCGCGAGGCGAACGTATTGGTAACCCGCAAACATAATCAGGGTGGGATAACCTTCGCGGTTTACCTTGTTGATCTGGCGCTACTTGGTTTGAAGGATACCTTTTACCAGTTTAACATGCCACCATCAGAATTTGATGATTTTATCAAGGACTATACAGAGAAGGAGTGTTCGATAAAAGTTGATTACCCGTTCGCACATAATCTCATTTATGGCGCCATCGCCTACGCGGAGGAATATGATTTTCATCCGCACAAGGATTTTGCCGTATCCCAATATGTTCTGGAAGAAGATTCGGAGGAGATCCCGCTGATCGAGTTGGAGTTTGGTGTTGATGGGCTCCCAACTGTTTTTACAACTGCTGAAAATCAACGAATTGCCGATATTAAAAAGATGGAGCGATTGGTTGGAAAGGGCAATTTCATGGTGATCGACCTTGGCGAAGAGCCCGACTGGGCTGATTTACCTGGCAACGATCAGGACGATTTAGTTGATCAGGATGATTTAGCTGATATGGATGATGCCGATTGGGACGAGGCCGATGAAGCAGATCCGATCCTTGTGGATGCTTATGTGAACCTGCTGGTATTGAAGGAGGTATACCGGGTGTGCGGGCAGATTTTATTGCTCAAGCCCTGGGAGAAGCTCAGTGAGACCGATATTTTTGCCATCAAATTGCCGGGCAGTGGCAAAGAGTACTTCGTGAGTGTGATGGGTTCAAACGGAGAGGTTTTCGCACTAGCTTTCTATGAAGGTGAGCGGGCGATATACAAATTCTTTGAATTGCAGAATGAAGAACTTAATTATCATCCAACTTTCCTCCTGTCCATTCCGCAAATCGTGGTAAGCTGGGAGGAAAAGCGGGAGTTGGATCCTTTACAGGCCCACATTATGGACAAAATGGGTATTTCGTATACCGGAAAAAATGTATGGCCGCAGATTACCCGCACCATACCCGGCTGCATGCCCGAAATTCCGGACATCAGATCGTTTGAAATAATAAAAATTCTATTGGAGCAGAGTTTGGTTATGTTGCCAAGGGTAATCAGCGACCCGTCTATCGTCTGGGGGAATCCTGACCAGTTAAATACAATTCTTTTCAGAGTGCCTAAAAAGGTTATAGGCGAGTGGGTTTGGCACGATAAAATGAAAACTCCTGCACCTGACACTGCGTTGTCGAAGGTCAATTATAACGCGTTCCAACTTGAGGAATTCAGGAATTTGCCTGTAATATGGAAAACGCTACAGGTGGATATCGTTTTACAGCCCTACCCGATAAAAGGCAAAGATGGAAAAGTGAACTTTGCCTTCATCCTGATTGCAATGGATCCAAAGAATGATTTAATCCTCTTTGCTCAGGTCCTGGAATCGGAAAAACGCTACGAAACTAACCTGAAAAATTTGCCCAACCTTATTATGGATGAGCTTGTGGCAATTGGTGGCCGACCTGCAAAGTTTGAATACCGCAATCCCGATTTGTTAGCCACACTCAGGTTATTTCAAAACATTGCCGGAATAGAAGCAGTACTTAACCGAAACCTCGAACCCCTGGGTATGGCCGTTATCAGTCTGATTGATGAATTGGGGAAAAACGTGAAACGTGGCAGGGTGCCCCCGGTTACCTGACCCAATCCTGGTGAAAGAATGGCTAGTGTCTTTCCCGATCCATTTGCCCGAATTTATCCATGACTGTTTTGTAAAAATCCCGGGCTGTTTCAATATCTATCCCTGCCCGGGCAGCAGATTTTTCTATATCCGGTGTATGTCCCGCGTTTATAGCCGGGAGGATCAGGCCCATGAAGGCATTCATTTTATCAATGAATTCCTTATTCTGGGGTGGAGTATCGACTTGGAACAGGTTGTGGTATGCATTCAGTTTGATCTTTTTCTTAAGGATTTTTTCTGATGTGATCAGCATGGACATATTGATACGGATGTCAGGCTCTGGATCAAACTCGTAACCAAACTGGTTGATGGCATCCACCAGTTTCGTGAAACCACGGTCGGTGCATGCGGTGAGTAAAACAATTTTCTTTTTCTCGTCATAAAAAACCTGGGCGAAATGAGGGTGACTGCCCCATCTCTTCAGTGATAACCGGTAAACCCCATTACTATATTCCGACGTGAAACTTTTTTTTAATTCCAATGTATCAACTTGAACGACTGGATATTCCGCATAGGACTGTATCAACTGGTCCTGTTTATGTACGGTTAGCGGAAAATTCGCTCCTGACAATAACATCATATAGGGAACCGGATTCTTGTCGAGGCTCCGGGCAATATCCTCCTCCAATTCAAGCCGCCGGTCAAGTTCAGTGGCGAAAAAGAAGATATCATCCAGCTGAAAACTTTTGTAAGCGACAATCGGACCAAAAGTTTGCCAGCAGTAACCGTTAAAGCCAATCAGGTTGAACCAGAGAGCGGTTTTCTGTTTTTTAATGATATCAGAGGTTCCCGGCGAGAAAAGGATAAATTTTTCGCCGGTAAGAATATCCTCCATCAAGAAGAAGTCTGTTGACATTATTACAATAATCATGCTGAACGAGAACCGCCAGGGTTGCCTGATCTGTTGTACAAGAAATCCCATTTCTGTAGGATTAAGCTTATTTAATTCAGCATGGTTGAGAATTTTCCTGATCAGGCCGCTGGACCTGAAAATTTGATGGGCCAGGTACTGAGTCTTTAACATACTGACCAACTCCTTATCAAATTCATTTGTTATATGCCGGTATGCTGAAAATGCTTCAGTCATGGAGCGGTCAAGCTTGTACTTGGATGCTACATAGTATAAAAGAAACTCGTCGATAACGGTTTTTGAAATGCTGCTGTTTGATTCACAGATTTTTCGAATGGATTCAAAGTCTCTCATATGCTATTTTAATAAGAACTTAGATACTGACTTAGACTAAGGCCACATCATCAATAAGTATCGATCCGGTTGAACAAAATACTCAGCTCCATCCGGGGATTGTCGTAATCCAGTATACCACTATCCAAATTTTCAGTTACCCCATCAACCGTTTTGGTGCGAGTCCAGTAGGCATTGACTATATAGTCGCCAATATTTTCATCCAGGTAGGCCGACAGGACCTCTTCATCACCTTCAAGAGGCACATTTTTAACCGCTATAAAGTACTCCGTAACCTGCGTCAGGTCTTCCGTATCTATATAAAGCTTTCGGGATCCGGTGAAGGTTTCGAGGGTTTTCAGGTTTGACGATAATCTGCCTGAAAGGTTGATCTTACAAGTCGTGGTGCCCCCGGTTACCTGGCAGGTAAAGGTATAGTTTGCACTGAAGGAGTTTCCGTCCCACTGAATGTCGTAATCGGGCTTCCGGGTTTCATCCGGGCAGCCGTGCATGGTGTGAGCCTTCACTTCATCGAGCTCCATCATTTCAACGGAAGTTGGCGATTGAGCCCTCGTGCCGGTTAGTCCCACAAAACCCTCTTCAAATTCGGGCGCAGCCGTGGGGCCATACGAATCGCAGCCGGAGGCAGTAACAACCAAAAGGATGATTGCGAGAACTTTAAATGAAATTATTGTCTTTGCCATTTTGGTATATTATTAGTAATCAACAAATAGGAATAATTGTCCGGATTAAATTTACCTATTTTAGATGTAAATACCATTCTGCCGGCAAAGAAACACTTTCCCTAAAAGGGAAGTTTTTGGAAAGGGATTATAAGATCGACCTGCGTTTTTCTTCGAATTCCTCTTTGCTGATTTCTCCCCTGGCATACCGCTCTTTTATGATATCCATCGGAGTCTTATCTTTTAATCTGCGATTGCTTTTTTTCTGATTCACAGCCACCAGAATAATAATAATAATGAGAAAAATAATGGCGATAATCCAGCCATATCCCATTTCCCATCCGTGATTTAATTCGTTCATCATGACATTAATTTTTTAATAACAATTATCGCATATATAATTTCAGTTTGAATATTTTCTTTTATTCTGCATTTTTTTAATGGAATCATTCTCTGTTTTTTGTGCTTTTCTTGCCTGTTTTTTAAAATACCCTTTAAAAAGGAAATTGTGTTTCAGTGCCTCCATATTTTCATCAAGTCCCTCAGAACTATTTTTAAGATTGATCAGGGTCTGATTCAAATTGTCCGCAATGGTCGTATCCTGAACTAACCGGCCAACTGTTCCGTTTCCACTGTTTATCTGAACCATGGTTTCCTCCAGTTGTTTTGAAAAATTTTCAGTGTTCTCCGCAATTACCTCCAGGCTTCCCATGATGGCAGAAATGTTGCTTTTAGACGCTTCCAAAGTTTCGCCCAATCCATTGGTACTGGCCTTTAGATTCATTATAGTCTGGGTCAGATTTTCGGCAATAACGGTATCCTGAATCAGCCGGCCAAGGGTTCCCTGGCCACTGTTTATTTGGGTCATGGTCTCTCCGAGTTGTTGTGTAAAATCTTCCGTATTTCCAGCAATTATCTGCAAACTTCCCATGATTGCAGATACGTTATTCCGCGTTGCCGCCATGGTTTCGTCCAATCCCTGTGTGCTTCTTTTTATATTCAGGATGGTTTCGTTCAGATTTTCTGCGATCAGGGTATCATTAATTAATCTGCCGAGTGTTCCGCCACCGCTGTTTAACTTTAAAACAATTTCTTCAAGTTGTTCCGACATTCCCTCCAGGTTTGCAACGATGGCATCAGTCTCAACAGGCTCTACTGAAGCAAGAAGCTGTCCTTCCTTTGCTAAAGGATCATTAGCTGTTCCCGGCGAAATGATCAGCAGCCGGTCGCCGATCAAACCTTCAGAGCCTATCGACACTTTAGAGGTTGATTTTAAAAACTGCCCGACTTCGCTTCTGATCATCATTTCAACACTGACTGTTGTATCATTAATGATGGAGATATTGCCGACGGTACCGATATTAATTCCTGAGAACCGGATATTATTTCCAACCTGTAATCCGCTGACATTGTGGAAATTTACAGTCATCCCGATAACGGGATTAAATAAATTCTTTTGTTTTCCGATAATAAATACGGCAATAACAAACAGAGCCAGCCCTCCTGCGATAAATAGTCCGAGCCGAAATTTAAATTTATGCGAATGTGTTATCATAACACAAACAAAGGTCAGTGAATGAAATTTGACCGTGTTACATTTTTAAGGATGAATGTTGCAACATTCACACTTTTTCAGCCTATTCTCCTATCCAATTACCCGATTTTTTCAGGTTCAACAGGGTCATTCAATTTTTATAGCGATTCCGGCAGCTGAGTGCCGAAATTAACAAGAATACCGGCAGTAGAGTGCCGGTATATCAAAAAGATTCTTTATATTTGAATAAATATTTAAAAATGATCAGTCGGCAGGTTAAAAACAGCATTCTGGCAGAGCTGGAAAAGGGCTTTGTGGTTGGTCTGTTTGGTGCCAGAAGAACCGGGAAAACATTCCTGATGAAACTTCTGAAGGAACAGTTTGACGGGGTATTATATGTTCAGGGCGATAACCTCGATATAGCGGAGATCCTGTCGCAGCCCAGACTCAGCCTGTTGGAGCCGTTTCTTAAAGGATACCGTTACCTGTTTATTGATGAGGCTCAGGAAATTCCAGGAATAGGGAAAACGATCAAATTAATTACGGATACCTGGCCTGGGCTAAGAATTTTTGTCACAGGGTCCTCAGCGTTGGACCTGAGAAATTCGATCGGTGAGCCACTGGTTGGCCGGAGCAAGTTCTTTAACTTGTTTCCGGTAGCGCAGGTTGAACTCAATGAGACTTTTATTGAAGCAAGGACAAGGCTGGCTCAACGACTAATTTACGGGGGGTATCCGCAGGTTATCAATGCTGAAACGAATGAAGAAAAAGTATCAGTTTTGGCCTCACTTCGGAATGGCTATTTACTAAAGGATATTCTGATGCTTGACCGGACGAAGGATCCCGTGTTTATCCTCCATCTCCTAAGACTTCTGGCCTTTCAGACCGGCAACGACGTATCGTTCTCAGAATTGGCATCAAGTCTGAAAGTCAGCCATCACACCGTGCAGCGATACCTTACCCTCCTCGAGCAAACGTTTGTGATATTTTCGTTGCATGGGTTCAGCCGGAATCTCAGGAAGGAATATTCAAAGTCACCCCGTTATTTTTTCTGGGACAATGGTATACGGAATGCCATCATCAATAATTTCAGCCCGCTGAATGCCAGGGACGATGCAGGAAAATTGTGGGAGAATTATTGTCAGGCTGAGCGGTTAAAAGTGAATCACTACCGGGGCCGGGAGGTGAGCTCCTATTTTTGGCGCACCTATGATCAAAAGGAAATCGACCTGATTGAGGAATCGATGGGAACGATTTCTGCATATGAGTTCAAATGGGGTGCAAAAGTGGCCGGGCCACCCCGGGCCTTTGCCCAGGCTTATCCCCTGGCGAGTTTTGAAACCGTCAATCAGGAGAATTACCTCTTATTCATCAGTTTGATTGAGCCCGGGATTTGACAACAACCCAGCGACCCAAAATTAGAAAGGCATCACGGTTCCTTCGGTCAGTACCTCAAAATCTCCCTCAGTCCCAATTGAATTTGCTCCATTTGCTTAGCTGTTATGTTCCCGATTTTCCTGATTAGCCTGGCATGCGAAACCGTCCGGATCTGAAATGTGATCACTTCGGAGTCCTGCTCCAATCCATTCAGGGCATCTTTTGCCAGAACCAAACAACCTGCATAGTTTTTCACCTTGCTGGTCAACGGACACACAATGCTGATGCCCAAATTATTATTCATGGAATTGCCACTGATAATAATCACCGGACGAATTCCCCGCTGCTCGCTTCCTTCAACCGGATTCAGATCGGCCATCCAGATTTCTCCCTGTTTCATGCTTCATCCAGTATTTTCAGATAATCTTCAAGGCCTTCTTCAGCCATATCTGCTATTTCGGAATCTCCGGATGCCTTTTTAAAAGAACGGATGTATTCCGCCCTTTTCAGGTTTTCGAAATAGGCTTTTAAAGAATTCTCAATGATCCGGTTTTTGGGCACTTTGAACCTGATCGCATAATAATCCAGCATTTCGAGCATTTCAGCGGGAAGTGAGCTGGTATAATTTATTGATTTCATTATATACGTATAAAATCCAAATATAATCAATAAGTATTCATTCTGATTCCACAATAGAAAATTGCGTAAAATTCCAGTTAATTATTTGATGTTAAATTCGCTACCTTTGATTATCCCCCAAGGAATTGGTCCGATCCTTAAATGCCGGAGCATGAAAGTAAATACGATCCTTTTTCTGCTGCTTCTGATCCTCGCAGGATGTTCATCTGACCTGGAGATTAATTCCGGACATCCTGATGTTCCGGTTGTTTATGCAGTGATGAATCCTTATGATACCATGCATTACGTGAGGGTACAGAGAATTTTTACCATCAACAGGAAAGAGGATTGGGCCGCTTTGAACCCCGACTCGTTGCAGTTTCAGGATGTTGAGGTATTCGTGCATGGGAAGGTCGGGGATTCGGTGAAATGGACCGAGAAATTCTCGGAAACTGAATCGGACAAGGACGATGGATTTTTCCCGGCCGGGCAATATCAGGCTTTCGTTCTGAATCATCCTTTCCCGATAAATATTAAAAATCCGGATCGTGATTTACCCGGTATTCCAGATATCGACAGTTTGGTGCTGGAGGTGCGTATTCATGATCAGAACCTGACTACCCGGGCTGCGGTGAAGGCACTGCAGGAAGTTAAGATCATCAATTACAAGAGTCGGGAGCTGATATACGTATTCGGGACCTATCCATCAGTTTATGCCCTCATGTGGCATGGGGAAACACCGGTACTGGGAGGAAGCACGGCATACCAGCAAATTGATTTCCGTTTTCATTACAAGGAGTACTTCCGGAGCGGCTGGGCCCAAAAGGAAATCTCCTGGATGAATTCCAAAGGATGGGATGACAATGCCTATTTCATCACGCCGGAACGGATTTTTACGCCTATGCGGACGCTGCTCCCGAAAAGTGATTCCATCCTGTACAGAAAGCTGGACAGTATTGACATTGCCCTGCTCAGGACTTCCAATATCTTCGAGAAATATCTGTATATCAAAGATTACTGGGAGAATACGGATAATCCGCCATACACCAATTTTGATCATTCGTACGGTCTGTTTTTTCTGATTGCCCGGGAGGAGTGGACCGGAATGCAGCTCAACAGGCAGGCAATGGATTCATTATGCAGAGGGTACTCTTATAAAGATTTGAAATTCAGGTATTGAGTTCGCGCAGGGTTCGGCATGCGGGGGTCAGGAGCACTCAGGGGCCCCTCGTTAGAGGGGAGCGGTCCCGACTTGCGTCGGGATGACACTGCTCCGAGGGTGAGTTGGTGCGAAGCAGGCAGACCTCCCCCTGCCCCCTCCTTAGAAAGGAGGGGGGTATTTCAACTGCCAGGCTTACCGCAAAGTGATCCGGAAGCTCGTTACCCCCTCCTTAGAAAGGAGGGGGGTATTTCAACTGCCAGGCTTACCGCAAAGTGATCCGGAAGCTCGTTACCCCCTCCTTCCTAAGGAGGGGGCAGGGGGAGGTCCGGGTCACACTACTGAATTACCCTCGGAGCAGTGTCATCCCGACGCAAGTCGGGACCTCGTCACGCTACTCCGAGGCCCCTGAGTACTCTTCCGCTGCCGCAGTGCGGCCCATCTGATTGCCTACTCCTTTTGCACTACCTGCTCCCGGGCATTCCGGAACAATAAGGCCGATACGATCCACAGCACGATAAAGAACCAGTTCACGGTGAGGATTTCGGGTACGGAACTTTCCGGCAGATGCTGGAGTCCGGCAATCAGCGCGATCACGGTAACCAGCGCCTGGGCGGCTGCGGTGGCGGCCAGGGTGATCACCATTCCCTTTGGCTGAAAACGCACAAGCAGGGCTCCAATGATGGCAACCGAGAGTACCCCGAGATACATCATGTTGGCGTCGTTGTTCTCACTCCCGATGAGCCCCACGGCAAGATTCGACCAGAACAGAAAAAGGCCTGTTCCTACTGAAAAGGCTACGGCGGCCCGGTACCGGATATGCCCCATCTTTCGGGCTACGAGGCTATAGGTGAGACCAGCGCCGAACAGGACCGTCCAGGCAACAGCGAAATCTGACGGGGTCCAGGTCACTTCGTCGGAAAATTGCATCGCCAGCAAGGGCACCAGCATGACCATAGCCGCCGCAAGTGCAGCGCTGATAATGGATTGGACCGTGGTTTCGGGCGAGATCAGGGTTTTGAAAAATTGGCTGAATGATTTCATGAGAAAATTTATAAAAGGTTAATTATGAAAGTACTTTGATTTACAAAGTGAATGAATAAAAAAAATGAGATTTAATTATTTCTGTGTTTTAATTAATTTTTCCAGGGCTTTAAGATGATCGGAGAATGCTTTTTTGCCCTCTTTGGTTAAAGAATATTTAGTATTTGGTTTTTTTCCGATAAATGATTTTTCCACCAATATAAATTCTTCTTTTTCCAGTGCTTTCAAGTGGCTGGCCAGATTGCCGTCCGTAACATCAAGATATTCCTTGAGCGAATTAAAATCAATACTGTCATTGACGGCCAGGATCGATACCAGAACGAGCCGGATGCGGCTGTCGAAGGCCTTATGGAAACCGTTAACAGATATTTTCACCGCTCGTATTTATAATGCATGTAAATACCATAAACAATATGCCCCAAACCAAAGCCAACGGTCCAGATGAGCAATCCATATTCGATAAACCAGCAGCTGATCAATCCTAAAGTGATCTGCACCAGGCCCAGGATTCTCACTGCCCGGTAAGTAAAGTTACCGGCATTGAAAAGCGCCAGACCATAAAATAAAAGGGTCAGGGGTGCCACCAGTCCGATTATCCCTTCGGAAATTAACACCAGGATCAGGATTCCACCCGTGATCAAAGGTGCCAGCATATTGGCCAGCAGTCGCCTGGATATGGCGTTCCAGGCTTTTTCGCCTTTTTTGCGGGCTTTCAGGTAGGAATCCAGAATGGCAGTACCAATGGCCAGTGCCAATACGATTCCGGAAAGCAGAAATACATTCAGAAATCCGGAACCTGATTCCGTGCTGTGGGAAACCAGTTCCTGAGGATTGAAATCAAATACTTTCCAGGCAATATAAGCCCCTGCCAAAGCATAAATCCCGGCCAGGATTCCTGTGCGGCCCGACAGCGACATAAATTTGGTAGAGCGCTCCATCATGGAGCGGATCTCTGCAATATCCCGGGTATAATCCTTTTCTTCTTTCATCTAAAAGTACTTTGATCGGCAAAGTAAATACATAAATGGTAAATAACCAAGTGTTACCTGAGAATTTTTATTTAGTGCCTCCGGGCAGTGCGAGTTGCCACCTGTTGTCATAATAGCCGGTATGCACGAGGGCTTTGGCTCCATCGCCCGGCAGGTTGGCCGTAAAGATCAGGTAATCGGGGAATCCGCTGCCCCCCGAAAAATACTGGTTGGCATCTGCGGCATGCATGCCTGGCAGACCTGTGCCGGTGACAGCTGCCACGGTGAGGGTGGGGCTGCCGGGCCGCGGGTACATCAGGTAAGCCCCATAGTCATCGCCCGTAAATTGTTCGGTACCGAAAACCAGTTTGCCCCGGCTCACCCGGATGGGACAGTCGCCCAGAAGTTTGGGCCAGGCGCTGTTGGTGGTTGCATTTCCATAGAGCACCACTCCCCGGTCGGGATAGGCGGCCGGATCGAACGCGGCATCCGCTATCACGTCGAGGGCTCCGTTTCCCCGGTAGTACCAGGTTTCGGCATCGTAGCGGGCTTTCGCCAGCGCCCAGGCATTCTCCTCCTTTGTTCCGGTGGTGCCGTACACCATCACCATGCGGTGGTTGAAGGGCTCCTTGAAGGTTCCGTTGCGGACCGGACCTTTCTCCATACTACCCGGACCGGTTCCCACCATCCAGTGGTCCTTTTTCACCAGCACAAGCGGCTGTTTGCCGGCTGGCCGGGGAATCTTCAGATCATCGCCGTCGAGCTGAACCCTTAGGCTGTCGCCCGCCATTCCTTCCACCTGAAGACTTAAAATGGAGATGTTTTCAGTGGTTCCGGTAAAAATACCCTTTGCGCGATTCCGGTCGATTTTGATTGTACTGTATTTTAATGGCTCCAGCTGTTGCAGGACCGATACCCAGCGGTTCGACGATGACACGGCAGGATTGGCCGTACGGAAGTCGATGCGGTTCACTGCGCTGTCGGGCCGTATGGCATGCGACCGGAAAAACTCGAACAGCGGTGGCCAGTCAACGCTCTCGTTGCTCCACCAGTGATTGCCTCCCGGATATTCGTAATAGGTAAAATCGGGATGAAATTCACCCAGCAGTTTGCGCATCTGCCGGGCATGCTCCACCGGCACCGTTGGATCGGCATCGCCATGGTGCACGTATACCCCATGGGCTCCATAATTGCGCACCAGCTCAGGCACATTGCTCCCGTTGCTTGCCCGGTAAAGATTCTGTTCATTTTCGTTATCCCCCGGCTGCGGGATTCGCCCGTCGGCCGAAGCGTAAGCCATCAATGAGGCATAGCCCGCACATGGCGCAATGGCTGCCCACCGGTCAGGATAAGTTGCTCCCAGATACCAGGTTCCGTGGCCTCCCATGGAATGACCGGTAAGGTAGATCCGGGCGGGATCGGGGTGAAAGGTGTTTTTCGCGATATCCAGCACCTCCAGCGCATCCAGCCGGCCCCAGTCTTCCCAGTTGAACCCGCGCGGCCGCCGGTTGGTGGGCGCTACCAGGGTACCCCAGTCTTTAGGCGTATAGGCCCGCGCCTGACCGATGGCCTCAACGCCGGCGCCGTGTACCGACAGGAAAAGTGCACCGGGCTTACTGCCGGATCCGCTCTGCGGGTTAACGGCATAATATTGCACGCTGCCATCGATTTCGCTGATGAAAGTGGAGCGGTATGACTCACCGGCAGCTACCGACTCAACAGTCACGACAGAACTCACCAGAGTTTTCCCGTTTGCCGTCAGCACCAGGTTGCAGGGATAGGATCCCTTGGTGGTAACCGCCTGACCGTTGAAGCGGAAGGGCACCTTGCGGGTGCTGAAGGGCAGCAGGTCGGGCACCGGCATACTCAATTCCCGGCCCAGCAACTCTGAGCGGATGGCAAGTCCGGTAAGTGTTTTATCAGAGGTATTCAGCAGCACAATGGCACCCAGCAGCGACAGGTTATCGCCCCCCGGCACGATATGCGGCAGGGTGGGATCGTCGGTAGTAATCAGTACCGGTGTGGCAGGCAGGGTGAGCTGCACGGTTACGGCAGTACGGAAGCCTGCTGTACGTATGTATATTTCATTCAACCCTTTGCGGATCGCCACGGGGATATGCAGCCAGTTATGGCCATAGGGATCGCCCGGATGAGGTTCGCCGTTCCAGTAGAACATGGCGTTGCCCGTGATGTTGATCACCCCGCCACGGTCGCGGTTTGAACGATAAGTCAGGTAGATGTATCCATTAGAAGCCTCCCGCCCGGTAAACCGTCCGGTGCTGTCGGCCCGGATCGCTGTCCACACCACCTCCCGGCCCTGGGCATTGGTAAACAAAGCCAATGAGGCTGCAGGTTTTTGGTAACCAGGAGTATACATCCGTGCAGCCAGCTGGTCGGTGAACAGTGCCTGCCGGCCATACTGATGACTGTTGCCTAAGGCCAACCCCTCCCGGAACCGGATGGTGTCCTGGGCAAATGATGGCATTACGGACAGGAGAATGGCTGCGAGAATTATTCGCGCGGAAAGGGCTTTTGTAGCTTTCATGGGCAGGTTGTTTGTTCAAAGGTATAAATTTGCCCATATTTCATTTCTTAAAATGATTGAAGGACTTTTTGATTACTCCCTGTGGGGATTATTTCTGGCCAGTTTTCTGGCGGCAACGGTGGTTCCTTTTAGTTCCGAAGCCTTGCTTACTGTTCTGATTATCAACGGAACCAATCCCTATTCAGCTGTTTTGGTCGCCACAGCAGGCAACTGGCTCGGCGGAATGAGCAGCTTTGCCATCGGCTATCTGGGTAAATGGGCGTGGATTGAAAAATACCTGAGAATTAAGCGCGAAACCCTTGAGAAGTGGCATACCCGACTGTATAAACGAGGGGCCCTTTTTGCATTCCTGTGCTGGGTTCCCGGTGTAGGCGATATTTTTGCGGTCGGGCTCGGCCTTTTACGGGCCAATATTCTGATAACCGCCTTAGCCATGCTGGCCGGCAAATTTTTGCGTTACGTGGTTTGGGGATGGCTCACCGGACTGGTTTTCTGATTGTTAATTCCAGCTCTGTGATGCAGGATTCCAGTTGCCCGAAAAAGGGATAATGGTTTCAAAGGCAGGTATCTGGTTTTTCATAATATTCTGGTTTAACCTTTGATCAAAATATACGCTAGGTTAAAGGACTTTGAGATGCAAATGCAAAACAGGTAGGGTACAGAGAACATACGTCAAATAAATAAATGATTTTCATATAATTGCGCTTGCTTTTTCTATTTTCGGCCGGGAGTTGGCAATAAAGGGTACGCACTAAGCTTAAGGAATGAAAAAAGTAGGATTGCATGATAACAAGTTCCACGTAAGGAACCAACCACAGATATTGATTATAGCAACCATATTAATTGTGCTCTTGCTTGTTTCGGGCCAATATTATGCAACACGTGAATTTAAAACCATAAGATCTGCCAAAACAATTGAGCTCGAGCTAATCGGCACCACAAAAATGAATCAGATTTCAGAATGGTTTGCCGATGAAATTTTCGATGCATACACGATTGCCAGAAATGAGATCTTTCAACAGGTTACCGGGGATTGGTATTCCACTAAAAAAGTATCCGACAGTCTTCGGCTGGCGGAGTTTGTTTCGTCGTATGCACGTGAACATAGCTATTTTACGATTTTTCTCGTTGACAATGACGGGAAATTATTAATTTCCTCCACGCGGGATAATCCGGAAATTGACCCGCTGCTGCTACCCTTTATCAAGGATTGTGGAAATCTTGACAGCACTTATTCAACGGACCTTTATCGATCCCAAAAATCAAAAAACATCTGGATCGATTTTCTAACGAAAGCTGAAACTTCCGATGGGCTGCAGGTCGGAGTCTGGGTTTTCCGGTTTGATCCGGCATTAAGCCTTTATCCGATCATTGATGCCTGGCCAAAACCCCTGGAAAGCACGGAAACTTACCTGGGCCGTCTTGAGGAGAATTTAGTGAGGGTTCTGAATAACTTGAAATTCAAGGAGGATTGTGCACTGAATTTCACCTACACCCTCGACCAGCAGGAGGCTGCGATAGTGATGGCGGCAAATGGACTGTCGGGCGTAAGAGAGTCAATTGATTACCGGGGGGAAAAGGTAATGGCTTATATCAATAAAGTTCCCGGAACTCCCTGGCTGATTGTAACAAAAACGGATAGCAGTGAGGTTTTCGAGGAGGCTTTTCTGGAGTTGGGTTTCCTGATCAGTGTAATTTTATTAGCAATCCTGCTGGTTTTGGCAGGAGCCTATCTCCTACACAGGAGTATTCGCCGTGATTCAATTCAAACCCTCTTTAAGGCACATGAAGAGTTTCGGACAGTGGTTCAGAATGTGAATGCAATCGTGTTTATAATCGACCAAAACGGAATTTTCGAATTATCCGAGGGCCTGGGTCTGAGTGCTCTCGGGTTGAAACCTGGTGAGGTTATCGGACTATCGGCGAAGGAGTTGTATAAGGATTATCCGGGAGTTGTTGCAGGTATTGATAAAGTACTCGAGGGTAAGGCAAACCAGGTTGAATTGCTGGTTCAGGGGATCATTTTTGACACCCTTTTTACGCCTCGTTTTGATCAGCAGGGAAAAGTTACCGGGGCAATCGGACTAGCCACCAATATTACCGAACGATATGCTGCGGCTGAGGCTATAAAACAGCGGGAGATTTGGTTCCGCCGGCTGGCAGATACCACTTCAACTGCAATTTTCATCTATCAGAATAATTGCTTTGTGTATGTTAACCGGACTTGTACAGAGCTTACAGGATATTCAGAAGCCGAGTTACTGGGCATGAATTTCTGGGAAATTGTTCACATGGAATCAAAAGAACTGGTAAAAGACAGGGGCCATGCCCGGCTGCGTGGAGAAACGGTTCCATCGAGATATGAGTTTAGGATAATTCAAAAAAATGGTCATGAAACCTGGGTCGATTTTACTGCAGGCGAGATTGATTGGCAGGGCCTACCCGCCGGCATCGGAACGGCCATCGATATTACGCAACGCAAGAAATCTGAAATAATATATAAATTACAGTACAACATTGCCGATGCAGCGGTTCGTTCCAAAAAAATGAAAGACCTTTTCGGGATCATCCGGAATGAATTGTCCACCGTTATCGATACAACAAATTGTTTTTTTGTGGATTATGATAAAAGCACCGGAATGTTAACCGTTCCTTTTGAAAAAGATGAATTGGATGAGATTCCGACAGCTTTTCCGGCTGATGGATCCTTGACCGGTTTGTTAATCAAAAATGGCAAAACATTATTGCTCTCTTCTGCAGAAATCAGGCAACTCGCCGCTGACGACAAAATCCGTTTAATAGGCACCGTGGCTGAATCCTGGCTTGGTGTGCCCATTCTTATTCACAACGTTCCCGCAGGCGCATTAGTCGTGCAAAATTATACCAAAGCCAATGCTTATGACGCACAGAGCGCCGGGATACTGGAAATGATCGCGAATCAGTTAAGTGTTTATATCGAACGAAACCAGGTGGAAGAAACTGCCATAAAGTTGGCCAAAAGTATCGAGCAGAGCCCGGTTAGCATTATCATTACCAACCTTAAAGGCAATATTGAATATGTAAATCCCATGTTCTGCAAGTCAACAGGTTATTCCATTGAAGAAATTATCGGCGAAAATCCGAGAATCCTGAAATCGGGTGACCAGCCGGAGGACTTTTATGAAAATCTTTGGAAAACGATTTTATCGGGAAATGACTGGCATGGTGAATTTCATAACCGTAAAAAAAACGGAGAATTATTCTGGGAGAACGGAATTATCTCTCCTATTGTTAATGAAGCCGGCAGGATCACTCATTTTATTGCTGTTAAGGAGGATGTTTCAGAAAGGAGGAAGATGATTGAGGATCTGATCATTGCCAAGGAACACGCGGAAGAATCCGACCGGCTTAAATCTGCCTTCCTGGCGAATATGAGTCATGAGATCAGGACCCCGATGAATGCGATTATCGGATTTTCGGAACTGCTGAATGACCCGGATACCACTCCTGATGAACGTGAAAAATACACCTATCATATCCAGCAAAGATCATTTGACCTGTTGGCCATTATCAACGATATCCTCGACTTATCCTCTCTGGAATCCAATCAGTTGCGAATGGTTGAAGAGGCTGGTTGTATTGCTGATTTATTTTCAGATACTTACCACGTGGGATTGGCTATCAAAAATGATTTAAAAAAGATTGATGTTCAGTTTACCTGTACCGTTGAAGGTGAACTTGCCAATATCAAAATCGTAACTGATTGGCGAAGAGTGCGTCAGGTTTTAAACAATGTCATTAACAATGCTTTTAAATTTACTCCATCCGGATTTATTCAGGTAAGCTGCGGACTTTGGAAAGATGATTTCATAAAGTTTACAGTGGCAGATAGTGGAATTGGCATAGAAAAAGAAAAACTGGAGGCAGTTTTTGAGCGGTTTGTTCAGGCGGATGATTCGCTATCCCGACAACATGGCGGTGCCGGACTTGGTTTGCCTATCTGTAAGGGGCTGGTTGATTTGCTGGGAGGTCACATTGATTTGGTATCTACCCCGTCCAAAGGCAGTGTTTTTTCATTTACCATTCCGTTCCGGCAAGTTAACGGATAAAGGTATGTCAGGATCGGCAGGGAGTCATGTGGATTGTGTAAAGGTCATCTAACCATCACCAGGTAACTGGTTAACAAAAAAATTACCTTTAACATCATCAAAAAAACCTGAATCAGATAATGAAAAATCAATTTTTTCTCACGCTTACCGTTTTTTTGTTCCTTGGATGGACTCTCTCAGCTCAGAAAACTGTTACTCCTGCTGAACAGGGCAAACTGGATTTCCGGTATTCACCTCCTGAATGGCAAACGGCTATCTGTTTGCCCGATGATCCGCACAAAACGCTGGTGGACCGCACCGGCGAGCTGCTCTATCATTATAAGCAGGGGGGGCGCGAGTTTGGAACCCGCATCAGTGTTGTGGTTGCGAATGATGCGAAATGGGTTGGGCAGGAGCTCTATTCGCCGCGGGTACCGATTGTTAAAACCTACCTGCAGTCGGCAGATGTGGAGATTACTGAGGAGGCTTTTGCTGTTACAGGTGCGCCGGTAGGTAGTATGCCTGAAAATGCACTGAAGCGCTTTGACGATGGCACTGTTGAAAATGGCTGGGCCATGCCTTCGCCAGGATATGATACAACGCTCAGGAATATCAACCTGCATATGAACGGGAGCATTCAGTATGAATTGTTGATTCCTGCCGGATCATCAAGGCTCATCGCACTTGCCCTGTGTGAAGGTTATTGGGGGGAACCCGGGAGGCGCGTGATGAATTTATGCGTGGAGGGAGCGAAAACCCGAACGGTAGATATGGTGGCCGAAACCGGGAAGAACAAGCCGGCTGCATTCTGGTTCGAAGCCAGGGATGCGGATGTTGATGGAAAGATTAAGATCTCGGTGGATGCCGCTCCGCAAGCCACGGATAAAAATACGGTGCTTAACGGCCTCTGGGTGTTTGATCCGGGAACAAAAACCGATAGTGAGGCGCTTTTAAAAGGCAAATTGAATTCCGCTGCGCTGGTCGATCTGAACCATACCACCCACGACGTCCCCGGTCGCGATGATATCATACTGGTTCATCTGAAAAACACCGGTTCTGCCTCAAGGACCGTCACCCCTGAGCTGATTGTAAATACAGTATTGCCATTGACTTTTCGGGCCGATCAGGGGAAAATCACGGTTAATGGCGCCGAAGTGCTCAATGCATCCCTGGAAATGGCCGGGATGGTTGAAAAAACCGGGCCGCTGCACCGGATTCAGCTGGAAACGGTGAATCTGGCTGCCGGTGAAAGCGCATCATTTTACGTACAATACTCCAACGGGACGGCCATGCCCGGAAGTCCCGGTTCGATGGAAGAGGTGGTGGCCAGTCGTGCCAAAGCCATTGAATACTGGGAAAAGAAATCGCAGCTGCCTTTTGACCGGATTCAGGTTCCGGAGCCTGGTGTTCAGGCGCTTATTGAGTCATCCGTACGGAATATCTGGCAGGCGCGGGAGATCAAAAACGGATTGCCTGCTTTCCAGGTCGGTCCCACCTGCTATCGGGGATTGTGGATCGTTGATGGTGCATTCCTGCTGGAATCGGCCGCTATGGTCGGGGCAGGCGATCAGGCCCGGAACGGTGTTGCCTATGAGCTGTCGGTACAGAAACCCGATGGACGGATGGAGTCGCTCGCCCCGGATTTCTGGAAGGAAAACGGCATCGTGATCTGGACGTGCGTGCGGCATGCCCAGCTCACCCAGGATAAAGTGTGGCTCGAGTCGGTATGGCCTAAGCTGCAGCTCATTGCCGAATATATCAAAACACTCCGGAGCCAGACGCTCAACAATGGTTCCACGCTCGACGACGGCCTTAATCCTGCGGGCACCCTGGATGGAGGCATCGGGGGCACTCATGATGAATACACGAATACTTACTGGAACCTCACCGGACTGAAAGCTTTTATCCAGGCTGCACAATGGCTGGGCAAAACTCAGGAAGCCGCCGCCTGGCAAAAGGAGTATGATGCCTTTATGCTTGCCTTCCGGAATGCCGCAAAACGCGATATGGCTAAGGATCCTGCCGGCAACGCCTATCTGGGGGCCCTCATGGGCGAAGCGGGATGGAAACAGTTGCCGCAGCGAGCCCAATGGGCTTTCTGTCAGGCCGTTTACCCGGGACAGATCTTTTCCAACGACGATCCGCTGGTGACCGGAAACATGGCGATGCTGGAGGCTACCGAACGCGAAGGCATGGTGTATGGAACCGGGTGGGACGCCACTGGCATCTGGAATTACTTCGCCTCATTCTACGGCCATGCCTGGCTATGGCAGGGCAATGGGAAAAAGGCAGCCCAGTCGCTGTATGCCTTTGGAAATCATGCTGCGCCAACATTGGTGTGGCGTGAGGAGCAGTCGCTGAAAGGTGCAACCTTCCGAAAAGTGGGTGATATGCCCCACAACTGGGCCAGTGCCGAGTTTATCCGTCTCACCATTCATCTCCTGGCCCTGGACCGCGGAAATGACCTGCATCTGCTGGAGGGCATGCCGGTTGAGTGGACCAAGCCCGGAATGGTTACCCGGCTGAATGGGGTAGCAACCCCTTTCGGAGCACTCACGATGGAGCTAAAAGTGGCTGACGATGGCCGTAGCGCAAAGCTGCATGTTGAGCCGCTATCCGATCCTTCCTGCAATGAAATCATCGTGCATCTGAACAGCCTGGCAAAGGTCAGAGGAGGAAAAGTGATCAGGTTGAATCCCCGGGAACAAAATGACATCACGCTTCCGATCCGGCTATAGAAGATCCTTATTTTAATTCATTACCGGATAGCAGCTCAGATGATGTTCGGATATGAAAACATCGGAACATTGTTTTCTTCCGCCACGGTGAGCCCTCCTTTTTTGTTGATCAATTTCTGAATGTAATGACTGAACATCGGCGGACGGTGCTTGGTGCCTTTGAATTGGTAATTATCGGAATTTAATTCATTGATCCTTTGCACTCTCTGAGGATGCCACAGAAAATCATCTTTCATGTATTTGTTGAGGTCGAGCAGCTCATAATCCCGGTGATATTTACATTCAGGACCAGCATAGTTAATTCCGTCGGCACCCACCTGAATAAGAAAATGCGAGCCATGCAGTTTGTCAAAGATCAATGGTTCAGTGGTATACCTTTCATACGGAATCTGGATATTCGAATCTTTCGGGGCAGATTCTTTCAACTTATTCAGGGCTGCGATCACACCGGTTTGATCCGCCTGTTTGGGATAGGAGGTATCCCAATCGATGCAGTACGGATGAAAATAGAGCCAGTGAATTCCTGATTCCAACGCCATTCTGGCCACGGCTTCATATCGGTGAATGGTGTCGGTGCGCGTTAGAATGGAGGCTCCGATTTCCAGTTTGCTGCCGGTTTGATCAATCAGTTTTCTCAGTTGCCGTATTTTGGCTAATGTATCATGGAAATATTTTCCTTCCCCATCCTGCCAGTCGTAGAGGGAGAATCGAATGGACGTAACATGTTCAACAAGAGCGTCTTTAACGATATTTTTATGGGTATAACCACCATTGGAGATGACTGCGATTTCTTTAAAGCCTCTTTTCCGGGCCAATTGAACCGTTTCAGGAAAGTGCGGAACCATAGTGGGCTCCCCGCCCGAGAGTACGATCCCCGGTGTTCCGTGTCCGAGTATTCCAAACAGCCGGTCCAGAAACGGGAGCTGCAAGGTTAACCCGGGAGTTCGGGAGGTTCCGTACGGACACCCGTCACAAGCCCTGGTGCAAAGCTGGGTTAAATCCAGTTCAATGGTAGTCGGAAAAATGTTTTCGCCATTCAGATAGGCCGCCACTTTATCTTTTTCATTTCCAACCTTGGAAGCCGCAAATACAGTTTGATTATTGTTCATAAATACTAGTTGATTTTATCATTTCAAACCCCTCATGATCAGGATCTTTTGTCGCGTTAACTGAAATTTTTTTATACTTTGTTTTTTTCGATATTTCCGGATTCCCGGTATCCGGTCGCCCATGGAATGGATGATTTTCAAGTAATGCCTTTTAATCATCCCCAAACTGCTCCGGGGTGAAAGAATATTAGTGCGCAGGGTAAACTGACTGAACTCATAGGCTATACTATTTAACAAATCCAACAATAATTTATCCGGATTGTTTTCAATTTCAGACCAATACTTTTTAAGGGCATTGGCCAGGTTGACCTGATTTTTATAGGAATTCCAGACGGTAGACTGAAATTTCACAACTGTCAGTTTCTCTAAAGGGCTGATCGTACCAAGTTTACGGGCTATGCGGCCAAAATAATCCTGGTCGGGCGTGGTATCCAGCAAATGGTAATTCTCCTCCCAGAATCCCACCTGATCCATGATCTCTCTTTTCATGAACCAGCTAGATGGGGGAACCACAAAATTTTCAAGGCTGGTACCCTGATGGCACTTTCCCCGTACCTGTTCAATTCCGTCCGGGGATAAGAGTATGGTGATGGAATATGTAAAAATCAGCCGGTTGGTTTCAGCATGGGTTAAGAGTTCTTCCAGATGTTGGGGGAGCCAAAGGTCATCATGTCCTAAAAAGGCAATATACTCCCCTTGCGCCCGCTTCATCCCCTCATTATTAGGGGCCGGCTGGCTTCCGGAATTTTCAGTCCGGTTATACCAATGAAGCCGGTCGTCATGAAATTCCAGCACCACCTGCTCTGAATCATCTGTACAGGCGTCCCCGATAATCCAGGCCTCAAAATCCTGAAAGGTTTGGTTGAGCAGACTTTTCAGGGTGTACCCCAGCGTGTGGCTGCTATTATAGGTAGCAATGACCACGGAAATTTTGGGCGACTGATTATTGTTCATGGCTTGCCAATTCTCGGAGCTCCTCTATTTTTAAAACTACCTCATATCCTTCCTGAACGCTGCTTTTCGGAGGATCTCCATGACCCTGAATCCAGGTGATAAAAGCCTTTAGTTCTTCCAGGAGCGGCATGGTATTGGCGAAAGATTTAAAGTTGGGATCGGGCTTGATTCTTAGATTTGACGGATCGGTTTGAAAAATTTCGATCTTCTCATCATAAGAATCGTTCAGCTGAGCCAGACCATTCTCAAAATACAAAATCATTTCCCGTTTATTTCCGGGCGACCTTTCACTGATTTCCAGCGACACCCACATCCGGTTATCCGACAGAAAACCGGATAAGCCCTGTATGCCATGCGGTGTTTTATCGAACCGGGCGTATCTGGCCGGAGGGAGGTATCCGGCTATTTCCAGTACAATGCTTAAGTCGTGCGGAAGGAGAATCCAGGTACAATCCACATCAGTATGCGGTATCCCCCAATTATTTCTTGTTAATTTGATACCCAGCAGTTTACCCAGCCGATCCGATTTTGCCATTTCACTCAGGGCAAGAATACCCTGATGGTATCGCCATTTGTGCATCACAAACAGGTTTCCGGGAGCCCTGTCAAGCAGGTGCCTGGCATCGCTGGCTTTTACGCACAGCGGTTTTTCAACGTATACCGGAATGTTCCCATAATGATCCAGAATGCTGTTAATGACTTCGAAATGGGCAATGCTGTTGACCGCCACTATGGCACCGTCGATCACACCTGACTCATCAAATCCGTTGATTAATTGATCAGCGCCCCCGTCAATTGCATTTTGTTTGCTCTCTTCCGACTGGGTCAGCACAAAAACGGTACAATCCAGGATTTTAAGATCACGCAGGATGAGTTTTCCCCAACGGCCGCATCCCACCAGCAATATCCGGGTTTTGTGAGTATTATTCATGGGAATCTCGTATTTGCTTCAGTTTCTCTTTTGCTATGGTTTTCAGATAGATATAGTCACGCTGCCTGATCAGCTCCCCGAGGGTAATCACCACCAGAAATCCACTGAACACCTGGATGATTAACACCTGATAAGGCAGGAACGGAATCCATCTCCCTTCAAAATACAGGAAAGAGGCAGTAACCAATGCCAGTATAAAGGAGGATGAAATATCTTTCAGCTGGGCAAGAAAAGAATAGTTGATAAATTTACCAAACCCTTTGGTATTGATGTACAGGGAGAAGATATTGTATAGGATCAAAGCAACCAGCATCTCCTTAATGCCAATAAATATACCGGCCAGAATAACGGGTATCGCCCATATTTTCTTCAGCACCTCCAGACGCAGGAGCAGATCACTTCGTCCGAGTACCTTAAAAACATTCAAATTGATGGCCAGCAAGGGATATAGCATTCCCGACAGGCATAATAGCTGTATGTAAACAATGCTTCCTTCCCATTTTGCGCCGATCAGGGCAAGTACCATCGGTTTGGCAATTGCTGCCAGGCCCAGCATAAGGGGAAATGAAAAAAACATGGTGCTGCGAATGATCCGCTGATAGGCCTCTTTTAACCTGGGAATATCATCCTGAAGCCGCGATAATACCGGGTAGGTAACCCGTGCGATACTGGTTTGAAGCGTGGTGGAGGGCAGAGAACTGAATCCCTGGGCTTTGGAATAAAATCCCAATTCGGCAGTTGAATAGAATTTTCCGATAATCATGAGATAGGCGCTTGAGAAAACCGTGTCGATTAAACCACTGAGGAACAGCTTACTGCCAAATGAATAATGTTCGCGAAGGGTCCTCCTGCTGAAATGTCCGAAGGGCTTCCACGAACCCCGGATCAACAATAAAACCGTAGTCAGAAATTGTTGGGCAATCGATAAAACCACCAGACTCCATACTCCAACTCCCCTGATGGCTAAATAAACAGCCAGCGAACCTGAAACCAGGGAGGATATTACTGAAATCACGGTCAATTGTTTGAAATCGACCTCTTTCTTCAAACGGGTTATCGGGATTATTCCCAAAGAGCTGATTATCAATCCTAAGCCCAGTATACGAAGAATTAAATTTAGTTTTGGTTCGTCAAAAAAGAGGGAAATCCAGGGTGCCCCCACAAATAGCATGGCATAAAATGCCAGGCTGACTGCCAGATTGAAATAGAATACCGTAGAATAATCCCCGGAAGAACAGTTCTGTTTTCTGATCAGGGCCTGGCTCATGCCGCTGTCGATAAATGCCAGGGAGATATTGATAAATATGACGGTCATTCCGATTAAACCGAATTCATCCGGACTCAGAATCCGGGCCAGAATGATTCCCGTCAGGAACCTGATCAAAAATCCGGACAGGCTTTCGACAAAACTCCAAATAAGACCGGTTACTGTTTTTTGCACCAGCGACATCGTCTGATTTTCCCCATGTTTAGAAGCTCAATATAGGAATAAATTTTTCTTTGGATTTTTACAGACGAAAGGTCAGGATTCGTGCATTGGGCAAGTACCGAAGAATAGTAATAAATTCTGAATTTCGGCAGTTGAGTGCCGGTATTTATATAATTTCCGGCAGTTGAGGCCAATTTTTGGCGTACCTATGATCAAAAGGAGATCGACCTGATTGAGGAATCGATGGGTACGATTGCAGCATATGAGTTCAAGTGGGGCACCAAAGTTGCCGGGCCTCCCCGGGGCAGTCAGGCCGATAATTGCTAAATTGCCGCGTTTAACCGGCTAATCCGGATATCGTGCGGTTGAGTCAATGAATGCAAATCAGAATAGTTAAAATAATGAAGATTCTTTCAAAAGTACCCCTGCTTGCCTTACTCAGTGTGCTGGCTTCTTGCAATCCCAAACCCCTTGATCTTACCCGTTATGTTGACCCGTTTATCGGCACGGGCGACCATGGTCACGTTTTTATCGGGGCAAATGTTCCCTACGGAGCCGTTCAGCTGGGTCCCACGCAGCTTACCGAGGGCTGGGACTGGAGTTCGGGTTACCATTACAGCGATTCAACGATTATCGGATTTGCTCATACCCATCTGGGCGGAGCAGGCAGTGCCGATCTTGGCGATATCCTGCTGATGCCATCAATTGGAGAGGTGAAACTCACGCGTGGTAATTTAAGTGATTCATCTTCAGGTATCTATTCGAAGTTTTCGCATGCTAATGAAATGGCAAGGGCCGGATATTACAAAGTGCATCTGAACCGGTTTAATATCGATGCGGAACTGACCGCAACCACCCGGGTGGGATTTCACAAATACACTTTTCCGGAATCTTCCGAAGCCCGCATCATCATCGACCTGGAACACGGGCTAGAGGATTATCCCACGGAAACCCATGTGGTTCTGGAGGATGATTCAACCATTTCGGGCTTTCGCACCTCAAGCGGATGGGCCGAAAATCATACGATGTACTTTACGGCGCGCTTTTCAAAACCCATGACCGCTTTTACCGTGTCGGATGCCCGGGTGGCGGGACCGAAGGATTCGCTGGTGATGCCTGAAGCTTATGGCGTGGTTCATTTTAAAACCACAGATCGGGAATCCATATTGGTTAAGGTAGCTCTCTCGCCGGTGAGTATCGAAAATGCCAGGATGAACCTGAAGACTGAACTTCCCGGCTGGGATTTTAACGGTACCTGTGAAAAGGCTGATCAGGCCTGGAACCAGGCGCTGAATAAAATCAGGATAACCTCGCCGGATGAACATATCCTGCGAACTTTCTACACGGCATTCTATCATACCATGGTGGCGCCATCGGTGTATTGCGATGTGAACGGGGACTATTTCGGAACCGACCGTAAAGTGCACGCCAACAATGATTTCGTAAATTATTCGACCTTTTCGCTGTGGGATACCTACCGTGCCGCACATCCGCTGATGAACCTGGTACATCCCGAAATGGTGCCCGACATAGCCAATACCATGATCCACATCTTTAAGGAGCAGGGAAAGCTTCCGGTTTGGCACATGATGTCGAATGAAACCAATGCCATGGTGGGAAATCCGGGTGCGGTGGTGCTGGCCGACATTGTTCTGAAAGAATTTGATATTGATGAAAAGGCTGCTTATGAGGCGATGAAAACCTCGGCCATGCTCGATGAACGGGGATTGAAATGGTATAAGCAGTACGGATATATTCCTTATAACCTGGAGTACTCATCGGTGGCGAAGGCGCTGGAATACGGGCTGGCCGACTGGTCGATTGCCCAGGTGGCGAAAAAGGTTGGCGCGGAAGCCGACTATACCTATTTTATGAACAGGAGTCAGGCTTACCGGTATTATTTCGATCCGGAAACCCGGCTGTTGCGGCCAAAGGATTCGGCAGGGATTTTTCGCACGCCATTCAATCCGATCGGACTCGCGGATTACCGGGAAGGCAATGCCTGGCAATATACGTGGCTGGTGCCCCATGATGTGAACGGACTGATCTCCCTGTTCGGTTCGGAGGAGGCCTTTATCGCCCGTCTGGATTCCCTCTTTCTGGTGAAAGGGGAGTTGAAAAATGCACTGGATGTTACCGGACTGATCGGCCAGTATGCCCATGGGAACGAGCCCAGTCATCATATTCTGTATCTGTACAATTATGTGGGACAGCCCTGGAAAACAGCCGAAAAAGTAAGGGAAGTGATGTCCACGCTTTACAGCGATCAACCGGCAGGGTTGGCCGGGAATGAGGATGTGGGACAGATGTCGGCCTGGTATATTTTCTCTGCCCTCGGGATGTATCCGGTGGTCCCGGCCGGCGGGGATTTCGTGTTCGGCAGTCCGATAGTGGATCATGCCGTCATTGAATTGGCTGATAACAGGAAGCTTACGATTTCTGTTAAGAATAATAGCCCGGTTAATAAATACATCTTGAGCGTCAGGCTGAACGGTAA
Source organism: uncultured Bacteroidota bacterium (assembly GCA_942493265.1). Taxonomy (GTDB): domain Bacteria; phylum Bacteroidota; class Bacteroidia; order Bacteroidales; family UBA12481; genus UBA12481. The sequence goes on from OW818688.1 coordinate 1,234,868, forward strand.
GGAATTCTCCCGGTCATCGATCAGTTTTCAGGATATCATGGCCGGCGGAACACTGGAGTTTGAAATGGGGGCAAAACCTTCGCCAACCTTTGGAGTAGCTCCTCCGGACCGGCCCGCTTCTAAAATGGGTCAGCAATAGTTAACGCACCACCCCTTTTCCCAGCCGCACGATGCGCAATCTGGAATTGACCATTCGAATGGAGTAGGGTAGAATCAAGGTTTCATCAACATACAGTATATCAAGTTTGTGGCAGTACTTTATGGTTTCAGGTATCCGTACCAGGGTGCCGCAATAGGCGGCGTTCAGGGTTGTCAGGTTCGACAGGTTACCGATTTCATCCGGGATTTCCACGAGGCTGTTTTTGCCGATGGTAAAAAACCTCAGACCCGATAAATTTCCGATTTCTTTGGGCAGCGTAACCAGGTCATTGTTATTGACAGATAGATTTTCGAGCTTCTTGAGGTTGCCAATGCTGGAAGGCAGAGATACCAGATCGTTATATTCCAGATACAATTCCTTGAGCTGGTGTAGATTGCCTATCTCGGCAGGCAATTTCCTCAGCCGGTTATTCTTAAACGAGATTTTTTTCAGATTGGTCAACTGTCCGATAGAGGCGGGGATGCTCGATAATTGGTTGCTGCTGACCACCAGGTTTTCCAGTTTTTTCAGATTTCCTATCTCATCGGGGAGTTTTTGCAGCTTGTTCCGGAACAGATAGAGGGTTTTCAGATTGGTGAGCGTGCCGATTTCCTTAGGCAGACTATCGAGCCGCACATTCTGGATTTTCAGCGTGGTTACGCTTTCCGGATCGGCTAATGCCTCAGCCAATGGATTGTAGGTGGAGCATGCGGTTAACAGGATGCTAACGGTAAACAACAGTCCGATAGGCGCAGCTCGTCTCATTACTTTTTCCGCATCTGGTAATTTACAAATAATTTCCGGGTAATTCAACCGTCGTACCGCACCTCTTCCCTCCTCATTTTGCTGAACAGTAACCTTAAAACTTCATTTCGCCGATTAAGCCCGCAAAATACATCGGGAGCGACAGAAGTGAATAATCGATGATGGTGGTTTCATTATTTACACTGACAGATGCCTGCAAATGGGTGCCATAATTCGGGAGATCGAGATTAAATCGAATGCCATTCTGTTTATGGTTGGTTCCCAAATAGACCTGCATGGATTTCAGAGTTCCTGTTTTACCGGCCTTTACTTCGACAGGGTATATTTCATTGCCTTTTTGTAGGAGATAGTCAATCTCAGCATTTGAATTCTTTGCTTCACGCATCCAATAGTAGAGTTTTGTTTCCCTGAAAAACGGCGAAGATGCAATTAATTCCTGACCAACAAATTGCTCGGCCAGCGCCCCTTCAAAATCGGTGGCCAGATTTTTAATATCAATCAATCGTATCTGTGCCAGGTGATTGGCAAGACCTATGTCAAAAAAAACAGGTTTAAAAGTATCGTTGTCAATATATTGAGTGATCGGCGGATTCACTGATTTTGTCTTTCGCACCAGATGGATCACCCTGCTCATTTCCAGTTTCAGCAGTGCCTGCTTGAGCTGGGATGAGTGGACGTTTTGATCGATATTGACATATTTAACTTTTCGACCAATATTGTTGGCAACATAATGCAATGACGATTGCAGAAAATCCTGTTCCCTCCGGGTTCCATATTTTGAAAAATCATATTGCAGGGAGGTGAGGATATTGGAATGGACCTTTTCAACCTCGATGAGATTGCCGGTTTCAATATAGGTTTTTACAGCTTCCGGCATTCCGCCAATGAAAAAGTACAATCGTAAAATTTCCGATACTTTCGCGTGAATCGCTGAGCTGAAATCCTTTCCGGGCACGAAATCATGCAGGTATTGGCATAGCCCTGTTTCTCCGATTGCCGTGCAAAACTCCATAAAATTGAGTGGATACAGGTACGCGTATTCAACCCGTCCGATGGGCATCGAATAGCGCAATTCGTTGAGAGTGTGATCGAGTAGTGATCCGGCTGCAATGACATGCAGATCCGGAATTTGTTCGTAGAAATACCGGAGAGATGCAATTGCTGTCGGGGAAGCTTGAATTTCATCAATGAAGAGCAGGGTTTTTCCGGCCAACAGCGGAATATTATACAGACTGGTCAATTCATTGATGATCGTGACCGGATTATTGCTTTCAAAAACCGATTGTAGATTTCGGTCCTGCTCAAGATTAACATGCAAATAGTATTCAAAATGGTTCTTGCCAAACTCATTGACAATAAATGTTTTGCCAACTTGCCTTGCCCCTCTTAAAATCAATGGTTTTCGCCTTGGGCTATCCTTCCAGGTTTTCAGGTATTCTTCTATTGATCGTTTCATTTGAATTCTATAATGCCTGATCAAAGATACACTTAATTCCTAAAATGAATTACAACACTATTGGAAAATAGCATGTAGATGTCAAAAACACTATTGGATTTCGGTAAGATATGGCCGGAAACACTATTGGAATTTAGAAATATTGAAATCTGATGAATATCTTACGTATTGATAGTTAATCAGATCACCACCAGTTTTTGAGTTTTTCTTCGGTTACCCGTTTTCACGGTTGCGTAGTATATCCCCGGCTTAAGAATTCCGGCAGCATTTATGGAACAATCGCCATGGATCGTATCCCGATAAACCATGCGGCCGCGGGAATCAATGATTTCAAAGGAGGCATCCGGGTAAGAGGGGTTGGAGAACCTGATATTCAGTACTCCTCCGTTGCTGTTCAGCGGATTGGGAAAAATAAGCGCATCGGAGGAGTACTCATCATGTACACCGGTTCCCGAAACGATATCCTTCAGGTCCTTAATCCAGTCGTACCATTTCACGTAAATACTTGCCGCTCTCACAACCCCTTTCACCAGTTGCAGGCGGTAATCATAATGGGCCTTGCGGGTAATTTCGCCTTTGTATTCATAATCGGTATTGCAGATCACGGCAAACACCACGCTGTTGGCCGGCTTGTTTTCAAGTATCAGCGAACAGTCGCCCCCGGTTACCGGCTGACTGTATACCGTTGTTCCATCCTTGGTGCGGTAACAGAGCTGGCACGACATGTTTTTCCCGATCGGCTGGAAATTTACCGTAACGGTGTCACCTTCAATGAACAGCGGAATCTGGTTGGCGCCCGACCATCCCGGCGTGGTACGGTATTCAGGTGTGAGGAGGCCCATGCCGTCATTGGTGGTTTTGGCGTATGGCGTGGCGAGCCATACCTCCGGATTCAGCCACGAAGGCTGCCATTCAGCCTTGATGCTGCTTTTAAAATTCGAGTCGAGCAGCTTTTTAATCGCACCGGTCCATTCCTTCATATCGAGGAGGGCCTGCTTGGCCCTGTATTCGGTGATAAGCCTGCGGGTTTGCGCAGCGCCCAGTGTGTCGGCAATGCCCTTCAGCACGCGCGAGGGGCAGTATCTCCAGATCCAGGCGATGCTGCCTGTACCCAGTGTTTGTCCGAGAAATACCGGAAAAGTATTGCCATACTGGTTGCCGCCGAGCAAGTTACGCCAGGTGCAAAGCTGCTGACTGCCGTTGTAGCGGTTTACCCCTTCGGCGGATGGTCCGCCGAAGGAGCCATCCTGCAGCCATCCGCTGTAGCACTCGATGGGCATGAAGGGGGCGATGAACGGACAGGCGTTCAGGAATCCCATGCTGCTGTAATCACCCGACCTTCTGGATTCAGCCTCCTGCTGCAGCCAGGTGTTTCCGCCCTCATGAAACCAGGCGGCATTCCTGCACCCCGGGAGATCGGCCAGTATGGAGTGGATACCTTCATGAACCATCGCTCCCATCTGAAAATTCCGGTCGCTGTAATTACAGGCAGGATCGAAACAGTACACGGGATAATAGGAGGCCAGTACCATCGGCCAGTTCTGACCATTGTACCAGATGGCGCTTTGCCAGCCTCCCAGTTCGGTGTTGGATGCATTATCAGTACAAAGGCCTGATCCAAAGAGATAGATGGCGCTGCGATATCCGTATTTAACTCGTTTGTCAGGCGGCCAGCCCATGGAATCGCGGAAATAGGCAAATTCAGCATTCATGCGTTCCAGCATCGGGGTGATGGCGGCGGAGGTTACCAGGGGATTGGCCAGGGGGCCCCACCGAAAGGTCCACCAGCCTGACGATTGCGAGCCCACAACCTGCGGACAATCATTTAAATCGCGCGATGGCATTTCCAATGCCGGAAACTCTTCCCGGAAATTGTAGTCGAGCGTGGGCTCATAGGCGGGCCAGCTGTATGGCATACCTGATACATTGCCAGATGTGGCAACCTCCTTCAGGGCGGGTTTCGTTTGTCCGTTCAGCGACAGGACCGGGACGAGGCAGCAAACAGCCGCAAGTAATCTGCAGAATTTCATGCCTAAAAATAGCGGAATATTCAGCGGCTCAACATCGTGAGGTCACACTTTTTCCGGCATCACATAAGGGGCCCGGTAGGTTCGCGTCAGTAACCTGTCGGCTTCAGGATCATTCACAAATTTTTCATTTTCGGAATTAAAGATGAGCTTCCGGCCGGTACGGTAGGAAATAATGCCCAGATGCCCCAGTGAAGCCGAAAGATGTCCTTCCAGTATATCATTTTCCAGATCTTCCCTTTTTCCGCTTCGCACGCAATCGATGAGGTTTTTCCAGCCATCGTGCAGCTCTTCGGCAGGAAAATCCTTGTCGGAACGGGCGGGACCGGGTTCATTCTTACTCCCGAAATAGGTTTTATACCCGTCCGGACTGAACGTCATCCAACCCAGATCGCTGTAAAGAAATGCATCGCCCGAGCCGGGCAGCCCTTCGGGATTGGTTGCCAGGCACCTGAATTCATTCTGAATGATCACGCCATCCGGGTATTCATAGTCGGCCATCATAATATTGGGAACCTCCTGATCGTCATCCCTGCCAAATTTTCCGCCGGTACAATTGATTTTCACAGGATGCTCATTCTTTTGCAATGCCCACCGAACCGTATCCATCCGGTAGATGCCATTATTGCCGAACTCGGTTGTTCCGCCGGTATCCCAGAAGAAGTGCCAGTTATACAGAAACCGGTTTTCATTATACGGGCGATACGGGGCCGGTCCCAGAAAATTGTCCCAGTGAAGGCCTGCCGGTATCGGGCTGTCGGCAATCCTGCCGACCGATTCACGGTACCGGTAGGTGAGCCCTTTGGCCATATACACTTTACCCAGCATACCGTCATGCACAAATTTGATCCCCTCCTGCACGGCTTTACTGCTCCGGTAACAGATCCCCGACTGCACCATGCGGTTGTATTTTCGGGCCGCCTCCACCATTTTCCTCCCTTCCAGTACCGTATGACTCACCGGTTTTTCCACATAAACATCCTTGCCGGCCTGACAGGCCCAGACGGTCATGAGGGCATGCCAGTGATCGGGAGTTGCCAGCGATACAACATCTATGTCTTTGTCTTCAAGTACTTTGCGATAATCATATTCGGTTGTTGGCTCGGTCCCGAATTTTTCCTTAATAATCTGGATATTTCGTGGGAACAGCCGCTCATCCACATCACAGATGGTTTTAATCCTGACATTTGGAATTTTCGCGTAGCTGTTGATATGACCTATCCCCCGCCCGTCGATGATTCCACGTACATTCTGGCGTTCCCCCGCAATGCCGATCAGGGCAATATTTACCCGGTCATTCGGACTGTCGCTGACCATTCCTCTGATGTATGCAGGGGCAACTAATGCTCCCCCGGCCAATACTGTTGATTTCCTCACGAAATCGCTTCTGGATATTTGTTTCATTGTTGTTGAATCAAATTTTTGTCCATTTTTTCTTCCTGATCAGATTGCATTTTGCAAAGCCAAAAACAAACCGCGGTAGTATTGCATAAACCTAACCGGTTCGCAACTTGCCTCGACTTCTGCATTGCAATAGCCCTGGTATCCTGATTCCGCCAGCAGCTTGAAAAACAGGCGGTAGGGATATTCAGCATTAAACAATTCATGCATGTGAACCCCTTTGATGCGGTCCTTCACCAGATTGAAATTGGATTCCATGCCTTCGCCGGCTGCATCTGACGGATCACAATTCCAATTGACATATACATAAGGACTTTTAGAATAGTCGATTATCTTTTTAATCATGGTAACGGAATTTGTTCCCTGACCATGCACGCACACCCGGATTTCCACTCCATGATCATGGGCAAAGGAGCTTACCTCGGCAAGGGCTTTCCCGATCCGTTCCATGGTTTTTTCCTTATCCTCTCCATCCACGAAGGCATTGGGGAAAACCCGGATTCCCGTTGCCCCGACATCCTGCGCAAGCTTCACAAATTCCTTCGTTCCCGCAATATTGCTTTTCAGCTCGGCCGCGTCGGGTGAATGGTAGGCGAAAGCACTTGCCAGACTGATGGTTTCGAGTGCGGAATCCTTAAACCGCTTCCTGACATCCGCCCGCTGTGCCGCCGACAGGGTAACTTCCACCCCGTGTTTATGGGTGGTGCGCAGTTCAACTGATTTCCACTCCGCTTCGGTACAATTTTTTATAATGGTTTCGATATCCCAATCCTTACCCAGATTATAGGTCATCAATCCTATTTTCAAAGGATTCTGGTTCAGCTTGATACCATTTTTCTGCTGCGGATCGATCACGGAAGCCCCGGCATAAGCGGGAACCACCAATGCGGTTGCCGACAGGGCAGCCGATTTCAGAAAGTTTCTTCTTGAGGATTCAGTTTTCATGTTTATCTTTTTAATGACTCTGGCGGACCCAGGTAGGATTTCCTGACCCCGCCCGTATTCAGGATTAGCTTGTCGATTACCACTCCCGGATCCACCATCCTGATTTTCAGGATATGGGCACCCGGCTGATCAATCATCAGTTCGGTTTTCAATGGCATCAGATTATCCATCACATTCCGGTCGGCCGGCTTGAACGACACCAATTGCGGCTGGTTGTCATCAACCGACACGGCCACGCGCAATCCATAGCCTGAGTGGATGGGGTAGGAGGGAATGCAGTTTAACTGCAGCGCCACTTTTCCGGTGGTGAAAAGATAGAGGTCGTACTCCAGCAGTGGCGAGTCCGGCACAATACGGGCCGGATCAGTTACCGGGGCAATAGTGGTTGACAGCACGGTAACCGAATTGCCTGTGCGGCCCAGTCCTTCAATGATATTCCACCCGGCCTCCTTTCCTTTTACGTTTCGTGAAAAGTTCTCGGCCTCCATGGAAATATATCCGTTGCTCTCCACAAATCCCTTCACTACTTCCGGCGACGGGCTTGCCAGATTAAACTGGGTGACACTGAACTCCCTCGACCGGCCGGGCACGCTGTATGTAAGCTCGCCCTTCCGGTAAGCCTGCCGGTCTTTTTCCGACAGCTGATCATAGTCGGTCCATTCATCATCGGCCGCGGTTGACCATCGGAAAGTGATTTTACCTTTTTCAGCCAGGCCCTTGGGGGCCTTTTTCCAATCGATCGAAACCCAGATCCTTTTTTCATCATATAGGGCACCCGAGGTTTCGGTTAAAACGATCCAATCATCAGAAACTGCAGAAGACCAATAGATTACACCGTTTCCGGTATTATACAGGTCGATGAATCCCCTGTCCTGGTTATACACGCTGAATCCCGGCAGGTTTACTGAATCACCGCCTTCGGCAGCTGCCTGCAGGGCGGGTTCCCCTTCACCGGAGTAAAAACTCAGCGGGGGCATGTCCCACTGACGCCACTGTCCGCCCCAGGGACCCGGCAACGAGGCCATGCGGTCCCATTTTTTCCCGGTGGTAACCAGTTCCCGGTTGTAATGACGGATCAGGCTGTATATATCATTTTCAGCCTGTTGCGCTTTTGCTGCGTATCCGGCAGCACTGCTTCTCCTTTGCGCACCGTACACAATGCTTTTCTGAGCATTGAGGATTTTCCTGTTTTGGAGCGCGGAGCCCTTCACATTATATACCACCGTTTCGAAAAAGGCATCTTTCTGTTCGCGGGGCAGGGATTCATAAATTTCATCGACCTGCCGGATCAGGCTGTCGTACTCATCCAACCTTTGCTGAGCCTCATCATCATACTCGTTGATGCTGAACCAATCCCATGCCGTGGTCCCCTTTCTTCCGTCGAACAGGACCATACTTTCCGGCCGGCGGGCATATCCCAGTTCATAGTGCTTGTTCAGAATGTCTGCAATGGCGCCGGCGTGTTCAGCCCCAAAATCACGCGTTGCCCATTGGGTAACGAACTGACTGGAATTCTGATGGTCCCACACGGAAATATCCCAGGCCATCTGCATGAAATACTCGATATTGATCTCGGCCGGCTTGATATCGCCCACATTAACGATCCAGAGTTTATTTGCCCCGTTGTCATAAGCCTTTTTCATCTCCATCCAGGTGAGCGCCAGCGGGGTGGTGCAAGTCCAGGTGTATGCCGTAGTGGCCCCGTTGAGCCACTGAAAATGATAATAGATGCCCGATCCGCCCGGTCGCAGCCGTTCCTTCTGGTCGGGCAGCTGCCGGATATTCCCGAAATTATCGTCGGGCCAGCAGATGATCACATCATCCGGCAATTTCAGTCCCTGGTTATAGAGCCCCAGCACCTCGGTATACGGGATCAGCACCTGCGGAACCCGGGTCACATCTTTATTCACCCATTTCCGGAGGATGCTCCGCTGATCGGCAAAAATCCTTTCCAGAACGGGTACCGTGATATCGGTTCCGGCTTCATCATCTTTCCCCCTTTTACCGAGGGTATAGATGTTTTCGTAGCGACCGTTGGCTTTTACCCGGTCTTCCCAGTATTTGTAAATGTGATCCCTGTTTTTCACATAATCCCAGGGCTCTCCGGGATATTCAATGTCCCATTCGGCACCGGCGATATTATTCCGCAGCATGGGTTCGATATGCGAGGAGCCCATGATAATAGCGTATTGATCGGCCACCACCTTATTCTGTTCGTACTGGTTGAACGGCCTGGTTTGCTGATGCATGGCCGGCCAGAGGGTATTGGCTTTCAGTCTGAGCAGGAGCTCGAATATCTTGCTGTAGGTGGTGGGCCCGAGACCCTTTCCCTCCTCGGGGGCGAGCGTATGCATAGCCCAGGGGCGGAGGCCCCACATCTCATCATTGATAAAGATGCCGCGGTATTTTACCGACGGGGATTGGAGGATCTGTTTTCCGGCTTTAATGGATATTTCCGTACTCTTTTTCGGGGGTACATCGGCAAAATAGTACCAGGGCGAAACGCCGATCTGCTTCGATAATTCGAAGACCCCGTAGGCCGTTCCCCGCCGGTCGCTCCCGGCAATCACCAGTGCTTTGGAGATGCCCGGCAGGGGATTATCGATGGTTTGGGTCAGACAGCTTTCCCATTGGCCTTTAACACCCGATACATCGATTTTTTTGTTGGCGATGAGTTTTTTGATGATCCGGCTTTTTTCAATGGAGCCGATGATTACGCAGTATGGGATTGGATCCGTTTGTCCGGTTATCAGCGCTGGTTTATAGCCCGTTACCCGCTCCACATCTTCCCGGAACAAGTTTGCGCATAGTTTCACAACCGGGAAATCCTCCTCATCGATCAGAATCAGTGCATGATGCTGATTGGTAACCAGTTGAAAGTCGGTGGCCGTGGGATTTGCGGTGAGGATGCTGGCGGGGAAGGCGGTTGATTGCGCCAGGGCCGGGCCCATTGATAAAGCGGTGAGCGATAGAAAAATCAACAGTCGGGTTTTGATTGAATCCATTAACTGGAGGGTATAAAGTTTTTCAAAGGTTAGCCAAGATTACTGTCGGTATAAAGTTAACAGACCCATTTTATTTATCTGCTTAGCAAATTGGCAGGTATGGATACTAACTTGACCAGGTGGAGATCAGTGCCTTTGTATGCGGTGTGGTGTTTGCGCATGGCTTGATTTCCCGGATAAAAAGTTTCAGGATTATCCAGTTGACCAGGTAAACGGAAGATGCCACGAAGAAGATTAAAAAATAGCTTCCGGTACTTTCAAGAATCAGTCCGATAAAGGAAGCCGACAGGGCGCCTCCCGCGGCACCGGCAAATCCGCTGAGTCCAACCATGGTTCCAACAGCCTGTTTCGGATAAATATCTGAAACAATGGTGAAAATATTGGATGCCCACCCCTGGTGGCCGGCAGCGGCCAATGCAATCAGAATCACGGCAATCCAAAGATTATGCGTTTGAGATACCAGCATCACCGGCAGGATAATCAATGCACAGATCAGGATGCTTCTTTTCCGGGCAAAATCAATGGATTTCCCTGCAGTAATAAACCGTGAGGAAAGCCAGCCTCCGCCAATGCCGCCAATGCTGGAAACAGAATAAATGACTATGATCGGAATTACGGCCTCTTTCATATCAATACCGTGTGCCTTATTCAGGTAATCAGGAATCCAGAACAGGAAAAACCACCATACCCAATCAGAAATGAAACGGGTGGAACAGATTGCCCGGGTCTGTTTCAACCTGAACAGGTCAATCCATCTTATTTTATTTTTATTATCTGTATCTAACTCATCCTGATTGATATACAGCAGCTCCTCTTTTGATATTTCCGGATGTTTTTCGGGAACCTGATACCAGGCTATCCAAAAAATCAGCCAGATAAAACCAAGCGAGCCAGTTATGATAAAGGCCCATTTCCAGCCCAGGCTCAGGGAAATCGCGGTTACAATCAGGGGAGCAATAATGGCCCCGATGGTGGATCCGGAGTTGAAAAGACCGGTGGCAAAAGCCCGTTCTTTTTTGGGAAACCATTCAGCCACGCTTTTAACGGCTGCCGGGAAATTGGCGGATTCACCGAGTCCGAGGGTAAACCGGGCCACCGCAAAACCAACCACACCGCGTGCTGCGGCATGAGCCATCCCTGCAAGGCTCCAAACGACAATAGCCCACAAGTACCCGATGCGGGTACCGAACTTATCCAAAAACCGGCCCGTCGAGATCAGTCCTATGGCATACGCAACCTGAAAAGCCGTTACGATGTACCCGTAATCGGCCTCACTCCAGGCCAGTTCTTCAGAAATGAAGGGTTTCAGCAATCCGATTACCTGCCGGTCGATGTAATTGATGGTGGTGGCAAAAAAGAGCAGGGACAGAATCCTCCAGCGATAATTTTGGGTATTGGTAACCAGTTTATTCATTGCGGGATTTGGTCTGTCAGGATTCTGAAATTGGTTAATTATTTGACTCCAAAATAGTTAACCTTTTCTGATTCAAGAGCTTGCGGCTCAATGATCAATTCAGGTTTTTCATCAGCAGGATACAGAATAACCTCTTCGCCCTGTGGGATATCCAGCCGGTAGCAACCCTTTTCCATCTCCTCGATTTTAGTGTTATTCTTACTGATAATGAGAGGGATTCCTTCAATAGCCGGACAAATCACGCAGGGTTCACCCTTCAGGCTCTTGATTCTCACGAAGCTGGTTTTTCCCTTTTCCCGGCGGGCACTGATGAGAAATGCGCCCTCGGCCCTGAAATCTTGAAATGCCACATCCTTCCATTCATCGGGCAGTGCCGGAAACACCCGGATCTTATTGCCCCAGCTTTGCAAGAGCATATCCTGCACGCAGGTATTGTAGCTCAATGAGGTTTCGATGCAGGGTGTGGAAAGATAATAAATGCCGTTTTTTCCCAGAGTTTCGTTCTCCACATCACGGTAAAGAATGTCATTCATCCGCTGCAGGGCCAGGTTTCCCAGTCCCAGGGCAGCGGCGGCAGGCGACGATTGCGAAGCCCCCATTTTGGGCATCGTTACCGGTTGAAAGTATCTCACCGATTGTTCGAGCAGATCTTTATCTGCGCCATTATCAATGTTTTCCAGATAGAGGGGGTAGATCATCATCAGGTGCGACATATGCTGATGGTCGATGGGGGCCGGTTTATCGCTTCCCAGCCGGTACCCGTTTTCATCCACGGGATAATCTGCCAGTTGACTCCTGATCTTGTCCCATTCGGGCAGCAGCGGGTCATCAATTCCGAGAATCCTGCAGATCTCTTCAAGCCTGATACAACCCCATTTTAGAAGGGCCAGATCAAAATTACAATCGGCGGTAATTCCGGTTTCGGGCGAGAAAGTCGGAGGGAGATGCAGTTTGTCGTTATCGCCGGTAACCAGCAGGTGGCGGTAAAAATTGATACTGCGCCGCAGGAGGGGAAAGATTTTCTCCCTCAGCATTTCCTGATCCAAGGTATGCCGGTATTGCAGCCAGCAATTATTCAGCAGCCAGGTAAGGCACCCCACCATTTCGCTGTATCGCCCGTCGCCATCCCTTTTCCCTTTCAGGTCGAAGGCCGTGGCCAGCGGGAGCAGCGCGGAATCACCCTGCCACTCAGCAGGAACCACATTGCTGATAAGGGTTTCCCGGTTGCGGTGAAGCGATTCCACCAATGCCTCCCCAAGGTGCAGCCGGTTTGCTGTATAGATTGGAAAATGAGCCGTTTGTGTGTTAAAGTCATGGGTGCTGTAAGGCCAGGGCCCTCCCGAGTTCCACATGCCGGGGGTATCGATGTATTGGGCATCCGGGCGGGTGCAGCAGGCCAGACGGTAAACGTTGTTCCAGTAAAACGTTTGCCCGATGGTATCGGGGAAGGTTACAAAGCTTTCAGGGTAATAGTTGTGCCACCAGGTGCGGTGCTTCTCTTTCCATTTTTTCAGACTTTCCTGAATTTTTTCAGTTGCCTGATTGATAACCCTTACCGCAGCATCAGTGGATGTTTTCGTGGGATAACTGTGTTGAATAGTTATCCGCAGGGTAGATGAGTTTTTGGCCGACCGCTCTTCCTTCCAGGCGGTGGCATAATCGCCGCCGGCTGATAAATCCTGAATCCCGGAAAATATCCCCTGATGATTTTCCACCCGGTGTTCCGGATTTTTCAGTTCCTGATAGGGAGCATAGGCCTGCCCGTAGCTTTCGTCCCCGGGTTTTCCACCCCGCGACCCGTTGGCTTCGAACGGGTGCCACTCCCATCCGGAAAACACCTCACCGCCCGCTGATTCAATCCGGGTGTGGATAATATCATCTTGCCGGTGTACAAAATGTTGTATTTCAATGTTTCCGAGGCTCGTCAGTATATTTCCGGTGAGTTCGGCATTATAGATATCCAGCCTCAGGTTGCAATTAATGATCTCTCCTTTGGGTTTCATCAGGAAATATCCGATCTGGTAGCGGGGGCGGCTATAGGCTGCCCATCCATAAGATTCATCGGCATGGTCGTGCACATCCGATCTGAAAACCTGCAGCCGGATCTGATTTTCTTCAAACCAGATCATGGATCCGATCAGTCCGTTCCCCAGATGGGGCGCTTCGGTCATGCCGGAAGGAGTTTTTTTCCAGATCAGGTCATGATCTTTCATCATCTCCTTCCAGTTTATCCGGGAAATGATTTCAGACTTACCGGCTTGATTAGCAGTCGGATTTGCACCCGAAACACAACCTTCCAGCCATACCAGTGATCCCGGAAGCACCATTGCACCCAGAGCAACGCCTGCCGATTTCTTCAGGAAAATCCGTCTGCCAATTTGTTTTTTCATCATTCAGCGCTAATACAACACGGCCCCTTTTTCCTTCAGCCGGTTGATGTAATCATCCCTGGTGATCCCGGTTTTTTCAAAAAAGGTTTGATAGTCCTTTGAATCAAAAAGATACTGCGGTATTCGCTGACCAGACTGCACATAGTAGTCATTGTAAACTCCCTGCCAGGCAGGGTGGTCGCAGCCAAAATTGTTGATGCGCATGAAGCGTGGGTAACTTTCCCAGATATCCCCCTGCCCGGACATCCGGGGGTCGCCATTATCGCGCAACTGCTTTTCCAGGGTTTTCAACAGGCCATCAAAAGTCTCTTTGTACTCCGGCTTTCCGGACAGATTCACCATGGCCCAGGGATCGCTGATCATATCATACAATTCGAATTCGGGGCGCAATCCGAAGGCATCCTCGTACATTTTCTTTCCCTCGGGATTAACATCCTTCAATCTGATCATCTCCTTTAAAACTCCGGCGGCTTCATTCTCATTCAGCCGGTTACCGGCGGGAAACCGGTCGGGCTTCATATTCCAGATCAGCTGATATTGCCGGGTTCGTATGGTTCTCGCCGGATAGCCAACATTATTCGGTCGGGCCGAGGTGGCCCTTTCCCGTCCATAAAACAGGCTTTCGCGGAATGGTTTACGTTCCGGGGATTCCGGATCGAGCATCAGATCCAGGAAGCTTTTCCCTTCGATTTCAGGAAAAGCCGGTACATCGGCTATATCCAGCATGGTTGGGGCAAGATCGATATGACTGATGAAATCATCAATGACCCGGCCGGCGGGGATCTTGTTTCCCCAGCGAACGGCCATCGGAACATGCACCCCGGCATCATTGGCATTTCCCTTGGCGCGGGGGTAGGGCATGCCATTATCGGACGTTACGATGATCAGCGTGTTATCGAGTTCACCCATCTCCTCCAATATTCGGATCATCTGCACCAGGTTGCTGTCGAACCGTTCAATTTTTACAGCATAATCCAGGAAGTCGGACCGAACGATATCGCAATCAGGAAGATAGGGAGGAACAACAACATCTTCAGGTTTCTTTCCGCTGGCTAATCCCGATCCCGGATCGAAAGCCCGGTGAGGATCATTGGTTCCGTACCAGAAGAAGAAGGGTTTGCCGGGATCTTTCTCTTTTACGAATTTTTGAAACTCTTTCCAGTATTCAGCCTCATTTTCAGTAGTATAATACTTGCCTGTCAGCGTTTTGTTGGTTAACCGGTTTATGGTATCCACCACTCCGGGTCCCCAGGTTTTACCGGTAGAGGCCATGTCATATCCGCCCTGCATGATCAGGTCGGTAAAGATGTTCAGGTGTGCCGGAAACAGACTCGCATGAGTACCGGCCTCGGCGATCTGCCACAGGTAGCGCCCGGTGAGGATGCATGCCCGGTTTGGTGAAGATTGGGGGGCCGCGCAATACACATTGTTGAAAAGCAAACCCTCCGAGGCAACCCGGTCGAATCCGGGGGTATTGACAAACCGGGTACCGTAGGCTCCGGCAAAGGGATAGCCCTGGTCGTCGGATATGGCGAAAATTATATTGGGCCTGCCGGGTGGTTTCCTGGCTGAACAGGAACTCATCTGAAGAACCATGAAAAGGATGCTGCCGATCAGGAATAAGCTTATTGTACGCATGTCATTCAGTGAATAAGGGATAAAGATACCAGACAGATTGCTTTTAACTGAAAAGGAAATTGGCAGGACTGGATACTAACTTGTCTAATAATCAATCAAGAAAATGTGACAGATTCGAGATATATCTTTTTTTGACAACTGCGAAGTTGACGCTTCACGCATAAGGCGGAGAAATCGTAACGCTTCACGATTCCTCTGAAAGTGTTGTGTATGTGGACGAAAGGTTGCATATTTGTAGGCAACGCTTGGCAAAGCTGCGTGTCTTAAACCATACAAACTGTCCTTATGAGCACTCTAACCCGGGGTTTTGGAACTACTATCGCTTTACTCACCCTATTCTGTTACCAGACAGGTTTTTCTCAAATCAATGATCAGGGATCACAAGCTTATGAAAATAAGGATTTTATATCCTTGATGCAGAATCCTGATGTGGATTTTTCCGCCGTGCAAAAGGCGTTTAACCAATATTGGGATGGACGCACAGATTATAAAGGTAACGGTTGGAAAGTGTTCAAACGTTGGGAATATATCAATGAATTTCGCGTTTTACCCAATGGGAAATTGCAGCCCCCGGGATACGTTACCGAGACTCATCTTCAGGCTCTTGCAGCCAGCCCACGGTTAAAGTCGGCCTCTGGCAGCTGGTCGATAGTGGCCCCAACGTCATATCCTGTTAACAATACTTCGCAACCCACGGGTATGGGACGGGTAAATGCGATCGCGTTTCACCCGGGAGTTCCATCAACCATTTATGTAGGCTCACCTTCAGGCGGTATCTGGAAATCAACCGGTGGAGGGACCAGCTGGTCAGATATTTCATCCGATCTTCCGACACTCGGCGTTTCATCTATCCTGATTGATCCTACCGATTCCAATATCATTTATATAGGCTCGGGTGACCGTGATTCCGATGATGCTGAACCTATGGGTGTTTTTAAATCAGTGAACGGGGGTGCCACCTGGACACAGATCAATGGAACAATGGGGAACGTTGTTGTTGGTGCCATGATCATGCATCCATCGGCTCCGAATACTATTCTTGCAGCAACAAGTGGTGGAATTTATAAAACAACTGACGGGGGTGCCTCCTGGAGCCTGAGAACCAGCGGCAACTTTAAGGATATTAAATTCAAACCGGACGACCCGTCAATTGTATATGCGGTAAACATTACCACACCGGCGGAGTTTTACCGGTCAACTGATACCGGCGGCAACTGGACAAAGATTACATCCGGTATCTCAACTGCCGGAATTGGTTCCCGCATGGTGATCGGTGTTAGTCCCGCAAATTCCTCGGTGGTTTATCTGGTTCAAATAAAATCTGCCGATAAAAACTTCGCAGGATTATTAAAGTCAACCGATGCAGGTTTAAATTTTAGTACGCAATCCACCTCACCAAACATTTTCGATTATGCATGCGATGGTTCGGGTACAGCCAGTCAGGCAACCTATGACCTCTGTATCACTGTTGACCCTGCCAACGCCAACACCCTCTACGTGGGGAGTATTAATAACTGGAAATCTACCGATGGAGGTGTGAACTGGACAATCGTATCGCAGTGGGCAGGTCAATGTTCCGGAATTTCGGCACTTCACGCTGATCAGCATGTTTATGAATGGAGTGGTTCAAGCCTGTATGTCGGCCATGATGGTGGGATCAGTTACACCGCCAATGCAGGTGGATCCTGGACGGAGATCACCGGAAACCTGGCAATCGCACAGGTATATAAAATCGGGCAAAGCGCCACGCAGAGCGACCTGGTATTAATGGGATTTCAGGATAACGGCTCAGCTGCCAGTGATGGTTCTGTATTTACTACCACCCGCGGAGGCGACGGAACGGAGTGCCTTGTTGATTATGGGATAACGAATTATTGCTACAACACCTATGTTATGGGTGACATTAGCCGGTCGACTACAGGGCCCACCGGAACCTATTCGAATATTGGATCAACCGGAACCAATGGTATTGGCGCCGATGAGACCGGTGCCTGGGTAACCCCGTTTCTGCTTCATAAAACCGATGCCAATGTGATGTTTGCGGGGTACGAGAATGTTTTCAGAACGGCCAATGTAAAAGCTGATCCCGCTTCTTCCGTCAGCTGGTTGGCCATCTCCACCGGGGAAACAACTACCTGCAGGGTACTTGAACAATCGGCCGCTAATGTCGATATCCTGTACGTGGCAAGGCCAGGTTCATTGAAGCGCACTGATAACGCCAATGCGGCGGGTTCGGTTAGCTGGACTGTATGCGCGCTTCCAGGTGGCGCAATGCCTGTCGATATTGAAGCGCATCCAACCAATGCAGATATCGTTTTTGCAACATCCGGATATGGGATATACCGGTCGGGTGATAAAGGGGCTACCTGGAGCGATATTTCGTCCAATCTACCCGGATTATTCATCAACTGCATTGTGATGGATAAAAACAGCAATGAGGGATTATATATAGGCAACCAAACCAATGTTTGGTACAAGGATGCCGGTATGACAGACTGGATACTTTACAGTTCAGGATTGCCACCAACTGATATCAGGGAACTTGAAATTTACTATGCTGCTGTTCCTGCCAACAATAGAATAAAAGCAGGTACTTATGGCCGTGGGTTATGGCAAAGCGACCTTGCCCAGGTTAATGTGATTGATCCTTCAAATTTCACTGCAAATTCAGCAAGTTCGAGCCAGATCAACCTGAGCTGGACAAAGAATGCAGCCAATAACGATGTGATCATTGCCTGGTCTCCCACCTCAACTTTTGGAGTTCCGGCAGATGGTACAGGATACACAGCAGGTAACACTTTGCCATCTGGCGGAGGTACTGTAGCTTATGTGGGAGGTTTAACATCATTCAATCATTCATCGCTTACATCTGGTATTACATACTATTACAAAATCTGGTCGGTAAACGGCAGTAACCAGTATTCGGCAGGATTACCACCGATTTCCGAAACAACCTATTCACACAACTGGACAGGTGGGGCTGGAACAACCAATTGGTTCACTCCGGGGAATTGGGGACCAAATTCAGTTCCAACTTCTTTAGATGGCGTATTTATTCCATTAACAACATTTCAGCCAGTTATTGCAGCTTCTGGTGCAGCTTGTGAAGATGTATGGATAGAAAGTGGTGCTTCTCTGACCATGAGCAATACAACTGCATATACTTTGTCTGTTTCCGGAGACTGGACTAATAGTGGGACTTTTACCTGTGGCATCGGAACAGTTAATTTTAATGGTTCGAACACGTACCAGGAAATTGCCGGTTCATCTACTACCGGCTTTTATATACTTGGTGTTGAAAAAGGTTCTGTAGACAATATACTGGAAGCAAACTCCATCATCACTCTCAACGCAACAACCCCGGATGCACGACTTCAATTAATTTCCGGTACTTTCAAGATATCCAATAGTTCAATCAATATCATCGCGATTAATACTAATGGTACAGCCACAGCCAATGCTTTGGGAAGCGGCAAACGGATCTGGGTTCACAATGGCACGTTGGCGATTAATTCAAGTTGGAGGCTTAATGCAGGTGAATTGAAGATTACCGGAGGCGTGGTGAATGTTGGAAATGTAAATAGTCAATATCTTGATTTTTTAAACAACGGGAAAATCATTGTACAGGGGGGCGAGCTAAATGTTTCGGCTGGTATATGGGGCAACACCACAAGTTCCAGTGGAACCGTAATTATTAATGGTGGAACACTGACAGTTGCTACACTTTATAATGGATTCAACCGCCCTGCTTTTGAAATGAACAGTAATACTACTTTTACAATGACAGGGGGGGGCATTGTGATACGAAGGCATGGAACACCCGACGCTGGCTCAGACTACTTCAACCAATCCAATAATGCCACCGTCACTGGCGGCACCCTGCAAATCGGAAATGCATCAACTCTGGCAAGCCAGACCATCCGCATCAACAGCTCGGTTCCTGTTTACAACCTGGTGGTGAATTCAACGAATTCCCCAACTGCCCAATTGGTCACGAACGGATTATCGGTGTTGAATGATGTGACTATTTCGGGCGGGACATTGAATGCCAATAACCTCAACCTTTCTGTTGGTGGCTCCTGGACCAATAACGGATCTTTTACAGCCGGAACCGGCACCGTGACTTTAAATGGTACCGGGGTGCAAAACATTACCGGAAGTGCGGTGACAACTTTTAAAAACCTAACGGTAAACAATAGTGCCGGTCTATCGCTGATTGGAAGCGTTGATGCCACAATAGCAGGAACCCTAACATTGACTTCGGGAGTTATTACTACTGGAGGTCGCAAGGTTATTATCGAATCAACTGGCTCGGTTTCAAGAACATCAGGACATATTTTTGGCAATCTGCAAAAGAATTTCAGTACAGGAACCAATATCAGCCAGATTTTCGAAATTGGTGATGCTTCAGCCGCGAATTATACACCCATTACCTTAACATTTGCCACCGTTGGCACCGCCGGGAACTTGATAACGACCAGTATTGCAGGCGATCACCCAAACATCGGCTCATCGCTTTTAGCGGCGAGCAAAAGCGTGAACAGGTATTGGACCTTGACTAACAGCGGGATAGTGTTTACTAACTATACTGCTCTATTTAATTTCCTGGCCGGCGATCTGGATGGCACCGCAAATACTTCAAACCTGATTTGTGGGCAATATGCTGCATCAACCTGGTCATACCCAACTGTAGGAACAAAAACTTCTTTGAGCACAGAGGTGCCAGGACTTACCTCTCTCGGCAATTTTCAATTAGCCGAACCGTCGATCATATCAAGCTCGAACGGGGGCGGTTTTTGGGATATATCAACTTCCTGGTCTCCCGCAATTGTACCTGTGGCCGAAAATGATGTTGTGATTACAACGGGGAATCCGATAACAGTGGGAACGACCGGAGTTGTTTGTAACAATTTAACAATCAATGCTTCCGCGATTCTAACCATTAATGCGGGCGGGACACTGACAGCGAATGGTACCGTGGTTAACAACGCCGGAAACGCAGGCTTCCTCATTAAGTCAACCTCTTTCGATGCTCTGGGTACGGGCTCCCTGATTCTGAATACCGAGAATGTTGATGCAACGGTGGAGCGCTATTTAACGGGATTGGTTTCCCTAGCCCCTCTCGTGGAAAAATGGCACACGATATCCTCTCCGGTGGCCGATCAAAGTATCCCCAGCTTTTTGAGTTCCCAAGGGATTGATCATTGGACCGTTGGCATTGTAGAACGCTATGGCTTTGCTCCGTATTTGGAACAAACCAACACCTGGAATTACTATACCTCCGCAACTACTGGCATCCTGGGTGTTGGTAATGGCTATGAAGCGCTGATCGGAACTCCCACAGGTACCGTCCGTTTCACAGGAAAATTAAACTCTGCCAACGTGAGCCCCGTGGTTCAGCGAACTGAAGGAGCAACTTTCGGATGGAACCTGCTCGGGAATCCATACCCATCGGGACTGGATGTTGCTGGTTTTCTAACCGCGAATGCAGGGAAATTCGAGAGCTTGTTCACTTCGCTTTATGTTTGGAACGGGGAAAACAAAAACTGGGAAATTACCACCACTGGGAATATTCCGCTCGGGGAGGGCTTTTTCGTTAAGGCAGCAACCGGAGTCACCTCCTTTATCATGAATACCGGCATGCGTACCCATACGATGTCTCCTTTTAAAAGCGCTCTCTCTACCGATCCGGAAATCAGGCTGATAGCAGAATCCGCCGCCGGGAAGAGCGACACGCGCATCGCTTACCATCCCAACTGGTCGCGCGGAATCGACGAGGGTCATGATATAGCCGTTTTTAACGGACAAAAATCCGGATTCGAGATATTTACCCGCCTGATCGAGGGTAGTACCCTTGATATCGGATTGCAGGGCCTGCCCGATGATTACGATAACCTGGTGGTACCGGTCGGACTGCGTGCGACTCAGGGTTCGAAAGTCACACTGCGGGCCGAAATGGGCAACTTCCCGGCAACCCACAAAGTTTATCTGGAAGATAAAACCACCGGCCAGTTCATCCGTCTCGATGAACCTGGTAGCATGTACTCCTTCACCCTGACTTCACCCGCCAACGGCATCGGACGGTTCTACCTGCATACAAAACAAGGTTCGATGGGTATCGATCAGCCCTTAATTGATGGTTTATCGGTTTTGGCTTATCCTGAACGGCAATTGATCAGGGTACTGGGAGAGATTGCCCTGCCTGCACGAGTATCGGTTTACGACCTTAATGGCCGGATCGTGAGATCAGTCGCGCTGAACAACCCTCTGGTAAACGAGATTTATCTGCCTGAACTGACCAACGGGATGTACCTGCTGGTGATTGAATCGGCTCAGAAAACGGTAAAAAGAAAAATTTCCTGGATCAAGTAATCGAAACAATTATTCTGATAATAAGATGATTAAGAAAATAGACGAAACCCCATCAGAAGCAATTTCCCGGGAGGAGGCAATTAAAAAAGCAGGGAAGTACGCTGTGTTTACCGCCGCCGCTACCATGCTTTTTTTAACTCCCAAGGCCATGGCGCTGGGAAGCCCGAACAGCCCCGGAACCGGATACCGGGATGGGGGTCCTGTTGCACCGACAAGTAGTGGCCGCTCAAATTCCCCGTTTACGAAGAATAAGGAAACCAGTTTTACAAAATCGCCCTGGCATTAATCAGGTTGGATAGGGTGGAAGGGGAGAAGATTGTTTAGATTACCATGGCATCATTGCGTTATGGCGTTTTTATAGAGACCAGTTGGAAAGTGTAAAGATTTTGCCGTTTTCTATACATAATAGGTTGTATTTGTATAGTTAATACAAAATTCTTTACCTAATGGAATCCTGGAATCTGAGTGAACTTCCGCTTAATGTTATAAGAAACAATCGCAGCAAAAAACAAATCCAAAACCAAATTGTTATTCTAGAAAAATGGAGCAATGACAAAAAGTAAAGTTACGCTGCACCGGGTTTTTACAGCAAGCCCGGAAAAAGTATTCAGGGCATTTACTGATGCAGATGCAATGGCCTCGTGGTTGCCACCTTACGGTTTTGTTTGCAAAGTGCATAGCATGGATGTAAAAATTGGCGGGACCTATAAAATGTCTTTTACCAATTTTACTACGGGTAGCAGCCAGTCATTTGGTGGCGAATATCTGGAAATTATACCCAATGAACTGTTGACGTATTCCGACCGGTTTGACGACCCGAATCTTCCAGGTCAAATGATTACAAAAATTGAGTTGCGGAAAGTTTTAGTTGGCACAGAGCTTATTGCAACTCAGGAGGGAATACCAGACGTAATACCGATCGAAATGTGTTATTTGGGTTGGCAGGAATCGTTGGACAAATTAAAACGATTAGTTGAACCTAATATACCAGATGCGTGAATTTTTAAGAAAAGAATAAAAAATATGGCAAAGCAAATATTTATCAATATAGCAGTGAAAGACCTTCAGAAATCGATGGACTTTTATACTGCATTGGGATTTTCAAATAATCCGCAATTTTCCGACGACTCCGGCAAATGTATGGTTTGGAGTGACGATATCTTTGTCATGATTATGACGCACGAAAAATTTAAATCCTTTGCAACCAAGCCCGTCGCAGATACAAAATCAAATTTAGCCGGGATCTTTTCATTAGCTGTCGACAGTCTTGAGGAAGTAAACAGCATTATGACCAATGGACTGAAATCAGGTGGAACCGAGCCAAGCGAAATGAAAGATTATGGATTTATGCAACAGCGTACTATAGAAGATTTTGACGGTCATACCTGGGAGATTTTCTATATGGATATGACTAAATTTCCAACAGAACCCTCAAACGGGTAAAGGAATAAGCTGTTTGTTATGCACCCTGCAATCTCACCGTAATTTCGATGCTGCTGTTTTTATCCATTAATTCAACAGGAATTCTGAGTTCAATCCTTTTCAGGTTATTGATCTGTTTATCCAGTTTGTGAGGTGGCGGATCGAGCGACACCACGGTAAATCTGATATCGGGATGTGAATGATTGATGAGCTTTAACATCCTGCCGTCCTGTTTCAGTATTGCTCCACCATCAACGATCTCCACCTCGGCGCAGGTGATCAGCTGCCAGGTTACAACCTTCGTATTCTCATCAGGAATGATCTCATCTTTAATTAGCAGGGATCTCTTAGTGTCTTTGGTAAACGTTCTGAAAGCACTTTTTAGCTGTCCTGTAAAAGTGGGACTCAGGTCGAAGGTAACGAACGGCTTTTTTCCGGTTTGGTAATCCTTCACCAGCGCATAACCGTCAACAATGTGGCGCTTGTCATCCACCGTAAGGGTGCTGTGCCCGTGATTGTTTTTGGTCAGTAATTCCCAACGCTGGCAATCCTGGCACTGCCGCCAAAGGTCAAAACCCTCCTCGCCGATCATATAGGACTGGATGCCCGGATCGATACTCCAGCGCACGCCATTGAGTTCAAAAATGAAGGATCCGGCGTCCATGTTGCCATGACTGACCGCGCCACATCCGCCTTTTGCAGCAAAATAATAGTCGCTGTTCTTGCCTTCGCCCCTGAATACCGCGATGGGTGTTCTGCCTTTACCCACCCAATTTGTCGGTGGTTTTTCGGTAGATGTTTCCTCATATTGGGATAACCAGGACATGGCAGCTCCTGTTAAGTAGCTTATCCTCATATTCTTGGCCGGCGTGAGGAACTTGTCTTTTTCGAAATACACGCTTTTACCTGTCTGAGCTGCAAACCAGGCTATGAATATCTCCCCGTCAACTTCCGGATAGTCCTTGCAATCGGCAAAATTGTAATACCCTCCGGAGGGTAGATTAGAGGTCTGGTACTTATAGGTTGCGCTTTGCATAAAACCGGGGTATTCGGAATGCCCGAAGTCGGAACCAAAGGCGGTCCGGAGTATTGAAATGGTTAAAATGGTATAGCCGGTGCCATACTCCCAGTACATCGGGCTTTCGGGGTAAATACCATCGGGCATATACGACGACAATACATTTGGCAAACCGTCGAGTGCCCTTTTGATGGTTTTCCCGGCCAGCTCCGGATCCTCTTCGGCTATGGCTATCGAAGCTGCGATCAGGCTGCCGTTGCAAACCTGGTTCCAGTTATTATAGTGATCGACCCACCAGGCATTCTGTTTAATACCGCCATGTTCTTCCCAGCTGGGGTAAATTCCCTTTTCGATCAATGCCTTTTTTGCCTCTCTGATAGTGGATTCCGGCAAATCACCCAAAGTCCAGTCGAGGGCCAGCGAAACAGCCATGCTGATTTCTGCAACATCCAGATATACAGGAGGATTCCAGTCGGTGAAGCGGCTGGCTGCCAGAACTTCCTGATTGATGCGTTCCAGGATTACCGGATCTTTTTCCACCAGGTAAACTACTCCAAGCATATTTATCCGGCGCAGCAGATCCCGGGAAATATCCAGGATCGAATTGCTGTTCTGAACCCTTTTAATGAGCGGTTTATCCAGTATGGCAAAGGCGTTCAGACGGATTGCCGCATACAAATTCCCGATAACCGGATCTGTTTTTATTTTGCCTTTGAAACCGGTCAGTATCGACTCATTATAGATCAGGCGCGGCTTTGATTTTGTCAGGTTTTCACGGATATACGATACCGTAAAGGGATTTTGAAGTTTCGGGATATTCGGGTCCTTAATTTGGGGAAGGGCAGGGGTTACCTGAATCATTAACAGAGCGATGAGGATCGACGGTATTGATTGAGTCTTATTCATTTTACCTGAGTTTTAATTGATATTTTTTGGTCAGGCCATCCAGCATCAAGGTGGCGATTGAAGCACTCATGCAGTAGTCGGGGATGCCCAGCGGCTTTCCGGTCATCGAATCGTAATGTTCGCTGATCCCGTTTCGGATGGCATTTTCAACCATTCCGAAAGCCAGACTTCCGGATGTTTGGATAAATCTCCGTCTTGAAAAGCCCATTTTCTTAATATCCTCCATCATTACCGGTGAGATTGGCTGACTCTCTGATTTCTTACCTCAACCCCTACTGCACCGGGTTAAAGGTATATGCCTGAATGGAATTCCTTGCTTACCAAATTGATAGAATTGGATACTAACTTGCCTGTCCTGACCAGATGAAGCCAGCAAGTGCCAAAATAGTGTATAAGGTTGCAAAACAACTATCGTACAATTACAATTATTTGGCATAACATAACAGACAATATTTATTTAATACATGATCAACAGAATTTGTTTCAATCGGATAGCAGCGATAATAATGGCCTTCAGCCTGGCAGCCTGTCAGACCCGGGAGGATTCAAAAAGCTGGACCTTTGTCAGCATGCCGGACTTTATTAATGTGGATTGCGATTATCCGCAGCCCAACTGGGAGGATGCGCTGTCCTGTATACTCGGGTCCGTCAAAAAGGAGAATCCCGATTTTCTTATTGTCGGCGGAGACATGGTCATGGGGGAATGGGACGGAACGGACTGGAACGACCGGGATTCCATCAGCAAATATGCAGAACGTTATTATCCGGCATGGATAAACCGGATGAAAGACCATGGACTTAAATACTATACTGCGATCGGCGATCATGAAATCGGGGATAATGACTGGCCCACTGAAAAGCGGCTCCATGCAGTAAAAATCTATAAAGAGGCATTTGCCAGATACTTCAGAATGCCTGAAAATGGTCCTCCCCACATGCAGGGATCTGCATATTGGTGGAGGCACAGGAATGTTCTCTTTGTTTCGCTGGACCTTTTTGAAGAGGGTCAAAGTCGTAATGGATTAATAAAGATTGGGGTAACCGGCGAGCAGCTGAGCTGGTTCAGGAAAATTCTGTCAGAAAATGCTGATGCAGATCACCGGATTGTGGTGGGACACGCCCCTATTCTCGGACCTGTCAGAAAATGGAGCTCCAGTGCACTGATGGTCGACGGAGGCCGGGAATCCGAACTCTGGCAAACCATGAAAGAATACCAGGTGGATGCATATTTATGCGGGGAGGTTCATGCCATAACCTGCACGGAGCGGGATGGTATCATGCAGATTGCGCATGGAGGATTGATCGGATATAATACCCGGACCAACTACCTGGTGGCTCATGTGAGCAAATCGAAAATCGAAATCGAAATCAAGGAGATCGATCTGTTACCAACCGGTGAACATCTGTGGCAGCCCCAATCCAACCGGCCGCTCGATCATGTGAGCATTTCGGCGGAGAATAAGGCACGGGGGTTTGTACCAGTCGGGACCCTGACCATCAATAAAAAAGGGGGCAAAGAGTTTACTAACCGTAAAGGCTACTTTCTTAAAGAGTATGAGACCAGTGATGAAACGGCCGTACCGATATTCAAAAAAGACAATAGCAGGGGACTGCCCACGGAGTTGCCCCGGATAACCTTAAAAAGTTCGTAACCGGAAAGGCGAGGCGCCATGGGTCAGGTAACCTTTTAATCATTTTCTTCATAGTAATAGGAATAGTCAATCCCTTTCATAAACATTTCACGGTCATTTATTTGGGAAGTGAGGGCATTATTCAATAGAGTCTTCAGAGTATTGTTTTTTGTTGGACTTAGCATCATTGCATTCATATAGTCTCGTTTACTTATTTTACTCCAATCAATACATTTTTTAAGGCGTTTTTTTAGCATCAAATCCAACCATATTCGTGTGCTTCTGCCGTTACCTTCCATAAAAGGGTGTGCAATGTTCATTTCAATATATTTGTTTACGATATCGTCAAATGAAGTTTCGGGCATTGCTTCTATTTGCTTTAATGTGTCACCTAAAAATCGTGATACAGCAAATTGAAAACCACCTTTGGAAATGTTTTTTTGTCTTATTTGGCCAGCAAAATCATATAATCCACCAAATAAATAAGCGTGAATTTGTTGTAACCCTTTGGTTGTCCCAACTTCTATACTGTCGATAAATGAACTGTCAAATAGCGCATACGCTTTTGTCTTGCTTTTGCCGTCAATACTTTCATTACTATATGTAAACCATTCAATAAATCGGTTTGCTTTTTTACTTGGAAATTCTTTCCCCAAAGCGATAATGCCATTGTAATCTAACATATCGGTTAAATATCGTTTACCGTCATTTGCTAAAAGTTTCAGTTGGGTAGTTGCACTAACCAACTCATTTTTTTCTTTTTTCAATTTGGCCTTAAGATATTTCCAATAATTACGAGTCTTTGTATAGTCGTTTTGGTCGGTAAGCACTGCAACAATATCCAACACCGAAAACCACCACTTGGAATTTTCTTCATCCCAAACAGCTCGTACTTCGCGGTCATCAAAGAAACGAATGGATATTTTTGTGTTACTCATTATTAAATCTCTTCTGTTTTACAGTTATTTTTCACGAAGGTATTGTAATTTTTGTTTTTAAGTAATAGTCTTGGGCTCTTCTCAGAACGAACGCTAACTGACGGAACTACATGCTGTTGACGACTGCGGGCGGTTTTCCTGTCGAGCCGTACTGCCGCTGTTGCGGGCAACATGGCTTGTTGTCGGTACGGAAACGGCAATTGACATATAGTTTTTGTTAATGGCTGACGTTCTCATTTCGTCTGTATTGGTATCCATATTTCTTCTTCCGAATCAGGGTCGGCATTTTTGTATTTGTCTCCTAATACTTCAAAATGTGGTCTGTCGTCCAACATGTAAACCGAATTTGGAAGCCAAACGCCAAAAATATACTGGAAGATACTATTGTCGGTGCTTGAACCTTTATAGTCGAAAACAGCGTAAAGTCCGGCTGTCAGTGTAAACGTTTCCATCTCGTTTGGCACCTGCTCAAAGTTAGTTACTTCAACTGCCGCCCACTTTTCAAAGTCATTTGTTGGTTTAAAGTCTGCAAAATGTGTTGGCTTATAAATTGCCATTGAAATAAAATCATTTGTCAGGTTGTTGGTTATTTCTTTACGTCTGGGCATAAAGCTTCTCCACAATTCTCCTGTCTTGTTGTCAGATAAACTCATTGTTAGTCGTTTACCTACTAGTTTCTTCTCATTTGATATCTCAATTCTTGGTTCCATTTTGCTCATATTGTCTTGGTAGTGTGTCTTTTTACGCTTGCCGTTAACGCTTGGCGGTATGAAAAGTTGGGGATTGCGGGCTTCGTCCCTGTCTGCCGTTACTAAAGCCGATGCTGGGCAGAATGCTTAACATAACCATTGAACCCCCAATGTTTTATACTTGATGTTAGCCGCTGGCATTTTTATTTTTGATCTAACAAGTTATTCAAATTATTTATTTTACTGCCATTTTTTTCGTAATACTTCAGCATTTCGTCAATTTTCCTTTTATCATAACTTGTGATACAATCTGATAAGACTGTAACTTTGTAGTTTTTCTTGCACATATTAAATACGGTTGATTTCACGCAGGCAATGGCGTCTGCTCCTGTAATGTAAAATTCGCTAATCTCATTTTTCTTGATAAAGTCTGCAAAATCTTCGCTGGTCAATGCGTTGCCTTTGGATTTTTCAAAAATGTTTGTGGAAACTAATTTCATGTCCGAAACTAATTCAGACCCACGAGTATTTGGTTTGAAAGTCCTTGTGCCATCAGATAAGTTATAATGCCTTATGTAAACGACATGAATTTCATTTTCCACTGCCCAATCTATTGCCCGATTAACATTGTCAATGATTTCTTTGTAGTTTTTAGTAATGTCATTTTGAATGTCAATTACCACTAAAGACTTATTCTGCATGGGATTTCCTTCTTTTATTTTTATGTTTTGGTCAAATTTTCTATTTCATTGTCCATCGCACTGTCGCTTATTCGCTTGCGGCTTACGTGTCGCTATCCGCATTGCGTATATCTGAGATTTATCTGAATCCGGTTTATGTTATTGTAAATCATATTTATATCATGTCGTAAAAGTTTCTTTTTATTCTACTTTGCACGTTGGATTACACTTCACTTCAAAATTTACAGAGTTGGCTATATAGCAAATTTCGTGAGCTTTGTGATGTAGCTCGATTGCCTTTTCAACCATACTTTCATCGGCTACAAAGAAAATTGGATTCAGGCTAACTTCGCTGAAACTTCCGCCACCACTTTCCTTTTCAATCATTATGCCAGTGGCATTGTCGGTGTAAGAGGTAATTAAAATTCCTTCTATTGCACATAGATACAAGTAAGAAAGCAGGTGGCATGATGATATGGCGGTAACCAATAAATCCTCAGGATTCAATTTTGTTTTATCGCCAACAGCGGCATTATCTGTGGTAAGAAATAATTCTGGTTTTCCTGGTATGGTAACGGTGTGGCTACGATCGTAGGTTCGTACATTTTTTGTTCCTTCACCTTTATTCCCGGTCCATACCGCAGTTAGCTTGTAGTTATGTTCGTGTGTCATTATCGTTTTTGTTTCTTTACATTCGCTTGAAAAAAATACCAGTAGCAACAGATAAAAAGCATCTTCATTTTAAAGTCTGGATTTACGGATAGGTTCAAACCCTGAGCGATCCCCGGAAACCCCTAACTCCATAGTAGGAATCCGCGCCGTTGTGGTAAACGAAAACATGGTTGTACCGGCGATCGCAGAAAATGGCTCCCCCAAGTTTCCTGATTTCAGTAGGTGTTTTCACCCAGCTTGAGGTTTTGGTATCGAAATTACCCAGTTTCTGCAACTCCCGGTATTGTTCTTCCGTTAGAAGGTCAATTCCCATGGCAGCCGCCATATCCAGTGCGTTGTTTGCCGGTTTGTATTCCTTCCTGGATTCCAGCGCCTCCCGGTCATAGCAGATGCTCCGGCGGCTCTTGGGACTTTCGGGAGCACAATCATAAAAGATAAATTCACCCGTACGGGCATCCATATCAACCACATCCGGTTCACCGCCTGTTGTTTCCATTTCATTGAGCGACCAGAGTTTTTCAGTATTTGCTTCCAGCCTGGCCTGTATTCCGGACCATTCCATACCCGGATGGCGGTTACTGTTTTTTCCGAAGCGGGCTTTCAGGGTGCCGAGCAGTTCTTCGCGCTGTTCCGGCGACAATTCTTTTTTGTTTTCCATGGCCATTTTTTGTTTTATGAATTCATTACCAGTTAAACGCTTTCAGGACGATTTTGATTTGGGCTAGTTGTTCAGCTGATAACTTTGGCCGGCTTTGATGTCGGGTAATCACATTTTTTTATACTCTATTATTTTTATAACATCTTCAATCTGTTCAATTCTTGTCATTTTAATTACCAGTGGAATCAATTTACCAATATTTTTACTTTGACTAAATTCCTCTTTAATAGTCTTGTCAATATTAAGTTCGGTGATTCCTGAACCATTTTTTTCTGTAAAATAGAACCCCAATTTGAAATGCATTTTCC
Source organism: uncultured Bacteroidota bacterium (assembly GCA_942493265.1). Lineage (GTDB taxonomy): Bacteria > Bacteroidota > Bacteroidia > Bacteroidales > UBA12481 > UBA12481. The sequence continues at coordinate 1,265,342 of OW818688.1, forward strand.
AAATTGATAACCAAAACACTGTTTTCTTTTTATAACAAACCTTACATAACCAGGATTTCCCATCATTATAATATTTCCATTCCGGAGTTAATCCCAAATCAGAATCTGTAATAGTTTCAATAAACTGATTAAAGACTTTATAAATATCCTCTCCAAGTGCATTTTCCAGAACTTCCTTTGATGGATATATACTGGAATCTTTTAACAAAATTTCTTCCATTTGTAAATCGTTGTAAATGAACCAACCCAAATTTACATTTTCTTTTCTGTAACATCAATGGCTTCCTGATTGCCTAGATATTTAACCATTTCTGATTCTCTTTCAATTCCCAGATTTTATCACCGTAAACCACCCGGCAGGGGAGACCTGCCCTGGAATGGATCACCGCACTGGTCAGTTGCCCGTTGTTCCAGCTCATTTCCACCTCAAATCCGCCACGGGCGCAAAGGCCGGTGACCTTGCCTGCAGGCCATGCTTTGGGCAGTGCGGGCAGCAGATGGATGGATCCCGTGTGGCTTTGCACCAGCATCTCGCAGAAGCCGGCTGTAGCACCAAAATTGCCATCAATCTGGAACGGCGGATGCGAGTCGAAGAGGTTCGGATAAACTCCGCCGCCGCTGTCGCCGTAGATGGTTTCTGTTCCGTGGACCACGTTGAGCAGGCTGCGCAGCATGGTGTAGGCGTGATCGCCGTCCCACAGCCTGGCCCAGAAATTGATTTTCCAGGCGCGGCTCCATCCGGTACTTTTGTCGCCGCGGGCCTGCAGGGAAACGCGGGCGGCTTCGGCCAGTTCAGGGGTGGTTGCCCGGGTGATCTGCCGTCCGGGATACAGGGCGAACAGATGGGAAACATGGCGATGAGTATCCTTTGGATCGTCCTTGTCTTCTTCCCACTCCTGCAATTGTCCCCAGTGCCCGACCTTCGGCTTGAGCAGCTTGTCGCGCAGTCCGGCAATGTGATCCCGGAATTCCCTGTCATCACCCAGCACATCTGCGGCTTCAATCGTGTTGGTGAAGAGGTCGAAGATGATCTCCTGGTCGTATGTCACACCTTCTTCGGCGGGACCGTGCTCGGGCGACCATCCATCGGGTGTGACGAGCGTGCCGTCAGGCCGGCGTTTCAGGTGATCGTCCCAGAACTGGCACACTTCTTTAAGAACGGGATAGGCAGTTGTGCGGAGATACTCCTTATCCCGGCCAAAAGCGAAATGCTCCCACAAATGTTGTGCATACCAGGCACTCCCGGGCGGATTCCATTTCCAATACGAAACACCACACGCGTTGTTCATCGTTTGCACGGTCCAGCCCCTGACTTTGCCATATTTTCGTTGGGTGTTTTTCCTGCTGACCTCCCGGATGCTCGCAGTATAGTCGATAAACGGCTTGTGGCACTCAGCGAGATTGGCCGGTTCAGCTGGCCAGTAGTTCATTTCGACGTTGATATTTGAGTGGTAGTCACCGGCCCAGGCGGGTTCGTTGCTGTCGTTCCATACCCCCTGGAGATTGGCGGGCAAAGATCCCGGGCGCGAGCAACCAATCAGCAGGTAGCGTCCATACTGGCAGAACAGGGCTTCGAGATCCGGGTCGGCCATGGAGTTTTTTGTGTAGTCATCCAGCCTCGCCAGCGTGGTTCGGGCCAGCTGGCTGGGAGCCGTGGTTCCCACCTCAAGGGAAAAACGGTGAAACAACGATTGATAATCTTTCACATGCCGGTCCTGAAGCCTGGCTGCACTCTGCCTGGCTGCGGCATCCACCCGCCTGGTTACGGCGGCATGGGGATGAATGCCCAGCCACTGTTTGGTGTGATCCTGAATGAAGTTTGTGCCTGCCCCGAGTATCAGCGTCAGGCTGTCGCACTGGTCGAAGGCCAGGCTGCTGGTGGGTGTGGCAATATCCCATGGGTTTTTGGCTGATGCATCGTCTTTCACGGCGATGGCGCCGTTTTTGTTCAGCACGAGCAATTGGGCTTCATATTCAAACCCGTTTTCCAGCCTGCCCACCGAGCTGATCCTGTTGCCTTCGGCGGCAATCCGCGCCCTGTGCATGTCGGCAAGCTGAACGCGGCCGGTATAGGCCGCGGGCTTGTTCGCCGTAAGATGGACCACAATAACACCGTCAGGATGACTGGCGAAGGCAGTGCGTTGATAGCGCACCCCATTGTAATCGTAGGTTACCTGATGAACGGCGCGATTGATGTCGAGCTCCTGCCGGTAGCGGGTCACCCCGGAGAAATCATGACCAAGATGGATGAAGATATCACCAAACGCCTGATAGGCGCCCAGGTCCTGACCTTCATCATCCAATCCCTCAACAGCCATGCGGGTTCCCGACCAGAGACTGATCTCATTGAACTGTATCCGCTCGATCGCGGTGCCGCCAAAGAGCATCGCCCCCATGGGCCCGTTGCCGATCGGATAGGCCTCGGTCATCCAGGCTTCTGCCGGCCGGTCGGACCAAAGGCACAATTTTCCGGAGGCTTTCGCCCCGACAGGGATTTCACCCGCACGGGCAGTCATTCCGGTTAGCGGACTAATGCCCAGAGCGGCCGTTGCCATGCCGGCGGAATACAAAAAGTGACGCCGGGAGATGGGGTTTTCCTGTTTGTGTGTTTTTTTAGTCATGCTGGTAATCGATTTCGGACGGTGCTTTCTTTGTGAAAATACGACTAAACTTTTCCCGTTTGACGCTAAAACATTTGGAACTTGTCTTCTTTCTGTTTACAGAAATTATTTAATATATAATATTTAAGTTAACAGAAATTTATTTATCTTTGATCTTGTTCAACCAAACCCGATGGATAAGAATAAATTATTCGGCATACTAAACGACTGGAACTACTGGGATAAGCCGGTTACGGAGTTTTTCCCGAGGGAGGAGTACCAGAAGAAAATCAATTCATACCTGGCAACCGGTGAGGTTATCGTACTGAAAGGTATCCGCAGGTCAGGAAAATCAACACTGCTAATCAACCATATACGGCATCTCACTGGCACGGGAGTGGATAAAAAGGAGACACTCTTCGTGAATTTTGAAGACCCCCGTTTCGACGGAGTACTGAACAGCGAACTACTGGAACAAATTTTTGAGGTTTACAGGGAATTTGTCAACAACGAAACAAAACCTCATATTTTTCTGGATGAAGTTCAGCATGTTGCTCAATGGGAAAAATGGGTACTCTCCGGTTATGAGCTAAAAAGGGCGCATTTTTATGTTACCGGCTCATCTTCAAAACTCCTTAGCCGAGAATTTGGCACTGCCCTGAGCGGACGGTTTCTTTCTATCACTGTTTTCCCGCTTAGTTTCGGGGAGTACCTCCGGTTTAAGCTTCAGCCAGCACCGGATAAAATTTCGATCATCACACAGAAATTAGTTTATAAAATAGCTTTCAATGAGTACATCAAAGGGGGCGGTTTCCCTAAAGTATGTTCTCTTGACGAGGATTTGAGGCGGCAGGAAATCATTATGTATTTCGAAACCATCATTCTTAAAGATATTGTTGCCCGCTACAACCTCAAAAACTACGACAGCGTTAAAAAAGTAGCACTTTATCTAATTTCTAACATTGGAAAACCCTTTAACCTGAACAAGGTAAGAGTTTCACTTACACTTTCGTACGACCTGGCAGACAAGTATTTCGAATACCTGAAAGATACTTTTCTGTTGTTTGAAGTATTTCAATACGACCACTCAATTAACCGTCAATTTGCCAATCACCGTAAAGTTTATTGCATCGACAATGGAGTATTGACTTATACTTCTTTCAGGGTTTCAGAAGATTATGGCCGCTACCTTGAAAACCTTGTTTTCATTGAATTGCTGCGACAGGGGCATGAGGTATATTTCCACCAGGGGAAAAAAGAATGTGATTTTATAATCAAGAAAGGGCTAACGATCACTCAAGCCATACAGGTATGCCGCACCTTGCAGGATGAAGAAACCAAAAAGCGGGAACTGGAAGGATTAAAAGAAGCTCTTGAAACATATGGGCTGATTGAAGGAGTGATACTTACTGAAGACGAAGAATACGAAATATCTTTCCAGGGACGCCGGATCATCGTTCAACCGGTTTGGAAATGGTTGCTGGAATAGTTGGTCAGCTTAATTTAATAATCGGATCAAAGAATATCCCGCTGAGTACGGCATTATCGCCGCGGACCTGGTCAATCCGGAACTTGGCGGATTTATTATATGAATAGATCAGGTACCGGCCACCCTTGAAATTACTGATGATCTTTACAGGCGCGATTTGGTTCAAAGTCTCCGCATCCATCATCTCCACGGCTGCTTAAAATATGATAATATTTATAATGGTTTACGGCGAACAATCTTAATAGCATAAGCATGCTCACAGGGTTTTGTTTTCGGGGTTTCTATAATTAGCCCTTCTTTTGTCATCTCCCATTTGAGCTCCTTGCCATCACCCAGCATGGTTATGGAAGTGATTTCCGAGGGATAGAGTCCGGCCCATGTTTTCCCCTTGGGGGCAAAGCTTTTTATGAGCATCTTCTCGCCGGGCCAATCCAGAGCGATCACATAAAGATTGTCATCCTTAACGGTAAACCTGAAATCCTGTCCGGTATAGATCAGATCGTTCTTCTCAACATTTTCACCGGCGCCGCCCAGTTTTGTCGGTCCCTCACCTGCAATTACCCAAGCGGAAGTGCCATAGATAGCTTCTCCATTCATCCTAAGCCATTCACCCATTGCCAGAAGCCGTTGCCTAGCTTCTTCCGGAATGGTACCATCCGGCTTAGGGCCTACGTTGAGCAGCAAGTAACCGTTCTTGCTGACACGATCCACCAGGTTATCAATCAGATTGTCCACCGATTTAAACCCAAGACCTTTAACATATCCCCATCCTTGTCCATCATCAATTGAGGTGTCGGTTATCCATTCGTAATAGGTTAGTTCACCTTCCTGACCCTGTTCGTAGTCAACCAAGCCGGTTCCGGGCGGCAAATCATGTCCTTTATAACTGACCACCACTTCTTTTCTATTCTTAACGGCCCAATTGTAATAATTGGCCAGCATTTCCTTCTTGTAAGATTCGGCAATCAGTTCGAGACCGAAATCAAACCAGATGAAATCAGGCTCGTAGAGGCCGATAACCTCAGTAATTTTGTTCTGCCATTGCTCCAGAAACGCTTTTGACGGCCGTTCACCCGGCTCATGGATTGGGCCGTATAGGCTTGAATATTTTGGATCACCGCAATCGTAGCGCTTATCCCAGGTTGGGAAGTAGAACCACTCCTCAGCATGATGAAAGGCCGTGAGGAATTTCATATTATGATTCCTGATTGCTTTTGACAATTCCCCTACCACGTCGCGTTTCGGACCCATTTTCACCGCATTCCATTCGGTATATTTTGTGTTCCACATCGCAAATCCATCGTGATGCTCCGCTACCGGACCCGCAAACCTGGCTCCGGCCTTTTCGAACAGGTCAGCCCACTCCTCCGCGTTGAACTTCTCACCGGTAAACATGGGGATAAAGTCCTTGTACCCGAAATCCTCCAGTTTGCCATAAGTAGCTTCATGATATTTGCGCTGCGGGCTTGCAGGATTCACGTAAACCTGGTTGGCATACCAGGTTCCGTTAGGACCTTGCGCCGGAACCGAATATACTCCCCAATGGGTGTAAATACCGAACTTTCCATCCCGGAGCCATTGTGGGGTCATAAATTTGTTCAGAGATTTCCAGGTCGGCTCATAAACTTCTTGTGCTTCGACTGGAAATAATGGTATCAATTGCAATAGGATCGACAACCCTATGAGCGAATATAACTGATTCTTTTTCATGTTATTACAGTTTCTTTATAATTGTTTCTTTGAAGTCTTGCTGTTTGGCATCAGGTGCGGGAGAGGTTTTACACTGATCCAGCAAAGCCTTCATTTCCTGCACGATCTCCGGGTGTTTGAAATAGAGATTCACGGTTTCTCCCGGATCGGATTCGAGGTTATATAGCTGTGCCGGGGCATCCGGTGCATTGTCGTTGAGCATGAAGGGTTTAAGGTCAGGATTGTTGTAGTTGTTCCCGCCGGATCCGCGATGGTCGAGGTATTTCCAGGGTCCCTTGCGGATGGCGAGGGCCAGACTGATGGTTTGGTGCAGGGTGTATGGGCGGACTGCGCTGTCGCCCGCTTTGCCGAGCAGTATGGGAAGAATGTTGTAGCTGTCTTCGGCAGAGCCATCAGGCAGTGCGGCGCCGGTCATCGCGGCACACGTGGCCATGATGTCGGTGAGACAGACCGTTTGATCACTCGTGCTGCCGGATGCGATTTTTCCCGGCCAGCGAACGATGAAGGGCACCCGGTGTCCGCCCTCCCACTGATCGCGCTTCACCCCTCGCCAGGGCCTTGCGCCGTCATGGTTATAGTCAGCGCGCATGTGAACCACGCTGGTGACTTCCGGACCGTTGTCGCTGGAAAACATCACCACGGTATTTTCCGCCATTCCAAGCCGATCCAGAGCCTTCATCAGTTCGCCGATAATGTAATCGAGTTCATGGATGAAATCCCCGTGGGGTCCGGCTTTCGTGCTGCCCTGAAACTGCTTTGATGCGAAAGAGGGCAGATGCACCGCATTCATGGAGTGGAAGAGGAAGAAGGGCTTATCCGGCTGGCTTTTCGCATGTTCACCGAGAAATTCAAGGCTCTTTTGCAGGAAAACCCGATCCAGTTTTTCCAGGTCATAGTCCGGCGCGATCATGCCGTCGCGGTTGTCCTCGGAATAAGGGTGTTTGGGCAGGTTCGACTTGTTGAGCATCCCTGTGGGCGGCACCGGAATCCGGTCGCCCTCGATGAAGGCATACAGAAAATCGGTGGCCGGACAGCAGGCTGTGCCGAAGAAGCTGTCGAATCCGCGATGTACCGGAGCATCCGGAATGGCGCGCGAGTAATCGATCATTTTTACGCCTTCAACACCCCCTTGCGTGATGCGCTGCCCTTCCTTGTCGAAGAAACTCAGGCCGACATGCCACTTGCCGGTCATGGCCGTGGTATAGCCCTGATTACGAAGCATCTGCGGCAGGGTCAGCTGATCCTCTTTGATTAAACAGGGCCCGCCCACACCGGCGAAGACCCCTTTATAAGGAATGCGGAATGCCATCCGGCCGGTGAGCAGACTGTACCGGCTGGGAGTGCTTACCGTTGATGGAGAATGGGCGTCGGTGAACCGCATCCCCTGCCGTGCCAGCCGGTCGAGGTTAGGCGTGGCAACTCTGGATTCGGCATTGTAGCAGCCAACATCGCCATAGCCGAGGTCGTCGGCCAGGATCATGATGATATTGGGTTTTATCGGGTTTGCCCGATCCTGTGCTACAAGTGACAGGGGGGTAAGGGCCAGGGTGGTGAGAAGGGTTGATTTCATCGATGCAGATTAATCTTTTATAAATTTTCTGACCTCAATGTGCTCAGCTGTTTTTACTTTGACCACATAAAATCCATCAGGCAATCCGGATACATCTATTTTAGCCGATCTCTCAGCCGTTTTGGTTATCAGGAGGGTTCCATTCAAACTGTATATCTCGGCAATGGTTTTACCGAAACCGTATGTTTGCACATTCAGCACGTCAATTGCTGGATTTGGATACACCAGAAGTCCGATTGCGCTGATTTCAGAATCAGTAATCCCCGATGGCAATTTCGAACCCCTCAGATTGATCTCCGCAATTGAGGTTCTCATATCCGAAAGGCTCCCGTCGCCTAACCAGGAATTGATGCACGAAAACTTCAGATATCTTCCGGGCGTATTTGCAAACAGTACATATTGAGCGAGTTCAGTATAAAAAAAGGTTCCCGATGCAACCGGTGTTCCCCATTCCATGCCATCGGAACTTAAATAGACTTTGTATTCAGCCACCCGTCCTTCCCAAGGGGCAACCGTGTTGGAATTCGCTGTATAATGGAATTCATTGATCAGGTATTCCTGGCCCAGATCGATGATCATTTCATGCGGTCGGGCAAAAACATTACCCCACTGAACATGATAATAGGTGCTTGTGTTTCCATCGAAAGCTTTAGTCCCCTGAAAACCTGTTTGTGAAGGAGGAGCTGAAACCAGCCGCCAGTCTGTTTGCGGGATTTCCGGTAACCGACTGGCAGGTTCGGGAGCGGTTATCGTAAAGCTGATCCGGTCAGTGCCCGCAAATTGGATACCGGTGACTTCAATGCCGGATGCCCGGCCATCCCACCATTTCGTATCTGGTTTTGAATCAGGAGTGAATGATTTTCCGGGACGATACACATCTCCAATATTTCCCCGGTTGGTGGCCGATTTCTCCAGTTCAAACCTTCCGTCGGCCTGCTCAATGGAGTTCCGGTAGTGTTTTAGAGGGGTCATATCCGAAAGCCGGTTTGAAGTAAAAACCTTGGAATCGGTATGCCAGATCAGTAACCCAAGATCGGCGGGGAAAAGTGAATTTCCGATGGTCGACTTTTTACGGGCCTCGATGGTAAAGAATTCGAATGGATCGTATGGATTTCGCAATACCACAATGCTGTCACCGTCAGCTTTTAAGGTTATCGTTGTGGTTCCTGCTTGGGGCTCAAGAGCCATTCCCCATTTATATTGGGCCAGAAAGGGTCCGCCGATGGGCTCAACATCGGGCAGACCTCCCGACATCAGGCAGTAAAAACCGGTTCCGCCGGAATGTGCGGCGCCGTCATCGGTATCATAAGTATCTGGAAACCCAAAAATTCCATGACCCGATTCGTGGAGGGTCATAAATAGATTTACCGGCGTGGTATCCCAGGGGGATTTCAGGACAGATCCGTAAATCGTGGTCACTTTTACCCCGTTGGACAGGGTCCAGTTCGGACCGTGGGAAGCCCCAACCCCCAGGGGTCCCCATTTGGAGCTGATCACCATCACCGATGCCAGTCCGCCCTTCCACGATTTGTCGAAACTATCGTCGGTAATACTCAATGACCGCCAGTCATACTGCGGATTATGCGTAATGATCCATTCCAGCGCATCTTTCCAGAGCAGAATTCCCTCTTGCCAGGTAATTGATTCATAATAGGTTGAAGGCTGAGGTGCCGTATAGAAAAAAATATCATGGGTAAAGTCGAAATTTCTTCTGGATTGCTCATACCAGTATTTTCTAAAGCTTCGTGCAGCCCCCTCTTCCTGGTAAGTCATACCGTTGATCAGGCTGTCGAGCCTTGCCGGGGTTACCGATGCCGGCACATCCGGATAATCTATATAAATGGCAATCCCCTTATACTTTGCGTGAGCATCCGTCTGGCTAACAGCCTCACGGGTAATTGGCAGGAGAAGCAATCCTGCAATAATCAGCGAGTGTATTGTTTTCATATGTTGGGCTCAAGGTAGGAGATAATCCGAATGCCTGTATGTATCAAATTGGTAGGAATGATTACTAAATTATCTTGTCCACATTACCCCTCGGAGAGGTGGCATCCTGCTCTGACTGACCCTCGGAGAGGTGTCATCTGCCACCAAGCTACCCTCGGAGAAGTGTCATCCCGACGTATTCTAAGATAAAAACAAGTTTTTTCTTAGGTATTTTTAAAAAACATTGCCACAATTTCCTTCTACCTCATCAAAGGTCTTAACCGCCAAGATAAGGTATGATCAGAACCTGTCAAGGGCAAGTAAATGCCTCTTCCATCGCTCAAGGCATTATCACAGGCACCCTTGACAGAACCTGAGTCATACCTTGAAAAAGCGTTTAAGATCCTTTGATGCGAAGCCCTGTTGATTGAACTATGCTGCATATCCCATGGTTTCTACGTAGGGGGTTCCGCGCTCAACAACAGCAAAGATTCTGGCGACAAGTTTGTTGCGGATGATATTCTGTGTTGACATTTTGTTTTTTCCTTCCGCGATTCTTTTCTGGTAATACAATCTAATCTCAGTATTATGCTGGATGGCACTGCCGGTAATGTTACTCAAGAGGGATTTCATTTTTTTGTTAGCGAGATGGCTCACTTTGGTTTTACCTCTGATACTGGTCCCCGATTGGTATGGGAATGGAGCAATGCCTGCATAACAAGCAAACTTGCGCGCATTTGGGAACCTGTGAAAAGCATGAGTTACAGCAATCATATAGAGAGCAGTTTGAGTACCAACACCCTTGATGCTGACGATCAAATCAAATTGCGTTTTCAGCTTCGGATGATTCTGTACCACCTTTAAAAGTTCTTTGTCCAGCAGATCGATCTGTTGATCAAGACTCTTGATCATGGTTTCCTGGACGTTGAAGAAAAGCGGATCCTCTTTTTTTCCAATTGCCCGTTTAGCTTCACCAATAGATGCCTTATATCCGGCCCTTTGACTCACGAGTCTGTCTCGCAAGGAGAGCAATCGCTTCATCTGTTGGATCTCTTTTTCGGGCATTTGCGTTGGTATGATCAGGAGCTTACGCAAGCTGGCATACTCGGCAATCTTCCCGGCATCCACCTTGTCACTTTTGCCACGGGAAATGCCCAGGGATCGCTTCAACTCCAGTCCAGGGAGCATCACAAAAGAGTACCCTTTTTCCTGAAGATAAACAGCCAACTGATGCGAGTAATAGCCGGTATGCTCAAAAGCGAAGAGCGCCTCAGAGAGTTTTACTTTGTAATCCTTTGCCAGTGAGTGAAAGAGCTGCTTAATACCCTTAGCATCATTCTCTACCTGGAAGACCTTGCCCTCTGGTAAAACTTCTACATCGAGAGTTAATTTACTTACATCGAAGCCAATAATTTTTGAATAATCCATAACTTTGCAATTAAGCGTTAATAAAAAGCTGCTGTAACTAAAACCTTTAATAGGACTCGTCTCCTAAAATTCTAATTGGTTCACAGTAGCAAGAAAGGGAATGAGGACTAATACGTCGGAAAGGCCTAAAGCCTAGAAAGTCGGAAAGTTCACCTCATTCCTTTTCAATTTACATCTATTTTAAATACAAATGCTAATCTAAAGGAAAGTCGGGACCGCCTTCCTTACCCGGCATGCCTTTGAGAGCTACTTCCAAGTCAACTCCGTGCAGCGTCGGGAGAGCACCCAATGGCCCCTCGTTAGAGCGAGGCGGTCCCGACTTTCGCCGGGATGACACTTCTCCGAGGGTCAGTCAGAGCAGGATGCCACTTCTCCGAGGGTAGCTTGGTGGCAGATGCCACCTCTCCGAGGGGCGGTCAGTTGTGGACCCTTTCTCTACCTCAATATCCCGGCAGTAAGATTTTCACACCCGTTTTCCGTAATCAACACCGTATTCTCAACCCGAACCCCCAGATTTTCATCCGGGAATGTGGCAAACACGTCACAGGCAAAAACCATTCCGGCCCGGAGAGGCACATTCTTGGGAACGTCGCGGCCTCCACAGTCGTGCGTGGCCAAACCTACCGAATGGGTAATCCCACCTTCCTTAAAAAAACTCAGTCGGCTAAATGCATCCGTCTCCATCTGGTAACCCTTGCTGATCAGGAGTTCCTTCACTTTTGCGCCTACCTCAAATCCGGTGATCCCCGGTTTGTAAAATTCCAGACAGGCCAGGCTAACGGCTTTACAGGCCTCATAAATCTCTTTCTGACGAGGGGTAAATTTTCCACTCACGGGGAAAGAGATGGATATGTCGGTATCATAATCTTCCCATGACGGACCGGCATCCACGACCAGAAAATCGCCGTCGGTGAGCAGACGGTTGTGTTGCGCATAATGCAGGTATTTGTGATTTTCGGCCGAACTGATAATGACATCAAAGGCCATCTCGTGGCAGCCCTTGCGCATGCACTCATATTCGAAAAGCGAGCTGAGTTCATACTCATACATACCCGGCCGGGCAGCTTTCATCACTGCATTCATGGCTTCGGCTCCAATCTTGCCGGCTATCCTCATTTTCACGATCTCGGCCGGACTCTTGATCATCCGCAGGTCCCAGATGAGCTGTGAGCAATCCCTGACCTCAAGTCCCAGGTATTTGTCCTTCAGCACTTTAACAAATTGCTGCTCCCGGTTTAGCCGTCCATCCCACTCGCTGCGGGGGGCCACATCGTTATTGAACTCCTCGGCTGTAAATGGAGTATAAACCAATCCTCCCCCGGCAATTCTGGCCGATAAAACCGGCCCGAACTGATCGGCCTTGTGCCAGAATTCAATTCCGGTTGCCTGCTCGGGATTGGTTGCGATTTCGGGACTCAGTCCCTCCCCTTTGAGATAATTTTCGGAGGTTGTATAAAACAGGTGGCTCTCCCGCTTCTTTCCGTCGACTAAAAGTATCGCATTCGGCACTTTTACGCCGCACAGGTATAGAAAATCGAGATTGGGCTTGTTACCGGAAGAATTCCGGATGATGGCAAATCCGTCTTCGATCTGATCCATCAACTTTTGTCTTCGGGCAGAGTACTCCGATTTTTCAAAACCCAGCGGTCTGGCAGGTTCAGGAGCAGGCTGCCGTTTGATCTCATTGCTTTTGAGGTCTGTTATGGTCAGCTCGTTCGTGGATGTATCGGACCTAACCAAGCCGATGGAGTTTGTTGCGGTCACCTTAACGTCGTAGGTTCCCTGCGGCAATCCGGCAATGCGGTCGCCGGGAAGTTTCCACGTGCCGTTCATATTATCAACACCGGTATAAACCTTGCCCGCGATTTCCACCACCAGACTGGTAGTTACAGAGCCGAGCGTGCCGGTGATATCAGCCGCCCGCCCGTCAATAGTGAGTTTGTTGACGGTGACATCCGGAGGCAGCCGGTCGAATTTAAAGCTGCCCAGTTCATAACCGATCCTGAATCCACGCGCTTCCAGCACCTCCCGAACCCGGGGAATCAGCCGGGCTGCGTTCCAGTAATAGATAGGGTTCAGCACAGAATCCGGAAGATTGAATCCTTCGAGCAGCGGGCCCTTTGACAGACCACTGGTCACCTGGTTGGTTTCCAGAATCTTGCGCTCATTCAGGAATCGATTGGCCCCGGCATCGGCAGCAAAAACATCGGTGCCGAACAGGAGGCGGTCGCGGTATCTGATGTAAAAATCCCTGGCCTTTCTTACGGTATATTTGGCCGTCTGCCGCATATTGTGGGTGTAGGCCAGATCCACAAAAATATTGGGGTATTTATCGAAGATAGCGGCCAGCTTATCAAGCCCTTCATCGTTTTCCAGCATGAAAAGTCCGTGGGCAAAGATGAACGTGGTTTGCGGATGCTGGCCGGCTACAGCAACAGCATCATCCTCGAATTTCGGGAAGGCCGGGCTGTTTTCGTCCTTGGTGCCCGGGTCACCGGTGTGGAGGGCAATCAATGGCATACCTTGCCGGCCCGCCTCATCAAGCTGTTCATGGATCCCGGGGATCGCACTGGTTAATATAGCTCCGTGGGGCCATAGTTTCAGGCCCACAAATCCCTGTTTTTTAAAGGTTTTGATATCATCCACACTCCACCAGATGCCTGCTGAGGGTATGGTGAAGGCGCCGGGGACAAAAAGGATCCGGTTATCCAGCTTTTCCTTCACATACACCATGTCGTTGTAGGGTATCTGCTTCACGCTGGCCGGACTGGCAGCGCTGTCGTTGTTGTCTTTTACCCAGAATATTCCCGCCAGAGTAATGCTGATGGTGCCTCCCCACTGGTCCATGGCTTCAACGGCCTTTGCATACTGGGTTTTGGCATCCATATGCGTGTGCATGTCCACAATGGGCACGGCTGATGGAGGATAGATCACCTGCTGGTCGGTTGGTTTGGTGATGCCTGGCCATTCATCGGTTCGGAACGGAACAGCCGGCAGATTTTCCTTGTTGTACAGGTTGCAAACCGGATTGGAATCCCAGCCGTAGCGCACGGCAACAGGTTCAGGTACTGAGGGGGAGGATACCAATATGGTTGTGCCGTCAATGACTGCATCGGCCCAAACGAATTTCCGGTTGGCACCGGCAATCGCGAATCCTGCCAGTTTATCTCCTTTGGCCATGAGTCCGCCCCCGGCGTGGTCAAACGACAACCGGATGACTTTGCCTTGAATTTCCATGGACTTGTACCAGGGGCCCGACCATTCGATATCTTTTCCATAGGTAATCGCCAGGGCGCTGAGGGCCAGCCGGCGACCCACTTCCTTTTTATTTTTCGGATGGATGTCGGCTGCATCACCGATATCTATGGCCATGGCAATGCCGCAATCGGGCAGCTCTTTTACCGCCATGGCCTGTGCTTCGCGTAGTTCCGCCCAGGCACTCTCCTGCGGCACCGCCGACGTTTTCATGAAATTGGCCAGGGAAACGATATGGAACCCGAAGTCGCCGGCGTCAAAGCGCGAGCGCCAATCTGTGATCATGGTTTGTAGCAATGCGTTATATTGATAGGCCCGGCTCGCGTTCGCCTCGCCCTGATACCAGATGGCCCCCTTGATGGCAAAGGGGATCAGCGGTGCGATCATTCCGTTGTACAGCACCGAGCTGATATTCGGATTACCGATGAGCGGGGCTCCGGTGACGGCGCGGGTGGCTGTTTCCTGAACACGCCACGCACCGGCCAGGGAATTTGCAGAGGATTCGTCTCCTGATGGATAGACCTTCATCTGTTCCGCGGGACCGAAAAATCCGCCACCTCCGGAATTAACCACTCTCATGGCAATCACGTTACTGCCTGTTTTCAGAACCGCAGCCGGAACTTTGTACAGGCGGGGCTCATCGTAGTAATCCGTCCGTCCTACGGCGATTCCGTTCACCCAGGTTACATCGCAGTCGCCGATGGTGCCGAAGCTGAGAACGAGTTCTTTGCCGGTCCATGCTGCGGGTACTTCAAATTCACGCTGCACCCATACAATGCCCTCGTAACCAGGCAGTCCGCATCCATTCCAGTTTGCGGGCATTTCAGCAGTTTCCCAGGCTGTTACATCGGTTTCAGGTTTGAACCAAGCCTTTGAGGTACCGGGATCGTTCTTCTGATACCACTTGTCCATAACAACACCAAGTTTGTCGGTTCCCGGTGTGGCCGCCACCTCTTTCACCTGCTCCATAGCGGCTGCGAAATCACCTGACGAAGCCATGGCTTCGCCACTGGTCCATGCCTCAATGACCGTACCACCCCAGCACGTCTCAATGAGGCCGATGGGAACGTCGAGATCGCGGTGCAGCTCCCGGCCGAAGAAATAACCTGCAGCTGAAAATCCGCCCCAGGGGCCATCGGTAAGAGTCGTCGGACTGCAGGGCTGCCAGGCACAATCCAGGGTAGATTCGGGTGTATAGGCTATCTTCTTGGGTACGCTTAACAGCCGAATCCGGGGAAATTTGGCGGCCGCTATTTCATCGGGTACCTGGCACGCTCCGATGCCCATTTCCATGTTCGACTGGCCGGAACATATCCAGACATCCCCGACAAGAATATCGGAGATTTTGGCTTTTTGATTGCTGATTGAGGATTGAACTTTCAATACACGGCCTTTTCCGGATGCTGCCATGCGATCGAGGTATGCCATCCATTTGCCATCGGTGGAGGCAATGGCACTCTTCTCCTGGCCGGCAAAACTAACCGTGACCGTTGCTCCAGGCTCCGTCCAGCCCCATACAGGAACTTTGGCATCGCGCTGAATAACAGCGTGATCGGCGAAAAGCGGATGGAGCAGCGGTTTGGAATCAACCCCGGAGCCACAAGCCATGAGGTTAAAGGCAAAGAGCAGGAGGACTCCGAGAGTCACGGAAGAAAAGTATTTATAGTTCATTCCTGTGATTAATAAGTGGTAGTCATTTTTATAAAATCCATTTGTGCAGACACAATATCGGGTTCAATGTAGTACAGATTACGGATATCCACATGTATCAAATTGATAGGATTGAGTACTAATTTGTACTGAATAAGGAAAATTATTATGGTTTTATCACGATAAAAGTGTTGTTAGCCTACAATTATATCCTGATAAAAATGTATCTTGCATCAACTTTAAACGAAAACAAGTATATGTACAGGGAATCAATTGTCAGTTTAAACAGGTGGAAAGAGGATAAATTCCGAAAACCACTGATCGTCAGGGGCGCACGGCAGGTCGGAAAAACATGGCTCTTGCAGGAGTTTGGCCGTACTTCGTATGCGAAATTCATTTATGTGAATTTTGAAGAAGCTCCATCTTTACGAACTATTTTTTCCAACGATTTTGATATTGAACGGATAATAACCGTACTTCAGATATATGCTCAAACCACAATAACGGCAGAGGATACGCTGATCGTTTTAGATGAAATCCAATCGGCAGAAGGCGGGGTTACTTCCCTGAAATATTTCTGTGAAAAAGCGCCACAATACCATGTTATTGCAGCTGGTTCCCTGCTTGGGATGGGATTGCACAGCCAGGTTTCATTCCCGGTAGGTAAAGTTGATTTCCTGGAGTTACGCCCCCTTTCGTTTTCGGAATTTCTACTTTCATTAAATGAATCTTCCTTGGTTGAGGCACTGGAGGCTAAAAACTGGAGCGTCATTTCTATCTTCACGAATAAACTTAAAGAATACCTCCATTATTATTTATATGTGGGAGGAATGCCTGAAGTGGTAGATGCTTTTGTTAAAACCCGTGATTGGCAGCTGGTTCGCCGTATCCAAAACAGGATACTTAATTCTTATGAAGGCGATTTCTCCAAGCATGTGCCCAATGAGACCGTTCCGCGGATACGGATGGTTTGGCAAAGCATTCCCTCGCAATTAGCTAAAGAAAATAAAAAATTCGTATATGGGGTAATAAGGCAGGGAGCCCGCGCCAAAGACTTCGAACTGGCAATCCAATGGCTGACCGATTGTGGCTTGCTCCTGAAAAGCTACCGTGTATCAAAACCAGGAATCCCGATTGCAGCCTACCAGGACATTTCTGTATTCAAATTGTTCCTGCATGACGTTGGTTTACTTGGAGCTATGGCTGGACTTGACGCGCGAACGATCATCGAGGGAGATGAAATCTTTACCGAGTTTAAGGGAGCGCTCACAGAACAATATGTGATGCAGCAGCTGCGACTGAATAGTGAACGCTATATCGGTTATTGGACAAATGAACGCAGCACGTCGGAAGTCGATTTCGTCATTCAGGAGGAAGGTGAAGTTTTTCCGATAGAAGTAAAATCGGGCGAAAACCTGAAGGCCAGAAGTTTTAAGTTTTTTTGTGAGAAGTATAAACCTTCAAATGCTATTCGCACATCATTATCGGACTACAAAGAAGAATCGTGGATGACAAACGTTCCATTATATGCCATTGGAAAAATGACCTTGTTGCCTCTCTCAAATGAACAGGTGCTCGAACGCCTCAGGCAGGAAAAACCATGGTGGGCAACCACAAAACTTTAAGCGCATGTGGGCGTTAGAAATAAAATGGAGCAACCGTTATTTCGAAACGCCTGGTGAACTTAAATCACTTTTAACCTTTTGCGAAACCAATAATCTAAAATCCGCATTAGTTACCACAATCGACAAAACCGGTAGCCGCGAAATGCAGAAAATGAAGCTTCACTTCTGCAACTTAATAATCAATGTATCCGTACTGATTGACCTTATAACCCCACCTGGTTAAATAATACCCGCGAGGCTTGAAATCATCACCGATTTTCTTCAGTTCACCTCTCAGCGAAGATTTCATTTTTTGCTCCAGTCGGGCGAATTCCGCTTTGCCGGTAAGATTATTCATCTGTAGCGGGTCATTGGTGTTATCATAAAGCAGCCATGGACCGTTGAGCGTTTCAACATAGGTATACCGGCTGGTATATATCCCCCGGTACTCATCCTTCTGGACGGCAGCCGACGGCGATACGCTCATGATCAGTCCAGCTTTTTCCTTCATTCTCCGGGGCTTCCCTATTGCGCCCGTCATATCCTCTCCTTCAACCGATTCAGGTATGGCGATACCCGACAAGGAGAGGAGCGTTGGTAGTATATCGGGCGTATTTAAAGGAGCGCTGATCCGGATATTTTTGTTGCCAAAGCGGGCCGGATATCTTAACAGGAAAGGCACCCTTACCGATTCTGCCCAGGGAACCTGCTTCTGCGTGGGTCGCACCCCCTGCGATCCCATCATTTCACCATGGTCCGAAGTAAAGACAAAGATGGTGTTCTCCGACAAACCAGCTTCCATGACAGCGCTTTGCAAATCACCCATGCATTTATCCAGTGCCGCTATATGTGCATAATACCCTACCGATTCTTTCCTGGCAACATCTCTCATCTTTTCGGATACATTGGGCTGCAACCTGATGCTATCGGGAATAAACAGTTTTTGCATCTCTTCGGGTGCATTATTGTGCGGAAAATGGGGGGCTCCCCATGCCAAAAACAGGAGGAAAGGGGCCCCTTTATTTGCGTTATCCCGAATGTATTGGACGGCATCCGCTGTTTCCAGATAAGGACCATATCCGTCCCAATACCTCTTTTCATCACTATCGCCTGAATAGTAAAGCAGATGGTTATAGTCGTGCGAACATTCCAGCCCTTTCCAGTAGTCGAATCCCTGCCGCCTGTCGCGGGGAGTAAAATTGGATCGGCCCATTCCATCCAGATGCCATTTCCCGATATAGGCCGTTTGATATCCCGCTTCCTTATAAATTTCAGCCATGGTAAGCGCCTCATCCCGGAGGTGAAGATCGTTCAGGAAAATCCCGTGGGTGGTTGGATATTGTCCGGTTAAAAGGGAGGCGCGTGTCGGGCTGGAAATGGGGCAAACCGAAATGGTATTGATGAAATTCAACCCGGTTGCAGCCATCCGGTCAACATTAGGTGTCCGGCCTTTCAGGTTTACATCCCCGTTGTATCCGGTAGACTGCGCCCGCCACTGGTCGGCCAGCACAAAAACAATATTCGGCCTCTGTGAATCCTGTCCGGCCATCATGGATTGCCGCGATGGCTGGTCTGAAAGCGTCACCGTTCCTGAAGCAATCGTCAGTGGCAGAATGCCTAAATAGCTTAGCTTTATCATTTGTTTAGTCAATGTTGATAATATTGTGGCGACTATACATCTTGTCTTGTAAAACCATTCCGGTAGGTTTATCAGAGTTTTCTTATCCAGATATTTCTGTAGCTGACTTCACTATTATGATCCTGAAGCATTATGGGCAGTTCAGGTTCTGAAACACTAAATCCCTGGTTATGTGAAGCCGTAGGCTCTCTTACTTCAACATGGTTTTGCACCAATACTCCGTTATGGAAAACCGTAAAATATCCAGGTTCAATCAGTTCTTCGTTTTCATTGAACTCCGGGGCCATGAATATTACATCATATACCTGCCACTGATCAGGTTCAAGAGAAGCATTGACGAGGGGTGGGTAGTTACCGTAAAATGCGGCAGCCTGACCGCTGGGGTTTGTTTTATTCTGGTATGAATTCAAAACCTGAATTTCATATTTACTCATGAAGTATATTCCTGAATTGCTGCATTGCTGTCCCGTTTTCCCGGCCAAAACATCTTCCTTGGATGTTTTCCACTCAATATGCAATTGACAATCAGCAAATTTCTGCTTTGTCATAATATCCCTGGTGCCGGGTTTTACTTTAAAACTATCTCCTGAAACAATCCATTCAGGGGCTCCACCTGTTGCCGCACTAACAAAATTGATCAGCGTATCCTTATCGAACAAAATGATGGCATCAGAGGGGGGTGCTCCATTTTGGCCCGGTGTTACTATCAACGGCTCAATGAGGTCAGGATACCACTTCCTGATCAGAGTCTTTTCTTTTTCATTTAACAGGCTGATATCGATAGGTTTATCCTGTTCGCGGATTCCTTTTTGGTTTAAACGGTTCATCAAACTCCAGTTACGGCTATGTTTGCCGGGCTCAGGATCAGCAGGTTCCTGGGCTTTCAGGTCATAACGGGTAAAGTCGATCAGTTTCCCGGGTGTATTGTTTTGCCACTCGCGCAATATCGCGAGCCGGAAATCCTTGTTCATGAACCATTGAATCTCAAGTTCAGGCTCTGATCCGCAAACATCCGTGCCGCGTTGGACGAAGCGATAGTTCAGATCATCATTATCCTTGTATTGCTGACGCCAGAGCATTCCAAATTCTCCCAGAGTAATGCACTTTGCATCAGGCCAGCGCCTCCTCATTTCACTGAACCAGATCAGCATGCCCTCCATTCCGTTGCGATCATTATATCCATATACTTTGCGCCCTTCTACCAGACATAATTCCCATGTACAGGTTACCCAGGCAAAATCATTTAATTCGAAACCCTTGTCGAAATGGGCAGCTGTTACGGCAAGCATTTCTTTAGTACCCATCTCGGTCCCCAAACTGATGACCGTTTCTATCGGGCCTACACCCTGCCGGCTGCCACACCATTTTCCATCAATAATCCTGCCTCCCGGATATCTGGCACTCAGGAAATCCATCGTCCAGCCATCCAGGTTCACGCAATCGATCAGGTCATCCTTACCCTGGGCAGGCTTTAAGAAATGCTCTTTTGAGGGATAATAAGGATAGGATATCGATCCGTCGCCATCGCCGTTGTCAATTGCATACTGGCTCCAGATATTGCCCTGGCAAACGTGAATTCCTTCCTCTTCGGCCAGATACCGGAGATTTTCTGCAGCGAGGTAACCTGCTATAACACTCAATGGACGGTATCCGCCTCCAACCATATCCGAAACCATCTGCAACCCGTCGTGCAGGTCGCGGTTAACCTGCTCCCGGGAATTATACATATTGGCAAAATAGCCGCCCGGAATAAAGGTAATCTCATCGCCAAACTTTTCATGATAGGAGACAATCAGCTTCTTCAGATCACGATAGGCCGGGCGTTCATCCTTCAGGGCCATCCAGCTGAAGGCCCAGGTAATTCGGGCGCCCGGCCAGCCCTTTTCTACGGTTTCCCTGAAAACACGGGCTTCTGCCGGAGAGTGAATACCCGACTCATCTTCGCCATTGGTTACATCCCGTGAGGTTTCAATCTGGTTAACCCTTACAACCGTATTAAAGGTAAAATAGCGCTGCCCTGAAAACTTGTTTTCAGCTACTTCCTGTGCTGAAAGTGATTGGGCAATTACTAAGAAAAAGGATGAGAAGAATAAAATTGTACGTTTCATGGTCTTATTGCTATGTTTCCTACCTCCTTTTATTGACTGACAGTGAACCATACCCGGGTCTTACAGGCAGGCTGCCAGGTGGTTTCGCTGATTGGCCTCATCACCACCGGATATTTCCCGAACATGTCCGTATGGATATGCTGCATAACCAGGTAGGTGTTTTTTATGTTAGAATACGATGGTGCCAATTCGGGACCGAACTTCAACTGCTCCTGCAATACTAAATAATTGCTAAGGCTTGGCTCCGAATCAAAGAATGGTTGAAAGTTACCATCTACTGACATCAGGTAAGGACCATAAAAAAGTGCTGCCTGCATTTTACCGGCAATCGGAAATGCAATCTCCTTCTTTTTACTATCTACCCATTTCACCTGATAGTCAACCGTAACATCAATCTGGTCGCCGTTTTCCAGGATTTTATCAATCACCAGATAATCACCTGCCTGCTTGGTTCGTAATTTTTCCCCGGCAACAGTTAATTCAACTTGTTTGGCCCAGCTGGGTATTCGAATCGCCAGGCGTGAATTGATCCCGGATTTAATAACCCGAATCGTATAATGATTAGATTGGTTGTTTGCTTGTTCTGCAGCCAGATGGATCTCATTATCAGCATATTCTCCGTCGAGGAAGAGGTTCAGTTGAATCGTATTCCCTTTTCGGGTAAAAATGATTTCGTTAGTTTCATGCAGGGCACGCAGGGCATGAAAATTACAACACCACCATGATCGGGCAACTTCTTCATCAAGGCCCAATCCCATTCCCGGAACAATCATTCGATGTCCGAAATCACCCGTTTGATACTGGTTGGCAAACAGATGGTTGATGAGGCAGCTTTCCGATTTCCCGAGGTAATCCATTTTCCCCGTCGTTTTCCATAAGTTGAGCGATAGCATAATAAAATCAGCCTCGGAACAACCCTCATCGCGAAAATCTTCTGAGCCTCCAGCCTCCCCAAAATATTCAGGAACACCACCAAAAATCAAATGTTCCGGTGAATTAACCAATTCATCATACCGGTCCGTCACAAATTTCAACTGTTCCTGGTTGCCTGTCCGGTCGTACAGCATCAGGGTACCCAATAAGGTATTCAGATATCCGTGACTGTGCTGCTTGCCGGGAGGAGGAAGGAATTGAAATACCTGTTCGGCTGTTTGCAGGTATTTTTTATCCCTGGTTTCATCTGAAAGTAAAACCAATCCTTCCATCAACTGTGTGAAACAGATGTAACCCATATAGCTGTTACCCTTCAGTCTGTCAGCCACTTGCTGGTTGGCACAGCTGCTGGCAATCCCGTTGATGAAATCTCCCAGTTTTTTGGCTGCGGCGAGCACCTTGGGTTGACGATCCATTTGATAATATTTCAGCAGACCCACCAGCAACCGGCCGTTTCCCCAAAGCAGAGCCATATGGGGGCTGGCCAGTTTATCAGGATCAAACACGAGCTCAGGATTCCCAAAACGACCATCCGGATGCTGGTACCGAAGAGCTTCATCCATCAACTTAGCCAGGTTGATTGGATTGTTTTCAGCCGGAAAGGCTGAAAAAACATCGAAATAGCGCCCTGAAATATCCCCGCTGAATGCGGTAAACCGACGCTTAAATTCTGGTTTGAGCGAGATATCTGCCAAAATAAAATCAGATGACATTTCCGGTGTATGACCAAACATAATGCGGTCGGTAACCATCTGTATACGTTGGTTTATCTCTCCGGAGCTGGTTTTGCCAGAATGGATCACTCTGCCTGAGCCGATTCCTTCGGCCGCTGTTATCATTAATACAGCGAGCAGGATAAGAGTATGTTTCATGAGATATCTGGTTAAATGCACACCTCGCTATTTCACTATTCCCTGCTGCGTAACGATCGGAACATAACCCACCTCCAGGCCTTTTGGCGGGGTCACAATCAGCGCAGGATCTATTTCCGCCAGTTTTCCGATTAAAGGTGCCGGAAGGTATTCACGGTCCCTGGTCCAGTTCCGGTGAAGCAATTCCACACGCCTTTGCATTTCCTCCCGCTCAGGTTTGGTCATGTCAGCGTTGAGCAAGGCAGGCTGATCGGCAAACCGGTACCAGTAGTAGGTCACCGTGCTGCCATCACCCAGTTTTGCCTTGAACGGACCGGCTGCCGGACCGGGGGTTTTCCAGCAACTCTCTTTTTCATGGGGAGTTACATATGCAACCGGGGTTCTTTCTTCCGTGTTTTTAAAACTGACTTTGTGCAGACCGGTTTCAGCCGGGACCTCTTCCGGCGAAACGGCTATCCACTGGCCTTTGTCGTCACTGCTGGTTTTCACGAGTTTATAGTATTCCGGAATAGTTATCACGGTACGGCCGTTTACCTCCCTTTTGGTGACCAAATCACCCTCCCAGCGAACCCGCAGGGTTGCCGAATCGGTCACATTGGGATCCATATAAGAGGTAATGTTCATCAGGGCACGTTTATCCTTGGGTATGTGATCGCCGTAGAAACTCCAGTTTGATCGGACCCCTTTTTTAATTTTCTGCATGGTGGCCCCTTCAAGATCGATGACACTGCTGGCCGGGGGGCCTCCCTTGAACCAGGCTTCAACTGCGTCCCAAAGTGCCGTCTTCTTATAAACCATCAGGCGGTGCAAGAGATCTGAATTGCCATCCGGTCCGGCCGGGTATTGGGTTGGGGCCATGCGGGAATAGGTCTGGCCTTTCGAGTCGGTGGCTTCAGCGGAATAGATATGTTGCGTTTCCATCTGAAAAGCCTTGTTCGCATCCGTGGGGCGCTGATCCAGAAACAGTCCGTTCAGCCGGGGATCATCTACAGAAGCGCGGGTCCAGAAATACGGGGTAAAGAATGCAACCGGGCCCTTGAAATTTCCGGTGTTCAGAAACAGGGTCCAGCACTGGTTGCCAGTCGAAACGGCTGTACCTGCCGTGGTGGCTTTCGGCTCCGTGAGCGGCAAAGGCAGATACCCGCTGCCAAAAAGCTCCCCGCAGGTTCCCTGCTTCAGGTTAAGCCCGTCAGGAGGCCACAGCACCCAGGGACTCAGCTGGGCGGCACCATATTTCCCCTTATCATTGCTCCAGTCACGGCCTTGTCCGGCTCCGGGCCCATTAGCCCAGCCGACAAAATCCCGCTGCACACCGCCCATGATAAATTTTGGCGTGGCCGTTGCATACTCGGTATCGCGCCACCAGCCCAGCCCGCCTTCAACATCCGTATAAATTTTTTCAACAGGCAGAGGGCCATCAACCCGCGGAAACATCCAGGTGCCGAACAGGCCTGATTGAAATTCCCTTCCCGGATATTCCCTCACTAAAGGGTAGGCTGCTACATACATGGAGTAACCCGCATTAAAAGAGGTATCTACTTTTTCAATCTGGGAAATCAGGTACCCCCCAACATTTCCCTTCCTGATTGACTGATCAGCAGCCTCCTGTGCATAAACAGGATATGCAAACAAAACCAACAGGAGATAAACCATTAAGGCTTTTTGCTTCTTTTTCATATTGAATTATTTTAACCTAATAACTGACTCCCGAAATCCATTTCCTGTAAAGATATTTCTCAACTCCCCTTCTTTCCTTTTCGGTCAAACGGGAATCAAACACCAATACCTCCGTTAATTCCCCTTCCCAGTGACCATCAGTCAGCTTAAAGGGTTTATTGATTACCTCAGAGAACTCATACGTGACAATATAGAACTCTTCCGGCATGGATACTTCCCTAACGTTCACTTTCTTACCATTTACCCATACCTTCCCGTTTATGGTGGATGCAGAAATCTGATCATCGAAAAGCTTTTTCCCAAATTCTCCAATGCCGATCAGCGGGTCAAGCTCTCTCCAGGGGGCAGTTCCTTTGGAGGAAAAATCGCTCTCTTTTCTAACCATAATAATGGTTTGATAATTATTGACTGCCTTACTCATTCCCTGTATCCAGATGGTTCTCCAACTCAAAACAGGCTTGCCATTTTGTTTATTCGGGAAATAATTAAAAAAATGAAAATCCAGATCGCCAACCTTACTCTTACCACCGTTGGCTGATCCTCTCCTGAATAGTTTTCCGTCAGGCTTTCCATCCGCATCCAGGTCATCGGCATCCAGCCACATCTGAAGCCCTGCACTCTTAATATCTCCGGGAAATATCGCCTTGCCGTTTGCCAGTTTTGATTTTTCAGTTATCGCCACACCAATACGGTTCACACTCCTGGCTCCTGATTTTAATTCACAAGACTCCACGTAATAGTTGCCCGGTTTTTTGGGCTCAAACTCCGTGCCTTCACTTAATGCATCCTTACTACCGGCATAAAATGATGAATAATACAGCTTCATCTGGCTATCCAGATATCCAACTTCACGGATCTCCAGATATCCATCCTTGATTATTCCATTCCACTTAATATCAACATTTTCGGTACTAAATTGATAATTATCATCATAGATTATTTTTTCTGTTTTTTGATCTTTTATGGTCAGAACAGAATCAAATCGTCCATTCTGGCTCGTATTAATCTCAAACTCAACCGGCAATTCATTGTCGCCATTTGAATAGACTTTAAGATGAATCCAGCTGCCAAAATCATTTTTAGCAGTATCCTTAATAAAAACCCCTCCACGGTTTTCAACCACGGTTGCTGACGCTTTGAACACCTCGCCATTGGCTTTCTTTCCTGAACCATAAAATTTGCCATTTGGGAATTTTGGCACATAATCGGGAATATCATCCTCATACCAGTAATACGAATAGTCTTCAGAGGGATTTGATATCCTGACCTTTCCTTTTCCGGCCCTTTCAAAATCAAGGCCGCTCATGGTGAATCCCGGCACTTTGCCGATGTCAATACCCTTTTTTTTCAGATAGCCCTCAGGATCAGTCCCTGATGATTTGCGGGCTGTTTGATTATCCACTTCGGTCAGCTGACCTTGCTTATTTATTGTCCATTTCACAGATGCAACCGGGTAGTTGACAAAGGGTGGGTCGGGCCGTATAAACTCCGATTTATCAACCAGTCTGCACTCTACAATATATTGTTTCGTTTGATCAAACCGGATATCAATGTCTCTTACATCACCCGCAATTTCTTCTCCGTTAAGAAACCACGAAAGCCTTTGTGAACCGGACAGGTTATCTATCTTATTCACAGAGAAATGCATTTTACCGGGAATAGTTACTTCCAGTTCCTTTCGTACAGGATAGGATTGATCAAACGGATCAACCCACATATACAGCCTGCACACGGTACGCTGAACACATACCGGGCACAGTCCGTCAGGATCCCCGGCAAACGATCCGGCTCCCATAATGCATCCTCTGGCGGTAGGTCTGTAAATATGATGCAGCCGATGTGTAGCTCCCTCAAAAACGCCCACTTTATTCATGTTATCTGGCGAATAAGGTGTAGGAATTTCAGTCCCCGGCTCAATCCAGGCTCTCCATTTCACATCTTCCAATATATAATCCAGCGTGGTATTCGAACCTTCGCCTCCTTTGCCCCAAACCCCGTTGGAAGTATATTCGTCGGGTAAGCCCGGTGCGGTATGAGCGAATTCATGAATAAATGCCTCCGTTTCCCTGCCAGCGATCATGGCATTACCGGTTCGCGTTTCAATATTCCGGGCTGCTCCTCCGCCCCCGCCATCTGTATTCAGCATGGCCAGACAGGATACCCATCCTTTCCCTTCCTTGTTCCAGGGAAGGAACAGCCGGTCCCGGATCTCATCCAGGTCAACGGTTGTTAGTCCCTTCTCCCAGTTATAAGCTGGCATACCCGGCCACCAGATGGCGTATAAATTGAAGAATTCACGGTATTCCGGGAATGGTGCAATCGCGTATTCATCACCAGAAATAAAGGTCCGGAATGAGTGTTTCGCGTCATTTATAAACTCTTCGCGCAGCTCGGGGGTATTATAGCTGTTAGGTTTCCCTTCTTCCCACCGGTTGATTGCACAGAGATTTATCCGGTTATCCTTATCACCGGTTACCCGGATGGGGATCAGCTCAATTTCACCGTTGGCAAAAGCCTTGTCGATCTCAGGAATATATCTGGAATCGCCCGTATTTGTTGATCTCCGGGTGGTAACCTCATAAACCCCGGTTGAAGGAATAACTTCCTCTGCAGCACCGGCCCTCCTGACCCGGGCAACATACCGGTACGTTGTTTCAGGTTTCAGCCCGGTGTTTTTAAATTCACCTGAACTCTGCCACTCACTGCTGTATCCACCACCACCGATGCATTCAAAACGAAACTCGAGCCGGCCCCGGATTTCAGGGATTTTCACGCTCATCTTCACCTCTGAGCTGAAAACAGAGTGGGGTTCGCTTAACCATTCAAGAGGATCATTACCATAAACTTTCAGCGGCTTCTCCTCAGCCATCATGGTGTTGCACCCCGCAAGGGCCATCACCACCAATACTATTCTTGCTCTTAACTTCATCATAATAAATAATCATTCGTTTCACGCCTCCTCCGCCTCACGCTTCCCTGGAGCCTGCCCCGGCGGAGGCCGGGGTCACCTGTCACTTGTCACTTGTCACTTGTCACTAAAAAACACTGCACGAGCCTCACCGGCCCCAACAACCCCGCCGGCTGAACCACCCAGTAATTCGGCTCGGTCCGGTATCCGTGCGTTTTAATATTCGTTTTTGTAAACCTTTCACTTTCAGGCAATTCATTGTCACCGGCCAGACGATTACACCACAGATTCATCACTTCAATCTTCAGATCGTTAGCACCAGCTTTCACCAAATTCGAAATATCAGCACGGAAAGGTGGCTTCCAGACTATTCCCGCCGATTTTCCATTGACAAAAACCTCTGCCACCTCCCTCACATCACCCAGATCCAGGTGAACCCTTCTGCCTGAAACCAGCCAATCTGCCGGGACTTCGATTGTTTTCGTGTAGAATCCGGCACCGGAATAGTATTTAATACCCTGATTCTCATGTTCCGACCAGGATATCAGGTCCGGAAATTTCATCTCAGCCGGAGCTCCCCAGTCCGGATTAAAAGTTACTTTCCATTCGCCGCTTACCACAATGGGATCTGCCAGATCATTCAGGTGAATTTTCTTGTTCTGTCCCTTTTCATTTTTCAACTTATAATCACCGTTTTGCCAGCATTCAAATGCGACGGATTCCATATCGCTTTCGGTGCCAAAAACAACAAATACAGAGCCCCCCGGAGCCAGGTCGAGCTTAACCATCGTTCCATCACCTTGCTCATTATAATTGAAGGCTGGTTTCCTGCTGCCATCGGTGGGATCCCAGAATGAGGGTTTTAATCCTTTTACCCGGAACAGGCAATCCGCACTAACCTGTTTCAGCGATTTATTTCTGATAAAGTATATTTCTGAATTTCCCGTCAGTCGGTGTATGTAGTCAAGGTCGGGGTCAAGTTCTTTATCCGGACAATAAAAATCGGGGCCAACAGTCACCATATCAAGCCATTCCCTGGCAGTGTATCCCCACACAACAGAGCCCTTTCCATACCTGTTTTGTTTCACGGTAGTGCCATTGCAGGATCCCCACATCTTATCTGCCAAAGCCTGCAATTCTGCTTTTTGGGATTCATGGTCCCGCATGCCGGGCACATCCATGGGTTTAGGGCCAATCACAGTAGCACCGGCGGAAACCAGCTTCTCCAGCTTCTGCAGCACTGCCAATTGCATATGCTCCTGATCGGGGAGTACAAGCACCCGGTATGACATTCCATCGGGTAATACCAGCCTTCCATGATCAAACGACATGCGATTCAATATCACATCACTGTTAACAACATCATAATCATAACCTTTCCCCAGGCCTTCGAGCAGCGGTTTTTCAGGAACATTTGCAAATAACGGCCAGAAGTTCGGAGCCTGGTCACCATAGTAATAGGCCACATCAGCAACAAACAATCCCTGTTGAAGCATATGGCAGCAGCGGGCCAGGTAATCCATGAATGGTTTGGCCTTCGACCACCACACCACGCGGGGATTCATGTCGACGCCGGCATGATAGGTGCGGCCGGGAAAGCCAAACTCATCCGGAGAATTGGAATAACCATGGTAGGTAATATGATTCAGACCTTCACAAAATGCCCGGTCGACATATTGTTTCCGGACGAAGGGACCGTCTTTCCAGCGCCACCAGGTTGTCCAGGATTCAGCGTCAACCAGTGGTTTGCCATAAATATGTGATGCACAGGCGATCTCCTTGATCAGGAATATATTGTTTCTGTTTCTGATCCAGAATTCACCACGCGGGATATCCACATTTCCCAGGGCTTTCAAGGCATCCACCGGACAGGTATTCCATATTGGCGGACCGGGGCCACCCGCTTCGCCTGCCAGTTTCAGCCCGTATTCCGCACAGATTTCACTTCCTGTTGTATAATGACTGAATATCAGGAGATCACTTACCGATTTGTTAAAGTCGTATCTGAAACGCTCACTTTTCTCTTTACTTTCAATCGTCCAGCCCGAAAGTACAGGAAGCCACCCGATCGGATCATATCCGTGATCTTTCATGAACCATTCACCGAACCTGGTAGTCCACTGAATTCCCTCATGGAGCTCCATACTGTCAACATCAAGCGTTTTAAGAGGCATATCAGGATCACCCCCTTTTTTAATTCCAAGTTTTTCGAGGATATACCTGAAATGAAAACGGGTAGCCTCGGGATCCAGAAAATCAATGAAAGGGCCTTTGGAATTCGGACTGGCCGCGATGAGCTGCTGACCATTATTGGTGCACACATACCTGATAACCTGCCACTTGCCGGCTGGGGGTGTCCAGCTAAGCTCCCCATCTGAAAAGTGATCAGTAAGATTGATCACTTCCGACAGATCTGAAATGACTTTATCCTCCGTGTCGGGCCAGGCCAGTACGGCAACATCGATATACCATTCCGGCAATCCATTATCTCCTTTGGGACATTCGGGCGGAACTTCAGGAAATGGAAGTTTATGATTTATCCGGCTTGCGCCCTCAACCACTAAAGTGGAATAGAACAGGTTCTTACTCGCCAATTCAGGAGGCACCCACGGGCCGCCGGCATTCCATCCGCTGGAAGTTATTAATCCCAGATCAAGGTCCAGCCGCTTTGCTTCTTTCAAAGCATGGTGAATGGCTGCTATCGATTCTTTACCCATAAAAGGCGGGCCGGCAGGAACAAATCCGTTGGGATTGACCATGGCTTCCGTATCCCATATCTGGAGCCCGCCAAGCCCCTTGGCTTTTGCTTCTTCCAGATCACGGGTTAAACTCTCCGGCCTGACATCACCATTTAACCAGTTCCAGTAGGCTTTTGGCCGGGCTCTATTCCCGGGATCAGCAAATCCTTTGGAAAGATCAGATTCCTGGGCAGTGCCATGCCAGGCAAAGGAGATCAAAGCCAGGAGAAGAAGGGTATTTTTTTTCACGATCTGCATAAAATTTGCTGCTTCCGGCAGATCAGGGTACAATGGTGATCTTAACCGGAACCATTTCTTTTAATGGAATGTATATGAGCAGGTCATCTCCTTCGAGTTGATGGTTGATACCGATTTTGCAGTTTCCGTTTTGTTTGCTGTTTACCAGGATTCTGGCACCGGCAGAATTCCAGTTTTTCACCCGGATGGCCGGATTGATGACAGGTGAATCCTTGCTTCCCTTGAGGGTAAACTCAAGCGTACCGGCTTTGGAATTGTTCTTTTCCAGCTGGTAACATCTTTCTGCATTATCGTAACCTTTTGAAATATATCCGGTTGTAGTAACCGTGAGTTCGGGCGCATAGGCCCATGAACGGCCGTAAGCGATCAGTTCGTTCAGGCTCAGATTATTCATCCCATACAGGCCAATCCAGTATAAACGATTTCCTTCCTCGTGAATAATCGGATCGGAGCAGGGCGAACTCATGAAATGCGTGGGGCGGTCGGTTGTCTTTGCCCATCGTCCGTCGCTGCGGGCTTGGTTTACCGGAAAATGGTTGTATCCGCCGCCGATCCATCTCACCCACATATCGTTACCCGGTTCAAAACAGATAAATGGCTTGTTCTCTGATTTGAAATTGTACTGTTGAATGGTATATTTTCCGGTCCACCCGACAGGTTGTTTTGGGGGATCCACATAAACATCTGCCGTTTGGAAGTCATAATCAGCAACTGTAACATATTTGTTTTCAAGGAGTTCTTCGTGGCGCTGTCCGGGTTGTGTAAAAGGCAGCGACTCCTGATACTGTATGGCGTTTCCGGTAGTTCCCTTGTTCCACGAAACTTTCCTGATGGCAGATCCATCCGGATAGATATAGTAGTATTCATCCACCCAGCATTCCCATCCGGTTTTTGGATCGGGCATCCAGGTGTGATCGTATGCGCTCACCAAGGCATAGCGCCAGTGCACCACCGCGCGGGCGTCACTGTTTTCAATGATCCTGACATGTGAAAACCGACAATGCCGGTCCTGCATGTGCTCGAAACATCCCTCAATATCATTTTCTCCGTTACCCCAGGTTTCCAGACTCTGATCGGCCATCCAGTTTTCATTTTCAGATACCCAGGCGGGACCGTAACGGGCTCCTCTCCAGAAGATTAACTTAACAGGATTTTTGTCGAAGCATACCACAACATCGGGATCCTGATCAACCGGCCAGAGATTATCCCAGCCGGGGTAGTATTTCAATTTGGTATAGAAGGCCCCGAACCGTCCCGGATTCTTTTCAAGGGTGGGCAGCCTTCTGGGTTGAATGTCAGGAACTTTAGACTGATGCTTCACATAATCGCCTTTCACCTGACCGGGGGTCAATGCTGCATCAAATACACTGATTTCATCAATGATTCCGTCCAGGCCGTAGTATGCTTCAACGGTTCCCCAGGTGCGGATGGTATTGGATGGCCTTCCGGGAAATGCTGCCATTCCTATGATACAATTGGGTTTTGCAGGGAATGTCAACGAGCCGGTGATCGGAAGGGTTGATACCGGTTCGCCGTTTACATAGAGCGTCATTTCTTTCTGTGCCGTATATACTCCCGCG
Organism: uncultured Bacteroidota bacterium; assembly: GCA_942493265.1. Taxonomy (GTDB): domain Bacteria; phylum Bacteroidota; class Bacteroidia; order Bacteroidales; family UBA12481; genus UBA12481. The sequence continues at coordinate 1,297,287 of OW818688.1, forward strand.
ATATGCATCCACTTTCTGAGTGGCAGGATCTCATTGGCACTGGTGCAGGCTATCCACTGTTCGCCGATGGCCGTTTCGAAGGAAACCTGTCCGTACGGGCCGATCAGCAGACGGTATCCCTTTGTTTCATTCGATTCCGTGGTAATCACCGGGCACCAGTTCAGCGGATACTCGCCCAGGGCTACCCATGCCTCGATGGTAAAGGCATCACCCGGTTTGCTGATATCCTTCCTGTCGCGGATTACCCGGGTGGTAAATCCATCCAGGCGCAGGCCTTTTCCGGTTACCCCTTCCACCCATTCAAAAATCCCTTCAATGGTATCTGAGATATTGGCAGATTTTTCAACAGCAGTGCGGTTCTGTATGGTTTCAAAATCCCATTTCATGACCGGGGTCCGGGATTTTTCGGAATTGTCAGGTACCAGCTCCGGATATCTTTTTCTGATAATCGCACGTTCCTCCTCATTTAATTGATCAATGGTAATGGGCTGGTCCTGCGGGCGTGTCCCCTTCTGATTCAGTCGGTTCATGAGGCTCCAGTTCCGGGTGGTTTCACCGGGTTGCGGATCAACCGGCTCTTTGGCAGGCAGGTCATATCGGGTAAAATCGATCAGCTTTTCCGGGCCATTTTCCTGCCAGTTTCGCAGGAAGGCCAGCCGAAAATCTTTGTTCATAAACCATCTGATTTCCAATTCAGGTTCCGATCCGCAGACGCCGGTACCGCGCATCACGAAGCGGTAGTCAATGCTGTCATTGTTTTTGAATTGCTCGCGCCAGAGCATTCCAAACTCACCATGGGTGATGCACTTTGCCTCCGGCCAGCGCCGCCGCATTTCGTTAAGCCAGATCTCAAGGCCATCGAGTCCGGTCCGGGTTTTCCGGTCTCTCTGTTCCAGATCAACCAGACCCAGTTCCCATATGCAGGTTACCCAGGCAAAATTGTTGAGTTTGAACCCGGTGTCGAAATGTGCGGCGGTTGTCGCAAGTATCTCTTTGGTTCCCAATTCAATACCCTGACGGAGAATCGTTTCTATCGGGCCAACGCCCTGCCGGCTGCCGCAACGGATTCCATTGATAAATCGCGGAGCAGCATATCTGGCCATGAGGAAATCAACAGTCCATCCGTCGAGATTGACACAATCTATCATATCCTCCTTGCCCTGCGCCGGTTTGCAAAAATGCTCGCGCGACAGGTAGTATGGATAGGAAACGGATCCCTCACCATCGCCATTATCAACTGCATACTGGCTCCAGATGTTGCCCTGGCATACGTGAATGCCTTCCTCTTCGGCCAGAAACCGCTGGTTTTCAGCAGAGAGAAAACCTGCAACAACACTTTTTGGACGGTATCCGCCGCCAACCATCGCCGATACCATCTGCAACCCCTCATGCAGATCTCGGTTGACCTGCTCACGGGAGTTATACATATTGGCGAAATAACCACCGGGGAGAAAGGTGATCTCATCGCCATATTTTTTGTGATAGGTAACGACCAACTCCCTTATTTCCCTGTAGTTGGGCCGCTGATCCTTTAATGCAAGCCAACTGAAAGTCCAGGTAATCCGTGCACCCGGCCAGCACTTGTCAATGGTTTCCCGAAACTTACGGGCGGCCTCAGGCGAGTGAATACCGGATTCATCCACTCCCTCATTTTTATCACGGGTAACCTCAATCTGGTTCACCCGAACCACGGTGCTGAAGGTAAAGAAACGATTGCCCGATAATTTGAGTCCCTGATCTTTTGACGACAGGGTTGCCTTGTGATCACCCGAAACGATATAGGTTTTCCCGGGCATCGCGGTAAACATAGCTGCATAAGGCGCGTCGGTCATGTTGGCGGATTTCACAATTTTTCCGTCGCATTGGACCTTGATTTCCGTAGTTTTCTCAGGAAAAACAACTTTGAATTCGCGCTTAAACGCTGATTTTAACTCTACTGTATTATCTGTGAGATAGTTCACCTCCAGCTTGCCCAGTTTCAATCGCCGGCCTTTGGCATGGGGAGGCATCACAATCGTCCGGTAGTCTTCCTGAACACCGTAAGTGGTATGTACTATCATACTCCAGATGGCTACACCCCAGCAGTAATCCTTTACCCCCAAATCGGTTCCTTCGACACCGTTATATCGTTCATATGAATGACCGTCATATTTCTTCACCAGCTCAAGCATTTTGTCTGTCAGCTTTTTTGAAATATCATGATAGCCATAACGCTGGAGACCAAGTGCAATCAAATAATTGGTTGGAGGCCACATGTCTCCACGCCAAAATCCATCCGGGTTAAAGGTTGGCTCGTCCATTGCTGAAGTTGTGATGGGATATATACTCCAGAACAACGACGGATCAGTTAACTGCCTGACCAATTCTCCGGCTTGTTCCTCACTGGCCAGGCCAGCTGTCAGAGTCAGAAACCCCTGCAGGGTGCGAATGCGGATTTTTTTGTCGGTATCCCGATTCAGACTGTAGAAAAATTTCGTTTCCGGATCCCACATTTTTGCACGGATCGCCTCTGTCCGTTTGGCAAGGAGACGCTCGTATTTCTCCATCATTTTGGAACGGCCGGTTCTTTTGCACATTTCGATCATAGCCCGCTCCGACATGGCCAGAAAGCAGGTTTGATCAACACCTTCAACGTTGCCATACCACTCGCCACCTGTACCGCGTGTCGGATGTTTTGTTAGCTTGAGCTCATCAAGGGTGGCATGAAAATCAAAGGTTTCAAACCGGGCGGTCTGGACCAAATCAGCGATCGAGGATTCTTTATACGCACCATACTCGATCAATCCATCATTATCCACATCCCGCTCGGTAGAGTACCAGGTCAGGAACTTATCCAGATAAGGCAGGCAGAGATCCAGCAATTTCTGGTCATTGGTCTGATTAAACACCATCTGGCATCCCCACGCAAGGATTGGGATTTGGGAGAAACCAGGTTGCGGCAGATCCGGATTTGTGGTACAGGGCACCATACCATACCGGTAGGATCCTTTTGGCGCTTCCGGGTTATTATCGATCACATTCCAATAATTCTTAAACACATCATATACCACGTCGTTATCATCCAATGGAGCCCAGGCATTCAGAACAAACATGGGATCCCACTGCAACTGGCACTTGCCGTAAGACTGATCGTCGGCCCCGCTGATTGAAAACCATTTGAATGGCAGCCCCGGAAGGGCCGGCTCCCACAGCTTATCAAACAGGCAATCGATATATAAATCATGCACCTGCCTGGTTAATTCAGGGTCTTCCGTTTTTATTTGTAGCGGCAGGTTCAATCTGGCGTCCTGTATGCTCCTTTCAGCGAGCGTGTATTTTCGATTTGCCGCTTCCTGACCCATGGAAGCATTAAACAAACCTGACAGGCATCCAAGGATCCCTATATAAAGAATTGTCCGTTTCATAATTAATTTCTAAGCAGTTTTACCTGGTTAAGGTCACCGGCCCCAGCAATCCTGCCGTCTGAATCCTGAACGGTTCATCGCCGCCCGGCCATACCTCTGATTTCATATACGACTGGTTGGTTTTGCAGAACCGGTCTTTTGGATCCGCTAACATGTCGCCTGTCATCCGGTTAACCCATAAGTTCACTATTTCTACCTTCAGGTCATTCACTCCGGCCTTTATTAACTGGCTGATATCCGCCCGATACGGCTTCTTCCACAATATTCCCGCGGATTTTCCATTGATGAAAACCTCCGCAACATCCCGTACTTCGCCCAGATCCAGGATCATACCATTTTTTACTGCTTTTTCATCTGCCTGAAATGAATTCAGATAGGTGGCGGTGCCTGAAAAATATTTGATTCCGGGATCGTCTGATTCTGTCCAGGAAATCAGGCGGTCGAATACAACCGATGGCGGGGCGCCCCAATCCGGTGGAAAATTCAGCTTCCAGGGTCCGGAAATTTCAGTTCCTGCAGCTTTTCGGTCCTGATCGGCAACCAAGGCAAGCTCCCTGCGGTTTTCATGGTTGAAAACGACAAAAACGGACCCGTGAGCGGGGATCTCGATCTCCATACCAATCCCTGTTTTTTCTTTGTCATAATCAGCCACACGCATTGCAATTCCTGTTGAGGCATCCCATAGTTCGGGGTATTTTCCCGTGACCCGGAATCTGCACATCCCTTTTACCGGCTCCTCCCGTTCGTTTCTCAGAAAATAGATTTCGCCGCTGGTAGTGGTGCGGTGGATGTAATCGATTCCCAGATTTCCGGTAAAGCTAAAATCGGGTTCGATACCCTTACTTTTCAATACTTCATCGGCTGTTAATCCCCAGACTACCTGACCATTACCGTATTTGTTTTCAAAAATGGTTTTACTGTCAGCTGCACCCCACATCTCACCTGCGAGTTGGTTAAGGACCACATTTTCCTGCTCCCAGTTATCCAAACCCGGCACCGTTACAGGCCTCTGACCCACCACGGTGGCACCGGCTTTCACCAGCTCGCCGATTTTTTGCAATACTTCCAGCGGCATGTGAAGCTGATCGGGCAGCAGCAGGATGGCATAGCTCATCCCATCGGGCAAAATCAGCCGGCCGTCTTTTACCGACATCCTGTTCAGGATCACATCGGAGTTGATCACATCATAATCAAAGCCATTGCCTAATCCCTTGATGCGTGGTTTTTCAGGTACATCATGGAATAAGGGAAAGAAATTAGGAGCCTGATCGCCATAATAGTAGCATACATCTGCCGCGAATAGTCCTTGCTGCAGCATATAACTGCACCTCGCCAGATAGTCCATGAAGGGCCCGGATTTGTTCCACCAGGTGGTACCGGGATTCATGTCGTACCCGGCATGGTAGGTCCTCCCTGGGAATCCGTCTTCAGGATTTGTACTCGCGAATGTATGGAACGTAATATTGTTGAGCCCCTCACAAAATGCCCGGTCCACCAGTTTTTTCATATCAAACGGAGAATCTTTCCATCTTCTCCAGGTGGTAAACGACTCGGCATCCACAATTTTTTTGCTGTAAATGTGAACCGCGCTGGATACCTCCTTGATTAAGAACATGTTGCGATGTTTGATCCAGAATTCCCCTCTGGGAACGGATACCGTTCCCAATGCCTTTAATGCATCAACCGGACAGGTACTCCACACCGGAGGCCCGGGACCGCCGGATTCAGAAACCAACTCCGCATTATACTTCTTAAGAAATTCAGTACCCGTTTGGTAATGACTGTAAATCAGCTGGTCGCTCACGGTCTGGTTGAAATCATAGCGGAACCGCTCCCCGATATCATTCATTTTCCACCCGGCCAGTACGGGCAGGTATTTCTCAATTTCATACCCCCTGCGCTCCATGAAAATGGAAGGGAATGAATCGGTCCACGGAATGCCCTCGGAGAGTTCCATGCTGTCGAACTCAAAATAGGATAAACCGGCTTCCGCAGAATTTTCGGGAGTTACGCCAAGCCGGTCCATGAAGTGCTGTAAATGCCGGATAGTAGCCTGCGGGTCGAAAAAATCGATAAACAAGCCATTTGAATTGGGCGAGGGAACAATCAGCTCCTGGCCATTGTTTGAACAAACGAATCGCAGGATAACCCATTTTCCTTCAGGAACTTCCCATTTCAGTTTTCCCTCCTTGAAGAACGGGGTCAGCCTGATGACGTTGGACAGGCTGGCAATAGTACTGTCGGCACTGAACGGAACAGCCAGCACTGCAACATCCCGGTAAAAAACAGGGGTATTCTTGTCCTTCATCGGACAACCTGCCGGGAATTTTGGAAAGGGAAGATCCATGGAAAGGGTGCGCGGACCTGCTACCTCCACTTTCGAGATAAACAGATTCTTTGATGCCCAGTCGGGGGTAACCCAGGATCCGCCGGCATTCCAACCGCTAGAGGCAACAATGCCGATGCTCATTTTCAACCGTTTCCCTTCGGATATCGCATGTTTGATCAGGCGTACCGATTCGTCGCCCAGAAATGCACCCCCGGCAGGAATGAATGAGGGATTTTTAACAGCGGCCACATCCCAGATTTCCGCCCGGTTCATCCCCTTGGATTTCATGGCTTCCAGGTCCCTGGTAATCGAGGTTTTGGACATATTCCCGTTCAGCCAGCACCAGAAGGCGCCCGGCCTGGTGGACAAGGGGGGATTGACGAATTCATCCTGAAGAATCTGAGCATTTCCGGTTTTATTTTCAGATCCGCTTTTTTGGTCGGATCCGGCCGTGCATCCGGACATCAGTATGCTCAATGCAATTAAGTATTTCAAATTCATCTTGTTAATTTTTTTCTTTTATGATCATTTCGGCCTCCCGGATGATCCGTAGCCGTGCCATTTCCGATGCTTCTTTCCGCAGGTTTTTCAGGTTGGCCCTGTGTGCGGCATACTCATCAGGCAACCAGGGTGCCTCGGGATAGTCCCAGTTATCCGACCGGAACAGGGGGACGGGAATGAGCGGGCACTCTGAATTAACCAGATTGCCCAGTGGATTGCGCGCCCAGGCATACCGCACTTCAACCGGACCCGTGACCAGGCTGTTCATCACCTCGATCCTCTTTCTATCATCAACCGGCTTGCCATTTTCATCCTTTATTTTCACAAATACAGCTGTTGCAGGGTAGAAATGGCGATCGCTCCCGGCAATGGAAAATCCGTCAAGCGGACGGTCATCCGAGGATTTTACCTCCTTGCTGAAGGTGACTATAATCCTGTCAATCAGCCGTTCAATGCCGGTACACACGGACGGTTCCCATTCCAGGTTAAATCCATATTGGGTTGTCAGGGCCCACCGGGCCATTCTTTCACCGGCCTCCACCTTTTTCTGAGGATGGTACCAGTTCACCTGCTGGTCGTAGGAGCAAACATATCCCGTGTTGGGCAGGTCGGTAAATGCCCTGAACTGTGCTTCGCGGATGGAGGGTGCTGGATCGATCATCCTGAGTTCGAAATTATCAGGGGTCTGAGGCTCGCCGCCGGCGCTGAACTCGATAATACCAAACGGTAAATCCTTGTCATTAAAGGTGTTTCTCCAGTCGGCAATCAGTGTTTTGAAATTTAATTCGTACAGTTTCGGACGGGAATCCTCAAGGGCATTGTTATAGCCGTGGTGGAAAATTATCCCTTTAACGGTGAGACCAGCTATAACGGCAACCATCCCGGTATAGGATGATCCGGGGAAACTCCGGTCGAAGATAGGATTGGGTGCCGTTCCGGCCGGATCCCAGGCAGCCGCCTTATCATTCCACTGTTTCAGCAAAGGAGCGTTTTCAGGCATTTTGGCCAACGTTTCCGGTTTGAGCCAGGCTTCAATAGTGGTGCCGCCCACCGATACATCGATCAACCCGATGGGCACCTGGCTGGCCATGAACAGGCGCCTACCGAAAATATAGCCCAGTCCTGAAAAGGTTGGCACCGTTTCAGGTGAGCCTGTAAACCAGTACCCCTTTTTATCATATCGTTCGTACCAGCCGTCGTATTCATTGATGCGTTCGAAATCTTTCTTTGGTTTCAGATTAGCCGTACAGGGGATCGTCATCAGGCGGACATTGGGCAAATTTGCCGACAGGATTTCCACATCGCCATGGAAAATGCGGGCAAGATCGAACTCCATGTTGCTCTGCCCTCCGAGCACCCATATATCGCCAACCACCACATTGGTAAACAGCACACTATTGTTTTTACCCGATACTTTCATCTCGCCGGGTTGTGCATTCGCGGGCATAGGATCGAGATAGACTGACCATTCCCCCTGCTGACTGGCAACCGCGGATTTGACCTGCCGGCCGAATTCAATTTTCACCTTTTCCCGCGGATCTGCTGTTCCCCATACCTTCACCGGCTTGTCGCGCTGCAGCACCATATTGTTGTCAAATATCGTGGCCGGACGAACCTCCGCGTGAAGCGCCGGGATCGAAAGGAAGATCAGGAGGAGCAGAACTGCGGGTGTTTTAATTTTCATTTGTAAATAGTTTATGGGTTCATTTAAAATTTCACCGGATAGGTTTTTCCGGCCGGACCTGAGCCGGTGAAAATGATTTTTCCCCCGCTGCTAACCGTAACCTTTTGTTTATCACCAATACGCTCCACCACCAGGTCCCACGACTGGCCAAAGGCACTCAGGTCACGCAAGGCCATCCGGGGCCATCCGGCGGGCAGCCAGGGAGTGCAGGTAAAGGATTTCAGACCTGTTGGAACGATCCCGAACATACCCTCGGTGAATACACGGGGGTAGAGCGAGCCCGGACAAAGCATGTCGATGGCATCCTCATCGGGGTAGGGGCCCTGTTCCCCGTAAACCTGGGCCTTCACCACGCGCCGGGTCATGTCGAGCGCCTCATCCGTGCGACCGGCCTTGAACAATACCCTTAGCGCATAGTAGGTTTCACGTGCCCATTCGGTTGGCCGGGTTGATTCGGCCAGGATATCGGCGCCCTCCATCCGGCGGGGCCAGAGCTTATCCGACAGCAGGGCGGTAATTGTTCCTTCCATCCTGTCGTTGATGCCCATGGCAACCGGCAACAGGATCCATCCCCGCAGAGTGGTGTTTTCTTTATAGTACCGATACGTTTTAAAGCCTTCCATTTCAGCGCCGAAGTTCACCTCAATCGCTTTTCGCAAGGCATCTGCGCGTTTGTCGAAATCAAGCGCCACCGATTTTTTCCCCAGATCCTGTGCCAGTCGCGCTGCCTGCCGGTAACCGCCGTAAGCCAGCGAGGAGGTGCTTAAATTGGCATCTCCCGTGGGATATCTTCCTTCCATTTCGTCGGTTTCAGAAGCAATAATCCCCTCCTTAGTTAAATGACCCTGAACCGATTGGGCGCTAAACTCAATGAGCGGCCACATTTCTTCGGCAGCCTTTCGATCGCCAAGAAACAAAAGGAACTTCGACAGGCCGTACAGCACCATGGCATCATCGCCGCGCTCCTGCTGTACGAGCTTCAGTGCGGCATGTTCGAATGAGCCCGGAAAGGGCCGGATTCCTTTTTCCTTGCAATAGTCCATCCAGATCCGGTACATATTCAGGGAAGCAACGTTCAGCTGGGTGTCGCCAAAAAACGGGAAAACCGGACTGGAATATTCCACCGGATCGTTCGCCCAGATGCCGGGCGAGTAGCGCAGGCTTCCATTATGCGTGATTATGCCTTTCCACGTTTCCGCCGGGCATTCCAGAATATGAAATTTCTGCAGCGCAAAGGCGAGATCCAGAGCGGGGTCGGGGGTTTCGAGGCGCCCGGGGCCCTTCCATGCCTGCTGTGCCAGGTCGGCGCGTGCCTGGTGTTCCCGGGCAACGTTCGTTATCAGGTCGGGGGTGGCAATTAGTTTTGCCTGGATCGTGACGGTGAAGGAAAGCGTATTGCCCGGCTCCACTGTTACCGGTTCAAGCCCGGTGCAGTTCCTCACCACCACAATTTCAGGATCCGTGTATTTCACCTGACGGACGGCCGACACCGATATTTTTGCCGGTTTCGCCGTGTTGTTCCGGACCTGCCACTCCTCGATTACGAGTGCATTGGTATTGGAGGGATAGATGGTGCGACTTACGGCGATTCCCTTGTTGTTGGGATAAGCAAAGGCGAGCATACCATCAAAAGTGACCGATTCAGGGGAGCCTGCTTTCAGGATCGCATTATCCACGCGCAGCTCCGGATCCGCATCTGTTCCGGAATCGATCATGATCCTGTTGAAATTATCGGGCTTAACATTGAAGAAGCGCGAAGTATATCCCAGTCCTTTGGTTACTGAAGAGTGAACCTGCATCACCACCCTGAGTCCCTGCATATTCATCACCAGTTCCTGGTCCGGATCATTGCCCGCCCAGGTATGCGTGATGGTGCCGGCATCATTCCGGATCCAGAAATCGGGCTTGTTGTCATCTTGCGCCGACAGGCATACCGGTATTAATAATATCGTACTTAAAACCAGCAAATGTATCCCGATCAGCCGGGAGAACTTTGATAAGGGGCGATTATTTCTGATCATATCGGATGTATTTCAATTTATCTCATTCATTCTTGATAAACTTAATGAACTTTGAATATACTCCATCAGTAAAATTCAGAATGTATAGTCCGTTCGATAAGGAACTGATATCCAGTATCTCGATCGTCTTTTTCAGGTTAACCGTCCGCAATGTTTTTCCCGTCAAATCCATTACATACAATTTTGAATTGGCTCCGGGAACAGTTTGCAACAATATGTTTAATGTATGTGAAGCCGGATTGGGATATACTTCAATTGCCGGAAAACGGTTGTAAGCATCCTGTCCGATAGAATTTCCCTCTGATTTTTCCTGACCCACCACAATCGGAACGTACCCAATGGCATATTCAGGAGGTGGCGTAACAAATACTTCACTGTCAAAGGCTACCAGGTTTCCACTTGTTGGATCCTTCATATATTCCTGTTCGATCGTCCAGTGTTTATGCATGTCCTCAATCAGCAGCTGCAGACTGTCCCTTTTGCCTTGCGACCAGTTAAACTGTTGAAAAACAGGTTGATCAATGAACCGATACCAAAAATAAGTAACCATCGAATGATCACGCAGATAGGCAAAGAACGGTCCCGCCACCGGACCAGGAGTTCTCCAGGCACCCTTTAATGTTGCATAATAGGGTGAAGGATTCTCTGATGGGGAATTGAATGGTTTATCCCGCAGACCGGTGGAAACCGGCACTTCTGATTCTGGCACCGCGACTCTGAAATTGGCCGAATCTATAAAGTACTGCGGGAAATATCCCATTCCTACAGAAACATTGCCGGTCCAGGTCAGACCAAACTCATTGCCCTGGAATACTGTTGGAGTAGCAACTTCGTTGATTCCCCGTACAGTTTTCCCTCCCTGATCATAGGTTACCGGATAAGTACGCACGACAGGCCTGTTCGACCCTACCTTTCTGAACGCGCACGGAGGGGCCTCACCACCATTCCGCCATTCGAGAACTTCATTGTATTTGGCATTCTTACTATAAAATGTCACATCTTTTGACAGGATGGTCCGGTTCAGGCTATCAACCGGAAATTGCAGACGGGGGATTTTGTAGTAGCGTTTCTGGCTGGCATCAGTCGCACTCATGAAAGGCACCGCGCCGAATTCCATTGTACCTCCGGCCAGGTTCCTTTCTGAAGAGCGAGCATCAAGCCCCCGGCCATAATCAAACGGATAATCCTTTGAGATTTTGGCCCAGGTTTCCGGAAGATAATAGGCCAGCGGGCCCTTGAAGTTCTGAGCGTTTAAAAACAGGGTCCAGCTTTTTTCACCTACCGGATACAGGCCGGTGTAGGCGGCGGTAAGCGGGAGCGACATATAGCTGATACCCAGAAGATCTCCATTCGGATTACCTTCGAATGTCATCCCATCCGGAGGAATAAGAATCCGGTTGGATATTTGGGCAATGCCTAAAACGCTGTCTGGCATGGGCGTATCACTCCAAAAGAATTGCCATCCCGGAGTGGAAATTTCCTGACTATAACAGTTTGGCGTTGAATTCATTTTGAATTTAGGCGGACCGTAATGAAACTTATTGCCGGCCCAGTAACCCGGCCCGCCTTCAACAGTTTGAAAAACACTGCTGTAAGTTGGGCCTCTCTCGGGCCAGTTGTCTCTCGCTACCGTTCCCACCGGACAGAGGGGAACGGTACTGTTATCTGTATTATTCGGCAAAATCCAGGTGGAGGGCAATCCGATCTGGAAATTTGCAACAGGTGTGCTCACCAGGGGCCAGATGGCCGAATAGAAACCATATCCTTCAACATAAGAGGAAGGTGCCTGGGTGGGATAACTGGCAATGTAACCGTGAAGTCCGCTCTGGCCGATTGCAGGCGAATAGCGGCTGAAGATGAGGGTAATACCCAGAATAGCCAGCCAGCTTGCTGTTTTAATTCTGCTCATTTAGTAATTATAAAGGCTCAGGATTTGCCTATCTGGCAACAACCAATTGCCTGGTTTGCACAAATCCACCGGCCTTCATGGTATAGAAATAGATTCCGGATTCCAGGTTTCCGGTTTCCAGATTAATAGTGTGTTTCCCGGCAGGCATCAACCCTTTGTTCAGGGTTTTGACTTTACGCCCGGTAATGTCGGATACGTCGAAGGTAACATCCGATCCGGCGGTGAGTTCAAAGTTGATTTGTGTGCTCTGGCTGAAAGGGTTCGGGTAGTTCTGCCCCAGAAAAGCCTGTTGCGGCATAACCCCGATACCATCGCTGATATTGCCGTGATCGTTCAGGTTCAGCCGGATCATCAGGTTTCGCTTGCCGATATAGTCGCCCAATCCGGTTTCCCAGTTTCCATCATAGAAACCCATGGCTGATGATTCCACCAGCCTGACGGAGTTGTCGGTGCCGATTTCCAGACCTTTGTTCCGGCGGACCATATATTCCGGATTCATATTGTCGAACGTCACTCCGGCATAAACCAGATCGCCCTTTTTAAGGAATTCCGTTTCTCCGTCCTTGTCGAATGGCAACGTAACCCAGGTATCAAAATCGGCTGAATCCAACGAAATGGTTTCCGTTGATAATACCTCAAACGGGGAAGGATCAGTCTCACCAACAGGAACATAATATAGGGAGTACCGGTAACTGATCAGTTCATCGGCCTTTCCTCCGGTAATAAAAACGGAGATTGAACTCACCTCACAGTCGTTGTAAATCGGGAAGATCGATCCGGTGAAGTAGCCGATATTTGCAATGGCATTGATATCGTAACGCTCCTTGGTGAACGACCAGCTGAAATCGTTGGTATCATCAGCCCGCGAATAAATACTGTCGGTAACATTAAAGAAAACCTCCCGCCTATTATCTGCCGGATTTTCATCCGGAAACCTGGCTTTGAGGTCCATAGCCAGTTTATAATGCCCGTACTCCGCCGGGGAATATTTATCTTCAATTTGGATGGTATCAACTACCAGCACATTCAAATCATTCTCCGGTGATATCCGGTGAAAAACGCTGTTTCCGTTTTTTGTTATATCCAGATCCAGATACACCTGTTCCTGATCTGATTCCCCGAAATTTAAAGAGGTGGTCTGGAAATTGAAGAAACCGTTACTGCCGTTTAATTGTGATTTCGGGATATTGGGAACCCATGACATGAGTGTATTGGGATCATTATCGTCCCACTCCATCTGCACATAACTAATTTTCAGATCGTTATCGTAAGCTTCCGATAGTGTGAAATCGTCGATTGCCCAGTAGTATAATGCCGAATTCATCCAGTGCAACCTCATTTGCACGGTTGACATACCGGCTGCCACATCGGAGATATTGACTTCCATGATGGCAGGTACTCCCTTTGGCTTATCCAGCGGACGGTCCTTATGACCGCAGCCGAAATTTACACTGTAAGTTGCCGAATGGACCCAATTATCCACCGTAACTTCAAGAAACATATCTACCGGTGAAGAGCCCATGAAATGCGTTTCGTATTTGACTACTACTGAGGAGTGTTCACTGCAGTTTATAACCGGAAAAACCACCGAGTTGTCCACCCGGATCTCGGGGTTGCCCGGTACCTGAAACATTTCCATGAAAAGGGCGACGCAGCCGTTATCCTTTGTAGTTGACTGAAGCATAGGGTCGTGGGTGCCTGTTCCATCGAACGGACCGTTCCACCATCCAAAATTCGTTCCCTGGTCCTTTGGATCGAGGAAATAAAAACCTGCCGGCGCTGCCCAGCCTTTCGGATCAGCGGGATTCTCCCATCCAAAGGTTTCCGTATAGAATACTTTCCCGTCACCCTTTGTGCCGGGAGTCTGGGCATGTGTTGCTGTTACCGCCAGCATTCCTGCCAGCAATAGAATGAATAAAGGTTTCCGCATGTTAAAAAGAATTAGTCACGGAAATATACCTTCTTTCACTCAGGTGAAAGTCAATCCATTTGGCACATGTGTGTATAATCCTGCGGGCAGATTGTCGTCATTCGGCCCAATTTGGGCTTAAGCTATGTCGATTGTTCAATACCTGAACGCCGAACGCATCAATTCAATTTCGTTGCGAATAATTCCGGTTTTCCTGGCTACTTTCTCCCAATTGCTAACGGTCTTTTTAATTGCCGACAGTATGACCTCCGCCTCATTTTTGTTCAGCCTGAAATAGGGAGCAACATTCAATGCTATATCGAAATCAAGAACTCCACTGGTTTCATCAATGGTTAGTGCCAGTTCTTCTTTGTCGATAGATGGATTGAGATCAAAAGCCGGACTCAGCCTCCAGCTCCCCTGATTAATGATAAATCCATGATTGCGCAAATGATCGTCTGTGTTGGATATGGAAATGTTGAAAACAATCCGTTTCCATAGTTCAAGGAGGTCATCCTTGGGATTTCCGCTATGATTCTGGATAAAAAGCGCAATATCAAGATAGCCGGCAGGATTCTCCCGGATAGTATCTTCATTATTGCCGGTAAGTGTCATGGCCGAGGCAAAGTGAATCCTTTCCCCATGCAAGCGGTCAAACCTTTTGGTAAAGAAAGTATGGTATATGCCTGAAACCTTTTCAATTTTGGATCCAGCCATATTGATACCCGCTGATAAGGCAAGCTGCCAGGCGAGATATTCCCATTTTGCCTTATCAATCACATCGTTCTTCGATGGAAATTTGGCTATCCAGGGATGACCGTATTTATCGAGGATATTGGCTTTGGGCCTCGCTCCTCCCAGCGATGATCCCGGTGCCATCAGCACAGCAAGCCATTGATTCAGGTTCCTGGTTGCTTTATCAGATTCTACAAGACCCGCAATATACTGCAATTCAGTTGCTGAAGTCCAGGGTGGAACAGGGGAGTTACGGTCATCATTTACAAAGGGGCCTTCAGGATCAAGTTTGTAACGTAAAGCGCCCATCCTGCAGATATCAGCAACACCAATTAAAAAGTCAATATCATGCAGAACCGGTGCCTTTGCACCATCATCCATAGCCTGCAGGGCTGCCTTTCTTTTCATGAGTGTTCTTCCCCAGGTATCGGGCATGGAGTCGAGGAATACTCCGAAATTCACTTTTTTTACCGGAAACTGGGGGCCGGAATAAAATCCGATATCGGGATCCAGAAGGTACAGATTCTTACCTTCCAGCCAGTGTTCATCGTATTCAAAGCTGAACGATTTACGTCCTTTTCCTTGGTGGACCGACAATATCCCGATCATAACCGGATCCGGCATTCCAACCCAATGGGCATAAACAAACAGGTCCGTTTTATCTGATGCCATGGCTATTTCTTACCAAGTAATTCAATATCGCGAAGCTTTCTCCCGAGTTCATCATCGGCAGCCAGTTTCAGGAAATCATCCTGTAAACCAAGTACGCGCATCACATTAAACACAGCACCCACCGATACCCCCGGATTTCCCTTTTCAATCAGGTAAAGGGTATTCCGGGATATGTCGGCCCGATCGGCTACCTGAATGGTGGTCAGTTTTCGGCGTTTTCTCGCCAGCTTGATGTTTTCACCGAATATTTCCAGAATCCTCTGATGCTTCGGAAATAGTATTTGCTTCTTCGAATTCATAATTATACTATATTCTGCACAAATATAGTGAATTTGTTAGAAATATAGTACAATATATGAAATTCTGCGGGTTCCTTTGGGATCCGTCCGACGGTTGCTTTTACAGCGTCCATCCCGATCTGAACTCGGGCTTGATCACAGCATTGGCCGCCTCCAGATTAGATACCTTCATGTTTTCATTATCCCATATCAATTCCTGGTTGCGGAACAGGGAGGCAGCCGTGCCCAACAGCACTACCTCGGTGAGCGGACCGCCATAATTGAAATTCGAACTGGCTTGTTTACCCGTTTTGATGGCTTCCAGCCAGTCCGCATGATGCCCCTTGGTGCGCTCAATCAGTTGAGGCGGCGTTTCGATTGCCTGACTCTTGTCGAACGGCAGGATCTTAAATCCGCCGGCCCCGTGTGATCCATGAACGATGATGCCCTTTTCTCCGATCAGCAAAGCACCGCAGTCCTCATATTCCAAACCCCTCAGCCGGTCGTCGTGAAGCGGCAGAATGCCCCCGTCGTACCAGTTGAGTTTTACCGCCGGCTGGTTTTCCCTCTCCGGAAATTTATACGTTATGATGGATGCAGTGGGGTAGGTATCGTACTTAACCTCCGGAAGCAGGTTCGATGTGCTGGCGATCACACTCTCCGGACTGCCCAGATCCAGTGCCCAGAAGGCAGGGTCCAGCGTGTGGCATCCGAAATCGCCCAGTGCACCGCAGCCAAAATCAATGAATCCGCGCCATTTCATCGGAAGATAGGCCGGATGGTAGGGCCTGTCGAGTGCCGGTCCGAGCCATAAATCCCAATCCAGTTCTTTCGGGATTTTGTAATCCCCTGTTGGCCGTTCAATACCATGGGGGAAGGATACGCTGCCTCCGCCGGCCGGCCGGTCGCACCAGGCATGTACTTCCGTAACCTTGCCAATGGTTCCTGCTTTTATATGCTCGTAAAATTCACGGATGCTCGCACTGGAGTGTCCCTGGTTCCCCATCTGCGTTTGAACACCCTGCGCCTTCGCTGCCCTGGTCATTTCACGGGCTTCGAAAACCGAGTGCGCCAGCGGTTTTTCACAATACACATGCTTGCCCATTTTGATGGCCATCATGGCAATTACCGCATGGTTATGGTCGGGCGTGGAGATCACCACGGCATCGATATCTTTTTGCTTTTCAAGCATTTCCCTGAAATCCTTATACCGTTTTGCTTTTGGATAAAGCGCGAAAGCTTTTTCCGCTTTTTCGCCCCAGTTTACATCGCATAAGGCAACGATGTTCTGATCTTTCAATGCATTTAAATTGCTGCCTCCCCGGCCGGTGATCCCGACAAATGCAATGTTTAACTTATCTGATGGCCAAACAATTGCTTCCGTTTTCTTCTCCCCGGGCAAACAGGCTGTGGCTCCCAGTACCAGGGTACCCAACGACCCGATGGAAATGGTTTTTGTAAACTCTTTCCGTGTCAGACTTGATTTCATATCTCTTTGGCTTTTTATTTAGTTTTGGCAGTATACATATCCTGCTAAAGATATCTGCTTAAAGGGATATCCATGTGTATCAAATTGATCGGATCAGGTACTAACTTACCTGAACGGGAATCTACCGGAATCCGAATACAACCGGAAAAATAAAGATGGCTGTTACTGTCCACACCGCATATACCGTGAGGTACCCGGCAACCGATTTTTCAATGGATTCGATGGGTGCGCCTTTAAAACCGGCCCGGTACAGCTTAAACGCTATCAGGATCAGATTCCCGAATACCAGCAGGTTGGTGATCAGAACAAGGGTGCGGTTAGGGGTCAGCCCTTCAGATAACCGTGTAATGATTGCCACCAGTGCAATAGAGTTGATGATGATGGCCATCACCGACAGGAGTAACAGCGGCAGCAGACTGTTCCTGCCGGATATTACCCGGTTGCTCTCTGAAATGGAGAAGATGATCAGGGCCAGCACTCCCAGGAGCATCACATTGAAAATGATCAGCAACTCCCTGTTTTCCACGATATTGCTTTTTGAAAAGAGGAGCGATACCAGGTAAATGGTCAGGGTGATCAGAACCACCGGGGTGAAAACCCGTGCAATGACCGGGGCAATTTTACTGGTGATGCCGGGATAGTTGCGGATCAGGTACCAGGCAACAACCGGTGCGGCTACGGCACCAGGAATAGCTATAAATCCGGCATAAAAATCTTCTATTCTCATTCCGATTACGCTGAACAGGCCCAGCGTGATCACGGTTAGTGCCCCACCTGCCAGCAGAATCAGTCCGGTCATGATGATCAATTCCCCATTGAACCGGATAAATTCCATCCGGCCTGCCACATTGCGGTAGTCGAACTTCACATACGTCAAACCGAAAAAACACCACATCATAAGGGGTACATGCAGGAGGGCTGCGAGTACCGAATCCCCCGGACTCATTGGTAACAGGTTTATATACACCGCCGTAACAATCAACACGATACCGTACCCGATCACTTTGTCAAATCCGGATATTTTAAGGAGCCGGAAAGCATAAATAATCAAACCGTTGAATAAAATCAATGGTACTTCGCGCATATAAAAGAACTCCTGGTCGATTCCCCTGAACAGGCCCGGAATGATCACCAGAATGGCAGTGAATGCCGCAATCGCCAGCATCTCAATCAGCTCGCGGAGGTGGATACCGGTCCTGACTGCTTCCTCCTGTGGGGCCAGACGGATTTTCCAGTATCCGACCAGGGCAGTATCATAGTCGCCGGCGATTTCGGAAAAGCACTTTTCAAAATCCCGCGGAGCCTGGCGGTAAAGATTCTCCAGTTTCTCCGGATCGTTTATGCTTTCAATAATATCTTGTTTCATTCGGGTTGGTTTTGGAGGTCATATATTTTATCTACAACGATTTCATTTGCTGAAAAGTATCTTTTTCATGACAATTGAACCAACCAGGTGGTTCGTGCAAACCTGGAGCTTTGTGGTCCCAAAACCTTATATTTGAGAAAAGAATTACTGAACATAAGCTTCAATATACGGAATTCCTTTTAATAACTGTGTAATCCCTAACCCCTATTCCTCCCCCATTTGTCGAAAAATATTCTTTAATTAACAGTAGGTGTGAATTAAAATAAAACTATCTTTGCGTGGAAATTACATTCAACACCAAGAAACTCGAAAAGCTGGCAAACGATTACCGAAAATGCCAAAATGAATTTGGGGAAATCAGAGCAAAGCTGTACAACAAACGTTTAGGAAATTTAAGGAATGCTGATTCACTTGAAGCAGTCAGAAACCTGCCAGGTCACTTCCACGAACTTTTGGGTGACCGAAAGGGGCAATGGGCTTGTGACCTTGACCAACCCTACCGTTTGGTTTTCGAGCCTCACGAGGATCCCATACCCACCGACGCACATGGCAGGTACATCTGGTTCGAGGTTAAGGGAGTTGAAGTAATAGAAATAATTGACTATCATTAGGAAAGCGTCATGGTAAAACAAAATCAATATTTCCCGCAAATAGCCTTTCATCCGGGTGAAGCCCTGGCCGAGAAGCTGGAAGAGATCGGCATGGGACCGAAAGAATTTGCCTTGCGAACCGGCAAACCCGAAAAAACCATTACAGCCATACTGAAGGGCGATAGTTCCATCACGGCCGACATGGCAGTACAGTTCGAGAATGTCACCAAAATACCGGCATCCTTCTGGCTGAACAGTCAGCGTGCGTTCGACGAATACCTTGCCCGGGTCAAACGCCGGCACATAATCGAAGATGCTGTTGAGTGGGCACATAAATTTCCTTTGGCTCAAATGGTGAAGCTCGGTTGGATGGAGGCCGTTTCCTCAAAACAGGAGATGGCAGCCCGGCTGTTGGCTTTCTTTGGTGTGGCTTCGCCCAAAGCATGGGAGGATTACTTTTGTAATCAGCAGCTGAAAGTGGCGTTTCGCATTTCATTGGCTCATACCAGGGAACCGTATGCCATTTCTGCCTGGTTGCGTCAGGGTGAACTTTCCGCTCAGCAGATACAGTCAAAACCCTATTTCGAAAAGGAGTTCAGGGATGTAATGCCTCAAATAAAATCAGTTATGGCAGAACAACCCGATGATTTCTTCCATCAACTCTCGGTTCTCTGCCTGAGCGCAGGAGTTAAAGTAGTACACACACCCTTTCTGCCTAAAGCCCCGATCAGCGGAGCAACCCGTTGGATCAACGGCACCCCGCTAATTCAGCTCACCGGCCGCGGCAAGCGAAACGATAAATTCTGGTTTTCTTTTTTCCATGAAGCAGGTCATATCCTCCTGCACGGCAAAAAGGAAATCTTCCTGGAGCAGATTGAATACCACGACAAAGACCTCAAAAAAGAGCGCGAAGCAGACGAATTTGCGGTGAAGTGGACTTTCTCACACGAACAGGAGGCCGAATTGAAAGGTAACATGCCCGTTAGCGAAGAGGCATTTTATGAGTATGCCCGGAAAATCAATACTCACCCGGCTATCATTATCGGCAGGTTGCAACACAACAGGGATATTCGTTATTCGATTGGCCAGAAGTTTTTCACAACAATTGACTTGGAAAATTAACAACAACCCGATTACCTGATTATTTGTCCTGACTCATACTTAGGCGTTTTCCACACTTCGGTTTACAAATATTCCTTCGGAAATTTCCAGGGGGCGCGATATTCCGGTATGGCCATTTCAGCGGCTTCCTTATCTCCTACGATCGTTTCCTTCAACGGATCGAACCGGATGGAACGGCCAAGTTTCAGCGATAAGGTGCTCAGCGCCAGTGGAACATCTACCTTAACATGGTAACCCGGATTACAGGATGGCTGCTTGCGCGATTTTATGCACTCGAGCCACTCCAGTTCATGTCCGGGCGAGGGTGCCAGCGATACCGGCGGCGTTACCATTCCCTTCATCCTGTCGCCCTCGGGCAATACAATATGGTTGTCGTAATCGGTTTGCAGCGTACCGTTCACCCCGTGCATATAAATTCCCAGCCGGCGCCGGCTCTCCTGACCGCGTAAAAAATCGAACCCGTAACTGTTGGTCGAGGATTGCATCCAGGTCATGGTGAGATTGGGGTAGCGCATGATAACCTCATGATTGTCATACGCATCGCCGTCATCCTTAATGATGAATCGTCCGCCCGTTGCACTTACCTCCGTCGGATATCCCAGCTCAAGCGCCCAAATGGGCAGGTCGATGATGTGCGGGGCCATGCCGGGTGTCCAGCCCCCGCTGAAATCCATCCAGAAACAGTGATAGAAAGCGTCCTTAACCAGATTCGGGTTGAATGGCTGCATGCGCGCCGGTCCTACCCACTGATCCCAGTCCATCCCCTTTGGCGCATTCATGGTATTATTTCCCGTACCGATCCCTTTGGGACCCTCATTCATCACGAAAAAGGTTCGCACCGTGCCGATAGCTCCCAGATTTCCGGATCGGATCAGCTCCACAACCCGCCGGTAGTTCTCGCTGGCGTGAATCTGGGTACCCACCTGACAGATGATATTGTGTTTCTTAACTGCATTGCGTACCGCCAGACTTTCAGCGAGATGCATCGTCATCGGTTTCTGGAGGTAGATATCCTTGCCTGCCTCACATGCGGCGATGGCCATAATGGCATGCCAGTGTGCTGGAGTGGCAATGATCACGGCATCAAGATCTTTGCGCTGAAGCATTTCCCTGAAGTCGGTGTAACCCGTGCAGGTGCTCTTATATTTTTCCACCACGGGATCCAGACGCTCTTTCCACACGTCGCATGCAGCTGTTACAACCACATTCGGCTGCGATGCGCACGCCTCGAGGTTGGCCCGTCCCAAACCGCCGCAACCGATCACCCCGAGATTGATCTTATCGCTCGCCGGATGGCTCTGCCCGTTCAGGAATGAGGATTTCATGATTAATGGCGCTGCCATGGCAGCGGTACCGGTGGTTCTTATAAACCGCCGGCGTGAATAGGTTTGATCAAAATTTTTAGGATCCATAATCAGAAGGATTTACAATTTTATTTGGAGGGTTCAGGTTCAGTAAAGGTAAATGACGGCAGCACAGTTGATGCGGCATGGAAGGTGTCCCACAGGATGGTTGCCTGCTCCTTGCCCGGTGCGGGTCCGGCATGGACCAGAACGCGGTAATGCAAAACCAGCGGCTGGCCTTTGACCAGCTTGTAGCGGGTGCCGGCAGCGGGAAAAGTTGGCTGGCACCACGAAAGTTCCGGATATTGAATCCAGTCGCCCGGATAGTCCGGATTTTGATTGTGTTGCATAATCATCATCCCGGAGGTAGCCTTTGCACCGGCAAAGGTTCCGCTCAGGTCCGACCATGTACGCCGGGGTACTATATCCGAAGAATCGGTATAAGTTGCAATTAGCTGTTCTTTAGGTGTTTGCATACGAACGTTCAATCCTCCATATAAAGATGTTTCACGTCGTGCCAGCGTAATGCCATCTTCCAGCGCAACAAACCGGAAGGCCAGATCGATGATCCGCCCCTGTTTGGTATCCCGGTACACCCGGATCACCGCATCCTCACGCACAATCGGTACACTGTCGCCCCACATCCAAAGATTTTCAGCCTCCACCTGTGCGTATTCCTTGCCGCTTTCCATCTTCAGCCTGCCGGTGGGCCGTGCAAATACGATCTGCAAGGCATGAAGGTCGCCCAATTTGCCGCGGTACTGCACCTCCGGCCAGGCCCAGTAAATACCCCGGTGATGGGGATGGTCCTTCGACCAGTCGCGGGTGAGCATTTCCCCGTCGGGACCATAAATGGGATGGATGTAATTGCTTCTGGGAACCGCATAAATACTCGGATTCGCCATAAAAGTATCGTTTGCCGTTACAATGTATTTATTGGCCGGAAGCGTATCCAGCGCGTCCTTTTCAAACACGGTGCTGTAATTGTATTGAAGAACAGCTTTCCCATTATCGGCAATAACAATTTGCCCGCTTACCGGATCCTTTTTGGCTGTCATGACTTTGCCGGTTTTGGTTTCCGGTGAAGTTGGGATAAGTGCCAGTGCCATAAGCAGATAGAACGATAATTTTATCATGAGATGCCCGTTTTAGTTAGATCAGAGGACTTAAAGGTAACTCATTAACAAAAAAATTACCTTTAACATCAATAAAAAATGCAGGTAAATGATCCATTTGAATAAAGATAGAGCGGGCGTTCAAAAACTCAGCCGCCATCTGGCCGGAGCCCTGATTCTGCTCCTGCTCACGTTATCCTCCTTTACTCACCTCCAGGCCTGGCAGAGTGAAATGTGGAAAAAAAGTGGATTGATAGTCCCGCTCATTGATCCTCAGATAGTTAAAGATCAGGATAAAATGACCTGGATGGATTATCACCCGATTCCGGGAAAGAACTGGGCCGATCCTACACTCAAGCCTGGAAGGCAGATACGCATTGCCCTGGTGGCCATCGACTTTCCGGATCAGCCTTTCGTGGTTACACTGCCAAAATATTCCGATCCATTCGGCAATCCGCAGGTCGATCCCATCGCCAGGGACCAGGTTGCGCAGTTCTATGCCGATTTCTATAACACGCCCGGCGCGGTGAATCACGGACAAACCATCAACGGCTATTGGATGGAGCAATCCAGGGGACAGGTAGGTGTGGCAAAAATCGAGGCGTTCGGACCCTACCGCATGCCCAAAAACCTGTGGGAATACGGGTGCAATGAATGGGGACAGGCCAATGCCACTCCCACCGGGGTTACTGCCCGCGGTCGCATGGAACGCGATTGTGACTCCGTCTGGCAGAAAGCCGCCGGCGAAATTCTCCGGAATTACGATGCTGTGCTCAGAATATATGCCGGATACGATGAAACGGGCATCTGGCAGGAATTCGGGGAGATGAAATTCAGGTCGAAAGATGATATCCCGGCGGAGTGGGGCAACCCCGATCCGTCGAAACCCCGGTGGATCAAAACGCGGTATGTCGACTGGACCTCCTGGAAAGCGGGCGCCCAGCAGTGGGGATTGTCGTCGATGCGCCAGGGCGAAAACTCCGGAACCATCACCCATGAGATCGGCCATTACCTGTTCCGCACCGGCGACAACAATAACAATCCTTATGTGCAGCCCTACCGGCGGGTAGGATCGGGAACCTGGGACATGATGGACCGCGGAAGCTTTAACGGGCCCGAGGGACCGCACAGCCGCTGGAAAGTGCCTGCCGTGGCAGGAGCCTCCATGCCGGCCGGACTCATGCTTCGCCAGAAAATGAATTTCAAGTTTGTTGCAGAAGATCAGGTTGTTACGCTGAACCGAAACGGACTGGCCAAATCAGGCTTGGCGGTGGTCACCATCACAGCCCGGGCATCCGATCCGCTTCCCGGCACGATGGCCGGGGTAGTGGTGCGTCTCGACGGGGATTCTCCGCAGGATCGCACCCCTGATTCTGATCCGGCGCTGGATCCGCTTTCGCCGGGCAAATCCACCTGGAACTTCTACTCGGTTGAAGTGGTTCAGCAAATTGGATATGACTCATTTACACCTGATAATGGCGTTTTGATCGCCAAAAACAAAGATCGGGAAGGGAATAATGGCGGGCCCAACAGTTTTAATTGTTTCACCTGGGTGATCGATGCCCATCCCGAAGATATCGCGATGGTGGATTATCTGCGTCCGGGCGATGGTACCCCCGTGATGCGCACCCCGGCTGATTACCGTCAGCTGAACGATGCCCTGTTCCATGCCGGCACCCACTCAGGAAGTCAGGCCGAATGGGTGGATACCCCAAACCGCCTGCATTTTTATGTGATCAGCAAACAAACCAATGCCGATGGAATCCTTACGTACACCACCGCCATCCGCTCGCTCGACGGCTCCGGCGCCCAAACACGAGGGTTGGCGCTTGAGGCCTCGAAATCTCCGGAAAAACAGGATGACTTTCAGCGCTGCACATTTATGCTGACCAACACAGGAGAAGCAACTCCGGTTGATACCAGCCTGCATCCCCGTGTTACCGGTATGAATCACAACCAGGATATTTACCGGCTATCGGTTACGATCGAGGGAGAAGGCTGGAATGCCCAGCTTACCAATGAGCTGGCTGCCGTTGTTTTTGGCGAAACTCAAGCGGTTCCGGTTTTTGTGTCGCACGGAAAATCCTGCGCCCGGGAGGCCTCGGTCACACTCACCGCTGTTTCGGAAAGCGATCCCTCCAAAAAGGTCTCCGCCAGATACCGGATATCAGCCAATTAGTTGATATTTCAAAGGAATTTTATATTTTCACGGGTCGCAAAACAATTCCGGGACATTAGCTCAGTCGGTTCAGAGCGCTTGCTTCACACGCAAGAGGTCACTGGTTCGAATCCTGTATGTCCCACGAAGATTATCAGCCACTTACCTCTAAATGGAGTAAGTGGTTTTTTCTTGAACTAATTGCAATCAACTCCCGGGCTTCGGAGTACGCCATAATGATTCCTAAAGTAATCATAGTAGGACTTTTTAGCTGATTAAGTCTTCTATAATAATCATTAGAAAATTTGTGATATCATAAATTAATTTCTTAATATTGTATTCTAAAGACTTCATAAAGGGCTTAAATGATCGATTATGGAGCTTATTATAATCATTGTTAATCATTAGTTCATTATGGTATCACAGGCACGTTCCCTTGATTGGTATAGCATGAGCGATCCGGCAATAGTGAAAGAACTATGCGGTATCCTTAAACAGGTTAGATTGCAACAAAACATAACGCAGGAACAGCTGGCTGAGAAAGCTGGTCTTTCCCGCTCAGCAATCAGTAAGATGGAGACCGGCAAATCCACGGTTGAATTGCTTACCCTTATTCAGGTACTCAGGGCGTTGCAACAATTTCACCTGCTGGATACCTGGAAGGTTACTGCAACAATCAGCCCTTTAATGGTTGCCAGGCTCACAGCCAAAGGCCGTTTACGCGCCTCTGGTTCAACTTCAAATAAGATTTAGGAGGGTTAGGGATGGTAATCAGTGCTAGGGTTTATTTATGGGGCAAATATGTTGGGGCAGTACTTTGGGATGCTTCTGCGGAGGTAGCCGGCTTTGAGTTTGAACCGGGTTTCCTGCGCAACGAATGGGATATTGCTCCGCTCACCATGCCGGTATACGAAGCCCGTCAGGGACGTATCTTCAGCTTTCGCGGATTGCCGCAGGAAACCTATTATGGGCTGCCTGGATTGCTGGCCGATAGCTTACCGGATAAATTCGGTCATCAATTGATTAACGTGTGGTTGGCTATCCAGGGCCGTGCCCCAAACAGCATGAACCCTGTTGAGATGCTTTGCTACATGGGCAGACGTGGAATGGGCGCGCTGGAATTCCGTCCGGCTACCCGCATCGAGCCGGGAGCTTCCCAAAACCTTGAGGTTTCGGAATTAGTGGATCTGGCCCAAAAAGCCATGATCCGAAAGGAGAATCTGGATACCAGTTTTTCTGATGACGAAAAACAGGCCATGCTCGATATTATAAGGGTCGGTACCTCAGCAGGCGGAGCCAGAGCCAAAGCGGTTATTGCCATAAATGAACATGGAAAAGTTAAATCCGGTCAGCTGGATGCCCCCGAAGGTTTTGAACATTGGCTGATCAAACTCGACGGGGTTAATGACCAGCTACTTGGCGATCCAAAGGGATACGGCCGCATTGAATATGCCTATCACAAAATGGCAATGGATTGCGGAATTGAAATGACCAAATGCCGGTTGCTGGAGGAAAATGGAAGGGCCCACTTTATGACCCGCCGCTTCGACAGGCCCGATCATAAATCAAAATTGCACATGATCACACTGTGTGGTCTGAGTCACTTTGATTACAATAATCCTTTGGCGTACAGCTATGAGCAGGCTTTTCAAACCCTGCGCAGCCTGAGGTTGCCGTATCCGGCTTTTGAGCAGCTGTATCGGAGGATGGTTTTTAATGTCATCGGCATTAATAATGATGATCACACCAAGAATATTTCATTTCTGATGGACCCATCAGGTCAGTGGAGTCTTTCTCCTGCTTATGATGTGACTTACGCCTACCACCCTTTGCACAAATATTTGTCGCAGCACCAGCTTTCTGTAAATAATAAGCGAACCGGCATTACCTGTGATGATCTGATCTCCGTGGCTGAAGGGATGAATATCAGGAAACCAAAAGAGGTCATTGAACAAATCCGCGAAGCGATTAAGAGATGGCCCGAATTTGCAGCTCTGGCTAAAATTCCGGATAATCAGGCTATTGCAATTGGAATGACACACTTAGTCAACATTTGAGAATAATCTGTGTTTACCAGCCTTTTCCCGGACCAAATTTCCCGGACTTGAAATAAGTACTTTCCTAAAGCAACCTCTCGTAATCGGTAACCAGCAAATGTACCGGTTGCGCATCTTCCTCGATCTGCGGGAACCTGCCAATTCCTTTGTAAAAGTAATTGTCGGTATTGTCGTCATTCACCATGCTCACCTCGCCAACCAGCACCCTGCCTTTTCCGGGTTCACCATAGAAGCGGTGGTACATGCCCTGTTCCAGACAAATACTCTCGCCAGGGGTTAAAACCACCCGGCCGCCGGCTTCAACCGTACGTTCCACGCCGTCGGTTTTCAGGGTTACCGGAGTCGTCAGATCGATTTCGTCATCGGGGGCGGCTTTGTAAAGCTCAATAACCAGATTCCCTCCGCCCCGGTTGATGATGTCCTCCATCTTCGACCAATGACAGTGCAGCGGGGTTTCCTGGCTTTCATTCACGATCATGATTTTTTCAGCATAGGTCTTTTTCCCCTGATTGAACTTCCCGTTCCGGATGGTGAACAGGAATAATCCCTTGGTATTGAAATCTCCCAGCCCGAAATCGGTGATGTCCCAACCCAGGTGGTGATCAATAATTTCACCGGCCTTCTCCCTGTTTGCCTGCCAGTCGGCCAGAGTCCAGTTGGACCAGGGTGGAAGGTGAAATTGCTTTTCTGATAGGAAGGTCTTGGCTTCCAGCATGATCCGGTTTATTTCGCTTCTTTTCATGATGTTTGGTTAAAAACCTAAAATTAATAATCCGCATCACTTAAATCGTCCATGAATTTTATTTCCCTTCATTTAAAGTAATTTTCAATTTCATTCGTCTGCATCATTATATGGACGAATCTATTGCACTCATACCCATGGCACAGCGACAGGAAAGCATTCTCAACGCGGTGCAGAATTACGGAAAGCGTTTATCGCGATTCATCCGCAGCCGGGTGAGGAACGATGAAGACGCCGAAGATATTCTGCAGGACGTGTGGTATCAGCTCACTTTCGTCATCGACACCAAGCCGGTGGAACAACTGAGTGCATGGCTGTTCCGCGTGAGCCGCAACCGCATCATCGACCGGAAGCGCAAACAGGGCACCCTGGCGCTGGAAGATCTTGCGTGGGAGGACGAGGAGGGCGAAACGGTATTCCCGGAAGGGCTGCTGGCCGGATCATCCGATACAGAATCCGAGATGGAGCGGGCCTATTTCATGGAACTGCTTTTTGCAGCCCTGGATGAACTGCCTGCTAAACAGCGCGATGTGTTTGTAAAGAATGAGCTGGATGGGATCACCCTGCAGCAGATCGCCGATGAGGCCGGGGAGAGTGTTAAGACCGTCATATCACGCAAGCGCTACGCAATTGCACACCTGCGCAAGCGGCTTGGGGATTTTTACAATGAATTTTAATCAATCAAAAATGAGAACAATGTATTGTTGCGGAAGAGAACGGAAATGGGGATTCTGGGTATTGATGGCCCTGCTGATCCCAATTGGAATCGGAGCCGGAGTATTTATTTTCGGATATGTGGTGATGCTGCTTTGGAATGCCCTCCTGCCAGCCGTGCTGGGTGTGGGAACCATTACCTTCTGGCAGGCGCTGGGTATCCTGGTGCTGTCGAAAATCCTGTTCGGCGGATTTGGCGGCGGTCACAGCCACCACAAATATCACTCTGCCAGCCGTCATGGCATGCACCACAAATGGATGCACCTGAGCCCTGAAGAGCGCGAACGCATGAAAACCCAGTATGAGAGCCGCTGGTGCAAACCGGCTGAAACAGCTGATTAATCACCAGGTTCTGAGTATTTGCAGAAAGCGCCTCACCAGATAGTGGGGCGCTTTTTGATTTGCCCTTTTTTTTGATTCCTGACCGGATTTTCATAGTGCGGCCTCAGCTGTAAACAAATTCAGATTTTCTTCAGATTGTTCCGTTAGGTTTGAAGCATTCAAACCAATGTGCCTTGTTATGAGAATTAAAATCACGATCCTTTTTTTTGGCCTATTACTGTTAATTGTTTCACAAAGTGCTGTTGCACAGGGGTATCGACAAACCTGGAAGCTGGATTCAACCGGTCTTTTTAACAAGTTTGAGCTGGACAGCATCACCGTATCGGGTTCAAAAAGGGAGTCCTCCCTGTTGCGCCTCCCGATTTCCGCAACTTCCATCTCTTCAGTAGTCGCAGAGCGGGAACGACTGATTAATTTAACTACCCTGTCGGCAAGGATTCCCGGACTATACATGGCAGATTATGGATCGAAACTTACGGCACCTATCTATATTCGCGGGGTAGGCTCCCGGATCAATGAACCATCGGTTGGTCTATACATCGACGATGTTCCGGTTTTCGACAAATCAGGCTTTAACTTTGATCTGATCAGCGTAAAACGGATCGAGGTTCTGCGCGGCCCGCAGGGTACCCTCTATGGAAGAAATACCATGGGCGGAATCATTCATGTGATTACCCGCGAGCCCGGAAATTCCAGAGAAACCAGCCTCAGCGCGGATTTTGGCGGCTATGGAACCGGTGCCATGAAGTTTGCACATATACAACCTCTGGTCAAGGACAAACTTTCCTTGGAATTATCAGGCTTGTACCGCACCCGGTCGGGCTTTCATACCAACGAATTTCTGGATGAGCAGGTTGATTGGCTTCGCTCCGGTGCAGGCCGGATCAAGCTGCTGTACACACCTTCTCCAGCTACCAGGATTCAATGGATCGCCAGTACCGATATCAGCAGGGAAGGGGGTTATCCATATGGACTGCTTGACCTGAAAGATTCATTGGGCCAGCCTCAAATCGGCTACGACTATAAAAGCTCATACAACCGTAAAATTGCCGGTACCAGCCTGAAGGTCGACCACAAAATGAAGAACATGCACCTGACGGGTGTTGCCGGTTATCAATATTTAGGTGATATCCAGAGTATTGACCAGGATTTTTCCCCGCGCTCGCTGGTTTCAGTGATCCAGGATCAGAATCAAAGCCTTTTCACCACGGAGGTGGCCTTGCGGTCGCACGATAACAAGAAATTTGAATGGGTGGCAGGCGTTCACGGCTTCCGGCAGTTAACGGACCGGCGGGTGGATGTAACCTACGGCGATGATGGGGTAATTGTATACAAACTACCCGCTCCGCAGATTAAAAGGAAAGATTATGCTTTTGGTAATACTGGTGTAGCGGTTTTCGGACAGTTTACCCTGAAAGATCTATTGATCAGAGGATTGGATATGACCATGGGAATTCGGGCTGATCTGGAAAATGACCGCCTGGTTTATCGGTATAATCTATTGATGAACGATACGGATACCCGCCTGGATACATTCAACCACGCCGTGCCGTTCCATGAAATCCTACCGAAATTCAGTCTGAATTACCGGATCGGTTCCGCCTGGATGACTTATGCCAGTGTTACTAAAGGATACAAATCAGGTGGATTTAACTCAACCTTTGAAAGGGAGGAGGACCAGACCTTTGGATCGGAATTCAGTTGGAATTATGAGGCCGGGTTAAAGGTAAAAACGCGCAACAACCGATTGATGGCCAATGCGTCGGTTTATTATATCGACTGGAAAAACCAGCAGATTTACCAGCCTGTTCCTTCCGGACAGGGATCCATGCTTGTGAATGCGGGCAAAACGGCCAGCAAGGGCTTTGAGGTGGAGGGATCGGTTATTCCGGTTAAAAATTTTGTGGCCAACTTTGCATGGGGCTACACCTTTGCACAATTTACCGACTATGTGGCAAATCCTGCCAAAGGGATTGATTACACCGGCAATATGGTTCCCTATGCACCTCGTTATACCTGGTTTACCGGCGCCACATACCGCCTGCCGTTCAGGTTTAAATTATTGGATGAAGTGCGCCTGAGTGCCAGCATGCAGGGTATTGGAAAGATTTATTGGAATGATGCCAACTCCCTGGAACAGAAAGCTTATCAATTGCTCAGCGCCAGAATGGAGTTCTTCTACAGGAGTTTTAGCCTGGCGGTTTGGGGGTCCAATCTGCTGAATTCCTCCTACAACGTTTTCCTGTTCCAGGCACTGGGGAATACTTATGCGCAGCCCGGGCAGCCAAGATTGGTTGGAATGACCCTGTCCACAACTTTTTAACCTATGGAAATCCATCCGATAAAAAAGTTCGGGACCCTTTTCAGTTTGTATGTTGCACAGTCCATCCCGATGAGCTTTTTCTCAACTGTGGTGCCTGTGATCATGCGGCAGGAGTCCTATTCGCTGGCCAGCATCGGACTGCTGCAGCTGGTGAAAATCCCGTGGATCATCAAGTTCCTGTGGGCTCCACTGGTTGATAAATCGAGCCGTACTCTGGGAGATTATAAAAAATGGATCTTTTTTTCTGAGCTGTTCTATGCCCTGATCATCCTGTCGACCGGGTTTTTCAGTCTGGAAACCGATTTTTCCACCATTATCATTCTCATGATTGCCGCCTTTGTACTGTCTGCCACCCAGGACATCGCTTCGGATGCCCTGGCAATCCGCATCCTCCGTAAGGACCAGCGCGGATTTGGAAACAGCATGCAGGCCGCCGGGAGTTTTATCGGCACCATGGTCGGCAGCGGAGTCCTGCTTATGCTCTACACCAGGATCGGATGGCAGGGACTCACCGTTTTGCTGGCAGGCTTTGTGATCCTGGCCCTGGGGCCGGTGTTTACATTCGTGCGGAAGAAACATGAACCGCCTGTCGAAATACAAAAACCGGTTCGCTGGGCGGACTTATTCGGATTTTTTGCTCAGCCTGGCATTTGGAGGCGGATCGTTCTCCTGATGTTTTTCTATTCGGGGATTCTTGGTTTACTGGTCATGTTCAAGCCGTTCATGGTTGACCTGGGATTCAAGGTGCCCAGGATCGCTTTCGTGGCAGGAATTTACGGTACCGGGATCGGAGCCCTCTGCACCCTGCTGGCCGGATGGCTCATCAAAAAAGCCGGTATCCGCCGCACCCTGATCACAGTTGCCTTTGTTAACCTGATCACCCCGCTCTTTTTCTTTGCATTCCATCGTTTTCAGCTCGATCACGCCTGGATTTATGTGGGATCGGCTTTGCTTTGGGGTGGATACGGAATGGCTTCGGTTTCCATTTATACCGCCTCCATGAATATCGTTCGCAAAGGGATGGAAGGAACCGATTTTACGATCCAGATCGTGATCACCCACCTGGTGGGTATCCTGATGGCCATAGTGGCCGGCCGGCTGGGGGATGCCCTGGGATATGAGGGACTTTTCGGTATAGAGTTCCTGCTGGGATTGCTGGTGCTGGTACTTACCCCAATCCTTTACCGGGAACCTGAGGATCGCAATAATTTAATTAACTGATAGATAATAAAATGTTGATTGATCAAAAGCTCATCTCAAAATATAATGTCAGGGGACCGCGATATACCAGTTATCCCCCGGCCAACGAATTTAAGGAAACTGTAACCGGGTTCGACTATGCAACTCATCTGCAAGGTTCCAATACCATCGGCCCCGCCAATATCTCCCTCTATTTCCATGTGCCCTTTTGCCCAAAACTATGCCATTTTTGCGGGTGCCATACGCACCTGAGCACCCGCGAGCAGGTGCACAGCAGGTATATTGATGTCATGCTCAAGGAACTTGAGTCTGTTTTGGGTAGTCTCGATCCTGCCCGGCCGGTTACCCAGATCCATTGGGGTGGGGGTACCCCGAATGCTATCAGGCTCTCCCTGATCAGCAAGGTGATGGAGTATATTCATTCAGTGAGCCGCGTTGACCCTTCGGCCGAGATTGCAATCGAGTGCAATCCGGCAAACCTCGGCAAAGAATCAGTGACCGAACTGGCCGCTATGGGATTTAACCGGATCAGTCTGGGAATTCAGGATTTCAATCCGGAAGTTTTAAAGGCAGTGAACCGCGATCCCTCCAGGCTGCCGGTTGAGGAACTGATCGGGCATATCCGCAGCAGCGGTATCAGGGGGATCAATCTGGATTTCATTTATGGGCTGCCCCTGCAAACGGTGGACTCCTTTCTCGAAACAATCAATCGAGCGATAGAACTTAAGCCCGACCGGCTGGTGACTTTCTCCTATGCCCACGTACCCTGGGTGAAGAAAGCCCAGAAAATTATGGAAACACTCGGATTTCCGGATGAAACCATGAAAATGACCATGCTGGAGGAGTCTGCCGGGTTGCTAAAATCCGCCGGTTACAGCATGGTGGGAATTGACCATTATGCACTTCCCTCGGATTCACTGGCGGTTGCCAAGGAAAACCATACCCTGCACCGAAACTTTCAGGGATATTGTACACGGGAAACTACCGGACAGGTTTATGCCTTTGGGGCATCAGCCATTACTCAGCTGGAGACCGGATATTTCCAGAACATCAAGGTAACCGAAGATTATGAGGCTTCAGTGGAGGCGAACGGGCATGCCATCCAGCGCGGCTATATTCTCAGTAAGGAGGAGCGGATTGTTCGTGCCGTTATTACCGAGGTCATGTGCAACGGGCGGGTGAATTTTTCTGAAATCGGATCCGGGCAGGGAGTTTCTGCCGCGGAGGTGCAAAGGATCATCGGTTATCAGCCGGAGATATTCAGGGAGATGCAGGATGACGGACTGATGACAGCGCTGGATAACGAAATCCGGATCACTCCGGCAGGTGAATTTCTTGCCCGGGTGGTAGCGCTGAAACTCGATCCGAAGGTACGTGACGCCTCAGCCTATTCCAAAACCATTTGATTTTGCAAGTATGAAAACCCCGGATCAAACAATCGATTCCCTTGTAATCGGAGCCGGGCTTACCGGCCTCACAACCTCCTGGTACCTGGCCAAAGCTGGAGCAGGCTTTTTAACTATCGACCGCCAGAACCGGCCGGGTGGTGTGATCCAAAGTCACTCCGAAAACGGATTCCTTTTTGAGAGCGGTCCAAATACCGGAATCATGGGCCAGCCTGAGGTTGCTGAGCTCTTTGCGGAGCTTGGCGATGCCGTAAAGCCCGAAATAGCCAATGAAGCGGTAAAGAAAAGGCTGATCCTGAAGAAAGGCCGTTGGGAGCCACTTCCCTCCGGAATGATCTCCGGAATTCGCACGCCACTTTTTACCTTCCGGGATAAACTGCGGTTACTGGCTGAACCTTTCAGGCCTCCGGGTACCAATCCCGATGAACCACTTAGCGAATTGGTGAAGCGCCGTATGGGACAATCTTTCCTGGATTACGCTATCGATCCTTTCATATTGGGTGTTTACTCGGGAGATCCTGCTAAGCTGATCACCCGGCACGCTTTTCCGAAATTGTACCAGCTTGAGCATCAATATGGAAGCTTTATCGGCGGTTCAATCCGAAAGAGTTTTAAAAAGAAGACCGACCGCGAAATGCTGGCTACCCGGGAGGTTTTTTCTGTGAGCGACGGGCTCGAACAACTCACCAATGCCCTCTATCTGGGCGCCGGGCCGGAACGCTTTCACCTGGGATGCGATCAGGTTCAAGTGAACCCCGACTCATCAGGATTTATGGTTTCGTTTACCGGGCCGGACGGATCCACTAACCGGATACATGCCGGAAACGTGATCACCACCACAGGGGCGCATACACTTCCCGGGTTGTTTCCTTTTCTTAATGAATCTGAAAAAGAAACCTTTACAGATATTAAATACGCTCCGGTGGTGGAGGTAACCCTGGGTTTTAATCATTGGGATGCCCCTCAGCCAGCCGCCTTCGGAGGACTCATACCGTTTAAGGAAAACCGCGATTTGCTGGGTATCCTTTTCTTGTCGTCGTTCCTTGAAAACAGGGCACCGGCTGGAGGTGCGCTGCTAACGGTTTTTATGGGCGGTGTGCGGCGGCCCGAATGGGTGAATGCGCCCGATGAGGCAATCCGTGAAGCCGTGCAGCGTGAGGTAACTGACCTCATGAAACTGCCCCGTTTCGATCCCGCTGTTTTTCGAATTTTCCGCCATAACTGGGCCATTCCGCAATATGGGGCTGAATCGGACCGGAAAATACAGCTGGTGAACAGCCTCATGGAAAGGTATCCGGGACTGATCATCGGAGGTAACCTGAAGGATGGTATCGGTATGGCCGATCGTATCCGCCAAGGGAAAATTTTGGCGGAATCGGTCAGGCAACAAAATCGCTGATACCCATGGATAAAATCGCTGTGGTTCTCCTGCAACTGGGTACTCCTGAGTCCCTGTCCCGACGGTCCGTTGCCCGTTTTATCAGGTTATTTCTGAATGATCCCCTGGTAATCAACATGCCGGGAATTCTGCGAACACCTTTGGTTAGCCTGTTAATCGCCCCGCTTCGGTCAGGTGTTGCCCTGAAAAGGTATCGCCAAAGCTGGGATCCTGAATTCGGTTCCCCATTGTTGTACCATACTGCTGAGTTGGCTAACCGTCTTGATAGAGAAATCGGTTCAGGGTTTCATGTTATTGCGGCTTACCAATACAGTCAGCCCGATCTGAAGCATCAGCTTGAACGGCTGAGCAGAGAAAGATTTACCAGCCTCATACTGATTCCCATGTATCCCCAATCTGCTCCTTCAACCACCGGATCGGTCAGGGTTCAAACGGAGCGCGAACTGGCAAAATGGCCGGTTAAGCCATCAATAACTTGGATTACACCGCTTTGGAATTTGCCCGGCTACCTGGAATTGCTGGCAAATCAAATTTCATTATATAAACCCCGGGAGTATGACTGCGTGATTTTCAGTTACCACGGTTTGCCCCTGAAACAAGCGAAACTGGGATATGCAGAAGCCTGCGAAACCATGACCGCACAGCTGGTTAATAAATTATCCATCCGGGAGAATCAATACCAGATGGCCTACCAGTCGCGGTTTGGCCGCGGCTGGACCGCCCCCATGACCGATCAGGTGATCGACAGGATCCTTTCTGAAGGTGCCCGCTCGCTGCTGATCGTGGCTCCGTCATTTACCGCTGATTGTTTGGAAACCTGCTGGGAAATCGGCATCAGCTTCAGGGACCGTTTTCTTGCAGGAGGTGGTCAGAAATTCGAATGGGTCAGGTCTTTAAATGCAGAGCCGGCCTGGGTGGAGTGGCTCAGCAGTATCATCAGTTCTCAAACTGGAAACTTAGCCGAAGGAAACGATTGAACGGAAATACTGCCAGGTGTGATCCTTTTCCGTTAAATTGCGGATACAATCGCAAAAAAACGTAATAAATTGCGGTTCAAACCGCAAAATCCATTATAATATCAGGAATTTGTGTCATAACCTGTTACTCGCCCTTACTAGCTACGTTCAGGGGAGTTCAGTGGTTCATGCGGGAAGCCTGCTGAACAGCTTCTTTTTTTAACACTATATTTTGAATGAATAAAAAGATTGGCTAAAATTATATCGGATTGAGAATTACGATTATGAATGAGCATTTAATGTCGAAGGAGGAGCTCGTTATGGAGCTTCGGGAATTAAAGGAAGCCTTTAATATTCTGAAAGCTTCGCACGAACGCGAATCAAACGAAAAAAGGCGTAAGGCAGAGGCATTGAATCACTCACATGATCTTTTACAATACATTATTGAACATAACCAAACGGCGGTAGCGGTTCTGGATAGCGAGCTGAGGTATGTATTTGTGAGTCAGAGGTTTTTGCAGGATTACAGAGTGAAGGAATTGGAGGTGATCGGGAAACACCATTATGATGTATTTCCGGATATGCCTGAACCCTGGAAAAATGTCCATAAGCTGGCCTTGTCAGGGACGGTATCAAGTGCCGACAGCGATATTTTCCCCAGAGCAGACGGAACCACCGACTGGGTTCGCTGGGAATGCCGTCCTTGGTATGCACACGATGGTTCAACCGGGGGGATAATCCTGTATACCGAAGTAATTACCGAACGAAAGCTGGCAGAGGAAAAAGTCCGGGAAAAAGATAATCAGTTCAGGAAACTGTCTGCTAACCTGCCCGACCTGATTTATCAGTTTACCCGGCGGCCTGATGGAACTTATTGTGTTCCGGTTGCGTCAGAGGGTATTATAAATATCTTCGGATGTACTCCGGAGGAGGTTACCGATAATTTTGATGCGATTGCACGTGTACTGTATCCCGAAGATGCTGAGCGGGTGATTAAGGATATTGAATATTCCGCTGAGCATTTGACCTATTTTACCTGTGAGTTCAGGGTGCAAATCCCCGGCAGACCCATCCAGTGGATATTTTCCAGATCAAATCCCGAAAGATTGCCCGATGGCAGCATAACCTGGTATGGGTTCAACGCCAATATCACTGAGCAAATTGAGGTAAAAAACGCACTACAGAAGAAAAATGAGGAAATTGAGGCACAGAATGAAGAGTATCTGCAATTAAACGAAGAACTTGCACAAACCATTCAGGCATTGGCCCGGGCCAAGGAGCATGCCGAAGAGAGCGATCGCCTCAAGTCGGCCTTCCTGGCCAATATGAGTCACGAAATACGAACCCCCATGAACGGGATTCTGGGCTTCACGGAACTGCTGGATGATCCTGATCTCACCGGCGCGGAGCAAAAGTTTTATATCGAGATGATCAAAAGCGGCGGGGATCGCCTGATCAGTATTATCAATGACATCATCAGCATTTCAAAAATCGAATCCGGACTGATGAATGTAACGGTTTCAGAAACAAACGTCAATGAAAAAAACGCTTATATCCAAAAATTCTTTGAACATGATGCCGCACATAAAGGTTTGATCCTGAGTATTAAGAATACTGTTCCCGACGAAGATGCATGGATTCATACCGATGTGGAGAAAATGCTTGCGATACTCAGCAACCTGATTAAAAATGCTATCAAGTACACCAATAAGGGCACCATTGAACTGGGGTGCCGGAAAGTAGGCAAGTACCTTGAATTCAGCGTTGAAGATACCGGCGTAGGGATTCCCGCGGATCAGCTCGAAATCATTTTCGTCAGGTTCCGTCAGGCAAACGATTCCTTTACCCCAGCACGCGAAGGGGCCGGTTTGGGGTTATCCATCAGTAAAGCATATGCGGAAATGCTCGGCGGAAATATCTGGGCCGAAAGCGAATTGGGTAAAGGCTCTAAATTTTATTTTACGCTTCCCTGCAGGTAAACTAGTATCGGGTTGTTTACCACTTTAAAAATCCGAATTGTTTGGTGATCTGGCCCGTAGAAATTGAATCCATTGAGATCTGGTCGAAAATCATTCCGAATTTCCTGCTTTCCCCTTTGAGTGCAATGATCCCCAACCCGTTTACGATATTGGTAAAGGATTTTTGATATACAGGTGAGCCAAACCGTGCCTGGACCAGGTAATCCTGAAAATTCCCGTCACCGCCGATAATGCTCAGATCGAAGCTAAGCATCTTCCGGTACTCGCACGGCAGGGTATCATGACTCAATACTTCGGCAAACTGTCGCAGAAACCGCTCGCCCTCGAGCTTGACTTCATAATAGTCATTATTGGTTTGTATATCCATGGCGTAGCAGAATGAAACTGCTGAGTATCTGACGGTATCGGAAACCTCCGAGTAATTGACCCTGAAAAAAACGTCAAAATATTTGTAGCGTTCATCGCGGGTCCAGCTGATGGTAAACTGATCGCGACCGTATAAGGTTACGTGATGGTCGGTTAAATAGGGCCGTAGGATTTTTATGGGTTCGGCATATTCAATTTTTGCATAGGCGGGTTGTGAGAATTCAGGCGAGTTGATAAAAAAACGTAAATACCGGAAGTCGGGATAAATTATATGAACGGTTGATGAATCCGTAGTTTTCGGGATTACCCGGTCGGATTCCATAGCCCAACCGTTACCGGCACTGAAAATACCAGGAGCCTTATCGGTTTGGATCTCATGAAATCCACTGTACCATAGCATGATGGAGTCATTCCATAATTCCATTCTCACTTCAACTGAATCGGGCCTGAAAAATCCAGGTTGCCGGGCGGCTGAATAAACATCCGTTTCAGATAGTCCGGTTTTAGCAACATAAATAAAGTATTGTCCGGCCCACGGATCGATCATCCCATATACCACAGGCAGAGTTCCTCCGGGTGAGTTGATTTCCAGGTCTGTTGAGCAGCCGGATGCCACCAGTATCAGGATATACAGATATCTATACAGAGATTGACCGGGTTTCATTTGATCATTGTTTTTTGATGCAACGCACACTTGCATAATCAGTTCCTATCGACCATAATCCATCGCTGCCATCGTAATAACAGCTCTGATAGTTTACCCCGATCTCACCCCACAAATCCCCGCGGGTAAAAAACCATGGAGCCATTTCACCCAGAAATTCAATCAGGATTTTATCGCACGACCAATGAAAATGATTTCCAGGTACCCAGCTGGTAGTATTGTACCGGCGCATCGCAAAGGCGCCCTCGCCTATATTTAATCCCGACAGGCCAACGGGCCCGTAATACGTCCAGGCATACCATGAATCAATCGATTTAAGCAGCGAACGCCACTCAGCTACGGTTGGCATGCGCCACCCGGGCGGACAAAGTCCCTGGACTTTTCCTGCTGAATAATTCATCGCTTCTTCCCATCGGTACAAGCCCCCCAGGGATCGGTATTTTACGGAGTCATCGAACAGATAATACTTTTCAGCAATTCCGTTATTCAGTTGTTCACCGGAGGAGTGGATGTTTTGCCCGTAATTCAGGTTTGTAGCCATCCACCAGATATTCTGAATTTTAACGATGGGATATTGCTGATTGTCACGCGGATCCACCAGGGTGTCGGCACGCTGGTTTGCCGGCTTAACCTCTACCTGAATGGAGGCTTGCGAAGTATTTTTGTCGGAATCCATCACCTCCAGGGTAACCGTTTTAATTCCCGAACGGTTGTAACGGAATATGGCTTTGGGCTCCGGGTTGAATTGCGTATCCCAGTTGCCGTCAGTTTCAAAATCCCACCGGAACAGCAGCGCAAAACTAAGCGTATTATCATCGGTGCAGGCCCCGGCATTAAACTCAAATGAAAGCAGGGTATCGGCGGTTGTCGGGAAGGCGGAGAACCGTGCCACAGGAGGCATGGATTCTTTGGTGCAGCTATTGCATAAACCAATGATCAGCAGGTAGATAAAAATCCCTAAACGCATTTTCATATCGGTATGGAAATGAAATTGAATTATGGGGACGCATAAAGGTACAAAAGATCCGGGACGGTTTTCGTAATTATTTCATTTAGAAACTATCCTGTACAAAAATTTATCATTCCTCATTAAAATCGAGTTCCCAATGATGGCCGGAGTTGCAAATACCTCTCCGGGCAGCTTGTTTTCAGCAATAACCTGATATTGTATGCCGGCTTTCAGAATGAGGGTTTCACCTCTGACTGAGGTAAAGTAAATGTTACCACCGGCATAAACCGGTGATGAATTGTACCGTTGCTGCAGCTTCCTGGAATAGATGACGGCCCCGGTTTTTGCGCTCAAACAATATAGAACGTTCCGGGTATCAATGGTATAAATCAATCCATCGATGATCAGCGGACTCAATAATTGTAATACGGGACCTCTGAAACGCCACAGGATGTTTGTGGCGGCGATGTCGCCCTTTCCATTTGGATCCACCGCGATCAGTTCTGCAAACTTTTCGCCATCCGCTCCGGTGACAAAGCCGGGATAAAAATAGACGATCCCGTTTTCTGCAAAAGGCATCGCAATGGTTGAATCTTCCCCCTGAACGATCCGCCATACCTCTTTACCGGTTTCAGGATCATAGGCAATGCATACCGCTGATCCGTTGGAAATCAGCAGGTCACGGCCTTTTACCTGAACAATGATGGGCGTGATATATGCCTTTTTTCCGATAGGCTCCAGCCGGTCGTAAACCTCCTGCGGCCGGCTGGTTTTCCAAACGGTTTTGCCGGTAAATTTGTTGAGAGCTACAAGATATTGAACATCAGTGCCTTCTATATGGAGGATTAAAAGGTTTTTATACAGGAAGGGAGATGCCCCCGGACCCTGAGCATGGTCGCAGTTCAGATCGGTCCGGGTCCACACCGTTTTGCCGTCGCGGGTGCTCACGCAGGCAGTTCCGTAAGTGCCGAAATGCAGGTAAACAAATCCTTCTTCAATACAGGGAGTGGGTGTGGCATAGGTGTTTACATCATGCTTTCCCTGGATGGAGGAGGGCTGGAAAAGATTTAGGTTGTAACGTATCTTTCCGGAGTTCAGGTCCAGACAAAGGCCCGACATATCCCTCCCGTCACCGGTGGCAGTGGTTATCCATACCTGATTGCCGAAAACCACGGGCGACGACCACCCTTTCCCCGGAATACCGGTCTTCCACAGGATATTGGTTGAATCGTTCCAGTGAAGCGGTGCAGAGGCAGCCTCTGATATCCCATTAAGGCGACTGCCCCGGAAATGGGTCCAGTTGCCCTCCTGGGCTTTTGCACACAGGTTGCTCAGCATGGCCAGAATAGCCAGAAAATATAGATTTCTCAATGTGACTCTGTTTTTTTTATCCTATTTCGATCCCTTTTTCACCGGCAGATATCTTTCCTTGAATGTCGGATTCCCGGCCGCCATTTTCATCATCACATCCAGCGGCACCACCAAGAATTCCGGTCCGAGCTTATCCAGTATTGCCTTTACCCTCGAGATATCGCTCCATTGCCGCACATGCATCAATAGGTAATAAGGCCTTGCCGGGTTGAGCTCCGCTAATTCCCTTAGATCTGCAACGGCCTCATCTTCCAGTCGATCCGGAGAAAGATAGTAGTCGTAGCTGAGCAGGGGAATTCCGTTTTTCTTTCCGAATGTATACGATGCGGTATAACCGTTCACCAAACCCACCAAGTCGGGCATCTGCTTCACAAACTGACTCACCACCTCTTCGGTAAGTTCGGTGTTTCCGATCACGGTGCTGCCTTCCGACCAGTCCATGATTTCAAAGATTTTCAGATCCAGCACCTTCATCAGCCGTTCGGTTTCTTCTAAAAGCATGGGGCGCTTTGCCGCCGGTACAGCCTTGGGATATACATAACCCGGTCCGCCCAGTGATCCGATAAAATAATCATTCTGAGATGCCTGGGTATAAAAATATTCGAGCATGGCAGGTGCCAGCCACGACCAGTTCATGGTTACCTCCCAGGTATAGGGGATATCGCCCCGTCCGGGCCGGTTCCAGGCGCCCAAACCCAGACAATCCGTTTGAATGCAGGAGATATACACTTTCTTTCCGGCTACCGGTTTCGAATTTCCATCAACGGTATGATGATTCTTATACACAAAACCAGGTGTGCCCGGTACTTTCGACATAAAGCTCATGTTCGGGAGCGTATGCAACCCTTCCACTCGTAATCCGTTTTTTGAGCAGAGGGTAACGTGTTCTTCTTCAAAGTCTTTGGCATAGGAGTGCCATCCGAACACCATGCCCATGGGTTTCATTTCCGATAATAATTTATCGGCCAGGGCATATTCAACTGAGTCCGTTAACCGGGTCGACAGGTCGGAGAAGAAGGCATTCTGCTGAATTCCCCAGTCGGCAACGCCCGGCTTCATGATTTTCCCGGCTTCACCGCCCATCCACACGATTTTATCCTTTGAGCACGACTTCCAGAAATTATCGTAAGCCCACTGATAAATCGCAGCATCATTCATTCCGGTGAGCCGGTTTCTCAGATCATATTTTTCCGGAATGCCCAAACTCTTTAAATAAGGAATCTGGCTCTCCTCAATAACGATGGATTTTTCAATTCCGGCGATGGTGAAAGCCACGATCAGGGAGGTGCGCACATTTTTATCCCATATTATATATCCGGATATTTTATCTTTAAATATTTTGACGGCATCTTCGGGTTTTACAATTTCATTAAAAGTATAATAATGGTTTTTAATCAGATATGCTTTTATTTCCGGTGTAAACCGGTAATCCCATCCCTCCGGGTAAACAAAATAAAGCTGCGGTGCCTGCAGGTTCACAATTCCCTGTAAACTGATGAGTGCAGCCTGCCAGTTGAGCGATCCGGAAATTTCCCAGTTATTGGTCAGATTCATGAACCAGGCTTGACGGGCACCTTTTCTTTTCATCACGAACCGGATGGGCTCTGCGGTAGCCCGGCTGGGCCTGCTGATTTCATAGGTAATGATATCCCGGGAGGGATCAAACCTGAGCGTATGTGTATTCACAATTTCCGCTTTACCCTGCGAAACCAGTACGGGAATTTTTTCAGTTATGGTGAGCGTATTCCGCGATTTATCATATCCGGAATTTAACCGTACCTGCTCACCGGTCTGTGCTGAAATTCCCATAAATACATTGGTTGGAAACAGCCGGCTGCTGATCGTGACTTTTTCAACGGAACCGTTTATCCGCACGTTCAGACTGTCGGAATATGATTTTGTTCCCTTGCCCCACCGGCGGATCAGGTCAACTTCCTTGCCTTTCTGATTCAGATCAATCTCCAGCGTTGAAAACAAATCGATTGTGGTACTGGATGCTTTCACCATCTCCCAGGTTCCGGTAAATGGCAGGTCCTGAGCGAAAACCCCTGAAAATGAGGAAATCAGGATAAAAAGAATAAATTTTTTCATGATTACTGTGATAGAAATTGTTTCTAAAATTACGGTTTTCATCACGGTTTTCCTGTTGTAAAAGAGGAAATCATTTTTATTTAAAAATCCCTGTAAATAATACAAAATATATAACTTTGGGAAACGCCTATAAACTAAATCAATCAGCCTGTTTGATTGCACCGGATTACTAAACCTTATTACATTTATTTATGAAAAATATCCATAGTCCGTAAATTCCGCAAATTAAAAGGGGAAACCGCGGCAACGATCTCCCCTGAATACATCTCTTTGATCGAGTTTAACCAAAAAAATAGAATCTATGACTAATTACAAACCTTTCAGGAAATTGTTTTATCGTTTCCTGGAAAAAAGTTCGTTGATGATGTGCCTTGCCGTCATCCTCATGCTTTTGGGGGCAACACAGGCACGTGCCTATGACAGTGGGTCATCGGCATCAAAAGTGACGCAATCTCAGTATAAACGCGTTACCGGCACAGTTACAGATAATACCGGCATGGCCCTTCCGGGGGTTAATATCCGGGTGGAGGGCACCGTAATGGGTACCAGCTCCAATGCCAAAGGGGAATATTCAATTGAGGTACCGGATGAAAATGCCGAACTGATTTTTTCCTTTATCGGCTATGCCAGCCAAACAGTTTCGGTGGCCGGCAAAAGCATAATCAACATCACCATGCTTCCGGATGTTGCTGCCCTCGACGAGGTAGTGGTAATCGCCTATGGAACAGCCAGGAAACGCGACTTGACCGGTGCCATCAGCACACTGGATCCGAAACTGGTTGCTGCTCAATCGAATTCAACACTGACGCGCGCCCTTGAGGGCTCAGTGGCTGGGTTGCAGATCTCTTCCATCGACGGACAGCCTGGTTTGGACATGGGTATCCGTATCCGTG
This sequence comes from uncultured Bacteroidota bacterium, assembly GCA_942493265.1. GTDB lineage: Bacteria > Bacteroidota > Bacteroidia > Bacteroidales > UBA12481 > UBA12481. The sequence goes on from OW818688.1 coordinate 1,341,364, forward strand.
GTTTGGGTACCGCCAGCCAGAACAACTCAAATGCCCTGATCGTAATCGATGGGGTACCTTCAAGCCAGTCAAACGTATTGTCCATCATGAATCCCAAGGATATTGAGTCGGTAACCATACTGAAGGACGGCGCCTCCACAGCCATGTGGGGTTCACGCGGTGCCAACGGTGTGGTGATGGTAACCACCCGTAAGGGCAAGGCAGGCAAGGCAAAAATCACTTATGAAGGCCGCGTGGGGATTAACCAGCAAGGGCCTTTTGATTATGAGAAGATCAGCGATCCGAAAGATCTGTATGAATATGCCTGGCTCAGCATTTATAATGCTGCCCGGTATAAAAGCACTACCAAGTATTCAACCAACTTGCAGAATCCGAATATGACCCATGATCAGGCTGCATTATTTGCCAGTCAGCATCTGTTCGACTATACGGGTTCAACTACCGCTTTTGAACGCAATGCACTGGGCAACTGGATGCTGTATAATGTTCCGGGTGCCACTTACACGCCAACCGGATCCGGATCAAAAGCCAGTTCAACTATGAGCGATGCTTACCTGGTGGGCCTCGATGGCAAGCTGAATCCAAATGCCACCCTGTTGTATAACGACAGATATGATGATTATTTTTTCGAAAACAAATTCCGTTCTGAACATAATATGGCCATCAGCGGCGCATCTGAACGGATAGATTATTATATGTCACTGGGTTACCTTGGAGATCCTTCCTATATCAGGGGGTCCAAATTCGACCGCTACAATTTCAGAAGCAACGTTAATGCAAAAATTACCGACTGGTTAACCGCCGGGATCAATGCCGCTTATGCCAACCGTACCACCCAGTCGCCCGCAACGCGTTACGGACGAAATCCGGGTTCGGGTACCGCAAACATTTTCCGTTGGGTAAATGGTCAGAATCAGCTGGTTCCGCTGTGGGCTCATAACCTCGACGGTACCTATCAGCTCGATGCCGACGGGAATAAAATCCCGCATACCAAGGACGGTCAAACGCCTTCACCTCTTGGACCAACCTCTCCTCCTTATCAAACCGCCGATCTGGGTTATATCCTGGATCACGACAAGGATGAAAGGGTTTCACACGACCTGAACGTCCGTGGTTATTTGGAAGCCCGGTTTTTAAAGGATTTCACCTTCAACGTCAGTCTCTCAACCGATAATTCTTTCGAGATGAGAACGCGCTACTGGAATCCTGTCACCGGCGACGCTACCGGATATGACGGAGCTCTGGGTAAAACCTATGCCGATATCAGCAGTTTGAACACCCAGCAGCGACTGAACTGGCAGCACACCTACGGCAAACATTATTTCGATGCCATGGCCGGTCATGAATTCAACAAATACCGCGATTTTAGCATGAACTGGAAAGGAGCCTATTCGCTGGTTCCCGATTTTGCAACCTTTGCCAACTTTGTCGGTTTGAATACCGGCAGCACTTTCGCCGGAACAACCGGTGGGGAGAACAGAGTTGCTATGGAGGGTTATTTTGCCCGCGCCAACTATATCTATGATAATAAATATTACCTGCAGGCTTCGGTCCGCGACGACGGGTCATCGAAGTTTAAATACAACGAAAACCGCTGGGGCATTTTCTGGTCCGTAGGCGCCGGCTGGCGTATTTCGGCAGAAAATTTCATGAAGGATGTTAGCTGGGTAACCGATATGAAACTTCGTGGCAGCTATGGCGTAATCGGCAACCAGAATGGTATCAGCAACTATTCAGGATACCAAACCTGGGGACTGGGTGCCAGCAGCTACAATTATTCAGGCGCTTCCTACTACCCGGCAGGATATACACTGTCCAAGGGCAATTTTGTTAATGATGCACTCACCTGGGAAAAAGTGCATACCATCGATGTGGGTCTCGACTTCAGATTATGGGACCGCGTTTTCGGAACCTTCGACTATTATGTGAGGAATACACATGATATGATCTGGTCGCAGCCAATTGCCTATTCACTGGGTCAAACCACCCTCGATAAAAATACGGCTAAACTGAGAAATCAGGGAATTGAAATTGAACTGGGTATCGACCTGGTTCAAACACCTGAATTCCAGTGGTCAGTATCGGTTAACGGAGCCCGTTACCGCACTATCCTTACCGAAGTACCCGCAGGAATCGGTTCGGTAGCACTCGATGGCGGCTGGACAGCCTCTGTTGATGGCTGGGCCGTATCTGGCGGAGGTACATCCAGTGTTTCCTATCTGCGTGCCGTCGGGAAGGACTATTATAACATGTATTTCTACAAGTATGGCGGTGTTGACCAGACTTCCGGTTTACCCCTGTTCTTTCACAAAGTAACGGCTGATGACCATACAGCTGAATTGTTTCTGGATACCGAAGTTGGTGGCGACGTAAAAACCACTGATTATTCCAAAGCCAGCCGGTATGAGTTCGGATCTGCAACACCTGATTTCGTTGGTGGATTCAGTACATTTTTCCATTATAAAGGTCTGGACTTAAGTGCCATGCTGGCATTCCAGGTGGGTGGAAAATTCCTGAGTGTTGAATATGCAAACGGATTGTACCGCAATGAAAATATCGGTTCCGTAGTCTCCTCCGAATTGATCGGAAATACCTGGACTGCCGAAAATACTGATGCCTATTTCCCGATGCAGATGTATACGGGCGACCAGTACGGCAACGGCTGTACCCTCGGAAGCTGGGCCTATACCGATATGTCACTGTTCGATGCTTCATACCTGAGCGTGAAAAGTCTGGTTATAGGTTATACCCTCCCGCAGAGTATTCTGAAAAAAATCGCTGTCAGCGCAGTCCGCATCTATGCTTCAGCTGATAATATGTGGATGCTGGCCGCACATCCTGGCTTTGATCCGCGTATGTCTCTGGCAGGTGGTCTCGAAGTGGGAGCCTATGCTTATCCCTACATGCGAACAATGTCATTGGGCCTTTCCGTAACCTTCTAATTTTTAAAACAATGAAAAAGTATTTTATAATATTCGCATGGATTGGAGTCATGTTCGCATCCTGTTCAAAGGAACTCGACATTACTCCGCCGAACTCCCTTACTGAAGAGCAGATCAAGGAATTGCTGGCCAGCGGGGATGATGAAACCATCAAGCAGGTTTTGGGTGGATTGGCTGATGCATTACCCGCCTGGTTCCATGTCAGTGGTATTCTGGGAACAGGTACTGCCGACGGGCGCTATTACACCAACCAGGGGTTGGATTGCATGCGTAACCTGGAGGGAAACGATATTGTATTCGGTACCAAAACAACTGTTGCTTTTGGTTTCGCCGAGTATAATTTCAACGATTTTACTTCGGTGGCTGTCGACAAAAATCCTCCTTACTGGTATTACTGCTGGAATAATATCACCACTGCCAATAAAATCCTCGGATACCTGGGTGATGATATCGTAGGCGAAAACAAGCGGCTGAAGGAATACAAAGCCCGGGCACTGACCCTTCGTGCTTACAGCTACAACTACCTGATGGAAAACTACCAGGATGCCTTCGTTCTGGAAGGAAAAAACAAGCTGGGAATGATGCTCTATGATACTTATTCACCAACCCAGCCTTACAAGGCTCGCGCAACTGCCGTTGAAACCTATGATTTTATCCTCACGGATGCCAAACTGGCTGTAAAACTGTTTACAGAAGCCGGTACCGGCATGACGGCCGCTAAAACCGATATCGATCTCGCAGTGGCCAACTTTGTACTGGCACGTGCAGCAAATTGTGCCGGTGAATGGGCTACCGTTATCACAGCATGCGATGATATCATGACTACCTATTCAGGTTTGATGACTGAGGCCATGTATGTGGCTCAGAATGTTGGCGGAACCTCTCTGGACAATCAGGCAAAATATCTGGCCGACAACAGCGGATTCCTGAATATCGACATCAATCCCGAAGTGATCCTCGGCTGGCCGAAAGCTCAGTCGGTAAAGGCCCACAATGCCTGGATGAACACTTTCGGAGGTGGTTCGGGCGGTGTGAGCGGACTGTATGAATGCATCGACAACCGGTTGTATGAAAAGATTGCCGACGATGATTACCGGAAGGCAAACTTTCTGGCAGCCGATTACGGTGATTTCTCCTACCCGCCAAACAACGTGAAATCCTGGGTGCCGAAATACGCCAATGTTAAATTCGCAAACACACACGGGGTTGGCTCGGCAAGTGCTACCACCAACACCGCCGGCGATGTGGGCGATTATTATATGCGTACTTCCGAAGTGCTGCTGATGAAAGCCGAAGCTCAGGCTCAGTCGGGAAATAACAGTGGCGCTGAAACTACCCTCAATATTCTGCTGGCTGCCCGCACCAAGGCAGGCGCTGCTCCGTTAACCTGCGACAATTATCCGTCAATGGCCGGAATGACTGCACTGCAGAAGGTTCAGCTGCAATCCCGCATTGAATTGTGGGGCGAAGGCGGCCGGGAGTTTTATAACAACAAACGTTGGAATATCCCGGTTAACCGCACGGGTTCAACCAACCATGTGGTGATCATTTCATACCCGGTATCAGGCATGACCCTGCAGATCCCGGAAAATGAAATGAACAACAACCCCCTGTGCAAACAGAACTAATGAGGCGAAAAGCCGTTTAATCAAAGTGGCTGTCTCGTTAGCGGGGCAGCCACTTTTTTTTGATTTTATGGTTTGAGATCCCCGTTGATCAGAGATCTGATATATTCAGGCGCTTTCCCGGTTAAATAAAACGGTAAATTCATCAGGATGAATTCCTTACCTTTTAATGTGCACACTTTTTCAATCCTTAATTCTCCTGAGTATATGCGTACCCCGTAATTGTGAGGGCATAAGTCAATATACTCCATGAGAGAACGCAACCTGCCTGTTTTTCCTAATTTCACCTCAATTGGAATCAGAAGATTATTGATCACTAAAATAAAATCGACTTCAGCATTGGATTGCTTCTTCTCTTTGATCCAAAAATGATTGCCTGCCAAAACATTCGATTTTAACGATAATAATTCCTGTCCAACAATGTGTTCGGCGATTTTACCTTCAAAAACCGTATCAATCAATTCGTTATTTAAAATCATCAATTGAATGCCGGCAAAATAATTTAAGATCCCGGTGTCCAGGATATGTAGCTTGGGCGATTTTCTCCGGTTTTCTATCAAGGGTAGAAGGGTATTCGTTGTTGGGTAAACCAATGATAAAAAAAATGTTTTCTCAAGAATCCTGAATCCTTCGCCAATGTCCTTTGATTTATAATTTGAGGAGGCAAATCCTTCGAATTTAATGCGGTCCCCGGCAAGCATGATGGCGTTGTGAATGATATGCCGGATTACTTTTCTTTGTCCTTCATTTCGGGCATACTTTTCAACATCATCCGAATAAGTGGTTATCAGGTTTTCAAAAATTCGGCCAACAGCCACCAAATTCTGGTGCCCGATATAGTGTTTCACAACTTCTGGCATTCCACCAATTAAACAATATTCCACAAACAGATCCAGCAGCTTTTTGTGCCCATACTCAGGGAAGTAAGGCTTATTATACAAATCCAGCGCAGCAATCTCCTGCTTGGCCTCCAGATATTCCTCAAAGCTGAATGGTCTCAATATCAGATATTCAACTCTTCCCACCGGAAAACTTATTTGGCTGTCAAGAATACTCTCAAGTAAAGAGCCTGCTGCAATAACATACAAATGAGGAGCTTCTTCATAAAAATAGCGAAGGAGCTTAATTGCTTTTGGTGAATTCTGTATCTCGTCGATAAAGATCAGGACTTTCGAATCAATACCCGGGGAGATATTCTCCTTCAGATATAATACCTGAAGGATTGTGGTAAGCTTGTCGTTTTTTTCAAATATCTGCTGATCCTCATTTTTATCAAGATTCAGATGAATGAAAAAATCAAATCCGGTAGAAAACATTTTTACCAGGGAGGTCTTGCCAACTTGCCGTGCACCCCTGATTATAAGTGGTTTTCTGCCCGAATCGATTTTCCATCGATTCAATTCCGCTGTTAGCTTACGTTTATACATAACACAAAGTAAGGTATATATTTCGAAAATTACAACATAAAGTAAGTCATAAAAATTCAAATAATTGACACAAAGTAAACCATAACTGCGTTTATCCACCACCAAGCCACCCTCGGAGAGTTGTCATCCTGCTCCAATCTACCCTCGGAGAAGTGTCATCCCGGCGAAAGCCGGGACCGTGTGACGCTAACGAGGGGCCCTTGAGTGCTTCCTCCATTTTTAATCTTAATTTTCCCCCATGAATTTTTATACCCTAAAATGCTCAAAGTTCACCGCGGACCTGTGTAAACTGGAAATGAAAAGTTTGTTCAACCATACCGGGGAGGAGAAATATTTCTTTTCGGAACGGTTGATCAGCCCATCCCGCAGTCCGTTCATCAAAGAGCGGTTAACCGTTATCTATGAGGGAGATACACTGGATTCACTGGTTGACCGGGTACTGGAAGATAATTTTTCGGCCGATAACTTCAAGGTCATCTACCAGCAAGTGGAGGGTGGAACAGAGGATTATCAGGAGCGGTTGCGGAGTGGCAGGGACCTCGGAACAGCCATCAACGGGGAGGCGGATATTCACAACCCCAGGGTTATTTTCGGGGTGACCAGGGTGAATGATAGATGGTATTTCGGGACCTATGAAAGAAATGACTACAGTTGGCATCATCATGATAATAAGCCTCATACTTATTCCAGCTCCCTGAATTTCAGGGTGGCACGCGCCCTGGTGAATATCGGCGTGGGGCCCGATACCGGACTAACCCTAATCGACCCCTGCTGCGGGGTGGGAACCGTGGTGATTGAAGCCCTCTCCATGGGAATACATGCCCGGGGATATGAAATCAATCCGCCGATTGCCTGCAATGCCAAACGGAATTTATCCTTCTTTTCCGGTGAGGATGTTATTACCGAAGGTGATATGCATGATATCCGGGAACATTTTGATGTGGCAATCATTGATATCCCTTACGGACTCTATCAGGTTACCACCGCTGTAGATCAGCAGGATATAATAAAAACCGCCCGCCGGATCTGTAACCGGTTGATACTGGTGACCTTTGAAAATATGGATGATATGATCCGGGAGGCCGGCTTTGAATTGGTTGAAAAAGCCAAAGTATCGAAAGGCCAAATGGTTCGCTGGATAAATGTATGCGAATAGTTGCGGGTTATTTCTTGTGCCTGGTTGGAATGATGTAAAGGGGCACTTTAGTGTTTCGGATAACTTTTTCAATGGCGCTTCCCATCAAAAGATTTTCCATCCATTTACGGCTGTGTGTGCCGATAACAATTATATCTGCATCAATTTCCGCGGCAGCCTCGAGAATGGAATCTGCAACATCCCCTTTGATCATCAGGGTTTTAATAAATTCATCTCCAAGGTGGTGCTTTGATTTATCCAAAAATTTCTGACAGGATAATTTTATTGCAGGCAAATCATGAACCGGTATCGGACCTGAATCTACAAAGCCTGTAAATCCCATAATCGTGGTGTAGGTTCTCGGAACATAATAGGCCGGATCTGATATTACGTGCAGCAAAGTAGTTTCAGCTCCCATGGATTTGGCTAAGGCATAGCCTTTTTCTGCAACTTTTTGAGCGGTTGGATCGTAATCCAGGGCAATCAATACTTTTTTCATATGCTTGGTTTTAAAAGGTATAAAATTAAACGTGTTCCCGCTTTCAGGAGTTACATTATTCCGCGAAATAGTTACACGATTCACACCTGTACCACTAGTCACCCTCGGAGAGTTGTCATCCCCGCGAAGGCGGGGACCTCGTGACGCTACTCAGAGGCTTTTGAAAACCAGCATTTTGTCTCCCTCGGAGAAGTGTCATCCCGACGCAAGTCGGGACCCCGTCCCTTACCGCGAATGTCCGCCCGGGCACTGAATATAACTCCCAAATTCCTCAACCAGCTCAGCTACCCTCCTTACCCTGCTTTCCAATGCATCCGGAGGTACCTGGTCGGCCACGCCCAATACATAACGGGGCTCCTGTACCATCACGGCAAGCACCTCTTTAACATGTCGTTCAAATTCCTCGTCACTCACGCTGGCAGTGAAGTAAACCCCGGGCAAACCGCCCCAGAGTATGCTCTTTGAATCGCCGGCCACCCCGGCGAGTTCTCCGATCCTGAGATCACCAACCGGGTAGGGGGTTAAAGCTTCAAGCACGGTGAACCCAACAGCCGCTTCCTGGTGCAGCAAACCGCCAAGGGTGCCATCAATATGGATGAACGAGTATTTGCCGGCCTTTTTGATTTTGCCGGTCCATTCGGTTTGATAATCATGCATATACAGCTGGAAGAAATCGGGACCAACCATCTCGGATGAGAGATTTTCGGGGATCATCAGCACCTCGGCCGGACTATCCACGGCAATCTGAGCGGCCTGGTCAAAGGCCTTTTTCATCGTGGCAAGTAAATCCTGAAATTCATCCGGCATCATAAAGGCAGCCATCGTAACAGCCATCACGCCTGCTTCGAGCGCCAGCAGGTGCATGAATGGGCTCTTGGGCAAATAACATAATACAACGCCTTGATCTCCCACTTGTTCCAATCGCTTTCGGGCAAAAGCATAATCCGGTTCAAACCGGGTATTCTCATAAATGAACTTCATGGCCGGAATATCATGCTCCGATTTCATGAAATGCTCAACCGGTCCCTCCGAGAAGGATGTTGGAATATATTCCCAGCATTCCCGCACAACTCCAACCGGCGTAACAATCTCTTTAAACCGCTTATGCCCTTCGTTCCATTCGTTTATCTCACAATTGCTGATGATCTGCCGGTAAGGGAAATATCCCTGGAGGTAAAATCCTACTCCCAACTCGCGGTGCCACCGGATATAATCATCCGATGCGATGAAATCAACATCCTTCAATCCTCTTTTAATCAATGAATTTGCCCAGTAATCTAAATCTCCGTACCAGGGGACCTGATCAGGCTGCACTCCTTTCAGAATGGCAAGAATTCTTTCTCTCGGGGTCATGTTTAAAAATAATGAAATTAACCTTTCCTGCAAAACAACCTGTCTTTCGTCATTCACTTGCTATTTCGGGTCATTCACCGATTTTGCTGATATCTGTAGTATTTTTCACACTACATTTGGCATCACAAATTCAACCAATTACCATGAAACGAATCACCTTGATTTTATTTGCAGTTCTGATGACGGCATTTGCCTGGGGACAGGATATCTCCGGACAATGGAACGGTGCGCTCAAAATACAGGGCACCCAGCTGAGATTGGTTTTTCATATCAATAAAACGGATACTGGGTACAGTGCCACCATGGACAGTCCCGACCAGGGGGCTAAAGACCTGCCGGTGACCTCGGTAACTTATACGGATTCCAAACTGGTCCTGAAAATGGATAACATGAGGATTGAATATTCGGGCGAGCTGATTGACGGGATTTTTAAAGGTACCTTCAAGCAGGCCGGATTCTCAACCGGTATGGACCTAACCCGCGAAGCCATCGCAAAAGTGGAGGCCAAGCGGTCGCAGGAACCGGTTAAACCCTATCCTTACTATTCCGAGGAGGTCTTGTTCAGCAACCCTACCGGACAGGCACAGCTGGCCGGAACCCTTACCATGCCTTCCAAAGAGGGTAAATTCCCGGTAGCAGTCCTGATCTCCGGCAGCGGTCCGCAAAACCGCAACGAAGAACTGCTCGGACACAAGCCCTTCCTGGTCCTTTCGGATTACCTAACCCGCAACGGAATTGCCGTGCTGCGCTATGACGACCGCGGAACAGCGGGTTCCACCGGTGATTTCCGTTCAGCAACTACCGATGATCTGGCTACCGATGCTGAAGCGGCTATCGCTTATCTGAAAACAAGGAAAGAAATCGATCCTGACCATATCGGACTGATCGGCCATAGCGAAGGCGGAGTCATTGGCCCCCTGGTAGCATCCCGCTCCAAGGATGTTGATTTTGTGGTGATGATGGCCGGTACTGGAATGCGCGGACTCGAACTGCTGATCCTTCAAGCAGAACTGATCAACAGGGCAATGGGATCGCCGGAGGCCGACATTGAAACCATGAAAAGGATAAACGGCCATATCTTCAATCTGGTGGCCAATTCCACAGATGAGGAAAAACTCAGGACTGAAATGACCGAATATCTGGTGAGTGTGATCGACGAATTTCCCAAAGGCGAAAAGCCTGAAGGGGTCAGTAATGAAGATTTCAGTAAGTTGATGGTTAACCAGATCGCCAATCCCTGGATGATGTATTTCCTGAAATATGACCCGGTTCCGGCCTTGCAAAAGGTGAAGTGCCCGGTTCTGGCACTCAACGGAGAACTCGACCTGCAGGTACCGCCAAAGGAAAATCTGGAACTGATTAAGAAGGCCCTGAAAAAGAATAAATCAGTTAAAATCGTGGAATTTCCGGGTATGAACCATCTGTTTCAGACGTGCAAAACCGGTTCTCCCTCGGAGTACGGCGAAATTGATCAAACCATCAATCCAATTGTTCTTAAGGAAATTGCCGATTGGATTACCCTTCAGGTTAATTAAACCAGTAGGATAATTTGACTACCAATCCGCGGTTTTTCACGCGGTAATCGCCCGACCAGGAATTCTCGGTGTAAACAATGAAGAGATCGGATACCGGGGCAAAGCGCCATTGAAACCGAAAGTTCAGGTTCACATTATCGATCTGGTTATTGTACTGTATCAGGCTGGTAAAGAATAGGTTATTGGAAAATGTTATGTCGAGCCGGGGACCGATCAGCAAAAATTCGGCACTGTTATAGGGTGAGGGCAGGGTGATATCGTTGTGAGTGACAACAATGGCCAAACTGCCGTAGGGTTGAATCCGGTAGTACAGTTCGCCGTTCATCGTGAACCGCCTGCCATTGAAATACCCGCCGTACCGGCTGCTGATCAGATAGTTGAATGGTTTTCGTATATCTGAAACAAATGACGCCCCTACCTCTTTCCAATTAAATACTTCATTTTCAGCCAGCGGAATGCCGCCGGAATTGGTGGGGTCAAAAGGAAACTGAAGCATGAGGTAAGTATCTTTCACATCGGCTTGCAGGATGCTTTTATTCATCCATTCTACCTGATAGATCAGCTGGATATCACGGTCGGTGAGGGTCATGGCGGGATTAAAAAACAGATCGGTTTTCAAACCCGGACCGTGGTTGGCGATTTTGCTTGATGCGGGAAAGAAGCGGTACTGTACCACCGGGTTGATTTCGTAATATCCTCTCCTTCTGATATATCCCACTTCGGCCAGATAATCGGCCCCAACCCACGACTGGTTCAGGGTGGCGCTCAGGTATTGCGTGGCGTAGGTGATATTGGCGGCTGCCACGGAGGAGTTTCCGGTGGCGCCGGGGTAAAACGACCGGTGGTAAAAGGTTTTGCCGGTCCACCGGTTATTGGCACTCGCCAGGTTGAATTCCATTCCGGCCACCCGGTTGTATTTGTTGCCGGTAACGGTGCTGTCGGAATGCAGGTTCATCACCTGTTTATTCACTAAAAAGGCCGATACGCCTGACCGCCGGAAGACTTTTCGCTGGATGGCGGCAACAGTAAAATTGGATGAAGGAACTCCGTCCTGCCGGCCGGTTTGCAAATCCATAAGTCCGATCCTCCAGTTGCTGCCGATCTTCCCGCTCAGCCGGGCCCCTGCCTGCACCGGCGCATTGAGACCTATTCTGCGCGAAAAGAACGGCCGGAGGTTATCGGTCCCCAGATTGGCAAACAAATCGCTGTTTTCAAGGTAAAACTGCCTCTTTTCAGGGAAAAAGAGCTCAAACCGGTCGAGGTTGGTTTGCTGCTTGTCGACTTCAACCTGCGAATAATCCGGATTCAGGGTGAGATCAAGATTCATGGAGGTCGACAGAATTATTTTGGCATCCATGCCGGCTGTAGCCTCAGGTTTGTATACTTCGCCAGCCTGGTGATCGCGGGTGGTTTTCGCGGAAATATAGGGTATGAGTGAGAACCGCGGGCCGGAGGAGGGTAGTGGCTTATCCCACACCAGCGATCCGGTAAAGGCCAGCGTGGCAGTGGCAAACTGCCGGGGCATGGGCGCCCAGCTCGATTTTTCGCTGGTTTTTAAATCCTGACGGCTGAAATTTATTCCCCATTCTTTTGCCCCGCCATTGTACCGCATGCTTCGGAAAGGAATGGCAAATTCCGCCACCCAGCGGTCGTCATAATTTTTCACGGCCGACCGCCATTTGATGTCCCAGTCCAGATTAACTGTGCCGCCATTCGCCTGTATTCCATCCCATTGTGCCCCGGCCGGCGAAATGCCGAACGCAAAGCCGTTGGTCTGATCGTTATACGTATCAATGAATACAATGAAATTGTCGTTTTTCGGAAAGTTGAAATCGCGCCGGAGCGATTCCACCGGTCGTTTCCCGGGAGTGGGATCGTAGCAGATAATGCCGATGAACAGCGTGGATTCGTTGTAGGTGAGCCTCACTTCAGTTCCGGCAACCGCATAGCCGGTATCTGTCGGCAGCACCCGGTGGAAATGATCGGCCAGGTTTGCAACTGCCCATACCGGTTCATCCAGCATACCGTCGATATGGATGGCATCGGCGGTACCGCTAATGCCGATCCGGTAATTATCGCGGTTGATTCCTTTGGTCTGGCTGAATATCGGAGTATGGCAAACCAGGACCAGGGCGGCGCTTAGCAGTAATGAATATCTGATCATCTGGATTATATCTGATCATCTGGATTATTGATCCCGCAGCGATTCCACCGGATTGGCATTGGCTGCGCGCCATGATTGCATGCTGATAATCAACAGGGTAAGGGCGATTGTGATGAGCGCCGGCCATATAAATATGAATGGCGTTATCTGATACCGGTAAACATAATCCTTTAGCCAGTCGGTCATCAGATACCCGGATACCGGTAATGCTATCGCGATGGAAATCCCTACCAGGATCAGGAAATCGCGGTTGATCAGCCGGATGATGCTTCCCTCGGAAGCCCCGAAAACCTTGCGCACCCCGATCTCACGGGTTCGCCGCTCCACGGTGAAGTAAGCCAGACCGAGCAGGCCCAGACAGGCGATGAACAGAGCCAGCAGGGTGAAACTCGAAAATACTACGCTCCGGTTGCGGTCGGCACCAAACTGCTCCTTGAAACGGTCCGACAGGAAAGTGTATTCAAACGGCTTTCCGGGGAAGGTCCCGGTCCACACTTCCTCCATGTATTTTAACGCGGCTTCGCGATTTTCGGGACTGATCTTCAGATACATCAGGCCATTGTCGAGTCGGTACAGGAGCATCAGCGATTCCACCTCCGCATACATTCCCGTTTGATGGTAATCTTTCATCACACCAACCACCGTGGCCATGATCTGAGCGCCATCGCCCAACTGCACCCGTTTGCCGATGGGATCATCCCATGCCAGACGCTTGGCCAGCGTTTCATTTACAAGCACTCCCTGCAGGGTATCTGAAATATAATCAATCGAGAAATCCCGACCGGCAATCATCGGAATCTCCAGTGTTTCAATGAAATCCTGATCCACCACGGAAAAGTTGATCCCCCGTGGCTGCATGCCTTCGCTGGTTTCCATATTGAAAATCACCTTCGGGGATCCTTCCCCAACCGGACTGTTCGTTAACGTGACCTTTTCAATAAACGGATTCTGCAGCAGCCGTTCCTTCATCACCCGCATCTTGTTTACCGGCTCATTATCAGGTAATATCAAGGATACCACATCGTTCATGTTCCATCCCTGGTCCTGATTCTGCAGATAGGAAAGCTGCCTGAAAACCACCAGCGTGCAAACAATCATCGCCACGGATATCGTGAACTGAACCACCACCAGTACCTTTCTGAATAAACTTCCTGCACTCCCCGACTGGCCCGATCCTTTCATCACCATAACCGGTGAAAAGCGCGACAGGTAAAATGCCGGGTAACTGCCGCCGAGAACTCCGATAATCAGGATCATACCGGCCATGCATATCAGGAATACCGGGCTGTACAGGATATCCAGGGTAAATCCCTTGCCTGATAATTGGTTGAGCGAGGGCAGCAATAGGGAAATCAGGATGACGGCGATCATCAGAGAGAATATCGTTATGAGGATCGATTCAGCCAGAAACTGGGCGATCAGCAAGCCTCTTCCCGATCCAACCACTTTGCGGAGGCTGACCTCCTTGGCGCGACGGGTGGCCCTGGCGGTGGCCAGATTGATGTAATTGAGCGCGGCGATCAGGATCAGGAAAAACGCTACCAGGCTGAAGATGTATACATACTGGATATTCCCCGGCGGCACCGGCTCCTGGTTATTGGTTGAATGCAGATGAATCTGCGTGATCGGAGTGAGTCCGTAGGTAACCTTGATCCCGATATTCTCAAAAATTGAGGCCATGTATTTGGTATACATATCCTTAAGCTTTCCTTCTAATACTTTTATATCGGTACCTTCGCGCAGGAGCAGATAGGTGAATACCCCGAAATTGCCCCAGCTGCCGGTAATCTGATTGAAGGTACTTCGCGAAATCAGGGCATCGAAGGTGACGTGCGAATTTTTGGGAACGTCCTGCATAACAGCGGTAATGGTATAAAGCTGAGTGCCGGATTGAAGGGTTTTGCCTACCGCCGGTCCGCTGCCGAAATACCGGCGCGCCATGGTTTGGGTTAACACCAGGTTGCCCGGATTGTTAAGCGCTTCGGCTGCATTTCCCTCCACTATGCGGTAGGTGAAAATGTCGAAAAAGGCGGAGTCGGCAACATAAACATTATTCTCCTTGAACTCCTTGCCGTCGGTTGCCTTGTACATGGCAGCCCCCTGCTGGTACAGGCGCGTATACTCCTCCACTTCGGGATAATCCTGCACCACCTGCGGTCCGAAGGGGATCTGTGCAACGATCCAGGTGAACTCATCATCGGTTTCCTTGATGGCCGACTGTACCCGCACGATCCGGTCGGCCTTGTCGTGATATCGGTCGAAGCTCAGTTCATCAGTAACATACATGATCAAAAATAGTGCACTGGCGATGCCCAGCGTGAGTCCCAGAATATTTAAGAGGCTGTATCCTAATTTTTTATAGATATTCCGGAAAGCGATGGTGATGAGGTTGGCTAACATTTTGAATTCCTTTCATGCATGAACAAATGAAGGTAAAAGATATGAAAATTGTTTCAATCAATTTTATTGGTATTTTTCGTAAGATATTCTGCCAGGAAAATCGAAATCTATGAAAAGTAGCGTTGTTAGTTCCGGAGATAAGTTCACCGGGAAAAGGATCGAATCTCTGGATATTCTCCGGGGAGTAGCCATTATAAGTATTGTTGTGCTTCACCGGCTTCATTACAATTGGGCATTGGCCGGTCCCGGCCGCGATATTGGCGAAGGGGTTTCGCGCTGGGTATTATATGTATTGTTTTACCTGATCACGATGGCAGGGATTTTCGGACTGATCTCCGGAACCGTCAATGCATTCAGGGCCTATCAGCGTAATGCCGAAGGCAAAACCGGCACCCGGATGCTTTTGTTCGGGGGATTGTCAACCGGTTTCTGGATATTGGTACTTCACTACCTACAGCGAATATTCTTTGCAAACGGATTCCTGGAAGGCCGGCATCCGGTAGGGATGTTTCTGGGCTGGATGCGCACCGGTGATGCGATTCCGTTTTCGCCAACCCATTATACCGAATCGAATGCCCTCTCCATGATCGGACTGGTGGTAATCATTCTCACATTCGTTCTCTATCTGATGTTTCGCAAGGGTGAACGCCGCAACATTCACAAGGATATCCGGCTGTTCCTGATCCTGGGATTTGTGATACTGCTGGCTACTCCGCTGGTCAGATATGAACTGGGTTTGTATAAAACCTTTCTGGCACAAAATCATAATTTTTTCGGGGTCACTGTAATGAACCTGCTGATAGGGGGTTACGGCCTGTTCCCGTTCCTGGCTTACGGGTTTTTCGGTGCCGCAATCGGTGCCGCGATGGCCGGAGGGGTTTCAAAATTGCTGCTCAAAAAGACCATCCTGATTGGCGGAATCGGGTTCTTCCTATTCGGGGCCGCGGGCTTTTTTGTACTTGGCGGATGGGACTTTAATAACATGTTTGCCAATACTATGCCGAACCAGCTCCACTGGATACTTTTCCGATTCAACCAGCTGGGCTTTTTCCTGTTGCTCTACTGGCTGTTCATTGCCGGGGTGGATTTGGCGGAACCGGCCATCAGGGAGAAACGCCTTCGGATATATTATCCCGCCCGGGTTTTCGGGATGGTGTCACTGACCGTATTTTTCACCGAGCCCATTCTGGCCGAAATTTTAAGAAATATCTGGGACATGCTGTTTCCCGGCTGGACCGAGCAGCTCGCAGCAGTAACTTTCTTCGGACTGTTTTGTCTGGCCATCTGGTGGTTAATCCTGCTCCTCTGGTGGAAAACCGTAAAATTCGCCGGCTCCCTGGAATGGATCAGCGCCGGCGTAATCCGGTACTTTTCCGGTAAAAGGACCACTAAGCTGAATTATAATTTCTAACTGGTCCCGGAGGACCTCCCCCTGCCCCCTTCCCCGCCTTCGCGGGGACAGGCTCTTAGGAAGGAGGGGGGTATTACAACTGCAAGAATTACAGCAAGTTGCCCTCGGAGAAGTGTCATCGGCCACTAATTTGCCCTCGGAGAAGTGTCATCTGACACTTCTCCGAGGGCAAATTAGTGGCCGATGACACTTCTCCGAGGCAAATTAGTGGTAGATAACTGCCTCAAACCAAATCCCCTCATACGCCGACTTCTCCCCTCCCTCATACAAACACCCCAAAGTGCGCCGGTTAATCTGAACAATATCTGAATAGGCCGCCGGACCTGCATGAACCGTACAAACCGGCTCCCAGGTAACCCCTTCATCATGACTCACCTGCAGCACCAGGTTACGCCTTGAAAGCGAGTCGGAAGGATTCAGAAACACCAGAGCCTTACGGTTACCCCTCAGGGTGATATCCAACAGGGCAGCCTGACAAATAGGCTCGATTAAACTGGCATCGTCGCGGAGGTCCGACCAGGTGGCGCCGCCATCTGCCGAAAAACTCACCTTACGGTTCTTTTTATTCCGGTCGTAATTACGCATGTTCAGCATCAGCCTCCCGTCGGGCAACTCGGCTACCGTGCATTCATTTACCTGGTCCTGCGGGGTGCTGCCCCCGGCGTTCCAGGTGGCACCATGATCATCGGAATAGATAACATGACTGTAATATTTCTTCGTTCCGCTGATAATATGATCGCAGGGGATCATCAGACGGCCCTTGAAGGGTTCGTTTTTGAGCTGTATCCCGTGAACCGGACCGGTAGCGTACCAGGTCCAGCTTGTTGCTTTAACGGTCTGTGTGATCTCTCTGGCTTCGGTCCAGGTAAGGCCGTCATCCGTCGAGCCGGAAACATTTTCGCCATCATCCCGGCCGACCTCCCCCTTCCCCCTCCTTAGAAAGGAGGGGGGTATTACAACTGCAAGAATTACAGTAAGTTGCCCTCGGAGAGGTGTCATCCCGGCGAAAGCCGGGACCGTGTCACGCTACTCCGAGGCCCATTAAAGCTGTCACCCTTTCAATTCGGAGCAGAGTCGGGACCGCCTCGTTCTCACAAGGATTACCTGAGCGATCGTTTCCCGGATTAATTATTTATTTCTGTCCAGATATTCGCAATTTCCTTGATTTTCGGATCCGTGGCAATTTTCATCTTGTTTAAATGTGCAGTCAATCCGGTATATAAATTGTTTAACGTACTGAGATATAATGCATCTGCTGCATTTTGCGAAACTTCCGGCAAATCAACAAGTTGATTGGCTGATTTTAATTTTGTACGCTCAAAGGCGGATTGCAGGCTTTCCAGAATCAGCTGACAGACTTTATATTCATACGTTTCGGTATAACCCTTCAGCTCAATACCTTTCGATAATTGTTCAATCTGCCTGAAATTGATTTTTTTGCAGTTTTTAACTTCTTTTATCTCCGCTGATCCACTGTATAATTTATAGGGTTTCCAAAAATCTTCATCCGCCGGAATCTCAACTTTATAAGGCACTACGGTAAAATCCTTTCGGGCAATTTGCGAACCTAATCCTAAGGATACGAATACATTACCGGCTTTTGAATCTAATTTCAGATACAACGAATCGGGTCCGAATTCCTTAAACTCCTTACCGTTTACCCATACCGATGTGATCGGTCCCGTCCCTTTTGTACAGATATAGATCTTTTTTCCGCCGAAATAGATTGGAAATTTCTGCTCCAGCTGATCAATATCCGGAGGAATGTGCGGATAAACAGTCACCCCTTCAGCCTTGTATTCATATTCAAATAATCCGCGCATAAATCCACCCGGGGCGCCCCAGCTGTCGTACACGCAATTGATGGGCTGATTGATCTGCTGAATTTTACTGCCAAATCCCCACAGGTTATTGTCCAACCGAAAGATGGGCGATAATTTCAGAATTTGCTCAAACGCCTCTTTGGCATCCTCATAGGCGCCAACCCGGTAATAGGCCAGCTGCATCCTGGCTTCAGTGGTCGTCCAGTGTCCCCCGTTTATCCAGTTGCCAAAGGCCCAGAAATTATCATCATAAGTATACATATCATCATATCCCGGGTAATTGGGCAATATCAGCTTGTACGGCCGCAATCCGGGAATGGATTTAATCTTGTTGTAAATGATTTTCGACTGTGCATCATCCGTGATCCTGAAGGCTATGGCATCGTGATTCGGAGTGGCTTCGAAATAGCCGTATTTCCCGGCCCCGAATTCCCCGTGCCGGGTGCCGTCTTTTTCCAGGGCCCGGATAAAATATCCTTCCTCAGTCAGAATGTTTTTAAACCCCGACCGGATTTGCCGGATCCTGCTGCGGTAAAGTTCGGCCTGATCTTTCCGGTTCAGAATGAGTTCCAGCTCAATCAGCCGGTTCAATCCCGCGATATAGTTCACCGATATCTCCGCCAGATAAGCCTTTTCATAGGTGCCGTCGGCCAGGAGTTTCCCGGTTCCCGCGTAACTGGGCGCCAAAAGATTAGCCGCCGGACCCGCCAGGAAAATATTTTTTACCGGATCCCGCCGTTCATCGATGAATTCCGCGCATTGCTCCAGAAGGGGCACATATTTCGCAATGTCATCCATATTCCGGCTGATCAGCAATAATTCGCCCTGCAAAATCATGCCGGCCGCCGTAAATCCATAAGCCCAGTCGTGCTGCGCATGTTTGCCGTCGCCCTGCCGGTAAATCACCATATCGGGACGGGCACAGTCGCACAGCGAGCCCACCGGGGCAATGTAGCCGATGGCATCCTTGCGTAAACCGTTGCCAATATGATCGAACCACAAGGCCTGCGAATTTTTAATGAAAGTCTGGTAAGCCTGATCCATAAACGGCAGCATCGTGTAGGTGGGCCCAAAGGAATTCTGTATCCACCAGGCATCCCAGGTGGGACCTTCCACAAATCCATCCCACGCCGGCATGTACAGCATGCTCAGGTTTTCGAGCTCCGCATCCGGGCGCATCATGCGGTATGCCTTGTCGAGCAGCTCCAGCCAGGCACGGTCGCCACTGCCTGAAAAGTACCTTCCCTGATAATTTTCCTGTGCCGGCAGGCTGCATGCTGCCAGCAAAACCACTAACCCCAGGGTCCAAATCCTCTTGTTCATTTTATTGTTTTTTCAGTGTCAGTCCTGATGCATTTACCGTTTCCACCTCAAATCCCTCAGCCCCGCTGTACGAATAGAGGATCGTGCCTCCCTCGCGTTTCCAGTTCACCTGCAAGAGCTTGTCGCCCAAAGGGATCTGGCCTTTGCACCAATCCAATCCGGTGTCGGAAAACTGAAGGGTGACCTTTTTACGGAGGATATCCACATCCGAAATCCCGAGCACATCGCGGTACAATACATGCACCACATGAGAGGCAAAACCATGATTGCAGCTGGCATAGGAGGAGATATTTTCCCATAAAGTGCCGGTTTGCAGTGCCATGTAATCGAAGAAATCGATGGATTCTTCCAATAATTGTGCCCGGAGGTTATTTTGAGATAACAGTTCCAGCCTCAGATAGTTGCCTACAAATGAATTGGCAAAATGCACCTTCGGATACGGGTTGTGGGCCTTCCTTCTGGGACCAAACTCCCCGGCAAGCTTTTTCCACAGTTCCGGATAGGTTTCCGGTGTGGCAACCCCGAAATAGAACGCAAAATACTGGCACACTTCGGTTGTATTTTCCGTCACCACCAATCCGCCCTCACTATTCCTCACCGCATTATCAACAAAGAATGTTCCGTTGTAAGATTGTTTCCTGATCGTTTCGCGGATGGCGGATGCCTTCTTTTTGAGCGAATCTATTTCATACAGTTCACCGGCCGCATCCAGCGTGGCGGCAAACAGCATGTTTGTGGGGTAGTTAACGTCCTGCACAAAGCCGTTGGCGGCCGACCATTCCACAAATATCCAGCTGTCGAGTTTTTCCAGCAACCCGTCGGAATTCCTGAAAGGCTCAAAATACTTCAGCAGTTTCATCACCTTTGGCTTCAGGTTATCCACCAGCTCCCTGTCGTTGCTCCGGTACAGGTACTCTTTCAGCTCCACCACAAACCACATCGCCCAGTTGGGGATAAATACCCCGTCGTTGTGATCAGCCGGATAACACATCGGCAGCATGCCTTCGGGCAGATGAGCGAAGGAATCAGGTAAAAGGAAATTCTCAAAGAAATTCTTTTCTATCAGGGTGTTGCCCGATATGTCATTGGCCACCCGGGCGGTGAAATAACTGTCGCACAGCCAGCCGGCCCTTTCCCGGTGCGGACAATCCATGAAGATATCAACGGCGTTCTGCCTGAAAGTTTCCACTCCGGCGGTATAGATCCGGTTCAGACGGGGATCACTGCTTTCAAAGGACGCGCGGTGAATATCTGAATTCGCATACTCCCGCAAACTGATGCTGCTGAGACTGCATTCCCCGTCAGTCATGATGATTTTCAGGTATCGGAGGGTGTAGGGTTCAAAGGATTCAAGCACATATTTGCCCGGAGTCAGGTCATAAGTTACCGCATTGATGCATCCCAACCGCTTGAAATCGACATCCCCGCCGGTCAGGATTTCATCGAAAATAAAACTGACCTTGCCCGGCCTGGTCACCTCTATCGTTGCACCCGGAAATCCGGTTAGATTAACACCGAAATCAAAGATCCTAAACTGCTGCGGTGCCAGCAGGAATACGGATCCCGGAGTAACCGGCACAACTTCTGCCTTACTGTTTTCCGGTTCCATTTCCTGCAGGGCGATGGCCGGATTCACCACCAGCTCATTTTCAGGAAACCCGCCCAGCTCTTTGCCAATGTTGAGCACCGAGCGGTCTTTCCAGTATTTCTCCCGCACGATCCCTGTTTTCACCCTCCCATTTGACACCTCCGCCACTGGTCCCCTCACCACAAACTCCGGATAACCCACCCCTCTCTCAATCAACCTCTTATCCCCAACCCTCTCCACTCTTAAACTTTCATCCTTCTTACTTTTTCCTAATTTCTGCCTTTTGCCTTTTGCCTTCTGCCCTCTCCATCGCTCATATCCCTCATCCAACCGATACACCTCGGTAAACGGCCTCTGAAACGAATACCTCGGCACCTTCTGAATGCGCCCGGTAAGCAGGATGGCTTCGAAATCGCCCGACTGAGCGGCTGTGGAGGCAAGAACCTTTTTTCCGGAAACCACTTCGGCCTGGATAAAGGATGGCTGATCAAGCAGATAGTAGCTGTTCACATTATAACCGGCCACTTCAACCGCCAGAACATTTTCCCCGGCAGCGAGTTTTGGGGCGAGATCCCACTCATCAACACGGTAATAGCCATGACCGGCACGGGCCGGACCGTGCCCGACGAATATCCCGTTCAGGTAGATTCGGTACAGGGTTGATCCGGTGATTTTTAATACCGCCGATCCATTTGCGGGCTTGTTAAATTCTGCCCTGAACCCAATGGTCAGGTTTTTCTCAAGCTGCTGTCCCACCGGCCAGATGGGCTCTGCTTTCTGAAAAAATTGCGATCCTGTTTCCGGACCGGAAGCGCACCGGCTAGCCGAAAACAGGACCAGGAGAATACCTGCAAGGGTTAGCACGCTTTTACCGCAAATGGATTTCATACCAGAGTTGATTTGGGGTTACTTGTTCAGCGAGCGACAAACTTCCTGGTTGACTTTCCTGATCTTTTCTTCAACCAGCTTAATCACTTTCCGGTCATAAGTCATCAGTCCGTTCACTTCAGATTCCACATCGGTGGTCTGCGTGTACACGGCCGCTGAATACCCGTTCGGGATGAGCCTTTTGAGAATTTCGGCTAAATCAACATAAGCTTTGGTTGCCTCGTCTGCCGTTTTATACTGCACATAGCCCCAGTTCCGGCCGGTTTCCCAAAGATGGTTGTCAACCGCCAGCCCGATGCCGCCATATTCGCCGAGCACATTGGTGCGCTTTGAATCATATAACCCCATGGCGGGTTCGGGATAATTATGCATATCAAGCATATCCCCTGTATCATAATGGTTTCCGCCGCTTGCGGGATTCACCAATCGCGAGGGATCATAGCTTTTTGTCCAGGCAACAATCTCCTTGGTTTTAAATTGTCCCCACGATTCATTGAACGGAACCCAAACCACCACACAGGGATTGGAAAAGGTCATGTCCATGATTTCTTTCCATTCCGCGCGGAAATTCTGTTCCGATTCCGGAGTGCGCTCCAGTTCCAGTCCGTCAAAATAGTTGCGCATCTGCCATCTCGGCGACCGGTCGCCGCTGGGCATATCCTGCCATACCAGTATCCCTTCACGATCGCAATGATAATACCATCTGGCCGGTTCCACCTTCACATGTTTACGGATCATATTGAACCCGAAATCCCTGGTTTTTTTGATATCATACAGAAGCGCGTCATCGGTCGGTGCCGTGTATAAACCATCAGGCCACCAGCCCTGGTCGAGCGGACCGAACTGAAAATAATCCTTATTGTTCAGCTGAAGGCGAACGATCCCGTTTTTATCGGTTCCGGTGGAGATTTTACGCATCCCAAAATAACTTTTCACCTGATCAACAACCTTTCCATTGCGCAACACTTTCACATCCAGATCATAAAGGAAGGGTGATTCGGGACTCCATAATTTTGAATCCGGAACACTTACCATAACGTCAACGCCGGCTGCAGATTTTCCGGTTCCAATGATTTTCCCGTTTTCCAGTACGCTCACCTCAACAATGTCGGCCAGTGTAGCATCCTTTACCAGGGCTGTTACGCTGATATTACCCCCGTCAATGTTGGGTACGGTTTTCAATCGGGTGATATAGGTCTGCCCAACGGCTTCCATCCAAACGGTTTGCCAGATGCCGGTCACCGCGGTGTAAAAAATCCCACCCGGCTTAACAACCTGTTTACCACGGGGCTGGTACCCCTTGTCGGTCGGGTCCCACACCTTTACAATAAGTTTTTGCTGACCGCCGGTTGCGATAAACGGGGTGATATCGAAAGAAAATGGTGTGAAGCCACCCTGATGGGTTCCGATTTTTATGTCGTTTATCCATACTTCAGCTTTCCAGTCGACCGCGCCGAAATGGAGTACAATATTTTTGTTTTTCCACACCGGTGGTATCGAAAAAGTACGGTGATACCACAATTCATTCTCTTCACCCACCTGTTTCTGAACGCCTGAAAGGCTTGATTCCACAGCATAAGGTACCAGGATTTTTCCGTCAAAAGCCTGTGGAATATTCCCTCCCCGGGGCTTGATGGAATAATCCCACAGTCCGTTCAGATTTTGCCATAACTCCCTGACCAGCTGGGGGCGGGGATATTCTGGCAGCGGATTGGCCGGGTTCACTTTTTCGGCCCAGGCGGTCTTTATTTTGTCGCCGGCAGGTTTCCAATCCTGTGCAGCAACGTTAATCGTTAATAATGCAGCTAAACTGAGTAATGCAAGTCTGTTCATGAGTTTTAAATTTTCCCTGAATTTAAAACTTTTTCATGACCTGCACTCCAGGATTTTTGCGGATATCAGGTTTGCTTTTTAAGTTCAGCTAACCGTTTTGCGGTTTTGTTCAGATAAAAAGCGGTAAATTGTGTGTCCAGATTGCTGTTCGCCTTGGAATAATACTTGATGGCTTTATCCATGTTTCCCGACTTGTCGTATGCCAGTCCCGTATAGTACTGATGAATGGTATAATTATCCATCAGGGCACCTGGTTCCATTAATTCGATCGCAGTTTTGTAATTCTTCCGGCTGAATTCCACAATTCCCTGATATAGATTCATGTAGTCGGTCTCCTGAATACCTCTTTTCCTCAAATCGAAGATCTGCCTTGAAACCGTTACCTCTTTCTGGGCTTCATCCGTTTTGCCGTTTAAAGCAAGCGCCATGCTGAGAAATCCGTGGTGGTAAAAGTTCATGTTCGACATGCCGGTTGAATCCAGTCCTGAAGATGGGATCGCAGCCAGTGCCTGGCGGAAGTAGGGGATGGCTCCTGCCGGATTTGCAGCTTCCAGCTGCATCAACCCTTTATAGGTGTCATCCCATAACTGGAAGTACAGGTTTTTCACTTCCGCTGCTTTCTTTTTCATAGTCCCAAGCTCGGTAAAGGCCTGCTTCATATCCCCCTGAACATAACTGGTTAACGACAGCTGAAAAAGGGCATCCAGCCGTTCTACGTCGTTTTGTGCCGCCTGCTCAAATTCCCAGAATGTTTTACGCGCTTTGTCGAATTGCCCCATCCGGATGTACGACCACCCGGTTTTTGACAGGGCAGCAGTCATAGTGGGCTCATTCTGAAAGGCCAGGCGGTATTGTTCAATGGCTTCATTGTATTTACCGGTCGATTGTAAAAAATCGCCATAGGAGTCGTGACCGTTTCCGCTGTTTGGCCTGAGTTCAAGATATCTTTTAAACGTTTTTCCGGCCAGCTCATTATTTCCGTCATACATATAGAAATAGCCCAGGATATTGTAGGCAGGAGCATAATTTTCATCCAGCTGAACAGCCTTTTCCATAATTTTTACTCCCTTATCCCGGTTGGTGGAGGTTATGAAATTCCCTGCCCTGTATTGTACAACAGGATCATCAGGATAAAGGGCGGCCAAACTGTCGGCATACTTTGATGCCAGCTGCGGATTACCCCTGAAGGCAGCATTCTGGGTGCGGATCAGCAAAGCTTCCCCGGGAGTGACATATTTGATCTGTTCCATGGCTTTGTCAGTGCCGGCATACGTGCCCAGGTAAAGGTGCGCCAGGGCGAAATCAGGGTCAATTTCAATGGCCTTTTTAAGCAACCTGTCGCCGGTAACATATTCAATGTTGTCTTTCAGATCTCTTCCCAGGATGAACAGCTCCCGGGCTTTTTCTGATGTGGTGGTGATGGCCATTCTTTTGCCGGCCTGCTGACAAATACCCGACGGGCTGGTCAGCGCAATGCCCGCCAGGAGGCATAGTGCAGTTAATCGTCTTGTTTTCATATGGTTGGATTTAAAAGGGATACTTGATTTAACCAAATATATCCCCTTTTCAGATCTTAAAATTGTACTTTTGCGACATTAAACCACTTGATGTAAGGTGCTGCATCTGTCGAGGGGTGATCCCCGTGAACTCCTTGATATCCCTGATAAAATGCGATTGATCGTAATACCCGCTCTGATAGCTGATTCCCGTAAGATCGCTGTCTTGCTTTTCCCTGAGCAGACTGATGGCATGGCTGATCCTGAACAGGTGCAGCATCGCTTTCGGCGATATTCCGATAGAATACCGGAAATGCCTCTCTAAAGTACGCGGAGTAATATTAAATAAATGGCAAATATGCGATACCGTGGCCATCCCATTAATTATTTCCATATAATTAATTATGCAATTAATTAATTCCGGACAATCAACGGTTTTTTTCGTATTTAATATTTTAATTTCTTTTTCCATTGCCATTTTTTATCAATTTTAACAACCAACAATTAATGGCTCAATCTATTAAAGGTACAAAATTCAGATCCGGAAACCAAGAAAATCTTCTGGCCTGATTGGATAGAGTGGCAGATTGTAGTTACTTTTATAAAACATTTGAATGCTGCAAACGTATTAAACATGATGAAAAGGATATTGAATTTTCTGGCCGCCCTGGTTTTTACCTCCGCAGTTTTCAGCCAGACTGCACAGGATCTCTATTCCCGGGCTATCGATGAAGGGAAGCTACAAAACTATCCCAATGCCATCGCACTGTATACTAAGGCAATAGCGGCAAACCCTTATCATGCTGATGCTTATGTAAACCGCGGCATCCTTAAGGCAACCCTCGGCGACATTCCCGGTGCCGTGGCCGACTATAACAAGGCCCTCGAGGTGAATCCGAAGCATTCCAAAGCTTATTATAACCGGGGAAGCGCTAAAATGAACCAGAAGGATTCAGATGGCGCCCTGGCTGATTTTACCGAGGCTATCCGGCTCGATCCCAGGTACTCGGCAGCCTACTATTTCAGGGGAACAATCAAATATTCGCGTAAGGATTATAAGGCCGCGATTGCTGATTTCGACCGCGCAATTGAGATTGTCCCGCGGAATACTGAAGCTCATTTTTTGCGGGGAGTGGCGCGGTCCCAGCTCCTCGATTTTAAAGGCGCCATCGAAGATTATACCAAATCCATTGAGATGAGCCCGCAATATGCCGATGCTTATTTCAACCGCGGGATTGCCCGTTACCGGGTCAAAGATTACAGAGGTGCCCTCGAGGATTACAATAAGGTACTGGAAATCAATCCCGCAAGCACCCTGGTTTTTAATTCCAGGGGCAGTGCACGCTTTGAACTACGAGATTATCAGGGCGCAGCCGATGATTTTACTGCAGCCCAGAAGACCGATCCAACCTCCTCGGCAGCCTGGTTTAACCGGGGAAATGCCCGGAAAGGCCTGAAGGATTATCCGGGCGCCATTGCCGACTATTCCCGGGCCATCGAGCTGAACCCTGCCTATACCGAGGCTTATTATAACCTGGGCAGCACCCGGTATTCAATTCCCGACTATCCCGGAGCCATTATCGATTTTAACCGCACACTGACCCAAAATCCGCGTCATGTGGATGGGCTCTTCTATCGTGGCGTTTCAAAGTTTCAAACTGCAGATTATCAGGGTGCAGTGACCGATATGACACGCGTACTCGAAATAAACCCCCGCTATATTCAGGCTTTCATCAACCGGGCTTCAGCTTACTATTACCTGTTGGATTATGAGAAGGCAATCGCCGATTGCAATGCCGCGCTGAAAATCGATCCGAAGTATGCCGATGCCTATTATACCCGTGGTTTGGCCGGTGTTAAAATGGGTTTGCTTGAAACCTACTGCCCGGATTTCTGCACCGCCATCGAACTGGGCCATGCAAGAGCCGAGTCTGCACACCTGCAATACTGCATGCAGTAATTCTATTGTACCACGATCTTTTCTACCTGTCCGGCAACCTTCACAAAGTAAATGCCCGATGGAATTCCCTCAAGCGAAATCTGAACCGGGGTACCGGATTCTGTTGCCTGTACCATCCGTACAAGCGTGCCCTGAATATTGAATATCACGATTCCGGTGCCACTTTCAAAGTTACCGGCTACCGTGATGAATTCTGTGGCCGGGTTGGGGTATACCTTTAACGAAGATGAAACCTCTGCCAGGTCACCGGTGCTGTTGATTAAATTATTCCGTTTCTCAATCCAGTAATCTGCCCCGCCGGATAGCCAGTTAAGTGAAAAGCGAACGAAATACATCTGATAGGTTTCGTATTCACCTGCTTCATAATACATTCCGATGGTTCCATCGTTCAGGATGCACAACGAAGAATAGGCCGATGCACCGGAATAGATGGTTTTTCTTAACGGCCAGGTTACCCCTTCATCATAGCTCAGCAACACGCTGATATTGTTTCTCAAGGAGGACCATGGGGTCGAATGCAGCAGCCGGTTACGGTTATATCCCTCTGATACCGCCGTATAGCGTATCATATCGCCATTGCAGTATGGATCAACTATGGAGGTTTGTGCATATGGCATTCCCCAGGTCATGCCCTGGTCTTTCGAAAGGTTAAACATCCGGAAGCCCCCCTCACTTCGTATGCTCATCAAAATCTGTCCGTTTTCCAGACCCACCATCTTGGCTTCATTGCCATTTGATGAGGCCCGGTTGGGCGATACTTTCCAGGTTTTTGCATGGTCATCTGAATAGAGAACAAAATTGGTGATGTTTCTCCCGGTGGTTTCCCTTACCGGCAGCACGGCCATCAACCGGCCGCTCTTCAGCTGCACTGCATTACCGGATGTGACAAACGCACCCTGCCAGTTTTGCGTGACCGGGTTCGGACAACCGGCACCGTAAATCTGGGCGGTCAGGTCCTGGGGGGCGCTCCACGTTAAACCCATATCGCCGCTTTTCGATTGATAGATGCGGATCGGACTCGCGGCAGTGGATTGAAAGAATCCCCGTCCGGAGGCAAACAGACAGATGATCTCCCCGTTTTTCCGGTTAACCACCAGGGCCGGATCACCAAATCCAACATCCGTCCCTTCACCCGCCAGCGTAAACGGGGCCGACCAGGTACAGCCTTTATCTGTACTACGCCGGATCAGCACATCAATGTGCTTCGGAAGGTCAAACGGACCGGTCCAGCGCTTGTCGGTTGCCGTTATCAGCGTTCCGTCTTTTGCCGTAACAATGGCCGGAATCCGGTAATTCATGGACCCCGCATCACCACCTGAATAAAGTAATTTATTGGTTAACAGAACAGTACGTGATCCCGGCAACGGGGGTACGCTAACCGTGGTGCCCTCATTTGTGGTGTAGGAAATAACCGAGGTAAAGATCTGGTTCCCCTCCCTGGCAACGGCACTGATATCTCCGGTAACCCAGATATAATTATCTCCTGAGTTGAGTTTCATATTGCCGCTGACAACCGTCCGGGCTTTCACCGGTGCCGATGTTCCAAACAGCGTGGCCGTTTTCAGGTTGAACCGTTCAGCAGAACCGTTATGATAGATTTTCAGGGCCGAAAGGGCTGACAGATTGCTGGTTCCTGAAAAATCCACCACAATGCTGCTGATCGTCTGATCCGGTGATTCTGCATTGATCCGGAACCCGGTGAGCCGTTCATTAACCTCCCCGATTCCAACCGGGAGCAGCGTTTTAATCACCCGGATCCCATAGCCGTACAACTGACCATTATGACCCTTGCCGGATACATCCGGTACAATATTGTTATAGATACTTTCAAAATTCCAGGAGGCAACGAGTTCAGTCACTGAAGCTGCCTGCGTCGTACAATCTGCTTTTACCTCATCTGCCGCCAGGGCTCGCTTCCAGATGCGCAATTCATCAATTTGTCCGGGCCAGAACTGATATCTTTCAGGACTTGATGCATCGGTCCAGCCGCATCCCAGCGTAAGTTCATTTAAGTTTTCAATTGCCCGCCGGCCGATATCACTATGGATTACCGTGTTAACCAGCTGTCCGTCAATGTAGATTTTGGAACTTTTACTGCCAGACTGATAAACCCAGGCAATGTGAACCCAGTGGCCGGGTTGCAGAACGGTGACAAACTGAGCTCCCAGATTGGTATCCTCGGAATTCCGCAGGTTCAGCGACAGGTTTGGGGCCTTAACGGTTTTGGCGGTCGACAGTTCATACCGGCTCCCGGGAATCAGATTATTGCCTTTTGAAAGGATGGTGTACGGTGCGCTGAATTTATCGGGACAGATGCGGAGGCTCACCGTGTAACTCTCGCCTGCCGCAATATTGAAATGCGAATGATTTTGAATGGACAGATGCTGATCGATGCCGTTAAACCGTAAGGATTTTCCTTCAGGCTTCGTTTGTGCCCACGCCGGATGCCCTCCCCAAAAGGATATACTGATGACCAGCGTAAGAAAAACAAGCTTCGTGCGGCACATAGGTTTAGCCCCTTCCGCGACGAATATACAAAATTGTTGCCGGATGCTGAACAACATAAATTTTCTTTAAAAAGAGATTTTGGATATTTTTTTGATTGCGTCAAAAAAGGCTGTAACTTGGAGGTGGTATAGCGTTTTACCATTTAATATCTGATCATATGAACAGAGCTGTTTATCTTACTTTGGGGTTATTGGTCGTAACCCTGGGTTGCAGCACCAACCAACTGCTGACGGATCAGCAAAAAGATTCTGTTGTTAAGGAAGTCAGCGCAGTAAGCCAGCAATTCTGGCATGTATACAGCCAACCCAATAACAGCGAAAGCCTGGCGAATATCATGGGATTCATTGATGAAAAGAGCGATCAGGGCTGGCAAACCGATCCTGCCCTGGTGGTTTTTAATACCAATATTTTCAAATCCCGCGCCGATCTGGAGGCAGTCTGGAAAGAGATGCTCACCCTGAGAGGTGCCACCAATGTTCAAATGCTGGAAAACTATTTTACGGTTTTATCGGGTAACCAGGTGCTGGAAGTCAACGTGGGAGATTATACGATTACCGGAAAGGATGGCCTGACTTTCGGCCCCTATAAAATGGTCAATACCATCATCTGGATCAATCGCAGCGGCACCTGGAAGATTCAGCACTGCCATGAGTCCTGGGTTTCCGAAAAGGAATAAACGGCTATTCCAGTTTCATTACCGATTCAACATAATTCCCCTTGTTGTCGACCCCCTGTATGAGTATCTTCCGGGGAGATTTTAATTCAGGCTTCGGAAGTCTAAGCGAAACCGGTCCCGATCCGGTGATTTTCATTTCGGGATTCCAGAGCAACGTTGGATTATACCTCACCGCCGGATTCACTTCCTTCGCCACGCCTGCCCCCTGGGCCTGCTTCGTATCTATGTAGATAAGAGCCCCCGCATCCGCTGAAAATACCAGGATATCCGAAATCTTCTGCGTTACCCGGATATTGGCGATATCAAAGGTGCTGTAGGAGTTCAGTATGTCGGCGTTATATCCCTTCGGCGACCCGTCGATGATGAACAGCGCCCCTTTCGGAAAATTCATGGAGTTATTCCCCTTTCCGAAAACAATCATGTTGTTTGAGAGGGTATACGGACTGATGGTCCGCAGAATACTCAGGATCGGAGTGCCGTTGTCGAGCTGCTGACGAACCCTGTCGCTCTGCGTCGGCTTGGATGGGATCATCCCGAGTTCCGCCAGCTGCGCGTCATTCCCTTTGATAAAGGAATAGAATTCAATATTTTCAACGGAGAAGTATTCATTCAGATACAGGTCTTTGTGATATTGCGCAACCAACTGCTCAAACAGTCCGGGCGTATACTGCTTCATCACCCTGTTCCTGAAATCCCCTGCCCGCATATCCCCCTGTGGTTCCATGCCGGATTTAACCTGCTTCCGGCCGGTTGTGGCATCGGTCTGCGTAAGCATCAGATTGTCAATCATCTGTAAATCTATTCCTGCGGGATTTGAAAAATAGCCGTAGGGCAGCGCTGAGGCCATTGGACCCAGCAAGAACCACGACACGATATCAGGCTCGCGGTTCCATCCCGGATTCATGATGCCATCCGTTACGGATACACTCAGGTTTGCCGGCACCGGAAATCCGGCTGCATCTTTTACCGTCACACTGATACTTCCCGAACCGCCCTTACCTTTTACCAGCGTGCTTTCAAGCCGGGTGAGGGGAGGGGCGATAAATACCGATCGGCCGGCGAGGATCTTTTCTTCGCCTGTCAACAGGCTTACCCGAACGATGCCGCCATCCGGGTCGCCAACCGGCACCCGGAACATCAGGGAATCATCCGGCGCAACCGGTATCCTGGCCAGTATCCGTCCGCCGGATTCCGCTACTGCCATCAGCTGCTGATTGGCATGAGGAACATTGGTCCGGACCAGAAAATCCAGCGAACCTCCCGATTTCCCCCGGTAAATAAGCTGCACGCCATCGGCTTGCAATCCGGGAAGCGGTACCTCACGTGTAAATCCTGACGGCCGCGTGATCCTTACTTTCAGGGAGTCGGTTTTATGCGGTATCAGGTTAAAGGAGCCGAGGCCCATCTTATTACTACGGATACTATCCACGGGTTTGTTATCCCTGTCGATCACAACTCCTGCAAATTCCAGCGGATTTCCCTGATAATCCTGTGCCCGGAATCCAACTTTTGTATCGAGACCATCGATCAGGCTGCCGCCCTCAGGAAAGAATTTCAACGAAAATGGCATACCGGTGGCAGGAACCAGGATGGAGGCTGTGCCGGTGAATTTTTTATATTCAGCGGTAACCTCTATGATAATCAAGCCTTCATCGGGTGTATACGGAATCCTCACCAGAAAACTGGAATTTCCATCTTCATCGGTTTTTCCAATGCCATTCTGGTAGGGCACCCCGTTTTTGCTGGCCAGATACAGGAACTGTTCACTATTACATGGCTTTCTGTCGGGTAAACTGATATGAACGCTGAGCTCAACATTTTCCCCCGGCTCATAAAAGGGTTCATCGAGTTTCAGGGATACAAACAGACCGCGGAGTTTCGGATTCCTGACCAGCACCTTCCGGCTGAACACATCCTGCGTCGATCCATTTTCCATCCGGCTCGTATAGCCAAGCATCCGGTATTCGCCTTCGGGCAACGAATCGGGCATTATCACGGAGCCCGCAGCCTGATTATCACTGACCGCAAAATTTTCCTCAACAACGGGTTTGCCTGCCGGATTGAGCAGGTACACGAACAGTCTGCTGCTAACGGCACCTGACGAATATCCCGGTTTAACATAAGCCTTGAACTTCATCTCATCCAACGGACCATAAATATCCCGGTCGGTATGAATATATACCTGCTCCCCAGTGGTTTGCCCGGCTAATCTCCCGATAGCCGCGATCAGCATCAGTACCGGCAGAAAATATTTCATCTGGAATTGTTTTAAAGAAATTTCAAACAAAGTTAACCGATTACGGCATTTTCACGGGCACTTCACCTCCCCCTGCCCCCTCCTTAGAAAGGAGGGGGGTAATTCAACTGCCGGGCTTACTACTAATCCCGACCAGAAGTAGCACCCCCCTCCTTTCTAAGGAGGGGGCAGGGGGAGGTCGGCAGGTGGAGGTGTCCTCGGAGAAGTGTATGAAAAAGTGCCAACAGATGACTAAATTGTTGCCCAATTATTTTTAGGTCATGAAAAAGCAATTCCTCCTCCTTCTGCTCATCTCAGTATCTGCCCGGATGATGCTTCCCGGTCAGTCCGACCCGGCTAGTTATGCCGATCCTTTCACCGGAACCTCGAACTCCCGATGGATGCTGGGGCCCTATGCCTGCGTGCCGTTCGGTATGGTGCAGCTCGGACCGGACAACCAATCAGGCGGATGGATGGGCGGATACGAATACTCGGTAGGTAATGTTTCCGGATTCAGTCATATCCATGCCTGGACAATGGGCGGACTGATGATCATGCCTGCCGCTCAGGATCTTACCGTTACCGACGGCGCCGTCGACCGGCCATACCGCGGAGCCGGAGCCGGTTACCATTCGCGTATCATCAAGGAAACCGAAAAGGCTTCACCGGGATACTATTCGGTGGATCTGTATGACGCATACATGAAGGCCGAAATGACCGCCTCCACCCGCTGCGGATTTTTCCGTTTTACCGCTCAGAAGGATTATAACTACCGCATAATGATGGATATGGCTTTTCCGTCGGAGTATAATTTCGTGCTGGATTCTGCCGTCATCAGCAAGGTGAGCGATAGGGAAGTTGAAGGATTTGCCCAATGC
The DNA here is from genome assembly GCA_942493265.1 of uncultured Bacteroidota bacterium. GTDB lineage: Bacteria > Bacteroidota > Bacteroidia > Bacteroidales > UBA12481 > UBA12481. The sequence goes on from OW818688.1 coordinate 1,375,064, forward strand.
CATGTCGGAACCTGGAACCAGTATACCGTGTATTTTGTGGTGCGGCTCAACAAGCCGTTTATCTCATTCAACGGATGGAATTCCAACGGTATTATGAACGAGGTCAGCCGGATCGATGGTCGTGAAGAGGCCGGGGCATTCGTCACCTGGACAGGCAAAGCAGGCGAAGAACTATTGATGCAAACCGCTATATCACTGGTAGATATAGAAGGCGCCCGGATCAATATGAAAGCCGAAATGGATCCTTTCCGCTGGGATTTCAATGCCGCAGCTGCAAGCGCCCGCAGCCAGTGGAACAAACTTTTTTCAGCCATAACCGTTGAAGGGGGTACCGATGAAAACCGCCGGAAGTTTTATACTAACCTCTACCGCAGCTATTGTTCCAAGCAAACCTGGAACGATGCCGATGGCCGCTACTGCGATCCCAAAGAGGTGATCCGTCAGCTCCCTGCCGGAACCTCCATCTACGGAGGTGATGCCTTCTGGAATACTTTCTGGAACCTGAACAGCTTGTGGGCACTGGTGTCGCCCGAAATTCTCCATAACTGGGTGGTCACCCAGCTGGAGCTGTACAAAAATACGGGCTGGACTTCCAACGGACCCACCGGACTGGAACTGTCGGGCATCATGGATGTTTCGCACGAAATCGCCCTTCTGACTGGCGCCTGGCAGATGGGCATCCGGAATTACGATGCTGAAGCCGTTTACCAGGCCATCAAACATGCCGTTGATGTTCAGGGAGGCAAACTCCGTCCCTGGACCGCCGCCGCCGGCAACTTTTTTCAGGACTCGTACAAAAAACTGGGCTATGTGCCCTTTGAGGAGGGTGCGGCCTGCCAGACCCTGGATTATGCCTTCAATGATTTCTGCGTGGCCCAGCTGGCAAAGGCGCTTGGAAAAAAGGCCGATTATGAATTCTATCTGAAACGCTCCGAAAACTGGCGGAACCAGTTCAATATGGACCTAAAATGGAGTATCCCCCGCGACGCCAAAGGAAACTGGCTTACCGGATACTCCCCTTTTTCGGCTCAGCACTGGATCGAAGGCAACGGCTGGCAATATTCGTTTTATGTACCCCATAATGTACCCGGACTGGTGGAGGCCATGGGCAAAGATCTGTTTAACAAGCGTCTGGAGGAGGGGTTTGAGAAATCCCGTCCATTCAGCTATGCCGCACACGCCCTCGACCGCACGGAAGGACAGCTCGCAGAATTTTACATCAACCATGGAAACGAAGTCAATATGCAGGCTGCCTGGCTGTTCAATTATTCCGGAAAACCCCGTCTCACCCAGAAATACGTACGCGAAATCCTGAATACCTATTACGGCTCCGATCCCTATCACGGCTGGGAAGGCGATGAGGATGAAGGTCAGATGGGCGCCTGGTTTGTGATGAGTTCCATCGGACTCTTCTCGATGGACGGCGGCACCAGTGCCGATCCTGTTTTCGACCTCAGCACCCCGCTCTTCGATAAAATCACCCTCCGTTTCGACGATAAATATTACGGCGGCAAAACATTCACCATCGAAACCCGCAACTTATCTGAAAAATCCATCTACATAAAATCCGCCAACCTCAATGGCCGCAAACTCGACCAGCTGAAATTACGCTTTGCCGATATTGTTAAGGGAGGGAAGCTGGTGATAGAAACAGAGTAGTACTCAGTCACCCTCGGAGAGCTGTCATCCCCGCGAAGGCGGGGACCGCCCTCCCTACCACGAATGTCCCTCGGAGAAGTGTCATCCCCGCGAAGGCGGGGACCGCTTCGCTCTAATGAGGGGCCCTTGGGTGCTCGCTCAACGCTGCTCCGAATTGAATTGGTGACAGCTCTCAAAAGCCTCGGAGTAGCGTGACGGGGTCCCCGCCTTCGCGGGGATGACAACTCTCCGAGGGTGCCTAGGTGGTAGATGACAACTCTCCGAGGGTGACTCGGTGGCAGATGACACCTCTCCGAGGGCGCCTCAGTGCCATCCCCCTTACCCTAAAATTTCCCCGATCTCCCCGATAACCTTCGCCGACTCCGGAAGGCCCAGAATCATCCATACGTGAAGCATTTCAGGATATTCAAAATAATTTACCGGAATGCCCTGCGCGTCACATAGTGTCTTGAATTTTTTCGCATCGGGCCAAAGAACATCCCGCGTACCGGTAAACAAGGTGATTTTTCCAAGATTGCGGCAGTCTCCATAAATGGGACTCACCCGGGGATCTTTTACCGAAAGATCTTTTGCATAGGCTTTTCCGGCAGCTACAAGACCGTTCACCGGCAGAAACGGATCTCTTTTCTCAACAGCCGGAATGCCGGGATTGGTCATGCTGATATCCAGCCACGGTGAAAGCAGGATAATGTGTCCGGGCTGTACCAGCTGCCTGTCCCTCAAGTTCTGGGCATATGCCAGCGCAATTCCTCCTCCGGCCGAATCTCCCATCAGAATCAAATTCTCCGGTGCATGTTTTGTGATCAGGTCATGGTAAATGAGGTCAACCGTTTCAAATACCTCCCGGTAACTGCTGCCGGGGGCCAGCGGGTAATCAGGCACAACCACCGTACAGCCGGTTTCCGCGATCAGGGAATCAATATAATCCCAGTGCTGCTTAACTGCAGACTGCAGGTAGGCCCCGCCGTGAAAATACAATATCACCTTTGGGCTGGTGCTCGGTTCCGTGCCAATTGTAAATACCTTGGAGTTAAGTGCCTTGGAGGTAATTATCTGGTAATGGTTTACCAGTTTTTTTGAGGAAAAAGGTTCCGCCTGCTTTTCAGGGCGTTTTCCGGTTTTGATCACCTCAAGAAATTTCTTTTCAACGGTTGTCCGGTAGTTGATGATCCTCATCACTCCGTATAACACACGGCTCATAATACTCATATCCGGCAGATTTAAAACCCAAATATCACCAATGAAACGGGTAATCCCTATCTTTGGTCGAAATGAAAAAGATTAACTAATGAAATTATTCAGCCGCATATTTGTTTCCGCACTAATGATGGTATGGCTTTGCGGAGCCTCCTTTGCTCAGGAATCTGCCGATACAACCGTCGTACTCCATAAGGTCGTCAAGCTCGATGGCCATGCCTTTATCGGAAAAATCATCTCCCAGGATGCCCGCGAAGTGCTCATCGAAACCAAGGAAACCGGATTGGTGTATATTCCCAAACATGAAATCAAAGGGATATTCGAAATCAAACCGGGCGAAAGTGTTGGCATCGGAGATCTGTTTTCTACCCGTTATTTCCTTACAACCAACGGGTTCCCCGTTAAAAAGGGAGATAATTATGTTCAGTGGAACCTCTTCGGACCGGATTTCCAATTCGGGATCGCCGAAAACCTGGGCGTGGGTATCATGACCTCGTGGGTGGGAATGCCCATCATCGGGACAGCCAAATACAGCATCAAACTGGGTAAAAATTTGTCGGGCGGATTCGGATTCCTTGCCGGTACCGGATCCTGGGCTTATCCTGAATTTGGACTGCTGCTGCCTTTCGGGATGTTCACCATCGGCAACCGTACGAATAATATCAATTTTTCGGCCGGATACGGAGCCCTGTTCAGTGAACAAAGCCACAGCCTTTATACCCTGCTGGATATCCCGGGCGATTATTCAACCAATACCTATACCGAAAAATACGAAACCTATAATAACACGGATGGCCGTCCGCTCTTTTCCGTGGCCGGGATTTTCCGCCTGAACAGCAAGTTCAGCTTTGTTTTCGACTCATTCATCATGTTGGCTGGCAAGGATAAAACCGTCACGAGCCTCGTGCAGACGGAAGCAGTATGGCCAAATAAAGTGACATATATGCTTGTAGATGAGGTTGTAGAACAAAATCCATTGATCGTGCTTGCTCCGGGATTGCGCTTTCAGGCTAATGAAAGAAGCTCCTTCCAGTTCGGATTTACCGGGGTTCATTTCGATGGTGAATTTGTGCCTTTTCCTATTCCAATGGTTCAGTGGTTCGTTAAAATATAGAACTTCGGGTTCGATAAGTGCGTCTGGAGTTATGTAAGTGCCGCTAGGGAATGATAAATTTTGAGCAGAAATTCCGCAGGTTGTTTGAATTGTACTTTTACCCGCTGAAGGCACATGCCCGCCATTTTACGGGCAGCTCCCAGATCGCGGAAGATATCGTTCAGGATGCTTTCGTCCACCTCTGGGAATTGCGCGAGAATTTCGATTTTGAACGATCAGTTAAATCGTGGCTCTATCAAACTGTTCATAATCAGTGCATAAACTTCCTCAAACACCGTCAGGTGGAGGAAAGATTCCGCGAAACCATCCAGCTGAAAATCCGCGAAGCTGAACTCTATAACCAGGAAATCTGCGATCAGCAGCCCGACCTGCTGGCCGATGAGGAGTTCTCAAAGAGATTGACCACCGCTATTGATGCCCTGCCCGATCGGTGCCGCAAAACTTTTGTCCTCAGCCGCCAAACCGGCCTCTCAAACCGCGAGATTGCCGCTGAAATGGATATATCCCTGAAAGCTGTTGAACGAAATATGACCCGGGCTCTCACTTTTCTCCGCGGAGCTCTGCGTGATATGTTGATTATAGTATTGATGATCAGGCTGATAGATTAGTATTCCCAATGACTTATATTTTTTTATATCACGATGTGGGGTTTACCCATGGGTTGAATGTTTCATTTAAGTATGCGAAAAATGAAAAACACAGAAATCAGCCAGGAGTGGATCATACGAAGCTTTTCTTCGGATCTGTCCAATTCTGAAAGGAAAAAACTCGTTGAATGGCTCGAGTCGGATCCGGAAAATTTTGCGGAGTATAATAAACTGAAATCCATTTGGGACCAATCGGCCCAGCTTTTGTCGACCGATCCGGATGAATTTGAAAAGTCGTGGCAGCTTTTCCTGAATACCATCCGTAAGGAATCCAAACCAACTGCGAGGCACCGCTTTCTATTTCTTCGGATAGCGGCCTCAGTAGCCATCCTTGCCGGACTCACCGCCACGCTCCTGTGGCTGGTGCCCCAATCAGGTAAGGAATCCCGCACCCTGATCACCGAAAGGGAACCCGAAAAATCCTATATCATCACCGGCGAAGGACAGAAACTTATCCTGCCCGATGATCAGACGGAGATCCGCTACGATAGTCTGGCCGCAAATCTCCCGGGGTTGAAAGCCGGCTCCCGTCAGGATCTTGCCAGCCCCCAGATGCTTGAACTGGTGGTTCCGCGAAGCCGAAGGATTACCCTGGTGCTGGCCGATGGATCAAAAGTCAAACTGAACTCCGAATCGCGCCTCCGGTATCCTGATTATTTTACCGGTACCTCCCGAAATGTCACCCTTGAGGGGGAAGCCTTTTTTGATGTCAGAAAGGCGGAAGGAACCTCCTTCATAGTATCTACCCGTGAAATCAGCATCGAGGTGCTGGGCACCACCTTTAATGTTTCAGCCTATGCCGGGGAGTCCCAGATTTCAACCACCCTCGTGGAGGGATCGGTTGCCCTGCGGGAAAATGGCGCCTCCGGAACCCATCTGCTGAAACCCAGCGAACGTGCAGTATATTCAATAGAAAGTAATACCTTTAAGGTAGATTCGATTGATACAGAGCTCTATACTTCCTGGATCAACGGATACCTGAAATTTTCGAGCGAGTCCCTCGAACAGGTGATCAAAAAGCTGGTGAGGAATTATGGCGTTCCCATGGAAATCACCGATTCCACTTTAAAAAATTATAAATTCTCAGGTAAGCTGGGCTTGCAGGAAACAGTTAATCAGGTGCTTAACGTGATTCAGCTGGCTGCTCCCCTGGATTACCGTGAAGAATATGGAACGATATTAATCCTAAACAAAAAAGAATGAACCGAAAGAAAACGCTTACCATCATGAAAACGACGGCTTTCTTGATTTTTCTGGGTGCTATACGGGTTTTCGGAGGAACCTCCTATTCCCAGGAAGCAAAACTCAGCCTCAATCTGAAAAGGGCTTCTCTTACCGAAGCTTTCGGGGAAATTGAGCGGCAAAGTGATTACATCTTTTTTTACAGCGACCGCGATATTAATAAAAGCGAGCGCGTTACACTTGCCGTTACCGAAGCGCCGGTGCGAAGTGTACTGGATTCCCTGTTCAGCGGGGGTTCACTCTCTTACCGGATCATCGACCGCCAAATCGTGATCATGCCCGTTAAGGAGTCGAAAGCAGCTACCGTTATCGGAACGCCAGCACCAAAATTTAAAGTTACCGGTACCGTGAAGGATGCGAAAACTGCACTTTCACTTCCCGCAGTGAATATTCTCGAAAAGGGAACGGTTAACGGAACCGCTACGGATGCCCGAGGGGTTTATGCCATTGAAGTAACAGATCCTAAAGCGGTTCTGCAATTTTCTTTTGTGGGTTATGTTACACTGGATGTCCCGGTAAACGGTCGTTCCGTTCTGGATGTGAACCTCTCCGAAAAGGCCGAAATGCTGGGTGAAGTGGTCGTCATGGGATATACCGAGAAATCGGTCAATGAGATATCCAGCGCAGTTGCAGTGCTGAAAAGTGAAGATCTGCTGGATGTTACCACCCCAAGTATCGGCAATATGCTCCAGGGAAAAGTGAGCGGTGTGGAAGTGGTGAACAACGGGGGTAGTCCCGGTGCCGCTCCCGAAATCCGGATCCGTGGAACAGGTTCCATCTCCGCCTCAGCCGATCCGCTCTATGTGGTGGACGGAATTATCGGGGGCGATTTTACCCCGAATGATGTTGCCAGCATTACCATCCTGAAGGATGCGGGTGCAACCGGATTGTACGGCTCGCGTGCCGCCGGCGGGGTGATCATCGTGACAACCAAAAAAGGCGCAGCCGATAAAATGACGGTTAACCTGAAAACCTCTACCGGGGTGAAACAAATCAGCAACGGGAATTTCGATCTGATGAACAGCGAGGAGTTATATGCTTTCCAGCGTACCCTCTTTTCACCGGCAACCTTGCCGCTGATCCGCCCGGTGAAACTCAAGGAAACGGATTTCGACTGGATCGATGAGGCTTTTAATCCGGGTATGCTGCAGGATTATTATCTGTCAGTATCAGGTAAAAGCAATAAAATAGCCTATTATTTCAGTGCCGATGTGTATGATGAGGAGGGTACCCTGCTGAATACGGATTTTAAACGGATGAGCTTCCGCAATAATCTGAAGTATGATATCACCGACCGGATTTCGCTCACTACAAATTTGAATATCAGCAAGTCAGAGAACACCACCTATCAGTATAATTCTTTATACGACGCCTATCTGTATCTCCCCTGGGATGTTCCGTACAATGCTGATGGAACCCCGAGATTTGTGGATGCTACCTCCAACGACTGGTACAGCCGCGATAAGAGGAATTTCATCCATTCCAGCACCTATAATTCCGATGGCGGTAAAAGTCTGGCCATCAACGGTGATGTTACCCTGAATATCCTCCTCACCGACTGGCTGAGCTTTTCTTCATCCAACCGTCTGGCTATCGGCACCGGCTGGTACCAGAGCCTGATCGATCCCCGCGTAAGAGAGGGACTGGCTATGGGCGGAAGCCTTTATAACAGTAACGACCTGTCGAACTACGGCATCACCTCCAATATGCTGAAGTTCAAAAAAAGCAGCGGTGATCATAGCTTTAACGGACTGGTCGGATTTGAAACGGAAAAGAATGACTATCAATTCCTGGCAGCAACCGGACAGGGTATCCCCGTGAGTCTCACTATCCTCGATGCGGCCTCCGTACCGTTCAGCGTTGCAGGCACGCGCACCGAGAGTGCATTTACCTCCGGATTTACCCAGTTCAACTATAATTTCAAGGGCCGCTATTTTGCCACGGCCTCATACCGTATCGACGGATCTTCGAAATTCGGCATAAACAACCGCTGGGGCAGCTTCCCTTCGGCTTCGGCTTCGTGGCTGATGACCGGGGAGGATTTCATGAAGAAGTTTTCCAAACTCGATATGCTTAAACTAAGGGCTAGCTACGGGGTTACCGGAAATGCCAATATCGGCGACTTCCAGCATCTGGCAAAGTATGCCTTTACCACCCAGTACGCATCAAACCCGGCCGGATTTCCACAGAACCTGCCAAACCCTGACCTCGGCTGGGAAAAGGCCTATACCCTCAACATGGGTGTCGACGTAAGCCTCCTGAAGCGGGTGGGCATCACGATTGATGTGTACGATATCAAAAACCGCAATCTTCTGCTCAACGTTCCCCTCTCCCCCTCATCTGGATTCGAATTTCAAACCCGTAACTCGGGAACCGTGCAAAACCGCGGGGTTGAGCTGCAGCTGAAAACCACCAATATCCGCAAAGCCGGACTGGAATGGGAAACTTCACTCAATTTCGCATTCAATAAGAATAAAGTCCTCTGGTTGTCAGATGGTATCGATCAGATAATCACCGGTGTGGAGGCTAAACAGATCATTCAGGTGGGCGAAGATATCTATACCTGGTACATGCCGAAATGGATGGGCGTGGACCCCGCAAACGGCGATCCCCTCTGGGAAAAAATCATTTATGATGAGCAGGGCACCGAGACTTCACGCGTGACCACAAATAATTACAATGAGGCTCAATTTCAGCAGGTTGGAAGCGCCACACCGAAATTTACCGGTGGGGTGATCAGTAATCTTTCCTATAAGGGATTCTCCCTCAACATGGCCCTCAACTATGTGTACGGCAATCAGATATACAACCGCAGCCGCCAATTCTTCGATAACGACGGAGCCTACACTTCCTATAATACCATGAACCTGCAGGATGGATGGACCCGCTGGGAAAATCCCGGTGATGTGGCAACCCACCCGAAAGCAGTGGCCAACGGCAACAAATTGTCGAACAACGTTTCTTCACGTTATATCGAGGATGGCAGCTATCTCAGGCTGAGGAATATATCCCTTTCCTACGACGTACCGGCTCCCTTTGCACGGAAACTTAAACTCACCTCCATCCGCTTGTTTGTTTCGGGCGATAACCTTTTCACCTGGACCAAATACTCGGGAATGGATCCTGAAGTTTCAATCGTTGGAGATACCTGGACCCGTCCTGGTACCGGCGACTTCAAGTATCCGATCAGCAAGCAGCTACTTTTTGGTGTTGACGTGACCTTTTAATTCTTGAAAAGATGAAAACAGTAAACCGAATTTTCCTACTCCTGATGGTGACCAGCCTGTTTGCCTGCGAACTCAACCTCACTCCGCACGACGGCATGACCAAGGAAGAACTGTCGAAATATCCCGAAGGTGCCAGGTATGCAACCAACGGCAATTATGCAATGATGAAGGATATTCTTGATTACAAGGGTGTTCAGGATTTGCGTAATACCTATATCAGGCACTATTTCCAAATGGCCGAATTCCCGGGCGATAATATCTGCCTCAGCGGATCAACCACCGACCACCTGTTCTATGCCTATACCTACCAGCATTTTGCTACCATGATGAACGCTACCTATCTATGGTATACCGGGTATAAGGTAATCAACGGCGCCAACCAGATCATCGAGTCGGTGGCCGAAAACCAGTCGGCTGATCTGGATCAGCTTCTTGGTGAAAACTACTTCTTGCGTGGGATGATCCATTTCGACCTGGTCCGCTTTTTTGCCAAGCCCTATATCCAGGGCCGCGATAATCCCGGCGTCATCGTGCGTACCTCTTCGGCCGGTCAGGGCGGCGCCCGAAATACCGTTGGCGAAGTGTATGACCAGGTGATTACCGACCTGACCAAAGGTGCTGCGCTGATGACTGCTCCCCGCGGAAGGAGTTTTGCTTCGCAGGAGGCCGCCTGGGCCATGCTGTCGCGCGTGTACCTGTACATGGGCGAAAATCAGCAATCGGCCGATTTTGCCACTCAGGTAATCCAGTCCAGCCGTGTAGGTCTCGAAAGCACCGCCGGATTTCCTGATTATTTTAAAAATGCCCTCACTTCAAATGAAACCATCCTGTGTGTGGAACATACCCTGCAGGATGATAAGGTATCGGGTTCGATTGGCTCGATGTATTTGTCGGATAAGGGCCTGGGGTGGGGTGAGATTTATGCATCCCTCCCCCTCAGGAATTTGCTGAACAAGTTTCCTGAAGATGTTCGTCAGTCATTTATCAAGCCTGAATACAAACTGAATGCCGACGGCACCGTCATGACTGATGCCCAGGGCAAGCCGGTTGTGGCTGAACGCAATGGATTCGGTAAATATTACATGACCAAATTTTCCTATCAGGGTGGAGTGGTTACCCTGAGTTCACCGGTGGTGCTGCGGCTCGCCGAAGCTTACCTGAACCGGGCCGAGGCACTTGCAAAGCTGGGCCGCGATGGAGAGGCGCTCGATGATGTAAACACTATCCGTAGCCGTGCCGGACTGAGCGGCGATGCACTTTTCCGTGCCGATAACATGCACGGATACACTACCGTACTGGATGTGGTTCTCGATGAGCGGCGCCTGGAATTCTTTACCGAGGGCCAGCGTGCCTTCGATGTTTTCCGCAATAACCGCACCCTGAACCGCAGCTACCCGGGCGTTCATCTGGCTGAGGGCGAAACCACCCAGCTGATTGAGCCCACCAACCCCAGAATCATCTACTTTATTCCGCAGGATGAGATGCTGGCCAATTCTGAAATGAGTCAAAATAAATAACTGTAACAATCAATTTAAATTTAAAGTCTATGAAAGCAACTCGTATTTTGTTGGGCATGTCTCTGGCACTCTTCATGGTGGCCGGATTCTCATCATGCAAAAAGGCTGAGCCGGTGGCCAAATTCAGCTTCACGGTCGACGGAAAAACAGTAACTTTTGTGAATGAATCAACCGATGCCGATACCTACGCATGGGATTTCGGCGATGATGCCGTTTCAACCGTAGCCGCACCGGTTCATACTTTCGGTGATTATGGCTTGTACAGCGTATCCCTCACCGCTACCGGTGAAGGCGGCGAAAATACAACCACCATGGATGTGGAACTTGTATTTACCCCGTCGATGACCATCGATGGCAACTTTGCCAAATGGAGCTCCGTGGCAACTTTCGTTGAAGGTGCCGGCGGTACCATGACCAAAGTGAAAATCAGCCACGATGAAAAGTATATGTACGTTTATGTTGAGGGTACCGATGCTTTCAGAGGTTTCTTTGATGTATACATCGATGCCGACAACAACCCGGAAACCGGTGCCGTAACCTGGATCTATCCGATGGGTGCCGGTGCTGATTATCTGCTGGAAGGCTTCCTCGCCGAAGCTGGCGACGGAGATCTTTTCATGGATGATCCGGCTACTACCGATTGGAGCTGGCTGCCTTCAGTAGCCGTTGGCTCAGGTTTGATCAAGGCTTCAGCCCTGAAAGCCATCACCGGTGGAAAAGCAATCGAATTCTCATTCATGCGCGAAATGGCTACCAACCTGGGAACCACCATCCACATCGGTTTTGTTGATGTTGCCGAAGATTGGAGCATGCAGGGCGGTTTGCCTGTTGTTGGCGGCGAAACTTCAGCTTTGCTGCAATATAAATTTGAATAGGGTAATTGGTTAAACAATTGAGTGCAAGTATGAATCCCCTGCGGGATATCTGTTCCGCAGGGGGTCATCTTGTACCACGGAGGTAAAATGAAAAAAAGAGGTTTTTCCCTGATATTGATTCTGTTGGCAGGATTTTTTCAGTCCCGCGCACAGGTGCAGGTGGATTATACTGCAACGGATTCCATTATTTCAAATCCTGAAAGAGGATTTTATGTCCAGCTGGAATCAGCCAATGGCGCAAAAAGACTGGTCCTGGATAACCTCATCAGCATCCGTAAGGATAAAGGTCTTACCCTGATCCTGATGATGTATTACCTCACGAATTTTATCGAATCTCCCATCAGCGATGCGGCTCTCACCAATATTGAAGCCAATTTCAATCTCATGCGCGAGGCGGGCATTAAATGCGTGCTCCGTTTTGCCTATAAATCAAGCGAATCCAACCGGCCCTGGGATCCTACCGTGGAAATGACCGAAACCCATATCGCCCAGCTTTCACCGATCATCCGCCGTAACAGCGATGTGATCGCAGTGTGGCAGGCCGGCTTTATTGGTGTTTGGGGCGAATGGTACTATTCTACGAACTTCGGATTTCCCGCTGCCGACTTCGTCAAGCGGAACAAGGTGGTCGACGGACTGCTCGCGGCTCTGCCCGAGAGGCGCATGGTACAGCTGCGCACCCCGGCCCTCAAGCTGGGTATCACCGGCACCAAGGTAAATGAGTCCCTTACCGCGGCTACCGCATTTAACGGCACCAAAGTGGCCAGGATTGGTCATCATAACGATTGCTTTCTGGCCAATGCATCTGATTATGGAACCTATGGGAATATCGCGGTCGAGAAGGCTTATCTCGAAAAAGAGACCCGCTACCTCCCCATGGGCGGCGAAACCTGCAATCCCAGCACCTACTCGGGCTGCCTCATTGCCCTCGCCGAAATGCAGCGGTTCCACTGGTCCTATATCAACAGCAGTTATCATATGACCGTGCTCAACGGATGGGTAACCTCAGGCTGCATGACCGAGGTGAAAAAGAAACTCGGCTACCGGTTTGTTCTCAACAACGGTGACTATACCTCCCAGGCAAAACCCGGCGGCTGCTTTACCGCAAAAATCAATCTCGTCAACCAGGGCTGGGCAGCCCCCTATAACCCGCGCGACGTGGAAATCATCCTCGTGAAAAACGACGGATCAGAAAAATATTGGGTACGCCTGCCCGAGAATCCGCAATTCTGGCTTTCGCAGGAACCCATCGCCATCAACCGGCAAATCACCCTCCCGGAAAATATCAGCGAGGGCACCTACCGGGTGTACCTCAACCTGCCCGATCCCGAGCCCGACCTCTTCAGTCGCCCGGAATACAGTATCCGGATGGCAAACGATGGCACCTGGAATCCATCAACAGGATATAATGACCTGAAAATCAATCTGACAATCTCAAATTCCGCTCCCGCTTCAACTTGCCCCGGAGAGCTGAAATTTGAATCCTTTCCAAGAATCCCGCATCTCGAAAAATATACCGCGATTCATGAAATTCCCATCGACCGGCACATGAAGGTATATCCAAACCCGGTGTCAGTGAACCAAAACCTGATCGCCGAATTTGATGCCGACCGTGCCGAAAAGGTTCAACTCGATATCACAACGCTTACCGGACAGGTGGTTGAATCCAAATCCCTGTCGGTGGTAACCGGTTATAATCAGATCGTTCTGCCTTTTTCCGGTAAGATAGCTGCCGGAATTTACATACTTTCCATTCAGGGCAGCAACCGGTATCTCGTGAAAAAGCTGTCGGTACAGGATTAACCAAATGACGGGCACTATGAATAAGGCATCCGAACGACTGGTATCCCTCGATTTCTTCCGGGGATTAACGATGTTTTTACTGATCGCCGAGTTTGCCAACCTTTTCCCCCTGTTTCTGGCACCTGAACTCGATGGCACACTCCTTCATCCTATCGGTGTTCAGTTGCACCATTGCGAATGGACAGGGCTTCATTTCTGGGATTTGATACAGCCGTTCTTCATGTTTATCGTCGGGGTGGCCATGCCGCTCTCTTTTGCCCGCCGAACGGCCAAAGGCGATACCAACAGGCAGCTGCTCGGCCATGTGCTGAAAAGATCACTGCTGCTGCTCATTCTCGGATGGGCACTCTATTGCATCGAACCGGGAAAAATCACCTTCCGCTTCCAGAACGTGCTGGCACAGCTCTCCGTAACCTATCTGCTGGCTTACCTGGTGATGAAGAAATCCCCCTGGGTACAAATCCTCTTTTCAATAGCCCTGGTGGCCCTCAGCGAAGCCTTGTACCGTTTCTTTCCGCTCGAAGGATTTAATCATCCTTTCACAGCCGGCGAAAATTTTGGTGCCTGGTCGAACCTGTTGATCTCAGGCGAAAAAAACGATGGACACTGGGCCATTTTCAATGCCATTCCCACCGCCGCTCATACCATCTGGGGGGTATTGGCCGGATTGCTCCTGACGAGCGGCAGATCTCAAAAATCTAAGCTTAAAACCCTGATTATATTCGGATTGGCCGCACTGGCCATCGGGTACTCACTCAGCATCTTCACCCCGATAATCAAACGGATCTCCACCAGCAGCTTCGTGTTCACAAGCGGCGGATATACCATTCTGATGCTGGCTTTGTGCTACTGGCTGATCGATATGCTCAATTACCGCAAAGGAGTTCTCTTTTTCTCGGTGGTAGGCATGAATTCCCTCTTTATCTACCTGTTTGCACACGTGGGAGGGGCCGTGCTGCTGAGGAGCATCGTTTCCCCGTTTTCAATGCCGCTGTTTTCACTGATATCACCGTGGATGGCTGAATTCATGACCAGCCTCGCCGTTCTCGCACTGCTCTGGTATATCTGCTACAAACTCTATAAGCTGAACGTCTTTTTCAGAATTTAATGCACTGATACCGATCAGATTATTCCGCAATGTTATATTCCGACGGTCCCAGTCCGAATTTCCTCAGTTTGGTGAGCAGCGATTTTTTACCAACCGGTTTAGACAGATAATCATCGCAGCCTGCCTCATAACACCGCTCTTCATCCCCCGTTTGCGCATAGGCAGTAAGGGCGATGATGGGCAGGTCGGGCCTGAATTTGCGGATCTCGCGAACGGCTTCCAATCCGCTGATTCTCGGCATTCTGATGTCCATCAGTACCAGGGAGATTTCAGGATGGTTCCAGCACATGTCGATAGCCTTTTCACCGTCCTCCGCCTTCAGCAGCGTATAGTCAACCCTCAGCATGATCTCTAGATACATGAAATTGTACAGCTCATCTTCGGCAATCAGGATGACCGGACGGCTCTCTGACTGTTTTGCCGATTGGGCCTCAGGTATCGGAATTTCCTTCACAGCCGGTTTTTCGCATGGCAGCGAAAAGAAGAACGTGGAGCCTTCTCCGGGCATGGATTCTACCCATACTTTTCCCCCAAGAATCTCGGATATTCCCTTCACAATGAATAGCCCATGTCCGGTATGCCTGTTAACTAACGGATCCGATAATTTTTCCGGATGGAAGGTATCAAAAACGGTTGCGATGGCCTGCGGGTTAATGCCGATGCCGGTATCCCGGATCGAAAAAATCATGGAGTCTCCCTGGTAGTGAATCCGGGTGCAGATCTCACCGGTTTTCGTAAATTTCAGTGAGTTATCCAATAAATGGCCGAGCAGCTTACCCAGTAATTCCCGGTCGGTAGTGACCATTAAATCCCTGATCTCCGGCTGGATATCTTCGGTTAACTCAATTTTTTTCCTCAAACTGGCCGACTGGTATTTTTCATGAAGTTCCTCAATAAGCTGTTCCGGTGCCACTTTGGTCTTGTGGATTTTCAGGCTCTTCTTGATGATTTGCGAAATATCGAGTATATCCGTGGCTTTTTGAATGAGATGCCCGCCTGTGGAATTTAATATTTCCAGAAAAGCCTGTTTCTCCTCGTCCGAAATATCCGGATCCACCAGCAACGAGGCAAATCCCAGAACTCCGTTGAGTGAAGTTCTGATTTCATGTGCAATGCTGTTCAGGAAAGCTTCGTTCAGAGTGTCGACGGCTTCCTCTTTCCCGGTAAGCTTTTCCGGGGATGATATCGTTTTCATTTCGCTTTTTTAAAGGTAATTACTTCCTGATGCTCAGTTTCATACCCTTAAAATTAATCTATTTTAATCCAAAATCCAAAAGAGAAATGCAGCATCCCCCCTTTCCTGAATATCTTTTGGTTTCAACGGCAATGTTCCTGCCCTTTCCAAATGAAAGGCTTTCAGCTATATTTGTCGGTAAGAAACCCTCAATTTTACTATTTTACTTAACCGCGTGATTGAAATTGCAGCATGAAAAGGTTGAAAGGGTTACTGAAAACGTTCCTGTTCCTGATCTCCGGAGCTCTCCTCCTGATAACCGGATGTGATAAGGATCCCGTGATACCCTTATCGGGTGTGTTTACCGACAGTCGTGATCAGCATGAATATAAATGGGTTACCATCGGCACCCAAACGTGGATGGCCGAGAATCTTGCCTACCTGCCACGCGTAAGCCCACCAACGTCCGGCTCCGATTCGCTCAAATATTATTATGTATTCAGATATACCGGCACGAATACCGAAGCCGCCCGGGAATGGGAATATTTCGGGCTTTTCGGGGTGTTCTATAACTGGCTGGCCGCTTTGGATGGCGCCGATAGCAGCAGCCTCGTGCCGAGCGGCGTTCAGGGCATCTGTCCCGATGGCTGGCACCTCCCTTCGGATGGCGAATGGGATACCCTGGTGAATTACCTCACAGGTGAATACTCCGCCGGCAAAAGAATGAAATCCTCTAAAGGCTGGAACAATTTTGAAGGGGAACCCGGCAATGGCGACAATTCAAGCGGATTCAACGCCCTGGCTGCCGGCTCACGGCGCAATGACGGCGGATTCTACAACCTCGGCTTCAGTGCCCTGTTCTGGTCATCCACCGGATACGATAAAACCAGCGCCTGGTACCGCTACCTCGGCTATTTCCACAACGGCATTTACCGGTACTACACCAACACGAGTTTTGGCTTTTCAGTGAGATGTGTGAGGGACCTCCCCCTGCCCCCTCCTTAGAAAGGAGGGGGGTGCTACTTCTAGCAGAAATTTGTTGTAAGCCAAGCAGTTGAAATACCCCCCTCCTTTCTAAGGAGGGGGCAGGGGGAGGTCTGCCGGCTTCGCTCCGAGGGTGGCAAAGTGGTGCGCTTTACCCCTTCCTCGAGATCGAATTCATTTTCTCAAAATCCAATATCTCAACCTGACGGTCCTCAATCTCAATAAGCCCCTCTTCCTTGAATTCCTTCAATATGCGGCTTACGGATTCTTTAGTCATGCCGGTGAATTCAGCTAACTCCTGTCGGGTCAGGGTCATCTCAAACGGGTTGGATTCAAATATGCTCTTCTGTAATATCAGCAGCGCTTCGGATATCCGGCCAGCCATGTTCTTCTGATTCAAACTCCGGATACGGTTGTATAGCATGATGGATTTCTCCCCCACGGTTTTGTAAAACCGCTTGGCAAAATCATTGTTGGTATCAATCAGCCGGTGAAGCTGATGGATCTCCAGATAACAGGTGCGGCAGGCCGATAGGGCAATGACCGAAAAATGATACCGGTTATCAACAAACAACCCCGGCCCGGTAAGGATGAATACCGGCTTCTCAATGGATATGATGATGTCCTGCTCCCCGGCCGTCTCCAATACCACCTTCACCAACCCTTCATTCAAACTGACCAGGTGTGAGATAGGCGCACCCTGCTTGGCAATTACCTCACCCGCCCGGTACGTGGTGTCGTACTTGGCCTCGTGAAGTATCTCCATTTCGGTATGATTGAGGGCCTGAAAAGCATCGCATTTCTGCAAGCAATGCAGACAGGAGTCCGGCGTTTGAGGTTCTGTCATCCTTTTTCGTTAGTTTTTAAGTTGCTAAGATATAGAATAATGATATTAATCAACAAACGGATGATTTAAATCACTTCAGCAAAGATATACATCTGTACAGAATTGAAATACTTCAGCTCAATTATGCATACATATCAATATGTGAAGGATTACTGTTCTGTTAATAACAACTACTTTTCAACCAAACTATCAACAAATAATTAATAGATGAAAAAGTTAGGTTATTTTTTAAGCATCAGCGCTTTAGCAATTTTTGCGCTGGTGGTGCTTTTCCCCGCTTGCGAAGGTCCTGAGGGTCCCGCCGGTAAGGACGGGTTGGATGGAGCAAACGGAAAAGACGTTAACGCATTCTGCGTGAAGTGTCATAACGAAGCTACATTCTCCACCGTTGAAGCTCAGTTTGAAACTGCTCTTCACAGTGAAGGTCACACCTGGACAGCTGCCAGCTACGGCGGCAACAACGCGTGTGCAAAATGCCACTCATATCAGGGTTACAAAGAAACTCAGCTTACCGGTCGCGATACCATGGCTGCTGTTTCAAAAATCCCTGTAGGTCTGCAGTGCGATGCCTGCCATGAATTCCATGGTACCCTCGACTCAACCGATTTCCCGAACTATGCTCTGGGTCACACCGAGCCGGTTAGCCTGATCTTCGGCGGTCACAAAGAAACTATCGATTTCGGCAACTCGTCAAACGCCTGCACTTATTGCCACCAGGCCCGTAACGACGCAGCTTTCCCGCTGCCACTTACCGGTGACACCACCTATGCCATCACCAACGCACGTTTTGGTCCGCACCACGGTACACAGTCACACCTGCTGAACGGCAGCCAGGGCTGGGAATATCCTGGTACAATGGCTTATACCCAAACCAACCACAAAAGCGTTGCTACCTGCTCCATGTGCCACATGGCTAAAGGTACCGACAGCGAAATCGGTGGTCACACCTGGAGAATTAAAAACGAAGACGGTTCAAAAGTTAACCTGGCTGGTTGCGTAAAATGCCACGCCGGTGCAACTACAACCGACATCAACGGTAAACAAACCGAAATCACTGGTCTCATCAATCAGCTGAAAACCAAACTGATCGACCTGAAACTGCTGAACTCGGCTACCGATCTTGCATGGCCTTGGAATAACGCCAGCGGTAAAGGTGCCCGTTGGACCCTGAAAGAAGCCGGTGCTTTCTTTAATTATAAACTGATTACTGAAGACCGTAGCGCAGGTGCCCATAACTACAAATACACCAAAGCCCTGCTCGTTAACTCACTCGACGCTTTGAAGTAATTGATCAATGATATAAAACAGAAGGCTCTAACTCGTTTAGAGCCTTTTGTTTTTTTGTAATTTGTGCGAAATTAAAAGGAGATAAAAATGAAAATCAAACATT
Source organism: uncultured Bacteroidota bacterium (assembly GCA_942493265.1). Classification (GTDB taxonomy): domain Bacteria; phylum Bacteroidota; class Bacteroidia; order Bacteroidales; family UBA12481; genus UBA12481. The sequence continues at coordinate 1,393,848 of OW818688.1, forward strand.
TAACAACCCTGCTTCTGGGGATTATGATGATCGGGATGGTATCATGCGAATATGTGACCATCGAACCGAAAGATGTAGTGATACCGGATACCCCGGTAAGTTATAAAACGGATGTTGAACCGGTTTTCGCACTGCTGAACTGTACACAGTGTCACCCCGGTCTGTCAAAACCTGACCTCAGGGTGGATAAATCCTACGCCTCACTCATCAGCAACAATCTGCTGGATACCACTACTCCCGCCAACAGCAAGCTGATGGTTTATATCAATAACGGGCATAATACGGCCGCCAACATGACGCCAACTCAAAAAGCCCTGATTCTGAAGTGGATAACTGAAGGTGCTAAAAACAATTAATCCGGAGGAACGAATATGAAATCTATACTCAATATCTCTAAGATGGCAGCCGTATTGCTGCTGCTTGCTTTCAGCGCCCAGTCTTTCGCTCAGGAAGAATCTGAAGGTCCCGACCGCCGTCCCGTTACCGAAGTTTTTAACTCTTCACTGCTGATCGATCAGCAAACCGTTACCAGCCCCTATAAAGGCGGACTCGAACTGATCATCCATCACCGTTTCGGTACCATGGAAAAAGGATTTTCCGATATCGCCGGTATTTATGCTTCTTCAAATATCCGCATGGGTTTCAATTACGGAATCACTGAAAAACTTTCTGTCGGAATCGGTACCGAAAGATATAACGCCTATCAGGATATCTATGCCAAATACGCGATCCTGCAGCAGAAGAGAACCGGTATGCCGGTTTCCGTCAGCTTCATGACTCAGGTTGGCCTTGATGCCCGCAGTAAGGAAAATTATGGCAAGGACACCGCCTTCGTTAACCGTTTTTCTTATTTCAACCAGATCATCGTTTCGCGCAAGTTCAACAGCAAGTTCAGCTTGCAGTTTGCCCCGTCGTTCATCCATTTCAATGCAGTCGACAGCACAAAACGCAATGATTATATCGGTATCTCAGCCGGCGCCCGCTATAAAGTATATAACGAAATGTCAATTATCGGTACCTATGATCAGGGATTCTCTGTTCTGGGCGATGATAAGGCCGGTATCATAACCCCGAAACCGAGCTTCGGATTCGGTTTGGAAATCGGTTCGCCTACCCACTGCTTTATGGTATTTGCCTCCAATTCCTATAATATCGTTCCCCAGAAAAACATGGCCTACAACCAGTACAGCGTATTGGACGGAGCCAAGGGGATACGGTTCGGGTTTAATTTAACTGTGAGGTTTTAATTGAAGCAGGAATTTAGAGATTCGATGACCAGTTTTGAATTTTGAAATTACAGATTCAGGTAGGCTCGGCAACGTTCACTTGAATCTCCCCCTTCAGCATTCAACATTGGTCTTCGAATCTCTAACCTCTTCCTTCCTTAACCACATCTCTCCTAATGAAATTAAAACTACCCATCCTCCTCCTCTCCCTGGCCATCAGCCTGTCGGTGACCGCGCAGGATTCCATCCCGGCACCCGCTGTGAGCAATCCGGCTAACAACCAGTGCCTGAACTGCCACGGCAAACGCTGGTATACCTACGCCAACCAGGATTCGAGCCAGGTGATGAACCATAAAATGTTTAAGGACCTGATTATTGATACCGTAGCTTTCTACCACAATAATCATAAAACCTTAACCTGTACCGATTGCCATTCCAGCGAGTATTCCACCCTGCCGCACAAGTCGGACCTGAAACTCGAACCCGTGCTGGTATGCACCGATTGCCATTCGGATACGGATGATGTTCCGCCGATCAATTTTACAGGAATTACCGAGGAGTATAATAAAAGCGTACACGCAACCCGCAAGAATTCGATGGTAAACTGCTGGTCGTGCCATAATCCTCATACTTACAACATTACTACCCGCAGCCAGGAAAACCTCACTCAGGTGGTTGCCTACGATAATTCCATATGCCTCGAGTGCCATTCCGGTATGGGCAAGTTCGATATCCTTTACGGTGATCCGAATTCCTCCCTGCTGGCCAAGCATCAGTGGCTTCCGAATCCGGTTTCCCATTTTAAAAGTGTGCGCTGCATCGAGTGCCATGCCGAAATCCGTGAGGATGTTCTGGTTGCCCATAATATCCGTCCAAAAGAGGAGGCAGTGCGTATCTGCGCCGAGTGCCATTCAGCCGATTCCCGACTGAAAAACTCGCTTTACAAGTACCAGCTCGCCCAGGAACGGTCGGAAAAGGGGATACTGACCTCCATTATTTCGAAAGAAACTTTTGCTATCGGCACAAACCCAAGCCCGCTGCTCAACCTGATCAGCCTCATCATCCTGGCTATGGCCGTCGCCGGTATCGCAATTCACACCATAATCAGAATAATCAAGAAATAATATGAGCGGAAAAGTATACCTCTATCCAATCTGGATCCGTCTGTGGCATATCACAAACGCCTTGCTCTGCCTGGTCCTCATATTCTCAGGAATCAGCATGCATTTCGCTACTCCCGATGGCCCCAGGATCCGTTTCGATCTCGCCGTTTCCATGCACAATATCGCCGGGATCATCCTTACGTTCAGCTACGTATTCTTCTTTCTGGGCAATCTCTTTACCGGAAACGGTCTCAATTATGTGATCCAGTTCCGCGGATTCCGTCAGCGCCTGTGGAAACAAATGATGTATTACACCATCGGGGTTTTCAAAGGCGAGGAAGCACCATTTCCGATCGGAAGCGCCCGGAAATTCAATCCGCTTCAGCAATTGACCTATGCCGTGATCATGTATTTTATCCTCCCGCTGCTTTTTGTAACCGGATGGGGTCTCCTGTTCCCGGATGCAATTATCGAGGAGTGGCTGGGAATCAATGGTTTCGCTGCAACCGATTTTCTGCATATAGCCGGCGGATTCGCCGTCTCGATATTCCTTCTCATTCATCTCTATTTTGCAACAATGGGCAAAAAACCAACCGATCACTACAAAGCAATGATCACCGGTTATCATGAGGATGAGTCGGAACATGAATAAAAAAGAAGTGTGGTGGTTTATTTTTGGGTCTAACCCGGTCCGGATCTCCGGCCGGGTTTTTCCTTTTCTATAAGTTATGTAAATTTCCATGCCCGTATTGGGTTACCTAAACCTGCCTGTATGAAAATACCTTTTTCGAATTTTCCAGCCTCCCTGCTCTGTGCTTCCTTCATTACCTTTTCAGGTTTTTCGTTGGTTGCTCAGCAAGCTGTTGTTAATCAGTATCATTCGCCTGCCGAAATCAGCAGCCAGCTCAGCGCCTTTGCCAAAGCCCAACCTGCCACGGTCAAGGTTCATTCGCTGGCAAAAAGTTTCAATGGCTCAGAGTATCAGGTGTTTGAAATCGGCAAGGAACTGAAATCCGCCTCCCGGAACAATCCTGCCGTGCTGGTTATCGCAAATCCCGAGGGTACCGCCCCCCTGGCCAGCGAAGCCGCCCTGTTCCTCATCCGTGAATTGCTCAGTAAACCGGAACGCTTCGAAAATCTTACCTGGTACGTGATCGCCTGCGGAAATCCCGATGGCGCCGCACGATATTTCCAAAAACCTCTCCAGATGGATGGCCGGAATCTCAGGCCCTGGAATGATGATATGGATGAACTGACCGATGAGGATGGTGCTGAAGATCTTAATAATGACGGATTTATAACCCAGATGCGGGTGAAGGACCCCGAGGGTTCTTATATACCTGATGATAAGGATCCCCGGCAGATGAAACGCGCCGATCCACTGAAAGGGGAGAGGGGTATCTATAAATTGTACCCTGAAGGCATTGATAATGACGGAGATGGACAGTATAACGAGGATTCCCCCGGCGGAACCAATATCGGTATCACCTTCCCATTCCTGTACGGATATAACCAGACGGGAACCGGCGCCTGGAGCGGATCGGAGCCGGAGATATACAGCCTCATGCAGTTCGTGAACGCTCATCCCGAAATCGCTTTTACCATGACTTACGCCGCAACCAACTGGTGCCTGGTGCCACCGAAGGGCGGTCGGAAAAGTACCATGAACCTCAGCGCCATCAAGCTTCCCCAGCGTTATGTGCAGATGCTGAACGCCGAAGCCGATAAAACCTACTCGCTCGACGAAGTGAAGGAGCTGATGAAAGCCGTGGTTCCGCCCGGTACCGTGGTGGATGATGGCATGGTGGCCGGAATGCTCGACATGGGCGCCGTGGTGAATCCTGTAGATGCCGACCTGAAAATGTATACCGCACTGGCTGAGAAGTATAAAAAATACCTCAAGGAAAAGGGGTGGACCGCAAAACGTGCTGATCCTCAGCGTGAAAAAGACGGGACTTTCGAATTATGGTCGTACTACCAGCTGGGTTTACCCAGTTTCAGCCAGGATTTCTGGGCTCTTCCCAAACCCAAGGATTCTCTCAAAAATGCTTTCCTGGCTTATAACGATACCCTCCTCGGCGGAAAAGGTTTCGCCGCCTGGAAGGAGTTCGACCACCCGAAACTTGGTAAGGTGGAGATCGGCGGAAATATTCCGTATGCCGATGTGCTGCCGCTCCCGCAAAAGATAGATACCCTGCTCACTGTACAGGTTCCCTGGATTTTTGAACTGGTGAGGCAGATTCCCGAACTCGTGATCGAGGAGGTGAAAACCGAACCGCAGGGCGCCGGTATTTACCGCATTACCGCCTGGGTGAGGAATACCAAACAGTTCGCTTTCCCACTGGCTATCGGCCAGCGTACCAAAGTGCCGGCCCCGGCAATCGTTACCCTCACCGGCAAGGGGGTAAAATTTATTTCCGGCAGGGAGCGCTCTTCACTTGAGGGACTCAACGGATACGACCAACGTAAGCTTACCTGGATCGTTCAATCGGAAGATCCGGCGGATCTCCTCCTGAAAGTGGATCCGGTGAATGCTTTCGGCAGTGAAAAATCAATCAAACTGGGAGGAAACTGATCATGAAAAAAGCATTTATCTATCTCAGCATCATGGTACTGGCCCTAGGTATTCTCCCCCTGAACGCCCAGAATAAAATCGAGGTGCCCCTGCGTTTCGACCGCTATTACACCTATGAGGAGGTGAACCAGGCACTGGTCGCCCTGAACAAAGCCTATCCCAAACTCACCAAGCTGGAACTCGTTGGCCACAGCGATGAGGGCCGCGAAATCTGGGCCATCACCGTGAACAACCCCGAAACGGGTTCGGAAATGGATAAGCCGGCGGTGTATGTCGATGGCAATATCCATGGCAATGAGGTGCAGGCAAGCGAAGTATGCCTCTATTTCCTTAACTACATTTTAACCGAATATGGTAAGCTCGAACGGGTAACCAAAACCGTTGACCGCTCAGTAATCTATTGTATCCCAACAGTTAATGTGGATGGAAGGTTCCATTGGTTTGCCGATGCTAATACCTCCAGCTCGGGTAGGGGTCTGCGCGTGCCTAAAGATGATGACCGCGACGGACTGATCGATGAGGATCCTTCGGAAGATCTGGATGGCGATGGTTTTATTACCCAGATGCGCATACGCGATACCCTCGGTGATTATAAGGCGGATCCGAAAGATGCCCGGCTGATGGTTCGCGTGGAAAAAGGGGAAAAAGGTGAATTCCGGATGCTCGGCTCGGAAGGTGTTGATAATGACGATGATGGACGGGCCAATGAGGATGAACCCGGATACATCGATCCCAACCGAAACTTCCCCTACAACTGGCAGCCTGGCTATGTGCAGGGCGGAGCCGGGAGCTATCCCCTGGAGGGCAAAGGGCTGAAGGCCGTGGCGGATTATCTGTACAACCGGAAAAATATTATTGTTGCCTGGGCTTTCCATAATTCGGGCGGCATGATCCTCCGCGGTCCTACCAGCAAAAGCCAGCAGGAGTATGACCGCCGCGATATCGAGGTTTTCGATTACCTCGGAAAGCACGGCGAGAAAATGATCCCCGGATACAGCTACCTGATTTCATGGAAGGATCTCTATACCACCTGGGGCGATTTCGGTGATTTTACCGATGATATCGTGGGTGCCTTTACTCTCGTGGGCGAACTGTTCCAGTCGAACACCGAATCCTACCGCGCCGATACCACCAAACCGGCTTCGGAAACCGACCGCTCTACCGAGCGCATCAAATTCAATGATTACCTCACCAACGGCGCCATGTATTCCAACTGGAAAACCTATAAGCACCCGCTGTACGGAAATATCGAAATCGGCGGATGGAGCAAGTTCAATTCACGACTGCCACAGCCTTTCATGCTCATGGATCTGGTTCATCGAAACGCTATGGCCGTGTTTGTCAGCGCTTTCAACCTGCCGCAAATCAAAATGGAGGTGTTCGCAAAGGAAAAAATCGGGAAGGACCTGTACCGTATAAAAGTACGGCTCAACAATTCCAAAGCAGTATCCTCCCTCACCTGGCAGTCGGTACGCCTCAAAATTACCCCGATGGATTACCTGAAAGCTGAGGGCAAAAACTGTAAGGTGGTGGCCGGCGGACCCGTCACCGACCTGTTCCGGAACGAGGCCTCATACAAGCAATACAAACCCGAAATCCAGTTTTTCCAGATCCCTTCGTACGGCCAGGTGGAATTCCAGTTCCTCGTATCCGGCAAGGGTAAGCTCAAACTTGAATATCACTCTGAAAAAGCGACAGATAGCGTAAAAGAAATTGACCTCTGATGCACCTTGAAAAGCATAGATTGTTAACTTTGAAGAGAAGGTACTTAACTATATAGATATGTTTAGAATACCATTACTGAAATATGCAGGAAAAATCCCGGCACTGATACTTATCTGGCTTACATTCAGCTGCTTGCCAACATTCGCCCAATCGAATGAGGAGTGCCTGATGTGTCATGATGATCCGGGATTGTCTATCGAGAAAAACGGTAAGAAATTATCCCTGTACGTCACGGCAAAAACTATGGCTAATTCCGTGCATAAGGATCTTACCTGCGTAGCCTGTCATGAGGATGCTGCGGTTTCTGAATTTCCTCATCCTGAGGGACTTCAGCCGGTAAGCTGTGCAAAGTGCCACACCGAGCCTGAGAAGCAGTTTGATGCAGGGGTACACGGACAGGCCAAACGGCTGAAATCGCTGTACGCACCGGATTGCAAGGAGTGCCACGGAAATCATGATATCCTGTCGCGCACCGATCCCAAATCGCGCACCTATAAGATGAACATTCCGGTTCTATGCGGAAAATGCCATCGCGAAGGCGCTCCCGTTGCCCGGATCTATAATATCTCCGAACACAACATTCTCGAAAACTACAGCTCGGATGTTCACGGTATCGGTCTGTTTAAGAAGGGGTTGATCGTATCGGCAACCTGCAACGATTGTCACGGCAACCACCTCGTACTCCCGCATACCAGTCCGAATTCCACCATCTCGGTAAACAATATCGCCAAAACCTGTATGACCTGCCACACCAAAATTGAGGAGGTTCATACCAAAATCATCAAGGGTGCCTTGTGGGAAGAAAAGCCGGGTGCCATCCCTGCCTGTACCTCCTGCCATATCCCGCACCGGGTGAGCACCCAGAATATCGTGGCCAATATTTCCGACCGCGAGTGCATTAAGTGCCACGAAACCACCAACGTGACCAAAATGGTTGGCGATTCGCTGGTTTCCATGCGGGTGAACAAGGACGATCTGGCGAACTCAGTTCACAAGAATATCGCCTGCGTAAAATGCCATTCCGATGTATCTTCCAATCTGGCAAGGCCTTGCGAAACCGCCCGGAGGATTGATTGTTCGTCCTGTCATGCCGAAACCTCCGCTTTGTACGCCACCAGCGGACACGGTCAGGCATACGACCGCAAGGATCCGAATGCCCCCTATTGCACGGATTGCCACGGTACCCATAAGGCAAAATCGAGATACGATGATACCGCCCCCACCTACCGGGCCAATATCCCGAATCTCTGTGGCAAGTGCCACCGCGACGACGGTAAGGCCAATAAAACAGCCGATCTGCACCAGAAAAACACGCTGGTCGATTATTCCTCGAGTGTTCATGGCAGGGGGTTGACTGAGAAGGGATTAACGGTTAGTGCCGTTTGTACCGATTGTCACTCCACCCACAATATCCTGAAGGAAACCGATCCGCTTTCCACCATCTTTGAAAAGAATGTTCCTGCCACCTGCGCCACTTGCCATAAGGGTATTTATGATGAATACATCAAGAGTGATCATGCTATCACCAAAGAGGGCGGCAAGCTAAAATACCCGACCTGTGTGGATTGTCATACTTCGCATGTGATCGGGGCAACCGGCGGCGATCAGTTCATGACGGAGGTTACCCAGCAATGCGGTACCTGCCATAAGGAAACGGCCGAAACATACATGCTCACCTATCACGGAAAGGCCCATTCACTGGGATATACCAAGGCTGCCAAGTGTTCCGATTGCCATGGTTCACACACTATCCTGAATGTGAATAACCCGGCATCCTCGGTGGGCAGCGTGAATATCGTGGCCACCTGCCAGAAGTGCCACCCGGATGCAAACACCCGGTTCACCGGCTATCTCACACATGCCACCCACCACAACAAGGAAAAATACGGGGTGCTGTACTATACTTTCTGGGCCATGACCAGCCTGCTGATCGGAGTGTTCGCCTTCTTCGGCATCCACCTGATCATGTGGTTCCCGCGGTCGTTCAAGACTCTCCGCGAACGGAAAAAGAAGAAGAAGGAGCAGGAAACCCTGGCCGATAAATATTTTGTGAGGCGGTTTACCCGCAGCCAGCGGCTTACCCACCTCTTTGTCATCATCAGCTTCCTCATGCTGGCACTCACCGGAATGATCCTCAAATTCTCCAATATGGCCTGGGCAAATTACCTGGCCAATCTCCTGGGAGGAGCCGAGGTTGCCGGAAATATCCACCGTTTCGGAGCCTTTATCACCTTCTGCTATTTCGGATTCCACCTGTTCTCACTCATCCGCACCAAAATCAAAAAGCGGATCCCGGTTGGCAAATTCATCTTCGGAAAAAATTCGCTGATGTTCAATAAGCAGGATCTGCTCGATTTCGGCGCTACCATAAAATGGTTTATCGGCAAGGGCCCGAAACCGCACTACGGTCGCTGGACCTATTGGGAAAAGTTCGACTATATGGCTGTTTTCTGGGGAGTTGCGGTGATCGGATTCTCAGGATTGATCCTGTGGTTCCCGGAAACCTTTACCAAGATATTCCCGGGCTGGCTGATCAATGTTGCCCAGATCATCCACAGTGATGAGGCCCTGCTGGCCGTTGGATTCATCTTCACCATCCACTTTTTCAACACCCACCTGCGCCCGGATGCTTTCCCGATGGATACCGTGATCTTTACCGGACTCGTGCCTTTCGAGGATTTCAAGCACGACCGTCCCCGCGAATATGAAGAACTGAAGGAATCCGGCCGACTGAAAAAGGTAATGGTGAAAAAAGAAGCCAAGAGCTGGTACTTCAACATTATCAAAACATTCGGATTCTTCTTTGTTGGATTCGGACTGATACTGGTGGCATTCATCATCTACTCGATGTTGTTCGGATATAAGTAGGAGTGAAAATCCTTTGATCGAAGTTGTACCCACCCCCTGCCCCTCCCTAAAATAGGGAGGGGTGGAGCTCCGGCAGGATTTTCGGAGCCACAAGCGGGTGGCAGCTTGGTAGATCAACCACCTGGCAGAACCCCGGTAGGGGTGACAGGATTATAGAAAGGCATCAACAATCACCTACCTAAACCCCGGTAGGGGTGACAGGATTATAGCTGCAAATGATCTCTGGAATTTATTTCACCCCTAACGGGGTTAATGGTTTGATTCAATCCACCTTGCTATAATCATGTCAGCCCTACGGGCTTGAATTTCAGTACTTTGTCCCCCTCGGAGAAGTGTCATCCCGGCGAACGCCGGGACCGTGTCACGCTACTCCGAGTCCCCCTCGGAGCAATTTCATCCTGCCTTTGATCGAAGTTGTACCCACCCCTGACCCCTCCCTAAAATAGGGAGGGGCAGAGCACCGGCAGGATTTTCGGAGCCACAAGCGGGCGGCAGCTTGGTAAATCAACCACCTGGCAGAACCCCGGTAGGGGTGACAGGATTATAGAAAGGCATCAACAATCACCTACCTAAACCCCGGTAGGGGTGACAGGATTTTAGCTGCAAATGATCCCTGGAATTTATTCCACCCCTAAAGGGGTTAATGGTTTGATTCAATCCACCTTGCCATAATCATGTCAGCCCTACGGGCTTTAATTTCAGTACTTTGTCCCCCTCGGAGAAGTGTCATCCCGGCGAACGCCGGGACCGTGTCACGCTACTCCGAGTCTCCCTCGGAGCAATTTCATCCTGCCTTTGATCGAAGTTGTACCCACCCCTGACCCCTCCCTAAAATAGGGAGGGGCAGAGCACCGGCAGGATTTTCGGAGCCACAAGCGGGCGGCAGCTTGGTAGATCAACCACCTGGCAGAACCCCGGTAGGGGTGACAGGATTATAGAAAGGCATCAACAATCACCTACCTAAACCCCGGTAGGGGTGACAGGATTATAGCTGCAAATGATCTCTGGAATTTATTTCACCCCTAACGGGGTTAATGGTTTGATTCAATCCACCTTGCTATAATCATGTCAGCCCTACGGGCTTGAATTTCAGTACTTTGTCCCCCTCGGAGAAGTGTCATCCGGCGAACACCGGGACTGTGTCACGCTACTCCGAGTCTCCCCCGGAGCAATTTCATCCTGCCTTTGATCGAAGTTGTACATACCCCCTTCCCCTCCCTAAAATAGGGAGGGGTGGAGCACCGGCAGGATTTTCGGAGCCACAAGCGGGCGGCAGCTTGGTAGATCAACCACCTGGCAGAACCCCGGTAGGGGTGACAGGATTATAGAAAGGCATCAACAATCACCTACCTAAACCCCGGTAGGGGTGACAGGATTTTAGCTGCAAATGATCCCTGGAATTTATTCCACCCCTAAAGGGGTTAATGGTTTGATTCAATCCACCTTGCTATAATCATGTCAGCCCTACGGGCTTTAATTTCAGTACTTTGTCCCCCTCGGAGAAGTGTCATCCCGGCGAACGCCGGGACCGTGTCACGCTACTCCGAGTCCCCCTCGGAGAAGTGTCATCCCGGCGAACGCCGGGACCGTGTCACGCTACTCCGAGTCTCCCCCGGAGCAATTTCATCCTGCCTTCGACACCAACGGCAGCGGCATAAAAAAAGCTCCCCTGTTTTCGCAGGGGAGCTTTTTATTTATGGAGCGCTTAAAGCGATAAATTATTTTGCTTTAGCAGGATTCGGGTGCTGAATTTTTGCCGAATAAGTTTTGTAATCAAATCCTTTAAAGTGCGGACTTTCAGCGTTATGACATTTTTTGCAAAGCTTTTCGTCAGGAATAATCATACCTGCAGCAATTGATTTAGCCTGATCTTTCATGATAGCAGCCGATTTGTAAGCACTGCCTGCACCATGACAAGTTTCGCAGGATACCCCTTCAGCAACGGTAATCGTTTGGGTATCGCTTAACTTCAGACCAGCTGCGGTTGAATGGCATTTCAAGCACTTGGGATCTTTTGCTTCATCACCCTTGAGGCGCAACATGGCTTTAGCATGCGGTGTGGCAGCCCACTTGTTGTACTGCTCACCCTGCGGCACTTTGTTGTGACACATCTTGCATTTGGCTGCTCCGATGTACTCTTTCGTCTGGGCTTGAGCCGGTGAAACCGACAAAACCAGGCCGCAAACCAGTACAGCCGATAAAAATTTAGTAAACATAGAATCCTCCTTATTAAGTTAATGTTAAGTTGTTAACAAACAATCAACTGCCAATATATAAAAATATCTGTATACATGAAACAGTCCATATCTTTTTGCTTTCTTTCGAATACTATCCAAAAGAGTGCCAAATTCTTAATTTTGCGAAAGTTACTTTTTATAAATATATCCGCATTTGAAGATAAAAGAGTTTTTGACCAACAAAATAATCCGTAAACGTTCAGCATGGAGCGTGATTTCGGATGTTGTTTTTTTCGTATTGATCCTGATGTTCCTGATTCCGGGTACCCGCAGCATCCTCCTTTCGGGAGTGGCCTCAGTTCGCACCCTCATCAGCGGTCCCGGCAACGCCTCCACCACCAAGGCCCCCCTCAGCCCTGAAAGCTGGAGCTGGCGCCTCACCGGTCCCGATGGCGAAACCATCTCCTTCTCCGACCTGAAGGGCGAGGTGATCTTCCTTAACCAGTGGGCCACCTGGTGTCCGCCCTGCCGCGCCGAAATGCCCTCTATCGAGAAGCTGTACCTGAAGTACGGTTCGCAGGTAAAATTTGTTATCCTGACCAGTGAGGATCCTCAAAAAGTGAAGGAATTCATTGATAAACACGGATATACCTTCCCGGTTTATTACGGCAGCGTTGCCGGCACCGAACTGGCGTCGCGCTCCATCCCCACCACCTCCATCATCAACCGATCAGGCGTGGTGGTGGTGAATAAATCCGGCGCCTATAATTGGAATGCCCGCAAAATCCGCAATTTAATCACCCGCATGTTGCCCAAATGACGATCGAACAATTAACACAATTATACCAATCGCGGATTGCCGGATTCAAATCCGAAAAATCCCGTCTCGAAACGCTTTCCACCCGCATCGCGGCGGCCCGGCTGGCCCTGTTCGTTCTCCTGGCAACCGGCGTGTGGATGGCCATTAAACTGAAAAACCCGGCGATACCGGTCGCCCTTATTGCCCTGTTCGCATTGTTCCTCTACCTGGTAAAACTGGCCGTCATCATCCGGCGAAAAATCAGTTACAATAATCTGCTCATCCTGATCAATGAGGAGGAGAATGCCGCACTGAACGGCGATCATACCGCCTTCGATGAAGGAAATCAATTCATTGATTATCAACATGAATACAGCTACGACCTCGATATTTTCGGTGAACACAGCATCTATCGTCTCACCAACCGGACCGCCACCCCGCTGGGCAGGGAAATGCTCGCCAACCGGCTGCTCCATCCGGGTACCGATGCGGAACTGATCAGCTCCCGCCAGGAGGCCGCCCGCGAACTCAACACCAAAATGCCCTGGCGTCACCATTTCCTGGCCACTGCCCGCGAATCAGACTGGGAACACGATAATTCCCGCAACGTCCGCTCCTGGCTCGATGCCCCCGACCAATTCACCAAAACCCAATTCTTTACTATCTTAACTTGGCTCAACACTTTCATAACCACTACATTAACAATTCTTTACCTTCTTAACATATTTCTTCACAATTTCTTACCATTCTCCATCCCTCCCACCGTATTTCTTTACTTTCTTCTCCCTTTGGGTCTCATCATCAGCAAAACCCGATCAGTCAATCTGGAACAACAAAAGCTCGAAAAACTCCTCGACCTCTTCCGCAAATATGCCGGACTGCTGCTCCTCATCGAGAAGGAGGAATTCTCATCTCCCTATCTTAAAGATCTGAAAAAGAGCCTTGAGCATGGCGATATGCTGTCGAGCCAGATCATGAAAAAACTCACCGGAATCCTGTGGGGACTGGAAGTGCGCGGCAACCTGATCGTAAGTTTCTTCCTGAATTCTTTCTTTCTGTGGGATATCTTGCTGATGATCCGGCTCGAACGCTGGAGAAAAAGCTATCATGAATCTTTCACCCGATGGATCGCCACCATAGCCGAGTTTGAAACGGTCAACTCGCTGGCCAACCTGTCGTTCAACCGTCCCGACCTCACCTGGCCCGAAATCTGCCGGGGCACATTCAGTATGGAGATCACCGATGGCGGCCATCCCCTCATCAATCCTGCCAGGCGGGTCGATAATTCGCTGGGCTTTAATGAGTCGGGACAGATCTATCTGATCACCGGAGCCAATATGGCCGGAAAATCTACGTTATTAAGAATGGTCGGGGTCAATATGATTCTGGCAATGGCCGGGGGTCCGGTTTGCGCCAAACGGTTTTCCATCGTGCCCGTGGCGGTACATACCAGCGTGCGCACCAATGATTCACTGGGCGACGATGAGTCCTATTTTTACGCGGAACTGAAAAAACTGAGCAGCATTATCGGCCGTATTGAACAAGGAGAAAAGTTGTTTGTTGTAATAGATGAAATGCTAAAAGGCACAAATTCACGGGATAAACACGCCGGATCGGCTGCCCTGATTCGCCGGCTGATCGATCTGGGAGCTTCCGGACTGGTGGCTACGCATGATGTGGAACTGGGTAAGCTGGAGGACGGATATCCCGGCCGGCTGGCTAACCGATGCTTTGAGGTCGTTACCGATAACGATCTGCTGAAATTCGACTACCGGCTCCGACCGGGCGTCAGCCAGAATCTGAATGCAACTTTTCTCATGAAAAAGATGGGTATAATCACCGGAATCTGATGGGATTCCAAAATCATTAAAACTCGGGATTTACCCGGTAAGCCATGGTTTGCGGCTATTGGTCAAATACTCCCGGACCGTTTATGAGTCGAGTATCAAAACGTTATAATATTGCATATGATTATGAATAAGCGAATTCTGTTTTTTGCGATGGGTCTGCTGGGTATTGCTGCCGGATTATCCGCTCAGCAGGCAGTGGTTACTCCGGTGACTTCCGATGATGCCATCCTGAAAAGTCTCCCCCGTTTACCCATTCCGGCAAGCTATGCCACCCGGCCGCTTCCGTATAAAAAGGATAATTCACGGGTGATCTATTTTTCGGGAATCTATTCGCAAGGGGTATGGAACTGCAATCAGGCCAGCTCTATCTGGACCATGTTCACCTATGAGATCAACTACCTCAGAAACCTTAATTCATCGCTTCCCGAAAATCAATACAGCCCGATGGCCGTGTATAATCTCCTCAATTACGGAAATGCCGGCCAGGGGGTATCCTATTTCGACAGCTGGAATCTGGTGAAAGCCAACGGAACTCCCGGGGCTCCTGATTTTGGGGTCGAAAGCCAGAATTCACAGATCTGGATGACCGGGTACGACAAGTATTACCGGGCTATGAAAAACCGTATAGATGAGGTATTTGCCATCGATGTGGAAACTCCCGACGGACTCCTGAACCTGAAACACTGGCTCAATGATCACCTCAACGGTTCCCAGATCGGCGGTGTGGCAAATTTTCAGATCGGCTCAGGGGCAATGGTCATTCCACAGATCCCGCTGGATAAGGGTTTGGAGGAGGAAGGACAGTATATCGTGATCAAATACGACCCGAATGTTGGCCACGCCATGACTTTCGTTGGCTGGAACGATTCGGTCCGTTACGATGTAAACGGCGATGGCCGCTATACCAATAATATAGATATTAACGGCGACGGTGCCGTTACCCTCAAGGACTGGGAAATCGGCGCCCTGCTGGTGGTGAATTCCTGGAGCCCGGGGTGGGGGAATGCGGGAAAAGTATGGGTAATGTACCGTCTGCTGGCCGAGGAAACCAAGGACGGAGGCATCTGGAATCATGCCGCTATGGTGGTCAAACCCAAGAAAGTATACGATCCGCTCCTCACCGTCAAGGCCAAAATCCGCTATAATAAGCGCAATCAGCTGAAACTCCAGGTGGGCGTATCTTCCGATATCAATGCCAACGGTCCCGAACGGGTAATGGATTACCCGAGCTTTAATTATCAGGGAGATACACTTCCGATGCAGGGATTTACCGGCGTCGACTCGGATGTTATCGAGATCGGCCTGGATATCACCCCATTGATGAACTCCATCCCACTCAACGGTCAGGCCCGGATTTTCCTCGAGGTGGTTCAGAAATCCTCGGATACAAAGGGTTCCGGTAAAGTGGAGAGTTTCTCTGTGATGGACTATACCGGTGCTGTTCAGGAGTTTACCCATACTGCCGTTCCGGTTACAATAGGCCGCAATGCCACTACACGACTGTCCGTACCGATCAGTACACACATCAACAAACCCGCCATAGTCACTGAAGAGCTTCCCGAGGGAGCGGTTGGAATGGAATACCGCGCCCAGATTGAGGCCGACGGTACCACCGGGCCCTACCGGTACACCAATCCTGCCACCTGGTTCATCGAAAAACCGGTGACCGGATCCATCAGTTTTTCCGGTGGGGATGAAGTATTTACCCAGGCCGGAATCACCGCGCGCGTAATGGATCTGCCTTTCGCTTTCCTGTTCTTCGGCACCGCTTATGATCAGATCACGGTATTGCAGGATGGGGGTATTGTAATGGGACAGGGCCTGGTGATTTATCCTTATGTGATTGATACCCGGCTGAGGATGTACCAAAACTGCGGACTGTTTCCGTTTTTCAGCACCCTCTATTATAAACATGCTGAGGATAAGGTCACTATGGAATCTTCCGCCTCCGGTTCCATCATCCGCTGGCATGCCACAACGGATGCCGCAGGGAACTATCCGGTGGAATTTGCTTTGGAGATCAAACCCGACGGATCAATCCGGTATTATTACGGAGATATGAATGTTACCCCCGATATCTCCTGGATATCAGGATTATCCAAAGGAAACCAAACCGATTACCTGATCATGGACCAAACCTTTTCGGGCGCCGAATCCAATACCGCTTTCAGTCTGGAGCACGTGGCCTGGCCGGCATGGCTGAGTCTCGGCAGCAACGGCGACCTGAGCGGAACTCCCCTGAAAAACGGTTATTATACCCTTCCGCTGAAGGTGACCGACTGGATCGGGATCAGCAATTATAAAGAAATTAACCTCAAAGTAACCGGTGGAAGCGGCGTGATATCCTCATCAAATGAGGCTGCCCTCCGCATCTGGCCGAATCCGGTTTCCAATGACCTGTGGATCAATGGAAACAGTACAACAGCAGGCATTCTCACCTTTACTGTTTATGACCTGACCGGCCGTCAGCTGATCACCCGGACCTATACGGTGCAGCAGGGCCAGGTTGATATTCATAATACCGATTTAAAAGATTTAGTGAACGGAGTTTATTTATACCAGATCAGCGGTGCGATAAAGGCTGAGGGAAAACTGGTTAAGAAAGAATAGCAATGAAAAGATTATTATTGGCGTTTATAGTGATCATTCTGGCGATTCAATCGCCGGTTCAGGCTGCCTGGCTGACTAATGTGCCTCAAAAGCTCAAACAGCCAAACGGAACCATCCTGAATTGTTATGCTACCGGTGATGAATTTCATAACTGGTTGCACGACGCCAATAATTTCACCATCCTGGTGGATCCCGCCAGCGGATATTATGTGTATGCAGCAAAATCAGGCACCAAACTGGTTCCTACTTCGTTTGTTGCCGGAACCGTGGATCCCGCAGCAGTGGGTCTGCAGGCGGGCGTGAACCTGGAACCTGAGGAGGTTCAGCAGCTGAGCGAAACCCGGTTTAAGGTCCCGAACCTCAAGGGTGCAACGGGAGCCAGCACCACCGGGGAGCTCAATAATATCGTGATCTTCATCCGCTTCAGCGATCAAACGGAATATACAACTCCCACCGCAACCTATAACAACGCTTTCAATACCACCGGCGATGTTTCGATGAACCAGTATTTCACCGAGGTTTCCGGGTCACAGCTCGCCATCACCACCGGGTTTTATCCCGTGGCCGGCGGTTCCACCGTGGTATCCTACCAGGATTCCCATCCCCGTGATTATTATCGGGTATATAATGTGGCCACCAATCCTATTGGCTATAACGGCGATACCGAACGGAACACCCGCGAAATGGTTCTGCTGAGGGATGCCACCTTGTCGGTAAAGGCCGCCATTGAGGCTACCGGGCTCGACTATGACAACAACAACGACCTCAAGGTTGATAATGTGTGCTACATCATTCAGGGAGCCGTTGAGGGCTGGTCGGAGCTGCTGTGGCCGCACATGTGGGCCCTCTATCTGGAAAATGTTTGGATTTCCGGCGCGCGCGTATGGGACTTCAATTTCCAGCTTTCAGGCGCTTTCGGAGTGAGCGTGCTCTGCCATGAAATGTCGCATTCACTCGGATACCCCGATTTGTACCGGTATACTGATAAAACCATCAATCCGGTGGGACAGTGGGATATCATGGCATCCAACACCAACCCGCCTCAGCATCAGGGTGCCTATACCAAGATGAAATATGGACACTGGCTGTCGAGCCTTCCGGTGATTTCAAGTCCCGGAACCTATACGCTGGCTCCCCTGTCAACCGACCCCTTCGCCGCCTATAAAATCGCCTCACCAAACAGTGGTACCGAATTTTTTGTGTTGGAATACCGGCGTGAGGCCGGGATTTTTGAAAACGGTTTGCCCGGCACCGGTCTCATTATTTATCGGGTAAACACCAGTGCTTCAGGCAACAGCAGCGGTCCGCCAGATGAAATCTACGTATTCCGTCCCGGTGGTAATACTCCTCTCGAGCCCGGAACCATCTCGCAAGCCTTTTTCTCTGCCGGTTCAGGCCGCACTTCCTTCACGGCAACCAGCGATCCCTCCTGTTTTCTCAGCAACGGAGCTCCGGGCGGCATCGAGATCATCAATATCGGCTCGGCCGGCGAAACGATTTCCTTTGAATATAGATTACCCACCACAACCCCCATCCTTAACGTCCTCCCCCCCTCACGTTCCGTAACCTATACCGCCGGAACCACTTCATTCGATGTTACCAACACCGGCGGCGGCAGCATGTCCTGGACAGCAGCGGTCACCACCGGCTCCACCTGGGCCCATATCACCTCCGGTGCCTCCGGCACCAACACCGGCGTTATAAATGTATCAATTGACCCCAACCCGAACTCTTCGATTCGTTCCGCCGTCATTACGGTGACTTCCGGTGGCGCAACCGGCTCCCCAAAAACCGTCACCATCGACCAGGCCGCCAACCCCCCCATCCTCAACGTCCTTCCCCCCTCACGTTCCGTAACTTACACCGCCAGCACCACTACATTCGACGTTACCAACACCGGCGGGGGCTCAATGGATTGGACGGCCAGTGTCACCACCGGCTCCACCTGGGCCCATATCACCTCCGGCGCCTCCGGCACCAATACCGGCGTCATCAATGTATCGCTGGATGCTAACCCCAACGCCACGATTCGTTCCGCCGTCATTACGATTAGTTCCGTTGGCGCAACCGGCTCCCCAAAAACCGTCACCATCGACCAGGCCGCCAACCCCCCCATCCTCACCGTCCTCCCCCCCTCACGATCCGTAACTTACACCTCCGGCACCACTACATTCGACGTTACCAACACCGGCGGGGGCTCAATGGTCTGGACAGCTAGTGTCACCACCGGCTCCACCTGGGCCCACATCACCTCCGGCGCCTCCGGCACCAACACCGGCACCATCAATGTATCGCTGGATGCAAACCCCGACGCCACGATTCGTTCCGGGGTTATTACCGTGACTTCCGATGGTAATTCCGGCAGCCCCAAAACCGTCACCATCGACCAAGCCGCCAACCCACCCATCTTAAACGTCCTCCCCCCCTCACGATCCGTAACTTACACCTCCGGCACCACTACATTCGACGTTACCAACACCGGCGGGGGCTCAATGGTCTGGACAGCTAGTGTCACCACCGGCTCCACCTGGGCCCACATCACCTCCGGCGCCTCCGGCACCAACACCGGCGTCATCAATGTATCGCTGGATGCAAACCCCGACGCCACGATTCGTTCCGGGGTTATTACGGTGGCTTCCGATGGTAATTCCGGCAGCCCCAAAACGGTTACTATCGAGCAAGCCGCCAATCCCCCCATCCTCACCGTCCTCCCCCCTCACGTTCCGTACCCTTCACCGCCGGAACCACCAGTTTCGACGTCACTAATACCGGCGGGGGCTCAATGGTCTGGACGGCCAGTGTCACCACCGGCTCCACCTGGGCCCATATCACCTCCGGTGCCTCCGGCCTCAACACCGGCACCATCAATGTATCGCTGGATGCAAACCCCGACGCCACGATTCGTTCCGGGGTTATTACGGTGACTTCCGATGGTAATTCCGGCAGCCCCAAAACGGTTACTATCGACCAGGCCGCCAACCCCCCCATCCTCACCGTCCTCCCCCCCTCACGTTCCGTAACTTCTACTGCCAGTACCACTACATTCGACGTTACCAACACCGGCGGCGGCAGCATGGTCTGGATAGCAGAGGTCACCACCGGCTCCACCTGGGCCCATATCACCTCCGGCGCCTCCGGCACCAACACCGGCACCATCAATGTATCGCTTGACCCCAACCCCGACGCCACGATTCGTTCCGGGGTTATTACGGTGACTTCCGATGGTAATTCCGGCAGCCCCAAAACGGTTACTATCGAGCAAGCCGCCAATCCCCCCATCCTCACCGTCCTCCCCCCCTCACGTTCCGTAACTTCTACTGCCAGTAACACTACATTCGACGTTACCAACACCGGCGGCGGCAGCATGGTCTGGATAGCAGAGGTCACCACCGGCTCCACCTGGGCCCACATCACCTCCGGCGCCTCCGGCACCAACACCGGCTTAATAAATGTATCACTGGATGCAAACCCCAACTCCACGATTCGTTCCGGGGTTATTACGGTGACTTCCGATGGTAATTCCGGCAGCCCCAAAACGGTTACTATCGAGCAAGCCGGAGTCATCATGGCTCTCTCCGTAGGACCTGATACCCAAATGATTCCGCTCGAGGGTGGTACGACCTCTTTTGCCGTATCGAATACCGGGGGAGGCTCAATGGCCTGGACGGCCTCCGTCACCGATGGCAGTTCCTTTGCCCATATTACCTCCGGCGCCTTTGGCACCAACACCGGCGTCATAAATGTATCAATTGACCCCAACCCCGACGCCACGATTCGTTCCGCCGCCATTACGGTTCGTTCCGACGGCACCCCCGGCTCCCCCAAAACAGTAACAATCGTCCAGGCCGCCAATCCCCCCATCCTTAACGTCCTCCCCCCCTCACGTTCCGTAACTTCTACTGCCAGTACCACTACCTTTGACGTCACCAACACCGGCGGCGGCAGCATGGTCTGGACCGCAGAAGTCACCGAAGGAAGTTCCTTCGCCCATATCACCTCCGGCGCCTCCGGCCTCAACACCGGCCTGATCATAGTATCGCTGGATGCAAACCCCGACGCCCCGATTCGTTCCGCCGTCATTACGGTTCGTTCCGATGGTAATTTCGGCAGCCCAAAAACACTAACGATCGAACAAGCCGCCAACCCACCCATCCTCACCGTCCTCCCCCCCTCACGTTCCGTAACCTCCCATGCCGGCACCACTACCTTCGACGTCACCAATACAGGTGGCGGCTCAATGGTCTGGATAGCAGAGGTCACCAGCGGCGACACCTGGGCTCATATCACCTCCGGCACCAGCGGCATGAATACCGGCACCATCGTGGTATCGGTCGACCCCAACCCCGACCCCTCGATTCGTTCCGCCGTCATTACGGTTCGTTCCGACGGTAATTCCGGCAGCCCGGCAACCCTGACCATCGAACAGTCTCCGAATACGAGCAGCATCACCCTCTATAATATGGAAAACACATTTAATGTATACCCGAATCCCGCATCATCCGAGGTCACCCTGATGATTGGGGATTTCAAGGGATCACCCTGCACCCTGGAGGTGCTGAACATGACGGGACAACTGCAGATCCGCCAGCTCATCACCGCCGAAAGCACAACAATCGATCTGAAACACCTCACAAAAGGCATCTATTTCTTCAGAGTAACCTCCGACGACAGGATTCCGGGCGTAATAAAAGTGGTGAAGGATTAATCGAGCGGCTGACCGAGATTCATCGAAAGCTGAATGGTATGACTCGTGAACCGTCCCGGAATATCTGCCGATACCGGGATCTCAAACAGATAGCGGATCGACAGGTTATCGAGCCGTGCCCCTGCAAATATTGAAATGCCGCGGTTATACCGGTACTGAACCCCGGCATTGAACATATCCCGCAGATGAACCGTGGTGCTCACATCAAACCTGAAGCCACCGGAGCCGTTCAGCATGATTAACCCCATGGGTTCAACCTTGAGGTTCAACTCGCGGCTGAGGGTGAAAAAATAGCCTCCATATGCGTACATGGAGCGGGCCAGGTCGGGGTTCAATGAGGGCTCTTCCAATCCGGGATAGCCGTAATTGCCGAATTGCACCGATGAGTTGGCAAGCTGAACAAGCGAAAACCCTGCATACCCTTCCTTGGTGAAATAGTGCATACCGGCATTGAAGTCTACAAAATAACTCTTGTTCGGATTGCTCAGATAAGGATCGTTCGGATCGGTCATGATGATACTGGTGGTGCCTACCTGGAAAAACGACGGCGATAATCCGAAGGATAACCGGCCATCCCCGATGAACATGTTGTAGGAGTAATCCAGATGAAACCCGGTGATGCCGAATACCCCGTACGATTCATGAAAAAATCCGCCGCCGGCCCCAACATTGCTGTAAGTGTTTCTTCCCTTGTTCACAAACCCGAATGGGGTGAAGCGGTTTTTCGACCGGGCAACGCGCGACTGAAAGGTAACACTCTGACTGGCAGGCGCCCCGTCCCAGCCTACCCACTGCTGACGGCTTTGAACCGAGAGCTGCGCGTAACGGCCGGTGCCGGCAACCGCCGGATTGAGCAGAAAGAGATTCGACAGATATTGATCGGAGAAGGCGTTTGTTTGCGACTGGCCCGAAAAGAAAGGCATCAGCAATAACAGGATGATATGGATCGTGTTCTTCTTCATCTTAATATGGAGACCGATCCTTTCAGCGGTTTTAAATCACTTCGCAGCCAAACCAGGTAGTAGTATGCCCCCACGGGAGATACATTCCCCGATTTGTCGACCCCGTTCCAGGGCTCGGGATAGCCGGTTTCCGACCACCAGATGAGCTTGCCGGCCCGGTTGTACAGCTTGACTTCACATTCCGGAAAGTCTTTGAGCGCCGGAATCTTCCAGGTTTCATTGCTTCCGTCGCCATTGGGCGTAAAGGCATTGGGAATTTGGAACGGCGGATAGTCGAGCGTGAGGTTGATCAGTGCATTTTCACGGCACTTGGATGCATCGGTCACCCATACGAGGTATTTGCCTAACTCCATGTTCGACAGATAGGTTACCGTATCATTGGTCGACCATTTAACCGAATAGGGCGGGGTGCCGCCGGTTATCCGCAGATTGATCTCACCATCCGGACATTCCTCACAGCTGGGCGATACCAGATGATAGTTGATCTGTATGCTGTCGGGCTCCTTAAAGGTGATCTCTTTCGGATATTTTACCGTGCAGGCCTTGTCCTCCCGTACCACAATCTGAAATTGATTGTCGCCGTACAACCCCTGAAACCACGGACTCGAATAGTAGTGCAGCCCGTCGTCGATGCTGTATTCGTAATGGGTTCCGGTACCGTGCGAAATGATCTTCAAACTGCCGTCGCGGTTGCCCGGACAGCTTACGGGATAAGTCTCAACGGAATCAATCACCAACAGGGCCGGATCGTTTACCTGGATATTCACCGTATCGGAACTCACACACCCGTTTTTCGTAATGGCCACGTAATAAGTGCCGGTTTCATTGATCAGTATTTCCTGCGTTACGGCATCCGTGCTCCATTGGTATGCGTCGCCCGTGCCGCCCGAAAGCGCAATCGGGTTCGACTTGCAGTAAATGGTATCTTGTCCGAGATCCACAACCGGTAACGGTTTGATGGTCAGGTTCACCTCGTCGCTGTTTTCACATCCGTCGAGGGTGATGGTCAGCTTGTAAATGCCTGTTTCACTGGCAGATATATCCTGAGTAGTTTCATTGGTGCTCCACAGATAACTGTCGCCCTTTCCCCCGTTGAGGGTGATGGGCTCGGAGGCGCATATCGTGGAATCCGGACCTAAATTCACCTCAGGCAACGGCTTGATGGTGATGTGTATGCTGTCGGTTTTAAAGCAACCGTTTTTCTGGATCGTAAGCTGATAGGTACCGCTTTCATTCACCGAAATCTGCTGAATCGTGTCCGATGTACTCCACAGATATTTGTCGCCCGTACCCCCGTTCAGCACAATCGGCGCTGCCTTGCACTGTACCCGGTCATCGCCGAGTTCTACCTTCGGCAATGGCTTGATCAGTATGCTGGTGGTATCGCTGAGCAAACAGTTGTTCTTGTCGGTGGCAAATACGATGAGCTCGGGAATGGATTCGGTGATCTCAACATAGCGGGTTGTGGCATTATTGTTCCAGGTCCAGGCATTGAATCCGCTTCCCCCGTCGAGCCGGATGGTATCACCCTCACAGCCAATCCGGTCAACCCCCAGCTGGGGCAATGTGTACGGGTAAACCTCCACTTTTAACTGACCGATCGAGGAACATTCTTTGCCGGTTTCCGGATCAATCGAATATCCTTTAACGATATAAGTTGTGGTCTCCCAGGGATATACGTCAACAGTGGAACCGGTGGTCCCATCGGGATTTTCCCACAGATATTCGTTGGCTCCCCCGGCCTGCAGCGTAACTTTGCTGCCGGCACAGGCTATCCCCTTAACCGACGGTATGATGACGATCGCAGGTGCATTTTCTTCCGATACGGCGAGCTTGCTGGTGAGCACACATCCCGTTTCAACCGAGGTGATCTTCACTTCATACACTCCGAATGGCAGATTGGTTGCGCTATTAGTCTTATTATCAGGGAACAGCGTCCATTCAAATGTATATTGATCAGTGGCGAGTTCCATCTCGATGGTGATCGATCCGTTGTTCGATCCGCATCCCGCCCGGGTAATAAAGGTGTTTTTGATCACCGGAAGGGGTTTTTCCACCACCATAGTGGAATCGCTGTTGGAGCAGCCGTTGTAATGCGTTACCGTAACCACAAACTCGCCAACCGTATAGATATTCCGGTACCGCTCAACATTCAGGTTCTGATTGTCGCGCCAGCTGTAAAAGGCCCCGTCGCCGGCATCCAGGCGGGCCGGACTCCCCTTGCACATGCTCGTGGTATCGGGAAAATTGAGCTCGGGCAGCTGATGGATCGTTACTTCCTGCGTCTGTATAATATCCGTTCCGAACTGCGATACGGTTAATTTTACGAAATATTTGCCGGCCGCCGTAAAGCGGTAAGTGCCTTCCATGGTTAAGCGGTCGATCGTTGCCAGGGCAATGAAGTCCATATTTGAATTGAAGATCTCCCATTTGGGCATTCCTTCAATCGTGGATTTGTTGGCCGAAAGGTAAAATTTGGTCAGGTCGTTCTGACAGGTGCTCTCATAATAGAATTCGGCGGCCTTGAAAAAGTCGGACAGAAAGGTGGGTAGTCCGAAATAGGCTTTTCCGCCTTCTTCTAATTCATTGTCCATCAAGCTGGCACCATGTTCAACATAGTTGCATTTTTTCTGGATCGGGGAGTTCACCACACCCAGAAAAGGCTGTCCCGAAAGCGATACATAGATCTTTCCGTTCGGCCCCAGCTGCATGGCCCCGCACAGCACGCCCGACTGCTGCCGCAATATCTGCACGCTGTTTTTTATGGCAGCTTCTTTTAAGTCATTCAGGTCCCACTGGTATAAAATCCCGCCTTTCCGCGTGGATCCGTACAGGAAATTGCTGGTCGGCGAGAATTCCACCCCGTAAGCGGCCCCCTTTTCGGCAAATTTATCGGCATTGTCGCCGGCCGGAAGCTTGGCAATTACCTTGATATCACCGTTTCTGTTGTCGAAACTGAACAGCTCAAAAAATTTCAATCCTTCAACCGCCGTGGCTAAAAAGTCCCCTTTCGGCGATGATTTCAGATATCCCGTTGCGCCGCGGTTGTCGCGGTCGCTGAGGTCGATGCGGTGCTCGGAACCGGCATTTACCGTGTTGATGAGCGCCACCCCGCTGCTGGTGAGCTTGAATTCATAAAATGCCCAGGTGCCAAACTGATGCGCAATCACCCAATAATCCTTTTCGGGGGTCTTTACCACCGTGATCTTCTCGGTAAACAACACATTGGAAGTGTTGGGCATGGGCACATTTTTTTGCACGATCCTTCCCAATCCGCCGTTCACCGACAGATCGGCCACGCTGTAGTTCAATCCCCGGTACCGTACATCCGGATTGGGGGATATCGCTGATACCGCCTTGGCAACGGTAAAAATGTAAAATTCGGTTGTTGAGCCCGGTTTGGGAACCACAATGGACGATTGCGTACTGGATGCATCTCCGTATAACCCTTCACCATTTGCCATGATCTCATGGTTGCGGTTGTAAACCGTTTGCCCGTCAGTGTAAAAAAGCAGCTGTCCGTCTTTATCGCAAATGGTGGCAACCCCTTCACGGGTGTTGATTTTTCCGTCGGTCAGCGGACGTGGATAATACTGATTGAAGTCCAGACCGGCATTTTGTCCAAAATACCACACGGCCCCCTCTTTCTGGGCAAACAGCGTGGGGCCCAGCATTAAGGCTAACCCGATCAGACCAACACATAACCGCCTTTTCACAACTTGAGGATTTGAAGTCGGCAAAGATTATGAAAATTCCGCACTATATTTACGCGATTTATATTTTTGATTATGAGAAAACTGATATTCATTATATGCTTCATCGGTTCGGTTATTTCCGGGCATTCGCAGAACATCGGCGACTATCCGGAGTATCCCGTACCCATGAAGTACCGCCTGAAAGGAGCCGCCCCGCTCCCATACATGATTGACAATTCACAGAAAAAATATTTCCCGTCGGTTTTCGATCAGAACGGTTACAGCTGCAACCAGGCCAGCAGTATCGGCTATGTATTTAATTATGAGATTAATCGCCTGCGTGATGTGGCTTCGGATGTTCCCGAAAACCTGTATACCCCGGGATTCGTGTGGAACCTCCTCAACAGCAGCAACTGGGGCGTTGGCGTAAGCTATTTCGACAGCTGGGAAATCGTGAAAGCGGCCGGCAGTCCCAATTATATCGATTATCCTTTCTATATGTCGGGCGTCGGAATCTGGATGTCGGGATACGATAAGTATTACCGCGCCATGCAAAACCGCATATCCGTCAACTATTCACTCCCGGTGGGAACACCGGAGGGCCTCGCCATATTCAAGCAATATCTCGCCAACCATTTCGAGGATTCTCCGGATGGCGGCGTTGCCAGTTTCCAGATCTCTTCCGACAGGATGGACACCCGTCCCTGGACCGATCCCGCCACCTCCGAGCAGTGGCCGGTGATCTGGACTTTCGGCAACCAGGTGGGTCATGCCATGACTTTCGTGGGATATAATGATTCGGTGAAGGTCGACCTGAATTTCGATGGCCTTTACACAAACGATATCGATACCAATGATGATGGTATCGTGGATATGAAGGACTGGGAAGTGGGCGCCCTCCTGGCCGTAAACAGCTGGGGCAAAGGATGGAACAAGGGCGGTAAGGCTTACGTGATGTACAGCGTGGTGGCCCGCGAAGGCAACGATGGCGGAATCTGGAACCGATCGGTGCACGTGGTGAAAGCCATGAGAACCTATAACCCTGAACTCACCATGCGCGTGGTGATGAGGCACGAACAGCGAAACCGTTTCCGGGTACTCGCCGGATTTTCAACGGATACCACCGCAACAAAACCGCAGCAAACGCTAAGCTTCCCGATTTTTAATTACCAGGGCGACCGTAATCCCCTGGAAGATCCTGAAAATCCGGATGATAGCAAACGCTTTGAGTTCGGACTGGATATCACCCCGTTCATCAGCTCACTCGAACCGGGTGTTCCGGTGAAATTCTTCCTCGTGATAGAGGAGAATGATCCGGATTATCTGGCAGCCGGACAAATCGATGAGTTTGCCGTGATCCATTATCTCGCCGGTGCGAATGAGATGATCTCCGACTGGAAAGAGGTGCAGATCGTCAATAATGGACTCACCTACTTAAGCCTTACCGAAACCCTCGACTTCAACAAGCTGAAGGTGGAAAAAGCGGAAGTAACCAATGTTACCGTCGGACTGCCATTCTATGGCCAGCTATCGGCCAGTGGCGGACAACCCCCATACCGCTGGGAACTCATCAAGGATTATCAGGAAAAAACGTATGCAGTGGATTTTGAGGATGTTATAGGCGATACCCTATCAGATTACGAACATGAAAAGCAGTTTCAGCGCGTTAACCTTCCCTTCGAATTCCCGTTTTACGGCACCCGCTATAAAAGTTTGATCGCCGATATCCGCGGAACGCTCTATTTCGATAACGAATACCACCAGTATCCTTACGCCATCAGTCAGGACCTGATTTTTCAGATTCGCAAGAGCATTGTTGTATTCGGGGCTGATATTCAGATCAATAACCCGGGCGATGTTCTCCTCTATCATGCCACCGATTCCGTGGTAACCTTTGAATGGAAAGCATCGGTGTACACCGGATTGCAGGTATATCCCCTGTCAGTAAGCGCGAAACTTTATGCCGACGGCAGGATCGAATATTTCTACGGACAGCGCAGCATACCCTCTTCAGGCGATTATCCCTGGCAGGTGGGCATATCCAATGGCGATATGAATCTGTTCAAATATGCCTCCATCAGCGAGAACCAGCTGATGTTCGAAAATTATGCCATCACCTTTTCCCCCACGGATTATCCTGAAGATCTGATATTAACCGAAGATGGCACGCTCAGCGGTCTCGCCGATGAGGATAATCATCTGTGGAGCATATTGGTCAAGGTAACCGACTCCTACAATCAGGTGCAATACGCATCGGTTCCGATCTCCACAGTCACTGCCGATACCGTCACCGCCCAGAGCCGCAACTATCCCAACCCGTTCAGCCGTTCCACCGGCATCTCCTTCAAGGTGAATGAAGAATCCCCCGTCATCCTTGATATTTACGACTTTGCCGGCCGCAAAGTGATGGAAATCCTCAACCGCACGCTCCTGCCCGGCGACTTCACCTTCTACTGGAATGCCCGCGACAAATCCAACCGCGACGTCAACCCCGGAACTTACATTTACCAGCTCCGCGTGGGGGCCAGGGTTGAAACCGGGAAGATGATATTGGTGCGGTAGGGTGCCTCGGAGAAGTGTCATCCTGCCTTTGATCGAAGTTGTACCCACCCCCTGCCCCTCCCTAAAATAGGGAGGGGTGGAGCATCGGCATGATTTTCGGAGCAGTGCCATCCACCTCCGAGTCACCCTCGGAGAAGTATCATCTACCACTTCGGCACCCTCGGAGAAGTGTCATCCCGGCGAAAGCCGGGACCGTGTCACGCTACTCCGAGGCCTTTGAGCAGTGTCATCCTGCCTTTGATCGAAGTTGTACCCACCCCTGACCCCTCCCTAAAATAGGGAGGGGTGGAGCACCTGCCAGGCTATTGTATTTGATTGATCTTGATGCTCTTGCCAGATTATTTTTCTGATTTTCTAAGGGTTGTTGAGAGCAGAGAAGATCTTTTCCAAAACAGCAGGCACTAATCCAAAATGGAAAAAATCTTCAAAAAATAGTACAAACAACATAATCTTCACATTATCAACCAATTTGGCAAGTGCTCCACCCCTCCCTATTTTAGGGAGGGGCAGGGGTGGGTACAACTCTAGTACTTCTTACCTCCTCCCCCTCGTAAACATGCTCTTCGTTTGCTGACCCACCTGATACATCACCGGAACAATCACCAGCGTTAAAAAGGTGGAAAAGGTCAAACCAAAAATAATGGCCTGCGACATCGGTCCCCAGAACAGTACGTTGTCACCCCCGAAATAAATGTTGGGCTTGAATTCGGCAAACATCCCGATCAGGTCAATGTTCAACCCGATGGCCAGCGGCAGCATCCCCAATATCGTGGTGAGGGCGGTCATCAATACCGGACGCATACGCGTTTGTCCCCCTTCAATGATGCATTCCTGCGCAACTGCAAAAGGCAGCTCGGCGCCGGGCTCCAATCCCATCTCCATCCGCTTGCGCTCTTTCAGCAGCGTGATGTAGTCCACCAGCACTATCCCGTTCTTCACCACAATCCCCGCCAATGCAATGATGCCGATACCGGTCATGATGATCACAAAGTCGAGCTTGAAGGCCGATAAACCAAGGAAAACCCCGATGATGCTGAACACAATCGTGGTGAGTATGATCAGCGTTTTCCCGAAGGAGTTGAACTGCGTAACCAGAATCACAAAGATCAGTGCCATAACCAGTAACATCGCCTCCAGCATAAACAAACTGCTGCTCTCGGTTTGCTCCTGCTCCCCGGTGAAGTGAATGCCGTACCCTTCCGGCAGCGGCATGTCTTTCAGCAGCGCCATCAGTTCGCGGTTGATCGAGGTGGCATTGTATCCCGCAGCGGCGTTGGAGTAGAGTGTTACCACCCGTTCAACATCCTTGCGGTTGACCGATCCGAATGTTGTGCTGTAAGAGAAGTCCGCAACAGCCGATATCGGCACCTGAACCATCTGGCCGGTGGCCATGTTCATCGAGGTGACTTTCTGATTCATCAAACTGCTCAGGTCGTAGCGGTAACCCTCGGCCAGACGGATCTCGATCGGATATTCATCTTCGCCGATCTTGAAATTGGATATCTCCTTGCCAAACAGTGCCGTACGTATTGTGGAGGCGATCACCACGGTGGATAAACCATAGCGCTGCGCCTTGTCACGGTCGATGTTCACCAGCAACTCAGGTTTTCCCAGTTCAATGTCGGTCTTCAAACCTTCAATTCCCTGTATGCCAGAGTCTTCTATCTTATTCATCACGGTATCGGCATACGCCAGCAGCTGGTCGAATGATTTACCGGATATTTCTATGTTGATGGGATTTCCAGTGGGCGGACCCGATTCCTGCTTTTCAAGATTGAATTTGATCCCCGGATACTGTCCGATGAAAGCATTACTCAAATCCTGCATGATAACGTTGGTATTCACCCCGTTACGGAATTCGTAATCCACAAAGTTCAGTTGGATCTTGGCCCGGTGCGGAGTTTCGCCCGAGGCAAATTCATTGTCGCCGCGAACGCCTGATCCCACCATAGTAAGCATGGATTTTACCACATTGCTGCGGTCGCCCAGCACCTCGCGGGTCTTATCTTCCATCACCCGTGCCACGGAATCGGTTTGCTCAATATCCGTTCCCAGCGGCAACTCGGCAAACAGGTTGATCATGGCCGGCTCCCCATCCGGGAATAACCGGGTTTCCCCGTGGCGCGCGCCAAACAGCATCATCGTGGCTATCAGCGTGGCAACAATTCCGGTGAGGAACCAGAACGGACGCTTTCCGCCCAAACTGTACCGGATGAACCGGAGATAGGCGGCCTCAAATTTTACCATCAGCACTTCACTGAACCAATAGGCAAACTGCTTCATGAACAGCTGATGCATCACCATCAGCAATACCATCAGCATCAGCAGGTTGGCCAGCCAAAAAATTCCGGTGATGTAAAACAGCGCCGATACGGCTGCAATGATCGCGGCACGTAAGTACACCCGGCGGCTGCTGTGCGGCTTGCCGTGATCGTGCGACTCAAACGATGCGGTGAACACGGGCACAAATACCAGCGCTACCAGGAGCGAGGCCCCCAATACCACCATGAGCGTGATCGGCATGTATTTCATGAATTCACCCATCATCCCGCCCCAGAATATCAGCGGTAAAAAGGCCACCACCGTGGTCAGCGTGGAGGTGATTACCGGTATGGCAATCTCTCCAACCGCCAGCCGTGCCGCCTCAAATTTGGAATACCCCTTCTCCCGGAATCGCGTGATGACCTCCATCACCACAATCGCATCGTCAACGAGCATCCCCAATGCCAGGATCAGTGAGAACAGTACAATCATATTGATTTGAGCCCCCTGCAACGTCAGAATCACAAAGGTGATGAGCAGCGACATCGGTATGGCCAATCCTACGATCAGCGCATTCCGCAACCCTAAAAAGAGAAACAATACGGTGATTACCAGAATGATCCCCATTACAATGCTGTTTTCGAGCTCACCCAGCTGACGCTTGATGCCTTCCGACTGGTCCTGGGTGTAGTCTACCCGAAGATCCTGCGGAATCGATCCGTCTTTCTTGGCAGCATCTACCGCCTCAAAGGTGGATTGCGTGGCGGATATCAGGTTTTCGCCCGATTTTTTGACCACATTCAACGTAACTACCGGATGTCCGTTCAATCGGGCATATGATTTTTTATCGCCAAATGAATCAGATACTTTCGCCACATCTTTCAGATACACCGTATTGGTCGGATCCTGCCGCACAATGATGTTCCCGATGTCGTCGATGGTCTCGAATTCCCCAACCGTACGCACCGACCGGCGGGTTTTGCCGATTTTGATCTCGCCGCCCGACATCGACATGTTTTCCATCCGCATGATGTTTTCAATGGCGGTGAAACTGATCCCCAGAGCTTCCATTTTCGGCAGATCAACTTCTACGAGAATCTTCCGGTCGTCGGCCCCGGTGATGTCAACTTTCGAGACTTCATTGATCCGCTCAAGCTCATCTTTCAGATATTCAGCGTAATCCTTCAGCTGAGTGATCGAATAGTCACCCGAGATGTTCACGTTCAATATCGGCAGGGAATTGAAATCAAAGTTCATCGCCGACGGATCACTGATCATGTCGGTCGGCAATTTGCTCTTGGCTTTGTCGATGGCATCCTTCACATCCAGCAGCGCCGATTTGATGTCGATGTTGGTCTGGAATTCTACAAATACCATCGAGAAATCCTGAAATGAACTGGATTTCAATGTTTTGATCCCCTTCACCGTCTGGAGTTCATTTTCCAGCGGACGGGTGATCAGGTTCTCAATATCTTCAGGGGAGTTGCCCGGGTATACCGTCTGCACGAATACAGTCGGGAAATTCACCTCGGGAAACAGCTCCTTGGGCATGGTCACGTAAGAGATCACCCCGAATACCAGCAGCAGGATCGCCAGCAGATATACGGTGCTCTTGTTCTTCAAGGACAAAGTAGTGAGCTTGAAGTCTTTGATCAGTAATTTATCCTGATTTTCAAGTTGATTTTCCATCTGATTTTGCTTCAGTTCGGTTTATATTAATTCCAGCTGACCAAATGGCCGTCTTTCACCAGGTTATATCCCTGGCTGATGATCATTTCACCGCCAACGAGTCCGCTTTCCACAACGGTGATGCTGCCATCGGAACTGCCGGTTTTCACATATACTTTATGTGCGGCAGGTGCCGATGTGCTCTGTACCACAAATACATACGATCCTTCAACATCCTGGCGGATGAGCGCAGTGGGTATCACTACAGCATCTTTCAGATGGATCACCCTGATTTTCACGTTCGCCAGCATATTCGGCTTGATCTCTTCTCCTTTGTTCGGAATTTCTACCCGGATGCTGAATGTGCGCGACTGTGGATTGATCACATCTCCTTTGTATGCGATCGGGATGGTTTTCACTACCCCCGGCAGATTGGGAAATTCAATGGTTACACTGTCGCCCTTGTTTACCGTTTGCATGAATGCCTCTGATACTTCGCTGTTTACATATAAACTTGATAGATTCACCACATCGATGATCCCGCGACCCGGGGTGGCGAGTTCGCCTACTTTCATCGAGATTTTCTCAATCCTGCCGTCAAACGGGGCATAGATTTTTGTCATCTCGATCTGCGATTTGATCGTCGCCAGCTTGCTTTCCAGGGATTCCTTGCTGTTCTTCACCTGGAGAAACTGCATCTCCGATCCCACTCCCTGATCCCACAGTTCTTTCTGCTTGTTGTAGGTGGTGACAACCATTTCCAAACTTTTCTGAAGTTCAGCCAGACCGTTTTCCATTACCTTGGAATCCAGACTGATCAACAACTGGCCTTTTCTAACCTGCTGACCCACTTTCACCGGGATCGAGGAGATTTTGGCCGACATTTCCGGACTGATCGAGGCGGCTCTCACGGCTTCAACCATCCCGCTCGACTGGATATAATCGCTGAAGTCGGCTTTTTTTACGGTCTCAACCGAAACCTTTGTTACCTTGGCTTCCTTAACCGGCTGTTTGGCAATAAGTTCTGTCTCCAGCGCACTCAGCTTAACCGTTAATTCGGTAATCTCTTTACGCGTTTTAACCACCTCAGCACTGATCTGCTCGGCCGTGCGTTCCTGACTGCACGAGAATGTGATCAGTGACATGAGTACTACTATTGGAATAATTACTTTTTTCATATTGTGTTCTTTTTTTTGATTTTTTAGTGACAAGTTACCAGTGACTAGTGACAAGTGACAAGTGACCGTCACTCGTCACTCGTCACTCGTCACTCATAAAAGATTAAACGCTTTCTCCAGCTCAAACTTCTTCGTAAACAACTCCATCACCCCCCCCAGATACGCTCCCTGCGCTTGCAGCAGCGAATTGTAAGTCTGGTTCAGGTCAGTGGTAGAGGCAACCCCCGATTTGTACCGGATCTGATCTTTCGAGTAGATCTTTTTGGCCAGATCAAAGTTGTCGCGCTTGTTCCGGAAGGTCTCGACTGAAACCTGGAAATTATTTTTTGCGGTGAGAGTGCCCAAAGCCAGACTCTCACTCACCTGGCGCTTGGTGTTCAGGGATTTCTCATAGTTCAGACTGGCCTGCTGTACTTTATAGATACGCTTGCCGGAGCTGAATATCGGAATCCCGATATTGACCCCGAAGATGGTGGTGGGGAACCATTTCTCGCTCGTGCTGAAGAATGAAAAGCTGTTCCGCTGGGCATTCTCAGTCTGCGAGAGGAAGGCCGATACCACCGGCTGATATTCCGTTTGGGCCAGCTTGACCTGTAATTTCATCAGATTTGCCTGGGCATCCATCATCCGGTAGGCGATGTTGCCGTTCATATCCCAGGTGTGCGCAAGCAATCCCTCGGGATCGGTGGCCATCACCAGGATATCCAGATTATCAGCCAGTTGGATCTCATCCGTGATGGTTAATCCCATATTGAATTTCAACAGGGAATAAGCATTCCGGATCTGGTTCACTGCATTCAGCTGGTTGGTTTTCAGGTCGTTCAGCATCAGTGTGAGCTTATCTACATCGGTTTCCTGCATGAATCCCTGTCCCTGCATGGCTTTGGAGTCTTTTACCAGCGATTCCATCGTGGTGATGGTTTCCGCCATCAGGTCGCGATTTTTCTCGGCCACCAAACAGAGTATATAGGAAGAGGCAATGGCCTGGCGCACATCCTGCTGCACCTGCTCGAGCTGCAAACGGGTAAGCTCCTGGGCCACTTTGGATATCTTCAGACCCACGAAATACGATCCGCTGTAAACCAGCTGACTGATCTGGGCCTGTGCACTGGCGTTGTTTTTGGTACCAAACTGCACCTCCATATATTCACCGGGCTTGCCGCCGAAAAATTCGGCCGGGATCAGCTGGGTGGCGAGATTGATGAAGTTGGTATAGCCTATACTGGCTTCGGCCTGGGGCAAACCGGAAGCCATCACTTCCTTGATCTTTTTAACCGCCAGTGTAATGTCTATCACGGCGTTGCGGGCCTGGTAGTTATGCTGAACAGCATACTCCTGGGCCTGTTTGAGCGTGTACTCCTGCGATTGTACCTTTCCGGTAACGGATACAAGCAGCGCCAGGAGCAATACAAAACTAATTTTTCGAGGTGTTATCATTTCCAATCAGAGTTTAATTTTTCATTCAGAATTTTAATGCCTTTTGCATTGGCGATCCCATGTAAATGGTATATGAAGATTTCACGCATAACATCTTGTGAATCAATATTATTCATTTGATAGGAATCCTGCCGGTAGCGATATTCCATACGCGTCATGTGCAGTTTTGATATGATCTCCACATTCATTTCTTTCCGGTACAATCCCTCTTCAACTCCCTTCACCAGATTCGCCAGTATGGCATCGTGCATGCGGCGGCGCTGTTCCTGCATGAGCGACTGGTGAAGTTCGGGGTAGTATTTCTGCATATCGTACCCCAGGGTGGGGTTCTGCTCCTTGATCATCTGGGTCATGTAGCGGTTCACCTCGAACAGTTCCTCGATGGCATTGAGCCCGCGGCTGGTGATATCACACAGATTTTTACTGTGATAGTTGTTCACCATCTCCATAACGTGCTTCACCAGCTCCGATTTATCCGCGATGCACTCGTACAGTGTTTTCTTGGAGATGCCCAGCTCGCGCGCCACATCATCCATGGTTACGCTCTTGATTCCGTAGCGGTTATACAGCTCGTATACCCTCAGTAAAAAATTTCCGTGCTTTTCGTCCATATGCATAAAAGTTTACCAATGCGCTGCAAAGATAAACTCTAAAACAATAGGAAACTAGAAAAGTTTAGAAAGTTTTCTAAGTTTTTTTTATCGGACCCTGAAAAGGTCTTTTGCGGGCTGCCGTTTGATGTTCAATTTCCAGATCAGATCGGCTACCGGGAAGATGAAAAACCTTTTCCGGTCGCCCACGGGCAGACTCGCCGGATACGGATAGGTTCCGTAACTCATTTTATATCCGATGAGTGCGGCAAATTTCACTGTTTTATTCCAGATGAAATACCCTTTATGCTCGATGGCCCAGTGTTCAATATCGAATCCCGATGAGGTAAAGTCTACCTCGGCCATGTAATTGAAGTCGTTAAACAGATTGCCGTCCACACGGATACCGGTGAACCACAGCATCTTACGGTTCAGGGTTGTTGTATGCAGATAGAACTGGGGGTAGGTGAGGGCGGGCAATGAGTCGGCCTTGGTTTTCAGACTGAACTCCACACCGGCCTTTGCCGTGATGAGGGTTTCGGCCCCGATTTTCCGTGTCACCAGCACCTGGTTCCGGAAGGTAAATACGTAGGGAATCCGGAGGGTATCGGAGAATGTTAAGGTATCTTTTTTGATGAGCCGGGTGAACAGACTGTCCTGCATGCTGTGCAGCAACATGCTGGGCATCATGTAGGTATGCTGCGTGGCAATCATCCACGGACCCTCATTGTACCGATATTTGAACGCGATGTTCGGCACCAGCGTTAATCCCGCCAGCGGGCTCACCGACATCTCCAGCTTATCCGTGATCCCCACCTGGAACGGCTGTATGATTCCGAACTCCTGCTGTCCCGCCGCCAGCGTACGCGCATTACCTGTGGTCCACAGGGTTTTCTGGGCGTGGGCCCCGGTGAGACCGGCGGCCAGTAGTAGCAACATGGTAATTTTCTTCATAGATGACCTCCCCCTGCCCCCTCCTTAGAAAGGAGGGGGGTATTACAACTGCTTGGTTTATAGTTAATTATAGCGTGCGTTGGACCTCCCCCTGCCCCCTCCTTAGAAAGGAGGGGGGTATTTCAACTGCCGGGCTTACCACAAATTTCTGCCAGAAGTAGCACCCCCCTCCTTCCTAAGGAGGGGGCAGGGGGAGGTCATCCACCACTTCGCAACCCTCGGAGAAGTGTCATCCCCGCGAAGGCGGGGACCCTTTGACGCTAACGAGGGGCCCTTGAGCGCATCATCGCCTCCGCCACCTCCAAATCCACCTTATCAGTAATTTTCAAATTGCTCTCCTGGCCCGGCGCGAGGTGAACAGCGTTTCCCGCACGTTCCCACACCCCCGCATCATCCGTCATCCACTCCTCATACTCCTGAACGTATGCCGCCTTGAGTTTATTGAGCTCAAACACCTGCGGGGTCTGAATAATTTTCACAAAGTTGCGGTCAATCACCCGGTTACCCGCCGAATCCGCCCAGCGCAACGAATCTTTTGGCGAAATCACCGGAATGGCATTGGAATGGATCTCCGCCTCGCGGAACAAGGTTAATATGGTATCCTTGCGAATCAGCGGCCGCACCCCGTCGTGTATGGCAACATACCCTTCGCCGGTGAGCAGGGCCAGACCGTTCTTCACCGACTGGTACCGCGTACTCCCCCCGGAAACAATCGTGTGGGGTTCGTCAAAACAATATTGATCGCACAGGTTGTCCCATGCATCCTGCTGATCTTCAGGTAATACTAAAATGATAGGGATATCCGGAACGGCCTCGCGGAAT
This sequence comes from uncultured Bacteroidota bacterium, assembly GCA_942493265.1. Classification (GTDB taxonomy): domain Bacteria; phylum Bacteroidota; class Bacteroidia; order Bacteroidales; family UBA12481; genus UBA12481. The sequence continues at coordinate 1,431,616 of OW818688.1, forward strand.
GCCTCAATGGAATACATCAGCAGCGGCCGGCCCCCCAAAAGAAGAAATTGCTTGGGAATGCTGGCCCCCATGCGGGTGCCCGATCCCCCTGCCACAATGATGCACCTGGCAGTCATGGTATTCTATTTATACAGATACCGTTTGATGCTCTTTTTCGGGGTCTTGTCAAATTCCACCGCAACTTGTTCAATGGCAGTAACTTGCATGTATTTCGGCAGACGGTTGTTCAAGCTGATGCGGTTTTTCTCCATCAGCTCTTCAAAGTCTTCCTTGCTCATGGTTTTCAACAGTTCCTGGTCGGGATATACGATCGCAACGATCTTGCCATTGCGGTCTACCACAACCGATTCGATCACGCCCAGCATGGTGTTGAGCTTCGATTCAATCTCTTCGGGATAGATGTTCTGCCCCGATGGCCCCAGTATCATGTTCTTGCTCCGGCCCTTGATATAGATGAAATGATCTTTGTCGAACACGCCCAGATCCCCCGTGCGCAGCCACCCATCTTCAGTGAGCGATGCATTCGTGGCCTCTGGATTTTTGTAATATTCGAGCAATACGTTATCGCCCCGCACCATGATTTCGCCCACTTCATGATAGGGGTCGAATGAATCGATTTTCATCTCCAGCGTATCCACCGCCTTGCCCGATGCAGCGTTCCGGTGAGTGCGCCAACCGGCATAGCTCACCAGCGGACCGCACTCGGTCATGCCATATCCCACGGAGAACTGGAATTTTATTTTCTTCAGAAAGGCCTCAACCTCCGGGTTCAGGGCCGCACCGCCAACCACGATCTCGCGGAACTGTCCGCCAAAGGATTCAGTGAGCTGGGTATTGATCTTTTTGTAAATCACGGAGTTGATCCCCGGCAACCCCATCAGAATTTTCATCACAGGCTTGCGCAGCTTGGGCAGCAAGCGTGTAGTATAAATCTTTTCGAGGATCAGCGGAACAAACATCACCAGGTGAGGTTTAATCTCCTGGAAGGCTTTCAATATCACCGCCGGCGACGGGATCTTGCCTAAAAAGGTGATGTGGCATCCCAGCGAGGTGGGGAAAATGAAATCAAACGCACACCCGTAAGTATGGGCGAGCGGTAAAAATGATACAATCCTGTTGCCTGGCTCGAGCGGCATATTGTCCTGGGCATACTGCAGGTTCGCCATGAAGGCATTGAAGTTCAGCACCACGCCTTTCGAAAAGCCTGCCGTTCCCGAGGTGTAATTGATGGTGCAGAGTTCCGCATTCGACACTTCGGGCACAATGAAATGAGCCGGATCGAGTCCGTGCGGATACTTGAGGTCGAAGGCCTCCTGAATGCCTGCCATGTCGTCTTCCAAACCCTTTTCACGCGAAAAGAGGACCGTAAGGTCGTTCAAACGGAATACCGCCCGGAGAGCGGGTAACTTGGTTACATCGATCCCCGGGTAATATTCGTCCGATACAAACAGCACATCCGATTCCGAATGATTCAGGATATTCTGGATATCTTCCCGATGAAAATCGGAAAGTATCGGAATAGCAATCGAACCATTCAGAATCGTGGCCATATAGGTCACCGCCCAATTGCGCGAATTTTTGCCGAGCAGGGCAACCTTCGAACCGATACCGATCTTGTGCTTGCTGAATACCATGTGAAATTTCATGATCTTCTCGGCAACATCCTTATATAAATAGGTATCCCCCTGATAATCGGAGTATGCATTCTGGAACCAGTTGTCACGGATCCCGGTTGCAACGGCCTGTACGAAATTCCTCTCTAACATAAAACGCGGTTTTTGGTGTGGTTTGTATTGATAATGAATTACTTCACTAACTTGGCAAGAGCGGCTTCCAAATCAGCGCCGCGCAGGTTCCGACCCACGATCTTGCCCTTTTTGTCGAGCAAAAAGTTTGCCGGGATCGAACGTACTCCATACATTTTGGCCACCTCATTGTCCCAGTATTTCAAATCGGATACATGGGTCCAGGTGAGTTTGTCATCTTCAATGGCCTTCAGCCAGTCGGCCTTGTCACGGTCGAGCGATACACCCAAAACGGTGAAATTCTTGTTCTTGTATTTATTGTATGCGGCAACCACATTGGGGTTCTCGGCCCGGCACGGACCGCACCATTTTGCCCAGAAATCAACCAGGACATATTTACCGCGGAAATCCGACAGTTTTACCGGATTGCCGTTCACATCGTTCTGCGTGAAATCAGGAGCAATCTCGCCAACTGCGGTGAGTTTCATCTTCACCAGCGCTTCCTTTACGGTTTTTACATATTTGTATTCAGCCAGTGCCGGGTCAAATGCGTTCACCAGTTTCTCGAGATCTTTGGGATCTTCGATGCTGTAAGTCAGGGAGTTCAGTAAATAGGGGGCCACCGGCGTTTTAATGATGGTTTTAACATAAGCCATCTTTTCTTCCATCTGCTTGCCGTCGAGGGTATTCATCTGCGCCTCAACCTTGTTCTTTTCAACAGTATTCTTTGCTTTTTCCGCCTCATTATAAGCAGTATACAGGGGACGCATCACTTCCGACTGCGCTCTGGAAAGCTTGCCGAATCCTGCGAATGCATCGTGGGTGGGCGATCCGGTTACTACTACTCCCGGCAGGTCATCTGATTTGCCGGTAATCTTTACTTCCGAATTATCCAGAAACAGACTGATCCCGCCGCGCAGGTCAGCGATTTTCAGCATATACATATCAGGCTCGGTAACTTTCCCTTTCAGGGTGAAAGTGCCGTCGTCATTGATGCCGGTTGAATACTTGGCCACCATTTTTCCGCCTTCGCGGGCCTGGAGTTCGGCTTTTCCGCCTTTAACGCCATCAATTTTTCCTTCGATGGTAAAAGTCTGGGCCATAGCCCATCCACCGATCAGGAACAGACCGAGGGCCATTGAAACAAGTTGTTTTTTCATGTGTTACTTAATTATTATAGAATTCGAAAATACAATTTTTCATAGATCTTCCCACTTCCAGCTTTCACTCACCTCCCAATTTGCTTTCAGATTTAACTCCTTGCCCAGCGAGATCACCTTCTCCGGCTGGATATGGCGGATATACCGGCCGGTATCCCATTTGCCGTTTCCATTGGCATCGAAGATGAGCTTGGCCGAATATACTCCCGGTGCCATCAACTCAAACACCACCGTTCCGGGACCCTTTATTGTTCTGGAAGATACGGTTTTACCGCGCGAATCCAACAGCTCCACAATTCCCGCACCTTTCAAATTTGGCAGCTCGATTTTCACCGTACCATATTCATCGCGTTTCTTCATTTTAAAGCGGATATCCAGCGTGTCATTTTTCAGCGTTCCAAACCCCTGGAAGGCTCCGGGCAGCATCACCAGCCGGTAGGAAGTATCGGCAACCATCGGGGCCTGCAGCCGGAGTACGCGCGGATGTACTTGGTTGACAGGCATTCCGTTCATCACCAATCCTTTAATGGTGTCGGGTACCAGCTGCCAGGGAACCGGGCGACCAACCGAATCGCGGCCCGAAACCAGACGAATCAAACTCGTATCCATTTTCACCCAGGGGAGGGAAGTGGTTACCACCACCTGCTGACCATACTCGAGTATCTTGCTCTTATCGATCGACAGTGATACCGCGAATTCATTTTTCGCCGCACCTGCCGGTTTTGCTGCCGCCCGGTACCGCAATTTCACCGTATCTATTTTCACCGCAGGCTGCTCGATGGAGTCATACCCTGGATATTGCAATATCGCCGTCATCGAATCGCGTGCCGCCAATGCCGGGTTCATGATCCAGAAATCCACCGTATCCGCATCGCCCGTCCATTCCAGCGCCACCGCCACACTATCCATCGGCAGATCCAGAAACTCAAACTGCAGCGAATCCAGCTTCTCATTGAACTTCAGCCGTATCTGATCCTTCCGCAACCGGTCACTCCCCGACAAATACTGATTCGGCCTCACCTCCGTAAACAACCGCAACTCAATCGGTTTTACAACCTCCAAACTATCAAACTTCAAACTGTCAAACTCCAAATTAACAACACGCACTGAATCAATCTTTACGTTCTTTACGGTATCCGTCTTAACGGAATCAATCTTAACATTCTCACCATTCTTTACGGAATCCACCACAGCATTCTCCACTATCGTCGGCCTTATAAGTGAGTCCTGAAACCCTACACTTTCTGTAACCAAATCAAACATGAAGTTGCTATTTCCATCTTTCAATGCAAAGATCTTGTAACTGCCCTCCGCCAGATTACGTAAAGTAAATCGCCCTTCTTTGTCGGTACGAGATATATATAGCGGAATTGTTTTCAAGGGTAGAGAATCCGCGGAGCCACTGTATAACATGACTTGTATGTCCTCTGCCGGCTTTCCGTCGAGCGCCATCACCACCCTTCCGCTCGCCTGCAGCGAATCAATCGTGCTGCCGGTTGAGAAAACAAACTGGAAATTCTTCAGCGGATTCGATTCATTCAGGTCAACAATGGCATCCCCGAAATTGATGGCGTACGTGCGGTCGGGCTGCAGGGAGTCCTTGAAAATGATCTCCAGGGATTTCCCCTTCGCCTTGATCTCCGGCTTTTTCGTCATCGGCGGCGAAACCACCAGTTGTTTGGTGATTTCCTTCAGTGCAATGTATTCATTGAAAGTGATTTCTACCCGGTCCGACTTAAAATGCGTGGTGAAATTCGGCGGAACGCTCACTACTATTTCCGGTGGCTTCTCATCTTTCGCTCCGCCGGTCAGGCTTCCCTGCTGAGCGCAAGCTGCAATGAATAATATGATCAGGCCCGGAATCGCGTATTTATACATGGTGGTTATATAATTGCCCCAAATTACGTTTATTTGCAAAGTAAATCAATCAGTTGAAAAAATGACCGGACAGCAAGGTGAAATTAAGAAGAGAACAGGTTTAAACATCGCATTGGGAGTGGCTTTTGTACTATTGGCAGCCGGAATCATATACCTGTTAACGGAATTGTCGGGCGAGCGGAAAGATGCCGCCGAAATGAAAGAAACGCTGGAATTGCAAAAAGAGAGTCTCACACGCGAGCTCACCGACCTGAATGATCAGTTTGGCAAGCTGAAGGGCGATAATGAGATGATGAACCAGCGTCTCGACCAGGAGAAGCAGAAAATCGAGGAATTGCTGGCCATCAAGGCATCGAATGCCCAAAAAATCAAGATTTACGAATCCCAGGTCACCAGTCTCAAAGGGGTGCTGAAATCCTATATCATACAGGTAGACTCGCTCAACCAGGCCAACCTGAAATTGCGGGCCGAAAATCTCGATGTGAAAAACCGCTTTGAGGAGGCCAAAAACACCAATAAGCAGCTCGAGGACGTCAACAAAAACCTCCAGGGCAAAGTGGAGGCCGCCGCGGTACTCAAGGCGCTCAGCATTGTTGCCGAACCCATTGATGATGGCGGTAACATTCAGAAAAAGATCAAAAAAGTACAGAAAATCCGCGTATGCTTCAACCTCGGTGAAAATGCCGTTGCCAAAAAGGGACCACGCAAGATTTTCCTTCGCATCGCCAATCCCTCCCAACGCATCATGGTAAAATCGGGCACCGAAACCTTCTCGCTCGACGGCTCCATGGTACCCTACTCAGCCATGCGTGAAGTGGAATATGAAGGCGCCTCACTCGAAGTGTGCATCTTCTACGAAACCGGTCCCGACGAGATCGTCCCCGGTACCTATTACATTGATTTATACATGGAAGGCGTGCAGATCGGCACTACGAGTTTCTCGCTGAAATAGCGTATCCGGCGGGCTAAATCTCTTTCAATGCTTTCCGCTGGAAGATCAAAACCCAGAATACCCCGCAGGTAATCGCTGAGTCGGCCACATTGAATATGGGCCTAAAAAAAGTGAACGACTGGCCACCCCAGATGGGCATCCAATCGGGCCAGGTGGTATTGATCACCGGGAAATAGAGCATATCCACCACCGATCCCTGCAAAAACGGCGCATAACCGCCCTCTTTCGACAGAAATTCGGCGACTCCGCTGCCCGGAATCATGGAATTGGCATACGTGGATTCGTTGAATATCAAACCGTAAAAGGCGCTGTCGATTATGTTGCCGGCGGCTCCAGCGGTGATCATCCCCAAAGCAAGAATAAACCCTGTGGGCATCCCCTTCTTAATCATCTGATGGATGAAGTAACTAAGCGCACCTACCGCTATCAAACGGAATAAAGTTAAGGCTATCTTTCCGGCCACTCCGCCCATGCTCACCCCAAATGCCATCCCCTTATTCTCCACAAAATGCAGCAAAAACCACTTCCCAAAAACCGGTATGGTTTCCCCGATAGACATATTAGTCTTAACCAGAACTTTCACCACCTGATCAAGCAGCAACACACCTAAAACAAGTGCTACAACCTTAATACGGATTGACATTTATTTCTGAAGGTTTTTGGCTTCAATACTGAGGGTGGCGTGTGGTACAGCCCTGAGCCTATCCTTTGAGATAAGCTTGCCTGTCTGACGGCAAATGCCATAGGTTTTATTCTCGATGCGTACCAATGCAGCCTGCAAATGCTGGATAAACTGGGCCTGGCGCTGGGCCAGCTTGCCTACCTCCTCGCGCGAAAGCACCGTGGCGCCCTCCTCGAGAACTTTAAAGGTTGGTGAGGTATCCTGCGTATCATTACCATCCTGATTGGCCAATGTCTTTTTCAGTAAATCGAAATCTTTCTTGGCCTTCTCAATTTTGGCCACGATCAGTTCTCTGAATTCTACCAACTCCTCGTCTGAAAATCTTGTTTTCTCTTGCATGATTCCGATGTTTTTCGAAATATAGATAATTTTAGTTGTATTCTGAATGCCTATATACGGTTGATCTGAATAAAAGTTTTCATATCATCGTCGAGATCCACTTCTTTCGATTCCGCACTATTTACCTTGTCGGCCAGCTTAATTTCCACCGCCAGCGTCTGATTGGCAATGAATTCGCCGAAATTCTCCACCGCGGCATTTAATCCGGGATGTTTCTGAATCAGGATCCTGATTTTGTCGGTTACCTCAAATCCACTGTCTTTGCGCATGTTTTGAATGCGGTTGATCAATTCCCTGGCGATCCCTTCTTCGAGGAGCTCCGGAGAGAGCATGATGTCGAGGGCAACGGTCAAACTGCCATCATTGGCAACCAGCCAGCCGGGAATATCTTCGGAAAGTATTTCCACTTCCTCCAGCAGCAGTTCGCTCATCCCTTCGGCCAGCGTTAGGGCATAGTGTCCATCACGCTCAATGGCAGCAATATCGGCCTGGTTGAATTTGCCGATCATCTCGCTTACCTCCTTCATCTGCTTGCCGTATTTTTTACCCAGCACCTTGAAGTTTGGCTTGATCTTTTTCACCAGGATTCCGGAAGTGTCATCTAAAAAGCTGATCTCCTTAACGTTGATCTCAGTTTTTATAATTTCAGATATGGTGCGGAGCTGTTCCCCAAACCGATCGTTCATCACGGGTACCATGATCTTCTGCAGCGGCTGCCTTACCTTGATATTCACCCGCCTGCGCAATCCGAGTACCAGTGAGGAGATCCGCTGGGCCAGCGCCATGCGCTCTTCCAGGTCCACATCAATGGATTCGGGATTGGCTGTCGGGAAGTGGGTGAGATGCACCGATTGTGCCCGGTTCCGGCCGGTCACGCTGTTCAGATCGAGGAAGAGCTTGTCGGTATAGAACGGAATCACCGGGGCAGCGAGTTTCGCAACGGTTTCCAAACAGGTATATAAAGTCTGATAGGCCGATATCTTGTCGGAGTCATATTCCCCGCCCCAGAAACGTTTGCGGCTCAATCGCACGTACCAGTTGCTCAGGTTTTCGAGTACAAAGTCCTGAATGGCCCGTGCAGCGCGGGTAGGGGAGTAATCGTCGAGTTCAGTATCCACCTCGCGGATCAAACTGTTCAGCAACGATAATATCCAGCGGTCGAGTTCCGGACGGTCCTCAAACGGGATCTCCGGTTCGGCATAGTGGAAATTATCGACGTTGGCATACAGGCTGAAAAAGGCATACGTATTATATAGCGTTCCAAAGAACTTCCTTTTCACTTCATCCACGCCCGCCAAATCGAATTTGAGATTGTCCCACGGCGGTGAATTGGTGACCATGTACCACCGGAGCGGATCAGATCCGTATGTGCTGATCACCTCAAAAGGATCAACGCTGTTACCCAGGCGTTTCGACATTTTATTGCCATCCTTGTCGAGAACCAATCCATTGGATACCAGATTCTTAAACGATACGGTATCGAACAGCATCACGGCAATGGCATGCAGCGTGAAGAACCATCCGCGGGTTTGGTCAACCCCCTCGGCAATAAAGTCGGCCGGGAAAAAATGACCCAGATCTTCCTTATGCTCAAACGGATAGTGCAGCTGGGCAAACGGCATGGCGCCGGAGTCAAACCAAACATCGATCAGGTCGGATTCGCGGGTCATCTTGTTCCCGGTATCCGAAACGAGGTATATATCATCTACATACGGACGGTGCAAATCGAGCAGCGAGTAATTCTCCGCGCTGTTGTTCCCTTCGGCAAAGTCCGCCAGCGGGTTCGTGGCCATGAATCCGGCCGCTACCGCTTTGTCAATTTCCATTTTCAGCTCGGCTACCGAACCGATGCATTTCCGCTCGGTGCTGTTTTCCGTAGCCCAGATGGGCAGCGGCGTTCCCCAGTAGCGCGAGCGCGAAAGGTTCCAGTCGACCAGGTTTTCCAGCCAGTTGCCAAACCTCCCGGTGCCGGTGGATTCGGGTTTCCAGTTGATGGTTTTATTGAGTTCGATCATCCGGTCTTTCACGGCAGTGGTTTTGATGAACCAACTGTCGAGCGGATAATATAATATGGGCTTGTCGGTGCGCCAGCAGTGCGGATAATTATGCACGTGCTTCTCAATGCGGAAGGCTTTTCCCTGCTGCTTGAGCATCACGCAGATTTCCACATCTACCGATTCTGCTCCCGGAGCCAGATTTTCGTCGTAATCATTTTTCACGAACTTGCCGGCAAATTCACGGTAAGTATCCTGATTCACATATTGTTTAACGTATTCAGGATTCAGATTTTCAATGGGGAAGAAACGGCCATGACGGTCGACCAGCGGCTGTGTTTTGTTATCCAGATCATACACCAGCATCGGCGATATCCCGTTCTGCTTGCCCACCCGGTCATCATCGGCACCGAATGTCGGCGCAATGTGCACGATCCCGGTACCATCTTCGGTAGTCACAAAATCGCCCAGAATCACCCGGAAAGCATCGCCCTTCGGCTGCACCCAGTTGATCAGCTGCTGATATTGGATCCCCTCCAGCTCGCGACCTGAAAATTCCTTAATCACCTCAAACGGATGCTTCGCCGCATCAAAATAGTTCTTCACCAGCTCCTTCGCCAGTATCACCCTGATCGGCTCATTCGAATACGGATTCACCGTATCCACCAGCACGTAGCGGATGTCGGGGCCAACGCAGAGCGCTGTATTGGAGGGGAGGGTCCAGGGGGTTGTCGTCCACGCCATGAAGAACGTGAGGCGATCGGGCTCGGAGTGACCTCCCCCTGCCCCCTCCTTAGAAAGGAGGGGGGTGGTACCAACAGCAGGGGTTTGTGCGTATTCAGTGCCTTTTGCCGGGGAAATACCCCCCTCCTTCCTAAGGAGGGGGCAGGGGGAGGTCAAGAACAACGCCGTCACCGTCGTGTCTTTCACATCCCTGTAACACCCCGGCTGATTGAGTTCATGCGAGCTCAGTCCGGTGCCGGCGGCGGGGGAGTAGGGCTGAATGGTGTAGCCTTTGTATAAAAGGCCTTTATTGTAGAATTCCTTCAGTATCCACCAGAGGGTTTCAATATAGCGGTTATCGTAGGTGATATAGGGATGTTCCATATCCACCCAGTAGCCCATTTTGTGGGTCAGGTCTTCCCATTGGGTGGTGTAGCGCATCACCTCGGTGCGACAGGCATTGTTGTAGTCGGCTACGCTGATGGATTTGCCGATATCGTCCTTGGTGATCCCGAGCATCTTTTCCACGCCCAGCTCAACCGGCAATCCGTGCGTATCCCATCCGGCCTTGCGCAACACGCGGTACCCCTTCTGGGTTTTATAGCGGCAAAAAATATCCTTGATGGCACGTGCCATCACGTGGTGAATGCCCGGCAAGCCGTTCGCCGACGGGGGACCTTCATAGAATTTGTAATCCGGATATCCTTCGCGGATTTCCAGACTCTTGCGGAAAGTATCGTTCTTCAGCCACAGATCAACCATCTCCAGGTTTATGCCCGGAAGGTCCAGCTGCTTGTATTCGGGAAACTTCTTAGTCACAGTCAGATGCTTTAAAAAAAGTTTACAAAGTTACGCTTTTAAGGCAAATGGCAGAGGGGAGAAGGAAGAAATATAATGCGCTAATTTTTTAATGTGTTAATGTGCCAATTGAAGAGAGCTATTTCACCCTCGGAGAAGTGTTATCCAGCACTGAACTTCCCTCGGAGAAGTGTCATCCCCGCGAAGGCGGGGACCGGCTGACTTTAACGAGGGGCCCTTGGGTGCTGGCTCGGGTCACCCTCGGAGAAGTGTTATCCCCGTGAAGGGAGGACCCGCGGGTCCTCCCCTACGAATGCTACGCGGTTGTTCCGTAGGGGAGGACCCATGGGTCCTCCCGCCTCGGCCTTCCTGCCCTACTTCACCAACCCCTGAGCCTGTAAAATCCTCGCAATATATTTCCCCAAAATATCGAATTCCAAATTTACCACGCTGCCCGCCACGAAAGCATGAAAATTCGTAACCTGGTGCGTAAAGGGGATGATCGCCACCTGGAAGCTGTTATTTTTGGCATTCACCACGGTGAGACTCACGCCGTTGACGCTAACGGAGCCTTTTTCAACCACCATGTAGCCCGGCTGATCGGTGACGGGCACAAATTCAAAAGTATAGTACCAGCTGCCGTCGGCCTCGTCCACCTGGGTGCAGATGGCGGTTTGGTCAACATGACCCTGCACGATATGCCCGTCCAACCGCCCATCCATGCGCATGCTGCGCTCGAGGTTGACCTCATCACCCTCTTTCAGCAATCCGAGGTTTGATTTTTCGAGGGTTTCGCGGATGGCGGTAACGGTATAGGTGTTGTTTTCCTTTTTCACCACCGTGAGGCACACGCCGTTATGGGAAACGCTCTGATCGATTTTCAATTCATCCACGAATGAGCAGGTCATGGTAATATGCAGGTTATCCTGGTCTTTTGCCAGCTTAACCACTTTGGCAGTTTCTTCAACGATTCCGGAGAACATTTTTGTAGATTTTTGGCAAAAGTAATAAAATTGAGGGAGCCTCGGAGCGTTCACCTCCCTTCCCTCAGAGCGTTGTCATCCCGACGAAAGTCGGGACCCCGTCACGCTACTCCGAGGCCTTCGAGAAGTTGAAGCAGAGAATTTCGCGGTAAGGAACGAGGTCCCGACTTTCGTCGGGATGACAACGCTCCGAGGCGAATCAGGTGGCAGCTCCTTTATTCCTTTACAACCGTGTAAGCCCCCTCTCCCTCAATTTCAACGCTGTAAACTCCTTTGGCAAAACCCTGCATGGGGATTTGAAGGATTGGTTTGGTGAAGGTGGATTTGGAGGAGTACATCACCTGCCCTTTTGAATTATAAATCCTGATGTACCTTCCTTCCCGGGGTATGGCAAATTCAATGGTCAATTCTTCCTGTACCGGATTGGGATATATTTTAACCTCTTGGTCAAGTGGTGTTTGTGGAATGCCTGCGATAATGGGATTAGCAGTTAGTATCCACCTTTCCGGATCAAATGCAACGGAATCGATTTTGAAGCCGGGGTTTACGGTGAAAACCTGGCCGCTGTATGCGTGTTTAAGGACGACAGTTGTACTTGTCATCCCGACGAAAGTCGGGACCCCGTCCCTCGGAGACGGAAGTGGCTCGGGCTTACCATACAGCACCACCGGCACATCCATTTCAAAGAAGCTCACTCCCGGATCACTTTGCTCCTGACCGAGCTCGATCGTAACTTCATTATTGGCACCCTGGCGGTAGCTGAGCTGGTAAGTAGGATGCCCCTCGCCATAGATCCAGTCGTTGAAGAACTCGCGGAAGGTGGTGTCGGAAACGGCTTCCACGTGCCGGATGAGATCTTCGGTGGTGGCGTAGCCATTGGCCAAAAGGGGATCGTACAGATAGTTGTTCAGCGCCTGGAAAAAGTCCGCATCACCCATTTCCCAGCGAAGCATGTGCAGCACCATGGCGCCTTTGCTGTACGAGAGACGGGCATCGAATATGCGGTCGATGCTGGTGGTGTCATAGCAATAAACCGAACCGCCGGGTTCTTTGATTATACGGTTGATCGACAGGCGCTTGAAGGGCTCCCAATAGATACCGCCCTGATCGGCTTCGTAACAAAGTCCGGTTAAATACGTTGCAAAGCCTTCATTGAGCCAGATATCCCGCCACGAGGCACAGGTGAGAAAATCGCCGAACCACTGGTGTGCCAGTTCATGCGCCATCAGGTCGTATCCGAAACTGCCCATGAAACTCATCGTCTGGTGCTCCATGCCGCCGCCCCAGTTCCACTGGGCATGACCGTACCTTTCATCGGCAAACGGGTAGAGTCCGAACCATTGGTTAAACAGCTGAAAGGGCTTGATGATGCCGGGGGTTTGGGAACGGATATTTGCGGAATCTTCGGGGTACACATAGTTCAGTACCTCGATGGGCTCGCCGCCCGGAACGGGCACATAATCAGAGTATACCGCATAGTTGGTGACCGAAACTCCAACCAGGTAGGCGGCAATCGGGTGCTTGTGTTTCCACTGGTAAATGCTTTTATCGTCGCAGTGCTGCTCGGCAACCAGCATCCCGTTTGCCGCGGCGCGGTTGCCCGGGGGAACGGTGATCACCAGGTGCACGGAATCAATCTTGTCATTCAAATCCTGGCTACAAGGCCACCAGTCCATGGCGCCGTATGGTTCAGATAGGGTGTAGAGAACGGGGATGTTGTGGTGCGTCGACAGGGAGAAGGAGCCTGAACCGTCGTCTTGCGGGATGCCGAGGTAGTCAACCATGATGCTGTCAAGAAGAGTTGTCGGTTGTCGGTTGTCGGTTATCGGTTGGGGAGAAAGTAGGATGGAGATTTTATTGTGGAGACGGGTGTAGGAGGTGATAAGTTGGCCGTGGTACCTTATAGCGGTGACTTTTAGGCTGTCGTGCATATCGAAAGTTATCGATTGATTTTTTTTGATGAAGTAGGTGGAGACGGAGCCCTGCACGTAGCGGACGGCGGGGTCGAGTGTGAGGAGGATGCGGTGGAATTTTATGTCCATGCCCGAGGGCGTTGTGATGTTTGTTTTTTTTGTTTTTTGAAATGTTTGCCTCCGCATTGCGGCATCTTCGTCAATCCATTGCAAATTAAAGTCTTGGGCGGGGAGCAATTGGGTGGCCAGGCAGGCCAGTATCAGAAATAATCGGTTCATGGCAAGATAATTTTAGGATAAAGGTGAAGTTTTTTTCACATTTTTTTCCATTTGGCGCCCGCCACAGCATCTATATTATATAATGCCTAAAATTCAAACGATGAAACGCGATACGGATTTGGGATGGGAACTGATCGGGCACGACCCGGCGCTCCGGCTGGAACTGGCTGCCATAGAGCAGCATGCATCCGGTGAAGATATGGTGAATGAACTGCTGGAGTTTTATGAGAAGATAGAGGGCGTGATTCAGCTGGTTCTGGAGATTTGTGAACCGGAATTAGTTGAGGTTGATTAGTTTTGACAAAAATTCTGATCAATGGATCCCCGCATCGTCCGATTCCTGAAACATCACCATGTGCTTGCCCTCGCCACCGTTTCCGACTCCGGTCCCTGGACTGCCCACTGCTTTTATGCATACATGCCCGATCACCAGGCCCTTGTATTCACCTCCGATCCCGACACCCGCCACGGCCAGAACATGTTAACCAACCCGGAGGTCTCCGCCGGCATCGCCCTCGAAACCAAGGTTATTGGTTTGATAAGAGGGGTGCAGCTTTCCGGTACCGTCGTTCCCCTCGACAGAAGTGTCATCCCGACGAAAGTCGGGACCTCGTCCCTGACCGCGCCCTTCTCCGACTGCCGCTCCGCCTACCTCAAACGCTTCCCCTTCGCCCTCGCCGCCAAACTAGATTTGTGGGTGCTGGAAATAGATTATTTGAAGATGACCGATAACCGCCTGGGCTTCGGAAAGAAACTGGAATGGCGAAAAGAAGGATAAATTTGATGTACAATCATGCTCTGCGGTAATTATACGGCCTCGGAGGGAGGACCCGCGGGTCCTCCCCTACGAATGCCACGTGGTTGTTCCGTAGGGGAGGACCCATGGGTCCTCCCTCCGTGGCCGAGGGGCACACTGGGATAGGATGATTCATTAATAATTCAAAACCTGGCTGAACTGTCACCCCTAAAGGGGTTAAATAATCATGATGATAACCTTTTCTATAATCATGCCACCCCTAAAGGGGTTCAATAAGAATGATGATAACCTTTTCTATAATCATGTCATCCCTCCGGGATTTAAAAACCCCGTTAGGGGTGACATGATTATAGCCGAGTATAAATTTCCCGGCTATTCAACCCCGATAGGGGTGACATGATTATATAATGAACCCATAACCACGCAATTAAACCCCTTTAGGGGTGAAATGATTCTAGAAAATCATACCATTACCAATAACTTAACCCCTTTAGGGGTGACATAAAAATATGAAACAAATGATCCTCATCACCGGCTCCACCGGGCTCCTCGGCGCCCACCTCCTCTACCACCTCCTGCAATCGCACCCACGCGTTGCCGCCCTGAAACGCGCGTCGTCATCCACCGATACCCTCCGCGAAATTTTCTCCTTCTACACCAAAACCCCCGATGAACTCCTGTCACGCATCGACTGGCGAACCGGCGACATGCTCGACCAAGCCTCCCTCGTCTGTGCTTTGGATGGGGTTACTTGTGTAATAAACTGTGCGGCTATTGTGTCATTTGATGGACGGGAGCGGGAGAGGATGATTGCAAATAATGTGAGGGGGACGGAGAATTTGGTGAAGGCAATCATCAGTAAAGAAAATGTTAAGAGTGTAAAGAATGTTAAGAAAGAGGGGGTGGTGCTGATTCATGTGTCGTCGACTTCGGCGTTGGGGGATGGGCCCGGTGATAATCCGAAGTTTTTGATTGATGAGGAAACTCCGAGGGATGAGAGGCGCAGGCATTCGGGATATTCGGTGTCGAAGTATGAGTCGGAGAGGATTGTGAGAGAGAGCGGGTTGAATGCGGTGGTTTTGAATCCAGGGATTATCCTGGGACCGGGGCAGTGGGATAAGGGCAGCTCCCAGCTGTTTAAGCAGGCATGGGAAAGCCTTCGGTACTTCCCGTATGGAGGGACGGGGTATGTAGATGTTCGTGATGTGGCGGAGGTCGCTGGGGTGTTGTCGGTTGTCGGGTGTCGGTTGTCGGTTGGGGCAGGGGATAGGGTGGAGCGGTTTTGTTTGGTGGGTGCGAATTTAAGATATCGGGAGTTTTTCGATATGGTGACGGATGAGTTTGGGAAGCCGAATCCAACTGAGTATGCGGGGAAATTCTTGACGGAGGTGGCGTGGAGGGGTGAGGCGGTAAGGGCAGCGATTATGCGGAGAAAGCCTTTGCTGACCCGCGAAATGGCGGAATCATCGCAAAGGATCAGCTACTATTCTTCAGAGAAAATCAAAAAAGCCCTCAATTTCGAATTCCGTCCCATCGAGGAAACGATTGACTGGGTAGCCGGGTGGCTGGTGAAAAGCCACTCATAGCATCGAAGAGCCTACATGCGACGGAATACGTCAAAAACTCCTATATTTGTAGGGATGAACCCATCACTAGCTAATGCACTCAAAATGACATGGCAATAATTTGAGGGTTTCACGAGAGGAAGCCAATTTTAAATGAAACAGAAAAGTATTCACGAATGAAAACATTGAAATACATTATATATAAAGAAGGAAAACATTTTGTTTCTCAGTGTCTTAATGTTGAAGTCGCTAGCTTTGGGGATAGTGTGGAGGAGGCTACCAAGAATTTAAAGGAAGCACTTGATCTTTATTTCGAAGATGACCTGGCGAAGTTGAAATACAGGAAAATTCAACAAGCTTTGGTCGGAGAATTGAATATTCGGTTTTAATGACAAAGCTCCCCTCTTCCAGAGAAGTTGTTTCTGTACTGTTGAGAAATGGTTTTACCTTGAGCAGCCAAAAAGGTAGTCACCAGAAATTTGGCAACGGGATACAAACCGTAATCGTACCAGCTGCACGTAAGGAAATCCCTATTGGCACCTACAAATCAATCATTAGACAGTCCGGTTTGCCTGAAACGGAGTTTCATAAATAATCGAAAATACAGAGTTTACAGGCAATAACTCCGAACCCTCATTACGTTAAAATTGTTATCTTCAGGCTAAGAAAATAACTGGTTGCTTTATGTACAGCCCTGAGCTCACTGATTTTATATATCGCCACAGTAGCCTTTTCTGGTACACTCCGGAAGATAAAAAGGTGGAAATCAGCCCGGAACTTTTAATTGAAACAATCATGAACTATGCGGAGATGGATTCGGTTAAGGAATTGATAAAATTAATGGGAATCAATCGTATAGCTGAGGTTTTCTATAGCCTCGACGGGAGAAAAAAACTGAACTACTATCCTGAGATATATTCTTTTCTCTCACTGGTCCTAAAAAAATATGCATCTCAGCATTAATCAGATATCCATGAAAGCCACCGAGATTTTCGGACAGCCATACTCTGAAAAGCTTTTTCGTTTACAACTGTCTTATTTTGAAGATATTGACTACAGCGAGCCAGTCGAATTCCTTGGCACACCGGTTCCTGAAATCGAAATCCGGGAATTCCTGATCGATCAGGCGATTGATATTTTTTAGCTATCTTAGATAAATAATTGTAATTCAACTATGCTGAAGATCCGGCCGGAATTATTCTGGGATATTGATTTTACCAAAATGGACGAAGTGGTTAACCGCCGGCTGATTATTGAGCGGGTTTTTTCAATGGGTACTGTTGCGGAACTCAAAACCATACTCGCGTTTTATGATCCGGCAGTTATCCGCGATGAGCTGAAAAAGGTGGGATACCTGGATCCTAAAACCCTGGAGTTTGCGATTACTTTCCTGGATCTGAAAAAGGACGAAATGAAATGCTGCATAAAGAAACTGTCACAACCACAACACTGGATCTGATCAGGAATTTACAGGCGGATCCTGAATTTGATGGATTTTATCTGGTTGGAGGAACGGCTCTGTCCCTTCAGCTCGGTCACCGCATATCAGTCGATATTGATTTTTTCACCCGGTCACCCTTTGAAACGGGTTTCCTGGTGGAACATATGGAAGAAAAGTATCAGTTTTCACTTCAGTTTGTCCGTCAAAATACCATCAAGGGCTTTATCAATGGAATCCTGGTGGATCTGATCCGGCATGATTATCCTTATGTTAGGGATCCATTAGTCATAGATGGGGTTAAAATGCTTTCAAAACAGGATATCGCTGCATTTAAGGTTAATGCGATAACCGGTTCAGGTACCAGAACCAAGGATTTTGTTGACCTGTATTTCCTCCTGAAGGAATTTACTTTCGCGGAGATCATCGGCTTTTATTCTGAAAAGTATGGACAGCGAAATGAGTTTCATGCCATTAAGAGCCTCACCTATTTCGATGACCTGGATGTTTCCGATTGGCCAAATCTTGTTCTTGAAAACACCCTGACCCTGGCAAAGGTCAAATCAACCATCCTTTCCTGCCGCGATCAATTTCTTCTTCTTTGAAAAAGTGTGTTATTTCACACAAACTCCTTTGAAAAAGTGTGGTTGATTACATAAATTCATTTGAATAAGTGTATTTTTGTACAAAAACAGAACCATGTTAAGGACAAAACTGGCAGATCTGATCAAATGGAAAAACGATCCTACACGAAAACCGCTGATCATTCGGGGAGCCCGTCAGGTGGGAAAAACCTGGTTGATGAAGGAGCTTGGCAGAACCCAATATGCTGAAACCGCCTACCTCAATTTTGAAAAGAATAAGAGGCTGAAAAGCCTGTTTGCCGATGATTTTGATATAAAAAGGGTTATCACCGCACTGCAGGCTGAACTGGGAATGACCATCCGGTCCGAAAGTACTTTATTGATTTTCGATGAAATACAAGCTGTCCCGGATGCTATTACCGCTCTAAAGTATTTCTATGAGGATGCCCCTCAGTACCATGTTGTTGCCGCGGGATCATTACTGGGTGTTGCCATTCAGGCTCATATTTCTTTTCCTGTTGGGAAGGTCTCCTTCCTGGATCTCTATCCGATGACCTTCCTGGAATTTCTCGGTGCAAATGGCGATAATGCACTGGTTGATCTGCTGCACAGTGGGGACTGGGATATGGTAACCACTTTTAAATCAAGATATATTGAAAGATTACGTCAGTACTATTTCGTAGGAGGAATGCCGGAAGCCGTGCTAAGGTTTACCGAAAATCAGGATTACATTGCAATCAGGAGCATCCAGAAGCAGATTTTGGATGCGTACGACCAGGATTTTTCAAAACATGCACCGGTGGATATCGTTCCGCGAATCCGGATGATCTGGAATTCAATCCCCGCACAACTGGCAAAGGAAAACCGAAAGTTTATTTATCGACAGATTAAAGCAGGATCCCGGGCAAAGGATTATGAATTAGCCTTATCCTGGCTGGTGGATTGCGGCCAGATATACAAACTGCACAGGGTAACCACACCGGGCTTTCCGCTTAAAGGATATGAAGATCTGAGCGCTTTTAAAGTCTTCCTGGCAGATGTTGGACTGCTGGCAGCGATGTCTGATATCGATGCCAGCACTTTATTGGATGGGAATACCATTTTTACTGAATTTAAAGGTGCATTAACGGAGCAATATGTATTTCAGCAACTCACCAGCAGTCCCGAATTGGTACTGTTTTACTGGTCGGCCGACCGTTCCACCGCGGAGGTCGATTTCGTGATCCAGCACCATGGCCGGATTTTTCCGGTTGAGGTTAAAGCCGAGGAGAACCTTCATGCCAAGAGCCTGAAAGTTTACCATGAAAAATTCACACCGCCAGTGTCCATCCGCACCTCCATGTCGGATTACCGTACCCAAAACTGGCTGCTTAACCTGCCCCTCTACGCAATCAGCGAACTGATCCGGATTTAGTGAGGAGACGCATAGTTATGCGTTTCTACGGTCGGTATTTGTACCGATCCCATTGGGTACATTTTAATTCTACATATATATATATTTGCCCGATGCTCAACCGACAACAGATAACAGACAACCGACAACCTCAATGACCCTCCCCCAGCTCATAGTCCTCCTCACCCTCGCCTTCGTCCTGGTCTCGCTCTATTTCGAGTTCATCGGGGCAGCCTTCACCTTTGTGCTGGCGGTGGTGTTTCTGGGACTCACCAAGGTGCTGACTACCACTGAGATATTGGAGGGCTTCTCAAATGAGCCGATGTTATTGGTGATCATGCTGCTGCTCGTAGGCGAGGTGATACGCAAAACCGGCGCCATCAGCGGGTTTTTCGAATCGATGATGAACCGCGCGAAAACTACCCGTGGATTCATCTTTAAAGTGATTACCCCGATGGCCGGCGTGTCGGCTTTCATCAATAATACCCCGCTGGTGGCCATCATGATCCCGTTTGTGCATACCTGGACCCAGAAAATGCGGATCCCTGCCTCAAAACTGATGATCCCGCTGAGCTTCGGTATTATACTGGGTGGAAACGCCACCCTCATCGGCACATCCAATAACCTGATTGTGAGCAGTCTGGTGAATGATCAGAAAATCATACCCGGATTCGAGACGATCAACTTTTTCGATTTTGCCTGGGTGGGTGTTCCCATGATGGTGATCGGCATGATATACCTCTGGCTCTTCAGCAACAAACTGCTGCCCGGCCGCGAGCCCGCTATTGACCGCTTCAGTACCCACCAGCGGGAATATATGGTGGAAACCATCATCAAGCCCGGCTCGCATCTGGTGAATCAAACCATTCCGCAATCCGGGCTGCTTGACCTGAAGGGATTGAGTTTGATGGAAATCATGAATGGCGATGAAAGAATCGCATCCACTGACCCCTGTTATCATTTATGTTCGGGCGACACATTGATTTTTACGGGCAATACCAGTTCCATTACGGAGCTGATCGACCAGTATGATGGGATCATCCTGCAGGAAATCGGCATGTTTGGCAAAAAAGAGCACCTCGAGGTGGTGGAAGTGGTGGTGAGCCATAACAGTCCGCTGGCATCCAAAACCGTACGCGAAATCCGGTTCCGGCAGCGATATGGAGCGGTGGTACTGGGCATTCACCGGAATGGTGAAAAGCTGATGGAGAAAACGGCGGATATAAAAATCCGTCCGGGGGATGTGATTTTACTGCTGGCTGATCCCGGAATCCGCGACCGCACGGAGGAATCGGGAGACTTTTATCATCTGCAGCAGGTTAAGCAGATACAGAAACCGGGACTGGTGAAGAGTGTGCTGATACTGGGAGGGTTGGTGCTCGTGATTGCCCTTTCGGTGGTGGGATTGATTAAACTGATCATGGGGGTGGCGGTGTACCTGATGGTGTTGCTGCTCACCAGGATCGCCAATCCGAAGGAGGTGTTCAAGAGTCTGGATTATAACCTGGGGCTGATCATCGTGATGACTCTCGCCCTGGGTACCGCCATGTATAAAACCGGACTGGCCGAGCGGTTTGCCTGGAGCATGATTGATTTGATGCGGCCATTCGGACTGGTGGGCATCATGACCGGATTGTACCTCACCACCGCTATCCTGGCGGCATACGTAAACAATAAGGCGGCGCTAACCCTGGTGTTCCCCGTGGCACTGCTCACGGCGCACAACCTGAATCTGAATCCCCTGCCTTTTGCCCTGCTTATTGCCTCGGCCAGCATGGGAGTGTTCATCACGCCCCATGGGTACCAAACCAACCTGATGGTGTATGGCCCCGGTGGATATCGCTTTAAGGACTTCCTGCCGATAGGGCTCCCGCTTACTGTGGTGAATATGGTGGTGGCGATTACAATATTATACTTTGTGTACTTCTGAATCGTGAAGCGGAAGAAGCGTGAAACGGAAGAAGTCGACGAGTGACAACTCTCATTTGTTTTTTACTCGGATTGTACTACTTTTATCCCGGAAGATACACGGATGCATGGCAGGAATCCCATTCCTGCGGAACCTGAAACGGTAATACTGAAGAGATATTTAGATGGACTGAGCAGATGCTCTGTTGGTTGAAATCGTTCTTAAGTATAAATTTTTGACGAAATTGAGTAAATAAATTACTCAGATATGAATTATCTCGTATCTTTATCTCTGCTAAACTGAAATGCTAAAGGTTACAAAGTCATATTGCTGGTACGCATTATATACCAGACCTCGCTTCGAAAAACGGGTAGATACCGATTTGCGCGACGATGGTTATGAGGTGTATCTGCCCATCATGCATACCCGCAAGAAATGGTCGGACCGCCTGAAGTGGGTGGATATGCCGATGTTCAGCGGATACCTTTTTGTGAAAGTGAGCTCCAGGGAGTACTATAAAATATTGCAGCATCCGGCTGTGCTGAAGTACATTTCGTTCGGCGGACAACCATCGGTGGTTCCCGAAAAATGTATTCTGGCCATCCAGCGTGCACTCGGCGAGGGTGTTGATTTTGAGGTGACCAGCACCATTTTCAAACCCGGACAAGCCATCGAAGTTACCGCAGGGCCCATGATCGGCTGCAGCGGTGAGGTGATCCGTTATGCCGGCAAGAAAAGTTTGCTGGTACGAATTGGTAATACAGGATTGTCGATGATTGTACAAATGCCTGCGGCGTACATTGAAACGCCGTGTCGTTTGCATTTGACCACTGCGTAGAGACGCATAACTATGCGTCTCCCTTGGAGAATGCAGTGCGAAGGAGGGCGGTCCCCGCGTTCGCGGGGATGACACTTCTCCGAGGGAAGTTTATAGCGGCGGGGATGACAATGCTCCGAGGGAAATGACGGTACAGAAATGTGACTGAATTGGCGAAGCTGCATCACGACCACCCAAAATAATCATCCTAAATATCACATAATCAACAACTTCCACCGCCCCCTCTTCCATTAACAAATTAACACATTAACAAATTATCACATTAACTCAATGTCCTTCCAATCCTCAATAGCCTTCATAAAATCCCTCTACCCAGGTAAAGATCCCATTGCCTTACATGAACCATCGTTCCCGGGCAATGAGAAAAAATACATGGCAGAGTGTATCGATAGCACGTTTGTGTCGAGTGTGGGGGTGTTTGTGGGGAGGTTTGAGGAGGCGGTAAGCAAATTTGTGAGCGGTGCTCCCGGGGAGGGCAGTGACGCACCCAAGGGCCCCTCGTTAGAGGGGAGCGGTCCCGACTTTCGTCGGGATGACACTTCTCCGAGGGTAATTAGTGGGGTAGCGTGCGTGAATGGCACGGCGGCGTTGCATTTGGCGTTGGTGGCTGCAGGAGTAAAGCCGGGAGATAAAGTAATTACTCAGCCACTCAGCTTCATCGCTACTGCAAATCCTATAATTTACTGCGGAGCTGAGCCAATTTTTGTTGATGTTGATGACGACACGCTCGGCATGAGCCCGAAAGCACTCCGCACCTTTCTGGAGAGTGACAAGTTACGAGTGACAAGTGACGGGAGATCGCGCATAGCTGCTTGTATACCGATGCACACCTTCGGCAACCCCTGCCGCATCGACGAGATTGTTGAAATTTGCAATGAGTTTGGTATTCCGGTCATAGAAGATGCCGCAGAAAGCATTGGTTCCTATTATAAAGGTCAGCACACCGGTACATTCGGAAAAATGGGAGTGTTCAGTTTCAACGGAAATAAGACAATAACCACCGGGGGTGGTGGGATGGTGACAACCGACAACCGACAACTGACAACGTTATTGAAACATCTCTCGACTCAAGCGAAAATCCCCCACCCGTGGGAATTCGCCCACGACGCAATCGCCTATAACTACCGGCTCCCGAACATCAATGCCGCCCTGGGAGTTGCCCAGATGGAAACCATTGAGGCGAAGCTGGCCTCGAAGCGACTGGTGGCACAAAAATATGCAGAGTTCTTTGGTGCGATGGGCATTCGCACGATCACCGAGATAGAAGGTGCACACTCCAATTTCTGGCTCAACGGCATTTTCCTCGAAAACAGGCAGCAGCGCGATGAGTTCCTGCAGCTGGCAGTGAGTCAGAACGTGCATTGCCGTCCGGCCTGGAACCTGCTGCCCACGCTCGAGATGTACAGGAATTTCCATTGTGAACCCATTCCGAATGCCGTACGGATCAGCGATACCCTGGTGAATTTGCCGAGCTCGCCTTTATTATCGTGAAGCGGAAGAAACGGAAGAAGCGTGAAGCGGAAGAATTCCAAGAGTGACCTTACTGCTATATAAAAGCATTATCTTTGTAACCCGAGAACATTAGAATTTAATTGCTTAATCATACTGTAACGATGAAAAGCACTGAGAAGAAGGAACCTGTGCAAAGGGATAAAACCTGGATTTTGCCTGATAATGACCTTAGTAAAGAGGAAATTGTCCGCGGAATCAGGCTGGCTGAAGAGGGTCCGTTTTTTACTGTTCAGGAGTCAATGGAACATTTTGACCTATGGCTGAAAGCGAACGAAAAGAAGTAAGGGTTTCTATTCAATTCGATTCGGATATTCAGAATATCTATCATTATGGGGTTGAACTATTTGGAGAGATTGCTGCCAGAACCTTTATTGCCGACATTTATAGTAGAATCTGGAGCCTGGATGTGATGTTCAGGTTACATCCCGAGTCGAGATTCATGATTACCAAAAACAAGAGGTATCGGAACGTTATTTTAGGATCCTTTTTGATTATTTACCGGATCAATCCAGATACTGTCGATGTATTAAGAATAATTCATTCCCATTCGAGTATCCGGAAAATCAGGAAGACCAGAAAAATTCATACCTGAATATCCAAATTAGTAGGGACGCATACATGCGTCCGCTGTGCCTCTGTACAACATCCGTTCGTGCATAAGGCCCCGCGGGGATGACAACGCTCCGAGGGTGACAATTGCTCTCTTCAATTAACAAATTAACACATTATCAAATTAGCAGATTACGATGCTCAACACACTGGTTACCTCGAAAACGCGGCTAAAACTGATCCTGAAGTTCTTCCTGAACCCTCTGAGCGAAGCATACCTCAGGGGTTTGGCGGAGGAGTTCGGTGAGAGCAGTAACGCCGTGCGCCTGGAGCTGAACCGCTTCGAAGAGGCGGGATTGCTGGAGTCGGCGGCCACCGGTAATAAAAAATATTACCGCGCCAACATGAAACATCCGCTCTATGCGGATATCCACAACATTATCCGCAAAACCATCGGCATCGACCAGATCGTTGACGAAGTAGTAGCCAAGCTCGGCGACGTGGAGGAAGCTTACATCACCGGCGACTTCGCCCACGGCAAAAACGGCAACACCGTCGATATTTTGCTCGTTGGTACCGATATCCATAAAGACTACCTCCTGAAACTAATTGATAAAGCAGAAAGCCTCATCAAACGCAAGATTCGTTATTTGATATTAACCCCCGCCGAGTCTATTGCGCATCTCGGGAATGGCTCCAACGCCATGCTAATCTGGCGGAAAGAATCGTGAAGCGAAAGAAACGGAAAAAGCGTGAAGCGGAATACAAAAGTACCGCATACTTCATAATCCCCTGAATCTCCAACCTCGGCATTCGGAATTCTAAATTCGAATCTCCTCTTTCTTACTTCAAATAAACATCCTATGAAACATAAACTCTCCCTCCTCCTCATCGTCCTTGCGTTGCTTTCTTCTTGCCGCCAGCAAAAGGAACTCCTCTACTTCGATACCCTCGGCGCCTCCGACATCCAAAACACCACCGCTGTCGAACAAAAGGTATACAGCATCCGTGCCAATGATATTTTGTATATCCGGGTATATACCCTCGATCAGAACATCAATATGCTGTTCAGTGCGGCTTCGGGAGCAAGCCAATCGGGAGGCTCCTACCAACTTTATAATGAAGATGCCATGTACTTTACCGGATTCTCAGTACGCGAGGATGGGTTTGTGGATATTCCCTTGATTGGCCTCATCGAGGTAAAAGGCAAAACCGTGGAGGAAGCCAAGGCCTTGATTGTGGCTAAGGCCCACGAACAGCTGAAGGAACCTACCGTTCTGGTTAAACTGGCTAATTTCAAGGTTACCCTGCTCGGTGAGGTGATGCGGCCGGGCACCTACAATTACTTTAATAACCAAACCACAATTCTCGAAGCCATTGGCAAATCGGGCGATCTTACCGATTACGGCAATCGTCGCGAAGTGTTGGTGATTCGTCCCACCGTAAGCGGCTCCAAATCTTACCGAATCAATCTGCAGAACGCCGCCCTGCTTACGTCACCTGAATACTTCATCCAGCCCAACGACGTCATATACGTACCCCCGCTCAAAGCCAAAGGTATGCGCATGATCGCCTCCGATTATGGTGTCCTCTTCTCAGCGGTCTCCTCCACCATCGCCACGCTTTCTATAGTGATTACGTTAATACTCAACCTGAAAAAATAGAAACTATTCCCATGAACGATATCCAACATTTCCCTCAAGATTCCACCGAAGAGAGCATCGACCTCCGCAAATGGGCCGGCAAGATCCTCGCCAACTGGTACTGGTTTGTTTTTTCCTTAATAATATTCGGAGGCGCTGCCTTCCTGTTCACTCGGTATTCGGTATCTAAGTACCATGTGGAGAGCACCCTGTTGGTGCAGGAGAACCAGAAAAGCGCAGGGGGTGTAGCCTTGTTTCAGGATATGGACCTGTTTGGTGAAAGAAAAAACATCCAAAATGAAATCGGGATGATCAAATCCTGGACTATGGCACGACGGACATTGGGGGAATTAAAGAATTTCGAAATCACCTATGTTGCAGTCGGTCGGATCAAGGAAAGTGTGTTATATGATAACATTCCCTTTCGGGTGACTCCGGGATCCAATACCGAGAACATTATGGGCAAGAGAATAGACGTAACTATCCTTTCCGATACCCAGTATCAGATTGAGATGGACGGTGATCCCAAAATCAATGTTAAACAGGAATTCAATCAACCCTTCGAGATTGGGGAATTCAAATATTTCATTAGTCGTAATCCTTTTTATAAGGTAAATGTTTCAAAAGGTTTTGACCGAAGCAACAAGTATTATTTTGTGGTTAACAATTTGGATTGGCTCGCCTATGAATACCAGGAAAAATTGGGTGTCGACCTTACCGATAAGTTGTCATCCATGCTGAATTTGAGCATCGAGGGACTCAACAGCCGGCAAATGGTTGATTATCTGAATACCTTGATGACCGAATACATTCAAAGTTCGCTGGAGCTGAAAAACAAAACTGCGGCAAACACGGTCAAGTTTATCGAGGATCAGCTGTCAGGAATTAAGGATACGCTCCGGCTGAACGAACAATCGCTTCAGGATTTCCGAAGCCGAAACAAAGTAATTAATATATCGGCGGAGGGACAGAGAATTATGGAAGAATCCAACCAGATTGCACAGGAAAAGGTGAGGATAGATGGGCAGGTGAATTATTATGAAACCCTGCAAAACTATCTTGATCGCAATGATGATTTTTCTAAATTGATGGCGCCCAGCACAATGGGCATAAATGATCCCATGCTAACTGATTTAATCAGCACATTAGTACGACTTTCAACCGATAAAATATTGCTCCAGTATTCGGCCAAGGAAGGCAATGCTGCTTTAGAAATGGTTAATAATCAGATTAAAAGTATTCAGGCCTCACTATCAGAACTTGTTAAAAATATCCTTCAGCGCTCCAAACAGGAACAAGCCGAGGTAAACCGCAGGATGATGCGTCTGAGTGGTCGCATTCAAGACCTACCGGCAACAGAACGCCAGTTGACCACTATTACCCGTCAGTTTGAGCTTTCGAATACAATTTACACCTATTTATTGCAAAAGCAGGCTGAGGCGGGTATTACCCAGGCTTCCAATGTGCCCGACCAAATGATCATCGATCGGGCCCGTGCTGATGCTGCCTACAAAGTATTTCCTCGAAACGCGCTAAATTATGCAATCGGACTGTTTCTGGGATTAATTTTTCCGATTCTGATTCTCATCCTGAAAGATTTTCTGAGTTTTACCATTGAGGAGAAATCCGATATCGAGAAATACACGAATGTTCCCATTATTGGTACCGTTGGGCATAACAAGCACGAAAATCTGATCCCGGTGATCAACCATACCCGATCGTCAGTAACGGAATCATTCCGGGCGATTCGTACCAATCTGCAATTCAGCTTATATGGAGAGGGAAAGGAGGTAGTAATGGTTACTTCATCCACCTCAGGTGAAGGAAAGTCGTTTTTAGCTATGAATCTGGCAGGTATTTATTCCGTAACTGGTAAATCTGCAGTGGTGGTGGGGCTCGACCTTCGTAAGCCTATGACTCATAAATACTTTGATGTTGAAAATAAAGTGGGGGTTTCCACTTATTTGATTGGAAAAAGCTCCTTGCTAGAGATTATCGTTCCATCGGAGTATCCCAATTTAAGCATTATTCCTTCAGGACCCATTCCCCCCAACCCGGCCGAACTGATTGAGCTGCCCCGTTTTGCCCAGTTCATTGCTGAACTCCGCGCTGCCTTTGATATTGTGATACTCGACACTCCCCCGGTGGCATTGGTTACCGATGCGATGCTGATCTCCCAATATGCAGATGCCACCCTGTACGTGGTGAGGCAGAAATATACACGTAAAACCTCACTTGCGTTTATCGAGGATCTTAAAGGCCGCGAACATGTTAAGAATCTTTCAATCGTGATTAATGATGTAATGGTGCCCAAGTATTATGGATATAAGTATGGATACGGTTATGGCTACGGTTATGGTAAGGGGTATGGGAGTGGTTACTACACGGATGATAAATAAACTTATATGAATTACGCTGAACAGATTTTAAAAAAGATTGACTCAAACCTGGTGATCGTGGGTGTCATCGGATTGGGATATGTCGGGCTTCCGCTAGCAGTAAACTTTGCTGAGGCGGGGGTTAAGGTGATCGGCTTCGATAAGAATCCAGAGAAGGTTGGGAAGATCAATCGGGGTGACAATTATATAAAAGATATCCGCGATGCTGTCCTGCGGGAGGTGGTGGAGAAAATTACTTTGGAAGCGACCACGGATTTTACTCGGATCGGGGAGTGTGATGCGTTGCTTATCTGTGTTCCGACTCCGTTAGACAAGTTCAAGAAACCCGATATGAGCTATATCGAGAGCGCCTGCCGGGAAATTGGCCGTAACATGAAACCGGGCGTATTCGTTAGTTTGGAGAGCACCACGTACCCGACGACCACGGAAGATTTCATGCAGCCGATACTCGAGAAGGAATCGGGGCTGAAACAGGGGGTAGATTTTTGGCTGGCCTTTTCGCCAGAGAGGGTGGATCCGGGTAACAAGGAATTCCATACCCGCAACACGCCCAAGGTCCTTGGGGCGATGACGGAGGAGGGACTGGGGGTGGGCGAGAAGCTTTATCTGAAGGCTATCGACCGCATCCATAAGGTGAGCTCGCCGCGGATCGCCGAGATGGTGAAGATCCTCGAGAATACCTACCGGCTGGTGAATATCAGTCTCATCAACGAGCTCGCCCTGCTGGCCGGCAAGATGGAAATCAACATTTGGGAGGTGATCGAAGCTGCCAAAACCAAGCCCTTCGGGTTCCAGGCCTTCTACCCGGGACCGGGCATCGGGGGCCACTGCATCCCACTCGACCCGTTCTACCTAGAGCACATCGCCAAGAAATACGATTTCGAGCTGAGCATGATCCACGCTGCGGGGCATATTAATATGCGTATGCCGCATTACATGTATATCAAGATCGCTGCGGCTCTCAACAAGCACCAAAAGGCCGTTAATGGCAGCAAAGTCCTTTTCGTTGGGGTGGCATATAAGCCAGATATTGATGATGAACGCGAATCACCTGTATTGGAAATCATGGATATTACCTCACATAAGGGTGGGATAGTGATGTACCATGATCCGTATATTGCGAAGGTGAAAACGCCGGAAGGAAATCCATATCAGTCGGTTGAGTTGACGGCAGATAAATTGAAGATGGTAGATGCGGTGGTGTTATCCACTAATCATAAAGCATTTGATGTTTTATATATTGTGGAACACGCGAAGATGGTGGTGGATTTGAGGAATATGATAAACAAGACTACCGATAAGGTTTACAAATTATAGTTTTTACCACAATGAAAGTATTAATTCTGGCAGGAGGGTTAGGATCACGTTTATCGGAAGAAACGACATTAAAGCCAAAACCCATGGTGGAAATTGGGGAGAAACCCATCCTATGGCATATCATGAAAATATATTCCTATTATGGGTTCAATGAATTCGTAATTTTATTGGGATACAAAGCGTATCAGATAAAAGAATACTTTGCCAATTATTTTCTGCATCAGTCGGACGTCACATTCGACATGACCAACAATAGTATGGAAGTTCATAATAATCACGCTGAACCCTGGAAAGTCACCCTTGTTGATACGGGGATTAATTCGATGACCGGCGGAAGAATAAAGCGGGCAAAGGATTACATTAATGGAGAACCCTTTTTATTGACTTATGGAGATGGGGTTTCAGATATACATTTAACGCAATTGGTTGAGTTTCATCATTCTCACAATGGACTGATAACCATGACTTCTGTTCAACCGGAAGGAAGATTTGGGGCGTTAACCATAAATTCAGACAGCCAGGTGAATAATTTTCTGGAAAAGCCCAAGGGGGATGGATCATGGATTAATGGCGGATTTTTTGTTTGTGAGCCGGAAGTTGTTGATTACATTGAAAATGACTCAACCATTTTCGAACGCGAACCTTTGGAAAACCTGGCACAAGAGGGGAAATTATTTGCCTATAAACACCGGGGATTCTGGAAACCGATGGATACTATTCGGGATAAAACCATTCTGGAAGAATTAATTGAAAAGCGGACTGCACCATGGATGCTATGGGAGAAATGAACCTGTTTGACCGGGTATATTCAAACCGAAGAGTATTGATAACCGGTCATACTGGATTTAAAGGGTCTTGGTTATGTCTCTTATTGAACAAATTGGGGGCTGATGTTTATGGGTATGCCTTGGAGCCGCCCACAAAACCAAGTCTTTTTGTTGAGGCTAAAATTGAAGAGCTCGTCACTTCGTATATTGGTGATATAAGGGATTTGGCTTATTTGAAAAGGATCATCACGCAGGTGAAACCTGAAATAGTGATTCACATGGCAGCCCAGCCACTCGTGCGGGATTCCTATAAAAATCCGGGTGAGACGTATGAAATAAATGTGATGGGAACCGTCAATATTTTTGAGGCCATACGGCACACCCCTGGAGTTAAGGCGGTTGTCAACGTGACAACTGATAAATGTTATGAAAACAAAGAATGGCATTGGGGATACCGCGAAAATGAGCCTATGGGTGGCTATGACCCTTATTCCAATAGCAAGGGTTGTTCAGAGTTGGTAACCTCCTCCTTCCGGAATTCCTTTTTTAATGCAAAGAATTATCAATTACATGGGGTTGCAGTCGCTACTGCACGTGCCGGAAATGTTATTGGGGGTGGCGATTGGGCAACCGACCGATTAATACCTGATTTTATCCGGGCGATCGGCAGGGTCGAAAAAGTCAAGATCCGGAGCCCTTATGCTATTCGCCCCTGGCAGCATGTACTGGAACCTTTATCCGGATATTTGATGTTGGCTGCGAAATTGTATAAAGAGGGTCCGAAATATGGGGAAGCCTGGAATTTTGGACCTGATGATTCCGATGCCAAAAATGTGGAATGGATAACCCAAACGATTTGTGACCTATGGGGTAGTAATGCCGAATACGAAATAGATAATAATCCCCAACTTCATGAGGCTAATTATCTTAAGCTTGACTGTTCCAAAGCAAAGTCTGAACTAAACTGGTTCCCTCGTTGGAATATTCAAACTACAATTAGCCACATTGTAGAATGGAACAAAGCCTATTTTGCCGGAGACGACATGAGAAAAGTATGCTTTGATCAGATCGAGCAATTTTTCCAAACGACCTGAGTCCTTTTATACCTAAAGAATTACTTACCAATAGTTTAGATAATGATGTCGGATTATAAACAGATTCGGAAAGAGATCATTTTAAAGACAATAGAATATTATACTTCACGGTTTGCACAGCAAGAATTTGTTCCTGGGAAATCCCGGATAAATTATGCCGGGCGTGTATTTGATTCAGCAGAACTGGTGAATGCGGTTGAAGCTTCATTGGATTTTTGGTTAACCGAAGGCCGCTTTTCAGAAGAATTTTCCGATAAAATCAGTGAATTTCTTGAGGTAGAACATGTTCTCCTGACGAATTCAGGATCATCCGCCAATCTTCTCGCCTTTTCGGCATTAACATCTGAAAAACTGGGCGATAAACGATTAAAACGAGGCGATGAAGTGATTTCGGTAGCAGCAGGATTTCCGGCAACCGTTACACCCATTATTCAATATGGAATGATTCCGGTGTTTGTAGATGTTCAAATTCCGACCTACAACATAGACGTGGAAATGATGCGCCAGGCTATCACACAGAAAACGCGTTGCATTTTCATAGCACACACTCTGGGGAATCCGTTTGATATTGAAGCTGTTATGCAACTGGCAAAGGAACACGATCTTTGGGTGATTGAAGATAACTGTGATGCCTTTGGAAGCGAATACAAAGGAAAGAAAACGGGAAGTTTCGCTCACCTTTCTACGATCTCATTCTATCCCGCCCATCACATCACAACTGGAGAAGGGGGTGCTATTTGTACAAACGATTCACAATTAGCCCAAATAGTCCGTGCCTTTCGCGATTGGGGTCGCGATTGCTATTGTGCGGGAGGAGAAAATAATACTTGTGGCAAACGATTCTCCCAGGTTTTTGGAAACCTTCCTTACGGATTCGATCACAAATATGTTTACTCTGAAATCGGGTTCAACCTGAAAATGACCGATATTCAAGCTGCCATTGGCGCTGCACAGATGGAAAAGCTCCCGGATTTCTGCGAACGAAGGAAAAAAAACTTCAAGGAATGGAAACGTATTTTCAGCCAATATCCGGAATACTTCATTCTTCCTGAAGCTACCCAAGGTGCTGATCCGGCCTGGTTTGCCTTCATTGTAACTTGCCAGAAAAGCGCTCCCTTTACGCGGGATGATTTGACCGGGCATTTAAACGCAAAGCTTATTGAAACACGAAACCTATTTGCAGGGAATATAACCAAACAACCCGGTTTTCTGAACCGAAATTTTCGAATTGCCGACCATCTCAATAATACTGACTATATCATGCACAACACTTTTTTCCTCGGAACGTATCCGGGGTTGACGAAGGAGATGTTCAATTTGGCTGAAGATACCCTTGCCACGTTTGTTAAAGACAATTTAAGGTAACACTCAGATTTATAGGGAACTTAATGCCATTTTGTAAAAGCACCCTGATCAATCTGAAACGCTGAACGGCAAAATTTAAGGCAATGCTAGCAAAAAAATACAAATCAACAATCATCTCCACTGTAAATCCATTTGCCGGTATATATACTTTGGAGTTTGAATCATTGGGCCGCCCCTACAAATACTGTCCAGGGCAGTTTTTACACCTTGCAGTTGATGAAGACTACGATGGAGTTGGACAGTGGCCCGAGTCGCGCTGTTTCTCCATGCAGAGCAACCCGGGCGACGAAACCATAAAAATAACTTATGCTGTAAAAGGCGTTTTTACCAAAGAGATGGAACAAACCCTCAAAACAGGCTCCGAAGTATGGCTCAAACTCCCCTACGGCGATTTGTTCCGGCAACCCCACAGCAAACAAAACACCGTGTTCATAGCCGGCGGAACAGGCATCACCCCTTTCCTCTCGTTATTTACGAATGAAAAGTTTAATGAATACACTAATCCTCGGATATACTTAGGATTCCGAAGCAAAGCCTACAACATCTACCAAAGCGACTTAGAAAGTTCATCCAATGCGTCTAAAATCGTGCAATCCTTCTACGAAGATACTGACGGAGTAATCAATATCAACGAAATTTACAACGCTAACGGCACCACCACCAACTACTTCATCTCCGGCCCGCCCGCCATGATTAAAATTTTTAAGAATACATTAATTAAGAATGGAGTCCCCCCAAAAAACGTCCTAACCGATGACTGGGAATAAAATAATTCGTGTAATTCGTATCAATTCGTGTAAATTCGTATTCAAAATGAACATACTTTTAACAGGCATTAACGGTTACCTCGGCAGCAACCTCGCCAAATCGCTTGCTGCAAACCATAACATCATTGGTCTCGAATACTCATTAGAAAATTTGCACCGGCTTCAAGGCTACGAATTTAAAGTTTATTCTGTTGAAAACGGAGTGCCTGATGAATTATTCAAAGAGCACCAAATCGAAACCATTATACATACGGCAACATTTTATGGCCGGCAAAACGAAGCGGTAATAACCATTGCTAACTCTAACCTGTTCATTCCTTTTAGTTTGTTAGACAAAGCAATAGAAAATGGTTGTGCTACATTTATAAACACCGACACTGTTCTCGACCGTTTTGTAAGTACCTATGCATTAACCAAACGACATTTCCAGGAATGGTTATATTTGCGAAAAAATAAAATTAAAGTAATAAACATGCAACTGGAACATTTTTATGGACCTGGCGCACCCGATACAAACTTTATTACAGTCATGATCAAACGCCTGAAACAAAACGAACCGGTTATTGATCTTACTGCAGGAGAACAGCAACGCGATTTTTTATACATTGACGATGTGGTAGCAGCCTATCAAACTGTACTGAATAATCAACCACTCCCCAATGCATACACCGAATTTCAGGTATCAACCAAACAACTCATTAGCATAAAAGAACTGTTACAGACCTTAAAAAAACTCACCCAAAGTACATCAAAACTTAACTTTGGCGCTTTACCCTATCGTGAAAACGAATTGATGCACTCGGAAACTGATAATTCGGCACTGCTGACATTATCTTGGCAACCTAAAGTAACAATTAGAGAGGGATTAAGATTAACGCTTGAAAATTCAATAAATTCTCAACCTTAATCTCAAAATAATATGAAATATTTAAATGCTCAAATCTCAGAATAAAATAATAGCCTTCAACAGTTTGTTTTTATATATAAAACTTTTTGTTACAACCTTAATTGGCTTATTTACATCTCGTATTGTATTATTACAGCTGGGGGCAGATGATTATGGATTATACGTTGTGATAGGAGGGGTTGTCACGATGATGAATTTTTTAGGCACTATGCTAATTACAACGACCACTAGATTTATTACTATTGAGCTAAGCAAGAAATTAAGTAATGTGAATAAAATATTCAATGCATCATTAATTATTCACATGCTTTTCGCAGTTTTTCTCGTGTTAATTGGGGAAACATTAGGGCTTTGGTACATCAAAAACTACTTAAATGTTAGTCCTGAAAAGATTTCTGACGCAATTTTTGTTTTACATTTTGTCATTGGGGCATCTTTTTTTTCAGTCTTAACAATTCCATTTCAAGGACTGCTTACCGCCTATGAAAATTTCTTTATCAGAGCTGTATTTGAAATTGTAAAATCCATTTTTACATTGTTACTAATTGTATTACTCATTTATATTGTAGGAAACAAACTCAGAGCATATTCTGTTTTTATGTTTTTGGCAATGATTTTACCTTTGATATTATACGTTATTTACAGTAAAATCAAATACCATAGCGATGTAAAAATAAAGTTTGTCTGGGATAAAAATTTGTATAAAAGAATATTTAGTTTTTCGTGGTGGATAATGTTTGGGACAATTGCTCATATAGGGGAAAGGCAAGGAGCTGCTATAATTATTAACCTCTTTTTTGGAACAGTTGTAAACGCAGCATTTGGAATAGCTTCTCAGGTTAACAATTATGTTATGATGTTTGTTACGAATCTTAATCAGGCTGCCGTTCCACAAATAATGAAATCACACAGTAGTGGAAATACGGAAAGATCCTTGAATTTGGTTTACAATATGCCTAAGTACGGTTTTTTTCTTCTACTTTTGCTAAGCATCCCGATAATCTTTTCTATTGACCAAATAATGGTCTGGTGGCTAAAAGAAGTCCCAAAATATAGCAAAGAATTTGTTGTATTGATGCTTATTAATGGTTTGATAGGAGTACTAAGCAGTAGTTTTGGAGCAATAATTCAAGCATTAGGAGATATTAGAAAATGGCAGGTATGGTATAGTGTAATAACTTTATTTGCATTACCAGTTGCTTTTATTTTTTTTAAAATGAATGCTCCTCCATACTCAATAACTATTGTAACTATTGGATCAACATTCACTGTTTTTATAGTCAGACTAATACTTTTGAAACAAAAAACAAATTTCTGTATATCAATATATTTAAAGAAAACTCTATTACCTATAGGAATTGTTAGTATATCAATTATTCCACAATTTTTTTTACGACCATTATTTAATAACACATTTCCTGGAGTAGTTGTTTTTTCAATTATTTCTGTTGCATTAATAATAATCACAATTTATTATGGAGGACTCAATAAAAATGAAAAACTATCAATAATAAACAACATATCTAAAGTCAAAAGAAAAATAACAAAATATGATTGGCCGTAATGATTAATCTGAATTAGCCAACAGAATGATATACATGCGATTATCAGCCTGCTAAATGGTTTTTCCCCAGAGCACCGTGTATTGAGCCGGTAAGAAATTTCAGGTAGTTTTGTAAATAGGTGTCATCAACATGGTGAAAATTATTCAAAAAGTTTCTCTTAGCATTGCCTATCGCATTGTGTACCCAAGGCAGTTCATTTCCAGCCTTGTCCGGGGGTAATACTTTCGAAATATGTTGACTAATAACCTGATTTAGAATTTTATAAGCCGAGAAGCTGTCAGTCATAACCTCGGTCTCCGAGTTCAAACTATCCTTGACAAGCATGTTAATGGTTCTCAATTCGAGATTTGACATTATTCTCATTTCGAAAAATTACAGCGAGAGTGTTGCTTGTGATGCTTTGGGTCTATATACTCAGTCTGCGCCATGACCAACACAGGAGTTTGCTTTTCGCTGCCACGTCCGCGTTTCAATTTCTTGTCTTTTTCTCCCACGTAGCAGATTCAACCGTTGTAAAGAATCCTTCTACCAACCCTAATCTTATGCATCATAAACCAAACCGGCTCATATTGCTTAAAACCAAGCTGAAGTTGGATTTCCTTTGCAGAAATACCTTTCTTGGTATAAATCATCAAATGCATAGTAACAAACCAATCTCTGAAGGAAAGATTCGAAGATTCTATGACGGTTCCGCTACGCAAGGTGGTCCGAGTTCTGCAATCCTTACACTGAAATTGTCCAATCATTTTTATCCAGTAATGGATAGTCCCTTTACATAGTCCACAAGTAATGGCAAAATTATGAAGTTGTTCATGAAAATAGTCTAAGCAAGATTGCTCATCGGGGAACTGTTTGAAATATTCTAAAAGCTTCATAATTATACTTTTGATTCGAGCTGCTACGGTCGAACGTAACCTATTTACGTTTTGGTACATGATCGCGGACAATCATATAACAAAATCCTAATAACATCTAAATCAAAATAAATGGTTAAAACAGCAGTGCTCTTTATCACCTTTGCTCGCCCCGAATTTGCACGGCAAACATTTGATGCCATAAAAAAGGCTAAACCGCAAAAACTCTATTTTTATTCAAATAGGGCAAGGGAAGACAGACCTGATGAAGTGGCAAAGAACAATGAAATTCGAGCTTATGTTGATGAAATAAACTGGGATTGCAATCTAAAAACCTTTTTTAGAGATGAATATGTAGATATCTATACATCACTGTGGGGTGCCTTTGATTGGGTTTTTGATAATGAAGAACAGGCGATTCTTCTTGAGGAAGATCGCGTCCCATCTCTTGCTTTCTTTGATTTTTGTGAACAATTGTTGCCTAAATTCAAGGATAATCAGCGTGTTTGGTACATCAGCGGAACTAATTATTTTGAATCCTCCAAAAAAATAAATCCAGGGAAGTATGATTATTTTTTTTCTTCTTTTGCTTCCGTGACTGGTTGGGCAAC
The DNA here is from genome assembly GCA_942493265.1 of uncultured Bacteroidota bacterium. GTDB lineage: Bacteria > Bacteroidota > Bacteroidia > Bacteroidales > UBA12481 > UBA12481. Next base: position 1,468,896 of record OW818688.1, read on the forward strand.
TTGGCGAGATAGATGGAGACAGATACAACGTGACGGCGTATGTATAAAAGCGGTTAAAGATTTAAAAATATTTGAGCAGGTGTTTTGCAGTGAAAAATGGGCAAAAAGGGAGTATAAACGTTGGAGTAAAAGAACAATAAATGGCATTTATATGCATAATGCTTGGGACATTATGCTGCAAATATCTTTGCGTATCAATAATGGAGTAGGTATTGTCCCAATAAAAAATTTAGCTTCTAATATTGGTATTTATGGTGCTCATGTTACAGTAAAAAACAAATATACAATGGAGTTAAAAGCTTCGAATGATGATAAATATATTATTAAAAATCATCCTCCATATGTTTTCTCAGACATTGAGTACACTACAAAGTTTTTAAAAGTAATGAATAAAAAAAAGAATTTGATAATAAGGGGAATTAATTATTTATTAAAGAAATTAAACAAAAATGCTCAAAAAAGTCGCTAAAATAATACTCCCAAACTTTCTTTATCTTTTTTTTAAGAAAAATGGAGGTATGTATAAAGCAAAAAACCAATCAAGAAAGGTATATCAAATTGATAAAGAAAGATATTTAAGATACTCTGAAACATTAGACTCAAATTCCTCAAATAAGCTTATAGGAAGAATTTTGCGTGAATATCATGTTGTTGAAAAGGGTTTAACAATGCCAAATACCAGGTTCGGATTTGGGAAAGATGTAATGCTAAATCTGATTAAGGATTGTATCCAACATATCGATAGGTATGGCGCGAATGACGAGCAACTGATTCATGCAATTGGGGTAATTTTAGAATATCAAAGATTACATGAGGATATAAATTTTGAATTAGAGCATGAAATAAATGAAGCCACTGATAAACTCAAACGATTAAATGTAGATGCTTATAATTGTCCTCAGATAGAAACAACTAAAACTGAATATTTTAAATATACTAATAGTATTTTTTCTGAATTTTCAAAATCAAGGTCAAGCGTTAGAAATTTTTCAAATGAAAACATTTCAATTGAAATGATAACAAAAGCATTTGAATTAGCTAGAACAACTCCTTCTTCTTGTAATAGACAGTGTGCAAGAACTTACCTTTTTAAAGATGAAAAACAAATAGCTGTGATTTTAGATTTACAAGGAGGTAACAGAGGTTTTGGGCATTTAGCCAATAAATTGATTATTATTACATCTGAATTAGGCGGATTTAATGGTTTGCGTGAAAGGAATGCTGCGTTTATTGATGGAGGTATGTATGCAATGAATTTGTTGTATGCAATACATTTTCAACAAATTGCAGCTTGTCCGCTGAATTGCAGTTTAGATATGCAAAAGGAAAAAACATTAAGAAAATATTGCAATATAAAGGATTCTGAAGTTTTTATTATGATGATTGCTTGTGGAATTCCCCCTGAGAATTTCAAAACAGCTATATCAAAAAGATATAAATTGGATAAAACACATACAATTATAGAATGAAAATTGGCATTCTTACGTACCATCGTTCACATAACTACGGTGCAGTATTACAGGCATTCGCATTAAAATCCTATATTAAGGGTTTAGGCCATCAAGTTGAGTTTGTTGATTATTGGCCTAAATATAGGAAAGGGATGTATGATTTAATTGATTTTTCGTTGCTGAAAGAAAAGATTGGAATTAGAAGAAAGGTAAAACTACTTTACGAAATTCTATTAATCCCGCAAAAATTAATCCGATATAACAGATTTCAAAAATTTATTAAGCATAGTTTGCAGATTTCAGGTAAACCAGAAATTACAATTGGTTGTGAAATTAAAGATGAATATGATATAATTGTTTTTGGTAGTGATCAAATCTGGAGAAACAACAAATACATAAGATTTAAGGGGTTTGATCCAGTATATTGGGGGAACTTCCCTGAAAATACCAGTGCAAAAAAAATTGCTTATGCTGCTAGTATGGGAGAATTGGACCATAAAGGTTGTGAGGATTTTATTATTCGTCACCTGTCTAATTTCGATTTCATTTCAGTGAGAGAAAACAATTTGAAAGAATTGATCGCTAAGTTCACATCGAAAGAAGTAAAACAAGTTTTAGATCCTGTTTTTTTACTTAATAGAAATTCTTGGGAAGCAATATTGCCTAAAAAGAGAGAGAGTAAAGAAAAGTATCTACTCTTCTATCACCTTATACCTTCATCCGGAGCCAAAAAGTTAGTTAAGAAAATAGCGGATGCCAAAAAGCTAAAAATTATTGAAATAAGCGGAACCGTCAAGTTTTTTGTTAATCCAGCTAAAACCAGACAATACATTGGGCCTATTGAATATTTGCAATTGTTTCAAGAAGCTAGTTTTGTTGTTTCAACATCATTTCACGGTGTTGCTTTTTCTATAATATTCAAAAAGCAATTTTATGCTTTGGGGATGAAAAATAATGCCGAACGCGCTATGAGTTTACTTAATAATCTTAATATCAAAGAACGATACCTAAATGATAGTATTTTACTTACTGATATAGTATCTCCTACAGAAATAAATTATGACATTGTTGATAAAAATATAGAAAGGATGAAAGGTGAATCATGCGGATATCTGAACAGAACAATAAACGGCATTCAAATGTAAGCAGAGAGATTTGTTCATATTTTGAGCGTATTATTAAATCAAAGGTTTGAAATTGAGTTTAAAAGCTTTAAAATATTGATAAACAAAATGATCGTTTTACATCTAGTTGCTGGTAATCTTGAAGGAGGAGCAGCAAAAGGAGCATATTCTCTTCATCAAGAACTTTTAAGGCAGGGTATAGATTCTTGGATAATTACCAATAGCCCTTTAAAAAAAGAATATTCAAACGTAATAAGTCTCTCATCGAATGTCGTTACAAGAATCAAAAACAGGCTTATGGGATTGTTAGATAAATATATTCCTTATTTTTTTTATCATAAGCACAAAAAAATGACTTTCAGCACAGGGTTAATAGGTTTGAGGTTTTATAATAATTTAGCATTTAAGAATGCAGATATTGTACACCTACATTGGATAAATAATGGCTTTATCAACATTAGAGATCTGGCTAAAATTGAAAAGCCTATTGTGTGGACCATGAGAGATATGTGGCCAATGACAGGTGGATGTCATCATAGTTTGGACTGTAATAAGTATGAGAATGTTTGTGCGTGTTGCCCTCAATTGGGCAGCAAAAGAAACAATGATCTTTCAAATTTTATATTTAAAAGAAAGAAAAGATTTTTATCGGATAAAATAATAGTAGTAGGTATCAGTCAGTGGATTAGTAAATTAGCCAACAAGAGCGATATTTTTAAAAATAACGAGATTTATACAATAAATAACAGTATTGACACAGAGCTTTATTTTCCTATTAATAAAATTAAAGCCAAAGCACTGCTTAATATAAAGACTTCAAAAAAAATCATTCTTATTGGTGCTCAATATCTTAATAGTCCTTACAAAGGTTTAGACAAATTTATTGAAGCATTGGATTTTTTAAATAAGGACGAAATATTTATTGCCACATTTGGAAATTTGCAATTGAATGTTTTTCATAAAAGTGGTATTGAACATAAAAACTTTGGACACATATCAGATATAGAGTCATTAAAAGTGTTGTATTCGGCTGCTGATGTTTTTGTTGCGCCCAGCATTGTGGATACATTCGGAAAAACTTTGGTAGAATCTATGTCATGTGGCACTCCGGTAGTTTGCTTTGACGCAACCGGACCTCAATCAATAGTTGAACACAAGAAAACGGGGTATAAAGCGCAACCTTTTAATTCCAAAGACCTTGCTGATGGTATAAAATGGATAATGAATCATGGAGAATATGAATTATTAGCCAAGACGTCTAGAGAGGTTGCAAAGACTCGCTTTGATGTTAAATCAACTGCATCCAAGTACATCCAACTGTATAAAAAAATCAATGCTTCAAAATAAAAAGTTTCTAAAATTCCTTCAATTATCGCTATTTTTAGTGTCTTTGGAGTCAATGTATGCTTGGTTTCTTATTGGGAAAGATATTATTGTTTACTTTTTAGCAATTATTTCTTTTTTATTATTATATTTTAATTCACCTCGCACATTTAGGAAGCAACATTCCTTTTTTATTCCAATATTGTTGTATATTGCTTTAAGAATCTTGGTTGCCGATTTTACTAGTGTTTCATCTATATTAGGGATATTCCCCAGAGTCTTTATTTTTGCATTTTTAGTATTATTGAGAGATGAATATAAAATCGAATTTTTTAATTATTTTACTAAAGCATTCTCGTCCATATTGTTAATTACTCTTTGTTTCTGGTTTATTAATCTGATTTTCCATTTCCTACCGCACTTTTTATTTTTTCCACATGATGATGATGGTGGTAGTCTATACAATTATTATTTCTTTATGACTCGTAGTAATCTTGAGATTTTTCCTCGTTTTACAAGTATTTTTTTGGAGTCTGGGCATTTAGGTATGATTTCCTCTTTTGTATTGTTTATCAATGGGTTTAATTTGAAAAGGGCTTCTGTATTAATAATTTTCATATCAACAATTTTTACATTTTCATTAGCAGCTTATGTGTTGTGCCTATTCGGATACATTGCATCACAGGCTGTTAAGTCAAATAATCTGAATACATTTTTCATCAGCTTTTTTCTTATTGCATTTTTATACTTTGTTGGAATTGTATATAATAATGGCGATAATTTATTAAACAATTTGATCATTGAAAGACTGCAAATAGAAGATGGAACTCTTTCAGGTTGGAATAGAACTCTTGATAAAGTGGACGATTACTATGCGTATTTTTTAAAATCAGATGATAAGTTTTTTGGCATTGGGTTAAGTGAATACCTAGACTTATTTGAGGGTAAGCATGGTGCAGGATATAAAGTTTTTATAATTCGTCACGGTATAATTTCAACCCTAATTCTACTTTTGTTTTATATTTCATTGACTTTAAGATATAAATCTAAACTGACTTTGATTTTCTTAACTATATATACACTGTCATTTTTACAACGATCATATTCCATTTGGGATGTTCAAATTTTTCTTTTCGTGTCTGGTTTACCGGTTTTATATGCTAATTCTCATCAGCAAAAATAATTATTAATTTTGCCTAAATTGAATATTGATGGGGGAAAGAAGCATTTTATTTTAGTTTGATCAAATTTTTAATACAGATGAAAGACCTGAGAATTTCCATAATAATACCGAGCTATAATATGGAAAAATACATTGAACAAACGATAAAGTCAATTATAAATCAAAATTATAATAATTATGAAATTATTGTTGTGGATGCTGTCTCTACCGACAAAACTATCGAAATCGTAAAAAGATATGATATGTACGTATCTTGTATAGTTTCTGAACCAGATAAAGGACAATATGATGCAATCAATAAAGGTTTTTCTTTAGCCTCTGGAGATATTTTTTGTTGGTTAAATGCTGACGATGTTTTTTTCCCTTGGACACTATCAACTTTAGCAAATATTTTTAACAAATTTAAAGATGTTGAGTGGATTAGTGGAATGCCTGCATTTTTAGATGAACAAGGAAATTTAACAAATATTTACAATAGCATTTCAGCAAAGCCTTCCAAATTTATCAAGGAGGGTTGGTTTAGAAGTGATTTATTCGGTTTTTTACAGCAAGAAAGTATGTTTTGGAGAAGATCATTATGGGATTATTCAGGTGGATTAAACATAAATTTCAAATTAGCTGGAGATTTTGAGCTTTGGACAAGATTTGCACAAAAAGCAGAATTGGTTTCTCTCGGATTACCTTTAGCTGGATTCAGAAAGCACATCGATAGTAGATCGAATGTCCAACAAATTAAATACCAGCAAGAAGTAATAGAAATATGCAAATTAAAAAAACAACCAATTTTTATTGTATCTGCTATTGCAAAAAGAAGTAAAATTTTAAATAGGTGTGTTAGAATGATGTATTGGCAAAAATCATATGTTGTTTTCTATTCTGTTCAAAAACAAAGGTGGGAGTTTTATAAAAAAAGAAGACCAATCTCTAATGTTAGTCTTACTTATCTTTTTCTTGAAAGATAAAGGGGATTTCTTTTTTAAGCATAAAGACTATATGGAGTTTATGAAAAACTCTTATATGAGAATACCAGAGGCGGAAGCTTTCCCTATGTAGCTACATTCAAAAGTAAACTATTCCAATTAAAATAGACATCCTGTTAAAAGGTTGGAAATCCTTCAGCGACTTTGCCGTATTTCAGCAGGAACTCATTTGGAGTATAATTTAAAAGAGATGAATGCGGACGTTCCTTGTTGTAAATCCACATCCAGGCAATTGCAAAGACTTGTGCCTGTTGAATCGATTCAAATAAATACTGACTCAGTACTTCTTCCCGGAACGTCCGGTTGAACCGCTCAACGAATAGAGATTTGACTTCCAAACGGGATCGAGATTATCCTGACCGGTACCGGTACCGTATCTGGGGTGCAATCCATTTTATCAATACTGTAAGCCTTGTTTTCACTGACGAACAGTTTTTGCTATTATCTTTACTTAAGCTCTCGAAGCGGATCTGGATGGATATCGTAGTGCTCCTTCAATTTGTCGCGGATTTAATAGCCGCTGATTTTGTATCCATTATCCAGAGCATGATGCAGAAGGGCGACCAGCAGTCGAAATTGATGCGAATCGTAAACTTTTCTATTTCTGACGCGATTTAAAAAAGACATGCGTAACTTAAATTTTATATGATGGTTGAACATTTTAATGACTAAAAATATATGCAATATTTAAACAATTCTATTAATACATTAGGATTTTCAGTTTTTTCATCAAAACTCGATGAAATAAATTTGAATAATACATCCGCAAAATTATTGAATACCATAAGCCCTAATTCCTATGGCATTTCTATAAAGGATGAATTATTCCGTAAGGCATTAAAAAATTCAGATTATCTTGTATTAGATGGTGTCTATTTTGCCTTGGCTTCAATTTTTTTAAATGGTAAGAATATTAAAAAAAATCAGGGATCTGTTGTGTTTTATCATTTTATGGAAAGAATAAATAGTTCTGGAGGAAAAGTATTCTTTTTGGGGGCTTCGCAACAGACTCTTGAAAATATAAAAGAAAATACTGCTAAAGATTACCCTAATATAAGCATTGGAATTTTATCGCCGCCTTACAAAGAGGATTTTTCTTTAGAGGATACAAATTTGATGGTTGGTGCAATTAACAAATTTCAGCCAGATGTGTTATTTATTGGCATGACATGTCCAAAACAGGAAAAATGGGGTTTTCAAAACAAGGATAAATTAAATACAAAATTAATCTGCTGTGTTGGTGCAGTTTTCGATTGGTATGCAGGTAACCAAAAAGAAATTCATCCACTCTGGTGGAAACTCAGATTAGGATGGTTAAAACGTACAATAGATCGTCCCGAAATTTTAAGAAGATATCCAAATATTGGAATATTCTTTTGGCATTTATTGTTGGCATTACTAGGGAATAAAAAATATAAATATGGAAGATTCTAAAAAAATAAAACTCGCAATCATTGGTGCCGGTCGTATGGGTATTACACACTATTCAATAATAAATAGCCACCCTATTGTTGAAATTGAAGCGGTTGCCGATCCATCAACTTTAGTTTTAACCTTAATGAATAAGTACCTTCGGGTTAAAACATTTAAGGATTACAATGAAATGTTGGAAAAAACTACTCCTGATGCGATATTAGTTTGTACCCCACCCAATCTGCATTTCCCAATCATCCAAAAAGCAGCAGAAATGGAGCTTCATGTTTTTACAGAAAAACCCTTTACAACCAAATTTAACGAAGCATGGCAGCTTGCAGAACTATTTTCAGGAACAAAACTGGTAAATCAGGTGGGTTATGTAAACCGTTTTAACGATGTTTTCACCAAAACAAAAGATCTGGTAGAAGCTGGGGTAATTGGTAAAATAATTCGTTTTAAATCTGAAATGTTCAGTTGCACCATTACAAAATCAGATGAAGGATCCGGGTGGCGTGCTTCTCGTGAAAGCGGAGGAGGCGCTGTTTTTGAAATGGCATCGCACGCCATCGATTTGGTTAACTTTTTAATAGGCAAACCCGACAAGGTAACCGGCTCGTCACTTAATTATGTATATTCAAAAAATGTGGAAGATGCTATGTCATCTACTTTTTTGTACAAAAATGGAATAAGTGGAACAATTTACGTCAATTGGAGTGACCCGAGCTACCGGAAACCAACCAACAAAATCGAAATTTTTGGTGATGAAGGTCGCATTATGGCTGACCAACATTCGCTTAAAATATTTATGAATAAAGCGGATGCAGAGCACAACTTTCGCCAGGGTTGGAATACGTTATACATTACAGATATTTTCAAATCAGTACCATTCTATGTTCGCGGTAACGAATTTACCAGCCAGTTGTACCATTTCATTGATTGCATATTGGGCAACGAGTCTGTAGCTAAATGCTCTTTTAAAGATGGAGCAAATACACTGGAAGTAATTGACAATATTTTTAACGACTTCGAGCAAAACGGTAAACTTTAGCGAAACTTGGTTTCATAGTGATTTTATGGCAAAATAATTTTTTTATCCATTTTAAATTTAAGATATGCAATCCATAGACAAAATCATATTCGGAGACAACCAGTTTTTTGGCATCAACCACATGTCGCAGGAAAAAGCGCAACAACTGGCAGAGAAATTCTTCATTATTGAAAATATATATCGTGTTTACGATACGGCATTTGAAGCAGGTATTCGGGGCGTAATGCTCAATAGCAACGACCGTGCAAAAGAAATTTGTAATCATTTCAGAGACAACAAAATCAAATACCAGGATATCAGCTGGTACCCGTCAATACCTTACCCGCACAAATATGCCAACCTTGTTGCTGAAAAAGGGATTTTCCCTGCAATAAATGAAGTATTATTTAAAGACAACTCCGCATTAGATGTAATGGGCATGATGGCCAAAGGTGGCATGGTTGTATTGGGAAAAGATGCCATTAAAATGATGCAGATGCTCATTGATGTTGAAATGAAAATGTTTAAAGGGTTGAATGTTAAAGTTGTATTCCTGCAAAACATCATCACTGATTTGATTCTGGGGTATGGAGTTAAAGAAGTTTTTGAAGAATACTGCAACCATATTCGTAAAAAATACAAAGCAGCTCCCGGATTAATAACTCAAAACATGCCTTATTTGGTTAAAAAGCTAAAAGAATGGGATATTACAGGAGTAGTTGTTTGCTCTTCATACAACAAAATTGGTTACCTCATGTCGCCCAACATTGAAAGCTATATTGAAACGGTGAAAAATAACAATCCGTCAGATTATCAATTAATGGCTATGTCAACTTTAGCATCGGGTGCAATTCCTGCCTCAGAAGCGTATGAATTTATAAATCAACAAAATATTCAATCAGTGGTATTCGGTGCTTCCAGTAAAGGGCATATTGAGGAAACTGTAAAATTGATAAAAATTTGAAATTGTCTTGGCAGTACATTCAGCATCGAGGTAGAATTTGGTCTGTCCGTTGGCCCGTTAACCTTTTCAAATTTAAATATTTTGCGAATGGAGGTGTCAATTATGAGAGATTTTTTTCTTTTGGTTGGGAAGCATGCATGTATATGGGGAGGCAGATGAGCCAGCAAAAGACAGAGAAAGTTTTCCCATCTAATCATTGTTTCAAATCCAACTGCAAAATAATACTATTTCTGGATTTGGCCAAGTATCACTTCCGACTTTGGCGCTATTTCACTTTCGACTTTGGCAAAAAGACTGTCCACTGATGACGCAGATGAACACCGTCATTGTTCTATGTAGTAAGATGCCGCCGAAACCTGTAGTAGAAGCCCGACAATTATTGTAGTAGTCATACAACTTTTAATTGAAAACACTATTTTTGTTCAGTTATAACCAACACTTACACTAAATCCAGCCTGGAAAGTAGTACATACTATCCTCGTGTTTGCGATAAGTTGTTGAGCAGAAAGTTGCAATTAACAGGCGCTACACTTATTGTGGGTCCGAAATGGTGCGGAAAAACAGAAACTGCCTTGCAAGCAGCCATGAGTGTCATTTACATACAGTCTGATCGTAACCCTTCGGCCACGAGCGTCTTGTACATGAACAGTTTAGCTACTACTTTTCCAGGCACAAAAAATAGATTGCCATGGAACTCTATAAAATCAGGAACCCTTTGCATTACAGCTTGACTCGTAAATCTGGTGTTAAAAACAAATTATTTACGCCGGTAGTCAGAAAACAAAATTCTGCACCGGTTCCGGTCTCCGGATTTATTCCGGTACGCCTGGCCGATGTCCCGCAACCGGCAGCAGATGATGAAAAGATTGAGATCCGGTTTCCGGATGGCATCCAGGTTGTTTTATCGTAACCCTTCGGCCACGAGCGTCTTGTACATGAACAGTTTAGCTACTACTTTTCCAGGCACAAAAAATAGATTGCCATGGAACTCTATAAAATCAGGAACCCTTTGCATTACAGCTTGACTCGTAAATCTGGTGTTAAAAACAAATTATTTACGCCGGTAGTCAGAAAACAAAATTCTGCACCGGTTCCGGTCTCCGGATTTATTCCGGTACGCCTGGCCGATGTCCCGCAACCGGCAGCAGATGATGAAAAGATTGAGATCCGGTTTCCGGATGGCATCCAGGTTGTTTTATCGGGTCGTTCATCACTTTCCATGGCTGAGTCACTAATATGCAGGAGGTGAGCCATGTTTGCACTGACCAGCTCGTGTTGTTACTATTTGTACCGGGAACCCACCGACATGCGAAAAAGTTTCGACGGATTGAGCGGATTGATTGAACGTCAGCTCCGCCGTAGCGCCAGTTCCGGAGAAGTGTTCATTTTTATTAATCATCGTCGTGACCGGATCAAATTGCTGCGATGGGAAGAAGGCGGATACATTCTCTATTATAAACGACTGGAGTCGGGCACCCTTGAACTTCCTGATTTTGACTCGTCCTCTTTGACCTGCGTGATGAGTTGGGCCGAGTTGGTGATGATGATCGAAGGGATTTCCATTACTCATATCAAACGAAGGAAACGATATTCAAAATTCGATCGATTTCTACAAAACTGGGCCTGAAGTGTTGGTAAGTATTCCGTTAAAACATCAGTGTTTATGCGGTGTTCAGCGGATTTTATCAGTACCTTCAAGCATGATTTTGGAAGAAGAAAATACCGAGTATGTCCGCATTCCGAAGAAGGAATATGAGTCCTTGCAGCAGACCGTCGTCCTGCTTCAGCAAGAGCTTGCGAACCTGAAGCGGGCCTTATTCGGATCCAAAAGCGAACGTCATATTGGAGAAGATCCCTTACAATTTTCATTAGACCTCGGGTTTGATCAGACAAAGGTTGAAGAGGTAAAAACAGAAGAGATTGCTTATTCCCGGAGTAAAACCGCTAAAAAGGGACATGCACGCGAGTCGATCCCCGCTCACCTTCCCCGGGAAGAGCAGATTCTGTTGCCCGAAGAGGATGTTACCGGCATGGAACGCCTTGGACAAGTAGAAACGGAATATTATAAATATGAACCAGGCAAACTGAGTGTGGTTAAGATTACCCGGCTGAAGTTTGTGGATCAGAAGAGTGGTCGTATCCTGATTGCTCCGCTTCCCACGCTGCCAGTTCCCTCGAGTAATGCAGGTCCCAGTTTGTTGGCACACATTGTGGTCAGTAAATATATGGATCACCTCCCGCTGTACCGCCAGTCGCAGATTTTGAAGCGGGACCAAGGCGTTCACCTGGCGGAATCGACCCTGAACGACTGGTTTTCGGCCACGTGCCGCTTGCTGGTTCCCCTGTACGATGTTCTTCAGCGGAAAGTTCAGCAAAGTCATTACCTGCAGGCCGATGAGACCCCGATACCGGTGCAAACCCAAGATAAACCCGGAGCTACGCACAAAGGATATTTGTGGGTGTATCATTCTCCGCCGGATAAAATGGTTGTGTTTGACTACAGTAAAAGCCGAAGTCGGGAAGAACCAGGTGAGTTTTTACAATCATTCCAGGGAACTTTGCAATGTGATGGCTATCAGGCGTACGATGTGTATGACAAAACCGCCGGTATAACCTTGTTAGCCTGTTGGGCGCATGCTCGAAGAAAGTTCGAACAATCGTTAGACAATGATAAACTACGGTCGGAATACGCGATGGAAAAGATTCGGCAGCTATACACGATTGAGCGCGAAGCCGAGGAGATGGATGCTGAACAGCGAAAAGCCCTGAGACAAGAAAAATCCGTACCCGTTCTGCAGGAGCTGAAAACCTGGATGATGACCCAACTAAACGAGGTCCTACCCAAGAGCCCAATTGGCAAAGCCATTCAATATACGTTGGGTCTTTGGGACCGGCTGGAACGGTATACTCATGATGGAATTTGGTTAATTGATAATTGGGTCGAGAACTCCATTCGCCCGGTGGCGCTTGGCCGGAAAAACTATTTGTTTGCCGGCAGCCACGATGCCGCTCAGCGCGCAGCAATGATGTATTCGTTATTGGGTACATGTAAAATGAATGGGATCAACCCCTGGCAGTGGCTTAATCATGTTCTCACTGTAATTCCGGATTGGAAAGTCAATCGCCTTGAAGAACTTCTTCCATTGGCAAGCAAGGAAGAAAAGGCAAAACAAAATCAATAATAGAATTTTTCAATTATTCAGGACGCTCGCGCCCGAAGGCTTACCCCGTCTGGATCTGTTTAACTGAGACTCCGGTTGGTGGGCTGGTCAAATTAACCAGGTAAACCCAGCCCCGCTTGTCGTTTGTTGGTTGGCGCCCGGTAGGGGACTTTTCATTTGTGAAATATGCAATAAATTTGCAAAAATGCGAGTTAAAATTGAATGAATATAGATTTAATGTTGTAATATTGCATCAATATTGCAATTATTGGCGTTATGATACATTCATTGAGGGTTAAAAATTTTCTCTCTTTTAAAGAGGAGGTGTGCTTAAGCTTCGAAGCCTCTGGCGACAAGCACTTAGAGGATTACCTGGTTGCAAAGGTGGCCGGCAAGACCAGGTTGACAAAGGTAGGTATAATCTATGGGGCGAATGCCTCCGGGAAAAGTAACCTGCTAAAGGCATTCGATTTCCTTTACTATTTCTGGCTCCTGACTCCGGAAAATAAGGAAACTGGAACGAGGGTTATCCCATTTTTGTTGGACGACTCTTCCTCCTTACTTCCAACCGAATTTGTTCTGACACTGTATATTGGTGAAATAAAGTATGTATATGCGTTACAACTGAATGCTACAATTGTGATCAAGGAGTCGCTGAGAGTCCAAACCGGGAAAAAACCTACAGAGATCTTTTCAAGGAGTACGACTGACATGGTATCCATGGTTACATTTAACTCATTCTGTAAAGTAGGATCCTATGTGCAAGAAATGATTAATGTGGCTTGCCTGGCTAATATGTCTGTTTTTGCGGCCCTAAGGAAATTAAATGTATCCATTCCCAATATTGATGAAGTTGCTCGTTGGATGAGGGAGCAATTTATGCCCATGATAGAGCCGGAAACCGGATTGGCAAGCTTTGCAAACGGACTGATTATTAATGATGAAAAGAGTCGATCCTACATAAATAACTATCTTGGCGAAGCAGATTTTAATATTGAATCGGTACAAATTAGGGAAGAAGGAAAGAGACATCAGGCATTTTTTTCACATCGGGTTTTAGTGAAGGAAAGCCAGGAGCGGGTGTACGAACTTCCTTCGGACTTAGAGTCGAAAGGGACTTTGAGAACAATGGGGCTGGCTGGTGTGATCGGTAAAGCACTAAATAACAATGCTTTCATTTGTATTGATGAAATTGAGTCCAGCCTGCATCCCAGGCTGATCGAGTATCTTATTGAAAGGTTTATCAGAGAATCCAAAACTGCTCAATTGCTGCTTACAACCCATTACGATGGCTTGTTGGAGCAGGAAGATCTTTTCAGGAAAGATACCATTTGGTTTACTGATAAAAAGCAGAATGGCTCCACCGAGTTGTATTCGCTTAGTGATTTTACAGGGGTTAACAGGATTACCTCCCTGCAGAAGGCATACAAATATGGCAAGTTCGGGGCCATCCCAAATATCTAACCAAATATGGCAAAATACTTTCGACAACAACGGAATACTTTTCAAGGGATCGTGATCTTAGGGGAGGGATTAACTGAACTCTGGTATTTTAAGCATCTGAAGAAATTGTTTAATTTTAGATGTATTGTTGAACCCAGGTTATGTCAAAACACATGCATCCATGATTTTTCCCGGAGGATTGATGCGCTTCTATCAGCGGATGTCACGATAATATGTGTATTTGATGCAGATGTCGCAGGTCGTAATGAAGTTGAACGGCAGAAATTGAATAACCTCCGAACCGAATATGAAGGTAATGAAAAAGTTGTTTTCTGCGACTCACTTCCCGCAATTGAGTATTGGTTTTTATTGCATTACGACAATACTTGTCCGGGATTTCCATCAACTAAATCAGCAGAAAAGGATTTGAGAAAATTCCTGCCACAGTACAAAAAGAAGGAGTCTTTTCTGCAGAACCCAGAATGGGTTCGCACTATGAGCCAGACTACCGGCGATTATAACCAGGCTATTATCAGGGCAAGGACATTTGGAACAGTAGGGCAAAGTTATACGAACCTTCATAAAGCCTTTGAAATCCTGTCAGAAACTCTCATCCGGTAGACCAATGTGTCCTCTCGACTGTCCACAGGTGACACAGATGGACACAGTGGAAGCTGGCTGGAAGTAAAACAGACTATTTGAAATTTGGGCCAGGAACATATTATGAAATTATCTCGACAAAAACTCTGTCGCGATGTCGCGGCACACATCGAGAAATAATTTGTGTTCTAAAATTCCTCAAATTTGCGGAAAAACAGAAACGAAATGAACTTTCATGAATTTAGGAAGGAATTGTTTGATTACATCAGTACCCATACCGCATTGGTGTTTTACGGGATGATTCCTGAGTCAGTGGTGCAGATTACCAGTATTACTTCATTATAACCTGAATCTCCAACTTCGGCATTCGGAATTCTTAATTCGAATCTCAACTTTTTTACTTCAACCCATGCTCTCAATCCAAAACATCCCTTATAATTCGTGAATAAATAACTGAAATGAATAAAACTGCCCTCATCACCGGAACCACCGGCCAGGACGGCGCCTATCTCTCGGAATTCCTGCTGAAGAAAGGCTACACCGTTCACGGCATAAAACGCCGTTCATCGATTTTCAATACCGAGCGGATCGATCATATTTATGAAGATCCGCATGTGGAGAACCACCGGTTTGTACTGCATTACGGCGACCTCACCGACTCGATGAACCTCACGAGAATCATCCAGGAAGTGCAGCCCGACGAGATTTATAATCTGGGAGCAATGTCGCACGTGAAAGTTTCGTTCGAATCGCCCGAATATACTGGCGATGCCGATGGTTTGGGAACCCTCCGTGTGATGGAAGCTGTGCGGCTGCTGGGGCTCACCCAAAAAACCAGGATCTACCAGGCATCCACCTCCGAAATGTACGGATTGGTGCAGGAAGTTCCCCAGAACGAGAACACCCCGTTTTATCCGCGGTCGCCCTACGGGGTGGCCAAGCTGTATGCCTACTGGATCACGCGCAATTACCGCGAAGCCTATGGCATGCATGCCTCCAACGGCATCCTGTTCAACCATGAATCGCCCATCCGCGGCGAAACATTCCTCACCCGCAAGGTAACCCGTGCCGTGGCCCGTATCGCCCTCGGCATGCAGGATACCCTGTGGCTCGGCAACCTCAACGCGCAGCGCGACTGGGGTCATGCCAAGGATTTTGTGCGCGCCATGTGGCTTATGCTGCAGCAGGATGAGCCCGGTGATTACGTGATCGCCACCGGTGTAACCACCACCATCCGCGAATTCGTACGCCTGGCCTTCGCCGAAATCGGCATCACCATAGCCTTCACCGGCTCAGATGAAAACGAAATTGGATATATCGATCACATCAACCAGGACGTTTTCATCGAAAAAGTTGGCCCCGCATACCTCCCGTCACTCGTCACTCGTCACTCGTCACTTCTCCAAATAGATCCGAAGTACTACCGCCCCTCCGAAGTCGACCTCCTCCTCGGAGACGCTACAAAAGCCCGCGAAAAGCTGGGCTGGATCCCTCAGTACGACCTGAAAGCCCTCGTGGCCGAAATGGTATCCGCAGATATACAACTTTTTAAACGGGATGCCTACCTGAAAGAGGGTGGGTATAAGACGCTGAACTACTTTGAATAAATATGGAAGTAAGGAAGTGAAAATTTATAGATTCGAAGACCAGTTTTGAATTTTGAAATTACAGATTCAAGTGTGCACTGTGCCTTACTTGAATCTCCCACTTCAGCATTCAAAACTGGTCCTCGAATCTCTAACTTCCTCGAATCTCTAACTTCAAAATTCCAGTCCTCAAATTCGTGAAAAACAAAAAATGCAACCAACTTCTAAAATATACATCGCCGGGCACCGCGGACTAGTGGGTTCGGCGATTTGGCGGAACCTGGAGTCGAAGGGCTATACCAACCTCATCGGCCGCACCTTTGACGAGCTGGATCTGCGGAACCAGAAGGCCGTTGAGGCCTTTTTTGCTTTAGAAAAGCCCGAATATGTGATCCTCGCCGCCGCCAAGGTGGGCGGCATAATGGCCAATAACACCTATCGGGCCGATTTCATCTATGAAAACCTTATGATCCAGAGCAACGTGATCCATCAGGCTTATGTTCATGGAGTGAAAAGGCTGCTGTTTCTGGGTTCCACCTGCATCTACCCCAAAGATGCCCCGCAGCCGATGAAAGAGGAATACCTGCTCACCGGACCGCTCGAGCCCACCAACGAGCCCTACGCCATAGCCAAGATCGCCGGCATCAAAATGTGTGAATCCTATAACCGGCAGTACGGCACCGATTTCATCAGCGTGATGCCCACCAACCTGTACGGCCCCAACGACAACTTCGACCTCGAAAAGTCGCACGTCCTTCCCGCCCTTCTCCGCCGCATCCACGAGGCCAAACAGCTCAACAGCCCCTCCGTCATGATCTGGGGCACCGGCACCCCCCTCCGCGAATTCATGCACGTCGACGACATGGCTTCCGCATGCGTATTTCTGCTCCAAAATCACCCTCGGAGCCTTGTCATCCCGACGAAAGTCGGGACCCCGTCCCTCACCGAGAACGCTTCCGGGACAACTTCGTTCACCAACCTCGGCACCGGCTCCGAAATCAGCATTAAAGACCTCGCTTATCTGATAAAGGACATCGTCGGCTTCCCCGGCTCCATCCTCTTCGATCCCTCCAAGCCCGACGGCACCCTCCGCAAGCTCACCGATGTATCGCGTTTGCATGCATTGGGCTGGCACCACCGAATCGACCTGCGCGATGGCATCACCAATCTTTATGAATGGTACCTCCGTAGAGACGGATAACTATCCGTCTCATAACTATCCGTCTCCTCACCTCATCTTTAAAACCCACTGAATATGCAAATCAAAAAAGCCCTCATAACAGCCGCCGGCCCCGACCAGCGCAAGCTTGCGATCCAAACGCTGGTGGATCGTGATGGAAATCGTAAAACCATTCTGGAAATTCTGGTTGGAGAGGCGCGAATGGCCGGGATAGAGGAAATCGGAGTGGTGATCCATCCCGGTGACCTGGAGGTATATGCCGAAATGGCTGCCGGCGATGAGCAGATCCATTTTATCCAGCAGGATAAGCCATTGGGATACGGGTATGCGATTTATTGCGGGGCTTCATTTATCGGGAACGATTATTTTTTGCACCTGGTGGGTGATCATCTGTACGTGAACCGAACGAGTGTGCCCTGCGCCAAACATCTTACCGATATCGCGAAAGCAAATAACTGCTCGGTTTCGGCGGTTACGCCCACCCGCGAAAATCTGATCCCGAATTATGGAACCATCGGGGGAAAGCGGGTTCATCCCACAACCGATCTGTATCTGATCGATAAGATCGTGGAAAAGCCCACTCCCACCATAGCCGAACAAAAACTGATCATTCCGGGTTTACGCGCCGGTCATTATCTCTGCTTTTTTGGAATGCATGTATTGTCGCCCACGGTGATGACCATCCTCGGAAAGAATCTGAAAAATGCGGGCGGCGAAAAAATCGGATTGAGTGAGGCATTAAACGAACTGGCTCAGAAAGAGCAATATATGGCACTTGAGAAAAACGATTGGCGGTTCGATATGGGAACCCGGTATGGTTTGTTAAAGGCCCAGCTGGCACTGGCACTCAGCGGGAACGACCGCGACCAGGTTATGTCGGAGCTGCTGGAATTTTTCGTGGCCAGGGATATGAATGTGATGGGGAAATAAGCTATGAGCGAACTCATCACCATTATCCGGTCAACCGATCCGGCCCTGAAAAACAGGTCGATCGATGAATTCTGCAAAAATGCATCGCTTCCTCAGTTATTGGAAGAGGCCGATGAATTGGAAATCTATCGGAAATCGGAGCCCAATCTGTACTGCAAAGTACGTGCGCTCTTTTTCCTGTACGCCATCCATCGTTTCCATATCCCGTTCCGCGGGGAAACCGGAACCGAAGGACTGATTCCGTATGAAGCCTATGAACATTTACTGAAGCGCCGGTTTGAAGAAGCGATCGACCTGCTGCTGAAAGTGCAGGCCAATCATGGCGCCAATGAGGGCCTGTCGAGCAGTCTGGCGGATGCCTACCATCAGCTGGCTTTTCAAACACTGGCCGATCAGGTGCGCATCAGCGTACGCTCCACCGCCGGGAATAAATGGATGTTCCGGATTGGTCACCCCTTTGATCAGCCGCTGAAAATCCATCCGGTATTACTGAAGAAAGACCCCGTTACCGGATTGTATCCCTGTCTGCACGAAACCACCCCCGTACGGATGGATCTCAGCCATAGCGGCTGGAGCGACATTTTCTTTCTGGGCATGGATTATCCTGAAGGGGCCCGGGTGCTGAACATCTCGGTCGACCTGTGCATCCTGAATCCGGCCTCATCCGTAAAACCCTCACCGCCCATTGAAACCTGGCTCCGCGTGATAGATGAGCCGGTTCTGAAACTCACCAGCGTTGACCTGGCGGCATCCTGCTCGATCAGCCATCTGTCGGAAGTATTCGATTTTGCCAAAGATTATCTCGGATTGCTGAAGGCTGCCGTGATCGCATCGGGCATTGTACCTCCCGGAATGGAAGGCGCCGGATTGCCGTTGAATTATCTGCTGGAGAATATGGTTGGAAAGGGCAGGGGGATTGAAATCGTGAGCAAAGTGAACAATATCCCCAAAGGATCGCGATTGGCGGTATCCACCAATCTTTTAGCTTCGCTGATCTCCCTGTGCATGCGGGCAACCCGGCAAACCGAAAAGCTGTCGGGGCTATTAAATGAAGAAGAGCGCCGGCTGGTGGCTGCAAAAGCGATACTGGGGGAATGGATCGGAGGATCGGGCGGCGGATGGCAGGATTCAGGCGGAGTATGGCCGGGCGTGAAGCTCATACAAGGGGTTCATGCTGAGGCAGGTGATCCTGAATTCGGGATCAGCAAAGGGCGCTTATTGCCCCGGCATACCATTCTGGATACCGGTACGGTGAGTTTGGCAACCCGCCGGAAATTGCAGGAGAGTCTGGTTTTGGTGCATGGAGGCATGGCGCAGGATGTGGGTCCGATTCTGGAAATGGTAACCGAGAAATATCTGCTGCGTTCACAGAAGGAATGGACGGGCCGGTTAAATGCCATCGCCTATTTTGATGAAGTATTGCAAAAACTTACCGAAGGCGATATCAAAGGGATCGGGGCCTTTACCCAGCAGAACTTTGAGGGCCCCATACAGGAAATCATTCCCTGGGCAACCAATCTGTATACCGAAACCCTGATCAACCGGATTCAGGATGAATTCAAGGCGCATTTCTGGGGCTTCTGGATGATGGGTGGCATGTCGGGAGGCGGGATGGGATTTATGTTCGATCCGGCCTTTAAACAGCAGGCACAGGTGCGGCTGGGGGAGATCATGAGTGAAACCAAAAAGAAATTTGAGCAGGCCATACCCTTTGCCATGGAACCCGTGGTATATGATTTCAGCATCAATGAAAACGGATCCTGCGCCACGTTAACGGAGGGCGGCGAAGCGCTGATGCCTGAAGCCTACTATACCCTGCATTTGCCGCAATTATTGAAACGCGAGATTCATTTAGTATCTGATAGTCAGCGCAATGAGCTGTCGATGCTGGGTCACGCCTACAAGTCGGATGAAAAATTCACCGGATTTGTCACGAATCTGTTTGAGCGCATCATTCCGCAAAACCAGGATGCATCCACGCAGCAAAAGCCACTCAACCAGCTGTTGGAGGAATTGGGCTTCGATGAGGCGCAGCATGCGCAGATCAGGAAAGAATTAAAATCGGGCCGGATCGGACTGTCGAAAAACCGGATACCCATCATCACCACCATCGTTGATGTCAATAAATCCGAGATTGCCCATCATTCCATCCTGAATGATAAGCATTTGATTGAATTGGGATTAAAGGCTTTACAAAATAATGAACTGGCCATTGTATCACTGGCTGGCGGGGCCGGCAGTCGGTGGACCAAGGGAGCCGGTGTGGTAAAAACTTTGAATCCGTTTGCCAGATTTGCCGGCAGGCATCGCAATTTTCTCGAAGTTCATCTGGCCAAAACCCGGAAAACCGAGCGATTATCGGGAGCCGGACTCCAGCATGTATTTACCACCAGTTATCTGACGCATCCTGCGCTATCTGCTTGGCTTACTGAAAATGGCCGGGGATTGAACCGGGGAAAAATCTTTCTGTCGGGCGGAAAGGTGATTGGATTGAGGCTGGTACCCACGGAGCGCGACCTGCGGTTTTTATGGGAAGAAATGCCGCAGCAATTGCTCGATGAACAATCTCAGAAGGTGCAGCAAAGTCTGCATGCCGCGCTCATCAACTGGGCAAAATCGGCCGGTGAGGCGGAAGATTACCGGGATAACCTGCCCGCGCAATGCATTCATCCGGTGGGACATTGGTATGAAATTCCCAATTTGTTCCTGAATGGAACCCTGCGGGCGCTGATTGAGGAAAATCCCAGTCTGAAACATCTTTTGGTGCACAATATTGACACGCTGGGGGCCAATGCCGATCCGGCGGTGCTGGGATGGCACATACAGCAGCAGGCGGCCATGTCGGTGGAAGTGATCACCCGCAAGCTGGATGATCGTGGGGGCGGACTGGCAAAGATCAACGGAAATATACGGTTGATTGAAGGTCTGGCCCTGCCGGATGAGCGCATTGAATTCAATCTGAGTTATTACAATACCAACACCTTCTGGATCGATATCGACAAGATGCTGAGTGCATTCGGTCTGGTAAGGGAAGATCTCGGCAATACCGAAAAAGTAAAGCTCGCCGTACGCAAAATGGCCTCGCGGATGCCCACTTACGTCACCATCAAGGAAGTCAAGAAGCGGTGGGGAAAAGGTCAGGAAGATATTTACCCGGTAACCCAGTTTGAAAAACTCTGGGGCGACATGACGGCCATCCCCGAGCTCACCTGTTCCTACATCAATGTGCCCCGGATGCGCGGGCAGCAGCTCAAGGAAGTCTCGCAGCTGGATGGGTGGCTAAGGGATGGCTCGAAGGAATGGGTGGAGGGGATTTGTTGGTGGTCCCCGTCCCCGTCCCCGCCTGCGCGGGGATGACAGAAAGCCTTCGCGGGGATGACAGCCCCCGCCTGCGCGGGGGTGACAGAAGAGGGGGGGGCGCACCAAACTTCCCTCGGAGCGTTGTCATCCCCGCGAAGGCGGGGACCGCCCTCCCTACCTCGAATTCCCCTCGGAGAGTTGTCATCCCCGCGAAGGCGGGGACCGCCCTCCCTACCTCGAATTCCCCTCGGAGCGTTGTCATCCCGACGCAAGTCGGGACCCCGTCACGCTACTCCGAGGCCTTTGAGAAGTTGAAGCAGAGAATTTCGCGGTTAGGAACGGGGTCCCGGCTTTCGCCGGGATGACAACGCTCCGAGGGAAGTGAAGTGGTGGATGACACTTCTCCGAGGGTAGTTTAGTGGTGGATGACACTTCTCCGAGGGTGCCGAAGTGGTGGATGACTTGTCTCTTATAACTTTCTCCTTGCTTCTGCCTTATGCCTTCTGCCATATGCCTTAATTAGTATCATAAGTAAAAATTGTGTATATTTGTCGGTATATTTAACTTATGAGTAAAGAATATATCCCACGTAACGATTATATCGACCGCATCCGGCCATTTATCGGGAAGAGCATAATCAAAGTGTTAACCGGTCAGCGCCGGGTTGGTAAAAGTTATCTTCTTCGTCAGTTGATGGATGAGGTTTCCATTGTGACACCGGAAGCCTGCACCATTTTTATCAATAAGGAGCTGTATGAGTTCCGGGATTTAGCCAATTGGGAAGATTTGATCGGATATGTAAAGGAGAAGCGGAATCCCGACAAACCGTGTGCGCTCTTTGTTGATGAGATCCAGGATATTGCAGAGTTTCAGAAAGCCCTGAGGAGTCTTGTTGCAGAAGGGGGTTATGATATTTACTGCACCGGTAGCAATGCCAGACTGCTATCCGGAGAATTGGCAACTCTTCTGTCGGGCAGATATATTGAATTCAGGATATACAGCCTTTCCTATCCTGAATATCTCGACTTTTTCGCGGTGGGCAATAACAATGAATCCCTGCTGCGGTACATGAAGTATGGAGGAATGCCTTACCTGATCCACCTGGAACTAACGGATGCCATTGTTTATGAATATCTCCGAAACATCTACCATTCAATTATCCTGAAAGACCTGGTTGAACGATTCAAAATCCGCAATGTTACGATGCTGGAGAGATTGATTCTTTACCTTGCGGATAATGTTGGAAGCTTTACTGCGGCAAACAGGATTAGCAATTATCTGAAATCACAAAAGCTGGTATTGTCGCCAAAGGTTATCCTGGATTATCTCGGATTTCTGACCACCGTATACCTGGTGGCCGGTATCAAGCGTACCGGGCTGAAAGGGCGAAAGATTTTCGAGAATGGGGAGAAGTATTATTTTGAGGATACGGGTATTCGGAATTCCCTTATCCCATTCACTCAGAATGACATCCAGAAATTACTTGAAAATCTGGTGTTCAGTCACCTTTGTTTCCTGGGCTACACGGTATCGTTAGGCAAGATGGCCGAAAAGGAAATCGACTTTGTTGCTGACCGTTATGATGGCCGGATTTATGTACAGGTGGCCTACTTGCTGGCTGATGAGAAAACCCGTACGCGGGAATTCGGCAACCTGCTTGAAATAGGGGATAATTATCCGAAATATGTGGTTAGCATGGATGAATTTGCGTTGGGTAACTATCAGGGCATA
The DNA here is from genome assembly GCA_942493265.1 of uncultured Bacteroidota bacterium. Classification (GTDB taxonomy): domain Bacteria; phylum Bacteroidota; class Bacteroidia; order Bacteroidales; family UBA12481; genus UBA12481. The sequence continues at coordinate 1,492,295 of OW818688.1, forward strand.
AAACACTTGCATTTGCGCGATTTCCTGGTAGCCAAATCGTTTACTTGATGAACACCGTAGGGAGTGCCCATTTTTACCCTCGGAGAGTTGTCATCCCCGCGAAGGCGGGATGACAACTCTCCGAGGGAAATTAAGTGGTGGATGACACTTCTCCGAGGGTGACTTAGTGGTCGATGACACAGATGAAGCAGATCGAAAAAGGGTTCGTATATTTGTACCGTAATAATTCGGGTATGACAACAATTCAGATAAATGAAAAGACAAAAATCGGGAAGACGGTTTTAGATATGCTAAAGGAATTAGCACGGATCGAAAATGACAGTTCGATTAAGTTTCTCGACGAGACGGAATACCTGCTTTCGACAAAAACAAACAGGGAAGCCCTATTGCACGGGATTACCCAACTCAAGGAAGGAAAGAAGGGTAAAACCATCAATCCGTCAGAATTGTGGAAATAGATTTCCTGGATAAGGCATTAGATGATATTGATTTCTGGAAAAAGAATGGTAACAAGGCCGTTCAAACCAGAATAACAAAATTGCTTGAAAGTATTGGTAAGACACCCTATTCCGGTATTGGTAAACCCGAACCCTTAAGGCACGAACTAAGCGGATTCTGGAGTCGACGAATAACGCATGAGCATCGTTTGGTTTACACTGTCCTTGAAAATCGGGTAAAGGTTATATCCATGCGATTTCACTACAATGGATAATTTAATACTGTAAGTTTCACTACCACTTCGGTACCCTCGGAGAAGTGTCATCCACCACCAAATTATCTTCGGAGAAGTGTCATCCCGGCGAACGCCGGGACCGGCTGACTCTAACGAGGGGCCTTTGAGAGCAATTACCAATTCAATTCGGAGCAGCGTTGAGCGAGCACCCAAGGGCCCCTCGTTAGAGCGACACGGTCCCGGCTTTCGCCGGGATGACACTTCTCCAAGGGTAAAGTAATCAAGGTTTTAAACAGCCTATCGGTACCACCAAAACGCCGTCTTTTCGCTGATATGCATACTGACCGCCGGTTAATACCATCAGAAAAGAGGGAGTGCCCATTTTATTTTCATCGATTTTAGCTTTTAGTTTTAAAAGATTTTCGGCTGCTGTTTCAATTTGTTTGGTCCCCAGTTTGACTTCAATTGCTGCCCAGCGTCCATCTTTGAGCCGGACAATCAGATCGGATTCCAGTCCACTTTTATCAAGATAGTGAAAAACATCGCCATCACAGGCTTGTGCATAGATCCGGACATCACGTGTACATAAGGATTCAAAAAGAAATCCAAACAGGTTAAAATCTTTTAAGATACCCTCCGGATTTGTTCGCATGACAGCGATGGCAATAGAGGGATCCACAAACTGCCGCTTTGAGGAGGTCCGGATGGCTGTTTTGGAACGCAGCGATGGTGACCAGGCTGGCACATCCTCAACGACATAAATACGGCGCAGTGCATTCAGGTATGTCCCTATCGTCTTATCGGACAGGCTCGTGTCCGTTGCTTCCAGATCGTCCATGATGGTTTTTATTGTGGACAACGTGGAAATATTGCGTGATAAGGAGCGGAGTAACAGGCGAACTCTTTCCGGGTTCTTTTCCATACCATCCACTCGGGATACATCGTGATTGATGACTGCTTCCACATAATCGGCAGCCATGCGCAGGGCTGAGTTTCCGCTTAATCTGACAGAGGCTGGCCAGCCTCCGCGGCACATCACAAAGGCAATCTGTTCGATGGTCAATGCGGAAACAGATTCAATTTCGGATAGTCCGTTAAAAAGTTCACCCAGCGATATCGTTCCGTTGGATTCTTTAGATTCGAACAGGCTCATGGGGCGCATCAGCAAGCGGGAAATCCGGCCGGTGCCGGTATGTGCGGTAACATTGTCCGACGGTACGGCAGAACCGGTCAGGATGAATTGTCCGGTTTCGTTGCGCTTATCAACTTCAAACCGCACGGCATCCCAAAGCACTGGTGCCATTTGCCATTCATCGATCAGTCGTGGAGCATTTCCTTTTAGTAGCAGTGACGGTTTTGCATCAGCCATCGCCTTATAATTGGCGGCCTCATCCGGGTCCTGCATATACAAGGTGCTTTTTGCCACGTGTGATGCTGTACTGGTTTTTCCACACCATTTGGCACCCTCTATCAGCACAGCACCTGACGACTGCATCGATTGTTGCAGCTCATCATCACATATTCGGTATAAGTACTTGTGTTCCATCTGATCATTGTTTCAAATCCAACTGCAAAATAATACTATTTCCGGATTTGGCCAAGTTTCACTTCCGACTTTGGCGCAATTTCACTTCCGACTTTGGCAAATATTTCACTAAACTACCCTCGGAGAAGTGTCATCCCGGCGAAAGCCGGGACCGCGTCGCTCTGCCGAGGGTAATTTATGATAGAAAAAGTGCTGCCGGAATTGCCATGGTATTGTTGTTCAAAATCTGGATTTTCGGATCATTAGAGAGTATGATGCACTGTTTTAAAGGTTTGTCGAGAATGGTTTCAAGATCCTGAAAATGGCGGGCATCCGTTTTGGAGACATGTTGGCTCATCTTGATCTCAAAAGCCGCGTAATGCGTTTCAAATTCCAGAAGAAGGTCGATTTCACGTCCGTCATGCGATCGCAGATGGTAAAATGACAGCGGCTGTTTGATGATTTTAACCTGCTTATACAATTCGGCAATGATGGCACTTTCATATTCGTGCCCGGTTCCTGTACCTCGTTTTTGCAGGATTGTGTTCAATACGCCCGGATCGAGATAATGGATTTTGGGTGATTTTACCAGACGTTTCCCGGGATTCCTGAACCAGGGCTGAAGTAGTAATGTCTGGTAACTAATCTGTAAATAGCTGAGAAACCGTTGCGCCGTTTTAGCTGATATGCCAGCCTCCTGCCCAAGTTGCGAAAAGTTGATCAACTGGCCGGTTTGGATGGCAGTGAGTTTTTGCATCAGCACAAAGGGTTCAAGATTTCTGAAATCCGCCAGATCACGGACATCCCGTTCCAGGTATGTCCTGACATAGTTACCGAGCCAGTTCCATCGTTCATCGGGGGACAGGTTTTTATCGGTTATGGCCGGATATCCCCCGAAGGTCAGATAAAAGTCGAAGGCTTGCTGCCTTTCTGCAAAATCAGGGTATAATAAGAAGGATGGTAAAAGATCCTCCAATGACCGGGTCCCCATGATCCAATCCTGAAAAACGGATGGTTTTACCGGATCCTCCCAGGAGTTTGTCAAATGTTCCGGAAGGGTGAGCGGATACATCTCGATGATCTGACACCGGCCTGCCAAACTCTCCCGGACTTTATCAAGCAGTAATAACTGGCTTGATCCCAGGAGGATATACCGGGGATCAGGAAACTGGTCATACACGGATTTAATGCTCTCGAACAGAGTGGGAGCCTTCTGTACTTCGTCGAGAATGGCCTGCGGGTACAAATGATTCCATTGCGAAGCCGTGAGGTTTGCATACCCAGATCTCAGGATCGGATCCTCGATGGAAATATAGGCATGGTTTGGAAAGCACCGTCGTGCCAGCGTGGTCTTACCTGTTTGCCGCGCGCCCGTAAGAACGATGATTCTTCCAAAGGTTCCGTTACTTATATTTTGCAATAATTCTTTTTGCTGACGATTTTTCATGACGCTAAATCCTGATTACGGCGTAAATATAGGAATATAATTCCGGATATTACGCTTAGAAGAATGAAAAATCACTATGGCACCCTCGGCAGAAGTGTCATCAACCACTGAGTCACCCTCGGAGAGTTGTCATCCCGGCGAAAGCCGGGACCGGCCTCCCTACCTCGAATTCCCCTCGGAGAAGTGTCATCCCGGCGTTCGCCGGGATGACACTTCTCCGAGGGTAGTTTACCTAACCAATAACCACCCCATGCAAAAAATCAACATCCTTCCCCCCAACTCACTCGGCACCACCTTCGACCGGCGGTCGCTGCAGTCGGCCTGGAATGATAAGCACTGGCGCCATTTGCGATCTGACGAGGTGGAATCCCTCGTGAAAAACTTCAATACCTCCGCCAACTGGGACGAAATACTCGTAACCGATGTGTTTGATCCAAGGCAGATCCGGAATACCGAGTTTTTCGGATTGGTCAGGATAGGATCCGTGCGAGCCGCGGTGCTCGAACATCACGATCTGCGCCTGTCGGTTGGCATCACCAACAGTCTGGTGATCTCGTGCGATATTGGCGACGATGTGGCCATTCATAATGTTCGCTATCTGTCGCATTACATCATTGGCGATCGGTGTATCCTGTTCAATATCAGTGAAATGAATACCACTGATCATGCCAAGTTCGGGAACGGGATTATAAAGGAAGGTGAATCGGAGCAGGTGCGGGTATGGCTCGACCTGATGAATGAAACCGGTTCGCGCCAGGTGCTGCCGTTCGATGGCATGATCACGGCCGATGCCTACCTGTGGGCGCGATACCGCGATGATGCCGCCTTGCAGACCAACCTGAAGCTGATTACCCAGAATGGGATGGATAACCGGCGGGGGTTTTACGGAACCATCGGGGACCAGTGCGTGATCAAGAACTCGCTGATTCTGAAAGATGTGAAGATCGGCGCCTGCTGCTATATCAAGGGCGCCAACAAGCTGAAAAATATTACCATCAATTCATCCGAGGCCGAGGAAACCCAGATCGGCGAGGGGGTGGAGCTGGTGAACGGGATTGTGGGCTACGGCTGCCGCATCTTTTACGGATGCAAGGCCGTGCGGTTCATATTGGGCAACAATTCGAACCTGAAATATGGCGCCCGGCTGATCAACTCTTTTCTGGGCGACAACTCCACCATCTCCTGCTGCGAGGTGCTCAACAACCTGATCTTCCCGGCCCACGAGCAGCATCACAATAATTCATTCCTGGTAGCCGCCGTGGTGATGGGGCAGAGTAATGTGGCCGCCGGGGCTACCATCGGCTCCAATCACAACAGCCGGGCCAACGATAATGAGATCCGCGCCGGCCGTGGTTTCTGGCCCGGCCTGTGTACCAGTCTGAAACATTCGAGCCGCTTTGCCAGCTTTACGCTGCTGAGCAAGTCGGACTACCCGGCGGAGATGGATATTAAACTGCCCTTCTCGCTGGTGAACAACAATAAATCCAAGGATCAGCTCGAAATCATCCCCGCCTTTTGGTGGATGCATAACATGTATGCATTGGCGCGGAACAGCTGGAAGTTCCATACGCGCGACCAGCGGCTGAGGAAAACGCAGCATATCGAGTTTGATCCGCTGGCGCCGGATACGGTGGAGGAGATTATTACGGCGCTTGGCATGCTGAATCGTGAAGCGGAAGACAGCGGAAGAATCGGAAGAATCGAAAAATCGAAGAGGAAGGTGGTGATATTGAAGGGGGAGGAGGGGAAGAGGGCGTATGGGGAGATGTTGCATCATTATGCGATGAAGAATTTGCTGGAGTATTTGATGGGTCATGAAGGGGCAACTTTTGAATCCATGTGTGCGGAGCTCGATGGGGAGCGCATCACGGAGTGGGTGAATCTGGGGGGGCAGCTGATGCCGGAGCGCGATGTGGATGCGCTGCGTGCGGATATCGGATCGGGCAGGCTCGACTCGTGGGAGGCGATACACGGACGGTATGATGAGCTGTGGCAGGCGTATCCCATGGAAAAGCAGAAACATGCCTTTGCAATCTTAAAATATCTGAACTCCGCGGACCATCTGACCCAGGATCTTTGGCAGCCGGCCATCGACAAGGCCATTGAAATTCAGCAATATATCAGTGACCAGGTCTATCTGTCGCGCAAAAAGGACTTCGACGATCCTTTCCGCAAAATGTGTTACCGCAATGCAGCAGAGATGCAGGCTGCCATTGGCACGATTGATGACAACGAATTCATCCGGATGACGCGCGAGGAGACAGATATTTACTGCACAAACTGGCGCTCAGCCAGATGTTAAACAACTACTGAATTACCCTCGGAGAGTTGTCATCCCCGCGAAGGCGGGGACCGCTTCGCTCTATCGAGGGGCCCTTGGGAGCTGGCATCGCGCTCCCCTCGGAGAGTTGTCATCCCGGCGAAGGCGGGGACCCCGTCACGCTACTCCGAGGCTTTTGAGAAGTTGAAGCAGAGAATTTCGCGGTTAGGAACGAGGTCCCGGCTTTCGCCGGGATGACAACGCTCCGAGGGAGGTTTAGTGGTAGATGACACTTCTCCGAGGGAAGTTTACTCCACCGTTACTGATTTGGCCAAATTGCGGGGCTGGTCAACATCGCAGCCGCGCAATACAGCTATGTGATAGGCAAGCAGTTGCAGCGGGATGATGGCGAGGAGTACGGAAAACTCAGGCAGGGAATCGGGTACTTCGATCACGTGATCGGCCAGGTGGGAGATCTCCTGATCACCCTCTGAAACGATGGCGATTACCTTTCCTTTCCGGGCCTTGATTTCCTGAATGTTGCTCACTACTTTATCGAGGGTTTGGTTTTTCGCAGCCACCACCACCACCGGCATATTTTCATCGATGAGGGCTATCGGGCCATGCTTCATTTCGGCAGCCGGATATCCCTCAGCGTGTATATAGCTGATCTCTTTTAGTTTAAGCGCACCCTCCAGGGCAACCGGAAAGAACACGCCCCGTCCGAGATAGATGGCATTGGTGGTGTTCTGATAGATCTTTGCCAGTTCCAGGATCTCGTCGTTCTTTTCCAGCACCTTTTTCACTTTATCCGGAATGGCAACGAGCTCATTGATCAGCATTTCATATCGTTCCTGCGTGAGGGTACCGTTGTTTCGTCCGGTTAGGAGGGCCATCATGATGAGCACGGTAACCTGTGCGGTAAAAGCTTTGGTTGAGGCCACCCCGATCTCCGGTCCGGCATGGGTATAAACCCCTGCGGTGGTTTCGCGGGCTATGGAAGAGCCCACTACATTGCAGATACCCAGAATAGTGGCATTTTTTTCGCGGGCCAGTTTAATGGCGGCCAGGGTATCGGCAGTTTCGCCGCTCTGACTGATGGCCAGCACGATATCGCCGGGGTTCAGGATGGGGTTCCGGTAGCGGAATTCCGAGCTGTACTCCACCTCCACGGATACGCGGGCCAGCTCCTCAAAAAAATATTCGCCCACCAGTCCGGCGTGCCACGAAGTGCCGCAGGCCGTGATGATGATCCTTTTCGTTTCATAGAGTTTCTGGAGCACATCATGGAGTCCGCCTAGCAGGATGCCCGACTTATCGGGCAGCACGCGTCCGCGGAAAGTATCTCTGATGGAGCGGGATTGCTCAAAAATCTCCTTGAGCATGAAATGGGCATATCCCTCCTTATCCATCTCCCCGATGGAAAGATCCAGTTCCTTGATTTCGGGCACATGAAATGATTTCTGAATGCTCCGGATCAGCAGCTGGTTGGCGCCGATCACGGCAAAATCCTCATCATCCAGGTAGATGACATTCTGGGTGTATTCCGCCAGCGGAGAGGCATCGGAAGCCAGAAAATACTCCCCTTTACCCACGCCGATCACCAGTGGACTGCCTTTTCGGGCAGCGAACAGCAGGTTGGGTTCTCCTGTGCAGGCCACCACAATTCCGTAAGCCCCTTCCACTTTGTTGAGTGCCATGCGGATGGCCAGTTCGGCCGTCAGGTCGCCCTCGAGGTAAAGGTGCTCGATGAGGTTAACCAGCACCTCGGTATCGGTATCGCTTGAAAATACCACTCCACGGGTTTTCAGGTGACGCTTGATGGAGGCATAATTCTCGATTATGCCGTTATGGACCAGAACAAAATGCCCGTTGCAGGAAGTCTGCGGATGAGCATTTACGGCATTGGGCTCCCCGTGGGTTGCCCAGCGGGTATGTCCCATCCCGATATTCCCGGTTTTTGGATCCTGCTCGCCGGCCAATTCCAGGTCGGCAACTTTCCCCTTCACTTTTTTCACATGGAACCCGTTATGGATGAGGGCGATTCCGGCCGAATCATATCCCCGGTATTCCAGCCGCTTCAATCCGCCGATCAGAATGGGGTACGCTTCGCGGGGACCGATATATCCGACAATTCCGCACATAATGAGTTGGTTCTGAAGATTTAGATGACAAGGTAGGGTTTTAACCGCAAATTCTGTGTTTGAGGTCCGGCATTTATTGTAGCCATTGGCTTGTTTAAGGGACTAATGTTAATTCGAGGATAAAAACATCGACCTGCGCGATGGCCCTGTTTCGAATTCCCCTCGGAGAGTTGTCATCCCGGCGAAAGCCGGGACCCCGTCACGCTACTCCGAGGCCTTTGAGAAGTGGAAGCAGAGAATTTCGCGGTTAGGAACGAGGTCCCGGCTTTCGCCTAATGGTGCTAACATAATCTAATTAATATTATTATCTTTGGTAAACAATTAAAGCCAAAGATTATGACACCGAACGAATCGCTTCAAAAGAGCATCAATTTGAGAGATTACTTTAGGAATGATTTTTTAAAGGGCTTGTATAGCGTTTTTCCCTATGAAGTAATCGAGAAGTATGATCAAAAAAAGACCAGGGATAGAATTTACAGCTGTGAAAATACAGTTTTGACCATGGTTTACTCAGCGACCCAAGAAGATAAAACGCTTCAAAATGCAGTGACAATATTTGGTCGGGTTTTTGAAGATCACTCGGGCCGGGTGATTAAAGAAGCTGAATCAGCGATTGAATTGGAGAGAAAGGTGGATTTGGAAAACAGTCAGGTTCGGAGAGGTCCAAAAAAGAAGTACAAGCTAAAGATATCCAAAAGCATAGCTTCTGCTGAGGTATCAAGCAATACAGCTGCCTACTCAAAAGCAAGGACTCGGATCGACATTGATCTATTGCTTGATATATTTAGAAAGACACGGGAGAATGTCGAATCCAAGGACTCCTGGCATGGTCGAAAGACTTATATTACCGATGGCACCTATGTTCAAATGCAAGACACAAAAGAACTTAGAGAATTATATGAAGCTAAATGTAATGATGCGGAAAAACCGGAAGGTTACCCCAAGGCACTGGTTCAGGCAATCATAGAACAAGGCAGCGGGCTTATTTATGATTATGCCTTATCCAACAGGCGGGTGTCTGAACTATCTCTGATTTACCAATTAGCAGAGAGCATTCCAAAGGGTTGTCTTTTGTTGGCGGACGATTTATATAATAGTTATGCCATTTTTGCCATGGCCCGGAAATTTGGCTTTGATCTCATTGTTCCTGGCAAAAGGGACCGAAATTATAAGGTCATTGAAGTGCTGGCAAACGGAGATGAAATAGTCGAAATAGTAAAAACCCGACAACATCCTGAATGGCTGCCTAAGGAAGAACTTTTGCCTGCGAAATTAATACTCAGAAGAATTTCCTTTCTAGCTCAGGATGGAACTAAAACCCTGGTTCTGTACACGACATTGTTGGACAAGGACATTCCCAAATGTGATATCATTCTTAAATATTTTACCCGGTGGGATATTGAAATTACCATCCGTGAGGTTAAGACCATCATGGACATCAATATCCTTCGAGGGAAGACCGATGACATTGTCAGAAAGGAGCTTGCTGCGGCCTTCATTGCGTACAACCTGATCCGGACACTTATGGTGCAGTCCACTCTCGGGACTGCTTTTTCCCCCAAAACAGATATCATTCAAGAATTCTTTGAGAGTAATAATGGCGTTCTTATGGACAGTCGAGGCAGGGTGTACACCCGATGGTCTCCAGGTAGATATGGAAAGGCTGAAAGTTGAAATCCTGGCGCACATCATCAAAAGAAAACCCGGAAGGCATTACCCAAGAAAATTAAAGACAGGTGGATCTTACAATAAATATAAATAATATATAATGTTAGCACCATTAGGCTTTCGCCGGGATGACACTTCTCCGAGGGAAGTCAGGAGCGGGATGACACTTCTCCGAGGGAAGTTTGGTGAAGCATTCAAGGGCCGCAGTGCTTCATCGCTTCCCTCCGCACCACCCTTGGAGGGAGGACCCGCGGGTCCTCCCTCTTCTGCCGAGGGGCCCTTCGGTGCTCCTCCGTAGAGACGCATAACTATGCGTCTCCTCAACGAATTTGCCGGATTCTCTTGCCGCATTTGCCGGATTCTCTTGCCGCATTTGCGGAGATTTGTGCGGAGACGGATAGTTATCCGTCTCTACAACGAGAAATATTCCAAACTCCCCGCCAGTCCGCGGTACAACCCCTTCACATCCACCAGGATGCCTCCGGGTTTCATCCATTTCTGAAAATCGGCAGCCGTATATTCTGAATATTCACGGTGCGCCACGGCGATGATCACCGCATCAAATTCCGGCATTGGCGAACCTGCCTGAAGCGGTCCGGACTCCATCTCAATTCCATATTCTTTTTTTACTTCCAGCGGATCGGCATGCGGATCGGTTACGGTTACCGTGGCCTGGTACGACTGCAGTTCACGCACCAGATCGGCCACGCGGGTGTTGCGGATATCTGAAACATTCTCTTTAAAGGTAAAGCCCAGCACCAGGATTTTTGACTGTCTGATATCCAGACCTTTGGCAAGGATTCGTTTAACCGTTTGCTTGGCGATATAGAGTCCCATGGAGTCGTTCACATACCGTCCGGCCAGAATGACATGCGGGTGATAGCCCAGTTTTTGCGCCTTGTAGGTGAGATAGTACGGATCCACCCCGATGCAATGTCCGCCTACCAGTCCGGGTGAGAATTTGAGAAAATTCCACTTCGTGCCGGCGGCTTCAATGGCTTCATACGTATTGACTCCCATCTTGTTACAGATAATCGAAAGCTCGTTCATGAGGGCGATATTGAGGTCGCGCTGGGTATTTTCGATGATCTTGGCTGTTTCGGCCACCTTGATCGACGAAACCGGGTACACGCCGGCTGTAACGATCAGTTTATAGAGTTCGGCAATGGCAGCTGACGATTCCTCATCGCATCCTGCCGTTACCTTCACGGTGTTTTCCAGTTGATGCACCAGATCGCCCGGATTGATCCTTTCCGGACTGAACCCCGCCTTAAAATCCCCCTTATAAATTAATCCGGATACCTGTTCGAGCAGCGGGACGCATTCCTCCTCCGTGCATCCCGGGTAAACCGTTGATTCATAGATCACCAGGTCGCCCTTTTTGAGGCATTTGCCTATCGTTTCCGTTGCCGACCGGAGTGCATCGAGGTTGGGAACATTATGATCATCCACCGGGGTGGGTACGGCAATGATGAACACCTGTGCGGTTTTCAGTTCATCGGGCTGGTTAGTAAAAACGGCTGAAATGCCCTGAAACTTTTTGGAATCACTTTCGCCGGATGGGTCGGTTCCATTACGCAAATTGGAAACCCGGTCAGCATTTACATCGAAACCAATTACTTGCATCTTTTTACCGAAAGCCAGCACGAGTGGTAACCCCACGTATCCCAGGCCGATTACTGCCAGTGATGCTTTACGGGTGAGGAGATCATGGATGAGGGGGTTTAGGTTCATGCGTAATATATTTAGGTCCACCAATGGACACGAATGGTTACACAAATGAACGCAAATGAATGCAAAAAATTATGAGTGGCCTCGAATCTGACATAGCTCCGGGGGGGAAAAAAGTGGTCCTGATTTTCCTTTCAGGGAGTATTTTTGCATATATGATTGATAAAAGAGAAAATGAAAATTCACTTGTATCATGTTTACATAATGGCCACGGAAAATAATCGTGTCATTTATATTGGTGTCACCAATGATATTGTCAGAAGAGTAAATGAGCATCGTAATTCACTGATCCCCGGATTTACAGGTAAGTATAACGTGCACAAGCTTGTTTATTTCGAATCATTCAGTTTTATTGACGATGCGATACGTCGCGAAAAACAATTGAAAGAATGGCGGCGCCTATGGAAAAATGAAGTGATCAATAAAGTTAATCCTCATTGGAACGACCTCACACTCACACTCTAACCCTTCCCCTCCTTCCCCCCCCCTGGGAGCCGTGTCATCCCGACGTATTCTAAGATAAAAACAAGTTTTTTCTTAGGTATTTTTAAAAAACATTGCCACAATTTCCTTCTACCTCATCAAAGGTCTTAACCGCCAAGATAAGGTATGATCAGAACCTGTCAAGGGCAAGTAAATGCCTCTTCCATCGCTCAAGGCATTATCACAGGCACCCTTGACAGAACCTGAGTCATACCTTGAAAAAGCGTTTAAGATCCTTTGATGCGAAGCCCTGTTGATTGAACTATGCTGCATATCCCATGGTTTCTACGTAGGGGGTTCCGCGCTCAACAACAGCAAAGATTCTGGCGACAAGTTTGTTGCGGATGATATTCTGTGTTGACATTTTGTTTTTTCCTTCCGCGATTCTTTTCTGGTAATACAATCTAATCTCAGTATTATGCTGGATGGCACTGCCGGTAATGTTACTCAAGAGGGATTTCATTTTTTTGTTAGCGAGATGGCTCACTTTGGTTTTACCTCTGATACTGGTACCCGATTGGTATGGGAATGGAGCAATGCCTGCATAACAAGCAAACTTGCGCGCATTTGGGAACCTGTGAAAAGCATGAGTTACAGCAATCATATAGAGAGCAGTTTGAGTACCAACACCCTTGATGCTGACGATCAAATCCAATTGCGTTTTCAGCTTCGGATGATTCTGTACCACCTTTAAAAGTTCTTTGTCCAGCAGATCGATCTGTTGATCAAGACTCTTGATCATGGTTTCCTGGACGTTGAAGAAAAGCGGATCCTCTTTTTTTCCAATTGCCCGTTTAGCTTCACCAATAGATGCCTTATATCCGGCCCTTTGACTCACGAGTCTGTCTCGCAAGGAGAGCAATCGCTTCATCTGTTGGATCTCTTTTTCGGGCATTTGCGTTGGTATGATCAGGAGCTTACGCAAGCTGGCATACTCGGCAATCTTCCCGGCATCCACCTTGTCACTTTTGCCACGGGAAATGCCCAGGGATCGCTTCAACTCCAGTCCAGGGAGCATCACAAAAGAGTACCCTTTTTCCTGAAGATAAACAGCCAACTGATGCGAGTAATAGCCGGTATGCTCAAAAGCGAAGAGCGCCTCAGAGAGTTTTACTTTGTAATCCTTTGCCAGTGAGTGAAAGAGCTGCTTAATACCCTTAGCATCATTCTCTACCTGGAAGACCTTGCCCTCTGGTAAAACTTCTACATCGAGAGTTAATTTACTTACATCGAAGCCAATAATTTTTGAATAATCCATAACTTTGCAATTAAGCGTTAATAAAAAGCTGCTGTAACTAAAACCTTTAATAGGACTCGTCTCCTAAAATTCTAATTGGTTCACAGTAGCAAGAAAGGGAATGAGGACTAATACGTCGGAAAGGCCTAAAGCCTAGAAAGTCGGAAAGTTCACCTCATTCCTTTTCAATTTACATCTATTTTAAATACAAATGCTAATCTAAAGGAAAGTCGGGATCTCGTGACGCTACTGTGAAGCCTTTGGGAACATATAGTGGTGAGGAAAGGAGGTCGCACAAAATTTCGCGGTAAGGAACGGGGTCCCGACTTTCGTCGGGATGACACTTCTCCGAGGGTAATTCAGAGGTAGATGACACTTCTCCGAGGGTAATTCAGAGGTAGATGACACTTCTCCGAGGGTAATTCAGAGGTAGATGACACTTCTCCTAGGGTAATTCAGAGGTAGAAGACACGACTCCGAGGGAGGTTCCTATCTCACCAGCCCCCGATGATCATAATACCAGCTCGAATACGTCTGAAAATGTATCTTGTAGCACAAAACAAAGAAAATGTCACTGCTGTTCTTCTCTGTTTTAAATCCATCCAGAAAGTCGGTGGAGGTGAAATGAAAAGCCGCATCGAGTGATTGGAAATAACGTGTTTCGGATGGAAAGCGTGTGCCGATTCCAAGAATCACCGAGTTGCCGCTATACCATTTGGATGCGTTCACGCTGACGTTATTTTTAAAGGAATAGAAGAAGCCGCTGAACCCTGCTATCACGTAAGGTGCGTATCCGGTTATCCGATCGGCAAAATAGAATTCCGGGATAACAGCTATTTCATAAATCCTGGTTTTGAATGCATATCCCCTTGATGCATAATTCGATCGCAGGTCGTTACCGCTGATGAGCATCGGAGAAAACTGCACACTTAAAGCGATGTTCTTCATCGGGTTGATCCGCACGCCGAAGGAGGCCATGGGCCGTGCCTGCCAGAGATCGATATCCAGATTGTCAAACAACATCCGGGTACCGGTGATCTTCGAATCCTTGCCGCCAACATCCCCGAAATAGAGGGTGGAGCCCACGCCTGCAAACAGCTCGATATCCTTCAAAACATTCTGTACCAGCTTGCTCTGGCCGTTCAAAGCGGTAGCCAGCAGAAGGAGGACGGCGGTTATGTAAGATCGTAAATGCATGCGGCTTTTTGACCCGGCAAAGGTAGCAAAAAGTGTCATCTGCCACTTATTTCTTATTTTTGACAACCAAAGACCAATACAATCACCATGTTTAATCTCAACGCCTTCATTTCTGCGCATGTAACCCATCGTACTGAAAGTCTCTTCAAGGCCGACCTGGATCGGAACCGCGAAACCCTTATCCGGGAAATTCAGGGAAAATCGGTTTTGGTGATCGGCGGGGCCGGAACCATCGGATCGTCGTATATCAAGGCGTTGCTGCGCTATGAGCCGGCAAAACTGGTAGTGGTCGACATCAGCGAAAACGGTCTGACCGAGCTTACACGCGATTTGCGCAGCACCAGCGGGTTAAAGGTGCCCGGAGTATTCAAAACTTATCCGGTAAACTTTGGGGATCCTGTGTTTGAGCGCATTCTGCATAGCGAGGGCCCCTTTGAAATCATCGCCAACTTCGCCGCCCACAAGCATGTGCGCTCCGAAAAAGACGAACACTCCATTACCGCTTTATTGGAAAACAACGTCATCAAAGCCGAGCACCTCCTTAACTCCCTCACTTCCTTAACCTCCTCACCTCCGCAACACTTCTTTTGCGTAAGTACTGATAAGGCCGCCAACCCTGTCAACGTTATGGGCGCCAGCAAAAAGGTTATGGAAGAGGTGATTATGGCCTATTCCACTAAGTTTCCCATCACAACGGCACGGTTTGCCAATGTGGCTTTTTCGCAGGGGAGTTTGCCCGACGGGTTCATGCAACGTATAGCCAAGCACCAGCCCCTTTCGGCACCGTCGGATGTAAAACGTTATTTTGTATCGCCCGAAGAATCAGGCGAAATTTGTTTGCTCGCCTGCATACTTGGCCAATCGGGCGATATCTTTTTTCCGCGTCTCACTGAGCTCCAGATGCTCACCTTTTCGCGCATAGCCGAAGACTTTCTGCGTGCCCAGGGTCTCGAACCCTTCATCTGTAAAACCGAAGACGAAGCCCGCTCCTTCTTCACCAACACCAAATCCTCCCTCCCCACCGCCCCCTTCTCTGTCATCCCCGCGCAGGCGGGGACTGTCTCCCCCAACACCGCCCCCTTCTCTGTCATCCCCGCGAAGGCGGGGACTGTCTCCCCCAACACCGCCCCCTTCTCTGTCATCCCCGCGCAGGCGGGGACTGTCTCCCCCGAGAACGCAGGTCTTGTCATCCCCGCGAAAGCGGGGACCCCGTCCCTCAACACGAAATCTTCTGATCACCACTACCCCGTATACTTCTTCACCTCCGACACCTCCGGCGAAAAAGCATACGAAGAGTTTTTTACCCCGGGCGAAACAGTTGATATGGAGACCTATGAATCCCTGGGAGTGATCAAGAACGCACCGCGCAGGCCGATTGAAGAAATCCGGCAGGTAACGGAACTGCTGAATGACACGCTGGGGAGGCCAGGGATTACCAAGGCTGAAATCGTACGGGTATTATCTAAATTAATTCCGGGGTTCGAACACATTGAAACCGGCAAATCGTTGGATTCCAAAATGTGAATATTGGGCGACGGCGGGTTTCCCCCACGAGAGGTGGATGGGTGGGGGTGCGAAAATTTGTGGGTAAACATCACCAACCGAACCGTGCAAATTTAAAAAACAATTTATATATTTACACGGTAAATGAAAAACCATGATAGCCAGACTTCTTGAGGACGGGATAGCGAAACTGTTGGATAATTTTCCGGTAGTTGGCCTTTTGGGCCCTCGCCAATGTGGTAAATCGACCCTGGCGAAGGAGATATTGCGGAAAAGACCCGGCTCAGTATATCTTGATTTGGAACGCTCATCTGATCTGGCTAAATTGACGGAGCCCGAAACATTTTTGAGTGCCCAAAAGGGGAGATTGGTCTGCATTGATGAGATCCAGCGAAAGCCTGATCTTTTTCCGCTCATCCGGAGTCTGGTAGATGAATGGGGTGGCAACGGTTGTTTTCTGATGCTCGGTTCGGCATCCAGAGACTTGTTGCGGCAGACATCGGAAACTCTGGCCGGACGCATTGTATACAAGCAGCTGACTCCTTTTTTATGGGAGGAGATTAAGGAGGTGGTTGCGGATGAAACTTTTTTTTCACGAGGAGGATTCCCAAGGAGTATCCTGGCTTCCGACGATGAGATGTCGATGGAATGGCGCGAGAGTTTCATTACCACATTTCTCGAACGGGATCTGCTTCAATGGAAAAATTTTACACCAGCCCTGATGGGGCGATTGTGGCAGATGCTGGCCCATTGCAACGGGCAAACTGCTAATTACTCTACGCTGGCCAACTCCCTTGGCGTGACCTCGGCAACCGTAAAAAATTATATTGATTTGCTCGATGCCACCTTTATGGTTCTGGTTCTTCAACCCTATTCATCCAATCTTGGAAAGCGCCTGGTAAAAGCACCCAAGATTTATGTGTCGGATTCAGGAATCACTGGTGCTCTGCTTCACCTGACCGATTTCAGACAGATGGTTGGACATCCGGTATGGGGAAGTGTATGGGAACAGATCGTACTGCTGAACCTTAAGGCCAGGTTTCCAAATGCACGGTTCTATTTTTACCGGACTGCACACGGTGCCGAAATAGACCTGGTGATGAAGCTGGGCGATACCATTATTGCAATCGAATGTAAGGCGACTGCATCACCTGTACTCACAAAAGGTAATTATTCTGCTATCGGGGATATTGCACCGCTCATGACATTTATCGCAGCGCCGGTTGAAGCCGGATGGCCCGTAAATTCAAATATCTCGGTGGTATCGCTGCCGGAGCTGATTGCCAGACTGGGATAATAATAAAATATTCTTACAATTTGGGAATCTGATTCCATAATTGTAAATTTGTGGTATGATTTTACGAAAAGCGACAGCTGAGCTTCAGGTGCTGGCCGCTCAGTTTAAAGCGGTGGCGGTGGTTGGCCCGAGGCAATCGGGTAAAACAACCCTGGTTCGAACGGTATTCGGGGATAAGCCCTATGTGAATCTGGAGAATCCTGATATCCGGCGATATGCCCTGGAGGATCCCCGTGGGTTTTTGTCAGATTATCCCGATGGTGCGATACTTGATGAAGCCCAGCGGGCGCCTGATCTTTTTTCGTATTTACAGCAAATTCTCGACGAGAAACCTGTTCATGGCTTGTTCATTATTACCGGCTCCAATAATTTTTTGTTGCAGGAAAGTATTTCTCAAAGTCTTGCGGGCAGGGTGGGGTACCTGTATTTACTTCCTTTATCGCTGGAGGAGATCAGCGAAATTTCGGGTACAACCAATATGCTTCTTTTTAAAGGTGGCTATCCTGCCCTTTACCACGAGAAAACAGATCCTGCAAAATGGTTCGCCAACTATATCAGGACTTACGTTGAGCGTGATGTCCGGTTGTTAAAAAACATTACCGATCTGATTACTTTTGAGCGTTTTCTCCGGCTGTGTGCAGGAAGGGTGGGCCAATTGCTGAATATGAGCAGTCTGGCTGTTGAAACCGGGATCGATGTAAAAACGGTAAGCTCCTGGATCAGCGTGCTTGAAACAAGTTTTATTGTATTCAGGTTACAGCCCTGGCATGAAAACTTTAACAAGCGGGTGGTAAAAATCCCCAAACTGTATTTTTATGATACCGGTTTGGCCGTTGCACTGCTGGGAGTTGAAAATGCCGGACAACTTGCCATGCATCCTTTCAGGGGAAGTCTTTTTGAGAATATGATCATGGTGGAATTCCTGAAAAGAAGATTCAATACGGGACGGTCGGGTAATCTGTTTTTTTGGCGGGATAACGTGGGCAATGAAGTTGACCTGATCCTGGAAAATGGCCGGGAGAGGGTGCCGGTGGAAATCAAATCCGGACAAACTGTGACGGGTGATTATCTGAAAGGAATCCGGTTTTGGAACAAGATGACCGGCACACAGGGCGGTTATGTGGTTTACGGGGGCGATATGAGCCAGCAGCGAAGTGATGGAATCAGGATTGTGCCGTTCAGTGCATTGAATGAGATTATTGGTTAAGGGTTTTCAAAAAAATCGCACTATATTATGAAAAGAGTTTTTGTATCAGGCTGTTACGATTTATTGCACAGCGGCCACGTGGCATTTTTCAAGGAAGCTTCAGCGTTCGGGGAATTGTATGTAGGGATCGGGTCCGATGCCACCATCCATGATCTCAAGGGTCGCGACAGCGTGAACAGTCAGGAGGAGCGCCTGTACATGGTTAAAGCCGTGCGATACGTGACGGGAGCCTGGATCAGTCAGGGCAGGGGGATCATGGATTTTGAGGAGGATCTGCGGAGGTTCAGGCCTGATATCTTTTTGGTAAATGAAGATGGAAACTCTCCGGCCAAGTCGCAGTTGTGCGAAGAGCTGGGTATAGAATATGTTGTGCTGGAGCGCGTTCCCGAGTCGGGGTTGCCCGCCCGCTCCACCACCAGTCTGCGTCGGGCCGATTCGTGCCTGCTGCCTTACCGTCTTGATCTGGCGGGCACCTGGATTGATCAGCCGTATGTGAATAAATATGGGCCGGGCTGGGCCATCACGATATCGCTTGAGCCGGTGATTGATTACAATGAGCGGAGCGGCATGTCGACCAGCACGCGCAATGCCGCGCGGCGTTTGTGGCCATATCAGCTGCCGCCCGAGAAGCCCGAGAAGCTGGCCGAGATCCTGTTCCGGTATGAGAACGAGCCCGGTCGCACGGAGGTATCGGGTGCCCAGGATTCGCTGGGGATATGCATGCCCGGGTTGTGCCGTCATTATTACGATACCGGCTACTGGCCGAAAAAAATTGAATCGTGCCATGACGAGAAGGTGCTTTCGTGGCTCGAGGACCATCTGTTCATGGTATTGCTGTGGCCCCGGCCGGCAGGGTTTACCCCGCTCACCGGATCGCAGATCAACACCGAAAATGTGCAGGCGCTCACCACGGCTGCCGAACAGTGCTGGCCGGCCATCATGAATTGCGACCTAGGGGAATTTGCCCGATGTTACCGGGCATCGTTTGATGCGCAGGTGAAGCTGTTTCCAGCGATGTTCAATGCTGAAATTGAGAAGGTTGTGAACAGCTACCGCCATCATGCCCTGGCCTGGAAGCTTGCAGGTGCCGGTGGTGGCGGGTATCTCGCTTTGGTGGCCGAAAAACAGATCCCCGGCACCATGTCGATCAAAATACGGCGGCCGGGGTTGATGTAGAGACGCATAACTATGCGTCTCCTCACTACCTCGAATTTCCCTCGGAGAAGTGTCATCAGTACTAAAATTTCCCTCGGAGAAGTGTCATCCACCACTGAGTCACCCTCGGAGAAGTGTCATCAACCACTGAGTCACCCTCGGAGCGTTGTCATCCCGGCGAAAGCCGGGACCCCGTTCCTAACCGCGAAATTCTCTGCTTCAACTTCTCAAAGGCCTCGGAGTAGCGTGACGGGGTCCCGGCTTTCGCCGGGATGACAACGCTCCGAGGGGAATTCGAGGTAGGGAGGGCGGTCCCCGCCTTCGCGGGGATGACACTTCTTCGAGGGAAGTTTAGTGGTGGATGACACTTCTCCGAGGGTGACTTAGTGCTTAACAATTATTAAATTTGTATGAAAGGTCCGATAAAGAGGACCCGCCATACCATATGAATACCACCTCGATTGAACAGCAGTACCTTGAACGCAGCGGGTACCTCAACCAAACCGGACGCATCCCCTATATTATAGTAGATAATTTTCCGGAACTCGGATTGCTTACCGCCCTGAGATTCCTGGAATGGGTACAGGAAAACCCCAACGGCGTAATCAGCCTCCCCACAGGCAAAACCCCCGAGCACTTCATCTACTGGACCAAGTACCTCCTCGCCAATTGGGAAGATCGACCTTCAAGCAACCCTCGGAGAAGTGTCATCACTGCTTCAAGTGACCCTCGGAGCGTTGTCATCCCGGCGAAAGCCGGGACCTCGTCGCTTACCGCGAGTGTCTACTTGGGGAAACCGACGGTTGGCGCACCCACTAAACCCGACCTCTCCTCCCTCACTTTCGTTCAGATGGACGATTTTTACCCCATCGATAAAAATCAGGCCAACAGCTTCATTCACTACGTTAAAGAATTTTACATCAAGGGATTAGGTCTGGATATCAACAAGGCCCTCCTGATCGACCCGCCGCCGCCATCCGATAAAAAGCGTGATCCCGAAGGGGAGGGCAGGGTAGATAACTGGTGCATGGCGTATGAAGATAAGATCCGGGCGCTGGGCGGCATCGGCTTTTTTCTGGGCGGGATCGGTCCTGATGGACATATTGCCTTCAATATCCGCGGGAGCGACCATCACTCCACCACGCGGCTCACCGAAACGAATTACGAAACCCAGGCGGCTGCGGCCGGCGATCTGGGGGGTATTGAAATATCAGGCAAGAAAAAGGTGATTACCATAGGATTGGGCACCATCACGTTTAATCCAAACTGTGTGGCTATCCTGTTTGCGGCCGGTGAAACCAAGGCGCCAATGGTGCGCGATGCCATTGAAAATCTGCCGGATGCAAAATATCCGGGCACGGCGCTGCAGAAATTGCCCAATGCCCGATTTTACCTCACCACCGGTGCCGCCTCGCTGCTCACCGATGTGCGGAACCGTTATTATGCCGAAGCGGAGCCCTCTATAGGCAAGTCGATCAGGGGGTTATTGGAGTACTGCCAGGTGAATAACGTGTACGCCCACAAAATCCCCCTTGCCGCAGGACCTCCCCCTGCCCCCTCCTTAGAAAGGAGGGGGGTAATTCAACTGCCGGATGACCTGCAAAGCCCTGCCGATGGTACCACCCCCCTCCTTTCTAAGGAGGGGGCAGGGGGAGGTCCTGCGATCCCAGAAACCCTTACCGAGGTAAAATCCCGCCTCAACCACGGAATGCAGCCCCTGACGAACAAGGTGATTCTGCATACCGGTCCGCACCACGACGATATCATGCTGGGCCTGATGCCGGTGGTGCACCGACAGTTGCGGGAGACCTCAAACAAGGTGCATTTTGCCGTGCTCACTTCCGGATTTACCGCACTGAGCAACCGGTATCTGATTGATGTACTGGAATATACCAAGAGACTGATCTGCAAGGGGGAGATTCAGATGCTGCGGTATCCCGATTTTTTCATGGCGGGATATCTCATCAAGTGGGACAAAGACGTGAACCACTATCTGAATAAAGTTGCCGAGCGTGATGAAGATGGCAAGCACAGGGGGTTGAGTCACCGGATTGTGAGATGTTTGGTGAAGATTTACGAGGTGACTTCGACGGACGAATTGCTGGATAAAATCACTAATGTGGTTGACTATCTGCGTAATTGCTACGATGGCGAAAAGAATACTCCTGATGTGCAGAAATTGAAGGGCATGATCCGGGAATTTGAAGAAGAGCTGGTTTGGGCGCATTCGGGTATCCAGGTAAAAGATGTGCATCATTTGCGCCTCGGGTTTTATCAGGGGGATATCTTCACCGAACAGCCTGAGGCTGAACGTGATGTACAGCCCGTGCTCGACCTCCTCCGCCGCATCCGACCCCAGGTGATTTCCGTCACCATGGACCCCGAAGGATCCGGTCCCGATACACATTATAAGGTGTTGCAGACGATTGCGAGGGCGCTGAAGACGTTAAGAGAGGAGGACGTAAAGAATGTAAAGAGTGTAAAGAGTGTAAAGAATGTGAAGAATGTGAAGAATGTTAAGGAGGTTAAGGGGGTTAAGGGAGTTACGGGAGTGGGGTTGGAGGAGATGAGGATAATGGGGTATCGCAATGTGTGGTACCGGTATCATCCGGCGGAGGCGAATGTGTACTGGCCGGTTTCGCTAAATGCCATGGCGGTTATGCAGAACAGTTTCAGGCAATGTTATCTGAGTCAGGTAGATGCGTCGTTTCCGAGTCCGCAGTTGCAGGGCCCTTTCTGTGATCTTGCCCAGAAGATCTGGGTAGAGCAGTTCCGGGAGATCCAGTTGTTGCTGGGCAAGGATTTCTTTTATGAAAATGAGCGGCCCTTGTTGAGGGCCACGCATGGCTTGATTTTCTATAAGGAGCTCACGGTGGATGAGTTTCTGGTGGAGGCTAATGAGCTGGCGAGGAAGACTGCTCTCAAAGGCCCCTCGTTGAATGAAGCCGGTCCCCGCCTTCGCGGGGATGACAGAGAAGGGGGCGGGGCGTCATAGCCGTCAACCTAAGAGATTTCCAGCCAGATAAAAGAGGGCAGGAAGGCAGAAGGCACAAGACAAAAATTAGTAAAAAGAATTAAGAAAAAAGTTTAAAGAGCTTCCTTAACCCACTGTGCCCCATATCAGTTGCCCTGGCATTCATGCCGGGGTTGATGAGCCTCCACACCTCTTTTTAGCCCAACCGGCCTTAAGGCTGGTTGGGAGAGTTCTCATTATGGATCTCACTGAACCCCGGCTTGAAAGCCGGGGCAACTGATATGGGGCACAGTGGGTTATGATGCTTCAGTAATTGTTCCAAATATAGCTGAACAGGCCCTTACACCTTTTTACACGGCATGACGGCTATGGGCGGGGCTTTCATCGAATCCATCTTGAATGATGAAGCCAGGATGCTTACTGAAGAGAGCATTTACCTCGAATTCCTTATGAATCCCGATAGCCGTGAAATGGTTACCGGCGAGGAAAAGGCAAATTTTGAGGAGTGGCTTGCCTTATGAAAGTTGAATATTCGAAACAGTTTGTTAAGGTTGCGTATAAGCTTAAAGGCAAGTATAAAACTTCCCTCCAAAAGATTATAACTGAAGTAGGGCAGGCCAATGATGTTGCGGAAGTCACAAACTGCATAAAGATGGTCGGGCTCCAAAACTCGTACCGGATAAAGATGGGGGATTACCGCTTGGTTTTTATTCTCAAAGTTATAGATCAGGTTGCATTTTTCGAACTTCTGCTTTCAAGAGGCGAGGTGTCATCTACCACTTAATGTCCCTCGGAGCGTTGTCATCCCCGCGAAGGCGGGGACCGCCCTCCCTACCTCGAATACCCCTCGGAGCGTTGTCATCCCCGCGAAGGCGGGGACCCCGTCACGCTACTCTGAGGCCTTTGAGAAGTTGAAGCAGAGAATTTCGCGGTTAGGAACGAGGTCCCGGCTTTCGCCGGGATGACAACGCTCCGAGGGTGACTCAGTGGTGGTCCCCTAATTCCCTCCCCAGCCCATCTTCTCGCAATCGGCCGGCTCGAGCGGAAAGGTGAGGTCATTTTCCTGTTTTTCCACCAGAAAAATAGAGTCAATCATCACGCCGCCCAATATCATTCCCACTTCATAGGTCAACCCCAACTCAATCTGAATGGTGAGACTGCCGCTCACAATGTTCATTTCGTGCCAGTCGTCGCCGGGAATGCGGTAATAACCCTGAACGGTGGGCAGAACCTCGCCTTTGGGACAAACCACTTTCACCAGGAAATGTACCGGCAGCAGCACGGTGGGATTGAGGGTTACCGGCCAGAATTCGGGCGTATCGGCGGGATCGGGTATATCTATTTTAAAGGGTATGGGGCTGACGAGTGCAGAACTGACGGCCCGCGAGATTTTGAAATACAAGGGTTCGGCCGGGGTAAACTGATTGATCCGGATGACCGGATCGGAGCGTTTGACAAGATAATCCTGGCTCGTTAACAGCCTGTCGCCCTGACGGGTATAGGTTAATATCCGGATGGGGATCTCATCGGGGATCAGTCCGGGACTGAAGGTAAACCGGATCATTCCCATGAGCTGGGCATATCCCGGAGTAATACGGAAAGTGGGTTTCACCGGGGTAGTGCAGGGATTATCCCATAAAAATTCAGCCGGGTCGGAGGTAAACGGCCGGTTGGTGGCGGCTGGTCTGACAACGATCAGCACCGAAGTATTTTTGGGTACAGTGGATTGTATATCGATGGCGGTGGTCGTCTGGGCCAGACTCACCGCCATTTTTTTGATCAGTCGCCTGTCGGATGCCCGCAGCAGCTGCATTTCGGCCGGAACCGGTTCGCGTGGCGGGGTGCCGGAGAGAGTGATGTAGGCGGTGGTTTGCGCCAGACAGGTTGATGCATCGAGCGCGAATTTCCAGAACCCGTTTTCCAGGCAGGGACTATCTTCGCGGATGAATGTCGGGGTGGCCAGGAAATCACCGGCCAGGGTGCTGGGAATCACTCGGATAGTCACCGGACGGTTATCGCGCACCATCAGCGAGATATCAGTTGAGAATTGTGCGGAGGTGATGGATATCGATATGGATAACAGCGCACTGCCGGAGGCTGCATCCAGTACCTGCAGCGTACCCGGAATGGGATAGGCGTTAAAATCTGCAGGAAAAGCTGCTATCACGGTGCCGGAAAGCCGGCATTTCAGCGGGACGAGAGTGAAAGATCCTGAAAAGTCGGACTGATCGGGCAGTATGGTGAGTGATGCCGGCAATGAGATGAATTCGTAATCGGCATCGGCTGCCTGGAGGGAGAGTGTTACGGTGGATTCTGCTGGTACATAAATCTTTAGCGGCATAGAGAGTCCGGAAAACAGCGTGACCGGAATCAGCTGGATCCGTTCGCCGGTTGCAGCATCGGTGAGGAGGATATTGCCGGGGAAGCTGGGGGCCAGGAAAGGCTTATCGATGGATATGCTGATTTCGCCGGTCACCAGCCGGGCAGGCATCATGGTGCCCGATGCGAACAGTCCGGTGAGGTGGAGGGGCACGGTGGCGAACCGGGTAGTATCTTCGGTGATAATCTCAGCGTAACCGGCAGATTTCCATAGCTTTTCAACGGCATCGAATCGCCACACCGGGATGGAATCGCCGGATGAAAAATCGGAATTGACCGGAAAGCGCCAGTTGATGGGTTTGCCGGGAAGTTGGGTGAGGGTGCCGGGAGTGGCCGATTGGAGAGTGAGACTGAGGATGCCGGCAGCATTCAGGGTGCCGGGAGTGATGTTCCCGTCTATCAGAAAATTCATGATCCGGCTGCTCCCGGCATCGGTTTCCGAAATCCGGTTGTAGCGCGTGGTTTTTACGTTGAGGGCGCCGGAAGCCTGCTCGCCGGATGGTCCGGTAAAGAGTGTGCTGTCGCCAAAATCCAATTCAAAATGGTTGGCGGGGGTGATCATCCGGAATCCCGCAGGCAGCAATCCGCCGATGATTTCTCCGGGTTTTATCTGATAGAATTGGGGTTTGTTATCTGAATAACCGGTTTTACGCATGCACACCATGCATACCTGAGTGCCTGTTTTGGAGATGGTTATAGAGGCCTGAGTTGGGGCATACCCGGGAGCCGAAGCGGTGAAATTGAACACCACGCTGTTTCCGGGAACCATTTTATATTTGCCGTACGGATCGAGCGCCACACTGATCATGCCGAGCACGGATTGATGCGGATTTTCATGCTCGCCGGTTTGGGAAACCACGGCATCGGCATCGCGGCCGCCGATAACGAGGTTCACGGTGGTCCCGTTGGTTTTGCCTATCAGCTCACCGGTTTCAGCATCGGCAAACCTGAATGATATAAAGGTTTTGAAAATATTGAGATCGATGGAAATCTTGATTTCCTTTTCGATATCGACCGGTTTGCAGCCAGTAAAAAGAAAGACAACCAGACAAAATGAGGACAGGACTTTAAGAAACTTAAAAATCATAATAGAAATTTCGGAACGAATTGCGGATACCAAAGGTAATCCAAAAATCGTGTTTATCCTGAATATCTGTTATTTGGTGGCGGTCGGATACCGATACGAAGAGGTTGAGCAGGCTCGCCGGGTTGATCAGATACGACAGGGTAACCGTTTTGTAGGTGAGGTTTGTTTCGAGTCCCTGGCCGATCTCATTGCCGAATTCATTCACGTAGGTGGTGTATGGGAGCAGGATATTCTGTCCGTAATTGAGATTGTTATAATTGGCCCCGAATGTGGCGGTGCTGTAACGGCAATCGAGCATGAAACGGTCCCAGCGCAGCGTGACAAAGTTCACCCACTCGATGAAATTCGCTCCCAGTGGATGGGCAAGTGGCTGACTGAAATGGCTGTAGCTCTGTTTAACATTGTAATGCGAGAAGGTATACGGGCGGGCAAAGTTGAGTTCAGATTGGAAAAAGATTCCGCGAAGCAGAGTGGAGGTGGTTTTCGTACGGGCAAAATCGATGAAGGATTTGGCGCCGATCTGTCCCCCGTACTTATTGGCCCACCAGCCATCGCGTTCCTTCATGTGCTTCACCGACCATTCATCGATGATGAACTGACCGTACAGGAATGTTTTATCGAGGAACTGGTAGTTGAGTGCGACACCCATCATGGCATTATCGGGGGAGCCCATGGTCCACTCCACCGGACGGTATAATATGATGGGGTTCAGGTAGTTAATGTCAAATCCGCGGGAGTGGGTACTATCGCGACCCTGCCAGATGACGGCTTCGAAGAAGGAGAATTCGAGGCGTTTGGTAATCGCGTAACTGAGGTAATGGAAGGCGCCATACTTTTTCTGGTAGGCACCGCCTTTGGTATCCACGAAGCGGTTATCCTGGAATTCCGACCAGAGGTTCACGTAATGCAGCCGCCATATCCGCGTATCGATCCTGAAATAGGGGGCATTGCGGGCATTATCCGAAAGGAGCATCGAGCGGTATCCGTTGCCGAAAAAGTTTCGTCCCGTACCGGCCTCGAAGGTGAAAAAGCGGTTGGCCTTAAATCGCATCCATCCGGTGGCATATCCGTGGTCGATCGATCCGTCGGTTTTTCTGAAATATCCTTGTCCGGGCACTCCGCCCACCCTGCCCGCAATGGAATCGAGGTAGGGCGGGAGCTTGGCCTGTGATTCGAAATAGGCCGTATAGAATTCGAATTTTGGCGAGGTGATATTGCCATAGGCCTGCACCCCGCGGGTGTTTACCCAGGTATTATGTCCGCTCACGGTTTCGCGGCCCAGTTCCGCATCAAAAACCGGATCTGCTGAAATGAAAAAACCTGGTTTCCGGATTGTCAGGGTTGGTTCATAAAATAGTTTCCTTTTGATCAATTGGGGAACCGGTTTCCATCCTTTTACCCATTTTGCAGCATCATTTGAATCTGGCAGAAAGAAATAGAGATTGCGTACAGAGGTGTGATTCTGGTAGGCGGAGTCGGCGGAATTAGTGATTCCTGATGTCCGGGTGGATTCATAAGAATAGAGTCCCTGGGCCTGAAGGTTAGTGCCGGTAAGGAGGAGTGCGGTGAGCAGGATCAGAATTTTCATGGATAGTTATTTGAGGATCGGTGGCCGGCGATAAAGGTAGGAACTTATTTTGTCACCAAAACCGGATGCAAGCAACGTTAATTTCCCCCTTTAATTATGCAATCTATCCTAAAAATCCAGCGGTTTATCATAAAAATCTAACCGTTCACACAATCCCGTTATTAAGTTAAAAACCTGTTCGTAACTTCGGCTTTGCTAAGGATGCCACCTATGAATGTTTTTCCAATCGATTTTCAGATGCTGTTGGGTTTGTTGACGGCTTTGCTCGTTTCCTGGGTATTGATTCCGCCTGTAATCGGGATCTCCAGGGTGAAGGGGCTCGTTGCCGTTCCAAACGGACGCACCAGCCATGAAGGGTCGGTTCCGACAATTGGTGGAGTCGCCATTTTCGCTTCGGTTGTTATTGGATCCGGACTGTTCATGCCGGATACTTACCCGGGTGAATTTCGATTTCTGATGCCGGCGTTGGTCATTTTGTTCTTCATCGGTTTGCAGGATGATATGGTTGGAATTGATGCACGGAAAAAACTGGCGGGACAGGTCATCGCCTCCCTGATCGTGATCATTTTTGGAGGGTTGCGCATGACTACCCTGCACGGGCTATTTGGTTTATATGAGATTAATTATGCAACGAGTGCCATTATCTCCCTGGTGATATTTGTAGGGTTGATCAATGCATTTAACCTGATGGATGGCATTGATGGCCTCACCAGCGGATTGGGCATTGTAATATCCATTGTATTCGGGATCTGGCTTTCGATGCTCGGGAAAGAGCATTATGCGGTGATTGCGTTTGCACTGGCCGGCAGTTTGATTGCTTTTTACCGGTTTAATGTATTCAGCAAAAAAAACAAGCTGTTTATGGGGGATACCGGATCGATGATCATCGGGTTCATTTTTGCCGTTCTGGTGATCAAACTCCTGTGCTGCACGGTTGAGGCTGATTCTATCCTGCACATGAAAGCCTTTCCCGTGGTGGCAATCAGTTTAATGATTATTCCGGTATCGGATACCATTCGTGTTATGGCTTTCCGGATGATCAGGGGAAGATTTCCATTCTCGGCCGACCGCACCCATTGTCATCATGATTTACTACGCCTGGGATTCACCCATTTTATGGCATCCAACATCATAGTCGCAACCAATCTGGGCCTGTTTTTACTGGCCCTGATACTGAAGGACCTTTCACCCTTTGTGCTCGGGATCATTATGTTGGCTGCAGGGATCCTGATGTGCAGTATGCCGAAAATCTGGCTGGTGTTGGTGTTAAAACGGCCGGAAGAGACTGTTGTCCATTATCATACACTTATTGAATAGAGTAGAAACAGTTATGCATCTGCCCCACAAGGTAATTTTTTGCTTATCTTTGCTGAACCTAAAGAATTACCCTTGTTTGATTTCTGGCAAATAATACCCCATTCCACCTTGCTATCTGGCATAGGCGCGATGTTGCTCGCTGCGCTGGTGTCATTTCTGGCTATCCCGGTGATTGTTCGGGTTGCCAAGGCTAAAGGGCTGACTGATCAGCCGAACCATCGCACCAGTCACAAAGAATCGACCCCATCATTAGGCGGAGTGGCTATCTTTTCAGGCTTACTACTTGGATCCACGCTGCTTCTACCTCCTAATTCGATAGAAACCAGGCTCAGATTTGTTATTGCTGCCACCTTTATCCTCTTTCTGGTTGGTCAGAAGGATGATATCGTTGGATTGTCCTGGCAAAAGAGATTGACTGCCGAGGTGGCTGCCTCATTGATCCTGATTGTGATGGGCAACTACCGGTTTACCACATTGTTCGGCCTGTTCGGATTGCATGAGATCCCGATGTGGTTAAGTTTTGTAATCACCCTGATTGTTTTTGTTGGCATCATCAATGCATTTAACCTGATTGACGGGATCGACGGATTGGCTAGCGGTACCGGAATCCTGACTTCCTTTTTAATGGGGGTCTGGCTGTATGGCATCGGTTGGTATGCCATGGCTATCGTGGCCTGGTCGCTGATGGGAGCGCTCCTGCCCTTCTTCTATTTCAACGTTTTTGGCAGGAAGTTTAAGCTATTCATGGGTGATACCGGTTCGCTGATGATTGGATTGCTGTCGGCTCTTTTTGCTGTTGAGATCTGCGGGGAGGAGCTGCCGGAAACGCATTTATTTTATATGAAAGCTGCCCCGGCGGTATTGATTGCCATACTTATTTATCCGCTGTTCGACATGATCCGTGTTGTTTCCATTCGGATTTCAAAAGGTAAGAGTCCGTTCGTTGCCGATCGCAACCATATTCATCACCTCTTTCTCGATGCCGGCTTTTCGCATCGCCGCAGCACCTTTTATATCCTCATACTGAATAGTATGGCTATTGTATGGGCCTTTATTTTCCGAAACAGCTCTATTTGGTTTGTCGGGCTTTCGCTGCTCGGGTTTGCCATACTCGCAACCTATCTGGTGAAGGAGATTGTTAAGAAGAGGAGGGTGACTTAGTGGTGGATGACAAGGCTCCGAGGGTGCCGAAGTAGTGGATGTCACAATACCGAACCCCGTAGGGGTGATATATTAATTGCACTGGATGATCCCTGGAATTTATTTCACCCCTATGGGGTTAAATTTTCAATTTTTAATCCACCAGGCTATAATCATTTCAGCCCTACGGGCTTTAATTTCAGTACTGTATCTCCCTCGAAGCATTGTCATCCACCACTTCGGCACCCTCGGAGCATGGTCATCCACCACCGCCCTTCCCTCGGAGAAGTGTCATCCCGGCGAAAGCCGGGACCCCGTTCCTCACCGCGAAATTCTTTGAGAGCACTTCTAAAAGGCCTCGGAGTAGCGTGACGGGGTCCCGGCTTTCGCCTAATGGTGCTAACATTATATATTATTTATATTTATTGTAAGATCCACCTGTCTTTAATTTTCTTGGGTAATGCCTTCCGGGTTTTCTTTTGATGATGTGCGCCAGGATTTCAACTTTCAGCCTTTCCATATCTACCTGGAGACCATCGGGTGTACACCCTGCCTCGACTGTCCATAAGAACGCCATTATTACTCTCAAAGAATTCTTGAATGATATCTGTTTTGGGGGAAAAAGCAGTCCCGAGAGTGGACTGCACCATAAGTGTCCGGATCAGGTTGTACGCAATGAAGGCCGCAGCAAGCTCCTTTCTGACAATGTCATCGGTCTTCCCTCGAAGGATATTGATGTCCATGATGGTCTTAACCTCACGGATGGTAATTTCAATATCCCACCGGGTAAAATATTTAAGAATGATATCACATTTGGGAATGTCCTTGTCCAACAATGTCGTGTACAGAACCAGGGTTTTAGTTCCATCCTGAGCTAGAAAGGAAATTCTTCTGAGTATTAATTTCGCAGGCAAAAGTTCTTCCTTAGGCAGCCATTCAGGATGTTGTCGGGTTTTTACTATTTCGACTATTTCATCTCCGTTTGCCAGCACTTCAATGACCTTATAATTTCGGTCCCTTTTGCCAGGAACAATGAGATCAAAGCCAAATTTCCGGGCCATGGCAAAAATGGCATAACTATTATATAAATCGTCCGCCAACAAAAGACAACCCTTTGGAATGCTCTCTGCTAATTGGTAAATCAGAGATAGTTCAGACACCCGCCTGTTGGATAAGGCATAATCATAAATAAGCCCGCTGCCTTGTTCTATGATTGCCTGAACCAGTGCCTTGGGGTAACCTTCCGGTTTTTCCGCATCATTACATTTAGCTTCATATAATTCTCTAAGTTCTTTTGTGTCTTGCATTTGAACATAGGTGCCATCGGTAATATAAGTCTTTCGACCATGCCAGGAGTCCTTGGATTCGACATTCTCCCGTGTCTTTCTAAATATATCAAGCAATAGATCAATGTCGATCCGAGTCCTTGCTTTTGAGTAGGCAGCTGTATTGCTTGATACCTCAGCAGAAGCTATGCTTTTGGATATCTTTAGCTTGTACTTCTTTTTTGGACCTCTCCGAACCTGACTGTTTTCCAAATCCACCTTTCTCTCCAATTCAATCGCTGATTCAGCTTCTTTAATCACCCGGCCCGAGTGATCTTCAAAAACCCGACCAAATATTGTCACTGCATTTTGAAGCGTTTTATCTTCTTGGGTCGCTGAGTAAACCATGGTCAAAACTGTATTTTCACAGCTGTAAATTCTATCCCTGGTCTTTTTTTGATCATACTTCTCGATTACTTCATAGGGAAAAACGCTATACAAGCCCTTTAAAAAATCATTCCTAAAGTAATCTCTCAAATTGATGCTCTTTTGAAGCGATTCGTTCGGTGTCATAATCTTTGGCTTTAATTGTTTACCAAAGATAATAATATTAATTAGATTATGTTAGCACCATTAGGCTTTCGCCGGGATGACAACGCTATGAGGGTGACTTAGTGGTGGATGACAAGGCTCCGAGGGAAGAATACAGGCACTTCTCATCTGCCACTGCTCCCTTTTCTGTCACCCCCGCGAAGGCGGGGGCTTCCTGATGGAGTTCACCAGTTCAATCGCCCCCCTGGTTTCTCCGATCCCGAACCCTCTGCCGGCCAGTATCTCCTGATAACTAAGTGTATGCAGATCGGTGAATCCTTCGGAGAATTCGATGGGCTGATTATTCATGGTGAGCTGGCGGAAGGTGCGCTGGCCCTTATCCTTTATGGTGCAGGGGAGATCTTTTTCATCGATGGAGAGGAACCATTCCACATCGGCATTTTTTAAAATCAGCTCGCCCTGGGCCTTATCGCGTTGATAGAGAATTACTTTGCTTTGGTCGACAGCGCCGAACAGGGAGATCAGTAAATCAAAGAAGTGTATGCCGATATTGGTGGCGATGCCTCCGGATTTGGCCTCATCACCCTTCCAGGAGTGGTGATACCAGGATCCCCGTGGGGTAATGTAGGTTAATTTGATTTTCTGGCGGCCGGTGGCGGGCAGCTGAATGCCGCTGACGGATGCATGCAAGCGGAGCTGCAGGATATTCCAGATACGGCGGCCGGTTTCGCGTTCAAACTGCTCCAGCGTATCGATATTCCAGGGGTTGAGCACCATCGGTTTTTCGCAAATGGCATCGGCTCCCGAGCGTAAGGCCCAGCGTATATGGGCATCGTGGAGGTAGTTGGGACTGCAGATACTTACGTAATCTATCTGCCCGGATGGATTGGGACCGGCAGCCTGTGAACGGCGGCGCTTATCTACATGACGGTCGAACCGCTCGAACTCGGTGAAAAAATCGGCTTGGGGAAAATACTGATCCAGGATTCCAACACTGTCGTGCGGATCGATGGCGCACAGAAGGTTATTTCCCGTTTCCTTGATGGCTTTGAGGTGTCGGGGTGCTACATACCCGGCAGCTCCGATGAGGGCAAAGTTTTTCATGAATCAGAGGCGATGTTTGCGTAAAGATAAATTATAATTTAGCGGAATGGGGATTTTCAGTAAAGCCAAGCCTTTTTATCACGATTTCTCGCAGATTGGGGTCGATATTCACAGTCACGTGTTGCCCGGCATGGATGATGGCTCCCCGTCGATCGACGAATCCCTGAAGATGCTGCGGGCGATGGCCGGCGCGGGTTTTCGCAAGATCATCACCACTCCGCATGTGAGTACCGGTAACTATCCGAATACCAGGGAGAAGATCCTCGGGCAGATGCACCATCTCCGTGAGGTGATTGAACAGGAAGGGATAGCCATTGAGCTGGAGGCATCCGCCGAATATCATATGGATTTTGAATTTCTGGGCAAAGTTCAGTCGGGCGAGGTGATCGCTGTCGGTAAAAAGAATTATCTGCTTATCGAACTCCCTTTCATGGAGCCTTCTTTTTCGTATGATGAGATATTGTTTCAGGTGCAATTACTTGATTATGAGCCGATAATCGCTCATCCGGAACGCTATTCATGGCTGATGACAAAGAAGCGTTTGTATGAGGGAATGAAAAACCGGGGGATGCTTTTCCAGATGAATATCAATTCGCTGAACGGCTTATACGGATTGCCGGCAAAGCTTGCCGCGCATCAGCTGATTGATGCCGGATGGATTGAATTTATTGGCACCGATGCCCACTATACCGGTCATATCACCTCTTTGTCGAAGGTTTTGTATCAGAAGCATTTTGCGAAGCTGGTTGAAAGCGGGAAGCTCCTGAACGCTGGCCTTTGATTTCTTTTGTACTTTTGGTCCAATGAATTTTCAAAGACGATTAACGCGTGTTATTGATATTGGTGGGGTGCCGCTGGGCGGGACCTGGCCGGTACGGGTGCAGACCATGACGAATCTGCCTACGTCGGATATTGACGGACAGGTGGCGCAGATTCTGCGCGCGGTGGAGGCGGGTGCGGAGTATGTGAGGATCACGACGCCAACATTGAAGGATGTGGAGTGGCTGAAGGAGATAAAAGACGAGCTGGGGAGGAGGGAGGTCCCCGCCTTCGCGGGGATGACAGCCCCCGCCTTCGCGGGGGTGACAGAGAAGGGGGCGGTGCCGTTGATTGCGGACGTTCATTTTTCGCCGAAGGTGGCGATGGCGGCGGCGAGGGTGGCGGCGAAGGTGAGGATCAATCCGGGCAATTTTGCTAAAACTTTTGAGGGTATGGCCGAGGCAATGCGTCCGCTATTGCAGGTATGTAAGGAGCACGGAACCGCCCTTCGCATCGGGACCAATCACGGCAGTTTATCGGAACGTATTCTGGATCAGTATGGTGACACGCCGGAGGGGATGGTTCAGGCCACGCTTGAGGCCGTGCGCATTTGCCGGTCGGAAAATTTCCACGAAATCGTATTATCACTCAAATCATCGAACGTAAAAATAATGGTGGAGGCCACCCGGCTGCTGGTTCAGCGGATGGATGAGGAGGAGATGGATTATCCGCTTCATCTGGGCGTGACGGAGGCCGGCGAAGGCGAGGACGGGAGGCTGAAATCGGCTATCGGCATCGGATCGCTGCTGGTTGACGGCATCGGGGATACCATCCGCGTATCGCTCACGGAAGATCCTGAATTCGAAATTCCGGTGGCTTATGGCATATTGCAGGCCTCGAGGGCACGGATTACGCGAACGGAATATATCAGCTGTCCGGGTTGCGGACGCACTACTTTTAAGCTGCAGGAGGCCGTGAAGCGGGTGAAAGAAGCCACGGCACATCTCACCGGACTGAAAATCGCCGTGATGGGATGTATCGTGAACGGTCCGGGTGAAATGGCCGATGCCGATTATGGATACGTCGGCGCCGGTCCTGGTAAAGTGCATATCTACAAGGGAAAAGAGGCAATACTCAAAAATATTTCAGAGGACGAGGCGGTTGAAAAATTACTGGAGATCATAAATTATGTCGATAACAGTTAAGGGAATTACGAAGCTCTACGGGGAGCAAAAGGCGCTCGACAATGTTTCCTTCAAGGTAAACACGGGCGAGGTGGTGGGCTTTATAGGTCCCAATGGCGCCGGAAAATCCACCATGATGAAGATCATCACGGGATATCTGCCACAGTCGCAGGGCGAAGTGGAGGTGAACGATCTGAATACCCTGGAGCACGGACTGGAAATCAGGCGGATGATCGGTTATCTGCCCGAGAACAATCCGCTGTATGTGGAAATGTATATCAGGGAATACCTTACCATGGTGGCCAATCTATATGGTATTAAGGGTATTGCGTGTAAAAAGGCGGTCGAGGATATGGTTGAGCAAACCGGGTTGGGACCGGAGCAGCATAAAAAGATCGGGGCCCTTTCGAAGGGATACCGGCAGCGGGTGGGGCTGGCGCAGGCGCTGATCCATGATCCGTCGGTACTGATTTTAGATGAGCCCACCACGGGACTTGATCCGAACCAGATCGTGGAGATCCGGAAATTCATCGACGGGCTGGGCAAGAAAAAGACCATCCTGCTCTCGACGCATATCATGCAGGAAGTGGAGGCGATCTGCGACCGGGTGGTCATCATCAATCTGGGCAAAATTGTTGCCGACGAAACCACTGCCGAGCTGCGGAAAAAGGAGAGCAGTCTCGAAAAAGTTTTCCAGAAGCTCACCAAATGAACGGCATAAAGAATATTCTGTTCGACCTTGGCGGGGTATTGATGAACATTGATTTTGACCGGACGTTCAACGCATTTGAGGTAATTGGATTTCGCGGTGCGGGTGAGGCATTTCAGGATCCGGAGATCAACCGCCTGTGCATGGAATTTGAGACGGGTGTATATTGTTCAATTGAGATGCGGAGGAAATTCCGCGAGATGACCGGCTTCAAATGTACGGATGAACAGTTTGATAAGGCCTGGAATGCCCTGTTGATCGACTTTCCGCCCGTGCGCATCCGGCGTGTTGAGGAGGTGGCAAAAAAGTACAAAACGTATCTTCTCAGCAATACCAACCCGATCCATGCCCGGCATTTCAATGCTGAGCTGAATAAACATTTTGGCTATGAATCGCTTGATCATCTGCTCGATAAGGCCTGGTATTCGCACAATCTCGGATTGCGCAAACCCGACGAGCGCATTTTTGAGCGGGTTTTGAAGGTGAGCAAGCTGAATGCTTCCGAAACGCTCTTCCTCGACGACTCGCTGATCAACATCAGGGCTGCCGAATCGCTCGGCATCCAGGCGAAGCTGATCACGGAGGAGTTTGGGGTGATTGAGGCGCTGGAGGGGTACTAAGCCTGCGGCGTAAAGAGGGTGAAGAATGTTGAGGGGGTGAGGAGGTTAAGGGCGTTAAGGGGGTGAAGAAAGTGACGAACGTTATAGGGGTAAGGTTGTTGTAGGGGCGATCTGCGATCGCCCGGATAAATGTAAAGAATGTTAAGATTGTAAAGAATGGTAAAACGAATTTTTCAATGAACCTCCTCACCACCCCCTACACCTCCATCTGGTACTCCGCTCCCACGGACCAGGTACTGTACATCGACCAGACCCGTTTGCCGTGGGAGCTGGTGATCCGTGAAATGAAGACTTTTGAAGATGGCATTCGTGCAATCAAAAATATGGAAGTGCGCGGTGCGCCGCTGATTGGTGTTGCTGCCGCTTTTGCCATGTATGTGGGAGCCAGAGAATTCGAATTGGAGGCGGCCACTGAAGGCGCCACTTCAACCCAATCTAATACCGATCTTATATTTCGCAACATGTCCGCCCGGCTCCTCGCCACCCGTCCCACCGCCGTCAACCTCGCCTATGTGCTCAACCTCATCCTCACCACCCCTGTCACTCGTCACCCGTCACTCGTCACTTCTTCCCCGTCACCCGTCACTCGTCACCTGTCACTTCTTACCACCGCCCTGGAAATCCGCCAGTCCGAACTCACCCGCAGCCGGCTCATCGGCGAACATGGATTACCTGTCATCCGGGAGCTATCGGCGCGCAAAGCCGGTGCACCGGTCAACATACTCACGCACTGCAATGCCGGATGGCTGGCCACCGTGGATTACGGCACTGCTCTGGCGCCGATCTATCTGGCCCACGACAGTGGCATTCCGGTACATGTGTGGGTGGATGAAACCCGGCCGAGGAACCAGGGCGCCAAGCTTACGGCCTGGGAGCTCACGCAGCACGGGGTGCCCAATACGCTTATCGTGGACAATGCCGGCGGACTGCTGATGCAGCTGGGCAGGGTTGACCTGGTGATCGTGGGTGCCGACCGGATAACGGCCAATGGCGATGTGGTGAACAAGGTAGGCACCTATCTGAAGGCATTGGCGGCATTCGACAATCGGGTACCTTTTTATGTTGCTGCGCCAACCTCAACATTTGATCAGGCCACTCCGGCCGGCAAGGATGTTGAGATTGAGGAGCGATCGGCCGATGAAATCCTGATCGATGACCACGGACACCGGATTGCTCCGGAGGGCACGCAGGTGCATAATCCCGGGTTTGATATAACTCCGGCGAGGCTGGTGAGGGGGTACTGGACGGAGGAGGGGTTCGAAAGATAAGAAGGCAGAGGGCAGGAAGGCAGGAAGGCAAAAATTAGGAAAAAGGATGAAGAAAGAAGGCAAAAGGGAGCTTCGCTAAACCACTGTGCTCCATAGTAGTTGATCAGGCATTCATGACAGGGGCATTGGATATGGGGCACAGTGGGTAATTTTAGCTTGCAAATATCACTTGAATTTATTCCACCCCTAGCGGGGTTAATGTTTCGATTCAATCCTCCTGGCTATAATCATTTCAGCCCTACGGGCTTCAGTTACACCACTGATTTTCCCTCGGAGCGGTGTCATCAACCACTTCGGCACCCTCGGAGAAGTGGCATCCTGCTTTGAGTGCCCCTCGGAGAGGTGTCATCCCGGCGAAAGCCGGGACCCCGTTCCTTACCGCAACATTTCCCATAAGCCTCACAGTAGCGTCACGGGGTCCCGACTTTCGTCGGGATGACAAGGCTCCGAGGGAGGTTCAGTGCCAGCCTAGTTCACCACCGATATCATCCTCACTGCCTGATCTCCACGGTAATACAGTTTCACGATAAAGAGCCCTTTCTGGGTGTTGTGCGTAGTCCAGTGTACATAATTTCTGCCTTCGTTGTATTCCTTCTTGTCGATCTGCGCAATTTCGCGACCGGTGAGGTCATACACCTTCAGGATAACCTCTCCCTTTTCGGGCAGGTCAAAAACTATGTTAGTTTCATACGAGAACGGGTTCGGATAGTTCGTGAGGTTGTAATTTTCCATGAATAATCTTACGGTGACAGCCTTGCTCATGTAGCTCATTTCCTGTGCATTCGCCAGATATCCGTGTGCAATGCCCGCCGTTACGATCTTGCCGGAATTGATATCTTCCAGCGTGATGGAATGGTCGGCAGTAACAGATCCGGATTCGCCCGGAGCGAGGCTCGTGATCGTTTTACTGAAATCGAGCAGCACCTTGGCATCGGTTACGCTGATGTTGTTCATCGTAACATTTCCGGTGTTGGTGACCAGAACCGTGTAGCGGATGATTTCGCCCTCTTTCCGGTAAGTGGATACCGAGGCAGAGGTGGCGGTGGTGAGTTCAGGTTGCTGAACGCCCCTTACCGTGACCCGGTTACCCGATTTCTGAATCGTTTTGCCCGAAAGGTTCATCGCTTCAGCCTTCGCCACATTCACCACTTCTCCTTCATCCAGGTCGGCCTGGGTGATGGTACGTGATGCCGTGATCCGCGTGATTTCGCCTGGTTTCAGGGTGGTCGCCGGACTGGCGGTGAGGATTACGGCGTTCGGATCGGTCACATCCAGATCCACCAGAGTGGTGTTCCCCAGGTTCTTCATCTGAATGGAATATTCAACCACTTCACCGATATTTCTGAAGATGGATTTCGAGGCAGTGGCCGATACGTTCAGTTCAGTATGCTGAGTGGCGTAAACAATCACCGGATTTCCGGTTTTTTCAATCGTTTTGCCATTCAGATCGAACCCGGTTGCCGTGGCTCCCGTAATCACTTTGCCTGCATCGATATCTGTCTGCGTAACGATATGTGAGGCGCTGACCAATACGGAATCTCCCGGCATCAGGATGGTGATCGGACGTACCGTGATGATCACGGCATTCGGATCGGTAACCGCGGTACTGATAATGCTTACGTTACCCGAGTTTTTCACAACGATGTTATAATGAATCACTTCACCAACTTCACTGTAGGTGGTTTCGAGTGCAACGGCCCGTGCCGACAATTCAGGATTCTGGGTACCGGTAACGGTAATCTCATTACTGATGGTTGTAACCGGTTGCCTGTCAGGATCTTTTCCACTGGCGCTCACCGTTTTCACGATGATGCCGGCATCCAGATCGGTAGGCGTAACCGTATATACGGCAGTGAGTTGGGCGGTTTTACCCGGGGCCAGACTGACCACAGGACTGCCTGTGATGACCAGGTCGCTCTGTGCCGACAGGATAATATCGGATACCGAACGGTTACCGGCGTTTTTCACCTCGATGGT
The DNA here is from genome assembly GCA_942493265.1 of uncultured Bacteroidota bacterium. Lineage (GTDB taxonomy): Bacteria > Bacteroidota > Bacteroidia > Bacteroidales > UBA12481 > UBA12481. The sequence continues at coordinate 1,531,745 of OW818688.1, forward strand.
GTAATTGATCTGATCGCCAATCGAGAGGAAAGTGGTTTCCACAGCCGATAAACGGGCGCTGAGCAGCGGATCTTTTTTAGCAAAAACCGTTGCCGTATTGCTCAGCAGAGTATACGTCGCGCCATCCGGATAGAGTCCCGCGATGGAGGCGGTGTTGCTGATGAACCCGGCATCGAGATCTTCCTGTGTAACGATATGGGTGGCCGTGAGGGTTTGCATTCCGGAAGCTGCCAGACTGCCGATCACCGGATTACCCGGAATCAGGGCATTCGGATCGGCAACCGTAATGTTGGAGACCGGAACATTTCCGCTGTTTTTCACGGTGATGTCGAAATGAATGATTTCGCCGGTTTCGCTGTAAACGGTTTCACGGGCAACTTTGCTGATGCTCAAACCTTTGGTGCCGTGTGCCAGAATGGTGAGTTCGTTGCTGGCGCCGGTAATCAGCACAGCCGCAGGAGTATATCCGGATACGATTGCCCTGTTTACCACTTTGCCGGCCGACAGATCGGCGGCAATTATCGTGCGTTCAGCCGTAACGATCGCTTTGGCTCCAGGCAGCAGGTATCCAAGGGTGCTTCCATTGATGAACTGAGCATCCGGATCGTTGACCATCAGGTTGGTGAGGGTAACATTTCCGGTATTCAGGATCTCGATGGAATAATGAATGATATCGCCTGCAAGATCGAAAGAGGATTCAGCCGCCGTGAGAGCGGTTGTGAATGTTGAATGCTGCGATCCTGTGATAATCAACTTATTACTGTTTATGCGGATGGGCTGGCTGTTCGGATCGTTACCCGAAATGGCAGCGGTTGTTTCCACATATCCGATGTTCAGGTCAGTCTGGGTAATAGTACGAGCGGTTTTGATGATGACGCTTTGTCCCGGATTCAGACTGCCGATCTGGCTGCTCCCGGTGATAACCGTATTCGGATCGGTAAAGGTGATGCCGGTGATTTTCACGTTACCGGTATTTCTGATCTCATTATTGTAATGAATCAGATCGCCGATAGCGCTGAATGTGGTTTCATCTGCAGTTTTCGTGATTACCGCGCCCGGTTTCTGGGTGGCAAATACGGTTACTTCATTGCCTTTCAGATAGAACCGCGTGTTGTCGGGGTTCAGGGCCGTAGCAATGGCAAACGTGACCACCTTGCCGGTATTCAGATCCGCCTGAGTAATAATCCGTGCGGCCATGATGGTAACCGTTTCGCCGGCAGCCAGGCGGGAAATGCTGGTGCTGCCCGCCGGGGTGGCATTATCGCTTGATATGATGATATCTGAAATGGTCATGCTACCCGGGTTTTTCACGCTGATGGCATAATGCAGCGTATCGCCAACGACGCTGAAGCTGCTTTCGAGGGCGGTTTCCGAAATGATCATCCGGCTCGACTGGCGGGCATAGATGGTGACCAGGTTACTTTCGTCGCTCACTGGTTTCCCTGCCGGATCGGTTCCCGTTATCGAGGCGGTATTATCTATTTTACCCAGATCGAGATCGGCCTGTGTAACCACATGGATGGCTGCAACCATCACGGTTTGACGCGGTTCCAGACTGACCACCGGGTTGCCGCTCGTAATCACGGCATTCGGATCGGTTGTGATGATGTTTTTCACCGTCACGTTACCGCAGTTGAATATCTCGATGGTGTAGTTGATCACATCGCCCACTGCCCAATAGGTATTTTCAGATACGAATTTGGTAGCGGTGATCTGCGGACGGTGTAATCCATTCGTGGTGACCGTGTTACTGGTATCCACAACCGGATCGCCATTTGGATCGGTCGAGGTGGCTAACGCGGTATTGATTACCCTGCCGGCATCAATATCCGCCTGGGTTACCGTATGAACGGCCGTTACCAGCGCGCCCATTCCCGGAGGCAGGATGCTGATCGGAATTCCACCGGTAATTTCAGCATTCGGATCGGCTACCGTGACATTGTGCAGGGTTACCTCGCCGGTATTGATCACATCAAAATTATAATGGATACGGTCGCCAACGGCGCTGAAACTGTTTTCCATTGCCGATTTGGTGATGGTCAGTTCAGGATGCAGAACGATCACCACGCGGGTTTCATCGGTTGATGTATTGTCATCGGTATCCGGATCATGCGTGGTGGTGGTAACGGTTGCAGTGTTCACCACATTGGTTACCAAACGGTTATTGACTCTGGCCACCAGGGTGAGTGTTTCAGTTGCACCATTGGCCAAAGTGCCGAGGGTCCAGTTGGGCGCTAACCACGATCCGGTGGTCATGCTGGCTCTTACGAAGGTAAGGTCGGCAGGAAGCAGATCGGTGACTACCACATTTTTCGCATCGCTGTTACCGGAATTGGTTACCGTAATGGTGTAGGTGATATTCTCACCGGCAACAACCGGTTTGGGCTGGGCAGTTTTTGTAATAACCAGATCAGCCACAATGGCATAGACGGTTTCATTATCCGTTGCCGGGATCAGTATCCCGCCCGCCGGAGTTCCCGTGGCGGTGGCGGTATTGGTGTAACTTCCGGCATTCAGGTCGGACAGGGTGGCGGTATGTGAGGCGGTGTACATCCAGGTTTCACCTACCTCCAGTTTGCCGATGATGCCTGCATCGCCTGATACATAGCGGACACTGCCCGCATCTGCCTGCGGATCAGATACAATCACATTGCTGATGGTTACATTTCCGGTATTTACCAGGGAAATCGAGTAGGTTAACAGATCACCGGCAGCGGCATATGAATTCGGCTGAGTGGTACTGGTTTTGGTCAGGATCCACGCCGGGTTCAGGGTAGCCGTAACGGTTTCACTGTCAGTTGCCGGATCCAGGATGCCGCCTGTGGGGGTACCTGTTGCGGTAACGGTATTGGTAAAGCTTCCAGCATCGATGTTGGCCTGGGTGATGGTATGCCGGGCGCTGAATATCCAGCTTTCGCCGATTTCCAGGATTCCGGCTGCTCCGGTATCTCCCGATACATATTGTACTGAGCCGGCATCTGCCTGAGGATCGGAAACATTCACACCGGTGATGGCGGTATTACCCGTATTGGTGAGCGCGATGCTGTATGTCAGCACGTCGCCGGCTTCCGAGTAGGTATTCGGCTCGGTAATACTCGATTTGACCATTGTCCACGACGGCTTGAAGTTCGCCGTAACAACCACCAGAACGCTTGGATCGCTCGTAACAATTTTACCGTTGATGTCCGTACCCGTTGCACTTGCGATGTTTTCTATCCGGCCGGCATTCAGGTCGGCAAGCGTAACGATATGTGAAGCGGTGCAGGTGAAGCTTTCGCCGGCCATCAGGGTATAGGTTGATGCGCCGCAGGTTAGCGTGGCATTGTGATCGGTTGGCGTGATGCCGCTGATGGTAACGTTACCGCTGTTTATTACCGTGATGGAGAACAGAACTTCCTCTCCCACAGAGGTAAAGCTCTGCGTGAGGGCAGTTTTGATGGTTGTCAGCGCCGGATACTGCGTAGCGGTAACGGTTACGAGATCACTCGGATCGCTGATACGGTTGCCATTGATATCGGTTCCGGTTGCGGTAGCGATATTGTTCACTTTGCCCGCATCCAGATCAGCCTGTGTTACCGTATGAATGGCGGTGCAGGTGAAGCTTTGGCCTGGTAACAGGTTGTAAGACATCGACGTACAGGATACAACAGCATTCGGATCTGAAAGGGTAATTCCGTTTATGGTAATATTCCCCATGTTGGTTACGCGGATCAGGTAGTCGATTTCTTCCCCGACTGATGAATAGGTGCTGTTCATCGCCGTTTTCACGGTCATCAGCAATGGTGTTTGAGTAGCGGTGACCGTTACCGTATCGCTCGGATCGGTTACCGGATCGCCGTTTGGATCCAGTCCGGTTGCGGTGGCAATATTATCCACGTGACCGGCATTCAGGTCGGCCAGGGTAATATTGTGCGTGGCGGTGCAGGTAAAGCTTTCACCCGGCTTCAGGGTAAACGGATTGGTATCGCAGGTAACGGTTGCGTTGGCGTCGGCGAGGGTAATATTGCTTACCGTAACGTTCCCCGTGTTGGTTACCATGATGGTATAGTTCAGCACATCGCTGGTGCTGGAGTAGGTGGCGCTGCCGGTTGTTTTAACCGTGTTCAGTGCAGGCACCTGAATCAGGATTTGCGTATCGGTATCGGTACCCGTCGGATCCGGTCCCGCCGTTGAGGTGCCCGTCACGGATGCCTCATTAGTGAAAGTGCCGGCATCGATATCTGCCTGAGTGAGTGTATAAACGGCAGTGTATGCGGTGCTGTTGATCTCACCAGGTGCCATGGATGCGATCGGGCTGCCTATAATGGTGGCAACCGGATCGGTCACTGTAACGTTGGTGAGGGTGGTATTGCCGGTATTGGTCACCGTAAAAGCATACGTGATCTGATCGCCAACATCTGCGCGACCGTTTGGCGCTACCACATTCAGGTTCTGCGTGCCGGTTTTCTCCAGCGCAATGGTTGGAATCTTCAGGTAGGTATACGTAACGGTTGCATTGTCGGACAATCCGGTAGCGATTTCCGTCAATTGATAATCGATCGGGGTTGGATCCGTATAGAATCCAGCCTGCGGATCAAATGTCAATTCACCTGTGAGTGCGTTATAGATCCAGGTACCCTCATCGGTTATTATTAGGGTAGTTTGAACGCCGGCTGTAATCAGGTCGAGATCAACGGTTACGGCATCCGGAGTGGCATCGCTGCCATCGCCCAGATCGTCGTTCGTTAAAATATTGAGCGTAGTGTTTACGCCCGGAACATTGCCGGTTTTGTTGTCATTCGTGGCAACTGGCGGCACCTCATCATAGGTAACGGTTACGGTTGCATTATCGGTCAGACCGGTCGCAATCTCAGTTAATTGATAATCGATCAGAGTCGGGTCGGTAGAGAAACCAACCTCGGGATCGAAAGTCAGTTCACCAGTTAAAGCATTGTACGTCCAGGTACCCTCGCCAGTTATGGTGAGCGTGGTTTGAACGCCTGCTGTAATCAGGTCGAGATCAACGGTTACGGCATCCGGGGTGGCATCGCTGCCATCGCCGAGGTCGTCGTTGGTGAGAATGTTCAGGGTAGTGTTTACACCTGGTACGTTTCCGGTTTTGCTGTCGTTTGTGGCAACTGGCGGCACCTCATCATAGGTAACGGTTACGGTTGCATTGTCGGTCAGACCGGTAGAGATCTCAGTTAATTGATATGCGATCGGTGTCGGATCGGTGGTAAAACCAACCAGTGGATCAAATGTCAGTTCGCCGGTTGATGGATTATAGGTCCAGGTACCCTCATCAGTTACTGTCAGAGTAGTTTGAACGCCGGCTGTAAGCAGGTCCAAATCAACGGTTACGGCATCCGGAGTGGCATCGCTGCCATCGCCCAGATCGTCGTTCGTTAAAATATTGAGCGTAGTGTTTACGCCCGGAACATTACCGGTACTGCTGTCGTTCGTTGCAACTGGTGGCACCTCATCATAGGTAACGGTTACGGTTGCATCGTCCGTCAGACCGGTAGCGATTTCGGTCAGCTGATAATCGATCGGAGTCGGATCGGTAGAGAAACCAACCTCGGGATCGAAAGTCAGTTCACCAGTTAAAGCATTGTACGTCCAGGTACCCTCGCCAGTTATGGTGAGCGTGGTTTGAATACCTGCTGTAATCAGGTCGAGATCAACGGTTACGGCATCCGGGGTGGCATCGCTGCCATCGCCCAGATCGTCGTTGGTGAGAATGTTCAGGGTGGTGTTTACGCCCGGAACATTGCCGGTTTTCGAATCATCTGTTGCAATTGGCGGACAGATCATTGCATCATCAATTTTTGCACTTTCCGGGTCCGAGATACATCCTAACGAGTTCTTGGCAGTAACTGAGTAGGTGCCTGGGGAAATTAGTGTGAAGACACCAGTTGTATTGGTATAATCCAGTCCATCAATACTATAGGTCATTCCCGTTTCAGTTGGAGCTGAAATGGTAATGGTTCCGGTCGATACTGCACAAGTTGTTTGAGTTACCGTTACTGTTGGAGTATCCGGCAACGGATTAACGGTCACGGTTACGCTATTGGTGTTGGTACAACCGGTAGCGGTAATGGTTTCAACGAGGGTGTAAGTAGTTGTGACAGTTGGAGCTACAGTTGGGTTGGCTGTTGTGGAGGTAAATCCGGATGGAACCGAAGTCCAGCTGTATTCATTTCCAACGATGGCGGCAGCACCAATCTGGGTGTTGGCGTTCAAGCAAATTTCCCTATCTGCTCCAGCCACTGCGGCCGGCAACGGATTAACCGTTACCGTTACGCTGTTTGTGTTGGTACATCCGGTTGCAGTGATGGTTTCAACGAGGGTGTAAGTAGTTGTAACAGTTGGATCTACGGTTGGGTTGGCAACTGAGGAGGTAAATCCTGCAGGAGCTGAGGTCCAGCTGTATTCATTACCTGAAACTGCAACAGCACCGATCTGGGTGTTTGCATTCAGACAAATTTCTCTATCTGCTCCAGCCACTGCGGCAGGCAACGGATTAACGGTTACCGTTACACTATTGGTGTTGGTGCATCCGGTAGCAGTAATCGTTTCAACTAAAGTATAGGTAGTTGTGACAGTTGGAGCTACAGTTGGGTTGGCCACGGTGGAAGTAAATCCGGCTGGAACCGAAGTCCAGCTGTATTCATTACCTGAAACTGCTGCGGCACCGATTTGGGTGTTAGCATTCAAACAAATATCGCGGTCGGCTCCAGCCACTGCGGCTGGTAACGGATTAACCGTTACCGTTACGCTGTTTGTGTTGGTACAACCGGTAGCAGTAATGGTTTCAACTAAAGTATAGGTGGTTGTAACAGTTGGAGCTACGGTTGGGTTGGCAACTGAGGAGGTAAATCCGGCTGGAACCGAAGTCCAGCTGTATTCATTACCTGAAACTGCAACAGCACCGATCTGGGTGTTTGCATTCAGACAAATTTCTCTATCTGCTCCAGCCACTGCGGCAGGCAACGGATTAACCGTTATCGTTACGCTGTTTGTATTGGTACAACCTGTTGCAGTGATGGTTTCAACCAAGGTGTAAGTGGTTGTGACAGTTGGAGCTACAGTCGGGTTGGCTGTTGTGGAGGTAAATCCGGATGGAACCGAAGTCCAGCTGTATTCATTTCCAACGATGGCGGCAGCACCAATCTGGGTGTTGGCGTTCAAGCAAATTTCCCTATCTGCTCCAGCCACTGCGGCCGGCAACGGATTAACTGTTACGGTTACACTGTTGGTATTGGTACATCCAGTAGCAGTAATGGTTTCAACTAAAGTATAGGTGGTTGTAACAGTTGGAGCTACAGTCGGATTGGCAACTGAGGAGGTAAATCCTGCAGGAACCGAAGTCCAGCTATATTCATTGCCTGAAACTGCTGCGGCACCAATTTGAGTATTGGCATTTAAACAGATATCCCGGTCTGCACCGGCCACGGCGGCCGGTAGCGGATTAACGGTCACGGTTACGCTATTGGTGTTGGTACAACCGGTAGCGGTAATGGTTTCAACGAGGGTGTAAGTAGTTGTGACAGTTGGAACTACAGTCGGATTGGCAACTGAGGAGGTAAATCCGGCTGGTACCGAAGTCCAGCTGTATTCATTACCTGAAACTGCAACAGCACCAATCTGGGTGTTTGCATTCAGACAAATTTCTCTATCTGCTCCAGCCACTGCGGCAGGCAACGGATTAACGGTTACCGTTACACTATTGGTGTTGGTGCATCCGGTAGCAGTAATCGTTTCAACTAAAGTATAGGTAGTTGTGACAGTTGGAGCTACAGTTGGGTTGGCCACGGTGGAAGTAAATCCGGCTAGAACCGAAGTCCAGCTGTATTCATTACCTGAAACTGCTGCGGCACCGATTTGGGTGTTAGCATTCAAACAAATATCGCGGTCGGCTCCAGCCACTGCGGCTGGTAACGGATTAACCGTTACCGTTACGCTGTTTGTGTTGGTACAACCGGTAGCAGTAATGGTTTCAACTAAAGTATAGGTGGTTGTAACAGTTGGAGCTACGGTCGGGTTGGCCACGGAGGAGGTAAATCCGGCAGGAACCGAGGTCCAGCTGTATTCATTCCCAACAACCACGGCAGAACCAATTTGGGTGTTGGCATTCAGACAAATATCGCGGTCGGCACCAGCCACTGCGGCCGGCAACGGATTAACGGTTACCGTTACACTGTTGGTGTTGGTACATCCGGTAGCGGTAATGGTTTCTACCAGAGTGTAAGTAGTAGTTACCGTTGGTGATACAGTCGGGTTGGCTGCTGTGGAGGTAAATCCGGCAGGAACCGAGGTCCAGCTGTATTCGTTTCCAACGACTGCAGCGGCACCAATTTGAGTATTGGCGTTTAAACAGATTTCTCTATCTGCACCGGCCACGGCTGCCGGAAGCGGATTGACCGTTACCGTTACGCTATTGGTATTGGTACATCCGGTGGCAGAAATCGTTTCAATCAGGGTGTAAGTAGTTGTAACAGTTGGAGTTACAGTCGGGTTAGCCACAGAGGAAGTAAATCCTGTAGGAACCGAAGTCCAGCTGTATTCATTACCTGAAACTGCTGCGGCACCTATCTGAGTATTGGCATTCAGACAAATATCGCGGTCGGCTCCAGCCACGGCTGCCGGCAACGGATTAACCGTTATCGTTACGCTGTTTGTATTGGTACATCCGGTCGCAGTAATGGTTTCAACCAGGGTGTAAGTAGTGGTGACGGTTGGAGCTACAGTTGGGTTGGCAACTGAAGAGGTAAATCCTGCAGGAGCTGAAGTCCAGCTGTATTCATTTCCGGATACTGCGGTAGCACCGATCTGGGTGTTAGCGTTTAAGCAGATTTCCCGGTCTGCACCGGCCACTGCGGCCGGTAGCGGATTAACGGTTACCGTTACACTATTGGTGTTGGTACATCCGGTAGCAGTAATGGTTTCAACCAAAGTATAGGTTGTGGTGACCCCTGGAGTTACTGTCGGGTTGGCTGTTGTGGAGGTAAATCCGGCAGGAACCGAGGTCCAGCTGTATTCATTTCCGGAAACTGCTGCGGCACCGATTTGGGTGTTAGCATTCAAACAAATATCGCGGTCGGCTCCAGCTACTGCGGCGGGCAATGGATTAACCGTTACCGTTACGCTGTTTGTGTTGGTACATCCGGTTGCAGTGATCGTTTCAATCAGGGTGTAAGTAGTCGTGACGGTTGGAGCTACGGTCGGGTTGGCCACGGAGGAGGTAAATCCGGCAGGAACCGAGGTCCAGCTGTATTCATTTCCAACGACTGTGGCAGCACCTATTTGAGTATTGGCGTTTAAACAGATTTCTCTATCTGCTCCAGCCACTGCGGCGGGCAATGGATTAACCGTTACCGTTACACTGTTGGTATTGGTGCATCCGGTAGCGGTAATGGTTTCAACCAAGGTGTAAGTGGTTGTGACAGTTGGAGCTACAGTCGGGTTGGCTGTTGTGGAGGTAAATCCGGATGGAACCGAAGTCCAGCTGTATTCATTTCCAACGACTGCGGCAGCACCTATTTGAGTATTGGCGTTTAAACAGATTTCTCTATCTGCTCCAGCCACTGCGGCTGGTAACGGATTAACGGTTACCGTTACACTGTTGGTATTGGTGCATCCGGTAGCGGTAATGGTTTCAACGAGGGTGTAAGAAGTTGTGACAGTTGGAGCTACAGTCGGGTTCGCAACTGAAGAGGTAAATCCTGCAGGAACCGAAGTCCAGCTGTATTCGTTACCTGAAACTGCTACAGCACCAATCTGGGTGTTTGCGTTCAGACAAATTTCTCTATCTGCTCCGGCCACTGCGGCCGGCAACGGATTAACGGTTACCGTTACGCTATTGGTGTTGGCACATCCGGTAGCAGTAATCGTTTCAACCAAAGTATAGGTTGTGGTGACCCCTGGAGTTACTGTCGGGTTGGCTGTTGTGGAGGTAAATCCTGCAGGAACCGAGGTCCAGCTGTATTCATTTCCAACGATGGCGGCAGCACCAATCTGGGTGTTGGCGTTCAAGCAAATTTCCCTATCTGCTCCAGCCACTGCGGCCGGCAACGGATTCACCGTTACGGTTACACTGTTGGTATTGGTACATCCGGTTGCAGTGATCGTTTCAATCAGGGTGTAAGTAGTCGTGACGGTTGGAGCTACGGTCGGGTTGGCCACGGAGGAGGTAAATCCGGCAGGAACCGAGGTCCAGCTGTATTCATTTCCAACGACTGTGGCAGCACCTATTTGAGTATTGGCGTTTAAACAGATTTCTCTATCTGCTCCAGCCACTGCGGCGGGCAATGGATTAACCGTTACCGTTACACTGTTGGTATTGGTGCATCCGGTAGCGGTAATGGTTTCAACCAAGGTGTAAGTGGTTGTGACAGTTGGAGCTACAGTCGGGTTGGCTGTTGTGGAGGTAAATCCGGATGGAACCGAAGTCCAGCTGTATTCATTTCCAACGATGGCGGCAGCACCAATCTGGGTGTTGGCGTTCAAGCAAATTTCCCTATCTGCTCCAGCCACTGCGGCCGGCAACGGATTAACTGTTACGGTTACACTGTTGGTATTGGTACATCCGGTTGCGGTAATCGTTTCAACCAAGGTGTAGGTAGTAGTAACAGATGGTGTTACAGTCGGGTTAGCCACAGAGGAAGTAAATCCTGCAGGAACCGAAGTCCAGCTGTATTCGTTACCTGAAACTGCTACAGCACCAATCTGGGTGTTTGCGTTCAGACAAATTTCTCTATCTGCTCCAGCCACTGCGGCCGGTAGCGGATTAACGGTTACCGTTACACTATTGGTGTTGGTACATCCGGTAGCAGTAATGGTTTCAACGAGGGTGTAAGTAGTTGTGACAGTTGGAGTTACAGTCGGGTTGGCCACGGTGGAAGTAAATCCGGCAGGAACCGAAGTCCAGCTATATTCATTGCCTGAAACTGCTGCGGCACCAATTTGAGTATTGGCGTTTAAACAGATATCCCGGTCTGCACCGGCCACGGCGGCCGGTAGCGGATTAACGGTTACCGTTACACTATTGGTGTTGGTACATCCGGTGGCGGTAATGGTTTCAACGAGGGTGTAAGTAGTTGTGACAGTTGGAACTACAGTCGGATTGGCAACTGAGGAGGTAAATCCGGCTGGAACCGAAGTCCAGCTGTATTCATTACCTGAAACTGCAACAGCACCGATCTGGGTGTTTGCATTCAGACAAATTTCTCTATCTGCTCCAGCCACTGCGGCAGGCAACGGATTAACCGTTATCGTTACGCTGTTTGTATTGGTACAACCTGTTGCAGTGATGGTTTCAACCAAGGTGTAAGTGGTTGTGGCAGTTGGAGCTACAGTCGGGTTGGCTGTTGTGGAGGTAAATCCGGATGGAACCGAAGTCCAGCTGTATTCATTTCCAACGATGGCGGCAGCACCAATCTGGGTGTTGGCGTTCAAGCAAATTTCCCTATCTGCTCCAGCCACTGCGGCCGGCAACGGATTAACCGTTACCGTTACACTGTTGGTATTGGTACATCCGGTTGCAGTAATCGTTTCAACTAAAGTATAGGTGGTTGTGACAGTTGGAGCTACAGTCGGGTTGGCCACGGAGGAGGTAAATCCGGCAGGAACCGAGGTCCAGCTGTATTCATTTCCAACGACTGCGGCTGCACCAATTTGGGTATTTGCATTCTGACAAATATCGCGGTCAGCTCCAGCCACTGCGGCCGGCAACGGATTAACGGTTACTGTTACGCTATTGGTATTGGTACAACCTGTTGCAGTGATGGTTTCAACTAAAGTATATGTAGTAGTCACCGTTGGAGTTACAGTCGGGTTGGCTGTTGTGGAGGTAAATCCGGATGGAACAGAAGTCCAGCTGTATTCATTTCCAACGATGGCGGCAGCACCAATCTGGGTGTTGGCGTTCAAGCAAATTTCCCTATCTGCTCCAGCCACTGCGGCCGGCAACGGATTAACTGTTACGGTTACACTGTTGGTATTGGTGCATCCGGTAGCGGTAATGGTTTCAACCAAGGTGTAAGTGGTTGTGACAGTTGGAGCTACAGTCGGGTTGGCTGTTGTGGAGGTAAATCCGGCTGGAACCGAAGTCCAGCTGTATTCGTTACCTGAAACTGCTACAGCACCGATCTGGGTGTTGGCATTCAGACAAATCTCTCTATCTGCTCCAGCTACTGCGGCCGGCAACGGATTAACGGTTACGGTTACACTGTTGGTATTGGTACATCCGGTGGCAGTGATGGTTTCAACTAAAGTATAGGTGGTTGTGACGGTTGGAGCTACAGTCGGGTTGGCAACTGAGGAGGTAAATCCTGCAGGAACCGAATTCCAGCTGTATTCATTGCCTGAAACTGCTGCGGCACCTATCTGAGTATTGGCATTCAGACAAATTTCTCTATCTGCTCCAGCCTCTGCGGCTGGTAGCGGATTAACCGTTACGGTTACACTATTGGTGTTGGTACACCCGGTTGCGGTAATCGTTTCAACCAGGGTGTAAGTGGTTGTGACAGTTGGAGTTACAGTCGGATTGGCAACAGAAGAGGTAAATCCTGCAGGAGCTGAAGTCCAGCTGTATTCATTTCCGGAAACTGCTGCGGCACCTATCTGAGTATTGGCATTCAGACAAATCTCTCTGTCGGCACCGGCAATGGCGTCAGGAGTTGGCGGTACTGCATCAATGTCGATTTCGATGGATTCGGGTGAGACACATCCTGCTGCATTGGTTACGGTGTAGGTATATGTACCTGTTGATAAGCCTGATATGGTTGTGCTAATGCCTGAGCCTGCAGTGGTAACATTTCCCGGAATCCTGATAAGGGTCCAGTCTCCTGAGGAGGGCAACCCGCTTAGTACAACACTTCCAGAGGTTGTTACGCAGGTGGGCTGTGTGATGACCCCAACAACAGGTGCGTCGGGAACCGCCGGTGGCAGGTTGATCGTGACGCTACCTGCTGGTGAAATGCACCCGTCGGAATTCTTTGCAGTTACCGGATAAGTACCCGGAGTGACCAGGGTAAATTCTCCGGTTGTATTGGTATACGTCAGATCATCAATGCTATAAGTCATGCCCGTTCCGGTGGGTGCCGTAATGGTAATGGTGCCCGTGCCGGTTATACAGGTTGGTTGAAGTGTAGCTGTAACGGTTGGCATCGGTGGAGTTGCGGGCTGTGCGTTAATCACAATATCCAGAGATGCTGCAGAAATACATCCGGCAGAATTGGTGACCGTGTAATTGTAAGTATTAGCAGATAAGTTTGTTACGGTGTAACTGGCACCTGTTCCGGCAATCGCTCCCGGATTGATGGTCCAGTTCCCGGCCGGTAACCCGGTTAATTCTACGCTTCCTACCGCTGTTGAACAGGTGGGCTGGGTGATGGTACCAATGGTTGGGGCCGCGGGATTTGGGTTGACGGTGACAGATACTTCACGCGTTGCACCATTGCAACTTCCAATATGTGGTGTGATTGTGTAGGTTACAACTCCTACACTGCCACTTGTATTGACAAGGGTTTGGGCAATTGGGGTACCAGAACCGTTGCTATAACCACTAACCGTTCCAGAAGTTAATACAGCAGTCCAAGAAAACTCTACCGTTGCTCCTGTAATTGGAGAGGTTAAATTAATAGCTGTAGTTGCACCACTGCAGATCGTTACGTTCGGTGGATCCGGCATAAATGGCGATGGATTTACTGTTACTGTAACTGATTGTGTAGGACCATCACAACTTCCAGTATGTGGAGTGATCACATATGTAACAGTTGCAGGAGATGAACTGCCATTAAGAAGCGTTTGGTTTATTTCGTCGCCACAGGAAAGGGAACAATCAGAAAATCCAACGGCCGTACCTGTTGCAGTCCAAGTATATGTGATTCCGTCTATAGTGGGCAGAACTATATTTGTTTTAGCACCATTACAAATCGTCTTATCTGCAGGATCCACCAATGTAGGAACCGGAGTGACTGTTACAACAGGGGTGGTGGCGCTGCATCCGGTGGCGGTGCTGGTGAAGGTGAAGGTGGCGGTGCCGGCCGATATTGCCGTTACCTCTCCTGCATCGGTTACCGTGGCAACCAAATCGTCACTGCTGGTCCAGGTTCCACCGGTTACCGGCGATACCGTGGTGCCATACCCGATGCATACCGTCGACAAGCCGGTTATGCTCACTACCGGATTTTCATTGAAGGTGATGACCACTTCATCATAAAGAGAGTTACATAGTGTTGTTGTCCAGCGTAATAGGTACGATTCACCGGCGACACCGCTGAAGGAGCTTATCGGACTGCTTACACTGCCGAATGATCCGCCGGTACCGTCCCAAATACTCCAGGCGCCGGTTCCGACAACCGGAGTTGTGGCAGCAAGGGTGGTGGAGGTGGTGTTGCATAAAGACTGATCAGCTCCTGCATACGGATCAGATGGATCTAATACGCGATCTACCGTGACCGTGGACGTATTATCAGTCAGGATAATTTCATTGGTGGTGGTGGATACCGTGGCAGTATTGCCGAACGAAGTGCATCCTGCGGGTACGTTGCCCCGGATGTACAGGAGGTAACTGCTTCCATTGGTGAGCGTTCCCACAGACTGGGTGCCGAACCAGGTTGACCAGGGTCCGAGCAATGAGGTTGAGAATTCGGGCGACGGGAAGGCGGAGATGGCATCGGTGATCACCACATTTTCTGCATCCAGCGGACCGTTATTGGTTACACTGATGGTATAGGTGAGCATCTGTCCGGGCAATACCAGACCGGCCGGCGCGGTTTTCAGGATTTCCAGTTCAGCCGAAAGGATGAAGGGTACCGGTGTGGGTACCGATTCATCAGGTACATTATCATCGTCGGTGCCGTCAGGATCAAGCCCGTTTGTGGAGGTGTCGCTCACCGGAGAGCCGCCGGCACTGGTGCCCTCAACAGTGGCATTGTTGTTTAATGTTGTGGTGGAGCCAGGTGTTACTTTGAAACTGATGGATACGGTTTCAACTGCCCCGATGGCTATGGATTGTCCGGGCGCCAGTATGTTGGAAGCCGAAGTGCCATCCCAGGTGCCATTGGCAAACAAGGTGCCTTCAGCTGCAGTGAAATCAGTTGGACTGACCCCTGCAAACTGGGTGGCAATATCATCATATACCTCAAGATCGTTGATGGTGATGTCGCCGAAATTCTCAATGCGGAACAGAAAAGTTACCGTATTGGTGAAGTCACGGTTGTCGGTAACGCTTACCAGACTCTTCGACAGACCAATCAATGGATTGTTGGAGAAAATGACGGGTGTGGGTACGTTGTTATCAGTGGATTGCCCGTTGTTATCGGGATCAACGTCAGTACCATCCTGCGAAAAGTCAACCACATACCTGCCGGTCGGACTCTGTGCGGTACCGTTTGCGGAGTTCTCGTACGGACCGCCAACCGCTCCCGGCCTGACGGTTACTGTGACTTCGATCAGCGCAAATTCGTTGTATAATAACCCAACAGTGCCATTTAATAAATTCGAATTGGCTGCACCATTGTATGCTCCGTTCAAAACAAATGTGGAGCTGACAGGCTGGGTGGTAATGCTGGCTGAAACAAATGAAAAACTGGTAGCTGCCGCGAAAGTCAGACTCAGATTCTCATTTACCTGGACATTTGATAACGGTACATTCCCTGTATTCTCAACCCTGATCTCATAGGTGAGGGTAAAAGTTCCGTCGCCATTGTTGGTGGCAGCTGCGGGTATGGTTTTGGCCAGACCGATCTGCGGACTTTCGGTAAAGGTCAACGGCGTGGGTGAAGCATTATTAGTAGGATTACCATCGTTGTCGGGATCCACATTGGTTCCGTTATACGAATTATCTGATGCGCTGGTTCCGCCGGATCCGATACCGGATGCGGCGGCAGTATTGCTATAAACGCCCATCTTGGTTGCGGGAGTTACGTTTACCGTGATGATAACCGTTCCGCTGGCCCCAACTGCAAGGATATCAGTGCCTGCCAGTAAATTCTGGTCGGTATTACCATCATATCCGGGATAGTTTTCAGCAAACAAGGCGCTGGTTACACCGGTTACCACCCAGGAGGATGCTCCCGTAAAAGTTGTGGCCAGATTATCAGTTGCCTGCACATTGTTCAAGGGCACATTTCCGGTATTTTCAATTTTGATGGAGTAGGTCACTGTATAAGTTCCGTCGTTATTATTGACCGGAACACCAACCGCTTTGGCTATGCCGATTTCAGCCTGCTCGGAAAAAGTTACCGGCGTTGGCGAGGTATCATTCGTGGGATTGCCGTCGGCATTGGGATCCACTATCGTTCCGTTTACGGAATTATCGGTGGCCGTGTGCCCTCCGATACCGGTTCCGGTAGCCTGGGCAGTATTGTTGAACGGACCTTTGCTTCCATTCAGCTGAACGGTGAGTTCCACTTCAAGTATGGCATACTCGCCTGTGTATAAGTTGGATGCACCGCTTAACAGGCCGGTGTCGGTGTCCCCGTCAAAGCCTGCATTTGCGGTTAACACGGATGACAATGGCTGGGTGATGATGGTGCTGCTGATGCCCGACAGGGTTAGCCCAGGGAATGTAGTTGCCAGATCATCAGTCACCTGTACATCGGTTAAAGGAACATCTCCGGTATTCTGAACCCGGAAACGATAGCTGAGTGTATAGGTGCCATCTAAATTATTTACGGGAGTTCCGGTAAGAATTTTAGCCACACCGATCTCGGGATTTTCGGTGAAGGTAACCGGAGTGGGAACGCTGTTGTTCCCGGGATTTCCGTCAGTGTCGGGATCAGGATTGGTGCCGTTCTGGGAAATATCAGTCACGGGAGTACCGGCTGGACTGGTAGCATTTCCGGTGGCGGAATTGCTGAATGGTCCGGCACTGCCGTTCAGGTTCACGGTGAGGGTGACCTGCACAATTCCGGATTCACCCGGGTTCAGGGTATTGGAACCGCTCAGCAGTTGGGTATCTGAACTGCCGTCATAGCTTCCGCTTGCGGTAAGCAGGGTGCCGGCCGGCTGGGTGAGAATGGCTGAACTTATGCCGGATATTGTGAGTCCTGGAAAGGTAACCGACAGATCATCAGTTATCTGAACGTTGGATAAAAGGATATCTCCGGTATTCTGAATCTTAATATTATAGCTGAATGTATAGGATCCGTCATTATTGTTGATGGGTGTTGCGGCGATGGTTTTGGACAACCCAAGCTCGGGTCCTTCCGGAAAGGTTACCGGTGTAGGTACATCATTATTACCGGGATTTCCATCTGTATCGGGATCTGTAACCGTCCCGGTCTGAGAGTCATCAGCAGTTAATTTACCGGCTGCACTCGAACCGGTAGCAGAGGCGGTATTGTTATACGGACTCAATATGGCGCCCGGAATCACCGTTACCGAGATTCTGAAAATTGCTGATTCACCGGTGACTAAACTGCCGGTTGGGCTTATCAGGTTGATATCACTGGCCAGTCCGGCAGTGGCATCTCCGTCGTAACCGGAATTTAATGTCCAACTGTTGCTCATGGGTTGTGCAATGATATTCAGACTGTTGAAGGTGAATCCTGATGCGGATGCGAAGGTGGCTTTCAAATCTTCAGTGACCTGGATATTTTGCAGGCTTACGGTTCCCTTATTTTCAACCTTGATGTCATAAGACATTGTATAAGAGCCATCACCATGGTTAATTGGCCCTTCGGATACTGTTTTGGCCAATCCGATGCAGGAGGATTCAATCACGTAGGTGACAATCTTTGAGCATCCATTATCATCCGTTATGGTTACGGAATAATTTCCGGCCGTTAATCCGGTGATGTCTTCAGTAATTTCGCCGTTCGACCAGGAAAAGGAGTATGGCAGTGCGCCTCCAGCCGGGGTAATGTCAATCGATCCGGTATTGCCGGGATCGCAGGCGGTTTCTACCAGTGTGGCTATCACCGTGAGTTCATCCGGAGTAGTGATGCTTCTGACCAGCGATTCGGTACATCCGTTGGCATCGGTCACAGTGACACCATAGGTTCCAGTTGTTAATCCACTGATATCCTGACTGGTATCGCCGGTTGTCCACAGGTAGGTGTAGGGTGGGGTACCGTCACTGACCGTAATATTGATAGAGGCGGAATTGGTGCCGAAACATAAATTGTTCAGAGTGACATCCGTAATTGACAGTGCAGTAGCCGGTTGGGTGATTATCACGCTGGTTGCTGCGGTTGCTCCTATATTGTCGGTGATAACAACCGAATAGGTTCCGGCAGGTATGTTCGTGAGATCCTGAGTTATGAAGGTGGCTCCGTCGCCGCTGCGGGTCCAGAGATATCCGTAGGGCTTGGCTCCCCCGATAATTTCGAGGTTTATGGTTCCGGTGCTCCCGCCAAAACAGTTGACGTTGGTTGAGGCGATCAGACTGATCTCCAGGGGTCCGCCTATCCTGTCAACAGTAAAGGATTGAACCACCGTGCAGCCGTTATTATCTGTAATTGTTACCGTGTAGGTGCCACTTGCCAGGTTAGTGATGTCTTCGGAGGTTGAGCCGTTCGACCAGCTATATGCATAACCGGGTGTACCGCCCGCAGGCGTTATATTGATGGCTCCATTGGCAGCACCGTATGGAGCTTCATCCGTTAGGGATGCGGTTACCGTAACAGCGGTTGCCGGCTGGGCAACTGTCGCGCTGGTGGTTGCGGTACACCCGTATTTGTCGGTGACCACAACGGTATAAGTTCCCGGTGCCAGACTGGTAATATCTTCAATATTAGCAATATAGCCACCGCCGGAGCGGGTCCAGGAATAAGTATACGGAGGAACTCCGGAGTTTACGGTAAGGTCGATGGCACCGGTATTGCTGCCAAAGCACAACAGATCAGTCGGAACGGCTGAGAGAGTGACTTTTGTGACCACAATTTTCACGCACTGCTGGGTACCGGGACCGCAATAATTGGTTGGTTCCACACAGACATTGTATTCGCCGGGGGTTACTCCCGCCCAGTCGACCGAAATGGAATTGGTTGTGCTGCTGCCGGTTGCGCCTGCAGGTAAGGTCCAGGTGTAACCTGTTGCACCCGGTACCGCTGGCACTGATAGGGTATTGCTGCCTTCCTGGCACACGTATTCGGCAAAGATGACATTGATGGTTACTGTGGCGCTGACGCATTCCACCGGAACCGGAAATCCATCGTCACATATTTCGTAAGTAAGTTGATCGGTACCGATAAATCCCGGATTCGGCACATAGGTAATGGTATGGTCAGGGTTCAGAGTTGCAACACCGAAGGAGGGTGCAGTGGTGATTGACATTCCGGATAGATCGAGGTTCCCGTCAATGTCGCTGTCGTTGGCCAGCACCGCGATGGTTATGGGCAGGTCAACCAAGGTTCCGGTAATATCTGCTGTCAGGGAAGGAGCATCGTTGAAGTCGGAAAATACTACCGTTACGGTAGCCTCTGAGCAATAGGGGGTTGGATTTGCATTGTCGCATACGCGATAGGTGAAGGTCAGGATTTCATCATC
The DNA here is from genome assembly GCA_942493265.1 of uncultured Bacteroidota bacterium. Classification (GTDB taxonomy): domain Bacteria; phylum Bacteroidota; class Bacteroidia; order Bacteroidales; family UBA12481; genus UBA12481. The sequence continues at coordinate 1,551,224 of OW818688.1, forward strand.
GATCAGACCGCTGAGGGGGGTAAAACTGATGGTGTTATCTAAATTGACTGTGACGGTTGCTTTTAAAGGATCCGGGGAGGAAACGAGCGACACGGTGGTCAGATCTCCATCGGGATCGGTATCGTTGGCCAATACGTTAAGATTTCCCGCGGCGCTGATTGAAAACCGGTCGTTCACAGCAACCGGGGGTTCATCGATGGTGATATTTACTGAACTGGTGAAAGTGCCTGTTGGAACCAGGTACCCGTTCACATCTATGGCACCGCTTACGGTGGATGTGTTTACGGAAGGATCGCAATTGCCGGTAACTTTGAAGTTCACAGCGATATTGGCAGTGGATCCGGGTGTGAGTGCACTGACCAGAACGTTTGTCCAGCTGATATTTCCGCCGGCAACGCTGTTTTGAACAGGGACTGAACCCAGGTATTGCAAACAGCTTACATCAAAAACATCCTGCAGGGGGATGGAAGTGATATCGATGGTGCCGGTATTATTAATGGTGATATTAAAACTCAGGATCGAATTGATGGTATACGGGCCGGTGGCTGGACTGGTCAGGGTTTTGGTTACAGTTAAAGCTGAAGGGGTTATAACATTGAACGACTGAGTTTTAATGTTGGTAACCGATGCTTCGGTGCCCTCTTTGGCCGTATATCTCAGACTGAAATTTCCGGCAAGATTTGAAGGGATGGTCCACGCATATTCAAAGGTGCGGGTACAACCTGAAGTGGCCACCGAAGTAGCCGTATAAGTTGAAACAGCTCCGAGCGGGGTGGAGACCTGCAGGTCGAGGGCGGTGATATCGTCAAAACCGAAGGGATCACTGACTACTGCCCGTGCATATACCGTGTTGCCCGAGTACGCACTCGTTATGATGCTGCCGCCCGAATACCCGGCATTATATACAGCATAAGTATCTATATTGATGGGTGTTGTGGTGGGCAACCCAATACTGGAAGGATAAGTTGTGCTGTTGTAACGGATTGAAAAATCGGCAGCGGTTTCAGTGGTGGTGACCACCAGTTCCACCTGACTTCCGGCGGGAATGGTATAGGCTGAGCCAAGGTTGCCTGTCCAGGTAATGGTTCCTGCTGCACTGGAATATGCAGGATTGGTGAGGGTTGCAAAAACAACCGGCCCTCCGGTATATCTTAAAACTGCACTGACAGATGGGGATGCCGGCAAGGTTCCGCTGACGACGTTCACATAGGCCGTAACTGATACGGCGCCGCCGGTTGGCATAGTCAGACTGCTGCACATGGGGGTTCCCTGCGTGAAAGTCAAAGTGGATACTCCGGAAAAAGTTGCAGCGATCTGCATATCATCAAAACTGACAGTTTTCGCAGCGTTGCCGTCAACTCCCCTGATTCTGATGCGGAAGTTGGCATTGAGTTCACCTGCATTCAGTGCATAACTACGGGCACCGATCGTAGTGGAATGGATAACTGTTTCCAGGGTACGATAGGTGGCTCCGTCATAAATTTCCACAATTATGGAACCATGTCCCAGGTTGGCCATGCCTATAGCGGAAACCGAATAGGAGATTGTTGCAACGGATGCTCCGGCAAGGTTTGCCGGACGGTATATATTGTCGGTATTATTGGCTGTTACGCGTAGGATGCCTCCGGTAATCAGGATATTACCTACTGTGGCCCCTGCTCCTCCTGCATCTGTTTCAATCCAGGGAGTTGCGCTCCAGTTTGCTGTGCCGTTTGTATTCGTATAAGCCGATGTGGTGAACTGATCCAAAAAGGTTTGGGCGCCTCCGTTGGTTTTCAGGGTGGTACTGCTCACAGTGCCATCACCCAGGATGGGCCTGACACGGTCGAGACCGGTACCCGGATCCGTGAGATAGAGCGGTTTGTTAACCGTTTGTGCGAGGGTAAATACTGATGGGATAAACGCGAGAATAATCAGCAGGCTGATTGTTTTAAGCGATTGTGTATGCTTTTTCATGCTCGGGGTCGGAGTTTTTTAAAGTCCTTTGGTTATGGTTCCGGGTTTTGTCGGAACATCGTTGAGGATAACAGTGAAGCAGCTGGTCGTTAAGCTTTCGCATCCGGATGGAGTAACAGCTTTTACGCATATCTGGCCGGTTATATTGCTGCTCCAGGTAACGGTTATCTGATTGGTGCCGGAGCCGTCAGTGATGGTTGCCCCGGCCGGAACGGTCCAGCTATAAGTATATCCGGCAGTATTCGGAACCGTATAGGTAATTCCGATATCACCCACACAGACAGGAGTATCACTGGCTGTCACAATTCCTGGAACATCTGGTATGCATTGATTATCAAAGCAGTCTGTTAATCCGTCACCGTCATTATCTATTCCGTCGTCACAGATTTCCGGTTCAAAAAGGGTTGTGGCGATGGTGGCTGAGCAGCCATTTGCATCGGTAACCACCACGGTATAGGTTCCGCCAACCAGTGCACTCAAATCTTCAGTGTCAGCACCATTCGACCATGACCAGGTGTAATCCGGAGTTCCGCCCGATACGGTAAGGTTGACAGCGCCGTTTCCGGTGGCGCTGGGATCGGTATCGTCCGTTTTAACCAGCGACAGGGCAATGGCGGTTGGCTGGGTGACCGATGAGGAGGCGGTTTGGGTGCATCCGTCAGCATCGGTGGTGATGAGCGTGTAAGTTCCGGCACTTAATCCGCTAATATCTTCGGTAGTGGCACCGTTTGACCAGGAGTAAGTGAATGGTGATTTGCCGGTTACAGTGGTATTGATGGATCCGTTGCTGCTCCCGAAGCAGCTGGTCATGGTGGGAACAAAGGAAATTACAGTGGGAACGCGTGCCGCCACCACCACCCCGGTGAGGGATATGTTGCATCCCACATCATCGGTTACGGTAACTGAATAGGTGCCGGGTATGAGACCGGCAGGATCCTCATCCGTGGATCCGTTCGACCAGAGGTAACTGAATGGCGGGGTTCCGCCGGAAATGAGAAGGTCGATGGTTCCGTCGTTTCCTGAACAGGCAACAGTGGAAGTTGCGGTAATTTCGCTGAAAAGGGGTTTTGCAGGATCGTAACCCACTATCACATAGGCATCATCGATCGGGCAATTGGTGGGAAGTTTCGATTCCAGCTTATAGGTACCGGGTTTGGCTATCGTAATGGTGGAGGAACTGGGATCGTTGAGGATTTCACCATCAACGGTACTCCATAGGTAGGTGACATCCACCCGGTTGGGGGATGCAGTAAGATCCACCGTGGAGTTTAAGCACGAAAGCTGGTCGCCGCCGATGATGACGCCGGCCATTTTTGCCTCTGCCCAGCTAAAAGGACCCGCAAAATCTTTCAATTGTGCGGTAAAAGAGTTGGACGACCGGGTTTTAACGATGAACGTATGAATCGGGAAATTACAGGGATTGGCTCCGTAAAGTGTGACATGGTCGATGCCCAGATGGGTCATGTTCAGGCCCACCTCCATAACTGAATAATCCATATAGCTGGTTCCCCATACGTTAGCCTTTGTTCCTTTTGTGCCCCATGGCGGAGCGGCCGGGTTTTGTCCGCCCATATTGACAATACCGCATACCTCGGGGGTTGACGGAACGAGGCTGGCATATCCGTAAGGAGCGCCGGAGAAAGCTCCATCAAATGCGCTGCCCCAGGTAAATCCTTCAGGATGACGGTCGGCAATATAATCAGCATAACTTACCCAGAGGCGTACTTCAACCTCCGGGGTGGATCCTCCACCAGTTAATGACATGTTGAAAATAAAATCCCCGACTGTGGTGATTTTATGGAATCCGCCAACATCCGCTACCGGATCAAAAGTAAATGCCGTATGGCCCAGCTGCGGTCCGCCGGAGGTAAACCCGGCGCCGGGAGTATAGGCCAGCCGTTCAACAAAAAATTCAAAATCCATGTATGCATCCCCGCCCGGCTCGGCACGGTTGATGAGACCAACAAACCACAGATGGTCGGTGAGTGCGGGACCGTCGCGGAACATGTGCCCCCCAACATCGATCAGGTCATTTTTGCCTAAAACATTCTGCTCACCCGGATCCCAGATCGCGGGATCTTCACCGTTCTTACTGGCTGTATTGTATGAAGTTCCGTCAATTCCACCGGTACCGCCAAAATGATCCTTGGCCCAAACACCGTCAATCATGATCTGGTTGTTCACCAGACTGCTGATGCCGGTATTCATGCGCCTTTCGTAAGTCGGATTTCCCGGTGCCTGCAATAGAGCCATCAGAGTGGTCGGATCTGATTCGTCAATGATCCCAAGTGCGGAGCCTGCCGAAAAAAACCAGTCCTTCGATCCTGCCGCCGGTGTGGCGCTTCCAAATTCAATAATATTGGAAAAAAGACCCGCATCTACCCCGAAGTTGTATGATAAACAACCTGTTGTACTGATTTGTGCCCGTAATTCCGGCTGCCCGAAAAACGAAACCAACAGCAAAAAGATGGGGATGAACAGACGTTTTCTGACGACGGTTGTCTTGAAAACATGAACATTCATATTCCGAATTTGAACAGTATCCGAATGGGTATACATGACACAAAATATTTAAGATCTTAATATACAGTACTTTAACAGACATCATATCCTGTTGCTTTTTCACCGGGTACGCCCGGTAAGGTCAAATCAGGATACTTGTTGCCGGCTCTGGCTGTGGATATACTCTGGATTACAAAAAAATCACCTCAAAAGGTTCGGTTTCAGCGCGTAAGAACGTCATTATTTATCGGCTAAATATGTGTGTTTAGCAGGAAACAGAGGTTTTTTAATTATTTTTTCAGGATATGGTGACGAATGACTCATTTCCAGTGACGAGAGCCGAGCAACCTAAGGCAGAAAAATTGGAGATTTACCTTGAAATGGCGTCACAGTGCGGTTTTTGAGGCCTTTAACCCCTGCCGCAAATATATTTTCTCTGTTATGGGAGCAAGGTTTTGTATATTCGTTGTTAAAGTTGAACATATGAAAAGGACTGTTTTATCGCTTTTACTGGTGCTGGCAATGTTGCAGGGCAACGTATTGGATGCACAGGAATCCGCACGGAAATTGTACCGGATTTGGGTGGAAGATTTTAGTCGGATCTAGACGATTGAAAGCAAAGGTGTTACCGTATATAATGTCAAACCCGGCTCCTATATCGAGGTAGCGGCGTTTCCTGAACAGATCCGGAATCTTGGCATCGAAGGCGCGGTGACCGAATTCATAGGAAATAGTTTCAAAGAACTGTATCAGGGTCAGATGGATTTGAAATCCATACCGCCTTTTCACGGTTATCAGGGAACGATGGATGAACTGAATGAAATTGCACGGAACCATCCCGGAATCACCCGGCTCGATACGATTGGCCATTCCGTTCAGGGAAGGGCCATATGCAGTCTGAAAATCTCGGATAACCCGAATATCGATGAGGATGAGCCACCGCTGTTGTTTGTCGGCAATCATCATGGTAATGAGGTGCATAGCGTTGAGGCGACCCTGTTTCAGATCAATTGGCTGATCGATCAGTACGGTATTGATCCTGAAGTGACGAACTGGGTGAATTCAATGGAAATATGGTATGTGCCGATGACAAACCCTGATGGCCGTGAAGCTCTCGTTAGAACCAACAGCAATTGGGTTGACCTGAACCGGAATTATTCCGTAGGATTTACTCCCGGCAACGGTCATGGCCCCGCGGCTTTTTCGGAGCCGGAAACCCGCGCCATCCGTGATCTGGCTGCCAAATATCCGCCAATAATGAGCATCTCCTATCATACCTCCGGCCAGTATGTGCTGTATTCCTGGACACATACCGACAATGCGGCACCAGATTCATCTGCAATGATATACCTGGGAAGCCTGATCAGCGAAGCGATCACTGTACCCGGCGGACATTATGAGCTGAGGCAGGGCGGCAGATGGTATTTCACAGCCGGAGAGTATTGCGACTATATGTATGTAAAGCACAATACGCTGGCTTTCACAGTGGAAATGGGGGTCAGCCAGGCTCCCGATTACAGTGTGATTCCAGAAATGGTGGAAACCAATCTGAACGGTATGAAAACCATGCTGAGGCAGGCGGGAAAAGCAGGTGTAACCGGTTTGATCACAGATGCCTACAGCGGTTTGCCGGTTGTTGCCACCATCGATATTCCGGCGATTGACAACCAGGGCAAGGTGCCGCCAAGATTGTCCGATAGCCTTTTTGGCCGGTATTACCGTTATCTGGAACCGGCAAAATATTCTTTTCAGATCTCCGCACCCGGGTATCTGACCATTGTGAGGGAGATTGACATTTCTGCCGACAGCCTGACGCATTGGAATATCAAAATGGAGCGGGCAGCCAATCTTAAGGTGGATCTGGCAGAACTCCTGGATGGAAAATCGGGTAATACTTCCGGCAACGGCGATGGGTTCATCAACCTGGGGGAACTTCCCGGATTAACCTTTGCAATAGCAAACACGCAAATGTCAATAGTTGCAGGTGCTTACGCTAAAGTATCGGCAGAAAATCCTTATGTCCGGTTCCTGACTGACAGTCTTTATTTTGGCGACATTGCACCTAACTCATCTAAAAGATCTGCCGATACGGTCTTATTCCGTATCGATCCCCGCTGTCAGGATGGTACAGACCTGGAGTTTACTGTTACCCTGGGTGATGCCGGCGGATTCGGGTGGGTCGAAAGGATTCACTTCAGCGTTCATGCGCCAAAGCTGGAAATCAGCCGTATCCGGATAGATGATACTGCCGGGAACCAAAACGGAACACTGGATAATGGCGAAAGGGTAAAAATCGAACTTCAGCTGACCAACAGCGGTCACCAGGGTATCCATGATCCGGTGGTCAGTATCAATACTTCCGATCCTTATCTTCAGGTAATTAAAGATCAGGATGAATACAGTCAGATGGATATCGGGGAGCTTCATGCGTTCATTTTTGAGGTTGCCTTATCCGACCAGGCGCCAAAGGAATATTTTGCAGATCTTACAGCTGAAATTAACTCTGCTGAGGGCTATACAACGTTGTTCCCCTTTCAATTAAATAATATTCTCGGTATTTATGATGATTTTGAGGGCGGGGTAAATGGTTGGGGCCATCAGACGGCCTTGTATGATTCCTACCCGAGTCCTTTCCATACGCTAGCCACCATAAAGTACTATACCGCTGATAATGGCGAGGTTGAACTGGCTGTTTACGACCGGTCCGGGATAAAGATCAGAACACTGGTGTCGGGCTATCAGCTTCAGGGCGAGCATGAAATCAGCTGGGATGGTACCAGTGGTAAAGGCTCGCGGGTTCCATCCGGGATCTACTTTTACAAGCTAAAAACCGGAAAATTCTCCACCGCAAAAAGGATGGTGGTTATACAGGATTGATTTTTCAGAAGGGCAAATCATCGGCCAGATCCCCGGAAACAGGAGGTTCTGAAGGCATCGGTACATCATAATCGGGCTGGCGGGCTGGGGCGGGGGCGGTGCGGCCGCCTTCCTTAGCAACTTTCCAGGCTTTAACATCGGTATACCATCTGCCGTTAAATTCCCGGCTTTCGATATCGATGGATACTTCCACCTGGTCATTTTCCTGCAGCGCATATTCGTCGATCTTTTCTCCCCAGACTACAAAACAGATTTTTTTGGGATATTGCTCGGTGGTTTGCAGAATATAATCCTGTTTTTTCCAGGCGCCTTTTGCAGAAGTACCGGTCACCAGCGGAAGGATTGATACTATTTTACCTTTGATTTCCATGAGTGGCTGAATTTTTTCCCAAAGAAAAGAAAAATTTATGAGGGGAGCACTCAAGCGACGCAGCGCAGCGTCAGGACAGCGTCAGGACAGCACCCAAGGGCCCCTCGTGAGAGGGGAGCGGTCCCCGCCCCCCCCGCCTTCGCGGGGGGCAGGCCCCGCGGGGATGACAATGCTCCGAGTCCCCGCCTGCGCGGGGATGACAATGCTAGCGTAGGCGCCTCAGTGATAAATGTCACAATACCGAACCCCGTAGGGGTGTCATGATTATAGAAACGGCATTAACCAACAAACCTAACCCCATAGGGGTGATATATTAATTGTACTGGATGATCCCTGGAATTTATTTCACCCCTATGGGGTTAAATTTTCAATTTTTAATCCACCAGGCTATAATCATTTCAGCCCTACGGGCTTTAATTTCAGTACTGTATCTCCCTCGAAGCATTGTCATCCACCACTTCGGCACCCTCAGAGAAGTGTCATCCCCGCGAAGGCGGGGACCGCCTCACTCTAACGAGGGGCCCTTGGGTGCTGTGTTGACGCTGCACTGCGGCCCATGAGTGTCCCCCCTCAAAACCCGACCGGCTGCACCCAAGCCATCTCCATATCACCCTTGGCAAAAGGATTTGCCTTGATTTTGGAGGATACAATGCGGGCCCTGATGAACAGCTCTTTGCCGGTTGAGCGATAGGAAGCTTTCGTGCCCGTAACGGTTTTAAGTATCTCAGTCTGTGCCCGGCCTTTTAAACATCCAATAAATTCTGTGGCGTAGGTAATGCCCTTTTCGCCCTTTATCTGAATTTTCATCCCCTTTTTGCCGACTGTAAAATCAATCAGCTCAACCCCTGTGCTTGCATAAAAATCAGCATCAAACATGGAGTGGTATAATGCAGCGGGTGTCAGCTCATCTGCCCTCACCATGCACCAGCCCCTGCCGGGATTTGCTTTGCCAATTTCGTATACATCATATTGATGCGCATCGTCGGTGGCAATCCCCAGCAGAAGATCTTTGCCGTTTTCGATCCTCCATTTGTTGGCCTGATCCCACATGACTTCGGTTGAGATATGTGCGGAATCCCCGTAATTTCTTACGGATGGGTGCCCGTTGAATACTTCGAAAAACCGAGCACTGCTGCGGGCAAGCGCTTCGGTGGTAAGTCCCCACCCAAAATTGGGATGATTGATGGTGATCCACTCCGGATTTGAAGTGTTTTTCAATGCCTTCCGGATGGCTCCCACATTTGCCGCAACACATTCTGTAACAGTGCCTCCGCCAGTAGGTTTTACAACCTGTGAGAGGTTTATGCCGTTAAGGTGGACCGGTTTCTTTTCTGATTGATCGGATATTTCCTCCGACGAGAGCAGTAAAAATTCACCCTTTTTTTCAAACTCATTCCGGTAGCCTGCGAGCTCCCTTAAAACAACGGTGTCCTTGCCCACCACTTTGGTTTTCCGCCCTTCCTGAAGGATATTGTGATCGGTAACCGCCAGAAACTGATATCCATGCCCGCGGTACCATCTCGCCACCTCTTCGGGATAGGTATTCCCATCGCTCCAGTAGGAGTGTGTATGAAGATTGCCTTTGTAAAATCTTACCGGTTCGTTTTTCTGGAATCCGGTCAAAACCCCGGCAGTCAGAACCAATGATGCGATAATTAAACCTTTTATTTTCATTTTATAATCTTAATCATTTGTAATTTAATCAGTTCTGAGGATTTTCCAGCTTCCTATAACTTGATGACTTCACTCCCCGCCAGCAGAAATGCCCCTGTGCCATATACTTCCCAGCTTACCGGCGAAAAGTTTTTCTGCGGATCGGCCCCAACCGGTTGCACCCAGCCAACATATCCTTCATCGGTGATCAGCGAGTTTAAACCCGTCCAGGCCTTTTTTACCACCGGAAGATATTCATTCCGGTCCAAAATTCCATTGTTGATCCCCCAGGCCAGTGCATAACAGTAAAATCCTGATCCACTGGCTTCTCCACCGGGATAGGATGCTGGATCGAGCAGGCTGGCCCGCCATAATCCATCGGCCTGCTGCAGGGATGCGATCCTTTTGGCCATCTTTTTATAAATATCCAGATAGAAACCGCGGTTGGGATAATCCAGCGGCAATTCTTTTAATACCCGGGCCAGACCGCCCATCACCCAGCCGTTTCCGCGACTCCAGAATACCTTGTGTCCGTTGGCTTCTTTCAGGTCCTTTGCCGGATAACCCCATACATATCCCAGATCACGGGCAAACAGGCTCTCTTCCTTATTCCACAGAAGATCAACGGTTTCCCGGAACAACCGATCGTTGAATTCCAGATACTCCTTCTTGTCCAGAGTCATCCCCAGCTTCACCAGTGCCGGGGGTGCCATGAAGAGCGCATCGCACCACCACCAGCAGATTTTCCGGATGCCGCCTGTTTTATAGGGAGTGGCTATCATCTTATTGACGGAATCGATGGTGGGCCCGATCATTTTTGGATCCTTTTCCAAACGGTACAGGTCGATATACGTTTGGCAAATAGCATAGTCGTCAGCATGATGCAGCCGCTTGCCAGGCTTCCAGCCATTGGATTCACCCATTTTCAGCATGGCCTGATAGAGTTCCTTCGATCCGGTGGTTTCCCACGCAGCCATCACGCCCGCAAACAGCGCACCATTCGTCCAATCGTCGGGCTCATGGTTCGGGTGGGCGAGCTGCCACAGGGCTGCGGTGTTCATGGTCTTTTTAATGGCACTTTCCCTGAATATTTTTTCATTTTTCCCGGATGAAAAGCCCGGTGCAACCAGACTAATCATCAACAGCAGCGTGATCCATTTTTTCATATCAGCAGGTAAAAGAGATTAATATTTTATCGTTAGCGGACTGCTTAATTTGTTTGCCTCGGTCCGGATATGGTCTTTAACTTTCTTAGCATCATTCCATTCTGGATTTTCCAGTCCCCACATGGCGAAAAAGTAGTGGACCGAGGGGATATCTCTTTTAATTTTCTGTGCCAGATAGCAGGTTTCCGATATCACCTGACTGAAGCTTTTAACCGGAACCGTTTGATATCCCATCTGATAGAAATTCAGATTGCCGGTTCTGCCGGTTTTGGTTACCGATGCAGAGCGTGCCATCACCGCCATCGCCAGGATATCATTATTCAGGGATTGTTTGCCGTGCGTAAGAATGGCTGTAAAGTTTTTATCGGGTTGAAATTGAATAGGTTCATTATCGAGTTTGGTGGTCACAATACCGGTGGCCAACTGTTTTTCACCGGAGAATTCCCGGATGGTAACTTCCGATTGAAACCAGTATTTTCCGATCCAAAGGGTGATTTTTTCAACCGCTTCATATTGTTTGCCGTTGACCTCCCAGTTCTGATACTGCAGCTCGAATATCGTTCGAACCGGTCCCTCAGTTATCTCTGCATATTTATACACCGGCGTTGACCCCAGGCGGTACAGCGAATCTTTCTCAATCAGGGCCAGACTACCTGCTCCGAGTGAACTTCCGCAGTGCAGGATGTCCATTCCCCAAGGGGCGAGGTTATGGTAGCTGGCAGTCCCGGGTGAACCGGCTTTTTGGAGGATCAGATCGGGGATGAGCTTCCCGAACAGGTCCTTTGTATTCCGGCAATCGAAATAGATTCGGAAGGCCATCCTATCATTTTCCCAGCCCACCCCTTCAGATTGATAAAGGGTTGGGAATCCGGCCAGTCCAACCGGTGCAACTGCCTGATTAACTTCAGTAAAGGTGCCATCCTTATTTTCTTCTGCCAGGTAAGTCTGGGTTCTTTTAGCAAATACCGGCGCCTGGTCCTTTGGCATCCAACTGGTTAGTATCCTGACACCGGAGCGGGCCTCAACCGTTATCGTGAAGGCCAGCTCATCCCATTTCCCATCGCCGTTTATATCATCCAGCTGCAGGGGAATCGGGCGGCCGTTCAATTTCAGCACAGGAACTTCACCCGGGTTTCCATTTGTAAACCGCTTTTCAAAATCTTCACGATTGATTACCACCGGTTCTTCCAACCGCCTGACTGACAGATTGTTTTTCAGGGTGAAGGAAGATTCCGGTCCGCTCCCGAAAAGGATACCCGCCGACCAGCCGAGTAGGATAATCAGCCTAAACATCATTTTCACCTTTTACATATCCGAAGTTGGCCAGAATTCCGCCATCAACGTACAGGATATGGCCATTTACAAAATCGCTTGCCCCGGAAGCCAGGAAGAGCGCGGCATTTGCCACATCTTCCGGTTCGCCCCAGCGGCCTGCCGGTGTGCGGGTCATCACCAGGTCGTTGAAGGGATGACCTCCTTCGCGAATGGCTGCTGTTTGTTCGGTTGCGATATAGCCGGGGCCGATTCCGTTGATCTGTACGTTATATTTAGCCCATTCGCAGCACATATTGGCCGTGAGGAGCTTCAGTCCTCCTTTTGCCGATGCGTATGCCGATACGGTATTCCGTCCGTAAACGCTCATCATCGAGCACATATTGATGATTTTGCCGCTTCGGCGGGAGATCATCCCGGGTGCAACCCGTTTGGCCAGGATAAGCGGCGCAACCAGATCAACCTCAATGACCTCCTTAAAGTCAGCGATCTCCATTTTCAGGATCGGAATCCGCTTGATGATTCCGGCATTATTAACCAGGATATCCACCGGACCCACCTCTTTTTCTATCTGGCTGATCCCCTGATCCACCGCCTTTTCGTTGGTTACGTCGAATATCAGAGTATATACTTCAATTCCAATGGATTGATAGTAATTTTTACAGTCTGCAAGTTTTTCTCCCGACAGATCATTCACGCAGATTCGGGCCCCGGCCTGTCCCAGAACTTTTCCGATTGCCAGTCCGATCCCATGGGTTCCACCGGTGATGAGGGCAACTTTACCGGTTAAATCGAATAATTCAGCGCTCATGTTGATGGGTCTTTTAAATATTGATATTACCGGAGCTCATAGGCAGCAGCCTGATCCATATCGGTATAGTCGAGATTTTCCCCGGCCATTCCCCAGATGAAACAGTAATTGGTGGTTCCGGCAGCGCTGTGGATACTCCACGACGGAGACAGCACCGCCTGCTCGTTTTTCATGAACAGGTGACGGGTTTCATGGGGCTGACCCATGAAATGGCAAACCGTTTGCCAGGCGGGGAGTTCAAAATAGAAATAGGTTTCCATGCGTCGCTCGTGGGTATGGGCGGGCATGGTATTCCAAACGCTCCCGGTTTTAAGCTCGGTGAGTCCCATCTGCAGCTGACAGGTTTTCACTACATCATTGATCAGTAATTGATTGATCTTCCTTTCATTGGAAGTTTTCATGTTGCCCAATTGCAGCACATTGGCATCTTTCATGGTCACCAGGCGGGATGGATATTCGTGATGAGCAGGCGCCGAATTAATATAGAATCGTGCCGGCTCCGCGGGATTGGTGGATTCAAAAATCACCTTGCGCGTACCTTTTCCAAGATACAGCGCCTCTTTGTACTGAATATCATAAGTCATTTCATCGGCAATCACCCTGCCGGCTCCACCAACATTGATGATACCCATTTCGCGCCGCTCCAGGAAAAAGGTCGATTTCAGCTGGTCAACCGGCTCCAGCATCATGGGACCGGTCACCGGTACGGCACCACCAACGATAAACCGGTCATAATGAGAATATACAAGGTTGATTTTATCGTCCTCCAAAACATTCTCCACTAAAAATTCATCTCTGATCCGCTGTGTTCCATATGATTTAAAATCCTCAGGATGAACAGCATAGCGGGTAGTACAATTTGTTGTCATTTTTTAATCAGTTGTCTTTAAGCGATAGGTTACGGCTAAATATTTGAACCATTTTCAAAAATAACAATAAAACGGGCCGGGCTGCATTTGTCGGGGGCCAATGTTTTATATAATTTGCTGAAATTATTTACATTAATAATATGTTGAGAAAAATAGTCATTGCCGGCCTGATATTATCCTCTTCAGTTTATGCCCAAACTCCCGCGCACAAAAAATCAGCTTTTGCCATCAGGGATCCGATGTACAACAGTGTGAAACAATCGCCTGCGCCTGACGTTAAATCCGGGGGCGCCGGATGGCTTTACGGACCGGCCGAGCTGGAATGCCGGCGGTTGCAGCTGCTCCGCGAAAAAACAGTTGAGGCACAACTCAAGGTGGGCTATCCGGGGACTTTCCATACCCCATATAATGAGGCATCATTCCGGTTTAAATCGGAAAATAAAATAGTTGCGGATAAAATAAAATTCCGGGCCGCTGGAAGTGGAAATGTTTATTTAAACGGGCAATTAGTATTTAAATTTAATTCAAATGATTCCATTCGAACGATTTTAATTCCAAAAAATAAATTAATCAGTGAATTGCGCTTCGATATTTCTACCCCTGCCGAACCTCCTGCCCTGTTGATTGAAAAAGGTGCCTTTTCATCTGAGAATACGAATTGGGAATGGATGGCCGGAACCGAAAACTGGAAGCCTGCCTTTCATTTTGCCCAAACGAGTTCCGGAACCCCTCCGCACCGCGCGGAGAGTGCCGAAGTCACTCTTAAGGCGGAAGGGAAATCAGGGGAGTTGTATGATTTCGGAAGGGAATTATTTGGATATATCACCATTCGAAATCCTGCAAAACCAACTATCTCGGTAGGTGAATCCACGTATGAAGCGCTGGATACCGGTAATGCTGAACTGGAACAGTCGCTGGAAATGGTTCCGGCCGGGAAAGGTGTGTGGAAATCCAGGTCTCCTCTGGCATTCCGCTACCTGTTATCAGATGTTGGTAATATTGATGATATTCAATGTGATGCAATCTTTTATCCGGTTCAGTATCGAGGGGCTTTTGCCTGCTCCGACAGTCTGCTTACGCGCATCTGGATGAACAGCGCCTATACCTTACGTTTATGCATGCACGATTTTTTAATGGATGGTGTGAAGCGCGACCGCCTGCCCTGGGCGGGTGATCTCGCTATGAGTATGATGGCCAATGCCTATTCATTCGGTGATGCCGAAATTGTGCGGCGGTCACTCACGGTGTTAGGCCGTGCGGGTATTGAAAAAACGGATATCAATGGCATCATTGATTATTCGCTCTGGTGGATCATTTCGCAGGATCACTATCAGCTTTATTTCGGGGATCGTGACCATTTAAAGCGTGAGTGGTCCCGGATTAAGGAGACTTTTGGTCATCTGATATCCCGCTGCGATGCTTCGGGGTTTATCAGTCCGAAGAATACCTGGTTATTTATCGATTGGGTGAATCAGGAAAAATGGACCGCCCTCCAGGTTTTATGGTGGTGGGCCCAGCAATCCGGGGCAAATCTGGCCGAACGGATGGGGGATACTGAAACGGCTGAATACTGGCGGGAGATATCTGAAAAACTAAAAGGTAAATTAACCGAAACTGCCTGGAGCCAGGATAGACATTTGTGGCTGGCAAATCCTGAATTTCCGGAAAAGATAACCCGGCACGCTAATTTTTTAGCGGTGATTTCGGGGCTGGCGACAAAAGACCAGCAGAAAGGGATAGGTAATTTGTTGTCGGATAATGATGTAAGTGCAGTTGGAACTCCCTATATGGCCGGATTTGAGAATATGGCACTGGCGCGTTTGGGGGACATTGATTATATGCTGGAGCGCACGCGGGAGTATTGGGGTGGGATGGTTCAGCAGGGTGCTACTACTTTTTGGGAGGGTTATGATTCCAATCAGCAGGGCAAGGATCAATATTCCTTTTACGGACGGCCCTATGCAAAAAGCCTGTGCCATGCCTGGAGTGCCGGTCCGGCTGCCTTTTTGCCTGCTGAGATTCTGGGATTAAAGCCGCTCGAAGATGGCTGGAAACGTTTCTCGGTACATCCGGATGCCGGATCACTAAATTGGGTAAATGCCACTGTACCTACGCCATACGGCAGCATCATCCTTAATGTTGAAGGCGCCTCCGTTATTTTAACCATTCCTGCCGGCACCACTGCGGTGTGGGAAAATGAGGAGTTCAGGGGGCCTTTGTTGCTATCAAAAGACCTGCGTTAAAGTGGCGAGCACTCAAGGGCCTCTCGGTTGAGGAACGCGGTCCCGTCCCCGCCTTCGCGGGGATGACAACGCTCCGAGGGCAGGTTGGTGGCGGATGACACTTCTCCGAGGGTGATGAGTGCCGCACTAAATTCGCCTCGGAGAAGTGTCATCGACCACTTCGGCACCCTCGGAGAAGTGTCATCCCGACGAAAGTCGGGACGGGACCGCCCGACTCTAACGAGGGGCCTTTGAGTGCCACCTCATCCCTCCACCCGCAACACTCAGCACCAGACCTAAATACATGACCACCGCCGGGATATTCTGCGGAATCTCCAGATGTGTGGTGATCCCCAAAATCCTCGACAATCCGCCGGGCAGCATCATCAGTTCATCGTTGAGTACGGTAAGTACTTTTTCAAAGCCAAAATATGATGCCACCCCGCCGCCGGTGAAAAACAGGAGACCCTGCACCAGCAGGATGATTGCGGTGGATTTGATGACGGAATGCCCGAGGGTTGTGGTCAGCGTCACTGCCCAGGTATACCAGGCACGCAGTACAAAAAGCACGAAAACCATCAGGAAAATAACGCGAAAGGATGCGGAGGTCCAGAAAAAATGCCAGAACGCGGTGGGTCCCCGCCACGCTGTAAATGCCATCAGCATACCCAAAAACAGCAGGGCAGGCGAGAGGAATGAGGCGATTTTTGCCACCTGGTCGCAATTGCCGGGACCGGCAGCCAGGGCCATATTCAATCCGATATACAGGATGCTCAGAATAACCAGCGAAATCACAAAAACCGGCGCGGCAAACGAGGTAAATACCGATAGGGCAAGGATAATATAAGCGAATGAAGAGAGTCCCAGCGGACCGGTATCGGCGCGTTCGCAGCTGGTTCCACCGCTTCCCGACGGTTTGAAACTGCCGTACCAGAGCATCGCCACTGCCCGCTTACCCTTGAAGGGAGGCAAATGCTGCTGGAGCAGGGGAGTGCCCAACAGGAAGGCGATGAAAAGGATAAGGGCCAGGGATCTGGCAAACCAAACCGTGAGACCGGTACGCTGGGCAATTTTCGTAGCCACATTGGCTTCCCGAAAATTGTATGCCGGAAAATCCAGATTGCCGGAATAGGTCTTGGTGTGAAGTTTCTCAGCATCAGCATATTCCTGAAGGGAGTGCTGCCAAATCTCTTTGGTTGACCTGCCGCCGGTGGCCAGCCATTGGTAATAGCTGAGCATATATTTTCTGAAATGTGCCAGCGTGGTAAACAGGTTATGCTCATAGGCAACCGAAGCTTCCAGATCGGAGAATTTCTGCGGGTTCCGGGTGACGAGCCCCTTCACGGACTGAATATCCGCCAGCATTTGTGCGGCTTCAGCGGCAGCCTCATAACCTTCGGCAATCGCTGCGTCGATATGGTTTTTTGAAATATAATAGATATTGCTGAACACCGAAGGCGATCCGCCCACGATATCCCACTCGAAAATCCAGAGCATCGGCGGCGGCTCGAGTCCGAGTGCCCGTACGTCATATTTTGCAAACTCACAGATATATAATCCCTTGCGGGTAGTGCTGTGTGAATTCAGCATCACCCGGGTGAGAGTTTCTTTCATCAGGCTGTCGTTGCCAAAGTAAAGCCCCACCCAATCGGAAGTGATTTTCCCGAGATCTGCCGCCGGGTTGTTCATGAGCCTTCCAACTGCGTAGACATTGAGGTCGGTAACCGTATTAAACCCATGGAACGGATACACCGACATCGGTCCGGCGCGCAGCGGGCCGCCCTCCTGGGTCCAGAGCCATACTCCATCGAAGTTTTCGTTTTTACCGGCGAATTCAAGCAGCGCCTGCTGATATAGCGGACCCATGAAATTAGGGAAGGCGTTGAGTCCCTCAAATTCGCGCCTTAGCTGGAATTCCGCTATACGCTTCTGTTTTCCCTGCTTAAGGGTTTCATTGAACGGCAGCCAGGAGTAAAAATCGCCCCGTGAATATTTCGTTGAAACAACCAGGTTCGGCGATTGGATATTGCCAAGAACCCGCTGATAGGTTTCCGGATTGGTGTGCATGTCGCCAATCTCGCCAACGCCCACCGACCAGGTACGGAAAATGATTTTCTTGTTGTGTTTTTCTGCGACTTCCAGAAAGGACGACAACATCTTTTCAACGGCTTTATCTGTGCGCACCAGCAGCTCACTGTAATAATCCCAACCCGGCTTGTTATAGATGGCGCCGGCCTCGCCAATCCGCAGCATGATTCCGCTCACGTAGGGTAACCGGGTGAAAACCTCCTCACAAGCCATTTTGTATGCCTCCCAGAATCCGTCGGATTCGGGATCTATTTTGCCATATTTTTTCTTCAGATAGTTCCCGAGCGGAGGAGTCAGCGCTACCATATCGGTATACAGATAAACGTCCATGCCTTTTTCACCGATCTTCTGCATCCATTTGCCGAAACCCTTTTGCAGCGCAACATGCCGGAGCCGGTACGGATCGTTCGCCGGATAAATCAGGGCACCCTGATCCCAGTCTTCAAAGCTGACCAATTCCAGGAATCCCGGAAATACAATTCCGTTAATATTGAAATCCTGCATTCGGTTAACGAATGTATCGAGCTCTATTTCAATTCGCTGGTACGCTTTCGGATCCAGGAACGGTGCATTCTCCGTGATCAGGTCCTCGAAACGATGTACGTTATGCTCGTAATTATTCCCCCAGTTTGCCGTATCCGGAAGGATCCCCACACCTCCGAAATCCGCCAGCCGCAGAGACAGCGCCTGAATAGGCAGCGTATCGGACGGATTGATTGCGGCTGCTGCCGTTTCAGGTGTGGATTTATCTTTAAAACTGATGCCCAGAAAACCGTTGACCTGAGTGGAGGCAAGATAACCGAAGCCTAAGGCGATTGCGGTGAACAGGATGGAGAGTAAGGGTTTTTTCATGGAATCCGGATCTTTAATATTTGGTTTTTTTCGACAATGCAGCACCGATGGCGGTTGCAAAGGGGGCATGATCGGGATAGATGAAAGAGGTTTCATACATATCCGCGATCGCGTCGAGGATTCTTTTACCAAGATTCGCATTGCTGGCGGTCCCGGTAACAACTATTGCATTGATGTTGCGG
This sequence comes from uncultured Bacteroidota bacterium, assembly GCA_942493265.1. Lineage (GTDB taxonomy): Bacteria > Bacteroidota > Bacteroidia > Bacteroidales > UBA12481 > UBA12481. Next base: position 1,570,044 of record OW818688.1, read on the forward strand.
CTTCTGGCCGCGAGTGCCGCCACCGTGCCGATCACCTGGTACACCATGGTAAAGATCCCGAGGGCAATGTCATCGTCGGTAGCACTATCCATCAGCTTGCCGAAATTGGAGGCAGTCATCTCCTTCTTTAAAAAGCCGATATCGGAACCTGCAATGTCACCGATGAGCAGATCCACCTGGCCAATGCGGCCTTGCATGGCCATACCCAGGAGAATATCCAGATCGGTAATTTTCAGCATTACTTTGGCCAAACCGAGGATGGTTCCTCCGCCAACTCCCGTGCCGCCGATATGGAGAATCCGGCCTGCATGGGCCTCAACGAGAGCGGTTCCGGTTCCCAGGTTGGCGATAACCACATCGGTTTTGCCGGATAAATACATTCCGCCCAAACCCAGTGCTTTGATTTCTTCAATCTTCGAGGTGGGAATGCCGAACAGGTTGCCTTCGATTCCTGCCGCCCCCACGCCGGTGAGGACAATATTTTTTACCGATCCGATTTCCAGATTGTTCTGCATCAGCATCTTGCCCAATGCTCCTGTGGCGGAAGTTACGGGGTCAAATGCTTTGGTGATCAGGGTTTTGAATGACCTGTCGGGGTAAATGGCTACAATTTTGGTAGTTGTACTGCCGATATCAATTCCGATGACCATTATATCAGTGTTTTTGATTTGAAGGGTATAATAATTGGATAGCATTAAAAATGGCCTGATGGCCTATCGTTGCATGATCTTCCGCCGGTAAATAATCGAAAAAGACCTGCACATTTTTGCTTTTTATTTTCTTTAATTTTTCAGATAACAGCTTCGCATCCTCTTCCATGATTCTGGGGATTTTGGTTGGCGTAACTCCTTCTTTACCAACTCCTATGTATATATCCGCCTGTTGTGAAAAATCATCCCGGAAAATGGAGGAAGGCTTATTTAACAGGGAACCGTTATCCCACCATAAACTCGGACTGATGATGATATATTTATTAAATAATTGCGGTTTATTTAATAATATTTCGGTAGCCAGAAGTCCGCCCAGCGATTGTCCGATAATCGTTTTTGATTGATTTGTTTTATATTTATTTTCGATAAAAGGAATTAATTCCAATTCAATAAATGCGATGAATTTATCTGAATGGCCCGTGGTGGGGAATCTGGTTTTATCCTCTTCGATGGTGGTTGGAAAGGTAAAATCCCTTTTCCGGTCAACGTTGGCAATTCCAACCAGTATGGCTCCCGGTAATCGTTTGATCCAGGGAAAACTGTAAAACTGCACCAGTCCGGCAACATGGATAAAGTCTTCATCTGCTGAGCCATCGAGCAGATAGATAACCGGGTATGCGGTGGTATCGTTCTGGTGATAACCTGCTGGAAGATAAATATTCAGAATTCTTTTTTCTCCTAATTGCACGGATTGAATTTCCTCAATCACACCCAGCACGAATGGTTTGCTTTTTTCCGTCTGGGCAAATATTGAGGTCGCAATAAAAAAAAGAAAAATAATAATTAATTGTTTTTTCATATCAGATTCTATTTTTTCATAGCTAAAATTTTTAATTCCACCGGCATTTTTTCAATTGCATATCGCAGGGCTGTGCGTGGCATCACGGATTTATTGCTCAGAACATAATCAAATACCTGCTGCTGATGGGTTTGGCTGGCCACTTTCAGTATCCAGCCGTATCCTTTCTGCACCAGGTCATCCTGGTCGCGTAGTAATAGGCTGGCGATAACAAATATATCGGGCAGAAACAATCCTTTCCGGGCCGGTACAATCAGCGAAACGGCCGAGGCACGCCTCATCCAGCGGTTTCCGGATTTTGTCATCAGCTTTAACCGCGATAAATAATCAGGATACATCATGATAAATTCACCAACCGTGTGGTTGCAGAACGTATCGCAGGACGCCCAGTTGTTGATGTACGTGGAAATCCATCTTTCAAAAATTTCGAAATCGGAGGGTTCAAAATTTTTGCGCATGGCCATTGACCAGTTGCAGGCAACAAACGATTCTTCCATCATTCCGGATTGCCAGAGCTGTTCACATAATCCGAATATTTCCGTTTTTGACAGGTGACGGATTTGCTTAAAGTGCTCTTTGCTGATGGCGCCCACTGTAGCTGACCTGACTCCATATAGGCTGACTGGTTCCCTGAAAAAATTCAGGCCGGTTTCCCGGGTTTTGAGATCTGAATTTGCGGTGAGCTCCGCGCGGAGGCGGTTAAGTATATCGTTCATAGGATGATTCCTGTTATAAATTGCCCAGTTTTTTAATATCCTTAATTTCGAGAATTTGTTTCGGATATCCTTTTAAAGCACTGTTGATCATGGCGTTGCCCACTTCGTGCAAGGTGCTGCCCTGGCTGGGGAATAAGAGTTTTAAAACTGGATATAATATATAAATGGCTTTATAAAATCCTTTGATATTTTTCTGGCCGGGGGTAGGTTTCATGAATCCGGGACGAAAATTGTACACCCCTTTAAATGGCAATTTCATCAGGTCATTTTCAGTTTTACCCTTCACCCGGGCCCACATCATTTTGCCTTTTTCGGAGCTGTCAGTCATTGCGCCCGACACATAAATAAAGGTCATCGCGGGATTCAGTTCGACCAGCTTATTGGCGAAATTCAGGGTGGTATCGTAGGTAACAAGGGTGTATTCTTTTTCCTTCATCCCGGCTGAACTTACTCCGGCACAAAAGAAACAGGCATCATAACCGGTCAACTGTGCGGTAAACTCATCCAGCTTTAAGAAATCGGGTATAATGCATTCCGTCAGCTTGGGATGTTTCATAGGATATGGTTTGCGGTTAACCATCAGAACCTGAGTTACATCAGGATGTTCCAGACAGGCCAGCAGCACCCCTTCGCCTACCATTCCGGTTGCACCGGTAATCATAACTTTTATTTTCATTGTTTCATTTATGGATTTTTCCCCATTAAATATAATAATCCGTTTGGAAATGTTTTTCTCGAATTTGACCAGTCATGCCATCCATTGAACTCCGCAATTCTGAAATCATACCCATTCGTTTCCAAAACCCGTGCAAATTTCCGGTTTGAATTGAGTATCAATGGCTCCTGAAGTCCCCAATCGAGATATATCCGGATATTTTTCTTTTTACCGGTCTGAAATTTTGTGATAAGCCAGTCGGTACGTGACCATTGCGACGAAAGCGGTTCAACCACGGTATCGCGCCAGAAAGATCCGCTTTGCGACAAAACCCCACCAAAGAGCGAGTCGCTGTAAAAGCTGATAAACCCTGCAGCCAGACCTCCATAGCTCATTCCCCCGATGAGGGTGTGCTTTGGATCAGCAGTTATATTCCACCCTTTTTTAATGAATGGAACTAATTCTCGGACCATAAAATCTTTAAAATCAAAATTCAGCGGTAATTCCTTTTCGCGGGATTCCCTGGAAGGATTATCGATAAAAACGGCGATCATCGGTTCGGTTTTGCCTTCACGTATCAGATTATCAAGTACATTCGGCACTTCAACCCTATTCAGATAAATAAATGAATCAAAAAGATAAATGACCGGATATCCGCCGGGTTTATCCTTTTGATATCCTTCCGGTAAATAGATATATATATTCCGGGTGTTTTTCAGGATGGAACTTGTAAAATCAAGGGTGATCAGCTGACTGGTCACATCGTTATATTTCTTCGCATTCCAGACAGCCTCATTTTGCCGCAGGTCGAGTACCGACCAGCTGAAATCCTTCAGGTCGCCATATGGGATGCGGGAATCATTTAAAGGATCCGGAATGGTTTTGCTTGATTTCAATACCGTATCATTTATGGTAAAACGGTATGAAAAGCAGATATCATCCGGCATATAATAGGACCTGTAATGCAGACCGGTGGACCCAAGTTTTTTCAATTTCTTATCACCGAGATTTCTGTCGTCATAATTGCCGAAAATATCAAATGCGACTTCTGTATTCGCAGAAGTATCCCGGTAAATGAATGTGATGTACAGATAATCCTTGTACAGGGTATCGATCTCTACCAGGGGAAAAGATTTGTGATGGAGGGAAAATGAATCTGCCTTAGCCTGCAAATCTTTGGCATTCAATTTAATCCAAGCCTGGATCATCGGGCTGGCCGATTTGCTTGGGGTTTTAATCTCCCTGAAACTAAGGGGTGATTTTTCTGAACTGCAGCTGGTCAACAGAACAGAAATTACTATCAGGATCAGGATTCTTTTCATTTTGGAAAATCCGTTTGGTGTTTTTGTTTACAAATTCCGGATTAAATAATTTAGTGCCCCGGCTCGGCCCAACTGGATATGCGCCTCGAGCAAGGGCATGGGGGGACGAATGGTGAATTAATACCATCGGTAGGGAGATTGGTTCAAAGGATTAATATTCTGCCAGTTACTTTTTTTATTAAGGGACCACCAATCTGAATAAAGATCCCTGACGGTAAGAATTCCAGCGCCGGTTAATCCTTTAAATCTTTCCGGGATGGTTTTGGTGGTATCCATGAGGATCGGGTCGAGCGAGCCGTATCCATAACCGTTTCTGATCCCTTCGATGGTCCAGAGGAGGCATTCTCCGAGAATGAAATACTCCCTTCCATCGGGGAAGGGGCGGCGTGAAGAGATCGGGTTAACCGGAAATTGGGTGATGTGTGCGGTATCACCGGCGAAATCCAGGAGTGATTGAATATGGTCCTCAGTGAATTCAGGCATTTGGAGCCATAATATTTCACCGTTTTCGCCAATTTCATAGCAATTGTAGGTTCCGTTTTTCAGTTGCTGCACAAAATCCTTAACATCCGGATTTTGCAGGTTGAACTCTTTGGAGCAGCCTGAAAGAATGATTGTTAACAGCGAAATCAGAAAGAAATTTTTCATGGTAAAAGCTATATCGCTATAAAATTAGCGAAAATGGTGATGAACTATTGAATTACCCCCGGAGAGTTGTCATCCCGACGAAAGTCGGGACCCCGTTCCTTACCGCGAAATTCTCTGCTTCCACTTCTCAAAGGCCGCGGAGTAGCGTGACGGGGTCCCGACTTTCGTCGGGATGACAACTCTCCGAGGGAAGTACAGTGTAGGAAATCAGAAGATTACGCGGTAAGTGACGGGGTCCCGACTTTCCTTTAGATTAGCATTTGTATTTAAAATAGATGTAAATTGAAAAGGAATGAGGTGAACTTTCCGACTTTCTAGGCTTTAGGCCTTTCCGACGTATTAGTCCTCATTCCCTTTCTTGCTACTGTGAACCAATTAGAATTTTAGGAGACGAGTCCTATTAAAGGTTTTAGTTACAGCAGCTTTTTATTAACGCTTAATTGCAAAGTTATGGATTATTCAAAAATTATTGGCTTCGATGTAAGTAAATTAACTCTCGATGTAGAAGTTTTACCAGAGGGCAAGGTCTTCCAGGTAGAGAATGATGCTAAGGGTATTAAGCAGCTCTTTCACTCACTGGCAAAGGATTACAAAGTAAAACTCTCTGAGGCGCTCTTCGCTTTTGAGCATACCGGCTATTACTCGCATCAGTTGGCTGTTTATCTTCAGGAAAAAGGGTACTCTTTTGTGATGCTCCCTGGACTGGAGTTGAAGCGATCCCTGGGCATTTCCCGTGGCAAAAGTGACAAGGTGGATGCCGGGAAGATTGCCGAGTATGCCAGCTTGCGTAAGCTCCTGATCATACCAACGCAAATGCCCGAAAAAGAGATCCAACAGATGAAGCGATTGCTCTCCTTGCGAGACAGACTCGTGAGTCAAAGGGCCGGATATAAGGCATCTATTGGTGAAGCTAAACGGGCAATTGGAAAAAAAGAGGATCCGCTTTTCTTCAACGTCCAGGAAACCATGATCAAGAGTCTTGATCAACAGATCGATCTGCTGGACAAAGAACTTTTAAAGGTGGTACAGAATCATCCGAAGCTGAAAACGCAATTTGATTTGATCGTCAGCATCAAGGGTGTTGGTACTCAAACTGCTCTCTATATGATTGCTGTAACTCATGCTTTTCACAGGTTCCCAAATGCGCGCAAGTTTGCTTGTTATGCAGGCATTGCTCCATTCCCATACCAATCGGGGACCAGTATCAGAGGTAAAACCAAAGTGAGCCATCTCGCTAACAAAAAAATGAAATCCCTCTTGAGTAACATTACCGGCAGTGCCATCCAGCATAATACTGAGATTAGATTGTATTACCAGAAAAGAATCGCGGAAGGAAAAAACAAAATGTCAACACAGAATATCATCCGCAACAAACTTGTCGCCAGAATCTTTGCTGTTGTTGAGCGCGGAACCCCCTACGTAGAAACCATGGGATATGCAGCATAGTTCAATCAACAGGGCTTCGCATCAAAGGATCTTAAACGCTTTTTCAAGGTATGACTCAGGTTCTGTCAAGGGTGCCTGTGATAATGCCTTGAGCGATGGAAGAGGCATTTACTTGCCCTTGACAGGTTCTGATCATACCTTATCTTGGCGGTTAAGACCTTTGATGAGGTAGAAGGAAATTGTGGCAATGTTTTTTAAAAATACCTAAGAAAAAACTTGTTTTTATCTTAGAATACGTCGGGATGACAACTCTCCGAGGGTAATTTATCTGTCGCGCATCGGATTGCTGCCGCCATCGCGGAATTCCTGCGATTTGTAAATCTGGAAGCGGGTGGGCTCGGTTTTGGGAGGCCAGTAGTTGTTATTACGTTCAGTATCTGCAGTTTCCATAAAGGGGTCGAGCTCGATTTCCAGGATTTCCTTCGCCGAAATGATCAGCTTGGTGACTTCTTCCGTATTTCGCTGCCAGATCTGTGCCGGAAACCGTTCTACCTTTTCAGTGCCATCAGTATACTTCATCTTCAGGATGACCGGCATTACCATGCCGCCGACATTCTTAAGGTTCAGCTCATAAAAATGATACCCCTTGCTGATCAGGGCCTTTTCTTCAGCGGTAAGTCCTTCCATCAGGGCCTTGTAATTATTTGAGTCACGCTCCGTTACCTGATAAGGATCATACTTGTTGTAAAAGTCCTCCATTCTCACATCCTGTTCAGTGGCCGATAAAAAGCCCTTTTCACGCATCCGCGTGAAATAGATGTACTCCGGTTGGTTTTCTTCCGCCTTTTTATCTTCCGCTTTGGTGATAGAAGGATCTGAACTTCTTGCAAAATAGTGCTTTACATCGCTCAGGTCGATATCCACATGATCGATGCCATAGAACCATCCCCTCCAGAACCAGTCAAGATCAACCGCCGAGGCATCTTCCATGGTCCTGAAAAAATCTTCCGGTGTGGGATGTTTAAACATCCAGCGCTGAGCATATTGTCTGAATGCAAATTCAAAAAGTTCCGGTCCCATCACGGTTTCGCGGAGAATATTCAGCGCAGAGGCCGGTTTTGAATAGCCATTCGACCCAAAATCCCTCAGCGATTCGGAATTGGTCATGATAGGATCCATCACGGATTTGTCGCCCCTCATATAATATACTATGTCGCGGGGATTCCCCGACCAGTTGGGAAAATTTGCATCCCACTCGCGCGCGGCCACACCGGTTAAAAAGGTGTTCAACCCTTCATCCATCCAGGTCCACTGCCTTTCATCGGAGTTCACGATCATCGGGAAGAAATTGTGACCCACTTCGTGAATAATGACACCAAACATGCCGAATTTGGTTCCTTCGGAGTAGGTTCCGTCAGCCTCGGGACGACCGCCGTTAAAGCAAATCATCGGGTATTCCATCCCGATATTATTGGTATGCACGGATATAGCTGCCGGATAGGGGTACGGGAATGTATATTTCGAATAAGTTTTTATGGTATGGGCAACAATGCGCGTGGAATATTTTTCCCACAGGGGATTACCCTCTTTCGGATAGTATGACATGGCCATTACGGTGCGATCGCCAAATTTCACTCCCCAGGCATCCCACATGAATTTCCGGGAAGATACGAATGCGAAATCCCTCACATTTTCCGCTTTAAAGCTCCATGTTTTCGTTTCTTTTACTTTGGTTTTCTCCTTTTCCCGGGCTTCCTGTTCAGATACGATTATCACGGGGTCGGCTGCTGTTTTAGCTTTCTCGAACAGATCACGCTGTTCCTGCGTCAGCACCACTTTTGCATTCTGCAAAACTCCGGTGGCTCCAACGATATGATCGGCCGGGACCGTAAGGTTGACCGTGAAATTTCCGAAAGGCAGGGTGAATTCTCCGCTTCCGAGAAACTGCTTGTGCTGCCATCCTTCCACCTCATTGTACACCGCCATGCGGGGATAGAACTGCGCAATGGTATACAGGTAATTGTCATCCCCCGGAAAATATTCCATTCCCGACCGGCCGCCACCATCCTTCATCCTGTCGTTGACATTATACCACCATTTGATGGTAAACTGATATTTCGAACCCGGCTTAAGCGGCTGGTCAAGATCTATCCTCATCATGGTTTTATTGACCGTTACAGGCAGGTCCTTCCCATTGATGTCGCGCACATATTCCAACTTAAATCCGCCGTCGAATTCATGGAACAGCCTGGTTAACTGCTGAATACTCATTCTGGTATTTCCCTGCTGGGAGTTTCCTCCCCCCCGGCCGTAATATCCGCCCATCAATCCGCCCGTACTGATTTTTTTCGTATCGCTGTCGGGAGCCATCATATTCTGATCCAGCTGCACCCAGATATAGTTGAGCACATCAGGCGAATTATTGAAGTAGGTAACGGTTTCGTCGCCGAAGATCTGCTGTTTTTCATCATCCAGCCGGATATTGATCGCGTAATCGGCACGCTGCTGCCAGTACAGGTAACCCGGTGCCCCTGAGGCAGTCCGGTATACGCCAGGTGTGGCAAATTCCTGTTTCAGCTGATCAAATTTATGAGGAGCTTTCTGCGACATTCCGGTTGCGGCAATCAGACAGAGGGTCAGAACCAAAATATTATTTCTCATGATACGGTCTTTAAACAATATTGAACAATACAAGAATACAAAAGTTATACATTTGAATGAAGTTCAATTTTATGTTTAAGAGATATCTGATTACTGGTCTTATCCTGATAGGTTCCCTGGCCCTCACCGGCGCCGGTCATAAGTTTTATGTATCTATCACACAGATAGATGTAGTGGCTGATTCACATAAACTGGAGATTTCTGCACGAATTTTTACCGATGATCTGGAAGCATCGGTTCAGGAGGCCACCGGACAGAAACTGCGCATGGGGTCGGGTAAGGAGCATCCGAAGGCCGACTCGCTTCTTTATGATTACCTGCTTTCGCAGCTTACCATCAAACAGGATAACATTCCATTGAAGCTGATTTATATCGGCAAGGAGGTTGAGTCGGATGTGACCTGGATCTATCTCGAATCCAGCGAAGGGATCTCAACCGAAAAGCCCCTCTCCATCCGCAACTCCCTTCTTCAGGACTTATTCCCCGATCAGAAAAACCTTGTTAATGTAAAGCTTGGCAAGCAAACCATCTCCCAAATCCACTCCAAATCCCACCCCGAATTCCCCTTCACCCTCCAACGCCTCTAACGCACCGCCGCCTTTCTTCATTAGCAAATTACCACATTATCCAATTAGCAAATTATCAGGATCCCTTCATCGTGAGAACCAAAATGTTTACCCCATCAACATACTCGTAGTCAATACTCTGACATCTTGCCCGAATCAGTTTCATCCCGATATCATCCTCAATGACTCCGTCTTCCATCACATTGAAGGGTTCACCGGTGCTTTTGCATACCAGGTTTACGTTGCCCACTTTTTCGGAATACGACAGGCCGATCCGGATATCCGTAAAATCGGGCATCAGGCACAGGATCTCTTCCGCGATATGAAGCACATAACCCGTTACTTTCTTGGCCAGCATGTGCTTGTCGCAGAAGGATTCCATCTCTGCCTGCAGCTGGTACAGGTCATAGTCGCGACTGGTGATTTTATACTCAAAACTGCGAATCCGGTTGATAAACGCCCTGGTTTTATCCTTTTTGGGATTATCGAAAATCTCCTGCGGGGGTCCCTCTTCATAAATCAGTCCTTCATCCATGTAGAAAACGCGGCTCGAAAGATTCCGGGCAAACTCCATCTCATGGGTAACGATAACCATGGTCATGCCTTCGCGCGCCAGTCGGCGGATTACGGCAAGCACTTCGCTCACCATGGTGGGATCGAGGGCCGAGGTGGGTTCGTCGAACAGCAGGATCTCAGGCTCCATGGCCATACAGCGGGCAATGGCCACACGCTGTTTTTGTCCGCCGGAGAGTTCATCGGGAAAGCTGTTCGCCTTCTCGGCCAGTCCCACCAGCTTCAGCAGCTCAAAAGCTTTTTGGGTGGCTTCACCCCGGTCTTTTCCCAGCAGTTTTATCGGTCCGAGAGTGAGGTTTTCGATTACCGACAGATGGGCATAGAGGTTGAATCCCTGGAAAACCATCCCCATGCGCTGACGCAGTTTGGGGACATTCGTCTTTTTATCGAGCAGCGGAATTCCGTCAATCGTAATGCTGCCGCCGGTTGGCGTTTCCAGCAGGTTCAAACAGCGGAGAAAAGTGCTTTTCCCGGTGCCCGACGGACCGATCACGCTGATAATTTCCCCTTTATGGATATCTGCATTGATATCTTTAAGAACCACCAGGTCCCCAAAGTGTTTCGATAGATTTCTTACCTGTATCATCGGGTTGCCTCCAATACTTTTTTCGTTTGTTTTCTTTTCGGATCTACCGAGATCTCAATATACCCCAGCGCCCACGTGAGCAGCCAGGCGAGCACCAGATAAAGCACGGCGGCCATCAGCAGCGGGAAAAAGGCATCGAAGGTGCGGCTGCGGATGATGTCACTGGCCTTGGTGAGGTCCTGAACGGCAATATACCCCACAATGGAGGTCATCTTCACCAGCGAAATGAATTCGCCTTTATAAACGGGCAGCAGATAGCGCAGGGCCTGTGGGGTGATGATGTGTATGAATGTCTGGATTTTGGTGAATCCGCCGGCAATACCGGCTTCCTTCTGACCTTTATCGATGCTTTCGATGGAGGTGCGGAACATCTCCGAAACATACGCGCCGAAGTTTAGTCCGAATGCAATTACCGCCACGATCGCCGGATTGATATTCACCGATGCAAATACGATATAGTAAATGATCATCAGCAGCACCAGCACCGGTGTTCCCCGCAGGAGGTTGATATATAACCCTGCGATCACGGTGAGGAACTTGCGTTTCGACATTCTCATCCAGCAGATGAGTCCGCCGAGCATGGTTCCCACCAGGGCAGCGAAAATGGATATCAGTATGGTGAGCTTGAGACCGCTGAGAATCAGCAGGTATCGTTTTTCCAGTATGATATTGCTGTAGAAGCTGTCTTTTATCTTTGTGAAGAATGATTTCTTCACAACTTTTATGTCCCCGGCGTTAAATCCAACCAGATTTTTGGCGGCAACCACTACCCCGGTTCGGAATTCAGCAACCGGATCGGAAAAGTCGATTTGCTTGCCCCGCTCTTCCGTGATGCCGATACCGTCAGTCACCAGGTCTACTTTACCGGCCGCTAGTGCCGCAACCAGCGAAGGAAACTCCATGGTTATGATTTCCAGGTTGTAATTCTTGCGTTGGGCAAATGTTTTGATCATTTCGATGTCGAAGCCCACATATTCCCCTTTCATCACGGCAACGTACGGGAGGTCGTCGACAGATACTCCAGCCACCAGTTTTTTGCCGTTCGGGGATGCCGGAAACACAGGCATCACGGCTTCTTCAGCATCTTCAACAAACCAGCGGTTCCTGATGATATCATATGATCCATCGGCACGGCTCTCTTTCAGGAAATCGTTGAATTCCTGTCGCAATGCCGGATTATCCTTTCTGAAACCTATACCCATAGGCATCGACAGCACATTGTCGCTCAGCATTTTAAGGTCCGGATTGTGCTTCAGGATCAGCCGGGCGGTGATGAGGTCGAACATGGCTGCATCGATCTTGCCGGTTTGCACTGAAAGCATCAGATCGGCAGTACTTTCATATCTGGATATTTGTGCCTGCGGAAATTTTTTGGCGATGAAAGCATCGAAAACAGTGCCGGTAAATATGCCGATCTTTTTGTCGGCCAGGTCATCCAGCGTACTCATGGTACCGGCGGGCGGCATTTCGATATCCACCTTCTTTGCGAGGAGGCTCACTCCGGAAAAGAAGTACGAGTCGGCAAAGTCGATCTGCTTTTTCCGCTCTTCCGTGATCATCATGGAAGCGGTGATCATATCTATTTTTTTTGTAGATATCGAGGCTATCAGGCTCCCGAACTGCAGGTTTACGGGAACGAATTCCTTCCCAAGCGAGGCAGCGAAACGGGTGGAGAGCTCAATATCGAAGCCCGCGAGTTTGCCATCCTGAAAAATGGTGAATGGCATGCCCAGATCGCTCACCACACCAACGTTCAGCGGGCCGTTTGTTTTGGTGCTGACAATATCCGGCATCACGGTGGTCATTTTTTCCATCCACCGGCTTATCATATCATCATACACACCGTTTGATTTAATTTCCTTCAGGAAAGCATTGAACTGTTCGCGCAGCTGCACGCTTTCTTTATTGAATCCGGCACCGATTGCAACCGAAAAAACATCTTTGGCCAATATCGCCAGTTCAGGGTATTTGGACAGAATATCCTGGGTTGACGCATGATCAAAGAATATTACGTCCACCTTTCCGGAGGTGAGGGCTACAACCATATCGGTAACATTCTGAAACTGCAGGATTTTTGAAGTCGGGTAGTTTTTGATGGCATAGGAATCATGTACCGAGCCGAGCAGCACACCGACGTGTTTATCCCGTATATCCTCAGCTTTACTCATTTTTTTGGTGGCTTCGGCGGGAACGGCAGAAGGATCTCCCCGGACTACAGCGGCAATTCCGCTTGGGTAATAGGATTCAGAAAAGAGTACTTTTTTTGCTCGTTCTTCAGTGATCGACAAGCCGGCGCCGATCATATCAACCTTACCTGCGATGAGTGCCGGGAGCATGGCGCCGAATTCCATGTCGACGATTTCGAGTTTCCGGCCCAGCTTTCGGGCAATATGGTGAGCGAATTCCACGTCGAATCCCACCACATTACGGTTGGCATCCACAAATGCCATCGGCTCGGTCACGGCTGCTGTGCCGAATATCAGGGTGCCGCTTCCCTCATTTTCCATTGCAGGCATTGCCGCCGGCGCTCCCTTGAGGGGGAGCCAGCGCTTCATCATATCCTCGTAAATGCCGTTGGCTTTTATTTCAGCTAAGGTTTGATCGATTGCCGCTTTCAGGGCTGTGCTGTCCATGCGCACGGCAAATCCGTATTTATCGCCTTCCAGCAGTTCTGCCAGCACCATGAGCCCTTCATTTTTGGCAGCAATGTTTTTCAGGATCGGCTCATCGTATACCCCGGCATCGGCCTTGCCGCCTTTTACTGCCAGGGCGCAGTCGAGGACGCTGTTGTAATACTCGATTCTGGCGTCCGGGAACCGGCGTGTGACGAACTGGTCGGCAACTGTTCCGGTGGGAACGGCAAAAGTTTTACCTCCCTCAAGCATGGAGAGGTTTGTGATACCGGGTTCCTTCCGGCCGCAACCGGCCATCAGAAGGATACCCGCTAACACCACCAGGTGAATGTGAAGTTTCATAGGGTTTGTTTCAGTGGAGTACGTCAATTTTACTGCTTTTTGACGAATTTACCGCCTCTTTCCGGCAGATTTTTTACCTTACCGTCGATTATGCAATCCTCATGCATTTCGTGAACTCTTTTGTATCTTTAACTGCAAACTAACCGCTATGAAACGTACTGCCTTTTTTTTCAGCCTGGCGGTCATATTATGTCTGGCCGCCTGCCAGCGCGGTCCCAAAAAAACGACCATCGGATATGTCCAGATAACCCAGGATGCAGTTCTCGATGCCGCTAAAGCCGGAGTATTCAGGGCTCTGGCCGATTCGGGATTTGTAAACGGACAAAATATTAAGGTGCTCGATAATAATGCCCAGGGCGATCTTTCCATGATCAGCACCATTCTGCAATCCCTGCAATCCCAGAGTGTTGATCTGATCATTACGAACAGCACCCCCTGCATGATTGCCGCGGCACAGTCGGTGCGTACCATTCCGGTGGTTTTTACCGTGGCTTTCGGTCCGGATCAGGTGGGAATCGTTCCTGCACCCTCCAACCTGTACGGGGTATACGATCTGCTCCGTGCGGATGAATTTGTGAGCCTCATTCAGGAGTGCATTCCGGGAGTTGCCCGCATCGGCATACCCTATAATAATGCTGAACCCAATGCCGAATATTCGGTCAGGATTTTAAGCGCTGAATTTCAAAAGCGCGGAATTACCCTGGTCACAGCCTCGGTAACCTCCTCTAATGATATTCTGCAGGCCGGACAATACCTGGCCGGACAAAAGATCGACGCGCTGGTGGTGGCTGCCGATAATACCGTTTACCTCGGGCTGCCTATTCTCGTAAAGGTTGCCAATGAACAGCATATCCCCCTCTTTGTGTCGGATCCCCTGCAAACGGAAAAGGGCGCTGCCATTGGTTATGGGGCCGATTACGATCAGTGGGGCTATCATTCCGGCCTCAAGGCGGTCGAAATCCTGAAGGGGCGAACCATAGCCAATCCTATCGAACCGATTGTTAAGTATGATCTTTCCATCAACCGCAAGGCTTGCGAACAGCAGGGCCTCACCATACCGCAAACTTTGCTCAACCGGGCTTCCCGGATCATTAACTAATCAAATATTATGAAATCCGTTACCCGGGGATTGCTGGCACTGGTTCTGGTTTCTGCCATCCTGCTCTTTTCAGATCTTCAAAACCGGGTGGTGAGAAAGGATAGTCCACGCGGCCATAAGTTCAAATTGTGCCTGGTGCATTACGTCGACAGCCATAATTCGGAGGATTGCGAAAGGGGTTTGCGTCAGGCGCTGATCGATGGAAAGCTCACCGAAGGGAAGGATTTTACTCTCAAGGTTTTCAATGCACAAGGGGATATTTCCACCCTCAACAGCATTGCCGGATCGGTTGGAAATGAAAACTGGGATCTGGTTTTCGTGACTTCCACCCCTACCATTCAGCTACTTGCCAAGAAACTCCCAAATGTGAAAATGGTGTTCACCAATGTGGGCGATCCGCTGGCAGCCGGACTGGGTAATTCCTTTGAGGATCACCTGCCCAATATCAGCGGAATTTCCACCATGAGTGATTTCGACGGAATGATCCGGCTCATACAGGCCATTCATCCGGCAACCCGCAGTGTGGGAACCGTTTTCACGCCGGCGGAGGTTAATTCAGTAGCTTACCGCGACCGGCTGGAGGAATCGGCAAAAAAAGCCGGAATCGAACTGATTTCAGTTCCTGCCAATACCGCCACCGAGGTTCTTGATGCGGCGAATTCACTGGTATCCAGGCGGATCAACGCTTTCTGCCAGATTTCAGATAACCTCACCGGCAGCTGCAGTGCCGCAATCCTGAAGGTTTCACTGAACAGCAAGGTTCCCTATTATGGGTTTGTTACCCAACAACTTGCCCAGGGTGCCGTGGCCGTTTGCGCACGTGATTATTATCAGGCGGGCGTGGAGGCCGGTGTCATGGGACTGGAAGTTTTATCCGGAAAAAACCCGGGGAGCATGCCTTACAGGTACGTACAGAAAACGGATTTTATTATCAATGAGGAAGTTGCCCGTATTTTGAATATCCCGATAGCCCGGGAGCTCTTTACGGCTTTTCCAACATTGAAAATCAACAAGAAATAACTAAAGCGGTCATTGAATGGATAATAAATTAGATATCCGCAAAGGTCCTCCCGGCAAGGAGCAGCGGATTTTTCTCGAAGGCCGGCTCGATGCCAGCTGGGCCGGACATCTGGATGATTACCTCAACAGCCTCGTGCGTGAGGGCTCATACCGCCTGATCCTCAACATGGCCGGCGTGCAGTACCTGAGTTCGTCGGGTATCAGGATCCTTTTCAGCCAGTATAAGAAGATTAACAAAATCGGCGGGATATTTGTTTTGGAGGATCTGTCGGACGCCGTTTCCGAGGTCCTGAAAATGGTGGGGATGATCAGCATCCTTACGGCGGATGAACAGGCTGCCGCACCCGCGGAAGAGGAGAAATCCCATTCCATTGAGATTGGCGGTTACCGGTTTGATAATGAAATGCTTTCAGATTCCGCCATGACGGTTCAGGTAACCGGTAACCCGGATCTGTCGCTCACTTCCGGATATTCCGAAGCCGATAATGTGAAAATCAGGTTCCGGGCAAACCAGTATGCGGTGGGTATCGGGGCGATCGGCGAGGGATTCGATGATTGTAAAAGCCGGTACGGGGAGTTTCTGGCACTGGGCGATGCTTTGGTTTATAAGCCGTCCGACGGGTCGAAGGTCCCGGATTATACCGTGAAGGCCGGCCGGCTGGAACCGGAAATCAATGCCCTCAATGCCCTTCAGGCCGAAGGCTCCTTTTCAAACCTGGTCTCTTTTGATCCCGCAATATCCGGTCGGGCGATTACCCTCGACGACCTTACAGCCGGTTTTGCTGAATCCACCCGACTGGATAAATTCGTGTTCCTGATGATCGCTGAAAGCGGCGGACTCGTAGGCGTCAGCCTCAGTGCTCCTCCCATTGGCGGTACCCACCTGTTTGATTTTCCGGGGATCCGCGAAAATATCAATTTCACTACCGAACCGGCTTATTCGCGAATGCTAACGGTATCCTTCGGCATATATGCCCGCGATCCCGAAGAGCCGCTCAAATCATTTCTGCGGCCCGTTAAGCCGGGCGATCGCGCGCATATCCACGTCCATACCGCTGTATTTCCCTTTCAGGCCCTGCCGAAAAAGGAAATGTCGGCAGGTAAGCTGATCCTGCACCTGTTCGAAACCAGTATCGTGGAGGATGTTCTCCACCTGGTGAATGACTCGCGTGAAATCGCCGGATTGGGCAACAGCACTTTCAAACAGGGTGTTGCCTGGGTCGGGAAATTCAATTAATCTCTAAATTCCAAGGTCAATGACACTATTAATCGGCTCAATAACCATCGGACTGGTCCTGGCACTGCTGGCTCTGGGAATTTTCATCAGCTTCAGGATATTCGATTTTCCGGATATCACCGCGGAGGGATCATTTACCTTCGGGGCCGCCATTACGGCTTCCCTGATTGTGGCCGGCACCAACCCGGTTCTTGCCACTGCCCTGGCTTTTGTAGGCGGCATGCTGGCGGGATCTGCTACCGGCATGATCCATACCCGCTTCAAAATCAACCCGCTGCTTTCGGGGATTCTCGTGATGACCGCCCTCTATTCGGTGAACCTGCATGTGATGGGGAAAAGCAATGTGCCGCTCCTCTCGCGTGTGACCCTCTTTACCTGGTTCGAGGATTTCTCCGTGAAAGTTTCCGGGAAGGATGCCATGGTAAACCTGATCGGGTGGAGCGTTCCGGCGAAGGATTTGTGGATTCTCCTGTTTTGCTTCCTGATCATCCTCGTTTTCAGTTTGCTGCTGCTGTGGTTCTTTCGCACCCAGCTCGGTACCGCGATGCGGGCCACAGGCGATAATGCTCAGATGATCAGGGCGCTGGGGGTAAATACCAAGCGGATGATCATATTCGGAGTCGCCCTGTCGAACGGATTTATTGCCCTCTCAGGCTCAATGCTGGCGCAGTTTCAGGGATTTGCGGATGTGCAGATGGGCATCGGGATGATGGTGTGGGGCCTCGCCAGCGTGATCATCGGTGAGGCGCTGATCAGCGACAACAGTCTGGGACTGGTGATTGCCGGCGCCGTGATCGGTGCCGTTCTGTTCAGGCTCCTGGTAGCCATTGCCCTGCGCTGGGGAATGAACCCCAACGATCTGAAGCTGATCACCGCGGGATTCGTATTTCTTGCCCTGGTGTTGCCGGGCTTTATGAAGCAGACTAAAAAGATAAAACTTGTCAGATAAACAGCATGTTAGAATTATCAAATCTTTATAAAACCTTTAACGCGGGCACCGTAAATGAGGTGAGGGCCCTTCAGGATGTGAGCCTTACCATCACCGACGGGAGTTTCGTTTGCGTTTTGGGTACCAACGGATCCGGGAAATCCACCCTGCTGAATGCAGTAGCCGGAACCTTCATAACCGATTCGGGTTCCATCATTCTGAATAACACCAATATCACCCGCTGGCCCGAGTACAGGCGCGCCTGTCTGATCGGACGGGTATTTCAGAATCCTTTCAGCGGAACCGCTCCCGCCATGTCCATTGCCGAGAACCTTTCACTGGCCGCCCGTCGCGGCAAGAAAAGGGGATTGGGTTGGGGTCTGCCCGCCGCAGTGGTTAATGGACTCAAAACCAGGGTGAGGGATCTGAATATGGGTTTGGAGGACCGACTGGATACCCCGATCGGGAAACTGTCGGGCGGACAGCGGCAGGCGCTGACCCTGCTGATGTCGAGCTGGCTGAAACCCGACCTGCTGCTCCTCGATGAGCATACCGCCGCGCTGGATCCCAAAACCGCCAGCAAGGTGATCGAGCTTACCGAGCATATCGTTACTGAGGGAAATCTCACCACCCTCATGGTGACCCACTCCATGCAGCAGGCAGTGAACCTGGGCGACCGCATCATCATGATGCACCAGGGAAAAATAAAATTTGACTTCAGCGGCGAGGAAAAGAAAAGGCTTAAAGTTCCTGATCTGCTCGCCCTGTTTGATGAAATCCGCCGCAAGGACCAGATCGATACCGGTGTGGCGGACCTGTTATTGGCCAACTACGTGTAACCCAAAACCTGAATGGCATGAAACGCTTTCTCCGTCCCCTGCTTTTTTTAGTTGCGGTAAGCGCAGTTTTGCTTTTGTCGGATCTGAAGAACCGCGACAATTCCGCCCGCGACAAAGAAATCACGCGCATTGCCGTGTTCAGGTTTAATTCGAACCAGATTCTGGAAGAAACCGAAAATGGGGTGCTCGAAAGGATCATGGCTTCAAGCGACTATAAAAATAACCGGATCCAGATCCGGAGATATTGTGCTGAGGGCGATATGCCTACCGCCAATACCATTGCCCGGAGCATAATCAGCGAAAAATTCAATATCGTGGTGTCAATCAGCACCCCCGGGCTCCAGGTGATGGCCAATGCCAATAAGAATGGTGAGGTATTGCATGTTTTCTGTGCAGTCACCGATCCCATAGGCTCAGGCGTGGGCATAACCGGTCCGGGCGCTGCCGAGCACCCGCCTCACCTGGTGGGCATCGGCACTTTTCAGCCGGTGGAGGCGGTTTTCCGCACGGCGTATGCAATGAATCCCAACTTCCGGAAGGTAGGGGTGGTGTGGTGCGCCAGTGAAACCTGCTCGGAAGCATGCGTGAAAAAGGCGAGGAAAATCTGCGCGGAACTTGGGATCGAACTGGTGGAAACCAGCGTGGAATCCTCATCACAGGTGTTTGAAGCCGCAACATCGGTGTGCGCCCGTAATGTGGATGCCCTTTGGATAGGTGGTGATAATGTGGTGGAACCTGCCATCTCCCTGCTGGTGGCTGCAGGTCTAAAAAATCATATCCCGCTGATCTCCAATAATCCCATGCATGTATTCAAAGGTTCGCTGGTGAGCCTCGGTGCAAATTATTTCGAGGTTGGAAAAACCGCAGGAGATCTGGCGGTCGACCTGATAAACGGATTGCCACCCACCAGCGTAGAGGTCAAAAACATTGTACCGGAGAGGCTGTATCTCAATGACTCCATTCGTAAAATCATGAAGGGGACCTGGATTTTTTCTGATGAACTGGCTGCACGGGCCGATACCATAATCCGCTAACCGGAAAACAAGACAACTATGGATATTGCCTTTAGTTTTTTCCCGGTTCTGATTTTTCTGACCTATTTATTTTTGCTCGACAACTTCCGGCTTGTACGAATTAAAACTTTGGTAGTGTGTTTGTTATGGGGACTCATCAGCTCTGCGGCCTGCCAGTTCCTCAATACCCTGGCCGCCGGCTGGCTGAATCTGGATTTTATTCACCTGTCGAGATATGTTTCGCCCGTAATCGAGGAAACGATGAAAGCGCTGATCATTCTGTACCTGGTTTCCAAAAAGAAGATCGGATTTCCGGTGGATGCCGCCATCTATGGATTTGCCATTGGCGCCGGATTCTCGCTGCTCGAAAATGTATATTACCTGATCACGGTGCCATCCGGATATAACCTGCTGATCTGGATCATCCGAGGATTCGGCACCGCCATTCTGCATGGAGGGGCTACCGCCCTGCTTGCGTTTATCCTGATCAGCGGCAAGACCCGGTCGGAGAAAAATTTCACCGGCGCCCTGTCCGGACTCCTCCTCGCGATTTTCCTTCATTCCGCTTTCAATCATTTTGCGGTGAGTCCGCTGATCCAAACCCTGATCATGATGATCGTTTTTCCGGCGATCTTCATGGTCGTTTTCAAAATCAGCACTGCCCGCCTCCAGCAATGGCTCGAAATTGAATTCAGCAGCGAAGTGGAACTGCTGAGTTTGATCCGCAAGGGGGAATTTGCCGGCACCAAGCCGGGGAAATACCTGGTTTCCATACGCGACCGGTTTGAACCCGCCACGGTGGTGGACATGTATTGCTATCTGGCACTTTATCTTGAACTTTCTATCAAAGCCAAGCGCAATCTAATGCTCAGGGAAAACGATTTCCCGATTGTTCCCGAGACCGATCTTGACGATAAACTGAATGAAATCAAGCATCTGCAACGAAAGATCGGGAAATTGGGGGAACTGGCTCTGGCTCCCCTCATCCGGATGAATTACCGAAACCTGTGGAAACTAAATCAATTGACGAATTGACCTGACAATGAATTAACTTAGCATACTGTTGTAATACCTAAGACCAACGCCATGACTACCAAAAGAAATGTACCCTTTATTTTTGCCATTATTGGTGCCCTGTGCATCGGCTTTGTTGTGGGGATCAGTGTTAATTATCCCATGCCGGATAAATCCCTGCTTGGCGGCACGGTGGGAAAAGCCAAAAAGTACCACAAAACCAGCATGACGGCCAGCGATATCAAGCTGCGCAGCGAATTGCTGAGCGATACGGTCATGCTTCACAGCATGATCCGGGAGATGGTGTATTTCTCCCTTTTGACCGAACAGGTGAGTAAGTCGCTCGATTTTTCGAGACTCGCTTTCGAGGTTCGCGGCATGGGCAGCACTGCCACTGAAAAAGGTCAGCTCACCGTTCTGAAAGACTATTCAGAATTTATTCGGAACAACAATAAAGCCCTGAACTCCACCATTGCACTGCTCACCGGAATCTCCACCGGCGATACGGTGGACCTTTCGATGGACGTGGAAAAAAACTTCCGGGATTTCGGCGCTTATGTAACCAATCTTTCAGATAAGAATGATGCGCTTAACCAGGCAGTTACCCTGATGGATAATTTTATGCTGAACAACGAAATCCTGAAAACGCATAAATCTGATCTCGCTGAATTAAAATCCATTCGCGACCAGCTTGTGATAACTGCCACGGAGATGATCGGTCTGGTTTTCAGTAAGGAGCAGCTGGGACAGTTCGTTAATTTAGCGCTGCTAAGTGAAGAAAAGCTCGGACGCATTCTGAACGTTGATCAGCTGAATTTAATTGCTGGACAGCAGCGCCTTGATCTTGGCGCAGTTAGTCAATCT
The DNA here is from genome assembly GCA_942493265.1 of uncultured Bacteroidota bacterium. Taxonomy (GTDB): domain Bacteria; phylum Bacteroidota; class Bacteroidia; order Bacteroidales; family UBA12481; genus UBA12481. Next base: position 1,591,655 of record OW818688.1, read on the forward strand.
CAGACCTGCATGAAGTCCGGACTGGGAGTTTTATTTAGTACTACTGAGTATGCCCTGGTTTACAATACCGGATCCAATCAGGTTATCATTATGGATAAAGCCGGTTTACAGGTGGCTGCAGCATCGGAGAAATTGCAGGTTATTGCTCTTCTGGGTAAAGATAAACTGAATGTTGTGATGTCGAACTGCAGCCTGCAACTGTTTTCACAATCGGATGTTTACCAGGTGATTGTGGCCAACCGGGATCTGGGCCGGTTATTTGCCATTTCCAATACCGAAAATATTTTCAACCGGGGAGTCGGGTTCACCATGGCCATTGGTTTCGTTGCCAGCCATAACCTGTTGGATCGTAGTATAAATGCCTTGTGACCATGATCCTGACAGCCAAAATGCGTTCATCTGCCGGTGGTTATGCCATCTTCCTGATTATTTTGTTTATTATCACACTATCTGCCTGTCAGAACCGGACCGTTACCCCACCTTCATCGGGTGGTGATGATAAGGTTGCCTCCCCCGATGCCTCCGGGCCGCTGCGTCACGTGCGACTGCTGCCGTACTGGGTTCCGTCGGCCCAGTTTGCGGGGTATTATGTTGGAATTGAACAGGGGATCTTTAAAAAGCACGGCATCGATCTCGAGATATTGACCTTTGATGCGCAATTGAAGCCGGAAGAGCTTATCGGTACGGGAAAAACTGATTTTGCCATGCTCTGGCTGGTAAATGCGATCGGAGTAAGAAATCAGGGCGCGGATATCGTAAATATCGCCCAGTTTTCCTCCCGTTCATCGCTGATGCTGATCACAAAAAAGAGCAGCGGAATAGCCAGAATTGAGGATATGAACGGTAAGCGGGCTGGTATCTGGATCGGTTACGAAAAGCCGCCGCAGGCTCTTTTCAAAAAGTATAACCTCCAGGTGGAAATGGTGCCGATCGGCAGTACCAATAACCTCTTCCTGAAGGATGGGGTGGATATCCTCAATGCCAATTGGTTCGATGAGTATCATTCCGTATTGAACAACGGAATCAATGAGGATGAACTGAATAAATTCTTTTTTGCGGATTATGGTCTGAATTTTCTGGAAGACGGGATCTATTGTCTGGCCGATAAGCGTAAGAACGACCCGGAATTATGCAGGGATTTTGTGGAAGCGGTTATTGAAAGCTGGACCTGGGCATTCGAACACCAGGAGGCGGCGGTGGAAGCCGTGGTAAAATATGCCCGGTCGATGAACCAACCGGTGAATAAGCCCCACCAGCGCTGGATGCTCAGCTGCTACAAGGAACTTTATATTCCTGCCGGTCAAACTACCATCCATAACAACCTGAAACAGCAGGATTATGAGGCTGTTTTGCAGATCATGCAGGAAAGCAGTCTCCTGAACCAGCCAACACCATACAGCTCATTTTATAAACCCGCAACCGGCAAATGATTATGAAACCCAAGCTGAAGCTGCGAAGGGGACTGGCATTCAAGATGATCCTGTCGATCTTTGCCAGTATCTGGATTATTTTCATCGTGATTTTTTATTATACCCAGAAAATCACCCGTGAGATCGTTTTTGAAAACCTTAAAACGAATGCTGAATACCTCACTACCAGTACGGTATCCAAAATTGAGACGGTTCTGAGCAGCATCCAGCAGGTTCCCGATAATTTTGCCGGGTTGTTTCAGGATAAAAAGATGAGTGAAACGGAGATCAGGAAACTGATCCACCTGATGGTCGAAAACAATTCAGGGATTCTTGGCGCCTGTTTGGCTTATAAACCTTATTATCATGGTCCTGCGGAGAAATTCTATTCATTCTATTATTTCCGCAACAACGGTAAAATCGAATTTCAGCATCTGGGCAGCGATACCTATGATTATTTCAGCATGGACTGGTATCAGATCCCCAAGGAGCTGGGCAAGGCGCAGTGGAGTGAACCCTATTTTGATGCCGGCGGGGCCAATATGGTGATTTCCACCTACTCGGTTCCGATCTTCATGACCGATGAGGGGCACGAGGAATTCGTTGGAATACTTACGATAGATATTTCGCTCGACTGGCTGCACAAGTTTGTGTCGGATATCAAAGTATATGAAACCGGATACGGATTTATGATATCTAAATCGGGGGTGATTGTGACCCATCCGAACCGGGAATTTGTGATGAACGAAACGGTTTTCAGCATTGCCGATGAGCAAGGATCCACCGAGCTGCGGAAAATCGGAAGAAACATGATCAAGGGGGAAACCAGCTTCGCCGAAATTGAATACCGGAACGTCAGAACCGGCAAACTCAGCTGGATCGCGTATGCCCCGATTGCCATGAACGGCTGGTCGCTGGGTATTGTTTTTCCGGTTGACGAGTTCCTCTCGGATGCCACACGGCTCCGTAGAATTGTGGTCGGCATGGGATTTGGCGGAGGTGCCATACTTATTTTAATCATCGTGCTGATCAGCAGCTCTATAACCCGTCCGCTGCGACGGCTGACCAGTGCAACCGAGAATTTTGCCCTGGGGGAATTCGATGTTGAACTCCCGGTGATCAATTCGAAAGATGAGATCGGCCGGCTGAATTCCGCGTTCCTGGCCATGCAGCGAACGCTGGCTGCTACCATCCATGACCTTCAGGTGACCTCCGACAGTTTGAAAGTATCGAACGAAAAACTGGAGGATTACAGCCATTCACTGGAGGAGATGGTGGAAAACAGGACCGCTGAACTCAGCAATAAGAACAAGGAACTGGATATGGCTTTCGTTAATATCCGGACGCTGAATGAGATCGGTAAAAAGATTACCTCAACACTGAATATAGAATCCATTCAGGATATTGTTTATGAGCATGTGAATTCCCTGATGGATGCAACCAGTTTTCTGATCATGTTTTATAATGAGCCGGACCAGAAACTGGAGTGCAAGCTTTCGATCGAAAAGGGGGTGAAACTTCCGCCTTTCGAGATACAAATGAGCGAAAAAAACCGGTTCGCCGTGTGGTGTGTGGATAATGCCAGTCCGGTGTTTATGAACGACATCGATCTGGAGTGGAACAAATACGTATCCTTCCGGGCAAAGCCGGCAGCCGGAGAAGTGGTGTCGTCGCTGATCTACCTGCCCATCATGATAGAAAGCCGCATTGTTGGGGTGATTTCTGCCCAGAGCTTTAAAAAGAATGCATACTCCCAATACCAGCTCGATATGCTGCTGAACCTGGCAAACTTTGTTGCCATCGCTTTTGATAATGCATTTGCATACGAAAAGATCAATAAAGCCAATAGTGACCTGAAAGCTGCCCAAACCCAGCTGGTTCAGTCGGAGAAGATGGCCTCACTCGGACAGCTTACCGCGGGTATTGCGCACGAAATCAAGAACCCGCTGAATTTTGTCAATAATTTCTCGGAGCTCTCCATTGAACTTGCAGGTGAGGTGATTGAAGAGATTGATAAGTTGGCCGGCTTGCTCGATCCCAAGGACGCGGAATATATAAAGGGCATCCTGCAGGATATTGAAAGCAACGTAAAAAAGATCAATGAGCACGGAAAACGGGCCGATAGCATCATCCGCGGCATGTTGCTCCACTCGAGAGGCAAAGCGGGTGAAATGCAGCCTACCGATCTGAATACCCTGCTTGCCGAATATGTTGCCCTGGGTTATCATGGGTTAAGGGCTACCGACAATACCTTTAACATTAAGATCGAAACCGATTATGATCCGGAAATGGGTCGTGTTCAGGTAGTTCCGCAGGATATGAGCCGGGTATTCCTTAACATGGTCAACAATGCATGCGGCTCAACAGCTCAGAAAAAATCGGAACTCAAGGATGCTTATTTTCCGATTCTGCGCGTCACCACGCGGAAATTCGAGGACCATATTATGATTAAGATCTGGGATAACGGGAAGGGAATTCCCGGCGCCATCCGCGACAAGATTTTTAATCCCTTCTTCACCACAAAACCTGCCGGATCGGGTACCGGTCTCGGATTATCGATAAGCTATGATATTATCGTTCAGGAACATCACGGTGAAATTAAAGTAGAATCGAATGAAGGCGAATTTGCCGAATTTACCATTACTCTTCCTATAATTTAAAAAACATGGACGACAAGCTGAAAATGAACATCAAGATTATGGTGGTGGACGATGAAGTTGACCTGGAACCGCTGATCCGGCAAAAATTCCGCAGGCAGATCCGGGATGGGGTGTACGATTTCGTGTTCGCCCACAATGGTCTCGAAGCCCTGTCGAAACTCATTGAGCAGCCAGATATCAGGCTGATCATGTCGGATATCAATATGCCCGAAATGGACGGATTGACGCTGCTCACCAAACTGAAGGAGCTGAAAAACCCGTGGCTGAAAACCGTTATTGTTTCAGCTTACGGTGATATGGAGAATATCCGCACGGCCATGAACCGCGGGGCTTTTGATTTTCTTACGAAACCCATCAGCTTTGATGATCTCGAGATCACTATTACCAAAACCCTGGAAGAGATCACCATGATCTGGCAAAGCATGCAGGAGCATGACCAGCTGATATCCATTCAGCAGGATTTGCAAACTGCCCGCGAAATCCAGCAGGCCATACTTCCAAAAATTTTTCCGCCATTCCCCGAGCGTACGGAGTTTTCCATTTTTGCCTCGATGATTGCCGCGAAGGAGGTAGGGGGAGATTTTTATGATTTCTTTATGATTGATAATGAACGACTTGGATTTGTTATCGGTGATGTTTCTGGCAAAGGGGTACCGGCAGCGATCTTCATGGCTGTAAGCCGCACCCTCATCCGGGCAACGGGTTTGAAAGGGATTTCCACCCGCGAGTGTATGAGCTATGTGAACAAATTGCTGTGCAATGAGAGTGTTTCCTGCATGTTTGTCACGGTATTTTACGGTATCCTGAACACACTCACCGGGGAGGTTGAGTATGTGAATGCCGGACATAATCCACCGTACCTGCTCAACAGCAGCGGCATCAGGAAGGTGGAAATGACCGGGGGCGCCATCCTGGGCTGCATGGAAGATTTTGTGTACCAGTCGAAAAAGGTGCAGATGAGTGCCGGGGATCTTCTTTTCCTCTATACCGATGGAGTAACCGAAGCTTTCAACAAGAAGGAGGAACTCTATGGTGAAGGCCGGCTGGAAACTTTCCTGAATAACCGACTGCAGCATCCGATTGATGGGGTGGTGAAGGAATCTATCGGTGAGGTTATGGAATTTTCAACCGGAGTGCCTCAGTCCGACGATATTACCCTAATGGCCATCCGATACAATGGCCGGAACTGACAAACATCATTTGTCTGTTTTCAGGATTGGAGTCCTTTTACTATTCGTGTGTTCAGCCGGATCGCTTTTCGCCCAGCGGAGAATTGACCTGCAGAAATTTGAAACCCCGGATATGAGGCTCATATTTCTGGAAAAAGGGAACTCCTATCTGGTACCGCATACGGTGAGATCTTTCGAAAACGCAATGTGTTTCCACCGTGAATTCTGGGATTACCGGCCATCGGGACCCACAGGCATTCTCTTCAATGATTTCGCCGATTTTGGCAACGGCGGTACCATGGTGCTGCCGTGGAACTTCCTGAATATCGCTGTGGCCCCGTTTGATTACACCTTTTCGGTTGTGCCATCCAACGAAAGGATGCAATGGCTTATGAACCATGAGCTTGCGCATCAGGTGATGTGTGATAAATACTCAGGATCCGACCGGTTTTTCCGGAGCCTATTCGGTGGGAAAGTTCTCCCCGACAACCGCGATCCGATTTCGATGGCATTCAGCTATTTCACCGCACCCCGGTGGTACTCTCCCCGATGGTATCAGGAGGGCATCGCCGTGTTCATGGAAACCTGGATGTCGGGCGGGATTGGCCGTGTGCTGGGAGGATATGACGAGATGGTGTTCCGTGCCATGGTGCACGACAGCACCCGCTTTTACCAGGTGATTGGTCTCGAGACCGAGGGCACCACCATCGATTTTCAGGTTGGGGTGAATGCCTATCTGTACGGTACCCGTTTCGTGAGCTACCTCACAAATACCTGGGGGATTCCAAAACTTAAAGATTTTTATTCCCGGTCCGATTCTTCCAAACGGTTCTATGCCAAGCAGTTCAAACAGGTTTATGGCATTGCGGTGGATAAAGCCTGGGACAACTGGATCGACTGGGAAAAGGGTTTTCAGAAGCAAAACCTCGAAGCCATCCGGCAATATCCGGTTTCGGTCTTTCGAAAGATTACCCCTGAAACTTTGGGATCAGTTTCGCGCCAGTATTATGATCCGGGCACGAATAAAATCTATGCAGCCGTCAATTACCCGGGGAAGCTTGCCTCCGTGGTAGAGATCGATGCCACCACGGGCAATCTGAAAAAACTGGCCCCGGTTCCGTCGCCCGGACTCTATTATGTGACCTCCCTGGCCTTTGATGATTCCACAAAAACGCTCTACGCATCCACGCATAACAAGGACTGGCGGGGTTTGCAGTCGATCGATGCCCGAACCGGAAAAACCCGGGAACTGATGAAGTTCACGCGGTGCGGCGACCTGGTTTTCGACCGGAAAAGCCGCTCCCTGTGGGGTATTCAGAACATGAACGGACGAACCAGTCTCCTGAAGTTTAATCAGGGATGTACCAGTTACCAAACCATCCTGAGCCTCCCATATGGTCAGGATATTTCCGATCCCGATATATCGCCTGATGGGAGTCTGCTTTCGGCAACGCTGTCGGATGTAACCGGAAGCCAGAAGATTGTACTGTTCAACATGACTGAACTGTTAAATGGAAAAACCGGTTACCGGGTATTATATGAATTTGAAGAAAATCCGGCATCCAACTTTGTTTTTTCGCCCGATGGGAAATATCTGTATGGAACATCTTACTATACAGGAGTTTCCAATATATATCGCATAGCGATAGCCGACGGGGCGCAGCAAATTCTCAGCAATGCAGAAACCGGTTTTTTCAGGCCCTTGCCGGTATCATCCGATTCGATGCTGCTGTTCAATTATACCGCTGAAGGCATGGTGGCGGGAATGATGAAGATCGATACCCTGGCGGATGTGAATGCGATCAGTTTTCTCGGGCAGCAGGTGTATGAGCGAAATCCGGAGGTGGAAACCTGGAGGCTGCCACCCCCGTCAGCCATCAATCTTGATTCTATCCCGGTGGTGGAAAAGAAGTATCATCCGATGGGAGAACTGAGAATGGCCGGGGCTTACCCGATCATTCAGGGATACAAAAATTATGTGGCGGCCGGGTACCGGTTTAACTTTATGGATCCGATGGGACTGAATTCGCTGGTACTGAAACTCTCAGTTTCACCCGCTGCCGGTTTGCCCCGTAAGCAGATCCCGCACCTTTCGGCGGAATATAATTTCTGGAACTGGACCGTTTCCGGAAACTATAATTATGCTGATTTTTACGACTTGTTCGGACCCACAAAATTCAGCCGGGCAGGCTACTCCTTTTCAACGCGCTATTACAAGGTGCTCAACCGTTTTGCACCGCATAAAACTGAATTCTCTCTCAGGTTATCGGTTTACGGAGATCTGGAAACACTTCCCAATTATCAGAATATCGCATCAGATTTCCGCAATCTTTATGTCGGAACGGTGAACTTCCATAAAGGCTATCTGCGTAAATCCCTCGGCGCCATTGAACCGGAGCAGGGTTACGACTGGAATGTTTATGCCTATACGAGTGTGGCGAAACAAACATTCTACCCCCAGCTCATCAATAACTTTGATGCGGGATTCCTTTTACCGGTGCGGAATACCTCACTCTGGTTCCGGACTTCCGTTGGCCAGTCGTTCGGACAGGCCGATAAAACCAACTCCTATTTCTATTTCGGCGGGTTTGGAAATAACTACCTCGATTACCGGCAATCGCAGCAATACCGTGAGATAGCCAGCTTTCCCGGAATGGAAATCGATGCCATTCCAGCCCTGAATTACGGGAAGCTTTCGGCAGAGCTTAATTTAAAGCCGGTCCGGTTCCGGAAGCTAGGTTTTAAAGGCTTCTATTCCACTTACGCCCGCGCAACCCTGTTTGGTATGGGCCTGGTTACGAATATTCACAACAGCCAGCCGCAGAGGAATTACTATTCATCAGGCATTCAGCTGGATATGGAGATTGTACTGTTCACCCTGCTGAAGTCGACCCTCTCATTCGGCTATGCACGCGCTTTTAATGGAATGCCGCAAAAGGATCAGTTTATGATTTCACTTAAACTGTAACCCCGGCACCTTTTATGTTGAATAAAGAAAATGCTATCTTCACGCTACCTACGGCCATTTCAGGTAAATGATCTAAATGAATACAGCGCCCGACACTAAAATTCTGCGGATTTCCAACCAGATCAGGGAATTAACCCGTGTTGCAGCTTATCTGGAGGAACTGGGAGGCGACTGGGATCTGCCGATGACACTGGTTTTCTCTCTGAACCTGGTTCTGGAGGAGGCTCTTACCAATATCATTTCATATGGTTATGACGATAAGGGCAACCACGAAATTGAGATCCGGTTCGTTAAAACAGGCGGGGAGATTACCATGACGATCATTGACGACGGGCATGAATACGATCCCACCCGGCAGGCCGATCCGGATGTGACACTGTCGGTGGAGGAAAGGCAGATCGGCGGACTGGGGATCTTTCTGATCAAAAAAATTATGAATAAGGTTGAATATCAGAGAATAAACAATAAAAATAATCTAATTCTTACCAAAATAATCGAACCATGAACCTAAAGGTCTCAGTAAAAGATGGCTTTTCAGTTGTCAGTGTTGAAGGTCGCATTGATACTACCAACGCATCCGAATTCGAATCCGGGATGATGCAGCTGATCGAAGGAGGGGCCGCCAAAATTATTCTGGATTGTTCCGGCATGAACTACATCAGCAGTTCAGGATTGAGGGTTTTTCTGGTCCTTCAAAAGAAAATGACTACCGGTACCGGAATATTCCGCATCTGCAGCCTGCAGGCAGGTATTCGTGAGATTTTCGACATCTCGGGATTTACCGCCATCTTTTCGGTATTCCCCGATCAGCCAACCGCCCTCAAAGGGTAGTTGCTCAGGATGAGAACATTTGAAGATTATTCCGCTTCGTTTATTACGACCTGCGATCCCGGTTCGCTGGATTTCTGTTTAAAGGATTCGGAATATTGCATTTATCATGGAACGGCTCCGCTGCGTACCCCCGGCGGAAGAATATTTTCACACCCGCTTGAAAGTGTTATCAGGTTATTGCTCACCGATCTGCAGGTATCGGGCGACGTGGGTTATGATGCTCTTTCTTCTCCGGTCCTCTATTCCTTTTGTAAAGATGTTATTCAGGAGGGTTCCGATCCGTTCCTCCGCCTTTGGGCGGAACAGCTTAAAGTTGATCCGTTTGTCCGGATCAAAACATCCGGCAATGCCGCCTTCCGGCCATTCAGTCCGGATGATCCGCTCTTTCATTTTGCGTTTATTACCCTTACCGGGCTCACGGGCGTGGTAAGCAGCTATGCCGGCAGGGCAATGAGTGAGATCAGTCTGGATGAGTCCGACTCCCATCCATTTATTTCACTGCTGAAACAAGGCTACGAAAGGCTGCCGGCCGATCATAAAGTGGCGGTGCAGGCATTGAGCGGGATCCATCATTCGGGAATCGTGTTGCCTTTGATCCTGGTGGCGGGTGAGATCAGTGCGGTGGAATATGCACAGGGACTGCTGGCGCTGAATATGCAGCCCCGCGAAAATTTCTCCGGAATTCTTACCGGCGTGGCCAGAGTGCAATCCTATATTGAACTGATCAGGCAAAAGTCCGGACAGGATAAGCAAACCACGCTGCTGATAAGGGAGGGAGAGGGTGATGCCATCGAGTTTAAATCCACCCTTCGCTGGGATATCCGTGCCGGGAAATCCAATCCCGCTATCGAGCGGTCGTGTTTGAAAACCATCGCAGCTTTTCTCAACTCAACCGGTGGCACGCTGCTGATCGGCGTGCGCGACGATGGTTCCATTGAGGGTATTGCCAGTGATAAATTTGCCAATGAAGATAAATTCCTGCTTCATCTCTGGACCCTTATCCGGAATTGCCTGGGCAGGGATTTCAGTCCCTATATTCGCACCCGTCTCGAAAAGCGTGATGAACAAACGGTGTGCATTGTGGATTGCATGCCATCCAGCCGGCCGGTATTTTTACGCCAGCCCGGCTATGATGAAGAGATGTATATCCGCGTTGGCCCTTCAAGCAACGCACTGGATATCAGTGAGGCCCTCCGGTATATTAATGACCATTTCGGAGGCAGATATTCAATCAGCTGATATTCAGTATTTCATCCAATCCGGAGATCTCGAACGTCTTTTGCACAAACGGCTGGCACCGGGTGATTGAAAACCTGCCACTGCCGGCAAGCTTGGCATAATTCACACAGATCCGGATAAAGGAGGAGGCAATATAGTCGACCCCCTGCAGATCGAAAACCAGTTTTTCATCATCTTTCCAATTCTGCATCAGCGGTTCCGCTTCAATCATTTCGTTCACCGAGTTGGCAGCCAGTGTATCCATGCGGCCGGCAAAAGTGAGTGTAATCACCTTTGCTTCATCATTATAGTGGAATGTCAGCATGTAAAATATTTAAGAAGGATAAAGATATGATTTAACATGATAGGTTAAGTTGTTCATATCCAAAAAGGTACCATTAATATTTTTAAAAATCAAATCTTTTTTTCCACCGTCTGAAAACTGAAATGATTACCTTACAGCGAGAATTCAAATCAATTCTCCTCAAGTTAAAATAGGTCTGAAATAATGGATGTTCTGCTGATTATTCTTGCGTTCCTGTGTGGTCTGATCGGGATCGCCGGAGCAATCATACCGGGAGTTCCGGGAACTCCGCTCAGTTATGGCGCTTTATTATTGCTGCACTTTACCAAAGGGATCACCTATTCTGATAAATTCCTGATCATCATGGCTGTGATCGCTGTAGTGATCACTCTGGTTGATTACTGGATACCTATATACGGCACTAAGAAGTTCGGAGGTACGAAAGCCGGGGTGAGGGGCAGCATTGTCGGACTGATTCTGGGGGTTATTGTACTTCCCATTCTCGGTATTGTGATCGGTCCGTTCGGTTTGTTCGGGATCATTCTCGGGCCCTTCCTCGGCGCCCTGGTTGGCGAGCGAATGGCCGGTACCCCTGAGCACGACGCCTTCCGGTCAGCTATCGGTTCCTTCCTGGGATTTGTAGCCGGAACGCTCATCAAAGTGATATTCGGACTGGTAGTAATGTTTTACCTGGTAAAAGATGTGGTGGTATTGATTGCCGGAGAAGTTTAATTGTTAAAGTGCCCGTTCAGCAAATCAATGATGATGGCAAGGAAAATGAACTTGGTCATGGCTAAAATTTTAAAGTGTAAAAGATGATCAGCAGCACTACAACGAATAATCCACCGGCCGTGGCAATTAATGTTCCCCGGTGCATCTCGTGATAGGTATCCGATATCACACGCAACTCATTCTGCAGGTACTGTTTATCAATTGTTTCCGATGCGGCAACAGTAACTTTGCCGGAGGCCCCGCCTTCCCTGAGGTTGTAAGGCGTAAATGCCAGAAACATAAATAAGGTGATTAATGACAGGCCGAGCTTTTTCATGACTTGGAATTTGATTGTAATACCAGATGAACACTACAAATATCAGGGCTTTTCATCGTGAAGACTTACACATTTCTGCCCGAATTTTGCAAAATTCACACACTGTTAATTAGAAAACGGTGCTGGAGGAGCTGTTATTGCGCCAGGTAGTAAAGAGTTAATCTGAATCCGAAAACCGGAAGCTCCCCTTGCATGAAATCCAGATCTTCCGATCGTTTAAACCCCAGATCTTCATACATTTTCCATGCTGTCCGCATGGCCAGGGTAGTATGGATAATTACCTGCGATAGCTTATTTTCTTTAGCCTTTTTAATACATTCATTCGTGAGAAGTTTGCCGATGCCCTGGTTTCTGAAAGTCGGGTCGACCGCTAATAATCTAAACGCGCCAGCATTCTTTTCTGACAAAATAGACGGGCTTGCTCATAATGTTATAATTTCCATCCGGTTATAAAGGTTTTACCTTGATAGACTGAAAGCCCGGAATCGGTGAATACAATTTTCTTTCCTCGGAAATGCCTGTCGTAAATATAAATAGTATTGTCGCTCTTTTCCATGGTATACAGGAGCCGGTTTGAAAGCCAGCCCGGACTGATCACCCGGATTTTTTTGTGGTCATCGGATAATTCGATGAGATAAGCTTTTTTCAGCAGCAGCCTGTTTTCCTGTAATTCAAAATTCTCTTTCCAGAATCCCTTTTTCAGGGAATAGCGATTCACATCCTCTTTCCGGAGGATATCCAGCTTTCTCCTTTTATGTCGGTACACGGTTGATTCATCGTTAAAATCCACCGCATATTGCTGCCGGTTGTGCCACATCACCGAAACGGTACCTTCCTCATATACACGGTGATTCTGGTAATATTCCCGCCGCCGGGGAGGATAAGCAATCGTCAGGGTATCGTTGCAAAGGGTGTAGATACAGTCGGCCCGCTGCTGTTTCCGCTTGGCGGTCTGCTCCACCGTCCAGCAATCCTGATCGGTTATTCCGAGCAAATAATCCAGCCGGAAACTCAGATTATCGTTCAGGTCAAAAAACATTCCGTTACCGAGATCGAAGCCGACCGGATGGTAGTCGGTATCCTCCCTCACGGTAGTGGTGTCATTTATCTTATTATCAAATGATTGACGGATAAGATCGATTCTCAGCTCATTGGATTCCAGGTCAGGTTCCAGCATGAGCGGTTCAAATGGGGTGCGATCGAGATTTTCGATTTCAATTCGGCTCAGTCCCGTGCAGGAACTGATTACCAGGATCAGGAGGATGGCCGGCAGGAAGGTATATTTTCGCATGGCGGATTGGGTTTGTTTCAGAATAATTTAAAAGATTTCTCTTTCAAAATCCTTGCCGAAAGTACGAGTTCCCTGATTTCAGATGGCAATTGTTCATTTTGCCACTGTCGTTCCTCCCCGATTGATTTGCCGGCCATTTTTAAAGCTTTCAGGGCATACAGCGCACCTCCGAGTGAATGATCGGCCATGTGTGCCGTGGCCACTGCATGTCCCACGGCACGGGTTACCGCAATGGCAACCGGGCTTGTACACTCCCGCGCCAATATCAGCGTTTGGACGGATGCTTTCCTCGCCTCTCCAACGGTAGCTTTTCCTTGAGCCCAGGCTTCCCCAATTGCCAGTGCATTTTTCAACCGGTCATCGGGATTTTCACCAAACAGGGGTAAAACATTTTGAGCACAGAGGCATGCCCATCTGATTAATTGACGGTGCTGCTCCATTTTCAGGGGCCCACCCCGGTGTTCCGCCACAAACCTTAGGTCGCGCATGTTGGATCGGTCAGGTGTTGAGCAGCTTATTTCACTAAGGCACCCCTGCAAAACTCAACACATTTTGTCACCTCCTTTACGGCATCTGAACCTTCGGGAATATTGTATTCCAGTTCAATGTCGCAGGTGATCGGCCATTTGTTTTTCTGCACCAGTTTCAGAATCTCAACTACCGGGGTCTGCCCCTGGCCGAATGGCTGATTGCGATCGGGTGCGGCGGCTTTCGGACCGGTTTTGTCTTTGAGGTGGATGCTGGCAATCCTGCCGTGAAGGCGTTCGATCAAATCACACGGATTTAATCCGGTGGCACCAAAATAGTGACCGGCATCGAAGTTCAGCATCAGCATGGGTCCGTATGCCAGCACCTTGTCAAAACTGAAGTCGGGGTTGCCCGGCTGACCGTGATTGTGGAATATCACATACAGATTGTGCTTTTCGGCAAAGGGTTCCATGCGTTTGGCGGCTTCTTCTGAGATCTCCATGGATATACCTCTGGCACCCAGGGTTTTGCATGCCTTAAATGCATAGTCGATTTCCCCGTCACTCCAGGCAGGGTTGCCCAGCTTCAGAATGTCAATCTTTACCCGCTTTTCCTTGAACAGTTTGCGGATTTCCTTGAATTTGTCCATCGATACCGTTGTGCGCCATTCGCTGATTACTTTGGGATCACGGCTTTTCGGGATTCCGGCATACTGCTCAACCGGACCGTCCATTAATTCGACGGAGGAGAGGCCCGATTTTACTACATAATCCAGTACGGCTAATAACGACTGATCGGGCATACTGCGGTAGCTATACGTGATGGTTCCGACCTGTACTTCCTTGATTCTGGAGGATTTTTTCCCTGCTGCTGAAACGTTCGGCTGAAAGGCGAAAATAGTAAGGATGATAATGGCCATCACTTTTAAACCGGTAATGGCTGGTTTTTGGATTGAGTTTTTCATTATGCTGATGGTTATGGTTCAATTGTGTTAAATCTCTGTAATCTCCAGTACCACACTGGTTTCGTTACCGGATGATGATACGCGCAAGCCGATTTTCATCAGGTATTCACCGGTAAATGATTTTCCTGATTCTTCAAAGGATTTTTTCCCTCCCGGCATGATATTGATTTCTTCAATTTTATAGGATTTGTCTGGGTTGAGCCCCTCAAATCTTACCGGACTGAATAATGGATCGTACAGTGGATGAAGGGTATAGGAGAATAAAACAGCTTTGTTTTTTGCAGCATTGGTGTACATGACTACCGCGCGGCTTTCTTCCAGTGGTGAAATCAAACGATACATATCACCCTGCCAGATCACCGGACTCAATCTTTTATAATTGGAAACGGCTTCCTGGCAATATTTCAATTCATTTTCCTTCAGGTCTTTTACATTGATATCGAATCCTAATTTGCCCATCATGGCAACATCCGTCTTAAACTTGATCGATTGTGTTCCCCAGGATGTTACGTGGTTGCATATCGAAAATGCCGGAAAAAACTGCGAATATCCCCATTGAATAAATACCCGGTTAACCGGATCGGTATTGTCGCTGGCCCAGAACTCGGTGAAATACCGGAGAAAGCCGTAATCCGTGCGACCGCCGCCACCGGAACAGAGCATCATGGGCAGATCCGGATATTTCGTTTTGATCCGGTCGAGAACCTTGTATAAACCATTCGTATAATCAATAAACAGATGAGATTGCTGGTTTTTCAGATAGGTGGAATAGGCGCTGGTCATCATGCGGTTACAGTCCCACTTGAAAAAAGCAACTCCATCGCCGGTTTGCATGATATCATCAACCACCTTGAATACAAAGTCCTGGACGGCCGGATTGCACAGGTCGAGCACCAACTGGGTGCGGTAATAATTTTCGGGCCGGTTGGGGAGCTTTAAAACCCAATCCGGGTGATTATCATACAGTTCACTTTTAGGATTCACCATTTCCGGCTCTATCCAGATCCCGAATTTCGTGCCTGTTTTTACGGCCTGCTGCATCAGATACCCTAATCCGTTCGGGAGTTTTGTTTTGGTTGCCTGCCAGTCGCCCAAACCCGAGGTGGATCCGCTTCTCGGATATTTATTCCCAAACCAGCCATCATCGAGCAAAAACATATCAACGCCCAGCGTTTTGGCATCTTCAAACATCCCGGTCAGCTTCTGTTCATCAAAATTGAAAAAGGTGGTTTCCCAGTTGTTCAGTAAGGTGAGACGCGGTTTCTCTCCATCTTTAATTCCATATTTCCGGGCCCAGCTATGCAGGTTCCGGCTTGCGGTACCTTTGCCGGTATTTGAGTAAGTATAAATGAATGATGGTGTTGTGAATGTTTTGCCTGCCGGCAGACTGTATTCCGAAGCGAATGGATTGATTCCGGAGCTGATTCGCAATGAATTTTTATTGTCGAGTTCAAAGGCCAGACGGAAGTTGCCCGACCAGGCAATGGTACCAGCGATCAGCTCGCCCGAATTTTCTCCGGCTTTTGAATTCAGCGCCAGAAAGAAAGTTGGGGTCTGATACATATCGGTGCGGGCGCCCAGTTTGGAATCAATCACCTTGGTGCCGCTGGTGAGCTCGCTTTCCTGCATTCGTGCCTCCTTGGCCCAATCCCCGTGAAACTGGGTAAGCCAGTAATGATCGGTATCGAAATGCAAAATCGAGGAGGCATAATTATAGAGCATAACAGGATTTTTTTCCTGATGCCTGATCTCGGTCCACTGCTCGATCACATCTTCGTGGAAATAGGATTTATAATGCAATATAACCTCAACAGGATACTGCGTATCTTTCAGTTTGATAATGGTTTCCGTTACGTTATCATCCTGCCTGACTGTTTGATGGCTCACGTAAAAAAGCTCGAGAGATGGATTTCCATCGTTATGGGTCATCCGGATAGCGGGTTCAAACAGGTTGTCGGTTCCGAAAGTGGGGTAGGCGAGATGCCTGAAATTCACCAGCGGATTTCCGTCATTCACAATAAAGTTCTTTGGGGTTTCAAAGGTTAATGCATCATATGCCTTGTCGCCATTGAGTTTGGCGCCCAAATAACACTGATAAAGGCGCTGATCGGATGCCGCCTTTAAAATGAGCACGGTATTGCCGGTTTCAATCCGGATAGCCGGATTTTCCTGTGGAAAGGCTACTGAGAACATCATGGCAAGGGTTAGAAATGTGATAAGCTTTTTCATGATTTTTGAGCAAAGCAGTTTACTGGTTTAAATTTCACCCGCGAATTTAATCAATCTGAAGTATAAAAATTTCTAACTTTGCCGCGACTAATAACGTTGGATGTTTAATTTGAAGATGGATTTGGTGTCGTAAATAACCTTTGGTGTTCTGCCAGGGTTATCCCTTAATTGAACTCAGGCAATTTCTTGCCGGAGTGATTTTTCATGTATTTACATTAATATTAAACATCATGAGTGACGATAATCAATCCATTCACGAATTCGATTTCAATTTAATCTGCGAATATTTTTCGGGCATTGAGCGGCAAGGGCCCGGCAGTCCGGAGGTAACTATTAAAGCCCTGAGCTTTATCGATAATCTGACCGGGGAATCCCGCATTGCGGACGTGGGCTGCGGAACCGGCGGGCAGACCATGGTGCTGGCTCAGCATGCACCGGGACAAATCACCGGTATCGACCTGTTTCCCTATTTCATCGACCTGTTCAACCTGAATGCCGGCAAGCTGAATCTTCAGCATAGGGTAAAGGGTATCACCGGTACGATGGAAAATCTGCCTTTTCATCCTGAAGAACTCGACCTGATCTGGTAAAAAGATTTAACCAATCAGCGCGTAAAAAAAACCACCCCGACTGGTGGGCTTTTTTAATCTTTTAAAGGATCGATGAAATATCTTTAAATGCATTCATGTAATTGGGTTTCTGTCTTTTTAATATACTTTTATCTTGTAAAGTTTGATATAATGACACACGCCAAATTAAAAAAGTATCAGAATCTCCTGATTTCACTTTTTATTCCGGTAATTGCGCTTATAGTGCAATGGGAATTGTGGTCATTTATCAGCCCCTTTGTTTGGTTCCTTTTTTACCCTGCCGTATTTTTCAGCGCTCGCATCGGAGGACTCCGGGGAGGGATTGCCTCCACGATTTTATCCACTCTGATTGTTTGGTTTTTTTTCCTTACTCCGCAGCTCTCATTTGGGTTAGTTAACGAGAACAACCTATTCTCCATCATTGTTTTTTTTGTCATGGGGTTTTTAATGAGCGACCTGCAGGAAAGATACAAGAAGGCCAATAAGCAGGCAATGGAAGCCCTCGATGCCACCCGCGAAGCTCATGAACGGGTTCAGCAATTATATGAAAAGACGCTCGAGGCAGAGAAACTCAAAACCCATTTTTTTACCAATGTCAGTCATGAACTGCGCACCCCGCTTACTCTGATCCTTAATCCTGTTTCAGAATTGTTAAAGAATGCAGATTTGAATTGTACGGAGCGTCATAGTCTCGAAATTGTTATGCGGAATGCGCATTTGCTCCACCATCATGTTACTGACCTGCTCGACATATCCAAGCTGGAAGCCAGGCAAATGGCGGTAAATTATTCACGAACCAACCTGATTGACCTGACCAGGTTGATAACTTCCAATTTTGACTCCATAGCAAGTAGTAATCAAATCCTTTACTCCATTATACTGCCAGATGCATTAGTAGCGGAAATGGACCCGGTCAAATATCAGAGAATACTACAAAACCTGTTATCCAACGCCTTTAAATTTACACCGCCAGGGGGAAGCATTTCGGTGACTCTTTCATCTGATGAACTGAATTTCACTCTGGAGATTATAGATACCGGCCCTGGAATTCCGACTGAAACCCGGATCAAAATCTTTGAAAGGTTCCAGCAGCTCAACCGTGAGGGGGAACATGAATTTGGCGGTACCGGATTGGGACTGGCCATTGTCAGGGAATTTGTCGAATTGCATCATGGTACGGTTAGGGTGATGGATTCCGTGAGCCAGGGAGCCGTTTTTCAGGTCATTATACCACTCAAAGCGCCGGATAACATCGAGATATCTGACCAGGAAACTGATTTCATCCCTGAATTCGGCCGACAGTGTAACGGACATACCAACAGCCAGCCGGGAAAAACGCTACCGAGCGGAAACCCCGGATCATCCTCCTCATCAACTGTACTTATTGTTGATGATAATCAGGATATTGCCGATTTTATCACCAGGACTTTATCCCCGGAATTCCTGGTTTGCACAGCTTCGAACGGGAAGGAGGGATTTGAACGGGCACTGGCCATAAAACCCGACCTGATTATATCGGACATCATGATGCCTGTAATGAGCGGCGAAGAGATGGTTTATAAAATCAGGGAAATACCTGAACTGTCCGATACGCCAATCATCATGCTGACGGCGGTCATCGATGAACAGATCAAATTGAGATTGCTTAATGAATCGGTTCAGGATTTCCTGACCAAGCCTTTTTCTGTGGAGGAATTATCAACAAAAGTCCGGAACAGGATCAGCGGCTATGTCAGGCAGAAAAATGTCCTTGCTGAAGCCAATAACCGCTACCAATATGCCCTTGACAACATGCTCGAAGGTTGTCAGATCCTCGATATGGAGTGGCGATATGTTTATATCAATTATAGCGCCGAAAAGCATAACCGGCGCCCGAAAGAGGAATTGCTCGGCCAGCGGTACATGGATATGTGGCCGGGAATAGAGGAAACTGCCATCTATAAAGAGATCAAAGATTGCATGGAGAATAGGTCGTCAAGGTATTTGGAAAATAAATTCCATTTCCCTGATGGAAAGACTGGCTGGTTCGAGTTGTCGGTTTATCCGGTTCCAGAAGGGATTTTTATCTTATCGGTGGATATTACCGAAAGGAAAAAGGCCGCCGAAAAAATAGCGAAATCGGAGGACGATCTTAAGAAAGCCCAAAAGATTGCGGGATTGGGGTATTGGAGCTGGACTATTAACGAAAATAAACTAGAATGGTCGGACGAAATGTTCCGTTTGTATGGGATAGATCCAGTAGGTTTTAATGGAAACATGGATGAAATAATTGCCAATGCGATACATCCCGACGACCGTGAAAAGGTTAATCAGGCCAACCAGTTAATTGTCGAGAAAGGTATTCCGACACCAACAGAATACCGGGTTATCTGGCCCGATTTGTCAATACATTACGTTTGGGCCGAACCTGGTGAATTGATCATGGATGCGAATGGCAGGCCGGAAATACTGAAAGGAATAACGCTCGACATTACCCAGCGAAAAACTGCGGAACAGGAAATTATTATGGCCAAGGAAAAAGCAGAAGAAAGCGACCGTTTAAAATCAGCTTTTCTCGCTAACATGAGCCATGAAATCCGAACGCCAATGAACGCGATCATCGGATTTTCGGATCTTATGAGCAGCCCGGATTCGGATGAAGAGGAGAAAGAGTCGTATGCCAGAATCATTAAAAGGCGATCTTACGACTTGCTTCATATCATTCAGGATATCCTTGATATTTCAATACTTGAGGCGGGTCAAATGAAGATTAACCCGGTTCCGACCAGGATCTCCGATCTCCTGAAGGAGTTGCTTGAGTTTTACCAACTGCACCTTCGATCGAATTTTGAGAAAAAGCCGGTCATGATGCAGCTTTCCCTCCCGGATGCACTCGGTGATCTGGTCATTATTACTGATGGGCCGAGGTTGCGGCAGGTGATGGCTAACCTTATTGATAATGCCATAAAATTCACCAATGACGGGACCATCGAAGTTGGAGTGCTCCGGAAATCGGGTCATGAAGTGATCTTTTTCGTGCGGGATACGGGTATCGGCATTGAGCCTGCCTTGCAGGCCATTATTTTCGATCGGTTCAGGCAGGCCGAGGAAGCCCGGACCACCAGACGCTATGGAGGAACCGGGCTGGGGCTTTCGATTGTGAAAGGTATCCTTGAAATTCTGAAGTGCGAATTCTGGGTGGAGTCAGAACCTGGTAAAGGATCGACCTTCTTTTTTATTCACCCTTGCGGGGAAGGGCAGTCGGAGCCGGTTCCTGATCAAAAAAAGAAAACCTCTAAATCTGATTGGAGTAAGAAAACAATTCTGGTGGTTGAAGATGATGAGGCTAATTCCCTCTACCTGCAATTACTGTTTGCCGGTACCGGAATAAAAATTATAAGTGCCTTTAATGGCAAGGAAGCCATGGAACTGTATACCGAGAATCCCCAGATTGATCTGGTTTTAATGGATATCCGTCTCCCGGATGACAATGGGTTCAACCTCACCCGCCTGATAAAAGAGAAAGATCCAACCCTGATTATTATCGCGCAAACGGCCTATGCTTCCACCAATGATAGCCTCGACTGCAGGAATGCAGGGTGCGATGATTATATTTCGAAGCCGATTGATTCTGACCTGTTGCTGACTATGATGGATCGATATCTTTCTGCAAATTGACAATTGATGTTGTATTATTTAGCCATTTTGGCAATGTTGCCTGAGTTTGTCAATTCTTGAAAAGTGTTGGTGTTTTGATAAATACTTTGCCAGTCAGTAAAGCTCCAAAACGCTTTCTTACCGGAGGTCCTTTTTGTTATTGATCTCCACAGCGATCAAAATCCTGGCAACAATAAAAGAATCTTATTGAACGGGTAAATCAAAAGTTGTTACCAAAGCGGGCTGGTGCCAGATAACGGGAATAGGAAGGTTTTATCTGCGTTTCGGTTATGATATCGGAAAGTATGGAGCCGGAAACCGGACCCAGGCTGATCCCCATCATCGCGTGACCGGTGCCCGTAAGCAGGTTTGAGTATTTCACTGATCTCCCGATAATTGGCATTCCATCCGGGGAAACGGGTCGAAAGCCGGCCCAGGCATTTGCTGGTGCCGTTGGAGGGATCTTTAATCCCGGAAGTACCTGGTTGGCTGATTGATGTATTTTTTTTAACCGGGAATTCGATATGGCGCTGCTTCGGTTTCCCAATAGAAAACCGGAGGCTATCCGGGTGTGATTTTCATAAGGGGTAATGGCAACATGATGATCCATCAGCAGTGCCGGATGTGAAAGTACCGGTCCTGAGTTGGCGAAATCAAAAGATATCCCTTTACCTGGTTGCAGAAGGATTTCGCAGCCTAGGAGTTGAGCGATCGAACCGGACCGGTCGCCGGTGCAAATGATAAATTCATCGGCCCGAAATTCCCGGTTATCGCTTTTTGCTGCAATAATTTGATTTTTAAGCGTATCCCATCCGGTAATACGGGTGTTTTCAATAATGGTTACCCCGTTTGCCTTCAGCCAGTCGGTCAGGTTTCGAAGCATGGTGAAAGGATTGACCTTCCCATCCATCGGATAAAACACGGCACCCGCGAGATTTGCCTGTAAACCCGCATTCAGCGTATTGAACTTTTCAGGCGACCAAACTTCGGCTGGGATACCCAACCGGATGGATTGTTCGGCACTCCTCCTCTCCTTATCGAAGGATTTTTGTGAACTGCTGATCATGAGCAGACCGGTTAATTCCAGCGAGAGGTTCGGGATATCAGCTGCCTGAATCCCGCTAAATAAACCGCGGCTTTCCAGGTGAAGTTCAGCCAGTGTTTCGGTTTTGTCCGGGATCATTTCACTGAAGGAATTCCTGAAGAAACGGGTGAGCCAGCGGATCAGACCGGGATTGCCCGTGCCGTTGATCCCGAATGCCGAACCCGGGGTCAGGGTTCCAAGAAATCCCTCTTTTAAGGTGCCCTTATTGGCGATGGGCACAAAATGGCTGGGAACAATCAGTCCGGCATTCCCGGATGAACAGGAATGGAGTCCGGGTACGGGGCCATCATCAATGATCGACACACCGAACCCCTTTTTAATCAGATAAAATGCAGTGAAGAGCCCGGTGACCCCTCCGCCGATTATGAGTATCTTTTTATCACTCATTGTTTAAACCACTTGAAAGCCAAATGCATACGGATCATCTTCGTCAATCAGGATGTGATTGTAACCGGTTACCCGTGCCCAGCCCTGTATGCTGGGAATGATGGCAGGGTAGGGTCCGCATTCGGTTATTCCTTCCACTTTTCCGGTAAACTGACTGCCAATAATGCTCTCGTGGATAAAGGAATCGCCTGCCTTTAGTTTGCCTCTGGCCACCCATTGGGCCATTCGGGCAGAGGTGCCGGTCCCGCAAGGTGAACGGTCGATCGCTTTGTCGCCATAGAAAACGGCATTCCGCGCCGTAGATTTCTTTTTTTCCGGATCGCCGGTCCACATGATATGGGTTACTCCGGCAATCGAGGGGTTGAGCGGGTGTATGAACTGATATTTTTCATTGATCAGATTCCTGATGACCGGGCTGAACCGGATCAGGTCGCCTGCGGTACAGGCATCCAACCCGACAAAGTTCTCCTGCGGATCGATTATCGCATAAAAATTGCCTCCATAGGCTACATCAAACTTGAGGTTGCCAAATCGTGGCGCCTCAATCTCCAGATCCCTGCTATGAAGAAAGGAGGGGACATTGGTGATTTTCACACTGGTAACCCGCGTTGCATCCTGTTCATATTCAGCAATAACCAATCCGGCAGGTGTTTCGATTCTAACCACGCCCGGCGTTTTTGGCTGAATTATGCTTTCTTCAATGGCAGCGGTTATGGTCCCGATGGTTCCGTGCCCGCACATAGGCAGGCAGCCGCTGGTTTCAATGAACAGGATCCCGCAGTCATTGTTGGGGTCGAGTGGGGGATACAGGATGGAACCCGACATCATATCATGTCCGCGCGGTTCAAACATCAATCCTTTCCGGATCCAATCGTATTCTTTCATGAAATGAGCGCGCCGTTCAAACATGGTTTGGCCCGAGAGTACCGGTCCGCCGGCCGCAACTAACCGTACCGGATTGCCGCAGGTATGTGCATCTATGCAATAAAATCGCTTTCTGATCATGGCTGGGTTGAGTGTTTTCCGTTTATTAACCTGATAATATTCAATGGATTACCATCCTTCAGCTCTGGCGGGAGAATGCTTTGGGGACAATCCTGGAATGCCACCGGACGAACGAATCTTTTAATGGCGGAGGTTCCCACCGAGGTGAACCGGCTGTCGGTTGTAGCGGGGAAGGGTCCCCCGTGGTTCATTGCGTGGCATACTTCAACGCCCGTTGGAATACCGTTAAAAATCAGCCGGCCCGCTTTATTGGAAAGGATTCCGGGTAAATCGTCAAAGTCATTCAGATCCTTTTCGTTATCATGAAAGATGGTCGCGGTTAACTGTCCGTGCAACGACCCGGCAATGCGGGTCAACTGGTTCTTTGAGTCGCAGCGTACAACCAGCGAGAAGGGTCCGAATACCTCTGATGCAAGGTTTGGATCCTGTTCGAATCCGGCACCGGATACCAGGGCAATAACCGGTTTGGATTGGTTGCCGGCGGAGGCTTCAGCGCTTTCCGTCAGGATATTAATGTTTTTACCGGCTAATGCCAGAGCAACCTCTTTACGGTAGTTTTCGGCAATTTCCGGAGTGAGCATGGTTTGTGGCACCGATTTCCTGATTTCCTGTTCAAGGAATTCGAGAAATTGAACGGAGTTTTCATCCTCAACCATCAGTACCAGACCCGGGTTGGTACAAAATTGGCCGGCTCCCAGCGTGACCGATCCGGCTATTGCTTTCGAAATGGCCTCAGCCGATTTTTTCAGCGCTTCAGGCAAAACAAATATTGGATTTACCGAGCTCATCTCGGCAAAAACCGGGATTGGATCCGGCCGCGACTGTGCCAGGTCATACAATGCTTTTCCTCCGGTGAATGAACCTGTAAAGGCGACTGCCCTGATTTCGGGATGCACTACCAACAATCTGCCGGCCTGATAACCTGCATCAAACAGCATGGAAAAAATTCCATCCGGCATTTCTGATCTTTTTGCAGCTTCCGAAATGCAGCCGGCGATGAGTTCACTGGTGCCGGGATGTGCAGGATGAGCTTTCACGATTACCGGATTACCGCCTGCCAGTGCTGATATCGTATCTCCGCCGGCTACACTGAATGCAAGCGGGAAATTGCCGGCTCCGAAAACGGCCACCGGTCCGACCGGGATGAGCATGCTGCGGATATCGGGTCTGGGAGCAGGCTGGCGTTCGGGAAGTGCTGTATCAATTGCTGCTTCAACCCAGGATCCTTCGAGGACAAGATCGGCAAAAAGCCTGATCTGATTGATGGTCCGGGTTCTTTCACCCATAATCCGACCGGCTGGCAAGCCAGTTTCAGCCGTACAAACCTGAATCAACTGATCGCCCGCTTCCATGATCAGGTCGGCAATCCCGTTCAGGAAATGGGCTTTCTTTTTTGAGGTTATGGCAGAATTGCGGACAAAGCTTTCCGCTGCCTTCGCTACCGCGCGATTGATTTCGTCGGGGCTGGCAGTATGGTATTTTACTCCGATGGCTTCATTAGTCGCAGGATTAATTGCTGTGAAGAATTCGGAAGTTTCCCCTGATCTTTCAAATCCAATAAAATGCTGACCGGTAAGGTTCATGGTTGTGTGAATTTCAAACGGTTATTTTAAAACCGGCCTGGTACTGAGCGCCGTGCTGATGATGGTTTCAATCCGTTTCCGTTCGTCGCCAACCAGCGGCAGGCGCGGCGGACGGGTGGTTTCGCTGCCGAGGCCTGTTTTGGATTCTGCCAGTTTAATGTATTGAACAAGTTTTGGGTGGATATCCAGTTCAAGCAATGGAAGGAACCACCGGAGCAGTTCGCGGGCTTCGCTTATCTTACCTGTAGTTGCCAGATTATAAATGGCAACCGTTTCGGCCGGGAAGGCACAAACAAGACCGGCTACCCAGCCAGTGGCCCCCATAACCAGGCTCTCCAATGCAATGGTATCCACCCCGCAAAGAATCGCGAACCGGTCGCCAAAACGGTTGATCATGCGGGTTACATTGGTGACATCCCTGGTTGATTCCTTAACTGCCTTTATATTAGGCTGTTTGCTCAGCTCTTCAAACATATCCAGGGTCACCAGGTTCTTATAATCGACCGGATTATTGTATATCATAACAGGCAGGTGGGTTGACCCTGCTGCCTGCATCAGAAACTCAACCGTTTCCCGTTCATCAGGAGAGTACCGCATCGGAGGCAGAAGCATAAAACCATCTGCGCCAATCTGTTCAGCTTTTTTTATCTGATTGATTGCCATGTCAGTTGCCGGGGCTGCAATGTTCAGGAGAACCGGGACCCGCTTACCGGCTACCTCTTTGGCAGCCCTTACCAGGGTCTCTTTTTCATCATCCGACAGAACACTTGATTCACCGAGGGTTCCGCCAAGAACCAGTCCATTGACTCCCGCCTTGATCTGGGCTTCAATATTCAGTTGAAATCCAGGGATATCCAGAGAGAAATCCGGCTTGAACTTTGTGGTCACCGCCGGAAAAACGCCATTCCAATTCATTGTATTCTTTTCTTGCAAAGGAAGTGCCCGGAAAGATGGAACAATAATCGTATTTTTGACAGATCTGATACTATTTTAACCTGAATACGTTATAATTGAATAAATCAAGGTAATATAGGCAATGAAGGCACTGCTTTTTCACATCATTAAAACCGGCGAAGAATCATTCCTGGTTCAGGAAGATAAGCTTCCCGCGTTTTATGAGTTGGTTCATTACCATCCCGAGATTCAGATCACGCTGATAAAAAAGGGAAGCGGGGTGAGGCTGATCGGCGACCGGGTACTGCCGTTCGGACCGGGTACGATGATGATTATCAGCGAGAATGTTCCGCATGTATTTAGGAGCAATCCAACCGATGACGGCCAACTGGTGGAGGCCATCAGCCTGTACTTTAACCGGGAGGCCTTCGGACCGAAATTTTTTTCCCTTCCCGAAATGCAATCAGTGCGCAGCTTGCTGGATTTGTCGAAAGGGGGACTGGATGTTGGCGGACCCACGCGAACATACGTGGAAGAGAAATTAAACCGCATCCTGTATGCGGATGGATTTGACCGGCTGATAAAATTTCTGGAAATTCTGCTGGCCCTTTCAAAGTCATCGGGCCTGACGGAGTTGAATCCCAATCGAAAGGATTATTACCTGGATCACCGGGATTCCGAAAGGTTGAATCAGGTATTCAATTATGTTTTTTCGAATTTTGACAAGCAGATCCATTTAAAGGATATGGCTGCAATGACCCATTTTACCGTCAATGGCTTTTGCAGATATTTTAAGAATAAAACCCGCAGGTCGTTTGTTACTTTTTTAAACGAAGTGAGGATCAGCAAGGCAATGGAACAATTGCGGGCGAAGGATTGGTCAGTTTCGAGGGTTGCCATGGAATCAGGGTTCAGCAACTTGTCGCATTTTAACCGGCAGTTTAAAGCTATTCATGGGATGACACCGACAGAGTTCCGCAGGCAGATTAAGCTTTCCTACTGATTTTACAGCGATTTTTTTCCATTTCGTTCCTGGTATTGCATCTATATAAGAAAACCACGACTCATGGATTGGAATTGATGACAACAAGTCAACTGTTATGCTGCAGCTGTCAGGTCCCCAAACCTACTTCCGGTTGATCTGATGTTTGATTTTTAGAACAAACAGGTTCAGCTCAATACTAGTCTCTGTTCCCTTGATTAAGAGATGATCATCAATAATTTCTGATAAAATATTCCCGCTCTCTGATAAAACCAGTTTCTTCTCCTGTTCATTGATTGATTGGGGTAGGCGGTTCATTGACGCAACCAAGGAACGGATTTTTGCGAAAGTTTCGATGATGGCAATTGTCGCGACTGTAGCCTGATCACTTTTTAGAACAGTCGCAATCATATAAAGGCCTTTTTCTGTAAAAGCCTTGGGAATTTTGACTTTACCGCCCTTTATTGAAGTCGAATATTTCGACTTCAAAAGGTCCCATTCTAACTTGTTCAAAGAAACAATGTAACCATCTGGGAATTTTTCGGGATTGTTTTTAACTGCCTCGTTTACTCGCTTGGTTACGACTCCATAAAGAGCCGCAACATCCGAATCTAAAATTACCTGTTGTCCCGAAATGGTAAATACCATTTTTTCGATGGCTTCAAAATTTATTACTTCCATGTGTTTTTGCGATTCCTGGTTTCTATTCTTTATTATTAGATGCAAAAAGACTTAAGGAATGGAAAAATAAAGGAAGAATTCTCGTTAAAAAAGCAACTTAAAAAAAGCCAATGCCAATCTCACTATGAACGGCCTTAACCCTTCCGAGCTTGATTAGCAATTTTCCCCAGCTCCCGGATCAGTGTATCCGCATCCTCAACGGTGTTCTCTATCCCCAGGCTTACCCTCACCACGCCAAGAAACCTGAACTTCGGGAACAGGATCTGTATCACCCGCTGGAGCTTTTCCAGACCCGGGCTGATGTGAAGCATATGCTTGATGATGAGATGCGCGCAATGGCAACCTGAGCGTACACCGATACCCCCCTGAAGCGACAATTGTTTTGCCGTTCGGCTGGGCATGGTGTCCTTAAACCCGAATGGAATAACGCCGGCCTTATGCCTGAACGTGGGGGATTCCGGGTCGCTGGTCCCGTAAATGGTGAGGCCAGGAATGGTTGCCAACCCTCGCAAAATCCTTGCAGTGAGTGCCTGTTCCTCCTCCTGTATCAGATCAAACCCAATCCGCTTTAATAGCACCAAAGCCTTGCCCAGCGTGGCAATTCCCCCGGCATTTTCTTCTCCGGATAACCGGATCAGCTCCCTGTCGGCCGCGGTGAATTTCAGCAGTCCCTTTCGCACGATCAGAGCCCCGCATCCGAAAGGCGCGTAAACCTTATGTGCGGAAATGGCCAGATAGTCGATCCCGCAGGCTTCCATATCAATCGCCCGGTGAGCAGCCAGCTGTGCCCCATCAACCAGGAGCCGTGCGCCATGATTATGAACGATCCGGCCGATTTCCGGCAGATTGTTGCATACCCCCAAAACATTCGAAGCTCCGCTTATGGCAACCAGACGAATTTTCCCGGATCCGTCAGGATTCTTCTGGTCATACCCGGCTAGTAAGGTTTCCAGCTCATTCAGATCGATAAAGCCTTCGTCATCAACGCTTAACCGGATCAATTCACCGCCGGGGATCTCACGCCAGGGAAGATCGTTCGACGAGTGCTCGAGCAAAGTGTTGATCACAACCGGTCCGTTACCCTTGCCGGTTTCAAGACTCAGGCTCTCGGCTGCCAGGTTGATGGCCTCAGTGGTATTGGAAGTAAAGACCACTTCGTAATCGGATGCAGGTGCATTCAAAACATCAGCGCAAATTTTCTTTACCTCCTGAATAATACTCTGTTGCACACTCTCCGGCTGGTGCCAGGTGAGCCGGCAGGCATTCCACACCGGAGTAAAGGTTGGGGTGCTGGCGGCATTATCCAGATTGATAAATGGCCGCGTTCCATCAGCGGTTGGTACCGGAACCGACCGGCCAATATGGGTTTCCCGGAGTTTTTCAAGTAGTTCGCTGCCGGAGTATGCATCAAGCTCATCATGATACAATATTTCATTTGCCTTGAGCTCTCCTGAGGATTGCCCTTCAAATGGATTTTTCCGCGATTGCTTCATCATGCCCAGGGCACTGGCAAAGGCGATGACATTAATGATTGTGGGGGTGCCGGCCTCGAACCGGTCCGCACCATCGGCCCAGATGATCCAGTCTTTTGAAATCAGCTTGGTAGTTCCTCCGCCGCTCTGGAATTTTGCACCCCACGGTAACGCGCTCTTCTTTACCACCAGTGCCCTCACCCCCAGCGATAAACTTTTGTCGGCTAATGATATCAACTGATAATTCTCCGGTTTGAGCTGCTTCATGAAAACCGCCGCCCTGCGCGGTGTGCAGAAGATAACCAGGTATTTGCGCTTATCCAAACCGGCATAATCCAGCACAATATCCCTGGCCTGTTCGTATTTAAGTGTGGAGGTCATGGAAAAGTGCCCGCTGCCCCGGTGAACATTTGAATAAGTTTCCAGAGCGGCATAAACGCTCTGTTCCAGTTCTGTGAATGAGTCAGTCATGTCAAGTTTATCAGTGGTTTGTTTTTTCATCCTCGTGATAGGTGAATACCTCCTCGAGAGTGGTTTTAAAAGTTTGGGCAATCCGAAAGGCCAGCTCCAGCGAAGGGGAGTAGTTCCCTTTTTCGATGGCTACAATCGTTTGCCTCGATACTCCTACAGCGTCGGCCAGCTGCTGCTGGGTCATCTCATCAGCTTGAAACCGCAGGCTCCGGATGTTGTTTTGTATGAAGCTTTTACTCATTTTAAATCCCTTTACGGCTGTAATAGATTTGCGAGGCGTTGTCAACTATTTCTGATATTTCACCAAAGATGACGAAGATGATGAAGATGCTGTAAACCGGCATTCCCAGCACAAGGGCTACAAAAATCAAAACGAAACCAAATGAGAATGTATAATGCGAATTCCGGAGCGATTTTAGCTTGATAAGTTTATCGCGTTCGTCGGAAACCGGAATATCCGTTTCCCTGGTCGCGATAGCATTGATAATGTGGAAGATAATGTAGATAATGATCCTGGATATGATCGAAACCCCGATAAAGATCAGGAATACGATGCCCCAGGTGCGATAGTCTCCTGTAAGGTCGATTGTGCCTTCAACGTGGCGCTGATAAATGATGAGAGCATACACAGCGGTGATCAGCAATCCGCTGAATATGTTTACAACGTTCTCTTTTTCCTGGTATGACATATGTATATTATGTATGGTTAACTTAACTTATAGTAAAACAAAGTAGACACAAAGTAAAGTAAACTTTACATAACAACCAAAAAAAAGTTAAAAATTTCTTTTACTTTTCAGCTGCAAGGCAAGAGGGCAACTCTTATTTCGGAGGTTTCTCGTATTTCGCCATAGCCTTGTTGGGCTTATCTCCCATGATAAATTCGAGCGATCCCCCGTTCGCCAGATCGGAATGGGTTATATAATTCTTCTGATAATTAACGCCATTCAGGATAATCTTCTGGATATAAACGTTATCGCCTCCGGCATTTTTAGCAGTCATGGAAAACGTTTTGCCGTTGGCGAGTTGCAGTGTTGCCGATTTCAGTTGCGGCGATCCAAAGCAATAAATGCTGTTGGCAGGGTTAACCGGATAGAATCCCATCGAGGCAAATACATACCAGGCCGACATCTGTCCGCAATCTTCGTTGCCCGAATATCCCGAAGGGGTATTATAATAAAGTTCATTCAGAATTTTTGCGCTGTAATACTGTGCCTTCCAGGGTGTATTGGTGTAATTGTACATAAAGGCGATCTGATGGCTGGGTTCGTTTCCGTGCGCATACTGGCCGATAAATCCGGAAGCATTCCCATTCACATCGGATGGTTTTGCATCGAGTGTGAAAAACTCATCCAGCTTTGCAGTGAATGGTTTATCTCCGCCAAATAAATCTGCCAAACCGTACACATCCTGAGGTACATACCACAAATATTGCCAGGCATTTCCCTCCGTAAAGGGATATCCGCCATTGCCGCCATATTTCAGCGGGGAAAAGGGCTCAATCCAGTTACCCTTGTCGTTTTTTGCCCTGAAGAATCCTATCGCGGGATCAAACAGGTTTTTGTAATAACCGGAACGGGTGGTAAAATAATTGAAGTCATCCGGATGTCCCAGCTCTTTGGCCATTTGGGCTACACACCAGTCGTTGTAAGCTACTTCGAGTGCGATGGATACCGATTGCGACTGCAAATTTTCAGGAAAATATTTGTATTTCTCCAGCAGATAGAATGGCGATCCGGGATGGGAAGTTGTGGAGGAGGCTTTGATCGCTTCATATGCGAGTTTCCAGTCAACACCCGGAATCTTTTTGTTAAAAGCATCCACAATAACCGGAATGGCATGGTTAGCGATCATGCAATAGGTTTCCTGTCCCCATAACTGCCAGATCGGCAAATATCCGTAATCAACATATTGCTGCAGCATGGAATTGATAAACCCGGCTGTTCTTTTTTCCTGCGTCAGGGTAAACAGCGGATGGGCCGCCCGGTAGGTATCCCACAGCGAAAAGGTGCTGTACAGTTTGCCATCCGCGGCATTCTTGAGCTCTCCCGTACTGTTGATGTAATTTCCGTTTACATCGGCAATGTTGTTGGGATGGATAAAAGTGTGATAAAGTGATGTATAAAAGATGGTCTTCTGATCAGGTGTGCCATCAATATCGATCACTGATAGTTCTTTATTCCATTCATTATTAGCTTGTTGATGAAGTTTTTCAAAATTGAAGTCCCGCACTTCAGCTTTCAGATTTTGTGCCGCTCCCTCGTAACTGACCGATGATATTCCAACAGTCACAACCAGGGGATTTGAAGGATCGGTGTCGAATTCAGCAATCATTTTCAGATTCTGACTATTGGCAATTTTCTCATTCTGATAAATCGAATTTCCGCCTTTGATAATGGTTTTGGTAAACGGTTTGGAGAATTCGGCCCTGAAATACACCTTGCGTTCGTTGGCCCATCCGGTAAGGGAACGATACCCCTCGATGGTGTGATCATTAATGATCCGGATTTGAGCATCCAGGATCTTGCATGACCAATAGGGGCGTTTTTTATCTAATGAGTGATTGAGGTCGATCATCAGCGAGAAGGGTTTTCCTTTTGGGGAGGTATACCGGTGAATGCCGCAATGCTCAGTAGCAGTAAGTTCCACCTGAATTTCGGGCTTATCCAGGAATACACTGTAATATCCGGGAGAGGCTTTTTCATTGGCATGGCTGAAAGTGGAGCAGTATCCCGGCTCATTTTCACCGTTACCCGGATTCCATACGGGCTCACCCCGAAAGGGCATAAACAAGAAATCAAAAAGGTCGGCAACACCGGTCCCGGAAAGGTGTGTGTGACTGAACCCCACCAGGGTATGATCGGAATAATTGTATCCGCTGCAGGGGTCCTCGGGGTTTTCGTCGGTATCCGGACTTAACTGAACCATCCCAAATGGATAAACGGCTCCCGGAAAGTTACTGCCCGAAAGGCTCAGGCTATCGATGGACCCGGTTCCGATAAACGGATTTACATATTTAGTGTAATCTGTTGATTTTGAGCGATCCTGAGAAAATCCGCCGAGGGGCAGAAGGAACAGGATTCCGATTAGCAGGGAGTGCAGTGATTTCATTTTATACTGGTAATGGTTGTCAGATTTGCGTTTATAAGCAGGCCCCGAAACTACCAAATTTGTTTGAGGCGCCGTTCAAAGTTCACGAATGTTGTAGAACAAAGTTCTGACGATTTTCTGATGCGTGAAAAATTAAGGGTTTGTTCGAGAGGTTCCTTTGTGAATAACTATTTACCAATACTTTAGTTTGGATCTTTTCTATATCCCCAATTCTCACGCGAAGACGCAAAGGCGCTATAAAGCCGGGCTATCCTGCATCACTGTAGCTTATTTAAAGTGAATGCTGGCCTCAATTCCATGATGATCCGACAGGTACATCAGGCGATTTATCAGAGGTTCCGTTATGATTGAAACTTTTCGGCTGATCCCTTCCAGAAGGGCAGAGTTCCTGGTAAAAATGTAATCCAGCTGCCGGAATTTTTCATATGCCTGAGTATCTGGATCAATGAGAAATCCAAACGTGCTTTTTTCTTCCCCTGACAGGGTTCCATCCTCGCAATCGAGTATCCGGAGAATGGCCCCGTATTGTTCCGGAAAATCCCGGTCGGTATTAAAGTCCCCGCAGATAATCATAGGGATTTCCGGGTTGGTAAATGGTTTGATCAGATTGGCATTCAGTTCCTTCAACTGGTCAAAACGGACTGTCGGATCCATCTCGTTGGAATCGAGATGGGTGCCGATTACCTGGAAAGTCTGACTATTCACTTTCCCCTGCAGCAGTATCGCCCCCTTCCTGCATATCCTGTCGAGTCCTCTGCCGGCGCTGAATTGATGCTCACAGATAACCCTGAGCGGCATCCGGCTCAATATCCATAGTCCGCTGTTGATCCGGATGGCTGCTCCGGAGTTTGCCGGCCCATATTGATAAGGATACTGTTTCCTGAGTTTACGGTAAATGGCCCGCCTGGACTTCATCGTAAATGCCTCCTGAAATATGATTATGTCAAAGGGTTTTTGTTGAAGCGCACTCCCAATGCGTTCGGCCCGGTCACTTCCGGATTGGACAAAATCAAAAATCGGAAGCATGGCAATATTCCACGAAAGGATGTTCAGACCCGACTGCGTGTCCGTTACCGGCGATTCGGGTCGGCTAACCATCGGTATTTCAGGTGCATAGAGGAGAATCCCGGACGACAGGATCAAATATTGAAATAGAAGGAAGGTTTTGAGCAGGGAACCGTTTGACTGTGTTTCCATGTTGGGTATTGGCTTTTTGTCTCCTGTGGCAAACATACACCCCCAACAATAACTGGAAATATTCAGTTGATTAAGAATAGGTTAAATAATCCGGAATCCTGATTTTTGATTAAATCCTGATTTTTCAATAAATCAGTGCATAAAAAAACCACCCGTTGAGGTGGTTTTTTTTATCCTTTTTAAGGATCAGAGAGATGCCCGGACTCAGCCTATGCAGGTGCCGGATTTATTTCCCGACTGAATTTTCTTCGATGAACCCTTGCGTGTGCCTGTGTTAACGACTATACCCCATTCCTTCAGCAGTGCTTTTACTTCAGCAAAGTGCTCGTTGCGCAGAACGGTCATCTCACTGCGGATGGCAAGTTTTTCAGCCAGTACGGTTGTTGAAAGCATCGCTGCACTGAGTACGGTCATTTCTGCCTGGAATACCTCACAAAGGCCCTCGAGAATAACTTTCTGCTCATCCGTCAACTGGGTGGTGCATGTTCCTGTTGCACAGATGCAGGTTCCCGTTCCGGTACCGGTTCGGCTTCCGCCTTGTCCGTTCTGAGCGTTGATACCTAATGTTCCAACTGCTAAAAGAATGGCAGCCATTGCGATTTTCATGCTAACTTTTTTCATGATGTAGTTTTTTTAATTGTTAATGTTGATGCAATGGTAATGCCCTTAGATGAAGTGAACATGAAGACGAAAATTTATTTTCAAATCGGTGTTGTGATCGTTATTTTGTCGTTTTTCCCCCTATTACAGTGAAAACACTGTCGACAGGTTCCCATAATTCAATTTTGTTGCCATCGGCATCCATGATGTGAACAAATTTACCATAGTCAAATGCCTCAATATCATCTACAATGGTTACGCCGTTAGCTTTAAGCTTTTTCACCAGACCTTCAATGTTCTGAACCCGGTAATTGATCATAAATTCCTTCTTAGATGGGGCCATATAACTGCTGCCAGTTTTAAAGGGGCTCCATTCGAGGTAATTGATTTCATCCGGGCGGTGGGCATTCCGGAATTCGAAACTCGAGCCATATTCATTAATTTCCAGTCCGAGGTTTTTCCCGTACCATTCCCGGGTTGCCTTGGGATCATCTGAAAAGAAGAAGATCCCGCCGATACCGGTTACCTTTGGAGTTGTGTCTCTTGCCGTTTCATCTTTAGCAGGTTCATTTTTATTATCTTCCATAACAGTTTTCTTTTTATTTGTCGGGGTGCAAAAGGCAAAAGATATAGCAATTAGTATTAATACGACCGGTTTTTTCATTTGGATTTATTTTGAATTAATTATCTGCTTAAATATTAAATGATTTTTTTTAAATATTGAGCGGTTCTGGAGATCTCCGAGTTTACCAGATCCTCAGGAATTCCCTGAAAGATGATCTCTCCTCCTTTTTGTCCGCCTTCCGGCCCCATGTCGATGATCCAGTCGGCATATTTAATGATATCCAGATTATGCTCGATGACGATTACCGTATTGTTTTGATCTGCCAGTGATCGAATAATGGTGTATAATCGTTTAATATCCGACATATGCAAGCCCGTTGTCGGCTCATCCATCACATAGATATTTCCGGCCTTATGGAGTTCAGAAGCTATTTTTAACCGCTGGGATTCCCCGCCGGACAAGGAGCTGAGCGATTGGCCAATTTTAAGATAACCCAATCCTACCTCCTGAAGTACTTTTAATTGCTGATTGATTTTTGGGGAGGTAAAAAACCCAAATATCTCATCAACAGATATATCCAGAACTTCGGCAATGGATTTGCCTTGATATTTTAATTCCAGAACATCCTGTTTGTACCGTTTTCCGTCGCATTCATCGCAGGTGGTTTTTACCGCATCTAAAAAATGTAATTCGAAACTTAGTAATCCCTGCCCGTTGCATTTCGGGCATGCACCTTTTGAGTTGAAACTAAAAAGTGATGCATCAGCTCCGGTAACTTTTGCAAATTCTTTACGGATTAAATCAAATATACCGGTATAGGTTGCCGGATTGGCTCTTGATGATTTTCCGATTGCCGATTGGTCAATTACAATAGAATCAGGATATTGTTTCAGAAAAACCTGATGAATCAGGCTGCTTTTTCCACTTCCTGCAACCCCGGTGATGCAGGTAAGAACGCCAACCGGTATTTTAGCCGATACATTTTTCAGATTGTTTACATTGGCGTTTTCAATAAAAATAAATTCATTTGCCTGTTTCCGGTTGAACACTGTCTTTTCAGTATTGAACAAGTACTTGCCGGTTATACTGTTTGTTGCGGCCAGACCTTCCGGCTCTCCGGAATAAACCAGCTTTCCGCCATTTATTCCTCCCTGCGGGCCAATATCGATAATCCATTCAGCGGCACGAATGATATCAGGATCATGCTCCACCACGAATACGCTGTTGCCGTTATCTTTTAATCTGTTCAATATCGTAAGAAGTTTGTCGGTATCCCTGGGATGAAGTCCGATGGATGGCTCATCCAGTACATAGAGCATATCAACCAGATTACAATCGAGTTGCCGCGCCATCTTTACCCGTTGGGATTCCCCGCCGGAAAGGGTTGCCACCGACCGGTTCAATGACAGGTACCCGACTCCAATTTCAATCAGTTGTTCCAGCAGAAACTGCGCCTTGCGCATAACCGGTACTGCAATTTCATCTTTAATCGATGACAGGAATAACAATACTTCCGTGAGTTCTTTCTCGCATAAGGCGGCAATGGAAACATCCTTTATTTTCACTGATAATGCCTTGTCGTTCAATCGTGTACCACCACAATGCTGGCAATCGGAATAAATGATATACCTTTTATAGACGTCCTTTTCTTCATCCGGGGATTCATCTTCCGCTTTTCCTGAAACCCCTTTCTCCAGCTTCCGGGCAATCCCCTCGAATGTTTTTGAGTAGGTGCCTAAACCGTGCGTGCGGTTTATGGGAATGGGCTCGGTATACAATAGTTTGTGCAGCTCAGATTCCGGAAAGTCCTTCAGCTTCATATGCACATCAAACAAATCTATCGCGGTTATTTCACGCCAAAACCAACTTCCCACCTGCATGCCGGGATAAATGACCGCTCCTTCGTAAATGGATTTTTCTTTATCCAGCAGCCGGTCGATATCAACCTGCACCTGCTTGCCCAAACCATGACAAAGAGGACACATGCCATCGGGATGATTGAAGGAAAACAGAAAAGAGGGCCCGATAAACGGCTGGCCTATACGGGAATACAAT
This sequence comes from uncultured Bacteroidota bacterium, assembly GCA_942493265.1. Taxonomy (GTDB): domain Bacteria; phylum Bacteroidota; class Bacteroidia; order Bacteroidales; family UBA12481; genus UBA12481. The sequence goes on from OW818688.1 coordinate 1,628,548, forward strand.
AACCGTAAGTAAGTGTTTATTTCGGTGGCAGTTCCAACCGTGCTGCGTAGGTTATTGCCCATCCTTTTTTGATCAATAACAATTGCAGTTGAAAGATTTTGAATATCATCAACATCGGGGCGCGAGAGTTTGGGCAGGCGGGCCCGCGCAAAAGTCGAGAATGTTTCGATCAGCTGCCTCTGGGCCTCAACAAAAACGGTATCAAAAAGCAGCGAGGATTTTCCTGAACCAGATACGCCGGTAAAAACAACTAATTTATGCTTCGGAATCTCAATGTCGATATTTTTGAGATTATGCGTATGCGCATTTTTGATAATTATATTACTTCTGTCCATACTATTTAAATGATCAGATCTTTAGCTTTTGCACCATCTTCATTACTGATTTCCTTGCTGTTGCCGACAAGGACTCCAGATATTGATCCCCTGCGAGTAAAACAATTTCGTGAGATAATTCAGGATGGGCCGACAAATAGGAAATCATTTCCGCCTTATAGGTATTGGTTAAAACCCATTCTAATTTCGTTTCCATCTTACCATTTCCCGCGATTGAGCCAGCTATCATCTACCCTTTTATATTTTAACCCAAATCTACTGATTACCGGGGAAGGTTTCTTTATTGGAATGGTCTTTTTTGAATGGCGCAAAAACCCACCCAGGCACCAGAAACCCTGTTGGCGGGAGTATGGCTGAATACCAAATCAGCCTTTATATTTCTTTACCATGGCAATGTATGCGGGGAGTTTCCGCAATGAATCAAAGTGGCGGTCAGCCTGTATGTATGGTACACTGATCTCTCCCGGCAGCGACAAAAGGTAATCCAGTTTTTCAATGGCCTTGTCGTATTCACCAACCATGCTGTAAATTATCGCCAAATCGATCTGCCGCGAATGGCCCAGCCAGTTGTCCTTTTTGATCGGGAGGAGCTCTGTGGCCATGGTCCCGGCCTGTATGGCCTTCTCCTTTTGTCCCGCAATGGCTAAAGAGATACCCAGGGAACTGTAAATCCTGGGATCGTTGGGAATAGTTTTCAATTTTCGCTCCATGGATGCCGCCGCTGAATCAGCATATACCTTAGCCAGCTTCTCTTCATTTTGGATGTGATATAATTCAGCATAAATCTGATATTTTGATAGGCAGTAATTCGTTTCCTCAATAATCTCTGAATCAAAGCCGGATAATAGCTCCAGCGCCCGCCCGTAATCGCCGTTAATTATCAGATAGGTAGCAAGAGGGTACCTGATGAGATCCTTATTGTCGATGACCACTTTCAGACTACCTTCCAACATCTCGATCGCCCGGATAAGATTGCCATTTTCCAGGATGTATGTTTTGGCTTCCCAGGTATAGGGAGCTTCCCATTCCGGTACTATGGAGCTGGCCTTTTGTGAATTTTTGTGTGCCGACTCGTAATCCCTCACCAATAAGGATGTTTCTGCCAGGCTTATATACAGCTCAGATGAGAGTGGATCAGTTTTCAGGGCTTTACTGAAATAATCTATGGCTTCATCATTTTTGCCCTGTCTTCTTTTTACATAACCCAGATAGGAAAGCAGTTCAGGGTCATTAGGTTTTGCCTCCAGGCCCTTGTACAGATGGGTCAACGATTTTTCATAATGCAGAAATCCGTGGTAATAATAAATTCCCAGAGCAAGCTGTACTTCAGGCAGACCGGCATTGATGGATTGGGCTTTATCCAGATAGTATTTTGATTTGTTGATCCTTGCGGAGTCCCGATCAAACGAAAACCACCAGAAATCTACATTAACTCTGCTTAGGCTGGCATAGGCAAGAGCAAAATTCGGGTCGAGCTGAACCGACTTCTCAAACATTTGTTCGGCAATTCCAAAAGTACGGGCAGAAGGGCCCTCTTTCAGATAGCTCTGCCCTCTTAAATAAAGGTCATACGCTTCAACATTAACAGTCGATTTCTCAGCAATTGAGGATTGTTCCGCTGCCAGAAGGGTCACATCCAGTGCACTGGCCACCTTTCCCGCAATTTCAGATTGCACCTCAAATATTTGGGTTAACTCCCGCACAAAACTATCGCCCCACAATTGCCGGTTGCTTGATGCATTATTAAAATTTGTGGTAATACGTACCCGTTCGGTACCCCCTGATTTGTCCCAGCGGATCGATCCATTTAACACATAATCAACACCTAATTCGCTGGCAATCTGTGCAATTGTTTTGGTGGTACCTTTATATTGCCTGGCGCTTAACGGGGAGATGATACTCAGTCCATTGATCAGGCCCAGACGCGAGGTTATTTCATCGGTAATCCCATCGGCAAAATATTCATTATCCTTGGCGCCCAGATTCTCAAAGGGGAGTACAACAATTGATTTGCCCGCTTTCTCTGCAGATAGAGGTGCATTTTTGCCTTTTATCATAGTAAAACCAGCGTATACCAGGACCAGAACTGCAAACAGGGAAACTGCAGGAATTATTAATTTTTTCCCAGACCAGGGCCGTCTTCTTTCGGGATATGCATGGCGCATAGATTCAGAATGTTCCACCTCCTCAACCGTAACAGGATGCTGAGGTTCCACATCTATTTTATAGATTTTAACGGGGTCCTTGACGTGCTTTAGGTGTTCATCCTGAACCAGTTCCGACCGGATACCCTTTTTGTTGGTCAGGTTGGCATTGACCGATTCCGAAACATAAATGGTGCCGGCAGGTGCACTTGCCTCAATCCGGGAAGCAATATTCACTCCATCGCCGAAAACATCTCCAACTTCCACAATAACCTCCCCGAGGTGTATTCCGATGCTCAGCTGAAGCAGCGGCTCCTTCTCCGCTTCACGCTGAATGGCGCCGGCACAGTATACTGCATCTGAAACTGAGGTGAAACTGGCCAGAACCCCGTCGCCCATTTCTTTCAGCCATTTGCCGTGATATTGAGCGATACACTTCTTTTGAATTCTCCGGTTTACCTTCAGCAGATTTAATGCAAGTTCCTCATCTTCCCCCATCAGGGTAGTGTATCCGGCAATATCAGTAAACATGATAACGGCCAGCTGGCGGGTAAGTTCGGGCATCACCTAACGTATTGTTACAGATAATATAACACTATCCTGAATAAAAGGTTTTAGTTCACCTTTAGACGGAAGAAAAGAATCGTCATTTTTCCATTACGTTGTTGGTTTTGCATCTATACTTTAAAATACAAAATCATGTCAGGCACAAAGGAATATTTCGATTTTATTGGTTCTGTTAAAGATCGTATCCGATCGGCTCAATATGAGGCATTAAAGGCAGTAAACAAGGAGCTTGTGGGCCTTTATTGGGATATTGGGAGGATGATCAGCGAGAAGCAGAAGGAGTTAGGATGGGGAAAATCAGTCGTTGAAAGAATTGCATCGGACCTTCAGAAGGGATTTCCGGATCAAAGAGGATTTTCAGCCAGAAATATCTGGTTAATGGTTAATTATTACACTGAATATAAAGACGATACATTTCTGCAGTCATTGACTGCAGAAATTGGTTTTACTCATAATGTTTTGATTTTTACACGATGTCAGGATGGTCTCGAACGCAAGTTTTATATAACCATGACAAAACGTTTTGGATGGTCCACACGGGTTTTAGAGCACCAGATTGGCAATAAAACCTACGAAAAGTATTTGCTCAGGCAAACCAACTATGATGATTTACCCGCTGAGAAATTTTTAAATCAGAAGGTATTGGCAATCAAGGATCATTACACGTTTGATTTTCTGGATCTTTCAGAGAAACATTCTGAGCGGGAATTGGAGGTTGCCTTAATTCGCAATATTCAGAGTTTCCTTTTAGAACTGGGCGGAGATTTTAGTTTTATGGGTAGTCAATATAAGCTTATCCTGGGTGATGAAGAATTCTTCATCGACCTTCTTCTATTTCACAGGGAATTGCAGTGCCTGGTCGCAATAGAACTTAAAACCGGCCGCTTTAAACCTGAATATAAGGGAAAGATGGAATTCTACCTGAATGTATTAAACGATTTTCATAGGAAGCCTCATGAGAATGAGGCAGTTGGAATTATTATCTGTAAAAATAAAAATCGGCTGGTGGTTGAATATTCATTAAAGAAATCCGGATCGCCCATTGGAATTGCGAGTTACAGCACCGGTCCTGATCTGCCACAATATTATGATAAGGCACTGCCATCGGTTGAGCAGATCGAGCGGGGGCTTCGGTTTATCAATAGTGAGGAGTGACGGGGGACGTAACACGGAATGCGTGACGCGGGGGACGAAGAAAACTTTATATTACATCCAGAACCGGTTCGAGGTTTCCGCATAATACAGCAGGTAATCATGCAGGGCCCGGGCGATTTTTACATCGATGAACGGGATGATAATCTTTCCGGAGGCATTGCCGATCTCCAGACTGGCCACTCCCAGCTTTTTATAGAAGATGCTCTGGCTGAATTCCAGATGCTGTACTTTATCGAATTCCATCTGCTTGATCTTGTGAGAAATAGCTCCGGATGAAACCCGTATCTGATCGTTGTTGATCTGAAAATAACTCTTCTTAAATGTCAACCTGCTATAAATCAGCATAAAAAGAATCCATGCTATCAGGAGAAAAATATAACGCCAATCCCAAAATAACAGAGGCGTGAACAAGCCGGCCGGAACCCAGCCTTTATAAATCCAGGTGCGCCTGAAATAAACTCTGCTTGAATGGATCACAGGCTGGTCCTTTAACCCGTCGGGACCAAAAAGATCTGATTTCAATAATTCAATATGCTTATCCAGGCAACCGGGCATTTCGATCAGTGAGGGTTTAACTGCCACACCACTGGTGGCTTGCAGGATATTTACCTTATAAATCCCGAACAGTTTTTTCACGGGACCGGTTTCCCAGTTGAGCTGCTGGATTTTGCGGAAGGGAACGAGGAGATTTTTCCGGTTTAACAGCCCGGATACGATGCGGTACGACTGGTTCAGCTTAATCAACCGGAGATCGTAAAAAAGGATCAGCGTGCGAACCATGGAATAGAGGAAGGAGAGTGCCAGGAAAAAAATAATCATCGAGCTGATGATGGCCCACCCGGATTGGCTGATATACTCGAAAGCTTCCTCTGCATACTTTTCCGCTTTCTCTTCAAAATATTCCTTTACCTGATTGAAGAATTGAATGCCGAAAATGAAAATCAGGAAAGCGGTTTTAAGGTGATTCTGGCTGATCCCGATTTTTAACAGATCCCGGTTTGTGAGCCGCATAATCAGCATTTCTTCCGGAGCAGGCTTGGCTTCATATTCCTGGTTAACAGTTTGTTTTGCTTCCAGATAACGGCTCAGTTCCATGGCCAGCTGAACAGCAGCGGACTTGGATAATGCATGAATTTTCAGCTCCTTGTTCGAGGACCCCGCGGTATCAATTTCCACACTCATCACATTCAGAAATTGCTGCAGAATCGTTTGATTGGTGTTTACATTCTGAATCCGGTCGATGGGAATGGTCAGGGTTTTTCGTTTCAGATACCCTTTATTTAAAATGAACTGATGGTTTTCAATATGAAAACGAAATTTCCGGTAATACAGGATACTATGGATCAGAACCAGAATCAGTCCAAGTGCCAGTGTGGCCAACACAAACAGCAGCTTTTTATCTGAATGTTTCGACAGTACCAATGGAACCAGCATGGGCCAGAACATCTTAATGGCGTTCTTGCCTTCCTGAAGGAAGATAAGTATCAGTCCCTTAACTGATTGCCGCCGGGGCTGACTGAAATCAATCCTGCTCATCCGGGCTGATTTTTCCGGTGAGGAATTCCCTGGTCCGGGTGGCTACCCCAAGTGGCAATCCCGGAATCTCCAGGTCATCCGAGCTGCTGCCTGCAGTATACACCTTGATGGTAGCCAGATCCATCCGCTTTGCGATAACGGACTGTATCAGTTCCACATGCTGGATCCGGTTAAAAGGGATGGATGTCAGTTTGTACCGGATCAACCCCCGCTGATAGGCGATGTCTTTTTCACGGATCAGATACCCCCTTTTGGAAAATGCCAGCCGGGTAATGATTAGCGACCAGATCATGGTGCCAGCAAAGAGGCCGGCAGAAATCAGCCAGATAAATCCCGGGATCTTTTCATCTAAAATGAGGAAGAATCCCAATACTGACAACCCGATGATTATTCCGTAAATTAAATGATTGATATACAGTATTTTCAGATATTTTGGATCCACCGGATTAAATTCTGCGGTTTCAATGGCCGGCAGGTTTTCAGGCAGGATCACGGAGTTCGAAAAATCGTTGGTCATTTGGATTCGGATTGGATTATCCGGGCGATCATTCCCGGTTAATTGATAATTATTCTGGCATCGCCTGTCAGACCTGATTTCAGCAGGGGGCTATTCTGATTGAATTTCCTTTTCCCATTGGTTCTGGCATAAGCAATTCCCTCCGGATTTTTCAGATCACCAACAATCCGGTTATTCCAGGTATTGACTACCTGAACGGTGATTTCGTTCTTTCCGCTTTTAACCTGTTTGGTAATATTAGCCTGATAGGGTGGGGTCCAGATGATGCCACAATCTTTGCCATTAACAAAAACCCTGGCCATTTCCTGGATATCACCGAAAGAAATATACACCTCACTTTTTTTGGACAGTGTTCCTTTTTCAATAGTAAACTCCCTGCTGTAAGTAGCAGTACCGGAATAGTACTTTACCCCATCCACCTCTATTTCCGGCCAACTGGTGAGCTGGGCCATCGGATAGGTTTGAGGACCACCCATTTCCGGATTGAAACTGACATCCCAATTTCCGGTGAGGTCTATCTGAGCAGATTCATTTTTATTTCGGGATAGGCCATATTGCAAGTCGATGGCCAGATTGGTGTTATTACCGGCTGACGGGCTGTCCCGAAAAACCACAAACCTCGAAGCCAGGGGATCCATCACCAGTTCGATGCTGATTCCACCGGGCACTTTCGAATAAATGACTTTATGCTGGATCAACCCTGTTTCTGCATCCCATAATTCAGGGACTCTGGTTGAACTCACTCTGAATGTGCAGGTCACACGCTGTTCCTTCGGACTGCTGTTTGAAACAAAATAGATGTCTTCCGTGTTGGTTTGGCGATGTGTATAATCGATAATATAGTGACTGTTATCAATGCCCTCAACCTGAAAATCCGGAGTCACTTTCATTTCTTCGAGCACTTCCTTTAAAGATTTGCCCCAATAAACCTTGCCTTTTCCGTATGTGTTTGAAAATATCTTTTGGCCATCTGCAGTTCCCCACAGCTTGTCAGCAATGGTTTTAACTTCATCATCGCATGCAGGGTAATTGGCTAGTGATGTTGTTCTTATGGGTTTTCTTCCGATAATTACCCCACCATTGTAAACCAGTTTTTCCAGACTTTTTAAAACTTCCAGGGAGATATCGTCCCGGTCGGGCAGCAGCATTACCCGATAGGAAATCCCCGATGGCAATACCAGTTTCCCGTTTTCTGTGCTCAAAGTGGTGGTAATGATATCGGCATTGATATAATCATAATCATAACCGGGTAAGTATCCGGCGTTTACGGGTTTTGGCTGACCGCAGTGGAGGCACTGGTCATCGTTGTATATGGGTTTTATGTTCGGGTCGATCCGTTTCGGCGGCACCAGGTTGGGGGCCTCATCTCCGTAATACAGACAGGCATCGCCGATGAAATTTCCCTGCCTCAGGAGATAGGAACATCGGCTCAGATAATCCATAAACGGCCTCGACATATCCCACCAGGTGGTATTTACATTGATATGCTCCCCGGCGTGATAGACAAATCCGGGCTTGCCGGCTATTCCGGGATTGTGGGCAAAGGAGTGAAAGAATACCTGATTCAACCCTTCGCAGAACGCTACATCAAACAGCTGCTTGAAGTCGGTGGGACCGTGCTGCCAATTCTGCCACCCCGTGAGCGATTCTGTTGCCACCACTTTTTTGCCGTAAATATGGGCGGCACTGGCAGCTTCTTTGGTAACCCAGAATCTTTGCCGGTTCCAGAATTCTCCCATCGGGATATCTGAATTTCCCAGGGCTTTTAACGGGTCAACTCTCGGATAGCCTCCATGGCCGGCTTCGGCAAACATCTTTATGTCATTTTTATTGGCAATTTCTACCGATTGTGCAAAATGATTTTCAATGATCAGATCGCTTATCAGTCGGTGATAATCTCCAAGAAAACGAGCCACTACAATGCTGTCCTTACTTTTGTACCCCATCAGAACAGGCAGAAACGGTTTAGGATCATATTTGTACCGGGCAGTAAATTCTTCAATAAAGCCGGGCGTCCAGTCGTTCGCTGTCCACACCTCATAACTATCAACTTCGAGGTACTTTAAAGAACTGTTTGCTGAACTTATGCTCGCTAGCCGGGAAATAATGGTATCGAAATGAGATTTGGTTGCCTTTCTGCTTAGATGGTCGATCATCGGACCATTTGAATTTGGACTCGGGCATTCCAGATTCTGACCGGTATTGCACATGAAAAACGTGATAACATCCCATTCACCATCAGGCACTTCCCAGTCGATAAATTTATTTTCGATAATTAATGAATCCAGTAAAATGGTATTATTCCCACTGCAATCAATCTCTTTTGATTTGGAATGGGGTATCGCGATTGAGGTTATCCGGGAGAAATCATTCGTTTCATTTCTAAGTCCCTCAGGCTTCCCGATGGTAATTTTCCTCCTTGATGGACCCTTAATTGTCTGAATGGAACTGAGCAACTCCTTGCTGGCATCTTCCGCACCGATCCAGTCGCCCCCGGCATTCCAGCTGCTTGAGGCGATCATTCCAAGGTTCAGCCCAAGCCGGCCACCCGTTTTCAGTGCCAGTGAGATATACTCCAATGATTCCTTCCCAAGAAAAGGAGGCCCCACCGGAATTGTTTTTTCGGGATCAGCCAATGCACCAACATCCCAGATAAATGCGCCCTGCATCCCTTTGGCTTTCATTTCCTCCAGTTCATAAACCATTTTAGCCGTATCCACATAGCCGTTCAGCCAATCCCAAAAGGCCAGGGGCCTGTTTTCAATGGAAGGATCCAGGAACCCCCCTTCCAGTTTACCCTGGTCTGGGTTTTTGGTCTGGCAGTCAGTGAAAAGAAATGAGGCTGCTAAAAGCGATACTAAAGTTACGCTGATCAGGATTTGTCGTTTTTTCATATCAATTCTTAAACATTTCAGACTGTTCATATTCTGCAGTTAAAGTAGGGATTATCGGGAGTTATTTTGCAACCGGAAATTGAAGTTTTGTCTTTTTTCAGTTAGCAGGCCCTCCCGGTGTGGGGTTCATTTTCAACAATTTTCGTTAATCCGGGTTTTATAATAAATGCCCTTTTGTTTTGGGCAGACTGTTCATTATCAAGCTAAAAATAAGGTTATGAAAACTCAGACTGCACGGAATTTAAAGATGTTGGGAATGGTATTGTTCCTGCTGGGATTGATCAACGGATTCTTCATCGGGGTTTTAAAAAATCCGCGTATGGGCCTGTCGGCACATCTCGAGGGAGTGATGAACGGGACTTTTCTGGTGGTAGCCGGATTGGTATGGAACGAGCTGCGGCTCAAGGCGGGATGGCTGAAAACGCTCTATTGGACCTTGATTCTGGGCACCTTTGTCAACTGGGTTTCGACCCTGCTGGCAGCGGTACTGGGAACATCAAGGATGACCCCGCTGGCGGGATCGGGTCATGCAGGCACTCCGTTTCATGAAAGCCTGGTTTCGGCCGGTCTTGCAGCCACCGGCCTCCTGATGCTGTTTTCACTGGTGGTGATGGTTTACGGTCTCCGGGGTAAGATAAATCCGGACGCCAGACTTAATCCATAAAGGTCTCCTTTAGTGAATGATCAGGATTTCACGACAAGGGCATCAGCGTTTGATGATTTTAAAGATTTTAACGGCATTGGACCCGCGACTGACCTTTTCCGACACTCTCAGAAAGTAGATCGCCTGGGTTAAAAATCTCATGTCGATGCTGGTTTTGGACCGCTTGATATTTTGGGTATCAATGACCTTTCCATCAACATCATACAACTGGTAAACCAGATCGGCCTTTTCGAAATTGTCGATGCTCAGGGTCAGGATATCGCTGGTCGGATTGGGATAAACAGAATAGGCAAGGCTGATGCCGGGAGTTTCCGGTGATCCGGTACTGATAGAGATTTCATAAGGTTGCTGCACCCCCTGGATCAGGGATCCGCCGGATCCATTGACTGCTGAATAAACAATCTGCCCCACTGAGAAACTCACCGATCCCCCGCTTCCGGAAGCATCGCCTCCGGAAGTAACAACAGCCGTTTGGGCGTTAACTGACAGGCACAGGAACAAGGCTGCCAGAGTGGAAATTATTCTTTTCATGACAGGTTATTTGGCTAAACTGTTTTTTAAATCCATAAGGTCCTTTTTCATGTCGTTGATGATTGCATTCTGTTGATCCAGCATGGCTTCAATCCGGGTTACTTTTTCTTTTTGCAATTTCAATTCCTCCAGGGCTTTCTTGAGTTCATCTGTCCTCTGAATAAGGCCTTTAACAGCTACCATGTTGACTCCGTCGATGGAGATGCTGTTAATTCCCAGGCTGTCGGTGCCATTCAACTGGAAGGCTGCATAGAAATCCTGGGCCATCGGACCGATATATTTTTGGTCGCCTATTCCTATGTAGTTCCATTCCGTAACCGGCATTTCCTTTATCTTTCCCAGGATTTCCTCATAATCCAGTTGCCTGAAATTTTCCTTTTTGTTCCGGTCGCAATAATTTGACCATCCATTCTGGCCATGTCTCATATATACACCCGACGTAGAGTCCGGATAGGAGGACCAAAGACGGTATCCACCACTAAAACGCATAGTAAGCTGGTTATCAGCAGTTGAATAAGCAGTTTGAAAATAGGTATCATCGCCGATCACCATGGAGCCATCCCTGCCGTTGGTATTTGCTCCCGATCCGATGGCTATGGAATAAATCCCTGTAGCATAAGCCTGAGTTCCGATTGCAATAGCATGAGATGCGGTGGCCTGGGAATACGAACCCAGAGCAAGTGCATAATCACCTGTTGCCTGGTTATAGGCTCCGATGGCCGTTGATGCTACTCCCGATGCCCTTGGCTGATAGCCCATGCCAATTGAGTAAAGTGCCATTTTGGGATACGAGGTGCCATCATCGTCCCAATAGCTTGATTCTGCCATACCCACCCGGAATGCTCCTTTACGCGGGTACCAATGGAATCGCATACCCGCTCCGAGAGCTCTTATCGTACCGGAATTAACGGTTCCCCTGACCAATAATCCATCTGTGCCGCCAATTTCAAGAGCTGCGCGCGGATCGGTTGCATTGGAGCCAATCCCGATCAGACCGGTACTTTGCTTAACCGTCAGGTAAGTATTGGCTCCATTCTTAACGGCAAGAGTCCCTCCTGTTTCCAGTGAGATCGACTTGTTGAGGGTGGAATTGGCAATATCGGGAGCATTGGTCAGATTGGAATAGTTACCGCTAAATTCGCTTTTCGCATTCCAGCTGGTAATATTCTCTGCAGTAATTCCACTTGCCGGGGCTGCACTATAAATCGGATCGGTTTCAGCACTTCCCCAATGAGTGGTGTCGGCAGGAGTGATTGTTTTGGCGAGGGAATTATTCCACGAACGGATATCTGTTTTCATTTCTGTACTGTCGGCTGCATAAACAGGATCGATTTCATCGGCATTGGTAAAATGCACCAGGTCGATGATCTGGTTTTCATAGATGGTGATCCCGGCGGTTCTGTCCCAGGAGAAAAATAGCGGATCAGTTTCGGCCCTACCCCAATAAGCAGTATCGGCTTCGCTGATTTTCTTTGCCAGTGATCTGTTCCACGACCGGATGCCGGTTTTCACATACGCACTGTCGGTTGCATATCTTGGATCGATTTCATCAGCATTGGTGAAGTGGTCGAGATCGGTGATCTGGCTTTCGCTAATGTTGATCCCGGTACTCTTGTCCCAGGCTGAGAACAGCGGATCGGTCTCAACTCTTCCCCAATAAGCGGTATCGGCTTCACTGATTTTCTTTGCCAGGGAACTGTTCCATGACCGGATGGCTGTTTTGACAAATGCGCTATCAATTGCATATCTAGGGTCGATTTCATCGGTATTGGTGAAGTGGTCGAGATCGGAGATCTGGCTTTCACGAATGTTGATCCCGGTACTCTTGTCCCAGGCCGAAAACAGCGGATCGGTCTCCGCCCTTCCCCAATAAGCGGTATCGGTCGTACTGATTTTTTTTGCCAGGGAGCTATTCCACGACCGGATGCCTGTTTTAACAAACGCACTGTCGGTTGCATATCTTGGATCGATTTCATCACCATTGGTGAAGTGGTCGAGGTCGGTGATCTGGTTTTCACGTATGTTGATACCGGAACTCTTGTCCCAGGCTGAAAACAGCGGATCGGTCTCCGCCCTTCCCCAATAAGCGGTATCGGCTGTACTGATTTTTTTTGCGAGGGAGCTATTCCACGACCGGATGCCGGTTTTAACAAACGCACTGTCGGTTGCATATCTTGGATCGATTTCATCACCATTGGTGAAGTGGTCGAGGTCGGTGATCTGATTTTCGCGAATGCGGATACCGGTGGTCCTGTCCCAGGCAAAAAACAGCGGATCGGTTTCAGCCCTTCCCCAATAGGCGGTATCGTTTGCACTGATTTTCTTTGCCAGCGATCCGTTCCAGCTTCTGGTACCCATCTTGATGAACGAACTGTCGGCCGCATACCGCGGATCGGTTTCTGTCCTGAGAAATCCGGCCACGCTCGGTATTTCGGAGCGCAACTTAGCCGTGGAATCAGCCAGAGCTCTTTTCGCAGCCAGGGTACTCAAATCCTGGTCCCCGGTATTGATTCCATCCAGGTGGCTGAGATTCAGGATATCCAATGGTGTAATATTGAAAGCCTGACTTTTGGTGAACAAAGGATCTTTTTCATTTATGCCGCCGGCCAGTGTTTCAGCCGTTCCTGCATGTAAGGCATAGGGAACGCTGAGTAGTTGGGTTGTACTGGTAATGGCATATGTGCTTCCACCGGTTGGATCCGTTTCTGTTTTCAGAAAGAAATGGCCCTCCGACCAGTTAATTCCCGAAAAGGAACCAGTTATTACATGCCCCGCCCCGAGCTCCAGGCTGACCAGTCCGTTGGCATTGGTAACAGCGCTGTGGGTTTCTACATACACTGCCGGTCCGGTGGCATTGTATTGTAAAATACTGATCCGCATCCCAATAGGCCTGTTCGCAACAAGCTTGTCGGAAATATCGCGGACTACTGCCTGATAGCTCATCTTCTGAGGCACCTGTGCAAACAGGTTGCCAACCTGAAAAGCCATGATTAAAAGGCATAATAGTTTTTTCATTTTGGATAAGTTTTATGGTTTTGTGACTTTGGTCGGTTTCTTAATTCGAAAAACAGATACCCGGCGATAATAAGCATTAACAATACCGAGGAAGCCATCGATACGGCATTCCCTGTTTTATAAGACCGGGGATTGAAGGTGAAAACAATTTCATGATCACCGGAAGGGATGACCATGGAACGCAGAATATAATTAGCACTTAAGTGCCGGGCTTCTGTGCCGTCGATGGTAACTTCCCACCCTTTAGGATAATAGATCTCGGAAAATACGGCCAATTGTTCGGAGGAACTGGTCGATCGGTAAACCAATTTATTGGGTGCGTAGGTTTCCAGTTTTATTGACGACTGCGGATCTTTTTTGAATGATTTTCCAGAAAGCATTTTCTCCCATCTGTGGTCAACGACTATCACGGAATCAATTTCCAGGTCTTTTATCGCGCCAACCTCTTCGTCAGCATTCTGGACTAATTTGTAATCATTTACAAACCAGGCATTTCCCATTGCAAAATTATTCTTTATCGGGGCCGCTTCAGGATTGAAAATTATATAACGCGTATTGAGCATGTTGACGGAATTTAGCCCGGCCAGCAATGAGTCGATCTGCACCCGGTTCGCACCGCCTTCCAGATGATTGATCAGCTGTTTTATTTCACGGGCGATATTGAAGGATATCATTTCATGGTACCGCCGCATTTTGGCGCCATTGCTTCCGCCAATGGATTTGTGATAATAGGAGGTTGAGGCTTCAGCGAACGGATCGTTGCTCAGATTTAACACCCGGTAATCCAGATCTTTATCCTGAAGGATGGTTTTGTCGGCCAGGGTTGGGAGAAAAGTAGTTTCAGCTCTCTTTGCCGAAACAAAAGAGTGGTCATTCAGATATTTTTTATTCACCGGCCACAGATCGGCCAGGATCAGGATTACCCATAAAATCAATGCATATTGTGGCTTCAATTTCCGGGTCCAGAAACCCCAAAGCACAACAGCGGCAAGGGTTACAAAAATAAATGATCTGATGGCATCTGCCCTGAGAATGGATTTGCGATCGGAAACCAGGGCGTCAATAAATTCCCTTGGCCATCCGGTTTCTGTTAGGGTGATATCCGATAATCCGCTGAAACTTCCGGCCAGTTTTGGAATTAAAACGAAAAGCAAGGCTGTTCCCCCGGTAATGAGATAGGCGTATAACAGTTTATTCCTGAATTTTGCGGGATCGATATTCCGGAGGTAAATCTCCTTAATGGCCAGCAGTCCCATGATGGCCATAGCCAGGTGCTGTATGACAATGATATTTTTTACATCCCGGAACTTATTGTAGCCGGGAAAATAATCGATCAAAAGGTTCGATAGAAGTGGGAAATTCTTGCCCAGTGATAATAGAAATGCGATCAGTACAGCAGCGATTATCCACTTCTTTTCATTCCCTCTGACAATAAACAGGCCTAAAACAAAGAGAAAGCAGAGTACGGCACCAAAATAAAACGGACCCCTGGCTATTGGTTGGTCACCCCAGTAGGCAGGAGAGGTGGAGATATTCTTTTTTGCTTTGGCCACCCCCAGGTCATCAACCATAAGCCGGTAGGTTGCCGTATTTTCATTCAGCGGTTCGCTGTTGCTGCCACCCCTGAAACGGGGAATAAAGGCGGTTAGTGCCTCCCCGATACTGTAGCTGTAATCCAGGATATAGTCGCGTCGCAATCCTGATTTTTCCTGATAATCAGGAGCAGTAAGTTCAGATTTTCCCCGGGTCGAAAATTTACTGTATTCATAGGTGGTAACCAGCTGTCCGAAACAGATTCCGGACGCCAGAACCGCTCCGGCAGCCAGGATGGCGGAAGCTTTGAAAAAATGGGGTAAAGTTTTTTCCCTGATCGCTGAAATAAAATAGGTGCTTGTGATGATTAGCACCAGGATTCCTGCATAGTAAGTTATTTGCGGGTGATTCACCGAAAGGATCAGCGCAAGGGCAACAGCAGTGAGGATACCACCCGCGATGTGGTTTTTATTATAGGCCATATAAATCGCGGCAATCAGGAGGGCGATATAGGATATGGACTGCACTTTTGTTACATGGCCTTCTCCCATGATAACAAAGAAAAAGGTGGAGAACCCATAGGCCAGGGCCCCGGCAAAACTTATCCAGGGATTGCGGATGAAAATCAACCCCATCAGAAAGAAAATAAAAAAATTGATGATCAGGTAATTAACCGGCTTCGGGATCTGGCTTAACAACGTGAAATAGGGTTGGAAAACATTTCCTGTAAAATGGGTCAGGATCAGGTATGCCGGCATGCCCCCGAACATGCTGTTGGTCCATAAGGCTTCCTCCCCGGTGGCATTCCTGAAGTCCTTCAACTCCTTTGCCGCACCGGAATGCGTGTTGTAATCGCTCGCATCCAATACTTTTCCTTCGAGTACGGCAGGAAAGTACGCGAATGATATTAGTATGAATATCAGGAGTATAATTAAAACTGAAAGCGTTGGTTTGAAGTTTCGTCTATCTAATTCGCCCATTATTCTAACCCCATTTTTGGACAATCCCAATTTAGTTATTATTCTGATAAAAATGGCTCTCCCCTTTGATAGCCTTTGTGGGCATGGGTTCCGATTATTTCTTCCAAATATTTCGGGTGCATTCCGAATCCTGGACGGATCGACCGGATATGCTCACCGGTAATGATTTCACCCTCTCTCAGGTCTTTTACTACGAACAGGGAACGGCCGAACCGGCGGTTGCGGGATGCCGATTCGGTCAGGTCGTAATTAACTTTTCCCATCGAAAGCTCAGCCATCCGGATGGCATCAACCATCGATTTGAACTCCTGTTCTTCCAGTGAAAAGGAGGCATCGGGCCCGCCAATGGATCTGTCAAGAATGAAGTGCTTTTCAATGACCCTCGCACCCAGGGCAACTGCAACCACCGGTGCGATAATTCCGGGAGTGTGGTCGGATAATCCTGCTTCCACACCGAATCTTTTTTTAAGGTCGGGAATCGTCAGAAGATTGGATTCTTCCATCGGGGCCGGGTAGGAGGAGGTGCATTTCAACACGATAATATTGTTGTTCCCCATTTTCCGGCAGGTTTCCACAGCGAGTTCAATATCTTCCAGACTGGCTATCCCGGTGGAAATCAGGATCGGTTTTCCCTTCGAAGCCACATATTCAATGAGCGGGATATCCTGAATTTCGAATGATGCAATTTTATAGGCGGGCGGATCAAAAGTCGCCAGAAAATCAACAGCCGTTTTATCAAAGGGAGATGAAAAGCAGCTGATCCCCACCTCTTTCGCTGTACGGAACAGTTCTTCGTGCCATTCCCAAGGCGTATGTGCCTGTCGGTATAGATCATAGAGCTTCCTCCCCTCCCAGATGGTGCCGTCAAGCAGATGGCGGAAATATTCATTATCGCAGTCGATGGTTAGGGTATCGGGGGTATAGGTTTGCAGTTTTATTGCATCGGCACCGGCACGTTTGGCACCCCTCACGGACTCCAGAGCTACCTCGAGCCGCTGATTATGGTTGGCCGACAGTTCGGCAACAATAAAGCAGGAATTATTTTCGCCGGTTAATTCAGACAATTGTTTTTTCATGATTCTATCCGATGTATTCATTAAACCCCTTATAGAATTTTATTCCCGCAACGACGGGCTCGTAATGCGACAGCTGAAGGTTCAGCTTGTTTTCAACCGACCATTCTAAATCCTTGAAACCCAACAGGTGACGAAAACGAACCGTGCTGGAAAACCTGGGGTTGATCTCAAAAACCACAGGTCCTCTTTTGGTCATCCTCAGCTGAACGTTTATGCTTCCGGTGAGTTCCAGCCCTTTTGCGATCCGGTGTAAAAGAGTTTCAATTTCTTCGCTTTGAATAACCTCCCCGAAAGTGCTGAACCCACCCGCCAGCTCCCGTCTGAAAATGATGGTCCGGATGGTGCCATCTCTGCTGCGGAAAAGGCCACAGGTATATTCACCCGATACGTTTTCAATATACTCCTGTAAAATAAAATCAGGATGCTTTTTTTTCAGGAAAATAAATGTTTCCTCATCTTCAGCCACCGTAACATCCCGGCTCCCCGATCCCGATTTTGGTTTTATGATTACCGGATATTTATCAGGTGACCCGGCGGAAGATAAAAGGCTCGTTGTTGGAAACGGCAGGTTTTCCCGCTCCAGGAAAGATGCTGTTTCCATTTTGTCAAATCCGATTGTCATGGCTTTTGCTGATGGGGTCAGCAATGCCGCACCTCCTAACGTTTCGGGAAGTTGTTGGCCGGAAAAGAAACGCAATTCCGGCTCCGATACAGGAATCAGCAGGTGAATATCATACTTTTCCACTAACCTGATCAGGCTGGTCAGATACTCCCGATCGGTGCAGGGCAATCCTTTGATGAAATTCGGATAGATGAATGTAGCGGCAGTATTTTCCGAGATATCACAGCCGTACAGGTGGTTAATATAATCCGATCCACCAAGGATTTTTCCGATACTCTGGCCGATATCTCCCCCGCAACCACATACCAATACGTTGATTTTGTTCTTCATCTGGTCAGTATTTTCATGGAATATTCAAAACCGGGATCGTATTTTATGACCTCTGTCTGCAGAGTGGATGAATCATAAAGTGTTGACCGGATGGCAAATTTGCCGGTGCTGGTATCCACTATGGCCCAATTTGCAACACTGCCTTTTTCCCTGGATTGCCCCACGGAGCCGCAATTAATTAAAATGCTGTTCCTGCAACGGAATGAAAATGAATAATGTGAATGTCCGATGAAAACAAAATCGTGGTGGTCCGAATTGCATTTTTCCAGGTTGTCAGCTCCGGAATCGGGGTATAGGTATTCATTCACATTCACCGGACTGCCATGATTCAGTTGAAAAGCAACATCCTCAATGGTGATCGATTTCTGAACCGGTTGGGAAACCAGCCAGTCGAGCGTGCTGGAGTCTAAATTTCTTAACGCCTTTTCATGTCCGCTGCCATATTTTCTTTTAATTTCAGCAGGATTGATTTTGCCCTGCTCCAGCTCCCGTAAAAGTATTTCATGATTTCCGCTGATGATATCATATTGCCAATCCGAGAGCATGTCGAGTACAATTTCAGGATGATAATAATAGCCAACAGTGTCGCCTAATATAAACAGCCGGCTTATCCCTTCTTTCCCGGCAGATTTCAAGACTTCACCCAGGGCGAAATGATTACCATGAATATCTGAAATAATACCAACCTTCATTGACTGAAATTTATTTCCCTTAATATTCGCAAAGCCACCTCCACCGGGTCGGCTAACTTGTTCTCTGTTTTTAATTTCCTGAAATAATCCTGCTTAGGAAATTCCTGTGCCCTGATTTCCTCCTGCATCCCGGTATCCATCACACCTGGATCTATATTGTAAATTTCGACGTTGGGATTATTGGTATTTTCTTTTGCAAGTACCTCAAAGAACATACTCATGTAAGCCTTTGATGAGCTGTATAGTCCCCAATGGGCAACTGAATTTTTCGCCGCTCCGGATGAAATGTTTACCAAAACAATTTTATTCCCTGAAAAATAATTTAAAATCAGATTAATTAAATTTACCGGATATTCAATATTTACCCTGATGGAATATCCCGCATCTGACTGATTGAATTTTCCGATTTTTTTTATAGGTGAAATAACCCCGGCATTATTAATAAAGCAGATGACCGAATCCGGGGATGCATGCTTACTCACGGTTTCAATAATTTCAGGTGTGAGGGGTTCTGAAAGATCAGTTTTTAATACGACCGGTTGATTTTTATTGCTGTTATTTTCCCCTTCTGCTTTCCCGGTGCGCGACAGGGCGATAACAACTGTTTCCTGATCTTTCAGGGCAAGGTCGGTAATTGCCCTGCCCAGGCCACGGCTGGCTCCGGTAATAATGAGGATTTTCTTCATAATGATCCGGTATATTGTTCTCTCAGGTAACTATGGATCAAGGCGTCATAATACGCTCCTGCGATTCTGACATGCTGCCGCATCCTGCCTTCCATCACGAATCCGTTCTTCTCCAGTACCGAGATGTGCAAGGGACGGATATCGTAGGTTTCCGTATAGATGCGATTCATGTTCAACTGATTGAAAACGAGGCTTTTGATCAGGGAAAGAAATATCGGAAATTCCCTTTCATAAACCGATGGATCTTGTAACCGGTTGTTATCAGTCAAAAAAGATAACTCTGTATGTTTGGATTCCCAATCGATATTGGTAATCCCGCCATATCCGATGCATCGCTGATCAAGCATAAAACTGAAGAGCATCTGCGAAGGCTCCGTTTGGCTGAATGTTGCGCGAACAACTTCCCGGTAATATCTTATCTGGTCCTCGTCAGTTAATTCCTGCTTCTGCCGCAGGATATCCATCTGGGCATTTCGCCAGTCCTTGATTTTGAGGATATCCTGTTCCCGCATCGGAACAATAGCATATCCATCAATCTTTAACAGGTTGAAATCTATTTGCTTATATGCATTCAGACTGATCATAGAATTTTTCTATTGTATCAATAACAAATTGCTGTTCTTCCTCTGAAAGGGTAGGGTAAACAGGCAGACTCAGGCATTGGCGGTAATAATTTTCTGCAACCGGCAGGTCACCTTCCTGATACCCGTATTGCCGGTAATAAGGCATCAGATGAACCGGGATGTAATGGACCTGGGCAAATATCTGGTGATTTCGCAAATGCCGGATCAACCCGTCCCTGTTTTCAAACGCTGCGACATACAAGTGATAGGCGTGGCCGGCGACTTCCCCGGGAACCTGCTTAATATAAGGCTTTTCCGAAAGAGCCCGGTTATAAATATCCGCAATTTCCCTGCGCCGTCTGAGTCCGGCTTCCGCCCGTTTAAGCTGACTCAAGCCGAGCGCCGCCTGAATATCGGTGAGCCGGTAATTGAAGCCCAGCTCCTGCATTTCATAATACCAGGGTCCATGGTTAAATAGCATCCTGTCAGGGTCCTGCTGGATTCCGTGCGACCGCAGGTTACGGATACGGCGGTAAAGGGTTTCATTGTTTGTGGTGACCATGCCGCCTTCGCCCGTGGTGATATGTTTTACCGCGTGAAAGGAAAATACCGAAAGATCCGAATACCGGCCATTTCCGCAATTTTGCTTCTCACCCTGTTTGTCGGTGAAATATCCACCGGGTGCATGAGTGGCATCTTCAATGATCCACATGCCATGTTCATCGGCAATTTCCCGTAGTTCCGCGATATCTGAAGGATACCCGGCAAAGTCTACCGGGATGATTCCTTTTATGGTTCCTTTGGATTTGGATATGAGCAATTCGCGTATCTTATTGATATCCAGTAGATAGGTATTGGGGTCGATGTCGGAAAACACCACTTCCCCGCCCCGGTGCCTAATACAGTTGGCGCTGGAAACAAAAGTCACCGGGGTGGTTATTACCTGATCGCCGGCCTGAAGATTCAGAGCTTGAACGCACAAATTCAGTGCTGCCGTTCCGTTCGATACGGCTACTGCATATTTGCTGCCGATATATCCGGCAAAGGCTGCCTCAAATTCAGCAATTTTGGGCCCCTGCGTGAGGTAATCCGATTTCAGAACCTCGACCACCGACTGAATGTCTTCGTCAGTAATATTTTGTCGTCCGTAGGATATTCGTTTCATCGATCAGAGCGGTTTAAAGTGGGGATCGATCTCTTCCAGAATAGCTTTCCGGATAGATTCAACACTCTCCCATTCACTGTTGGTTGCTGAAAGATACCTGAATCCCGGCGGAACAGGAACCGCATGGTGGTGCTTCAGGTAATCTTCGCGGGTATGGCAGCTCGAGAATGATGGCAGGATAGCATAATAATTTCCCAGGTCGATGGTTTGCATGGCCTCGGTTTCGGTAATCAGTTCTTCATGTAATTTCTCTCCCGGCCTGATCCCGACGATAACCTTGCGCGACGAGGGAGAAATCGCCTCGGCCACATCTGTGATTTTGAAAGACGGGATTTTCGGAACAAAAATCTCCCCACCCAGGTGATTTTGCAGGGCAAACAATACCAGTTCCACACCCGCATTCAGGGAAATATTGAAACGGGTCATTTCCGGATGGGTTATCGGCAGGTCCTCGAACGGTTTCTTCTGTAGAAAGAAGGGAATTACAGATCCTCGCGATCCCATCACATTACCGTACCGCACCGCACTGAACCGGATATCGCGGCTGCCTTTTATGTTATTCGCAGCCACAAACAGCTTGTCGGACACCAATTTGGTGGCACCATATAAATTTGATGGAGCACAGGCCTTGTCGGTTGATAGGGTAACCACATCCTGTACCCCCGACGACAGGGCTGCATCAATCACATTCTGTGCACCGATTATATTGGTCTTTACACATTCATCGGGATTATACTCAGCCGTGTCAACCTGTTTGAGGGCGGCAGCATGCACAATGACATCAATTTCTTCACAAACGCGTTTTAAGCGGCTGGCATCCCGCACATCCCCGATCAAAAATTGAAGTTGAGGAAACAGGTTCGCCGGGTATTTTTGTTTTAACTGCGATTGCTTCAGCTCATCGCGTGAAAAAACAACAATTCTTTTCACCTCACTGTATCGCGCCAGAACCTTCCCGATGAATTCCTTGCCGAAAGATCCTGTTCCGCCGGTGATTAAAACAGATTTATTGTTTAACATAGCTTCTGTAAATGATTCAATAAAATTAGTTTTTCGGTACTGATAGGTTGTTGTTCCGGTAGAATTCGTCGAGCCAGGGATAATATTTATCCTTTAACAGGTTGATGTTCTTTAGTTC
The DNA here is from genome assembly GCA_942493265.1 of uncultured Bacteroidota bacterium. GTDB lineage: Bacteria > Bacteroidota > Bacteroidia > Bacteroidales > UBA12481 > UBA12481. The sequence continues at coordinate 1,650,691 of OW818688.1, forward strand.
ACAGCGATCCATGGCCCAAACGGCCTTTTTAAACTTTGGCAGTATCAAAAACAGCGGTCTGACGTAAAGTCTTCGACCAACATGCAGTTTAATGCTTTCCAAATAATATCTGAAGCGGAATTTCGGTTTTTTCACTCTCTGCCGGGCTGTCTGCAGCGACTTGCTCAGATAATGTGCAGCTCTCAGGTGATTCAGCCCGTCGGTAAAACCGATGGATTCCTCAATGATGGCCTGCCTGGATAAAATTTTCTCCTGGCTGTTGAATTCCCGGATCCGGCCATTTTCATAATATTCATCGATAAATCCCTGGGCTATTGGGTATGTGCGGGCTATTGCGGAGCCCCGGTGGACCTGGTCGCGTTGAAAGTCAGGATCGGGATTGATCAGAACAGTCTCTTTATCAAGCATCCAGGCATCAATGGCAGTAGTGGTTTCAAAGCCCATCCAGAGATCCGCGGCTGAAATCAGGTCATGTATGTCTTCCTCGTTTTTCAGGTACAAAACGTTCGGATATTCCTTCAGCCGGTAAATTTCATTGGGACTTTCCCTGGTGATATGAGGATGGGTTTCGTTGGGATGGACCTTAAGAAGAAACAGGATATCAGGGTTGTTTTCGATGAGCTGTCGCAAAATGTTTTCTACCTCAATCATTTGGCTATGTGTCCATTCCTGCCAGGTATCCGGTTTTTGTTTCAGGAAATATTTTAATTCCTCGCGCCCGGTTTCACTGTGCAATTTACCAAAGGCCCAGGCGGCATAACCGATGACTTTTGAATATTTCTGCAATCCTTTATCCGCCAGATAAGCGTCCCTTTCGGGGAATTTATAAATCTTGTACCGGTCAAAACCGGTTGCCCCGGTGAGAACCATCCGGTCAGCCATTTCAGGAATGATGTCTGCTAAAAATCTCCGGGTTCTTTCGGACCAATGACAAATATACTCCTGATAGAATTTCTTATCGGTATTATATCCCCAGTAATCAAAGGTGCCGTTGGTTCTGAAGTTGCCTTCAGAGATCAGTGCAAATACCGTAATGTTCTGTTCATGAGCATATTTAGAAATCTCAAAATGCCACTTCGAACCAACGGTATTGGCCAAAAGGATCAGATCGGGCTGCTCTTTATAAATTTCATGAATATCCCAGATGAACACGAACCGGATTTCGCATTCCAGGTATTTCTCTGCATGGTAGATCAGCGGGAGGAGCAACTCTATGTCGCGCCCCTGCTGGTCGTCAACGAAACAGAGCACCCTGTGCTTCATTCGGTTATTTGATTTAGATACTGACTTAAAATCCGGGTTTGATTAGCAATGGAGTATTTCTCGATATCAAGCACCGGTACGGCATTTTCACCTTTCAGATAGAGCTCAAACCGGATTCCGATATACCGCTTGATTTGATCATAATCCTCATTTTCAATGCATTCCCCTGCACAAGATTCCTGTAATATTTTCGAAAGGTCAGTGTGCTTAGGGCCCAGACACAAAATGGGCCGCCGCACCATCAGGTATTCGTAAAACTTACCGGGAATCCTTCCTGCAATATTTTCCGACTGGTTTAGCGGAAGAAGCAATAATCTGGCTCCCGACATCAATCGGATTGCCTTTGAGCGATCGATAAACCCGGTATCATTGAAATTTGGCTGAAGGCCATTTTCTGCGATGGATCTCCTCACGCTCAGGTCGATGTTGCCTGCAAAATTGAGTTTTAACCTTTTCGCGAATTCAGGAAGCTCGTTTTTCAGGTCCCTTAAAACCTTGAAGAATACCTCCGGATTCCGGTCGGAGCTCATCAACCCGGTGTGGGTGATGGTAAAATCGGTATCGAATTCCTGATCTGTTACTTTAAAATCATCAGAATCAAACCCATAATAGATCACATCAACATTCCGGGCACCGATCCGTTCCAGGTCGCGGGCCCATGAGGGACTGGCAATGGTTATTTTGTGGGCGGTGCGGAAAACCGACTGCTCAAATTTTTTATGGCGCTTATCGGCCCATCCGGATATTTTATACTTGCGGTAATAGTCAACCTGCGTCCAGGGATCCTGGAAATCCGCCAGCCAGGGAATGCCCAGACTCACCGAAAGTTTCTGTCCGATCAGGGTATTGGTATGCGGCGGCCCATCGGTGAAAATCGCATCAACCGGATTCTCCTTCAGATAGTTGGTTAAATAGCTCACCGAAGGCTTTATCCATAAACATCGGGCATCGGGAATAAAGAAATTGCCGCGGATCCAGATGGCAAAATCATCGATGAAGCTCTTCTTTTGCCTCACATGAACCGGATCCGCAGGATCATCCCGCAATCTGCCCGAAAGCAACCGGAAAAGCATGAAGGGTTCCCGGATCCTATTTTTCAGCACCCGGATATCGTTGGGAATGTCCTTGAAATTTGATTGGTCGTAATACAGGTAACTGGCATTGGATGGGGCATAGATGATTGGTTCCCAGCCATAAAGCCTGAGATATTTTGCAAATTTCAAGCATCTCAGCACACTTATTCCTCCTGCAGGAGGCCAATAATAAGAAATGATCAGCACCTTTTTCATCGCACCCGAAAGATAGCTCTTTCATTGGAATCAGGCTGTTTCGGGAACTCAATCCCATGATTTCTGCACCACTTCATAGTTTATTGCCGACAACCCGGGATGATTATCTAAAACATTGATAATTTCGTCAATCGACTTTAATGCACATCCGTATTCCTCAACCAGACACCTCACCAACTCAAGATCGGCAGGCATATCAACGGTTAACCGGTAATGACCGCTGTTCCTTTTGCTTAGAAATTCAACGATTTTGATATTGCCCGGTTTATTCTGATGCAGGTAAGGGGTAACATGCTCAAATTCCCCGGGGAGAGTTGCCTGGTTTAAGGCCTCTTCCAGTAAGGAAAAAGAAAATGCCTCAACAGATATTCCCAGGGGATAGGTCCGGCTCATCCCGGTTGATATATAGGTTCTTTGACCCTCATGGGTTAAATAGCAATCCAACACCTCCCTGATTAATCCTGCATCGATAAAAGGATTATCCCCCGTGAGCCTGAATATCAGATCAGCGTCCACGCTTTTGGCCGCCCCGGCATATCTTTCCAATACATTTTCTTCACTTCCCCTGAAAACTTTTATCCCACTTTTTTTAGCAAAATCCACCAGTACATCATTTTCCGGATTGTTTGAAGTGGCCAGAAGAATGGGTATTTCCGGGATTTTTATCCGATTGAGTAATACCCCGATTAGCGGCTGGCCTCCAATGGTTTTCATAACCTTGCCCGGTAATCTGTCGCTGTTCATCCGGGCCTGTATGATCATCCATGGATTTTTTACCATATCGTCCATCCTCCGTCAACCTGAATAGTTTGTCCGGTGATAAAATCCGAACCTTTAGAGCTCAGTAAGATAATTACCCCCGCGAGATCTTCCGGGTTGCCGGTTTTATGCATGGGATTCTTTTCTTTCAGCCTTTCAATAAATGCCGGATTTTCCTTCATAATCTCCGGAGTTGGGAAGGGACCCGGAGCAATGGCATTTACCTGGATATTATCCTTGCCCAACAACACCGCGTAGTATTTTGTCAATTGAATTACGGCAGCTTTGGCGGCACCATAATGCGGAGGACTGAGGTATGCCTCGCAGTCATCTCCTTTGTAAAGACGGAAATCCGGACTAACGATTCCATACAGGGAAGCCATATTGATGATTTTGCCGGAGCCTTGTTGTTTCATCAGGGGTATGGCAGCGCGGATGGTTTTATGTACCGAACCGGCGACTCCTTCCAGGGTATCATTCCAGTCTTCATCACTCAGGTTTTCCTGGGATTGGCCTTTTGAGACCTGGGCATTATTAACCAGGATATCCAGACTGCCGAAATCCTGGTAAACTGATGAGAAACAACGTTCAATACTTTTCCGGCTCAGAATGTCGATATCCCGGAAATGCAGGTTTGAGCTCAGCTGTCCAGCGAAGGCATTGATAAATTTCCCTTCTGATTTTCCGGCTACGATAACGTTGGCCTGGCAACTGAGTAAAGCTTCAACCATTCCTTTACCCAGATGACCGTAGCCACCGGTAATCACAGCATTTTTTCCTTTTAAATTAAAGATATTCATTATTCAGGCCATTTTGAAGGAGTAATAATTTTTTCGCTGAAATTTGTTAATTTATCCGGCAATATTATATTGTTTTCAAGGCTTTTTATATTTTCCATTAATTGGGCCACAGTATTTACCCCAAAGATAACTTTATCGATGCAGGGGATATTACAACAATACCTTAAAAGCATCCCCGGCAGCTCCTTGCCATAACCTTGAAGCCTGATCAGGGTGGGGATTATCTCCTCAAAGAATGGATTTAACATGGTGGGATCGGCAAAGAATAGTCCCTGTAGAAAGGGTGAACGGGCGTGGATCTCACATCCCAGTTCTTTTAACCTGAACATATGCGGGAGGAAACGGTTGTCGGTGTAATTATACGGAACCTGCACGATATCAGGGATAAACCCCTTCGATAATACCGCATCAACTTCCTGGATTTCATTGAAAGAAAAGCCGATTTTCACCACCAGACCTTCCTCCCGATATTTTTTCAGCTCCAACCAATATTCCGGATTATTTACCAAATCCATAGGCCGGTGGGCCAGATATCCATACAGCTGGTTACTGTTTAATGAATGTAAACTTTGCTTCAGCTGCGATAAAATGGTTCCGGAACCGGGGGTGGTGATGAATTTCGAAACCACTTTAAACCGGATGGGATTGTTTCGGCCCAGAACCCCTTCACTGGTACCGTAAGATGATGCGGTATCAACCAGGTCAATTCCAATAGCCGCGGCAAAAGAAAGAATGGCTGCGGCTTCAGTTTCATCGGTTTGTCCCGATGTATTGCTGATACCATACGGCATACCAATCTGAGCAGTACCTAACCCGATTTTCGAAATCAAACTCCCCTTTGCAGGAATGGTCATATTGGGTCTTAACGGTTAAACGTAGTGAACAAAACTTGCTCCAATGGTGGAATCAAAGGATTTGCGATACTCCTTAAAGATTTTTCCAGATTAATTATAATAGTGTTCAGATAATCCCTTGTTTCTATTGGTTTTACACAAGTCTTTATGGTGATTAATGCAAACACTACAAATATTAATTCTCTTTTCATCCTATCGGATTTTATTTTGCTGGTAATCACTTGTTCGACAGCATTTCTATGGCCCTCGCCAGGTTAGCAACAAAGAAAATCTGGTTACCCTTGTTGCTTTCGTTTATGAAAGCGTTTATGCTCCTGCCGGTGTATTTTGAGAAGTCGCCAACAATAGCCAGGCGCACACGATAGTTCGAGAACTTTTGAAGAATTTCACCGGCCATCCCGTTTTTCAGATCAAAAAAGTCAGGCGTGATATTCTTTTCGTGAATGATAATCCTGTCGGAATCCTGGTAATACAGATTCCCTAACAGGTCTTTCCCGTCTTCAATGGTATTAATGATAATGCCTTCCGATATCAGCTCCGAGATTGTCAGGCCGTTGCTATGGTGAGTTTCGATTTTCATTTTATTATTCATTTTGTCGGGCAACAACAATAACGCTACTTTAAAATATCGTAATGACCAAAAGTTATGCTTTTAGGTCATTATGATGTCGGAAAGTCCTGTCATTTTTGTTAGTCCTCGATTGCCTCAATACCCTGGTCTTTTAGTTTTGCCAATCCGTCTTTCATTGCTTGGACGTGCTTCGTCCGACTTGTTTTCCATTGGATTTATTTTGATTTTAACAAAGTTCGTTTTTTTCAAATCACACACTGACTCCAAAGATATATCCAACTAAAGCCGATAATCCCATGGCAATGGTGCCCCATATGGTAATTCGTAGAACTGCTTTTTTTACGAGAGAACCACCTGTTTTTGCAGCTGTTGCACCCAAAATGATAAGGAATATGGTTGTGAATCCATATAGCCAGTATTCCATTCCTTTTAAGGGTGCAAGTATTATTACTATAAGTGGCAAAACGCCTCCAACGGTAAAGGAGGCTCCTGATGCAAGGGAGGCTTGTATCGGGTTTGCCTGACTGAGTTCATTAATTCCTAACTCTTCACGAATATGTGTTCCCAATGCATCTTTCTCAGTCAATTCAATGGCTGCCTGCATGGCTGTTTCTTTTTTTAGTCCCCTTTTCTCAAAGATCTGGGCTAAAATGTCCAGTTCGGCTTCGGGCATTTCTTTGAGCTCCTGTTTTTCTCTTTCTATGTCGGCTATTTCTGTATCGGTTTGAGAACTGACAGATACATATTCACCGGCAGCCATGGATAAAGCTCCGGCAACAAGTCCTGCAACCGTGGCTAAAACAATGGGTTCCCGTGTTGAACTTGCGGCTGCCACGCCAATGGCAAGACTTGAAATGGAAATTATTCCATCGTTTGCCCCTAATACGGCCGCTCTTAACCAATTACTCCGGTTGATATAATGGTTATCCAGGTAATTGTCGATCGTTACAATTTTCATCAGTTTTCTTTTTGTCCGGTTTATTTTAATATAACATCCAGATAAACAGAATGTCGCCCATATGTTTCATAAAATGGCTTATAAACAATTCCGTCAATATTAAATTGCAACAGTTCAGGATCACCTGATATCGATTTACTGATATCTTTTGCATCTAATGTTACCTTCCGCCATTCTTTCAGCGGCTCGGGCTCCTGAGCAGCCAGCAAAACCGGTCCGTAAAACAAGCTGGCAATATTCTGCTGATCCATAACCGGTTCCAGATAGAAATGAAAAGGCATTTGCAACTCAACCGTATCCCCGTCTTTCCATTTACGACTTAAAGTAAGATAGCTTCCCGGCTCAGCTTTGACTTTCTCCTTCTTGCCGTTTATGGTCACAAAAAATCCTTTGGTTGCCCAATGGGGCACGCGTACCTTAAGGTCAAATTTGCCATTACCCTGAATGGTTAATCGGGTGCGGTCTTCTTTTGGATAAGCTGTTGTTTGCGTTATAGTTACATCCTTTTCCGTCCATTTTAATATGGAAGGCACATAGAGGTTTACATACAAAGCCTGGTTGTCGACACTTCTGAAATAAATGGAGTTTTGCAGTTTTGTATTACTCTCAAGAGCCGTACCGTTACAACAGGTAAACCCGCTCATATCAGCGTTGCCAAAATGCTTTACCGAACCTGCCCTCAGGGGTACGTGGTAGGTATTTGCAGGGGAACTCTCTGCAACAGAAGCCAGAATGTGATTGTAAAGGGCACGCTCATAATAGTCCATTAACTCTCCGCGCGGATCAAAGAGAAACAGGTCACGGGTTAACTTGAGCATATTATAAGTACCACAGGTTTCATTCTGGCCGCCGGCCGAAAAACCGTTTTCATACAGTGTTGCCGGTTGACTGGTAAAGCATTCCGCATTAGCAGGATTACTCGCTCCTGCAATTCCTCCGATACTGTACATATAATCATTGGTGGCCTTAACCCAGAAATTATCAGCTATTCGATAATAATCCGGAGAATCTGAATCACGATAAGTTTCCAGTGCCCCGATTACCTGAGGGATGTGCTGGTTGGCATGCAACCCACGGAACAGATCTACATTTTTAGCCAGTCCGTGAGAATGTTCAGCATCACCAAAAAATACCCGGATGTTATCAAAAAGATGTGCACCTTCCAGATATCGTGGCTCATTGGTCAGTCTGTACAACCTTGCCATCGCTTCGTTCATTCCTCCATACTCGCCTGCTATGTATCTGTTCCACATGCTGATGAGTGTTGGGGTTGGCAGCTGGCTCAAACGGGCATATACCCAGTCACCCATCCCTTTTACTATTTCCAGCGCTTTTTCATTGCCACTCACTTCATAAATATCCATCAAGCCGGCCAGGATTTTATGCAGAGTATAGTAGGGTGCCCAGATTTTTGCATTATCCGTTCCATAACTCGCTCCATTTTCCAGCATAATAAACTGGTCTGGCGGATAAGCACTTATGAATCCTTTACCCCAGTTCCAGTAATCTGTTCGGATGCCTTGCACACTCAAATCTGAATTAAAGTCTGATTTTCCCGGTCCGGGAGGCACCGCTTTCGGGTCCGATACATTTTCTCCTCCGGTAGTTTGCGGTTGTCCTGACATTTGCGATAATGCATACAGCGCATTCACCATATATTCCATCTTATCGGCAAATTTTGCCTGGAGTGATGCATCATAACCGGTACTTGCATACGCCTGAGCAATTCCGGAAAGGTAATGGCCTGTAGCATGACCGCGCAATTTGGTTTGCTGACTATCCCAGCCCCCCAGTGGTTCTGCTCCTTCAGGCTGCTCCTGCCCAAACGCATTGCGAAACATATAAAGGAAATTATCCGGATTTGTATTGATCAGGCCGGTAATAAATTTGTCGCGGTTCTCAATAAACTTTGTGTTATGATTGTGAAGATCAGCATTTAGCTGAACCTGATCAAGATTAAAAGCTTCCAGCTTACGATCCGGGGTAGCCCGTTGCTGAGCTGATTTTACCGTGACAATCGCATTGGGTTTTATGTTTGTTCCGGCAACCCTTCCGGTAACTGTATAGGTACCTGTGGCAAGTACCTGACTATTATCCACCGGTGCCGGCCAGAGCACCCTGACTTTTGGACCCTCAATATTGTTGCGGTAAACTCCCTGAACATAGCTGGGTAATCCTGGAACATACCCCACTTCGGTCTCCACCTGAATATCCGGAATGCTGGTCAGCCAGGTATTATATAACTGAGGGGTTGTTTCGGGAAATTTGGGAAGACCCCGCTCTGCTTCATCTCTTCTTCTCACTGTTGGTTCCCCCGTTCTTAAAGCATTCGCATGAATCCTGGCTATTTGGTTTCCACTTAACGGGACTCTATAAATCCGGAAATCGTGCAGTTTGGCATTTAAGAAAGCATGATCTGAAGCCAGTGATTTCCCTATATAGAGTTTATTGTTTTCTCCTGAATTTTTATCGAAAAGGTGTTCCAGCTGCACCGCTACATTCTTTGTTTCACTAACCAGCACACCATTCAGGTAAGTACTCAGAGATCCGGACGGAACATTAATAACAATAGCCAGATGATTCCATTTATTGGCTGCCACCGATGGTGAGCTTGCCATATACTTATCAGATTCAGTAATGATCTGAGCCTGATAACCTTCCTTATCCTTAGTCCCTGCTGGTGCAGCAAAGAAATGCGACACGCTGCTCTTCCCAAAATCGAAAAACAGCTGTCCGCTTTTTGCAGATCGCAGGTAAATCCATCCGGTGATACTGATAGATTCCTCTCCCTTTACCGCTTCTCCCGGAATGGATATATAGGCTTCACCATCTCCTGATAGTGAGAGTACATTACCAAACAGTTCGTCTTTTTCAAACCTGAAATCAGCGCCCTGAATGCTGGCATGTAAATTATTACGCGACCAATCCTTTGCATCCCCTTTAAAAATATAGCGTGCAATCAGTCCTGTTTCTCCAACCCCGTCTAAAATCTGGTCACCGGTTTGAGCGGGTAACGTGTTGGTTACCAAAGCACAAAGACTGATCATGATCCCAATTAATCGATTAAATGATTTCATAGTTATATTGCTTTGTCTATCATAAAGTTTTACCCGATTAAAGTAGGGATTTTCGGGCGGTTTGGTGCAAGTGTAAAAATAACAGTTAAAATTGCAAATTTGCTTGTTGTAAAAGGAAAATTTGCCGATCTTTAATTTTTTAAAACATCGAAATGAAAACGGATGGTGTAAATTATGATCAGGTGCTCAAAAGTGTTCCCGGCAGGATCAGTGAAAGTGAAATTCTTTATCTGATTCAAAATAAAGAAATTAACTGGGAGCATCTTGATACCATTAAGGGGTTGACCAGCCTGACTGATGATACAATTTCGGCTTGGTTAAATATCAGCGTCAGGTCGTTCAGATCTTATCGGCAACACACTGCTAAAATGAAGGAAAATCTGAAGGAGCAAGTCATTTACCTTCTTTCATTGATCAAGCATGGCATTGATGTGTTTGGTTCAAAGGAAGGTTTTGACCAATGGCTGACCGCCAAAAATTTCCTTCTTGATGGTAGGGCACCGGTTTCTTTTTTATCTACCGTTACCGGAATCCGGTTTGTAGATGATCGGTTAACCGCCATTGAATTTGGAGATAATGTTTAGTTTATGGAAGTCTTTCGCATCAGCAGGGAGGCCCATGCATCCGGGTTGGCAGCATCCGGAACTGCAAACCGGTGGAATAAGCGCCACCAGTATGTGCTCTACGCGGGTAGCTCCAGATCATTATCAACCCTGGAATTGATCGTACATCGAAATTCCATAGTGCCGCTTGATAATTATAAAGTTTTGGTTATCTCCATTCCTGATTCTGACCATTTTATCAAACAAATTTCAACTGACGTATTGCCTGGGAATTGGCGAACATTATCGGCGTACCCGGTGTTGCAGCAAATTGGAGCTGCCTGGTACGAGAGTAAGGAAACGCTGGTACTAAAAGTCCCTTCAGCAGTTATTCCCAATGAATTTAACTTCATCATCAACCTGGAGCACCCGGAATTTAAGGATCAGATCAGCTTAATACGAACTGAAGATTTCTTTTGGGATGGGCGGCTTTTCTGAGTGGGGTACAAATTGTACCCCAGTAAATGTTATGGCAAATTATGGCTGTTGGAGAAAGTAGGCTTACTTATTATTAATCCTATTCCCTGACGATTTTTTTTACCGTGGTCTTCTTATCCTGCCTGACCGACACAAAGTAAACGCCGGCGGGCCATCTGCTGATATCGATTTGTGCCTGGCTGCCGGAGATTTGCCGGGTGAGCATCTCACGGCCTGATGCATCAAGAATGATCAGCATTGCCGGTTTTGCCGGATCTGTTATTTCGATGTGGATCCGATCAGTTGCCGGAGTGGGGAAGATCTTTACATTGAGATCATTATCCTGGAGATTGGCTACTCCGGTCGGGTGGGTGTTAAGCTTAACCACCGTGCCTTTTTCTCCGACAACAAAACCTGACGAATCCGGCATTATGCAGATGGCGTTCAGTGGCTCCCGGCCTGCGTAAACCATATCCCAGGTTTTCCCGCCATCGTTTGTCCGGTTGATACCCCCGGCGTTTTCAATGGAATACCCGAGGCCCGTCAGTGAAAAGAAGTGGCAGTCGTTCACGTAATGCGGAATCTCGTCATTCACCGTTTTAATCTTGAAATGCCAGACGGTATCGCCCGTGTTTTGACCCGGCAAAAGGTCGTCCCGATCAAAATCATATAGAATCGAGAGGATATTGCTGGTATCGTTTGGCATAAACCGGTCGTAGAAATTCCGGAACAGGATAATGCTGTCGTTTTGGAAATCAAAAGCAGTATAGGCAGATACATTATCGAAATCGAAGGTACTGGGAAGCTCCCAGGGAGTGCCGTTTAATGAGTGCCTGAACATCGTGCTGTAGGTGGCGAATCCGCCCACAGTGCCGAATACGAATATGCTCTCCGGATTCGCGGGGTCGGTTTTCAGGTTGTTTAATACCATGGTTCCGCCACCCTTGAAAACCAGCTCCCAGGTGCCGCCCTGGTCGGTGCTTTTCTGCAACCCCTTCCAGCCGCTGAGAAACCAGATTTTGTCCCCCTCGCACCTCACCTGCGATGGTTCGCCCACTTCGCCATAGTTGCAGATCACCTGCCAGTTTTGTCCGCCGTCGTTTGTGGCGAAAAGTTGCGTAACCCCGCCGCCATCAGGGAAATTTTTATATCCGGATACATAGAATCCGAGTGGGGATATCAGGTCGACTGAGGTAAAGGTGAAGTCTTTACCGGGACTGATGAGCTCCCAGGAGAGTCCACCGTCGTTAGTTTTGTAAACGGAACCGGATTCGCCAACGGTAACACCGGTATCCCGACTGATGAAATCAACACCGAGGAGGTTTTCCTGCGTAAAGGAAGGCAGTTTGGTCCACTGTGCCGCCAGAAAATAGCTGGAAAGAAGAAAAGCAACGAGCAGACCAGTTTTTTTCATTGTTTCCATCACGATAGAAATTGAGAATTTTATGCAAGTTAAGCACAGTGGCTATCGTGTGCAAAAAAATTAACTGTTTCGACCTGCATCAAAATCTACCATCCATTCAATTCCATATTTGTCTCTGAACATTCCAAAATAGGTACCCCAGGGACTATCTCCAATAGGCATTTCAACTTTTCCACCTGCTGATAGTCCATTAAATAACCTGTCAGCTTCCTCCTTGCTTTCTACACTGATTGAAATTTTGCTTCTGTTTTCTTCTTCATTTACACGTCCTAAAAATTCCGGAACGTCACTTCCCATCAACACATTACTTGTACCAACAGGCAAAGCAATGTGCATAATTCTATTAGCTTCAGTTTCTGCAAATGGACGTTCGGAGAATGAAAAGTCCCTGAAACGGGTAACCCTTGAAAATTCTCCGCCAAAAACTGATCGGTAAAATAAAAATGCTTCTTCCGCATTTCCGCTAAAATGAATGTAAGGATTGATTTGTGCCATTTTGCTATCAATTTTTACTTAAAACAAAATTCTTGTCCTTTTTGTTTTATCGGGCGACAATTGACTAAAATGAATATCCGCAATAATGCATCTGCGGTAATACTTCTTACCCTGTGGGAAAAGCCTGGTCACAAACGTTGTGAGCCGGTTCCTGCCTTTGATCGAAGTTGTACCCACCCCTGCCCCCATAGCCGTCAACCTAAGGGATTTCCTACTAAACGAGGGCAAAAAGGCAAGAAGTAAAGTTTATTGTCATGCCGTGTAAAAAGGTGTAAGGGCCTGTTCAGCTATATTTGGAACAATTACTGAAGCATCATAACCCACTGTGCCCCATATCAGTTGCCCCGGCTTTCAAGCCGGGGTTCAGTGAGATCCATAATGAGAACTCTCCCAACCGGCCTTAAGGCCGGTTGGGCTAAAAAGAGGTGTGGAGGCTCATCAACCCCGGCTTGAAGAGGCTGTGTAAAAATGTCTAATAAAAAGTTCATTGAAAATTTGGATATTTTGACGTAATTACTTATATTTAAATTAGTTGCAATGATTTCAGAACTAATTTTACACAGATGCATTACGTTGAACCCTGTGATCGAGATCAGCTTTCCCTGGCCAGCAGCATGAACGATTGGGTGGACCGCGATAATGTGGTTCGGCTGATCGATGTCCTGGTTGATCAGATCATCAAAGCCCAACCGGATTGCTTTGCGAACCGGGGGCAGCAAGAGCTGGGAAGGAAAGCCTACCGGCCGGAGACCCTGCAGAAGCTTTATTTATATGGCTACCTCAACGGGATCTGCAGCTCCCGCAGGTTAGAGCGGGAATGCTACCGGAACCTGGAGGTGATGTGGCTCCTGGGCCAATTGCGGCCGGATCATAAGACCATCTCCGATTACCGGAAAGATAACAAGGAAGCCATACGAACGGTCTGCCTAGCCTTTCGGACCTTCCTGAAGAAACAAGGGTTCATTGAAGGTCACACCATTGCCTATGACGGGACCAAACTGAAAGCCAATGCTGCCAAAGAACTCGTTACCCGGACCGGATTAGAAAAGAGGATGAAAAAACTGGAAACAGAATTGGACCGGTATCTGAACCAACTACAAAACAATGATATTGTTGAAGATATTGAGGATCAATTAAATAGCTTATCAGCAGATTATCAGGTAGAACCGGCATTACTTCAGAAGATCGCCGAGCTGCAAAAGCAGCTGGAGACGATGAAAGCCCAACAGGAGTTCTTGAAGTCAGAAAAACGGGAAAATTTTGCACCAGCTGACCCAGATGCCAAATTGATGAAGGGACGGGATGGGTACGCACCAGCTTACAATCTGCAAACCGGGGTAGACAAAAAAAACAAACTCCTGGTTTATGCCGAGATGACCGACAGTGTTATGGATATGTTGAGTCTTAAAGTTGATGTGGATCAAACTGTAGATCAGCTTGGTATTGTTCCGAAAATCGTACTGGCCGACTGTGGTTATGCCGATCTGGACAAAATCGAAGCCATTGAAAAGGAACATGAAGAAACGAAAACCCTCTGTGTAGTTCCCTTGCCGATAACTGGCCAGGAATTGAAGGATAAAGCTGCCGGCATCTCCTTTACCTATGACCAGCAGAACGATTGCATTGTTTGCTCCGAAGGCTGCACCCTGCCCATTAAGGCTCACGATATTGTCAAGCGTGGAGAAAAGTATGATTTGTATAGGGGATCTTGCGCTGAATGCCCTAAAAAGTCAATGTGTACGCGGTCTCCCAAAGGACGGACTGTTTATTTGAATCAGAACCATGAATGGATCGACCAGTACAAAAAACGGATGGCCGATCCCTTTTACAAAAAGAAGGTCAAAGAGCGAAAAGCCATTGTTGAGCATCCCTTCGGAACCCTCAAATGCATGTTGGGGAAGATACCCCTACGGCTTCGAGGGAAGGAAAAGGTGCAAATCGAGATCGACATTGCTACAACCGCATTCAACCTGAAGAGATTATTGGCCCTCGATACGATGGAAAACCTGCTGAAAAGGGTTCAAACTTTCAATTGGGTTGGATGATGGAGAAATCCATCCTCTTTTTCCTTGTCGAAAAAATATCCAAATTTGTCAAAGAACTAAAAATCGAAATTATTACACAGCCTCTGAAAGCCGGGGCAACTGATATGGGGCACAGTGGGTTAAGGAAGCTCTTGAGACTTTTTTCTTAATTCTTTTTGCTAATTTTTGCCTTCTGCCTTCCTGCCCTCTTTTATCTGGCTGGAAATCTCTTAGGTTGACGGCTATGGGGTCAGGGGTGGGTACAACTTCGATATTTCTTGTATTTCTAGCTATTGGCAGCATTGGTATACGAATACGGATAATCATTTTGACTAATATCAAAATGGTCAATGACATTTTGTTGACTTAATCAGTATTTTCATTAAACAATTTTTACAATCAAATTCCAGTAAGTATTTCCTGTTTTGGTCCTCCAGATACAGCGGTTCCGGAGGAGTGTTTATGGCCCCCTGAAACCGTTCACAATAACCCAATTCATACTTTAAACAGTAGCGTAAAGTCATTAATAGCTGGTTTCCCTTTGCTGAGCTTACTTCTACGGCCTTTTCAATCGTTTCTACACCATGTTCCCGGTAAAATTGCACGGCCTTTTCGTTTGAAATATTCTCAGAGAAATCCACCTCCTTCTGTGGAAAGTCAATCATTTTCCGCTGCCGATCTGAATCTTTCCTTGCAAAAGTTGCCATTCGTAAAGCCTCGTGCCGCTCAAACAGTATTCTTCTGATCTCATTGAGTTCTGAAATCCGGAAAAAATAGCTCGATTTACAGTTGTTCTTCACTTCCTTTATGGTAAACATCGAACTGCCTGATTTCGAAAGCTGTGCAACAAGATTTCTCTCCGATAATTCAGGGTCTTTGGCCTTTTCGGGTAAGTCCTTTGCAATATATTCCGAGGATAGATTATCCTCATCGGAAAGTTCAAAATGCAGGGTGTTCTCCTTTTCTGATACCCGGATGCTGGCAGTGATTTTCCGTATCGACTGGTCGGCTTCCAGCATTTTAATGAATTCATGATCAAGATTGCGATACAGCACAACTCCCGGAGAAAGGTTTGCAGTGCCGGATATAAATACCTTGTTGTCAACCACTTTTTCAATCCTGAAGCCAATCAGTTTATTCTCCAGAATGAAACACAATCCATCTCCATTGGATACGGTTTCGGCTGCAGTAATGGAAATATAACCGGAACCAACTTCTTTAACTGTTCCAATCTTTTTGCCTATCGATTTAGGAGAGAAGGTGTTAATAAGGTTTTCTGATCGTCCTGTTATAAAATAATTTGTGCTTAGCCGGCTGAAGCTTCTTTCCGGATCGGGTTCAAAATTAATCTCCGTGATTCCTGAAGATGATCTCACAAATTCCGGTTCTGCTTTAACAATATCGTCAAGTTTTCTCCGGTAATAACTGACCACATTTTTGATATAGTTGATGTCTTTTAACCTTCCCTCAATTTTCAGGCTAGTTATCCCGGCATGAATCAATTCCGATAAATGGCTGCTCAGGTTCAGGTCTTTCAGTGAAAGCAGATGACTGTTCAGGATGATTCTATTACCGTTGCCATCCACCAGATTATAGGGATGCCTGCAGGCCTGGGTACACATTCCTCTGTTTGCACTCCTTCCCGTTGTAACCTCACTGAAATAGCACTGACCGCTGAGGCTCACGCATAATGCCCCATGAACAAAACATTCCAGATCCGTCGTGGTCGCGGCTCTTATTTTTTGTATTTCCCGGATTGAAAGCTCACGTGCCAGGATGATCCGGTCGAAGCCAAGTTGATCCAGAAAGCTGATGCGATCCGTTGAATAATTATTGGTTTGTGTACTGGCATGAAGGGCAATAGGGGGGATATTCATTTTCAGAATGCCCATATCCTGAATAATCAGGGCATCGGCTCCTGCCTGGTAAATCTGATGAATGAGTTTTTCCGCCTCTTCCAATTCGTTGTCATACAGGATGGTATTCAGGGTAACATAAACTTTCGCCCGGTACTTATGGGCAAACCGAACCATCGACTCAACATCAGCCACTGAATTGGATGCTGCTGCCCTTGCTCCAAAACGACTGGCCCCGATATATACTGCATCGGCGCCATAGTTTATGGCAGCCATTCCGGATTCCAGGTTACTGGCAGGAGCTAATAATTCTATCTCTGTTGTATATTCCAACGATCAATTTTTAGAGTCCTAATTCTGTGGTTCACTTCACTTTAACCAGGGTTTTAAAATAGCCGGGAATTTCTGTTTCAAAAACCAGTTCCTTTTTTGTATACGGCTGCACAATTTTAAGTGAGGCGGAATGCAGGGCCAATCGCTTTGCGGACTCATCCGGTTTTCCATACACTTTATCGCCCACAACCGGATGTCCCATTTCCGACAGATGAACACGAATCTGGTTTTTTCGGCCCGTAAATAGCTTGACTTCCAGTAGACTATATTTCGCAGATTCTTTGACCACCTCATAACCTGTTTGGGCAAATTTCCCCTTTGCCGGATCGGATACCGAATATACCTTAAAGCAATTGTTCTCTGCCAGAAACGATGAAATCATGCCCTTCTTTTCCTTGAGAATACCGTTAACGACAGCGAAATATCGTTTATCAAAACGCTCCCAATTATCCTGTAAGAAGTGTTTTGCCTGTTCATGTTTTGCAAAGACCAGCAATCCTGACGTATCCCTGTCGAGCCGGTGAACGATAAAAATCCGGTTTCTTGACCGGGGGTTCCCCTTTTTAACATACTCATTCAAGCGGAAATAGGCGGTATTCTCCTTTGCGCAGTCGGTTCCCATTGTGAGTAAGCCGGCTATTTTATCGACCACGATGATGTCGGGATCCTCGTAGAGGATGGTCAGGCCCCGGGGCTGGTGCTTTGACGGTTTATTGGAGTATGATGGTTCTTTTTCAGGCATTTAACGTATCAGGTTTTGTTGCAATCCTAAGCATTTTCGCCATTATTTCTATTTTTTCTGTTGATTATTTAAGTGCCAATCAATTGCATTTATCTGTTTCACTCCGTTATGGCTTCCTGTATTGTGTATACCCGACTTAAATCCGGACAACTAAATCAACCTCCAGATAGCCACTATTTGATTTGCCTCAGCTCTGTTCCTAAAGCATCAAGCCCGATGGCCTGACAAACCCCTAATTTTTCTGGCTCAGCCATCTTGAGGATATCCCATTTATATACCTCGTCGGCCAGTCCCCACAGACTTCTGAATTGCCCGATATACAGACTGTCATTTGCGCGTGTCGTAAATTCAGGCACAAACTGGTTGTTGACCGGGTTACGTGTTTGCCAGATAGCCTCTGCGGTGGACCGGATGTTACCGCTCAGGTCCACACCCATCAGGCTTTGAACTTCCTTCTCACCAAGATAACGCATCAGAATACCCCGGCCGGCAATGTAATCGCGGCCAAAATGGGGCCCGAAGCTCGATTCACATGGCGCCTCACGAATGATGCCATCTGCCTGGCCGACCAGTGCCGACTGCACGCCATGACCGATCATCGATACCAGCGAGCGGGTTCTTTCGCCAAACGCCTGAACATCAAAATTTTCGTCGATCTTGTTTTTAATGAGCCATTCACCCAGCTGATTGCGGATCAGGTACATGTCGGTGATCGCGGCGAGAAGCATCCCCTGGTCGCCGGTCCATACCCACCCTTCGGCCCACAGCGGATGATCCTTCAGGTAATAGTCCGATCCTTCGAACCCGGCCATCGGCCGCTCCTGAACCAATGCCCCCGAGGGCGGAATTTTTTTCAGATATTTGTACTGGTCGAGCCGGAACCATTCATCAAACCACAGCCATTGGCGATAGGCCATATCCAGGTATTTTTCCGGATTGGCAATGTCCTCAGTCAGACTCAACCGGTATATCCGGGAGGATAGCAAGAAAAGCAGCGAATTGGTGACGGTATTTTTCACCCCCCGGCTCCCGCCATTGGCATCCCCGTTCCGGCATCCGTGTTTAACCGGCAGAGCACTGTCGCCATGATCATAAGCCGTATTCTTCTTGTACTCCCAGCACAGGTCGGTCGATAATTTGAGAAACTGGCCGGCCAGCACCGTTTCCCCCTGGTTTTTTAAATGTTTATAGGCATTCAACCCCATCAGTCCCCACCATCCGAAATCATCGGCCCAAAGACTTCCCGGATCAAACTGGTGAAAAAAGGTGAGGTTTTCCTGAAGCATCCGGGTAACGGTATCCTGAATGGCCATGATCTCCGGATCGTCGGGCCACTGTTCGCGGGCGGCATTTACAAAGCACAAGCAAGCATCAAACGTGTTGCCCCTTTTCCAGAAGTCGTTGAAATTCCAAACCTGCTCAAAACGGCCGAATGCCGCGATACTCCTAGTTTTCAACTCATCCTGCCCTGGTTTTTGTACTGAATTCTTGCACGATGAGCAGGTTAATATGCCTGATATCAGAATAGTAAAAATGATTGCCGCACGAGTGGTTTTTTGCCTGATCATGTTGTCTGTCAATTTGTGTATGGTAATATCGGTCGAATTTTGCAAACCTACCAAGCGGCAGGCAAATAAAAAAGCTCCATCCACCTCCTCAGCAGAATCATCTGGTACGGATGTTGGAACAAATCCAGAGGGGCGATAGGGAGTGATTTGAAAATATCTGAACTCCATGCTAAATTTGGGGTTGAGTAATAAAAGCGATTTCAATCAAACGATGAGCGGATTAGCATACGATTTCATGGAAGTTCTCGCAGAAGCCTCTTAGAATTAAAAAAAAGTTACACATGAAAAAGTCAATTATCATTATTGTCCTTTTGTTATCCGCAGGTGCAACTGGCGTGTTTGCCCAGCAGGAAATTCAGTATGATCCCTGGATTTGGGTTTCAGCGCCTCCTAAGGATTGCCCATTTGAACAATCGACTGAAATCGCAGGTGTTGCATTCACCATGAATTACCGGCATTACCAGCTGAAAATCAGAGGTACCTGGGGTGATACCTGGTATCCCACCTGGGCTGCCAACGACACGTTATATTCCTCCTGGACAGATGGCCAGCTTCAAAGGCTGGACGGTTCATTGGATTATTCCCAATCCGGTTGGGTTGATTACGATAAAGAAACGGTTTATAAAACTGTTCCAAAACAACCTTTGCAAGCCACAACTGGCCAGGCTGTTATGGTTGGCAGCGATCCGCTCGACCTTCATATATACAGCCTTGGAACCCAAAACGGTGATCCGGCTCCTTACCAGGGACGCTATCCCTCCGGATCATTGGTCCATAATGGTATTTGGTATTATGGCACTTACTGTCTTGCACCGGCAGGTACTACCAATATCGGAGGATTTGATTACAACTGGCCCTGGCTGGGACCACTGGTTGGTTACAGAATTTCGAAGGATTACGGCATTACCTGGGAGGACACCCCGCATACCCCCGAAAATCCCCTTTTTGGAGAAACCGGCATGTGGGGCTATCCGGTTAAGATGGGGACTCCGCATTTTGTTGATTTCGGAAAAAATATGGAGCATTCACCCGACGGGAAAGCTTATCTGGTTGGGATGGGAGCTGAGGTGAATGATCCAAAGCCAAGGCCGGCAAACCTGAGCTGGATATCCGGGGATCAGATTTATATGTGCCGGGTAACACCTTCCGTTGAAAACATTAATGATAAGTCAAAATATGAATTCTTTGGAGGTCATGACAAAAATGGCAATCCGATCTGGACAAACGATTTTAATCAGATAAAACCTTTGATTGAGTGGAACAACAATATGGGCTGTGTTACCATGACCTATAATGCACCATTAAAAAAATACCTCCTAACCATTACGGACGGCTGGCCAACCGTGGCAAAAATGAATTCTTATATCCTGGAATCCGATCATATCACCGGTCCCTGGAAACTGGTAACCTACCTCAAAGATTTTGGTGAACAGGCCTATTTTTTAAACTTCCCGACAAAGTTTATTTCAGGCGATGGGAAAAAGCTCTGGTTATGTTACTCCGGAAATTTTGCAAGTGGCTGGAATAATATGACGATAAAGTCAAACCCTCCGGGAAGCGGATACGGACTGGTCATGCAGGAAATGATTCTGCTGGATAAAGAAAGCTACAAGAAGTACCGGGACAATCCGGCTCCAGTAACCCGATAAAACGAAAAAACACTTACCCGTTTTATGAGGTGAGTGTTTAATTTAGGAGTGGGCCCAGCTCTACCATGAAAATTTTATAACAAGTTGAATATGAGGAATATGAAAATTTGTAAATCAAAAAAAGTATAAAATTATGCTATAAAATGTTTGACACTAAAAAATTTTCAAAATCAGCTACTAACTTCTACCTTTCTACAGCCTCCACCTACCTAAATTACGTTTAATATGTCTGAATCAGGAAATCAAAGGTATACTCGTTAGACTGAACAATAGTTTTACTAAAGGAATCAAAGATGTTGAACGTTTTGAATTCATATTTCCATGCGGAGCTATCTCTAAAAATGTTCAATGGGTAACCAATGGCCTTTGTTGGGGAAAAAATCATTGTTGGCTGATCTTGATTTACAGGTCTCAATTGAATACTGTCAAATATTTGTGAAATCAAGATATTTGGTTGATAGTCTGGATTACCAGAATAAAAAATATATGCGAAGGAATCTGCTGAAATATCAAATGTTGTGTAATTGAAACCTGCACCAACATCTGAATCGCGATACATTTTCCCATCTTGATAGGCCGCTTTGGGGAAAAGCGAAATTTTACATGCAATTGAGCTACTGTTTTTAAATAAAATGCGTGTCTCGTGACGCACTTGGTCCTTACAGGACACGCCTAACAATGAAATTGCAATGCAAATCGAAAAAAGGTTTGTTGTCTTCATTATTTGTTGATTTAGTGGTCGCGCCGATAAAAGTTTCAGGCTCTGCCGACCGAGAAATAAATTGGTTAATATTCATACACTGATAAAAATTAAAGCCTTACGGTTTAAGATAGTTGTTCATTTTATCCGGCAGCGGCTGTAATTTTTATTGGCACGTACAGGTAGCAGAACGCTCCCTTTGATCAATCTGTTACGGATAAAAAAGACCCATGCGCTCCGGGTTTGTTCATATTGCCTCCAAGCTTAACTTGACCACGGTTTTTGTAGCACATCCATCAGCCAGCGATAAGGAAAATGATTGGGAGAGAGAAACTTATCGGTCTAAGGAAGTCGCCCTCCTTCTTTGGAAATTGAAAATCTTTACATATCTTTGAATTGAAATGCATCCCGATTCCCCAGTTGGGGAAACCAACCGAGCGGCACGCCACGGTGGTAAAATGATGCGGATCGTAAACGATTAAAAAAGTGTAACCATGACAGCCATTTTAGACATTGAGAATCTGGTAGTAATTATTCTAAACCTGAATAAACCGGATGAAAACGAGTATGGATACAGAGAGGTAATGAAAGGTTGGAGCGATCAGGAACTGGTTGACAGAATCAACCGGGAAGTGGGCAAGCCATTCTGGGTGAGACGGCGCGGGGATTACCTGGCTCACATTTACCTCGAATTCATTTCGCGTGACCTGGATTGTACCTCTTTCATTCATGACTACTTCATGAGCATCGCGAAACCTTTAAAGTTAGTGGGGAAGAAGGTCGTATTAGAAATTACAACAAGGGTTGAACTTAATTAAAGAGGTTTATGATTGTCAGAAAAATATCCCTGATTGGCGGGGACCTCGACTCCTGGGTGGTTGACATCTCTCATAATGAAATGTTTAATCTGACCCCTACCGGACAGTTCTTTTACCCATCAATTTTATCGAGTGGACTGAGCATCTTAAATATTTATGAAAGCATGAACGTTTTCAATGACCGTGGCGAAGAACTTTTCGTTTATACCGGTTTCTCCTTCAGCAGTCTCCGGAAAAGTGAATAAACCACTCTCATGGTAAAAAGAGATTAGTTTGTTCCGAATGACGGATCCGGATTCAACAGGATTGGCTCCAGGTGGTTTTCTTTAAGCACGACGCTGAAATCCATTTAAACGAAATTTAGTGAAATATTTTCTGATAGGTCTCCTCGATGATTTGAACCTCCTGATCAGACAGATTAACGAATTCTTTTTCATAGGCTCGTTTCGAAAGCTTTCCATTATTCTGTTCCAGAAACTTAACCAATAAGGCTACCAGACTATCCGGCATCTCAAATTCATTATCCAGATACCGTTTAAATTCATCGTAATTGGTTAAGAATCTAACTTCGTTGGGAATGATGTTTTGGATGGTATCATCCACGCAATCATATAAAAACTCGGCTTGCCCGGTTGCATCGAAGTATTTGTAATAGTCGGCCGTATTATTCAGAACGTCAATATTGTGATCTTTTGTTTCTTTCCAGTCGATATAGTCCAGGAGTGGCCGCGAATACGACTCCAATACTTTTCGGTAATCATCGATGTGGTCCAATATCGAGGCTGACACGGGAAATATGATTCCTTGTTG
The DNA here is from genome assembly GCA_942493265.1 of uncultured Bacteroidota bacterium. GTDB lineage: Bacteria > Bacteroidota > Bacteroidia > Bacteroidales > UBA12481 > UBA12481. Next base: position 1,673,699 of record OW818688.1, read on the forward strand.
CGAAAAATGTTTTTTTGCCAGCACATGGTGAATTAAGTATCTATGTATCCGGCCGTTACCATCCTCAAAGGGATGAATAAAAACAAAACCAAAGGCTATGATTGTCGCTGCCAGGACAGCATCCATGTCGCTTTTGATGAGTAATTCATTGGTGCTGATCAAACCATCCATTAATAATTCCACATCTTGCCATTTTGCCGATATATGGTCGGGAAGCGGTTCTCCGGTTACTCTGTCGTGTTCTCCTACGAATCCTCCTTTCTGACGATATCCCATTTCAAGGAATCGTCCGTTTTCAATGACTATTTGCTGTAACCGCAGCAACTCATCTTTATTCAAATCTTTTGCGCCTGCTTGCCCGATGGCTTGCCCCCACCGAACTGCACGATTGTTTTTTGGGCTTTCACCTTCAATCGTAAAAGAAGCTTTTGAGTCTTTGAGCAAAAGAAAAGCCGAAGCGCGGAGCAGAACATCTTTGTGAAAACCACTCATTGCTTGATATGAATCTTCCCCGGGCCTCCGGTTTATATACTGCTCCAGCTTAGCTGTTTTGGAAATAAGAGGACAGAAATCCGCAGTTCCGGGCAAGTTGTTGGTAATGCGATGACGACTTGAATTTTCCCCTGAGGAGATGCTGTATTGTATGTTGTGATCGAGTAAGGGGGTATATTTAATTTTTACATCAGCATCGGATAATGGAAGGGGTTCCTTGGTAAGAAATTCATAAAGGAACCAGATTTTACGGCAATATTGACCGGTCGGTTCCATCTGAATCAGTTCCAGAACTTCATCCGGGGTTACCTTTTCAAAAAGTTTTTTAAAGAAGAGCAGATTGAGCCCTTCGTACTTGAGAGAAAATACCAGCTGATTATACAAGGTATCTTTGGGCTGGTATTTGGGGGGAAACACCCGCCACTGCTCGTTCTCATATTTTTTGTTGGTAGCGGATATGATTGAAACAGGACTGATTATGGGTACAGGCAGCCGCATGCTGTCTATCATTGCCGCATAACCAACTATGAAACCTTTTTCGGGAACAGTACGACCGTGAAAAACGGACGCTACAATGGAAAAGTTGACGCTATTCATGTCTGTCTATGATAAATTGACGCTACAACAGTTTGACAAAGATACTTGTTTTTAAGAAAAACAACCGCTGAATATGAAAAATGAACGCAAATGACCAAATGTTATGAAAAACGAACGGGAGTATGTTGCTGGAAACACCGATAAAAAGTACAGTCTCTGCCGAGCAGGAAATATATTCGTCATTATTCGTACTCTTTTATTAATTAAAGCTTTACAGTTAATAATAGTTGTTCATTCTAACCGGCAGCGGTTGTAATTTTTATCGGCATGTCCAGGTGAATACTGATGCAAAGAAAAAGGCCAGATTCATTTCCGAATCTGGCCTCGTAAAGTCTTTCAGTCTGACAGTCTCCTGTCTTTTTCCCTTCTACATTAGTGGGCCCAGCTGGGCTTGAACCAGCGACCCTCTGATTATGAGTCAGATGCTGCTAACCAACTGAGCTATGGGCCCGTTCCACGCCCCTTTCGGGACGGGGTGGGCAAAGATAGGAAAATTTTCGATACATGAAACACTTGATGCCATTGGGGTTGTAGAAGGCAGCAAACATGCTTAAGATAGACATAAAGAATGGCCTTTCCGGCGAAAATGACATTCGATTAGGGGATTCGAAAACGGTGATGAGCACGGAATGGGCACGACATCTTTTGAGGGATGCATTTTGGCAAAGGTGGGAATTTGTACTTAAGATTTTCAATGTCTTCCACCGAGTAGAGAATCCAGAGGAATTCTTGAACGGTCAATCTTCACGTCAAAATCTTTCTCCGCAATCATTTCACGAACGTCTTTTAAATATGATTCGTGGGCAAAGGGAGAGATGATGATCCGGTCAATGACTTTTTTTATGTCCACTTCAATTTTGATAAACTCTGATTCCGGCTCCTTGAAAAACATATTGATCATAAACCTAACTTCTTCTTCTCGCCTGTAGTCATTGATTTTCCTTGACAACAGTCGAACAATATTAATTATCTCCATTCTACCACTTATTGGATCAAAATAATCCACTAAAGCAATATTGAATATTGAATCAACTGAGTTATCTTCAAGTTGTTTACGAATTTTGGCCACGGTGCTTTCAATACAAACACCTTCTCTAGGGGTTTCCATTTTTTCGTTTGTATAACCTATCCAGAAGTTTCTATTATCACCACCGGCTTTTGTCCAACAATTGATGTATGCTTCTTTTGGGAATCTTTCATAAATGGTAATGTCGACTTTTTTTTGCCTAAAATATGCTTGATCTTCAAGGCTAAAATATCCTTCAACGTACTTCCCAAACTTATCGACTCGGCGAAAATATATTGTTGAGGATTGAACCAAATCTTTGAACTTATGCCCGTCGAGGTATCTGAAAATTTTTAGATCATCTTCCGGTTGTCTAATTCTATCGGCATGATCGTGGTATTTCATAGGAACAGTTTTAATTTGAAAGGGATAATTTGTATGGGTTAAAGTTAGAACGATTCCGGCAATCCAAAATGAGTTAGATTTGGAGTTTTGAACCGCCAACAGATCAAAGACAAATAGAAATGCGATTTGGGTATGACGACCATAAAGTAAGAATCAAGCCTACCTATTCAGGGCAGAGAGCCACATGCCCATTTTGTGAGGGATTGTTAATAGGCAAGTGCGGAGATATTTATGTTAAGCACTGGCAACATCATAAAGACCGACGATGCGATCCTTGGCAGGAGCACGAAACTGTCTGGCATCGTAATTGGAAAGATAACTTCCCGAATGATTGGCAAGAAGTTATAATGGAAGTTGGTGCGGAAAAACATATTGCTGATGTGAGAACTAGCCAAGGCATTGTCATTGAACTCCAAAATTCTCCAATTTCAACCACAACCATTAAAATCCGAGAGAACTTTTACAAAAATATGATATGGATTGTGAATGCTGAGCAATTCATGGATAACTTCAAAATAACCTCTGCAGTAAAAACTGGACTCCGCAGGCTGGAACATGAAGCTAGATACAAAAGTGACTCGATTCGGGACGCATACAGTGATGAATATAAACTCTTGCAAAAGGAAATTGACAATAAAACTGTGCAAATTAGGGAGAAAAAACAGACTTTAAAAAGTAAAGAAAAAAAAAGCGATAACCTAATTGAAAAAGGAGAGCATTTTGATAAGTTTATTGATGAATTAATTGAAAGGTGGACGAAGGGTGGGTTTTATTATGATCCTCCTGTGTCCAATGAGATGGAATCTTTATATAGAAAGCCCTTGATGGAAGTGTCAAAGGAGATAAACCAAATTCATTCTGATATCGAAAATCTTGAAAATCGTTTAAAATATGTCGATGATTTGGAGGACTTTGAATTTGGTGGCAAGCAACTCAAAATTGTCGACAGGACACTAATAAACAATGAGAGTTTTCAAAAAGTAAAAGTTGTATCCAAAGCCACTCGAAGAAATATTTTCCCAGAGGTCAAGGAGTTTAACTCGGAATTGGAATATTCTCATTTCGTTAACAGTCATAGGTATAATAAGGACAATTTTGATTTTGCTTTTGATGTTGAAGAGAAGCTTAATGGGTTATTAACTTCAATTCGTGAGAAGCGACAGTCATTTGCAATTCTGGAAGGTGCCTTTAAGGATGAGAACGAAAAGGTTAAACTTGGCATCTCTCAAAACCTGGAATTATTAGTGAAGGAAACAGAAGATGACATCGAGAAGTTAAATGCAGAATGGGACGCATTAATTTTAGAGAATAACCAGTTAATCGCTCAGCAAGAAGAACTTAGAAAGGAGGAGAAAAATTATATTGATTTTTCACAGGACAATCTTGAAAAGGAAATGGATGCCCAACGTGTCCGAATAATGAAAAACAATAAGGGCATTTATTTTTTTGATTGGAAACACGAAAGGAAAAGTTGGAAGGCTGCGAAATGTCCTGTCTTCTTTGACACTGGCAGGGGTTTTCTTTTCGAAAGAACAGATACCGGTGTTTTTAAAAAGACACAGATTGAGGATTTTTTAGCTAATCACTTGAGATTGTTGAAGGGCATGCCCTGACCGACTCATCGTGCCCTTTCAAAATGTTACATTTTCCTACTAATGATGGGTACAGAATTTGAACAGCACAAAGGGTTTGGATCGGAGGATGGATGATCAAAACTACCGCAATGTTTTGAAAGCGTTTTTCAAATTAGGTGTAACATAACAATTGATACTTAAAATATCCCTCCTTAGGAATCGTTTTTGTATGACCGATCCGTTTGATTGAAAACGATGAGTTTGGTGTTCATGGGACCAATAGTGGTAGAAGTTCAATGGCGTTAGTCGAAATTATATCGTATATCCGTGAAAACCATTGACTGTTGTTTGACGATCAATCCTCAATACTCGGATTTCTTTTCTCGAGACGTGTTCAATATTTCGAAAATACTCATCTTGTTCTGGCCTTATTTGATCTCCTTTTCCTTTCACCTCGCAAAAAAACCAATCATCATCCTTGAAGCAAAACAAATCTGGGCATTGGGTTCTTCTTTCCTTCGGTTTCATTATGAATTCGTAGGTTTGAGGATCAACCAGTTTTTTGAAAATCTCACCTTTTCTCTGATGATTTGACATCTCATATTTTTCGAGTAAAGACAAATACCCAGTAGAATTGAAGATGATGACAGCGGATAGCCATTCGTAGAAATGATATCCTCTGGGGCCTTGACTCCTTGCGATCCTTAGATCATCCGCATCAAAAATTTGGGGATATGATTGCACCCATTGATCGATAAGACCACCGGATTTAAAATGATCCTGGTGATCCTTTGTTGTTGATATTTGCCAGAGTAGTTTCATTAGATTCTCTATATTGTTGTTGATGGTAACCTAATAAAGTTAATGGTTTATCCATTCATCGCAAGCATTCTCTTTCAAGACAGAAATTAGGTGGGAGATAACGCCTATCTCAAGCCGACGATTATAATGTTAGCCCGATCTGAACATGTCAAAATGGTTCCATATCTTGCTTAAAATGATTTAGATATGATTGAGAGTACCATTATGTTCACCTGTTCAGTTGACGACCTGAAACTGATCATACGCGAAGTGGTAATGGAGTGTCTTCAGAAATCATCGCCACCCCCTGAAAACAGATTGCTAACACGACAAGAAGCGTGTGAGTTATTACATATTGGAATGACGACGTTGAGTAAATGCACAAAGGACGGCGATATTCATGGTCGCAGGATCGGCAAACGGATTCTTTATTTGGAATCCGATGTCAGGGCTGCTCTACACGAAATGCCGAATCGAAAGAAGTGGAAGAGGAGGAACATGATTGAAGAGGATGTTGAAGATTGATGCATTCAGTGAAAGTTGTAATGATCCTAAAAAGTCATTAAGGATTTTAAATCAGTCAATTATAAATTTTATATTTGTTTTGGATCATCAATTAATCAAGATGCAAACTCGAAGAAATACAAAGATTGAATCAGAGGGTGCCGAATTTCTTGTTCTGGGTCAGTTACTTATCAATGGAATACCCACGTATAAAACTTATACCAATATGGCTGGGTATGATCTGGTGGCAACCAATCCTGAAGAAAACACGTCAGTCAAAATTCAAGTTAAAAGCAGATATCGAACAAATTGGGATGGATTCATTATCAACAATTTCGATTCGGATTTTGTCGTTTTTGTCACACTAAACAGGGGATTCAGTGTAATAAGAGCAGGATCAGGCGACGGGGTTAAAGACCCAGATTTTTATGTGTTCCCAATCGAATATATCAAAGAAATTCGTAATGAACAGAATGATTGGGGAAAGATCACCAAGTCACGCATGAAGGATTTTAAGCAGTATGAAGGCAGATGGGATTTGATAAAAAGTAAATTGATGACGATAAATCCTTTAAGTAAATCTTGATCGATGAAGAGGAGACCGCTGAAAGATTGTCCTTTCATCCGTATTTGACTGCCGATTGAGCTGCACCATCTCTTGGACTTTACATCAAATTAGGGAAAGGTAAAGCCAGCCCAAATGGATCGGCTCATACAGTTTGAGATTGCCAATCTCAAACTCTTGCCAATAATCTAGATATTCCGGGATTGGTGAGCATTCAATTGCGAGCACTTAAGCAATAATGCTAGCCAATTGACTAGCATCTGTTTATGGTCTGGAATCCACTGCTCAATTCAAACCGAAGGGGGGCGGCTCTATAGCCCCGTTTTATCTACTAGATAAAGCATTAAACCCACTGATTTTAGGGAAGGCGGCATAAGTTGTATTAAAAAAGGCTCAGCTATTGCCGAGCCTCATATTAATTTATTAGCATCACACTAACACACGAAGTTTTGCTTTGCCCTGATATGGATCGCAATATTTTTTTATCACAGTCTGAGGTAGGGAAAAGGCAGACGATAAATCAGCATCTGTGTATCCTAACTCTGTTTTGTGCATAGTATATGCTTTCGAAAACAGTCTAGGTTGATCAATAAAAACCGGCACCGAATTTTCTGTTTCCACTCTACCGCCGCGGCTGATCTCGATATTTAAGTATATGTACTTGTCATTATTAATACAGTTTAAATCCCGAGCTCTTTTCACAATGGATAACATAGAGGTAAGCCAATACATTTTAAGTTCAGATAAAGAAGACAATCGCAGATTAGACAAAGAACCCTTTATCGCACTTGCGGGCATAAGAAATTCAGATGCGAATTGATTAGCTTCTAATTCCTGAATTTTTTCATTGCGATGATCAGGAATAGCAGGAGTGTTTAAGCTATGCATTAATAAATGACCGAGTTCATGTGCTATGGTAAATCTCTTTCTATCATTTGAAAAAGAGCGATTGATGACCATAACAGGATACCCATCATCAGATACGAATGAGACTCCATCAAATTTATCCATTATATCTACTTCAACAATAATTATTCCGCTTGCTTCCAGGAGCTCACTAATCTTAACAACAGGTTCAGAGTCGGAAAGTCCAATTAGCTTCCGAGTGTGTCTTGCAACGTAGGTTGGATTGTAGCCCTCCTCTAAATCAAAGGGTTTTAAAAATAATTCTGGCCAAATAACAGATTCAGCCATTTGATCCACCAAATAACCAATTAGGCGATATCCATATTCTATTTCACTTCTAACCTTTTTTGTAATGCCAGTCCTTTGGCGGTAATGTGCAGTCTCAGATTTGTTGGAGATTTTAAGGAAATAGAAATCTTTTGGGAAGCCTAAAAAATCAATAATCCTGTCTATTATGTCTTCAGAGAGCGTTGAAAAACCTTTCTCAAACTTTGACAGATTAGACTGGGACATTCCAGGAATCTTTTGGGCTAATTCAGATTGGTTAAACCCAAGATATTCCCGAACAAATGTCAATTGTCGATGGTTTATACTCATAGCATTAGTTTGATTAGAAAGAATCGGTCAAACAATTCTTGGTTAAAATCAACTACTTTTCCTCATAGCAACTTGGTTGCGTAATTTAAGATCAACTGGCCCTTTAGGTTGTGTTGAAATGGTAACCTGTGGCTCAATATCACCAAGATCACTCTTGGTAACCACCCATTTAACCATATCTTCATCAACATAGACCAGCTTAGGGTCATCAATATTTCCTACCGAGTCTTTTCTGTATCCAAAGAATAAAATCGGATCAGACGTAAAATCAGTAGTTTCAAAAAGTGGTATCGATAGTTGGTTTGTGATTGCCTCAACCTGATGGGTCTTAACGTTCATAGGCATATTTTTCCCATTAAGCTTCTTAAAGAGAACATTATAACCACCAAAACGAACAACAAACCTTCGATACTTTGCAAATTTCCATTGATCTGGGAAGTACTTTTGAGCACATTGGATCATTTTGGAATTTAACAATTGTGCTTCAAATCCACGGGCTCTTGCCTCTGGAGGAGTCATCAGAATCTCCAGATGATATAATGAGCATGCTTCCGAGAAAGCTGTGAACATCATTGGGAGCTCTTCATGAAGATCGAATTTTACACCTTCTGGGGTGGCCAAACGCCTTTTATTTTGGCGATTTGCAGGATAATTGTAAATTTGTACCATAGACTAAAAAAATTAAAGAATCGTTTGACCGATTTTTAACATCTCTGTGCTACCAGAGATGTTTTTTTCTAGCTACAAATATATAAAAAATTTATGATACTGTAAAATTGTGGAATAATTTGTTCATAAAATTGTATTTTATGATAAGTTCCAGTGATTCTAAAAAAGTTAAACGAGCTTGTACTGGAAAAAACAGTGCTGTTGAGCAGTCCCTGACGGTTTGAATTGAACTATCCTATGCCGACTTGAAGCAGGAGGGAACCAAACGAATAACCAGATTGCTTTAGAGCCTGGAATCGACTTCTCACGAGGTTGCCCATAATGGAAAAGGGAAGTGCCCCAACCGATTTAATATCCTGATTTTAGAATTTTTCTGGCAAAATATTTCCAGAATTACCACTCTTATCCAGATTCGACCATTTTCTGGGCCCACTTTTCGTTCATATCTGTACCCCCATCTAATCGACAGAATATGACCCATAACGGAGGTGGGTGAAGACTGGGGAGTCAGCCGGGGGCTACTACGGTGGTGCCGGTTAAGATGATCCTCGGTTCATTTTCCCTTAATTGAGGATAAGTTCTTTTTCAACCATTGGCACAACTTCTTTAATACACCCACTCGTTTCTTCTTTTGAAATTTGTACTCCGTTTCCCAAATTGTCGGCGTGCCCATAATTTTGTGGTACAGGTCCCAGTTCTCGATTGAATTGATTCGTTCCATTATCAAGGAATTACAGTTATAGTATTAAACTGTCATAAACATCGTGGATTTCCCTTTCCCGAATCCCGAGGTATTTCCTCGTCATGGCCGGAGAACTATGAGAAAAAAGCTCCATCAACAGGATCACCGACTCATTGGAATAGTTGTTTAACCTAAGAACACGATTCCCCAATGTTTTCCGAAATAGGTGGCTGCTGGCGTTCCCTTCCAATACAATATTATATTGCTTCAGAATTTCTTTCAGTTTCACATTTACGTATGACTGGTCAATGGGCTTGGTGCCGTATTTGTTGACAAAGATAAACCGGTCGGTATCTACGACAGCCATTTTAACTTTGACCCGTTCAACTATCTCCTTCAGGTCGGGGTTGATTTTAATCCGGCGGGTCTTTTTGGTCTTCTTCTCTTGGATGGTCAAGATATCTGATTCCTCGAACTGTTTAAATTTCAACAATAGGAGGTCACTGATGCGTAGTCCGGTGAAAACGCCAATACTAATGAGAAGACAGAACTTGTATTCACGATCTCTCTCACATTTTCCGATCAGGGATTTGAAATCATCCCAATCCATACTGGTGGTTGTTGTCCGTTGACCTGGTAAGCTCATAGTTTTATCGATTTTTGAGGGTGCCATGATACGACCAAAAACTTATACTTGCAGCATTTAAAGTGCTAAATATTAGTTGAGTACCGGAAGATATTAGATGTTTTTCATAAGACGTTGTGGTCCAACACAAACTGGGAATGAGCAACTTATACTAATATAGAAAGTCGAAGTTTGTTCAAAGAATCAATGAGGCAGATCAGGATTTCTTGGCAAAACCGTTAGGTGTAATTTCACCCCTAACTCTTTAGCAATGTAAAAAATGGATTTAGGAAATGGGTTATCTCGTTAGCCTGAATCCCATCGGTGCCCGTTTCTGATTCTTGGCGTCAATGTCCTGTTCAACTAATTGATATAACAGGGTACGAGGATCAATCACATCCTGAATGAGCATCTGAACCTGATACTTGTTTTTCAAATTCTCCAGTTCGGCCGGTGTGATACGGTTGTATTTCTCAATGAAGGTATTGGCTTCTTCCTCACTGAATTCAGGGAACCGACTTTGAAATATCGATTTCAGAATGTTTTGGGGCGGCGCCTTTACTTTAACGATTTGATGGAATCTTCGACTGAGGGCAGGATCGAAATTCTTAACACCGAAATTACTGCAGCAGAAGAGAATGCCTTGGAATTTGTCGAGACACTGGAGCAATAACGAGATGAGATTGTTGCTCATATGATCGGCAGCACCCGATAAATGAGGATTTCGAACGTACAACAATGATTCCGCCTCATCAAACAAACATATTGGGGTGTCAGGAAATGCGGCATAGGCGCTGGCAGCCTCGTCAAAGAGCTCGATCAGGTTCTTTTCACTTTCTCCAACGTAACAGGATAGGATTTTCGCAATGTTGACGACGAGGATTGGGCGCCCTGTGTTTTTGGCAAGTTGATAAACAAAACTGGTCTTCCCAGTTCCCGGTTCACCGGACAACAGGATCGTCAAGCCGAGAACTTTCAATCGAATTCTCTCATAGGTCTCTCGGCTGACCATTCTTTCTATGAGTCCCAGATCAGGATTTGAGTGAAGATATTGCTCCTCCTTAATTTCATCTGGCGATATCAATTTGAAAAGTTTTGGATGGTATATGGCCATCTTGCCAACACAGATATCTCTTGAAATGGCAAAAATTTCTTTAATGCTCCTGTCCGTCAACTTGAGAGAGTCACTAATGAAAAAATCAGTCTCGAAACAAAGGAGGTTTCCCTTGATTAATGAATGGTTCTTCCCCTTCATCTCCTTTTCCAATAGATATCTTTCGAGTGGATCAGCCGTTATGATTTTTAAAACCTGTTCAAGAGTTATTGAACTCCTTAAGAAGATGTAATTGCGGAGAGCCAGAAAGAAGATCACCATCCCATCGGACGGAATATTTTGTCTCTTTAACCATTGAATCTCAGGAAGTGATTTATACTCAACAACAATCTGCGTCAATTGTGGAAGAACCTCTTCATCCTGAAATTCATCGATATTCTTAATCACGGCGTCGAATTCTTTCATAAACCCATCGATGAAGGAATCCCCTTTCTTCATCGTCAATGGTTTGTAGTTGAGAATGGCAGTCAGGCAGCTCTTAGTCAGACAATATTCACTTTCCCGGCTACGATACCTGTCGGGAGAATGGATGAGCTGTTTCTTCATCAAAGATTGGATTGTAGTATTCATTTGAACACATCCTTGCAAATCGATGGAAAAATGGTCGATGATTTGGCTCCAATTGACTGCTTGGTCTCCGGACAATTTCTTCTCAATGAAAAAACACAATACCATGCAATCATACACCGATTTCAGACCAAAGAACTTGCTAATCTGACGAATACGGGATATATCTTCCCCTTCATAGTCATCAAAATTGAATCCGTGAATAGAAAAGGACTCTTGCTGCTCCCCAATGACCCGGCACAATTGCTCCGCCTTTCGGTTTCTTCCACTGTTTGAGAATATCCGCATATTTCAGTTGGTTTTTGTGTTTAAGAGGCTGATATACCTCTAATTGAAGATTAGTTTGCAAAGGTACAGCTATGAGATTTGCCGGCCAAAAACTCGTTGTGCTTTGTTCTAGGGAAATATGTCAGGCCAAAAGCCCTTGAAAACGGATTCACTATTTGCTAATTGGGCCTTCATAACCTGTCCAGAAAATGCTAATGGCCTGATCCGTTAGGTTATAACTCAAACAATATTAGCTAAATTATGATCAACAGGTAAACTTCAATTTATCAAGTTGACGTTAAAGTATTGTCCTTTAGTCCTTTAAGTTGTCATTCAAACAGAAATAGAGGTGGCAGTGGTTTTACCATAGGTACCGGTGATACCGTAAGGCTGGTCCAAAAATTGAGTTTATTAGAATGCCCAAGTAAGCTAAGGCTTTGTTTAATCCATCGATTGGTTATGGATGACCTTAATACTGCGATACAAGTTGATATCGAGGAGGTACAAAGTTAAATGCTAGAAGGTCTTAATATTTGGTGCAAGTTCTTGAATGAATCTCTTTCTTTGATTGTGTCGAAAGGCTACCACTCTGATAACACCTGCAGTTCTGGGTAAATTATTAGTCCTGGTTGCGTCAGTATGAAATTGGGCACTGCATGAAAAATCAATAACTAATTGATTTTCAGTTAATTTAACTTTTCGCTTATGTTTTCTTGACATCTTCAAAGACTTTTTTCTCTATCAAAGTTGCAACGGCTTGTTCTTCTAACGTACTTAATGCATGTAAAGTTATTCTATTTCTAAGTTTCAGATCAACTTTTTGACGAACTTTTTTTGTTCCATCTTTAGTTTTCCTTGAATCATTGGTCATTGAGAACAAATCAAGGTAACGATTTGGAGATATCCCATCGAAAGCTAGGATTTTAACCTTATTCGATGTATCGAATTCATCTTCAGTTATATCGTCACCATGAAGGCTTAGGGCAAGGCTTTTTGTATATGGTTCTATATAGTAAACAGTCTTTATACCTGCAAGGATGATATGTCTAGCACAATGATGGCATGGATAAGTGGTGCAAAACAGGAATCCTCCCAACATTTTATCGCCAGTTTGTTGGCTGCCGATAATTATTGCATGCATTTCAGCATGAACCGATCTTGAGTATTCTAACAAGTCCTTGATTTTGGATTTTGAGAGCGTTGAATCCAATTTTTTGGCGATAAACTTTAGAATAGCTGATTGGGTTTCGGGTTCAATTTTTAGTGAATTAATTAGTGCAATGACTTCATCATCTTCTTCGAAACTATTTAGTATACTATGAGATAGCCGTTTGATTTCGACTGTATTATTACAAAATTCATGTTTACAGCAACGGTGGTCTTGTAAATCACCATCTCTGTAAAGGTTACCGCCATTTTTTGGTACATCATTCCAACCAGTTGCAATTACGTGCATCTTTTGATCAGTGATAGAAGCTCCAACTTGTCTAAACAGACATGAGGAATTGCATGCTGCAGTTTTGGCAGCAAACATAGCAGACTCATTTGAGGTAGGGGTAATTATTTCAGAATCAAATAATAAATTTAGGAATCTAGAGATTTTCTTCTCAATCTCACTTAGAATACCGTTTGGAACTCTTAGGATTAAGTCGCCTTGCGTAAAGGTATCTCTAACATTCTGACCATAAAGTAATTCATCATAAGAATCTGTTTTAACAATTTCTTGGACCTCTCTCGGATTAAGGTTATATATCTCAGCTAACAGCTTCTTTCTCTCAACCATAGGTGTAAATATGGAAATAAGATAGAAATTATCTCTATATACTGATTTTAATACGTTGAGTTCCTCAATATTTTTTATTGAATTAATTATGTAACAGATTCTTTGACTCTTGATATCTCTTGGGTCGTATGGTTTTGTATGATCGATATTATTATTTCTGAATCTATTTTCCAGAATTTCAGAAATCGCAATATCAACCAGAACTGAGTTTCCATGTTTTTTCCTTAATTCATTACCCTTATGTATTTTATGCATTAATTCCGAATACCCATCAGAATGACCAGGAATGGATTTTTTATCATATGGGAATGAATCTGTAATGATGGAACTCAATCTGATAATCTGGGTCGAATAATTAAAATCTCTTAGAACGTTTATCAATGCATTTTGTACAGGTTCTCGTAGGCTACCAATTGGGCAACAGAATGCAATAATTAATTCATCACATAATGTGTTTGATAGCTTCTCGGCTGTAGAGCTAATTTTTACAATTTTCTCTACGGGATCTAGATCTCTTGCTAATGCTCTTAGGGCCATTTGTATGTGAATTTAGTATATCTTGTATTATGAGGACTATTCTTCCATGAAGTCTAGTCCTAATTGTTTAGATGCCTCCTTCGCTGACTTGTACTGCTGCTTACTTTCATCCAACGGGCTACTTTCGGATGATTTGATTTTAAATTTTACTTCAATATCAATCTTGTTGCCAGTCATCGCAAACGGGGCTATAAAACAACTGAATAGCTCGGTATAACGCTCAAGCGGAACTTTCCCGGAAATCGTAATAGCGTTGAATTTTCGCACATTTCCGGGTTCTATTGGTTGTCCACCTGACAGATTCCCTCCATCATCATTAGATATCGGAGGTTGAACGTTTGGTTCAGAATATGGTGGATTCCCAGGTGTAACTGTTGCGGCTTGCGGTTTTAAACTTTTATGCACCAACCAATAAGTGCTGTCTGTAACCTCAAAGAATGGGACATTTTCCTGAAAGTAAAACTTAGTAAAATTTGTGCCATCGCCTGTGGCAATGCAAAACTCACCATTAGTACAATACCTCAGCAAACCTTGACTAACCGCACCAATACCGGTTATCATTGGTTTATCGTCGAAGCGAAGGAACGCCTCATAAACATCCTTAACCTTTATTGGTTGTTCAGGAGTTGGGATTAAATTATTCTTGCTTAATGTGTTTAACCCGACAGATTCCAGCAACCATTCTTCTTCCTTGAGCGCGGCGAAAATGTTTGTGTTTATCTGAGCGTCAAGGGATTCTTTGAACTGTCTTATAATCAACCTTTCAACACCATTTTGTCTTAGCCCCTTAAATAGTTGGACAGAATTTGTAAATCAAATTAGGTCTAATAATTTTAAGGTTTATGACAAAAGAAAGAAGAGCATTTACTCCGGAAGAACGATTATCGATTGTTCAGGAAGGGCAGCGTGAGGGTCGGGCACAGACGCTGCGCAAGTACAATTTATCCCCATCGCTGTATAACAAATGGCGGACGAAGTATCTGAAAGATGGCATTGAAGGCCTGAAAAGCAAGTACAAAAGGATCGACCCGGCAATACGGGAGCTCCAAGAAGAAAATGACCGGTTAAAACGGATCATTGCCAAGCAGGCTTTGGAAATCGAAGTCAAATCGGAGTTGCTAAAAAAACTCCTATCGGGAGCCGGACAAAGTAATGGTAATCAATCAGTTTAAATCTCAAGTTCCAGTTCGGGACTTATGCCACTGGACCCAGATTCCCCGGAGCCTGTATTACTACCGGCCCAGTGGCGGAACCAAGGGTATACGGCCGACCACGCATACCGTTATGGCGGACGGCACCTTGGTGGAGAATGAACAGGTTATCGAGGAGATCAAAATCATTCTCAGCGGTGATTTTGTCTGCTACGGCTACCGGAAAGTGGCGGTTGAACTGCAGGAAAAGCAGTACCTGATCAATCGGAAGAAGGTGTACCGGCTGATGGATCAATCGAATCTGCTGCTGGGGAAAGTGATCAAAACCCAGGGAAAGCGCCAGTGGGTAAAGCATCGTAAGATCATGGCTCAGAAGCCGATGGAGTATATCTGCCTGGACATTAAATACGTCTGGGTGCATGGAGAACACCGGCACTATTACCTGCTGACGGTGATTGATGTCTTTACCCGGATGGTTCTCGGCTGGATCCTGCAGTCGAGCATTAAGCAATTTGACGTGATCCGGTTGCTTCGCACGCTGGATTTGCAGCACAGCTTGAAGGGCGTCAACGTCCGCAATGACAATGGCTCCCAGTTTATCGCTCACCGGGTCCGCTTCTACCTCAAAAACACAGAAGCAAACCAGGAGTTTACCCACATTGCCACCCCGGAAGAAAACGCTTATATCGAAGCCTATCACAGTATTTTTGAGCGGGAGGTGATCCAACGAACTGAATTTAGTGGTTATTATGATGCCAAATGGACTGTCAGGGAATACGTCGATTTTTACAACAACCGCCGCCTGCATGGCAGCCTGGGATATCGACGGCCCCGGCAGGTCTGGGATGAATACTACCAGTCATTATCATCCGATAAGCCACAAAGTGCGGCAGCATCGGAGGCAATGTCAAGAGTGGAGCGAAGCGGAACTCGTCTTGCTCTTGACATTGACGGAGATGCGGCTAACTTTGCTTATCGGACGATGAATGAAGATGAAAAAGTACACAACTGTTTTGAAAAAAGTGTCCAACTTATAGGGGGTTAAGACACTAGACTATTTGCAGACTTCACAAATTTCTTGTTAATGTAATGATATGCATCTACAAACCCACCAAGTGGTCACGCGTTTCCTTTGCTGGGAAATCAACCTCAACCGGTATCTATCAACTCCAATGCCCTCCAGATGGGTGCCAGTAGGTTCAGAAATAGTATTAGAGCGTAAGACTTATGTTTTTGCTGATAAATGGCTCAGTACCCTCTTTGGGGAAAGTTATCGTGTAGATACTTTTCATACCCTGCTTCTCCTTTAAAGTCGCACCTTCAATTTTTTTAACTATCGATCTCTCAAATACCTCAACATCATACGATTCGCCAGGTATTCCAGCTAACGTTAGTTGATAGGTTTGTGTTTGGATGTCGAATCGCTCTTTCTCTATCTTCAGTTGAATGTCTTTTTCGTTGGGTTTAATATAATGCAGGTTGTGGAAAACGCCAATTCCTCCTTTTGTGAAGATCTCAATATCGTCTTTCCCATTTAATACCATTGCGGGTATTTCAACCTTGATGTTCTGTACCCTATTTGATACGTTGAACCCCACATCTTTGCCATTTACTTTAACGGATGTGATTTGAGTTGCTAAGGGGAGTATCGCCGTAAAAATTACATTGATCTTGTCTGCCGCTGTTGAGTTAAAAGAATAGTAATAACTCCCGTCAGCTTGACTGTAGGCCAAATGAATAACTTTCTGCCCAATGTGAATGTTTTTAACATTTGCGGAATTCCAGTCAACAGGGAAAGCTGGTGCCAGGGATACGGAATTACTAAATGCATTAGCTTCTAATCCCAGCATTCCATCTGTAAGGGCAACAACACTCAATGCACTTGACCACTGCTGATGGGTGCAGATCCCGGAAAATTGCAGCGCATCGCCCGCAATAACCTCTGGCAGGTTGCCATAATCCCAGTAAATATAGTTTTTAAGATTTCCAAGGATATGCCTAAACCCTTGCATGGATAATCCGGCTTTATACTCTTCAAGCGATGCGCAACCTGTGAAAAAAGGCCAAATATTTCCATACTGGTAGCCCCCAATAGCGTAGAATGGGCTTTCGTAGCCAACCATTTTAACACCCCAATCGGTTGAGAAATATTTCGAAGAGAAATTTTCCGCTGTTCTAATTGCTTTCTGTTGGTCTGAAAATCCAAAAAATATTGGAGTACCACCTAATATGCATTTCTCCTTCTGATAAGTGCCATCTTTCATCAAGCCATGATTATAAAATCTTGAATCCTCATTCCAGAAATTATTATTTATCTTATATACAACAACATCCATGTCTTTTTTATAGAGTTTTCCCTTCTCTGTCTTACCCAGTAAATTAGCCATATAGGCTGCCTCTCTAAGAGCTGCTGCCCAACATGATGCCAAATAGACCTCTGTGTGTGCGCCGAAAAGTTGGTAGCACTCCTGCCACCCATGTCCAACATTTGTATTTTCAATCAAAAGGTCTCCATCGGTATCTGTTGAGTAGCAGAAATCCATTGCTTTCAAAATTTTACCCCACTCCTTGCTGATAAATTCAATATCGCCCGATCTCTTTAGATAATATCCGGCAAGTACGACATATAACGGGGTCGCATCAGCAGCATCATAATGTACAGATCCACTTGTGGTAAGCTCATGATACACTTTACCTTTCGGATCTTGATATTTTCCAAAAGTAGTGAGTATCTCTCGTACCTTTTGGTAGTCCCCTATGCTGGAAAGAGCCATGCTGCTGAATTCTGTATCTCTGCCAAAATACCACGCGTAGCCGGGTCTGCCACTTACCTCATGATCACCGCCCCATCCTCTTGCGGTGGTAAAGTAGCCAGACATCAAAGAGCTTCCTATTGATGGAGTATGGCAATAGAATTTATCAGTTGATATAAGGGCCCATCGATATGCCTCATTAAAGAGTGAATCGCTGGAAGTGATTGATAATAAACTATTGTCAAACGAATTGAAATAGTCGTTTGCTTTTTCGTTTAGTTTTTCAGCACTCCCCATGTTTTGATTGATCAAATTTGCCGATTGCTCTAATCCCACTTCCCCGCCACTGAGGTAGAAGTTTAAGCTATTCTGAACGCCTGAGAATTCATACAAGAAAGAGACTTGCTTGTGTTTTGCTTTAACTGTATTAAACTTGTCGATATTTCTATCCTTAAATTCACATTCTCCGCTTTTGTATGACAGTGGTGATCTGTCGAATGCTGTCACCATATTGAGTTTTTTCGCATTATCAAATAGACAGGAAACGGTTCCATCATTTGATTGCGAGTAAAACAGAGTTCCGGTTGACTCTAAAGAATAGGGCCACATAAGCCTTAGATTTGAGGTGTAGCAAACAAAAACACGCTCCACATTTTTGTTCTCCCAATCATATCTGACCACGAGCAGAGGGTCGGTTAATGAAGCAACAATATACTCCCGAAGAGTTGTCCCATCATTGAGGGTGTACCTTCTCTCGAACGATTCGGGTCGTTTGATTACTGTTGGTATCAGGTTGTTTAACCAAACAATATCGTTTGAGCCTATATATTTCACCCCCACAGTTAAATCCCTTAATGCCATCAGCGGGTGGATCCAAATCTCATCAATTCCACCTGGTTCTCTGCCCATGGCCAATAATTGCTGACCTGTGACATTCCAGAAATTATCTTTGGCACCCGTCCGGCTGTGCTCCATTGGGGAAGTTATCGGGTTCCACTTTGTCTCAGTTCTCGTTGTTATGTTTAATGAGTTATAAGGAACCTGTATTGTGGTGATGGTGTCGTATTGCCAATATTTTTGCGTTGTTGCAGACTCTTTGCCGGATAGATAATTAATGCAGTTATTTATAAAAATTTCACATACGGAACTATTCAGGTTTGGTTTTGAGAGGTAGACATAACCTCCTATGCATAGAATCTTACCTTTTCCTACAGGCGTTTCCCAAACAAGTTTACGGTTTTCGTGGTAATGAATATAAGCCCAATTAATACCTATAACTTTTGATCCTTTTGCAAGCGGAACTTTTCCATCCGAGAATCCAATTGTTCTCGCAGAGTTATCTATGGTTGCGTTCCAAATATTTGCACCGCCGAACAATCCGTCATAAATCGGGTGCTCTCTGTATCCATGAAAACCAACAGCCCGCCCGGAACCACTGTCGGAAGCATCCTGATACTCGATTTGCATCTGCTCTGGTTCGATATCCCATTTATTCATCAATTTCACCCCATCCATTGTAAGCAGTAGTGATCCACCATTTCTCACGTACACCAGAAGTTCCTTCTTCAGGTTTATCTCTTGTGTGTTTATTCCTGTCGAATCACTCCTGTGGTATATCACCACCGATACTCTATTTAAAAGGCTAGCTGTCAGATCATTGATATCAATAATCTTGATGTTATTGCCTTTTCGTCGAAGGATTGCCGACAAAGAGTCGAGCTCTGCCTGATTGGTGAATCCGTTTTTCAGAATAACGATGTTGTCTGCACCAGCCCATGCCAGAGTGCTCGTCAGAATCAAGAACAGCGATAAGAGCAGCGTTTTTTTCATGCGTATGATAGCTTTGAATTATAAGAACGGGTTCCATTTTCTGCCTAAAGCTAATAATAGTTCTCAGGTGTTGACAGAATTGCTGAACATACAGGTAAGTCGATTATTTTTTGGATTTCCTGGTGATTATGTCGGAAATGCGCCATAAATTTAATAAATAAAAACCCGGCAAGGGAATATGTTTACGATACAGATACGATGAGAAAGATGTGCCAGGAAAACGGATGGCAGGAGATCAGCATGAAAAATGATTTTAAAGTGATCTTCAGCAAATAACCATTTGTCCTTCATAAAAAACACGCCATACAACTCAAACAAGAATCTTAATGAAAACCAAAATCCTTTACCTGGTAACCGGTTTCCTCATGGGAATCATTGCAATCAGTTGCAACCGGGCCCAACAACCGGAAAAGGTGGCCTCTCCTTCTGCCACCTACAAAATGACCACGCCCATACCCGAAGGTATTGCCGTACCTGATCAATTGGACAGCCGTATAGGAAATTTGAAGTTCTTTGATGGCTTTCCCGACGATGCCACTGTGGAGAAGCTGTACGACAACCTGGATTTCCAACGGGCAGTACAGGCCTATCTGCTTGGGTTACCGGCAGTGAGCATGGTTGCAATGCGCAATTCCTTAACCGGATGGGGCCCCCCCAACAGAACCATCCTGACGTTTGAGACGCTGTATGATTCCCGCGGATTGTTTCTGACGGGAAATTGCAACAGCCCTTATACCTTCATATGGATTGACCTGCATGGCGGTCCGCTGGTTATGGAAGTTCCTCCCGGGGTGTTGGGGATGATCAATGATTTCTGGTCACGTTACGTAGTGGATATAGGCATGCTTGGCCCCGATAAAGGTGCAGGGGGAAAATACCTGGTATTGCCTCCCGGTTATTCAGGTGACATCCCTGAAGGATATCTGGTTATTCATTCCACAACTTATGAGTGCTGGTTATTTTACCGCCTTTTTGCAGTGGATGGGGATTTCGGGCCCGCACTAGAGAACTTGAAGGAGTACGCCAGGGCATATCCTTTGTCGGAGGCAGGCAATCCAACTAAGAATATTTTCATCAACGTTTCCGGAAAGGAATTCAGTGGACTTGCTCAGTCAGATCAAAGGTACTGGGAGTATCTCAATGAAGTAGTGCAGGGAGAGCCGACGGTGTCGTTCGACAGGGTGAGCCTTGGGTTTTATGCTTCCATCGGGATTGAGAAAGGCAAACCTTTTTCACCGGATGCCCGCATGAAAAAAATCCTGGATGAGGCGGTTGTTGTGGGCGATGCTACGGCACGCGCCGTCACCTACAGGATGAGGCAGAAAGAAAATTACTACTATGAAAACAGTAACTGGCGAGGTCTGTTCCTCGGAGGGTATGAGTTTGAAACCCCGCCGGGTGTTTTAAACCATGACGGTTATATTTACTTCTATTACGCCATAATGGGAGTTACCCCTGCCGAGGACCTGAAGATGATCGGCAAAGGTTCTCAATATATCCTGGCTTGCACGGATGCCGGAGCCAATCCCCTCGACGGCGGCAAAAACTATACGTTGCATTTAGCGCCGAACATTCCAGCCAAAAATTTCTGGTCAGTGATCATCTATGATTACCAGACCCGCTCCCTGCTTCAAACCGACCAGCAATACCCGATGGTTTCCAGCCAGGACAAGGAAGTATTAGTAAATCCCGACGGTTCGGTCGATGTTTATTTCGGTCCTGAGTCTCCTGAGGGCAAGGAGAACAACTGGATCCAAACCATTCCGGGCAAGGGGTGGTTTACCCTGTTCCGGGTTTACGGCCCGCTTGAGCCGTGGTTCGATAAAACCTGGCGGCCAGGGGAGATTGAATTGATTAAATGATATTTAACCGGCAGGTAATATTCCAGTACCCATCAAAGTAAAAACCGGGCTATGGGCCCGTCGTTGATTTTTTATTCCAACCCATGCACTTACTGTTTGTAAACGGTAAAGTAAACCGTATCGGAAGTTAAAGCGGTGAAAATCCCCATGGCATTTTCAACGTTTCCGGGTGGGCGGGTGATCGCATTGGAGGTAAGTTCACCATTGTCGAACAGGTCGGCAAACTCCGGGTTCACATGATAAACTACCACCCGGTGATCGCCAAAATACCTGATGTTCCGCATGGAGATGACAAATTGGTCGGCCTGGGAGGGCATAGCAAAACTCATCACCGGCATATCCGCCACCATCTCGTTAAGTGGCTCGGGATCGGTTTCGGTATTTTCCACCACAACATAATAGAAATCCGAGGCTGTATTATCCCATGATACCGTGAGTCCGGCCGACGAAAGCATACTCCTGGGATCACCCACCGTATAATATAAACTGGAAGAGCTCATTGCGAGCGATTGAATTTCATACGGGATGACGGTGAAGGATCGGAAAACAGTTTCCTCAAAGACTCCGAAAAGCCGGATGGTATCCATGGAATGCAGGTTCAGAGAACCGGTAGAAAGGACATAATTTCCAGGTTCCTGGGGATTTTCCTTCAGCAGCATGGAGTCGGTTCCATGAATCAGATAGACAGGAATATTGCTGACCGGCAGTTGTACCGTATCATCTTCCGAAGCGGAATAGGCGATCATGAATCGCACCGAAACGCTCAGGGTATCGGATTTCGGCATGATGAAAGCCTCGATGACAGGTGTTTTTTCGTTGCGTATTCCAGGCGTGACCATCTCGCAGGAGGTCAATACCATAAGGATGCCGAGGGTAAAATACAGGTTCTTTTTCATGATTAGTTGAGTTTTATGCTGAACGAGATGTTAGGAGTAATGCCAAGCAGTTTGACATCTGTTTCGATCAATTCTCCTTCAAGGATCTCATATTGCTTGTACCATACATTTTTATGATTATAGGCATTGAAGAGCGAAAGTCCGAACACTCCGATACCCAAATTGCCCAGCTTCACGGAATAGTGGGCGGCCAGGTCGAGACGGTGATAGTCGGGCAACCGATAGCTGTTTTTATCTCCGATACTGATATAGTCACGGCTGGAACCATCGGGAATAGTGATCTGATAGCCTCCAAGTGGCGCAGTGAAAGGCTTGCCCGTTGCATAAATCCAAACGGCGGAAAAACTCCAGTCGCGGTATTTGTAAGTATTTACCCATTTAAACTCATGGGGAATGTCGTGACTCGCATAAAACTTATTGGGACCATACAGATCAAACTGATAAATCACCTGCTGATAAGTATAGGAGAGCCAGCCATTATAGGCACCCGTTTTCTTTTGGGCCAGAAGTTCGATCCCGCGGGAGGTACCGGTTCCCGGATAAAAGAATTCATTATAGTTGATCTCCCGGTAGGCAGGCACATATTGCAGCGTGTACTCGGTAAGCCCGCTCATTTCCTTATAAAAAGCATCAACGCCGAACAACAGTTTGGTGTTTTCCCAGCTCAGACCGGCTATATAATGAGTGCTTTTGCTCACGGGCACAATATCCCCATCGGCCAGCATCCAGAAATCACGGCTTCCCGACTCCAGATCGTCGCGTATGATCCGGTTGGTGAACTGGTAATAAATACCCCAGGAGGCGGTAAATTTGATGTTGTCGGAAATACTCAGAACACTGCTCAGTCGGGGCTCATGATAAAACTGTTGGGTGGGTTGGTAAAAAGAGGAGCGAAACCCCGGAGTCAGTGTCCAGATGCCGAATAGAGTAATTTTATCCTGAAGATAACCCGCCAAAAGGATCCCGGTATTCGTCCGGTCCTGTATCGTGATGGTATCGTTCCGTGTGTAAAGGAAGTTAGTCTGGTAGTAAGATCCCTGCAAGCCGAACTCAACCTGGTTGTTTTTGTTTAGTTTCCATTCTGTGGCATGTTTGATGCTGTAGTCGAATAAATCATTGTTTTCCAAAATGCCCATATTTCGGGCCTGGTCCTCACCTGACCGTTGAAAGCTATTCTGCGAGCTCATATCCCTTTCACTGAAATAATTGGAAAACGACCCCAGTAAATAAGTATACAATTTATTTGACCACCGTCTCGACCATTTGAGGCTGGTTCCCCAGTTACCCCAATCGGTAATGTCGGTACGGCCTCCCGACATGCTCATGCCTCCTCTCGAGAAATTAAAGTCGCTTGAGTTGTCGAGGACATCCTGACCGTGATAAAAACTCAGGGAGAAGGTCTCCTCGGTAGTCGGGTGAAAGGTGATTTTTCCGTTCAGGTCGTAAAAATAGGAGGATGGGGTACTTTCACCCACGAACTGGTTCATTTGACGTCCGGTGGGCACGGGTGGCCCGGTAGTTTCCGTACTCGTCTGAAACTGGTCGTAGATCTTATTGTAAAGACTCGACTGAAACGACCGGCGTCCCGAGAGCAGAATCGATCCTTTTTTGAACAGGGGTATCTCAACGAAGGCATTTGCGCTGATGAGCCCCACATTACCCCCTACATCGAATCCATTCTCATTCCCATCCTTACCTGCAATTTCCATCACACTGCTCAACCGTCCTCCATATTTCGATTCAAATCCACCCTTGCTCAATTTAACATCCTTGATGGCATCGGCATTGAAAGCGGAAAACATACCAAACAGATGATCCACATGATAGACGGTGAACCCGTCATACAGGATGAGGTTCTGGTCGGGTGTGCCGCCACGGATATAAAGTCCCGAAGAAGACTCCTGGCTGCCTGATATCCCCGGAAGAAGCTGGAAGGATCGGAAAATATCCTTTTCCCCAAGGGAAGGCAACTCTGCAATTTTAGAGGGAGCCAGGCTCACCAGGCCTGACCGGTTGGATATCCTCATCAGTTCCTCCTGGTGCCCGGTAATGGTAACCTCCCCGATTTCCGTGGTTGCCGGTTCCAACAGGACGATCAGTTCCTCTTTTATCATATCCGGTGTTAGCCTGACGAGCCTGGAGTTGTATCCAACAAATTGAAGCAGCAATTTCGAAGTGTCGCTCGGAACCCTGAACAAGGTAAAATATCCGTCAACATTGCTGGTTGTTCCATTCAGGGTACCATCGATGATAATCTGTGCATAGGGCAGGGTCTCTCCTGAAACAGCATCTTTCACCTTTCCCCGGAGGGTGAAATCGGAATAGGTACCCGGGGGCAGAACTGTTGGTGGCACATAGTTAATTTCCACCCCGGTTGGCCGGATATAAATTTTACCGCCAGCTACCATGAAGTGCAACTCCAGTCCCTGGAGCAGTGTTTTCAAACACTCACTAACAGACTCATCTTCGAAGCTGGTTCCCTCATGAATGTTTGACGGGATCCAGGATCTTTCGTAATCCACCTGAAGTCCGGCTTTCTTCGCGATATCATGGAGAATATTATCCAATGTCAATCCATAAAACCGGCCGGTCACACGTGGCTCCTTTACCTGTGCCTGGGAAGGATTCGTGAGAATAAACAGGAGAATAAATATGATTTTGAAAGAGCGGGTCGTGAGAAGCTTTATTTTCATCTTTATTTTCAGGATTATTGGAATTAATTATAGTACTGATCAGACAAATTAGGCGTAAAGGAGGAATTTCTTTCCGGGAAAATGTATTCATCCCGACCAATAGCCCTTTTTTACCTGCAGGGAGGTTGATTTTAAGCATATTCCCCATAGGTGGTCCTCAAATCCTGTTGTTACCCTGAATTTCGTCTGGCCGCCGAAAGACTTGCCCTCAGCGCCATTTCTAAAGCCGATTACCTCCAGATCCAGTCGCAGCTGGCCAGCGAAAAGATTGGGAAAATATCGATACTTGCTATTTTACGTTAATCACCTTTCCGTTATATACCGTATTACCAATAGTAATGCGATAGAAGTAAATACCATCAACAATATCGGCTCCTGTAAACTTCTCGCTGTATTGAACCATACCCTTAACTTCATTTTCAAACACCGTTTTTACTTTTCTTCCGGTCATGTCAAAAATCTCTATGACAACATGGGAATCTTCCGTAACCGAGAATTCAAAATTCAGCTGCTCCGTAAACGGGTTTGGATAAATAGTTATTTCCGGCTGCACCAGCCCGGGATTGTATGGATATTCATCTAATGAAGATTTGGTTTTTACCGAATGTATAACGATGGAACCACCTGATATTGAGGTAGAAGGAACTGCATTGTCCTGTTCAGATCCGATATTGTTATCGTAAACAACCTGATCGGTAACCTTATCCCAGATTTTAATCCTGAACTTGTCAATGGCGATACCTGGATTTAAACTGGCATCAATGGCACTTAACAGAAATCCAAAGTTGCCTTCGTAATTGATGGTACCTGATCCTTTAAACTGTGCCATGGAACCTGCAACAACCAGCCAATCGTAGTTTGAACTTGTAAAATAAAGATTTGCGGCATTAAATTTAAATTCGGTATTTCCATCAGGGATGGACGAACCTTTTTTATATTTCGACACAAAACCAAAATTGGCTGTTCCTGTCACAGCAGGATCCGGTTTATAGGCCCCGGGAGGCGACAGTATCCATCCGCCTCCTGTCACAAATCTTCCGGCAGGATCATACACGACCAGATATCTGGAGCTTGCCAAGGTGGATGACTCTCCGTGTTTATCCGTTACCGTAACCCTGATTTCATAAACTCCGGGCAGTGTGTACCTGTGTTCCGGAAATGTGCAGGTCCATTCATCAACAGTTCCTGCCATCATCGTTCCGTCACCATAATCAATGGAACAGGTATAGGGCCGGTCAGTGACTCCTGCCGGATCACTGAAAGTCGCGGTTGCTGTGACCACATCGGAAATTGCAACCGGATCAATGGGAAAGTCAATCTCAATAATGGTGGGAGGAACATTATTTGGCTCCCCGTTTATGGTTATTGTCAGTACATGGGTTACGCCATTGTAACTAAATAGTACCTCGCTTCCGGCCTCAACTATTGAGAATGGTATGTTTGCACCACCTAGGATGCCACCCATCCCGTAATTTTCAGCCCAGCTTTCGTTAATGGTCACTTTGGTTTCATAATTTCCGGGTGGGATGGCTTTGGTAGAAAAGGTATAAATACCATCCCCGTCAGGGTCCTGCAGCCAAGAACGCAAACAGTCGGGTTGCCAGTCACCCGGACCACCTAATTCTGACTGAAAGCTACCCGCTGCTGTAACAATGAACGAATTCACATTATCGGTTACCCAATGGGTTGCGTGGTCATAATAGAATTTAACATCGCGCGGGGATGCGAGGGTTAATGCAATATTTGCTCCATTCAGCGTGGCATGTACCCCGTAATTCTCATCCCAGCTGTCATTCAGCGCCGCCTTGTATTCAAAGGAACCTGCCGGAATATTAAAAATATTCTGCCATACACCATCCGTGGCATCAAACGTCAGATGGGTGGATGAGCAGTCCGGCTGCCAGTCACCGGAACATCCCAGTTCGCTCTGTAAAGACCCGGCAATGGTGACCGACCCTGGTTGTGCCAATGGGGGAGCCTCTGTTATAGTAAGGATATGACTTACCGGATCATATTCAAACTGCAGGACTTCAATAATACTGGTAACTGTGAAAGGAATATTCGCTCCGTTTTGCGCTCCACCGGCACCGTAATTCTCAGACCAACTTTCATCGATAGCGACTTTTACCTCATAATTACCCGGCGGTATGCCCGAAACGTCCATGGTGTAAATTCCATCCCCGTCGGGATCCTTCAGCCACGAACGCAAACAGTCGGGCTGCCAGTCACCCGGACTACCAATTTCTGACTGATAACTTCCCGGTACTGTAATGATTAGGGAATTCACATTATCTGTTAACCAGTGGGTTGCGTGGTCATAATAGAATTTAACTGCGCGCAGGGATGCGAGGTTTAATCCAATATTTGGGCCATTCAGCGTGGCATGTGCCCCGTAATTTTCATCCCAGCTGTCATTAAGTGCCGCCTTGTATTCCCAGAAACCTGCCGGAACATTAAACATACCCTGCCATACACCATCCGTGGCATCAAACGCCAGATGGGTAGCTGCGCAGGCCGGCTGCCAGTCTTCGGAACATCCCGCCTCGCTTTGAAAACTTCCGGAGATTGTCACGGTTGTGGGTTCCTGCCCACGTAATCCGTTGCCGAAAAATAGCCAGATAAATATGAATCCGGCTATGTACCTTGAATGAAAATAATCATTCAGGCAGTTTGTTTTAGATATCGGTTCCATTTTTAATGTATTTAGCCAATACCAAAGTTAAACATAATTTATTTTTCCAGATGAAAGATTATGAAGATTTTAACCGTGCCTGCCTCTGATAATCAGGGCTTTCAGAATGTAAAAGGTGCAGGATTAACCCGGATATTTACAACTACATGTGGGGTCCGAGTGAGTTTACCACAACCGGTACCCTTAAGAGTTATGATCCATTATCCCTCCTGCCGGAGATAAAGGTTCCAACCCTCTTTACCGTGATCATTTTGTCCCCGGAACCAGGAATACCCCACGGATCATTCTGAGCCAGAATTCTGATATCCGGATCTTCCGGGAAAACCTGTCGGTAATTCGGAAAGGATTACTAATATTGGCAAAATGATTACAATGAGCAAGCACCAAAAATCAGAGCGTCTTAAAAAGCCTGCAGCACTGGCCCTCCTCGCAGCCTTCGGTTTGTCGTTGGCTGCGATGGACTCGAACGCGCCTTTGACCCGGCAGGATGGGTTGCGCGCATTGGACGGCGAGTGGATTTATGTTGAGGACCGCACCGAGGGCCGCGCCCTCGAAGAGATGGGCCCGCCCATGAGCTCAAAGTTCTCGTTCCGCGTCGAAGAGAGCGCTGTGGTTCTGGTGCAGGGCCATGGTTCGGGTCACCGCGATGTGCGTGTGGCGCTTGACGGTTCGATCACCGAAATTGTCGTTCAAAAGAATATCACCCGTTATCACGGAACCTGGAACGACAGCGTGTTTTCCTATGAGGTCAACTTTGTGCGTGAGTCGGGCCTTGAACCCAATTCGAGGATTCGGCGGGAGTTTCGCCATACGGCCGACGGATTGCTTGTGAGCTTTACGTACGGGACACCTGGAGGGCCCAAATCAGTTGGGCTCTACCGACATGTGGAGGACATCACAATGCCAACACCGGCCAAGGCTACTATGAGCGACATGGCGTGGTTGGCTGGTGCATGGGTTGGAACGAGAGGTTCAACGGGGGCGACGTCGATCGAGGAGCGATGGAGTCCGCCGCTTGGAGGCGCGATGCTTGGCGTGTCGCGCACAGTGTCGCGCGGAAAGATGACCGCTTTCGAGTTCCTGCGCATTGTTGAGCGTGACAGTGGGTTGTTGTACATCGCGCAGCCCGGCGGTGGCCAGCCAACGGAGTTTGTGCTCTCCGAGATGGATTCAACGCGTGCCGTGTTCGACAATCCGCGCCACGACTATCCGAAGCGAATCGTATACGAACTCACACCCCAGGGGGGTCTGAGGGCTACGATCGGCTACACCAAAGGCGGCACCCCACGGCGATTCGAGTTCAATCGCGAGGGTAAATAGTGTATGATATTAGCACCAGGTAAAACCTTTTTAATTTCCAACATGAATCAGCTTCGAAAAACTTTATTCCTGTCATTTATTCTTGTTTCTAATTGTTATTGCCTGTCATGGGCTCAGGTGCCCAAATTACCTACACCATGGACCAAATCCGTTATGGAGTCGTCCGTTTCATTGTCCGAATACCCCAGGCCCCAGTTGCAACGTGCTGAATGGATGTGCCTGAACGGCCAATGGGATTATATGGGCGGAAAGGATATTCCGGGTGCCCTGAATCCGGAGAAACCGGTATCCTTTAACCTTAAAGTTGAAAAAATACGTGTTCCCTATTGCCCGGAATCTGTACTGTCCGGAATTGAGCGCAATCAGGAGATCAATATGTGGTACCACCGGACCTTTGAAATTCCATCTGCCTGGATCAACAAGCAGGTAATCATTCATTTCGATGCGGTCGACCATGATGCAACCATTTTTGTGAACGGTGAAAAAGCTGGTAGTCATTCCGGCGGGTACGATGCATTTAGTTTTAATATTACGGCTTTCTTAAAAAAAGGCATTAATAGTTTGATTGTGGCTGCGCATGATCCCAATGATGGCAGGGCGCCTTCGGGTAAAAACGGCCCCCGTGGCGACTATACTTTTTCATCAGGCATCTGGCAAACTGTTTGGATGGAACCGGTAAGTAAAACCTACATCAAAAATATCCGGTTGCTTCCCGACCTCGAAAACAATCAATTAAAAGTTTCAGTTAATGCAGAAAGTGGTGTAAAGCTTTTAGCCGAGGTGATTATAGATAAAAGTGTGATTTCGCAGGTGAGAGCAGTCGCTGGTACCGATTTTTATCTGCCGGTGAAAAACCCCCGGCTTTGGTCACCGGATACTCCCTTCCTGTACGATTTGAAAATCACCTTGTTTAATGCAAATGGCAGCATTGCTGATGAAATAGTGAGCTATTTTGGAATGAGGGATATCAAACTGGGGAAAGTGGATGGCGTGATCAGGCCGTTACTGAACGGGAAATTTGTTATGCAACTAGGCTTGCTCGATCAGGGTTATTGGCCCGATGGGATTTTGACGGCCCCTACTGACGATGCGCTGAAGTTTGATCTTTTATTCACCAAAAATGCAGGATATAATTTCATCAGAAAGCACATGAAAACTGAACCCCAGCGTTTTTATTACTGGGCCGATAAGCTTGGTCTCATGGTTTGGCAGGACATGCCAGCGATATGGTACCCGAATGAAGACACTACGAACACCAGGAAAGTTTTCAGGCAGGAACTCAAAGCCATTATGGATGATCATTATAATTCTCCTTCCATTATTGCCTGGGTGCCGTTTAATGAAAATTGGGGAGCCTTTGATGTCAGGGCAATTACTGATTGGGTAAAAAGATATGACCCGTCGCGATTGGTGAATGGCAACTCCGGTTTTAATTACAACCCGTCCTACCAACAAGCCTATGGCGATCCTGGCAATGGCGATTTTGTGGATACCCATAATTATATCGGCCCCAAAGGTGCCCCGGTACCCGATAGTATCCGGGCTGCATCGCTGGGTGAATTTGGAGGGCTTGGGTTATTTTCAAGAGATCACATGTGGCCGGTTGAAAATAATGCGTACGATTTTGAACCTACCAGTACAGCACTTACTGATCGGTATGTGTTATTATTGGATCAGGTTGAACAATTGATGAAATACAAGGGACTCAGCGTAGCTGTTTACACTCAAACGACAGATGTGGAGCATGAGGTTAACGGCCTGTTAACTTATGACCGGGCTGTCGAAAAAATGGAATTAAACAGGGTAAAATTGATCAATGAGGCAGTTATTAAAGAAAGCATTAAAATGAATAAATAGCATTTTTGTTTGCTTTAAGATTACACCTCCTGGTTGGAAACAAACTTCCGCTTCTCCTTTTTACAAATCAGCTGCACGGCCCATTTCCCGGTTTGTGCCGAGGGTGGAATCCCGCCGCCCGGAAACAGCCACTGACCGGCCATGTAGAAATTCTGAAGTTTCGGAAGGTACATTTTCAACGATTTCATCATGTTTTCTTTTGAGGGCAGAAATCCCTCATAAGCACCATCCTTTACTCCGGTATATTTTACATCTGTTTTTGGAGTCGCCACATCAATAACTTCGATGTACTCTGAAATTCCGGGATATTCATTCTCCAGCAATGCTGTTGCATCTTTCTCAATCTGAAGCTTTTCGCTCTTATATTCTTCCCCATCCAGATTCTTCCATAGTTTCCACGGACTTTCGTACCGCAGAATAATGGAGGTTTTTCCTTCGGGTGCCATCGTCGGATCATGGGAATAATTCATTACGGAGTAGCCGTTTTCCAGCAGGGTGCGCCCGATCTTTGATTCCTTCGATATATTGATGATGATCGGCTCTGCGGTTTTTATTGTTTTATTGATCCCAAACGAAACCTGAACTAGGGGCGTGAAAAGTTCCCAGTTCTTATAGGCAAAATCAATCTTTTTCGACACATATCTGGCATCCAGCATTTTATAGATGGTGGAATATCCATCCGCTGCACTGATCACATAATCTGCCTCGATCCGGGTTCCGTCGGTAAGCAGAACTCCCTGTGCAACATCGTTTTCAACAATGATCTTTTCAACTCTCCTTTTATAGGATAATTTTCCGCCGTGGCTCTCAAACTTCTCCACCATCCGTTGTGCCAGCGGATACGACCCGCCGATGATGTACCCGGCATTTTTCTGGTGAAACCAGCCGAGCATGAAAACAAAGGCAAGCGCCGAAAAATTCCGGTCGCCATACAGGGCGTAAAAAACGGATTTTATTTTTTCGCTTTTAAAGTTCAGTTTATCAAAATACTCCTTGCATGTAAGCCGGCCAAATTTTCTGACCACATTGGCAACCGGAAGCATTTTGGGCAGTATTCGTATATAATCGAGCGGACTGCGTAATTCGGGCGGCAGGGCAAATGGCTCCAGGAGGGCACTCTTGCGCATATCCTTGCACATTTTCTTAATTGGGATCTTATCTTCGGGAGCAATTTCAAGCAGGTATTTTTCCCAGCGATCGATATTTGAATAGATAAAAAACTCATTCCGCTCCCGGTCCAGGATCCTCGAATGGATCTCGTGGTTGACAATCTCTGTTTCGCTGTTGATGACATTGGTTTCCTTCCAGATTTCGTGGAAAGCACCTTGTGAGGTTCCTACCAGCCAGTGCAGGCAATAATCAAACCGATATTTTTTGCGGTCCCAGGCGGTGCATTGTCCGCCAGCCACCGAATGCATCTCCAGGATTTCAGTATCAAATCCGTTCATTGCAGAATAGATTCCGGCTGATAATCCGGCAATTCCGCCACCAATTATTATTACTTTCTTTTTCATAGTCATCTTTTGATGTGTCCAAAAGTACCGACCGATTATAGGTCACGCATCTCAAAATCGGCGAACACAGTATTAGTATCGGTAAATCAAGAAATTTTGAGAGTGGAGGTTTATGTTTTCAGCTGATCTTAAAAGTTGCTACTTTTAAATCCCGTAGAACATTTTACCATGATAGCTAAATTTTTCACTGCCGGAGCCGCTATCCTGCCTCTGCTGGCCGCTGGCTCCAGTACCGTAGATCCCGCAAAAAAACCGAATGTCCTGTTCATTTCCATCGATGATCTCCGCCCGGAACTGGGCTGCTATGGGGTGAAGGAAATCCAAACACCCAATTTCGACCGGCTGGCCGGATCTGGGGTGCTGTTTACCCGTACCTACTGCCAGACAGCCGTTTCGGCTCCTTCCCGGGCAAGCGTGATGACCGGCTATCGTCCGGATAAGTCTATGGTTTGGACACTCCGGGAGAAGTTCCGGGTACAGATACCTGACGTGGTGACCATGCCCCAGTATTTCAAGAAGTTTGGCTATCATACGGTTTCCATCGGCAAAATCTTTCATAACCACATGCCGGATTCGGTTTCGTTTGATGAGCCGGACCTTCGGCCATCTGAATACCGGACGGCCGGTATGATCGATCGTGATGCCGAATCATTCTATTATGATGAGGGCATAAACAGGGAGCTCGACAGTGTCCGTGGGGAACGACTTCGCAAAAATCCGAAAGCCTATGCCGGCGGATGGGCTTATGGTCGTGCCACCGAAATTGCCGACTGCAAGGATAATGAGCTGTATGATGGAGCTCAGACTGACCTCGCGCTGGAAACCCTGAAAAGACTCAAGAGCAGGAGCGAGCCCTTTTATTTGGCACTCGGTTATTACCGCCCCCACCTGCCATTCGTCGCACCGCGGAAATACTGGGATCTATACGACCGGAACACCCTGCCAATGGCCCCGAACCCATATCACCCTAAAAATTCACCACCCATGGCACCCGGCGGTACCTATGAGCTGTCAGGTTGTTACGATATTGCCAGCCGGGTAAATGTCGATGCGGAAAAACAACCGGAGGATATCGCCCGTCTTCTGAAACACGGATATTATGCCAGCGTCAGCTATCTCGATGCCTGCCTGGGCAAGCTCATGAAGGGTCTGGAAGAGATGGGCCTGGCGGAGAATACCATCGTGGTGATCTGGGGCGACCATGGCTGGAAACTTGGCGAGAACGGGGGCTGGTGCAAGCAGACGGATTATGATATCGACAACCGCGTTCCTCTGCTAATCCTGGCTCCCGGGATCAAGGGTAAGGGGAAGAGCTGCGATCGGCTCACCGAACTGGTCGACCTGTACCCGACCGTTTGCGACCTGGCAGGCCTTCCGGTCGATCCCGGTTTGCAGGGGACGAGTTTGATGCCCTTGCTGAACGATCCATCAATCAAATGGAAAGATCATGCCTTCAGTCAGTTCCAGCATGCAGTGGGAACCGGAAAGAACCGGGTATTCTACATGGGTTACTCCATGACCACCGAAAGGTACCACCTGGTGGAGTGGTATATCTGGGACGATGTCAATAAAGTGAAAAAAGACTTTGTAACCCGTGAATTATATGATCAGCTGGCCGATCCCCAGGAGAATATCAATGTTGCCTACGAACCCCAAAATGGCGCGATGATCAGCCTTCTATCCGAAAAGCTAAATAAGGGATGGAACATAGGTAAACAATGAATGTACTTATCGCAGTTCATGAAGTTCACCTGCCTTTAATCTGCCTTTCACCGCCCGGTCACTAACATCAGAAATGCTTTCATCCGTCCGTATCGGCAGTCGGGCCGCCGGTAAGCAGTAATCAGGCACCGTTTAGCGTGAAAAAATAAACATTAGTCAAATAGTAGATAATCAACTGTAAGATTGGTTTTTACATGACGTAATTTCGTATCCACAATCGCAGGACTTAGAAAAATAATTATGAAAATCAGGACTATTTTATTGGGGTTGTTAATTGCCGGAACTTTGGGCTCCTGCAGAAACGACAAAAAGGATGCACTTACAGCTTTGGATATTGCAACCGGAAGAATTCAAAATTCGATTGATACGGTGGATTCACCTTACAACCTGATCCACAGCATCCGTATCACATTGGTCACCGCTCCCGATGAAATCTGGGTTATGTCGGATGATGGCACGGTGGTTTATCAGGAGGATTCCGGCATGGTAGGCAAGAATGTTTTCAATGATGATTCTTTCTCGAAATTCAACAATTTTCAAACAGCCTGCAAAACTATTGCCGGATCGGAATCCGGGGAGGTGAACTATTCCTACTTCATGACCCGGTCAACCAATTCGGTGGACAAAATTGCATTCTGGAAGACGATCAAGGTGCACGACAAGGCCTGGAAAGTCATTTACGCCCAGCTGAAATAGGGTTTTGTAACCAGGGGTCATTCGGCAGATATTTACCATTTGCAGGTCGGATTTTAAAATATACCTTTGGTGGAGTTACGATAGTATTCATCAACTCCAACCTGAGCCATGCCAACCTCGCGACGGGATTTTCTCAAAACTCTGGCCCCTCTTGTGGCTGTTCCTTACATCCTTCCATCCTGCCTCACGTCGAAACCTTCCGGCCGCCTAACAATGGGGTTTGTGGGCATGGGAATTCAATCCCGGTACCTGCTTTCGAAATTCGCTCCTGAGGTGCAGATCCTCGCGGTTTGCGATGTGGATACCACCCGGAGGACAAATGCACAACAATGGGTAAACAAGTTCTACACAGATAACCCCGACAAGGGCTCCGCCGGCTGCAAGGCTTATACCGACTATCGCGAATTGCTCGACCGCGATGACATCGACACGGTTTGCATTGCAACACCTGATCACTGGCATTCTACGGTGATCTTGCTGGCACTCCGGAAAGGCAAGGACGTTTTTTGCGAAAAACCACTTACACATAATATTCAGGAGGCAATCGATGTGATGCAGGCGGTGGAAAAACGCAAGCGGATCCTCCAAACCGGTTCGATGCAGCGATCGAGCCAGGAATTCCGGATCGCCAGCGAACTGGTTCGAAACGGCTGTATCGGTATAATTAACCATGTGGAGGCAGTGTTCAGCGGTCCTCCGGTACCCTGCGACTTGCCCGAAGAGGAGATGGAGCCGGGTCTCGACTGGAACTTCTGGCTCGGACCGGCACCCGTGCGTTCCTATAATTCCATCCTGAGTCCCCGCGGATTGCATAATCATTTTCCGGCCTGGCGTTCATACCGGGAATATGGTACGGGTGGGGTAGGAGATTGGGGTGCACACCACCTGGATATCGCCCATTGGGGTCTGGGCATGGACGACAGCGGTCCGGCTGAAGTGATGTTCAACAATGGAGAGGCTACACTGGTTTATCCCAATGGCGTTCCCGTTATTCGTAAGGAAAATGGTTTCGGGGTTCACTTTTTTGGCAGCGACGGGGAAATCATGGTGAACCGGGGCCGGTTCAAGATGGTACTGAAGGGCGAAACTATCGCCGCATACACCGGGAAAGATAGTCCGGATACCACTCTCGCCGCGGAAACCCAAAAGGCCGAACAACTGTTTCTGAAGGACGCGAAAATCAAACTCTACAATAGCCCGTCACACTACCTGGATTTTCTGAACAGTGTGAAAACCCGCATCAAGCCGATCGCAAATGAACAGGTCGGAGGCCGAACCGCTATCAGCTGCCACCTGATGAATCAGCTCTATTACCATAATGAGGCCATCAAATGGGATCCGGTTAAACTTTGCTTTGCCGGCGGAACCGGCAACCCTGCCTGGCTTACAAGAGATTATCGCGACTGGGAATCCTAGCCTGACCCCTTCACCTGTTCATAAAATTTCCGGAAGTCCCCTCCGCAGGATTCCAGCTTTTCCTGGAACCAGGGGATCAATGAATGATAGGTGCTGATCGGGATCAGAAAAGCATTGTTGAGTTTTCGGGTGGTGATTTTAAGGTCCTGTTCCAGACGGGTCAGTATGGAATCTTTCTGCTCCAACATCCGAATAGTATCCTGATTAAATTGATAGATGGCACTCAGATCATTGCGGGCCTTGAGCATACGGGCAACTACCTGATCG
The DNA here is from genome assembly GCA_942493265.1 of uncultured Bacteroidota bacterium. Classification (GTDB taxonomy): domain Bacteria; phylum Bacteroidota; class Bacteroidia; order Bacteroidales; family UBA12481; genus UBA12481. Next base: position 1,710,059 of record OW818688.1, read on the forward strand.
GTTTCGGCCCAGCCCTTCACCGCCTCAGCTACCTGATCCTCCCGCCCCAGCGATCTTAACCAGTGGAGCGTTCCGGCCCGCTCAACGGTTTCAGCAAAGCCTTCACTAAAGCGGGAGTCGCCGGATTTATAGAATTTCTGATGGGCCAGTTCGTGTATGATCAGGCCGGCCAGCTGAATGGAGTCGTACCGCAGGTGAGTGCTTAAAATCGGATCATTATACCAGCCTAAAGTCGAATAGGCGCCGAACGGGGCCATATAAACATCCAGATCCTGGTCCTTCATTTTTTCAGCAAATCCCATGGCCTTCTCCTTCTTGAAATAGCCATGGTAAACCACACATCCGGCAACCGGATAACACCAGGTTTTCGGCTCTACGGAGAATTTTGGGGCACAATATACATTCCAGCCGGGATAATCGCCTTCAATCACGGAATACAGGGTATAGCTTTTATTATCAGGCAACCCCAGTTCCCTGACGGCGAAATCATGAATTTCCAGAACCAGTTTCAGCTTGTCTCTCGATTGCTGATCCAGCCCGTCATCTTTCAATACTTTTTCAATCGGATGCCTGGCATTCATGATACGAAAGTGACCGGAAATGGCCTGCGTGAGATAGGAGATCTGGCAGGATCCCAGCGTGAAAATCAGCAAAACAATAGCCGTTACCAGTACTATTCCTGATATCGTCAGCTTTCTTCTAATGCTTCTTTTCCCTTTTACGGATTTTGCGCCTGGCATGTATCCTATGCCTGTTTTTCTTCCGGATCTTCTTCAGGATTTTCGACCAGGGGTTCGGCTGTGGGTTCTTCTACTATTTCTTCTGCTGTTTCTGCAATCGGTTCATCGATCGGTTCAACGATCGGTTCGGCAGGTTTTTCAATCGACGACCTGAGTTTCACCTCAAGTTTATCCACCACGGCAGCGGCTTTTTCGTCGAGCTTTTCAAGGGTAGCTTCGGTTTTTTCCTTAACATTTTCGAGCACCTCTCCTACCTTTTCTTTGGCATCTTTAGCCATTTCCCTGGCCGTTTCAGCCGTATCAATACTTTGCTCTTTTAATTCAGCGCCTTTTATTTCGGCAACCTCCCGGGAGGTGCCCCACAATTTTTTTAAAGATTTCAGGAATGCCATGATCGTTTTTTATTATGTTATTTGTAAAGTTAATGCAATTTTGCTGCCTGGAACAGGAGAAGTATGAACACTGAGATCAAATCCAGATACACCAAAAACGAAGAGCTGGCCAATGCCCTTTCACACCTCAGCGGAGCCATTCTGGCTACAACTGCCCTGGTGCTGTTGCTATTTAAGGCCAGCCGTACCGGTAACCTATGGCATATAGTCACCTCGGCAGTTTTTGGGGTTACCATGATCATTCTGTTCTTCTCTTCAACCATGACCCACTGGCTTAAACAAGGGAAAGCCAAGGATGTTTTTTTTACTATCGATCAGATCGCTATTTTCACCCTGATAGCAGGAACTTATACCCCCTTTGCGCTGGTGGCGCTTCACGGACCCTTCGGATGGACGATTTTCGGACTGGAATGGGGACTGGCGCTGATGGGGATCACCATCAAGCTGGCAAAGCCTACCCAGTTTCATCAGGGGGTGAATCTATTCTATATTATTCTTTATGCAGCAATGGGCTGGATGATGCTGATAGCCATTGGGCCCCTATACAATAGCCTCACACTCATGGGACTTATCTGGATTCTGATCGGCGGATTCTGCTATACCTTCGGGATCTTCTTCTTTCGTCTGGGTAAATTCAAATACCACCATCTTGTGTGGCACCTGCTGGTTCTGGCTGGTGCCGTTTCCCACTTTTTTGCGATTTACTATTTTGTACTGCCAATATCCGTAATATAACCGGCCGACGTTTTTTTGAATCATTCATGCGTTGATCTGTTTTTTTTGCCTATGTTGGTTCTTAGTTGGGAAGGGACCCCGCTGAGTGCTACATATTAAAGATTTTGGAATGAACTACACTGATTATCATCATGTTATTCAGGAGGCACAGTTTGGTTATGCGTGTCATGAGATCATTCTGGACCCATCCGGAAATCCGTGTGATTACCGTTTTCTGGAAGCAAATAAGGCATTTGAAAATCTTACCGGCCTAAAAATGTCCGAAATAATGGGGAAAACGGTCAGGGAAATTTTGCCGGGTATCGAAAATTCGGAATTCAACTGGATCGCCTTTTATGGAAAAATTGCCCTGAATGGGGGCACCGATTATTTTGAGCAATATAGCGAACAACTGGCACGATGGTATAATGTTAAAGTATACTCCCTGCAAGAAAATCATTTCTCTACCATTTTTGTGGATATCACCAATCAGCACCTGCTGACCGAAATTTCCGCCAAGCTGAATCGGTACACTTGTAAAAATATTGACTATCAATATATTACAGATCAGATGAAGTCGTTTTCGGGTGCTATGTATGTTGCACTTAATAAATTTGAGACTAACGGGAAAGACTTTACTACCATGGCCGTTTCAGGCCTCGCTTCAATTCCGGAGCAAGTTCTGGAAATGCTTGGTTTTCAGCTCGCCGGGAACAAATGGACCTATGATCCGGTTCGCGAGAGCAAAATAAAGAACAAAAAAATAACGTATTTCGATCATCTGAATGAGCTTACCGGGAACGTTCTGGCAAAGGATCTCATCAATACGTTGACCCATCTTGCCGGTGCAGGCAAGGTGGTTCTTGTTAAAACAGTTGAGGATGAACGGATGGTTGGTGATTTTACCCTGATCTTTAAAAAGGGTGATCAATTGGAAAACCAATGGCTCGTTGAATCTTACGCCGATATTGTCGGGATGTTGCTGGGAAGGATCAATGCCGAGGATTTATTGTCACAGCAAAAAACAGAGCTTGAAGATTTCTTTAATGTAACGCTTGATCTCCTCTGCATCGCCGATACCTCGGGTAATTTTATCAAGGTGAACAAAATGTGGGAAACCACGCTTGGCTATCCGGTTGAGGAACTCGAGAAGAGAAAATTTCTGGATTTTGTTCATCCTGAAGATTTACAGTCAACACTGGATGTATTGTCCAAACTTGGCCATCAGGAGAATATCCTGAATTTTGTGAACCGATATCAATGCCTCGATGGGTCGTACCGGTTTATTGAATGGCGGTCGGTCCCCCGCGGCTCCCTGATCTACGCGGCCGCCAGGGATATTACTGAGCGCCTGGAGGTTGAGAGAGAGTTGATTAAGAAAAATTCCTTCATCCAAACGGTTCTGGATAACCTGCCGATTGGGGTGGCTTTAAACGAATTGGAAAGTGGAAGTGCCTTTTACATGAACCGGAAATTTGAGGAGATTTATGGATGGCCATCTGAGGAAATAACTGATATCAGCACTTTCTTTCAAAAAGTTTATCCTGATAGTGAATTCCGGCAGGAACTGTCAGCCCGGGTATTGGCTGATATTCAAACCGGCGATGCTTCCAGAATGCACTGGGAAAACATCCCGATTAAAACTAAGGTTGGTACAGAAAGAATTGTGAATTCTGTAAATATTCCTCTGTTAGACCAGAATCTGATGGTTTCAACCGTTACCGATATTACCGAGCAAAAACTTGCCGAATCAGAATTGCGCGCCTCAAAATTGAAGGCTGAGGAAAGCGACCGTCTCAAGTCAGCATTCCTGGCCAATATGAGTCATGAAATCAGAACCCCCATGAATGGGATACTGGGATTTACCGAGCTGTTGAAGGAGCCGAAATTGTCGGGTGAGGAGCAGCAAAAATATATCGGCATTATCGAGAAAAGCGGCGACCGGTTGCTCAGCATTATCAATGATATTATCAGCCTTTCAAAAATTGAGTCCGGACAATCGGAGTTAATTCTTTCCGAAATTGCTGTTAATGATCTGATTGCCTTTGTTTGTACCTTTTTTACACCGGAGGCTGAAGGAAAGGGTGTTCATCTGTTCATGAATATATCCGATCCGGTCAGGGAAATCCGGCTAAAAACCGACAAGGAAAAAATCTATGCCATTCTGACCAACCTGGTTAAGAATGCCCTCAAATTCACAAAATCAGGATCAATTGAGGTTGGTTGCGATGGGAAGGGCCAGTTGCTGGAATTCTTTGTAAAGGATACCGGCATGGGTATCCCACCTGAGCTGAGATCAGTGATTTTTGAGAGGTTTCGACAGGGAACAGATTCAATGACACGCAATTACGAAGGCGCCGGACTGGGATTATCCATCTCAAAAGGGTACGTGGAAATGCTGGGCGGTACAATCCGGGTGGAAAGCGAACCGGGTAAAGGTTCGGTATTCTACTTTACCATACCGGCCAGGCTTTAACGATTCGCCCACGGTGCTGCAGATATCTTTTTAAAGGGATTTGCTCTTGAACACCTCCAGTATCTGCTCCAGGTATTGGTATCCGTATTCCCGTTCAGGTTCCAGAAAACTCCCTTCGGTCCATTCGTTCCAGCTGTTGATGGTGATAATCGCGGGATGTCCCGGTTTGGGCTGCACCCTCGATCGGGCGAATTCCAGCGCCTGCCTGAAATTTTCAGGGGTGTTGTTTTTCAGGACAGCCATGCAGGGATACCCCGCACTCCTGAAATTGAATTTCTGATCACAGCGGGGAGTGGCATCCCAGCCCATGGTAACATTGGGATGGTAAGGTTGCATGATGGTTTTTGAAAAATCATCGCAAAAACGGAAATACTTATCCCTCAAGGTATTGTATTCTGTTTCCGGAAATGATTCCAGTCCGGCGTGATGCACCCAAACATACGACGTGGTGCTGTTAAAGGAGAAATACTCCAGCAGTTCAGCCGGATTTTTCAATACTTTCTCATTAGGCAATATCTGAACACCCCACACAACCGCATTTAGGTGCAGGTCCCTGAATCCGGCCTTTTTGGTTTTCACCCGGAATTTCTCCAATGCCGCCCTGGCATTTTCACGGCCCCCCATGCTCTCGATGAACCGGTAGGTTTCATAAATGGAAAAATAGGGGCATCCATCTATCATCCAGTAAGTTGGCTGCATAAAATATTCCGATATGATGTAGTCGGTCATCTTATCAAAAGTTTCAGGAGTGATATTTCCGGGATAAAATAGTGGCAGACCACCCGTTTCGGGATTTCGGGGAAAAAGATCCACCCAGTCATGATTGGCCCACATCAGCGCAAATTTCACCTTGTTGTTATTTTTCACTTTCAGGAAACCTTCCTCGAGGCCTTTCTCCAGAAATTTACCGTCGTTGTAATAGTACCAGTCATAAATAAATACATCAATACCATATTGCGATGCCGCATTGATCTTCATTTCCATCACTACCGGGTCGGATTCATTGGTATAGCCCCAAAGGGGTATCAGGGGTTGTTTGTGCCCTTCAAATCTCGGCTGCGCCGATTTGATGAGTTCCCATTCCGACCATCCCTTCCCGTATCGAATTTCATTACGGACATCGTTCTGGTGATAGTTGGGGAAATAGTACACAGCCAGGTCGTAACCGGGTGAATGATCAATGAAATCCCGACTTCCTTGCTGAGCCAATGTAGCACCAGCAATGAGGATAAAGTTCAGGATCAGGGAGATGCCTTTTAAGGTTTTCATGTTAATATTATAAGGATTATCAGCTCATATCTGATAATTTTAGGGCATAAGGTAGGAGTAGTTAATCAAAGAACAAAAACAGATTTCCCCATGGAAACAACATCATTCAGACTGGCGGTTTTCCCGTCGCGATATATCCAGGGACCCGGTGCCATTTCTTTTTTGCCGGAAGGCATTGGCAGGCTGGGCTCGAAAGCGCTGATAGTGGCCGGAAAAACTGCGATCCGGGAAATTGTTCCATACCTGAAGAGCCATGGGCTCAGCAATGCGGCCGTTGAACCTTTCGGGGGCGAGTGCACGCAAAAGGAGATTGACCGCCTGGTGGTCATTGCACGCCGCAACGGGTGCGATGTGGTAGTTGCCCTGGGCGGCGGCAAGGTGATCGATACGGTTAAGGCGGTGACATACGAAACCGGGGCCAAAACGATCATTGTTCCCACCATTGCCTCCAACGATGCGCCCTGCAGCGCTGTGAGCGTGGTTTACACGGAATCAGGTGCCTTCGATCATCTTGTTTACCTGAAAGAGAATCCCAACCTTGTGATTCTCGATTCGGAGATCATTGCAAAGGCCCCGGTGCGGCTCTTGATAGCCGGTATGGGCGATGCCCTGGCTACCTGGTTCGAGGCCGATTCCTGTCACCGGTCGGATTCGCGCAATGAAGCCGGTGGCATGGGTACCCTGTCGGCCCTGGCATTGGCAAAACTCTGCTACGATACCATTCTGGCCGACGGGTTGGCCGCCGCACAAAGCTGCCGTGCCCGGAAGGTAACGCCTGCCCTGGAGCGGGTTATCGAGGCAAATACCCTGATGAGCGGACTGGGTTTTGAGAGCGCAGGCCTGGCCAGTGCACATTCCATCCACAACGGCCTCACTCAGCTGCCCGGAACACATGCCTATTATCACGGCGAAAAGGTCGCTTTCGGATTACTGGCCGGCATGTTCCTTGCCAACCGCCCGGAGATGATGATCAATGAAGTATACGCCTTCTGCCGGTCGGTGGGGTTGCCGGTGCGACTGGCAGAGATCGGGATCACGGATTATACCGATGACGACCTGATGAAGGTGGCCGTTGCAGCTTGCGCACCCCAGGAATCCATCTGGCATGAGCCGGTGGAGGTGAGCCCGGAAAGGGTGGTGGAGTGCATTAAAAAGGCCGACCGGTATTAGCTCTGGATTCAGGGTATACATAGTATATAACAGCTCCATCGCCGTTTCCGGATCCTTCTCCGCGACAAATCCCTGCTCCGGGTTCAGTACCTTGAAAGTGTGTTTTGCATTAAACCGCGTGGTGATCAGCGAGGGTGATTCTTGTAGCAATTCGTACATATTTCAGACTTGGCTCAACTTCGTAATCAAATCATTACCAAAAGATTTAGAGTATGAATTTCCTAATCAGCGTGGATTTTCAGATCGGAATTTGCGCCAAATGGTTATGTATTATAATGAATATCAAGGCAGTGAATTTTGGCAGTCATTGACTGCCAAAATTGGGTTTACCCATAATATGATTTTAATTTCAAAATGCCAGGAAACCGAAGAAGCGTACACGTTATAGAAATCCAATGTTATTCTATAGCAAATAGAAGTTTTTGATTAATTGTCTGCATTTGTAATAGAAACTTACGATGCTGGAAATCGACACGTGGAACCATCCTAAAGGTTGGCACTACCTAGGAAATGGCTGCTGAAGGTCGGTTGACGAAGAAGAAGGTCGTTTGTATCCATTCCGGCATTTCACCGATGGAAACCTGCTGAAAACTTTGGCAATTTTGATATTTTCCCTTACCTTTTAACTATCAAAGGTTTAACCAATGCTATGAAACCAATTCTGAGCATCCTGCTGTTCCTGGCTGTTTTAAGCAGTTGTGAGGATTACAACCAGGACCCCTCCACCCAGTTTCTGGATTGTGTGGGAATTACTGACAGTTTCAGCCCTTACCATATTGTTGATCCTTATGCGATTACCCTGCATGGACAGGACACATTCACTGCCCGCCTGATTTTTACGAATTATTCTCAGTCGGTTTTCTATACCCCAAACTACCCTAAATGGCACCTATGGGTGGAAAGCCACAGCGGGTCAACCCGGTATTATATTGATGGGTTTTGCCTGAAAAACTATGAAACAGATCAATGGTACGGCGAGTCCGGGATTTATTACCACGGGCAATATGCCTGGTGCCATTTTGATTTTCACAAATTTAATTGTGGCGAGGTAGCAGGATCCTGTGTGATTTTTGACCAGCAATCGCAGGACAGCCTGGATTTTATCTTTGCAGGTAAAAAGTAATCGAAAAACCGGGTTTATCCAACCCGGACCCTGCTATAAAACAATCATCCTCCGCATGAAGGTGCCATCGCCGGAGATCATTCTCACATAATAGATACCCGATTCCATATTTCCTATGTTCAGCTCGAGTGTATGGTCCCCCGCAGCCTGCGGCCCCTTCTCAATACATCCGGCTTCTGCACCCGAGATATCATAGATCCTGAAGGTAACCCTCCCGCCTTTCTGAAGGCAATACGGGAATACCGTATTCCCAGAAAATGGATTGGGATGGTTCTGTTGAAGCAGGGTGCCGTTTTCCCCTTTTACAGCGCCGGAACCGCTGGGTTTGATCAGAAAGGCTGCCGACCAGCCGCTCAATTTCAGGTTATGATCGCGATACCTGACCCGGAAATAATAGGGACCGGTTCCTGAAACCAAAGATGAACGGATTTTTATCTGAGTCAGATTAATGTCACGGTTCAGATCGACCGGCTCACCGTTTGCGTCAATCCCGAAGATGTTTTTCCAGTGGATCACGGAGTCTTTTATAATCACCGATCCCTGCATGTTCCTGAATACCTGATACTGAACCGACATCAGGGAGTCGGGTCCGGTAAATGCGGATGTGTTCATTTGCAGGTAGTTTCCGGAATTAATGCTTCCGGTAACTTCTGGTGTGTCCGGTCCGGGCTGGTTGATTTTCCGATACCACTCATCCATAGCCACACTATTGAACGGGGCAGCCACGCTCCCCAGGCTGTATAGGGTGGTTTGCCAGGATCTGGCGGCCGGATCGATTTCGAGTATCTGATAAAAATAGTGGCTGAAGCAAATATGGATATTATTAAAATCCTGATTTTCACCTGCCGCCCAGGGATCGAGGTGCCCTCCGCCACCGCCTCCGCAGATGATCCGGAAATCACTACCGGATATGTCCGATTGAATGGTTCCCCGCTCAAATCCATGAGTATGACCGTAATGCATTTGCTGAACTTTGGTATATTTTTTCAGGATCGGCAACAGCACTCCGTTTACGTATAAGGTACCGGCATCTGAATCATTAGTGTCCTTCCAAAGTTCAGAGTAGGGGGGATGGTGGAGGAAAAGGAATACAAAGTCGATGCCCGCATCATTTTCGGCTTCTTTCAGCCTGTTGTCAAGCCAGCCGGCTTCAGTAGCCCCGTACTGCCCTGTGATATTGGTGTTCAGTCCGATAAAAAGGGAGCTTCCCGACCGCAATTGCCAGATTTTTTCATTCAGCTCGGCATTGCTGGGGAAAGCCGAAAGTTCATCCATTTTCAGGTAACCATAAAACAGGGAGCTTTCAGCTTCATGGTTTCCGGCTGTTACCATCACCGGAATACTGGGAGACAGGGCTGACAGGGGCTTGAAGAACTGCGTGGTATATTGTTCGGGCATATTGCCGCTTACCACGATATCGCCCGAGTGCAGGATGCCGGTGATCCGTCCGGGATCGTCACCATACAGGGAGGTGATTTTCAGCTGCGCGGCACGAATCACTCTATCGGCCATCGAGGTATCCGGGCAATGAGTATCACTGAGTATCAGAAACCTGATTTTCTCCCCTGCGGCAGGATCAGGCATGGTTCGGAATGAATACCTTTCAGATTGGCCGTTTCCACTGCCGACACGGTAAAAATAGCGGGTCCCCGACTGCAAACCGCTGAGTTTAACAGTATGCCAGCGATAAGGCAGGCTGATCAGTTCTGATGTTCCGGTACGTTCCTGTCCCAGACTTTCATCGGGGCCGTATTCTACCCTGGTCCCGGAGCGGGCCGTATCGTGCCAGCAAATGGTGATTGAGGTGGCCGACGGGCTCTGCAGGTAGGGAACGCGGGTCATCATAAAGGGTTCATGGTCGGCCGCATGTTTGTATCCTCCAAGGTCAGCCGCCTGCTCAGCTGTGAGGGCCTCATCCCAGATGGAAAGCTCTGAACAGGAGATGGTTCCGTCTTCCCCATTGTTGTCGGCAAAGATGAGCAGTCTGCCGGCCAGAGAAAACCGTCCATCAACCTCCTGGGCAGTCCCGGACAGGATGAGTTTCCCATCCAGGTAATACGTAAAATGATTACCGTTTTTCACTGATACCACGAGTCGGTACCATTCCTGAGCTATGAGGGTGTTATCACTGTATCCAACCGCAGCAACGCCGATTTTTCCCGACGGATTGATGAACAGGTCTCCGTCGTCGTCGTTGTTTAAGCCTGTTTGAAAGAAACAGTGCCATATTCCGCTTTCCGGTATCCTGAAATCATATTGAAGTGTATACTCATTCACCCGGGCTCCTCCTCCGTTCGGGGAGATCAGGTGCTGCAGGGTAAAATAGCTGCCCCGGCTAATGGATACGGCACCATTCCCGGCCGCTGGTCCGTTAACCGCCGTTTGATAGCCGGTTAGTACCAATGGCACTCCATAGCCGGATTCTGCCCTGGTGAGATCGGCGGCCAAATCAAACTTCCACCATCCGGTCCTTGCCGGAACGGATGCCTGAATGGTGATACCCGACAATACCAGCATGAACAGGATGAAAAAACCCCCGAACCGAAATCCGGGGGTTTCCTTTAACAATCTCATCATTATTATTTAACTACAATCATCCTTTTAATAGTAGTGCGAGCATTATTGATCATCTGGAGATAATAGATTCCGGGTCCCATTTTGGCGGAATTCAGTTCCAGCTTATATTGGCCGGGAGCTAAGCTGCCTTGTTCGATCACGGAAATTTCGGCTCCTGTGATATCCAGAATGCGGAAGGTTACTTTACCTGCCTCCTGGAGTGAATAGGGGAATACGGTGTTGACAGAGAAGGGGTTGGGATAGTTCTGTCCCAGTTCCATGGTGTTGGCCACGATCACACTTCCGATTCCGGAGCTGGAGTTGGTTGCATCACCCAGCTCAAGTGCCTGCTCTGCAGTTAGCGCAACATTCCAGATACCCAGTTCTGAGCAGTTGATGTCGCCATCGTCGCCGTCATCATCCTGGAATATCTTCAGTACCGGATCAAGGCCCCATCTGCCGTCGAGCGGTTGAATGGCGCCTTCCAGCCACAATAATCCATCAATATACACTTTGAAGAATTCCCCGTTCTTCACAGATACAACCATCCTGTACCAGGTATTGGCCATAATGGTATTGGTTGAATATCCTGTTGCAGCAGTCCCGATGCTATTGGCCGCCCTGCCGGATGTATTTGCACTGGCTGCCACAAAGAGATCGGCATCACTGGTTCCAGTCTGGAAGAAGGCATACCAGGTTTCCGTTTTGGCTACCGAAAAGTCGACCTGAAGGGTCCATTCGTTCACAAATGCACCACCCAGGTTGGGTTCCATTCCGTGAGTCATGGTGAGGTAACTGCCCAGAGGCACCAGGGTTGCGTGGTTGGATTCGGTGGGACCGGCAACAGCGGTTTGGGTTCCGGTTAATTCCAGCGCTGAACCGATGGTTGCTTTTGTCAGGTTGGTGGCATCATCAAACTGCCAGTAACCAACCCGATCCGGGAAACTGGTTTGTGAAGCATCGCCCAGTTCAAGCGCCTGCTCGGCGGTCAGAGGCACATTCCACACTGCCAGTTCGGCGCAGAAAATCGTTGGATCTTCACCATCGTCATCGCCGAACATATGAGGCAGCGGTTTGAGCGAATGGCGGCTGTCAACGGCAATACCGAGTTTTTCGAGGTAGAGTTCTCCATTAACATACACACGGTAGTATTCACCGCATTTAGCTGAAACAACCAGTCGGTACCAGGTGTCAGCGGCTACTGTCAGGGTTGACCATCCCAGGGCTCCCAATCCAATGGTCCCGTTAGCCTTGATGAAAAGGTCACCGTCAGCATCGTTCATCGGACCGGTCTGAAAAAAACATACATAACTCGGTATCGGCGACGGAACAAAAAAATCTATCTGAAACGAATATTCGTTTACATTGCCGCCGCCTCCATTGGCGGGAATTCCGTGATCCATGATCAGGGCGTGACCGATGGGGTCGAGAATGGCCAGGTTCCCGTCAACAGGACCGTTTACAGACTCGTTCGGTGTATCACCGTAAGGGGCGAGCGGATTTCCGATGGTGGCCTTCATCATATCAGAGGGATCATCAAATTTCCACCAACCTTTCCTAACCGGGACCTGTGCGCTTGAAATAGCGGCTCCCAGAAGGACAACAGACAACAATAGTAGTAGACGTTTAGTTTTCATAATATTTACTGGTTAAGAGTTTAGGAACATATAGGATTTGTTGTATTGATTCAGTTTATTTCAACAACCACATCACTTTGTTTATTTCATCGTAGCCATCATATTGATTGTTAAGGGCTTCAACAAGATTCTCGCGGTTATAGTCGGTTTCCGATCCCGGATATAACCAGCGAAGCGGCAGCCCGTTTACATTGTTTTCATTCAGGCTGGTGGTGGGATCTATCGGAAATTCAGGATAGGCATTTCTCCGGTATTCAAAGTAACTGTACTGGGCATCCTGCATGAAGCTCAGGATATAACGCTGCATCCAGATCTGCTTCAGCTGTTCTTCTTCAGTGGCCTTAAAGGCTGCCTCTCCAGTGAAGTATCCGTCGATATAGGTTTGGTCGATGGCCTTCGTGTGCGCATAACTGGCTTTGGTTGCCATGATGGCTGCCAGTGCTGATTTTACCCCTTCCTGGTAATAGGTTTGCGGGGTTCCGGTTGATACCCAGCCCCTGATGTTGGCTTCTGCAATGATCAGCTGCTGTTCGGCAAAAGTGAGCAGCATCCTGGGTTCGCAGGCTGCTTCAGTGAGGTACCGCTTGTTAAGCACTGAGTAAGCATTGGCACTGTGCCCGACATTCATTGCTGCATAATCCATCGAAACATCCACTCCCACATAGGCTGCGGTATCGGATTGTGTTTTGCCCCCCGAAATCTTTGCTCCTGCCGGTTCGGCAAAATAGAATAAGCGTCGGTCATTGAATTTTTTCAGATTATCCATCAGCGTGGAACTGATGATCGTTCTGCTGGTAAACAAGTTACTGGTCCCCGATAAAGGATGCTTGTTCTGAGTGGAATAAACAAGCCCGAAGTATCCGGTATTGGATTCCAGCAGGTTACCGGCTGCCATGATTTCCTGAAAGCGCCCTTTTACATTTAATGAGGCAACGCTCTCCTTTTTACTTAGTGTCATCAATATCTTAAGCGCCAGGGCATTGGTAGCTTTCTGCCATTTTGCAGGATTTCCGGCATAGGGAGTTGGATCGCCCGAGAAGGTACGGCCGTTTGCGAAACAGGAATCAGCAGCCTTCAGCTCGTTGAGTACACCGATCAGGATATTTTCCTGAGGGTCATATTTCGGACGGTAATTTCCGGTTTCTCCCTGATTGGATTCGCTATAGGGGATATCACCCATCTCCATGGTCAGCCTGAAAAATATCCAGGCTCTGGCAAAGTGGGCAACCCCTTTGTAGGAATCTTCCAGTACGCTTCCCTTTGCATACTGAAGCATCTTGTCAATATCAGGAAGAATGGTCATGCCGTCGAAACTGCTGCTTCCGATGCTGTTATATTGCGAATCCAGCTGCCCTTCATTTGCATATCCCACGTATTTCGGCAGTGCATTTTCGGAGATATACCCTTTGGCATCCCGGCCGCTGAATCGTGCAACACTCAGCACCACGTTGGTGCACAGCAGGGATGAACTCACCTGTGTGGTGGTGTCGGGATTGGTGTTGATATCCTCAAAGTTTTCGCAGCTGACCAGCAGCGTAAGGGTGAGGAGGAATGTGATTTTGAGGGAATTAACTATCTTTTTCATAAGTCGGTATTGTTAAAAGGTAATTTTCACATTGAAACCCAGGTAACGCAGTGATGGATCACTGAAATTCTCATACCCGCCGTCAGGATCGGAATACTTGAATTGCCTTGCCCACAGGAATACATTCTGGCCCACCGCTGAAACGGAGGCTCCCTTTGAAAGGAACCTGGCACATAACCTTTCAGGAAGGTTATACGTTAGCGACATCTCCCGTATTTTGAAAAAGGAGGTGGTGTATACATCCAGCGGTGAGGCTGATCCTCCCCAGGCTGTACCCTTATGAATGGTGTTCGTATAGGTTTCATAGGTAACAGCCTCATCATTTGGAGCATATACTCTGGTGTCGCTGGTTATGTTACCATAAGTGTCATACGTGGCCGAACCCGATACCACTTTTACTCCAGACCCTACATAATTTTCAGTTCCCGGCATTGTGGCATCCATATAGCGTTCGGGTACCAATGATAACGGATGCGATCCGGCGCGCCACATGTACATTTCCGTGGTTGTGGAGGCCAAACCGCCAACGCGGCCGTCAAGCGAAATATTAAATTCAAAGCCTTTGAACCTTAGTCTGGTGCTGGCTCCCCAGATCCAATCCGGATCGTAAAAGCCAATTCTCGACTGGTAGGCCGAATAGAGTGGCAACCCATTGCTGTGAATGATATTGCCCTGAGGGTCTTTCTGGAAATCATACAGGATGTAGCTGTCGGCCCGCTCACCAAGTTTCACCCAGGGCTTGTCATCGGAATAGGCCGAATCAAGCCGTGTATAATAACGGGCATACTTCGACCAGTTGGCCGAAACATCCCATTGCCAGTTTTTGGTTTTAACCGGTGTAACCTGGGCGGTGATTTCCAACCCCTTGCGCGTAACCTCTTCATCAATATTGATATAGTTCGCGGAATATCCGGATGCAGCGCTGATACCGGTGGATTTCAAGGCGTCATACATCCTTTTGGAATACACGGAAATATCAGCTGAGGCCCTGTTTTTCAAAACATTAACTGCGGTTCCGAACTCGAATGTTGAGCTGCTCTCAGGATGAACATCCATCCCGCGTATGGTATTCGGATAGGAGGCTGAGGATAAGGTTCCCCAGGCATTATTGGTAATGGTATACACCGAGTTGATCTGATAAATACCGGCAGGTGTTTTTGAGGATGTCCAGGAAGTCCGTAATTTCCATAATGACAGCCATTCAAGTTTCGGGAGTAATTCAGAAGCGACGAAACTACCTGAAATTGACGGATACAGATAGGAGCGGGTGGATGCCGGCAGCGTGGAGCTCCAGTCGTTACGCAGCGTTCCTTCAGCATACAGCATGCTGTTCCACGAAAGGGTGACCCGGCCGAAAAGGCTGTTTACTTTTTGACGGTAAATTCTGGACCTCACACCGGCCGGACTGACCGATGAGTTCAGAGAGTAATATCCCGGAATGGAGAGCCCATCGCGGGTAAAGGCTTCAACCCCTTCATCCTGACGGTAATACAGTGTTCCCCCCAAGAGCCCGTCAATGTTGAATTTGCCTGCAGTTTTACTGCCGGTAAGGAGAACATCGTTATTCAGACTGTAGCCTCTGCTCAGTCCCGTATTGAATGATCCGTTGGCCGATTCACCCCAGATCTGCGATCCGTTTGGAATGACCGTGGCCGATCCGGCACTGATCAGGGAACCCCTGGAGATCTTGATGTCCTGACGGCCGCTGTAGGTGTCAAACCCCGAGCGAACCGTCAGCTTGAGCCAGGGTGTGAAATCATAGCCCAGCGCCACGGTACCGTTCAGTATGTCCTTGTTTAAACTGTGTGTCCGCTGGTAGCGGTCGAAGTAGGGATTGTTTCCCGAATCGGTATAACTGTTGTTCTGCGATTCATTCGGCACCAGCCAGTAATCCTTGTAGTCGCGCACGTCATAGTCGGGAGCCGACCATACCAGCATGGTATACATGGGATCATAGCTGGTATACCCGCTGAATCCTGTATTCGGAGAGGTCTGCTTGTTGAACGACATGTTCGACGATAAGGTGAACTTGTTGATTTTCATGTCACCGCCCATGCTGTAAGTGAACTTGTTGAACATGGAATTTGGATATTGGCCCTTATTGTTTACCCACGTGGCAGATGTGCGTAAACTCCCGAACTCTCCCTGCTGCACAATGCTGATGTTGTTGTTGAGCACATAGCCCTGTTCCAGAAAATTCTTGAAGTTATCCTTGCCTCTCGGCAGATAGGGCATGGCCATGAAGGTTTTTGAAATCGGATCCCACTGGATCACTTCGCGTCCGTCCATCGGTACTCCCCAGGATCCGTCGCCCCCGGTGGAATAAGTGTTGGTGGCTGTGTTCACCACACGGCCATACATGGATTGTATTTCAGGAATTGCCAGAAAACCTGCAGTATACATGGTTCCGCTGTTGATCGTAACCGACAGGCCACGGGTGGCACTGCCCTTTTTTGTAGTAACAATGATGGCGCCGCTGGAGCCTCTGTAACCATATAATGCTGAGGCAGTTGCTCCTTTAAGTACGCTTAGGTTCTCAATATCGTCCGACGGGATATCCCGCAATGTCATGTTTCCGTAAGGAACCCCGTCAACAACCAAAAGAGGGTATTCCCCCCTGATCTGAATATCAGGCGCCTCCGCAAATTCGGTGCTGTTCTTAACCATCAGTCCGGCAACTTTTCCGGTAAGCGAGGTTCCCATGTCAACACCCTTTACGGTTTGCAAACCTGATCCGGAAACCTTCTGAACAGCATATCCCAGCGCTTTTTCTTCCCGCCGGATACCAAATGCAGTGATCACCACTTCCTCCAGTACTTTGAAATCCTCTTCGAGGATAATCTCCAGAGTCAGCTGGCTGCCTGCGTAATACTCGATCTTCTTAAACCCGACGCACGAAATGGAAAGAAACGAGTTTTCGGGTATCTCAAATGAAAACTGACCGGCAAGATCAGAGGTGGTCCCGGTTTGGGTTCCTTTTACCACAACATTGGCGCCTATGACGGGTTCACCTGAAAGATTCCTTATTCTCCCGGATACCTTCACCTTTTTCTGTGATTCCGGACTGGCAGATACGGTAAGCACAATCTGCTTTCCATTCACGCTGTATTCAATCCCTGAATCCTTGAATATTTCAGTCAGCACCTTGGTAACCTCTTTCTTGCGGCAGGTAACCGAAACCTTTCGGCTGACATCCACCAGTTGCTTGTTATAAAGGAAGCGGTAGGTTGTTTTGGATTCAATCGCATTCAGAACCTCCTCAATGGAAACACCCTGCATATCCAATGTAACGGCGTTGGATTGAGCAAAGGCCCCGGTACCGGTAATCTGCACAAGGCTGATTACGGCGAGAATCAGACTTAGCCGCAGGAAATTTTTCCAATTTCCTGATTTGCGGTGTTGACTGATCTCATTTCTCGTTGATGATTTCATACGTGTAAGAAAGGTTAGTTATAAAGTTTAAGGCATTACCAATTTGAAGACGTTTATCGGGCAAAACACCACAATAAAATGTATCAATTGCCGGTAAAAACAATTAAAAAATATTCCAACAATAAGATTTACAAGAGATTAGAAACGAAAATTATTTCGCGCTGAACACCTCGATGCGGTCCTTGTTAAACGAGTTGCCGTCCTGCAATTCCCGCCCGATGCGATTGTACCGTATTGGTGCCGATAGTTTAAGGAGCCGCAGGATTTCCTCCAGCGATTCCTCCTGGAAGGTAGCCCGGTATAGCTGCCTGCCAACCGAGTTATCTTTCACAACGATATCCACATTGAATGTCCGGCCGATGCGCTTGAACACATCCCTGAGCGGCTCGTTCCTGAATGCCAGGATTCCGTCCTTCCAAAGGGACCAGTATTTTGCATTTACGTGATTCAGCTTGTAGTCATTTGTGGCAGAGTGGAATACAAGTCTTTGATCGGGGAACAGTTTCTCCTGCCTGTTACCGGTGGTGACTACATCAACAATCCCTTTCAGCAACGTGACAGCAATGATTGAGTCGTTCGGATAGGCCTCTACATTGAAGTCGGTACCGGTGGCTACCACCCTGATCTTACCTGTTTCCACTATGAACGGGTGTTTTTTATCAGACTCTACGGAAAAGAAGGCCTCTCCCGATAAAACAATGTTTCTCTCCTTGCCGTCAAACCGGACAGGATATTTTAGCTGGCTTCCGGAGTTTAACCAAACGATGGATCCGTCAGGAAGGGTGATCTTCGATTGCATGCCGAAGGGTGCGATGATCTCCTGCCAGGCGGTTTCCTGATTTCGTGAAGTACCTGTATAATATTGATAGGCAACCAGCAGGATCAGGGGAATCACCAATACGGCAGCTACCCGCTGTGCCCGGATCAGAATCGATCGCACTGCGTGGCCCTTGCCATCGATTTTGCGCATGACAGCCTTATGCGCCCGGTCAACATCGATAGCCTCCGGCAGAAAAGCCGGATTACCAACATGCCAGATATTTCTCAGCTGATCGAGGTAGGCCTTGTTTTCATTGCTTTCGTTCAGCCAATCAGTCAGCACCATTTTTTCATCAGTTGTGATGCTGCCCAAAAAGAGCCTGGCAATTAATTCTTCAATATTTTGTTTTTCCTGCATACTTTTTCCCCGCTTCACACATAAGACGTTTCAGGGAAGCTTTCCCACATTCCGCCGTGATTTTTTATCTCCATATAAGCGCGATGAGTGTTATAAAAAATGCTTTCAGGTAATGACGGAGCAAGCCGATAGCCTTGCCAATTCGCACCTCTACCGTGCGCTCCGAAACATTAAGGCGTCCGGCAATCTCCTTGTATTTTAATCCTTCAAAACGATTAAGCTCAAAGGCCTCCCGGCAAACATCCGGCAATTTCTTCAGGGCTTCATCCAGACTGCTTTTTAAATCCGAATACAGAATATAATTTTCAGTATCCAGGTTTTCGTTTATATCAGCGGATTCAGAGAATGATTCGTGTTCGCGCACCACCTTCCTGTGCCTGAGCTCGTCAAGGCAGCTGTTTTGAACGGAACGGAGCATGAAGGACCTGAAGGAGCTGTCAATCACAAACTCTTCACGATGATACCATAATTTCAGAAAGGCGTTTTGAATAATATCCTCGCATCGGCCCTTGTCGTGGAGGAAATTCCCGGCGAAAATCACCAGGTCACGGTAGTATCTGCGGAACAGTAAGGTGAAAGCGGCTTTGTTTCCCCGTTTAAGCTCCTCCAGTAAATACCGTTCTTCGTGCATTTGATAAACCTATCCTTCAGAGTCAAATTTATAAAAATTAAGGCAGGTCGGCTTGTTGGTTTTTAGGTTATTGCTATATTGATTGATATGCACTATATTGCCTCCAAACCTATCCGTTTTTATGGAAAAAACTGTACCACGAGTTATCGATATCGCATTAGTTAAAGAATTATGGTCGCAAACCTATAACACACACGGGAAACCCGATTGGTCGCATATTTTCCCGTATTACCACAAGAATCTGATATTTCAGGATACCATACAGCGAATCGAGGGAATTGAAGAGTTTACTGCTATGTGTAATCGGCTGACTGCCAGAACTAAAGAGCTGAATATGGAGATTGTATCCATAGCACAGAATGACAACGTGATCATTTTCGACTGGATCATGACCATCATGTTTAAAAAGTGGCCGAGCACCTTCATGTATGGTTCAACCAAACTCAGAATAAGTGAGGATGGTTTTATTATCGAACAAAGGGATTATTATGATATGTGGGGTGATATTTTTAACAATATTCCCAGGTTTGGCAAGATGTACCGTAAATTTCTGATCAGAAAATTCGGATGATGAACATGAAGAAATTTGAACTGCCGGATGAATTGAAATTCATTGCCATTGGTCGGCTTCCTCAGAAATATTCGACGGAATCCATGAGTGGAAAGGTCTGTGTTATAACCGGTACCACTTCCGGTGTCGGATATCAGGCTGCCATCCGCCTGGCAAAAGCCGGGGCCCGAATCGTCATGATCGTGAGGAACCAGCAGAAAGCTGAAAAATTGTGCGATGAAATTCGCTCTCTGTCGGGATACCCACCCGATTATTACCTGGCTGATTTTACCCGCCTGAGTGAGGTGAGGCAGGCTGCCGAAGCGATCCTCGCCAACTATCCGAAAATCGATGTGCTGATTAATAACGCCGGGGTGCATATGACTACCCGTCAACTCACAGCTGAAGGCTATGAAACCGCATTCTGCGTGAATCATCTGGCCTCTTTCGTGGTCACCAGCCTTCTTCTGAAACGTATGGTCGAAAGCGCTCCCTCCCGTATTATTCAGGTGAATTCAGAAGGACACCGGTTTAACGGACTGAAACCCGATGACCTCACCTGGGCTAACCGCCGGTACAGAGGCCTGCAGGGGTATGGTGCCTCCAAGGTTGCCCAGCTGATGACAGTTTGGGAGCTGAACGACCTGCTGCAGGGTAAAGGGGTCACTATTAACGCAATGCATCCGGGTGCGGTGAAATCCAATATCGGCCATAATAACGGAATCCTGTATAATTTTTATTCCCGTTTTTTTATTCAGCACCTGTTGAAAAATCCTGAAATTTCCGGCGAGGCCATCTTTTATCTGGCCTCCTCCCCTGAACTGGAGGGAGTCAGCGGTAAATTTTTTAACCTAACCAATGAAGAAATCCCTGCCCCGCATGCCATGAACCGGGATTTGGGAAAAATAATATTTCAGCGAAGTAAAGAATTAACCCTTCTTGATCAGGATAACTTTTATGAAGTTTGATACCATCATTGTTGGAGGTGGCGTGGCCGGTTTAACGGCTGCAGCATACCTCACCCGGGCAGGCCAAACGGTCGGGTTGTTTGAAAAGCAGACAAAGGTTGGCGGGTTGGTGCAAACCTTTATCCGGAATCAGGTGTATTTTGATGCCGGACTGCGTTCCATTGAGGATTCCGGAATCGTATTGCCCATGCTCAGGCAGCTGGGAATAGAAATCGATTGGGTGAAAAGCAATGTTTCAATCGGAATCGGAACTCGTGTGCTCAAACTCGAAGATCATCACAGCCTGCAGCAATATGAAGATTTTCTGAAGTCGCATTTCCCTGATAATAAAAATGATATCACCAGGATAATCAAGGAAATAAGGAAAATAATGGACTACATGGATGTTCTGTATGGCATCGATAATCCCGCTTTCCTGGATATCACAAAGGATAAAAAGTATCTCCTTAAAGTCATCCTTCCCTGGATGTTTAAATTCCTGTTCACCATTAGGAAAATCAGCAGGTTGAATGAACCGGTGCAGGATTATCTTAAAAGATTTACCGACAGCCAGCCTCTGATCGATAGTATCGCCCAGCATTTTTTTCAAAAAACCCCTGCGTCTTTTGCACTCAGCTATTTCAGGCTTTATCTTGATTACCATTATCCTAAGGGTGGAACCGCAGTTCTGATCGATAAAATGGCGGAATTCATCCTTAAGCATGGCGGAGTCATCAAAACGTCTTCCAATATCGAAAGCCTGAATCCTGAACGGAAATATGTGGTCGATAGTCTTGGCAACAGAATAGCCTATAATCATCTGATCTGGGCAGCCGATCTGAAACTGCTGTACAATATCATCCCGCTGGATCAGCTGAACAACCGGAAACTGATTAAAAAGATCGAAGAAAAGAGAGCTTATCTCAAAGACCTGCGCGGTGGCGATTCGGTTTATACGGTTTACCTGACCGTGAATGAAAAACGGGAATATTTTTCACAGTTGTGCACCGGGCATTTTTTCTATACCCCGAAAAAGGAGGGCTTATCAGAATTGCAGAAAGATGATATCGATCTGTTCCTAACCGATCCGGAGCTGAATCCGGATGATATCGCATTGAAGAACAGCGTTAAGAAATACCTGAACGAATACTGCGAGCTGAACACCTTCGAAATATCAATCCCGGTTTTGCGTGATAAAAACCTTGCACCTGAAGGACAAACGGGTTTGATTGTGAGTATACTGTTTGATTATCAGTTGGCTAAAAAAATTGATGATCACGGCTGGACCCTTGAGATAAAGGATTTTCTGGAGAATACTTTTATCCGCGTTCTGGACGAAAGTATTTTTCCGGGGATCAGGGGTAAAGTCACCGACCGTTTTTCTTCATCCCCGCTGACCATCGAAAAATTTACCGGGAATACTGACGGCGGGATCACCGGATGGGCATTCACCAATCCATACCTGCCGGTGGTGACCAAAATGCTCAAGGTTGCCGCATCCGTCGATACCCCAATTCCATCGGTCTATCAGGCCGGACAGTGGGTGTACAGTCCCGCAGGGTTGCCCATCTCTATCCTGACAGGCAAACTCGCTTCAGATAAAGTTTTGAAGGGTTGACCAAATAAAAACATTATATCGCTTGCGATATAAAAATAAACAGATATCATTGCATCGCAGACGATAATGTCATGCGCGATATAAAATAATATATGAAAAGTCAGTTCTATCAGTTTACAGCAAAAACCCTTCAGGGCAAAGAAGTTTCAATGGATATTTACCGGGGTAAAACCGTTTTGGTAGTCAACACCGCCAGTAAATGCGGATTAACTCCGCAGTTTGAGGGCTTGGAGAACCTGTATAAGAAATATAAGGATAAAGGGTTGGTTGTCATTGGATTCCCGTGTAACCAGTTTGCCAATCAGGAGCCAGGTGATGAAAAGTCAATCAGCGAAGGTTGCCTGATCAATTATGGCGTAACCTTTCCCATGTATTCGAAAATCGATGTCAACGGTGCGGACGCCCATCCGATTTATGTTTATCTGAAAAGTGAACTCGGAGGTTTGTTCGGGAGTAAAATCAAGTGGAATTTCACGAAATTTCTGATCACCCCGGATGGCAAACCGGTTAAAAGGTTTTCCCCAACAACGAAACCGGAGAAAATAGAAGAGTATTTGGAGAAATTAATGAACTAGTTGCTAATGGTTTCAGTATATGGAATACGAACAGTTAAAACTCGGTAACCAGATCTGCTTTCCCTTTTATGCCGTTTCGCGGCTGATCATCAGAGAGTACCAACCCCATCTGGATAAAATGGGCATTACCTATCCGCAGTATCTGGGATTGATGGTTTTATGGGAAACTGACGGGATTTCAGTGAATGAAATCGCCCAAAAGCTGATACTCAACACCAACACGGTGACCCCGCTCCTGAAGAGAATGGAATTGCAGGGGTTTATTACGCGCACACGCTCGGCAAACGATGAGCGGAAAGTAATGGTAACCCTTACGGATAAAGGTAGGGAAATGCGTATCGAAGCCGCCACCATACCGGAAAAACTCGTTCAGGGACTCAATACCGGGTCGTTAAGCCTGGAGGAGCTGATCGATCTCAGGAATAAACTCAATGGATTGATCAGCAGTCTGCAAACCAGCTAAATTTAACCCGGTCAATAAACCTCCAGTCTGCCCGAATCCCGGATGAGCTTTTTCAACATCGTGTTAAATTCAGTTTCATCGGCCAGATCCTCGAGGTTCAGGTGCATGCGGTACCGCCAGTAATGATTCGGGTTTCCCGGATTGTTGATGCGCTCGGCATGCGGATTGGGATGCCGGAGGGTTTCATCCATTCCAAGTATATCCTGAATCGGAAAGATGGCCCACATACTGGGTGAATACAGGTGCTGGGTAATGATCTGATGAACAATCTCAGTGGTACATTCAAAAGGTGATGGCCCGTGATGGCCAAGCTGAGCATGATAAAACCGCTGCGACCGTCCCGGATCTTCCTCCCACCATCCCCTGATGGTAGAGGTATCATGCGAGGAGGGAGTTGCCACCGACAGGTAAGGGTAATGCGCCGGATCACCAAATATCACCTTGGGGTTTTTGGGCATCCGCTGAACTTCCAGACTCAGAATGCCCAGTTCGTTCATCACGCTGGGTACGCAGGCCGGAACCATCCCGAGATCCTCACCGCACAGCAGCATGTTGGTGGCCTTTTTGATTACCGGAAGCTTAGTCATTGCCTTGTCGCGCCAGAATTCTTCATTCCGCCGGTAGAAATAATCCAGGTATATCTGGTCGATAATCCCCCGGTTGTGGTCATCCAGTTCGAGGTAAGATTTGGTGAAATGCAGGGCATTCCTCGGAAAAAAGGCATTCCCGCCGGTGCCCGGAGCTTCCAGAAATACCACCTCACCAATCAGCGAGTACAGTCCCTGAATAATCCTTTCAGACTGATTCCGGTGCGCGGCACTCGCATCAGGTTCAACAGTAAGCTTTTCTTCCACCTTGCTTTGAGTATCATACTCCTCACGGATGTGATAGCAGCCGGGTGAGTCCTCGATCAGGTAATTTTGTCTGACAAATCCGGTTAGATCGCCAAATCGTTCATACAGAAAATGTTCCCGTATATACGGACGGCAGAGCCGCTGTTCATCGAACCAAAGCCCTCGTGATTGAAGTTCATCGCGGTAATACGGCAAACTGGGATTGAAATATCCCATCAGACCTTCCACCTGCGTTGACGGAATTTCCCAGATTCGGAAGAATCCTAAAATATGATCAATGCGGAAAGCATCAAACGAACCGGATAACTGGTGGAGGCGTTTTTGCCACCATGAATAGTTGTCGAGCGCCATCTCCTCCCAATGGTAAGTCGGAAATCTCCAGTTCTGTCCTTTGACTGAAAAATCATCCGGCGGCGCACCTGCCTGCCGGTCCATGTGATACAATTGCGGACTGAGCCAGGCATCCACGCTGTTCCGGTAAATGCCGATCGGGATATCCCCCTTGAGCACCACGCCTTTCGAACGGGCATAGCCGGCTGCCGCAAATAGCTGGCGATAAGCATGGTACTGTATAAAATAATGGACGGCTATCTCATCGTAATGATCGGATTGTTCATCAGTCAGCAATGTCATCAGCTCGGATGATGGCTGCCGGTATTGTCCCCACCGGTTGAAATCCGGCGTATTGAATAAATCGCGGAGATAGGAGAACGCCGCATAGGGCTTCAGCCAATGCTCATTCTCCTTAAAAAATTGAAGAAATTCCGGATCCTGCTGAAATTCCGATTTGTTCTGATCGTAAAAAAGTTTGAAAAACCTGGATTTCAACTTCATTACGGCTTCATAATCAATTTTTTCCAGTGAATTCAGATATTTTCCCTGAGCTTCTATGATCTCCTGGTTAATCGTGGAATTCAGTTTCCCGATTTCAGCCAGGTTGATGTAAACCGGGTGCAATGCATATACCGAAATGGCGGCATAAGGATAGGAGTCATGCCAGGTGTGCCGGGCAACCGTATCATTGACCGGTAATACCTGGATCATTTTCATCCCGGTTTGAACGGCCCAGTCTACCAGTAACCTGAGATCGCTGAATTCACCCACCCCGAAACCATCCTTTCTCCGCAGCGAAAATACCGGGATGGCCACTCCGGCTCCTTTCCATGGATATTGGGGAAAATCGAATTTTTCATCACCGGTTTCAATCACATCAGGGATGTCTCCTTCAGGCAGATTCAGGATCCGGTCGGGAGATTTTTCCCAGAAATAGAGCTTCCCGTTTTCATCCCGGATCAGATATTTATAGCGGACCGGAAATTCCGCAACCGGAATGCGCACCTCGCCGCTCCACACCGGATAATCCGGATTGCCCAGCGTCAGGCTTTTTTGATCCGACCAGCTGCCCAAACTTTTTGCACTCCCCGAAACTGCCACCCGATGATTGGGCTTTATCCGGATAACATCCGGCTTAAACCGCACGATTATCGTATCTTTTTTCTTACCGGGAGCAACTTCAGGAGCTTCAAATACCTGTTCCCGTTTCAATATGGAATTCAGAAAAGCGGATGAATGCAGGGCGAAATCAGGATCGGACATCGACCTCCAGCAGTCCGACAAAATAATGTACTGATCAGCTTTGCCGGAGGCTTTCATGTGCCTGTCGGGGCCCCATTCTTCCAGACAGGTATTGTAATTACCGTCGTTTACAAAATAGCGGTAGGTAAAATCAATCGGGCCGTCGAGCTCAATCTGGTATGCCCATAAGCCCTGAATGGGGTCGGTGAGTGTCATCTGCGGAGCCTGTCCGGTGTGCCCGCTTCCCAGCAACGGCAAGGAACCCACCACCAACAACTGCTGCCCGGGATGAGTAATATATAGGATCTGAAACTGAATACGCATATTGTGGTTATTTTAACAGATGAATTTACCATAAAAGTTGGTGGGTTCTCTATGAAGACTTCTTTTTTTTGCACGCGGATGACGGATTAAAGAGGCACGCGGATTTTCGCGCTCCCGAAGGGATCCGCGAAAATCCGCGTGCCAAAAGACACTATCACAATGAATTCAATCTCGCTGAACTACAAAACCTTGCTGCTGCGCAGATTAAGCTCTGCCGACCTGGACCCCCTGTATCAATACCTCATGGGTCTGAGCGACGAAACCAGAAAACGATTCGGCCCGCATCCATTTGATCAGGAAACCCTTACAGCCATCATCAGTCATCCTGAAACCTACTCATGCTTTATTGCCGTCGGAGAGGGTGGCATTGTCGCCTACTCAATCATCAAAAAGGGGTTCCTTGAACACGACCGCCCCCGTCTGGAAAGTTACGGTCTCGCCCTTGATCCGCTTACCGATGCAACATTCGCCCCGTCAGTTGCCGATGCCTGGCAGGGACTCGGACTGGGCACGGAATTGTTTCATTATATGATCCCCATCCTTCAATCCGATGGAATAAAAAGGATCATCCTGTGGGGTGGGGTGCAATGCAGCAATCACCTCGCAGTAAGCTATTACCGTAAATTGGGATTTTCTATCCTGGGTCAGTTCGAATATTACGGGCAGAATTATGATATGTCCAAAGATATCGGCCGCTGATCATTAGAGGATCTTCTATTTCGGATCCATTACCTGACCGATAAACAAGATCAGGCCGGTCGACCGCTCGGCAATGATGTAGGTAAACGGATGATCGAAAAACAGCCCGGAAGGGCCGCCGGTCATGGGCCATGCAGAGGTGACCGCCGCTGCCTCGGTACCATCTTCATTCACCCGGATGTACGTTTTATGGATCACCTCCCCGATAAATACCTTTTCATCAGTCATCCGGCTGAAATTGGCTCCCATGGAAAATATCCGGTTAATTCCCTGGTTTGCAAGAGTTGGGATCAGGTGAAAGGTGTTTTCCATCTTGAAAATGGGGTAATAAACCATTATCGGCTGGTCGGATTCGAACTGGGTCCTCACATCTTTCCAGTTGACTACCAGCCATTCCGTCAGCTTTTTCAAACTCCCGATCTTCTTTGGCATAAAGGTATACATCGCCCATCTTTCGTTTCCCCCATAAGTCATCTCCAGCCCAAACCACGATGGATGCTCGTAATAGCGAAAATCCCGGGTCTGTTGCATGACCGCAATATTAACCCGGGTTTGATCCAGTTTTTTGAATGTGTACGGTTTGGTCAGGTTCCGGTTAAATTTGTGCGTCCATTCACCATTGAAATAAATGGCGTTGGTCAGGTTCATGACGGTGTTCGGGGGAATGACTCTGACAATCTCGGTAATCTTCTCATGGGTTTTGTTACTCACCCAGTCGTTGATCAGTTTAATCGTACCGGAAGCCTTGAAATCAACCGGAAAAACTTCCGCCTGATAATAGTCGTTCAGGTCACTTCGGAAAGGCTGAAATACGTTGATACCATCCTGATACCACAGTGAGTTGGCTGACTCAAAAGTGACATCCGGATCGGCCCCGGTCAGGTAGGTGGCAAGATTTTTATAATCTTCATTCAAGGCCACCAGATCGTTATCCTTCACGTTCAGAGCCTTCAGAATCTCCTGCAGATCTTCACCTGCCGCACCATTGGCTACCAGTGAGAGGCACGTCCGGATGCTGAAAGGAGAAATGCACAAATTGGAATCGGGAGCCGCACGGTACAGGGTTTCATACAGTTTTAACCCGAATTCATTGCTTACCGTAAACCCCGGATACAGGGCAGGCGGTGCCGGACTGTACAGATCATCCCCGGCAGGAGATCCATCTGCAGGCGGTAATTCTTTGGTGCAGGAATTGGAAAGGCAAATGATAACCAGAACAGAAATCAAGGTTAGCTTTTTCATGCTGGTTAATTTATTGACAGATAAAGTTATGCCTTTTTTTACTCCTTTATGAACGGAAAGGTTTTTTTGTTTTGGTCCATCTGAATAATTATCGAATATCTCCCCACCGGTAATTGTCCAAGTTCCAAATGAAGCCGGGATTCCCCGTCAGTGGATTTTAACATCAGCAGTTGTCCGTTAAGATTGTATATTCTGACTTCCAATGGAATTGCCGGCAGCCCGTCGAGGCTGATCTGATTGGAAGCCGGATTCGGAAACACCCGTATCGATTCCAGAATTTCTTCCTGAACCGATTGAGTGCAGGAAACGCACCGGTTAAAACAAACCAATGGGAGGTCACCGTCAGAGTAAGGAACAATCAGTATTCTGTCATTATTGGCTCCTGTAACGCAATCGCCGTTCGGGATCTCATATTGGCCCCAATTGTTGCGGTCACCGTTAATGAACTTATACGTAATGGTATCCCCGCTTTTCAGTTCCAGCTCGTAGGAATAAACCTTGCCTTCAGCGGTCATCTTGTACGCCTGACTCCAGTTGCAGAAGCTTCCGCTGAGATGAACCCCGGCTGCCTGTACAATTTCATTGCGCATGTCGACCTGGAATTTAACCTTAACTGTTTGAATGGCCGGACAAATAGTGCAAGAGTTGAAGCAGACCGGTTCAAGCATCAGGTTATTGTAGGGTACTGTCAGTGAACGATTGGTCCATTCGTCGGTGCAAGGTCCGCGGAGATCCTCTCCCTTTGATTCCCACCAGTTTCCGTCAGGATCACCATTATAATATTTATAGTCATACTTTACTCCGGGCGTGAGTGGAAGCGTTGCGGTAAAGAATTTACCCACCGGATTATCCAGTTTGATGGTACCGGCCCAATTGTCCCATCCACCTTTGAGGAATATCCCTTTGGATGAAACGGTATCGTTCCGCATATTCACCTGGAAGGTAACCAGTGGATTTGTTTTTCTTGCATTGATCACAAACACGTGGGTTTCCCATGCTTTCAGGCTGATGTCCGCCTGAGTTGAATTCTTTAGGTTGATGTGTTCCGCTTTTACAACATTCATCCAGTTCGACCGGCCTTTTCCATCAAATATAGCCTGGTTCAGGTCGATTGTAAATGAGCTGGCAGCCCCGCTGAGGTTTGCTGCTGTGAGCACGATGGCAGTATCGTTTTTCGACAGATAGGCATAAACATTGGCCGGAACTTGCTGGGTTAAGCGGGTCACTGAGGGATAGTTACCCAGCAGGCTTTTTCTCATGCCGATCAATCGGGTGTAAAAGGGCATGCAGTTTAAAGGATCGGTATAGTCGAACATCCCGTTAGCCCGGGCGGCTCCTACCTCTTCACCCTGGAAAACATTGGGCACCCCTCTGTAGGTGGATACAATGGCAAAGGCTGTTCGTTCCTGCTCCCAGCCATACCGTTGATGAAGATAATCATGATAGCCGGTATTGGCATACCGCATAATCAATCCATTCGCAGGTATAGGATCCGATAATGTTGAATGAAGCTTGTCCACCGTTTGGTTACCCTTGAAAATTGCTGGCAAACCGTCACCGTTCCATTCACTGTTGAATCTCCAGTCGTATCCGGAATCTCCGTAATCGTAGAAATTGACCTCCGGATTGTCGCGGTTATCCCCTTCAACCAGCAGCCAGCAATCGGGTTTGATGTTTTTTAACCGCTTCAGGAGGGTAACCATGAACTCGGGCGATCTTAAAACAGACTCCTGACCGCTGTCGTAACGAAATCCATCGGCCCCAAATTCTTCCATCCAGAATTCAAAGAGTTTGATGATGTATTCCCTTGAGTATGAATTATCCAGATCAATATAGATAAGATTTCTGCCCTGTCCGCTGTGCACGATATCGGATTTCCCCGGTGTTCCTTTCCATAAATGAAAATGATCAAATGGCGCACTGGCTTCCGGCAGCAGAAAGTTAGGGGTCAGATAAGGGTGAAAGGAGCAGGTATGACCGAGCGGAATATCAAATATAACCCTGATCCCTGCCTGATGTGCCGTTTCGATCAGATCCTTAAGATCCTCCTTCGAACCATAGGGCGGATGTATATCGAAATGATCCCACGATACAAATCCTCCGGCAACAAACGGGGTGATCCTGAATGCATTTAATCCGGTTTCCTTCATGTGAGGAAGGATCTTCTTAAGGTTCTGAAAGGTAAAATTTTCGAAATAACTCATTTCCACCTCATACAGCATCATGGTTTTCATCCATGGAGCCCGCTCGGTGTCGACTGTAAAGTGAGCATTGCCGTTTTTAACAATCAGCATCTTGCGAGCCGTGTAGCTATTGCCTTGCTCGTCATTTGCCTGAAGCCGGATCAGATATTCACCGTTGACAGTGGGTAAGGCGAAGGAAACCGATGAGCCGGTACCCGAAACTCCTGTAACTGCCGGATTTGATGCCTCTTCACCCCAGTTGAGCGTGAGACTTCCGGCATTGATGTCATGTGCCGTTGAGGTGATCGTTGCCATGCCTCCGCTGACGGATGCGGCCAACTCCACCCACCATTTATGGCGCAGCTCGGCATTCAAAGTCATCTGATCGGTGGGGGTCGCCAGACCAGCCTCGGTAAAGGCTGTTTTTACGATGTTCTGACCATTCTGCAAATTGATTTTCGACCCGAAATATCCTTCGGTATTCACCCGGGCTTCGTATACCTGCTGGTTGCAGCTGAGGAAAACGGATGTGGGGTAAGGTTTGGTGAAAACCCTGCCCCAGGCCGGAATATTATCCATCCGGTACACCTGACGGTCAATCATCAGCCCGATCGGGTGCCAGATAAATTGGGAAGTTCGCGATGCCGAACCCTTGTTGGTTTGAAAGGTTACAACCAGCGTATTCAACCCATCGGTCAGGAATGATGGATTTTCAATGATCAGGTTTCTCTTCACCGCATTGAAGTAGTTTTCCGGATTTGGAACGCTGTTCCCATTGATCATGACTCTCAGTGTTCCTGCTTTAGGCGGATTTGCCGGAGAATAGGCCAGATCGGCCCGGATGCGGCTCTCCCGCATCAAATCGCCATTCATGGGTACCAGGTACGTGATCATCGGATCTTTTACCTCAACACTGCTGCCGTTTGAACGGTAACCATCAGGATTCACAGGATTGTCAGGATCCCAGCCCCATGCATTATCCCTTAAAACATAATAGTAAAAGGTTCCGGGCTGCAGATCAAGTGTCAGCTCAAATATCCGGTCACCGTCAGTGTCGTGATAATCATAATAATTCGGCCAGTTCCACAGCTGAACCGTTTGATATTGTGCATGGCTGGCATCCAGGTGGAAAGTTACCGGTACCGTTTGAGCGGATAGGCAAATAGCAAATGATTGCAGGGATACCAGCAGAGCCAGGCATTTTGACATTCTGCAGGAAATTGGTTTATGAAAAAGGAAATAACTGTGCAGGGAGTTTTACTGCTTTTGCAAATCCCATTCTACATAGGACTTCTTCAGATATTTAATGAGATTTCCTGATACTGGGTTTTCTTCTTCTTCATAGTAACTGTAGGTGACCGACCAGATCTGCTGGGTGGCAGTGTTGGCTTCCACATCAAACCCGACTGCAAAGTTTTTGGTCATGATGGAGTCGGTAATATTCAACATGTTGATGAATACCTTGTCGTTCTGCTCAAACCAGTCAAATGTGCCCGACAGGGTTTCCTCCCCGTCCTTGATCGAATAGTTTCCTTCACCGCCTGATTTGAAGGTGAATTCACCCATGTCGTTCTGAATATCAGTACTGTCAAGGCTCCCGTTGGTGTAATTTTTCTGGGTGATCGAAGCGATGTCCCACGTGCCCGGAAGATTGGAAGTTCCGTCACCGGAAATAATGTCACACGCCCCAAGTGTGAGAATCGACAAAAGGGCCAATAACAGCAAATTATTCTTTTTCATTGTGGATGATTTAGATTGTGATCAAATTTAATGAACATTTCCGTCTTTATAGATATAGTGTTAATCAAATATCAATAGTATCGCGGGTTATGGCATAACATCCCCATCCGCCAAGCGCTCCGCCCGTCATCATGGTAACTGATGGAACCTGAAAGCTCAGTGGACTAAGGGTTTGACCGATTTCGTCAGAGACTTTCGACAAAAAATAAAAATAGGCCGGGGTGATTACGCCGGTTTTAACCACCACCCGCTGCCCGCGTCGGAAGAAGTGCTTGTCGCCGGTATTGGTGTTGATACCCGAACGGATCAGCGGGAAAGTGAACGTGGTTCCGTTAAACAGATGGTCGTCCAGCAAACTGCCCGACAGGCTGGTATAGTCATCGTCGATGCCGATCCGCTTGGCTGAAATCCGGTAAAGATTGCCCAGGGAGGGTGGATCGGGCAACCGTATATGGATGTATCCGAGCGAGTCATTGAGCGGTTCGGGTATGAACCAGAGGGAATCCGGACCAATGGGTTCCAGAAGGGTATCGGTTGCAGTAAACAGCTGATCACCGATTTTCACTTCCAGGGTATAAGCTTTACCGGTTTCACCCTTCAGCTGATATCCCCGGTAAACCGGCAATATCGTATACATGGTATCTTCAACCAGCAGTAACCGCTCTTCGCGGCCATCGCTCTTAACCGTTACTTCGGCATCCGTTACCAGAAGCTCGAACAGATCGGCCAGGCCTATGGTGGAATTATAGGGCAAACTGTGGCTCACCAGCACATGAGCATATCCGCCCTGCTCAATCCATCCTTCCACAATGAAGGTGTCGCCGGTTTCCGGAACCTTTATCTCAATATCACTCACACAGGCGGTTAATACCGACAGCATAATCGAAATTGCGACTATCCCGTGCCTAAAAACGGCCGGTCCAGGTGATCGACGGAAGCACCGGAAGCAGCGAAATCTGACGGGTACGTGTGGACAGAAGATTTTTTTCATAGTCCCATTGAAGATCATAATAGATAAAAAACGGATTGAGCCGGTTATACAGGTTATAAATAGAGAAAGTCCAGGTGGATTGAAATTTTTTACGGAGATCGGGTTTGCGTGAAAAGGCAAGGTCGGCCCGGTGATAGGCCGGCAGTCGGATGGAGTTGCGCTCGCTGAAATTCTGCACGATGGTGCCGTTCATCACATATACCGATACGGGGATCGTGGTGGGCTGGCCGGTAGCATACACGAACTGCAGCGATCCGTCCCATCTGGAGTTAAGCGAATAAGTCAGCACCAGGTTGATATCGTGTGTCCGGTCGTGACGTGGATGGAACGGTTTGCCATTATTGATTTCGGGGAACATGCGCCACGACCTCGACCAGGTATATCCTGCCCAGCCCTGCAGTTTGCCGGTTTTCTTTCTGATAAAGAGTTCAAAACCATACGCTTTGCCGGTACCAATGGTCAGCTGCCGGTCGAGATTGTCCTTAACAAAATCCAGCAGCGACTGGTCCTCCACAAATTCCACCTGATTGCTGAAATACCGGCAAAACCCATCGGCATAACCTTCCAGTCCGGCCCATTCCAGATCAGGAAACCAGCCTAACGTGAAAGAGGTTCCTGCCTGGGGAGATATCAGATCGGTTGAGGGGATCCACAGGTCGAAGGGCAGGGTGGTGGTGGCCACGGGTACCATGTGCACCGGCTGGTACTGGCGACTGGCCGATGCCTTGAGCGTATGTCCGGGAATAAACTGCCACGATACCGATATCCTGGGCTCCAGCCTCAGGTAATCTTTCAGCGTTATCCCCTTCGGATAATGTATGGTATCTACCGGAAATCCCTGCTGATCATTGATCAACCGGTTGAACGGACTCCTGTGCTGATAATACATCAGCCGGACACCGGTATGCAGGGAAAGTGTATGGTTCGGCGTCCACTCATGATGGATGAACAGCGCGGCCTCACGGGCATGATACGGCAGCGAATCGCCTAATGTATGACTGGAAGAGGCCGAAGTGATGAAAGTTTGATAAGGATTGAACCGGTATTGCTGAATTTCAGTGCCGGTGCGGATCAGCTGTTTGTCGCCCGGCCGGATGATAAATTCATGCCTGAATTTGAAGTTACTGATCCCGGTGGAGAGCCCGATGTCATAATCCCGGTATATCTGCTTGAAATCCAGAGCATAACCCGACCAACTCAGCGAGGTTCGTGTTTCCAGGCCGTTTGGCAGCGTGTTGGTACTGTTCAGCGAAAAAAAACGGTTTCCCCAGCTCATGCGGTCGCTCAATGAATATTCTATGTCTTTCAGGCGAAAATCATCCGATCCTGAATAAGTGGTGAAACTTATCTTATTATGATCGCTCAGCGACCAGGAGATCTTTCCGTTAAAATCGATAAAAGAGTACCCTGATCCATGGAATATACTGGTTTTCGGCAGCAGGAATGGGGTAATGAGATCAAGCTGTGTGCGGCGCAGGGTAAACAAAACAGATACCTTATCTTTTATCAGCGGCCCTTCAATAAAGATCCGCGAGGCGATCAGACCGAGCGAAACCTCCCCCGAAAATTTTTGCAAATTCCCGTCACGGCCCGTGAGTTCAATCACCGAAGCCAAACGGTCGCCGAAACAGGCCGGAATTCCCCCTTTGTAAAGCGATAACGACTGAATGGCCGAGGGATTGATTACGGAGAAAAGTCCGAGCAGGTGCGATGGATTGTAGATCACCGCATCATCCAGCAAAATGAGGTTCTGGTCGGCATTCCCACCTCTTACATACAGATATCCCGACCCTTCGTTCACCGATTGAATGCCGGGCAAACTATGCAAACTGTTCAGCAGGTCCTGTTCCCCGAAAAGCGAAGGTATCCGGCTGATTTCATTTACCGACAGGCGGATCTGTCCCGGTGGAAGATCCCGGATTTTCCAGGTATCTGCCTGTCCGACAATACGCGCGGTGGGAATCTGCAGCGTATCCGGCACCAAAAAAATTTCGTAGGGGTGGACCCATGTGTCCTCCCTCCTTATCGTATCCGATCTGAAACCAAGATGAGAGATGATCAGGATATGTTTTTCATCCGGGAGCGTCAGCTTCCAACTGCCGTTACGGTCGGTGGTGGTGCCTTTTTGTCCGGTCGCACTGATCACATTGGCTCCGGACAGTGATACCCCGGTTTCCTTGTTTTTTACTGTACCTGAGATAGTTACCGTATTCTGCCCGGCCAGGCCGGTACACAGGAATGCCATCATCAGGAATATGGCTGATTGTTTGAGGATGGCGTGTTTACCGGTAGCCATTGTTTACCACATAAGCTGGGTTTATTAACGTTACCAGGATTTTCTCGCCCCTGGTAAATCCACCGCGCCGCATCTTTTTTGTCAGATGGTGAAACAGTTCGCCCAAGGCGATACCTGTTATCGGGGTTGTTATAAGATCTTGATAACTCGGCCGTTCCATTATGGCTTCAGGGCCATACTCCCACAATAGGGTGTGGAAGATATTAAAGCCGGCAGAGGCCAGGAAGGAGCAATTCTGACTTCGCAAGGAATTAAAAAATATGGAGCCCTGAATGGGATGACCAACATAGTTTACCACCCAGGGATCTTTATCCCAAACGGGCGGCATGGTATAGGCCCGCCTGAAGTTTTGTCCGAAGTAGAGCCAGTATTCCTCCGACCAGTTAGTGATCCTCTTCGGCAATACAATCATAACGGCAGATGTAAAGGTCTCCATGGCAAAGGCTTCCAGAGTTGCGATCCCCGCTTTGCCCATAAATGAACGATTTTCATATTTATGCTCAACCGGGGTTGCCAGGCTCAAATTGGTTTGTGCTGCCAGGCCGGGCTCCAGCAAAATCAGAATTGTTATGGTTACAAGGGCGGTCCGCATTCCCGTTTGATTAATAAGGACACTAAGATAGGTGAAGTTGTCGTAGGGGCGATCTGAGATCGCCCGCAAAAATGTAATGAACCTGAGGTCGTGAGGGGGTGGCAAACATTTTCTATCTTTGTATGTATTAACATTAAATCAGGAAAACAATGAAAAACCATCGGCTATTCAAAATCAGCCTGATTACCCTTTCCCTCTTGATCCCCCTGTTTCTGAATTCATGTAAGGATGAGCCCAACACGGCCCCGATCGCAGCCTTTACGATTTTGCCGGCCTATGGTACCATCGACAGCCTGTTTACTTTTAATGCCGGCAACTCCAACGACATAGAGGATCCTGCCGCGGATCTTCAGGTGCGCTGGGATTGGGAATCCGACTCGGTTTTTGATACAGAATTCAGCCTCACTAAGATAATAACCCATAAGTTTACTTCCGGTGGAACCATGTATGTTACGGTGGAGGTAAAGGATACCAAAGGTAAAACCAGCCGTTTTACCGATTTTGTGAAAGTAGCCTGGAATAACCGTCCACCGAAAGCAGCTTTGCATATTAATCCCGCAAAAGGATTCCTTCAGGATGTATTTGTTATGGATGCCTCCGTTTGCAGCGATGCAGAGGATAAGCAGGTTGATCTGATGGTTCGGTTTGATTTTGAGGGTGATGGCACATGGGATACCGAGTACTCCAAAACCAAGGTCGTCAACCATCAGTATACCGCTGCCGGGAGTTTTTCGGTAAAAGTTATCGTGAAGGACAGTGGTGGTGCTACTGATGAGGAAACAGTCAATCTGCAGGTCGGACCACTCAACATGACTCCCGAAGCCCCTAAAAATCCTGTTCCCGCAGATAATGGTCCGGTGGTGAGTACTTTATGCGTTCTTACCTGGACCTGCATCGATCCGGAATCGGATTCCCTCAAATATGATGTTTATTTCGGCAAAGGCGCAACTCCATCACTCGTGGCATCGAATATTTCCGGTGCACAATACATCTGCCTGCCGCTCGAATATGCCACCTCCTATTCGTGGAAAGTGGTGGCCAGGGATCCTTATGCACATGAGGTAACCGGTCCGGTGTGGTCATTTACCACCAATTCCCCCATCAACCCGATGGGCACTGTACGGGATGACCGCGATGGTAAAGTTTATAAAACCGTCACGATCAACGAAAAAATCTGGATGGCACAAAACCTGAACCTCGGAACCATGATCAATGCCAGCAATGGCGGTGATCGTAACGATGGGTATCAGCTGAATAACCAGAAGGCTGAAAAATTCTGTTACAAAAATGATCCGGCCTATTGTGAAATATACGGCGGACTGTACCAGTGGGATGAGGCAATGGCCTATAATCCCGGTGAGGGCGCAACCGGTTTATGCCCGGATGGCTGGCACATACCTACCGATGCCGAGTGGCACGAGTTGGTTATTTTCCTCGATCCTGTGGATGGTGAAGCCCAGGCCGGTGATAAGCTGGCTCTCGGCAGCCAGACTGGTTTCCAGGCCCTGTTCTCCGGTTATATGATCTTTGCTGAGAGGAAATATTATGACAACATCCAGGCCGGATATTTCTGGAGTTCTACCGCTAACCCAAATGCCGCACTGAATCATATGTCGCTCATGCGCTCCATCTACCGTGCAAAACCTGCCTTCCAGCAGGATACATCACAAAAGGTGAACGGTTTATCCGTCCGTTGCGTCAAAGATTACCAGTAGGGGCGACCTGCGGTCGCCCATTAACCAACCTGCGGTCGCCCATTAACCGACCTGCGGTCGCCCACCAATGCCGTCAGGCATTGGAAATATATACCAACATATCAACCCAAAACCCGTGACCAAAAAAATAATTATCGGAATCACCGGCGCCAGCGGATCGATCTATGCCCACCTCATGCTCGCGAAATTGCGTGAGCTGCAGGAGCAGCTTTCAGAGGTGGCAGTGGT
This sequence comes from uncultured Bacteroidota bacterium, assembly GCA_942493265.1. Classification (GTDB taxonomy): domain Bacteria; phylum Bacteroidota; class Bacteroidia; order Bacteroidales; family UBA12481; genus UBA12481. The sequence continues at coordinate 1,747,553 of OW818688.1, forward strand.
GGTTTCTGATACAGGTGAGAAAGTTTGGGCTTATGAATTACCTGATATAAAGTTAGATACGAGTCCATTTAAAAGATACTCTCCCGATAATTTCTTTGCTCCGCTGGCCAGTGGATCGGCCGGGTATGATGCCATGATCATCATTCCCTGTTCCGCAGGCACACTGGGCCGAATAGCCGCCGGAACAGCCAGTGACCTGCTTACGCGCTCGGCCGATGTCATCCTGAAAGAGCGCAAAAAGCTGATCCTGGTTCTTCGCGAAACTCCCTACAGCCGCATCCATATTCAAAATATGCTCACCGTAACCGATGCCGGTGGGATTATTTGTCCGGCTGCACCTGGTTTTTATCATAATCCGGCCACGATCGAAGAACTTTGCACCACCGTGATCAACCGTGCGCTGGCTCTTGCAGGCTTGAATACCGGCGACAGGGGTTTCATGCCTGAATAGGTTCTACTCGTTTTTTGCCCATGCCAGGGCCGCCACGCTAACCGTTACTCCCGGATAAGCGAGGAGCTCTTCTGCACAAGCCTCCAGTGTGGCTCCGGTGGTGATAACATCATCGATCAGAAGTATATGCCGGTTTTCCACCTGATCGGGATAAGCAATCTTAAACTTGCCCGATACATTGAGGTAACGGTCGTACCGGCTTTTCAGGGTTTGGGTGGCCGTTGCAATCGGTCGGGTTAAGATATTATTAGCCAGAGGTATATGTAGTCCGGTTGAGAGTCCGCTGGCAATGGCTTCACTTTGATTATAGCCTCTCTTTCGCTGTTTCTTCGGATTCAGGGGCACCGGGATCAGCAGGTCGGGTTTCATAAAACCATTACTCTGATTCAGCTCATAACCAAATTGTTTGCCCATAGAAAATCCGATATCCGGACGATCATTATACTTGAGCTTGTGCAGGGCATCCTGGTAAGCCGATCCCTTACGGAAATAAAACCAGGCTACTGCCTGCGAGAGCCTTACCCTTCCCCAGAACATTTCAGCCAGCGGATTATCAGGATTCAGGTCGAAATGCGTCACCGGCAGCTGCGCCAGGCATCGCAAACAAAGGCACTCCTCCCAGTCTTTGAGCGGCCTGCCGCATGCTGCGCACGCCCGCGGAAGTAATAAAGCCAGAACATCGGCAAAAGGGTTCATCTTGGGTAGTTAAGTGGTAGGCTAAGAAATCCCCGCCTTCGCGGGGAAGACAAGATGCAATGGATTAAGGATGAAATTAATTTTGTCCGCTATCAGGCGTTTTGTCCAAATCATATGGAGGTAAATAAATCACACCAAAGTGGGTTAACACCATTGATTAGATTTTCCTTCCAGCCTCGGTTCCACTTTTTGAGTTGTTTTTCTCTCTGAATTGCGTTATTAACATAATAGTATTCCTCAAAGTATACTAGCTTGATGATATTGTATTTTGCAGTAAAACCCTTGTTTAGATGCGTTTTATGTTCAGCTACTCTTCTGGTTAGATTATTGGTAAAACCGACATAAAGAAATTTGTTGTTTTCTGATACCATAATATATACGAAGTATTTTTTCATAAGACCCGATCTCCATATATAGATGCCAATAATGCGTCGAAATGGAAATTCCTGAACAACTTATTTGCATCTTATTTTCAAATCCATAATAAAATGACACTATAAACTTAAAACTTCGCACCTCCTTGTCATCCCCGCGAAGGCGGGGACTCTACCTTTCCCTCGCAACTCGTTTCCTTGTCATCCCCGCGAAGGCGGGGACTCTACCTTTCCCTCGCAACTCGTTTCCTTGTCATCCCCGCGAAGGCGGGGACCCTTCCTTTCCCACCCAACTTTCTTCCTATCTTTACCACATGTTCACCAAGCTAAAAATTTCCTGCGCACCGGGTGAGTCCCTGTTGACCGCCATCCGAAATAAAGGTTCATTTGTTCCCTCCCCCTGCGGCGGCAAAGGAATTTGCGGCAAGTGCAGGGTGGAGGTTGAAGAGGTAGGTATCGTTCGCGCCTGCGGTTATTATCCTGATCATGACGTGATTGTAAACATCCCGGAACCTTCAGTGATGCAGGTGCTTACCGAAAGTTTCTGGCCGGATCCGGAACCCCGACCGGATGTTTTGTCAGATGAAGATCCCCTGTTCCTTGCACTGGCCGTGGACCTGGGCACCACCACCGTGGTGGTCTTTCTGGAAGATCTGCGAAGTCACCGGAATATTGGTATACGCAGTTTTCCCAATCCTCAGCATACCTACGGCGCAGATGTGGTGAGCCGGATACAGTTTTGCCGCGAAAATGCCGATGGTACACAACGACTTCACAAAGAGATAGTTTCAGCGATCGAACAGGCTGCCCAAGACTTATGCGCACAACATGGATACCTTCCCGAACAGGCCTCACGATTGGTCCTTACCGGAAATCCTACTATGCTTCACCTCTTTAAAGGGGTGAGCCCGGAGAGCCTCGCGATTTATCCGTTTACCCCGGTTTTCCTGGAGGAGCAAAATCTCTCCGGACCGGAAACCGGTTTCCATGCATTCCCAAATCTACGGATTGAAATGATTCCGTCAGTTTCATCTTATATCGGATCTGATATCGTTGCCGGATTAGCCTCTGTTTCACTTAATCCCCCTCAGGGATGGAGCCTCTTCCTGGATATCGGCACGAATGGCGAGATGGTTTTATGGAGGGAGGAGGTAATCCTCGCATGCGCTACCGCTGCCGGACCCGCATTCGAAGGTGCGCGCATCTCCTGCGGAATGGCCGGGATTGAGGGTGCCGTGAATGCCGCCGGCCTGGACGGATATGAAACCATCGGAGGGAAACCTCCCAAGGGCCTTTGCGGCTCGGGTTTGGTGGATGCTGTGGCCCTGCTGCTGGATGCCGGGAAAATTGATATGATGGGTTTCATGGAAGGGGATGAGGAATTTTTTGCCGGATTGAACCTTACCCTCACCCCACAGGATATCCGTGAAGTGCAGTTGGCTAAAGGCGCTGTCGCTGCCGGTATCAAGGTGATGTTCCATGAAGCGGGGATCAGCGCCGGCGACGTGAAACAGGTTTTCATGGCCGGAGGATTCGGCTATGCTTTGCACGACTGGTCGGCCGGACGGATCGGACTGATACCGGACCAACTGGATAAAAGGCAGATCAGGGCCGGAAATACATCCGGACTGGGCGCCCGCTTATGGCTGCATTCTGCTGAATTCCGCGATTTTACCCGTAACCTCACCGCCAGGATCCGGTACGTTGAACTATCCGGCCATCCGGAATTTAACGATTTGTTCATGTGGGAAATGACTTTCCCTGAAATCAGTGATGTACCTTTGTGAATTATTCAATCTTAGAAATGAATCCTCAGGAAACCCGTATTTTGTTGGTCGATGATGAACCCGATATACTCGAATTCTTGGGATATAATCTTCGTTCAGAGGGATTTACCGTCGAAGTTGCCAAGAATGGAATTGAGGCGGTCCGGATAGCCAGGAAGTTTTTACCCCATCTGATTCTGCTGGATGTGATGATGCCGGGTATGGATGGGATTGAAACCTGTGAACAGATCCGCACACTGCCGGAACTGAAAGAGGTTATGATAGCCTTTCTTACTGCCCGCGGTGAGGATTATTCACAAGTCGCAGGATTTGATGCCGGTGGCGATGACTACATCTCTAAACCGATCAAACCGAAAGTGCTCATCAGCCGGATCAGAGCTTTGCTCAAAAGAGTTCGGGTGCCGGGTGATAACAATGAATCAATCAAGGTGATACGGGTAGGAGATCTGGAGATCGACACCGATCGCTATCTGGTCATCCTGTCGGGGACAGAACTGCATCTTCCGCGCAAGGAATTTGAATTGCTGAGCCTGCTTGCAGCCCGGCCCGGAAAAGTGTATACCCGCGAGGAGATCTACCGGGCAGTATGGGGAATCGATGTCATAGTAGGCGACCGAACTATTGATGTTCATATCCGTAAGCTGAGGGAGAAAATCGGCGAGGATCATATCAGAACCGTAAAAGGAGTTGGGTACACCTTTATTGCCGAACTCTGATTATATCAGCCTGATCAGAAGGAAGTTAATCACCAGTCCAACCAGGTAGCCCGTATAAACCTGACCCGGGGTGTGGTCATCCTCCCTGAGCCTGGCATAACCGGTCAATCCAGCCACCAGAAACAGAATGGCAATAATCAGCTGTTCATTCAGCATCCATCGCATCGAAATGGCCAGAACCATGCCGGTTACCCCGCCGATTGCCGCCATGTGGTTGCTGATTTTCCATCTCCAGTTAAAGATCGCCACCGCCAGCACCACCATTGATGACCCGTTCAGAAACAGGGAGAGAATGACCGGTGCGTCCACTTTCTGCAACACAAAAGCCCCTGCCATATACAGCAATGCCATCATCAAAAGAGGTATGCGGCGCTCATTTTTATCAGCGAGCAGGTATGAAGTTATGACCTTGGTACGGAGAAGTATGGGCATGATGGCCAATGGTAACACCAGGGTGGTGAGGGCAACCACCAGGTAAATGTATTTTTTACCAACGGGGGGTATCATGTTCAGCCATCCACCGTATGTGAGCAGGATGAAAACACCGGCCAGCGGCATGATCACCGGATGAAAAATAACGGATATAACTCGGGAAAGCTTCACTAAAGCTCCTTTCTGAGTCGCGCAACCGGAATGTTGAGCTGTTCGCGGTATTTTGCAACAGTTCGCCGGGCAATCATATAGCCCTGCTCTTTCAGGATTTTTGCCAGCTTATCGTCGGTGATGGGTTTGAGCTTATCTTCATTTTCCAGGCACTCTTCCAGAATTTTCTTGATTTCACGGGTGGAAACTTCCTCTCCCGAGTCCGTTTGAAGTCCCTCTGAAAAGAAATACTTGAGCGGAAAAATACCCCAGTCGGTTTGAATATACTTGGAGTTGGCTACCCGTGAGATGGTTGAAATATCCAGACTGGTTCGCTCGCTGATATCTTTTAGGATCATTGGCCTCAGCCGCATTTCATCACCACCACTGCGGAAATATTCTTTCTGGAATTCCATGATGGCGTTCATGGTGAGGATCAGGGTATGCTGTCGCTGGCGGATCGCCTCCATGAACCATTTGGCTGATTCCACTTTCTGGCGTACAAAGGTGGCCGCCTCTTTTTGATTACGGTTCTGGGTCTGAATTTTTCTTTCCTGATTATAGCTTTTCAACATGTTGGCATACAACGAGTTGATTCGCAAATCAGGAGCATTTTTTGAATTGAGGCTGAGCTCGAGTATCCCATCATTATCTTCCAGAACAAAATCAGGAACAATCTGGTGATAGGATTGCATGTTGGATTCACCGTAATCCCCGCCCGGTTTTGGATTCAGGCGGATAATCTCATTGATTGATGCTTTTAGCTGAGGATCGCTGAGATTCATCCGGTTTTGGATCTTATCGTAATGCTTGCGAGTGAATTCATCAAAATAATCGGTCAAAATGATCCGTGCATTCCGTGTATCCTCATTGTCGCGCCCTTCACGTGTGTGGCGGTCGAGCTGGAGAATCAGGCATTCCTGCAGGTTTCGGGCTCCTACGCCCGGCGGATCGAATTCCTGGATCATCAAAAGAATGTCCTGAAGCTCTTCAAAAGTGGTTTGAATATTCAGCGAAAATGCCAGATCATCAACAATGTTCTCCAGATCACGGCGCAGATATCCGTCGTCATCAATATTGCCCAGAATATAATGCCCCAGTGCCTGTTTATGCTCATCCATGATGCGCATTCCCAGCTGGTTGGAGAGGTTTTCGCGGAATGAAACATCTGCTGAGAAAGGAATCTCAACTACTTTTTCATCTTCATGCGAACGATTTCTGGGGTTCAGCCGATAAGCAGGAATGTCATAATCATCCTTGAATTCCTCCAGCGAGATCTCATCTTTTTCCTTTTCCGGTTCATCATCATCCATCCTGGAATCATCAATGTCGGGATCTTCTTCCCGGCCTTCTTCCAGAATGGGATTCTCTTCCAACTCCTTCTTGATACGCTGTTCCAGCTGCATCGTAGGCACCTCCAGCAACTTGATCAGCTGGATTTGCTGTGGCGAGAGTTTTTGAAGCAGCTTTTGCTGGAGTCGTTGCTTAAGCATAATGATTTTGTCCGTTCAGGAACCGCTTATTCAGATTAGTTTTTGTGGCTGAAAGTTAAGTAATTTTTAGAATTCGGCATTGCGTGGTGTACGCGGGAACGGAATAACGTCGCGGATATTTCCCATTCCGGTGACAAACAGGATAAGCCTTTCGAAACCGAGACCGAAACCGCTGTGCGGACAGGTGCCGAACCGGCGGGTATCGAGGTACCACCACATATCTTTTTCAGGAATATTCATTTCGGCCATCCGCTCAGTGAGTTTATCGAGACGGTGTTCGCGCTGCGATCCGCCAATGATCTCGCCGATTTTGGGGAACAGAACGTCCATGCCTCTCACAGTGAGGTTATCCTCATTCTGATACATATAGAATGCCTTGATCTTTTTCGGGTAATTGGTGAGGATGACCGGTTTTTTGAAGTGCTTCTCCACCAGATAGCGCTCATGCTCAGCCATCAGGTCGCTTCCCCAGGCTACCGGGAATTCCCATTTCTGACCGGAATTTACAATGATCTCAACCGCTTCGGTATAAGTCATCCGGATGAAGTCATTCTCAACAACCATTTTCAGCCGGTCGATCAGTTCCGCATCATACATCTGATTGAAAAAGGCCAGGTCATCGCCGCAATTGTCAAGTGCATATCTGACCAGATATTTAACGAAATCCTCGGCCAGGTCCATGTTTTCCCGGATCTCATAAAATGCCATCTCCGGTTCGATCATCCAGAATTCTGCCAGATGCCGGGGAGTGTTGGAGTTTTCAGCCCGGAAAGTCGGACCGAAAGTATATATATCGCTCAGGGCAGTGGCGCCGAGTTCACCTTCCAGCTGACCGGATACGGTGAGGTTGGTTTCGCGGCCAAAAAAATCCTGATTGAAATCCACCTGACCCTCAGGAGTGCGCGGAAGATTTTTAATATCCAGCGTGGTGACCCGGAACATTTCGCCGGCACCTTCAGCATCTGAACCGGTAATGATGGGGGTATGCAGATAGCAGAATCCCAGATCATTAAAGTATTTGTGCACGGCAAAAGCCATGGCATGCCTTACGCGTAAAACCGCACTGAATGTATTGGTCCGCGGACGCAGATGGGCGATATCCCGCAAAAATTCCATGCTGTGGCCCTTTTTCTGCAAAGGGTAGGTAAGGGGATCGGATGTGCCGTAAATCTCTATCTCAGTAGCCTGGATTTCAACCGGCTGGCCGCTTCCCAGACTTTCAACCAGATTCCCGGTGACTTTTAAACAGGCTCCGGTGGTGATGTTTTTCATTAATTCTTCACCGAATGTCTCTGGATTGGCTACCACCTGGATGGTATGGATGATGGAACCGTCGTTTATTGCAATAAACGCTACCTGTTTGTTTCCGCGCTTGGTGCGAACCCAGCCTTTAACTGTAACCACCTGTCCTGCCGGTGCAGTGGATAGAAGTGTTTTAACCTTGGAATGAGCGAGATGTATCATTGTTAAGCCTTTAAATCAGGGCGCAAATATACAGAAAAAGGAGTCAACACATCACACACAGCCTGTCACTCGTCACTTGTCACTTGTCACTTGTCACTTGTCACTTCTCCCTACTGCTGCTCTGCGTAAATCACGTTCAGCAAAGTGCGTCCAACGGCAGTAAGTGTTTCTCGGCTGATGTTGCTCATATTGTCGGATTGGGTATGCCAGTAAGAACCGAAGGAGCTGTCGGTGGAGGCATCATGCTGGATAATATCAATGCTTGGTATCTGGATAATCTCATTTACGAACCGGTGGTCGTCAATCAATTGCGCAGTTTTTTCATAGGAAAAAAACTTCCCGTATCCCAGCCGGTTACCGGTTGCCCATACCTTATCGCACACCGACTGAGCATAATAGCGGCTCACCTCCTCCAAAGTAAACACTGCATTGGGTGCCCCAACCATGTCGAGCAGGATACCATATCTGGCAAAATAGCCGGGAACGTGCGGATTTTTTGCCCAGTACTGCGATCCGAGACACCAATATTCAGGCTTGCTGTCGAAATCGCTGTTGGAAGGAGCCCCATAATCTTCCACATCGAACAGGATCAGGTCAATGCCCAACGGAGTGGGCTGCTGCTGAAGGGCGCGGGCAATTTCAAGCAGAACCCCAACCCCGCTGCCACCGTCATTGGCTCCTGAGATGGGGGTGTTGCGTACAGATGGATCACTGTCCTGATCGGCAAAGGGACGGCTGTCCCAATGGGCCATCAGTAAAATACGGTTGCTTTTTTCGGGCTGAAAACGGGCAATAATATTTTTCATGGGTACGGAGGTGCCGTCGAAAACCCTCACGATTGCCTCCTGCACTGCAACATCGGCACCATACGACCTGAATTTTCCGGTCAGCCAGCCGGCACAGGCAGCGTGGGCGGGCGAACCGGGTACCCTCGGACCGAAGCTGACCTGTTTATCAACGAATGACCAGGCGGAATCGCCTGAAAATAAAGGAGTCGGCACTACTGCAACAGATGCCGGTATAGCCTGCTTCTCAGCAGGTTTTTGCTTACACCCGGCCAGAGTCAGAAATACTGCCCCAACTATAATTAGAGATATACGACTGTATGAGGTTTTTGTCATTTGACGGTTTTTTCTTTTTATGGTAATTGATTTGGTGGGGAAACAGACCTCCCCCTGCCCCCTCCTTAATAAGGAGGGGGGTATTTCAACTGCTTGGCTTACAACAAATTTCTGCCAGAAGTAGCACCCCCCTCCTTCCTAAGGAGGGGGTAGGGGGAGGTCTTCTCCTCACCCCCTCACCGTTCCACCTCCCAATCCGCCCCATCCTTCCTGTCCTTTACCACGATCCCGAGTTTCCCCAGTTCATTGCGGATCCGGTCGGATAATGCGAAGTCCCTGTTTTTCTTGGCTTCCTGACGAAGGTTCAGTACCATCTCCATAACACCCGGAAGAATTTCAGTATCCTTGCCACCGGTGCTTTCTTCGCGGAGCCCCAGAATTTCGATCACAAACTGCCTGAATTGTACCGTCAGAATTTGAAGGTCAGCCGTGGTAATTTTCTCCTGACCTTCAGCGATCAGATTGATTTGCTTAACCATATCAAACAGATGAGCGATCAGGATCGGACTGTTCAGGTCGTCGCTGAGTGCATGGTAACAGTTTTCCTTCCATTCACCGATTTTCAATGTAGTGGTATCGGCAACCGGCAATCCGGGAATCATGGTCAGGGATTTCATCAGTCGTGCCAGACCTTTTTCGGAAGCCTGAAGCGCTTCATTCGAAAAATCAAGGGTCGACCGGTAATGTGCCTGCAGCATGAAAAAGCGGATGGTCATGGGGTCGTAAGCCTTCTCGAGCAGAGCATGGCGGCCTGAGAACATTTCATCGAGCAATATTCCGTTGCCCAATGATTTACCCATTTTCTGACCGTTTATGGTGATCATGTTATTATGCATCCAATAGCGGACCGAGTCTTTGCCGTTGGCAATCTTCGACTGGGCGATTTCGCATTCGTGATGGGGGAACATCAGATCCATTCCACCGCCGTGAATATCGAATTCCGTACCCAGGTATTTGGTGCTCATAGCTGAACATTCCAGGTGCCAGCCCGGAAATCCAACGCTCCAGGGAGATCTCCACCTCATAATATGTTCAGGCAAAGCCTTTTTCCACAAGGCAAAATCAAAGGCATTTCTCTTTTCTTCCTGCCCGTCGAGCTCCCGGGTGGTAGCAAGCAGGTCCTCGAGAATTCGCCCGGAGAGTTTTCCGTAATGGTTACCGGTATTATATTTTTCAACGTCAAAATAGACTGATCCGTTGCTGACATAGGCATACCCTTCAGCCAGAATTTTTTCTACCATTTCGATCTGCTCCGGGATATGTCCGGATGCACGGGGCTCGATACTGGGTTTCAGTACGTTGAGCTGATCCATGTTGCGGTGGTAATTGTCGGAATACCGCTGAACCACTTCCATCGGCTCGATTTGCTCGAGCAGGGCTTTTGCGGCGACCTTATCCCTCCCTTCATCTGCATCATTCTCCAGATGGCCAACATCCGTGATATTCCGCACGTACCTCACCTTATATCCGATGTGCCGGAGGTAGCGGAACAGCAGGTCGAATGTGATGGCCGGGCGTGCATGGCCCAGGTGCGCATCTCCATAAACTGTGGGACCGCACACATACAGTCCGGCGAACGGGGGATTAAGGGGTATAAATAACTCTTTCCGGCGTGTAAGCGTGTTGTAAATAGTGAAATCAATCATATTTGAGGGATTGTTTTGCTCCGGTAAAAGTAAAAAAAAATTAGCCAGGGGGAAGGGAAGGGAACCTGGCTAATTTGGAAGTTGGCAAAGTGCGGGGTTAGGAATCCGGGCGGACCCTATTGGGTAATACTGAGAGGATGAAGGGGGAGAAAATTCTCCCCAATTTTGTCATAGGTATGTTGGGTTGTTTTTATTGCTGTTCGTTTTAATCGATTCAAATATAATTCAGCCGAACAACAAAAAAATCGGGATTGTGTATTCTGCAGGGTTGACTGTATAACCTGCATGCTTTTCCGTTTAGATGGAACTTCCCATAGTCAGGCTGAGGGTTCTTAATCCCTCGATAAACTCGTTTTTACGGGTGCGGGATACCGTTATCGCCGTGCCATTGTTCATGGTGACCACGCCTCCCTGGCCACGCTGGTATTTTTTTACATACCGGAGATTGATGAGATGGGTGTTGTGAATCCTGATAAAGTGAAGCCCGTTTAGAATTTCCTCAAACTGATTTAGGGTTTTGGTTACAATGATGCTCTCGCCTTTTGCCAGAAATACGGTTGAGTAATTTCCGGCAGCCTCAAAACGGATGATATCCTGAATTTCAACAATGATGAGCCCGTCATTGGATGGCAGACTGATTTTATCAAAATGGTTTTTCAGGGAACTGTTGAGTATGTCCAGGCGTGATTGCATATTACTTAACGGCCTGATTTTAATATACCGTTGTACGGCATCCTGAAGTTCGGTGTAGTTGATCGGTTTGAGCAGGTAGTGCAAGGCAGAAAACTCAAATGCTTTCAGGGCGAAATCATTATAAGCCGTGATGAAAATGATCTCGAAATCAACTTTACCTATCCGGTGGAGTAAGTCAAAAGCATCACCGTCGGGCATCGCTATGTCCAGAAAAACCAGTTCAGGCCGCATTTCTTCCAGTACCCGGAGACCTTCCTCAACGCAATTGCCAGTTCCGACTATCTTAATGTCAGGACAATAGCGTTCAAGCAGAGTCTGTAAAGTGAGCATGCTCTTGTGCTCATCTTCAATGATTACGGTTCTGATTTTGCCTTCCATCTGGGGGTTTTTAATGTTTAAGGTCACAGGGTAATAGTATCTCGACAAGTGTCCCTGAGGCGTTACCTTCAGGATTCATCAGGTCGGATATCCGGAGGGTGATTTTCTTCTTGTTCATTTTATTCAGCAACTCAATTCTTTCCTGTACATTCTTGATGCCACTTGATACGTAAGTTGCTTTTTTCCGGTTCACTAAAAGGGCTTTTTCCCGCCCGATACCATTATCCTCAATCCGGCAATGGATATAGTCTTGCTGTGAAGTAAAGGAAATAATCAGCGATCCCCTGGCCTTTAATGGCATCAGCCCGTGCCAGATGGCATTTTCTACAAAGGGTTGCAGCAGCATCGGCGGGATCATGGTTTCGTTGAAATCAATGCGATGATCCTTGATGATCTGAAACTCGAACTCATTTTCAAACCTTAGTTTTTCCATGCCCAGGTATAAGGATAAGGTGGAAATTTCCTCGTTCAGGGGAATCAGGTTTTTCTTTGAGTTGTCAAGAATTCTGCGAATCAGGGCCGAAAAATTGGTTAGATAGTTATTAGCCTGAAAATCATCATCTTGTACTATAAAGTGCTGAATGGAATTTAATGAATTAAATATGAAGTGCGGATTCATCTGAGATAGTAGCGAACGCTTTTCTGCCAGGAGCAGTTGCCGTTTTTCCATTTCCCGGTTTTTCGCCGCCTTGAGAATCAGCCGGAATCCGATAAATGCCAGCACTGCCAGCAGGATGCCAAAGAGGATAAGTGCCAGCGGAGTTTCATACCAGTGGGGCTTAATGTAAATGACAAATTTCCGTTCGTTTGCTTCATTAAAATCATGCCGGTAGCTGGCATTTATACAAAACACATACTTCCCGTGTTTCAGATCGGTATACCGGGATACCAGATTTCCGGATTCAACATAATCTTTGTCGGCACCAACCAATTTGAACCGGTAAAGTAGCGAATTGGGTTTTCGATAGGTGATGGCTTTGTAATGGAAAACCAGGTTGTCCTCGTCGGGGTTAAGGTAGAGGGTGTCTTTCAGTTCACGGGCCCGACCGTTCACCATCAGGGGGCCGGAGGTTATCTTTGGTGAAATATCCAACGGTATGGTAAAATCCGGATTCAACCGGATGGCTCCCAGGGTTGTGCCGAACCAGATCCGGTTTTGATGTTTGATAATCTGATAGATGCGATTTGAGGGCAATCCTTCGCTCATGGTATAATAGGATATATTATCAGGCTTGGTTGAGCCCCTTTTCATCGTCAGCCGGTTTAATCCGTTATTGGTGCCGGCCCACACAACCGTATCGTTCTCCTTTAAAAGAACATCAATAATGTCGCTCGACAGGCCATCTTTCTGGGTTATTCGGGTGATGGAAGAATCGGGGTGAATTATTGCCAGGCCATAATCAGCAACACTTACCCATATATCCTCCCCTGCCTTGATAATATCAGGGATTCTTTTTTCCAAAAGTGTGTCTTTCGCGGCCCAATGGTAAAACGCCGGTTCCTGGTAGGAAAAAAGCCCCGAGGTTTGTGATCCCAGCCATATCGTGCCGTCCTCTTCGGCAAACATGCTCCGTACCCGGCTAATGGCAAGATTCATCAGGCTGTCACCATTATATTGATTTTCAATGGTTTCAGCGTTCCACAGGCCAACAGTCCGGTTTTTATTAATGAACCGTAATGTGGTTGAGGAGCTGGCAATCCATTCTCCATCCGGTTTCAACGAATATTCATAAGGATACATATCAACTTTTCGAATCCCCTGATACCGCCCGAACGTGTCAATTTCCATCAGTGAATTTCCGAAAACAATGAGATGCTTTTCACGAGTGAAGATCAACTTTCGGATCGGGCCGTTAAATTCGGGCAGCTTCATCTCCTGGAAATGGTAATCCTGATTTTCGAAGAGTGTTCCCTTTAAAAGTAAACCGGTTTGGGTGCCCACATATATATGGTCACCATCCGATGTCATCGAAGTGAAAATATTGTTTTTATTATCCCCTGAAGGCCATTGGAAAAGGGTAATATCGAGCGTGTTGACCTGAAAAATGCCATTGTTGGTGGTGGTAAACCAATAATTCCCTTCGTGATCCTGCGTGATTCCTGATACACTCTCCCCATGCAGGTATCGGAAGGGCGCGGCTTCCAGATCACCCTTCGGATATCTGAGCACTCCACCATAGTCAAATCCAACCCAGAAACCACCTTTCTTGTCAGCATAAAGTGAAATAACATTTGATAAAAAAGTTTGCTCACCTACCTTTTGACCGTCCTTGATATGAAAAACTTTGTTGGAGCAGCTGAACAGGAATTCATTTTCACCGATCGGGCAAAGGTCTTTGTTGAAATTATTCTTCTCATCAGTTATGTTGCAGGTAATATATATCCAGCCATTATCGGTGGTCACTGTTGTTTCCTGTTTTTTCAGATCCTTTGAGTAATTGATCATGTCCCAATAAAAGGTATCGGGAGTATAATGGATGGCTACGGTTGCATTTTCATGACCTTTCCGGTGTGCATCCACCTTTTGGGTGACTTCGCCCGATTTGAACCTGAACAGGCCCAACCTGTTATAGCTGAGGTAAATGGACCCGTCGGGATTTTCCGTTATTTTCTGAATATTGCCGCTGGGCTTAGCATATAACCGTATACTATCGCTGCAGGGATGCCTTCTGACTGAATCACCGATGATCCGGAACAGGTAGTTATTTTCTGACGAAATCCAGATCCATCCGAGAGTATCCGGAAAAATCCTGAAATGGGTGTTTTCTTTCAACCCGTCAACAACGGTAAATTGTTTGGATGAATATCCGTCATACCGCCAGATTCCCCGGTCGGTAGTGGCCCATAATACATTGTTTTTATCAAAAGTGATCCCGAATGCAGCATTCGAAGGAAGCTGCAGCCCTGATTCAGCGGTATAATGCGTGTAATTCAGGTCCTGGGCACGGCTGGTGCAAACAGGAATACCAATACCAATGATCAGGATTAAGAAACACAGGTAACGAGAACTCACGGTGAGATGGTTATTTCACCCAAATTTAATGAAAATCAAAACAATCCCCCTTTAAAATGGTTAATTTTGTTACAAATTATTTATGATGTCAAGAAGAATCAGTAAGGAGAGTCCAAAGTCAGCCAATAAAAAGATTCTCCGCAGTAAAATTCTCGGCGTATTCAATCAGAATACAGCACTGGCCTTGAATTATAAGCAGATAAGTGCAAAACTGGGATTAACGGCTGCGGATTCACGGAAATTAATTGCAGATGTTCTGGAAGAGCTGCTCCGAAGCGGCCAATTAATTGAAGTTGAGAGAGGTAAATATAAATTAAAGGTTCGGGGCGGGCATATTACCGGCGTGGTTCAAATGACCCGATCGGGTGCCGCCTATATTATCACCGATGAGGTTAAGGAAGATGTTTATATCAATAACCGCAATGTTAACCGTGCGTTAAACGGCGACAAGGTTAAGGTTTACCTCTATGCCCGCCGGGAAGGCCAGCGGCTGATGGGTGAAATCACAGAGATCATTGAACAGCGTGAACGCACATTTGTCGGAACAATCGAACGGTCATCCGGCTATTGTTTCCTGATCCCCGATAACCGGGATATGCCTTACGATATTTTCATCCACCCCCGTAACCTGAAGGGTGCCGAAGAGGGCCAGAAAGTGGTGGTACGTATTACCGAATGGCCTGCAAGTGCCAAAAATCCTTTTGGAGAAGTAATAGATGTACTGGGTGTTGCGGGTCTTCACGAAACGGAAACGCATGCCATCCTGGCTGAATTTGAATTGCCATGGAAATTTCCTGAAAATGTTCTCCGCCAGGCAGAAATGGTGCCGGGCGAAATCACCGTGCAGGAAATCAATGCCAGAAGGGACTTCCGGGATGTTACCACTTTTACAATCGACCCGGGTGATGCCAAGGATTTTGATGATGCACTTTCCATTAAAAAACTGGATAACGGAAACTGGGAAATCGGAGTCCATATTGCTGATGTCAGCCATTATGTGCGGCCATTTTCGGAAATCGATAAGGAGGCTTACGACCGCGGAACTTCAGTTTACCTGGTCGACCGCGTGGTACCTATGCTGCCTGAACGACTGTCGAACGACCTATGTTCCCTGAAACCTCATCTGGACCGGCTTACTTTTTCTGCGGTTTTTGAGATGAATGAGAATGCGGAGGTTGAGAATCAATGGTTTGGACGGACAGTAATCCATTCTGATCATCGCTTTTCATACGAAGAGGCCCAGCAGATTATCGAAACCGGCGAAGGCGCTCTGTCGGCCGAAATTCTGCAGTTCCATAAACTGGCCTCAATTCTGCGCGGAAACCGCTTTAAACAAGGATCTTTCTCATTTGAACGCGTTGAGGTTAAGTTTTATATCGATGAAAAAGGGAAACCTACCGGAGTCTATTTCAAGGAGGCCAAGGAGTCTAACTGGCTGATCGAGGAGTTTATGCTCCTGGCCAATAAAAAAGTTGCGGAGAGAATCGGAAAGGTTAAGCAGGGCCAGCGGCCGAAAACATTCGTGTATCGGATTCACGACCGGCCAAATGCCGAGAAACTGGTAAATTTTTCAAATTTCATCCACCAGTTCGGATATGTGATCAAAACAGCCAGCCATAAAACAATCGCCGATTCGATGAACAGGCTGCTAACCGATATCAGGGGTAAAAACGAACAGTATATCATTGAAAGTCTTGCGATCAGGGCTATGGCCAAGGCCAAATACTCCACCCAGAATATCGGGCATTACGGACTTTCATTTGAACACTATACCCATTTTACCTCCCCGATCAGGCGATATCCCGACCTCATGGTTCATCGCCTGCTCGAAATGTATCTGCACAATGAGCCTTCGCAGGATCAGAAAAAAATTGAAGGTATGTGCGTAAATTCCAGTATGATGGAGGACCGAGCGGTACAAGCCGAACGGGCAAGCGTGAAATATAAGCAGGTTGAGTTTTTACAGGATAAGGTTGGACAGAAATTCGACGGCATCATCTCAGGTATCAGCGAATGGGGATTTTATGTGGAACTAACTGAAAATCATTGTGAAGGAATGGTCCCCATGCGCGATATGGACGATGATTTCTATGAATACGATGAAAAGAATTATTGTTTGGTGGGTGTGCAAACGCACCGGCGATTTGTTATCGGTCAGAAAGTCACCATCGAGATCGCCCGCACAAATCTCGCTAAACGCCAGATGGACTTTAAATTAGTCCTTCCTGCCGCAGTACGCTGAAAGTACCCTGCTTTTCGAGGTGTCTGGCCAGGTATTCCTGCTCGGTTTGACCGGGTGTGGGAACCAATATCGCAGTTTTATTCAGAGAGGAAAGATCCGACAGGGTGGAAATTCCCGGCCGGCAGATGATCACTTTTGCCTGAAGAATATACCAGAGCAGATGTTCATCTTTTGCATGATCAATCAGCAAAACAGGTCCTTCCTGAGATGTGGCCGGCTCTGCACCCGGTATCTTCGGAGGAATCCCCCTTAATATTAACGCAGCGGTCCCTTCCTTAATAAACCGTTCTTTCAGCAGGTTTTCAAGCAGGGTGCGCTGTGGCTCAGGCCCCGAAATAAGTGCCAGCGTATCAAATGGTTCAGCCCCTTCGGGCTTTTCCGGCTTCAATCCCTGAAATCGTGAAACCGGACCAATATATTCGGCCTGGCGGGGTAACCGGGGCGGGTGGGAGAGTATCCCCGTAATATTCGGGAGTCCCGCATGATCAGCTATCAGCACTTTCGAATATTTCCGGATGGCTGACCGGTGCAGCCAGTATACAAATCCTTCCCCGAATGACCAGCCCGGAGGGGCTTTTAACCATAACTGACTGGTTATAAACGTACTGTGCACCCCTTTATGAAATAATCCATACCGGTTATCAGAAATAATATCCGTAATACCGTATTCCGAAACAATTTTACGCAGCTGCTGATGGTTCTTCCTGATAGCCAGTAATATGCCCGGGATCTGAGGGATCAGCTTTCTCATGAACCTGCCATCTGTGGGGTACCTTACCTGGTAAAAGGGCATCCGGATCCAGGAAAGTTCCGGGAACCGGTTTCTCAGAAAATCCAGTGACGTTCCATCGGAGGCCAGAATAACCCTGTGCCCTTCCCCGATAGCCTTCCGGATGAAAGGTACCAGCCTGACCGTATGGCCCAGGCCCCATTCGAGCGGACTCACCAATATTGTTTCAGGTATGCCTGGCATGGTGCTGCATCAATAGGAAACCTGAACGGGAATGCCCAGTTTTCGGATTCTGGCGGCAATGCCGTCGAGGATTTCCGGTTCAATCTTCTGAAGCGTGTCAATAGGGGTATCCCGGGCAATCGTATAGATCATGACCATCTCCGGTTTTACCTTTTTTACCATCTCCAGCCAGTTTTTCACTTCTCCTTCGTCGGAATTATCCACCTGTATCCCTTCAAATTCCCCTTTCACAAACAGGGTTTGTAAAATGAACCGGCCCTGGTAGCGCATCAACCCGTCAATCACCCGGTCGATGCTGTATCCCGGTGGAGGCTGGTTGAGCAGTTTAACTGTTTGCTCATTTACCGAATCCAGTTTCAGAATATTCTGATCGACTCTTCCCAGCGCTTCAAAGATTTCGGGTTTATCCAGCCGGCTGGCGTTCGACAGAACCGCAATTTTTACTCCCGGTGCCAGCCGGTTGCGAATTTCAACGGTATCGTCAATAATCCCGGTGAATTCAGGATGGATGGTCGGCTCACCGTTTCCGGCGAATGTAATCCTGTCGAGCGGTGAATGATCTTTGCTGATTTGTATTAGCCTCTTTTCAAGCCTGATACGGATCTCCTCGCGCGATGGCAGTCTGTTTTTCTGTTCCGATGCCGTGCTCCAGCCGCACTCGCAGTATATACAGTTGAAATTGCAGAATTTTCCACTTACGGGCAGCAGGTTTATACCCAGCGAGGCACCCAGGCGCCTGCTTTTTACAGGACCAAAAATGATATCATCAAACAAAAATGTAGACATTATGAGCAATTTTCATTGGGGGGGTAAAGATAGCTGATTTGCCCCGATATGGTGATATTTGTCATTTTGAGCAGATTAATCAGGAAGTACCTTTTCCAAACATTTCCGGTTTACTTAAAAAGCATTCAAAATGGATAAGATCAGATGGAAAAAGGAGTATTCTTCAGGATTGAATTACCTCGATAATCATCGGAGAAATTACCTGGAGATCGTAAACGAGCTGATTGATATCTCCAATTCAAAAAATTGCGGTGAACGGCTGCCGATGGTGTTTCACCGGCTGGCATTTTATATAGAGGATTATTTTGCAAAAAAGGAGATGGCTATCCGCGATGCACCTGCAATTGCTTTTTCCGACTATAAAAAAGAACATCATCGTTTTACCGCTGGGATTTCCGCCTTTCAGGAGCGGTATAGTCATGGGGAAACGAACATCTGCGGGGAAATGATTCAATTCATGATGGATTGGTTTATTCAG
This sequence comes from uncultured Bacteroidota bacterium, assembly GCA_942493265.1. Taxonomy (GTDB): domain Bacteria; phylum Bacteroidota; class Bacteroidia; order Bacteroidales; family UBA12481; genus UBA12481. The sequence goes on from OW818688.1 coordinate 1,766,446, forward strand.
TATATCACCCAATTCGGATCGGAAGCACCTGATTTTATGCGGTCGAAAGGATTTGAATAAGCTCTAGATCAGGCGGATGGATTTACTTTCCGCCGATAACCGGTTCCCGATCCAGTCAAATTGAGGAATATTGACCAGTCCGGGTTTTTTCCCGGTTTCAAGGGTGCCCAGATTTTCCTCCATGCCCAAAGCTGCAGCCCCATTCAGGGTCGCCCACCGCAAAACCGTTTCAAAATCTATTTGCGGAACCATCTGCAAAATGGTTTTCATTTCTTCCAGGATGGACAGGCTGAGATTGGAAGCCAGACTGTCGGTTCCGAGGCAAACGTTTAATCCGCTCGTTGCAAATGCACTGATATCCGGCAGGGAATTTTCGATATATCGGTTCGACCGGGGGCATAAAACCCAGTGCATACCCTTTTTTACCTTATTGGCCGGTGGAAGCGGATTGGTAATGGTATTGTGAACCAGCAGCCACTCGCTGTGGGGAAGATATTTATCAAGCAGTTTAAACAGGTCAGATGCTTCATCTGGAATGCGGGTAAGATCGAATCCGGATTTCCGGAAAGAATCGGCCAGTATTCCCGACCGGTGTTCGAGCAATTCCCTCTCTGCGAAACTCTCATCATGGTGAATGCTAACCCTTCCGGTGAGCGAAGGATCGCGGGATAGCAGCTCCCAGAGGTCTATTCCGACTGAATAAGGTGCATGGGGCGAAAGAGAGCTGGCCAGACCGGCATCACTGAAAGATTTTACCAGTTGAAGCGCCTGCTCAAATCGTTCCGTCGCTATCTCTTTATCCAATCCGAACTGTTCAATAAAGGTGTGGTAACGGATCGCGCTGTTCTCCTTCACCGGTATGGTAATCCCGTTATTACTGATATCCCCGGCACCTGAAATCCCTTCACGGTACATGGCTGCATCAGCCTGTATGGCTGCCTGTTTAATCGTCTCAATATCTGAAATGCGGATCTTGCTGACTTCGGAAACGAATCCTGAAATTCCGGTTTGCTGCGGGATCATCCCGGCAAGGTGCGAAAGTTCGAGGTGAGCATGTGCATTCACCATCCCCGGAATGATGATCCCTGAATAGAATTCCAATCCGGCTTCCTCAACCGGATAACCGCCGATACTCCTGATATTCAGAATGGTTCCGTCGTCGTCGGTTTCAATAATGCCAAAGTTCAGGGGCGGACTGCCGACCGGGTAGATCCTGTGGGCTGAAAATTTGCGCATTCCGGAAAGTTACTCGGTTATGGGTTTGGCGGGTTCAGCAGCCTTCCGCTTTTCCAGATCTTTGATAACCTGTTCATAGATACGGGCATAGGCCTCAGGATTTCGCATGTACCAGGCAACTGAAGAATCCATCTGAGCCTGGGTGACCCCGTGTTTTTCAAGTACCGAGGGATAATAATACAACGCTTTATCCCGTTTGTCATCGGCGCGGGCCGTATCCAGATATAAAATGGCATCAGTAAGATGCGTATCCACCAGGAGTTCTGCCATAGTTTTTTCAGACAAAATCCCGGCTTTGGATTTGGCCTTTTCGCTATTGCAGGAAGTAAACGCCACAAAAATCAGTAGTAACGGTACAATCAGCTTTTTGGTCATTTGAATTTTTTCATCAGTTCAGAGGCAAAAACGAAATCATTGAGCACTTTGTTATCCGTCGTCAGGATTTCATCCCGGGTTCCTTCCCAGCATTTCTGTCCCTCCGACAAGAATAGAATATTATCACCGATTTCCATCACCGAATTCATATCATGTGTATTGATAATGGTGGTAATTTTAAATTCACGTGTGATTTCCCGGATGAGGTTATCGATCACGATAGCCGTTTGCGGATCCAGTCCGGAATTGGGCTCATCACAAAATAGATATTTGGGGTTCAGTACAATAGCTCTGGCAATGGCAATTCTCTTTTTCATCCCTCCGCTGAGCTGAGCCGGGAACATCTTGTTTGAATCAACCATCTGGACCCTTTGCAAACAGAAATTCACCCGGTCGCGCTTTTCATCGCGTGACCAATCTGTAAAAAAATCCATCGATAATCTGAGATTTTGCTCAACGGTCAGTGAATCAAACAGAGCCCCGCCCTGAAAAACCACGCCCATCTGCTGTCGGAATTTTTTTCGCTGATCAGAATCCATCCCGGTAAAACGGTCCTCACCGTACCAGATCTCGCCGCTTTCGGGTTCAAACAGGCCGATCAGGCATTTCATGAGTACTGTTTTTCCCGATCCGCTCCGGCCGATGATCAAGTTGGTTTCCGCTGCATTAAAGATGGATGAAACGTTCAGAAGGGCTTCGCTGCCTTCGAATGATTTAGATATGTTGTCAACCCGGATCATCCCAGCATAATTTGAGTGATCAGGTAGTTGGCAACCAGGATCATAATCATGCTGTACATGACGGCCAGGGTGCTCGAACGGCCGACTTCCAGTGCACCGCCCTTGGTATAATACCCGAAATAGGCGGGAATCGAGGTGAGCAGAAAGGCGAATACCACCGATTTTATCAGGGTATATAAAACCTTGTAGGAATCATATTCAAACCGGATTCCATGAATGTAATCAGCACTGGTCATCAGATGGGAGGTTACTGAAATGAACCATCCGCCAATGAGGCCGATAAAAATACTCAGGATGACAAGAGCCGGAGTGGTAATCATCATCCCGATGATTTTTGGCTGAACCAGGTAAGCTGCTGAATTGATTCCCATGGTTTCCAGTGCGTCGATCTGCTCGGTAACCCGCATGAGTCCGATTTCAGAGGATATATTGGAGCCTACCTTGCCGGCCAGGATCAGACAGAGAACAGTGGATGAGAATTCCAGTACCAGCACATCACGGGTGGTAAATGAATTGTAATAGGTGGGTATGAGGGGATTGGCCAGGTTACCGGTCATATGTATAATAACGACCATCCCGATGAAGAAGGAGATGATGACCACAATGCCCAATGAGGATACACCGAGTTTATCGATCTCATGGAAAACCTGACGGAAATAAATGCCGTGTTTTTCGGGTTTTGAAAATATGCGCCGAATGAATACGATATATTTGCCGATGCTGATCAGAACTCCCATTGGGACCTAATTTTAATCCAAGATAGTAATAAATTACGTAATATTGCCGCAGCTTTACCAACCATTCTTAAGCTAATCATCAGCAGATCAAAATAAAGGGCATGCCAATACCGGTAGATTTTTGGAAAACCCGCTTGATGGCAGGGTCAGAGGAACTGGTCAACAAGTGGATGATTGAATCGCCTGTTCCCATTTTACTGGCCAAAACACGCCGAAGCAAACATGGTGATTTCAGGGTGCCCCGTGCCGGTCGCCCGGCATATATAACCATCAACCACGATCTGCATCCCGTTGAATTTCTGATTACCCTGTCGCATGAGGTGGCGCATTACCGCAATTGGAAAAAGCATGGCCGCAGGGCGAGGCCGCATGGTCCCGAATGGAGAAATGAATTCCGGGAAATGCTGTTGGAGGTATTAAAAGCTCAACTGCTCGAAAAGGAGATGTCGGCAGCTATTGTTCAGTGCTATTTTAAACGGAAACTGATCGGGTCGGGTACCTCCGACCAGCTGAACCGCCTGTACGGGAAATTGGAGGAGAACAGTAATGTTCTGCGCGTGGCCGATCTGCCGGAAGGCGCCAGATTCACCCTGCGAAGCGGTAAAATATTTATCAAAGGCCGGAAGCTCAGGAAAAGATATCAATGCCGTGATACTGTTTCATCAAGGATTTATTCTGTTCATCCGATGGCAGAAGTCAAGGAAACTGTAGTATCTTAGGATCATGGACAACAATAATTTTTGCATTATCATGGCAGGAGGAATCGGGAGCCGGTTCTGGCCATATAGTCGTACCAGTAAGCCGAAGCAGTTCCTTGATATTCTTGGATCCGGTCAAACCCTTCTGCAGCAAACTATTAACCGCTACAAAAAGATTTGTCCGATCGAAAATATCCTCATTGTCAGTAATGAAGAATATGGCTCCCTGATCCTCGAGCAACTGCCCGACATCAAGGCCAGTCAGGTACTGCTGGAGCCGATGCGCAGGAATACTGCCCCTTGCATCGCGTATGCAAACCAGCGGATTGCCATGATCAATCCCGATGCAAATATCATCGTTGCCCCGTCGGATCACCTGATCGCCGATGAGGTTGAGTTCATCCGGGTAGTTGAGGAAGGGCTCGATTTTGTAAAAAGCCGCGATGTACTGTTAACCCTCGGGATCATGCCCAGCAGGCCAGAAACCGGGTACGGGTATATTCAGGTGAACGGACATGAGGAAAATTATGCAAATACCAGTCTGAGAGCGGTAAAAACCTTTACCGAAAAGCCAAATCTTGAACTCGCCAGGATTTTTGTGGAGAGCGGTGATTTTTTCTGGAATTCGGGAATGTTTATCTGGACACTCAGCTCCATAACCCGCGCTTTTGAGCAACATCTCCCTGAAATCCAGGGGCTGTTCAGCGATGGAATCAATGTATACGGCACTCCGGAGGAGAGTCCTTTCATCCAACAGGTTTATTCGGCCTGCAATAAGATATCCATCGATTACGGATTAATGGAAAAGGCCTCCAATGTGTATGTTTTATGCGCAGATTTCGGCTGGTCCGATCTGGGTACCTGGGGTAGCCTGTATGAACACCTCCCGCATGACAATTCGGAAAATGCCATCGGAAACGGTCAGGCTATCACCTTTGAGGCCAGCCGCAATGTTATTCATGCTCCAAAGGGCAAGCTTACCGTTGTCCAGGGCCTGGATGATTACATTATCGTGGATACCGATGATGTACTCATGATTTGCCGTAAGCAGGACGAACAGCAGATCCGTATGATGCTGGATGAAGTGAAACTCAGGGGCGGCGGGAATTTTGTTTAATCCCTAGTATTCCCACAAGTCGTGCTCGAACTGGAATATCAGGTTCTCAATTCTTTCAGACTCCTGAAGTGATTGAACACCCAGAGCATAGTCGGCAACGATCCTGTTGTCATATACATTGCTTTCCTGAACGATGAATCCCCTGAAGAAACGCTTGTAAAAGATCTCATCAAAGCTCCTCATTTCAGAGTCATTGAATGCATTGAATACCTCTTTCTGTGCCAGGAAAGGCCTTGCTTCCGGATATTTTACCCAGAACAGTTTCTTCTTCTGGATATTTTCCTTCTCGGTATCTTCAGGTTCAAAGTAAACACGCAGCGGGCATATCCCAATAATTCTCACATCCAGAACCGAACGCTTGCGATCGAAGAACCACATTTCTTTTACCATGATCTGCAGAACCTCATCCGTGCGCATTTCACCTTTGATTGCTACTGAATCGGTTAATCCGGTCACTACGTTCAGAACACCTTCAACACGGTCCTTAACGTCGAAATTGGCCATTACCTGCTCATAGGAGATCGGTTCCTTGAATTCATTCGGATCATCAATCGGGGCTGAATATGCCTGCAAACCACCTTCTTTGATGGATAGGAGCAGCAAATCAATCAGATTGGTGCGGTCGCCGATTGATTTGGTCGGAAAATAGAGCGGCTGGTTCATTTTCTCACGAAGGTCAATAATGCGCCATACCACTTTCGACCACATGATGTCAGCTTCCCTTACATGCGGGTATTCAATCGGCTTCTTATTAAAGATATGTTCCTTTTTGTAAATAAGATCCAACCCTGACCAGGTTGACGGATCAGTGGTTTTGGCTGTATCTGCTACCTGAGCCGATAAGGGAAGCGAGATGGCCAGGATGAGCAGAGCTATGGTTAAAATGCGTGCTTTATTCATTTTCGCGTTTTCTATTGAATCGTAAAGGTGATGGAATTAAGCAGACGTAAGATTCCGTCTGGTCCTTGTGCTGTAATATCTTTTATAATAACCAGGTCGTCGCGCTTTCTACCCTTGATCAGGTTTTTCTGCTTTTCGGTGAAGAGAGCGCCATTGGAGGGTTCATCCTGTACAAAGTTGCCGCTGGAAGCAACGGTAACCTTGAATCCTTTTACTTCGAACTTCATATCGAAAAGGAAGTTTTCGAGTTCAGCTACTACCCCGGTCTGGGCCTGTAAAACGTTTTTCTCAATTTTCCCGCTGCTCTTGCCGGCAATTTTTGCCGTTGGATCGGGCACTTTAAAAAGACGGAAGGTTTTAGTCGGATAGTTCTGGGTCCTGCCATTGATCACGGCAGTAACAGTCAATACTGCAGTTCCTTCTGCTTTTCTGGGTAATACTTCGTACTGAAAATCTGCGACCTGCCGGATATCGGCATTGGTCATATCCACTTTAATGTCTTTGGCCGAAACGCCGACAGCACTAATAGTAAGGGGATTGACAACGCCTTTATAAAAGGCGTTCATTTTGGTCGGTTCAGATATAAGGGTTGGTGGAACCACCTCATAATCATCTTCAAAGCTGTAGGTTTTATTACTGCCGTCAGGTGCTGTATAATTAATGATGCCGCCCCATTTGAAGATACCGGTTTTGCTGGTATTAACGGTATAAACGCCGTGTCCTTCGCGGTATGCGATCGGGGAACCTCCAACGGTTATCCGGGGATTAATGGTGGTATCAAATGCGGCGAGAATAACATTGGCTTCATAAGGATTGCCTAAAACCACGGTTTTGGAGGTTTGAGGGATCACAACGGCCTGAAGCATATTAAATTTGAATGATTGTGCATCGATATTTTTATACAGGTAGTTGAGCACATCGGTTTCAGCGTTGCGCACATCCGACTGCATTTTGGTCATCAGGGTAACCACCCCGATCAGTGGCAGATATTCGAAGTTGTCCTGCTCCCAGGTTCTTCCGGCATCGGTGGCGGAAGCGGGCGGATCCGTAATGGTCAGACTCTTCTGGATGGAACTCAGCAGGGCGCTGTCAGCTTCAGCCACTTCTGTCATCATGAATTTACGGTATTCCTCGAGCGAATTTCTCAGGTCTTTAGCCCTGGTCACCCGGCTTCCATTTACTTCTATCTGGTCAACGAGCATGATCTGTGCAGGAATATTCAACTGGTCCTGATTCAGGATACTGTCGAGATTTGCAGCAGGACCGTCGGCTTCACGTACAATGGCCCATTTGTATTCAATGATCTTGTCGATCATTTTCTGCGACTGCATTTTTACGGAATCTGCCTTAATTTTGAACGGACCTACTTTCACCTTGTTCAGCTGGTACGCATTATCAAATGCGGCGTAAGTCAGATTGTTTTTGGATGCAAAGCTTTCAACAGACTGGGAAAGGCTTTTGTTCACTTTTGCAATAACATCCAGGGTTTCTCTGGAAACATTCAATGCCAGCAAAGCCGTCAGCACCAAATACATCATGTTGATCATTCGTTGCCTGGGGGTCAGCCTGGGTTGTGACATAATATAGGTATCAGCTATTCGGGTAATTAAACGTTCTCTTTAACATTCAAGGCAGTAAGCATGCTACCATACACCTTGTTCAGCGCCGAAAGTTTCCTTCCGAGTTTTTCAACTTCGTCATGATACTGTTTGGTGGTCTGCACGGATGAGTGGAGACTGTTGATCATTGCATCCAGGCCTTCATGAGCGGCCTTGGCATTTTTCAGGTATGCATCTTCGCCTCTGAGCTGCAATTCATATACTGAATTGAGTGCGCCCAGATTTTTATTCATTTTCTCAAGCTGGTCGGTATAGCCGTGACCGGTAGAGCTCAGTTTGGTGATGAGTTCTGCAGTTTTGGCATATGATTGCGACATGCCAATAGCCGATTTATTCAGTTCCTCGGTTGAGTGCCTGTATGCATCACCAAAGGAGTTGAGGTTATCGGAAGCTTTTTTCATGCTCTGTGAAAACTGCTGAGCTTCGATGTGTACGTGACTGATTTCCGACATTTTATTGGAGGATTCAGCCAGTTTCTGCATACCGGTTCCGAGCTTAGTTAGAAGTTCAGGTGAAATTTCAGCTTTGGTGAGCATTTCATCAAACACCTGCGTCGGACTAGCGCCGGTTGGGTGGAAGACCTTTTTCTCTAACTTGGCTTTCTTTTCAGAAAGTTCCGGATAAACACGGTCCCAGGCCCACTCTTCAGGCAGCGGTTCAAAGGCTGCAAAGAAGAAAATAGTTGCTTCGGTGCCAAGCCCGACAATTAGAAAATAACTTGAAAGCGGAAAATGTTCCAGTTTCATCAGGGCACCGATCATTACAATACTGGCACCCCAGCTGTAGAGGTAACCCATAAAGCTTTTCCACCACCTTTGCTGAACAAATTCTCTGATCTTCATTATAGTAAGGTTTTTGTAGAAACACACAATTGCGTCATGCAACTATACGAAGACGCATGTATGCGACTCTACGTGAATTTATTATTTTTCAATACCCATTGTTGACCGAATGCTGCGGAATCCGATATAAGACCTGGCCGAATCCTGATACTCATACGAGCGGGATCCGTTTTGCAGGTAGAAGGCTATATCTTTCCATGAACCACCTCTGACCACTTTCCTTTTCATTACCGGAGATTCGTTTGGCAATGCGCTGTACTCGTAATTCGGGTTCATATCATGTGTAAAACTGTATGCAGCTTCATCGAATGCCGAAATGGTCCATTCCGAAACGTTACCCGACATATCGTACAGGTTATAATCGTTTGGTTCAAAGGATCCGACCGGCGAAGGTTTCAGGAATCCGTCGTCAACATAATTCCCGCGAAGAGGTTTGAAGTTTGCCAGAAAGCATCCTTTTTCATTACGGGTATAGGGATTTCCCCATGGATACATCGACAGGTTCCGTCCGCCGCGTGCTGCATATTCCCATTCGTATTCGGTTGGTAACCGGTAGTTCTGGACAAATGCACCGCCTTTTGTGGTAACGAGGTAATTGTTGTACAGCTGAGTTCTCCATACGCAGAAAGCGGTTGCCTGTTCCCAGGTAACGCCAACCACCGGATAATCATCAAATCCCGGATGCCAGAAATACATTTTAGCCATCGGGTCATTATAACTGTAGGTAAAATCGGATATCCAGCTCAAAGTATCGGGATAGATATTGATTGCGTAAGTTTTAATGAATTTCGACCGGTCGGAGGCCAGCTCGCTGTCCTGATAAAAGGTGGTCGATTTATCTGAATTCTGAATGGAACGCTTGTAATTGCGTTTCTCTTTGGCAGCTTCCTGATAGTTGATATCCTGGTATGAATAAACCAGTTTACGGGTATCGAGTTCTTTCCGACGGAAAAAGCGCTCATTTTCAGGGATATACATCTGCTCAAGAGCAGTCAGTACATCTGCGTCACGCGTATCGATCTTTGTTTCCCAGTTGATGAACGGGGGGTCGATCGGATTGCTGTTTTTATCTTCTGAAATCAGATATTCATCCGGATACTGTTCCCCGAGGGTTTTACGGGTCAGGGAGTCGATTACCCAATGAACAAACTGGCGATATTCGTTATTGGTGATTTCAGTTTCATCCATCCAGAAGGCATCCACGGAAATGGTTTTCGACTGGGAATTCATGGCAAAAGTTGGATCTTCGTCGTTTGGCCCAACCACAAAGGAACCCATCGGTACTTTTACCATGCCGTATGGATCGGGTTCGAACCATTTTTCCCTCTTTTGTACACCAATCAACTCGCCATTACCGGTACTGGAACTATTACATCCAGACAGGATCAGGGCGGTGATTAAACCAAGGAAAACTAGCTTCTTCATAATGTTATATAACAGAGTCAGTTATAAAAATCTCACACTTTTGTACCGCTGGGAGAACTTGTCGGTTCCAACTTCAAGGTTGTAACCCAGCATAAATTCAACAGTTCCATTGCTGTAGGCACCGATGGCAGAGGTGGTGAAATCGTAAGAAATTCCCACCCGCAGGCCATTTGGAAGCTCAGTGCCGGCCATAAGGACAACCGCGTCTCCGAACCTGTAAGAAACGCCACCCCAAAATCTTTTATTGTATAGCACCAACATATTAACATCCATCTGAAAGGAGGCTCCGTCTGATTTTCCGAATAATGACGGCTGCAATTCGAATATCGGATTCGACAATTTAAACAGGTAACCGGCAGTGGCATAATAGTGCCTCTGCATATGCATCAGTGCTCCGGAACCAAAGTCCACAGTGGGTTCCAGAAGATGCGCGGTTGACAGCCCGGCATAGATGTTGTCAGTATTATAAAAAACCCCGAGGCCCATATCAAAGGACATCGAGGTAACTTGTTCGTCGGGAATGGCTGGATCCTGGCTGGCAGGAATATGGTTGTCGCTGTCGGGGATCACCCATTTTCCGTTTAAAGCCCTGCTGAGCATGCCTATGTTTATTCCGATGCCAAGTTTGCCTTTTCCAAGCTCCATCCGGTAGGCATAATCGAGCACAATTGACATATTTTTCTCAAAACCGAGACGGTCATCTGTAAAATTAAGCCCGACACCACTGGGAATTCCGAAAGGTTTAACAGGAGTATGAACACTAAAAAGGGTGGTTTTTGGATTTCCTTCGAACCCCATCCACTGCTGCCGGTTGAGCATTCCAAGGCTCAACATCCCCTGGCTGCCTGCATATGCGGGGTTAACAGCCAGATGATTAAACATATTATGACTGAACTGGGGATCCTGCTGTGCAAAAGCATTCACCCATGCTGTAGCAGCCAGGAGTAATATGATAATTCTCATCCGGAATGTTTTCATGCTCTATTTTAAGACAGTAAAGATAAAGGAAAAAAATAAATACACACCAAATCCAATAACGTAACGGGTTTGCTTTAAGTATACAAAATCGTTCATGATAGCCTTCTGTAATGATTCCACCATCTGTCGGGTACTTCTCCGTCGCTGGCTACCTGGTAATCCCTTGGAGAGCAGGCTACATACAGAGATCGTGGATATTTTGTCTCAGGAAAAGGCACCTCTACCCACCATCTTCCGGTTGACGGACTTTTATAGAAAATTAAGTTGAACCCTGTTTTTGGTAAGTTTATCAAATACTTCTGATACAGCCTTATATCACTGTACGGATAGTCCATTTTACGCTGATTTACCCCCTGGAGGAAATGCCAGATCATCTGGGCTGCTAAAGCGGATGTTTGTTCTCCGCGATCTCGCGAAGGCTGAAATCCCGCCAATGCAAATAAACTGAGTTTGTCGCTCAAGCCGGCAAATCGGGCCAATTGACAAGATTCTTCGCCGGTGAAGCCATTGGCTGAAGGAAATGTGACTCCCGGGGATTCTGTCTGCCTGATGGCATTCATGGAAAAAACGACCAGGTCGGAATTCCTGAATACCGGTTCAGATTCCCGCATGTCCTCACGTAAAGCTCCCAGCCGGTGGGATTCAAAATAGAGTTCGCCCAGCCGGTCAAGTCCTTCAGGATCATTCAGGTAGGTTTGATATCCCAGGTGAACAAAATCATACAGGCCGCCTTCTTTGATGGATATCAGTTCATTCAGGTAATGACTGCGGGATGCCTGACTTTCGGGCATTATATCGATAACTGAATCGATAACAGCCAGATTATACGGGGATTCCAGTTGATTGTATGCCAATCCGAAATTTAAAACATCATGCGTATCCCGGCCGATCAGAATAATCACTTTGTGACCTTTTCCCAGCTCGGTGATCACATCAATCAGGCCAAAACGGGTATCCGCGGGAGTCTTGCCCTCGCGGAAATTGCCTAAATCCACCACATCACCGGCACTCTGTATGGCGGTCAATCCATACAGCCAGGTACGGATCTCATCTGCCAATGCGGGATTTCCGATTCCGGCCAGTACAATTTTTGCGTTATCAATATCAGGAGGATTACCCTGGGTACGATGAATGCCGATTGAATCGATTACCGGATTGAGTATGCGTTCATCGGTATGAATGGCCAGTGGGCCCACGGGATCAAAATAGAGCAGGATTTCCTGTAAGGATGACATCTCCGATTATTTTTTATCTGTTGAACTTTTTGCTATCAGGGCTTTACAGTCCTCCAGACTCAACTTCGACGGATCCTGGGTTTTCGGAATCTTGAAGTTCTTCTTCTGATAAGAAATGTACGGTCCGAAACGCCCGTTCAATACTTTCAAGTCGGGCTCCTCAGCAAATTCAGTGATCACCCGCATGAGGTCGGTGGTCCTTTTTTCCCTGATTATTTCAATGGCCCGGTCCTGATCCACTGTCATGGGATCATCCACACCCTTTTTCAGGGAATAGAATGCACTTTTATGCCGGATGTACGGACCAAAACGACCCACACCAACGCTGATGGGCGATTCCTCGAATTCGCCCAGTGAACGCGGCAGGGCAAAGAGTTTGAGGGCTTCTTCCAGTGTGATGGATTCAATCAGCTGTCCTTTGGCAAGGCGGGCAAATCTGGGTTTGGTATCTTCATTGGCTATGCCGATCTGAGCCATCGGGCCATACCGGCCGATTTTCACAATTACCGGCTCACCGGTTTCGGGATGATTTCCAAGAGGCCTCTCCCCGGAACTGCGTGATGAATTTTTTTCAGTCAGATCAACCTGCTCGTGGAACGGTTTGTAAAAACGATGAATCATCTCATACCAAACCATTTTGCCGTCAGCAATGCTGTCGAACTCAGCTTCCACGCTGGCCGTGAAATTATAGTCAACAATATTGCCGAAATGTTCGGTGAGGAAGTCATTTACAACCATCCCGATATCTGTGGGAAAGAGTTTTGATTTCTCAAAACCGGTTTTCTCCTCTTTGGTGAATCCGGTGATCTTTCCGTTTTTCAGTTTCAGCCCGTCGAGCACCCTGATGGTTCCCTGACGGTCCTCCTTAACTACATATTCACGGGTCTGGATGGTGGAAATCGTTGGAGCAAAGGTGGATGGGCGGCCGATACCCAGTTCTTCAAGTTTTTTCACCAGACTGGCTTCGGTATATCTTGCCGGTGCATGCGGAAAACGCTGCATGGCTTCGATGTTGTCCAATGCAAGTTTTTGTCCCTGTACCAAAGGCGGGATCAGTTCAGATCCGTTTTCGCCGTTTTCCTCATCTGAGCTTTCACGGTATACCCGGATAAATCCGTCGAAGAGCAGCACCTCACCGGTGGCAACCAGCAGTTCTTTCCGGCTGGATATGCGGATGTTAACCGTAGTTTTCTCGAGCAGTGCCTCACTCATCTGTGAAGCTATGGTCCGCTTCCAGATCAGTTCATATAATTTCTTTTCATTAACGGCGCCGGCAATGGTGGAGTGTTCCATGTAGGTGGGCCGGATGGCTTCGTGAGCTTCCTGAGCACCTTTGGATTTTGTTTTGTATTGCCTGGTTTTCAGGTATTTTTCACCATACTCGTCGAGGATGGCCTTTTTCGTGGTATTGATGGCCAGATCGGAGAGGTTGACCGAGTCGGTTCTCATGTAGGTGATCTTACCCGCCTCGTAAAGCTTCTGGGCGATCGACATGGTTTGCGAAACGGAGAAACCGAATTTGCGGCTGGCTTCCTGCTGCAGCGTGGAAGTGGTAAACGGCGGGGCGGGAGATTTTTTAAGCGGCTTTTTCTCAACCCCATCAACCACGAAATCAGCTGATTTGCAGCTTTCCAGGAAGGCTGAAGTTTCTTCGCGTGTGGAGAATTTCCGGTCGAGTTCCGCCTTCAGTTCGGAAGTTTTTCCATCCGGACCGGTCACTTCAAATACAGCAACCACACGATACGCCGGCACCGAGTTATAATTGAGCACTTCGCGTTCCCGTTCAACCAGTAGCCTGACTGCCACACTCTGCACACGGCCGGCCGATAAGGATGGTTTTACCTTTTTCCATAATACCGGACTCAGCTCGAATCCAACCAGGCGATCGAGTACCCGGCGGGCCTGCTGGGCATTCACCAGGTTCTGGTCAATTGGCCGTGGATTCTGAATGGCCTTCAGTATAGCTTCTTTGGTAATCTCATGAAATACAATCCGTTGTGCTTTATCTGCAGGAATACCCAGCACTTCGGCCAGGTGCCATGAAATGGCTTCCCCTTCGCGGTCCTCGTCGGAAGCCAGCCAGATTGTTTTCGATTCCAGTGCAAGCTTCTTCAGTTCCGCAACTATCTTCTTTTTATCCGGAGATACAATATAGTGCGGTTCGTAGTTCTTTTTAATATTTATTCCGAACTCTTTTTTAGCTAAATCTCTGATATGACCAAAGCTGGATTTCACCAGATAGTCCTTTCCCAGAAACTTCTCAATAGTTTTAGCCTTCGCAGGTGACTCTACAATTACAAGATTCTCAGCCATTTTGGATTGGTTCCTTTTTGAAAAATCGCACAAAGATTAAATAATTTTCTGATGTTAAGTGCGTTTACTTTTCTAAAATGGGAAACCCGGTGTAAAAAAAAATCTGTTTTGGCATTCTCCTCAACCGCTTGCAGAGGGGGCCGGGCGAATGAACAACGTTGTGCCGATAATATTAACTTTGCACGGAAATTTTTTATCTGGTTATGGAAAAGAATGATCAATCAAGAAGATATCTCAAAATATTCTGGTGGATTTTCGCAGGGGGCGTTGTTTTTGTTTTCCTGTTTTTCACGATGATTTCCAAAGGGTGGCTGGGTTTAATGCCCTCCTTTGATGAATTGGAAAACAGGCCTATGTATGAAGCCACTCAGGTGATTTCTGAAGATGGAGTTTCACTGGGTACCTTTTTCTCCCAGCAGGAGAACCGGGCGATCATTCCTTTCGAGCGGATCAGTCCTTATATGGTGGATGCAATAGTAGCTATTGAGGATCAGCGGTATTACAGGCATTCCGGAATCGACTTCAAAGGATTGCTGCGTGTTATGGTTAAAAGCTTGATCTTAAGGCAGGATACCGGAGGAGGAAGTACGATCACCCAGCAGCTGGCTAAGAACCTGTTTCCGCGGGAGGATTATAGTAACCCGTTCAGTTTTGCCGTTCGAAAATTCCGCGAGTGGGTGATCGCTGTGAAGTTGGAGAAAACATTCACCAAGGAAGAAATTATCGCCCTCTACCTGAATAAGCTCAGTTTTGTCAATAATGCCGAGGGAATTCAGACTGCCTCAAAGGTATATTTCAATAAGGATGCCAGTCAGCTGGAGATTCATGAGGCCGCAATGCTTGCCGGTATGGCCAAGAACCCTTCGCTATACAACCCACTGCGATTCGGACTGAAAAACACGTTGCCCAGGAGAAATACCGTGCTCGACAAAATGAAGGACCGTGGATTTGCCGATGCGGCAACCGTTGGAAGGGCTAAATCAATGGATCTGGGACTGGATTATCACCGGGTGGATCATAAAATGGGTCTGGCTACCTATTTCCGGGAGTATCTCCGCGGAGTGCTCACTGAAAAACGACCGGCCAGTTTTGCAGGCGCCGCTGCCTGGGATGCAGATCCGCTCAGGGGGTTCTGCTACAAGCACCTGAAGGCTGATGGTACCCCATATAATTTATATAGAGACGGGCTCCGGATTTATACCACTATCGATTCACGAATGCAGCGATATGCCGAAGAAGCCGTGCTGGACCATCTGAAAAAAGATTTGCAGCCCACTTTCGACCGCGAATTGAAGAGGTTGCGTCGTACACCATTTTCAAATACCGCAACCGACGAAAACATTGCCACTTCCATGAATTCAGCCATGGGCTGGAGCGAACGGTACCGGGTTCTTAAAAAAGAGCAGAAACTTTCCGATGCTGAGATAAAAAGACAGTTCAATACCCCGACACCCATGTCGGTATTCAGCTGGAAAGGGGAGATCGATACGGTGATGACCCCGATGGATTCCATTAAATATTATAAGCGCTACCTACGGTCGGCTTTTATGGCAATCACTCCGCAAACCGGTTATGTGAAAGCGTACGTTGGCGGTGCCGATTACCGATATTTTCAGTATGACCAGATCATGCAGGGGAAACGCCAGGTGGGTTCGGTGTTTAAACCGTTTGTGTATACCGTTGCCATGGAAAACGGAATCTCACCGTGTTTTCAGGTTCCGAACGTTCCGGTGAGTTTTGTCGGAAATTTCAATGGGGTGGAAGGCAATTCCTATGAGCCTCAATTTTCTGATACAAAAGAGCTTGACGGACAGATGGTTACTTTGAGGACCGGTGTTTCAAAATCCCTCAACCAGATATCTGCCTGGGTAATGAAGCAGTATAATCCTGAGGCAGTTATTGAGGTTGCCCGCAAGGTGGGGATTAAATCACATATTGAACCGGTGATCCCGATCTGCGTGGGAGCTGTGGAACTTCCAGTGTACGAGGTGGCAGGTGCCTTCACCGCCTTTGCCAATAAGGGCATCTGGGTGGAGCCCATCATGGTTACCCGCATAGAGGATAAAAACGGCAACATGCTCGCAACATTCACAACTCACGAAGAGGTTGCCATGAGCGAGGAAACGGCCTATAAAATGCTGTACATGCTGGAGGGCGTTACCAGTACGGAGGGCACGGCCCGTCGTTTGCGCAACAAGTATCAGTTTACCAACCCGATAGCCGGTAAAACCGGAACCACCAATAATTATGCTGACGGATGGTTTGTGGGGATCGTTCCCAACCTGATCGGTGCGGCATGGACGGGTGCTGAGGATAATATGGTCCATTTTGTGAATCACGATAATGGTCAGGGTGCCAACATGGCTTTGCCGATCTGGGCGATGTTCATGAAGAAAGTGTATGCCGACAGTACGCTGAGCGTTTCGCAGGAGGCTTTTGAGAGGCCGCTGTATATGTCGGATCCGCTGAATTGCGACGGCATGCAGGGTCAGGAAGTGAAGCCGGGTAAGAGGAAAAAATCGGAATTCGACGAGTTCTAAACAAAGAGCTCTTTAAGCAAATCACCTAAATGCCTGATGGGCACAATCTCGATCTGGAATCTTTTCAGGTCGATCCCCTTTTTATTGAATGCCGGGATGAAGATTTTCTGGAATCCGAGACGGCTGGCTTCGGCAAGCCGGTTTTCAATGCGGTTCACCGGACGGGCCTCACCGGAAAGTCCTATTTCTCCGGTGAAACAGAATTGCTGATCCAGAGGAAGATTTTTATCTGAAGAAAGGATTGCCGCAATAACTGCCAGGTCGGTTGCCGGATCCGTGATCCTGAGTCCACCGGCCATATTCAGGAATACATCTTTAGCCGATAGCCGGAAGCCTGCTCTTTTTTCCAGTACGGCAAGCAGCATATTCAGCCGTCGGGGATCAAAACCGGTGGTTGACCGCTGGGGGGTGCCATAAACCGATGTACTTACCAGCGCCTGAGTTTCCAGCAGCAGCGAGCGCTGCCCTTCCATGGAAACGGAGATCGCATTGCCGCTGAGCGACAGGTCGCGGTTGGCCAGAAGCAGTTCGGAGGGATTGGTCACCTCTCGCAAACCCTTGGAATTCATCTCAAAGATCCCGAGCTCGTCAGTTGATCCGAACCGGTTTTTGCTGGATCGGAGTATCCGGTACTGGTGGTGCAGGTCGCCTTCAAACTGAAGGACGGTATCTACCATGTGTTCCAGCACTTTAGGACCGGCCAGGTTGCCTTCTTTGTTGATATGGCCGATGAGTATCACCGGTGTCTGGCTCTCTTTGGCGAATTTCATCAGGTCGGTGGCGCACTCCCGTATTTGGCTGATGGTGCCTGCAGATCCTTCAACCCGCTCGGTAACAAGTGTTTGAATGGAGTCAACTATAAGAAGTTCGGGCTGAAATTCATCCAGCTGCCTCAAAAGGCTTTCAAGGGAGGTTTCACTTAACAGGAAAAAGCCGTCGTGATCGTCGCCGATGCGTTCGGCACGGAGTTTAAGCTGCTGCAAACTCTCTTCGCCGGATACATATAATATCTTTTTATTCTTCAGGCGCAGGGCCATCTGTAATACCAGGGTTGATTTACCGATTCCGGGTTCGCCCCCGATCAGGACCAGTGATCCCGGAACAATTCCGTCGCCGGTTACGCGGTCGAATTCACCGATCCCGCTTTTAATGCGCTGAAAAGCAACCCTGTCGATTTCAGGGAGCCGTTTGGGGGTGGATTGTACGGTGGCTTTTGGTTTACCCGGACGGGTTGATTTGATGATGACTTCCTCAACATAGGTGTTCCATTCACCGCAACTGGGGCAGCGGCCTATCCATTTTGAGGAGTTGGCGCCGCAGTTGGTGCAGGAGAAAGTGGTTTTGGCTGACATAGGTTTCAGATATGCATTCGTAGTTAGGAACGGGGTCCCCGCCTTCGCGGGGATGACACTTCTCCGGGGGTAATCTGCTATTTAACCAACCGGTTGGTGAGGGTGTCGGGGAATACGAGCGAGGGTTTGAAGGTTTTGGCTTCTTCGAAGTCCATGGAGGCATAGGAAATAATGATGACCACATCGCCGACTTCGGCTTTGCGGGCGGCGGCGCCGTTCAGACAAATATTTCCCGAGCCCCGATCTCCCCTGATCACATAGGTTTCAAGCCGTTCACCATTGTTGAGGTTAACCACCTGTACCTTTTCGTTTTCAATGAGATTGGCAGCATCCATGAGGTCCTCATCGATAGTGATACTACCGACATACTGCAGGTTGGCCTCCGTGATGGTTGCCTTGTGAATCTTTGATTTACAGACTTCTATAAACATTTTTTGCCTTTAAAACCGTTGCAAAGTTAAACAATTTCCATAACGGATACGATTTAACGGTCGGGCAAGCATATTTGTTCCAACCGGTGGATGGATAATTTAATCGCAGCTGCATTGGTTTATATCCTCAGGTTATCGATCAGTCTTACCTCGCCGGCCTGAACGGCAATGAAACAGCGGATATCTGCGGAAGCTGACCAGCTGGTAACCGGTTCCAGGGTGGTTTCAGCGGCAAATTCCACATATTCAACCTCCAGCAGTCCGGTTTGATTCAGTGTGGAGGTCACGAACCGTTTGAGTTGTTCAGGAGTGGCATTATTCACTTTCCCGGCCGCCTCCCTGAGCGTTTGATAGATCAGGGGGGCAACCTGCCGGTGTTCAGGGGAGAGCCTGACGTTTCGTGAGCTCATGGCCAGACCGTCGGATTCCCTGATGATCCCGCAGGGGATAATTTTTACCGGAAGCTGCTCAATGATGGTCAGCCGGCGGATGATTGCCAGCTGCTGAAAATCTTTTTCGCCAAAATAGGCGACTGAAGGTTCCACTATTCTGAGCAACTTGTTGACCACCACACCCACTCCGTTAAAATGACCCGGACGGAAACGGCCTTCCATCACGTCGGCGAGTGATCCGAAATCATAAATCCGGTTTTCCGGTACCGGATACATACCGGCAACTGTTGGGGCAAAAATAAAATCGTCTTTTTTTAACAGCGGTCTCAGTAATTCCAGATCGGCTTCAAGATTCCGTGGATATTTTTCCAGGTCGGCCGGATTGTTGAACTGGATGGGATTCACGAATATGCTCACGGCAACCCGGTCATTTTCCTGTGAAGCCCTGCTGACAAGCGAAAGATGACCTTCATGCAAGGCGCCCATGGTTGGAACAAAACCAACCGTCAGGTGTTCAATGGAAAGGGAATGGACATGGGCCCGAACGGCCTCAATGGTTTCAAATAGCTTCATTTCAAATCAAAATGGTTTGCGAAAGTAGCCAAAAATGATGTTCATAACCCAACAGACTATTGTTAACAAGTTAAGTTGTGGTTCATTTTTATTACCTTTGCGTTCAGAAAGGAAAAATCCGACAGGATGAAAAAGCCCAGGGTTCTTTACATATCCCAGGAAATCACGCCCTATCTGCCTGAGTCTGAGATGGCTACAATAAGCCGTTTTCTGCCGCAGGGTATACAGGAGCGTGGCCGGGAAATCCGAACTTTTATGCCACGTTTCGGCTTGGTCAATGAGCGCCGTAACCAGTTGCACGAAGTCATACGCCTTTCGGGTATGAATCTGATCATAAACGAAACAGATCATCCCCTTATCATCAAGGTGGCCTCCATTCAGGCTGCCAGGATGCAGGTGTATTTTATTGACAATGAAGATTATTTTCAGCGTAAGGCAATCTTGACTGATGATAATGGAGTGGAGTTTGCCGACAATGACGAACGCGCGATCTTTTTTGCCCGCGGTGTTCTGGAAACTGTCAGGAAATTGCGCTGGACTCCGGATCTTGTCCATTGCCATGGCTGGTTTACATCTTTGATCCCGCTGTACCTGAAAAAGGTATTTCATGACGACCCCTTGTTCGGCCACGCCAAAGTGGTCTATTCTTTATATCAGGATTCGTTTGTAACCCCTCTCCATGAGACGTTCAAACAAAAAATTCTGATGCCGGGTATTAAACCGGCAGATGTCGACGTTTTAACAGTGCCGGATTTTGCACACATCAGCCAGATGGCCATTACCCATTCCGATGCGGTAATGATCGGCAGCAAGGTGCTGAACCCGGAAGTTGAATCGTTTCTCCGCCAGTCAGGCAAGCCATTCCTGGAATATCAGGATCCTGAAAATTTTGTGGAGGCGTATTCGACTTTCTATCAAGATGTTCTAGGGGTTTGATTTTATTACATTCAGATACATGATCAAAACTTTTTTAAACAAAGCGGGCTTTGTATTGCTATCGGGAAGCCTGATCTGCCTGTCGTTTACCGCTTGTACCAACAGCGATGAAATCGGTTTAAACCTTACCCCTCCGGGCGATAAGTTTCACTATGTCGTTGATTCTTCAACTGTTATTGTGGCCAGTACACTCCGGCAGGATTCAATCACCTCGGAGAAGAGGACCTCTTCTTTGCTGGGGTGTATGAATGATCCGATTTTCGGACAAACCACGGCAAATCTTCTGACGCAATTGCGCTTATCCTCAAATAATGTGGATTTCGGCGAAAACCCACAGATCGATTCTGCCATGCTCTTGCTTAAATACCAGGATTACCACGGCGATACCACCACCCTGCAAAGCATGCGTATTTATGAATTGACGAAGGATATCTATTTCGATTCCACCTACTATTCCAATATCGATGTTACGGGATTTTATGATCCTGCCGTGCCTGTGGCCGATTTTTCCTATTACCCGACCCCTCAGCAGGATTCTTTGCTGATCCGACTTTCGGATGATCTGGGTAACAAACTGATACAGTCGGATACTGCAAATTTGACTAGCAATGCTACCTGGCTGACATTTTTCAAAGGGTTGTATTTCGAATCCAAAACTGTTGAGCAGGGCGGGGCAATCACCTATTTCGATTTTACCGGCGGCAAATCCCGGCTTCTCCTTTATTACCATAATAATGCCAATGATTCCCTTACGTATGAGGTGGTCATCAACAGCAGCTCAAGCTGGATAAACAAATTCAGCCATAATTATGCCGGTAGCCCGTTCCTGGATCAGATCAATGATTCCGTCGGCGGATATCCGGATGTATACCTGCAGAGCATGGGCGGCTTACGGGCCAAGCTCAACGTGGAAATTCCCCAGGCAATCCTGGATAAAATGGATGAGGGGGTTACCATCAACAAGGCAGAACTGATCATCACCCTGGCTGATGATCCGACAACCGCTACCTTCACCCGGCCTTCGTCACTGAGGGTATTCAGCGTGAGCGATACCGGAACAAACCAGTTTCTCGATGACCTGCTTCTGGGTGAAGAGTATTACGGAGGCACTTTTAAAGCAAATACTTCGACCTACCGGTTTAATGTGGGCAGGCATCTGCAGAATATTCTCCATCCCGATCCTGCTCAACGGATCACCAACAGCGGTTTGTTTCTGGTGATTACGGATGAGCGTACGAGCGCTAACCGGTTGATTTTGAAAAATGGCACCGTGAATGGCGGCATGAAGCTGGTGATCACGTATACGCCGTTAAATTAGGGCACCCCACTAAACTCCCCACGGAGCGTTGTCATCCCGACGCAAGTCGGGACCCCGTTCCTTAACGCGATATTTCCCAAAAGCCTCACAGCAGCGTCACGGGGTCCCGACTTGCGTCGGGATGACAACGCTCCGTGGCAGACTTACTTAATACTTACCTTTTGTCTCTTTTTCCTAATTTTTGCCTTCTGCCTTCTGCCCTCTGCCCAAACACATTACCTCTTCACGTACTGCCCCTCATAATACTCCTGATATTTTCCAGTCGTAATCCGGTTCATCCATTCTTCGTTGGCAAGATACCAGTCGACGGTTTTTTCGAGGCCTTCGGCAAATTGCAGACTCGGTTCCCAGCCCAGTTCGCGCTGGATCCTGGTGGCATCGATGGCATATCTCAGATCATGACCTGCACGGTCCTTTACATAGGTGATCAGCGATGCCGAAGTGCCCGGTTCCCGGTTCATCTGCCGGTCCATAATCTCACACAGCGTATGGATCAGGGCAATGTTGGTCCATTCGTTAAAGCCCCCGATATTGTAGGTTTCCCCGATTTTACCTTCATGAAAAACCAAATCGATCGCCCGGGCATGGTCGACCACATACAGCCAGTCGCGGATATTTTCACCTTTCCCGTATACCGGGATGGGTTTCATGTGCTTGATATTGTTGATGGCCAGTGGAATAAGTTTTTCAGGGAACTGGTTTGGACCGTAATTGTTTGAACAGTTGGTGATCACTACCGGTAAACCATAGGTATGGTAATAGGCACGCACGAGATGGTCGGAGCTGGCTTTTGATGCCGAATAGGGGCTTCTGGGGTCGTAGGAAGTGGATTCTGTAAAAAATCCTTCCTCACCCAGCGATCCGTATACTTCATCGGTTGAGATATGATAAAACCTTTTTCCCTCAAAATTGCCGCCCCAAATCCTTCGGGCTGCATTGAGCAGGTTAACCGTACCGATAATATTTGTTGTGATAAACGCCATGGGTTCGGCTATGGATCGGTCAACATGGCTTTCGGCAGCCAGATGGCATACCCCGGTAATAGGATATTTGTTGAACAGTTCATCAATTACCCCGGCATCGCGGATATCAGCCTTGATAAAGGTGTAATTCGGTGACTTATCGAGATCGGTCAGGTTCTCGAGATTGCCGGCATAAGTAAGTGCATCGAGGTTGAGGATGTGATAATCAGGATATTTGTTGACAAAAAGCCTGACTACATGGGATCCGATGAATCCGGCCCCCCCGGTAATTAATATAGTCTGTTTCATTGTTCCTAGGTATTATTGGATTCCCCGGAGTTTTTTCTCCCAATTCCAGGCCGACAGGAGTGTGTCTTCGAGGGAAGTACCGGCTTTCCAGCCCAGCACTTCGTTTGCCTTGGTGGTATCGGCCCAGACGGCGATGATATCACCGGCACGACGGCCCACGATTTTGTATTTAACCGGCACTCCGGTTACCTTTTCAAAAGTTTTGACAATCTCCAGAACGGAAGATCCGCGACCGGTGCCGAGATTGAAGAATTCAAAGGCTGATTCATTTTTCTGATTGATCAGGCGGCGGATGGCCGTAACATGTGCTTTTGCCAGATCTGCCACATTGATATAGTCGCGCACGGCTGAACCATCGGAAGTAGGATAATCGTCGCCGAAAATTTTCAGTTCATCCCGCAGTCCGGCAGCAGTTTGGGTAACAAACGGCACCAGGTTGTTCGGGATGCCATTGGGAAGTTCACCGATAAGAGCCGTGGGATGGGCCCCGATCGGATTGAAATATCTGAGGGCAATCACCTGAAGCGCCGGCATGGAACGTACACTGTCGCGCAGAATTTCTTCACAAATCTGCTTGGTATTTCCATATGGGGATTCAGCAGGTACCATGGGCGCATTTTCCGTCACGGGAAGCTCTGTCGGCTGTCCGTATACCGTGCAGCTGGATGAGAATACAATGGAGGGCACCTTATACTCTTCCATGCATTCCAGCAGGTTCATCAGGGAAACCAGGTTGTTCCGGTAATACTTCAGTGGTAGGTCGACCGACTCACCAACCGCCTTGAAAGCGGCAAAGTGAATGATAGCCTTCAGTTTCGGATACTTCACGAAAAATGCATTCAGCAGGGACTTGTCGCAAAGGTCGAATTGCTCAAATGCCGGCCGTATCCCGGTGATTTTTTCAATTCCGTCGAGTGAATCCACGGTGGAATTTGAGAGATTGTCAACTATCACCACTTCATAGCCTTCGTTGATCAGTTCAACGGCCGTATGAGAGCCAATATAACCGGTTCCGCCGGTTACCAGAATCAATTCTTTCATTCTATAGTTTTATTACTGAACCCGATACTAAGGTATACTTTTCCATACTTTCCGGGCAGGTTGCCATACCGCTTTGGTCAAATAGCAGTTTGTGCCCGAATTCACTCATCCAGCCGGTTTGCCGTGCCGGATTTCCGACTACCAGTGCATAGGCAGGTACATCTTTGGTCACCACCGCTCCGGCTCCGATAAAACAATATTCCCCAAGGGTGATGCCGCACACGATAGTGGCATTGGCCCCGATGGATGTTCCTTTTTTCACCAGTGTTGTTGCATATTGTCCGCGCCGGTTGATCCCGCTGCGGGGATTGATCACATTGGTGAAAACCATGGAAGGACCGAGAAATACATCGTCCTCGCAAATGACTCCGGTATAGATCGATACGTTATTCTGAACCTTCACATTATTGCCCAGCACCACCTCGCCGGATATCACTACGTTCTGTCCGATGTTGCAGTTTTCGCCGATCCGGCAGCCCGGCATGATATGCGTGAAATGCCAGATTTTGGTCCCTTTGCCAATCTCACACCCCGGATCGATGATGGCAGATTCGTGGGCGGAATATTCTATATTACTCATTGTCAATTATATTCAACAGATTTGTACAGATCAGGTCGAGCTGCTCTTCATCCATCTCCGTATGAATCGGGAGGGAAAGAACAGATTTGCACAGATTTTCAGTAACCGGGAAATCCCCTTCATGATATCCGGCAAAGGCAAATGCTTTTTGCAGGCTCAGGGGAACCGGATAATAAATCATCGACGGGATTCCTCTTTCATTCAGCTTGTTGCGAATGGAATCGCGTTTTGCAGGATCGAGAAGCAGGGTATATTGATGATAGATATGGGTACCCTTTTCGAACACCTTCGGGATCCGGACATGAGGATTGGATCCCAGCCGGTGATTATAATACTGAGCAGCTTTCTGGCGGCGGGCGATATAATCATCGAGATTGCGCAGGTTAACGCGGAGAATGGCTGCCTGGAGGGTATCCAGACGGGAATTTACCCCGATCATATCGTGGTAATACTTGATTTTTGCCCCATGGTTGATAATCATTTCCATGGTTTCAGCCAGATGCGGGTCCGAAGTAATCAGCGCACCACCGTCGCCGTAACAGGCCAATGGCTTGGTGGGGAAGAAGGAGGTGGTACCGATATGTCCTATGGTTCCGGCCATCCTGGTCTTTCCATCGGAAGAAGTAAAGTGCGAACCCAGCGACTGGGCATTATCTTCAATTATGTAAAGTCCGTGTTCAATGGATATTTTCAGGATTTCTTCCAAATCCGACGGCTGTCCGAACAGATGAACCGGGATAATGGCCCTGGTTCTTGAAGTTATGGCTTCCCTGATCTTATCGGGATCGATGTTGTAAGTCAGGGGATTAACATCCACCAGAACCGGTTTCAGGCGGAGCAGCACGAGGACTTCCACGGTTGAGATGAAGGTGAAATTGGAGGTGATCACCTCATCGCCGGGCTGCAGATCCAGTGCCATCAGTGCAATCTGAAGGGCATCGGTGCCATTTGCGCAGGGAATCACATAAGGCACTCCCAGATATTCCGCGAGTTCTTCCCGAAAAGCTTTGACTGCCGGTCCCTTGATAAAAGCTGATGATTCAAGAACATCTGAAATACCGGCATCGATTTCCGGTTTCAGGCGAAGATATTGCGACCGGATATCCACCATTTCGATTTTTTTCATGCGGCTGTGTGGTTGTTGCGACTGGCTAGCGAAAGTAATCAATTTGAAGAAAATTGTAGTCCGGCAGTCGGGGAGATATTGATTTGTTAGTATCTTTGTTCACAACTATGGAAATCAAACAAGCGATACGAAAATTGTTATTCCTCGAGGACTGCGTGATCATCCCGGGCCTGGGTGGTTTTGTATCGCAATACCGTGCCGCCGTAATTGATAAAGCGACAGGTACTTTTACCCCCCCCGCCAAGGAGATTGTGTTCAATAACGAACTGCTTCAGAACGATGGTACCCTGGTAAGCTTCTTGGCTGAAAAAAATGGAATTACCCATGAAGTTGCCCGTGAACAGGTTGATCGGTTTGTTGACGAAACCCGGAATAAGCTGGATCATAACAGTCCGGTTTTTATCGATGGTGTGGGTCAGTTCATTCAGGACAAAAACCGCAGAATCCTTTTTCAAGCCGATGCCGGAACCAACCTTTTTCTGGACTCCTACGGACTGGCACCATTTCATCTCCGTGAGGTAGAGCGTGATACTCATGCATTTATCCAGAATGTGCTGATTTCGCGTGAGGAAGAATCCGCCCGGACGGTTGAGTTTCCCGTAACCGACATGATCAGGCCGCACGGTAACCGCAACCTCAGGCGTATCGCGATTGCCATGCCATTATTGATTGCCTTTTCCCTATTGCCCTATAATTCACGGATCACTGAAACCTTGAGTTCCTCAACGGCTTCAATGGCTCCGGAACCCTCCCTTTTCCGGCTGAATTATCCCGATGCCATGCAGAGGGATACCTCCAGAACAATCGTGTTTCCAATATCCGACAGTGCCGCGCCTGCCGTGGTGGCTGTCGACAATGCCAGACGTGAGGAAGTTAGGAGTGAGGAAGTGAGGAGTACTGTTGTGGAAAGGCCGGAGATCATTAAGCCGGAGATAAAGAAACCGGAGATAAAGCAGGGGGTGGCAGTTCAGGCTCCTGTCGGGAAGTATCCGGTGATTGCCGGATGTTTTAAAATCAAGGAAAATGCGACCCGGCTGCACAGGAAGCTGGTCGATAAAGGATATCCTGCAACGATCCTGACCTCCAGAACCGGATTGTTCAAAGTGATCGTACAGTCATTTGAATCCCGTACCGAGGCCATTACCGGCATGGACCGGCTGAAAAAGGCCGAACCCGATATGCAGCTCTGGGTGGCACTGTAGGGATAATAATCATAAGAAAATATTTTCACGCCAAGACGCAAGGACGCAAAGGAGATTTCTTCTTTGCGTCCTTGCGTCTTGGCGTGAATCTTTTATGGATTTATTTTACAACGGCCCCATTCTGAATGGCCACCTCGGGAGTGACAAATATCAACCGCCCCTGATTATCTTCTGCGAGAAGAATCATGCCTTTTGATTCAATTCCTTTGATCATGCGGGGTTCGAGATTGGCCAGCAGGGTGATCTGCTTACCGATAAGAGCCTGCGGTTCAAAGTGCTCGGCAATTCCCGAAACTACTGTGCGGATATCAATTCCTGTATCCACTTTAAGCTTCATGAGTTTCTGGGTTTTCGGAACCTTTTCAGCCTCGAGTATCGTAGCGATCCGGATATCCATGGTGGTAAATTCATCATAAGAGATCGGATTTTTAGCCGGCGCCAGTCCCGACGCCTTGGCTTCATTGGCCTTCTTGGTTTCGAGAAGCTTATTTACCTGGAATTCCACCTGTGCATCCTCAATCTTCTCAAACAGCAATCCCGGTTTTTCCATCTGATGTCCGGATTTAATGAGATCGGTTGTGCCGATGGCTGACCAGGGCATCTCATTGGTATTCAGGTAGCCCCGCAATTGTTTTGTGGTAAAGGGCAGGAATGGATCCATCAGGATGGCGAGATTTGCCGTGATCTGCAAACTTACATGCAGGATGGTTGCTACTCGCTGAGGATCTGTTGGAAACAGTTTCCAGGGTTCGGTTTCAGCGAGATATTTATTCCCCAGGCGGGCCAGGCTCATGGCTTCATTCAGGGCTTCGCGGATTCGGAAAGCTTCCAGGCTCTGCTCCACTCTGGTTTTAATGGATGAGATCTCGGCAAGCGTAGCCGTATCATAATCAGTTAAAGAACTGATTTCCGGACATTTTCCGTCAAAATATTTTTGCGTGAGAACAAGGGTGCGGTTTACAAAATTTCCGAAAACTGCCACCAGTTCATTGTTGTTGCGCGTTTGAAAATCCTTCCAGGTGAAGTCGTTATCCTTGGCTTCCGGGGCGTTGGCGGTTAAAACATACCGCAAAACATCCTGTTTGCCCGGGAATTCATCCAGATATTCATGCAGCCACACGGCCCAGTTGCGGGAGGTGGATATTTTATCATTTTCGAGATTCAGGAATTCATTGGCCGGGACATTGTCGGGCAGGATATACTCCCCGTGGGCCTTCAGCATTGCCGGGAAAATGATGCAATGGAATACGATATTGTCCTTCCCGATGAAATGGATCATCCGGCTATCTTCGGATTTCCAGTATTTTTCCCAATCCGGGGTCAGCTCACAGGTAGCCGAAATATATCCGATGGGAGCATCAAACCAAACATAAAGCACTTTCCCGTCGGCACCTTCAACCGGCACCGGAACACCCCAGTCGAGATCCCTCGAAACCGCACGGGGCTGAAGCCCCTGGTCGAGCCAGGATTTGCACTGTCCGTATACATTTGAACGCCATTCGGTATGGTCTTCCAGAATCCATTTTTTCAGCCAGGCTTCATGCTTGTCCAACGGCAGATACCAGTGCCTGGTTTCTTTTAATATGGGAGCATTGCCGCTGAGCATGGACTTCGGATTGATCAGGTCCATCGGACTGAGCGAGGTGCCGCACTTTTCGCACTGGTCGCCATACGCCTTATCATTTCCGCAATGGGGGCAGGTTCCGGTGATATAGCGGTCGGCAAGGAATTGCTGACTGGCTTCATCAAAGAACTGTTCTGATGTTTTTTCCACGAATTCTCCGGCATCATTGAGTTTCTTGAAAAATGCCGACGCGGTTTCATGATGGATGGGTGCCGAGGTGCGGTGATAGATATCAAAGCCGATGCCGAACCGTGCAAACGCATCTTTATTAATGGTATGATAGCGGTCAACAACATCCTGAGGAGTGATGCCTTCATTCTTGGCTTTCAGTGTGATAGGAACTCCGTGCTCATCTGAGCCGCAAATAAACAACACATCTTTTCCATTCTGGCGGAGATATCGCGTATATATATCTGCCGGAACATATACTCCGGCGAGGTGGCCAATATGAACAGGGCCGTTTGCATAAGGCAGGGCGGCAGTGACGAGGAAACGTTTGTAATCAGGCATCAGAATAATTTATGAACCGCAAAATTAGTAAAGAAAATGGATGAAAGGAAGGATTTGGGGAAAGCAGGAGAGCAGCTGGCTGTTGATCTTCTGGTTTCAAAGGGTTTTGTCATACTCGACCGCAACTGGTATTTCAGTCACAAGGAGATTGATATCATTGCCCGCGACCAGAATGATATTGTGGTGGTTGAAGTAAAAACCCGGAATGCTCCGGTGCGGGAATTGCAGGAACAGGCCATAAACCGGCAGAAAAGGCAATTCCTGATTTCGGCGGCCAATGCCTATGTGAAATATAACCGGATCCCGCTGGAGGTCAGATTTGATATTGTCAATGTAGTATATGCTGGCGGCTTACCGGAAATCATCCATATCCGGAATGCCTTTTTCCCTACTCTCTGGTGATCCAGCGGCTGAGAACCTTGCGCAGTTCCTCAGCCCTGAAGGGTTTGGAAATGTAATCGTCCATGCCGGCGGCCAGACAGGTTTCACGGTCGCCTTTCATGGCATTGGCTGTCATGGCGATAATATATACCGGAATCCGCCGGGGCATCCCCTTTTCAAATTCCCTGATCTGCCGGGTTGCCTCCAAACCGTCCATCACCGGCATCTGAACATCCATAAAGATGAGATTAAAGGGTTTGTGATGGAACAGGGCGACTGCCTCCTGTCCGTTTTCAGCCACATCAATGGCATAACCAAGCTTTTGGAGGTTCAGCATGGCAATGCGCTGGTTGATTTTGTTATCCTCTACCAGCAGAACGGAAATGGCGCCATCATCGTGAGCTGCCTGCACCGTTTCGCTGATTGTTTCAGGGTCAGCGTCGGTAAGGACAATCTTTTCCGGTTTTTTCGGGACTTCTTCCGGTGCCGGGCGGCTGAGGGCTTTCTGAATGATTTTTCGCAGATCCTGGATTTTAACCGGTTTGTTCAGGAATCCGCTGAACCCTGTTTTTACCAGATCTTCAGGGGTAATAATATCGGCGATGGAGGAGAGCATAATCAGCTTATTGGGCCGGAGAGCAGGATCCTCAAAAACTTTGCGGGCAAAAGTGATCCCGTCCATTCCGGGCATCTGACAATCGACAAGAACCGCATCAAAAACGCTTGCAGTTCCGGCAACATTCCGGAGTAATTTCAAGCCGGTTTCGGCATCGGAAAGTTCTTCACTCCGGCATTGCCAGTACTCCAGATATTTGCGGAAAATCCGGAGATTGGTTTCATTGTCATCGATCACGAGGATCCTCAGTCCCTTGAGTTCGCTGTTATAGGTATCTTGTTGGCCGGCAGGGGAATTATCCTCCCTGAATTGTGCAGTGAACCAGAACGTCGATCCTTTCCCTACCTCGCTTTCAAGGTCGATGGTGCCGTGCATCATTTCAACCAGACGCTTTGAGATGATCAGCCCAAGGCCGGTTCCTCCGAATTTTCGTGTGATGGAGGCATCCACCTGGGAAAAGGATTTGAATAGTTTTTCCTTATGGTCCTTGTGGATGCCGATGCCGGTATCGCTGATCCTGAAAATAAATTTGTACTGATCGTCGATTTTTTCAGATACGGTGCATTTGATCACCACTTCCCCTTTATTGGTAAACTTGATGGCGTTATTTACCAGGTTAAGGAGTACCTGTTTCAGCCGGAGCGGGTCGCCAATCAGTGATTCCGGGATTTTGGTATCAAGGTCGATAATCAGGTTCAGATTTTTACGGATAGCCTTAATGGCCATGTTATCAGAAACTTCCTCAATGATCTTGGTTAAATTGAATGGGATCGTCTCCAGATCGAGCTTATTGGCTTCAATTTTGGAGAAGTCGAGGATGTCATTGATGATTGCCAGAAGGGTATTTGCCGAACTTTCAATGATCTGAAGATATTCTTCCTGTTCCCCTGTCAGATCTGATTTCATCAGAATTTCCGTCATGCCGATAATTCCATTCATCGGTGTCCGGATTTCGTGTGACATATTGGCCAGAAAGTTGCTTTTGGCCAGATTTGCCGCTTCCGCCTGCTCCTTGGCATTCGACAGATCGACTGTCCGATCGTGGAGCTTTTGTTCGAAAGAATGCCTGAGTTCAGTGAATTCTGCGGCCACCTGGTTGAAATGTTCGGTGGATTCGCGAATCTCAGAATAGTCGTAGGAGGGATGCAGCAGACCGGATTCGCCTTTAGCCAGCAGGGATGTTGCGATATGTATCTCTTTCAGGAACAGATCGATAGCCAGATAGTGGATAAAGGTGATCAGTCCGATCATGAATGCCGACAAACCGGCAAAGACCCAGGGCAGGACTTTTGCGGTGGAATTTTCCTTCACAAAAATTGCTGTGATGATGACCGTCAGGGTAGCTAAAATAACCAATACGCTGAAGGAGAACCGGAGGGAAAGACTGCGGGGCTGTTTCACTTCGAGGTTCCGTTTTCTGATCTCCTCATGTATGGAGGAGCGCAGGGTGCCGCTTAAGAAATCAGTGATCAGATAGGCCCAGTAGGTATAGATTCCCACTGCAAGCAGGACTGCCAGGGTGAGGATCAGGATCCCTTCGAATTTTAGGCCGGTAAAAACCGCATAACCGATCAGCGTCAGTCCAACCGTCGAGGAGTAAACCAGTGAAACCAGAAAGTTATCGCGCGGGAACCTCAGGTAGGCGTGGGCAAATCTTGAAAACTGTTCATTGCTGAGCCGTTCAACCGGTTTCCAGCTAAGACCGGAGACCAATGCGTTGTTGATGGTTCTGGGAATTCTAAAAAAACCGGGCAGCCCTGCGCGGCTGAAAAGACCGTAATGCACAAAATGGAGTAATGTGGTGCAGGTGGTGGCAATGATTCCGATAGTAATGCCCACGCTGATAATGTTATCCGGAATGAGTTGGGAGTCCTGTTGACTTTTAACCAGCAGGATGGCATAAAAAGTGGCAAACCACGACCCGACCACCGAGAATATAGCCACGGCAAAAGTAAAAGATGTTCTGCGGGCGAGCTCCGAGAAAATCTTTTTAATAAAGAATCCGGTAAGCCGGTAATTATGGTAATGCTGCAGGGCCATAGTGGTAACTGATACCTGCAAAGCTATAAAAAATGACTCAGGGCTGACAGGAGAATGGTCAAGGTTAGTGTAAAAGATGCTATAACATCAGGTTGCAACCCCGGAGCTCACTGTTGTCGAATCTTCCGAGAACCTCGAAGCTGCCGTCGGGGTGAAGCCTTCCCAGATCCTGGGTCTGGATAAAGGAGCATGAATTGCGGTTGGCGAGGTCGATCACGTCAATGCCCCCGGATTTCCCCACCTGCATATGCCGGAAAGGATCATACGGATCACGGATAAGGATTTTCATTCCCGACGGGGACCGGTAAATACCCCCACCGGTTGACCAGGCCTGGGAGAGCAGTTCGGTCATACCGTATTCGGAGCCGATGGCATTAAGCCCGAAAGCCTCTTTTAAAATATCGTGCAGCTCTGTACGGGTGAGCTCCCGGCGACGGCCTTTCATACCTCCGGTTTCCACTACTATTGTGTGATTCAGAGGTACGGGGAACTGCTTGGCCAGATCGAGCAATGCGAAAGAGACTCCGATCAGCATGGTTTTCTGACCGGATTCTTCCAGAATTTTCAGGTTTTCAGCCAGCTGATCCAGGTTGTTCAGATAGAATCCGCTGAGTGGGTGACGACTTTGGCGGATCAGGTGGTCCATCATGAAAACCAGCGAGGAATTCTGCCGTTCCAGATAGGATGGAAGGAGGGCCAAAAAGCACCAGGAGGATGGTTCGCCGAAGAACTGGCGGAATCCGGAACTGAGGCTGTTGATATAAACCTCATCGTTCAGGATATAATGTTTACTGGTATCTGCACCGGTGGTGCCGCTGGATTCGAAGATGCGTGTTTCCATTCCCCTGCCGGTAACCACCCGGTGACTCTTGAAGAATTCCACCGGGAGAAACGGGATTTTGGAGACTTCCTCAATACGTAACGGGTTGCAGTCCAGAAGTTCCAGATATTGCTTGTAAACCGGGTTTTCCGCAGCCTGATAACGGAATGTTTCCAGGGCTTTTTGCTCATCAAACATTTTGAACAGGATTGTTGATCCCTTGTCAGTTGCCATAGCATTCATGTTGTGGATGCCATGGCAACTATAAAGGGGTGCAGCGGAATAATTAATATCCCCTGATAGCTTTGATACCCGGAAGTACCTGACCTTCAATATACTCCAAAAGTGCACCGCCGCCTGTGGAAACGTACGATACTTTATCGGTCATATTGAACTGATTGAGTGCTGCAACAGAATCGCCGCCGCCAACGAGTGAGAAGGCGCCTTTTTCGGTTGCACGGGCAATGGCTTTGGCGATCTCAACGGTTCCCTTCTGGAAGTTCGGCATTTCAAAAACACCCATCGGGCCGTTCCAGAGGATAGTGTGTGACCCTTCAATCACTTCAGAGAATAATTTAATGGTTTTATCGGCGATATCCAAACCCATCCAGCCTTCAGGAACCTGGTCGATAGGAAATACAGAAGTCTTTGCATCATTGTCGAACTTATCGGCATTGACACCATCCACCGGCAGGTAAAAATTGACCCCTTTTTCGCGGGCAATGTCCATGACTTTCTTTGCCATTTCCAGCAGATCCTCTTCCACGAGGGAGTTTCCGACGTTGCCGCCCATAGCCTTGATAAAGGTGTAGGTCATACCTCCGCCGATAATCAGGTTGTCGACTTTTCCGATCAGGTTCTCGATTATGGTGATTTTGGTCGAAACTTTAGCGCCGCCGAGGATAGCTGTAAAAGGTTTCTTCGGATCGCGCATAACTTTATCGATGCTGCTCACCTCATTGTCCATGATATATCCGAACAGGCATTTACCCGGGAAATATTGTGCGATTATGGTGGTTGAGGCATGTGCCCGGTGAGCGGTTCCGAATGCATCATTCACATATACATCGGCCAGCGCGGCGAGTTTCTGTGCAAATTCAGGATCGCCTTTTTCCTCATTTTTGTAGAACCGAAGGTTTTCGAGCAGGAGTACTTCACCTGGTTTCAGGGCAGCTGCCATGTTTTTGGCTTCTTCGCCGATGCAATCGGGAGCGAATTTTATGTCGACACCCAGTTTTGTTTTCAGATCAGGGATAAGGTGCCTTAAGCTGTACTTATCGGTCGGGCCTTCTTTCGGGCGTCCGAGATGGGACATCAGGATGACGGATCCGCCGTCGTTCAGGATTTTCTGAATGGTAGGGATGGCCGCCCGGATGCGGGTATCATCGGTAATTTCGAAACTGCTGTTGAGCGGGACGTTGAAGTCGACCCGAATAATCGCCCGTTTTCCGGCGAAGTTGAATGAATTCATTGTTAGCATAATATATGTGGATTTAGAGGTACTTCAAAAAGCCTGACAAAGTTAAAAAATGTTGGTTATTTTTGGAGCTATGCGCTTCAATGAAATACCTGGTCAGGAGGCAATCCGGGCACGCCTCATACAGTCGGTGAAAACCAACAGGGTAAGTCATGCGCTGATGCTTTCGGGCAGTCAGGGATGCGGTCATTATGCACTTGCGCTTGCCCTCGCGCAGTACCTCCAGTGCACTTCTCCAACCGCCGATGATTCATGCGGCGTTTGTCCGGCCTGCCATCAGGCCGCCCAGTTTGTTCATCCGGATATTCATTTTGTGTTTCCGGTTGCGCGAACTGCAAAAATCAAGGATGAACCTTCGAGTGATGATTTCATCGGGGAATGGCGCCAGTATCTCACAGGCAATCCCTATCCGTCGCTGGAGGGGTGGTACCATTCCATGGGCATTGAGAACAAACAGGCCGGAATATTCAAAAAAGAGGCCCAGGATATTTTGCGGAAGCTCAGCTTTAAATCTTATCAGTCGGATTATAAGGTGGTTATCGTGTGGATGCCTGAAAAGATGAACATCACCGCCGCCAATAAACTGCTGAAGATCATTGAGGAACCTGCCGACCATACTGTATTCCTGTTTGTTACCAGCGGCACCGATGAAATTCTGGCTACGATTTTGTCGAGAACCCAGCTCATTAAAGTGCCGAAAATCGGATCCGGACCCCTTTATGAAAAGCTTGCACTGGAATATCCCGGTCAGGAGAATCTGGTCAGGAGTGCCGTTCAGCGGTCGCAGGGGGACTATCTGGTAGCCCGGGAGATGATTGACCTGAGCGATCAGAATATTCTCAACCGCGACCGTTTTATCCGCTGGATGCGCATTTCGTTTGGCTTGCAGATGAAGGAAATCACCGATTGGGTGAGTGAAGTATCGGAAATCGGCCGGGAGCGCCAGAAATGGTTCCTTCAGTATGCGCTGGGTATGGTCCGCAATAATTTTCTGGTGAATCAGGGAATGGTTGATCTGGCCATTCTGGATCAGGAGGAACTGGCCTTTTCCTCGAAATTCAGCGCATTCATACATCCCGGGAACATCGAAGGGTTAATGAAGGAATTTGACCTGGCGATTGCCCAGATCACCATGAATGCGAACCCGAAAATCCTTCTGACGGATATGTGCCTGCAGATGCACCGGTTGCTGCGGATACCCCCGGAAGGCGCAACGGGCTGATGCACACCGCTGCATCACAATTCATCAGGATTAATTATCTTTACCGCCATGGACACATTACAAGACGCTATACTTTTTAGGGGTTGCCCCCATTTAGATACTGAAACGGAGGGAAAATCCTGCCAAAACCAGGAAGGATGCACAAAATTGAGTGTGTTCGACTGGCTCAGGGACATACCGCACGGGATCAGCGAAGAGGATTTGGTTGAAGTGAGATTTAAGAATACCCGCAAGGCCTATTACCGAAATGTTAATTCATTAAATCTCAAGCCCGGCGACATGATTGCCGTGGAGGCTTCGCCCGGTCATGATATCGGGATGGTTTCGCTCACCGGTCCGCTGGTGCTGAATCAGCTGCGCAAATATCGAATCAATCCTGACGAATATGAATTCCGGAAAGTTTACCGGAAGGCCAAGCTTGCTGATATTGAAAAATGGAAGGAAGCGATTGGCCTTGAACATCATACCATGCTAAGGGCCAGGAAGATCACGCAGATGCTGAAGCTGGACATGAAGGTGGGTGATGTTGAGTTCCAGGGAGATAAAACGAAAGCTATCTTTTATTATATCGCTGACGACCGGGTGGATTTTCGGGAGCTGATCAAGTACATGGCCGATGAGTTCAAGATCCGGGTGGAAATGCGCCAGATCGGCGCCCGCCAGGAGGCAGGACGTATCGGCGGGATCGGATCATGCGGCAGGGAACTGTGCTGTTCAACCTGGCTAACCAGCTTTGTTACCGTAACCACCACAGTTGCCAGGAATCAGGAATTGTCATTCAATCCCCAGAAACTGGCCGGACAGTGCGGAAAACTGAAATGCTGCCTGAATTATGAGGTGGATGCCTATCTGGATGCGCAGAAAGATTTCCCATCGGCCGAGGTGGTGCTGGAAACCAAGGAAGGCAGGGCCTATCATCAGAAAACAGATATTTTCAAGCGCATGATGTGGTACTCCTTTGATTCATCTGCTTCAACCAATCTTATTCCGATAACGGTTGAACGGGTAATGGAGATCATCAGGCTTAACAAACAGGGCATTATCGTTGATAAACTCACCGATGTTGATCTGACAAAAGTTGTGGAAGAAGTGGGATACATGAATGCTGCCGGTCAGGAGAGCCTTACCCGGTTCGATGACAAAAAGCGACAGTCGCGCCGTCCGCAGCCGCCTGCAAAGGCCCAGGTTCATACTCCTCCGCCTCAGGTGCGTCCGAAAATCACAGTTATCAAGAAAACATGAACCGGTTCAGGTTACCGGTAATAGCCGTTTTGATGGGAATCCTTCTGGCTGCATGCGGACAGAAGGATTTCTATCTGCGGAATGTGCCCATTGAAAAGGGCATCTGGCCGGCCGAGTATTTTTACCGGTTTGAAGTGCCCGTAAGCGATACCAACAGTTCCTACAATATATATCTGCAGGTGAGAAACGACGGCCGGTATGAATACTCCAACCTCTGGCTGTTCATCCGCACCAATTCACCCACGGGTGCTGTTTTGCGCGATACCCTGGAATGCCGACTTGCTGATGAAGAGGGACGTTGGCAGGGAAGGGGATCAGGGGGGCGGTTTAGCCTGGAGATACCCCTCCGGTACCGAGTCAGGTTTCCAAATCCCGGCACTTATATCTTTGAGATTGACCAGGGAATGCGCAGCAATGAACTTAAGTATATAACTGATCTCGGATTGAGGATCGAAAAAGCGGGATAATTTTGGGCAGGATCAGCAAAATCAAAAGATTCGATGAAATGCGGGAATTGCCGCATGTTTTTGAGCCGGACGGCAACGCCATCCTGCTATCGGATTATGAAATGAAAGGCCACTGGGACGAAAAATTCTTCCGTAACGGAAGACCCATCATACTTGAATTGGGTTGTGGCAGAGGCGAGTACACCGTTGAGCTGGCTAAAAAATCTCCTGAATTCAATTTCATCGGAGTGGATATCAAGGGAGCCCGGATGTGGAAAGGGGCACGTGAATCCATGCGGCTGGAACTCAGTAATGTGGCATTCCTGCGCTGCCGGATCGAATTTCTTTTCCGGATGTTTGCCGAAAATGAGGTCAGCGAAATCTGGATTACTTTCCCCGATCCACAGGCCCGTAAACCCCGCAAGAGATTAACTTCCAGCAGGTTTATAAATATGTACATGGATATGCTGAATCCCGGTGGCAGAATTCACCTGAAAACCGACAGTCAGATTCTGCATGAATATACCTGTTCGCTGTTGAAATGGAATGGCGTGGTGCCAGACTTCTGCACCGACGATCTATATGCTTCGGATCTGGTAAATGAGGTGCTCTCGATCCGTACCCATTATGAATCAGGGTTCCTCCGACAGGGTATGCCGATCACCTATCTTTCCTTTATTCCCGACCACAGCCATCGCTGGATGGAGCCACGTGAAGATCAGCTTGAGCCATGACCGGCAGCGGATTTTTCGACGGGGTTTTTCAGGTAGTCCGCTGCATTCCATATGGACGCGTTTCCACCTATGGCGCTATCGCCCGGTATCTCGGATCGCCGCAATCAGCCCGCATGGTTGGTTGGGCATTGAATAAATCATTTGACGGACAGGGTTTTATACCGGCACACCGCGTGGTAAACCGCACTGGTTTGCTGACCGGGAAGCACTATTTCGGCTATTCCGGAACGATGAGGGAACTCCTCGAAAGTGAGGGTATCATCGTGGAAAACGATCAGATCATGGATTTTGAGCGGATTTTGTGGGATCCCGTGAAAGAAATGCCTGAACCTGAAGCGGAAATCTAGAAAGATGGTTAATTTTGACCTTTATTTAAACTAAATAAAAATAGATGGAATTATTAACGGCCTCTTCGGTGCTCGACAGCCTGAAAGAGGTTATTAATCCTGATAACGAGAAGGACATCGTTACCCTGGATATGGTGAGGGATCTTAAGGTGGAAGGCCGAAAAGTGAGCTTTACCCTGGTATTCCCAAAGTCTAAAAACCCTTTTGCACAATCTGTTAAGAAATCATGTGAACATCAGATTTCAGCTCAGCTTGGCAAGGATATCGAAACAGATATAAAAATTGATGCGCAGCAGGTGGTTCATAAAGAGCGGCCTTTGCCCAATGTGAAAAATATTGTAGCCATTGCAAGCGGCAAGGGCGGGGTGGGCAAATCAACCGTTGCCGTTAACATGGCTGTGGCGCTGGCAAAGCTGGGTTATTCGGTTGGCCTGATCGACGCGGATGTATACGGTCCGTCGATACCCAAAATGTTTGATCTGGAATCAGCAAAGCCTGTGCTGAAGCAGATTGATGGCAGGGACCGCATCATTCCGGCTGAAAAATATAATGTTAAGGTTCTTTCGATAGGATTCTTTGTGGATCAGAAAGAGGCTCTGGTTTGGCGCGGACCGATGGCGACCAGTGCACTGAAGCAGCTGATTCATGACGGTTACTGGGGCGATCTCGACTATCTGCTCATCGACCTGCCTCCCGGAACGGGGGATGTGCATCTTACACTCGTTCAAAGTCTGGCCGTTACCGGAGTGGTCATCGTATCCACCCCGCAGGCAGTGGCTTTGGCGGATGCCATCAAGGGGATCAGCATGTTTACCGGCAAATCCATACGGGTGCCCGTACTCGGATTGGTGGAGAACATGGCCTGGTTTACACCGGAGGAACTGCCCGATAATAAATATTATATATTCGGTAAGGACGGATGTAAGAATCTGGCTGCCGAAATGAAAGTCCCGTTGCTTGGCCAGATTCCTCTGGTTCAGGGAATCAGGGAAGGAGGCGATAATGGCCGTCCGGTTGCAGATGATGAGAATTCTGTCAGTGGCAGGGCTTTCATGGAACTGGCAAAGGAAACCGTTCGCCAGGTGGGCATACGAAATGCCTCAGCCGAACCAACCGAAATAGTGGAATTAACCCGATAATTTACTCAACAATATGGTAACTAAAGAGATAGAAGATAAAATTAAAGAGGTTCTGCAACAACTGAGACCTTACCTTCAGGCTGACGGCGGAGATCTTGAGCTGGCTGAAATTACTGACGAGATGGTAGTAAAGGTCAAACTGACCGGTGCATGCGGCTCCTGTCCGATGCGTACCATGACCCTGAAGGCAGGAGTTGAAAATACACTGAAGAGACAAGTACCGGAAGTAACTTCTGTGGAGGCAGTTTAAAGTTCGCCTCCCTTGAGCATGTTGTAAATCTTTGATTTACCGATATCCAGTTTCTTGGCTACGAGCACTACGTTATTATTGTTCTTTTCGAGGTAGTGCCGGATAATCTTGCTTTCATATTCACGGAGGCTCATGTCCTGTGCAAACAGGTCGAGACCGGTATTGGTAGGACTGAACATGACATCGTCCTCTTCAATGATCTGCTGGTTCGACATGACCACTGAGAGTTCAACGATGGCTTTCAGTTCCCTCACATTACCTGGATAATGATAGGTCAGTAATTTGTTTCGGGCTTTTGCCGAAAATTCCTTTTTCGGAAGGTTATTCTCCTTACAGAATTCCTTAAGGAAGTAGCTGGCCAGGATGATTATGTCGTTATCGCGTTCTGACAGGGGCGGCAGCATGATTGGCAAACCGAGCAGACGGTAGTAAAGATCCTCACGGAAGCGGCCTTTTTTAACTTCTTCCTGCAGATCCTTATTGGTTGCCGTAATGATTCGCACATCCACTTTTACCACTGAAGTTCCGCCAACGCGAACGATCTCCCTTTCCTGAATCGCCCGAAGAATTTTAACCTGAAGGTCAATTTCCATTTCGGCGATTTCATCAAAAAAGATAGTTCCGCCGTTTGCTTCCTCGAATTTTCCGATATTCCGGCTGTAGGCCCCGGTAAATGCTCCCTTTTCGTGTCCGAAAAGTTCGCTTTCCAGCAGTTCGCGCGGGATGGCGCCCATATTGACTGCCACAAAGGGTTTGTCCTTACGGATGGAATTGTAATGGATGGTGCGTGCCACCAACTCCTTTCCGGTTCCTGTTTCGCCCCGGATAGAGACGGTCATATTTTGTACCTGGATTGCTTTTTCGATCAGGGAATACACTTTTTTCAGCGCTTTACTATCCCCGATGATGGCTTTGGAAAAATCATATTTTTCAGAAATCTGGGTTTTCAGGTGGATAACCTGACTACGCAACTTCTCAGTAGTTTGTATATTATGGATGGAATTCAGCAGCCGTTCTTTAATATTTTCATCTTTCGTGATATAATCATAGGCACCCTCCTTGAGCAGTTTTACTGCAACGGAGATGTCCTCCTGACCTGATATCATGACTACATGAATACCCGGATCATACTTCTTGATCTTCTGCATCAGGTCGTGACCATCCATATCCGGCAGCCCAAAGTCCAGGGTGATGATATCCGGATTCTCTCCCAACTTATCGAGAAAACTTTTTCCCGTGAAGAAAGTTTCCACCTCAAAATCGGGATTCAGGCGCAAGTGATGTTCTATCAATTTATTATAGAACTTATCGTCTTCGACTACGAAAATTTTCATTGTGCTCGTGGATGTATGATTATCTGTTATAGGTCTAAAGGTCTAAATTAGTATTATTTTGGTTTAATAGGGTTTTTGTCCAAAGTATAAAATAATTTTGCATTGTTAAAGTTATTAATAAGAATTAATCAGAGACCAGAATATTGAACAAGGTGTTACGTTTTGCCATACCGGTTATCATCCTGATGATTGCCGGATCCTGCTCGACTAAAAAGAATACGGTCGCGACCAGGAGCTTTCACAATCTGACTTCGCATTACAATATCTATTTTAATGCGTATGATGCGTATTATCAGGGGATTAAGAAGTCCGAAGCCAGCTTTAAGGATGATTTTAACAACCAGTTGCCCCTCTTTACCTATAGCTCCAAGGAGGCAGCCAGGATAATATTATCCGACATGGATAAAACGGTAAAGAAGTGCTCCAAGGTTATCGGGATGCACTCGATCAAGGCCAAGCCCAAGTTAAAAAAGGGTGCCCGCAGTGATCGCGACAAAGATTTTTACCGTAAGAATGAATATGTTAAGTGGGTGGATGACGCCTTTCTCCTGATGGGTAAGGCTTATTTTTATAAGCGCGACTTCTTTCCTGCCATCGAAACATTGGAATATGTGCTGACCCAGTTTCCTGATGGCGGCCTAACTGACGAAGCAAGTTTGTGGCTGGCCATGACGCAACTTGA
Source organism: uncultured Bacteroidota bacterium (assembly GCA_942493265.1). Taxonomy (GTDB): domain Bacteria; phylum Bacteroidota; class Bacteroidia; order Bacteroidales; family UBA12481; genus UBA12481. Next base: position 1,808,287 of record OW818688.1, read on the forward strand.
ACTAAAGCATTTCCCAGAATCTCAGCAGATTCTGAACCGGTTGCAAGGGGATCCCAAATTCAATTCGAAGCTTCAGCCACAGCTGAAGGCTGTGTATGCTGATTGGTATCTTCGGCAGGGTGATCTGGCCACGGCTATTCCGTTGCTCGAAAAATCTGCGGTGGATTATCCCGGCAAGAGCCAGCGTGTAAGGATCAGCTATGTGCTTGGGCAGGTTTATGAAAAATCAAAGGATTCATTAAATGCTTCAAAATGGTATGCGGTGGTTAATGAGTTGAATCCCCCATATGAGATGGCCTTCAATGCCCGGATCAACCGTGCCCGTTTATATCAGGGCGGGGATCAGGTAGCGGAGGATATCCGGAAGGAGCTCATGAAGATGCTGAAAGATGCAAAAAACGTTGATTATCTTGATCAGGTTTACTATGCCCTCGCTGAGCTGGAAATGAAGCAGGGGCGTGTAGAAGAGGGTGTTAAGTTTTATAAAGAGTCTATCGCCAGCAATACCACCAATGCCACCCAGAAGGCCGTATCCTATCTGGCTCTTGCAACCTATTATTACTCCAGTGAACAGTATGTGCCTGCCGGAGCTTATTACGACAGCTGCAGCCAGTCGCTGCCGGATACCTATCCGGAATATCAGAAGATTATCGCTTTGGCCGAGGATGTAAGGATGCTCTCCGAAAACCTCAGTATTGCCCAGCGCGAGGACAGCCTTCAGCGCGTAGCCAAAATGCCCGCACCTGAGCGTGAGGCGTTGATTGCCGGGATGGTTGGTGAAGCGGTGCGCCTGGAAACTGAGGCTAAAGAGGCTGCAGAGGAAGAACGGCTGAATGTTCAGTCGGGCCGCATGAATGGAATGAACAGTTTAACCGGGATGAATAACCGGGGTACTTTCGGAACCCAGCGGGGTCAGCAAGGCTCGAGCGCATTGGGACAGGATTTCAATTCCAACGAATACGGGAGTGCCAGTCCGAATAATGACCTTTCCGGAACCAGCAGCTGGTACTTCTATAATCCCGCAGCAATCAGTTTTGGAAGCATTGAGTTCATAAAATTCTGGGGCCGCCGTAAACTGGAAGATAACTGGAGGAGGAGCAACAAAAAAGTCATTTCAGAAGCCGGGGATCTCACTGCCGAAGGGGAATCGGGAGAAATCTCAACACCTGCCGCCAGTACAAAAAGTAATGCCTTTCAGCCCACCCAGCGTGAATTTTACCTGAACGACCTGCCGTTGAATGATACCCTGATGGGAGAATCCAATCAAAGAATTGCACAGGCATTTCTCAATACCGGCAAGATATTCAAGGATGAACTGAGCCGGCCTAATGATGCCATTCAGTATTTCGACCGGCTAAACAGGCGCTATCCCGAAGATGAGCGGCTGCTGTTCTCGTATTACAATATGTATCAGATATATAAGGAATTGAAGGTTGAGGCCGAAGTGCAAAAATACAAGGACCTGATCCTGCTTAAATTTCCTGACAGCCGTTCCGCAAAAATTATCAGTAATCCGGATTACTTTAAAGAGTTGGATGAGGAACGGGCATCTGTAATGAAATTCTATGAGAATGCTTATCTGGACTATAAAGGAAAATCGTTTGCCAAGGTGCTGGCCAGCTGCGAAAAAGCGGATACCGCATTTAAGGTCAACCCGATCCGTGATAAATTCGGCCTTCTGAAAATTATGGCCTATGCCAAACAGAACCCCGCTGATACGGCAGGATTGGTTAAATCGATCAATGACCTGGTTTTTAAATACCCGGAGAGTGAAGTGGCTGAACCGGCAAAAAATCTGCTGAGTTACATTCAGAAAGGGCCATCCAGCACAATCGGCAAAACGCCGAGGAAAATCCAGGTTGGCCAGGTTGAACCTGCCGGTGAAAAAGCCTCACTGGAGTATTTCGCTGATGAAGCTTCCACCCACTTTTATGTGGTGGTGATATCGGGAGTCAGTGTTGATGTGGGTAAACTCAAGTTCCGGATTTCCAATTTCAATGTGGAAAAGTACAACGAGGACTTTTTCGAAGTGGCCTCATCGGTTCTTGATAATGAATTGCAGGTAATCACCGTTAAGAATTTCGGCAACAAGAAAGCCGGGATGGATTATTACCAGGCCATAACAGCTGATCCGCTGGTGTATGAAGGTATGAAGGATACTGATTTCAGGCATTTTATCATCACGAAAGATAATTACACCCGCTTGTATAAAAACAAAAACGTGTTCCAGTATTTCCAGTTCTTCCGCGATAATTATCTGAAAGAATAATTCTTTAAAATGACCAAACCCCTTTCTATTCTCTGGGCAGACGACGAAATCGATCTGCTGATGCCCCACATTTTTTTGCTTCAGGGCAAAGGGTTTGAGGTAATTACCGCCAATAACGGTGAAGATGCCATTGATCTGGTGGAAGAACGCGAGTTCGACCTGATTTTTCTCGACGAAAACATGCCCGGATTAACCGGACTGCAGGTTCTTAACCGCATTAAAACCATCCGGCCCAATATTCCGGTGGTTATGATCACCAAGAGTGAAGAAGAAGATATCATGGATGAGGCAATCGGTTCAAAGATTGCTGATTACCTGATTAAACCCGTCAATCCCAAGCAGGTACTCCTGACGATCAAAAAATTTGTGGATACCAAGCGGCTGATCAGCGAAAAAACCACCTCGACCTACCAAACCGAGTTTGGCAAAATTGGCATGCAAATCAGTGAAAGTCTTTCATGGGAGGACTGGATTCAGGTTTATAAAAAGCTGGTATACTGGGAGCTGGAGCTTAAGGGATCGGCGGAGACCCCGATGGAGGAGGTGTTCCGGATGCAAAAATCCGAGGCCAATCAGAATTTCATCCGGTTTATCCGGAAAAATTATGTCAGCTGGTTTTCGAAGGAAGTTGGCCAGCGGCCCCTGCTCTCACCGGATATCATGAAACACAAGGTTTTTCCGCTGATGGCGAGGAACCAGCCGGTTGTCATGCTGGTTATTGATAATCTACGGTATGACCAGTGGAAAGTTTTGGAGCCGGTAATATCTGAAACTTATACGGTTGAGCAGGATGAGATATACTTCTCCATTTTACCAACTGCCACCCAATATGCCAGAAACGCGTTGTTCAGCGGTTTAATGCCCTTGTCGATATCGAAACTGTACCCGGATATCTGGATGGAGGACTATGAGGAAGGCAGCAAGAATATGCATGAAGAAGAGCTGCTGCGCAATCTCATGACCAGATTGAAAATCCCCGGCAAATTTGTTTACGACAAGATCAGCACCAACCGTGCCGGAAAGAGATGGGTTGAGCATCCGAATGAATTAACGGATATGCCCTTATCTGTTCTGGTATATAATTTTGTGGACATGCTTTCACATGCCCGTACGGAGACCAATATGATCCGTGAGCTGGCAGACGATGAAGCCTCCTATCGTACCCTTACGCATACCTGGTTCATTCATTCGCCTTTGCTGGAACTCCTGCGCGAGCTGGCGAAGAAGAAGGTAACCGTGGTGATCACTACCGACCATGGCACCACCATGGTGGAAGATCCGATCAAAGTGATCGGTGACCGGATGACAACCACCAATCTTCGTTACAAGCAGGGTAAGAATCTGAATTATAATCCAAAAGATGTTTTTGAGATTGTGAGGCCCGAGGATATCCAGCTTCCCAAATCCAATGTGAGCAGCAGTTATATATTTGCCACCGGCGCCGACTTCTTTGCCTATCCGAATAATTACAATCATTACGTAAAATATTACCGGAATACCTTCCAGCACGGTGGGGTGAGCCTGGAGGAGATGCTGGTACCTTTTATCGTTCTTCAGCCAAAGTAGATTCTGCATGAAGGAATTCGTTTTTCACGCAAGGCGCTTACATGATCTCGATGCCATTGCAGTAGATATTATACAAATCTCAGGCAATGAGCGCATTATAGCATTTTACGGAGATATGGGGGTTGGAAAAACCACCCTGATCCGAACCATTTGCCGAAGCCTTCAGGTAAAAACCGAAGTAACCAGCCCCACTTTTGCCCTGGTAAATGAATATCCATCACCGGATGGTCCGGTTTTTCATTTTGATTTTTATCGCGTAAACAAGATCAGTGAAGCGCTGGATTTCGGCATTGATGAATATTTCGACAGCGGTCGCTGGTGCCTGATGGAGTGGCCCGAAAAAGTGGAGGAGCTCCTGCCGGCGAAAATGGTGAGGGTAATGCTTACGGAAACCACTGGCGGCAGCCGCACAATCAGGGTAGAAATTCCTGAATAGCAGATTACCGGGATATTTTGTAAATTGCTCTTCTTAACGGAGGTTGATTAAAAGAATTATGGAAGAGACCGGAAAGCCCTTGTCATTCTTTCAGCACGGATTGATGCCTAAGGAGGAAACCCTTGACCGGGAGAAAAAGGGAAAGCATTTTGTTATCGGATTGCCGCGCGAATCTGACCCCAAGGAAACACGTATTTCTCTCACTCCCCAGGCTGTGCACCTTATGGTTGAAAGCGGGCACCGGGTACTGGTTGAACGCGGCGCGGGCGCAGGGGCAAAATTTTCCGACCATGATTACTCCGAGGCCGGCGGGGAGCTGGTCAGCGATAAGCCATCCGTTTTTGAAGCTACCCTGATTCTCAAGGTATCACCACTCACAAAAGCTGAAATTGATTTGCTCGGACCCGGCAAAACCATTATTACCAGTTTGCAGCTGGCCACCCGCGATGAATTGTATTTCAATGACCTGATCCGCCATAAAGTCACTGCCATAGCCTTTGAACTCATTGAGGATGAAGCACAGGAACCCCCGGTGCTCAGGTCGATGTGTGAAATTGCCGGCACGGTGGCCGTGAATATCGGATCCGAGTTGCTGAGCAGTGAAAATAACGGGAAAGGAATTCTTTTAGGCGGGATCACCGGGATCACCCCAACGGAGGTTGTTATTCTGGGAGCCGGCACTGCTGCTGAAAATGCCGCACGAACGGCTTTGGGTATGGGCGCAATCGTTAAGATATTCGACCGTTCGATAACCAATCTGCTTTCTATCAAACATTATCTTGGTCAGGGGGTGTTCACATCAGTGATGCATCCGCCGGTTTTAAAAAAGGCATTTGAAACGGCCGACCTGGTGATCAGCACCCTGCAGCGGCTTCATGAGGACTCCTTTTTCATGATCCCGGAGGACTTGATCATGTCGATGAAGCCCGGATCAGTAATCATTGATATTCATGTAGATCAGGGATCCAGCTTTGAAACCGGCATCTATACCTCCAGGGAAGAACCCGTTTTTGTGCGACACGGCGTAGTCCATTATATGGTGCCGAATCTTCCGGCCAAGGTGGCGCGAACAGCCTCCATAGCCCTCAGTAATGTGCTGATGCCCATACTGCTCGATAAAGGCAGGTGCGGAGGGATCCTGCAGCTGGTAAAGGATGACTGGGGAGTGAGGCACGGGGTATACCTATATAATGGAATTCTGACCAATGAGTTGATATCTAATCAATTCGGGATAGCGAGCAAGGATATCGACCTGTTGCTGTCGGCCTTTTAAAACACTGCCCGAACCTGAAGCTGGGCATTGTGGACCGCTTTTCCACCGCGCACGATCCTGCCTTCATACACTCCCTCAAGAATCAGGTTTTTACCCAGTTTATATCGGGCCGACAACTGTGCCACACCATTATGGCCATTACCGAGTCCCCGCAGCATGGCATATCCGGATGGGGAATCGGCCACCCCATCAAATTTAACATACACATATTGCACTGAAAAACTGATCTGCCCCTTTTCCGGAATCTGGGCGGTAAGAACAGTCTCCACACGGTTGGAAAGCAGACTGCCTCCATCGGTTTGATTCTTTTCCCGGCGGAATTCCCAATCCATGCCTATTCTGAAATTCGAGCCTGCCTGGCATTCAATCTGGAGGAGCTCCGACTGGCTCGAGAGTGTATAATTTCGGGCGGCAAAGAATTCAGATACGGATTGATTCCTCGACCAATCGCTGTTGGAATTCAGCTGCCAGGCGGGGTGAAAACGATAACGAAGGAGCAGCGCATTGGACCAGGAAACCTTACCATCGGCCCCGTTCAGCAGGGTGGTGCGTGTGGTTTGTTTGCGGGTCACCAGTTCGGCATTGAATTTTGGTGAGGTTTTATTGAACGACAAACTATGCCGCAGCTGGGAATTCAGGTTGATGAGCCTCTGATCAGCCGGATCGTTGGTGAAGGGGTTGATCAGGTAAAAATAATCGCCTCGCGGGGTTTTCTTATCGATGCGGTAGGCCAGCTGACTGGTAAATTTCGAGGCAAAACCCTTTTTAGGCTGGATGGTGAAAACCTGGTTAAAGCGGTTCACCAATGTTGGGATGAATTCGGTGCCGAGACGGAATATCCGGATATAGGCAGCCTGATCCTTGTAATATGCCGTTTCGAATTCATTCAGCTCTTTGATTCCGTCATTATTGTAATCTTTCCAGGTGTAATAACCTTGTCCGGCAGCAACTTCCAGATAGGAATACTCCGGTTTGCGGTCATAACCCGATCCCAATTCAAAGAATGTCTGCGACCGGATCAGCCCTTTCCAGGCCTGCCAGCGGTTATCGATCCGTCCGGTGACGGTTCTTCCGGTTTCACCGGTTGCCAGACTGCCTGAGTCGGCCTCGAGTGAGCGCACATGGAATCCTGCGCGGAAAGGAATAGCAGGATTTTTTGAGATGTCGACCCAGCTTTCGGCATCCCAGGCGGAGGAGGTACGGGCCAGCCGGCCGTCGACGGGCAGCTGATCGGTCCGGTTAGTAATCCTGACCATCCAGGGCTGGCGGTCGCCCTTTTTTTCGTACACATCGAACCGGAATTCCTGAAAAGCCTGACTGTTGGCCAGCAGGGTATCCTGATCCGGTTTTTTCCATCGGTTATTTTCGGCATTTTCCGACAATTCGAGATTGATCTTTCCCAATTCGCGCCGGTATCTCAGATTATGCCTCAGGAATGCCGTATTCCGGAAATCGTCGGATGAAAGCAGGTAGCTTCCCGACCAGGAGGTTTCCCATTTTTTTCCGTGGATTCGTCCTTTGGTGAACTGCCGGAACCCGTTAAATGACGACCGGAGATTCAGGTATTCCAGTCGGTATGAGGCCTGCAGACTGTCTTTGCCGGTGAGGTTCAGTCCGGATTCCATAAAGTTTTCCTGCTGACAGACACCTGTTTCCGTGAGATTCCAGTCGCGCTCGAATTCCACTTCGCGAAAGCGTTCAACCGGATCGAACCGCATACCGGTAAACCGATAGTTTACAAAAGTTTTGAGCAGCAAGCTGCTGTCCTTATTCAGATAATCCTTTCGCGACACGTTTGTTTTCAATCCCATACCCGTATTGTTGCCATCGTCGATACCGGAAAAGGTATTCCGGTCGTTACGGGTCACCGACCATTCCATATCCAACTCCATCCGTGAGCCCAGATTTTGGCGCATCCCGGCAGCCAGCACCTGCTTGCTCTGCGGCATAACCAGTCTGGCAACCGGTTCGTACCCACCCTGAGGGATTCCGTTTTCAGGGGCAACCCAATGAAATACCCGCCCGTTCGCCGCCGACTGGTAAGGTTCATAATTACCGTTGCCGGCGCCGACGAATGAAAATCCCGCTTCATACCGGGCACTGTCGGGATGATAGCTCTGAATGAGGATACTATCATAGCGGATACCATTCACAGTAGAATCGGCCAGTTTATAAAATACCCGGTCGTTGCGAAATGCGGATTCGCGGATGGCACTCACCCTGGCCAGGTTTGAGTCGTCGCCAACCGATGCCAGGAGCTCCTTGTTGGAATCGGTGAGATCTTGCAGAAGGGGTTGGTTTTTTGCATCATTTTCTGAAAAGATACTCAGGAACCAGGATCCTTTTTTTGTGGTCCAGCGGTTTTCATTATAAAACAGGAATCGCGAATAGCTGCGTTCGGTGTATTCGAATTCCGCAGTGATCCTTTTATCTTTGGTAATAAGGACTTTAGGGGTAAAGCGAATCTCGGCCGTATTATAATCGATTGTATAATCGGCATCCTCACCGCGCATGATGGGCTGGCCGTCGATAAAGACCTTCTCGCTACCGGCGATGATCTGGATATAGCTTTCGCCGGCAGACCCCGTGAGCATGTAGGGGCCCTGATTGCCTTCGCTGCCTTTGATATTGTTTCGTGCATATTTCCCTTTCACCACTGCTGCCCCGGCACTGACCGAGAAGGTTTTATCTTCTGATTTTGATGGGATTACAGTGGAGAACCGGGCACCCTGCACGCGTTTATTCATCTGTATAAAATATCCGGTTGACGGCCGGATATCGAAATCGCCGGCCAGGATCTCATTCCGGGTGCTGTATATCCGGAGGAAAACCTTGTCGAACTCTTGAATCTGCTGTGTATTTCCTTCCGGCTGGATGGGCATGTTGGCATCCGTCAGGGTTGCCTCGATGCGATAATCCTTATTGAGCCGGCCTTCCAGCTGAAGGTTAAGGTTTGAGGTAAGCGAGGCATCGCGGGTATTGCCCATGGCGATTCCGCGCGAGAGGCTTCCGCTGCTTTGCAGGGATCCTTCCGACAAACGGTTGAAATTATCACGGGCGTCAGGTCCGGAAGGCGGACGGTAAACCGGTGGACTGATGCGGTTGAATCCGGGGCTTTTATGCTGGTAAACCTTATTCAGGCTTAATGGAAAAACTTCATAATCAATGTGGAGGCTATCGGGTTTTGCGTATAGACCCGGATTGAATATCAGGATGGATTTTACCCAGTCCACCTGATAGAGGCTATCCGCAAGAGGCAGATTATCAGGTTTTAATACTTTCCAGGATCCGGGAACCAGAGAGAGGGTATCGATCAGCAGGGTATCGGCTTTAACCGGGAGGGTTGCGGATCGGGAAGATTGGGCGTACAAGGCAACAGGCAGATGGCAGAGGGCAAAAATCAGTATAAAGGTTAAGGGAAGAATGGGGGGCGATATCTTGAGGCGGTGGAGCATAGATCAAAAGTAGGCAAAAAGAAAAAAGGGATAAACTAACAAGTTTATCCCTTATAACGTAAGAGTATGCAATTCCTTATGCAGCTACCACTTGGGTATTTCTCTGCCCGGGGTCCAGGGGTATCCGAGTTTGTCGAATTCCTTTTTGAGCTGGTCAACCGATTGTTTGATCTGCTGAACCTGCGGGAGAATTTTAGTCATCTCACCGGAAACGATATCGTACTGCTCAACAGCACTTTCAGGAACATCCTGATTGGCACTGATATAGCGTGCACTGCCCATGCGCTGAGATAAGCCCGGTTCGGCGGCATCCTGCAGACGGCTGATCATGGAATTGCCCCGGAAACGGATACCCAGATCTTTCAGCTGCGTTTCAAGTGATTTCAGTTCCTTCATCAGGGTTTCGGGTCCGCCGTATGTGAATACCAGCTGTTTGCCGTATTGTACATCGGTAGATAGGGATTCCATCTGCGACATAGTGGCGCTCAATGAGTTGCCCAGTTTGGTGGCTTTCTCAATGAAGGCGATCACTGAAGCCCTGTCTTTAGCCGGCAGGGTGAAATTGTTGATCAGTCGTACCGAGAATGGCTCCGGGCCGGCCAGCTGGGTGATTACCCCGCCAACATTGCGCGCAATTTCAACGGTATATTTTCCGGGAAGGGCTGTGGCAGGTGCTGGAGCCGTTCCCATGGGGTTGGCCTGAGTGCCCCTGAGGTAAGGGGTACCGGGAAGTTCCATGTCGTAATCCCAGGTAAGACGGGCCATACCCGTTGACTGGCTGTTTTTCATCACCCTGACTACTTTGCCGGCGGCATCTTTAATGGTGAAAACCAGGAAAGCAGCCTGCTCTTCCTCTTCAGCACGAAGATCGGCGTAGGTGGGATAGGGAGGGTTGGTTCCATCTTTGCGGGCTTTAGCCTGTGCATCTTTACGGATTTGCTTCAGCGTTTTCACTTTATCCTTAACCAGGTAAGTGAAGGTAACCCCGTAAGCCGGGTTGGGAGCACTGAAATAACTGTGGCCCTGGCCATACTTTCCACCGGTGGAATTGAACATGATTCCTTCCTTGATCGGATAGATATGCGCTTCCTTGTCGAGATCGGCCGGAGCGAAATTTCTCAATGGGGTATAGTCGTCGAGAATAAAGAATCCCCGTCCGAAGCTGGCCAGTACAAGGTCGTTTTCACGTTCCTGAATGGCGATATCATAAACACAGGTGGTGGGAAGTCCGGATTTCATCTGGATCCATTTTTCACCGCCGTTGATTGAAACCCAGAAACCAAATTCTGTTCCTGCAAAGAGGAGTTCCTTTTTAATGGGATCCTGCTGAATGGCATGAACCATGCCGTTTTCAGGCAGGTTAGCAGCGATCGATGTCCAGGATTTTCCCAGGTCGGTACTTTTCAGCAGATAGGGTTTAAAATCGGCGCGCTTAACATTGTTAAAGCTGATATACAAGGTGTTGGGGTCGAATTTATCTGCCAGGATATAGCTGACGTAGGTCATGTCCGGTACGCCCGGGAGGGATTCGATTTTTGTCCAGGTTTTTCCGTCATCCGTGGTAATCTGGAGCAATCCGTCATCGGTACCCACAAACAGGGTTCCTTGTTTCAGGGGTGATTCAGCAAGTGCCACGATATTTCCCCAAACGGAGGTGGAATTGTTTTTAGCCACTGCATCGATATTCTGGACAATGCCCATAACAGGGAGCTTGTTGCGGTCCATCTGACGACTTAGATCGGGGGAGATCACTGTCCATTTGTTGCCATAATTATCTGACTTAAATAGTTTATTGGCAGCGAAATAGAGCGTTTTATGATCGAATTTTGATATCAATATCGGAGCATTCCAGTTCCAGCGATAGGCTTCGCCGAGCGGTTCCTGAGGCTGAATACCGACTGCTTCACCGCTTTTACGGTCGAAGCGGATCAGTCCGCCGAACTGTGATTCGGAATACACGATATCCGGGTTGGTTGGATCCACCTGCTGAAAGAAGCCGTCGCCACCGCAGGTTACATACCAGTCGTCGTTTACTGCCCCGATATTGCGGAATACGCGTGAAGGACCGCCGAAGGAGTTGTTATCCTGAGTTCCGCCGTATACATTATAGAATGGAAGATCGTTATCAACGGCTACCCGGTAGAACTGGGTTATCGGCAGGTTTGATTTAAACTGCCAGGTTTCGGCGCGGTCGAAGCTCTCATAAACTCCACCGTCGGAACCGATGATATAATGATCCTTGTCGCGGGGATCCATCCAGAAGCAATGGTTGTCGACATGCTTTTTATCCTCGCCGAGGGCACGCCATGTGCGGCCGGCATCGTCGGTAACCTGAGCCACGGTTTCCATGGCATACACGCGGTCAACATCCCACAGGTCGCAATAGATGCGGTTATAATACTGGCCAACACCCGATTGGTGGTCGCTCATTTTTTCCCAGGTAGCACCGCAATTTGTGGTACGCCAGATTCCTCCTGAGGCTTCAGCTGCTTCCACCACGGCATAAAGCACATCCGGATTGACCGGTGAAATGGCCAGGCCGATACGTCCGAGATCACCTCCCGGCAAACCGCTGTTGATTTTATTAAAGGTTTTACCGGCATCGGTAGTTTTGTAGATGGCCGATTCGGGACCGCCATCGATCAGGGTCCATACGTGACGGCGGCGCTGATATGCAGTTACATAGATGACATCCGGGTTGCGCGGATCCATTTCGAGATCGGAAACACCGGTGTTTTCGCTGATTTCCAGGATTTTATTCCAGGTGGCACCACCATCGGTTGTTTTATAGAGACCACGATCACCGCCCGGACCCCACAGCGGGCCCTGGCAGGCAACGTATACCACATCCGAATTTCTCGGATCGATGCGGATACGGCCGATATGTTCGGATTTCCCAAGGCCCATATTCTTGAAGGAACCACCTCCATCAGTGGACTTATAAACACCATCACCATACCCGATTGCACGCTGTGAATTGTATTCACCCGATCCCACCCATACAATCTGGGTATTATTGGGGTCAACAACAACCGGTCCTACCGACCAGGCGCCATAATTGTCGAAAACGGATTTCCATGTAGTACCGTTATTGGTGGTTTTCCACACGCCTCCCGCAGCTACGCCGATATAATATTCATTGTAGTTTTTAGGGTTCACGGCAATATCGGCAACCCTTCCGGATGTAAATGCCGGTCCGATGCCGCGGAATTTCAGTGCACTGAAAGTTGAGCCCGAAACCGGATCTTTTTTGGGTTCATCCTTAGTGGTTTTTTTGTCGGCCGACTGAACTGGACCCGACAAAAGGCCCAGCATGACCATGGTCATCAGGCCTTTAAATACGGATGATAATTTAATCATTTTGTAAACGTTGTTTAGGTTTAAGGATGCAATGTACAATTCTCTGAAAGGATGGCATTGCCCGCTGCGGTTAAAAAATGTTAAAGGGCAAATGCCTATATTTATCGACTGAAAAATTTATACAATCATGGCAAAGAAAACCCTTGCCCTAGCTTTCCTGTTCTTTCCCCTTCTTCTTACGGCTCAGAGTATTAAAGATACGACGCTGAACCTGCACATGTTTTCCTTCCATGCCAGCAGCCATCTGCCAACCGGCGATATCGCCTCACGGTATGGATTCAACATGGGCGCCGGAGCATCCTACTGGTTTAAAACCAGTTCAAACTGGCTGTTCTCGGCCGATTACACCTTTATTTTCGGAAATAAATTCAAGGAGGACAGCATTCTCAACGGATTGCGTGACCATTCAGGATACCTGATTACCACCAATGGTGAGCAGATGTTTCCAACGATCAGCGAAAGAGGGTTTTATGCAGGATTGCGAGTAGGAAAACTTTTCCCGGTGATCGGGCCTAACTCGAATTCGGGATTGATATTTACCGCATCGGCTGGATTGCTTCAGTACAAAACATTTTTCCGTTTGGAAGAAAACTCCATACCGATCCTGATGGGAGATTATGTAAAGATGCTCGACTACCTGACCAACGGATTTGCGTTGAATCAGTTTATCGGGTATTTGCATCTCGACAGTGCTGAGCCGATAAATTTCTATATCGGGCTTGAATTTCATCAGGCCTGGACACAGGGACGGCGCGACTGGGCGTACAACCTGCATGGGCCTGACAATCAGAAGCGTAAGGATTTCCTGTTCGGAATCCGTGCTGGCTGGATATTCCCAGTGGGGAAGAAGACTACCGGAACCTATACTTATTTTTAGCCATACGTGTTCCTGATTTATCAGATCGGAATCAGGGTTTATTACCTGATCATATTGCTGGCCTCGCCGTTTTCACTGCGGGCCGCTCAATGGATTCAAGGCCGCAGGGCCAACCCGTCGATCCTTTCGAAATGGAAACCCGGCGGGAATCAGCCCGTTTTGTGGATGCATGTTTCCTCATTGGGGGAATTTGAACAGGGCAGGCCGGTTCTGGAACGATGGAAGTCGGAATATCCGGAAGGCAGAATTCTGCTGAGCTTTTACAGTCCTTCAGGATTCAACATCCGGAAAAACTACCCGCTCGCCGACCTGGTATTTTATCTCCCCCTCGATACCTCCTCAAAAATGAATGCGCTGATCGACCAGCTCCGGCCCGATCTTTTCATACTGGTGAAATATGATTTCTGGCCAAACTTGATTAGGGCTCTCCACCGGCGGAATATCCCGGCTTATCTGATATCGGCACGTTTCAGGCCCGACCAATATCTTTTTAAAAGCTGGGGACGGGTGTTTGGTGGTCAGCTTAAAAAATTCAGATGGATATTTGTCCAGGACGAAGCCTCCATGCAATTGCTTAAAGGCAATGGTTTTGAGCAGGTTGTGGTAGCCGGGGATACCCGGGTAGATGCGGTGATGACTGCCAGCCGGCCACCTGCAGCTGCCCACCGGCAACCGGTATTGATTGGAGGCAGCACGTGGCCGGCGGAGGAAGGGATGCTGGCGGACCTGTGGAAATCGGCAGGTTTTAAAGAACTAAGCAGAGACTGGCGGCTGGTGATTGCGCCCCATGATATCTCCGAAGGGCATCTGGAACAGATCGAAGCCCTCTTTGAAGGACAGGTTATCCGGCACAGTCGCCTGACCGGTTCACTGGAGGAAGGTTTTGAACAGAATCCGGTCATCCTGGTTGATTCCATCGGGCACTTACGATCCCTTTATGCGCATGCCGATATCGCATTTATCGGCGGAGGTTTTGGTAAGGGTATCCATAATTTACTTGAGCCGGCCGCTTATGGTTTGCCGGTTATTTTCGGTCCGAACTGGACCAAATTCGGTGAAGCCGGCAGTCTGATCGAAACAGGTGCAGGTTTTCCGGTTCATGACTATGAAAATTTCGCCAAAACGATAAAAAAATTGTGCTCTGATTCGAAATTTCGCTTAGAATCAGGGGGTCTGGCACTCAAATACATGAAAAGTCAGATGGGCTCTAGTGACCTAATAATTAGATATTTATTGGGAAAATGTTGAACAATCCCTGTTCATAAATGGATATGAACCGGACAAACCGTTGGTTACTAGAAGGCTTAAGCCGCTTAAGCCGGAATTGTTAATAAAATTGATTTTTTCCTTAGTCCGGCAAGGTTAATTTTGGTAACAGGGCGAAAGTCCTCTTGAAATTAAACCCCGTTGTCTAACCCATTGAGTAACATATGTTATCAGTGCCATGTACATAGAAGAAATGTCCGTCAAAACAGAAAAAGGTTCAAAAACCTGCACATTAGAGCAAGCGGTTGAGGCATCCCGCAAGTATTTCGGAGGCGATGAACTGGCAGCCACAGTTTGGGTCAACAAGTATGCACTGAAAGATTCGGCCGGAAATATTTATGAGCTTTCCCCTGATGATATGCATCGGAGGATGGCGCATGAAATTGCCAGGATAGAAAAACGGTATCCCAGTCCGATGTCCGAAGAGGAATTATACCAGTTGCTCAAAAATTTCACCTATATCATACCACAGGGTGGGCCGATGACAGGTATTGGCAATCCTTTCCAGGTTTCGTCGCTGTCAAACTGCTTTGTCATTGGGAATGAAGGATCCTCTGATTCGTACGGTGGCATCATGAAAATTGACCAGGAGCAGGTTCAGCTGATGAAGCGCCGCGGTGGCGTGGGACATGACCTGAGCCATATCCGGCCAACCATGAGTCCGGTGAATAATTCTGCCTTAACCTCAACGGGAGTCGTTCCGTTCATGGAACGTTACTCCAATTCTACCCGCGAAGTGGCACAGGACGGACGTCGTGGTGCCCTCATGTTGAGCATATCGATTAAACATCCGGATTCGGAACTTTTCATCGATGCAAAAACGGAGAAGGGCAAGGTCACGGGGGCCAATGTATCCGTAAAGATTACCGATGAGTTTATGCAGGCGGTGGTCAGCAATGGCAAATTCACGCAGCAATTCCCGATTGGGTCAGATAACCCAACTCATCTTCAGGAGATTGATGCAAAAAAATTGTGGGAGAAGATCATTCATAATGCCTGGAAATCGGCTGAACCGGGTGTGTTATTCTGGGATACGGTTATCCGGGAATCGATACCGGATTGTTATGCCGATCTGGGTTTCCAAACGGTTTCCACCAATCCATGCGGTGAAATTCCCTTATGCCCGTATGATTCGTGCAGGTTATTGGCTATTAATCTATTCTCTTATGTTGATAAGCCATTCACTGCAGAGGCCCGTTTTGATTTTGATAAATTTAAAACACATGTTCATTATGCACAGCGCATGATGGATGATATCATTGACCTGGAGATTGAAAAAATTGAGGGTATTATCGGCAAGATCAACAATGATCCTGAGGATTATGAGATAAAGCGGGTTGAATTGAAGCTCTGGGAAAACATCCGGAAAAAGACAGAACTGGGAAGGCGCACCGGGATTGGAATTACTGCTGAAGGAGATATGCTGGCTGCCCTGAACCTGACTTACGGCAGTGATATTGCAATAGATTTTGCCGTTGAAGTGCAGAAGTGCCTGGCTGTTGAAGCTTATCGTGCATCGGTAGATATGGCGCGGGAGCGGGGATCGTTCCCGATGTATGATGCCCAGCGTGAGAAAAATAATCCCTTCATCAACAGGATTAAGGAAGCGGATCCGAAATTATATGACGAGATGACTGTTGCCGGTCGGCGTAATATGGCATTACTGACTATTGCCCCAACCGGGACCACCAGTCTGATGTCGCAGACCACCAGTGGAATAGAGCCGGTATTTATGCCGGTATACCGCCGCCGCCGCAAAGTAAATCCGAATGATCCCGAATGCAGTGTTTCCTTCGTGGATGAGGTTGGTGATTCATGGGAAGAGTACAACGTGTTCCATCACAAGTTTATGGACTGGATGACCATTCACGGGTACGACAATACCAAGGTTAAGGGATATTCGCCGGCGCAGGTTGATGAGATCGTTAAAAAATCGCCTTATTATAAGTCTACCTCAGCGGATATCGATTGGGTAGCGAAAGTCCGGATGCAGGGTGCCGTTCAGAAGTGGGTTGATCATTCCATTTCGGTAACTGTAAATTTGCCCAACGACATCGCCGAGAGTACCGTAGCAGATGTATACCGCACGGCGTGGGAGCATGGGTGTAAGGGTGTTACTGTTTACCGCGAAGGTTCGCGCGACGGGGTTCTGCTCAAGAACAAGGAAAAAGAGGCAGATAAAACTCCCAAGCACGAGGGACATAAGCGTCCACCCGTGCTTGAAGCTGAGCTGCTCCGCTTTAAAAATGAGGATGAAGACTGGATGGCTTTTGTTGGAATGCTGAACGGTCAGCCTTACGAGATCTTTACCGGTCGGGCCGAGGAGGACACGTTAGTCATTCCGAAATCGATTACGCGCGGACAGATTATCAAGGTTAAAACAGCGGATGGTGCCCGTTACGATTTTCATTACACCGATAAGTATGGCAATCCTTGTACGGTTGGCGGGTTATCCTATATGTTTGACAAAGAATTCTGGAATTATGCCAAGCTGATTTCGGGTGTACTGCGCCACGGCATGCCGATCCCATATGTGGTAACATTGGTTTCATCGCTCAGTTTGGACAATGAAAATATCAACTCCTGGAAATCGGGTGTGGCCCGTGCGCTGAAACTTTTCATCCCGGATGGTACCAAGGCATCCAAAGGGGAGCATTGTGAAGAGTGCGATGGTGATGACATGATCTATCAGGAAGGCTGTTTGATCTGTACCAGCTGCGGGCACTCGAAGTGCGGATAAAAGGTAAGGCAGAGAGCCCGAACCGGACTTGATGCGGGGGCAGAGGGTCTCCGCCTTCGCGGGGATGACAGAAAAGGGGGCGGTGCATTGCATCACTAAGCCACCCTCGGATAAGAGTTATGTCAAGGCAATGGTATAATTACTTTGTATAATCTTCGCCTTGCCTATTATTGGTTTCCCGCTTATATATCGATTTTTCGAAACAGTATAAAACACCGATATTCAGGTTAACCAGGCTGACTTTATGGTCCGTAAAAATCTCAGATAGTGAGATCTCAACATTCGTTGATAATCCTTTTACCAGGGCTGAAGCAAACAAAACCCCGACTGACGGTTTTACCCCGATTCCGGATTCTGTGATAAAGCCTCCTAAAGGCGATTCAATTTTCTTTTTGAAATATCCCGATCCCAGTCCTATGTAAGGGTTAATTGAACTTTTCAGGAAACGGTATCTGGCATTTAAGGTTAATGAACTGATCCTATAACCTGGAATGGTAGACAGACACCACAAATTCGCAAAGCTTCCATGAAAATCTAACTTTCTATGAAAGGAATAGCCTGCTAATACTTCTCCACCAATTCCGGCATCAATTTCAGAGTTATTTCCTGGTGGGAATGAGATTTTTGCATTTACACCTCCATATATCTGCGCATTTAAGGTACAAAATATGGGAAGCAGCAATATGATGACCAATAGCTTCTTCATAAGGTAACTTTTAAAATTTGAAACTATAGCTTATTGATGGGAATATGCTGAACAAACTTCTCTGGTAAAGTCTTAACTCACCTTCAATCGAGGTAAAACCTATTACTCCGTTCGACTGGTCCGTCATCGGGATCATATCACGCTTATAGTAGTAATAATAAGGATTTTGGCGATTATACAAGTTGAATATGCTGATTGACCAGGTTCCTTCCCCCCACCGCACTTTTTTGGGAAAGTTAATTGCCACATCCAATCGATGATAGTCTCTCATTTTGAATGAGTTGATCCCCTTATATATAAAAATATCCTCCCCATTGTTATAATAGTGCTCCATGGCAAGGGTGATTGGGTAACCGGTTCCATAGGTCCAGGTGGCTGATAAAACCACATTCTTCTTGAGTCTCTGATTGATAACGATACTGATATCCAGGAGCCTGTCATATTTAAATGGATAGGACAACCCATTGTTCAGGTTTTTAAACGTGCGTTCGGCTTTTGAAAGCGTTGCACCGATCCATCCTGTCGTGTTTCCTTCCAACTTTTGAAAAAATAGTTCGAGGCCATAGTTTTTACCGGTGCCATCTTTTTCCACTACATTCTCCCAGCTGCCAAGGTTGCCCATCAAGGATTCGCCGGGAATAAAGGTGATTTGATTGTCGAGAGTTTTATAATAGGCTTCCAAACTGAGCTCGTACATTCCATCCGCCATCGTTTTTGCAATCGCAACGCTGTTCTGAACGGAAGTTTCCGGTTTTACGTTTTCAGTGGTTGGCATCCAATAATCATTAGGAATTCCGGTGCCCGAATAAGCCAGAAGATGAACGTATTGATTCATCTTGGAAAGGGAGTATTTTATTGACAAATCCTCGCGTACTAAAAAGTTGATCAAAAAACGGGGTTCAAAAGAATAGTAGCTTTTTCCCATATGATACGTCGAAAGCCGCACTCCGGCATTCATGGAAAGCCTGTTATATTTCAACTCGCTCTCAACATACAGGGCATTTTCCAAAGCTTTGGTTACATCGGCATAACTCCTGTTGATCGTCTCAATCCCTATACCTGACTGGGAATAGATTTCATCATTGGGCTTAAAGGCGTGATAAATGCTATTTCCCCCAAACCTCAAACTGAATATCGAATTCAATAACCAGGTGTAGTCGATCTTAAGAGATAAATCATTAATACCGGACAGTAGTGAACTGTACAAATCCTTTTTGAGCGCCGCTTTTTCAATGCTGTATTCAAAGATGTTTCTGTTACGGAAATTGGTATTCGATAATGTTAAATTACTGAATAACTTATTGTTATAAACATGATTCCATCTAAAAGAAATCAATTTATTACCCCAAAGGATAGCGTTGTTGCTTTTGACACTATCCTGATTGCCACCAATTGACAGATTGTCATCACCCATGTAGAAGCTCAAAAAAAGCTTATCCTTTTCTGACAATCTCCAATTCAATTTTGCATTCAGGTCATAAAAATTGTAAGACATTCCCGTTCCCATCATTTTAAAAATGGGTAGAAGGTTTTTCCTGGCAGAAATAATGAAGGACATTTTATCCTTTACAATAGGTGCTTCAATCGATATCTTTGAAGAAAGGACCCCCACGGTACCCTGGACGGTTAACTTTTGCATGTTTCCTTCCTTCATCCTGATGTCGAGTATCGATGACAAACGACTTCCGTAACGGGCAGGAAATCCCCCCTTAACTAGCTTTACATCGTTGATGGCATCTGCATTGAAAACCGAGAAAAATCCGCCAAAGTGGGCGACATAATATAACGGTACATCATCCAATAAGAAAAGATTTTGGTCGGGGCTTCCCCCGCGTACATATAAATTACTCCTGGCTTCACCTCCGGATTGTACCCCGGGAGTCAACTGAAAAGCTTTGATGATATCAACTTCCCCAAATAAGTTTGGTAGCGTTTCGATCTCTTTCATTGACAGCCTGATCACTCCGGTTTCATTGCGGGTCACAATATTTTCCTTTTTTTTGGCCGAAATTGTAACTTCATCCAGAAAGCTGGATGTGGCTTGCAAATAGAAATTGATTTGCTTCGCCGAACCAGGTAACAGGTCAATACTTTTTGGTTCATACCCTAAGAATGAAGCAATTACCTGCAGGCTATCTCTTTGCGGAAAAGTAAAGCTGTAAAAGCCATACTCGTTACTAACAGTACCCAATCGGCTGTGCTTGTCATAAACGGAAGCCCCGATCAGAATCTCACCGGATGATTTGTCATAAACAAAACCACTCAGGGTAACTTTTCCCTGTGAGAACAAAGATGCAGCCTGTGTCAAAACAATGACAATAAGAATAACTCTTTTCATGGGATTCTGACAATTAGGGAGTCAAGACGTTTCGACAGAATATCTGTATTATAGCCAGCGAAAAGGCCATAACCGTTTTGGATATTTGAAATGGTATTCACCGGCTCCCCGGTTCCATATAATATGTCCTCCTTTTTGCTGTTCAGATGTTGGATTAAAGTTGTTTTATATTTATAATACTCCTCCGTGACGTTGCGAAGATGAACACTGATATAATGAAATTTGATATACAGCTGGCCATTAAACTTTTGAGGAGGAAAATAATACATTAATAAGGTGTGTGACTTCCCGTTTAAAGCCGCATCACTGAATAAAAGGTATTTGGGTTTTCTTACATCAAACTGCATTAAAGAAGGATAATAGCTTTCGCTTGTGACTAATTTGTCGTTTGTTGTCAATTCGTAAAATGTGTCCGGACTATCTTCCGAAAAAATAATCTTGGTTACAGCAACTTCATAAAAATTAATCTCATCCGCAGGATCTTCAAATGCCATGGCTATTTCTGAATGAACCAGCCCGGAATCATCAAAATAGGCAACGGGGGTAACAACCACATCCTTGATTTTTACCTGTTTGGGAATTACCGTTTCTGCTGAAACCGATTCATAGCCCTCTTTATTAATCTGAATGGAATAATGATTGCCAGCTACCGGAAAATCCTTTATCTTCCGGGTAACCATATAGGTTTGAGATAGATCAGAATACTTCAGGGTATCCTTCACAACATTGTTTTCAAAGTATAGAACCTGGGCGTTTTTTATTCTTAGCTCAGTTGTATCGAAGATGTGCAGGCTGCTTTGAAGGGAGAGCTGAAGTTGTTTGTTGGTGTTGGTATAAGAAAATGGAACCAGTGTTGAGTACACGACTAAAGATGGTTTCTGTGCCGGTATTTCAATCTGTACTTCCTTTGTGCAGGCGAAAGTGCACAGCAGCAGCCAAAGGGCATATTTCTTTTTCATTTTGGTTTATTTGGTCAATATTAGTAACGGCTTGATGTTGACTTTAGTGCAGCAACAGGCCTTCCTTTTTACTTAATCCTTTTTACTAATAATTGCCTCTGCCCTCTACCCCCGGATCAAGTCCGGGATGGGGACCCTCTGCCTTATCTTCTGATTTTATATAAAGCAAAAAGGCCGTCCCGGATCTCGGAGCGGCCTTTGGCTTAAATTAAACTTATGTTACTAGAACCCACTGACGTTCAACCGTCCGCCGGTTACGCATTTCCCTGACAAGGAAGCTGTTGGAACAGCGCTTCCCATGATGGCTGCCTTAATCTGCGCGGCGGTTTCGCCCGGATGGGTTGAGGCATATAGAGCAGCTGCACCTGTAACATGAGGTGTAGCCATTGAGGTACCGCTGTAAGATCCGTAGATGGATGTATTATTCTTGCCCGGCAGGGTTGAATAGATGGCTGAGCCCGGAGCTCCGATATCCACTTTGGTTGCAGCGTAATTGGAAAAGCTGGATAAGGTACCTGTTGAGGTAATTGATGCAACCGCAATAATGTTGGCATTGGGATATCCGGAAGGATAACTGGTGGCGGATTCGGTATTCAGACCGTCATTCCCGGCAGCTGCGATGAACAATACACCGGCAGTGTTTGCCCGTTCAATGGCATCCTGAAGAAGTTGTGAAAATCCGCCGCCTCCCCAGGAATTATTGGTGGCAACGATATTTAAACCTGCTAACTTAAGCCCGGTAAAGTAATCTGCCGCCTTGATGGCATTTGCTGTTGTACCACCCCTGCGACCCAGGAATTTACCGCTTAACAGTTTAACATTCCAGCAAACACCTGCTACACCGATTCCGTTGCCACCTACGCCTCCAATGGTTCCGGCAACGTGTGTGCCATGGTCATCAATAGTTCCGTCATAAACGGTATTATTGTTCCCATCGAAATCCCAGCCATAAACATCATCAATGTATCCGTTGTGATCATCGTCAACACCGTTTCCGGCGGTTTCGCCAGGGTTTTTTCCTGCATTGGCGGCGAGATCGGCATGGGTATACATATAGCCTTCGTCAATGATTCCGATATAAACCGACGTTGATCCGGTATGACCGGCTGCCCAGGCTTCACCGGCCTGACTGCCGTACTGGTTGGTTTTCAGTGGAGAAGCATCACCGTACATACCCCACAGACTGCCATTGGTATAATACAGATCGTTTGAAACGGCAACGTGCTGATAGATATAGTTCGGTTCAGCATATTCAATTTCAGGGAGGCCTTTAGCTTTGGAAATAGCTTCGAAAGCCTGAACGGGCACGGTAACCAGGAGGACTCCCTGATTGTCGCCACCCTGTTTCATCGCGTTGGTATGTATCTTTTCCTTTACTTTTCCATTGATCTTAATCAATGCTGCATTTTGGGCGGCATCATTCACCCCCTCTTTAAATTTGATAATCAACTCATTGGGTTCAAACTCCGGACCCTGTTGCGAACTTTTAAAGGATGGTTGATCATCATTGGTGACCAAATCCTGATCGACATTTGCGAGATCTGATTTATCGCAAGCGGTAAATGCTATGGCTGCACCCAGCACCAAGCTCAATTTCAACACATTGAATTTCATAGTAGACAAGGTTAAGTGAATATTGCATATCAAATCTACTATATCTAACAATGCATATTTATCCATTGTTTAATCTGATGAAAAAAAAGTGCTGTCAGGGGGGGTACTATTTCTCCAACACAACAACTGCATTGGCCCAATCCTTCACATGTGAGATGGAAACATGGATTTTGGTGATTCCTTTTTCCTCGGATGCTTCTTTGGCTTTTCCGGATAAACGGATTTCGGGTTTACCCAGTTCAACATGGTACACTTCGATCTGATTAAACCCGATTCCGCTGGTAAATCCTGTGCCTAAAGCCTTTACGAAAGCCTCCTTAGCTGAAAATCTTGCAGCATAAAACGGTGCGGGATCGCGGAATGAATCACTGTAAGCAATTTCCTGGTCCGTAAAAACGCGTTTCTTGAACGCCTCTCCCTTGGAAATGAATCCACGGATGCGTTCTACTTCAATTATATCGGTGCCGATGCCAAATATCATGGGGCAAATATAGAAATTAAGGCAGAGGGCAGAGGGCAGAAGGCAGAAATTAGTAAAAAGGATTAGATAAGTCACCCTCGGAGAAGTGTCATCCACCACCAAACTTCCCTCGGAGAAGTGTCATCCCGACGTATTCTAAGATAAAAACAAGTTTTTTCTTAGATATTTTCAAAAAATGTTGCCACAATCTCCTTCTACCTCCTCAAAGGTCTTAACCGCCAAGATAAGGTATGATCAGAACCTGTCAAGGGCAAGTAAATGCCTCTTCCATCGCTCAAGGCATTATCACAGGCACCCTTGACAGAACCTGAGTCATACCTTGAAAAAGCGTTTAAGATCCTTTGATGCGAAGCCCTGTTGATTGAACTATGCTGCATATCCCATGGTTTCTACGTAGGGGGTTCCGCGCTCAACAACAGCGAAGATTCTGGCGACAAGTTTGTTGCGGATGATATTCTGTGTTGACATTTTGTTTTTTCCTTCCGCGATTCTTTTCTGGTAATACAATCTAATCTCAGTATTATGCTGGATGGCACTGCCGGTAATGTTACTCAAGAGGGATTTCATTTTTTTGTTAGCGAGATGGCTCACTTTGGTTTTACCTCTGATACTGGTACCCGATTGGTATGGGAATGGAGCAATGCCTGCATAACAAGCAAACTTGCGCGCATTTGGGAACCTGTGAAAAGCATGAGTTACAGCAATCATATAGAGAGCAGTTTGAGTACCAACACCCTTGATGCTGACGATCAAATCCAATTGCGTTTTCAGCTTCGGATGATTCTGTACCACCTTTAAAAGTTCTTTGTCCAGCAGATCGATCTGTTGATCAAGACTCTTGATCATGGTTTCCTGGACGTTGAAGAAAAGCGGATCCTCTTTTTTTCCAATTGCCCGTTTAGCTTCACCAATAGATGCCTTATATCCGGCCCTTTGACTCACGAGTCTGTCTCGCAAGGAGAGCAATCGCTTCATCTGTTGGATCTCTTTTTCGGGCATTTGCGTTGGTATGATCAGGAGCTTACGCAAGCTGGCATACTCGGCAATCTTCCCGGCATCCACCTTGTCACTTTTGCCACGGGAAATGCCCAGGGATCGCTTCAACTCCAGTCCAGGGAGCATCACAAAAGAGTACCCTTTTTCCTGAAGATAAACAGCCAACTGATGCGAGTAATAGCCGGTATGCTCAAAAGCGAAGAGCGCCTCAGAGAGTTTTACTTTGTAATCCTTTGCCAGTGAGTGAAAGAGCTGCTTAATACCCTTAGCATCATTCTCTACCTGGAAGACCTTGCCCTCTGGTAAAACTTCTACATCGAGAGTTAATTTACTTACATCGAAGCCAATAATTTTTGAATAATCCATAACTTTGCAATTAAGCGTTAATAAAAAGCTGCTGTAACTAAAACCTTTAATAGGACTCGTCTCCTAAAATTCTAATTGGTTCACAGTAGCAAGAAAGGGAATGAGGACTAATACGTCGGAAAGGCCTTAAGCCTAGAAAGTCGGAAAGTTCACCTCATTCCTTTTCAATTTACATCTATTATAAATGCAAATGCTAATCTAAAGGAAAGTCGGGACCGCGTTCCTTTAACGAGGGGCTCTTGAGAGCTGCCACAAATTCAAATCGGAGCAGAGTCGGGACAGCACCCAAGGGCCCCTCGTGAGAGCGAGGCGGTCCCGACTTTCGTCGGGATGACACTTCTCCGAGGGTGACACAGTGGTGGATGACACTTCTCCGAGGGCGACTTAGTTACCTAATCCTTAACTTATTACTTAATTCTTCTTACTAATTTCTGCCTTCTGCCTTCTGCCCTCTACTGTCCATACTTGTCAATGATCTCCTGCTTTGTTTTCCCCAGGATATCATATTTTGCGCCCACCTTGCGGAAGGCAGCCAGGGCCTTGTCGAGATGATGAATCTCGTGCCCGGCAGAGATCTGGGTGCGGATGCGGGCCTGACCGTTCGGGACCACCGGGAAGAAAAATCCCACAGCATACACCCCTTCGGCAAACAGGTCGCGCGATACATCCTGCGCCAACTTGGCATTGAAAAGCATGACGGGAACGATGGGGGAATCACCTTCTTTGAGGACAAATCCGGCTTCGGTGAGGCCTTTTCGCCAGTATGCGGCATTGCGCTCGAGTTTATCGCGGCGCTCGGTGGATTCATTCAGGATATCCAGAACCTTTAATACCCCTGCAACCACAACCGGGGCTATGGTGTTGGAGAACAGGTACGGACGGGCTTTCTGACGGCACATGGCGACCACTTCCTTACGGCCGCTCACGCAACCGCCTGATGCTCCGCCCAGTGCTTTCCCAAAGGTGGTGGTGATAATATCCACGCGACCCATCATTCCAAAATGTTCGTGGGTTCCGCGACCGGTTTTGCCGATAAATCCGGATGAGTGGGATTCATCGATCAGCAGCATGGCATCGTATTTTTCGCAAAGGGCAACCAGTTCATCCACTTTGGCCATATCACCGTCCATGGAATAAACCCCGTCGTTCACCACGAGTTTAATCCGTTTATCGGCATGCAGCTGGAGTTTCTCTTCCAGATGCTCCATGTTGGAGTGTTTAAAAGTATCGTGCATGGCTGAGCACAGGCGGATACCATCCACGAGTGAGGCATGAACGAGACGGTCGGAGATTATAACATCCTCCTGGGTAAGAATGGCCTCAAAAACACCGGCGTTTGCATCCATGCAGGATGGAAAGAGGATGGTATCCTCGGTGCCCAGAAACTCGGTCATACGGTTCTCCAGCTCACGGTGGATGTCCTGGGTTCCGCAGATAAACCGTACGGACGACATTCCATATCCCCTGGTATCGAGGCCTTCATGAGCGGCCTTGATCACAGCGGGGTGGCTGGATAATCCAAGATAGTTGTTTGCACAAATGTTAATGACTTTTTTCACCTCTGATCCGGCCGGGAATTCCACTTCGATATCGGCTGCCTGAGGTGAATGGATGAACCGTTCCTGCTTGTAGAGCCCTGCCTGAGCAATGGCATCGAGCTGGTCGCGGTAGATTTTTTTTGTTTGTTCAGAGTATCCCATTAGGTTTGAAAGTTAGTGAGTCGGGTTCATAAAACATTCGTAGGGGCGACCTGCGGTCGCCCATTAACCAAGACCTGCGGTCGCCCAAATATGAAGACCGCCCATCCGGTCGACGGATAGGCGGCCAAATGTCGTTCACCTTATAAGTATTCAGCGACCAGGTTGGCGATTTTGGTTACGTTGTCGAAGGCTTCAGGGGTGGCACGCTCGTCGGGAATCGAGATTTTGTACTTCACCTCCAGGAATCTTTTAAGCGATACCATCGAAAAGGAATCGACCAGTCCGCCGGAAATCAGCGGAGTATCAAAGGTTACATCATCATCATCCTCAGCGTATTCATTGATAACGTACTTAAGGATTGCTTCTTTCATTTCGTGAATGTCGGGCATAATAGGAGTTGTTATTTAGGATTAAAATCCCCGGCCTGAAGAGGCTGTGTAAAAATGTCTAATAAAAAGTTCATTGAAAATTTGGATATTTTGACGTAATTACTTATATTTAAATTAGTTGCAATGATTTCAGAACTAATTTTACACAGATGCATTACGTTGAACCCTGTGATCGAGATCAGCTTTCCCTGGCCAGCAGCATGAACGATTGGGTGGACCGCGATAATGTGGTTCGGCTGATCGATGTCCTGGTTGATCAGATCATCAAAGCCCAACCGGATTGCTTTGCGAACCGGGGGCAGCAAGAGCTGGGAAGGAAAGCCTACCGGCCGGAGACCCTGCAGAAGCTTTATTTATATGGCTACCTCAACGGGATCTGCAGCTCCCGCAGGTTAGAGCGGGAATGCTACCGGAACCTGGAGGTGATGTGGCTCCTGGGCCAATTGCGGCCGGATCATAAGACCATCTCCGATTACCGGAAAGATAACAAGGAAGCCATACGAACGGTCTGCCTAGCCTTTCGGACCTTCCTGAAGAAACAAGGGTTCATTGAAGGTCACACCATTGCCTATGACGGGACCAAACTGAAAGCCAATGCTGCCAAAGAACTCGTTACCCGGACCGGATTAGAAAAGAGGATGAAAAAACTGGAAACAGAATTGGACCGGTATCTGAACCAACTACAAAACAATGATATTGTTGAAGATATTGAGGATCAATTAAATAGCTTATCAGCAGATTATCAGGTAGAACCGGCATTACTTCAGAAGATCGCCGAGCTGCAAAAGCAGCTGGAGACGATGAAAGCCCAACAGGAGTTCTTGAAGTCAGAAAAACGGGAAAATTTTGCACCAGCTGACCCAGATGCCAAATTGATGAAGGGACGGGATGGGTACGCACCAGCTTACAATCTGCAAACCGGGGTAGACAAAAAAAACAAACTCCTGGTTTATGCCGAGATGACCGACAGTGTTATGGATATGTTGAGTCTTAAAGTTGATGTGGATCAAACTGTAGATCAGCTTGGTATTGTTCCGAAAATCGTACTGGCCGACTGTGGTTATGCCGATCTGGACAAAATCGAAGCCATTGAAAAGGAACATGAAGAAACGAAAACCCTCTGTGTAGTTCCCTTGCCGATAACTGGCCAGGAATTGAAGGATAAAGCTGCCGGCATCTCCTTTACCTATGACCAGCAGAACGATTGCATTGTTTGCTCCGAAGGCTGCACCCTGCCCATTAAGGCTCACGATATTGTCAAGCGTGGAGAAAAGTATGATTTGTATAGGGGATCTTGCGCTGAATGCCCTAAAAAGTCAATGTGTACGCGGTCTCCCAAAGGACGGACTGTTTATTTGAATCAGAACCATGAATGGATCGACCAGTACAAAAAACGGATGGCCGATCCCTTTTACAAAAAGAAGGTCAAAGAGCGAAAAGCCATTGTTGAGCATCCCTTCGGAACCCTCAAATGCATGTTGGGGAAGATACCCCTACGGCTTCGAGGGAAGGAAAAGGTGCAAATCGAGATCGACATTGCTACAACCGCATTCAACCTGAAGAGATTATTGGCCCTCGATACGATGGAAAACCTGCTGAAAAGGGTTCAAACTTTCAATTGGGTTGGATGATGGAGAAATCCATCCTCTTTTTCCTTGTCGAAAAAATATCCAAATTTGTCAAAGAACTAAAAATCGAAATTATTACACAGCCTCTGAAGACCGGGGTTACTGATTTCGCGATCAATCGTTTTCGAGTGTTGAGATGTCGCCGATTTCTTCACCCCATTCTTTGGCGTGCAGCACCCGGCGCATGATTTTTCCGCTGCGTGTTTTCGGGAGAAGTGCCATATATTCGATCTCCTGAGGCATGGCTAAAGGGGAGAGTTTTTTCCGGATGAAATTCATGATTTCCAGTTCCAGTTCTTCGCTGGCAACGAATCCGGGCTTGAGGGTAACAAAGGCTTTCACTACCTCCATGTTAATCTCGTCGGGTTTTGAAACAACCGCGGATTCGGCCACTGCTTCATGTTCGAGCAGGGCAGATTCCACTTCGAACGGGCTCACCAGATGGCCCCCTGTATTGATCACATCATCATCTCGGCCGATAAACCAGAAATAGCCGTCTTTATCAATGGTGGAGCGGTCGCCGGTGATATACCATCCGTTCCTGAATTTCTTTTCAAAGGTTTCCTGATTGTTCCAGTAGGTACGCATCCGTGCCGGCCAGTCATATCGGAAAGCGATCAGTCCGGGCTTGTTTACCTCATGAATCGGTTCAAAGGTATCGGCATCGAGGATGGCAGAGGTGAGTCCGGGGAAGGCTTTCCCCATCGATCCCGGCCTGATTTTCATATCAGGGAAGTTGGTGATCATGATGGATCCCGTTTCGGTTTGCCAGTATGTATCGTGAAATGGTTTTCCGATGACTTTCTGTGACCATATAACGGCCTCGGCATTAAGCGGTTCTCCAACACTGGCAAGATGCCGGAGAGAGGAGAGATCGAATTGTTTAACCACTTCATCGCCTGCCTTCATCAGAGAACGGATGGCCGTGGGCGCTGAGTACCACATCGAGATTTTATGATTCTCAATAAAACGGTACCAGGTTTCAGCCGAGAACCCTGAATCCTTTACACACTGCGTAATACCGAGGCTCCACGCACCGATAATCCCGTAGCTGGTGCCGGTAACCCAGCCAGGATCGGCTGTGCACCAGTAAATATCATTTTCCTGAAGATCAAGCACCCACTTGGCAGTGAGGTATTGGGAGATCAGGGAGTAATGAACATGTTTAACGCCCTTGGGCTGACCGGTGGTGCCTGATGTATAGTGCAGAAGTGAGTGGGATTCAGCTTTTGTTGGAAACACATCAAACTGCTCAACCGGTGTGGCTTGGTCCAGCGAGAAAACGATTTCTTTATCCTTGAGAGCTTTTTTCCCTTCGTCATCCACCACGATGATATGCTCCAGACTGGGGAGTTTATCCAGGATTTTCTGGACTTTTGAGGCATGTTTCCGTGTGGTGATAATCGTTTTGGTGCCGGCATTTTCGAGCCTGACAAACAGCGATTCATCGCCGAAGGCTGAGAACAGCGGCTGTGCAACGGCGCCGATCTTCAGGATTCCGAGAAATCCGATATAGAGTTCGGGTACCTTGTCCATGAACAGACAAACCCTGTCGCCGTCGCTAACGCCGAGGCTCCGGAGAAATGCACCGAATGTATTGCTCAATATCCGAAGGTCATTGAAAGTATATCTGCGTACAGTTTCCTCATCGCGACCTTCCCAGATGAGGGCGGTTTTGCCGGCCTTGCCCAACTGGCAGATCCGGTCGGTACAGTACCAGCCGATATTGATGTTATCACCGGGTTTATACCCAAGTTCCTGTTCGGCAATCGACCAGCTGAAATTTTTCAGCCGTTCATCATAAGATCCTACATTTGACATGAAAGTCAGGTTTAATGGTTACTCTGACTTAAAAATATTGAATTGCGGGATACTAAAATTAATTTTAAAGTTGTTCCTCGACAATGATTTACAACATTAAAAAGGCTGTACAAGTTAATGTACAGCCTATGTAAGTGAGCGTTTTACGCTCTTACATTATATTGAGGTCATGGCCGACTTTTTCAAATGCAGCAACCACTTTTTTAATCTGTTCATGCGTATGTGCCGCTGAAAGTTGTACGCGGATACGGGCTTCGCCTTTCGGGACCACCGGGAAATAGAATCCGATTACATAAATCCCTTCGGCCAGCAAGCGGGTAGCCACCTCCTGTGAAAGTTTTGCATCACCGAGCATGACGGCGCAGATTCCGGATTGTGTAGGTTTGATTTTGTATCCGATACGGGTCATCTGTTCAACAAAGTAGCTTCTGTTTTCATGAAGTTTATCGAGCAGCTCGGTGGATCCGGTCATGATTTTGAAGGCCTCAATACCTGCAGCGGCCACTGCCGGAGGGATTGAGTTTGAGAACAGATAGGGCCGTGAGCGCTGACGCAGCATGGTAATAATTTCTTTTTTGCCGGTGGTGAACCCGCCGATGGCGCCTCCGAAAGCTTTACCGAGGGTTCCGGTAATGATTTCGACTTGTCCGCGGAGGTTAAACTGTTCGGTGGTACCGCGGCCGGTTTTGCCGATCACGCCGGCGGAATGTGATTCATCTACCATGATCATGGCATCATACTTTTCTGCCAGCTCCTTGATTTTATCCAGCGGAGGCACATTGCCGTCCATGGAGAAAACGCCGTCGGTAACGATGAGCCGATATCTGCAAGGGGCAGCCTGCT
Organism: uncultured Bacteroidota bacterium; assembly: GCA_942493265.1. Lineage (GTDB taxonomy): Bacteria > Bacteroidota > Bacteroidia > Bacteroidales > UBA12481 > UBA12481. The sequence goes on from OW818688.1 coordinate 1,839,370, forward strand.
GCAGCTGATCCTCAAGATCCTCCATATCCGCATTGGAATAACGGAACCGCTGGGCCTTGCATAAACGCACGCCATCGATGATGGAGGCATGGTTCAGCGTATCTGAAATGATGGCATCCTCATCGGTTAAAAGGGGTTCAAACACACCGCCGTTGGCATCGAATGCCGCGGCATACAGGATGGTATCTTCGGTGCCGAAGAAATCGGAAATCGATTTTTCCAGTTCCTTATGCAGATTGGTGGTGCCACAGATGAAACGGACCGACGACATGCCGTATCCGTGTGAATCCAGCGCTGCCTTGGCGGCTGCGATCAAACGCGGATGGTTGGAAAATCCAAGGTAATTATTGGCACAGAAATTAAGTACTTCCTGGCCGGCTGAGGTCCTGATTTCGGGCCCCTGTGCCGACACCAGTATGCGTTCGTTTTTGAATAAACCTGCTGATTCTATCTCGGTTAGCTGATGCTGTAAATGCTTCTGAAACTTCTCGTACATGATATTGAAAATTTGTTCCGGATGAAGTGTCAAAAGTACCAACTTTGCAGTAAATACAAAGGATTCAGGTACATGAGAATAAGTGATTTTTATCAGTAATAATGAGGGGATAAAGTGGGATTTTTGCCTGAATTTGTTACTTTTCGAATTCATGCCTGATTTTGTATATATCTGACTATAAGAACTACCTATGAAGAATATTCTGTTAACCGGATGCGGCGGCCAGATCGGCTCTGAACTGACTCTTGAATTGCGCAGACGCTATGGAAACGCCAATGTAGTTGGCAGCGACAAGCGTATCATCACCACTGGTCCGCTGGCTGAAACCGGCCCGATGGAAACAATGGATGTAACCAATCCCGCCGAAATTGACGCCCTGGTTAAAAAATATAAAATCGATACCATTTACCATCTGGCAGCTGTTTTATCAGCTGTTGGGGAGAAGAATCCGGCACTTGCCTGGAATATCGGTGTAAACGGGTTATATAACGTATTGGAAGTTGCCCGCGAAAATAATTGTGCCGTATTTTTTCCCAGTTCGATAGGCGCTTTCGGTCCTTCCACTCCGCTGGATTTTACTCCGCAGGATACCATTCAGCGGCCGGTATCGATGTACGGCGTAACCAAAGTCACCGGTGAATTGCTGTGCGATTACTATCACATCCGCTATGGCGTGGATACCCGCGGAGTGAGGTTCCCCGGCATCATTTCAAACGATACTCTTCCGGGCGGCGGAACCACTGATTACGCGGTTGAGATTTATTATGCTGCCGTTAAGGACAAGAAATTCACCTGTCCGCTGCCGGCCGGCACTTTCCTGGATATGATGTACATGCCCGATGCAATTGATGCCGCCATCAACCTGATGGAAGCCGATCCTGCAAAGCTGATTCACCGCAATTCATTCAACGTTACGGCTATGAGCTTCGATCCTGCGATCATTGCCAATGAGATCAAAAAGCATATCCCTGATTTTGTGATGTCATACGATCCTGATCCGGTGAAGATGTGCATCGCCAATTCATGGCCGAATCAGATGGACGACAGCTGTGCCCGCGCTGAGTGGGGCTGGAATCCGAAGTTTAACCTGAAAACCATGACCGAAGATATGCTTAAGGTTATCGGGGAGAAGCACGCTAAGGGGCTTATATAGCAGGGAGTTGTCGGGTCTCGGTTTTCGGTTTTCGGTTTTCGGTTGTCGGTTAATTGGAAAGCGGTCAGCATTTGTGGAAAAAGCAAAATGCCGGATCGATAGATTATCGTCTGCAACTTTCCGATCAACAGATAACAGAGAACCGATAACCGACAACTCTCAGAACTCCTTCACTTTATAGAGGATCATCACCGGATTATCATCGGCTTTCAGGTTTGCGAGCTGATCGAACCCTTTGGATTTCGACAGGATCTTTTTCTGTTCGGGGGTAAGGTTTTTCAGGATTTCAATCAGATCGATGGCATCTTTGGTGAAGATGAAAAATTCGCCTGAGGATTTTGCCATGAACTCAATGGGGATTCCCGCATAAGATCCAAAAGAGAATTTGGGATCGAGCTGCATAAACCTGACATGGCCGCTGGTGCGGTTAATCTGCCGGGTACCATATCGCAAGGTGCCCTGAGTGACCGGTCCCCATAAGCTGATCGTGTTAGACGTTATTGCCAGATGATCGAGATCGGTGAATTTCTCACCGAAACCCTCATCCGGATTGGCGGATGTCATCAGTTTTTTATCATTTAACAGACTGGTATCCAAGCTATAATCGCCATAGCTGAATTTGTATTTAACAAAAAACTGATTGCCTGGACCAGCCTGGTAAATATCATATCCATAGGCCGGATTGATGAAGTAAATGCCATTTTCGCCTGAATGGGAAAAATCAACAGCGGTTACAGAGTTCATCGTATACTTAAACGGGAGATATTTTGCTACTGTTTTACCTTCACGGTTGATAAAAACAGTTTGATAAAGCTCCGGATTGCTTTCATTAAATCTTATCATCCGTCCGAGGTGGCAGGCAAACAAACCGCCTTTTACCGGTGCAACATCCGCAGCCATGAAAGGTATCTGGATCTCACAGGTCGATTTCCCGGTAAAATCGTAGCATAATATTTTTCGCTGATTTGGCGCGGCCACAACAATTTCATCTCGATCGGCCGAGAGATCAACATTGTATATCGATCCATATTCACCCGGACCTTTCCCCTGGCTTTTGAATGATTTCAGATGTTTACCGGTGCGGCTGAAAAGGTGAATGGTTTCATTGGATGCAATAACAATATGGGTTGGATTCATATTGTATTTCATCCGGGATGAAAGGAAGCATTCCGGTTTTGTTTCGAGTGGGATAAACTGCAGATTTTCGATCCACTCCTCTGCAGGTCCCTGAGCTTTAACGTTTTCCTTTAAATCGATGGTGATGGTTTTTGCAAAGGGTGATGCAGGGTTCTGAGCCATTCCGGCAATAGCGCTGAGAGCCAGCAGTACGAGGATGGGTAAGGATTTCATAGGGTTGGTTTATGGTTTAACGGGAATTAAAGATAGTGAAAAGTTGTCGGTTCTCGGTTGTCGGTTGTCGGTTGTCGAGAACCGACAACTTTTTGTGTAAATTTGGTTTTCAAACCAAACACTAAACCTATGACAACTCATAAACATCACGAACAGCCGGCACGTTTGCATTCGCTGGATGCCCTTCGGGGTTTCGATATGCTCTGGATCATCGGCGGCGGAGAGCTGGTTGTTGCCCTGGCGAAGGCGACCGACTGGGGATGGCTGCACTGGTTTGCCGGGCAGCAGGATCATGTGCGGTGGGATGGTTTTCATTTTGAGGACCTGATTTTCCCACTTTTCATGTTTATCTCCGGTGTGGCAATTTCGTACGCCATTCTTGGAAAAATTCATAAGGGATTCAATAAATCCAAGACTGCACTCAAGGTGGTGCGGCGCGGTTTGACATTGGTTCTGCTGGGGTTTGTGTATAATGGAATTTTTCAGCTGAGTTTTGTGGATGGCGGAGAACAATTCAGGTTTGCCAGTGTACTCGGGCAGATCGGTCTGGGATATCTTTTTGCATCACTCATCGTATTGTATACCAGGCACTATTCATTCCGACTGATATGGCTTGGCGGGATCCTGCTGGGATATGCGATCATTCAGAATTTTATTCCCGTACCCGGATTTGGTGCAGGGGTATTAACTCCGGAAGGATGTATCAACGGGTATATCGACCGGATGTTTTTGCCGGGCCGGCTGCATGGAACGATATTTGATCCCGAAGGACTTTTATGCATTGTTTCGGCTACCGGCATTACGCTGATGGGTGCTTTGGCCGGGGAAGTTCTGCGGAGCAAGAGTTGGACCGAATATCGTAAATTGCTGATATTAAGTGGTACCGGGGTTGGGTTTATATTGGTGGCTTTACTGCTGAAACCAGTTTATCCGGTAATCAAGGCTGCCTGGACCACCACCTTCAATCTGTTGGCCGGCGGCATCAGTCTGCTGCTTCTCTCCCTGTTTTATATGGTCATTGATATCTGGCAATTCAAACGCTGGTCGTTCTTTTTTACCGTGATCGGCATGAACTCCATCACCATATACATTGGAGCAAACATTATCGATTTCAGCCATATCAGCAAGTTTTTCACCGGCGGCCTCACGAATATTTCCGGTGCCCACTGGGGGGAAGTGATTTTCTGGATCGGATTTCTGGCGGCTGAGTGGTTGTTTTTGCTGTTTTTGTATAGGAGGAAGATTTTTTTGAGAGTATAATGGCGTATAGGGCAGAATGATAATGTGCTAATTTGTTAATGTGCCAATATGCTAATTGAAGAGAGATAGGTCACCCCTACGGGGTTAAATCTCGTGTGGTGGAATTCGTGATATAATCATGTCAGCCCTACGGGCTTTAACTCGTATAATTGGATCATGCGGTTTATCTCGCTTAATCTTGTAGGTTTAACCCTTCGTGTTCATGCTGGTTCAACCCTGGTTGTTCATTTTTTTTTAACCCCGTTAGGGGTGTAATGATTATAGCAAATAGGTAATGAGGTGGTAATTAATCCCGTAGGGATGACATATTTGTAATGTGCCAATTGGCATATTGGCACATTACAAAATTATCACATTATCATTCTGCCTTCTGCCCTCTGCCTTCTGCCTTAATCAGTACCTTTGCAAAAATTTAAATTCCAGTTATGTCAGTTCGCGTTCGTTTCGCCCCGTCACCTACCGGCCCCCTTCATATGGGCGGGGTCCGTACCGCTTTGTTCAATTATCTTTTTGCCCGTAAACATCAGGGAACCATGATTCTCAGGATTGAGGATACCGATCAGGGCCGGTTTGTACCGGGTGCCGAGGAGTATATCATGGAGTCGCTTGCCTGGTGTGGAATTGAGATTGACGAAGGGATTAAGGAGGGCGGAAAATTTGGTCCGTACCGGCAGTCCGACCGGAAAGCCATCTATAAACAATATGCCGATCAGCTGATTGAAAGCGGCTGGGCGTATTATTCATTTGATTCGGCCGAGGATCTGGATGCCATCCGAAAAGACTATGAGAGTCGTAAGGAGACCTTTTCATACGATACCCAAACCCGGAATTCACTCCGGAATTCACTCACCCTGCCGGCTGAAGAGGTTAAAACCCTGCTTGGCACCGGTGTGAATTACGTTATCCGTTTCAGGATGCCTGAGAATCATGAGATTGTTATGCAGGATATTATCCGCGGCGAGGTTCGCGTGACCACCACCACCATCGATGATAAGGTATTGTTCAAATCCGACGGAATGCCGACATATCATCTGGCCAATGTGGTGGATGATCATCTGATGGAGATCACGCATGTGATCCGCGGCGAGGAATGGTTGCCGTCGCTGCCGCTGCATGTGATGCTGTACAAGGCTTTCGGATGGTCGGATACCATGCCGCAGTTTGCGCATCTGCCCCTGATCCTGAAGCCCAGCGGAAATGGTAAGCTAAGTAAGCGTGATGGGGATAAGCTCGGATTCCCGGTATTTCCGATCAACTGGAACAATCAGGAAACCAATGAGGTATATAGCGGTTATCGCGAAGCCGGATATTTCAATGATGCATTTGTCAATATTCTGGCTCTGCTGGGATGGAATGACGGAACCGATAAGGAAATCTACTCGATGGATGAGCTGATCGAAGCTTTCACGCTGGAAAGAGTAGGCAAATCAGGGTCGAGATTTGATCCGGAGAAAGCCAGGTGGTTCAATCATCAGTATATGTTGTTGAAGGGTAATGAGGAGATTGCGGAGGAGTTTCTGAAAGAACTCAGTGCCAGGGGTAAAGGTCCCCGCGAAAGCGGGGATGACAGTCCCCGCCTTCGCGGGGATGACAGAATAGAGGGTGGTGCGAAGGAAGGCGGTCCGGGTCTTGGGGGGGATGACAAGGATAATACAATGGAGGAAGAAGAGTGGGACCGGGTGGTGAGGATTGTAGGATTGGTGAAGGAGCGCGCTGAATTTGTGAAGGATATATGGAGTCAGGCGTGGTTCTTCTTTGAGGCACCTGCGACCTATGATGAGGCCGTGATTAAAAAGCGCTGGACTCCTGAAATGCCGGGAATACTTAAGAATATTTCTTCTTTACTTAATACTAATTTCTGCCTTATGCCCCCGGATCAAGTCCGGGGCGGGCTTTCTGACCTCTGCCCTGAAGATTACGAAACGCTCATCAAGGGGCATATCGCTTCAAATTCGCTGAATATGGGTAATGTGATGAATATCCTGCGGCTCTGTCTGGTTGGTTCGTCGATGGGACCGGGCGTATTTGATATCATGGCGCTGCTCGGACCGGATGAGGTGATTTCGAGGATTGAGAAGGCCGTTCAGCAACTTGGGTAAATCCAAAAAGGCACGCGGATTTTCGCGGATCCCTTCGGGAGCGTGGATTTTCGCGAATCTTTAAAAATTAAAAAATCCGCGTAGATCCGCGTTGCGCAGCATCCGCGAAAATCCGCGTGCTTTTTCTTATCGGACAAGCTTGTTGATTGGAATTTTCACCACGATCAGGTTGCCATCAGGGCTGACTGGAATGTTCCTTTTAGTCAGTTCTGATTTCCAATCATCAGATTCATAAATATTTACCGGTTGAACGGCGGTGTACAGGATATTGTCCTCACCCAGCGCAAATGCAGGGTGGAACAGCGGACCCGGTTCAGGTGAATCGGGCAGGCGATACAGTTTTCCGGACTTTTTTTTGTAAAGCAGGGAGTAGAATTGTGATTGGGCAGAATCCTGATTGTCCTGTTTGCTCACCAGAAGATACAGCCAATCCCTATTTTCCAGTGCTTTATAGATATACCAGAAGATACCGTCGGTGAGGAGTTTCATCTGACTTTCAAAATCAAACGAATCATAATCCGGAGTTGATGCTCCGACATCGAAACGGTAACGGACTTCAGCAGAATCTTTGCCGATACTGAAAATCCGGTTATCGAACGGCTGGTAACTGATGGCGAAACCCAGCGTGGTTGTACTGAAAGTTTTGGCGCCGCCCAGATCAATTTTGGTATTCCGGACTAAAAACGAATCAACCCGTTGAAGACTGCTTTTGTCAACCTCCTGAATAAGATGCTGATAATAAGGACAAAATAAAAGGTAATTGCCATTTCGGGGATTTACCGCAAATGAATGGGCATATTGTTCAAGCACCTGATCGGTTCGGATATATTTTCCGTCAAGGCTATATTTGTGCACCCTGGAAGGAGATCCGGGAGATAAAAATTCCAGTCCGTTTTCCGTTACCAGTGCATCAGTATACCCGGTGTATTCACCCGGACCTTTTCCCGCCTTTCCTATTGTGCGGATAAACCTGCCGGAGAGATCGAACTGGCTGACAGCCTTCTTTTTATAAGGATCTGTGAGGTAATAGCCTGTTTTACAATCGATGAACATGGCCGACTCAGAGAGGGCCGATTCCGGGGTGAACTCCAGCGGGGTAAATTCAGAATTGGCCAGAACCTGATCCAGCGGAATTTCGATTAAGGCGGCATCCGAAATATTAATCGTTATCGGGCCTGTACCTGAATCGGGGTTGCAGGAAATCAGGAAGGCAATGGCGGTCTGGATCAGGAGGTTGAGCGGTCTATGCATGGCGGGCGGGTTATTACCCTAAAGTAATGGAAATTCCGCACACCTGAACCTCATCTGAATGCAATGGTGCCAGGGTCGGTGTATCTAGCCGATCTTGAGACCCAGTTTCTTTTTTACCAGCGGAAGAATATTAAATGATTCATCTTCTGGTATATACAACAGAAATCCCTGGGCGGTATCCAGGATATACAGTAATTGGTTCTCCTTGCCGACCTCCTTGATCGCATTTTGTGCTTTCAGCAGAATTGGTTGGTACATAGCCTGGTAGCGCTTCTGATAGTCATTCTGCGATTCAGTGGAGAAGGTCTGGATGCGTTTCTGCATATCCAGCAGTTCCGATTCCTTAAGCTTTCTTTCGAGTGGCTTGAGTGTTTCGAGTTGGGTATTATAGGCATCCAGGGCCTGATTGTACTTTACATCCAGCTCTTCGCCGAGACGTTTGTACTCATCTGAAAGATCGCTCAGTACTTTTTTGATACTGTCGGTTTCGGGCATTGCGGCGATGAGTTCATCGGAATTCAGATGTCCGATTTTGCTTTGGGCAAATCCACCGGTGATGATTGAGCAGCCAATGATTATGGCAAATGCTGCAATGGAAATTGATTTTGACATTGGGAGTATGATTAAGGTTGTTTATAACACCTTAAAAATAAACCTGATAAATGTGAATGAGTGTTACGGAAAGTTAATGATTGTTGGGGGTAGATAAAAAAAGCACGCGGATTTACGCGGATCCCTGCGGGAGCGCGGATTTACGCGGATTTATGCATTTTTTTAATTTTAAAGATCCGCGCAGATCCGCGCTCCCGCAGGGATCCGCGTAAATCCGCGTGCCAATTTTAATCTACTCATCATAGTCCATTACGTCGGTGCGGGAGCTGATGTTGAGTTTTGAGTAGATATTGTTGATATGGGATTTGACGGTACTCAGGCTGATGGCGCACTCTTCGGAGATCTCCTTGTTGGAGCGGCCATTTTTTAGCAGGCTGAATATTTTTCGTTCCTGAACGGTTAGAGATTTGTATGGATTTTTATCTGGTTTTTTTCTAATCCGGAGGTAGATAATTATGGCTGTACCGGCCAGGGCAAATACCATGAATTTCAGTAACGACATCAGGAATTGGCTTGATTCCTTTACCGGCAGCTGAGCCCGGAAGGCCCGGAAGTATTCTGAATCTTCCTTTTTCCACTTACGGAGATATTTGTCGTAGAATCCGGCATTGTTCGGATAATCCGATTCGAACCGGCTGTGATAAAGCGCATAAAGCGAGATCAGCGGGTGTGAACAGGTATCGGCATACAACCGGAGTTTATCGTACACCGCTTGGCGCACAAAGTCGCGGTTCACGGCGGGACCATAATAATCGAGGGTATCCAGGAATCCGGCAATCTGGTTGATCTCCAGTAGTGCTTTGTTCGGCGCATATCCTGAAAAAACAGTACCGCCGGTCAGTTTATGCCCTCCCGGAATTCCGATACCGATCGCAGATTTGCTGTTGGCAATCAGGAACAAATGATTCTCTTCCTCACCCCCGATGATCAGTGAAGCCTGCGGATCTCCTTTTTTAGAGAAGTGGAGGCGATATAGGTGATCCTCCGATGGCAGATCGCTGCAGTCAAAACTGAACTTTCCCTCCCCATTGATCCCTGATTTTTTGATGATCGATTCATTTGAAATTGAATAGAGCTGGTTGAAATCAGGGATCAGGGAGAGATAGGCAACCGGAGCCCAGCGGGTGGTATCCAGTCCGATGCGGCCGATAATCTGCGCGCCGGCAGTCCATGCCGGAACAATCAGGCTGAATGTCAGCAGGATATAAGTAAGGGGCCGGCAGCGGGACACTGTCATTAATTCTCTTTCTTTTGCTTCTGTTTGGCTGCTGGTTGTGCGGGAACGGACTCAGTCGCAGCATATCTCTCCATTTCCGGATGATACTCCTGTATGATCATCACATTGATGGTTCCTTCAGCTGCAACCGGAACCGCCCGGATGATCCACTCGCCTTTCAACGGATTGTTAAAATCCTTCTGCATGTTGCCGGAAACCTCTTCCTGGATAGTGGTATTGTCGCCGGTGATGATCAGTTCATTGGACTTGAGATTGTACTCGCCCCTTTTTTCACCTTTAGGATCCAGCAACTCCACTGTTATCTGACCGGACCGGAAACTGCTGCTGATCATGATTTTAAGAAAATTATATTCGTCAGTCATTTTGATTTTGACTTCAGTCGCCTTGGATTCACCTTTAAAGGTCAGGAGTGCTTTGCGCTGGATCGATACCTGGTCCTTCACAGCTATGGGAAATCCTTCAACGACAACCGGCTGGCTTGCCACTGACGGATCAGTTGGGTATCCTGTAACGGAAATTTGTTTTGCAGCTTTGGCTTCACCGGTCGATTTCGTTGCCTTGACCGTTCCGGCAACCTGTGCCTGGCAAATGCCCATGGAGAGAATTAGTGCGGTTAACAGCACCCCGAAGATCTTCATGGAGTTTTTCATAACGATAAATTTAATCTTTAAAATATTATTTGACGTGGCAAATTTAGATTCCGCCCGTGGTGACGTGAAATTTTAAAGGGTGGGTAATGGGATGGGATGGGGTTGATATTTGGGGGATACACCTTTTCTTCTCAGTGGTCCTCCGTGTTATCTCGGTGTCCCTCAGTGTAATAAAAAACTTACACAGAGAAACACAGAGATTAAACAAGAGGACCACAGAGTTTTTTTAAGGGTGCGGTTAGTAGAATGTTGTACCGGGGCTCCCGGTTAACTGCCAGAGCTTAGTTTACCATCCAGCAGGTAAGTTTTTCTTTATCCTTAATAAATATCTTATTATCAATGGCTAAAGGATGAGCGTAGATTTCGGTATCAGAAACTTTATATCTGCCAAGTTCCTTAAAGGCACTGCCGTTTGGTTCAAAAACCACCATCGCCGCATTCCCGGCGAGGGAAAGCATGGCGGGACCCAGGTCGAGCATGGAAGCGAAACGGTTCATTTTGACGGTATCGGCCCAGGCGGTTTCGCCGGTTTCGGCATTCAGGCAGAACAGGTAGCCGAATTTGGAATCATTGCCATAGATGAAGCCGTCTTTAATTACCGGAGTGTTGAATGAAACCCCCAGTTTCGGATTATTCCATACCTCCTCGAAGTTAATCCCCCCGTCGGTAGTGATCCGGATCATTTTCATCCCGGTTCCCGCCCCGCCCACAATGATATTCAGTCCATCAATCACCGGTGTTGATGAATTATAGAAACGCTGCAATCCCGGGGTTGGGATTTCCCCCACCACCTGGCCATCCAGGGTGATTCCTACCAGTGCAGTTTCAGATTGGTCCAATATGTAGGTATCTCCTACGCTCATATACACCGGCGATGAATAGGTGCAGGGGATTCCGGAAACGGTCCAAACCGGCAATCCTGAATTGACATCGAATGCGACCACAACTCCATTCTCTTTTCCTCCGAGCGGCAGGATGCAAAGTTTGTCGTTTACCAGTGGAGATGCACTGGTAAAGAACTGGGGAACCTCTTTGGTGTAGGACTCATTTTTCCAAATCAGTTTGCCTGATTTTGCATCATGGCACGCCACTACGCCACCGGCACCCAATGTAAATACTTTGCCATTAGATACATATGGAGTGCTGCGGGGTCCGGGATGGGAGGCTGCCCCGCCGGTAACTGTTGGAGCCTTGTTGATGGCGGTTTTCCAGATCTCCTTTCCGTTTTTGGCATTCAGGCAAATGAGCATTTCCGTAGAGTCCTGACTGACAAGCAGGTAAAATTTTCCATTCACCAGAACTGGTGAAGCATCACCCAGTCCGACCGGGACTTCCCACACTTTGGTCAATTCCTTTGGCCACACGGCCGGAGCTTTAAAATCGGTGAATTTCCCATCACGGTTGACGCCACGCCATCCGGGAATATCAGTTTTTTGAGAAAATCCGGCGGTGGTGAGGAGGAGGGAGGCGAGGAGCAGGGTGGTGAGGAGGAGGTGCTTTTTCATGGTTGGGTTTTTTAGTGACGAGTTACAGGTGACAGGTGACGAGTGAAACGGAATGAAACGTGAAGCGGAACGAGGCGTGAAACGGAACGAAGCGTGAAGCGGAACGAAACGTGAGACGGAATGAAGCGTGACGCGGAAGAAGTGAGGGGAGTAATCAGTTGAAGACAACTTTCAGGGAGAGTTTGGAGTTAATACTTTGGGGTATGGTGATGGAGGCGGATGGGATATATACCTGACCGGTAGCGGCAGAGGTTGACTCCAGAGAAACATATATGCCTTTTTCAATGGCGAAATAGATGGTACCGGTGGTTTTTGTGTCGCGTGATAGTTCCAGTTTCATTCCCTGCTGCTCGAACTCACCCGACAATGTCCCGGTTCCCTGTCCATTGATTTTCAGGCACTCCAGGCCATTTATATTAACTTTTTCCAATACCGTAAAGATGGTCGTTTCTTCCTGTTTAAGGGCTCCTTCACCGTACGGGATGTCGTAAGTGGCTTTAGCCGTCCACGAATCACCGATCTTTACCGGATGATCAGGGAGCTCGAAAAACTGGTTGCCGATACTCTGCTGCACCATCACTCCGGTAACCTTTTCACCGGTTGCCGTGATGATTTCCGGCAGCTGGTCGAAACCGCTCAACTCCGACAGTGTACCGCGGGGACTTACATTGAACCGGGTTTTTTTGCCTGTCCAGGTGGAAAAATCGGTTTCATTGTCGCCCATCGGGGTTTGTGCCGTCTGCTTCATGGTTTTGTATTCCATTTCGAAAGTCAGGGTTCCATCGGGATTAACGGCTAATGCCCTGTAAATGGTTTCATTGCGGGAATTCATGTCAATGGTAACCGACTGGCCGCTGTTTTCGGTGGTGATGACGGTAGATCCTTCGGTAGTCATCGTGTAGGATTGGCCGGGATTCATGTGATAGGTGAGTTCAGTTCCTGTTTTGCCGCCGGTGGATTTCAGTGCGGCACATCCTGATAAAACAAGAAAGGCAGCCGGCACCAGAAGGGGTATGAACAGATTTAATTTTTTCATGGCAGGTTGATGAAGAGTTGTTTGATTTTGTTTGGGATTCGTATAACGGTATGCCAATGGGGTTTAAAAATAGAAAAATATGTTCGGTGAAACCCCTTGTGGAGGTTTTTTTGTTACACGGAGGGGCACAGAGATTACACAGAGGGCCACGGAGGATTATTTATATTTCACTTAAATTCACCCAAAGAGCGAGGGTATTTGGGCCAGTATTTTCAAGATTCAGAACTGGTCATCGGACTTCAGTGTGTTTTTTTCTCGCGCGAAGACGCAAAGACGCAAAATACCTCAGCGTTATAGCGTCTTTGCGTCCTTGCGTGAGATTTTAGTTATCAATTAAATGCAGGATCCGTATGATCGGATTATCATTGTCGGTGCTACTCTCTACCAACTCCCTGAGCTGATCGCGGTAGGTACCTGTTTTGAGGTCTGCCTTGGTGAAACAGTCGTTTTTAATCATCTCTTTCAAGTCGATTATCTGGAATTGACTGGACAGCGTTTTGCCACGGGTATCGGCCTCTCGCCAGAACCAGTACGGACCCGTTCCATCGAGGTCGTTGATTATCCCGAATGCATAATCATTTTCGGTTCTGCAACCTTTAAGTTCTGGTAACCGGTAAGATTCATTGGTCAATGAATTATGCACTAAATGAAATCTGTCGGTATCGGTTCCGATAAAAAAGATCAATTGGGGCAACCAGCATGCCAAAGAGATACGGCTTAATGCATCCATATTCTGTTCGGTCATACAGTAAAAGGTTGCTTTCGGCGAGAATGAATTCAATACATTCGCCGGATATATTATGCCATCGGGTTTAATCATGAAAACCGTATCACAAAGTGCGTCTTTAAAAATAATGCCGTCATTAATTCTGAAGAAATCATTTCCGAGGCAATACCCGACATCTGCTTGTGGATTGCGTTTATAATCTGTGTACCAGAGCGTTTTGTGTTCATCAGTTTTCAGATTTCTGATTACAACCCGAGGATAGTGAAAACTATCGGTCAGAGGCGTCTGCATAAATGCAATCTCATGGTCGCTTATATAGAACGGTCCTTTTGAAATGGACCAATGAGTTTTGTACGATCCAAGAAATGTTCCATCTATTGAAAACTCCATCAGTAATTGTAGCCGGCCATCCTTGACTAAAATTCGATGCTCGTCAGGGCTTAGGTCAATATGATCCGGATAAGTATATTCTCCTGGTCCCTTACCGATTTTACCTATCAGCCTGATGAATTTTCCGGTTCGATCGAACAGCAAAACCTGTCGCGGTTCGCTGTTCAATAGTACTATATATTTCTCGCCGATTACTCTGGAAGCGTTGGAAATGAGGCACTCCGGCCGGGTTTCGAGCTTCACGTATTCAATGGATTCCACGATTTCGCTGAGATGGAAATCCTTGCTGGTTTTAAGAGCAGCGGGAATGTCGATGTTTACGAGGATGGCTGCTGGTTTCTCGATTGGGCGGCAGGAGGGAAACGTTAAGAACGTTAAGAACGTTAAGAACGTTAAGGACGTTAAGAAGGTTAAGAAGGTGAAGAATGTTAAGAATGTAAAGAATGTTGAGTTGGGTTTCATGGTGATAAAACTATAAAAGACCTGATGTCAGTGAGTTTTCAAATAGTATACGAACAACACGAGGTTGTCTTCTTGTGAAATGCTGCTGTCGAGGGCTTTAAGTTTTGCTTTTAGTTTTGATGATAATTGTGGATCCTTCAGCCGCGTTGCAATTTCTTCCTTGAGGTCGATGGCCTGATAATCAAGAACGGCATACTTGTTATCGATTACCGACCAGGGGGTGAATGGCAGCGGAAGCCGGTTTTCATCCAGGTTCATTCCGTAAAATGAATCCTTTAGCCGGACCGGGTGGGCTGTCATTTTCTTTTTATCAATGCAGAAATAACTTACTGCATTGGCTTCCGCGCTGCCATCTTTATATCTTTCCTGCCTGATCTGCCTGATCAGGTAGTATTCAGGCGTTTCGGCATGAATTTCGGCATATACTTTCCCAGTATTCTGATCAGAGGTATTCAAAGCGATTCCCTTTTCATTCTGAATCTGGGAATAGTCATAACCGTTTTGTGAGGCCGTAAATACAGCCAGCGGGTTGAGTGACCCGGTTTGAATATTCAGATTGAACAGGGTATCGCGCGAGAAATGTGCGCGAAATTCATCCTGGAACCGGTAAAAACGGATTGGAAGGGGAATACCGCCAATCCGGTAGGAGCTCACTTTGTACAGTGGACTTCTCTCAAGGAGAGTCTTGCCCGAAAAATCCTGGATATGCAAGCTGATATTTTTATCATCCGACATTTCGAATTCTGTTCGCTTATTTCCGAATTCAAGAATCTGGTTGTTATTCAAAATGATGACTGCATGGTAGTATCCCATTGTTTTCGGCAGAATCACCTTGCCTGCTCCGGTGGGATCATAGAGATAGTATACATCACTTACGCTGGGCTCCCCTAATATTAACGATCCGTCACTGCTAACGGTCATATTGTTCAGATACTTGTATTCGTATGGGCCTTTCCCGAGGTTTCCGATCTGCTGAAGGTATTTTCCATCATAATCAAAAGCCATTAAAAGCTTTTCCTGATGATACAGGTAAATCCGGTCTTTGGTTAAAGCCATTTCCGATACCCGTCCGATCAGCGCTTCCGGCCGGTTTTCCAATCGGATCATCCGGCAGGAATCGACCAGGGCGGCAATATCAAAATCAATCGTATCGCTGCACTGATCGAGATCGACATAAAGAAGGGATTGTCCGTCTTTCTTGTGGGTTTCAACGCTGCCGGATTTGCCGGAAGGCTGGCAGGATGAAAAGAAGATAGTGAAGAATGTAAAGAACGTTAAGAAGGTGAAGAATGTTAAGAATGTAAAGATTGGTTTCATGGGTAGATATGTTGGTTCGGTTCGTAATTAGTTTTGCCGGGGTAGGGGGGACCTGCTGTCCGGCTGATTCGGGTTGTGAGATAAATTGTATCTTTTCAGCCTTGTTAAAAGTAACGAAAATTAATATCGGTCGGATATGAAAAAGCTTACTATTAAATTGTTGGTTCTGCTGCTGGTTCTGTCAGGGAACCTGGCCGCACAGGATTCAGTATTGTTTAAGGCGCTGAAAAACCTCCCGGGAATTGAAGTGGTTGGAGCCACCCGGAAAGGACAGCCTTTCACTGAGGCTTATGAGATTAAATTCATGCAGCCGGTGGATCATAATAATCCTGATGGCCAGAAGTTTACCCAGCGGATGTTTATCGGTCATGTAGGATTTGACCGACCCATGGTGATGTATACATCCGGTTACAGTGCCGGTGGGTTAGGCAATTCTGAACCGGCCCAGCTGCTGAAAGCCAACCTGATCCGGGTGGAACACCGTTATTTCGGAAAATCGGCACCCGATCCGATTGAGTGGAAATTTCTCACCGTTTGGCAGGCTGCAACCGATCATCATGCTATCGTTCAGTTATTTAAAAAATTATATCCGGGCAAATGGGTTTCAACCGGAATCAGCAAGGACGGTCAAACTGCGATGATGTTTAAGGCGTTCTATCCCAATGATATCGATGTGGCCATCCCGTATGTGGCACCCTTGAACACGGCCAAGGTGGATCCCCGGATCTTTACCTTTCTGGCCAGTGTGGGTACCGCCGAAGAGCGTGAAAAAGTTTATCAGTTTCAGATCGCACTGTTTGAAAAGAAGAAAGAACTCATGCCGATGGTTCAGGAGTATTGCAACAAGAAAAACTGGACCTTTCCGATGGGTATCGACCGGGCATACGACCTGAACGTGCTGGAATTTCCTTTTGCGATGTGGCAGTACGGCGTTAAAAAGGCGATGGATCTGCCGGGTAAGGAAGGAACGGCCAAACAGCTGTATGATATGCTGATGCCGGTGACCGACCTCATGTGGTTCAGCGATTTCGGGTTGAAGCAGTTCCTGCCGCATTATTATCAGGCAATGACGGAGATGGGCTATTACGGTTATGATGTGAAGCCGTTCAGCAAATACATGAGCGATAAAACCTATATCACCTATGATTTTGCGCTCACCCCCTATGGACTGGATACCACATTCAATCCCAAGACATTGCCGTTCCTTCATGATTTCGTTCAGAATAAGGGCGATCACATGCTGTATATTTATGGAGAGCTTGATACCTGGACGGCAACCGGAGTCACCAAAATCACCGGTCCGGCTGATGCGCTCGTGATGATTTTAAAGGGCGGGCACCACGGGGCTTCCATACGGGCATTTCCGGAGGAGGAGAAGCAGAAGATTTATGGGACGCTGAGCAGGTGGCTGGGGTTTACGGTGCCGGTGGAATAGGGCAAGAAGTCCCCGCCTGCGCGGGGATGACAGGGAAGGGCGTCGTGGTAGCGGACAAGTTGGTTTAGTGCCATGCACCGCCCCCTTTTCTGTCATCCCCGCGAAGGCGGGGACTAATTTTTGCCTTCTGCCTTTTGCCTTTTGCCCTAATTCGGCAATATCTGCTGCACATACGACATAACTTCCTCCATCTGGTAAATGGTTTTAATCACGATATCGCCACGGATATCGATGACCAAACGGTCTGTGATAAGGAGGAATTCATTATCACCCGGGCCGAATTCTTTTTTAAGCAGGAGGGCCATCGATCTGTTGTTGCGTGATTTAAGCAACTGATTATAACCGGAAATGTTTAATTGGGTGGTTATATCATTGTAAAATGTGGGATCCAGATAGGCGTTGTCAGGATCCTGCGAATCAATTTCTGCCTGTTCTTCTTCCGTACGGCGCAGTTCTAGCATCTTTACCGACTTGATCTTTTTGAACAGGGCAATCGATGTTGAATCAGCATGTTCTAGTTCACAGAATGCCTTGAACATCTCTTCACCTATTTCAAAAAAGTTATATCGTTGATCATCTTCAGGAAAGCGGTTCAATAATTCCGATAAGTCGGTTTTGCCGGGTGCCTGATCTTGTGCTGTGAGGGACAGTGGCAGTAAAGCCATCAGAATAAACAGATACTTTTTCATGGAAATTAATTTTTAGTTGTATTGGATTCATTTTTTGTATTGTGGCGGGCCTGGGTCTTCTTACCGGGTTTTATGGCATCAGTCATGGCAGTAAGATCCTCGACCCGGCTGAATTCTTCGCGAACCGTTTTGCTGCAGACCGATAGCGCACGGATGGTTTTCTGGAGGGATTCCCTTACTTCGGCTTCGGTATATTTCGGTTTCGGGCGGAACGGACTCTGATCGGAAGTGAGGGCCCAGGTTCCGGTAATGAGAATGAGTAAAACGGCAGCGGCAGCCGGGTACCACCATCGACGGATGCGTTTGACCGGCAAAGTCAGCTGAGGGGCTATCTCATTATATATTTTGAGAGCTTCCTCCTTTTCTTCACGGATGTACTTATCGTACAGTTCTTTAAATTCGGGATCAAAATGTTCCTGTTCCATAGCTGATCTCCTTTTTCATTTTGGCCGATATCGATGCGCGGCTCCGGGCAACGGTTACGCGTACGGCATTTACGGTCATGTTCATCATTTTTGCAATTTCATCATAATCAAAGTCCTGGAAATCTCTGAGTTCCAGGATTACCCGCTGCTTATCGGGCAGATTATCCATGGCTTCACGGATTTGGCGGATCAGGTCGCGGTTCTCAAAATCAACATCAAGCTTTGCCGGATCATGAATTTCAAGCAATTCAGCACCCGTAACCAGTTTGAACCTGTTCTGCTTTCGCAGCCTGTCGATACAGTCGCGGTAGAGTGCCGTGAAGCAGTAAGTTTTTATATTTCCGTTTGTTTCCAGCATGTTCCTGTTATTCCAGAGTTTCAACATCAGTTCCTGCATGGCATCTTTTGCATCTTCGCGGTTCCGGAGCATGCGGTAGGCAAACCCGAACAAACGGGGTTTGAGTGGCTCGATCAGATCCAGGAAGCTTTTTTGATGCATGCGTATTCTATTCAGATAGTAATACGCTTGAAATGGGATTTCATTACATTTTTAAGGCAGAAGGCACAATCAAAGCGGGATGACACTTCATCGAGGGTGACGTGAGCCAACTCTTTGTTTCCGGCCTTAATCTCTATCTTTTCACAAACCTTTGCATGGAGGTATTGCCAGTTGCGGTTTTGTATCTTAGTAAATAGACGCCTGAAGGCAGATCAGTGGTTTGAATATCCTGAGTGAGGCTGTTCAGGTTTTCGGATTTTTTTACCTGCATCCCACGGGCATCAAATATTTCGATTCCGGTAATGATCTCAGTGGATAAAACGGATAACCGGTCGGTTACCGGATTAGGCCAGAGGTGGACGCTCTGAAGGGGAAGTTCCTGCTGATCAACACCCGTAAGCGGGCCGGTTAAAAACCGGATGCTTTCGATCCAGAGGCTGTCGGTTTTATTAGGCACTCCGAATATGCCGGCATTTACGTAAGTAGTGAGTTTGATAATACGTGTGGAATCAACTTTTTGTCCGACCGATGGCGATGAGGAAATCCATCGGCCCGAGAAATTGTTCTGGTAAGGGTGGAACAGGCCATCTGAAATGATTGCAGGCCGGAAAACGGGGGTGGAATTGGTTTCCATGCCGTTCACATCTGCAAAATCAAACCGCAGACTTACCGATCGGCTCAGGTTATATGTTTTCAGATTGATGATGCAATACGGGTGGCTTTTCAGGTTGACCGGTCGGGGCAGGGTAAGCTCAAATTTCGGCCAGCTGCCGGGATTCACCGTTGTATACACAATCTTAAGACTTTCATTCGATTCTGTAAATGCATACGTGCTTCCGTCAGATGTGTTTACGGCAAGATCAGCGGTTATTCCATCGGTCAGATTGCCGAACCAGTAACTATTTTCGGTTGGCACGGCAACTGTTTTTACAAAGATTTCGGCAGTGACTGAACTGGAGCCGATGGCGACGTTGCAGGTGACATCGCCCTCGAGTATTCCCCATTTTACCGTGATTTCGGATGTTCCGGCTCCTGCCGTGATCAGGGCATCGGCAGGTATATGCCAGTCGTAAACCGCATCGGTGAACCGGGTGGCCTGATATTTAGTCGTTTGTCCGGGTTCCATAAAAGCAGGACCGGTAATCTTCATGTTTGCACCCTGATACACCCTTACATAATCGACCTCCATGCGTTTTGGGAAAATTGAGGGGTCAACACCCTGGGCACCGCCCCAGTCTCCTCCCACGGCTAAATTCAGGACGAAATGGAACCGCTTGTCGAACGGCCATTTTTCCCAGGTTCCTTCATTGTTGAAGGTGTAGTAGACCTGGTCGTCGACAATGAAATCGATTTTTGCGGCCGTCCATTCGATAGCATACACATGAAACTGAGATTCCCAGTCGGGACCGGTTACTGAACCTCCCTTTTGAGTGCCGAGCTTATGATTGTATGCTTGCGTGTGAGCGGTGCCAAAAACGTGAGTCGGGTCATATCCAACATGTTCCATGATATCAATTTCACCGCTGGCCGGCCAGTTGCCGTATGCCCAGTCGGTTGGCAGCATCCAGATAGCGGGCCACGTTCCTCTGCCGCTGGGAACTTTGGCTTTAATTTCAAACCGGCCATAAAGCCAGTCGCCCTTTCCGGTGGTGATCAACCGGGAGGAGGTATAATCGCGTCCCTGATAGGTTTCCTTCAATGCCTCGATGATCAGCACCCCGTTTTCAACCCGCGCATTCTGGGTGCGGTTCAGCGTATAAAACTGGAGTTCATTATTCCCCCAGCCATGTCCACCTTCCTCGCAGGTCCATTTGGCAGATGATGGCAGTCCGGAGTAGTCAAATTCATCCGACCACACCAAGGCATTAAACTGAGCCTGAACGGCTGAAAATTGAACAAGTGTAAGAACAACCGATAAAGAGATATATCTGGTAATATTTGAATATGAGATCATTGAACAAATTTACTGATATATTCTGACATAATCGACTATCATTTCCTGTGGAAAACCGGTATCATCCACTCCCTGCATCGCTCCCCAGTTACCACCTACGGCAACATTTAAAAGCAGATGAAATTTCTGGTCGAAGGGCCATACTTTAGGATCTGCTGCCTCCTTTTTAAAGGAGAAGTACATTTTATCATCCACATAGGTTTTGATCATGGCAGAGTCCCATTCCACGGTATAAACATGGAACTGCTCATGCATATCGGGCAAATAAATTCCCTTTGTCCGCTGTGTACCGATAACATGATTATAGCTTTCCGTATGAACCGAGGCAAACACTGTATCGGGCATATATCCAACATGTTCCATATTATCAATTTCTCCTGATTTTGGCCAGCCACCATATTTCCAGTCGGTGGGCAGCATCCAGATAGCCGGCCAGATACCCCGTACCCCGGGCAATTTTGCACGCACCTCAATCCGGCCGAAGAGCCAGTCGCCCTTGCCTTTGGTTATCAGTCGGGCTGAGCTGTAACGCTTGTCGGCCATAGATTCCTTAATGGCTTTTATATGCAGCATTCCGTTTTCAACAAAGGCATTTTCTATCCGGTTAGCGGTATAGTGCTGCCATTCATTATTTCCCCATCCGGAGGAATTTCCCACTGTGTCATAGCTCCATTTTGAAGCATCGGGCAAACCGTTGCCATCAAATTCTTCACTCCAAACGAGCTTGCGGTCACCGGAGGGATTGTTGGCGCAGGATACGGTCAGGATCAGCGCCAGTAAAAGGAATAGATTTTTCATAGCTTAAATTTAAGATTACCACGGAGAAGATTACCACGGAGACACGGAGAACACAAAGATACACGGACTAAAATAAATTAAACATAACTCCGTGGCCCTCCGTGTACTCCGTGTCTCCGTGGTAATTTTATTTAAGTTCGAAACCGGCTTCGATGGTGTTTTGGGAATTTGTTCCTACAAACACCTTGAATTTACCGGGTTCGGTGCCCCATACACCTTCGCGGTTATAGAAGGATAAATCCTCCATGGTTACCGTAAAGCTCACGGTTTGAACTTCTCCGGCTTTCAGGTTTACCTGTTTAAATCCTTTGAGTTCCTTCACCGGACGGGTAACTGAGCCCACCAGATCGCGAATATACAGCTGCACCGTTTCAGTTCCGGTCACTTCCCCGGTATTTTTTACATCTACTTTAACTTCCAGCGTTTTATCGGAGGATAATGAGGTTTCGTTTAATATCAGGTTGTTATAGGCAAACCGGGTATAGCTTAATCCGTATCCGAACGGATAGAGCGGATCATTTGGAACATCCAGGTAGCGGGAGGTGAATTTCTGGTCCTGAGCACCCGGCCGGCCTGAGTTTTTATGATTGTAAAAGATGGGGATCTGACCCAGTGCATAAGGAAAAGTTACGGGAAGCTTGCCCGAGGGATTATAGTCGCCGAAGAGAACATCGCAAAGGGCCGGTCCGGCCATGGTTCCAGGTATCCAGGCCTCCAGGATTGCCGGAACAAAAGTGTTCACTTTGGTGAGGATCAGCGGTCGACCGTTAAAAAGTACCAGTACCATAGGCTTGCCCAGTTTTGCCATCTCCAGGATAAGTTCTTCCTGAACTCCCGGGATACCGATATCGGCGCGGCTCATGCTTTCGCCCGACATCATGCCGGCTTCACCGCAGGCGGCGATGATCACATCCGCGCGGCGGGCGGCAGCCATGGCAGCGGCAAAGCCCGATTTATCAGGATCATTGAAATCAGCACCCCGTGCATAGATGACTTTCCCTTCGCCCAGACGGGTTTCCAGTTCTTTTTTAAGGGTGATCACATGTTTTGCTTCGCCGCGACCCGACCAGTTTCCGATCATGTCGGCGGCCGCATCGGCTGCCGGACCAATCAGGGCAACACTTTTGACCGACGGGCTGAGCGGGAGTACCTGTTTGTCATTTTTCAGGAGGACAAACGACTTGCGGGCGGCATCGCGCGCTTCGTTCAGGAATTCAGGCTTTAACAGGGTTTGCGATTCCCGTTCGGTATTGCTGTACCGGTAAGGATCCTCAAAAAGTCCGAGTAAAAACTTCAGTCTTAACACCCTGCGTACCGATCCGTCGATCTGAGCTTCAGTAATTTTACCGTCTTTCAGCAAGTTCTGCATCTCTGCCAGATATACATTGCCCTCCATATCCATGTCAACACCGGCATTGAAGGCCAGGTCGCCGGCCTCATATTTGTTTGCAACGATTCCATGGAATATCATTTCCGAGATTGATGCCCAGTCGCTGACCACCAATCCTTTAAATGCCCATTCGGTTTTGAGGATATCCATAACGAGGTATTTATTGCCGGTTGCCGGAATCCCGTTCAGGTCGTTGAATGCCGTCATGAATGTTTCCACTCCGGCTTCAGCTGCGGCCTTAAACGGGGGCAGGTATACTTCGCGAAGGGAATTCTCGCTGATATCCGTTGTATAATAATCGCGGCCGGCCTGAGCGGCGCCGTATCCCGCATAATGCTTGGCACAGGCCAGGATGGTGGTGGGATCGGCCAGATCCTTGCCCTGGAATCCTCTGACCCGGGCTTCGGCCAGGCGTGAACCCAGGTAAGGATCTTCACCCGATCCTTCCATAACCCGTCCCCAGCGGGGATCACGGGCAATGTCGACCATCGGGGCAAAGGTCCAGTGCTGACCGGCAGCCGCAGCCTCAGTGGCAGCTATACGGGCTGCCCTTTCCGTACCAACAAGATCCCAGGATGCAGATTCTCCCAGCGGAACCGGAAAGATGGTTTTATATCCGTGGATTACATCGTATCCAAAGATCAGCGGGATTTTCAGACGGGATTCCTCTACGGCAATTTTCTGAATTTTCCGGGTATAATCGGCTCCGTTGATATTCAGCATCGAACCTACCTTGCCGTCGCGGATGCTTTTCAGCAAATCCGGGCGCAGAGCCACCGGACCGGTTAACTCGCCGTCGCCGGAATACTGGTTCAGCTGTCCGATTTTTTCTTCGAGGGTCATTAACGCCAAAACGCTGTCGACCTTCTTCATCACCATCTTTTCGGAGTTGTCAACCGGTTCATCTACAGTGGGTTTGCATGCAGTTATGCCCAGAAGGCCCATGGCTGCAAGAAAAATTAGTTTTTTCATAGAGTTGATCATCACCTTTTTATTGCAACCCGGCAACATGCGGTCCGGCGATATCATCCACATAAACACTATAGGTTGCATCATGAAGTCCCGGCTGATACATGATTCTGAGCACATTATAGAATCCTTTGTTAAACCGGTCATCGGTTGCGATATCGGTAGTGTAAATGTCACCAGTCCAGTTGAATCCTGCAGGAGCTCCTGAGTAATCAAATTCCATGATTTCCCAGGTATTGGAAGCAGTGATCTTCTTTTTCAGCTCGCATCCTGTTTGCCAGGCGTTTCCTCCGCGATCGGTATTCTCCAGTTTCATCAGAACTTCTTGTCCGGCAGTACCATACACCAGAACTTTGAATTTCGTCTGCTTGGTAATATCAAACCGATATCCGTCGGGCAGCTGAATAAAGACATTTGCCCAGTCGTTATTGGTTTTGGTAAACAGGGCGGCATTCTTGCTCCGGTTAGGATATTTGGCGGGATCGGGATTGGCCACAACATCGAGCGTGGCAGTTCCACCGGCCAGGTCGAGACCGGCAGGTGTGAGGATGGTTTCGCCAAAGTCGTTATACATAACCATGGCATCGAGGAGATATTCAACGAAGTCGGGATGGTTTTCGGTAATAACCACGGTCAGGTCCTTCGTATAGGTTTTCCCTTCTGATGAAGTGACTTCAACTGAAGTAACATAGGTGCCTTTTTTCAGGAAGGTATTCACCTGCGACTCGTTTGGATTGGTAGATTCAACCTTATTTCCGTCGCCAAATGTCCAAACCACTTTGGAAACTGATAATCCGGCCGGTACAACCAGGTTGGCCAGTGAGAATTCATATTCATTCGGGTTCCCGGTAGCTGCAAAAACAGCATCAAAGGAGATGGAGGGCAAAACGTATCCCTGCGGAATCAGCAGGTAATGCCATGCATTGCCGTCGCCACCGATACAAGCCAGTTCCAGGCTGTTTTCGGTAATCTTGATGATCAGGTATTCGCCATCTGCGGCACCGGTATCAAAACACGGATAGATGGGTGTTGGGGCCGATAATTTCAGATAATTCTTGCCGTCGCGCGTGAGAAACGACCAGGTTCCGGAGATCGGTCCGGGATAGTCGACCATATAGTCTGTGTCGTTCATTCTCGCATTCGAATAGGCCGCATCGGTTCTGCGGAAATCCTTCACGTAGCTGACTCCTTTATTGTCGTATGTTGCCGCGAAACCGGTGAGTTTGAGATTAAGGACGTCGTCATACACTCCTTTCTGGGATTTTGCCAGTGGATTTGCATTCCACCAGGTGGTTGCGTTTGCCAGGTCGGGACCAACGCCCATGTGACCCTGGGCCAGACTGTCGAGCACCCATGAACGGCCGTTAACGGCTTCAATGCCACCACAAAGCATGGTAATATTGGGGTCGGAAAAATAGGCCCAGTCGGTTTCCGTGGTCGTAAGAGTTTGGCTTGAAGTAGCATGGCCACCATTGGTATAGAGACTGAGGCTGATGGTATAGTTTTCCGGGATCGGATAGTAACCAACCACTTTGTTTCCGGTGGCGGTATTTCCGTTACCCAGATCCCAGGTTGCGATACCGGCTATGGTTGACTGGTTCTCGATCACGAAATGGAAAGCATCATCGCCGGGAGTAACGGTGATTTTCAGGTCGGCAGCAGTTGGAGCAGCCCCGATATCAGGCTTTTGCAATTCTGTTGGTTCGCAGGAGCCCAGAATTAAGGCCGTAACGGCCAGAGAAAGAATATATCTAATGTTTTTCATAGCTTATTTGAATTTTGGTACGTACTGTTTTAATACGCCATCGTTGGTGTTGCGGATTTCTACCCCCGGAATCGGGAACATTCCCCAGGATTGGGTATCAAATAATTTTCCCTGGAAATCCTGCTTGTTTGGAGCGGATGAGGGAATATTAAAGCTGGCGTCGATTTTTGTTTTGGCATAGTCCAGTCCCATTCTGAGAAGGTCCCATTTACGCGAGCCTTCACCGGCAAGTTCAATGCGGCGCTCGTGCAGGATATCTTCCAGGGTAACGGTATTCAGGGCAGCCGATGCACCCAATGCGCGGGTTCTTACCTGGTTCAGGTAATCTTTGGCTTTGCCGGGATCATCGGTTAAGTATACTTCCGAAGCCATCAACAGAACATCTGCCAAACGGATATCTGGAAAATTTGCCGGGTAGTTATGCTCAAAGGAGCCTGCTGTTGCATGGTAAGCAGTGCGGGGCATCCATTTCTTGTTGAAATAGCCGGTATTTTCGTATGCTTTCAGATAGGTGCCGGGCTCTGCATCTGCATTAAATACAGTAGCATCCTTACGAGGGTCGCCGGCTTCATATTCATCTACCAGTGACCAGCTTATGGTAGCAAGGCTCCAGCCTGAATCCCATACCCCGCCAAATCCGGTAGCGTTACGCATTCCGTAAAAGATGACCGAGAAATTGCCATTGATTCCCCAGCCACCCCAATCGCTTGATTTGGCTTTTTCAGAATATTGCAATTCGAAAATGGATTCACCGCTGTTCTGATGAGCCCAGTCGAAAAGGTCAGCATAGTTATCCATGAGGCTATATCCGCCATTGATAATGATATCATCCAAAGCAGTTTGAACAAAAGCTTTGTCTATGGTGGTGGTGCCATCACTCCAGGCGCCGGTGAGTCCCAGTTCGGGAATAGCGGTTTTTATACCGGTATGGAACAGATAGATACGTGCAATCAGTGCTTCTGCTGCATATCTGGTTACGCGGCCGATTTCACCCGAGGGAGCGAATTCCGGAAGATCGGGAAGTGCTTCCAGCAAATCTTTGGCAACCTGGATATACACTTCCTGCGGGGTGTTCTGGGTGGCTTTGCGGTAATCATCTATCGCAGGCAAAACCGAAGTGATGATCGGAACCCAGCCATAATGACGGGCAAGATCAAAGTATGAATAGGCACGGAGGAATTTTGCTTCTGCAATAAACCGTTTCTGGTTATCTGCATTCTTCCATGTGATTCCGACTTCTTTCTGCAGATAGAGATTGGCGCGGTAAATAGTTGTGTAGCAGCGGTTCCATAAATCCTTTACTGCATCGGTTTCCGCATTCATGATGGTATGTTCAAACTGGTCCATATCCTTTGCATCGGCTCCGCCTTTAAAGGCATCATCGGAAAAAATATCCGCCATGATTGGAACGAACTGCCAGTTCTGAACCGAATAGGCATCATAAACTCCGGTCAGCGCCAGGAAGGCATCGCTTTCGGTTTTATAAAAGTTCTCTTCCACCAACCCGGTTTTTGGCTCCAGCTCGAGGAAGTCTTTTGTACACGCCTGCATCCCGAAGATTACTATGGCTATGTAAGCTATATATCTTATTTTTTTCATTTTAGCTTGATGTTAAATTTTGCAAATTAGAAGGTTACATTGATGCCACCGTAAATTGACCTGGCTTGCGGATAGATTCCGTGGTCCACACCATAGCTGAATACTCCGCCACCGATTTCCGGTTCGTAGCCATCATATTTGGTAAAAGTCAGGAGGTTTTCACCTGCCAGATAGATTCTCAGTTTGCTGATGTGCAGCAGGCTGGTAACCCTTACCGGTAGGCTGTAACCGATGCTCAGGTTCCGGAGACGCAGGTAATCGGCATCTTTTACCCAGAAATCACTCGGGGTTTTAAAGTTACCGTTCAGGTCGGAATAGGTGAGTCGCGGATAGGTATTGCTGGTTCCTTCGCCGGTCCACCGCCCGAGGGCAGATCCACGGTAATTGGTAAAGTTCATGTCGTAACGGCGGGTGGCATCCCATACCTGGGCTCCAAGAGAGGTGTACCAGAACATGTTAACATCAAATCCTTTAAATTCAAACGTCAGGTTCAATCCGCCGGTAAATGCCGGGTAAGGATTGCCAATCTGCACCCAGTCACTATTGTCGATGCTGCCGCTGTTATCCTGGTCAACAAACCTGAAATCTCCGGGCTTTGCGTTCGGCTGAATCAGTTTGCCGTTTGTATTTACATGTGCTGCAATTTCGGCCTCATTCTGGAAGATTCCATCGGTTTTCACCCCATAGAATACGCCCAGCGGTGATCCCACTTCGGCCCTGACGATACCGCCCTGACCGAATCCGCCGTTGCCTCCGCTTAAGCGCTGCTCGGCATTCTGAATATCCAGAACTGTATTTTTGTTTGTGTTTCCGATCAATTTCAGATCAACATAAAGATCTCCTATATGCTCACGGTAACCGAATTCCAGGTCAAATCCGATATTTCTTACACTTCCGCCATTGATTACCGGAGGAACGTTTCCGATCAACAGGGGAGCAGGAGCTTCGATTAACCAGTCTTTGGTGGTTTTGTTATAAAAGTCGGCTGTAAAAGTCATTTTATTGTTCAGGAAACCCAGGTCCAGACCGATGTCGGTTTGCTCCGATGTTTCCCATCTCAGGCTCGGGTTGGCGATGCGGGTTGGCACCATTCCGTTGTACTGGTTTTTGCCCATTCCGAAATAGTAAATCGAACCGGTACCCATGATTGAGGTATAGCGGAAATCACCGATGGATTCATTTCCGTTCTGGCCCCAGCTGGCGCGTAATTTACCGAAGCTCAGCCAGGAAGAGGTGCTTTCCATGAATGATTCCTGTGAGAAGATCCATCCGGCCGAAACTGACGGGAAGGTTCCGAATTTGTTTGCTGATCCGAAGCGTGATGAACCGTCAGTACGCAGAATGGCGGTAATCATGTAGCGGCCCATGTAGTCATAATTAACCCTGCCGAAATAGGAGAGCATGGTGTGATCGCCATATCCGCCATAAATTGAGGAGGAGAGAGGATCAACGGCATTATCTATATAGGCGTGTTCGAAATCGGTAAAGATCACATCGTTTTTAGATCCGCCGATATTGCTGTATTGGTTACGCAGTGCGGCATGACCTGCCAGAACGGTAAAGTGGTTGTTGCCTAAGGTTTTATCATAGGTCAGAACGTTTTCAAGGTTCCAGTTGATGTAGTTGTCTTCGCTTCTTGAAACTCCGTTGATCAGTGTTTTGTGGGTTGCATCCAGGTCATAGAGCGGGGTGTATCCGCGGTTGATCACCAGTGCGTATTCCCCGCCAAAGGAGGTGCGGAAAGTCAATCCCGTTAAAACTTCCGATAGCTTGCCGAAATCAAAGCTGGCAAATGCGTTTCCAACTGCCTTGTAGGTATTGGTTGCACTGTTTGTGTAAGATAACATGGCTACCGGGTTGGTAATCTCCTGCATTCCGATACCGAAATCTTCAGGTGTTGCCCAGGTGCCATCAGCAAAAGTAACCGGCACGATCGGTGGGGCATTCAATGCCTGGATAAGGCTGGTTGCGGCAAAATGATCGTTGGCACCGATACCCTTACTGTTCAGGTTGGCGAGGTTGATGCTCGATCCTACCTTCATAAAACCCATATCCCAGTCGGTATTCAGCTTGTAAGTAAAGCGTTCGAATTGTGATTTGCCTTTGGCGATAATACCATCCTGCTTATAGTAATTAATTGAGCTCATGAAGCTGGCCTTTTCGTTACCACCGGAGAAGGTGAGCTGATGATTGGATTTCGGAGCATTGCGGTTGAA
Source organism: uncultured Bacteroidota bacterium (assembly GCA_942493265.1). GTDB lineage: Bacteria > Bacteroidota > Bacteroidia > Bacteroidales > UBA12481 > UBA12481. The sequence continues at coordinate 1,868,654 of OW818688.1, forward strand.
CATTTCGTCCTGCCAGTCGGTATCATACTGAAGGGTATCCATCATGGCCTGTGAGAATTTCCACGGCTGACCTGCATTTGCAGCGGCCTCATTCTGAAGCATGAAGTATTCATCCTTGTTCAATACATCCAGTTTGCGCCAGGGATTCTGAACGCCGACATAATTTTCATAGGTAACCTGTGTTTTTCCGGTTCCTCCCCGTTTTGTGGTGATGAGGATTACCCCGTTGGCGGCACGCGCACCATAGATCGCAGCTGAAGCAGCATCTTTCAGAACCTCAACGGATTCAATATCCGACGGACTCAGGTAATCGATTCCGTACCCGTTGGTTGGCAAACCGTCGACAATATATAAAGGCTCAGCATCGCCGTTGGTGCCGATACCGCGGATGCGAACTGACACGAAATCTCCCGGCTGACCGGAATTGTTCATGATAACCACCCCAGCGGTTTTACCCTGAAGGGCCTGGTTCACGCGCAGGTTATTTCCACGGGCCATTTCAGCTGCCGAGACTTTTGCAATAGAACCGGTAATCAGGCTTTTTTTCTGGAGACCATACCCCACAACCACTGCTTCAGCAAGGTCAAAGGCGGATGGCTTCATTTTCAGGTTGATAACCGAGCGTCCGTTAATGGACTCTTCAACAACAAGATATCCAACATAACTGAATTGCAGTTTTGCTTGGGCATCGCGCACGTTCAGCGAATACTTTCCGGAGCCATCCGTTGTAGTTCCAGTTGTTGTACCCACAACCAAAACGTTAACACCGGGCAGGCCAATTCCCTTTTCATCGGAAATCGTACCCGTAACCACGAGCCCTTGCTGGGCCATGGCCGAGCCTATAACCAGGCCGAACAGAAGTACGGCTGTGGTCACTTTAAATAGTCGTGAAATTTTTAAATACATATTATATAGCATTAGGTTATAAATTGTTTCTTGAAATATCCGATTGTGAAGCCAAATAACTCACTTAAATAACGAAACAACACTGTTACGTGCTAATGTAAATCTAGGGGGAATAATTATACTGCACCTGAATAAAAAACACATAACAGTCACATCCGGGCTACATCATTACTACATCAGCATAAATCTGAAATAGCTTAATTATCGCAATAATGTTAAGTAAATCAGATGTTTAGCATGAATTCGATGAGGTTGGCATCATGGGGCAGATTCATCTTTTTCCGCAGCCGGTAACGGCTGATTTCAACTCCTCTGGGCGAGATGTTCAGCAGGGGAGCGATCTCCTTGGTGCTGAGGTTCATCCGAAGATAGGCACACAAACGGAGGTCCTTGGGGGTTAATTGTGGGAACTGTTTCTTAATGGTTTTCAGGAAATCATCGTGTACGGCATCGAAATGATCTTCAAACTGTTCGTACTCATTATCGGTCTCCAGGTTTTCATCCACACTGGCCATAATCTTCTTCAGCTTCTCTTCGGCCATCGGATTAGCTGTTTTTTCAGCAATCTTCACGATCTCCTCCTTGAGTTGGATAAGGAATTCGTTTTTCCTGAGCAAACCGGTTATGGAGGAGGCCAGTTGCTTGTTTTTGTGAGTCATTTCGGCTTCAAGCTTCTCTTTCTCAAGAAGTACCAGCCGCTTTTCCGATTCCAGCGATTCTGCCACATACTGCCGGCGGGCTTCGCTGATATCCCTTTCATGTTTCAGCGAGAGGTGCTTCTTATCCCTGCGGATCTTTTCCACAATCAGTCGTGTGGCATATCCTCCGATAGTCAATGCAAGAAGGATGTACAGAATTACGGCAATGGCGCTCCGGTACCAGGGCGGAAGTATGCGGAAACGGATAAATGTATCGGGTGTTTCGATGTTATAGATGCTTTTTCCCCTGACACGGAAAACATAGGAGCCCTCACGCAGGCCGGTATATTCCTTAACATTTTCTTTTGACCATTCACTTTGGCTATAATCGTAGCCTTCCAATAAATAGCTGAACAATACATCATCGGGATTATCAAAAACAGGAACTGAAAATTCAATCCGCAGATTATTGTATGCAAAGGGAATCCGGATGGCAACCTCTTCATCCTGCGAATTGACCGGCAAACCGTTTTTGTCGGTGAAAACCCCGCCATAAAAAGTGATGGTAGAATCTCTTGTTCCACTTAAGGAACGAATAAAGCATTCGCGTGATTCGGGATATTTTGCCGGAAAGGTTGGATCATAATGAGCAAAACCCTCCTCGCAAGCCAGAAAGATATTTGCCTCATCAATCACATTTACATGCTCAAAGCCTCTTTTGGTCAGGTTTTTAAGGGGATAAAACGGACGCTTTTCCACCACTTTGGCATCTCCGCCTGCTGATCGGATCACACCGATTTCCGAAGGTTTAAAAAACCAGATATTCCCGTCCGCATCTTCTGCCAGGGAGTTTACCAGCTCTTTGCCCAGCAATCGGGCATAGATGGCATCCGGTTCAAAGGAATCCGTTGTTTTATCATACTTATAGATCCCCTGGATTGTGGTGAATAGTATCTGATTATCAACCTTAAACACTGAATTTCGGTATCGTGAAGGCAATCCGTCGGATTCATTGTAAATCCGGGTTTGGCTGGTCGAGGTCAGAGATTTATCCGGCACTACCCTGAAAATGCCCAGTCCGCCATGTGCCACCCAAAAGGATCCATCTGTATCTTCGGCATAAAACCGTGTGCTTTCGCTGAATCCCGCCAGGGAATGGTCGAACTTCCATTTACCGTTATCCCGGCTGTAAAATGACATCCCGGTATAGGTTCCTTCGAGAATATATTCCGGGTGGCTGCGAAGGCGCTGATAGTCCCAGCCGCCGGCAATATCCGAGATCAGTTCCGCCGAATTGCCATTGATCAGGAATGTTCCGGCATTGTGTCCGCAAAAGAGGGTATTGTCGACCACCCGCAGCGACCAAACCTGTCCCTGTGTACCTGGCACAGGCAGAAATTGATCATCACTGCTTAGCGGATCCTCATAACCGGTCCATTTTTTCATAAACAACCCCTGATTGGTGCCTGCATAAATTGAGCCGTTGGCATTGATGGAAGAGTAACCGGTGCCCGGCAAAGATTTTCCGTAGGTGTAAAATGAGATGGGTGAGTTTATTTCAATGAATGAAATTCCCTGATCCAGTCCGAGCCACAGGTTGTTATCGAGATCCGCGAAAATGCTGAGTACGGTATTGTTTTGGAGACCTTTCGCCTGGTTGATGTGTTGAACGGGTTTTCCGTTTTTATCGATGATGAGGACGCCGTTGCGAATGGACCCGAAGGCAAAGTACTTTTTATTGATCTGGGTGCCACAGAAAATAAAATTTTCCGACAGGAAATCCGATGCCTCCCGGGCCCAGGGCACTGCCGTGAAACCATCATAAAGATACAGGCCGTCTTTGGCTGTGCCGATAATCATGCGGCTCTCATCATACGGGATGATGGTTTCGATATTTTTGCCGATAAACAGGTCTCCGCCGGGAGCCGGCATTGTTCTGGAACCGTTTATCTGAACGAGCCCGAGATGACGCTCCGAGGTATAGAGCGCCTTATTTACTTTATGCAGAAAGTTGAACTCCTTATCAGGAAGTATGACATCCAGAATATCATTGTGGTATAGAAATATCTTGTTCTTTGACTGGAAATAGATGCCATCCGTGGTTTCGAAGATTTTCCAGATATCATTAAAGCTGGCAGCTATTTCCGGGAATTTTTTAGAAATCGAATGATAGGTCAGGGATCCTTTTTCATCCGGGGTCATGATACCGAAATCGTTTGACAGGCCGATATAAATGGTTCCCCCGGTTGCTACAAAAATCGCGCGGTACATAAACTGGTCCGGAAGATCGTATAACCTCCAGCGTTTCCCATCGAATTCCAGTACGCCGTCGTTATTGCCGAAAAACATGAATCCCTTTCGGTCCTGGGCGATGCACCAGTTTTGTGTTGCCGCGTTATAAGCCTTTTTAGGGTAGTTGATGATATGCGGAATGCCGCGGTTCTTGACCTGGGCGGATATTGGCAGGGTAATAAGGATCATGGCGATCCCCAGCATTATCCCTAACGGGATATTTACCTGAGCTCGCCTGGGTGCCAACATTCAGATTTTGATTAAGAAATGTTGACACCAATATAGGAAAATAATTCAGGTTGTTGAATTAGCCCTGCTGCTTCGCCCAGGTGTCCTTCAGTCCGACCGTACGGTTGAAAACCAGCTGGTCGGGGGTGCTGTCTGGGTCCACGCTGAAGTAGCCCAAACGGGTGAACTGCAGGTGATCGAGCGGGTTGGCCGACTTCAATGAAGGTTCCACCTTACAGTGATTGAGCACAGTAAGGGATTCCGGATTCAAGAATTCCTTGAAATTCTGCTCCTTGTGTCCATCGGGATCCGGGTCGCTGAAGAGGCGGTCGTACAGTCGCACCTCGGCATCGAGGGCATGCGGTGCGGATACCCAATGAAGGGTACCCTTAACTTTGCGCTGTGCTTCGGACGATCCGCTGTGGCTGGAAGGATCGTAAGTTACGTGGATTTCAGTAATCTGTCCGTCAGAATCTTTTACAATGGATTCACATTTAATAATATAGGCCGATTTTAGGCGAACTTCGCTTCCGGGTGAGAGGCGGAAATATTTCTTTGGCGGATCTTCCATGAAGTCGTCGCGCTCAATAAACAGTTCGCGGCTGAAAGGCATTTTTCGTATTCCGGCCGATTCATCTTCCGGATTATTCACGGTTTCCAGCTCCTCTGTTTGGTTAGCCGGATAATTGTCGATAATCAGTTTAACCGGGTTCAGGACTGCCATCACACGCGGAGCGATTTTATTCAGATCCTCGCGGACGCAGAATTCGAGCAGCGCCACATCGATCACATTTTCGCGTTTGGCGATTCCCACGAGCTCGGTAAAAGCCCTGATGGATGCGGGGGTATATCCGCGCCGGCGCAAACCATGAAGGGTTGGCATACGGGGATCGTCCCATCCGTTTACATGACTTTCGTTAACCAGCTGCAGCAGCTTGCGCTTGCTCATGATGGTATAGCTGAGGTTAAGGCGGGCAAATTCGATCTGACGGCTGGGGAAGATTTCCAGTTCCTGGATAAACCACTCATACAGGGGACGGTGGGGAACAAATTCCAGGGTACATAAGGAATGCGTGATGCCTTCGATGGAGTCACTCTGACCATGGGCCCAGTCGTACATCGGGTAGATGCACCATTTATCTCCGGTGCGATGATGGTGTGCATGACGGATCCGGTACAGGATCGGATCGCGCATGTGCATATTGGTGGAGGCCAGGTCGATTTTGGCCCTGAGCGTCATGGAATCATTCGGGAACTCCCCGTTCTTCATGCGTTTAAACAGATCGAGATTTTCATCGATCGGACGATCGCGGTAAGGGCTTGGCTGATCGGGTTCGAAATCGGTTCCGCGGGTGGCATTGATCTCATCGGCAGTAAGCTGGCAAACATAGGCTTTGCCCTTGCCGATCAGTTTGAGTGCAAATTCATACAGCTGGTCGAAATAATCGGATGCATAAAATTCGCGTTCCTCCCAGTCGAACCCCATCCATTTGATATCCTTGCGGATAGCATCCACATAGGAAGTATCCTCGGTAATCGGGTTGGTATCATCGAATCTCAGGTTGCATTTTCCGCCGTATTCAGAGGCGATACCAAAATCCAGGCAGAAAGCCTTGGCATGACCGATATGCAGATATCCATTGGGTTCGGGCGGGAATCGTGTTTGAACACGGCCGCCATGTTTACCGGATTTCAAATCTTCTTCAACGATCTGTTCGATGAAATTCAATGATTTGGGTTCATCGTTTTTCAGTACATCTTTTTCGTCTGTCATGGCTTTTAAAGGCATAAAATTGAGGGTGCAAAGATAGTTACTTTTAAAGTGACAAGTGACAAGTGACGAGTGACAAGTTCGACATCACTTGTCACTCGTCACTCGTCACTATTTTTAAAAAATTCTTAAATCTCTCTATCTTCGCCGCTCAAAGTGATATCAAATGGGCCTTATCAGAATTGAGCAGATGGAGTTTTACTCGTTTCACGGATGTTTCGAGGAGGAACGTATTGTCGGTAACCGTTTTATTGTAGGTCTCGAGATGGAAACAGACATGACCCGGGCCTGCAAATCCGACCGGATCGAGGATGCCCTGAACTATCAGACAGCCTACGACCTGGTCAAGCGGGAGATGAAAACCAACAGCTATTTACTGGAACACATTGCGTGCCGGATATTGGATGCCTTATTCAAAAGTTTTCCGGAACTTGAAAAAGCTTCAGTGAAAGTCTCGAAAATGAACCCTCCCATGGGAGGTAAGATTGGCTCTGTGAGTATAGAGATCAGCCGTACCCGTTAGCTCTTCAATCTGTTACCCCCGGAGCCTTGTCATCCCGACGAAAGTCGGGACCCCGTTCCTTACCGCGTAATCACCTCCTCACCACCTTCACAGGACCAATCAGCCCTGATTCAAACAGTGCATCATCTTTTTTGTAGAACCGATGCGTGGTAAAAGTGTAGCGCGAGCTGGGGCGCGGGGTGCCGTTCAGCACCCATTCGGGCCATTTGCCGTCCTTAACGCCATCGTCGGGCAGCAATTCATCGCCAATAAGCCTGTTCGGCCAGAGATTGGCCACCTCGATTTCCAGTTTGTTGCCTTTTTTCCTCACCGGACCGGTTATATCCACCTGCCACGGAGAGGTCCAGACCACGCCCAGATCCTTGCCGTTCAGCTTTACCCGTGCCATATTGTGCACGAGGCCCAGATCAAGGTATACGCGGGAATCTTTTGACTCTATGTAAGATTCCGGCAGGTTGAATTTTTTCGAATAAACGGCGATTCCTGAATAGTGGCGGATGCCCTCCTCGGGACGGGTGGTCCAATCCGTGAGGGATTCAAAATCCACCGCTGCGGGTCCTCCCCAAACAGTATCAAATGCCACCGACCAGGGACCTTCCAGTGTCATCAGGGATTCCTGTGACGGGAAATCAGATTTTGATGTAACTGTCTTTTTATCAGCAGGATTTACGGGATAGAATACCACAAACCAGCTTTGCGAAGCATCAAATTTTATTTTGATGGAGATGCCGTTATCGGTGGCTGCCGGGGTGTTAAGCCGACGAATCTCACCGGTTACAGCATCCCACAGTTCAGCATTCATCGTTCCGTTGCGGAATACGCATAGTTCCTCAACAGGCTGGCCGGTACGGTTCGACAGGAAATAAATATCGCGGTCAGAAAGTTTCCTGTGGTTGTAGCGTATTGATCCCGAAGCGGTAAAATCAGGTTTAACTCCTAATTGTTTCAGCAGGGCAGCTGTTGAATCATAAGTGGGAAAAAGTTCGGTTTCAATTTGTCCGGCGGCATTATGAGAGGTTACCAGGCTTGCCCGGGCTGGAATGATCTTGTTTGTGCCCCATAATTCTGCGGCGAGAGTCTGAACGAGGCTGTCGCAGTTTGGAAAGCCAACCATCGACGGGGATTTCACGGGAGGGTTACCGGTAATCACGGCTCCATCGTTAGCCAGGGATGCTATTATTGAAAGCAGCTCCGGGGTCATGGTTTCCACATCGGGCAATACCAGCACGCTGTAGGAGGCGCCGCCCGGAAAAACGATTTTCCGGTCCTTTACGGTGGCCATCTTCAAGAGATTCGGGGAGCAGCCGTCGAAAGCATATCCGCGCTTGTCGGGCAAGACTTCGGTTCCTTCGAATGCAGATTTTGGCGCCCGGAAAACGTGGGGTGCGCCTTCGGGGGTGAGGTATAAAATATCTGCCACGGAGATGCCTTGTGAAAGGATGAATGAGCATCGGGTAACATAGGTGTGATAGGCCGGAGCCATTGGCCACCAGGTTTGTCCGCGATCCCAGTGCACACCGTACGGACCCATGGTAACGCCTGGTTTCAGGTGGTCGCCGTATGGTTTATGGGCAAAAGTATGGTACATGAAACGGTTGATGCCGATACTGAAAGCCCAGTCGCTCTGGTCTTTCATGTTTCCGGGATATTTCGTCCAGGCTTCAGGAAAGTCCGCCGTAAATGATTCGGCAGCCACAACGGGTTTGCCCTGAATATGGGCAATCGAGGTTGCTTCGAGTGTGCTGAAGGCTGAATTGAACCCTAATTTATCGGTCCAGAATTCGCACATCGGCACATCGGCCACGCTGCCAAGATCCAGGTCGGCCGTGGGGTTCATGTCATAAGGCTCAATCGACAGCCGGAATCCGCTGCGCCGGCCGAGCTCCTTAAATCTTTCCGCATGATTTTCAATCACCAGCTCCTGGGAGGTCAATCTCACATCCCATAAAAAGCGTTCACTTTGCTCCAGACTTCCAACGATTTGTCCGGCATAGGTTGGTATATACAACAGCGGATCATATCCCCGCCGTTTTATGAATTGCTCACGGAAATCGCCGGTCCAGTTTTGCGAACCCATTTCCCAGCTGTCGATATGAATCATCGTCCAGCCGCCACCGGTATCCGATTTTCGCGGTCCCACCTTTTTCAGCAGTTTTCCGATATAGGCTTCATAATGGGCATCGAATGCCACGGTATCAAACTTATCAACCTCAAAACCCAGTCCGGGCATCGGTGCCGGCCGGGTAACCCCGCCGTTATTGCGTTTACCAAATCTGAGGATGGTCCATTTTCCTGCCGGAACTTTCCAGTTCAGGGTTCCATCGGGAAGGAGCTGCTGGGTGAGGTCTATTATTTTGGACTGATCGATGGCGGTTCCCGGAATTTCAGTATAGGTTGCCGGAGCCGGCAGATATTGTTTCATGCCCGCTTGTGAGGTATAGGGGGCCCGGTAATAGAGGGCCTTTTCATCCACATCTGCGATTACCTGTGCATTTTTCGGGGTGGGATAAGCCAGAACCATAACATCTTCGTACCATCCGTCGCGTATCTCTTTCAGTCCCGGGGTCAGACTTCCCTCGCCAAAAAACGGTCTTTTCGGATCGGGTTTGGGTAAGACGGCATTGAATACCGACGGGCCCTTCACCTCGGTGGTACTGGCTACCAGGTGCATCATCGACTGTTCGGGTTTTACCCACGGACCGCCGCTGCCGGCCCATCCGGGACCCGAGCCGAGGATGATCCGAATGCCCAGGCGTTCGGATTCGCGCACGGCATGTACGTACAGATCCTGCCACTCCTCACTCAGAAAATCAACTTTTCCGCGCGGAACCCCCACGTTTACCTCCAGAAATACCACATAGCCGATACCTGCTTCTTTCATAGATTCCAGATCGCCTGTCATCGCCTCACGGGTGGTGTTGCCATCCATGAAATACCAATACACACCCGGACGGGCGCTGTCGGGCGGATTGATGAAGCTGGCTTTCAACGGATCGGTTGGCCCTTGGGTGCATCGGGTGGTAAAGATGCATGCAGCAAGTGCAACAAACAGAATCGGAAGGATAGAGGATTTAATTTTCATGTTATTTGGTTTGGATCAACTGCTAAAGGTAATCAGAGTTAGGAAAATTACATGGAGGACCACGGAGAGGGAGGGAGGGCCACAGAGAATATTTTTGGTATGCATAATTTTTTGGGTTGAGGAAAATTAACAACTTTGGGGAATGCGAAAAATCCTGATCTTAATAAGTTTGCTGGTTGCCCTTCAGCCGCTGAAGGCCCAGAATAAAGCCGATAGCTGGACCCGTTTCCGGGGGAATCTCGATAACGGATACAGTACAGCTAAAAATGTGCCGCTTCACTGGAGCGATTCAACCAACATCAAATGGAAGACTCCTTTATCCGGAAGGGGCTGGTCGTCGCCCGTGATATTGAACGGAAAGGTATGGCTCACCACGGCATCCACTGATGGCAAGGAGTTTCGCGTGATCGGGATGAACAGCGAAACGGGCAGGATTCTGCACGACATCAAGGTTTTTGAGGCGGTTCCCACCCAGGAAACCCATCCGCTGAACAGTTTTGCATCGCCCACGCCTGCACTTGAAACCGGTCGGGTATATGTGCATTTCGGAACTTATGGTACGGCTTGCCTCGATACAGAATCCGGAAAGATTATCTGGCAACGTAATGATATTCATTGTGATCATGGGGTTGGGCCAGGCTCGTCGCCTATCCTGTATAAAGATTTGCTGATCCTCACGATGGATGGAATGGATGTTCAGTTTTTAGAGGCGCTGGATAAAAAAACAGGCAAAACAGTTTGGAAAAAATCAAGAATTGTGGAATTCGGCGATCTGACGCCCGACTGCCGGAAAGCTTTTTCAACGCCGGTGATTCTGACGATCGATAAGATGGAACAGATGGTTTGCGTGGGTCCGCATGTGATGGAATCCTATCTGCCACTCACCGGGGAGCTCGTTTGGAAGGTTCGGTTCGAAGGATTTTCAGCATCTGCCCGACCGGTTACCGGCAACGGCATGATCTTTATCAACACCGGATTCGGACAGTCGTGGCTGATGGCGATCCGTTTGGGCGGCAAGGGTGATATGACCGATCAATCATTGGTGTGGAGCAGCAAGAAAAATATGACCGCGCGATCCTCTCCATTATATATTGACGGGCTATTATATATGGTCAATACGGCAGGACAGGCCAAGTGTCTGGATGCCAATACCGGAGCAGAGATCTGGACGCAGCGGGTGGGACTGGAAACCTCCGCATCACCGGTTTATGCAGGGGGCAATATTTATACGACCGATGAGGCCGGGCTCACCACGATATTTACTCCGGGCCGCACCTTTAATAAGGTTGCGGAGAACACGCTGCCTGATGGGTGCATGGCATCGCCGGCTGTGCTTGACGGGGCCATTTATATGAGGACCAAGGCGGGGTTGTATAGGATTGGGGGGTAGGACGCGGGGTAGCAAAAAAGAAGTTTGAAGGGCAAGATTCGAATTGAATGGGTGACAGCTCTTAATGGCCCCTCGTTAAAGGAACGCGGTCCCGACTTCCGTCGGGATGACACCTCTCCGAGGTTAATATTTCGATTCAATCCGCGAGGCTATAATCATTTCAGCCCTACGGGCTTCTCAAACGGCAAGTGGAATGATCATCGCACAAAATGGTCAATACTTCCACACCCAACCCCGAAGGGGTGACATGATTATAGCAGCAAATGATTCCTTCTACCTAACCCAACCCCGTAGGGGTGATATGATAATTGCACAGGATGATCTCTGGTTTTTATTCCACCCCTATGGGGTTAATATTTCGATTCAATCCGCGAGACTATAATCATTTCAGCCCTACGGGCTTAAATAACAATTGGGCTCCCCTCCGGGAAGAGTCATGAATCACTGAACTCCCATCGGAAAAGTGTTATCCCGGGAAAAGCCGGGACCGCCCGTTTCGCGACATCTTCCACCTGTCGCCCGCACCAATCATCAGCACCACAACCCCTCCGATGGTGAGGATGCCCCCAACGATCTGGTAGGCCAGCGGGAGCTGTCCGAAATAGAGAAACACGCCAAGGACTACAAACAGGGAGGTTGTACTCTGGATGATCGCCGCCCGCGAAGCTTCAATATATTTCAGGGCGCTGTATTGTCCGATTGAGGTGAGGAATGGGCCCATGAACGAACCGATGACGATATTCAAAAATGCATTCATCGGGATCTTCAGACTCTGTCCGTTGATGACCATCAGCATCGAAGCCAGCAGAAGCAGAAAGATTGCCCGGTTGATGGCCAGCATGGTGGGGGTGATGGTTTTGATGAACTTTTTAGCGGTTATAGTTCGAACGGCATAAAAGGTGGTGCAGATAATCATGAGTCCGGAACTACCGGTGAGATAAGAACTTAGCGAGCCTCCTTTGTGATAGCTGATCACAAAAGCGCCGATAAAAGTGAGCATCACTCCAACAATCTCCAATCCCTTAAAACGCTCGCTCAGCAGGATGACTCCCAGCATCGTGACAAAAATATATTCCATATTTCGCAGGAAAGATGGAATGGCAGGATTTTCGGCCACTGAAATAGCGCCATAAAAGGTGCCCGTGGCAACCATCTCAATGAAACCGAGAAGGATCAGCACCTTAAAGGATTTCCGGGTAATCTCGTGGAATTTCCGGTGTTCGGCCGATCGCATGGTCCAGATGGTATTCCAGATGATGGCCATACCGAACCAGTATACCCCGAATTGAGCCAGGCTCACCTGGTTCAATGCAGCTTTGCTGAAAATATATACGGTGGATCCGGCAACGGTTGCCAGGAGAACGTAGGCGTATCCCTTAAATTCAGGTTTGAGTTTCATTATTGCAAAGGCGAAATTATCATTTTTTAACCTTTCTTCCACTTATGCGTTTAAGGAATAGCAAATGGACAAATACTTAAGCAAATGGACACAAATGATTTAGCGCGCGATCACGAAATCGAGAACAGGGAATGGATAGATTCCATCGATTATATCATTGAAAAAGAGGGATATGAGCGTGCAAAAGAGATTTTATTGCTGTTGCAGAGCCGGTCGCAGATGAAAGGGATCAATTTTACCTACCAGGGTAATACTCCCTATATCAATACGATACCGGTGAGCAAAGAATCGCCCTATCCGGGAAGCCGGGAGATGGAGCGAAAAATTAAGAGCATCATCCGGTGGAATGCCATGGCGATGGTGGTTCGGGCAAACAAGGAATCCGAAGGGATTGGCGGACACATCTCCACTTTTGCCTCCAGTGCGGCCTTGTATGAGGTGGGATTCAACCACTTTTTCCGGGGCGGCGATGACGGTCAGCGTCCGGATATGATTTATTTCCAGGGGCATGCTGCGCCGGGAATTTATGCCCGGTCGTTCATGGAAGGAAGGTTCACCGAGCAGGATCTCGAGAATTTCCGCAGGGAGCTGAAGGTGGGCGGGGGTCTCTCCTCCTATCCACATCCACGGTCGATGCCGGATTACTGGCAATTTCCGACGGTGTCCATGGGGTTAGGTCCGATCACGGCAATCTACCAGGCTCGTTTCAACCGCTATATGGAAGATAAGGGACTGATCCCCAAATCAGACCAGAAGGTATGGGCATTCCTCGGCGACGGCGAAATGGACGAGCCGGAATCAATGGGAGCACTTACACTTGCCTCGCGGGAGGAGCTTGACAATCTGATATTTGTGGTCAACTGCAATTTGCAGCGCCTCGACGGGCCGGTACGCGGAAACGGATCGATCGTACAGGAGCTGGAATCGGCTTTCCAGGGGGCAGGGTGGAATGTGATCAAGGTGATGCATGGCCACGACTGGGATCCGCTGTTTGAAAAAGATAAAGATGGGATGCTGGCCCGGAGGTTCGGGGAACTGGTCGACGGACAGCGTCAGCGATATATCGTATCGCCGGGTGCTTATATCCGGAAGGATTTCTTCGGAAAATATGAGCAGACGCTCAAAATGGTGGAAAACTATTCCGATGAGCAGCTTGAGAAACTCAGCAGGGGCGGGCATGATCCGCTCAAAATCTACAATGCATACAAAGCTGCCGTGAACCATAAAGGCGCTCCCACTGTGATACTCACCTCAACGGTTAAAGGATATGGGTTGGGAGAAGCCGGCGAGGGAAGGAACATCACACACCAGCAGAAAAAACTCAATGAAGAAGAGCTGAAATATTTCCGTGGGCGGTTTGGGATACCGGTTTCCGATGAAGGCATCGGGAAGGCCCCGTTCTATAAGCCGGCTGAGGATAGTGAAGAGATGAAATATCTGATGGAACAACGTCAGAAGCTGGGCGGTTTCCTGCCAAAAAGGCTATCTGAAAAAACAAGATTTGAGATGCCCGAACACGCCATCTTTGAAGAATTCAGCAAAGATTCAGGCGGCAAGGAGGTGGCCACAACCATGGTTCTGGTGCAGATCCTGACGAAACTGCTTAAAGACAAGAATGTTGGAAAACTCATTGTGCCAATTGTGCCCGATGAATCCCGGACTTTCGGGATGGATTCGCTGTTCAGGCAGGTGGGGATCTATTCACATAAAGGACAATTATATGAACCGGTTGATCGCGACAGCCTGATGTATTACAAAGAAGCGATCGACGGCGCTATTCTGGAGGAGGGGATAAATGAGGCAGGCTCGATGTCGTCGTTCATCGCCGCCGGCATCAGTCATTCGACTCATGGGGTTAACGCCATCCCCTTCTTCATTTTTTATTCGATGTTCGGATTCCAGCGCGTCGGCGACCTAATCTGGGCAGCCGGAGATGTACGCGCCCGCGGGTTCATGATTGGCGGAACATCCGGACGGACCACGCTGGCCGGAGAGGGATTGCAGCATCAGGACGGGAATAGTCATCTTTTGGCGCTCACTTATCCGTCGGTCAAGGCTTACGATCCAACGTTTGCCTATGAAGTGGCCATCATTGTGGAAGAGGGGATTAAGGAGATGTATCTGGAGGGGAAAGATGTGATTTACTACATCACCATCATGAACGAGAAATATCCGATGCCCGCCAAGCCTCCCTGTACCAAGTCGCACATCCTCAAGGGGATGTATCAGTACCGGTTCGAGGAAAATAATATTCACAACCTGAATCTGCTTGGCAGCGGTGCCATTTTGAATGAAGTGATCAAGGCAGCGGATATTTTGAAAAATGATTATGATATTCATCCAAATGTTTGGAGCGTAACGAGTTACAAGAATTTATACGACGATGCCCGTGAGGTGGTTCGATTTAATACGCTGAATACCGATAAGAAAAAAGAGAGCCACATCCGGTTCCTGGTAGGCGACGAGCCCGGTTTGTTCATTGCAGCAACCGATTACGTGAAAGCACTTCCGCTATCGGTGGCCACCTATTTCCCGGGGCAGTTTGTTGCGTTGGGGACTGATGGGTTTGGGTTAAGTGAAACCCGTACTGCGCTGAGGGATCATTTTGAAGTGGATGCTAAGCACATCGTTTGGACCACCCTCGTGCGACTGCGTGATAATGGCAAGATTGACGATACGGTACTTGCCACTGCCAGTAAAAAGCTGGCCATTAAATCAGATAAGAAAAACCCGGCTGCCGTATAACCGCCAAATCAATCGAACATGAAACAAGAAATTAAGCTTCCAGAGATAGCCGACAATGTGGTATCGGGCTTTTTGGCCCGTATACTGGTAAAAGTTGGCGATGTGATTGAAAAAGATCAGTCCATTATAGAGATTGAAACTGATAAGGCGGCGACCGACATCCCCACGCCAATAGGTGGGAAAGTTGTTGATATTAAAGTGAATTCGGGAGATGAGGTAAGGGTGGGACAGACGATACTGGTGCTGGAGCTCGGAGGGGAGGTTAAGGAGGTTACGGATGTTACGGAGGTTAAGGATGTTAAGGGGGTTACGGATGTTAAGGACGTAAAGAGTGTAAAGAGTGTAAAGAGTGTAAAGAAAGATGAGATAGAGGCACCCGCCAAACCCGAAGCTGATCGGAGCAGTGTCATCCCGGCGAAAGCCGGGACCCCGTCCCTTACCGCGAATGCATCCGCGGGGACCCCTTCGCTTACTCCTAATGCCATTACGAGCACCCCCTCTACGGGCCATCTTGTGCCGGCATCGCCATCGGTGCGGCGGTTTGCTAGGGAGCTGGGACTTGATATCACCAGAGTGAAAGGAACCGGTCCGGGGGGCAGAATATCGGATGACGATGTGAAGGCACATGCCAAAGAGGTGATACAATCGCCGAAAACGGCTGAATTTGCAGGTTATGCCGAGGTGCCGGACTTCTCCAGATGGGGTCCGGTGGAATTTCAGCCTATGAGCCGTATCCGGACGATCACGGCTGAGAGTACGGTGAATTCGTGGCAGACCATCCCTCAGGTGGTGCAATTTGACAAAGCCGACATCACAGAAATCGAGAAATTCCGGTTGATGAGCAAGGCAGCAGTGGAGAAGTCCGGCGGCAAGCTCACCATGACGGCCATCTTATTAAAATTATCGGCCATGGCGCTCAGGCAGTTCCCGAAATTCAATGCCAGCGTGGACATGAAGAATAAGCAGATCATCTATAAAAATTACATCAACATCGGCATAGCCGTGGATACCGAGCAGGGGCTGCTGGTTCCGGTGGTGCAGGATGTGGATAAAAAGAGTCTGACCCAATTGTCGGTGGAACTCAACGGCATTGCCGAGCGGGCCCGTACCCGCAAGCTCACGAGCGAAGAGATGCAGGGAGGAAATTTCACCATCTCCAATCTTGGTGGCATTGGTGGAACATCCTTTACACCAATCGTTTATCCGAATCAGGTAGCGATACTGGGAGTATCAAAATCGGCCATGGAGCCGGTTTATCAGGATGGTGCATTTGTTCCGCGTAACATGCTTCCGCTATCGCTGAGTTATGATCACCGGTTGATAGACGGGGCCGATGGAGCCCGTTTCCTGGTGTGGATGTGTAAAGTATTGGAACAACCTTTTTTAACCTGGCTATAATCTCTTTTTATGGAAAATCATCAGGTAGTGGTTATTGGCGCGGGTCCGGGAGGATACCGTGCGGCATTCATGGCAGCCGATCTCGGTTTGCAGGTTACCCTGATTGATCCGGCGGCCAATCCGGGCGGGGTTTGTTTGTACCGGGGGTGCATTCCCACGAAGGCGCTGTTGCATCTGGCAAAAGTAAAAGAAGACGCGTTAAAGGCCGGCGAATGGGGCCTTACCTTCCAGGAGCCGGTGATTGACCGCGAGAAGGTAAAGAAATGGAAAGAAAGCGTGGTGACTAAGTTGACCGGTGGATTGGGGCAGCTCACTAAGGCGAGGAAGATCAATTACATACGGGGTTTTGCTACTTTTATTGATGGGGAGACCCTGGAGATAAAAGGCATAGGGCATGAAGCCCGCCCCGGACTTGATCCGGGGGCAGAAGGCAAAAATCAGGAAGAAGAAATAAGTATTAGGAAGATAAAGTTTGAGAATGTGATCATAGCGACGGGGGCCCAGCCGATAAAGCTGCCGTTTATAAAAGAGTGGTCGGACAGGATCATGAATGCGGAGATTGCGCTGGAGCTGAAATCGATACCCAAGAGGCTGCTGATACTGGGCGGCGGATATATCGGGATGGAATCGGCCACAATTTATAAGGCACTGGGATCGGAAGTCTCGCTGGTGGAGGCATTGCCGAACATCATGTATACGATGGACCAGGAGCTGGTGGAGATTTACAGGAAGCAGAATAAGGATTTGTTTGCGGAGACTTGGTTTGAGACTCGGGTAACCGCGCTGGAGGAGGGGGAAGGGAAGGTGGTTGTTACGCTGGAGAAAGTGACAAGTGACGCAGTGACGAGTGACGGGGTAACAAGTGACAAGAGGGAGTTTGATGCGGTGCTGGTGAGTGTGGGGATGCGGCCGAATTCGGGAGGATTTGGGCTGGAGAATGCCGGGGTGGAGGTCGATCAGCGGGGATTCATCAAAACAGATGAGCAGGGCCGGACGAATGTGAAAAATATTTTTGCCATCGGGGATGTAAGCGGTGGGATGTTATTGGCGCACAAGGCCAGTTACCAGGGCCGGATTGCGGCAGAGGTTATTGCCGGTCAGAAATCCGCCTTTGATGCGCGTGCGATACCTGCTGTGGTGTATACTGATCCTGAGATTGCCGTGGCCGGGTTATCCGAGCTGGAGTGTCAGGAAAAGGGAATTGCCTACCGCACGGTAAAATTTCCCTGGTCGGCATCGGGCAGGGCCATTGCGATGGGTGATCCGGCGGGGTTAACCAAGCTGATCATTGAAGAGGGCACGGAAAGGATTCTGGGTGCGGGCATTGTAGGAAAGAACGCCGGGGATCTGATCTCGGAAGCCGTATTAGGCATTGAGATGGCCGCGCGGGCATCCGACATGGCCCTGAGCATACATCCGCACCCGACGGTATCGGAAACGCTGATGGAAGCTGCGGAGCTTTTTTACGGGCATCCGGTGCATGTAGCGGCGCCGCGGAAGAAGTGACAAGTGACGAGTGACGACTGACGGGTGTTGGAATAATCAAAGATTTGATATACTTTTGTGGTGCTAAGCTGGTCACATAGCCAAGCGGTTAGGCACCGGTCTGCAAAACCGGCTACAGCGGTTCGAATCCGCTTGTGACCTCAACCTTTACAACCGATCTACCTGTTAATCAAGTAGATCGGTTTTGTGTTTTGGGGGGTGGCAAGTATTTGGCAAATAATTTTGAAAAGTGTGAATAATCCAGGTTGAATCTTTCCTGTATGCAGCAATCATAACCGATTATTTGGGACTGATGGTCTTATAGGTTAACTTTGTAAAAAAAGGATCATAAAAAACATTGAGATGACGGCTGTTTTCGAACCATGCGATGAGGGCGGGTTTATTGCATATGTTCAGGAGATTCCCGGTATCAATACCCAGGGAGAAACTATCGAAGAAGCCAAGGAGAACCTTGCCGACGCGGTGAACCTGGTATTTGAGGAAATGAGAGCAACCAACAAGAAGGGAAGAACCAGTAAGCTGATCACTCAAACCATGACCTTCAGCTTCTGATGAAGAGAAACAAACTCATTAAGCACCTCGAAAAAAACAACTGCATTTTCGTCCGTCAAGTGGACGCGCCGACAAAAGTTACAGCCCCTGCCGTCCGGATAACAAATCCGTTATGATATCTATCGAGTTATAAGTTAGAGTAATACAGTTTGAGGTAGTTGCTCACCCTATCCGGCAACGGTTGATATTCTTACCGGCACCTCCACTCTATAACATTTGCTTTGCTTTTTCCACCGTTATTTCCAGCACCCTGGTCAGAAAGGAGAATTTACTTTTCATCATGTCAAATTCCTCGCCCGATTCAATATACCTCGCAGTGCCCTCAACCAGGAAGCCCGTTCCCGGATAATCCTTGTATCCCGGCACGTTCTTGCTGCCCAGGGCAATTTTAACCTTATCGTTTATCTCCACATTCTTCTGAGTCTTACGGAAACCGTATGCAGGTATTAAAATGCGTTCATCCTCAGTAACCACCAGAAAGGAATTCCAGGTGTTGACCAGGTGAGGTTCGATACCCCATGACATGATGGAGACAACGCCTTCATTTTCCAGTACTTGAAAAAACTTTTCGCTTAATTTGCTCATGTGGCTATTCTATTGATGATGATCCAAACGTTTATTTACACGCAACAAAAATAGACAGCTGCCCGCTCCTGTTACTTAACCTGGATTAAGAAATCAAGGTCTTGGGCCCTTTTTGCGGAGCTCGCTAAAGTATTCCGGAGTGAGACCAAGATAGGAAGCTATCATATACTGTGGGACCCTTCGCATAAATTCCGGAAAGGAGTTGCTGAAATGAAAATAGAATTCTTCCTTCGACATTTCATATAATAGTTTCGATCTCAGCTGGGCTCCGGCTGCGGCTTTTTGCATGATCATCCTGAAGTACTTTTCTAACTGCGGAATCCCGGTGAGCAAACGATTCATGCTGTCATTGTCAATGCCGATAATTCTGGATTCTTCAATTGTTTGAATGTAATATTCAGAAGGCGATGAATTCATCAAACTCCGAAAATCAGAAATCCACCAGCCGTCCAATGCGAATTGGGTGATCTGCTCGATGCCTTTTTTGTTTATGAAGTACATCCGCAGGCACCCTTTTTCAACATAGTATTGGTGTCTGCAGATTTTACCCTCTTCCAGGATCATTTCCTTCTTTTTGAGTTGCCAGGTTTCCAGGTGGTTGTTCAATACTTCCTCTTCACGTTCATTGAGATCAACTATCTGCTTGATCTGGCTGATTAAATTCTTTTCCATTTTGGGTTAAGTCCAATAAATCAGGTATTATTTTCCATGTGGTTTCATTGGTTGTCCATTCGAGGGGTAAAGGTAGAAATTGCTGAATTCCACAAAGGGTCATTTAACGACGAAAAATGTTTTCTATTAGTAAACAATGTATATCTTTGCCACATGTTTAACATCATCACTCGAAAAACCTTGCTGGATTATTGCCATCGGTATCCGCAGGCAACAACAGCCTTGCTGGAGTGGTACCATGAACTCACACAATGCGATTTTAGAAACTTCAATGAACTGAAACAAAGATATGCTAATGCGAGCCTGGTTGGTGACGACCGGATAGTCTTTAACATCATGGGCAATCAATACCGTCTTGTTGTAAGAGTTGTATTTGAATTCAGGGCGATCCAGGTAAAATGGTTCGGTACCCATACTGAATATGAGAAAACCGATGTCACTAGTGTTATTTATAAAAAACCGAAATCATGAATATTAAAATCATAGGTTCAGATAAAGAATATGAGCAATACCTTAATTGGGTTGATCAGAAGTTCGATGAAAAAGTTGGACACAGCACTCCGGAAGGAGAGAAACTTCAGGTTGTGCTTTTGTTAATCAAGGATTATGAGGATAAACATTATCCGATTCCAAAGCCGGATCCGATAGATGCAATCAGAAGCAAGATGCTGGATTTGGGATTAAAGAACAAGGACCTGGTGGGGAAGGTTGGTTCAAAAGGATATGTGTCAGCCATATTAAACAAGAAAAAGCCTCTCACCCTGGAGCTGGCCAGGCTTTTTCATCTTGAATTTGGAATCCCGGCTGAGATATTATTAGCGTAGGGGTGTATTTTTTTGAGATACCCCAATCGCAATACCCTTTCGGGTGTAATATGGGCATTTAGAGAAACAAGTATCCCCTATTTTTTTGTCGGTGTGTTTAGCTATAATTTAATAGATTTGCCTTGCACAAGTTGAATTTATGCTATGAGAAAATCACTTTTTACCCTTGCCATTGGCCTGGTAGCCACCCAACTATCTTATTCTCAGGATTTCCACTCAATATGGAATGATCCTAAAGCTAACTTTTACGAGATAAAAGCAGCTGCGAATGAATACTTTAAGAACAAGGATCAGGGTATTGAAACTGACTATTCCAGATATAAGCGCTGGGAATATTTTGTTGAGGAAAGGGTATATCCTTCAGGAGATCTCTCCTTGCTGAACAGTACCAAGCTTTTTCATGAGATCAGCCTTTTTAATGAGGTCACTCCAAAACTGAAAAGCCAGCCGCAATGGGAAGCCCGCGGTGTAAATAAATTTGATAATATGGCGGGCCACTATTCTCCCGGCGTTGGACGTATTGACCGGGTAGCGGTTGATCCGACAGATTCGAAAATCATGTATATAGGAGCTCCTTCCGGAGGCCTTTGGAAATCGATTGATCGTGGTGAAAACTGGAGATGTTTAACTGACTACCTTCCAACCCTGGGAGTTTCCGGTATAGCAATTAATCCGAAAAATCCACAGGAGATTTATATCTCTTCAGGTGACGGTGATGGCGGATATACTTATACATCAGGAGTTTTTAAATCCCTTGATGGTGGTGAAACATGGGACATCACAGGATTTGAGATTGATCTGACTAAACGTGAGAATACTGTTGACCTGGTAATCAATCCTGAGAATCCGAATATTCTGTTTGCTTCGTCCTCCCTGGGTCTTTACAAAACTACCGATTCGGGTGCAACATGGATTAAGATAGCCGATGGTGCATACTACGATATTTGTTTGAAGCCTGGTGATCCTGAAACAGTTTATGTAAGCCAGAGAGCTGCTTTATATGTTTCAAGGGATGGTGGAGTAACCTTTGTGAAAAATGAAGTTGTGCTAAGCGGCGGAATTCTTATTGACATCACTCCGGCTAATCCCGAAATCGTATATGTCGTTGCCGGCGAGAAAGGGACTTTTAAGTCAACGGATAGCGGCGCTACTTTTACAAAAGTTGCCGACCTTCCTGTTGAACACGAGAACCTCAGATATATGTTTGCTTTGGCAGTTTCACCAACTGATCCAAATGAACTTCATTTTGGAACATTTGAATCATGGAAATCAACAGATGGAGGCCTCACCTGGGTGAAATCCACACAATGGACCTGGGGAAATAATCAAGGATATACTCATTGCGATTTTCACGACCTGGTTTATATTGGTGATACCCTGTTTACCTGTACCGATGGAGGTATGTCTTATTCAACTGATAAGGGAGATACCTTTACCAACTGTTTTGATAATGCCGATTGTACACAGATCTATGCTTTATCGGTATGTAAAACAAATCCTGAGTACCTGATGTGGGGATCACAGGACAATGGAACCTATTATTATGATACCAGGGATTGGAAAGCCTGGAATGGGGGCGATGGGATGGACAATGTTTTCGATTACTCAAATCCGGCTATCCGGTATGGAAGTTTCCAGAACGGTTCATTCTTCTGTAGTGATCACGGTATTGCACAACCGGGTAAAGGTCCGTGGGTAACACCGGTATTAATACACCCCTTCAACCCTCAAACATTGTACGTTGGTAACAATAAGGTGCGTAAATCTGTTGACGGAATGCGCACCTGGAAAGTCATCGGATCATTCCTGAATAATGCCAGTAACCCCGACGAAGATTGGATTAATTCCATGGCCATCAGCGGATCAAATCCGGATTACCTGTTTGCCTCAAAAGGATCCAGATTGTGGAGAACAATAAACGACGGTGTGTTCTGGACAGAGATAACAGCTGGTTTACCAAACCTTAGCATCAACAAAATAGCAGTACATCCCAAGAACCCAAGTCTTATAGCTGTATCATTTTCAGGCTATAATGCCGGTCAAAAAGTATTTATTTCCTATGATGCAGGACTCACCTGGAAAAATCACTCAAAAAATCTTCCAAACATACCTGCCAAAGGTTTGGCATGGGACGATAAGTGGAATAATGCCCTCTATGTAGGAATGGATGTTGGAATATATTATATCGATGCTTATCAGGAAGAATGGTCGGCTTATGGTGAAGGCCTGCCAAATGTTATTGTTCAGGATATCGAGATTAATTACAGAACGGAGCAGATTTTTGTCGGAACTCATGGTCGTGGCGTTTGGAAAACTGCCACCCGCCCTGAAGATCCATCATTAAAATATTGCGCTGGTTCAGGTATGGCAGGATCCGAAGCCGGCCATATTAAAAGAGTTTTAATTGGCGATATTGAAAGCATCTCTTCAGATGAAGGATACTTGCAGGAAACTGAGCAGTATGCTCAGATACAAAGAGGCAGATATTATCCTCTTGAAGTACAACTTAATGACGGTCAATATGCAGATACACTTGTAGCATGGATCGACTGGAACAACGACTGGGTCTTCGACGCAGGCGAGGCTTTAGCACTTTCTGTTCCGGATGAAAACAGGGTATCTTATGGCATGGTTTCAGTACCGGCAGGTGCCGAAATGAGAATGACCAGGCTGCGCCTGAGATGCACTCAGCCAAAGGAAATGTTCCTCGGACCTTGCGGTGAATATCCGGGTGAGGTTGAAGATTACCTGCTCCTTGTGACTGAAAACCCTACCACATATTGTCCGGTAAAGAGCAATTATATACGAGACGAATTCATTAGTCAGGTTGAAATCGGGGATTTAAAAAATAAAACAAACGGATACGACTATTCCGATTATTCATTCAAATCTGCCAATGTTCACCGGGGCATGACGGTTGATGCAACACTCACCCCAAAATTCAGAAAAGACTCAACGAATCAGCTGTGGAGAATTTGGATAGATTACAATAATAATGGCGACTTCCAGGGCGAAGATGAATTGGTAATGAGTGGAAGCGGCAAAGATGTTGTTCATGGCACCATAACTATTCCTGATGATGCCGTTTTCGGCAACACCCGAATGCGTATTATGATGCAGCGTGACGAAACACCTGAGCCTTGTGAAAATATTACATTTGGTGAAGTTGAGGACTACAGTATCAATATCAAGCCAATTATGGTGGGTATTGAGGCGCAAGGTTTTGTAATACCCCTGAAGCCTGAGCTGAGTGCTTATCCAAATCCAACAACAGGTATGGTAACACTGAATATCAATCCCAATAATGAGACTGTGCTCAACATGGATCTGGTAAACTCGATGGGTCAGGTATTAAGGCAGGAAATATTTAACAATCAAGGTGTTGCATTCACCAAGAGTCTCGACCTGTCTAATCTGCCAAACGGTATTTATTACCTGGTTCTGAAAACCAAACAAGGTATGGTTAGCCAGGCCCGGATCATGAAGGAATAACTGGGGTAGAATACGGAATCGGCGATTTATCTGATCTCTCCTTTTGCAAAGGAAATTCCAATGAGTTTATACCCCTTGCCTGTTCTCAAAAAATCAAGGTGATCCTGTATAATTCCCTCAGGGTCCTGATGGGTGAGTATAATGTTCATGACGGGAAAGATCCAATCCTTTGGTTCTCCGCAACTGGTGTAGAACCCGTTATATTTATAGGAACTATATATGAATGGATTCAGGCCTTCAATAGATATCCCGTATTCACAATCTGGTGAATTCATTTCCAAAAGCTTTGCCTGCACCACCCCGGAATTCTTTTTAAAAAACCGGCGTTTGGGTTCCGTAATCCAGCCGTCAGGTTCCTTCCACCAGGTCACCTCCGGGTATGATGCAGCCAATAATTGCCCATTCGTGCATTCGTCCAACAGGGTTTCCTTCAACCAGGCAAGGAATTCTTTTTCAAAATCGATGAATGAATAGAATTTCCCATCTGTTCCGAGAAAATTCAGCCGGATTTCATCCGGGTCCGGCTGATCTGATATCCTGAGTGAATAGAAATTCAGGTTGCTGCCATAATGGAAACCGTCAACCAGAATATTATTGCTGGTATCAATCAGGAATTCTGTGCCGCCTGTCCAGATAAAATGTTCTTCATCTGGCCGGTTATCTCCGCCCGCAGACTTTTTTTCGGCTCCCTTAAGCGCAGCTGCCATGCCATTCATTACCCTTGTAAGATCGTCATATTCAGCCGGAATCACGATTTCCCCGTTCCGGTTGAATATGCCCGCCTTGTCGGATTTCTTATCGCGGAAACGAATAAAACCCTCACTTTCGCAGTCAGCCTTATTATCAAATATATACAGGCTGTCATGGCCAACCGGCTTCCCGGTCCTGATGTTGCGTTGCTGACAGTCTGCCGCACCGCATATAAGGAACAATGCAAATGTTACCAGCAAATTTTTCATTTCTCCTGTGCTTGATGCACCTCCAAGATAAATAATTATCGGATGCAGTCAATGTGGATCCCAGACCAGTATCGACAACGATTTGGTATTTTTATTTATTTATTCTAACTTAATGGTTGATAGCATTATGGTCTGATTAATCATGTCTGCTAAACCGGTCAGCAAATGAGAACAATTACATTCACATCGGTATTTCTTCTTAGTGCCCTGGCAGCCTTTGCCGACGGGCTTATTACCAAAACGAACCAGAGTGCGCAATATGTAAGGATGCTTTCAAGGAATGCCTCCACGGATGTCGATGCCGTCTATTTCAATCCGGCAGGCTTTACGAAACTGGACAACGGGCTGCATGCGGCATTCAGTGGCCAATTCCTGAAACAGTCCACCACCTTTACCAGCAATTTCCTGAATTTAGCCGATCGGGAGTATACCTCAAAAAATGACCAGCCTTTCATCCCGACGGTTTTCGCTGTTTATAAAAACAACAATCTGGCGATCTCGTTCGGATACGGGCAGATTGGCGGAAATGGCTCCATGGCTTATGACCGGGGATTGCCATCCCTGGAGATTCCGGCAGCCATGACGTACAATTCAGTACCGCTTAAGATCAGGAATTCAGTTCAGCTCAAGGGCTACTCCGCTGACGTGTCACTTGCGGAAAGCTCTGTTTACAGGGGATTTCAGGTGGGCCTGACCTATCGGGTTGCGGAGGCACTTTCTGTTTACGGCGGGGTTCGGATCCTTCCGGCCAAGACTGCATTCGAGGCAGCGGTTACAAATATCAGGTTCGATATTGACGGTGAAATGCTGGCTGCACCGGACTGGCTAACGGAAACCGGCAACGCCTATAACGAAATGGCCGTCTTACAGAGTTCACGATCAGCTTTGTCAACTGCCGGGGCATCCAAGGTTCAACCGCTGATCAATCTGGGCGCGGGGAGTTATACGATTGCCCAGGTGCAGAATGCAGGCTACATTTCATCAGCCGATCGGGCAACGCTGGAAAACTCGCTTGCTCAGCTCGGGAAGTCATCTGCACAGATTGCAGCCATGAACATCACGCAGGTACGTGCCTTTTTTAACGATCAAGCCGAAGAAAACCGCCTGCTGGCAATATCGTCGGCAGCATATAGCTCCGGGCTGCTGCGCATGGTTTCGATGGTAACCGACAAGGAGGTCAGGGCACAACAATCCGGCACCGGCTTTACTCCGGCATTCGGCATAAATCTTACCCCTTTCAAAAACCTGAATATCGGGGTCAGGTATGAGATGAAAACAAAACTGGAACTGGAAAATGATACAGAAACCGATGATTTCGGACTGTTTCCCGATAAGGAGAAAATGAACTATGAAATTCCGGGAATGTTAGCGCTCGGGGTGGGGTACAGTCAGGCTGACCGGCTGGATGTCCAACTCTCCTTTGACTTCTATTTCGATAAAGGTGCGGAATGGGGCCGAAACTTTCGGGATATGCTGTGCTATCCCGGTGTTGATTCCATGATCAGGGACCGGGAAATCGACCGTAACAGCTTTGATGTGGCACTGGGACTGGAATTTGCGATCGACAACAATCTATCGGTTAGCCTGGGAGGCCAGTATTTCAAACCGGGAGTTACCGGCACCTATCAAAGCGATTTCGGGTTCACCGGTTCGTTTTTTATGGTGGGCGCGGGTATTTCGTTGAAAATCATCGACAAAATTACTTTTGATGCCGGGTTTTCGTATGCCTTTTTCAATGATGCCAAGGTTGGCAATTATTATCCCGAGCCCGATGATTATTATTTGGATATTTATGCAAGGAAATCTATGACCATCGCGGCGGGCCTGTCGTACAGAATATCCCGGTAGATACCCATCTCATAAAAGTCAGAAAAGGAGCCAATTATTACTTTCAATAATGAAACAGATTTTATCCGACACTGAACGCGCTCAGCTCGACCGGCTTATCCATGAGGCTGAGGTGCAGACAAAAGCACAGATAGTGCTGGCGGTGGTAAACCGATGCGACAATTACCCGGAGATTCCGTGGAAAGCTTTTGCACTCGGCGCCTCCGTAACCGGATTGCCTGTATTACTGTATAACCTGCTTTGGCCGGGCTGGATTTCAAATGCCGCGGTTCTGCTGTCGCTGGTTGTACCTATGGCGGCAGGTGCCATCGGCGTACTCCTGACCATTGTGATCCCCCGGTTTGCCAGGCTTTTTCTCTCTCAACACAG
The DNA here is from genome assembly GCA_942493265.1 of uncultured Bacteroidota bacterium. Classification (GTDB taxonomy): domain Bacteria; phylum Bacteroidota; class Bacteroidia; order Bacteroidales; family UBA12481; genus UBA12481. The sequence goes on from OW818688.1 coordinate 1,895,833, forward strand.
GGTAGAAACCGAAACACGCCAGTATGCGGAATCCCTTTTTTTCGACCGGGAGCTGTTTGCTACAAAAAAAAGGACCGGGATCCTGCTGTTGGTCAGCCAATTCGAAAGACAGGTTATCATCCTGCCCGACAGGGGATTGAGCAATCGGCTGCCCACAGAGGTAACGAAATTTATTATTACTCAGATGTCACACCCTCTCAGTCAGTGGCAAGTGATGCGAGCAATGGAAACCGGACTTGATGAGCTGATGAAAGCGCTCGTGCCATCTGCGCCCGATGCACAGGATGACGATGAATTGTCAAACAAAATCATCGGGGAGGGAATCGTATGAAAAAATTACTGGCATCCATCGCACTTTTATTGATTCTCATGTTGATCTGTTTTGCCCAGGAATCCGACATTCCATTTCTCATAGGCCGGGTAAATGACAACGCACAAATCCTGACCGAAGAGACAAACACATTACTGAGCGACAGCATAAAAGCACATGAACTGCGCACCACCAACCAGATAGTGCTCCTGACCATTTCAACGCTTGGCGGGGAGAGCATCGAGGATTATGCCAACCGGGTTTTTAATGGCTGGAAACTGGGACAGAAAGGGAAGGACAACGGCATCCTGATTGTTGTGGCGCCGGACGACAGGCGCATGCGCATCGAGGTGGGATATGGTCTGGAAAGCACCATGACCGATCTCATGGCAAACCGTATCATCCGGAACGTTATGGCGCCAAAATTCAAGGAGGGCGATTATAACGGTGGCATTACGGATGGCGTTATGGCCGTTATTGATGTTCTGCAAGGTGCCGATGCTGAGGATGTTGCCGATCTGGCCGGCATAGACGACGGTTCTTCAGGATCAGGTTTATCGAATCTAGGGGATTCGGGCCTTTCGATTATGGAGCGGATCCTGATCGGAGCATTTATCTTCGGGATAATAGGGTTATTTACGGTTCTCGGACTGTTAACCCCGGGAATGGGCTGGTTCCTGTACTTTTTTCTGATCCCTTTCTGGGCGATGTTCCCAATAGTGGTTTTGGGCACCACTGGCGCTTTTATTTGTTTTATCATTTATGTCATCGGTTTCCCCACGGCAAAGCTGATCATCGGCAGGACCGCATGGTACAAGAAAGCCAATACGGATATGCGTACCAAGGGAAAAGCCTCGATCGGGGGATTTGTTTTCAAGTCGGGAGGATCAGGCGGATCGTGGAGCTCCCGCAGCAGCGGTTCGTCGGGCGGAGGATTCTCCGGCGGAGGGGGATCTTCGGGCGGCGGAGGTTCGTCGGGCGGATGGTAAAAGGGTCAAACCCAACCCATGGCCATCAGTCAGTAAAAACAAAAGCCTTATTCCGTTGGCAGGTGCTGCACCGGCCCACAACCACCCCTTCGTCGAAAAATCCGGGGATCCCCTGTTCTCCTTCAAACCGTTCGCACATACCGGCAACGAATCTCCTGTTACCGCACTCGCAGGCAGGCCGCTCCTCGCGGAGCCATTCGCGGTGTTCACCCGTAAAAGTAAACAACCGCCCGATGTATCCGCATGTGGCGCATTCCCCCCAGATGATGCCCTTGAAATCATGATCTTCCGAACCGTTGTGATGTTCGATCGTCAGCCTGAATTCGGAACCGTTGCAGGAATGGCATGTGAACAGATTGAAAATATGGTTGTCGTCGGGGTAGTTACCCGCGCCGATGCACTCTTTGGCAAATTCGTCCAATTCTCCAGCTGAGGCAGGCTCTTTCATTGTATTCCTATTGTTTAAATATCTGGTTGGCCAATATGCCCAATACCAGGCCTCCGATCATGCAAAATCCGGACAATGCCATGAGCAGGATGCCAAGGATTACATTAAGGAACGGCTGGCTTTCCCTGATCTGTATAAAATAATTGACGGGCTCGGCCTTTTTGGCTGGTATTCCATTGATCAATGCATTCTCCAATCCGGAAATGCTTGACCCTTCCGACAGTTCGAGCCTGAACCTGCCAGCCGCCAGGCGAAACCGGAAGAGTTCCATCCTGGCTGTTCTGCCATTATTTGAATTTGGCCGGAATATCGAGGGGGTCAATCCGGTTTTGTCTCCGGTTGATTCATTTATGATGATTGGCCTGAATTCATCCAGAGGTGCCTTCCTGAAATATTGTCCCTTGTGCCAGATTGAATAATGGCCGGGTTTTTCGATGACAAAACCGGCGGATTTTTGTGTATAGGGAATTTCAAGAATAATGTCGCCGCTGAAATTCTTTCTTACCAGTTTAATCGAGAAAAACAGGATGACAATCCCGGCGGGAATCAAACAAAAGAAAAGTATTTGCATAGTTTTGCGTTTTCTCATGATTTCATCGCGACTTCATGTCAGAAAAGCCGTATGAGGTAAAATTAAAAAAATGATCTGACCGGTGCATGGAATAAACGCACAGATTTTCCACTCTCCGGCGTCGAAGTTAACAAGTCCACAAAAGTTGGACAGTTTGATTCCTAGTCCCTCAAAGAATTCAGACCGGTATCCGCCATATTATTTGTCGGATAGTTGGCGCCGATGAAAATAGCATCATAAGCCGGTTGGTTCGACTCCATTATGTCCACTCTGGGAGAGTGACAAGATAACTAAATATGATACAGATGTACTTACTAATTATTGGCGAAGCGATTAATCATATTCTCAAAAAGGACAAAAACTTTGCACTAGAGAACGCACATAAAATTATTGGAACACGGAATCGGATAGCCCACGGATACGATCAGTTTACATTTATCACAGGAGTAGGCGGTTGGCACATTTTTCACTAATCGCCACTTTTATTTTCCTGTCCGTTAAAGGCTTTTACTATATCCCGGGCTTCGGTCAGGTCGGATTCCATGATCATTACCTTGACCCCTGACGCCTGGATCGGGTCGTAGAGGTATGAAGTAGCCACCGTGTTTCTAACAAATGATTGGATCCCGGCGTCGGTCAGCATACTGTGAATCAATTCGGCTTCCCACAGAGTGCCTGAAAAGAGCTCGATCACCTGGGTATGATCCTGGTTGATTTTGTTCATTTGGATTTTTGTTAAAACTTTAAGCTAAGTTACGTGTTGTTAATTACATATGCTCAACTAAAAATTGGATCGGGTTTGCACCTGTTGCCCTAATAAACTATCAGACTCGAAATGTTTGTTCAGGTATTGGTCTCAGCATGAGATGGTAGCGGATTGATGCGCATTATTCATCCTGATCAAAGTTTTTATGAAATACCGTTGAATCCCTCACAGGCTTCATCAGCTGCGGGATAGGCTTGTCTACAAAACCAGCCGGCCGGGTATTACGTCCTTCACGTCCCATGTCGCCCAGGTCTTCGCTGGCTGAACGGGCATAATCCAAAAGTTTTGCCACGATATCCGGGTGACTTGTGGAAACGTCATGCTCCTCGCTGATATCTGCCGAAAGGTCGACCAGTTTCAGCTCACGGCCCGGCTGGAAGGTGCCCCGGTGAATGCTTTTATACATGGAATCGAGGGGCAGCAGCAGTTTCCATGTCCCCGATCTTATTGCCTGAAGCTGTTCCAACTGATAGTAGTAGAAAACTTCTGTTGGTGAAGGCGCCCCTTCAACGGTCATCAGGTTGATGATATCGTGCCCGTCGATGATCCGGTTATCCGGATATTCAAATCCGACCAGGTGTGCGAGCGTTGGAACGATATCCATGGTGGTTGCCAGTTCCGGGGTGGTCCTGCCGCCGGGGATCTGCGCCGGCCATTTCATTATGCAGGGCTCGCGCATTCCCCCTTCCTGGGTACTTCCCTTCCAGCCCGAAAGTGGGGCATTGCTCGCTCCCGGGATCCGGGGGGCTCCATTGTCAGATGTGAAGATCACCAGGGTGTTTTTATCCAATCCGTTAGATTTAAGGTACGCGTTGATCTGGCCAACCGACCAGTCCATCTCCTCCACTGCATCACCAAAGATTCCGTTATTGGATTTGCCACGGAAGGCATCGCTGGCATGCAGCGGATCATGCACCATCGCATGCGGCAGGTAAATGAAGAACGTCCGGTCTTTATTTTCTCCGATGAAACGGATGGCTTCTTCGGTATACCTTCGGGTGAGGGTATTCTGGTCGGCAGGGGCCTCGATCACCTCTTCACCACGCATCAGGGGCACCGGGCACCAGCTGTAAGTCATGTCGTTGCTGTATGGTATTCCGAAGTACTCGTCGAATCCCTGCCGGGTGGGCAGGAACGGCGCCTGGTCACCCAGGTGCCATTTGCCGATACAGGCGGTGGCATATCCTTTGCTTTTAAGAATCTCGGCCAGGGTGATCTCGTCGGGGTTCAGTCCCTTATGTGATGCTCCAAACAGCACCTGCCGTCCAACCATGCCGAAGGGACGGGCATTCACATGCATGTTGACCCGTCGTGGGTAACAGCCGGTCATCAGGCTGGCCCGGGATGGACTGCTTACCCCGCTGGAAGCATAAAAATCGGTAAACCGAAGTCCCTCGGAGGCCATGCGGTCGATGTTCGGCGTCCTGTTTTTTTCTGAACCATAACAGGCCAGGTCGCCGTAGCCCATGTCATCGGCAAAGATGATGATCACATTGGGCAGGGTCTGCCTGCCACAGCGCACATTCAGCAGAAAGAAGCCGAGTAATACAAATAGAAATACTTTTCTTTTCATTGGATTGCCCCCGCATCATTATTGAGCATTTTTATAACTTTCAGTTTAATATTTCAAAACGACGGGTCCCGATAAACCATTAGAAATCAGATCCCTTTTCCCGTTCCAGCGTTTTGCCTCAACAAGGTCCAAACTTCTGCAATAATTGAATAATAGGGTGGTATAAATGATTTCGATTTCATTGGTTCCTGTTCTCAGACAAGAGTCAATATTGTAATCATGAAGGCCGTACCATCTGCTGCCCAAATTGGTTCCGTTCATGATTATCTGTGTAACCCCATCATTCACCTCTCCTAAGCTTAAGCGATTAAATTTTGAGTCAGTTAATTCAAAATTAGTCCTATAGATAGCTTTCCCCGCAAAGTTGCGGATAGCCGGATCCTCTGATTCTTTGAAGTCTGTCAATTCTTTAAATTGTCGGGTAAATGGTTTGCCCTCAACAGGGTGAAACTCAACATTCCATTCAGGTTCTAATTTTAACGTAACCACCCGGGCTGGCTCCGGTTGATTAATCATTTTATTATCAGAATCATTAGTCGGTTCCAGAATTAGAAAAAAACTCTCCAGGGGATTAAGCTCAATTTCCACTGTGTTATGAGCAAATCCCATCCTGGTAACTCTGCCATTTTCGGGATTCCAATTCCAAAGTGACTTTCCTTTCAAATCCATGGATAATTCCGATTTAACGGCGCTTCTTCGGTTCGTGTTGGTGATGAAAAAGAGATCCCGGTTATTGAATTTATGATGGATCTGATACAGGGATTTGTTGGGTTGATGGACCAGGATATCGGGTTTGTGTCCGGCATTATTGAAGAGCTGACCTGTCCAGACGGTGAGATCTGTTCCTTTTTCGGGTGCATCAACAACGGTTACCTGATGTTTAACTGATGTCCATCTGGCCAAATACCTTTGGATGGTTTCATTGTTTTCGATGCCTTTCAGTGAACTGGTCCGGATCATGCCCGGATCAACTATGATCAGTTTACCTCCCTGAGCAACAAAGCTGTCAATTGCCTGAGCAGTTTTCAATTCCAGACTTTTTATGCTTGCCAAAATCAGGGTATTATAACCCATAGGTCCATATTTCAACTGCCCTTTTTCGGCAGTTGATTCCTGAAGTACCCGCTCATTTACATAATCGCATGAACTTCCATTTTGGCTGATGCCCTGCCAGAGTTCGAACACATACCAGGGTTCCGTATGAAATGGCTGACGGATAAGGCCATGCATACTCCAGTTATCGGCCTCGGGAGGTAATATGGCGATATCAATCACCGGATCTGACTTTTGGAGGACTGCGGATACCCTGGCATCATAATCAATCCATTTCTTAAAATGGGGCCACAGGGTATTGTGTTCACTAAAATAGGTTCCATATCTCACCCAGCCTGGAAAACCCGCTTCCGGGGGCGAATAATTGAAGCCGTGTAATACGGAATGGGTAATACCGGTAATAAAATTCATATCCCCGGCCTGCTTGATTGTTGAGAGTGAAGTCTGAAAGACACCCGCAGTATTGGTCATAGCCTCGCAGCTGATTATTTCCTTTCCCCTCAGATGTCCGGCTGATGAGGCATACTTATTCCAGATCATGTAGCCATGCACTTTGCTCCAGGTGAAATAGTCCTCATCCTCAGGTTTTGTTCCCTGCGAGTAAAACCAATTGTTGCTCTCCGGGATATCCACCTGCATGTAGCCATCCAGAATACCAATCAGCCAGGGTATCCCGTATGCCTGGTATCGGCACAGGAGCCCATGATCGGTACAGAATTTCTGAAAAGTTGCTGTAAATCTTTCGTGAAACAGGTCAACCAGGGTTCTGGTATAATCGTACCGAACCCGTAAGATGCTGTCCATAAAAATTTTATCGGCAATTGGGAAAGGGTAGGGATCCTGTTCATAATAGAGAACAAATGGCAGGTAAGGATCAAAAGAATACCCGCAACGTTTCAGGAATTCACTTTCAAAATCGTGGCACCAGTTTGATCCTGCCAACTCCATGCTATCGGCAAATAAGGCTCTGATCAGCTGAGCGAGCGGGATGCCAAGCTCCTTTTCGATTTCCAGTAATCTGTTTAGGAAGGCTTGAACGACCTCAGGATTAAAATGATCCATTGTTGGACCTTCCGCTCCGGGTGTTCCGTGTACAACCTCCCGGTATCCCTTTTGCAGGACTCCCCAGGCCAGGCGATAAGAACCCTTCGGAACCCAGATAATCAGATCAGAATCGGATCTGTTCGTACTAATATTTATGATTTGGTCAGTTGAGCTTATATTATCGGGAATCAAACGAATGAATGCTAATTTTCGAGGGGAGTGCCTTTCCAGGGAATCGCTCAGATATTCTGCAGGCAGATCGTTTTCCAACTCCCTGGCGGTAATTCTGAATTCCAGGGGTCCTTCAAGATCTTTATAATTAACAGCCATTCTTTCGATAGTCTGATCCGGTTTTAGGAATTTCCCTCCGAATGGCCATCCCGAACCGACCAGCAGATCTGCAATCATCCCCCTTTCCTGTGCGCCGAGGCAGGCTGCTTTCAGGACCTGAATCCATTGGGAGCTAAGCCATTCCAGTTGTTGCTGCTCAGGTTCCCCGGTGACTGGCGGCATCTTTATCGGATTGATTTCCACACCGCCAAATCCGGCGCTCTGCAGCAGGTCGAGCTCACGCAACACCTCTTTTTCATTTACCCGGTTCCCATTCCACCACCACCTGACAAATGCCCTTGTGCTGGCCGGAGGATTTGAAAAGGCTTCCAGTAGTTTATCCTCCTGTTGCTGTGCCATCACAGGATAAGTGCCAATCAGCAGGTAGCCCAGAATGACAGTCGAAAGAATTTTGCACCGGGTACGCATGAGTTTTTCTTTCTAAATGTAAGGCTTAGATAGAATTTATATGTCCATCAAATTGATAGGATTGAATACTAAGTTGATGTATCAGACCCTGCAGGCATGAGGGGTTGCATTCTTACCGGCATCTCTAAGGAAACAACTGAAAATGAATTATCAAAACGCTGCACCACAATAGCGAAACACAGAGAAACAGGTATAATATCTTTCCTCCTGAAGAGGAGGATTTTAGGGCCTTGATGGTATAGAACCATGAAAAAAGTGTGCCGGCAAGAGTAAAAAAAGGACAGGAACACAACCGCCCTGGCTTCATTCACTAAACCAACTAAAACCAGTGAACCATGATTGTTTCCGGTTTTCACGATTAACCAAATTAAACCCGAAAAAAGCAGTAAGGTCAACAGGGCGGTAATCCTGGTAACAATATTCCGGATTCGTAACCGAGGATTGGATTTGTCGCTTGTCTTTTTGAACAGGTTTATTAATGCTGAAACAATCGATATGATAAAACTCAAAACTAATACTGCAATACCGCCGAGCAGATACCATCGCCTTTCCATTAACATTTGCTGTCCCATGGTAGCTACGCGGGGATTGTAATACATTTTTGTTACCCAGTTGATGGGATTTGCTTCCATTTTTTCAATACAATCAGATCCAGGGGCTGCCAAGGGATCATTCAAAAAGTTAAGTGCGATGCTTTTGGCACATTCCGTATTACGTGTCAGAGCATGTCCCCGGCCCGGAAATTCAAACAGAAAGCTATTGGGTAATGATTGCTTTAATAATGTTGCATTAACGGGGGGAGTAATCGGGTCAACACTTCCTACCATAATAATGGAAGGTATTTCACTGACTACAGCACGTGTTTCAAGTGAGTCCTGGCTGATGAAATTAATCTTTTTAACCATCAGGTTTTCACTGTCGAAATAATTTAAGGCGTCGTGCAAGGGATCATCCGGTTCTGTGTGAAAGTCACTTAAAATAAGTCCATTGTCATATTTCACAACCGTTACAAACATAACATCCGATGTACCATGGATGTTATCTTCAAACTTAGGAAGGAGATTTTTAAAAATCTCTGTATTTCTTTCTTCGATTCCTTTAATCAACCAGGGGAGAATGGGATAAAAACCCGGATCATAAAGCAATTGCTGAACGATCAGGTGCATGTCTTGAAAGTTTATATATCCAAAGCCATCCGGACCCTTTATATAATCAACTGACAGGGGCTTATCTTTCAAAGAATTCATAGCATTGTAAAACCGTTCCTCCAGATCAGGAAAAGCATTATTGCATGCGGGGTTTTCTATGCAGGCATCGAAAAATGCTTTAAGTGAGCGCTGATATTTTACGACCTCATCTCCCCAATCCGGAAAGCCCATGGGGACAGGTGAGTCAAGGATGACACAACGAATTGACCCGGGAAAATCGCGCATATAAGTTTGAGCAACCCTTGTGCCATATGAAATTCCCCACAAATTCCAATGTTCGATGCCCAGGGCAATTCGCAGCATTTCAAGGTCTTTTACAACTGCGGCAGAATTGTATTTGTTTAAGTTTATTCCATCTGCCATCAGTTTCTTAAAGCGATCTGAAAGCTGCCTTAACGTTTTCTCTGTTGCTTCAGCGGGAGTGAGGTTTTCAGCTATAATTTGAAATAGTTCTTCCTGGAATTCCGGGCAAAATGCCGGCTCTGAAAACCCGATTCCACGATAGTCCATCAATATAATATCACGATTTTGGCTGAAAGGATGATTTTTGAAGGCATTAATCCTGGCAGATAAAAGTGCTTTTGAACCGGGGCCACCGGTCAGATGAATGATTGGATCCGTTTGGGGGTTGGCATTTGCAGATTTTATCAATACAAATGCAAGCTTCAGTAGCCGACCATCAGGATTTTCATGATTTTCGGGTACTTTGAGAAAACCAAATTGAATTCTGGGGTCATCCTTTAAGGACTGACAATCTTCAAGAATACAATCCGAGTATTCAATTACCGGCTTAAAAACCTGTGCTGAAACGGGCAGTGCTGAAAACACCGCCAACAAAATGTAAAGTAATGTATTTTTCATTTTGGGTAGATTTTGATATTTGGTGAAGGTGATTTCATTAATAAGGGGCACTGAAAATACCCGACCGATACCTATGTTGTCCTTCTGGCGGCAGCTGATGAAAATGCGGTATTCGAAACCCGGCAGGATGGATGACATTTTTCGGGAATTAGGTCATTACTACCAAAGGTACAGAACTTTAGAATATAAAACCCAAACGGATGATCTCTTACTTGAAACCACTTCAGGACACTTATTTCCCTGGGTCATCAATTACCGAAGGATGGTGAATTTTGTTTTGTTAGTTGAGTAACAAAGTTTTAACTTTATAGGAATGTTCCATCACAGTGGCTAGAAGTTAGCCGGAAGAAACACCTTGTCAGATATTCAATCAAAAAATAAGATGAATAAATGGCGATCAACAGATTCAGCTAAAACTTCATGCCGGAACCGATCTAAGTCCCGAGGAGGTGTATCAGATCGGTTTGAAAAAAGTGGACAGGATGGAGGGCTGGGATGAGTATTGATAAGAATTAATTAAAAACACCATGAAGAAATTACTTCTTGCTTTATTGGGACTGTTTATTGTCTTGCTGCTGGTCATCATCATCAAAACATTAACATTCCGGTCTGTTCAGATCGAAGTCGAACCTGTTACCCCGCCGGTTTTCCGCATGGAAAGCGCGGCGAACCTTTCAAAGGCGCTATCTTATCCCACCATTTCGCATGGCGAGGATCTGCCCATTGACAGCATAGCCTTCCGGCAATTCCATCAGTTTCTTGTCGAGGCTTATCCCCTCATTCATTCCAACCTGAAAATGGAGGTTTTTTCTGAATTCAGCCTGCTGTACACCTGGGAAGGCAGGAATCCTGAGCTGAAGCCGGTCATCCTGATGGCACACATGGATGTGGTGCCGGCCGGTGAAACAAACAGTTGGGAAAAGCCGCCCTTCTCGGGCGAGAATGACGGATTATTTATCTGGGGAAGGGGTGCCCTGGACGATAAGGGTTCGATGGTTTCCATACTTGAAGCGGTTGAGCAGCTTTTGTCAGAGGAGTTTAGCCCGGAGCGCACTCTGATACTTGCCTTTGGTCATGATGAGGAGATCAATGGCAGCCATGGAGCTATGGTTATTGCATCCGCTCTGAAAGAGAGGGGCGTTGAAGCGGAATTCATCCTGGATGAGGGATTGTCGATCAGCAAAGGGATCGTGCCCATGATCCATAAGCCCGTTGCGACCATCGGAATATCGGAAAAAGGCTACCTGACGCTGGCCCTGGCGGTGGAAATGGAGGGAGGCCATTCCTCCTATCCTGAAAAAGAGTCCGCCCTCACCCTGCTTAACGAGGCGTTGCATCGCGTCATCAATAAACCGATGAAAGCTGGTGTTATCGGTCCCGTGAGCGATTTCCTGCGGTATACCGGACCTGAAGTATCTTTTCTGCCCAGGATCATCTTTGCCAATCAATGGTTGTTCAAAGGCTTAATCCTGAAGATTTACCAGGGTACCAATACCGGAAATGCCGCCGTCAGGACAACCACTGCGCCAACGGTAATCCATGCCGGGATCAAAGACAATATGGTTCCGACCCAAGCCGAAGCATTGGTTAATTTCAGGATTGTTCCCGGAGAGACCAGCGAGGATGTCATCAAACATCTGCGCGAGGTCATTTCCGATGACCGTGTCAAGATCTCCATCAGGGGGCAATATCAGATGCCATCACCTGTATCGCCCATCGACTCATACGGTTTCCAGATCATTCACAAAAACATCATGCAAGTTTTTCCCGAAGTCATGGTTAATCCCATGCTGGCGCTAGGGGCCACGGATAGCCGGCATTATGCTAAGATAAGCAGCAATATCTACAGGTTTAGTCCTGTAACACTGGTCAAGGAAGACTTAGCCAGGATGCATGGATTGAACGAAAGAATTGGTATTGCCGATTTTCAACGGAGCATTGGATTTTATTATCAGCTCGTGAAAAACATCAATCAGACCAGCAAGTAAAAAAGTATTCAAACATGAAAACAAAAACCTTTCAATTCATGATTTTGGCCATCCTCCTTGTGCCGCATTGGAGCTTTTCACAAAATCAAGTCCCCGTAATAAGTATTTTGAGCGCATCCATGGATACCTGCAATCAAATTGTTGGTGTGGTATTTGATCTCCATGATGCTGAGGGAGATACAATGGAGGTTTGGATACAGGCGTCCGTTGATGGTGGGAAAACCTGGGTGGTTCCTGTTGTTCCCGACTCACTTTCCGGTGATTGGGGGCCCGGACAACTTTCCGGAAACGGCAAGTCCATTTCCTGGTCCTACGATCAGTCCGTACTCGGACAATACAGCAACGGGTCGCCAACTTTGCGAATCCGGGTGATCGCAGATGACCATGCAATGATTCCTGTCACGGAGGTGGTAAACAAGGTTGACAGTGCCAGAGTTGTCGCCAACCTGCTGCAATTTGAAGGCATAAGGAATCGTGTCACCAATCCTTTGTTTTTAAAACAAATAAAAGACAGCCTGAAATCCATTTTTAAATCCTCGGGGGTATATTATTATCGGCAAGGTCCACTTTATAACGGATACCAGATTGACAATGTCATCGGTTTCTCATCGGGAACAAGAACCCCTTCCAACTCCTGGTCGGTCTCAGGTCATTTCGATACGGTGAGCAACACCCCCGGGGCTGATGACAATGCAACGGGCATGGCAGGTGTGGCGGAAGCAATCCGGGTTCTCTCAGAATACCAAACCAGGAATTCCATTCGATATTTTTTCTTTGACCTGGAAGAATTAAGGATTGATCTCTCCGGGGCTTATAAATACACTCAAACCGGTATACCTTTTTGGGAAAACATGCAGGGATTATTTAATCTGGATTGTCTTGGCAATTACAGTGATTCGGAGAATTCCCAGACATTCCCCAACGGATTCGAGTTACTTTTCCCTGCACAAATCAGTACAGTAGCGGCTGATTCATACAGAGCCAACTTTATTGTCAGCATTGTAAATACCGCATCTCTTGAATTGGATTCCGCATTCCGGGAAGCTGCCAAATCGTTTGTTCCTGATTTAAAGGTGATCAGTTTTGACACTCCCGGCACAGGAACCTCAATACCGGATTTCAGACGAAGTGACCATGCGCCATTCTGGGATATTGGCGTACCTGCTGTGTTTATTACCGATGTCATTGATTTCCGCGATTCGTGTTATCATAAGCCTTGTGACACCTTCAAAAGATTGGACATGGGGTTTCTCCTGAAGAACATACGTGCAATCGTTGCAACCCTGGCTCAGTTGGCAGTGCTTGAACACAGTGGCTGTCAGGAAAGTGATGATCTTGAGATTATTGCTATGGCAACCAATAGGGATGTTGCATACACCAATTCGATCCGGGTTTTCCCAAATCCGTCCGATGGCAGCCAGACCTTCCGTGTGACCCTGAATAAGCCAGGAATGGTTGGTTTGAGGGTAATGGATATTAAGGGAAGAATTGTGGACAAAACCCCTGCCGCATGGTACCCTGCTGGCATTAGCATTATTTCATATCCAAAGGAACTTGATAATGGCAGTTACCAGGTGATTCTGGAATTGAATGGCGTATCGTATGGTTCTGACCGGCTGATAGTAATTCGGAATTAAGGAAGCAGCAAATTCATTACCGAGATTGCTAAATTAGCCGGAGGACTGAACGGAAATTTTTAATTCGCCTTGTCATGCGTGATCAGAAATTTCTTGGTTGCATATGTCCTGTCTCCAGCTGACATCATATAGTTTGGCCTTTGTTTTATTTTTATATCAGGCAAATCGGGTAATCCAATAACCACATCAGTTAATGTTATTTCAATATCCTGGTTTTCGGAATATTTTAATTCCATATCAATGCCTACTTCAGGAAATGCGTAATACCCAATGAGATTCCATTCAGAGTTTTTCCAACGTTTAAGTTCTTTAAAATCAGAATTATTAATCGCCGCATGAATAGAATCTGAAATAGATTTTATCCAAATAAATAGAATATCAGGATTTCTTTCGGAATTTAAATGAAATTTCAGTAATCGTTTATTATTAATAACACTGTCATTTAAAATAATCAGATATGGTGTTGGAAGATTCTCAATTTCAGCGGTTTTTTTAAAATAATCTTGTTTCTCCGATGGGAAAAAGGCATCTAATTTTGCAGTGTCGGGGTGCTCTGACAAATAATTAACTGTCCATTCATCAGTTTTATTATCAAAACTGGTAAAGAAGGTTTCGCTTGTGTTTCCGTTGGTGGCCAGAATCAGTGAATTTTGTTTTTTATACCGTTCGTTGTATTGAAGATTAACAGAACCGTACAGCAGGAAAAACAGTCCGGCAGAAAATGCTGTTATCGGAACAAGCCATTGCCTGATACGAGTAATGATTTCAATGAGAATGATAAGCAGGCTTAAACTAAGTACCGTAAAGAGTATTGCCCCACCTGCCATCTTTAAATCCATTGCAATAAGAAACAGGTAAGTTAAATTTGAATACCATAGCAAAACCGGCACCGCAGCCAGTGAAAACAATCCTATTTGCAAGACTGAATATTCATTTTGATTTTTACCGAGAAAATAGATTCCAACGGGAATCATGCTAAACAGGAACGGCCAGGTGAAAAAATAACTTACGCCCGGCATCATAATACTGGCAACAACCATTAAAACAGCCCAGCCCAGGAAAGAGCCAAAGGTGAGCTCCCAGACATTAATTGGCTTTCGATACAGAAGCCAGATAATCACAGCAATGCCAAGGGTGGCAAATATGGTTACCAGGCTGATCTGGCCGCTCCAGATCAACAGCAGGATAATCAGGACCACAAAAGGAATTAAATGCCAGAACCTGATTCCTTTCAACGCCAGTTTGTAGAATAAAAATGAAACTGCTATGGCAATACCGGCAAACCCGAGCAGCAGAATGTTCTGATTATAAAACAATAACCTGTAATCATTCCCCGGATAATATTTTATTAAAATGAAGTAAATCAATGTTACAACCGAAGGCACTATAACAAGATGGATGATGAAGGCAATAAAGCCAAACAGTAGGCGAAGTGGCCGTATCAGTTTTTTTCTGAATCCAAGAAATAATATCCCCAGAAGTACAAGGCAGGTTAAAATCAAAAACGGCGCAATCCATTTATAAGAATAGTGTACAAAACCTTTGCCAATCGTGTTAAAGTAAACCGCATTTCCTTTTTCCGTATTATTTAAATCGATGTCTGCAAAATGCTCAATCAACGGAACTAAATATGAACCATTATGCTGGATGGATTCCACAGAAGTGTTCTTTATATTATCGCCACCCGTATGATAATCAAACCGGTTCTCCAGATACGCAAAATTGATTCCCTTGAATCCATGCTTTTTAAAGGGAGTCAGATCGGTATCATTTGGCATATTGCGGTAAATTTCATAGGAAAGCGAATTAGCATAAGGAAAGGGGACCACCTTGGCGAATTCAGAAATAATCCAGTTGTTGTCCGTACTGGTTTCAAACATTAAACTTGGACCGGTGGTTCCGCTGCTTTCAAAATTCAGTACAAGTCCGGTGTTTTTAGCTAATGGATATTCTTCAATAAAAGCTTTTGCTCCAACCAGGCCAATCTCTTCACCATCGGTAAAAAGAAAAACAATATCGTTTTTAAAGGGGTTTTTCAATTGAAGAATCCTGATGGTTTCGAGCATGGTAACCACAGCCGAGCCGTCATCAGACGCACCATAGGAATCGTTGACAGAATCGTAGTGCCCGGCGACCAAAACTGATTTGCCAGGTTCTGTTCCGGGTAATGTAACAATAATGTTCTTAACTGTAGCTGCAAATGAATTGGTATAAAAAACCTCGGCAATTTGAATCTCAGGTTCAATGCCAAGCTTTTTTAATTCTTCAATGATATAATCACGTACCTTGGCATGTGCCGGGGTTCCAATGGCATGTGGCTCAGATGCAATGTGTTCCAGGTGTTTCATGGCGCGAACCGCTGAAAACTCCGTCAAAGGAGCATTTTCGGGCACTGCCTTGGGAGCTTTATTAAGGAAAAAACCAACAATTGGTATTCCTACAATCAGAATGAGTAATAAAAGGCTAATAACAGGTTCCCTGTTGATTTTTGTTCTCATTTTGGATTGGTTGTTAGTTTGTAAAGAGTTATGAGAATATAAATTGAATGCAATTAATTTTGATAACTATAGGTTTACCAAAGACTTCATTTTGAGAAGTTACGACATTGATTTGATGCTATCAAATCTTTAACCCAATTAATTCATTTGACTGATTTGAAAACCTCCAACCCTTTATTGACCAAAATGTGTAAGTGGCCAAACTCGGGAGCCTGGGAATGGACAAGCAGTCCGCTTTTTCAACAATTCACTGAACCCTGCGGAACCTGTACCGGATGTAATCCTGGTACTTCAACTCAAATTCATCCGGTGAAACCTGGCTGAAGCCGTAATCGGTGATGATTGAGGCGACCATCGGCTCCACGTAAAGTCTGCGGTGCGGGGAGAGGTTGTCGGTCCAGTACCAATATCCCACCGTGGTTCTGGACAGGCTGTCGTCGGTTGCGATGAGGCTGCACGCGCCGTCGGAGTCGAGGGAGAGATTGAGCCCATAGTGCCTTTTCGCGATTTCTTTGGTGAAATACCCGGGTGTAAAGTGGGAATAGTGAAATTGGTAATACTGATAGGTGAGGGTGTCGTTATTGATGGCGGTGAATACAGAGTCGTTATATTGCTCGATATAGGAATCCAGTTTCCAGGTTCCCTGGAGGCTGGAGGGCAACTGCCTGACCCTGGGTTCTGCGTTGACGTCAGGTTCGGGAGAATCGGCTGTTCTCCTGAAATGGCAATACATGGTTGAAGCGATGCCCCAGCCCCGGTGGTATTCAATTTCCAGATCCGTGGCATCGAGCCTGAGGATGCGAAAAACCTCGCAATCATTGGCGGAATTGAAGCGCAGCCTCATGTTCAGGAACGTCTTCGACCATTCGGAATCGAGCCATTTCCAGTGATGTGCGGCTCCGGTGGTGTCTTTCCAAGGTTCGGACTGGTAGGAGGATACCTCATAATGAAAGGTATCCACCCCGATTTTAAGAATCCGCCGGTCCGCTGTGACATAAGACTCCCTGACCCCGTACCAGTAGGAGTAAACCTGATTGTTCTCAAACAATTCGAAGGTATCGCTCCCGATCAGCTCAACACCGCGGACCAGTTCCCAGTTGCCGGGGAGGCAGCCTGAACAGATGGTACCCCCTTCGGGATCAACAGGATCCTTTCGGCAACCCCCGGAAGCCAGGCAGAACAGGATTGAGAGGAGGACCGGAAAGATGATTCCTTTTGGACGTTGCATGGCAGAGGATGATAAGCTGTTAAAAGTACTCAGAAATAGTGCAGGTAAAACCTGATCCACCTGCCAGGATGACCCGATTACAAAAAAATCGGCTTTCCCTGACTGGCAGGGTTTTAAATTTTTACCAGCGCCTACCTTATTTCCCTGGTCAAGTGGGAAAAGTAATCAGATTATTGTATCTTTGATACTATCAAATGATAGTATTATGAAGCCACCGTATGAAATCTCAGCAAAAATTCTGGCACTGGTTAATTCGATTTCAGTGTCGTTAGGTGAGATAAAGGGCATACAATTGGTCAGGCCACCGCTGGAACTTAGAAAATACAACCGGATCAAATCGGTTTGGTCGTCGTGCGGAATCGAAGGGAACACACTCACGCTCGATCAGGTGTCGGCAATTCTGAGCGGGCGGGCGGTGATCGGGCCTAAAAAGGACGTCACCGAAATCGTAAATGCCATCAAAGCCTACGACGAGTTACCCGGATATGATGCGTCCTCGGCAGATTCCTTTCTGAAGGCTCACGGGCTGCTGATGAAGGGGCTCATGGAAAAACCGGGACGTTATCGCAGTGCGCAGGTAGGTGTATTCGACGGAACACGGGTGATTCACCTGGCACCGCCGGCCACCATGGTTCCGGAGTTAATGAGTAATCTGTTCGAATATTTGAAGCGAGATTCCGACATTATCCTGATTAAGAGCTGTGTATTTCATTATGAAGCGGAATTTATCCATCCCTTTATGGACGGTAATGGCCGGATGGGCCGGCTTTGGCAAACGGTTATCCTGATGCGTGAATATCCCGTATTTGAATTTCTGCCGTTCGAAAATCTAATCCGGCAACGGCAGCAGGAGTATTACCAGGTTCTGGCATCCTGTGGTCAAACCGGCCAGTCGACGCTATTCATCGAATTCATGCTTGAAATTCTCGACAAATCTCTGGAGGAAATGCTGGATTTTAACGGGCGGGTGGTCAACGACAGTGCCCGGCTGGAGTATTTCACCGCATCAGGCCGCACTGAGTTTACCCGCAAGGATTACATGGATGTTTTTAAAACCATCTCGTCTGCCACGGCCAGCCGCGATCTCCGGAAAGGAGTCGGGGCGAAACTCTTCGAGCGGGAAGGCGACAAGAATAAGACGGTGTACCGGATAGTTTGATTCCTGGTCCCTCAAAGAATTCAGACCGGTATACGCCCTGTTATTTGTCGGTTCGCCAATCTAACCTCTATGTTTGCCTGTATCCTTTCTTAATTTCTCCGGTGTTCCCTGATTTTAGGATGCTGTAATACCTGTTGATTAAATTGGTTTTTACTGATTCGAGTTCTTTTAACAATCTTTCGTTCCTGAGTGATTTCGTCAATTCCCTGTAATTATTATCTATCTGATTAATAAACAATTCTGCTGCTGTTTTTTGTTCATTGGATACTTCCTTAACCGGCGCTTCTTTTGGAATTTCCTTTGCGTTTCTTATTTCCGAAGCGACAGATTCCAGCTTGAAGTAACTATCGTTAAACTGAAGCAGTTTCATGGCATTTTCTTTTCCGAAGAGCCAAACCAATGTTTTATATAAGGAAAAATCAGGATCATAGGCGTTGTTATTCCAGGCAAAGTCGGCGAAGGTTGGATATTTTATCTTGTACAATTCCGAAAAACCTCCGCCGTTACTATAAATATCCGTGTCCATGTATTGGTAGAAATCTTTCGGAACAAAAATATCGTACGGCTCGAATAAACAACACATAACCGCTTTGCCCGGATACAAAGCCGGATAGCCTCCGTATTTGGCCAAAGATTCCCGCGCATAAGGAGTATTATCCCAAAGCATCGGTTTCCTCCCTGCAAGATCTGTGTATCTTCTGATGTCTGCCATATCGTATGATAAGGAACGAACTGTGTTTCCTGTCCAGATTATAGCCAGATCTTTGGGACAGTGGGCAGTAAAGTCCCTGAAAAATGCTTCCGCACTGCCCATTCCGTAATCAATGAATTCGTTCAGATAGGGAGCCGGGACAAATTCAAAACGAACATCTTTTCCGTATTTTTCATTCAAGGTGTTCATCATTTCCGATTGAGCGGCGGCAATATTCGTATATGCAGCTTTATCCTTATTAGTGAAAAGTGTGTATTGCCCGCGGGTTGTCCCTGCGTGGGGCACATGATCGTCGGCACAAATCATTACGGTTTTCGAGCCATTTTTTACGGCTAAATCAATTAAATTGGTGATTTTCCTGATATCATCAGGATTACCATGTGAGAAGATATTTCGCAAAGAATCCGATAACTTTCCTTCTTCAAATTCCATGGGGAGATGAAAATAGGGGTTGATCATGATACCGGTATTTATTGTCCCGATACTGTTGCAAATCTTACCGGCTCCTTCGAATAATTTATTGTAATACTCTCCCGGTTCCCACCATTTTCGACCCAGGTGGGCATAGTTGTTATACACTTTGTTTAGTTTGAAAAATGCATAATAGTGGATCAGGTCAAAGTCCATCTGCATATTATTCAGCACCTCATTATGCTTGTTCAGTCGCTGCTCATCGGCCTGGGTATTGGCTATCTCTGAAGCAGGGATATTCGGATAATTGTTAAACAAATACGAACGTCCTTTAAAATCGGGAAAATCGACGATGTCCGCATGATGATAGATTCCCGTTTCTTTATCATAAAGCTGAACCAGTGTAGCAGCGGCCATAAAGCTTCCCCTGGCAGTATTGCCGGCCAGAAAAATTTTGTCAGCTATTTTTTTGATCAGATACCCTTCATCTTCCTGCGCTATTTCGCTTAAATCAATATTTGAGCCATTTTCCTGAAATAATTTACTTTTCCCGATAATAAATACAGTTTGGTTTTTATTTGGTTTAAATGTTGAGGCATTCACAATTTGGGTTTTGTCCCCAAAGTATCTTTTAAGTAGTTCAGCCGCTGATAATTCTGAATTTTCCGGAGCGTCGGGAATTACAATTACCGCCTTCCTGGCTTTCAGGTTGATCGGAGTACTTTCTGAAACTTTCTTTGGAGTCGGAATTATTAAATCAGTTTTTTTCAAATCTTTTTCAAAGTAGGGCTTTATCCTTTCCAGCGGCGTGAAATTCCAGCGGGAATAATGAAAATCAATATTGTCAATATACATGGTTCCCCGGCCGAGCAATCCCAGTGATATTCTGACATATTTACAGCCATCCGGCAGATCTCCTTCCGAGAAAGGAAAATTGTATGTTCTGCCATTTACCAGTCCCCAATCGAATTTGTCGATAAAGTAAAAATTTGAAAAGGCAAAGCCCTTGAAGCTGTTGTCCACTTCTTTGCCGTAGAAGTCATAATAAATGCCCGGCGACATTTCTCTTTTGTTTTGATCAAAAAATGTAAGCCGGACGTCAATGTCTTTCGAGAGTTTGGAGTTGGATCGCTGAACCGCGGCGAAAATTCTTTCCAGCCTGGTTTCAAAGGTAAAGTTATAGTTGCCGGGTATTACTTCTATAAAGTCGCTGATCACTCCGTCAGGTTTATTGTCTATTTCTTTTCCGTCTTTAAATTCTCTGTGAATTTTTACTGCATGTTTCCCTGTGGCGACATCCTTTTGTGTATAGGGCTTATAATCAGCATTAACCCATTCAGCGTTTTCTCCAACTATTTGCCAACCATCAAGTTTGAATCTATTTAAAAGGGGAACTTTCCCTTCCGCTATCATTATTTCTCCCTTTTCAAAAGACGGATTACCCACCAAATTTCCTTTCTCATATTCAGAGATTCTCACTTCATAAGGAACACTCAGCGTTTTCATGCTCGACCATCCTTCACGTGATATTTTTTGGGGAAAAACATTTCCTGATGCGAAAGGAAGCAGAAACCCAATCAGAAAGAGATTTTTCATTTTGGAAAAGTATTTGTTTTAAAACTGTCCTTCATGCCATAAGCGACCAGAAATTTATACCGGTCAGGTAAAATTAGCAGTTTAGTTTTATATTGGGTTCCTTGCCTTCATCAGAAAGTTCCGGTCATGCCGGCAGCGGAAACAATATTTGACTGGTTACTACCAGGGCTTCTTTAACAGTCAGCTTTCTTCCATCTGACGTTGCTTGTTGTATCTCAGTTTCAGACAATTCATTTTTGGCTTTTTCAAGATACTTCTTGTCCTGAAAATCCCCGGAATACATATTTACGATTCCTTCCTGTTCGATGAACCGATCGGCAGCGGCACCAATCATGATGGCACGTGCCGGGCGGTTTTCAGCTGATTCGAGAGCGGCCAGACCGATCAGCCCATAGCCTATGCCCCTCACACTTCCGACTTCCTGGTATGCCTGAATGGCATTGAAGAAGTGGTTTCTGGCTGCATGGGTGTTTCCCATGGCCAGGTAGGTCCATGCCATCTCCCCATGTATGCGTGCCTCTTCGGGCCGGTCTCCGACTGCCTCAAAGGAGGCCAGCGATTCCTGATAATAGCAGATCGCTTCATCTTTGTTTTCCTTTATAGATGCCAGCTGGGCCAATCCCCCCAGGTTAACCCCTGCTCCTTCGTAGTCACCGATTTTTCTCTGTATCAGCAGTGCCTCACCAAGCAGGGCTTTTGCGATCCCGAAATTTCCTTTGATGGCGTTTACGATCCCGATCATGGTAAGGTTGAACGCGTACGACCATTGATTTCCCAGTATCTTAGTCATTTCCAGCCCCTTGTTCAGGTATTCTTCGGCCAATACCAGGTCAACTTCCAGATAATAGAATCCGATTGCCCAGGTGCTGAAGGCGGCTTCAAACTCCGCATTCAGCAGGATCGCCATCTCCCGCGCAGCCTGAGCCTGCTCAACTGATTTTTGGGTATTGCCGAGGGTTGAGGTGGCCACACTGAGAGTGATGAGTGCCCTACATTTGCCTAAACTGGTTTCCGGACCGGAGGTGTAACCCAATAATTCAGTGATATGGGCTACCGCGCTGATGTGCTTACCCCGGATATGCCAGTACAAGCAACACTCCCCGCACAGGCGGAGTGCAAGTTCAGTGGCGTCCTGATCACCGTTTTTGCCACAAGCCATCAGGTAATCGAGTGCCGACCGGATGTTGGCGTCCTCGAGAGCACCCTGTTTCATTCTCTTCAGTTGGCCGACACCCTGTGTTCCGAGGTTAATCAGGTGGGCAACAGCTGTATAAAATGTTGCATGCCGGAGCCTGGTTTCATCGCTTTCACGACCGGCAGCCAGCTGCTCCAGTGCAAAATCCCTGATGGTCTGCAGCATACCGAACCGTTCACCGTTATCGATATTCTGAACCAGGCCCTTATCGACCAGCGATTCCAGTTCATCGAGTGCCGCAAAGGCCGACAGGCTGTTGGCATACCCAACGACTTCAACACCCTCAAGTGTGAATCCGCCTTCAAAGACCGACAGCCTGCGGAAGAGTTGTTTTTCCGGTTCCGTCAGCAGATTGTAGCTCCAGCTGATGGTTGCCCGCAAAGTCTGGTGACGCTCGGGCATGTCCTTTGTTCCTGTGGTCAGGAGGTCGAGGGCATGCTCAAGCCTGTTGAGGAGTGCCTCCGGCGTTAGCATGCGAATGCGTGCTGCGGCCAGTTCGAGTGCCAGCGGAAGCCCGTCGAGACGGCTGCAGATTTTTCTTATGTGTGCTGCGTTTTCCTCGGTGACTTCAAATCCTGACCTTGCCTGTTCCGCCCTCTGTGAAAATAGGGCAATGCCGGTATAGTTATTCAGTTCATCGACCGTCAGAACCCGCTCATCCACAGGAAGGGCGAGCGGATGCAATGAGTATTCCCGTTCAGCTTTTATTTTCAGCGGGGTGCGGCTGGTGGTGAGGATCTTCAGGTTGGGGCACCGGGAGGATAATTCGACGATCTCGGAGGCTGCAGATATCACTTGCTCCAGGTTGTCGAGCACCAGCAGCGCTTTTTTATCCGCGATCAAAGCCGCCACGCCATCGATGAATTTCCTCCCTTCCGCCTGCTTCACATCGAGGACCGTGGCCAGGGTATGCATGACTTCAGACGACTCGGTAAGGGTGGCCATCGAAACAAAGGCGATTCCGTCGGCGAACTGCGGACCCGACAGGCGGCAGATTTCCAGCGAGAGCCTGGTTTTTCCCATCCCGCCCGGCCCTGTAATAGTCACCACTTTTGTGCAGTTGATCAGGCCGATCAGCTCAGACAACTCTTTTTCCCTTCCCAGAACCGGATTTTCCGGACTGGGGAAATTGAACCCCAGACTGGAAGTTTTTTCACCTTTTCCCTGCAGAAAAGCAGGATCGGGAACGGCCAATCCGGAACTGGAAAGGGCATAAATCCCGAATGGCCGGTCAACATTTTTCAGATTAAAGCTGCCGAGATCCACAAACCCCAGATCAGGCTGGTTTTTAATCTGATCGTATACCGTGTCGGAAACCATGATGCCGCCCGGAATGGAGAACGATTCAATCCTGGAAGCCAGGTTAACCGCATCGCCGATGATCCCGTTGGGTTCGATCACAATATTCCCCACGTGGATGCCGATCCGCAGCGGCACCTCAACGGGGGTGCGAAGATCCTTCTGGATATCGATCGCACATTGCACCGCATCCACGGAATTGGTAAAAATGCTCAGAGTGCCGTCGCCCCAGTACTGGATGATTTCCCCCCGGTACAGCCGGTGATACTTTTGAAAAACTTCCTTATGTCTGGCCCTTTTCATGAGGCCTTGTTTTTCATCCTTCTGCATGAGTTCTGTGAATCCGACGATATCGGTAAACATGACCGCTGCCAATCTCCGGGTTAATTCTGTTTTCATTTTTAACAGTTTATTTTTGAACAGGTTGGACTTCAATAGTAATATGAACAACGGATCAGTGGAAAAGTTGATCCGTAAGCCCTTGCCGGCGAAGGTGGTTTTTTCGTTATCCAGGACCCCGGCGGGTCCGGCGTGAAATACTATAGATAGTGAAGGTTGGCAAAAAATATTTAGTTATCCAATCATAAATGCTGTTTTTATATTAAGTTTTCCAACATAATCAGGCCGGAGGTGGGCAAATCTTACGCTAATCGCCTCGTTTATTTGCCAGCGTCGACATCATCCGGCTAGAAAGTTAACACTTTGTCACTTTCCACTGTCCACAAGGTAAATTGGCTCATTTTGCTTAATTCGGTTCCTTCGATCAGTGGAATTGATTTCAGTCCACGTGCATCTGCGCAACTTCCGCACAGTTTTACTATTCCACCTTTTTGAATGATGGATTTCAGCATTCGCTCGATATTGTAAAATCCCTGAGGTGTATTCTGGTTGGGGATTGCGCAGGTGACAGCATCAGCCATCAGGAATATCCGGACCTCTATATGCGGATGTTCTTTCTGGAGCTGCATGGCCAGCCGCATTGCGTTATAGGCTTTTTCAGTTCCGTAAGGGGCGTCATTCACCAGGATTAAAATACTATCCATGATCTTTAGAATTAAAAGGTTAACAGGATTTTGTTTTTTCTTACAATCGCATATAAATCGCCCATTGATGACATAGTGCAAACCTGTGGATTCATATTATTTCTGCTCCGCAGACAGGTACCACATCCTTGAATGATCCCCCCTGAATTCAAGAAAATTTCTGTTTGTTTTTTAATGTCCTCATCGGTCTTTGCCAATGAATCCACTACTACTCCTTTCCCTAACAGGAATATTTCAACGGTGTCGCCGGCATTGACAGCGAAATTTGCAAGTCTTAATGCATTCCAAACGGTTTCAACATCCTGGGAGTATATCACCATGCCGATACTGGTTGGGGCTGGTTTTTTGGTGCCGTCTGATCCTGATTGCGAAAACGCCATGGTCCCAAAGCCCACCAACAGGGCCATGATAAAGAGTGTTTTTTTCATAAGATTGATTTTAAAGTTGTTTGATCATTTCGTGTTGCTTGTTGAGGTTGTCAACCAGGATCTCCCGCATCATCCGGCAGGCGATGGCAATCTTTTCACTGGAAAGCCTATAATGGGCCTTCAGTCCATCCCGCCTTTGAACCAGTAATCCGTTGGAAACCATTAGTGACAGGTGCTGTGAAAGATTTGATTTTAAAGCCCCGGTTTCGGTTTGTAAATCGATAAAGGACATCTCCTGTTCGCCAATTAGCTCGATGATCTCGATCCGGAGCGGATGGGCCAAAGCCTTGCAAATATTGGCATGGAGCAGATAGATCGTTTTATCCTTCATGTTTAAAAGTTTAACAGTTTACAAAACTATAAACAAAATTTATACAGCAATCATTGAATCGTTGGGTTTCCGTGAAAAAAAACTTGCTTTTTCAGGTGAAAGATATTTCTTAACTTGGTCATGTTAAAGGTCTCAACTAAAGCATATTGAAAAGTGAAAACCTGACTATTTAACTTGCTGGCAGGATTAATCCTGACTATTTTGGTTTTGGTGGCATGCCGGCCGCAGGGTTCAAGTGAATCAACTGAAGAAGAAAAAAAAGCGGTTGCCCATGAAATTGAAACTGTCGTCAAAAATTTTTTGAACGCCGGTACATTTGGTCATCAGACTGAAATTGGATTAAGGGCTAATGTTTTGCCGGTTCTGTCTGGTACTCTGGCAGCATCCGTGAATCTTCACCACATCATGTTTTTTCCCGACGAATACCGGGGATAAAATAAACTTTTCTACCCGCCGGTTTGTTTTAATAGTGACCTGTTTTGAAAGGAGTTAAGTCAATCACACAGGGCCTGAACAATTAAGTTTTTAAATGAAATGCAATGAAAACAAATCAGGGTAATATCAACGTGCAAAAGGGGGAGATTCA
The DNA here is from genome assembly GCA_942493265.1 of uncultured Bacteroidota bacterium. Classification (GTDB taxonomy): domain Bacteria; phylum Bacteroidota; class Bacteroidia; order Bacteroidales; family UBA12481; genus UBA12481. Next base: position 1,921,526 of record OW818688.1, read on the forward strand.
AAGTAACGGACAGACCCTCTATTGGGAATCTTACGGAGAAGGAAAACCATTAATCCTCATAATGGGAATTGGCTATGATTCAACTTTATGGGGACTCCACCAGGTTCCTGCTTTTTCTGAACATTTTAAGACAATTATTTTTGACAACAGGGATGCCGGACGTAGTTCAAACGCCACAAAGGCCTATACCATAGCGGATATGGCTGATGATGTTGCCGGGTTAATGGATGGTTTGGGTATCGAAAAAACCCATTTGCTTGGTCTGTCGATGGGCGGAATGATAGCTCAGGAATTTGCCATCCGCTATCCAAAAAAGTTAGATAAGCTGGTATTAACAGGAACTGCGGCGGCAACTGCACGTTCAAAGTTTGATCCTATTTCAATCTGGAGCTACGTTAAAACTAAAGATGCCGGCGGGTTTATGTTTGCAGCTCAACAGTTTATCTGGCTGTTCTCCGAAAGTTTCAATAGAAATCACGAGGCTGTAGATCAAACGCTCCGGATGCTTGGAGGTAACCCATATCCTGTTACAGCCGAAGCGTACCAACGGCAGGCCGAAGCCTATTTAAAACACGATACTTTAGATCGCCTTAATCAGGTGACCGCACCAACAATAGTAATTTCAGGTGAACAGGATCGCCTGACCCCGCCTTGGATCTGTAAAGAAGTGGCTGATGCCATTCCAAATGCAAAATTCACCATGATTAAGGGTGAAGGATCGTCACACGTTTTACCTTTAGAGCGACCCAACGATTTTAACCAGGCTGTATTATCATTTTTGGAGGAATAGTGTGGCCGCGAAGATTATAAATAAATCAGGTTAAGGTTCGCATGATTTTGTTTTTTCTTACCATCCCGATACTGGTTGGGGCTGGCTTTTTTGTGTTATCTTTTCCTGATTGGGGAAATGCCATGATCACCATGCCCACCAACAGGGCGGTCATGTTTATAAGTCTAGAAGTCTACAATACTTTAAACAATGTTAAACCAGCAATCAAACACTCGTTGTTTTTATTTTAACAGTTAATTTTTATTTTATACCTTAGTGTATATCTTCTGATTAATAATGGCTTAACCCCGATTGTGTCATGAAAAAATTAATCTTATTGGCCGAGGTCGTTGTCCTGCTCATCCTTGCCGGCTGCAAGAAGGACGACCCCGGAGGAGTCCAGTCCGGATTGGAACCTGACGGATACTTTTATTGTGATGACAGGAATTATGGTTACAAAGTTTATGGTACCCAAACCTGGATGACCGACAACGTGGCTTATCTGCCTTCCGTGGTTCCGCCATCGACCAGCTCGGAAACCATACCCTACTACTACGTATATGGGTATGAAGGTACCAACCCCATCGCGGCCAAGGCAACTGAGAATTATAAAAAATACGGCGTTCTGTACAACTGGGCGGCCGCGAAAAAAAATGCCTGTCCCCCTGGTTGGCATCTGCCTTCGGATGACGAATGGAAAACACTCGAGAAATTTTTAGGCATGAGTGCATCCGAGGCCGATTCAGTAGGAGCCAGGTTCTCTGGTTCTGTTGGTTATCATATGAAATCCACCACGGATTGGTATGACTCAGGCAACGGAGATAATTCCAGTGGATTCAAGGTTCTTCCCGGAGGCATGTGTACCATTCAAACCTCCTCCAACCAAAACCACCTCGCCTACTTCTGGACGTTTACTTCGTGGGATGTTTATATGGCCCTGGAGCGGAGTCTTATCTATTTGGACAATTATGTAGCCCGGATGCCTGTCTCAAAATCTTTTGGTCTTTCCGTCCGCTGCGTGAAGGACCTGTAACCGGATTGGAAACCGGGATATGCCTGGAGCAGCCGGTTCTTATTGCGTTGATATGGGTTTTGTGTCAAGGATTTATAGTAATATAATCAAGATGAATACCTCCAGCTTGTGCGGAATATCCCTGATAGTGATGGGATTCCTGCTGACCGGTTGTTCCGGAGATGAGATTACCGATAATTGTGGCGAGGAGAAAGAAGTCGTAGTAGAACTTACAGCTGGGAATCTTAAGAATTTTCCCGATTCCCTGCCATCCGGATACGGTTCTTCATTATGGAGAACCACCTTTCCCTCCACTAATTTCTATATCAGGTTTAACAACGTTGAAGGGATTTGCCTGGAAGCGCCTGTTCATTTCTTTTTTGAAGCCTCCTGTCATCAGGTACCGTATGAAGGTGATGTAACGATAAGTGGAATTGCCGGTGCAGGTGGCGGTTCTGTCGGGCTTGATCTGAATTTCGTCAGTGAGACAACCGAGGAGATCCGGTTTTCAAAAGATACCGTTCTGGAGTTGGGAACAATCGATTTTTTTGGAGAAGAGCCCTTCTTTTATTCGGGGGTGAAAATCGAAGTCCGAACGGGCGGAACTGCTGAAGACGACCTGGTCTATTTATTGAAAGTATTAAATCAGATAAAGGTAACGGCCACCTATAAAGCCCTTCGGAAATAAGCAAACATCAGCCAAATCGAAATCGGGTTTCAATATTGTTGAACAAAGGGTGCGTTGGTAGAAGAATTGACAGGCACCAATTTATTTGATCATTAACATCTTCCTGACAGAAGAAAAACCATCGCAGGTAAGTTTGCAGAAATAAATACCCGGGTTTAGTCCGGATGCATTGAAATTAACCGAATGATTTCCTGCCTCTTTATGAGAATTCTCAAGCAGACAAACCTCCCGTCCATAAAGATCAGCTACCGATAACCTGACAGTACCCGGATTTAGTAATAAATAACCGATAACCGTTTCAGTTTGAAATGGATTTGGAACATTTTGGCTGAGGAAATTATTCTGCTCAACAAAAGAATTGTTGCTGGTTGTAGGTTTACCCCACGAATTTATAACAATATCAACAAATTCAGTTGTTCTCGATGTTTGTTTTGAATTATCAATTACATACTCTCTGTTTGTAATTGCCAGATATTGGAAATAAAACTTATTGCCATCTTCCCGAAACAGTTGATCTACTTCCGTTGTTACAGTCCAGCCTGGTGACGGGAAGGTAATATCGCTATAGGTGGTATCCTGATTACCTATCCCATCAATTGTATAGGAATGCATTCCATCCTCGTAGGAATCCGTTGGGCAATCGATAACTTGTGATGTGGAAATCGTCTGGCAATTGCCATCCTGGCAATAAATAAAAAGTGAATTACTTAGCCCTCCTCCCATTGGACGCATCGCCTTAGTGGTAAAGGCGATATGCCTGTCGTTGGAACCAATGGAAACATTAACTGTCTGATCCCAATAATATTTTGTATCAGATTCACAATATTTGGTGGTTACGGCATTCAAATATTGAGAGGTGTGTGATTCTTCGTCGCTTCCCTGGGCGAATCTTCTCTCTGTAAATCCTTCCATCGCTTCTCCTTTTACTTCTGTATCAACAGATTTATTGGTAGTATATCTGCCGCTGCCCCATGATTTCATATCAAGAACTGCACTGATAAGACCTGTGTTTCTTTTTACTGTTTCTGAATGGATTTTCAATGGAATTTCTTCACCAAGTGTTTGCTCAAATGAAATCCTCTCTTCAAAACGGTAATTACCCTCAACCAGCCAATTGGGAGTATTCCCGATTTCAATGTGTGCGGTGGCAACATCCACCCAGATGGGTTCAGGATTCTGAGTAGGATGCCTGAAGCTAAGCTGGCTTGTAACCTGTACTGTAGCAGCTTCATTTCCTGCCGTATAGCTGGCCATACATTTACCTGATTCATCGGTAGTCAGCGTTGAAAAATCGAAAGAGCCGGCCTCTGCCATTATATCGATAGTCCTGTTCTTTAATGGTACACCGTCACAATCGGTGAGGGTAAATTCAACATTTGTTGACTCATTGGGGTTAAGTTTTGTTTTTTCAGGAATAACCTTCATAGTGGGTTTTATTGCATATGGTTTCCCTTCATCCCGTTTCTTTTTTTCAAAATCAAGACAGGTTGTGTAAAGTTGCGCAAAACCGGTGGCTGCATTATAACCCGTGGAAATGGGATCAAAGCCGGGAGTAAAGGAGATATTGAATTCTTTCACCACCTCTCTCGACTTTGCAGTTTCCAGTTTTAACTGCAGGTTGTAATTTGAACCATCTCCGGTAACCAGGCCGTATATGATGTAATTTCCACTAGCAACCGAACCGGTGGCTGGCGGAATGTTGGGATGTCCGATGCCTGTTTTTATTGTTGTATTCGTACTATCGGGTTCGGTAAAGAATGCTGCATCCAGTCGCATGAAACAACTGGCCGTTGGATCACTTTTAACATAGTTTCTGATACCGCCGGCAATGTAATAGAGATTGGTCCATTCACGATAGGCTTCGATCTGTTCGTTCACGGGCATTGACGCATAATCAGGCTGGGGAATTCGAACTTCATTGTCATAAATAATGATTACCCTTTCCTTGCACTCAGAGCAGGTTTGAGCTGAAGAGTTTTCAAGAGTGAAACCACCGCAGATCAGGGTAAGGAGCAGAACGTTTTTCATAGCACTCCGGTTTAAAATTGGTGATCATAGGCAAGACAGAAAAAAGTTAACGAAGAATTTTGAAACCACCAAATCATCTATATTAATGTGCCATTTATTTGCCCATTAGCGGTAAAGTACGCATACCATCTCAAAAAAAGCTCCCCTTGCAGTTAGGGGAGCCTTTTCAGTAGTTGTGGCCGTATTGCAAACGGGTTGAATTAGTTTTTTCCGGCAATCCTGATCTCGTAATTGGTAAAACCAGATCCACCATTTAACAGATCTATCAGACTATAGGTGTACTTGATGATGTAAACGCTTCGGTCATCACAGATCAGACGATCCATAGTATAACCCATTGGATCCATCACCCAGATTCCTTCCTCCACTTCAGGTGTCCATGGATTATCCCCTTCCCAATAGGTTAAAGTTCCATTGACGGGTAGCGAGATTTCAGATATCCTGTAAGTCTTACCCGTTTTTTCGCTGGTTAAAACACCATGTACCCCATAGCGCTCTGTAGCAAATATGCCTTTAACGTAATGATCGACAAGATGGACGGTCAAAAATCCGGTTATATAATCCAGTTCTGCACCATCAACTGTAATTACGAAAAGCACAGGAAATTCGGCTTGATAGGAGACTGACCCATTACTGTTATTGCCGTTTTGGGCCTGGAGCGGGTACATTGCCATGCAGAAAAGCAGGCATGCTGCAAAAAGAAGTTTTGTTTTCATTGATAAAATTTGAGTTGATAATTAGGTTAAAAGAATTTTATGCTCATAATTCTTATGTAAAGGTCAGGTGAAAAGCCTGACGGCACATAGCAATCCTGACGCAAAAACTTACACTTCTCACACAAAAGATTGCAGTTTTCGCTCAATTAACCGGAAAGTCCTTTATTAGCTTCTTAAACCCGGGAAGGTTTTTCAAAGGTGCCCACCGTGGATCCATTTCCAGTAATTTGGCAGTCAGCGGACCCGGTGTTGAAAGCAAGTCATTCAGCAGTCTCAGTGCTTCAGGATAATTGCCGGCACGGGTATACATGTAGGCCAGGTTTTCTGCCAGGTAAGGCCACTTGAGCGCGTTTTTTGTGACCGGCACCAGTTTTACAGCCTCTTCTCCCAGTTTAATTGCCTGGTCAGGATGGCCCAGGCCTGCCTGAACCAGGCCAAGTGTACTGATCACCCGGGCATCAGTCTGATATGCCGGTTTGGATTTTTGCAGCTTCTCCAGAAACACCCGGGTGGAATCGTAGTACGCCCGCTCCAGGTCAGGCTTTTTCATGAATCCATAAGCAATGGCATACAACAGGTATTTCGGCTGATAGAAATAATCAGCGGGAAAAACATCAAGCGGGCAGCGGGAGAGCTCACCGGGAATCTTTTCGTACCGGCACTCATACAGATCCATCCATACATAGCGGTACGTGAGATACATAATAGTCTGATCCTTCGGGGGATTATCATGTTCCTCTTCTTCCAGGATTTTTCGTGCTTTGCCGGTATCACCCTTCCATTTCAGAGCTATGTCGGACAGACTGTTATAGGACAATGTAAACACCGGGTTTAAAGCAATAACCTGGTCATAATATTGTATTGCCCGGGGAAAGTCGCGTAGGTATTCATAAGTCAATCCCATATGCAGGTTAATCTGGACGCCTTTCGGTAGCATTTCATAATGTTTCTTCAGGTAACGAAGGGCTTCGTCCCAATTACCGAGATACATGTTGGTGGTGCCCATATAAAAAGTTGCAGTAGGACTGGTGGGCCTCAGAACAAGGCATTGCTCAAATTGTTCCTGTGCTTTGCCATAGTTTTCATCTGCCATATAATTCCGTCCAAGTGCCATGTAAGCCTCCGGCATGTTCGGATCGATCTCAATAACCTTTTCGATGGTTCTGATGCTCTCCGCAAGCAATTCCCTCCGCCGGTCCTCGTCGCCCTGATATGTCCAGGTCAGTGTATTCGCCAATCCCAGGTATGCCTCTGCAAACCGGGGATCAAGCTCAATTGCCCTTCTATACCACTTTTCTGCCAATTGCATGTCAACGCCATGGCTGAAATCAGTGTAATAAAGGCCTTTGGAATAGGAATTGTAGGCTTCGATGTTTTCAGTTGGCAGCTTTTCAATCTTTTTTACCTCCTGGGGCGACAATTTTGTATTCAATTCCGCAGCAATAGTTTCGGCCAAATTGCTTTGAAAGGTCAGGATTTCTTTATATGCCCTGATGGTATCCAAAGCCCAGAGAAATGTGCCGGTTTTTGATTCAATCAGCTGCACCAGAATCTTTAACTTGTTTCCTTCAAAACCGAGTGATCCGGTAATTAAATAGTCTACATCAAGCTCTTTCCCAATTGTCTGCAGTGTTTTTTTTGTGTTCCACAATGGCTCGGATGATGACTTGACTCTAAAACTCTTGATTTTAATCAGATTAGTGATCAGATTATCTTTAAAGCCATAGCATGTAATCTGCTGGGAAGTATCATTGCTTAGGTTCTGGAAGGGCAATACGGCGATAGTCTTTTCCTGGCTGTTCAGCTGGTCGGTTTCCCCATTATTTGAATTGTTTAACAGCGCATCCAGAACAAACACCGTAAAAGCAATCACGATTCCTGAAGTAATAATGATAATCATCCGCTCAATCCGAGATTTCCGGTCGGGCATTTTTGCCTCTCCTTTTATGGGCACCTGTCCGATCCCTGCCTTTTTTCTTGCCTCCCCGGGAGGATAACCGAAATATTCATGGAAACAGTTATTAAAATAGGCAGGAGAACTGAATCCGGCGCGATAGGCAGCCTCAGCTGCAGTAAGATTTTCCTCCAGAATAAAATCCATTGCACGATGAAGCCTGATTTCCCGAATAAACTGATTGGTGGACTTTCCGGTTATTGAATTGACCTTTCGAAGCAAGCTGGAACGACTTATGCTTATCTTTATTGCTAGTTCATCTACCCCAAACTGGGAATTACTGAGGTTTTCCTCAATGATTGCAGTAAGCTTATCGATGAATGACTTGTCCATAGGAGATCATGCGTAAGAGGACAATAAATGGAAACGTTTTTTATCCTTAACCATTCATTCATAAACATAGATTTTCACAGTAAATAATCGCACGTACTTCAAGAGAACAAAGCTCCCTTACCATTTGACAAATTTGAATTTAGTCATTGAAGAATCCGAACAGAGGAAGTCCAATGTGTTCTTGTCAAATTCTAAATCTCTAACATCTCTGCTGGATCTGCTCGCAAATACACCGAAGACCGGCTCAGGTTTGGAATTTATGAAGAATACATAGTCAATTTCTCTTTGAAGCATGCGCCTATACTCAAAGAAATTCTTGTCTGCGGAATCAATTTTTAGATAAATTGGTCCAAAACTTCGACTTAAAACTCCTATATTGCTCGTAAAGTATCGATTTAATAACGCCAGAAAATTTTCAAAGCTAAACGACATACCGAAGTTGAATGAACCCATCACCGGGATTACAATAGCATTCTTTTTATAGGTAAGAGTATCAACAACAGTACCTTCTATTTTATGAGTATAAAGTATAAAAGAAATTGATAAATCATTCCAACTTGAACCGATCCAGGAAATAGTAAATGGATTTTCAGGACGTAAAGATATCATGGAGCCATCTGTTGTTGGATAAATCATTTTAGGCGGATCAATTAATCTAATCAAATTTGTTATAGGTCGATATCCTGGGATGTCAATTAGAAAGCGACACCACCATTCCTCAGTTTTATCTAATGTTTCAGAAATAACAGAATAATAAAAGTTCTTTGGGTTATGAAATATTCCAGGTAATTTATTTTCAGTTGAGTCTAATCTCATTTCATATCTCATTGAATCGGTTCTTGTTCTAAATACAAGGTTCACTTTAACATCTTTAAAATATAGGGAGTCCGGGTTCAGTGCGTCAACTAATGGCCCTCCATCACCAGAAAAACTTTTAGTGATATAAACGATATGCATCGTGTCCGTGGCATTTATAATGGAATAAATGACGGGATAAGGTGCTACGTTAAAAGACGTATCAATTTTGGTTGAGCAACTTGAAAGAAAAACAACAAATAATATAATAAACCCCTTCATCGCAGAAAGCAAAATATAAAAGAGGGATGATTAACCATCCCTCTTTTATCAATTTTACGGAAAAATTAAATCCGCTTTTCGGATGACAAACTGAGTGACAACGTTATCCTCTCCAAGCGTTGTGTTATTTGAATTCATATATACAACTCCATAATCTTCCCATGAATCACCATCCCAATATTGTACTTGTGCATAAGTAGAGGTACTATATGTGCAGAAGTAATCCGAATTAAAACTATCGTAGTATGAATCAGGAAAATAGGGGCCATCGTTATACCATCCAAATCCATCGCGTATAATATGATAAATGGAAACCTTATAACTACTCAAATTCGTAGTTGAATATACAGTGTAAGGCGGAACTGGCATTGGTTCTGACGGTTTGGACCATGTTGAATTGGCAGTAATGATACCAACAATTAAAAATAATAGGAATATTTGCAGCTTTTTCATTTCAATTTGATTATGTTTCAGTTTAAATGCGATTTTCCAAAACAAAGATAACCTTTAAAATCTCAGAGAAGCTGTCTAAGGTTTAGAGACATTTACATACAGAATCTTGGCTTTGATCAACTTCTATTAAATTATCTCGGCCAGAATCGTTAGGGTTTACTCAAAGAATAATCTGCGACTCTGGCTTACTTATATAAATCGATTTGGCGCCATTATAGTTAAATTATTTTAAGCATAGATTTTCAGAGTAAACAGTCGCAAGTACTTCAAGAGTACGTAGCTCCCTCAAATATAATGTTTTTATTTCCAATCCAGGGATAGTTTTGGCGATTATATTTCTGCATAACCTCCAAAATGAGCGGGAGCTCCCTTTTCTTCTTCAGCTTGAGGGTAACGGTTTTATCAGCGATTTCAATGTCAGCCCCATTGAGAACAAATTTATCATAGAGTGTTTGTGCAGTAAGATGTTCGTAGCGTTTCAGTTCCAGAGCAAAAATCCGATACAGATTGTGAGCGAGAATCGACACAGTAAGGTCAAAATCTACTTTAATGACCATTGACGAGGAGACGAGGTTCAGGTGAAAGAAATCAATCTGCTCGGAAATCTTCTTTTCAACCAGCCACCGGCGGGCATATTTTCTAACTATTTGTTCAACAGGCAAATCGATATCATTGGTAATGATAACCGCAGGCTTGATTTTTCCATTTCCCGTGATGGTGATCTGGCGGATATCCTGATCATAGCCGGCGAGATAAACCATTTCATTGTACACACGTAAGGTTCTGTGCTTATTCCCGGCACATTCCACCTTGATATTTGCCCAGCCCTTTTCGGGCAGTTTGGCGATCCGCTCCAGGATCAGTTTTCCCCGGCGGCGGATGGTGATAAATTTGACTTTATTCTCGTCAAGCTTCCGAAGGTTCTCATAGTTGGTGAACTTGCTGTCAAAAATAACATACCGGAGTGTGTCATCCTTTTTTCTGGTACCGGCACGATAAAAGTCCAGGAACTCCATAACGGTATCACTTTCAGTTTTATGCAAAACATTAGCGCTTCCATACTCGATCAATCCGGTGTCGGGATCATGGGCCAGTACGGCCAGCATGCTGCCGAGGGCCTTGCCGCGTTTCCCGGACCAATTGTTTTCCAGGTGACTATCATCGCCCCAGTAGGGAATAGTTGTAAAATCCAGATTAGCGGTATCTTCCAGTAAGCCAAATTTCAGCCATACCTGATGCAGCTGTTTCAGGAAAGCCAGGTTCATGCCAGGGGTAACACGATCGGAATACGAGGAGTACCAGGCTGTTTTCGGCAGCACATTCAGTCCGGCAAAGAGCCCCATTCCCCGGTCCATGCACCAAGTATCGTCGGAGGAATACCGGCGACGGTTGGCCAGCTTCAGCGCCAGAAAACAAAGAATAGACGAAGCCTTGCTAATGACGGATGTGCCGGGATAACCGGACTGTTCGATCACCTTATCTATCCCATAGCGTTTGAGGATCGGGGTAAACATCAGGATACCGGCATTGGAACTCTTGAAGGATTCCGGTTCAAACTTCAGGGGGATTGATTTCTCTGCCTGTATCTGAACTTTGTCCAACTGCTGCTTCACCAGCTTGGTTCGTCTTGGCAAACGCGCAAATCCTTCAGCATGAATGATGTTGTAAATATTCTTCTCCGACAGGCAGTGGCCCAAGCCGTCGAGGGCAACCTTGATATCGGGTACCGAGTAATACTTCTTTCGCATCTCGATGATCACCGATTTAGCTCCGGTTGCCTCCTGAGAGATCCTACGTCCGGGAGTGCTCTCCACGAAGAAGAAACGACCCGTTGGATCGACATTCAGCCTGGCCCGAAAAGCAGATACGAGGGAAGTAGCAGCCCGGTAGGTATACCCGAATCGATCGGCCACCTCCTGAGCGGAAGCGCCTTCAAGATAATACATCCGTAATGCTTCGTATTGCTTCTGTGCCACGGTTTTAGGCTCCTGAAAGAAAGTTGCTGGGTCCATTATTCTGTTTATTATTACCGTGATAAAGATATTTTATTATCACAATATGATAACAGAAAACGGCATGAATTTACCAACACAATGATTGATTGTTGTTTATAACTTTACAAAATAAAGACACGATCAAATTAAATGATAACTTAAAATTAGTATTAAATTAATATTGCCGTATCTCCAATTTTAGACTTGCCCTCGACGGTGTCGTAATTACCACAATGTCAGACTCTAACAGAGAGATTTTCGAAAACAGAAAAGCGGGGAATACGGTGGGTTAAGACTATGAAAATCTATGATAAAAGGTAATGAAGAAAATTGAGACCACCAAATCGTCTTTTTGGATGATCCGTTCGATAAAAATCGGGCTATATGAATTTACCGTCTTATTGAACGGATGGATGGTCTTCTGGGTTTCATCCGGGCATGGAAGTGCAGAGGTTTATTGTCCTTTAGATGGATAATATTTTATTCAACTCTGTTTCATAATCAAACTGCAAATCCTCATGTAAGGATTTTATAATTTTTTTGATCGCCTCTATCTGACGTTTGTAAATATTATTAAGCACTAGGCTTTCCTTTATAGATGGCTTCATTTTTTTTAATTCGCGACAAAAACAAAGCAATAATTCCACCTCTGTTTCTTTTTTCTTTGAATACTGGATATACTTCTTAATCGTGCGCAATATTTTACGTACACTTTTTGTGATAAAATAATTATTCCGTTTGTTTATCTGCTTAAATAGTTGCTCAATCTCTCCTTTCACACTTTCTACAAAAGCCGGTTCATCGTAGGCTTCATACAAGAGGTAAGTCAGTAATTCTTTATTCTCCTTTTTGAATTTTGATAAGTGCAAACAAAGTTCCAGCAGTTCACCTTTTGAGCGATTGCTTAATTCTGATTTGAGTTCTTTTATTGAGGCTGCTTTCACCCGGATGTTAGTTAATCAGGAAATAAAAGTATGATTAATTTTAACGAACTACCACACAATCATGAGTACCGGGTTGCCATAATCGGCTAATTTCAAGTACAGATCGAGGTCGTAACTTCCCTTTTTCACCATGCCGGATTCAGGGAAAACCCAATCAATATAGTGGATTAAATCCTCCTGTTGCCTCAGTAATTGAACCGCGGAACCATTGGTAAAAGTTATCCTGGGGAAAAATTCGGGACCTTTATCCAGATCATTAATTAATCCGAAATAAATAGTCTTTAATCGAGAAGTTCCAATACCTGATTTTTTATCAAACAATACGACGCTGTTGTGCTGTTTTACGATTCCTTGTAAGACTATTTTATCCTTGTATTCGTAATATTGAACAAACTGATATTTTTCACCTGAAACAAGCAGCTCTTCATTTGCATTGGAAAGCATATCCTTTTGATTTACATGATCTTTCCTGTGGTTGAAGACACATCTGACAGATGCTTCACCTTTATTATTGATGGTATATACCGTATCAATAAAAGGGTCAAAATAATAATAACCTTCAGCACAACGGCCACAACTATACCCTGGCCGGTAAGGTAGTTTTGAGTAATCCAATGAAGTTTTCAAACTAACTAAAGGGTTTTTTCCATCCCTGTCAATGGTTGCAATAACACTGCCTTTTGAAACCACATAGTCCAAAACAAGCAGAATTTTATCATCCGAAAGCCAGCGCCCTGTTGAGAAACCGTAATAGTCGAATCTGTTGATCAATTCACCCTTTTTGGAATATATTTCAATAGTAACACCATTTTTAAGCACTAAAATCTCACCCCTTGAATTGATATTAAGGCCATTTATTGATAGAAATTCGTTCGGACCTTTTCCTTTTGTCAGCATATCCCCGAGAAAATTTCCCTTACGATCGAATTTCATCACCTTTCCAACAGTCTCGTCTGCCACCAGAATCCAATCATCCGAAACGGTATAACGATCTATTTTCTTAATAAACGAGCCCGGTTTGGCCTCCAATGGAACATACTGAACATTGCCGGCAATTGAGGAGAGTTTGCATTCACCAGATGTTTCAAGTGCTTTCGCAAGATCAAGCCTTATCGGAGGTTGAGTTTGGCCTGATAACAATTGGATGGGTAGGCAGAGTAGTAAGAATGAAATCTTAATAGTCATTTGGAGATTGTTTATCATGTGAATAAAGGTAGGAGAAAATGTTCCCAATCGCACTTAACCTCAACTTTGAATTCCCACATTGCCTTTTTCCTCACGGATACCGGATCCAGCGGACTGAGTATCCTTCACTTCTTGAATTTGTGAGTTCCCATTTGAAATTGAGGCGATTGATACGAAGATTGATTGCTACATTTACAATCAAAATATTAAAACAGGTATAAATGAAGAACCTTATATCGATAGCCCTGCTGATATTTATGCTCGCGTCCTGCGATCCTATGTCGATAAAAGAATATCGGATGGAACCCTATTCAGGGGCCCTGGCCTGGGAGCAGATAACCAGCAAAGCGGCATGGAGCAACAGGTACGATCATGCTGCGGTTGCTTTCAAAGGGAAGATCTGGATTTTCGGCGGTTATGACAGCGGTCGGTTGCGGGGCGACACCTATCTCGAAGATATATGGAGTTCAGCGAACGGAAAGGACTGGGTAATGGTGACGGATTCAGCACCCTGGAAGGGAAGGCGCGGTCATACCGTTACCGTTTTCGACGATGGAACGGGTGAGGCACTCTATCTGATTGGAGGGTTCGAGGTGGATGAGAAAACCGGGTACCGCCAGTACACAAACGATTGCTGGCGATCGGCCGATGGAAGTGCCTGGACCCGGATCAAAGAACGCACCCAGGCTGACCGTGTTATAACTGGGGATTTCATGCCGAGATTCAACCATGCGTGTGTAGCAGCACGACAGGGCGGAATTAATTACCTCTACCTCATTGGTGGTTCAACCATGCTCGAGGGTACCGAAGGCGGGTATTCCTGTATCTATTTTCATGACGTGTGGCGTTCGCAGAATGGTATCAGCTGGGTTAAGCTTGATAACAATGATTTTGGCATGCGGAGTGAACTGGCGGCCTGTGCCGATCCCAATTCCGGCCGATTATATATACATGGAGGGATCTTTGGCGTTACATTCGATAATGAGGACCTGTTCAACCAGCCCGGAGAGTTTTATTACCATGTCTGGTACTCCGATGATGGCACCAGCTGGCAACCGGATGAATCCTTTTCGACACTGAGGGCTGGTCATACCTTGATGAATTACGGCCAGTCACTCTGGCTTTTCCCGGGCAAGGAGGACAGTTACCGGGAAATACGCTATGCCGAAGACAGTCTGTATTATACTTACCGCAAGGCGGCGGATCAGGTATGGGCCCTTGATTCAAAGGGTTCTGCATTCAGTGGCAGGCATTCCTACGCAGCCGTTGATTTTATGAATGCCCTGTGGATACTCGGCGGTGAAACTGCTGATAACGGCCCGAACAACGATGTTTGGCGCGGAACACTTCACAACTGATCAGACCCGATTAAAAAATCAGAATAATGAAAAAATATTTTTTGCTGATAATTTGTATTCTTGGTGCCACAGCGGTTATTGCCCAGGATTCAACCTTCCTGATTCCCCTGAAAACCTGGAACCTAAAGATTATCGGTCTTGACCATTTGTACAGGACCTATCTGGCCGATCCGTTGGGTAACCGTTTTGAAGCCGGGCCGCAGTTTTTTTCGTATGGAGATTATGATTACACCGATGAAATCAACCAGGGAGGAAAGTACATGGGACATCTCACTGTATTCCCGGCAGCCAGGATTTCAGTATTTCAGTTCCGGCCAAAGAGCAATCCCAAGCTGGGAATTGAAGCGGAGGTGGGCGTGATGACCCCGTGCCATATGCGTGGAGGCAACAATGATTTCATCGGGCTCGACGGGGTATACTATTTAGCTGTGGCTGCCAATCCGGCGGAATGGCTGTCGCTGCGATTCTCGAAGCATCATATCTGCACGCATATCGGGGATGAATTCCCCAAGCGCACCACAACTTCCGTCACCGACCGTGACCCGATGTTTAAGCAGGGCCCCGTTCAGGATGATTTAAGATGGGCGGTGTCGGTACGTCCGCTCTGGTTCCTTCATCGGCCAAATCTTGATATTGTGAGGGTTTATGGAGAGGTCGGCTATTTTGATCCCGGTTCTGATTTTCTCGGACCCAGAAAATCCTGGCCCAATCAGTATGCGTATATGAATTACATGGCTGGCGCCGAACTGGAGTACTACTTCGCTTATAAATTGAAATGGATCGGTGGGGTATTTGCCGCCGGGAATATCAGCTCTTACCAGATGAATGGCTTCGCGAAAAACATCAATATAACGGCAGGATACATACTCCCACAGGATCGGAACCAGCTGCGCTTCCGTCTTGGTGTTCAATTTTATAACGGACGCAGCCTGGTGAATGAATTCTACAACCGGAGGGAGCGTTTCGTTGCGATATTCATGGCATTTGATGTTTAATCTGCGGGAAAATTGTCACTGAACGGTAAGCATCACCGGACCCAATAAACCACTCTCCCTCAGTGCCGCATCTTTTGCCGGAGTGTTGATTACCCATGTTTTACGCTGGTTCTCAGGCTGACTGGCATCGAATACCAGGCGGTTAAACCAGGTACTGGTCACTTCCACCGATAATTTGTTGATTCCCGGTTTGACAGCCTCCGACAGTTCAAGCCGGTAGGGGGGAGTCCATAAGGTACGCAGCAGCTTGCCGTTAAGCGACACACTTGCAATCATTTCAACTTTACCCAGATCCAGGATAAACTGTTGCTTATTCTGGACCTCCCCGGCATCAAATGTTGCCGTATATATGGCAGTACCCGAGAATGCTTTGGCTTCCGGATTCATATCCAGATCTTTCCAGGCTTTTAATTCATTCATTGGTATTGAGGAGGGTGCTCCCCATCCTGAAGGAAACGACAAGGTCCACGGACCGGAAAATTCAATGGTCACTGCTGGCTTTGCAGTCACCGGGGATTGAATGGCCATTTTGCCTTTTTTACTGAAAACAATAAAACAGGAACCCGCTCTGGGCAAATCAAAATGAATGGTCATCCGGCCGCCTTCCTGCTTAACCACGGTTGCGGGCCCAATCTCTCCGCTCACCGGATCCCATATTTCCGGATTGCTGCTGTTGGGAAAGCTTAGATCGCCCTGAAAACCAGTGCCGAAAGGAGCAGAAACATAATACCAATCGGCTCCGTCAACCTGACGGTGCAGCCACAAAGCATCGTCGCCAATAACATCAGGAGTAAAATTGAGCTGACTCAAAGCCTCTGCAATTGTAAATCCCATCAGCACTTTCCCTTTTTCAATTATCCGGATTTTTTCTTTACCGGTTCCCCAGATTTCGTTCACCGCCCTGTCAAACCGTTGCTTAGCATCCCGGCCGCCCATCAGGGTTGCAATCCGAAGGGGTGCATTGCCGATTACCGTTGCTCCCTGCTGCACCAGTCCGAGCAGCTTTTCAAGAGTCTCCGGTAACATCCGCTCGTTATCGGGCAACCAGATTACGCGGTAGCTGAGCCCTTCGGGAGTAACAATTTTCCCGTTGCTGACGGATAAACGGGTGAGTAAAACATCCGGATTGCAATAATCGTATTTATATCCTTTGGGGAATGGCGCTTCCTGGTCGGGTTTATGGTTGATTTCGTCTCCCAGGTACCAAAGAACATCCGAAACAGGTTTCCCGCGTTCAAAAAGATAGTTCAACCGTGCCAGGTAAGTGGTGAATTCAGGCATATACTTCCACCATGTTTGTCCACGCAGAAAGGGCGTTCCGATTCCGGCTCCACCGAAGGAAGTGCCAGGTGGCAACCAGTCGGTGCGGGGATTATGCGTATAGGTATGAAACACCAGATGGGTTACACCTTCAATAAAATTCAGGTTGGCCACTTCTTTCAGCATGCTAAGATGTTCATCCCAGGTATTATTGAACGAGGTGAATGCCTCGGCCGAAATGCGGGGCTTCCCGTACAACCGGGCCGCTGAGGTGGTGGGTTTAATGGGCTTGAAATTGATCGCGCCGACATAAGAATCGGAATACGGATGCCAGAACTCGCACATCGGCACATCGGCATATTTGTAATACTCCATGATATCTGCCGGAAAAACATCACCGGCGGAGGTTTCATAAACCAGATCTAAACCATTTTCTTTTGCCAGATCTGACATTCCCCGGTAAAACCGGTTAACTAACAATTCGCCCGTGACAAACCGCCAGTCGCGTAAAAAACGGCTGGTGGTTTCCTGGTCGTTAATAACATATCCCATAACTGCCGGAAGCATTTTCCGTAACGGGTATCCGGCAATATTTCCAAATTCAGATTCCATTTTGTTAGTCCAGGTTTGCGTGTAACACTCCCAGCTATCCATTAACATGCCGTTTAAAAGTCCTCCGCTTAACGGACCGTCATTCAACCGGCCGATATACCCGGCAAACTGAGCTTTTGGTCCCTCTACCGAGAGCTTGTCGCATTCCCAACCGGTTCCCTCAGCTGGTGCGGGTCCGTTTTTGCGCCCCACATTTACATGGCCGATTCGAAGGATCGTCCAATTTCCTTCAGGAGCTTTCCAATTCAATTTCCCATCTTTATTCATGAAAGATGAGATATCCAGTACATCTTCTGATCGGACATATGCCTCGGCCGATTGTTTGGGATGTTCACTTTGGCGGACAATGCTCCGTAAGGTCCACGCAGCTTCTGATTCCCAGTTGTTTTTGCGGGCAGCCGACAGTAACCGAAGCGATAGAAGGTTCATATCGTGCTGATTAACAATCTCGATGCGATAGGTTCTGGCTCCCTCAGTTTCATCACAAGCTAAAGAAATCGGATGATCGGATTGCCAGGCGGCCATTGGCATCGGTGTATTAAGAATTTCCCGTGTGGCTCCTCCCGGGAGGATGGCCAGAACTTTAACCTGAACTCCCGGTGCAAAACACCAGGAATGGTTAAATCGCTGAACATCAGAAAATTCGATTGTACGAATGACCACTGGTTTCGAAAAAGTCACTTCCACCCAATGGGGGTTCTTTTGTGTAGACGGCTTCAACCTGAAATGGCCGATTGAATCACCGGCGAGAAACTCTTTCCAAGGGAGGGTCGTATCACTTTTTACCGATTGTGGTTTTAAAATCCCTCCATCATCGCCTCTGGGTGACGGGAATGCCAGCACGGCAATATCTTTATAATCACGCCAATCTTCCTCACCGGGTTGAGGGATCTGAAGGACTTCATCAATTTGACCACCAGTCACATCCTTCCGGCTCCAGACCAAGGTGCGCATGGCATTGGAGGGTTCAATCCATGGGCCTCCCGACATGGCCCATCCCGGACAGTTTTGCATGGTAAATCGCAACCCTAAACGGCGACATTCATTGGCGGTATGTTTTACTGCATCATCCCATAGCGGACTCAGGCAGGCAATTTGCGGTTCAACACCGGGCCACCGCCCGCCAGTTTGTCCGTGGAATAGCTGGATACCTGATATACCGGCTTTTGCAATTGCTTCCAGGTCGGCAGTAATACCTGCTTTTGATACATTCCCGCCTATGAAATG
The DNA here is from genome assembly GCA_942493265.1 of uncultured Bacteroidota bacterium. Taxonomy (GTDB): domain Bacteria; phylum Bacteroidota; class Bacteroidia; order Bacteroidales; family UBA12481; genus UBA12481. The sequence goes on from OW818688.1 coordinate 1,940,131, forward strand.
AAACCATGTTTCGGGATGGTAAACTTTCGTGGGATTTTTAAATAATTCCGTATCCTGTTTTCCAAACGGACGGTTAAGCTCAATGTTTGATGGCACTATACCCGGCTGTGCCACCGACAGGATACCGGAAAAAATCAATGGGAATTGCACCAGCAATAAAATAGACAGTTTCTTATGTTTTTTGATTTTCATGTCAGAATTATGAATTTTGATGGAAGAACCATATGCTAACCTGGGAAGGCAATCGTAAAGGTGGAGCCCACATCCTTTGTGCTTGCCACAAAGATTCTTGCATCAATGGCATCCAGCATTTTTTTGGTAATTGACAGGCCTAATCCGATTCCTTCAAATTGGCGGGTATAACTCGTATCCTCTTGTGAAAAAGTTTCAAACAGCTGCTGCCGGTATTCTTCCTTGATGCCAATACCGGTATCCTGGACATCTAATTTTATCCAGCCTGATTCATCTTCATACAGTTTGACGGCAACATACCCTTGATAAGTGTATTTCAACGCATTATCAAGAAGGTTCGAAATGCTGTGAACCACACAATATTCATCAGTATTGAGAAATACAGGTCCGATCGAATTTTCAAAAGTGAGCTGAAGGTTTTTTTGCCGGGCAGTGAGTTCGTATTCCCTGACTATGTTCCTGATAGTCAGATCCAGGTCGAGGTTCACGAACCGGGTCTCCCACAAGCCCGACTGGAGCCTTGATAAATTCATAATGAGGTCAATGGTACGTACCAGCCGGTTGCTGGATTCTTCAATAATCGGAAAGTATTTCTCAGAAACCTCTGGAATAATATCTTCAACCTCTTCTTTCAGGAGTTCCGAAAAACCAATAATTGCATTAAGAGGGGTGCGGATCTCATGGGAAAGATTTGAAATGAAATAATCTTTGAGTTTACTGGCCTGTTCAGCAACTTCTTTGGCTTTGACCAAATCACTGTGAATTTTTTTTATTTCGGTAATATCCCGGCACACCCCAATCAATCCAATGACGGTGCCTGTGCTGTTCCTGATCGGGATTTTACTGGTCAGCGTCCAACCTTCAATTCCTGATGCATCAATCGATCGTTCCTCATGGTTTATCAGAGGATCTCCTTTCGACATTAAACCCTGCTCATCTTTGAAGTATTGCTCAGCCAATTCCAGTTTATACAAGTCAAAATCAGTTTTTCCAACAAGGTCCGCCGGAGAATTGAGTCCGCAATGGACAGCCGTACTGTTATTAGCGATAATAAACCGGCTCGATCTGTCCTTAAAGAAAATACGGTCGGGAAGATTATCAATCAAAGTTCTCAGACGTTCGCGCTCATGCAGCAGAATTTCCTGCGTCTCCTGTTGTTGAATTTCGATCACTTCATTGTTTCGGTAAATCCGACCCGTTATCCTGAAGATTATGATTGCAGTAACAATACTGAATAGAATGGCCAGCAGTGCTGACATGAGGGCATGGTCGATGATACGGTAGTCGATCAGGTAAACCTGAGTCAGACCCTGGATGAGAATGGCGAAAACTACCAGCGGCAGAACAACTCCCATCAGCTTTCCACGTGCTGTCTGCCTGTTGAAAAGCCTGAAAATATAGCTGTCCTCACCGATAAAATGCATCAATCCCACCCCAAGTGCCGCAAAGCAGAATGTTGTTGTGGCTGCCATCGGAATCACATTACTGGTGTACAAGTAAGGACTTCTGAACAGGTAGCCCAACAGGCTGATTGCGCCGATACTGCCAATGATGGTGCACAGCAGATTAACAATCCTGCTTTTAAACATATTTGGTGTCCCGGAATGACTCAGAAAATAGGCTATGCCCGCAATACAGAAAAGGCCTCCGGTTACCGGTGACATCCGGCGAATCGAGAATTGATTCAGCTTGTTATGTAAGGGAGAAATGACACTTTCCAGCGGAAGATCTGATTGGGTAAAAAACTGGATAATTTTAAGAATGGAGAAAACGGTCAGGACTCCAACGACTATCAGACTGGCCTTTTTGATATTGTTTTTTGGAGACCCTTTGCTCTCAGTCAGCAACACCAATCCGTAAAGAAAAAATATCAGTCCGGTAACCGGAGCCATGGGAATATAATCTTTTTTGATCCGGGCCAGGATCAGAAAAAAATCCATAAAGCTCAGCAGTCCAATCGCACCCAGAAGTACGAGCACCAATCCCGGCAGGGCCAATCCGAGGTTATAACCAGACTTTGCAGAACTATGTTTTTCTTGACTCACTTTTTAACTTTGATGTTAAATATACTGATAATTATAAAATATCAGATTTTGGGTGGATTTTCCCCGCATTTTTCCCGGCCAGATCGCTGAAAATGCTTACTGGGAGAGTGATTTAAAAACAGGTTAGTTGAACATATCTCTTCGCTCACTTCCTGACGGTCGAATGCAGGAACTCAAGTTTCCATTTATTGTCAACCTTTTTGAAGTTTGCACTTTCTAACCAGTTGGTTATCATATGTATCGTATCGTTAATAACAAATTCTCCGTGATTGAAATAACACATGTTCCCTGAATTGTTGTCAACGTTAATTTTAAAGTTATCAAATTTATATTCAGCGGAAAATTTTGGGAAATTCTTCAGAAGGTTAATCAAACTGTCATTATTAAAGACTTTCCCATCCTCGTATAAAATAAAATCACTGGTCGTAATGTCCTTCATTTTTTGAAAGTCCCTAGACTTAATCCCATTAAAGTAATCAATTAATACGACTTTTAATTGCTCCGGATCGTCTGTTTGGTTTTTTTGCTGACAGGCTGTCAATAGTGCCGCCTGAATTACAACAAGGAGGATTAGCTTTTTCATGGTTCTGCAATTTTAGGATTATTTATGTTAAACCATTCATCCATAAAAGTTAGCGAAAAATTTTTAGACCGCCAAATTGTCTTTTTGTTAAGTGGTTTGTCTTTTTCACTATGTGAATCATGTAACTCTTCCCTGTAATTGTATAACTTTTTTCAGCCTTCAGGGATTCATCTTTGTATGGAAATAGAATATCAATATGGAAGCTCAAACGATAAAAGCCAATCCTTTCCTTAATAGCATCAGTATGTCACTGCCTGACACACTAATGTCATTTGATTTGCCGAACCTGATTGACAGGATGAAACACACGCCAACCTGGACAATTGGCGAGCTTTATGCGGAGGTCCTTTTAAAAAGCCCGGACAGGCATATCGTGCTTGCTGCCATGCGGGCAGGAACTGAAATAGAATCTTATCAGTCAAACCGTTCCATTACGGTTCATGTTATCGAGGGGAAAGTAAAAATTCATATTCAGAACGGATCCATAACCCTTGGTCAGGGAAAAATGCTGTTAATAAAGGATAAGGTGAAGTACAGTCTGACAATTGGGGAAGATGCCGTGCTTCTTTTAACCATAGTAAAAGATAAATTTTAACAAATTCATATTCAATAAAATACCATGAAAGCATTTGGCATTGTACTGGTAATTATTGGTCTGGCATTGACCATCTTTACGGCTGTAAATTTTACCACCCGCGAGAAGGTTGTGGATATCGGTAAACTTGAAGTTTTTGCCGACAAACCCCATAATATGAGATGGTCGCCACTGATCGGCATTGCCATAATGGGCATTGGCGGAATCGTTTTGTGGAAGGGTGGCAAGCGATAGCCGGGTAAACAGATGGGTTGGCACTTCTCTGCCGGCTTTCGATTGCCTTACGCTACTTTATGGCCACCAGCTTCTTGGAAACAACATCTTTGCCCGCATGCAGGCGGGACAGGTTTTGATTTCATAGTGTAGGTTTATTTACTTTTTTTTACTCTCCTTGACGGGAATGGTTTTTACTTCTCTGTGTGGAGCATATTGCTTATATTTATAAAGCTATGAAGAAAAGCCTGATATCGGTTATCCTGTTCGTATTGATTTTTTCACTTCCGGCATGGGTACAGAATGTGGAAGTAAAAAACAATAGTTTTTATATCGACGGGAAAAAGTTTTTTGTGAAAGGAATCGGCTATGAAGTCGGGGCCACTCCGGGTAAAGTGCCCTGGGCCAGAACCTTTGATCCGGAACTTTTGCGTTTTGATATGGAGCGCATCGTGGAGGGTGGCTTTAATACCATCCGCACCTGGGCGCCGTTCACAGTACAGGAACTTGATATCATCAAGCAATATGATATCAAGATCATTATGGGAATCTGGATAGATCCAGCCGGAAACTTCTCCGACAAAACATTCGTTGATCAGGCCAAAACCATAGTATCCGATGTGCTCAGTTATTCTAAAAATTACGATAACATCATTGCCTATCTCATCATGAATGAACCGCAACCCGAAATCATTGCCAGAGCGGGTTATGACGGTACAGTGTCCCTGTGGAAGGAACTGACCGGTATCATTCATGCCAGGCATCCCAACCGGCCCGTAAGCATGGCCAATACCTGCAACGGAACCTATATCGGTTCTGATGTATTCGATTTTAGCGCATACAACGTTTATATATACAACCCGGTGACCGTCAACTACCTCCACGGCTACCGCGACTTCATCAGTTATCTGAATAAATTAAACAATAACGGCTCTCCGCTGATTGTTACGGAATACGGGCTGTCCGTTTCGCCAGCCGGTCCGGGAAATTGGGGATATGGCGGTAATAGCCTGACCGACCAGGAAGAAGGGATTCTGTTTATGTATAAATCGCTGGTGGATGGCGGTGCAGCCGGTTCCTGTGTATTTAATTACAGTGATGGCTGGTGGAAAGCAGGCAATGAATTTGTTCACGACAACCTTGTTGAAGAGTGGTTTGGATTGGTCAATTACACCAGCTTATCTGATCGTTTCGGACAGGAACGTCCGGTGTGGAAAGCTGTTAAAACATACCAGACTGCCATAATCACGCAACCGAGGTCATCAGAAATTTATATCGCTAAAGTACCTGTTGAGATCTTTATCGGTGGCAGTGTCGACCGGATTGATATCCTGCTGAGTAATGAAACAGTTTATCACCGGCAACCGGTAAATGATTACCTGATTGATACCCTGCTGTTCCCGAATCTGGATATGCAAGATGCCACATTGGTTTTTAATTGTTTTGATGCGGCAAACAACCTGGTGAAAAGTGAAGAAAAGAGCATTCTGATCACCTCCGGGCAATTGGTTTTACCCTCCGTCAAAATCAGCATTGCCAATAAAGATTATTGGAAGAGTGGTTTTATAGATGTTAATTATAGGATTGATAAGCCATCTGTTTTTTCTGCCAGCTCCCGGCTTGACTATATTTATTACCCGCACGTCGGATTCAATTATGGTGAAAAATTTCAGTGGACTATGCCCGGCGGCGACCAGGTCGATTTCTCATCGCGCCACTCTTTTGATGCTGCAGTGAACGTGATAACGGTAGGGGCCGGTTTTAACGTGACATACAATGGTTTTCGAAAACGTATTGTGAATCAGCTTACTCTATCCCGGATTAATAGTATTTCAAACCGAGCAGACCAGCCTGCACTAACCCCGCCAATCATACGTATTTACCCCAACCCGGTTCAGGATCATTTTATCGTGGCTTTTGATCAGGAGGTTGCACCAACCAATTTCACTTATACCCTGATTAATTGTATGGGTGTAATTGTAAAACATCAGGAAACGGTACACAGTAACCAGCCGACCAATATCAATGAATTAAAACCTGGTATCTACTATATCAGGATCGCTTTGGGGGGGCTATCTGAAGTCAGAACCTATAAGCTGGTAAAATTTTAATCGGCATTGCTGCTATAAACAATCAATCCATTTTGAGTTGCTGAACCAATTCCGGGCCATTCGGCTCAATTATTTGACCAGGCTGGATTTCATCCCTGAAAGGATGGATCTAAAAGCGTAGCCGAAAAGGAATCTCTCAGGATCCCTTTCATGATTTATTATTCCCACCCTTATTTCATGGCCGGGAAGCGGGTTTGAATCAGGTATTTTCCTGTTGACGACAAATGAAATGATGCGCTCTACGATAGCGGTGGTATCATTTGTCCTCTTATTTTTAACGGCCAGATCCAACCCGTGATAAAGCAACGTCAGGTCACCGGTGGCTCTTTGGTTATTCGCCGTAAAATCGAAATTCATCTTATCAATGGTACCGGATGTTACGTACATGAAGGCATTTTTCTCCAGTATAGGATTCAGGCTTTCACCTTCCATAGCCGACAGGTGACCAATAAGTGAAAAGGTATTGTTCCGGTCAAAGATGCCGGCCTTGAGTACCACAGCCAGCTTGCCTGTTCTCATAAGGAGCGCATCTGCATGAAGTTCCATGAATCCGGTTTCCTGCTTATAAATTGTATCGTTCGTGATTTTGGAAATTTTAGCATGGATGTCATTAAAGCTGATATGGCCGGGCTCGGTGGCCTTAAGTGCATGTGCCGTATACCTGACATCTCCGCTGTATAATTGAATGGAATCAATCCGGAGATACCCCGGGTACTGGTAAATCAGATCCTGAAACGTGGTCTTTGAAATGTGACGGATTTCTTTTCTCTGGTCCTTGAATACCACAATGTCCATATTACTGATTTCAACAAATCTGCAGGTCAGTTTCTTTGACTCAATAAATTCTTCAAATTGAAAATCATGGAATAGAGTATTGCTCAGATTTGCATCGATTCGTGCAGTTTGAAAAGCAAATTGTGCAGTAAACTTGTAGTTCGGATAATTAGGATGCATCAACAGGCTATCTGTTCTGAGCAGGTGTGAAACCGAGTTATATTCCACGCCGTAAGCCAGATAGGTATACAGGCTGTCGGGTGAAACTGATCCCAGCCCGTCGGCCCGGACAATAAAACCCTTAGCCAGGGAAATATTGAGGGTATCCAGTTTCTTGCATTGTAAATCGTTCGCTTTAATGGTGCCATTATTTAATGACCAGGCCTGTGGCGTTGTGGATTTCCGCAAAGCCAGATCGATTCCATTAACTGTAAGCCGGTCAATCCGGATATTTAGCGGGGAGACTAACGGTGCCAATGGTTTCTTTGAAGGCGGGATCATCCCGGTAAACAGGATCCGGTCAATGTTCAACTCATGGATTTGGACAGATTTATTAAAAATGATTTTAAAAAGGTTTATCCTGCTGAATTTTATCTCAGCTATTTCTCCGCTTAAATTTTCCCGGCCATCCGGGGCATTGGCAGAATTTATCAGGATCTTGTTGAGGGTCAATCCTGATCTGAACAACAAAACATGAGCCTTGCCAATTTCAACCCGGTAATCACTGTCCGGTTTATTCACTGCTGTCTGGATTTTTTGCGCAACCCAGGGTTCAACAAAGAGCAAAACCGACATCTTCACCAGGATGATCAGAACCACAAAAACCACAACGAATTTTAAAAATTTACGCATGACTATGATTTAATCAACCGGTAAAAATGTAACATCGCGGCTCAGAAAGCTTTACATAATTTCTATAAATAATTGTATCATTCCCACATCAGGCGTTTTTCTGTTAAGGGATACCTTGATGATTATTCTTAACTTAGCAAGGTCTTCGGCCAGAATTACTCTTAAAATAAATGCAATGGAAAGGCTGATCGGAATCACATCTGCACAGGATATACTACCGGGATACCGTGAAACGCCAATCGGAAGGCTGGTGGAATACCACAACCTGGGCCGGCAGTTTGAAATATATAACAGGGCCCGGCTTCTGGTTGGCATGTGCATGGATAACCGGAAGCATCTCCATATGCCGGATAATTTTGCCTTTATCATCCGTTCAGGGGGCGCCAACCTGAGGTACAGCGAGTTTAAGGTTTCCTATGCGATCGCCGTTGGACGGGTGAGCCACATTGCGCTGATCGGACATAACCATTGCGGAATGGTCAATCTGGTTGCACGGAAAAGTGAATTTGTCGACGGGTTGGTGGCCCAGGCTGGTTGGGAGCAGGCAATGGCGGAAGAGCATTTCAGGCAATTCGCGCTCATGTTCGAAATCGGTAACGAAATCGATTTTATACAGAGCGAATCCATCCGGCTCCGGCTTCGATATCCGAAGATTATGATTGCACCTATGTTTTACCTGGTTGAGGATAACAAGTTGTATTTCATCAGGGAATAGGCAATGTGAGTTCAAGGGTTGCATGAACCCAGCCATTTTCTTCGATCAGCCTGAATGAACTGTGTTCCTCGTGCAGCAGTGCAAGCCTGTTTTTGATTATCTCAATACTATTACTGGTTTCATCGGTGCCTTTGGGGCTTAACGCTTTTGCAACAACCAGTTTACCGGTGTTTGATACCCTTATTCTGAGTACATTGTCAATTAAGCTAATAGACAACCTGATAATCAATGGTTTTTTATTCTGCTCCATCCCATATTTTACGGCGTTTTCTACGAGCAGGTGAATAATAAATGATGGGATCAACAGGTTTCGGGTTTCATCGTCAACTGAAATTTCAAATTCAAACCCTTCCTCGAACCGTGTTTTTTGAATATCCAGATATTTCATCACGGACCGGGTCTCCTTTTCGATAGAAATCGACTGATCCTGCTTCTCCAGGGTAGACCGGTAATAGTCCGACATTTCGACCACCAGTTGCTTTGCCTTACTGGCATTTTCGTCGATCAGGGCATGGATGGAGTTCAGCACGTTAAACAGGAAGTGAGGATTTATCTGGTAATGCAGCATTTTAAGTTTAACCTCTCTTGCCAGGTTCTCCGCTTTATGCATTTCAGTAGTTTGCTTGGCATACTTAAGCTGGAGGCGGGTGAGATAAAAGGTCGCGTTTAGAAAAAGAATGGATGCCATGAGCGCGGGAGAATATTTTTTAAGCACATCCAGGGTTACCACTGGGCGGTTAGCCCTGTGCCAGAAAACGGTTTCGAGTGCCGATGAACAATAGATGAGAAGGGTAGGGCCTAATATAGTGAAGACTAAAACCATGACAACGACCAGATACATCAGACTTCTCATCAGGGCCCATTTATAAGAAATAATCAGCAGAAGGACAAACGGTAACAGCGACAGAAACTCGAACAATTGCTCCAGAAATAAAATCTTTGTTTTGTCTGGGGATGGAGCATGCCAGGCCAGCCAATCCAGGGTCCGGGTTGTCTCAATCAAAATCAGCACAACCATCAGGTTGAAGAAAAAGGGATACTTGTTGTAAAATTTTTTAAACATTTTTTACTTCCTGGCCTTGTTCCCCTTAATCAATTCCATCGGATTATCAGGGACTTGCCCGACAACTTTTGTAGGATCTCACTTTAAATCTGTCTTATATCGTAAGCCATCAAAGTTTTCCCATGCCTGATAAACAAAATTCCATTTCCAATTGACATATGGGCGAGGTTGGGGCCCGTGCCCAGCTTAACTTTAAAGGTACCGGCAATTTCGATATTATTTTCCGTTGGCTTCAGCAGACTGACAGCTCCATTGCCTTCATAGCTGTAAATCATGCCGTCGGCTGCCAGGAGGTTTGCCGCTCTGATTTCACTAGCAAAGATTTGTTTTTCACCGGTCTCCCAATCTATACTAAGAATGCCCTTCTTATTACCGTACGTTCCAAAAATTCGGTTACCCAGTCTGACCGCTCCGCCCATCAGACTTATTTTCAGACTATCGCACCAAATAAAATCGAAAGAACTGGTTTCATCGCTTACTCTCAGCATCTTACCACCTTCGGTTAAGCCTGTAAAATATACCTGATTGTGTCCGGGAAGAGGAACATAAGTGGCTTTGCCCTCCTCCTTCCATACAATTTTACCCGTTTGAAAATCAACAACCAGGTAATAGTTCTGGGTATTGGTCACTATCAGTTTCTTATCCTTTCCCTGAATCAATACAGGGGATACAAAATTGCCGGTATCGGCAACACACTCTGAAGTCCAGATAATATCTCCGTTAGAACTATTCAGGGCCGCTAATCCTGCGTTATCCCCGCAAGGTGTAAGAATCACCTGATCATCTGCCACCAGTGGCGATTCGCAAAACATGATTTTACTTCCAATGGCTCCTTTAAATTTTTCAGGAACGCTTACTGTCCAATCTACCGTGCCTGTCGCGGCATTCATACAGGCAAGATCGCCCAGGGAAGTAAAAGCATAAAGTTTATTCTTATAGTAGGTTGGTGTGCTACCCTGAGCCACCCAACCCTCAGAATCTTTAAGTGCTTTCCCTGTTTTCTTTTGCCATATTAACCTGCCATTCAGGTCGAATGCAGTAATGATTTCCGAGGAATCCTTTGTCCCGGCAGCATAAATAACCTTGTCCTGGATGATGGCAGATCCGTACCCGTCGCCAATGGTATCCGAAGACCATAATAATTTTGGGCCTTCGGCAGGCCAGGATTTCAGAAGATTGATCTCGCTGCTGGATCCATCACGCATCGGGCCGCGCCATTGGGGCCATTGTGCGTAGGTGAGCTGAGTAATAAACAGAAAGGCTATGATTGCGGAAACTCTTACAAAATGGGTTTTCATGCTATCTGAGCTTAGTTACATTTTACCAATAATGCCCCAAAGGAAAGGGTACCCCGTGTGCTTTCAAAGGAGAAAGGGATAAGCGGTCAGATAAACGGATAAGTGGCTAATCCGCCAACCCGTTTCCTCCCACAAGCACATCCTGAAGCAGGATCTGGTTTAACAGGTCAGGCTCTTCAAATATCGGACTATGCGCTGTGACCACCCATGGCATAAGTTCCAGAGAATGGTCGTTATCAGGAAAATCATTAAAGTGTATGTCGTTTTAAAATAACTACCGGGCACCCGTCAGAATTTAACACCGATAAAAATATTGGGCTCAAAAAGGAAATATTTTTTTGGCCATTTATTTTCCATCTCTTCAAAACCCTGAGGGCCTTCAGTATCAATGGGCCAGTAATTACAATGAATCTGCGGCTCTAAAAAAATCCGGTTCTTAAACAGGGGGATATGATATCCAAGGTGATAAGATGTATATAACTTAAAACCATCGCCTATCTTGTTTTTGTTCTCATCCAGATATACCTTCCATAAGGGTAACACTTCCACGGAGGTGAATAACCCTTTCCACCAGAAATGCTGATAGGCCAATCCGATGCCGCTTTCCCTGATTTTACCCGGATACCATTCGCTCTCTTTTTGCAAAAGCGGATCCCAGAACGGGATACCCATTGGTTCAAAGAGCCTCCAGGTGGCCACTTTAAGGGCAATTTTATCTTTCGGAGTAATTTTGAACCCAAAATGAAATTCATACATCGAAACGGATGTAGGGCCGAAATTGATAAAGGTGAAATAGGTGGTGCTTACTGAGAATTTGTAAGCAGGAACTGCGGCTTTTGTCACACCTATTGTTTGTGTTGGATTTTGACTAAAAGCCTGTAACGCGAAAAGCGCAAATACTACTGGTAAAGCAAATCTTATCGTACTCATTAATTTTGAAATTAACATTGGTTATTAATGCCGCAAAGAAAATGACACCCAATATTTTATCAAAGGATAAAGTGATTAGCGGCCGGATTACAGGATAAGCGGGTTTAAATCCGCCTGGCAATTCCGCTTTCAAATCGAACCAAAAATTCAACGGAATCGGTGACCTTATCGCCATCTAAAATTTTAAACCGCCAATCCTGATCCGGGATCAGAAACTCCCTTTCACTGAGCGGATAAAGTTGGTATGATTTATTATCCATCACAGAATATAAAAATCCGGATTTTTGAACTAAATCAAATGTAAGTTCCTTATTACCTTCCAAAGTCGCTTTATAAGTTCCGGCATATCCCGCTAACACGGACGAGGGAACATCAACCGTTTTTATGGAGGCAGGCTTAAAATCAGGCCAGCCATATTCTTTGGCCAGACTCCTGTATATCTCCTGAATCAGCATATATCCATTGTTGGAATTCGTCATAATCACAACCCCGGAACCCGATTTCAGATAGCTGTATACATCACACATATACCCCTCGTTCCAGCCGCCATAGGCCAACGCAAGACTGTCTCCGCTGTTTTTCAAAACAATCCCCAGGGCCATGTCTCCCCGATACCTTTTAAGCATTTTCCGGCTGGTTTCAGGCTTTAAAATTTTACCCGGTTCCCCGATGTAAGACTTTTCCAGGTCGATAATCATCTCCGCATATTCCATGGGCGTTGTCCATAATCCGGCAGCGGCTTTTTCAGGATATTTGTGATATCCACCTGCGACTACCTTTCCATTTTCAAGATGTCCTTTTGCGATCGAATTCTGTTGAGCTGCGGATAAATTATGTTCAAAGGTGCTGTTCTTAAGTTTCAAGGGATCAAAAAGGTAATTTTCCATCATCCGGGGAAACGTTGTTCCTGTTGCCTCCTCCATGAGAAGCTGCAGGATGGTATATCCGCCGCCTGAGTATCTCCATTTTGTGTTTGGATTAAAAATCACTTTCACTGCTTCCGTATTTGACGGGGGAGTCCCGTTCAGGACACCTAAAACATCAGGAATTGAATCCGATGCAGGATAACCCGGGAATGACGGAACGTTGACGCCACCCATGTGTAGCATCAATAATTCGGGCGTAACAGCCGTTTTTCCGGTGAATTCATTATCAGGGATATGCCACTTTTTCAATTGTAAATTGATATCCTGTTTGAGATCGATTTTATTCTCTTCCTCAAGCTTCAGGGCGATCATTGCCGTGATCGGTTTGCTCATCGAGGCTGCCTGGAACAGTGTGTTCAATCCAATACTGTCAGTTGTGCCAGCTTCTTTAACGCCATACGATTTGGCCCATTCCACCTTGTGATCCTTTATTACGGCTATACTTACGCCGGGTACATTAAAGTATTTCATCCGGTCAGAAAGAGTAGAAGTTTTGCCAGGCTCTCCCACGATAATGGTGGCAGGCAACAATCCACCTTCAACCCTTTGAATTTTCTGCCTCATACTTTGAGTAGCATTGGCCGGGTAAACGATATCGGTTTTACGGATGCAACCGAAAGCGGCGAGTATTATCGTGCCGGTTAGTAAATAAATGATTTTCATATTTAAATTTCGTTTATTGGTTTGAGTGTTTCATCCTCAGGACGGAGGGAATTATCAAACGCTACAAAAGATAACCAGATAAGTGAGTTGGGTCGAAGTTAATGCTCAATTGTCGATTGAACAAAATGGATCCAATCCTCTTCCGGTATGGTGTCGTCAATAAAGTAGTCCGGTTGGATTCCGACCCCATCAATCGAAAAGGCCGGTAACCATAAACTTGCAGTCATGCTATATACGAGTTGAAACTGGCCATTTGGAAAATCCACTTTGCGAATATTTGAAATGTCTAAAATGCCGGCGGTCGGTCGGCCAAAGACTTTTACCTTACTGCTTTGCTTCGCTTTTAATAAAAAGGATTCGTCAGTACTGCCGTTGTTTTGGTTGCAGATAATGGCCACCTTAACGGGGAAAGCTGACGGAATATAGGAACTGTCAATGGAAACTCTGGAGTCATCCAAAGTCATAAAACTTCCAATATTTTGCCTCATTTTTAAAGCAACCCTCTTGCAATAGTTTGACATGGCAGTATCAGTGATCATATTGGCCCAGTCATCGTAACCCTGAGCATTTAGTTCAGTTGAATAATACTTCAGATCCATGCTTCTGATGGGTTGAGTATATAAATAGGGCATCAGTTTAAAGGTGGACAGGTCACTGCCGCCGGTTCCATTTCGTATATCTATTATCAGATTGGGCGTTGAGTTGATTAAACTATCATTGGCTTGCAGAAGGTTATCGATCTCAGGTTTCATTAAATAGTCAAAGGAGGGTATCCGAAGATATAATGTTCTGTCACTTAATCTCTTGATGAATGGCGTAGTGGCTGTACGCAGATTTAAGAAAAGTTCCTCTTTTTGGGTCAGGCTGGTCTCCGGATAAGCCTTGGTCCAGATGGTATTCATGATTAAGAGCAAGTGCCCTGATTGACCAACAAGTCTGGCCGTCTCGTTTCTTTTCGAATGATCGCGCATGGAATAAACCATAGAAAATGAAGAATCGCTGTTCAGTGTAAATTCCGCCTTTTTTTGTTTTGGGATCCAATAAATACTGTCGGCCTTTATTATAAATGCAACAAATTGATTTTTCTTTTCGGGTGATCGTGTTATTCCGATCGAATAGGCGTTGCTGGTCCAGATACCTTCTATCGCATTTAACTTTCCGGAATTCTTCTTGAAATGCTCCCTGAATTGAGCCTCCGAAAAATCAACAATTTCTTCATTCCTATATAGGGTCCTGATGGAATCTTTTGATTGTTCTGACAGAGGTCCGGATTGCGTATTCTGCCATAATTCAGGTTTTAAATAGGCTCCGATATGACCTTTACGGAAAAAGAAGAGCCAATTGTTCAGGAGGGTTAAACAATCATTAGTCGAGGTTGCATGGAGTGCCTTTTCCCGGTAAAAGTTAGTATGCGTCGTGTAATCATCCATACCCTTTTTATCGATAACATACTGAAATCCGGCATCATTCGTCTTGAATGTATTGACCATCCAGTCGAAGGATTCGACACAATTGCATTGTTGTGCAAAGATGGAGGCAGTTGATAAGAAAACCAAAAGAGAGAAAAGCAAAGCCTTTTTCATGGATAAATCTTTTTAATTGTAATTTTATCTGTCAGAAATATTAATATTTCCCAACAGAAGACGATTCCAATGATTTTTTGTTACATGCAAACAATTGCCTTCATTTTTTCCTGATCCTCTTATTTTTCAATTGGCATATAGGTCACCTTGCTGCATTGAGAAAAGCATTTGTCAGCAGATAATTCAAAACGATAATCCAAAATAAATCCCGCCAATAATTCTCCGAATCTTTGCTCTTGTGCTTCTGTCAACTGGTCCGGATAAAAACTATAAAGGAAATAGCCAATTTTGCCGCTTTTGTTAAAGTAAATACGGTTGAAACCTTTTGCCGGTTTTTCCCAATCAAAATTGTTCTTTTTTAAGTATCTACCCAGGTCCTGAAGAAGTTTTTGATAGGATTTGATATATTCTCCCTGAATATTTTTAAACACCCCAAGTGTCGTGTCGGAACTAAGTCCACTTGCATACAGGCTATCCAAACGGGCACTGGTCAAACCTTTTTCTTTAGCATCATTAAAAGTCATAGCCTTTTGTCCGCAAGCAAAAAAAACTGATGCCATAAGGAGCAAAAGTGATAAAAGTATTCTCATGGTAAATTATTGTATTTCATGTTATATGCATATTTGGATTTAACCTTGACATCATAAGAGATGAACCACATTATTTCACTCCATCAATGATCGTATCCCATACCTCAGAATAATAGATCCCGAAATACCCCAGAGCCCCGTTATCGAAATTGCCGACCGGATTATAGGGTGTGGCAGAAACAAAACCGGGCATGGCCATATCATTGATCTGGCTGAAATAGGAATAGCTTGTGGAATCAATGCACTGGAATTCCATTCTGACTGTATCGCCAATCAGAAAATCATATTGATCGAGTGGCATGTGGACTTCGGTGCCGTCGAAGGGTTTGTCGTCATTAACGGGAAGACTTCCGGGTAAAACTTTTCCGTTTTTGGAAACCTTGAACCGGTAATAATTCGCAATCCCGGCAGGATCCCTCCATTTGGGATTGATCAGAAATACCGATGGCGCGTTTGCCACGGGGCCTTCGAAGCCCTTGATTACCAGCAGGCTGTCAAGAGTCACCCTGACAGGCACTTCTGCTTTTGCCAGGAAAACATCGCCGGAGGGAAGAGTCACCCTGACACTCAGAACATCACCGGGATCTACCGTAAGGCCATTCGCAAAATGGAAACCGGGATTAATCTCCGTTAGGGTTTTATTCATTCCCGGGTTGCTGATCAATTCTACCTTTGCGCCAACGATTTTTGCAATGGAATCCTGCTGGTAAAAATCAAGGGTATTGGTCACTAAAACCCTGCACTCCCCAAGGCTGGCGTTCAGGGTGGCATCGATCACCACCCGGGTGGGTGAATTTTTCAGCTCCAGATGGATAACCTCTTCGCAGGAGGCTAGAGATATGACCAATGCGAAAATCAGGTAAATTGGGTTTGTCAATTGTCTTTTCATGATGAGTCAGAATTTAAAGTTCCAGGTAACTGAGGGTACGATGCCAAAAAGTGATAGTCTCACCGCCTCGGTGGTTCCGGGCACTTCCGCGCTTTCGCGGAACGAAATACTGTAAGCGTTTTTATGGTTGTAAACATTAAAAATTGAAAAATTGAGGTCGGATGACCATCTTTTTCTTGTTCTCAATTGGTAGGTTATTCCCAGGTCGAGCCTGTGGTAATCGGGCATTCTCGAACCATTCCGGTCGGTATAGAGATTGATAAGCATTCCATCAATCATATATTTGCCGCTGGGAAAGGTTACCGCATCACCGGTATAATAGATCCAGTTTCCCGACAGGTTGAGCCTTTCGGTGATCTGCCATGAAGCCACTATCGAAATATTATGGGTCCGGTCCTGGCGTGCAGAAAACCATTGACCAAAATTTACCCGGTCGAATTGCTTCTCGGATTTTGCCAGGGTATAACTGATCCAGCCGGTAAGTTTTCCACTGGTTTTGCCTGCCGAGAATTCCAGACCGTAAGCGCGGCCCCTGCCAAACTCGAGCTCAGCCTCAATGTTCGGATTTAGTAAGGTACTGGCGCCGTCTTTATAATCGACCAGGTTGTGCAGATTCTTATAGTACGCTTCCACACTCAGATCCCAGTTTTTCTTCGGAAGGTTTTTGAAATACCCGACAGATACCTGATCGGCGATTGTCGGTTTGATTGCGGGGGTGCTCGGGGTCCACAAATCGGTTGGCAGGCTGGATAATGAATTCGAGAGTATATGAAGGTACTGGGACATGCGATTATAATTCGCCTTGACCGAGCTTGTACTGTTGATCAGGTAGTTCGCTGTGATCCGGGGTTCAAATCCGACATAAGTGTTGTAAAATTTTCCGGATGAGTAGGCAACCGTGTCCAGGATTTCCTTATTGCCATTGTAACTTCGCACGGTTGCCGGACCGATATTGTTAAACAGGCTGACCCGGAAACCATAATTCATGCTGAAGGAATTGGTGATTTTCTGTTCATTGGATACATAAACACCTGATTCGAGGGCCTGCTGGGGCTCTATCTGAAATTTAAACAGGGTGGAAGAATTATCATCAGGAACAAAGTTCCCGGGTTTGAACTGATGGTAGGTTGAATTCCATCCAAAGCGGACCTGGTTGTTGCTGTTCGGGTACCAGGTAAAGTCCTGCTTCAGGCTGTAATCCAGGATCCCTGAGGTTAGTTTGAATGAGAAGTTCCCTACACCCGCCTTGAATCCATAATTGTAATCGCTGTAAATGGCTGAAGTATTTAAAAACAATTCCTGGTTGAAGGTATGGTTCCAGCGCAGGGTGAGGGTATTGTTGCCGGATTCGAAACCAGCCAGTTTCAGATCGAGAATGTCCTTGCCCATATAGCCTGATAAAAAGAGCCGGTCCTTTTCACCCAGGATATAGTTTGCCTTGAGGTTTAAGTCGTAAAAATAGAGGGTCACGCTGTCAGCCACGTTGCTTAATGCTTTCATGGCCATATCGGCATAAGTGCGCCTACCGCTGACCATGATGGAAGATTTGTCTTTTACCAGGGGCCCTTCCACGGTAAGCCTCGATGAGATCAGTCCGATTCCCCCGGTGGCCCCCCATTCCTTTGAGTTTCCGTCTCTCATGCGGATATCAAGCACTGAAGAAACTCGGCCTCCATAAGGACCAGGTATTCCACCCTTGTAAAGTTTCACATCCTTGATCGCATCGGAATTAAAAACTGAAAAGAAACCAAGCAGGTGGGATGCATTGTAAACAGGTGCCTCATCCAATAGAATGTGATTCTGATCGGCCTCACCTCCCCTGACAAAATACCGGGTGCTGCCCTCACTGCCAGGACTGACACCGGGTAAAAGCTGGATTCCTTTAAGAATGTCCTTTTCTCCAAATAGGACCGGAATGGATTTCAGTTGCTTGATATCCAATTTTATTGCACCAATTTCAAGATTGGTGACTGTATTCTTCATGCTTTTACCGGTAATCGCCACCGTTTCCAGCAGGGTTGACCTCGGATTGAGTTCAATATTCCGGTTTCTATTTGCGGTCAGGTCGAGTTTTACGGAAAAAGTCTCATAACCCAGATAGGAGCATTGAACGGTGTATTTTCCGGCTGGAACTTTCAGGGAATAAAAGCCATATTGATTGGTGCTGGCCCCGATATTGAGTTCAACGATCAGCAGGTTGGCATACAGAAGGACTTCACCATTAGCTGCATCCTTTATGTATCCGCTCAAGGAATATTTGGCGGTTTCCTCAGCGGTTAATTTACCGGGGATTAGCGAGGCAAACCCGATAATGAAGCATAGTAATTTTAATTTCATAATAGGTGTTCTATAAGCGGTTATCCACATGGTTTCAGACACTTGAAGTTTATATCTGTTTTTTTGTCACTAATAGGACAGGCCACCGATGTACATTTCATCCTGCCCTGGAGAATTCTTACTCCCCAAGGAATATACCCGGCACACATTAAAAAGGCACCGATTGAGCTTATCAGTTCAATATCAGGATTATTTAAAAGCAGAAGACCTGCAACGATGCACACTCCCTGCCATTTGCTGATAAACTTCTCCTTTAAAAGTCCGAACACCTGTATAGCTGCACCGATGGGTAATATTGGCAATAACCAAACCACCCAGAGCATGCCAGCTTTGTTAACGATAACGTTGAGAAAGGGGACGAACTCCTGGAATTGCCCTTCCGGCAAAGTGTCAAATGCAGAAAGTACGAGACATAAGGCCCCTTTGTCAACCGCCAGAATAAATGCTCCAAATACACCAATAATTCCTCCCCAAAAGCCAAGCTGTTTGCCTTTGCCCTGAACTACATTCATGATACTGACCAATGCAATAATGATGACCGGCACGGCGAACATCACAATCAGATGCCCGATATGATACATGGGTTGATTGTGAAACCTGCCAACCAGTTGTTCAACGGTTTGAAGCGGTACAGCTTTGAACAAGTCAGGGTGCATCAAGAACCCGGATAAAAGCATAACCGGAAATGCAATAATTGATACGCCAAAACCTATCTTCTTAATTTTCTCAATTTTCATGTTTTTACTTATTATAGTTTAACCTTACCGGTGGATATAGTCAGTTTGTTCTCCTGGCAGAATAACACGGGCAGATGTTCCCGGCTCAAACAAAGAGTTAGTTCTTTCTTGATCAAGTTTATACAAACAATCCCCTTTTTGAAAAAGTCGAATCCCAGAACTCCACTCAACGGATAATTGTAGGCCAGCGAGAGTGACCCCAGATCCATAATTATGGTTTCCATGGGTTGAAGTGGCTGGCCGCAAAGGACAAAATCATTCATGGTTCCGTACATGACCTCCACTTGTCTGCTTCCTGAACCGCACAGACTGGACCTTTTGCTGATCGTTACGGCATTCATCACCTTCCTGCAGCATGAGCTGCTAAGCACATTTGCCTCGGCGCCTGTATCCAGGCAAAAATTTGCAGATTTTCCACCTAACGTGGCTGATACGAATGCTAGTCCGCCGGCCTCATGGATCGGACTAACCAGGGTGGTTTTCAGGGTATCGGCAATAGCACTGATCCTGTTTCCGGATCTGTCTATCCGGAAGAGCATTAATTCGCACCGGTTTACATCGATCACCATCTCCAGGTTCCTGAACAGGTTCAGCCCGAACAATCCCAGGATTTTCACACCCCGCCGGTTCTCAATGTGCCCCAGGTTGATCACATCGGCTAACACATCTTCAAAATACAGATCAGAAAAGTCAATCCTGGATACCCGTGTTTGATAAACCTTTTGCACGCATCCTGTTATGCCACCAGCACTCTCCTCAGTCTCCCAAAGGGCCTTTCGGAAATAGGTGTGGTTAAGGACCAGCTTACTTGCGCCGGTATCAAAAACAAAATTGCCGGTTTGGTCACCAATCCTGGCTTCGATCAGCAACAGGTTTCCAATACGTTTTAATGGGATTGTGATCGCCTTAAAATCTCCCTTTGGTTCCTCCCCGGCATGGCAGGTGTTTTCAGGGCTCAGCAGGAGCAATATAATCAAAATCAGTATTGAGAAGACCCGACACATACTTTTTGCACTTCTGATGATTTTCTAATAAACTTTTATTGCTACTCCGCCTTTTTTATGTCCGTATGCAACATATCGATGAGCCTCAACAATTTCCTCAAATCCAAAGCATTTATCAATGAATGGGTTTATATGTCCGGATTCAATCAATTCCTTGATGAATTCAAGCCGTTTAGAGTCTAACAAAAGGCTTCCATCATCAATTGATACATATTTTCCTCCTGGAGAAAGGGCTTTTTTACATGCCTCCTTCAATTCTGATGTCTTACTCTTGCCTACAGCATCAAGAATAAAATCGTATTTAACTCCCTGTACTAAAGTATCCTCCTTTGTATAATCAATTACCTCATCAGCTCCCAGTGATTTTACCATCTCCAGATTTGATGTGCTGCACACCCCGGTAACTTTAGCGCCCAGATACTTAGCCAACTGAATTGCCATTGTTCCGGATGTTCCTGAAGCTCCATAGATCAGAACATTTTGTCCGGGCAGGATATTCCCTTTTTCCATATATTGAAAGGCTAACAGTCCGCCATAGGCCGCGACGGTCGCTTCCTCAAAGGATATATTTCTGGGTTTTATGGCCAGACACCCATACGTCGAATCCGTCTCTTTCATGCATTTGTACTCAGCATAGGCACCCAGACCAAATCCGGTAAGCCCATAAACCTGGTCGCCCTTCCTGAATCTCTTAATATCTTTGCCTATTGATTCAATCTCCCCTGCCAATACCAATCCTATTATGGATTTTCTCGGTTTAGTCAAACCTATCAGAAGACGCATGGGTATAAGAAACCGGATAGGTAACTGAGAGCCCCGGATAAAGATGTCGCTTGCAGTTACTGCTGTTGCATTTATCTTTATAAGAACTTCATTATCCTGAGGAACAGGCTTTTCTACCTCTCTGACCTGAAGGACCTCCGGAGGTCCGTACTTCGTGCATACAATTGCTTTCATTCCGTATTTGTTAAAATTTTATCCCAAAATGAAGTCCTGGCTCGAACAGGAAATAGTTCGGCCATTTGCTTTCCACCTGGGCAAAGGCTTCCGGGACGTTTGTATTAGTTGGCCAGTGGGTAACGGCCACTGAAGGCTCAATAAAAAACCGGTTTTTAAAGAAAGAAAAATGATACCCCAAACGATAGGTCATAAACAGCTGATAGCCATTCTGAAGATGTTTATTGTCCTCATCAAAATATTTTTGCAGCATATTTCCTGCATCGATGGATGTATAGGCTCCTTTCCACCAGAAATGTTGAAATACTAAACCAATACCAAATGCCCTTACATATCCAGGATATCCTTCTTCCGGTGATTGAAATGATTTTCCGTAGGGTATTCCCAGGGGCCAGGCATATTTCCAGGTTTTTGCCTCTATTGAAATGACATTTTTAGGGGTTATCCGATAACCAAAGTTCAGTTGAACCAAATCAGGCGGGTTTGTATCGCCAGGGATAAAGTTCCCCAATTCCCAAAGTGTACTGCCAATGAAAAACTTTCGGTCAAGAGAATTTTGTTCTTGAGTTTGGCTATTAACCTTTGTAAAAGCCAGGGCAAGAACCATCACCAATAAGAACAATTTGAATTTCATAATCTTTAATATAATTGAATAATGGACGCAAAGAAAATGATAACTCATTATCAATCAATAAGAAAAGTGATTAGCGGTCGGATAAAGGGACAAACGGTCGAAAATTCTATTATGTGATTCTTATTTGATTGAATCCCCCAGCGGTTTCCAATCTTTATAAATCATTTCAAAGCCTGCACATATACTTTTAAATCCCAGCGAATTATGTGATTCATTCTTATAGTGTATATAATCCCAATTCAATCCCACCGGTGCGGATTTATCCAGCACATCTATAAAAGGGAAGATCCCCATCCCTTTTTCATTTGATAATGAGAGGAACAGGTTCTTTTTGATATCCCTGTGACTGTTAAAAAAGTCAGGCATCTTATTTATATAGAATTGGTCTTCATACCATAAGCTCGGATCGATGCAAATAAATGAGTCGAACAGGTCGGGTTGGTTTTCCATTGCATAAATAGCAAATAATCCACCGGCGGAATGTCCGATAATACCTCGTTCTGAAGAAGCTGGATACGTAGAATCAATGTAAGTTACCAACTCCGAGCTAATGAAGTTAAGAAATTTGTCTGCTCCTCCGCCGGTTGGGCACTCTTTCGAAGGGGATGGCAGATAATCTTTTTCCCTGTCACTGGATACGATCCCCACAATGATCATTGGAGGCATGATTTTCAGCACCACAGAATAGTAATTGACTATTCCGTAAACGGCGAAGAGATTATTCCCAACATCCAAAACGTAAACGACCGGAAATTTTTCATCCGGACTGTCCTTGCAATTAAATGGGGGAATGACTATTACGGTTTTTCTTTCATCAAGAACCTTCGATTCAATGTGGATTTTGTCTCCGATGATTAAATCGCCATATTTTCCCTGGGCAAAGCAGTTTCCGGATGGCAGTACGGATATCAGTAAGAAGAAAATCAGAACAGAGTTTTTTTCAATCGTTTTCATTACGAGTTTACTTTATGGTAAAATTTAAGTGAAAGACGATTGATTTTAGTTTATGTTACGATCAGAGGATTCCAATAACTGGCATTTGTAACCTTTCCTATTCCAGAATTATCTTCCGATAAAATATTTCACCATCTATGTCAAGTTTCAAAAAGTACATTCCTGCTGGATTACCTTGTAAATTGATTGTGGTTGTTGAACAGTTTCGGATAGTTCCGGAGAATATTTCTTTGCCGATCCCATCGGTCATCAAAACCTTTGCATTTTCATAATCAGCTGTTCCAAAGGATAGATGGATCTTCTCCTTTGCCGGGTTGGGAAAACACCGACAGCACTTTTCAAAGGGTTTATCCTCTAAGCCTGATGAATTCTCGATTTTTAATGAAAAGGAAGTTGAAGCAAAAGCCCCATTCGCATCGATTGCTTTTACTGTAATATTGAAATTGCCAGCCTCGGTTGGAATTCCATCAAATTTACCCGTTTCGGGATCGAAGGTTAGCCATGCAGGCAAACGGCTGGACACATTGCAAGTTAACGTACTGGCCCCGTCATCGTCAATAAAGGTGCTTTCAGGAATGGTGAAGCTGAATGACTCTCCGACTTTTCCGGTCTGGTTTTTCAGTTTTGTTTTCAGATAGGGAAGAAAATTAGTGTGCTTTAAGCTATCGATCATATTATCAATGCGCACCCAGTATACATAGGTATCTGAGTAATCTGCCCGGGTTCCGGTCGTGTAAAACAGATATTTATTATCCGCAGTAACCACAGGGCCCCACATACCCTGTCCAAAGTTGATAGTTGAACCCAATCCTTTCGGGTTTGTCCAGCCACCATCGGTTTTGTGATAACTGATGCGCAATCCCTGCGGAGTTGCCATTATTATAAATGAATCATCCCTGGATATAAAGAAATCATAATTGTTACCGCTTGAATTCAATGGAAGACCTAAACTAACGGCAGTCGTGTCGCCGCCATGAGTTGACAAACTGCACCAGTCATTAGCTCCGATACCGGATTTAGGAATTGATGAAATATAGAAAACTCCCTTGTTGGTTCCTTGTAAATAATGGGATGTGTTCAGTTTCGACAAAACCTTAATTGGATTGCTCCAGCCAGAACCATTTCTGACTGACAAAAACGACTGGTAGTTTCCGTCCTGATAAAAAAGGGTATCTCCGGTAACGGATAATGCTGGGGCGATATAGCCTTCAAATACTATCGAAGGACCAGTCCATCGACCATTAGAGTATAAATATTTTTTAATCCTGGGAGTATTAACAGGGTAGTATCCTTTCATCTCAGAATAATAAATTTCCCGTCCATCCCTGGAGAAGGTAACTCTCTCAGCTGCAAAGGAACCGGGGCTAACAACCAGATTGAATATTTTAGGATTATTGCCCGGTGGGGTTTGTCCAAGGAACAGACTATCGGCCGGGATCGATTGTGCAAATCCCGGATTTAACAGCAATGAAAAAAGGATGGGAATGAATAAGGCTCTGAGCACTACGATCTGTAAATTCTTGAATTTCATAACTTCAGGTATTATTTTTGAATAGTTGCCCAAAGCAAATGATACGCCCAGTTCAATCAAAAGGAAAAGGGATTAGCGGTCAGATAACAGGATAAGCGGGTTGGCCAGACCGGCGGTTTCCGGCTTTTATTTCCATCGGCAGAATACAATGATAAACGAACCGGTTAACAGGCACATCTATTCCGTGTTTTTCGGCAAGTTTTATAACAGTGCCGTTTTGATATTCAATTTCGGATGGCTTTCCTTCCCAAACATCCCGGGTTAATGAGGAGGTTGAGCCATAGTGAAATGAATCTATTAATGCAACCGTTCGGTTTACATAATCCGGATCTATATTAATACCGATCTTTTGCGACAGCTGATAGATTTCGTTTAGCAATTCGAGCATCATTACCCTGGTCTCATTGAGCTCCCTCAATTCTCCATAAGTTGTATTAGTCACTGCCAGTAAGCCACTTACACAGATAGCGATAAACTTTTTCCACAGGTCTGCGTGAATATCAGGGGAAATCCTGGATTTAATTCCTGCATCATCAAATACCGATTTAAGTGTCCCGACCCGTTCAGTTAGTGTATGGTTGAGTTCGCCGAAAACAATTTCAGGATCCATTCCAAAATGCGAAATAACCCCGGGGGACTTTATTTTGCTGATAATCCGGCACAAACCACCGATGATGTTGGCTGGAGGAATCAGTTCAGATAATTCATCAGCTGCCAGTATACCATTTTGAAGCGGCAAAATCAGGGTATCGCTTTTCAAAAGGCTGCTCAGTTCTTTCCCGACAATCCTGACCTGCCAGGCTTTGACCGCAATGATTACCAGGTCGGCCGGCCCGATAGCCTTTATTTTGTCAGTCGCCTTAACCGGGGTTACCCGGAAATCGCCGTGGATACTCTCAATGGTGAGGCCATTCTCCTGAATGGCTTTCAGATGTTCACCACGGGCCAGAAAAGTTACATCGTTTCCGGCCGTTGCCAGTTTCCCGCCAAAATAACCACCCACTCCTCCGGTTCCGATAATTGCTATTTTCATTTTATGCTCTGTTTAGATTGCTGATGACTTAAATCCTTTTATAAAGAGCCATATTGGAAGAAACAATTCAAATAATCCACCTGGAAGATATATAAGCATACCTAACCCATCATTTATGTTAAAAATACTTAATAGGCTCACCACAACCCCGAGTAACAACATAGCATACCCTACTATTCCAAGTGCTGATAAATATCGCGGAATAATTTTTGATTGATATAATAAATAAGAAAACATAAGACCTCCCAATGCGGTGAAAACGAAAACAATCATTTCGTATTTCCACATTAATTTTAGTACTGATAATAAATAAATTCCTCCAATAATTATAACTACACACTCAATAACCCTGAAAATAACATATCCCAGAGCTAATCCTTTGTTAAACATTTTTAATAGCGGAAACATCAAAACACCAATGCCAGCAACACCAACTCCACAAATAATTTCAAGAATTACACCCAGAATCAGTGTTGATTGACTTTGAATTTCATCAGCTAAAAAGGATTTTATAAGGCTACTTCCTATCATAAATGTTAATGTCGAAACCAGAAATAGCAGACCGACAATTATTGATGTTAATTTTATTGATTTCATACTGTTTATTTAGTTGAATATTAGACGTAAAGTGAATGATAAATCATTATCAATCAACGTGAAAAGTGATAAACGGTCGGTTAAAGGGATAAGCGGATCGGCAGTAAGGTTATTTTTCTAACTCGGTTTGTATTTCATTCTCAAATTCGGTATCGTATCCAATTTTTAAATGCTTCTCGAAAAGTTGCTTTAACTGAATCTTGGCCTTCTTGTCATTGGTTTTGCCATATTTATCGGACAGGTTAAGCAAAGCGTTATAATAACCTGATGCTATTACTCCGGAAATACGGGGCATATCCGAATTAGTGAGCGTTTTATAATTAATCAGGTTTTTCTCCTGAAATACTTCCGCTATTTTTTCGAAATTAAATTTGAACGCTGTTCCCTCCGTTTTACTGGGCGTTAACCGCGATACCAGCCCGCAATTCTGAAAATATATTTCCAACCCACCATAAAGTGTTGGCGAGCAAAAATTCGAGAAGTATATCGGGCGATGAGATAAATTGTCTTCAACAACCTGCAGCAGAATGGCCCTCTGGGGGCTCAGGTAACTGCGCTTTTTTGCCGTTTCGCTCTCAATCTTGGAGTGCATACGATCGGAAAACAAATCGGGATTTATCAACCAGTGCAGCCGGCTGCTGTCGGGCAACCCGAATTCCCGTTTATCCGTGCCCGAAATGGCGATCGATACGGTAGTGGGTTCCCATTTAAACGGATGAATATCCATGATTTGTGCATCGGTAAGGTTCAGATCAATCTTCTTAACCACACCTTTCAATCCATTTTTCAAAAACCGGACGTACCACGGACGGTCAATGTTCCCGATGGGGATGAGTGTAATATCGGTGCGAAAATTCTCATATAGCTGAAGATACATGCACACATCAAAATCGGCATTCCCACCGGTAAACAAAATTGCGTTTTCATCACAGCCATTGAGAAAATTCCGGCCAAACTCTTTTAGCCAGACCGGATACGCACCCTTTTCATCCGCCAGTTTGTAATAATACCTCAGCTTTTCCGCATCGGAATTCTGCATGGCCTGAAAAGCATTGGCGCTGCATTCCGCCCCATAGAAATACTTTGCATCGCCATACCCGGGATTCAGTATCAAGGCTTTGTCGAGGTAGTTGAATATCCGCCTTGAGTATTCAAAATCGTATCCCTTTAAGGGCCGGCTGTCGTAGGCCCGGTAGTGATTGAACCACCCCAGGTAGTAAAAAACCTCGGCGTCATCAGGGGTTAGCTTTGCAGCCTGTTCAAGAAGAGCAATGGCTTCATTGTAATGTTCATTCCTGAACTCGTCCTGTGCGCGCTCTTTCAGTGATTGTTCCTGCCCGTATGCGGTTATTGTCCAAAAGACAACAAGTACCATTGCTATGAGTTTTCCCATGGTCTCATTCGACTTTAATCTGTGCCAGAATTTCTTTAATACTTCGTTCGAGTTGCCGGTCAATTCCCTGAATATAATCATCGGGCCTGTTTGTCACAATAATATCAGGTGATACGCCGGTGTTTTCTACAAATTTCGTACCGTCGGCCGTCTGTTTGCCTTCAGCCGGATACGTTACGATCCCCCGGTCCATGAGGTACATCCCCTGAGCGGATGCGAGGTTGCCCGATGTTCTTTCGCCGATTATTGCGCCTTTGTTGGTGAGATGGAAGATCGTCGCAAAATTTTCGCCTCCTGATTCGGTCCATTCATTGATCATGCAAACTTTGGAACCGAAGAAGCCTCCGTCGGGTTCCTTCATCGGGGCCTTGCCATAGGGCATTCGTGAATAATACATCATGGTACGGTTCATCCGTTCGATCATCCAGTACGGATTGAATCCGCCGCTGTTGAAACGGACGTCCAGAATCAACCCTTCTTTGTGTGACTGAGCATAAAAGTACCGGAAAAATGATTCTATTCCAGGGTAGTAGGTATCGGGGATATGTATATAACCAATTTTCCCGCCAGTTGCCTTATTCACCTTTTCCATGTTGCCGAGAACCCAGTCGTTGTACCTCAGTAAATCTCCCAGCTCCGGAGAATAGGCGGCCGGCTTGACTGTCAGCTTTCTGGATCCCGAAACCGTTGGCTTATCATTTATCGTGACCTCAATCTTCTCGCCAGCCCTCCCCACCAATAAAGAATCGGGGTTGATCCCATTCGTCAGGGGAATTCCATCAATGGCCAGCAGGTAATCCCCAGGATTACAGTTCATGCCGGGCAGGGTGAGCGGGCTGCTGGTTCCCTCGTCCCAGTTCTGACCCTGGTAGATTTTGGTAATACGATAAAAACCGTTTTTCCGATCCTGCACCAGGTCAATTCCCAGAAGGCCGATATTACTTTCCGGGATATCAGGCATATCTCCCCCTTCGATCTCTACATGGCTCTGGCGCAGCTCAGAAAAGAGGTCTTCAAGCAGATAATTCAAATCGCGACGGGTAGGAATGTTGGGCAGTAATTGCTCATATTTTCGCTTCATGGAATCCCAGTCAATCCCATGCAGAGTTTCATCATAAAAGAAGTCCCGCTGAATTCGCCAGGCTTCATTAAAGAGCTGAACCCATTCCTTCCGGTAGTCTATGGCCATCGTCAGGCCCGAAAGATCAACCGCTCCGTCACCGGCTTTTTGGTCGGCCTTGATATCGAGAATGCCAATCGTTCCCGGGGCCAGATAAACGACCTTATCGCCCGGAGCGGATGGTATGCAGAAATAGGAGTCTTTCAGGAAAACCGACTCCTTCTGTGCCTCCAGATCGAACATTTTAATGGCCGGTTCGCCATGTGCGGGGGAGGATTGGTACAGCAATTTCCCCTTTAAAGCGATAAGGTCACCATAATTGGAACTTTCGACCGGCAATGGCGTAATCCTGTTGCCCAACCCAGCCAAATCGATATGCATAGGAGTGGGTTGTCCTTTCTGAAGAGTTGCCATCATGATTTTGGATGGATTGACCATGTGATGATTGCCATCCAGGTAGGAATCCTCAATGGAAACATTGCAGTCTGCGATCCAGTACAGGTATTTCCCGTCGGGATCGAACCGCGGGCCCGACGCATTCACCATCTCATCGGTCACCCGGTATTCCTTACCCGCCTCAACAGAATAAAGGAAAATCGAACCGAACCAATTCGGATTCAATTTGGTATATACCAGCCATTTGCTATCGGGCGACCATTCGGCGGCAACGAACCTCTGACTGGCGAAATAGAAGTCGAAAAAGATCTTTTTGGTTTCCCGTGTAGCGATATCGATGGTATAAAAGCATGCCCTCTGGTCGGCATAACCGATTTTCCTGCTGTCGGGCGACCAGGCCAGTTTCCCCAGCTTTGATTTCAGGACGTTGGTGAGAAGGATCGGTTCTCTGCCGCCTTCCGGCGATTGAAGATAGATCTGTTCTTCCCCTGAAACATCTGAAATATATGCAAAATACTGTCCATCAGGGCTCCAGACCGGACTACGTTCATTAACCCCCGGTGTAGCCGTGAGGTTTCGTGTTACATTCTTTTCACTATCCAGATAGAACAAATCGCCCCGGGCGGAGACGATCACTTTTTTACCATCGGGTGAAAGCGAAGGAACTGAAATTTTATCCCGGACAGATTTAATTACAGGAGTTAAAAGGGTTGCCGGGAGAGGGATTTCAATATTCAGAACCGTGATTTTATTATTGTTGATTGAATACAGGCAGAGCCTTCCCTCATTTTCAAAAATGATCCTCTCCCGATCCAGTTCAGGCCATTTAACAGGCCAATCCTTATAGAAAGTTAACTGACTGACCTTTTTGCTATTACAGTTGTATGACCACAGATTTTGCTCTCCTTCTGTTCCCCGGTCGCTCACAAAATAGATGAAATCGCCGCTCCACATGGGGTGGTGATTGGTCGATTCATCACTGACAACGAGTTCAGCCTGATGTGTTTTGAAATCGTACGTCCAGATTTTTGGTATTGCACCACCGCGGTAACCTTTCCAGAGCAAAGTTTCCGTGCTGGTCCGGCAGAAAGCAATCTTGCTGCCTTGTGCATTGTAACCTGCCAAATCAGCTTCAGGGATATCGAGTACTTCAGGAAGTCCACCGGTAACCGCAACCATATGTAACCGGTTGAACCGGTAGCTGTGACTGCTTCGGTTTGAACGGAACAGTACCTGTGTCCCGTCTGGATGCCAACCCACGACAAATTCATCGGACTGATGAAAAGTGAGTCGCTTGAGCTTCCCGCCCTCAACAGGCATTACGTACACCTCCCTGTTTCCGTCAAACTCAGCGGTAAAAGCAATATGCCTGCCATCGGGTGAAAATTTGGGAAACATCTCCTCCCCGATGAATGAGGTGATTTGTTTGACCTTTCGGCCATCAAGATTGCCTATGTATATGTCACCACCATAACAAAATACGATTTTATCCCTGGAAATATCGGGATAGCGCAGCATTTTGGTTTCATTTGCGAGACTGCTGACAGCTGAGAGAACTCCCAGGATGATCACCAGAAATAATTGGGGGGGTGTGGTTGGAATCTTCATTGGTTTGGTTCGTTTGTGCTTTTTGTGCGCCATAAAATTGTTAATCAACTAACACAAGACGAACCATTTTTAATACTGCTGCATAACTAATCTGGTAATAAGGTGCTTTCTTTTGCAGCTATTTCAGATAAACCAGCATAACTACCGGATTATCTTCCTCTTTCAACTGGTTGTAAAGCGCAACCGCCCTATTTGATTTCTTGCTGAGATCGATCTTCCCTTTTTTGGCAAGTTCCTTTATCTCCTGCAAATATTCCAGCGCGGTTATGGTTGATATCCAGATATTTCCCTCCCGGTTGGTGAATTCCGGATAAAACGATATCCCGCCATCCAGATCATTGGGGATTTTCAGGGTAGGGGGATAACCTGCATTTTCGGGTACATTGGCAGCCATCATCGATGCCGGCGAGTTCTCCTTTTTGTTCATCCTCACCAGGTAACATTTGGTTTGGAGCCGGGCCCTGAAAAGCAGAAAATCATCTGATTCAAAAACTGCCTGGTTTACAATAAAATCACTGGATAAACTTTTGGTCCGGGAGCTAAAGAGGCCTCCCAGCCATTTTGGACCGGCATATTTCCCCTTGTTTAAAAAGTACCGGGCCTTAATTCCTTCCGGGGAGGCTTCATACACGGTGTCAGAAGCACAAGCATCGAACAGATATTTGTTTTTGTACCACACTTCAGATCTTTCTCCCGAAAAAGTCATCATCATGGCCTGGGGGCGTGAGCGCCACTCGTCAGTGTTTTTCAAAGGGCTTGAAACGGTCTGGATCGCAGCACCCTTTCGATCGACCAGTATAGCCTCGTAATTCCCGGGAGGAATCACCTCGGGTGGCGTCCGTTTGGCTCCAATTTTCAAAATACGGTTAGGAGATAGCATGATGGTGCGGCCCGATAGTTTGGATTTATCGGCTTTAATGTCTTCAATAAACTTGCCGTCGTAACTATAGCACAATTCATTGTGAGTAAAATTGCGGTGGAAATAAACTCGTTTCTCTTCCGGTAATAAGGAAAAGTCTGATCCCATTGACAATTCTCCGGGTCCATTGCCGATCCGTCCGATCTTGTTCTTTAACTGCCCGTTACGACTGAATCTCAAAAGACCGATTCCATGCGAGGCCAGTACGAATACTTCATCAGGCGTCATTTGCAGATTAATCACCCAGCCTATCGGGAAGTCAGGCAATCCCTGTAACGGAATGTAGGTGATGCTGTCGGCGAAATCGCTTAATTTCATCTTAACCTGGTTTTTCATACCGGCAACCACATCTATCGTGATGGGGGGCTTTATTTCCCCTGCAGCCAGACAGATGGCCAACAGAGCTGAAAAATGGAAGACCCTTTTCATGCGTTTCAATTGATCATCTTATCAACGATTTTCCTGATCTCCTCATCGGAGGTTTTTTCGTTATACCCAACAATAACTTTCTTAACTGCCCGATTTTCATTGAGAACAAAAAAAACAGGATAAGAACTAACCGAATAACTTTTAAGCACGTCCTTTGTCCCCAGCAGATATTTGTAATCAAATCTGTTTCGATTCATGTAATTCTTAAGCACATCCAGGTTTTTGCTGGTACTTTCGATGGCAACAAAGTCGAAATCCGCCTTTTTGTATTCGGTATCCAATTGTTTTAGAAATGGAACGGATGCCTTGCAGGGTCCGCAGCTCACACTGGTGAATTGTATTAACAGAACTTTGCTTTTTAAACTGCTTAACGCAACAGGTATGTTTTCTGCTGATTGTAAAGTCCAGTCGGGGGCGGTTTTGCCAAGCAATTCATGCTCCTTGGTTTTTTCCCCACCGATTCGGTAAGATTGAATTCTATAGCCGGCCGGAAAATAACTCGACGCATTAAAGTCCTTGATATTAAGTTTATTTAGCTCATAATCCGTACAGGTTGTCACCGAAATGTTATGCGACATTTCTCTTCTGATTTTATAAGGCAGATCAGATGATTTATTTATCCAGATCTCGTAGGCAGATTGATTATCTCCATAAGTATAGGGGGATAGTGGCATGTGGTGTGCTTTGCCAAAAAATTCAACCTGCCTGTCCTCATAAATGGTCAATTTCACATAAACGGACCCTTTTAAGTCATTAATAGCAATGGAAATACTATCAGTGGTTTCAAGGGCATACCTTAAAATGTTTTTTGCGAAGTTGAAAAAGGGCGGTGTTACTGGCCGGAATGGTAAAGGTCTGACAGTAAAGCTATCAAGCACTACCATTTTGTCGTCATGATAAACAAGAGCTCTCATCTGACCGTCGTAACAAAATTCGAGCATTGCATTATCCTTTTGGTTCAGGTGTACAAATTTAGCCCCTATGGTGGTGTCAGCATGATTATCGTACTCTGTCACATAAGAAAAATTGATATCCGAGGCTGCTGTGTCCCCGGGTGCCCAGTTTTCTCCTTTTAGATTATAGGCCGCCGATTCAATTTTGTCGAGATTTTTTAAAACCGTTTTCAGGTAATCCTTTGAGGTATAATTCTCATTGCATGAAATGAGCAGGATTATTGATAAGGTTAATGGGATGATTGATTTCTTGTTCATGTTTTAGGCTATTATGCAGCGTCATTGATTATCGATTATCTCCCCGGTGTATTTCCATTCCCGGAAAAGGCATTTCAATCCTTCAAACACGGAACTGGCCGGAACATGACCCTCACCTTCCAAAACACTTAAACGACAGGTCAGTCCTTCTGGCTTATTGATATCAATGACCTCCTTTAAGGCACCATTCAGCCGGATAATGGTCGGGAAATCTTGCTCACCCATCACCAGAAACAGGAACCTTTTGCCACTCTTCCAGTTTTTGACCAGGCTATCCCTGCCGGCGGTGAAAACCGGGACAGAAAGTGTTGCACTTGCGGCGATATAGGCATTAAACGCCCCCGGATTATTGAACATGGCGTAAATAGTGGTAAATCCGGTATTTGAGGTCCCGAAGAGTATCCGGTAATCTTCAGTCCGATAGGTTGTGTTGATAAAAGGGATCAGTTCATCGGAGATAAAACTCAGATATTGAACAGCTCTGCCTCCCGCTTTGGAACCATCCTGATAGGTTATCTCATCCGGATAAATATCTTTATCGCGGTTTGTGTTTTTAATGCCAACCACGATAAACTCCGGTATCTGTCCCAGAAATTCGAGATAGCGGATACTTCCGATAAGCCCCGGTGTGGCATTTAATTCCCCATCCATCATATAAAGGACCGGATACTTTTTGCCGGATTTTTCGTACTCTTCGGGCACCGAAACATAGATCTCCCGATTTTCCCCGATCTTTTCGGAGTAGATTTTATGATATTTCGCCAATATCAGGTCATTCTGCGTTGGATCCTGTGCCCTTCCCATAACAAAGCATAAAATGGCCAACGCGACGGTTACAATGGTTTTTGTGATTTTCATGATCATTTCAGGATATCATGTAAAGTTAATACAGAACTACCTTTTTGTTAACCCTTAGGCCGTCAATGATCAGACTAACAAAATAAACCCCGGGAGAATTACCATATAAATCGATGTCGGACAATTTGTTGGAGATAATCGTGCCACTATAAACTTCTTCTCCGACCAGATTTGTTACCTGAATATCCGCCCGATTAAAGGGAAATTCAGACAATGAAACCGTGATTTTTCCTTTAGTCGGATTCGGAAAAACCTGAACCTGTTGTTGCAGGTGGTGATCGTCAATACCAGAGGCATCGAGAATCCGGAGGGTAAATGAGGCAATGGCAGATGCATTGACCGGGTCGGTTGCCATGATCTTAATCTGAAACGTCCCTGGCTGTTCCGGGATCCCGGTTAATCGGATCGAATCGGCATCAAAACTCAGCCAATCGGGAAGCGGATTGCCATTACCCAGGCTGGCGGTATAGGTTAAAGTTTGATTGCCGTTATCATCGATGAAGGTACTGTCGGATAGGGTATACGTATTGGATCGCCCGGTTTTAAATGTCTGATTTTGCACGGTATATCTCAGGTAAGGGGTAAAGTTGGTTTGCCTCAGGCTATCAATCAGGTTGTCAATGGCTACCCAATAGATAAAGTAGGAGGATAAAGCGTTTCCGCCCCGCATGAAAAACAGGTACTTATTGTCTTTTGTAACAAACGGACAGGCTTCCCAGTTGGGATTCGGGGTGTTGACCTGAGTTCCGAGGGTTTTCGGGTTCGTCCAGCGGCCATTCTCAGTTTTATAACTGATATACAGATCGCTGGCTGAGCCAGAATTGAAGCGACAGAGGATGATGTAGGATTCATCCCTCGAGATGAAAAAGTCATTCTCAGTTACAGATGTATTGATCGGTACCCCAAGACTTTGCAGTGTTGAATCGCCATTTCTGACATTCAATTTGTACAGATCGGCAACTGAACTGGCTGATGATGTTGAGGAAGCCGTGAAATAGTTTTTAAGGTCCGTCTCCTGGAAATAATGAGCATGGCGATTCGCCGAAAGCAGGCGTTGGGGAGTTGTCCATCCCGTACCATTTCTCCGGGAATAATAGGCGCATACCAGCGTGTTGTTATTCAGCATTTTCTGCATGTACATGATGCTGTCGTTCGCGGATAAGCAGGGTCCAATAAACCCTTCGAATGCAACAGAGGGGCCTGTCCAACTGGTACCGGTGAATTTGTAGCATTTTATCCGCTGACTGGAAGCTGGCCAGTTGTCCAGTTCGCCATAATAAATCTCTTTATTATCTGCAGAAATGGTAATCCTTTCCGCAGCCGCAAGTCCGGGGGTGACCTGCAATGAGAATATTTTTGGGGTTATTCCCGGAACCTGTTGACCCAGATACTTGCTGGTTGTCGGTATGGTCTGGGCTAAGGATGCACTTGCCAAAAACAAAAAGATGATTGGAAGCAGACTGGTTTTCAAGGGTACTGCAAAGTGGTGATGAAGTCTTTTCATTGAGATGTGATTTTTAGAAATTCTGTCTCAAAGAAAATGGACGATCAACCTATATCACAGGAGAAAGTGATAACCGGCAATATAAAGTGATAAGTGGTATTTGGCTACGAAAGATCTTTCATTTTGCTGGCATACCGGCGACTGATTTCCAGAGGAGTGGATTGGTTTTTCAGGTATACAGCATGAGTGGTATCGGGTTTCTTCTCAATGCGGTCGACATGGCCGATGTTGATGATACATGACCGGTGGATCCGAATGAAATGATTGGCCGGGAGTTCTTCCTGCCACTGCTTCATTGTTTTTAAAACCAGGCAGTGCCTGCCTTCGATGCAATCAATCCTCGAGTAATTACCGACAGGGGAAATCTGGGTAATGGAACTGATTTTAAGAAACGCCGACCTGGAATTCGTAAACCGCACATAAATGCTGTCGTCATAGTTAAAAACCTTTACTGGCTTTTCCGAACCGGATTTTGAGGCGAGTATCCGGGTAAGGGAATTCTTCAGCCGTTCGGGGCTGACTGGTTTCAGCAGGTAATCGGCTGCATTCACCTCAAAGGCCCTGATGGCATAATCGTCGTAAGCAGTTACAAAGATGATCTCGATTGAATTGTCTGCCATTTCCAGTAGATCGAAACCCGTTTCACCGTTGAGCTGAATATCAAGAAAAACCAATCCGGGCTGATGTAGCCGGATCAAATCCATGGCGGAACTACAGGAAGCTGCTTCACCAACTATTTCGATCTCCGGATGTGAATCCAGTAGTTTTCGCAGGTTGACCCTGGCCAACCGTTCGTCATCAACAATAATGGCTTTCATGGTTTTCATTTTCACGACCTTCCAAATTCAATTTCTATAGCGGCGGTCACCCACCCATTGTCGGCGGTAAGCGAAAAGGAATACTTGTCGTTATAGAACAGGGCAAGCCGGCTTTTTATGTTTTCGATGCCGCTTCCGGTACCATTCGTGCCTGATTGATCCTGATTCAGTTTGCCGGTGTTCAATACCCTAATCAGCAACAGGCGGTTTTTTAATTCAGTTGTGAGCCGGATAATCAGTTTTTGATCATTTGACTTGATCCCATATTTTACGGCGTTTTCAACCAGCAGATGAATTATAAAGGAGGGGATTGGTATTTCACGCGTGGCATCACCAATGGTTATTTCATATTCAAAGTTTTCTTCAAATCGCGTTTTCTGTATTTCAAGATACTTGGTTACCGCTTCAGCCTCTTTTTCTATGGAGATGCAATGCTCCTGCTTATTCAGCGTATACCGATAATAATCAGACATATCCACAACCAGTTTCTTTGCCTTCGCCGTGTTTTCATCTATCAGTGCATGGATGGAATTCAGCACGTTGAATAAAAAGTGTGGGTTAATCTGGTAATGGAGCATTTTGAGCTGAACCTCTTTTGCCAGAGCCTCAGCTTTATGCACCGCATCCTTCTGGAGGGCATACCGGAGCTGAATGCGTGTGAGATAAAAAGTCACACTCAGGAAAAGAATAGCCGACATAAGTCCGGGGGAATATTTTTTCAGTACATCCATCGTTACCGGCGGGCGGTTTTCCCTCGGCCAGAATACTGTTTCCAGTCCCGATGAAAAATAGATGATCAGTGTAGGTCCCAGAATAGTGAAAACCAATACCAGGGCAACCAACAGCACCCTTTGCCTTTTTTCAATCGCCCATTTATATGAAACGATCATCAGCAGAACAAACGGAAACAGGGAGAGAAACTCAAACAACTGTTCAAACATTAAAATCCGGGTATTTTTTGGGGTAAGATTGTACCAGGCCATCCAGTCCAGGGTCCGGGTAGTCTCCAGCAAAGCCAGTACGATGAACAGGTTGAAAAAATACGGGAACCGCTGATATAGAGTCTTAATCATATTAAAGTTTCAGACCTAAAATTAGCCATTTAACTTACATCTTAATCAAGTATCTCTCTGGTAAAAAGGAAAAATTTATCTTTAACATCATTCAGATAGCAGTTATGAAAATCAATCAATTCATTTTCATCCTTCCGGTTTTCGTCCTTTCCAATATAGCAACCTATTCCCAGTTGCCGGAGATTAAACCTGAAATCCTGAAATTCGAACCCTTTGTATGGCCGTCTCAAATTCCTGACGATTGCCCGTTCAGCCAATCTGAAACATTTAGTGCCATTAAATTTCTTGGAATAAAAAGTGGTTTTCATTATGGCGATACCTGGTATCCCAGCTGGGCTTCAAATGATACTATGTACTCGCCCTGGACAGATGGAAAAACAAAAAGGCTTGACGGATACACCGACTGGTCGCAATCGTGGGTTGACCCGGTACATATAACTACAGGACAGGGGGTTATCGTTGGCAGTGACCCTCTCAGCATGGTCGCTTACAGCATTGGGCTTGACAAAAGTTCTCCGGCGGCTCCTTATAATGGCCGGTACCCATGCGGTTCTTTGTTGCACAATGGCGTATGGTATTATGGAACCTATTGCCTGGGTCCGGATGACAATGCAAAATACGGGGATGTAAAAGTAAACTGGCCATGGATCGGCCCCTTTGTGGGATTCAGAACTTCAACTGACTATGGACATAATTGGAAGGCATGCCCACATACTCCGGCAAATCCCATATTCGGCGAAACCGGTATGTATGGTAATCCGGTAAAGATTGGCGCTCCCCATTTTGTTGATTTTGGAAAAAACATGGAGCATTCCCCCGATGGAAAGGCCTATCTGGTTTCACACGGGGCGGACCTGGCCGATACGAAATGGCGATTCTGGAATGACAGCTGGATTACAGGCGACCAGGTTTACCTGCTCAGAGTAACCCCATCTGTTGAAAATATAAATGATGCTTCCAAATACGAATTTTACGCCGGGAAAGATGAAAAAGGCATCCCTGTCTGGACAAAGGACTTTAAAAAGATCAAACCTCTGCTGGAATGGAATAACAATATGGGATGTGTCACCATTACCTATAATGTACCGCTAAAGAAGTATTTAATGTGCGTAACCGACGGGGGAAATACGGTTTCAAGAATGAATACCTATATCCTGGAATCAGACAGGATCGACGGAGATTGGAAAATCATCACCTACATGAAGGAATTTGGAACGCAGGCCTATTTTGTCAATATTCCTTCAAAATTCATCAGCGATGACGGAGAAACCATGTGGTTGCTTTATTCAGGAAATTTCTCCCTGGATGAAAACGGTCAGCCCCATAAAGTGTTTCCTCCGGGAGGTCACTATGGCATCACCTTCCAGAAAATTCAACTGTTAAAGGAAAAATAGTGAGTTCATGGCTGCCGCAAAATCTTCTCCATGGCTTTGCCTTTGGCCAATTCGTCCACCAACTTGTCCAGGTAGCGGATCTGCTGCATGAGTTTGTTTTCGATCTCTTCCACCCGGTATCCGCAAATGAGGCCCGTAATTTTTGACACGTTCGGATTAATTTGCGGGGCCTGGCTGAAAAAATCTTCGAAGTTTACCTGGCACTCGATTTGCTGGTGCAGAGTTTGCTCATCATAGCCGGTTAGCCAGTAAATGATGGTATCGACCTCAGCCTTAGTGCGTCCTTTTTTCTCAGCCTTTTGAATGTATAAGGGATAAACGCTCGCGAAGGTCATTTTAAAAATTCGGGTATTTTCCATTTTGTCGATTATTATGGATCAAAATTAATCACTTTTGGGATGGAACAGATTTCGCAGGTTTTCTTTGATCATTCGCCACATAAATTCTTTTGAGGAATAGAGACCCGAGAAGAGAAGGATGATGACGACCTGGACCAGGCGGAGGACTCCGAGCTGTTTCTGGAAGAGGATAAAGGTGTTGGCAGGTTCTGCCAGGAGAAGGTTTTTGAGCGAGGGCCGGGAAGTGACCCAGGAGAAGTTGGGTGGAAGAAATCCGGAATCGCGAGCCTCTTTTTCCAGCCGGGTGCCGGGATAAATCTTGAGTCCGGGCGTAACCGCATAAAAATCAATGCTTCTCCGGTGTTTTTTTATAAACCTGATGTCCTCTTGGCACTGGGCAAAGGTTTGTCCGGGATGACCGAACGTGAAGAAAACTTTTACCAGGATTCCGAGCTCGCGGCAGTCGGCCATCACCCTGAGCGCCTGTTCGGTGCTGATGCCCTTGGCGATCTTTTTGAGGCGGTCGTCATCGGAACTTTCAAGGCCCATGTTGACATAATAGCAGCCGGCATCTTTCATGGTGGAGAGCAGTTCATAGTCGACCGTGTCGGCCCGGATTTCGCATTCCCACTTGAGATTGAAGGGCTTGACGGTTTCGCAGAAGCGCAGCACATGGTCGCGGCCGGCCGTAAAGGTGCTGTCGAAAACCTTCAACCCATTGAATGGCGCGCGCTCCAGCAGGTAAGCGATCTCTTTACCAACCTGTTCCATCGGGCGGTATCGTACCCCTCCCGGGAACATCCGCGAGGCCGAGCAGAAATTGCACATGGCCGGACAGCCGCGGGAGGTGATGATCGGCTCGGCGGTGCCTTTGATAAAATCCATATCCAGGCGATAGTCCCCTTCGAGCAGACCGCGGTCGGGGATCGGGAGAACGGAGAGATCATTGATCCGTTTTGACGGGTTCTGAACGATCTCATCACCCCGGCGGAAGGCTAGTCCGGAGATCGTTTCCGGATCGGATCCGGATCGGATCAGGGAATCGCATAACTCCCGGAAGGAGAGTTCGCCTTCACCCATGATGATATAATCGATGGCCGGGACTTTTTTCAGCACCTCGGGGGCAGTAAAGGTGGCATGAACTCCGGCATACACCACGATGGCGCCGGGAAGTACCTTTTTCGCGAGAGTGGCAATCCGATAGCTTTTTATGCGGGAGGGCGTGGTACCGCCAATCCCGATAATACGGGGCTGCCAGGCGGCGAGGTCCTTTTTCAGATTTCCGCGGTAGTGGTTCAGGTCGATCAACTTAACCTCATATCCGGCCTCTTTCATTACCGTCCCTACCGACAGCATCCCAAGGGGAACCATCGACTGGAAAAGCCGAAGTCCGTCAGATGGGTATACCAGTAAGATGTCCATGAATCAAATATCCACAAATGTACACCAATGGCACACCAATTTTCAGAAATTATTTTAGAACATCCACTGCCTTTACAAACCTGCGTTTGTACCTTTCGTGTTTCAGGCTGGTAATAATCACACTCATTTCACGGCCAGATGATGCATGGATAAAATCACTTTCCATTCCTTTCGCATGGGTAACTATACCCAAATGTCCGATAGCATTTCTGGTAGGGCTCTTGAATACCAGGATATCTCCCCGTTTGACACTGTCGATCGGGATCTCTTTCCCAAAATTCGAGTATTGTGAAGAGCTTCGCGGAACCTTAATGTTAAATTGCCGGAAAACAAAGAAAACAAACCCTGAGCAGTCAAACCCATGCTTGCTGCTGCCTCCTGCAACATAAGGTGTTCCCAGGAATATCATCCCAAAGCTCACTATGCTGTCGCGGAGGGAAATGCCAACGTCAGTTGGTTTTATGGGTGCCTCGCTGGTCATGGGTATATCCCAATCCACGACCATTTTCTCCTTTCGCGACAACCCATAGGGGCTGATGCACAATATAATTACCAAAAAACCGGTGAGTGTTGCAATTTTCAGGAGGTTATTCTTTCTAAATTTCATCTTCGGTTACGAATACTATAAATCGCAAGTTGATCATTTTTTACCCGGGTTGTGTTGTGTTTTTTTGATATAATGTTACATAATTCACACATTTCCAAAGGGTTTAACCATTACGCATCCTTTTAGAAAGTGTGAATCATGCAATTCATGGCAGCAATTGTGTATTGAGATCTGTTTCTGCCCTGGAAGGCAGGATTTTTATTAAACATTTCGTACTTTAGGCGGACCCAATCGGCGTCCCCCGCCATGGGTTTATTTCTTGTGATATTTAAATCAATACACATGGTACGGAGAATCACTGTTATACTGACTTTCAGTTTTCTGATCGCAGGACATCTGTTCGCCCAATGGAACCTCATCAACCCCCTGCCAACGAATAATAATCTGACCGACATGATCTTCCTGAATTCCAGCGAGGGTGTGGCGGTTGGATTGAATGGCACCATACTGACCACCTCAAACGGTGGAAATGCCTGGAAAACAGTTGCTTCAAATTCCTTTACTCACCTCAATTCGGTTGCAACTCCCGATTCGACCGCAGTTTTTATATGCGGGAATAACGGCCTGCTGATCAAAACCGATTTTGGCTTTACCCGGATCGATACCCTTGAATCGGGCCAGTACGGAAATCTGAATAAGATCCGTTTTCTCAGCCGTACAGTCGGATTTTGCATTGGCAATGACCGGCTGATCCTGAAAACCACCGATGGCGGAATGCATTGGGCGGCTGCCACCACCGGCTTTAAGGGTGATCTGCTGGATCTCTCCTTTCCGGATGACTCTGTGGGTTATTTGGCCGGGCGTTTTTATACCCCTTTCAGTACCTATTCCGGCACACTTCTGATCACCCGAGACCAGGGCAGCTCCTGGAACCTGGTGGATTCGCTGACGTTTACGCCCGATGCCATTTGTTTCACGGATTCCCTTACCGGATTCATCGCCAGCTATGACCTCCGGAAAACCACGGATGGAGGGAAAAGCTGGTCGACCGACACGCTCCCCGAATATGGCTTTACCGATGTGCGTTTTCAGGATGAACAAACCGGATGGGCCATTACTTACGATGGGCTACTGGTGAAGACCACCGACGGAGGTAATTCCTGGGACCGGATAACCCGCAATGGAAACAGCAATCAATTTCTGGGACTGAACCCCGACAGCCTCCTGACTTACGGTCCCGGAGGGAATATATGGCTGAGCAGGGATGGCGGACAGCAATGGACGCCAACCGGCCAGGGCAACAGGAATTCTCTCACTGTTATCAGTTTTGTGGATCAAAACAAGGGCTTTATCCTGGGCGACAGTGTATTGTACCGGACAACCGATGCCGGATTGAACTGGCAGATGGAGGAGCACAATGCCGGCAATATTGATGATGCCTCCTTTGCGAATAAAGACCGGTGTCTGGCGCTCTCGTGGCGGGGTACCTGGCTAACCACCGACGGATGCAGGAGCTGGCACCAGGTGAATGTTTCGCTTCCGCGGGCTGTATACGGATGTGCTTTCTCAGATGAAAAAACGGTATACATCACGGGGGTGGAATACGGTCATTTCTTTAGCTATTCAGTGGTACTGAAATCAACCGATGGAGGTGAGACCTGGGCGACAGATTCACTGCCCGGCAAACCGATAATCAAGAAAATGCTTTTCATGTCCGATGGTACCGGGTTTGCCATGGGGTATACCGCGGGGCTTTATAAAACCCCGGATGCCGGAAAATCCTGGGCACAGATCACGGGAATGCCTGTCCGGACAGTTTTCCGGAACATGAGTTTTCCGAACATGGAAACGGGTTATGCAATTGGGGTTTACAAAGATAGCGCAACAAGACCCTATAATGTTATTTACAAAACCATTGATGGAGGAAACCAATGGTCTCAGGTATTCCTTGAAGATACCAGCTTCAGGCCCGAGTATACCGGCGTGTACTTTGTTAATGAATCCACAGGTTATGTAACCGGTGCCGAGGGTTTTATACTGAAAACCACGGATGGCGGCACTACCTGGACCAAAGATTTTTCAACCAATGTATTATATGCCATCGGCGGAACGGGTGACCGGATCTGGGCAGTTGGTGTTTACGGTACCATACTTTGCAACAAAACCGATTCGGGGTTAGGAGTCCCGGTGGTGGATATCAGTGGAAATCTTATTAAAGCGATTTACCCCAATCCTTTCGAGACACAGGCGGAAATCAACCTAACTACCGAAAGGGAAGGCCCTGTTCGGATCATTGTGACCGATCTCACCGGACGGCGGCTGGAGGATCTGACAATGGTGGTCGCGGCAGGCGAATCGTCATGGATCTATAACGGAAGCCATCTCCGGGCAGGGGTATATATCCTTACGGTGAGTTCTGGTTCCAACACCAGTTCAGCCCGGATGCTGAAGATTGGTGGGGAGTGAACGATCAAGTATATCCATTTTGTCAGATTGGTTCGACAAAAAGGTAATATTTTTGACAGATGCATCTGAAAGATGTAAATTTTAAAAAACCGAAATCATGATTATAAAAATCATTGGGTCAGATAAAGAATATGAGCAATATCTTATTAAACAAGCAGAAGCCGCTCACGTTGGAACTGGCCAGGCTTTTTCATCTTGAATTGAGAATACCTGCTGAGATATTATTAGCATAGGGCAGATAATGACTCAACTATTGGTAAGGAACAAACTTCAGCTCCTTAGTAAAATAGCCGTATGCAAGAGAATCCAAAGTCTTTTGATCAAACTTTAAACCAGTGACCGAATCTTTTGAGTACCGATAAAACAGGCCATAACCATTCGTAATGTTATTGTAGGGGGTTTCAAAA
This sequence comes from uncultured Bacteroidota bacterium, assembly GCA_942493265.1. Taxonomy (GTDB): domain Bacteria; phylum Bacteroidota; class Bacteroidia; order Bacteroidales; family UBA12481; genus UBA12481. The sequence goes on from OW818688.1 coordinate 1,983,840, forward strand.
AAACTTAAACTTGAAAAAAAGCTTTTATCCGCATCGAACAGTTTATTATAAAAAAGCAATCCATCAGGTGCTGAAAATGAAAAAATGTCCAAACAATGAAAGATTCGAAAATCGACATCCGATTTATTGGGTACTGAATTTTTAATAAACATATATAACTTTTCAGGAGTAAGGGAAGTCAATCCTGTGGTATTATACCAAAACTTTTCAACACTGTTTACTGTTATTTTATCTTTGCTGATTTCAGAATAGTTGAAACGGATTTTTACTCCACATCTTTCGAATCCGGTGAACTCGATCATTGTTACGTTTTGATTGTACACTGATATGTATTTTGATTTGTCAGAAGGGGAGAATACTTTAACTCTGTCACCTGGCAAATAATTATAGACATTGGTTGAGATTATTGTTATGTCATTATCGTAAATCCATGCTTTGAGCCTAAACCTCACAAAAGTATTGTTTTGGGGAAATTTATCAGTTGAAAGATAATGCCAGCTTTTACCCGAATTAAAAATTCCTGATGATTGAGTATTAAAATATGTCTTGTGAAAAATCAATGAATCTATAACATTTAGTTTAACGTCAAGACACTCGATAATCATTTTAACAGAATCGTACAAAAAGTTCGCAGTATCTTTGCTAAGTTTGTAAGCATCTTGCGACCCGCAAAATGTTTTTGTAAGACGAATTGTGTGAATGGAATCATTGGTATCAATTAAACCAAAAATAATTGGAACCGGTTTTGAATCCGGAATAAAAGGGTAAAACTCATTTTCACAACTGCAAATGATTATGATTAACAGTATTGCCAGTCTTCTCATAATAACAAAGTTATAATAATCGGGGAACATGGTTCCCCGATCATTACATAAATTACTGATTAACGCTCTTCTTCGATCGGCACTATTTCATGAATCTTATCGACTCCCATTGGAATTAGTATATCGAATACTTCAGAAGGGGACTTTGAAAAAGACCACCTTTCATCAACAATTTTTAAAGAATTCTCATCTTTACTTTAGTAAGCATTTAAAGGTAAGGCCTGTCGAGTTGGTTTAAACCCTCTTTCTTATCTTCTTCTTGTACTATTTTGTCAGCGGTGGAAAAGGGGTTTGTTGACCCTCGGTCAGCTTCAGTCAGGATTTCCCTCTATGAAGTCTACAAAGCCCATCTGATGGTCCGGTAATTGCGACTCAGCGGCAACGTCTCCGTTCCAATTTCAACTGAATCGGTTCCGATAGCCCGGATGTGTCGGCGGTTTATCACAAAACCGCGGTGAATCCTGACAAATTCGGTATCAGGCAGCCGGCTCAATATTCCGCTGAGAGTCTCCAGCGTCAGGTGTTTATCACCTGATTTACTGAACACCTTAACATAATCCCCCATGGCCTGAAAGTAAAGGATATCCCTCATCGGGAGCCGGATCTCTTTACGATCGCACCGGATCATTAATACAGGGCTTTCTTCAGAGTCAATCACCGCTGAGGGAATTGGGTTCTTTTGTACATCCTGAAACCTGTTGATTGCGATCGCGAAGCGTTCAAAAGAGATCGGTTTGAGTAAAAAATCCAATACCTGAAAATTGAAAGCATCCACTGCATAGTCCCGGTGTGCTGTGGTAATGATTACTGCAGGTGGATTGGTTAGATTGCTAAGTAGTTGAATTCCGGTTACTTCCGGCATTTGTATGTCGAGGAACATCAGGTCGGTGTGATTACCCCTTAGAAGCGATATCGCATCGAAGGCATTGCGGGCTGTTCCGGCAAGCTTAAGATTCGCGAACGAATTCAGGTATTCCGTGATGATCCGGATTGCATTCGGTTCATCATCTACAATCAAACAATTCTTTTGAATTATTTTATTAATCATACAGGGTAAGTTCTACGTTGAATTCATGATCCGATTTCCCGAAAATCAATTCATGTTTGCCCGGGTAGCCATGCTGCAGCCTCAACTGCACCTGGACCAGCCCTAAACCCTTGTCGGATTCCATGGTGTCAGACCCTGACCGATAATTATTGGCGACAGAGAAATGGATCTCTCCGGGTTTTATTCTGAAACTGATATTTACCCAGCCAGCAGTGGTTATCTGTGCAAGTCCGTGCTTGCATGCATTTTCTACAAAAACAATGAAGATGAGCGGCGCAACACTTCGGTTCAGGGTTGACCCGTTGACTGAAAATTGAATGTTCGCTGTTTCTTCAAACCGGATTTTCAAAATCTCCAGATAATTCCTCAGGTAATCAATCTCCTGATCCAGAGAAACACGATCTTTATTGCTTTGGTGGAGGCTATAGTCGAGCAGGTCAGAAAGCTTTAAAACCAATTGTGGAGCCTGTTCCGATTTATTAAGTGTCATCCAGTACAGGTTGTTCAGCGTATTAAACAGGAAATGCGGATGAAACTGAGCTTTCAGAGAGTTGATTTCCGATGCCTTCAGCTTGTTTTCAATCTCAAGTGTCATATTCTGCAGCTTCAGTTTATCCGCCTGCATGGTGAACGATAGCCGGATCATCCTGATCATCACCCCGGCCAGGATCACAAAATATAAACCTGCAATCAGGAAAACCGGGTCGATAAAAAAGGGGAGCCCTGTCCCGGTAGATTGAGAGCGAGTGACGAGAAACAGGAAGATACCGAGAATTCCCAGCAGTTCCATCCATAGTGACATCAAAACAACGAATAGAGATAGTAGGGTGAAAATCAGGTACTTTTTACCGAGAAGAAATTTAGGAATCAGGTAATAATTGAATAAATAGGTTGAGATGATGGCTATTAAAAGGAGCAGGCTGGTAAACAGAAAGGTATATGAATACTCTTTTGTCAGGCGGGTAAAAAGCCAGGAAAGGAATACCCATGCCAGCACCCAAAACAGGATGTGCTGAATAATCCGTGGTCCATTATTTTTCATTACTTCGAAAAGTACAATGAAATCCCTTAGCGACCATGGAATTATCGGTGGAATGCCTCATTTTGTCGGCAGGACGGCTGAACGATAAAACGGGTTGTTTCATCGATACTATTTTTCCGGTGGTGAATTTCCGGCTACCATTGCTGAAGTATTAATCAAATAAACTTCTTATTATGGAATTCATTATTCAAGGCGGCGTATGGTATACTGTTCCGATTCTGGTTATCGGATTTGTATCCTTGTTACTTATTTTGATCAGCGGAATCCGGGTAATTCAGCAAAAAGCGGTTTCGAAAATGGTTTTAGATTCTATTCTTTTTCTTGGAATGTTAAGCCTATCCTGGGGTATTTTCGGACAAATCATAGGAATGTTTCAGGCAGCAGGAGCTGTCGTCAGGGCGGGAGAAATTCATCCCTCCCTTATCTGGGCGGGATTTCGCATCAGTATGATTACCGTGATCATGGGGTTTGTGGTTCTGCTCATTTCTGCAATTGGCTGGTTTGTTCTGCGTTTGCTGACAAATAAGCGCACGGGGCAGGAGGAGGAAAAGGTCAGATAGTCTTGGTGTTCAGCTGGTTTTCGTATAGAAATTCGTATTTTGTATCTGATTAAATTTGAGACCAATGAAAAAACGGGGATATTTTCCAATGATGCTGCTGCTTGCTGCAGGAATGGTGCTGGCCGGGTTGTTTTCATTTCAAGGTTATGATGATGCAAAACCGGCAGTGAATCCTGAAAACGCAGCGGTCAATTACCAGAAATATTGCGCCGGATGCCACGGCGAAAAACTGGAGAAATTTGCCGCCAAAAAATGGATGGATGAAAAAGGCAACCAGTCAGCAGTGCGAAGCATCAGGGACGGAATTGAAGCAAGCGGAATGCCTTCATTCCGTAAAACCTTTACAGATACTGAAATTGAGGATCTTGCAGGCTATGTAAAAAAAGGAATCCCGGCGGATAAAAGCAGGCTCAAACCGGCTGTAACACCCGGTGGCGTGATTGAATCCGAAGTTCAGCGATTCGTGGTGGATACCGTTGTATCAGGTCTCGATGTGCCCTGGGGACTGGCCTTTCTGCCCGGGGGCGATTTGCTCATCACGGAACGCGCCGGTAAACTGTACCGTTACTCCGGAGGCCAGCTGTCGGCACCCATTGAAGGCCTGCCGCCGCTCATGGCAACCGGGCAGGGAGGATTAATGGATATCTGTCTTCATCCCGATTATGACCGGAACGGCTGGATCTATTTTTCGTATTCCGCACCGGATCCCGGCAGCCCGAAGAAGATCGGGAATACAGCCATCATGCGGGCCCGGCTAAAGAACAACCGGCTCGTCGACCAGCAGGTTATTTTCAAGGCATCTCCGGCTACTGACCGCGGGCATCATTTCGGGTGCAAGCTGGCCTTTGACGGGAAGGGACATCTGTTCTTCGGCGTGGGCGACCGGGGGCAGCATTTCGATTTTCCTCAGAAACTCGACACACACAACGGGAAAATCCACCGGATCAATGATGATGGAACCATTCCTGCCGATAATCCCTTTGTTCATGTTGCCGGTGCTATGCCTTCCATTTACAGTTTTGGCCACCGGAATCCCCAGGGAACCTGTATTAATCCGCTCACGGGAGAAATCTGGGAAACTGAGCACGGTCCGAGAGGAGGCGATGAAATCAACCTGATCAAACCCGGACTGAACTACGGATGGCCGGTAATCTCTTATGGCATCAATTACGACGGGACCATCTTGACCAAAGATACTGAAAAGGCCGGGCTTGAACAGCCGGTCCATTACTGGACGCCTTCCATTGCCCCGTGCGGAATGACCTTTGTTACCGGTGACCGCTATCCGGGCTGGAAGAACAACCTGCTGGTCGGATCGCTGCGGTTTGAATATCTGGAAAGGGTGGTGATCCACGATAATTCGGTGATCCATCATGAAAAACTTCTGGAAGGCATTGGCCGGGTACGCAATGTGGTTATGAGCCCGGATGGGATTGTTTACGTTGCCATTGAAACCCCGGGGAAAATACTCAGGTTGGTGCCGGTGGGATAAAGGCTAAAATTTGTGATGCTCCGATTTTCAATTCTGCTGTTTTTTCTGATCCGGGTTTCGTGGATTGCATCGTCGCAGGATACGCTGAAAATTCAGAAATATGACAAAAAAACTGATTCCGTTCATCTGCTGGAAACCATTGAGGTGAATGCTTTCCAGCCGGGCGGATCCCTGCGGACCATCCCGGGCAGCTTCACAGTCCTATCGCGCGAAGATCTCCAGACCAGCGACGGCACCAGTCTGGCGCATGCGCTGAACAGCGTCCCCGGCATCCTCATGCAGAGTGGTACCTTAACCACCAGCCGGATTGTCATCCGGGGAATGGGGAGCCGGACCCCTTACAACACCAACCGCATCCGGACCTACCTGAACGACATTCCCCTTACCTCCTCCGACGGGGTTTCAACACCCGAGGAAATTGATCTTACCGGCCTTGACCGCATCGAAGTCATCAAGGGGCCGGCCTCTGCCTTGTATGGTTCCGGATTGGGTGGAAATATCAATTTGCAAACACCTTTGCATCCCGATAATGGCCTGGTTGCCGGCCTGCAATATGGCGGCTTCAATACCACAAAAACCGGTTTGGCCGGTTCAGTCACCCCCGGCCATTCATACCTCCACGGCAGTTTGAGCCACCTGAATTCAAGCGGGTATCGTGAGAACAATATTAACCGGCGCACCTCCATGCTGGCCACCGCCCTGGTTGAACAGCCTCACTGGTCAATCCGGGCAACGGTACTGCTGATCGATGTTTATAGCCAGATTCCCAGTTCATTGGGTCGCACCCTTTTCGAAAACTCTCCGGGTGCTGCAGCTCCCAACTGGGCAGCTGCCGGTGGGTATGAAAAGTATAAAAAGGCAGTCACCGGCATCAGTCTGACAAACAAGCTGTCGGATCGTCTGGTGAATCGCTTCACACTCTTCAGCCGGTGGAACGATGCTTATGAAAAACGTCCCTTCAACAACCTGGATGACCGGTCGGCCGGCGGCGGGCTCCGGAACCGGTTGTCATTCCGGGCAGGGAAAACAGACTGGATACTGGGGACCGAACTGATCTTTGAACAATATGAGTGGAAACTCGACATCGATCAGGTTTTGATAAATCATAACAACGAAAGCCGGTTCCACTCCAGCTTTTTTGGAATGGTTTACTATCGGCCGTTCCCGACGGTGAACATGTCGGTAGCCGGAGCATTGAACCGGGTAAACTACCGTCTCCGCGATCAGTATGTCCCAAATGGCGACCAGTCGGGAATTCGCAGATTTCCCCTGATTTTTTCGCCGAGGCTCGGTATCAATTGGGCACCTGCGGAGCCATTCAGTCTCTATTTTTCAACGGGTCACGGTTTTTCTCATCCCTCGCCGGAGGAGACGCTGTTGCCTGCCGGGGAAGTGAATCCGGGCATCCGGCCTGAACAGGGTTTCCAATCCGAACTGGGAACCAGGTTAAACCTCTTCGGTGGAATCCTTTCTACCGATCTGGCTTTTTACCGGATCGAACTCAAAGACCTGCTCACCACCAAAAGGATAACGGAAGATATTTTCACAGGAATCAATGCCGGCAGAACCCTTCACCAGGGTTTGGAAATCCGGATGGAATCGAGGATCTTCAACCGTCCGGCATTCCCCGGAAACCTGGTTGCAGGGGTCAGCTACTCCCGTTCCATCAACCGGTTCATCGAATTTTCAGACGACGGGATAACCTACAACGGGAACCTTCTTCCCGGAATACCTGATCAAACGATGGTTCTTCAATTGACCTGGAAACCGGTGGTAAAAATGAAAGTTGCGCTGGATACAGGTTACACCGGCAAACAGTTTCTGGCAGATAATAATTCGGAACTATACCCGGGCTATTGGCTCGCCAACCTGAAATGGTCGTTTGATCTCGATATTAAAAAAACCGGTTATCTGACCTGTTACATCGGGATCAATAACTTGTCCGATACACATTATGCTTCCATGCTGGTGATCAATGCCCGGGCGGCAGGATCATCCGAACCCCGGTATTATTATCCGGGCTTGCCCCGTCATGGTTATTTCGGGCTGCGATACTCCATAAGGGGGGGTGGGAAATAACCAGGGACTGGTTGTTGCCAATCATTCAAATGGGAACTAAATTCCCCTGATTGGGCACTTTAATGTTACATGCAGTTTCAGGGTTGAGAATCGGTCTGACCCATAAAAGAACAGCAGCTCTGTGGAAGCTGCTGTTAGGAGAATCGTTAAATGGTTGAATTATTGTCAGTCCGGGAACGCAGCCGAATTGGCGCAGGCTTTATATAAATCCTTCATTTGACTTAACGTTATCGTAGTCATTCCAAGCATTGACGATCCCAGTTGCCCGTATTTGACTTTATGTTGGACTTCATTCGGCTTTGAACGAACGAACTTGCCCAACGATAAGTTCTCCATTTTCATGGCAGTGCCGTCCGCCCCATGGCAGGCTGCACAATTTGCGGAAAAGTATGCTTTCCCGGCTGATTCATTTCCATCTTTGCCAATATTTGCAAAGGCGACCGTTCCGGTGGGATAAGCTCCAGTATAGGTTGCGTCGTATAGCTGGGAAACATCAAACATGCCTTCCTTCAGGAACTTAACGATGTCCCAAATCTGGGCATCCGACAGGATCTGGGTAAGATTCGGCATTTTGTCGCCTTCAGCGGCATTGGTAGTCGGGTTATAGGTGGTCAGGTCGTAGGCAATATCGCGCCTTACATCCAACTTCTTCATGGCATCGAAGAGCTCGGTAAACGATTTTGTTTGAGCAACCTGATAAAGATTGGCTGATGCAATATTTGGCCTTGATGTTTTAGGTGCCCGGTTAATGTAAGACCCTGCATTTCCCAAACCATCCCAGGCATGACACTGTTTGCAGCGGAAAAAATCGGCTGATGCCTTAAATTTGGCCAGGTTTGGGCTGTTCTGGTCATACCCGGCCTCAGTGCTGAAGAAATTGTCGTAAAGAATACCGCCTTTAGCGATGCTGGCATTGTCATAGACTTCCTGGTTCGGATCCACTTTATTACAACCTGTCATTGTAATCACTCCAGCTAATGCTAATGTAAAAATCCAAGTCTTGGTTTTCATAAATAAGAAAATTAAATTTATATTCATCGTGTAAAAGAGTTAAGTTAAAGATTAGCAACAAGTTCCATGAGAGTACGTTTCCCCATGATATCTTTAATCTGTGTATTCAATTCAAACCAAAAGTCTTTTGAGGGGCAAAATGCCGACCTCTTGCATTCGTTTGTTTCGCATGAACAATTGACCAGTTGTAAGTCGGGGCTGAATGCACGGTAGATTTGATACACGGTTATGTCTTCCGCTTTTCTGGCCAGAATGTAGCCACTGCCTTTTCCTCCATGATTGATGATCAGGCCTGCATTTTTCAAGTCGCAAATGATCGAGTCGAGGTAGTTGAGCGGTATTTCCTGCCTCTCAGCAATTTGCTTTTGTAGCACTGCACCGGAGTTTCCTCCAATCTCAATAAGTGCCCTCAATCCATAACGAACATTGGTATTGATTTTCATTATCCAAGTAATCCAAGTGAATTAGTTGGATACAAATATATAAATATATATATACATATCAAACATTGCGAAAAAATTCTGGGGAAGCTTCAGTCATGATTCTTGCCAATCCGCCTGATCAACTTGTAACATAACTTAAAGTTAATCGTCTCATTTTTTTAATCAACAGGGAAAAATATGAAAAGAATATTTATTTTATTAAGTGGAGTATTTATTATTTGTAGTGGTTTATTTGGACAAACCCATGACACCCCGCCCAAAACAAAAATAATGACACTTGGAGTTTTTCATTTTGCCTTTCACAATCTGGATGCCGTTAAAACTGAAAACAAAGATAAAATATCAGTACTTGAGGAACCTTATCAATCTGAAATCATTGCTATTTCCAAAGCCATTGGTGATTATAAACCTACCATCATCGCAATAGAAGCAACGCCGGATAAACAACTCAAAATTGACTCTCTGTATTCTTTGTATAAGAATAATATATTTGAATTAGGGAAAGATGAAATTTATCAATTGGGTTTTAGAATCGGGAAGAATTTAAATATACCGGTAATTTTTTGTGTAAATGACTGGGGCAGGCATTATGATAATATTGAAGGGCTATTTAAAGACTCTATCCGGTCTGCCAAATTGGAGGAATATTACCTGCAATCCCCTGATTCTATCTACAGAACTTCAGGTGATTCCAAAAAAATTTCAAGTATAATTGGTGAACTGAATGACCTAAATGAACCCAATCAGATTAAAGAGAGGTTATCCGTTTATCTGCTGAATCCATTTAAGTACGAAGAGCAACCCGGAGATTTTACAGGAGTTGATTTTGAGACAGGCAGATGGTTTAACCGTAATCTAAGAATTTTCCGGAATATTCAAAGAATACCCCATAATGCTGATGACAGAATTCTATTGATTATTGGAAGAGAGCACTTAAATTTATTAAACCTGTTTTTTGATGTATCAAAGGAATTTGAATTTGTTTCGCCTATGCCATATTTAGAAAGAGCTGTCCTATCTGATTTTCTGCCATGATGCCCATGAATACCTCATGTAATTTATTACACCCGATTTATCTTTTTCAAAAAGAATTTCACCGGGGAGTCTGGAGGCCTGACTGATAAAAGTATATTCCATTACCCCTGTCCGAAACAGTTCCGTTTCTCCTTCACCGGGCAGATTGATGAACAAACGGCCGTTCTTTTCTGCGATATCAGCACTGAATTCATTCCTGTAATCGAAAGCATGAAACAGGTATGACCCGGTGATTGCCTTACTTTCTTTCTGATCAAATTCAATCCTGGCAGCCGGCTTTTCAGTTTCACCCAAAACCACATCAAGGATTTTTTTAAAAGAACTGACCAGCATATCCATCTGGAGATTACTCAGTATGATGAGGGCAAATTTTTTCTCCGGAACGTACATAAAGTAGGTCATCTGTGAGGCTATTCCTATGTTACCCGTGAATTTTAGATTGCCGTAATCAAAGGTGAAAATGCCATAGCCATAGGCATTGTTGGGAAAGCTCAGGAAACTAAATGGTGAATCTGATGAGGTAAAGCGCGCGGAATACTTTCCGGATAACATCTCAATGACCGATTTCTCAAAAATCTGCTGACCATCTATTTCTCCCTGGTTCATCAGGGTAATGGCAAACCGTTCAAGGTCAGGAGTATTGGAGTATAACCCTCCGGCAGCCTGGATCAGGGGACAACTTACATTCAGAATATAGGTCATAACGGATCCATTACTCCTGTCCAGAACATGTCCTGCTGAAAAGGATTTGCACGCGACGGTAAGGAAATCGAATGTTGTATTATTCAGTTTTAAAGGTTTCAGTATTATATCATTGATTGCTTCCGGGTATGGCTTGTTTGTCAGTTTTTCCAGGGCCAGTCCTGCCAGCGAATAGGCAATGTTGCAATAGGAGAATACTTCTCCCGGCCGGGCAAAGAGGATGCTGTCGCCCTTATCTTTAAAGAATGTGTATGGATCCAGGCTGCACTCATTTGGTGCCGGCCAGTAATCAATCATGCCGCTGGTGTGAGAAAGTAATTGATGGTAAGTTAGCTTAGCCAGACCTGGGGAAAGATCCCTGACCAATTCCCCTATTGGGGAGTGTACGCTGATACCCGCATGCTTTAATTCAGTCAGCAGGGCAAGGGAGGTGAATATTTTGGTCACAGAGCCTATCTGAAAAATAGTCGCATCATTCAAGGATGTTTCGGTTTGTGTATTCGCTTTTCCGAACCATTTTTCATAAACTATTTTGTTGTTGTTGATAATAGCCACGGAGGCACCCGGGGTTCCGGAAACCATCATCTCTTCCTGAATGGTGGATTCAATGGCCAATTGTTGCTGTTTGGTCAGTTGGCTGGTGGTTTGGGATTGAGCCGGAACCGAACCCGCATTAAGCGCCAGGATCAGGATAAATACTGCTTTTTTCATGGATCTAAATTTCTGAAAAACGGATGATGCCTCCGGCACAGGGAACATAAGCCGATCCGTCGGGGCCAATTGCAATTCCCGAATAATGATTGTTGAACCAAAATTCATCGCCACCACTCTTAGTCTGGAATTTTACTGCGCCGGTGTTCATGTCCAGTAAGGTCAGATACCAGCCATCAGTCTGCTTTGTGTAGGTATAGATCATGTTACTTCCCGAGGAGTACTTCGATATGAGGGAGGGGACAATAACATCAGACTCCCAAACCACTTCATGTTTGCCATCGGGATAAAAGTCAATCCGGGTCATCCCTGGTTCTGATAGTTTTCCAACAAAATCAAGAACCTTTGTGTACCCGTAATTATTTTCCACGATAATTGAATTGTGCCAGGCGATCAGGGAATTCTCTGTTGCAGATGCATTCTCTCCGAAAACGGGTACTTTGCACACCAGTCGTTCCCCTTCCGCAACCTGTTTTCTTTTATAAACCAATACATTCATGCGGGGCTCAGCATTATCGGTTATGGCAAGAAAATCATCACTGATCAGGGTTGGGGTAGTACCTGAACCTTGCGCAAACTGGCCTGGTTTTTTCCGGGTTCCGCGGTCATACTCTTCCCTCCAGATTATCTTCGGTTGTTTATTTTCATCAACTTCAAGTCGGTATAAAGCATAATCGGTTACAACAAATATCCCACCAGTTTCATCCACGGCAAATGAATTATCGATGGCTTCCCTGATTTCGGTTCCTCCTTCCTGATGTGTCAGCTGAATCATCTGGGTTGAACCTCCTTCTTTGACGATGCCGGCCACGCCTTCGGTTGTAACAAACCAAAGATTTCCATTCCAATCCGGCATAACCGATGTAAGGTGGCATGGATCTTCCAAAGTAGTCAGATCGTAATCAGTTTGGAGTTTAAATTTGTTTTCCACAACCACAAACTTATAAATGTGCTTGTTAGTGGTTGGAACAACCATCTGGTCGTTGTTATCGAGGTAAAAATATCCCGCGCCCGAAACCCCAAGATCGGCTGCTGCCGGCAATTCATATTTGTCCAGGATTTCAAGAGTTATGGCTTTTAGCAGGTAAATCGCCCTTTTGCCGTCGCCGCCTGTTCCGAGTGTCATCATCCTTCCCTGCCGGTCGAATGCAATGGTTATACACACACGATTCAGGGTTACGGAGGTGGTTCGATTGAGGCTATCCATGGCCGGACCTTTTCTTTGATAGGTATCAGTCATGTAGGCATCATTGTGGACATTGCTGGCGCCATTTGCCGCAAGGTAGGGATGCTGGGGGGCCTGCCAATTCAGCAGTCGGTTTTCTACATCATCTTCTGATTTATTGCAGCCCGCCAATAGTAGGGAGCACAATAAAATCAAGCTGGAAATTGGATAGTTAATTCTCATAGGGGGGTGAAATTCAATCATTAAAAGTTAATATGTTTTATTGAGACTGCCAAATTGCTTTTGCATTTTGCCATTTAGCTGAAATTTTCAGGCCATTGAATTCTATAAGGCCCAGCGGGTACTTTTTTCTGAGGCGTGCCATTATTGGCATTATATCGAAAAAAGAATAATGGCAGGTTTCTTATCAGAATACCATAACTTTATACTTAGTAGAATTCCTAACCCACTAAAATTCACATAGAATGAAAATGAAAAAAAACCTCAGCTCCATTTTATTCTTTCTGATGGGGACACTGTTCATGACCATGATTCTGATGATCAGCCAATGCAGCAAGGAAGAAATCAACCTGACCGATCCGATCAATCCGGATGAATTATTGGTGAATATTGATACCGAAGGCATCAATAAGGCCGCTACAGCCATCGAGATTGCACTTTTATCAGCCGATCAGGCCACGATCAACAGCCAGGTGCTGGATGAATCGCTCGAAATTTACGAGAATAATGAGTTGCCTTACACGGAGAAAGAGTTGCCCGTTATCGGCAACGCATTTAAAACAAGGGTATTAACCGCCGCTACCGAGAACTTTGCCGAATTTGCCTATACCATCAATGGCAAAAGTTTTATTTTAACGATGGGCTGTGAAAAAGAAGGGGTTTGGAAAATCATCCGATATTAACCAAAGATGAAAAAAATTATCTCATTTGTTACGGGAGCAATATGTTTATTGGTCTTCTGGTTATTCATGGGTTATGGAAACAGAGCGGTGCACCCCAGTTTGAACGCTGCCATTGTCGACAAATTTGAACAGAATTTCGTGTCAACAGCCTATTCACCTTTAGAGAGGTTTAAGAATTATACTTTTGTTCTTGATGGCACATTCGGCTATACCGGCACAGAGGTGAGCAAGAGAGGGTTTACCGACATGGAAGAGGCGGTAACCGATAAAAATGCTTTGGGATGGATTATCCATGGCGGATTTAGTGCCGATGAACCAGAGATACATGCAAGTTTCAGGCACTTTTACGATCCCACAGAACCATCAGGCAAACGTTACCTGCACAATCATCTCGACAAAATTGAATTCGTCAATCCGCAGATCGACCATATCGAATGGGCTCTCACTCATATCGATCATGCCTATAACTGGGATAATGGTTTAATGGCCATGGAACTCGCACTGACCTCCACCACCGAGTCCATCAGAAGTGAAAATCTGGCCTTCGCTTACCGCTCATTAGGCGAAACTCTGCATATGATAGCCGATATGGGCTGCCCTTCGCATGTGCGCGATGATTCACATGCCTCGTTTACCTGGTTCCAATTCGGCAGTCCCGATCCATATGAAGAATACTTCGAGAGTTTCTCTGAAGTCAAAGCTTTGTTTTATTACGGGAAGACTGATCCGGATTTGAGAAGTTCTTTCAGAAACGCTGAAAGAGTTCATGATATCGCCACAGAACTGGCAAAATACACGAACGAGAATTTTTTCACCTCGCAAACTATTTCAGGTAAGAAAATCATCCCGCTCATTCATCCCGAAAAAACATATCCCTCACCCAAACTCGAAGATTTTCAGTACGATGAAAAAACCTACACCTATTCTAAGGACATCTCGGGAAATGAAGTAAAAATGTGTAAGGACTATCGATACGGTATCATTAATACCCGCGGTTATCCTTATGTCGACAAAGAATGTACCCTGTCGCAGGGACAAGCATTGGTTCCGCAAATTCTGGAGGCAGGGGCCAATGTTATCCGTCTTTTTATCCCTGACTTAAAAGTGGAAATAACCAAATTCGATGAAACGCTGAAAACAATTACCGGAAAAGTGGTTCACGAAACGAGTTCTGAATATTATACGCAAATTAAGTACTCAGGTGAGGTTACCATTTATAATGCCAAAAGCCTTGACAAAATTACAGTGGTTGCTTGTGTAAACGGAGACTTTAAAAAAACCATCAACCTCAGAGATTTTAAGAATGTTAACTGGAAAGATTTTGGCATTTATGGTCAGATTGAATTTGGGAGTATTTATGTAAAATCGGAACCATTTAAACAGATAATAACGGGAAAACTTGTTGTTGAAACTGATCCCATAACAAATATTACCCGTACCGGTGCCACCTGCGGAGGAGATGTTAAATCCGACGGCGGCGAGCCGGTAACAAATCGAGGGGTATGCTGGAGTACCTCAGAAAATCCCACTATCACTGACAGCCATACTGATGATGGCAGCGGTCTGGGGGTTTTTACAAGCAAGATAGAGGGACTGACGACGGGGGATGAATACTATGTCAGGGCTTTTGCCACCAACAGTGGAGGAACAGCTTACGGTGATCAGGATTGGTTTACCCCTTCCGGAACGTGTGTCGACAGCACATTTAAATACGAAGGACGGACCTATACGTATACGACTATCGGCACCCAGATCTGGATGACCGAAAACCTGGCCTTTTTACCCAAAGTAGATTCCGTACAGTGGTGGGGTGATACGAATCCACGCTATTATGTATACGGATACACGGGTAAAAACCTGGCCGCCGCCAAAGCGACGGCAAACTACGCCACTTACGGGGTATTATACAATTGGAATGCAGCAGCGATTTCCTGTCCGCCGGGCTGGCATTTACCCAGCGATGCGGAGTGGGGAACCTTGAAGGTATTTTATGGTCAATTTGCCGGCGGCGATCTGAAAGAAGCCGGAACCGGCCACTGGGCCAGTCCGAATATGGGAGCCACCAACAGTAGCTGCTTTACTGCACTTCCCGGAGGTCAACGTACCTTTGATCCGGGCTTCGATGACATAGGTAAGTGGGGATTCTTTTGGACTTCCACCTTAAGGCCAGAGGATAAATATGGCTATGTGCAGTATATGAGCTCCCTTCACGACCAGGTAGTCGGTGGTCCTATGATCGGCCACCTTGGATTGTCAGTGCGCTGTATAAAAGACTAACCGGGATTATCATTGGTTCTGCATGGATTTTTGTTCTGGCCACCTGTTTTCAATATGAAAAGCCAACAGAAACAAATGTGGGTTAAACGTTTTTTTCGAGTTTTTTTAACTTTATGCTCTACCTGTTGTATTAAATAGCAGTGATTGACCTAAATGCTTAATAGTATGAAAAAAGCTATTCTGTTTTCCTTGCTGGGCGGACTTATTTTGTTTGCCTGGCAGTTCGTTTCCTGGGCAATGCCCAATTTCCACAAGAATGCTCAGGAATACACCCCGGTTCAGGACGGAATTTTGCAGTCCATTCAGGAATCCGGCCTGAAAGAGGGAATGTATGTTCTCGGGCAGCCCGACCCTAAACTTGCCAGGCCTGAATACGATGCCGCAATGAAAAATTATGAAAATAAACCCTGGGCGGTGTTGAACTATCATGAAAGAAATGATGCCGGCATGGCCATGAACATGATCCGAAGCTTCATCATGATGGTTTTGGTTTCCCTGATATTTTTCGGGCTGGTGCGCCAGCAGAAGGATCCGACGCTGCTGAAGCGTATTTTGCTGGGACTCGGGATTGGAGCGATCGGCTTCATGTTTATTCCGTATGCCTATTTCATCTGGTTCAAGGCACCAGATATCTGGGCCTACCTATTGGATGGAATAGCCCCGTGGATCGTGCTCGGGTGGTTGGGCCATAAATTGGCGTGAGGCCTGTGGAGAATCGTTGTGAAGTAGTTTGTCTATCCTGGTATTTTGCGCTAAGCAGATGGTAGGAAAGTGATGTTTTCTTCATCCAGAAACCCCGCCGGGCTGGCATGAAAGACTGCAGAACGGGCGGGTTGGCAGGTCTGCCGGTAGAGATGTAAACTTCTTAGCTTCCCTGATGGTCCGTCTTTAACCTCTGGATTATAGTTCCATTGAAAGATATAGACCTAAAAATTATAGGGAAGGGTAAAATAGAAAGTTGAGCCATTGCCCGGTACACTTTTCACCCAAATCTTTCCCCCCAGCATTTCCACATACGCTTTTGATATTGACAATCCCAGCCCTGCTCCCTGCAGTGCCTGTTTGTCGTAAATATCGGCCTGAACAAACCGATGAAATATGGCATCCAGTCTGTCTGCCGGTATCCCTATACCCGTATCCTTAACGAAAAATTGCAGAGATGGCGGGTTATCCAACTTTGTCAGCACATATCCAAATTCAATTGACCCCTCGGCGGTAAATTTTATGGCATTATTAACCAGATTGGTTAGTATTGCATAAACCTTTTCCTTGTCGGTATTGAGGGTAGCTTGTGCTTGCGGCAGCCTGTTTTGACAAATGAGGCGGATTTTTTTTCTTTCAGCCTCGGGTTTGAAGAAGTTGCAAACGTAATCGACCTGCTCATTGATATTTACCGCTGAAATGGAAATTTCCATCTGGCCGGATTCCACCTTCGATATACTGATCAGGTTATTGATAATATTGAGCATCCGGGCCCCGGCCTTTTCTATCATTTCAATATACTGCAGTTGCTCATCACCGCTTAGATCAGGTTCTTTTAGCAGTTCCGAAAAGCCAAGGATTCCGTTCATGGGTGTACGGATCTCATGGCTCATATTGGCGAGAAATGCTGATTTCAGCCTATCGCTCTCTTCAGCCTTTTCCTTTGCGATCACGAGTTCTTTGGTTCTCTTTTCAACCATTTCCTCCAGCAGGTTGCGCTGGTTTAACAACGCCTTCTCCATTTCGTGCTGATGGGTTCTGTCGATACCGATGCTCAAGGTTTTGACCAGCTGTCCGTCCTCATCATAAATACCTTTGTTAGTCCAGGCAATCCAAACCTTTTCCCCGTTCTTTTTGATGTTCTCGTTTTCGCTGCTATAAAAGCGCTCCGGATGCACCTGTACCACCTTCATTTTGCCATCCAGATCGAATCCGTCAGAATCGACTGGTTCAACGATTGTGCCTATTACATTGTGATTGATGATTTCTTCACGATTAAAGCCAAAAAAATCCAACCCGTATTTATTCAGGAAAACAACCGTGCCACGTGTATCCCACTCCAGTATGATACTGGTTGAATAATCCACAATATCCCTGTATTTTCTTTCGCTTTCCGTAAGTGCTTCCTCAGCCTTTGAACGGAGTGCTATTTCTTGTTCCAATGCATCCGTTCGTGCGGCAACCAGCAGCTCCAGATTGTCCTTGTAACTTGTTAATTCCTCCATCATTCTTTTGCGTTCTGAGATGTCACGCACCACACCTTCCGTGCCCACAATCTCTCCCCTTTCATTCCTGAGGAACTGAACGTTCATCGATACCCAGAATGTTGTTCCGTCCTTGCGCAGGCCCTGTGCGGTCCAATCCTTCACTTTCCCTTGCCGGCGCAGTTCCTCAAGCAGGCTCATCCGTTCCGCGACATTGGCGTACAGGCATGAAGCGGGCAACCCGATCATCTCATCAACCGAATTATAACCATACATGGCTGCCGCAGCTAGGTTCGCAATGGAAAATCTACCCGCGAGATCAGCCTGGAAATAGGAGTCCTGAAGGTTGTCTAAAATACTCTGCAGGGTCATTTCGAAATGGACCAACTTCTGCATGGCAGTTGCCTGTGCAGTGATATCCTCAAAAATCCCGAGGACGGCGGAAATCTCACCTGATTCATTGATCAGTGGCACCTTGGAAGTATCAACCCAATAATATTGTCCGTCAGCCTGGATAAGCTTCTCTATAATATGCAGTTTCGGTATACCGGTTTCAATAATCTCCCGGTCATCTTTCCTGTAAGTATCGGCATCCTGCTTTGACCAGGGCAATTCGTAATCGGTCTTCCCGAATACTTGTGCAGGGTTTTCCAATCCGGCTTTCCTGGCAAAGGTTAAATTGCATCCCAGGTAAGCGCCTTGTTTGTCTTTCCAAAAAATTGCCTGGGGAATGTTGGCAATGATCTGCTGAAAAAGGGCTTCATTATTGATAAATCCTGAAGCTGCCAATTTGTCCATTTTGCTATCTCTCGGATTGTCCACCTCTTTTCGGCAACTGTCCATTGTTCCAACCTCCTTTATTTATTGTTGATCACTAATATAATAATAATCTGAGTCGGAACATTAAACCCGGGTCAAACAAGAAGGGCCATCAGTCCCTGATGCAACGTACCGCCATGCCGAATCCATTTCCATCATTATACCTGCTAACACCACTGCCAGCGATCCACCGATAATAGTTCCCCATGTCTCCTGCAGATGTTCCGGTCCAGAAATGAGCCATAATGCCGACGCCATAGAAACTGCTACTAAGCAGATCACGGGTGCCTCCGGGGAGTGCTGTGAACCCAACAGGATTGTTGGCAACCAGTGGGTTCGATCCCCAATGACTTCTGCCTTCCTCCCTCAGCTTAATTCCCACTGCGCCGGAATTCCTGTCTCCGCTGTTGTGCGCCTCAACGTCGGACATCCCAAGAAGCATTTCCAGTTCAATCCACTCCTCATCGGTGGCTGTATGCCAACCATCAGGACAAGCATCGCGGGCGGCCAGACCACTATAAAGTACACCATAAACAGGGTAGGCGGCCGACTGTTTTGCCTCCGTAACGTTTGTTCCGTTATAGCCAGTGACATAATAGAATTTGGTTGTATTGGATCCTTCAGCAGGCGGGCTCACCTCCGGCAGCCAGGCCAGGTTTCTGACCATCCAGACCTGGTTTCCAATGGTTTTGTAAGGATAGATATTCCCATCCCGCAGGTCGGTAAAGGTGGGGTAAACGACGCTTACCGTCTGGATTTGCTCATCGGTCAGTTCGCCTGAATCTTTGACTTCCATCCGGGCTGAGTAGGCCTTGGCCAATGAGTATTGGTGATTGATGACTTTTGACTTGCTGAAATCCGTATCCCAGGTTCCATCGCCATCGAAGTCCCAGCGGACCTCCAGATCGAGGGTAATCGTTTCGGCATCAGTACAGCCGGACGCGTTCAGGACGAATGTGTTTTCGGTGGTTCCTTGCGTCGGGTTTATGAAAAAATTGGCTGTTGGAGGGGTGTTGGCCGCATCCCTGATGCAGCGGACGGACATGCCCCAGGTATTAGCTTCGTTAAATCGTAAAACACCGGCATTTTCATGAACCAGGCACCGTTGCCAGGTGTGGCCTTCACTCCCTTCGGTGGATGTCCAGTAAAGGGCGGCATAACCCAGGTCTCCCCATTGCGGATTGGCCGGTGGTTGCCGGCATGCGCCCGGTAAGGCGTTAAAGCCACTCGAATTGGTTGCTCCGACATTTGGATTCCACCAATGCACGGTTCCGGATTCTTTGAGCTGACCTCCAGCACTGCCTGATTCTCTGAACGATACGGTGCTAACGTTCAAGTCAGCATCACTCATCCCCAGATATTTTTCCAGAACCTTCCAATCCAGATCGCTTGCCGTATGCCAGCCGACAGGACAAGCATCTTTGGCCGAAACTCCATTATACAGAGCCCCGTAAACCAGGTAGTTTGGAGATGCCTTTGCCTGAGCAGCACTGGCACCCTCATAACCAAATACATAATAGATTCTTGCCGTATCCGATTCAACCGAAGGCGGACTGACCTCAGGCAGCCAGGCCATGTCCCTGGTCATCCAAACTTGCGTGCCGATGGATTTATATGGGTATTTGTTAAAATCGCGGGGATCCGTAAAAGTTCCTTGAGGGGAAGCTTCTATGCTGATCGCCACCGAGTCAGCATCGGTGAGACCGCTGGCATCTTTTACCTCCAGGATAATGGAATATGACCCGGCCCATTGAAATTGAAATCCAGAGTATTTCGAAATTTCATAATCCGTTTCCCAGTTGCCGTCGCCATCGAAGTCCCACCGGATTTCCAGGTCATCGGCCAGTGTTTCGGCATCGGAGCAACCTGTAGCATCCATGGCAAATTTGGTTTCAGTAGTACCTTCCCCCGGGTCGACCACAAAGTTGGCAATGGGAGGGAACTCCACTGTGTATTTTTTTGATTCCAGTGGAGAATCGGTGAAAATGGCGGTGAAATTCCCACTCCTGCAACGATATTGAATGGTATCTCCGGCCGAATAGCCAAGCGTGTAACTGGCAGGTTGGCTCTTATATCCGTTATCACTGCGAAATCCGGCATACCGGATGCTGTTGGCTGAGCCGGATGACCCTGTGCAGATAACCTTGAAACCTGTTGTTCCCTGCTTGGTGGTCAGGCTGACCCAATAAATTCCCTCTGCCGATAAAGACAGAATAAACTCATTCATTCCCGGCTGGGCTAAAGCTTCTATTTGAACTACAATCTGTCCAACCAGGTTCCTTATCTTCAAAAATACTGATTGGGATTCTGTAACTCCGGCAATAAATCTTGTTGTTCCGGAGAAGGGATTAGGGAAAATCATCCCATGCAAGGCATCTTCCATAATGATAGGGATGCCGGTTTTAGGGGTCAGTAGTAATGTTTCATTGCCGGGCAGCAGGATGCTTTCATCAGTTGCGAGGTTGGTAGCAGTGACGCTGTCGATCCGGATAGCAGCACTGGTGGCTGAAAAGGTGATGTTGATGTCTTGTCCGTTTGTGATCAGGGCAGCCAACATCAGGGCTAATAATGTGGCTAATCGTAACATGTTGGAAATCTTTAAGTTATTAAAACGGATAGCTGATACAGATATCTTCCTGATGATTATACGTTTCTATTTTGATGGTAGCTTTGTATTCAAAAAGTTACGGAAACCCGTGAAGAATTCCAAATCAATTTTTCTCCCGCATACCGGTCTTAACATCCTCTGCAACGCTGATTCAAAGCCTCCGGCAAAATACAGTGGTAAGAAGGTGATGTTTTCATCATTTGGAGCCCCCGATGGTCCGGCATGAAAAACAACAGACCTTAAAGGTTGTTAGGTCTGCTGGTAATGATGCAAGATTCGAGGAATATTTAGAATAACAAGGCCAGATTACTGGTAATTATTTAGCAATCCAATCCAAAATAGTAATTCCTAAGCCAGAATATTTTTCAAATCGGCCGACCATTTCTGAATGGCCTTCCAATCACGGTGATCGCCCTCCTTCCAAACGCCCATCAACACGGATATACGGAATTTGATCCGGGCACCGAGGGAGGGAATTTTATCAATATCCAATCCCCCTGCAAAAATACCTTCACTGGCCGGGTTGACCAATGAACGTACTGGATTGAGCCACTCCACAATCCCCTGGCGATATTTTTCGCCGTTGGGCATGGCCAGCGTCATGCATACTGAAAATGTTGCGAAAGGTTTTCCGGATAAGGTTTTCTGATGTGTTTGCAGAAATTCCATGGCTTCAGGCAACCATTGCCTGTCCTGAATGGCGCTTCCGGCAACAACAGCCTGATATGCCGATAAATCCTGTACGTTTTTCATCAGGCAAAGGTCGGCCTGGAGGCCATTTTCTTCCAACGTTTTTTTAATCTCTTCTGCAACTCCGCCTGTGAATCCTGTACGGCTGGCATAGGTTATCAGAATCTTCTTGTTCATGGGTGAATTATTTGATTTGGTTTCAGGGAATATCGCAGGAAGATATTGAGTATTCCTGGTTTTTCCGATCGAAATGGTGGCAATTGCCCCGGCGCCTATTACTCCTCCTGCAAGTATCAGGAAATTTCTGCGATTGAAATGATTCTCAGCCATGGTTTCTTTAATTGTGTACTTTAGAGTATTGCTTAAACCGGTAATTTGACTGTAACAAAATTAACTTCCACAGATTGACCCGCAATAGTGAATAATCATCATTTACCATGGATTTAGAGAAGTATTTCCATTTTATTCAACAACTGGTAACGCTGGAACTCGATCAGCATGGCAATCACTGGCTGAGCCTCACCTTTTCAGATATGCTGCCCGCCAAAACCCGCTTTAATAAAGTTAACCGCCGCATTGTCAATCTGAATACGGTCAATAATCACCGCCAGTAGATTTTAGAAAAGATTAAGGTTGTGAATACAACCGAAGCGGTTGCCTATGCCAAAAATCTGGGATTGATTTAGAAATTCGGACAATATGAACAATACCTAGGCATATCCGGTAATTCCTTCCGGACCCCTGCCGGTTAAGGCCATATATAAAAATGGCAATTTGATTAATTCGGAAAATTTACCGGCATCTACTTTTAAGATTAGAGTGAAATACTTGTTGTCGTTCTTTTAGGAACCACACAGTAAGACACGGGAACTGCAATCCAAATTTGCGAAATTTTGCAACTTCTGATCAAAAATTGAAATCTTTTGATCAAAAATTGAAATAGGTAACTCCCCGGATTGCCATAACTTTATATAAGGATCAGCTTTTGTCAAATCCTTATTATTCAACTCAATCTACAACCATGAACAAGATTATCACGACCCTTACCCTGGTCTGCCTCACCTGGCAGATCGGGGTTTGCCAGCCGGCAGGCAGGAAAATGCCGGTAACCACTTCCTCCGACCAAGCCCGGGAACTTTTCGTGAGGGCCAGGACCCATATCGAGAATGGAGAGCTGGCACCCGGGAAAAACCTGCTGAATCAGGCTCTGGAGATAGATCCTGAATTTGCACTGGCTTACTCCTGGCTTGGAAACATCCAGAGTTCGGAAAAGGCAATGAAATTGACCAGATATGTTACACCCGGGGAATCTCTGGCCATTCGTGCTGAGGACGCTAACCTCAGGGCTGACCGGAAACGGGCGTGTATTCTTGCGGACAGCCTGTTGGCCATGTATCCCCAGGACCCGTCAGTACTGTTCTTTGCGGCGAATATGTTTCTGGCTACCGACAGGCCGAAAGCCATACAATTAGCTGAAAAGGCCATGGAACTGGATCCCGGGTACGGTGCAGCAATCAATTTTGTTGCTTACACCTATATGGAGGATGGGAAGCTTGATCAGTCCGGAAAATTATTCCGCCGTTATCTCGAACTGATGCCCCGGACTGGGAACGCACACGACTCCTATGGCGATTACCTTACTAAAACAGGCAAATACGACGAGGCTTCCGAAGAATATTTTAAGGCCTGGGAAAATGAGCCATATTTCATATACTCAATCAACAAAGCTGCCTGGACGTATATGAAACAGGGGAATTATGTAAAGGCCCGGAAAATATTTGATGATTTCGGCAAGAAAGCCGCCAACGATGACGACAGAATCAGCGCGATCTTCAATCGGTCTTTGGTCAGTTATGTTGAGGGCAATATGCCACAAGCCCTGGCCGACCTCGATGCCCTGGCAAAAAAAGCTGCTGAAATTAACAATCCCGTATGGATACTGAACGCAACAGCCTACAAGGGAATCTTTCTGATAGAATCCGGGGATCCTGGAGGCGGTTTGAAATACCTGCAGAAAGCACAGGACCTTATACCAACTCTGAAACTTAAACCTGAAGAAATCCAAAGTGCTGAAATGTATGTGCATGGGTGGAAATGCATGGGTCTGGCCTTAAACGGCAAACCGGATAAGGCCCAAATAGAATTGGATATGGCTTCAAAGATCTATGATGCGCGGCAGAACAGTCCGCAGGATGAAAATTTCATGTGTGTTTTCCGGGGTGTCCTGGAAATCAGCCGTAAAAATTATCAGAAAGCCATCGATATTATGGAACCCCGGGTAACCCTTACCGGTTCAGTTTCCAATACCTATTATACCGGACTCGCATATGACCGCATGGGAAATCCTGCCAAAGCCATTAATCTTTACACACGGATCATCGGATCACCCTATAACATGTATGTGGTATTGATATATAAAAAGGCTAATGATCGGCTCAGCATGCTCAAAAAACGTCCATAGGTTTAATTATTGGCAGTAGTTGGGTTAATTATCCTACAAACCGGGTATATTTTTCAGGGGCTCTTCAATTTCTACCTGTATTGCATTATTGAGCAATGCAAAAAATACATATTGAGAAACGATTGAAATCAAATCGAGCAGAATCGGTTTTTCCAGTCCGGTACCCCATTTTACCCAGGCCTCTTCGCGAATGGTTCGAAACTCAACAAGTTCATCTGTCAACTTCAGCAGAGCATATTCGTGTGGGGTAAATACATTTGGCAGCGGTGTTGTTTTCACTGCTTCCAGCTGCGCATCGCTGACTCCGAATTCCTGAGCAACCGGAACATGGTGCTTCCAAACATAATTGCAATGGTAATGAACCCCCATTCTTAAAATAATCAGTTCCTGTTCACGAACAGATAATCCCATTTCCAGTTTTGAGGTAACCCAATAGTCAAGGAACGGGCCGCACGTCCGGGGATTATACATCAGCGTTCCAAACACGTTAACAGGTGTATACTTTCCCTTTAAACCTGCCCCGGGCAGTCTTTCAAGTGTTTTAATCCATTCGGGGTGCATTTCACTCATCGGGAGAGGCTTGATTCTTGCCTCACTCTTCAGATTTATGTTTACTTCCATTTTCATAGGATATGTTGTTTTTGATTCACTTGCGGTCTTATCCCGGGTTTTATTGGTTTCATCTTTCACTTGAAAGGAGATGAGGCATAGGGTCACAGTCAGAATGGCTCCAAATAAAAGGGAATACTTGTGGTACATGGCTTCAGGAGTTTAGGGAACTTTCAGGCTAAAAATTAAGAAATTCAGCCATAAACACCAAATATATTTTGGCAAGAGATTGAACTGCCAGGCAAGGGCTGTTTATCAGATGGTCTCCACTGAAACCAGAGAAGGGAAATATATTCGAAATTTTGTTAAAACCGTTAATAATCATATCATTGTTGCCGGGAAAAAACGAGGGGTCGTTCTATGAAAAAGGGGAAAGAGGACAGAACTGAAGCAGTACTAGATAAAAAAGGGGGTGAATCCTTGGATTTGCACCAGGCTGAGCTTCGTCTGGCCAGGGAGAAAGCTGAGAATGTAGCCAGGTTGTATACCGACCTCTATGTTGAAATTTATAACTTTTCACCGGCAGGATATTTTCGTCTGGATCAGTCAGGCAAAATCATCGAATTGAACATCAATGGGGCGAAAATGCTTGCCAGG
The DNA here is from genome assembly GCA_942493265.1 of uncultured Bacteroidota bacterium. GTDB lineage: Bacteria > Bacteroidota > Bacteroidia > Bacteroidales > UBA12481 > UBA12481. The sequence goes on from OW818688.1 coordinate 2,009,122, forward strand.
GACCGTTCACACCTGATCAGTCAATTGTTGATCGATTTTATTGCTATTGACAGCAGGCCCGGATTTAAGGGGTTTTTCGACCGGGTATTTGAAAATTCCGAAATAGAGTCGTGTGAGGTCAAAATTCAGCTGCCCAACGGTTCCTCAAGATATCTGCTTATTGAAGGGATCGTTTCGGAATTGAAAGACAGATGCCTGCTCGCGGCAATCGATATAAGCAGGCGCAAACAGGCTGAAACGGAATTAAGGGCAAGCGAGAGGAATTTCCGGAACCTGTTTGAACATCTGCCGATCGGCATTTCAATGACTACGATCGACAATGTCATCAATGTAAATGCAGCCTTGTGCCGGATGCTTGGCTATTCAAAGGAGGAACTCCAGTCGAAAAAATGGATGGATATAACCCATCCGGATGACATCCTGATCACCCAGAAATGGATCAATACCTTGCTGGTCGGAGAGAGCACCGAGGTGAAATTCCAAAAGCGGTTCATCCATAAATCCGGCAGGATCGTTAATACGGAATTGTCCTCCTACCTGCAAAAGGATGAAGCAGGAGTGCCGCAGTTCCTCATGACCGCCATTATTGAGATCCCCGAAAAAGTATAATATTCAGGACAGCAGATACATTTCTCATCTATCTTTGCAGAATGGAAATTCTTATCCGTCATGAAATCTTTTCAACTTTTTGTGAAGAGTCTGGCCGGCACCCTGATCTTCCTGGTCATACTTTTTATCAGCGCCGGACGAATCAGTTACTGGCAAGGCTGGCTATACGCGGCAGTTAATATTTTCTGTTTAGGAATAAATTCCTTTGCGCTGGCCAATAATCAGGAACTTGCTCAAGAACGGTCGAAAACAGGGGCCGGAACAAAATCCTATGATAAAATGATATTAGGCTTTTCAGCCCTGACCCTTATCACTACCTATATCATTGCCGGAATGGATTCGGGGCGTTATCACTGGTCGCCGGATTTACCCTGGATTATTAATTTTTCCGGTGTGGTCCTTTTACTTACAGGTGAGTTTTTATTCTTTTTTGCTCAAAAAGAAAATAAATTCTTCTCGAGTGTTATGAGGATTCAGTCAGACAGGGGACATGTGGTTTGCGAAACCGGTGTTTATAAATTCGTACGCCACCCGGCCTATCTGGGCATGATTAGCACTGCGATAGGAATTCCGTTAATACTGGGTTCCCTCTGGAGTTTAATCCCCTCATTTATTTCGATAGTCCTGACCGTAATCCGAACCTTTCTGGAGGATAAAACCCTCATCATGGAATTGAACGGTTATGAAGGATATACCCTTAAAACACCATACAGACTGATTCCCGGTATTTGGTAGAAGGGCTGATTCATATGCACTTAATTTTGCCGGTAATTCGTATCTTTAGGTATTAAATGGATTACTGCTATAAGATCAGAAGCCATGAAAACCTTAATACTCCTTTGGGCACTTCTCCCGGTGATGTTGGGCACCCCGGTTCAGGGACAAGGCCTTCAGGCATTGTTTTGCAATGCCTCGTTCCATAGTCAGGCCGAAGGCCCCTATGTGGAAACCTATCTGAAGGTTTTTGGCCCATCCGCTCGTTATGTAAGCACCCCCGGAGGTACCTACCAGGCTTCACTTCAAGTCACCCTCATATTTAAAATCGATGATAAAATAGTGGACTTCAGGAAATATAACCTCCTCAGTGCTGAATTGGCAGATACCCTAAAAGGCCTGCCCGACTTTATCGATCAGCAAAGGATTTCACTTCCGTATGGGGTTTATCAGCTTGACCTGTCAATTGCAGATAACAACAGTCAGGAAACCGCGATTGGGAGGACTTGCAGCGTACCCATGGAATTCGACCAAACAAATCTGAAATTCAGTGATATTCAGCTTGTTGAGTCTTTCAAGGCCACCGAAAGGGAAAACATCTTATCGAAAAGCGGATTTGATCTGGTCCCGTACGTTGATGATTACTTCCCGTCAGCGGTGAATTCCATGAGCTTTTATACGGAGCTGTATAATCTGGATAAAAAGATCGGTGAAAATCAGGATTTTTTATTCAGATATTATATTGAATCATCAAAAGATCAGGTAGTTATTGATGATTTCGCTAAATTTCAGAGGCAAAAAACTGCAGCCGTCAATCCGCTTCTGGTAACAATTCCAATTACCGACCTATCGAACGGTAACTTTAATTTTGTGGTGGAAGCCATCGACCGGAATAATGCCATTCTGGCAAAGCATAAGATCGGCTTTCAACGCAGTAATCCTGGCCTCAAACTGGATGTATCAGATATTAAGGCGATTGATATCACCTCAACATTTGCTGAAAAAATCTTATCACCGGATTCATTGAGATTTTACCTGGAAAGTCTGAATCCTATCGGCACCATGACAGAAAACCAATACGTGGTTAAAGTGGTGAAAACGAATGATATCAGGCTGATGCAGAAGTTCCTGTTCGGTTTCTGGAAAACACGTAATGATGAATATCCTGAAGCAGAATGGAACAATTATAAAGCACAGGTTCTGGCGATCGAAGAAAGCTATAAAACTAAGGTCAAGCATGGATATGAAACCGATATGGGGTACACCTGGCTCAAATATGGCACTCCGGATCAGGTTGAGGATAGCAAACATGAGCCCAACGCGGTTCCATATATCATCTGGCAGTATTTTCATATTGAAAATCAGAGCAATGTTCGTTTTGTTTTCGCAAACCCCAATTTAGTAGGTACTGAATATACCCTGACTTATTCTGATGCCCGTGACAACCGTTACAATACCGGTTGGAACCGGGATCTATATGAGCGGACCAACAGTTTTGGATCTCAGGGAGGGTGGGGATCGAACTTTTTATCGAACTTCCGGAGATAGCGAAGATCCGGACCACTTATCACAGGATTGAGTCAGGATTATTTCACACCCTTGATAATGTGTGAATTGTGCAATTCATTTTAAAAATATTGTAACACGAACCTGCGTTAAACCTTATAGTTTGGTGGTTTTGAATTCATGGTCGATAGTGAGAAAAATGGCTAAGCAAAAGATGTCAGGACTGCATAAAACCAAAGATGAACTTGTTAATGAGTTGCAACGATTACAGCAAGAATACAAGTCTTTAAAGATTTCATACGATAGTGACCTCCAGGATCGCAAACGGGCGGAGGATTCACTGCGCATTAATGAAGCCCGCCTTTACACCCTTTTGCAGACCATCCCGGATCTTATCTGGCTGAAAGATATTGACGGGGTATATCTCTCCTGCAATAAAATGTTTGAGCATTTTTTTGGTGCCAGTGAAGCCGAAATCGTCGGAAAAACCGATTACGACTTCATTGACCGGAAACTTGCCGATTCCTTTCGTGCCAATGATAAGAAGGCAATGGCAGCCGGGAAGCCAACCAGCAATGAAGAATGGATCACTTTCGCAAATGATGGCTATCGCGCTATGCTGGAAACCATTAAAACTCCTATGTGTGATTCCATGGGAACGCTGATTGGCGTGCTGGGTATCGGGCGCGATATCACCAAGCGCCAGTTGGCGGTAGATGCACTTCGGGAAAGTGAAGCACAGTTGGCAGAAACACAATTAGTTGCAAAAGTTGGCAGTTGGTCAACCGACCTGACTGATTACAGTATAAAATGGTCAAAGGAAACCTACCGTATTTTTGAAATTGACCCGCCCGCATTTCAGTTAACTCATCAGGTATTTTTAAGATTCGTTCATCCGGAGGATCGGTCGAAAGTTGAGGATGCATTTGCTCTATCGTTCAACAATCATTCAATCAACACAATCGAGCACCGGATTTTGACCCCTCAGGGTAAAATAAAGTTTGTTGAAGAATACTGGCAGATTATAAGCGACGATACAGAAAAACCGATTCGGGCAATGGGAAGTTGCCAGGATGTCACTGCCCGCAAACTGGCAGAACAGGAGTTGGTAAAAGCCAAAGAACATGCCGAGGAAAGCGACCGGTTGAAATCCGCTTTTCTTGCCAACATGAGCCATGAAATCAGGACCCCGATGAATGGTATTCTGGGTTTTGCTGAACTGCTGAAAGAGCCTGATCTTACCGGCGAAGACCAGAAAAAATACATCTGCATCATTGAAAAAAGTGGCATCAGAATGCTCAATATCATCAACGATATTATTAGCATTTCTAAAGTAGAATCAGGACAAATGACGGTATCTGTTGCAGAAACTAATATTAACGAACAACTTGAATTTATTTATAATTTCTTCAGGCCGGAGGTTGAACAAAAAGGACTGCGGATTTTTCTTAGAAACAAGCTATCTGTAAATGAGGCTATTGTAAATACAGACCGGGAAAAAGTGTATGCCATTCTAACCAATCTGACTAAAAATGCCATAAAGTTTACTGATCACGGCTCTATTGAATTAGGATGTGTTAAAAAAGGTAGTTCTCTGGAATTTTCTGTGAAAGATACTGGAATGGGGATTCCGGAGAATAAGAAATCATCCATTTTTGAAAGATTCATTCAAGGCAGTGAATTGCCTACCCGGAATTATGAAGGAGCAGGATTGGGATTATCCATTTCAAAAGCTTACGCGGAAATTCTTGGCGGCAAAATATGGGTGGAAAGTGCAGAAGGATCCGGGTCGGTATTCTATTTCACCATTCCCGGCAATGTTGAACCGGCAGAAGAAAATCCCATTAATGCCGTCATTGCGGGGAAAGATGAACAAATGCAAATTCCCGACCTGAAAATTTTAATTGCCGAGGATGACGAAACATCGGATTTGCTCATTACCATTGCGCTCAGAAGAATCATGCTCAACGCTTTACATGCCACAACAGGTACTGAAGCTGTTGATGTTTGCCGTAAGAATCCCGCCATCGATCTGGTTTTGATGGATATACAAATGCCTGATATGGATGGTTATGAAGCTACCAGGCAAATCCGGGAGTTTAACAAAGAGGTGATCATCATTGCGCAAACCGCCTATGCACTGAAGGGAGATAGAGAAAAGTCATTAAACGCTGGTTGCAATGATTATACAACCAAGCCCATCGATATTGCCATTCTGCAGCGATTAATACAAAAGCATTTCCGGAAATAGGAAAAAATCACGGCAACAGTTTTAAATAGAGATAATAGTACTTTTACTTGCATAATGAGTACTATCCGAACAGTTACCGTAACCCGTTATATGCAGCCCCTCCGGGAAGGCGGCTCCTTGCCTGCATTGGCAGAAGCCGATGATGGTTTCAAGTATGTGGTAAAGTTCAGAGGCGGGGGGCATGGGGTAAAAACACTTATCGCCGAAATGATCGGAGGTGAGATGGCCCGGGCTCTGGGCTTAAAGGTACCCGAACTGGTTTTTGCCGGTCTCGATGAGTGCTTTGGCCGTACCGAGGGGGATGAGGAGATTCAGGATCTTTTGAAAGCCAGCAAGGGATTAAACCTGGGGTTGCATTTTTTATCAGGTGCGTTTACCTATGATCCGGTTGTGAATAAACTTGACCCGCTGCTGGCCTCGAAAATTGTATGGCTGGATAGTTTTATTACCAATGTCGACCGGTCGTTCCGAAATACCAATATGCTCATCTGGTTCAGGGAATTGTGGCTGATTGACCATGGATCCTGTCTCTTTTTTCATTACAACTGGGATGGCTGGGAGACGAAAGCCACCGGCCCTTTTCCGTATATCAAGGATCATGTTTTACTGCCGCAGGCTACAGAAATGGAGGAGGCTGACCGGATTTGCAGAGAATTGATCACGGAAAACAAGATCCGCGAAATCGTGGACCTGATACCGGATGAATGGCTTAATTGGGAATCTCAGATTGATACTCCGGACCAATTAAGAGCCGTATATTACACTTTCTTAAGTCAGCGGCTGAATTATTCGAAACAGTTTATTAAAGAAGCGCAGGATGCAGCAGAAGCACTTATATGAATATGCCGTAGTACGGGTTGTTCCTGTTGTTGAGCGGGAAGAGTTCGTGAATGCCGGCGTGATCTTATTCTGTAAAAAGGATAAATTCCTGCGCATGCAGTATTATCTTCATGAAGATAAGATACTTAAACTTATGCCCGATGCTGACATGGAGGAGATCAGGAAGAATCTCGAGGCTTTCCGCAAAATTGCTGCAGGTGAACAGGATGGTGGCCCCATTGCCTGCATGGATGAAGCTGAGCGCTTTCGCTGGCTCACGGCTGTGCGAAGTGCATCCATTCAAACTTCGAGGCCCCATCCGGGCGTATGTGACGATCTCGAAATGACAATCAATAAGCTGTTTTCAGAGCTGGTTGGGGGTAAATGATAAGATGATGAATAAAGAAACTCTTGAAAACCTCCTGAAAATTGAAACCAGTTTTACCACTCATGGTACTGAGAAGGAAAGAGGCTCGGGACTGGGCTTACTGCTTTGCAAGGAATTTATTGAAAAACACGGGGGAACCATTTGGGTGGAAAGTGAAATAGGAAAAGGGAGCCGGTTTACCTTTTCGATTCCAATTAAACAGTAGATACTAACAGGATTGCCTGCATCTAAAGATCCACCATCGGAACCCGGATCTTCACCACCGTGAAGGTTTTCGGAGAACTGTCTGCAGCCGGCAGGAATTCATAACTGATTCGTTGCTTTGAGTGACTATAGTACAATTCAATCACTTCATCAGCGATTCTGAATCCGTTGTGTGTTCCGCTGGATTTGGATTCCTCCTGCCTTTGCAGGCCGGGACCATTGTCCATGACCTCGATAATCAGGGTTGAACCCTCGGTGCGGGATTTGATCATAACCAGCGGGCTGTCGGACTGGGCCCGGGCCCCATGCTTGATGGCATTCTCAACGAACAAGAATACCAGCGAACGCGGAAGCTGGGTTTCAGCATGGTCGGGTGAAGTCTGAATGTTATAGGCAAACGACCCTTCGGCACAGATGGCTTCAACCTCCAGCAGGTCCCTGACGGCTGTCAGTTCATCCCCGAAAGTGATCTTAAAGCTGCGGCTATTAAACAAATTGCGCCGGAGGAGCTCTGCATACCGGTTGGTCAGCCTGAGCGCTTCGTCCTTTTGGTTGGAATGCAGAAAGCCGGCCACTGTATTGAACAGGTTGAAAGTGAGGTGAGGGTTAAACTGGTTGGCTATGTTATGGTATTGCAGATGAAGCATTTTCATTTCCAGCGCCGATTCCATTTGCTGTTTCTTCTTTTGCCTTTCTATATATTTCAGGGTAATCATGATCAACAGGAACAAAAACAGCACAACAAACAGGACCTGCACGTACCAGAGCTGCCACCAGGCATGGTTTATTGAAAATTCCTGCTCCAGAGGAGCAGCTTTCCCCAACGTCCGGATATTATATGACTCCACACAGAATACATAATGGCCGGGAGGGAGGTTGGTATAAACAGCCTTCCTGTCAGTTCCCCATTTATGCCAGTTCTCGTCATAACCGTGTAACATATACCGGAACACATCTTTTCCCGGATCCAGATAATTCAGCATGTCGAACTGAAAGGCGAGGTCATTCTCCGAGTGTTTCAATGCTACGCCGTCAATTCCGAACACGCTGTCGGCAGGGGCCTGATTAATCTGTACAGAGCTTAAAATAACGCTTCCCGAAAGAATCTCTTCTGACAGGATACTTTTTGTATTCACCCGAATAAGCTGATCGCCGGCGGCAATCCAAAGGTTGCCAAGAGTATCCATTACTGCCCTTTTTGAGGATTGACCCTTATATCCGCTTTCCTCATCCAGAAAGCGAATGGAACAATTGCCTGTTGAATATAATTCTTTGAGATCGATGCAATTTAATCCTTCGTTGGTGCCAACCCATAAATGATTACTTAAATCAGCCACGAGCCAGAAAATGGTGTTTCCATGCAATCCCTTATCACTGTTGAGTTTGTAATCAATTCTGAGTTTTTTATCTGCATAGGTTCCGATGTAAATCTCTCCGCTGTTGGATCCAAAAATCAGGTGGTCCTGATTATCTATGCAAATATCATTGAGATTATTGCTGATGGTGGAATCAATCTTGTTAAAATGGGTCAGGTTTAATCCCTGACTCATCCATAATCCACTGTCACTGGAAGTATACCAGGTGAATTGGTTTTGTTTGACAATACGGGTTACTGCTTTTGGATCCTTTTCAGCATTAAAAAAAATGAAAAGTGCCGGATTGAAAATGATAGAATTATCAGCATCGAACCGACTTGCATGTATATTCGGATTTATAGCTGACTTATCGTCAATGCAATGGATTAAAGTATCTCCCATCAGGGCAAGCTGTACGATCCCGCCATCCTGCCCCAGATAGCTTGTCTTTTTGCTTCCTGACTCATAACGAAAGAGTCCTAATTCGCTGGAGTAGATAATGGAGCGGTCAGTATCCTCAATCACCTTATAAAAATTAAACTCTGCCCTTTTTAAAAAGTCCGGTAGCTGGCCGGCATCAGAGTTTTTTGCCTGTGACATGGTTGAAGCCATTGCAGGAATCCTCTTTTGCCGGCTGTCGTTCCAGAACTCACGATATGCAAGAACCATAGGGTATTTATCCATAAACGAATAACTTCCGTCGGGCTTCATCCGGATTAATTCGCGATTGCCTGAAATCCACAGGGTTTGGTCCGAATCCAGGAAAAGATCATAGAAATTCTGATGTATCAGGTTGAAATCGGAGGTGGAATAGTTCTGTATAAAAGGAAACGATACCCGGAACAGCCCTTCTGTATCGGTCGCGATCCAGAGAATATCCTGGTCCCGGTCATAGAAAAGGCTCCAGACGCCTCTTTCCTTTATTCCAATGGATTCATTAAAATTTCTGAAATTTTTTCCGTCCCAACGGTAGATACCCCCGCTGAATTCCATGTTTTGACGGGACCAGGCGGCCATCCACAAATCTCCTCTTTTATCTTCCGTGATACTGTATACCTGCCCCAGGGTGTCATTCTCAACTGTTCCGTTTTTTTTATAGATTTTAACTCCCCTGGTTGTTTGGGATAACACGGTATCTCCCCTGGAGCTGATAAATCCTGAAAAACTGAATTCCGGATAGCGTTTCCCATTGTCGTATAAACTGACAAAATTGTTCCTGGCCGGGTCATGGCGGAGAGGATTATTCGGACCATAAGTTGTGATGTAAATAAACTTTTCCGCTTCAATCAAACCCGTAACACAACTTCCTTTATCCGCGCTAAACAGTTCCGCCGGAGCCGAAATTATGGAATCTCCCTTGACTGTGCTGAATCCTGCCTGGGTTCCGGCAAACAGGCAATGGAATTGTTTTGAATAGAGCAGCACGCGAACACGATCATCTGCAAGTCCGTCTTTTTGAGTAAATCTCTTGAATTGCCTTCCGTCGTATTTAAATAATCCATCGCCAAAACTGCCAAACCACAGGTTGCCCAGCTCATCTTCGGCAATCGACCAAATCCTGGTTGCGGATATTCCTTCCGATGGCTTGAATATTTTGAAAGATTTTCCGTCATATCTGCATAGCCCGGCATCCGTTCCTATCCATAAAAAGTTGCGGGAGTCTTTGAAAACACATTTTATGGTCATACCGGGCAATCCATCGTGGATGGTAAATTGACGGATCAGATAATCCTGTGAAAAGAGGAACAGTGGATTCAGACAGAAAAACAGGAAAAGCCAGCACTTAAGGAAACGTGCGGCACCCTGAATCCATTGCTGTTGCTTGGCTCTGATCACCCGGTTCTTTTTCGTAAATGAATGATCTAATCTATCTAAATTTTTTGATGAATAATTATTCAATAAATCTAACCTTAATCCAATCCCTTCTCTTTCAGAAATTGCGACATGAGATCTGCAATGGTCACATTATTCAAATCGGAAAACGGGAAATGGGTATTGCCGTAAATGCCTTTTTCGGGCAAGTGAAGTATCGTTACGTCGCCACCACGCTGATTGACCGCATCTCGCCATAATTTTGCCATTTCTAATCGCGCCCGCCAGAAGTCCTGTCCCGGGCTTTTAATTGGAGTCGCCGGAATATTGTCGCCATAATAGAGGATTATCGGAATTCTTGTCAGCCTAATGAAGTCTTCCGGGGGTATGCCAACCGCCTCGAGGGCGCCTGCCGAACTGGCAATTGGTACCGGCACTTCCCCCTGCGGAAATACAAAATTGCTTCCTGGCTCATAAGATATGATTGCCCGGATATTCGGGTTTTTGATGGCGGTAATCCATCCCGGACCGCCGCTCTGGGAATGGGTAACCAATATGCCCTCACCGATTTTATTAAAGAGTTCCGAAACGGCATCGGTAATTACTTCCACATCAAAAGCACCCGTGTTGGGCGTCATCTGGCGAAAATACTGGTTCAGTGTTTCCGGATTTTTATCAAACTGCACGCCGGGAAAATAATCAGGCCAGATACCAATACGAAAGGTATCAAACCAGGCCTGTTCATCCGGGGTTGGAGTAATGGTGGCGGCAACGGTACTGCGACCTGCATCTCCGCGCCGTGGCTGGTCGATCAGGTAAACTCCGAACCCCCTTCTCAGAAAAATGCTTTGGAAGCCCTCCCTGCCGTCAGGGGTGGTTTCCCAGGTTTTGGAGAACTGCCCAGCGCCGTGCCAGAATACGAGCGGTAATTTGCGGACTTTTACGGGAATCTGATAAAACACATAAGCATGGTCGCCATGAAGCGTTTGTCCTTCGGTCGTGGGATGGTTAGGGTCGAAAGTTCCCGGATTTTCAATGACTGTGCCCCCGACGGCAAAACTGCCCTGTTCCTGAATGACCAACGGTTTTTGATTACCGTTTTCATGGGTTGCTGTACAGGATGAAAAGGCAACCAGGGTAACCAGAAGCCAATAGAAAACCGCAATTACCGGATTAACCGCTAACCTGTTAATGTTTATCAAAATATTGAATTCAGGCCATTAATTTATGACGTATGCTTCCTGCCACCATTGGGTGAGGTAGTTGTAATGAATCCATCCAAAGCCGGCAGAAGCCCAGTTGGGACCCCAGCTGTTGATGAACTTGAACGCACTCTTTGCATCGTCATATCCCACAACGCAATAGCAATGTCCGCCCAGGCTTCCTTTGCGTTTGGTGAGTACCGCACCCGATAACAGTTTCATAAACGCCCTGTCGACAGGACCGGCAACAATAACCGGTTTTCCGCTTAGCAGGTGAGCCTGAATAGCATCCTTGGTTATGGGAACAGTGGCATATCCGGCAATTTTGTAGTTTGCCGCCTCAGCTTCCTGAGTGGGGTTGGGCTGGAGGTCGCAGGAGGCATCGGTATAGGGCATTGATGTCCACGTGCAAACTCCCTCGTTCTTCAGCAGATTCAGACCTGATATGGTATATGCCCCTGATGCACAGGTCGACACCTTTATCTGGTTATACACATATTCAGGACTGAAAATGTTGACACTCTGTGACCAACTGGCATCATGATCAAACTCCCAATCGATTGATCGGCCGGCATAGGTGGTTCCCCAGGCAACACAGGAACCTTCGCCGCCCTGATTGCCCACGGGAGGAACATTCAGCAGGGTCAAAACCTTCAACCGAAAGTCAATTTCAGGCGTGGGTGCCACCGGGATAGCGGCATATTCTTCTACAGGCAGGAGCAATGCGCCGAGTTCGTAATTAATCTGGTCCTGAACATCGTTCGAAACAATGTTTTCATCTTTGGTGCAGGTGGTTAATACCAAACCGGCAGCAAACAGGACAGGAAGGATTCTGGTTAGTTTTTTCATGACTGATTTATTTAGGTATCTCGGGTTAAGATATTAATCCTCAAAAGATAAGAAATAAATATATTATCACCAAATCATTTTTTTGTTGTTCTGATTGAACCAGGAAGGGCTGTAAAATGCCTGCCTGGAGTACAAATCAGAATTCACTGTGTTTTTCTCGTCAAAACCGGCAAGTTGCCGGCTCAGCCGAAACAATAATCTCAATTTCTTCCTTATCTTGTATCTGAATTACGCAGATTAAAAGGTAAGTACGATGACTGAACCCGGATCATCCTTAGAGGAGCTCATGATGCAGCTCCATGGACTTCGTGAGGAAAATAATTCATTGAAGGAGTCGTGCGAAAAAGCCCTGTCCGGAAATGCCCTCGTGGATAATTCACTGGTCGGGTTTTTAAGATCCGGTACAGGTGGCGAAATATACTATGTGAATGATGCCATCGTGAGAATGCTGGAATTTGATTCCAGAGAGGAGTTAATACAGCAGGGTGCCTGGATTCGGTATAAATTCCCGGAGCAGCGTAAAGAATTTCTCGTCATGCTGAAAAGAGATGGGCTAGTCAATGGTTTTGAAGCCAGTGTGCTGACAAAAAACGGTCATGAGAGGGTTTTTCTTTTCAGTCTTATTCTTAAGGGTGAGGTAATTGAGGGTACTTTAATTGATATCACTGAGCGTAACTTAATTCAAGCCGACCTGGTCAAGAGCAAAATGGAGTTGTCGATTCTGATGAATAATATTCCGGGGATTGTATATTCCTGCCTATTAGACCATGATTGGACCATGAAATTTGTTAGTAATGGTTCTGTTGACCTGACTGGATATTTGCCTGATGAGCTTTTAGAAAAAAAGGCTGTTTCATTTAACGATATTATCCACCCGGCAGATCAGGATAGGGTTTGGAGCACTATTAATGAGTGTATTGCGTTAAAAATTCCCTTTAATCTGGAATACCGCATTATAACAAAATCCGGAGCGGTTAAGTATGTATGGGAACGCGGACAGGCATTGTTTAATACTGATGGCCTGCCTGATCATCTGGAAGGTTTTATCACAGATATCACTTCACGGCAACAAACGGAAGAATCACTTAAGGAATCAAGATTGCTGTTAAAAGCAAGTCTGGAGAGCCAGAAAGATACAATACTATTTTCGATTGATAAGGAGTATAAGTATTTGTATTTCAATAAGGCCCATCAGGAGGCAATGAAGTATGCCTACCAAAAGGATGTTGCAATAGGGATGAATATTCTGGATTGTATAACATCAGAGGAGGATAGAATAGTGGCAAAGGAGAATTATAACCGTTCGTTTGCCGGGGAAACTCATTCAAATATCCGGATTTATGGAGATATCCACCTGGATTATTATGAAAGCTATTTTAATCCGATCTTAAATGATGAAAATGAGGTTATTGGCGCTACCGGTCTGGCTAGGAATATCAGCCAGAGAATAGAAAAGGAGCAGCAGATTAAGATTCAGAACGAAGAACTTCAGAATCTTAATGCTACTAAAGACAAATTCTTTTCCATTATTTCCCACGATTTACGCAGTCCGTTCAATGCTTTCCTGGGTTTAACCCAGATTATGGTTGACGATTTGCCCCACCTCACCATTGGAGAATTGCAAAAGATGGCAGCCAGCATGAGCAGTTCAGCCACAAACCTTTACCGGCTGCTGGAAAATCTGCTGCAATGGTCGCAAATCCAAAAAGATGCCATGCCTTTCAATCCGGAAACAATTTATTTAGAAGGTATTATAAAGGAAAGCATAGAACGCATTCAGGAAACTGCCGAAAACAAGGGGATTACGATAGTTATGGACAAATCAGGAGGATTAACGGTTTTTGCCGATAATCACATGCTTCAATCTGTAATTCGCAACCTCGTAACCAATGCGGTTAAGTATACTGCAGCCGGGGGGACAGTAACCATTTCGGCTAAAAAGGGACCTGATGGTTTCGCTGAAATTTCCGTTCAGGATACCGGAATCGGAATGAGTAAAATAATGGCCGATAATTTATTTAAGGTTGATTTACAAATAAAGCGGAAAGGAACCGCCGGCGAACCCAGTACCGGCTTGGGCCTGGTGCTGTGCAAGGAATTTGTTGAACGGCAAGGCGGAACAATCCGGGTGGAAAGCGAAGAAGGTAAGGGTTCTGTTTTTTATTTTACAATTCCCTTACCCGCTTAAGCAGATAGCCAAAACCCTGGCCAATCACCTGCACTTGTTATGCCGGGCCGATCTTTCTTTAAGAAAACTTACTTTTTGATCGTGTATGCCAAACCCAATCCAAACAGCTCCTTAAACTGAATACGGGGTTTGAAATCGTCCGGTGTGCCGTCATCATTGGAATCTTTTCCGATCATTATATCATGGTCGTAAATTAAGAGGGTATTGATGTTGACAGAGAGATATTTATTGATCTTCATCATGAGCAGTACTTCCCAGTTGACATCCACGAATTGCGGGTCTTTCAGATAATTCGAGAATAGGTCGAGTTTGGTTTGCAGACCAACGTTTTTCATCAATTCGTGTTTCCACATCATTCGTATGTATCCCCCAAGTTCAGCGCGAAACATCTTGCCCGGCTCAACCCCGAATGAACCGGCTTCCGACAGGCTGTCATTTAGAACGATGGTCATTTTTAGTGTAACCGGCGAAGCAAAAAGTGTAAAATTGTCGCCCTTTTTCCAATCCAACCCTGCGGCCCCAAGTAGATAAGCCGGTGAAAACATGTCGGATATCAGTGAGCCACCTTCCGGTTTGCTGTAGCCCGGTGCAAACTGCGATTTGAAATCTGCCAGGATAGCTCCGTTTAAATGCTCTTTCAAACGATAACCCAGTTTTGACATTAATTCAAAACGGTCATCCGTTTTTTGCCAGATGGTTTTCCCCTGTTTCAAGAGTCCATACCCCAGGTCTAACTGATTGTCCCAGGCCATCCGCTGTTTCCTGTAATTGTAAAAACCATTGAAACGGCCATTGACCGACATGGAATTTTGTCCGCCAGCCGCCCAATTTGTCAGCGACACCTGTGAGAAGGCCAGTGTGAGATTATTCTCTGTTTTCCAGCCAGTTGTGTCATCGAGACTTAAATTCTTCAGGTGTTTTTCACCTTCCGTAACTTGGGCTCTTACCTGAGGTGCGGTGCAAATAGTAAAAAATACAACGGTCATGAAAATGAATAAAAAAGTCATCTTGGTTTTCATAGTCTTGGCTATTGAGATTACATGCAACAATATTAGGAGAAATTAAGCTAAGAGCAAATCAGGTTAATATGCTGATTTATTTTTAACCAAACTTCGGATTCGAACCTACGAATGAATTTGAAATTATTGCGCAAGATTGCGTCCGAAATATTTCTTATCTTGGTATCATACTAATCTTAAACTTCACACTATGGGACTAATGGGAGATTTTAAGAATTTTGCCATGAAAGGCAATGTCCTTGACCTGGCAACAGCAGTAATCATCGGAGGAGCATTCGGGAAAATTATCTCTTCGCTCGTCAATGATATCCTGATGCCCCCAATCGGCTTACTTCTTGGTAATGTAGATTTTAAGGCACTTAAAATCGTACTAAAGCAGGGAGCTGATGAGGCCTCAAATGTTACCCTGAACTACGGAATGTTTATTCAGAACATTGTCGATTTCCTGATTATTGCATTCTGTATTTTTATGATCATCAGGGCATATCAGAAAATGGAGAAGAAAAAAGTCGAAGCTCCCGCACCGCCGGCAGGTCCGACCAGGGAGGAATCTTTGTTGGAAGAGATCAGAGACCTGCTAAAGAACAAATAGTCTGATATTATCAGATCTGTTTGAATGAATCAGGGTGAAGGATATTCCTTCACCCTGATTCATTTTCGCAATAAAGTTAATTAAATCATCACCAAGACTGGTCGCAACTAGTTGCCAATCAAAGGGTTATACTATATATATTCAGTACCCGCCATAGGAGCATTGGCCATCACGGATTTGATTCCGTTTTCCAGGGATTCTTTCGATTTGTACATTTCGCTTTTACCAATCTCCTGACCGTTGGTTGACTTCAGACTGAAAAAGAGCTGGCCATCTTTTGCCGTTTTACGTTCAAACCGATTGTCGTCCTGGGAGTTCTTTTTTACACTTGTGATCCCGTTTTCGCAGCTATCCTTTGACTTGTACCCTTCGCTGGCCAGAATAACCTGTCCATTTTTTGCGGTAAGATTAAAATAAAACTGGCCGTCTTTGCCTGTTTTAACTTGAAATTGTGGATGAGCCATGATAATAGTGTTTTTGTTAAACAATTAATGTATCATTTTGAACCATTGAGTACTTATCCTCTCCCAAAGTTTATGAAAAGTTTTGTAAAACGAAAATTGTGTCCGGGAATTTTCATCGGAACTTTTCGGATCGATTGCCGGTTAACTGCACTTGCCGAGCAATACCCAAATAATTATAAATACAACTATTGTTCCCAAACATCCGCCGCCTAATTTATACGCACCGTATCCTGAAATCAAACCTCTGAACAAATTATTCATCTTTGGATTTTCCTTTCTTTATGTTTTAATCCTTCTAAAGGTACGAAAATGTTTAGCCCCAAAACTGCCATAAAATGCCTATCTTTAAACAACTGATAAAAATTGTGCCATGCCCAACCGAATAGCTGAGATATTGAAGCAAAGCTATGTGACCAGAACAAGCGGATACCTCGATATCACAGCTAAAACGGATCTTTTCAAGGAAATCAGTTCCCTTACCGGAGGAGTATTTTCAATCAGCCATACTCAGGGGAACGTTCTGTCGACATTGCGAATTGCCATTCCGTATCGGAATTGTGAGATTATGCTGACTGAATCGGACACCCAACCGCTCAAATTTCAGATTGGTTTTGTGTCTCTGCACAATTATGAATTAATAATCGGGGTGGAGGATGCCATTGATAAAATCATGAAGATTTTGGGCAGGGCGGAAATCATGGTTGGTGATGCGGACTTTGATAACCAATATTTCATTCATGGAAATGATCCTGCTTTAACGGTTAAGCTCCTGAGTGAAAATGTCCGGAACCTGATCCGGAAGCATAGCGTGTACAATATCTCCTATCTGACTGATCATAAAAAGAAAAAAGCAGAATTGATCACAGTTGTCAGCCGAACAGTCGAGGATAAGGAGGTATACCTGGATCTGATCACCCTTCATCAGATGCTTATTGACAACCTGCTGGAATTAGGTATTATATGATATCCTTAGTGTTAGCGGCAGGTACCGAATATCTAAACTGAAAAAATGCAAAACATCCTGAAAGTTATCTGCCTGGTATTACTGAGCCTTTATGTTGCCAACAGTGCCATCGCGCAAAATTATGTGATCAACCAGCGTCCGCTTGTGCCGCAGAAGTATATCGAGCTGCCTCTTGGAGCCGTAAAGCCACAGGGCTGGTTGCTTGAACAGCTTTCCATCATGAATAAAGGTTTGACCGGCCATCTTGAGGAAGTTTTTCCGGCAATCATTAAGGATAACGGATGGCTGGGTGGCAAGGGCGAAAGTCTGGAGGCAACTCCCTATTGGTTGGACGGCGCCTTGCCGATCGCTTATTTATTGGACGACAAACTATTGAAAGACAAGGTTTTAAATTATGTCAACTGGGTGCTGGATAATCAAAGGCCATCGGGATATTTCGGACCTTTTTCAAAATATGAACGGGAAACAGGTCTCAAAGTGGAGAATGTTAACCAGGGCGATGATTTATGGCCCAGGATGGTGATGCTTAAGGTGCTTCAGCAGTATCATTCAGCAACCGCCGACCCAAGGGTAGTGCCCTTTATGACCCGCTATTTCAGGTTTCAGTACGAAAACCTTACCGATAGTACCCAATTAATCAACCATTATATTGAGCAAACTGCCAATTCGCGTTGTGAGGAAAATATCATGTCGGTTTACTGGCTGTATAACCTTACGAAAGACAAATTTCTTCTCAGGCTGGCGGAGAAACTATACAAGCTCACCTATGGGTGGGATATCTGGCTTGGGAACCGCGACTGGCTGATTGGTGCGGCTTATCAGCAGAACGACGTAAACTGGACCCACCGTCACGGCGTGAATGTTGCCATGGGCATTAAATCCCCGGCCATCTATTACCAGGCAAATGGCGACCCGGCATACCTCAGGGCTTTAAAAACAGGTTTTACCGATTTAATGACTTTACATGGGTTGCCGAACGGGATTTTCTCAGCCGATGAAGATTTGCACGGGAATGATCCCACGCAGGCAACGGAATTGTGTGCCATTGTAGAAGCGATGTACTCCCTCGAAATGGCCATGTCGATAACCGGCGACAATCTCTATATGGATGCACTGGAACGGATGACTTTCAACGCCCTTCCGGCTCAAACCACCGATGATTACCGGATGAGGCAATATCTTCAGATGCCCAACCAGGTTTATGTTACCGGCGGGGATTATGATTTCTCATATTGCGAGAGGTTAAGCAATGTTTTCGGCACTTATACCGGGTGGTACTGCTGCCTGGTTAATATGCACCAGGGATGGGCGAAGTACGCCACGCACCTCTGGTATGCCACGCCCGACAACGGTTTGGCCGCTCTGGTGTTCGGCCCGGGAACGGTGACCGCAAAAGTGGGGAAAGGAATACCCGTTACTATCAGCGAGGAAACAACCTATCCATTCAGCAATAGCATTAATTTCACCATGGCCCTTCCTGAAAGCACCTCCTTTCCTCTCGAACTGCGTATCCCGGTATGGTGCGATGAGGCCGTTATCTCATTGAACGGTATCAGGTTGCAAACAGAAAAAGGTAATCGTATGGCCAGGATCGAACGCCTTTGGAACAACAATGATAAGCTGACAGTTGAATTTCCAATGCAGGTGAGAACCAGTAACTGGGGCCGGAATTCCCGCGCAATCGAGCGTGGACCGCTGGTGTATGCATTAAAGGTGGGCGAAAACTGGGAAAAGAAAAATGATCCCGCACTGGGAGATTATTTCGATATTTATCCAACCACACCCTGGAATTATGGAATCGTGCGGACAGTAATCGATGATCCCGTAAAAAACTCAACCGTGATTGAGAAATCAGTATCCGGCGATTTCTATTGGAACCAGGCGAATGCCCCTTACGAGATTAAAGTTGAAGCCCGTAAAATTCCGGATTGGAAGATCGTCAGAGGCGTTCCCTATCAGCCAGTTACCAAACGCTACGGGCAATATGACGGGGAGGTTGATGAAACGGTTGAAACCATAACGCTCATCCCTTACGGATGCACCAAGCTCAGGATCGTCGCTTTTCCGGTGGTGAAATAAGAATTTTACTCCCTGATATTGTACGCGATCAGAAAATCCCCGTGCCGTACCAGTAACATCCCGTAATAGATGGCCGGATGTGCCCAGTGAGGTCCGGTTCCATTCTTTACTCTGAAGGAGCTGGTGACTTTAAATTCTTTGGGATCAGCCTTCACCAGGGCTATTGTTCCGCCCTTTTCTTCATAACAATAGAGCATCCCGTCGGCCGCAATGATCGGCCCCTTGTTGTGAAAATCAGCTATCCAGGTTATCTCTCCGGTTTGCCAGTTCATGCAGATCCATTTTCCGCTCTGACGTCCGATAAAGTTTGATCCATATAAGAAACTGTCGATCAATACCACCCCATGATTCTGGTTGTCGAATGTGTGGTCCGCAAATTTCTCGGATACCGATTTGCCATCGGGTGCAATCTCGAGCATCACCGACTTCACATCCCAGCCATTGGAGATCCACAGGCAGCTGTCGCGGTACACCGGACTATTGGTGAAAATAGTGGCGTTTTCGCCGTTTTTATCGAGAAAGTTGTAATGATAGGTCCAGAGGATATTTCCGTCAGCAGCATCCACCCCCAGCATATGGGTTTGGGTGGAGGTGATAATGTACTTTTTCCCGGCATGGTCAATGGCTATCGGCGACATATTGGAACGATGGGCATGGAGCGATCCTGATTGCCAGACCGGTTTGCCGGTCATCTTATCCAGTGCAATCACCGTGGTTTTTTCACCGGCCGGGGTAACGATTATCTTATTGTCAACCAGCAGGATTGATTCAGATACGCCAAACATATCCCAACTACTGCTGTACTCTTTATGGATATCCACGGTCCAGATCTCCGATCCGGTAATGGCATGAAAACAGGCCAGGCGGTCCATGCCGCTGAGCATATAAACCCTTTCCCCATCCACCAGCGGGGTACATCTCGCTTCCGGGTAGGATTTAATCCAGCAACGGCCGTAGGACTTCTGCCAGAGGATCTTGCCGGCATGGTCCAAACAGGTCAGGTACTCAAGAGTATCCTTGATTCCCGTTATATAGATTTTGTCCGCGGTAGACACTGCCGACGAAAATCCCTTGCCGATACCCGCTGTGGCAAAGAGAACCGCAGGACCCTCAGCCGGCCACTCCTTCATCAGGAGGGTATCCTTAAAAACGCCGTTCCTGTTGGGCCCGAGCCATTGTGCGTCCTGTCCGTGCAGAGTAAGAACAGGTGCCAGGATCAACATCCAGAGGATCAATCCTGACAGGTGAATTCTGAATCCCGGCATGCGTTACTTTTTAATATTAAAGGCCTGCAGGAAGTCGCCGTGCCGCACATACAATTTACCATCATGTATAACCGGATGGGCAAAATGTTCCTTGGCACCCTTTGTGATTTTGAATTTACTCACCACTTCCATATTGATCGGGTCGGCATTAATCAGAAATACATCACCTTTTTGGTTGTAAAAATACAGCATCCCGTCGGCGGCGATTACTGAACCGGAACCGATTTTCAATATTTTCTCCGTCTTGCCTGAAATTGCGTTTACACTTTTAAAATCCGGCTTGGCGGATCCGTCACCGTATAAATAATCGCCGAGCTTGATAATACCACCCATGTAGCTGTCAAATTCCTTATTTCGCCATTCCTCCGTTATGCTTTTCCCGTCGGGCGAAAGTTTCAGCTTTACTCCGCAGTTGCCGTCGCCGGCCGCATAATAAATAAATCCATCTTCGTAGATAATGGTATTGGCATGGGTATCGCCTTTTCCGGGTCCGCGTTCTTCCGGCTTCAGATTATCCTGCTTGTGAACCCAGAGCAATTCACCGGTTTTGGTATCGCTGCCCA
The DNA here is from genome assembly GCA_942493265.1 of uncultured Bacteroidota bacterium. GTDB lineage: Bacteria > Bacteroidota > Bacteroidia > Bacteroidales > UBA12481 > UBA12481. The sequence continues at coordinate 2,029,965 of OW818688.1, forward strand.
GCATTTCATAGGCGGTAAATGTCACCAGGATATTCCGGTCGCGGAGTTTGATGATCTGCGGCTGATTATAGGCGGGACGTTCGCCGGCACCCTTGTTTATCCAGATGATTTCACTGGTGAACCGGTTGAGCGCCACCACGTTGGTATCTCTTCCGCCAGGGGTGCAAAACACTTTTTCATCCTCAATGATCACCGCTTCAGAATATCCGAATAAGGGAAACTGGCCATGCAGATCTTTAATCATATCAACCGACCACTTTTTTTCACCGGTAAACCGGTTAAAGCAATAAATATTTCCCATCCCGGAGGTCACATAAACCAGGTCGTCAACAATGGTTGGCGCTGAACGCGATCCATTCCAGTTTTTGACCCACTCCGGTCCGAAATCTTTCTTCCACATTAACGATCCGTCAGCATTAAAGGCAAACAACCAGGCCAGGCTGTCGCGTTCACCCTGGATATACATTTTATCGCCGGTAAAAACCGGAGATCCGTATCCGTTGCCAATACCCTGATATTCCCATACTACCGCAGGACCAGTTTCGGGCCAGGATTTCAGGAGGCCCTCTTCGTGATAAATACCCAATCGGTTTTCACCGCGCCATTCATACACCTTGGTTTTCTTATCCGGGGTGCTTTTTTTCTGATCAATGGACCCGGTAGGATTTGAGTTGCACGTAAAACTGACCATCAAAAACAGGCCTGCCGTTATTCCGGGAATGCTTTTAAGTTTCATGCTTTAACAGTAAAAATTTCACAAAAAGAATTCCCTAAAATTAGTTTTATTTTAACAGGAAGAAGATGTTGTGAAGTAGGTGAGCGGTTGATTCCAGCCCTCACCTAAAATATTTTCTTTGCCTGGCGCTCCACTTCAACTTTAACCTCTTTCTCAATATTCCTCACGCTCTTGCCTTTGTTAAAACGATAGGTGATGTTCACCATCATCATGTTTTTGAGCATGCTGATATCGTACAGACTGGTTGTGGTGTATAGTCCGGTATCAGTGTAACTTCCCTGGTTGTAGCTGGCCAGGAAGTTCACCGGAAGGATGTAGCCAACCATCACCGTAAGACTGTTTTTGAAGAGCGGCTGCTGAACAAACATCAGCCAGAAATCGTTGTTGGCCATCTCATACCCCTGAGCGGTAATAATTTTTTTGAGGCCTTTCTGATAAATCAGTCCGCCCACCGAGTGATATTTTTTGCCGATATACAGCAGCTGGGTATTCATGGTCCAGTCCTTAACGGTGTTTTTCCGCTCCTGATAGGTGATGCTTTGATTAAAGAAATCAAAATCCGTTTTAATGATCAGGCTCTGCTTAAAAAGCGGAATGGTAAAATCGCCCTTGATCCCCCTGCTGGAATACTGTCCCACGTTTTCATAAAGAAACTCAATCATGTTGTTTTCCAATGGATTGACTATCCGGTTGATACGGTTTTCGGAGAAGCCGTAGTAGGGTTCCACCGATAATAATCCCTGCATCACACGGAAACGGGCTGAAACGGTATGCGTCAGTTCAGGACGGAGATTCGGATTCCCTTTCTGGGTGGTATATTGATCCAGCACCATGGTGAAGGGAGTGACCTGGCTGATGGTCGGATATTCACTGTCGGCCCGGTATTTCAGCTTGACATCCAGCATTTTATGAGCGGTAATATTGAAATCCAGATAGGGCTGGTAAATCAGGTAGGTATTGTCGGTTACATCGGTTTTCGGCCTGCTGTATTCTGCTGCGGCACCAACCTTGAAACTCATTTTATCGTTTATCGATAAGGAATAATAGGCGTAGAGCTTGTGGCGGAATTCGCTCATCCCGAAGCCGGTTGTGTCAAGGATCAATCCTTCCAGCGGCAGCAGCCGGGTGGCGGTGGAATAATCGTTCTGCAGGTTCCGCCAGGTATTCCCATAACCGGCCATTACCGTTGAACGGGGATTGATCGTGTGGCTGAGTTCGGTATAGAATTTGGTGAAATCCTTATGGTTGGTTCCGGTTTCCTCCCGATCGAAGCCATTGCTCTGATTCAGGATGTTGGTGTAGGAATCGTCGTACCGGTCATAGGTAAACTCAGCATTCAGCCGCGTGGCATCGCTTATCTTGAAAATATAGAACAATGAACCCGTGATATCCCGGGTATCCGAGCGGTTAGATCCGTGCGAGGTGTACTGATCAACGAGCGTATCGTTCCGGTATTGGGAAACCTGCTGGTCCTGTTCAAAAAACTGTTTGGCGGGAAATGCCGATACCGTGCTCTCAAAACTCAGCGTGTGCCTGGGATTGAGGTAGTAATCCATACCTGCGGTATAGCTGTTGGTGATGCTTTTGATATGCATATTGTTCCCTTCGGCGAGTGGCCGGTATTGCATGCTGTAGCCATTGGCATAGTCCTGATCCGTGGTTCCCGGGATCAGGAATTTATTGTAAATGCTGGTGCCCTTGACATAAAGATTGACCTTGTCGTACGTGTAGTTGTAAGATAAGGTGCCATAGTTGATTGGAAAGATAATTCCCATTTTATTATCGAGATCAAGCAGCCCGTTCTCCATCAGGGATATTTCGGTGCCGCGGTAATCGCTTTTCAGGATGATATTGATGACGGCGGTATAACCTTCGAGTGCATACCTTCCGCCCGGACTGCGCATGACTTCCACCTCCTTGATCCGGTCGGGTGCCAGGTTCTTGATATATTCCTGATTCTTTTCCAGTCCGTTTACCAGCATGATCACATGGGTGTCGCCATCCACCTTGATAGCCCGGTTGTACCGGTCGTATGAGAGACCGTTCATCCTTTCCAGCACTTCAAGCGTATTGGTTGATCCCTCACGCATTTTCGCCGTTACCAGCTGAACATCCTTGTCGATGGTGTACCCGCGGGTGGCACCCTTGACCAGGACTTCGCCCAGTTCAGCCAGACCGGGTTTCAGCCGGATGATGCCGAGAAACTTGTTTTCGGCACCAACGGCAACCTGCAAGGTATCGGGTGTATATCCGACAAAACTGATAATCACACGATAGGCACCCGGGTTCAGGGGGATCCTGAAATTTCCGTTGTCATCGGTGATTCCGCCGGCAATCAAACTGTCCTTCTGGTTAAAGGTGCTGACACTGCAAAACGGGAGTGCCTCCCGGGTTTCGGAATCTTTAACCTGACCCGAAACTTCCGACTGTGCCAGGGTTGGCATTGTAAAACTGGTCAGCACGAAAACGAGTGCTGCGAGGGTTGTGCTTATCTTCATCTTTAAAAAACTTTGCAGTATGACTGTTGAAAGAACAATTCGTTACAAATTGATGTTATATTGTGGGGAGTAAGTATAAGAAAAGTGAAATTTCCGGGAAAAAAGATCGGTCGCTTTGCCAGCACATCCATTGTTATTGTGTTGCTGATGCTTGTCATTTCCCAGAAACTACGTGCTCAGGATTTGGCTATAGGCGATCAGGAACTCAATTTAACCACCTATAAAACGGATAGCTGGCTCTCTCTCAGTTCTCCAAAAGGATATCTTCCCTCCTTGTTCCACAACTTTAGAGAACAGGCAACGGCCCCTCTAAGATTCAGCCAGAATGAATGGCTGATGGCCTATGGTGCCTTGTACTTTACAACCAGCTTCATTTATTTCGACCGGGATATTGATGACTTGTTCAAGGATCAAAAGCAAAACAACCGGTTCGTCAATGGATTTTCGCCGGTTATCACTGAATTTGGCGGCAATCCTGCCATTATTTCAGTGATCGGACTGGGAGCGCTCAGCGCAGTATTTCATTACGAAAAGGGACTTGAAACCAGCCTGCTGGCCACACAGGCCATGATCACTTCGGGGGTGTGGACGCGGGTCATTAAAATCCTTTCAGGCCGGGAAAGGCCCGACGCATCCTATTCACACAGCAAAATGCCCGGCGGATACTGGTACGGTGCATTTTCGCAGTTCACCTTTGACAGGCGCCCGGCACAATACAATTCCTCTTTTGATTCATTCATTTCCGGGCATACAGCCGTGGCATTCTCCATCGCTACGGTGTTCGCCACGCAGTATAAGGATGTCAAGTGGGTACCTTACCTTTGCTATACCACGGCAACCCTGGCGGGATTATCACGTCTGACCGAGCAGAAACACTGGGGTTCCGATGTTTTTGCCGGAGCCCTGATGGGCTACTTATGTGGCCGGCAGGTGGTGTCATACTTTAACAGGATACACCATAAGACTTCCGGTTTACCGTCATCCAAACCTAAAAGAAAAGCACAGCTGACGCTCATTCCTTATGGTAACCAGGTGGGTTTATGTTTAACCTGGTAAAGCGAAACCTGTTTGAAATGCCTTCCCGTTCTCCCATTCTTGTCAGGTAACTGTTCAGCTACCTTCTATCGCGATTTACCTCACCCACACCTTTCCGGTGCCGATTCCGATCCACCTCACCCCCCGGCCTCTCCCGCGCTCGCTGCGCTCACGGGAGAGGGGGCGAGATTTTAGTTTTATTATTAGAGGATCATTATAATCTGCCATCTAAGATAGCAAATCGAACACTTCCAAATGAAACACGGATACCTGAACTATTCGGAGATATCCAAACAACTCAATTTCAACCGCACGACTCCTCATCTGGCACCTTCCTGGCATCAACGAAAAAAATAATACTACCCACTTTTCAATTAATATATACACCTAACTCAAACCTCTTTCATCCTTATTTGTTATACCGTGTATTATCATTCGTTATTTTTTCCAAAAAGTAAATCCAATTTTCATGCCCAATGTCAGATGGAGAATAACGGATTCTCCTTCGACTAAATAATATGAAGGAAACTCAACCAATATCATCTCCTCACTTCCTACCGGATTTACAACATCGGTATATGTGATTATTCTTTTCGCAACTCCAATGCCTCCATAAAAATCTAAATTAAGTCGGCGCCACACCGTTAGATTTACTCCGCCGATGAAGTGAATGCCATACTTTTGCTTGTTGAATTTTGCAGCATCATAAGTGGTCTCGACGTTTGAGCTTTCATTCCAGTAGTGACCTGAGTCTATATGATCACTCATATTTATATAAAAGAATTCCGTTGCTAAGTATGGATAATAATAATCCCTCCCTGTTAAAATATATTTTATCTCAGGCCTGACTTCAAAGAATGAATAGTCATGTCCAAAAGGTGCATTTAATCGCCATTTATTAAGAAAATTATTCCCGATTCCTAAATCGATACTGTATGCAATCTTATCTTTAGGAATATACTCTACTCCAAATCTGAATCTTGGAGTCGGGTCAACCATCGACAAGGGCATGATGGTAAAATTCAGATGGTTCTTAATCTCAGTACTTTCTTGAGAGGATAGGTTCTGCGTGAACAGGAATGATAAGAGCACAATTGAAAATAGCTGTTTCATGATTTCTTTTGTGTGAAATGAGATTGTTAATATACTAACATTCCTTGAACTCTTTCCTGTTTTCGTCATTGGGACACCCAAAAAAACTAGTCGTCGATTTCTGACGATAGTGCTGTTCTGGAACAAACGAAAAAACACTTACCCGTTTGATGAGGTAAGTGTTTCATTTTCCGTGCGCTCCATCAAGGACTTGAACCTTGGACCCTCTGATTTTAACAGTTAGCTGGCCCCAGCCTAATCAGTCGGGGCTTTTTTTATATGACCTGAACTACTCGGAGATATCCAAACAACTCAATTTCAAGGGATATCGGACAAGGAATGGTTGCCAGTTCATTATCAATCTTAATTCCAACTTGCCCTTCGGGAAATTGCTCAATCAAAGTCCTTATATGATGTTCTTTCCAGTATGTTTCCGGCATATTTGCATAGGCTTCTTGCATTGCATTCTTTACTTCATCCTAGTCTTCTATTCGCAGGAAAACCAATTCAATATTATCTATAGAATGACTATCTTTTTTCGTTTCCAGTTCAATCTTTCCAACGTTAATCTTTTACTAATCCACTAAAATCTTGATTATTAGCGAACCGGCCATTTGTTATAGCTTTTTTGTACGGTTATTTTTTAATCATTTTTTTAATTCCGGTATAATATAAATCAAATCCACCTTTCCCCCCGGGTCGGTTTGATGAAAAAATCATCATATCATTATTGGAATCTCCGAAATAGGCTGCTGCTGGTCTATATTCATCATATTCCGTATTTATCTCGGGTCCAAAATTCTTCGGATCGCTCCACTGACCATTTACCAACTCAGAATACCACAAATCATAACCACCATAGCCGAAACTATTATTTGATGTAAAAACTGTCTTAACCCCCTATAAGTTGGACACTTTTTTCAAAACAGTTGTGTACTTTTTCATCTTCATTCATCGTCCGATAAGCAAAGTTAGCCGCATCTCCGTCAATGTCAAGAGCAAGACGAGTTCCGCTTCGCTCCACTCTTGACATTGCCTCCGATGCTGCCGCACTTTGTGGCTTATCGGATGATAATGACTGGTAGTATTCATCCCAGACCTGCCGGGGCCGTCGATATCCCAGGCTGCCATGCAGGCGGCGGTTGTTGTAAAAATCGACGTATTCCCTGACAGTCCATTTGGCATCATAATAACCACTAAATTCAGTTCGTTGGATCACCTCCCGCTCAAAAATACTGTGATAGGCTTCGATATAAGCGTTTTCTTCCGGGGTGGCAATGTGGGTAAACTCCTGGTTTGCTTCTGTGTTTTTGAGGTAGAAGCGGACCCGGTGAGCGATAAACTGGGAGCCATTGTCATTGCGGACGTTGACGCCCTTCAAGCTGTGCTGCAAATCCAGCGTGCGAAGCAACCGGATCACGTCAAATTGCTTAATGCTCGACTGCAGGATCCAGCCGAGAACCATCCGGGTAAAGACATCAATCACCGTCAGCAGGTAATAGTGCCGGTGTTCTCCATGCACCCAGACGTATTTAATGTCCAGGCAGATATACTCCATCGGCTTCTGAGCCATGATCTTACGATGCTTTACCCACTGGCGCTTTCCCTGGGTTTTGATCACTTTCCCCAGCAGCAGATTCGATTGATCCATCAGCCGGTACACCTTCTTCCGATTGATCAGGTACTGCTTTTCCTGCAGTTCAACCGCCACTTTCCGGTAGCCGTAGCAGACAAAATCACCGCTGAGAATGATTTTGATCTCCTCGATAACCTGTTCATTCTCCACCAAGGTGCCGTCCGCCATAACGGTATGCGTGGTCGGCCGTATACCCTTGGTTCCGCCACTGGGCCGGTAGTAATACAGGCTCCGGGGAATCTGGGTCCAGTGGCATAAGTCCCGAACTGGAACTTGAGATTTAAACTGATTGATTACCATTACTTTGTCCGGCTCCCGATAGGAGTTTTTTTTAGCAACTCCGATTTGACTTCGATTTCCAAAGCCTGCTTGGCAATGATCCGTTTTAACCGGTCATTTTCTTCTTGGAGCTCCCGTATTGCCGGGTCGATCCTTTTGTACTTGCTTTTCAGGCCTTCAATGCCATCTTTCAGATACTTCGTCCGCCATTTGTTATACAGCGATGGGGATAAATTGTACTTGCGCAGCGTCTGTGCCCGACCCTCACGCTGCCCTTCCTGAACAATCGATAATCGTTCTTCCGGAGTAAATGCTCTTCTTTCTTTTGTCATAAACCTTAAAATTATTAGACCTAATTTGATTTACAAATTCTGTCCAACTATTTAAGGGGCTAAGACAAAACCATTAAGTTGCCTTTTATATACGGACATTTATCATCACCAGAACTTGACAGAACTGTATCTTTTATGGCCACATTTGTACCACTTTTTAACCAATCAACAATATTTCCAAAATCCATATCAATGGCATAAATGTCATAATTTCCTTCACGGTTTGATGAAAAATACATTTTTGAATAGTCTGCATTTATTGTTGGATAATAATCATCGTATTCCGAGTTCAGTACATTGGCTTTGAAAGGCCCATGAATTTCATTGCTTGATTGGTAATGTCCCCAATCCCCACAATAGATATATGCAAATTGGATATCAAATTCTCCGGATGCATTGTTGGCATATAAAAAATACCACATGGTATGGTCATGTACTAATGAATCGCTATAAAAAGAGAAGGGGCCATATTCATTATATGGTGTATTAATCATGGGCAACAACTTAAATGCAAAGTTGGGTTCGCCGTTTGATACCTGAAATTGAAAAACGTCATTGTCCAAATTTACAAAGACGCCAATCATACGGCTGGAAATATCAAAATTATCTCCTTGTGAATTTTTATTTGTGGAATAATACAAATCAATAGTTTCTCCGGTTACGTTTATGTTACTATTATACTCGTCATATTGAGTATTTAAATCTTCAATATTTTTTGGTGATACTGGAAACCATCCAATAGCGTAGTTTACTTTCTCAGGTTCGGGTTCAACCGGGTGGCAAGAGAAAAAGTTGAAGAACAAAAAGAATATTAGGATTCTGCTGGTTATTTTCATAAATCTTAGCTCTGTCTTTTGACCTAAGTATTCCGCTATTGATACTGCCATTTTTAAATTGTTTGAAGAATTGTTCTACAAGATATGATGTTTTAAGTAGATATGACATTCTACTGAATATCAGGATCTAGATAAGGAGCTTGAAATATTACGATCTAAAACCTTGCCGGGGAGGGGCCGGGGGTGAGGCGGATCGCGGGCGAAGGCTGCATAACAAGAACCTGTTCAGTCCTTAACGCAACGGACGCTGAACCCGTAACTCCATAAAACGGTACTCAGCTGATCCGGATCATCGAGGTGCAGATAACTATAGTGATTATCCAGACTGCAGTGCACGGCGAAACTGCCTCCGGTATCGGTTGAGGTCCACCAGCCGCAGCTGGTTCCAATGCCATTGAATGTATTCCACCCGTGCGTCGGGTCGCGGTAGCCGGCCGGAACAGCTGAAAAGCCGCTGCGGTTATTTGCCGAAAGATTGTTTCCCGGCGATCCGGGTTCCTCGCTGGCTTCCCACTTTGCGGTGGCAGCCAGGGATTGGGCTATCTTATTGCCCGAAGTGGTGCCATCGTAATTGTATCCTTCGCCAATCAGATAGTTGGCAAGTGTTTCCCATTCCCCGATATCCGGCACATGCCATCCGGCCGGACAAAGTTTTCCGGTACTTAATGCCATCCGGTTATAGAGGGCGCCGTAAACATCTTTATAGGCTCGTTTATCATTATCGTACCAGCAATAACTGCCATCTTTCGATGACCATTCCAATCCTTTGTCATCGTGTATCAAATCTGTTCCATCATTGTACCGGGTAGTTCTGAGGTTTTCAGCCATCCATTCCCGGGTTCCGATTTTGACCGTCCGGTAAGTATTTTTGTCACAATCTGTTACGGACCCATACTGAATGTCCGGATTGAAAATATCGACCTCTTCACAGGCGGTAAATCCAATGGCCAAAAGGATAAAAATCAGTTTTTTCATAATCTGTCTGGTAAAGTTCGGAAAAACAGACGAAATAATGGAATCAATCGTTTTAAATCTGAAAAGTGGAACCCATGCAACTTCTGCGGATATATTTAATTGGCTTGTTCCTGCTGGTTCCGGTACTTTCCGGACCGCTGGCCGCCCAATCCTGGAATTTGGTTAAGGAACAGGAGGGGATTAAAGTTTTTACCCGGCAGGAGGCAGGAAAAGCCCTGAAAGCCTATAAGGGAACGGCCACCATTCAGGCTCCGGCCGAAAGGATCCTGGCCATGCTTGAGGATGTTAATCATACCGAATGGTGGGATGAGAGCATTACCCGGTTCAAGGTGCTGAACTATGAAAAGAACAAACGTGCACAATATTATCTGGTGTATGATTCCCCTTGGCCGGTGGATGACCGGGATTTATGCGTGGAGGCTACGGTAAATATGGATCCGAAAAAAAGGGTGTATTCGGTTACCGCCGTTCCGCTTCCCGGTGTCATTCCCGAAAAGGAAGATCGGGTTCGGATCAGAGATTACCGTCAAACCTGGACCGTATCATATGCCGGCGAAAACTCAGCCAATGTTGTTATCGAAGGGTATGCCGATCCGGTAGGGAATATCCCGGTATGGTTATCCAACCTGCTGATTGTTCAAACTCCGGTCCATGCCATTCTCGGCGTTAAAAAAGAATTGGAAAAAAGGTAGAGTTGCCATTGACTCATTCCTGTACCTGGATACCTAGCATCAGACAAGTGAGTTGCATCAGCTTTTTGCAATCGCCCGGAAAGATGAGGTGGTGGTTTCCAAGCGGACTTTCCCTGAGAATCCTTACTTCATCCCGCCTCAGTTTTACTGCAATCTGCGTGCGGCAGGCACTTTCAGATACAGGCCGGCCGGTGATTTTTGCCGTTGCAATAAACGCCTTGCTGAGCTGGTTATCGAAACGGAAAATAGTTACTTCATCCCCTTTGAAATTTCCGGCTATGGCAGTGCCTTTCCCGGTTTCGAAGTGCGTTTTTACCGAGAAATCCGATACCAGTTGGGGTGCGATGGTACAATGCGAAAACAGGCATACTTCATCAGTGACCTTGTTGATATTCGCCATCCAGGGAATGATTCCGGTGAGTTCCTTGCAGAGCATCATGCCGGCAATTGCAGTGATGTCGCCTTCGCAGCCTGCCGGAATTCCTTCGTTGTTGAACCTGGCTAGCGGCAAACATGCGGTAACGCTGTGATTCTGCACCAGGGGAAAGCATTCCACCGTAATAGCATCCAATCCCCGCTTTTGAATGGTATCCGTAAGCAACCCGCTTACTTTCGCAGTTTCGGTCAGATCGAAATGCTTTTCATCGGGGAAGGAAGCTAAAAACGCCCCGGAGGCCTGATGCTCAGAATACTGAGCCAGTTCATTCCAGGGAATTTCGATCAGCTTAATTCCAAGTTTCGCTGCCAGTACATCAGATGGAATGGCCGATGAAATGAGCCAGTCGGAAATCTGTCCGATCAGCCCTAGTTTCTTACCATGCAGGCCAATCAATGCCTGTTTTACCTTAAGGAAATTGTGTAGCAGGGTTTTCGTTTCAACCTCTTCTTCATCAAGCAGCATCGACGGTATATTCAGCGAGTTCAGATATGCCTTTACTTCGGTAGCGGAAGCGTATGCATTATCGTGCTGCGAACCGATCAGCAAATAAAAATGATCTACCGAAACTTGCTGTGCTGCAAGTTGTTCAGAACCGCCACTCAGAAAAAACAGTACATCCGGATTGCCTTCAGTGAACTCATAATTGTCCGGGGAAATAAGCCGGTCTATCCGGGCAACTGCATGATGATAAATGGTTTCCGGTGCACCCTGATAGGCTAACAGTTTGAATTTCAGTTTTATCACAGGATCAATCTTCACATTTAGTTTATCCGTAAATGTAAGGATTTACCGGTTGCCCTTAACAGCTTTTGCCTGTCTGGATTTCTGAAATGCAACTGTTCAGTCTAATTAAACCATTTTCTCCTGGTGACCAGCCAACCGACGAATATGCCCAGACCAAAACTGATCAGTATCTGTATCCAATTCAAATGGCCAATATTTATTGACCCGGACGCAGGGGTAACAGTTTTCATCCACGTGACCCCTCCCAATAGAATGAAAGCCACTACGATTGCGACAACCGCGATCAAATAGAGGGCGGTATTGTCATTTGTCAGAAATCTTCTTGATGCCATCAGTTTCTCCTTTTCTTAATAATTCAGGTTTTTCACCTAACAAAGGTGGTAACTGATGAAAGTGGAATTGTTACATAAACTTTGTAAAAAGTTACATCATTCCCACCTGTTTCCACCATCCTAACCCGTAGCCATCAATCCTGAAATTATTATACTTTTACGTTTCACGGGTTAGTTATCTATGAACTACGAGACATTCAGGAACCTTACTTATTTATGGATGGCAACGGGAGTTTTCGCATTCCTGATATTGCTGAATGTTACTGCGCCTTATGGCAGGCACACTTCCTTAAGGTGGGGCCCGATGATTAATAACAAGCTGGGCTGGGTGTTGATGGAAGCACCCGGAATGATTTTGCTGATCGCTTTTGTTTTATTAAGGGCTTCCCGGCAGAATGCGATGACCTGGATATTGATCTCATTTTATCTGTTTCATTACCTGAACCGTACGTTTATTTTCCCGATGCGGATCCGGACCAGGGCCAAGAAAATGCCTTTGGCGATCATGGTTCTGGCCATATTTTTCAACCTGGTTAACGGATCTCTGCTGGGCTATTATTTCGCCAATTTTTCGCAATATACCCTAGAAGATCTCACTGCGCCACGGTTTATTGCCGGTGCCGTTTTGTTCATCTGGGGCATGTATATAAACTGGGATTATGACAATCGTTTGATTCACCTGCGCAAGCCCGGTGAAACCGGTTATAAAATTCCGCAGGGCGGATTGTTCAAATACGTCAGCTGCCCGAATCTTTTGGGGGAAATTATTGAATGGACCGGCTTTGCCATTATGTGCTGGAACGTGGCTGCGCTTTCGTTTTTAGTGTGGACGCTTGCCAATCTGGTTCCAAGGGCGCTATCCCACCACAAATGGTATAAAAAACAATTTGTGGATTATCCGGTTAGGCGTAAAGCCATTGTCCCGCTGGTTCTGCTTCTGGCCCTGATGTTTACAGGTTCCGGGGCTTTTGCAACTCCTTTGCTCTGCAGTTAATATCGCGTAACCGACTGAATCGTTACCGGTCCCAGTAAACCCGATACCTGCAGCGGTGAGTTTTTGTTCCAGAGGCGCCAGGTGGTAAAGGTAAGGCGTCCTGCCGGACTTGGTTTTCCTTCGGTCAGCCACTGTGGCCAGCTTTTCAGAGTGCCGTTGGTGTTGCGGTCACTGTCGTCGGGAAGTTGCTCATCACCAATCATTCGGTTGATGATCAGGTTGACTACCCTGATCTCCAGATGATTCTCTCCTTTTCGGATGTAATCTGAAATATTGATTCTAAAAGGCGGATTCCACAAAAGACCCAATTTTTTTCCATTGAGTTGAACCTCAGCCATGATGGCCACTTTTCCCAGATCGAGGTACACTGTTGGTTCCAAACCCGACTGGTTTCCTTTGGTGGGTGTATAGGTAAAGGTTTTTCGATAAGTGGCAGATCCTGAATAGTATCTGATTCCATCATCCGGGTGATTGCTCCACGAGATCAGCTTATCGAGTTTTACTTGATCCGGGGCTCCCCAACCTTTGGTAAAACTCAGGTCCCAGGGGCCGGTCAACTCCATCTTTTCGGGATTTTTGATATCTGCCCGGCGGGTTTTCCCATCTGCAGTTTCAATCACATAATGGCCGTCTTTTACCAGTTCGCGGGCCACGAAATCAATTTCCGGTGACGGTTTATCCTGGTTTTGAGCGGAAGTATCCGGTACTGAACTCCCAATCTTCTTTATCTCTTCTTCTGTCAGGGCCTTTGAATACTGTATCAGTCCGATAATCTGTCCATTGAATGGCATGATCGACCGCATGTGCTCAACCCCGATACTTCCGTGAGATATCCTGGAGCTTTTCATTCCGGTGCGGGTCATCTTGCCATTGACCCACAAACTGGGTGTATTATCCTGATAAACAACCGCGATATGGGTCCAGCCGGTTATCGGTGTGGGTTGAACCAGGAGTGCCGGGATGTACCATTTGCCGTGCTCGTACACGCAAATCCCGTTGGTTCCGGCGGTGATGCCTGCACCGGTGTCCTCATCGGTCCAGACTTCCTGTCCCGGCGCAGCAAAAATGACATCATTGTGTTCGATGAACGACATTCCCGAATTAGTTTCCTGCGGCAGCATAATCTGCATTTCAGGTTTAATCCAGGCGGCCATGGTAAAATTGCTGCGGGTTTCAACGGGTTTTATTTCCGGGACTGATCCGGGAACGGCAACCGGGGCGGGAATATCCAATTTAACCAACTCAACCCCGTCGCGTGTGATGGACTCTATCCGATCAGGATTATCGCCCCTTTTGGGGGTGAAAACGATAAATAAGGAGCCTGACGACTTGAAATTCATTGGTATCCGGGTAATGCCATCAATTTCATCATAAACCGTAATGGGTTTCCTCTCACCCGTTTCGGGATCCCATGCCTCTGGATTCATCCCGGTAACCCGGAAACTGCAAATGGCGCTGGTTATTTCAGATTCAGGATTCGCTACAAAATAGACCTCGGTTGCTGCAACCCTGCGGTGAATGTAGTTCATCGGCAGGTTCGACGTGAAATCCGGTCCGATATCCATCAGGGCCAAAGCATCAGTCGGGGTAAGGCCGGTAATAACCCTGCCTTTCCCAACCGGCCGGTTGGTTTCACTCCCCGTTCCCCATAATTTTTCAGATAACCTTTTGATTTGTTGATCGGAATCCGGATATCCCGACAGGCCGACGGACTTTTCAGGAGGATTACCAAGAATGGTAGCTCCTGCATCAACCAGGCCTGCGATTTTTTCCAGCATCCCTATGCTCATGTCTTTATCCCCGGGCAAAACCAGGAGCCGGTATTTCATCCCGGAGGGTAATATGATTTGTCCGTTTTCCACGGCAGCATTTTTAACAAAAGCCTGTGGACTGATACCATCATAATCATACCCCGACAGTATCATCGGGCTAAAACGGGTTTTTGGCTCTTCCGATTGAATACTCAGGATATCTGCAACAAAAGTTCCCTGCCTGAGCATATACTGGCACCGGGCTATATATTCATTCCAGGCTTTCGAATCCTCCCACCAGGTTTGGGTCCGTTCAAAGTGAACGCCCCAGGGGCCCATGGTCATTCCCGGACGGCGGTCCTCTATCCAGGGCTGCATGGCATACCGATGAATGATGAACCGATTGATGCCATTGCAGAAAGCCTTGTCTCCCAATGATTTCATGTTAGCCGGATGAGCCAGCCACCGTTCGTTATCCCTTGATGTAAATGATTCGGCACCTGTTATTGGCCGGCCGTTCACATGTGCCAGCGATGACATTGCCTTGTTGGTCCATGACAAAATTCCGCCCGGCCACCAAAACTCGCTGATCGGTTCATCGATATAATTGCCAACATCCTGATCATTGGCCGGGGTGGCATACGACTCCATCGAAAGGCGTAATCCGTCGCGATTGGCGAGGGTACGGAGATGACCAATATAATTTACTGACAGCAGGTCGGATCCTGTTTGCCTGACATCGCGCAGAAACCTCTCGGAAACCTCTGGTGAATCCACGAACCGTCCGGTTAGCACCGGAAGAAACGAGGTCATGTCGTATCCGCGGAGCCGTTTGAATTCTTCACGCATCCTGGGAGTCCAGTTTTGCGAGCCAACCTCCCAGCTGTCGACGTGCGTGGCGGCAAAACTTTTCCCGGCCATCGTACCGGCATCACTAACAAGTTTGGCAATCATTCCGTCATACTGAGCCTCAATTCCTTCCGGGCTCAGCTTGTCGCATTCGGGACCGGATCCCGAAGCAGGAGCCGGATTGTTTTTGGAACCTGTGAAGGTGTGGCCGAACCGGATCACCGTCCATTTGCCGGTAGATGAATTTGTTATTTTTGGCACATCCCATATCAAGTTTCCTGTGCTATCCATCCGGCCCGACAGATTGATGATTTCCGATGACTTGATTATCTGTTCCGAAGGAACCTGTATTCCAGGGTTCACACGCATTTTTGCATAGGAGTTGCCAACCCACGACATGTTTTTGGTTGCCAGATCATTAATCCGGTAATTGGGATTATCAGCATCGGGCGGGGAGGGGAAGGCGAGTACGGTAATATCCCGGTAAAAACCTTCTTTTGACTCCGGCTTGGGAAGAATCCCCGAAAATTTCTTTCCTGCATCAACCTGTATCTCGCTGGTAACCACAACCTGCATAGCCTTGTCCAGGGTTATCCATGGACCTCCGCTGCCGTTCCAGCCGGCATCATTATTCATGCTGATTTCAAGTCCAAGCCTCTTTGCCTCCAAGAGGGTGTGTTTGAACATTTTGCGCCATTCATCGCCCATGAAAGCAACCGGCCCCACGGGAGCACCCTGGTCCACCTCCATGATCAAAGCGCCACCTATCCCGGCACGCTTCATCGCCTCCAGATCGGCCGTAATCCCTTCGCGGGTAATGTTGCCGTTAAGCCAGAACCAGAATACCCAGATCCGGGCCTCATCCGGAGGACTGGCAAAGTTTTTTTCCAGATCAGATAGGTCAGTTTGGGTTTCTTTTACCGTGCATTGTATCGCGATAATTCCCAATAACAGGCACATCAGAAGGATTGGAAATTTTTTCATGTATGGGTTAAACTCTTAAAATAGGTTCATGGAACCAGTCTGGTTTTCCATTAGTTGGCTAAAATTCTTACAAGGTCATCATTAATGTAATAAACCTCAGAGCCAACCCTTTTAGTAGTCAATATCCTCGCTGCAACAAGCTCTTCCATTAATTTCGTCAGAGTTGTTCTGGATGTTCTGCCCAGAGTTTCGCCAATGATTTTTGGCTTGATGTATGGCTGATTATAAATGGCTTCATTTACCTCCTTGGAATACCACTTGATTTTCGACTTACCAAAGGACAGCGTTGAATCCATTTGAGCCAGAATTTCATTAATGAGATTATTTGTCAGAACTGAAGTATTCTCAACTGCATCAAGCATGAACAGTATCCATTTTTTCCAGGAGCCTAATTGTGTTACGGTCGCAAGATTATAGTAATAGTCAGATTTGTTGATAATTATGTATTTTGAAAGGTATAGGACCGGTTGATTTAACAGTCCGGCATGAACAAGATAAATCAAATTCAGAATTCTGCCTGTTCTTCCATTACCGTCTTGAAATGGGTGTATAGCCTCGAATTGATAATGGGCAATACACATCTTGATTAGTGGATCGGGAGAATAATTTTCGTCGTCATTAAGATATTGGATAAGGTTATCCATCAATCTCTCCACTATGTCAAATCCTCTTGGAGGGGTATAGATAACCTCCCCTGGCCTGAACTGACTTTGCCCTCTTTTAATCACAATATTGGCCTGTGGTGAGCGGATTCCCGATGTGGTATTCTTGATTTGACGGAAGATTGATAGCACCGATTCAAGATTCAACGTCTTTGTCTCTAATATGTTATGGTAGCCTGCCCAAAGTGCTTCCCTATACCTTAAAACCTCCTTCACAGCCGGATCCGTTTTCCCTTCACTGTTGTGGTCCGAAATCGCTTTATAGAGTTCGTCTTCGGTTGTGAAAATATTTTCAATTTCCGTCGAAGTTTTGGCTTCCTGCAAAGCAATGGTGTTAACGAGCATGTAAGGATTTGGAAGCCTCATTACATTGGCATTTACTGATGATAGTGCCCTTGATGCAGAAACCAGTTTCTTTAAAATATCACTGTCATTATTTAACTCTGCAGCAGGAGGGAGAAATGGAAGGTCATTGTAAGGAATATTTCTGTCGAATTTTAACCTGGTCATGGCTGTTCAATTTTCACTGAGTTTTGGACATACTTCAAAGATATGTCCAAATTTAATGTAATAAAAGGACGCATGTTCAATATTTTGATAATTTTGGACAGGTCGCCAAAACCTGTTCATTGTAAGCGGCTAGTCTAGGTTGATATTCCAATCTACCTTAACAGTAATCTTATGAATATTAATGTCTGCGTGTTGTTTTGGCATTAAAGGCGCGTGATTAGCTCTTCCGGCCTCTTTTATAGTTTTTCATAAATTTCCCGAAATCCTTGTCCTTTTTTCGCCGTTCGGCTGCTGTGGATTCATAATGAGCCTTTTCCCTTTCCATTTTAAGGTAGTTTTCCCAGGAGGCTCTGTCAATTTCCCCTTTTTCAACTGCCTCAATAACTGAGCAGCCAGCTTCATTCGTGTGGGTACAATCGGCGAACCTGCAATGCCGGGCCATGCCGACAATCCTGTCGAAAGTGATTTCCAGTCCTGCTCCTGTATCGGCAATTCCCACTTCTCTCATTCCGGGATTGTCGACCAGGATTCCGCCATTTTCGAGAACAATCAGTTCCCTGTGACTGGTAACGTGCCTGCCTTTATTTGTACTCTCACTGATGGCATCGGTTCGCATAACGGATTTGCCGGAAAGATTATTGATCAGGGTGGATTTCCCAACGCCGGAGGAGCCCAGCATGCAATAGGTTTTACCTTTTTCGATGGTCCTGTTTACCCTGTCATATCCATCCTGCGATTCGTTGCTTATAGCGATCACCGGAACATTTTCAATCCGGATTTTAATGTTCTCCAGAATCCCATCAAGCTCCTGCCCGCTGATCAGGTCGATCTTGCTGAGAATGATCACGGGGCTCACTTTTGACGAATTGCAGATGGTCAGATACCGTTCCAGCCGGTTGATATTGAAATCCCGGTCAGCTGCCTGAACAAGAAAGGCATAATCAATGTTTACCGCGATAATCTGAATCTCTCCGGAATTTCCGACTGCCTGCCTTTTCAGGGTGGAATATCTGGGTAATATTTTATGAATTACGGCAAAATCGGAATCATAGGTCGTAAGCGCAACCCAATCACCTGCAGCCGGAAAATCTTCACGGCTCTTTGCAGCAAACCTGATATGACCGGTTATCTCGGCTTCAAATTCACCTTCAGTGGTTCTGACGATATAACGTTCTTTATGTTCAGCGATTACCCTTCCGATCTCAAAACAATCCAGGTTATTCTCAACCCTGAATTTTTCAAGGTCATCATTATATCCAAGATCTTCCAGGTTCATCTGCCTTTTTCGTCAACTACCAGAAGTATGCATAAAGTGTAACAATAATAACCACGATACCAATGGCGCCGAACAGGAATCTCTTGTCGGTATTAAAGAGTGAAGGATCAATGTCGTATGCTTTTGCATCCTTTAATCCCGACTTGGCATTGGAAAACATGATAATCGACAGGAAGCCCATCATGAAGGTCATCATGAAAATGGAATGGAATCCTAAATGACGCATGCTCATTCCAAACAGATCGGTGCCCCAGATGACTCCTGCCAATAAGGTAATGGCGGAAACGATCCCAAATGCCCAACCGGCAGTGGTGAAACGTTTCTGGTTTTTCTCTGATAATTTTTCAGCTTTCACGTGATGCTTATCAGTCAGGGTAAGGATTACAGCCACCGAAATCAATATCATGCATACATAACCCATACGGATGATAAAGGGCAATTCGGGCAGCGCTATTTTCATCAGAATACCGATCGGCAAGGTGGCGATGGTTGTCCAGAGAGCTGCGCGGTTTGTGGCACGTTTCCATAAAATACCCATACCGAATACCACCACAACGCCCGGATAGATAAATCCGGTATATTCCTGAATGTACTGGAATGCCTGGTCGAGACCGCCCAATAATGGTTTTGCGGCAAACATGGCGACTACCAGAGCAACCAAAGCAGAGATACGACCGACTTTCACCAGCTGGCGTTCAGTTGCCTTTTTGTTAATCAGCGGCTTGTAAATGTCGAGGGTAAAGATCGTTGATGTTGAGTTCAGCATGGAGGCCAGTGAGGAAACAACGGCAGCTACCAGGGCGGCAAATGCCAGTCCGCGGATTCCTGCAGGAGCAAAGTTGCGCAGCAACCACGGATAGGCATCATCGGCACGTTCGATGGTACCGCTCAGACCTACCAGATTTTGCTGTAAATCGGGATTGTTAAACAATACATAGGCAACGATTCCTGGAATGATAACAATGATCGGGATCAGAATTTTCAGATATCCGGCGAAAATGAGTCCGCGTTTTGCTTCGGCCAGGTTTTTTGCGGCCAACCCTTTTTGAATGATATATTGGTTGAATCCCCAGTATCCGATATTGGTCAGCCACATAGCCCCGAAGATTACAGCCAGGCCGGGAAGATCCTTGAAAAATGCAGGGGAAACATTCTGGTCGATAATCATATTGAAATGCAAATCCCCGGGCACTTGCCGAACTCGGTCCAAAATCGTAACAAAACCGTCGATGGCATTGCCGCCACCAACTGCACCGAGGGCAAAGAAGGCAGTAATCAAACCACCTCCAACCAGGAATACAACCTGGATGACATCGGTCCAGGCTACAGCTTTCAGCCCGCCGTAGATGGAATAGATTCCGGCAAAGATCAATAGCCCAGGAACTCCCCATACCATCGGAACACCAAGAATTTGTTTCATGGCAATGGCGCCCAGCCAGGCAACCGAGGTAAGGTTGACAAAAACGTAAACCAATAACCAGAAAAACGAAAAGAAAAAGCTCACCCCTTGTCCGTAGCGTTCCTTAGCCAATTGGGGAATGGTAAATATTTTCTTTTCGATCATCTGGGGGAGCAGGTATTTTGCAACCAGGATCAGGGTGATGGCTGCAAGCCACTCATAGGCTGCAATTCCAAGCCCAATTCTGAACCCGGAACCCGACATGCCGATAAAATGCTCAGCTGAAATGTTGGCAGCGATCAGGGAAGCTCCGATAGCCCACCACGAAAGTGTGCCGCCGGCCAAAAAATAATCCTTGGAATCTTTCTCCTCGCCTTTCTTCGTTCTCGACAGCCACAGTCCCAACCCAACGATTAAAATGGCATAAGCCACAAAAATCACATAGTCGATGGTTGTAAATCCTGCATTCATAAATTCTTATTTATCAATTATATAAATGGAATAACGTTCGGTTTGCCAATGTTGACGGTTTAATCGCCAACAATAATAGGAATTTATCCGTTGGTCTGCAATTCTGACATCAATCATCGCGGGTACTGAAAGATAGCTCCACCCCAGGGATGAATGTCATCCGCCAAACCGGTATCCGATGCCCGACTCTGTATTCAGGAGGCGGGGCTTTGCCGGATTTTCTTCAATCTTTTTTCGAAGTTGGGCCATAAAAACCCGGAGATATTGGGTTTGTTCAATATACCCGAAGCCCCAGATTTCCCTGAGTATATGCTGATGGGTTAAAACCCTGCCTTCGTTCCGGGCCAGCAACGCGAGCAGGGAGAATTCGGTGGAGGTGAGTTTTATCAATTCATCTCCTTTATGTACGGTATGACTGCCTAAATCGATGGTCAGTTCACCGAAAGTCAAAACGGGATTGTCGCCAACACCCTGACTCTGCCGGATGGCCACCCTGATTCTTGCCAGGAGCTCACCGGTGTGAAAGGGCTTGGTGAGGTAATCATTGGCGCCATTGTCGAGGGCCCTGATAATATCATCTTCTGAATTTCGCACGGATAATATGAGGATCGGCTTCTGATACCATTCCCGAAGCCGTTTCAGAATATCCAAACCATCAGCATCGGGAAGACCCAGGTCGAGTAGGATGAGTATCGGATGCATGGTTGCCGCCAGCACCAATCCTTCTTTGCCTGTTGAGGCTTCGGCTATTTTATAACCATCGGCTGAAAGGGTGATCTCAAGCAAACGGCGAATCTGAACTTCATCGTCGATAATCAGTATGGTACCCGGATTTGTCATTTAATCATCTAATTTGTTGATGGTATTTATTTCAGATGCTTTTGAAGGAATCCTGATGGTGAAAAGTGCCCCGCCGTTTTGACGGTTTTCTGCCTGTACAGTTCCCTGGTGGGCTTCTACAAAGCCTTTCACTATTGATAATCCCAAACCGGTTCCACCTGCCGCCGATTCCTTGCCCCGGTAAAATTTATTGAATACCGAATTCAGTTCATCCCCCGGAAAACCCTTGCCGCGGTCCATAACCTGAATGGTGAGAAACCCGTTATCGTAAAAAAACTTGAGCCTGATATTGGTTCCCGCAGGTGCGTTTTGTGTGGCATTTAAAATCAGGTTGTGAAGCACCTGTTCCATCAGTCCGAAATCAATTTGCACCAATGGCATCTCGGCCGGAATGACAATCGAAAACCTGAAAGGGGTCAATTCGGCCATCAGATTGTTCGCCAATTTATTAGCCAGATCGTGTACGTCGCACCAGTCGGGCCGGGACGAAATTCTTCCCGATTCCAGTCTCGACATGTTGAGCAGATTTTCAATGAGCCGGTTGAGCCGGACTGATGCGGTATTTATCTCCCCATACAATTTCCGTTTGGTTTCATCGGGATAGCTTTGTGTTAAAAGGGAATCAGATGCACCCATGATGGTGGCCACCGGGATTCGCAATTCATGCGATATTGAATTGAACAGTGTTTTATATAATTTTTCCGATTCATTGAGTAAATAGGTCTTTTTGGCAGCATTACGCAAAAATTCCCGTTCAAATTTCCCGGATATCTGTGAAAGCAGCGCTTCCCAAAACTGATCCTCCCCTTGTGTAAGAACCACTTCGTGTTTAACCGCAATAACTCCGATGTTGTCATTAATCCCGGTGAGGGGGTAAATGGTATATTCGGTGGAGGGCAGGGTATCGGTATGCTTACCGGCTTTGAGGGAATGTCGGAAAACCCAGTTTGCAATGCTGAAATCGTTTTCCGACAAAACCATATCAGTATTATTCATCAGGCTGTTTTCCAGCTGATTTATTTCGTTTTTCAGGATTAATGCACAATCCAGCCTGAAATATTTTTGTATGTACCGAACGGCAACTCCGGCAACTTCCCTGATACCCGACGTCATCGAAAGTTCCCTGGTAATTTCGTACAGGGCCTGGGTGCGCTCTTCACGAATCCTGATCTTTTTTTCCTGACGCCTGATTCTGGAAGTTAAAATGCCATTCAGCAGGGCTATGGTAAAAAACATGATCAGCATTAATACGTCAACCGGTTCCCCGATGTGAAAGGTGAACGGCGGTGGTATAAAGAAAAAATCCCAGATCATGGCGCTGAGTGCTGCAGCAAGCAATATGGGCCCGGTTCCGTAGAATACGGCAAGAATGGAAACCAGGAACAGCAATATCAGGGAAACAACCTGGTAGCCGGTAAATTCTTTAAGAAGGTAACAGATTACAGATGTGAGTATTACATAAAATGCAGGAATGAGATATTGCCGTAATTTCGATGTAAAGGGCGGAAGTGAAACCATCTCCCGGAAATGATCCCTGGCCTGCCGGTCCGACCCCAGAATATAAACATCGATGTTCCCGCTGTACCGGATGAGCCTGTTTACAAAATTTCCCATCCGAAACATGGAAAACAGGTTGCGCACCCTCGGTTTGCCAACAATGATATGGGTAATATTCTCTTTCTGAGCAAAATCCACAATGGCTTTAACTATATCATAGTTGGTGATAATCCGGAATTTAATTCCAAGCTGTTTGGCCAGCTTGATATTCCTGTCGAGCTGCCGGTGTTCGGCAACAGACAAATTCCGGGATGTTTCCACGTAGATGGCCTGTATACCGGCTCCCATGGAGTAGGAAAGATTCTTCGCCCAGCGGAGTACGCGGGTAGATTGCTGCCGGTAATCAATTGCCACCAGCAGGTGCAATCCTGATTTCCAGGGACCCCGGATCCTCTTGTGGTGCAGGTAATCATGCAATTGCCTGTCAACACGATCCGCAACGATGCGCAATGCCATCTCGCGAAGCGCATTGATATTTCCAACCCTGAAGAAATTGTCGATTGCTTCCCGGGAACGTTCCGGGGTGTAAACTTTCCCTTCAGATAGCCGCTGCAGCAATTCCTCAGGGGTCAGGTCAACCAGCTCCACCTCTTCAGCGTTCTCAAAAATCTCATCCGGCACCGTTTCCCTCACCGTAATCCCGGTGATCTGGGCAACGGTATCCGACCGGCTTTCGAGGTGCTGTACATTCAGGGTGGTATAAACATCGATACCTAGTTCCAGAATTTCCTGAACATCCTGATATCGCTTGGTATGCCGGCTGCCCGGCGCATTGGTGTGTGCGAGCTCGTCAACCAGTACGATTCCGGGTTTACGTTCGAGTATGGCATCGAGGTCCATCTCTTCCACCAGCGTGGTTTTATAAGGATATACCTTGCGCGGAACCACCTCAAAGCCCTTGACTAAAGAGGTGGTTTCTTTGCGGTTATGCGTTTCAATATATCCAATGATAATATCAAAGCCTTTAACTTTTTCATTATGAGCAGTCTGGAGCATGGAGTAGGTTTTGCCAACACCCGCGCACATTCCGAAAAAAATCTTGAGCTTACCCCGTTTGCTTTTTTCTTCCTCATTGGCCAGCGAAGCTAAAAGCTCATCGGGATCAGGCCTGTTATCTTGAAAGGCATTCATTTTATCCGATCAGAATATAAATTTAGCAATAATACATTCACCTTTTGGTCACCAAGGAATAGGAATTGAGGTGCCTCAGTGAGTTCCTGTATGGATTTAATCAGCTGCTGCCTTTGCATTTCACTGAAATTCCTAGCTTTGGCTATACGATCCACCTGCAATACGGCTGCCCCCGGTGAGATGTGCGGATCGAGGCCACTGGCCGATGCAAATAGCATCTCAGAAGAGATATCAGTTAAACTATCCAGTTGATTGAATTCAATAAATTGCCTTTTGCGAAGCGAAACCAGCTCTTTCAGTTTTTGATTGGTCAACCCGTAATTCGAACCTCCTGAGGGGAACGGTTCATACAAAACAGCTGATGGGCGTGAGGTGAAATAGATTGTGCTGTCAAACTGCTGGCCAATGAGTTCACTTCCAACAATATTCCCGTCTTCGATTATCAGGCTTCCGTTGGCTTTAAAAGGAAAGACCAGCTGGGCAATTCCGGTTATAAAGAGCGGGTAAATAATTCCCGTGAGGAGCGTAAAAAAGAGAAATATTTTCAATGAGATTGCAAGGGTTTTCATTTCAAACGGATTATAGATTAATTAGAATATCGATTAATTTAATTCCGATGAACGGCGCTATCAGTCCGCCAATTCCGAAAATCAGCAGGTTCCGTATTAATGATGCATTAGCGGAAACCGGTTTGTATCGAACGCCTTTTAATGCCAGGGGAACTAAAAGAATGATGATAATTGCGTTGAAAATAACGGCGCTGAGGATGGCGCTCTGAGAAGATCCCAGGTTCATCAGGTTCAATGCGGAAAGCGGACCGGCACCGGTTTTGCCGGAATAGAGTGACAGGGCGATTGCCGGAATGATCGCGAAATATTTTGCCACATCGTTCGCGATGCTGAATGTGGTGAGCGCACCCCTGGTCATGAGCAGCTGCTTGCCCACTTCAACCACTTCAATGAGTTTGGTGGGATTGCTGTCGAGGTCCACCATATTGCCTGCCTCGCGGGCCGCCTGGGTTCCCGAGTTCATGGCAATTCCAACGTCAGCCTGGGCCAGTGCGGGTGCATCATTCGTGCCATCCCCGATCATTCCCACCAGATGGCCGTTGGCCTGCTCATCCCGGATGCGGCGAAGTTTATCTTCAGGACGGGCTTCGGCCATGAAATCATCAACACCGGCTTCGGCAGCAATCGCAGCGGCAGTGAACGGATTGTCGCCTGTAATCATGACAGTCCGGATGCCCATTTTTCGGAGTTCAGTAAATCGTTGCCTGATGCCGCCCTTCACGATGTCCTTAAGCAGGATAACCCCCAAAACCTTGTTGTCTTCCGCCACAACCAAAGGGGTTGCACCCTGCTGTGCCAGCTCTTTTACGATATCCTGAATTTTCTGCGGATAAAAACCATTGTTGTTCAGAATGAAGGAGCAGATGGCCTCGGATGATCCTTTTCGGATCTGGTGAAGCTTCCCGTCGGCAGATTTGAAATCCACCCCGCTCATTCTTGTTTGGGCGGTAAAGGGAATAAATGAAGCCTGAAGGTTGTGCATATCCCGGCCCCGAATGTTGAATTGTTCCTTGGCAAGCACAACAATCGATCGTCCTTCCGGAGTTTCGTCGGATAAGGATGATAGCTGTGCTGCATCGGCCAATTCCTCGGGGCTGACATCCTCGCCCGGGATAAAGTCGGTGGCCATGCGGTTCCCAAGCGTGATGGTGCCGGTTTTATCGAGCAGGAGAACGTCCACATCCCCGGCTGCCTCGATGGCGCGACCGCTGGTGGCAATTACATTGTGCTGCAGGAGCCTGTCCATGCCGCTGATTCCAATCGCACTCAGCAGTCCGCCGATGGTGGTTGGAATCAAACAAACCAGTAAGGAAATCAATACCGGTAGGGTCAGGTTTTCTGACAGCGGCTTGCCTGAGGCAGACAGGCTATATCCAAAAAAGGCCGGAAGCGTAACCACCGCCAGCAGAAAAATGATCGACAAGCCTGAAAGAAGTATTGACAGGGCGATCTCATTAGGTGTTTTCTGCCGTTGAGCACCTTCAACAAGTGCTATCATCCTGTCGATAAATGTATTGCCGGGTTCGGAGGTGATACGGATAAGTATTCCTGTCGGAGATCACCTTGGTTCCGCCGGTAACTGCCGACCGGTCGCCGCCGCTTTCCCTGATCACCGGGGCAGATTCCCCCGTGATGGCCGATTCATCCACACTGGCAATGCCTTCAATAACCTCACCGTCGGAAGGGATAATATCATCCGCTTCGCAAAGCACGATATCCCCCTTTTTAAGTTCCCCGGCCAGGACTTCCATTTCCTGGTTGCAATGGATTTTTCGGGCTTTGGTTTGGGTGCGGTTTTTCCGAAGACTGTCGGCCTGTGCTTTCCCCCTGCCTTCGGCAATGGCTTCGGAGAAATTGGCAAATAACACGGTAGCCCAGAGCCAGATGCAAATCTGAAAATTAAAGGATGAAAAGCGGCCGGTGACCAAATCGGAAACCACAATAATGGTGGTAAGTACTGAACCTGTTCCCACTATGAAGATCACCGGATTTTTTATCAGTACCGCGGGATTCAACTTGATCAGGCTGGCGGTAAATGCCTCTAAAAATATCTTTTTGTTAAAGAGGCTTATGGATTGTTTTGAGCTCATCGTGGTAAATTCTAAAAGGTAATTCCGCTATTCATTAATAAGTGCTCCATGATCGGTCCCAGGGAAAGTGCCGGGAAAAAAGTGAGCCCGCCAATGATCAGGATCACGGTGATCAGCAATCCGATAAACAACCAGTTATCGGTTCTGAAAGTGCCGGACGAAAGTGGTGTGACTTTTTTTTCTGCCATATTGCCGGCAATCGCCAGCACGGGAATGATCACCCCAAACCTCCCGATCAGCATTCCGGCTCCCAGGGTGAGGTTGTAGAATACCGTATTGGCATTTAATCCGGCAAAGGCACTTCCGTTATTGCCTGCCGCGGATGAATAGGCATAAAGCATTTCGGAAAAGCCATGTGGACCGGCATTGTTCAAACCCGACAATCCCGCCTGGCTTAAGGTGGCCCACGCGGTGAAAATCAGAATTACGAAACCCGGTGCGAGGACTGCGAGTATAGCCATCTTGACTTCGAAAGCTTCAATTTTTTTACCCAGATATTCCGGAGTCCGTCCAACCATCAGTCCGGCAATGAAAACGGTTAGTATGATAAAGATGACCATGCCATACAAACCGGCTCCCACACCTCCGAATATTACTTCTCCGAGCATGATATTCAGCATGGCAACTAATCCGGCCAGGGGCGAGAGACTGGAATGCATGGCGTTGACCGATCCGCTGGAGACCGCGGTGGTGAGGGTCGACCACAGCGCACTGTTTGTGATGCCAAACCTGGTTTCTTTGCCCTCCATCAGCGGCATGCTTCCATAAACCGGATTGGATGATAATTCGCCGTAAAGCGATATTGCCAGTCCTGCAACCAACAGGATCATCATTACAGTGAAAATGGTCCAGCCTTGTCTGATGGAACCTGCCATTTTGCCGTAAGTATAAGTTAATGAGGCTGGTATCAATATAATAGCCAGCATTTCAAGCAGGTTGCTGAATGGAGTGGGGTTCTCGAAAGGATGGGAGCTATTGGCATTGAAAAACCCGCCGCCATTGCTGCCCAGCTGTTTGATCGCAATTTGTGAGGCTGCGGGACCTGTCGGGATAACCTGCTGTGTATTCTGAATGGTTTGAACGGTATCATGCATTTTGAAATTTTGCACCACACCCTGACCCGCCAGAAGAATAGCTAAAATGATCG
Organism: uncultured Bacteroidota bacterium; assembly: GCA_942493265.1. GTDB lineage: Bacteria > Bacteroidota > Bacteroidia > Bacteroidales > UBA12481 > UBA12481. The sequence continues at coordinate 2,057,821 of OW818688.1, forward strand.
ACAGCGGGAGCAGGATATACAGGGTGGATCGGGTGAGATCGGTCCAGAAGTTACCGAGTTTATCAGTAGTTTTTCTGGAGATTCCTCTGATCAGTGCCATCAATACGGCAATCCCGGTTGCCGCACTCACGAAATTCTGTACGGTGAGCCCGATCATCTGCACAAAAAAGCTGAGCGTGGTTTCGCCGGCATATCCCTGCCAGTTGGTGTTGGTCATGAAACTCACAGATGTGTTGAATGCTGAATGCCAGGTTACATTCGTCAGATGTTCGGGATTCAATGGCAGCCATGCCTGCAGGAGCTGGATGAGAAAAACAAATACAAATCCGGTCAGGTTGAAAATCAGCAGTCCGAAAGTATATGATTTCCAGTTGGATTCTTTATCCGGATCGATGTCGGCGGAACGGTAGGCAAGCCTTTCGAGCCAGCCGAATACAGGCAGCATGATGTGCTTCTGACCGGTAAATACCCTGCTCATGAAATTACCGAGTAATGGGGTAAAAGCCATTACCAGCGTAAAGAACAGAATCAGCTGAAAGATATCTGTTGTTGCCATTGTTAAAATCTTTCAGGTTTAACAAGGGAAAACAGCAGGTACCCCAACAGGAAAATGGCGATTGCAAATCCGATGACATTCATATTGTTGCATTTTTAACAATGCAAAATTGCACCGGAATGCATAAGGAAATTGTCAGGAAGAGTAAGAAGGATGCAAAGAAATTATAAAGACAACCAGCGGCAGTTCACTGATTTGCCTTCAATTTTTGTGCAGCCGCGGAACTGCCGTCCGGTAATAATCCGGGATATCCGGTATGCCATTGCCGTTGATATCCTTTTGATGCTGCAAATACCATAATACGGCTATCCATTCCTTGATCTCCTGAACCCCGGGAGTATTCGGATCGGCATCTATTATGGCCTCATCGATGGATTGTATCTTCTCCCCTTTTTCATTTTTGAGCGTGACCTTCACCAGATGCATGCTGAGTTTTTTGATCATGCCAACAAATTCAAGTACATAGGAATCTGCCGTTAGGCTGTAAAGCTTTTTATTCTTTTTGGACCAGTCAACCGGAGTAAATCCTTTTTCGGGATTGCCGGTTTCAATGGAGGTGATCTTGCGGAGCAGCCCTTTCTCCGGGTCAAACCGGGCTCTCAATCCCCCGAAATAGATATAATTATCCGGACTGCTGGATGGCGCCATATACAGGATCTCCATGATCCCTTTTAATTCTTTTCCGGTAACATAGATGCGGGCAAGCGGATAACCCGGAAAGTTGTCTTTACCGCTGCCCATGGGCACAACCCTGAAAATATCGGCAACGGATTGTTTGCCGGTTTTACCTGGCAGGATATTGTCAAATACTTGTCCCGCAGGAAATAAGGTGATATCGGTACCTGCCTTATTTTGACTGTTTACGTAATTGTAGATTCCATCGGTGATCAGCAAACCGAGATTGCTCCTGTCAAGCAGGGTATCCAGATCGCAGATCAGCGGAAATGTGGTTTCTGTAATGATATCCGAATATCCAAGATTTATGGGCTTCAGTATATGTTCTGAAACCTGTTTCTCCTGATTTTTAATCATTTGATGAATTTCAGGATCCCCGGCAATGGCATCCGTAACCGGTATGACCCCGGCATCGATACGGGTGATTTTCCCTTGCCCGATTCCCAGTTCGAGCCGGCCCAGACTGGTTCCGTATGATCCCGCCTGAACGATAGGGATGCCGTTGATCATAATGGGCTTTTCAAGCAGGGTATGGGTGTGGCCGCTGATGATCACATCAATGCCCGGAACTTTTTGGGCCAGCTCAACATCTTCGCCCGACCAGTTTCCGTCCTTATCTTTATTGATACCGCTATGAGAAATGCAAATCACCAGATCCACCTTTTCGGTCTCCTTCAGAATGGCCACATATTTTTTAGCTGTTTTTATCGGGTCTTCAAAGTGGGCGGGCCTTACACGGGGGGCATTGCCGATGGCAACAGTGCCAAGCATCCCGAATATTCCCAGTTTCAACCCGTTTTTTTCAATGATCCGGTAGGGTTTGATAACCCCCTTGTCAAATAAGGCTTTCAACCCATCATCGCCCGGGTCTTTATCTGAAAAGAGTAGACTCGATGCAACCAATAGCGGAACCGGCCCATTATCAAAGGATTTTTCAATAATATTGGCTAAAACCACCGGACCGAAATCAAATTCATGGTTTCCGAATGAAACTACATCATACCCCATCTTTTTCATTAACGGAAGCTGGAATCCTGATGTTTCTTCCATAATGGTGAACAAGGTTCCCATCAGGAAGTCACCGGCATCCACAACCAGCAGATTGTCACCACTTTGTAATTTTTCGTTTTTGATGAGCGTTGCAATCCGCGCAAATCCTCCGCGCGTATCGTCGTCATTCAGGCTAAGGGGCGTGTATTCCACCTCGGATGAAAATCCGTTCAGCCTGCTGTGCATATCGTTGGTGTGGAGTATGACCAGTTTCTTTTCAGCAGCTGACTGCGCCGATGCTCCATGATTTAGTAATCCGCAGAAAATGAGTATTGGGAGAAATCTGTAAATTTTCATGGTCGGCTGGGTTTAAGGCTAATAATAAAGCAAGTTAGGGAGAAAACCTAACCCATCCAAATTGAATCTTAGTGATCTCACTCCTGGTTCAGTTCACAATGATCTTTTTTGCTAATACACCTCATGACGCCCGTCGGGGAGAAATTTCACATGGGGTGGGGTTTTGGCCACACTGAATAAGTCGTATCCCTTTTTAAGGTCCGACCACAGGCCAATTTTATCTTTGTCCTTGCTGTACCGGGATATCAATCCGGGATATTTGGCATCGTTCAGATGAGCCGGGAAAATCGTGATGCCAATCTCTTCCTGACCGCTGTTATAGGCCTCAACACAATACACATACAGCTCCTTGATCTTATCATCCGTGATCGGAATGCATCCCGATGTGAGGCAGGAACCGTGGATGAATATTTGATTGCCCAGATGGCCGTGCACACCCTTTATGCTGTCGGATGCATTCGGATAGTTGATCTCCATCGACAGATAATACTTGCTGAATGGATTCATTCCGGAGAGATGATAAAACCCTTCAGGAACCTGGAGATCACGATACCGGCGCTTTGGTCCGAGTGTGCCCGAGACTTCACAGATAGAGAATTCTTTAACCAGAATAAATGCAGTATCAGCCGTGTTTTTTGCCCATAATTCAATCTTTTTTTCTGTTTTAAATGCACGGAGGTAAATCCTGAGCGTATTCCGCGAAATGGCGTGCTCCCGGAGCGTTTTGTCAATTATTTTTTCCTTATCCGCATAGGCCTGCCTTACCCGGGTATAGGTCATCTGCTCTGCCCGGTAAGTATTGGTGGTTACGGCTGAATTCAGGAACAACAAAGGGAGGAGGAATATCAATAATCTCATGGTTATTATTTTATTAAAACCCAGGGTGCATGGGCCGATCGGGTTGACCCATCGGTGAATGACTTGAAGTTCACCTGTATATGGTAGGTTCCCGCCGAAAGGGCAGGAGAGGGGTTCCAATGGATTTCATGATCGCCGGCATTAAGATTGGCATCGTAAAGATCTTCCGTCATACGCCCGCGTGAATCGTAAATGCTTGCTGAAACCCGCGAAATTTCAGGCAATTTAAACCGTACAGTGCCCTTGTTTTGCACAGGATTTGGATACAAAGTCACCACAAAATCCGGATTCTGGCTGGTAGTGTCAGGTATGCCGATGGTGTCAGTCTGCAAATAAAAATCAACCAGTGTGGACTGATTTTCAGTGACCGTTACCTGGAGCGAGTCGTTGCGATAATCAGCCAATCCGGTGAAATGCAGCTTGTATGCACCCGGCGGTAAGGAGTCGAAAAAGAAAAATCCGTTGTTCAGGCTATCGGTTGTGCAAACCTTGTTTCCCGGCATCAGCGATACCCTGACCCGGTTGACCGGCAGCTTTTCATCGCGGGTTCCGGGTTTGAAATACCAGGATGGCGATTTCAGGGTGTCTCTTACTGTTCCGGTGATAACTCCCAGACTGACAGGGGTTATAGAATAGAATTCCATCATGGACCGAAGGAATGCCCAGGATTCATGATGAAGAAAATCCGCATTTCGCAGTCGCCACGACTCCGGCACATAATCATGAAAAGATCCCTCGGAAAGCACCCCCGGCATGGTTAGTGTCCGCAATACCCCAAGCCCCGTCTGATCTCCCCATTCGGGATAGAATGTCCAGTCGCCTTTCACATAACGGCCTGAATGGGTCCAGCAGTTGCCCTTTTCAAAGATCTTCCGCCACAGGATATCCGCCATGACTTTGGCATCCGGAAATACCGGCTGGTCATCATAGCCCCGGAAGAGCATCAGCGGCCGGTTCACTGTACCGTTACTGCCGTTGCTGTGAATAGCCAGAAAAAAATCAACCTCAGCGGCATTGGCCATTTCATCGATTACGGAAAGAGGCAGGTCGTCGGCCGTGGTATTGGTTGTACGCGACATATACACGGTAGCGTTCATGTTTTCCAAAAGATCCCTTAAATAAAGACCTTTTTCCAGATTTCCCTCAGATTCCCAGAAACCGGTAGAAAGCATATGCCTGTCGTTGGAATCATTTCCGCCATGACCCGGATTGATAAATATCCTGTAACCCGAAAAGTCAGTTGCCTGCGGTCGTAATTCCGACAGGGGCAGAAGGAGTAGAAACAATACCGGGAGGAAGAATCTGTTGATCAGGCGCATACTTAATTAACCTTGACTTTCATGAGGAACAGCTCACCGTTGGAGGTGGTAAATGCGATCATCCTGCCATCGGTAAACGGATGGGGGTATAGCTCATGCCTTTTCCCGGTTGAGGTGAGATTGATCTTTTTATCGGCTGCGACTATCCAGGCAACAATTTCGGAGGAGATAATCCTGTGACCGTCATCGCGGTCATCCATTCCAACCACGATTCCATTGGTGAGCCATTTGGGGGCACTCAGGTTACTGGTGGAGGCCAGTATCCGGCCATCCAGATCGCAGATACCTGTTCCCTGACCGGCCAGATAATAGAGCATTCGGGTTTTATCGGGTGATAATGAAGCCCAGATATAGGTTCCATCACCCCCTGGTTTTAGTACCCTTTTTTCTCCGTTAACAGATAGCATGGGGGTAAGCTCACCGGACAGCAAAAAAGTATCCTTAAGGTTGCCCTGGGTTACCGGACGGGCTATGTTGCCGTCATCCTTTTCCAGGACCACGGTAGTGCCGGTTGCAAGATCGGTGCGGTTCATGGAAGATTCCCGCTTCTTGCCTGCATAATTTTTTGTCCGGAAGGTAACATACCGGTTATCGGCTGAAAAAGCCGGTTCATATCCGGCTCCCGGCGAACTCGAAAGCATTCGTGTTTTGCTTGTTTTGAGGTCCATCAGGTAGAGTCCGTTTGAGTTGGGCCGGGTGATCAGCAGTTGCTTTCCGTTGGGGGAAATCCCTGATACAGAGAATTCACCGGTTACATCCGGAACCAGTTTCCTGATTGTCGCTACCCTTATCTCCTGTGCATACCCCAACCTGGAAGCCAGGAAGAAAAGGAATATTAAAATTTTCACATGCCTATAATTCATACTTTAATATAACGAAAATTTTTACCGCTAGTTTTACGGAATTTGTATGCCGCTAGTAAGTGGCTGATTAAAAGCACCAAAAATTTAGATATTTGTTGAGGTGCCGGATGAGTTGCACCAGGTCCGGAATCGTCAACCCAGGGGAATCAGTCTTCAGCTAATTGAAAATAGGCGGTTTGCGCCGTTCCTAAAATACTGATTGTGTAATTTTTACCTCCCTCCACCATGAATGTTGCAGAAGAAAGAGTAAGCCAGCTGCCATATACCGATTTGGCTTCCAGCGTGTGATTGCCCGAACTGGTTTCATAGTACTGGGTGGTAACGCCATAAGCCAGCTGCCCTTCATAAACGGCCTCGCCGAATTTGAGTCCGTAGCTGAAACTGAACTGGTCGGACATAACATTTTGAAAACGGACATTTGCATTACGCTCCCTTACCTCACATCCTGCAAGGATGAACCCAATCGTCATCAGCAAAAGAATACTTAGTTTTTTCATTGCATTAAAGATTAGATACAGACAAGCCAGTCAGGAAGATACAAAATTTTATTCACATAATGAACTGATTATTTAAGGATAGATTCAATGATCCTGATGGTGAGCTCCAGTCCTTGTGAACCCTTAAGCTTTTGGGCCATCTCTTTTGCATTAATCTTATACCGGTCATTTTTGATGCATTCGTTAATGGCCGACGACAGAGCCTTTTCCGACAGATCTTTGAAATCACAGGCATCCGGGCCTAATCCGGATTTTATGATTCGTTTGCGATTGTCAAACTGGTCGGCCATGAAAGGAAATGCAACCTGAGGAATGCCCGCCCGGGCTGCTGCCGCCATGGTGCCCGTTCCTCCATGATAAACCAATGCCGCCAAACGCGGGAAAAGCAATTCAAAAGGCATTTCTTCAACGTATAAAACATTGGTACTGTTATTTTCTGGCAAATCGGCCCATCCTCTCGACACGATCAATCGCTGTCCGGTTGTTTTGGAAACCTCATTAAAAATATGGCCGAATTTTTCGGGACGGGAAACCGGAATGCTTCCAAATCCAATGAATACAGGAGGTTTTCCCGAATTGATGAAACTCTCAACCTCCTCAGGCAGCGCATTCAGTGAAGGAAGCATCATATACCCGGTTTGAGTAAAATGGAATGAAACACCTTTGTCCGCATCATTTAATTCCTTATCACAGGCAACAATAACCTCGTCGCCCATCCAGTCGGCCCAAACATCCATTACTGGCGGCAAACCCAATTCATTCCTCTTTTTATTGATATAACCTTTCATCACCATATTCGTCATTAACCGGCCAAATCCAAATAATTTCCGGTACGCGAACGAATCGGTTCCGGCAGGACCTAAAATGGATGGATAAAAAATAACAAAGCGATAAGGAACTTTTAAAATTTCCGCTACGGTGTGCACTCCCAGAACGAATCCCACACCCAGCACCAGATCAGATCCAGCCAATAATCCGGGGAGCAAATCAATCTGATTCCCGGTCTCCCTTTTCATCTCCTTTGGTGGTGGTGATTTAGTGGCGCCTCCTTTAATCCCGGCGTTTTTACTGAAGATTTCCTTGTAATTCGGGCCGAATGCCACAAACTGAACCTGGTATCGATTCACGAGTTCCTCATTTTCGGGGGGAGCGCAACAAACAACTTCATGTCCGTTTTTTATTAATCCAATTGCCAGAGCCAGCATGGGCTGAACATCTCCCCGAAGACCATTTACCACAATTGCTATTTTCATACTCTAAAAATCAAGGCTTTATTCAGCCTGTTGTTTGCCTAAAGATATTAAGAAATTGAATCTCTCATGAATGGGGGGCCTGATAATGTGTGAATTATATAAGTTTCTTCAAATATTATGTAAAAGTTCCGGGGTTGAGGGATGTAAATTTGCCAGTCATAACCGACAGGTGATTTTATTTAAAAGTATATATAGAATTAAATACAATTATTATGAAAATGTTAAGAATTAGTTTAATTACCCTTTTAGGTGCAACGCTGGTTTTATCAAGCTGTGCCTCGTGGAACAAAACACAAAAGGGAGCCGCTGTTGGCACGGCAACAGGAGGTGCCATGGGTGCTGTAATTGGCCGGGCATCAGGTAATACCGCCCTGGGAGCGATTATCGGAGCTGCAGTTGGCGGAACGGCCGGTGCTGTTATCGGCAATCAGATGGACAAACAGGCAGAGGAAATCAAACAGACTGTTCCGGATGCCAAGGTGGAACGTGTTGGCGAAGGAATCGTGGTTGAGTTCAGCAGCAGTATACTGTTCGGATTTGACAAATCCAGTGTGTCGGGTGAGGCCCGAACCAACCTGGATAAATTGGTGATCGTACTGAATAATTATCCGGATACGAATATCGAAGTACAGGGACATACTGATAGTCAGGGCAGTGATGAATACAACAGAAAATTGTCAGTGCGACGGGCGGAAGCAGTATCCAATTACCTCACTGGCAGGGGTATATCCAATAGCCGGATTTCCACCAAGGGATTTGGTGAGTCAGTGCCAAAATACAATAACGAAACAGAGAACGGGCGAACTGAAAACCGGCGCGTGGAATTCCTGATCAGCGCTAATGAGAAGATGAAATCTGATGCTCAGAAAGCCGCAGGTAAATAGAATAAAAAATATAAATAAATTATTTTAATATGAAAACAAGATTTTTTTCCCTTGCATTGGTCCTGATTTTATCAGCTTCTTTTGCAACCACTCAATCTAAAGGCCAAACCTCTTTTGCGGTTCTCGGAGGAGTCAATTTTCAGAATTTTAACGGAAAAGATATCACCGGGGATAAAATAACCAATGATATGATTATTGGATACCACGGAGGAGTCAATATCATGATTCCGGTGGTTCCGCAGTTCTACTTTCAGCCTGGATTGCTGTTCAGTGCCAAAGGATCAAAAAACACAGGAACCTTATTGACAAGCAAATACAAACTGTCATATATTGAACTTCCTTTGAATTTTGTTTATAAAGGACAAGTAGGCAATGGATCTGTCATGGTGGGTTTCGGTCCTTATGCAGGTTATGCCATCATGGGAAAAGTAATCACCGAGGGCGGTAGCGTAGAGGTTGAAACCGATATCGAATTCCAGAATGTTGTGGAAATCTCTGACCCATTGCTGGCAACCTATTTTAAGGCACTGGATATCGGAGGTAACATCTTTGCAGGGTACGAAATGTCGAGTGGTATTTTTCTTCAGTTAAATGCCCAAATGGGTATGGTTAACATTAATCCGGAAGATAAACGATTGCCCGGCAGTAAATTATCAATAAAAAATACTGGTTTCGGCTTGTCTGTCGGATACAGGTTTTAGGTGAAATGCCGGTGGAATTATTCCACCGGCATTTTTTTTTGTTTATTCTTTTACGATTTTCCTAACAGCCGGACTTCCTTTCTGATCCACAATTTTAAGGAAATAGATTCCTGAAGGCTGGCTTGAAATGTCCATCTCAAAGGTTGCCCCGGTGCTCTTTGCCGATTGTAGAATTTTTCCGGTTACCGAGTATATCTCTATCTGACAATTGATTTCCAAACCGCTGATAACCAATGTTCCGGTCACCGGATTGGGGTAGGTGGTTATCCCGGGATTACCGGATGCCACATCGATCCCGGTGGAGATGTATGGAACGATATGGCTGTAATATACATCCTGTTCTCCATTGAAAGTTCCTGCCCAGGCCAGATGTGCACCGGTACTGTCGGATACCATATCGATATAATCGCCCAGTTTGTTCTGATTGGGATAGCCGACGTGCGGATCGAAAGTGCCGGACAATTTTTCATTCGCCGACCAGGTAACACCCTGATCTGATGAAAATGAATAGTAGAGTGCAGATGAATCCGATCCGGCGGGTGCATCACGGGTATCCAGCCAAACGGCATCGATCCTGCCATTGGGGGCCACCGACATGGTGCCAAACCATTGCGAATTGGTCAGTGAGCTGTCGGTGTTAACCTGGTAGGGCTGGCTCCAGGTCAGTCCGCCATCCAGGCTTCTTGCGAACATCACATCACCGGGATCACCGATGGATGGCCTGGTTACGGTTGCAAACAGATAAACGTTGCCCCTTCCCGGCCCATTGGAAATGTCCACATCAATGCTTACCTGTCCCATGAGGCCGCCGGGATTAACTCCGCTCCAGCCATTTGGATTTCCTCCGATATAAACCGGAACGGCCTTATTCCAGCTGACCACAGAATCACGTTCGGGGGCGGTAATGGATTTTGAAACCACCAGGGAATCCTGGATTCCGGAGGCTCCGCCAATATAGAGTTCGCCGTTAATCCCCACAGCCATCGTTCCCCAGTAAGGCTTCCCGTCGACCAGGAAACAATCTTCATACGAGGCGTTATCGTTCGTTGAGCGCGTTGAGAAACCCGGGGCACAGGTGCTGAAGTAATAGGACCAGAATGAATAAATATTTCCACGACCAATCCCGGCGGTACGGTCGATCACCATCCACTGCTTGTCGCCGCCTTTGGCATCGGTTCCGCTATCCCAGGCTGCTCCGCCATCAGTGCTTCTAAATACCTTACAGAAGTAGTCCGGATCATTGGTCAGGCTATTATAATAAAAGTTTCCGCTGGCATCGTAATCCAGAACGGGATCCGAACGGAAGATGCCGGGCTCAATAACCCCGGGAAAGGTCCAGGTAGCTCCTGCATCCAGGGTATAGCCCCATCCTGCCTGCCTGAAATTACTGGCTACATTGTCGAATTGCCGCCAGCCAATGGCCATTTTATTGCGATTCACAGGATTTACGGCTATGCTGGGCTCATTCGCCGCATCACCCATAATGTTTTGCCCGAGTTCGTTCACATTTACCTGAACGGTGGATACACTGCTGCGTAACGGATTTGATTTTGTCCGGCTGGTAAAACGATAGGCAGGAGAGGTCCGTTTGTTGTTATCTGCATTGGTCAGGTAAGGATCGCCCGGCTTTTCCTGATGCATGCGCCTGATCTGATCTGAGGGCATCTTGTCATTCTGGCTCTGCACCGGCGTGCACTGGAGTATGATTGCCGCCAGGATCGGAACCCATGTTAGGTTGTTTTTCATTTGTTAATTTTTGAAATAAGCATTCGATGTTACGACTTTTCCTGATGATTTGTTCCAAATCAACATTAAAGAGTACCGGCCAGGATTTTTACCGGTCCGAATAAACCCGATTCAATTAACGGAGTGGTCCCCATGAGCATGTCGAACCGGAAGGCATCATGCGTGGTGGTAAAGCGTTTTTCCTTTGGCAGGCTCAGGTCCCCGATCACACGGTTTGCCCAGAGATTGGTTACCTGTATCTCCAGTATATTGCCGGTTGATTTAACCAATCCGGTGATATCCAGGCGCCAGGGGGCACACCAGAGAACGCCGGTTTTTGTGCCGTTTAAAATCACTTCAGCTACATGATTCAGATTGCCTAGGTCGAGGTACAGCCGCTCATCTGTTTTTTTTGGGAGATCAAATGTTTTCCGGTAAATGGCCTTGCCGGAGTAGTATTTGATTCCTTCCTCAGGGCGGTCGGTCCAGCTCACCAGACCCGGAAATTCCACTTCTTCCGGTCCGCCCCATTTCGGATCGAATGCCACGTTCCAGGAACCCGTTAGCTGAGCTAATTCTTTAAATTCAGGGAAGTTACGGCTGATTTTACCGGATGAACCGGTTGAAACAGGTTTGCTGAACACAAGGAAGCAGGAGCCGAACCGGTCCAGTTCCAGGGGCAGGGTGGTGGTTCCGTTTTCCTGACTGAAAGTGCCGGCGTCACTCATCTCACCGGTTACCGGGTTCCATATTTCCGGCTGTTTGCCGCTGACGCGGAAGGTAAATTTGCGGGATTCGAAATGATTGGTGCGGTTGGTTACGAAATATATTTCCGTATCGCCTTGCGTGCGATGGATATAGTCGAATTGTTCAAGCAGCGAATCCTGTCCGGGGAATGAGAAATCTGGTCCAATTCCATCTGCCATCAGCACTTCGCGGGGAGTTTGTCCCCAGATCAACCGCCCCTTCCCGAATTTTCGCAGCGTGCGGGTTTTGCCATCCAGGTCGCCCCAGATTTCATTAGCAATTTTCATCACTTCAGTATCACATTCCGGGTAGTTTTTCAGTCCGGCAGCCCTCTCCGGCGGAGGACCCAATACCGTTGCCCCGTCCCGAACCAGCTCCCGGATCTTTTCAATCACCTCAAGTGACATTCCGGTGTACGGGACTTCCGAAACCGTAAGCTTTTGGTAGTTGCCAACCTGGCGACAGATTTCCGGTAACGGGGAAGTGCAATTCTGAAGCACCAGCATACGGTAGCTCATGCCATCCGGAAGCATAATCCGGCCGTCTTTTACCGTTATCCTGGTGAGCAAAACTTCAGCATTGGTGTAGTCACAATCATAACCGGGGCCAAGTGTTGGAACGTTATATTTGGGCGGCACCAGCACCGGCGGTCTTTCCCCGAGATAAAAGCAAACGTCGCCCACAAATTTTCCCTGCTGAAGCATAAACTGGCAGCGGGAGAGATAGGTAAAGAAGGCAGGCGACTGCTCCCACCAGGTGATGTTCGGGGTGAAATGCTGTCCGGCACAGAACTCGTACCCGGGTTTTCCGTCGGCCGGAGGCTGGCAGGTGGACTGGTGCAGCATGATCCGGTTAATCCCCTCGCTGAAAGCATCGTTGGCATAGGGCTTCAGATCGGCCGGCCCCATGGACCAGTGTGTGCGATCGGGCTCCATCTGTGTAAATGATTCAGCCATGGCTTCCTTCTTGCCGTAAATATGGGCGGCCGTGGCGGTTTGCTTAAGATTGAGCCTCAACGACCTGTCCCTGCTATACTTATCCGGGGCATTGTAGCTTACCCAGAATTCCCCTGCCGGGATATCGCAGCGACCGAGATTTTTCAGTACATCCTGCGGTGGGATGTCATTCGGACCACCGGCCTCGTTGCCCACTTTCAATCCGTATTTATGGCACAGATCTGCAAAGTGCCCATAATAATTCTCTGCTATGCAATCCTGAATGGTGCGGTCGAAATCGTCGCGGAACCGTACGGATGTCATGGAATCGATAACGGTATATCCGGCAAGCGCCGGCATGAAAGGTTTCAGGTCGTATCCGCGGAATCTCAGGAACTGGTTGGGAAAATCCTGTGTCCAGGTCAGCTTTCCGCATTCCCAGCTGTCGGACCACAACCAGGCTAGTTTGCCACCTGCTTTTTGCGACTCTTCAATAACCAGTTTGCCAAGATGATTGAAATGGTCGTCCAGCGAAGCACTGTTCAGATAATCAATCTCATACCCTTCACCTCCCTCAAAGGTGTCTCCTTTTGGATAGGCATTCCACCGGCTCCACGGATGGCCGGTAAGGGTATAGCCGCTTCTAAGTATCACCCATTCCCCTGCCGGTACGTCCCAGGTGAAACTTCCATCAGGTTTCAGGTGACCGGTCAGGTCGGTGAGGCTTCCGGGATCGGCATTTTTCTCCGCGCCGGTCAGGCGGAATGCCTGTACCCAGATATCATGGTAATATCCCTCAACCGTTTCAGGCTGGGGAAGGTTGCCGGAATATCTTTCGGGTCCGGATACCTTAAATTCAGAAAAGACCACCTTTTTCATCGCATTATCCATAGTTACCCAGGGACCCATCATCGTCCAGCCGCCCGCCAGGTTAATGCCGATCTCAATATTCAGGCGTCCGGCTTCCTTCACGGCATGACGAAAGAGTGCGCGCCACTCCTCACCAAGAAACTGCACCCCCGGAAGTGCGGTTTTCCCGGCATATCCACCGGTGCAGATCAGGTTGACCCCGCCGATCCCTTTTGCCCGGAATTCTTCCAGGTCACGCGTGATTCCTTCTTTAGTCACACGGTTGTACAGCCACCACCAATATACCCTCGGCTTAACGGAATCGGGCGGAGTGAGGAAGGAGGTTCTGAGGGAGTCCTGAACCAAATCTTTACCGCATCCTGAGAAACTGATCGAAATAATTAACACCAGATAAAAAATCCATGCTGATTTGCGGCCTGACATATTAACGGCGTATTAATGAATTGACAAATTCCCGGGAATTATTCCCCATTCAGGGATATCTTTTTCCCGACCTTAATATCGACATAAGAATCGGGAAAACTCTGTTTGAAAATGGAAATGCTTTTATCGGAACTATCATGTGCCGAGAGCCCCACCCATTTTACATTTGCGGCTTTCAATAATTCGCAATTTCTCTCAACATCCTCAATGGCAAGAGGTTCCCATGGTAATTTACCAACTACGTAGTATTTATAATCCCAGGTAATATTCCGGCATTCTTCCATGGGGAAATGAAATCCACCCAAAACTCCGTAGATGGGTTCTTCAAATAACAACCGGGTCCGTTGCAGAATTTTATCAATGGACTGATGTCCGCAGCCTGAGATAATGACAATGCCCTTGTTTTCAACATTAATGGCCAGAGCTTGCTCTTCGATATCCCCAAAAAAGATCGGATTGTGAATGCTTCCGATTGTGGCAACTCCTCTGGCTATTTTTGTCGGTAATGAACTGTTTATCGTATTTATCCCGGGGTATTTCAGGCCAGCAGGCGCGTAAACAGGCATTTGTTTCAGGGAAGGCTGGAATTTGGAACCACCGGTATGATCGCCATGATTATGGGAAATTACAACGATGTCGATGTCTTCCATTTTAATACCCAGTCGCTTCATATTCTTTTCCAGCGGAGATGGATTTTCATGCTTTTCATTTGCTCCCAGATCGAACAGGATCGTTGCATCATCAGTTTTGATCAAATAAGAAACCCCGCTTTCACCAATGAGGTTGTCACAATCGGTGAACCATTCAATTAAGGGAATCATTTCAAAGTGTTTGGTCACCCCGATATTTTTCATTTTTTCGAGCGACCGCTGGTCATGATTCCAGATGGAATCAGACTTGATCAGATTGATTTTGTATTGTTTATACAGTTCAACCGGGTTGCCGTAACTCCCCAATTCTTTCGATAGCATGGAATCAGCCCGGATAGCGGCATTCATTGAATTTATTTCTTCCTGATTCAGGATGGCTGACTGGTTTTGCGTATAGGTATCCATAAAAAAGGATGCAAGAAGCAGGCTGATAATCAGATATCTTCTTTTCATCGGGTCAAGAGTTATTCTTAACCAAATTTAACAAAAAAAAAGGCTGCCTCATCATGAGATAGCCTCTTAATATCTTTGAAATACCTTACTGCAGAACGATTGTGCCAACATTCGTTGTTTCACCGTTTGTTACCACAATGTTGAGTTGTGAATATTCACCAAAAGGCAACACCGGGGATACAGTCAGGGAGTACGTTCCGGCCGGCAGACCCATCAGCAGGAAATCACCACCGGTAGTTACATTGGATGAGTAAGTTACGTTTGATGTTACGGTTACAACAGCTAATGTTCCGATTGGGGAGATTTTCCCCTTAATTGAACCGCTCATGGCTGTTTCAATCGTGCGGATTACGGGTTTGAGTTTATATGTTCCGTTGCCGGTGGACACGATTGATTTGTTGGCGTCAAAATCGAGAAGAATGCTGTAAACCACACCGGCTTCCAGCGTTGCATGAACCTGAAGTTTCAATCCGGACTGTTCAGCACTCGGGGTACTTAAAGGATAAGTTATCCCATCAATCCTTACCGTATTATTCGGGCCCAGGATCAGTCTGATCTGTTCTAAATCAGCAACTTCCAATGCACCGGTGGCAATCAGCGTATCGGCGCCGTTTGAAAAATCGAGCAGGTTGTAAATACCTTGATTTACCACCATGGATACAGCCTGTCCGTCAGTTCCGGTTATCTGCACCTCTTGCAGGTCAATAAAAACCCCATCATATACTGCGGGGTAATCGGTCATCCTGATATTAACGGGATAAGTTTTAGCGTCCTTATTGCAGGAGCTCACCACAAATGCAAGCATGATAATGCTTAACAGAAGATTTATTTTTTTCATTTTATTTTTAATTAATTTCCTTATTGATAGGATACAAAGTTCCCCAAACTGGGCAGGTAACTGTTATATAATTGCCGATTAATGTTGCAAGATTCACATGTTGTGAATTCCCGGAATCAAAGACGGTTTGGGTTACTGTTCAGCTGCCTTCTCTCGAATGGGTTTTATCTGAGGGCTTTCAACAAAACCAAAATCTCCGTATCCCCACCAGTCCGTTCAATGATACGGAGGAATTCCTCGCGTTTCTCTGGTAGTAACACCTTTTTTTCCCGGATGCAATTTAAAACCGCAGAATCTTGTAAGTCAGGGGTCCACAAAATTTGAGTATAAATTCCTAAGTCCGGATTTGACTTGCGTATCTGGAAAATGCCGAAACCAAACAGATCGTTCTCCACGCATGGAATCCGGAATTCGGTAGTTTTACAGTTGTCGGGTATCGTGAGGCTAAAGGATTCACCGGTTTTTTTTCGATAGGCCAGCTCAAATTGTTTACCGGCATAACCCCTCATAAAAATATATTCTCGGGATTCAGCGATGCTAAAAATCTGGTCAAAAGCCAGTTGATTTGTGCTTCTCAAGACGTTATAATCTGAAAGATATTCCCTGGGAAGTCCGCCCTTACCCATATCAATCCGATAAGCCTGTTTTTCTTGGCCATCCGGATAGAGATAATATAGCGTATCAAAAAAAGGCTCGTGGAACAACACCTTGTTTTTCAATTTGAACAGGGTTGTATTCATATTATACTGGATTTTTAGATTTTCATCATTGACTCTTGCCAGGAATTTATGGGTCAGGTTAAGATCAAGGTCGAAAACCGGCACACTGCAGAAATCATCGGATGGCTTACCCGTTCTCCTGGCTACCAATCCAAAATGATCATCATCGATAAATTCAATATTATTCAGCAAAAATACGGGTATCAGGTCTTTATAGGAAACAAACTTCAGAAACTCACCTGTTATGGCATACTTGATCAATTGTTTTTGTAAATGATCCGCAACTATGATGCATCTTTCCTTAGGGTCCATTGCTGAAAGCCAGCATTGAAGATATTCACCGGGACCTTTCCCAACCCGCCCGATCAGCCGGATAAATTTCCCTGTCCGGCTAAACAGAATAACCTGATTACGGTGTTCGTCGACAACCATGATATGATTTTTACCAACCGATAAGCTTCGAACCTGTTTGAAGTAGGCCTCTGGATTCGTCGAATCAAACTCGACAAACTCAACATCTGAAGCCAACTCGCTGAGTTTGACCACCCCGGAATGTTTCAGAGCCTCTTTAATGTCAATGGTGGGCAGGTTTCCGGTTTCTTTGTCGCTGCATGACTGGACCAATAAAGCAACTGCGGCGATAAACAAAATGTAGCAATGTTTCATAGTGAATCGATTGAATGGGGTTTATCTATTGCCATGGAGATTTAACTTGTCTTTGAATTTTATCTTTACAATAATCGGATTGTAGTTCAGTATTTCTCCTTTAAAATATTTTACCAGATCTTCACTAAATTACCATTCTGTAAAGCTGTCTGTAATATGGATACTCCTTAGCATCAAATAAAAAGTAAACCACATTATCATATACCCGAACGTTGGAGATATTGGGAAATTCCGGAATTTCAATACTCCTGTCGATTGCGCCGGTTTCGAGGTTTATTTCCTTCAAATATTGCTTGTTATCCTTCTGATAGCGAAAAAATGCATAAGCCCTTTCTGACTTGCTATCGAATAAAATAGTCTGGGTAAAATTCCTGGCGTCAATATCAACAAATGAAAATCGGAAAATAACACCGGCGGTAATGGTCGTATTCTGAAAGTTAATCGGTACCTTTTTTACCAGTTCCAGATCGGAATCAAATACCTCCATATGGTTACCAAAGAAGTCGAACAAAAATATTTCATCCCCCATTCGGATAATGGGAACACTTACTTTTTTATCTGTGTCAAGCGAACGGGGAGCCCATTGTTTCAGAATATCCGAAACATAACGATCATGTGCCTTTTTGTCCTCAACTATCTTTATCAGCTTTCCATCAATGGCTCCGCGACCGAAATAAAAGGTGAAATTCTCCGTCATCGTTGATACCTGAAAAACCAGCTTCCCCTGCATTTCACATTTAATGGGAAGCACCTGGGTTATAAAATCTGAAGGTGGAGTTAAAAAGCCCAGAGAAAGTACATCCGCATGATGAAATACTTCATGCGCCCCGTCATGGTCAAGAAATTGCACCCGACCGGTGAAATCCCTGATCAAATAGTCGGTTTGAGGTATCATAATTTCAGGAAATTTAATCTGCATACCTCCTTTACTTACCTTCAGGTGGCTTAAGGTATCCCCATTCAAATCTGCAAGATAGAGCCTTTGGTCCTTCGGATTGCGATACGGGCTAGCATATAGAATGATACGGTCACCATCCAATTCATAGTCGATCATCTGAATAGTATCCCCTTTAAATACTTTGGAGATTTTTTCTGCCCTGATGGTCACTGCATCAATTTGCCGTACTTCCGGTTCCAGAAGGATTCTGATATCCTTCACACCACCTTTTTCAACCTGTTGGCTGGTTATTACATACCCAACATGGCTGAAATACAGGATGGCTGGAATTCTTGTGAGGCTGAGCGTAAATTTTCCGGTCTCGTCTGTTATTCCTCCGGATGATGTACCCAGAACACTTATGTTAACACCGGGCAGAGGCTGGCCCGATGTTGCATCAATTACTGTTCCGGCAACCGGGATTTTACGGTTTTGGGCCGGTAGAATCGGATTTGAAGCTCCTGCAACAACCATTATGGCTACAATAACTATAAGGAATTGCCTCATTTTGTTCAGATTTCTTCAGCGAAGGTCAATGCAATAATTGATTATCAAAACTGCGGGGGATAAACAAAAATCGTCATAACCCTGATATTCTGCAAATAAATATCAGGTCATTTTTAATTATTGAATAAAGGAGCTCAGTTTTTGATAAATCTCCTGGTGAGCCTGGCACCTTCCGCATCGGTCATCACCAGCAGGTATAATCCCCCCTGGAGTTTCGAAATGTCCAGCTGATGTTTATACTGTCCGCCTGCCGGAAAATCTTTCGGGGCTTCTTTTTCAGAAATTACCCTGCCGCCCAGATCAAATACGCGGAATTGTATCCTTTTGGCACTTTGTAATAACAGGTCGATATTGAGTTTGTCGGTAGCCGGATTGGGGTAAAGATTCACATAATCCAATCCTGACAATGTTTCGCAAAGATTAGTGTAATAGACACAAGGTACCGGCTCTACGGAGGGCATTATGCTATCCTTGGGATTTGCCCTGGATTTTGTTGTCCCAACCTGAAATATTGGCATGGACTCAGTGATGACATAGGACTCATATACATGATAGTCAAACTCTTTCTTCATGGGGCCGGCAATTTCCGGAGGCAGGCAATTAAAGAACCGTTCATTGGGATAGATCCAGAAAATGACTTCCTTGCCAGTTTCCTCAAATCCTGAACTGTCCATCATTACCGGAATGCACAAGTTGAGATACTGCTGAAAGGTTAAATTTTTGCGGTTTAGCTGCCGGTAAAACCGGGTTGGCATATCCACCATTTTGATGTCCCCAAAGTTGGATATCCCTAACAGAACGATACTTTCAGAGGTAGGCAGGAGTGTGTCAGCTTCAGATCTTATGGGATTAACCCTTGTCATGCCCCAGCTAACAGATGTTCCGCCATCCACAATGTTCAGGTCCATTTTAAACCAGTATTCTATAGCCCTGGCATTGATTTCAATCGCTGTTGAGGTGTAATTTATTCCCATGCATTTGAGCACGTCGGGCTTCACCCGGATGGCATTTCCCAGTGAAAGCAAATCAGGAAAGTGATAATCAACCCGGTTTGAGGGCAAATGACCTTTATTCAATGCTTTAACTTGTGTATAAATCAACCGCGATTGCTCGGATTGCCCGTTTTTTATCAAATCGAAAAATTGCTCCGAAACTTTAAACCAGATAAGCTTATCGCCAGTTTGATATCCACCAAATTTAGAAGGACTAAATAAAACTGGAACCAGGGTGTCATTCATCAGCTCGAATTCAAAATACACTTTTGCCTTTATCTGTTCTATCGGATAAAGATCCTCGCCATTTAAATCCGTGGTCAGTACCGGATAAAAATCAAATTCATTGAGCTTTGACTTATTAGCCTTATTGACAAGTCCACCGCTTGCAAAGCCAGCCGAGCCGCCACGCCCGGTAATAGTAAGGCCAAAAAAGTTCGACCCTGACTGGACCACCTGTTTATCCAGCTGCATCTGAAAACTCCAAAAATTCACCATGGATCCATCCGGTAGTTTATTCAGATAATAGTAGCCTTCTTCATCAAACATAAACCCGAGACGCTGCAACTCCTCTTTTGACAGATCAAGGATGATCCCGCTGAAAGCGGTATCCTTTTCAATGGGCTTGGCTATTTCCGCAGGAATACGCTGGCTTATTGCTGCTGGTAATGATTTTTTCAGGCTTTGCTGTTTTAGTTCGATTACGTTGGCCGGTTCTTTATTTACTTTTTCACGCAGATTATTTGTGTCAGTTACCAAACCTGTTTCGGCTTTAAGGTCTTCTCCCACAAGCGATTCATCTGTGTTGGAATTAAAAAATAAAAAGGTTGCTGTTATTATAACAATCGGTGCGATCATGATTAAAATTTTTAACGGATTAAAGAATTGCTTTATCCGTCGGGGCTGAAAGGAGCGTTTGGCAACAAACGGAGAAGGTTTGCCGGAATCAATGAGTGATTTCACCAGGTCAGCCGGGATTTCCGGTGACGTATTCTTCAGTTGTTCAATGAATTCCTTTAAATTTTTATCCGTTTTCATTTGTCTTTCTCCTTTCCAGGTGCCCCCTGCCTTCCAGCCTGGGGCCTTTCAACCGACGGTTCCAGCCAATGTCGCAATTGTTCCCGTCCCCGTTGAAGTCTTTTTTTAACACCCGAAAGTGTTCCTCCCTGTAATTCATGGATCTCCTTTAATGAAAAACCAGAGATCTCAAACAATAAGAAGGCTTCCCTCTGTTTGGGCGGTAGCCGGTCCAAAAGGCCATAAATGACCTTCGCATCATAATCAGAATCCGGCAGGGAACTTTTATCCTCCAGCATTTCTGCCAGGTTTTGATCAAAGACCCCCTGAAACCTGATTCTGCGGTAATAGTGCAATCGCAATCGCCTGGCTACGCCATACAGATAGCCTCTGAATGCATCCTGATTCCGGAGTTTTTCAAGATTACCAAAGACTATCAGTATGGATTCACCCGCAAGGTCCAGAGCATCTTCGCGGTGACCGGTCAGCCCGCGGCAATACTTCAAAAACCCTGCATGCAATGGAGTGTACAGCTCCATAAACACTTCTTGTTTCGACGGATTCAATTGCGACTATTGGTTTCTGTAATATAGTGCCTTGAAACGGAGAAAAGTGACATGGACAGGGGAAATTATCACTTTATAAGGTTGTTGCCTTCGAAATAATTTCCATTTCCATCAACCCCAACCATCACGAGCCTCCAGGATGATTTTAACTCTGGCCTGGGCATCGGCAGGTTCACTGGTCCATCGCCGTTTAAAGTCAGATCAGGATTCCAATATAACGTGGGATTGTATTTGCGCACCGGCTTGGTTCTGGAATCCGGTGCAGGTTCGCTTTCCTTTTTGGTACTTAGAAAGATGATCCCATCGGATTCACCGTCATATTTCAGAACATCCGAAGTGGCCAGTGAAACCTCAATATTGGTAAACTCATTTGAGGAATAATCCCGCAGGGATACAATACTATTTCCCTTTGGAATACCGTCAATAAGAAACAGGGCGCCTTTCGGATATAGGGTCCTTTTCGGTCGAAAGAAAACCTGATCGCCTATCAATTCATAATATTTGACGCTTTTCAAAACGGAAAGTAACGGAACTCCAATTTCCAGCTGACGCTGAATTCGTTCTTGCTGGGTAGGCCTGGCGGGAATGATCCCCATTTCTTCCAGATCACTCATATTGCTCCTGATAAATGCCGGCACACTGTTCATACCCGACATGAAATATCTATTAAAGAACTGATCCTTATGGAATTGTGCAACGATTTGCTCGAATGGCCTCGATTGATAGAGTTTCAGGAGCCGGTCCCGATAATCAAGACGATTGGTTGTGGATGGGATTTCAGCTTTCGAAAATTCCTGGTTCCAGGTGATGGTTGAATCGATTCGGGTAAGCATGAGATTATCCAACAGCAAGGGGTCAACATTGGCCGGATTCGAAAAGTACCCGCGCGGGAGCGCCCTTGACGAGTTCCCCAGTAGAAACCAGGAATGGATGTCGGGCCCCTGATTCCAACCCGGAGAGATGATGTCATCAGCTAATGAGACACTTATATCTGCATTTACTGATTTTCTATCACGACATTGCACATCAATCATAAGGGTTTTGATACCTTGATTACTATTCCTGCCAGATTCCGTTTTACAGATGACGCGGGAACCGGGACGAAATATAAAGACTGATCTTTGAGCTAAAGTCGTACCTGTTTTGTTAACCAGACTCACCCGAATGATTCCTTCTGCGATTCCATCCGTTTGGACCTGAAAGGACAATGTATCATCCAGAATCAATGTTTTTTTTGACAATCCCTCGCCGTTAATCTCTGCAATCGCATATAATTCCTGATTGGCATGAAAATAGGTAGTTCGAACTTGAAACTCGAGAAAGCTGCTTGTCCTGTTTTTTAAAATCATCTGAATACCGGCCTCCTTTACCTTTGGCAGTGGAATATCTTTAAAAATGCCAAAAGGACGGATAATCCTTACCTTCAATGGATCTGTCAGGTCAGGTGTTATCTGAAAGGATCCGATTCCCAGGTTGTTACATCGAATGGTATCATATGGCTCGTCATCCTGATCGAAAATAACTCCTTCAAACTCGAAAGGGTTACCCTCAAAGTCCTGAGCATGAAAGGCAACTTTTGTGTCGAGTCCATCAACAAATGTTCCACCCTCAGGGAAAAAGTTAAGAAAAACGGGCATCCCGGCGGCAGGCAACTGAATGGAAACAGAACCGTGATATTTCTTATATCCGGCTGATACAGCCAGCGTTATGAGTCCCTCAACCGTATCGGCAGGAATTTGGATCGATAAACCGGCACTTCCCTCAGAATCAGTTTTGCCGGTACCTGTTTGAAATGGAACGCCGTCTTTGGAGGCCAGATAATTAAAATGGTCGTTATTGTAAATCAGCTGATTCTGAAACCCTATCCGAATCCCGATCCTGGCAACATCGCCCGGATTATAATAGGATGCATCAGGTGTCAGATTGATAAATAGTCCATCAATTTCATTTTTTCTGATGATAATCTTTCTGGAAAAGGCGTCTTCAGGCTTCCCGGTATCCATACGATCTGTATAGGCAACAATTTGATATTCCCCTTCAGCCAGGGAATCCGGGATCATCAGCGAGCCTGAATTCTTATTTCTGTTGAGGGTGTAAATGCTGTCTGCAACTAAGCTGCCTGAAGGGTTAATGAGCAGCATGAAAAGTTGACTTCCCGCTGACACGCTTTTATTGTTATTCTTCAGGTAAGCCTTGAACCTAATTTCATCGGAAGGCCCATATACATCGCGGTCTGTGTGAATGTATACCTGCTCCATCGGAATCTGCCCATGCAGGGTAAACAGGCCAAGGAAGAGCATGACCGGAAGTAGAAGATTTTTCATTCTGAAAAGAAAACTTTGATTTGGATAGGGCAAGCTTTCAATACCAAAGTTAATCGAATCAGATTAAAAATCATTAATTTTGAATACCCTGATTCGATCCGAAAAATATATTAAGGTTTGAATTATCTCCAACGAAAAATCGACAAAATGTCCGGGATTCCAGTTCTTCCGATTATCCTGGCATGTTTCTTCTTTTTACCCCTAAATGGTCAGGTCGGATCGGGCAGCATCTATGGCAGAATCAAAGATTCCGCTTCTCTTGAACCCATCACGAATGTAGATGTCTTTATACCATTCACCTCAATCGGTACCCTTACCGATTCGAATGGTGAATATAGCCTGAACCACATACCGGCCGGTACGGTCAGGGTAAGCTTCCGACATATCAGTTACAGGCCGGAAGTTCAGGAATTTACTATCAATCAGTATGATAGTGCCAGATTTGATGTGATCCTGAAAGAAGCCATCATTGAAATCGAAGAAGTAACCAAAACGGTCAATAAAGTTGAGTGGATTTACGGCTTGATCCTTTTCAAGGAAATGGTACTTGGCGATCCGTATGAATCTTCCTGTGTTCTCAAAAATCCCAAGGACCTCTTTTTCTATCGGGATGGCGATATTATATCCGGCCATGCACGGAATCCACTTAAAATCTCCAATACCTACCTGGGTTACGATATCTCCTATTATCTGGATGATTTCAGGTTCGATAAAAACAAGAATCCGGTGGCCACCTATTACAATGATGAGTATTTTACTTTTGGAGGATTGGCCGTATATTCTGATAAAGGTGCCGAACGGAGGGTAAAGAAAACCAAATGGATCCGGAACCGGCAGGCAGAGTTTCAGGGAAGCCTGAATCAATTTCTCAGGGATGTATATCAGGATAGCACTCAGAGTCGGAAGTTCTGTCTGAGGGAGATTAGCCTGGATGGACAGGATAGTATTTTCTTCTGGGACAAAGAGCAATCAGAGGGCCGGTTTATACGCTATTCGCGCGACGAAGATTTTGTACTTGGAGATTCTGTTCTGGTCAATGGCCCAGACCCGGACCAAAAAACCCTGATCCTGCCGGGCCCGATGCTGGTCCTTTTCAATTATTTAAATACACCTGTACTGTCGGATGACCGGGTTTGCCTGTTAGAGGCTGAAAAAGGAATCATTGTATTTGATTCTGATGGTCAATGTCGTACAATCAATGGCAGTCTCACCTGGATTTTCCTCGATAGCAAGAAGCTGTTGAGAAATATGTTGCCACTGGATTACGATCCGTCCGGAAAGTGAATTTCGGTTTAGGGACGGCTGGTTTAACCTGAAAGGGTTAAACGGCTGCGAAGTTCATCTTACCCATATTCCAACTCCCGGAGATGAGGCTGGCTTGCGTAAAATCAAGATCAACCTCACCTGCGATCCCGAATTATTCTTTATTTTGGGTACTTAAATCTTTTTTGCCAGCAATACCATGAATAATCAAAGGGCTTTGGTGAGGACTTTCGGGATCGGATATGTCATCATTTTTGTTGTGGCAAATATCATCGGATCAGGGGTCTATAAGAAGATCGCTCCGATGGCCGCCGAACTCCACTCGGTGGAATGGATTCTCCTGGCCTGGGTGGCCGGGGGGATTATTACCCTGTTTGGTGCGCTGAGCAATGCCGAGGTGGCAGGATTGCTGGCCGATACGGGCGGGGATTTCGTCTATTTTAAAAAGATATATAACCGTTTTTTTGCCTTTTTGTACGGCTGGTCGCTGTTTACGGTGATCCAAACCGCAACCATCGCCTCCCTCGCCTATGTGTTTACCCAATCGCTGAACAGTATCGTCCCCATTCCCCATGTTCTCGAATCCCTGGAGGGGTTTTCAATCGGCGGGGTGTTCATGCCCTTCCATGATTTCGGGATCAAGTTAACGGCAATCCTCCTGATTATGCTGCTTACATTGCTTAATATAAAGAGCTTGCGAAGCGGTGCAGGTACCAGCAAAATCATTTTACTGCTGGTTGCAGCGGGCCTTTTAACCATAGTCATTTTTGGCCTGACTGCCAATGTCGACCGGCCGGCAGTTGATGCCATCGCCGGCGGTTTAACTCATGGAACCGTTACCCTGTCGGCCTTTTTCACGGCCATGCTGGCAGCCTTCTGGGCCTATCAGGGATGGGCATCGGTCGGATTTATCGGAGGTGAGGTTAAAGATGCCAACCGGAATATCCCCCGGGGTATCGTGATCGGGGTTTTCGTTGTTATCGGCGTGTATCTGCTAGTCAATATTACTTATCTGAAACTTCTTACTGTTCCTCAGCTGGAGCAGATCCATGCGGCAGGCAATCAGATTGCTGCCGTGGAGGCAGTTCGTGTTTTCTGGGGTAAGGCGGGTGTTCTGTTTATTTCCACCCTGATCCTGATCACAACGCTGGGTTGTACCAATGCCAGCATCCTTACCGGAGCCCGGCCTACCTTTGCCATGGCGCGCGAAGGTCTGTTCTTTTCAGGCATTTCCAAGGTGAATAAAGCAAATGTTCCATCCAACTCGCTCCTGCTGCAGGGGATCTGGTCATCGGTACTGGTGCTTTCGGGGAGTTTCGATCAGCTGACCGATATGCTGATTTTTGCGGTATTCATTTTTTATGGCGCTACTTCTTTAGGGGTCATTATTTTACGCCACAGGATGCCCGATGCTCCCCGTCCCTATAAAGTATGGGGATACCCGGTAGTGCCGGTTTTCTACATCCTGTTCTGCATAGCACTGTTTGTTAATACAATAGCTACGAAACCGCGCGAAGCTGCCATCGGATTGGTCCTGATATTGGCGGGTATACCGGTTTATCTGTGGCTGCAAAGGAGGCAGCCAAAAACGGTCAGCTAGGAAACGGTAAAGTCAACCAATTTTCAGAAATAGGTATTTACTGCAAACTCGAATTGGCTGATAAAGATCTTTTTAAAAACGGAGATATTGTTTTGCTCATAGAATAGAAGCATGGCTTTTTTATATTCTATGGAATCGATGGTTCTGAATGAAATAGGGCAGTAATTGTTGCTCATTAATATTGCGTTGCTGATAATTCTTGCAGTCCTTTTGTTCCCATCAGCAAAAGGCTGTATGTATGATATCAAAACCAATATAAGTAAAGCTTTTTCAAATACATCATCCTTATCGTTAATTAGTTGACACATTTCCCGCAGAGCTTCTTCAATTTGAAAGGCATTATCCAAAGGTTGGTAGTTCGTTCCGGAAATACCTACTCTCCGTTGCCTGATATTTCGGCTGACTCCCAGATCCTTGATTAATATACTGTGGATATCTTCGATTCCGGATATGGTTATTGGGACCAGGTGAGCAGGTTCGTGGATGATAAAATCTAATGCTTCTTTATGGTTGAGCAGCATAACGGCATCGTCTTTTGTTTTGCCTGCAGCTGTTTCTTTTTCTTTCAATAATCGTTCTGTTTCCAGAAGAGAGTAAGTGTTCCCTTCAATTTGCGATGACTTCCAACTTAAGTCGATGGCCAATCTCTCTAATTCTTTCAAGTATTCCGATTCAGACAATTGACCTATATTGATTTCATATTTATTTTGGAGACTTGCCAAAAAAACACGCTCTTGTTCTGTGAAGAGGTTAACCTTACTCAAAATCTCCCTGATCAGGGAGAAATTATAGGATTTCCGGATTTCACGCTCATCAATCTCTTTTTCAAAATATTGGCCGGAATCAATCGGATATAGCAGGGTGTAGGCGGGGCTGATAATATATTTGGTGCCTTTTCCTGTTCCGATCGGCTCCAATAATTTTTCTGAAATGAGTCTGGTTAAAATTCTTTTTAAGGAAGCATAACTCATCTCCAGTTCCAGGCCCTGAAGAATCTCTTTAGATGAGAGAGAAGGATTTTCCTTTATGTATTCGAGTACTTTCTGGCTATTTTCCGACTTCATTTTCTAATCGCTTTGCATTTTGTAGCTCAAATATACAACAATTCAAGCTCAATAAATGCAAAATTTGAGCTCTATTTAAGAGTCTGGTGAGCTTGATTTATTTTTTTGTCGCTGCTATCACCCCCCTGAAATAGCCAATCGATTCGGCAATTCCCATGAAAGGATCCTTCATGTCTTTTTCATGCTCCAAACTGCAAACCCCGGTAAAACCCACCTTTCTCAGCATCTTTACGAAAGCCGGAATGTCAATCACACCCCTGCCGATTTCAAGTGAATAGCCCTGTTTGCTAGGCCCCGTTACATCTTTGATATGGATATCGAATACCCGTTTGGAGTATTTTTTAAGATCAGCCACCGGATCTTTGCCGTTTCGGGTATCATGCCCGATGTCCAGACACATTCCGATGCGCGGATCCAGATCCTTCACTTTCTCCCACACCACACCGGCATCCTGGTAAATATTCTGATCGGGCCCATGCAGATGAATCGCGTAATTATAGTCGTACTCTTTTACTTTTTTATCCACATACGGAAGCAGGTCGTAATTCGGAACCCCAACGATCAGCTTTACCCCAACCCTGCGTGCATATTCAAATGCGTTGTCAATCTCCCCTTCAGTTTTCATATAGATGGGACCTACGGCATAGCCGGTTACCGCACTGGCTTTCAGTTTAGCCTGAAAAGCGGCGATCTCTGCATCAGTACTTTTTATTGGCAGATGAAAGTCTTTGATGCACAGATAGTGAACATCAGTACGTTTTAAAACTTCCAGTGTTTTGTCGAGATCGAAATTCGCAAAAGTATAGCCTGCCATGCCGATCCTGAAGCTTTCACCGGTTTCGGGCGCCGGCTGCGGTCCCGGTTTTTCGGACTGCTGGGCATTCACCATACCGATAACCATCAGAGCGGAAAGCAGGAGCGTAAATCTTTTTTTCATAGATTGATTTTTTGATAGTCAAAGTTACTAATTGCCGGCCTACATTTGTACACTTACAGATGCCTATGCGAGAAATCATCATAGAAAATGCCCGGGAGAACAACCTGAAAAATGTTTCACTCCGGATACCCCATTATCAGCTGATTGCAGTAACAGGGGTGTCAGGCAGCGGTAAAACCAGTCTGGTTTATGATGTTTTATGCGCCGAAGGTCAGCGCCTTTTTTACGAGAATTTCATCGGGGGCCGGAATTTTCAGGCAAAACCATCGCCCCCGAAAGCCTCCGCTATTGAGGGTTTATTTCCGGTCATTGCCATCGATCAGAACCATGTGGTCCGTAATCCGCGTTCTACCGTGGGTACGCTTACCGAGTTGTACGACCTGCTCCGGTTGCTGTTCGCCCGACTGGGGAAATCAGATATCCCTGATCTTCATCTGAACCGTAGCCTCTTCTCGTTCAATCTCCCCGAAGGATATTGCCTTGTTTGCAAGGGATTGGGCGTTCAGGACCATATCGATCCCGCCCTGCTCATTGCCGACGATTCGAAAACCATCCGTGAGGGAGCATTCGTCCTGACCACCCCAACACCTTATATCATTTACTCACAGGTGACCATGACCGTGCTGGATGAGGTTTGCCGGGCAGAGGGATTCAATATTGATACCCCCTGGCGGGATCTCACTGCAGATCAGCAAAATGTGGTTCTCAACGGCTCTTCAAAAATCAAGGTTTTATTCGGGAAACATCCGCTGGAGTCGAGGCTTACCTGGACCGGAATCACCGCAAAGCCGCGCGAGGAGGATTATTACAAGGGAATCCTTCCGGTAATGGAAGATATCCTTCGCCGCGACCGGAACCCGAATATCATGCGGTTTGCCCGCTCACAAACCTGTACGCAATGCGGAGGAAAAAGGCTGAATGAACAAGCCCTATCAGTGAAGCTGTGGAATCGCGACATTTCAGATTTTTCCGCCCTGAGCATCAAGCAGATCCACTCGTTTTTTAGTGAACTAACCACCTCCGGAACCGATTCAGCGGTGTTGGAACCGGTTCGTGATGCCATACTCCGGCGTACCGCCCTGCTGATTAAACTCGGAACCGGACACCTTTCCCTGGATCGGGAATCCCCTTCCCTCAGCACCGGCGAAGCCCAGCGTATCCGCCTGGCCAATCAGGCTGCCAGCGGTTTGCGGAATGTGCTGTATATTCTGGATGAACCCAGCGTCGGACTTCACCCTTCAGAGCACCGTAACCTGCTCGATGTGATGCGCTCACTGGTAAATAACGGCAATACGGTGTTGCTGGTCGATCATGATGAGCAGAGTATCCGCGAGGCGGACTGGATTATCGATATCGGTCCGGGGGCTGGCATGGAGGGGGGGAGGGTGGTGTATAACGGGAGGGGGGAAGAGTTTTTTCAACGGGAGAATTGGGAGAGTGTGACGTGGAGGAGCATGGTGAAAAGGGTTACGGAAGTTAAGGAGGTTAAGGGAGTTGAGGGGGTGATGTTTCGGGTGGAGGGGGCTGGGAGGAATAATTTGAGGGATATTTCACCGGGTTTTTTGGTGAATGCATTGAATGTGATTACGGGCGTTTCGGGGAGCGGGAAAACCAGTCTGGTGAATTTTATGCTCGAAAAAACCCTCCCGGAGAAGTTGGGGGGTACCGGGGTTTTCAAAAAGGTTATCCATATAGATGCTTCACCAATCGGACGTACCCCGAAAAGCAATCCCGCAACCTACACGGGTTTATCGGATCAGGTGCGCGACCTGCTGGCTTCTTTACCGGAATCCCATCTGAAAGGTTATAAAAAAGGGCAGTTTTCATTTGTGGTGAAGGGCGGCCGGTGCGAGAGCTGCGGAGGAGCCGGCATCCGGCAAATCGGCATGCATTTTCTCGGAAATGTGGATGTGGTTTGCGATGTGTGTGAGGGCAAGCGCTTTACAGATGAAACTCTGGAAATAAAATACCGCGGTCTGAATATCTTCAATATTCTCGAACTTACTGTGGATGAGGCCCACCAGTTTTTTGAGGGGCAGAAAAAAATTACGGCGATCACCGGAATCCTGTCGGAACTGGGATTGGGTTACCTGAAACTCGGACAACCCTCTACCACCCTTTCAGGCGGTGAGGCGCAGCGTGTGAAACTGGCGACTGAACTTTCCCGGTCAACAAACGGGGCAACCCTTTATATTCTTGATGAGCCAACCACCGGCTTGCATATGGCCGATGTTGATATCCTGTTAAAGGCTTTAAAAGCACTCATCGCCAAAGGACATACCCTCCTGTGCATTGAACACGATCCCGCCTTTATTTTGGAGGCCGGCTGGATGGTTGACCTCGGACCGGGCAGCGCCGCTGAAGGGGGAACAGTTGTTGCTGAAGGTTTTGTGAATGATTTGATTGATCACCCGGAATCGCTTACTGCATCGGAACTCCGGAAGTTTTTATCACGCGATGCCTCCGTCAGCAGAACAACTGATCTTCCCTGCAGCCCGGAAACCGTTGAAGCGCCCATCCGGCTGATGGGTGTGGAAACCAATAATCTGAAAAATATTGATGTTTCATTTCCGGTGGATGCCATTACCGCCGCGACCGGAGTTTCAGGCTGCGGTAAATCTTCCCTGGTATACGGAACGCTTTATGCCGAGAGCCAGCGGAGATTCCTCGAAGGCATGTCGTCACAGGTAAGGCAATTCTCGGTAAAAGCCGGGACCCCTATTTTACGGGAGAGCCGCGGATTGGTTCCCGCAATTTCATTGCAGAAAAAAAATCCGGTCAAAAATCCACGCTCCACCCTGGCAACCTATACGGGGTTGTATGATCTGTACCGGCTCCTGTTCAGCCGCCTGGCAAAGTCGGCACGCAACGATCATCGCCCCCTTTCCACCGCGTTTTCCTTTAACGGTGAGGAAGGCGCCTGTCCGGTTTGCAAGGGCCTCGGCACCCTTACCGTGTGCGATGCGGATAAATTGGTTACCCACCCCGGAAAACCTTTGATCGCCGGAGCCCTGGATGGCAGCAAAACCGGTCGGTTTTACGGGGATCCATACGGACAATATGTCGCAGCCTTACTCACGGCCGCAAATTCAAAAGGGATCGATTTTTCGGTTCCCTATAAAGATCTGGATGTCGGCGCCAAAGAGATGGGATTGAACGGTTGCGGGGAGGAGATGTTCAACGTTGACTGGAAATACAAACGCGGCGCTCATGAAGGGGTGCACGAGTTAAAAACAGTTTGGCCCGGATTTTTGCAATTAGTTGAATCAGAATATGTTAGAAAGCATGCCGATTCAAGGGGCGAAGCCATGCTCCCCCTGATGAAAAACATAGCGTGCTCTCATTGCCACGGATTTCGACTGAAACCGGAAATTCTTCAATATCACATTAATGGGGTGCATATTGGTGAGGTTACCGCCTGGTCGGCGGAGGAGGCCTCGGGATGGTTTGCGGATTATTTTACCGGTACTTTTGAATCGGAGCAGGAGAAACAGGTTGCCCGGGCCTTTCAGGAGAACATTACCTCACGGCTTGAGGCACTGCTGAAAGCCGGACTGGGCTATATTTCAACCGGCAGGATTGTGGGAACCCTGTCGGGCGGCGAGTTTCAACGATTGCAGCTGGCCGGTCTCGTACGCGCACCTCTCACCGGTGTGGCCTATATCCTTGATGAGCCATCATTCGGACTGCATCCGAAGGATGTTCTCAAAATCAGCGATTTGATCCTGGATTTGAACCGGCACGGTAATACCATTGTCATGGTGGAACATTCACCATTGCTCCTTGAGCGTGCGGATTATATCATTGAACTCGGACCCGGTTCGGGTGCCGGGGGGGGAGAGGTTGTGTACGCGGGAAGGAATGGAGAGATGCTGAAGCAGGAACCCAATCAGACCGCCCGCGTCAGCCCGGCAAAGATGCAGCGGGCAGGCGGGGGACTCAGAATAACAATAGCCTACGCCAATAACTTGCAAAACATTGATGTGAAGTTTCATTCGGGCATGCTCAACGTGATAACCGGGGTGAGCGGAAGCGGAAAAACCAGTTTGCTTGATAAGGTGATTTTCGAAAGCTATTCTTCATCGAAACCATCCGGGTGCGAAAATATCTCAGGCTTCGAAAATTTCACCGGCCTGATCTATATCGAACAACCCCTTCCCGGGAAAGGCCATACAGCAACCATTGGCAGTATGCTCGGACTCTCGGAGGTGATTGCTTCGATTTTTGCGGGTTCACCTCAGGGTAAATCCGGCGGATTCAAATCCGCCCATTTTATAAATGGCTCACGCGAAGGACGTTGTGCTACCTGCGAGGGCACCGGAGTGAATGAGGTGAGCATGGATTTTTTCAATAATGTGATTACCCCCTGCGAACGCTGCGGAGGTAGCGGATTCAGCGATGAGGTGCTGGAGATTCTCGTGGAGGGCAAATCCATTTACGATGCCCTGCAAATACCTTTTGCTGATTTATCGGGATTTATAGAAGGCCGTCACCCTGGGAAATCAAAAGTACCGGTGAAATCCATTTTGGAACTGATCGATAAAACAGGACTCGGTCACCTGAACGGCGGCCGGGCCCTGAAAACATTATCAACCGGAGAATTGCAGCGCTTGAAGCTGGTTTCCGGATTGTCAGTGAAAACCGGAAACAATACCCTGATACTGCTCGATGAACCCACCGGCGGATTGCATCCGATGGATATAGTTCAGCTGCTGAGCCTTTTCCTGGGGCTAATTGATTCCGGAAATACCATTATTTGCGTAACACATGAGCCCATGCTAATCGAAGCAGCATCCGCAATCATTGAACTGGGTCCGGGTGGCGGGTCGCAGGGTGGACGTAATATTTAGTATAATTGTCTAAAACATTTTTTCCATGACAGATCTTCGCAGTGATACGGTAACGCGTCCGACTATCGGGATGCTTGAAGCCATGTTTTCGGCTAAAGTTGGTGATGATGTGTTTCGGGATGATCCCACGGTAAATGCCCTGGAGGAGAAAGCTGCCCGGTTGTTTGGGATGGAATCAGCAATTTTTTGCCCGTCCGGCACCATGACCAACCAGATTGCCATCAATGTGCATACCCATCCGGGTGATGAAGTGATATGCCATAAACATTCACATGTTTATTATTATGAAGGCGGCGGCATGATGCGGAACTCGGGGGTTTCACCCTGCCTGCTGGAGGGTGACCGGGGATTGATCAGCGCTGACGACGTTTCACGCAGCATTAATAATCCGGAGGATGTTCACCGGCCGCTCACCCGGCTGGTGGAAGTGGAAAATACCATGAATAAGGGCGGCGGAGCTTGTTATCCGTATGTCGACCTGCTGGAGATCCGGGCAGTTTGCGATGCGGCCAATCTCCGTTTGCACCTGGATGGTGCCCGGCTGTTCAATGCCATGGTTGCCACCGGAACCCGGCCTGAGGATTATGGCGCCATTTTCGATTCCATTTCCATATGCCTGTCGAAAGGTCTGGGTGCGCCGGTTGGTTCATTGCTGCTCGGGAGCCGCGATTTCATCCATCAGGCACGGAGGGTGAGGAAAGTATTCGGAGGCGGCATGCGTCAGGCCGGATACCTTGCCGCAGCGGGTATCTATGCGCTGGATAATAACATTGACCGGCTACAGGAAGATCACCGTAGGGCCTTATACCTCAGCGAAGTGCTGGACGGATTGTCATTTGTGGAAAATGTGCTTCCGGTGGAAACCAATATCCTGATCTTTACCCTGACCAGCCGTTATACGGAAAAGGATTTTATTGCCGCCCTGAAGCAGAACGATATTTTGGCCAGTGCAATGGGGTCGCAAACTATCCGTTTCGTGACACACCTGGATTTTACTGATGAAATGGTTGGCCGGGTGGAGGAGGTGCTGAGAAAGCTCAGCGCGGTTTAAATAAATTGTGACGAACCGATGAAATGGGCGTTTAATAATTTAATTTGTACCTTTTATATAAGGATATGTTTCAATGAAGATAGTAATTGCCGGAGCAGGTGAAGTGGGTACACATCTGGCCAGAATGCTGACCGGCCAAAATCATGATATTGTTTTACTGGATGATGATCCGGAGAGATTGCAGCAGATCAGTCATGTGATTGATCTGATGACAATTACAGGTTCTGCGCACTCCTTTGTGGACCTGAAAAAAGCGGAACTGAACAAAGCTGATCTTTTTATTGCCGTTACCACGGCCGAGGAGCGCAATGTGCTGGCATGTACCATGGCCAACTACCTCGGAGCAGGTCGTACTATCGCCAGGATCAACAACTCCGAATATCTTCAGGAACGCTACCGGGTAAAACTCCGCGATCTCGGTATCCATGAGCTCATCTATCCTGAAAGTCTTGCCGCCAAAGAGATTGTGTCATCGGTAAAACTTACCGGTACCCGGCAGTTATTCGAGTTTTCTGGTGGAAAACTCATTCTCATGGGTATAAAGATCCGCGAAAATGCACCCATAGTAAACCATACCCTCGAAGAGCTCGGCCCCCAGATGCAAAATATCGTTGCGGTGGCTATTACCCGCGGTCATGAAACCATCATTCCGGATGGACATGATGAGATCAAAAGTGAGGATATCGTCTATTTTGTCACCGACAGGGCTACTCAAAGGCAGGTTTTTGACCTGACCGGCAAAGAACTGTATGAGATAAAAAATATCATGTTCCTGGGAGGAAGCCGGATTGCTCAAAAAACAATCGAGAAGCTGGGCGACAGGTATAACGTAAAAGTAATCGAGGAGGATCCGGAGAGGTGTAACCTGCTGGCCAATAAATTTGAACATGTTTTGGTAATCAATGGCGACGGGCGCGATCTCGACCTGCTCAAGGAGGAGGGACTGGCAAAAATGGATGCATTCATTGCCACTACAGGCAGCTCTGAGGTAAATATGCTCTCCTGCCATCTGGCAAAAACACTGGGTACAAAAAGAACCGTTGCGGAAGTTGAAAATTTTGCCCTGATGAATACCGCCGAAGGAATGAACATCGGCTCAATTATTAACAAAAAGCTCATCGCGGCCAGTTATATATACCGGTTTACCCTGAATGCCGAAATTTCGAATGTTAAATGCCTGACCTCCTCAGATGCCGAAGTTTTTGAGTTCATTGCCAAACCCGGTGCCCGCATCACACAAAAGCTCATAAAGGATCTTGATTTCCCGGCCGATGCAAAAATCGGAGGCATTATCCGCGGGGAAATCAGTCAGGTTGCCCATGGAAATCTGCAGGTGCGGGAGGGTGATAAAGTAGTGGTTTTCGCACTTCCGACCGGGATTAAAAAACTCGAAAAATTCTTTAAATAAAGGTAACCTGATCAATTGCCATGAATTTCAAGCTAATTATCCGGTTGATCGGACTTTTACTTTTAGTTGAAGGGATTGCCATGCTGCTGGCCATGCTGGTGGCCATTTTCAGCGGAGGCGAAGATGTTATGGCCCTAGCGGTTTCATCGCTGATATGCCTGGTCCCGGGAATTACCACTTCTTTTTTTACTTCAAAATATAAAAGCCATTTATCCCGTCGCGAAGGATTTTTTGCCGTTACCCTCGGGTGGCTCCTGCTCTCTTTTCTGGGTTCATTGCCCTATATTTTCAGTGGATATATTCCTCACCTCACCGATGCTTTCTTCGAATCCATGTCGGGTTTTTCTACAACCGGAGCCAGCATTGTAGATAATATTGAATCTTTTCCCCGCGGATTGCTTTTATGGCGGGCAATGACGCATTGGCTTGGCGGAATGGGGGTTATCGTTCTTGCGCTTGCATTTCTTCCTTCCGCAGGAATGGGCGGAATGGCACTCTACAATGCGGAGTCGCCGGGACTGTCGGTTGATAAGGTGAGTCCCCGTATTTACCAGACTGCCCGCCGGATATGGGGGATTTATATATTCTTTACGGTATTGGAAATTGTTCTTTTAATTATTGGCGGCATGTCGTGGTTCGACAGCATCTGCCACTCCTTCGCCACCATGGCCACCGGTGGATTCTCTACCAAACAAGCCAGTATTGCTTTTTATTCATCTCCATATATTGAATATGTGATCACGCTGTTCATGATCATCGCAGGATCCAATTTTGCTCTTCTGTTTTATACCATCATAGGAAAGCCATCTAAACTTTTTCATGATGAGGAATTCAGGGATTACCTACTTTTTATTGGCGGATTTACCGTGGTAATTTTTGGGGGATTACTCCTGACTGCAGAAACCGGTATTGAGCAAACTTTCAGACATGCCCTGTTTACCGTGGTTTCCATTTTAACCACCACAGGATTTGTAATCACTGATTACATGAGGTGGGTGCCGGTATTAACCATTCTGGTTTTTTCGATTTTCTTTTTTGGAGGATCTACCGGATCAACCGGGGGCGGCATAAAAGTCATGCGAATTGTGATCCTCCTGAAAAACAGCTATTACGAATTACGCCGGATGATTCACCCCCATGCGGTTATTCCGGTTCGTTTCAATAAGTTTTGTGTGGAGCCCAAAGTGGTTAATAACATACTGGCTTTCTTCATGTTCTATGTAAGCATTTTCTTTATCAGCAGTATTATCCTCATGATTTTTGTACCAGATATGGCCTCCTCGATGGGTGCAGTGGCAAGTTGTATGGGGAATATCGGTCCGGGTTTAGGAACTGTTGGTCCGGTATTTACCTATTCGCAGGTTCCGGATGCGGGAAAATGGTTCCTCTCGTTTCTGATGATGCTGGGCCGCCTCGAATTATTTACTGTTCTGGTGATTTTTACCCCTTCTTTCTGGCGAGAATAACCAGATTCCGTTTCTACCAATATATCCAGTATCCCTTCATATTTCCCATGGTGTTGAACTCCAGGGTCGGGAAGGGAAGCTTTATGAATACCATGGCATTCAATACCTTTTTAAGAAACGGGGAGTTCGTTTTGATACGCGTCCAGTCGATATCCAGCGAAACCAGGAATTGCCGGTAGCGCTCAGTCTCGGGAATAAATGCCCCGTGATAGTACCTGATGTTCTTAAACTCCCCGAACATGCCATTGGCGCTGTAACCCGCAGATATACTGAGCCAGTCGGGAGTTCTTAATGCCGGAATAATCCGGTTTACCGGCATGGATAACCAGAAATTGTGACCGTTATAATCGTAGAAAAATCCATCCAGGGCATTATTGCCCAGATAACCGTTTGCCTGATCCAGATAGGGAGACTTCCAGTAAGAGATCTTGTATTTGATCAATTGCTCATTAAACAGGAGTTCCTGGCCGATCAGAAACGCTGAACCTGCAGTATTTGCAAGGATATCGCTCCATGAAAATCCCCACCCCTCGTAAATCCCATCAAATATCTCAATGGGTGCCTGCAAAACCATTCCGAGCGTTCCGCCAAAAATCAGCGCCTGGTTTTTTTTCACCCCGGCATGCCGTAGCCATTGATATCCAATGTAGCTCTCCATATAGGACCCAAAGGCATGACCGAATTTGTCGATTTGCTGATATCCCTTGCCATCTTTGTAAAACTCAAAGGGCACCCTCTGATGATCCTTGTACCAGATAAACTGCAGGTACGACATCCCGCCCACATAAAAGGCGCTTTCAGCAATTATGGCACGGGTGAGGATCTGCTTGTTTACCCGGCTGGTATCGGGCGAAACGGGCTGGATTTGAGCACGAACCGAACAGTGGAGGAACAGAATCAAAATAATGAAAGGAATCAGCTGCTTCTTCATGATTTCAAAATCATTTGGGAACCTGAAAACTAATTGATTTTCTTGAAAACCCAGTGCTTTTAAAGATTGAAGTTAAATACAACCGGTCGGCCATTTTATTCCTTTTTCCTGCTTGCCCCTTCTTCTTTGTCGCGGGCATCGGCAAGTTTTAATAATTTACAGGTTTCGTAAATATTCGAGATAACCAGAATGGCACTCGCAATTATGGATGAATACAGGATCGAGCCATCCAACAGGATCTCCAGGATGAGGCATAGTGAAATGACAATCCGCACTTCCGTCGGACCCAGTAATCCGGAGTCGATCGAGTATTTGTCCGTGACTTTATACCGGAGCAAACTGGTCATGATTTCCCATCCGTATAAAACCACCAAACAAAATCCCATGATTTCCCATCCATTATCAATGTAAACCCAAAATCCTAAACCCATCAGAATCACGCCGATCCAATCTGTGGTAAGGTCGAATGAGAATCCGTACCATTTCCGCTGTTTGTTCCGGAAATAGGCAATTCTGCCGTCGAGCGAATCTCCGAACCAGTTTATGGCAAAACCAAAAACACCCGTCAACAGATACAGGTCACCGAATTTAGCCGCTAAAACAAAACCCAGAAATACAATAATGCTTCCAAAGAGACCGATGGTCGTTAGCATATCCGAAGTCATCCAATCCGGGATCCGCTGCACCAGCCAGGTAATCAGCTTTTGTTCCTGTACTTTAAGGATGTTGGTCCTGACCCGGTTGTTGGATATGATGGCTATTATTTCATTAAATGATTGTTTTTTATGAGGTTTCATCATGCATTTTTCAATTAATAAGGGGTTAGATTATTAATTTTCAACCATTCAACTCAAAAGTTAATAATTTATGAGGAAAGAACCAACTCTAATTTTTATAAGAATCAGGTCTTCCTCCTTCTTACAGTATTTTCATATCTTTCTATCCTGATAGTTATTTCGGAAATACCCCCTTTATCACCTGCCGCTAAATCTGATATGATCCGTTTAAAATCAATATTCTGCTTTGTTGCTCTGGTATTTATGCTGATACAGCCCAATAACCTGTGTGGTCAGCGGCAGGTGCACGGACTCGTGATCGACAGTGCCTCGCTCCAGCCCATGCCGTTTGTTACCATTGCCGTAGTGGGGAGTACCTATGGAACGATCAGCAACCAAAACGGAGAATTTGCCCTCAGCCCCGATAAAATCAATCCCTCTGAAAATATTGCATTCCACTATCTCGGATATGAGGTGGTTACGATGAAAATTAATGACCTGAAGGATGGCATGATCGTGAAAATCAGTGAGAAGCCTTTCAGTCTCCGGGGGATCACGATTGTCGCTAATCCCCTGAAACCGGAAGAGGTGATTCGTCGTGCAGTAGCAGCCAAAAATCTGAATTATCCTACGGTTGCACAGAAAAGGGAGATCTTTCATCGAAGTAACCAGGCTTCCTATATCAATGATTTTGAACTGACTCTGAAAAAAAGTGATATTCCCGGATTTGATAAAACCCTGATCAGGGAAATGGTCGACAGCCTGCCCCGCTATTCCAGGTCATATGAGGATAACCTGTATGTGCTCCACAGTATTCCCGCCGATTCGGGCAAGCTCAAGTACAAGGCTGAAGGGATTAAAAATGTGGTGTTAAAGGAAGATAACGGGGGCGGACTGGAGAATATCAAAAAGATCATTACCGGCTTATTTGTTCATAAATCCGATGACCGGAATTTCTGGAAATACAATACAGGTCCCTTTTCCTTTAAGGAATCACATGTAAAAATCTCTGCAGGGGAGCCGGTTACCGACAGCAGCTATCTGAAGAATTTGTACAAGTTTTATTTTTTAGATGGCGATATGGGCTGGAACTGGGATTTTATCCAGAAACCCAATCAATACCGTTACCGGAATAAAGGGATCATCGGCATTGGCGGAGAGGATGCCTACGCCATCAGTTTTACCGGAAAAGCGAGGGCCAATTATCAGGGTATGATCTATATCTCTATTGAGAGCTTTGCCATCCTCAGAATCGAGTATTCCCTTAAGGAGGGCGAAAAGGGTGAAGGAATCGACCTGCTGGGGGTAAATTACCGCGAGGTGAAGGATGAGGGTCTGATTCTCTATGAAAAGGACCGGCTCGGTTATTTTCTCAAATATTCAATGAAGAGCACCTCCACCACTTACGGGATCGACCGGCCTTTCGAAATTGTCAGAAAGGAGAAACGACCCATCCTGAACAAAAAAATCAATGAGGCGGATTTGCGGCTAAACCTGCAGGGAATGCAGGAGGCCTGTTATGAAACACTGGTGGTTTACCGCGAAGCCTCCACGGCAGCGAAGTTCAACGGTGTTAAGGAAAAAGGCATTAAACCCGATCGCATAACCTCCTATTCAGATTCCATCTGGAAAGGATATTCCATCATTGAACCCACCCGGCAGATGAAGGAGTATCAGTCGAAAGTCAGGTAATTGATTTTTAGTTAGTTGCAACCTTTTCTCGGAGCAGTGTCATCCCGACGGAAGTCGGGACCCCGTGACGCTACTGTGAGGCCTTCCCTGTCATCCCCGCGCAGGCGGGGACCGGACGCAATTATGCATCCCTACAAACCGCCCCTCCTGCCTGGGTACAATCCGATTTTATCAAACGGAATCTGCTTAAAACCAAGCTTTAACGCGGGCGATTCCGCCGATAATTGAAATTTTCCCAGTTCAGGATCTCCGGGATTCACAAACATCGGGTCGGCTTTCAAAATGCTTTTGGATAAACTGTCGAGTACAATGGTTCCCGGTCCCACAACATTATTTTCCATTTTGAGATACGGACGGGCAATTTCCTCAATCGACACGGGCCAGAACCCTGCCGGTTTATCCCAAACCCCGCCCAAACAGATGTTGCCGGAGATAACATTGCCTTTCGGAGCGTAGGGTTCGTCGTTGATCACATCCGGCAGTTTCGGATAGCGCGTGCTGTACGGTGGCTTGTTATAGGCGGTTCCCAGTATGGTCCCCTTCTCTTGTTCTTCCTGAATCCATCCGTCAATATGGTAGGCCATCCAGTTCATGCCCCGGGCATCAATGTGCAGGGAGGGTACACAATCGATGAATATGTTGTTGGTCACGCTGTTATCCCGTCCCCCGCCAATCATCATGGCCCGCGATACCTTGTTGAATATGTTTCCGTATACATCTGCCGATGAAAAGGCATCGTCAAGATAAATCCCCACGCAGCCGTTTCCTTCAAATCCGGATATGTTGCTGAGATAATTATACCGGATGATGTTTCCCCTCATGGTCCAGTTCCGGCCGGCATATATGGCTCCCGCATCGTTGGATTCATAACAGACATCATCGATCAGGTTATATTCCATAAGATGGTCGTTCCCGTCGAAATAGATTGCCATGTGCGGTACATGCGCCATAACGTTGTGTGTGGCCCTGTTGCCCGCACCGTAAAGGGAAATGCAGGGATTGTATATCCTCTTGATCCTCGCGGTGTGGTGGATGTCGTTATTGTCGGCAAAACATTCCCCCGCAACCAGCGTTTTACGGTCCCCGGCTTCGATCCTGATACCACCCGCACCCACGTTGTAGATGTCGCAGCCGTTTACCTCGCTGCCACTTCCTCCATCAATCCTTACAGCCCAATCCCCCGAGTTCCTGATCACACTTCCGGCCAGCAATACGTTTTTGCAATCCTGCATATTCACCGCCGATTCACGGCAACCCTCGGTTATAACTCCCTGAATCGTGACAAAGGATACCTGGTTAAGGTTTATAATATTCTTATTGACAGATACATAGCTACGTCCTTTTTGAATATCGGATGGGGGATAAAAATAGAGGAGGCCCTGAGCCCGGTCGATATAATATTCGCCGGGTTCATCTATTTCCATCAGGAGGTTAAACCCATAAAACCACTGTCCCACACGATAGCCATAATGGTGATACGGGGGAGCCACTTCAATGATTTTCAGGTCGGTATCCAGCTTCGCGATCTTATGCCGCTGCTCGCTCCAGTCCCAGAACCAATACCCGTGAACCCAGGCATCCTTTTCTTCCTGCCAGAGGGATATCCGCGGCTCATCATAAGTGAATTTACCTACCTGATCGCCTTTCGTTCCACGCACATCTACCGGTTGAATATCGAATAATCCGGTAATCTTCATAAATCCCTTGTTGGGATAGCGCGATATCCACATAGGTATATCGTTGAAAAACAGTTCCATACCACCTCCACCGGGTGATCCGAAATCACTGATGCCGGCGGCAGTGAGATCTGTCAGGTAAATTTTGCCGCGAACGGAAGGACTGAGTTTCGCCAGCACCTCCTGATCTTTTACCTTTTCCCAACGCGTAAGGATTTTACCACCCGAGAGCCTCACTTCAGAACCTTCCTCACCGGCATAAATGATCCGCGAAAGAGAGTCCGTTCCGCTGTCCCGGGCATCCAGTTCAAAAGCTTCAGTCAGTTCATGGGTGCCCCCGGATATCTGTACCAGAATATTCCCTTTCGGAAGTTTGCCCGCAACTTTTAATGCACGTATGGCATCGCGCGCACTTTCCGGTGTTTGGTAAGGGCCATCTTTTGAAACGTACAGTTTCAAACCATACTTTGCTGCAGCGTTCTGCGAAATCACCGTAACCGGCAAACTGAACAGTACCGCTGCGACCACCAGGGAGAGAAATGTTTTTTTCATGTTTGGGATTTTTCAGATTGGCATAGGATCACAAATCTGGATCCTTCTTCAGGTTTTGAGTAAACCGCAATGCTGAAGTGATGATAATCGGTTATCTTTTTTACGAGTGCCAATCCTAATCCAAAATTATTCCCGCTCTCCTGAAATTTCTTGAAACGGGTAAAAATATGCGGGAGTTCCTCCTCCATAATGCCGATCCCGTTGTCGAGGATCTCAACCACCGGGTTGCCTTCTTCAATTTGTAGTGAAACCCTTATCCGGCCTCCGTTTGGTGTGTATTTTATGGCATTGTTCACCAGGTTGAAAAACAGGATATGCAGCAATTCCCGGTTTCCCTGAATTTCAGTCTGCCGGTCCTGAATATTCAACTCAAATTCCAGATTTTTCTGTTCAAAGTGCTCCTGAAAATCAACCCCAAGACTAACAAGCAACTCGCTCAGGTTTACCCGGTCGGCAAGCAGATATTCTTCATTATCAATCCTCGACATCAGCAGCAGCGTTCGCACGAGTTTGGTGAGCCTTCCCAGCGTGACTTTTGCCTCAATGATTTTAAGGGTTTCCTCATCAGTAAGCTGCGTGCTGTTGACGAAATTGTCGAGCTTGGTTCTGATGATGCTGATTGGGGTCAGTAATTCATGCGATATATTGCTGATATAATCCCGCTCTTCATTAAATGCCTGCTCAATTTTCCGCATCAACCCGTGAATATTATCTTCCAGATCCTTGAAATC
Organism: uncultured Bacteroidota bacterium; assembly: GCA_942493265.1. GTDB lineage: Bacteria > Bacteroidota > Bacteroidia > Bacteroidales > UBA12481 > UBA12481. The sequence continues at coordinate 2,101,140 of OW818688.1, forward strand.
CGAGGTGGAGGTTCTTACCGGCGTGTAATCAAAGTTTTTAGGATGGTCAGATGCTTTCAGCCGCTCGATGATCCGGCCGAAAGGTCTTAAAAGATATTGGGTGATGGCTAATTCGAAAAGGATGGTTATTGCCAGCAATACCAGCAGAAAGTAGAAGGTGAATTTCTTCACCAGCTTCTGAAAGGCCAGGATGCTGTTGATGCTCTTGCCGATTTCGATCAGGTAGAAATTGCCTTTGGACTCAAATGTTGCGCTGATCACCCGGTATTCGAAAATTTCCCCTTCAATGGCTCGTTCGGAATATTCAATCGTTTCCAGCAGCACGGTGTCTTCCACCCTTTCCATGGAAATGTACTCTTCTTTCAGGATGTTGTAACTGCCAAAAGCCTGCTGGTCGCCGCCCTGCCTGATAAATTCCTCCACGCCATATTGTTCAACCATGGCGTAGGTTTTGTCCAGACTGGTAATAAGCTGATTGTCAAGGTCTTTGATCGACATCTGGTTCACCAGCCAGGGAATGATGAATACGGAAATGGCTAAAATCAAGGCCTTGGAGAGGGCGTTGATAAGGGATATCTTGTTTTTGAGCCTGATCCGTTTGGTGAACATTATACTTCTTCGAATTTATAACCCAATCCCCTTATGGTTTTTATCCAGTTTGCCGGATCGTGCTCGCCCAGCTTTTTCCGGATGTTTTTAATGTGTACATCGATGTAGTTGGAGTCGAAGTCGTCCTCATAAAAGCTTCCCCAGATATGCTCAACCAGTTGAAGCCGGTCGAGTACTCTGCCCTTGTTCAGCACCAGGTAACTTAACAGGTCGTACTCTTTTTTTGTGAGGTTGATATGCGATTCCAAATGATGAAGCTGCAATTTGTTAATGTCCAGCGAAAAATCGCCGAATTTGATCACGGAGCTGGATTGCCCGAATTTCCTTCTGGTGATGGCCTGAATCCGGGAATGTAATTCGAGTATGGAAAAGGGTTTGGCCAGATAGTCGTCGGCACCGGAATTAAATCCTTTCAATTTATCGTCCAATTCCCCACGGGCAGTGATCACTATAAAATACGCATCTGAGTTGTAATGTTTGGCCTCCCTGATCAGATCCAACCCGTTATAATCAGGCAATCCGATATCCAGTAATACGAAATCATACAGATTTACCGCCAGGGCTTCCGATGCATCTTTGCCGTTGTATGAGATATCACAATTGTATTGTTCGTTTCGCAGAAACTGGGCGATCTCTTCAGCCAGGCTCTTCTCATCCTCAACAATTAAAATCCTCATATTTAAAATATTACCACATAACTAAGCGAAACCAGGAACCCCGATTGGTTGGTCCACTGCAAGTCTTTCAATGTTTTGGATGGTATGGTATAAAACCAACCGCCACTCACGGTAAAGCTGCCCAAAGAATATTGCACCGGCAGAATGAGACTGAAATTCTGATATCCAAAATCCTTGTCGGGTAGGTACTGTCCCGGATGTAATCCCCCCGGATGACTCCCCCAAAGGTGTCCGATGGTGCCGGGTATCCAGAAATTGGTGCCGAAAGTGGTGGTCAGGGTGGGCGACAATACCAGGTATCCCGACTTAAAAATCACTTTTTCAAATGTGAAGTCCCGGGAGAGGCTCAGGTCGAGGAAATAGTTTTTCGTTTGCCCGGTCATGAAAGTATTATCCACAATGGCCGACAGCTTTTTATATCGGTAAGTGCCCGATAAGCCCAGTGCATGTTTGTAGGAGATTCCCTCATAGGCCTGGTCTCCGCGGAATTGACGGTTGGTGTAGGAAACATCCAGATCAAATTTATCCAGAAAGCTCTTTTCATACCCAACCTTGAATTCTGCTTCGTAAGTATTTGTATCGGGAGCCAGATACCTGAAATAATCGACTGCACCATATAGCCCGATAGTGCTGTAATACGACAGGCTGGCCATCAGCGCCGGCATCTTAATGGCATTGGCCAGCCGGGAGCTGTTATTGTTGCTGGTATAGCTCAAACTGGTCAGCAAAAAACCGGGGTCTTTCGATGCCCCGGCAGTACTGTCTTTACTTTGTCCGTGCAGTGCAAGTGGCAGCACGAGCATCAGGATATAGGCAAATAAGGTTCGCATGGGAATGAATTACCGGCGTTTGTGAACTGTCATGGATTTTCGCATCGCTTTATTGATCGTATGCATCTGCTCCATGGTGGCCTTTTTATTCTGAAGCCTGATGGCTTCGTTGGTTTTATTGGTTATCGGGACAGATTTTATCACCTGCGCCCGCTTTTTTTGTTGGCTTTCCTGCAATTCCCTGGTCTGCTCAGTCTTGACTTTTGACTGTTCAATTTTTTCCTGACTATAACCGAGGACCGGAATGGCAAGAATAAAAATCAATATGGGTATAAGTCTTTTCAAATGCATGCTGTTATCGTGATACAAATATAACACCTTGAAAAACAAAATCAATAAGGCCGATACACCTGACCAGCCTTATTGATTTAATTGAACATCTGTTCGTGATTTTATTTACCACCACCATGTCCGTTTCCGTGTCCGTGCTTCTTGCCGCGGCCATGCAAAGGAAGGAAACTCTCGAGTGTGATCGTTTCACTTACCCCGTTGGTTGTTACGGTTGCGAGGTTGTCGCAGGTTCCGTCGCCATAGTCAACGGTTATTTCAGTACCGTCGCTGACAGTGATCTGGGTTACACCGGAGATGTATACTCCCCTGCATTCTTTTTCCTGGTCGCGAACAAGCGGCGAAGAGGTTACGCTGGTAAAGGTATTGCCGCTCACCAGGGTGCCGGTTGCCGTTCCGGTAACAGTGACCACATCATCATGTTTACCAAACGTTTTGGTTCCTTCGGTAACAATCCTGGTTTTCTCTGAGCTCAGCTGAATGGTGCCGGTGCCGTCGCCCAGAATGACTGATCCTTCTTCCGTAATCAGACTCTCACGGTTTCCGTCGGCATTGATTTTTGACACTACCGTGGAAGTTCCCAGAACCTGGTTTCCATCCACGAAATAATCTTCACAGACAAAGGTTATTACCGCTTCACCTTTCCAGTAATCACCAATGCTGGTCATGATGATTTTCCCGGACCGCACTTTCCCGTCAGGGGCAACGCAACTGTCAGTACCATAATTGATTGTTGTGATCAAACTGTCGCCGCTATATTCCCTTGAGATTTTTGTGCAGTGACCGAGCCGCAGGTGCATTGAATTGGCACCGAGACTGTCGCGAAGATGATCGAGGTCGCCAACACACAGGGAATCCCCCCGATGCCAGATACTGTCGAGCCGCTTACCACCCATGCCATGATGGCCCCGGCCAGTTCCCACACCCATGGAATCCTGTCTCAGGCTGTCACGGCCATGTAGTAAGTTTTCAAACATCGTAAGAGTTTCATCTCCAATCTCCATAACATCATCAAAAACCTCCGAGGTTGCCGTGAGGGAAGCAGCCTTGAGGGTATTCTCGCTCAACAGGGAACTGGGTGTAGCCGTTTCAGTTTTTTGACAGGCAAATAAACCCGTCAGGGCTACTCCGCATAGGAGAGCCGCCGTTCTCATAACTTTTCCGTTTTTCATAATCCGGTTCATTTAACAGTTTTAATTGTGTTCTAACGATACAAGGATAAAACCCGAACATGAAGCGAACATGAAGAACCGTTGTTGCCGGCATTATTTTTTGCGAATCTACCGGTTTTGCAATAATCAAATGAGTTGTTACCTTTCAATCATTGAAAAATCTATGAAAATGAAAACATTCAGTTTGAGAATTCTGGTTCCGGTATTGGCTGTGGCATTGGCTGTTATTCCGGTTTATGCGCAAAAGAAAAGTAAAAGCGACGCCAAAGAGAGCAAAGAGGTGAAAGATCCTATTGCCGAAGTATCGCTGAGCTCGTTTAAATTCCGGTCGATCGGGCCGGCCCTCACCTCCGGCAGGATTTCCGATATTGCCGTTAACCCAAATAATCAAAATGAATTTTATGTTGCCGCGGCAGCAGGTAATCTCTGGAAAACCACCAATCGCGGTTTGAGTTTTGAACCAATATTTGATCATGAAGGTTCTTACTCAATGGCTTGCGTAATCATCGATCCGAATAATCCGAACGTGGTGTGGCTGGGCACCGGTGAAAACAACAACCAGCGGGCCGTATCCTATGGCGACGGGGTATATAAATCCATCGACGGCGGAGCCTCCTGGAAAAATGTGGGTCTGAAAAAATCGGAACATATCGGAATGATAAAAATCGACCCGCGAAATTCGAACGTGGTATATGTTGCCGCATACGGTCCCCTTTGGAAAGAGGGCGGCGACCGCGGTTTATATAAAACAACCGACGGCGGGACAACCTGGGAAAAGGTACTGGAAATCGATCAGTATACCGGTGTGAACGAGGTTCATCTCGATCCCCGGAATCCTGATGTCATCTATGCTGCGGCACATCAGCGGGCCAGGCGCCAGTGGACCTATCTCGGCGGCGGTCCCGGATCGGGAATTTACAAATCCGTTGATGCAGGAAAAACCTGGGAGAAAATCAATAATGGATTGCCAGGCGGAGATAAGGGAAGAATCGGAATGGTCATCTCCCCGGCAAATCCGGAAAAAATTTATGCCGTTGTGGAGGCTGCCGGAGGGGGTTTCTACCTGAGCACCAATCGTGGTGCCTCCTGGCAGAAAATGAGCAATACCGTTTCCAGCGGGAACTATTATCAGGAATTGGTCGCCGATCCCTGCGACGAAAACCGGGTATACCTGATGGATACCTATACCCAGGTAACGGTCGATGGCGGTAAAACCTTCAGCTACCGCGGCGAGGCCAGCAAGCATATCGACAACCATTGTCTGTGGATCGATCCTTCGAATACCCTGCACCATATGGAAGGTACCGACGGCGGCGTATACGAAACATTCGACCGCGGACAAACCTGGCGGATGTTTACCAATCTCCCTGTTACCCAGTTCTATAAGGTCAGCGTGGATAATGCCCTGCCATTTTATAATGTCATGGGCGGTACCCAGGATAATTACAGTTTGGTGGGCCCCTCGCAAACTTTAAGCGACCACGGGATCGTGTCGTCCGACTGGATTGTGACCGTTACCGGTGATGGTTTTGAATCGGTATCCGACCCGGAAGATCCGAATATCGTGTATGCCCAGTCGCAGCATGGCAATCTCGAAAGATTTGATAAAAAAAGCGGCGAATCCAGATCGATCCAGCCGAAAGAACTCAAGAATGAAAAGGAATACAACTGGAACTGGGATTCCCCGGTTTTGGTGAGCAGGCATGATCATAAAACCCTCTATTTCGGGGCCAATAAACTGTTTAAGTCAACCGACCGGGGAGACTCCTGGGAGGTGATCAGCGGTGAACTCGACCAGAATATCGACCGTAATCTGCTGCCAATCATGGGCAAGGTTTGGCCGATGACGGCAGTGGCCAAAAATGGTTCTACCTCACGCTACGGCGCAATAGTTTCGCTGGATGAATCCCGGCTGCAAAAGGGACTGCTGTATGCCGGAACCGACGACGGACAGATTAGCGTGACCGAGGACGACGGTAAAAACTGGCGGCAGGTGAACCGTTTTGCAGGAGTACCGGAAAATACTTTTGTATATGACCTGATCGCCGACAAGCATGATGTAAATGTGGTGTATGCTGCCTTCAATAATCACAAAAGCGGTGATTTCAAGGCCTATGTATATAAAAGCAGCGATAAGGGCAAGAGCTGGAACTCCATCAGCGGAGATCTTCCTGAAGGTGCAGTTTACGCGATCGAGCAGGATCATGTGAAACCGGAGATACTCTTTGCCGGAACCGAATACGGAGTTTTTGTAACCCTCGACGGCGGTACGAAATGGCGCAGGCTGAACTCGGGCCTGCCAACCACCAACGTAAGGGATCTGGCTATTCAGGAGAGGGAAAACGACCTGGTGGCAGCTACCTTCGGCCGTGGATTCTATGTGTTGGACAACTATGCTCCGATCCGCGAAATATCAATGGAAATACCTCAGAAAGAGGGATATATTTTTCAGGTGAAAGATGCGCTGATGTTTAACCGGTGGAGGCCGCTGGGTGGTTTGGGAACCCGGGAGCGCGGATTCCAGGGGGAGGATTATTTCAGTGCCGCCAACCCTGAATATGGTGTGGTGGTGAATTATTGGATCAAGGAGGGAGTTACTTCCCTCAGGGCTGAACGGGAGAAGGCCGAGATGGAAAAATTCGACAAGGGAGAAGTATTTGGCTATCCAACTGTTGAGCAATGGAAAGCCGAGCAGGATGAACTCCCTTCCTATCTGATTTTTACGATCACGGATGAACAGGGGAATTTTGTCAGGGAATTGCGTACCGGCCTTAGCAAAGGCATGGGTAAGATTACCTGGGATATGACCTACCCCGAAATGTTTTCCGTGAACGCCGGAGATGCTTCCGTAACCAGCGGATTGCCTTCATCGGGCATCGAAGTGGTTCCGGGAACCTACCGCATCAGCCTGGCGAAAAATGTGAAGGGCGTGGTAACCGAACTCGCCAGCCCGATATCTTTCAGGATCAAGCCGATCAATAACCAGACTCTTCCGGTTAAAGACCGCGCTGAGCTGACTGCATTTAAAAAGAAAGCCGTTGAACTCAATGGCACGGTTAATGCCGTTGCTGGTGCAATTTATGAGATGAGCGGAAAAATTGCTCCATGGAAAGCTGCAGTGAAAGCATTCCGGGGTCAGGAAGCCAACGACCTTCAAACAAAAGTGAACGCACTGGAGGATAAGGTTAAGAAGCTGCAGGTCATGCTGAACGGGGATGGTAACTATGCTCAGCTGGATCTTGACGGCGAGGTTTCCCTGCGTCAGCGCTCCGGATTGGCCCTCTACGGATTGTTCGGCAATTTTTCGGATGTTCCGGGAACCGCCAGAAAGCAATATGAGATTGCAGCAGAGGAGTTCAGGCCGTTATACGACCAAACCCGGGGATTGTTGCAGGAGTTCAGGGAGATGGATCAGAAACTGGGCGATATGGGGGCCCCGCTTACTCCTGGCCGGCTTCCGGTTTGGAAGTAGCAGGTGCCTCCGCTACCCTCGGAGAAGTGTCATCCCCGCGAAGGCGGGGACCCCGTGACGCTGCTCTGGGGCTTTTGGAAAATGTCGCGGTAAGGGACGAGGTCCCGGCTTTCGCCGGGATGACACTTCTCCGAGGGCAGCATTGTAGTAGATGACACTTCTCCGAGGGCAGCATTGTAGTAGATGACACTTCTCCAAGGGCAGCGTAGTACCAGATAAATTGATATCTGCGGATAATATTTATCCAAAAGCTCTGTTTGTTTATTCTGTAACACCTATCTTTAAAGGCTACATCACCAAATCAACACATCATGAAAAGGACTCTGCTTTTTACGTGCGCGTTTGTCGCCGTGCTATCAATCAATGGTTGCCAGAAGGAACCACCAGTTGCCTCATTTACAATTGATAAAACATCTTTTAAGATGGAAGAAGCCATTGGTTTCATCAATGCATCAGAAAATGCAAAAGAATATGTCTGGGATTTCGGCGATGGTAAAACATCAACCGATGAAAATCCTACCCATACCTATACCAGCGCAGGAAGTTTTGTTGTTAAACTCACCGCTACCGGAAGCGGCGGCACCGATTCAATCAGCCAAACCCTCCCGGTTATGGCAAACCTGTCAGGCATCTGGTTAAAATCCCTGAATTATACCGATTTCAAAATTACCGGAACCATGAACCTTACACAACATGAAAATAATACCCTTACAGGTAGTTGGGTGTATGATCAGGGGATGGGCTTTACCGGAACCATTGTACTGGACCCGACCAGCTTTGTAAAAGGCGATAGTGTGACTATCAAATGGGAAGGCGGCTCAATATTTAATGGTATTGTTAACAAAAGCGGGAAATCGATGGGCGGTAAATTAGGTACAGGCAGCCAGGTCGTGGGAACCTGGACAGCTGTGAAATTGTAACGATCTGTACATGAATAGAATCCTCCTTGCGTTTATTCTGTTTTCACTTTCTTTGCCCATGCTGGCGCAGAAACCGGTTCAAACGGCATTCCCGGCAGCTGTGGAGTGTGTGGTTCAACCGTATTATCGCCTCCGGGCCGATGGGAAACCGGGGCGTGAAATGTCTGTTGATATCCGGGGAGATAAGCTTTTCGGTGACGCAAAGGTGGAGGTCAGGGTGGGAGGGCTCACTGAAACGACTGATTTACCGGAGGTTGAAGGCGGGCGTGCAGGATTCAGTATCCTCCTGCCGACTGAAACCGGTGTGAAAAAGGATGGAAAAGTTAGCCTTACGCTTCGCCAGGGTTCAAAAGCCATCAAAAAAACCATTACCGTTCCGGTTATGCGGCAGTGGACGGTATACATCTACCCGCATTCACATGTGGATATCGGTTACACCAATACCCAGTCCAATGTGGAGATTCTGCACAAACGGAATATCGATGAGGGAATCAGGCTGGCGGAGGCCACGAAGGATTATCCCGCCGGGGCCCGGTACCGCTGGAATCCCGAAATCAGCTGGCCGCTGGAACGATACTGGCAGACTGCTTCCACTGAGCAAAAAGAACGGGTAATTCAGGCAATTAAGAACGGATGGCTTTGCCTGGATGCGAGTTATCTTAATACCAACACAAGCGCTTGTTCAGATGAGGAGCTTTTTGAAGTGTTCCGGTTCAGCCGGATGATGCAGGAATTGACCGGAGTGCCTTCGAAAACCCTTCAGCAGATGGATATTCCGGGTATGTCATGGGGCCTGGTACCCGTGATGGCCCAGCAAGGGGTGCGCTATATCATGTCATGGCCTAATGCCTGCCGCGCAGGCTATACCCATAATCTCGACGAAAAGCCTTTCTGGTGGGAGGGCCCCGACAGGAAGTCGAAAGTCCTGTTTTTTCAGCCCGGCGGTTATGCCAACAGCGGAAGCATGGGCAAGGGTGGCGAGATCGGCCGTCCATGGTTCGGTCAGCGGGATCAGAGCAAGGTTCCTGCCGTGATTAAAACCGGGAGCGCCAATGTGAACTTCCTGAAAGCCCTGCAGGCACGCGAAAAATCCCTGTACCCCTTTGATTATTACGTGGTTTCATGGTGCCTGTGGGATAATACCCCGATTGATGCCGATCTGCCGGATGCCGTGAAAGCCTGGAATGAGGAGTACGCTTACCCTCACCTGGTTATAGCAGGTGCTGATGAAATTATGCAGATGATTGAAACGAAATACGGAGATCAGCTGCCAACCGTGAAAGGAGATTTTACAGAATACTGGACGGACGGACTGGGTACGGCTGCCGGCCTCACAGCCATCAACCGGAATGCAAAGGAAAAACTGGTGCAGGCTGAAATTCTCCGGACAATGCTCCGCCCGGATCAGCCGATGCCGGAAGCTGATTTTAATGAAGCCTGGCGCTATATCGCCCTCGGCACCGAGCACACCTGGTGCGCTGAAAACCCCACTGAGCCCTATTTCCAGGATGCGATCTGGAAAGTTAAGCAAAGCTATTTCCGCGAGGCTGCCGATCGCACCCAGGTTTTGCTGGATGATGCGCTGGCGCCCGCAACCGACCGGTCTACCGGAGCCCTGGGTCCAATGGAAGGACCGTCGAAAGGCGGTGTGTCGGTGTTTAATACGAATTCCTGGATGCATGGCGGACTGATCACCCTTTCAATTTCCGAGAGCCGGCCCGGCGATCGGGTGACCGATGACCAGGGCAGGGATGTGCCGGCCCAGCGATTATCTACAGGCGAACTTGCCTTTCTGGCCTCTGATATTCCTGCATTCGGATCCCGCCATTACCGGGTGGTGCCGGGTAAGTGCCCGCTCACGGAAGGATGCACGGTTGAGGGTACAACTATCAGCAGTAACCGTCTGAAAATAGCCATTGACCCTTTAAGCGGCAACATCACCCAACTCATAAACCCTGCATCCGGACGCAACTTTGCGGATCCGGAAGTGAACGGGGGACTCAATGCTTTCAGATGGATGCCCGGCGATTCCGATAATGCCCGACCGGATTCGGCCTGCACGATTTCTGTTGTTGAATCCGGACCCCTCGTAGCGGAATTCCGTGTTTTATCAAAAGCAGCAGGCTGCCGGTCGGTGAGCCGATCGGTGAGACTGATCAACGGACTGCCTTGGCTGGAGATTACCAATGTGGTGGATAAACTGCCGCTACCCGACAAAGACGGAATCCACTTCGGATTCGGTTTCGATATACCCGGCGCAACCACCCGCGTGGATATCCCCTGGGGAGTGATCCGCGTGGAGGACGACCAGTGGCCGGAGGCCAACCGAAACTGGCTCACCATGCAGCGCTGGGCCGATTTGTCGAATGAAACCGAAGGAGTGACCTGGTGTTCCCTGGATGCCGCACTCATTGAATGCGGCGCCATGACAGCCAACCAGACCGGTACCTGGAGCGGAGAACGAAAGCCCTGGATGAAGAAGTCGGAAACCGGTTCAATACTCTATTCCTGGGTGATGAACAATCATTGGTTCACCAATTTTCCCCTTACCCAGGACGGTCCGGTTACATTCCGCTACCGGATTCTGCCCCATGGAATTTATAAAGCTGCAGAAGCCAGCCGGTTCGGACGGGAGCAGTCGCAGCCACTGATTCCTCTGGCTGCAAACAATAACGCAATATCAAAACCGATCCTGGCCCTGGATGGTTCTCCGGATGTTTTCGTTTCGGTCCTGAAATCAACCGGTAACGGTAAATCCCTGATCATCCGCCTGCGTTCGGTCTCGGATCAGGATGAACCGGTAACCCTCATATGGCCTGCCGGACATCCTACCTCAATCCATGTTTGCGATATTGAGGAGAAGCCCGGCAGGGATACCGGAAACCATATTGTAGTGCCTGCCAGCGGACTTATCGTGATCAGGGCAGTTTTTTGATGCAGCGGACTGAGAAGCCCAGGCTTTTTAATTCGATGGACCGGTCCACACCGATTTCTGAAACTCCCACTGAACGGATCCAGGCTTTCCGGGAATTGTATTCCGATGTGGTCCAGAAGGTTCCGGTTGTTCCACGGCCGGAGAAACTGCCATAAAGAGTATGTCCGGTTTCCTCTGTTTCGGAATTATCGTTGCTGTCAGGAGCTGGCAGCTGCCGGTATCCACCGGGCAGGGCAGTGAACCCGTTTTCATTGACGGCCCCCTTATTCAACCCTTTCCAGTGCTTTAACCCGGTTTCTTTCAGATGGCCTCCAACAGCCGATGAATTTCGCCACCCGGTTTTTTCTGCGTCAGCACTGTCAAGCCCTAGGGAAAGCTCCAGAGCAATCCAGTCTGCGTCGGTGGGCAACCGCCAACCCTCCGGACAGGCAGTGCGGGCAGCTTCCCAATTGTACAATACCCCGTAATTGGAATAGTTGGAGGTGGCTTTGGCCCTCGCAACACGGTAGTCTTCGTAGCCGTAAACATAATAGGCAGGAAGTTTTTCATATCCCATTGAGGAAGGATATACTGACGGCAGCCAGGCCAGGTTCTCAGCCATCCAGGTTTTACCACCGATTTCAAGAGTGGCATAGCTCTTACCTTCCTTGTCAAAACAATTATTAAACGGAACGGCAATTTTTTTGGACACCGAAGGAATATCCGTGATAACGGTCATCTGATTATTGCAGCTCTTGCATCGGTACAGGATGATATCCCCATCAGAATATTGAAGGAAATATTTCCATTGACTGCCCTTGAGCTGCGAATCGGATGGGTTGCCCCTGCCGTCAGGGTAGGAGCCGAGGTAGCGGATACTGTTCACGGTTGAAGTCACCTCCGTGCAGATGGCCTTAAAGCCTTCTGTTCCCTGGTTCGTGGTGAGGCTTATCATATAAACCCCGGACGCTGCCAGCGAAAGGTCAAACTCATTTTCACCGGGTTGAAGAATGACTTCCGCATGGGCAACCAGCTGCCCTGACAGGTTAATAACCTGCGCTGTTGCCGGCTGGGTTTTTTCAGATTGTACCGTGAATACTGTGATTCCGGGAAAGGGATTTGGAAATACCTTCAGCGAGCCTGATAACTCAGTCGGGCTGTTTTCCACAAGGCTTACCGGATAAATCTTGTTGAGGATCAGCGTTTCATTACCGGGCAGGGTTATGCTCGCCCCGGTATGCAGGTTGGTAGCGGTAACACAATCAATCGATGCCCCGGTAATGGAACACGAAAATGTTACCCTGATGTTTTGTCCGAATGATGTCAGCGCAAAAAGCATCATGATGAGGAAAAGGATCAGTCGTTTCATATGCATGGAGTTTAAGTGAAGTATGGGGCTATTCACTTATAAAGTTATGGCTGAATGCAGGGAAACGCATAGCAATTTGTGCTCATAAAGTTTCAATTATTAGCCAAAAGATTTCATTTTTTGGTCATTCAGCTGAAACCCTTGAAAAACTATCCTGAAACGTAATTGATATCAGGATTCAGTGTGATAATAAATCTTATAATACTTGCGGCCATCGGCTTCGGTACCCCGTTCAATCAGATCTTTATCACCATGAATATAAATGTGAAAGTTCTTATCGAGCTTTAACACACTCTTAAAGGCGCGGGCTTGCTTTTTTACCGCCTGCGGAGATATCTCAAAATTTTCAAGTAAGTCCATCTGATTGTCCGACAGCCAGGTATCATTATACGACCGGAAGGAGTTGATGATGTCATCCTGCTGGAATACCTCGTTTTCAAATTGGGTTTTATCGAAGTTGCCGTGTTCCTTGAAATACTCCACCGACCGGTTTAACAAATCGATCTTGTCGGCTTTGCTCACCTCGAAATCTTCTGATAATTTCTTGACTACAAAGTTCTTGGCAATCCCCATGAACTGATTGGTCTGGTAATATTCATCACTTACCGGTTTGACCTGGAGAAAATCATCTTTCCAGTACACGGCCTCAGCCGATCGGTTGGTATTGTCCACAATCAGGATGCGGTATCCACTATCATGACCGGTATTGAAAATGATGCACCCCTTATCAATTCCCTTTAATTCAAATCCGAAATCATGATTGATGGAATAATTTGCCGCACTGCCTTTCATTTTGATGAAGGGAACATCGTTTTCAGATTTAAAAATGCCAATTGCCGTCAGGATTTCATCTCCCAGAATGGCTTCCGAAAACAGGGCAATGTTCAGTTCCCCCTGCTTGATTTTCGGATGGGTGGAATACTCATACAACAATCTGGCAATCTGTTGGGAATCTTCGATAAACCGCGTGGAATCTTCAAATATTCGTTCAACAAGCGTGTAAACCTCATTCATGTTGATATTTACGGCATGACTGAAGCTGTAGAATTCTTCCGGCTTAAAGGGTGTCAGAAAATATTTCAGTAAATAATCGCCGGTGCTGTGACTGAACTCAGTCACCTCCTCCGAAAGGGTAATACCCTCTTCGAGCAGCTTGTTTCCAATATGATGGGTAACTAATTTATCGAGATTGATATTGGTGAAATCAGGTGTGATCATAGTGGGTAAACATGCTAATATGCTGATTAATATCCGGATAGAATTATACTACATACCAAATTTTGCCATCCCGCCTTCAGAGGTCTCCCGGTAGATAGAGGGAATGTCGTGACCGGTTTGGTTCATGGTTTTCACGATTTTATCGAAAGTGATGAGATGCCTGCCGTCCGATAACAGGGCAAATGTTGCGGTATTGAGTGCCCGTTCGGCGGCGAATGCATTGCGTTCGATGCATGGGATCTGAACCAGACCGCATACCGGATCACAGGTGAGTCCCAGATGATGCTCAATCCCCATTTCCGCCGCATATTCGATCTGGTTGGGGGTGCCTCCCAACAGCTGGGCAGCTGCGGCTGAAGCCATCGCGCAGGCGGTGCCGATCTCTCCCTGACACCCTACCTGGGCCCCTGAGATCGAGGCATTGGTTTTAACGATATTCCCGATCAACCCGGCAGTTGCCATCGCCCGGAGAATTTTTTTCTCGGAGAAATGATAGCTCTCCTTCAACCGATACAGCACCGCAGGCAATACCCCCGAGGAACCGCAGGTTGGGGCTGTGGCAATCACCCCGCCCGAGGCATTTTCCTCGGTAACGGCCAGTGCATAGGCGAAAATCAACGTCTTGCTGTGCAGCGATCCTGTATAGTTTTTTGCCTTAACATGATAGGCCGCTGCCTTGCGCCGTACATTCAATCCGCCCGGCAATATCCCGTCTTCTTCGATGCCCCGGCGTATCGATTCAGACATTATTTTCCACACCTCCGCCAGGTATTCATAAATTTCCTGACCCTCAGTCTGTTCTACATATTCCCAGAATAACCGTCCGGTTTCATCCGAACACCGTAGGATATCATCCATGGTGGTCATTCCATAGATGCTTTCTTCCTGTTCACCGGCAATAAAATCAGTGATCTTTCCTCCACCAATGCTGAATACCGTCCATTCCGAAACCATTTTTTCCTCCTGGTCAAGCCCTTCAAACAACATCCCGTTCGGATGCTGCGGGAGAAAGATTTCGGGCTTCCAGATCAGTTCAACCTTATCGGACCCCATAACCGAATAAATTGCCTTGTCGGTGAGATGCCCCCGCCCGGTGGCCGCCAGACTTCCATACAGCGTAACCCGGTAGCGGGCCGCATCAGCATTTTTGCCTGCAAACTGTGCTGCCGCTTTTTTCGGACCCATGGTATGACTGCTCGAGGGGCCCTGACCGATCCGGTAAATATCTCGTATGGATTCCATTGATTTTATTTATTGGATCTTAATTTATTGATTAATTCAATAGGAATAAAATAATTTTGGTTGATGTTGACAATCAGTGTTTTAGTATATATTTTTTTATTTCCTGCAAAGTAATAATCCGTATTGGCCGGAACGGTTATCCGCTTGTTAATGTCCCTGGATTTATGCTCAAATACCAGATCAGTACCCATAACTCTAGGCTCCGGATACCCTTTGAATTCACGGCTTTTTTCACTTACCCTGTTAAAGTACAGCGAGTCGGCTCCTAAATCGCCCAGATTCAACTCTTTGCAGATGTATTTCGCAACCTCTGTGTTGTCAATAACCCCTGTTTTTTTATTGACACCTTTTGGAGCGTAAATTCCAAGAAAAACATCCTCAGCGGTATGCCCGGTGGTGGTCCAGCCGATAAAATGGCGCTCATTGTATCGGGCCGCCAGATAACTTTCGGTTAAATCGCGTTTTTTATCTGCCGTAAAAGTTTTCGAACGGACAATGGTTTCAATGGTTTTCAGCGAATCCGCCGGCAGGTCGAGGGAGTAATGAATCTTCAGCGTGTCGCGGAGATTATAGGTTTTATCAACGAAATAACGCACGCTGTCGATGATGATTTTCCTGGCCAGCTTTCTGCCGGTCCAGTCGATCGAATCCAAAGGCCGGATTATCTTTTCCGGAATGTTCAGGTTGTCATATTCAATTTTGCTAAAGGGACTGGTCGATGACGAGCCCGATTGCCTGTTTCCGATGCTGATACCGCCGTTTCCATGGTCGGGACAAACGATCACCAGGGTTGAGTCATTGGCTTTGGCAAATTTCAATCCCACCGCAACCGCCTGGTCAAGAGCCAGAAAATCCGTAACCAGTCCGAACGGCTCATTGGCGTGCGCCGACCAGTCCACCTGACTGCCTTCCACCATCAGGAAAAAGCCTTTGGGATTCCGGCTCAGGATGGAAATTGCTTTCTGCGTCATTTCTGCCAGACTCGGCTCTTCTTTGGGATTTCGGTCGGCATCGTGCGACAGGTATTTTTTCTGATGGTCCCAGTCGCCGAAAAGGGCCCATACTTTCTCACTGGTATTTTGGTTAAAGCTCTCTATATCAGTTATCAATTTATATCCACGACTTTGGAGGGTATCCTTTAGGCTGTAGGGTTTTTTCAGATAATTATTCAGATAATATTCACCGCCGCCAAAAACAATTGTCGGACTGTTATACACGAACTGCTTGATAATCCTGTCGTTACCTGAATAGCTTCGGTTGGGGTCGTGACAAACAAAGTCGGCAGGAGTGGCATGTGGAAATTCGCAGGTGACCACCACCCCGGTAGATTTTCCTTTTAACCGGGCCAGCTCAAGGATTGAAACATGGGGCACACTGTCACGGTCCACCCCTACAAATCCTGATAAGGATTTGGTACCGGTGGCATAGGCTGTGCCGGCGGGTGCCGAATCGGCAATGGTGCTGTCGGCTGAAAAGGTCTTCACCAATCCGCAGATGATCTCGTCAACTGCCAGTGGCTTATTGCCATTGTACCAGCGCGATAAGGATAAAACATCAACACTGGTACCATCTGGTATATAGAGAATTACGTTTTTTATTCTCTGGTTCTGGGTGTAGCTGAGCAGTACTGACAGCGATAGGATTAACGTCAAAAACAATTTTTTCATGCGGATAAATTTGATCCCGCAAAAATACCCGTATAAATGAGAATATTTCGGTTTGCCTCTGAATTGACCGGCAAAAATATGGGCAGTGCATTCTATTCAACCTTTGCCAGATATTTCGCATTTAACTCTTTATACACCCCAAACAGGCCGGTAATATTTCCGTTCCGGTCGAAAAGCCCGCTCCTGAAATTCAGGGGTTCCCAAATGGCAGCACCTTTACCCATTTCACCCGGCAAGCTGAACACGATCTCATGCACCTCGCGCTTGAAATCGGAGTATTCCACCACATTCACCGGTTTATGGTAGCGGGCGGTAAGGTCGGTGAGATTGCTTTTCAAATCTTCCAGCGTTCCATGCCAGCGGGGGTAATAGGATAATCCGAGTACGTCAAATTTTACCCCGCGGGCAATCATGTTATCGAGCCAAAAGGTTGCTTCATCATTTTGTCCGCCTAGTGCGATATGCATCATCACCGGGATGCCGGGATCAACCGCGAAAACTCCTTCGGTTCCGGCCTTCAGCAGGTCCGCCAGCTGGTCGGGATTGCCAATGTGACCTTCAGGCCAGAGTATCCCATGGTTGATTTCGTTACCAATCTGGACCATCGCAGGCATAGTGCCCTGCTTTTTCAGCGCGAGCATTACGTTCGAGGTATACGATCTTACCGAGTCTTTCAATGTTTCAAATTCCAGGTTTTCCCAGGCTAGCGGCTTGAACTGCTGCTGCGGATCGGCCCAGTAATCGCTGTAATGAAAATCCAGCAGGAGTTCCAACCCGGCTTCGTCTATCCTGCGGGCCATGTTGAGCGTATGCAATAATCCGCAATATCCTTTTTCGGGGGAATAACCTTTAGGATTTTCGGGATTGACAAATATCCGAAGTCGTATATAGTTGAACCCCTGGTTCTTTAATAACCGGATGGCATCAACCTCCTTTCCGTTTTCTATAAACTTACGACCCTGGTCCTCCAGCTGGGGAAGGAAAGATATGTCGGCCCCGATCATCCGGTCGATGGGTTTTGCGGTTGGGGGGAGGTCTGCACCTGATGGTTTCATCAACATAAAGTCAGCAGGCAGCAGATGGATCTCATGAGATCCGGGCCAGAGTTTCCCCGACCGGGCTTCCACCTTTACCTTGCCGGGGGAGTTGCCGGCTATGAAGAGCAGCTGACAACTGCCGTTGGTCAATTTGCAATCCGAGTAGCTCCTGCCAGCGGTATCGGTTTTGATTATCAGATTATTGCCATTGATATCCAACACCTTGCATTCTCCATCAACATAAATTCTGATGGAATCGGTTGCCCCGGATATTTCCCTCGATAAACTGTCGGTAACTGCAATCCGCAGGCGGGTTTGACTCTCGCCATTGGCCGGCAGGGTAGTGCTGTAGCTGGTGAGCATGACCGATACCGGATTGCCTGTTGCCACCCGGCTCACAGAATCAAATTCCCGCGGGCCCTGTACCGGTTGTGTGCAGGTGGTAAAAAGTGCCATTCCGAGGAATGGAATCAAGGTGATTAATCTCATGGCAGCGCTGATTTGGAGTGTTTTATAAATTCAATTCCTAACACAAATCTATATTCTTAAAATCAGAAAAGCCGGGTTTTTAAATTACTATCTTCATGGCTTATTAAAGTTCAAAAATATGTTAAATAGGAATCAGCAGGTTGAGGACTATATTACCTGGATTAGGGGCAATATCGGTAAATTCCTGCTCGGACTGCTTGCATTGATCATGCTGGCAACCTCAGTGAAAACAGTCAAACCTGAAGAGGAAGGCGTTGTGCTCTTTCTGGGTCAATATACCCGCAAGGTAAATCCCGGATTGAATTTTATCGTACCCCTCGGAGTGGAGAGAATGTACAAAATTCCGGTTCAGCGCCAGTTGAAACTGGAGTTTGGATTCCGGACCCTTGATCCCGGAGTCAATACAACCTATTCCGATAAGGATTTTGGTGATGAATCGCTGATGCTCACCGGCGACCTGAATCTGGCCGATGTGGAATGGGTGGTTCAGTACCGGATCATGGATTCCTATAAATACCTGTTTAAAGTGCGGGATGCGGAAGATGCCCTGCGGGATATGTCGGAGGCAGCCATGCGAAAGGTTGTCGGCGACCGCACGGTCAATGAGGTTCTCACGGTTGGCAGGCAGGCAGTGGCTTCAAATGTTGAAGTCCTCCTGCAGGAAATGTGCGTGGAGTATGAGAATGGCCTGCAGATTGAACAGGTGGTTTTGCAGGATGTGAATCCACCGGAAAAGGTAAAGCCTTCATTCAATGCAGTTAACCAGGCTCAGCAGGAAAGGGAAACGCTCATCAACCAGGCTGAATCGGAATATAATCAGGTGATCCCAAGAGCTCGCGGTGAGGCAGATGAAACGATCCAGCTGGCTGAGGCTTATGCCCTTAACCGGGTGAACAGGGCGATTGGTGAGGCCGACCGGTTCAGTTCACTGTATGCAGAGTATGTGAAGGCTCCGGAAGTGACCAAAAAACGGCTCTATTTTGAAATTCTCGAACGGATACTGCCTAAGATCGGAGATAAGATCGTGGTGGATGAAAAGGGCAACAACGTGCTGCCATTACTGAACATGGACAGAAAAATCAATAACCCGGTCAAGTAAGCTATGAAAACAAAATATATCGCCTATATAATTGGTGCACTGGTAGTCATCATTGTATTCTTCGGTAGCATTTTCGTCCTCGACGAAACCCAGCAGGCTATCGTAACTCAGTTCGGCAAGCCGGTGGGAGGTTCACGTACCCACGCCGGACTGAACTTTAAACTCCCTGTGATTCAAAAGGTTCAGCGCTTCGATAAACGCTATCTCAAGTGGGATGGCTATCCGAACCAGGTGCCAACGCAGGATAAGAAATTCATCTTTGTTGAAACCTATGCGCGCTGGCAAATCACCGATCCGCTGCAGTTTTATGTAAGGCTTCGCGATGAACGCTCCGGCCAGTCACGTCTGGATGATATCCTCGACGGTGAAACCCGCAATGCTGTAGCAAGTTTCGAATTGCTCGATATTATCCGGTCAACGAACCGCACTCCGGAGATTTCGGAAGAGTACCTCCAGGAGATTGAATCGCTGGATACTATCAAGGTAGGCCGTGAGAAAATTGAAAAGATGATCCTCGAGAAGGCAAGCGCACGCTGTACCGACCTCGGAATCATTATTCTGGACTTTCGGATCAAGCGGATCAATTATGTAGAGGAGGTTCGCAATAATGTGTACGACAGGATGATCAGTGAACGTAACCGAATCGCCGACCAGTTCCGCTCGGAAGGGCAGGGCGAAGCCCGCAAGATCCAGGGAAACAAGGAACGCGATCTGGCACAGATCCAGTCGGAGGCAGTTAAGGAATCGGAACAGATCCGGGGCAGGGCCGACGCAAAGGCAACTGCCATCTATGCCGCTGCCTATAATAAATCAGCCGCCGCACGTGAATTGTATGGTTTTTCACGAGCCATGGAGGCCCTCGAGAAATCATTTGACGATAAAACCAGCCTGATACTCACCACCGACAGCGAATTGTACCGCTATCTGAAACAGATAAAATAAAACCTGAACCCCATTTGCAGGGATCCAGGTTCAGAAATTGGAAACAAATTAACAAATCACCGGCGCATGCCGGACAATACTATTCATCCTTTACCTGGATGTTACCAGCTACGATATCAACCAGGGCGATATTCAATGGCAGATTGCAGTCTCTTTGTACAGTGGTCGGATAAGCGTCAGTAAACTGATCAGCAGGTGCACCGCTTCCTTCACCATTGTCTTTTACTTTGAATACAATAAAGCGTCCTACCTCAATGCCATAGGGATTGTCTTCCGTGGCTTTGGTAATCAGGGCGGTTACGGTTGCCTCGGTGCCATTGACCATCAGGCAAACTACCTCAGCCTGAAGATTGGTTTCCTGACCGGGGCTGTGAATGATTACGTTACCTGCAACAGTTCCGTCAGCATCTTTTTTTGCATGGAAGGAGAAGTGCTGGAACCTCTCATTGAAGATCAGTGCACCCTGTCCATTGGCTGAAACACCCGGACCGTTTGCATTTCCAGCTTTCAGACTGATCGGATTGCCCGCCCCACCGGCTGCATTCAGATCAGTATTAACACTTTCCTTCTGGCATGAGCCCAGGAACAACACGGCAGCTACTGCCACCGCTGAAAAATGTAGTTTATAATTCATAGGTTTTTTATTTTGTAACGATTATAAATAACATACAACGCAGCATTAGAAATTCCTTTTGGATTGTTTGATTCCACGCCTATTTAACTAAAAATTAACAAAAGGAGGTTAAACAAAATCTATAAATACTTAAACAAAACAAGCCATTTGCGAATGCTGCAGATACGGTTACTTTTACGGTCAGGAGGTACAATATGATTAAAGGGGTATTGTTTGATATGGACGGAGTGCTGGTGGATTCGGAAGAATTCATGTGTGAAGCGGCCATCCGGATGTTTGCGGAAAAAGGATGGACGGTGACCAAAGAAGATTTTGCTCCATTCGTTGGGATGGGTGAAAACCGATATCTCGGCGGGGTAGCAGAAAAATATGGTGTGGAATTCGATCTGGAAACCGATAAAACCAGGGCTTATGCCATTTATGCGGATATCACGGCGGGTAAATTGTTTCCGCTGCCCGGAGTTCATGATTTTGTCATGCGGTGTAAAAACCATTCCTTAAAACTCGCGGTGGCCACAAGTGCCGACCGGGTAAAGATGGAGATCAACCTGCTGGCCCTTCAACTGCCTGACGGCACATTCAATCAAACGGTAAACGGATTGGAGGTGGAGCGTAAAAAGCCTTTCCCGGATATTTATCTGGAGGCGGCTCTCCGGCTTCAGTTAAAACCAGAGGAGTGCCTGGTGGTGGAGGATGCGGTAAGTGGTATCGATGCAGCACTTGCCGCAGGCTGTAAATGTCTGGCGCTTAAAACCAGCTTTCCTCCGGAGCTCCTGGGTAACGCAAACTGGATATGCAATACCCTGGCCGACGCCCCGGAGGAATCAATCAGCTGGTAACTATTTCTTGTATAATCCTTTTGCGGTACGGTCTTCCAGTTTCGGTGCCGGGGTGATTTTTGGCGGTGCAACTTTTAACAGTTTCATCACTTCTTCCACCACTTTCTCCATTTGCGGATCCCTTCCCTGAACCAGGATATTCGGGTCGTCCCATACCGGGAAATCGGGTGAAACGCCCACACCTTCCCAGAACCAGTGACCGTCATTGTCGTACAGTCGGGCATCCGGAACGGTAATATTGCCGCCATCTATCAGCGAGTGGCCGGTAGCCGGTCCCACCAGAATTCCCAGCGTGCGTTCCCCTACAATCGGACCTGCCTTTAGCTCCTGGAATGCCCATGGCAAACCGTCGCCGCCCGATCCGGCCCAGCCGTTGATCAGCATACCTTTCGGACCGTTATTGGTTTTAACGGGCTGGGTATGATCGCGGCCATGACGCCAGTGCAGGTTGTACACCACCGGCCGCTTCAGCAGCTCCAGAAACCTGTCGGCCAGGGCACCGCCGGCATTGAACCGTTCATCGATGATGAATCCGTCTTTCTCCAGCTGGCCGTAAAACATCTTCACCAATTCAAGCTGACCTTGTGCGGAAGTATTTGACATATAGATATATCCGAGTTTGCCTCCGGATAGTTTATCTACCATTTTGCGGTTATTCTCGATCCATTCCAGATAACGGAGATTCGATTCTTCACCCCCGGTGAGGCATTTAACCGTGATTTTCTCGCTATCTTCCACTTTACCTGTTTTACTCACCGTTAGCGCTACCGTTTTGCCCGATAAGCCCTCAAAGGGTGCATAAGGATCCATTTTCGGATCCAGATTCACCCCGTTTACAGCCAGAATATAATCACCCACACCGGTTTTAACTCCCGGCAGGTCAAAGGGTGAACGTGCATCGGTATCCCAGGCTGCCGGGGTCACGATCCTTTTAATTTTATATAATCCGTTTTCCAGGGTCAGGTCGACACCCAGGAATCCCGACGACAAGGAACGAACACTTTCCAGATCACCACCGGAGCTGTAGGTATGTCCGGCGGCCAGCTCCGATACCAGCTGCGACTGAATGGTATTGATATCCGAGCGGGTTCGGGCAAAATCCACCAATGAGCCATACCGGGTGCGCATTTCGTTCCAGTCAACACCCTGCATGTTGGGGTCATAGAAGAAATCGCGGTGACGGCGCCAGGTATCATTGAAAATCTGCTTCCACTCTTCACGCGGTACCAGGTCCATTACCAGGTCCCCTGTTGGAATGGCCTTTTCAATTTTCTGTGCGGCGGCAGGCTGAATAATGCCATATTTTCCCTGGCTCGAAACCAGCAATGATTTACCATCAGCCGTTACAATCACCCGTCCCACCTCGGAAATCACGGGTTTCTCCTCACGTGAAACCAAATCGTACACCACCAGCGAGGAGGTACGGTCACCCGATCCGGTATTTGCGGAACGCAGGTAAACGATCTTCCCCTCAAAGGCTTTCACACCCCGGATGTTGCCGGCTTTTGCCGGAAGTATCACGGATCTGGATTCAATATTGTCGAAATCAACTTTGACCACCACCTTGGCAGTGTCCTTGGCAGCTTTCTTTTCTTCCAGCTCATCATTTTTTGCATATAAAAGCGACGGCGCATCTTTTGTGAGGCTGAGGGCCGCAATCTGGGTGGAATTCGGATAGATCCAGGTTCCGTCGTTGAGATCCGAATATTCGGCCGTCATATTGCGGTTGGTCAGATAAAACAGGTACTTGCCGTCGGTGCTGAATACCGGATCGTTGTCGTTGTAAAACCCGCTGGTAGCCTGCCGGCTTTTACCGGATTCCATTTCATAGATATAGAGTGCATTGTTGCCGTTTTCCAAGGCCTGGGTGAAAGTGATCCATTTTGAATCGGGCGACCACGAGATGGTGAATCCCGGGGCACCGCCATGACCCTGGGTATCCAGGGTATTGCCGATATTGACGGTTTTGCCGCTTTCAGCATCGATAACATATATAGTGTTCGTTTCATCGATAAAGGCGATTTTTTTGCTGTCGGGCGACCAGTTCAGCGTGTACCCGTAACCTTTTCCCCGTTTCGAGAGTTTTTTCGGTCCTGATGCGTCGGCAACAGCCTGCAGCCAGATCTCGAATTCCCCGTCGCGGTCGCTCCAGCAGGCAATGGTTTTTCCATCAGGCGACCACGAAGGATCACGGTCGAAGGCTCCGCTTGAATTGGTCAGGTTGATCACATAACCTTCGGTTGCCGGTACATTGAACAGCTCACCGCGGGCCTCGAAAATAATGCGCTTGCCTCCGGGGGAGGCGGTCATATTGTTTATCTGCTGTCCAACATTTACCGAACGTGGCATTTCCACGGAAAGGTCGGATACCACATTGACCTCCACCGGCTTGTATTTTTGCGATGCCAGATCCATCAGGTAAAGGGTGCCGCCTGCCTCAAAAACGATATCGGTTTTTCCGGCCGACATATGGGTGACGTCAAAATCCCTGATTTTAGTGATCTGACTGCTTTGCTTGCTTTTTGTATCGTATACCCAGATATTCAGACGCATATTTTCATCGCGATCCGACAGGAAATAGATCTTGTCACCCACCCAGGCAGGCTTTCCGTCGATAGCATCTGTTTTGGTAATGTTTTCTGCAGTATTGGCTTTCAGGTCAAACACGATGACATCCGAGGCCATCCCGCCGCGATATCTTTTAAACGGATAATTCTCGGTAATGCGGGTTATATAGGCCAACTGATTCCCGTCGGGCGAGTAGCTTGCCAGGATGGCATACGGAACTTTCAGCTTCTCAGGGAATCCGCCGGTGGCGTCAACCAGATAGAGATTGGTCATAGCTCCGCGTCCGCTTTCCCGTGCCGATGAAAACAACAGCCGCTTCCCGTCGGGATGCCAGTCGACCAGCTGGTCGCCGAATGAGTGGTAGGTAACTCTCAACGGCAATCCGCCGTTTGAAGGGATCACAAAAACATCGGCATTCCCATTGTATAATGCAGTGTAAGCGATCGACCTTCCATCGGGCGAAAACCTCGGTGAGGATTCCTCTCCCGGGGAATGGGTAACCTGAATGGCGGTACCGCCGGTTTTGGGCATCACCCAGATATCACCTCCATACACAAAAGTAATTTGATTATCAGATACATCCATGTATTTCATCAGCCTTGCGCTGATTTGTGCATCGGTTACCTGAACCATCAGAAGGGTAAGTGCTAAAAGAAATAGTTTTTTCATTTTTTTCATAAGGTTAGAGGGATAAAGATATTTGTTTTTATATCGGGAAATGAGCCATTTGTCAACCGGAAACACACGGATGTAAACTGCATATCAATCAGTGTGATTGGGTTTTTGGTTTAACACCTGCAGGCTCCGGTTTGTTTAATTTTCAGAATAGTCAATTCGAATACCATCATTCTGAATAACTTATGCTATCTTTGCATTCTGCTTCAGTGCTCCCTCACCGGGAAAACGACCAGGCTGAACGCCACAGCGGTCATTTGAGGCAGATCGAAATGATTCAAATAGTTTACCCATGACAATTAACAGTTTTTCAGCTCCCGAAACGGACCGTTACGGTTTTGCCCGGAGATTCCTTGTGTGTACTGATCAGGAATTGGTTGCGGCTTTTAACCGCGAAGTCGGTAAAGAGAACTGGGTTAACGGCCGTGCCGACTACCTTTTCCACCTTCACAAGGAAATGATAGGCAGGGAACTCGACTGTTCAGCCGTCAGCAATGGAAGAAGCCTCAGCATGACCCGACGGGTTACCCTTATCGATAACAGGCTGGTAGTTTAAGCAGCTGTTGTATTCTTTATCCCGGCTTTCTTATATTAAACGGGATTCTCAGGTTAAAGGAGATATTTCTGCCCGGATTAAAGGCACCAACTTCCTTAAGCGTTGACAGGTGATCGATATATTTTTTATCGAGCAGGTTATTTGCTTGTATACTTATGGTAATCACCTGGTTAATGATCGTGATATTTCCCCCGATACCCATATCGAGCAACGTGTACCCTGGCGTATTGGTTTCGTCGGGCGCCAACCGGTCCTGCTTAAATGCAGTGAGCGTGTTGATTGAAAAATAAGCCGTTTGCAGAAACAAGAGCTTTTCCCTCTCCGCCCTGAATTCAAACTGAAGTTTATGTGCCGGAACAAATGGGAGATAATCCCCATTCTCCTGCTTCCCAACCACTGAAGCAAAGGAAGTTACCACATGAAGCCACTCCACGGCCTTCGGGTGAATGTGTAAACCCGCCTCACCCCCGTACAGCTTCGAATTACTCTGCATATAGCGGTAAATGGGAATTCCCGGAGATATTTCTTCACCGGTTGGTGTGATAAAAATGTAATGATTGATTTTGTTGTAAAATCCTGCCAGGTCGATAGTAAAGTGATCCTTGTGCACATGAAGGCTCACATCCGATTCGAGTGAATTTTCAGGCACCAGCGTGGGATCCCCGATTTCGAAACGCAACTCATGCTGTCCCCGCGAGGTTAATTCCGCCAGGTTGGGCGTGCGGTAACCGGCAGCCAGGTTGGCCCTGAACAATATCTCATCCGTAAGATTATAAGTGGACCCCAGCGACCCGCTGAAACTTCCGTATTTCTTATCCAGAACCGGGCGGAATGCCAGGGTATCGGTTTCCGGGCCGATCGACCGGGTGACAAGTGTTTTACGGTCATAGCGGAGGCCGGTCTGCAGACGGAGCTTCCTGAAAAAGGTGTGCTGAAGCAGTCCGAAAACCGAATGATTGCTGATCGCGGCATCCTGTAGTACAATGGTTTTCCGGTTATTCAGATTGGTGTTGTTTTGATTGAATCCTTGAAAACCAACGATATACTCTGAATAATGATCAGATGGCAGATAGAGTTTGGCTTCATAGGATAACGTGGCTAGCCTCATCTGGATTTCCCGGATATTCAATTCCCCGGCATGCATCAAATCTGTATTTTGATACGCCGAGTTCAGGTCGAGCTTGAATTTGCCCAGATAAAGCTTGTTTTGCGACGACAACAGGTGAGTATTGAACTCCTGATAAAAGATTTCGTTCTTCCTGCCGCGTATGGATATTTCTTCAACAGCCTCCTCTTCAACCAATCCAAGTTTTTGATTATTATAATCATAGAATAATTTGAAGGTCCCGGTTTTATCGGTGTATCCGGCATTCGCCTTCAGCGAGATTTCATTGAAACGCGAGTTTGGAACAAATTCTCCTCCTCCCTGAAGAAAATCAGCATGGGACTTTTGTCCGGCCCGGATGCCGCCAAAGAATTTTTTCGAGGCTCCCTTGATCCCCAGATTGTTTGATACCCCTTGTGTGTTGGTGAAAAACTGAGCATTCAGGTCCCCGGCAATGGTCCCGACCGGCGCCGGTTTTTCCTTGATAAAATTGATCACTCCGCCTATGGCATCCGAGCCATAGAGCAGTGAAGCCGGACCTTTGATGATCTCAATATCCGCAATTCCAAATTCGTCAATGCCCAGGGGGTGATGACTGGAATATTGGTAGTTCTCAAACCGTACCCCATTATTCAGTATCAGGATATCATTCATCGATAGTCCCCGAATCACAGGCTTCGATACTCCGCTGCCCTTGGATATCATATCCACGCCCGGCACCCGGGTAAGAACTTCTGCAAAATTCGGGGTGATTTTGATCTCTCCAGGATTCATCTTCAGTACCTCGATTTTAACGGCATTTTCATGCTGGGTAGAGTTATATCCCCCCGAAACCACCACTTCATCCACCTCAATCGGGGACTCCTTTAGCAGGATATCCAGAACAATGCTTCCGCCGTTGAGGTCAACCGTTTCAATCCGGCTGATGCATCCTAAAAATGAATATAGAATTTTGAGTTTCCCGTTTGGCAGATTCGTCACCTCATATTCGCCGGATTCTGAAGAGATTGTCCCCTTGTTCATCTCAGGAATGAAGATCGTGGCACCTGGCATCGGCTCATTATCCTGTCCGGTAATTCTGCCGGATATCCGGTTCTGCGTGAAGGCCATACCGGCCCATGCCAGCATGCTTAAGAGTATAATCCGTTTTTTCATTCCCATCGTTAAAGCGAAGCATTTAAACGGATCAGCTCCATAAATGTTCAAATCGCCCCGGCTATCTCCCTTCCCTCGGAGAAGTGTCATCCGCACTTACCCTTCCAGTAATACGGCATCCCCACCAGCAAATAACTCATCCGGCCGGAAAGATCGGTGAGCTTAAGTCCGGCAGGAACAATGCGCCATTCCCGGTGAACAGATATTTTCTGAATGGAACTGAACAGGATCGGCGTGGAGGTACCATCTTCCGCCACAAAAACAATCCGATCAGGAAATAGCACAATGCGCCCGGCATTGGTATCGTCCTTCTCCTCTTCCTCCGAATACACCAGCCAGGCTTCGGCGGAGAGGGAATCGGGCTCCTCGCCCGGACAGGGAGTAAGTGCCATGAGCCGTTTCCATTTACGGCGATGTACCAACACGGCAAAGGTTAAATACAGGAGCATGATGGGTATGATCCCGACCATCCAGGCAGTTATTCCGGAAACACCACCTCCGGGAATTTTTGAAAAGATCCACAGGGTACTGCCCAGACCAGATATTATGAAAATCAGGTTAAAATACAGGTAATGATGGCGGTATATCCAATCCGAAAGGGAGAGATACTGAATTCCTAGCAAAACCAGGGCTAACAGAACAATTACCAGAACGATGACTAAAAATCCGTCAGGATCGGAAATTACTTTGAAAAACGAACTGGCGATAATTGCCAGCAAAAATAGCCGGCTTGCTGCCTGCTTTATTTTCGGAAACCGGGAAACTTTCAGATTCACCGGTTCAATCCCTCTCTTAGCCTGCCTTCTGCGGATCAACCTGCTGATAACAAAAATGATCAGTAAGAGCAGTGCTGCTATAACTATAAAAAATTCGCCGGTCACATTTCTCATGAAAACCGCCAGGAATTCCTTCCTTCCTTTAAAGATGAGGTCGTTAGCCGGTATTGGCCGGTTGATTTCCGGATAATACCGGGTGATGGCATTATTGACGGGACTGGTGAATTGCCTGATCAGCAAAGAATCCTCGTCCACCCAGATTTTCATTCCGGTACGGATACTGTCGCCATTATGCAGAACATAGCAAATCTGGCCATCCAGGGTATCCATTCCGAATAATTTCATTTCACCATTGCCATGCAGAATATGCCTGCCATCAATGGTGCCCGGCATCAGCAACCGGGGTACCGTGTGGCTCGCACCCATCGAAACGCCTGTGGCTGCCGCCGTGCAGGATGCATAGTCGCCATCAGTACGTGTCCAGGATTTCATAAAGCTGTACCCATGAATGGTTCCGGTGGAATCCCACTGGAATCCGTAAAATGAGAGCGGCTCAAACCGGGTGTGGTAACTGAACCGGAACACGCGGTTGCGCTCGAAAACGGTTTTAAAAGGCTGCACTCTGTTATTGGGCAGAACAAGTCCCTCCTGTGAGTAACTCGCTTTACCGTGATCCCGGTAGGTTTTTGCGTTTGCATACACCGAATCGATTTGGCGCAGCAGGGTTTCAACACGTGAATTCTGTGAAAAGGAAGGAAAAAAGATCAGAGAGAGGAGAAATGCAAAAATGGTTTTCATCGTAGGTGGTTGGATCTTCTAAAGGTAATTACATTTCAGGAAATTCTTGCCTACTTTTAGCCGGTCCAAAAAATGCGCAATTATTATGAAAAGTTTCCTCATTGTCCTGTGTACCATAGCACTTATCACAGCCTCCTGTTCAGAGCCCGGTCAGAATACGACCGTACAGGAACCCCTGATGCATCTGAAATATGAGCAAAACCTGAGCTCCACCTATGCTGAGGTAATCGCGAATTACCAAAAACTCGACAGTGCCTGGCCGGAAGCCAAATTGCTGGAGTGCGGTCTTACGGATTGCGGCAAACCGCTTCACCTGTTTGTCATCAGTAGCGACGGACAGTTCGATCCGGCTAAAATACACCAGTCCGGTAAGCGTATCGTGATGATAAATAATGGAATACATTCCGGCGAACCGGAAGGTATCGAGGGGAGCATGCTGGCAGCGGATGATATCCTCCGGAATTTTAACGGCATGCGCAAGTATATCGACAATACCGTTATCTGTATTATTCCGGTATACAGCGTGGGCGGATTGCTGTACCAGAACCATTGGCACCGCACCAACCAAACCGGTCCGGATAACCCGGGATACCGCGGCAACGCCAAAAACCTCGACCTGAACCGCGATTTTGTCAAGCTGGAAACTGAAAATGCCCGGTCGTTCGTGAAGATTTTCAGGGAATGGGATCCGGATGTATTTTTAGATACCCATACCACCAACGGCTCAGATCATCAGTATGTGATCACCTATCTTCCCGCCCAGCACAACAGCATGCCCGATCCGGTTGGTAATTTTTTCTCCGAAACCATGATCCCGGCAATGTATGAGAAAATGCGCGCCACACCCTATGAGATGATCCCGTATGCCGAATGGGATGTGGTATCGCCTGAAAAAGGCATCGCGAACTACGTCCAAACGCCCAGATATTCAACCGGATACACTCAGTTGTTCAGTACGCTTCCGCAGATGATCGAAAATCATTGCTATAAGCCGTATACCGACCGGGTGAAATCGATCTACCACTTTATCCTGGGACTGGTGGAGTTCACGCAGGAAAACGGCACACGCATCAGCGAAGCCAGGGCCGCCTCAAAGGAGAAGGTTAAAACCCAGAAGGAGTACGCTCTGAAATATGAGATCGACAGCTCCTGCTATCGCCTGGTTGAATTCAAGGGGTACCGGCTGGGGCACGACAAGAGTCCGCTTACCGGTGAGGACCGCGAAATTTATGACTACAACCAGCCTTTCACGGTTGCTGATGTTCCGGTTTTTGATAATTACAAACCCTCGCAAACGATCACCGCTCCGGTGTATTATCTGGTTCCACAGGCCTGGACCGAAGTGATAGACCGATTGAAGATCAACAAGATAGAGATGACCCGCCTGCCAAAAGATACATCCCTCACCGTGGAGGTGTATTATATCGACAGTCTGGTTTGGGCCACCCGCGTGAATAACGCGCACCATTTTCACGACAGGTTCACCACGCGCAAGGAAATCCAGACGATCCCCTATTATGCCGGGGATTATCTGGTGCCGGTGAATCAGGATGCCAATTATTTCATTGTCAATCAGCTCGAACCGGAAGGACCGGATTCCTATTTCCGCTGGAACTTTTTTGATCCCTGCCTGGAAGATCGTGAATGGTTTTCACCGCATCCGGTTCTGGAGGACCGGATAGTGAAGTACCTGAATGAAACGCCTGCATCACGTAAGATGCTGGATGATGCCATTGCGGCCAATCCGGCGATGGCTAAGGACCGGGCTGCGCAGATGTATTTTGTTTACACCCGCTGCGGACTGGCCAACAAATGGCTCAATCGTTATCCGGTTGCGAGAGTGATGGGAGAGGTTTAGCACTCAAAGGCATGCACGGTTAGGAACGGGGTCCCGACCTGCGTCGGGATGACACTTCTCCGAGGGAGAACCCCGGAGGGGTGAAAGGATTATAGCCACGAGGTATGAATTGAAATATTAACCCCGTAGGGGTGGCATAAATACCCGGAATCTTCCTGCGCAATTATCATGTCACCCCTACGGGGTTTGGTTGGGGGTATGGAACGTTCACCGCTATAATCCTATCACCCCTCCGGGGTTGGAGCTGAACGCAGATAGGAATTTAGTAATCAATAGGCTGATTTCTTAAGTTGATGTCTATGGAGGGTAATTTCATGGCAGGGAGGATGGAAAAGTTGAGAACCCAATTTTTAACCCCGGAGGGGTGCAATGATTTTAGCCACGTGGGTTGAATTGAAATATTAACCCCGTAGGGGTGGCATAAATACCCGGAATCTTCCTGCGCAATTATCATGTCACCCCTACGGGGTTTGGTTGGGGGTATGGAACGTTCACCGCTATAATCCTATCACCCCTCCGGGGTTGGAGCTGAACGCAGATAGGAATTAGTAATCAATAGGCTGATTTCTTAAGTTGATGTCTATGGAGGGTAATTTCGTGGCAGGGAGGATGGAAAAGTTGAGAACCCAATTTTTAACCCCGGAGGGGTGCAATGATTTTAGCCACGTGGGTTGAATTGAAATATTAACCCCGTAGGGGTGGCATAAATACCCGGAATCTTCCTGCGCAATTATCATATCACTGCTACAGGGTTTATGTATTTTAGGAATACCGCTGACCCATTGCGGCCGGTTTCCTTGAAGTTGTTTTTCTCCAGAACCCTGATCGATGAAGGGTTGCTGAGGTCGGTTTCGGCCCTCACACATTTTACCTGGTCCTGATCACGGAGCCAGTTGAGCATTCCTCCAATGGTTTCTGTCATGATGCCTTTATTGCGAAAAGCCTCATCGGTGCCATAGCCGATTTCAACCTCCCCGTTTTCATCCGGTCCGCCATGAAAACAAATCCCTCCCGCGATAGCCCGGGAACTTTTCTCGATGATGATCCACATGGTCCAGAAAAAGGGATTGTTACCCGGATCTTCCAGCTGGGGCAGCAAAGTGTTGACAATCGCATCTAGGGTTGCCTCATCTGTCAACGATTCCGATGGGGATAATCCCAGGTCCCTGGCGAGGTCATCCGGCACAGAGGCAAGTTTTTGTAACTCCAATAAAGTTAGTGGCTTGATAAGCAGCCGGTTGGTTTCGATCATCGGTCAATTTTTTTAAACTATAAAGTCATGATTTTACCCCGGTTCATTTCGGACTCAAAAGCCCTGCAGGATAAGGATATATCCGGGTAGGCAGTGGTAAACCGAATATATTTTTTGGGATTATAGGCGTCAAAATCGTACTTAATTTCGATAGCCTCTCCTTGATTAACAGATTGTTTCACAATGAAATCGACTTCGTTCCCCTCCGCGGTCCTCCAGAAAAAGAGGGAATCCATTCCTATCTTTTCCCTTAATCGCATAAAGGCATAGTTTTCAATGAGTTCACCTTTATCGATACGCTGGAAAATGGGATTGAACTGGTTCATCAGGATGTTCCGCAGGCCCAGATCATGAAAGTAGCATTTCGGCATTTTTACCAATTCTTTTCGGATGTTTCCGAAAAATGGTTTGATCAGCTGGATATGGAAGCATTTCTGGAGAACATAAAAGTACTTATCAATGGATGCAGCCGACAATTTCAGGGTTCCGGCCAATTCATGGCTATTCACCAAACTACCGGTCTGGTGAGCGAGAAGGAGCATCATCCGATAAAACTTTTCCGAATCGGTGATATTGGATTCAGCAATATCACGCTTCACAAATGAGAAGAGCAATTCTTTAAGTAAAAGGATTTTTTCATCATGATCCTGTGCTAACACCACTGCCGGATAACCACCGTATGTGAGATATTCACTGAAAAATCCCTCAAGCTGTTGCAGTCGGGCCGGACGGTAATTGTCGTTCTCCCGCATGTTTTGCAGCTCCGTACTCATTTCCTGGTTTCCGGTCCTGAAGTCCAGCATCTCGTCAAAACTCAGCGTAAATAATTCAAAAAGCCGCTTTCGTCCTGCCAATGAATCTTTAAACTTACTGTCAATATAAAATGCACTACTTCCGGTGGCAATTACCTTGATCAGTCCTGAATGCTTGTCATACAGTAATTTAAGAAAATTCGAAGGATCAGATAAGTACTGTATCTCATCCAGAAGGAGGTAAATGCGCTGCTGATCCTTCCTGATGATCAGGTCAAAGATATTTTCGGGGTGCTTGTTCAGACTGGATAAAATGGATGGATCTTCCAGTGTAAAAAAATATGCCGTCTCATTTTTCTCCTTCAGGTAATCTGATATTTGATTCAGCAGGGTGGTCTTTCCGGATTGCCTGGGCCCGACAATTATCGTAAATTCCCTGTCCTCCAGATGCCTGATCAATGAATGAAAAAGTTTTCTTTTATGAGTCATGACCTTTACTTTAATGTAAATATCCGATAATTTTCAATCAGAATGTTAAAAATATCGGATAATTTTAAATTTATGGATCAAAAATATCGGATAATTTTCACTTGTCATAATGATACCTGCACGCAAAAATCCAAAGATCTTCCCCGTCAGCCTGATAAACCAGCCTGTGTTCCCGGTCAATTCGTCTGGACCACAATCCCGCCAGATCATATTTAAGCGGTTCCGGTTTGCCCATTCCTTTGTGGGGATGCGATTGGATATCGCGGATGAGCGAGTTTATTTTCCTGAGCATCTTTTCATCCTCCGACTGCCAATAGAGATAATCCTCCCAGGCATTGAGTGAAAAAGTGATCCGCATCATTCAGAAATCAGGTCTTTCTGAGCCGATTTGCCGGCTGCCATCTGCTCGATGGATTCGAACAGCCTTCGGGCATTCTTCTGAGAACTAAGCAGATGTAGTGTTTCCATGATGGAATTGTATTCTTCCAATGATATCAGGACAGCCCCTTTCCCGGAACCCCTTTTAATAATCAGGGTTTCATGGTTTTCTTCCACGGTATCCAGATAATCCTTCAGGTCTTTCCGGAATTCAGTGTAATTGGCAGCTAACATGGCATTGCAATTAAGTAATTAATCAGGTACAAATATACGTACTTATTATTTACATTGTTATCGTTGAACCTCCAAACCTAACAATGCCCATCAGCAGAAAATCAATTACCCAGTTTTATTAATCCACTTTCGTTTTCACCTTCGGGTTTCTGACCGTTCGCCGATTTGAATGAATTGAGGTTATAAGTAAGTCCTAACCATAAAATTCGGGTATCTGTTTTGCTTGAATTGTTTAGGCTGAAAACGTCGTTGTCTGATTGAATTATCCATTTCCGGGTATTAAAAACATCAGTCAGGGTAAGACTGATCACCAGCTGATTTTTTAGCAAATTTCGTCTAACGGCAATGTCTGCATAATAAATCCCACTTAAATCGAATTGTGGTAATGAAACAGGAGAATTGTAGTTCAGGAAAACCTGAATGTCTGTCTTTTGGTCAGGCTTGTAGGTAGCCTTAAGATTTCCGGTCCACGCAACGTTATCCAGGCTCAGGTTAATGCCATCATAAGTGCCGTTTGATTTGGCATAAAAAACCGAGAATCCGGGATTTAAGGTAAGAACCTTTTTGATTTTAACGGTGGCATCCAAATCGGCTCCTACTTTGTTCAATCGGCCGCCATTAATGTAGGTGATAAATAGCTCGCTCGAAGAGGAAGGCAGGGTAACCTGGGTTATGAAATTCTTAGTAGAACTGAAGAATAGGTTGCTCCTGGTCTGGAATTTCTCATTGATCCAGATATGGTTTATCTCAGCCTTATCAAGAATCTCCGGAACCAGGTTGCGATTACCGGTTTCATAAGTCATCTGGTCAATCACATTGATAAACGGATTTAACTGCGGGTAAGTTGGTCTGGTTACCCGTCGGTTTATGGTTAAGGCGATACTTTGTGTTTTGCTGATATTGTGTTTGATCAACAGATAGGGAAACGGGAACAGGTAATCGGCTGCAATCGTTTCTTTAATTGACCTTTGTACCAGCTCTGAATTGTGATATTCAAACCGTGCCCCCACTTTATAATAAAGTTTCTTAAACAAACTGTCGGAATACATTGCATAGGCTGAGTAAATGAATTCCTTATGCTCCAAGTCGTTACTGAATGATTGATTTCGTATCCAATCGTTTGTGATGGTATCCAGGTCATAGAAATCATAATTGAAACTATTCCATCTCGAGAAAGCTTTAAGCCCACTCTCAATTTTCCCTGATCGGAAAAGTGTTTTATAATGGTCGGCCTGAACTGTAATATTTGTCGGTGCGCCACCCCCGGATGACTTTTGTAAAAGCCGGTCATCAATAAAATATTCAGCCGGTCTGGATCCATGAGTGCGTGAAAATGAAGCATCGGCCGAGATCTCTTGCTTATTATTTTGCAGAACTCTCTTATAAGATAACGTGCTTTCTATCACTCGTCTTGAAAAAGTAATTTCATTTCGGCGGTTAAAAGAAGATTCGGGTAACGCATCCTGAACCAATGTTCCGGAAATGTTCTGAGTATTATAAAGATGCATGAACATGGTTTTAACTCCCAAAGATATAATCGTCCTGGGGGATGGTCTTGCCGTAATGGTCATCGCACCCGTTTGGGTTGGAGTTATCTGGGTGGATCGGATATCCTGTTCAACCAATACGTCTGATAAATATAACTGACGGTCTAAACTACTGGTGATTGCAACTTTTTCAAATTTCCCATTGTAGTTTAACCCGACATCCCAAATTCCTTTTCTAAGATTGAGGTTTAATCCGCCATTTAGGCGGTTATTGATCCCAAAGTTCAAGGTTGCCATGGCACTTATCCCTGATGAACCTTGCCTTTTCATCACCACATTAATGATTCCACCAGTACCCTCAGCATCATATTTTGCATCAGGATTGGTAATGATCTCCACACTTTCAATTCCGGAGGCTGGAATTGAGTTTATGGATGCCACTGTGGTTGGCTTACCATCAACCAAAATCAGGATATTGCTACTCCCTCTGAGATAGATATTGTTTTCTGCATCAATGGTTATGGAGGACATGCTTTTCAGAACCTCTGTAAGATTACCAGTAACTGAAGATAGATTCTGGGCGACATTAATTTTTGTTTTCTCAATAGTAACCTGCTTTTCACTTTGCTTTCCGGTAACTTGAACCTCCTTTATATTTAGGGAGGAGCTGCTCAACATGATTGGGTGATCAAGGATGACTGACGCATCAAGAATTTTTATTGTGGTGGAATGAGATTTATACCCGACAAAGCTCGATTTGAGCAGGAATTCTCCCTGGTTGAGATTGTTGATGGTAAACTGCCCTTTCGCATTGGTAATGGTGCCATTAACCAGTGAATTGTCAGCCTGGCGATATACTGACACTGAAGCCAGCTCAATCGGATTCTTACTCAATGAGTCTATCAGAATTCCAGAAATGGTAAAGGGATGCTTACTTTGGCTGAAAGCTGTCAGAACGGGTAATAAAGCTAAAACAACAAAAAATGAAAACTTGTAAGTAACAGATATTCTAATAATTGATTGATTGATCGACATCTATTTTGATGGTTAAAGATTACTTTGAAAGGAACTTTTTGATAGCCACCAGGATCAGAATCAATCCGCCACACAGACCTAAAAGTCCTCCAAAAGCACCGGTTATCCGACCTATAATGATCAGTTTAATTAATGAAGGTACATCCATATGTCTGCTTTTTATTGCAAGGTAATGGATGTTTCGGTAAGGTTAATACAGGATTGATAAGTCAAAACAAAAACCGGAATGCCTTTCAATCGGGTGTTCCGGTTTTTAAGTTGTCGGTGTAGGTCTCTATAACCCTAATTGCCATCATCAGGTCAATTACAAGGGTACATCTGGTAACCAAACAAGAGATAGATTTGTCAATTTCGAAACACGGATAGCTACTTTGTTTTGCCTTTGCAGGTGCCAGTACATGAAGACTGATCGCAGGTTTTCACCTCTTTGCAAACTTTGCCATCATGGCCCTTACACGTTTTGGGATCACAGGTTCCCAACTTGTGGTCGCAACCTTTTTCTGCACATTTTGCGGGATCACAGGCAACACCTTTAGCACAAGTTGTTGCATGATTGCAAGTTGCTGAACATTTCGTTTGAACCTGCTCCTTCTTGACCGCGGATTTTGTTTTTTTATCCTTACCCTCGCCAACAGGATTGGCACTGACGAAGAGAACCATGACAAAAGCCATAATCATGGTGCTTACGATTCTGGTGATTCGGTTTTTCATTTTGTTTGTATTTTTTTAAGTCCTTCAAATGTATGGCATCCACAAACAGCTAGCAGTTAAAGTATTGTTAAATTATTCACGAGCGATTGGAATTATTTTTATGCTACTCAGTTTTCATTTAACTCGACAATTTCTATTGCGAAGCATACCAGCTTCATGTCCATGCGTGATGTCGTTACGGCTCCTCGTCCCGAACTTCTGAGGCCCTTGACAGCTCCCAGATTACCAGCACCGGATTGTCATTCTCCGAAATTTTCTCATCCCAGGCTCTCAGTTTTTCACTTGCGGAATGATCCGCCCCTGCGAGATTGGCGCGTATCTTTTCTTTGAAATCCATTGCGGAATATTCTGCGATGGCAAAAGTTTTACTTTCAAAATTGATCTCCGAAGGATAAATGTCAAAATTCAGCTCCTGTATCCGGAATGATTTGACAATAGCGGCTTTGAGGCTATCCGGCCTGACCTCAACCAGTTGACGCCGACCGTACTTCCTTGCCTTATTGGCGCTGGATATTAATGTCTTATTCAGATACAGATACTTGCCGGATGAGTAAATGTAATTCACCATCAGGAATTTATCATAGGTTTCTGCCGGATTGAGTTTTGATAAATTCAAGGTGTACCAGATCGGATATAATTGATTGTCATGGAATTGCATGATGGAGTCGCAATAAGGGGCTGATAGGGTGGCTCCTCCCAAACCGTCAGGATGGAGGTGCGCCGGACCTAAAATTGATTCCATTTCAAAAGTTCCAAAGTCCTTTGAATAAGTCAGATTGCCTTTAAAGTCCTGTGCATAAAATTTGAACTGCCGCCCCTTTTCCCCGGCTTCATCATTCATGATTACCAGGGTGGAATCGTTGAGAATGGCCATGTCATTAATCCGTCCGGTGATAGCCATTGGGAAGCTGGTAACCTGGCCTGTGTAAAGATCGCAGCAATAAATCCGTTCCCTGCTTTTTGTATAATCATTGAAATAGAACCTGGATTCATAAATAATGGCAGTTCCTGGGACGATGAACTCATTCGGTCCTTTGCCTTTGCTCATCAGCTGACGGATAAACCGACCCTGCCGGTTAAATTGCTGAAGCCCCTTTTCAGTTTCAACCACGATAAAATCA
Organism: uncultured Bacteroidota bacterium; assembly: GCA_942493265.1. Classification (GTDB taxonomy): domain Bacteria; phylum Bacteroidota; class Bacteroidia; order Bacteroidales; family UBA12481; genus UBA12481. The sequence continues at coordinate 2,139,508 of OW818688.1, forward strand.
TTTGAAGCAAAGATGTATTTGGCACCGGATCCAATCAGGATCGAAGGATTGGTTTCCAATGGAACAATTAGGTAATCATTTAATTGAGTAGTCAAATCAATGGAGATGGTATCTGTAATATTGGCAATATCCATGGCCGGAACCTTCGCTTCATCATTCTGAACCGGCTTTCCGGTGCACCCCGCAATTGCCAAAAAACACGCTAAAGCCAAATAAAATCTCATATTCTCAGTTTTTCAAATCCAGATGGAATAGATCTTCTTGATCCGCTTGCCGGTATCGGGCTGATAAAGAAAATAGAGCCTGTCGTTCAGGAATTTGCAGTTTTCGATATGATGGTAATCCCTGACCATGAACCGGCGGATTTCCTGTCCGGTTTCCGGATTGATCTCGATGAAATGGGTGAACGTCCCCTGCGGATACTCAACATAGATTCTACCATTGCCGGTATCCAGATGAACATCCTGAAAATAGATGCCATACAGTTTATTGTTGATCCCAACTTCCCGAATAATCTGGCCCTTTGCATCCAGCCAATAAATAGTCGCCGCTTCCCGGTCAAAAATCAGCTGATGCTTTCCGTACGGCAAAGCTTTGGTGAAAACCGGACGAAAATCGGTCATCAAGGTGAACTGGCTCCCGAAATATCTATGGTATGCCGGCTCATAAACCGATGCAAGCCATGCATTTATACATCCACCGGTGCACCCTTCCGGAGGCTGCATGGTAATAGGAACCTGACTTTGCTGCGTCCAGGTTCTCTTCAGGGAACCAGCCTCCCTTTCTTTCATCAGGCCTCCGGTTGAATAGATAAGCTGAACATACTGACTGTCCCTTACGGCAAAATAGTTGTCATATTGATGATTGAATGAACTTTTTCTGATCATGATCATCGAATCAGTAATGCCGCAAACCGGCAAGATAAAATCCATAATAAAAGGCCTTTGGTAGGCATTCCGGACCGCTATCTCTTTGTGGGTCAATTGCAGTTCAAGCACCGAATCGGCACAAAAGGCAAAAATGTTCTCCTGACAATCCTGAAATAGGGAGTCGAGACCCTTGTAAGTATGGTTACTGATCATTTTCCCGCTTAAATCCGACACCAGCAATTCCTTCCGGAACTCATTCCCGTTCCTGAATCCCAGCGCGACAATCCGCTTCCCCACAATCTTGTAATCAATGATCGCGTAAGGATCCTTTTCAAAAAGCGTTGACGTAGCTTTTACCTGAACCTCCCTGATTTGTATGGAGGCCTGGTTCAGGAGAAAAACCCGGTTCTGGTTTTTAAATGATCTGTTGTACTGATCTTCATTTTCAATAACCACAGTATCCCTGATATAACCCATGGATTGAAGGAACAGCACCGCCGGAAATTCCCTGAAAGTAATTTTAAACAATCCCTGATCATTCGTTGACGTCCCTTCAATGCCATTATTCAGAATAATGCTTGCACTGATAATCGGTTGATTGGTCTTGCTGTCTCTGATTGTGCCATCAACTTTATACGTCTGGCTGAAAACCCCGATGGATACTGACAGGCAGATCGCCAGGAATACTATAGGGCGGAGATGTTTCATGATGGGTTTCTTCAAGGATATATTTATGCTTCGGTTATTTGAATTTGAAAAGTTCACCATTTAATGAATTTCAGATGTTTGGTAAACCGCCCGCTAACTAGTGAATCCATACTGTTATTATCCAGCGTAAATCCAAATTTTCCGGTTGTACTCACAGAGGCAAAAATCCCCAATCCATTGATTACGTTTGAAATGGGTTTGCCGATCTGATCTGATACAATTTTATCAGATTCCAGATATTGGCCGAAAACAGGATCGGCATTAAAAACAATCAGGTCAAAGTTGATTAGTTTTCTGGATTCTACACCCGGACGGTCTTTTATCCTTCCACCGAGATGTGCCAGAATACTTTCCGTGAAAGGAAATCCTGAAAAATAAGGTATTTCTGATCCTCCATCGCCAACAAATACTTTCTTTTCGAATGGACCGAAATCCCAGGTCAGTTGTTTTTCCTTCCAATCGCCATTCTCAAATTCCTGGTAGTGTACGGTGATTTTAGGCTCCTGGTAATTTCCGTGTGAATTCCATGACCATTCCACCTGATTGTTATACAGGCTCATTGATACCGCATTACCCAGACTCATTAAAAAGGGTCGTGCACAAATCCGGGTAGCAGCCACCGAATAAATGTCGGTTCCGGGTTGTTGAACGACCAGCCGGAGAAAAAGAGAGTTCAGCGTAACAGCGCCATACAGACCAAATCTTACAAATTCGCTGGATGGGAGCGTATAAACCTTTCTGAATTTGCCATTTGCTGGATCAGTAACAAATGTAGGATGCATTTCCTTCCTGATAATCAGCTCGCCCTGGTGCGGATAATCCGTTAACCATTGTTCCCAGCCATAGCTGCTGCCATAAACTTTCGCTTCCGGATCGAAACGTAATTCCAGGGTGACATTCAGAGAGTCAAAATAGAGGTCAGTATCAGATTGAATGCCTGACTTTTCCGGACCCTCCGGGAGAAATGTTTTGGTAACGGACACCTGGTACTCCTGTTCATCATTATCAATTAATCCAAAGATAACCGGTATAGGCTGGCCAGGCATACCAGGATTAAATTCGGTCTCGCAGCCAAACAGCAAGATCAATAACGTCAGGAATGCCTGCCAGGATATTATTGTGTTTTTTTTATGCATCTCACCGGTAATGCTGATTGATAATAATCCTGAACTTCGCCGTCCGGATTGTAATAAATTAAATTCATGTTTCCCCGGTACCAGATGATGTATGGCATATTGGATGAATAGTCGCCCTGGAATTCACCGGTCCACCAATGGCTGTCACCCATCGAAAACGCATGATTGTTATACCAATTATATGTACCTCCCTTGGTTGTCAGATCCAGATTCCAGAACCCACCGGGACCAAACAGTCGCTCCGCCGGCGAAACCTGATAGTCTTTGTAGAAGATTTTCGCTAGTGTCACCCCGTCGGGCAGCTGCCATCCTTCCGGGCAGATGCCTTGAGGAAGATTTGCCTTTGACCAGTTAGAAACCTCTTTCCAGGTATATAATCCACCCTTGAATTCTGCTTGGACTGAGTCATTATTATAATAGTATTTCTCAACGATTCCATTGTGTTCCTGCCCTTGAGGCGCCAAAATCAATCTGCCGAAGTCCAGGTTTTCCGACATCCACCATACATCCTCTATCAGGGTAATTTTATAAGACCTGCCATCGCGGCGATCCACCAGCCGGGATACTTTTACGATATCGGTTATCAAAATTTCCATTGATGTGGTATCGGTGGCACCTTCCTGATCCTTAACCTCAAGTGTTGGTTTGAATGTGCCATGCCGGCGGTATCTGTAAGCGGTAACTTTTTGGGTAATGTATTCCGTGTCCCAGGTCCCGTCGCCCTCAAAATCCCATCTGACAAAAAGTTCCGGTTGCCCATCATCCGGATCTGAAACCGCTCTGGCATCAAACTCCAGAACGGCTAGCGTATCAGCCAGATAGGCGGATATCTTAAATTGTGCATCCGGGGGCAGATTGATCTGTTCGCATGATGTTACCAGCCTGAAAAGGAGGATAATCCCGAACATCCATCTGCTGAATATACCCAACCTGAACTTCATAATAATAACTATCTAGGTTTTGGGGACATCAAATCAAAAATGGCACCTGTGGGCAATCAAAATAGTACCAGTGGCTGATAGTAAATGTAATACTTATGTTCTTGACGGCAAAACTTTTAACTCGGTTAAAAACAAGGATACCCGATATTTTTCGGGTAGCGACTTGTTATAAACAATCCAAAAGCTAACTTCCAAAGGCCCGAAGAAAAGCCTATTTTTGAGTAGAATTATATGAACAAAACCTATATGCCAAAAGAAACAGCAGTTAAACTCTTTAATGAAAGTCAAATCCGAACTCATTGGGACGAAGAGGAGGAGAAATGGTATTTTTCAATAGTTGATGTTGTTGGAGTTCTTACCGAGAGTGTTAATCCTCGAAAATATTGGAGCGTTTTAAAAACCAGACTGAAGGCTGAAGGGAGTGAGTTGGCTACAAATTGTAGTCAACTGAAAATGTTATCAGCTGATGGCAAGTATTATAAAACGGATGTTGCTGATACAGAACAGCTTTTTCGCCTGTTACAATCAATTCCTTCACCCAAAGCAGAGCCATTTAAACTTTGGCTCGCAAAGATGGGCAGAGAACGAATTGACGAAATTGAAGACCCGGAATTGGGTATCGACCGTCTGATGGAAGCTAAAAGCCTTAAAAAAGGAAAATCTCCGCGATCATATGACCAATCTGGAATTGGTGCTAAATATGCTGGCTGAGGCTTCTACATCAGAAATCTCAAAAGAAAAGAAACCCGGATCATTTGAGGAAAATAAAAAAATTGCCAAACAGGGAGGTACGATTGCAGGTAATACCAGACGTGAAATTGAGGAGAAAACCGGTAAGAAGGTCGTTACGAGCCGGAACGCAAAAAAATTAGATGAACTCAAGGATATTAAAGGAATAAAATAGGGGAGGTGGCTCGTATTTATTCCACCCCTACGGGGTTGATTTTTCGATTCAATCCACCAGGCTATAATCATTTCAGCCCTACGGGCTTTGTCACCGCAGGAATGATTTGTATTTGTGCCGTATATATCGGCAAATACAACTTCTGGTTGTTGAAAACAACAAAAAGTAGCGTAAAAACAACTAAAAGTTTCTGATTATTTTTGATGCCGGATGTGCAGCCCCATATCTTTGCTGTGTCGAATTAATAAAAAAAGAGACTTATGTTAAACACACAATTGATTGGCAACAAGATTGCCGAAGCTCGTAAGAAAGCAAATCTTTCACAGGCACAACTTTCACAGCGACTGTTTATCAGCGCTCAGGCTGTTGGAAAGTGGGAGCGGGGAGAGTCCATGCCGGATATCATTACCCTGGTTCATCTGGCGGAAATTCTGAGTGTCGACCTTAACTATTTTTCAGATGGGATGGAACCCATGTCCAATGAACATGCATCCCCGGAGCCCCTGGCTGAGCAACCGGCGGAAATACCATCCGCTAAGAATAAGAAAAAGCCAGGCTGGGATATGTCGCGCTGGAACTGGGTGGATGCCGATTTTTCAGGGTTGAAAAATCTGCATGCAAAATTCAGCTCCTCCAACATGCAGCGCTGCAAGTTTATCGGTTCCGATCTGTCGGGACTGCTGTTGAAAAACAATAATGTGGATGCTTGTGAATTTTCCGGTTCCGATATCAGTCACAGCCATATTCATGGTTCCAACCTGGGGAACAACCTGTATAAGGACTGCTCACTACAGGATACTGAGTTTTCAGGAAGCAATATCGGCGGATGCGATTTCACCGGTGCCGATTTTACCGGTGCAACATTCAGAGGCTGTAATTTCGGAAAAAACATACTGACCAAAGCCGTCTGGAACCGCACCTCCTTTACCGGAATGGCGATTGACGATGTCATTTTCGAAGGTAAATTGGAGGACTGTTCTTTCGAAAATTGCGCATTTAACAAGCTGACATTCCAAAATGCCACGCTGATTAACACTTTCTTCAAAAACAAGAATCTGAAACGCGTGCGGTTCATTGATTGTCAGGCTGATCGGATAACCTACGAATTCCTGAAAAGCGGGAAAGCGGATTTAACCGGTATCACCTTGCTGGCATCATCCTGATCAATCGTTTGTCCGGAAGATTGAGTAAATTTGGGTTTGAGAATTTTAACCCTGATCTCCAAAAACATAATCAGGGATGCCAGACAGAATGATATCTTATATTATATAAAATTAATTGCCATGAAAAGTAAACTTAATGTATTGATTACATGCCTGTTATTGGCATTCCTGATTAGCTGTTCAAAGGATACGGGATTCAGTGATATAAATATGGAATCAATCCCGGATACCTATAATGAGAAATATAAAGATTATGAGGAGAATCCGTTTGTTAAAGTTACAGATCAGGCAATTTCAACATTTTCAGTGGATGCCGACGGGGGAGCGTATGCAAATATGAGGCGGTTTCTTTATCTCGGACAAACGCCTCCAAAAGCATCCGTTCGGATTGAAGAATATATCAATTATTTCACCTTCGATTATCCGGAACCCACACCGGGCGAGAATGTTTCCCTGGAGTCTGAGCTGTCGGAATGTCCGTGGAATTCAGAACATTACCTGATGCGACTGGGCATGAAGGGATTGACAATACCCGCTAATGAATTGCCAAACTCCAACTATGTGTTTTTAATCGACGTTTCCGGTTCAATGAATTCGCCTGATAAATTGGGGGTTTTAAAAACCGGATTCAAAACGCTCGTCGATAATTTACGCGATCAGGACAGAATTGCCATTGTTACTTATGCGGGTGAAGCGGGTATATTATTGGAATCCACTTATGGGGATGAGAAGGACAAGATAAAATCGGCAATCGATAAATTGGGCGCAGGCGGCTCTACAGCTGGTGCCGCCGGCATTACCACCGCTTATGAAATAGCACTGGAGAATTTTATCACAAACGGTAATAACCGGGTGATTTTGGGCACCGACGGGGATTTTAATGTGGGTCCGGTTTCAACCGATTCGCTGGTTGCCTTAATTGAGGAGAAACGCAAAAGTGATGTTTACCTCACTGTTCTGGGGGTTGGAGGCGGAAATCTCAACGACCACATGATGGAACAGATTGCAAATAAAGGGAATGGCAATTATGAATATATTGATAATGCCAAACAGATTCAGAAAGTATTCACCCAGGAGATATCAAAATTTTATACCGTAGCCAAAGATTCCAAGATTCAGATTACTTTCAATCCAGATATGGTAGACTCCTATCGGTTAATCGGATACGAGAATCGCAAGTTGAACAACGAAGATTTTGAGAATGATTCAACAGATGCCGGTGAGATCGGATCATCCCAAACCATTACCGCCTTATATGAGGTGACCTTGCTGGATGTACTCAATCAGGAGAAATATGCGCAATTTGATTTCAGATATAAAAAGCCGGATGAAACCCAAAGCCGGCTCATCACCCATGAAATTAAAATGCCACCAAAAGAAATGAATTCTTCCACGGAGAATATGAGATTTGCCGCATCGTTGGCAGGATTAGGTTTGCTGATGAAACAATCGGAACACAAAGGCAACCTCACCAGGCAGATGGTACTGGATTTGGGCAAAAATGCAATATCCTATGATCCAAACGGATACCGAAGGGAATTCATTGAATTGGTCACGAATTGGCGTGAATAATGATTTTGCCACGTAAATGTTACATACGAACCTTTAAACGCAAAACGATAAGATTTAATCCAATGAAAAAACAATTCTTCATCATCCTGCTCGCATTATTGGCGGGAAGTATAGCGCTGCAAGCCAAAGAGATACACGTTTCGGTAAAGGGTAGCGACACCAATGACGGCACCGCTGCAAAGCCTTTCAGAACCATCAGTCAGGCAGCCCTGGTTGCCATGCCCGCCGATGTTATCACTGTACATGCAGGCGTATATCGCGAGCAGATAACACCCCCGCGTGGTGGAAATTCTGATCTTGAAAGGATTGTATATCAGGCAGCTAAAGGCGAAAAGGTAGCGGTAAAGGGATCCGAAATCATAAAAGGCTGGCAAAAGCTGACCAACGATGCCTGGTTGGTTAAAATCCCAAACACCTTTTTCGGAGAATTCAATCCATACAGCGATTTAATCCGGGGCGACTGGTTTTCACCAACGCCTGCCGACCGTATATATCACACCGGGGCGGTGTATCTAAATGGCGCCTGGCTGATGGAAGCCTATAAAAAAGAAGAGGTTACCGGAAAGGCTGATCCAAAAAATCTCCTTTGGTGGACCGAAACGGATTCCATCTCCACAACAATATGGTCGCAGTTCGGTGATGCCGATCCCAATAAGGAAACGGTAGAAATAAATGTTCGCCAAACGATTTTCTATCCCGACAAACCCTTTATCAATTTCATAACCATTTCAGGCTTTACCATGCAGCAGGCAGCCACCAACTGGGCGCCTCCCACAGCCGAGCAGATGGGCCTGGTTGGTACGCACTGGAGCCGCGGATGGATAATTGAAAACAATACCATCCAGTACTCGAAGTGTGCAGGCATTGCTTTGGGAAAATATGGCGATCGTTTTGATAATAAGGATACTGAATCTGCCGAAGGATACGTGGGAACCATTAACCGGGCCCTGGCGTTTGGCTGGAATAAGGGAACTATTGGCGGACATATCGTGCGCAACAATCAGATCGCCTATTGCGAACAAACCGGAATTGTGGGCAGTATGGGCTGCTCTTTCAGCACCATTACCGGAAATATCATTCACGATATTCATGTAAGGCGCCTGTTTAACGGTGCCGAAATGGCCGGCATCAAGTTTCATGGTGCGGTAGATGTACTGATTGCGAACAACCATATCTATTCCGCCAATATGGGGATATGGCTCGACTGGATGGCACAGGGGGCGCAGGTAAGCAACAACCTGCTGCACGATAATTTGCTGGATGTTTTCCTGGAGGTTGACCATGGGCCGATGCTGGTGAGCAACAATATCATGCTATCCTCACCCAGTTTGCTGATGAATTCCAGCGGTGCCGCATTCGTACACAATCTTATCGGCGGCCGGATAGATGCAATCTCCTATGATTCCCGTCTCACGCCATACCTCAAACCCCACTCAACATTTGTAGAAAAGCTTCATGATAATCCGGGGGGCGATATCGGGTTTTATAACAACCTATTTGTAAATCAGGGCGATGCAAGTCAATACAGCAAAGCCCTGTTACCGGTACTCTTTGATGGCAACGTTTTCACCAAAGGAAGTATCCGGCCCATTTCCGATAAAATGGAGAAAAAATTCGGCGAGCTGAGTGCAGCCGGACAAGAAAAATTCAATAATTCCACCCCGGTTGCCGCGGTAGAACGCAATACAATCCATAAAGCGGATTTTGACACAGAAATCAGCTTGTTCAATGAAAATGGCGTTGTTTATCTCGAAATCAACCTCGACAAGGATTGGGTTGCCGCGCACCAGCGAAAGATAATTACCTCCGGGTTATTAGGCAAAGTAATCATTCCGGACCTTCCATTCGAAAATCCCGATGGCACGCCGGTAAAAGTTGAAGTTGATTATTTTGGCAAGATGCGCAACCTGGTTAATCCCTCGCCCGGTCCGTTTGAGATCAGTAAAAGCGGCAAACAGAAAATAAAGGTTTGGTAAAGATTTCGTTATTGTTCAGCAGGTACTGGGATGAGACAGTTCCCGCCTGCGCGGGAATGACAGAGAAGGGGGTGGTGCGAAGGGTAGAGGTGAAGTCCAACGGTAGTTTAAAATCTTGCTGAACAGTAGCAAAACATCTTAAAACAGGTATCAAAATGGCAAATGAATTGATCACTGCGGTGAGCAGCTTCCTGGATGAAATAGACCATCCATTACGACCGGAAATTGACAGATTACGAATAATCATTTTGGGAACCGGTATCGGCCTCACCGAGAATATCAAATGGAACGGTCCGAATTACTCCCACCGGAATGAGGACCGCATCACCATGAGCATTCAGCCACCCAAACAAATTCAGCTCATCCTCCATCGCGGCGCAAAAAAGCAGGAACAACCTCAGCACAAACTAATTGATGACCCATCGGGACTGCTGAACTGGAGGGGAAACGACCGGGCAGTGATTCCCTTCAAAAACATGGCCGACATTGAAAACCGGGAATCAGATCTGGTCAGGGTGATCAAGGATTGGATTGCGGCAACCTCATAATCATGCTATTTGGCATGTTTTTTCAGAAAACCTTCTCTACCTTTAAATTCTTTTACTGAACCTGGCAAAATGTGGAGTTTATGAGTCGTAGCAGGCCTTACGGGCCGAGCAGTCCAAATAGACAATGTGACTGAATTGGCGAAGCTGTAGGTGGAGGGCCCGAAATCAGGATTTTTTAGGTCAAAAAGCTTGCCGGCCCGACATCCGGGATAGCACTTTCAACCTCACAATATGGGGGACTTTCAACATCACAAAATGGCGGCTTATCAACCTCTCAAGGTGGAGGTATGTCGATATCTTCATTGAATGTATATAATAGTAATATTCCTCCTTGGCCTATATTTCTCAGAGAGCTTGAAAGCAGAGGTTACAACTATCAAGCATGACTTATTCGACAATATTTGCCCGAATTTCTTTGGCCTGAAAACTTTTTCCGGTAGATTTTTGAAGATATTAAAAAAATTATGGGGCAAGACCATCTTGACAGCATAAAACAACGACCGCAGAGAAAAAACTATGTGTCAATTAGGGTTTCGGTGCGGAGAACAAAGCCCTAGCCCGCAACAACGGCATGGGGGTTCGAAAGGAAAGCAACCGCAATCCCCAACTGTAAATAGTTCAGAACGTTAGCAACAACCCAATTTGAAGAGCCCAGAGAAAAACCCATATATAAACAACTTCATTATGAGAAAAATAGCACTATTATTATTTGCCGTTTTGTTTTGCTATAAGTTTTATGGACAGACAAATAAAGTGGATTATTCAAATGTTTTAGAAAAATATATTAAGGAAATTGAAACCACTTTAGAAAAAGGTTCTGCTAAAGCAATTTCATTTGCGTTAATTGATGGAAACAAAATAGTCTATTCTGGAAATTATGGTTATTCAGACTTTGAAGACAAAATAAAAGCGGATTCGAATACTGTATATGGAATTGGTTCAATAAGCAAACTTTTTACAGCCTCCTCAGTTTTACAACTTCATGAGAAAGGAGTATTAAATATCGATTCTTCATTTACAAAATACTGTTCAAATTTTAGTATTAAGCAAAAATTTCAAACAAACATTCAAATTACACCGAGAATGCTTATTTGTCACTATTCAGGTCTTCCGTCTGATATAACAAATGGCGCTTTTTCGAAAAAACCAAAGTATTTTAGCTCCGTTATTGAGTCGTTAGATAAAGAATATGCTCCTTCCCCACCAAATTATTATTATTCATATTCCAATATCGGATATTCTTTACTCGGGGTACTTATAGAAAAATCAACAGGTAAGAAGTACGAAGAATATGTTAAGCAAAATATTTTTGAACCTCTTGCGATGCATTCCGCAATTGTTGATGGTGATAATTCTACGGTTTTACTTAAAGGCTACGATGAAAAAGGCAATCAAAGAGATGAATATGGTATTTGGCCCGTACCTGCAGGCGGAATAAAGTCAAACATAATTGATTTAGCAAAATTTGTAATGACTTTTCTTCCGGAATACGAAGGAGCAAAAATCCTTGAAACAATGACTATTAAAGAAATGCTTACCGTACAAAACCAAAACATACCTTTAGACTTGGGAGAAAAGCATGGAATGCCATGGTTTTATGGGAATATAAATTCAGCAGGGCAAATTTATTATCACTCTGGCGGAACGATGAATCATAGAGGCGTGGTGATAATTGCACCAGAATCAAACCTTGCTATTGCACTCCTCTCAAATTCTGTTAATGTTGGGCGTTTTCATAGGTTGTCTATAAACCTGCTTGATAGTTGTGCCAAATTAAAAGGCAAAACAATTGACTTGAAAAACACCAAAGAATTCGCTGAAATAGATACCGTTACGCTCTCAAATAATGAACTTATTAAATTTATTGGGCTATATGCTCATCCTTCATTTGTTTTCGAAATCTTTACAAAGGGTAACCAATTATACACAAAAATTCAAAATACTGGCTATTTACTAAAACCGTTAAAGGACGGTTCGTTTGTTCCACAAATTATAACTTCAGACGGTTCTCCTCAAATTGTGAAAAATTTACGGTTTGAATTTTCGAACATTGAAGGAAACTATGTATTAATTTTTAACAACATAGAAATTCAGAGTAAGCAAATACTTGGCACCAAGTTCTATCGTCAAGAAATTGATAGTTTATGGCATAATAGATTAGGGCAATATGAAATATTAGATAAAAATGAAAACGACCATTTGTTTCTATCATATTTCGAACTAACTATTGAAAATGGAGTGTTGGTATTTAACCAAATGGAAGACTATGAAGGAAAAGAAAAATGGCAAACAGCAATAGAAGTTATTAATAAAAATACTGCATTTTCAATTGGAATAGGTCGTCACAGAGGAACAACATTATTATTTGAAACTGAAAATGGTAATGAAATCCTATGGTTTTCAGGATACAAACTTAAACTAATTCAATAAATTGACTGAGAATTTTACTCAGAAAATAAATGGGCAATTGCTAACATCATAAATATAATGTTGGGAATTAAGTGGTTATATTGAAGTTTCTGTCCCGCAGAAACTTTGTAACGGCAGACAAGGATGTCTCCCGCAGCCCCAATATTTCATATACTTTTAATCTGTAAACTATGAAAGCAACAAGATTCAGTGAGACCCACCCCTCGCGAATATTTTGGCAAATCATAGGTAACAAGGAATAGAAAATGAATGAATCGTATGCTGAAGAAATATGTCATAACCAAATAAAAACAATGGAATACAAAAAAGATTTATTAAAAAATAATGCAAAATCTATTTTTCGGTTAATACTGGGAATTTTCTTTTGCGTGACTTCAATATTGTGGATCATTGCAAGATTGGCTGATAATGAATTAATCAGACTTTTTGACTGGTTCTATTCCGGAATTTTTACATTAATCGGGTTGGGTCATATATTTTCAGGACTTGGTATTTCAGTAGAGGGTTTTTTTGGAAAGGCATTCGTTCATATCGACAATGAAATGGTCGACTTTAAACTTGGAGTTTTCGAAAAGGAATACAAGATTAATTGGCAAGAAATTAAATCAATTGACTGTAAATCAGGTGACTTTACAATTCAAAAGCTCGACAACTCATCTGTATTTTTACCAGTATCAAAACTTGGTTATTCAACAGTAACCGGCATCAAGGATATTATGTCCAAATTGGCTGAGAGCAGGGATATTAGTTGTCATATTCATTAGTATTACAAACTCCACCCAACGCTCAACATTTTCCTGCTTCTGATGTATTATCTTCATCAGATTAATTCATTTTAACGATACCGATGCCATGGCCGAACTGAAAACAAAATTAACAGCTGCAAGTGTGACCGAATTCATTAACACAGTTGCCGATAGCAAACAAAGGCGTCAGGATAGTTTTGAGCTGCTCAAACTGATGCAGGATTTTACCGGCTTCGAACCTAAAATGTGGGGTGCCTCGATCATCGGATTCGGAAGCTACCACTACAAATCGGAACGTAGCACCCAGCAGGGCGATTGGCCGCTGGTGGGCTTTTCACCCCGAAAAGCAGCCATTTCCCTGTATGTGTACATGGGCACACCGGAGCATGAACATCTGCTGGCTGACCTGGGGAAATTTAAGATGGGCAAAGCTTGCATCTACATCAAAAAATTGTCGGATATCAATCAGGATGCCCTCAAAAAAATCATGAGCGCCACCATCGACTATCTCCAAACCAGGTATAAGTAGCGAAAATTAAAAAAATCCGCGCCAATCCGCGTTGCGCAGTATCCGCGTAAATCCGCGTGCCAATCTTAATTCCCATGCAGGCTTCCCTATCTCACCACCGGAAATGAACTGATTCTCAATCGTGCCGCTCCCATCGGCACCAGCTCGACTTTCACCTCAGGCTGATTGGATACCACCGGACTATCCGTTAGCTCCCCGCAAAGTTTATATTTATCCAATGTCCATTCAGGAATCTGTTTGGCCTTAACTTCTATGCTAACAGGTACTTCCGATAGGGTAAACGGAAAGTTGGACTCCGGCCACGGTGAAAATTTCACCTTGAAGGATTTCAACGGATCGGTTTTATCCAGTACCAATCCGTAATTCCAGTCCGATCCCGGATGGATCTCCCAGGCTTTCCACTGGGTTTGATCAACCCCCTCCTGCCATTTTGAATCCCACACCGCGGTTTTATCCCCGGGTTTATTGATGTAATTTTCTTTGATCTTTAATGAAAAGGTGAGCGGACCGTAGTTAACACTCACCGATTTGTGGTTCTTTTCCCAGGTGGTCAACCCCAGCTGCATCGGCAGCAACAGCTCCACCTGATCGCCTGTTTTCCAGGTGCGCATGATCCGGATATTTCCGCCGGCAACTGCTTTAGCGGCAAATGGTTGTCCGTTCAGCCTGACTTTTGCCCCCTTGCACCATTTCGGTATCCTCAGGTAGAGTGGAAATTCTTCGGACTTATCCATTTTTACCTCAAAACGGATGATGGAATCGAACGGATAATGGGTGGTTTCGGCAATTTGGGCGGTAGCACCAGTGCCGACTTTAACTTTTACGGTGTTCTCACAGTAAAGAGAGGCGAATACTCCATTGTCGGGCGTTGCCAGCCACAGATTTTCAGCATAATAGGGCCATCCCTGAGAATGATTATGCTGGCAGCAACGACTGCTGAAGGGATTCATCATCAGGAAAGGACCGCTGTTGGCGATTCCGGGTGCGTGATTCTGATCGTCACACAGCACCATGTTGGGTGCCGTCAGGTACCGGAGAGCCCTGAAATCGGGCATTACGGCTGCGGGATACGTGTTGAAGGCAACATTCTCGGTATGATCGGCCCAGAAGTTGTCGCCGGTGATGCAAAGCAGGTTTTCATTGGAGTTCATCTGTTCCACGATGGCGCAGGTTTCAATGGCCTGCCGTGGATCATCATAGCCGGCACGTGCATTCTCATCGGCCCCGTACATGCCGCCCGGAACCTGTCCGAAATGCTCCCTGATAATCCTGAACACTTCATACGAAGCTTCTGTATCATCCGGATTATGGCTCAGCAACGAATAGGTGGCCGGCTCGCGAAATCCCTGGGCAATGTTCACATTATGCCAGTCGGGCAGGAGCGACCACCATTCGGGATTCTTTTTCTCCCCTTCACCGGGTTCAGTAAACTCGGTATATCTTGATTTCCAGTTCTTACCGCACCGATGAATCTTTTCGCCCAACTCCAGCAACGAGGCATCGCCGGTACGGTTATACAGCCAGATCACACTGTACAGGTTATCGCCCGTGCGCAATCCCTGCCAGTACCCTTTCATGAAGTCTTCATCGGGTACCGTAAGCTGATATTTGAAATACCGGCTCATGAAACCAATGATCCGGGGATCGGCGGTAAACTCATAATAGGATTGCAAACAGTACAGCATGATCATGTTGGGCCAGAAATCCTGCTTGCCGCGATCGAGGTTGTGCGGACCGAAATCCCCGTTTTCACGCTGGCTTTTCAATGCCGCTTCGATCCAGATCCTGGCTTCAGCCATCATTTTCTCATCTTTCAGGATATAAGCCAGATCGCCGTATCCCTTGAGCCAATAAGGAACTTCTTCCCAGCCCCATTTGCCGGTGCCATCAGCCGACAGCCAGGCATTGTCGGTTTTTTGCAGCCAGGCGCTGATGTTGCCGAGCTGTCCGGTTAAACCATCGCGCTGCTTGTCGAGATAAACTTTCAGCCACCCGCCGGGTTCGATGCTGCCTACCGGGAGCCTGATGTATTTACTTTCCATCAGGGGCTTAAGGTTTCCGGAGTAGTGGGAATTGCCGGTTTTCAGTTTGGTGATATCCGGTTGGGCTACGAGGGAGAGGGTTTGGGAGAGGAAGAGGAGGGCTAGCAGGAGGGTGATGTTTTTTTTCATGGAGATATTTATTGGCACGCGGATTTTCGCAGATGCTGCGCAACGCGGATTAGCGCGGATTTTTTAATGTTGGGGTGCTAAATAGTAAGAAGTAAGTGTTTTATGGGGTAATGGGTGCTGAACCCGCATCTGTCAGGGTTTCTATTTCCGGAGCATTGGAGTATGTTTGAGATTCATTATGTAGGTTGATATCAGCCATAGGATATATTCCGGTAATAAACTGTTTTTGAAAGAGTGAACCCTTAAGATGGCCGTCCTTTTGGTTAAGTGGCATGCTGATCACCTTAACCGCAATCGGGTCCGTGGGAAAAATCGGTCCGGTAAGTTTGCCGGTTATCACGTAATCAGAAAAGAGATTTAATTTGCGGCTTAGCGATCCTCTGTTCTTTTTCATCTGGCAGCCATCAAATACCGCTGTTCCAAGTTTTCCGGTAACTGTTCCATCTTCGGAAATGGTTATCGATAGTTTTACAGAATCCGGGTTACGGGTAAAGTGGAACCGACCCTGTTCAAAAGTCCGCACCGTAACAATTGGTATTCCGGTCCAGTTCCCCTGTAAAGTCTCAGGGATCAGTCGTTTGGAGAATACTGAAGAGAAGGAAGAGCCAATTATTGTAAGCAGTACCAATCCGGCAACCAGGAGATATCTGTTTTTGGATTTCATCAGGAATTTGGAATTGTTGATGTTTTCACCTTCAGTTAAGATTATTCTGTGGTTAGCCGGCTATCTTTCCCCGTCTTTTTAATTCCCAGAAACATTTTGCCGTGATGGCGATGTCAACGGATGCATCATGGGCCTCATCGAATTCATATTCAAATAGTTTGTAATGCAGTTCCGCGAGCTTGGGCCATTTTAATCCATACGGACCGGGTATGGCGCAATAGTTTGTGGTTCCCTTCATGGTGCAGATCTGCCTTTTATAGGGGATGGGATTTTCCATTCCGGCCCTCAGGAATTCAGCACCTGCGATTTTTTCATCAAAACTGATGTTGTGGGCTACAAGGACTTCCGAATCATAGATCAGGGTGTTAAAGTGCTCTAAAACATCGGTCACTGGCTCCCCTTCGCGGAGTGCCCGTTCGGTGGTGATTCCATGGATCTGGGCAACATCATCGGGAATGATAAAGCCTTCAGGTTTAATGATATAGTTTCCGGCGGTGATTTTGTTGCCATCCTGGTCATACATCAGAAACGCAAGCTGAACCATTCGAGGCCAGTTGTTTACATCGCTCACGGGAGCTTTCCAGTCGCGGGGTAATCCCGTTGTTTCGGTATCAAAGAATAGATACATGGTTGTTCAGTGTTTTTTCATTCTTCCAACAATGGCGGCAAGTTACAAAAACCGGATTGGTTATTGCCATCTGAATGGTACTGATTCCCTTGCCCATCTGCCTGAAAATTCGTTCCTTTGCAAACAATTTTTCAGAATATTTTGAACCAGGACGAAATCAGCAGACGGCGAACATTTGGGATTATCAGTCACCCCGATGCCGGAAAAACCACCCTAACCGAAAAAATCCTTTTATTCGGCGGAGCCATTAAAACAGCCGGTGCTGTTAAGATGAACAAGATCAGTAAAACCGCGACTTCGGATTTCATGGAAATCGAGAAACAGCGCGGGATATCCGTGGCTACATCGGTCATGGGGTTTGAGTACGACGGATTTAAAATCAATATCCTCGATACGCCCGGTCATAAGGATTTTGCCGAGGATACTTACCGCACGCTTACCGCCGTCGACAGTGTAATCCTGGTGGTGGATTGTGTGAAAGGGGTGGAGGAGCAAACGCGTAAACTCATGGAAGTTTGCCGGATGCGGCATACCCCGGTGATCATATTTATCAACAAACTCGATCGCGAGGGTATCGATCCGTATGATTTACTGCACATTATCGAGAAGGAGCTGAGCATTCATACCCGGCCGCTCACCTGGCCCATCGGAATGGGTGCCGGATTTAAGGGCGTTTACAATCTGTTTACCAAGCATCTGCTGTTGTTTACCCCGCACATGACCAAGATCTCCGACGATAACTTTGCGATCGATGATCTGGCTAGTGTGGAACTCGATAAGCGGGTAGGGGCCGATTCTGCCAACCATCTCCGCAAGGATATCGAGCTGATCGAAAGTGCCTACGAACCTTTCGACAAGGATCTGTACAGCGAGGGCTATCTGGCTCCGGTATTTTTTGGCAGTGCCATCAACAACTTCGGGGTCAAGGAATTGCTGGATACTTTTATCTCAATTGCCCCGCCGCCTTTGCCTCGGTTTACTGAAACCCGCGAAGTGAAACCGGAGGAGAATGATTTTTCCGGTTTCGTATTTAAGATCCATGCCAATATCGATCCCAAGCATCGCGACCGCATCGCTTTCTGCCGCATTGTATCGGGAAAGTTTGAACGTAATAAGTTTTTCTATCATACCCGTCTCGATAAGAAATTGCGCTTTTCGAGTCCCACCAGTTTCATGGCCAATGAAAAAAGCATCGTGGAAGAGGCTTTCCCGGGTGATGTAGTGGGTTTATATGATACCGGAAATTTCAAGATCGGCGATACCCTCACCGAAGGCGAAAGTCTTTTCTTTAAAGGCATTCCGAGCTTTTCCCCTGAGATTTTCAAGGAGCTTATCAATAAGGATCCCTTTAAAACGAAACAGCTTGAAAAGGGTGTGAGGCAGCTCTCCGATGAGGGTGTGGCCCAGCTGTTTATCCGCCAGCCGGGTAATGTTAAAATTATCGGAACTGTTGGGGAGCTTCAGTTCGAGGTGATCCAGTTCCGCCTGCTTCATGAGTACGGGGCTTCCTGCATCTTTCAGCCGATGCGGCTGTACAAGGCTTTCTGGGTGACTTCAAAAGATAAGACTCAGCTCAATAAATTACTGAATATCAACGGACAGCACATTACCTACGACAAAGATGACCGTCCGGTTTTCATGGCCGAAAGTGAATGGCATTTCAAGGTAACCCGGGAGGTATATCCGGCGTTGGTATTCCATAGCACGTCGGAATACCGGGGATGAGGAGGTGAGGAGGTTACGGGGGTGAGGATGTTACGGGGGTGAGGATCTTGTAGGGGCGATCTGAGATCGCCCGAATACATTTGAAGAATGTGAAGAATGTTAAGGAAGTTAGGGAGTTAAGGGGGTGAAGAATGTAAAGAGAGTAAAGAGAGTGAAGATTGGCACACCGGGTTAATCTCCCTCGGAGAAGTGTCATCCCGGCGAAAGCCGGGACCGGCCGACTCTAACGAGGGTCCCTTCTTAACAATTCCTCCAAATAATGCCTCCCAATCCCAAACACCGCCCTGATGGCTTCGATCTCGTTTAAGATCTGCTGCCTGGCGGGATTTTCCTTGCCGGTTTTACGGCCCACGATCATCACATTTTTGGGGGTGTGCTCGGTGGAAATGAACTCAAAAACCTTCGTTTTGTATCCATAAGCCTCGAGCAGCATGGCCCGGATGGTATCCGTGATGATCTCAGCCTGCCGCTCCTTGAGGATGCCGTATTTTACGATGTTGTGCAGTTCATTGGTAACATTCATCTCCTTGCGGATCTGCTTATGGCAGCAGGGCGCACATACAATCAGCGACGCCCCTGCCGTAATTCCGCGGTAAATGGCATCATCGGTGGCCGTATCGCAAGCATGCAGGGCAATCAGAATATTTATCTTTTCCAGTTCAACCTTTTCAATGGTGCCTGAAACGAATTTCAGTTGATCGAATTTCGATTTTTCAGCAATCTGATTGCACGATTTAACCAGGTCGGGGCGGAATTCCACGCCGGTCATCACCGGGACTTTCCCCAAACTCCGGGCGAGATAATCATACAGGGCAAAGGTGAGGTATCCTTTTCCTGATCCCATGTCAACCACATGATAATCAGCTGGAAGCGTCAGTTCTTTGATCTCGGGTTCAAGCAGTTCAATATACCGGTTGATCTGCTTGTACTTGTCGCTCATCTCCCGGCGCACTTCCCAGTTGGCATTGGTGATTTCCAGTTCCCTCAGGTATATGTTGCCCACGGGATTGATCAGCCGCTCTTTTATCCTGTCGTGATGAAACAGGGTAACCGGCTGCAGCGTAGGCTCCTGGGTACTCATTTTGACCTTGCCGGCCGGATTGGTTACCAGGGTTATATTCTTATGGGCGGAAAAAAGGTTGGCATTGTTAAAGTCCACTGCGAGCGACTTTTTCAGTAGGTCAATCCCTTCGGCAAATTCGTAATTCTTGGTGATGTCTTTCGTATTATGCCGGTACACAAAATTGAGACGGAAACCCCGTTTCAGTTGTGCAAGCGTAACGATGATGCTGTTCAGATCGGAAGATTTATTCTTCTGATTGCTGATAACCAGCTTGATAAGTTCCCTGGAGTCGATGATCTGAGCCAGTTTACCGAAGAATACGCCGATAGGATTGTTTTCCATTTTAATTTAATTGACAGGCATGCTTATTACAATGCAGCCAGCGCTTTTTCGTAATCCGGTTCGTCAACAATCTCCGGAACCTGCTGTGAATATAAAACCTTACCGCTGGCGTCAGCCACGATCACTGCACGGGAGAGTAAATGTGCAAGCGGACCGGTGGTGATCTCTACCTGATAATCCTTGCCAAACCGGCCGGTGGCAAAGTCGGAGAGGGTGATGGCATTTTCAATGCCTTCGGTACCGCAGAAACGTGCCTGGGCAAATGGTAGATCCCTTGAAATACATAATACTACCGTGTTTTCCAATCCGGCTGCAGCTTTGTTGAATGCTCTTACCGAAGCGGCGCAGGTACCGGTATCCAGACTCGGAAAAATGTTCAGGACCAGCTTCTTTCCTGCAAAATCTTTCAGGGAAACATGTGCCAGGCCGTTGTTTATCAGATCAAAATCATGAATTTGTTCGCCTGCTTGCGGAAGTGTTCCGAAGGTGCTGATTGGATTGCCCTTGAGGGTGATTGATGCCATTGTAATGGAGATTTGGTTAGTTCGTTTTGAATTAAAAGAGCATTATACGTTTTAAACGGCGAATTGTTTAGTTGATGGAGATGGTCATGCCTCCTGAACTGTTGCCAAATCTGGGATTCACAACATTATTATAAATCGATCCAAACGTATAGGATAGTCCGAAATAGGTAAAATAGCTGAATTCAGTTGCCATCTCCTTGCGTTTCAGCAGGATCTCTTCACGGGTGGCCCCGCCCTTAACCAAAGCCAGCTGATCATGTATCATGGCAGCGCCGCCTCCAACCTGCAGGCTCAGTCCCTTCGCAATGCGCACCTCAACGCCCCCGTCGAGCGACAGGTTATTCTTCGACCAATCGTGGAAATAATTGAACCAGTCGAGCGACAAATTTACCGATCCCCATTTCTGCACCACCTGGTAGGCGGTTTGCAGACTGTGACCCCAGAGGTTTTCCTGCATTTTATCGTAAATGGTGGTATCGGAATAGCTCTGGTACAGGTATCCTGCCGAGTATAATATCCTGATCTGCCGGCGGGTAGATTCGGAGTACGGATAGATATCGTACTCGATACCGGGCATGATGGTTGTTTTAAGCTTGTAATTCCGGAAGGTGGAGGATTCGATTTCAGCTTCCCCGCCAACCGACCAATGTTCGCCAATGCTTTTAACGATCAGGGTTTCAAATGATTTGCTGTTGTTGATGCTGTTGACTTCCTGATCATCTATCATGAATTTATCCAGATTGTAATTATAATCCACATCGAAATCCATTTTTAAATCTGATGTAATCCGCCTCGCTGAAAGGCTGGAAAATATCTGATTGGAATTGTAGCTCCGTTCGCCTTGAAGCATGCCGCTTAGGCTGGCGCTGAATATCCAGCTGTTCCATTTATCCGTGGTAACTTCCGAGGCCATCGGCTCAGTAAAGGATATCCTGATATGTTTCGCCAGCGGTGTGGCCATCACATACCGCATCAGGCCCTGCTTCAATACCTCTACCTGGCCTTCCCGGATGCGATCTTCCGTATCATCCGGTGAACTTCTGAATTGCAAGGTATCCTTCATCCCCATGAAGCGTTCCTGTCCGATCAGGAAATAGGAATATTCCCTGCCTCCCGAGCCGGTTTTCTGGGAGCTGGAAATGATGTATACCTGGGCGTCCTTAATATCCCGTACATAATTGATGTAAGGAATCTCTTTGCGCAGATAATCAGTGGTTTCCATGTATACACGGAGTGCGTCTTTACGGAGGGTGTCGGAGGGGGACTGGGAGAAGGAGGGGGAAGTGAAAAAAGTTAAGAATGTGGAGAATGTTAAGAAAGTGAAGAATGTAAAGATTGAGGGGGGGGAGGGTTTCATGGGGATGATGGGATTACATATTTTTGCAAATATATCAGAAGTGTGATTGAATTATCAGAAAATTTTTCTTCCATGAATATTCGAAAATATTTTATCGTCGTTTTAGTGCCGGCGCTGTTTCTTCAGAATTTTCAGGGCATCGCCCAGGACAAGGGTTCCGTGAAGATTTTGTATGATAGTTTGTCGGCCCGGTATCGGCAGCTTGAGCCTCAGGTGATTCAGCCTGCAGAGGGTTATCTGAAATATCCATACCTGATTCCGGCGGGGTTTTACAAGCAGATGTGGGACTGGGATGGTTTCTTTATCGGGAACCATCTTGCGGCAGCTGGAAAGCCCGAGTATCTGAAGTGGTGGGCGCTGAACCTGATAGCAGGTGTCGACAGCACGGGATATGTGTCGGGATGTGCAACCACCAAAGGCCCGCGGCCGATATTCGGAAAGTTTGCCATGAAACCGTTTCTGGCGCAGGGAGTTTGGCTGGCTTCGGTAAAGCTGAATGATTTCAGCTGGATTGAACCTCATTACCAGGCGATGATGAAGGTGCTGGAGTATCGTGACAAAACACAGCTGGATAAGAAATACGGACTCTATTTCTGGGATCTGGCCATGCAAAGCGGCGCGGATAATAATCCTGCCCTCAATTATTTTACCGACGATAAACGCTCTTTCCTGGCTTGCGATGCCAGCACCTGGCAACTCCGCGAACTGATCGCCCAGGCAAATATCGCTGAAAAGTTGGGCAAACGGCAGGATGCTGCCAGCCTCCGTAAACGTGCAGCCGACCTGAAAACCACCATCAACCGGGTGCTCTGGTGCGAACAGGATCAGATGTACTATAATGTGGACCGCGAAACCGGTGATTTTTACAAACGGATCAGCTTTTCTTCTTTCATTCCGCTGGTGGAATCACTCGCCACGCCCGACAACGGTTCGGCCATGATTCGCCGGTACCTCATCAACCCGGATCATATGAAGGCTGAATTCGGATTGCGTTCCCTCTCCAAAACGGATCCTGATTATAACAACAAAAACGTCATCCTTCCTTTCTCAAACTGGCAGGGTCCTGTTTGGCCGATTGCCAACTATATCTATTCTATCGCTCTGAAGAATTATGGATTTGAGCAGGAGCTGATCTGGCTTGGAAATACCCTGGGCACGCTGTTGCTGAATGATATCCGCTCCTGGGGATCGATGCACGAGAATTACCATGCGGATACCGGCGCACCGCTTGCTCCTGCCGCCACCTACGTGGATGCCAATGGAAAATTTGTTGGATTTATCGGATGGAACCTCTGCATTCAGGAGGTGCTGGAAGGAGTGGTTTCTAACAGGTGGATGATGCTGGGACTGGAGAAATAAGAAAGCCCCTCTCGCCCGGTTTATAATCGCTCGCGGAGGATCAGGTGATCAAAGTAAAAAGAGGAATTTCCCAGATATAAAATCCGGAATTCCATATCTTTTTGTGCAGTAATGTTTTCAAATTCAAGCCAGTAATACTGATAATCCCCGTTTGTTACCTCGTCAGACTTTAATATTCTGTCACAAATTTTGGTGGTTCCAAAATTCGCGGTTACATCCAGAACCGCTATGTTTTTCCCACTCACCAGATGATCAGCACGAAGGAAAAATCCAATTTCGAATTTGCCGGGCCCCAGTGAAATGCCCGGACCATAAACCAAGTGTTTCTGCCTGCATTCCAGGCAACCGGAATCCGCCGATATGATGGTTTTTCCTGATTGGGAATCAATATTTTTCTGAGCAGCGATCGTCATCAGATCTTCCGGGTTGAACCGCTGATTTTTTGGCACCCGCTTGTATTCATTGATCACGCAGTTCGCCAGTTTGATGGAATCCCCGTTTTTCCGAAGCAAATATCCGTATTGCATAATGGAATCCGGAAATTTGTCCATCCACATATCCTTAATAATGAACAACTTCGGCTTTGAGAAAACCTCCTTGATCAGTCTGGGATTACGGGTGGCATATGCATCATGCGGAATGGCGGTTATCCGGTCAGGATCAGGACAGGCAGAAATATAGGAGTTCCAGTACTCGCCGATGATGCCTGTTTTACCAAGGGATTTGAATTCTCCAACCACGTTGATCATCGGCTTCAAACTCTTTGGATAGACATATTTCAGATAATGTATGCCCCCCAAACTGCTGAAGATGGCAATGATAAGCGCGGAAAGCTGCATGAACTTTCTGGTTTTACCGGTAAGGTTTTCGATGCCCATCAGCATGATCATGGAAACCCCCACATAGATCCCCGAAAAGTATCTGCGCGAATCTCCATTCAGGAAAGCCCAATGCGATAATAATATGACAATCAATAGAATAAGGCCATCTATCAGAAAAAATTTGACTATTGATTGCTGCTGTTCCGGAAACTTCGGCCGCAGCCAAAGCAGTATGGCCATCAACAGGATTACCAGAATACCAAAAATACTCAGCATCGGGGTTTCTGCTCTGAAAATCAGGATATTCCAAAGGGATTTGATTATTATAACTGCTGATTCACCGGTTTGCTGCAAACTGTTCAGCATCGACTGGCTGTACAGTTCATTTTTGATGGCATGATTTTTCGCGTATAAAATGAAGAGGGTGGTTAGGGCTGCGCCGGCTATCGTAATATACCCTTCAGGTTTTTTCAATAATTGAGGAATGCCAATTTTCCTTTGGATGATCCAAAAGCCCACCAGTGTTAGCAGGGCGAGGATGCTGGTCAGTGTAAGATCCGATACCCAGATCGCCAGTGAGAGCATAAACAACACCAGAATCAGTCTGCTGATTTTCAGATTGTCATTCTGTTGCCCTTCCCGCCGGATAAAAACCAAAAACAGGACCACTGCGGTCAGGGAATACTGAATGCCAAAAGGAAACCGGATCAGGCTGAAGAACCAGTAGTTTGGGAAAAACCACAGAAAAGCAAAAATGATCTTGCTGATATTTGACTTTAAGAATTTCGACAGATACCAGAATCCGGCAAAAAGAATGAGGAAGTGGACGATGGATTCCGATAATACGACTGAAAAGCCGAGGATATGGTGCAGAGGCCATCCTAAAAGCGGGATCAGTGCACCACCCCGGTCCTGTCCCCAGGCATACAGATCCTGAGGAAGCTGGAGGTCCTTGATCATCAGGATATTCAGGGCATCATCGGAATTCAGCCATGGGTAAAACTGTGAGGAGTACAGGAAGAACGAGGCAATGCCGATGAGAATCCACCAATACTCGAAAACCTTGTTTTTCACAGTCTGTAATTAAAAATCAAACCAATCAGGGGGGCATTCGAAATTAGATAATTTTTCCAATCCGGATTGGGTCGTAAAAAAAAGAGGCTGCCTCATCACTGAGACAGCCTCTTTTTTAATGTTTCGAACGATTTATTGCAGCACAACCGATTTCGACAGAACCTGTCCGTCGGAAATCAACCTGACGAAATAGTTTCCTTTCGGCAAGCTGGTAGCATCCATGTTAATGTTATGGATACCAGGCATACTGGAGTTTTTGATCGTGGAATAGAGCACCTGTCCATTGGTATCGATCATCTGGATCTCAACATCCTGTGTGCTTCCCAGAGCATAACTCAGCGTAAACTGTCCGCCGGTCGGATTCGGAAATGCATTCAGGAATTCAAAAGTTCCCGGGCGCATTCCGTTTCCCTGCTCGATCACCACAGCTGTGGAAACATCTGAGGATCCGCTTACGGCAATGGAGCCGCTGAACAGAATATTGCCGTCTTTATCGAACAGTGTGCAGCCGAGTTTCGGAACCTTGCTGGTGAATACCAGGTGGAATGCACCAAGCGGATCGCGGGAACTTTTAGCCTTGCTCAGTTCGAAGAAAGCGTTGTATGATCCCATATAGGTATTATCGCAAACGGCCAGTTCCTTGGGATAATCATCGCCGGCCTGTCCGGTTGCCGAGATCGCAAAGAAGTGCGGACCATCGGGGGATACTTCCCCTTCATCAAATAATCCGAATGATACATACTTGATACTGTCATCGAGCGGGGTTTCCAATACCGGACTGATACTGATGGCGATCAGCTTATCGGTGATCGGGAGTTCGTCCAGACTGATATCGGTACCGTCGAGCTGCTTGGTATTCCATTTGTAATCGAAGCAGCATTTGGTTCCGTCGCACTTAACCACGCAGATCGTGATGATTCCGCTGTAGTTGGTTGCTACCAGGTTGAATTTCACCGTATTGATGGCTGCCGGGAACAGATTGCCTGTGGTTGGTATCCGTGAGGAGGTCCAGGGCTGTCCGGAAGTTACTCCGTCAACGATCAGTGATCCCGTTGTAAAGCTACCTGCCGGTGATGGCATGATTTCTACAGAACAGATCGGACTGGTTGGATCGAGGTTGGTGATATTGAATGTACCAACCAAAGTTTTCCAGAACGGCCATTTCGATTTTAATTTAAAATCAACCAGAGCGCAGCATTCTTCCTTCACTACGCAATCCATCTTGATACTCTTGGTACACTCGGTACCATCGGCAAAGTAAATTACATAGTCAACAGAAACACCGGGTTGCATGGCATCAACACAAAGAGTCATGTCGATAGCACAGTTATTTGCCGGGAACAGGAATGAGCTCTGACCGGGGTAACCGGCAGGCAGGGCGCCGCAATTCCAGCTGGCGGATCCGATGGTTCCGTTGTGGACGTTAACCGCTATGGCTTTAACCTCGCATTTTGAAACGATCCGTGCACAGCAGTCTGCATCCTGAACCTTTTCTAACCTGACATCTTCACAGCAATTTGTGGCAACACAGTCGAGCTGGAATGATTTATCACAAACCTGTCCGTTGGCGAAGTTGATGATGAACATTACTGATACGCCTGCTGCGGTGGCACCAAAGCAGAGATTCATGTCCAGCGCGCAGTTGTTGGCCGGGAAGGTATAGTCGTTATGACCGGCATAACCGGCCGGGAGGGTTCCGCAATTCCAGGCTGCCGTGGAGATGGTGCCGTTGGTTACCTGTACCTGGATGGATTTCACCTCACAGGTGGTGGTAATATTCAAACAGCAATCGGCTCCCTGAACTTTCGTAATCTTCACACTGTCGCAGCAGTTGACCACATTTTTAACAGTCAGGCACACCGGTGCTGCTGCTATTGGCGTGAGTGCAACCAGCTGGGGAGTTCCGTTCAGCAGGAAGCTCGCGGCGGACACAGCTGCAAAGTCGTTGCACACCGTTTGGGCAACTGTTGTTCCCACCGGAATGCCCACGTTAAAGGACTCCAGCACGGTTTTATTCGGAACGAGCAGGAATGCCCCGTAGCGCATTCTCACGTTCCGGGTAAGCGGTGCAGCCCATGAAGTGGTGGTACACAGCGTGTTGATTCCCCATGCCGGCAGGCAGATATTGGCACCCGGAGCGAAGTCGATCGTTGGGGGTGTTGCTGCAGATACGGGCAAGAGCGATGTGGTGTGCGCGGCACCATAAGTGATATCGAACTGACTTCCACGGGCAAGGCTTCGGTTCAGAACCATCCAGTCGTTGGTACCATCGTTGCGGCCGAGCAGGTCGACAAGCGCAACATTGGTAACCGGAACGTTCGACATGTTCTTGTATTTCAGCTGATAACGGGCAGTTCCTCCCGGAGCAACCAATCCTGAAGTTGAATAGGTGGTTCCACCATCGGTACTGACGAGCTTCTCAGCTTCCTGTCCGAATGAGGCCACAACCAATACGTTAACGGTATTGGAGGTGTAGGTGGACGGAACATTGCCGCCGGAAACCGTATAATTGTTGGGGGTAACACCGGGCAAAGCCGTGTTGCTGACCACTACATCAAATTCGATGTAATAGTAAGGCAGTGTCCAGGTTCCGTAATACCCGCAGTATCCGACATAAAACAGCTGACAATCGGCTGGTACCATTGGAAGGCTCCAGCTGAGGTTGTTGCCGCTGTGGCTTGTAGTTACTCCGGACCAGGCTGTGGTGAAAGGAGGTATGGCACTACCGGTGGTACACGGCGGACTGTAGGTATTCGCAACGAAATAGCTTTCGTTTCCGAGATAGGTGAAGTTGCTGTGCAGCACATCATTAATGGAAGCCCCCGTCATATTGGCACTTCCGATATTCTGAACACGTACACGGAAACGTATCGTATCGCCGGGTGAGTAATTTGTTTGAGGTGCGCATATATCTTTCAGCAAACACGGCTGAGGCTGTCCCTGCTGAACCGTAAAGGTTGCACAGGTTTGCGGCAGAGTGAGTGAATTGGATAAAGGCACAAATGTGGCGCAATTGGTGACAACTGTACCTGTGGGATTTGGATCGACCGTGAAGTAAACCATCATATACACGCAGCTTCCAACAGGTAATGAACCGGTCATCTGCAACAAGAGGTTGTTTACCGGGAATCCAATTGGATTGGCGCTTGTGTAGGTTGTATTTGTATTGGTTGCCAATACGTTGACTCCACTGTTGGCACTGAGGCTGATGGTGGTGGTGGCTGATGCACCGAACACCTGAACATAATCAACCGTGATACCTGATGGGATAACATCGCTGATGTTGAATGCAGTAAGCGGAACGTTGCCGTTATTGCATAATACAATCTGATAATATCCCTGGCAACCCGGAACCCGGTTGGTTAAGGCCAGATATTTGCTAAAATAGGCACCCGGATTGGGGATGATCTGTCCTACCTCAAC
Organism: uncultured Bacteroidota bacterium; assembly: GCA_942493265.1. Lineage (GTDB taxonomy): Bacteria > Bacteroidota > Bacteroidia > Bacteroidales > UBA12481 > UBA12481. Next base: position 2,168,181 of record OW818688.1, read on the forward strand.
GCAGGTTTGATTACTGGTATGCGTCACAGGCAGCTGACAGGTGGTTCCCGTAAGGGTGCCCTGATTCTGCATGGTGGAGCCGTTGGGGAATGAGGCTGCAGGATATTTTATCTGAATATCACAATAGTAATAAGCCCATGGAATCGCGGCATTCAGTGCGCCAACATTCCATGTTATTGTGCTTCCGGTGACAATTGCACCACAGGTACTGCCTATGAATACGGCTCCGGCTGGGAGGACATCGGTGACTACGCCGCCGCTGACATTTTGCTGTCCGACCACGTTGCCCCAATAGGGATTGGCTTTCATAACCGAAAGCCGGTAAGTTACTGTGCCATCCAATGGCATCAGATAGCCGCAGCTGCCTCCGTTCGGATTGACTGCCGCGCCGGATACAATTGATTTTCCGATAATCCACGGATCAACAGCTGTTGCCGTGGTGGAAACAAATTCGGTGTACTCGTATTTTCCGGCCACTTGAATTCCAACCCTGTTGCGGGCCCCGGTACCATTGCAGGTAACCCCTTCCGGGAATTTAACCACAATGGTAAATGATCCGGATGGCGTACAGGTTGGTGGAAGTCCGGCCAGATTGTATGTAACGGTATTGCCGGCAACTGTAACAACCGGCATGATTCCGCACACTGCACTCAGCGGAGCAATGGATACTACCGCCAGTGAGGGCGGTACGAGATCCTGAATGTTAATGGCAGGAGTTCCTGCCGGGGCCGAAAAGATAATGGTGTAACTAAAGTTAACACCACTGGCGATAGTGGTGTTGCTCACCACTTTTTTAACAAAGAAGCCACTCCCGCCCCAGGAGACTTCGTTGGTCGGGTTTTGAGCCTTTACCGTAAATGCCATTAATCCAAGCGCCAGGAGCAGGATCATGCGTTTACCGGAGAGTAGAAATCTCTTCATTTTTTTAAAATTTAATTGGGTTAGCTAACTTTTAATGAACAAGCCGGGTTACGAATTGTTTTGACTTTCCTTATGAATTGCTATAATCTGTCAAAAAAAAATAATCCAAAACCGGAAAACGGCATACCGTCCACACCAAAAAGCCTGCACTTTACACGCTAAATCAAGCAGTCTGCACAATCCCGTTAATTTTTGCTGTACAAACCTGTAGATTTGTTTAGGAGGTTGATTTTTATACCCGTTTATGGGTTAATCAGTCATAATTAATGCAGGAAACTACAACAATGAATTTTTCACCGGCAAAAGCTGCAGATGAGCAGATTCAGCGACTATTCGATGTGAGCCGGAATCAGCAGGAATTGATGGCCAGCCTGTTGCAGGGATCGAAGATAATTTTGGAGAACTCCGATTTTTCTGTTTCCGTTAAAATGCTTTTCGAAAAATGTAAAAGCATGACCCGTTCAACCGGAGGCTTTATCACGATAATCGGAACAGTACCAGCCAGTTCGAAAACAGGTAATGTTGACAAGGATTCAGGGGAAGTTATAGTTGCCGGCGATCTGCCCTTTCTTTTCAATGAACTGCGATCGCAGGCAATTGAAGGGAAATGTTCGGTTTTGGATAACGATATGCATGGAATTGATTCCAGGGTTAAGAATATTTTGGTCGTTCCGGTTACCCATGACCAGAAAGTTGTGGGAATATTGGCATTAGTGAACAAGCCCGAATCTTTTAATTCTGAAGATGTTGCTGTTGCTGAGGCATTTGCTGAGCTGGTTGCGCTTGCATGGTTTAATGCCAAAAACCTGGAGGACCTGAAAATTGCCCGAATAAAAGCTGAGGAGAGTGATCGTTTAAAATCAGCCTTCCTGTCGAATATGTCTCACGAAATCCGCACCCCCTTAAATGGAATACTAGGATTTTCGGAATTGCTGGCAGAGCCCGGTCTCGACGAAAATGAACGGGAACAGTACATCAGGATCATGCATCAGAATGGTGAGCAGCTGATGGCTATCATCAATAATATTCTTGATATTTCACTGATTGAATCCGGCCAGATTGTTTTGTTTAATGAATGGGTGGATTTGAAATCCCTCATCAGCGAGGTGTATGAACTTTTCATGTCGCCCGGGTTGCGTAAGCCGGATGTGCAATATATTCTTAATTGTGAATCTTGTATGGGGAGAAGGCTTTATACTGACGCCGGACGATTGCGTCAGATCCTGATCAACCTGTTTGGGAATGCAACCAAATTTACCCAGTCGGGACATGTTACCATGGGCTGCTGGCTCCGTGAGGGTGAGAATGGCGATGAGGCAGTTATTTCCGTAGAAGATACCGGCATCGGTATTTCAGCAGAAAAGCTTGATGCAATCTTTGAGAGGTTCCGTCAGGCCGACAGCAATACCACCCGGCATTTTGGAGGCACCGGACTGGGACTGGCCATTTCAAAAGGTCTCACCGAATTGCTTGGCGGACATATCGAGGTGGTTTCCAGCCCGATGGAGGGTAGTACTTTCAGAGTGGTTTTTCCGCTGAAGTAGCAGCTTGGTAGATGAACCACCTGGCAGAACCCCGATGGGGGTGAAAGGATTATAGAAAGGCAACAAGAATCGCCTGTCTAAACCCCGATAGGGGTGACAGGATAATAGCGGCAAATGAACCCTGGAATATATTCCACCCCTAACGGGGTTAATGTTTCGATTCAATTCACCTGGCTATAATCATGTCAGCCCTACGGGCTTTAATTTCAGCACTGACTTCCCCTCGGAGAAGTGTCATCCACCACTGAACTTCCCTCGGAGAAGTGTCATCCCGGCGAAAGCCGGGACCGCGTTCCTTACCGCGAAATTCTCTACTTCCACTTCTCAAAGGCCTCGGAGTAGCGTGACACGGTCCCGGCGAAAGCCGGGATGACACCTCTCCGATGGTCACTCGGTGGTAGCTGACACTTCTCCGATGGTCACTTTGTGGTAGATGACACTTTTCCGAGGGTCCCTTGGTTACTAACTTATTACTTAATTCTTTTTACTAATTTTTGCCTTCTGCCTTCTGCCCTCTGCCTTACTTTTTAACGCTCCATCCTGTTTTAAGCCCAAATACAAACCAGGCCAGCAAAATAGCTCCGATCGAGAAGAGTGTATCTCCAAAGATCCTCATCCAACGGAAGGTGGCAATCAAAGGCGTGTCAAGAAATTCGGCTGAGCGGGCATACCAGAGGCCATGCTTGACCGATGCAACGGTTTGTGCCAGACCTACCGGCAAAACACTGATCAGTACCATGGCGAGCAACCCGATATTGATCAGCCAGAACGACCATTTCAGGGCGCCTTCTTTCCAGACAACCTTCAGGTCCATCTCGCGTAATACAAATAGCATCAGTCCGATACCCAGCATTCCATATACCCCGAAAAGTGCTGTATGTCCGTGTACCGGAGTCGTGTTGAGTCCCTGCATATAATACAGCGCAATGGGAGGATTGATGAGGAATCCGAAAATTCCTGCACCCACAAGATTCCAAAAGGCTACTGCAATGAAGGAATAGATTGGCCATCGGTAAATCTTAATCCAATCGGATGATCGGCTCAATTTAAGATTGTGCCACGCTTCGAATCCTATAAATACCAATGGTACAACTTCCAGCGCACTGAAAGTGGCTCCCAGGGCAAGCACTCCGGTGGGGGTGCCGGTAAAATAGAGATGGTGGAAGGTTCCGAGAATCCCCCCGGTCAGGAAGATAATCGTGGAAACCAATACCGAGGTAGTTGCAGTTTTCGGCCTTACAAGCTGCATCCTCACGAAAAGAAAAGCAACGATCACCGTGGCAAATACTTCAAAAAATCCTTCTACCCAAAGATGAACCACCCACCAGCGCCAGTATTCAGCCATGGCCAGGTTGGTTTGACGACCCCACATCAGACCGGCACCGTAAAATGCAGCGATGGCCAGTGAGGCTATAGCAAACATGATCAGCATGCTCCTGCTCTCGGTTTTCTTTTTTAATGCAGGAATGATGGCACGGGTGATCAGGAACAGCCAGATGAACAGACCGGCGAACAGGAAAATTTGCCAGAAACGGCCCAGATCGACATACTCATATCCCTGATGTCCGAACCAAAAGTTCTGAACCAGGTTGAGCTTTTGCATGATGGCGAAAAACTGGCCGGCAAGTGACCCAACCACAATGACCAGCAAGGAACCAAACAGGAGGTTAACGCCAAGTTTTTGATATTTGGGTTCATGACCCGAAATGATTGGCGCATAAAACAACCCCGTTGCCAGCCATGAAGTCGCTATCCAGAAAATTGCCAGCTGAACATGCCAGGTACGGGAAAGCGAGTAGGGCAGGAATTCCGATAATGGAAGTCCGTAAAATGCCTGTCCCTCAACAGTATAATGGGCCGTTATCACACCCAGCAATACCTGGACGAGTATAAGTGCGGTTACAATCCAGAAATATTTCAGGGTAGCCTTCATGGAAGGAGTCATGATGGTACCAATGGTTGGATTCTTATCGGGAATGAATTCCAGGGTTTCCTCTTTTCGGGAAGCATGATACCAGGCAAGCAGACCGATACCGGCAAGCAATATGATTACGCTGAACCCGGTCCAGAAAATCAGGGATGGGGCGGGCACATTGTCGATGAGCTTTTCAGGCGGCCAGTTGTTGGAATAGGTAATATCCTGTCCCGGACGATTGGTGGATGTTGCCCAGGTTGCCCAGAAGAAGAACGTATTCATCAGGGCCATCCGGTCAGCATCCCTGATGGTGTTGTCCATCATGGCATAAGCATCCCTGAGTTCGGTCATGGCCGGATCATTCATGAATAATGAGGCATAATAGGCACTGTTCGCCCTGAATGCTTTTGCACGGATCTCCGAAACTACGAGGGTGCCGGTCTTTTTATCATAGGTGTTGGCGCGGATCTCGGCTTTGAGCCTGGCCTGCAAAGCTGCCTGCTGCTCCAATCCAATCGCCTCATAGTTGGCGGCACCCGATTCCTGAGCCCAGGTATTTAATATATACATGGCCTCGCGGTGCAGATAGTCGGCGGTCCAGTCGGGTGCCTGGTAGGATCCGTGTCCCCAAATGGTGCCAAGTTCCTGTCCGCCCGTCGATTGCCAAACATTTTGGCCATCGCGGATCTGCGCTCCGGTAAACAGAACCTCCCCGGAAACGGTAACCACCTTTTCCGGAATCGGCGGGCCCTGCCGGTAAATCTCGCGCCCGAAATAGAGCAGTACTGCAAAGGATAGGACCACTATTGTTGTAAATCCAATCCAGAGTGAACGTGTTTTCATATGATCAGTTTTTCATTGTTGATTAAACAAAGAAAGTAAATTATTAATAAAATACCAAAAGGTCTTTATATCTTTGATAATTATTGTGAATGAGAAGAATGTTAATCAGGAATGCTATTTTTACGACATAAACTATGAAAAATATGTGGTCAAAAACCACCGAATATGCAATACGGGCATTGGTTCAAATTGCGGTAAGCAATAAGGATGGCCGTCGGCCGGGATTTCGGGAGATTGCCGAATCCATTGATGCGCCGGTTCAGTTCACTGCAAAAATTCTTCAGATTTTATCCAGGGCGGCACTGGTTAATTCAGTGCGGGGCAGGGGAGGCGGGTTCTTTTTTGATCCCAAAACCCCGGAACTCAAACTTGCGGAGGTGATCCGCGTACTGGAAGGGGATAAATATTTTACCGGATGCATGGTGGGATTGCCGAACTGCGATCATAACCATCCCTGTCCGCTGCATGACGAGTTCGCAAAAATCCGCGCCGATCTCGTTCGTTTGGCCGACCAGGAAACCATTCAGGGTTTGGCGAAGAAAACGGTCGAAGGGGGGGGGATTCTGAAAAGATAAAAGAAAATTTGCTAATGAGTTAATTTGCTAATATGCTATGAGGCCTTATAGCACATTAGCAAATTAACTCATTAACACATTTTTTTTAGGGTACTGATTTCTTCTGCCCAAATATCTTCATCGGGCGTTTCAAGAATCAGAGGCATGGAGTTGAAGCGTGGATCTTTCATGATCCGGGTGAAAAGATCCCATTCGATAGTACCTTTTCCCAGACTTTCATGCCGGTCGACCCGCGATTGAAATTCTTTTTTGGAATCATTTATATGCATGCCGCACAGGTACTTAAATCCGATAATCTCATCGAATTTGCGGAATACCTCATCAAATCCAGCTGCAGTTTTTAATTCATATCCTGCTGAATAGGCATGGGCGGTATCAATGCAAACCCCGATGCGTGACTGGTCCTCAATCCGGTCGATGATAAACCGTAAATGTTCAAATTTATAGCCCACATTGCTGCCCTGTCCGGCGGTAATCTCCAGAACGGCAGTCACTCCGCTGGTTTTGCCCAGCGTGATATTCACCGATTCAGCAATGGTTTTCAAACATTCCTCCTCCGAGATTTTCTGGAGGTGACTTCCGGGATGAAAATTGATGCGATCAAGCCCCAATTGCGCGGCCCGCTCCATTTCATCCAGAAAAGCCGCCCTCGATTTTCCGAGCATCTCCGGATCGGGACTGCCCAGATTTATCAGATACCCATCGTGCGGAAGTATTTGTTGCGGAGTGTATCCGTAGAGTTCGCAATTCTTTTTAAATGCTGCGATACTGCTTTCGCTGAGTGGCTTGGCTACCCACTGGCGCTGATTTTTCAGAAATAATGCAAACGCTGTGGCACCGATTTTATGGGCATTGATGGGGGCGTTTTCTACTCCGCCTTCGGTACTGACATGGGCTCCTATGAATTTCATGATCGTATGTTTCGATTGAAACACTAAAGTAGGTAAAAATGTTTCTCTGTATGGATCACCTTTATTTTCCCACTGCAGTAGCCCTTCCTAAATCCATTATATATAACTTAGCTGATACAGAATAACCTATGGAGGCTAAATCATGAAATTTTTAAAACCCGTCCTGTTTTCGGTTGCCGCTGTTTTCCTTTTCATTACCTGCTCAAAGGATGATCCGGAAAACCCGTCGGGTAACGACAGCACTGTTTACAATGTAACCTATACCGATGAAACGGTTTTTATTGACAGTCTTGCGGTGAAGTCACTGATCCGAATGGATACCGCTGATTATGTATACTATTTTAAAAGCACTGAGCCGAAAATTGCAAACCTCCGGGAGGATGATATCCTGCTGATCTATGGCGTTGCCTTGCGCAGGGTGGTGGACGTTACTACCGAGGGGAACGAAACACGCGTGACCACCAGCTATGCTTCACTGAATGAGGCAATTAAAGAGGGTACGATTTCCTGGGACAAGGAGATCAGTTTTAAGAAAGGGATCGTTCCGTCAGTGCAGATGAAAGGCAGGGAAATCGGCTTTAAATCAGTTACTTCGGATGGGTTCGAATTTGAATTCACCTATGGTGAATACAGCTATAAAATAACTTTCGCCTTTACCGATACCAAGGCAGATGTGGAATTCGAGATTTCAAAGGAGTTGGTTAAGCCGGTAACCGCAAAGTTCACCGCAAAGGGTTCAATCGAAAACTTCAATTCCTCTTCTGAAGTGGTGTTTAAAGATAGCGAGCTACAGAAATTCGGTCAGAAAAACACCAATATGAAAGGTGATCTCACCCTGAATCTGACTGTTGCCGGATCGGGCCGCGACGGTATTACCTTTGATTTCCCTGTGGTACTGCTCAAATACCCGGTAATGGTTGGGCCTATCCTGGTGGTCATAAATGTGAAGGTACTCTTTGTGATCAATTGTGTGGTGCCGGTCGACGGCTCTTCTCAGGTGGAGGTGAAGTTCGAATACAATTCAACCACCGGAATTAAATATAATGGTACCGAGGTTTCAGCCGATGCATCGATCGGGGACCAGCAGATGAACAAAAACAAGGCACAAACGGGGGCCTCCTCTGCAATTGGCGTTAACTGGGGGCTGGCTTTCCCGCGGCTGGAAATCGGCGTTTTCGATCAATTTATTGTGCCCTATATTCAAACGGCATTCCTCATCGGCGGGGATTATACTTTCACCCCTCCATGCCAGCAGGCTAAGTCACAGTTTATTGGCGCATGCGGCGTTGACCTGTCGTTTTTCGGATTCGGATACAGTGCGAAGAAGACTTTCTGGCAGGAAGAAAAGGTGTTGCTGAAGTCGGGGGACTGTGATTAGATAATGGGCTGACCTCGGAGAAGTGTCATCCACCACTGAACTTCCCTCGGAGCGTTGTCATCCCGACGAAAGCCGGGACCCCGTGACGCTAATGTGAGGCTTTTGGGAAATTTCGAGGTAAGGGACGGGGTCCCGACTTTCGTCGGGATGACAACGCTCCGAGGGTAATTTTAGTGCTTATGGCAACGCTCGGAGGGTAATTTTAGTGCTTATGGCAACGCTCGGAGGGTAATTTTAGTGCATATGAAACTGCTCCGCCTTCCCTATCTCCCTATTATAATCCCCCGTCCGTAACTTCCTAACACAACCTCCCCCGTAGGCATTTGTATCTTAATATCATCAATGGCAACCGGAATCATTCCGGGAGCGCGTACCCAGGATTTTCCGGCATCTATGCTGATCAGCAGTCCGTTATGTATTCCGCAGTATAACAAATCCGCATTCAGCTGATGTTCGGCGAATCCGCGGATAACAGCCTCCGATGGCATTGTTGAGGTGAGTGATTCCCAGGTCTGGCCATAGTCGCGGCTTCTGAACAGGTAGGGTTTCAGATCGTTGGCTTCATAATACCGGGCACAGGCTGCATATACGGTTCCAACTTCATGGTTGGAACAAATCAGGCGGGTAAAAAACCGGTCAGACGGCATCGGCAGCCGTTCTGAAAGATTCATCCAGGTGAGTCCGCCATCCCGGGTCATCTGCAAATTCCCATCATCGGTTCCGGCATAAATAACCCCTGGTTTTAAAGGGGATTCCGCTAAAGCGGTGATGGATGCGTAGGGTTTCAGCAATGGTTTCATGCCCATCACGGTACGGCTTTTTAAATCCTCATTGAGGCTTAAGTCAGGACTGATCTCGGTCCAGTTATCCCCGCGGTTTTCTGATTTAAACAGCATATTGCCACCCAGATAGAGGGCATGCGGCGGATGCGTGGATATGATGTAGGGCGCATTCCAGTTGAAACGGTAAGGTTTGCTTTTATCGGGACTATTGGGTTGCACGTCAAAACTCTTGTCGGTCCGGAATTCATAGCGGCTGATTCCGCCATACTGTGATTCTCCATAAGCTATCGTAGGATCAACGGGATCAACGGCGGCCCAGAATCCATCGCCCCAGGAAATGTTGTGAATCAGGCTGTCGGGAGTTATTGCTCCATCGGCCGTGCGCGACGGACCGCCCCACACCCCATTATCCTGCTTGCCGCCAAAAATCCGGTAAGGAGTTTCCTGGTCAACGGTAATAGCATAATACTGTCCAATATACAAATTGTTGTAAAACGACCATTTCTGTCCGCCGTCCTGTGTTTGATAAACCCCGCCATCATTTCCGAGCAGGCGGTTCAGCGGATTTCGCGGATCGATCCATAAAACATGATGATCAACATGCACATCCCGTGTACTCATGAGCATAAAAGTTTTTCCGCCATCCCGGGTTTCCTGAACCATCGTGCCCATTACAAAAACATTTTTTTCATCAGCAGGATTCACGTAAATTCTTCCGTACCAATAGGCTGTAGAGGGTTTTGGATTCATCAGTCTCCATGAATTTCCCTTATTGGTTGACCGGTAAAACCCACCTTTTTTGGATTCCACACAGGCATAAATAAGGTCGGGTTTGCCCGGCGCTATGGCGAGTGCAATCCTGCCCAGCGTATCTTTTGAAAATCCTTTGGTCATCTTCTCCCAGGAATCACCGCCATCTTCAGATCGGTACAGTGCACTCGACGGACCACGCTGCACGTGTGCCCAGGCATTCCGGTACTGCTGCCAGGCCGCGGCAAACAGGGTTTTCCCATCGGGATGTACCACCAAATCCGACATGCCGGTATAATCATTGATGTATAATACTTTTTCCCAGGTGTTGCCGCCATCTTTTGTGCGGAATATCCCCCGTTCATCATTATTCCCCCAACGGGCTCCGGTAGCTGCAACATAAACAACATCAGGATTTAACGGATTGATCTGGATTTTAGAGATATGACGCGATTGCTTCAGTCCCATGCATTTCCAGTTTCTGCCCCCGTCGGTAGATTTATAAACCCCATCGCCAATCGATGCTGCGGCCTGTTCACCTGATGCTTCGCCGGTTCCTACCCAGATCAGTTCGGGATTGGTTTCGCAGATGGCCATATCGCCAACGGAAAGCGACAGGCCTGCCTGATCGAACACCGGAATCCAGTTCTTTCCCCAGTCGGCCGATTTAAATACCCCGCCGGTAGAGGCTGCCACGTATATTTTCTGCGGACTTTTCGAATCCACCTCGATATCCGAAACACGGCCGCTGTTCACGCCGGGACCGATGAAACGGTAGCTTTGGGGGAGCTGGGCGGGCAACGTGAAGAAGGTGAAGAATGTTAAGAATGTTAAGAATGTTAAGAATGTTAAGAATGTTAAGGAGGTTACGGGGGTTACGGAGGGTACGGGGGTGCGGGTTGACATGGCGTATGTTTTATTGGCCGAATGTAATAATTTACCACTAAACTACCCTCGGAGAGTTGTCATCCCCGCGAAAGCGGGGACCCTCGGAGAGTTGTCATCCCCGCGAAAGCGGGGACCCTCGGAGAAGTGTCATCCCGACGAACGTCGGGACCGCGTTCCTTCCCACCGGGTTTTCTGGTGGCAACTGCCCAGCATGAAGCAAATTGCAATATTCTCCATCTTTTAAATAACTTTCCGGCACCTAAACTATCCGGCAATGGGGCAAAAAATATCCTTTTTCGTGCGCAGTGCGTTGATCGGCTTGCTTTTAACAGCATTTTCTATTACCCTGAACGCCCAAACGCGGTACCTTCCCAACTGGGAATCCATCGACAGCCGTCAAACTCCTCAGTGGTTCTCCGATGCCAAATTCGGCATATTTGTGTGCTGGGGTTTGTATTCGGTGCCCGCCTGGAGTCCGAAGGGCCAGTATTCCGAATGGTATATGTACTGGCTGAAACAGAAGGCCTTCGATGGTAAAGTGTACGATTTTCATCTGAATAAATATGGACCGGATACACAGTTCAAAGATTTTGCCCCCCTGTTCAAGGCGGAACTCTGGAATCCCGATGAATGGGCTGATCTTTTTCAGCAGGCAGGTGCTAAGTATATCGTGTTCACTACCAAACATCATTCCGGATATACCCTTTGGCCAAGCAAACAGGCTGAACAAACCTGGGGCGAAAATTTCAATCCGGTGAAGGTGGGCCCGAAACGCGATCTGGTTGGCGACCTGACTACCGCAGTGAAGAAAAAAGGTTTGAAAATGGGATTATACTATTCACTCTATGAATGGTATCATCCCTGGTATCTGAATGATTTCCATGCCTTTGTGGCCGATCATTTCTATCCGCAATTCAAGGACCTGGTTACCCGATATGAACCGGATATGATTTGGGCCGATGGGGAGTGGGAGCAAACTTCCGAAGCCTGGCGCACGCCTGAATTGCTGGCCTGGCTTTTTAATGAAAGCAAAAATAAAGAGGTGGTGATCAATGACCGGTGGGGCAACGATTCCAGGCATAAACACGGAGGATTTTTCACCACCGAATATGGTTCGGGAATGGATAATGATGCGCATCCATGGGAAGAGAACCGCGGTATGGGCTACTCATACGGATATAACCGTGCTGAGAATCTGGCAGATTACCGCAGCTCTCAGGAACTGATCCTGATGCTGGCAGATATCGTTTCAAGGGGCGGGAACCTCTGTTTGGATATTGGTCCGGGTGCCGACGGACAAATTCCGGTGATCATGCAGGAGCGATTGATTCAGATTGGTAACTGGTTGAAAATTAACGGAGAAGCTATTTATGGAACGCGGATGTTTACGACTCCTGTTCAATGGAGCGAGGGCATAAAACCCGAAATCAAACGCGGTGAATACATGGTTCCGTACAATATCCTGAAGGAAACCGTGGAACCCGATCCCGGACAGGCCGTCAAGGAAATATTCTTTACGAAAAAGGGCACCACTCTCTATGCCATCGTTCCGAAATGGCCCGGTAAAACTCTGGCAATCAAACTCCCCGATGTCACCCGTCACCCGTCACTCGTCACTTTCCTCCAAACTGGCCAAAAGCTTGATGTCCGTATAACAGGAAAAGGTCTGCAAATAAACATGCCCCCCTACGATCCCAATGCCAAATGGGTGAATGAAGCGTATGTATTCAAAATTGAACAATAAGAAATCTGAAAAACATGTCTGAAAAAAAGGTAAATCCGGTTTTCGGATACCGCTGGGTAATTCTTGCTGTATACATGCTGTTATCGATTGTGATTCAGATCCAATGGCTTGCCCATGCCGCTGTTGCCCGGCCGGCACAGATTTTTTACCAGGGCCAGTTTAATCCGGATGGATTGTTCAATATCGATTTTCTGGCGCTGCTGTATATGCTTGTTTATATTGTCATCAGTATACCGGCCTCCTATATAATTGATACGCACGGTATCCGCATCGGACTTGGAATTGGTGCCGCCATTACCATGGTGTGCGGACTTCTGAAGGGGTTTATGGCGGAAAGCTATACCGGTGTTTTAATCGCGCAGGTTGGATTGGCTGCTGCCCAGCCTTTTATTCTGAATGCGGTAACCGCCATTACGGTTCGATGGTTCCCGCTGCGTGAGCGGGGAATGGCTGCCGGACTCTCGGCACTGGCGCAGTATCTCGGCATAATTATAGCCATGCTCGTAACCCCGATGATGATTGGAACCAACCCGGATAAAGCCGATTACGGAAGCGGCTTTGGACATATGCTGATGATTTACGGAGTGATAACCGCCGTCGCCGGGTTATTATCGCTGATCCTGATACGCGAAACTCCTCCTGAACCTCCGGGCGATGAACTGCTCGTGAGGATGAGTTTCCGGAAGGGCATGAAACATATTCTGGGCTTGCGTGATATGCGCATCATTCTATTAATCTTTTTGATAGGTCTGGGTATTTTCAATGCTGTCAGCAGCATGACCGATGCCATTGCCGAACATATGGGGGTGAAGGACTCCGAAGGACTGATTGGCGGGGTTATGTTAATCGGAGGCATTATCGGAGCAGTTATAATACCCTGGTTGTCTGATATATATAAAAAACGTAAATTTTTCCTGGTTGCCTGCATGGTCGGGATGGTTCCGGGGATCATCTGTCTGTCGCTGGCTAATCATCTGGCTTCCAATCCGGATGTCATTTATGGAATTACCCTGGCGGGCTCCTTCATACTCGGATTTTTCGTGATGAGCGCCGGTCCCATCGGGTTTCAATATGCCGCTGAAGTAAGCTATCCCGCACCGGAATCCACCTCGCAGGGGCTGCTGCTCCTGATCGGACAGATTACCGGAATGGTGTTCGTAGCCGGGATGAGCATCCAGCAGAACCACTACCTCGGTGCCTTCATGACCGCATTCGTTACCCTCACCTTTATCACCATGATTTTGGGCATGACACTGAGGGAATCGCCCCACTTCCGCCAGAATTAGAAAAATATTTAAATTGCCACCCTCTTAAAAATATCATCACCATGAAATCGCTCCTCCTCCCCCTCCTCCTCCTCTTCACCACCGTTTCCGCTACCACCTCCCCCTTCTCTGTCATCCCCGCGGAGGCGGGGACCGTCCTCCCCGCGGCAGCAAGTACTGTCCTCCCCGCGGAACCGGGGACCTACTTCCTCTCCTCCCCGGCGCTCTCCCCCGACGCTAAAACGATTGTTTTCAGCTTCGAAAGCGATCTCTGGAAAGCAGATATCGCTACCGGAAATGCCACCCGGCTAACCGCCATGCAGGGATACGAATCCAGTGCACGCTTTTCGCCCGATGGAAAATGGATCGCCTTCACCGGCCGCCAGTTCGGCAATGGGGATGTGTTTGTAATTCCGATGGAGGGTGGTGAAATCCGTCAGCTTACCTGGCACTCGGCCAACGACGATGTGGAAAACTGGAGCTGGGATTCGAAGTCAATCTATTTTACCTCAGGCCGGCTGAACAGCGGCACGGTTTATAAAGTCGCGCTTGAGGGAGGTAATCCGGTCCGGCTGTTTGAACATTATTTCAATACCATCCATAATCTCGCTGAAAATCCCAAAACCGGTGAACTGTTTTTTAATGATACCTGGGAGAGCCAGAGTATGGCCAGCCGCAAAAGGTACAAGGGCGATTATAATCCGGATATCCAGTCGTACAACCCGAAAACTGGTGATTATAAGAAGTATACCGAATGGATCGGAAAAGATATGTGGGCCACCATCGATCAGGGTGGCACCATTTATTTTATATCAGATGAGAAAAACGGGGAATACAACCTATGTAAACTCGAAAATGGCAAAACCAAAAACCTGACTTCTTATAAAACTTCCATCAAGCGCCCGATCGTATCGGCCGACGGATCAATGGTGATCTTCGAAAAAGATTATCAGTTGTTTACCTATGAACCCGCATCTGATAAAACGGTCAAATTGTCGATCCGCATCAATCGGAACAGCATTCTTCCCAAAGAGCAAAATTTTGCTACTCTGAACAAAATCAGTGATTACGATGTGTCGCCCGATAACAAGAAGATAGCCTTTATTTCACGCGGCGAACTCTTCGTGTGCGATATCGACGGCAAATATATCGTGTCAATGTTCCCCGCCTCCTCCCCTTCCTCTCCCGCCAATTCCTTCGAGCGTGTGATGAGCATTAAGTGGCTGGCCGACAATAAAACCCTCCTGTTTAATCAAACCTGGAACGGTTACCTGAATTGGTTTACCCTGTCGGCCGACGGCACCGGCGAACCGAAGCAACTGACTACTGATAAAGCGAATAACCGGGATATCGTTCTCAACAAGGACCTGACTAAAGCAGTCTATATCAATGGACGGGATGAACTCCGGCTGATGGACCTCAAGACTATGGAAAGCAAATTGCTGCTGAAGGATGAGTTCTGGGGATTTCAAAATGGTGAGCCTGGTTTTTCGCCTGATGGTGAGTATGTTATCTATACGGCCAAACGAAATTTTGAAGATGAAATTTTTGTATACCATCTGAAAAGTGGTGTGATCACAAACCTTACGGGTACCGGTGTGGCTGAATCCAGTCCGGTTTGGAGCGGCGATGGAAAGTATATCTATTTTTCCACCAACCGCACCCAGCCAACCTATCCAACCGGCGGCGGCGCTTCGCATATTTACCGGTTTGCCCTGGATAGAATCGATGCACCCTTCCGCACCGATGAATTCGATAAGTTATGGAAAAAAGAGGTTGTGGCGGCAAAGGATCCCGCTGCGAAAAAAGATTCCACGGCAGCTAAGAAAGATACCATTGCACCCATCTCGATCAATACCGACCGCATTTGGGAACGCTTTGAACTGATCAGTCCGGGATTTGGCTCGCAGGGCGGTCCATTTGTAATCCAGAAAGGGGATAAAACCACCGTTTTATACTATTCCAATCATGCTATGGGAGCCGGTGCACTGTGGAAAACGGTTCTTTCCCCATGGGATCCGCCTAAAACTGAGAAGATTGAGGGAGCTGCTCCGGGCAGTATCGTTAAAGCCGACGATAAGTTTTATATGTTGTCGGGCGGAATCATCTATAAACTGAATGTTGACGGAAACAAGGCAGATAAGATCGATATTGCCAACTTCAATTTTACCCGAAACCTTGCCGATGAGTTCCGGCAGATGTTTGAAGAAACCTGGGCAAATATGGAGGGGGATTATTATCATGAAAAATTGCACGGTGCCGATTGGCTTGCCTATAAGTCTTATTATCAGCAGTTTTTACCCTATCTGAATAACCGGAATGATTTGCGCGTGCTGATGTCGGATATGCTCGGCGAACTGAATTCATCCCATCAGGGATTCAACAGCTATGGTGAAGAGGAAGCGGGACGGCTGAATTACACTACACTGGAAACCGGAATCCTGTATGAGGAATCGGCTCCTTTTACCGTGAAAAGGATTGTTGCCCGAAGCGCTGTGGACCGCTCCACCATTGATATCCAACCCGGAGATGTGCTGGTGAAAGTGAATGGTGAGACGGTCAATCCGGCCACCCCGCGTGATTTTTATTTTTACCGGCCGGCAATGGAGCCCGAAATGGTGCTCACCTTCAAACGGAAAGGGGTTGACCGGGATGTGAAAATTCATCCGATGGCTTATCAAACCCTTAACCGCAATCTGTATGATGAATGGGTCGACGGCAACCGGGAGCGGGTGAATGAGCTGAGTAAGAACAGGATAGCTTATGCCCAAATGAAGGACATGGGGGGTGGGGAACTGGAGAATTTCCTGATGACCATGACCCGCGATCTGGCGGGCAAGGATGGCCTGATCCTCGACCTGCGCTTTAATACCGGCGGTAATGTGCATGATGAGGTACTGCGGTTCCTCTCGCAGAGAACTTATCTTCAATGGAAATCACGCGGAGGCAAACTGGCGAATCAGTCGAATTTTGCCCCCTCGGATAAGCCGATCGTTCTGCTGATCAATGAGCAATCACTCAGTGATGCCGAAATGACTTCTGCCGGATTCAAGGCCTTGAAACTGGGTACCATTATCGGAACCGAAACCTACCGGTGGATAATCTTTACTTCAGGCAAAGGCCTGGTGGATGGTTCATCGTACCGTTTGCCCGGTTGGGGTTGTTACACGCTGGATGGTGAGGATCTGGAAGTTACCGGGGTGAAACCTGATATCTACATTAAAAATACCTTCCTCGACCGGCTAAATGGCCGCGATCCGCAGCTGACCAAAGCGGTTGATGTTATTTTGAAGAAGTAGGATCTGACTGACCCGGACGGATGATCAGCCGGAGCGACTGGTCGTAGGTGAGGTAGTTCCATGCCCAGTTGAGGAATATGAAAAACCGGTTTTTTGTTCCTACAATGGCCATGAGGTGAACGAGTAACCAGATCAGCCAGGCGAGAAATCCTCCGATGTGGAGGCGGCCGAGATCGACAACGGCTTTGTTGCGTCCTACAGTCGCCATCGATCCTTTATCGTGATACGAAAACGGAATCGGTTCAACCTTGTTTTTCATTCGCAATAGGTTCTTTGCCAGGAGTCTGGCCTGCTGGATGGCTGGCTGGGCTACCTGCGGATGGCCATTCGGAAAAGCATCCTCAATCATGATCGCCTGGTCGCCGATAACGTAAATATCTTCAAACGGAGCCAGCCGGTTGAACCGGTCTACCATCATTCTTCCGCCTCGGCCGCGGTCCGACTTTTCAAGTCCAGGGATGTCAGGAACCTTTACTCCGGCTGCCCATAAAACGGTGCGGCTGGGGATTTTCTCCCCGTTGCTCAGGGTGATGTTGGTTCCGTCATAATCCTGCACCGCGGCGCCGGTTTTCACGGTAACTCCCATGCCGATAAGATATTTAGTAGCCCGCCGGGAGGCAAAATCCGACATCGGGGCCAGCAGCTTGCCAGCGGCTTCCAGGATGAATATTTTCATACGGGTAAAATCCAGCTCCGGATAATCGGAAGGAAAAACGAACTTTTTCATGTCGGCAATCGATCCGGCCAGTTCAACTCCTGTAGGTCCGCCCCCAACAACAACGATATTCATGATACGTTCCTGATCAGCTTCAACAGGCAGGTTTAAAGCTTCTTCGTAATTTTCCAGCAGGATGTTTCGCATGTGGATAGCTTCAGATACTGACTTCATGGCCAAGCTGTTAGACTCAATCCCCTTGTTGCCGAAATAGTTGGTGGTGGCTCCCAGTGCCAGAACCAGTATATCATATCCGAGCCTCCCGACAGAGGTTTGAATCACTTTTTTTTCTGCATCCACACTTTGCAATTCAGCCATGCGGAAGTGAAAATCCGGAATCCCCTGAAATAACTTGCGCAAGGGAAAGGCGATGGAACTCGGTTCCAGTCCGGATGTAGCAACCTGATAATAAAGCGGTTGAAATTGATGGTAATTATTCCGGTCGATCAGTACCACCTGAAAATTGCGCTTGATCAAACAACGCACCAGACGCAAACCGGCAAATCCGGCCCCGACAACCACAACACGGGGATTTTTGGAATCAGGTATATTTGGTAATGAAAGCATGATCTACTGTTAGGTGATTAACACATTAATTATGTGGATGTAACAATATTAAGCACTTAAAAGTTGCGTTATAATTGTGAATTAATACAGATAAAATGAAGAAATTAAATGGATTATTGATGGCATTTGCACTGATGGCGGGTGTTGGAATGTGGGTTGCCTGTGAATCGGAAGGCGATGATAATGAAGATGGTGCCAACCACAATGTTGGAAATGATTGTTTGGTTTGTCACAAATCCGGTGGCGGAGGCGAAGGGGTTTTTACCGCAGGGGGTACCGTATATAAGGTTGGAACCACTATCGGGGCAACCGGTGCTAACGTTGAACTATATGCTAATGCTGAACACACCGGTTCACCGGTTGCCAGCATGACGAGTACGGTTGGGGGAAACTTCTATACCAAAAACTCTATAAATTTTGGCAACGGATTATATGTGAAGATCACCTCCACAACCGGAACCAGTTCCATGATGACGCCCATTACCACCGGCGCCTGCAACAGCTGCCACGGGCAAAGTACCGGCAAGATAACGGTGGAGTAAATAAAGAATGCACGCGGATTTACGCGGATCCCTACGGGAGCGCGGATTTGCGCGGATCTCTTAATTTAAAAAATCCGCGCAAATCCGCGCTCCCGTAGGGATCCGCGTAAATCCGCGTGCTTCTTGATCCATCACCGGGTGCCTGATCATCTCACTTCGTTTAGCACAAAGAATCATTACCTTTGGTATTCCCATTAATATCAGGAATATGAAAATCAGGAGTCTGCTTCTATTGCCGGTATGCCTGCTGGTACTCAGCCTTTCGCCAGGCTGCACAAAAGATAACCTTCCCGAAGGACTGGAATGGTCGGTGCAGGGCAACCCGTCACGATTTCCGCTGATGAATGACCAGGTGGCGCTGGTGTATGAGATAAAAGTGAAAAATTCCTCCATCGACAGTTATAGTTTTGAATGGATCAGTGTGAAGGACGGTACCTTAACCTTGCAGAACCTGTCGGGTAATGAACTGGATACCGTGATTTCAGTTTATCATTCCACTCAGAAATCATTGCGTGCCGGTGAAACGGCATTCATCTACATGTGGGTTGAACCCTCAACCAATCTCCCGATTCCGGAATCGCTGAGTCAGACGATTCAGTTCAACCGGGTATCGGATGGCATACAATACACCAAGGAATTGGAAATCACTGTAGATGAATTCGCTCCGGTGGTTTTGTCCTATCCGCTCAATGCCCGCCGCTACGCAACGGCAGGTGCCCCATCCAACGATTCCTATCATCGCCGGACGATTAATTTTCTGGATGAAAGATTCTGGACCTCCCAGAAATATGCGGTCGATTTTATCGGGCTGGATGCCGGAAACCGCTACCGGATCGGCCGGCAGGATGCCAATATCGATTATTACGGGTTTGAGGATATTGTTTATTCAGCTACTGCCGGCGAAATCGTAAGCATCATCGACACGATCCCCGACAATATTCCTCCGCAGGTTCCGGAGATTATCCCGTCAGCCCTTTACCGGGCGGGTGGTAATCAGGTGGTTGTAAAAGTTTCACCGGGGGTGTTTGTTTTTTACGGACATCTCGTTCAGGCCGGAAGTACGCTGAAGGTTGGTGATCACGTGGAAGTTGGTCAGCCGCTCGGACGACTTGGGAATTCCGGAAACAGCGATGCCCCGCAACTTCACCTCCAGGTGATGGACGGCGCAGATCCCCTTCGGAGCAACGGCGTACCCTGGGTTTTCGACAGGTTTATCCTGCACGGGAACATCACCGGATATGACCATACCAATGGCATGATCGAAGTGGATTACCTGTCGGTGCAAAGGGAGAAAACCGGCAAGAATTTCAGCGGGGATGTAGTCGTCGGGTTTGAATAAAACTTTAGTATTTTTAGCCTCAGCAAGCACTAATCCTAAAAAGTAACTCGCAATGAGGCTGTTTAAAATCGCATTTCAGATATTTCTGATGTCCTTTTTCGCCATTGCCGCATCCGGCCAGGTGATTGAAGGGGTGGTATTGAGTGTCGAGGAGGGTAAGGTTTTTATCGATCTGAACAAGGATCAGGTAAAAGTGGGCGACAACCTGAAAGTGCTGAAACCCGGAGGTGTGATGGTTCATCCTGTTACCGGTGCACAGATTCAGCGAAAGGATGAAATAGTTGCCAATATCTCTCTTACTCAGGTTCATGATACTTATTCTGTTGGTGAAGTTTACCCTAAAACTGCCATCGATCTGATCAAACCCGGACTGAAAGTTTTCACCCTGGGTGCCGGAGAGGAGAATCGTGAACTGATTAAGAAATCGATGATTATTCCACCTTTTCTGATTGTCGGTGGTAAGGTGGGTGAATTGGGTGCCTATATGGCTGATTTGATGACTGAAGAGTTGTTCAAGCTCGACAGGTTCCGGATCATGGACAGGCAATCTTATGATATCCAGCAGTTTGAAAAGGAATTGACCGAAAATAATAAACAGATAGTCCTTCCCGGAAATGAGGGAGTCGATTATCTGATTCTGGGTTCTGCCTATCCTCCCGATGTGGTTGAAAAGGCTACCGGGATACCCCTCAAGGGAGTGGCTACCCTGGCCGGCGGCGGATTGGCTGGCGTTGCCGGAAAAGGCGCGATCCCCGATCTGAAAATCAAGGAGCTGGAAGCAGTGGTGAAATTCACCCTTAAGGTGATTGATGTGCGAACCGGTGAAGTCCTCTTTATCTGCAGCGAAATGGCCAAGGCCGAGGGGAAAACCCAGGTCAGCCTGGAAAGCAGTGTCCTCGGAGGCGCCATGCTGAATGGCGGGGCAACGGATTTCAGGAATACATTAACCGGCCAGGCATCTCAGGAGGCCTTGCTGGGTTCAGCAAAATATATTGCTGATTTTTTCGAGGGTAAAATTACCGAGAAGAGTTTCCAGGGAAATGTGATCGAACTGAAAAGAAAAAAAGGAAGAGAGCCCCCGCAAACCGGATTGCTCAATATCCGGCAGGGCGCAAAAGGATTGGAGGGAGTGATGAATGCAGGCTCCGACAGGGGAATTCACCAGGGCTATTTTTATATGGTTACCATGCCCGATATCGTGGTATCCTCCATTACCGGCAAAAAAAAAGTTTCCGGAGTGCGGAAAGCAGGGATGATGAAACCGCTAACCGTGGACTTTGATGCCGCTGCAGGTCCGCTGAAACTTTTTCCTGAATACGAAAAAAACCACGCTGAAGTAATTAAATCCGGCAAGATTTTGGCTTATAAGCCCTTCCGGACAACCCTCGGCTTTAACTTTTATGGAATCTGGTCAGATGGCTTCGGCGATCTGGAAGGAGGCATCGAATATTATCCGAACCTCAATAAGATGAAAATCATCAACTATAATCTCTGGTTCGGACTCAGGGGGATGTATGGTTTCAGAACATTTAACGGAACTGACGGTGCGCTTAATATGAGTACGCATACCAGCGGAGAAATTCTTTTCGGTCTCAATCCATTTCGTAAATCATTTGAATTCAATGGATTCGATCCCTATGTGGGACTAAAATACAAATTCTTCAAATCCGACTTTGCCGATAGCGGGCCGGGCTTTTTTCTGGGACTGAACCTTTACGGATTTTTCTCTGAATTAGCTGTGGTTTATGGAAAACACGCAGCTGATGCATCCATGAACGATCCGGCTATTTCCCCGGAAAGAGTGGCTTTCGGCTTCACCGGCATAGGGATGCATTTCGGTTATCGGTTCATTATGAATAAGATGGCGATATGAGGTGGACCTCCCCCTGCCCCCTCCTTAGAAAGGAGGGGGGTATTTCAACTGCCCGGATTACTGCTATGTGATCCAGAAGCTCGTTACCCCCTCCTTTCTAAGGAGGGGGCAGGGGGAGGTCGTCACCGGGATGGTGAAATCACCCATTCCCAATCTTCAACCCCTCCTCATCTGCATCAATCACCAATGGTACATTCACCTGAACAGTGCCAGCCAGTATTTCTCTCGATAATTTATTCAGCAATTCCTTTTGAATGAGCCGTTTAACTGGACGGGCACCAAACTGCGGATCATAACCCTTATCGGCGAACCAACTGATTGCTTTTTCGGTAATTACCAATGTTATCTGCGCAGCTATCTGTTTCTGCACCAAGGCAATCTGGAAACGAACAATTTCTTTTATCTGGTTGCGGCTGAGTGGGGTGAACATGATCACCTCATCGATCCGGTTCAGAAATTCAGGCCGGATGGTTTGTCGCATCAGTTCAAATACTTTTTCACGGGTATCTTCATAAACGGATTCCCGGTTGGCTTCCGTTACGTGCGACATCTTTTCCTGAATAATGTGCGAGCCGATGTTGGAGGTCATGATGACGATGGTGTTTTTAAAGCTGACCAATCGCCCTTTGTTATCCGTAAGACGACCGTCGTCAAGTACTTGCAGTAAAATATTAAACACGTCGGGATGAGCCTTTTCAATTTCATCCAGGAGGATCACCGAATACGGCTTCCGGCGGACGGCTTCGGTGAGCTGGCCCCCTTCATCATAACCAACATATCCGGGAGGCGCTCCAACCAGTCGCGATACGCTGTGGCGTTCCTGGTACTCGCTCATGTCGATACGGGTCATCAGGGTTTCATCATCAAACAGATATTCCGCCAGTGCCCGGGCGAGTTCCGTTTTTCCAACACCGGTTGTTCCGAGGAAAATAAATGAACCCACCGGCCTTTTCGGATCCTGCAGACCTGCCCGGCTGCGGCGAACAGCATTGGCAACCGCCTCAATCGCCTCATCCTGACCCACTACGCGAAGGTGCAATTCCTCTTCGAGGTGGAGCAGCTTGTCTTTTTCGCCCTGCATCATTCGTGCTACCGGAATTCCGGTCCACCTGGCCACCACTTCCGCAATATCGTCAGCATCCACTTCTTCCTTGATCAGTGCTCCGTCGACATGCAGATTGCTGAGTTCCTGGTTCAGTTCAACAATTTTGGCCTCAGCTTCCTTGATTCGTCCGTAACGGAGTTCAGCTACCCGCTCATAATCGAGCGAGCGTTCAGCCTGGTCGGCTTCGAGTTTGTATTGTTCGATGGCCGATTTATTCTTCTGAATTTCATCAACCGTGGTTTTTTCACGCTGCCATTCAGCCCTGAGCTTCGTGCGCTGATCGGAAAGGTTTGCGATCTCCTCGCTGATCCGGGTGATTTTTTCCTTGTCGCCCTCCCGTTTAATTGCCTCGCGCTCAATTTCGAGCATCCGGATACGCCGTTCGAGCTCATCCAGCTCTTCGGGCAGCGAATTCATTTCCAGCCGAAGTTTGGCTGCAGCCTCGTCCATGAGGTCGATGGCCTTATCGGGCAGGAAACGATCAGTAATATACCGGTGCGAGAGTTCCACGGCAGCGATAATGGCATCGTCCTTGATCCTCACCTTATGATGCATCTCATAGCGCTCCTTCAATCCCCTGAGAATAGAAATGGCACTGAGCACATCGGGCTCATCAATCATCACCTTCTGAAACCGGCGTTCAAGCGCTTTATCTTTTTCGAAATATTTCTGATATTCATCGAGAGTTGTGGCACCGATTGCCCTGAGCTCTCCCCTGGCCAAAGCAGGTTTCAGAATGTTTGCGGCATCCATAGCTCCTTCCGATTTCCCTGCGCCAACCAGCGTATGGATCTCATCGATAAATAAAATCACCTCACCTTCAGCTCCGATAACT
The DNA here is from genome assembly GCA_942493265.1 of uncultured Bacteroidota bacterium. Lineage (GTDB taxonomy): Bacteria > Bacteroidota > Bacteroidia > Bacteroidales > UBA12481 > UBA12481. Next base: position 2,191,972 of record OW818688.1, read on the forward strand.
TCCTTAACAACGCCTTTCAACCGTTCTTCAAATTCGCCCTTGTATTTGGCTCCTGCAATCAGGGCGCCCATGTCGAGGGCGTATATCTGCTTGGATTTAAGGTTTTCAGGTATGTCACCGCTCAGCAACCGGTGGGCAATACCTTCAACAATAGCGGTTTTACCCGTTCCAGGCTCGCCTATCAGAATAGGGTTGTTTTTTGTCCGGCGCGATAAAATCTGGAGTACACGCCGGATCTCCTCATCCCGTCCGATCACCGGATCGAGCCTCCCAAGCCGGGCCTGTTCATTCAGGTTGATGGCGAAACGGTTGAGCGAGTCGAAAGTAGTTTCGGCAGTTTGGGTGTTCACCGTTTGTCCCTTGCGCAAATCTGCGATGGCCGCTTTGAGCTGCTTCTCTGTCACTCCGCTGTCCTTCAGCATCTGCGCTACATCGTCGCCGGCATCCAGTAATCCTGCCAAAATGTATTCCACTGATACAAACTGGTCGCCTGCTTCTTTAGATAGATTTTGTGCTTTGGTGAGGGTACGGTTTCCTGATTTTGACAGATAGGCCTCGCCGCCAATGATCTTCGGATACCGCTGGATAATCTTGTCGAGGGCGGATTCTATCATTGCCGGATTGGCCGAAACCTTTGCCAGCAAATGTTGTGTCACATCTTCAGCTTCCGAAAAAAGTCCTTTTAAGAGATGCCCGCTTTCAATTGCCTGGTGCTGATATCCTTCGGCTATGGTGAATGCCTGCTGGACCGCTTCCTGCGCCTTGATGGTGAAATTATTGAGATTCATAACCTTGATAATTAATGCTGTTTCAGATGCATCAATTTGTTTGCCAACGTGTTTGGATGGTCAGAATGGCAGGGAACTAATTTGATAATTATTTAATATGCCAATGTAATTACTCATATCGGAGGGTCTCAACGGGATTACGGCGGGCAGCCTTGAACGATTCCCATGAAACCGTTAGTACGGCGACCAGAACGACTAAAACACCCGCTATCACAAAGATCCACCAGGATACGGCTGTTTTATAAGCAAAGCTTTGCAGCCATCTATTCATGATGTAACTGGCAAAGGGACATGCGATTACAAAGCCAATCAACACCCAGCGCACCATGCGGTAATTCAGTAGGACGATAATTTGAGCCGATGTGGCGCCGTTAACCTTTCGCACCCCAATCTCTTTGCGGCGGCTGACTGTAATAAATGCCGACAGCCCGAACAGGCCGATTACAGCAATCAGTATGGCCAGCAATGAAAACAGGGTGATCATCTTTTGATTTTGCCCGAGTGATTGGTAACTGGCCGCCAGATAATCATCGAGGAACTGAAATTCAAACAGCTGGCCAGGCATGGTTATTTCCCATACGCCTTTGATCTTGTTGAGTAAACCGGCAATATCATTGGTATTGTAGCGGATATTCACAAAATAATATTTCCAGCTGTCGTTTGCTGGATTGACCGATATAATAAGGGGAGCAACAGGCTCATAAAGAGATGAAAAATGGAAATCCTCCACTACTCCAATCACCTCAAACGACTGGTTCCGGGTGATCTTTTTCCCGATGGGATCGCTCCAGCCGGCGAAATCAATCAGCGCCTGGTTGACTAAAAATCCACTGGCATCCGAAGCGGTTGTGCCCCTGAAATCCCGGCCGTTTTTAAGCTTGATTCCATAACATCCAAGAAAATTTTCATCGGTGTAGATGGTCTTGATCAGTTCGATATTCTCTTTACCCTCAAGCGCATACCCATTGGAAGTTACCCCTGCTCCGGGCATTTCACTGGATATGCTGACCTCCGCAATCTCAGGGATTTTCTTCAGCTCTCCGGATATCATGCCCGCATCTTTGAGGTCAAATCCTTTGCTCACATTCAAACTGCCGATGGACTTGCGGTCGAACCCAAGATCCATGCTGCCGATGAACCTGTTTTGTTTCTGCATCAAAATCAGTGTTCCGATGAGTACCACTGCAGCAAAGAATTGGAATGAGACCAGCCCGTTGCGGAAAAATTGCCGGCGCTTGCCCATGATTGTATTCTGAATGCCTGCCATGGCTTTCTGACGGCTGAGCAGCCAGGCCGGACCTATACCGGCAATAAATCCTGTGAGGAGCGTTGCCAGCAGGATAGTGATTGAAACAATAGCAGGGTCGTCGCGAAAGGTGAAATCGGATCGGGTGAACTGATTCAAAGTTGGGTAAAAGCCAGCAAGCAGTATCACCGAGATGGCCCCGGCGAGCAACGACAACACCAGCGATTCCGCCAGCAACTGTCCCCGGATTTGCGACCCGGCAGCTCCCATGATGATCCGCATGCCAGTTTCCCTTACACGGGTGAAAGCAATGGCAGTCGCCAGATTAACATAGTTGATGATGGCCAGAATCAGAATCAGAAAAGCTATCGTACTTATTATAAGTAAGTTGGTTTTACTTCTGTTCGTCGGGCAGTCATAATCGAGATGACTGTTCAGATGAATATCGCGGATAGGCTGCAGGGCAAGCGACATCTCCCAGCCGGCTGACCGGTATCGTTTATTGATTTTTTCTTCGAGAAATGCCGGGAACTTCCCTGAAAGATTCCCTGCATTGATTGCCGATTTCAGCCGCAGGTAGGTCAGGAACGTCATGCCTCCATCCCATTCAAGATAAATACCCGGATGGTTTTCGAGCGTCTGATAGGATGCCACGGCATCAAAAACCAAGTGGGTATTGGCCGGAGGATTCTCCGCCACCCCGGTAACCACGAATTCCATCCCTTCAGGTGTTTTCACTATCTGCCCGATCGGATTTTTCGAGGCAAATATCCTGATTGTCTCCGCATGCGTTAATACAATGCTTCCGGGCTGGTTCAGTACCTGATCGGGAGATCCCTGTATCAGCTTGAATCCGAAGAAATTAAAGAAATTTTTATCAGCATAGCGGAATCGGGTGGTGGTGACCGGATCTGATCCGATTAGGAATTTTTGCTGATTTTCCCCCGATACCCGGCAAAAAGATCCAATGCCAGGGATTTCTGATGCCAGCGCCGGACCGGCTGGAGCATTGCAATATCCACTCGTCATTTGCTTGTCTCCGTTGACCAGTGTTGAGGTTACCCGGTAAATTTGTTTGCCATCCGGATAGAAATTATCGAACCTCGTTTCGTGGCTCACCAGGATCAGAACATAAATAAATGCTGCCAGTCCAAGCGATAAGCCTGTCAGGTTTATCAGGGTGAATGACCGGTTACGGTACAGGTAACGAAACGCAAGCTTCAGCTGAAGATGGAACATGTTGGCAGGATTAGAGTTTTAAAATTAACCAATTTACTTAATTTGCAGTTCAAATTAATACTATGGCAAAAGACTGGAAGGACCGGCTGGGTGTTGTATATTCAACAAGTGCCGATTTTAAATATGATAAGGCTGAGGAGCCTGAACGTGATACCTTACCGGCGAATCAGCAGAAACTGATTGTTCAGCTCGATAAGAAAAACCGCAAAGGGAAAGCGGTTACGCTCATTACCGGATTCACCGGCTCAACCGGGGATCTTGAAGCACTCGGTAAGCTCCTGAAAACCAAATGCGGGGTGGGGGGTACGGCTAAGGACGGAGAAATTCTGATCCAGGGCGATTTTCGCGATAAAGTTGTACAACTTCTTACAGAGCAGGGATTTAAGGTTAAGAAGTCCGGAGGGTAACTGCCACGCGGATTTCTTTGCAGGAACTGCCTGCCATCAGCCTGAATTCACCGGGTTCAACAAGTGCCCGGAGGTTTTTATCCAGCATGGTGAGCATCTCCGGTGTGATATCGAAAACCACCTCGCGGGTTTCGCCCTTTTTTAAATGAATTCGCTGAAATCCCTTGAGCTCGGTAACGGGACGGGCAACAGAGGCATAGAGGTCGCGGATGTATAACTGAACCACTTCATCGCCATCGAATTTGCCCGTATTGGTTACTTTAAATCGGACCCTGGTGGATTCGCTCACTTTAATTTCCGGCTTATCTATCTTAATATCAGTATATTCAAAAGTGGAATAGCTTAATCCGAATCCAAACGGAAACAGGGGCTGACCGGTGAGATTATTGTAATCATCGCCGCGACCGGTGGGTTTGTGGTTATATACCAGCGGCAGCTGGGCCTCCGATACCGGAAAGGTTACCGGCAGGCGACCGGCCGGATTGTAATCCCCGAAAAGCACGTCGGCAACCGCTTCACCACCCACTTCGCCCGGATACCATACATCAACCACACCAGCAACCTGATCGAGCCAGCTGTTCATGGTGATGGCGCTTCCACCCACCAGTACCACAACCACGGGTTTACCGGTGGCTGCAACCCTGCGTATAAGCTCCTCCTGATGTCCGGGTAGTGCCAGCGATGCCCGGTCGCGGAATTCACCTTCTTCAATGCCGGCAGTCAGGATAACGGCATCCGCTTTGGATGCAGCCGCAACTGCTTCATCAATCCCCTTTTGCCAGTCGGGTGATTTACCATAATCCCACACGAGAGTGAACCAGGCATTTCCGGTTGGCTCGTAATATTCCACCCGTAAATCATAGGTTTTGCCTTCTTCAAATGTATATGGGGTGGTAAGGATCTGTCTGCTGCGCTTGATCCAATTATCGATTATCAATATATTGTTGATATACACGCGATAACCATCGTTCCCATCGATTCCGATCCGATAGGTTCCGTTGCCGGGCGATTTCAGTTTCCCTGTCCAGCGGGCTGAGAAAAAGTCATTGCCCATTTTTGCCGGATCCGGGCCGAACAGAGTCCACTGGAATCTAATCTGACTTTCAGTGCGGGTGAGCACCGGCTCGCCTGACAGGGTGATGTTGTTAAAGTATTCACCCTTGAGGCCGTTGCCGGTTGTCGGTTGCCGGTTGTCGGGGAGGGAAAAGTAAGAGGCCGGAACCGGGGTATATTCTTCCGATATCCGCCCACACCCCTTCGCATACAACACTTCTATCTTATTACTTGATACTTCTTCCTGATTTTTGCCTTCTGCTTTCTGCCTTATGCCCTGCAAAATGGAAATTTTGCCTATCCCGGGCCCGCTATATCCCCCTAACCTGGATTCGGTTGCATCCTCACCGATCACGGCTATCGTTTTAATATCTTTTGAAAGGGGAAGGATATGATTATCATTTTTGAGCAGAACGATTGACTTTCGGGCGGCCTCAAGGGCCAGCGCGCGGTGTTCGGGACTACCATTGGTTCTTTCGGCAACTTTGGGATCAACATAAGGATTTTCAAAAAGTCCGAGCTCAAATTTGAGCCGGAGTACCCTGGCAACCGCCTGGTCGATGGTTTTCACCGGAATGGTCCCATCGAGGAAAGGCTTGATAAACAGGGGATAATGATCGTATGAGGTTTGGAATATTACATCCAGACCATTATTGATGGCGTCGGCTCCTGATTCCCAATATTCCTTCGTGGTCATGTGCAGAACATTGGCCCCACCCACCGCATTGGCATCTGAAATCACAAATCCGGTAAATCCCTCTTCCTCTTTCAGCCAGGTATTGAGCAGCCAGTTGTTGGCCGAGCATGCCTGTCCGTCGAGCGAATTATAAGAAGTCATCACACTTCGCATGCCTGCACGTTTGATGGCAGCATCGAATGGCGGAAGATGTATCTCTCTCAGATATCTTTCGTTAAGATGAATGGGATAGCTGTCGCGACCCCCGTCGCCAACATTGGCAATCAGATGTTTAGGCGTAGTTATGACTCCGATTTTTTCAAATTCGGCTATATAGGCTACCGCCATTTCCGAAGCCAGATATGGATCTTCGCCATACGACTCTTCCACACGGCCCCAGCGTACGTCGGTTGCCATATTGATTACCGGCGACAGGATTTGTCGCAGTCCGCGGGTTTTGCATTCATCCGCAATGGCTGCTGCAACCTTTTGCATCAGCGGAATATCGAATGAGGCTGCCAGTCCGATCGATTGCGGAAAGGATGTTGCACCCTGCCTGACGAGTCCATGCAGTGATTCATCAAAGGGAATGACCGGAATGCCCAATCGGGTTTCGTTCAGAAAAAATCGCTGTAATTCATTGATTTTTACAGCTGTTTCAGCGGCAGATACCCCCGGGGCATAATTCAGCAGCTGCTGGGTGGCATCAGCGGTTTTACCTTCGGCTGATATCTGAAATCCAAATATCCCTTGCTTCAATTTATCCTTGCCGATCGAAAGATCCCCCGGGATCATGAACAGTTGCCAGAACTTTTCCTCCGGGGTCATCTTTGAAATCAGGTCCTGAACACGGTCCTCAACGGGCGCTTTCGGGTCCTTGTATAGCTGAGCAAACAGTAAAACCGGCAGAAGGGCGGCCACCAGGGTAATCAGCAGCTTTCTCATAGCACGGACAGGTTTTATCTGAGCGAACCGGCCTTATTGGTCTCTTCCCATGGGAAGAATTTGATGCCATTGGCAGTATAACTCGAACGGCCCATGTGGCCATAAGAAGCGGTTGCCTGATAGATCGGATTTTTCAGGGCCAGGTCACGGATGATATGGTAGGGCCGGAGCGGGAAATTGTTCCTCACCAGCTGTTCGAGATCTTTTGCATTGAGATTGGTGCTCTCTTTACCAAAAGTATTTACCGAAACCGAAACCGGATCAGCCTGTCCGATGGCATACGCCAGCTGAACTTCAACTTCCGCTGAAAGTCCGGCTGCAACCAGGTTCTTGGCAATATACCGGGCAGCGTAGGCGCCTGAGCGGTCAACTTTTGAAGGATCTTTTCCGGAGAATGCCCCGCCGCCGTGACGGGCCCAGCCGCCGTAGGTGTCGACAATGATTTTGCGGCCGGTAAGGCCGGTATCACCATCCGGACCACCGGTTACGAATTTTCCGGATGGATTGACGAGCAATTTTGAAGTGCCATTGTACAAGGCACGGATTGCTTCGGGTAATGTGTCCAGTAAACGCGGGATCAAAACTCGGGCTATATCTTTTTTAATCAGTTCAGCAGGCTCCTCAACTCCTTTAAAATCATCATGCTGTGTGGAAACCAGCACGGTATCGATCGAAATGGGATTGTTCTGGTCATCATAAATGATGGTTACCTGTGATTTTGCATCCGGACGGAGATAGGTCATTTCGCGACCCTCGCGACGGATTTCGGCCAGAATCAGCATCAGCCTGTGCGACAGGTCGATAGGCAGCGGCATCAAGGTTTCGGTGCCGGTACAGGCATATCCGAACATCAGTCCCTGATCGCCGGCACCCTGATTTTCAGGATCTTTACGCAGAACAGCCTCTGCGATATCGTTCGACTGCTCATGGATCAGATTGGTGATTTCACAATTATTGCCATCGAACCCGATTCCCGGGTGATCATATCCTATACCGCAGATTACTTTGCGGGCAATGGCTTCGTGGTCGACGTGCGTTGTTGATCCCACCTCACCGGCTAATACTACACGGTTAGTGGTGACAAGTGTTTCAATCGCTACCCTGGAATTTGGATCGCTGGCAAGATAAGCATCAAGCAGTGCGTCGGAAATCTGATCGGCAACTTTATCCGGGTGCCCTTCACTAACGGATTCACTCGTAAACAGGAAATTTTTAACAGTACTCATTTTGTGCAAAAAGATTAATTAAACACGCTTTTTGCATCAGTGATACCGGGATTGTCTGAAAACATTTTTTTGACCAGACGGCCCGCATACTAGACCACCGCGGCTTTTGTGCTCGGTTGGTGCCCCCCTTTCCGGGGCTCCTGATGCAGTTGGCAAATATATAATAATTTCCTAATTCGGTGCAAATCAATAAACCGAAGTAAAGGATGTCGGCTTGAACCTTGAAAAAATCAGGTAAATTTGAGAAAATACATGTTAATGAAAGTTTCGAGCAAAATTTCCTGTCAGGATTGTCCGCTGAAATGTGATCTGTCTGAGGCTATCAGGCTCACAGGCCAGTCTTTTTCGGAGGCCAGAGCCATTCATGCGGATTTCAAGCGACATGAAAAAATCTGCAAGCAAGGGAGCCCGGTCACCCATGCCATCTACCTGATGAGCGGAACGGCCAAGCTCTATATTGAGGGAATCAACGACAGGAATATCATATTGTACCTGATGAAACCCCCGTCGTATATAGGATTGCTCTCCTTTTTCGAGAGTGTTCACTATTCTTATTCGGTGATGGCGATCGAGGATTCACGGGTTTGCATGGTAGATTTGGATATCGTTAAGGACCTGTATCTCCAGGATCATGATCTGCTGCTGAAACTGAATCAGGCATTTGGCCGATCAGTTTCGGCGATCATGAAAAAGATCATTACGCTGAACCAGAAGAATATACGGGGCAGGGTAGCTGAAAGTCTTATCTACTTATCAGAGTTCTATGGCGGAACAAAATTTACTTTGCCGATAACCCGTAAAGATTTGGGGAGCCTGAGCGGAATATCGGAGGAGAATACCGTGCGGCTATTGACGGAATTCCGCTCCGAAAACATTATCAGCCTGGATGGGAAGGAGCTGGAAATACTGGATATGAGATTGTTATCGAAGCTTTCCGACCTGGGCTGATTTGATGTGCCGGATTAATTCACCGGAAGACTTAGGGTAAACGTTGATCCGGTACCTAGTTCGCTTTGCACCGTGATCGTTCCCCCCATCATTTCAGCAAATCGTTTGGAAATATGCAGACCTAAACCGGAGCCGTCATAATTCCGGTTCTGGCCTTCACTGACCTGGCGGAATTCTTCGAAAATAATTTTCTGAAATTCCTCCTTGATGCCAATCCCGGTATCGGTTACCCGGATACAGCCGAACTCATGATTCCCTATTTTTTCCAAAAATAGCGTAACCGTAATTCCACCCGCATCGGTGAATTTAATAGCATTATTAATCAGATTGTTAAGGATTTTAGTGATGAGCTCCTCATCTGCATTGACCATGATATTTTCCTGGTCGGTTGAAATGTTGAGGCCGATACCTTTCTTGAGGGTGTTGGGTTTAAAAAGAACAACTACTTCCCGGGCAAGTGAATTAAGGCTTACCCGTTTCAGATTCATTTTACTGAACTGCGATTCAATCACTGAAAGATCCAGAATGGAATTAAGGGTATTCAGCAGCCGATATCCGCTTGAATAGATAATATCGGCCATCGATCGCTGGGATGCATCTTTAATATCTTCCCTGAGCAGCTCGGCAAATCCCAAAATGCCGTTAAGGGGAGTCCGGATTTCGTGGCTCAGGTTGGCCAATAATCTGGATTTAAGAATATTAACCTCTTCTGCTTTATCCTTGGCCAACAGGAGTTCCTCAAAGAGTTTTCTCCTGTCGGTAATATCCCGCATGATTCCCAAGACCATTAATTCACCCTGAGTTTCCAGTTTGACCGTGCTGACCTCCACCTCCTTTAATTCGCCGGATTTTGTCATGATCTCAAACTCGTAAATCCCGGGGATACTTTCCTCCCGAAGTCGGGCTTGGCGACGCTCTTCAATCAGTCCCCGGCTCCTGTCGGTGAGGGTAATATTGAAGTTAAAGTCCTCTGAAGCAATCTCTTCGGCGGAATACCCCATGATTTCGCAGAATCGCTGGTTGGCATAAGTAAAACGGTTGTCAGATATCAAATAGATACCATCGAAAGCATTCTCCACCACCGAGCGAAATTTTTGTTCGCTTTCGTGTATGGCAATTTCCGCTTTTTTCCGATCGGTCATATCCCGGGTAACCGAAAGGATGTGCGGCACACCTTTTATATAAAAAACCCTTGCCGACATGAGTGCGGTTTTTGTGCCGCCATCTTTTAATCGGAATACGGCTTCAAGATTTTCAACATGACCGTTTTGCCGGAGTCCGCTCACCAAACGGGCACGGTCATCCGGATTGTCCCATATATTGAGCTCAATGGAAGTTTTACCGCTTACATCGTCCGTAGTATATCCCGTTAATTCTGTAAAGCCTTCATTAATATCAATATAAAGACCATCTGCCAGGCGGTTAATGTTAATGGAATCTGGGCTGGTGCGAAATGCCGAACGGAACCGCTCCTCACTTTCAAACAATTGTTTTTGTGCTTTCCTGCGTGATTCTTCATTCCCGAGGGCTGAAGCGATAATGATGAAAACCTGCTCAACTTCAATGGTAAGTTCCTGAGGAGTTAGGTATCCCGCATAAATGGATCCTGTTAATTGCCCGTCACAAACAACCGGTTTGCCTATGTAGGTATTTAGTTTATATGCTGATATGTTTGGATCGGATTGTGCCAGCGGCGAGTTCTGCAAATCGTTGATTATAAAAACCTTATTCGCATCCATGTTGATAACATCAGGGTTACCTTCCTCCAGCCGGATATAGCGGGTAAATGCTGCGCCGGTCAGGTCACCACACAAGTTGGTAAGAAGGTGGATGTTTTCATCAAAAGTTGTCCCCAGACTCAACAGCACCTCATTGATTTTCTTAAAATTCTGTTCGGTGCGTTTCCGATTCAGAATAACGGTTGAAAGAGAGTCTGAAATATTTTGAGCCTGACGCAGCCAGGTGATTTCCTGTTGAAGGGATAGGTTTTCCCGATAGAGCTCTTCTTTGCTTAACGCGTTGTAATCCATAAAAATACATAGCTGAGGCGCAAATATACAGTTTCTGTTTTAAATGCTGTTGACCTGAAGAGCGTCAATTTAAATGCAATTTGGCGTTGGGCTGATAGGGTTACTTCTGTAAATCATTTTCAAAGCTGAACCACGACCGGATCAGACAGGTTTTATCTTCGGGTTCCGAGATATGCCTGAATTCATTTGTCCGGTTATTGTATAGATAATCCTTCTGATATTCCCTGAAATTTATCTGGATATCCTTCAGGGCTTCAATAGTTAGCATTAATTCCCGGTCAGTCATTGTTGGATGGAGCGAAAGTCTGATCCATCCTGGTTTCTTCGAGAGATCGCCGTGATTGATTAATTCAGTTATCCGGTGTGAGTCGTCATAGGTCACGTTGAGAAGATAATGCCCGTAAGTTCCCGCGCAAGCGCATCCGCCTCTCACCTGAATTCCATATTGGTCGGATAATAGCTTGACAACCAGGTTAAAATGAATGCCATCAATATAAAATGAAAGGATTCCCAGCCTTTTTTGAACGTTGTGTGCGAGAATATGAAGACCGGGGATCTTGCTGAATTCTGTAAAGGCAATTTCCAGTAACTCTTCCTCACGCTCACGGATTTTATCAACTCCCATCTGATTTTTCACCTCCATGGCCATGGCTACCCGCATGGCCTGCAAAAATCCGGGAGTGCCACCATCTTCGCGGAGCTCAATATCATCAATGTACTTGTATTCGCCCCAGGGGTTGGTCCAGTCGACGGTTCCTCCACCCGGATTATCGGGAGTTTCATTGTTGTACAGTGATGCATCGAATATCAGAATGCCGGATGAGCCGGGACCTCCGAGAAATTTATGGGGCGAAAAATAAATGCCGTCCAGCTTTTCCATCGGATCTGCCGGATGCATATTGATCTCAGCATATGGAGCCGAGGCGGCAAAATCTATGAAGCAGATTCCGCCATTTTCATGCATGATTTTTGCCATCTCATGATAGGGAGTCTCGATTCCGGTTACATTGGAACAGGCAGTAAAGGACCCGATCTTTAAAGAACGGTTTTTATACTCTTCAAGTTTGATCTTCAGATTATCGACCGAAACCAGAAGGTCCTCTCCGGGTTCCAGTATCACTACATCAACATTGGATTCATACCACGACATGTGGTTGGAATGGTGTTCCATGTGCGTGATGAAAACCACCGGTTTTTCAGTATGTTCCAGGCACTCCTTCCCGGAAAGCCTTCCGCAGGTGCGCAATCCGAGTATCCGCTGAAGCTTGTTGACCACTGTGGTCATACCGGTGCCTGCTGTAAGGATCACATCGTTTGGACCGGCATTTACCTCTTTCTTGATTTTTTGCAGGGCATAATGATAGGCTTTGGTCATTAAAGTGCCTGATTCACTGGCTTCACTATGCGTATTGGCTACCCAAGGCCCGACCACATTTGTCATCCTGTCTTCAATCGGCTTGTACAGCCTGCCGGTGGCAATCCAGTCGGCATAAACCATCTTTTTTATCCCACAGGGGGATTGATAGGAAAGGTCATGTCCGATCGTGTTCTTGCGAAAATGTTCGAAATAGGATTCGAGTGAGGTGGTGTCCATGATTTTGTTTAGTGAATACCGATTTTAATTCCGGTGTTGGCAACGAATAATTTTATGGCAATCGCCAGCAATATGATCCCGAAAAATTTCTTTAGAATCATCAAACCGGTTGGCCCCAGAAAGCGTTCAAACCGGTAAGTGGCCTTTAAAACGACGAATACCACTATCATATTCATTACCAATGCGATGATAATATTGATGTGGTCGTATTGCGATCGTAAAGAAATCAGCGTGGTGATGGACCCCGCGCCGGCAATCAGCGGAAAGGCAATCGGTACAATGGATGCTCCTTCAGGGGTATCATTTTTAAAGAATTCGTGTCCGAGAATCATTTCGAATGCCAGGATAAAGATGATGAACGAACCGGCAATAGCGAACGAGGAAACATCAACACCAAATAACCCCAGCATTTTTTCCCCGACAATCAAAAAGGCCAGCAGTACGGCAAAAGCCACCAAAGTGGCCTGGCCTGCCTTTATTTTTCCCCCTTTATGCTTGATGCTCAGGATAACCGGGATGCTGCCGAAAATATCGATCACGGCGAACAGCACCATGAAGATGGAAAGGATGTCGAGGATGTTGAGTTGCATGGCGGTAAATTAGGGCAGAAGGCAGAGGGCAGAAGGCAAAGATTAGTATTAAGTCTGAAGAAATAAGTCGGGCAGGTACTGGTCACCCTCGGAGAAGTGTCATCCCGACGGGGCTTGCCCCCGCGAAGGCGGGGGTCGGGACTGCTCTCCTAACCCTGAAGTCCATTGGCGGCACCTACACTTAATACTTAAAACCTCTTACTAATTTTTGCCTTCTGCCTTCTGTCTTTTGCCTTAGTTTAATAGGTTAAAGTCATTTCATCAACCAGGTGCTTTGCCCCGGCGTATTTGTCCATAATGAACAACACATAGCGGATATCCACGCTGATAGTACGCTGCAGATCGGGTTCGAAAGCTACGTCACCACTCATGGCTTCCCAGTTGCCGTCGAATGCCAGTCCGAGAAGTTCGCCTTTTGCATTCAGTACGGGTGATCCCGAGTTGCCACCGGTAATATCGTTATTGGAAATAAATCCGATTTTCATCACGCCACCTTCACCATAGATACCATAATCTTTGGCTTTGTACAGTTCTTTCAGTTTGGCCGGAACATCAAATTCCCAGTCGCCCGGAACTTCTTTCTGCATAACACCATCGAGGGTAGTAAAGTACTTGTAATGAACGGCATCAATCGGGTCGTAGGATTTTACCTGACCATAAGAGAGGCGCATGGTGGAGTTGGCATCCGGATAGAATACGCGGTCCTTCTGCATGGCCATCAGGCCATCAATCCATAAACGCTGACCTTTGGCCAGATCGCCTGAGAATTTAACCAGTTCACTTCTGATCTCGGTGCTCTTTTTATTGATGGATTTTGCAGCAACATAGGCGAGGTCTTTTTCCAGAACCTTCAAACTCGGATTGTCGAGGAAGGCTTCGAGTTTAGCCTGATCGCAGAACATCGAGGTTTCAAACATTTTGGCGGAGAACTGAACGCCACAGCCTTTGAATTTTTTATTGATCAGATCGTATACGTCAGGTTTGTACTGATCTTCAACATCTTTGCAGAATAACTCAAACATGGCAGCGGTAACTTTCTGATCGGTAGGCTTGTTGTAGTCTTTGAAGAACCCAGCCAGGTTACCTTTCATTTTTGCGGTGGCTTCTTTTACCTTGGCCTGATCTTTTTCTTCAGTCATCAGTCTGGATAATGAGCTGCCAAAAGATCCGGCAATTCCGATAATTTCAGATCCGCCACTGAAGCATTCTGAAAAATACTGACTTGCATTATTATAGGGAGCCCGGCCATCAATTGAATTTTTGATCAGGTTCAGCGTTTCACCATATTTTTTCTGGAGAGCCGGATCCTGAGCGATCCATTTGGTAAACTGATCTTCGAGTTCTTTTTTACGTTCGGCAACTTTCAAACGTTTCAGACCGGCAGCCTGACCGATTGAATTTTTGTAGTAGTTAGTTGATCCTGAATATTTTGAAGAATATTGAATTTTAACTTTCGGATCGGCCAGCATATCGGCCAGCATGATTTCCTGCTTTACACCGCGGATTTTAATCCGGTTAGGATGTGTAATTTTCAATACATCCTCCACTTCATAGGAGGTCATGTAACGGGTTGTTCTTCCCGGATAACCCATGATCATGGTATAGTCGCCTTCTTTCACGCCTTTTACTGAAACCGGCAGATAGTGTTTGGGTTTAAGGGGTACATTATCGGCTGCATAATCGGCAGGTTTACCATCGGGTGACATATAAATCCGGAAAACGGAGAAGTCACCGGTCTGACGCGGCCACATCCAGTTATCGGTATCGGCACCGAATTTTCCGATGGAGCTCGGAGGAGTTCCAACGAGACGTACATCGCGATATTGGGTATATACCAAAAGAAAGAACTGGTTTCCACCAAAGTACGGAGTTACCCGTGCTGAATGGAATTTATCGGTTTTAATTTCCGACTGGATGGCCTGTGATTCATCGCGAATGGCAGCTGCACGGTCGGCTTCGCTCATTCCGTCGTTCAGTTTTGCATTGATCCTGGCAGTAACATCCTGAATATAATCCAGAAAGGTTACCGATAAGCCTGGACTAACCAGCTCTTCGCCTTTGCTCATTGCCCAGAATCCATTGGCAAGATAATCATGCTCAACGGTTGAATGCGACTGGATCGTGCCGTAACCGCAGTGGTGATTGGTTAATACGAGTCCCTGAGGAGAAACAACCTCAGCCGTGCACCCGCCGCCAAAAATGAGGATGGCATCTTTTACGCTCGAATGGTTAACACTGTAAATATCTTCTGCTGAAAGCTGGAGACCCAGTTCGGTCATCTTGCCAATGTTCAGTTTCTGAATCAGCGGTAAGAGCCACATACCCTCGTCAGCTTTCGCTGATACGCTGAACAACAGGGTAATACCTAATAATAGTGATGTAAATCTTTTCATATAAATAGAATGATTTGTTTAATGCACGAAAGATATATAAAATCGTGAAGAACGGGAAAAACGTTGCGGACGTTGCGGACGTTGCGAATGTTACGGATGTTACGGACGTTCTGGTAGGGACGACCTGCGGTCGCCCATCGACCTGCAGTCGCCCATCGACCTGCGGTCGCCCATTAAAATTGTAAAAAATGTAAAGAACCATTATATTTGCCATTGAAATGACAACTTTCTTCCATAGCACCCTTTTAAAGGCGTACCGCTGTCTCTACAGCTGCCTGATGGTATGATGCCATTGGTTCGTACTGTGTTTTCATCCGAATTTTCCGTTTAAATTTTTCACGTTTATATCGATTTATCGGGCGACCGCGGGGAATTTGGTGATCACGGGTTAATGGGCGACCGCAGGTCGCCCCTACGAGAACACCCGCAACACCCGTAACACCCGTAACATCCGTAACACCCGTAACACATTTTAACACCGTAACCATGAAAACTTCCGTTTCCGATACCGAACTCTCCTGCCTGCCTGAACGCCAACCTAATGCGGAAGGCAATTTCTATATCCCGAAATCCAATGTGATTGGTCCCGGCATGAACGAACGGGTACAACGGCTCCGTAAACTGAGTTTCGAAACCGAACCGTCGATATCCATTGAGCGGGCAATGCACCAGACGGCCTTTTATAAAGCCAATAACGGCAAGTATTCAGTGCCGGTCATGAGGGCGCTGCAGTTTCTGGACCACTGCGAAAAGAAAACCCTGTATATCGGTGAAGGTGAGCTGATCGTTGGCGAGCGGGGTCCAAAACCCAAGGCCGTACCAACATTTCCCGAACTCACCTGCCATTCGGTTGAGGATTTTCATGTGCTGAACACCCGCGACCAGCAGCGATATCATGTGGATCCCAATGATATAGAGATTTATGAAAAAGAGGTGATCCCATACTGGGAAGGCCGAACCATGAGGGAACGGATTTTCAGCCATGTGCCTGATGAGTGGCGCAGAGCCTATGAATCCGGACTGTTTACGGAATTTATGGAGCAGCGGGCGCCCGGCCATACCGTTCTGGATGGAAAAATCTACCGGAAAGGAATGCTGGATTTTAAGAATGACATCAAGGCTCATCTGGATTCACTTGATTATATGAACGATCCGGAGGCTACTGATAAGGCTGAAGAGCTGAAGGCAATGGATATCGTTTGCGATGCCGCGATCGTTTTTGCCAATCGTCATGCGGACCTGGCGGAAGAACTGTTGAAAAATGAAAAGAATGAAAAGAGGCGCGAGGAACTCGTTAAAATTGCTGAAGTATGCAGATGGGTGCCGGCCCATGCCCCCCGGACATTCTGGGAGGCCATTCAGATGTACTGGTTCGTACATTTGGGCACCATCACTGAACTGAACGGATGGGATGCCATGAACCCCGGGCATTTCGACCAGCATCTGGCCCCGTTTTATGAGCGGGAAATCGCCGAAGGGAAACTCACGCGGGATGAGGCCAAGGAGCTTATCTCCTGCTTCTGGGTGAAAGTGAACAACCATCCGGCTCCGCCTAAAGTTGGGATCACCGCCCGGGAAAGCGGTACTTATAACGATTTCACCAATATCAATATCGGCGGAGTGAAATCCGACGGATCCGATGGGGTAAGCGAAGTTTCCTATATCCTGCTTGAAGTGGTGGAGGAACTCCATGTTTTGCAGCCGGGTAACTCGGTGCATATCAGCTCAAAAACTCCGGACAGGTTCCTGAATGCTGCCTCCAGGGTGATTCGTCAGGGACATGGTTACCCGTCGGTTTTCAATCCCGATATCTATATCATGGAGATGGTTGGGATGGGGAAATCCATAACCGATGCCCGTGAAGGCGGCTGCAGCGGTTGTATCGAGGTGGGGGCGTTCGGGAAGGAAGCTTTCCTGCTCACCGGATATCTTAATGTGCCAAAAGTGTTTGAGGTAACCCTCAATCGGGGAATCGATCCGGTAACCGGCAAACTGGCCGGTATAGATTGCGGCGATCCGCGCGATTTCAAGAATTTCGAGGAGCTGTATGAGGCATTCCTTAAGCAGCTGAATTTTATTGTAGATCAGAAGGTTAAGGTAAGCAACTATATCGACCGCATGTTCGCCAAATATGCACCGGCCCCATTCCTTTCGGTGGTGATCGATGACTGCATTAAAAAAGGTAAGGATTATTATAATGGCGGTCCGCGCTATAATACCAATTATATTCAGTGCACCGGTTTAGGTACCGTGACCGACAGCATGACCACTCTTAAAAAGCATGTGTTTGAAGATAAGACACATACCATGGATGAGATTCTCGCTGCAGTAGCTAAGAATTTCGCCGGGGAGGAGAAGCTGCGTCAATTTATTCTGAACCGCACCCCCTTCTTCGGAAACGATGATGAATATGCCGATTCCATCGCCCTGCGGGTTTACAATGATTTGTATAAAACCATTGATGGCAAGCCGAATACCAAAGGGGAAACCTTCCATCTGAATATGCTTTCCACCACCTGCCATATCTATTTTGGCAAGGTAATGGGAGCAACACCGAACGGCCGGTTTGCAGGCAAATCAATTTCCGACGGGACTTCACCTTCACACGGATGCGATACGCATGGCCCAACAGCCGTTATCCGGTCGCTGTCGAAACTGGATCAAACCAAATCAGGCGGTACCCTCCTGAATCTTCGCTTTTTACCCAGTCTGCTGAAAAGGGATCAGGATATTGCCCGGCTCGGACAGCTCATCCGGAGCTATTTTACCCTGGGAGGCCATCATGTTCAGTTCAATATCGTGGATACCGCAACACTTAAAATGGCGCAAAAGCATCCCGAAGAGTATAAGGATCTGCTAGTCAGGATGGCCGGTTACAGCGATTATTTCAATGATATGAACGAAGACCTTCAGCAGGAAGTCATCGACCGCACGCAAAACGCTGCTTTTTAATTTGTTAATTGGATAATTTGGTAATTTGTTAATGAAAGAATGGCGCTGATCTTTGATATTAAACCTTACTCGATTAATGATGGTCCGGGGATTCGCATTACTATTTTCCTGAAGGGCTGTCCGCTGAGTTGCGTATGGTGCCATAATCCGGAGGGGATTTCTCCAAATCTGCAAAAGCTGTATTCAAAGGCGAAGTGTATCGGGTGCGGAACTTGTGTTGAAAATTGTCCGGTGAATGCATTAACCCTTACTGCAGAGGGTATTGTAACCGATACGAACCTCTGCGACCTGTGCGGAATCTGCGCCGATGTTTGCCCGACCAAGGCCATGGAGATGTCGGGGAAACAGGTTACCGTAGAGGAAATCATGAAGGTGATCAGGCGTGAAACCGTGATGATGGACCATTCACAGGGCGGGGTGACCATTTCTGGTGGTGAGCCCATGATGCAGTCGGATTTTCTCATTGAACTGCTTGATGCACTGGGCCGTGAGGGGATTCATCGGGCCGTGGATACAACAGGGTTCACGAAAACGACGACATTGCTGGAGGTTGCCAAACGGACGGATCTTTTTCTGTACGACCTGAAGATGATGGATTCCGAAAGGCATAAAATATTTACCGGGGTGACTAATGAGAAGATCCTGGAGAATCTCCGGATATTGTCGGAATCGGGTGCCAATATCAATATCAGGATTCCCCTGATCAGAGGGGTAAATGCCGATGAAATCAATATCAGGCAATCGGCTGAATTTGTTGCCGCCCTGCCGGGTAGTCAGAAAATGGTGAGTCTGCTTCCATACCACAATATCGCCATTCACAAGTACGGCAAGCTCGGACAGGATTATGACGGCGGAGAACTGGAAGAGCCATCAGCTGAGGATATTGCTATGGCTGTCAGGGTGTTTGCGAAGTTTGGGCTTGAGGCGGTGGTGGGGGGGTGAGCTAAGGCATAGGGCAGAAGGCAGAAGGCAGAAATTGGTAAAAAGGCATAAGAAGTTAAGTGTTAAGTAAATCAGCCACGGAGAAGTGTCATCCCGATGAAAATCGGGACCTCGTGCCTTTCCCAGCATGCCTATGGGAGTAATCACCAATTCAATTCAGAGCAGAGTCGGGAGAGCACCCAAGGGCCCCTCGTTAAAGGAAGGCGGTCCCGTCCCCGCCTTCGCGGGGATGACAACGCTCCAAGGGAAGGTAGATGCGCGGGGATCACACTGCTCCGAGGGGCCTTTAGTTACTTAATACTTAACTTCTTATGCCTTTTTACTAATTTCTGCCCTCTGCCCTCTGCCCTATGCCTTTTAATAAAGTTTCTTATGACACTCAACACACGCCATCTCCTTCCACGATTCATCACCCAGCGGATGTTTGAAGTCAAGGGCTCCGTTGAAAGGAGCCACTTCTTCGGAACCGGGTGTGCCCTGAACCATGATATTATGACAGAGGTTGCAGTCGTTTGAGATGGTTTTGCCTGTTTCGCTGGCATGTTTACCATTATGACACCTGAAGCAACCATTAGCCTCCATGTGGCCGATATGATCCGGATAGGCTTCCCAGGTAGCCTTCATCTCCGGAAAAATATTTTTGGAATATCCTGATATCATACCCGCGATGGCCTTGTCAATATCTGCCTTGCGATTGGCGAAAATATCGGGATAAGTATCTTTATAGAAGGCTTGTACATATTTTGTAATCGTATCATGCGCAATCTGACGATTATCCCAGGCAGGATTCAGAATATCCATTGCCACCTTTTTAATCATCGGGAGGGAAACCGGAATGTCGCCGGCCAAAATTGATTCATCAACAAATACGCTGGGCGAGCGGTATTTATGCGACGGGCGGGTATGGCAGTCCATACAGTCCATAACCCTTGGCTGGGTGACTTTCATCGCTGAATCTGAAATTGGGGACTCGGTATCCCGATAAATAGTGGTTTCGCCGGTTAAGGTATTGGTGCTTTTCACCCACGGCAATGCTTCCCGGTCGTCGGCCGGATCCATGTATTCAATCCTGACATTCGGATTGATATGCCAGTGAATTCCTCCGGTATTTCCCAGCGCACTGTGTGAGGCGGCAATTTTCATGCGCAGGTCGATATCCCATTCGGTATTGGCCGAATCGGTGAGATAATGTTTTTCGGAAACCAGTTTGTGGGAATAGAATTTCTCGGGCCAGTGGCATTTCTGACAGGTTTCGCGTGCCGGGCGCAAATTGGCTATAGGGGTTTCGATCGGGTGGGTGTAACTGTTGGTGAGAACCGCCCAAACCTGCCGCAAACCGGAAAGCTTGGATTTTACATACCATCCGGCACCTTCGCCAACATGGCATTCCACACATCTTACATTGGCATGCTCAGAATTCTGGTATGCCGTATGCTCGGGCTCCATCACTTTATGACAGGTGGTGCCGCAGAACTTAACTGATTCCGTGTAATGAAAGGCTTCGTAACTGCCTATGCCGGTGAGAAATACCAGGATGATGGTTCCAAAACCAAATACGATGGTGGCATTGCGGTGACGCCGGTCGGTAAAATCGATCAGCCAGGGTTTCCCCTTTACCGGCTCAATGCCCTTCTTCATCCTCCTCATCCGGCCAATCATTCCCATGGGGATCAGGATCAGTCCGAGAATCAGAAAGGCAGGTAATATTATATAGGTAAACAGTCCGAGATAGGAGCTGCCCGATTGATAAATGAGGCTCAGAACAAAAAAGAACAGTATGAACATCAGGCTGATAAAGGCCACAATAGCTCCGGTCATGGAAAGCCGGTTATTTACGGATTCGGGTAATTTCATCGTTTCAGGTATTTGCTACCAAATTACAACATATATCGATAAGTAGTTTTGTGTTGGCTGGTTAATTGACCAACGCAGATTTATCTGAGCCGGCCAACCAGCAGAACAGGATTGTCATCACGGCCAATCTGATCGCGAATCTCCTCCATGCGGCCGATCAGCTTTTGTTCGGATTTTGGATTTTCAATTGCACGCTCAGCAATTCCGATCAGTTCCATGGCCTGTAACTGACAGTAAATAATGCCATTGGGTAGACCCTTCAGCATCTGGATATGCAGGTTGGTTCCTGTAAAATCATTGTAAATTCCTGAAATCTGAAAGGCTTTCAGGTGCGTTTTGTCAAGAAGATAATCATTCAAAACCCAGGAAATGGAGGTGTTATCACCTGATACGTTAACCTTGCTAATCTGGTTCTTGTACAGAAATAGAAAATTGCTGGTCTCCAATGCAATCTTCATGGTGCGGTAACCCTCCGCCTCCATGCTTTCCGGAACCTCTTCGCCATGATTAAATGCCAGAAAGGGGATAAGCTTTTTATCTTTAAGGGTATAGATGGTGTCTTTATTGGAGTAGGCCAGCATGTAACGATATCCATCAGGGACCTTTTCCAGGTAATTATCACGATAGATGGCCAGATCCTGAGGGCCTTTAACCACATCGATCAGCTGTCCTTTCAGATCCTGCCAGTACAGATAATACAGATCTGGTTGATTGCCCGGACTCATATATGGTACGCAAGCCAATGAACCATATTCAGTTAACGAAAATTTGCGTGTGACTCCCGGTATCGCCTTAGGAATATTGTAAAGATATTCGCCGGTTTTCAGATCAAAACAGAGAAAGTATTCAGTTTTCTGCTCATCAGCTATAATCAACCGGTCGTTCTTTTCATCAACCACCCACTCGGCAGCTGAATATTCCAGCGGGCCCTGACCCCTGGAGACCAGTAACCGGATGAATTTGCCATGGGCATCAAATTGATAAATACCTGTTTTCGTTCGGGCTAAAATATATCTGTCAGTCAGGTAGTAAGTTGCGGAGGAAATTAAGCAATCCGGACGTGTTTCCAAACGGATGAATCTCAGATCGGAAGTAAAATCAGTCAGGTTGATCTGTATGGAGTCGTTGGTGTTTTTAAGATTTAATACCATCATTTGATTGTCGTTCCGACTAATGACGGTAACGGATTTTTCTTTTTCGGAGCAGGAGCCCAGCAAAACCGATAATCCGATCAGAATGGACAGGAGGAAGTATTTCATTTGGAGGAAGGTTGAAAGGACAAAATTATCATTTCATTTTCAATAAGACCAATAGCAGGGTTCCTGCATCTGAACGCTCCGCGATCTTCACGAATTCATCACGTTTTTCAGGAAGCAGAACCTGTTGTGCACGGATGCAGTTGATGACATCGGTTTTGTTAAGATCATGTCTGCAGGTCCACATCCATACCGGGTATATTTTCAGATCCGGATGTGAATACCGTATAAATATCGGGTTAACACCAAAAAGGTCATTTTCAAGGGTATGATAGGGTTCTTTGAACAAGCCGCAGTTTTCCGCAGCAGGCAAACTGAATGTTTCACCCGATTTCTTCCGATGAGCAAGTGTAAAGGCACCACTCGCGAAGCCGCTGATAAACAGATAATCCTGAGTTTCCGACACACTGGACACAAAATCAAAATCCAGTGAACTTGAATTTTTAAAAGTATTATAATCAGATAGATAGTTCCTTGAAAAGCCATTTTTGCCAAGATCGAACCGGTAAGCAGCTTCCTCCCTTCCATCGGGATACAGATAATACACGGTATCGAAATAGGATTCGCAGAATAAAACCTTATCATCCAGCTTGAACACAGTTTTATAATGGTCATAAACGAGTTTCAGATCTTCATCATTGGCTCTTTTCAGGTATTGGTGCGTGAGGTTAAGGTCCAGGTCGAATACCGGAAGACTGCAATAATTGTTGGTGGGTTCACCATTTCTCCTGACCTGCAATCCAAAATGATTATCATCGATGAAAACAATGTCATCTATCAAGCTCCTGGGAATGACGTCGGTATAGAGAATGCTTTTTATATATTCCCCGGAGATGGCATATTTGATCAGTCGTTTCTGGACATAATCTGCAACAAACACAAACTTCTCATTCGGGTCCATGCCGACCACAAAGCAATTGACATATTCGCCCGGACCTTTGCCCACGCGGCCGATCAAACGGATGAACATTCCATTCCGGTCGAAAAGAATGACCTGATTCTGGAATTCACGGGCAATGAGGATATAATTTTTGCCCACCGATATGCTCCTTGCCTGATCAAAATAGGCTTCCGGATGAACGGTATCGAACTCCACAAACTCCACATCTGAGACCAGTTCACTCAGTTTAACCGACCCGTTTTTTTTCAGGGCTTCCTGAATATCTATGGTGATCAGGTTGTTTGGTTTATCATTTCCGGAGCAGGAGCCTAACAGAAATGCTGATGTAAGTATCAGGCAAAGGGAGAAATATTTCATCATGCGGCAGGTTGATCAGCTAAAGATAACAAGATTGAGATTCGAATGAAGAGTTCCGGGTTCCGAAGTATAAGATTCAGGTAATCATGAGGTCCGATCACTAAACCACCCTCGGAGAAGTGTCATCCCGACGCAAGTAGGGACCGCGTTCCTTACCCGGCATGCCCTTGGGTGCTGTCCCGGCACTGCTGAGTTTAATAAAGAATTTACACGGAGGGCCACAGAGAAAAACTGAGGACCACAGAGGTAAGAATTCTGAATTGGAATCTCAACCTTCAGCCCCGGCCAGCCTGACCATCGCCCGGTAATTCTCCATCGCCAGATCGCCCGGAACTCTGCCATAGGGTGAGGCAGAGGGCATCAGTACAAACCCCCGTCCCTGGCCGGAAGTGCCTTCATCCAGTGCGCGCCTGATCTTTTTTTCAAATTCCGGGGTGGGGAGGTTTTCAATATCGGCACATTCAATGTTTCCAAACAGAACCAGCTGATCTCCATATCGTTCCCGTACATATTTCAGCTCAATATCTCCCTGGGGCGGCGGTTCGATCGGGTCGATGGCATCGGCTCCCATCGACACAATATCGTCCAGAATATCGCGGATATTGCCATGGCAATGGATCCTTGCATATCCGCCTGATTGATGGATGAGATCGATCATGGGTTTGACATACCGGCAAACATATTCGCGGAAAAGAGATGGCGGCAGGTAGGGAGGTGATGCGAATTCCGGACCATATATCCGCCAGAGCCGGCCAGGTAAAAGCCGCGCAACTTCGGCAGTTTTCGCCAGCAGCACTTCTGAAAAGCGTTCAAGCAAACAGTGGAATTTCTCCTGTTCGGTAAGGGCGATCAGGGTATAATTGCTCATGTCGAATAAAAGTGCCGCCAGACAAAGCGGATCGGGGGTATCGATCATCACCAGTCCCGTATCGCCGATATCGGATTCTGCTTTCAGAAAGGCAGTCGCATCAACGGTTTCGCCGGCACCGAAAACCGGCAGTCCGAGGAAGGTATCGAGGTCATTTACATCCTTGAGCAGGGGTTCGGTGGTCCAGATGGTATTGATATCCGGATCCTGCCGGGTTTCCATGGTGAGGATTTTGCTGCCTGCCTTTACCGTCCGTTTGATGAATCGGCTTCCATTGCGAATGGTGGTGATATCCGTTGCGATATGTCCGATGGGGTCGGGGGTAATCTCTTTAAAAGCCACGCCACGCATCACAATCCGATCGGTTTTCTCTCGCGCCAGATCGATCAGCGGCAGCCAGGCCGGATGGGAAAAGATGTTGAACGGGTCACGGTCATCCGGGTGCTCATCGTATCCGTTGATCTCATAGAAGCAGACGGCAGGGCGGTCGACCGGCAAGCCCCGGAGGGTATTCATTAAGCGTTCACGGCGGGTCATCAGGAAATGGGTTAGTGATGGAACCTTAAGATCGTATCGGTGATGGCGGCGGAGAAGGGGAGGGCACCGGCTTTGCCGGGATGTTTCAGCTCTGATGGCGACGGTCCCACCCATTCGGTTTTCCGGCCCTTTATGCTGATTTTTCCGTCGGATGTAAGGGTCACCAGAGCCCACAGCGGATCTTTGTACGGGGCAGTATATTGTATCGCCGGATATTTCGCATGAACCGAATCGGGATAGCTCTTATGGGCCCATTGATCGCCCAGCCAGTCGTATGCCATTGAGTTTATCTGGATAAACCAGATCCCGCTGACCTGCTTTACCTGATCGGCATGATCGTGGCCATTGAAACAGGCGATTACCCTGCCTGCAGTATTTATTTTGCCTGATTCCGAGAATATCTGGATGATTTCCTTCGTGTTACTGATGCCACTGTTCAATGGCTGGTGCGAGAACACCACGGTCGGAAATTTTGATTTACCCAGATCCATGCGGAGCCAATCCTGCTGCTCTTTGCCAATGTAATGGGCATATCCGGCCGGACGGTTGGGGGATGGATCCTGATCATTTCCATCGAGCACGACAAAGTGAAATCCTTCTTTATCAAATGAGTAGTAACGGCCCGGGGAGTGCAGGAAAGCAACTGTTGAATCCCGGCTGAATCCGCCGTCCATATCGTGATTGCCCAATACATGATACCGGGCCCCGGGGAAAGAGTTCCAGATATTCAGAAATTCCTTGTTTTTGGCTGTGGGCTGACAAAAATCTCCCAGTTCAATGATAAATTCAGGATTTAAAGCAGTCATCTCATTAATAAATGTTTTCGCCCGCTGATCGGCATCATGCATGATATCCTTGTGAACATCGGTCATCACCCCAAACCGGAGGGTGGTAACGGGCTTTTCAACAGAGGCTTTATACATATTCACCACTTTTTCAAAATCCCAGCGGGTTGCCTGCGGCTTGCGGATTTCGACTGTAACCCCCGGAATGGAATTGATCAGCTGACGGTTTTCGGGCAGATGCAGGATGATCCGCGTCGGCTTTTCCCGCACGGGTCCGTCAAATTTAACTTCCACCCCAGTGGCGGTGCCCTTGATGATCAGCGACACATCGCCGAACCAGGTGGGCAAACGTTCAATGCGGATTTGCTGACCATCGGACAGCCACCAGTCGGGGATTGCCTTCAGCAGGTGCAACTCGTTACCTTCCTCGTGTACCAGCATGTGCCTCAGTATGATGGCGTAATTGCCAGCTCCGGTAACGTGCGGAATGGTATTGCCCCAGGCAGTGTTTGTTTTGTAAAAAATTCCTTCGGGGAATGCATGTGCCGCTGTGGAGTGCAGCAGGGTCCAGTAAAAATCCTGCACCACCAGTTCGTCATTGCCCAGACTCAGATCGGCCATCGTGGTGTATGCGCCCATATAGGGATGGATCACAGCCGGATACCCCATCCATCGGATCGTGCCTTCCACATATCCTCCCCCGAAATCATTGCGCAGGAAGTCAATCAGATTGGTAACCCTCGGATCATTCTTTGGGAAAATCGGTGTGGGCCAGATCGTTTCGGTATTTCCCCAATGGGTACCAATGAGCTCCCAGCTGGGCGGGAAGTGGCCCATGCCGTTCTTTTTCATGGCGGCATCGATAGCTGACCGATACTCATCGGCCTGCATGG
The DNA here is from genome assembly GCA_942493265.1 of uncultured Bacteroidota bacterium. GTDB lineage: Bacteria > Bacteroidota > Bacteroidia > Bacteroidales > UBA12481 > UBA12481. Next base: position 2,218,452 of record OW818688.1, read on the forward strand.
TAAGATCAGCTGCTTCCTGCGTTTTGCCCAGGATACGGGCAGCATCGGCGGTGACCATCATGCCCCGGAGATTCCAGAAATCATATCCGACTATATGGTTCTGACCTGCCCAGAGATATTCCCCGTCGGCCAGAGCCTTGGGTAACAAACCCGGAAAGTCGGGATCGCTTTTGGTTTCATTCAGGGTTTTGACCGTCCAGTTGACGGCTTGTTTCATACCCGGATAAACTCGTTCCAGAAAAGTTTTATCGGCCGTCATTTTGTAATACTGCCATAACACCCATAAGGCCTGACCGTTGGCATCGAATTGTCCGGTATGTGATTCGTACCGTCCGTCGGGTCGCTGGCGCGGCAGGTACAGTTCGATGGATTTCCGGGCAGCTTCCCACATTCCGGCCTCTTCGAGTTCCATCACCTGGTAGGCCCCATCGCGGATAAAGAATTCATCGTAAAATCCTTCTCCGCCACGTACCTCGCCCAGATCATTGGCGATCATCTGGCATACGTGGGCAGCCTTGAGGGCATCTGTAGCCTTTTTTTCGGGGACCGTAATGCTTGCAATAGATTTTTTCATCCCGTTCCAATAGTCGATGGTCCGCTGAAACCATACCTGGTAATCAGCCTGTTGCAATGCGGTTGGATCCTTAACGGTAAAAAACGGGTATCGGGCAGCCTGCTCCATGAATTCACCCGGTTTCAATATCCTATCTACATAATGAGTTCCGGTAGTTGCCACGGGTTCTCTTCGGATATGGAGCTTAGCCCTGGAAGGGGAATCAGAGGTGTTAATCACTTTGTACCGCACCCAAACGGCGAAGTTTTCACCTTCGGTTGGCCAGTCGAATGCTTTTTGCCAGTCCTTAACATCCGGCAGCGGAGTGGCCCAGATGGTGAATTCATAGCGGATTGCCCCTTCTTCGGCATTGACCAGCATAACCGGCATCCATCCATCGTAGGCGAGTTTTCCCTGTTTCCGGCTTAAGAGGGCAAGGTTTTCACCGAAACGGATCTCTACAATCCCGTTTGATTCGTCGAGAAGTACGGCATTCTCCGGACTGATCCTGGCTCCGCGTGGATAATCCTTTAGTCCGGCCACGTTCCAGTTGTTTACAAAATAATCGAAATCTGAGGAGTTTTGCGCCTGTATGGGTAGAAGGCTGCAGAACAGAAACCCAATGAGGATGATGGTTTGGCTTGGATAGTTTAGTTTCATTTTGGTTTGGTTATGTCAACCTCATAAAGTTGCCAACTTTATTTGATTTTACCCAGAAATGATGCCGGTTTACCTCTTAAACCGGGCATGTTGTGCAGCCGTTGCAGTCAATAGTAGGTGAATGAAAGTATTCTTCTCTGTGGTTCTCTATGCAAATCTCTGTGGCACTCTGTGTCAGTTCTTTTATTACACAGAGCACCACAGAGATAGAGCTGAGAGCCACAAAGATGAAATTTATTGGGTCTTTCATCGCTAAACTTTTCCTTTAAAAAATTAAAAAATCCGCGAAAATCCGCGTTGCGCAGCATCCGCGAAAATCCGCGTCCCTCTTTTAAAAAAACCTTATTTTCGTTTAATAAAATCTTTACCATGAACCGCATCGCAAAATCTGTTATTCTGATATCTGCACTCCTGTGCGGATGGATGATCCCAGGCATTCAGGCACAGACGGAAGAAGATTCCTATATCTGGCCGAAGGATCGGAAAGTATTGGAAAACCTGAAAACCTGGCAGGGATATAAATTCGGATTGCTTATCCACATGGGACTCTATTCGGTGGATGGGGTTATCGAGTCGTGGGGATTGTGTCCGGAAGATTGGATCACCCGCCCCGGATATGATGATTATTATAAGTATGCCAGCGATTACCGGAACAACAAATCGAAATTCAATCCGGTGCAGTTTGATCCGCAGAAATGGGCGAAGGCCTTTAAAGGGTCAGGGGCAAAGTATATGATTTACAGCACAAAACATCATGATGGATTTTGCTTGTACGATACAAAGTTCACCAATTTCAAGGTAACCGATAAGGGAACCCCGTTCTCGGCGAACCCAAAGGCAAATGTTTATAAGGAGATCATGCAGGCCTGCCGGAACGAAGGGATGTCGGTGGGAGCCTATTTCTCGAAGCCCGACTGGACCACCCCGGATTTTTGGTGGCCCTATTATCCGCCCAAGGACCGGAACCCGAGTTATGACATTACAAAACATCCCGACAGGTGGAAGAAATTTGTGGAGTATACACAGAATCAGATCAATGAGATCACTACCGAATATGGGAAAGTGGATATCCTCTGGCTCGACGGCTGCTGGGTGATGCCCAAGTCGGCCATCACCCCAAAGGTGGCGGAGTTCTGCAAGTATCCGTTCGATATGGATATCAATATGAAACTGATCGCAGAAAAGGCCAGGAAGGCCAATCCGGGAATGCTGGTGGTTGACCGGTGGGTGCAGGGCGAGTATGAGAATTATCTGACCCCGGAACAGAAAACCATGGACAGGGCATCAAAAGTTCCCTGGGAAAGCTGCATCACCATGGGAAATGCATGGGGATGGGTGCCGGGTGATCATTATAAATCCACCCGCGACCTCGTGCAATTGCTCGTGAAAATTGTTGCCAAAGGCGGGAATCTGCTGCTGGGCGTTGGGCCAAAGGGTACCGGTGAATTTGAGCCGGCGGTGTATGATCGTTTGGAAGGAATGGGTAAGTGGTTGACTGTTAATGGTGAGGCTATTTATGAGACCGTTCCGGTGGAGCCGTTCCAGGTTGGCAAGATTGCATATACCTCCAAAGGACCGGATACCATTTATGCGATCTATATGCCAGAGAAGGGCGAAACCGCTTTACCGGAAACGCTTACCATCAGAACCAGTCTGAAAGGTAAACTTACGGTCAGTGTGCTGTCGGAGAAGAAAACTTTAAAAAGTAAATTGACACCTGAAGGTCTGGTGGTTTCTATTCCAAAGACGATGCGGGCAGAGTTGGCTCGGCAGGAGGCGGTCGTATTTAAGATTTTAAAAGCACGCGGATGACGCGGATGCTGCGCAACGCGGATTTTCGCGGATTTTTTAATGGATTAGCTTGAGTGGTCGGCCACAATGCGCCATTGTCCGTTGATTTTTTTCCAGAGGAGCGAAAAATGACCGGATAAGGTGTCCTTTTTTCTGACCTGGGTGTATTTTCCTACCTGGAACCAGGAGTCATCACTGATTTTTTCCAGATGGATGAAGTCGAAAGTGAGGGTGCCCTGCTTTTCTCTGTCGGGATAGCTGGCTTTGTATCTGTTTAAGGTGGCATCCCATCCGTAGGTGATACCATTTTTGCCGATGAATTTCAGTGAATCCGAGTGCCAGTAATTGTGCATGAATCCCTCGAGATCCCCGGCATTCCAGCAATCCTGAGATTTGAGCATGGATTTCAGGATCTCTTCTTTTGCGGCCTGATCGGGATCGGCGGTGGTAGATTTCAGGTAGAGCCCGAACTCCGATATGGCCGGACAAACGGGTGACTTAGTAATCCTGAAACGCACCTTTGTGGTGGTTACCGGATCGGATTGCACAATCCGGCAGGAACCTATGGAGGCACCTTCGGAAAAGAGCTTCCAGGAACTTCCTGTCCAGGTGGCAACTTCCCATCCTTCAACACGCTGCCCCAGCGGAAGGTATTCACTGAACCTTACCACATCAAAAGTTACCGGTTGCGGAAATTCGAATACGAGACCGCAATTGGTGACAATATCGTCAGTAGCCCAATAGGAATCGTGATCATTATCGGTCAGATGTACCGTGCTGAAGTTGGGGTGGTTGTGACGGGTATTCCCGGCAGTGATCTTTGCCCCGGCAGCCAGATTGGTGCGGAAGGTGCCTGCCAGTATCCTGCCGAATCCTTCAAGCGCACTGACATCGTCATCGCAAAGCAACCCGCGTGTATCCGGCGCCAGTCCGATGTTCATGGATGCGCCGCGACCTGCAGATTCCAGATATACTTTCCAGAGGTTCTCGGGCGAACGGGGATGCTGGTCGGGATGATAGAACCATCCCTTACGGAGCGGAAAATCGGATTCGGCTGGAATCCAGTATTTTCCGTCGCGATGTCCGCCTTCACCCTCTTCGTATTTTGTGTTTCCGGGCACCGGGGCGAGGTTTTCGCCATCACGGTTTTTTGGAGTAAAAGTTGCCCAGCAAGTATCTTTTGCCATGCCTGATTCGTTGCCCACCCAACGGGCATCTGGACCAATATCGCTGAAAATGACGGCATTGGGTTGCAGTTTGCGAACCATTGCAAAGATCTTATCGAAAGGATAATACGCATTTTTATCGATCATGCGTTTTTCTTTTGCGCCCCCGTAATAACCATCACCGCCGTTGGCGCCATCGAGCCAAACTTCATAAATCGGGCCATAGCGGGTGAGAAGTTCCTGCAGCTGATTCAGATAATAGGTGATATATTCCGGCCTGCCATAATCTTTGTGGTTTCGGTCCCAGGGGGAGAGGTATACCCCGAATTTCAACCCGTATTTTTTGCAGGCATCGGCATATTCCTTCACCATATCACCTTTACCATCTTTCCATGGCGAGTTTTTCACGGAGTAGGTATCGTTGAATTTCGATGGCCACAGGCAGAATCCGCAGTGGTGCTTGGCCACCAGGATCAACCCTTTCAGTCCGCCGGCTTTGGCTGCTGCTGCAATCTGATCGGCATTGAATTCTTTCGGGTTAAAATTTGCGGCGGGTTCATCTCCATAACCCCACTCCAGGTTGGCATAAGTGGTGGTGGAGAAATGAACCAGTCCGTACAACTCCGACTGGTGCCACTTTAGTTGTCCTGCACTCGGCAGGGGACCATAGGGTTTTGGCGCGTCCTGGGCGGAACCCGGACTGGAAGGGATGCTCAGGGCCAGAAGGGTGGCAAAGAGCAGGGTGGGGAGGTGGGATTTCATTTTGGTAAGTTATTGTGAATATTACCACGGAAACACGGAAACATGGAGCTACACGAAGAAATATTGTGTCTAATATCTGGGTAATTCCGTGTTCTGCGTGTCTCCGTGGTCATTCTCGGTATATTGATCAATTGAGTGATAAAAAACAGTGGAAAAGATGTCAGTGGATTGATTGATTTGAATGTAATTTCTGATCAAGCGCCGATGTCATTAATATTAATCATTTCTCCGGCCCTGGTATCGTAATTCTTCTTCCGGCCCTGATAATTGATGGTACACTTGCCGCCATTTTTCGACAGAACGGTTGCTTTGGTCAGTTTCCCATCTTTCCATTCCATACCGATCACAAAGCCTCCGCGTGCAACCAGTCCGCTGATTTTGCCGGTGTTCCAGGAGGCAGGAAGTGCCGGTAGGAGTACGATCTCACCGGTATGGCTCTGAAGCAGCATCTCGGCAATACCAGCTGTGGCGCCGAAATTACCGTCGATCTGGAACGGCGGGTGTAAATCAAAAAAGTTCGGACTGGTGCATTTTGTGAGCAGTACATCAATGGCTTTTTTTGCGTTGTCGCCATCACCAAGCCTCGCCCAGAGGTTCACCAGCCAGGCGGCACTCCACCCGGTATGCCCACCTCCATTGGCCAAACGGTATTCCAGCGATTTCCGGGCTGCATTTTGCATTTCGGGGGTTTGCGAGGTGATCTGCCGACCCGGATGAAGGGCAAACAGGTGCGACATGTGGCGGTGACCCGGTTCGGGTTCATCAAATTCAACCGGCCACTCCATCAATCGTCCGTCAGATCCGATCCCGGGCATCAGCAGGTTTTCACGGGCTTCCGTCATTTTTTTGGTAAAATCATCGTTAATGCCCATGATATCAGAAGCTTCAATCAGATTGGTAAATAAATCCCATATCACTTGCTGGTCGTGCGAAGGACCCATCGTAAGATAACCGATACTGCCATCCGGTGCCTTGAAGGAGTTCTCGGGGGAGCTTGCCGGACCGGATACCAACTTGCCCGTTACGGGGTCTTTGATCAGCCAGTCCAGATAAAACTCCGCCGATTCTTTCATGACCGGGTATACTCTTTTCAGATAATCCTTGTCGCCGGTAAAGGCGTAATGTTCCCATAGATGCTGTGCCATCCAGGCTCCGGCTCCCAGGTGGAGGCCCCAGCTCGGCGATTCGCCGGGAGCGGTGAAGCCCCAAACATTGGTGATCGGATGAATCGCCCAGCCATCGGCCTGATAATGAATTTGAGCGGTGCGCCGGCCCGGCTCAACAATGGATTCTATCAGGTCAGTGAGTGGCATCTGGCATTCAGATAAATTGGTGACCTCAACCGGCCAGTAGTTCATCTGAATATTTATATCGGTATGATAATCACAGTTCCACGGGGTTTGAAGCGCATTTGCCCAGATTCCCTGAAGATTGGCGGGCAGTGACCCGGTCCGGGAGGAGGATATCAGGAGGTAGCGGCCATACTGGAAATACAATTCCGTGAGGCCCAAATCCGTTTTGGCTTCCTTGAATGCAATCAGACGGGCATCGACCGGGAGCGTATCAGCTGCTTCCGCCGGAGTGATATCGAAATCGACCCGCCCCATCAGGTTCCGGAAATCTTCCTGATGACGTTTGAGCAGATCTGAATAGGATTTTTTCGATGCATTTGCGATGTTTTCAGCCGTGATTTTTTCAAAATCATTGCCGTTGTAGGTGGGCGGTTTGAGCAGATAATCCGTTGCTGATGAGAACAGAAGGGTTACCGCATCGGCATTTTCCACGATTATCGAATTGGGGGTAAAGTCGATGGATCCGCCGGTATTGAGCGCTTTTAACCGCGACATCCATTTCATCCCGTTTCCATCGGTGCCATTATTCATCTGCCCGGTCATGACAAGCTGCTTATCAGCATATATCGTTTTAAAGCGTTCCGGTCGATCGAGTGTTCCGGTAAAGCTGATGCTGCCCTTTTTATCGGCAGTTAACCGGATCACCAAAACCTGGTCGGGGAAACTGGTGAAGATTTCGCGGGTGAATTTAACTCCGTTTTGCGTGTAGGAAACTTTTACCATTGCATCCGACAGATTGAGCTCGCGCCTGTAATCCGCAAAAGCAGAGGTGGTTCCGAAATCGAGCCACAAATCTCCCAGGGTCTGATAACATCCGAAAGGAACATTTGCACCGTTTCCATGGCCTGACCCGGCACCTTTGCAAATTTGTGTTTTTTCCGCCAGTTGGTGGGCCTCCCGGTATTTTCCTGCGTAAAGCAGGTTCCGGATGGAATCCAGACTCTGAAAGGAGAGCGGATTGTCGTTATCCGCCGGAGAACCCGACCATAACGATTTTTCATTCAGTTGAATACGTTCCCGGTTGACGTCGCCGAATACCATTGCCCCAATGCTGCTGTTCCCCAAGGGCAGCGCTTTTAACCATTCTTTTTCGTTTTGCCATCCGTTTTTGCCATCTGGAATCGTGGCATTAGCCGGTTGTGAATACCAGAGTTTCAGCGACCGGTCATTTTTGCCCTCATTGCAACCGGATCCGAGTATGACAAATAAAAGACTGATTAACAGCAGATAAGGTTTCATGGATAGGTCGAGTTTTAGTAAGTTGTTGCTAAGATACTAATATGCTCCAAATGTGCCACACCACAGAGCTCCACTCCCTCACCTCCTCACTCCCTCACCTCCTTAGTACACTCCAATGATTATCACATTCCCCACCTTAACCTCATTTCCGATCCTTGCCCGGTAACGATAAATCCCCTGAGCCAGATATCCCTCGAACGGAATGGTTTTCGATTCGCCGGTCGGAATAAATCCTTCAAATAACCGGGCAACCAACTGACCGTTATCTGCATACAGATCTAGAATAACCACGGCACCCACATCCACGGAGATTCTGAAATTGACCGGACCAGGCGATGGGTTCGGGAATACCAGGATGCTGAAGCCCGGACTGAATTCGAAGGAAGCCCTGGCCGGGTTGGGAACGAGCTTGTAATTGATGTTTTCATCATTGAAATAGGCCGCTGCCTGCTTGATTCCAGGTTCCAACGCGCCGGTAATGGAGGTTTCCAGTATCGGTACAGTAATCGTGGCAACCAGGTTCTGGCCTGAAATCGTCAGCGGGATTTTCGTTCTGTTGGTATTGTCCCTGATTACGCGGCCTTCAATGGTGAAGGTTACGGATTTTGCTGCCTGCGGACCATTCGCGAGCGGTGCGCCTCCGTAAACGGTTGCGGTAAGCGTTACCAGATCACTGTAGTGGGTGAATGTGCTGGCGTTAACCGTAAGGGTAGTTCCAACCACCAGAACGAGTATGTCGGCCTTGGTATCGGCGTTTTCATTTACGGTATAGTTTCCGGCGTCAATACCGGTGATACTGAATCCGATACCTGCCACGGGCTTATCTTTCCCTACCGTTGGAGTATCAAAGGTGGCGGTGCCGCCAACGTACCGGACGTCATCTCCTGAGATCACACCACTCAAACTACGGGTGAGAATCGTCGCGGCAATGGTGCCGTCATAAACCTTATCGGCGGCAGTTATACTTCCTATAATCGGTTTCGGCGTAATGATACCCAGATCAGCGGTTTCGAATGTTATCGTGTAGTTCCTTCCATTATTTCCGTCGTTGACCGATCCTGCCGGAGTCATCGTTTTACCCGTTCCAACATTCTTATTATCATAAGTTTGTGTAAAATCACCCGTATCGTCAAATACCAGGCCCGGAGTTATAACGGGTATCTCATCAGAGGTGGTATTTCCATCGTAAACCTTGATATCGGCAACGCCGGTTACCGTGATGGGTTTCGGCGTAATGGTAAAGTATGACGGCACCAGTGAGATGGCATATTTCGGACTAACCGTGAGGGTGCCCTTCGTTATCGGATATTCACCCACATTTTCACCGGCCACACGCTGGAGCGCGCCGCTAAAGGTATCGCCGGGTTCCAACGGTGGATACCAGGAGTAGTCGAGCGGAGGATCAGCCTCGCCGTAAACCTTTGTCTGGCCGGCGGTTACAATCACATAAATCAGTGTTTTGTATGTGATTTCGAAGTCGTTCGATATGTAAATGATCGTGTAGTTGGTTCCCAAGTCGAGTGAACCCTGAAGAATGGCATAGAATCCCGGATTTTCGCCCGGAACACGGGTCAGCTCTCCAGTGAAATTGTCACCTGCAATCAAGTCAGGAGTGTAGGAATACGTGAATTTCGGATCAGGATCGCCGTAAACCTTTTTCAATCCCGGGGTAGCCGTAACGATGATGGGTTTCGGTGTAATATCAGCCACGGTGGTAGTGGTGGTATTGTATTCATACCGGTAAGCATCCGGTCCGCCAAGGATCAGGCCGGTAACGAAAACAGTTTTGTCGGTGCCCACATTTTTCGTGTCGAAAGTTGCTTTGGTATAATCCAGCGTGATAATATGACCGGGCTGCGGATTGGCGAACAGGTTAACCGTTGCATCGGTATTACCATCATACATCTTGTCGATCCCTTCGGCGGTTATGACCAGGATAAACTCTTTCAGGGTCACGATCAGCCTGGCCTGGTCGCTGATGGCAGGCGGTGCGCATATGCCAGTCACAATCACACGGTACAGATAGCCGCTCATCGAAACCGGCGGTGCTGTAAGCAGCAGGGTTCCAGTATTAACGCCTGAATAAACTCCGCCGTTGACCAGGTTGACAAATCCGCTGCCCGTATTAACCTGCCACTGATAGGAGAGGCCTTCGCCGGTGGCTGTGACGCTGAACATTGCATTGGCCGGGTAGAGTACGGTTTGGTCAACCGGTGAAGTTATGACAATCGTTGCGGACCTGATCGTTACGGTGGTAGTTGCCTTAACTTCGCCGCAACCTCCTGCTGCTGCTATGGTATAGGTAACCGTATAGGTTCCGGTGGTGCTGGTGAGCGGAAGAATTTCCCCGGTAACCGGGTCGATGGTCAATCCATCAGGTGATGCGCTGTATGTTCCTCCGGGGGTTCCGGTCAGAATTGGCGATGCCGGCGGATCCAGCGGACAGAACGGCGAACCCGGATAGCTGATTTCAGCAGTCGGGAATTCTGTAATGGTTACAATTGCCGTTGATTTATCTACCCCGCACCTGATTTCAGGTGTGGTATAGGTTACTGTGTAGGTGCCTCCTTTGCTGGTTGCGGGAGTGATCTGACCGGTTACCGGATCAATGGTTAACCCGGCAGGTGTTGCGGTGAAGGTTCCTCCCTGAGTACCCATCAATATCACATTTGCAACGGATGAGGAGGTGCAGTAAGGCGATCCCGGATAATAGATGGTGGCGGAAGGTATCCCGATCACCGTAACAGTTGTTGTTGTGATAAATTCATCACAGCCGCCGGCTGCACCAATGGTATAGAATACCGTATAATCACCGGGCTTGCTGGTCGATGGGATAATATTTCCGGTTACAGGATCTATGTCCAATCCGTCAGGTGCAGATGAATAGGTGCCTCCCGGAGTCCCATTCAGGGTTACCTGTTCGGGTGCCAGGTCTGTGTTGCAGAAAGGCGCTCCCGGGTAGACGATTGTGGCAAACGGCGCGGCAGTGATGGTAACAATGGCTGTTGTTTCAATCAATCCGCAACCTCCGTCAGCATTGGTGTACGTAATGGTATACACTCCGGCAATGCTTCGCGATGGGGTGATCTCACCGGTGATAGGGTTGATATCCAATCCGGCAGGCTTGGTGGTGAAAACTCCGCCAGGAGATCCAATCAGTATTACGGTTACCGGATCGGATGTGGTACAGAATATTGATCCGGTATACGAAATGGTGGCATTTAATTCCGTGATGGTAATCCGGGTGGTTGCCGTAATGGTACCGCAAACACTTCCAATAGAGATGGAATAGGTAACGGTATATATACCCGGGATGCTTTTTGCCGGATTGATGGCGCCTGTAACAGGATTAATACTTAATCCGGCAGGTTCAGCGGTAAAGGTCCCTCCTAATGTTCCGACAAATGTAACCGGCTGGTCTTCAGTGATGTTTTCACAGAATGGCGAGCCCTCAAAGAATATCTCAGCAGTTGGAGCTTTTACTATCGTAATGGTTGCCGAAGCGGTTACCGGACCGCATCCGCCGGCTGCCTCAATGGTGTTGATTACCGTATAAGTTCCGGCTGTACTTGCCGACAGGTCGACCTCGCCGGTATGGATATCGATGAATACCAAGCCCGGTAATGAGGTGAAGGTTCCTGCAACTCCTCCGCCGGTAAAGGTTGGCGACGGATCAGCATCAATGCTGCAATATGGAGTGCCTGCATAGAAGAATGTGGCTACCGGAAGTTTGGTGATTACGATTTCACTGGTGGCAATGACTTCCCCGCAACCACCAGAAGCTGCTATGGTATTGGTTACCAAATAGGTGCCTTCGGCGCTGGCTGAAAGATCTACCTGGCCTGTTCTCGGGTTTATAAACACTAAGCCCGGCGTGGAGGAGAATACTCCTGCTACTCCGCCATTGATAAAGGTCGGGAATGGATCGGTACCATCGCTGCAATATGGATTTCCATCGTACATAAAGTCGGCAACAGGCAGTTTGGTTATGGTAATGGTGCTGCTTTCGATGGTTTCGGCACAACCGCCTGCTGCCGGTATGGTATTGAATACCAGGTAGGTGCCTGGTGTGCTGGCGAGTATGTCAACTTCTCCTGTATGGGTATCAACAAATACCAATCCGGGAGTTGAAGAGAATGTTCCGGGCATTCCAACACCCAGGAAGTCGGGTAAAGGATTGGAACCGTTGGTGCAGTAAACCCCGTATTTAAAGGTGGCATCCGGCATTTCCGTAATCGTTACGGTTGTGCTGGCCACAATGGTTAATTCACCGCACTCGCCGTTAACCTTAATGGTATAGGTTACCTTATATGTTCCTGGCAGACTGGTTGCCGGGGTAATTCTTCCTGTTACCGGGTCGATAGTCAATCCTGCAGGATCTGATGCAAATACACCGCCAGGCTGTACATCTTCACTAAGATCCACAGGTCCGGATGCGGTACACAAAATAGCTGCCGGGTAAGAAATCACAATGGTTGGGCCTCCCCTGATGATTACCTGGGCTTTTGCAGTTACCGCAGCACACCCGCCGGATGCCGGAATTGTGTAGTATACCTCATAGGTTCCGATCGTACTGGTGCTAGGCGTAACCGCTCCCGTTAATCCATCAATGGTTAATCCTGCAGTGGATGAGTAGGTTCCCATGGTAGTTCCGGTGAGGATCGGTGACTGACCGGTGGTGATATTCACACAGAACGGCGATCCCGGATAGAATATGGTAGCGGCCGGTTGTGCGGTTATCGTTACGGATGTTGTTTTGGCCACCGCAGCACAGCCTAATGACGCTGGGATCGTATAGGTAACATTGTACTTGCCTTCAGCGCTGCTGCCCGGAATAATCGCTCCGGTAGCCGGATCGAGGTTCAATCCCGGAGGTGTTGATGTGAAAGTTCCACCGGTGGTTCCGCTGAATGTTGGCAGCTGTGCGGTAGTAATGCTTTGGCAGAATGGTGATCCATTATAACTTAATTCAAAGTCAGGTGCACTCGTGATGGATACCATTGCCATTGTGGATGCCTCTCCGCATTCGGTCGTTGCCGGTACGGTATAGGTGACAATATAGTTACCCGGTGTGCTGGTGCCCGGATTGATACTTCCGGTGACACTGTTTATTGATAATCCGTCGGGTTTAGATGAATAGACTCCTCCGGCTGTTCCCTCCTGGAATACAGCTTGCCAGGTGGTGAGGGTTGTGCAGAATGGAGATCCCGGGTAGGATATCCTGGCCCATGGTCCAGCCAGGATTGTTACTGGTGTAGAATCCTCAAATGGCGGACATTCACCAACTTGCGGGATTCTATAGAAAACCGTATAGACGCCAGGTACACTGAGGCTTGGATTGATTGCTCCCGACCCCTTGTTGATCGATAATCCTGCCGGAGTTGCACTGTATGTTCCACCAAGCGTACCGGTCATCGTAACGAGTCCATTTTTATCTGTGGTGCAGAATGGATTGTCGTTGTAATAGATATTGGCATCTGAAGCTGTGGTTATAGTGATTTTTACAGAGGCCATCACATCACCTTCACCGCATTCACCTTCGCCAACATTGGTGTAAAAAATAGTATAGATGCCGGCGATACTTAAGCTCGGATTTATTTCTCCGGTTACCTTGTCGAGCCACAATCCTGAAGGTGATGAGGTAAACTCACCGCCTGTTGCACCATCAATAAATACCTGTACCGGACCGGCGTCTGTACAGAATGGCGATCCCGGATAGGAGATTTCGGCAGTTGGACCGGTGGCAATAATTACTTCAGTACTGTCGCTGACGAGTCCGCAAACGGTGAGAACCTCATAAGTTACTATATAGGTGCCTGCCTGGCTCTCTTTCGGACTGATCTGCCCGGTGTTTCTATCTAAATATAAACCATTTGGAGTGGATGAGTAAGTTCCGCCAGTAGGGCCGTCCAGTTCTACATTAACCGGATCCGTAGTAATGCAGAATGGTGATCCGATATAGGATATATCAACTTCCGGGGTGGATATGATCGTTACGAAGGCTTCCTTCTTAACCTCATCGCATTCACCTGAGGCCGGAATGGTATAGGTAACCGTGTAAGCTCCTGTATTGCTTAAGGATGGATAGATCTCACCAGTTGACGGATTGATCGATAATCCCGGAGGTTCTGATGAGAAGGTTCCACCGGTGGTTCCGGTAAATACCACACTTACTTTTTCAGTCGACAGGCAGTACGGCGAATTCGGATAGGAGATCGTTGCATCCGGTGCTGCCGTTATGGTAACGAATGTGGTGACTGTATAATCCGGACATCCGCCGAAGGCTGCTATGGTATAGGTTACCTGGTACAGACCTGGTGTGCTGGCGCTTGGCAGTATTGCACCCGTCAGGGAATTGAGGGATAATCCTGCCGGTACGGATGAATAAGTACCTCCGGTTGTACCTGTAAAGGTTACCGGTTGCTCATTATTTTGCGTGGTGCAGAATGGCGATCCCTGATATCCGATGGTGGCTTCGGCTTTTTCTGTTATTGTTACTGTAGTTTCTGCGGTCACTACTCCGCATCCGCCGCTTGCCGCAATGGTATACGTAATGGTATAGGTGCCGGGCGTACTGGAGAGTGGAGTGATCGTTCCCGTTATCGCATCAAGGGTGAGTCCGGAAGGATCAGCGGTGTAAGTTCCGCCAACAGCACCCTCAAAGGTAACCGTAACAGGATCACTGTCCGAACAGAAAGGACTTCCCGGATATGAAATATTAGCCCAAGGAGCCGCAATTATGGTGACTCTGGTGGTTACGGCAAACAAACTGCATCCTTCACCCGCAGGTATGGTATAGGTAATATCATAGGTTCCCGGTGTACTAGTGCTCGGAATGATGGCCCCGGTTACCGGATCAAGTGTCAATCCTGAAGGTGAAGCGGAATAGATGCCACCTGCTGATCCGGTATGGGTAACAGGCTGCGGATCGGTGATGGTGGTGCAATATGGCCCGGCATAGGATATGGTTGCTTCTGGTGCGCGTGTAATGATCAGTCCGGCGGTTGTAACAAACTTAGGACAGCCACCCGAAGCTTCAATCGTATAAGTAACCTGGTAGAAGCCTGGTGCACTGGCATTTGGAGTGATATTTCCGGTCACAGGATCAATCACCAGCCTGGAATCAGCTGAATAGGTACCACCGCCGGTGCCTTTGAGTAAAACAAGACCGATCGCGTCATTCGAACAGAATGGTGATCCCGGGTAAGAAATTGTTGCATCCGGGGCATCGGTGATGGTGATTTCGGTTATTGCAGTCACCGGACCGCATCCGCCCCCGGCGGCAATGGTATACAGTATGGTGTAGGTGCCCGGAGTGCTGGTGGCTGGTGTAATGGTTCCGGTAACGGCATCAATCGTCAACCCTCCCGGCACGGATGTGTATTGTCCGCCGGTGGTGCCGGTTTGGTTCACAATGACCGCATCAGAACTGGTACAGAAAGGTGACCCGATATAGCTGATCGCTGCGATGGGTGCAGCATTAATGGTGACTGATGTTTTAACGGTCACCTCGCCGCAAGCGCCTGCAGCCGGAATGGTGTAGGTGATTTCATAAGTGCCCGGTGTGCTGGTTTGCGGGGTAATGGTTCCGGTAACCGGATCAATCGTTAAACCATCCGGAGTTGCAGAATAGCTGCCACCGGTGGCTCCTGTAAAGGTTACGGTTACCGGTAGAGTAGTGGTGCAGAATGGGGTACCCGGATAGGAGATTTCAGCCGTTGGAATTGCCGTGATGGTTATGGTGGTTGAAGCAACGAATTCTTCACATCCGCCGGCAGCGGCAATCGTGTAAGTTACCTCATAGGTTCCCGGAGTACTTGAAGTTGGAGTGATTTCTCCCGTAACAGGATCAATCGATAATCCAACCGGACTCGAATCATAGATGCCTCCGGTGGTTCCGGTGTGTTCAACCGCTCCTGGCAATGAATTTGAGCAGAATGGTGATCCCGGATAGAATATCGTGGCAAATGGTTCGGCAGTAATGGTTACCTCCGTGGTCCGTTCGATACCCGAACATCCGCCAGCAGGCAATATGGTGTAAGTAACCGTGTAGGTTCCCGGAGTGCTTGAAGATGGATCAATATCTCCGGTTGAAGCATCAATGGTTAACCCTACAGGAGATGCACTGAATGTACCGCCCGTTGTTCCTGTCAGGGATACAATGCCCGGGGTGGTTTGCGAGGTACAGAACGGTGAACCCTGATAAGCTATAGTGGCCTCAGGTGCTTTTGTTATGGTTACAATATCGGTATCGGTAACCTCACCGCAACCTCCGATGGCCGATACCGCGTAGGTAACGGTATAGGTGCCCGGAGTGCTGGTGGCGGGCTGGATGGTACCGGTAACCGGATCAATGCTTAGTCCTGCGGGAGATGCACTGTAGATACCGCCTGTTGTACCGGTCATATGAACGATCACCTCACCTGATGTTGTACAGAACGGTGATCCGTCATAGGAAATGTCGGCGGTCGGATTCGGAATGGTGGTAACCGTATGAATGGCAGTAGTCGGACCATTACAACCCTGAGCAGTGGCTGTAATGTAGGATATGCCGCTCCAGTCGGGATCATAGGTGACCGCTCCGGTGATCGGGTCGATGGTGTTTCCGCCTCCGAGACTAACCGGATCCAATGAATAGGTAATACCGGTGGTATTGGTTGCCGTTGCACCATATATTATAGTTTCCGGGCCCTGACAGCGCATTGAGGTATCTCCCAGATCAAATACCGGAATGCTTACTGAAAGGGTGATGGTAACCGTTACCGGCATGATGGCATAACAGCCTTCCGGAGTGGTGCCCTTGATATAATAGGTGCCGGCACCTACGGCGGCAGGATTTGCTACAAGGATGGTGGCCCCGGCATTCATCCAGTAACTGTAAATCAGACCAGGTGTGCTGCCCAGCTTGATTGCCGGATCATTCAGGTCGATGGTGTTGGGTTCGCAAACTGCCGGTGGATCCGTGATGAACAGGGTGGGCGACGGGTTGACCGTGACGGTTACCGCTTCAATTACAAAGCATCCGTCAGCGGAAATGGCCTTGATGTAATAGGTGCCATTACCGGCAGTGGTGAAGTTGAGCATCGGAGTTGTAGCGGCAGCATCAAGCCAATAAGAATAGTTGAGCCCTGCAGTGCTGCCGGCAGTGATCGAAGGATCGGTCAGGTTAACCGTATTTGGCGAACAAACCGGTGAAGGATTTGTAATGATCAATGTTGGCAAATCATAAACCGTGACAAACAGATCCCCACTGTTTGTACAGCCCTTACTATCTGTAAATATGTAAGTTATCGTATGATTTCCGGCACCGGCAATCGATGGGTCAAAGGTGTCTCCCGTAACCCCCGGACCGCTGAATGTGCCGCCTGCCGGAGTAGCCGACAAGGTTACTGGATCAGCATCCATACACATTGGAGCCACCGGATCAATGGAGATAATCGGTAATGCATTGATTATCACACTTATTTTCACTGATTTAGCACATACAGTAGGATCAGGGATAAAGGTGTATTCAATTGTTCCGGCAACAGCTGTATTAATAACAGCCGGAATCCAGGTGCCAGGTACACCATTATTGGAGATCAGTGGTAATACCGGAGCCGGATCGTTCTGGCACAGTTCGCCAATTACATCGAATACCGGGGTGATCTCAGGTGTGATCACAATGTTGATTTCGATGGTGATGCCACCCTGACCCGGATCAGGCGTGAAAGTATATTTGAATGTGCCCGGCACCGACGTGTCAACTGAGGCAGGATTCCAGGATCCGGTAATGCCATTGGTTGAAATCAGCGGCAAAGGAGGTGCAACCGTATACTGACAGAACGGTCCGATTGGGTCAAAAGTTGGGGTAATCAGCGCTTTGATCTCAATGTTCATCTCATAAGACAAGGCACACTGGCCGGGATCCGGGATAAAGGTGAACTTAAAGATTCCAGCCACCGAAGTATCGATTGTGGCCGGATCCCAGATTCCGGTTATGCCATTCAATGAAGTGCCCGGGAGTAGTGGTGCGGTGTCACCCACCCAAAGCGGACCGATTGCTGTAAAGGTTGGAGTTACTTCATCAACAATGATTATAGTGATTGTTTTCTTAGTTGCGCACAAACCGGCACCCGGAGTAAATTCAAAGGTGAACGTCCCAGCTACGGAGGTGTTGATGGTAGCCGGATTCCAGGTACCGGTGATGCCGTTGGCGGAAACGGCTGGCAGCGAGGGAGCTGCCGTGTTCTGACAAAGCGGGCCGATCTCGTCGAATTCCGGCGTGATCTGAGGCTCGATGATTATATCGATTTTTTCAATGGTTGCGCACAAACCGGCACCCGGAGTGAATTCAAAGGTGAACGTTCCAGCTACAGAGGTGTTGATGGTAGCCGGACTCCAGGTACCGGTGATGCCGTTGGCGGAAACGGCGGGTAGCGTGGGAGCTACCGAGTTCTGACATAATGGTCCAACAGGACTTAATATTGTTGTAATCAGTGGATTGATAATTACTTTAACCGGCTGAATGTCATCACATCCGCCTATTGCTTCTCCCCTGATATAATAGGTTCCGCTGATTCCTACAGTGGTTGGGTTGACCAGTGATACTGTTCCCGCAGCATCCATCCAGTAAGTAAGGTCAAGTCCGGCATCACTGCCTGCCGTTACCGAACCGTCGGTCAGGTCAACCGTATTGGGTTCACAAACTGCCGGAGGATCGGTAATTACCAGCACCGGCATGCGTGCAATCGACACAATCACCGGCTTAATCACTATGCATCCATTGGCATTAACAGCCTTGATATAATAGGTGCCGCTGGAGGAAACCGCGTTCGGATTGCTCAGTGAAATGGTAGCGGCAGCATCCTTCCAATAGGTTAACGTTAAACCGGCATCGCTTCCGGCTGTTACCGAACCGTCTTCAAGATCAACTTTGTTCGGCGGACAAACCTCAGCCGGATCTGTAATGATCAGGATCGGAACCGCATTTACCGTGATATTGGTCGTTGCCACATTCGTGCATCCATTTCCATCAGTATAGGAATAGGTAATCAGATGCACCCCGGTGCCTGAAATGGCCGGATCAAATGTATTTCCTGATACTCCGTTGCCGCTGAATGTTCCGCCGGCAGGAGTGCCTGAGAGCGTAACAACAGTTGCATCGCTGCACATCGGAGGTACAGGATTGATTGTGACAACCGGTAATGCATTAATTACGATGGTAATAGTTTTGGTTGTGGTGCAGGAACCCGGATCCGGAATAAAGAGATAGTCAACCGAACCTGCAACGGCAGTGTTAATGGTTGACGGTACCCAGGTTCCGGAAATTCCATTTGTTGATGTTGTTGGTAAGGACGGTGCTGCGGAATTCAGACAGAACGGGCCGATCGGATTGAAGGTTGGGGTGATCAGCGGATTGATGGTGACGATAGTGAAGCAGGTTGAACTATTATTGCATCCGTCGGTTACGGTCCAGGTGATTGTGGAGGTTCCGATGCTGAAGCTTCCGCTGGCATCAATACCCGATCCTGCACGGTTGGTTGCACCGGTCACGGCATAAGTGATGGTCAACGCTCCGGAACAATTATCGTCAGCGGTCAATAATGGAATATTGTAAGAGCCGCCGGCATCTTCACAGAATACTTGTGCAGGCGGACAGGTTATGTCGGGTTCTTGCGTATCGCGGGTAAAAGTGATGGTCTGGGAATTCGTTCCCGGGTTGCCGCAATTATCGGTAACCGTCCAGGTACGGGTAACCGAACCGGTGCAGCCAACCAATACTTCAATACCATCACTTGCGGCCGGAATCAGATCCACTGAACAATTATCCTGAACTGTTGCGGTACCAAATGCGGCATTGATTTCGGCGGCGGTTGGGTTGCAACCCAATGCGGCAGGATCGCTGATGCTGATAACCGGATTCTCCGTATCACGGGTAAAGGTGACGGTTTGGTTTTCAAATGCGGTGTTCCCGCAGTCGTCGGTGACGGTCCAGTTACGGGTAACGGAAACGACGCATCCGCTAACCATTTCAGGATCATCAATATATGCGGCAGTCAGACCTGTCGAGCAATTATCCTGAACATCGGCGGTTCCGAAAGCAGCTTCCACCTGAGCGATGGCTGGGTTGCAGCCCGGTGTTCCCGCTGGCGTCAGTGTGATCACCGGCTTGTCGGTATCTCTTGTAAAGGTTACCGTTTGAACGGCAGTTCCTTTGTTTCCGCAGGCATCGGTGGCAGTCCAGGTGCGGGTGTTGGCGACCGTACATCCAACAGAGGATTCAACCTCAGTATAGATAGCAGTTAACCCGGCGCTGCAGATATCGGTAACAACCGGTGTTCCGAAGGCGGCATTGATGGTTGCCAGATCCGGGTTACATCCAAGAACAGCATCACCGCTTGTGGTGATCACAGGCAGCTGGGTATCGGTAATGGTGAAGGTGCCGGAGGTGGAGGTGCTGTTTCCGCAGGCATCCGTTGCCGTGAAGGATACGGTGATTGAATTAATGCATCCGCCGCTCCAGGTACCCGGGGTGCTCGAAATGGTTGTGGCGTTGCCGCAAACATCCGAGGCGGTGGCTCCACCCTTGTTATTGACCCATGCAATATAGGCAGCGTTGGCATTCGGGTCGGTGCCGGTACATTCGGCAGAGCCGTCGGTACCTGAAACCATAACCGGTGCCTGGGTATCTGAAATGGTGAACGTGGCAATTGTTGTTGTTTTGTTGTTGCAGGCATCCGAGGCCGTAAAGATGATGGTAACGGATTGGGTGCATGAACCGGTCCACAAAGCGGTGGCTGAATCATCCGTCCAGGTAACCGTGTTGCAATCGTCAGTGGCCTCTGCACCTGCATGGGTGTTCAGCCAGTTGATATAAGTGACATTGAGCTTCGGATCGGTACCGGTACATTCGGCAGCACCGTTCTGGGCGGTCACGGTAATGACAGGAGCGGTTTCATCTTTGATGGTGATGATTTGTTCGCATTCACTGAAGTTGCCGCAATTGTCGGTTACCTTCCAGGTGCGGGTAATAACCACCGAGCAAGGATCCGAGTTGTCAATATCATCAGTGTATTCAATATCTACAACAGGATCGCAGTTATCCGAACCTGTTGCCTTTCCGGTAAATGACGGATCAGTGGAATCCTTGCAGCCGATCTCTATATCGTCCGGACAATCTATATCTGGTTTCTGACTATCCTTCATAATAATTTCCTGGACCTTGGTAGTGACATGGCCGCAATTATCAGTGAGTGTCCAGGTTCTGAGGATTGGATTGTCATTATTGCAGACACCCGGATTGATGACATCGGTATAAGTAGCCTCTAAACCGGTTGAGCAGTTATCGGCCTCATCAATAACATCACCTGTGATGGTGAGGTCTTTCGGGTCCTGATCGCAGTTGATTTCGATATTCGCTGGAACAGTGAAAGTCGGGTCTTCGCTGTCAACAATGTTGATGGTCTGGATGAGCTGGGTGGTGTTCAGACAACCGTCAGTAAGGATCCAGGTACGGGTAATGACAATGGCACATGGGTTAGTTGCATCAACCACATCGCTATATGCAGCCTCAAGCGCGATACCGCAATTATCGGCCTCATCAGTAACATCCCCTGTGATAGCCAGATCATTCGGATCGTCCTGGCAGTTGATGGTGAGTGATGGCGACACGGTGAAGGTTGGGGCGATAAGATCCTCGGTCCAGGTATAGGTAATGCTGACTGGAGTGGCGGCGTTCCCGCAGGTGTCGTTATAGTTGGCGGTCCAGGTCTGGGTGAATGCGCATCCGATGTTGGTTGGGCCGGTAATCGATATAACCGGTGTGATGGCTCCTTCGCAGTTGTCGGTTCCGGTAAATGCCGGAGCGGTAACAACCGGGTTACATCCTAGGTCGCCCGAGGTAGCGGTAGTAGCAATGACCGGGGCTTCGGTATCCACTGTCCAGGTATAAGTAATAGATACTTCAGTTGCAGCATTCCCGCAGGGATCGGTATAGTTTGCGGTCCAGGTCTGGGTGAATGCGCATCCGACGTTGCTTGGGCCACTATCCGACACGTTCGGGGTGAACGTACCCACGCAATTATCAGTGCCGGTAAATACCGGAGCCACCACTGTCGGGTTGCATCCGAGGTCACTGCTGGTGGCGGTGGTGGAAATGACGGGAGCGATGAGATCCCCGGTCCAGGTATAGGTAATGCTGACCGGAGTGGCCGCGTTCCCGCAGGCGTCAGTATAGTTGGCGGTCCAGGTCTGGGTGAATGCGCATCCGATGTTGGTTGGGCCACTATCCGACACGTTCGGGGTAAAGGTACCCACGCAATTATCGGTACCGGTAAATACAGGAGCGGTAACAACCGGGTTGCATCCAAGGTCGCCGCTGGTGGCGGTTGTCGCGATGACGGGCTTCTCGGTATCCACGGTCCAGGTATAAGTAATCGATACTTCAGTCGCGGCATTGCCACAAGCATCGGTAAAGCTGGCGGTCCAGGTCTGTGTGAATGCACATCCGATGTTGGTTGGGCCACTATCCGACACGTTCGGGGTAAACGTACCCACGCAATTATCGGAACCGGTAAATACAGGAGCGGTAACAACCGGGTTGCATCCAAGGTCGCCCGAGGTAGTGGTAGTAGCAATAACCGGGGCTTCGGTATCCACGGTCCAGGTATAAGTGATCGATACTTCAGTTGCGGCATTGCCACATGCATCGGTGTAGCTGGCGATCCAGGTCTGGGTGAAGGCGCATCCGATGTTGGTTGGGCCACTATCCGCCACGTTCGGGGTAAACGTACCCACGCAATTATCGGTACCGGTAAATACAGGAGCGGTAACAACCGGGTTGCATCCAAGGTCGCCCGAGGTAGCGGTAGTAGCAATAACCGGGGCTTCAGTATCCACAGTCCAGGTATAAGTAATCGATACTTCAGTCGCGGCATTGCCACAAGCATCGGTAAAGCTGGCGGTCCATGTCTGGGTGAATGCGCATCCGATGTTGGTTGGGCCACTATCCGACACGTTCGGGGTAAACGTACCCACGCAATTATCGGTACCGGTAAATACAGGAGCCACCACGGTCGGGTTGCATCCGAGGTCACTGCTGGTGGCGGTGGTGGAAATGATGGGGGCGATGAGATCCACGGTCCAGGTATAGGTAATGCTGACCGGAGTGGCGGTGTTGCCGCAGAGATCCGTGTTGTTGGCGTTCCAGGTCTGGGTGAATGCGCATCCGATGTTGGTTGGGCCTGTAATAGAAATCATAGGTATGATAGTGCCTTCGCAGTTATCGGTTCCGGTAAATGTCGGGGCCACAACGGTCGGATTGCATCCAAGGTCGCCGCTGGTGGCGGTGGTGGTGATGAGGGGCTTGTCGGTATCTCTTGTAAAGGTTACCGTTTGAATGGCAATTCCTACGTTTCCGCAGGCATCGGTGGCGGTCCAGGTGCGGGTGTTGGTGACCGTACATCCAACAGAGGATTCAACCTCAGTATAGATAGCAGTTAACCCGGCGCTGCAGATATCGGTAACAACCGGTGTTCCGAAGGCGGCATTGATGGTTGCCAGATCCGGGTTGCAACCGAGAACTGCGTCGCCGCTTGTGGTGATCACCGGCAGCTGGGTATCGGTAATGGTGAAGGTGCCGGTGATGGAGGTGCTGTTTCCGCAGGCATCCGTTGCCGTGAAGGATACGGTGATTGAATTAATACATCCGCCGCTCCAGGTGCCCGGGGTGCTTGAAATAGTGGTGGCGTTGCCGCAAACATCCGAAGCGGTAGCACCGCCCTTATTATTGATCCATGCTATATAGGCAGCATTGGCATTCGGGTCGGTGCCGGTACATTCGGCTGAGCCATCGGTACCTGAAACCATAACCGGTGCCTGGGTATCTGAAATGGTGAACGTGGCAGTTGTTGTTGTTTTGTTGTTGCAGGCATCCGATGCAGTAAAGATTATGGTCACGGATTGGGTGCATGAACCGTTCCACAAAGCGGTGGCTGAATCATTGGTCCAGGTAACCGTGTTGCAATCGTCAGTGGCCTCTGCACCTGCATGGGTGTTCAGCCAGTTAATATAATTAGTATTGAGTTTCGGATCGGTACCGGTACATTCGGCAGCGCCGTTCTGGGCGGCAACGGTAATGACAGGAGCGGTTTCATCTTTTACGGTGATGATCTGTATGCATACCCTTTCATTTCCGCAATTATCCGCGGCGGTCCAGGTACGTTCAATAATTACCGAGCATGGATCAGAGCTGTCGACCAGATCGCTGTAAGTAATATCCACATCATCATCGCAATTATCTTCTCCGGTAGCAAATCCTGTGTTTGAAGGATCGGTCGAATCCTTACAGCCGATCACTATATCAACCGGACAATCAATGGTTGGTCTCTGATTATCCTTCATGGCAATCTCCTGGACCTTGGTAGTGACATGACCGCAATTATCTGTGAGTGTCCAGGTTCTGATGATCGGGTTGGCATTATTGCATGCACCCGAGGTGATATCATCGGTATAAACAGCCTGCAGTCCGGTTGAGCAGTTATCGGCCTCATCATTAACATCGCCCGTCAGCGTAAGGTCGTTCGGATCCTGATCGCAACGGATTTCGATATCCGCTGGAACAGTGAAAGTCGGGTCTTCGCTGTCAACAATGTTGATGGTCTGGACGAGCTGGGTGGTGTTCAGACAGCCGTCAGTAAGGATCCAGGTACGGGTAATGACAATGGCGCATGGGTTAGTTGCATCAACCACATCACTATGAGTAGCCTCAAGCGCGATTCCGCAATTGTCGGCCTCATCAATGACATCTCCTGTGATTCCCAGGTCATTCGGATCGTCCTGGCAGTTGATGGTGAGTGATGGCGGCACGGTGAAGGTTGGAGCGCTGAGGTCCTCGGTCCAGGTATAGGTAATGCTGACCGGAGTGGCGGCGTTCCCGCAGGTATCGGTATAGTTGGCGGTCCAGGTCTGGGTGAATGCACAGCCGGTGCTGGTTGGGCCGGTAATTGATATAACCGGAGTGATTGTGCCTTCGCAGTTATCGGTTCCGGTGAATACTGGTGCCACCACAACCGGGTTGCATCCGAGGTCACTGCTCGAGGCGGTGGTGGTGATGACCGGGGCGGTAAGGTCCTCAGTCCAGGTATAGGTAATGCTGACCGGCGTGGCGGCGTTCCCGCAAGGATCGGTATAGTTGGCGGTCCAGGTCTGGGTGAGTGCGCAACCGATGTTGGTTGGGCCGGTAATAGTTACCTCCGGAGTGATGGCACCTTCGCAGTTGTCGGTTCCGATAAATACCGGAGCCACCACGGTTGGGTTGCACCCGAGGTCTCCGCTGGTGGCGGTGGTGGTGATGACGGGAGCCGTGAGATACTCAGTCCAGGTATAGGTAATGCTCACCGGAATGGCTGCATTCCCGCAGGTATCGTTATAGTTGGCGGTCCAGGTCTGGGTGAAGGTGCAACCAATATTGGTTGGGCCGGTAATAGAAATCACAGGTATGATATCGCCTTCGCAGTTATCGGTACCGGTAAATGCCGGGGCCACAACGGTCGGATTGCATCCGAGATCGCCGCTGGTGGCGGTGGTGGTGATGACCGGAGCGGTGAGATCCACGGTCCAGGTATAGGTAATGCTGACCGGAGTGGCTTCATTCCCGCAGGTATCGGTAAAGGTGGCGGTCCAGGTCTGGGTGAATGCGCATCCAGTGTTGGTTGGGCCGCTATCCGACACGTTCGGGGTAAACGTACCCATGCAATTATCGGTACCGGTAAATACGGGAGCGGTAACAACCGGGTTGCATCCAAGGTCGCCCGAGGTAGCGGTAGTAGCAATGGCCGGGACTTCGGTATCCACGGTCCAGGTATAAGTGATCGATACTTCAGTTGCGTCATTACCGCATGCATCGGTGTAGCTGGCGGTCCAGGTCTGGGTGAAGGTGTACGTTTTGTCGCCGTTGCAGGCCGGGTCAGCGGAAACGACCGGACCGGTTGGGGTTAATGGGGTACCGCAGTTATCGGTGACCACCGGCGGGGTCGGGACGATGATGTCAGCGACGCAGTCGACGGCATCGGAGGTCGGGCTCGGGGCGGTGAAGTCCACGCGGGTGATGGTGACGGTGTGGACGTAATCGTGGGTGAACCCGGCGCAGTCGGTATAGGTCCAGGTGTACGTTTTGTCGCCGTTGCAGGCCGGGTCAGCGGAAACGACCGGACCGGTTGGGGTTAATGGGGTACCGCAGTTATCGGT
The DNA here is from genome assembly GCA_942493265.1 of uncultured Bacteroidota bacterium. GTDB lineage: Bacteria > Bacteroidota > Bacteroidia > Bacteroidales > UBA12481 > UBA12481. The sequence continues at coordinate 2,244,203 of OW818688.1, forward strand.
GACCACCGGCGGGGTCGGGACGATGATGTCAGCGACGCAGTCGACGGCATCGGAGGTCGGGCTCGGGGCGGTGAAGTCCACGCGGGTGATGGTGACGGTGTGGACGTAATCGTGGGTGAACCCGGCGCAGTCGGTATAGGTCCAGGTGTACGTTTTGTCGCCGTTGCAGGCCGGGTCAGCGGAAACGACCGGACCGGTTGGGGTTAATGGGGTACCGCAGTTATCGGTGACCACCGGCGGGGTCGGGACGATGATGTCAGCGACGCAGTCGACGGCATCGGAGGTCGGGCTCGGGGCGGTGAAGTCCACGCGGGTGATGGTGACGGTGTGGACGTAATCGTGGGTGAACCCGGCGCAGTCGGTATAGGTCCAGGTGTACGTTTTGTCGCCGTTGCAGGCCGGGTCAGCGGAAACGACCGGACCGGTTGGGGTTAATGGGGTACCGCAGTTATCGGTGACCACCGGCGGGGTCGGGACGATGATGTCAGCGACGCAGTCGACGGCATCGGAGGTCGGGCTCGGGGCGGTGAAGTCCACGCGGGTGATGGTGACGGTGTGGACGTAATCGTGGGTGAACCCGGCGCAGTCGGTATAGGTCCAGGTGTACGTTTTGTCGCCGTTGCAGGCCGGGTCAGCGGAAACGACCGGACCGGTTGGGGTTAATGGGGTACCGCAGTTATCGGTGACCACCGGCGGGGTCGGGACGATGATGTCAGCGACGCAGTCGACGGCATCGGAGGTCGGGCTCGGGGCGGTGAAGTCCACGCGGGTGATGGTGACGGTGTGGACGTAATCGTGGGTGAACCCGGCGCAGTCGGTATAGGTCCAGGTGTACGTTTTGTCGCCGTTGCAGGCCGGGTCAGCGGAAACGACCGGACCGGTTGGGGTTAATGGGGTACCGCAGTTATCGGTGACCACCGGCGGGGTCGGGACGATGATGTCAGCGACGCAGTCGACGGCATCGGAGGTCGGGCTCGGGGCGGTGAAGTCCACGCGGGTGATGGTGACGGTGTGGACGTAATCGTGGGTGAACCCGGCGCAGTCGGTATAGGTCCAGGTGTACGTTTTGTCGCCGTTGCAGGCCGGGTCAGCGGAAACGACCGGACCGGTTGGGGTTAATGGGGTACCGCAGTTATCGGTGACCACCGGCGGGGTCGGGACGATGATGTCAGCGACGCAGTCGACGGCATCGGAGGTCGGGCTCGGGGCGGTGAAGTCCACGCGGGTGATGGTGACGGTGTGGACGTAATCGTGGGTGAACCCGGCGCAGTCGGTATAGGTCCAGGTGTACGTTTTGTCGCCGTTGCAGGCCGGGTCAGCGGAAACGACCGGACCGGTTGGGGTTAATGGGGTACCGCAGTTATCGGTGACCACCGGCGGGGTCGGGACGATGATGTCAGCGACGCAGTCGACGGCATCGGAGGTCGGGCTCGGGGCGGTGAAGTCCACGCGGGTGATGGTGACGGTGTGGACGTAATCGTGGGTGAACCCGGCGCAGTCGGTATAGGTCCAGGTGTACGTTTTGTCGCCGTTGCAGGCCGGGTCAGCGGAAACGACCGGACCGGTTGGGGTTAATGGGGTACCGCAGTTATCGGTGACCACCGGCGGGGTCGGGACGATGATGTCAGCGACGCAGTCGACGGCATCGGAGGTCGGGCTCGGGGCGGTGAAGTCCACGCGGGTGATGGTGACGGTGTGGACGTAATCGTGGGTGAACCCGGCGCAGTCGGTATAGGTCCAGGTGTACGTTTTGTCGCCGTTGCAGGCCGGGTCAGCGGAAACGACCGGACCGGTTGGGGTTAATGGGGTACCGCAGTTATCGGTGACCACCGGCGGGGTCGGGACGATGATGTCAGCGACGCAGTCGACGGCATCGGAGGTCGGGCTCGGGGCGGTGAAGTCCACGCGGGTGATGGTGACGGTGTGGACGTAATCGTGGGTGAACCCGGCGCAGTCGGTATAGGTCCAGGTGTACGTTTTGTCGCCGTTGCAGGCCGGGTCAGCGGAAACGACCGGACCGGTTGGGGTTAATGGGGTACCGCAGTTATCGGTGACCACCGGCGGGGTCGGGACGATGATGTCAGCGACGCAGTCGACGGCATCGGAGGTCGGGCTCGGGGCGGTGAAGTCCACGCGGGTGATGGTGACGGTGTGGACGTAATCGTGGGTGAACCCGGCGCAGTCGGTATAGGTCCAGGTGTACGTTTTGTCGCCGTTGCAGGCCGGGTCAGCGGAAACGACCGGACCGGTTGGGGTTAATGGGGTACCGCAGTTATCGGTGACCACCGGCGGGGTCGGGACGATGATGTCAGCGACGCAGTCGACGGCATCGGAGGTCGGGCTCGGGGCGGTGAAGTCCACGCGGGTGATGGTGACGGTGTGGACGTAATCGTGGGTGAACCCGGCGCAGTCGGTATAGGTCCAGGTGTACGTTTTGTCGCCGTTGCAGGCCGGGTCAGCGGAAACGACCGGACCGGTTGGGGTTAATGGGGTACCGCAGTTATCGGTGACCACCGGCGGGGTCGGGACGATGATGTCAGCGACGCAGTCGACGGCATCGGAGGTCGGGCTCGGGGCGGTGAAGTCCACGCGGGTGATGGTGACGGTGTGGACGTAATCGTGGGTGAACCCGGCGCAGTCGGTATAGGTCCAGGTGTACGTTTTGTCGCCGTTGCAGGCCGGGTCAGCGGAAACGACCGGACCGGTTGGGGTTAATGGGGTACCGCAGTTATCGGTGACCACCGGCGGGGGCGGGACGATGATGTCAGCGACGCAGTCGACGGCATCGGAGGTCGGGCTCGGGGCGGTGAAGTCCACGCGGGTGATGGTGACGGTGTGGACGTAATCGTGGGTGAACCCGGCGCAGTCGGTATAGGTCCAGGTGTACGTTTTGTCGCCGTTGCAGGCCGGGTCAGCGGAAACGACCGGACCGGTTGGGGTTAATGGGGTACCGCAGTTATCGGTGACCACCGGCGGGGTCGGGACGATGATGTCAGCGACGCAGTCGACGGCATCGGAGGTCGGGCTCGGGGCGGTGAAGTCCACGCGGGTGATGGTGACGGTGTGGACGTAATCGTGGGTGAACCCGGCGCAGTCGGTATAGGTCCAGGTGTACGTTTTGTCGCCGTTGCAGGCCGGGTCAGCGGAAACGACCGGACCGGTTGGGGTTAATGGGGTACCGCAGTTATCGGTGACCACCGGCGGGGTCGGGACGATGATGTCAGCGACGCAGTCGACGGCATCGGAGGTCGGGCTCGGGGCGGTGAAGTCCACGCGGGTGATGGTGACGGTGTGGACGTAATCGTGGGTGAACCCGGCGCAGTCGGTATAGGTCCAGGTGTACGTTTTGTCGCCGTTGCAGGCCGGGTCAGCGGAAACGACCGGACCGGTTGGGGTTAATGGGGTACCGCAGTTATCGGTGACCACCGGCGGGGTCGGGACGATGATGTCAGCGACGCAGTCGACGGCATCGGAGGTCGGGCTCGGGGCGGTGAAGTCCACGCGGGTGATGGTGACGGTGTGGACGTAATCGTGGGTGAACCCGGCGCAGTCGGTATAGGTCCAGGTGTACGTTTTGTCGCCGTTGCAGGCCGGGTCAGCGGAAACGACCGGACCGGTTGGGGTTAATGGGGTACCGCAGTTATCGGTGACCACCGGCGGGGTCGGGACGATGATGTCAGCGACGCAGTCGACGGCATCGGAGGTCGGGCTCGGGGCGGTGAAGTCCACGCGGGTGATGGTGACGGTGTGGACGTAATCGTGGGTGAACCCGGCGCAGTCGGTATAGGTCCAGGTGTACGTTTTGTCGCCGTTGCAGGCCGGGTCAGCGGAAACGACCGGACCGGTTGGGGTTAATGGGGTACCGCAGTTATCGGTGACCACCGGCGGGGTCGGGACGATGATGTCAGCGACGCAGTCGACGGCATCGGAGGTCGGGCTCGGGGCGGTGAAGTCCACGCGGGTGATGGTGACGGTGTGGACGTAATCGTGGGTGAACCCGGCGCAGTCGGTATAGGTCCAGGTGTACGTTTTGTCGCCGTTGCAGGCCGGGTCAGCGGAAACGACCGGACCGGTTGGGGTTAATGGGGTACCGCAGTTATCGGTGACCACCGGCGGGGTCGGGACGATGATGTCAGCGACGCAGTCGACGGCATCGGAGGTCGGGCTCGGGGCGGTGAAGTCCACGCGGGTGATGGTGACGGTGTGGACGTAATCGTGGGTGAACCCGGCGCAGTCGGTATAGGTCCAGGTGTACGTTTTGTCGCCGTTGCAGGCCGGGTCAGCGGAAACGACCGGACCGGTTGGGGTTAATGGGGTACCGCAGTTATCGGTGACCACCGGCGGGGTCGGGACGATGATGTCAGCGACGCAGTCGACGGCATCGGAGGTCGGGCTCGGGGCGGTGAAGTCCACGCGGGTGATGGTGACGGTGTGGACGTAATCGTGGGTGAACCCGGCGCAGTCGGTATAGGTCCAGGTGTACGTTTTGTCGCCGTTGCAGGCCGGGTCAGCGGAAACGACCGGACCGGTTGGGGTTAATGGGGTACCGCAGTTATCGGTGACCACCGGCGGGGTCGGGACGATGATGTCAGCGACGCAGTCGACGGCATCGGAGGTCGGGCTCGGGGCGGTGAAGTCCACGCGGGTGATGGTGACGGTGTGGACGTAATCGTGGGTGAACCCGGCGCAGTCGGTATAGGTCCAGGTGTACGTTTTGTCGCCGTTGCAGGCCGGGTCAGCGGAAACGACCGGACCGGTTGGGGTTAATGGGGTACCGCAGTTATCGGTGACCACCGGCGGGGTCGGGACGATGATGTCAGCGACGCAGTCGACGGCATCGGAGGTCGGGCTCGGGGCGGTGAAGTCCACGCGGGTGATGGTGACGGTGTGGACGTAATCGTGGGTGAACCCGGCGCAGTCGGTATAGGTCCAGGTGTACGTTTTGTCGCCGTTGCAGGCCGGGTCAGCGGAAACGACCGGACCGGTTGGGGTTAATGGGGTACCGCAGTTATCGGTGACCACCGGCGGGGTCGGGACGATGATGTCAGCGACGCAGTCGACGGCATCGGAGGTCGGGCTCGGGGCGGTGAAGTCCACGCGGGTGATGGTGACGGTGTGGACGTAATCGTGGGTGAACCCGGCGCAGTCGGTATAGGTCCAGGTGTACGTTTTGTCGCCGTTGCAGGCCGGGTCAGCGGAAACGACCGGACCGGTTGGGGTTAATGGGGTACCGCAGTTATCGGTGACCACCGGCGGGGTCGGGACGATGATGTCAGCGACGCAGTCGACGGCATCGGAGGTCGGGCTCGGGGCGGTGAAGTCCACGCGGGTGATGGTGACGGTGTGGACGTAATCGTGGGTGAACCCGGCGCAGTCGGTATAGGTCCAGGTGTACGTTTTGTCGCCGTTGCAGGCCGGGTCAGCGGAAACGACCGGACCGGTTGGGGTTAATGGGGTACCGCAGTTATCGGTGACCACCGGCGGGGTCGGGACGATGATGTCAGCGACGCAGTCGACGGCATCGGAGGTCGGGCTCGGGGCGGTGAAGTCCACGCGGGTGATGGTGACGGTGTGGACGTAATCGTGGGTGAACCCGGCGCAGTCGGTATAGGTCCAGGTGTACGTTTTGTCGCCGTTGCAGGCCGGGTCAGCGGAAACGACCGGACCGGTTGGGGTTAATGGGGTACCGCAGTTATCGGTGACCACCGGCGGGGTCGGGACGATGATGTCAGCGACGCAGTCGACGGCATCGGAGGTCGGGCTCGGGGCGGTGAAGTCCACGCGGGTGATGGTGACGGTGTGGACGTAATCGTGGGTGAACCCGGCGCAGTCGGTATAGGTCCAGGTGTACGTTTTGTCGCCGTTGCAGGCCGGGTCAGCGGAAACGACCGGACCGGTTGGGGTTAATGGGGTACCGCAGTTATCGGTGACCACCGGCGGGGTCGGGACGATGATGTCAGCGACGCAGTCGACGGCATCGGAGGTCGGGCTCGGGGCGGTGAAGTCCACGCGGGTGATGGTGACGGTGTGGACGTAATCGTGGGTGAACCCGGCGCAGTCGGTATAGGTCCAGGTGTACGTTTTGTCGCCGTTGCAGGCCGGGTCAGCGGAAACGACCGGACCGGTTGGGGTTAATGGGGTACCGCAGTTATCGGTGACCACCGGCGGGGTCGGGACGATGATGTCAGCGACGCAGTCGACGGCATCGGAGGTCGGGCTCGGGGCGGTGAAGTCCACGCGGGTGATGGTGACGGTGTGGACGTAATCGTGGGTGAACCCGGCGCAGTCGGTATAGGTCCAGGTGTACGTTTTGTCGCCGTTGCAGGCCGGGTCAGCGGAAACGACCGGACCGGTTGGGGTTAATGGGGTACCGCAGTTATCGGTGACCACCGGCGGGGTCGGGACGATGATGTCAGCGACGCAGTCGACGGCATCGGAGGTCGGGCTCGGGGCGGTGAAGTCCACGCGGGTGATGGTGACGGTGTGGACGTAATCGTGGGTGAACCCGGCGCAGTCGGTATAGGTCCAGGTGTACGTTTTGTCGCCGTTGCAGGCCGGGTCAGCGGAAACGACCGGACCGGTTGGGGTTAATGGGGTACCGCAGTTATCGGTGACCACCGGCGGGGTCGGGACGATGATGTCAGCGACGCAGTCGACGGCATCGGAGGTCGGGCTCGGGGCGGTGAAGTCCACGCGGGTGATGGTGACGGTGTGGACGTAATCGTGGGTGAACCCGGCGCAGTCGGTATAGGTCCAGGTGTACGTTTTGTCGCCGTTGCAGGCCGGGTCAGCGGAAACGACCGGACCGGTTGGGGTTAATGGGGTACCGCAGTTATCGGTGACCACCGGCGGGGTCGGGACGATGATGTCAGCGACGCAGTCGACGGCATCGGAGGTCGGGCTCGGGGCGGTGAAGTCCACGCGGGTGATGGTGACGGTGTGGACGTAATCGTGGGTGAACCCGGCGCAGTCGGTATAGGTCCAGGTGTACGTTTTGTCGCTTGGGTCGGTATAGGTCCAGGTGTACGTTTTGTCGCCGTTGCAGGCCGGGTCAGCGGAAACGACCGGACCGGTTGGGGTTAATGGGGTACCGCAGTTATCGGTGACCACCGGCGGGGTCGGGACGATGATGTCAGCGACGCAGTCGACGGCATCGGAGGTCGGGCTCGGGGCGGTGAAGTCCACGCGGGTGATGGTGACGGTGTGGACGTAATCGTGGGTGAACCCGGCGCAGTCGGTATAGGTCCAGGTGTACGTTTTGTCGCCGTTGCAGGCCGGGTCAGCGGAAACGACCGGACCGGTTGGGGTTAATGGGGTACCGCAGTTATCGGTGACCACCGGCGGGGTCGGGACGATGATGTCAGCGACGCAGTCGACGGCATCGGAGGTCGGGCTCGGGGCGGTGAAGTCCACGCGGGTGATGGTGACGGTGTGGACGTAATCGTGGGTGAACCCGGCGCAGTCGGTATAGGTCCAGGTGTACGTTTTGTCGCCGTTGCAGGCCGGGTCAGCGGAAACGACCGGACCGGTTGGGGTTAATGGGGTACCGCAGTTATCGGTGACCACCGGCGGGGTCGGGACGATGATGTCAGCGACGCAGTCGACGGCATCGGAGGTCGGGCTCGGGGCGGTGAAGTCCACGCGGGTGATGGTGACGGTGTGGACGTAATCGTGGGTGAACCCGGCGCAGTCGGTATAGGTCCAGGTGTACGTTTTGTCGCCGTTGCAGGCCGGGTCAGCGGAAACGACCGGACCGGTTGGGGTTAATGGGGTACCGCAGTTATCGGTGACCACCGGCGGGGTCGGGACGATGATGTCAGCGACGCAGTCGACGGCATCGGAGGTCGGGCTCGGGGCGGTGAAACCATGTGCGGGTAATAATGACTTGTCCTTCGCAGGCGCCTGGGGCAACATCGTCCAGAAAGGTTGCGTTCAGAGATGTGTCGCAATTGTCGGCCTCATCAGTCACATCTCCTGTTATTGCAACGGAAGCGTCGTAATTACAGAGAGCATCCTTGGAGATTGTAATGTTTGCAGGGGCAGTAAATGTCGGCGCCAAAACATTATCCGCTACGGTAATAATCTGTATGTGAGAAGTGGTCAGTCCGCAATCGTCAGTTAATGACCATGTACGGGTAATAATGACTTGTCCTTCGCAGGTGCCTGGAGCAACATCGTCCAGGAAGGTGGCATTGAGAGATGTGTCGCAATTGTCGTCTTCATCGGTCACATCTCCTGTTATTGCAACGGAAGCGTCGTAATTACAGAGAGCATCCTTGGAGATTGTGATGTTTGCAGGGGCAGTAAATGTCGGCGCCAAAACATTATCCGATACAGTAATAATTTGTACATGAGAAGTAGTCAGTCCGCAATCATCAGTTAATGACCAGGTACGGGTAATGATGACTTGTCCTTCGCAGGTGCCTGGAGCTACATCGTCCAGAAAGGTTGCATTTAACGAAGTATCACAATTGTCGTCCTCATCGGTCACATCACCTGTTATTGCAACGGAAGCGTCGTAATTACAAAGAGCATCCTTGGAGATTGTTATGTTTGCTGGGGCAGTGAATGTCGGCCCCAATAAATTATCCGCAGCAGTTATTGTTTGAACTTGAATTGTCGTATTCCCGCAATCATCAACTAAGGTCCAGGTACGGGTAATTATGACCTGACCTTCGCAGGTGCCGGGATTAACATCGTCGGAATATGTTGCATCCAGTGTGTTGTCGCAATTATCTGCTTCATCGGTTACATCACCAGTAATGGATACGGAGGCATCGTAACTGCAGTCGGCATCTTTCGAAACCGTTATATCTGCCGGTACCGTAAACGTTGGCCCCGTATTGTCATCAATCGTTATCAACTGCGTCACTACAGTCGAATTGGTACAGTCATCTGTGACAGTAAAGGTGCGGGTTACCGTAACCGGACAGGTCAATCCGTCGCTGGAATCTTGATAGGTGATGCTGTTGATATTACAGTCATCGGTTGCGGTAATGCCTTCGGCGTTGAGCTGGGCAAGGGTGATGGTAACAGGAGTTGTGCTGTAGACAAGATCCGAGCTGCCGGAGATCAACGCATTGTTGATGTCAGCGGCATCACAGCTTTCCAGATTGATCGGTGTGGGGGCACTGACTACCGGAGCCACCACGTCGTCGCGGATCACAGTCAACTCACAGACATCATAATTGCCGCAATCATCCCAGATTTCAAAGGTCATGGTAAGGGTTTCCGGACAGGCCAAGTTATCAGATACTGTGCTGTATAATAAGATGTTATTATCCGATACGTTACACGGGTATCCGGTAATATCGCCGCCCATGGCAACAAATTCCGAAACGGTATTAATCACCACATCCTCACCTGGACAAACAGTTTGAGGCGGGGGACAATCCAGACAGTCACTAACGGTAACGGTTAACTCCTGCTCCGTGGTACATCCGTACTGACTGGTGGCAATTACCGTGTAGGTGTTACTGCCAATGGGTGGCGAAATGATAAAAACGGAGGGATCGTTACCTACAACAACTCCGTTGGTATTCAGCCAGTTATAAGTATATTCGTCAGGAAGGTCAACAAGGTGGGCATGAGAAGATTGTGGCGGATCAATCCATGCGGATGAAATCGTGTCCCCATAACACAGGGATATGTCGGGCCCAAGGTCAAACACAGGCAGCGGGTAAGCGTTGACCTCAAAATCTATGTATCGCTCATTACATTCTAACCCGGTATAGTTTTCGGTTACATATACCGAATAGGTTCCTGATGTGGTTGGCCAAAAAGTCAGGGATGGACCAACCGTAGTGGAGATCAGATTTCCCGTTCCTCCGGGGCCATCGTATAACCGAATCGTATAGGTTCCCAAAGGCGTTGGAGTTAGAGTTAGCATATGGGGATCGTCAACACAGAAATCCGGATCACCGTCGACCGCCAGGCCGATTGCGGGAAATACCCGGAATGTGACCGTATCGCAAATAGCTGCTCCGTCCAAACAAATACTTCCGGCAATTGAACCGCAGACTTCGTATTGAACAATCGAGGGGGCAAGTGAGTCTGGTGTGAAGTGGTTCGTTAAACAGCCGGATAAACATTCTAGATAACGATTGTAAAGGCCGCCTCCGGTTATATCCCTCCAGGTGACAGAACTTTCATCTACGTTACCGGTGATAACCGCATCTTGTTGGCAGTCTACCCGCGAATCGATTTCAGCCGGACTCATGATCCCCGACATCTGCGTAATGCTTATTTGTTGCTTTTCCTTACCCGGTTTGCATATCGTGATTACGTGTACTCCACCGCCGTAGATACAGATTTCTGTTCCGAAAGTCGCTGCAGTACTGCAATCAATCTGATAATATTCGCTGCCATAGGAAGGAGCTTTTACATCCTGGACAATTATGCTCACTACATTTGGGTGAAGATAAATGGTGAAAGAAGCACATTCACTGTTCCCAAGCGCATCGCAACAAAGCCCGCCTCGTTTAAATTCTTCTGAAATCCAAATGCTGTCCGGATTATTTCTTAAATCCACCAATTCATGCGGAACTGATGATTGACAGATGGAACACCCACATTCCCCGGCCACTGTGATGATCTGGGTTTGATCGAAATGATTACCGCATCCATCCATGGCTCTGTATATACGGATAACCCCCGTAGGACAGAATCCGGGTTTGTTCTCTAACCCTTGGTAGGATTCGCTAAGCAGCGTTACGGTAGCAGTACCGCAATTGTCAGTGGCAGAAATGGAGCTCAATATTTCAGGAATGTCATCCGGACAACTGACGTTGATATTTGCCGGGAAATTGACAAAAGTTGGAGGAGTATTGTCCACCACCGAAATGTATTGATCTGCAGTCCTGGTGTTTCCGCATGCATCAATCGCTGTCCACTTTCGGGTAATCGACAGTTCATTCGCACATCCGATGCTGATCGGTGTGTCAACATAGCTCATGGTTGGATTAGGATCGCATAAATCTGATAAAATTGGATATCCAATGACGCTGGGGTCGAGGTTCTGACTGCATTCATAGGTGCTGTTCGCCGGTACCGTGATGGTTGGCGCAACATTGTCCACGACAGTTATGGTCTGGCTCCCAGATGTGGAATGCCCGCAATCGTCTGATGCTGTCCATGTTCTGGTAAGGGTATAGGCGAAGTCAGTACAAAGACCGAAATTGGTTTTTGTGCTGGTCTCAGTAAATATGATAGTTGGAGATGAATCGCAATCGTCAGTAGCAGTGACTGTCGCCGGGGGGGGCGGAACAGCGCTGCAAGCAACAAGTGCATTTAGCGGGATTCCGGATAATACTGGACCTGTCTGATCATTTATCACAATCTGCTGAGTGAGTATTGCTGAATTGCCACAGCCATCTGCTATTTGATACCTTCGGGCCAGGGTTCCCGTGCACCCCGGATCCGGATCGGTTCCCAAATAGGTTACCGTGACGACGCCCCCGCAATTGTCGGTTTCGCCGGTTACAACATTGATGTCGGCTGCCGGAATATTGGCATAACAGCTATAAGGTCCTAGTTGAGGAAGTGCATTGGCAGTCGGAGCCGTATTGTCGAGTATGATAATGTTTTGTGGAATGTCAGCTGTCATTCCATTGAAAGCTGTGAGCCGGTAAATCCGGACTACTGTTCCTGAACAACCCGGGTTGGGACCAGTGGAGAGATGAGTAACCGTCACCGGACCGCAATTGCCCGAAACATTGGTCAGGTAGTTGATGTCCGGAGCAGGGATTGCCGAATAGCACTGGTATGGCCCCAGGTCGGAAAGGGGATCTGCAGTTGGTGGGGTGTTGTCCACAACCGTAATGTTAACTTCACAGGTGGATTTGTTACCAGCTGCATCAGTCGCAGTAAAAGTGACCGTCGTGGTTCCAACCGGATAGGTGCCGCTGGCATTTGCACCGCCACCGTTAAAGCTGTTGGTTATCGAACCTCCTGCACAATTGTCGGTAAAGGTTGCCAAAGGTACCGCCACGAATGCATTGCAATTGACCGGATCTGAAGATACTGAAATATCAGAAGGACAGGTGATTGCCGGAATTTCATTGTCCGTTACAGTGACCGTAATCGAACAGGTTGATGTATTTCCTACGTTATCTGTGGCGATAAAAGTGACAATGGTGGATCCCAGCGGATAAGTGCCGCTGGCATCGGCACCTCCCGCAGTGTAATCGTTCGTAATGCCCGCACAGCCACAATTGTCGTTGCATGATGCTATCGGAATGGTAACCGTGGCATTGCACGAACCTGAGTCAGCTGGCTGGGTTATGTCAGTTGGACAGGTAATGACCGGGTCAATCGTATCTTCAATAATCACCGATTGTGTCTGTGTATTTGATCTGCCCAGCCCGTCATCATAGGTCCAGGTGATCACATAGTTTCCTTGGCTGTTATAAGTCAGTGGATCTGACGTTGTTCCCACAATGGGAATGAGACAGCTGCTTAAAGCTCCGGGAATGACCGAAACGGTTGCACTGCATTGTTCCCGGATGGTTGGCAGATTGGCGATGTTGGGTATGGGATCACCATTGTTAGTAATGATGACATTCTGAATCTGGGTTAAGGTGTTCCCATTGGCATCTGTATAGAGCCAGTTGATCGTGTAGGTGCCGATAAGAGTGAAAGATGTCGGATCTGATGTTGTTGCCGTTATGGTTCCGCAGTTATCGGTGGCCACAGGTGGATTAACGTTGGTTACTCCGCAAACATCGCCATGGACATCTGGCAATGGATCCAGGTCCGGTACCGGTGGTGTGTCATCAATTACTGTGACCGTTTGAATGCAAGTTGCCGAAAGTCCGCCGTTGTCTATAACAGTCCAGGTTACCGTGGTTGTTCCTAACGGAAAAGCACCGGGTGCATCGCTGGTTACGGTTGCCACACCACAATTGTCATCAGTGACTGGTGCACCGAGTGTAACACCGGTCGCTTCACAGGCGTTGGCATCAGCACTGACTACAATGCCTGCCTGACAAGAAATGGTCGGGGGTTCATTGTCCACTATGGTGACATCCTGCTCGCAAGTTGCTGTTCTGCCATTAATATCGGTGACAGTCCAGGTAACAGTGGTGACGCCAAGCGGGAAGGTGACCGGGGCATCATTGTTGGTGGTGGCCACACCGCAGTTGTCGCCTACGGTTGGCGCTCCCAGAGACACCCCGGTGGCATCACAGGAATTCGCATCCGCACTGACGGTAATATCGGCAGGACAAAAAATGGTTGGGTTTTCATTGTCCGTGACCACAACAAGCTGATTGCACTGAGCGGTATTTCCGTGGATATCCCTTACGATGTAAGTTACCGTTGTGCTTCCAACCGGAAAGATTGCTGGTGCATCATTGGTGACATCAAGAACCCCGCAATTGTCATTTGTTAATGGTATTCCAAGTCCGACAGCTGATGCGGTACATAATCCGGCATCGGCATTTTTATTGATTATGGGCGGACAGCTGATAGTGGGGTTCTGGTTGTCTTCGACCACAACATTCTGCATGCATGTGGCCTTGTTACCACTATTGTCAGTGACCGTCCATGTCACCACCGTGGTTCCAACAGGAAAGGTGGCGGGTGCATCGCTGAGGACGCTGGCCACACCGCAATTGTCGCCGGTATTCGGGGTACCCAAACTAACCCCGCTGGCACTGCAAAGATTGGCATCGGCGGATACCAGTACATCAGAAGGGCAGGAAATAGTCGGATTTTCGGAGTCTGTGACGGTAACAATCTGGATGCAATTCGAGCTGTTGCCACTGGCATCAGTGGCGGTCCAGGTGACCGTGGTAACGCCGAGCGGAAATTGAGCCGGGGCATCGTTGGAAAAAGTGGGGACGCCGCAATTGTCGCTGCCCATAGGGGTTCCCAGATTTACTCCGGTGGCAAAACAGAGTAAGTCAGTTGAAACGGTGACGTTTGCCGGACAGGTGATGGTCGGCGGGGTATCGTCAGTAACCGTTACCGTTTGGTCACAGGTGGCTGCATTCCCTGATCCGTCAGTAACGATCCAGGTGACAGTAGTTACGCCTAATGGATAACTGACCGGAGCATTGTTGCTTACGGCGGGGACACCGCAATTGTCGTTGACCGTAGGGGTGCCGAGAATTACGTTGATTGCGGTACATCCTGAATTGGTCGAAACATTGAGGTCAGCCGGACAGCTTATGGTTGGCAGCTGGTTGTCAATAACCGTTACTGTCTGTGTACAGGAGGCATTATTCCCGGCCGCATCTAATGCGGTCCAGGTAATGTTGGTTACTCCGATAGGATACACCGCGAGGGCATTATTTGTAACTGTCACATCGCATTGGTCTGTCACGATGGGTGTACCCAGGGCAACCCCGCTGGCGGTGCATTGGTTGGCATCCGCATTTACTGTGATATTAACCGGGCAGGTTATGATCGGATCAGTATTGTCATAAACTTCCACCGCAACGGTTATCGTTGTGGCACAACCATCTGGCGTGGTTCCGGTTATCGTAAAGGTTGTTATTTCTGATAATTGCGGATCTGAACTGGTCAGGGTTCCGGTGATGGAGTTTCCTGTCCCGCTTGCAGGCATGCCTGTCAGCACTCCGGTATTGTCCCTCATCCAGGTATAGGTAGTGCCCCCGATCGTACTGGTCAGGTTGATGGGCGTAATGGCTTGCCCGGGGCAAATTGCCTGGTAATCAATTGATGCAGTAATTACAGGGTTCGGATTTACGGTGGCACTGGTATTGGCACTGACCGTACATCCGTTGGCATCGGTAACAATAACGGTGTAGGCGCCGGATGCAGAGGTGGTCACACCGGCGATTGAGGGATTTTGATCGGTTGAGGTAAATCCGTTCGGACCGGTCCAGGCGAATGTATTGGGACCTGTTCCACCGGAAACGGTCAGCGTTAAATTCAGGGCACCCCCTTCACAAACCGGACTATTGGAACTGATTCCTGTGACGGTTAGAACGGAAGGTTCGGTCAGGATAATGGTCACCGAAGATGTGCATCCGTTGTTGTCGGTTACGGTATATGTAACTGATCCAACGGATTGGGTAAAGGTTCCGATACCAGAATAGGGAGCTGTTCCACCGGAGGCCGTTAAGGATACGGTTGAAGTGCCGCCGCTACAGGCAATTATTGTATGGCTTTCTGAAGCAACCAGCGCGGCAACCGGCTGATTGATGGTGACGGCCTGATTGACGGTACAGAGGTTAGCATCTCTGACTGTAACGGTATACGATCCCGCGGCAAGAGCGGAGAATGTTCCGGAGGCTTGATAGGCTCCTCCGTTCAGACTGTATTGATAGGGACCGGTTCCATTCGCCCCGGCCACTGTAACCGAACCGGTTGCATTGCCAAAACAGAGGACATCGGTCTGTGAGGTGATGGAGGCAGTCAGTGCTGCTGTCGGCTGGGTAATGGTGACGGCCTGGTTGACGGTACAGAGGTTAGCGTCTCTGACTGTAACGGTATACGATCCCGCGGCAAGAGCGGAGAATGTTCCGGAGGCTTGATAGGCTCCTCCGTTCAGACTGTATTGATAGGGACCGGTTCCATTCGCCCCGGCCACGGTAACCGAACCGGTTGCATTGCCAAAACAGAGGACATCGGTCTGTGAGGTGATGGAGGCAGTCAGTGCTGCTGTCGGCTGGGTAATGGTGACGGCCTGATTGACGGTACAGAGGTTAGCGTCTCTGACTGTAACAGTGTAAGATCCCGCGACAAGAGCGGAGAATGTTCCGGAAGCTTGATAGGCTCCTCCGTTCAGACTGTATTGATAGGGACCGGTTCCATTCGCCCCGGCCACTGTAACCGAACCGGTTGCATTGCCAAAACAGAGGACATCGGTCTGTGAGGTGATGGAGGCAGTCAGTGCTGCTGTCGGCTGGGTAATGGTGACGGCCTGGTTGACAGTACAGAGGTTAGCATCTCTGACTGTAACGGTATACGATCCCGCGACAAGAGCGGAGAATGTTCCGGAGGCTTGATAGGCTCCTCCGTTCAGACTGTATTGATAGGGACCGGTTCCATTCGCCCCGGCCACTGTAACCGAACCGGTTGCATTGCCAAAACAGAGGACATCGGTCTGTGAGGTGATGGAGGCAGTCAGTGCTGCTGTCGGCTGGGTAATGGTGACGGCCTGGTTGATGGTACAGAGGTTAGCATCTCTGACTGTAACGGTATACGATCCCGCGGCAAGAGCGGAGAATGTTCCGGAGGCTTGATAGGCTCCTCCGTTCAGACTGTATTGATAGGGACCGGTTCCATTCGCCCCGGCCACTGTAACCGAACCGGTTGCATTGCCAAAACAGAGGACATCGGTCTGTGAGGTGATGGAGGCAGTCAGTGCTGCTGTCGGCTGGGTAATGGTGACGGCCTGGTTGACGGTACAGAGGTTAGCATCTCTGACTGTAACGGTATACGATCCCGCGGCAAGAGCGGAGAATGTTCCGGAGGCTTGATAGGCTCCTCCGTTCAGACTGTATTGATAGGGACCGGTTCCATTCGCCCCGGCCACTGTAACCGAACCGGTTGCATTGCCAAAACAGAGGACATCGGTCTGTGAGGTGATGGAGGCAGTCAGTGCTGCTGTCGGCTGGGTAATGGTGACGGCCTGGTTGACGGTACAGAGATTAGCGTCTCTGACTGTAACGGTATACGATCCCGCGGCAAGAGCGGAGAATGTTCCGGAGGCTTGATAGGCTCCTCCGTTCAGACTGTATTGATAGGGACCGGTTCCATTCGCCCCGGCCACTGTAACCGAACCGGTTGCATTGCCAAAACAGAGGACATCGGTCTGTGAGGTGATGGAGGCAGTCAGTGCTGCTGTCGGCTGGGTAATGGTGACGGCCTGGTTGACGGTACAGAGATTAGCGTCTCTGACTGTAACGGTATACGATCCCGCGGCAAGAGCGGAGAATGTTCCGGAGGCTTGATAGGCTCCTCCGTTCAGACTGTATTGATAGGGACCGGTTCCATTCGCCCCGGCCACTGTAACCGAACCGGTTGCATTGCCAAAACAGAGGACATCGGTCTGTGAGGTGATAGAGGCAGTCAGTGCTGCTGTCGGCTGGGTAATGGAAACCAACAGGGTCTGTGGGCCACTTGCATCCGTTACAGTCACGGTATAATCTCCGGCAATTAACCCGGAAATATCTTCGCTAGTGGCATTGAATCCGGATGGTCCTGTCCATGAGATCGTCATTGGAAGTACTTCTCCGGTAATGGTTAGATCAATCGACCCTGTCGCTCCCCCAAAGCACAATACATCGACGTGTGTTGCGTTTAATGTCAAGGGGTTGTTTTTGGAAAATTCGGACCCGAGGGTTTCTGATAAGGAGGATTTTGTTTTGAATTCGGTTGGAACGGAGTTGTTGGCTGTCGCTCCCCCAGGGCACAAAAAGCCGACCCCTGCTAATATTCCAATTAGCACGATAAGCCTGAAGGCCTGTAAGAGGGTTGAAACCCTTTCTGGGAACACCTTTAACACCGTAATTATTCTAACAATTTCCGCCGACGATTGTTGATAACATACAGTTAATCCGTCACCTGGTATAAAGGTAACCCGTATTTTGATTGAAAAGAAGGCTTTTTTGAACTTTTTTTGACCAAACACATAATATTAGTCCCGAATGAGGTATTGTTTGACCAAATGATGCAGATTATCAGCGAGATCCGAGTGGTAGAATCGTTTCTTTTCTTTTAAAAAATATCGGGCTAAGTTATTAACAATGAGCTGTGTTAAAAATGGAATTTTCGTCGATCCCGAATCAGGTTGTTGATAACCTCCATTCTCAGGTTCTAACCCCCTTCACAATTTGAACCAGTGGTATTTTGCAACTAAAATTGTTAGAAGTTATTCAGGATTTGTTGTAAAAATGGAAAAATTACAAAAAGCAGAAAACTGTCTTTTTTTTGTACGCATCTTTACCGGAAACCACTGATCCAAAATAGCTGTGTTTCGCTCTATACGCGAGAGTTGAAGTAGGATGTTTTTTTAACTACCCTGTTTAACAAAATGATTAAACAAAATCAATCGTTTGCTCGCGCGTTATATTATCTGACCACCCACTAGATCGAAATTGAAAAAATTCAATAATTTTCACTTTTACCCCTTTTTGACGAAAAACACCCTTTGCATCTATCCCTGATCCACTGAAATGGTACCCCGGGCCAGGCAATCACATTTAGTGGGTAAATTTTGCAAGATGCAGAAAATCAGAAAGATAGAACTTTTCAGATGTATTCACTTTCCCTAAGCTTACCTCGCTTTCTTACCATACTTACCATTCTTACCATTCTTTACACTCTTAACGTTCTTTACATTCTTAACGTTCTTTACCTTTCTCACGGGCGATCGCAGAAGGGCGATCGCAGATCGCCCCTACAAGATCGTGCACCCTGCAACACCCTGCAACACCCTGCAACACCCTCACCTCCTCACCTCCTCACCTCCTCACCTCCTTAACATTCTTTACTCTCCTCCTCATGTTCCATTTTTTCTATCTTTGGATCTAAATCTTTTGAATTATGAAAAAATTTACCCTTGTTCTGATGCTGATTTCAGCCACTTGCCTGCTTGGCCTCCAAGCCCAGCAGAAGTCGGCAAATCCCGCCCTTAAAGGCGATGGGAAAGTGTTCTTCTATGAGGATTTTAACTGGGGAAATCCCGCCGATCCCAAAGGATGGACCATGCCGGCAGGTTACCAGCTCCTCGATCCCGACGATATCGGTTTTAATTTCGGATGGATGGCTGCCGACAGCCTCAATGACGTTTTGGTCAGCGAACCTCCTTTCATGTCAACTTCCGCTAACAACGGATATCTGGTGAATTTCCTCTCGAAGTATAATGCCAACAATGATCCCAGAACAACAGTCAATAATTCAATCCAGTTTCCGCATTTCAATTGTAGTCAGCATGGTACGGTTGTGGTCCGGTATGAAACCCATTTTATGAACGGCGGACCAGGCCTCCAGGAATTGCAGGTTTCAGCCGATAATGGCGCCCACTGGGCCAATTATAATGTCGGTTTTGGAGTCCAGCATAAAGATCGTCCGAATGAGCTCGCTCCTGGCGTTCCGGCTATTTATGAGGCTAATATTTCTGATGTGGCCGCCGGTATGCCGGATGTCATTATCCGTCTCCACTGGGGCGAAACTACCCTCTACTTCTGGGTGCTCGACGATTTTAGTCTGGCCGAGGCTTATGATGATGATTTGCGCCTCAAGACTTTCACCGCCGAATGGGATAATGAGAATCCTGAAGATCCGATGACTCCATTTGTCGTTATTCCCAAGTCGCAATTAAACGGAATCGGCGGATTTTATAACTTTCAGGCAAGTGCACTCAACTTTGGCGAAAATGATCAGGAAGATGTTTACCTCGATCTGAAAATCACCAAGAACAATGAGGTTATCTGGCAGAAACAAGCCGCACCGGTCTCCTATATGCCTACTTTCGAGCTGGATACGGCAATGATCACAGATAAATTCACTCCTGTGGATTATGGCCACTATAAGGTGTCATACGAATACAAACAAAGCGTTGCCGATAATACGCCTGAAAACAATAAGGCTGAATTTTATTTTCATGTGAACGACAGCATTTATTCACGCTCGGATGATTCTGCTGATCTCGGCTGGGCCTATCTCCTGGAACGTTACGGGGGTATCGAAATCACATCGATCAACGATTATTTTACCGGCTCTGTTTTTCCAATCTATGCCGATTGTGAAATCAGCTCCCTTTCAACATACATCATGGGCGGACTCGCCGACGGAAAAATCGAATATCAGTTCCAGATTTGGAAAGTGCCAATTGGTGAAGCAGATGAAACCCCATACAAAATGCTGACTTCCGAAATGGTAACCTTGGATTCAAGCCAGTTCAATACCTGGATAACCATGCCTTTCGATAAGGATGGCGAAACTGAATTCCTTAAGGCAGGCGACCTGATCTATGCCGGTATCTCCCAATGGGATCTGCATGAAGATTACATGGTGCGCCGCGGAAAATCATTGAAAATAGGTACCGACCGTTCACTGAAGCAGGTGGGACCTACCGCTATCGGGATTTATGACGGGAATGTTGAATACGGTTTGGGCTCTTTTGTCCGCAAAAACCTGATGTGCCGGCTTAACCTTAACGATCATGGTAACCTGATCGATGGCACCAACCTCACCGGATTAAACAGCTCACTCGGACAAAACTACCCGAACCCGTTTAATACCTCCACAGAGATTTCCTTTGAGCTGGCCAATGGCTCAGATGTTACCGTCGAAGTGATGGATATGACCGGTCGTAAAGTCATTGACCGCGCAGAAGGCTACCGTCCTGCCGGCAAACACTCAATTACTCTCGACGCCGCCGGACTCGATGCCGGAATCTACTTCTACACGCTGAAGGCAGGGCAGTTTAAGGAGACAAAGCAGATGGTGGTGTTTTAGTGACAAGTGACAAATGACGAGTGACGAATGACGAGTGACAAGTGACAGCACTGAACTTCCCTCGGAGAAGTGTCATCAACCACTGAACCTCCCTCGGAGAAGTGTCATCAACCACTGAACCTCCCTCGGAGAAGTGTCATCCCGACGCAAGTCGGGACCCCGTTCCTGACAACGAATGCAAGCAAAAAACCCGGTCAATATTGGCCGGGTTTTTTGTTCTTTCGTTTCACGTTTCTTCCGCCTCACGCTTCTTCCGCCTTACACCTTAACCCTTAAATTGATCTTCCTTAACCTGATATTCTTAGGTGTAACCTCCAGATATTCATCAGGTCCGATATATTCCATATACTGCTCAAGCGAGTACCTCCGTGGTGGTGGAACCGATACTTTATCGTCAGTTCCGGATGCACGCATGTTGGTGAGTTTCTTGGTCTTAGCCAGGTTGATGACCAGGTCGGTTGGCCTGATGTGTTCACCGATGACCTGTCCCTGATAAACATTTTCACCAGGATAGATGAAGAATGTTCCGCGATCCTGCAGCTTGTCGATGGCATAGGCAATGGCCGGGCCGGTCTCCAGTGCGATCAGCGCACCGTTTCGCTTATTGCTGATTTCACCTCTCCAGGGCTGGAAGCTGTCAAAACGATGGGCGAAAATTGCCGATCCTTCCGTCAGGGTCAGTATCTGGTTGGATAATCCCATCAGTCCCCTCGAAGGGATCCGGAATGTTAAACTGTTCTGATCCCCTTTGAACTCGATATTCAGTAGCTCCCCTTTTCGCGCGGTTACTGCCTCAATGATCTTGCCCTGGAATTGTTCAGGTACGTTTACAACCAGATTTTCAATAGGTTCGTTTATTACCCCATCAATCTCCTTCAGTAATACTTTCGGCTGGCCCATCTGGAATTCGTATCCCTCGCGACGCATGGTCTCAACCAGAATCGACAGGTGAAGAATTCCCCTTCCGTAAACGTTCAGCATATCCGGTGATTCAGTTTCCTCAACCCGTAAGGCAAGGTTTTTCTCAATCTCACGGAATAACCTCTCCCGAAGATGGCGTGAGGTTACAAATTTTCCGTCCTGTCCGAAGAAAGGACTGTTGTTGATGGTGAAAAGCATACTCATCGTAGGCTCGTCCACCTTGATCGGAACCAGCGCTTCCGGATTTTCAGCATCGGCAACCGTATCGCCGATCTCAAATCCTTCAAGTCCCATGATTGCTATGATTTCCCCTGATCTTACCGGGGTTTTAATTTTCTCTTTACCCAATCCCTCGAATAAATAGAGCTCCTTGATCTGCTCCTTCTGAACCAAACCGTGCTGTTTTACCAGCGAAACCCACATGCCGGTTTGCATGGTCCCGCGAAGCAGCCGACCTACCGCAATACGTCCAACATAGGAGGAATAATCCAGTGAGGTGATCATCATCTGAGGAGTCCCTTCCACAAATGGCGATGCCGGTATGTGTTCCAATATCGTATCGAGCAGATAGGTTACATCTTCAGTCGGATGATTCCAGTCCGGTCCCATCCAACCTTCTTTGGATGAACCATATACAACCGGAAAATCGAGCTGTTCATTATTGGCTTCCAGATGCATCATGAGCTCGAAAACCTGCTCGTGAACCTCGTCTGGCTTGCAGTTCGGCTTGTCAACCTTATTGATCACTACGATCGGTTTCAGGTTGAGATGCAGTGCTTTCTGTAATACGAAGCGTGTTTGCGGCATCGGACCTTCAAAGGCATCCACCAGAAGAAGTACTCCGTCGGCCATGTTCAACACCCGCTCAACCTCGCCGCCGAAGTCGGCATGGCCCGGAGTGTCGATGATATTAATTTTTACCCCTTTATATCGTACCGATACGTTTTTTGCGAGGATGGTGATCCCACGTTCTTTCTCCAGATCATTGCTGTCAAGGATCAATTCTCCAACTTCCTGGTTGTCCCGGAACAGTTTAACCTGATGTAAAATGCGATCTACCAGGGTAGTTTTACCGTGGTCAACGTGAGCAATGATCGCTATATTCCTGATTTCGTACATGTTTCCTTTTCAATAAATAAGCCCGCAAAGGTAATAATAAAATCAGAACCTTTCACTCTGCCTGCAGGGTGGGGACAAAATTGTTGTTTGCACTTTGGGCGAAAAGGCAAAAGGCAAAAGGCAGAAGGCAGAAATTAGTAAGAGGTTTTAAGAATTAAGTGAGCTCTTTACTTCCCTCGGAGAAGTGTCATCCCGGCGAAGGCCGGGACCCCGTTCCTTACCGCGAATTCCATTGAGAGCACTTATGACTGATTTCTGCCGTCTGCCTTCTGCCCTCTGCCCTGAAATAAATTTCCCTAACCCGAAATGCGGAATTTTGAAATTAAATTATACTACCTTTGCACCGCATTAAAATTGCATATGGACGACTATCACGCGGATATTATCAGGTGTAACTAGTCCTCCCGAGGCCGGATCAATTGCCTCTGGCGGACTTAAAAACGGAGGCAACATATGATTACGTATTGGCAAATCGTTAGAAACGGACTGCTCCCCCTTCAAACGTACATCAAAGGTTCAGTTATAAACGTCGTGTCTCCTACGCACGAAGAACTCAATATCCTCAAAAACACCTTTAAAATCGATGAGGATTTCCTGAACGATATCATGGACGTGGATGAACGATCACGAATGGAAGTGGACGAAGGGAAACTTTACCTGATTTACAGGGTTCCCTATTACAACAAGGATAATGGTCTCCCATATGCTACAATGCCCCTGGGCGTAATGCTCTCTGATGAAGCCCTGATCGTGGTGGGTTCACAACACAACGATGTGCTGGCCGAAGTGTTCTCTAAAAACATCAAGAAACAGGTTGATTATGAGAACAAGATCGAGTTTCTGTTCCATATCATTGATTACTCCACAATTACCTATCTGAAATTCCTTAAGCAAATTAACGGCGAAACCAACCTGATCGAACAAGCCCTCGAGAAATCAACAAAAAATGAGGAACTGCACAAACTCCTCCTCATGGAAAAATGCCTGGTCTATTTTAATACCTCCCTCCGGTCGAACGAAATCCTCATCGCTAAACTGC
The DNA here is from genome assembly GCA_942493265.1 of uncultured Bacteroidota bacterium. Taxonomy (GTDB): domain Bacteria; phylum Bacteroidota; class Bacteroidia; order Bacteroidales; family UBA12481; genus UBA12481. The sequence goes on from OW818688.1 coordinate 2,267,718, forward strand.
GTAACTCCAAGTATTTTAAAAAGAATGAGGTGGATGAGGAACTGGTTGAGGATGTGATCATTGAGATCAAGCAGGCTATTGAAATGACACACGTTTACAGCGACATTTTAAGCGGTATGATGGATGCCTTCGCTTCGGTCATCTCCAATAACCTGAACATTGTGATGAAGAAACTCACTATAGTCACCATAACCCTTATGATCCCGACTCTCGTAGCCAGCTTCTTCGGAATGAACGTTCCTAACTTTTTGGAAACGAGCCCGTTTGCCTTCGCCGGTATCGTGGTGTCAGCACTGGCGCTCGCCATTGTCGGCGTAGTGGTAATCAGCAAAAATAAATGGATGTAACCTTACATCCTGATCTCTTCCATCCGCACCGGTCCAGCCGGGGTTAATTCTATGGGTGCAACCTTTAATTTGATCATCTTACCCTGAAATTCAATCTGTTCGAGCCGCTTTTTGTCTAGCGAGGTTCCTGCCTTGATGAAGAAAGGAAATAAATCTTCTCCAACCGCAATGCTCATGTCTTCAATCATTTCATCCCAACTGAGATGATGTTCGGGATCGTTTTTCCACCGGGTATGCTGAACCCATTTCCATTTCGGATACCAGGTCGGCCCGAAGCGGTCATCGATCTTTTGCCAGATATACCAGGTTTTAATCCAGTCTTTGCCATATCCCCAATTCTGATGCATGGCCTCATTTTCATAGCAGATGGCCAAATCCATTGCATTCCCCTTCGGATCATAAGCAAACATGGAGTTGCACTCCCGATTGGCCTTGTCGAGCAGATCCGGTTTGAATAAGGCATTTACTTTCCCCTGAAACCATCCGGCATGTGCCTCACCGCGATCGGGAATCGGGGCAATCCCGGCAATTTTACCGTCATCGTTGGCCGGACCGAACATGGTATGGGCCAGTTCATGACCGAAAATCGAGAGAATTCCGTGGCCATCCAGACTGATGATCCCGTTTTCTTTTGGTTTGTAGATGTTTACGGCCCATCCGCCGCCGCCGCCGGCACACAGTATCAGATACATCGGCTCCGCTGTCGGGGTCGATGGCAGCCGTTGCTGAATAAACGCCTGAGCCTTGGGTACATCGTTTTTTACCGTATTCAACAATTCAGGTTTCTGGTTGGCCGCATAATAGAATACGATATTGCTGAAATTATCCTCCAACTCCGGGTAAATCGCACCCCCACCTTCCATGGTCTGGGGCAGGAACAGCGTTCCTCCTACCGGTTTCTGAAATTCGGTCAGTGCAGTCATCATATCCGCTAACAAGGAATCAGCCAAAGCCTTGCGTTCCTCAGTATCTTTTCCGCCTTTCCTGATGCCCGACAAATTTCCGCACATCACCACCCGGCCCTTACCGAATTTCCTCATCGCCAGCACACTTTGCGGGAGCCCAATCCCCCTCCTTTCCAAGGAGGGGGCCAGGGGGAGGTCTTTCGCATCTGTACCGGTCCCGGCCAAAGGAATCCACTCCTCGCCCAGTTCCATCTTCGCCCACCTGATGCCTGAAATCGTGGTATCCTGATCAGTGAACTTCCCCCCGAATGCGGCGGTAAGCTTATTTAATGTCCATTCATTGACATCCGGAGTAACCCCCTTTCGGATTGCATTCCCCTGAATCAATAAACCGCCGCCCTTCCGAACGAAATCAACCATCGCGGCAATTTCAATATCCGTATAATCCTGAGCCATCGGGGTCGACTGTTCCGTGATGATCACATCGTATTTTGCATTCGGCCACCAGGCAAACGGGAAGATCTTGTTTACTGTATCATATAATACACGCACCCGGCTGGTTCCTTTGGGATCAAGTACTGTGTTTACCGTTGCATGACTGCCGATCGCCCGGTAGCCTGATTTATTTAAGCGCTCGGGCAAATCCCACAAGGTGGTAAACGAACAGTCATGTGCCATGTCAATCAATACGTTATAGCCCTTGTCGCCTACAACCTTCTGCTCAGCAAAGAGCGGCTGGGCAGTGAGCTTTTCAAAGTCCGACAGCTTTAAGGTTTTGCCCGAGGTCCAGGCTTCCGTGATTTCACCGGCTGTGAGCGGGGTTTCAGCCGTCCTGGGCTGACAGCTGCCTAACAGCAGCACCGTTGCAAGGGATAGTATAAGTTTCATTTTTTAAAGTTGCCAACTTTAACAAAAGATGCCAACTTTAGACTATTTTTAATTATCAACAGAAGAAGGCCGATGTTTTCCGGAAAACGAATTATTCTGATATTCAGTCTGATGTTAGCGCAGTCACTCGTTTCACCTTGGCCGGCCCGCAATCCTCCACAATCCCGTCCTTTTCAGTCATTCGATATCAGCATCGCCTTCAATCAGGGTAGATCCTGGTTCTTGTCAAAAATCTGTTCGGATATTGAGTATGTAAAACTGGAAACACGTACGGATTTCCTGATTGAACGAACTGATATTATTGAGATTGGAAAAAAATTCATCGCCCTGGCCGATACCCGGAAGGGTGAGGCACTGCTTTTTACGCGGGATGGCAAAATCGTCAGGAGATTGGGCCGATTGGGGAAAGGACCGGGTGAATACGGATCGCTCAATAGCCTGTCACTCTCCTGGAATGAGCGCTGGGTGGCTATTTTTGATTCCGGCCGCGGAAAGGTTGTCCTTTTTGATACCGGATCGGATCAGTTCAGGGAAATTGTTGTTCCCGGCGGAGCGAGCCAGGTAATATTCGGACCGGGTAACTTGCTGCTGGCTTCCTATACCTATCCGATTTCCTCTACCAATGCCAATTGCCAGTTTTCATGGATCGATATATCCGACGGAAACCGGAAGCCTTTTGCAAGAGTTCCGGAGTCTGTACAAAGCTGGAGCAGTATTGTGGTCCCGGTGCGGCGCATGAAGGATGAATTGGTTGTAGATCAGCTGTATAATGATACAATATATGGAATAAGCCCCAACGGATTTTTGGAACCCAGATTCTCATTCGGTTTAGGCAGTAACAGGATTCCGGCGGAAAGTTACCGGAGTGGGGAGCTGTTCGCTAAGAATGCCACAAATCATACCCGCTATACCCAATGGATCCATACCGGTAAATGGATTTTCATAAATGCCATGAAAGGAACACAGATCAAGCGCGTTTTATATGATATTGAAAACAGCAGCGCTTTTTCCCTGATTGCATTCGACGATTATCGGAATATGGTGATCGATAATAATGTGGACGGAGGACCGGCATTCTGGTTCGATTGCCTGACACATGCCGGGGAGCCGGCGCAGCTCATCACCACGAAAAGGATTCTGGATCTGAAGAAAGCCGGATATCTCAATAAATATCACCTGCTGAATTCTGGTGCCGGTTTAAGGTTCCAAAAGCTTCTTACGGAAATTTCTGAAGGTCAAAATCCTGTCATTCAGATATTGAAATAGACAATTATATCCTCTTTTCCTTTGCGTTTTTTCCCGACGGCTCAGCTTATTCCTTGTACAGATAAATCCTGCAAGCGAATATTTTACTCTATCACCCAATCTGTATCCAGAAAGAACCCCCATGTTTTTCAACAGTATTCAGGTTCGGATGATTCCAGATCTCCGAAAGAATACCCGTTAACCCGGGCGTCTGACTGATATGCCAGGCTGGAAAAATCGGTTTGTACTTCTTCGGATTGGCCAGTAAAAATGCCGCGAGCATATATTGCTCTGAATAGAAACGGTCGCACATGAACTGAGGGTAATCCCACGGAAGATAGATGTCGTGGAACTCCACAATAACTCCGGGTTTTAGTAAGGGCAGGATTTCAAGAAAGCAAACGGTGGCATCAGAATTCGGCAAACAACGATGCGAATTGTCGATAAACAGGATATCGTTGGCTTCTAACCGCTCACAAATCAGTGAGATATCACTCATTCTCTCCAACGGTTTCCGGATGATCTCATCAGCAAGATGATCAATATTCGCTCTTGGGAACGGATCGATCGAAAGGATCTGCGTTTCCAGATGATTATCTTTTACTGCCTTGCGGGCTACTTTTGTAGAATTCCCCGATCCGATCTCTATATAATGCGCGGGTTTGAAATGTCCGATAAGGGTGTACAATGCCATGATATCCAATCCGGGCAAATAGCCATTGTTCCAGGCCGGCTGGTTTTCGTTGGTCTCCTTGTCCGACTGCCGGATAGTGAAAAAGACCTCCTTGTTTTTCAAAATCTGATTCAAAAAGTCGGTATAGGATACTTCTTCAATGAGCTGCAATAACCCGGGATGTTGTGCCAATCCATGCCCGTACCGGGGCTTCATGTCGACCTTATACTCAAGTATGAGTTTCTGGTATTTTGGAAGTAGCAGTTTCGCCGCGGTTTTTAATGAAAATTTCATGATAATACCGATCAATTTAGGATGCAAATTCTAAAAGGAGGCGAATTTAATAAAATAATGTGCCAATGTGCTAATGTGCTAATGGGGGGCAGTGCAAATTTAAAGGGGAGTGGTTTTTTGGTCAGGGGAAAAGGAGGAGTTGGTTGTTGAGGAGGCGGAAGGTTTTGCGGTGGTAGGGGCAGGGTCCGATTTTCCGAATTGCTTCGCGATGGGAAAGGGTGGGGTAGCCTTTATTCTGGTTCCAGTGGTAATCCGGGAATTCCTGATGGATCAATTGCATATAATCGTCACGATGGGTTTTCGCCAATACCGATGCCGCTGCGATGCTCATGAAACGCCCGTCGCCACGGATCTCACAGCTGTGCGGAATGCCGGGGTAAGGATTAAATCGCGGTCCGTCAATCAAAAGGAATTCCGGCTGGAGCTTTAATCCGGATAGTGCCCTGTGCATAGCCAGAAAGCTGGCATTCAGTATATTGATTTCATCTATTTCAACTGGCTCCACACGTGCCACCGCCCAGGCTAAAGCTGATTCTTCAATAATCGGACGAAGGATATTCCGCTGTTTTAAGCTCAATTGTTTCGAATCATTCAAAGCCGGATGATAAAACCCCTCAGGCAAAATTACCGCAGCCGCAAATACCGGTCCGGCTAAACATCCGCGCCCGGCTTCATCGCATCCCGCCTCAATCCTGTGAGCCTCCTTAAATGGCAAAAGCTTAAAATCTTTCATATTCAAAAATGATCAGATTTTTTTAAATTGCAAACACTTTTTAATATGAATAAAATGAGCGATACAATTATTGAAGAAAAACATTTTAAGGGAATAAATTTTTCCGATGAAAAATTGGTTATGGCTGATTATGAAAAATGCATTTTTGAAAATTGTATTTTTCAAAATGCGGATTTGTCGAAAATTAATTTTTCGGAGTGTAAATTTGATAATTGTAATTTAACAATGGTTAAAATATTCAACGCATCACTTAAAACCGTATTATTTTTGAATTGTAAATTATTAGGCGTGCATTTTAATGATTGTAATACTTTTTTATTATCACTAAAGTTCGAAGGATGCCTGCTGAATCTGGCTTCATTCTATAAATTAAAGCTCCGCGAAACTAATTTCAAGAACTGCAATCTTCAGGAAACCGATTTTACTGAAACTGATTTAACGGGTTCGAAATTTGATAATTGTGATTTATCCGGCACTATTTTCCAAAATTCAATTTTAGAAAAATCTGATTTTACCACCTCATTTAATTTTTCCATTGATCCGGATTTAAATCGAATTAAAAAAGCAAAATTTTCAATTCCCGGGGTATTGGGGCTTTTAGATAAATATAATATTTTAATCGAATAAAATTTTGAATTTAAAACCGGATTTGATTATCTTTACGAAACTGTAAGATTAAAAAACAATAAAATGGCCAGTATTAATTTCGAAGCACTTTTTAAAATTTCTTACGGATTATTTATCGTATGTTCCGGTGATAAAAAACACGGCAATGGGTTTATATCCAATACCGTGTTTCAGGTAACCGCGGAGCCGGCAAAATTCGCTGCCTGCTGCAATAAAAATAATTATACGGCTGAATTGATTCAGCAATCGGGCGCATTTTCGGTGTCTGTTTTAAGTGTTAATGCTTCTCCTGATCTGTTTGGTCGATTTGGTTATCAAAGCGGCAGGGATATCGACAAAATGGCCGGAATGAATGTCCGGTACGGCGAAACCGGAGTGCCGGTGGTGCTGAATGACAGCCTGGCAACGCTGGAATTCAGGGTTGTACAAACAGTCGATGTGGGCACTCATCTGATGTTTATCGGGGAATTGATCCGGGCTGAAATTCTCGATGAAACCAATGAACCCATGACCTATGATTATTACCGCAAGGTCCGTAAGGGTGCATCACCAAAAAATGCTCCCACGTATATAGATAAATCAAAAATCGTATCTGAAAAAAATGATTCTGAATATGATTCTTACCGATGTCCGGTATGTGGTTTTATTTATGATGAATCAAAGGAAATAATTAAATTTAAAGATTTACCGGATGATTGGATCTGTCCGCTTTGCGGATGCGAAAAATCAGAATTTATTAAAATATAATCCTAAAATTATTATAAAAATGTCAAATTCATTAAAAGGAACGAAAACCGAGCAAAACCTGCTGAAATCATTTGCAGGTGAATCACAGGCAAGGAATCGCTATGAGTTTTTTGCCAGTGTCGCAAAAAAGGAAGGCTACGAGCAGATTGCCGCCATTTTTATGGAAACTTCACTGCAGGAGAAAGAACATGCCAAGCGCTTTTTTAAATTTCTGGAAGGTGGCATGTTGGAAATAACTGCCGCTTATCCGGCCGGTATAATCGGAACCACAATGGAAAACCTCAAAGCTGCTGCTGAAGGGGAGCATGAGGAATGGACTGATCTGTATCCTCATTTTGCCGAGGTAGCCAAAGAAGAAGGATTTCCTGAGATAGCTGTAGCTTATAAAATGATCGCCAAAGTTGAAGCCGAACATGAGCGCAGATATCTGAAATTATTGCAGAATATTTCAGAAGATAAAGTATTTGTCAAGGACGGAAAAGTTTGGTGGAAGTGTTTGAATTGTGGTTACGTATACGAATCAGCCAAAGCACTTGAAAACTGCCCCGCCTGCCTGCACCCCAAAGCATTTATGCAGCTTCGCGAGGAAAATTATTAATTACCGGTCGGGATAATCGCGTATTGCCTTCAGCACCGTGTCAATCGATAACCAAACCTTTCTGGCTGTTTTGTCCCAGCTGAACATCTTGTGACGCTCCAGTCCCGCTGCAATAAGCTGACTGCGTAAAGCCGGATCTGTGGCCAAACGCTCCATGCCTGCAGAAATCTCGTCAACCGATCCTGGACTGGCATACAAAACCGCATGACCACCAACTTCCGGCAGAGAGGTTACATTGGAGGTAAGCACCGGTACACCGGCCGCCATCGCTTCCAGTACCGGAATTCCGAAACCTTCATACCACGGAACAAAGGTCAGGGCTAGCGCTCCTCCCATCACCCGGTATAATTCCTCCGGCTCCAGTCTACCCGTATACACAACTGATGCTCCTATCCCCTTCCTTCCTAAGGAGGGGGCAGGGGGAGGTTCTTGCGACTTTGCCCACATCCTTTCCCCAACAATCACCATCTTAATGTTTAACCCCGTCCGCTTTATAAGTTGATCATATCCTTTCAGCAAATTACCGACATTCTTTCTCGGATGCAGCGATCCTACATACAGGAAATAGGGGAGGCCATCTGAGTATTTCAACCGTACTTGTTGTATCTCATTATCAACTAAAGGCTTATAGGCTTCATTCACCCCATTGTATACCACCCGGATGATCGGCCGGGCTACCCCGTAGGTTTTGATAATATCTTTCTGCGAATACAATGATACCGTGCAGATGCGATAAGCTTTACGAGCAAACCTGGGGAAAAAGAAATTGTAATAAGTGCGTACACTGAAGGGCAGATCCTTTGGCCGGTGGGCAAAACTGATGTCATGGATAACAGGAATGGACTTTACTTTGGTCCTCAGCGACAAAAAACCATCCGGCGAGAAGAAAACGTCGGCTTTGTATTTCCGGAGGATTCCGGGGATCACAAATTCGAGCCAGAAGAACCATAGCAAAGGATGCCGGGTAGGCGGACCTGCAACAACCGGAGTAATATTATCTGAAAAGATAAACGAAGGATCATAGGGCCGGTCAAATATGAAAATGAATTGGTGCTCCGGATGTTCGTGTGTAATCCTCCTGAGGGTCTGATAGGTGAACCACCCCATACCCTCGAGCTTGTTTTTGAGCAATAATCTGCAATTGACCGCAATTACCATCTTTCAAAGGTAATGATTATCAGAAATGGATGAGCCGCATTTTTTAATAGGTGATGAGGTCATTGATGCGAATGGATTCACCAGCTTTGGGATTCAACACCTTAAGACGCACGATATGTATTCCAGGTGTGAGATTATATTTCCAGGCAACCTCCAGCCGGCGGGTGAGTTCACTCACAGGCATACTGATTTCCTCTGCCGGATTTTCGTCGAGTTTCATTTCCAGCCTGATTGCAAATGGATCGGTATTGCCATATGCTGTACGGACCGTTCGTCCGGTCAGGACGAATCCTGTTCCCTCAAAGGTGATTTCGGTTTCTGTTGTCAGGTCAATCCCCAGGTTTTTACGCGCTACCGGTTTGATTCCCGCAAAATTAACCTCCATTTTTACCGGTACAACGGTCTGAACCGGGAGTTGAATGAGATCCCCTTCTGCTTTACCACCGTTGCGCATGATCATTTCCATTGCATGCTTATAGCCGGTTTCATATACTTTGCTGAGCGAAAGGCTGGTATAGGAAAATGGTATGTTCTCGACAGGTTTCAATGCATTTCGCCAGATCAGGGGAATACCGGAATAGCCTTGCATGGTGCCTAAAATCCCGCCGGCACTGGCCGGATTGCAGTCGGAATCCTGCCCGCACCGGGTCGAAATATCTAGAGTCTTTGCAAAATCCCCTTTTCCGTAAAGTAAGCCAATGGCCACATATGCCGCGTTTACCCGGGCATCTATATTAAAGGGACGAAAAACTCCGTCGGGACACCCGATATCTGATGCCCAGCTTCGTTCAACCGCAAACCATGCAGCTTTCCAGTCTTCAGCATTGTTTTTGTATGCAGCTATCACATCCTGTATGCACTGATAAAATTGCGATTCCGCAGGAATGGATTTCAGTCCTTCAATAACCACGAATTCAACATCTTTACTAATGAAAGCTAAACTGTACATGGCTGCCATATAGACTCCTCCGTACCATCCGTCGCCATAGTTCATGATGTGGCCTATCCGGTCGCAGATTTCAGATGCACTGTTGGGCATGCCGGGCGACATTAATCCGGCAAAATCTGCTTCTATCTGAAAATCAATATCCTCGGCATGAGGGTTATTCATCCAGGTACCCGATTCAGGGGGCATTATACCGTTTAATATATTATAGCGTGCCGCCTGATTCGCATGCCAGAGCGGGTAGGGCGCATGGGCAAAGGCCAGCGCATGACTGGCAGCAGGCGCATCGATGCCCTCCTTTTCCATAACTTCCATAAAGGTCAGATCCATATAAATATCATCATATAATCCGGGTGCATGTTTGAAATACCAGGCAACTCGGGTAGTGTCCCACGGAATCTTCTGGTAATCCTGAATCATGGTTCCCGGGTGACTGAATTCGGTGGGACCGCCATAGGTGCAGCCAATTACCTGTCCTGCCCAGCCGCCTTTTATTTTATCCTGAAGGTCAGATCTGCTGATGGTGTTTCGAGTTTCCGGCTTCAATTCCGGCTTAACGGGTTGCCGGCAGGAGCCGATTACGAAAATGATGAGGAGGAATGGATATAATCGAATCATAATGAAGATGTTACGGTTAATACTGATATTTACCCAACTTTTTCAATACCTAAATTTACTACATTTGAAACCAATAAAATTTGGGATCCGCAGGAAAGTAAATAAAGAAGAAGAATCTTGAAAAGAAAATTCGTCACTAATCTGGTCCTGATTATTCTCTTGAATCTGCTGATCAAGCCGTTATGGATATTCGGTATTGACAGACATGTTCAAAACATGTTTCCGGTGGAATTCGGTTTATACTCCGCCCTTTTCAATTTTTCATTCATTCTGAGTATTTTTTTCGACCTGGGTCTTACGAGCTATAATAACCGGAATATCTCCCAGAATCATCATCTTCTTGAAAAATATTTCTCCAGCATTGTCATTCTGAAACTGATACTGGCTCTGTTGTATGGGTTGTTTGCATTCGGATTGGCCGTGGCCCTGGGCTATACCGGCCGGCAGCTGAACCTGCTGTTTTTTCTGGTACTGAGTCAGCTGCTGGTTTCTTTTACGTTATACCTGCGATCGAACGTGGCTGGTATGCAGATGCATACTGCTAATTCTGTGTTATCAATCCTCGACCGTGCCCTGATGATAGGATTTTGTGCGATCCTTATTTGGGGGAGAATCGGCGGAATTTCCTTTAGCATCGAATGGTTTGTTTATGCCCAAACTGCGGCCTACCTGTTAACCGCTGTAATCAGTTTCCTGATCGTGGCCTGGAAATCGAAGTTCCCGAAATTGCGGTACGACCATAAATTTTTCATTGTCGTAATCAGGCAATCCTGGCCTTATGCTTTGCTGGCCTTGCTGATGGTCGCTTATACGCGTGTGGATGTAATTATGCTGGAGAATATGCTCCGGCCATACGGCGACGCGGAAGCCGGTACATATTATAATGGATTCAGGCTGTTCGATGCTACCTATCAGTTTGCCTTGCTGTTTGCCGTACTTCTGTTGCCGATGTTCAGTAAAATGATCAAGGAAAAACAGGATGTTCATGGATTGACCATGCTGTCGTCACTGCTGCTTTTTATTCCAACGATTGCACTCGCCATCGGTTCACAGGTATATCGTACCGAGATCATGGATCTGCTTTACAATCAGAATGTTGAGGCGTCCTCTGCCTTTTTTGGTATCCTGATGTTTGCCTTCCTGGGAATGGCCGGCACCATAATTTATGGAACCCTGCTCACAGCAAACGGCAATCTTAAATTGCTGAATATCACTTCTGCCATTGCGGTGTTAATCAATATTGTGCTGAACCTGATTCTCATTCCCCGTTACCATGCCTTTGGCGCGGCTATATCCTGTTTGGTGACGCAGGTATTTGCGGGTATTTCGCAATATATAATCGTGGCCGTTAAGTTCAGGTTCCGTTTAAATCCCGGGCTGATATTGCGGCTGGTCATTTATTTAACCGGGGTTGTTCTACTGGCGATTGGTTCGCACCAACTCGAAATTACCTGGTGGATCAGCTTCCTGGCAATGATTATCGCAGCCATGATTCTCGCGATAATGCTGAACCTGATTAATCTGAAGGGTATGGTTCGGCTGGTATTTTCTTCAGAACCCTGATAAATAAAAGAGATGTTAAGAATAACCACGGAGACACAGAGGGCACAAAGATGCACGGAAAAAACTTTTCTGTGCTTCTCCATGATCTCCATGTCTCCGTGGTAAACTATTATACTATGGTAAACCGACGAAATTTTCTTAAATCCACCAGTCTGGCTGGCGGAGTGATACTGGCCGGAGGAACGGCTTCCCTGGCAAATTCCTTTGCAACACCGGCCTTTGAGTCAAAAAGGCCGCAGCGTAAGGACCGGAAGTTTATTTCCGAAGCGGTTGAGGCCACCATTAAAGAAATCAAGGCATCCATAAAGGATCCTGAGATGGGATGGCTTTTTGAGAATTGTTTTCCGAATACCCTCGATACAACCGTTACCTATACCGAAAAGGACGGCAAGCCTGATACATTTGTCATTACAGGAGATATCGATGCCATGTGGCTGCGTGATTCATCGGCCCAGGTATGGCCATACCTGCCGCTGGCCGCCAAAGATGAGAAATTGAAAAAACTGCTTGCCGGGGTGATTAACCGTCAAACCAGGTGCATCCTGATTGATCCTTATGCAAATGCTTTTAATAACGGTCCGGCAGAAAGCCCCTGGAAGGGCGATCTTACCGATATGAAACCGGAGTTGCATGAACGCAAATGGGAGGTTGATTCGCTTTGTTACCCGATCCGGCTGGCCTATCAATATTGGAAAGTTACCGGTGATGCTTCTGTTTTCGACAGCGATTGGCAGAATGCAATGGGTTTGGTTTTGCAGACGTTCCGCGATCAGCAGCGAAAGAAATCCCGCGGGCCCTATAAATTCCAGCGGGTTACCGGTTGGCAAACGGATACAGTTGCCGGTGGCGGATATGGAAACCCGATTCAGCCGGTGGGCATGATCTGCTCGATTTTCCGGCCTTCGGATGATGCTACCATTTATCCTTTCCTGATACCGTCCAACCTTTTTGCAGTAACCAGTTTAAGGCAGTTGTCTGAAATCCTTCTTAAAGTCAAGGGTAATACCCTTATGGGCAAAGGATGCAGCGATCTGGCCGATGAGGTTGAAAAGGCTGTCAATACCTATGCCGTTGCCGAACATATGGATTTCGGCAAAATGTTTGCTTTCGAAGTGGATGGTTATGGCAACAGCCTGTATATGGATGATGCCAATGTGCCTAGCCTGCTGTCGATTCCGTATCTCACCGGACTGGATCCGGCTGATGAAGTGTACCGGAATACCCGGAAATTCCTGTTCAGCGCATCGAATCCTTACTATTACCGGGGCAATGCTGCAGAAGGGCAGGGAGGCCCCCATTCAGGGGTTGATATGATATGGCCGCTCGGGATCACCATGCGCGCGCTTACTTCCAAAGATCCGGAGGAAATCAGAAACTGCCTGAATACATTGAAAGCCACCCATGCCGGCACCGGATTCATGCACGAATCATTCCATAAAAATGATGCAACAAATTATACCCGCAAATGGTTCGCATGGGCCAATACCCTTTTTGGCGAGCTGATTCTCAAGGTACACGCCGAAAGGCCCGAACTCCTCTAACCTTTTATCACTAACCCCGGCCTTCAGGCCGGGGACTTAAAAAGAACACCATGAAACACCAAGTCACCATCGGAATCGATATCGGGGGCACAAACACAAAGATCGGCGTAGTGAGTGCTGAAGGTAAAATTCTGGCCCATAGCCGGATATTAACCACCAGCTTTCCAAAGATCGCAGCATTTGTTGCTGCACTTGATACAGAAATACGGGCTTTGCTGGAAAAATCCGGTGAAGTGGAACTCGCAGCTATCGGAATCGGTGCGCCAAATGGTAATTATCTTAAGGGAACTATTGAGCAGGCGCCAAATCTGGCATGGAAAGGCATTGTACCACTGTGCGATATGATGAAGAAGAACTTCCCGGTGCCGGTAGTTCTGACTAACGATGCCAATGCTGCCGCACTCGGGGAAATGATATACGGCGGTGCCAAAGGGATGAAAAACTTTATCATTCTCACTCTGGGAACCGGCCTGGGCAGCGGAATTGTCATAAACGGAGAGCTGGTTTACGGTAAAACCGGGTTTGCCGGGGAGATGGGCCATCTTACCATGGAACCATTCGGACGCGAATGCGGATGCGGTCGCGAAGGATGCCTGGAGACTTATGTTTCAGCTACCGGCATTGTGAAAACCGTTTTTGAGCTGTTCGCCGAGCGACGCGATCCAAGCCCGCTTCGGAAAGTTCCTTTTGACGAGCTTACCTCCAGAATGATCGCCGATGCTGCCGATAAAGGCGACCAGATCGCGCTTGCAGCCTTTGAACAAACTGCTGAAATGCTCGGTTTGGCTATTAATAATGCAGCCGCTTTCTGCAGTCCTGAAGCTATATTCCTGTTCGGCGGGCTGGCCCAGTCGGGCGATTTGCTGCTTGATCCGCTCAACCGTTATGTGGATGAAAATATCATGGGCTATTACCGGAAATCATTTAAAATTATGCTCTCATGCCTGAGCGAAGCCGATGCAGCCATTCTTGGCGCCAGCGCTCTCGCCGTAAAAGCCATTAAACCTTAACTCCCCATGAAAACCATCCTTGTTCCCTACCTCATCCTCTCCTCCCTGATGCCCGACATGGCCGAAATCTCAAAGGCTCTCGACCAGCTGGGCGAAGGATATGCCATCGACCGTGTTAACTGGCCGGGATATGAATATCAGCCTAAGGTCAGGTTTAATATCGGCTATGGTGAAAAGGAAATCTATATCAAGTATTATGTTCATGAGCAATATGTTATGGCTCAAAAGAAGAAGTCTAACCAATCGGTCTGCGAGGATTCCTGTGTGGAGTTCTTCGTGTCACCCGATTCCGACGGCATCTACTATAACTTTGAGTTTAATCCGATCGGTACCTGTTTGCTGGGGAAGGGCACCGGAAGGGCCGACAGCAAGGTGGTTGACCCGGAATATGTGAGTAAGATCCGCCGGCTGGGAACTATGGGCACAGAAGCTTTTGATGAGAAAACCGGCGATCAGTATTGGGAACTTACCGTGGCTATCCCGGTTGAGGCTTTTGCCGGTAAGGATATTAAAACCCTGTCGGGTAAGGTGTTTAAGGCCAATTTTTATAAATGCGGAGATAAACTAAGCCAGCCGCATTATCTCACCTGGAATCCGGTTGGTACCGAGAATCCGGATTATCACCGGCCGGAATACTTTGGTACCCTCCAATTCGATAATAAAAAGTAAAAGGAGTAAACCACAATAGGCACAATAGAACACAATAGATTTTTTTGTTTTTCTAATGTGACCTATGTGCCTATTGTGGTTAATTCTTTGTTTTAATGTAATAAATATTTGTATGAAAGGCAATTGCATAATTGGACAATCAGGCGGACCTACCGCTGTGATTAACAGCAGCCTCGCCGGGGTGGCCAAGGCGATCCGCAAGTCGGAAAAGTTTGGCACTTTATATGGCATGCGATACGGCATCGAGGGATTCATGAACGAATGGCTCATCAATCTGACTGAACAGCCAAAGGATCTGATCAAGGGATTACGCTATACGCCCGGATCTGCACTGGGTTCTTCACGGCATAAGCTTAAGGATGAGGATTTTCCACGTATCATGGAGGTGTTGAAGAAGTATGATATCCGGTATTTCTTTCTGATCGGCGGGAACGACACCATGGATACAATCAATCGCGTGGAGGCACACTGCCGCCAGGAAGGTTATGAACTTACCGGAATCGGCATTCCTAAAACCGTTGATAATGATCTGTTTGGTACTGATCATACCCCCGGATTTCCTTCTGCTGCACGAAGCAACATCCTCAATGTTATGCAGGCAGGGGTGCTTGCCCGGGATATGAAAAAAGTGGATCAGTTTGTGGTATACCAAACCATCGGCCGTGATGCAGGCTGGCTGGGTGCAGCAACTGCTGCCGGAAAAATCCATGAGGACGATGCCCCGCACCTTATTTACTGTCCGGAGTTTACTTTTGACCGGGATAAGTTTTTAGCCGATGTGGATGGCGTTTACCGGAAATACGGATATGTATCCGTGGTGTGCGGTGAAGGGCTCAAATATGCAGATGGAACTCCTGTAAGTGCTTCACAAACAAAGGATAAATTCAATAACACCGAATTCGGCGCCATGGGTGGCGCCAGTGTCGGACTCAACCTCCACCGGATGATCTCTGAGGAGTTCGGATTCAGGGGTGAATTTCAGATCACTGAATCACTCATCATGTCGGACTTTGCCCGGTCGGTTGAACTTGATCAGCTGGAAGCTTATGCTGCAGGTCAGGATGCCGTCAGGTTGGCCCTGGAGGGTGAAACCGGTCACATGGTGACCATCGAAAGACTGTCGAACGATCCGTACGAAAGTACCTTCGGCAAGATAGCCTTACATGAGGTCGCAGTGAAGGCAAAACCAATGCCACGTGAGTTTTTTAATGAAGCGGGAAATTTTGTGAGCCCCGCCTTTTTGGATTATATTAGGCCCCTTATTGGCGATTTGCCGGAATTTGTAAAATTTAAATGATGCGAAAGTTTAATAATGTTGTTGTTTCAGTTCATGCACATCCGGATGATACCGAGGCCTGGTGCGCAGGAACACTCAAGCTCCTGAAAGATCAGGGTTACAAAATCGTTATAGTTACCCTCACTGCCGGCGGCATGGGCGGAATAGGCTCAACCGAGGTAAAAACCATCGCCATTCGTCGCGAGGAGGCCCGAAAAGCCGCTGCCGTGCTTGATGCAGAGTATATCTGTTTAGGTGGCCGTGATGGATATCTGTTTGATACAGTGGAATTAAGGTTGGACGTTACCCGGATAATCCGGAAATATAAAGCCGGTATTGTGATGACGCATCTGCCGATGGATTACCATACCGATCACCGCACTACCTGCAATATCGTTGAGGCAGCCGCCATGGTAGCTACCTTGCCGAATGTGCCGGTTCAGGAGGAGCCATTAAATATTACTCCATTGCTCTATCATACGGCACCGCTTACCCTGACCGATCCGATTGGCGCACCCATCGCAAAACCCCATTTTTTTGTTGATGTTACCTCAGTTATGGCAGCCAAACAGGAGATGTTGCAACATCATGAATCTCAGAAGGATCTGATGAAGGTAATGCATAAGATGGATGATTTCTTCGGTGTGGTTTATCAGGGCAACAAGGATTATGGCGCCATGGTTGGAGTGGATTATGCCGAAGTGTACTGGCAGCACCTGGGTGGTGGATTTCAGCGAGATACCGTTCTGCAGGATGAATTGAAACAGTTTGTAAAATATAAAGATTAGTTGTCGGTTGCCGGCTGCCGGTTTACCAGCACCCGGTTTCTATAAGACCCCCAAAAGCTATGAATCTGATTAACCCCAAGTATTCGAAATTCGCTCTGGTACGCGAAATGCTGGAAACCACAGAAGTGGCCCGAAAGTTTGATCCGGCAGTTGCAAAGGCTTTCGCCGAAAAGGCCCTGACCAAAAAAGGAATCTTCCTGACCGGCGAGGGAAGCAGCCGAATTTTTCCGGCTAAAAGAGCCATGTATGACAACCTCAAATGGGGTGCCCCTCTTTCAATTTTTACCGAGGGATCAACACAGGCAATGGAGTATAAACTGAATGACCTGGCGGTTTTCGGTGCCTCCAATTCAGGCCAGACCAAAGAGGTGATCCGCCTTTTCATGAAATTGCAGGAAGAGAAACACGATGCATTATTTGGCCTGACGGCAAATCACGGAACTAAACTGGCAACCCTCGCGCATGATACCCATGTGCTGAACTGTGGGAAAGAAGACGCGGTAGCTGCCACAAAATCAGTTATCGAGCAGGGGCTGTTCTATGATGCCGTCATTCGTCAGATGGTGGGCAAATGCCTGTGCGGATTCGATGAGCTGCCCGATCATATCGAAAAGGCGCTGACTATCGAAATCGATCCCGATATTATTCAGGCTGCCAGTCAGGCCGACATGATTTATTTCGCCGGTCGCAATAATGGCGTGGTGGAAGAACTTACCCTGAAAACCAACGAAATCACCCGCAAAAAATCCGATTTTCTCGAAGGGACCTATGCTGTTCATGGCATAGAGGAGGTTATGGATAAAAATGAGGTGTTGATTATCGTTGAACCTTATGAAAGCGAAGAGGCCAAATTCATGGAGTGCCTGGTTAAAGGCGTTGGCATGAAGGTGATTGCGATCTCATCGCGCCAGACTTCCTTCCCAACGGTTATTATCCCGGATGGCGGAAAAATGTCATCGTATGTGGAACTAGCCGCTGGATGGAATCTGCTGGTTGATATTGGATTGGCTCTTGGAATCGACCTTGATAAACCCGTTCGTGCCCGCAAAATCGGCAACGAATTCACGGTTTAGGAGGGGGAGAGAATAACCACGGAGACACGGAGAGCATGGAGAAGCACAGATAATTTTTTCCGTGTTTCTCTATGTCTTAGTGTCTCCGTGGTTATTTTATCTCGCCACAGAGCTCACTATCAGAGCCAAAAGGATAATGGTGAGGAATACATTCGTGAGGATGAAAACCAGTCGGAGCATCTTGTCTGAGGCCGTTCTGAACAGCATGAGATAGAAAAAGCCGATAAAAACTATGTTTAATACGGCGATTGAAATGAACAGCCAGGTTTGCAGATGGATTCCGAACAATGGAGCCGTAAGGAGGAAGACCAGTGAAATGAACATCCACCAGAAAACCAGCCGTTTGATCTGATTGTCATCAAGGTTCCTCTTCAGCGTTGAAAATCCAGCAGCTTCATATTCTTTTCCATATCGAATGATGAGCAGCCAGAAATGCGGCATTTGCCACAGAAACATCAGGGTGGCAACAAACAGAATGTTGGGATGAAATATTGGCCCGCCGGCAGTGGTCCACCCGATAAGGGGTGGAATGGCCCCTACCAGACCGCCCGGCAAAACGGCAAATGAGCTTATGGGCTTGAGCAGCGTATAAATACCGTTATAGAGCAGAAGCGTTAAAAGTCCAAGCAGCATGGGAATCAATCCTGCAAACCATAACAGCAGAGTGCCGGTCAGGCTAAAACAAACCGATACGATGAATGCTGCGCGCGGGCTGATTTTTCCTGAAGGTATCGGCCTCCTGCAGGTGCGGTTCATCAATGCATCGCGCTTCCACTCCTGAACCTGATTAAGTGCAACTGATCCTCCCGCCAGACAAAACACCCCGCCGATCATGACAAGCAGATTGGTACCGGTATTGCCGGCATACAAAAAATATCCCGCTGCAGCAGATAGCGTTACAGCAAGGGATAACTTGTATTTGATCAGTTTAGCTGCAGATGACGCAATTCCCATCGGAATTATTTGTCGGCCAGGGTTTTCAGATAGTCTATGATCACGGTAATCTGAGCGTCGGTAAGCTTGTCGCGGTATCCTTGCATAAGTCCCTTATTGTACCCTTTTACTACATCCTTGTTGGGATCAATGATGGCCGCAATCAGGTAAGCATCAGTTGCTTCCATGTCAACCTCCGAACCATCCGTAATAACTGCATGTTTCTTGCCATACACTCCTTTAAATGAAGGGCCTACAAGTTTGGACCCATCCAGGGAATGACAGGCAATACAGCCCGTATTTTTCAGGATGGTCAGTCCTTCCGGGTCAGGAATCAGCCCGGTGGCAGGCAGCGTATCGATCCACTGTTTATAGTCATTTTCGTCCACCACGCGGACTTTGGTATTCATACCCGAATGTTCCAGCCCGCAATAAACGGTACAGAGAATATCGAATTCGCCCTTGAGTTCAGGAATAAACCAGAGGTAATTATTATACCCGGGAACAATATCTTCCTTAACGCGGAAAGCAGGAATAAACAGTGCATGGTTCACATCTTCTGAAATCAGATCAAGTCGGACTGCCTTATTTACAGGGAGTACCAGTTCTTTGGAAAGTTTTCCGTCGCCATAATCAAATGTGTATTCCCACATCCTGCCAATAACGGTAACTTTCATCGCATCGGCAGGTACTTTACGCATGGGGGCATAGCCCCTCCATCCGTAAACGAAAATTACCAGAACCAGGATCAGCGGGATAACCGTCCAGATGACTTCAAGTGTCACGCTGCCGGTGAATTGTTTTGCGGGAATATTCTTTTTTCTGTTGTATTTGAATACGGTCCAGATCATGAAGGCTAATATGCCGACAGTAAAAATGATCGATATGACCAGAATCAGCATAAACGCGCGATCAACCCCGGCGGCTAAATTTGATGCACCTTGAAACATGGCTTTATCTTATTGTTAGCGAAATAAATAATCGAAAAAGAGAAATACAATCACCAGAATATACATCACAAAAACGCCTGCAACCATAATCTTGAAGAACAGGTTTTCGTATTTCAGATGCATAAACCAGGTGAGAACAGTGGTGCCTTTGACCGAGGCTACCAATAAGGCAACGGCTATTGAGAAAGCGCCCAGATGCAGTTCGGCTATACTCACTGACAATGTGGTCAGCGTCAACAAAACAATGAGCACAATTGCATGTGAGGTGTAGGTCGATATGTGGTGTTTTTCGGTTGACATGTGTAGAGAGTTATCGGTTATCGGTTATCGGTTGTCGGTAAAGGATGAGTAATTTAAGTGATCAGGTACATCATCGGGAAGAGGAAAATCCAGATCAGGTCGACCAGGTGCCAGTACAGGCCGCTGTTCTCATGCAGGGAGAAATGGGTGGAGTTGATCCGGCCGTTCTGAATTCTCACAATGGTCAGGATCAGCA
Organism: uncultured Bacteroidota bacterium; assembly: GCA_942493265.1. Taxonomy (GTDB): domain Bacteria; phylum Bacteroidota; class Bacteroidia; order Bacteroidales; family UBA12481; genus UBA12481. Next base: position 2,287,796 of record OW818688.1, read on the forward strand.
GGATCATCCCCACAAGAACGTGGAGGGCATGCAACCCCGTCATCATGAAATAGAGTCCGAAAAACAAGAGTTCACCTTTTGGCAGGTTTGTCAGTACCGGAGATCCGGGATACAATTTCAGGTCAAATTTGTGACCCCACTCAAAATACTTGTTCACCATGAAGACCAGCGCCAAAACCAATGTCAGCAGGAGCAGCCTCACTGCCCGGCCTTTTTGGTTGCTTTGAATGGCGGTGATTGACATGGCAACTGTCATACTGCTGATTAATAGCACAACTGTGTTAAGGGTGCCGATAAAAGTATTGGTTTCTTCAGCAGCTTTATGGAAATCAGCTGAATACTGCGATCTGAAAACCGCATAAACCAGGAACAGCCCTCCAAACAGAAACAGTTCCGTGAATATAAATATCCACATCCCCATTTTCGACCCCAGGTAATCGTGGTGCTCAGAAGGCGCAATATGTTTAGAATCTGACATAATGGAAATAAATTACAAATCACAAATAACAAAATCAAATTTTCGCTACTCAGTACCCTTGTCACCAAACCAATACGGGTTATGTTTGATAACCGGAATTTCATCAAAATTCTCCAGTGGAGGAGGTGATGCGATCTGCCACTCAAGGGTAACGCCTTTCCATGGATTTGCCGGAGCAATTGCGCCATGGCGCTTATGGTAAACCAGGTTCCATACCATCAGGATCAGCCCCGTGAGCAGCACGAATGCACCAATGCCTGACAGGAAATGACCCCATTGGAATTGCGGCAGATAATCAAAATAGCGCCGCGGCATTCCCTGAACACCGATAATGAATTGCGGGAAATAGAGGAGGTTGAATCCGACAAAGGTGAATCCCCATGCGATATAGGCCCAGCGGTTGCTATACATTCGACCGAACATTTTGGGGTACCAGTAGTGGATACCCGCAAAAAAGGCAAAGCCCATCCCTCCGAATATAATGTAATGGAAATGAGCCACTACAAAGGTGGTATCATGCAGCTGAACATTGGTAGCCAAAGCACCCAGGAAAAGTCCGGTAAATCCACCGATCATGAACAGGAATATAAACGAAATGGCATAGAGTAAAGGTGGTTTCATGTCAATTGACCCTCCATACATCGTGCTAACCCAGTTAAAAACCTTGATTGCACTCGGTACTGCAACAATGAACGACAGGAAAGAGAAGAACCACTTCGACCAGTAGCTGATTCCGGAGGTGAACATATGGTGGCCCCAGACGAAATATCCGACGAATGCAATCAGCAGGCTGGATATCGCTATAGCGCCATATCCGAAAACGGGTTTCTGACTGAATGTGGGGAAAATCTCAGTCACAACACCCATTGCCGGCAGAATCATGATATATACAGCCGGATGTGAATAGATCCAGAAAAGATGCTGATACAGAACCGGGTCACCTCCAAGGGCGGGGTCGAAAAATCCGATATGGAATAGTCGTTCAGCGATCACCATCAGCAGGGTAATGCCAATAATCGGAGTGGCCAATACCTGAATCCAGGCGGTTGAATAGAGCGCCCAGGGAAATAGCGGCATCTTGAACCAGGTCATGCCCGGAGCTCTCATCTGATGGATGGTGACTATGAAATTGAGACCGGTAAGAATACTCGAGAATCCGAGAACAAATGCGGCAACCAGTGCAAATATCACATTGGTTGAGGATTCCGTGCTGTACGGTGCATAAAAAGTCCAGCCGGTATCCGGAGGTCCGCCTTGTAAAAACTGGGAAAGTACAGCCAGAATGGCACCAAGAACATAAAGGTACCATGAAAAAAGGTTCAGTCGCGGGAAAGCAACGTCGCGCGCTCCGATCAGAAGCGGCAGGGCAAAGTTGCCGAAAACCGCTGCCAGACCAGGTATCACAATCATGAAAACCATGATGATTCCATGCACGGTAAATAACCCGTTGTACATCTGGGCATTCATGATGTCCTGCCCGGGCTTCATCTTCTCAATCGACATCAGCAGCCCGAGTATTGCTGCAATGAAAAAGAAGATGACGATAGAATACAGGTAAAGCAAGGCAATCCGCTTATGGTCGGTTGAGGTGAGCCAACTCATTAAGCCTTTGTACTTTCCCTGATTATCCAGATAACTTGGCTGGGTATGTGTTTCGCTGTTACTCATCAGATTTTCGATTAGCTGTTTTCTTTTTTCTCTTTAAAATCAAAACCACAAAAACAATCAGCGCAATCAGAATGGTTATTGTGGCAACTATTCTGGTGATCTGAAGTGTATAGGTGTGGCTCGTATCATTATAGGTGAAGCAGTATTCCAGTACTTTGTTGATGGTGGGCCTTGATTGTCCTTTTTGTGCCTCAATCAGGGCCATCTTCAGATCAAAGGGTAAGAAATTGATTCCGAACAGGTAGCGGGTGATTTTCCCTTCCGGGCTCAGAATGATCAGGGCTGAAGGATGGGCGAAATCGAGTCCTGTGGGCTTGAAATGATATCCGACTGCATCGGTTATCTTTTTAATATTCTCCTGCCATCCGGTCAGATAATGCCACGCGTGTTGCTGATCTTCAGGGATTTGCTGCACGTAATTTTTTTTCTTTTCACGGGCCTTTACCGGATCATCCAGCGGATTAAAGCTGATGAGAATCACCTGGTAATCTTTTCCCAGTGTAGCATCCACCTTGGAAATCACATCTGCAATTCCTGCCTGAAAGGGACCACAAATGCTCGGGCAATCGTAATATACAAATGACAGAGCGGTAGGTTTGTCGATCAGCTGCCCCAGGGTAACCGTATCGCCGGATTCATTCACGAACTGCAGGTCGAGCGGGATGGTTTGCTCAAGCTGCTCCACTATGCCTACCTCAACCTGAAGAGGTTTCCGTGGTCCGTTTTGTGCGAAAGCGGAATAACCGCATAATCCCAGAATCAGGAAAAGTAGGGTCCTCATTTTATTTTTCATTTTTTTCCGGCATCCCTGCAATCATCAGACTTCCTCCCAACAACGAAATATCCTTGAGAAGCGCAATCATGGCGACCATATGTTTGTCAGCATCAAAAAGTTGCGGAATATGGATGGTTACGATGAAAAGAAAAAGCATTCCAGCCAGCACCAGGGTGCTCAGCTTAATGTATTTTTTTGTGATGATGGAAAGGCTCGTTGCAATAAGCAGCACTCCGGTAAGAAGAATCATATAGCCTCCGAAAGGGATAAACGAGGTGAGTTCACCCAGGTAGAAGTCCTTCATGATAAAATGGTTGATCCCAAATACGGCAAACGGGAGAGCATAAAGAATGCGGCCGATAGTCGTTAACGTTTTCATATGCAGAGGTTTTTAGGTGTCATTTTTCTTCTTCCTTTTTTCCGAGATAAAAAATGGTGCGCAGCTGCAGCAGAATGTAAAGGATTACACTCAGAACTGTGAGCAAACCAACAGGATAGGCGATAAGGAGCCAAACCGGAGCCATGCCCACGGTATTCCACATGGCGCGTTTGGCGGTGAGGCTTACCGGGTGTACCGGGATGCCGGCAGCCAGAATGGTGTCTTCCTCAACTGCGCCAAATTGATCTTCATCGCTGAATCTGGCATGCAGCCGTACCATTCCGAGAGTATCCCCGGGCAGATCGGCCGATTTTTTAAACCGGGCAATACCCGATAGATCAGTTGTTTGGGCTTCGTCCAATGGAAGATGCCCGAAATACCGGAGCGCAAATAGCTGAATCTCAACAGCCGGAACCGGAACCCTGATACCATTCTCCATGCCGGTAGCCGCTACCACGATTGATGAGTCGTTGAGTATCGACAGATCCATTTTTAACTGACTGTATTTCAGGTTGGTGCCGGTGGTTTTTGGAGCAATCTGCTGAACATAATCCTTGTTCAGACTCCTCATATAGGCAATCAACTGCCACAGCTCAGCCGAGGTCAGTGAATTCCTGAATGAAGGCATCGGACCGCGCCCTTCCTGTAATTTGTAGTAGAGTTCCCCGTCGGTGTTTTGCTGCATCTTCGCAGATACCGGATCGGGAGGGAGAGGGTTCAGCTTGGTGACATTATTTTTTCCCGGATCTCCGTGACATGATTTGCAGTTGATCTGATATATCTGGGTTCCCTGCTTAACTGTTTCTTCAGTAAACTGGGTTTCAGAAAGCCTGGTCTTCTTTTCAGCAGGCACAACCCAATCCTGCGCGAAACTCAACGCCGGAACCACCATCAACACCACCACCATTCCCAAATTCTTAACGTTCTTCACATTCTTTACCCCCTTAACATCCTTAACGTCCTTAACGTCCTTAACCTCCTCACCTTCCTCTTCCAGATGCTCCACGATCGGTATTACCGGAAACAGCTTCGAAAGCGTAGTGATGATGATCAGTACCAGTAGGAATGCGGCAAGGGTAACGCCCGTCTCGATCAGCGTAGGTTTGTATACCATCCACTCGCCCGGGTAATTCTGAACCGGCAGAAATGGGTGTTCCTGAGTTGGAACAACAATGATGTACCGCTTAAGCCAGGCTCCGACCAATACGAAAACCGCTATTACTGTGAGAGGCAGAGGTTTGCGCATGGGTTTGAAAAACACCATGAAGATAGGGATTACCAGTCCGAGCAACTGGGTACTCCAGAAAAGCAGGGCATGACCGCCGGTAAAGAGATTGTGAATATGGGTGACATCAAACTTTTTGAGTTTGTAGCCGGGGATCAGGAATTCATTCAGGTTAAAGTAAAAATAAACAATGGCCACTAATCCAAGCAGTTGCCCCATCTTGTTAAAATGCTCCTCGGTGAGATAATCCTTAAGCTTGAAATTATTCCGATAGAAAAACATGGCAATGATCACGGCTGCTGAACCGGCCACGAAAGCTCCGCTGATGAAATAGGGGCCAAAAATGGTGCTGTCCCAGCCCGGCCTCAATGTTACCGCGAAAAGCCAGGAGGTAACCGTATGGATGGCAAATGCCAGCGGGACTATCAGAATCAGTAGAATCCGTACCATTTTTAACAGGATCTTATACTGTTCATCTGTGTGTGCCCATTTGAATGACAGAATTTCATAGGCTTGCTGAAGCCATTTAGGTGCATGGTTCATGCGGCCTTTTGCCACAGCGAGATCGGGAATCATCGGAAGGAACCACAGGAGAAGGCTTACCAGAAAGTATACGGTAACCACGGTAACGTCCCAAAGGATAGGAGATTGTATCCGGCCATAGAGAAATACATTGGGCAACCTGTCCGGACGCCCCATATCGGATATGATCACCAGCCCTGCAATGGCGGCGAACGCAACGGCGATGATTTCGGAGATCCTGACGATAGGCTTGATCCATTTGAACCCGATGAGGCCAAGAACCGAACTGATCAGCATTCCGATCAGGGAAGAAGCCACGAAGAATACAAAGTTGGCAATGTACATTCCCCAGGAGGTTATGTCACGCAATCCGGTAACGCCCAATCCTTTGCGCAGCTGGATGATATATCCGAAAAGGCAGACGGCCAGTATTCCGAAAAGTATTGCCATCCAGATCATGAATGCTTTGTTCAAACGAACCGTTCGGAGGAGGTCGGAGGCGACCCGGTCGATTTTGCCCGGATCAGCATTTTTATAGTGGTTTACCGATTCCATAAATACCCGGGATTATACGTGTTTTTCTTGTTCATCATCAAGGATACTTTTTTCGGGGAACTCGAACAGCCGGTTTTTTGGCGGCAGATAGTAAACCCGGGGTTCGGTGCCCAGCTCAGGCATCAGGCGGTAGCCGGCATTGTTCCGGAGCAGTTCGCTGAAACTGACGGTTTCCTTGGTGGTGCCATTGGTTACGGCATCCTCATTTTCATCTCCAAAATAGTATACACCATTCGGACAAGCAGATACGCAATAGGGGAGTTTCCCTTCGCGGAGCCGGTCGGCACTGAACAGGCATTTGGAAATCGTTCCTTTTTTATGGGGAACGTTCAGCTCAACATTGTAAGTCAGATCTTTATCTTCCACGGCATTCTGAGGTTCCTGCCAGTGGAACATCCTTGCAGAATACGGACAGGCGGCCATGCAGAACCGGCATCCGATACAGCGGTCATTATCAATTAGAACGATCCCGTCGGGGCGTTTATAAGTGGCATCAACCGGACATACCGCCACACAGGGCGGATTGTCGCAGTGCTGACAGGGTTTAGGCATATAATACGGTGCGGTATCTTTTGATTCCTGCATCGACAGGGTATTCATATGGTATTCATGCGGTCGGAGGTGGTGTGCACTCTGACAGGCAGTTACGCATTTTCTGGCATTGCGGCATTTGGCCAGGTCGACCACCATCACCCACTTTTTACCGGCGATGCCCTCACGGCCTTTTTTCAACAAGGCTTTAACGGAGGGGTTGGCGGCTTCGATCTCGGCACGCGGAACCTCAACCAATCGGTTGTCAGCGGTCAGAACCTTAACCATATCCTTGCCCGGCTTGGTATTTTCAAACCTGGCTCCCATATACAATGCGGCTGATCCCGCAGCAGTCGCCGCGCCATACAACCCGAATTTCTTCATGAAATCCCGTCTGGAATTCGCTTTCTGCGATTTATCCTCGTCCGGGGTCAAATGCAGTTTTTCTTCTTCCATAGTCTATTGCTGTTCTTCCAGTTTCTTTATGCCGGTTACCTTATAGCCGTTCAGCTCTACAGCCTTGCGGATGCTGAGGCTGTCAGTCTTCTGTGGTTTAAAGGTGACAAAAGCGTTCCCCTTGTCAAGGGAAACATTAACACTATCAATACCTTCCAGCTGGGCAATACTGGATCTTACCGTTTCAACACAGCCCATGCATGACATCCCCGTTATGGAAAGTTCTACAACAACAGGATTGGCATTGACAGCTGCCTCACCGGCAGGCTTGTTTTGTTTGCATGCGATTACCGCCAGCAGTAACATCGCCGATAAAATTGTGTTTCGCATAGGTCGTTTCATAGATTGGAAGTGAAAAGTAAGTAAAAAAATCAAACGATCAATAACGCAACAATTATTAACTTTATCACCTGTCATTTGCGTTGACGCGATGGCCCCTTACCAAACATCAGAATTAAAATGAAAAAAGTTGCCCTTGGCATTGATATCGGTGGAACCAACACGGATATAGCATTTGTTGACCGGAAAGGTAGTTTTCTGTCGGAAGACCGTTTATCCACCTCCTCTTTCCCGCAACCTGAAGTATTTGTTGCAGCCCTGGCCGAGAAAGTCAAACTGCTGAAGAAAAACCTGGCGGATCCGATCGAAATTATTGGTATCGGGATCGGAGCACCGATGGGTAATATCAATAAAGGAACGATTGAAGAACCTGCAGATCTGCCATGGAAAGGGATTACCCCGCTGGCCGACCTGCTTCGCCAGCATATTGACTTGCCGATACTGGTTACAAATGATGCGAATGCCGCAGCTGTTGGAGAGATGGTATACGGTGCTGCAAAAGGGATGAAGAATTTTGCAGTTATTACGCTGGGAACCGGGTTGGGCAGCGGAATTGTCATTGATGGAAAACTCCTGTATGGTCAGGATGGCTTCGCCGGGGAAGTGGGCCACACCATCGTGCGCCCGGGAACCACAAACCGGGAGTGCGGATGCGGCAGGCATGGCTGTTTGGAAACTTATGTTTCAGCAACGGGTCTCAAACGCACCCTTTTTAAAATAATGTCGGACTCCATTGAGGATTCCGAGCTGAGAAATTTGAGCTTTAATGAGATGACTTCCCTGAGCATTGCCGATGCTGCCGAACGTGGCGATGTGCTGGCAAAAAGGGCTTTCGAACATACCGGGGAAATGCTGGGGTTGAAACTGGCTGATCTTGTTGCACATACAAATCCGGAAGCAATTTTTCTCTTTGGCGGATTAACGCTGGCAAAAGGATTGATCATGGAACCAACCCTCCGGGCATTCCACGGTAACCTGCTTTCCATTTACCGGGGAAAGGTAAAACTGCTCGCTTCAGGACTAAACTCTAAAAACTCGGCAGTTCTGGGCGCCAGTGCCCTCGCATGGGATCAATTCGGCGGAACCGCAGATTAATGGACGGACACATAAATCGGACCGGACGCATAGATGCCTTCCTACATCATGTTTAAAATTTTTTTAGTATGAATCGAATTCTGTTTTTTGTACTGTTAACCATCTTGTTATCTGGCTGTAAGACTGACCAGCCCTCCGATTATGCCCGCTTTGTAGATCCTTTTATCGGAACAGCTGCTCACGGACATACTTTCCCGGGGGCGGTAGTACCGTTTGGAATGGTGCAGCTAAGTCCCGATAATGGCCGTAATGGCTGGGACTGGTGCTCGGGTTATAACTATTCTGATTCCATTATTGTCGGGTTTTCACATAAACATCTGAGTGGAACCGGAATCGGTGATCTTGCGGATATTCTGCTTCAACCAACCACAGAGAGTCCGGAAAAGAGTGAATATCATGGAGGTAAGGAATTTCATCAGCGCTTCAGGGCGATCTATTCCCATGCTGAGGAATCAGCAACTCCCGGCTATTACCGGGTGACACTGCGCGATCCGAAAACTTTGCAAAACCCAATCAGGGTAGAGCTTACCGCCACCGAGCGAACCGGATTTCATCGTTATAAATACCCCGACGGGGCAAAAATGAATGTGGTGATGGATCTGGGCTTCGCCATCAACTGGGATCAGCCGGAAACCACCCTGATCAGGGTAGTAAATGATACCCTGGTAACCGGATACCGGAATTCCAGAGGCTGGGCCAATAATCAACAGGTTTATTTTGCGGTTACTTTCTCGAAACCCATGACCGGGTTTAACCTGTTTGAAACGGGACTGGATAATCCGGGTATCAAAATCATTGATGGAAAGTATACGGAGGCTATATTTTCATTTGGAAATCAAGGCGGTGAACTGATGGTGAAGGTGGCACTGTCGCCGGTGGATGAAAACGGAGCGATCAATAACCTGGTCCGGGAAAATCCGGAATGGAAATTCGATAAGGTGAAAAAAGCTGCCCGATTGGCCTGGAACAAGGAACTCGGCAAAATTCAGATCGAATCAGGCAATGCAGATCTGAAGGAAACATTCTACACAGCATTGTATCATACGATGATAGCACCTTCGTTATTTTCAGATGCCGATGGCAGGTACCGGGGAAGCGATAGCGCCCGGACGGTTAAGCAGGCTGAAGGATGGAAAAATTATACCGTTTATTCTTTATGGGATACCTTCAGGGCGGCAAATCCGTTGTTTACCCTAACCCAGCCGGAACGGATGCCTGATCTGATCAAGGCGATGCTCGCCCATTATGAGGAGAGCGGCCTGCTGCCGGTATGGACCCTGGAAGGATGTGAAACCAACTGCATGATAGGTTATCATGCCATTCCGGTGATCGTTGATGCAGCCATGAAAGGTGTGGCTTTCGATTATGATCTGGCGTTCGAAGCGATGAAGAAAAGTGCCATGGATGACGGCCGCGGATTGAAAAACTATCGTCAGTTCGGATACCTTCCTGCAGATCTGGAAAACCAGTCGGTTTCTCAAACACTGGAATATGCCTATGATGACTGGTGTATCGCCCAGATGGCAAAAAAATTGGGGAAAGATGAAGACTATCAGTATTTTATGACCCGCTCACAGAATTACCGCAATGTTTTTGATCCGGTTACCCGTTTCATGCGGGGCAGAATGTCGGACGGATCCTGGAGGCAGGATTTTAATCCCTTGTACAGCAGTCATAATGTTCATGATTTTACAGAAGGAAACTCCTGGCAATATTCCTGGTTTGTTCCGCATAACCCTGAGGATCTGATCAGTATGATGGGTGGTAAGGCGAAATTCACCACCCGGCTCGATTCGCTTTTCAATACTTCCGAAAAAGTTCAGGGTGCAGAGGCATCACCGGATATTTCCGGTATGGTAGGGCAGTATGCACAGGGCAACGAGCCCAGTCACCATGTCGCCTATCTGTATAACATGGTGGGAGAGCCCGCCAAAACCCAGGAAATCATACACCGGATATGCACCACATTATACACCAACCAGCCCGATGGCCTGTGCGGCAATGAAGACTGCGGACAAATGTCGGCCTGGTACGTTTTCAGCGCCATGGGATTCTATCCGCTCAATCCGGCTGACGGGATTTACCAGATCGGAACACCCTCGTTCGACAGGGTTTCGCTGAATCTGCCCGGAGGAAAAATCTTTACAGTAACGGCTGAAGGTCTTACTGACAAGAACTTCTATATAAAATCGGTGACCCTGAACGGAAAGGTGCTGGATCGGATGTATGTCACACATGAGGAGGTTGTTGGGGGTGGGGAGTTGGTGATAACGATGAAGTAATTTGCTAATTTGCCAATGTGTCAATTTGCTAATGAAGAGAGATATGTCACCCCTACGGGGTTAAATCTCGTGTGGTGGAATTCGTGCTATAATCATGTCAGCCCTACGGGCTTTAACTCGTCTAATTGGATCATGCGGTTTATCTCGCTTAATCATGTAGGTTTAACCCTTCGTGGTCATGCTGCTTCAACCCTGATTGGTCATGCAGGTACAATCCTGATTGGTCATGCAGGTACAATCCTGATTGGTCATGCTGCTTCAACCCTGATTGGTCATGCTGCTTCAACCCTGATTGGTCATGCCTTTTTAACCCCGTTAGGGGTGTAATGATTATAGCAAATAGGTAATGAGGTCGTAATTAATCCCGTAGGGATGACATATTTTTAATGTGCCAATTGGTTAATGTGCCAATATGCCAATGAAGTGAGGCGCGGTGGTGAATTTAACGGTAAATAAATATGGATCATCCACTATACTTTAAAGTGGAATCAATCCGTTTTTATTAAGCGACTCCGATTAAACCAACCAAAACCATGTTCCAAAAGTTTTTAGTGATTTTTATCACGGCAATCGTCCTGATGAGCTGCCGCGAACTCGTGCAGGAAGATTTTACTGATTTTACAGCAGTTCCAACATTAAATAGTTTTTTGGTTGCCGACAGTCAATTGTTGGTGCATGTTTCAATGACCAGGAAATTGGATACTATTCCACTGACTTTGGTGAATGATGCAGTGGTGAGCTGGTTTGTCAACGACTCCCTGGCTGGGGAACTGGTGCCGGCAGGCAACGGATATTATACCGGCGAATCAATTGCCATAGCCGGAAAAGTTTATCGGTTTAAGGTCTCCATACCCGGATTTCCTGAAATCACCGCCATGGATACTATTCCTGAACAGGTTCAGCTCACTTCCGTTGAACACATTAAGGAGGCTGGTATTGATGAGGAAGGCCACTCATTCCCGGCTATCCGGATCACGTTTCCTGTTAATCCGGGCCGGATTCAGTATTTTGAGGTTGCCATCCGCATGAATGATTATAAAACCAGATGGAGACCAGCCTATTTCAAGGATTTTACGGATCCGGTTCTGCTGGCTGAAGGTTTGCCGATCGCAGTTTTCAGTACGGCCCACATCAAGGATGAAAATTATACCCTTAAACTCGACTATACCACCGGATCCTTCAGCGGCATTAATGGCGTAATGGTACCCAATCTGTATCCCCTGGTTGTAGAGTTTAAAACCATTTCCTATGCATATTATCAGTATTTGAGGCAGTTATACCTGTATGAAACAGGCCGTTTCCCGGATTTCAGTTTCGGATCGTATCATGCATTTCCGCTTTATTCCAATATCTCCAATGGGATGGGCGTGGTTGCAGGTTATTCCGTATTTAAATCCGAAAGAATAACTCCCGAACCCTGAAAGCCATGAAATTCAAAGCAAATTTGAAAATCTGCACGATAGCTGCCCTGATGGTTTTATCATTAAGCTTCCAGTCGTTCAGCCAGACCCGCATTTCCGGTTTTGTGAGAGATCAGCAGTCTGCAGAGCGACTGATCGGGGCCAATGTCCTCGTGACCGCAGGAAAGGGTGGCACCACGACCGACAATAACGGGTACTTTTCTTTGGTGGTTGCTATTCCTGCTACCCTGAAGATTTCCTATGTAGGCTATAAACCGTTTTTTCTGGAATTCAAAACACACAAGGACACGCTCATAGAGGCCTTGCTGGAACCGGGCAGGGAACTGGACGCCGTAGTGATCACCGGGGCGAGGCGGCCAATGCCCAATGTGGCAACGCTGAAAATAAGCGAGTTGAAACAGATTCCTTCCCTGGGCGGTAAGCCTGATGTATTGAAAAGCATGCAGATGCTTCCGGGTATACAGGCGCAAAATGAAGGGTCGAGCCTGTTGCTGGTGAGAGGAGGCGATCCGGGGCAGAATTTATATCTGTTTGACAATGTTCCGGTTATCTATGTAAACCATCTTGGTGGGTTTATGTCAGTATTTAATCCGGATATCATCAATTCCATTGATGTTTATAAAGGTGGTTTTCCATCCCGGTATGGCGGACGGCTATCATCCGTGGTGGATATCACCCAGCGGGAAGGGGATCCGACCAGATTAAAAGGTTCTCTGGGCATCGGGGTTACAGATTTAACGTTTTCAGTGGAGGGCCCAACAAAACTCAAGAACTCCAGTTTTATACTCACCGGACGTAAAACGCTGATAGATGCACTGATGTATGGTTTCACCTGGTTCAGTCCGATGAATGATTTTATCATGGGCTACGGTTTTCATGACCTGAACGGCAAGTTTACCTGGAAACCCGACGGGCGGAACAGTTTCCACCTGAACCTCTATCAGGAAGATGATTACATGAGCTACTGGACGGTCAATAAAACCACTGCCGGGAAAGAAAACAGCCACCTGCGCAATGTGTGGGGCAACTGGCTGGCTTCCGGCCGGTGGAACCGGGTACTGTCGCCCCGGGTTTTTATGACCAATACCCTCTCTTATTCCCGGTACCGGTTGAGCTTTTACCAGTCTTACAGTGAGACCGATACGATTAAACATGAGATTTTCAACCGGCACAATCTTTCATCAGTGGAGGATTTTTCCCTCCGTGCCAACCTCAAGGTGCAGGTGGTGAAATCATGGTCGGTTGAGACCGGTTTGCAGACTTCCTCGCTATCCCATATCCCGAACTCCTATGAGCAGTCAAACCTGGAATTGCAGCCAGTCGTGGAAAAGATCAGGGCATTTGAATCGGCTCTCTATCTGGATAATAAGATCAACCTTGCCGGGAGGATTGAAGCCAATCTGGGACTGCGGCTGGTTTATTATTCCACAGGCGCATTCAGTACCGTGTCGCTCGAGCCCCGGGCACGGATGAGTTTCAATCTGTCGCCCGATCAGGCCATACATCTGAGCTATCAGCGGGTAACCCAGAATGAGCAGCTGCTCTTTACCGCCGGCAGTATAATGAACAGCGAGGTTTGGGTGCCCGCCGGGGAGGAGATCAATCCGGCCTGGTCGGAACAGGTTACTCTTGGTTGGAATGGCAGTTTTTTGAACGGCGGATACACGGCTGAAATATCAGCGTACTATAAAACAATGAATAATCTGGCAACCTATCAGGAGGGTTTTACCAGTTTGATGGGCGATACCGACTGGCGGAGCAAGGTGGTCACCGGGGGATCGGGACGGACCGGCGGCGTGGAATTCATGGTGCGGAAGCAGTATGGCCGCTGGACCGGTTTCGCCAGTTATGCCTGGTCGAAAACAACACGGCAGTATCCGCAGATCAATAAAGGGGTGGAGTATACTTTCGATTTCGACCGGCCCAATACGATTTCCCTGAATATCAACCACCGGTTCAGCCACAAATGGTCGTTTAATGTGGCCTGGGTATATCAGACCGGGTTACCCTACACTCCGGTTCTGGGGCGGCAACTGACACTGAAACCCAATCTCGGGTATTATGAAGTTTTACTCTATGGAGATCGCAACAGCGCCCGGATGAAGGATTACCATCGCCTGGATATCGGAATAACTCTGGACACCATAACCCGCCATAACCGTAAAGCCATCTGGACTTTTTCCATTTACAACCTGTACAACCGGCACAATCCCTATTACTACTATTATAATTCAGGTACCGGGGTGGATTATGACCGGCCGCAATATCAGACTGATTTCAGGCCGACTAACCTCTATCAAATGAGCTTTTTTCCGATTATCCCGTCGATATCCTATAAAGTTATTTTTGATGGGACCGCTGCAAAAAGAGTTAAAAAGCCAGTTGCGGGAAATGATACCCCAAGGGGGGCTTCCATTAAAAACCGGTTGAATATCAGGGCCGGGTATGCCAGTATTCAGGAGTTTAATTACCGCCCCGGTGAGGGGATGAAATCATCGTACGGAAATTTCCGGCTGGAATCGAATTACCATGTATTTAAATTTCTGGAATTGGGAGGATACCTGGGTTACAGCCGGTATTCCGGAAGGTTATTGACCGCTCAGCAAGTTATTGTTACGTCTGAGAATACCCCTTTTTTCGGACTGAACATTAATCTCCAATTATTCCCATTTGTAGTCAGAGATCCTGAATCCCGGTTCGATCTGTATTTACTGGGCAGGTATGGCGGGGCCTATAACCGGGGAGTGGGAAGCTTTGATTCCTTCAACGATGGATTCTACTTTGATTACAGTCATGGCGCCGGCTTTGCCTGGTACTTTTTTAAGCATATCGGGGTATTTTCCGAATTCAGCTTTACGGGTTTTAATGTAAAGGGTGGAAATTTAAGAGGAGGGGTGAGTGTGAAGATTTGATGATTGTTCTCAATGGCCCCTCGTGAGAGCGAGGCGGTCCCGACTTGCGTCGGGATGACACTTCGTGTGCCGGGCATGTAGTAAGCCTTGAGGGTGAGGGAGGTTCTCCCAAGTCCCTAAAGAGCCGTAATGACCGGAATCTTCTAGCCGAAAGCAAGGGTGTCCCGGGCGACCGGGAATCTGAAGGAAGCTTTAGGCAAACATTTGTTGTGACGCACAGAAACCGGATATAAGGCTTGTCCTTCTGGGTAACTGACCGATAAATCAGGACGCCCGATAGTCATTCGGAAAGAGGGAGGGGTAAATCCGGCGCAACGAATGGAAAGGTTTACTACTTACCCCGGGAGGCCTCTGCGAGTTACGGGCAACCGGATAGGCTGCCGGGTAACCGGCAGACGACAGACGCAGAGGAGTCAGCAGCGGACATAGTACCGGGAAATAATCCGCGGGAAGGTCCAAATTTATTAACAAAGGAAGCATCGAAGATGCGTAAAAGCAGATGAAAAGGCAACAGAAAAGCGAAGCCGGCTTACAACTCAAGCTATTTAGCGGGCAGGCGGGAGAGCTACCAGGGACACCGACCGGCGGAACCGGAACGGGGTTGCTGAGTAGAGTTGCATTGCTTTCGCTATTGGAGAGACAGCGAACCTTGACCACAAACTTAATGGAAAGGATTGTAGATTATGGAAACCTGAGCAGAGCATGTAAACAAGTGGTGAGTAATAAGGGGAGCTCCGGGATCGACGGAATGGAAACGCAGGAACTTCGGCCATGGCTGGGAAAGCATCTAACTACACTGCAGGAATCGTTACTTGCCGAGAAATACGAGGTGAGTCCGCTACTGAAAGTGGAAATCGACAAACCCGATGGGGGAAAACGGATGCTGGGTATCCCAACGGTCAAAGACCGGCTGATCCAACAAGCCATCCAACAGGAATTAAGCCGCTATTACGATCCAATTTTCAGCGAAAGTAGTTATGGGTTCAGACCCGGAAGGAGTGCCCATCAGGCAATAAGGCAAGCCTCGAAGTACGTCACGGAAGGCAAGGAATGGGTGGTGGATATTGATTTGGAGAAGTTTTTCGACAAGATCAACCACGACCGCCTAATGCAAAGATTGAGTAAAGGAATAGGAGACAAACGTCTCCTTCGACTAATCAGAGCATACCTGAAAGCCGGAATGATGAACGAAGGGCTGGCAGAACAGAGAACGGCCGGTACACCGCAAGGAGGCCCGTTATCCCCATTGTTATCCAATATCGTACTGGACGAACTGGACAAGGAGTTGGAGAAACGCGGTCACAGCTTCTGCCGATTTGCTGATGACTGTAACATATATGTCAGAAGCAAGAAGGCTGGGGAACGCGTGATGGCTTCAGTCACTGACTTCATTGAAACGAAGTTAAAACTGAAAGTCAATCATCTAAAGAGCGGGGTCAGGCACTGTTCTGAGGTCAAGTTTTTGGGCTTCACTATCCTCTCAGAAGGAGGAATACGGGTTGCCGATAAATCCATTGACCGCCTGAAGGACAAAGTCCGGGAAATAACCCGCAGAAACCGTGGAGTCAGCTTTTCTACAGTCATCAAGGAACTAAACTCGACCATAATTGGCTGGACTAATTATTTTAGAATTGCCAACAAATGGGTGCGCAATCTCAATGCGATTGATAGCTGGATCAGAAGGAAGCTGAGATGTTTTCGACTTAAACAGTGTAGAAGACGCTACACCATCTTTAAGTTCCTTCGCTCATTTGACTACCCGGTTAACCATTGCTGGAATATTGTCATGTACTCTCAGGGCTGGTGGAAGATGTCGCGGAAACCTTTCGTCGAACAGGCCATGAGCCCCAACTGGTTCGCCCGTCAGGGCTTACACTCCTTATACTTAAGTATGTAGGTATATAAGTTAATAGAAACCGCCTTGGTACTAGCAAGTATGCCAGGTGGTGTGGGGGGACGGCGGCGTGAGCCGCCTCCTACCCAATTCCGAGGGTGCCGAATTGGTGGATGACACTTCTCCGCGGGTTACTCAGTGGTAGATGGCACTTCTCCAAGGGACGTTAAGATGTACACGACTTAATATTTGTGAAGAATTGCAAAATATTCAGATAGAAACGAAAAAATTACATCAATTCTTCTGCGTTGATCACATATTTCCCTTCTCCAACCTTCACCTCCATCTGCCCGGATTTACCCGTTAATATCTCTATGCCAGGATATTCTGCAGCCTTTTTGCCATTAATCAGTATGTTTTTTCCAGGAATCTGGAGGATAGCCCTGGTTCCCGGCGGGACTTCAGCGCTTAATTCAAATTTGTGGTCCTGGCGGGTCCAGCTTACCCGGATATTCCCCAACGGCGAGGGGATAATACCCTTGGCCCAATTCAGGTCGCCTGGACGGGGAGCAATCCTGAATTCCTTCCAGCCGGTTATAACCGGCTCTACACCAAGCACTTTTTGAGGCAGCAGGGCGGTAGGACCTGAACACCAGGCATGTGAAGTGGATCCGATGTCGCCTGTCCATTCTTCCACATTCCATCCCTCCTGCCAGCCGCCATTGAAGGATGTCAGTTTCATCTGATCGCCCCAGTATTTGCGGATATAATCCAACGCATACGTATCCTGCTGATCAAAAAGGGAATAGACTACATAATAGGCAAACGACATCTCGCTGTACCGGCCCTGGCTTTTAATGTAATCCACTGTGCGAACCTGGTCCTGATCCTTCACCAGACCATACAACAAAGCATAAACCTGGGTTTGCTGGCTGAATTGTTTGCTGCCGTAACTATCGGCGTACAGCTTTTCAGTGGGAGACCAAAACCATTTTTCAATATTCTGCTTCAGTCGGGCGGCGTTGCTTTTCCATGTCTCTGACTGCGATTGGTCACCCATGATGGTTTCCGCGAGTTCGGCGGCCTGCTGCAATGCACCGTAATACAGACAGTTCAGTGCCGTGATCTCCTTGGTCTGATCCATCGGATAAGTATCCGGATGATCGAGTACGATCCAACCCTTAACTCCGGATAATACTCCGTGCTCCGTGCCCAACAGTGTTTCAAATTTTCCCATCAGCTTAACGAGATTGGGATACACCTGCCGGATCAGATCCTTGTTTCCGAAATATTGAAAATATTCCCCGAGCATGATCACCCATTCCAGTTCATAATCAACCAGATATCCCGATGTTCCTTCGCCAATCAGCCAATCGGTGGGGTAGCGCGACCGGATGGATCCGTCGGCCGCCCAGCGCTGCGACCAGGCGCCCGACAAGATATTATACCGGGTGAGAAATTCAGAGCTCATTCCGGATGCATAAAATGCGTATTTCTGCAAATACCTTGAATCTCCTGCGATGTACTGGGTTTGCTCCCTCCAGGGGGTATCCATGTAGGTATCCTGACTGCACAATTTCAGGGTGAACCGGCCGGCTTCCCAGATCCGGCTCAGCAAAGGATCGGAACATTCAAAACTGCCTTCATCCTGAACCGCATAATGCCGGTTTATTGCAGATATTTCCTGAATACTGATTTTACTGTCGACCGGAAAAGTAAGGTACCTGAATCCCCGCCAGGTAAACGGACTCCAATGCTGAACGCCTTTCCGGGTGGTATAGTGGTCCTCGTAATTCACCCGCCGGTGAAAATCGGCCGACCGGTCGGGGAACAGGCGCTCGGCGGTTCCTAATGTGATATCCGTACCCTCCTCTGCTGAATTCAGGGTGATGACCGGCACTCCGGTCACTTCTTTACCGAAATCATAAATCACCCAACCGTTAACTTCCCAATGATCAACAGGATAAGCTTTTTCGCGGAACAATGGCGGACGTTCAATCAGTACAATCGAGTTCCAGGGCGCCAGGGGAGGCGTCCCGATGGCATGCGCTTTCTGCCATCCGGTTGCATCAAACCCACCCTGCTGCCAATGATCCGGCATTTTGCGGGAGTCGAATTTCTCAATAAACCCGATCAGGTTCGGAACATCCGGCCCCGATCCGGTTCGCATTTCAGTATTTGAATTCCATCCATGGTTGGCTGAAACCAGCCAGGTTTCATCGGTATTTATTGCCAACACCGATTGATCGGGCATTTTAACCTCTCCCTGAAAAAAGAATCCTCCGCGGGCATTGATCCGGTGGTGCATGCCAATGCCATAATTATATACGATTGCCGAGATGGTGTTTTCCCCCTGATGAAACAGGCCGGTGAGATCAAACTTCTCATATACCTGATATTCAGGATCGCAGTTCATCGGACAACGATCCACCAATTGACCATTGACATAAACATCTGCCACGGCGTATGCTGATATATAAGCGGTTACGTTCTCAGGTTTTTGTCCGGCCTGAACCGTTTTGCGTATCAGGAGATATTGATTCCGTGGATTTTGCTCTCCCGGGCTCCATATCCATTGAGCAACCACCTTACGGCCATCGAGTAGTGAAGAGGGTTCAGCAATGGTGCCGCGATGGTTATCTTGTTGATATCCAAAAGATATATTTACGAAACAGCAGAAAAAGGTTAATAGAATGAGGGATTGTTTCATGGGTGTTCGTTTGGCTTATTTTATCAGGCTGCAAATTACAAAAAGGCAGGTTATTTCTTCGGGAAGAGTGGTCCTCTGGTGCAATCTCTGTGGCTCTCTGTGTCAGTTCTTTATTACACGGAGGGCCACAGAGATTACACAGAGCGCCACAGAATATGATTTTATTGCACCTTCCCGGAACCATCTTTCCCTTTGTCAACATCCGTCCTGGATCGGCTAAAATAGTGTCCCTGATTTCGCCGATTTACCGTAGATTTATGATGCATTCACCGGAAAATCTGAAATGAAAAATCCAGCCATGAGAAAACCGATATTCATTTTAATGATCCTTTTTAACCTGATAATTCCTCTGAGATCGCAGGATAATCCTGTCCTGTTTTTCTGGAATTTTAATGACAGCGTAAATGCCCAAGCCACCGCCCTGAATATTGTTGAACCTTATGGAAATTACCGGGTTGGCGGACTGACCAAATACGTACCCGGCGTAAAGGGGGCTGCCATTAAATTTGATGGATTTTCCTCCTATATCGATGTGATACCCGGGGATCTGTCAGAAGGCAGCAGCGAACTTAAACGGTTTAATCTGCCCCGTACGATCAGTGTGGAGGCCTGGGTTGCATTAGGTGCCTATCCCTGGAACTGGGCACCTGTGATCACCATGGGGAAATATAAGATCACCGGGTTTTATTTCGGTATCGATTCGCGCGGAAGAGTAGGGTTTCATATGTCGGATGCCACATCGATCTGGCATGAGTGCAATTCAAAATTAAATTCCGATACCAAACTCGGACTGGAGCTGAAAAAATGGTACCATATCGTTGGTACTTACGATGCTGCAACGGGTCTGGCTGTCTATATCAACGGGAAACCGGAAAATACCTATTCCGATTTCATTGATAAAAGAAGAATCGTTTATAGTGATGTTGAAAAAGGATTTCGTATGGGTTCGAACTGGGAGATGCTCGCTCCGACCGATGCCATACGCGATTGGGCAACCTTCCCCTCAAGATATTCTCTGGACGGGATTATCGATGAAGTAAAGGTTTATAATAAATGCCTCACAGCAAGTGAAATAGCGCAGATCTATGCATCCGTCAAACCTGATAATGAGCCGGAATTTGCACCCAGGAAATTTCCATCGGTCAAGCCATCCGGTCGCTTCGCGGCCAGCTATGCCCGGCTGGCCTATTATCCTGAGTGGGATGCCCTCTGGCCGGTAGGGCCCTACAATGATGTCGTTGTGCAATTTGATGAATTGCCCACCAAAATCATGTTCTGGCGCGGAACGCGTTATTCGCCGTGCCTGGTATCTGAAAATGGGAAATGGATGGCCGACCAGAGTCGCGAAACCGGTCATAACTGGTTTCTTTCGCAGGGTTCCAGGGAGGATATGCCCACCGGATGTATGGAGCACATGTCTGATGTTCAATGCAGAAGCTCGAGAGTGGCTATCATCGAAAGCAATGAGGCGCGTGTAGTGGTCAACTGGAGGTATCTGCAGATGGATGTAAAATTCCGCCAGAATGATTCACCGGATAATACCGGATTCGGAGAGTGGGGTAATGAGTTGTATTATATTTATCCTGATGGTGTTACCGTGAGGAAGGTGTTGCCGGGAAGCGGGGGATGGCAGGAAACGATTTTTCTAAGCGAGCCCGGAACCCGTCCGGAGGATAATGTGGAACTGGATGCCGCTACTCTGGTTAACATGAAAGGCGTAACAAAAACCTACTCCTGGGGAAAAGGTTACCCCAAATATGATCTGCCGGATGCAAATATTCAAATGGTGAATTTTAAATCGAAGTACAAGCCCTACCTGATTCTTCGTTCGGGTGGAGGATTTTCTGTATTCAACGGTGAAGTGCGCCCCGAATATTCCCATTTCCCCTGGTGGAACCATTGGCCGGTAGCCCAGATTGTGTCCGATGGCCGTAGTGCCAATGCACCGGATCAGGCGGCGCATTCTTCATTGAGCTGGGGTAATCCCAAAGGGGATGCTGCCTTGTATGGCATGACCGACCGGGAGCCGAAAACATTGGTCGCACTGGCCAGATCGTGGAATTTCCCGGCTGAGTTGAAACTGGAAACAACTGATATCAAATACGATGGCTATGATTACACCCAAAAGGCATATCTAATTGATGCAGAAGGAAATAGTAAACGAATAAGGTTCGCATTGAACGGCAGCGAGGATTCACCCATAGTAAATCCGGTCTTTCTGATCAGAAACTGCGGCAAAACTGATATCAGTTTGAAAATCAATAATAAAATGATCAGTCGTGGAAAAGATTTCCGGTATGATGTTGAATATGATGCGGAGGGAAATCCAACCTTGATTACCTGGATAAAATATACCTCTCAGAATAAAGCGATATTTGAATTTGAATAAAAGGTGAAGAAGAATAACCACGGAGACACAGAGGCACGGAGGTACACGGAGTTTTTATTATTATTATCTCAGTGTTTCTCCATGTCTAAGTGTCTCCGTGGAAATTCCCCTTCTTCGCAGTAAAAATTATAACCATGAAACTTCCTCTGAAAATAGCATCCTTGCTGGTATTACTTTCCCTGTTACTCACCGGAATTGAAGTGCAGGGTCAGCTGAAAGAGGATTTCATAAGTCCTCCGTTAAACCTGAAATCCAGGCCGCTCTGGTTTTGGAATGCACCTTTGAGCAGGGAACAAACCCTGAAGGTAATGAAGGCCTCCAAAGAAGCGGGTTATTATGGATTGGGCATACTCCCTTCCTACGGTATGACCCCTGAATTCATGACTCCCGAATATCTTGCCCAGTACAAGGCGGCCGTGGAAATTGCCGACAGCCTGGGGATGAAACTATATCTGTATGACGAGTACTATTTCCCCAGCGGGATGGCTGGCGGTCAATTGGTTAAGCAATTTCCGGAAGCCCTCAGCAAGCGTCTGGATATGGAACTTTTTGAGGTGAACGGTACCCGGCCGTTTAATTATCCGCTGCCTTCCGGTACTTTCATGGGAGCCGTGGGCATGGAAACCTCCACATTAAAGCGGATTGATCTTTCAGATAAGCTGATTAACAATCAGCTGACCGGCGAATTGCCTGCAGGAGACTGGAAGGTGATGATCTTTACCCTGGTTCCTGACAGCTCATCGGGCAGGAGTCATTGCGATTATCTTAGCCCGGAGGCGGTTACCCGGTTTATCGAACTGACCTACGAAAAATATTATCAGGCATTTCCGGAACATTTCGGAACTACCATCGACTATGCTTTTTACGACGAGCCATGTTTACGATGGGTTGATGGAGCGCGCACCTGGACCGGTGAATTCAATAATAAATTCAGGGCAAAATACGGGTACAATCCGGTGTTGTATTACCCGGCACTTTGGTTCGATATCGGTGTGGAAACCGAGGCGGCACGCAATGCATTGCTCGGTTTCAGGGCTGAATTGTTTGCAGGGGGGGTCCCGAAAACCATCAACGACTGGTGCCGGGCTCATAAAATTCAGCTTACCGGACATGTGGATCAGGAGGAAATCCTTAATCCGGTTGCCACATGCGGAGATCTGATGAAAGCATTTAAATATCAGGATATTCCGGCGGTGGATCAGATATTCTATTATGGCAGGTCATCGTTTATTTATAAGGTAATCAGCTCATCAGCAAATAATTATGATCGCCCTCTTGTGGCAACCGAATGCTATGGCGCCACAGGGAGATTTACAGAACACAACCTGTACAAGGAGGCGATGGATCAGTTTGCCAAAGGCATCAATCTGATGGAACCTCACGCGGTTTGGTATACGGATGCAATTGATATACAGCCTGATCTGTCGCCGGCCAGTAAGAAGTTCGGATCGGTCCTTCCGGCATTCAATGAATACATCGGCCGGCTTCAGGGAATGCTGCAGGGCGGACAGCATGTTGCAGATATCGCCATTCTGTATCCGATCGCCTCACTGCAGGGCAGCTACCATTTCGGTCCCGGCGACCCCGGAATGGGCGGGATCATCCCGGGAGAAACGGATTACCTCGATATCGGGGAGATGCTTTCACTCGATATCAGAAGGGATTTTACCTATATCCATCCGGAAATCCTGGATGAGAAATGTAAAGTAAAGGCGGATAAAATCCGGCTGATGAACGATATCAACCGGGAGGAGTTTACAGTTATGATCATGCCGGGTTCGAAAACCATTTCTCTCACCAGCCTGAAGAAAATTAAATCATTTTATGATAAAGGGGGCAAAGTGATTGCAACCTCCTTATTGCCGGATAAATCTGCCGAAGTTGGGAAAGATCAGGAGGTCAAGCAGATCATTAAAGATATTTTCGGCGGGGATGCTTACCGTTCGCCGGATCTCCTGCATGTTTCAGGATCAACCTGCTGGAATACCGGAGGCTATATTCCTTCGTTTGCGATCGACGGTAAAAATGAAACTTCGTGGAAGCCTTCGCAGGGAAATCTGAAAAATGAATATCTGGAAATCGGTTTCGGAGGAGAAAAAAAAGTCGGGCAGATAAGAATTACCTCTCCTGATGAGGCAGGATTTTCCTGCAAGGTTTTAGCTTTGGATGGGGAGGGGAAGATGGTGATGGTTAGGGATGGGGTTGAGGTTAAGGAGGTTAAGGGGGTTAAGGGGGTTACGGAAGTTAAGGTGGTGGTGGATTTAGGTGGGGTGAGGGCTTCGGCGATCAGGATTGTTTTGGTTGATGGGGCAGTTGATAAGGCTTCGATTTCAGAGGTTGTAATTCAGGATACACAAAACCGGAATATTCTTGCGGAATTGACACACTATTCGGCGCATACCAATAAAAAGGGAGGGAAATCTTATTTTATTCCGGCGCCTAATTCTGCTGTACTGAAAAGCGTTCTGGATGATACCGGCATTGCCTGGGATGTCCGTTTTGAAAGAGATCAGCGCGTTACAGGGGGAAATCTTACTTATCTGCATAAAAAGCTTAACGGCCAGGATATTTATTTCTTTGCCAATTCTTCTGAAACCCCGGTGGATGTCCCGGTAACGCTGCAAGGGAAGCTCAGTCTCCAAACGTGGAATCCCCATACTGGCATTATCTTGGATTGTATCACCACCCCGTTGACCTTCAACGGTATGGACTATACAACGATACAGCTGAAGCTGGATCCTGAGCGTTCGGTGTTTTATACCCGGTAGGGAGGCGAAGAATGTAAAGAATGTAAAGAATGTGAAGATTGGTACTGATATGGGGCATAGTGGGTTACTATGGAGGACCCTCGTTAGAGTCGCCCGGTCCCGGCTTTCGCCGGGATGACACTTCGTGTGCCGGGCATGTAGTAAGCCTTGAGGGTGAGGGAGGTTCTCCCAAGTCCCTAAAGAGCCGTAATGACCGGAATCTTCTAGCCGAAAGCAAGGGTGTCCCGGGCGACCGGGAATCTGAAGGAAGCTTTAGGCAAACATTTGTTGTGACGCACAGAAACCGGATATAAGGCTTGTCCTTCTGGGTAACTGACCGATAAATCAGGACGCCCGATAGTCATTCGGAAAGAGGGAGGGGGTAAATCCGGCGCAACGAATGGAAAGGTTTACTACTTACCCCGGGAGGCCTCTGCGAGTTACGGGCAACCGGATAGGCTGCCGGGTAACCGGCAGACGACAGACGCAGAGGAGTCAGCAGCGGACATAGTACCGGGAAATAATCCGCGGGAAGGTCCAAATTTATTAACAAAGGAAGCATCGAAGATGCGTAAAAGCAGATGAAAAGGCAACAGAAAAGCGAAGCCGGCTTACAACTCAAGCTATTTAGCGGGCAGGCGGGAGAGCTACCAGGGACACCGACCGGCGGAACCGGAACGGGGTTGCTGAGTAGAGTTGCATTGCTTTCGCTATTGGAGAGACAGCGAACCTTGACCACAAACTTAATGGAAAGGATTGTAGATTATGGAAACCTGAGCAGAGCATGTAAACAAGTGGTGAGTAATAAGGGGAGCTCCGGGATCGACGGAATGGAAACGCAGGAACTTCGGCCATGGCTGGGAAAGCATCTAACTACACTGCAGGAATCGTTACTTGCCGAGAAATACGAGGTGAGTCCGCTACTGAAAGTGGAAATCGACAAACCCGATGGGGGAAAACGGATGCTGGGTATCCCAACGGTCAAAGACCGGCTGATCCAACAAGCCATCCAACAGGAATTAAGCCGCTATTACGATCCAATTTTCAGCGAAAGTAGTTATGGGTTCAGACCCGGAAGGAGTGCCCATCAGGCAATAAGGCAAGCCTCGAAGTACGTCACGGAAGGCAAGGAATGGGTGGTGGATATTGATTTGGAGAAGTTTTTCGACAAGATCAACCACGACCGCCTAATGCAAAGATTGAGTAAAGGAATAGGAGACAAACGTCTCCTTCGACTAATCAGAGCATACCTGAAAGCCGGAATGATGAACGAAGGGCTGGCAGAACAGAGAACGGCCGGTACACCGCAAGGAGGCCCGTTATCCCCATTGTTATCCAATATCGTACTGGACGAACTGGACAAGGAGTTGGAGAAACGCGGTCACAGCTTCTGCCGATTTGCTGATGACTGTAACATATATGTCAGAAGCAAGAAGGCTGGGGAACGCGTGATGGCTTCAGTCACTGACTTCATTGAAACGAAGTTAAAACTGAAAGTCAATCATCTAAAGAGCGGGGTCAGGCACTGTTCTGAGGTCAAGTTTTTGGGCTTCACTATCCTCTCAGAAGGAGGAATACGGGTTGCCGATAAATCCATTGACCGCCTGAAGGACAAAGTCCGGGAAATAACCCGCAGAAACCGTGGAGTCAGCTTTTCTACAGTCATCAAGGAACTAAACTCGACCATAATTGGCTGGACTAATTATTTTAGAATTGCCAACAAATGGGTGCGCAATCTCAATGCGATTGATAGCTGGATCAGAAGGAAGCTGAGATGTTTTCGACTTAAACAGTGTAGAAGACGCTACACCATCTTTAAGTTCCTTCGCTCATTTGACTACCCGGTTAACCATTGCTGGAATATTGTCATGTACTCTCAGGGCTGGTGGAAGATGTCGCGGAAACCTTTCGTCGAACAGGCCATGAGCCCCAACTGGTTCGCCCGTCAGGGCTTACACTCCTTATACTTAAGTATGTAGGTATATAAGTTAATAGAAACCGCCTTGGTACTAGCAAGTATGCCAGGTGGTGTGGGGGGACGGCGGCGTGAGCCGCCTCCTACCCAATTCCGAGGGACCATCAGTGCGGTCACCCGTCACTCGTCACCCGTCACTTCTTCCGCCTCACGTTTCGTTCCGCCTCGTTCCGCTTCACGCCCCGTCACCCGTCACTTGTCACCCGTCACTAAATAATGTGATCCCCTTAACAATAATCCCCCCAACCGTCCCGTTTATAAAAATATACGACTCAAAAGCGTAGTCCTCAACCTTATAATGAAAGATTTTGTAATTTCGAACTCAGTCACCTTTCTTTCCACACAGAAACCCGATAACCCTATAACTCAATTGCCCGCCAGAAAGTCTCGTCAGAGTATTTGAAAATTTAGCTAATTATCAGATTAACAGTGAAATGATATGAAGAAATTCTTCGTAACGGCCCTTGTTTTGTCTATTTTTCTTCCATCTTGCGCGCCGAAAAAAGCGAAACTCATCACCTGCGATCTCACGCGTTCTGATTTTTCTGAAGTAATCAGGGCATCCGGATCCATTCAGGCAGTGAATACACTGAATATTATGGCGCCCCAGAATTATTACGGACAGATGACTGTAGCCTGGGTGATCCCGGAAGGTTCGCAAGTCAAACAGGGTGATACCCTCTGCATTTTGGAGTGCGCAGCAATGATGCAAATGTTAGATCAGGAACTCAGGAACATGGAAACCCTGGAGGCTGACTTTAAAAAACTGGAGGCTGATAACGCACTGAACCGTGCAGTTCTGGATGCCCGGATAAAGGAAAATCAGGCTGGTAAAGCTATTAGTGAGCTGGACTCGGTACAGATGCGTTTTGCGCCGAGGGTGAAACAACAGTTAATGGCCCTGGAACTGAAGAAAACCGGGATTGAAGAAAAAAAATTAAGAAAAAAAGCGGAGGCGGAAAAGAAGATTGATGAAGCTGAAATCCGGCAGTTGAAATCACGCATTACGCAGGCTGGGGTTAGACTGCAACGGATAAAGGACCAGGTAAGGGACATGTCAATCCTGGCACCGAAAAGCGGAATGGCTGCTAAATCTGAGTCACCGGAGTATAGTATGTACAGCATGGATGGGGGTGAAGTTGAAATGGGAGGATATATAAAAACAGGTAGCCAGGTTTATCCCCGGATGGCCCTAATGGCATTGCCTGAATTAAACGAGATGCAAGTATCAGTTGACATGCAGGAGGTTGATTATAAGCGAATCGTAAAAGGTCAGAAAGTGAATATTGTTGTTGATGCCGCAAAGGGGCTCCAAACTACCGGCCTTGTTAAACGGAAATCTCTTGCATCAAAAAATACTTACGTTGGAGAGGGTGAATCAAAGATAAAAATGTATGAGGTGATTGTCGGAGTCGACAGCTGTCACACTAAGATGGCGCCGGGATTGAGCGCGCGCTGTGAGATTTTCGTGAGCCAGATCAGGGATACCATCGTGGTTCCTACTCTGGCAATTTTTGAGAGAGACAGCATGAAAGTCGTTTATGTTGCCAGCGGTGAGGAATTCCTCGTGATCCCGGTGGAAACCGGACTCTCAAACAGCTCTAAAACAATTATCAGTAAAGGCCTTAAGGGAAATGAGACCATATCACTTGTTGAACCACCACCTGATTTTATTTCAAAGACTAAAAACAGTACAAATGAGTAAAAACCTGATCCTATTATTATTCCTGGGCTTAGCGGCTTGCGCCGGTAAAACCACTCAGGATGTACAAACCATTGCTGTAAAGCGAGGAACATTTACCGAGGAGCTTACCGAAGAGGGCACCATCCGTGCAGTCAACTCCCTTTCAATCACTGCTCCTGCTATCTCATACCGATACGGGAGTCTTAAACTTACCCGGGTTGTTGAAGATGGAAAGGAGGTTGAACAAGGCGATACGGTGATCATTTTTGATCCATCCGAGATCAAGAAGGCAATTGTAACCTCGGAACAGCAACTTGAAATCGCCAAGGCCGAGTATGATAAGCTTAAGGCCACGCAGCAGTCTGAAATCGAAGACCTCGAGGCGGACCTCGAGATTGCCGGGATTTCTAAGGAAATATCAAAAATCAATTTCGATCAGGCGGTTTTCGAATCAGAAATCACCCGAAAAGAGATTAATCTTAAACTCGAAACTGCAGGAATAGCCTTGGAAAGGGCCCGTGAGCAAATCGATAACCGCAAAAAAATTCATCAGGAGGAGTTGTTCCAAAAAACGCTTACCATAAAGCAGTTAACGGTTGCGCTGGAGGATGCCAACCGTTCTATCAATACACTTTTCGTGACCAGCCCCTCCAAAGGAATTGCAATTTTGAAAGAAAACTGGATGACCGGACAGAAATGGCAGGTCGGGGATCAGCCATATAGCAGCTATCCTTTGATTGATCTGCCGGATCTGTCGGAAATGTTGGCTGAAGTTAAAATCAACGAAGTGGATGTGTCGAAAATAGTTCCCGGACTGAAAGTGGAAATCAAGGCGGATGCTTATTCTGATACCACATACAGCGGAGCGGTCTCCACTGTAGCCAACCTGGCTCAAAACAAGGATTACCGTTCCAAGATCAAAATTTTTCCGGTTCAGGTGAGTATCGCGGGAAAACCCGACAATCTTTTGCCCGGGCTCACAGTCAGCTGCAAAATAAGGATTCGCGAGATACCTGATGTTCTTTTTGTTCCTGTGGAGGCAATTTTTAAATCGCAAGGCATCGAATATGTCTATATAAAAACGGGTTCCAGTTATAAAAGGCAGGAGGTTAAAGTTGGTCCTACCAACACGGATTATGCAATTATAACAGAGGGACTATCTGAGAATGACGAGATTACACTCGCTGATCCTTTCCTGAATAAGGAGGAGTCTAAAAACGGAACTAAAACCCAATAAGAGAACCATAATGAAAGCAAAACTTATTTTATGGGTTCTTCTTCTGATCCTGTTCGTTTCATGCGGGAAGGATGGATCCGGGGAATATACTGTCAAGAAGGGACAGTTCAAACAGTCATTTACGGAAACCGGCGAACTCGAGGCAATCAGCGCTGCGGCTTTAGTGATGCCGCGGATCAGCTATCAGTTCGGATATGAATTCAAGATTGTCGGACTTGCAGAGCATGGTAAAATGGTGAAGCAAGGAGATACCCTTATCCGGATTGATCCTTCCTCCATCCAGAAGTTTATCATTTCGAAACAGGAGGCACTCGAGAGTGAGTTGGCATCAACCAAGAAACAGGTGGTTCAGATGGAAAACAATATCCAGGACCTGAAAGCCCAGCTAAGGAATGAGCAGGCTACTTATGACCTGAAGGAGCTTGAGCTTGAACGATGCAAATTTGAAACTGCAACTAAACGCAAAATCAAGGAACTTGAATTCAAACAAGCCACCATTAGGCTAAACAAAGTGAAGCGGTTGCTCGAGAAGAAGCCGATACTGGATAATTATGATTACAAGGTGCAGAAGATAAAGGTGATGCAAGGCGAAAATGAGCTGGCCGCTGCAAAAGATATTCTCACCCGGATGGCCATTACCAGTCCGAAAGACGGACTCTTTCAGGTTGCTTCCAGTATGTTTGAGTATCCACCCAAAAATATCAAGGTTGGCGACCGGGTATATACCGGAATGCTCATTGGCAAGATCCCGGATATTTTCCATATGAAGGTGAGAACTACTGTAAATGAAGCTGATATAACAAAGGTTGCTTTGGGCATGAAGGTGCTGGTCAGATTGGATGCCCTGCCTGAAATACCTTTTCATGGCGAAATTTCGGAAATCAGCCGGGTATGTCTGCCCAAGGACAAAGAACGGGTATTTAAAGTAGTGGTAAATATTGAAGAGTCGGACTTGCGTCTGAAACCTGGCATGACGGTTAGTTGCGAGTATCTGTGCTTGGAAACCGATAATGCCTTGTATGTCCCAAACAGCTGTATCTTGAAAGAGGCAGGGCATTCCTATATTTTTCTGAAAAATGGCGGACCCGCCAAAAAAACGGAAGTTCGCTCCGGTCCGTCCAACAGCAACCACACGCTGATTTATGGAGAAATTGAAGCCGGACAACCACTAGTGCCTTTCAATGAGGCAATGAACGTAAAAAAAAGCTAGCCATGCAGATAAAAGAAAATGTGAATAAAGCCATTGTCGGACTGATCGACCATAAGTTCCGCTCATTTCTGACGATCCTTGGAATTATTTTCGGCACCGCCTCTGTAATTGCTATGATTTCTATAGGGGAAGGAACAAAAAAACAGGCGATCGCAAAATACCAGGATCTGGGTGTCAGCAATATCATTGTACGCGATAAGGACCTGACCGATCCTGAACTTGAGGAAATGCGGATGAAATTCTCCAAGGGACTTTCACTCGATGATGCTGCAATTATTGCAGATGTAGTGCCGGGCGTGGTGAGCGTTGCTCCGCAAAGTGAGGTAAAAGTTGAAGCCAAATATGGCGATCGCTCGGCTAAAGCCACGGCAATTGGGGTTACTCCTGATATCCTTTCTGTATTGAATTACCGAACCAGCAAAGGCGCGTTTATCACATCGGATCAGTATGACAGACAATTGAAGGTTTGTGTGTTGGGTGCAGATGTTACACGGGAGCTTTTTGGTTATGAAGATCCGATAGGTCAGAGTGTAAAGCTTGAGGACCAATGGTTTGAAATCATCGGGGTGATGCAGCCGAAGGCACTATTCACGGAAACGGTTGGAGAACTGGCCTCGCGCGACCTGAACAGTGATATATACATGCCGCTATCAACTTTCAATAAGCGGCTTCCTAAAGCAAACCCTCTTACCAGTGAAGTAAAACAACTTACAGTAAAGCTGGAAAATTCAGAACAGTTGATCTCATCAGCTGCAGTCATACGTAGCCTGGTCAATCGGCGACACTTCAATAATATTGACTTCAGTATTATTGTTCCATACGAATTAATGAAGCAGGAGGAAAAGGAAACACGCATCTATAACCTGCTGCTGGCTTCCATTGCGGCCATCTCACTCATTGTGGGCGGTATCGGAATCATGAATATCATGCTGGCTTCCGTCCTCGAAAGGACCCAGGAAATCGGAATCCGTCGCGCTGTTGGCGGCCGCAAGTCGCATATCATGAGCCAGTTCGTTACCGAAGCAGTTGTACTGAGCGTTACCGGAGGAATAATAGGGGTGGTGCTGGGGGTCTCTCTTTCACTGGGGATTTCCCTGGTCACGGAGGTGCAAACCACCATCACCGGGTACAGTATTCTCATTGCCTTCGCTTTTTCAGTGCTGGTGGGTATCACTTTCGGATATCTCCCGGCAAAACAGGCAGCCAACCTTCGTCCGATCGAATCCATCCGTCATGAATAATTACTGATAAAGAACTTAATACCATGTTGATAGATATTCAAAACCTTAAAAAGGATTACCTCATGGACAGCTTTGAAGTGGCTGCCCTTCGGGGAATAAATCTGCAAGTCAAACGAAATGAGTTCGTGGCTATCATGGGCCCTTCAGGATCAGGAAAATCAACCCTGATGAATATTCTGGGGTGCCTCGATATTCCCACTTCCGGTATTTACCGGTTCGATAAGATGGACATTACCAATCTGAATGATGATGAGCTTTCCGACATCCGAAACAAGCATATCGGATTCATTTTTCAGTCGTTCAACCTGCTTCCGCGAATGACCGCTATTGAGAATGTTGAATTGCCCCTGATGTATGCAGGTATCGACAAATATTCCCGACTTGAGATGTCGAAAGCCGCGCTGGAGAAAGTCGGCCTGGCCGACCGCATGCGCCACAAGCCGACCGAGCTATCGGGCGGACAGCGGCAGCGGGTGGCTATTGCCAGGGCACTGGTCAACACTCCGGGCATCATCCTGGCGGATGAGCCCACAGGGGCACTCGATACCGCCAGCAGTATGGAAATCATGGAAATATTCGGGCAATTGCATGACGAAGGGAATACCATCCTGGTCATCACTCACGAGCGGGATATCGCAGCTTGCTGCAAAAGGATCATCCTCATCCGTGATGGTCAGATCACCTCCGATACGCCAAATCTGAATTAATGAAAACCCGTAACCTTAAATACCAAAGCTTTATGCATCTCATCAATAAATTGGCATATGTTTGGATCATTGCCCTGGGTTCCACAATGATTTTACCGGCTCAGGAAATCTATCACCTTGATCTGGAGACCAGTATTTTGCTTGCCCGGCAAAAAAGTATCCGTATGCAGGTGCTGAACCAGCGCCTGAAAGCAGCATCTTTTAACCTCAAAGCAACCACCAGTCAGCTGAAAACACATGCCAGCATCGATATGACCCTGCCTCAGTATACTGAAACCGTTAAGCAATGGGAAGATAGTAGCGGTATATCCTTTTACCCGGTCAGGCAAAACCAGCTGAATGGATATCTAACTATCAGTCAGCCTCTTCCGACCGATGGAAGCTTGTATATCCGGACAGGTGCCCAAAACTTTGTCGATTATTATGCCAATGACCGGAATACGCAGCTCTCCTCCAGCATTGGCCTCCGGCAGCCGATTGAAGCTTTTTTCGGATTTAACAATATCAGGATGAGCTTTAAGCAGGCGAAGCTTGCTTATGAGATGTCGATGAAATCATTGAAACGCGAGGAGCTGAATCTGGTGTATGATGTGAGTCAGGATTATTTCAACCTCCTTTCTTATCAGGAACGGATGAATATTGCACGGCTGAGCCTGGAAAAGCAGCAGGAGGCCTGCAATATTGCACAAAGTAAATTTAAGGCTGGTTTGATCCGTGAGGTGGAGGCCCTGCAGATGGAGGTTGACCTGAGTGAATCGGTCAACAGTTTTGACATGGCAAAGGTGGATTATGCGGCACAAGTCAGGCAGTTCAAGGAAAATCTGGGCATCAGACTGCGCGACAGCATTATCATCAACGGGGAGCTTAAATATACGGTGGTCACGGTGGATC
The DNA here is from genome assembly GCA_942493265.1 of uncultured Bacteroidota bacterium. Classification (GTDB taxonomy): domain Bacteria; phylum Bacteroidota; class Bacteroidia; order Bacteroidales; family UBA12481; genus UBA12481. Next base: position 2,321,059 of record OW818688.1, read on the forward strand.
CTGAAAAGGCGGTGGATCTGGCCATGAGGAACCGACCGGAGCTGAGGGAAAGCGAAATCCAGATCGAACTGCAGGAGATGGCCATAAAAAGGCAGAAAGCCCTGGGAATGCCGAGTGGCAATATCCTCCTGAATTACAACTTTATCGGGGTAGGAAAAGATGCACGATCGGTTCCTCTTGATGCAACTTTCGATCAAACCTGGCAAAACCTTAACAGCCGTCCGGGAAGTTTGGGAATCGGACTTACGGCATCGATCCCGATCATCGACTGGGGGGAGAACCGCGCACGTGTGGAATCGGCCCGCTCGATACTGAAGCAGAATCAGTTGCAGCTCGAGGGTGAGAGAATGTCCATTGAATCCGAAATCCGAACCATGGTCGACCGTTTGCAGAGCAGTCTCAGACGCCTGCAATTACTGGAGAAGAACCTTTCTGTAGCGGAGAAGAGTTTCGATATTTCCCGTCAGCGCTATTCAAATGGCGAAATCGACAGCCAATCGATGGCCCTCGAACGCGAACGCCTGAATAACGCCTATAATACCCGCCTGAGCGCTTATATAACCTACAAGCTGCTTCTGTCGGATATTATGCGGAAAACATTTTATAATTTCGAAACGGGCAAAACCGTAGAATAATAATGAGTTTTAAATACCAGTTTGATATACCGCTTGATTCGCCTGAACGCACCATAATCCATGGGAATTTAATTAAGTCGAAAAAATTTCTGAGGGAATTATATAAGCAGTGGAACTCCGAATTTATCAGGGAGATCGAATCTTTACCCCCTGGATTGATGGTGGAGCTTGGCTCCGGAGGGGGTGGGCTGAAAGAGCTGGAACCCCGGATACTCTCGTCCGACATTATTGACCTGCCTTCAAACGATCTGACCTTTTCAGCGCTTGAAATGCCTTTTGAGGATCAGGCGGTGGCAGCCATATTCATGACGGATACCATGCACCATATACCTGATTCAGAGAAGTTTTTACAGGAAGTCAACCGGGTTCTGGCCGATAATGGCAGGATGATGATGATCGAGCCGGCCAATACCCTGTGGGGGCGGTTCATCTATAAGAATTTTCATCACGAGCCATTTGAACCCAAAGGTTCCTGGACCATCCCTTCGTCAGGGCCCTTGTCGGGAGCCAATGGTGCCCTCCCCTGGATTGTGTTCGTGAGGGACTATCCTCTTTTTCAGGAGAAATTCCCGGATTTGAAAATGGAGGTCATCAAATTCAGAAATCCGCTTCTGTATCTTTTGAGCGGCGGTGTTTCATACCGCCAGCTGCTTCCTGATTTTTCATTCGGGCTGGTGAATCTACTCGATAGAATACTTCCCGGAATATCCAAACATTTTTCCATGTTCATGGTGGTGAAGATAACGCGGGTCGCCCGCACGGCGTTACCTGTTACTTGATTTCCTATCTTTGGGAAAACCCTTTAAGATGCGGATCCTGATTGTTGAAGATGAAGTTAAGGTTGTTGATTTCCTCAGGATGGGGCTCAATGAGGCTGGTTATGAGGTTGAAGTGGCCTTTGACGGGAAGATGGGATTGCGACTGGCACTTACCCGGCAATTCGACCTGATCCTGCTGGATGTTATATTGCCCATTCTGAATGGCATAGAGGTCTGCCGAAAAATCAGGGAGAAAGATGTTGCAGTGCCTGTGCTCATGTTAACCGCGTTGGGAACAACGGAGGATAAGCTGGATGGATTCAATGCCGGTGCCGACGATTACCTTCTCAAACCATTTGAATTTGCAGAACTTCTGGCCAGGATAAAAGCTCTTTCGAAGCGTTCAACAGCCGGTTATATGGCCGGATCATCCCTCACTGTTGCAGATCTCGAACTGGATCTGAATAAAAAAATTGCCAGAAGGGGAGGCACAATTATCGAGTTAACCGCAAAAGAATATACCCTGCTGGAGTACCTGATGCGGAATAAGGGCAGAGTGGTTTCACGGTCAGACATCGCTGAAAAAGTTTGGGAAATCACATTCGATACCGGAACAAATATTGTTGATGTATATATAAATCTGCTCCGGAAAAAGATCGACCGTAATTTTGAATTGAAGCTTATTCAAACCAGAATTGGTCTGGGATACGCCATTGATGAGAATTAGATGGAGATCCGGAAGAAAATAAATCTGCAGTTTACAGCCATTGTGGCTGTTATTCAAGTCATTCTGACCCTTGCCATCTATATTTCGTTCGCCAAGTCAAGAGAGGAGGACCTCTATGCCAAGCTCGAGGCAAAAGCCAAAGGCGTTGGTCAGATGCTGATCGATATTGTGGAAATCGATGCGGTCCTGCTGGAAAAGATCGAACGGAACAATCCGCTGAGCCTGCCTTTCGAGAAAATCATCATCTATAATTATCAAAACCATATTCTTTTCTCCAATGATGAAAATGGGGAGATAAAGATTTATCCTTCACTGATTGACCAGGTTCGATTGAACAGCCGAACCAGGACCCGCATCGGACAGTACGAAGTTCTCGGGAAATTTTACACGAATCCGAAGGAACGAATCGTCGTTTTTGTGGCTGCTATTGATCTTTACGGATTCAAAAAGCTCGCCATCCTGCGATTGATCCTGGTGATTGTATTTGTAATCGGATTAGTCATCGTATACTTCGCCGGCCGTGTCTTTGCCGGCAGGGCGGTCCAGCCAATACTGAAGGTTATGTCGCAGGTTGACAGGATCGGTGTGTCAAACCTGAATGCACGACTGGATGAAGGTCCAAGCAAGGATGAGATCGCAAAGCTGTCTGCCACCTTCAATAAACTGCTGGAACGGCTGGAGGTTTCCTTTCAGATGCAGAAAAGCTTCATCGCCAATGCTTCACATGAAATGAATACCCCGCTCACGGTAATTACCGGACAACTTGAAGTGGTATTGATGAAGGCCCGAACCAACCAGGAGTATAATGATACAATTATTACGGTTTTATCAGAAATACAGAACCTGAACCAACTATCAAAGAAACTTCTTTTGCTTGCACAGGCCAGCACTGAACTTACTGCGATCAATTTCACTTTACTGAGAATCGATGACCTGCTCTGGCAGGTACGAAGCGAAATTTTAATCAGAAATCCCGAGTATTCAGTAAAGATCGAACTGCATCAGGAGTTGGATGACGAGGATCAGCTTACCGTTTCAGGTAATGAACTGCTGCTGAAAACAGCCATTGCCAATATTGTTGAAAATGGATGCAAATACTCAGATAATCATGAAGTTGAAGTACAATTGTCCAGGGATCATGACAATCTTGTGCTTCGATTTATCGATAAAGGTATCGGAATTACCGAGCATGAACTTTCCATGATTTTCCAACCCTTTTATCGTAGTAAAACGGTAAAAAATACTCTGGGGCATGGTATCGGCCTCTCACTGGCTGAAAAGGTAATATTACTCCATCGGGGTACTTTAACGGTTTCCTCAGAGCCGGGAAAGGGATCAGAATTCGAGATTCTGCTTCCACTGGCAAAAATAGTTCAGGCTACCCGGACTTTTTAATCACTTTTTAATCTGGCTTTCATACGAGCTTAATTTCCGCAGGTTAAGTTAGTGCCGTAATCTATTAAAGGATTTCGGATGAACCTGCAGCAAACCAGAATGAAAACAGTCATGTCAGCAGTCATTGCTGTTGCGGCAATATGCACGGCCGGTCTGGTATATAATTCAATAAGGCTATCTCGAAAAATCGATCGGGTGCGCCTTGAGTATGAGATGATTATCTCTGAAAAAATTGAATTAAACAAAATGGTGGAGGGGCTGAAAAGGGATACCAGTTTGGCTTATGAAAAAAACCGTGAGCTGACCAGGATGTTGGAATCAAAACAGGCTGTTAACAGAGCAGCTAAAACAAAATAATTTGAAAAAAATTAAGTCATGAATAAGAAAAAAGTTCCTGATCTGGTAAAAGCTCTCCTGGTTTTTATTGCGGTAGTTGGTATTATGGTCCTTCTGAAAGTGGTGCTTAAAGTTCAGTAATGGAGTAGTAACAATATAAGTGGCCCAAAAAGGTCGGTATTTGGTAAATTTTGATTTTTCCTTCGTTGGGGACATGGCAGGTATATCGATGTCATGTCCCTTTTTTTTAACTTTATGCCTATGTTTATTCTGATGATCCTCCTCTTCGTTTTAGGGTATATTGCCATTGCCCTGGAACATCCCATAAAAATCAATAAGGCTGCAACAGCTTTGATTTTAGGGACATTAATGTGGGTAGTTTATATGGTTGGCGGGCCTGAGATCCTGAATCTCGGATTGAGCGTTTCGTGGAATGAATTCGTTTTGTCACATCCGGGTGCAGGTATACATGAGATGATTGATTTCATCGGCGAACATGAGGTACTTTCTTATCTCGGCGAAACAGCCACTATTATTTTCTTTTTGCTGGGAGCCATGACTATCGTTGAGATAATCGATCAGCATCACGGCTTTAAAGTTATTACAGATAAGATAGCTACCACAGATTTTCTCCGTCTGGTGTGGATTATCAGTTTCCTGACCTTCTTCATGTCAGCCGTTCTCGACAACCTGACCACCACCATTGTGATGGTTGCATTGCTGCGAAAACTCATATCCGATAAAGAGCAGAAATGGCTGATGGCCGGCCTGATCATCCTGGCCGCCAACGCAGGTGGTGCCTGGTCGCCGATTGGTGATGTGACTACAATAATGCTCTGGATCGGAGGACAGGTTACCGCTACAAGTATCATCCTGAAAGTGTTTTTACCCAGTTTATTCAGTATCCTGATTCCCCTTCTTATCGTTACGGTTTTTTATCCCCGGTATAAGATTGTGCGTCCGGAAAACAATGCAATAGATGATCGGGAGTTCAATACCCCCCGCGAGAGGATGGGAGTTTTGCTGCTGGGTATCGGTGCCCTGCTGTTCGTTCCGGTTTTTAAAACCATTACCCATCTTCCACCTTACATGGGTATGTTGCTGGGATTGGGAGTGCTATGGGTCATCACTGAAATCATTCACCGGGGTAAACCTTTAGATGACCGACGGAAATTAACAGTAACCTCCATTTTGTCCAAAGTTGATGTTCCGACAGTTTTGTTCTTTCTGGGGATTCTGATGGCTGTAGCCAGTTTATCCTCTGCCGGACACCTGAATCTTCTATCTGAGTGGCTCAATGAGAATGTCGGGGATATTTATGTTATCAATCTGATTATAGGAGTTCTATCCAGTGTTGTGGATAATGTTCCACTCGTGGCTGCCGCCATGGGAATGTATCCTGTTGCAACTCCTGAAATGATTGCTGCAGCTGCAGATCCTGCGTACCTCATCAATTTTGCTCAGGATGGATTATTCTGGGAATTTCTGGCATATTGTGCGGGAACCGGCGGGAGTATCCTGATTATCGGTTCCGCTGCCGGAGTTGCCGCTATGGGGCTTGAAAAAATCGATTTTATCTGGTACCTGAAAAAAATCAGCTGGCTGGCTTTATTCGGGTACCTTGCCGGAGCAGCAGTATATTGGCTGCAGGCACAGTTGATTTAACACTGGGTTGGGTCCTATCGGTCCGGTTTTTGCAGTAATTGTTCATTATGAACGAAAAAGAAATTCTCAGCAGCACACGCCGGATTCATGACCTTTTGTCAGTGAAGCGGCTTAAGGAGGCTATGGCCGACCTGAGGCCGATGCTTTTATCGGCCGGTATGAATTCCTGGAGCGAGGAGATGGAGCAGATTGATGTTACCTACCAGTATATGCTGGAGTATACGGTAAAAGGTATCCAGGATCCTGAGCGCCAAAAAGTTTACCGCAAAATTGTTGCCGACCTGTATGAACTCAGCGACCGGGTTTCGGAATTCCTGCTTACCCGGTTGTCAACCCAATATGTGCACGTGAGGAAACGCATTTTTAGGGATGATCCCGGTCTGGAATCCTTTATTCAAAGTTTTCTCCATAAGCCCGACAGGATAAACCCCTCGGATCCGGAATACCTTCGGGATTTGTCGCGGCTGTTTCACCTGATCTGGCTGACCGATGAGTTTCATGAACGCGAAGTTCAATTGGTGGTGCAAATCAAGGATTCAGGGGTCTTAACCGTACCCGAAAAGGCTCTTATGATAACAGCCTTAAATTTCAGTGTATTACGATATTTTGACAAGCGAAAATTCGAACTGCTGTTCGGTTTTTTTGATACCGATGATGAAGAAATGCGCCAGCGTGCGCTGATCGGTCTTCTGCTGGCTTTTTACCGGTATGATACCCGGCTGGCTTACTATCCTGCGATCCGTGGACGATTCCTGGTTATGGACGAGTACCAGGATTTCAAGAAAATGGTACAGGAAGTGATCATGCAGTTGATACGCGGACGTGACACCGACCAGCTCAGCCGCCGCATGCAGGAGGAAATCCTTCCCGAAATGCTCAAGCTCACCCCGCAGATCAGGAATAAACTGGATCTCGACCGTTTATTGGGAGAGAGCCTCAGCGATGAGGAGAATCCCGAGTGGCAGGAGATTTTTCAGGATTCTCCGGGTTTGAAAGATAAGATGCAGGAGCTGACAGAGATGCAGATGGAGGGTGATGATGTTTTCATCGGAACTTTCCAGATGTTGAAGGGATTTCCGTTTTTTCGCCATCTGATTAACTGGTTCTTCCCATTCACCACCAACCACCCCGAAATCCTTGCTTTGGAGGAAACCGGTGAGTTTGCCTGGATGAAAGGCTTTCTGGAATCTGTTGATAAAAGCTTTTATCTCTGCAATTCAGATAAATACAGTATATGTTTCGGAATACGGTCAATGCCTCCCGATATGCAGAAATTCCTTTCGGATGGACTTCACGCTGAAGCCGAACAACTGAAGGAGATGCTTGACGGCGATAAAATCCTCGATCCCCTTCAGCAGGCCCGCCGTGTGATCCGTCAGTATATTCAGGATCTGTACCGTTTTTACCGGTTTTATCCTGATAAGCAGGGCTTTGATGACCTGTTCAGCTGGAAGCTGGATTTTTACCGAAAAGGCTTTTACCGCGATCTGTTTCAGGGAGATAGTGAAGCTTTATATAATATCGCGGGATTTTACCTGCAGAAGAAAAATTATCGGGAGGCCGCTGAGGCTTTCGGAATATTGGAGCAATCGGGCGATATGAGTGCAGAGGTGCTGCAAAAGCTGGGCTATGCCTGGCAAAAATCAGGAAACTATCAGAAAGCTCTTGATTATTATCTGAAAGCCGATCTGCTGTTAAACGAAAATCTCTGGAACCTGAAGAAAATAGGACTCTGTTACCGGTATCTGAAGCAGCCAGAAATGGCCCTTCCTTATTATCGCCAGGCTGAACTTCAGGATCCGGATGATCTGAATACCGAAATCTCCATCGGCCATTGTATGCTCGATCTGCAGGATTATGAGGGCGCCCTTAAATCCTATTATAAAGTTGAATACCTGATGCCCGGGAACCATAAAGTGTGGAGGCCGATTGCCTGGTGTTCCTTTGTTCTCGGACGATTTGATCAGGCCCGGAAATATTATGATAAACTGATCGCCAGGGAACCCAGCCATCATGACCTGATCAGCCTGGGGCATCTGGAATGGTGTGAGGGACACAGAAATGAGGCCATCGACTGTTACAGTAAGAGTTTGGTGGTTGGCAAAATAGATTTCGATGAGTTTTTGTCAGTTTTTGACCAGGACCGCGATCAGCTCCTCAAACACGGAATGGATCCGGAAGAGATTCCTATCCTGCTCGACCGACTCCGTTACCTTTGCTGACGATCAAAGGTAATTCTCTGAAGCCTTTGGTAATTTTCCGGCAGTATTATCTTTGCTGTGATCAAATCTGATGAAAAAGATACTGCCGCAAATACTATTATGCTTTTGTCTGCTTACTGCATTTGTAAACAGCGTAAATGGAATTCCCCGCTTTGCACAAAGCAAGATAAACGACGATATAGCAATCATCGTTAATTTTCCTGAAAAGCCTATTTTAATTCCTGACTACCCAAGTTTCTGGAATTTCTGGGCACACCTGCTGGATTTTAACCGCGATAATCATGTTAATGTGGGCCACACCGGAGTGATACTGGTGGATGGCGCTACCGGAGATCTTCAGTACTGGGATTTCGGCCGGTATGACGAACGGGAAGACCTTACCGATCCCCGGCCGGAATTATATGGAACGGTCAGGTCGGCAAGGCATGTTCCCGTACTTAAATTGAAAATCAAAGCCAGGATCTCTAATGGCTGGATCACCAATCTGGATACCATCCTGATTCATCTGGGCGCTAAAAAGATCTTTAATTCCTATGGAAAGATTGAAGCTTCAGTAGTTTATAGCCTTGACCTGGACAAAATGATTGAAAATGCCGTTTACTATGAAAACCGCGGCTACATTTTCTATGGCGCCCCCACCCATTTCTATTGTACCCGGTTCGTTCGGGATGTGATCCGTGCAGGCGGCAGTTCATTCGGATTGCTAACTTTTACCGGAACACAAACAGTTAGGCACGCCAGAAAGAAGTGGCCTGACCGATAAGTTTATATCTTTATCGGTATAAGATTCAGACTATGGAAAACCTTAACCGACGTTCATTTCTTCGAATAAGTTCACTCGCTGCTGCCGGTACCATTGTGGTTCCCAGCATAGTGCCTTCAACTGTGTTTGGTAAAAATGCCCCAAGTAACCGTATTCAGATCGGCCAGATCGGATGTGGCCGTATCGCTCATGAAGCGGATATGGTTGGTGTTTTTCCATTTGATACGGCCCGGATCATCGCAGCATGCGATCTTGATTCGAAACGACTCAAAGAAACCAAGCCATTTATTGAAAATTATTATCAAAAGAAATATGGCGGAAATGAGGTGAACGTCAGGCTGTACGATGATTATCGTGAGCTGCTGATGAATCCTGCCATCGATGCCGTGGTGATCAGCACCCCTGATCACTGGCACTCCCAACCCGCCATTGAGGCCGCATTGGCAGGAAAGCACATCTACTTGCAAAAACCAACTTCGCTCACTATTTCCGAAGGCCGGAAACTGAGCGATATGGTTCACCGGAGCGGGGTGATCTTCCAGATCGGCAGTCAGCAGCGTTCGTCGCAGCAATTCAGGTACGCCTGTGAACTGGTCAGGAATGGCCGCATCGGGAAACTGCATACGATTCAGATCGGATTGCCCGGTGATCCGTCAGGCGAGGAGGAAATTGAGATGCCGGTGCCGAAAAACCTGAATTATAATATGTGGCTTGGATCAACACCGGAAATATTCTACACTGAAAAGCGAGTACATCCACAGGCTGATTATTCGCGGCCGGGATGGCTCCGCTGTGAACAGTTCGGAGCCGGAATGATTACGGGCTGGGGAGCCCATCATCTGGATATCGCCCATTGGGGTATGGGTACCGAATACTCAGGACCGGTTGAAATTGAAGCAAAAGCAGATTTTCCAACCAAAGGCATGTGGAATGTTCACGGAAATTTTGAAGTTAAAGCCAAGTATGCCAACGGGGTTACCATGTATGTGAGCGGCGACCGCCCAAATGGCGTCAGGTTTGAAGGATCAGAAGGATGGATTTTTGTCACCAGAGGAAATTATCAGGCTACAAAAAGCGATCCGGTATCTTTTGATGCAAACCGTAAGTCGTTGGATGCCAGTGATCCGAAAATTATCACCAGCGTGATCGGTCCTGATGAAATTCATCTGGTAACCAGTACCGACCATTATGGTAACTGGCTGGATTCCATAAAATCAAATACCCAGCCGATTGCACCGGTTGAAGTGGCCCACCGTTCCTGCTCAGCCTGCCTGCTCAGCCATATCGCCATGAAAGTGCCTAAGAAACTGAAGTGGGATCCTGTTCATGAGCGTTTCACCAACAGCGAGGATGCCAATAAACTATTATCCAGGCCTCAGCGGAAACCCTATGGCACCGACTACCTTTAGGCACCTAAAGAAGAGGAGCTTGATCAGTCTCCTCAGTACTTTTTCATTTATCCTGATCACGGTTACTTCCTGCACACCCGGTCCGAAGGACCCCGGTCTTACCTTTATGGTGGCGGATCCCGGTCATTTTCATGCTGCCCTGGTGCTCAAAACCATGTATGGCGGAGTCAGTCCGAAGGTGTTTGTTTATGCTCCCGACGGACCGGAACTGGCCGATTTCAACAGCCGGCTGGATGCTTTCAAAAACCGGCAGCTGAATCCCACAACGTGGGAAATCACTGAGTTCCGCGGATCCGGATTCTTTGAAAACCTGATTAAGGAAAAACCGGGTAACGTGTTGATACTGGCCGGGAACAACGGCAAAAAAACTGATTATATCCTGAAGGCTGTGCAAAACAGTATCAATGTGTTCTCAGATAAGCCGATGGCCATTAATGACGAAGGATTCAGCAAACTGGAGCAGGCATTCTCAGAGGCTGCAAAAAATGGAGTGCTGCTCTATGATATCATGACGGAACGGTTCGAGATCTCATCAGTTCTTCAGAAAGAATTATCGATGCTGCCTGAAATTTTTGGCGCCCAGCAAACGGGTACGCCGGAGGATCCTGCAATCACGAAGGAGAGCGTCCACCATTTTTTTAAATTCGTGTCCGGCACCCGTCTGATCCGTCCACCCTGGTTTTTTGATGTGGACCAGGAGGGTGAAGGAATCACTGATGTGACCACTCACCTGATAGATCTGGTGCAATGGGCCTGCTTTCCGGATCAAATCATTGATTATCATACGGATATCCGCATTTTATCTGCGAGCCACACGGCAACGGATATTCAGCTCAGTCAGTTCACGGAGGTCACGGGTTTATCGACCTTTCCTGATTATCTGCTTCCGCGGGTAACAGCCGATTCCGTTCTTCAGGTGTATTCCAATGGTGTGATAAATTATCAACTGAAAGGTGTAAATGTCAGGGTGTCGGTGATCTGGAACTACAAGGCTCCGGAGGGTGGCGGGGATACCCATTTTTCGGTAATGAAAGGAACATTGGCACATCTGGAAATCCGGCAGGGGCCCGACCAGAAATTCAAGCCTGAATTCTATGTTTACCCTATCGGTACCGATCCGGCATATGCCACACGTTTGAAGGAGGCTGTTGGCCGCCTGGCGGTTAAATATCCGGGGATCGCGGTTGAAACAGTTACAGATGGATTTCATATCCTGATTCCCGAGGTACTTCGAGTTGGGCATGAGTCTCATTTCGCGCAGGTTACACAGAATTATCTCAATTATCTGAAAGCGGGGAAACTCCCCGACTGGGAAGTTCCCAATATGCTGGCCAAATATTGGCTCACTACCTCAGCAAAAAAAATAGCAAATAACTGATATGGAAAAGATTGTCGGATTAGTTGCTGCACCTTTTTCTCCCATGGATGAAAAGGGCTCAGTTGAATATCACCGTATTGTCGGTTATTACGATTTTCTTGAAAAGAATGGCATTACCGGGGCATTTATCAATGGTTCAACAGGTGAGGGCGTTTCCTTGTCTGCAAAAGAGAAAATGACCATCACCGAACACTGGATGGCCCGTGCCCGTCAGAATCGGTCGGTTAAGATCATCAATCTGGTGGGTGGTACTTCCTATGCGGAATGTATTGAACAGGCTCAGCATTCTGCTGATCAGTCCGTTGATGCAATCGCGGTTATCGCTCCCTATTATTTTAAACCGGCATCCGCAAAACAACTTGCCGGATTCTGTGCGAAAGTGGCTGAATCGGTCCCGCACCTGCCGGTCTATTTTTATCACATCCCGGTTCTCACGGGATGCTATATCCCCATGCTCGAGTTCCTCAAGGAAGCCGCACCGATCATTCCGAATCTGGCCGGCATCAAATACACTCACGAAGATTTCATGGACTTTTTAAGTTGTCTCCGGTTTATGGACGGCAAATTCGATATGCTCTGGGGGCGTGATGAAAACCTGCTTTCTGCATTGGTTCTGGGTGCCCGCGGCGGCGTGGGGAGTACTTATAATTATGCGGCACCACTCTATTACAGTCTGATAGAGGCTTTTAATAAAGGTGATCTGAGTGTGGCCCGTGACCTTCAGATGGCATCCATAAACATGATCACCCTTTTGGGTAAGTATGGCGGGATGGGCACGGGAAAAGCATACATGATATTTATCGGATTCGATTGCGGTACATTCCGGTTGCCGGTAAAAAACTTGAGCAATGAAGATTATGAGCGGTTTAGTGCAGATGTCAGGTTGCTGCGTATGGAAAATCTGTTCTCGGTTCTGTAGCCTGGTTTTCCTTATCCTGATAAGTTCATGTAATACTGCCTCAATGGAAAAACTTAGTTTCAGTTGGAAGGAGTTCCCCGCTATTCCTCCTGCTGCCGGGGAGAGCAGTCAGGCTGGACTGGCTGGTCCTGTTGCAGGGTCGCTGGGCGAAGTACTCCTGGTGGCCGGTGGGGCCAATTTTACCGGCGGACTGCCATGGAAAGGCGGAACCAAGCAATACCATAGTGAAATTTTCCTGCTTAGGAAGTTGGCTGGTGACTCAATTGCCTGGGAACAATCGATCACGAAATTGCCTTATAATCAAGCATATGCTGCCTGTGTTTCCCTGCCTCAGGGAGTTATTGCCATTGGCGGCGAAAATGAGTCGGGACTGCTCAGGTCGGTGCTGCTGTTTTCCCTTAAGGATGACCAGGTCGATATAAAATATCTGCCTGATCTCCCTGCAGCTATTTCAGCAGGTGGTGCCACGGCCGCAGGTTCCAGAATATTTCTGGCCGGTGGATTGGACAGTTCCGGAGCTTCCTGCGGATTTTTTTGCCTGGATATGAGTAATATGGATGCCGGCTGGAAAAGGCTGGCAGATCTTCCGGTAGCCCTTTCGCATGCGGTTGTAGTTAGCCAGAAGGACGAAAGCGGGGAGTGCATATATGTTATCAGCGGCCGCAATAAAACCGGATCGGTAACCTCCTTTATGAGCAGTATCTGGAAGTATTCCATCAACGGGGAGAAATGGAACCGGGAAGGTGATATCATGATTGACGGACAGCTGACCGGATTATCCGCCGGCATGGGATTAGCTGCAGGAACCAGTTCGATTGTATTGTTCGGCGGCGATATGGGTGTCATTTTCAACCAGACTGAAAGGCTGAATGCTGCCCTCGAAAGTTCTTCCGGTGTGGAAAGGAGTCAGCTTTTCAATCAAAAAGATTCCCTGCTGACTAATCATCCTGGATTTGGCAGGGGGATTCTGGTCTATAATACCATAACCAAAATCTGGACCGCTGCAGGTGAAATTCCGTTTGAGACACCGGTAACCACAACCGCTTTTTTCTGGGATGGATGGGCGATTATCCCCTCGGGTGAGGTACGGCCAGGAATCAGAACCCCACGGGTTCTCGCGGTGGAAATCAACATCACTAAATAACCGATTCATGGATGTCAATTTCATAAATCTGGCAGAACAATATAGAAATGAGCTGCTTAACAGCGTTATTCCCTTTTGGGAGCGGCATTCCCCAGATTCCGAATACGGAGGGTTCTTCACCTGTTTAACCCGCGAAGGGAAGGTTTATGATACTGATAATTTGTTTGGCTCCAGGGTCGTCAGGTGTGGATGTTTTCAAAATTGTATAATACGGTAAGTCCTAACCGGCAATGGCTCGACCTGGCACAGAATGGCGCCCGGTTTCTGAAAAATCATGGACACGATGGTTCCTTTAACTGGTATTTTTCCCTTACACGCGAAGGAAAACCATTGATCCAACCGTATAATATTTTTTCCGACTGCTTTGCCACGATGGCATTCGGACAGCTGTTTAAAGCCTCGGGTGATGAGGAATATGCCATCATCGCACGGAAAACCTTCGATAATATTCTGTACCGCAGCAATAATCCCAAAGGGAAGTTCAATAAGGCCATATCCGGGACGCGCTCGCTGAAGGGATTTTCGCTGCCGATGATCCTCTGCAACCTGTCACTGGAGATTGAACATCTACTCCCTGAAGAACTGGTGGAAAACACTATCAGCCAATGTATTCATGAGGTTATGGATGTTTTTTATGATCCCCGGTCCGGATTGCTCATGGAAAATGTGGAGCCGGATGGCAGTTTGTCCGATACCTTCGAAGGACGGTTGATGAATCCGGGGCATGCCATCGAAGCCATGTGGTTTATCATGGACCTGTCGAAGCGGCTGCAAAAGCCTGAACTGGCTGATCGTGCGGTTGACATTCTGCTGCGCACCGTCCAATATGGCTGGGATCAGGAGTTTGGAGGTATTTATTACTTCCTTGACCGAAAGGGATATCCGCCACAGCAGCTTGAATGGGACCAGAAACTTTGGTGGGTGCATATTGAAACTCTGATCAGCCTGATCAAAGGATATGAGATGACCGGTAATGCTGCCTGCCTGGAATGGTTCAAAAAAGTACATGATTATACCTGGTCCCATTTTCCGGATCCGGAATTTGGGGAATGGTATGGTTACCTTAACCGGAGCGGAGAAGTACTGCTGCCGCTGAAAGGCGGAAAATGGAAGGGTTGTTTCCATGTGCCTCGCGGACTGCTGAATGTTTGGAAAACACTGGACCAAATTAATCTGAACACAAATGCAGGTAAAAGCTAAAACAGTTAAATCCATTTATCCCTGGGTAGTAGTCGGACTGTTATGGGTGGTTGCCTTGCTGAACTACCTCGACCGGCAAATGCTTTCAACCATGAAAGTTTCGATGATGGGGGATATTCTTGAGCTGGAATCAGCGGAGAATTTTGGCCGATTGATGGCCGTGTTTCTTTGGATTTATGGATTTGTGAGCCCGGTTGCCGGACTGGTTGCGGATCGGATAAATCGAAAGTGGCTGATAGTTGGTAGCTTGTGTGTTTGGTCGGGCGTTACTTTTGGAATGGGATTCGCAACATCTTTTGATCAGTTGTACGTTTTGCGTGCGATCATGGGATTGAGCGAGGCACTCTATATCCCGGCAGGACTGGCACTTATCGCAGATTACCACCGGGGATCAACCCGGTCACTGGCGATCGGGATTCATCTCACGGGGTTATATCTGGGACAGGCGCTTGGCGGGTTTGGTGCAACGGTTGCCCATCACTGGTCGTGGCAGCTAACCTTCCAGTCATTCGGTATCATTGGCGTCGTATATAGTTTGGTACTGGTATTTTTCCTGAAGGAGAACAGGCCAGTGAGGCAGGAACCGGAACAGCATCCGGTTTCAGGATTAGCATCGGTGAAAAACAGTTTGGGCATGTTGCTGGGAACTTTAAGCTTCTGGATCATTCTGTTCTATTTTGCCACGCCCAGCTTTCCGGGCTGGGCCGTTAAAAACTGGTTGCCAACCCTGTTTTCCAAAACCCTGGGGATCGATATGTCGCAGGCCGGGCCCATAACTACCATCACCATTGCAGCTTCATCGTTAATGGGAGTGATTGGCGGTGGTATTTTGTCGGACCGCTGGATACAGCGAAACCTTCGTGGGCGCATCTTTACCAGTGTAATCGGCTTAGGACTGACAATACCGGCACTTTGCCTGATCGGTTTCGGACAGGGCTTGCCGGGAGTGCTGAGCGGTGCCATTTTATTCGGGATTGGGTTCGGCATGTTCGATACCAATAACATGCCCATCCTCTGTCAGTTTTTCCCTCCGCGCCTGAGGGCTTCCGGTTATGGGTTGATGAATATGGCCGGGGTTTTTGCCGGGGCCATGATCACCGGCGTATTGGGGAAATCAACGGATGCCGGGCACCTGGGTCGGGATATAACCCTGCTGGCCATACCGGTTAGCCTGGCGATACTGTTGCAGCTCAGGTTCCTGAAACCGAAAAGCGTGGATTGCACCTAAGCCCTCGGGCTAGCGGGCGGTTATTACTGGTTGTTCCAATCCGGAGGATCAACACCCAACAAATGCTTTACAAAGAAATCCATCCGCTTGCGGTCACCCACCGGGCCACCGCTTGAGTGATCCATCCCGGGTACAACCAGCAGATCAAAATCTTTATTGGCCTTGACGAGTGCATTAACAACCTGCATGGTGGAGGCGGGATCAACATTATGATCCATCTCACCGACAATAAGAAGCAGTTTTCCTTTTAGTTTCGATGCATTGACCACATTGGAGCTGGCTTCGTACCATTCTCCTACCGGATATCCCATCCATTGCTCGTTCCACCAGATTTTGTCCATCCGGTTATCCTGGCATCCGCAGGATGATACCGCAACTTTGTAAAATTCAGGGTGGAAGAGTACGGCCCCGGTGGCGTTTTGTCCGCCTGCCGATGTGCCGTAAATTCCGACGCGAGAAATATCCATGTACGGAAACTCCTTTGCAGCTGCCTGCATCCAGAGTATTCTGTCAGGAAAACCGGCATCGCCCAGATCTCTCCAGCACACATCATGGAAAGCTTTTGAACGGTTGGCTGTTCCCATGCCATCGATCTGAACCACGATAAAACCAAGTTCAGCATATGCTTGCATCCCGGTTTGTGTGGAAAAGGTTTTGGGTACGAACGAGCCTTGCGGGCCGGCATAGATGTTTTCAATGACCGGGTATTTTTTATTCGGATCGAAATTGATCGGGCGGATAATTACTCCCCAGATATCTGTTTTGCCGTCACGTGCTTTTGCCTTGAATACCACAGGGGGGTTCCATCCGGTAGCCAGCAATCGGGAGACATCAGCCTTTTCAAGATCAGTGACAACTGAGCCGTCAGTGGATCTTCTTAATACTGAGGTGGATGGCTGGTCCACGCGTGACCAGTTGTCAACGAAAAAGTTTTTATCCGGTGAAAAACTGACCTGATGATTGCCATCTCCTTCAGTTAGCCGGATCAAACCGGTACCATCAAAATTCACCCGATAAACCTGAATGAAATAGGGATCCTGTGACTCCTCTTTCCCGCTGGCCTCAAATGTGATCTGCTTCAGCTCCTCGTTGACAGATAATACACTTCTCACCATCCATGGGCCGCTGGTAATCTGATTGATAACCTTTCCGGTTTCGGCGCTGTACCGATACAGGTGGTTCCATCCATCGCGCTCCGATGCCCAGATAATCTCACTGTTGCCGCTGATGTCATACCGGTAACGGTATCCGCTGTAATTAATGAAAGTTGGACTGGTTTCTTCAATCAGCGGGCGCACGGTTCCGGTTGTTCCATCGATTTCCAATACCCGGTATACCTGATGACCTCGTTCGTTGTATTCAAAAGTCAGGGCGCGGCTATCTTTTGTCCATTTAAAGTGTTCAATGTCAAATTGCTGAGGGAAAAGCATGTCACTTGTCGAAACCTGTTTTTTCTCTTCACGCAAAAAGAGTACGGGAAGCTGATAAGGCAATTCATCACCCGGTTTGGTATATTCAACCTCCGAATATTTAGGTTGAACCTGATCGGTGGGTGATGATTCCACGTAATGGATCATCCGTTTCCAGGCCGGCCTGAATTTTACCGCGACCAGTTTTTTTGAATCGGGCGACCAGTATATCTGATAAGAAGAGTAGTAAAATCCGGGAACGCCATCTTTGCTGTAGGGTACCCCTTCACCTCCCTTATGTGGTTTGATCCATACATTAAAGTCCCTGATATAGGCATCCCAGAGACTATCTGGTGATACAACCGACCTGTTGTCGAGTTCATTGCGGCTTTCGCTCCAGTTCCGGGCCGATCGTGGTCCGACCCGCTCCATCGAAACCGCTTTTCCCTTGGTGAGGGATTTCTTTTTCAAATCAAAGGCCCATTCAAACCCTTCCACATTGAAAGTCATGGTTTTAAGATCATCGCTGAACTTAATGGTCCGGAAAGGGAATTCATAAGGCTTCAACGGTTTGCCGCTTTGCGTTGAAAGCTGTGCCGCCAGTTTCTCTGCATCAAAAGCAGCATTCTTTTTACCGGTTTCAGCATCAACAAGGTAAAACGCGGTACCCTGTTCAGTTTGCGCCGAGTACCAGAAAGTGTTTGATTTTCCCACCCATTCCGGTCTGACGCTGCCATGCAGTATCTTGTCGGATACCAGCTTCCCGAGGGTCTTCGCCTTGTCGTAATCTGCCAGGGTGCCCTGGGCGCGGATTGGTGAAACAGTATTGATTAAAAGGATACTTAGGATAATCAGACGGATGTTCCTGCAGGTTTTCATAATTCAGTTAATTGGATTCACCGGAAAGATAAATCTTTCGGATAATTAAAAATAGAATTCAGTCCTTCGATCGTTCAATAAATCATTGTATGGGTTAATCGATTTATTATTAGCATGATCCGGATCGATGACGGTTGTTCCCGCGTGGATTTTATTGACCGGTGCGGAAGCCAGAATGTTTCCATTTACACAGGTAACCTGGCTTCTTCCGGTGAATTCAAAATCATCATTTCCCCGGATTTCCCTGCCGATACGGTTAGCTGTGACTGCAAATACACGGTTCTCCAAACATCTGGTAACCATGGCATTCTGGCACCATGGCATGACCAGGTTTGCCGGATGGGCAATGATCTGGGCGCCTTTCAAAGCAAGGGTACGGGTTACTTCCGGGAATAGCCAGTCGAAACAGATCATCATACCGATCATCATTCCGTTAACATGAAAAACTTCCAGTGGTTTATCACCCGGACTAAACCACAATTTCTCCTTATTGAACAGATGGATTTTCCGGTAGGTGCCGATTACAGAATCCTCAAATACCATCATGGCTGAATTGTATATTCTGTCTCCCTCCTGCTCAATCAGTCCTCCAACCACTACCGCACCGGTTTTGGCGGATAGTTTCTTAAGGAATCCCACCGTGATTCCATTGGTTGGCTCAGCGAGATGGAGTGCCTCTTCCTTCGAGTTAAAGGCATATCCGGTTGCAAAAAGTTCCGGCAGTACGAGCAGGTCGGCCTTCAACCCTTTGGCCAGATCGGAGATCTGTGCAAAATTTTCCTGTTTTTCACCAAACCGCGGTGAATTTTGAATGTATCCGATAATCATAACACCATTTTCATGCCAAGTTAATTATTTACCCATTGATCCCAATACCCTCCCTTAGGGGCGACCTGAGGTCGCCCATTCCACGGTCGCCCATTCCACGGCCGCCAATTGGCCGACATAATTGAAACCCCGATCAATGAACGGGTTTCGCAAATGGAAGAATGGGCGACCGCAGGTCGCCCCTACGGGAAATCATTTGCGCCAATTTGATGGATTGTTTTGGATGTATTGGCGGACACGGTTTAAATCGGTGGATTCCCGAATGATATGGTCATAATAATTTCGCTGCCAGATTTGAGGCTCTGTTGTTTTTCGGATTTGATTTATTTGCCTGGTAACCGCTGATTTGAATCCTGACAATATGGATGATAATGAATCGGTCTTCGGGAAAATAAATCCCCCTGTGGGTGTTAAATTATAATTAGGTGGTGATTGGATGGGCGACTGTTGGTTGGGCGATTGTAATATGGGCGACCGCGGGATGGGCGACCGCAGGTCGCCCCTACGGGAGGGATCAATGGTTATGATGCCGTGGAGGTGGTCGGGCATGATGATATATTCATCAATATAAACACTCGGTCGGATACCGGCGGTTTTCTTCCATTCAGATGCGGCAATCCGGCCGAATTGGTTTAATACCATTTCGCCTGATTGAATAAATCCAAAAAGGTGAAGGTTGTTCTCGGTTTTTAATGTGATAAAATAGGTGCCCCCCTCTGAGTAATCGTGCGTACTCAAACGGACAGTGCGTCTGTTCTTTTCAATAAATGAATTGGTCATACTCTATTCCCTTTATAGAGAATAGACGCAATGTTCCCCTTAAAATGGAGAAAATAGGTGATTTATTTTCCTGTAATCATGCCTCATACAACATCTCGAACCCATACAGCATCGCCAGTGTTTCCACCTCACGCTTTAAATCGCCAAAGAAGGTTACCCGGTGCCAGCCCCATTCGTCCCATTCGTTCAGTAGTTTGTATACATCACCTTTAACTTCAACTGCAAGTTTGCTGCGGCAGGCCATGTCCTCATCAACATTTTCCACCGTAACGCCCTGATGGAAAATGATCTTCTTCTTGGTGTGATCAAGTTCAATGGTGGTAGTCATGGCTCCCAAAGGCAGGAGCGACCGGATGGCGGCACCTTTGCGGTCCTCGGAGTGGCTGCGGATATGGAAAGGGTTATAAGGCCCGTCGGGTCCGTAAACCTTGGTAGGTGCCACACAATGGGCATAAATAATCTGGTTTTTGGATGTGTCGATAACCGGATCGGAAATGAATCCCGGCCGGCCTGTTTGATACGACATCATGAGTTTCGTCAGGGTGGAACGCTGGTCAGCCTCACAGGCACCAACAAAGCCCATATCATCAAGTTCCATAAATCCAATGCAGGGATAGGCGCAAACCATCTGTTCGCTGTATATCCCGCCGAGACAATTTACAGTAATGGCTTGTGCATTATGGTCTTCCATAACACCGGCCATAGCCAGGAACATCGCTGCTGATTTCTGGATCTCTTCAGTTTTCGGCTCTACCACGCGTCCGGAACGCTTAATCCATTCATCCGCCTTGGCTTCGTATTCCTTTTTGGTGACGGCATTATAACGGTTATTGATCTCTGAAAATTCGATACCCTTTACCTGAATGCCGTATGTTTCCTGCAATTTAATATCCGGAGTGCCACCAACCACCAGCATGGTGGAATTGGCAATCAGTTTCATCGTCACCAGATAGCTGAGTGCCTTTTTTACATCATTGAAATCCGATGAGGATACCGGAATAACCGGCAGCTTTTTACGGTGAGCCCAGGCATATGCCGTCAGGAATTCGCCCGATCCTGCATACAGATGGTCTACCATGATCATGGGCTTTCCGCTCTGTGCCAGCGTTTCCGACAGGTTCCCCCAAATGCATCCGACAAGAAAATAAAGATATCCGTCAACATTCGGATCTTCATCCACAATACGCTTGGCCTCCTCGGCGGAGCCAACCATGGTGGTCAGAAACCGGAAATCAACATCCGGGCAGCCGGAAATAAGCTTCTCTTTATATTCAGCTACTTTGGAGTCAAAATCATAACCAATGTTGGGCCAGATGGGGCCTGCAGGATCAGGATAGGCAAAAATTGTTTTAATAACCGGTTTCACCTTCGGGCGTGATAAAACCGGCGCCATATAAAAGTTCATCGATGAACCGATCGCCGGATAAAGTGTTAGTCCGGCACTGCATATAGCGCAGTGGCTCAAAAAGTTGCGGCGTGATAGGTTTGGTTTCATATTGCTAAATTGCTAATTGGATAATTTGCGAATTTGCTAATGGTTTGAAGGGCTAGTTAAACCTGCTTTTTAATTTCATCAATGCCTCAATTTCAGCGATTTCTTTTGGTACTGCGCTGGTAATAACCTCGTTTCCTGATGGAGTGATCAGCACGTCGTCCTCGATCCGGACGCCAATATTGATATACTTTTTAAAGATGGGACCCACTTTTTCCGAGAAGGTTTTCCATTCCGCTTCGGAAACATTGCGTAACCGCGAGAACCCTTTTTCAAGATATGCTGCGGGGAAATAGAGCCCGGGTTCCATGGTGTAAATCATTCCCGGAACCAGCAGGTCGGATTTTCCCGGTACATAGGGACCGGAAACATCATGGACCACCAGTCCGATATGATGCCCCCAGCCATGCTGCATCCAGAACGAGTTTTGCCAGCTCTGTGCCGTATCGGTTATCAGCCCCAGCTCAAACAGTCCCTTGTTCAATTCCTGTGTTACTGTGGCATAGACATCGTTAATGCTTTTGCCGGGCAGCATCTTGCTAATCGCTGCTTTCTGAGCATTCAGCACAACAGTGTAAATCTCCTTCTGCTCCCTGGTGAATTTGCCTGATATGGGGAAGGTTCGACTAATGTCGGCGGTATAATATTGATATTCAGCGCCTATATCAAAAACCATCATTTCACCGGGCTGGGTGGTGCGGTTATTGGCTCCGTAATGCACCAGGGTGGAATTCGGACCAGATGCTGCCTGGGTGCCGAAGCTGTATCCGGTTGACCCGAGTTTCTTAAAGGAATAATCCAGTATGAGGTCCAGATCTTTTTCATTCATGCCGGGCTCAGCTGCCTTCATCATTTCCACTAAACCCAAGGCATTGATTTCTGCAGCTTTGCGGATCAGACTGATCTCTGATTCATCCTTCACGGGTCGCATATCGTTGATCTGGCTGGTGATATTCTTAATGGTTTCAAGCCGGCTGAGTCCAAATCCTGCCTGGTCGAGGAGCTTCAGCTGGTTCATCTCAATCCATAAAGCGGGATTGGTAGAGAGCAAACGGGGTAAATCCTTCGCAAAATCTTCATCGGGTTTTACTTCCAATCCTGCAGGAGGAGCTTCCGCTTCACCACGGCGACCGACTGGCCGGTAAAGGGTGGATTTGCCAGATTTACCATCTATGATCAGTTTGGCATTCAATGTTTTTATGCCAGTCATATAATAGAAATTCATGCTTTCACCGCCGGCTGAAATATAATCCTGACCGCTGTTATTGACCAAAATAATCAAGCCGTTGCCCGTTTTTTCAATCAATCTGTTGCGGCGAGCTGAGTAAGGATCGGATTCTGCGTAAAGGGTTGATGAACAGATCATCAGTACCATAAAGATGGATTTCATAGATTTTGATTTTTGACTAAAGGTATGAAGTCAACCGGTGCCATGATATGCTGAATAACAACTTGCCTGCTAAAGGTCTTTTTGAAAGAGCTCATCGGCCAGTCCCGGATCGCCGCTCTCGAATCCTTTCTTAAACCATTTAAGCCGCTGGGCAGATGTTCCGTGCGTGAATGCATCCGGAACAATGTATCCCTGAGTTTGTTTCTGGATACGGTCGTCACCGATTCTGGAGGCTGCATTGAGTGCCTCTTCCAGATCGCCTTTCTCCAGAAGGGCTGTAGCTTCCTCTGCATGATGCGCCCATACACCGGCATAATAGTCGGCCTGAAGTTCCAGCCTGACAGATAATTTGTTGGCCTCTGTCTTGCCTGCACGGGCCATCTCTTCATGCACCTCATCCAGTTTTCCCAGCAGATTTTGCACATGGTGCCCAACTTCATGGGCGATCACATAGGCCTGTGCGAAATCTCCGGACGCTCCGAACCGGGAGGCAAGTTCATTGAAAAAACTCACATCCAGATAAACCTTGCGATCACCTGAACAATAAAATGGCCCGCTGGCGGATTGGGCAAAGCCACAGGCTGATTCAACGGCGCCTGTGAAGAGAACCAGTTTGGGTTTTGCGTAGGTGAGACCGGAATTGGTGAAAATCTGAGACCATACATCCTCTGTGCTTGCCAGGACTGCGGAAGTCATGTCGGCCATCAGGTCACTTTCCGGACTGGTTTCAACCAAGGTGGACTCATTCTGCACACCGGGCTGAATGGATTGAAGCAGTTCGCTGGGATCCCTGCCCAAAAGTAGCATCACAATAATTACAACAATGGTAATTCCTCCGCCGGCAACTGCAGTTGATCTGCCCATGCCCCTGCGGTCCTCAACATTAGAACTTCGTCGTAAATTTTGCCATTTCATAATGATAATTTGCCAATGGGTTAATATGCCAATTTGCTAATATGCCAATTTGCTAATGGGGCAATGTGCCAATGGGGCAGTATGCCTCTAAAAGGATTTAGAATAGTAAAGATAAAGGAATAAGCTAATGTAGAAATGTAAATAGGTCGCGAAAAGGGCTTTTATTCAACGCCTTTGTGGGCGGCTGTTGCTAAGATTATACCCAGAATAATGCTGTATAATGCTGCAACCAAAACCCTGTGTTCGGCTGGCAGAAGAAAGTTAAGCGTTTGAGCAGGGATCCAGAATAACGGGATGGTCTTTTTAAAAACGAAATCCCATTGCACCCTCCAATTGATGCCGGCAATTATTTCCCGGATATTGATCGGGGAGAAAAATCCGCGGAGCGTGCCTCCGGTTTGTACGATATGGGTATCGGTGATTTTGTGCACGGTCATGAAAACCGGTGCAAAAAAGAGGTTCAGCATTGTGCCTACACTAAAAGCCGTCAGCAGCTGAAGCCATGAAAAATTAGTAAAGAAACTGATGTTCAGAATGTCAGCGGGATTGGTCGAGGGAAATTTTACCCCCATGGAGGCGAGCATGGCTGGGGCACCTTCCGCAAAGATCACAAAGGCCATCTTGATTGACACGCCAAGAAATCCCCAGGCAATTGCCCTGGGTAAGACACCAAATCCTTTCAGCGGATAGCCGCCCTTACGTATCCGCAACCCGATAATCTCGCCCAGGGTGGCCAGAATGAAGAATTTGACAAAACTTAACAGGTAAGGCATCTCATGATTAACCGAACGATAGTGGTCAAACAGTGCAGGAAATATAAAAAATGGGGCAAAGAGTCCCATGAATATCAATACTAAAATCCAATCTGCTTTTTTCATTTACTGTTGGGTTAGGTGGGCGACCGCGTTGGGCGACCGCAGGTCGCCCCTACGGTGGTAAAACATTAATATTTGGGAATTGCCAATGGTTCCTGTTTCATTTGCCTCGAATGGGAAATAGGGTGCACTTATACCCTTGCCAAACGATGTGGATCCAATGAATACGCGGGCTTCATCCCACAGATCCTGGTTGATCAGGGAGTTAAACAGAGTTGGACCCCCTTCAATCAGCACCGATTGGATATTGCGTTGGTACAGATCAGTCAACACCTGCGGCCAAACGGGTTCTTCCGATGATATCGTGACAAATTCCAGGTTCGGTTCATTATTCCGGCTGCTGTAGGTGAAAATAACCGTTGGTATGGTTCCATCAATCAGATGCAATGGCGATCCGTCGTTACCCCTACCTGGCAATAATCTTCCAAACCGGTCGATGGTCAAACGCAGAGGATTGTTACCGGTCCAGTTTCTGATATTCAGCTGCGGGTTATCGGCCAGTATTGTTTGCGATCCGGCCAGAATGGCCGGTTCTTCGGATCGCCATTTGTGAACCAACCTGCGGCATACTTCATCGGTGATCCATGTGGGTCTTTGATTATCAGGAGTATCCCGGAGTGTATCCACATAGCCGTCGGAGGTTTCTGCCCATTTCAATATCAGCCAGGGCCTTTCCTTCTCATGAAAGGTGTTAAACCGGCGGTTGAGGTGGCGCGATTCCTTTTCGAGCACCCCGGTTATCACATCAACGCCATGACTACGGAGCAGGCTGATACCGCCTGTGGCCTGTGTGTTTGGATCCGCTTGCGCAACAATAACCCTGCCTACGCCTTTTTCGAGTATCAACCGGGTGCAGGGCGGCGTTTTACCCTGATGGTTACAGGGCTCCAGACTTACATAAAGAGTGGAGTCGGGGAGCACCGAGGGATCCGCAACCTGATTAAAGGCCTCGACTTCGGCATGTGGCTTACCAAATCCTGTATGAAATCCTTCACCGATAATCCGGTCGTTATGTACGATCACCGCACCTACCATAGGATTCGGGGCTACCAGCCCAAGGCCGTTGCTGGCCAGGTTCAGGCACCGTTGCATAAAGTATTCGTGCGGGATTGACATAGGCGCAAATATAAGGAAAAGAGGGAATGGGGGAAGGAGGCCTGGTAAGATGGAATTTCGGTAATCTTCGCTATTTTTAACAATTATCAATGCTTTAAACCAAGCCCAAATGATCAAAAATTATTTAATCCTGATCGGTATGACAGCTATCGGCCTGATTTCGTGTACCAACGAACCGAAAAGCACGCTGGATCCGTCGAATCCATTTGCGACGAAATATACTACCCCCTTTGAGGTTCCGCCTTTTGACAAGATCACCAACGCTCATTTTGTTCCCGCTTTTGAGCAGGGGATGCTTGAGCAAAGGAATGAGGTGGAGGCTATCATGAACAACCGCAAAAAACCCACCTTTAAAAATACCCTCCGCGCGCTTGATAAAAGTGGTGAGCTGCTCGACAAGGTGAGCACGGTTTTCGGTGGATTGGGCGCAGCAAACACCAATGATGAGCTGCAAAAAATCCAGCTGGAGATATCTCCGAAACTTGCTGCACACAGCGATGAGATCAATCTGAATCCAAAGCTTTTTGAGCGGGTGAAGGCGATCTATGAGAACCGGGCAAAACTTAAACTTACGGAGGAGGAGAACTATATCCTTGAGATGGAATACAAGGGTTTTGTGAGGAATGGAGCCAATCTGCCAGCTGAAAAAAAGGAGCTTCTGAAACAGATGAACCAGGAGCTTTCGGTTCTGGGAGTGAAATTTGGCCAGAATGTACTGGCAGAGACGAATGCATTTAAAATGACTGTTGATAAGCCTGAAGATCTGAAAGGATTACCCCAGTCGGCAATCGATGCTGCGGCCCAGGTGGCAAAGGCTGCCGGAGCGGATGGAAAATGGATGTTTACCGCACAGAAACCTAGCTGGATACCATTTCTGCAATATGCTGAAAACCGTGATCTGAAAAAGCAGCTATATGCCGGATGGCTGGAGCGTGGAAATCATGGGGATGAAAAAGATAATAAGGTGATCCTGGCCAGAATCATGAGCATCAGGGCTAAAAAGGCACAACTGCTCGGATATCCCACCCATGCCGACATGGTAATGGAATCCCGAATGGCAAAAAATGCCACTAATGTGATGGACCTTCTCGATAAAGTATGGGCACCGGCTCTTAAAGCCGCGATCCTCGACCGGGATCAGATCCAGCAGATGATTGACCGGCAGGGTGGGAACTTAAAACTTGAAAGCAGCGACTGGTGGATGTATACCGAGCGCATCAGGAAAGAGAAATTTAATCTGGATGAGAATGAACTCCGTCCCTATTTTAAACTTGAAAATGTTCAGAAAGGGGCATTTGATGTTGCCAACAAACTGTATGGCATAACTTTTACTGAAATTAAGGATATTCCAAAACCGCATGCCGAGGCGATGGCTTTTGAAGTTAAGGAGGCCGATGGATCTCATCTGGGCGTATTGTATCAGGATTTTCACCCGAGGGCAAGCAAGCGCCAGGGGGCCTGGTGCGGCGGATATCGCGGGCATTCGGTTGAGAATGGAAAAGAAATCAGACCGGTGGTTACCATGGTGTGTAATTTCACCCGTCCAAACGGCGATCAGCCGGCATTGCTGAGTCTCGACGAGGCCTCCACCCTGTTTCATGAATTTGGTCATGCCCTCGACAACCTGTTTTCAAAGAAAACCTTACAGTCGGTTTACCGGGCAAGGGATTTCGTTGAACTTCCCAGCCAGATTATGGAACACTGGGCTACAGAACCTGAAGTGCTGAAGACTTATGCGGTGCATTATCAAACCGGACAGCCGATACCGGATGAACTGATTGAAAAAATGGATAAAAGCAGTGTTTTCAACCAGGGTTTCACTTCGGTGGAATTTCTCTCCGCCTGCTATCTTGATATGGCCTATCACATGCAGAAGGATACCGTTCCGGTTGATGTTGCTGCCTTTGAGAAAGCCCTTTTTGCAAAAATCGGATTGATTCCGGAGATTGAACCCCGCTATCACAGCTGGTATTTTACCCATATTACCGGTGGATATGATGCCGGATATTACAGCTACGAATGGTCGGCCGTGTTGGATAACGATGCCTTTGAGGCATTTAAGGAAAAGGGGATTTTTGATAAGGCAACCGCCGATTCGTTCCGCAAAAACATTCTCGAGAAAAACGGTACCGCCGATCCGATGGATATGTTCGTGAAGTTCAGGGGCCGCCAGCCCGATATCACCCCACTCATGCGAAATCGTGGTTTTCTTATCCCTACCCCCGGTCTTTAGTCCGGGGATTTTTACCCATACCCGCCCCTGATCCATGAAGTATTCAGATCTCCTCACAACACTCCGTGCTTCCCTCGGTCCCCTCTATTCCGATCGGGAAATTGAATCGATGGGCCGGCTGGTTCTGGAGCATCTGACCGGATTAAGCTGGGTGCAGATCCGGCTGAATATTGACCGGGAATTTGACCCCGGCCAGGCGGGTAAAATCCGGGAAATAATTGAAAGGCTCGAAAAACATGAGCCGATACAGTATATTCTCGGTGAAACTGAATTCTATGGGCTGGTACTCAAAGTGAGGAGTGGAGTGCTCATTCCCAGAGGGGAAACGGAGGAGCTGGTGGATTGGATTGTTCGTCCCCGCCTGCGCGGGGATGACAGAGAAGGGGGCGGTGGTTTGGAAAACAGTCCCCGCCTTCGCGGGGATGACAGAGAAGGGGGCGGTGGTTTGGAAAACGTGAGGGGGCGCAGGTTCAGGATTATTGATGTCGGGTGCGGAAGCGGGGCAATTGCGATTGCACTGGCGAAAAAAATACCGGGGGCAGAAGTGCTTGCTGCTGATATTTCTGAGGAGGCACTGGCGCTGACCCGGGAAAATGCAACGCTGAACGGGGTTGGTGTGGAGACCGTACACATGGATATTTTGCAGACACAGGCGATGCCCGGAGCTTTCGATATCATAGTGTCAAATCCTCCGTATGTACCGATGGGTGAAATGACTGCCATGGATCAGCATGTTGTTGATTATGAGCCCGAAATGGCGCTATTTGTTCCGGATGATGATCCGCTGCTGTTTTATAAGGCAATAGCCGGGTTTGCCGCCGGCAGCCTTTCCTCCGGCGGACAGGTTTTTGTAGAAATTCACGACAGGCTGGGGGAGGAAACAGCTGAAGTTTTCAGGGAAGTATTTTCAGGAGTTGAAATCCGTAAGGATATACACGGCAAGGACCGTATGATTCGCGCATACCATGGATAAAAAACAGGCACTCAGCAAGGCAATGGCATTATGCTCCCAAAAGGAATATAATGAAGCCGAAATCCGGAATAAACTGAAATTCTGGGGAGCAGAAACCGACGATATTGACGAGATTATCGGGGAACTCATTAAAGAGAAATTTATCGACGATCTGAGGTACGCCATAGCTTTTTCGCGCGATAAAGTTCGTTTGAACCACTGGGGAAGGGTTAAAATCCGTTACATGCTTTCGATGGAACGGGTTAGTCATTCAATTGTCGATCAGGCACTTGAAGAGATTGATGAGGAGCAATATGCCGATATTCTGCAGGAGCTTCTGCAGAAGAAGGCGCGCGAACTGAAAGGCGAATCAAATCCTTACAACAAACGGCAGAAACTACTAAAATTTGCCCAGGGCAGGGGATTTGAGGTAGATCTCATCCTCCGGCAACTGAAAGACCTGACCTGATTCCGCCAAACAACGAAGGGGTGCGGTCATTCAATCCCTGAAATCCGTCATTCACCGGAAGATATTATGTTCGACAGCTAACGGCAGCTAGTTTTATGAATTGAAGTCAGGCCTGATTTTAAATGAAAAAACAATAAAATGAACCAGGATAATCCAGCCGGCGGCCGCTTACCAGATCTTGGGAATCTGTATCACAGAATGATCGAGCAATCCAGGGATGGTATCAGTATTACCCAGGATGGCTATTTTAAGTATGTGAATGCTTCCTTTTGCAAATTGGTCGGATACACGGCTGAAGAACTGCTGACCATGCCCGGCTCGGAGTTGTTGGCTGAACAGGATAGAGAAAGGGTGATGGGGCAGCATTATCGCAGGATGGCAGGGGATTTGGTGCCAAGTCTGGACACCATAGTTCTGCGACACAAAAATGGATCGGATATTGTGATTGAGCTAAGTGCCGCTTCTATCGAATACGAAGGCCGGCCGGCTTCCCTGATTTCAGCCCGCAATATTACCGACCGCAAGGCCATGGAGAAGGAGCTCCTGAAAACCCATAAGCGGCTCGAAGAAGTCAATCAGCTGCTGGAACAAAAAATCGAACAGCGTACCCGCGAACTCACCGAAGCAAATACCCTGCTTTTACAAGCACAGAAGGAAAATCTCCAGTCCCGCTTCGATGTTTTGAAACAACAGGTAAACCCTCATTTCTTGTTTAATAGCCTTAATGTGCTCACTTCCTTGATTAAGATTGAACCTGATCTGGCTGAAATATTTACGGAACAGTTGGCCAAGGTTTATCGGTATGTGCTGGAAAATAAGGACAATGAGCTTGTTGCCCTTTCCACTGAACTCGACTTCCTGGATTCATACGTATTCCTCCTCAATATCCGGTTTATGGATAAACTCAGGGTAAATATTGATATTCCGGATTTTCGAAAAAGCGCAGAGGTCATCCCGCTGGCCGTTCAGCTGTTAATTGAAAACGCCATCAAGCATAATTCAATGTCGAAAAAATCACCGCTGGTGATCGATGTCTTTATTGACGAAAAATGTAACCTGAATGTAATCAATAATTTGCAGGAACGGGAGGCCCGGATTATATCTACCGGAGTAGGACTGAAAAATATCGAGAACCGATACAGGTTGCTCAATAACTCAATTCCGGAATTCATTAAAACGCAAGATCAGTTTATCGCAAGGATACCCCTGATCTGCGAACCGGATAAAACCAGATAATACTACAAGCCATGAATGTACTGATAATTGAAGATGAACAGCTTGCTGCACGCAGGCTGGAGAAGATGATACTGAGCTATGATCCAGATATTAAGGTGCTTGCAAAACTTGAATCGGTAGTGGAGTCGGTCGAATGGTTCCGGAATAACCCACATCCCGACCTGATATTTCTCGACATCCATCTGGAGGATGATCTGAGTTTTGTGATATTCGACAAGGTCAGGGTGAATTCCCCGATCATTTTCACCACTGCATTCGACGAGTATGCAATCAGGGCCTTCAAGCTCAAAAGCATCGATTATCTCCTGAAGCCCATCGTTCAGGAACAACTCAATAAAGCAATTGCTAAATATCAGGAGTGGAACGGTAATGATTCCGGTATCGACCTTTCTGCGCTGTATGATCTGATCAATAAGAAAACCCCGACCTTCCGGGAGCGGTTTTCAGTTTCATTCGGACAAAAAATCCGGTCGTTCCTGGTTTCTGAAGTGGCCTGGTTTTATTCTCTTGAGGGTGAGACTTATGCCAAACTGTTCGATCAACAGGAATACCCGTTGGAATATTCGCTCGACAACCTCGCCACTGAACTCAATCCGGCCGGGTTTTTTCGGGTCAACCGCAAATATCTCATCTCCCACAAAGCCATCAAACAGGTACATGTATTCCCCAAAAGCCGGCTTAAACTTGAGCTGAATCCAAAGCCGGCAGAGGACCTATTTGTCAGCCTGGATAAAGTTACCCCTTTTAAACTATGGCTCGGTGAATGATCAATGCCCTGAACCGGGCATCCAAACAGACGTTTCCGTCATCCATCCAGGTTTGTAGCGTATTGATATGCTGCTTGTTATAGATTTGCGGCAAATCTAATTTCTGTAATACGCTAAAATATGGACAAATCTAAAAACCTCATTACCACTCTCGACCTGCTTAATGATAAGGTTCATTTTCACGGACAAACCGAGGGGCAATCACCGGTATCGATAGATTATGTGCCACCGGTGGGTGAGAATCTGGGATACACTTCCCTGGAACTCTTGCTCCTCAGCCTGGCGTCGTGCATGGCAACTTCCCTCCTCCTGTTTCTCCGGAGAAAAGGCAGAACAGTTTCTGGTCTCCAGGTTCGTTCAGAGGCAGAGCGCCGGACTGAACATCCGACAATTCTGACTTCAATCCACATGCGATTTTATTTCACCTCACCGGATCTTGAAATAGATGATTTTGAGAAGGTTCTGGCCATGGCCGAAGAAATGTATTGTCCGGTATATGCCATGATAAACCCGCAAACCAAAATTATAACAACCTGTCATATCAGCAGTGGAAATAATTGAAAAACCCAAACCGAATAAACCAAATAATCCAAACATTCCAAACATTCCAAACAATCCAAAATGAAAGCAATTCTAATTTTTATGTTGTCGGTGATGCTGTTTGCCACCGGCTGTGTCAGGGAAGATTTCTGCATCCGCGGGGAAGGGCAGATAACCGAAGTTTCCATTAATCTGGATGATTTTAATTCCATAAACCTTCGCGGGTCCATGGATGTCGTGATCTCTTACGGTGACAAACAGGAAGTTTTTGCCGAAGGTCACCGAAATATTATCGATCATTTAGAAACCAGTGTTCATGACGGAATCTGGTCGATCGGTCTGGACCAGGGTTGTTTCCTGAATTTTGAGCTGACGGTTTACATTACCTTGCCCGATCTGGAAAAGGTGGAACTGAACGGCTCCAGAGATATCCTGATCAATGATTTCAATAACAAAGGGAGCCTGAGTATTGAAAACAACGGATCCGGGAAAATCAGTCTGGATGCCGTCAGGGGAAGTGAAGCTGTGGATATCAGAATTTCGGGAAGCGGCCCGGTTCAATGCTATGAGCCTTTGCCTGATCTGAAGGATCTTTCCGTCATCATTTCAGGTTCCGGTTCTTTCAAGGGGTTCCAGGCCAGGGCAGATAATTGCTCGGCCAGGATTTCCGGTAGCGGAAGCTGTGAGGTTTATGTAGCTGATAACCTCGATGTTAATATCAGCGGCAGCGGTAACGTATATTATAAAGGCCGTCCGGAAATTACCACTGGTGGAGGTGGATCGGGTCGATTGATCAGCCGCAACTGATTTATTCCAAATCCATATATGCTAATCCGCAGGGAGGTTTACATGCCTCTCTGCGGATTTTGAATTATCTTGGGGTCTGAATTCAACCGGCAATCTGCAACGAAAATCCTGATACCATGAAAAAATCAATTCTGATACTCTCCATCCTGCTAATCTCCTCGTTTTCATACGCTCCTGCACAAAAGCAGGTCATGGACCTGTCGGGTTCATGGGGCTTTCAGCTCGATCCGAACGATTTTGAAAGGGCTTTCGAAAACAGCGGTGCCCATAAGGATCTCCTGGTGGATAAAGTAATGCTGCCGGGAACAACGGATTCCAATCAAAAAGGTATTAAGACGACTAATAAGCCAATCAACCGGTTATCAAGATATTATGAATATGTGGGACCGGCATGGTATCAGAAAGATATTTTAATTCCTGCGGATTGGGAAGGTAAGTCGGTTCAGCTTTTTTTCGAACGGATTCTCTGGATCAGTTCCGTTTATGTAGATGGAAAGCTGGTTGGGACGGAAAAGAGTTTCAGTACCCCGCACAAGTACGATCTGAGTTCCGTGCTGACTCCCGGCCGCCACCGGCTTACCGTGTGCGTGGATAACCGGGTTGGACAGGAATTCGACCGCTGGAGCCATGCCTTCAGTGAATATACCCAAACCTGCTGGAACGGAATTGTGGGCAAAATGGAGCTGCGGGCTTTTAATCCCGTGCACTTCAAGAGTATACAAACCTATCCTGATGTTGCCCGGAGAAAAGTCAGGGTAAAGTGCACGGTGAGCAATCAAACTGGAAATAAGGTGGAAGGAACCCTGTTCTTTGCAGCAAAGGCAGTTAACACGGAATTGAGCCACCAAACTCCGGAAGTAAATATTGCGTTTTCCGGCTCAGAGGAGCAGATAGTGGTTGAAACGGATCTCGAGATGGGCGCGGGTGTTCAGTTATGGGATGATTTTTCACCGGCATTGTATGAGCTTACAGCCTATCTTGCCGGAAGTGCGGATAAAAAGAATATCTCCGATGCACGAACCATAACCTTTGGCATGAGGGAGTTCAGTTCCGATGGCGCTCATTTTACCCTCAATAACCGTAAAATATTTCTCCGGGGAACTTTGGAATGTGCCGTTTTTCCGCTCACCGGCTATCCTGATATGACTGTGAATGGTTGGCTGAAAATATGCAAAACGGTCAAAGATTACGGATTAAACCACATACGGTTCCATTCGTGGTGTCCTCCGGAAGAAGCCTTTATTGCTGCAGATCAGGTGGGTATCCTGCTCCAGGCGGAACTTCCCTTCTGGGCGGAGGCTACAAAACCCGGCGATCCTTTAAGTATTTTTCTGAAGGACGAAATGGCCAGAATACTGGAACGTTACGGAAACCATCCCTCCTTTGCAATGCTTTGCATGGGTAACGAACTGCGCGGCAACTTCGATATCATGGCCGACCTGGTTCGTTTCGGGCGCGCTACCGATGCGCGGCATCTGTACAGTGGCTCCACGGCACGCAAACATCTGCCCGAAGATCAGTTCTATGTATCTCATCAAACTTCAGGTGGAGGCATTACAACCTACGGTGCCCGGGGTCCCCAAACTGATTACGACCTGCGTAAGGCATACGATGTTCTGAAGGTCCCCGGTGTTGCCCATGAAGTGGGGCAGCGAGCCGTATATCCCAATTTTGATGAGATTAAGAAATATACCGGTTTGCTCTATCCCCGGAATTTCGAGCTTTTCCGCGATACGCTTGAAAAACATGGGATGGCTGATCAGGCAAAAGATTTCTTTCATGTTTCAGGCAATATGACCGTCATGCTTTATAAGGAAAGTATCGAAGCCCTCCTGCGCACACCTAACAGCGGCGGATTTCAGTTGCTTGATCTGCATGATTTTCCCGGACAGGGGACGGCTCTTGTCGGGATACTCGATCCTTTCTGGGATTCAAAGGGATTGGTCGAGCCTGAACAGTGGCGCGAATTCTGCGGACCTACCGTACCGATCCTCCGTATGCCTAAACGTGAATATTTCAGCGATGAAACTTTCCTGGCAACAGCCGAAATCTATCATTACAATAAAGAACCACTCATCGGCTTAAATCTGCATTGGGATATTAAATCTGTTGAGGATAAGGTTGTTGCTTCAGGAAAATTCAAGAAACAGAATATCCCGATTTCTTCATTAACTCCAATCGGAGAAATCAAAACCTCCCTGCCGAGAAGTTCATCTCCCCAAAAGCTTACCGTTACCATCTACGCGGGCACATCCATAAAAAATGAGTGGGAGATCTGGGTATATCCTAAAAAATTACCATTGGTCCGGCAAGATGATTTCCTGATTGCAACACGGATGGATGAGGCGGTAATATCGGTTCTGAAGGAGGGAGGGAATGTGCTTTTATTGCCGGATATCAAGCAGTTGGAAGGAAAGAAAGGATCGTTCCAGAACCATTTCTGGTGCCCGATCATGTTTCGCTGGGAACCGATGACCATGGGAACGCTGGTGAAGAACCAGCACCTCGCATACCGTGATTTTCCAACGGATTTTTACACCGCATGGCAGTGGTGGAACATTATCAGCAATGCCGTGACCCTTGATCTGGAGGGAACCCCTGATACATTCCGGCCAATCCTGCAGTCGATCGATACCTATGACCGTTGTTTGAAAGAGGGCATCATTTTCGAAGCCAGGGTTGAGAATGGCAAATTGCTGATGGCCGCCATCGATTTCGAAAAGGATATCGCCAACCGTCCGGCGGCACAACAACTGCTTTACAGTTTGAAAGCCTATGTTTCCAGTCCGGAATTCAATCCGGATCAAACTCTGCCGGCAAATTTCATTGCCGCGATGTTCAAAAAGCCATCCCTCACTACCGGTGCGCGGGTGATTCAGTGCGACAGTTATGAAACCGGCAACGAGCCCGATAAAATCATCGATCAGGACCTGGGCAGCATCTGGCATACCGCCTATGATAACCCGGGTAATTTTGCAGTCACCAATAAGATGATCGAAACCGATTATCCACATGAAGTGCAGATAGAACTGGCGGCGGAAACCACCTTTAAGGGCTTCATTTACCATCCCCGGAAGGATGGCCGTAATGGCTGGGTGGCAGATTATGCTTTTTATGTGAGTACCGACGGCAAGAATTGGGGCAATCCGGTAATTCAGGGGCGACTGGCTCAGACGGATCAGCCTAAGGAAGTGCTTTTCCCGGCTCCGCAGAGAGCGAAATTCATCCGATTTGTTGCCATCAAAGGCTACAGCGGGCAGAAGTGGGCCAGCATGGCGGAATTGGAGCTGGTGGGGGAATGAAGCTGCGGCAAGAAAAGAATGGCACGCGGATTTACACGGATCCCTTCGGGTACGCGGATTTACGCTGATTTTTTAAATTAAGAGATCCGCGTAAATCCGCGTTGCGCAGCATCCGCGTAAATCCGCGTGCCTGATTTCTTAATGTAATGCATATTAATTATCTTTGATCATCCCCCGATAATTTACTAGCCTATGCA
The DNA here is from genome assembly GCA_942493265.1 of uncultured Bacteroidota bacterium. Taxonomy (GTDB): domain Bacteria; phylum Bacteroidota; class Bacteroidia; order Bacteroidales; family UBA12481; genus UBA12481. The sequence continues at coordinate 2,357,025 of OW818688.1, forward strand.
ACCAATCAGGGTTATGGCCATTCTTCTCCTTTTAGGGATAAGTATATCCCTGACGGCACAAAACCGCAAGTATCCGGTATCCGGGGTGGTCACCGATTCCATAACAGGCCAGCCTCTGGCAAATGTAAATATTACCATTGTCGGCACTGCAGGCGGAGGTATCACCAATCAAAACGGAGGGTTTTCCCTGACATTGATCCGCGTTCCATCAATACTCTATTTCAGTTATCTGGGGTATGGCATTGGCAGCTATCAGGTCGAAAAATCAGGAGAAAGGAATATCAGGATAGCATTGGTGCCGGAAACGCAGGAAATCGGTGAAGTAATAATATCTGCAGAAAAGATTGCTAAGGTTATTCGGGGAGATACCTTGAATATTATTGATTATGAAATAGATGGAGATCGGATCATATTGCTTGCAAGCCCGTACCGCCATCAGACAGACCTCCGCCTTTATCTCACAACACTTACAGGGGATACCCTCGATAATATGAAAGTGAAAAAGCCGGGAAAGTCGATAAAATACCCTGAAAAAATGGACCCCCAAACAGAATTCCTGCTGAGGGATTTTACCGGGCAGGTGAATTATCTTGATAAGGGAAGTGTGCATGAAGTAAGGCATGCATTCAATAAACTGTTCTTCGGCTACGATACCCCTTATCCGGATTTTATTGGCCGGGTGTTCCCCAATAAATGCGAAATGGCCGGAAAACTGGTTTTCCAGGTGAGTACACCCACTGAGAATTTTACCTGGTACTTTGGACAGGGGGCCATCAATGGAAAGCTGATTAAAACTGTTGAGGATAAATATGGTGCCGACCGCTATGTGAGGAGCACCAAGTGTGTGAGTGCACCTTTATTCAGGCGGGGCAATGAATTATTTATATTCGATTTCTTCAACGGTCATTTTGAAGTGTTCGATATTGACCTGAATCCAATACGCAAGGTCCCGATTAATTTTCAGTATACAGAAGTTACTCAGGCACTTGTTTTTCGACAGATGGATGTTGATGTTTTTAATTTTACCCAAACCATACTTTTTGACGATAAAACCGGGAAAGCCTACGCCTTCTATAGGATGAGGACCGGCGGACGTCAGTCGCTCCGTGAAGTTAATCTGGAAACCGGCAAAATCGACCGTATAATCGAGATTCCTGATTATTCCAATATAACCGGCATCAGGGTATACGATAATGCGGTTTACTTTTTATATGATACTCGTATTTATCCCTTTTACCGGCTTTTATATAGAATGATAATATAGTTGAAAATCAGTAAAGTATGAATAAAGTCATTTTCATAATTGCCATACTGCTGACTCAGGCGCTCACCAGTGGTTTCTCGCAAACCGGTTCAGTTTACGGTGTTGTAACCGATTCCCTCACCGGCCAGCCGGTAGTCAATCTTACCGTTTTCATCCCGTCAACCACATCAGGAACCACTACAGATGAAAAAGGGGAATATCATCTCGGCAGGCTAAGTCCGGGTGATTATGTGTTGATGTTCAGGCATGTGTCCTATCCATCCTTTTTCCGTTTGGTCACTATTGCATCAGGCAAAGAGGTTGTACTCAATCTGGCAATTGCCGAACAATCCAAAAAGCTGGCAGAAGTTGTGGTTGTGGGGAAATTGCCGGATCGAAGATTAGGCTACCACCTGTTCAAAAAATATTTCCTCGGTGATGATGCGGAAGTATACTGTGTCCTGGAAAACCCGCAGGATCTGAAATTCTATTATCAGGGGGATATCCTGATGGCTTCGGCCAAACAACCGCTGAAAATAGTCAACCGTCATCTGGGGTACCGGGTCACCTACTTCCTCGACTATTTCAAGTATTTTGATACCCGGGATACACGGTATAGTTATGATGAGCAGGGGTACTTCGGCTATGCAGGAAGTGCTTTGTTTGAGGATCTTTCTGCCGCAATGCCACTGAATAAATTCGGATGGAGGTTTGCCCGCAACAGCGAATTCCGGGGTAGTCTCCGGCATTTTCTGGCCTGCCTCAACAGGGATGAACTAGCCGGCAATCATTATTTTGTGAGAAGGGCCTTTCATGGGATTAATGAGCTTCAGCAAATCGAAAAGCAAAGTAATGCAATGACAAAGATCCACTGGGCCCTGATGGATAGCCTGTCGGGCTGGAATCACGTGACCGGAAAACCCGAAACCCTATACTATTATCCTCAGGAAGAATTTGTATTAAAGGGGATTCCGGTTGTAAACGGAACTTCGGACACAATGAAATCGCTCTCCACCGATGCTTTTTTGCTTGTTTTCAGTGACTATAAAAAGACAAAGGATTTAACGGATGACTTTATCTCGACTTTAAGGTTCCCGAAGCAGGGTATCACTTTCGATGCGGAAGGGAATTATTGGGCTGACCTGGGGGATCTTAACTGGGTAAATCTTGATAATTCATTGCAAATCAAACGTTTGTTACCATATGATTTTATCTCGAAAATCAAGGTGGTCCGCGATTCTTTATAAAACCATCCTGTCCGATTGTTTTATAAATTGCCTGACAAAGTTTAACCCTTATGAAGCTGCCGGATGCCGCCCGTTTTTTATTGTCAGGATGTTTTCTGTTGATTGCCGGCGTTACGCTGGCACAAAACCCACTGAACGGTACAGAGGATGTTGACGCCTTTCTGAAAAACCTGAAAGGAAGCTTCCGTCCCGTTGTGTGCTGGTATAACGGATCAAAACTAATTTCCACTCAGTCGGTTAAATCGGGCAAAATCAAAAACGATCTGAATACGTGGTCGTGCCGGGTAGCAACCACCAAAGTGCCTGATAAATCTGGTCGGGCAACAGATATTACCCTCAGCTTTACATTGGTGTCAGGTTCAGCTGCGGCAGCCGGAGTAGGCGCTGCTTTTGATTTTAGTGATTGGAGTACAGATAATTATGTGATGATCCCCTCATCAGTATACAACGGAAACCGAAATAAAATAGAAAAGCGGGATTATTGCACCGGTTTTGATAAGGAAGATTTCTACAATAAGGATATCCCGCAGATAACAACTGACTTGCCACAGCTATCTCCGATTGCCGGTGCGGTTTCCAAAATCGAAGTGACTTCCTGCAATGCGGCCACTCCTGCCATGTGCTTCTATGACCGCAAAAACGGATATGCATTTATTGTGCTTACTGAGCAAGGGATACGGAGGGGCGTAAGTATTCTCGACAACGGCTTTACCATTGAGGAAAGCATGGATCGTAAGCAGGCAACATTCACAGTTACGGCTCCCGGTGTGCGTGGGCGTAAACCTGAATTTATCGGATTCGGGGCCAGTCCGGATCGTGGAATCGACTGGAAAACCGGTGAGGAGTTAACCTTGCATCTCCGGGTGTATTCGTTTAAGGCAGATGGGATTCCGGCGGTTTTGGAAAAATTCATGTCCGTGCGAAAGACCCTTACCGGAGAAAATCATCCGCGGGCACTCATTCCTTTCAGCGAGATTATTCCACTGATGACCAAACAGATAGATAAGCGATGGACCGATAAGCCTGTCTTCAGCTATTATGCTCCTGAAAATTCAGACAAGATTTGCATGGGATGGATCGGCGGACTCATGAACACCTTTCCGATGCTGGTTCTGAATGATGAAAGTCATCTGGCCAGGGTGGTGAGTACTTTTGATTTTGCCCTACCTGCGATTGTGGGCAAATCGGGATATTTCCTGGCTGCCATGAATCCTGACGGAAAGGCAAGTGGCCGTGACTGGTTTCCCGATCAGCCGATTGTTTTAACCCGGCAGAACGCTGATGTGCTGTATTGGATGCTGAAACAATTCATGCTGTTGGAGGCACAGGGAAAAGTAAAAGTAATAAAGCCGGGGTGGGAGGAGTCGGTATTGCATTTGGCCCGGGCATTTGTAAACACCTGGAAAAAGCATGGGCAATGGGGTAATTATGTAAACCATGAAACCGGGGATATTGCTGTTTACAATACCACCAGCGGAGCCACGGCCATCGGCGGACTCGCATTGGCGGCAAAATGGTACGACAACCCGGAATTCATGGATGTGGCAACCGAAGCAGCAAGATATTATTATAAAAATGATTTTGCCGAAAGAGGGTTTACCTATGGAGCATGTTCTGATATTTTGCAGAACGCCGATTCGGAAACAGCTGCCGGACTGATGACGTCGCTGATGGTTTTGTTCGAGACAACAGGCGACCGGCAGTGGCTGGAAATGAGCAGAAATGTGGCTAATCTGGTTTCTACCTGGGTGGTGTCGTATGATTATGTACTTCCAAAGGAGACTGAACTCGCCCGACTGGGTGCAAAACTGGCCGGTGTGGTTTGGGCAAGCACACAAAACAAGCATGGTGCACCGGGTTTCTGCACCTCTTCGGCGGACCCTCTTTTTAAGATTTACCGTGCTACGGGTGATCGCCGCTATTCAAATCTTATGAGGGATGTTGTCCGCGCCTGGGCGGAGGGGATTAAACCCACGGGAGCCATCACCGAGCGGCTCACCTATTGCGATGCCGACAATCGCGGAAGCCGCGGAAGTGATGACTTTGGCTCAACCGGATGGTGTGAGTTAAACGGTATTCTGATGGCTATGGAACTACCCGGGATTTATATCCGCACAGACAGAAACGAAATGATTGTTTTCGATCATGTTGAAACGTCAATCGTAAAGCGTGATTCAGAAGGGGTTACGGTAAGTATTACTAATAATACAAAATACACGGCCAGGGTAAGTATCCTCGCTGAAAATGCCGATCAGGCAAAGAAACCGCTCGCCATAACCGCATTCCTGAACTGGCCGAAAGTGACTGTCAACAGCGGTCAAACATCAATTTTTGTCATTACCGGTGGTAAATCATTTTCCGTGAAACCGTCTGGTCGCGGGTAATCAGGGTATAGTAATAAACCCCTTCAGAAAGGTTATGCTGCCCGGGATCAAAATGGACGGTATGTTTTCCGGCTGTAATCTGATCTCCGTTGATCAGGCAGGCAACCGGCCGCCCGTTTAGATCAGAAACACGCAGGGTTACAGAACTGTTTTCACTCAGTTTAAATGAAAAAAAAGTGTACTCATTAAAGGGATTCGGACTATTCTGATCCAATGATATGGATCCCTTAACCGGAGTCACTATTCCGCTGGATTCCGTATTGACTATGGCTCCCCACAAACTGTTGACCCCATTGTCCTGTCGCGACCACGCAGCAAAAACGTGGTTGTCATGAGCGCTGATCCCGAGATAATGTCCGAAAAATGCCGTGCTATAGGGTATGAACGGAGTGTCACTGATCTTCATATTCTCGAAACTTGACCCTCCGTTGCGTGATACCGCAACATATACATCGGTTTGGTTATCAGTATAGTTCCTGCGGTCATAGTAGGCGATATAAGCATAACCAGTTATCTGGTCGATCGATAAAAAGTTGAAATACTGTTGTTTGCCGGGGGGATCATCGTTCACTCTTATCGGGCTCGACCAGTTTTTTCCGCCATTCATGGATTTAACCACCCAGATATCTGAGTCGGATGGACCATTCCGGTTGTCGGACCAGTTAATGTAAATAGTACCCCGGTATCTCCCGTTACTTCGGTCGCAACAGATAACCGGAAAGCTCGGAGTGAGCTGCATGCCCGGAACCCCGTAAATCCACTGAACAGGAGTTGTAACCCTTACATCGGCCGGTAACCAGGTCTTCCCCTCGTCGGTCGATTTGTCAAACATCAATCCGGCCGGACTCCACCAGGCCACATAAACTTCCCCGTCAGGTCCTGTTGCCGGGTAAGAGCCATGCACGCTGCCGAAGCCTCCTGATGCATTGCCACTCTTCTGGCTGATCCTGATTTTCTCCGACCAGGTAAGTCCCTGGTCTTCCGACCTCGCCAGGAATATGATGGTTGAATCCCTTGGATCTAAGCTGCCGTGCCGGTTAAACTGCGACCAGGTGGTATACAGGTTGCCTTTTACAGGGTCAAATGCGGCCCATTCCTTGTCGATCTGCATCGTCCCGTTCAATGCGGTGAAGGAGCCGTCGGACCAGGGTGAATCACCGCCGGACTTCTTTTGGCAGACCACCCTGCTCAGGTCCGGCACCAGATGGAAATAGTAAAACGTTCCCTGATCATCGCAAACGATTGCCGGATCGCAATTTACCCCATAGGAGGATTGTAAATAATTGTGCTTCCAGGTGAGGCCTCCGTCATTGGAGTAATACCAGTTGTTGCTGTTGGCCCCGACCATGATTTCATTGGTGTTTTGGGGATTGAAGCATACTGACGGCTCATTGGGATCCATGCCATTAATAGAACTTCCGATCCTGATATTGGTGTGCTGAGCCGGTAAACTGCATACGGTGAGGCATATCCAGATAAAAAGAATGGTAATTTTTTTCATCGCCTGTGTATTTAATGATTATACGAGGCAATTTAAATCCATTTGAAGATGAATTGGCATTCGGTTTTACCGCTGGCTTACCCGGGTTTCCCAATTGCAACGACACATAAATGGACACGCGAACAGACGCCGGCGCGGATGGATGAATGGACGCTTGTAATCGTCCCTACTTGATTTCGTATCCTTCAACCTGAATATATGCACCGCCGGCAATAGTTTTTGACCAGGTTTCCATATCTGAATCCCATATTGTATAGGTCCCTTTTTCCAGCACGATGTTGGGTTTGGCTACCCATTTTGCATTTGGGATCCCGTTTTCACCGACCTTTCCCTCAGCTTTGAAGGTACCGATAATTTTATCTTGGCTGTCCCTGATCGTGAAGGTTCCGGCAGAAGAAGTTCCCTGGCCATTGTTATAATGATCGGTCGTAATGGAGATAATCATAGCAGGATTTTGGATGGTAAGCCTGGGTGGGTTCTTCGGATTTTTATCTTTTGGCGTTTTCGAACGGCCAACGTCCAGCAGAGCCTTAACCTTAAACATTTTGACAGTATCGGACGGAGGGTCTTTTACCTCCTGCTCAGTCTTGGTTTTGGCAGGTGGTACCACAACTTCTACCACCGGTTCGATTTTTTCTTTTGTTGTATCCTTTGTTTTTGGTTTTCCCGTTTCCTGACTGGTTTTCACGACTGGTTTTGCTTTGACTTTGGGCTGTTCAGACTGGTTTGTTTTTGCCGGTTCCTTTTCCGCTGTTTTTACCGGTTCCACAACCGGTGGTTTTACCGGTTCCTTTGCGAGGGTATCCTTGCCAACGCTATCAGTGGCTGCAATTTCAGGATTTGTCGGATTAACACCCGCATTGGCAGCCGGATCATCGGAAGAGTTGGATAGTCTGCTGATAACAAGCCATCCTGCCACGAATACAACGACTGCTCCCGCTGCCAACCACACCATCCAGGGCTTGAATTTCAGTTGCTTCTGAGGTACCGCAGGTTCTGCTGTCCAATGGGGAGGAGAAATTTTCGGCTCTGATTTCTGAATTTCCGCAGACTTACCGGTTTCCACGGTCTCCTTTTTATCAAAGGCTTGATCTGTTGGTCTCCTGAAGCCACATTCCTGGCAGAAATGATCTTCAGGTTCAAATTTTTTTCCGCATTGGGGGCAAAAATTCATGGCTGTCATTTTAAACGGTGAAAGATCAATAGGTTGAAGTATATCAAATATAGCAATTTTTAAGCGATAGTGCAATTCGTAAAATCAAAACAACCATCGGTTAGATAGGATAACAGTATGTTGAACGACAATCCTAAATTAGTATAAGAATAATGCACCGCTATTTATTATTATTTTACCATGTTAATCATAATCAGCATATTAATCGTTATCGTCATCATGGTGGTAATTGTTACGGTTTTAGTTTAACCTTAAGTCGTCCCGGAATCGGGACTATAGTGGAACCAACCATAAACACAATAGAATTATGAAACCTGTTCTGATCCTGATCTCTCTCTGTATCCAACCCGCATGGTTAGTTGGGCAGAATAACCCTGATCTTAAGGCTGATACAACCCAGATTATCGAAACCGCCCTCAATTACGGTGATGGCTGGTATTCCGGTGATGCCGCCCGCATGGAAAAGGCCATTCATCCTGATCTTAATAAGATTTGTCCTGTTACCATGCCGCAAACCGGTAAAACCTTTCTGATGATATCCAGCTGGTCGGGTTTGGTGGAGCCCGCACCTGCAAAAGCCGGATTCATTGAGGAGTCAAAACGAAATATCTCCGTAAAAGTTTTGAAAATGAATGATAATGTGGCATGCGCAAAACTTACCTCCTCTCAGTTCAATGATTACCTGGAGATGGTGAAATTCGACGGGCAATGGAAAATTGTTAATGTGCTCTGGACTTTCGGTCCGGATTCCCCAAGCCGCCTTGAATTGCCAGATTTTAAGGGAGATGACGAAAAGTCAGCAATTGAATTGACCATGCGTGATCTGATAGAAGGAATTTTTACCAGCGACGCAGCCAGGGTTGAAAAGGTGCTTCACCCGGAATACCGCAGAGCTACAGCGGTTGTCATGCGGGCAACTGGAAAAACACTTATCCAGAGAGATGCAGCAGGCAGCCTGACCGAAGCTGTTCGTGCAAAGCTCGGCGCACTGCCAAAGGAGAAATGGAATATTGAAGTTAATGTGCTGGATATCATGGATGGACTGGCATTTGCTGAAATGGTTATTCCATCTGGTTACAGCTATGCTCAGCTTGCAAAAATTGAGGGGCAGTGGAAAATCATCAATATCCTCCGTAAAACCAATGTGCAGCCCCGATAGACTAATCAGCCAAATCACAAACCATAGTTCAAGGAACCCGACGATGTTTTATTGCCGGGTTCTTTTTTTAGTATGCTTATTGCTCAGATAATTAAATATTTATTCAGGTTTTATCTGGAGATATTGTACACAATTAAGGAATTTTCATGCCGGATGTAAAGTTTTCCATCGTTGATTACCGGAGGGGAAAAATGTTCGTTGGATCCTCCCGGTACGCGGAATGATCCCACTGTTTCCACCCGGTCGGCAAGAGGTTTCAGTAAACTGACATAGCCGTTTATATCATAGGAATAGAGCAGGTTTTCAGCTGAAATCAGTATGAACATTCCATTTCCGAACGCCTGGGAAAACAGGGTCCGCCCGGTTTCCCAATCGGCACAGACCAGTTTGCTGCGGTTACCCGGACCGTATATCCGGTTACCTACTGCCACCGCTTCCCCCTGCACGGAATATAGCTCCCGGTTTCGCCAGGCAACCTCTGCTCCGGAACCATCCGGGGCAATTTTAAGCATTACACTGCCGGTGTTTTCATCATCAAGACCCAGAAGGTAGCCGTTGCGGTAAATTGGGGTACGGTGGCAGGAAGGGTGTTCCTCCTGCTTTTCATACTTCCAGGCCAATTTGCCGTTTTCTGCGTCTATTGCCACAAAAGCTTTCCCGGGCTGGTTAACAAAAAATTTCCGGCTGCCGGCTTCTATCATAACCGGGGTACAATAGGCAGAGCTTTCGCCGTTGCCCGGGCATTCCCAGATCATCTCCCCCGTATGCCGGTTCAGCGCAACCACGTTTTTCTTTTCCCCGGATGGTGTGCAATAGAGCTTATCCCCGTCAACAATGAGGTTATCTACAAAGCCCCAGTTCCGGTTTTTTCCTTTGCACTCTTTCAGGAGCTCCCTGCTCCAGCGTATATTGCCATTGCTGGCATCGAAGCAAAACAAAACACCATAACCATTTACATAATATCCTGATCCCTCAAAAATGGTGGGTGTGGAACGGGAGCCTGGAAAATTTTGGCTCCATTCAGGTCCTAATGTCTTTTTCCAAAGCAGATTTCCACGGATGTTAAAGCAAAATACATAACTGGTGCTGTCAATGGTTCCAATTGTGTATACACAGTCGGATGTTACTGCTGCTGAAGCATATCCGGAACCCAGACTGTCGAACCTCCAAAGCAATTGAGGCCCCCCTGCAGGCCACGCGGTAAGCAAATCCTTTTCGGGAAAAATACCGTCCCTGTCGGGACCTCTCCAGCCGGTTGCCTCTGCTTTTGGAGGTAATGCGGCTTCTTTACCGATCGGGATATCAATGCCCTGGTCCTGCCCGGAAACACCGGTAAACAATGACAGGCAAATGGCAACTGAGGAAATTATTCTCTTCATAACCAGTCGATTTATGTTTCAATATCGAAAGGTATATGAAGTGAAAATCAATCGTATCCGCTATTTAACCAATGGCCTTTCTGGCTTTACGGATCACAGCCTCCCCATGTGGGTCAGAAACAAATCCCGCCGGGTTCGTGAAATCGGAACCTGCGAACCATCAACCATTTCGATCGCCCCGCCATCTGCCCGGATGTATTTTTTGACGTGCTCAAGATTGATGAGATGGGAATTGTGAGATCTGAAGAAATTCCGGTCGTTCAACAGATCCTGATATTCTTTGAGGTTTTTGGATACCAGTATTTTTCGCTTGCCGGTCAGATGGAACCAGGAATAACTCCTGTCGGCCTCAATCCTTATGATCTCCTTGGTAATGAGATATTCCATGCCGTCTGATGTGGGAATGGCCAGTTTGGCGGGTGCTGCTGAATTTAGGTTCTCCAGCAACGTCTCAAAATTCCGGTTCGGACTTTCGGGGGCGGATCGTTTTTCAGCGACTTTTTCAATAGCAACAATAAACTCATTGATATTGATGGGCTTGAGTATGTAGTCCACAGCACTGAATTTGATGGCCTTTATCGCATAATGGTTGAATGCTGTAATGAATATGACATCAAATGTTTTATCGGGAAACTGGGCCAGCAGATCGAATCCGCTTCCATGAGGCATCTCCACATCCAGTAAAACAAGATCAGGACGGTTTTCGCGGATCACTGCAATGCCGTCCATTGCGTTATTGGCCTTGCCAATGACCTCCAGTGCCGGGCAATATTCCTTGATGATCGAATGAATGAAATTTACTGCATCTGGCTCATCATCGATGATTATCGTTCTCAGTTTTGCTTTCATGTCAATATCGGTATGTGAATTTCCACCAGTGTGCCGGCAGCCATTCCTTTTTCATCCTTCAGGTCGGTGTAAATCGTTTTCAGACTTTTCCCGTAAAACTCGTTTACCAGTTTTAGCCTCGATTCGGTGATGCGAGTACCAAGGGAATTGTGATTAAGCTGCTTTTTCAGGTTGATCTCCCTCGAAGCATCCCGGCCAATTCCATTATCCCGGATGAGGCAGCACATGTAATCTTTTTCCAGCGTAAGGCAGATCGTTACCAACCCTTTTTCTTCACGCAGCATCAATCCGTGACAAATTGCATTTTCAACAAAGGGTTGAATGAGCATGGTGGGGATCTTATACATCAGGGGATCAATTTCGTCATCCACGGTAATCTGATAATCAAACTTATCCCTGAACCTGATGGATTCCAACTCCAGATACAATTGCAGGGCATCGAGCTCATCCCTCACCGGGATGGCAGTATGTTGCGAGTTTTCCAGAATCCTCCGCATCAGGCTGGAGAATTTGGTGAGGTAATTATTGGTTGCCAGCTTATCATGCTTGTACATGTAATACTGGATGGAATTTAAAGTGTTGAATATGAAGTGAGGATTCATTTGCTGCCTTAAGTTTGCCTGAGTCAACTCCAGAATTTTCTGATCCATCTCGCTGATCCTGCGCTTGGCTTTCAGCTTCGACTGGCGCAGCAGCAACAGTCCGATGGTCATCGAAAGCAACAGGAAACCGGCAAATCCATAGATCAGCAGCCGCTGGTTTTTAAGCCTGAGGGAGAGCAGCTGAAGCTCCTTTTCCTGGGTCTCAAAGTCGAACCGGGTACGTTCCTCTGAAAGGCCGTCGTTAAATTTCTTATTACCCACCGAATCGCTGAATTGTTTATACAACATCTGATACCCGTACGCATTTTTATAATCCCCGATAGTGGCAGCCATCAGGCTCATGTCGTTATATATCCAGGATAATGTGTACCAGTCATTTATGGTTTTTGCAGCCTCGATTCCTTTCGTCCAGGCAACAAGGGCACGGTCATATTCCTTCAGATCGCGGTATATCGTTCCGATGTTGCCATATGAATTGGCAATTCTCGAGTACCCGCGGGTTGGTAAACTGTAAGTCAGGGATTTATTGTAGTAATAAAGCGAGGAATCAAGCTGTTTTTCCAGATAGAAATTCCAGGCAATATTGGTTAGCGAATAGGCGATCCTGGATGAGTCTGCGAGCATTTTGGACAATTCAAAGCTCTTTTTAAAATACCTGTCCACTACTGCAAAGTCTCGGTGATAGGTTAATCTGAGCACTCCCAGCCGTGTGTTTGCGATATCAGCAAAAACCAGGTCTCCTTCCTGTTCTGCTGCAACCAGTACCTGCTCAAGTTCCCGGATTGTTTCATCTGTCTTGCCCAGTACGGTATAGGCATCGGCCAGGCCTAAATAAGTTTGTGGCAGCAGGTGCTTCAGATGATTGGTCCTGATAAATTCGATGTTGTTCCGCAGAAAATCAATGGCCGCAATTATTTGGCCCGTATATTGGCATGTTTTGGCAAAAAAGACGGTCAGTTCCCCATACGCCTGCATCCCAATCTGCCCCTTCGGGGATTTCATTGCCATGGAGGCTGATTTATAGGCATTTCCATAATCTTTACCCTGTAAGGCTAATTCTGCAGCAGCCCAGTGGAGCAGGGGAGTCACCTGTTCCTTATTGCCACCCGTCAGCTGGAAGGCCGTTTGCAAAAGGGAATCTGCCTGATGAAATTTGGTTTTATCTTTCAATAAAACCCTGATCTCCCTGGCAATAGTGTTGATACCGGCCGTATCGGATGACATAATTGGATTGGCTGTGGACAATGAGCTGGAAATCAACCATGTGATGGTGAGAATGAGTAAATTTCGTTTTACGGTTCTTTGTGGCATTTCCTTTCGGGTTTGCTGATTATTACAAAGATAGAGATTCATCATTACTAACCCTTTCAGTCCTTGACACATCGGACCGAGTATCCGTAGTTTTTTGAAACTCCGTATGACTCGATCTTAAATGCCTGGGTGTCATACAATAGACGAGTACCCAATCCCTGTGTGGAATTGAGAATGTCAGCCGACCAAAAAGCAGCCAGGTCACCAGGTAAATTGAAATCTACTCCGTCATAATTCCGGTAGCCTACCGGATAGGCCGAAAAACCGCTGTAATTGGTCGCACCTGTATTGGGATTGAACCAATGAACAAAACCGGTTGTTTTCATTTTCCCGCCTGCAACTTCAGGTCCACCCAGGGAAGCTGCCAGTGTTCTCCATTCGGCGTGAGTCGGGATATGCCATCCAGCAGGCGCGAGCTTGCCGGAATTTGCACAATACCAGTTGTACCAGGCTCCATAGTTTTTTAAATAGGATTGATTAAATGCCCCGATGTAATAGGATGGGGTTCTCAGGTTCCACCATGCCTGATTTCCTGTGACACATGGAATAACCTCACCATCATTGAATTTCGTTGTTCTTAGGTTTTCTGCCATCCATATCTGCTCCCCGATTTGTACCGTCGGATAATGAATTCCACTCTGATCCAGGCACTCAGCAAACTGAAAGGTTATTGTGGTGTCTCTGACTGGAATATCCGCCAGAATGGCGATATAGGGTTCAGATGTGGCGGTATATTTCAGATGCTCTCCTCCGGCATATTTCATCTTAACTACCGATGAGGAACTTTTAACTATTCTGGATTCACAACTTTCATTTTTAATCAACGGCTGACAGGTAGCCCGGCTCTCGCTGACTAACCGCGTGGTGTATTGATAACCATTTCCTTTTAAAACAGCAATGTAAATTCCCTGAGAAATTCCTGATAACCTGAATGAGTGCATCCCCTGGCTGAGGAATGAGCTGGATTGAGCAATTATTTGACCGGTAATGCTGATAACAGTCAGGACACAGTTCCCGCTTGATGGAGCAAAAAGGAAAATATTGGATACCTCCGACATTGGATTGGGATAGACCTGAAAAGTTCCTTCTCCGGTTCCGGGCTGCTCAATGCCGGTAGAACTGGTCAGATTCAGCCTGTCACCAGCGCGTAAAGTTACCGATGTCCGCCTGTTAAGATTCTCAACCTTGATGCTGCTTACAGTCGTTGCTGCTCCTGAACCGGTAAAACTGATCAGATAGTTTTGGGCATTGAGGCTTGCTGAAGTGATATTCAGGAGCATTAGAAAAGTAGCAAGGCAGAGTGTAATCTTCCCATTCATGGTTTTTGAGCTTATCATCCTGCAATTTAGATAACAAACCCTTCTGATATCCCCGACTTTTACCGTTTGGGCAATCGGGTTGGCAGATGGTGACTTTCACTAAACCATGGAATGAGGATGTTTGGGTCAAATCTTCCGCGAAATATCACCGATCCCTTTACGGATGCGTTCTTCCATCTCTTTTACCCGCAGGGATTCGTCCAATTTTAAGGGATCGCCCGGGTAGCCAAGTGCAATGCAGGCAACCGGTTCGTAGGCTGTATCAATATTCAGTGCCTCAATCAGTTTATCGGCATCATATCCACCCATCGGATGACCATAAATGCCCATCGAGAGGGCTTGCAGCACTAGCAGCATGTTGGCAGCGCCGAGATCATGCTTGGCCTTAAGGTTGGGCTTGCCCGGATCCCGCTCTTTTTTTGCCAGGCTTACCATTAATACCGCCGAATTTTTTGCCCAGATCTGATTTCCGGCAGAGAGGCCGTCAACAATTTTATCAAATCCCTCACTTCCCCGGTGTGCATAAAGATAAAACCAGGGCTGCATGTTTCCCGCACTGAATGACCAGGATGCAGCCTCCAGCATCGTGTTCATATCTGTTTGAGATATCGCATCACTACTAAAGCACCGTGGACTCCAACGGTCCCGGATCAGCTCGATCACCGCGTATTTTGTTTTGGCCTGTTTTTGCATCGTCATCATTTTTCCCTAAAATTACATTTAAATGGACTTCTATACCACCATCCGCCCCTGGTACGACCAGATATTTCCCTTTGTACAGGCACAGCGGGATTTTGTTTTGTCATACGGGACCAACCCGTTCCTCTCCATTGCGGATGCAGGTTGTGGAACCGGCAGCCTCATTATTTCACTGGCCGGGGTTTTCAGGAAAACTGCCGGACTCGACCCTGACGAAGCCATGCTGGAAGCCGCACGGCAAAAAGCCTCTGTTGTACCTGCAGGCACCTGGTTTATCAATGGCGGTATGCTCGATCTTACAAAAGAACTCGCACCTCATTCCGTCGACCGGCTGATTTGTTTTGGAAATACTTTGCCGCATCTGACCAATGAAGATGAGGTAGTGGAATTTGTCAGGCAATCTGCTCAGATACTCAAACCTGGTGGCATGATTTTGATCCAGATCATAAATTATGACCGCATTCTGGATCAGAAACTTGCCGGATTGCCAACCATCGAATTGGCCGATTGCAAATTTGAGCGCCGGTATCAATATGGTGAAAACCCCACCCACGTTCAGTTCCAAACCCGGCTCACCCTCGAGCCATCTGGTGAAGTCATCGAAAATGACGTGCCCCTGCTGGCCCTGCGCCCGACCCGCCTGCGGCAGATTCTGGAAGATAACGGGTTTACCGGCTTTGATGAATTTGGCAGTTTTAAAAAGGATCCGTTCACCACCCAGTCACAGCCCTTCATCCTAATCGCCCATGCCCGAACCTAGCCTCTTCCGCCTCTTCCGTTTCACGCCTCTTCCGCCTCACGCTTCTTCCGTCTCACGCCTCTTCCGCCTCACGCTTCTCCCGCTTCTTCCGCCACTTCCGCCTCTTCCGCTTCACGATTTATTACTATTTTGCCTGCAGCAAATATCCAACACCCAATGAAATCCAACATTCTGATTCTCCTCACATTCCTGTCCGCCTCACTGAGCGCGCAAACCATCCGCCCGGAATTTAAATCGCAGGGCTGGTCGGGCAATCCCGTTTTTAATGGCTGGTATGCCGATCCGGAAGGCATCATTTATGGCGATACGTACTGGATATTTCCAACCTGGTCCGATGATTTTGGAGATCCGCTGGCTCCACTAACGCTGACGCCATTTCAGAAGGATATTCAGAAATACACAATCAATCCTCAATACCTGAAGCAAACCTTCCTGGATGCTTTCTCTTCCAAAGATATGGTAACCTGGGAAAAGCATTCAAGAGTATTGGATATCAAGGATATAAAGTGGGCAGCTTATTCAATCTGGGCTCCTTCGGTGATTCACGCCAACAACAAGTACTACCTGTTTTTCGGTGCCAATGATATCCAGAATAATGACCAGCCGGGCGGTATCGGCGTTGCTGTTTCTGATAAACCCGAGGGCCCCTATCAGGATGCACTGGGCAAACCACTGATCAACTCATTCCATAATGGAGCTCAACCCATTGACCAGTTTGTGTTTCGTGATGATGACGGCCAATTTTACCTGTATTACGGCGGATGGCGACATTGCAATGTGGTCCGTTTGAAGCCGGAACTGACTGCAACCGAACCCTTTCCTGATGGGGAAACTTTTAAGGAAATCACTCCTGAAAAATATGTCGAGGGCCCCTTTGTGTTTAAGCGCAACGGTAAATACTATTTCATGTGGTCGGAAGGCGGCTGGACTGGTCCCGACTACAGCGTGGCCTATGCCATCGGCGACAGTCCGACCGGTCCCTTTAAGCGAATCGGTAAGATTCTGCAGCAGAATCAGGAGGTTGCCAGAGGCGCCGGCCATCATTCAGTAATGCAAATTCCCGGAACCGATGACTATTATATTGTGTATCACCGCCGTCCGCTGAATACCAAAAACGGTAACCACCGGGAGGTATGCATCGAGCGGATGCTCTTTAATGATGATGGGACCATAAAACCTGTGGAGATCACCTTCAAGGGCGTGGAGGCACGTAAACTTTCGCCACCGCTTAAGATAAGTGCAAATATCCGGATCGACCTGAACAATGTGAAAACTCCCGTTTCAAAAGGCTTGTCAGGCATCTTTATGGAAGAAATCAGTCATGGTTTCGATGGGGGAATATATGCCGAGCTGGTTCAGAACCGCAGTTTTGAGGAGGGGATAGTCCCTCCGGGAATGAAACTGGTGAAGGATGATGAGGGCAAGCTCCGCATTGAGCTGGTTTCACTTCCTGCAGGCGTGGCTGAAAAAGACTGGCCTATGCCGTGGCCATGGAACGGAAACTGTGGCTGGAACCTGTCAAGAGAATTGGTCGGGTGGAGCCTTGAAAATAGTCATGGTTCGGCGAGTACCATGAAGATTGTATTAGAAAACCCTATGAATCAGGCATCTGAAAGATCTTTGCGGTTGGATATGATCCCGGTGGATGGACGAATTGCCAAAACTTCACTCATCAACAGCGGATACTGGGGCATGAATATCGTGAAGGATACTGTCTATGATCTTAATTTTTACCTTCTTCCATCCGGATTTAAAGGAATTGTAACTGCAACGATTGCATCAAAAAACGGAATCCGGCTGGCTGAACATTCTTTCGGACCGGTTAAAAAGTCAAAAAACTGGCGGAAATTCTCTGCCAGGATCACCGCCACCGGGAGTGATCCGGAAGCCTGTCTGGTGCTGACTTTTGAAGGAAGCGGCACCCTGCAGGTCGATTGGGTATCACTATTTCCGCCAACCTTCCGGAATACTCCCAACGGATTACGCCCCGATCTGGCCAATTACCTGGCAGATCTCAAGCCCGACTTTATCCGTTATCCCGGAGGTTGTTACGTGGAGGGTCTCTCCTGGGAATCTGCTCCCGACTGGCGCAAAATGGTGGTGCCGCCTGAAGAACGTCCCGGTATGTGGGGTTACTGGAAGTACCGGTCGACCGACGGGTTCGGGTACCATGATTTCCTGCAATTCTGCGAACAGATCGGATCCGATGCCATGTATGTAGCATTCGCCGGAATGACGGTGCATCCTGAAAATAACTGGCCGGTGAACAACCTGGATACGCTCATTCAGCAAACCCTTGATGCCATTGAATATGCCATCGGACCTGCCGATTCCCGATGGGGTTCGCAGCGCGCTAAGATGGGCCACCCGGCACCATTCCCCCTGAAATATGTGGAGATAGGAAATGAACATTATGCCGCAATCTATGGCGACTATTATGTTAAGTTCCGGTCTGCCATTAAGGCGAAATATCCTGATATGGTGGTTATTATGAGTATGTACTGGAGCGGATTGAACCGTCCGGCCATCGCTAGAGCAGGGGATGCGAGTATCGATATGATCGATGAGCACGCTTACCGCGATGCAAACTGGGCAAGGTCGCGTTTCGACTATTTTGACAAGTACAAGCGTACCCCCTGGGATATTTATGTGGGTGAATTTGCATCACAGCGGGGCACCGGAGATTGGTACTGCGATATGGGAGATGCCGTTTTCCTGATGATGATGGAAAAGAATGGCGACCTGGTGAAGATGGCCAGTTACGCACCTCTGTTCTGTAACGTCAACGACCGGAGCTGGGAGGTTAACCTGATCGAATTCAATGCTTCAAAAAGTTACGCCCGGGCATCCTATTATGTGCAGAAAGTGTTCAACGAAACCCGTCCTGAAGTGAATCTGGGAATGACCCTCGATGTAACCCCAAAACCGGATACGCTGAAACCTATGCTCGGCGGACGAATCGGTCTGGGTTCCTGGAACACACAAACCGAATTTAAAAACCTCGAAATCCGTGATGAAAAGGGCAATCTCGTGGCCAGTGATAATTTCGAAAATACCAGTCAGTGGGAAATTCCGGTTGAAGGTAAGTGGACAACCGAAAACGGGATTATGAAACAGTCGGATCCGGATGTGGCCGCAGCCCGAATATTCCTGAAAAATAAAATCACCAGCGGCGAAATTCGTGTAAAAGCACGTCGAACAGGTGGTTCCGAGGGCTTTTTGGTTTATCTTAATGCTGAGCGTGACGACCGGTTTTTCTTTGCAAACTATGGCGCCAACGGCAACACTTTTTCCGAAATGCAGGCCTGGGGAGCCCCGGAGGGATATGCTTACAAATCAATCAAAAGCACCCGCGGTGCCATCGAAAACGATCGCTGGTACGACCTGAAAATTGTAATCGGCAACAACCGTGCAGATATGTATCTGGATGGTATCCTGTTGTCATCAGCCATTCTCACACCCATGGAATCGGTTTTTTCAATCGCCGGATATGATGCAAAAAAGAAATTGCTGGTGGTTAAACTGGTGAACTATAATGCCGAATCCATGTCAGCAGCCATTAATCTGAAAGGTGCCACTTCGGTTGGACCCCTTGGCCGGCATATCATGATCCGCTCTGATCAGGTCACGGATGAAAACAATCTGGAAAATCCACTGAAAATCCAGCCAGTCGAAAGTAGCCTGACCAATTGCTCCGAGAACTTCCAGGTTTCGGTTCCCGGATACTCGGTTAATGTTTTCCTGATACCGGTTAAAAAATAGTTCGGAGGCTTGGCCTGAAAAGTATTGATAATCAGGCTTTCTTCAGCTTGTAGGCTATCAGCTTGTTGCCATGTCTGACGTACAGAATCCCATTTTGAATGACCGGATGTGACCAGTGCGGACCATTTCCATCCTCAACCCGGAAAAAGGATATCATATCGAACTTTTCAGGATTGGGTTGAACAAGAGCAAGCTGCCCTTTTTTCTCATCGTAGCAATATAACAGCCCGTCAGCGGAAATGATTGATCCCTTATTGTTCATCGGGGCTTCCCATCGGTTCGTTCCGGTTTCCCAATCTATACAGGCCCAGTTTCCTGAACTGTTGTTGAGCCAGGTGGATCCGTACAGGTAGCCGTCCAGCAAAACATTCCCGCCAAAGTGCGTGTCGAGCAGCGTATTGGTCCATTTCAGGCTGATTTCGTTACCCGCCTCATTGAGCGTGAACATGGCTGACGGATGGTTGTACCCTTTGGCAATGAATAGTTCCCCTTTATGATAGATCGGAGTGTTGCAGTTGGTTACCTTGAGAAAGGGATTTTCAACCGGACCTTTCAGCGCCAGGTAATCGAATTCCCACAGTATATTCCCGTTGGCAGGATCGGTGCCGAACAGGATGTTCCCCATCAGGGTAATGACCATTTCCTGATTATTATGCTTAACATACAATGGCGAAACATAAGCTGCCGAATCCGACAGGCTCCGTGTTTTCCAGATCAGCTCACCGGTATTTTTATTGAGCGCTATCAGGCTGGTCTCATTTCCCCCCGGTGTGAAAAAAACCTTGTCCCCTGAAATCAAGGGTGATTCAGCTACTCCATATAAATTGCATTTACCTGAAAATTCCTTGTAAGCATCACGATACCAGATTCTTTCTCCAGTTTTCCCGTCATGGCAGGCAACTTCACCCATCCCGCTGATCAGGTACAATTTCCCGTTATCCAGAGTTGGAGTGGTGCGCGTTTCTTCAAAAGAGCCATTCCAGGCCCGGCCGAATTTCACCTGCCAAACCTGGTTTCCCTTGAAATCCAGTGCCGTCAGGTAATCCAGGGAATCTTTGCGACCGGTGACGTAAATATACTCGTCGCCGATGGCCGCAGAGGAATATCCGTTACCGATATCACCGCTTACCCACAACTTCTCAGGACCGCCTTCAGGCCACTCTTTCAGTAATCCCGATTCATTATAGATACCGGTTCTTCCGGTTCCCCGCCATTCCGATTGGGCTTGCGACCAGGCCGGCTCACAGACCAGACCTAACAATATGATCAGTAAATATTTCAAGGGCTAATAATTTTATGACCGCAATAATAGAGATTTGAGATGGGTTTTCCGAAAACGATTCTCATATCGGGATATTGATGGTGCCGTGAACCGAAGGATATTGTCTTTTTTATCCTAATTTGCAGACTCCGAATAATTTAAGCAAAGGCAATGAAATATTTTTCAAGATTATTTGTAACGATTTTATTATCAGGAATATCCGGGTTTAACCTTCACGCGCAGTCGCAGTTTACTCCTTATGATGATATCCCCGGAGTCATTAAAAGCTATAAGCCCGCCTACAGCGAATCTATGTCTTCGTGGGCAAAAATGCTTTACAGCAACTCTATCAATTTTAATCAGATAGATAAGGAATTTCAATCCTATATGGCTGTCCATCCCGGCGAGAAAAGTCCTGAAATACGCTATTACAGGATCTGGCGAAGGGCTGTGGAATCATGCGTTTCCGGGGATGGATCGATACAGATTCCCGATTTGGACCTATACCAGGCGAATTTGCTGTCTGCCCAAAAGGAAGCTGCAAGGAACTATAAATCGGGGTCGGGAGATCATTCCAACTGGACCTTTCTCGGACCCAAACAAACCTTTTGGCTGAATGAGTCGGGTTCCCAGCAGGTTCCGCTTGCCTGCCCCTGGCAGGTCAACATCTATTCGTTTGATGTCTCTGCTTCAAACAATAACATCCTGTATGTGGGTACGGAAACCGGATATGTCAATAAATCAACCGATAACGGGATTACCTGGCAACTCCTCGGCCAGGGATATCCATTTGGCGGAAGTGCAACAGCGGTTGCCATACATCCTGAAAATCCTGATATCGTTTATGTTTCAGCAGGATCGCAGATTCACAAATCCACAGATGGCGGCCAGGTCTGGTCGCCGATGCTGGTGTCGCCTAACCAGTTTGGCGCCGACCGCCTGATCATCGATCAAACCCGGCCGGATAAGCTGGTGGCCGCATCATCCAAAGGAGTATATATCAGTACCGATGCCGGTTCTTCATGGGCGAAAAAATGGTCTTTTGCGAGTTATGATGTTGAAATCAAACCGGATGACCCTAATGTCATTTATGCGATATCTAAAAACACCGGCGGAAAATTCGAGATTGTCATTTCAAAAGATGCCGGGGCAACTTTTGCCGTTGAAGCTTCGTTCCCGAACACAATTACTGAGTCGAGCGGAGGATTACTGGCTGTAACTCCCGATAATCCTAAACTTCTTCTCGCGGTAATGCTCAGTATCAATAATACCCCTTATCTGTATAAAGGTGTGATCAATAATGACAGTTGGACCTGGACTCTTTTGGGCACCGGCCAGACTGAAACTTTCGAGATGAACAACGGACAGGGCTATTTCGATCTGGTTCTCGCTGTTTCACCAATCGATGAAAATCTGATTTTCGCCGGTACCACCACGCTCTTTAAGTCGGCTAACGGGGGTGCCCGCTTTACCGCAATCGGCGGATATTACGGGGCATTCTCCATCCATCCGGATATCCAGGATATTAAAATGCTGCCCAGCGGAAAAACCTGGATTTCAACAGATGGCGGGATGAGCCTGACCGATGATAATTTCACTTCTACCGCAAAGTATTATGCCAGGATAAACGGAATTGTGGGATCGGATATGTGGGGATTTGATCAGGCCTGGAACGAGGACCTCATCGTTGGAGGCAGATACCATAACGGAAATACCGCTATTGCTGATTTCTACCATGATAAGGCCCTGCGTATGGGAGGTGCTGAATCGCCTACCGGATGGGTTTTGCAGGGACGCAGCAGGCATGTGGCTTTTAACGACCTGGGTAAAGGGTGGATTTTACCGGAGGTGGCCACCGGAATGCCGCAGGGTCGATTCTTCTTCGGCAAATATCCGAATATGGAGGAGTATGGCGGCAGAAGAAGTAACCTGATCACCCATCCGAATTATTACGGGATTCTTTATCTGGGCGAAGGAAACAGTATATGGAAAAGTACGGATATGGGAGTATCTTTTGAGCGCATCTATACTTTCCCGTCGAAAGTGCTCTATATGCAGATCAGCTACAGCCAGCCTGATATACTATATGCTGATGTTGTGGATCGGGGTTTATATAAGAGTGAGGATGGCGGATATACCTGGATCGCAAAGACGTCTCTTACAAAAAGTCCGAACGGCACAGCTTATTGGAAGGGGAAACTTTTCTTTGCGGTTTCACCCTATAACGGGAATACCGTGTATGCCTGTCTGCAGAATGGTACCTGGTCATCCGATATCGGCAAGGTTTTCAAATCGACCGATGGCGGGGATACCTGGATCAACTGGACCGGAACCGTTTCGGAGAATACGAAATGTATGGTGATCCAGCCAACCCAAAGCGGCAAGGACATGGTTTACCTGTTTACGAATTCGAGGAATGGAAAGTCAGCCAAAGTTTTTTCGCGTGTCGACGGAGATGAAAACTGGATGGAATTCAGCAATCATTACCCTGCCAGCATGTACGTTAACCTCGCCCTGCCTTTTTTTAGGGACAGCAAACTCCGGGTGGCGGGCAACGGCAGCGTATGGGAATCTCCCATGCAGGAGCCCACTTTCACTCCGATCATTTCCCCATGGGTGGAGCGGCCGCACTGGAATTGCATGCTGGATACCCTCCGGTTCGATGACCATTCCATGCTTAACCATCAGGGAGTCACCTGGAACTGGAGTATCTCCCCATCACCGGCCTATATAAGCGATCCGAATATCCGCAATCCTCAGGTGGTTTTAGGGACGCCTGGCTCCTATGACGTTACGCTGACGGTAACGAAAAACGGACAGACCTATACCAGAACCATTCCGGGAATGGTGAATGCAACCACTTGCCCTTCTGTGGGTGATTGCACCAATCCGGCAGAAGTTTCGAAAGCCGGCTGGCTTTCAAATGTCGATAGTCAGGAGGCCGGTGCTACCGGAGCAATGGGTATCGACGGCGATCCCAATACTATCTGGCATTCCCGCTGGAGTTCAAATCCAACCGTTTATCCGCATACCTTTGAGGTGGATATGGGGTCGAGGTACAGTGTCCATAAATTCATCTATCTGCCTCGTCCAACCGGTGAAAACGGCCGGATTAAAAAGTATGAATTGTATATCAGCGATGATTACGAAAATTACGGTCCCGCAGTAGCTACCGGCGAATGGGAAAACTCTTCAGCCCCTCAGACCGTTACCCTGAAAAACACCAAATCCGGCCAATACTGGAAATTAATTGCCCTTTCAGAGGTAAATGGAAATATATGGGCTTCAGCTGCTGAATTCTCCATCGTGGGATGCAACGGCGATGTATCCGGATCGGAGATCCCTGTTTTGAATAACCGGGTGAGCGCTTATCCGGTTCCGACAAACGGCCTCGTCAACCTGGATGTACCTGCAGATCAGGCTTACACCTATTCGGTGTTGTCAACCCAGGGTAAATTGATGCGACAGGGTAAAGCAGGTATGGGATCAACCAGTCAGGCGGTTGATCTTACAGATTTTAAATCAGGTATTTATCTCATCCGCCTGATAGACAAGGAAGGCGTTACTTATTGGGTGAAGGTGGTTAAAAACTAATTCTCATTTCTTTTTAGCCTTCGCTTTTATCTTTTCCTGATTTTCGATGACCCGGTATTTTACTATCCTGGTGATGGTATCATAGGGGATGGGCTTGTCGAGAGGAAATTGAACTGAGCCTTTCCCGCTCACCAACCCGGCCAGCTCTTTTTTAAACACCTCAATGCCGGTTGGAGCCGGATAAAATCCGATATGGTTGGTATGCGCTGCGAAATGAACAAGGTTCCCATTCAGTTTAAATGTGGGCATCTGGTAACTGATTGCTTCTGAAGCTCCGGGTGCAGATTCTATGATGACGGCCCTGATTTTCTGCAGGATCACCTGAATATCATCCGGGAAACCTGCAATATATTCATCAATATTTTTCGGAGCGGGTTCGTTTGCTTTCATATCCTTATGCCTGCTTCTGCATATTTCTTTAAATTGTCGAGTATCGCTTGCCAGCCGAATTGCTGGAGTTCCAGCGAATTTTCACTTTCTGCTTCAAACGACTCAATAACAGTAGTTTTGCCATCGGCCGACGAAAATAAAATTTCTGTTCTTCGGCCATCTCCCATGGTATAATCGATTTGTTCCTGGAAAATCACCTTGTCATAAATTCCCCAAAAATCAAATCCCATGCTTCCGTCTTTAGCCTCCATCCGGTAGCTGAAGCGCCCGCCTTCACGCAGATCGTTTTCAGCCCGGGGAGTATGCCAGTCATCTGATGCATTATTCCACTTTACGATATCTGCGGGTGTAGTCCAAACCTTCCATACCCTTTCTATGGGTGCCGCAATGGTTGCATACACAGTAATTACCGGCTTTTCAAAGGGGTTCATACTTTTATTTTTTTGCAGGTTATGGTTTTTCCGGGCAATTGAACATCCACTGAATGCCATATTTATCGGTACAGCTCCCATAATAGGCTCCCCAAAATACATCCTGCAGCTCCATGGTGACCGTTCCGCCTGCAGATAATGCTGCAAAAAGCCTCCTGGTTTCTTCGCGGGTATCCGGCTCCAGGTTGAGACTAAAGTTGTTTCCCACATTCACGGTAAAGCCCATTGATTCAGGAGTATCAGAGCCCATAATTACATGAACACCAAGAATTGGCAATTCAATGTGCATGATCAGGTTTTTGTCCTCCTCGGCCAACGGAGGCATACCTTCCGTCGTGGGCATATCACCCATGCGGGCAATGCCGCCACCACTGAATTCACCTCCAAAAATGGATTGATAAAAAAGGAATGCTTCCTCAGTATTGCGGGAAAAATTGAGATAGGTGCTAACTCGTGCCATAATCTGATATTTTTGTTTTTCAATAAAACATCCGGATTATATTTTTGTTTGATCTGACCCCTAAAAGACATTAAGTTTTTATTGCTAATTTGTCGTCCCTAATAAATTAAGCCAGCCGAAATGAAACATTTTTCAATTTTCTGCCTGATGAGTATTCTGCTCCTGACAGGCTTTACGGCTCAATCACAGGTTACTGCAATAAAGGTTGGAAACCGGATCGATGTCAGCATCAAAGGTAACCTCTTCACCCAGTATATCTTTTCCGAAGATGAAAAATATCCTTTCTTTTTCCCGGTGAACGGGCCGTCGGGATTTTCGGTTACGTCCATGAGGAACAGCCTTTATCCGCACCATAGTTCGCTGTTCTTTGGCTGCGACCGGGTAAATGGCGGTAATTACTGGCAGGAAGGTCTGGAGCGCGGTCGCATCCGAACCTTGCGGGCTGAAATCCTCAAAACGGGTGGAGATACGGTTGTAATTGAAAATGAGTGTATCTGGAACCGGCCGGGAGCCTTATCCCCTATCAGGGATGTTCGTACAATCACCATTACAGCACCTTCAAATGAACTTTTTCAAATTGATTTCGATATTACCCTGAATATGCTGATGGATGTTAAAATCGAGAAAACCAACCACTCTTTCTTCAGCGGCCGGATGGCCCCCGATCTGTCAGCAGCACAGGGCGGCACCATGGTAAATGCCGAAGGCAACAAGGGTGAAGCCGGTGATAGCGGCACCTTTGGTAAAAAATCTCCCTGGATGGACTGTTACGGCACCCGCTCCGGTAAAACGGAAGGAATGGCAATTCTGCAGCATCCATCAAATCCATGGTATCCATCACCTTGGTTTACACGTGATTACGGATTTTTCTCCCCAACACCCATGTACTGGCCTGCCAACGAAACCGCTGGAACTATCTTGAAAAAGGGAGAATCCCTCCGTCTGCGTTACCGCGTATTGGTCCACAGCGGCGACACCAACACTGCACAAATCGCCAAATTATTTTCCCAATATGCCACAATCCCCCACCTCCCGTAGGGGCGACCTCAGGTCGCCCATCCCGATGCCGCCCAATAATTTTAACAACCGTAAAATTGAAATAATGAAAAAAGGACTGTATTTACCAGTAGTTTTTGTGCTGATGAGTTTCCTGTTCTCTATGGAAGCCAGCGCCCAGAAAAAAGCCCTGCCAGTTTTTGCCGATGGCATGACGCAGGTAGTTCCTGAGTTTAATAACCCGGCCGACTGGATCATTCAGGATCTTTGGGTGGAAACTGAATTTGATACGGATGGTGACGGCAAGCGTGACCGCGTGCATACTGATGTGACCAGGCCAAAGCAAACAGATACCGAAGGGCTTAAACTGCCGGTTATCTATGAGTCGAGCCCCTACTTTGCAGGTACCGGTACCGGGGATCTGCAATATTTCTGGAATCCCCGTCAGGAACTGGGTGCCACTCCAGCCGTTCGGAAAAAATTTCCACCGATTAAGCCCGGAAACCAAAGGCCGGTAATCTCCAAGGCACAGGTTTCACGATGGGTTCCTCAGGGTTATATCGTTGTTCATTCTTCATCACCCGGTACCGGACTTTCGCAGGGATGCCCTACCGTTGGCGGGGATAATGAATCACTGGCCCCGAAGGCGGTGATCGACTGGCTGAACGGACGTGCTAAAGGATTCACTACACCGGATGGAAGCGAACAGGTATATGCCACCTGGACAACAGGTAAGGTGGGCATGACAGGAACTTCTTATGATGGAACCCTGCCGCTTGCTGCAGCAACCACCGGCGTGGACGGTCTTGAAGTGATCATCCCGATAGCACCAAATACATCTTATTATCACTACTACCGTACAAATGGTTTGATCAGGCACCCCGGTGGATGGTTGGGCGAGGATATTGATGTGCTGTATGATTTTATCCACAGTCAGCCGGAAAATTGCGATTATTGTGATTCAGTGGTGAAGGTTGGGCAGATGCTTGCCAACCACGACCGGGTAAACGGGGATTATAATGACTGGTGGGCAGGCAGGGATTACCTGAATGACCTTGGCCCGATGAAGGCAGCCATGCTGATGGCCCATGGATTTAACGACTGGAACGTGGTGCCTGAGCATAGCCTCCGGATTTATGAAGCGGTGAAAGCCAAAGGTTTGCCGGCCAAGATCTATTATCATCAGGGCGGACATGGCGGAGAACCTCCGTTTGAAATGATGAACAAGTGGTTTGCTCATTTTTTACATGGTGTTGAAAATGATGCCCTGCAAGGACCGAAAGCCTATATTGTTCGCGAAAATGATGATAACGGCAAGCCTACACCATATGCCGACTATCCCAATCCTGAAGCTGCTCCCGTAAAACTGTACCTGAAAGCCGGTGCGCCAAAAACAGGCGAACTTGTTGTGAATCAGTTGCCAAAACAGGGTAGTGAAACTCTGGTTGATAACGTTTCCTTTAGCGGTACCGTTCTGGCACAGGCCGAATGGACCACCCACCGGCTGATGTACGCAACTCCGGTGCTTAAGGAAGCTGTACACCTGTCGGGAACTTCAACCATTACCATCCGCCTGGCCTGCAATAAGCCTGCAGCTAACCTTTCGGTATGGATGGTGGCACTTCCCTGGAGTGCAGGCCGGAATGCAAGAATCACCGACAATATCATCACCCGCGGCTGGGCCGATCCTCAGAACTATAAATCCCTGAGGGAGAGTGAACCGTTGAAACCGGGTAAATTCTATGATATGACCTTCAATCTCGAACCCGATGATCAGATTATCCCGGCCGGCAAACAAATCGGCCTGATGATTTTTTCCAGCGACCGTGATTTTACACTCTGGCCTGAACCAGGTACCCAACTGACTGTTGATTTAGATGGGACCTCGATTATTATTCCGGTTGTGGGTGGTGCCGAGTCTTTTAGCAAGGCATTAAAATGAGCCATTAATGAGAAATCTTCTGCTGATACTCTTCGCCGGATTATGGTTGTCGGGTCCGGCTCAGGAAATCATTCAATCACAAAGGATATGGGATTTTGCGCCTCATAATGCCTTTACAGACCTGGTCCGGTACAGGGGATCCTTTTACTGCACCTTCAGGGAGGGGTTGTCGCATGTGCCTAAGGGCCGGCCGGAGAATGGCAAGGTCAGAATACTCAAATCAAGGAACGGCAACAGCTGGAAAAGCGTAGCCTTGCTCGAAAATGAGCATTATGACCTGCGGGATCCCAAAATCTCGGTCACTCCGGATAATCGGCTCATGGTACTGATGGGAGGTTCGGATTATACCACCGGAACCCTGGAAGGCTGCCTTACACATGTCTCTTTCAGCAAGGATGGCCTGCAATTCACCGAGCCGCAACCAGTGATCATGGATCCTGAAATAAAGTCTGATTTTGACTGGATATGGAGACTTGCCTGGAAAGATGGCGTCGGTTACGGTGTTGTTTATCAGCCCAGTCAACCGGATGGCGAAATCAGCACCAGATTGCTCAGTACCCATGATGGGGTCCATTACCGGCAGATTACTGATCTGAATCTTAAGGGAAAGCCCAATGAAGCAACGGTCCGCTTTTCAGGAGAGCAAATCTATATCGTGATCAGGCGCGAAGGTCAGAATGCAAATGGACTGATCGGCAAAAGTTCTCCACCTTTTCAGTCCTGGGAATGGACCGATCTGGGAATGAAGCTGGGCGGACCGGATTTTTTGTTCACCAGGGATAACTTCATCGCTCTGGGAACACGATTATATCGTCCGGCAGGGGAGGGTGGTCCTAAAACAGGCGTGGTTTTTATGACTCCCGACGGTAAAATCGAAAAGATCCTGGAGTTGCCGGGTGGAGGCGACACCAGCTATCCGGGTATGGTGCTGCACAGAGGGAAATTATATATGTCGTATTACAGCAGTTATGAAGGCAAGACTTCTGTTTACCTGGCAAAAATCAGACTATAAGTGAATTAATTGTATAGTAAGATCATGGATATCAGATATTTGCGAGGAAATTTCGGACGGTATGTTACTGTATTACTGCTGGCTGCCTCTGTTTGTTCTTTTACTGAAAGCTCTGATCAAAAGAAAAATGGAGAGGCGGAAGCATGGGCAGGGAAAACCCTTGCCGGCCTCTCTCTGGAAAAGAAAGCGGCCCAGCTGGTCTGCACGGATATTTCCGGATTATATATCCCGGAGGATGATCCCCGCTTCAAATCCTGGATAAAACTCGCCGGGCAATATGGGATTGGCGGATTCGTCCTGTATGGCGGTACACCTCAAAATGTTGTTAACCTGCTCAATCGATTGCAAAAAGAGGCTGAAATCCCACTGTTGATTTCAGCTGATTTTGAAGGCGGACCCGGACAGCAGGTTGCCGGGGCAAGCGAATTTCCCGGAAATATGGCTTTTGCAGCAGCAGGAGATGAAGCTCTTATGTATGAGGCGGCAAAGATTATGGCCGAAGAGGGCAGGGCGATGGGCATTCACCTGACCTATACCCCTGTGACCGATGTCTCCCTGTCACCGGAAAACCCGCAGGAAAGCGTGCGTTCATTCGGTGGTGATAGCAACCTGAACGGAAGGCTGCTGAAGGCCTATGTAAAAGGATTTCATGAGGTTGGAATGCTTACCACTGCCAAACATTTTCCGGGAAGGGGGGATATGAAGGCGTTACCTGAATATCCGGGATTCAATTATCTGGCCGGTCCTGCTGTCTCAATCCGGGATAACGAATTCAGGGCTTTTCAATATGCAGTGGATGCCGGTGTTGATTTTATTATGACCGAGCACCTGGCGGTTCCTTCAGTGACCGAAGGGTCCCTGCTGCCGTCAAGCGTTGAACCACGGCTGGTAACAGGAATTATCCGGAATCAGCTGAATTTTAAGGGAATAATAACCACTGATGATCTTTGGTACGATTATGTTATTGCCCGCTTTGGCGCGGAGGAGGTGGCCATCAAGGCTCTGGAAGCCGGCCATGATATCGTGCTGAAACCAAAGGATCCCATTGAAACCATTCAGGCAATTGTTGCTGCAGTAAAAAGTGGCCGGATCACAGAGGCCAGACTCAATCAGAGCGTTTACAAGTTATTGGTAATCAAGGCAAAGTTGGGATTACAAAAATCCAGAATGGTTGATCCTGGCCGGGTCGCACAGGTTGTCGGAACCATTGACCATCAAAAGATTGTCCAGCAGGTGGCCGACCGGTCGGTGACTCTTCTCCGGAACGATGGGGTATTCCCTCTGAAATCCTGGGATCCCCGGAAAGCCATTCATATCTCGATTCAAAAGGATGACGATATGCCGGCTGTCAAAGATTTATTCCTCAGGATGACCGCCGCTTTTGAAGGGATCACAAACTTTGTATTGAAACCGGGTCTCGGAGAGCCTGTTTATCAGGAAATTATAAAAGCTGCAAGTCGGGCCGACCACGTAATTCTGTCCTTCTTTGTTCAGCGAACCCGTCATGGCGATCCTGCCCCACTCAGGGACCAGGACCTCAAACTGATTCAGCAGCTCATTGCCTCCAAACCCGGAAAGGTTATCGCCATGTCGTTCGGCAATCCTCATCTGATCAGGAAAATGACGAATATCCCGGCCTTTCTTACCGGTTACGGTGAAAGCGGCTGGTATGGAAATCAGCCGGTTTATTTCGATTCTTTTATCCGGATATTAAAAGGGGAACTTAACCCGACGGGAAAACTTCCGCTGCTGGTGAGTGAGGATTTCCCGATTGGATTTGGCCTGACCTATTAAGGACAAGTGTTTTCAGATAGTTTTTTTTGCCTTTTTCATCTGTTCTACCCTATCCGGAATTCTAGGTCTTATCGCCCGTAAACTGATCTTCCTTGTTCTTAAACAGTACGTTAAAGGTGGTCAGGCTTCCGTATATTCTGGTAATGTATTGTTCCAGATCAACCTTTTCCTCATCACTCAGTTCACTGGCATTTATACGTTGTTCCATAACCCGCACCCGGTCGCGGATCATTACGATCTTATGAAAAAATGTCTCGATAGGTATCTCTTTCTCTTTCAGGGATTTGTCGCCCGGATAAAGAACCATTTTTCCCCCGGTCCATTTCTGGCCGAGTGCCACGGTTTGCTGTACATCACTGAAGCGTGTTAAGACGCGGATTAAACTTTTTTCAATATCTTCATAAGAGATCAGATCCTCAGGTGGTTCCACTGCCTCGATAACCTCCAGTCCTACATAATCACGCTTGATCAGCTTAACCCCGGACTCAATAAATCCAATTTCGTAAGCATCCGATCTTACCTGAACAATAACTCCTTTGCCCATCTGCGGGTGCTTTACCCGTGAGCCGATGCCTAAAATTTCCTGTGCCATTTGGTGACCTTTAAATTTGAGTAATTGCAAATGTAGGATTTCTCTAAAATGAATATGTGGAAACAATTTACTTAATTTGAGCGTAAACGAATTACTAAATAGGGAAATCATGGCTACGAAAAATATACCAACATTGAAAATTGGTGATCTGGAAATCTGCCCTCCGATCATCCAGGGAGGAATGGGAGTAAGGGTATCCGGTTCGCGTTTGGCCTCGGCAGTGGCCAATGAGGGATGTGCCGGAGTGATTGCCAGCGTTGGCCTGGGTGCCTATGAAGATGCTAAATCCTCGAAATTTGTTGAGTTGAATAATGATGCATTAAGGTCGGAAATAAGAAAGGCCAAGTCGCTTTCTAAAGGGGTTATCGGGGTAAACGTGATGGTGGTTCTTTCGAATTACGAGGAACTGGTCAGGGTTTGCGTGGAGGAGAAAGTAGATATGATCATCTGTGGATCCGGTCTTCCGATGGATCTTCCCAAACAAACCGCCGGGTCGGATATCAAACTGATTCCGATTGTTTCATCAGCCCGTGCGTTCAATATTATTTACCGCAAGTGGAAGCAAAACTATAACAGGGTGCCGGATGCGGTAATACTGGAAGGCCCTATGGCCGGCGGTCACCTGGGGTTTGCGTACAATGACCTGATTAACGGCACCACCCGCTCTCTGGAGGAGCTGGTGAAAGAGCTGGTGGATTACGTGGAGACCGTCGAGGAAACCATCCCGGTGATTGCCGCCGGCGGGATATTCGACGGCGCTGATATCGCCCGGTTCCTGAAGATCGGCGCATCAGGTGTTCAGATGGCCACCAGATTTGTTTGTACTACCGAATGTGATGTGCATGAGGATTTCAAGCAGGCTTATATAACTGCTACAAAGGATGATATAGCCATTATCAACAGTCCGGTAGGATTGCCGGGCAGGGTGATCCGCAATGATTTTACTGAAAGGTCAATGAAGGGTGAAACCATCCCGTTTAAATGTCCTCACCACTGCCTGAGATCGTGCAACCCACGAACCGCTCCATACTGTATTGCCAAAGTTTTGGCAGATGCTTCAAAAGGCCAACTGCTCAATGCCTTCGTTTTTGCCGGAGCCAATGCCTACCGCTGCACCGAAATTGTTTCCGTCAAGGAACTCGTTGACCAGCTGAAAGAGGAGCTTTTACAGGCCCTGCGCGGATAGACCCATCTCTGATTTCCATTTAATCGGAAAATTTTGTACCTTGTTGGATTAATGGACAGGATGAATTTTATTCGCGGGATTTTTCTGACATTAATGGGTCTTTAGTGCCTTTATGGTTATTATACCCTGTTCGGGTCACAAGTCCGGCCAGGGCGAAGATGCTTTTACCCTTCAAACCGCTTGCGGATTCATCAAAAGAATACGAAATCAAAGAGTTATTGTCAAGCTGCCCGATTTCTGATGATCGCGTTCTTTATATTCACCTCCCTTTCTGCCGGCAGAGTTGTTCTTTTTGCGGTTACTACAAAGAATTTCATTGTGAGTCCGGTATGGTTGATCGCTATATCGCCAAAATAGTTACCCAGCTGAAATCACTTAAGGGTTACCGATGGTTTTCCGACAGGAACTTTCAGGCTGTGTATTTTGGTGGCGGTTCGCCTTCATCCCTTAACCCCGTACAACTTTCATCACTGATCAGTGCAGTAAAAAGATTTGTGCCATTGTCGTCTGACACGGAGATAACCGTGGAAATGACAACCGCAGATATCAATAGCGGATTGATGAAAAATCTGTTTGAAATGGGAGTAAACAGGATCAGTGTGGGTGTTCAGAGTTTTAATACGGAACTCAGACAAAATCTCGGCCGGTTGTCAACCGGGGAGGAGGTGCAGGCTGCAATTAATATCTGTTATGATGTTGGAATTACTAATTTGTGTATCGACTTGATATACAATCTGCCCGGACAAACCATCGGGCATTGGGAATCAGATCTTCAATTATTGTCAGCACTCCCAATTACCGGTTGTTCTGTTTATCCGCTGATTCCATTTCCGAATTCATCGCTGGTTCGGTCGGGCCGGTTTCAGCCTCAATCTCCTGAAGAAGAGTTTCGGTACTTTAAAATGGCTGATGACCATCTCAAGGCTATGGCTGGATGGCAATCCTTTTCACCGGTTCAGTTTGGGCATGGTATTCTCGGAAAGCCCGGATACATCATGGCGCAAGGGCAGCAGTCAGATCTTCTGGCTTTGGGCCCCTCTGCAGGAGGAAGGATAAACCAATACCAATACCTGTCAAAATATTCTTTGGAGAATTGCCTGTCATCTGATTTTGATCTTGTGCAAAACAGCTCATGGTCAAAGATTAGCTTAAATTATTTGAAATTCAGGCAATTGTATTCATTAAGTGAAGGACAGGGGTTGTCTGAAGATGCATTGGCAGAGGCTGGTATGACCTTTAATGATTTATTCCCCGACAATATCAACTCCCCTTTATTTGAGGCGGTTAACAGCTCCTATTAGCTGACACAGGCTGGAAGATTTTGGGCAGGAAATATCAGTCAACGGATCACCGATCAGATTTGTCATTTAATTCACCCATAATGAAAACTCCGGCTGTCAGTCTTGATGATTTCTTTCCAACTTTCCAGCAAGAGATAGCTGAAAAGGTTGTTGATAGGCAATATTCCCTGAATCCCGGGTTCTGGAAACCCTACAGATCTCCGGGCAGAAGATTGAGTGTCAGGGATGCCGGGTATCATCTGCCTTTCCTGAATGAATCAATCAGTGCAAATGATCCCAATGTTTTCATTGAATATGTCCGCTGGGTTAAAAAGCTCTTCAGAGGACTGCATTTTCCCGATCAGGTCATGATCGCAACCCTCGAATGTACACAGGCGGTTCTCGAAACCTATCTGCCACCGGAACAGATGCTGATTGTTTCCGGATATATCGGCGCGGGTATTTCCGAGATGGCCAGGGAAATGGAAATAGAGAACTCATTCATTACCTCAGATAACCCGCTCCGATCATTGGCAATTGAGTTTCACGAATCATTGGTCCGCGGGGATAAAAGGACGGCCAGTGAATTAATCACGCGTGCTGTGGAAAATGGCGTGGCCATCAGGGATATCTATCTGTATGTTTTTCAGGTTTCACAATATGAGGTCGGACGGCGATGGTTGGGCAGTGAAATATCCGTTGCTCAGGAACATTTTTGCTCCGCCGCCACACAACTGATCATGTCGCAGCTGTACCCATATATTTTTTCCGGTGAAAGATCAGGAAAGAGCCTGGTGGCTGCCAGTATCGGAGGAGAATTGCATGAAATCGGGATTCGCATGGTTTCAGATTTCTTCGAGATGGATGGATGGAACACCTATTATCTGGGCGCCAATACACCAACACGCAGCATTCTCGATGCAGTTGTGCAGAATAAGTCTTCCGTAATTGCTCTATCTATTGCCATGCCTTACCATGGTCGTCTGCTCAAACAAACTATCGATGAAATCAGGGCTCATCCGGTGGGATCAGATCTTAAAATCCTGATCGGAGGGAATGCTCTCATCCGAAGGAACGGTGATTTTCAGGCATTCGGCGCTGATGGTTTTGCTTTTGATGCTGAGTCGGCAGTTACATTGGTAAATCATTTAGTAAATTGATTTTCAAATGAATAACTCAAAGGTAGAGGGAATCGCATTTTTTTGCACCGATAGCGGATTAATAACGGAAGTTATCCACGATGGCCTGGGAATTAATTCTTTATCGACAAAAATGGAAGGAAAGCTGTTCCAAAACTTCATTGATGAGGCTAACCGCTCCAAGGCATTTGAATTTCTTGTGGCGATTAAAACGAACAGCATAGCCATAGATTATCAGCTTAACCTGTCAATCCTTAATGAGATAAAGACCCTCTACTTTATGGGACTTCAGGTTGATAATAAAATATTGATTACCGGTGCCAATACCCCCCGGGACTCGGTGGAATTCACCAATGATATGCAGCAAATCAGTAATGAACAGGCAAATCTTATCCGGTCGCTGATCAAGAATAAATCGAAGCAGCCTGCCGGGAGCGTCGATGATTCTTTGTATAATGAGATATCGAAGCTGAATAATGAGTTGGTGAATCTTCAGCGTGAACTGACCCGCAAAAACAGTGAACTTAAAAAACTCAACGAAATTAAGAACCGTTTTCTGGGTATGGCCGCCCATGATTTGAGAAGTCCGCTGGGCGTGATCCAGAATTATACTGATTTTATTCTCGATGAAGCAGGTGATACATTAAATCCCGATCATAAAAAGTTTCTGGGAATTGTTCTTAATTCCACCCGGTTTATGATTTCCCTGATTGAAGACCTGCTTGATTACTCGAAAATTGAAGCCGGTGATGTTAATCTGGACCTGCGATCTTACAATCTTGCAGAACAGGTTGAAGGCATAGTTGAATTGAACCAATTAATCGCATCTCGCAAAATGATACACTTGAAGCTGCAACCGGTTACGGAACCAATTCAGGTTTTTGCTGATAATAACAAAATTGAACAGGTGCTTAATAATTTGATTACTAACGCTATAAAATTTTCACATCCGGAGTCTGAAATATTAATCAGCCTGAGTTCCGAGAACAATTTTGCCTATGTGAGTATAAGAGATTCTGGTATCGGAATTCCATCCGATAAACTGAGCTACATATTTACGCCTTTCACAAAAGCTGGTACAACCGGAACCAAAGGAGAAAAAAGCACGGGATTAGGACTCTCCATAGTTAAAAGGATCGTTGAGGCCCAGGGTGGAACAATCGAGGTCAGAAGCGAGGAAGGTAAAGGTTCTGAGTTTGTTTTTTCCATTAAGCTTTATAAAATTGCGTAGGAATTGGAATGAAACAATCCATATTGATTGTCGACGATAATGAAGACCTCGCGCTTGGTTATCAAAGAGTCCTGACTAAAGAGGGATATCTGGTTAAAGTTGCATTTAATGGAAAGGACGGATGCCGTCTGGCTGACCAAATATCCTTCGACCTGATCCTTCTTGATGTGGTTCTTCCGGATTTTTCAGGGCTTGACCTGATTGGTTATTTTTAAAAGGCATTGGCTCCGAATGCCTTTGTCATCCTTATATCGGGCGAGGCCATTTCTATCGGGTCCAAAGCACTTGGATTGGAATCCGGTGCCGATGGTTATATCTTAAAACCAATACAGAACAGAGAATTCCTGGCCCTCGTTAATGCATTTTCCAGGCATAAGAGAACCACGGATCAGCTGATTGAAGCAAGGGAAAAGGCGGAAAGCAGTGAGAAAATGAAATCATTCTTTCTGGCCAATATGAGCCACGAAATCCGCACACCCTTAAACGCAATTATTGGTTTCTCGGAACTTCTTGAAGATGAGGATGTAAATCCTACAGATAAGGCGAAATACTATAGATTGATCAGAAAAAACGGAGATTCCCTTCTTTCCCTGATCAGCGATATCCTTGATTTATCCAATCTGGAATCCGGTAAAATAAAGCTCTGGAAACAAAGGTTTGATATTGGCGAAATGCTGACTGACCTTAAAGATGTTTATGAAAAGCGCGTCTTGGAAACCAAGCCCGGCGCAGTTACCATTCATTGTAACCTTGTGCAACTGTCAAATCCCATTGTTAATACTGATTTACAGCGAGTTAAGCAGGTTATATCCAGCCTGATTGATAATGCTGTAAAATTTACCATGGAGGGAAGCGTGGAGATCACTGCCAATGATCTGGTTAGTCAAACCATAAGTATCTCCATTAAGGATACCGGCTGCGGTATTGAAAAGGACCAGATGGAGAATATTTTCCACCCATTCGGTCGTATCGAGCTGAACTCAGGCAATCGGGTCAAGGGAACCGGCCTGGGACTTGCCATTGTTAACAGGATCGTAGCCAGCCTTAAAGGAGAAATTACTGTTTCCAGTGTTCCTGGAGAGGGTAGTACCTTTTTAGTAAATATCAGCAGGGACCTGGATTGATCATAGTGGGCTGACCGGTTGCTTCCAGCACATTCCACCACAACTCACCGTTGATGTCGATTTTCTTGCGTTTGGAAACCGCAATGGGAATGGGCAATAGGGTGAATTCGTTATTCCAGTGACCGGCCACGAAATCGGTTTTTCCTGCCATCACAGCATGCACGGCATTTTGCGCCAGTAAACTGCAGAATTTACTGTCGTTGGCGTTCGCCGGGGCACTCCTGATTATATAGCTGGGATCGATATAGCGCAGCGCAAAAGGGAATTTATCAGCCTTGAATTTCGTCGATATCTGGTCCTTGAGGTATAAACCGATATCTTTCATTTTGATATTTCCTGATGGATCTTTTTCCTGTGCTTCACTACTGAAGAAATCCTGTCCGGCTCCTTCTGCAACCACAACCAAGGCATGATGACGGTGCTCGAGCCGCCTTCTCAAAACCTCGATGAATCCGTTTGGTCCTCCAAGGGTAAATGCCATTTCAGGAACCAGTACAAAGTTTACTTCCTGAATGGAAAGTGCAGCATGCGCTGCAATAAAACCTGAATCGCGTCCCATTAATTTCACCAGGGCAATACCGTTGTATGCCCCGGATGCTTCATTATGAGCATTGCTGATCACTTCATTGGCAATGGTAAAGGCCGTTTCAAAGCCGAATGATTTATCGATCAGGTTGATATCGTTATCGATGGTTTTGGGTATGCCTGCAACCGCAATCTTGAGCCCTCTTTTGGTGATTTCCTCATGGATGGCATGAGCTCCCCGCAAGGTGCCGTCTCCGCCGATGGTGAAAAGGATGTTTATGTTCATCATCTCCAGGGTATCCACCATTCTCCCGACATCCTGATTGCCTCTGGATGAACCCAGGATGCTTCCGCCGATATGATGTATCTGGTTAACCACATGGGGCGTAAGATCAATCACCGGATGATCGAAATCCGGATTGAGCCCTTCATATCCATACTGGAAACCGATAATGTTTTTAACCCCATAGCGATAATGTGCCGCCATAACAATGCTTCGGATCACATTGTTCAGGCCCGGACATAATCCGCCACACGTTACAATTCCGATCTTGGTTTTCGAAGGCTGAAAAAAGACAGTCTCCCGCGGACCGGCTTTTTCAAAGGAAATCGGTGTATCTCCGTTTTTACGATATTTTTCAAATTTTGCCAGAGAGGTGTCGAACAAAACACGATCCTTGTCGGTGACAAACCCAAACATGGGCTTGCAACGGCTTTCATCACTCAATGGCGATTTCGTGGTCGCACGCCCCAGCTCCTTCACTTCAAAATCTTCGGGTTTCATCGGATTTTACAATTTGGTTTTCCATTCCAAAGATACTACACTGCGGCTTATTTCTGCTGTGATGGCTATCACAGTACATTTCGCCGTACCTTGGCTGAATATTTACAAAGTATCAAAAAATGAATCACTTAGGTAATCCTCATACCTTTCACATCCCGGTTATGGGGATTGGATACTCTATCGATACTGCCGTAAGGGTGGCTCCCTACGGCATTTCATCAGTGATTTCGCTGGTTGACGATATGTTGATGGAGAAGATGAGAGAATTTTACAGCCACAAACTGGATATCCCATTTCAACCGATATCAAGAAGGATTAAGGACTTTAGAGCCAAGCGCATAACTTCCTATCTGAACCTCGTGGATTCTATGGTCAGGCAAAAATTTGATGAAATCAAACTGGCCGCGATTGAAAAGAAAGAGGAGTTTGATCGTTACATCGAAATGCTGCCGGATTTTTCTACCCTGAAAAAGGAGTTTAACGAATTGATTGCCGCGAAAGCAAGCGTGAACGATATCAGGAAGTGGGCTCAGCAGCGTCTGCAGCCCGGTTCGATTGATGTTAATATCATGACAAAGCTCGACAAGGAGAACTATGTTCATGGTGAAACCCTGCCGCATGAGTTTAATGATGCACATGCTGCACTGCGTGGATTTGCAGAGAGTAACCTCGAATCCTCCATCGTTCTGTCAGCTGGGATGAACCCCAGGCTTTATGCCTATCTCGAGAATTTCGATGATTTTTATCCGGATCAGAACGGGCATATAAAAAAGAAAATAGTTCTTAAGGTAAGCGATTACCGGTCAGCTATTATTCAGGGTAAGTTCCTGGCTAAAAAGGGGATATGGGTGTCGGAATATCGCGTTGAGTCGGGATTGAATTGTGGCGGACATGCATTTGCCACAGATGGATTCCTCCTCGGACCCATTCTGGAGGCTTTTAAAAACTCCCGGGAGGATCTGTCGCGCGAAGTATATCAGCTTTGGTCACAGGCTCTGACCACAAAAAACAGACCGGTTCCGGCAGATATTCCTGAAATGCGCATCACCGCGCAGGGTGGGGTGGGAACAGCTGAAGAGCAGGAGTTTCTGATGGATTATTATGGTCTGGATTCAATAGGATGGGGCAGTCCCTTTCTGTTGGTTCCTGAAGCGGTTACCATGGACGAGGAAACCCGTCAACAACTTTGTGAATCCAATGAAAACGACGTGTATCTGAGCGGAATATCACCGTTGGGGGTACCTTTCTATTCACTCCGGGGCAATTCCAAGGATGTTGAAAAAGAGGGCCGCATACTCAAAGGCGAACCCGGCAGCCCATGTCCGAAAAGATATGCGTGTCTCGATACCGAATTTACCGAGAAACCGATTTGCACCGCCTCAAGGGAATATCAGCAAATGAAGATCGAACAGCTCGATCATATGGAACTGACTCCCGAAATGCACCAGGCCCGATATGATGCCATTGTTGAAAAATCTTGCATCTGTGTTGGTCTGGGAACCGCCTCATTGCTTGCCAACGATTTGAATCACCGATCAGAAGGGCCGGGCGTGTCAGTATGCCCCGGACCGAACATGGCCTATTTTACCCATGAGGTAACCCTTCCCGAAATGGTGGGGCATATTTATGGTAAGAATAATGTGATGGAGCGTACCGACAGGCCACACATGTTCGTCAAGGAACTCGGGATCTATGTTGATTACCTGAAAAACAGGCTTGCCCCCCGGCTCAATCCGGAGAATCCCAAAGAGAAGAAAACCCTGGATGCATTCCGGGAAAATATTCAGGAAGGTATACGGTATTATAAAGAGCTGTTCTCCGGCAAACTCACACAAATGCAGGGCAAGGTGGAGTCTGTTCTCAAAGAGCTGGAGAAAAAGGAAGCTGAGCTGGGTTAATTCTTAATTTTCAACTTAACCTTGATCTCCTGATCAGCTTCTCCCTCATACCAGCTGCCTGATCCGTCGTGAAATTCAGGATCCTTGAACTGTGCCAGGGTATCCAGCGGGGAAAATTCTCCATTCGCGGTACCGTCAACATCTGAAAAATTGACTATAAAATCCTGGCTGACAGGAAATTCGTAGGTTGAAATCTTGTATTTTCCTGCCTGGTCACTGTACACCGTATCATATCCCATGGTCACCTGAATGTGATCGATCGGTTCACCGGATTCCTCCGAGGTTACCGTTCCGCTCACATTGAATTTCGCCTCCGGAGTGCCGTATTCACAGGCTATGTTTGTACAGGCGATACCCGCCAGTGAAAGTACCCAGGCAATCAATGAATTGCACCTTTTTAACATCCCTCGCTTTATTTGTTTCATGGCTTCCGGTTTTATTCTGACGTTCTTTACATTCTTTACCTTCTTAACATTCTTCACGTTCCTAACTTTCTTTATGTTGATGTGGGCGACCGCAGGTCGCCCCTACAACCCACTCACCCCCTCACCTCCTCACCTCCTCACCTCCTCACCTCCTCACGGCCCATCCTTCTCCCAAATCCTCGTCTTCCTCCCCTTCACCTTTATCACGGTATATCCGTTTTTTCGGGCCAGATCGGTCATGGTTCTACGGAACATCCTGGGATAGAAATTGGTGATGATTGTGGCAGCCCTGGATTTGGATTTCACCAATCCGATCTGGCTGAGTACATCATAAGTGGCAGACGCACATCGCATTCCGAAGAAAGCATAATCATACGGCGGGTTGTCGATATAAGCCAGCAATATCGATTTCAATTTCAGATACTGGTCGTCGGTGATCGGAATGAGGAAGGTGATGTACTTTTTATCAGAAGTAGCCGCTTCAAAATCTTTCAGATATTCCCAGTAATAAACTCCCTGAATGTTGTCCTTTTTTGCGAAAACATGGATCGATTTTTCATTGGTAAAGCCGATTTCAAGCGAATCAATCCCAATACTGACGTGACCTCCGTTCAATCCCCCCGTTTCTTCGTATTCAATGTATTCAAATCCGATATCCGGGATTGATCCATACCTGAAAAATACTTTTAGCAGATGGGTTTCCTGGGCGAAGGATGCTCCGAAACCAATGGAAAACAATACCGTTAATAATATCTTATTCAAAACCGATAACTGACAACCGATAACTGACAACCGACAACCGACAACCGACAACCGACAACCGACAACCGACAACTCTTACTCCACAATCACCTCATCAGCAAATAACCATGCTGCACCACCAGCGCCATGATGCCAGGGCGGACAGAGACCCATACTTTTTGCCTTTATCCTGACGTATCTGGCCGGCGCTCCGAAAACCAATGATTCAAAGTACTTTACACCATCATTGATGGTCGAACGGTCGGGATAATTATCGATCACACCCATCATCCGATAATCTTTGCCATCTGTTGAAATGGAAAAGCTGATTTCGATCGGGTGGAAAATCCAAACGGACAAGCTCTGCAGGAAGCTACCGGTAATGCGCCAAACCGGCATCACACGACCGATATCAATTACCACTTCCATATCTTTCCCTTCAAATCCCTGCCATCTTCCGTCGGTAAAATCCGGGCTTCCTGTTTTACCGTCAACCAGCGCCATGGCACCGCCGGCCTTGAAATTCGGAGAATAGCTGCCATCAACAGTTCGTCCCAGATAATCCCTTTGAAACGGAGGAACCAGGTACTCAACCTTTAATCTCGGGGATTGCGGATCCAGTGAACTTTTGTAGAAATCCGCCGCAGCAACTTCACTTTCGCTGATTCCGTTTCTGAATGCTTTTGCACGAACCCTTGAAGTACGGTATATATCGAATGGCATCGTGTATTTTTCAGAGTTTAGCCGGGGTTCGGTGCCGTTAACTGTGTAGTGTATTTCAGCACCTTCAGATATGCATCCCAGTTCTATTTTTGCCTGACCCCGGAACATCGGGCCCGCTGATTTTATGTAAGGCATAAATGGCTTGTCGATGCCCAGTGGTTTCAACAAATTTTCCGGTTCTACGGGCAAGGCCGACGGGCGGTTTTCCAAAGCCTGTCCCCATTCCTTTGCCGGATCAGATCCCATCTTTAAAACCAGCTCTCCGCCTTTGATTAAATCGGTGTAGTTGATGTATGATTTCGGATAATCCTGCCCGTTCAAGGAGGCCGATTGAACATATGGCGACCGGGATCCTGATCCTGGTGCCCTTATCGTGAATTTCCTGCCATTGGAAAGGGCGATTTCGGCTTTGTCGAAAAGAGGGCTTCCGATAACATACTGGTCCGAGCCCGGACAAACCGGATAGAATCCCATAGCGCTGAATACATACCAGGCCGAAAGCTGTCCGCAGTCATCATTGCCACACAGCCCGTCAGGTTTGGATGTGTAAAATTCATTTACGGCCCTTTTAATAATTTCCTGACTTTTCCAGGCTACTCCTGCATAATTGTAAAGATAAGGCATGTGGTGGCTTGGTTCGTTGCCATGGGCATACTGACCAAAAATCCCTTCGAAATCGGAAATGTTGTTTTTGATCCCGGTTTGAACCGTGAAAAACGAATCAAGTTTCTGAATAAATTGCTGGTCGCCTCCCGACAGCCGGATCAGGTCAGGAATGTTTTGTGGTGCGTAAAAGCTGTAATGCCAGGCATTTGCCTCGGTATAGTCTCCCTGGTCGAGTAATGAAACCTTAAATGGATCAAATGGGCTCAGCCATCGTCCGTCGGCATGCCTGGGCCTCATCAGTCCTGAGGCAGGATCAAACTGATTCTGGTAGTATTGTGAACGCCTGATATATTCGCGGTACTCTTCCATCCGCCCCAGCGATTTGGCCATCTGTGCGATGCACCAGTCATCATAGGCATATTCCAGAACTTTTGATACTGAATTCGTGGAGTTTTCTTTCGGCAGAAATCCGAATTTCCGGTAGGAATCAATTCCCTCGGTATTTTGAGCCCCGCTGGCCAGCATTGCCGTAAAAGCCTTATCCACATCGAAATCGCGGAACCCCTTAAGGTAAGCATCCGCAATTACCGGTACCGCGTGATAGCCGATCATGCAATTGTTTTCACATCCGGCAAGCTCCCATACAGGCAACAACCCGGTGTGTTCAAATTGCTTGAGCATCGTTTTGATAAAATCCTGGTTCCGCTTGGGGTCGATCAGGTTAAAAAGCGGATGAACCGCGCGGTACGTATCCCAGAGGGAGAAAACATGATAGTAGTTGAACCCTTCGCCAGAATGCACCAGATGGTCCATGCCGCGATATTGTCCGTCAACATCCGAATAGAGGTTCGGCGTTAACAGCGAATGGTAAAGTGCTGTATAAAAGATCGTTTGCTGGTCCTTGGTGCCCCCTGAAATTTTG
Source organism: uncultured Bacteroidota bacterium (assembly GCA_942493265.1). Classification (GTDB taxonomy): domain Bacteria; phylum Bacteroidota; class Bacteroidia; order Bacteroidales; family UBA12481; genus UBA12481. Next base: position 2,401,470 of record OW818688.1, read on the forward strand.
ATTTTGCCCAATTCTGCATTCCAGGCATTTTCAGCCCGGTTAACCGTTTTGTCGAAATCCCAGTGAGGAAGTTCCTCGTCCATATTGCGGCGTGCACCTTCCGTACTGATGGCTGAAAGGGCTACTTTAACCAGAATCTGCTTGCCAGCTTTTGTTTGATAATTCAGGACAGCCTTTACAGATTTTCCTTTTATTTCATTGGAAGTGCCCGAAACTTCACCGTTCAGGTAAAGTGCCGGATCCGTGAAAGGTTCTGAAAATCGGGCCACAAAATAAACATACTGATCAGGTGCCCATCCCTGTGAATGGCGGAGACCTTCGATTTCGGTGGAGTTAACCACCCGTATAAAACAGTCGTCCAATGGCTTATCGCCATTCATGATCCCGTGTTCCAGATCAAATAGAATGCTGCTCTTGTCCGACTGCGGGAAAGTATACCGGTGTAATCCCACCCGGTTGGTGGCCGTCAGTTCCACATTTATCTGGTGATCTTCCAGAAATACACTGTAATACCCTGGCGATGCTTTCTCACTGGAATGCTTGAACCTTGCCCCCTTGTTTTTCCCGCGTATGCCGTTTTCACCCGAGGCTGAAGTGAATTCTGCTGTCGATGGCATGACCAGAATATCACCAAAATCAGCCACTCCGGTACCGCTCAGATGGGTGTGCGAAAATCCCATTATGGCAGAATCGCGGTAGTGATAGCCACTGCAGCAGCCATCATTATAGGTGTCAGGACTCAGTTGAACCATCCCAAACGGCATGGAAGCACCGGGAAATGTGTTCCCGGTGGCATCGGTCCCGATAAAGGGATCTACCAATGCCGCTAAATCATTGCTGTTTTGATTCTTGCATGAAAATATTGAAACAGCAATAAGGAGGTATAAGGCGATTCTTCTGATCATGGGTTCCTTAACACATTATACATTACAAAGTAAGGGCTTCTTTCAATTCAGTAACGGCCCCCATGGTTATTTCTTATCAACTTTTTACCAGTTCTTCAAAATTTTCTGAACAGGGTTTAAACGTCAAGAGTCTCGCTTTTTGATCCTGACCATGGCACTGCCCCTGTGCGTTTGAACCGCCATCCGTATCACTCCTGCCGTGTGAGTAACCGGCACCATAACCGCCTGGGCCGATCCCGGGTAAATTGCTTCAGCTTCCATGTTACCCGTCATTCCCGGAACAACCCTGATCGTGACCGACACGATGCCTTCTTTTGGGCCGAAAGTCACCGGAACCACCCAACCGCCCGGCACTTCAAACAGATTCGCCTTCGCCGTTTGGTCGGCAACCTCAATGCAATGTGGTGCTAAAACCCATTTCTTCCCTTTCAATAGCTGAAGCATCGGCCCGTAATCCAGATATTGCTTGTCTACCCATTCTCCCGGCAGCAGAGAGTGGTCGTTGCCAGGGAATGGAGCCATCGGATAAACCCCCATATGAAGGTACCGCTGGAAAAATGCATCCGGGTCGGGCCGCAGATTGTTTTCTTCACTGGTCCAGCCCAGCACCGGCCGTTTCACCCCCATCAGTGCCGTAAGATTGAGCGGCGAGCCACCATAGGTGAACTCATCAAAGTACCCGTCGGTGTGGCGAAGCAGATCAATCCGCTTATCATGATTATTGATGAAGATTACCTTGCCTGATTTATGCATGAGCGGACCCAGCCTGCCAAGCAAACTATTCCATGATAGCAGTAATGACCTGGTGGGCTGATTACCGAACCAGCTCACCCCATCGTCGCGCTCCTCATTATACATCCGAAGCCAGTCCATCCGGTCAATACAAATGCCTTCTGCATCCGGAACCATTTCGATATGTTTCCGGGCCTGATCGAGCAAAAACTCTTGATAAACGGCTTCGCCCGGATCCATGATGATTCCGTTTCCCCACGTAAAGTATGGGCCCATGGGCCTCGACCGGGGGTAAAAGGATAACTTGTCCGGAGTAACGGCGGACGGAACATGGAGGATCGCATCAGCAAGCTTGTAGTACAGGAAATCATCGGCATTACGCCATAAGTCATTGTCAGATATTGCTTTGCGAGGGGGCGCAGGATCTGTGATTTCGGCCCCGAATTCCGTAACATTGAAATAACTCAATACATGGAATCCCTGGTTTTTCATTTTTTTGGCATAATCGCACATATTCTTCACCGATGTGGTTCCGCCGCCAAATCTCAGCCACTCTGAGGTATCCGATTGAACCGGAGGGATGAACATTCCCATATACGGAAAATCAAAGCTGGCTTTCCAGTTTACCCCGAATGCCATCTTTTTCATTTTCACCGGATCAAAGTCCGTTTCCAGGGAGGAATATGCCCCTGTTCCGGCAATATCATCGGCAATTGGCAAATTGGGATCAAAAAATCCAGGGTAATTGGAAGTCATCCAGCGCAATCCACCACGCCATCCTGATTCATGGGCAACAAGGTCCAGATGAAAACGGATGGTTTTTCCCACAGCGATCCGGTGATATTCCCTTGAAAAAATCAATTCCCCGGAGGATTGAGTCCGGAGATTCATGTCAAGCAAGGTATCCTCAGGCGACAAAATCAGGCTCAATCCGATGTCCTTCAGTTCATCAGACAGGGTGACCATCGGTATGCCGAACAGATTGCCCTGGAAGGGAATGAATCCCAACCGGGGATTATCGTAACGGTAAGGCGGCGCGCCATACCATATCGTATCATTCACAAACGGTATGGGTATCAGTGGATCACTCCAGTTGCCTGTAATATCTGACGGGAATATTCCTAAGGTGGATTGTTTCTCTGGGGTTTGATTGCTTATTTCTCCCCGCCTCGGATCTCCCCAGGCGGTCCAGAATTTCGCATTTATCGTATCCGGATAAATCAGCCTGGTTGTGATCGGAGCTGTCCAGGGAACATTCTGACCGTCAGGACCCCTAGTTCCGGTTATTTCTATCTCCCAGCGGATGCTTTGATTTCCCTCGCTGAACCGGTTGGTCACCATGCAGGTATTACCGGTTCCTCCCTGCAGCCACTCCTGACTGAAGCTGATCAACCCGTGCTTGTCGGAAACTTTGATCGGACTTCCCGGCAACGGTATGCATCCGGTTAGCTGGGTAAATAGATTAACATTCCTTTCCTCCCTGCCTTCGGCAAAGCCCACTTTCGTGATCGTGCCGGACGAATTGATATGCAGTTTTATACCTGGTGCACTGATGCTGTAATCCTTTTGAGAGTCGCCCCGGCATCCCGCGATGGTAATACCGATCACGGCAACAGTAAGCCATAAAGATATCCGGCCACCGGACTTCAGCCCGGCGCTGCCTTCAAAAACGCTGCTATGCTTCATACTTGGTCATTCTTCAGAATTCACATTTGGTCTTCGAATCATTAACATCACTTCACCGCCTCCCACCCAAAATCCACATACTCCGACCGAACCTCCCCACCATAAACTTTTATCATCATAAAACCCTCTTCCATTCCGCCAAGCGCTCCACCCCACCATCCTGCCGATACAGCGCCGCCGGTGATAAAGTGCACACCATCCAGGTACAGATCCTCATAATAATGCTGGTGGCCCTGGAGCACAAGTTTCAGATTCTTTTTGCGCAAAAGGTCCAAAACCTCTTTGCCATTGGTGATCACACTGCCTGCGCCATTCACCTGCTGACCACCCTCGATCCATTGATTGTAAACGGTAATGAAAGGAATATGCACCGATACCACTATCGGCGTAGTATCATTCAGTTTGGCCAGATCCTGTTTCAGCCACTCCAGCTGAACCGGATTTATTTTTCCTTCATAACTGCGGGTCGGGGTTTGCTCAATGGATTTCAGGATAATGAAGTGCCATCCCTTGTAATCAAATGATTGCCAGGGATCTCCGAGATAACGGCGAAACATACCCTCGCCGTAATCAGGATCAAGAGTATCAATCTGCTTATTATAGAAGGCAAACAATTCATGATTCCCAACAGTATTGTGCACCGGCATGGTGAATCCCTTCATAAGTTGAGAATACAGATGGTAAAGAGAGTCGGCGCGGCTTCTCGACTGGCCAAGCGCATCCATTATCAGGTCTCCGCCCGTAATCACAAAATCGGGTTTCAGCTTATTCACGGTATTGATGGCCTCCTGAAAACCTTTCGGGGCATCCTTATCCGGGGTCAGGTGGATATCGGTCAGGAAAGCGAAGGTGAAATCAGGTTGAGGAGCTTTTTGATTTGTGCAGGCTGCAATGATAATGAGGAGAACGGGGAGGAGGAGCTTCTTCATAATGAGGTTTGTTTTTTGAAAGGATCAAGGTAGAGATTCGAATTGAGAATTCCGAATTCATCCTTCAATCCACCGTCGTACCCGGTCGGAGCCGTTTATCCAGTCAAAAGCCAGTCCTTCAAACTGATATTCATAGGGCACCGTACTCCAGAAGGGGCTGATATCGGTGTGATGATACAGGAATTTCAGAATGTAAATCATCGTTTTCCAGGGTTGAAAAATCAGGGGATCAGTTACATGGATCTGATATCCCCCGCAAACCTCTCCGGCAAATTTGTGATAGGTGGGCTGAAAATGGACCGGCCGGAGTACCATGCCTTCCAGGTGGTTTTTCATCAGCCACAACAGGAGCTGCTGTCTGATGGCATAGGGATCTATAGCCGGATGGCCGAATTGTTCCAGGCTCCGGGTGGTTCCCCGGCCTTCCGATAAAACGGTGCCTTCAATCATTACCGTTCCGGGATATACCAGGCATCCTTCGGCCGTTGGCAGATTGGGGGAGGGATTCACCCAAAGCCGCCCGGTATCTTTCCAGAGCAAGGCACGATCCCATCCGGTCATCGGAATAATATGCAGATCCAGGTCCCAGTGATTCAGTTTTTTAAACCAGACGGCCAACTCTCCGATCGATTTTCCGTGCCGCATCGGAATGGGTGCGAGGCAAACAAATGAATACCAGTCCGGATCCGGCAGATCCCCTTCCGTGATATTGCCTCCTATCGGGTTCGGACGATCGAGTACCAAAATCCTGATATCCTTGCCGATACAGGCTTCCATGGTGAGGTAAATAGTCCATATATAGGTATATACACGTGTTCCCACATCCTGCAGATCGATGATCAGCGTATCGGTTCCATCCAGCATTTCATCAGTGGGCTTGCGGGTTTCACCATATAAGCTGTACACAGGGATTTTCCAGGCGGGATGTACCACGTTGGCAGTTTCAATCATATTATCCTGCACCACTGATCCAAAACCGTGCTGCGGTCCGAAAGCCTTCACCACCCTGGGCCCGAACAGCCCCACCAGTTCATCCAGCCCGTTCTCCATCCGCCACGATACAGATGCGGCATGACCCAGGTACCCGATCTTTCCCTTTACCAGGGATTGCAGTTCAGGAGAGAGGAGGAGGTTGTCGAGGCCGGTATTCATAATGTGTTAATGGATTAATTTGCTAATTTGCTAATGCTCTGGCTTACCATTAGCAAATTAGCAAATTAACCCAATAGCATATTATCTTTAATCTTACTTTTGCACAAAATCGTAAAATAATGACAACCCTCGATCAGGTGAAAGAGTTGGTGGAGCGCGGCGAAGCGCTCAGGAGGTTCCTTTGACGTCGATAACAAGAAGATTCAGATAAAGGAAGAGGAAGAGAAATCGCAATCCGCAGGTTTCTGGGACAATCCAAAAGAAGCAGAAAAACACATGAAGCAGATCCGCACGCTCAACAGCTGGATCAAGTCGTACGATCAGGTAATTGCCGCTACTGGCGACCTGCAGGTTCTGTTTGATTTTTATAAGGACGGTGAGGCTTCTGAGGAGGATGTTGATAAGGATTACGCACATACGGTTTCTCTGATTGAAGAGCTGGAAACACGAAATATGCTCCGCAAAGAGGAAGATATCCTAGGGGCCATCATGAAAATCAATTCGGGTGCAGGCGGTACTGAAAGTCTCGACTGGGCGGGTATGCTCATGAGGATGTATATCCGCTGGGGCGAAATCAATGGATATAAAGTTAAAGAGATCGATTTTCAGGCTGGCGATGAGGCCGGGGTGAAGTCGGTAACGCTTGAATTCATTGGTGAATATGCTTACGGATATTTGAAAGCCGAAAATGGCGTTCATCGTCTGGTTCGATTGTCACCTTTCGATTCCAACAACAAGCGGCATACTACTTTTGCCTCTGTATTTGTATCACCGGCGGTGGATGATACCATTGAGATCGATGTTAATCCTGCTGATATTGAGTGGGATACCTATCGTTCGGGTGGAGCGGGCGGACAAAACGTAAACAAGGTGGAAACAGCCGTGCGCCTGAAACACGGACCCTCAGGAATCATAATTGAAAACAGTGAGTCGCGCAGCCAGCTGCAGAATAAGGAGAATGCCATCAGGCTTCTGCGGTCTGAACTCTATGCCATTGAGCTGCGAAAGCGCATGGAGGAACGCCAGAAAGTGGAGGCCACCAAGAAGAAGATCGAGTGGGGATCCCAGATCCGTTCTTATGTGCTGCATCCCTATAAAATGGTGAAGGACCTTCGCACAGGCTTCGAAACCAGTAACCCCCAGTCAGTGCTCGACGGGGAACTGAACGGGTTTATAAAGGCCTTTCTTATGGAGTTCGGTAAAGTACTCTAACTAATTTGCTAATGTGGTAATGTGTTAATTTGCTAATTGAAGAAAAAAGCCTCATTGGTTGGGGCGGTTTGAAGTAATGGCGAAAATTGGTATTTTTATGAACAGTTACTTACTTTCTTGCTTTCTTTAGCATATTAACAAATTGTCATATTAGCACATTCTTTAATTAACATATTAACAAATTGTCAAATTAGCAAATTGTTAGCTTTATGGAATACCGTATCGAAAAGGACACCATGGGTCCGGTTGAAGTACCGGCCGATAAATACTGGGGGGCGCAAACCCAACGGTCAATCAATAATTTCAAAATCGGCGAGGCTGGTTCCATGCCGCGCGAAATCATCATGGCTTTTGCCTACCTGAAAAAGGCAGCAGCTCTCACAAACCTTGATCTGGGAGTGCTCTCGGCGGAGAAGGCAAAACTGATCGGAGAAGCCTGTGATGAAATCCTGGCCGGCAAACATAACGACCAGTTTCCGCTGGTAATCTGGCAAACCGGATCAGGAACCCAGTCGAATATGAACCTTAACGAGGTGATTGCCAATCGTACTCATGTCATGCTGGGAAATAAACTCGGCGAGGGAACCCGTCTGATACATCCCAATGATGATGTGAATAAGTCACAGTCGTCAAATGATACTTTTCCTACGGCCATGCATATTGCAGCCTATAAGGCTCTTCTCGGGACCACCATTCCCGGAGTAGTGCTTCTCCGTAACACGCTGGATATTAAGTCTAAAGCATTTATGGGGGTTGTTAAGATCGGCCGCACGCATTTTATGGATGCAACGCCGTTAACTCTCGGGCAGGAATTCTCGGGCTATGTATCACAGTTGGATCATGGGTTACGTGCCCTCAATAATTCATTGATTCACCTGAGCGAACTGGCCTTGGGTGGAACTGCAGTGGGTACCGGAATCAATGCACCGAAAGGGTATGCTGAGAAGGTTGCCATAAAAATTGCTGAACTCACCGGATTACCATTCATCACTGCTGAAAATAAATTTGAATCCCTGGCTGCCCATGATGCCATTGTTGAAGCTCACGGAGCTTTGAAGATGCTGGCAGTCAGCTTTATGAAAATATCCAATGATCTCCGTGTTCTCTCATCCGGACCCCGGAGCGGTATCGGCGAGATTAGTATTCCTGAAAACGAACCCGGATCCTCTATCATGCCCGGTAAGGTAAATCCTACCCAGATAGAAGCCATGACCATGGTTTGTGCCCAGATCATCGGAAATGATATGGCCATCTCAGTGGGCGGAATGCTCGGCCATTTTGAACTGAACGTGTTCAAGCCGGTGATGATCGCAAATTTCCTCCAGTCGGCCCGCTTATTGGGCGATGCATGCGTCTCCTTCAATAACAATTGCGCAATCGGTATCGAACCGAATTATGATGTAATCAACCGTCACGTGGAAAACTCACTGATGCTGGTCACCGCACTCAATACCCATATTGGCTATGAAAAATCAGCAGAAATAGCCAAGAAGGCCCATAAAGAGGGTTTGTCACTGAGGCAGGCCGCAATGAAACTGGGATACCTAACAGATGAGGAGTTTACGTTATGGGTTGACCCCAAAAAGATGGTCTAGTGATGATGGGCCCCGGGAGTATGAACATGCCCGTGGTCAAGTTCCGTTTGAGTGGCTTCCCGCACCTCGATTACCTCAACATCAAAGTGTAAGCTTACACCTGCAAGCGGGTGGTTAAGGTCGAGAGTAACCTCTTCGCCCTCAATTTCCGTTACCGTTGCAATAGCCGGACCGTTTTCGGTGTCGATCTGCACCTGCATACCCAGTTCCAGCTCATCGTCTTCCTCAAATCCATCAGACGATACCTGAAATACCTGTTCTTCATCGTAATCGCCATAGCCGTCGGCCGGTGCAATTACCGCAGTAAACTTTTCGCCGGCCTGCCTGCCGGTCAGCTCTTTTTCCAATCCCGGGATCAAAGCTCCTACACCATGAATATAGGGCAGCGGATCATTTCCGATTGAGCTGTCAAGGATCTCACCCTGATCATCTTTCAAGGTGTAATGTATCTGAACGACACGGTTGTTTTCGATTTTCACGGCAAGCGTTTTTGAAATTAAGCCGCAAAGAAAAGCAAAGTTTCAAGGAAATTTCTCCTTTCAGGTCATTTTTCTGCATCTATATCGTGGTTTCACGTCAACACCTCATCACCATCGAAGACTTGTCATCCCGCTTTGAGTGCCCCTCGGAGCCTTGTCATCCCGACGAAAGTCGGGACCCCGTTACAAAGCACTGAATTTTTCGTGGGCTCGTTCCCTACCACTTCACCTTCGGCGACCGGTAATAATTCACCCCCAACGCATCCATCCGCTCGCCGTGCTTGCCCAATCGTACCTTGTACTCATTCCATGACCGCAAAGAATCTGGTGTCCAGCCAATCTCGGCGTAGCCCGGCAATCTTGGAAACACCAGATATTCAATTTCATCCATTGTAGATATGGTCTCCGACCATAGCGGGGCCTCGATACCCAGGATGTTGCTTTTATTGATGCCGGCCACCAGGGTTGCCGGATTCCAGATATATGCGGTGTCAACTTCAATGTATCCGGCCCACTTCAGACCAAGCGTGGTTGCAGAGTCATATTTCATATCCAGATAGGCCTTCCGTGCGGGAGAAATAACCAGCTTTGCCCCCTGTCCGACCGCTTTAACCGCATTGTCAACGGAAGCCCAGTGCTGACAAACGGTTCCCGGCCGCAGTTCAGATGCGGCAATGTCGTCCCAGCCCATACTCAATTTCCCCGTTGATGAAACGATGTCCTGCACCCGGCTGATAAAGGGTATGTAATCTTCTTTCTTAGTCACATGCGATTCATCTCCCCCGATATGGAGGTAGGGTCCGGGTGTGAGAGCTGACAGTTCCCTGAATACATCTGAAATGAACTGATAGGTGATTTCTTTTGAGGTACATAAAGTGCTGAATCCTACGTTGGTGCCTGTGTATAGTTCTGTTGCGGTGCCATTGCAGTTCAATTCGGCATAGGATGCCAGGGCAGCATTGGTGTGACCCGGCATGTCGATCTCCGGAACAATCGTAATAAAATGATCCTGAGCATATTTTACTATCACTGAATACTCTTCTTGTGTGTAAAAACCACCCGGACCGCCGCCTACCTGAGTGCTGCCTCCATGGGCAGTAAGGTTGGGCCATGATTTGATCTCGACCCTCCAGCCTTGATCATCAGCCAGATGCAGATGGAGTACGTTCATTTTGTATCGCGACATCAAGTCGATAAAACGCCTGACATCCGCAGCCTTGAAAAAATGACGGGCCACATCCAGCATCGCCCCACGATAGGCGTAGCCGGGATAATCAGTGATCGTCCCAGTTGGTAAGATCCAGGGCCCTTCCTGGATCGGGTTGAATTCAACTTTGGCCGGTAATATCTGAATAAGCGACTGAACCCCGTAAAACAGGCCGGCCGCTGATTTTGCCCTGAGTGTCACCATATTTTCGCTGATTGTCAGATTATAGCCTTCCTTACCCAATTCTGTTCTGGCTGAGTCCAACATCAGGAAAATATTACCCCGGCGCGGGGTTCCTGCCGTTTCCTTCACTTCCAGGTTCAACCCGGTGGAAGGGTTCAGTTTTGCCGCCAGATACTCCCCAACAAACCGCATCTCGCCGGAATTTCCGGATATGTAGATGTCGGTTTTATCAGTCAGGGTAAAAGCCTTTGCGGTGGCCACCACTGATACCGGACGTGGAATAATCGCCGCACGGGTCAGATCGGTTGGCGCCTGATCCGTTGAACACGAAATGGTTGTTAAACAGATTAATAGCAGAAATGAGAACCTGTCTGTACAGAATTTGATGAAATGGCTCATGGTTTAGAATTTTGAACCCGAAAAGTAGTTATTAAATGCACTTTCCGCACATTTGAATCTACAACCCTCAAAATTCAGAACTCTCCATTCGAATCTCTGACTTACCACTTCCGGCCAACCTCCGTCCTGATAAAAGTCACCTTCAACCCCGCATTCCGTTTCGTATAAAGCTCTACCTTTGCGCCCGAATCCTAAAGTTTATTGATTATGGTACAGGATGATAAAATGCGGAAACTCTTTACGGAGTTTCCTCCCGTCTCCACCCAGGAGTGGGAACAAGTGATCCTCAAGGACCTTAAAGGAGCTGATTACGCTAAAAAACTGATCTGGAAGAGCCCCGAAGGGATTTCCGTGAAGCCATACTACCGGGCCGGGGATCTGGAGAAATTAAGCAGCAGTGAGTTCAATCCACTTGAGTTCGGCTTCGTCAAAGCAACCGTTGGCCGCGCCAATTCCTGGCTGATCCGCCAGGATATCGAGGTTACTGAATATGACAAGGCAAAGGAAAAGGCTCTTTACCTTTTATCCCGGGGTGTGGATTCAATCGGTTTTAAAATGGATGAACCACACACCATTGAGGAAGTTCGTGAATTCCTGAAGGATCTGCCGCTAAACGAGGCAGAATTCAGCTTCGATGGATTCGTTCCCGGACAAATCCTGGAGGTATTAAATGAAATGGCCGATAGCGGCATTCTGGATCCGGAAAAGGTTCAGGGTTCATGTGAATGGGATATGCTTGGTGAATTCAGCATTTATGGATCGTTCGAATTTGAGGAGGGTGAACAGTATACTGAAATAGCCGATTGGATTGAACAGTCTGAACGGTTCCCCGGATTGAAGATTATTGGTGTTCGTGGAAGGAATTTCCATCAGGCCGGATCTACCATTGCGCAGGAACTGGCTTACAGCTTGGCCCAGGCTAACGAGTATTTAGCCGGGTTGACCGAATTACTGGTCCCGGCCGATGTAGCCGCATCGAAAATATCTTTCCATTTTGCAATAGGGTCAAACTATTTCATGGAAATAGCCAAATTCCGGGCTGCCCGGATGCTCTGGGCCAAGATCCTTGAAAGTTATGATATTGAGAAAGGTCAGACCCCGCCGATGTATATTCATGCCGAAACATCCAGGTGGAACCAGACGGTTTACGATCCTTATGTTAACCTATTGAGAAATACCACGGAAGCTATGTCGTCAGCACTGGCCGGCATCGATTCGATGACCGTCATTCCGTTCGATTATCCCTATGAGGTTCCAACAGAATTTGCCGAAAGGATTGCCCGTAACCAGCAAATTCTTCTCAAAGAGGAAGCTTATCTGGATAAAGTTGCCGATCCTGCTGCAGGTTCATATTATATTGAGTCCCTCACTTCCTCCATTGCTGAAGTGGCCTGGAAGCTCTTTCAGGAAGTGGAGGAGGCCGGCGGTTATACCGAAGCGTTTTATGAGGGAATCATCCAGGATGCCATAGTAACCGCTGCCATTGAGCGCGACCAGAATATCGCGCAGCGCAGGGAAATTCTGCTGGGTACCAACCAATACCCGAACCCCGCCGAGGAGATGCTCCCCAAAGTGGATTCCCAGCGGGTACGGTCGAAAGTCATGGATACTGACCTGGCCGAGGCCCAGCCACTAAATCTTTACCGGGTGGCCGAGGAATTTGAAGCCATCCGGTTCGAAACAGAATTCTCCGGTAAAAAGCCGGTTGCATTTATGCTGACCACCGGACATCTGGCTATGCGCAAGGCACGCGCCACTTTTGCCTGTAATTTCTTTGGTTGCGCCGGCTATACCGTAATCGACAATCCCGGATTCGCTACAGTGGAGGAGGGAATTGATGCCGCAATGGAGGCCAATGCAGATATCGTGGTACTTTGTTCATCGGATGATGAATATGCCACATTGGGCGGGGCTTTTGCCAAAGCCTTGGGAAACAGGGCCATCCCGGTTATTGCCGGCTACCCGAAAGAGAATATCGAGCAACTGAAATCCGAAGGGATTCAGCATTTTATTCATGTAAGGAGCAATGTGCTCGAAACATTGAAAACCTTTAACACTCTCATCTTAAAGAAATAAAAGCTATGAGACCTGATTTTTCGAAACCCTGGATGAGCCCGGAACAGATTCCGGTGAATCCTAAATATAGCGCTGAGGATCTGGCAAATATGGAGCATCTGAATTATGCTGCCGGTTTGCCTCCCTATCTGCGCGGTCCCTATTCCACCATGTATGTGATGCAGCCCTGGACTATCCGCCAGTATGCTGGATTTTCCACCGCCGAGGAGTCAAATGCATTCTATCGCCGCAATCTGGCTGCCGGTCAGATGGGACTTTCGGTTGCTTTTGATCTCGCTACACACCGCGGTTATGATTCCGACCATCCCCGTGTGGAAGGAGATGTCGGTAAAGCTGGTGTGGCTATCGATTCGATACTGGATATGAAAGTCCTGTTCGATTCAATTCCGCTCAACAAAATGTCGGTTTCCATGACTATGAACGGCGCCGTGCTGCCGATCCTGGCTTTCTATATCGTTGCAGCTTTGGAACAGGGCGCAAAACTGGAAGAACTTACCGGTACCATTCAGAATGATATCCTCAAGGAATTCATGGTCCGGAATACCTATATCTATCCTCCGGCTTTCAGCATGAAAATCATCGCGGATATCTTCGGATATACCTCGAAGAACATGCCTAAATTCAATTCAATAAGCATATCCGGATACCATATCCAGGAAGCCGGCGGTACCGCCGATATCGAACTGGCTTATACCCTTGCCGACGGGCTGGAGTATCTGCGTACCGGAGTGCAATCCGGACTGGATATTGATGCTTTCGCCCCGCGTCTCTCCTTTTTCTGGGGTATCGGAATGAACCATTTCATGGAAATTGCCAAACTGAGGGCAGCCAGGATGCTTTGGGCCAAACTGGTTAAACAGTTCAACCCTAAAAATCCGAAATCACTTGCCTTGCGTACCCATTCGCAAACTTCCGGATGGAGCCTCACCGAACAGGATCCTTATAATAATGTGACCCGTACCTGCGTGGAGGCACTGGCTGCCACCCTTGGACATACCCAGAGTTTGCATACCAATGCACTGGATGAGGCAATTGCTCTCCCAACAGATTTCTCGGCACGTATTGCCCGTAACACCCAGATATATCTTCAGGAGGAAACCGGTATCTGCCGTTCAGTTGATCCCTGGGCAGGTTCCTATTATGTGGAGGCACTGACCCATGAGCTGGCTCAGAAAGCATGGGCTTTAATTGAGGAGGTTGAGGAGCTGGGCGGAATGTCGAAAGCCGTGGAAACCGGTATTCCTAAAATGCGTATCGAAGAGGCTGCCGCCCGGAAACAGGCACATATCGACAGTCATCAGGATACCATCCTCGGTGTGAATAAATTCCGGCTCGAAAAGGAAGATCCGATCGAAACCCTCGATGTCGACAATTCAAAAGTCAGGTTGTCGCAGATCGAGCGTCTCAATAAATTACGCGCAGAGCGGAATGAGGCGGAATGCATGGCCTCCCTCGAAGCCATTACCCGCTGCGTGGAAACCGGTGAAGGCAACTTGCTCGAACTTGCAGTGGATGCAGCAAAAAAACGCGCATCTTTGGGAGAGATTTCATACGCCTGCGAAAAGGTTGTTGGAAGATATAAGGCTGTGATCCGTTCAATATCAGGAGTTTATTCATCAGAATATATGGGTAACGAAGATTTTCAGATAGCACGCGACCTCGCCGATAAATTCGCAGAAATCGAAGGCCGGCGCCCAAGGATTATGGTTGCTAAAATGGGACAGGATGGCCACGACCGCGGAGCTAAGGTGGTTTCAACAGGCTATGCCGATATCGGATTCGATGTGGATATGGGTCCGTTGTTTCAAACCCCGGCCGAAGCCGCCAAGGATGCCGTGGATAACGATGTTCATGTTCTCGGTATTTCCAGTCTGGCTGCCGGACATAAAACACTGGTTCCCCAGGTTATCGAAGAGCTGAAAAAACTGGGCCGCGATGATATCATGGTTATCGTGGGTGGAGTAATCCCCCCGCAGGATTATCAATTTCTTTACGACCTGGGAGTGGTAGGGATATTCGGACCGGGCACAAGCATCCCGAAAGCCGCTATCCAGATACTTGAGGTCCTTATACAAAGCAGATCATGAAAACTTTCCTGGCCCTCTTTCTGATGGTTTCTCTCCGCCTCACGGCCCAATCCGGGTTTGAGGTACAGGAAACCGGGATGACCGGCTCTATTCGTGGATTGGATGTGGTTTCAAAAAAGGTGGTCTGGGTATCCGGAACACAGGGTGAATTTTCAATGACCCGCGATGGAGGCAAATCCTGGCATCATGATATCGTTCCGGGTGCAGAAAAACTGGATTTTCGCGATGTACACGGTTTTTCAGCTGATCAGGCTTTGCTGATGAGCGCCGCACCGGGTAAGGGCTCTTCCATCTATCTCACTGAAGACGGCGGGAAATCATGGAAACTCACCTACCAGAATACTGATGAAAAAGCATTCTTCGATGGAATGGATTTTTTCGATAAGGATCATGGATTACTAATCGGCGATCCGGTGGATGAGAAGCCCTACCTGATGGAAACACTGGATGGTGGTCGTACCTGGTCGCGTAAAAAACCGGAGATGATTCCGGATCTGGTGTCCGGTGAATACGCCTTCGCAGCCAGCGGAACCAGCATTGATGTTACCCCGCAGGGTTTCTGCTTTCTGGTAACCGGCGGCTCAGTTGCCAGGATGTTCCGGTCGGCAGATTATGGACGCACCTGGGAAGTGGCACCATTGCCTTTTGTGCAGGGTGATCCTGCTGCCGGTGCATTTTCAATTGCCGGCGGCCGCGAGAAGCTGGTAGCAGCTGCCGGTGGGAATTATCAGAAAATGACCGTTACCGGAGCAAATGTTGGCATATCAGAGGATTATGGCAGCACCTGGACCATCTCCCCGGGAGCGGTTCTGGTGCCTTTTATGGAATGCATCAGCTGGATTGATCCTAAAACATTGGTTGCCTGCGGCCCTCCGGGAGTCTGGATGTCATCGGATGCAGGAAAAACCTGGGAGGAGGTCAGCAGCGACGGATATCATGCTCTGGCGGTAGTCCCCAATCAGGGAACAGTTTGGCTGGCAGGTAATAAAGGAAAAGTTGTAAGATGGAGGTAATATGGGATTCGATTTTACTGGCATAATCTTAGTTCCGGTCCTGATCTTCCTGGCAAGGATCGGCGACGTTTCAATCGGAACGATCCGGATTATCTTTGTATCCAAAGGATACCGCTATCTGGCTCCGCTGCTCGGATTTTTCGAGGTCTTTATCTGGCTGATGGCCATGACCAAGATTCTTGAAAATCTCGATCGCTGGTACTATTTTCTTGCATATTGCGGTGGTTTCGCTACCGGAAATTTCATAGGGATCATTCTCGAAGAGAAAATCGCAATCGGATATACTGCCATCCGCATTATCAGCCGGACCCCTACGGATGAACTGATTAAACAGCTTCAGGATGCCGGGTACGGGGTCACCTTTCATACCGCTCAGGGTAGTACGGGAACCGTCGACGTGGTTTACACCATCATTAAGCGCTCGGAAATGCAAGCCATGGTCAACCTCATCAACAAGTTCAATCCCAAGGCGTTCTATACCGTCGAAGAGGTGAAAGCCGTCAATGAGGGCATTCACCGGTTTACCAATTACCAGAAAAATGTGCTGTTTAAGCGCGGGAGAAAAGGGAAGTAACCGTTCCGGTCATTTCACTGTTACCAGCCCTGCGGTTTTCAGGATCCCAATGTAATCCATAATTACCTGTAAATCAGTTATTCTTGCTGATTGAGTATCCAGCATGTACTTGATTTGTAAAGCATTATGTTTTCCATTGCATAACCGCTCAAGCTCAGCCCTGTCGGGTACCATAGTGATGACCACTGATTGCTCTTTTGTTGCTGCCGGCATGAATTTGGAATATCCTCCAAACCCGTTTTCCCTGACTTTGGAAGTAGGAACCGGAATTACCGCCATAGCCTTCTTCTCTTCATCTGTCGGTTTTAATGAAATAGCCGGCACACCCAGTCTGGCTGCTGCTTTTTTCATTTCCTGATCAATGACAGCTTCCTGTGCTTCAGCGATTTTCCTGATCTGTGCGGTCTGCACGGCAACTGATGCCTGCAATGCAGCATCAACCGGTGCCAGTTCAAGAGTAGATTCAATGGTTTCCATTTCATTCAGCATCGTTCCGCTGATATAGCCCCTGACCTTCTTATACCGGTCAGCGAAGTTTTCAGCGGTTACATTTGAAAGTTCATCAAGTGCACGTGCGGATTGCTGTCCGAGCCTTCTGATACCGTTGGAGAATACCTCGGCTGCAATCTTACCTGCCATACCGGCATCGGCATTGGCGATTGTATAAGCGGATGCCGCTGAAATGACAGATACACGCTTGAGCTGGGTGGGGTCACATTTATCTGCCACATCTTCAGAGGTATGATAAAACTGATCGGGCCAGGTGATCATCATGATTCCCGGAACACCCACTCCCCAATCGTTGAATACCTCATGATCCGATCCGCCGAAATGCGACTCGATATTGTAATAAAAGGGTTCGTCAGATCCAGATGGGGCGACAATCCGGTTGATATATCCGCTCCAGATGGAGATCATGGTGCGGTTGGTTTCGCCTACATACCGGAAGTAGTTTTCAACCACATCGTTAATGTAATGGGGATTGCCGAAAGTAGTGCGCTCAAGGTTAAAAAACGATTGGCTTTTACTCAGCCAGAGTCCTACCATATCCAGATTGATGTTGCACAGGGTCTTTTCCATAATGTCCTTATGCGCCTGGGTCCAGGGTATCGAACCTGAGAATTCGGGTATGAAAATGAACCGCATGCTGCGTGCCGGTCGTGGTAAACGGCCCTCTTCAAACATCGTGTTAAACATTCTGGCCACCTCGAGGATGACGGCACATCCTGAAATGTCGTCGTTACCGCCTTGTTTCAGATATCCTTCGAAAAGATGTGCCGAGAAAATCACTTCACCTGCATTGGGGTCGGTACCCGCAATAACGCAGGTAGGAACCTGCAGATCTGTAAGTTCCATGGATGTTTTAACAGTTGCGTGTACCTTGATTTTTTCACCGCGCATGAGCCGGTCGCGCAACAAATATCCTTCCCGCGGAGGCATCATAAAGGCAAAACCCAGCTTTTGTCCGGGGGCACCCCATAATCCGGTCCAGGGTATCTGGGTTGGATCATAGAGCGGCCTGGGTGAACTGAATGAAATGGTGCCCAGGGCGCCGGATTTCTGAACCAGTCCGCTCACCGATCCGGGATCTCCATAGGTGACCACGATTTTGCCTTTTACATCGGCTTTCTCAAAATCAGCCGGACGGCCGTTTTCCACCCATACAAGCTCTGCTTCCACATCAGCATCTTCACTGCCGGATACCAGCATCACCCGCATATCATCATAATCGGCCAGCTTTTTGCGCCGGGGCGATACTTCCCATAATTCCCCTTTAATCCCGTTCCAGCCGGGCTGCGCATCTGGAAATCGTTCTAATTTGGCCGTTTTTATGCCATATTCCTTCAGCTTATCCATGATGTACTGAGATTCGAAAAGCGTTGAAGTCAATTCCTCAGAGGTCCGTGCACGGGTATATCCTCCCATCTCCATGATGTGGTTGTAGGCTGTTTCACCGGATGCTTCTCCGATGATTTCGTCCATTACCTTCTGATTCAATAAGGTCCATTGGTAAAATGGGGTAATCTGCGCACCGGCTCCCGCAACGCAAAGGAAGAATAGTCCGGCAATGAATATCTTTTTCATGTTATTTCAATGTTACCAATCCTGCAGTTTTCAGAATATCAATGTAATCCAGAATAGCCTTGAGTGACGATTCTTTTGCATATTGGGTGTCAAGCATCTGTTTGATCTGTAGTGCATTATGTTTGCCTGTGCAGAGCAACTGCACCTCATTGGTGTTGGCAATCTCCCGGTAAGTCACCGTCATCTGCTCACGCGACATCTGAGGCATCAGTTTGCGATATTCACCATAGCCGGCTTCTTTTACTTTTGCCGTTGTAACAGGAATCACGGTCATGGCTTTTTTCTCCAGTTCATCGGGCTTAAGGGAAACCACTGCTGTTCCGAATTTTGCGGCAAGCTGTTTCATTGCCTGATCCAGAATTAACAGCTGACTTGCGGCAATATTCTTAACCTGAGCGGTTTGAAGGGCTACTGTGGCAACCAGACTGGCATCATTCGGCGCCAGTTCCAGTGCAGTTTCAATAGTTTCCATTTCATTCATCAAGGTCCCCTCAATATATCCCCTGATCCTTTTATATCCTGAAGCGAGGTTTTCAGTCGTTAATTTCGATAACTCATCGATTGCTCTGGCCTGCTGGATTCCCATGCGGCGAATAGAATTGGAGAAGGTTTCACCGGTAATTTTTGAGGCCATTCCTGCATCTGCGGCAGCAATGGTGTAGGCAGCCGCAGCTCCGATCACGCAGCAGCGCTTGAGCTGGGTGGGATCAAGCTTGTCGCTTAAATCCTGGGAAGTGTGATAGTACAGATCTGGCCATGTGATCATCATGATCGCTGGTACCCCAACCGCCCAGTCGTTGAATACTTCATGATCAGATGCACCGTAATGCCCTTCGATCGAGTAATAAAAAGGTTCATCCGACCCCGATGGGGCAACAATGCGGTTAAGATATCCTTCACGGCCCGAAAGTACCAGACTGGTACGGTTGGTTTCGCCGACGTACCTGAAGTAGTTCTCCATAACATCATTGATATAGTGAGGGTTACCAAATGTTGTGCGCTCCATGTTGAAGAATGACTGGCTTTCACTCAGTAAAATACCAACCATGTCGAGGTTGATGTTGCACAATGTTTTTTCCATGATATCCTTATGGGCATTTACCCAGGGACCGGTTCCTGAAAATTCGGGTACCCAGATAAAGCGGATACTGCGTGCCGGACGTGGCAGCCGGCCATCATTGTACATGGTGTTCAGCATGCGGGCCATCTCGAGCAGACTTGCGCAGCCTGAAATATCATCATTTGCTCCCTGCTTGATCACGCCTTCAAATAAATGCGCTGAAAATATAACTTCACCGGCATTGGGGTTGGTTCCAGGTAATACGCAGGTAGGTACTTGTAAATCAATTTTTTCTGTTGTGGATTTCACCTTGGCATGAACCTTGATTTTCTCTCCCCGGATCAGCCTGTCGCGAAGGAAATACCCTTCTCTCGGAGGCATCTGGAAAGCGAATCCTTTGGTTTCGGTGCTGCCACGACCACCTAAACTTGAAAAGGGCATCTGGATCGGATCAGCCAATGGCCGCGGGGAGTTGAATGAAAGGATTCCGATTGCACCATTCCTGGAGATCAGTGATGATACCTGTCCTGGTGAAGCATAAGTCACCACAATCTTTCCGGCAACAGCCAGGGTGTCATATTCTCCTTTGCGGGCATCCCCGATCCAGATCAGTTCAGCTTCAACATCAGTATTCTGACTGCCGGAAACCAGCATCGCCGCCTGATCTTTATAATCGGCCAGCTTTTTGGTACCCGGTGAAACTTCCCATAATTCACCGCTGATCCCATCCCAGGTTGGATTCATCGTGCCAAATCGCTCGAGCTCGGCTCCTGCAATCCCGTATTCCTTGAGTTTGTCCATTATATATTGAGATTCCCAAAGTACCGTCTGGTACTCTTTCGACGGACGGTTACGGGTATATCCACCCATTTCGATATCGTGAGCCAGGGCCGTTTCACCCGAAGCTTCACCGATTATCTGATCCATCAGCTTCTTATCCAGCAGGGTCCATTGATAATGAGGAACAAACTGAGCCATTGCACCAACCGTCATCACAGTCAGCATTCCGGCCAGAATCCAGAACTTGCGCACATTTTTCATAGTAAATTCAGTTTAGGTCAAAAATTCGGGTCAAGTTAGGAAAAGAGCGATCGTATGGTTCTCCATTTAACTTTTTTTAAGATAAGATTTGACTGCCGTTCCCCCTGCTAATTTTTCTATTTTTACCCGTTCAAAAATTATTCAGATATGAGACCGGCAATTCAGATATTACTTGCTTTAGCACTGTTACTTACGGGATGTAAAGAGAAACTGCTCCAGGAAACCTCCAATGCCTGGCCGGATGGCACCCCTCAGAAAGTATCGTTTTATCAGGTTACCGGCGACAAAAAGGATAAAGTCAGGGAAATTCGCTATTACCAAAGCGGCAAAAAAGAAATGGAAGGCGAATTTCTGAACGGTAAAAAAGATGGTGCCTGGACCAGCTGGTTTGAAAGTGGGAAGAAACAGAGCGAAGGTTTTTTCAAAAATGATATGCGCAACGGAAAAGCCGTAGTTTATCGGGAAAACGGATTCAAATACTATGAAGGTACCTATTCACTTGGCAAGCTTCATGGCACCTGGATAACATACGATACCGACGGCAGCCGCCTGAAGGAAACCCTCTATGAATATGACCGCAAAATCAAGGAAATCGACTTTAAACTGAATCCGGCTGGTCAATGAATTCTTTCAGGGTGAGTGGCGTGCCCATCCTGAAACCTTTTTCAGTTTTTATGATCGTGGCGCATTCATACAGCATATCATGCTGAAAGAAAAGTACATAGTTGTTCTCGACCATCGTTTCCAGAAAGTCCTGCTTCTCTTTCATGGTACGAACCACCTCAAGATCATAAGCCATATTGTATTTGACGGGAATATGCCCATGCGTCGGAATCAGGTCGGCTCCGAAAACCAGTGTTTTTGAATCATACCGGATTATCGGGATAATCTGCCCCGGCGTATGACCATTTACAAACCGGATATCCACTCCTTCACAGAAAGGGCCCGGTCGTTCAATAAAGTCAAGCAAACCAAGATCCTGCATCGGCAACAGGTTCTCCGATAAATAGGAATCAACCTCGCGTGGATTTGGATTAACGGCATTATCCCACTGTCTTTCAGAAGTCCAGTAAGTGGCTTCGGGAAAAACAGCCACCGGTTCATGTTTCCAGTTGTAGGTGATTCCTCCCCCGCAATGATCAAAATGCAGATGAGTCAAGATGACATCTGTGACCTCTTCAGGTTTTATTCCATGCCTGGCAAGCCCCGATACCAATCCTTCAAGCTCGTTAACATGTATGAACTGAAGGTAATCTTCACTCTGTTTGTCTCCGATACCTACATCGATCAGTATGATCCGGTCTTCAGTTTTGATCACCAGCGATCGCAGCATCAAAGGAATCTGGTTCTTTTCATCCGCTTTGAAGAATTTCGTCCAGATAACCTTGGGCACAACCCCAAACATGGCTCCGCCATCGGCTTTAAAGGAGGCAATGTCAATACTGAAAAGTTCCATGAGAAAAAGGCTTTGGCCAAAAATAGAAATCTTATCCACAATACCAAAGACAATTGAAAAAATCTGTGGCCGATTAGTGGCTTTTCAGCAGCTGATAGGCCTCCTCGATAAAACCCCAGCCAAATTTGGGGAGATTGGATTCTGTAGCCATCAGTAGAATGACATCATGCGATTGGATCTGCTCCCAAAGACTGACCTGATCAACACTGACGGGAGGTCCGATAACTGAATGGTAAATCTCTTTGTTGTAAAACCAGAAATCGTTGGTTGAGAATGACTTGGTTATGCCAAACTTAAACATCCCCCAGAAAAAACTATCTGAAATGACTAAAACTGAAGGTTTGGTTTTCCCTTCTGCGGATTCAAATTTCAAAACCGGATAGGCCATCTTGTCGCGTTTAAGCTTGAATAACAGGTTCAGGCCATAACCCAGATCGTAATCATCCTTTTGAGCTTTTTTAAGTTCCACCCGGTCCCAGAATAGTCCCGGCAAATCTATCCGGCGCATATCTTCAATGGTTTTGAGAATGGAGTCAGCTGCAAGTACAGCACCATAAACACTCCAGTGGATGCCATATCTGGGATAGAGCGGGTAGGGCGATTTGAATTTGTTTTCGAGAAACCACCCGTTGAAATCAATGATTTTCAAACCGGCCTCCCTGGCCATCCTTACATGGGTTTCATAGTTGGTCGGGCCACTGGGATAGCTGATTTCAGGCGGAAAATATTCCGGATAGTAGGATCCTTTCCCTGCAGCGATCACAACAATCAGATTTTTATTGTACCGCTCAAACAGCTGGTCCTGAATGAATTTCAATTTGTTGATTCGCTGTTCAATACTGTCGGGTCCGATAAAGTCGGCGCCATACCGGGCCTTCATATAATTCAATTCGTACAAGTAATTCTCTTTTCCAAAATATACGCTGAAAGCATGCAATTCCCTGAAAAGGCTGAGGGCAACCTGATTGTTGATCCGGACAAAAAGACTCCTGAAACCAAATGCATCGTTATAGTATTTTCCCTTTTCAGTTTGATAAGATGCAGAGAACCAGTCTTTAAGATTTAGTTTTGGATTAACCGGAACCGATATGGCCCCTTTTAATGGTTTTTCTTTGATGATGCGGGTCATCGTCTGAACAAGAGGTATCGCGAGCAGGATCATCAGGAAGATGAACAGCTTTTTCCGGTAATCGGTGCTGGAGTTTTTTTTCATCAGAACCTGAAGTATATGAATGGATTGAAGCCGAAAGAGGTAATGGAACTGATCGATAGGGCCAGGAGGATCACTGAAATGGCGGTTACCGTGATGTGCCTTTTCCGGGAGTATTCATCAAAATAAACGGCATCCTGAATTTTCTGACCGTTTTTTGAGCAGGCAAAAAATGCAAAAAGTACAGCAATTGAAAAGTAGAACCAGAACCCTGGCTGGGTAACTAACTCCGGTCCGTGTTCAAATGCAAACAGCCTTTTGAAAAAGCTGAATGCCAGCGCGAAATCATCAATCCTGAAAAAGACCCACCCGATTACCACTACAATAAAAGTGATGAGGGTGGCGGGCAACCTTCCGATTTTTTCGTAAAATTTCAATAGAAATCCGCGCTCAAGTATCAGCATGACTCCATGATAGGCGCCCCAGAATACAAATGTCCAGGAAGCTCCGTGCCATAGTCCTGATGCAAGAAAAACCAGCCAGAGATTTAAATATAGCCTCCATCTGGATTTAACCCGGTTACCGCCAAGCGGGATATACAGGTAATTACGCATCCAGGCGCCCAGAGTCATATGCCAGCGGCGCCAGAACTCTGTGATGCTCTGTGATATATATGGATTACTGAAGTTCTCGGGAAACTTGAATCCCATCATTTTACCGAGACCGATGGCCATATCCGAATAGCCCGAAAAATCAAAATAGATTTGGAAGGTATAGGCCAGTATTCCAACCCAGGCTGTGGCGCTGCCAATCGTGTCAATATCCATCGCCATGATGATATCTGCCTGATAGCCCATGTGATTTGCAATCAGAACTTTTTTGGCCAGTCCGATCACAAACCGGTAAAATCCCGTCAGCCGGTTATCTGTTGTTTCGTTCGCCGACCGGTCGGTAATCTGATCAGCAAGCTGGTGATATCGTATGATGGGTCCAGCTATGAGTTTGGGGTACAGGATTATATATAGCTGATAGTCCCAAAAATTATGCAGGGGTGCATGAACTCTGCGATACACATCCACCACGTAGGTGATGGTTTCAAAGGTGTAAAACGAAATTCCTATCGGCAGGATGAGGCGGGTCCACTGCACCCCCTCCACCCCGAAAACCGATAACATCTGGTTGAAATTCTCAACAAAAAAGTTGGAGTATTTGAAATAAAACAGCAATCCGAGGTTGATGGAAACCGACAGCGTGAGCATCAGCCGCCGTTGTAAAACACTCTTCATGGCAGCCATCCATTTTACCAGATGAAAATCAAGGAAGGTTGTTCCCAGGATGACGAAAATAAATCTCGGAGCCCCCCAGCTGTAGAAGAATATGCTGAACAGCAGGATTGTAACGTTTTTGAACTTCCGGGGTACCAGGTAATAGGTGATCAGAAACACCGGCAAAAATCCCAGTAAAAAAACGATGCTGCTAAAGACCATTTTATCCTGATAATTGTGCCGAATATATAGAAAGAGCGGCAGAATTTTGCAAATTCCGGCCGCATCCATATTGAATTAAACTATTCGTCGGTTTCTGGTGTGGTATTTTCAGTTGGAGGTGTAGAGGTGATCTGGCCGAATTCATCCACATAGGCAATCATATCATCAAAACCTTTATTTTCTCCTGAATTGGTTTTTCGCTCCAGTTTCTTGGTCTCCTTATCCTTTTTCTTTTTCTGCTTCTTTTTTTCAGTCTCTTTCTTATTCCATGATACTTGAGATTTTGCCATAATTTATTTGATATTTAAGGGAATATAAGTAAAAAAAATTAATAATCCCAAAAAACCGGACGAAACATTCAAATTGACTAACTTTAGGGAGACCAAAACTCAAATACAATGGAATCAAATTTTATTTATTACCTCATCGGTGCAGTCGTACTCCTTTTCCTGTTATCAGGAATCCGCATTATCCGCCCAACCCACAAAGGCTTAATAGAGAGGCTTGGAAAGTATCA
Source organism: uncultured Bacteroidota bacterium (assembly GCA_942493265.1). GTDB lineage: Bacteria > Bacteroidota > Bacteroidia > Bacteroidales > UBA12481 > UBA12481. Next base: position 2,426,495 of record OW818688.1, read on the forward strand.
TCATTTTGCCAGCCCGGGATTTAACTGGATTATTCCCGTTATCGACAAACTGTATCAGGTCAACGTTACTGAACAAATGGTTGATGCTGAGCCGCAGGAAATTATTACCAATGATAACCTGAATGCCCGGGTTGATGCTCAGGTTTATTTCAGAGTGAAGGATGATGAGACCAGTGTGAAAAATTCACTGTACAATGTCAATAATTATAAATGGCAGATCGTGAACCTGGCCCGCACCACACTGAGAAATATTATTGGAACACTAACCCTGAAATCAGCTAACAGCGAGCGCGGAAAAATTAATTCCGAATTGCACCGGACTTTGCTGGAGGAGACTGCCAGCTGGGGAATCGATATTGTCCGTACTGAATTAAAGGAGATCGACCCGCCAAAGGATGTTCAGGAAACGATGAATAAGGTTGTTAAGGCTGAAAACGAAAAAATCGCCGCAATCGACTATGCCACTGCCCGTGAAACGGTAGCCGACGGTGAAAAACGAGCCAAGATCAAGGAAGCTGAAGGTTATAAGCAGGCCAAAATCTTACATGCTGAAGGAGAAGCCGGCGCCATCAAGCTCGTTAACGAGGCTGCCGATAAATATTTTACCGGTAATGCCCAGCTGCTCCGCAAGCTGGAAGCCATGGAGGCCTGTCTGAAAGAAAATGCCAAGATCGTTGTTCCGGAAGGTTCTGAACTGATCAACGTGATCGGTGACCTCGCTGGCGTGCTTCCGCTTAAGAAGAAGGAAGAGAAAACGGCATGAGAAGGTTAAGAACGTAAAGAACGTAAAGATTGTAAAGAATGGTAAGAGGGTGAAGAACGGAGGTTCTTTGCCCTCTTAACGTATCAGGTAAAGCGAGGTTTGGTTTCCGTCAACCCATTTGCATCCCGATTGGGTGAAAACACCCTGCTCTTCATAACTGATTACAACCTCCATATTGTTCCATTCCGGGACAGTTGTGGTGGAGCTGAATTCAATGGCATATACCGTATTCAGGTGAAGGGGATATTGCATGATGGCAGGCATCTCCTCGGCTACGGCCTTCACCGCACGGGCATCAATGGTGGTGCCGGCATCATGCCCGTAATATCCGATTGGATGGGTATAAATCAATGGCTTTAACCCTTCAGCAGTGCCTTTTCGCATGGCATTGTCACTTATCTGCTGACCGGTAAGACCTTCCTTAAACTCTCCCATGAAAATATCTGCCATACGCACGGCGTGACCCAGGGCAAGTTTCAATCCCTCGGGTGCATCCTGTTCGCCCGGCAAACATACATAAGCATGCCATTGCATATCCGTACATAAGCGTAAATACCTGATTCCTACATCACAATGGAGAAGATCCCCCTTTCTGATGATGTCCGGCTGATCTTTATAGAGTTCATCCAATGCCGGATTTCTTTGTATTGAAATGGAGGGCTCAAACCAGGTATCCAGTCCGAGCATCGTTATCCGGTCGCGTATCCACCATTCAACATCCTGTGTGGCGGTAACGCCCGGAGTAATCACCCCGCTGGAAAAGAATTCCGAAATCAGGTCATGCTCAATAGCGCATAAATGGGAGTAAATATTTAGTTCATCAGGACTTCTGGTCTCCAGCCAGCCTACACAGATTTTCTCGGCGGATACGAGTCGTTTTGAGTAAACAGAACCGATATTCTGTACCAGCTTTTCTTTCATCGTGGCGCTGAGCCCGTCGGCGGTACGGAAGGATTCAGAGGAATTGATACCGATCTTTTTGGGATCAAGCTTTTTGATCAGGTCAGCCAGATTCTCAAATTGGGAGCGGTTGCGGTCCGTCCAGGCAGGCTTATATAGTCCGCCACCTCCGCCGAGTGAATATCGTTCAACCGTTTTATCCCCACCCGGATCAAAGAAAACAAGGATCATGGTTCTGCGGCCTTGTAAAAGCGGTTCCCCCACAAGGCTCCATAAAAGTGGATCCTCATTGGTCTCCCGGCAGATCGTGAGCCACATGTCAATCCCTTCACGGCGCATCAGTTCCGGAACAATATGATCGAGCCGCCAGGGCAGCCATTTATTGATCAATTCGGCACGTTCCCGCTCAGGCAGAATCTTGTCGATATGCCTCAACCCCTGCTCATGCATGGTTTGTGCCCTTAATGCCGGAAACCAGCATAGGCTTAAGAAAATGACAATCACGCCAAGACCTTTTTGGAAGATGGGTTTTGAACTCATATTATTCAGATTCAGGTTACACCCCTAAATTACATTTTTTCAACTACGATGATCTTGTTTGATGATTATTGAGGGGGTGAAAGTTATAGTCCCTTGGTGTGCGGTTAAATCATTCTGCCCCAGAATGAATAACCCGAACAGTTATTGCAGGTCAGACTAAAACCTCACGCAAAGACGCAAAGACGCAAATTGGTTCGGTTCTATAGCGTCTTTGCGTCCTTGCGCGAAAAAAAAGTTAAATAAAAGAATCGAAGTCAAGGATTTAATTTTGACTATAAGTTACTGGGAAATATTGGGGTACATAAAGATTCTACTCTGTGGTTCTCGAGTCGAATCTCTGTGGCTCTCCGTGTCAGTTCTTATGTTACACAGAGCACCACAGAGATTTCACAGAGCGCCAGAGAGAAAAAATTGATTCACCATCCACCTCCAATCTTCCCTCGGAGAAGTGTCATCCCGGCGAAAGCCGGGACGGGACCGGCTGGCTTTAACGAGGACCCCTGAGTGCCTCTCCTCCCCCCCCCCATCACGTCAGCAACGCCAGCCCCTTCATCAACCTGTTGTACTTCTCTTCAGGCGTCATTGCAATATAGAGGGCCTGCGCCTCTTCATGCTGACGCTGTTTCTCGCGCTGTGCTGCCAGCTTCCTCTCCATCACAAAGCGCTGGATCCGGTCGTTTAAAAACTTGGTCGCCACATTTGGGAAAAGCTCCAGTAGCAGCTCCTCTTTTTCATTGTTGGCCAGGTGATAATTTTCACCCATTTCAGGGAATTCCGGATTTGGCTGCTTTTCATAACCGGCGGTGTTGAAAGGGATCTCTTCCCGCGTGCCGGCGATCTTCAGTCTGAACTCCGGATCAATCGGAATCGGCGTTTTTCCGTATTGTCCTTTTACCAGGTTGATGAACTGACTGGAATTATTGGTGTAAAAGGGTTTGCCATTGTTTTCATCAATCACGCAATTAACCGCCTGAGCGCCAACGATCTGACTGGTAGGGGTAACCAGAGGCGGACAACCTGCCGCGAGCCTTACTGTAGGGATAACTTCCAGCACCCGGGGCAACAGATGCTCCTGCTGCAATTGCTTTAACTGAGATAGCATATTGGTATACATTCCGCCGGGAATCTCAGCAAATTTAACCTTCTCATCAGGTTCAGGAAAATTGAAGTACCGCTCGATCTTCTGACAAACTTCCTGCAGCTGGCTGGTTTTCTCAGACTGGGCTAAAGTGATCGCTTCATCAAATAATTGATCGATTTCAACAGGCAAAGTGTCTGTAATGATATTAAAATCAATAGGATAGACCTTATAACTATCGATTTCGGCCATTTCCAGACGGATTTTCTTCAAAACGGCATTGATTTCAACAACCGCTTCCAGGTCAACCCCGGTTTCGATATCCATTTTGTTGCAGAAAAGCTGGATCAGTTCAAAAGCCGGTGCTGCCGGCCCGCCGGCAAAGTTCATGATCGCTGTATCCAGAATATCAACCCCGTTCACAATGGCCATCAGGGCTGCGCTTAAACCGTATCCCGGAGTGCAGTGGGTATGGAAATCAATCGGAACCTTAACGCTCTGCTTGAAAGCCCTTACGAGTTCCCCTGATTTTTCAGGGGTGATGAGCCCGGCCATATCCTTTATCGTAATCATGTCGGCACCCATGGCCTCAAGGTCGATAGCCATGTTCACAAAGTATTCGGTGGTGAAAATCTCTTCCGGAAGTTTTTTGCCTTTCAGAAACGCCTGTACCTTTTCTTTTCTGGAAAACTTGGGGTCAACTGTATAGCAAACCACACAATCGGCCAATCCGCCGTTTTCCTTTACATATTTTATAGTACTCCTGATGTTCGTGGTATCATTCAAAGCATCGAAGATCCGCATGATGGAAATTCCGGATTGAATGGCATTCCGGTTGAATCCTTCAATAACTGATTCAGGATAGGGATTGTATCCAAAAAGGTTCCGGCCGCGTGAAAGAGCGGTGAGGTGCGATACCGTACCGATCTCCTTCTTGATTTTTTCAAGCCTGACCCAGGGATCTTCATTCAAAAAACGCATGATGGAATCGGGTACCGCACCGCCCCATACTTCGAGCGCGTAGAACCGCGCTTTCCGGTATAATGGCAATAGCCGGTCGACCTGATTCTGATTCATCCGGGTGGCAAAAAGGGATTGCTGCCCGTCACGCATGGTAACATCCCTGATCAATAAACGACGGCTCATTTTTTTGTGATTTAATTCACATCAAAACTACTGAGTCCGTATGCGTTAGGCAATGATAAAAGACATAAAAACCCCGTAGTTTATTGAAACTACGGGGCTTTATTGCGGCGACAGATTATTGCGGTCGGTTGACCGTGCACAGTTTTTATTTGTCCCTACTTGCCGAAAAATTCCTTCAGCCAGAATTTATTCTGCAGATCCCTTACATGCTGCGCTTTCGCACCGCCCCAGCCATGACGGCCATTGGGATACATCATGAATTGAAATTCTTTGTTCAGGTCCTGCAATTTGCTGATCAGCTGTATACTGTTCTGCATGTGTACGTTATCGTCCATTTCGCCGTGAACAATATATAATTTGCCTTTGAGCTTGTCAGCAAAATTCATGGCCGTTCCATTCTTGTACCCTTCCGGATTCTGTTTTGGGGTATCCATAAACCGTTCGGTATAAACATTGTCATATAGACCCCAGTCGGTCACGCTGTAAAGTGCCATGCCATGCGTCCAGTAATCGGCTCCTGCAGTAAGTGCCAGACAGGTGGTATATCCGCCATAGGATCCACCGGTAATACCCATTTTGGTGCCGTCAACAAAAGGCTTGGCTCGCAACCATTTAACTGCCTCAGCGTAATCAATCATTTCCCATTTCCCGAGATTGCGCCACATATAATCGATCCCTTTTTTGCCAAACTGACCGGAAGCCCGGTGGTCAACATTGATGGTGATGATTCCGTTCTGGGCATACCAGCTGGGATTGTTCCCCGCAAATGAATTCCTGACTCCTCCGGCATCCGGACCGCCATAGATGGTGAAGACGACCGGATATTTTTTGGCCGGATCAAAATTCACCGGATAAATGATCACCGCGGGTAACTGGAATCCGTCGGTACTCGGGATCCGGACATATTCACCACGCTGATGTTTTGCCGGATCAAATTCGGATTTGGTTTCACTCAACAGTTTAACAAGCTTTCCATCTTTGTTCCGCAATTCTTTACGGCCCGGAACGGTCACGCTGCTCCAGCTGTCAATCAGATAAGATCCTCCGGGTGACAGAGTGGCCATATGTGAACCCGCTCCTTCAGTAAGTTGAACAAGACCCGTACCATCCAGTTTAACGCTGAAGAAATGGTTCTCGGTAGATTCCGGGCGTCCGGTGAAGTATACGATGCCTTTTTCTTCATCTATTTTACTCACACCGCCAACCCTCCATTTTACATTGGTCAGATGTGCCAGCTGCTTGCCGGTCCAGTCGTGATAATATAGATTGTGCCAGTCATTCCGGTAGCTGTTTACAATAAACCCGGTGCCATTATCCAGCACATGAATGTCTTCGAAAAAGTCCACCCAGGTGGTCCGCTCTTCATCGTAAATCTTCTTTAAGTCGCCTGTTTCCGGAGTAACCATATAAAATTCCATGTGATTCTGATCGCGGTTCAAAACCTGGATCATCATCTCCCTGGAATCAGGTTTCCACGATGGCCATGCAATATACTGATCAACATTGTAATCGAATTTTGCCCAGGTAAGCTTCCCTGTTTCCAGGTCGGCAAATCCAAGTTTTACCTTCGGATTCGGATCGCCGGGAACCGGATAACGGGTATATTCGGGGGCTCCGTGCAAACTGTCGCCCCTCATTAAGATATATAGCGGCACCTCTGTATCATCAAATCGCAGGAACGATACTTTTTTACTGTCGGGTGACCACCAGAATGCACAATACTGTGACCCGCGTCCAAGGATTTCTTCATAATATACCCAGGATGCATATCCGTTGTATATCAGGTTGGTACCGTCGGTTGTGAGCCTGCGTTCCAGGTTGGTCGTCAGATCAATGACATAAAGATCGTTGTCGCGGGTAAAAGCAACCCTTTTCTGATCGGGGGATAAACGGGGGTTTACCTCTTTACCGGGATTGGCAGTTATCTGCCTCGATGGAGCAGTAGTTCCATCGTTATAATATAATTCGCCGTCCTTAACGATGACGCTTACTCTCGGAGCGGCTACCGTTTCAGTTTTGGCAATAAGAGGCTTAGCCTTTCCGGTAAGCACATCAACACTCATTTTTACATCCTTGCCATCTTTACCTTTCTGCATTTCAACATAATGGGTATCATCAACCCACTGCGTACCGCCGCCACGGCCGCCAAACTGTCCGAAAACCATGCCCGGTATGATAAGTCCGCCAACGAGCAGCGCTAATAACAGGTTTACTTTTTTAATTTTCATATTGCATTATTAATAATGGATTCAATCAACTCCTGTTTGCCGGATTGGAGTTCCGGCTCACCTTTTTCAATCGCAAGTGCATGAAGATCCTCGATATTGAGTTCCCCTTTTTCGAATTTAACGGCATCCGGCTCATGGAACGAAAGATAGCGGTTGTCGCGGAAATCATTGATCCGTTTTTCGCTGACGAGCTTGTCGGCAATCAGCAGGGCTCTGGCAAAGGTGTCCATCCCAACAATATGGGCGATGAACAGATCTTCCAGGTCGGTTGAGTTCCGCCGGAGTTTGGCGTCAAAATTAAATCCGCCGTTACCGAGACCGCCATACTCAAGAAAAACAATCATCGCTTCAATGGCTTCATACAGATTGGTCGGGAAATTATCCGTATCCCAGCCATTCATGGGCTCACCGTGGTTGGCATCAATTCCGCCCAGCATACCGGCATCCGCGGCAAAGCGGAGTTCATGAGTGAAACTGTGACCCGCCAGGGTGGCATGATTGGCTTCGACATTCAGTTTGAAATCATTTTCCAAACCATATTTATGTAAAAATCCGATTACCGTGGAAGCATCAAAATCATACTGATGCAGCGATGGTTCCATCGGCTTGGGTTCGATCAGGTAGGTACCGGTAAAACCGATCTTCCGGCCATAATCGCGTGCCATCTGAAGAAAGCGGCCCATATGGTCGAGTTCCTTGGCGGTGTTGGTATTGAGCAGATAGGAGTATCCCTCACGCCCGCCCCAGAATACATAATTCTCTCCACCCAGTGCCACTGTGGCATCCATGGCGGCTTTTACCTGAGCACCGGCCTGACAAACCACACTGAAGTCAGGATTTGTAGCCGCACCATTCATGTAGCGGGGGTTTGAAAAAAGGTTGGCGGTACCCCAGAGAAGTTTCACTCCGGTATCTGCCTGCTTCCGCAATGCCAGGTCGACCAGGGTTTTCAGATTTTTTTCCGATTCCTTTACCGAGTTGCCTTCAGGAGCGATATCGCGGTCATGGAAACAATAGTAGGGAATGCTCATTTTTGTCATGAACTCAAAGGCAGCATCCAACCGGGCTTTTGCATTCTCCATCGGATCAGCTGATACCGCCCACGGGAACTGCCTGGTTCCGGGTCCGAATGGATCACCGCCCGCATTGCACATGCTGTGCCAGTAGGCCATGGCAAACCGGAAATGATCTTTCATCGTTTTACCGGCTACCACAAAGTTTTCGTCGTAATATCTGAATGATAAATGATTGTCACTATCCGGTCCTTCATACCGGATCGGTTCGATGTCGGGAAAGAATTCCATTTGAATTGAGAGTTAAGTGGTGATATTAATTATTTTTTCCGCATTCAAGTTCCTGAAGCATTTTTGCTTTCCAAATCTGATAAAATTCCTGATATATCTTTTGCCGCTTTGAATCAGGGGTGATAGTTTCTATCACCTTCAGACTTTTGAATGCTTCGGCAGGCGATGCATAAATTCCGGCACCGATTCCGGCTCCCCGGGCAGCGCCGGTGGCCCCATCAGTATCAAACAGCTCAATGGCCGTTCCGGTGACATCACTGAATATCTGCCTGAATTCACGGCTGAGAAAAAGGTTGGCGTAACCGGCTCGCACAGTCTCCGTTTTTACACCCATCTCCTTCATGGCTTCGAATCCATAATTCAACGCGTATACAATCCCTTCCTGGGCCGCCCTCACCAGGTGCGAGCGGTTATGGCGGTTGAGGTCGAGATTCATAATCTGACCGCCGAACGGGCGGTTCTGATGAATGCGTTCCACCCCGTTGCCAAATGGATAAATAATCAATCCGTCCGATCCGGGCTCAATATCATTGGCTAAACGGTTTAATGCGTCATAATTGAGACCGGTGCCGTCGAGCAGATTCTTGATCCAGGAGTATAAAATGCCGGTACCATTCACACAAAGCAGCACACCCAGCCGGGTTTCGGGCAAACCATGGTTCACATGGGCAAAAACATTGACCCGCGATAACGGATCATAATTCACTTTATCGAGAATGCCATAAATTACCCCTGATGTTCCTGCAGTGGTGGCTAATTCGCCGGGCTCCAAAACGTTCAAACTGAGTGCATTGTTGGGTTGGTCTCCCGCACGGTAGCTTACCGGGGTGCCGGCAGGTATCCCGGTTAATCGCGAAGCGTGACGGGTAACCTTTCCCTGAATACCGAATCCGGGTACCAGCGCCGGAAACAGGTCCGGGGAAAATCCAAATTGTTTCATCAGCTCGGTGGAGGCCCTGTCTTCTGCAAAATCCCATAAAATGCCTTCCGACAATCCGGTTTTTGTCGTAACAATCTCCCCGGTGAGTTTCATGGCAATGTAGTCGCCCGGTAACATGATCTTATCGATACGCGCATAAACTGCCGGCTCATTTTCTTTGACCCAGGCCAGTTTTGCAGCAGTGAAGTTGCCGGGGTTATTTAAAAGATGATTCATGCAATACGCCTGGCCCAACCCTTCATAAGCCTTTTGTCCGTATGCCGTGGCACGGCTATCACACCAGATTATAGCATGACGTACGGTTTTGCCTTCTTTATCGACTGCAACCAGTCCGTGCATCTGATAGGAAATGCCAACAGCCTTGATATCAGATAAATCGCCCATTTTAGTTTTTAAAATGCGCATGGATTCAACAACATGGTGATACCAAATATCAGGATCCTGTTCAGCCCAGCCCGGCTGGGGGGCATTTATCCGCAATTCACAGTCGGGCGATTGTGCCGTGGCCAGTACAAACCCGGTTTCAGCCTCAACGAGCGAAACCTTAACGGATGAGGAGCCAATATCTAAGCCAAGAAGAAAGGACATGCTGATTGATTTAGTGGTTAGTATGTAGGGAGGTTATCGGTTATCGGTTGTCGGTTTTTCGTTTCACGCCTCACGTGTCACGCTTTCCGCTTCACGCTTCACGATCTTTTCCCATGCACTCTTATTCTTTGGCAGATAGGTGATGGTTGTCACGGAGTTGAGCGAATAGGCGCGCAAAGTTTCGAGTCCTGAAAGACCTTGATGACAGGCTATCTGAACGAGGATGTTCCCGAGTGCGGTGGCTTCGGCCGGACCTGCAATCACCGGCAGTCCGGTTGCATCAGCGGTTAACTGGCACAGCATGGTGTTGAGCGATCCTCCCCCGATCATATGGATTTTCTCTATCGGATGAGGACTGACCTGCCGCAGCTGTTCCAAAACAATGCGATATTTCAGGGCCAGACTTTCAAAGATGCACCGGGTGATTTCCGCTATGCTTTCCGGCACAACCTGACCGTTTTTCGCACAATATTCCCTGATCGCCGCCGGCATGTTCTCCGGATTCATAAACATCGGATCGTCCGGATCAACAATGGATTGAAATGCCTTTACCTTTTTGCATTGACTGATGAGATCGGCATAGGGGATTACTTCCTGCTTATCCCAGATCTTTTTACACTCCTGAAGTAACCACAATCCTGTGATATTCTTAAGGTAACGGATGGTTTTTCCAACACCGCCCTCATTGGTGAAAAGATATTTGAAGCTGTTTTCCGACAGGATCGGCTGGTCGGTTTCAATGCCCATCAATGACCATGTTCCCGAACTGATATAGGCCCAGTTATTACCTTCGGCCGGAATCGCCGCAATGGCAGAGGCTGTGTCATGGGCTCCAACTGCAACCAGTGAGATGGTATTGATACCAAGCTCACTGAGTATTCCGGGTTTCAGCGTCCCGATCTGAGTTCCGGGCTCAACAATATCATCCAGAATATGAATCGGTAAACCCAGCCTCATCAACAGATCGGGATACCAGTTTCTTGTTTTCGGATTCAGCATCTGTGAGGTGGATGCTATGGTGTATTCCGAAAATACTATCCCCGTAAAAAGATAACCCAGCAGGTCAGGCATAAACATGAGCTTATCAGCCTGAAGCAGTATGTTTGGAAACTTCTTTTTTAAGGCCCAAAGCTGGAAAAGGGTGTTGAACCGCATGAACTGGATCCCCGTTTTGGCATATAATTCCTTCGGCCGGATGGCTTTAAACACCTGTTCCATAGCCTCTTCGGTTAACGAATCCCGATAGGCAAACGGATTTCCGATCAGCTGATCATTGCCGTCGAGCAAACCGAAATCCACCCCCCAGGTATCAATCCCGATGGATACAGGAATTACATTCAGTTTTTTTACGCAAAGCCTGAGCCCGGTCATCAGCTCTTCAAACAAACGGTTGATATCCCAGTAATAGTGGCCATCCCGAAGGATCATCTCATTCGGGAAACGGTGTATCTCCTCCAGCGTAACCTTGCATCCGTCAAGCGTTCCGAGCATGGCTCTTCCGCTTCCGGCTCCTATATCAAAAGCTAAGTATTGTGAATTAGTCATTTAAGGAAAATTTGCCTTTGCCTTAAAGATAGAAGTTTTTCGTTAATTGAAGATCAGAGTTTCTTACCCAGAAGGTGCGTAATCTCATCCAGAACCTCTTTTACCGTAAGGGGATATCCGGCCAGATGTATCGAGGTAACAAAATCTTCATGTTTTCGTCCTGTCCGGTAGTCCGGCTCCCGACCGGGATGTTTCAGATACCGTGCAATGAATTCGGGGGTTTCGGCAACGTTCAGCACGGCATGGTAGAAAACCATATTCCTCTTCCTGTAAATCGATGAACCCAGTATTTTCTTCTCCCCGATGGCAATATCGGAGATCCCTTTCTCATTCAGATTTTCTATTCCCAGATTCGATAAGCCCTCAATAATCAAATGATTGATTCTTTTAAAATAGACCTGCGGATTGTCAAGTTTTTCAGATATCAGTCGTATCGATATGATCAGTGTTCGTGGCGTCAGGATTACGGTTTGTCCACCCGAATGTCGTTTATAAATTGGAACCCCGTCTTGCCCGGCCAGTTCGGTATGCACTGCCGTTTCAGCCTGGTTGCTCTGCCCCAGTACAATTACCGTTTCCTCCGGCTGCCATACCATAAAGTCTTGTCCGGCAGCCTCCGGATCAATCAGAACATGGTCGGGTAAATCGTATGTACGCGCTTCGCGTATCATTTATGGATGGGCTTGTCGGCGGCATCCATGCCGGCTTCCAGGAAAACCTCCGAAACTGTGGGATGTGCATGCATCGTCCGCGCTACATCATATACCGTAGCCTCAACCGACATAAATGCGGCAGCTTCGGCGATCAGGTCTGTGGCATTGGCTGCAATGATCTGAACACCCAGTACCTCTCCGAGCTTTTTTCCAGAGAGGATCCTGATCATACCGTCGGCACTGTCCTCGGCAAGGGCTTTGCCATTGGCCGACATCGGAAATTCCCCGATACGGTACTCAATGCCCTTATCTCGTATCTCTCTTTCAGTCAGACCGATCTGCGCAACTTCAGGATGGGTGTATATGTTGATCGGACACTGTTTCATATCCATGCTTCCCTGAACACCCTGTACATGGTTCACGGCATAAATACCCTGCGCAGATGCGGCATGCGCCAGATAGGACAAGCCGTTTACATCGCCGATGGCAAAAATCCCGGGTACCTGAGTCTGAAGGAATTCATCAACCGGAATAAATCCGTGATCATCCCGGTGAAGGTCAACATCAGATGGAGGGGCAATGCCATTGCGCCAGGAACAATTGATCACCACATCAAAAGGAATATCTGTATTGTTTACATGCAGGATATCGCCACTGGCAGAGCCGATTTTGCTGTTTTCAATGATCCTGATTCCCTGACTGCGGGTTTTCTTTAAAATATATTGACGCAGGTAATCATCAATCCCGGGAAGAATATTTTCAACCGGACTGATTACCGTGATATCCTTGTCGATGAGCTGGAAAAATTGTGCCAGCTCCAGGGTTACCGGGCCATGACCAACCAGAACTATCCGGTGCGGAAGGGCTTCCATGTCAAGCAGATGCTCTACTTGTATCAGCTTGCCTTCCGGCAGCTCAACCTCAAGCGGGGCAGGGTAGGAGCCGGTGCCGATAAATATGTTTTTAGCTTCTAAAAGCCTGTTTTGTATGCTTACCGAGTTGGGTGATGTGATCCGGGCTTCTCCCTTAATCACTTCAACTCCGTTTTTTTTGAGCAGGAAATTGACTCCACCGGTCAGCTTGGTCACGATCTTTGCCGATCTCTTCTTGGCATTGGTCCAGTTGAATACCACCTTCGACTGGTCAATCCCGTCGATACCCAGATTTTCTGCTGTCTTTATCCGGTTGTAAAATTTAGCACTCTCAATCAGTGCCTTGGTGGGTATGCAGCCCCAGTTGAGGCACATCCCCCCAACCTCTTTTTTCTCGAGCAGGGCGGTTTTCATGCCCAGCTGTCCGGCACGTATCGCTGCAACATAACCGGCAGGACCAGCACCTATAATGATCAGATCATATTCCATAAGAAACAGGTTTCAGTTTAACAAAGTTAACCGATTATTAATGATACGGGATCGCTCAGATATTCCATCACCCGGTTCAGGAATCGCGCGACTTCACCGCCGTCAACCATCCGGTGGTCAACCGATAGACTCAAAGGCAGCAGTGTTCCGGCAACGATCTGCCCGTTTTTTACCACGGGTTTTTCAACGAGCCTGCCGATACCCAAAATTCCTGCCTGGGGATAATTGATCACCGGAACGGCAAACTGACCGCCGATGGATCCGTAATTGGTAAGTGTAAAAGTGCCGTCTTTCATGTCCTCCAGGGTAAGTCCGCGTTTCCTGGATTTCTCTGAAATCTGATTCACGGCAATGGCAATGTCCCTGATGGTGAGACGGTCAACATTCCGGATAACCGGCACCACCAACCCATCTTCCGTGTCAACGGCAACTCCCAGATTGTAATATTTCTTATAAATCATGCGGTTGTTTTCCATATCCAGCTCCGCATTGAGTACCGGATGCTTTTTCAGGGCAAGGGCTGTTGCCTTCAGAATAAAAGGCAGATAGGAGAGTTTGATACCCTCTTCTTCAAATTGAGATTTGTATTTGTATCGTATCCTGATCAGCTCCGAAACTTCCACTTCATCAAAAACGGTCATGTGTGCCGCATTGTGCTTCGATTGTATCATGTTCCGGGCAATCACCTTGCGAATCTGGCTCAGTGGCTTAATCTCGGTTTCGTGATCCTTGCTTCCCTCTATTGATGATTGACCGTATCCCCTTTCACCCGTCACCTGTAACTTGTCACCCGTCACTCGTAACTTGTCACTTGTCACTCGCAACTTGTCACCATACTGCTCAATATCCGCCTTAGTAACCCTCCCTGCCGGCCCCGTACCGGTTACCAAATCGATATTGACCCCTAGTTCCCTTGCCATGGCACGGGCTACCGGGGTTGCAAGTGCACGGTGCTGAGGTCTTGCATTTTCCTGATGGGCCGTGCTGATTCCGGCCTCCGTACTGGCTGGCAGATAAGCAGAGTTATCGGCAATTTCAAGCGTTCCTACCACACCGGCGCCTTCTTCTTTTATCCCTTCAAATACCGGTTTGGCAGCTTCTGCTATTGCCTCGGCACCATTTTTACCCGGAAGGTCAAATTCAACGAGCGGACTGCCCACATGAACCGTTTCTCCAACGCGTCCATAAATCGCAGCGATTATACCTGTTTTCGGGGACGGAATATCGGTTACCACTTTGTCGGTTTCCATCTTTACCAGGGGTTGGCCCATCTCCACCGACTGGCCTTTGTCAACGTACCATTCGGCAATGATCCCTTCATCGAGCCCTTCACCAATATCGGGAAATTTGAATATATATCTCATGAGATCAGAATTTTACGGTTTTTTGAATTTCATAAAAAATCTTTTCCGGAGAGATAATATAATGATGCTCACCCTTGGGCAACGGAACAATCGTATCAAATGCAGTTACCCTTTTTGGCGGGGCCTGCAGGTATAAAAATGCTTCTTCATTCGCTACCGCCATGATCTCGGCTCCAACGCCGAATGAGGTGGGCTCCTCGGCAACAAACACAATGCGCCCGGTTTTGCGAATAGATTGGGCAAGAGTTTCTTTATCAAGTGGATAAATGGTTCTTAAATCTATGAGTTCAACGGATATTCCGGCTTCTTTCAGTTTTGGCAGGGCTTTCTGAACTTCCCTGACCATTGCTCCGTAAGCAACTACCGTGACATCGGTTCCCGGCGTGATGATTTTTGCCTTTCCGATGGGTATCACAAATTTCTCTTCGCTGACCTCCTGCTTGATTGCCCGGTAAATCCTCTTTGGCTCCATAAACAGGATCGGGTCGTCCGATTCAATGGATGCGATCAGCAACCCCTTGGCATCTGCCGGAGTTGATGGAATGACAACCTTCAGTCCCGGGATCTGGGCATATAGGGCTTCCATGCTTTCCGAGTGATGTTCCAGTGCATTGATCCCACCGCCGTATGGAATCCTTACCACAACCGGCATCCCGATCCTGCCACGCGAACGGTTGCGCATCCGCGCCAGGTGCGAGATGATCTGGTTGAATGCCGGATACACAAATCCGCAAAACTGCATCTCAACAACCGGTCTTAACCCGGCTGCAGCCATACCAATAGCCGTGCCGACAATTGCCGATTCAGCCAGCGGGGAATCAAAAACCCGCTCGGCGCTATATTTTAATTGCAAACCTTCCGTAACCCTGAATACCCCGCCTTCAACGCCAACGTCCTCCCCGTAAACAATAATATTTGGATCTTCTGCCAGCTTGATGTCCAATGCGTTATTGATTGCATTGACCATATTCATAATTTTCATGCTCATTGCTTTTCTTTACGAATTTGATTCTTTCCACTGCAGAAATTTCTCATGCTCAACCTGCTGTTTCTTAAGATCTTCGGGCATTTCGGCATACATGTATTTGAATATATCTTCCAGCGGATATTCCGGCTGATTTTCAGCTTCAACAAAAATCCGGTCAACTTCCAGCCGGTATTGGTCTTCCAATCGCTTTTCTTCTTGTTCACTGAACAAGTCCTTGCTGATCAGGTAGTTTTTCAATCTTTTTAACGGATCTCTCTTTTCCCACATCTCTTCTTCTTCTTTTGACCGGTACTTGGTGGGATCATCGGAAGTGGTATGTGCACCTTTTCTATAGGTCACTGCCTCGATCAGGACCGGCCCGTTTCCTTTTTTACTGTATTCAAAAGCATCCTGAAGGACACGGAGCATGGCAAAGAAATCATTGCCATCTGCTTGTATGCCAGGCATCCCATATGCTACCGACTTAATCGCGATCCCATCCGAGGCGGTTTGCATTCTGAAAGGTACAGATATGGCAAACTGGTTGTTCTGGACAATAAAAATCACCGGAACTTTCCAAACGGCGGCAAAGTTCAGGGCTTCATGAAAATCCCCTTCTGAAGTACCCCCGTCACCAACAAAGGCGAAAACCACCTCGTCCAGTTTTTTGTATTTGACAGCATACCCGATACCGGCTGCATGAACCAGCTGTGAGGCTATCGGCACGGAAATCGGCATCATGTGATTGGCTCCGGGCCAGGTATTACCGACCTCGTAGCCCATATAATAGAGGAAGATATCTTTCAACGTGGCCCCTTTGGCAAGGTAAGCTCCCATCTCACGGAAAGCCGGAACCAGCCAGTCGTTATGGCGCATCACCTGGGCCGTTGCCCCATGAATGGCTTCCTGACCGTAGTTGGGCGGATAAGTGAAAATTCTTCCCTGCCGCTGGTAGCTCACCGTCATGTGATCAGCCGTGCGGGCGAAAAGCATATCGCGATAAGCCTTAACCAGTTGATCATTATCGATTTCGGGCATGTATTTTTCGGAAATGATCTTGCCCTCATCATCCATGATCCGGAAAGTCTTCTTTTTTATCGCATCAAATTCCTTTAGCATTTCAATTTTGGTTGTGTGTGTTTCGAACAAATTCAGACCCCTTTTGTTCAGGGAATCACGATGCATGAATCCGGGCGATATTTATAATTACCTCAACAGCCTTTGTCATCGATTGCAGGGGGATGAATTCAAACCTGCCGTGATAATTATGACCGCCTGTGAAAAGGTTTGGGGTTGGCAGTCCCATGTAGGAGAGTTTTGATCCGTCAGTGCCGCCGCGTATCGGAATGATAAGGGGTTCCACCCCTGCTTCTTTCATTGCCTGTGCAGCCAGATCTACGATGTGGTAAACCGGCATGATTTTCTCTTTCATGTTGAAATACTGATCACGTGAGGTAACTTTTACCGTGCCGGCCGGGTATTTTTTGTTCATCTCAAGAGCAATTTCCGCGAGAAGGTTTTTCCGTTCGGTAAATCGGGCAAAATCATGATCCCGGATAATGTAGTCCATCCTTGATTTTTCAACTGTGCCTTCCATACGGGTCAGATGGAAAAACCCATCATACCCTTCCGTTTTTTCAGGCCTTTCATTTACCGGCAGCATTGAATGAAGGTCGACTGCTACCTGTAACGCATTGACCATCTTTCCCTTTGCTGTTCCCGGATGTACATTCCTGCCCTGAATATTTATGATCGCCGCCGATGCATTGAAATTTTCATATTCCAGCTCGCCGATCGGACCCCCGTCAACCGTATAGGCAAAATCAGCGTTGAATTTTTTAACATCAAAAAGGTCGGCTCCACGACCGATTTCTTCATCCGGCGTAAACCCGATCCTGATCCTGCCATGCGGGATCTCCGGATGCCTGTACAGATGATCAATGGCCTCAATGATCTCTGTAATTCCCGCCTTGTCGTCAGCCCCCAGAAGCGTGGTTCCATCCGTGACAATCAGGTCCTGGCCGGTGTAGTTTGCCAGCTCCGGAAAGTCATCCGGACTCAGTTTGACCGATCCTTCAGTATCCAGCAGGATGTCAGCGCCATTATAGTTTTTGATTATCTGAGGATTAACATCCTTTGCCGAGTAATCCGGACTGGTATCCATATGGGCGATAAAACCGATTACCGGAATTTCTTTCGTGATATTTGATGGCAGGGTAGCCATAATATAGCCGTTCCTGTCGAGGGAAACCTCAGTACATCCGATTTCGATAAGGTCTGCCAGAAGTACCCTGGCAAGATCCATCTGACCGGCGCTGCTCGGACAGGTCGATGATTTAGTGTCGGATTGTGTATGAATCCGGGCATACCGGATAAACCTCTCTGCAATCGAATTGATATTCAGCATATTAAATATTTATTGTCGTACCTGTAATTTTGTAATCTTCCACCACCCCCTTTTCTGTCATCCCCGCGAAGGCGGGGATTGCCCTCCCTACCTCTAATTCACCCCGGAGAAGTGTCATCCCCGCGAAGGCGGGGACCGTGTCACGCTACTCCGGGGCCTATGAGTGCTGGCACTGGTCTCCCCTCGGAGAAGTGTCATCCCGGCGAAGGCGGGGACCGCTTTCCTCTAACGAGGGGCCCTTTATTTCTTACCCCTCCTCCTCCTCACCATCCACCCCACCAATCTCCGGCAATAAAACAGCTGCTTCCCCTGCCGGCAACGTCTCTACATTTTTTAAGCTTCTCTGGATCGCCCTTGTACGCTTCCCAACCAGTTCATCGAGCTGCGAGGTAGCCGTATGCAGGTTTTTCTGAGTTTTATCCAATAGCTTTCCAAAGTTATCGAATTCAGTTTTAACCGCCCCAAGTATCCTCCAGACTTCACTGCTCCTTTTCTGGATCGCCAGTGTTTTAAAGCCCATCTGCAAACTGTTGAGAATGGCGGCGAGGGTGGTTGGACCGGTTACCATGATGCGGAAATCCCGCTGCAGGGTTTCCATCAGGGATGCCCGGCGGATCACTTCAGCATATACCCCTTCAAATGGAAGGAACATAATGCCGAATTCAGTAGTATTGGGTGGGTCTATATATTTGTCCTTAATGTCCTTAGCCATTTTCTTTATCGTAATCTCCAGTTTTTTTGAAGCCGCTTCAATGGCCTCCGGATGGGCCGACTCATAGGCTTCAGTAAGCTGTATATAGTCCTCCTGAGGAAACTTCGCATCAATAGGCAAATACACCACACTTCCATCGTCTTCCTTTCCCGGCATCTTCAGGGCAAATTCTACCATATCCGCCGAGCCCTTCTTCGTTTTAACATTTGCTTCATACTGTTCAGGTGCCAAAATCTGTTCCAGAAGGATCTCAAGCCTCACTTCACCCAGTCCGCCCCGCATTTTAACATTGCTGAGCACCTTCTTCAATCCGCCAACATCCTGAGCCAGCGTCTGCATTTCTCCCAGCCCTTTCTGAACATTTTCCAACTGCCTGCTCACCACCTCAAATGATTGTCCAAGCCTTTCATTCAGCGTTTTCTGCAGTTTTTCATCCACGGTTTCCCGCATCTGCTCAAGCTTTTTCTCTGTACTGGCATTCAGCTCGCCCAGTTTGAGCTCAACTTTGCTGCTAATCTTATCCAGCTCCAAAACCATCCTTTCCGAAAACTCCTTGAGGTTTTTAGTAAGCTCTTCCCGGTTCACCTTATTATTTTCCACTGTTTTACCGGTTAGCGCAACCATTTGTTCTCCAATGGTTTTATTCAGGTTAAACAGGGATTGCTGCGTGGTTTCGACCAGCCCCCTGAGCTGCTCCGACTGGTTTTTGGATATTCCGTTCAGCGTTTCCAGGAATGATTGCTGAAAGGTGGTCAGCGTATTATTTAATTCCAGACGGTTGGATTTTACCTCTTCTTTAACCGCACCTTCCACCCGCGCCCCTGATTTCTCGAACCCGGCCAGCAACTTCTCACTCGGGTCGTCAACTTTTGGAGTACGGAAGGCAATTTGCATCACGATTACAGTCAGAAGTAGTATGATAATGATTATCAGAAAGATAGTTTCCATATCAACATAAGGTTTAATGTTAGTGAAGGTAGGCTTTAAAAATCCCAAATCTCAAAAATTGGTGCATTCTTTAATTAGCAAATTGGCACATTAACAAATTGGCACATTTATCTTTTGGCACATTAACCACTTAGCAAATTGTGTAATTGGCATATTAAAAAAACTTCGTATTTTTCCATTCATCTTCATATCCTTCATGATTGCCAGCATCTTCAATAATTTTAGCCACCAGGGCCTTTTTTGGCTGATCCTGGATGTGGTGCTCCTCCTCACCATTCTTGTGATGGTGGTGGTTATCATCATGGAAAATCAGGACCCGATCAAAACGCTCTCGTGGATACTCATACTTTTCCTGATCCCATTCTTCGGAATTATTCTGTACATCTATTTCGGGGTCAATCCCAAAAAGCGCAAAATGATCATTATGAAGGAGATGTCGGATAAAATGTCGCTCGACCGACTCATCCAGGATCAGATGATCCGACTGAATAAAAAGATATTTATCCGCGATCAGCGGCTCGTTCCCAAACGGCATCTGATGAAACTCCTGCTTAATAATTCCAAAGCTCTGATCACGGAATACAATAATATCCGGGTACTCAATAATGGCCGTCAGACTTTCGGATCCATCATTTATGAGCTGGAGAGTGCACGGAATCATATTCATCTGGAGTTCTATATTATTGAGGATGATCAGGTCGGTAACCGCATTAAGGAGATTCTGATGCGTAAAGCTTTGGCAGGCTGTGATGTAAAAGTGTTATATGATGATCTCGGTAGCTGGTCCCTGTCAAGGAGGTATATCAGGGAACTGACTTCTTCCGGTGTTAAGGTGATGAATTTTATGCCGGTCAAAACGTATGCTTTTGCAAATAAGTTGAATTTCAGGCTCCACCGCAAGATTATCGTAATCGATGGCCGGGTGGGATTTGTGGGAGGGATCAACATTGCAGACCGCTACCTGCGCGGACTCGGAAAAAATACCCGCTGGAGGGATACGCATTTAAGGCTGGAAGGCGAATCCGTGAGAAGCCTGCAGGCAATTTTTCTCCTCGACTGGAATTATGCGAATGAAACCTCTGATTATGACCTGGGCTACTTCCCTGAAAACACAATTACCGAACAAAAGCTGGTGCAGATCGTTGCCAGCGGACCGGACTCGGATTGGGAAAGTATCATGCAGGCTTATTTTGCTGCAATCGCAACCGCTACCCGGTACGTTTATATCTCCACTCCCTATTTTTTACCTAACCAGAGTATTCTTACTGCCCTTAAAACGGTAGCTCTAAGCGGGGTGGATGTCAAACTGCTCCTGCCCGAAAGGAACGATTCCTGGATGGTGGGGCGTAGCAGCCGGTCGTATGTGAAGGAGCTGCTCGAAGCTGGGGTTCATGTTTATTTTTACCATAAGGGGTTTACTCACAGTAAGTTAATGATGGTCGATGATGTATTTTCATCGGTAGGCACCGCCAATATGGATATCAGGAGTTTTAATCAGGATTTTGAGGCAAATGCCCTCATATACAATGAAGATGTTACCCGGGAGCTGAAACAGGATTTTGAGGATGATATCCTAAACTCTAATGAGATATTCCTGGAACCCTGGGAACAGCGGAAGATGTTCGAAAAAATGCAGGAATCTGTGGCACGGATGTTCAGTCCGCTGCTGTAATATCAGAATAGCTTTTGGCGCCTGATCAGCAGGGGAAGCAGCACCTCCCTGAAATCCTGACGGATATCGGCCTCTACAAAATCAATGTCGAATTGCCCGCAGCGCAGTTTTATATCTGAAAAATACCGGCTGATTTTTTCGCGGTACTGAGTTCTGATCTCTGCGGGATTTACCCTGATGGCCTGACCGGTTTCCATGTCCACAAAGCGATGCGGCCGGTTCGAAAAGTCGAATGCTTCCTCGAGTTTGTGGTCCTTGACATGGAATAGGATCACTTCATGCTTATTATAGCGAAAATGCCTCAACGCTGAGAACAATTCCTCAGGATCGGATTCATCCAGCATGTCGGTAAAAAGGATCACCAGGCTTCGCTTCGGATACATTTCAGCCAGCTGATGCATGGTAACGGCAGCATTCGTTGACCGGTTGAGGTTCTGTTTGATCTGACCGGGGCCGGCGCGTTCCAGTAAACGGGTCATTTCGGCAAAGAGGTTCTGGTTATGAACTTCACTCACCTTTGAAGGGGTAGTCAGTTCAATTTCAGAAGAAAAGAGCGTAAGACCAACTGCGTCGCGCTGCTTGCGCAGCAACCTCATCATAGCCGCCGCAGTATATATCGAGAAAAATAGCTTGCTCAAGGTCTTGCGCTCGGGATTCGGAAATAGCATCGACGAGGAAGTGTCGATGATGAATTGTGCCCGCAGGTTGGTTTCCTCTTCGTAGCGTTTTACGAAAAGCTTATCGGTCCGGCCATAAAGCTTCCAGTCGATATGCCGTGTGGATTCCCCTGGATTGTAGTGCCGGTGTTCAGCAAATTCTACACTGAACCCATGATAGGGGCTACGATGCAGTCCTGTGATGAAGCCTTCCACCACCTGTCGTGCAATAAGGTCAATCTGATAAAGATTTCCCCATTCCTCTATCTCGGTAAGATTTTTCGTAGCTGCGGTCGTACCCCTATTTCAGGAGGGCATCGATTTTATTAACCAGAGCACCTTTGGGGACTACTCCAACCTGTTTGTCCACTACCTGACCATCTTTAAAAAACAGCAGGGTAGGGATGTTGCGGATACCATACTTGGCGGAAATTCCCGGGTTGCTGTCAACGTCAACTTTCCCGACAACCACACGGCCTTCGAATTCGGTCGATAATTCCTTGATGATGGGTGTCAGCATACGGCACGGTCCGCACCACTCAGCCCAGAAATCAATAACGGCCGGTTTACCAGCCTCTATCACAACTTCCTGAAAATTAGTATCTGTTATTTCAATGGTCATGGCTATAATTTTTAAAATTCAATTCAAATAGTTTGGTGCAAAAATACAGAATTCGCTCTTTACTTCAGAATTATTCGACCTTAAAGTCAATTTCGGAACGATTATTCAGGAACAGAAGGAAATCCTTGTTGAGTTCAACCTTGAAACTGCGACTGAACAAATCAACGCTGACTTTTTGTACTGTGTCATATACCTTGAATTTCAATGCGGTTTTACCTTTATGTTTCTGAACCATGCCCAGAATATCATTCACCAGGGTCTTGCTGATCGAATCCAGGGAAATATTCAGTGTGACCGATTTAATCAGTTTTTCACCCACATCAACCAGCAGGTTCATCTCCCTTACCTTAAAATCGAATTCTCCTTCATTAAACCGGTGAGGCTCCACTTTGCCGGTGAGCATCACGGCATAACCGGGCTGCATATAATTTTTAAAGGTGAGGTAATCGGGCGAGAAGAACGTAAACGTATGCGTATCGGAAAAATCTTCCATCGACATCCTTCCAAATGGCTTTCCGTTTTTAGTTATCCGGTGTTCCACCGATGTTACAATACCCGCAACCTTGAGGTCTTTTCCTTTTAGTGATGCAATTTCCTGCAGATCAGCGAAATTCGAATTGGTAAAATGATCTATCACCAACCGGTATTCATCCAGCGGATGTGCCGAAAGATAAATCCCAACATGCTCTTTTTCAAGATTCAGCTGCTGGAGGGTGCTCCAGGGTTCAGATGGCCGTGGCTCCGGCCTCGAAGGCTTGATTTCCGAAAGACCGCCGAACAGACTGATCTGACTCCCTGCATTTTCATCCTGTACCTTCATGCCATAACGGAGCAGCTGCTCAATGAAATTCTGCCCTTTTTCATCTTCCGAAAAGAACTGGAAACGCTGGTATTTCGATAGATTATCCAATGCACCGCTAACAACCATCGCTTCCACCACTTTTTTATTGAGCGTTTTCAGGCTCACCCGCTCAACCATGTCGTATATATCCTTGAATGACCCGTGGTTGTTACGTTCCTGAACCAGTGCCTCAACAATTCCGGCTCCGATTCCTTTTACCGCTGCCAGTCCGAAACGGATGTTCCCCTGCTTGTTCACGGTAAATTTCAAATAGCTTTCATTCACATCCGGACCAAGTACCTGCATGCCCATTCTCCGGCACTCATCCATGATGAAGGTGATTTTCTTTATGTCGTTAAGGTTCCGGCTCAATACCGCTGCCATATATTCGGCAGGATAGTGCGCTTTGATATAGGCTGTTTGAAAGGCAACTACAGCATAACCGGCGGAGTGCGACCGGTTAAATCCGTAATTGGCGAATTCCATCATGATGTCGAAAATCTCAACTGCCTTGGTCCGGTCAACGCCCCGTTTTTCGGCACCTGCAATAAAACCGGCCTTCTCCTGCTCCATCACATCCATCTTCTTCTTCCCCATCGCCCGTCGCAGCAAGTCAGCTTTGGCAAGTGAGAATCCGCCGATAATCTGGGCCGTCTGCATGATCTGCTCTTGGTAGACCATAATCCCGAATGTGTCCTTCAGTACCTCTTCAAGCCAGGGATGCGGGTATTCCACCGGTTCCAGACCCATCTTTCTTTTAATGAACACATTGATGAACTCCATCGGACCCGGCCGGTACAATGCGTTCATCGCGATTAGATCTTCCAGCGTGGTGGGCTTCAGATCCTTCAGGTATGCACGCATTCCCGGAGATTCAAACTGGAAGGTTCCAACCGTTTCGCCCTTCTGATAAAGCTCGAATGTTTTGGGATCTTCATAGGATATAGTCTCCATATCCAGATCGATTCCCCTCGACAGCCTGATGTTTTCCAGGGCATCCTTGATGATCGACAGGGTTTTTAATCCCAGGAAGTCCATCTTGAGCATCCCCACATTTTCGAGATAATGACCATCATACTGAGTGATCATCAAATCAGATTCCTTGGAGATGGCCATCGGGATATGCTCAATCAGCGGATCGCGCCCGATAATCACCCCGCAGGCATGAATCCCCGTCTGACGGATGGAACCCTCCAGAATTTTGGCCATTTCAAGCGTCTTTCTCACCAAAGGATCATTGCTGGCCATTTCAGCCTTCAGTTCAGGTACATCTTTATAGGCAGATTCCAGCGTCACATCCGGGCCGTCAGGTATGAGTTTCGACAGGCGGTTTGCCTCGGGCAACGGAAGGTTGATCACCCGGGCAACATCCCGGATAGCCATCTTTGCGCCCATCGAACCGAATGTAATTACTTGAGCTACACGTTCTCTGCCGTATTTTTCGAGTACATATTTCATTACCTCCTCACGGCCGTCATCATCAAAGTCGATGTCGATATCCGGCATGGATATTCGATCGGGATTCAGGAACCGTTCAAAAAGGAGCTTGTATTTTATCGGATCTATATTCGTAATTCCTATGCAGTAGGCAACTGCTGATCCTGCAGCCGATCCCCGTCCGGGACCAACCGAAACCTTTCGGTCACGGGCGGCACTGATGAAGTCCTGCACAATGAGGAAATATCCGGCAAACCCCATCTTGGCAATAACACACAATTCAAAATCAATCCGCTCACGGATGGCATCCGTAACTTCCGGATAACGCTTTTTTGCCCCTTCAAATGCCAGATGGTTCAGGTACTCGTCCTGATTGCTGAAGGATTCGGGAAGTGTGAATTCGGGAAGCAGAACCTTCCGGTCGAGTTCGTAATTTTCAATTTTCTCAGCAACCTTGAGCGTGTTCGTGATAGATTCAGGTGCTTCCGGAAAAAGCCGGCTCATCTCTTCTTCAGTCTTGAAGAACTCCTGCCCGATGAATTTCATCCGGCTGGTATCATTGATGTCCTTCCCGGTACTTAAGCAAAGTAGAATGTCCTGAGCCTCAGCGTCTTTCTCATTAAGGTAATGCACATCGTTGGTCGCAATCAAATCTACCCCGTGCTTGCGGGCCAGCTTAATCAATATCGGATTTACCTGCTTTTGTTCGGGATGTCCGTGGTCCTGAAGCTCAATGTAAAAGTCTTCCCCAAACAGGTTTTTGTAACGGAGCAGAATGTCCTCGGCAGCCGATTCACTGTTACGGGCTGCCCGGGGAAGTTCACCCGCCAAACAGGAAGTGCAGGCGATCAGGTCTTCATGGTACAGGTGCAAAAGCTCCCAGTCGATCCGGGGTTTATAGTAAAATCCCTCGAGATAGGCCATCGATACCATCTTGATCAGGTTATGGTATCCATTTAGATTTTTGGCCAGCAAAACCAGGTGGAACCGGCTCCGGTCCTCGATATCGGATTTGTCTTTACGGCCCTTGGGCGCCAGATATACCTCACATCCCAGGATAGGCTTGATCTTTTTCTTTCGGGCAATATCGAAAAAGTGCTTGGCACCGAACATGTTGCCATGGTCGGTAATGGCAACCGCCGGCATGCCCAGCGATATGGCCCGGTCCATCAAACCCTCAATAGGCGTTGCCCCGTCAAGGATTGAGTATTGGGTGTGGAGATGAAGATGTACAAAAGCGCTCATTGGTCGCAAAATTAGCCAGTATTGGCCCTCCTGATGGCTATGTTTAAAACTCTTTTAAAAGTTAAATACTTTTGGAGAACAGGATATTAATGGTATCTTTGCGCCACAAAAATTTTAAAGATCTAATTATCAGTAAGCATGCCAGCAAAAATCAGATTAGCCAGACACGGGAAAAAATCCCGTCCGTACTACTTCATCGTAGTTGCGGATAGCAGGGCACCACGGGATGGTAAGTTCATTGAAAGGATTGGTAACTACAATCCTGTCACGAATCCTGCTACCATTGAAATTGACTTTGACAAGGCATTATCATGGTTGCAAAAAGGTGCGCTGCCGACTGATACCGTACGTTCTTTGTTGCTTCAGAAAGGTGTTCTGTATAAGAACCACCTGCTGAAGGGCGTAAAAAAAGGTGCTATCACCGAAGAGCAGGTTGAACAGAAATTTCAGGAATGGGTCGCTGCAAACGAACAGAAACTGAAAAGCGTATCCAGTAAAATGGATGCTGCCAAGCGAGACGATGCCAAAAGCCGTTTTGCTGCCGAAACCAAGATTAAAGAGGCACGCGCAGCCGCTTTAGCAAAGAAAAATGCTAAGGAAGTTGCCAAAGCTCAGGCTGAAGAGGAACCGATTCAGGTAACTCTCTCGGCACCGGCTGAAGAAGCCCCGGCAGAAGAATAACACCCGGATCATCCGTCAACGAATTTAAAACTGCCCGGCTAACCGGGCAGTTTTTTTTTGATCTTTTGCAGGGTTTGATAACGTTTTGAACTTTCGTAACTTGCCATTGTCTTATTAACTGAAATAGTTATACCTTATGACAACCCGAATAAAATCAGGGCTGCGGATCAGTGACCAGGGAATGGTTTTTGATCCGTCAACAGGCGAGTCTTATACCCTGAATCCAACCGGCCTGATCATACTGAAGTTAATGGTCGAAGGTGCTGATGAAAACAGGATTTTTGAAATCATGAGCAAGGATTACCAATTAACCCCAGCAGAATTTGACCGGTATTTCCTGGATTTTCTATCTGTTCTGAAATCATGCCAGCTATTGGAAAATGATGCGTGAAAAATTGACCATTGCCGTCAGCGGCCTTAATAATACAGATAACCCGGGTCCCGGTGTCCCAGTGATCCGCAGCCTCCGCGAGTCAACCGTTTTTGAACCCAGAATTCTTGGGATCGCCTATGAAAACCTGGAGCCAGGCGTGTACATGGACGGGGTCGCCGATAAAGTTTACCTTATCCCTTACCCTTCACAGGGAATGGAACCCGTTCTGGCCCGACTGGCAGCTATTCATCAACAGGATCATATTGATGTTCTTATCCCGAATTTTGATTCTGAACTGCTGCCCCTGATCCGGTCGTCTGCTGAACTGATATCCATGGGTATCCATACTTTTCTCCCTACAATTGCGCAGTATGAGGAGCGCTTGAAATCCAACCTGCCTGAATTCGGAAAAAAGTATAATGTCCTGGTGCCCCTGAGCCAACCGGTTAGTTCCGCTATGGAGATTCCTGCCCTGTGCCGCGAAATTCCCGGTCCCTGGATGATCAAGGGGAAATTCTATGATGCCATTCTGGCCAATAATGTGGAGCAAGCCGTTGCAGCTTTCTGGAAGATAAGCGCACATTGGGGCCTTCCGGTTGTTATCCAGCAATTTATAAAAGGAACGGAAGTTAATGTTGTCGCACTTGGCGATGGAAAGGGGAATACAATCGGCGCCGTTCCCATGCGGAAAATGTTTATTACCGATAAGGGAAAAGCCTGGAGCGGTATCACCATCGCAGATAAATACCTCCTCGCGATTACCTCGTCTATTATTGCCGAAACTTCATGGCGTGGAGGTATGGAACTCGAAATGATCCGTACAGCGGATCAGAAATATTATCTGGTTGAAATAAATCCCCGGATTCCTGCCTGGGTTTATCTTGCAGTGGGTGCCGGACAAAACCTCCCTGAAGCGCTTGTTCAGCTCGCAGTAGGCCGGGAACCGAAACCATTTACAAGTTTTGAAGTCGGGAAAATGTTTATCAGGTATTCGTACGACATGATCATCGATGCCGAAACCCATCAGTCTTTTGCTATCAAAGGAGAAAAATAATCCATGGACAAGAAATTCTTCGAGCCCCCTGTAATTAAACGGATGCAAACCGGCATGCCCGGAAAAATTGGCCTGTCAGGCAGTAATGAACCCATAACCTATATCGACAGGATTTCCGTCAACAGCCTGATCCGGGATTACGGCTCACCGGTATTTGTCATTTCTGAAAAAACAATCCGCGAAACCTATCGTAAAGCCGTTGATGCATTTCAATCCCGATACCCGCGTGTTCAGTTCGGATGGTCATATAAAACCAATTACCTCGATTCTGTTTGCAGGATATTTCATCAGGAGGGCGCCTGGGCTGAGGTGGTATCGGGTTTTGAATACGAAAAGGCAATACGCAACGGTGTGGGAGGGCGTCAAATCATATTTAACGGACCGGATAAGAGCGATGAGGACCTGATCAACGCTATAAACAATCGTTCCTATATTCATATCGATCATTTTGATGAACTCTATTCCCTTATCCGACTGGCTGATACCACAAATGTGAAGCCCAGGGTTGCCATCCGGATCAATATGGAAACCGGGATATTCCCTAAATGGGACCGCTTCGGATTTAATTATGAGAATGGCGAAGCTCTGGAAGCTATCCGGAAAATTGTTAGCAGCGGAAAACTTGAACTTGTTGGATTGCACACCCATATCGGTACTTACGTCATCTCAACAAGCGCTTACCGTATAGCCACGGAAAAATTGGCTGCACTGGCCCTGGTCATTGAACGTCAATTCAATCAACGAATTCTTTATATCGATATGGGTGGTGGATTTGCTTCAATGAACAACCTCAAGGGAGCCTATCACAGCGCTGCCGATACCACTCCCGGTTTCGACCAGTATGCCGAAGCTATCACCGGAGCCCTCAATCGCGCCGGATTCAATCCGGAAAATCTCCCGATGCTCATCCTGGAAACAGGCCGGGCACTGATTGACGATGCCGGATATCTTGCCGGTACAGTTTTAGCAACCAAACGTCTGAATGATGGACGAAAAGCATTGATTTTTGATTTCGGCGTCAACCTCCTCTTTACTTCCTTCTGGTACGACCATGCCATTCATCCGGCACAGGAAATGACCGCCACCACCGAGGATGCTGTCGTATATGGCCCGCTTTGCATGAATATCGATATGCTTCGCGACCAGATGCAGCTGCCTCTCCTCATCCAAGGTGACCAGGTAGTGGTGCCCCGGGTGGGGGCGTATAATATGACCCAGTGGATGCAGTTTATTACCTACAGGCCCAATGTGGTGCTGATTGGTATCGATGGCAGGCCGCACCTTATTCGAAAAGCTGAAACACTTGATTCACTGATTCAAAATGAGTTAACTCCTGATTATCTCTCAACTTGAAGATTTTCGGAAACATATCGCCCAACCGGTTATTCAGGAACTTCCGATTTGCCGGCGAAGGATTCCTGAATTCCTATTCCCAGGTTTTTTTCTCAGATCATCCGGCTTTTGCTGTCCTGATCCTCCTGGTCACTTTTCTGGTACCTGCTTCAGGTATCGCAGGGATGGCGGGTGTATGCATATCCCTTTTGCTGGCTAATTGGCTGAATTTTGATAAAATATTGATATCCAAGGGTATATTCAGTTATAATACCCTATTGGTTACCTTGCCGCTCGGACTATTTTTTGAACCGGGCTGGTCACTCATCCTGATCATCATCCTGGCTTCAATTTTAACCTTTTTCCTTACGGTGGGATTTCGCAGCGCTCTGCTTAAATCCGGCCTGCCTTTCCTCAGCTGGCCCTTTGTGACCGGACTCTGGATTGTTATGCTGGCAGTAAGGAAATTCACTTCCATTGAAGTTGGCGATCAGTCACTCTTCGAATGGAACCGGCTCTATGAAATGGGTGGAATTCCACTCGTTAACGGAGTGACCTGGCTGAACAACCTGATGATTCCGCAGGCTCTGAAAACATACCTGATCTCACTGGGAGCGGTATTTTTTCAATATAACCTCATCGCCGGACTCGCTGTGGCCTTGGGTCTCATAATCTATTCCCGCATCGCCTTTCTTCTGTCTCTTACCGGTTTCTTTTCAGCCTATCTGTTCTATTCGGTTATTGGCTTGGATATTAATACATTGGATTATAGCTACATCGGATTTAATTATATCCTTACAGCCATTGCCGTCGGGGGCTTTTTCCTGATCCCTTCGATATATACCTTTCTATGGGCCATCGTGCTGATACCTGTTGTAACCCTGCTGGCTGTCAGCATGGAAGAATTGCTGTCCGTAACCCGTTTGTCGATATACGCACTCCCGTTCAATATGCTGGTGCCGCTGTTTCTGTATGGGCTGCAGCAAAGGCAAAACCGTCCGTCCGGACTCCATCCGGTGGTGATTCAGCATAATTCTCCGGAGAAAAACCTGTATGCCTGGTCGAATTACTGCAATCGCCTGAGCCGGAAGGCGGGAATTTTATTCCGACTGCCCTTCCTCGGAAAATGGAAGGTTAGCCAGGGTCATAACGGCCGTTATACGCACCAGTCCGATTGGCGCTATGCCTGGGATTTTCTTAAGGAAGGATCAGATGGTCAATCTTATATTGGTGATGGATCCCGGTTGCCGGATTACCAGTGCTATGGAAAACCGGTTTATTCCGCGGCCGAGGGTTTGGTTGATTCGGTTGTTGACGGTATACCGGATAACCCCCCGGGTGATGCCAATACACAGCAGAATTGGGGGAATACCGTTATCGTGCGGCATGCCCCCGGACTTTACACCAAATATTCACACCTTAAATCCGGCACCATACGGGTAAAGCCAGGTGATTATGTTGTGACCAGTACAGAGCTGGCCCAGGTGGGGAACTCCGGCCGTTCGCCTGAACCCCATCTCCATTTTCAGTTTCAGGCCGAACCGAATATTAATTCCGCTACAATCGATTACCCTTTCGGATATTATCTGTCTGATAAAAATGACAAACTCCTGCTGAGATCCTATGATTGCCCGGCCGAAAATGATCTGGTCGCAAATCTGGTTCCTGACCGGATGATGAAAAGAGCCCTGCATTTTATCCCCGGACAAAAAATCCTGGCAAGCACAGTCGCTGGAACCGGACAACCCCAGGCTGAATCAGAATGGGAAATCCACACCGATTACTATAACAATTCATATATACATGATCGTAAGGGGAATGCAACGGCCTGGTTTGTGAATGACGGGCAGCTTTTCTATTTTACCCATTACGAAGGATCCCGTAAAAATCAATTATTCCTGTTTTTTCAGGCATGCTTCCGCATACCGCTGGTGTTCGACAGGCAGGTTGTGATTACCGACCAGCTGCCTCTCACCATTGGAACCAGTAAATGGCTTCGGTGGCTGCAGGATTGGATTGCTCCATTTTATATCTTTTTGCAGTCAGAATTTTTTCTTAACTTCTCGGAGGCTGACGATATGCTGGATCCATCGGTTTATACCCTGAATTCACGTATCGAAAGACGGGTTTTCGGGAAGTGTACCGATACGGGATTTTTTGAGATCAGCATCCGTCGCGATGGAACCATTCTGATCAAAAGTTCTGAAGTCACTGCCCTGGAGCTGTCAACATTAAACCGTTAGCCTGATGAAAGCCCAAAAATCATACGGATTGTCGCTGTTGATCCTTGCTCTTTTTCCCTGGTTCAGCCAGGCTCAGGAGAATCTGACGTTTGCCGGAGTCGACAGCCTTTCCTATAAAGCATATCTGGCTGAGGACTGGAAAGATGTTCTGAATTATACGCACAAAGGCTTTAACTCCGGTTACGATTATTATTACCTTAGAATGCGCGCCGGGGTGGCTGAACTCAACCTGAACCACCCGTTAAAGGCCATCCCGCATTTTCGTAATGCATTGGGATTTAATGAAAATGATCCTTATGCCCTGGAGTACCTTTACGCTGGATTGCTCTATTCCGGCGATCTGGCCGAAGCACGGCTGTTAGCCTCTACCTACTCCCCGGCTTTTAAAAAACGATTGGGAATACCGGCTCATCGCTTGATTACCAGTGCTTTCATCGAACCCGGTTATATGCTTAATTCTAAAGCAGCCGACCTCAAGGCTTTCAAACCGTCTGCTGAACTCGCCCATCTGTATTTGATTTCCGGGTACTGGTATGTTGGTGCCGGCTTGAACCTGGAGTCGGGAAAACGCTTTTCCGGCACCATTGCAACCAACATTCTCAGCTTCAAGGCAGTGCAGCAATTCATAATTCAAAATCAGGCTGCATTGGTTTTCGACGTTCCATATGATCAGAAAGCTGTTTACCTGTCGGGAAGCTATTACCTGGGCAAAGGGTTTCACATTTCTCTCTCCGGTCAAATGATGACGTATGTTATTCCGTTGTATCACTGGGTAACCGGCGATGCCGGCGGCAGCTATGTTCTGGAAGGATTGGAATATCGGGATCTGGCCCTGAATGCTTCGTTAGTGAAGCGGTTCCCTTATGTTACGGTTGGGCTCGGTGCTGATGTCAACCGGTTCAAGAACCAATGGGTGCAACAGGCTCAGGCTGATATTACCATTTATCCTGCCGGTAACGTAAATACTTATCTCCGCCTGGCAGGAACGTGGTTGTCCGATAGCAGCCGGTTCATCGCCCGCGCTACTGCGGGACGGAAGATTACCCGGACATTCTGGATCGAAGGGGATTATTATCACGGCAGCATCCGGAATTTTTCCGAACAAAACGCGTATGTGGTTTTCAATAATTTCGATGTGATCCGTAAACGTTTGGGAATTAATCTTTTAATGTACCGAATCATGCCTCATCTCGATCTTTCACTCCGGTACCAGTATACCCTCCGGTCAGCTACCTGGCAGTTCTACGATAATTCTGAATATATTCGGGACTTTCAAAAAGATTATCCCGTTCACAGTATAATAGGAGGCTTAACATGGCGATTCTAATGAGAAAAACACTCTTTTTCCTTGTGCTCACCGGGATCTTTTATCAAGCCGGTGCACAGAATTTCGATAAGCAAAGAGCTGCCTTCCGCACCAGTTATCAGCAGGAGAATGCCGGTGACTATAAAGCTGCTGTGAATGCTCTGAAATCGGTTTATGATGATTCATCCTATGAATTGAACCTCCGGCTCGGCTGGCTGGATTTTAAATCAGGCGAATTCAAGGAGTCTGAAGCATTCTATCGTAAAGCAATCAACTTAAGGCCTTACGGGATCGAAGCCAGGCTCGGATTGGTTTTTCCCCTCTCATCTATGGGAAACTGGACTCTCGTTAACGCAATTTATGAGGAGATACTTACCATCGATCCCAATAATTCGATTGCCAATTACCGGTACGGATTACTGGCTTACGGCAAGGAAGATTATACCCGGGCTGATAAACTGTTCTCCAAAGTAGCCAACCTGTACCCTTTCGATTATGATTCCCTGATCATGCTGGCCTGGACTCGCTTTAAACTTGGCAAGTCACTGGAAGCCAAAGCTTTATTCCAAAAAGTGTTGCTTTATAGTCCGGATGATGCCTCCGCTCTCGAAGGTTTGGCATTGATCCGGTAATTCAAAAGACCATGAAAAATAAGTTGTCATTCCCAAAAGCAGGATCGGCGCTGTTGATTATTGCATTGTCAGGATTTCTCATGACCCCGGCATGGGCTCAGATAGCTCTTGATAAAACGTTTCCCTATTCGGGAACCATTACCCAACTCGAACAAGAAGGTGCAAAATTCTACCTCATGGATGTGCCCGCCCAAGAGTGCCGCATCTATAATATGGATTATTCATTATTTAAAACCATTAAACTGAATGTCCCGAATGATCGTTATCTGTATGATATTCAGTTTGTAACACAAAACTTGTTCGATTCTGACGACGGCATAGAATTACTCTATGTGTATTCTCAGTATGTTCAAACGGCTACCAGTTACTACTACATTTATACCACCCGGATTGCTGATGAAAACGGCTCGGTTCTGCTGGATGTTCCGGGAGGGAGCTGGTCAGGCATTAAGAATACCGGATCATCCGGATCAAAGCTGATGATTTGGGTTACTGACTATTCAGTGTATCCCTATCCCGTCGAAACCAGAATTTACTCTTTGCCCGGACAAGTCATGTCCACTGACACCGATGCAGCCACGGATGAGGCAGCCGGCAGGCTATACCCGAATCCTACAACTGGCCCGGTACAGGCTCCGCCGGTCGCATTTGACAGGCATGAAAAAGCAGAGTGGATAATTCTGGATTCTGCCGGCAAGTTGATTGCCCGCATGCCCGCTGGCGAAACAGGCAAGCCTGTGGATCTGAAGTCGATGGGCCTTGTTGCCGGCATTTATTATATTCGCATGGAATCGAAAAATTATCAGACTAAATTTCAACAAATTGTCCTCAGTAACTGATCAGATCGAATCAACAACCTTCGAAGCCGGCAGGATTGTGAAGGTTCATGGCGTAAATGGTAAACTCGTTATCCGGATGAACCGGCCCGTAGGGGATATCCT
Source organism: uncultured Bacteroidota bacterium (assembly GCA_942493265.1). Classification (GTDB taxonomy): domain Bacteria; phylum Bacteroidota; class Bacteroidia; order Bacteroidales; family UBA12481; genus UBA12481. Next base: position 2,460,974 of record OW818688.1, read on the forward strand.
GGACTTTCCTGAATGGATGTTTATCAGGATCGATGGGGGGCTGGTTCCTTTTAGCATAACAGAAGAGTCAGTATTTCAAAAAGATATGAATCACCTGGTTGTTGGGCTGGAACAGATTGACAGACAGGAAAAAGCTACGGTTCTTATCGGGCTCGCCTGCAATCTCGAAGGGTTATGGTCTGACTGGTTCGAGGCCGGCCGCGAAGAAACTGAATCGCTCACCGGTTTTGATCTGGTGGATGAGATTTCGGGAAAAACCGGCAAAGTGGTTGGTTTTGAAGATATTCCGGGTAATCCGCTTCTTGAGATAGAAATTGATGAAAAGAAATCCTTGCTTCCCTTGAATCCGGAGTTTGTGGTCGGAACCGACCTTCGCAAGCGTAAACTTATTCTACGCATCCCCGAAGGCCTCCTCGATCTCTAACCCCCTCACTCCCTCACCTCCTCACTTCCTCACTTCCTCACTTCCTCACCTCCTGGTTCCTCACGGCCTGATCATCTCCATCTCTCCATCCGCTCCTAGCCTGACTACTGTTGAAGGGATACCCGGCTGCAGGTCGTCCTGCCGCCAGGAAACTATATAATCAACCGATTTTTGAATGTCCTGATTGATATCAATGAAAAGCTGCGGAGGCATTTCATTACTTCGGTTGGCTGATGAAGATACGATAGGTTTTCCAAACTTGCGGATAAGCTCCTGGCAGAACTGGTCCTTCGGCAAACGGATCCCAATGGATCCGTCAGGTGCAGGAAGGTTTGCCGCGAGATTTCTGGCATGCGGAAAAATCAATGTCAGGGGATTAAGTGCTTCTTCCATGATTTCCCACGTTAGATCCGGCGTATCAGCCGTATAGATTTCGGCCATCTCAATATCGGAAACCAGAATCAGCATGCTCTTTCCGGAAGGCCGCTCCTTGATGCGGTAAACTTTTTCTACAGCAGATGCATTTGTGGCATCGCAACCTATTCCCCAGATCGTATCCGTCGGATATAGAATCACTCCTCCACGGTTCAGAATTTCAACCGCGCGTAACAGATCTTCAGGTTCCCAGATTGTTTTATCGTTGACTTCCATAGAGTTGACGAAGGTAATAATATTTTCTCCAAACGTAAAGTGCTGAAAATCTCGCAACTTGCCATCCTGCTTTGCCATCCAGTATGCCAAGATGGATGCAATACTCACGAAACCAGCGCCATACGGAGTGCAGCACGGCGCTCCCGATTCCGGGCCTGATCTTTTGATCAAAATAAAATTTTGCGGAAATTCTGGCAAACTGTTCCATTTTCGCCAACTGCTCTTCCTTGGTATGGATAGCCCAATGCAATAAATCACCTTTCATCCTTACCACTGAACTGCCGGCTGTCATTTGGATAAAGTCATGCGGATCCAAACCGGTCCACCCGGCTTTTCGCCGGTCAAACAAGCGGAGTTTCCGATCGGGATACCAGGTGGTAAAACGCATCCACCGGCCGCAATAGCTGTTTCTACGGTTAAAAATATAACCGTCATGCTTCCAGTCGGTTTTTATCCGTTTGATCTCCTCTCTCGCTTCTTCTGATAACGCCTCGTCTGCATCCAGGGATAAAATATAATCATATACAGCCAACCTGAGCGCCCGGTTCTTCTGGGCCACATACCCGTCAAAAGCATGCTGCTCAAAACGTACCCCGTGGCCGCGGCAAATGACTTCAGTATCATCGGTGCTCAATGAATCAAGAACGAGTACCTCATCGGCAATGTCTGCTACCGATTCCAGACACCTTCCGATATCCTTCTCCTCATTGTAGGAGATTATTACAACTGAGATTTTAATCATGAAATATTATATTCCCTCAATGCATCGTTCAATGTTGTTTTCAGATCTGTCGATGCCTTGCGCTGGCCGATAATCAGGGCACAGGGAACCTGATATTCTCCGGCCTGAAATTTCTTCGGGTAGGTTCCGGGTATCACAACCGACCTGGGGGGAACATATCCCCGGTATTCCAAAACTTCTGTGCCCGATACATCCAGTACCTTTGACGATCCGGTAATGACCACGCCGGCACCAAGTACCGCTTCCCTTCCGATTCTGGCTCCTTCAACCACTATGCATCTGGATCCGATAAAGGCATGATCTTCAATGATTACCGGAGCTGCCTGTACAGGTTCCAATACTCCGCCAATCCCGACTCCGCCGCTCAGATGAACATTCTTTCCGATCTGGGCGCACGATCCGACGGTTGCCCAGGTATCAACCATGGTGCCTTCATCCACATAAGCACCGATGTTTACATATGACGGCATCATGATAACTCCGGGAGCCAGATAGGCGCCATAGCGGGCAACCGCTTGTGGAACAACCCGTACACCCTGACCGGCAAAGTCATGCTTCAACGGTATTTTATCATGAAATTCCAGTGGACCTGCTGTCATCGTTTCCATTTTACGGATCGGGAAATAGAGCAGCACGGCCATCTTGATCCATTCGTTAACCACCCAGCCTTCACCAATGGGTTCAGCCACCCGTAAACGGCCCTTATCCAGCTCTTCAATAACCGTTTCAATGGCATTTCGGTAAACCGGCAGACTGAGTAAAGTACGATCTTCCCAGACCTGTTGTATAAGTGCTTTTTTGGATTCCATTCCTGTTTTCTTTGAGGTTCAAAGATAGCGGATTACGATTGTTTTTTATAATTTGCCGTCTGATCCCTGATAACCTGATAAAACCTACGTAGTTATGAAGACTTTTCGACTCCTTACCCTTATTTTTTCTGCAATACCGCTTTGTATGTCCGCACAAATTGACCTGAAGTACCAGATTCCACCCAAAGACCTTGTTGCTGTGGTAGATGCCCCTGCAACTCCGGCTGTGCAAATCGATCCGTCGGGCCGGTTTGCCCTATTTTTAACCCGCTCCGAAAATCCGACGATTGAAGATTTCTCCGACGAAATGCTCCGCCTGGCCGGTCTTCGGATCGATCCGGCCATCAATGCCGGCAGCCGTCCTTCCTACTCGGTCGATATCGAACTGATGGCATTGAATACCTTGGAAAAGAAGCGTTTTGCCGGTATGCCGGTTCCGCTGAAAATCATGCAGGTGTCGTGGGCTCCCGACAGCCGCGGATTCACCTTTCTGCAGCTCACTCCCCGCGGACTCTGGCTGTGGTATGCTGATGCGGTGACCTTACAGGCCCGAAAACTCAGTGAACAGCCAGTGAACGGACTGCTGGGCTCAACTATCACCTGGTTGCCGAATTCAACCGGATTTGCCTGCAAGATGATTCCTGCCGGAAGGGGCCCGCGCCCAGCCGTTTCACTGGTCCCAACCGGACCCGTGGTTCAGGAAACATCTGGCACCAAGGCCGCCGTACGGACCAATCAGGATATGCTCACCGGTCCGCAGGATGAATTGCTTTTCGATTATTTCGGACAGGCTGAGATTGTACTGTTCAATTTAGATGGGACCTCACGCAAACTGCTGCCAGCCAACATGTATACCCGTATTGATGTAGCTCCGGGAGGTGATTATTTTCTGACTGAACGTCTTTCCAAACCATATTCCTACCTGGTGGGTTATTCCGAATTTCCATCAGTTGTGGAAATCATTAACGCAAACGGTCAGCTGGTGCATGAACTGTTCAAAATTCCTCTGATGGAAAATGTGCCAACCGGTTATGATGCAACCACCCCCGGGCCCAGGAATATCTCCTGGCGCGCCGATATGCCGGCAAGCATATACTGGGTGGAAGCTCTGGATAGTGGTGATCCGAAAAAGGATGTTCCTTTCCGCGATCAGATATACCGGCTGGATGCTCCGTTTACCGGCGCGCCGATAGCTCAGTTTAAAACCAAACTGCGCTTTAAAGGAATCACATGGGCCCGCACCGACCTCGCCCTTTTTCGCCAGTCTTCGTCTAAAACCAAACAGGAAGTAGTCTCCTTCTTCGACCCTTCAAATCCATCAGCCGCCCCCAGGGTGATCTGGGATCGTTCTTCCGAGGATAAATACGGAAATCCCGGCGATTTTGTCATGACCAATACCCGCGGTCGCTCTGTTATTCTGATTGCAGGGAAGGGAACTACCATGTTTCTCACCGGCTCAGGTGCCTCGCCCGAAGGTGATCGCCCCTTCCTGGATGCCTTTGATATTAAAACATTAACCATTAAAAGATTATGGCAGTCTGAGGCTCCGTTTTATGAGATGGTGTCAAAAATCCTGGATGCGGAAAAACTGTTGATCCTGACAAATCGCCAATCGGTTACCGAACCATCCAATTACTTTATCCGGAACCTGAAAGCAAAAAAAGGAACACAGCCGGTTCAGATTACCCGCTTCACTAATCCATATCCTTTTATGGATGGAGTTAAAAAAGAGAGGATCACCTATAACCGGGCGGATGGCGTTCAGCTGACAGCTACCTTGTACACTCCGGCAGAATGGAAAAAAGAGGACGGTCCGCTGCCAACACTGGTATGGGCTTATCCGGTGGAATACAAGTCGAAATCAGCTGCCGGACAGGTCAGCGGATCACCTTTTACTTTTACCCGGCTGAGTGCCAGTTCAGCCATTCCATTTGTTACACAGGGGTATGCAATCCTCGATAATGCGGCTTTTCCAATAATCGGAGAGGGCGAAGCCGAACCCAATGACACCTTTATTGAACAATTGGTCGCAAATGCGAAGGCTGCCATAGACAAGGGGGTGGAAATGGGAGTGGTTGACCCGAAAAGAGTTGCTGTAGGGGGGCATTCCTATGGCGCCTTTATGACAGCCAACCTCCTGGCACATTGCGATCTTTTTGCCGCCGGTTTAGCCCGGAGCGGTGCTTATAACCGTTCCCTCACTCCGTTCGGATTTCAGTCGGAACCCCGTACTTACTGGGAAGCCACCGATCTGTATAATGAAATGTCACCGTTCAATTATGCCGATAAAATTAAAACCCCGTTGCTAATGATTCATGGAATTGCAGATAATAACCAGGGAACCTTCCCCATTCAGAGCGAACGCCTGTATGCTGCACTCAAAGGACACGGCGCTACCGCACGACTGGTGCTACTGCCACTGGAAAGTCATGGTTATGCAGCCCGGGAAAGCCTCCTGCATATGCTGTGGGAAATGAATTCATGGATGGATAAGTACGTGAAGAACAGAAAGTAATATGCTTTGTTAATGTGTTAATTTGAAAATGAACGCTAAACTACCTTCCCTGACTGATATTCGTGCTGCACAATCGCGCATTCGGCCATTTGTCCATCGGACCCCAGTTTTAACATCAACCAGCATCAACGAAATTCTTGGTGCGGAGTTCTACTTCAAGTGCGAGAATTTCCAGAAAGTGGGCGCCTTCAAATTCCGGGGTGCCACAAATGCTGTATTGTCGCTTACCCCGGAAGAACTTGCCTGCGGGGTGGGGACCCACTCCTCAGGAAATCATGCCGCCGCACTGGCACTGGCAGCCCGCAATGCCGGTGTGCCCGCCTATATTGTGATGCCCCGCACGGCGCCCGAAATAAAGAAGATTGCAGTAGCCGGATATGGCGGGATTATAACCTATTGCGAGCCCACGCTGGAAGCGCGGGAATCCACCATGTTAAAGGTTCAGGAGGAAACCGGCTGCACCTTCATTCATCCGTTCAACAGGTTTGAAATCATTGCCGGACAAGGAACTGCCGCCTTGGAACTATTAGAGGAACACATGGATCTGGATTTCATCATGGCACCGGTTGGGGGTGGGGGATTGCTCAGCGGAACTGCCATCGCCGCAAAATCCGTTAAACCTGGAATCACCGTCTGGGCAGGCGAACCGGCAAATGCCGATGATGCCTTCCGGTCCATGCAGGCAGGTTCCATCCTGCCTGCCGGTCCTCCGGATACCATTGCTGATGGTCTCCTGACCTCTCTGGGACCCCTCACTTTTGAAGTGATCCGCAGTCTGGTGGATGGAATACTCCTTTGTCCCGAAAACACTATTACCGAAGCCATGCGACTGATCTGGGAACGAATGAAAATCATCATCGAACCAAGCTCCGCAGTGCCTCTTGGCGCCCTCATGGATAATCCTGATGCCGGCTGGAAAGGAAAGAAAATCGGTATTATTTTAAGCGGCGGTAATTGCCAATTGAAACTCGCGTAGAGACGCATATATGCGTCTCTACAGCCCTAGCGAAATACTACAGCTGACCGGGCGGTGATCGGAAAATTTTATCTTGCCAATCACATATTCGCTGGAAACCAACTCCTTCGAGTGGAGAATATAGTCAATACGAAGCGGAGCCTTTAAGTTTGGAAAGGTAATTCCCAGCCAGCGGCCTCCTGAGCGGAAACTGTCGTACAAGTTGCTCCCGATCTGATGTGTGGCATAACTTACCGGAGTGTCATTGAAATCACCACAAACAATGACTTTATACGGAGACTGGCCGATGTGCCTTTTTACCAGGTCGGCCTGTGAAGCCCGCTTGACATAGGCACTCTTCATCCGGTTCACAATCTCAGTGATCTTGTCCCGGGGAATCCGGGTGGCATTGGTGGTGGTATCAATCCACTGAAGTTCATCCCGGTCGAAATGGATCGATTCAAGATGATTGTTGTATACCCTTAATGTGTCGCTGCCAATCTTGATGTCAGCATAAACCATCATGTTTTTTGTGTCCTGAAAATGTTCATGACCATACGAAATAATCGGATAACGACTGAACAGGGCCAGTCCGTGCTTGCGCTTCTGAGAGGTAAAGTTGTATTCAATCGCGGAATACGGAAGATAATCCAGTTTGCTTTTAATAAATTCAATCGAAAATTTACCGGGATCCTGAAGGGCAAATTCCTGAAAACATAATATATCAGGCTTAATTTCATTAACATAAGACAATATTCCGACGCTCTGATCCTGAAGCTTCGACCAATAATGGGCAATGTCAAACAGCCTGACATTATAGGTCATCACCTTGATCTTATTTGTCGCCGGGGTTACTGAAGCCGATGGCCGGGGAAACTGAAAGGAGTGCGAGATGGAAGTCCAGCCGATAATAATCATGATTACCGGTATGGCAATTGCCTTGCTCCGGAGCACCAGGAATATCAGTAGAAACAAAAATTGGAGAATGATCAGCACTGGAAAGAGCAGTCCAAAAAAGGCCAACGGCCAAAATGCCGCAGGACTGATCCATTGGCTAAGATAGCAGGCGGCAAGCGGAATTACCGTGAACAGGTATGCCAGAAATAATATCCGCTGCAATGCCTTACGCATACTGCCTATTTTTTACTGGATTTAAAAAGTGTCTCTTTCTCTTCTTTCGACAGGCTTTCGTAACCGCTTTTGGCAATTTTGTCAAGAATATGATCAATAGCACGTTGCTCGGCTGCCCGACGGGCATTGTACTCCATGTCGGTTTCTGGTTTGCCCCCGGGGTTTTTATAATTCACCGTCATTTTCGGACGGCGTTTGAATACACTGAAGATGCTGTCCATAAACCTGTTGAATCCTTTTGTCATATCTTTTCCCTGACGCAATTGAACAGCATACAGAAATCCGAACAGAGCCCCTCCGAGATGTGCAATATGTCCGCCTGCATTCCCCGACCGGATACTCAGAACATCAATAAGAACGGTAACCAGTGCAATATATTTCAGTTTGACCGGTCCGAAAAACATCAGGTTCAATGTGTAATCCGGTACGTAAAATGCGATGGCCATAACCACTGCAAGTACTGCGGCGGAGGCACCCAGCGCAACGGATTGTGCAACCGATTCTTCGAATGCAGGGAACAGGTTAAAAGCCAGAACATAGACTAATCCGCCGGCTAAACCGCCGAGCAGGTATACTGAAATGAGTTTTTTTGGATTCAGGTATTCCAGAAAGATTTTCCCGAACCAGTACAACCAGAGCATGTTAAACAGAATATGCAGAAAGTCGTAATGCAGGAACATGTAACTGATTATGGTCCAGGGCTTTTTTAATATTTCCTGAGGATCAGCCGGAAGTGCTAGATAACTCAGCACCAGCTGCTCAAGGTTCTCCTGCCTGAACAGGAAAAACATGACCCCCAGGATCTTAAGGAACAGAAATACCCCTGCATTGATAAGGATGAGCTGGGTGAGGGTGCTCTTCCGGCTGAATGTCCGTCTGAATTCGTCGAAGGGATTCATCATTAATAAAATTGCTGCCGTTTATTGTGATTCCAGAATTTGATCAGGAAGAAACCAAAAATCATGCCGCCAAGATGTGCAAAATGGGCCACATTATCACCCGGCTGGTTCCAGATGGCTGATACAAACTCTATCACCCCATATCCCAGTACAAACCATTTGGCTTTGATGGGGATCGGAGGAAACAGGAGCATGAGCTGAGTGTTGGGAAATAACATCCCAAATGCAAGCAGTACCCCGAAAACAGCGCCTGACGCACCAATTGTGGGGATGTTCATCCTGAGTGTTACGAGCTGATTGATGAATTCAGGGGCCTGGTTCAGGTATAAAGGATTGCTGGGATCGGATTCCCAGTTGGAAACAAAATCTGCAACCTGTCCCTGATATTCGGGAAAACGGTGACTGAGAAATTCTGAAAATGCATCAGGCGAAAGGGTATTGGCCAGTGCCTGCGCTTCCGCTACCACTGATCCGATTGAAAGTGAATTCACCAGCAAATGGAGTGCAACAGCGCCAAACCCGGTAACGAAATAGTATATCAGAAAACGTTTGCTTCCCCATACCGATTCCAGCACCCGGCCAAACATCCAGAGTGCAAACATGTTGAAGAAAATGTGGTAGAAGTTGGCATGCATGAACATGTGCGTGATCACCTGATACGGACGGAAAAGCTCCGACCCGGGATAATATAACCCCAACAGCTTTACCAGGTCTATACCACTGTTAGCCAACAGATAGGTGGCTAAAAACAGTATACCATTAATGATCATCAGATTCAATACCGCCGGCGGCATCGATCCCCCTCTACCCCCAAATCTTTCAAACATAAACTCCTCCTAATTCATTATCAACTAATATTTTTCTGTCATCCCCGCGCAGGCGGGGACCTTCTCCCTTCCCACCGCCCCCTTTTCTGTCATCCCCGCGCAGGCGGGGACACTTCCCCTGATCAAAGATTATGCAAGCCTCTTCTCAATCTCATCCATCTGTAATATCGTCAGTACGGGCTTGCCTCCGGGAGTAAATTGCGGCTCCCGGCAGGCAAATAGCCTGTCGATCAGTACTTTAATCTCCTCGTCCTGCAGGGTTCGGATAAATGAGAGTGCCGAAACACGCGCCGCGGTTTTTGCTACCTGCTCACTGTATTGTCCGGCCAGATCAGGAGTTTCATTTTTCAGCTGCTCCAAAAGTCCTTCAATCAGTGCTTTAGGGTCGCTGGCATCAACCGATGCCGGCACCGATCTCATTATAACACTTTGCCCGCCGAAAGGTTGGATGTCGAAACCAATAGCTGTCAGTTCGTCACTAACATCCAACAATAAATTGAGATCAACCGGGTTCAGCTCAAAAGTAAACGGAAACAGAACCTGCTGCCTGATGCCGCTCTGTTCATTCATGTTGCGCATGAAATCCTCAAAAAGAATACGCTCGTATGCCCTGACCTGATTGACGATCATGATTCCTGATTTCACCGGAATCAATATGTACTTATTCTTTATCTGCAGGCTGACCCGTGTATCCTGGCTCATATCTGCCAGTGCCGGCTCTTCCTGGTTCTGAACCGGTGCATACAACTGTTCCCATCCGGTAACCTGTGCCTGCCGTTGCGGGTATCCCATCCGGGGATCCGGGCTCCAGGGGCGTTCATCACTATTGAATGGATTAAATTCATGATTCACCGGGATAGTCGGTGGGTTAACTGACTGCCCGGGACTGAAATAGGGCATTTCCATAGCGCCTTCACGGTCAAAATCCAGGGTGGGAGTGAGGTTGAATTTTCCCAGTGCTTCCCGCACGGATGCCTGAATGATCTGATAAGCCGCCCGTTCATCTTCAAATTTGATCTCTGTTTTTGTGGGATGTATGTTTACATCGATATGTACAGGATCAATTTCGATATAAATAAAATAAGCAGGAACGGAGTCCCCGGGAATCAACCCTTCATAGCATTGCGATACCGCCCGGTGCAGATAGGGATGCTTCATAAACCGCCCGTTCACAAAAAAGAACTGCTCCCCGTATGTTTTTCTTGCAAATTCAGGCTTTCCAATGTACCCGGAAACCTGCATCATACTGGTCTCTGTTTTTACACTCACCAGCTGCTGTGCCATGATTTTGCCAAACAGATGCTGAATCCGTTCCGGTAGTCTGGCCGCCGGGAGATTGTACACTTCAGAATCATTATGATGAAGCAGAAAGGTTGTTTGGTGATGTGCCAGTGCAATCCGCTGGAATTCTGTTATAATGTGCTTGAGTTCAGTCGTATTGGCCTTCAGGAATTTCCGTCTGGCCGGAACATTGTAGTACAGGTTTTTGACTGAAATACTGGTGCCATCCGGACAGGCAACGGGTTCCTGCAATTCAAATTCAGATCCGTTGATTTTTACTTTGGTGCCGGCCTCCGATCCGGTAGTTTTAGTTCTGAGTTCAATCTGTGCAACAGCTGAAATGGCCGCAAGCGCCTCTCCCCGAAAGCCCATGGTCCGGATCGTGAACAGGTCATCAGCCTGGCGGATTTTTGAGGTGGCGTGGCGCTCAAAACAGAGCCGCGCATCAGAATCGGCCATCCCGGAACCATTATCAACCACTTGAACCAGCGTCCGTCCGGCATCTTTTATAATCACCTGGATCCTGTCGGCACCGGAATCCACTGCGTTTTCCATCAATTCCTTAACAGCGGATGCCGGTCGCTGTATAACTTCCCCTGCCGCAATCTGGTTAGCAACCGAATCCGGTAATACCTTAATTAGTTCCGCCATCGGTTGGTCAGGTTTTATCGGCTACCGCCAGGATACGCAGGATATAATAGCCGATCACAAGAATTAATCCGATGAAAACGATCGTGATCAGTCTTTTGCTGATCAGGTTCTTACCCGGAGTTCCCGCTTTCCCGTATAGTGCATCATGCCGGCTTCTCATACGGCCCCGGATATTGGGAACATACTGGTCGGTCGGATTTGCCTCCATTTCCTTCTTGATCTGGTCGATCCGGTTATCCAGCTCTTCCTTCTTTTCATCGTAAAACCTGGGTATAAATGTAAACTGCTTTGGTTTTTCAGTTCTGAATAATGCCATAGTTAAATAATTTGGGGTGTACTGAACTTACAAAAATACGAAAATGATTTTCCACCGGACCCTCTTTTCTGCATCTATATTACTATAAACAAATAACTATGTTGGTCAGAACTTTTGCCAGTGCTGTTTTTGGAATCTCGGCGAGCACCATTCGCGTGGAGGTTCAGGTGAGTGAGGGGATCGGTTATTTTATGGTCGGATTGCCCGATAATGCTGTGCGTGAAAGCCAGCAACGCATTGTGGCGGCGCTCAGTACCCTTGATTACCGCTGGCCCGGGAAGCGTGTGGTCATCAATCTGGCTCCCGCGGATATCCGCAAGGAGGGCTCGGCTTACGATCTCCCCTTGGCAGTGGGTATCCTGGGGGCCAATGAGAAACTGAAGACCGATGATTTTGAACGGTTTGTCATGATGGGCGAACTCTCACTGGACGGCGGTCTCCAGCCGGTTACCGGCGTTTTACCTATGGCTATGAAAGCCCGGCAGGAAGGCTTCGCGGGATTGATCATTCCGATGGTAAATGCACGTGAAGCTGCTGTTGTTGAAGGATTGGATGTGTACGGAATGAATTCTCTTTCTGAAGTGATTTCCTTTTTTACGGGAGGACCGCGCCCTAATCCCGTGAGGATTGATATTGCAGCTGAATTCGAGCGTCAGCGCAATCCGCTCGAACCGGATTTCCAGGATGTACGCGGTCAGGAAAATGTTAAACGTGCGCTCGAAGTGGCTGTCGCCGGCGGGCATAATGCCCTGATGGTTGGCCCTCCGGGCGCCGGAAAAACCATGCTGGCCCAGCGTCTGCCCGGAATCATGCCCCCGCTCTCCTTACAGGAAGCCCTCGAAACAACCCGCATCCATTCGGTTGCCGGTAAACTGGGCGCAAACGCAACCCTTATAACCCAGCGGCCTTTCCGTTCGCCGCATCATACCATCAGCGATATCGCTCTGGTCGGTGGGGGTGCCGTTCCTAAGCCAGGCGAAATATCACTTGCCCATAACGGCGTTCTGTTTCTCGATGAATTGCCCGAATTTAAAAGGACGGTGCTCGAAGTGCTGCGTCAGCCCCTCGAGGACAGGATTATCAACATTTCCAGGGCCCGCTATGCTATCCAATATCCTGCCAGCTTTATGATGGTCGCCTCCATGAATCCATGCCCATGCGGGTTTTTTAACCACCCGGATAAAACATGTACCTGCGGGAACGGCCATGTGCAGAAATACCTGAGCAGAGTGTCAGGACCGCTCCTCGACCGGATCGACCTGCATATCGAGGTGGTGCCCGTAAGTTTTGATAAACTGGCCGAACTCCCGCCGGCGGAATCCAGTAACCTAATCCGCGAGCGGATTATCCAGGCACGGCTTCTGCAAACAAAAAGATTCCTGGATTTGCCGGGAATCTATTGTAATGCCCAAATGTCGTCACGACTGATGAGGAAATTTGTAAAAATTGATGAACCGGGACGCCTGATCCTGAAAAAGGCTATGGAACGTCTGGGGTTGTCGGCCCGGGCATACGACCGTATTCTGAAGGTTTCCCTGACGATCGCGGACCTCGATGGCAGTTCCGCCATAAAATCGCATCATCTGGCTGAAGCGGTAAATTACCGTACGCTCGATCGCGATATGTGGGGCTCCTGAGTGTTGCTTACCGGGAAAGATAGCCGGATTCAAACATCCAGGGTTCCGGACTGCCAAAGGATTCGGCTTCCGTCAGATGGGTTCCACTGAACATCCAGCTCTCCAGCGAAGACGTTTCCTCGCTCAGATAGTCCGTGTCCGTCATCCAGGGTTCAACCGTGCTGATGGATTCTTCACTCAGATACTCTGATTCAAACATCCAGTCTTCAACCGGACTGGATAATGGAGTAAACTCAGAATAGAAAAGGAGTGAATGACGCAAATATTTGTGGGTATCTGCCTGAACATTTGCGTTAATGGTAATTCCTAAAAGAACCACCAGTGTTATTTTTATAAGGTTGATCGTTTTCATTTTATTGATCTCTTTTTTAATTTACTTTTGTTTTGTGATTATAAGACGGTGAATTCGCCTGCTTGTTACATCGCCCTATGTTAAATAATGTGAAGGATTTTGTCCTTATAGTTAATGAAGTGTTAACAGCGACGGGGGATTCAGGTGTAGAGGTGTCGATTTCCAAGTGGTTATAACACATTCCATGCCAAAATTGTTTAAATTCTATTTTATGAGAACAGTGAAATTTCCTTCCCTGATCATTCTGATTCTTGCAGGTGCGGTACAAGGGCTTTTTTCTCAGACAGTTAAGCTTGAATACCAGGAATTCAACCTGCCGAACGGCTTACATGTGATCCTCCATGAGGACCACTCTACACCCATTGTCACCGTTTCGGTCATGTACCATGTGGGATCAAAAAATGAGGAACCGAATCGTACGGGTTTCGCTCACCTTTTTGAACATCTGATGTTTGAAGGGAGCGATAATATCCCCCGCGGTGAATATACCCGCTTTGTCGAAAAAGCCGGAGGTACGCTCAACGCCAATACCTCCTTCGACCGAACCTATTATTATGAAGTACTTCCTTCCAATCAGCTGGAACTTGGGATGTGGCTCGAGTCGGAACGTATGTTGCACGGACGGGTTGATTCTATCGGTATTGCCACCCAGAAGGGTGTGGTAATCGAGGAAATCAAACAAACAGAAGAGAATCAGCCCTATGGCTCGATTCTGCGTGAAACCTTTGGTCGTGCCTTCACCGTTCACCCTTACCGGTGGCCGATCGTCGGATCGCCTGACGACCTGAGAGCTTCCACCGACCAGGATGTAATCAATTTCTATAAAACATATTACGTTCCCAACAACGCGGTTCTTACCATTGCCGGGGATTTCAATCCCAAAACCGCTAAAAAGATGGCTGCCAAATATTTTGGCACCATCCCTGCCGGTATACGTCCCATTATCAGGCCATTGCAGAATGAACCTGTCAAATCAGCTGAAATCCGAGATACGGTTTTCGATAATATCCAACTTCCGGCAATCATCCAGGCTTACCATGTACCCGCTATGGGAACTCAGGAATATTATGCAGTCAACATGCTGAATACCATATTGTCCAGCGGGCAGAGCTCCAGATTGAACAAAGCACTGGTAGATGAAAAACAGCTCGCGCTCCAGGCCATGTCCATTCCTTTACCGCTTGAGCATCCGGGCATCACCCTGGCTTTCCTGCTGCCAAATATCGGTGTCGATCTTACTAAGCTGGAAGCAGCTGCTGATGAGGAAATTGTAAAGCTTCAGAATGACCTTGTTCCGGATGAAGAGTTCAAAAAACTGCAGAATACCATTGAAGCAGATATGGTCAACCGCCTGGCCGGTATTGAGGGGCGTGCAGAATTGCTCGCCACCGGATATACTTACTATAAGAATACCGGATCAGCCAATACCGAAATCGATAATTACCTTAAAGTTACCCGCGAAGATATTCGCGACGCCGCCCGGAAATATTTCAAGCCAACCAATCGGGTTGTATTATATTATCTGCCAAAAACCAAATAACCACCACTGAATATTCTTATTATGAAACGTATTTCACTTTTCGCCATAACCATCATCTTCACCTGCAGCTTTATTCAGGCACAGGTTGACCGCACCCAGCCTCCGAAACCGGCCAAAGCCCAGAAAATTCAGCTTGGGGATTATCAGACTTTTAAGCTTGATAACGGATTGACCGTTATCCTTGTTGAAAATCATGAGTTGCCAACAGTAACCTTCAGCCTGCAGCTGGATATGGATCCCATCAGAGAAGGTAACATGTCAGGTACGGCATCATTCGCCGGACAATTGCTGAAAACCGGCACTGCATCCCGGAATAAAGCGCAGATCGATAAGGAGATAGATTTTATCGGTGCCAGTATTAACACCAGCCAGGCTTCTATTGGTGGTTCATCGCTCAAAAAACATCAGGATAAAGTGCTGGAACTGATGACAGATATCCTCTATCATCCTGTATTTCCTCAGGAAGAATTCGACAAGCTGAAAAAACAAACCCTGGCTGCCCTGGCCATGTCGGGCACTGATCCTAATACCATTGCTTCAACCGTAGCCAATGTTTTGAGGTATGGAAAAAATCACCCATATGGTGAAGCAACCACGGAGGAAACTATCGGAAACATTACCCTTGACGGGGTTAAGAGCTATTATAAAACCTATTTTACTCCCGCGATCGGTTACTTTATCATGATTGGCGACCTGAAGCTTGCTGAAGCTAAAGTGTTGGCAAACAAGTATTTTTCAGACTGGAAGCCGTCGCCGGTGAGCTTTGATGAAATTGAGGATCCTGCAACTTTCATAGGAAACCGGGTAGCCTTTGTCGAAAAACCGGGCGCTGTACAATCCGTAATTACCATAACCAGCACATTAAAGCTGAAGCCTGGCGCTCCGGATATTTTACCGGCCATGCTGATGAATAATATCCTGGGCGGCGGAGTGTTTTCAGGAAGGCTCATGATGAACCTTCGTGAGGATAAGGCATATACCTATGGAGCAAATTCAAGCCTTTCCTCTGATAAACTGACCGGCAATTTTACTGCAGGAACCCAGGTGGGAAATGCAGTTACCGATAGCGCTGTTACCCAAATCCTTTACGAGATGCGCCGGTTGCGCGATGAACCGGTATCTGCTGAGGATCTGAACTTAACACGTAATGTAATGGCAGGAGAATTTGGACGGGCACTCGAAAGTCCTTCCACACTCGCCGCATTTGCACTGAATACCGTTCGGTATAAACTGGCCCCTGATTATTACGCAACCTATCTGGAGCGACTGGATAAAATAACCACCGCCGATGTTCAGGCCATGGCAAAAAAATACCTCCAGCCTGAAAATTGCATCATCCTGGTAGTGGGCAATAAAAGCGAAGTGGCTGAAAAGCTGGCCGGTTTTGCAGCATCCGGACAGGTTGAGTATTTCGATCGTTATGGAAATCCTCAATCCGGTCAGCCCCTGGCAATGCCCGAAGGATTCACACCAGCCAATGTGATTGATCTGTATTTCGAGGCTATCGGCGGTAAGCAAAAAGTAGCCGGAGTCCGCCAGGTTTCTACCTTGGCTACCGGCAAACTGGAAGCTATGGGTCAAAAGATTGAAATGAAAATGAAAACCTTCCAGATTGCCCCGGACAAGCTTTTTCAGGAAATGAAAATGGGTGAAATGTTGTTGAGCAAGCAGGTTTACAACGGCGAGGAAGCCTGGCTCGAATCTATGGCCGGAAAACGTGAAGTAACAGGTGATGATCTGGCAGAAATGAAGGACGGCGCCCGGCTGTTTCCTGAACTGCTCTATTTTTCAGCAGGTTTTCAAACATCTTTGCTGGGAATTGAAACGATCGACGGCCGTCAGGCATACAACCTGAAAGTCGTGTACCCCTCAGGAATGGTTGAAAATGAGTATTATGAAATCGCTTCTGGACTCAAAATCCGCAAAATCAGCTCGGATGGTGATGTTTCGCAAATTGTTGATTATGGTGATTACCGGGATGTCAGCGGGGTGAAATTCCCGTTTAGTTCAAAGCTCCAGGTGGCTGATCAGGTGATCGATATAAAGATTGATACCATCGATATCAACACGATTATTGATCCGGCGGTTTTTAAAAAGTAAGATGCCATTGGATTTTCAAACCACATCTGTACTTTTAGCATGGCAAAAAACGGTTGATTTAGAATGACACAAATCTGACAAGTACTAAATAATAAAATTCGAATGAAACAAATTAAACTACTCCTTGGAATGCTGATGCTGATTCCGGCAACTGTTTTTGCCGGTGAAGCGGATCTCAAAATTCCTGATCTGAAGAGTGTTTCCTTTTTTAACGGGGCACTCACCGGTTGGGATCTGTTGTTTTATGGTATGGTAATCGTGCTTTTAGGTCTCTATTTCGGATTCATGCAATATCGCAGTATCCGTAACATGCCGGCACATAAATCCATGCTGGACGTTTCGCATACTATTTACGAAACATGTAAAACCTACCTGCTGCAGCAAGGCCGTTTCCTGATGATCCTTTTCGGACTCATCGCAGTGATTATGGCTTATTATTTCCTCGCCCTCAGTGGAATGAAGGTGGGCAAGGTGGCCATGATCCTCATGTGGTCAGTATTTGGGATATTGGGCTCATATGGTGTTGCCTGGTTCGGAATCCGCATTAACACGCTGGCTAACAGCCGTACCTCTTTCGCTTCACTTCGCGGCAAACCTTTTGAAGTGGTTTCCATTCCCCTTCAGTCAGGCATGAGTATTGGTCTTTTGCTGATCTGCGTTGAACTCATCATGATGCTTGCGATCCTGTTATTTGTGCCGGGTGAATCCGCCGGAGCATGCTTCCTTGGATTTGCTATTGGTGAGTCTTTGGGTGCCAGTGCCTTGCGTATTGCCGGTGGTATTTTTACCAAGATCGCCGATATCGGTGCCGACCTGATGAAAATCGTTTTCAACCTGCCTGAAGATGATCCCCGTAACCCGGGCGTAATTGCAGATTGTACCGGTGATAACGCCGGTGACAGTGTCGGACCAACCGCCGACGGATTTGAAACCTATGGTGTTACCGGTGTGGCACTGATTTCATTTATCGTGCTGGCTATCTTCCAGGTTGATTATCAGGCCTCCCTGATCGTCTGGATTTTTGCCATGCGCCTCCTCATGGTGGTCACCTCAATGCTTTCCTATGGCATCAATCAGGTATACAACCGCAATAAATACGGAAAATCAAAAGAATTTAATTTTGAGAATCCGCTTTCTTCTCTGATCTGGATCACCTCCGTGATTTCAATCATCATGACCTACCTCGCCAGCTGGCTGCTGCTGCAGAATACCATGGGCGCCGGGTTGTGGTGGAAACTGGCTACCATTATCAGCTGCGGGACCGCTGCTGCTGCCATTATCCCTGAACTTACAAAAGCTTTTACCAGCTCAAACTCACGGCACGTCAAAGAAATCGTCAGCGCTTCACGCGAAGGCGGTCCTTCCCTGAATATCCTGTCAGGTTTGGTCGCCGGGAACTTTTCAGCATTCTGGAAAGGAATGGTTATGATGGGCCTCATGTTTGCGGCATTCATGATCTCTAACCTCGGACTGGATTCCATCATGACTTATCCGAGCATCTTTGCATTCGGTCTCGTTGCATTCGGTTTCCTGGGAATGGGACCGGTTACAATCGCGGTCGACAGCTACGGACCGGTTACGGATAACGCTCAGTCAGTTTTCGAACTCTCACAGATTGAACAGGTCCCCGGAATTAAAGCCGAGATTAAAAAAGATTTTGGATTTGAACCGAATTTCGAAGAAGGCAAACACTATCTGGAAGCTAATGATTCAGCAGGGAATACCTTTAAGGCTACCGCCAAACCGGTATTGATTGGTACAGCCGTAATCGGTGCTACTACTATGATCTTCAGTATTATCCTGATTCTGAAAAAAGTCGGGATGCTTCAGATCAGTTTAACTGATGCACCTGTTATTTTGGGATTTATTGCTGGTGGTGCTGTAATTTATTGGTTTACAGGAGCCTCCATTCAGGCGGTAACTACCGGAGCCTATCGCGCCGTTGAGTTTATCAAAAATTCAATTAACCTCGATAAGGCCAAGGCCGATATTAATGACTCCATCGCCGTGGTGAAAATCTGTACGGTTTATGCCCAGAAAGGGATGTGGAATATCTTCATTGTTCTTTTCTGTATTACCCTGGCATTTGCATTCTTCAACCCAAACTTCTTCGTGGCTTACCTGATTTCCATCGCCGTTTTCGGCTTGTTCCAGGCTATGTTCATGGCTAACGCCGGTGGTGCATGGGATAATGCTAAAAAAGTTGTGGAAGTTGACCTGAAAGAAAAAGGTACCCCCCTGCATGAAGCCTGCGTGGTTGGTGATACTGTTGGAGATCCTTATAAAGATACCTCTTCGGTTGCCCTTAACCCGATCATCAAGTTCTCAACCTTGTTTGGATTGCTGGCAGCTGAGATTTCCATTGAGATGGCACTGAAAGCTAAAGATGGTGGCGCTACCAACTTCGCCCCTTATATCGGAGCCGTTTTCTTTGTGATCGCACTGGTTTTTGTATACCGGTCATTCTATAGCATGCGTATTCAGAAAACGTAAGCTTTAGTACGGTGGTTGAAAAGCCCCCGGCCTGAAGGCCGGGGATAGTGATAGCTCCGAGGAAGCCTTATCACTATCCCTGGCCTTCAGAGGCTGTGTAAAAATGTCTAATAAAAAGTTCATTGAAAATTTGGATATTTTGACGTAATTACTTATATTTAAATTAGTTGCAATGATTTCAGAACTAATTTTACACAGATGCATTACGTTGAACCCTGTGATCGAGATCAGCTTTCCCTGGCCAGCAGCATGAACGATTGGGTGGACCGCGATAATGTGGTTCGGCTGATCGATGTCCTGGTTGATCAGATCATCAAAGCCCAACCGGATTGCTTTGCGAACCGGGGGCAGCAAGAGCTGGGAAGGAAAGCCTACCGGCCGGAGACCCTGCAGAAGCTTTATTTATATGGCTACCTCAACGGGATCTGCAGCTCCCGCAGGTTAGAGCGGGAATGCTACCGGAACCTGGAGGTGATGTGGCTCCTGGGCCAATTGCGGCCGGATCATAAGACCATCTCCGATTACCGGAAAGATAACAAGGAAGCCATACGAACGGTCTGCCTAGCCTTTCGGACCTTCCTGAAGAAACAAGGGTTCATTGAAGGTCACACCATTGCCTATGACGGGACCAAACTGAAAGCCAATGCTGCCAAAGAACTCGTTACCCGGACCGGATTAGAAAAGAGGATGAAAAAACTGGAAACAGAATTGGACCGGTATCTGAACCAACTACAAAACAATGATATTGTTGAAGATATTGAGGATCAATTAAATAGCTTATCAGCAGATTATCAGGTAGAACCGGCATTACTTCAGAAGATCGCCGAGCTGCAAAAGCAGCTGGAGACGATGAAAGCCCAACAGGAGTTCTTGAAGTCAGAAAAACGGGAAAATTTTGCACCAGCTGACCCAGATGCCAAATTGATGAAGGGACGGGATGGGTACGCACCAGCTTACAATCTGCAAACCGGGGTAGACAAAAAAAACAAACTCCTGGTTTATGCCGAGATGACCGACAGTGTTATGGATATGTTGAGTCTTAAAGTTGATGTGGATCAAACTGTAGATCAGCTTGGTATTGTTCCGAAAATCGTACTGGCCGACTGTGGTTATGCCGATCTGGACAAAATCGAAGCCATTGAAAAGGAACATGAAGAAACGAAAACCCTCTGTGTAGTTCCCTTGCCGATAACTGGCCAGGAATTGAAGGATAAAGCTGCCGGCATCTCCTTTACCTATGACCAGCAGAACGATTGCATTGTTTGCTCCGAAGGCTGCACCCTGCCCATTAAGGCTCACGATATTGTCAAGCGTGGAGAAAAGTATGATTTGTATAGGGGATCTTGCGCTGAATGCCCTAAAAAGTCAATGTGTACGCGGTCTCCCAAAGGACGGACTGTTTATTTGAATCAGAACCATGAATGGATCGACCAGTACAAAAAACGGATGGCCGATCCCTTTTACAAAAAGAAGGTCAAAGAGCGAAAAGCCATTGTTGAGCATCCCTTCGGAACCCTCAAATGCATGTTGGGGAAGATACCCCTACGGCTTCGAGGGAAGGAAAAGGTGCAAATCGAGATCGACATTGCTACAACCGCATTCAACCTGAAGAGATTATTGGCCCTCGATACGATGGAAAACCTGCTGAAAAGGGTTCAAACTTTCAATTGGGTTGGATGATGGAGAAATCCATCCTCTTTTTCCTTGTCGAAAAAATATCCAAATTTGTCAAAGAACTAAAAATCGAAATTATTACACAGCCTCTTCAGGCCGGGGATTTTTGTACCTACAAATGATCCAGCTTCATGGATTCCCCGTCAAATACCGCATAGCTGAAATGATTCAGCCAGTCACCCAGTATAAACAAGCGGGTATGATCGTTGAGGGGATAGTCGACCGGACAGTGCCTGTGGCCGAAAACCAGATAATCATAACCCTGATTCTCAAGGTATTTACGTGAATACTGAACAATCGGTTCGTTTTCCTCACGGAAAGGGGTAACTCCATGTATGGCGCGGCTTTGCTTCGACCAGCCATTGGCGATCCAAAAGGCAAAATTGGGATGAAGCCGGGCAAAGGCCCATTGGAGCGGCTTGTTGGTGAACATCCATTTTAACACTCTGAAAGTGTGATCTTTTTCATCCAGCCCGTCACCATGCGCCAAAAAGAAATGCTTGTCATTCAGTGTGACAGCTGTGGCATGCCTGTATAACCGGATGCCGGTTTCTTCAGTCAGGTAATCAAACATCCAGATATCATGGTTTCCTGTGAAATAGTGTAACCGGATTCCACGATCGGACAGCTCGGCAAATTTTCCCAGTATTCGGGAAAACCCCCTGGGAACCACTTTCTTATATTCAAACCAAAAATCGAACAGATCGCCCATGAAGAATATATCGGATGCTGATTCCTTGATGTCATCGAGAAAAGCAACCAACTTTTTTTCCCGCTTTAAACTGCTCTGATGATCAGGTGTACCCAGATGGGCATCCGACAGAAAATATATTAAACCCGAGGTTTTCAATTTACCGGAACAATTTTGACAATTCTGCTTCGAGAGCTTCACCCCTAAGGTTACTGCCTATGATTTTACCCTCTTTGTCCAACAGGAAATTGGCCGGTATTGACTCGATCCCGTAAAGTTTGGCAACCGGGGAGCTCCAGAATTTCAGATCGCTGACATGAATCCAGTTTAACCCGTCCTGCTTGATCGCTGCCACCCATTCGGATTTGGTTTTATCCAGTGAAACCTGGAAGATTTCAAATCCCTTATCGTGGTATTTGGCATAGGCCGCAACCAGGGTGGGGTTCTCGCGCCGGCAGGGTCCGCACCATCCGGCCCAGAAGTCCAGTAATACAATCTTACCCTTCAGTGACGATAAAGTCCGGGTGTTGCCATCCGGATCAGGTAAGGAGATATCGGGAGCTGCTTGTCCGCTTCCTTGACTTTTCTCCTTCGATTGTGCCGATTCCATCTGTGGCCGCATGGCTTCCACATACTTATGCAGATTTATAACCAATGCGGAATTCGGATATTTGCCGAAAAGTTGTGCATCCACCTTTTCGAAAAGATCGAAGTCAGCGCTTCCGTTCAGAACCGCCTGCCGGCCGATCTGGTGCGATAAAGCCAGCAAACTGGCAGGCTCAGCTACGTGCCGCCCGATAAATGCCCTGACGAAACTTCTTTGTTGCTCGATCAGCTTGCCATATTCTGCCTGAACCCAGCTGTCAACCTGGGGATCATTACCGCGGCCTTTCAATTCCTGATATTGCTTGCCCAGTGAATCCAGCTTGTCGGTGGCTTTTGCGAGTTCATTGGTCAGTTCCATGATCAACTCTGATTGAGGCGATCCGGTAATCCTGAGCGTTTGGGTGATTCTCCCTTTTTCAGCAGATACTTCAATATTTTCACCGCCCATGGCCATTAATGTGATGTACTCATTCTGATTGGTCCGGATGAAAAAAAGTCTTGGATTGGCTGCCGTATCGGAATAAGTGAAGGATCCATCAGGATCAGCAACCAATGTTGACCTCAACTCCAGGGATTTTTCCGTCATTTCTTCCAATATCAGGGAATCTTTACCGGCGCCGGTAAGTTTTCCGTTGATCGTAAATTCCGCCTGCTTTCCGCAACCGGCAATAAAAAGCAAACCGGCAGCAACTATTGTTATTGTTTTCAAGTGTATCTGAATTAGAGATTAAACGTTCAAATGTATTGAAAATTTTTACTTTTGCGGAAATTTAACCCGCGTGCAAGTTCATACCGACCCCTGTTCACTTCAGCTTAACCGTCCTTCTGTTTCCATCGGAATTTTCGACGGCGTTCACCGGGGGCACCAAAACCTGATTGCCCGGGTTAAGGATATTGCGGCAAAATCCCATACTCAAACTCTTATTGTCACCTTCTGGCCGCACCCGAGAATTGTTCTGGGTAAAGCCGGTCCTGAGTTCAAATTGCTCACGAGTCTGGAGGAAAAAACCGGAATGCTCGCCTCGCTGGGAGTAGATCACCTGCTGGTGGTTCCCTTTACTCCCGAATTCGCCGGGCAATCAGCTGACCATTTCCTGAATAATTTTTTAAACCGGTGCATCAAGCCCGGAATGGTAGTTGTTGGTGACGACCTGCGTTTTGGTGCCGGTGGTGCCGGTAACCTTGAACTTTTAGTGGAGTCAGGAAAAGAAAACGGATTTGACGTCATTCGTCTTGAAACCCATACAGAAAACCAGGAGCGCATCAGCTCCACACTGATCCGGAACTGCCTCCTTTCAGGCGATCTGCAATCAGCCAACAATCTCCTCGGATACCCTTATTTCCTATCAGGAAGGGTGGTTCGCGGCAGCAGGATCGGTAACACAATAGGTTTCCCCACAGCCAATATTGAATGTGAGGAGGATTTTAAACAAATTCCTTCCGACGGGGTTTATGCGGTTAGGGTGGAATGGAACGGGAATCTGTATAATGGGATGCTCAATATCGGCATCAGGCCAACTATTGACGACCATTCACGTAAAACGATCGAAGTTCATTTGTTCGATGTTTCTGATGATCTTTACCATGATATCTTAAAAGTGCATTTCATAAGCTTTTTGCGGAATGAGATGAAATTCAGCAGTCTTGATGAACTGAAAAATCAGCTGTCGCGCGACCGGGAAGCTTCAAAAGGAATTTTAGAAAAGTATTAACTTGTTGATTTAATTTATAGTTATGAGCTCACAAAGCATTCAATTCTCAGATTTTAAAGTCGCCGACATGTCACTCTCAGGGTGGGGCAGGAAGGAAATAGTTTTGGCCGAGGCCGAAATGCCCGGACTGATGTCGTTGCGTAAAAAGTATGGCCCAACAAAACCTCTGGCTGGCGCCCGTATCACCGGATCATTGCATATGACCATTCAAACGGCCGTTCTGATTGAGACACTCGTGGAACTGGGTGCTGATGTCAGATGGGCTTCCTGCAATATTTTTTCCACACAGGATCATGCCGCAGCTGCAATTGCTGAGGCTGGCATTCCTGTTTTCGCATGGAAAGGTGAATCCCTTGCCGAATACTGGTGGTGCACATTGAAGGCACTTTCATTTCCGGGTGGAAAAGGTCCGAACCTTATCGTCGACGATGGTGGTGATGCAACCATCATGGTTCATAAAGGAGTTGAAATCGAAGCCGGCACCTTTAAGCCGGATGAATCCGCTGAACTGCAGGAAGATTTTAAAACCCTGATGGCTTGCCTGATGGAATCTGTTGCTGCCGAACCGGGCAAATGGACCCGTATGGTCAAAGAAATCAGGGGAGTATCTGAAGAAACCACCACAGGTGTTCACCGGTTGTATCAAATGCTGGAAGAAGGCAAACTGATGTTCCCGGCTATCAATGTGAACGATTCAGTAACAAAATCCAAATTTGACAACCTCTATGGCTGCAGGGAATCCCTGGCCGATGGTATCAAGCGGGCTACGGATATTATGCTCGCCGGGAAAGTTGTTGTCGTTTGCGGTTATGGAGATGTTGGTAAAGGCTGCGCACGCTCAATGAAAAGTTATGGATCCAGGGTGATCATTACCGAAATTGATCCGATCTGTGCCCTGCAGGCTGCAATGGAGGGATTTGAGGTTAAAACAGTTGAAGATTCCCTCCATGAAGGAGATATCTATGTTACCACCACCGGCAACAAGGATATTATTACCTTCAGCCATATGGAGCAGATGAAGGATAAGGCCATCGTATGCAACATCGGCCATTTTGATAATGAAATTCAGGTTTCACGCCTGGATACCGCCGATGGTATGAAACGGCTGAATATCAAGCCGCAGGTTGATCAGTATACCTTCCCCGACGGGCATTCGATCATTCTGCTGGCCGAAGGGCGCCTGGTGAATCTTGGCTGTGCCACCGGGCATCCGAGCTTTGTCATGAGTAATTCATTTACCAATCAAACCCTTGCCCAGATTGAACTCTGGCAAAAAGATTTTGAACTGGGTGTGTACCGTTTGCCCAAGCACCTGGATGAGGAAGTGGCACGGCTGCACCTCGAACATGTTGGGGTTAAACTGACCATTCTGTCAGATGACCAGGCCGGCTATATCGGCGTCCCGAAAAACGGACCCTATAAGCCCGATCACTACAGATATTAATTGTATATCCGAACTGTGCTGATGGTCATTGAAGTTGCGTATTCCTTTAATGACCATACAGCAGGGCCGGCAGCCACCAGACCATCCCATATCGAATATTTGGATCCGCAACACGGGCATACCAGATAAAATCCGGTTTCGTCAATCTCCACTTTGCAGGATCCGAGCGGTTCATTGGTGCAGGTCAGATCCAGCGCAATGAAGTCATCAATTTCACCCAGCGTTCTCCTATATAATATTATACCCAGGTTACCCTCATTCGGAAGTAGCAGGTAACTCCCTGGTACTCTGAGATGACTGTTTGACGGATTGTTCAGATAAACTGTATAATTAACGTATACATAAGGTATGGGAACCTGTCGTTCACGGTTACAGGAGGTGAAAGTTCCGAGCAGAAGTAAAATACCTGAAAAGTAAATGATTGATTTATAGCGCATAATCAACTTTATTGTATTTGAACTAACGTTCATCACTCAAAATTATTTTTTTTTGCCACATATTTGAGAATGATTTAACTTTGTTACGATGGATTTTGGAATTGATACAGTTGTTTACATAATTATTGGAGTTATCTTTGTGTTGGCGCAAGCCACACGAAAACGAAACGCCGCAAAGGGAGCACCGCCGGCAGCAGCTCAGGAGGAGAAAGTGGAGGAAGTAAAACAAGAGCTGTCTGATTTCTGGAAGGAGTTCCTGGGTGCAGATCTGACAGCCAATCAGGTCTCCGAACCGGTCCTTATTCATCAAGTCCCCCCTGTTTTTACCGAACCTGCGGATTTCCACCGGAATGAACCGGCCCTAAAAGAGCCTGTTTTACCGAAAAGTTCTTTCAATGATCCTGGCGACCGCGCCGACGCCGGCAAGCAAGTGCCGGCCAAACTGCCCCTTGATAATCAGTCGGTTTCACCATTCGACCTACGATCCGCGGTGGTTTATTCGGTTATTCTGGAACGGAAGTATGTTTAAAGACAGGTTAAACTGCATTTTTTAAACGAAAGTGTTGGCGATTTAGTATGAGAATATATACATTTACGAACTTCTACCGAGAGGTAGAGCGATATTGCAGTAACTAATATCAAATTTCTGATTATGTTTCGAAGAATACTCCTTGTAGTTGTTGCCGTTGTGTTAGCAAACGGCGTTTTCGGCCAATCCGGTACCCTGAAGGGTAAAGTGGTTGACAAGGCCACAGGAGAAGCGATTCCTTTTGCAGCAGTCGTTGTGGTTTCAAAAGCAGGTGAAAATGCCGTGTTGGGTACAACATCCGACATCGACGGTAATTACACCCTGAAGCCAGTGCCTGTTGGCAAATGGACTCTCCAGGTTCAGATGGTAGGTTATAATTCCCTCCAGATGGACAACGTGGTAGTTAAGGCTGATAAGATTGACATGTTTAATCTGGAATTGTCCACCAAAACCACTCAAATTTCGGAGGTGCAGGTTATAGCCTACAAGATCCCTCTGATTGATAAGGACAATACACAGACGGGGGAGACGGTAACTTCCGACGACATTGAGAAGATGCCTGGCCGTTCGGTTATGCAGGTGGCTTCTACCGTGGCCGGGGTTTCATCCCGCGACGGTAACGGTGTCGGGAATATCCGTGGAGCCCGCGGTGGTAATACCGTATTTGTCGACGGTATCCGCGTGTCAGGATCAAGTTATGACAATATTCCAAAAGCAGCACAGGAACAGGTGCAGGTAATCACCGGAGGTATGTCGGCCAAGTATGGTGACGTTACCGGGGGGGTTGTCAGCATCACAACTAAAAACGCTGCTCCATCCCTGTATGGTTCATTCGACTTTGAAACGTCGGAACTGATCAGCAGAGGCCGTCATAGTCTGGCGAACTTCACCCTCTCCGGTCCGCTGCTTAAAGTTAAGCAGGCCGACGGAAGAAAACGGACTCTCGTTGGTTTCTTCCTTTCTGGTGATATACAGTTTGACCGTAACCCGACCAACTGGTGGTACGATCAAAGCCGTGTTTTACCGGAAGTACGGGCCGACCTGGTTTCCCAGCCGGTTATTCCGAATGCTCAGGGTGTTGTGCAGTATAAAGCCAATTATCTGGATACCTCCGCTTTTGAAAAGGTGAAGTATCAGACCAATTATAAAAACTACAACGCTACATTCGTGCCAAAGATCACGATCAACTTCTCACAGAATACCGATCTTACCTTTGGGGGTAGCTTTACCTACAACAACGGTACCAACTACGATTATAACAACTCCCTGTTCAACTGGGAAAACAACTCTACCAGTTATGGTTATAACTGGAGGGCCTGGGCTCGTTTTACCCAGCGTTTCTCCGACAGGCAGGCTTCAAAAGAAGAAACTTCTTCTTCCTTAATCAAGAACGCATACTACCAGATTCAGGCTCAGGTTGAAAGAAGCAAGAGCTGGAACGGGATGTCACAGCGTCACGGATTCAATATGTGGGATTATGGCTATGTTGGTAAATTCGAAACCAGCAAAATTGAAACCTACGAATTCTCGGATACCGTTTCAGGGTATCCTAACGGCGTTTGGAGAATGAACGCATGGAAAGATGTTCTGTACAAATTTACCCCAAGTGAAAAGAACCCTGAACTTGCTGCCGTTACCTCACAATATTATAACTCTTATGATAACCCGGTAGGGCATTATGAGAACTACGGTCAGGTTACTGCAGGTGGTGGTTTGCTCAATGGAGGAAACCTTGGCACCTTATATAATATTAATGGTTGGTTCCGACTTCCGGGTGCACAGGTAGGTGGCTACGGAATCGGTGACAATACCGTATTCCGCGTAACCGCTTCCGGATCTGCTGACATCAAGAACCACGAATTGTCCTTCGGTTTTGAATTCGAACAGAATGATTCCAGAGGCTGGAGCGTTAATGCTATGGGTCTTTGGGGTATTGCCCGCCAGCTGACCAATATGCACCTGGAACAGCTCGACCTCGGAAATCCTATTCCGGTATTCGATGCAACCGGTGTTTTCCAGGATACAGTAAGATATAACCGTCTCTATAACGCCGATGACCAGTCAAAATTCGATGCCTCACTCCGTGCACATCTGGGTTTGGCAGTGGATGGAACTGATTTTATCGACCTGAACGCAATCGATCCTAGCGAATTGGATATCAACTATTTCAGCCCTGATGAATTGCTGAATAACGGAAGCGCTCTCGTTGGATACCGTGGTTATGACCAGTATGGTAACCGCCTGAAGGAAAAACCAACTTTTGAAGACTTCTTTACCGCTCAAAATGAAGACGGTACCTACAAGCGCCTTATCGGACCAAACCAGCCGATTTATGCAGCCGGTTATATCCAGGATAAATTCTCTTTCAACGACCTTATCTTCAACGTTGGGATCAGGGTTGACCGCTATGACCTGAACCAGAACGTTCTGGCCGACCCATACAGCTTGTATGCCACTAAAAAAGTAAGTGACGTTCCGGGAAGCATGAACCCTGCCGGTTCACACCCTTCAAACATGGGCGATGATTTTGTAGTATATGTTGATGACGTAAGCGATCCTTCCACGATCAATGGATATCGTACCGGATCAACCTGGTATAACGCATACGGTGTTGAAGTAAATGACCCTTCCGTTATTTCTGCTTCAACCGGTATCGCACCTTATCTGGTAAATCCTTCACAGGCACAATACCGGGAAATTACAATCGATGCATTTGAAGATTATACTCCTCAATTGTCGGTTATGCCCCGTATTTCTTTCTCTTTCCCGATTTCGGATGAGGCCCTTTTCTTTGCCCATTATGACATTTTAACGAGCCGTCCGAGCGGAACTTTCGATCCAACCAGTTATTACTACCTGGCTAACAACCCTGGTGATAATATCAGTAACCCGAATATGAAACCTCAGAAGACCATTGACTATGAATTGGGATTCCAGCAGAGGTTAACCAATACATCCTCCTTGAAAATTGCTGCCTATTATCGTGAACAACGTGATATGGCTCAGGCAGTCAGGATTTTAGGTGCATATCCGGTTGATTATTTTACCACTGGTAATATCGACTTCGGTACCTCAAAAGGATTTTCAGTTTCTTACGACCTGAGAAGATCAGGTAATATCTCACTCCGTGCCAACTATACATTGGGCTTCTCATCCGCTACGGGTTCCAACTCCCAGCAGATGCTCGCCCTCCTGCGCACCAACCAGCCTAACCTGAGGATTCTTTCTCCGACCGACTGGGATCAGCGTCATAAGATTAACCTTAGCCTTGATTACCGTTATTTTGATGGTAAAGATTATAATGGTCCGAAACTCTTTGGTAAAGACATTCTGTCAAACTCAGGAGCCAACTTTACCGTTGTTTCCGGTTCAGGTTATCCTTTCTCACGTACATTAGGTGTTGGCGAACCGGGCTTGAAAGGTTCAATGAACGGATCACGCTTGCCATGGACCACCAACATTAAGATGCGTCTGGATAAAGACTTCAACCTGACCGTTAAGAAAAGCGGTGAGCAAAACAGGAAAAACATCATCCTCAATGTCTATTTTGATGTTGACAACCTGTTGAACACGATGAACGTTTCTGGTGTTTATTCCGCTACCGGTGACCCGATGGATGATGGTTACCTGGCTGCACCAAAAATGCAGCAGCAGATCAATACTCAGCTGGATCCGGAAGCCTATAAAATGTACTACCAGATGCGACTGCTGAATGGTGCAGGGTACATGGCACCACGTACCATGCGGGTTGGTTTATCGCTGAACTTTTAACAGGTTTAACTTTAACAGATCAAAACCATGACAAAAGCGTTAAAATATTTTCTGATTACAATTCTGGGTGTCTTTTTGGCAAATAGCACATTTGCCGAGAAATACAGAGGTACTCAGACTTCTGAACCTGCTGGTAATGTAAAGGGTTTTACTGCGGCTTGTCAACCGGGAAAAACCATTACTGAGATTTCATTGAACAACATCCGTACTTATATTGGTATGGACGGAATTCTCTGGACCGATATCAGCGGCGGTACTTCCGGTTATGAAGTTCCGAAAGGATCCGGTAAAACCTCCATTTATGCAGGGGGTATCTGGATCGGCGGAACCGATGTAAACGGACAGCTGAAACTTACTGCCGTAAAATTTAAAGGTGCCCGTAACTACTGGCCCGGACCTTTGATCATGTCGGGTGAACAGCGTGGAACCACTGATGTTGAAGTATGTTATCAGTATGACCGCCATTTTGAGATTACCCGCTATCAGGTGGAAGCTTTCCGTGAGTGGTACAATACTCCGGTTGCCGACCGTGATTTCGAATTCAAAGGTTATTCCATCCCGCAGATCATTCTTGATTGGCCGGCTCATGCAGACGCAGCAGGCGGATATGATTTTTATCTTGCCCCTTACTGGGATAACAATGATGACGGTTTCTACAATGCTGCCGACGGTGATTATCCGTTCTACGATCTTGATGGTATACTTCCTTGCGGAACCACCCGTGAATTAAGGCGTCCGCGTTTGTATGGCGACGGTACCGCATGGTGGGTGTATAACGACCGCGGTAACATCCATTCCGATCCGAACGGTGAAGCTATTGGTATGGAAATCCGCGCTCAGGCATTCCAGTTCTCTACGAACGATGCCATGAACGATATGAGCTTTTATAACTATGCACTGATCAACCGTTCAACCTATACCCTGATTGAAACCTATTTCGGTGTTTATTGCGACTCCGACCTGGGTTATGCATTCGATGATTACACCGGCTGTCATGTTGGTAAAGGAATCGGATATGTATATAATGGTGACGGTGTTGACGGTACGGGTGAAGCATACGCTTATGGCGCCAATGCTCCTGCTGTAGGTCTCGACTTTTTCGAAGGTCCTTATCAGGATCCTAACGGAAAAGACGATTGTACCAGTTATGATGCACAGCTTAATCTGCTTTGCAACGATTGCATCCTGAACGGTAACATCAACGGTTTGAACTTCGGCGACGGTATCGTAGATAACGAACGCTGGGGAATGCGCCGTTATGTTTATTATAATAATGCATCAGGTCCCCAGGGTGACCCGGGTTCAGCCCCTGAACACTATCAGTACCTTCGTGGTTACTGGAAAGATAATGAAAGAATGCGCTACGGTGGTAACGGTCACCCGAACAGCGGTGGTACCGGTCCGGTTTGCGACTTTATGTTCCCTCGTGAAACTGACCCGTGCGGTTGGGGACAGGGTGGAATTCCGCAAACCATCTGGACCGAAGAAACTGCCGGCAACGAGCCTGGCGACCGTCGGTTACTGCAGTCTTCAGGACCATTCGTTCTGGAACCCGGTGCAGTAAATGATATCACTGTTGGTGTGGTTTGGGCTCGTTCTTACGAAGGCGGCCTGCTCGCATCAGTTGACAAAATGCTTCAGAGCGACGAAAAAGCACAGCGTCTGTTTGAAAACTGCTTCCAGGTGGTTGATGGTCCGGATGCTCCGGAACTCACCATCGTTGAGCAGGATCAGAAACTGATTTTCCATATTTGGAATAAGCCTTCTTCAAACAACTTCATGGAAGCTTACCGTGAACGTGACCCGTTCATTGTATGCCCGGTTTCAAAACCCGACTGTGATGTATATTATAATTTTGAAGGATATCAGGTATGGCAGCTTAAAACCGCTTCAACTTCTGTTACTGATGCTACCGAACATAATACACAAACTGCTAGGGTAGTATTCCAGTGCGACGTCCGGAATAATGTCGGCCGCCTGATCAATTTTGTATGGAATACCGACCTCGAAGCTAACGTTCCTGTTGTTGAGGTTATTGGAAATGATGAAGGTATCGAGCATACCTTTGTTATGGAGGAAGACATCTTTGCAACCGGCGTACGTACCCTGGTTAACTACAAAAAGTACTATTATGTTGCTGTAGCCTATGCGTACAACAACTTCCTGAAATATGACCAGAATGATCCGGAATCTTTCGAAGGACAGCGTTATCCATACCTGGCTGGTCGTAAAGGTGCCGGTGGCCCGATCAAGATTTATGAGGCCATTCCGCACAAAATCGAACCAGAACAGGGTGGAACCGTCATTCAGGGAACCTTCGGAGATGCTCCGGCGGTTACCCAGGTTGAAGGTCACGGTACCGGACTGAACTCAGTGGAAATCACCAAAGAAACCCACGACGCCATCATGAGCGGAGCTCCCTGGAAGGCCGACAAGCTGACCTTTGAGCCGGCAAAAGGCCCGATCACCGTTAAGGTGGTTGACCCGATGAACGTGATCGATGATACCTATACCATCAAGTTCGACTCGGTGAACTATTTCATCTCTACGAGTTTCATGAACGGTAAGGTAATTGACGGTAACTGGTATATTTATAATACCAAGCATGATACCGTACATTCGGAGAGTTTCGTCATTAACAATTATGATCAGCTCATTCTGCAATGGGGTATTTCGGTGAATATTTCACAAACCGAGATTCCGTTCAAATACGGATCCATCAACAACGGATTCCTGGAAGCTTCCATCGAATACACCAATCCGGGTGCCGCCTGGCTGTCATTCATTCCGGATGACGACCGTACCGGTCCGAGGAACTGGGTGAAAGCCGGTTACAATGATGGCGACAACTCCGATAAGAATTCGGTGTACGAGAAAGTCCTGGGAGGTACCTGGGCTCCGTTCCAGATCTGTAACATGGGCGTTCATGGTCCGGCTTATGATAAGGCTGCCAATGCCATCGATACCAAGAAACAACGGTTGAGTTCGGTTGATATCTACTTTACTGCAGATAGGAAGAACTGGAGCCGTTCACCGGTCATTGAAATGACTGATGATCCGTTACTGAGTATCGGCGGGGCACTGAAATTTGAACTCCGGACGGACCTGTCGATCGACAAAACCGGTAAACCTGCCGTTGCCGGCAGCGGAGCCAGCGAAAATGAAGCCGATGCCAACTATATCAGTGAAACTGGTATGGGTTGGTTCCCGGGATATGCGATCGACGTGGAAACCGGCGAACGCCTCAATATCGTATACGGTGAAAGCTCCTTCCTGACGGGTGATAACGGTGCCGATATGGCCTGGAACCCATCCACACGGGAAGGTTCGAAACTGTATCAGGCTAAAAACCGCCTGGAACCGGGCTTTACCGATGTATTCTTCGGGGGCAAGCACTATATCTATGTGATGGGTCACAACCGCACCCAGCCTGGTAAGAAAGACGTTAACTATTACCCGGCATATGATGCAGGATTTTCGTACATCGAAAAGATGGCCGATAAGAAAAACGCCAGCCGTCGTCAGCAGTTGCTGGTGAATGCCATGTGGACAGCCGTTCCGATGGCCGACAGCCGCTTTGTAAAAGCCGAAGATTTAGTGAACGACGTATACGGATTCATGAAACAAGGTAATGATATTAAGGTTCGTTTGAGAGTGGCTGGTCAGTATTGTGTAGGCGTTTATGACTATGCAGTGGCTGATTCACTGGCACTCAACGGAAACAAACCGATGTATCAGTTCAATACCCACGATATCGCTACCAGGCGTAATGATTTGCCAACGGCACAGGCTGCTCTGAAATTGATCAGGGTTGTACCGAACCCGTATTACGGCAACTCGGCATACGAACTGACCCAGCTGGATAACCTGGTTAAGATCACCAACCTGCCAAAAACCTGTACGGTATCAATTTACTCACTAAACGGTAACCTGATCCGTCGTTTTTCGAAGGACGCTGAAGTGACTTACCTCGATTGGGATCTGAAGAACCAATACGGTATTCCGATCGCCAGCGGTGCGTATATTGTTCATATCAACGCTCCGGGTATCGGAGAAAGAATTGTTAAATTCTTCGGAGCCTTGAGGCCGCAGGATCTTAACTCACTGTAGGATGCATAAATGTATAATGAAAAAGATAAATAGGAATATGAAGACATATGCCAAATACATTCTGGGTCTGACATTATTAGGACTCGTAGTTGCTCCTGCAGGTTTCGCGGGTAATAAGCAACGTATTGGTCAGGCAGGGGCTAGTGAACTGCTGATCAATCCCTGGGCTGGAACTTCTGGATGGGCGGATGCCAATACCGGAAGTGTCAGCGGATTAGAAGCTCTCGGTATGAACGTTGCCGGTACAGCTTTCGTAAACAAAACTGAAATCGGATATACCAATTCCAATTGGCTGAGAGGTACCGATATTTCTCTTAATGCATTTGGTTTCCTGCAAAAAGTTGGCGATGCAGGTGCATTGGGGGTTTACGTTATGAGTATGAACCTTGGTGATATTGAAGTTACCACCGTTGAAAGTCCAGAAGGCGGACTGGGTACATTTAACCCAAAATTCTCAACCATCGGAATCTCTTATGCTAAAGAGTTTTCCAACAGTATTTATGGTGGAGCCGTTCTGAAGATTATTTCAGGTGGTATTGCTGACTTAAAAACTACTGGAGTTGCATTGGACGCTGGTATTCAGTATGTTACTGGATCACAACGGCAGTTGCACTTTGGTATTACCTTGAGAAACGTTGGTCCGACCATGAAATATTCCGGCGACGGTTTATCTTTCCGTGGTATCGTACCGCCGAATGGTGTTGATATGACCGTAGAACATCGTTCTGCTGAATTCGAGTTGCCGACTCAGGTAAAAATCGGGTTAGCTTACGACTTCAACTTTGGTGTTGGTCAGAGGATCACTGTAGCAGGTAACTTTACATCGAACTCCTTTTCGAAAGATCAGATTCATGTTGGGTTAGAATATGACTTCAAAAACATCCTGATTCTGCGAGGTGGCTACCTTTATGAAAATGGTATCAATCCGTTCATTAAGGATGACTATTTCGACAGAACTACCGTTTTCACCGGTCCTACAGGCGGGGTATCTTTACGTGTTCCTTTGAACAAGGAAAACGGATCTGTTTTCTCGATCGATTATTCGTATCGTGATACCGATCCTTTCCAGGGAGTTCACACAATTGGTGCACGGATAATTTTGTAAATCCAGATTTTTAAATAGGACAAAAAAAGAGTCCCGATTGCCGGGATTCTTTTTTTGTTTTTCATAAAACTGTAAAACTATGTCCAAGGTTGTCTATATGACTGAGGCAGGTCTTCGTAAACTCAGAGAAGAACTTGACCGATTGGTTACTGAACGTCCGAAAATATCCCAGCAGATTGGCGAGGCAAGGGATAAAGGGGATTTATCCGAGAATGCTGAATATGATGCAGCAAAAGAAGCACAAGGTATGCTTGAGATGCGCATATCAAAGCTTCAGGAAATGGTTGCTAATTCCAGGATTATAGATGAATCAAAGCTTGATCGCAACAGTGTTCAGATATTATCTACTGTTAAGCTGAAGAACACTAAAACAGGTGCTGTGATGACCTATACCTTAGTGGCGGAGAATGAGGCCAATGTTAAGGAAGGGAAAATCGCCATCAGCACCCCAATCGGTAAAGGACTTGTGGGTAAAAAGATTGGTGAACAAGTTGTTATCACCATTCCTTCAGGTCAGCTATTTCTTGAGATTATCGAAATCACTCATTAATACAATTACATAACATGACACGAGTGGTCGTTTTTGCTATTTTTCTTTCCTTGTTTTCTCTCCATTCCAGTGGTAAGGAGTATAAAACGGCAGGTACAACTCCATCTGATGTAAATCAGGTAAAAGGATTAACTGCTGCCTGCCAGCCTGGAAAAACAGTTACTGAAATTTCACTGAACAACATCAGAACATTTGTCCACATGGACGGCCTGTTGTGGACTGACATTACCGGCGGTACCGCTGGTTACGAAGTTCCGAAGGGTTCGGGTAAAACCTCAATCTACTCCGGCGGAATCTGGATTGGTGGTACCGATGTGAACGGACAGTTGAAACTTACCGCAATCAAATATAAAGGTGCCCGTAACTTCTGGCCCGGACCATTGATTATGTCGGGTGAGCAGCGTGGCACTTCCGATGTGGAAGTTTGCTACCAGTATGACCGTCACTTTGAGGTGACCCGTTATCAGGTGGAAGCTTTCCGCGAGTGGTATAATACTCCGGTTGCCGACCGTGATTTCGAATTCAAAGGTTATTCCATCCCGCAAATCATTCTTGATTGGCCGGCTCATGCCGATGCAGCAAGCGGATATGATTTTTATCTTGCTCCCTACTGGGATAACAATGATGACGGCTTCTACAATGCCGCCGATGGGGATTATCCCTTCTACGATCTCGATGGTATCCTTCCTTGCGGAACTACCCGGGAATTAAGGCGTCCGCGTTTGTATGGCGACGGTACCGCCTGGTGGGTTTATAACGACCGCGGTAACATCCATTCAGATCCTAATGGTGAAGCAATCGGTATGGAAATCCGTGCTCAGGCATTCCAGTTCTCAACGAACGATGCCATGAACGATATGAGCTTTTATAACTATGCACTGATCAACCGGTCAACCTATACCCTGGTTGAAACCTATTTCGGTGTTTATGCTGATGCTGACGTTGGACAGGCTGGTGACGACTACACCGGTTGCCATGTCACCAAAGGTATCGGTTATGTATATAATGGTGATGCCGTTGACGGTACGGGTGAGGCATTTGCATATGGTGCCAATCCACCGGCCGTAGGTCTCGACTTCTTCGAAGGACCTTATCAGGATGCCAACGGAAAAGATGATTGTACCAGTTATGATGCTCAGCTCAACCTGGTTTGCAACGACTGTATCCTGAACGGAAACATCAATGGATTGAACTTCGGCGACGGTATCGTAGATAACGAGCGTTGGGGAATGCGCCGCTATGTTTATTATGGCGGTGCCGGTCCGCAGGGTGACCCGGGTTCCGCCCCTGAACACTATCAGTACCTTCGTGGTTACTGGAAAGATAATGAAAGAATGCGCTACGGTGGCAACGGTCACCCGAACAGCGGTGGTACCGGTCCTATCAGCGATTTTATGTTCCCTCGTGAAACTGACCCGTGCGGTTGGGGACAGGGTGGAATACCAATGCCTTTATGGACGGAAGAAACTGCCGGTAACGAACCTGCCGACCGTCGTCTGCTTCAGTCTTCAGGACCATTCGTTCTGGAACCGGGTGCAGTAAATGATATTACTATCGGTGTGGTTTGGGCTCGTTCTTACGAAGGCGGCCTGCTCGCATCAGTTGACAAGATGCTTCAGAGCGACGAAAAAGCTCAGCGTCTGTTTGAAAACTGCTTCCAGGTTGTTGATGGTCCGGACGC
Source organism: uncultured Bacteroidota bacterium (assembly GCA_942493265.1). GTDB lineage: Bacteria > Bacteroidota > Bacteroidia > Bacteroidales > UBA12481 > UBA12481. Next base: position 2,498,607 of record OW818688.1, read on the forward strand.
TCCGGAACTCACTATCGTTGAGCAGGATCAGAAACTGATTTTCCATATCTGGAATAAACCTTCCTCCAACAACTTCATGGAAGCATACAGTGAACGTGATCCGTTTATCGTATGCCCGGTTGATAATCCTGATTGCGATGTTTACTATAAGTTTGAAGGTTATCAGGTATGGCAGCTCAAAACTTCGTCAACTTCTGTTACTGAAGCTACTGAGCATAATACCCAGTTGGCACGCAGCGTTTTCCAGTGTGACGTCAGGAATAATGTTGGCCGTTTGATCAACTATATCTGGAACGCTGATTACGAGGCTAACGTACCACAGGTTGAAGTTATTGGGAATGATGAAGGTATCGAACACACTTTCGTTCTGGAAGAGGATATTTTTGCCGAAGGCGTACGTACCCTGGTTAACTACAAGAAGTACTATTATGTTGCGGTAGCTTATGCGTACAACAACTTCCTGAAATATGACCAGAATAATCCGGAATCATTTGAAGGACAGCGTTATCCATACCTGGCTGGTCGAAAAGGCGCCGGTGGCCCGATCAAGATTTATGAGGCCATTCCGCACAAAATCGAACCTGAACAGGGCGGAACCGTTATTCAGGGAACCTTCGGAGATGCTCCGGCGGTTACCCAGGTTGAAGGTCACGGTACCGGACTGAACTCTGTGGAAATCACCAAGGAAACTCACGACGCCATCATGAGCGGCGCTCCCTGGAAGGCCGACAAGCTGACCTTTGAGCCGGCAAAAGGCCCGATCACCGTTAAGGTGGTTGACCCGATGAACGTGGTCGACGATACCTATACCATCAAGTTCGACTCAGTGAACTATTTCATCTCCACCAGCTTCATGAACGGTAAGGTGATTGACGGTAACTGGTATATCTATAATACGAAAAACGATACCGTACATTCAGAGAGTTTCGTCATCAATAATTATGATCAGCTCATTCTGCAATGGGGTATTTCGGTGAATATTTCACAAACCGAGATTCCGTTCAAATACGGCTCGATCAATAACGGATTCCTGGAAGCTTCCATCGAATACAAAAATCCGGGTGCTGCCTGGCTGTCATTCATTCCGGATGACGACCGTACCGGTCCGAGGAACTGGGTGAAAGCCGGTTACAATGATGGCGACAACTCCGATAAGAATTCGGTATACGAAAAAGTTTTGGGAGGTACCTGGGCTCCGTTCCAGATCTGTAACATGGGCGTTCATGGTCCGGCCTACGATAAGGCTGCCAATGCCATCGATACCAAGAAACAACGGTTGAGTTCGGTTGATATCTACTTTACTGCAGATAGGAAGAACTGGAGCCGTTCACCGGTCATTGAAATGACTGATGATCCGTTACTGAGTATCGGCGGGGCACTGAAATTTGAACTCCGGACGGACCTGTCGATCGACAAAACCGGTAAACCTGCCGTTGCCGGCAGCGGTGCCAGCGAAAATGAAGCCGATGCTAACTATATCAGCGAAACGGGTATGGGTTGGTTCCCGGGATATGCGATCGACGTGGAAACCGGCGAAAGGCTCAATATCGTATACGGTGAAAGCTCCTTCCTGACGGGTGATAACGGTGCCGATATGGCCTGGAACCCATCCACACGGGAAGGTTCGAAACTGTATCAGGCTAAAAACCGTCTGGAACCGGGCTTTACCGATGTATTCTTCGGGGGCAAGCACTATATCTATGTGATGGGTCACAACCGCACCCAGCCTGGTAAGAAAGACGTTAACTATTACCCGGCATATGATGCAGGATTTTCGTACATCGAAAAGATGGCCGATAAGAAAAACGCCAGCCGTCGTCAGCAATTGCTGGTGAATGCCATGTGGACAGCCGTTCCGATGGCCGACAGCCGTTTTATCAAAGCGGAGGATATTGCCAATGACGTTTATGGATTCATGAAAGAAGGTAATGATGTGAAGGTTCGTTTGAGAGTAGCGGGTCAGTATTGTGTAGGCGTTTATGACTATGCAGTGGCTGATTCCCTGGCGCTCAACGGAAACAAACCGATGTATCAGTTCAATACCCACGATATCGCTACCAAACGTAATGATCTCCCAACAGCTCAGGCTGCACTGAAACTGATCAGGGTGGTACCGAACCCGTATTACGGCAACTCGGCATACGAACTGACCCAGCTGGATAACCTGGTTAAGATCACTAACCTGCCAAAAACCTGTACGGTATCAATTTACTCCCTAAACGGTAACCTGATCCGTCGTTTTTCGAAGGACGCTGAAGTAACTTACCTCGATTGGGATCTGAAAAACCAATACGGTATTCCGATCGCCAGTGGTGCGTATATTGTTCATATCAACGCTCCGGGAATTGGAGAAAGAATTGTTAAATTCTTCGGAGCCTTAAGGCCTCAGGATTTAAACAGTTTGTAATTTTGCTGTAGAGACAGATAACTATCTGTCTCAAACGGATGTTTATCTGTCTCTACACTTATTATAATAAAAGTTATGTCCGGTATTTTTTCAAAAATTGTAAGCGGGGAAATTCCAAGCTATAAAATTGCTGAAAACGATCAATTTCTGGCATTTCTTGATATTAACCCGCTGGCCAAAGGCCATACTCTGGTCATAACGAAAAGAGAGGTTGACTATATTTTCGCTTTGTCGGAGGAGGAATTGGCAGCATTAATGGTTTTTGCCCGGAAAGTTGCTTTGGCAATAGATAAACAAATGCCTTGTAAACGGGTTGGTGTTGCGGTAATCGGATTGGAAGTGCCTCATGCACATATTCATCTGGTACCAATCAATGATGTTTACGACATAGATTTCAAAAAGCCAAAGTTGAAAATATCTCCGGAAGAATTTATTGAAATTGCGGAACGGATTCGGGCAGGGTTTTAACGAACCCTGTCCGGGTTTTTCCGGATAAACTCTTCCCAGGATTTCGCACCGGGTACTGCGGCAGGTCTGTCGGTCTGGAAGTAGTGGCACAAAGCAGTTGCCAGTCCGTCGGTTGCATCCATATACTCCGGGGCTTCCGTAAATTTCAGGATATTCTGAACCATCATGGCAACTTGTTCTTTTGAAGCATTTCCATTGCCGGTAATGGACTGCTTAATTTTCCGGGGTGCATATTCGAATACCGGAATTCCTCTGTTAAATGCCGGTGCCAGCGCCACTCCCTGGGCACGGCCAAGTTTGAGCATCGACTGAACGTTTTTGCCGAAAAATTGTGCTTCAATTGCTACCTCATCCGGAGTATACTGAACGATCAACGAATTGATCCGCTCAAAAATCTTTCCTAAACGCTCAAAATGATCCGGAAATTTCTGAAGTTTTAGAACTCCCATTTCTACCAGCGAGGGTTGTTTTCCGGAAATCCTGATCAATCCGTAGCCGAGTACAACGGTTCCGGGATCTATGCCTAATATAATCTGGTCTTTAGTCATTTTTTTCCAATGGTTGCCGGCAGGAGTTGCTGAACCAGTATTCCACCAACTATGAAGGTTAATCCGGCAGGTGTGGTCCAGTAAATTTTCTCTCCAAGAATTAAATGTATGAAGAACAGGGCAATAAAAGGAGAGATAAACACCAGGTTACTGATTCTGACATTATTTTTTGTGTTTTCCAGTGCGGTCAGCCAGCAAACAAACGCAATGGCCATTTCGGTGAGCCCTACATAAACTGCTGCTATCACAGAAAGATTCCAGGTTAAGGGCTTCGGCGAAATCCAGAGAGCGATCCCGGTGAAAATACTCCCGAAAAAAAAATTCAGGGTAATTTTGATGATTTCAGGCCGATCATCTTTCATGTTGAATATCCAGAATGATGCCCAGATTACCGAACTAATCAGAGCCAGGATTACGCCACCCGGTTCATTGACCCGGGTTTTGAAAATGTTTTGCCCCTGTGAACTGATGATGATCACTCCGATAAAGCTGATCAGGATGGCAATAAATTCAATGGGTTTGATCTTCTGATGCAGGAATGGGACCGAAAGGAGCACCAGTAATATCGGCCAGGTATAGTTTAACGGACCGGCTATCTGGGCAGGAAGTACGCTATACGCATGCAGCAGTACCATGTAATAGAGGAATGGATTTAAAAAGCCACCAAGAGCCGAACGCAGAAGGGTTTTGGGGGTGTTATTCCGGAGTTCTCCGGCTTGTTTTCTAATTGCAAGAACTATCAGGAGAAATATCCAGGCTACCGATGAGGCAATAAAGAGAAGCTGGATTAAATCCATGCCACGCAAAGCCAGTTTGAATGCCGTACCCGCCGTTGACCATAGCAGAATAGCTGTTAATGCCAGCAGGTATATCGATCGCTGTTTCATTTTTTTGTGTTGGATTTCAAAGCTTTCAGCCTGTCCCTGGCATCCAGATAATAAAAGCTGCTGGTGAAATCCCGGATGAATTCTTCAAACAGTGTAATGGCTTTTTCAGTATCTTTTAGCTGGTCCTGGTAGATGCATGCCAACTCAAATAATGCTTTATGTCCCCAGTACTCATAGCGGTATTTTTCGACTATAGTGTTCAGAATTTCCATTCCGGCACTTAATCCGCTTTTTTGGATCAGTATCTGTGCTTTTTTATAAAGACAATCATCGGTGGCCGGATCGTCAGGCGATTTGGTGATGATGGAATCCAGGATTTGCAGAGCCTCATCATTCTTATGACGGAATATGAGATAATCAGCCCTGGATAAACTTAACAGGGTGGATTGTGTTGAGTCGCTTTCTGAAATATTTTCTTTAATCAAAATCGATAATTCAAGGGCATCATTGGCATTCAGCTTTGATGTGCTTCCTTTCAGGATATCAAGTTGAGTAAGTGCCCATTGGTAGTTTCCGGTAAACCATGAAAGCTGTGCTTTCCGGTAGCGGGCAGCGGAACCTTCCGGGTTATCCGGGTTTTCCATATCGATCATGCTGTATACCAGTGATGCTTCCCATGGATCTCCCGAGCTCAGCAGGATATCTGCTTTTTCGAGCAGGCAGTCGGTTCGGTAGATTGGCGGTTTTCCCGGACGGGCCAGCGCCTCCTCAATGGTTGACAGGGCAAGAGGATAATCTTCAAGCTGAAAAGCCTGGATATGGGCAAGTTCAAGATAGATAGGGTCAGAAACACTTTCTTTACCCAGATCAGTAACCGCTGTGCGGATATCAGCAGCGAGGTTGTGCCATTCGGGTAGGGGAGTACCGGGGGTACTCATCAGTTTTTCCGACAGGGTAAGCAAATACTCAATCCGGGCGATATTATAAATTGCCTGACGGTTAGCTCCGGAAGGGCCTCTGTCAATCACATACCGGTATGCAGTTATGGCTGCATCCCGATTGCCGCCATCGGCTGATATGCGTGCGATCTGCAGAAGTTTATCCGGAGTGGCCTGGTTCCTGCGATCCATGGCTATTGCTTGCTCAACTGCTTCAGGAAATTTTTTCTCTGCCGATAAAACCCAGATCAGCATCTCATAAAACGTGGGGATTCCCGGCCATTGTTGAATAAATGCATAGGTTTTATCCCGCGTCTGCTGAAGAAGAGTTTGATCCACATCATTGGTTAATGCATTCTGGATCATGTTTTGAACCGATTGAATATACTTTGGATCGGTTAGCAACAGATTGTAATACTCTTCGAGCATTTCAGGGAAACGTCTTTCCGCATAGTACACATTGGCCAGTTCCATCCTGAACTCATTCGGATTCCCAAGTACCTTCCGGCCTAATTCATAAACCATTCCGGCATACTGGTACTTTGCGTAGGAGGCAAATGTATTGCCCAGGTTGACAATGCCGGTAACAGATTGAGGGAAGTCTTTAATGGGTTGGTTAAAAGCTTCTTCTGCACCTTTAATATCTCCCGAGGTTTCGAGTACGTATCCGAGCCGCACATACAGCGTAATATCCTTGGTTTGCCTGATTGCTCTTTTTACTGCTTTGATGGCTGTATCGTAATCGCGGGTCTCCAGCAAACAATTTATGTAGTAATGGAGGTAGGTTGATACTTTATTCTCCTCATACATCCGCAGAAAAAGAGGTGCAGCTTTCTCATATTCACGCTGATTGAAATACTCCCATGCCAGACGGGAAGTGTTATCCTGCGAAAATGCCGACTGAAGTCCGAGAATCAGAAATAATCCGGTGAGAAGGAGTTTCATAGCCGAATCCGGTCGAAACCGGTATAGGGATGAAGGATTTCAGGAATTAATATTTCATTGCCGCGCTGATTATTCTCGAGAAGGCCGGCAACTATTCTTGGAAGAGCCAGGGCGCTTCCGTTAAGGGTATGAGCCAGCTGAGTGCGTTTGTCGCCTTTGTCGCGGAATCTCAGCTTCAGACGGTTAGCCTGAAATGATTCAAAATTGGAAACAGATGATACTTCCAACCACCTGCCCTGTCCTGCTGCGAAAACCTCGAAGTCATAAGTCATCGCCGAGGTAAAGCTCATGTCACCTCCGCACAATCTGATAATCCGGTAGGGAAGTTCCAACAAATTAACCAGGGATTCAACGTAGGAAACCATCTCCTCAAGACCGGCATAGGAATTGTCAGGATGCCGAACCTGAACGATCTCCACCTTGTCAAACTGATGCAACCGGTTCAGACCGCGCACATGACTGCCCCATGAACCTGCTTCACGGCGGAAACAGGGAGTATAGGCCATATATTTAACGGGTAGCTGATCAGCGGACAGGATTTCATCACGAAAGATATTGGTTACCGGAACCTCTGCTGTAGGGATCAGATATAATCCATCTGCTTCAGACCGGTACATCTGGGCCTCTTTATCCGGCAGCTGACCGGTACCATAGGCAGAATCCTCATTTACCATGATTGGCGGCTGCACTTCAGTGAATCCGGCCTTGAGCCCCTGGTCGAGGAAAAAGTTTATCAATGCACGTTGCAGACGGGCGGCTTCTCTCTGGTAAACCGGAAAACCAGCGCCGGTAAGTTTTACCCCCAGCTCAAAATCTATCAAGCCTGATCCTGCGAGCAGGTCCCAATGCGGTTTCCGGTTTACATCCGGTTCCGGAATGATTCCTCCTGTGCGGATCAGCTGGTTATCGTCGGCTGTTCTACCGGCCGGTACCAATTCATGCGGAAGATTAGGCAATTGTACAACCAGGTCCTGCAGCTGAACTTCCATGGCTGTATGTTCCTCCTTCAGGACACGATTCAGTTCCTTGATTTCAAAGGTCTGATTTTTAGCTGATTCAGCTTCTTCACTTTTGCCATCTTTATATAGTTGACCGATTTGTCGGGCCAGATTATTCAGATCTGCCAGCTGGATATCGATCCTGGTTTGCAGGGCACGCCTTTTTTCATCGGTCGAAAGGATTTGGCCAATGATTTGAGTTGCATCAAAGTTCTTGATTTTCAGTCGTTCAATAATGAAATCGCTCTGGTCCTGAATGAGTTTTAGGGGAAGCATATATGGTAGATTAAGAAGGTACTAAAATAAGAAATCTCCTGAACTATACCGTTACGGTGATAATTCAGGAGATTCCTGGTTAAGACGGGTAACGCTTATTCGTTCGGTTCTGCGATTGGAAGAACTGAAACGTATGAGCGATCGTTTTTCTTTTTCTGAAAGGTAACGGTACCATCTTCAAGGGCGAACAAGGTATGGTCTCTGCCAATACCTACGTTAAGACCCGGATGATGCTGGGTGCCGCGCTGGCGAATGATAATATTGCCTGCTTTTGCTACCTGACCGCCGTAAATTTTTACTCCCAGTCGCTTACTTTCTGATTCGCGTCCGTTACGGGAGCTACCTGATGCTTTCTTGTGTGCCATAATCCTGAGTGTTATTGATTAACCAAGAATAATGTCCTGAATTTGAATTTGGGTGAAGTTCTGACGGTGACCGTTCAGCTTCTGATACCCCTTTCTGCGTTTCTTCTTGAAAACGAGAACTTTATCACCCCTTAAATGGGTAAGTACTTTTGCTGCGATTTTGGCGCCTTCAACAACCGGATTTCCGACCTGAATATTGCCTTCATTATCGATGAGCAAAACCTTTGCAAACTCCATGTCGGTTCCTTCGGCTGCGTCCAACCTGTGAACGTATACCTTTTGGTCTTTTGAGACCTTGAACTGCTGTCCGGCTATGTCAACTATTGCGTACATGACGAAAAAATAAAAATTACAGATATCATTTGGGTCTGCAAAGGTAGAAAACATATTCCTATTTTGCAAAGGGCTCCGATTTATATTTATTTGATACATTTACGGAAAATCATGAAGCATGGGGAATAAGGTGAAATTACGGGTTATGGGCCTGACTTTCAGTCAGACACAGACTGGTAGTTATGCTTTGGTTCTGGCTGAAGAGTCGGGTAAGAAAAGAATACCGATCATGATAGGAGCCTTTGAAGCTCAGGCTATTGCCCTCCACCTGGAGGAGCTGAAGCCTCCGCGGCCACTCACGCACGACCTTTTCCTGAGCTTCGCACGGGCATACAGTGTTGAGCTGCTGGAGGTGCTTATCAATAAACTTGAAGAGGGTATTTTTTATTCTGAACTCGTCTTTCATCATAATAATGAAACCGTAAAAATCGATTCTCGTACCTCCGACGCGGTCGCACTGGCCTTGCGCTTTAAGTGCCCGATTTATACAACCACGGAAATTCTGGAGAAAGCAGGAATTATTCTGGAAGACAAAATTGAGGAAGACAAGGATATCGAAGAGGAATTGATTGATGATGACTTAATTGAAGATAAACCGATGGCTGAACTGGAGGAAATGCTTGCTCAGGCTATCGCCAATGAAGATTATGAAACCGCTTCACAGATCCGTGATGAGATGAAGCGCCGGCATCATAGGGAAGGATAACCTGTCGCATGAAAAGGATATGGTATCTTTTGCTGATTTTCACAGCCTTTATATTCGTTGGTGCCCTTTTTGGCCAGTCAGCCACCATACCGGCCCCCCCACTGAGTTTGATTGATGATGTGCCTCATCTGAAGTTAATCAGCATTGCCAGAGGATTACTCGGACTCACCGTACTGATATTCATTGCCTGGATTTTCAGCGTTAACAGAAAGGGGATATCCTGGAAGATAGTATTGACAGGTCTGGGCATTCAGTTTGTATTGGCTGTTGGAGTGCTGATGGTGCGACCGGTACAGGTTGTTTTTGAATTTGCAGGAGAAATGTTCGTAACAGTGCTGGATTTTTCCCGGTCGGGGTCCCAGTTTTTGTTCGGGCCCCTCCTGGATGTCAATAAATTCGGTGCAATCTTTGCCTTTCAGGTATTGCCTACAATCATCTTCTTCTCAGCATTGACCAGTCTGCTGTTTTACCTCGGGGTCATTCAAAAGATTGTTGGGGCGCTGGCCTGGTTGCTGTCAAAGGCCATCCGCCTGTCAGGAGCTGAGAGTCTGACCGTTGCAGGAAATATATTTCTGGGGCAACTTGAGGCACCCCTGCTGATTAAGGGATATCTCGACAGGATGAACCGGTCGGAAATCCTACTGGTTATGGTTGCCGGAATGGCCACCATAGCTGCCGGCGTAATGGCTGTTTATATCGGATTCTTAGGAGGTAACGATCCTGTTCAGAGACTGCTCTTTGCCAAACATCTGCTGGCAGCCTCGGTAATGGCTGCCCCGGGTGCGATAGTCGTTGCGAAGATTTTATATCCCCAGCAGGAAACCGTAAATGGGGAAATCCGGTTGGAAAAGGGATCTTTTGGAGATAATATGTTGGATTCTATTGCAAAAGGGACCTGGCAGGGACTGAAAATGGCGGCCAACGTGGGAGCCATGCTGCTGGTTTTCCTGGCCTTGATTGCCATGGTGAACTTTGTCTTCATTAAAATAGGCACCTGGACTCACCTGAATCTGTGGGTCAATGAATTTTCAGGAGGCCGGTTTCAGAATTTTAATCTGCAGTTTATTCTGGGTTACCTCTTTTCTCCAATCATGTGGCTGATGGGGGTTTGCCACCAGGATATGGCCCTGCTTGGACAGCTGGCCGGCGAAAAGCTTGTCACCAATGAGTTTGTTGGATATATCAGTCTATCCTCCCTGAAAGATGCAGGAGCCTTTTTTCAGGACAAGTCAATAATTATGGCTACCTATATGTTGTGCGGATTCGCCAACTTTGCCTCCGTCGGTATGCAAATCGGCGGTATCGGATTATTGGCTCCGGGAAAGCGAAGATGGCTTACGGAGTTCGGTTGGCGGGCACTGCTGGGGGGTACCCTGGTTTCATTATTGTCGGCCACCATGGTTGGCATGATTATCGGATAATTTTAAAATTTTGATTATGAAGCAATACCTTTCACTGCTCGACCATACCCTGAAAAATGGGGTCAGGAAGGAAGACCGCACAGGAACGGGTACACTCAGTACTTTCGGATATCAGATGCGATTTAACCTGCAGGATGGATTTCCTCTGCTTACCACCAAGAAATTACATCTTAAATCCATCTTATATGAACTGTTATGGTTCCTGAAAGGGGATACCAATACAAAATACCTGACTGATAATGGTGTGCGGATATGGAATGAATGGGCAGATATAGAGGGGGAGCTGGGTCATATATACGGATACCAGTGGCGTTCATGGCCGGGATACCAGGGCGATTCCATCGATCAGATTACCCGGGTGATTGAATCCATCCGGACGAACCCGAATTCCAGACGGCATATTGTCAGTGCATGGAACGTTGCCGATCTCGGGAACATGAACCTGCCTCCCTGTCATATCCTGTTCCAGTTTTATGTGGCCGATGGAAAGCTGTCGTGCCAGTTGTATCAGCGCAGTGCTGATATTTTCCTCGGAGTGCCTTTTAATATAGCCTCCTACAGTATCCTGCTCATGATGGTAGCCCGTGAAACCGGACTGGAACCGTATGAGTTTATCCATACACTTGGTGATGCGCACCTGTATCTGAACCATACTGATCAGGCTCGCATCCAGCTTGAACGGGAGCCTAAAATACTGCCTGCCCTTCTCCTTAATCCGGATAAAACACGGGTGCTTGATTTTGAATTTGATGATTTTGAATTAACCGGGTATAATCCCGATCCACATATTAAAGCTGAAATATCTGCATGAATATAGCTCAGGGTAAACCCATATCGATTATTGTTGCTGTAGCCCGGAACTGGGCAATCGGAATGAATAACCAGCTGTTGTGGCATATTCCCGAAGATTTCAGGTGGTTCAAGAAGCATACTGCCGGTCATCCGGTAATCATGGGACGGCGCACGTGGGAGTCACTGCCCAAAAAACCGCTGCCCGGCCGAAAGAATGTGGTGATCACCGATAACCCCCGGGATTGTTTTCCGGGTACCATTTGCGTGGGTTCCGTTGAAGCTGCCATTAAGCAGATGGATAGCAGCAGTGAGAACTTTATTATAGGCGGGGGAATGATATACCGCGAATTTCTGCCATTGGCGCAGAAGGTATATCTGACTGTAGTAAACAGGGATTTCAGCGCGGATGTATGGTTTCCGGAACTGGATAAAAAAGTATGGAAGGAAACCTTTCGCGAGGAACACATGAATCATGAACCCGGATATACTTTCCTGATTTACGAGAGAAAAGTTTAGCCAGCCTTCAGCCGGTTAGCCGTGATTTTCGATATTTTCTGCTCGGCAAGGCTTTTTGTGATCCGGATGACCGGCAATTTTTCAGTCGGATTCTCATACATCACATCAATCATGATGGATTCACAAATCGACCGTAATCCACGCGCACCCAGCTTGAAGTCAATAGCCAGTGATACAATATAGTCCAGAACTTCAGGGTCAAAGGTTATTTTTACCTGATCCATCTGGAATAGCTTGGTATATTGCTTAATGATCGAATTCTTGGGTTCGGTGAGAATTTGCCTGAGCGCGTCACGGTCAAGTGGATTCAGATGGGCTATCACCGGGAGCCGGCCAACGATCTCCGGGATCATACCGAATGATTTGAGATCCTGCGGGGCAACATATTGGATCAGGTTATTCCGATCGATTTCATCGGCCTTTTTCTGGGCACCGTAACCGATCACCTTTGTATTCAGCCGCTGGGCGATTTTCCGCTCAATTCCATCAAATGCGCCGCCAGCAATGAACAGTATATTTTTGGTATCCACCGGGATCATTTTCTGCTCAGGATGCTTACGTCCACCCTGGGGCGGGACATTCACAATCGATCCTTCAAGCAATTTCAGCAGTCCCTGCTGAACTCCTTCACCCGAAACATCGCGTGTAATGGAAGGATTATCGCTTTTTCGGGCGATTTTATCAATCTCATCAATAAAAACGATGCCGCGCTCTGCTGCCTTAACATCATAATCAGCTGCCTGAAGCAACCGGGTAAGCAGGCTTTCAATATCCTCCCCAACATAACCGGCCTCGGTGAGAACAGTGGCATCGACAATGGTGAAAGGAACATGAAGCATTTTGGCTATTGTTTTGGCCAGCAATGTTTTACCGGTTCCGGTTTCCCCAACAAGAATGATGTTGGATTTTTCAATCTCAACCTCATTTCGGGTATCGTGCTGACCCAGCCTTTTATAGTGGTTATAGACCGCAACAGAAAGAACTTTTTTAGCATCTTCCTGACCGATAACATATTGATCAAGAAATTGCTTGATCTGAACCGGGGTTTTAACTTCGAGATCCCCGATATCAAATGGCTTTTGAACAGGTTTCAGCTCTTCTTTTATTATAGTATAGGCCTGATCGATACAAGCATCACAAATGTGGCCTGAAACGCCGGCAATTAAAAGATTAACCTCCTCCTTGTTCCTTCCGCAGAAGGAACATCTGTCCGATTTTCCTGATGTTGGTCGTGGCACAGTTTATTTTTTAGCGGTTCTAACCATAACCTCATCAATCATCCCGTATTCCTTGGCTTCTTCAGCCGTCATCCAGAAATTCCTGTCGGAATCCTTTTCGATTTTTTTGAATGGATTGCCGGTATGATAGGCGAGGATATCGTATAATTCCTTTTTAAGTTTCTGAAGTTCACGTACCTGGATTTCAATATCCGAAGCCTGACCCTGAGCCCCGCCGAGTGGCTGGTGGATCATGATACGTGAGTGTTTCAGGGCTGAACGTTTCCCCTTGGCACCGCCTGCCAGCAATACGGCTCCCATTGAGGCAGCCATACCGGTGCAGATCGTGATGATATCGGGATTGATGTACTGCATCGTGTCATATATGCCCAACCCTGAATGGACCATTCCGCCCGGGGTGTTGAAATAGATGATGATGTCCTTCTTCGGGTCGGCGGATTCAAGGAACAGTAATTGTCCCTGAATAATATTGGCCACATCGTCATCAATCGGGGTACCCAGAAAAATGATGCGATCCATCATCAGTCGCGAAAAAACATCCATTTGTGCGACATTGAGCTGACGTTCCTCGATAATGGTAGGCGAAACGTAATAATTATATAACGACTGGTATTGTTCCAGGTTCAGACTGCTGATGCCGAGGTGCCCGACGGCATATTTCCTGAATTCATCTTTTGCTTTCATCCATCAATTTATTAAAATCTTCAAGACTGATGTTTTGCTCAACGAGGCCGAACAGAGTTTTGACATGTTCGATAACCTTGTTTTCGAGAATAACATCAGCTATCCGGGTTTTTTCTTCTTCATTTTTCAATAGAACATCGGCGAGCTTGAAAAGTTGCTCAACCGGTGCATCATATATCCCATATTGGAAATACCGTGACTGTGCAGCCCAGATGGCCTGCTCGCGGATTTCCTCCTCGGTGGCTTCAAGTTTCTGCTCACCGATGATTGTGTTTTTGATCATTCTCCATTTCAGATCGCCAACGAATGCGGGGAAGTCCTTATCAAGCTGTTCGCGGGTGAGGTTCTCATCTTTGGAGGTGAGCAGCATCCATCTCTTCAAAAACTCCTCAGGTAGAGGAACATTGGTTTCTGCCATGAGCTTGTCTTTGGCATCCAGATGGAATTTATACTGACTTTCGCGCGACATCTGGCGGTCAAGATCTTCCTCAATGCGCTCACGGAATGCCTCGACAGAGTCGACGGCACCTTCACCGAAGGTTTTATCGAACAGTTCCTGATTGATTTCAGCAGCTGCAAAACGTGAAATTTCAGCGATCGTGAATTCGAAGTCAGTATTGATCCCGCTTAATTCTTCGCGGCTAACTTTAAGCAGACTGGCGCGGTCAGTTTCATTGGGGAAAGCGGTATTCGGATTAAATACCAGTTTATCACCAACTGCGGCACCCAAAAATTGAGCTTTAATCGCTTCGTCACCGATGGTTTTGATATAAATCAGGGTTCCGTGGGAGTGAATCGGGTGATGATGATCGGGTTCTGCATGGTCATGCTCATGCTCATGTTCGTGATCGTGATCACTTAATTCGCATAAATCGCCTTTTACAACATCTTCGTCAGTAATAGATTCAGATGGTTGCAAGGAACCAAAACGGCGGGTATAATCTTCGATCTGCTTATCGACCATGTCGTGAGTCACCACAATATGGTAATCGTTTATTTTATCATTCTCTGTGATATTCAGAGCGATATCAGGAGCCATGGCAATATCGAAATGGAATTCGAAAGTTTCTGCGGTATCCCAATCCACTTCCGGACTATTGACGTTTGGCAGGGGTTCGCCCAGAACTTTCAGTTTATTTTCGTGGATATAATTATTAAGAGTATCCGACAGAAGTCGCTGAATCTCTTCAGCCTGAATGGATTTACCATACATTTTTTTCACGAGGCCGGGAGGTACTTTTCCTGGCCTGAAGCCATCAAAACGTGCTTTTTTACGGTATTCCAACAGTGCTTCATCAACTTTCGGCTGGTAATCAGCGGGTTCAATTCCGATCCGGATTACGGCATTCAGATCATCAAGATTCTCTCTGCTAATATTCATATCAAACGGAAATAAACAATAAATAAAATGGTTGTGCGGATGGGGGGACTCGAACCCTCACGCCTTTCGGCACCAGATCCTAAGTCTGGCTCGTCTACCAATTTCGACACACCCGCAAAAGTGGGGCAAAGATAGTGTTTTTTTGAAAAACGACAGATAGCCTCTTTTAACGGGTACCTACCTTCTCAATTCAAAATTCTGCCCGAGGTAAACTTTTCGTACTTGTTCATCCTGAGATAGTTCCTCTGCCGTTCCTGATTTCAGGATGCTTCCTTCAAAAAGGAGATAAGCCCGGTCGGTGATGGTAAGTGTTTCGTGAACGTTATGGTCGGTGATGATAACTCCAATATTTTTCTTTTTCAGCTGTGAAACAATCGCCTGTATATCCTCAACTGCGATAGGGTCAACTCCTGCAAAGGGTTCATCGAGAAGAATAAACTGGGGATTCAGGGCCAGGGCGCGGGCGATTTCAGTCCGCCGGCGTTCACCCCCGCTGAGCTGGATGCCTTTATTCCGGCGGAGTTTATCGAGCCCGAACTCCAGTATCAGCCCCTCGGCTCTTTCTGTCTGTTCCAGTTTGGATAATCGGGTCATTTCGAGTACTGAATATATATTATCCTCCACTGTCATATTCCGGAAAATGGATGGTTCCTGTGCAAGGTATCCGATTCCGCTCCGTGCACGCTTGTACACCGGCTCAAATGTTATGTCCTTATCGTCCAGAAATATCTGTCCGCTATTCGGCCGGATCAATCCGACAATCATGTAGAAAGTGGTGGTTTTACCGGCCCCGTTTGGTCCGAGCAAACCAACAATCTCACCTTGCTGTACCTCAACCGATACCTGATTGACAACGGTACGCTGGCGATATTTTTTGACCAGGTTCTGGGTAAATAGTTTCATAAAGTTTTAGATGATTCCTTCCCGGAGGATGTCATGTATATGAATTACGCCAAGATATTCATCATTTCTGACAACCAGGAGCTGGGTGATACTTTTTGTTCGCATGGTTTCCAGCGCATTCACAGCAAGCTCATCGGGCGAAATGCGTTTCGGATTAGCCGACATGATATCTTTTGCAGTCAGGGCGCGGAGGTCATCATATTTTTCCATCATCCGGCGCAGGTCGCCGTCGGTGACTATTCCTGCTATATTCCCGCCGGAATCCAAAACGGCAGTGGCGCCCAGTCTTTTGGAGGAGATCTCCATGATAACCTTGCGTACCGTGTCCGTCAGGGCTACCTGCGGGCGGGCTGCCCGTGAATACAGATCTGCCACTGTGATGTTTAGTCGCTTACCGAGCAACCCTCCCGGATGAAGCCTGGCAAAATCCTTACTGGAGAATTCATTCAGTTTAAGCAAAACCATTGCCAGTGCATCACCCATTGCCAGCTGAACCGTTGTGCTGGTGGTTGGTGCCAGGTTGTTCGGACAGGCTTCACGCTCTATCGGAATCCGGATTGTAATCTCAGATTGATTTTCCAGGTAGGAGTCAGCATCAGAAACAAAGGATAATATGGGATTGCCCATTGCGCGGATTAACGGAACCAGGGTTTTGATCTCGCTGGTATTGCCTGATTTTGAGAGTATCAGAACCATATCGTATTCGCCGATAACACCCAGGTCACCATGGATTGCATCCGTGGCATGCATGAAAACAGAAGAGGTTCCGACAGAATTGAGCGTGGAGGAAATTTTCTGTGCGATATGCGCACTTTTCCCTACTCCGGTCAATATCAAACGGCCTTTTGATGCATAAATCTTCTCAGCCATCCGGATGAAAGATTCACTGAGATTATTGGAAATATCAATAATGGCCTGGCCTTCAATTGTTAGAGTTTCTTTTGCCAGGGATAATATTTCTGAGGGGGCAATCATCATTACTTTTATGCGTTTGAATTTTGGATATGAAAATTTACTAAATTTAATCTACAAAAGTAGTAATAAGAAAATTCACCGGGGGATCAACTTTGACAGCCGGATTCTGTAACATATAACGTAGATTTGGGCTAATTATTAAAAGGATGACTGCAGACACTGAAAGATTACACGAGATATTAAAAACGCATTTTGGTTTTGATACATTTAAGGACAATCAGGAAGGGGTGATGCGGAATGTTCTTACCGGCCGGGATTCATTTGTCCTGATGCCTACAGGGGGTGGCAAATCACTTTGCTACCAGCTTCCGGCAATGGTGATGAAGGGTACGGCAATCGTTATTTCGCCGCTGATTGCCTTGATGAAAAATCAGGTCGATGCCATGCGGGCTTTCAGCATGGAGGACGGAATTGCTCATTTTTTGAATTCTTCCCTCACCAAGGTTCAGATAAACCGGGTATTGGAAGATGTGAAATCGCATAAAACCAAGCTGCTTTATGTAGCGCCGGAATCGCTGAACAAGCTGGATTATACTGAATTTCTGGCAGGTGAAACCATTTCATTCTATGCCATCGATGAGGCACACTGCATTTCGGAATGGGGACATGATTTCAGGCCTGAATACCGGCGGATCCGCCCGATCATTGAACAGATCGGCCGGGCTCCGATTATGGCCCTCACAGCCACCGCAACTCCGAAAGTTCAGAACGATATTCAGAAAAACCTCGGCATCCTCGATGCCGACGTGTTTAAATCTTCCTTCAACCGCCCGAACCTCTATTATGAGATCCGGCAAAAAGTGGATCCTGAGAAACAGATCATCAAATTTATCAAGGAAAACGCCGGCAAATCAGGGATTATCTATTGTCTGAGCCGCAAGCAGGTTGAAGATCTATCTGAAACACTGGTGGTTAACGGCATTAAGGCTCTTCCTTATCATGCCGGTCTGGATGGAACCACCCGTGCAGGAAATCAGGATAAATTCCTGATGGAGGAGGTTGAAGTGATCGTGGCCACCATCGCATTTGGAATGGGGATCGATAAGCCGGACGTAAGATATGTGATTCATTACGATATTCCGAAAAGCCTGGAAGGCTATTATCAGGAAACCGGTCGAGCCGGTCGCGACGGTGGTGAAGGGAATTGCATAACCTTCTATAGTTACAAGGATATTCAGAAACTGGAGAAATTTATGCAGGGGAAGCCGGTTGCCGAACAGGAAATCGGTCGGCAGTTATTGCATGAAACTTCTTCCTATGCCGAATCTTCCATCTGCCGGAGGCGACAGCTGCTTCACTATTTTGGCGAGGAATATCATCATGATAATTGTGAAAACTGCGATAATTGCCTGAATCCGAAAACTCAGATCGAAGGAAGGGATTTTGTTGCACTGGCACTGGATGCGGTTTTGGAAGTGCGTGAGAAGTTTAAACCCGAGCATGTTGCAAAAGTGTTAACCGGTCAGGTCAATTCTGCTATCCGTACCTATAAGCATCATCATCTGGAAATATTCGGACAGGGAAAGGATAAGGATGAACGGTTCTGGGTTGCTGTATTACGACAGGCACTTATTGCCCAGATGCTCGAAAAAGATATAGATAATTATGGTACGCTAAGGATTACCGATGCGGGCCGGGAATTTTTAGATAATCCGGAATCGTTTATGCTGACTGAGGACCTGAGCTACGACGAATCAGACGAACAGAAGGCACCGCGTGGCGGTGGATCAGGGGCTGTTGACCCTGAATTGTTCAGTTTGCTTAAAGACTTGCGAAAAGCAATCGCTAAAAAGCACAATTTACCGCCTTTCGTAATTTTTCAGGATCCTTCGCTGGAGGATATGGCCGTTTACTATCCGATACGTGTGGAAGAACTGGCCAATATGACCGGCGTTGGTCTGGGCAAAGCTCAGCGATATGGCAAGGAATTCGTTGATCTCATCCGTAAATTCGTGGAAGAGAAAGAGATATTAAGGCCACAGGATCTCGTTGTCAGGTCGATCGTAAATAAATCCAGCCTGAAGGTTTCTGTGATCCAGAGTATCGACCGGAAAGTTCCACTCGATGTGATCGCTGAATCCAAAGGGTTGGAAATGAACGAGCTGCTTAAGGAAATTGAATCCATTGTCAATAGCGGTACCAAGCTTAATATTGATTATTTCATCAATGAAATGATGGATGAGGATCATCAGGATACCATATATACATTCTTTAAGGAGGAAGCCGAATCTGAATCCGTTGAGGATGCATTAATGGAACTAGGCGAAAACGAGTTCACTGAAGAGGATATCCGTTTGATCCGGATCAAGTTTATCTCTGAAATGGGTAACTAAACCAAATATTTCCATGATCATTTTAGAATCCGACAACCTGGACAAGTCCTACGGGCTGGTGCATGCTGTCAATCATCTGAGCCTGAGGGTTGAGTCAGGTCAGGTATACGGTATTCTCGGCCCAAACGGCAGCGGGAAAACCACCACACTCTCCATGCTGATGGGAATCGTCCGTCCTGATGGCGGATCCTTCCGCTGGTTCGGCAGTCAAAGCGGTCCCGCAGCCAATAAGCGTATCGGAGCCCTGATTGAAACGCCTAATTTTTACCCCTACCTCAGCCTGGAGCAAAATCTTAAAATTGTTTGCCGTATCAAGGGAGTCGACGAGCGTGATATTCAGAGGGTAGTCAAGCTGGTTGGGCTTTACGACCGCTGGCATTCAAAGTTTCAGACGCTATCGCTTGGTATGAAGCAACGGCTTGCTTTGGGAAGCCTGCTATTAGGCGATCCGGAGGTGTTGGTGATGGATGAGGTTACCAACGGACTCGATCCGGAAGGTATCGCAGAGGTCAGAAACCTGATCCGCCAAGTGGCATCCACCGGTAAAACGATCATCCTGGCCAGCCATATACTGGATGAGGTGGAGAAAGTGTGCACTCATGTGGTAATCCTCAAAAAGGGGAATAAGCTGGCCGAAGGTGAGGTCGACAACCTGATAAAGGGCAAGGAAATCATTGTAATCTCAGGCGATGAGCCCGACCAGCTGAATCGGGCACTGCTGGATTCTGTTATGATTGAATCTTTTACGCGTGAAGGGGAGGAATTCAGGGTAATCCTGCATTCCGATTATAAGCCCGGTGATCTTAGCAAAGAAATGATGGGGCAGGGGATTGTACTCACCCGTATTGAAGTTCGCAAGAACAGGCTGGAAGATCAGTTTCTGGAATTGGTTAAACAAGATAATACACTGAAGCCATGATGAAGCTGTTGAAGATCGAATCAGTGAAGGTATTGCCATACCGGGTATTTCAGGTACTGGCAATATTATATGCAGTGGCATTTCTGATGTCGGCAGGTGCACTCCCTTTCATTAAGCTCAGCACAACCCTGGCAAACAGTGAGGATATCCTGAACCTCAAGTCCTTGTATTATTTCCCGCAGATATGGGATACATTCGCCTATTTTGCTGCAAAATCCAATATTTTCCTGGCCATCATCGTGATATTTCTGGTTGGGAACGAATATTCCTATAATACTTTCCGGCAGCAGGTGGTAAACGGACTTTCGCGCCACGACCTGCTCAACGGCAAGCTCCTCGTCATTGTGGGAATAGCGCTGGTTAATACCGTGATGGTATTTGTTTTCGGACTCATATTCGGATTAATCTATTCTTCAGGTTATTCCTTTCAGGATGTTTTCTCCCATTTGTATATGCTGGGTATCTATTTTATCCAGGCGGTAAGCCATATGGTTGCGGCAATGATGATTGCGGTATGGCTCCGGAACAAAACACTTGCAATTGTGGTTCTGATCGTCTATCAGATCATACTGGAACCTATCCTGCGTTTGGCGGTGAATAAATTCGTGCTCGCCAAACTGGGATTATTCTTTCCGATGCGGGTGATTACCCGCCTGACTCCCATGCCGGACATCGCCATCACTGAAATGTTCAAGGCCAATACCAATTTCAAGGAGATGGCCATGACCCTGCCGCTGTGGGCAAACCTACTCCTGGCTATTGGGTATGGATTGATATTTTATTTGATTACGCGGGCGATATTGGTACGAAGGAACCTATAGGTGACAAGTGACAAGTGACAAGTGACAAGTGACAAGTGACAAGTGACGGCAGCTGGTTATAGAGGGCTTTTCAAACAGGATTTTTCCATTTAACCCGCATGGTTTGGGAGATAATTCCTGTGGCTGTAATATAGGCAGGGTATATCACCTGAACTGGTATCATCCACCAAAGCAATCTGTTAGAACGGAAAAATCTCATTGCAGTCATTAGGACCGGCAGGTCAGCGAGTATTTTTATCCCTGAAAGAATCAGGAACAGGTAAAAGGGCACCAATCCCGACAATCCAAGAATCAGGGCAGCCAGGATTTCGATATTGGCGGCAAAAACCAGGAGGGTAGTGAGGATCATGAAAGGATCAGTATAGCCTTTTGCCTTGGATGCCCAGCGGCTTCGCTGGCGAATGAAAGCGGCCATGGAACGGGTTGGTTTTGAGCGTACTATCGCATCCGGATTCATCAGATATCCGATCTTTTTGCCAGGAATCCGCTTCATCGCCTGCATCAGAAAAACATCATCACCTGAAGCAAACCGGTTATCCAGGTCATTCACAATAATTTTATAATTGGCAGCCCTGATACCGATGTTGGGCCCCTGGGCCATCATCGGATGGCCAATGCCGGTTGAGCCGGCTGAGGCGGCGGCCAGGCTGAGGTAGTCAAGCTTCTGTACCTGATCAAACCAGCCTGGTGCAGGATCGAGCATGACCGGTCCGAGGATGAGGTCACTCCCGGTAAATTCAAAAAATTCTGCCATGGAATATACCCAATGTGTGCCCGGCAGGCTGTCGGCATCAGTCAGGAGTATCAGTTCGCCGGCCGCCATTTCCATACCTGCCTTTAAAGCAGCCTTTTTACCGGATCCGGGTCCGGTTAATCTTATTAATTCCCAGTTGCTCAGGTCCCTGATAAGATTTTTCAGAATGCCATCACTCCCATCGGTGGAATGATCATCTATCCATATTACCTGCAGCAGGTGCTCCGGGTATTGCTGGTGAAGGAGTGCCGAAACCAGTTCCGGTATGTTTTCCGACTCATTCCGGAATGGAATCAAAATGGTGACACGGATAGCTGGGGGTATTTTCTCCGGGATGTATCTTTTTGTGCGCATCCAGCCTGCAAAAAATGCGAGGATCAGAATGGAATAGAGCGACAGGCAAATGATTGACTGGATGGAATAGAGCGACAACATGCCATCAAAGTTACTGTTTCGGAACCTTGTTTTTATGGATCAGGTCCACTTCCAGGTTAATCTTTCTCAGCAGCACCAGTCCAATCAGTGCGGGAATCATGATGTTGATGATCCAGATGAGGAAGGTGGTGAAAACAATTGCCGGAACATCGGATGTGTAGGGCCCAAGGATCAGGATGGACACGGAGCCCCTGACTCCAAGATCTCCTACCGTGGGGACCGGCACGAAATGCAGGATCAGGTAAATGAGCGCAACTGCCGACAGGCCTGTAAAGGGTGGAATATGGATGCCGAAAAAGTGGAGGATCAGGTAAAACTGCAAGATGTAGGTCAGGAATTTCAGGGTTGAGAAAAACAACAAGAAAGATTTGTCCTTGCCCGAAACCCCCTGAAGGGCAGTGAGAAAGGGGTGAAAAACCCGGAGCCAGCGAAACCGCTGAAAGTAGCCGGATAAATGGTCAATGCTGAAGAAGAGAATGACCAGGACCAGTCCGGCTGCGATTGAAATCCCCAGTGTGAGCATCCAGGAGTCCTCATGGCTCTTCAGCAGATAATCGTTTGATGGCAGGTAAGTGGCGGCGCCAACCAGTCCGAGTGTTACTGTGACCACCATCTGGGCAAGAATACATAGGAAAGTATGACCGGTGCCTGCGAGCCGGTGACCGGGCTGCAGTATCAGGCCACGCGTGATTACGTCGCCGATCCGGTTGGGAGTGGTGATTGCCATGGTCAGGCTCGACAGCACTCCCGCCATGGCTTTCAGGTAATTAACCGGTTCCAGACGGTTAACCAGGCGTTTCCATTTAATGGCCTCGGACGAGAAATTCAGGAAGATAAGCAGGATGGCTGCAGCGAGGAATAGGAGCCGGTTTCCCCGGAATGCATCGGAAAACCGCTCTCCGGCCTGATCCCAGTGCTCAAAAGTGACCAGCCGGTACACAAGGTAAACCAATGCAATGATGGCCAATAAGGCCTTTATTATGTTGCCCTGTATCTTACTGATTTTCAAAATCGCTACTTTTGTGCACCTTTTTAATACTGAAGGTAAATATAAATATATAATCCAAATCCGGAGCTCCTGTCAGCCATTGGAAAGCAGGGAACCCCTTCCTAATCACGAAATCCATGTCAAAACGCGTCAGACCAAAAAAATACCTCGGCCAGCATTTCCTTACCGACATCCCTACAGCGATGCGTATAGCCGACGGACTCGGCGGATTGGACGGCGGATTGGTACTGGAAGTGGGACCGGGTATGGGTGTGCTCACCGGCCGATTGCTGGAACGCTTTGGGGAAAGGTTATGGGTTATTGAGATTGACGAGGAGTCAGTAGTCTATCTGGCAGATAAATTCCCCGAACTGATTCCCCGGATTTTGTCGGAAGATTTTCTTCAATTTGATCTGAAAAGGATAACCGGCGGCCCCATTTCGGTGATCGGTAATTTCCCGTATAATATTTCCTCACAGATATTATTTCATTTGCTGGAGTATCGTGACCAGGTAATGGAAATTACGGGAATGTTTCAGCGGGAAGTGGCAAAACGCCTGACCGCCGGTCCGGGTAATAAGGAATATGGCATACTGAGCGTTTTGATGGGTGCTTTTTATGAATCTGAATATTTATACAGTGTTTCGCCGGATGTTTTTCTGCCGCCGCCAAAAGTAACCTCAGGGGTAATCCGTTTCATCCGCAGAGATAATATTGAATTGCCTTGTTCTCCTCAGACATTCAAGAGAATCGTGAAAATGGCCTTTAACCAGCGGCGTAAAACTCTGCGTAATGCCTTGTCGGCCATTTGGTCGGAAGATTATGAGTCGACGGGATTCGGCGGATTGAGGGCCGAGCAGCTGAGTGTGGAGCAGTTTCTGCAGCTTGGGGTGATTGAGGAGAAAAGGCAGGACCCGGAATCAGACCGTGGCGATAGCAACCACCGGGCTCAGCCTTGAAGCGCGCCAGGCAGGAGCAAACCCGGCAATGATGCCGATTACCGCCGAGATGGACAGGCCGATGATGATATTGTTCAATCCCAGGACAATCTGGAAATCCATCATGGAATTGGCGACAATTGTACCGATGAAAATCAGGATCAGTCCAACAATTCCGCCCATGAGGGAGAGGGTAACCGATTCAAAAAGGAATTCAAAGAGAATGAATGCGTTACGGGCGCCAATGGCTTTCTGTATCCCGATAATACGGGTTCGCTCCCTTACTGAGACGAACATAATATTGGCGATACCAAATCCGCCAACCAGAATGGCAAATCCCCCGATGATAAACCCGGCGATATTCAGGGTAATCAGTAATTGATCGAAAGCATTGGATATCATCGACATGGTATTCAGGGCAAAATCGTCCTCCTGCATCGGTTTCAGTTTTCGGATGGATCGCATAATGCCGGTGAGTTCATCTGAGAGCTCGTCGATCGGAACACCCGGTTTTGCCTTAACCATAAGGGTGGGGCGAACATTGGAGCTGCGGATGTTGAGGAGTGTGCGGGCGTAATTCAGGGGTATGATAGCAATTTCGTCGTTGCTGCCGGCATTGATTCCTTCTCCCTCCTTTTTGAATACACCAACTACGGTAGCTTTTGCGGAGGATATCTCGAAGGTTTTTCCGATCGGACTTTCCCCGGGGAAAAGGTCATCGGCGATTTTGCGGCCTATAACTGCAACATTTTTACCGCTCCGGAATTCTGACAGCGAGATAAACCGGCCCTCATCCACCTCAAATGTCCGGATTCTTTCATATTCATCCGATACCGATAAAATCGTCATATCGGGGATGGAATTATTCTTGTAGCTGACGGTCCTCTGTCCCTGGATGGTGAACGCAGCGGCTTCAATGGTTCGAGCCCGGCTCATTACTTCAGCCATCTCCCGGAGTTCCGGTTCGGGCCTCTGAACATATTTCCACCATTGAAATCCCGGACCGAACATGATCGGCCATTTCTGGATGTATACCACGTTATCGCCCAGCTCGGAAATGTTCTTCTTGATAGTTCGCCCGAGTGAATCCACCACGGTAAAAACCGATACAATGGCAAAAATGCCGATGGTGATGCCTAAAAGCGACAAAATAGTACGCAGTCGGTTGGAGATGAGCGAATGAACGGCGAATGCGATACTTTCGCGGATGATTCGCACCCAGATGACTACAGCTTTGATTCCCCTTTTCATGAGAATGCGAAATTAGTGTTTTTTTTAGCCAATGGAGTGGGATGGTAAGGGTTTAATGTGCCTATTTTTAGTAAATTTGCCAAATTAAAAATTATCAGGGTGGATAAGGAAAAGCAAATAGGCAGCGCGCTGATTTCTGTTTACCACAAAGATAACCTGGATGAAATACTCACCAGGTTGCATCAGTTGGGTGTTTCACTGATCAGCACAGGCGGTACGGCCGATTTTATCGAGTCATTGAATTTACCCGTTCAGCGGGTTGAATTGCTTACGGGTTATCCAAGCATTCTGGGAGGTCGGGTTAAGACCCTGCACCCCAAAATTTTTGGGGGAATCCTGGCCCGGCGGGAGAACGAGTCCGACCTGGAGAGCCTAAAATCGTGGGATATCCCTGAAATTGACCTGGTTATTGTGGATCTCTATCCATTCGAGCAAACAGTAGCATCCGGTGCCTCGCAACCAGAGATCATTGAGAAGATCGATATTGGCGGAATCTCCCTGATCCGCGCAGCTGCAAAGAATTTTGAAGATGTTTTGGTTGTTCCTTCAAGCGGTTACTATCAGAAATTGATCAGCTTGTTGGAAGAAAAGAAGGGAATTACTTCATTGTCAGATCGTTATGAATTTGCTGCCGCGGCATTTGCCGTTTCCAGCGGATATGACAGCGCGATCAGTAACTATATGGGTGGCGGGCATCCGGCCAGTTTCAGACAGGCTGCCGGTCCGGGCAACTCTCTCCGCTACGGGGAGAATCCCCATCAGAAAGGTCTGTTTTACGGAGATTTGAATCAGATCTTTGAGCAGATTCACGGTAAGGAAATTTCCTATAATAATCTGCTGGATATTGATGCCGCCGTTTCTTTGATCGATGAGTTTGACGATACCACATTCGGTATTCTGAAACATAATAATGCATGCGGGATTGCATCCGACAGTTCACTGACTGAGGCCTGGAAGAAAGCTCTGGCAGCTGATCCGGTATCTGCCTTTGGCGGCATCCTGATCACGAACAGGCCCGTTGACGGAGCCACTGCCGCTGAAATCAATCCATTGTTTTTTGAGATTATCATAGCACCGGCATTTGATGAGCAGTCGCTCACAATACTGAAACAAAAGAAGAACCGTATCATTCTCATCCGGAAGCCAGTCAAAACGGCATCCGCCGTCCAATTCCGGAGCTTGCTGAACGGAGTCCTGGTGCAGGACCGTGATCTGCACAAAGAGCTGCCCGCCGACCTGAGAATGGTTACGCAGGTGCAGCCTGCCGACCAGGAGATTGAAGATTTGCTGTTTGCAAATAAACTGGTTAAGCATACTAAGTCGAATGCCATTGTTCTGGTCAAGAATAAGCAGCTCCTGGCCAGCGGTACCGGCCAAACCTCCAGGGTAGATGCCCTGAAGCAGGCAATCGACAAGGCCCGGAGTTTCGGCTTCGACCTGAACGGTGCTGTGATGGCCTCTGATGCTTTCTTTCCCTTTGCCGACAGCGTTGGGATTGCGCATCAGGCAGGTGTTCACTCGGTGATTCAGCCCGGTGGATCTGTCAGGGACCAGGATACGATTGATTATTGTAATTCACACGGGTTATCGATGGTATTTACCGGAATCCGTCATTTTAAACATTAAAATTCAGGGAGACAAAATATGGGTCTATTTTCCTTTTTAACTCAGGAAATCGCCATGGACCTCGGAACGGCCAACACGATTATCATTCATAATGATAAAATTGTTGTTGATGAGCCTTCCATCGTCGCGATTGATGTTGCAACAGGCAAGCTATTCGCCCTTGGCGACAAAGCCCGGCAGATGTACGGAAAAACACATGATAACATAAAGGTTATCAGGCCTTTGCGCGATGGTGTTATTGCCGACTTCAATGCCGCTGAACTGATGATCAGGGGAATGATTAAAATGATCCCTGCAAAATCAAAATTCGGAGCACAATCCATGCGCATGGTGGTAGGGATCCCTTCGGGAAGTACGGAAGTGGAAATTCGTGCGGTAAGGGACTCATCAGAACATGCAGGCGGTCGTGAGGTTTATATGATATATGAACCAATGGCAGCTGCCCTGGGTATCGGGCTCGATGTGCTGGCTCCTGAAGGAAACATGGTTGTGGATATCGGAGGGGGAACTACTGAAATAGCTGTAATTGCACTGGGTGGAATCGTTTGCAATGAGTCGATGCGTATCGCCGGTGATGAATTTACACAAGATATTCAGGCCTATATGCGCCATCAGCACAATATCAAGATTGGTGAAAAAACTGCTGAAGATATCAAGATGAATGTCGGAGCTGCACTTCCCCTGCTGGCTAATCCGCCACAGGATTATATTGTTCGCGGACCGAACCAGATGACAGCACTCCCGATTGAAATTCCCGTTTCATACAGCGAGCTTGCCCATGCACTCGATAAATCCCTATCCAAAGTTGAAACAGCCGTTCTGAGTGTACTGGAACGCACCCCTCCAGAATTGTATGCAGATATTGTAAACAACGGGATATATCTCGCCGGTGGAGGAGCTTTGCTGAAAGGACTTGATAAGCGTCTTTCCGATAAAATGAATATTCAGTTCCGGGTGGCCGATGATCCGCTTCATGCTGTAGCCCGCGGTACCGGCATGGCACTGAAGAATATCCATCGTTTCCCGTTCCTGATGAGATAGCAGAATGAACAATGCAGAATCTCCTTCGACTCATAATCCGGTTTAGTTTCCAGATTATCTTCGTAATCCTGGAGATTATTGCGCTTACAATGGTTTTTCAGAGAAACCCATTACCGCATGCCCGGTTTTTTCAATTGTCGCAGGACGTCAACGGTTTTTTTTATACCCAGTCCAGTCACTTCAACCGGTTTTTTCATCTGACGGATGAGAATTCCATTCTGGTTACCGAAAACGCGAGGTTGAGAAATGAGCTGGCCAGACGGCCGATGAGATCTTTCGACCGTGATTCCATGACCACCCTTTCGCAGCCCGATTTCGTTTATGATTATATCCCGGCACAGGTTATCAATAATTCCACCAACAAACAAAACAATTATCTTACGCTGAACGTGGGATATACACAAGGCGTGAGGCAGGATATGGGGGTAGTCGGACCTGAAGGGATCGTTGGCGTGATCAGGAATGTTTCAGCCAATTTCTCGACCGTGATATCCGTACTGAATTCGAAATTTAAGGGAAGTGTCAAAATCTCCAGTAATAATTATTATGGAACCCTCAGCTGGCCAGGGCATAATTACCGCAAAGCCATCGTGACCGAAATTCCCGGACATATCAATGTTTATGCGGGCGACACCATTGTGACCAGTGGATTATCCACGATTTTCCCGGAAGGTGAAATGGTTGGAATCGTGACCGATGTGAATCTGACTCCGGCAGGAAGCTTTTTTGAACTCAAAATTGATCTGAAACAGGATTTTAAAAAGCTGACCAGGGTATATATAATCAAGAATTTCAATAAGACAGAACAGGAAAAGCTGGAGCTGCAAACTTATGATTGATCAACTCAACCGATATGTTTTTCGCTTTTTCCTGGTGATATTTTTCCAGGTACTGATCCTGAATAATATTCAGTTCAACGGATATATCAACCCTTACTTTTATATATGGTATATTCTGGTACTTCCTTTTGAAACGCCGGGCTGGGTGTTATTGCTGACAGCCTTTTTTCTTGGGCTGGGTGTCGATGCTTTTCCGCAGGGGATTGCCGGTAACGGATCAACGCTGGGGACACATACTGCTTCCACCCTGCTGATCGCTTTCATGCGCCCAACAGTTCTCCGGTGGATCAATCCACGGGATGAATATGCACCGGGCACCTTCCCCGATTCAAAAAATTACGGAATACTATGGTTCCTGGCCTATGCATTGATCATGATTGGTATTCACCACTTTGTGCTCTTTTTCCTGGAAGACCTTTCATTCAGGGATTTTTTCAGAACTATAGTTCGGGTCATCATGAGCGGTGTTTTCACCTTGATATTCATCCTTATCTGGGAGGGGATCCGTTTCAGGATAGCCAGATAAACCAATATGCAGAATCCTAATAATAACCGGAAATATGTGATCGGCGGAATGGTTCTTGCCGTGGCAGCCATTTTTATACTGCGCCTGTTCTATATTCAGGTTATTGATAAATCATACCAGCTTTCATCGAACAACAATTCACGACTCCGGGTGGTGGAATATCCCGGCAGGGGAATGATTTCCGACCGCTATGATAAGGTAATGGTTTATAATGAGGCGGTTAATGATATACTTATGCTGCCGCAGCAAGTGAAGGCATTTGATACCCTTGAGTTTTGCAGGATTCTGAGCGTTGATCCTGCCGAGTTTCGCGAGGCGGTAAAAAAAGCCCGTGAGTATTCGAGATACCGCCAATCGGTTGTGGTGCGCCAGCTCAGTCCTGAACAGATAGCCTCATTCACGGAACGACTGTTCAAGTATCCCGGATTTTCCATTCAGATTCGTACCCAGCGGAAATATCCACAGCCGATCGCTCCGCATATCCTGGGATATGTGGGTGAGGTAAATGATGGGGATATTAAAAAGGATTTGTATTATCAGAGCGGGGATTACATAGGGAAATCAGGTCTTGAGGCGGAATATGAATATTACCTCCGGGGGCAGAAGGGCATCAGTTTTATGATGGTGGATGTTCATAAGCGCCTCCAGGGTAATTTTGAGAACGGGCGATATGATACGATCCCACAACCCGGGAAGAAACTGACTACCACTCTGGATGCGGCATTGCAGGAGTACGGTGAAAAACTTCTTGCCCACAAAAAGGGCAGTATAGTGGCAATAGAACCTGCAACCGGAGAGATTCTTGCCATGATATCCAGCCCTGCCTATGATCCGAATGAGCTGGTCGGCCGCATCCGGGGGAAGAACTTCGAGCGCCTGATGAACGACAGTCTGAACCCTCTTTTCAACCGGGCTACCATGTCGAGGTACTCGCCGGGATCCATTTTTAAGATTGTTCAGGCCCTTATTGCTCTCCAGCTTGGGGTTATCGACGAATTTTACAGCGTGGATTGCAATAAAAACATTATCGGATGCCATAATCATCCTAATGCGCATGGTTTGCGAGAGGGAATCATGTATTCCTGCAACCCTTATTTCTATAATGTTTTCCGCCGGATCATCCTGCAGGGGAAAAGTACCAGTCAGTTCCAGGACAGCCAGATCGGGTTGAAATCCTGGTATCAGATGGTCTATTCTTTCGGGCTCGGACAGGTTCTGCCGATGGATTTACCCGGGGTGAAACCCGGACTGATTCCTGATGTGGCCTATTATGATAAGTGGTATGGTGCTAACCGTTGGGCATTCAGCACAATCTATTCCAATTCCATCGGTCAGGGCGAGGTGGAAACCGTACCTATCCAGATCGCTAATCTGGCTGCAATCATTGCGAACAAAGGATTTTATTATGTGCCGCATTTGGTTAAGGCAATCGAAGGTATTGATACCATTCCTCAGAAATTCCGGGAACCAGTTCATACCTTAATCGATACAAAGTATTTTGATATTGTATCGGATGGAATGGAAAATGTTGTCTACGGTCCCGGTGGAACCGGATCCCGCGCTCAGGTACCGGGGGTTGTGGTTTGCGGAAAAACCGGTACCGTGCAGAATTCAGGCGGCAAGGAGGACCATTCGGGTTTCTTTGCTTTTGCGCCCAAAGACAGGCCTCGTATTGCCATTGTTGCGTATGTGGAAAATTCAGGTGCAGGTGGTGTATATGCCGCTACTATTACCAGCCTGATGATTGAAAAGTACCTGAACGGCACGATCACGCAAACTGAGAAGGAACGGGTAATTTTAGAATACCAGCAATTCTGATGGCAAATCCAAGAACAAATTTTATCGCCCGTTTGGATTGGATAACAATCATCCTGTTCCTGGCCATGATATTATTCGGCTGGATGAATATTTATTCTGCAACTCAGAATGAGGCAAGCACGGGTTCAATATTTGATTTTACACAGCGGTACAGCAAGCAATTTTATTTTATCCTCACCACACTCGCGATTGCCATCCTCACACTTGCGATCGATGGAAAAGTCTGGAGTTTTTTCTCTTTTCCCATTTATGGTCTGATGCTTTTGATATTGCCAATCACCATTCTGATAGGCAAAGAGGTTAACGGAGCCCGGGCCTGGATATTTATCGGTTCATTCACGCTGCAACCTGCAGAATTTGTAAAGTTTGCAACCGCACTTGCATTGGCCAAGGTGCTGTCGAGATATAATTTCCAGATCCATAAATCCAAAAACCTGCTCACGGTGGGGGCTTTGCTGGGAATCCCGATTATACTCATCCTGATGCAAAAAGATACCGGTACTGCGCTCGTTTTTCTGGTTTTTGTACTGGTACTCTATCGGGAAGGCCTTTCATGGGTGGTGCTCTTTGTTGCTGCTCTGGCAATCCTGCTTTTCGTTCTTACCATGCTGGTACCCTTGCCGGTTCTTCTGCCGGTGCTCAGTGTGATTGCACTGATGATCACCTGGCTCTATCAGCGAAATCTGAAGTTCTTCTATGGGGGGACCATCATGCTTGGGATACTTTTTGGATTGGCGGTTCTGGCTTCACGCTATCTGGGCCAGGAATGGTCGATGGCCCGCCTGTTCTTTATCGCCTCGGTCATTGCTTTTGCCATCTGGCTGACCATAATTCTGCGAAAAAAGCATAATCCACTGCTGCTGATTCTGTTTACCTGGATGGGTGCCCTGATTTTCATCTTTTCAGTCGACTTTGTTTTTCATGAAATATTGCAGGAGCATCAGCAGTCGCGTATCAATAATATTCTCGGACTCGAAGATGACCCGCTCGGACGCGGCTATAACCTTAATCAATCAAAGATTGCCATCGGTTCAGGTGGATTCTTCGGAAAGGGATATCTTCAGGGAACCCAAACCCGTTTTAATTTTGTGCCCGAGCAAAGCACGGATTTTATCTTTTGTACAGTTGGTGAAGAGTGGGGATTTCTTGGAAGTTTGATGATCCTGAGCATGTTTTCAGGTTTGATTATACGACTGATCATGCTTGCGGAAAGGCAAAGATCCACCTTTTCCAGGGTATATGGCTATGGTGTTGCCGCCATCATTTTCTTCCATTTTGCCATTAATATCGGGATGACTATCGGGATTGTGCCAGTTATCGGGATACCTCTGCCGTTTTTTAGTTACGGGGGATCATCCCTTTGGGCATTTACCCTCATGCTGTTTATTTTCCTGAGGCTGGATACCGACCGGTACCAGATTGTTTCCTGAACACAGATTTATATCATGATTAGGTACTCCTTAAACACATATATTTACCGCATTAAAAAAATGCTAAAATATAGATTAAGGAGGCTTTATGTCTAGAAAAAAAATCATTATCATCGGTGCTGCCGGTCGGGATTTTCACAATTTCAATACCTATTACAGGGGTAAGTCGGAGTATGAAGTGGTAGCCTTTACTGCTGCACAGATTCCGGATATCGACGGACGTAAATATCCGGCTGAGCTTGCCGGTAATTTGTATCCTGACGGGATTCCGATTTTTGCTCAGGAAGAACTGCCCGCACTGATTGCAAAATATGATGTTGACAGTTGTGTGTTTTCTTACAGCGATGTGCCTTACCCGAGAGTAATGGCTGTTAGTGCACTGGTGAATGCCTGTGGTGCCAATTTTGCACTACTCGGACCGAAAGGCACCATGATAAAAAGTACCAAACCGGTTATTGCCGTTGTGGCATCGCGAACCGGATGCGGTAAGAGCCAGACCTCAAGAAAGGTTATCGAAGTACTGATGGGAATGGGTTTAAATGTTGTTGCAGTAAGGCATCCGATGCCTTATGGCGACCTGGTTGCCCAGAAAGTTCAGCGTTATGCTGAAATTGCTGACCTGGAAAAGCACAAGTGCACCGTGGAGGAGATGGAAGAATATGAACCGCATGTAGTCAGAGGTAATGTCATCTATGCAGGGGTTGATTATGAAGCTATCCTGCGCGAAGCTGAAAAGGATCCGAAAGGGTGCGACGTTGTATTGTGGGATGGCGGTAATAATGATTTTTCATTTTACAAGCCGGATCTGACCATCACGGTTGTAGATCCCCATCGTGCAGGTCATGAGTTATCTTATTATCCGGGCGAAGTTAATCTTCGGTTGGCTGACGTGGTGGTGATCAATAAGATCGACACTGCCCGTCCTGAGGATATTCAAAAGGTTCGCGAAAACATTGCCTCCGTTAATCCCAGGGCTATTGTCATTGACGGGGCTTCCCCGATCAAGGTGGACGATCCCTCGTTGATACGCGGCAAACGCGTTCTGGTAGTGGAAGATGGCCCGACCCTTACCCATGGTGAAATGAAAATCGGAGCCGGAGTGGTGGCTGCGCTTAAATTTGGTGCACTGGAACAGGTTGATCCCCGTCCGTTCACCGTTGGAAAATTGTCAGAAACTTTTGCAATATATCCGAACATCGGTAAATTGCTGCCCGCAATGGGCTATGGCAAACAGCAGCTTAAAGATCTGGAAACCACAATCAATAATACCGATTGTGATTCAGTGATTATCGCTACTCCGATTGACCTGAACAGGATCATAAAGATTAAAAAACCCAATACCAGGGTTTCCTATGACCTTCAGGAGATCGGATTTCCGGATCTGACCGGTGTTTTGTCAGACTTTGTTAAGACGCACATAAAATAATAATCCTAAGGGTAAACCGGTAAGAATATGGTATTCAGCAGCAGTTTGTTTCTGATTTGGTTCTTGCCGGTTTTCCTTTTGTCTTATTTTCTCATTCCGAATAAGTACAGAAACTGGCTGGCTCTTTTTGCCAGCATTTTCTTTTATAGCTGGGGTGCTCCCAAGTTTATCTTCGTGATATTGGGCACCACATTCCTGGATTTCCATCTGGTTAAATGGATGGCAGCATCCAAAAGCAAGCTCAACCGGCGGCTGATGCTGACTTTGTCGGTTTCAGTAAACCTCGGGCTGCTGTTCTATTTCAAATATTCCAATTTCTTCATCGAGAATTTTGATGTCCTGCTCCAGGCTTTCGGTCTCAATGGGATATTGTGGACCAAGCTTGTGCTGCCCATCGGGATATCTTTCTATACATTCGAAACGGTCACTTATGTGGTGGATGTTTACCGGCGGGTACAGGCGCCATTGACCAAATTCTGGGACTATCAGCTTTATATCATACTGTTCCCCAAGCTGATAGCCGGGCCTATTGTAAGGTATCATGAAATTGCGGATCAGATTGTTGACCGGCGGTCATCTGAAACTACCGATAACCGGTTGCTGGGGATGTTCAGGTTTATCATCGGATTGGCCAAAAAAGTGCTCATTGCTAATGTTCTGGGGGCCGAAGTGGACCGGATTTTTGAGCTTGGGCCCTTAAATATCACCACTCCAACCGCATGGATCGGGATCATAGCCTATTCCTTCCAGATCTATTTTGATTTTTCGGGGTACTCGGATATGGCTATCGGAATTGCCAAAATGATCGGGTTCACCTTTCCCGAGAACTTTAATAATCCCTATATATCCAGGAATATTACAGAATTCTGGCGCAGATGGCATATGACACTCGGGCGCTGGATGAAGGATTATCTGTATATCCCCCTGGGTGGCAGCCGGGTAAAATCAAAGGGCAGACTGTTTTTTAACCTTTGGGTGGTGTTCCTGATTTCCGGATTATGGCATGGAGCCGCCTGGAATTTTGTGATCTGGGGTGGATTTCACGGCTTATTCCTGGTTCTCGACCGCCTTTTCCTGATCCGCTTTACTGAAAAGATCGGCAAGATTCCGTCAGTGATCCTTACTTATTTGATCACCCTGGTGGGATGGGTGCTGTTCCGGGCTGCTGATATGCACCAGGCCGGATTATATCTTAAAAAGATGTTCTCCTTTGAAGGGGGATTTCCTGCCTGGCGGTTTGATGCCCAGTTCTGGATCATCCTTCTTATTGGCGCTTTCTTTGCCTTTTTTGGTACCATCCGCGGGGTGGAAGCCTGGCAGGAATTGCAGCTGAAAGTTCCGTATTCAACCCGGAAAACCTGGGCCGGCGGGTTGATTGCAATTATTTTGCTGGTTTACTGTATGGCCTCTTTAACAACCACCGGGTTTAACCCATTTATATACTTCCGGTTTTAAACGATGAATCAGAAACTGAAAACGGCGATATTTATCCTGCTGCTGCTCATTCTACTGGCTCCGGTGGTTCAACAGAAAACCGGCATCTTTAAGATAAATGGCCTGCGCGGACAGGCAGATGCTGCCACATACCCAAAATTCAGTGTCAGGACCTGGTTTACCGATGAATTTCAGGTGCAGTTCAATAAGGCAACCGAAGAGAATGTTGGATTCCGCCCCGTTCTGATCCGATTGAAAAACCAGCTGGAATATGCTGTGTGCCACAAGGCAAATGCTTCAGGGGTGGTGGTTGGCAAGAACCGTTACCTGTATGAATCTGATTATATCCGGTCGTATACCGGCAGGGATTATCTGGGTGATTATTTCTGGAACCAAAAGTTTACCCGGTTGAAGCAGGTTCATGATACCCTGGCCAAACTTGGAGTGAAAATAGCTATCGTTCTGGAGCCGGGAAAGGCTTCCTACCATCCGGAAAATATCCCGGCAAGGTTTTTAAAGTTCAAATCAGATCAATCAAATTATCAGGCGATTATTGATGAATCCAGGCAAAAGGGGATTCCACTGCTCGATTTGAACCGGGTATTCCAGGATAAAAAGAGTACGGCTGAATATCCGCTCTTCCCTAAAGGGGGGATTCACTGGTCGACAGGCGGCATGGTGCTGGCGATGGATACCCTGCTTGAATTTATTGATAAAACCCTGCAGTTGCCGGTTGCCAACCTGGTGGTTGATGAGATTGGGATGACAGATAGCTTAAGGGATACCGATGGTGACGTTGTGGACATCATGAACCTGATGGTGGCTCCAAAGCATCCGAAAATGGGATACCCCGTTTTTCATCTGGTGGAAAGGGATACCTTGCCAAACCCGAAAGTGCTGGCCATATCCGACAGCTATTATTTTAATGTGCTGGGATCCAAAATTCCGGCAAAAGCGTTTGCAAATGAGGCTTTCTGGTATTACAACCAAAGTATTTATCCGGATACGTGGTCGGCACCGAAGGATACCGGATCGATCAATGTGCCGCAAACGGTTGAAAGTATGGATCTGGTTCTGATCATGGTGACGGAACGGTTTTATCACCGTTTCGACTGGGAATTGACCGATGTACTGTACCGCCATTATTTTCCGGGCAGGGCAGGTGAATACCGGTATGATTTTATGCGCGGGATTATCAGGAATTATGTTTGGTTTGATGATATCCAGCAACAGGCAGACTACTCAGAAATTCCGATGGAAGAGAAACTGGCCGCGAATGCTGATTACCTGTTCTGGCTGGATGATCAGGCAGGTAAAATCCCGCATGACATTGGTTACTTCAGGATGAATATTCTGAAAGATCCTGCATGGATGAAGCAGATACGTGAAAAGGCCATCATCAACAATATCTCAGTGGATGAGCAGCTCACGAAAGATGCAATTTATATGCTGGAACAGGAGAATCAGTAACCGGGCTTTTTGAGCAATCGGAACATGTTGGATTTGTAAAGCTCAACACCCGGCTGATCAAATGGGTTGACACCTAAAAGATATCCGCTTATTGCACAACTCTTTTCGAAAAAGTAGAACAGACTCCCCAGACTATTCTCATCGATTCTGTCGAAGAGTATCCTGATTACCGGAACTCCGCCTGCTACGTGGGCAAGTGTGGTACCATTGCAGGCTGCCTCGTTCACATAGGATAATTCCTTACCTGCAAGGAAGTTTAATCCGTCAAGATCCTGTTCGTCTGAAGGTATTTGAAGATCAGCGGCAGTTGTTTTAGGGATCAGGATGGTTTCAAAAAGATTTCTCGGGCCTTCCTGCATGTATTGTCCCATCGAGTGGAGATCGGTGGTGTATTCGGCTACCGCCGGGAATATTCCTTTACCTTCCTTGCCTTCACTTTCACCAAACAGTTGTTTCCACCATTCGGCGATGTAATGGAGTTCCGGGTTGAAGCTGCAAAGTACCTCCGTTCCTTTGCCCTGATTATTGAATGCATTGCGTGCGGCAGTATAGCGTGCAATCGGATCCGATTCGAGACTCATGTCATTTTCCGAATCACTCTGCATTTCGCGGGCCCCTTCGAGCATTGCTTCCACTGAAAATCCGGCAACAGCGATCGGAACAAGTCCCACGGGACTGAGAACCGAATAGCGGCCCCCTACATCATCAGGAATTACAAAGGTTTTATAGCCCAGCTGGGTGGAAAGTTTCCGGAGAGCACCCCGTTTCTCATCAGTGATGGCAATAATACGACGGGCAGCGGCAGACTGGCCAACCTGGCTTTCCAATGCGCTTTTGAGGATTCTGAAAGCAATTGCCGGCTCGGTTGTGGTGCCGGATTTGGATACCACGATGATACCCCATCGTTTATCTTTCAAATATTCAAGAAGATCGATATAGTATTTGCCAACGAGATGATGTCCTGCATACAGGATTTCCGGTCCGGGCCGGCCAATGCCCATCTGGCTGGTGAGTGAATCAACTGCAGCACGGGCTCCAAGGTAAGATCCGCCGATTCCGATTACCACTACAGCATCCAGTTCGCCTGAAAAATCGCGGGCAGCCGAAAGAATACCGGGAAGTTCCTGCAATGATTTTTCCGGGAGGTT
Organism: uncultured Bacteroidota bacterium; assembly: GCA_942493265.1. Taxonomy (GTDB): domain Bacteria; phylum Bacteroidota; class Bacteroidia; order Bacteroidales; family UBA12481; genus UBA12481. The sequence continues at coordinate 2,536,525 of OW818688.1, forward strand.
CATCCATCCGAGAAAGTCATTACCCTTACCCCATTTTTTCATCAGCATGTGATTGGCGATTTTATTCTCACCAGCCCACAGGCGAAGGGCCTGTTTGGGCAGGAAGTCAGCTGTAAACTCCAGATCGACGGTAATTTTTGACATGGTACGATATATTTAGGAAGCGGATTCTTCTTCGGTTTTTTGCGCTGTTTTTTCCGGACGCATCTGCGGGAAAAGCAGAACATCCTGAATGGAAGGCGAATTAGTCATAATCATGGTTAGGCGATCGATGCCGATACCCAAACCGGAAGTCGGGGGCATTCCAAATTCAATTGCCCGCAGAAAATCTTCATCGAGGGCCATTGCCTCTTCATCTCCCCTTTTAGCCAGCAGCATCTGATCTTCAAAACGTTCACGCTGATCGATCGGATCGTTCAGCTCTGAATAGGCATTGCAGATCTCCTTGCTGTTGACGATGCATTCGAACCGTTCAACCAGTCCTTCCACACTGCGGTGCTTTTTAGCCAGTGGCGACATTTCAACCGGATAGTCCATGATGAAGGTAGGCTGGATCAGTTTGGCTTCACAGCATTCTCCAAAAAGAGAGTCGATGAGTTTGCCTTTGCCCATGCTCCTATCCGTATCAACATGAAGTTTTTTGCAGGTCTCCAGCAGTTGTTCCTCATTCATCCGGCTGACATCAATACCGGTAAAATGCTCAATCGCACTGAACATGGTAAAACGTTTCCACGGACGCTTGAAGTCGATCAGGTGTTCGCCCACCTGTACCTGGGTTGAACCATGAAGTGCCATGGCAACCTTTTCGATCATTTCTTCCACGAGATCCATCATCCAGAAATAATCCTTATAGGCAACATAGAGTTCCACCTGGGTAAACTCCGGGTTGTGGAAGCGGTCCATGCCTTCGTTGCGGAAATCTTTGGAGAATTCATATACTCCATCGAATCCCCCTACAATCAAGCGTTTAAGGTAAAGCTCGTTGGCTATCCTGAGGTACAGATCGGTATCCAGCGTATTGTGATGGGTAATAAACGGACGAGCTGCGGCACCACCGTGAAGCGGCTGTAAAACAGGGGTTTCCACTTCGCAATATCCACGCGAATCCAATAGTTCACGAATGACGGTAACGATTTTTGCACGTTTGATAAAGGTGTCCCTGACAGAAGGATTAACGATCAGGTCGAGATACCGCTGACGGTAACGCTGCTCAGGATCGGAGAAAGCGTCATAGAGAACGCCGTCTTTTTCCTTGACAATCGGCAACGGCCTGACGGTTTTGGCCAGCAGGGTAAGCTCTTTAACTTTCACGGTAACCTCACCGGTCATGGTGCGGAAAACATCTCCAACCACTCCGATAATATCCCCGATATCAAGCAGGCGCTTGAAAAGGGTATTGTACAGGTCTTTATTTTCACCCGGACAAAGTTCATCGCGGTTCACATAGATCTGGATCCTGCCTGATGAATCCATGAGCTCGGCGAATGATGCCTTCCCCATGATCCTTCGCGACATGATCCTTCCGGCATAGCATGCTCCCTGATAAGCTTCGGGCTTTTCGTCAAAATGCAGGAGGGTATCAGCTGCATGGTGAGTAACGGGATATTTGGCAGCTGGGTACGGATCGATACCCATGTTTCTGATTTCCTGAAGTGATTGTCTTCTGATTTGTTCCTGTTCGCTAAGTTCCGGCATATCGCGTGATTTAATTTTTGCAAAGATACTTTTCATCGGAGTTATAACAAACATGGGAAATTTGCTTATTTTTATTTTTTTCCCTATCGTACGCCTTATGGACAAACTTTGGAATATACTGCCCGAACCTGACCCTATTTTCGTCGAGAGCTTGTCCGTTCAGCTCGGGATCGGCAGAAGTTTGGCTTCATTACTGGTTCAGCGCGGGATTAAGGATTTTGAACAAGCGCGGCATTTTTTCAGGCCGCAGCTGGAAGGATTGCATAACCCCTTCCTGATGAAGGACATGGATAAGGCGGTACACCGTTTGAATGAAGCCATTGAGAAGCAGGAGAAGGTATTGATATATGGGGATTATGATGTGGATGGTACTACATCTGTTGCCCTGGTTTATTCATTTTTGCGAAAAAGGCTCAATCATATTGGATATTATATACCGGATCGCTATTCAGAAGGATACGGGATCTCCTATCCGGGAATTGAATTTGCCGCAAAAGAAGGGTATACCCTGGTTATAGCCCTCGACTGCGGGATCAAGGCCGTCGACAAAATGGATTATGCCAGGCGAAAGGGCATTGAGTTCATTATTTGTGACCATCACCTTCCTGATTTGGAATTACCTGTAGCAGTGGCTATTCTGGATCCCAAGCAGCCTGATTGCGAATATCCGTGCAAGGATTTATCCGGTTGTGGGGTAGGGTTTAAGTTGTTGCAGGCCTTTTGCCTGAAAAACGGGATCCCTTTCTCGCATATTGCAAAATATCTGGACCTTGTTTGTGTAAGTATTGCAGCTGACCTGGTTCCGATGATTGGAGAAAACAGGATTCTTGCATTTCATGGCTTAAAAAAGCTGAATGAAAATCCGGTTCCGGGATTAAAAGCGCTGGTCACCATCAGTAATTGTGACGACAGGCAAATTACGGTTTCGGATATTGTGTTTAAGATCGGACCCCGGATCAATGCTGCCGGCAGGATATCCTCCGGAGAAAGTGCCGTTGAGCTCCTCATTGCCAAAGATGAGAAAGAAGCGATGACGCTTGGCGGCAAAGTTGACTCCTATAATGACTACCGGAAGAATATAGATGTTGAGATAACTGATCTCGCGTTGAAGATGGTGGAAGGTATGGATGATATGAACAAGCGTAAAACAACAGTTCTGTATCATCCCGAATGGCACAAGGGGGTAGTGGGAATCGTGGCTTCAAGGCTGATCGATTTTTATTATCGTCCCACCGTGATTCTTACCCGTTCCAGCGGAATGGCTACCGGATCAGCCCGGTCGGTTGATAATTATGACCTTTACCAGGCAATCAGTTCCTGTTCCGACCTGCTGGAAAGTTTTGGCGGGCATAAATATGCAGCGGGGTTGAGTATGCCGCTTGAAAATGTAGAGCTGTTCACCCAGCGCTTTGAGGATTACGTATCAGCTACTATAACTGCGGAACAGCTTATTCCCCAGGTAGTGATTGATGCAGAAATCGAGCTGGATGACATAACACCGAAATTTTTCAGGGTATTAAGGCAATTTGAACCATTTGGCCCGGATAACAACTCTCCGATGTTCGTTTGCCGTAACCTTAAGGATACCAGTAAAAGCAGGCAGGTAGGAAGAGCCTGGGAGCATCTGAAACTGAGTATTACATCGGCAAAAGGGAATCAGGCCGACTTTGAGGGCATTGCTTTTAATATGGGCCATATGTTTAATGAGATCCATAAAGGCAGGCCATTTGACATCGCATTTACCGTTGAAGAGAACACATTCCGGGGTGCCACAAGTATGCAGTTGATGGTTAAGGATATCCGGATGCAGGAACAGAAATGACCGTAAGAGCCGGATGTTATCGGTATTATCGCTATTTTTACGCCGCCAAAAAAAATGCTAATGGGTAAAGTAATTTCGATAGCTAACCAGAAAGGCGGAGTGGGAAAAACAACCACTGCCATCAATCTGGCAGCGAGCCTAGCGGTCCTGGAATACAGGGTTTTGCTCGTAGATGCCGATCCTCAGGCCAACGCTACTTCAGGGGCCGGGTTCGACGTCAGAAACATTAAAACCAGCTTGTATGAATGCCTGGTTGATGATGTAGATCCGAGAAATATCATTCTCAATACGGAGGTCCCCGGATTTGACCTCCTTCCGTCAAATATTGATCTGGTTGGGGCAGAAATTGAGATTCTCAATATGCCTAACCGTGAAAGGCTCATGGCCAAAGTGCTGGATCAGGTGAAAAATGATTATCATTTTGTGCTGATCGATTGTTCTCCCTCCCTGGGATTGCTGACGGTAAATGCGCTTACTGCAGCCAATTCGGTAATTATTCCTGTTCAGTGCGAGTATTTTGCACTGGAAGGCCTCGGGAAATTGCTGAATACCATCAAAATCATTCAGAGCCGGTTAAATCCGGATCTGGAGATTGAAGGATTTCTCCTGACCATGTATGATAACCGGCTGAGGCTGTCGAATCAGGTTTATGATGAGGTGACCAAGCATTTTCAGTCGATGGTTTTCAATACCATTATCAGCAGGAATATCAAACTGGGTGAGGCACCAAGCTATGGAAAACCTGTGGTGATGTACGATGCCAATTCAAAGGGATCGCTGAATCACCTTAGTCTGGCTCGTGAACTACTGCAAAAGAACGGTTTGACTCAGATCAGGGATACAGAAAAAGTGATTGATTAACGAAGTACCATAAGGATGACTGAAAAAAGAAATGTTTTGGGACGTGGGCTTAGCGCCCTGATTGACGACGCTAACCTGAAACCTGAAGCATCAATAAATGAAATTGAGATCAGCCTGATTGAAACCAACCCTTTTCAGCCCAGGTCGCATTTCGACCAGGAGGCTCTGGAGGAATTGGCTGCATCCATCAGGAAGATCGGGATCATTCAGCCGATTACCGTCAGAAGAATTGCTGACAAAAAATATCAGCTGATTGCCGGGGAACGCAGGCTAAGGGCTTCACTAATCGCCGGCCTTACCCGGATTCCTGCCTATGTAAGAACAGCCGATGACCTTTCGATGCTTGAACTGGCATTGGTCGAGAATATTCAGCGTGAAGACCTGGATCCCATCGAGGTGGCCATCTCTTATCAAAGGCTGATCGATGAGTGTAAACTCACCCAGGAAAGCATGAGCGACCGCGTGGGAAAGAAAAGATCGACCATATCGAATTATCTTCGTTTACTAAAATTACCGGCTGAGATCCAGTTAGGTCTCCGGACAGCTAAATTATCGATGGGCCATGCACGTACCCTGATTAATATTGAAGATCAGGCCGTACAATTGGTGGTATATCAGAAAATTCTGGATAGCGACCTGTCTGTCAGAAAGATAGAGGAGCTGGTAAGGGAAATCCAAACCGATAAGAAGCCGGAAAAAAAGAATAAACCAGAAGAGACCGGAGAGCATGTACAATTACAGGAGCAATTGAAACGTTACTTCCAGGTAGGTGTCCAGTTTAACCGGAACAGCAAGGGAAAGGGAAAAATCATCCTTACCTTTAATTCTGATGAAGAACTTGAGAAGATTCTCGGCAAACTGGACCAAATAAAAGAGTAAAAGCGAATTTTGGGGTTTGTAAGAAACATGATTAAATGGCTGGCGTTGTCAGTTTTGCTGAATCTGACTCCCGGTCTGGCTGATTCTGCGATAGCGCAGAACAGTGCCGATTCTGCTGTGTCCGTCCCCATCGCCTCAAAATCAAGTCATTCACCCACAAAAGCAACTATCCTTGCAGCAACCATTCCTGGTGCCGGACAGGCCTATAACCGCAAATACTGGAAGATCCCTATTGTATATATTGGTTTGACAGCCGCCGGGTATTCATTGGTTACAAACCAAAAAAGCTATAAAGAATCAAAAAATAATTACCTTGCAGCTACGGACAATAATGATTCGACAGAAAATCAGAGTGGTAGAACGGCCTCCGAGCTGTTGGTCGATATAAACAGCTACCATCGTTTCAGGGATTTGTCGGTCCTGGCCTTGCTCGCTTGGCACGGATTGAGTATTATTGACGCAAATGTTGATGCCCATTTTTTCGAATGGGATGTTAGTGAAGACCTAAGTCTGCGAATCCGGCCAAGAGCCCTCTGGGCTGGAAGGATGAATCCGGGCATAGGAGTTAGTTTAATTATTAATAACAAATGAGTATGAATTTACGAAAGATATTTCGCAATACCCTTATTGTCACATTGTTAGGCTGCTCAACCCTGTTAATGGGTCAGCAAGCTGCAAATCCCCTTAAGCTTGATTCGGTCAATCCTGCAAAGGATCCGGTATACCAGCTTTACATGCAGCGCCTCGACAGTCTTTATTTTGCATGGCAAAGTAACCGGCTACCGGTTCGCCTATATCAGGATACTGCGATTGCTTTCCGTAAAGACAATAATATAGCGGATCTGGCGGATTCGATTTTTATCAAGCGATTGGCCGGAATTCCATCGGCCATTGAACTGACCTACAACAAGCAGGTAAGAAGTTACCTGGACCTTTATTCCAAGAGCCGCCGCAAACAGGTATCTATCATGCTGGGATTGTCGGATTACTATTTCCCCATGATTGAGGCAAAACTTGATTCTTATGGCCTGCCCCTTGAGCTGAAATATCTTCCAATCATAGAATCCGCCCTTAATCCGGTAGCAAAATCCAGTGCCGGTGCGCAGGGAATGTGGCAATTTATGCTGGGAACAGCAAAGCTGTACAAATTGAATGTGAATTCATTTGTTGACGAAAGGCTTGATCCTGAAAGGTCTACGGAGGTTGCTTGCAGATACCTGAAGGAATTGTATTCCATTTTTGGCGATTGGCACATGGTCATCGCAGCCTATAATTGCGGTCCCGGTAATATGAAAAAGGCCATTCAACGTGCAGGCGGAAAGAAAAATTACTGGGATGTTTTCTATTATCTTCCGGTTGAAACCCGTGGATTTGTTCCGGCTTTCATTGCTGCCACCTACATTATGAACTACTCGCAGGATCATGGGTTTTATGCAGTGAGGCCTGAAATGCCCATTCATTCCGATACGGTGCTGGTAAGCAGTGAGCTTCATCTTGGCCAGGCATCTGAAGTATTGGGAATCGACATGGCCACCCTGCAAATGCTGAACCCGAAATACCGGCGTAAAATTCTTCCGGCAGCCGGCGGGCCCTATGCATTGCGTTTGCCTGAAGATAAAATCAGCACCTTTATTGCTTTTCAGGATTCCATTTTGAACTATAAGCAGAGTTTCTATCTGGCAAAGAATAATATGGACAAGGAACCCACCCGTGCCGTTAAAGGGAAAGCAAAGGCAAAAACGCCAGCGGCCAAGGGTGATGATGTAGCTATTACTTATACGGTAAAATCCGGCGATAACCTTGGATTTATTTCATCCTGGTATGAAGTCGGTATCAGCGCCATCAAGGACTGGAACGGCTTGTCGGGCAGCAGTCTGCGCTCGGGTCAATCACTCGTTGTATATGTTCCGAAATCAAAGGCTGATGATTTCAAGGAAATCAATTCCCTTTCATTCGCTGAGAAACAGTCGAGGGTTGGCAAGGAAAATGGCACAGGCCAGGCCGAAGAACAGGTTACGCAGGTAGCATCCGCCGGAACCAAGGACCAATTTGTTACCTATACGGTGCGATCCGGCGATAATCTCTGGACTATTGCCCAGAAATATCCGGGTATCAGCCATGAAGATATTATGAGACTGAATCAGATGAACGGATCGAAATTGCAAACCGGACAGATATTGAAGATCAAACGTAAAGAAGGATAACCCTCCCAATCATGAGCGACGAAAAATTAAGGCATCTATGGAATATGATGGACCTCAGGTTCACATCACATCCGTGGCATGGTATTTCTTACGGAGAGGATGTTCCTGATGAAGTCACTGTTTTTGTTGAGGTGGTACCAACGGATACGGTAAAGTATGAAATCGATAAGGAATCCGGATATCTGAAGGTGGACAGGCCTCAGAAATATTCCAATTATATTCCTGCTCTATATGGATTTATTCCCCAAACCTATTGCTGGGAAGGGGTAGCCGACCTGTGCCGCGAGAAAACCGGCAGAACGGATATCATTGGTGATGGTGATCCATTGGATATCTGCATCTTAACCGAACGTAACATTTCACATGGCAACCTGATTGTGAAGGCGATACCGATTGGCGGATTCCGGATGATCGACAATGGTGAGGCGGATGATAAAATTATCGCCATTTTGAAAAATGATGAGGTTTACCAGCATTGGCGCGATGTACAGCTGGTACCGGAAACCCTTATCTCCAGGCTGAAACACTATTTCCTTACCTATAAGGATATGCCGGGGAAAATGCACCGCCGCTGCGAAATCACCCATGTTTATAACCGTGAGGAGGCTCATGCCGTAATCCGCAAAAGCATAGATGATTATCGAAAAAAATTTGGTAACGTGGCGGATAAACTGAACCAGGCTTTTATCGATGCTATCGAATAGCGCCACCAGCTTCGGAATCCATACCCATAACAAGCTTTGAAAGGATCATTTCAGTTGTTATTTCATCTGATTCGATGACTATATCCGCCTGAAGATAAAAGGCTTCCCTTTTTGCCATCAATTCATTTATAAAGAATTCCGTTTCATCTGCGGATTTTCCCTTTAAAAGCGGACGTATGGTAGAAGATTCATTTAGCCGCAGTATTAATTCAGCCACGCTGACCTTCAGGTAAACCGATCTGGATTTTTCCCGGATCAGCGACATATTCCCCGGTTGGCAGGGAGCTCCGCCACCAACAGAAATAACCTGTTTGGGATAGTTGAGCACATTGGCAAGTGCTTTTGATTCGATCCTGCGGAAAAATGGTTCTCCATCTTTTTCAAATATTTCCGTGATGCTTCTGCGTTCTTCCGTTTCAATAAAGCGATCAAGGTCGATAAAAATCCGATTCATGGAGGCGGCCAATTGTTTGCCCAACGTGCTCTTTCCGCTGCCCATGAATCCCAGCAGAACAATTGGTTTACTGAACAGATTTACCATCCCAGTGAGAATTGTCCACTGTCGTCAACCGGAGGTATTGTTGGTGCCTGAGAATTATCATTCTCCGCACCCTCCTCCCTATCATCCTCCCCCTTCTTCACACTCTTCACACTCTTCACCTTTTTCTCCTTCTTCACCCCCTGAACCCCCTCAACCCCCTCAACCTCCTTAACCTCCGTAACCTCCGTAACCCCCGTAACCCCCTCAACCCCCGTAACCCCCTCAACCTCCGTAACCTCCTCAACCTCCGTAACCTCCTCACCCTCCTCACCTTCCTCACTACCATCACTTATTCCGAGTAGTTCTGCGTAATCCGGTCCGAAGTATTTAAGCATGGCTTCCTCGTCAGCTTCAATCGGGTCCATTTCTTCAATGGTGTCAACCTCGAAAGTGGTGAGACGCTTACCTTTGGCCTTGAAGCTTTTCAGACTAATGAATTCAGCTCCATCGATAATTTCCGGCGGACGGGCACTGTGTTTACCGCCAAAACGGATTTCATAGCGGGGCAAAAGTGCGTCGCTTAAGCTGAGCATGCGGGAATCCGGATGGTCACCGATCATTCGGTGCAGTTTATTCTCAGCTATGTCGGGTTCGATCTGGAATCTCTTCAGATAATGGAATTTCTGTTCAGCATCCAGGAGTACCACCGAGAATACCGTATAAGGATTGAATTTTTCAATCCTGAGAATATTTTCTTCGAAGTGATTGGTAATATCATAATTGGATAAACGGAATTGTCCGTCGGTAAGCATGACCAGTATCTGGTCTTCCCCTTCGAATTCGCCCAGGTACAGTCCGCGGCTTTCCGTATTCAAACGGTTAACGCTGTTGTCAAACCATATTTTCAGTCCACCGAGTGTTGAGGTACCTTTTTCTTTTAGTGATATTTTGATCAGGGTATGTTTCGATACGATATTTCCCATTGCATTCCGGTTTTTAATTGCCAGAGTGCCGAAATCAAAATCGAAAACAGGTTTTTTCAGCTTGGGTTTTGGCTTGAGAGCTACACGGATAACTTCTGATTCGCCATTCGGATTCTCAGTAAAGTATTGGATTTTTGATCCCTCCTTGCCCTGGGTGATATCGTACTCCTTATCCCTGGTAATCCCTTTCACTGCAAATCTTTTGGCATAACTGAAACCGGCTTTTCCATCCCGGTAAACGACATTGAATATGGTACGTTCGTTATTTTTGTTGAAGAGAGCGATATGCAGGATGTTTTTACCGACAAAAGCTTTGGTTGAGACTTTTGTGACCACGAACCCACCATCTTTCCGGAAGATGATAATATCGTCAATATCCGAGCAGTCAAACAGATAGGTGTCTTTTTTCAATGAGGTTCCAATGAATCCCTCATCATAATTGACATAAAGCTTTTCATTGGCAACCACTACCTTTGAAGCTTCGATGGTATCAAAACTGCGGATTTCTGTTTTGCGTGGATAATCAGCGCCGTACTTTTTCTTCAGGTTCTCGAAATAGTGAATGGCATAAACGATCAGATTTTCGAGATGGTGGATGATCGTGGCTAATTCTTTTTCAATAGCTGCGATCTGTTCCTGGGCACGCTTGGCGTCGTATTTTGATATTCTCTTGATTTTCAGTTCGGTAAGCATGATCAGATCATCATGTACCACTTCACGGATCAGGAGGTGTTTAAATGGCTCGAGCCCCAGATCAATGGTTTTGAGCACATCTTCCCAGGTTTCGCAGTTCTCGATCGTGATATAGATCCGGTTTTCAATAAAGATCTTTTCGAGTGAGCACACATGCCATTCACTTTCAAGTTCCTCCTTGCGGATCAGCAGTTCCTGCCGCAGCAATTCAACCGTATTATTCGTTGAAATACGCAGAATATCTGATACTCCCAGGAATACCGGTCTTCCTTCATTGATGACGCAGGTGTTCGGCGAAATCGGAACTTCACAGTCGGTAAAGGCATAGAGAGCATCGATGGTTTTATCGGGAGAAACTCCGGGGGTGAGATGGATCAGGATTTCAACAACGCCGGCTGTATTATCATCGATCTTCCTGATTTTTATCTTACCTTTTTCATTTGCCAGTAAAATGGAATCGATGAGGGTGCTGGTAGTTTTACCATATGGAATCTCTGTGATAACCAGGGTCTTTTTATCAAACTTATTGATTTTGGCACGGATTCGCACCTTCCCGCCGCGCTGACCATCATTGTATCTTGAACAATCGGCCATGCCGCCGGTGGGGAAATCGGGAAGCAGGACAAATGGCTCTCCGTTCAGACAGGCTATTGAGGCGTCGATCAACTCATTAAAGTTGTGCGGAAGTACTTTCGAGGCGAGTCCCACGGCAATTCCTTCCACCCCCATTGCAGGCAGTAGCGGGAACTTTACGGGAAGATAAACAGGTTCCTTATTACGACCGTCGTAGGAGGCTTTCCACTGGGTGGTTTTCGGGTTAAATACCACTTCCAGTGCGAATTTTGATAACCGGGCCTCGATATACCTGGATGCGGCGGCATTGTCGCCGGTGAGTATGTTTCCCCAGTTTCCCTGGCAATCGATCAGCAGGTCTTTCTGACCCAATCCAACGAGTGCATCGCCGATGGATACATCGCCATGGGGGTGAAACTGCATGGTATGGCCGATGATATTGGCCACTTTATTGTAACGGCCATCCTCCAAACGGCGCATGGAATACAGGATGCGGCGCTGAACCGGTTTAAGTCCGTCATACAGGTAAGGTACGGCTCTTTCCAGAATTACGTATGAGGCATATTCCAGAAACCAGTTTTCGTACATGCCAGGCAGGTGGGTGATTTCCTGCTTGCGGCCGTTCCCGTTTTCCTGGGAATCGGGCTGTCCGTTCAGTTCAATATCGTTGATTTGCTCCTCGTTCATTTTTTCAATGGCTACTCAAAAACTGCGTCTTCCTCGATCCTGAGGTTTCCGATAATAAAATCCTGCCTTTCGGGGGTATTTTTCCCCATGTAAAACTCCAGCATTCCCTCTACATTGTCTTCTTTGCGCAGCAGCACCGGTTCGAGTCGCATTTCCGGGCCGATAAAGTGTTGGAATTCATCCGGTGAAATTTCACCGAGACCTTTAAATCGAGTGATTTCGGGCTTTCCGGTCAGCTTTTTAATAGCCCTTTGCTTTTCTTCCTCAGAATAGCAATAAATCGTTTGTTTGGTATTCCGGCAACGGAACAAGGGAGTCTGCAAAATATACAAATGCCCCTGCTTGATAAGATCCGGAAAGAATTCCAGAAAGAACGTAATGAGCAGCAACCTGATATGCATACCATCGACATCGGCATCGGTGGCGATAATTACATAATTATAGCGAAGGTCATCAATGCCCTCTTCAATGTTCAGTGCTGCCTGCAGAAGATTGAATTCCTCATTTTCGTACACCAGCTTTTTGGTTTCCCCATAGGTGTTCTTTGGCTTGCCTTTCAGGCTGAATACTGCCTGGGTATTAACATTCCTTGATTTGGTGATCGATCCGCTGGCCGAATCACCTTCCGTAAGGAAAATGCTGGTTTCAAGGCGCTTTTCATGCTGTGAATTATAATGGACACGGCAATCGCGCAGCTTCTTATTATGAACTGAAGATTTTTTTGCCCGGTCGCGGGCCAGTTTTTGAATGCCCGAAATTGCTTTACGTTCTTTTTCGGAGTCGAGAATTTTCCGAAGTAGAATATCAGCCGTTTCGGGATGTTTATGAAGGTAATTATCAAGATGTTTTCCGAGGAAATCATGAATGAAATTCCTTATTGAAGGGCCGCTGAGGCCGATATCTTTTGATCCGAGCTTGGTTTTGGTTTGAGATTCAAAGATCGGTTCTTCAACTTTTATGCTCACTGCCGCGATAATGGAACTGCGGATATCGGAAGGCTCGAACTCTTTTTTATAATAATCCCGGATGGTTTTAACCAGCGCTTCGCGGAAGGCTATCAAATGCGTCCCGCCCTGGATGGTGTGCTGACCATTCACAAAACTGTAATACTCTTCACCGTAATGGTCACCATGGGTTATGGCCACTTCGATATCTTCCTCGCGCATGTGAATGATCGGGTACAGGCCATCCTCCGTCATTTTCGACTGGAGCAGGTCGAGCAGGCCGTTTTTCGAAACGTACTTTTCACCGTTAAAATGGACTACGAGCCCGGCATTCAGGAATGCATAATTCTTGAGCATCGTCGATACATATTCGTTCAGGTACCGGTAATGCCCGAAAATTTCACGATCGGGTTTGAAGATGACCTCCACGCCGCTGTCCTCCGAGGTGGGCTGTAAATCTTTTTCCTCGATGAGCGTACCTTTGCTGAAGAGGGCCTCTTTAAACTGGCCTTCCCGGTAGGAGCGGATCAGGAATTCACTGGAGAGTGCGTTGACGGCCTTAAGTCCGACGCCGTTGAGTCCAACCGATTTCTTGAAAACCTTTGAATCGTATTTGGCTCCGGTGTTCATTTTTGCGACGGCATCCACCAGCTTTCCGAGTGGAATTCCCCGGCCATGATCACGGATCCGGACGAGTTTGTCATCGATGGAGATCTCGAGTGACTTTCCGTTTCCCATCATAAATTCATCGATGGAATTATCGATAACTTCCTTCAGAAGCACGTAAATTCCATCATCATGGGCCGAACCATCGCCCAGTTTACCGATGTACATACCCGGTCGTAACCGTATATGTTCCTTCGGTTCAAGGGTCTTGATCGACTCTTCGGAATAGGTCTCTATAAGATCATTGGACATAAGTGTCCAAAGATACAAAAGTGTGTCGGGAGGGTGGTGGAAGAGTTGTTAACATTAATATCAACACTACTATGGCAGTTTTTTTATGATTAAGTAAATTTGAAATTTTTCCATGAGTATTGACCACATTGCTGATTAGTTCTTACTATTGACCCATGTATATTTGATAATCTTGACGATCTTAGCGGGTAGTTTGTTAAAGAAATGGAAAAACTTATAAATATCGAAAAGAAGCCTGATTGGGTTGAATTCCTGATAGCAATTTTAACAACTGCTGTTATCGGCGGAATTTGCTATCCTTTTACTGAATTAATTGGCTATCAAACTGTTGGTTTTATTTTTCTGATGTCAATATCAGTGCTGGCCCTGTTTGTTGGACGGGCTCCTGTTCTGTTAGCAGCAATCCTCAATTTTGCGGTCTGGAATTATTTTTTCATTCAGCCTGTCTTCACCTTTCATATCAGCCGGCTTCATGATCTGATTGCATTGATTGCCTATCTGGCAGTGGCATTATCAAGCGGGATCATGATCACAAGAGGCCGCACCAAACAGCAGGTTTTATCGAAAAGTCAGGAAAGAATTCATCTGATCAATGCCTTTTTAGGATCGCTCAATAATGCAGGATCCATCCGGGATGTGGTTAAAAGAACGCAAGAGATTATGAGACTGCAGTTTGGGGCAGAAATTATCGTATTCCTGAAGGAAAAGGAAGGTCCCGGTCTGTCGCGTATTGCCTTTGGAAATACAAAGCTTTTTAGTGAGTTGGAGTACGACATGGCACTTTCGGTGTTTGAGAGAACGCCTGTTGTTCTATCGGGCCTTCAGTATTACCCTTTATCGGTTCAAAGGGGGAATATCGGTGTTATTGGAATTCAATTCAGTGAATTGCGGAATCAGGATGAAGAAACGTTATTACTGGTCAGGTCATTTGTGGCACAGCTCACCTCTGCACTGGACCGGGAAATCAACGTGGACATAGCCAAGGAAAAGGAGATATATCAGGAATCGCAGAAGCTATTTCAGACCGTATTGAACAGTGTTTCACATGAATTACGGGCACCAATTGCTATAATAGGCGAAGCAGTTTCAACGCTGGACCAGGAAGGTGCTGCTGCGAATCCGGAAATAAGATGCCATGTTTGTGACGAGCTTGGCACTGCAGCAAAGAGGTTGAATATTCTGGTTGAGAACATACTCGACATGTCGAGGATTGATGCCGGATATTTTCACCTGACCAAACAGGCATCCGACCTTTCCATCCTGATCGGCGGGTTTTTAGCGGAAATGAAGCCTGAATTCAAGGACCACCAGTTGACCGTGAATATTGCTGCTGATCTTCCGCCGGTAATGGTTGATATTCAGTGGTTCAGGCAGGCGATGTTAAATGTTCTCCATAATTCGGTTTTTTTCACTCCTCCTGGCAGTGAAATATCAATAAAGGCCTATGCCGGAGAAAGGGATTTAACTGTTATGGAAGTATCCGACCGCGGAGCCGGAGTTCCGGAGCCATCACTAGAAAAACTTTTCGATAAGTTTTATCGGGAGCCCGGTTCCAGAAGCGGAGGAACCGGTTTGGGACTGGCTATTGCCAAGGCCATTATTGAAGCGCATAAGGGTAGTATATACGCCAAAAACCGTGAAGGCGGCGGGTTGACCATTGTGATAACCTTTTCAGCCAATGAGGAGGAAAGTGATGCCGACAACATGTAGAAAGGGGTAATGATCTTTGAGACCATTACCCCTTTCCACAAACTATCAACAAATACTATTTTCAAATCAACGATTCAAAAGTAGACCCCAATTCTGAAGAAATACTGAAGATTTACCTGATTTTCTATTTATTTTCCGGCCAATTGATCTCAAATTGGTGCAATCCATTGCTGAACAGGTATTTAACTGATATTCCGGCTACATCACAAATTTTTCGGATCAATGCCAATCCGAGGCCCAGGCCTTTAGATTCGGGACCTTTAATGAATTCTGAAAAATAATGCTCCGGCGGAAAAGCAAGATCAGGACCGTTATTAACGACCCTCAGCAGTCCCGGCTGAAGGATTATTTCAAGAATTCCGCCTTGTTGATTATGCACGATGGCATTTTTCACAAGGTTGTGTACAAGAATATCGCCAAGTGACGGATCCATTTGAACCGTGATATCGGGTGGAAGAATGGTGGTAAGCTTAAGTTCCTTTAATTCAATTAGTTCATTCAGGTTGTCGAGCTGGCGAAGAATTCCTGTTGCGGGGTAGAAAGTGCCGGTAGAGGAATAATGCTGATGGTCAATTTTAAATAGCAGGGCCAGCGACCGGTTGAGCTGCGAGAGATGCCGGCTGTTATCTCCGATCGACTGGATCAGCTGAAGTTGTTCCTCATCAAGGTTTGCCGTCTGCATGAGGAGTTCACTTTTCAGCCGGATTACTGCCAACGGAGTTTGAATCTCGTGTGTGGTGTGCGAGGTGAAGTTGTTGAGGCTGTCGTATGCGTCAGAAACCCTTCGGGTCATTTTTTCAATTTCTTCATTCAGGGTTCTGAATTCATTGATCCGGGAACCCGGAAGCCTCAGGCCTTTCTGACTCGGGCTGTAATCTTTCAGTGCCCGGATGGTATCATAAAAATCTCTCCAGATTCTTCGGAAAGCAAATTTATTGAGCAGAAAAACACCCAGCAGAAAGAGTATGGCAATAATGGTTACCATGAGGGTAATCTGTTTTACCAGTTGTTCAGAGGGTAATTTTGATTTGAAAAGAATAAATTCAATTGGTTGATCCTGAACGGTTTCGTAAAATTTCAGACAACGAATGGAGGATAATTCACCCGTACGCCGGTCCAGGCTGGTACTATCGTAGAATAATTCCTTGTCGTCGGGGAATTTTGCTATCTCTTTAGCGATTAAACGACTGAAAAAGGGTGCTCCAGCCTGATTGGCAATCAGCAATAATTCGGGATTTGAGAGGACTTCCGTACGTTCCTGACGGAGGATGGCATCCAATTCATGATTACTCAGTTTGCGGAGGAGAGAATAGATGAAGATCCCCACCAGAACAAAAACAATCAGCGAAAAGGACGAAAGATATATGGAGGATTGTGTTTGTAGTTTCATCATTCCTCCGTGATCCGATACCCTGATCCGTAAACCGTTTGTATCCAGTCGACTCCGGTTTTCACCTGCAATTTCTTCCTCAGGTTTTTCATGTGAGTATAAACCATTTCCGTATAATCAGTTCCATAAATGCTGTCGCCCCAGATATGCTCTGCGATGGCATCTTTTGTTATTACACGGTTTTTATTGGTAATCAGATACATCAGCATATCGAATTCCTTTCGGGTAAGTTCCATTTGCTCACCGTTCAGGATGGCGGTTTTTCCTTCCGGATCTATGACGAGATCTCTGAATATCACATTGTTCTGACCGGTATAGCGAGTGCGTCGTATAACGGACTGGATTCGTGCGTTTAGTTCTGACAGGTCAAAAGGCTTTACAAGGTAATCATCTGCTCCGGTTTGCAAACCCAGTATCCGGTCATTCAGGGTGTCTCTGGCAGAGATCACGATGATTCCGCATTTTGCCTGGTTTTCTTTCAATAAAGCAATGATCTTCAGTCCGTCGCCATCCGGTAAGTTAAGATCTACCAGCACACAATAGTAATCATACCGGTCGATCGCCTTCAAGGCTTCATGGTAAGTAGAGGCAGTTATGCAACGGTAACCGCCGGGCTCCAGGTAGGAGACCATCGATTCCATGAGAGAACGTTCATCTTCAATTATCAGCAGCGTAATCATGCCGCTAAGTTAATCCGGTTTTGTGAAATAGATGTGAAACTTTTCAGGACTGTCCTCAACCGAATAGTAAACGAATCCGATACCGGAAGCCTTGTCAATCAGCGGGGCGGGGTAGAAGGGGGCGATCAGTTCGTATATCTCCCCGGCCGGGAGGTTGTGCAAATCGGCAAGGACCTGTCCAACCGGATGTTCACCACGATTAAGCATTTCACGGGCATCCAGATTCCTGGTGATTTTATCAGCTGAAAACCAGGAAGGAAACACAGTGGGAGACTGATGATCATCCGTCTCTACAAAGGAATGCAAATCAGCTGTTTGGCCGGTTACCTGCCTCAACTTATTTACCAGGTCTTCTACTTTGATCCCTCCAACCAGAGCTGCCTGCTGAAGGGTGGTTACGCGGGCAACCGTGCGGCGTAAGACAGGATTTTTAAGCTGCCGGAAAGCCGGACTGACATCGAACAGCACTTCTTCCAGTTCAGGATAATCGGTTATCAGATCCAGAATTCTTGTTTTCGGGGTTATTATCAGTTTTTGTCCCATAATCTTCCTTATTATCGAGTTTGGTATTATTTGTATGAAACTATTCTTTGTTCACCCTCCAGCTTGCGATACTTGGTGAGGTCCTGCGAAACTTCCAGTGTACCAAGATATTCGCCGTTTTCATCTCGGAGTGCATAATATTCAATGTAGATGAATTTTCCCTGCATCTGGATCCAGAAGGGTGCATGACTGGCTGCACCGCTTTTGAAATCTTCGATAATTTTTTCAACGATATGAACGCTTGCGGGGGGATGGCAGAGGCGGACATCACGGTTGATGATTGAACGGCTGCGGGTAAAAATCCTGTGGGTTCCCTGAGAAAAATACTTGACTTTATCGTTCTTGTCAACAAAAGTCATGTCCACCGGCAATGTGTTGAGAATGGCCATAAGTTCAGCCGCAGTGAAACTGCCTGAAGGCAGCTGGATCGAATTGCCATGGATCTGGGAGGCTTCGTCATTTGTACTGACTAATCCTGCAGGTTTCCATTCCACCTGGGGATCATACAGGCAAAATCCTATCGGCAGGGTTTGCTGGTAAACCTCCCACCAATCCTGATCGGTCAGATGGTCGAGGCTCATCGGAAACAGGATTTCCTCTTCCTTTTTAACCATATCCTCCACACCGAGCAGTGCAGGATTGAACAGGAGATCGAATGCAGAAAGGATCTCTTCAGCTGACAAACCTGTGGTCCGAAGTACCTCTATGCAACCCTTCAGCAGGTTGCGGATCTCATCATGCTTGCCCCACATAACGGTTGGCGGACCGGTTATGCCTGATTTTTCCAGGAATGGAAACAGCAGGTATTCTTTTCTCTGATAGTGTTTGTCAACATCGAGCAGGCTGTTAAAGGTGGACAGCAGTTTCATCACCAGTGGAGCAGGATCATCCGACGGAGCGAGCTTCTTTATCTGGTCGAGCAATTCGGCAGCAGTATCAACAGCCTTTAAAAGTTCCTTGTTTTCCTGTATGAAGGTATCAACCGGGTGTCCCGGAGGGATGGATCTGGCTCCTGAAAGATCGATATTGCCTTCCAGCACCAGGGAGTGCACATCACAGAATTTCTGGATCTCCTCCGGTGGAAGTCCCTCTTCAATCAACTGTTGCTCAACTTCAACCACTTCACCGTATGGGACTTGTTTCAGAACTTCAATCAATTCTGCTTTAACAGCTTCAGGGTCAATCCCCTGATGGATCTTTAACAGCAGTCCCTTGAGGATTTGTTTACGCAGCCCGGAATTATTTATCAATTCACTCATGGTATATTAATTTCTTTAAAAGGTACGAAATCTTCCGTAAAGAAATAATTTAGAATGATTCTAAATAGTAACAAACGTTACAATCCGGGAATTAACCGATCAAAATGTTGGTGTGGGAATAGGTCAGCTGAACATTGGAAGCTCTGCGGATGAGTGCGAGAATGATCGTAAGCGAACCGATACGGCCGATGTACATGGAAAGGACCAGGATGATTTTAGCGGAATCACCCAGGGATGAGGTAATTCCCATGCTTAATCCTACTGTAGAAAGCGCTGAGATTTCCTCAAAAACCAGATGCATCACATTGATATTGGGTTCGACAACTGACAGGCATACGGTGCCGAACAGAAACCAGCACGAATAGATAATTGCGATGGATAAAGCTCGCTGTACCAGGGCAGGGCGCAAGGTGTGCTGGAGAAACGTCAGATGCTTTGTGCCTCTGACGGCTATGTATGTGGATTTAAGGATTACCGCAAAAGTGGTGGTTTTAATACCACCGCCGGTTGATCCCGGGGATGCTCCGATAAACATCAGGAAGGTGAAAATCAGGATTAGGGGTTCACTGAATTTACTGATATCTACTGTATTGAATCCTGCGGTGCGGGAAATTATTGAATGGAATACGGATTGCATAGCCCGGCCGCCATTTCCAACATCATCCGGATGAACAGGATAGAGAAAAAAGAAAGCCAGAGCACCGCCGATAATCAGGAAAAATGAGGTCCTCAAGGCAATACGTGAACTGGGTTGGAGATATTTATAATACAGGAGGGGATTGGTAGTCTTTTTTCGCAGACTGGTAAAATCCTGAAGAACAGGAAATCCGATACCTCCCAGAAATACCAGCATGGCGATCACTCCATGAACGCCCCAGGAAAGTCGTACTCCCTCTTCAAACAGGTTATTGCTCCACAGGCTGAAACCTGCATTATTGAATGCCGATATGCAATGAAACATGGAAAAGAAAAGGCGGCTTTGTCCTTCCTTGAATTCCACGGTGGGACCCCAGGACAGGTATACTACCAAAATGCCCACGACTTCAATCAGGACAGAGAATATGATAATGCTCTTCAGAATAGACCTTGATTTGGACATTTCATCGGTGTCAAGCAGGTCCTTGATGAGTGACTGATATTTTATACTGGAAGAATCGCGATAGAATATCGTAAAAAACGCAGCGAAAGCGAGAATGTTAATACCGCCTAACTGTATTAGTATCAGTATGATCCAGTGGCCTTTGTGAGTGAAGGCAGTTGCCGTGTCAACGGCGGTTAACCCGGTAACACAAACTGCACTGGTTGAGGTGAAAAGCGAATCAACAAACGTTATCCCGCTGGTGGTCATCTCCGGCAGCATTAGCATGGCTGTGCCGAAACCAATAAGGCCGAGAAACGAGAGGGAGAGGAGCCGGGCCGGCGATATCTTTAATTTTGAAATTTTAGCAGCGGCTTTCCCGAGCTCGAGGCCGACGATGATGAAAAAGTACAACTGAACAGCCAGGATGGAAACATCTCCAATGGGGATGTTCATGATTTGCATGAATAATCCGTTCAGTCCCTGGTGACCAAAGAAAATGTAAAAAAATTCCTCAATGACCATGAAAACAAAAACCACTGAATCCAGTCGATTGTCACGGATAAAATGACCGGGATGGAAATCATACAGTAGCCGGATGAGATACTTAAGGATATAGAACCAGATACTCGCCCTGATGATGAGGTGAATACTTTTTAACGAGGCCGGAGTTTGGGGGTATCCGTAATAATATACAATTGCCAGCAGGGCGAATATGGAAAAGATAAAGGTTCCCCAGGTAAGGACAGACATCATTCCGTTTTTACTGGAAAAAAGCCTGAGGTTAATGCGCTCCCGTAATTGCTGAATTTCTTCCTGAGATGGCATGAACGGATTTATTGATTGATGGCTACAAACCGCTCAAGATCTTTGTTCTGACCAAAAAGAACCAGGGTATGGAAACTGTCGATCTTGAATTCATAATCAACAACCCCTTCAATATGGCTTTCTCCTTCCTTAATTGATTTTATTGTTACCAGGGAAAGCCGGTACCTTTCGCGAAGGTTAACATTTCCCAGTGTCCGGCCGATAATCTGACGGGGGGTCTTGATCTCTGCAATCCTGTAATTGTCGGGAAGTTGAAGGTATGAAACCAGGTTCGGGTTGGTTAAACGCTCTGCAACAATTTGCCCAACCTCAACTTCAGGGCTCAATACTTCATGTACTCCGATTTTTTCAAGAATGGTTCTGACCCTTTTCCCGGTAGCTCTTGCTATCACCCGTTTGCAGCCCATTTCCAGAACCAGAACAGTGGTCAGTAGAAGCTGCTCCATATCCTGTCCGATCGCTACAACAACAGCATCCATATCAGTAATGTTGACTGATGAAAGCGCTTTTTTATCGGTGGCATCAAGAGCTACAGCGGCAGAGACCTGATCTGCCATGTTGTCGACAACCTCCTCGCGGTTATCAATAGCCATGACTTCCGCCCCGCATTTTGTGAGCGCCGTGGCAATAGCCCGACCAAACTGACCCAAACCGATCACCGCAATTTTCAGAGCTGCCATATTCTTAATAATTATGCGGCAAAGGTATACGAGAAGTGGATTGGATGGTTATGATCGGTCATGTTTTTAAATCTTATTCTATAATCACCCTTTTGCTAACAGGGGTTAATCATTTATATAGTTGTTAGACTCAGACTGTAATATATCATCAATTGCAAGAGTCTTAAGTGTATATAGTCAAGGACAATTTTCCGGTGGAGGTGACCTTTTGACAGTGTGAACATCAATGGATACAGAAATGACCAGGATGACACCTTTAAAGAACAACCCAATGAAACCTATTCTTCGTTCCGGATCGATGATTCTTCTTTTTGCGATTTTTTGCGAATCAACTCCTTCGTTTGGTCAATCCAGCTCAATGAATGAGGCAGCCAGGATAGTATGGCTGGAGAAAAACCCGCAGGTATCAGGCAGTATAGATTTTCAGTTCGACCGGATAACGCGGCAGGGGGAACTGGTAATTTATGAAAGATTCAAACCTGCCTCTTTCGTAATCCTTATTCCCACAAAGGTTGGGTACAACCTGGTGGGATATTCCTCCGACAACTTATTCTTTGGAGGGAATGCCGGGCAATCGGATCAACCCAAACTTCTGGAGGCACTGGCAACGGCTAAAAACCTGGATTTTGACCGGCTGAAAGGGACGAGAACCCTTGACGGTTCCATCGGACCGCTGCTGACTACGCAATGGGGACAGGCTGATTATTTCAATTATTATTGCCCGGGAGATGCCCGCGGTCCGAACGGCCGGGTTTATGTTGGTTGCGTGGCCGTTGCCATGGGCCAGGTAGTCAGGTATTACGGCAGTTTTAATACCATTAATCTCCAGGAAACTTATAATACAGGGTTTTATGGCACCCTGAGTGCACAGATAGGCCCCTATAGCTGGTCGGCCATGGATGATGCACCGATCTCGGTAAACCTTGAACTGAGCGATTTTTTATATGATCTCGGTGTTTTGCTTCATATGTCATATGGCCCTTCGGGTTCCTTAACCAACAGCCACCGCACGCTCGAGGCATTTCATGAACTGGGATATATCGGTGGGGTAATCATGAGGAAATCAAAGTTCACCATGGAATCCTGGACGGAAATGTTCTACCAGAACCTGTCGGAATACAAACCGGTTATGGTAACCGGCGGCGGGCATGCCTTTATTTGTGACGGTTACAACGAGGATGGGCTTTTCCATTTTAACTTAGGATGGGATGGCTATGGCGATGGCTATTATCCGTTAACTTGTGTGATGTCGCTCCCTGTAAATGAGGCTTTTACTGATCTGGAACCGGTATCGTGGCCAGAACCGCCTGTACGTATCGGATTGAAACTCATCAATCATGAGACTTTCGTAACCTGGGGTTATGATTCGGACCAGCACCCTGCACGAAGTAAGGTTTATGCAGATGATAAACTGTTTCTGGAAACTACGGATACAACTTTTAACATCAATCAATTGAGCCCCGGAACCCACCAGGTATTTGTTTCAGCAGTGTATCCTGACGGCGAATCGCGGTGGATTGGTCCGGTAAAAGCTTTTGTGCGTGGCGCCCTTCTTCCGGTGAATGATCCGATGTTATACGCTATATATCAGCTTGCTCTGAGTTATGATATTTCCAATCCCAATGACCTGAAACTTTATGAAGGCGACCTGAGCCGCATCACTTCACTCGATATAGATCAACCTGTTTCAAGCATGGAAGGACTCGGGTTATGCAATCACCTGAAACGGTTGGTCGTACATGGTCTTCCAGGGCCCGCAATTGATGCCGGGCCCCTGGAGGACTTATCGGGTCTTCGGGTTCTGGAATGGAACGGAAGGGAAATAATTCATCCGGAGGTGATGGGATCACTCAAGCAATTATCCGAATTGAGAATCAGGCAAACCCTGATCGATTCGCTCGGTTTTCTGAATGGATTTGAACACTTGCTGAAATTTGAATATTCCGGAGCGGATATTGGAAACTACGATGTACTGACCAGGATTCCCTTATTGGATGAACTGATTTTAAGCCGCACAAATCTTGCGGAGGCTGGATTTGTTTCTCAAATGATACAATTAAGACGGCTGGATCTGTCGGGTAACCATCTCACGGAAACTGGTTTTTTATCTACCTTATCTAAACTGGAGGAGGCTGATATTTCTGATAATCAAATTCCAAAGTTGCTCCTGACTGATCAGCTCCAATCCCTTCGCCGACTGGATGTTTCGGGAAGTGGTATCACCTCATTGGCAATAGCGGCCGAACTTAACCTGCTTGATTACCTGGATCTTTCATGTAACCAACTTGTTACTCCGGGTAGGCTTATGCTTTACACGCCGGCCCTTACCGAACTGGATCTGAGCAATAATCGTTTGAGGGATATGGGAAAGCAACGATGCCAGAAGCTTGAGATCCTTGATGTTTCAGACAATCTGCTGCTGACTACCGAATGGATTACTCTTCAACCCAGCTTGAAAAAGCTCAATCTGGAGCATAACCTGATCAGCGATTTATCAGGTTTGTTGAAGAACAATTTATTCCGGCAGATGAATTTTCTGGGTCTCGACAGGAATCCGCTTTCAAGGCAATCTTTTAATGAAATGCTTCCGATTTTGGCGGAGGGTGTTGATTTTATCAGCAAACCTAAAGCCTGTCAGCCATTAAGCCCGTGCTATCTTTCACCTGTAAACGGGAGCCGTTTGGTTGGACAAGAGATAGAATTTAAGTGGGTTGCAGATAATTCACAAGAGAAGTGCGTTTATGATATTTACCTGCTTCAGGGGGATAGCCTGATTCCATTTGTGGAAGGGCTGGACTCCTGTAACGTGAAGCTGAACAAACTGCCGGCCTCTGCTTTTTCATGGGCCGTTGGATCACGCACCGCCGATTCGGTTTTTTACAGCGGGATAAATGATGTTGTATCCACCGCAGAATGGACCTTGCCTTTTATAGATGGATTTGAAACATACGTGGAAGGAGAGCCGATTTCACCACAATCAGATTACTGGTATATCACCGGAGAATCCACCGATCCCGGCCATTCTGCCGAGATTGTGTCATCCAATTGCCATACCGGGTGCAACAGTCTTGAACTTGAAAATACGGAAGCAGCTATACTATCGGCCGAACATCATAACCTGCCCTATATATCAATTAAGTTCTCTGTCATGATCCCAAGCGGTCAGCATGGAGTTTTCCGCCTCCAAAATATGAACGGGATGTATTTCAGATTAGCCTGGGATGAAACAAATATTGGAAGGTTTTATTTTAACGAAAAGCTCTGGTGCACTTTTCCGGTTGATCACCAATGCTGGACCGATTATGAGATTATGGGGCATGCACGTAATAATAATTTCCATGTGAAAGCCGGTAAACAGTTGCTGATTAATGAGCCCTGGAATGTGCCTGAAGGAATTATCTGCACCGAAAGTATTCAGTTCACGAGTGAATCGGATGACCCCTTTACCGATAATACAAACAACAGGATATTCATTGATGATATAAAAATTACATCTGCACCAGGTACCTCGGATGTTATCTGTGATATTATTGAGTCCGAACCGGTACTGGTATTCCCAAACCCGTTTAACGACAGGGTATGTCTGTCATTTCCTCAGTCGGGCAGATACAATATATCGATAATCGATATGTCGGGGAATGAAGTTTATACCCAACTAATCGATGCTGCTGCGGATGAGAAAAAAGCGATTTCGCTAATTGATTTATCAGCGGGTGTTTATGCACTCTATACTGGTGCAATGAACTCCCGGCCGGTAAAAATTATCAAGAACTAGGCCTTCTATAAGATGGTGTCCAGAGCGGTGATCAGTTTTTCAACTTCCTCCAGCGTATTGTAATGAACCATTGAAATACGCACTACACCGTTGCGCGATTCCAGTCCGAGATATTCAATAAGCCTTTTAGCATAAAAATCCCCGAAACGGATTCCGATCTGGTGTTCATCCACTTTTAAAACAATGGATTCACTGTCAGTATTATCTACAGCAAATGAGAAGGTTGGAACGCGGGTTTCAGTTGCAACGGTCTGACCAATTATATTTACTGTCGGTTTAGTTTTCAGGAATCCGAGCATTTTTTCGCTGAGCATTTGCTCGTGCTGCCGGATAAGCGTGTTTACGCGGCTAAGCCGATGGCGGAAATCAGGTTCAACCGTTTCAGGGAAATGAAACCGGTACAAGGCATCATAATAATCGGGCAGACCAGTCATTCCCCATGAAAATTCGAAATTCACATTCCCGGGTTGAAATTTGTATGGCAATTGGTCCTTCCCGATGAAATAGTGGTTATTTCCGGGGAGATCAGCAAGAATCGATCTCTTTCCAAACAGCATGGCATAATGCGGGCCGTAAGTTTTATAAAAGCTGAAAACATAGAAATCAACATTCCAGGCAGCAACATCAATCATGCTGTGCGGGGCATAAGCAACCCCATCAACGCATACCAATCCGCCACGGCTGTGCACCAGCCGGGTGATCTCGGTTACCGGATTGATCGTGCCCAGGATATTGGATGCATGGGTAAAGGCAACCAACCGGGTTTGCCTGGTGAGCAACCGTTCGAGATCCGAAATGTCGAGGGTGAGCGTTTCCGGGTTGAGCTTCCAGGTTTTTATGATCATTCCTTTATTTTCCAATTCCTGCCAGCATCCGATATTCGCCTCGTGATCGCAATTGGTGACAATTATTTCGCTGCCTTTCGGGAAGTATTGTCCGAGATTCGAGGCAAGCATCCTCAAAAGCAGGCTTGTGCTGGAGCCCATGATCACTTCATCAGGGCCTGAGGCATTGATAAACTCAGCCATGCGGGCCTGACTTTCGGCAACTCTGGCGGTGGCCAGAACCGAAGGTGAATAACTGGCTCCTAGCTGAACATCGGAAGTTCTGTAGAATTCCTGAATCCGTTCGGCAACAGGCATGGCGATCTGAGAGCCACCTGCATTGTCCATAAATATCCAGGGAGAATCAAGACCGGGAAAGAAGGATCTTACATAGTTGGTATTCATGGTTCTAAGGTTTGGTGTAAGTCACTAAGATATAAAACGATTCTATTATATGTAAAAATGGCTATTTTTGCCGCATTACCAAAAAAGCAGTCTTATGGCAGTTGTTGGAGCGCTACTGAATAATGTGGTGCGCAAAAAGAGTGCAAATTTCAAGCGTAAACAAACGATAGGGCAGGAAGCACAGGTTAAAACCCTGAGGAAATTATTGACCCGGGCACGAAATACACAGATGGGCAAAGCATACGGTTTTGATGAGATCCTGTCGGAATCGGATATGATTAAGGTGTTTCAGAAGAAAGTCCCGATCTATAATTACGAGAAGATCTATCAGGAGTGGTGGCATAAATTGCTTTCAGTCGAACAACGAAATGTATGCTGGCCGGGTAAGGTGAAATATTTCGGTCTCACTTCAGGCACCTCAAATGATTCCTCCAAACGTGTTCCGCTGACCAACGATATGATCAGAGCGATCCGGAGAATAGGAATACGTCAGCTGCTGGCGCTTTCCGATTATAACCTGCCGCCCAGGTTTTATGAAAAATCAGCGCTGATGCTGGGGGGATCCACTTCCCTGACCAAAATGCAAACTTATTTTGAAGGTGACCTGAGCGGGATATTGGCAGGAAGGCTTCCTTTCTGGTTTAATAGTTTTTATAAACCGGGCCGTCCGATTGCCAGGGAGAAGGACTGGGCCACGAAAATTGAGAAAATGGTAGACCAGGCCCCCAACTGGGATATCGGTGGAATTTCCGGAGTGCCAGCCTGGGTGCAAATTTTGCTTGAGAAGATAATTGCCCGTTATAACCTGAAAAACATTCATGAAATCTGGCCGAATTTCAAGGTGTTTGCACATGGCGGCGTAAGTTTTGAGCCTTATAAGAATAGTTTCAGCAAGCTATTGGGTGAGGAGGTTATCTACCTGGAAACTTATCTGGCATCTGAAGGATTTCTTGCCTTTCAGAATGAAAAGGATTCTGACATGCAGCTTGTGCTGGATAACGGAATCTTTTTCGAGTTTGTTCCATTCGACAGTCTGAATTTTAATTCAGACGGAATGGTTGCTGAGAACCCGGAGGTACTCACTCTGGCTGATGTTGAAGAAGGCCGTGAATATGCTCTGCTCATTTCGACCTGTGCGGGTGCCTGGAGATACTTAATTGGAGATACCGTGCGTTTTACGGATAAATCGAGAGCCAAAATCGTGATTACCGGTCGTACCAAACATTTTCTAAGCCTCTGCGGAGAACATTTATCGGTCGATAACATGAGTCGGGCCGTTCATATGGTATCAGAGGAGCTTGGCGTGGACATTAAGGAATTCACAGTGTCGGGGATTGCCTACCAGGGTCTTTTTGCTCATAAATGGTATCTGGGGGTAGATAATGAGGATCTGAACAGTGAGGAAGTAAAGGTCAGGCTGGACAAGGCACTCAAGCTGCTGAACGATGATTATGCCGTTGAACGGCAGGCAGCCCTGAAAGAAATATTCGTGGAAATGGTTCCCAATCAGCTTTTCTATGATTTTCTGAAATCCAAGGGAAAAGAGGGTGGACAGCATAAATTTCCAAGAGTCGTGAATGGTTTATCCAAGGAATGGGAGAGTTTTTTAGAAGAATCAATGAAAGATACGATCAAGTAACGGTATGATCCTGCTAATTATCATCAAGGGAGTTTTAACCGGCCTCCTTTTAAGTGTTTACCTCGGCCCCACCTTTTTTACGGTGATGGAAACGCTGCTGCGGCGCGGAGCCAAGGCAGCCATCCTTCTTAATGCCGGTGTATGGCTAAGTGATATCAGCTGCATCATTGTGGCTTATTACGGCGCAGCAGAGCTGATGCAGCCCATCAAGGACAATATTGTAATTAAACTTGTGGCCGGTGGGGCATTTCTGTTTTTCGGGCTGACCTATTTCCTGCGCAAACCTGACGAAACCATCAAGCCCCTTGGCGGGGTTGGTGTGATTATCCTGCTGGTAAAAGGATTCCTGATCAATACCTTTAACCCGGGCGTGCTGGTATTCTGGTTCGGTGCCATGATTGTTGCCGTCTCCACCCTGAATCTCGAAGGGGTGCAGATCATTTACTATTTTGCCTGCACCATTTTAACCCTGGTAACTTTTGATCTTCTTAAGATCCTGTTTTCTCATAAATTACGCACGCTGGTCACCGAAAGCCTGATGACCAGATTATTCCGCATTACCGGCGTGATACTAATGGGCCTGGGTATCTTTGTTATTATCAGGGCTTTCTGGCATTAATAATTCGCAAACCGCAAATTTGGCCGATGCAACAGTTTCCCGGTTCACCTTCTCGCTGATTCTTCCTCTTGCCAGATCCGGTACCGTAATGAATCCGTTGAGGAGCAACAGCTGAAGGATCAAGTTGTTAATCACTACTTCGCGCGAGTATCCCTTCGCTACATAAAGGCTTTCAACCTGTTTCATAAATCCGGCAGCGAATTCAGGGCTATTGGGCAGTGCCATTAGCTGCTGATAGGTTTCGCTGATGGCATTGATCTCAATATTTAAATTCGGGGTAAGCAGCAGCGGACTGAAAGCATTGGCCGGATCAACCGGACTGAACCCGCGCAAACGACTGAGGTCGACCGGAACTTCCTGCTGATCAAGTCTGACGAATTGAGCTTTTTTCATTCCTTCAATCTGGTACAGATAAAAATTGTACCGGAAAATTTCAGCACTGACTTCATTAGCCGGAAGTATTTGTCCGTATTTCTCCTGTATGGCCTGGCGAACGAGCAGTTTGTACCTGGAGATCTCAGGCTTTTGCAAACGAACCTCCCGGATCAGACGAAGCAGGTCATCAGCCGCCATTTGCGGACCAGAGATTTCTTTACCCTTTTTACCCAGGTCAGTGGACAGAATCCCCAGCTGGATTTTCCTTCCCAGACCGCAACCGTCTGAACCGCCTTTTAATATTCTGATAAGATGTTGACGGATAGCTAATTCCTCTTCCTCAGCAATAAAAGGATTTCCTGCAGGAGTGCTGGCAAGAGCGTTAAACATTTTTCCGAAAAAGTCGCGGTCAATCAGAAAGGTTTCCTCTCCCGAATCTCCCGAGGCTATGGCATGGAAGCGATTTTTGATGATATCGAAACGGATTTTGCCTATCGTATAGGGCTTATTGTTTTTAGAGAAGGATTTTCCCCTGAAAATTTCAGATACCACCTCCTCCAGATCGATTTTGTCCATCAGCTTGAAGGATGATCCCAGATAGACTTTACCGGTATGTGGGTCCTGTATCCAGTCGAGAATATCATCCAGATAGGAGCCATGCCGGCCCAGAAGTTCAACAATCTGTTTGTCGGCAGTGTATCTTAAAAGGGTTCGCTGAATGTGCGGATAGTCGGAACTGGTTGCTTTCTCCTTACGTTCCCCATGGCTTTCCCGGTAGAGGATGAAATTCTCGGGATTGGCATACCTGCGGATCCCGGCTTCATCCCTTGAAAAATTGCTGGCTGTAAGGAAGATGTCGATTTTAAACGGCATCCTGATATCGCAAAGTCCGGAAATCGTGCTCCTGGAATTCAGGTCCTCTTTATTGCTGTCGGCACTACTTTCAAACAGACTTTTATATTGTTTGATGAAATCGGGATCAAAATCGGTCACTCTCGAGAAATCACCAATTTCACTGCCGATCCCATACAGATTACCCTGGCTGTCGGGGAAAACGTGAAGCATATCGCCGGCAATCATTCGGATTGAGCGAATTCCCTTGAGATTTTTTCGCAACCACTTCAGCATGAGAGCTGCCAGCATTTCTGATTTGCCCACGCCGCTATCCCCGCTGATCAAAACCACGAAAAGGCTGCCATCTTCTTCCTCAATGGCGAATAGTGAACCATGAACCGGCATGCCGCCTAGTTCCTTCACTTTTTCATTCAGGAGGGTGAGCCGGGGTTTCTTGATGTCGCCGAAGTAGTCGACCTTGCGCTTCAGCGGGGTAACAATGGTTTTAATATTACCATTCGGACCCCTCAAATCGAAATATCCGATGCGCGGATAGGAGATCACTTTTTCAGGTGCGCCGTAGAACAGTACAATATCCGGTACGAATTCCTTTACCTCTGATAATGAAATCGTTTGAGGGCCAAGCAGCCTGAAATTATCGGTCAGGTATTTCAGATAGGATTTATGGAATATGTATAATTCCCTGACCAGTCCCTGATCATGTATTTTACAGCGGTAATCTTCCGGATCCAGTGTGTCAGTGAATCTTGCTATACGGTTGCCGAAAAATGATGCGGTAGGCCGGGTTTTCATCTGTTTGATGAAATCCCGGGGAGTACCTCCGCCGGTTTGATCGAATGGCTCGGGTTCATACCCGGTACGATCGATCTTATGGAAAGGATATTCGCGTTTTTTTGCATCCGTGGCAATACGGGTGTGGGTTTGCACATCCTTCTCGGCTGCGATAACCCCGCATTGTTCCATCACCCGGTTGATCCAGCGGAGTTCGCTGAATTCAGGTTTTTGGGACAGAACATTGTCCATTTTGAACCCGGTATGGAGCGAATAGCCGTGCTGGATCATCTCATTGATTGATGAATTCTGGGGCAGGTATTCGTACTGTACCATTTTGGAGAGAAAATGGTTGTACCGGGTGAACAGGTCGGTTGACCGCGTGGCATTCATACGGCCTGTGAGGTAAAGAACCTGAGTTCTGACCGTTTCGGGCAAGTCGACGGTTCCAACCAGTTGTCCGGCCGCTTTCATGCAGCTCTGCCAGATATACCGGAGTTCATCCGGGAATATATCCAGCAGATAGGCGCCGGCGAGTAACCCGGCTTCACCGGATCCGAGTTTGCGAACTCCTTCAGAGAGTTTTTCAACCCTGCCTTTCCATGCTCTCACAAAAACTTCGGTACCGGTTAGGAGATAATCCATCCAGAGAAGGTCCTGACCAACAGCACCCTTCAAGGCTTCTTCCTGGAAGAACTTATAGGTGATCTCCACCAGCGCCGGCCTTGGGTCAGCCGGGAATGGCTCATCAAAGTGGTTCAGCCGGTCGCGCAGTTCAATCAGCCCGAGTGATTGGTTGAATGAATCAGCCTTTATTCCGGTAATCTCACTGAAGAGTCCGAGTGTACGGACAAATAGTTCCTTCAGTCCCGGTTCCTTAACCCGTTGATCGAACGGTAATCCGAAATGCAGGAATAATTCGCCGATATATTTCCGGAGTATCTGATTGTAGCCTTCCAGCCGTGCAAGATCTCCGCCCAGATCGCCGCCGTTTACCTTGAGTGCCAGTAATTTAACCTTAAAGTCGGAGAACAGGAGGTTTTCCAGATCAATCAAAATCTCCTTCATAATAAGAAGTTCATCCTGTTCATCAAGAATATGGTGATCGGGTTGAAACTCCTTTTTCGAGCGGATGAATTTCTGGATGGTGCTTTTACCGAACCGGGCAGTAACCTCATTGTAATCCAGATCACGCAGTTCGGGAATATTTTTATAAACCTGAGGGAGCAGGGTTTCGTATACCTTGGTAAATGCCTTGCTGGCCACAAAAGAGTCCAGATCAGGGCAATTCCCAATCTGATCAAAAAACTCGATTACACTGTTTTTTGAAGTTGCAATAGTATGTATGGTTACACCGGAATCACTTGCAAAAGGAAGGTTGACCGATTTGATATCACGGATGCGCAGGGAACGGTTAACGGTTTTTGCCAGACCGGATACAGCAGCGTAGTCGGCGAGAATTGTGCGGGCGTATGCGGCACCTCCCTGTTTTGGAAAGACTGCAGAAATGATGGTTGCCGGATCTTTGGTGCGGGCCGGGTCGCCCGACAGAAGAAGCTGATATTTCTCCCAATAGTCAAGGAACAGGATAACAGCAGTTTCCAGCTCTTTGCGAAACACTTTATAGGAGGCTTCAGTTCCATCCAGGTAATCCCCGAGTGCAAACCGTACAAATCCCGTTTGGTAGGGTAAGATGGCCAGTCCACGTTCGCCGGCAAGTGCGGTTGCAAATGCCTCGAGCTCATGGAATGATGGCAGGTTAAGTATATGCAGATTAAATAGATATGAGCCGTCGGAGTCCAGATAGGTGATGCCTGAATCCGGTCTGCCCGACAGAACATTTTCCGCTACCTCTTTGGCAATATCCATCCGGCGATTGGATTCACCGCGGAATTCCTTATTGATGCGAAATCTATTTAAGGATTTGACTATATGATCTTTATAATAAGAGAAGAAGGGTTCACCCTTGTATTTAAAATCATCCGGCAGTTCAAGAACATCGAGCTGATCGAGTGAGCGAAGTTCATCCAGGAGGAAAATATGGAGAGGACTTCCTTCAAAAAGAGAAACGCGCCGTCCCTTACCTGATTTTCCCGATCCCTTCTCGGGCTTATTGGCCTGGATGGCAGCCTTGATATACTCTTCGAGTTTCGATTTGATTTTATGGCGGGAAGCATCTTTCGGAAGGTTTTCATCCATCCGGATCTTGATGGTTTTGGCAAGTTCCGCTACTTCCAGCACATTCACGAGCATAAACAGGGAGTTCGTATTGGCCCGGTCGGGGGAGAAAATATTCCGTGCATAATCAATAACATCCTGACGAACCGGAGTTGCTGCGATGGATCCCAGCCGGTCGCCGGTGGCCCCGAGGTTTTTGGTGGTGGAGAGCGATGTCACCATGCCGAGTGTGGGAAACGAGGCGAAATTGTTCATGATATACCTCGATACCGTTCTCCACTTGGGTTCTTCCGGATCATCGAGTTTGACTGCATCGTTATACGCCTCATCCAGAAACAGGGTAAACTGCGTCTTATTCAGGAATTTAAGGAAGGCAATCAGCGCCTGGTTGTTAAAGTCGGTATACCCGGTCGGGTTCGACGGATCATTGATCACAAATACGGTGTTTTCGCAGAAACGGTCCCATAAAGTGCCGGTATCGTCGAACAGGTGGAAGGTATCGCGTATGAGTTCCAACTTGGTTTGGAGCCGTTCAAAATCAACCCTGCCATTTTCATATAATTCTATATTTATATCGAATGGATTGATATCGAAGCGGTCGGGCGGGAACAGGTCGCGGTATTCCCACGAGGCTTCTTCCACAAAATAGATGAATGGATTCGGTTGGCGGCCTTTCCAGAACAGGAGGTCACGGATAATCATCTGAACATCATCTGAAACCGATGTTTTATCGAGGGTGCCCAGTTTACTCAGGAAATCCTTTATAATCTCCTGATCGGCAGGGTTTTTCTGGTCGAAACGATCCTTTATGCCCAGATCGATCAGGAAGTTGCGGAACCTGCCCCGGTTATCGGCTTCGTTTTCAACCTTGGTGAGGAATGCTTTGTATTTTTCCAGGAAAAGGTTGATACCGAAATTTTTGTGAAAATGATTGTGCAGGGTACGCTGATAGGTATTTGGGATAACATCAAGAATAACCTGGCAGCGGTGAACGATTTCATTGCTCACCGGCTTGAGCTTACGCTGGAGCAGATATTCCCCGTAAGTACGGATCTGTGCCCTTCCGCCTCCCTCAACAATGGTGGCGATTCCAAGGTTTTTGTTGCCTGAATAGAAATAGTCGCGCGTGCGGTCCTCGAATTCGGCAATCAGTTCGCGGTTCACCTTTTTATGGGCGGCAGGATCCCGCACCTGTTCAATCAGGGCAAGGTACTGGCGCAATTTCGACAGGCTGTAGCGGTCCTTAATGAGCTGACTGGCAAATTCATCAAATTTATACAGGATGACATCCTGCTCGGGACTATCGGGCTCAGCCAGCTGTTCTTTTTTCAGATCGATTATTTCCTGATCATATTCTTTGATTTTCTTATCGATCTTTTCTTTGAATTTCTTGATATTCTGCGCACTAACTTTGTCAAGGATCAGCCGGAGGTTCATCTGGGTGTTTGCCGGAGTACCCATTTTCCGGGTATGCACCTTGTTGAGGGTATTGATGATCCCGTTATGGAAGGCAAAAACCAGGCTGGTATTGGTGGCCCGTGATTCGGGTGAGTCATCGATAAATACACACCGTACGAGGTAATTGGCAAATTCCGGCCGGCTGAAAATGTTCCGGCGCATGGAGCTGATCCGGACTGCAAAAATCGAAACCGGATCTTCCTGCATGATCTGAAGGAATGACTCAGGGTCTTGAAATTCAATGACTTTAACGGAGTTTGGCGTGAAAACCTCCTCCTTGAGCAGCCGGATGGTGGTATCGGCATTGCCGGAAACCAGGGTTCGGATCAGGCCGTTCAGACCTTTAAAATTGACGGTTGATTCGGTTCGGGCCAGGAAGTTTTCCTTTTCGGCACCGGTAGTATAATGGGTTGATTGATTGACCATCTGATCGAGCACATCGAGCAGATAGTTCCACTGGGCTTCCTCAATATCTTCATTGATACCGAGCACATCACGGAATTTGCGGAGTACCCGCACTTCATCCCCAACGAATATCCGGTAAAGAAAATCGATGGTTTCCTGAGTGGTTGGAGGGGTGCCCACGGAGAAATCGTGGAGGCGGAGAATATTTTCAAGACGCTGTTTTTCGTCGGGATTAACCAATTCCTGGTCAATAATGGTGCGGAGGCGTTTCTTGAAAGTCTGCCTGCGGGCTGAAAACTCAAAAGCTTTTGAGTTCAGGTGTGGCGCAAGCATCAGGCTGATATCGGTATAACCCGGCAATGCTTCCTTTACCTCGAGAAGGGCCTGATTGATGGCGGACTTCTGTATGGCAGGCTCCATCTGCTCATCATGGCAGATCCGGATGAAATTTTTGAGTTTTTCAAATACCCCGTCAGGAAGGATATTGGCGGCGCGGTCGCCCAGAGAGGCATACAGGTTGATGAGTTCACGCGCTTCGTCGTTCAGCGGGACCCGGGTTTGGCCTGGCAATTTCATGAGAATTTTCCTTTAAAATTAATCAACTGGTCCTGGAAATCCAGGCAAAAAACCAAGCAAAGGAACGAAACCGGCAATGAATATCAAAGTCTGGCAATAAGATGGTTGAATATTGTAACAAGTTAATATGCAAATTTGGTAATCAGGTTATGATTTGTAAGGGAAAATGGAAATTCACGTATTAATTAAAGGTAGGGGGATCGGTATGCGGCGGATGAAGCCGACTGACCGGGATGCGGATCCGGTTTCTTAGTTTAAAAATAGAGTAATAATTAAAAAAAATGGGAAAAAGTATCCGAAAATCTGGGGGGTAATGTGATAAAAAGATAAAAATCATGAATGACATGGCGAAAAAAGGGGGGGTAAAGGTAAAAAAAGCCAAATATTGAATATGCACTCAAAATCATTTATGTTTGCCATCTAAATATCTTCAGATATGAAAACGAAAAATTCAGGTATGAACCCTATCTCTAAAAGATCCCTGCTGATGCTGGGTTTCGTCTTTTTCTTTTTCTCCGGACTGCATGCCGCCGGTGATCCTGAAATAGATACGGGAGCAACTGCATGGATGCTCACTTCAACCGCCCTGGTTTTACTGATGGTGCCCGGTCTGGCTATGTTTTACGGTGGATTGGTGAGGTCGAAGAACGTTCTGGGAACAATCATGCACAGTTTTGTGGCTATGGGCATAATTTCTGTTTTATGGGTTGCAGTCGGGTACAGCATGTGTTTCGGCGGAAATGTTCTGGGGGGCTGGTTTGGCTGGAATCCAGATTATTTCTTTTTAAAGGGAATTGACACAAAGGTGATGGAGGCGGGGATTCCTGAATATGTATTCTCGATGTTTCAGGGAAAATTTGCGATTATTGCGCCTGCCCTGATTGCGGGAGCTTTTGCCGAACGGGTTTCTTTTAAAGGGTATGTATTCTTTATTGCGCTCTGGAGCCTTTTCGTTTATAACCCTCTATGCCATTGGGTATGGGCTTCTGATGGCTTCCTGTTCAATCTGGGCGCCAAAGGGGCAATCGATTTTGCGGGTGGTACAGTGGTGCATATTTCAGCGGGGGTGAGCGGGCTTGTAGCTGCCTTGTATCTGGGGGCACGGCGGGGTTATCCGTACCAGGTTATTCGTCCGAATAATCTGGTAATCACAATGCTTGGAGCAGGATTACTGTGGGTTGGATGGTTTGGATTCAATGCGGGAAGCAGTGTTTCCAGCGGATTAAGCACTGCGCAGGCATTGGTGGCCACTCAGGTAGCAGCTGCCGCCGGGGCTTTGGCCTGGATGATCATTGAAAGCTTTCATCAGGGAAAAGTTACTGCATTGGGTTTTGCCAGCGGTATCCTGGCCGGGTTGGTGGCTGTGACTCCCGCCGCAGGAGTAGTTCAGCCGTATGGTGCGATGGTGATCGGAATTGCCGCATCAATGGTTTGTTATATGGCCATTATGCTGAAAAATAAGCTGGGCTACGATGATAGCCTGGATGCTTTTGGAATACATGGTGTTGGAGGGATCACCGGAGCTATTCTTTTGGTATTTTTTATCCGTCCTTCCTGGATGACCGACGCGGCAGCAGCGGCAAGCGGTACCTGGACGGTGTGGAGTCAGCTCGGGATTCAGGCTCTGGCCGTGGTAATCGCAATCGGTTATGCTGCTGTGATGACTTATCTGTTAATCTATGCCCTTGACCGCTTCATCAGGTTTAAATCATCTGAAGATGAGGAGATGGCCGGTCTGGACCGCTCCTACCATGGCGAAAGAGGCTACGGAATGTTAAATCCAAGTTAGAATTGATTA
The DNA here is from genome assembly GCA_942493265.1 of uncultured Bacteroidota bacterium. Taxonomy (GTDB): domain Bacteria; phylum Bacteroidota; class Bacteroidia; order Bacteroidales; family UBA12481; genus UBA12481. The sequence goes on from OW818688.1 coordinate 2,573,815, forward strand.
CCTTATTATCAGATTATGAAATTAATTACAGCAATAATCAGGGAGGTTCAGCTGGATAAGGTGCGCGAGGCGCTTATCGAAGCCGATATCAAGCGGATCACGGTGAGTCGCGTGTCAGGCCATGGCCAGCAGCGGATTGAGGAAATGTACCGGGGACAGATCATTATTCCCGACCTGACACCAAAAATCAAGATCGAAATAGCGGTTAATGAGGCATTTGTTGAGATTACCGTAGATGCAATCCTGAAATCGGCACGCACTGGCGGAGCCGAAGGACGGGTAGGTGACGGAAAGATATTCATTACCCCGCTGGAGGAATGTATCCGTATACGTACCGGTGAAAGAGGCGGAACGGCGATCTAGCGGGTAAGGTCAGGCAACGAAATTCTTAATACCGGCACTCCCTTGCAGCCTCGGCAAAAGCTACGAGATTTTCAGGGGGGCATTCGAAAAAATGATCGGAAGCTGAGCAGATATATCCTCCCTCATAACCGACTTTTTCAAATAGTTCGTGCACATTTTTCCGGATCTTTTCGGCCGGACCTTCAGAGAGCGTGCTGAACTGATCAACACCCCCGATCAATGCAATCCGGTTGCCAATTTTCTCTTTGAACTCCCAGGGTTCCTGATTGCCTCCAACACTCGGCGGGGCAAGGGTTTCAGATGCATCGCAACCGTTTTTGATGATCAGTTCCTCAATTCCGACAGTGCCGCCACAGGTATGGTAGGTGATCTTGAATCCCAGATTGTGTAAGGCATCATGCATGATCCGGTCATACGGAAGGCAAAACTGTTCATGCAGATCTGGTGAGATCAGTGTTGAGGAGGCGGAACCGCCGCCGGTTTCAACCAGGTCGAATTTTGCGCCTTTCATTGATTCAATAAACTGCAACTTTTTATCCATCAGAATTTTAAGTAGCGCATGTACCCAATCGGGTTTCTCGAAAGTTGCATAAATCAGGGCGGTTATATCCATCAGGCATGCCGCATGTTGCCAGCAACCTGCCTGATCGCCCCAGACAAAGCCCCGTAAAATTCCGGCATCTCCAACTTCATCATACCGTTTGCTGATGGGTTCAAGAGTAAGCTTTGGGACCGGCATGTATTTGCCGATCAGATAGATATCTTCATCATTTTTAATCAGGTGCTCGGTAACCCAGGTTGTTTTCCGGTTGCCCTCGGTTTTATAGGTGAGGAGGCCATCCGGGGTATGGATGTTATGATGAACGATGCGCTGTTCCGGATTCCGGCTCACAATAATCGGCACATCCTTCCATGTTTTGGTGTTGAATTGGGTAGGGTCGGAATCCACCACCCAGAACTGGTCCATCTCCTCGAAATACTGAATCTGGGCATCCAGTCCCACCGTTTTAAACGCCTCCAGATCGCTCATGCCACCCATATATTCCTTCAGGTGGTAGTCCTGCCATTGATGAAGGGATGCCGGAAGCCGGTCGGGCTTTTCGCGGTTAAGTGCTGCAAGCAGGCGTTCTTTTGAAGTCATGATGCCGATTTTGACGCAAAGATAACAGAAAGTATAAAGGGTGTTCGGTTGATCAGGTGACGTTTTTACTGAAAGATAATATTGGTGTATTCGAAAGCAGAGGATTTTGATTGGTGAACAGTTCGGCTGCCCGATTTTATTTCCAGCCGCTGCATGGAATACTCCCCCTTTTCAAAATCGAAGGTCATTCCATCATCATTATACAAGTTGAATATTCCGTCGGCATTTCCATAAACCCTAACTTCCAGCGGTAAATCACGGGTCCATTGCGAGGTTTGACGAATGGCCGGAATCATTGGAATCATTCCACCGTCACGAACAAAAAGCGGTATTTTGTCCAATCCGGGATTCACTGTAATGGTGCCTTCTCCAGCCAGTTTGCCGGTATAAAAATCATACCACCTGCCGGGTGGCAGGATTACCCGGCGTTCGGTTTCGCCGGTAAAGAGCGGGGCAACCAGCAGGTTATCCCCAACCATATACTGATCCTTTACCTCCCCGGCCGGAGGAAAGCCAACAGCGAGCTGCATAGCGCGGAAGGGTGGTTTACCTTCGAAATAGTACTGGGCAAATGTGGAGTATAAATAGGGAAGGAGCTGCATCCGAAGAAAGGCAACCTCCTGACAGGTTTTATACACTTCCGGGAAAGACCAGGGTTTTGTGCCGTCGGCCCAGGCATTTATCATGGCCATGGGAGAGAAACAAACTGTCTGCATCCGTCGCACCCACTCCTCAGAGGAGCCGCCTGCTCTTAATTCCGGAGTCCAGAGGAGCCCGGAGAATCCCGAATTTACCAGTGCAGTGATGAAGTCTTTGTGACTGTAATAGTCATTATAGATTACGTACGGATAAGATACCGATCCTGCATTGGCTGCCCGGATCAGTCCGTAGGTGCGTTCATTCTTCTTGCGAAAGATTTCATCCGTGAGGGTCATCAGTTGCAGTCCGTAGGTTTGGCGCATCTGTTCACCATCGCGGCCCGAAGGAAAGGTTGCTCCATCCGGCCATAGCCAGGAATCGAATCCGTCAACCTCATCAATTTTGAATCCGCTGGCTCCGATGTCCAATTGATTTTTTTCGAAATGTTCCTGCATGATGGTTCTCGCTTCGGGAAGGGTATAGTCGGCGACCGTTCCGCACCAAACGGTGTGCGATCCGGTATAATCCTTCAATTGATTGTCGAGAGTGCCACCGGGCCAATGGTATGGGTTCATCCAGAGATTCAGGTGAATGCCTCTTGCGGTCATTTCGCTGATAAAAGTTTTTGGCTGGGGAAACCGTACAGAGTCCCATTCGAATGTGCATGGATAGGATTTGCTGTGCCATCCGGGTTCGAGACCTACCACATCCAGTGGAAAATTATTTTCGGCGAAACCGGCTGCCTCGGTACGTACATCCTCCTCGTCATATAGTGTCGGAGTCCGCTGCCAGAAACCGAGTCCCCATTTCGGAGGGATAATTCCACCGCCGCAATACAGGTTAAACCGCTGCACCACCTCCATCAGGTTTTTTCCGGTAAAAAGGATCATTTCAACTCCCTCTTCCGGGATCACCATCTCAATGTTATCTGAGTAGGGCTGGGCATCCCAGGCACGATCAGTATTCCGGTCGCGCGTGACGGGTGGGTTCTTACTGTTTTTGCTCACTGCCGATCCAACAGATACATCGATGTACCGGGCGGCATTTATGAGAACTCCATAACCCTTGCTTGAGATGAAAAACGGCACCGGAGCGTGGGTACGGCCGTTATCCTCACCTCCATAATGATCCACATGCAATCGGAAAATGCGGCCCCGCTGAGTGATGGTCTTGAAGTTCAGGCCAAATCCATAGATCTGCTCCTGTTTGTCAAGGGGAAACCGCAGGCAGGTGCGGCCGTTAATCACGGTGGCTGTTATTTCTTTCAGATCGATGGGAACCGGAGCATCGCCCAAAATCTTTATTGATTCGGCACGGGGTTTTGCATGTGCTGCTGTCAGCAGATTGAACGCAGGCGGTGTACCTGCGGTAGTGCGGTAGGTGCCCGGATAGGGTTGTTCCCATTTTAATGGTGAGTTATCCGGTTTTGGCTGATGGTTTTCGGGTTTGCAGCCCTGGATGGCAGCGATAAGAAGGGTGAGCAGGAGCAGATCTTGGGTTTTCATGCCTGGGGATGTAAGGCACCAAGATATTGAAAAAAACGCGAATTTACTGTTGCGGGGAAGCAAGTACCTGGGTCCAGTACAATCCGGAAAGCCAGGCTCCCATTTCAGTATAAACAGGATTCATGATATTGGCGCAGTGGCCCGGACTCTTAATCCATTCCTTCATGACATCATCTTCATAAAGTGCTCCATAGGCAACATTTTCACCGCAGGCCTTCCAAAAATAGTGCTGGGTGTAAATGCGGTCATCAACATACTTGCCATTACTTCCCTTATGGCTGAAAAAATTCTTTTCAAACATATCCATACTGTGTGCCCTGGCAGCCTCTTCCAATTGATCGTTCCATTTCAATTTTTTTACGGGGGCATACCATTTCGATCCGCAGTATTGGCCGGATTGCCTGGTCTTGTTCACCAGCGTCAACATTTTGCTCTTGCTGAACATGGGTTCAGCTGTGGGGTCTTTTGCCTCGCAGGAGGTTGCGGACAAAAGCAGAATGAGCGAGACGGCAACAAGTGGAATCCGCATGAATATATTTTTGTGATAAAACTGATAAAATCAAAAAATAGTATGCAGCCTGATCGATCACCGGTCAAAATCAATAATGCCGACAAATGGTTCAAATATCTGACCAATAATTAATTGGTTATTTAAAAACATAGCTACTGAAGCAGCGCTGATCTGGTTTCCGTTATCATAAAACAGCCTGGTGGTTTTTCCCGACCGCACATCCACCGACAGTACCAGCGACGGAGATTTATGCGATACTTTTCGGGTGTGCGAGATGAATTTCAGGGGTTTGGAATGACTGGTAACAATAAGGTTGCCCTCATAAACCCTTATGTTATCCGGACCTTTGATTTCACTTACAATCTTTTTGCCCGTCAGCTTTCCGTCGGAGAGATCATAGGAATACAATTTATTTTCCAGGGCGGCACTCACAAACACCCGCTTCCCCAATGCCGCTAACCCGGCGGGCATCCCAAGGGTATCGGCTGCAATGGTCCAGTTGGCGCGCCCGTCAAAAAAGAGGATATTACCCTTCTTTTGCCTGAATATTTTCTCCTTCATACTGTTGTGTTTACCGGCATCATTGCAAACCAGAAGGCTCCCGTCGGGATAAGCCTGTAATGCGTTTGGCGAGATCAATAGCTTGCTGTCGAGCCGCCTGATAAATATCAAGGTATCCGCATCAACCTGATATTGGATAACCGGATGTGCCTTTTTAACATCGTCGTGTAAAATGACATACAGATATTGAATCTCCCCTGCCTGCACCAATGAAATCCCATGCGGACGGAAAACCAGCCCTTGGGGTTCTCCGGTCCTGGTCATCACCACCCGTACCTTACTTGCCGGATTGATGGCCTCAATTTCACCATAGGCGGGGTAATCCGGCCGCCTCGATGAGCACGAAACAAGCAGTCGCGGAGGTGTGCTCAGGGTGTCTGCCACCATATCCTCCGGACCGTAGCCACTTCTGAAAAGATGCATAGGGTTCAGAACCGGGAGAGAAGAAGACGTAAAATATGACAGTATGAAAATGAGGAGTATAAGCGAAACTGGTTTTTTCATTGGGGTCAGATTATCAGATTCAGACAGGTCATTTTATGTCCACTTTATCCATAATTTCATACACCAGTGCCAATTGGCTATCACCAATGCCCCAGGGGGTTTCCTCGGGTTTCCATCCGATGCGTTCCAATGCTTTTCTGGCCGCGCCGAGATTGCCGGTATAGCGGGCTACCGACCAGAGCATGAGTGGATTGGCAGGCTGTGATTTCATCCATGACGTCAGCACCCGGTCGCCTTCAGGTTCCTGGTTGAGTAATTTGTAGCTCAGTGCTGTGAGTAAATGCGGGCTATCCCATGCAGGTTTTTGCTCATTGGTGTACGAGATCACTTTCCTGAAGTATTTTGCTGCCTCATCGGCCTGATTTATTTGAAGATAGCATAAGCCGGTCAAATAATCCTCTACCCTTTCATCGGTGATATAGGGTTTTCCCACGCCCAAGGTTTCCGGCCATTTGCGGGCTTCATCCAAATCCTTGATCGCCTTCAGATATCGTTGGTGTCTTATTAGGTCCAAGGCCCTAAGGATTAATGCATTCCGATATATCTCATGGCCCTCGCGAGCACCTTCGGCAGGCAATAGTACCAGCTTGCCCAGGATATCAATGCTTTGATCGTAATTGTGCTTATATAATTCAGCTTTTGCCTGATCAAAATCCAGAATCATGTGTCCTGGAATTTTGGCTGTTGCCTTGCGTGATATTTCGAGATATTGGGTCCATGCCCGGTTTCTCAGGTAAAATCCACCCAGGGCATGCCAGGTGCGCCAGTCATCGGGTTGAAGGGTTGAAGCTTTCATCAGGTCGCGCAGCACCAGCTCTTCTTCTGTGCCTTCGAATAATTTTGCCCGGGTAAGGTAGAAATGGGCCTCGGCTGGTTCATCGCGGCATGATTTGAACAATTCTTTCGCCTTTAGGGAATCATCCAGGTTTAAACGGATCAATCCCATGTAATACCGGTTCTGCCAGGCAGGCTTAACCGATTCCGCCCATTCGATCACACGCAGTGACTCAGGCCGGTAAGGAAAAACAAATCTGGTGGATGATCCGGAAACAGGTGCAATATCAGATTTGCCACCCAGATAGCTTTTCCAGTAATTTATTTCCACCTGGTCAGGCGCTTCGTTCAATAGGGCGAGCGCCTGTTGATTCATATTCAGATTGTGATAGAACAGGGCGAGTTCCAGAAAGGTTTGTTCTGGAAATTCATTCCTGATCATGCTCTTGAATGCAGCCAAATATTCTGGTGACGAATTAGCTAGGTATTTCTCATAGGAGGCAAAATGGCTAAGCGGATCGATTCCAATCAGCCGTTTAACTACCGTTGCAGCCCGATCCGGTTGTCCTGCCAACCGACTGGCGACCGCCTCGAATTGGATGGCTTTGATATCATAACGGTTGTAATCCTGAGCGAGTACCGAATATTTTAATGCCTGCTCCAATTTGTTCTCCATCAGAGCGATTTCCGCCAACCCGTTGTAGGAAGCTGACCGGTACTCCATGGATTTCGATGCCAAACCGAATGCTTCTTTGGCTTCGTACAAATTTTTTAACATCGATTGCTGGTTGGCCGATCCGGAGAATTGGGTTTTTTTAACCACCCCAAGGAGGAAATTCGCCTTTGGATCATACGTGTCGTACGACAAAGCTGTCATGAGCAACTCCTCAGCCAGCTTGGGCTTTAGTATTCTGATATACTCCTCGGCCAATCCTGACAAAGCCGGCAGAAAGTGAGGGTCCTTATTCAAGCATTTACGGTAGAAATCACGTGCCTGTGAATACTCACGCTGGCGGCTGAATTCGACTGCTTTCAGATACAATCCCTGCATGGAATTCCAATCGAAAGGCGGCGAAACCACCGGCCGGTCGGAGTTGCGCTCAGTCTCCCCGCTGACCGCCCAGTCCAGGCGTTTGCCGGTTAATGCAACCGCAGTGGGCAGCTGGCCGTTGGGCATTGAGTAGGTGAATAATTCCATCGGCTTAAGATCTATTGGAACCCGAACAGTTTCGCCGCTTCCGTTTTTGATCAGAAGGGTATCCCGAATAAATTCAAGGGCACAGAATCTGATTCCGGCGTTTTTTTGAATTTCTGCAGGTTGCTGCTTCCCATTTTCAACATAAAGAATACCCGCCTCACTGATTTCGGTTACGCCACCGGTACCAACTATCGGGAACCAGCATTCGCTGAACCTTTCATTGCTCTGGCCGGGGAATTCCAAATGCTTGAATGGGGTAAAGGTGCTGCCGGCAGCTTCCTGGTTGAATAGTAAACCAGTCTGTATTTCAGTGTATTGCATATTGCCGGGCTGGTCGGTGAGCAGGTCAGTCCATAATGCTCCCTGCGGACTGAGGGCCCAGATCCAGATTTTCTTACCCACTTTTTCCGTATAATCGTTCCAGTGCCCGAATCCGAAGTTCCGGGAAGCATAATAACCGGCAAAGTAGTCCGTATAGGTGCCCAGAACATGATAGCTATGGTCGCTGCCATAATTGTTTTCGGCATAATGCGATATGTTCCTGCCATCTTTCAGCACCGGCCAGGGGGATTCTTCTCCATCATGTCCGATATAGTGATCGCCCGGGAAATAGTAGGTCAGGTCGGGAGCCGCATCGGCAGCTGCAGTAGCCCAGTGGTATTTTGAAGTGCTGAGGTCCATGGGATTGTACCAGAACAGGTTAGTCTCTACCCAGGCCTTGTTTGCCGGCAGGCGGATCTCCACCCGCCATTCCGACCGGGAAGTAAGATCCATGGCTCCAATGAAGCACGAAACACTACCATCTGGATTGGTGCGCGTTAAATAGTCCACCGGTGAGGCCGTAGTTGGGGCATGGCCGATCGATCCGAAATTGAATTCTATACCGCCCGATGTCCAGGCGCCCCGCATGGAAATATCCCTGAATTTGACCACTTTATTGAAATAAATGAATTCCTTTCCGGTTGATTTTTCTATGGCACCAAGAATCTTGCCTCCCATTTCCGGTGCAATCATAACCTTGATCCACTCATTTTCAAGTTCCACAATTTTCCAGTCGCGGTTAATCCCTTTCGTTGAGTAACCGTCAAAGCGGAAGTAAGGATAGATCTTTCCGGTTCTGGGAACCGGGTTCGGGTCACCAAACGGATAGGTAAGAAAGGTGCGGTTATATTCGCGGACCGAGGCAAGCTGGGCGTGTGAGCGTGAGAAAGTGAAGATTGTAAAGAATGTAAAGAACGTGAAGAACGGTATGAGCGTGAGGTTGGATAGGGGAGATATGGATCGAAGTTTCATAAAATGGATTTTTTACTAAAATACGGATTTGATTTTCTATTTTTAGTTGATTTATGGCAAAGTAATGATGTCAGGGTTTCCAAGTAACAAAAGGGTTTTAGTCAGATGGGCGGAAGATAGGGATAATCAGTCTGTTCTCGAGCTTTCGCCTCGTTGTGCACAGAACGGAATGGTTACGATGTATCCTGACCGCTCACCGGTTTTTAACCGTCTCCACCGGTTGCTCGACCCTTCTTCCTATCACGCTTTAGCCGTGAGCGATGAGAGGGTTGTAGGATTACTGGGAACTTTGCATGTTGATTTATATTTTCGGAATAACCCTGTCAGAACAGCTTATTTCATGGATTTCAGGGTCGATCCTGATTTTCGGATGGGCCTGACTGCCTACCGGATGGTTAAACCGGTGATAGAACTCGAGCGCGAATCCGGCACCCGCATGGGTCTGGCAACTTTATTAAAGAATAATGAAGCCCCGATGGTTTTTACCAAGGGCAGGGGAGGATTTCCTGCTTCTTTATATCTGGGCGACAACAGGATATATAATTTTGTGCCCATTCGTCATCTGAAAACCGATGGCCGGTTTATTATAAGGCCTGCCACGGAATCGGATATCCCCGAACTGGTAGCCCTGTATAACCGTTTTTACAGCACATACCTTTTGGCGCCGCGAATGACTGAAGAAACACTTCTCCATTATATCGAGGAGATCGACGGATTAACCATCGGAAGTTTTCATGTGGCTTGCGAAGGTGGAGTGATCAAAGCAGTTGTTGCTGCCTGGGATGCGAAACAGATTAAACGATACTGGGTGATGAAATCTAATTTCAGGGTAAAATTCATGTCCGGGATGGTCCGGTTTTTATCCCTGTTTGGTCGTATGCCCGAACCCATCCAGGTAAATGAACCTTTAAAACAACTCACGCTGGTGTTGTATGCGCATGATCAATCCACAGATGCCCTGGCGGCACTTTTCCGTCATATCAATAATCTGAATATCGGCGGGGATTACTCACTGATCCAGCTACAGATGCATGAAGATGATCCTGCCAATGAATGTTTAAAGGGTTTAACCGGAATTTCTGTTTACAGTGAAATACACCTGTTTACAGATACCCATCAGTTTGCGCGCGAAATTCAGAATTCAAAAGGTCTGGTACATCTGGAGTTCCCGACTTATATTTAACCCTGCGTGCCGAGAATCCGGGTAAGTGTTTCAGCTATATTTTCAGTGGGGCGAGGAGCATAAACCGAGATGATTTTACCATCACTTCCAATCAGAAAATATCTTGGAAAATCATTCAGGTAGTAACTGTCTCTCAGAATGGTTGATTCAGGATCCTGCATCAACTGGATGCTTCCGAAATTATTCTTTTTGATGATTGCGGCCCACCGGTTTTTATCCTTTTCAAAATCCAGGGATATCATGATAAACTTTACAGGTTTACCCGTAAAATCCTTGCACAACTGTTCAAAATAGGGAATCTCCTGCAAACTCCAGTCGGACCAGGAAGCCCAGAATCCGATGTAAAGCAGCTGCCCGGTATAGTCGCTGAGTTTTACCTGCTTACCTTCAGGTGTATAGGCGGTGAAATCCGGTGCCGGCCGGCCCAGGCTTACTTTCTCCATATTCCCCACCACGGTTTCAATGGCCTTGACATACTCCTGATTCTTGCAGGTAATCCTGAAATCTGTAAGAAAGCTCTCGATCTTTGTAGTGCCGAAATTAGCCAGATGGTCATCGATTGCCGTGAATATCAGATAGTCAAGTATCTCCTGATTGGTAAACTCCTCATGAATTACCCGAAAGCGTGCGACCGATTCCGGAAAAATCAGTTCCGCAGTTTTTGGATGTTCAAAAAGATAAACCGATTGACGGTAGTCCAGGTAATTCTCAATAAACCCCCTGTATATGGAACTGGTGAGATTCGAAGGATCATTGAGGTTCAGCCGGTTAAGATAATCAAAGTGATATCCCTCCGGAAGCTCCGGTTGAAATCCCTTTACCAGGGAATACTTACCCGGATATTGTAGATGCTGATCGGCCAGTGATAATTCGATATCCAGCCGTGTTTGAGCCACAAAGGCAGGATCAATCTCTTTATATTTTGCCGAGAATTCATCTAACAGTTTGACCTTCATTCGTTTTATCGAGTCAGAAAACCGGATGAACTCCACATGTTCTTTAGCAAAAAGAACTGTCGGGTCAACAGCTGTTTGCAGATCAAGCTTGCGGGCCAGAGTTAGATAATAGTTAACCGGACCCAATTCTCCGGTATAGGTTATACTTTCAGGAAAAAGTATGGAGTTAATGCTCATTTTCAACTCCTTGCCCGGTTCCAGATATACATCCTTTATCCGGTTGCCAAAAAAGAGCATGGCATGAAGCGGTTTTTCCAATGGAACAGAAATACTGAATTCCCCGTCTTTATTGATTTTGGCGCTGTCGAGCACCGCACCGGCATTGATATTCAGATACCCCGGAATGGCAGGTGTAAAGATTCCTGAAATCCTGGCCTCACCGGGTTTGATTCCATGATCCCGGCAACCGGACATCAAACCGGCTGCCAGAATCATAACAAGAGCTAATCGCTTCATAATACCTGCTATTTAGGGCCGCCAACCTTGCTCATATAGCGGGTATAATATTCATTGTATTTTGCTTCAATCTCCTTAACCAGCTCATCTTCCTTATTGGCAGTCAGGCTGTCCAGCAATGTGCGTAACTCATATCCGAGTGCATATTGCATGTCGCCATTAACCGATGGGAAATACTGTGCGGGAACGCTCAGGAAATAATCCACATTATCCTTGATGCCGTCGAAGGCAAATTTGGCCACTTCACGGCCTTTTTCCTTGTTTCCAACACGGAACCACAGATTGGCATTGTCGAGATCTGTTGAGGTATATCCCATAACGCGCATCGGCATTGACTTTTCAAGTTTTGCCAAAACCTCTGCTGCTTTTTCAGGTTTGCCTTCGTTGATCAGCGCTGAAGCCAATCTGTTGAAATTATTTTTCATATTCTGCATCATCCGGCGGCAATTCTCATCCTGGTAAACTTTCGGATTATTCAGATTGGTATACCGGAATTTGTTCATCACATTGTCATACATGATGTCCGTATTGACCATTCCGCTCATTGCAGTCTGCTTGTCACTCTTAATCGGGATCAGACGATAGCTGAGTCCCTGAAGCTCAAGGTAGTTGTCGAGTTTAACCGATCCCGTCTGCATCGGTGTGGTGTAATACATCGGCCGCTCCCAGTTGTTGTGGGCGAGTATGTCGAGAATAACCAGTTCATCTTTATAGATCTGGTCCTGACCCATAGTCCATACAATTGCCGTATCGATCTGTGCAGCCCTGCTGGCGTCAACTGTGCCGGTTTCCAGGACTTTGTTTTTGTCGATCGGGAGCATGAATGTCGATGAGGGGAAGTAATTAAACTGCCTGCCGGTTGTTGACGGAATCATGGCCCTCGAATCGTCACTGGTAACAAATTCGATGAGCTGCTTCAGATCTGTCGGTGTGGAAATTTTATTCTGGATAGGGATGTAACCACGTTTACCCTGCCGGTATTGCTCGAAGTTCATCGATATCGGCAATGCTTTGGAATCGTAATAGGTACGCTTAAGCTGGTCGATATACCAGTCCTGCGGGAGGAATGGCATGCAGCAAACCCTTACATCGGTACGAACTCCCTCCACTTCCTGTATGTACCAGAGCGGGAAGGTATCGTTATCGCCATTGGTAAAAATCAGCGCATTTTTATCGAGACCTACCAGGTAGTTATAGGCAAAATCATGAGCGGTATTCCTGCCTGAACGGTCATGATCATCCCAGTTTTGCGAAGCCATCAGCACGGGAACCGCCAGCAGGCATGCACCTGAAACGGCAATGGCAGCCATTTTGGGATCGAGCTTCTTCTTCAGAAGGTCATATAGGTACAGCACTCCGATGCCGATAAAGATTGCGAAGGCATAGAATGATCCGACATATACATAATCCCTTTCCCTCGGCGTCACCGGAACCTCATTCAGATATACAATGATTGCAGCGCCCGTCATCACGAAAAGCAGGGTCACAATCCAGAAATCTTTCCGGTGCTTCTGATAGTAAAACCAGGCTCCGAGGAGACCCAGTATCAGCGGCAAGGCAAAATAGCGGTTATGCCCCTTATTTCCGGTGATGGCTTTGGGCAGATCATCCTGAGGTCCGAGGCGCACGGCATCCACAAACTTAATTCCCGTGATCCAGTTCCCGTTTTTAATGCTGCCATCGCCTTGTTCGTCGCTCTGGCGGCCTGAGAAATTCCACATGAAATAGCGAAAATACATGTGTCCCAATTGATAACGGAAGAAGAAGCGCATATTTTCAACAAATGTCGGAACCATGCGGACTTCATTGCTGCCATCCGGTGCCTGAACAGTTACCGCATGACCCTTGATTTTGCCCCAGACTTTGTACGCATTTTCATATTTTGGCTCCTGGGTGTTGTACATCCTTGGGAAAACTGTTGTAAACCTGGGGTCGTAAACATAGGAGGTACGGGTATCTGCAACCGCGTATTTACCGTCTTTTTTATAGTAAAAGTTCTTTCCATCCTTATAATCAATGACCGGAGCATTATAATATTCACCGTGGAGCAGTGGTCTTTGTCCATAAACTTCGCGGTTGACATACGAGAGGAGGCTCAGCGTATTATCCGGATTATTTTCATCCAGCGGGGGATTTGCAGCGGAACGGATCGGGAGGATCAGAATTGATGAGTAGCCGATCATTATAAAAGTAAGCATCAAAAACATGGTATTGAGCAATACTTTACCTGACCTGCTGGTTTGCCAGATCGCATAAGCCAGGCCGCCCGCGATCAGGAGAACGAATATCAATACTCCGAAATTATATGGCAATCCCACTACATTGATAAAGAATAGTTCAAACCAGGAGCCGATTTTGAGGGTAAACTGGATAACCACGATCATCAAAACGGCCAGCAGAATAAATGAGCCTATGATTGCATAGATCACCCCTTTTCGGGTAACCGGGAATTTCTTGAAATAATACACCAGCACGATTGCCGGGATTGCCAGCAGGTTCAGGATATGAACCCCAATGGATATCCCCATCAGATAGGCGATCAGAATCAGCCATCGGTCGCTGCGGGGCTCATCGGCCAGACTTTCCCATTTGAGGATAGCCCAGAAAACGGCAGCGGTAAACAACGATGACATCGCGTAAACTTCAGCTTCAACAGCACTGAACCAGAAAGAGTCGGAAAAAGTATAAGCCAGGGCTCCAACAACACCAGCTCCCATAATTGCAAAAAGTTCACCTTTTCCGGGTTCATTGTTTTTGCCCATGATTTTCCGTGCCAGGTGGGTGATCGACCAGAACAGGAACAAAACAGTAAATGCCGAAGCCAGTGCCGACATGGCATTTGCAGTTTTTGCGATCATGGCAACGTTACCAAAAGCAAAAAGGGAGAAGAATTTGCTCAGCAACATCCAGAAAGAGGCACCCGGAGGATGACCGATTTCCATGTTTTTTGCTGTAGCGATAAACTCCCCGCAATCCCAGAATGATGCAGTTGGTTCAATTGTAAGGAGATAAACCACTGATGCAATTGCAAATACAATCCATCCCGTGATGATATTAAGCCGGTTGAAATTCATAGCTTGACTTTTTATTGTTTCAGATTTGTGTTGTTGAGGGGCGAAAGTTAAAAAAGATTTCCCTCATCTTTACCCTGAAGTGCTTCATAAACGCTATCAATCAGGAGTTCCTTGCCAAAAGAGGCTTCCACAGCCAGTTGATCGCACCTTTCATTCTCGGGATGATTGGCATGTCCCTTGATCCAGATGAATCGAACCTTATGCTTTCGGTAGATCTCCAGAAAGCGGATCCAGAGATCCGGGTTCTTTTTGTTCTTGAAATTCTTGGATTCCCAGGTCTTAACCCACCCTTTTTCAACAGCATCCGAAACATAACGTGAATCTGTATAAACGGTGACGTCGCTTCCCGGGATTTTGAGGGCTTCCAGGGCAACAATTACTGCCAGAAGTTCCATACGGTTGTTTGTGGTCATGCGGTAACCGGCCGAAAGCTCTTTCCGCTGTCCGGGTGCCTGCATAACTGCTCCGTAGCCTCCGGGACCGGGATTGCCACGTGCAGCACCGTCGGTGTGAATGGTGATGTGCATGTCACAAAGATGGGAAAAAGAACAGAGAGTTGTCGGTTGTCAGTTATCGGTTGTCAGTTAACCGACAACTCCCCGGCCTTATCCGATTTTGAGGGAGGTCATGGTAAGGGAGCCCATAACCGCTTTGTCGTTGAAAAAGGAGAGGTTGTCATTTTTACCCTTCAAAGCAAGGGTATACAACAGAGGCAGGAAATGATCGGGCGAAGGAATAGCGAGATCGAATGCTTTGCCTTGTGACTGATAGTTGATCAGCGGATTGTGATCGCCTGCCAGGATGAATTGTTTCATTTTTTGATTGGCTTCAATTGCCCAGTCAAAACCATACTCAGGTTCCCTGATCTTATCCCAGGCGACCATCCTGAGGTTATGAACCATATTTCCACTGCCGATGATGAGTACTCCCTTTTTACGCAGGGATGCCATCTCTTTTGCCAGGTCATAATGAAACCGGGGAGTCTGGGTATAGTCGAGGCTCATCTGAACCACCGGTACATCAGCTTTGGGATACAGATGTTTGATTACGCTCCAGGCACCGTGATCGAGACCCCATTTTTCATCCAGGCCAACCCCGGCAGAGGTAATGGAGTCTTTTGTCTGTTTTGCCAGTTCAACACTTCCCGGAGCCGGATACTGAACATCGAACAGTGCCTGGGGGAACCCTCCGAAATCATGGATTGTACGGGGTTTTTCCATGGCGGTGACGAAGGTTCCGCGGGTTTCCCAATGTGCTGATATACATAATATTGCCTGAGGTCTGGGTAAGGTTTTCCCGATCTCCTTCCAGCTTCTGGAGAATTCATTATCCTCAATGGCATTCATCGGACTGCCATGTCCTACGAACAGCACGGGCATTTGCGCCGTACTGCTCAAAGGATCAGTTAGTTTTGAAAATTCGTTCAAATTCATGGCAGCTCCTGCTACGGGAATTAATGCTAAAGTATTGAGAAACCTTTTCCGGTTCATGTATCAGGCCTGTTTTGCCAGTTCAACCTCACAGAGAATTTTAACTTCTTCGCCAACCAGCAGTCCGCCGGATTCCAGTGCAGCATTCCAAACCAGACCAAATTCTTTACGATTGATCTTGCCTGTCAGGGTAAAGCCGGCTTTGGTATTTCCCCAGGGATCTTTTTGAATTCCACCGAATTCGACATCCAGTTTAACGGTTTTTGAAACGCCTCTGATGGTAAGGTCACCGGTCAGTACGTAATTTTCATCATCATTAGCGGTGAGTGAGCTGGATTTGAATGTGATTGACTTAAAGTTCTCCACATCAAAAAAATCGGCACTTTTCAGATGACCATCACGTCCGGCGTCACCGGTTTCGACTGATGCCGGGCTCATTTGAAAGTCGATCGCAGCAGTGGTGAAATCGTCGCCATCTGTTGTTACATCAACGGTGAATTCCTTGAATAAACCTTTTACGTTTGCAATCATCAGGTGTTTAACCTTGAAAGATACTTCTGAATGCGAGGGGTCAAGAACCCATTTTGTTTTAGCTGCAGTTTCCATTTTGTTTTGTGTTAATTTATTGATGCAAAGATATGGCCGGGGGAAAGGCCGTTGGTAACACAATTCGGAAGAAGAGTTGTAATTTCAGGAAATCAGCTTCCTTAATTCCTCGCGAAATTCGGTCGGTGTTTGTCCGGATTTCTTTTTAAAAACGTTGGTGAAATAGGCTTTCTCATTGTACCCCAGTTCATAACCGATTTCCGAAACGGTTTTATCGGTATGGATCAGCAAGTTCTTCGCTTCGATAAGTTTGCGGGTTTCAATGATTTCAGTAACACTTTTTTGCAGGATGTTCTGACAGATCAGGTTGAGGTTACGTGATGACATGAAAAGCTTCTCTGCGTAGAAATCCACACCTTCAGGACGACGAAAATTATCCTCCAGAATTTGCAGGAAGTTTTTAAAGGTAATGTTTTGAGTGCCGGCAAATCCGGGTTCAGCGGGTTCCAATTTCTTCCGCTCCGATTCAATCATGGTAAACAGTGCACCCAGAAGGTGCCGGACTATCCCGTAATCAGGCACCGGTTGCTTCATTTCACCGTCCATCATTTCGCAGATTGTCGCCAGCCGGTTGAAACAACTGCCCGGCTGAAGCTGAATATTTGCATGGTCGTGGTAATAGGAATAGAGCTGAAAGGTTGTTTCCGGAATAAATTCACTTCGGAAAGTTATTCCCCAAACAGAAAATTTACCATCAATCAGCCGGGGGACCAGACGGTGCATTTTGCCTTTTGTAACAAAGCTGACAAATGGGGATTGATAAATGTTCTTTTTGAAATCGATGAAATGTTCAATCTCTCCCTCGATACCAATCAGAAGTTCTTCAAAATCATGATCGTGGGGATCATTTGCTGATTCCGCGATTTTCATTGCCCTCTCCGGACCGATTTTGAATATTTCGAAAGGCTGGTTCATCTGCTAATCATAATACTCATAGTCGAATTTCTTGCTGAAGTTGAGTTGCTCCTCCAGAACGATCCGGTTATTGGCATCGTATTCCGATGTGATGCGGTTATCCATGGTTTCACCGCTGAATTCCTCTTCCACAACGGCATTACCCTGCTCATCATATTCATAGGCAAAAGAATATTTGCCCGAGAATGACTGACGTACCACCTGATCTTTTTCGTTGTATTCGATCTTGAGAAAGTCGGAAAGATCGCCACGGCGGTTGCGGCTGACCCTCAACAGGAGGGATCCGGATTCGGAATACTTGAATTCCGTTTCAAGAATTAATTTACGGCGATCGTCGAGGTGCCGGCGGATTGAGATTTCACCTTCCGGATTATATTCATATTCAAAGGCTTCCGTGAGTTTATCATTGAAGTCGTACAATTCCCGCAGAATTAATTTACCATCGGCATTATATTTCATGAATTCACGGGATTCCAGTTCGTCATCCTCATCGCGTTCCACCCAGTTTTCGGTATGATTGACCGGATCGCGTTCGATCGTTTGAACGGAGATTGAACCATCAGTAAATTCGATGTTTACTTTTTCAATCTTTCCTTCGGCATTCCGGGTATACACTTTTCGCTCTGCTATCTGATGTTCATCCAGGTAGGTAGTCACCTCGATCACCTGATTGGCCTCATTGAATTTCGTTTCCACCTTGGATTCAAACTCATCAGGACCATGATATTCATAACGTGCTATTTCATTGCCAATCCGGTCATAATGAATAACCTGACTGACATAAGGTTTGGAATCCTCATCTTTTGGAAAGGTAGTTACCCGGAGAGAACGAATCTGAGTCATAGTAAGATAATTTGATAATGTGCCAATATGTTAATGTGCCAATTTAATAATGTGCCAATGTGCCAATGTGCCAATGCAGGAAATTACCTCCTCACGTCCTCACGTCCTTAACCTCCTTAACGTCCTTAACTCCCTCACGTTTCAATAGTATATGGGAGATGAGGTATGTTGCAAGCCCGATGGTGCAGCCGAGTGCAGCACCGGCCAGTACATCGCCGGGGTAGTGCACGCCGACGTATATCCTGCTGTAGCTGATGATGACCGCCCAGATGATAACACTAAGCGTAACCCATCTTCTTTTAAAGAGCAGGGCTGAAAGCAGGGCTAGAGCAAAGGAGTTTGAAGCATGGGTGGAAACAAATCCGTATTGTCCGCCGCAGTGGCCGGCGGCAAGCCGAACCTGACCGGCAAGCGACGGCTCATGACAGGGCCTCAGCCGCATAAAAACCTCCTTGAAAAGATGAACGGAGGATTGTTCGCTGATGGCATATGCCAGGATCAGGCTGACTATCAATATCAAATAACGGTTGTGATATTCAGGGATGGGGGTTGTCCATAAAACAATCAGTAATCCGAGGATAAAAACAATCCAGGGAATGGGTCCACTCAGAAATCTCATCACAGGATCGGCCCAGGGCGCGGAGAAATGGTTCAGCGCCAGGAAAAGCTTTTTATCCAGATTGATAAGATTTTCTATCATAGGCTAATCAACATGCAGAACCTGCCAGGTGAGATCCTTCAGTTTATCCAGATTGCTGTGCGTAAGCGATGAAAAGAACACATAGGGAACTTCGGGAAGGTCTTTTCTCACCTCAAGCATGAGTTCCGCATCCAGCAAATCTGATTTTGAGATGCCCAGAATACGTTTTTTATCGAGCAATTCAGGGTTATACTGTTCCAGTTCGTTGATCAGGATATCATATTCCTGCCGGATATTTTTGCTGTCGGCCGGAACAATGAACAGCAGTACAGGATTTCGTTCAATATGTCGTAAAAATCTTAATCCCAAACCTTTGCCTTCGTGAGCGCCTTCAATGATACCGGGAATGTCAGCCATTACAAAAGAGAGATTGTCGCGGTACTCCACGATACCCAGATTTGGAGTCAGTGTTGTGAACGCATAATCCCCGATTTTGGGTTTGGCAGCTGAAACAACCGACAGGAGGGTTGATTTCCCGGCATTCGGAAATCCAACCAGACCAACATCGGCGAGGATTTTAAGTTCCAGGATAATGGCTGTTTCGATCCTCGGTTCTCCGGGCTGGGCGTAACGGGGTGTTTGGTTGGTCGACGATTTGAAATTCACATTGCCCAGTCCTCCGCGACCTCCCCGAATCAGAATTTTTTCCTCACCGGCGTCAGTGATTTCCATCAGGAATTCATCTGTTTCAGCATCGCGGGCAATAGTACCCAGCGGAACATCAATATACACATCATCCCCCTGGGCGCCGGAACACTGGTCCTTGCTGCCATCAACACCATCCTTGGCAAACACATGCCGGTTATATTTCAGGTGCAGAAGGGTCCATAACTGACTGTTAGCTCGCAGGATAACATGCCCGCCACGACCACCGTCGCCGCCATCGGGACCGGCCTTCGCGTTATATTTAATCCGTTTGAGGTGTGCCGATCCGGCTCCGCCTTTTCCTGAACGGGTAAAAATCTTTACATAATCTATAAAACTGACGGTTGACATGTTAATTTTCTAATGAATTAATCTGCTAAGATGCTAATTTATAATCGGTTCACCGCATCTATAAGTCTGCCGGAGATTTCTCCGATAGTACCAACCCCTTCAATTGGGTGATACTTACCAAGTTGTGAATAGTACTCAATCAAAGGCTGGGTTTTGGATTCATATACAGTAATACGGTTTTCGATGGTAGCGATATCGGCATCATCCGACCGGCCTGAGGATTCACCCCGGATAAGTAACCTTTTCACCAGTTCATCATGCGGAACTTCCAGTGAAAGTAAGGCGGTGATTCCCTCTTTGCAAGATGTGAGCATCTTATCCAGCTCTTTTGCCTGTTCTACCGTGCGGGGGAACCCGTCATAAATCACTCCCGGAACCGTACAGATCTGGTGGAGGTGGTTGCTGATCATGCCAATAACCGTTTCATCAGGCACGAGTTCCCCGGCGTCGATAAACCGTTTGGCTTCTAGTCCGAGTTCCGTTTTAGCTGCAATTTCACCCCGGAGAAGGTCGCCTGTTGAAATGTGCATGAAATTGAAATGATCTGCCAGTGCAAGAGCCTGGGTGCCTTTACCTGCACCCGGAGGACCGAAGAGGATTAGGTGAATCATAATTTAAATTCGTAGGGACGCCAATTTGCGTCCGTTTGGGTTATAATGTATAAATGTCTTTGCTGTTTCTTCCGTAACCGTTATAATCCAGTCCATAGCCTACCACGAAATTATTCGGAATTTCGATTCCGGTATAATCGATTTTAAAATCTGCCTTAAAGGCATCCGGTTTATACAGGAGGGTAACAATCCTTATCGAAGCAGGCTGCATTCCTTTCAGGTGTTCCAGCAGTTTACTCACCGTGAGGCCGGAATCGATGATGTCTTCGATAATGATGATGTGCTGTCCGGTAATGACTTCCTGAAGTCCAATGAGTTGATCAACTTTTCCTGATGAACCGGTGCCGATATAGGATGCCATTTTTACAAATGAGATCCGGCACGGCATTTTTATCTGTTTGAACAGATCGGAAGCAAAAATGAATGAGCCGTTAAGCACCGCCAGGAAAAGCGGTTGTTTACCCGTCATATCGCGGTCAAGATCAGCTGCCAAACGTGCAACTGTTTCCTGAATGCGCATGTGCGGGATGAAGCTGACGAAGGTTTTATCGAGAACTTTAAAGGTATCCATGGTTTCAGAATTGGCTGTTTTTCCTACCTTGCGAAGGTAATCATTAATCCTGAATCAATGAATCCATTAGTGAGTATCATCATGGGCAGCACATCGGATCTGCCTGTTATGGAAGAGGCCGCAAAGTTGTTCGATGAGTTTGAAATACCCTTTGAAATTCATGCTTTATCAGCACACCGGACGCCTGATCTGGTAGCTGATTTTGCAAAAGGTGCTTTCGACCGCGGTATCCGTGTAATTATTGCCGGGGCTGGCGGAGCGGCACATCTTCCCGGGGTGGTTGCCGCAATGACCATCTGTCCGGTGATTGGGGTTCCGATCAAATCCTCCAACTCGATCGATGGATGGGATTCAATCCTCTCGATCCTGCAAATGCCCTCAGGTATTCCTGTTGCTACTGTCGCTCTGGATGGAGCCCGCAATGCCGGAATCCTTGCTGTTCAGATGCTTGCAACGGGAAATCCCGGTTTGCAGGCAAAGCTGGTTGAGTTTAAAGCCGGTCTGGCAAAGAAGGTGGTTAAAGCCAATGCAACCCTCAGGGAAGTTTCCTTTAAGTTTAAAACAAATTAGTTCCGGAATATTTTCCATTTTGGTGGATCGGGCGCATCTATATTGGGTAAAACCGAAAGATGCGCCCGATTTTCTTTTTTACCCTGTTGATTTTCGTGCTCCAGTCTCAACTGGAAGCACAGGACCCTGTATCTGCTGCCCTCCGGATCAGGGAATGGCCGTTGGCTGAGCGGGAACCTGAGGGTATCGGATGGACCGCTTTCTCCCGTCAATATTATTGCATATCCAACTGGAATGCATCCGGCTTGTCGGTGAGGTACGCATCTGGTGCCGGCCACTCGGCTGCAGTGGTTTTCCGTGATGGTATTCCCGGGTTTTCCTGGTATCATCTTTATCTGTCACATTTCAGGCAGTTTAGTAAGTTCGGCGGGATACTTCAATTCCGGTTCTCCATGATCGATCTGAAAGATCACCCACCGGTTTTCCGGCTCGGGGGAAATATCCGGACCATCTGGACAATTAGTGAAACCATGAAACTTCAGGTGAGTATTTACGATTTTCCAGGATGGATACTGCCCGGAACGACTTTGGTCAGGGGGGACCCGGCTATGGAATTTATGCTTTTCGGGGATCCGGGACGGCTGATGGGAATGGCAGCGGGCTTCAGGATCAGCGGGGCTCATTTCGGACCGGTCACGGCGGGCGTGCGCATGAAGGTGAATGATCGTGTGGGACTTACTACTATGCTGGATGTGCTGCCGTTCGGGGTGGCATTAGGAATCAGTTACCAGTTAAAAGGATACCGGGTTAAAGGTTGGATGGACCAGCGGCATGGGTTGGGGGTAACGCCGTTGGTGGAGATAGTTACACGGAGATAGTTACACAGAGGGGCACAGAGAGAAGAGGAGGGCCACAGAGGTTTTTTTAATAATTAAAGACGGAGGGTTTGTGCAAATTAACTTGGTTACTGGTAAGATTATAGGATGTGCTATAGAGGTGCATAGGGCATTGGGGCCTGGGTTGCTGGAATCGGCTTATGAGGAATGCCTGGCACATGAATTAATTCAGTCGGGATTGTTTATCCGGCGGCAGCAACCTATAGCGGTTGTATACAAAGATATCAAGCTGGAATGCGGGTACCGGATTGATATTCTTGTTAATGATTCGGTTCTGTTGGAGCTGAAGTCTGTGGAGGCACTTAATCCGGTTCATGAAGCGCAGATTCTCACTTACATGAAATTCTCAAGGAAAGAAATCGGACTCCTCATCAATTTCAATGTGTTAGTACTGAAAAATGGCCTGAAACGATACTGCAGATAAAAAACCTCTGTGGTTCTCTTCTTCTCTCTGCGGTTCTCTGTGTAACAAAAGAACTTACACGGAGGACCACAGAGAGAGGAGGAGGGTCACAGAGCTAATCGTAATGGAATGAAACAGATATTGGTGATGTTATTTCTTTTGGGTTTCTGGGGCGGGAGTGTTGCACAGGTGCTGAGCGGGGCGGATCCGGATTCGGTGATGGCGGAATGGATAGAATCTGGCGAGTGGGAGGGGGTGAGCCTGCATCCGGATATTGCCCTGGACTGGTTGCTGGATATGGATACTACTTTTAATCCAGCCAAAGATGAACATCCGGTCCGTACCCGGATGTTTACCCTCAATATTCCGGTGGAGGCGCCGGTCTTCGACTGGACATCGGATTCAGGAGATTTTATTACACCGGTTTCCATGAAATACCGGATAAAAGTCAGTGAACCGCGCCGCTGGGATTTTCGTTTGCAAACGGTTAAAAATGTGGGAGATATTATTTTTATGCTGCCCGGACCCGGCATACCTGAGCAGGTTAGTGCGGGTTTGCTGATCCGTCCGGGACGAATATTCAAAGAGGTAATCATCGGCGATTTTCAGGTGAATTCAGGTTTCGGTGCGGTGGCCGGATCGAGTCCGGTATTTTCGGTATCGCTCGGAAATCCCGGATCCCTGCACCGAACCGGTAAAGGAATCCGGCTGCATTCGGGAATCGATGAGGGTCGTTTTTTCAGGGGAGTGGCCACCAGTATGGTATGGGGCAAGTCGGAGCTGGTGGTTTACGGTTCGGGTAAGGACCGGATTCATGAAGAGGTCATCGGGATGGGATGGAAAAGAAGTTTTAGCAACTCGGAAATCGGCCTGACGGGCATCCGGATAAACAATCAGATTGCTCCCGAAATCAAGGAGGGCTGGACCGCTTCCTTTCAATCCGATTCGGGCAGGTTTAGCCGGACGGGTATCTGGGGTCAGGTGAGGGTTCCCTTCGGAATTGTCTTCGGTGAGACCGGATGGAGCCGGAATGGAGGTTTTGGCTGGATCACCGGCTTTCGCTGGTTCGAAACTCATGGATTCTCCGCTGTTTTGAGATATAGCGGTTGTTCACCCGGTTATCCGGTGACTTACAGTCTGTTTCAATCCGGTACCGGTATAACCCGTGAAGGGCAGCGGGTGATTGTATCCTTCAGATACGCTCCGGCACGAATTTTTGAGTGGCTCGGAGTGGTGGAAGTTGGCTTGTCGGAATGGCCCGGAACCAATGCTCATTTCAATAATTCATCAACACGCATCTCTCAACAAATAAAATATTTGTCGAAGAAGCTCTGGACCGCGGCGGCATCCCTGCAACTTGACTTTCAGGAATCTGCAGGTTCCCTGCCGGAAAAGCTCACCTGGAAAATAGCCTTCGATTCCGATCCAAAGCAATCCGGTACTGTCAGGTTCAGGGCGGGGGTCCGCCAGCAGATGCAGGGATTCGGAGCAAATCTGACTAAAGGATCAACAGCCGACTGCTCGGTAACACTAATGCTAGCCGAAAAGAAGCTTCGCATGACCGGAGGGTTCCGGGTGTTTACCGTTGAAACCGGTACCGATCCGCTGTACGCCTATGAACAGGATATTCAGTTTGGCTGGTCGGCCCCGGTTCTTTCAGGCTCCGGCACCCGCTGGTTTGCCACGGTGCGCTGGAAATTTGTTAAAGAGATGGATCTGGAGCTCAAAATCGGCCAAACCGCCTACACCGACCTGAAGCACCTGAGTGAAGGGAACAGGGGAGGGTTGAGTGGAAAAATCCAGGTATCGTGCAGGATGTGAAAGGGTTAAGGGTTATACGGATGTTACGGGTGCTACGGATGTTACGGGCCTCACATTCCCCGCATGTAGCCTCGTAGGGGCGACCCGCGGTCGCCCAATAAATACGTTGGAAATGTAAAGAATGTGAAGAATGTAAAGAATGTGAAGATTAGGCAACCGTGCAGAATATAAATCCAATCTGTGTTATTTGAATAACTAACAGTAATTTTGAGAAAAATCAAGGAACTCTTGTGTCGCCATGCATCCTGCCAAATTTGTTTCTTTCCTTCTTTCGTCAACACTGATATTTTCAATT
This sequence comes from uncultured Bacteroidota bacterium, assembly GCA_942493265.1. Taxonomy (GTDB): domain Bacteria; phylum Bacteroidota; class Bacteroidia; order Bacteroidales; family UBA12481; genus UBA12481. The sequence continues at coordinate 2,598,570 of OW818688.1, forward strand.
CAGGCATGTCATCCGGATGAACCTGATCCGGATCATGTTCCAAAGGTTACCACCCTGCCGGCGATAATAGTGAATCCAATCCATGTTACCCTGCAGGGTGAAGTCACCGACAAAGGAACTGCAGATGTCACTTCCCGTGGATTTTGCTGGGCCTTGACATCGGAGCCAACTATGAATGACAGCATGAGTCAGGATGGCTTGGGCTTAGGTGAATTTACGCATGATCTCACGGCCCTGACAAATTCAATCTATTTTTTTAGAGCGTATGCAATCAATTCAGCTGGTACAGCTTATGGGGCAGTTTTAAATTTCAGGATCGCTGATGAATTTATCAAAATAAAGCATAATAAGGATTTCCCTCCTGACGATTATCATACTTATCAGATGAGCTTTACAATTGATGTCGAAGGAGATAATGTTAATGATTTTCAATTCAACAGATACATCTCTCATCCATTGGGCGGTCCATGGTATACTTATTATTCAATCAATGCTTTGGGCGGTGGATATCAGATAAACAGTATCACCTCTCTGGATACCACATTCAGGAACCGGTTCACTTATACTCTTGAAGGATCCCGCTGGGGAAAGAAAGTGGCTCTTCTGGATACAATCATAACCTCCTGCAGAAGAAATAATTATAGCGATAACATCATCGACACCCGCACCACTGTGAGGCTCAAAACCTTTGACGAAAATGGATGGGGTGATGCATCAGGCGAATGGACCGGTCAGGAAATCCGCTTTCATGACAGTGGCGGCGTATCCATGAACACCAACCGGAAGGAAAATGCAGATACTATCTGGCTTTCAACCATAAAATCGGTAACTGATTGTCATCCCTATGCATCTACCTATTACATCCGTATACGTAAATTGATAAATGGCCTGGAAAAATATGGCTGGATCAAATTCGATTATGGATGTGTGCCCAGCGAAAGTGTAATGCAAAAATAAAGGAGAAATGAAAAAGCTATTTCTTTTCCTGATTATCGGATTATTGGTTACCACAAGTATCCATGCGCAAAACTGGACCTGGCAGAATCCCTTACCCAGTGGCAATGCTGTTCTTGGATTAACCGCAGTAACTGATAAAATCTGCTATGCGGTCGGAACTTTGGGCTCCGTGATTAAAACAACCGATGGCGGAGCACACTGGATAACTCAATCATCAGGCACTTCGGAAAGATTGTACTCGGTGTATTTTGCCGATGAAATTAACGGTTATGCAGTCGGGGAAAATGGCGTAATTCTTAAAACAAGCACCGGAGGTGATCGATGGGAAACCATGAATTCCGGAACTCAGCTGAACCTGTTAAGTATATTTTTCCCAGATACAAATACAGGCTTTGCCGTAGGTGACAACGGGGTCATTTTGAAAACCACAAATGCCGGAAATCTCTGGATAACTCAGAATTCCGGGGCATCTGAGAGGCTACGGGCAGTTTACTTCACCGACAATAATACTGGTTATGCGGTGGGCGATAGAGGATTGATTTTAAAAACGATTAATGGGGGTGGGTTCTGGACTTCTCAGAATCAGTCAACTGACTACTATTTTTCATCTGTTTTTTTTACAGATTCCAATACAGGATATGCTGTTGGCAATTGGTACGGCCGTAATATCATTCTGAAAACCAGGAATGGAGGCGGACTTTGGACCGTACTGCAAGCACCTGACGGGGCTGATTCACCGCTTAATTCAGTCTTTTTTACAGATGCGAACACAGGGTATGCCGTTGGGGATTACGGACTTATTCTCAAAACAACCAATGCCGGGGCTATCTGGACCAAGCAGAACTCAGGCTCCCGGAATACTTTCTCATCGATCAGCTTATACGGATCAAATGTCGGTTTTATAGGAGCCTGGTGGTCAATGTATGAGGAGTATGGTGACAGTAATGAAATCAACAGTACTTTACTTAAAACGGTAAACGGCGGTTCAACCTGGACGAAATCGTCATCCGGGAATATTAAGTTGATATATTCCGTTCATTTTACGGATGAAAATGTTGGGTTTGCATTCGGACAGGCAGGTGTTTACCTTAAGACCACTGATGGCGGCAACCACTGGATCCAGCAGGATGTTGATACCGACAGCTGGTTATATTCTTCTTGTTTTACAGATTCGAAAACCGGGTTTGCTGTGGGATCCGGTGGGGTTATTTTATTTACCGAGAATGAAGGAACTACCTGGACCAAACAGAGTTCTGGAACTACCGAATCTCTTTCTTCAATTTGCTTTCCTGTTGCTGATACCGGCTATGCAGTGGGTTATAATGGCGTGATTATCAAAACAACTGACCGGGGAAGGCACTGGACTACCCAATTATACGGATTTCACCAATGGTTCAGATCGGTTTTTTTTACAGATGCGATTACCGGCTTTGCAGGGGGATTGAATCGTGATTTCTGGCATGATGGCGTTGCTGTGAAAACGATAAATGGAGGATATCTATGGTCAGATATGCCTTATGGTAATACGAATGTTTTTAACTCCATTTATTTTACTGACAAGCTAACCGGATATGCTGCAGGAACTCATGGAATCATTTATAAAACAACCGATGGCGGAAAAATATGGAGCAGGCAGAATTCAGGCACGAATATGGAGTTGAATTCCATTTTTTTTGTGGATCAGAATATCGGCTGGACAGTCGGCGAATACGGTACAATGCTAAACACAACCGATGGAGGAAATACCTGGAAATTGCAGCAACCAATGACAACCCTGCGCCTGAATTCCGTTTTCTTCATTAATGAAAATACCGGCTGGGTGGCTGGCGACCTTGGAGTGATTCTTAAAACGACAAATGGTGGCGGAACCGGCATTGCAGATTATGAATCCGTTGCAGGTCAATTGAATATCTATCCCAATCCGGCCGTCGATAAAATTTCCATTGAAACGAATGCAGATTCTTCCTCTGCCAATATTCAGATTTATTCCGTTATAGGTACCCTTGTAAAATCCCAAAATTCAAATAGTCGTTTTACTCAACTTGATATCAGCCATTTACCAAATGGATACTATCTGATTAAGGTCATTAATGGAAAGAAAACCGAAACAGGAAAATTCATTAAGCAATAACCCTCCTGACTTTCTTCACTTTCTTCACTTTCTTAACATTCTTCACTCCCTTAACATTCCTCACTCTCTTAACATTCCTTACCCCCTTAACTTTCTTTACTTTCTTCACACTCTTCACACTCTTCACACTCTTTTCTGTACCTTTGATTGCCCCCCATCATTAATTATCACTGAAATGGTAACCCGGATACTGAAATTTCTGCCGGTGCTTCTGTTTACCGTCGTTGTATCGTGCGAAAAGATGGGGATCCAGCCGGATCCGGACAATACCCCGCCAAAAGCCAGGATTCAGGTGTCACCTTCAACTGGTGATTCCACCACACCATTTATTCTCAGGGGATGTTCAACCGAGGATCTGGAAGATCCGTCTGAATTTCTGGAATTCCGGTGGGACCTGAACGGCGACAGCATCTGGGATACGGAATTCAAGGCTTATTGCAATTTGGTGCATCATTTTGTGATTCCCGGAATTTACCATCTCAGGATGGAGGTGCGTGACCGCCATGGTCTGACCGATCTGGCGAAGGCAACGGTTGAAAGCTTTGGTATTAACAATGATACTGCCCGGTTCACTGATCCCCGCGACGGCCAATCCTATCCGGTTGTCAGAATTGGTGGGGTATGGTGGATGGCCGAAAACCTCAATTTTGGTACCATGATCCCGGATACCCAGATGTCGCGGGATAACGGCATTTATGAAAAATATTGCTACCAGAATACAGCCGGATTAAAGGATTCAACCGGTGGGTATTATACCTATTATCATTGGGATGAGGTGATTGATTATGATACGATCGGCGTCCAGGGATTATGTCCGCCCGGATGGAAATTGCCTGACATGGCGGATTGGGACAGCCTGATAACACCTTACCGCAACCGGGGATTCGGTTATTTCAGTGCCGGTGGGTACTCCCGGCTGAACCTGACGAAAATCGGAATCCATGAACTGACAAAATCCTGGGAACCCATCGATACTTGTCCCTGTACTGCTTACTGGATGTATTTTACCCGGAGCTTTCAAAAGGATTTCTATCGGCGCGGCTACAGGCCTTGCCCGTTGGTGATCAGTTCCACTGATTTCAGAGCGATCACCCATGAGAATAATACACTTATCCGGTTTGTTAATGATTCCATCTTCAGAAATGGCGGTGCACTGCCGGTCAGGTGCATAAAAATTCCGGACTGAAATGAAGCTGATAAAATATCTCCTGAGCATTCTGATGATCTCCCGGCTGTTGCCAGGTTGTGAGGAGGATGTTTATACACCATTGGCGAAGAGTTCCTTTCCGGTGGTTTATTTCATCCTGGACAAGGATGATACGGCTCGGTATGTGAGGCTGACCAAAACTTTTTCAGGTCCGGTATCAGCCTACGTAATGGCAAAGAACCCGGATTCACTGTATTATAAAAATGCCCGCGTCCTTTTTGAAATGAGCGGAAAAACCATTGAATTGAAGCCTACAGATGAAATTGTAAAAGATACCGGTGTGTTTTTTTCAGAATATTCCCGATTATATAAAACAACCTATCCACTGTGCGGTTATGTACGGTTGCATATTATTCTGCCGGATGACGGGATCGAGGTTTTTGGTGGAACTTCTGTTATGGATGCGCCTGTTTTTACGGCTCCGGACCCTAAAAAAGACAAGGTTTTCAGTTTCTATGAAGATGAGTATGTGACGATTCAGTGGAATGGAATCAAACCGGTTTGTCAAACCACCTTGAGATTTAACTATCTGGAAATTACCGAATCCGGGATGGATACCTGCCAGGTCGACTGGATTCGGAAAAGTGCTGATTTTGCCATTCTTCCTCAGGATTTGCTTGATTTTCTGAATCATTGGATTCACGACCGGCCGGAGGTCCGGTACCGGAAAATCCTGGGGTTTGATATCCTGGTCACCACAGGCAACCCGGCACTGGCATCATACATGACCTTTAAAGACTGGAGCATTGATTATATCGACACACCCTATTCCAACCTGATCAATGCATATGGGTTGGTGGCGGCAAGAGTGAGTGGAGCCCTCACTGGCTATCTGCCCAACAAACGGTTTATGGATTCACTGGTAGAAAGCAGGACGACTGAACATTTGAAATTTGTGAGATGGTAAATCTAAATGTCAATCATATGTTAGCCCGGACCTTAAAATTCCTGTTGAGCATTCTTTTCATCATCATCGTATCCTGCGAAAAGATGGGCGTGCAACCGGATCCGGACAATACACCTCCGGTGGCTAAATTCAGTATATCCCCCCTTTCGGCAGATACCACGGCATCGTTTATCCTCAAGGGTTTTGCGAGTTATGATGCCGAGGACATAACCGACCTGCTGGAATTCCGGTGGGATCTGAATAACGACAGCATATGGGATACGGAGTTTTGTGCATACCATTCCTTTATTACCCATTTCCCGGTGCCTGGCAGGCATCGGGTCAGGATGGAGGTGAGAGACAGGAATGGTCTTACGGATCAGGCAACAGCAACAGTGACTTCCTTTGGAATCAATAATGACACCGCTCATATCACCGATCCCCGCGACGGACAAACCTACCGGATTGTGAGAATTGCGGGTAATTGGTGGATGGCTGAAAATCTGAATTTCGGTACCATGATCCCTGCCGAGGATTCCTCAAAGGATAACGGCATATATGAGAAGTACTGCTACCTGAATGATCCTGAAATAAAAACAGAATCAGGTGGTTATTTCACTTTTTATCACTGGGATGAGGTAATTGATTATGATTATAAGGGCAGCCGGAGCTTGTGTCCGCCGGGCTGGAAATTGCCCGGAAGGATTGATTGGGACTCGCTCCTGATCCCGCTCATGGATCGCGGGCTGGTTACTTATTTTGGTGAGGGAGGTTATTCCCGGCTGAACCTGCCCAGAATCGGTTTCCATGAGATGACAAAACCCTGGGTCATCATGGATACTTGTCCCTGTACCTCATTCTGGATGTATTTCACCCGTGATTTTCAAAAGGATTTTTACCGCGGTTATACCCCCTGTCCATACGTATGGAGTTCTTCACCGATCAGAGAAGGTACGCTGGAAAATTGCAGCCTGATACGGTATGTCAATGATTCTGTCAGAAGGAATGGTGCCGCCTTGCCGGTGAGGTGCATTAAAATCGACCAATAAAATGAAACCGTTAACCTCATTTGCTGGTATACTGCTGTCCGTTCTTTTCTTGAACGGTTGTGAAGAGGATGTGTACACCCCAACAGCCAAAAGTCCCTACCCGGTGGTTTATTGTGTTATTAATAAGAACGATACTGCACATTACCTGCGACTTACGAAATCGTTTTCCGGTCCGGTGGATGCCACCATTATGGCGCAAAATCCTGATTCCTTGTACTATAAGCATGCCCGGGTATATGCAGAAATGCTTGGTAAAACAGTGGAGATGTTGCCGACAAGGGAAATTCCAAGGGAACCCGGCGTTATGTTTTCCGATTATTCAATATTATACAAAACGACCTACCCTTTATGCCAGGACGTGACCATCCATATTTATCTGACAGATTATGGTACCGAGGTTATCGGTGAAACATTCCTTTTGGATGACCCGGTTTTTTATGCACCGGATACTACTAAGAAAAAGGTGCTGAGCTTTTTTGAGCCCGAATATGTTACGATTCGCTGGAATGGACTTCAGGATGCTTGTCAAACCATCATCAGGTTTAAATATTTGGAAATAAGTGAATCAGAGATAGATTCCTGTCATCTCGACTGGACCAGGAAGAGTGCGGATTTTGCCATTTTGCCTGAGGATTTGCTGGATTATATCAATCATTGGATAAAGGATAATCCATCTGTGAGATATCGCAAAGTGGTCGGGTTTGATATTCTGGTGTCAACCGGCAATGAACAACTCTGGAACTATATGAAATACAAGGATTGGACCATTGATTATATCGAAAAGCCCTGGTCAAATGTGTATAATGCCTACGGCCTGATTGCCAGCCGGGTGAATGGAGGTCTTTATGATTATTTACCCAATCAGAAGTTTTTGGATACACTGGCGAATACCGGATTGACCAAACATCTCAAATTTGTGACGTGGTAAGGTCGGGCATTCGAAACTCAAATCCTGATTTGATGAGCTTTTTCGCCGATATTTCCGATCCTTCGAGAGTTACCACAGCCATCTCTCCAAGCATAAGTTTCAGCAGGAATGACGGAACACCAATCGGGATAAACAGGCGATGCTTCTGTTTGGCTAAATACTTCATGAGCTGACGGTTGGTGACAGGGTGGGGGGCAACGGCATTAAATGCACCCGTTAAGCCGGGATTTTGAAGGAGATGGAGGAATACTCCTGTCAGATCATCCAGGTGTATCCACGGAAGCCATTGCTTGCCAGAGCCTAATGGAACAGAGACTCCAAATTTCAAAGGCATCATCAATTTTGGCAAGGCACCGCCCTTTTCACTGAAGACCACCCCAATCCTGACTTTTACCACGCGAATACCAAGTGACTCAAATGAATCCGCGGCTGCTTCCCATTCCCGGCAAACTTTTGCTAGGAAATCATCACCGGAGGCATCTTCCTCGGTAAAAACATGATCTGTTGTTTTTGTGCCATAATAGCCTGAAGCAGAAGCGGATATAAGGGTATTAATACTATGGTTGCTGTTCTTGAGGATCTTACGTATGGAGTTCAGGGTATTTACCCGGCTGTCGATAATGCTTTTCTTCCGGGCGGTGGTCCAGCGTCCGGATGAAAGATTTTCCCCTGCGAGGTTGATGATGGCACTGACACCATGGAATGAATCAGCTGAATAGGGACGGCTCACGGCAAACGCATCATAACCGGCTGCTTTCAGCACCGGGATGAGTGCCTGGCCAACCAAACCCGTTCCACCCGTAATTGCTGTTTTACTCATAGCCTAAAGATAGTACCAATCAGTCAAAATTTGCACGTGGACGCTGTCTTAAAGAGGTACGCGGATTAACGCGGATCCCTTCGGGAGCGCGGATTTTCGCGGATCTTTAAAATAAAAAAATCCGCGTTAATCCGCGTTGCGGAGCATCCGCGTTAATCCGCGTGCTTCTTCAAGACATTACCCCCTTGCCACAATTGCAGCCTTAAGCTGGTTCATGGCCCTGACGATCAGGCTTCGGGGGCACCCGAAATTCAGCCGCATATAACCCTCGCCGCCTTTACCAAACTGCGTTCCGCTGTTCAATCCCAACCCGGCATCCTGGATCATGAATTTGTTCAATGCCTCCTGGGTCATGCCTAACTTACTGAAATCGAGCCAGGTCATGTAAGTGGCCTCGGGAACCATCATGCTGACCATGGGCAGCTCCGCACGCAGGAATTCTGCGATATAATCCAGATTGCCTTTCAAATAAATCATCAATTGATCGAGCCACTGGTCGCCCTCCTCATAAGCCGCCTCCAAAGCTTCAATACCAAACACATTTCCCATGCCGATGTGGAGTGTATGTACCAGATCTTCATAAGTTTTGCGCTGTTCCGGATCCGGAATCACCACCACTGAGGTGCTCATGGCTGCCAGATTGAAGGTTTTCGACGGGGCCATAGCTACCATGATCCGATGACGGTAATCTTCGGCAACCTTGAGTATGGGCGTATGTACATTCGGACTGAATACGAGGTCGCTGTGGATTTCATCTGAAATGATCATAATGTCATGCTCCCTGCACACCGCCACCAATGCCGAAAGTTCATCCGGGGTCCAAACCGTGCCACCGGGATTGTGCGGACTCGAGAGGATCAGCATCCGGGCACGCGGGGTAATCTGACTCTTCAGCAGTTCGAGGTCGAAGGTGAAGCGGCCGTTATCATTTATCAGATGGTTGAGAACCAGTTTTCTGCCATGTCCTTCCACGCAAAAATAGAATGGATGGTAAACAGGTGGTGTGATGATTACTTCATCTTCAGGTTTTGTATAGGCCAATACTGCCACTGAAACCGCTGCCACGATCCCGGGCATGAAGGTCACCCAGGCGGGATCAATTTCCCAATTGTGGCGCCTTTTTACCCAGCCGGTGAACGATCCGGCAAATCGGGCACCCCGGTAGGTATAGCCCAAAATCGGATGTTCAAGTCGCCGGGCGATGCGATCCCTGATGACTTCAGGGGTTTCAAAATCCATATCGGCCACCCACAACGGGATGATATCAGCCTTTCCAAACACTCTTTCCCGACCGTCCCACTTGATGCTGTCGGTACCGGTTCGATCAACAATCCGGTCAAAATCTTCCTGTGAGTATATCTTACCAGCCATAATTATTGGGTCCTATTTCTTTTTCAACCATTTGATTGTAAACATGCTGCAAAAATATTGTGAGGGTTTTGTCTTCAGGCAGATGGATGCCGTTCACCACGGCAATCGGCTGAACACCGGCTGAAGTGCCTGAAGTAAACATCTCATCCACTGTGCCCACTTCACTTTCGTGCAAGTATTTTTCGACTACCTTCAAATTCAGGATTGAAGCGGCATCGATTACTTTTTGCCGGGTAATTCCGGGTAAAACCGATGAAACCGGAGCTGTATACAGTACGGAATCTTTCACGTAAAAATGATTGGTCCGCCCACCTTCTGTGATAAATCCCTCCTCATTAACCAACAGGACTTCGAAAACTCCCAGGTCCTTTAAGGCCTGATTGGTGCGGGCCCGCAAAGCAGCGTTCCATAATTTGATATTGGGGGTGTTGCGGATGGCGTGGAACGTTGCAACGGTCACACCTTCAGTTTGTTCCTTCTCCGTGGGATAGGTGTGGGGTATATATCCGATTTCGAGAATCGGCTCGGGCCACCAACTCAGACGGATTTTAATGTTACCGATCCTTTCCGGTTCGGTATCGAGTAGTTCAAGTAAATGATTTTCAAGCTGTTCGCGTGAATAGGGTTTGTCGAAACCCAGCAGCTCAATGGAATGAAACATCCGGTCGAGATGCTCCGCCAGAAACAGCGGTTTATGTTTATACACCCGGAAAACCTCATATACCATCGGTACCAGGGTGGGATCAGGATCTGTGAGGAATTCCTGCGGGTTCAATCGGCCATTTTTCCAGTACATATTTTTTCTATTAAAGGGGATCAACATCTGCCTGAATTACCAGGCTTGAGTAAGTCTTTTTATCGATGAAATTTTTAACCAGCGAAGCTATGGCCTTTTTTCGGATCAGCAGCTCAGGATTGCGTTCGAGTTTGATCAGGATGTTCTGAATATACTTTCCCTGGATCCGGCTCACTGCGGGGGCCTGCGGTCCCATAACCCTGCCTGGCAGCGCTTCCTTGAGTTCATCGGCCAGGTCATTGGCAGCCTGAGCAGCCACCTTAATATCAGCGTGTTTTATGTTGAAGCGGATGAGTCGTGTAAATGGTGGATATCCAAATTGCTGACGTTCAGTAAGTTCATTATAATAGAATCCTTCCAGATTATTCTCCATCACCTGCTGAATGACCGGATGAGAAGGATCGGAGCACTGGATGACAACCGTGCCTTGGGTATCGCGTCGCCCGGCTCTTCCGCTCACCTGGGTCATCAGGTGAAAACTCCGTTCGTAGGAACGGAAATCGGGATAGTTGAGCAGCTGATCGGCATCCATGATTCCTACCAGCGAGACTTTGCTGAAATCCAGACCTTTGGATACCATTTGGGTACCGATCAGGATATCGGTTTTCCCCAGTTCGAAATCGGTGAGTATCCGGCTGAAAGCAGCGGTCGACCGGGTACTGTCGAGATCCAGCCGGGCCAGCCGGGCATCCGGAAACAACAGTTGAAGGTCTTCCTCGATCCGCTCGGTACCCAGTCCGCGGGTGGTTAATCCGGTGGAAGAGCATGAGGGACAGCGTGATGGCACGCTAATGGCATATCCGCAGTAGTGGCATTCAAGCTTGCTTTGCGACCGGTGCAGGGTTAAACTCACATCGCAATGCTGGCATTTTGGAATCCATTTACACTCCTGGCACTCAATGTAGGGACTGTATCCGCGCCGGTTCTGGAAGAGGATTGCCTGTTCCTTTCGGACAAGGGTTTCATCTATAGCCTTGAGCATCAGTGGAGTAAAAGGACCCTGCATTTTCTTTCTCTTTTTGGCGTCACGTGAATCGGCCAACAGGATTTCCGGCCGGTCGATCCCTCCAAACCGTTCATTCAGTTCGTGCAGCTGATATTTCCCGGCATGCGCCTGCTGATAAGATTCTATGGAAGGGGTTGCGGTACCCATCAGTACCGGGCTTTTATGAATATTTCCCAGGATGATGGCGACATCGCGTGCATGGTAGCGTGGCGCCGGATCCTGCTGTTTATAGGATTGTTCGTGCTCTTCGTCGATAATGATCAGTCCGAGGTTTTGGTAAGGCAGGAATACCGACGACCGCACACCGAGAATCAATTGTCCGGAACCATCGGGTCCAGCCAGTATCTGGTTCCATACTTTCAGCCGTCTGACCTGCGTAAATCTGGAATGATAGACCAGAACGCGGTCGCCGAAAACGTTTTGCAGGCGAGAGATGATCTGGGTGGTGAGGGCAATCTCTGGCAGCAGGTACAGGATCTGCCTGTTTTGTTCCAGCTGTTCCTGTATCAGGTGGATATAGATTTCGGTTTTGCCGCTCGACGTGATGCCGTGCAGCAGGTGAACGTTTGTCCGGGCGAATCCCGAGCGGATATCCTGCAGAATTTGCTGCTGCAAAGCGCTCAGTGGAACCAGGGTTACCGGTTCCAGGTTATCGGCTGAAGGTTTGGCTTTGCGGATGCGTTTGGGATCGCGGTCGTCGGCTTTAAGGAAGGCGGGCAGGGCGGCTTTCATGACTTCTCCCAGGGTACAGAGATAATAGCCGGCAATCCACTCCCACAAAGTAATTTGTTGTTCGAGGATGATCGGCTTTTCATCGATGATCCGGATAATTTCCCGGGCATCGAATGCCGGTTTTGTGAAATGAATACGCCAGATCAGCCCGGTAATGATTTTACTTTTCCCCAGATGGACCATCACCCTTTGTCCGGGTTTTGCGCCTTCACACAACTCCTCCGGCAGCCGGTAAGTGAGTGTTTCCGGCAGTGCCAGCGGAAGGAGAATATCAACGTATGTTTCCCGGGGCATTATGTTATTTATCCAATTGCATGTAGAGACGCATATATGCGTCTCCACCCTGTCCGGGAACAAATATAGCCTAGTGGGTCAGAATATCGGCTACGTCGAGCAGTATCTTATTCAGGTTTTTGCTTGCGTTGATGGTTTTGTTAAACGGTACATGAACGATATCGTGATTAACAAATCCCACCATGATGCTGCGCTGGTTGTCGATGAGGGCATCAACGGCAGCCACACCCAGACGGCTGGCGAGGAAACGGTCGAAAGCCGAAGGGGATCCACCGCGCTGCATATGTCCGAGAACGTTGGCCCGTACATCATACTGCGGATATTTCAGCGAGATCTGCTTGGCGATTTCTTCAGCGCCGCCAACATTATTCCCTTCAGCAACCAGAATGATGTTGCTTGATTTATTGCCCTGTCGCTCCAGATAGCCATGCAATGCTTCCTCCTGACCATCCACTTCGGGGATCAGGATGGCTTCGGCACCGCAGGCGATACCCGAGTGAAGTGCGATAAAACCGGCACCACGGCCCATCACCTCAACAAAAAACATCCTGTCGTGGGCGCTGGCTGTGTCGCGGATTCGGTCGACCGCTTCAACCACCGTATTCAGGGCTGTATCATATCCGATCGTATAATCGGTTCCAAAAAGGTCATTATCAATAGTTCCCGGTACACCGATAAATGGGATGTCGTATTCGCTGCTGAATATGCCGGCACCCTGAAAACTTCCGTCCCCGCCGATTACTATGCAGGCATTGATGCCGGCTCCCACGAGATTTCCATAAGCTTTACGGCGGCCTTCCGGGGTGCGGAATTCCTCACTGCGGGCAGTGCCGAGAATGGTTCCGCCGCGTTGAATAATATTGCTGACATCGGTGGATATCATCGGAATAAAATCGCCTTCGATCATCCCTTTATATCCCTTACGTATACCGACTACTTCCAGATTATGATTCAGTGCAGCACGCACAACGGCGCGAATGGCTGCATTCATACCAGGGGCATCTCCTCCGGAGGTTAAAACCCCAACTTTCTTAATCATTGACATACAAATAGTTATAAAAACTTTCCTAAAAAAACAAAAACGCCGCAAAGATAGGGAATAAATTTGGGATTTTGAAAAAAAAGCGGTGGTGGTCTACAGACGCTCCTTTGCCAGCTTGAGTATGAAGGCGAGTTGCTCTTCTCTGGTCAGATTGGAGTTGTCGAGGAGGATGGCATCGTCGGCCTGGCGAAGGGGACTGATCTCGCGGGTGGAGTCGATGCGGTCGCGGTCGCGGATATTGCGCACAATATCTTCAATTTCAACAGGAACTCCTTTGGCCATCAATTCGTCATATCGCCGCTTAGCCCTGATCTCGGGCGAAGCTGTCATGAAAATTTTCAGTTCGGCCTCGGGAAAAACCACGGTTCCGATATCCCTGCCGTCCATCACAATACCTTTTTCTTTGCCCATTTCGCGCTGCTGCCTCACAAGTGCTTCACGCACAAACCCGATGATACTCACCGGACTAACCAGGTTGGCCACTTCTGGACGACGGATTTCTTCTTCAATATTCTCTCCGTTCAGAAAGGTTTCATGTTTCTGAAGGAGGGGATTAAAGACAAACCGGATATGGATCTGCCCGATCTGTGCCTGCAATTCCTTCTCGTTAACCACTCCGCCGGGGGCGAGGTTGTTGCGCAGGCAAAATAATGTTACTGCCCGGTACATGGCACCGCTGTCAATATAGATATAGCCCAGATTTTTTGCAACTTCTTTGGCCACCGTGCTTTTTCCACAGGATGAATGTCCGTCAATAGCGATGATAATACTCATAATCAAGTTTTTGCAGTGGTGGCGGACTTGCCTGTCTTCCGGTTTAAACTGGCGTGAAACGAAATAGAATGCGTGAGTCCGCTCACATGATAGCTGGCCAGAGCATAATCTATGGTAAGCCTTCCGAAATTCATGCCGGCGCCAAAGGAAAATCCTGTGGCTCCGCCAAATTCGGCCATCCGTAGTTCTGTACGCCTGAGAAAATTATAACCGATCCGAATGGCGAGCAGGTCGCCGGGAATAAATTCCACCCCGGCAACCACATGATCAAGCGCTAAAACAGCATTTTGTCCGGATTTGGATATGAAAGATACATCATCCGCAAACATTTCTGAAGCCGGACGGAGATTGAACTGCTGAAGGTTCCTGGCGGTGATGTGCAAACGGAACGGTGCATACTTCAATTTGTAATTGATGCCGGTAAGGACTTCAAACGGAAGCCGTTCCCGGTTAGGTGTTGCATAGGTGGAAAGCTGGGTTCCCAGATTGCGGGCAACCAGGGTAAAGGCAAACTGATTATTGGCGGAATGATAATGAATCCCGAAATCGGCACCCAGTCCGAATGAGGTATATCTTTCCAATACTGAATATATTGGCCTCACGGTTACCCCGATTGAAAGAAGGCTGTCGAGGGTATAGGCATAACTCAGGTTCAGTGTATACTCAGCAGCTGAGAAATTGCCGAGAATATCTCCGAATTCATTGGCTTCAATAAAGGTGCCGTAGTTAATATACTGCAATCCGATAACCGGCGTTCCCCATTTCCCCAGATCATGAGAATAAGCCAGATAACCATACCGGATATCCGCCAGATAATTTGAATAATTGAGGCTTAACTGGTTGTTCATGCGGGGATTGGCCAGAGCGGGATTATGGTAGGCCAGCGAAGGATCATCATCCCAGGCGCCCGGAACCCAACCACCCAGGGCTGCAGAACGTGCCGAAGGGGGAAGGTTCAGCAGCTGATACACGGATGTTCCGCCGATTTGCGCGTAAACCATTGATGGGATAACCAATACAATAGCCAGGGTAAATATGAGGATCAGCCTTTTCATGGTTCGGAAAAATAGCAAATTTAAATGGCTAACGGAAAAAAAGAGGTACTTGGTATCTCTAAAGCTCCGGCAGACTCTTTTTTTTCAGAGTCAGCTGTGCGAGCATCAGTCCGGTAAGTACAACCGGAATCCCGATCAGTTTGGTGCCGGTAAAAGTTTCATTCCAGATAAAGAATGAAAAAAGGGCGGTAAACACCGGGATGAAGTTAGTAAAGACATTGGCGCGGGTGATCCCGATTTCCCGGACTGCAGCCGTAAAGAATATGAAGGAGAGGGAAGAGGGAAAGATTGCGAGGAAAAGCAATGGAAGGACTACTTCCCAGGAGAGCTGGATATGCATTGTTTCCTTTAAATCGGTAAACAGGAATATCGGGAGGAAAAGTGAGGCCCCTAATATGCTTTGTATCTGAACAATGGTAAGTGGCTTGTATTTCATTGCCAGTTTGGCGATGATCAGGCTGTAGCTGACGGCTGAAAGTACCGCAACCATCATCAGGGCAACCCCCTTGGGCGAGGCAACCAGTTTAAGATCTTTCCCCAGCAATACCAGTAAAACCCCGGTGAAGCTTACCGCGATGCCGGCAATTTTTATCCAGCTGATCTTTTCACGGAAGATCAGCCAGGCTGCCACCGGCGCCAGAAGGGGGATGGTGGATACAATGACCGCCCCGGTGGTTGGGGTAACGAGTTTCATTCCATAGCTTTCGCCAAGGAAGTAGAGCAGGGGTTCAAACACGGCCATCAGAAGGAACTGACTGTAATCTTTACGGTCGATTTTTTGAGCCCTGCGGGAAATTTTGATGACCAGGGTAAGGAAGATGGCCGAAATTACCATCCGGCAAAAGATCAGGGCCATCGGCTCAAAGTACTCATAGGCAACTTTATAACCGACAAAGGAGAGCGACCAGAACAACATTGCCAGCGTAATCCCGCCGTATACCCAGATTCTCTTCATACTATAAAAAAATCCCCGCCTTTAGGGCAGGGATTCGTCTGGGGTGGAAGAGGGGATTCGAACCCCCGACCTTTGGAACCACAATCCAACGTTCTAACCAACTGAACTACTCCCACCGTTTGAGCCGACAAATGTATATGTTTTCCCGAAAATTTTAGCTGATAATGCTATTTTTGACGCAAAAATTTAGACATATGTTAGCACGAACCTCAAATCCTGCCTTTAGCAAGAAGATTTACGAGCAAACTTTCACCGATGTTACCGATGATACCGTGATGACCTTAAAGGGTACGGTAAACAAATCGTTCCTCATGACCCTGCTGGTGGTTTTGGGCGCTACCTATACCTGGCGGATATTTTTCAGTAATCCGAATCCCGAAACCATGCCGCCGGCTTTGATCACCTACATGCTGGTTGGCGGCATCGGCGGTTTTATTCTTTCACTGGTCATCATGTTCCGTCCGGTTGCCTCACCATGGGCCGCTCCGGTTTATGCTGTTCTGGAAGGCTTGTTTCTGGGTGCGATCTCGGCATTTTTTGAATATAAAATGAAGGGAATTGTTATCCAGGCTGCCGGATTGACGTTTCTTACACTTTTTTCCATGCTGTTTTTATACAAAACGGGAGTTATTAAAGTAACGGAAAAGTTCAGGATGGGAGTTTTTGCTGCCACCGGAGGGATCGCCCTGATGTACCTGGTGAGTTTTATACTGGGACTATTCGGGGTCAATTTTCCGATGATGCACAGCGGCGGAACACTTGGCATTGTTATAGGAGTGGTGATTTGCGGAGTTGCGGCGCTGAACCTGGTGCTCGATTTTGATCTGATCGAAAGAGGGGCGGAAAATCATCTGCCCAAATTCATGGAGTGGTATTCTGCATTTGCACTGATGGTAACGCTGGTTTGGTTGTATCTCGAAATTTTGCGACTTTTAGCAAGGATAAACAGCCGGGACTAACCGCTTTAACACTACACTACCATGAAGTTGATTGAGATTACCCCTCAGAATTTCCGCACATTCCATGATGTTGGCCGGATATTATATAAGGATGATCCCAATTGGATTGCGCCACTGGATATGGAGGTGGAGAATATTTTCAACCCCGCGAAGAATATGCTCTTCGCTGATGGCGAGGCGATCAGGTGGGTCTTGCTGGACGATTCAGGTCAACCCGCCGGTCGTGTGGCAGCCTTCATTAATTATCATAAAACCAGAAAGGCAGCGGTTCCTGCCGGCGGAATGGGCTTTTTTGAATGCATTAATGAAACCCGGGCGGCTGGTGAACTTTTTAATGCTGCAAGGAACTGGCTCCGCGAAAGGGGTGCGGTTGCCATGGACGGCAGCATAAACTTCGGGGAAAATTTTTCGTATTGGGGGGTATTAACCGAAGGATTTATGAAGCAGGGTTACGGAATGCCCTATAATAAGCCCTACTATCAGAAACTGTTTGAGGGATATGGCTTTAAGGAATATTTCCAGCAGCTCTCCTATCATTTCGATATCAACCAGCCCTGGCCGGAACGGATGGTAACCTTTTCAAAATATCTGGCTTCACGTCCGGGTTATGAGTTCAGACACTTCGAAAAGAAAAATCCGAAGAGATATATCCATGATCTGGTTGAAGTAGTGAACCTTACCTGGTCGGATTACCTGGAAGATTTCACACCGTTCACCGACGAGGATCTGGATGGTATCTTTGAGAGTGCCAAGCCCATTTTGGTTGAAGAGTTCATCTGGTTTGCCTATAAAGATGGAAAGCCGGTTGGGGTTGTGGTTGCCTTTCCTGATGTTAATCAGGTGCTTGCACATTTCAACGGAAGGCTCAATCTCTGGAAGGGGTTAAAATTCATGATGTTAAAAAATGGGAAAACCATTACCCGTAACCGCGTTTTGCTGGCCGGGGTGATACCGGAGTATCAGAATTCGGGCGTGATTGCCGCCCTGTTCCTGCAGTTTGCGCTGGCAACGAAAAACAAAAGCTGGTATACTGAAATTGAGCTGTCGTGGGTGGGAGATTACAATCCCAGAATGAGGAAAGTATATGAGCAGATTGGTGCGGTTCCCATGAAAAAACATATTACCTTTAGGTACATGATTGATCCTTCGGTTCCGTTTGAAAGATTTACCAATGAGGGAGGTAATAGCTCGTTGCGGAAAGATATCATGAAAAAAGATGAATAATTTAGTCTTGATATTTGATAAAGAGGAAAAAGTCCCTATCTTTGCGTCCCCTAAAGAATGATGAAATGAAAAAAGAAATTCATCCGAAGAATTACAGAATGGTGGTCTTTAAAGACCTCTCCAACGAGTATACCTTTATAACACGTTCCACGGTTGCTACCCGCGAAAAGATTGAACTTGACGGAGTTGAATATCCGTTGGTCAAAATTGAAATTTCGAATACTTCACACCCCTTCTTTACCGGTAAGGTGAAGCTGCTTGATATGGCAGGCCGCGTTGATAAATTCAACCGCCGCTTTGGAAAGCATCTTGAAAAGAAGGCGCAGAAGTAATTCTGACGATATAAACCCAAAGCCCCGGCACGGGGCTTTTTTTTGCTTTAATCAGTGGGAATCAAATTGGGAAACAACTTATTTTTTGATTTCGGAGATGATGACAACGACTTTGTACCCCTATTGTCAGATGGCAATGAGGAGGAGCTGAGTGCGGTCGAAATTCCGGAAACGCTGCCAATACTGGCATTGCGTAATACTGTTCTATTCCCGGGGGTGGTTATTCCCATCACCGTTGGCCGTGAGAAATCCATCCGGCTGGTAAAAGAAGCTTATAAAAACAGTACATCCATCGGTGTTGTCGCTCAAAAGGATACCACCATCGAAGATCCTGAAGTAACCGACCTGAACAGGGTGGGTACCATGGCATCTATCGTTAAGATACTCAACATGCCGGATGATACAACATCAGTTATCATTCATGGCAAGCGCCGTTTTCACCTCGATGAGATCACCGGCAAGGAACCGTACCTGAAGGGACGGGTTACCCCGCTGCTGGATATCAAGCCCAGCGAGGAACCACAGGAATTTGAAGCGATCATCGGGACCATCAAAGATTTGGCCCTTAAGATTGTACAATATTCATCGAATGTTCCGCAGGAAGCCAGTTTTGCCATCAAGAATATTGAAGGCGCCGGATTCCTGGTGAACTATCTGTGTTCAAACTCCGACCTCGGCATGTCCGAGAAACAGGAATTACTCGAAATCGATAATATCCGCGACCGTGCCGTACGGTTGCTCGAACATCTTTCCCTGGAATTCCAGAAACAGAAACTCAAGAAGGATATCCAGAGCAAGGTTAAGTTGGAAATCGATCAGCAACAGCGTGAATATCTGCTTAATCAGCAGATGAAAACCATTCAGGATGAACTTGGCGGAAGTCCCTTCGAACAGGAAGTTGAAGAGATTCGTCAACGTGCTGAAACCAAAAACTGGTCGCCTGAGGTGGCAAAAGCATTCGCCCGCGATATTGAAAAACTGGAGCGGATCAACCCTGCCTCGGCAGAATATTCGGTACAGCTGAACTATCTGGAAGTGATGCTCGACCTGCCCTGGAACGAGGTTTCACCTGATAATTTCGACCTTCGCAGAGCCAAGAAAATTCTCAATCAGGACCATTCTGGTCTGGATCAGGTGAAGGAACGAATCCTGGAACATCTGGCCATCCTGAAACTGAAGGGCGATATGAAGGCTCCGATCCTCTGTCTTTACGGCCCTCCCGGAGTGGGTAAAACCTCACTCGGCAAGTCAGTCGCCCGAGCTCTCAAAAGAAAATATGTGAGAATGTCGCTCGGCGGACTCAAAGATGAATCTGAAATCCGGGGTCACCGGAAAACATATATCGGCGCCATGCCTGGCCGTATTATTCATTATATACGTCGTGCAGGTACCTCCAATCCTGTTTTTGTACTGGACGAAATCGATAAGGTAGGGAATGATTTCCGGGGCGATCCGGCTTCAGCCCTTCTTGAATTGCTCGATCCCGAACAGAACAGCACCTTCTACGATAATTTCCTGGAGATGGAATATGACCTTTCAAAGGTCTTGTTTATCGCCACTGCCAATAACCCGTCAACCATCAGTCCTGCCCTGCGTGACCGTATGGAAATGATTGAAATATCAGGTTATGTGGTGGAAGAGAAGGTTGAGATCGCCACAAAACATCTGGTTACCAAGCAATTGATTGATCATGGGTTGCCAGCCGATCGTTTTGTGTTCCCGAAAGATACTCTCGAGTATATCATCGAGAACCATACCCGGGAATCGGGGGTAAGGAGCCTGGATAAAAAAATTGCCAAAGTGGTTCGCCAGCTGACGAAAAAAGTGGCCATGGGCGAAGATCTTCCCGCTGAGGTTGCCAAAGCCTCCATGAAGGAATATCTGGGGTATCCCGAAGTGCTGAAGGATGAATATCAGGGTAATGAATTTGCCGGTGTGGTTACCGGTCTGGCCTGGACGGAAACCGGCGGACAGATATTATATGTTGAAACCAGCCTCAGCAAAGGAAAGGGAAATCTTACCCTTACCGGAAACCTGGGTGAGGTAATGAAAGAATCAGCCATCCTGGCTTTGGAATATCTGAAGGCACACGCCACCAAATTCAATATTCCTGAAGGTGTTTTCGATAAATGGAATGTGCATATACATGTTCCTGAAGGGGCTATCCCCAAAGACGGGCCATCGGCCGGAGTCACCATGGTTACTTCCCTCGCATCGGCATTCACCCAGCGCAGGGTTAAGCCAAATCTCGCCATGACCGGTGAAATCACGCTTCGCGGCAGGGTAATTCCGGTTGGAGGGGTGAAGGAAAAAATCCTTGCAGCCAAACGGGCATCGATCAAGGAGATTATCCTGGCTGAAGAGAACCGTAATGATATCGAACAGATCAAAGCTAAATACTTAAAGGGCTTAACTTTCCGTTATGTGAGAACGATCCAGGATGTACTCGACCTGGCGTTGATGAAACAGAAGATTAAAGATCCCTTAAATATAGAATGACTTGCCGATCCATTGGCGCAAAATACTGCCAAATGACACTCTCTCCGGACTGCAGTTCTTCCAGCTCTTCCGGTACGGTTCGGTTTTCCTGATCAGCATAATACTTCCAAGGGCGGGGCTTTTACCCGACCAGGTTGGTATTTTCGAAGCATTCCTCTTTTTTGCGGGCGTTGTCAGTTACTTCTGGGTAACCGGACTGATTCAGGCATTACTGCCCTTGGCGGCGGGGTCCGGATCCGGTGGGGCGGATATGGCAGGAGGGACGGGTATGGCAGGGCGGACGCATATATGCGTCCCTACGGGAACTTTTTTTAATGCGTTTGTGTTGCTGCTGGTTTTTTCAGTGGCGGCGGCGGCTGCACTTTTGCTTGGGAGCCCCATATTGGAGCGGCTGCTCGGACAGGAATTGCCCCGCGAAATCGTTTGGCTGGTTGTTCTGTACCTGGTTATGTTCGCCCCTTCAACTTTGGTGGAATACTGGTACGTAATTACCCGACAAACAAAAAAGCTGGTTGCTTACGGTATCGTGGCGTTTACCCTCCAGATCCTGTTGGTGGGAATCCCTGTGATCATTGGCTATGGTGTTACCGGAGCCATATGGGGAATGATTGCTGCGGGTGGATTAAGAATGATCTGGATTATAGCTATTCTGATCAGAAATGGCGATTTCACCATTTCCCTTCCCTTCTGGAAACAACATCTGGTATTGGGTACACCAATCATCCTGAGTGTTTTACTCAGCGGATCGGCCCAATATGTCAATGGATTCATCATTTCGGCAAAATTTGATGATCCGGGAATGTTTGCCATATTCCGTTACGGAGCGCGCGAGCTGCCATTAGTGGCACTGCTGGCTCATGCACTCAGCAACGCCATGGTGCCTTCAATCACCCGCGACGGTCCGGCGGCCGGAATGAAACTGCTTCGCGAACGCAGCAGCAGCATGGCTTCGTGGATGTTTCCGCTATCGATCTTTCTGGTTCTAATTGCATACCTGCTGTTTCCTGCTGTTTACGGACGGAATTTCCTGGAAAGCGCCGGGGTGTTTAACCTTTTTCTCCTGTTGATAACCAGCCGGCTCCTCTTTCCTCAAACTATCCTGATTGCCTTGCAAAAAACCCGCATCCTGATGACCGCATCCCTGCTCGAGCTGATCCTGAATGTCGGGCTCAGCATTATGCTGGTGCAGATATGGGGAATCAGGGGGGTAGCCCTCGCAACGGTAATCGCATACTACTTTGAACGGGCCTTTTTGATGACCTATACCCGCGTGGTGATGGGCATTCCGGCCCGGGAATACACCGACATCCGTAAACATTTTTCGTGGTCCGCGATCTTACTGGCAGCATACCTGATTGCCGAACTGCTGATCTACCCGATGGTGCGTGGCGGATAGCCGGATTTTTCCTATTTTTACATTATGACACCCCGACCGAATATAACCAATACCCAGCGGATTATCATTCTGGGCGTTACCGCCCTGTTGGCAGGATTGGCTATCTGGTTCTTTTCCAGTATGGTAGTGTTTATTTTGATTTCCTTCGTCATCTCCATGATCGGAGAACCACTCGTTAACCTGCTGCAGAAAATCCATATCCGTAAATGGCATCTTCCTCGTGCATTATGTTCTTTTACCGTTCTGATTCTTTTCTGGGCGCTCGTTCTGCTCTTCTTCTTCACTTTTATCCCGCTTCTGGCCAATGAATTCAGGTATTTTTCGAATATCGACATCAGCAGTATCCTGGCAGATCTTGGAAAACCTATTGCCAGGATTGAGAAATTTATGAATGAATTTGGACTGGCGGAGGAGGGATTTTCCCTTCAGGCATGGGCTACCAATTCATTCCGGTCGGCTATGGGATTTGTTAAACTTTCGGAGATGCTTTCTGATTTCGCCAGTTTGGTCGGAAATATTTTCATAACTGTTTTATCGGTTTCCTTCATTACCTACTACTTTATGAAAGAATCCCATCTGTTTGAGGATGGGGTGGTTATGTTTTTCCCTGAAGATAAGGAACCCAGTATCCGTCATGCCATCAATTCCATCAGTGAACTGCTGAAAAGATATTTTATCGGGGTGCTCCTGCAATCAACCTGTGTGATGATACTGATCGCAACCGGACTGATGATTGTGGGGCTGCAATTCAGTCATGCCGTAACCATCGCACTTATTGCCGGCGTTCTGAACGTGATCCCTTATGTGGGCCCGTTCATTGGCAGTTTGATGGCCGTAGCCATCGGGACTGCGGTGAGCATGCCCATGGACGTGGCAACTGAGCTGGTTCCCAGAATAATTTATATTCTGATTGTGATGGAAACCACCAAGATTATTGACAACGTAATTTTTCAGCCCCAGATATTTTCGCGGTCAGTTAAGGCTCATCCATTGGAGATTTTTCTGGTTATACTCATTGCCGCCACAATCGGCGGGGTAATGGGCATGCTGATCGCCATACCTGCTTATACGGTGGCGCGTGTGATCGGAAAGGAATTTTTCAATCAGATAAAGTTCGTCCAGCGGATCACTACCGGGATCTGACGGGCTTCCGGTTACTTCATTCTCCTCGTCAGTTCTTCTTTTCTTGACCGCGAAATCGGCACGCTGGATCCGTCGGTCATCTTCAGATACCCTCCATCACGCTTAACCAGCGACTGTATATGATTGAGATTCACCAGATGCGACTGGTGCGTTCGTATAAACCCGCATGATTCCAGGGCGGCTTCAAAGTCTTTGAGAGTGTGCGAAACCAGAATCTCGCGGCGGTTTTCGAGGATGAAGCGGGTGTAGTTGGATTCGGCCTGACAGCGTATGATCTGCCGGATGGGGATAAAATCGATCTTATCGTCCTGGGGCAGAGCTAATCGCTTGTCCTGCTCATGAAGTTTCTGATTGTCGACCAGATTCTTCAGCCGCAAATTTTCTTCTTTCAGGTTGATTGCATCCGTTGCCCGGTTTACGCTGTCGATGAGTTTGAATATATCCACCGGTTTTAGCAGATAGTCGAGGGCATTGAACTGAAAAGCGCGGAAGGCATATTCATCGTATGCAGTTACGAAAATGATCCCGAACCTGATATTTTCCAGTTGCTCGAGCATGGAGAAAATATCGCCGCCCGGCATTCGCACATCGAGAAAAACCAGATCCGGATTCAGTGTATTGATCTGATTGAGCGCTTCATCGTTGGTAGAGGCTTCACCAATCACCAGAACCTGAGGACAATAACGGTTCAGCAGACCGGCAAGGTTTTCCCGGTTTGCGGTTTCATCATCAACAATCAGTGCGCGGATTTTCACAGGCTGGTTTTTTGCATCGGCAGCCTAAAGATAACGGTTGTCCCCGAAGAATCCCGACTATCTGATACTTCCACCGAAACATCCTCTCCGTATTGCTCCTTCATCAGCTGAATGCGCTGACGGGTGAGTTGCCAGCCTTGTCCGAGACCACCATTCCCGGTTTTTATTTCCGGATGATAACCAGGTCCGTTGTCATGTACCTCGCAGATCAGGTGGTTCTGTTCAGCCCGGAAAGTGACAGTAATCCGTCCGTCCTTGTCCAATCCGGATATCCCGTGCATCACGGCATTTTCCACATGTGGCTGTATCAGCAGTGGAGGAACTTCTATCGCAAAGATGTCGAGTATGGGATCTATCTGAATATCAAAAAGAAACGGAAATCGTAACTGTTCGAGTTGCAAGTAATTCCGGATCATGTCAATCTCCTCATTCAATCCGATCGCCGGTTTCGAGGATTGGCTCAGGATGGTTCGCACCAGCTCGCCGAACCTTGCCAGGAACAGGTTAGCTTCTTCAATCTGCTTCTTATTAATGAGATTCTGGATGGAGCTCAGGGCATTGAACAGGAAATGCGGATTCATGCGGGAGCGCACGGCATCTACCTCGAGTTGAGCCATTTTGCGTTTGAGAATGAGCCGGGATTCCATTCGTTTCGAGCGGAAGCGAAGAAGGAGAACGATCAGAATGGTGAGAATAAAGGCACCGCCCATTGAGTACCAGAAAACTTTGAAGTTGATGGTTTTCGACGGTGGAGTTGAAACCGGCCAGGAGAGCAAACATTCCAATTGCGACATTCCATATTGGTCATAACTTGCGATCCGGCCTTCTCCATCAATACCGATCAGCATTTTTGGCAGATCCTTCAGATAGTCCAGAATGGCCTTGTTGCTTGCGGAATTCGGCAGAATGATCACTTTATTCCCCCTGATCCTGGATTCGTACTCCATCAGTTCTTGTGGTGTGGAATTTGGTGAACAAACAACGAATTTGATTTTGCCGGCAAATAAATACTGGATGGTATCTGCCATCCTCAGGAGAAAATCATTCATCCCCAGTGATTTGTCCAGATTTACGATAGCCCAGTATTCTCCCTTAAAATCGCCGGTTGAATGGATCTTGCCTGACAGATCTTCAAAATTCAGGGAGGGTAGGGTATTGCCGATTTTAAACTTTGCATTGGCCTGCCGTAAATTGAACAATTGGGTTTGGTAATCGGTTCCCGGATACATTTCGGAGTACCTTTTGTAATATTCATCTGAATTGGAAATTGGAAAATCCTTCAGGTCACTTTCTGTTAACAATGCCAGGTACCAGTATAAATCCCATCCACTCAGAATTGCCGAAGCCAATTCAAAAGAAGCTGATCCTGTGAATGCCTGCATCTTGCCTGTTGCTGAAATTTCATAATTTGTTTGGACGTAATCGCAAAGAAATTCTTTGTATGCATCAGATTGGTACCCATTAGCAAAGCCGAGATATTTTACAAACCTGCTCAGGCTGTCAATTTCATTCAGAAAAGTACCGGTATACCTGCTTAGTTTGATCCCGCTGATCTGGTAAGACAAGAGTGAATACTTGTTTTCGGTTTCCAAACAGGTGTATAAATCCTGACTGATCCGGTTTTTTTGCTGTACCAGCCGCTTGCTGTTTTCGAGGGTTGTATTTATGCAGAGTTGGAAATTGCGCGGACTTAACTCCTTTGACAGGGAATTCAGAAAAAGTTGATCTGCTGCAGATGGGCCGCTGAAAGCAAGTTTGGTGGAATCTTTTAAATCGGCTGTAAAGTGAATGGAGTCGCCGGGTTTTACAAACATCCTGATCTGCTTAGGGCTCATCGGCGAAAACCATTGGTATTCATGGGTTTGGTTGTAGTGCAGTTCGACAAATCCGGCCGGCATTTTCGGATCAAAGGTTATGGAAAAACTGCCCTCTTCCGACACGTCAACGGGCAGTTTCCTTTTGGTTATTTCATTTCCGGGCAATACTGCGGTAAACTCCAGATCTTTGAAATTAGTGAGGGCCCCAGATATTTTTACTGAATTATTTTGATTTATTGAGGAATTGGAATTTGTTATATTAATGTGCCTGATTTCGCTTAAATTGAAATAGCCCAGGAGGAATGATCCATTCAGCAAGACCCCATGATTGATAAAACTTTCAGGCAGAAAACCGTCATAATTTATATTTACAGGGTGTCCACTATTTTTTG
Organism: uncultured Bacteroidota bacterium; assembly: GCA_942493265.1. Taxonomy (GTDB): domain Bacteria; phylum Bacteroidota; class Bacteroidia; order Bacteroidales; family UBA12481; genus UBA12481. Next base: position 2,625,090 of record OW818688.1, read on the forward strand.
GCCAGGTGATTGATAATTGATTTTCCCTGCCGACTTTCATGAAGGAATAGGAGGTATCCGAGGGAGTAAAAAAATGGGCCCTTTTTAAGTAAATCTGTGGAAGGGTATCGGAGTATGCCGCTTCAGCACTCCAGTTATTGACCCGGGCCAGTATCCGGTTATCCGACCGGATGTCAATAGTATCCTGATAGGATCCGGGTAAGGCAGGGAAAAATTCATGGATGATCCATTTATAATAATCCGGGCTGTACCGGATCTTTATTCGGGCGAAATTTAACTGCCCCTTTATTTCAGGTGATTTTGCCGCTTCATCAACGATAGCATTCATGAGGAGATCCAGTTTGTTCATCTCCAGTATGTTTCCCATTGAGTCCAGTACAAAAGAAATAGGGTTGTTTATTTCAATATTGTCCAGGTTGGACATGGCTCCGAATTGCTGCTCAAAGGATGAGCTGTAATTTGATCTTAAAATTCTGTTATCCTGAGTAATAAGTTCATTTGTGAAATTGCTTTTTAATTTCATGGTCATCCGGTAGGCATTGTTTCCGGCCTGATCCACCGAGAACTGGTATTTCCAGGTTTGTTTAAAGTTTCGTGAGAAATGGCCATTTCCCTCCACCCTTTCTTCAACCAGTTCATAGTCAAGAATCTCTCCTTGTTTAAAGGAGTATCTCAGCTGCTGCCCGTGATTCTCATTAAGCAAACCACCAAGCAAAATCATGACCCATACCCCAAGTCCCCGACAACCGACAACTGACAACTGACAACCGACAACCGAAATCTTTTTCATCATATCCGCCTTTTATTTGGCAGGTTAAAGATAGTGGTGTCAGGTTTGGGATTGGCAGGGAATGAGTGGTTGGCGGGGGTGGGTTAGTATTTGGGGAAAGGGTTTTAAAGTGAAAAAGAGGAGATTCGAATTTAGAATGCCGGATTCCGGGGGACGAGATTCAGGTATTTATCAAATGTGAGCAATAATTTCTTCTATGTGTTTCTCATCGTATCTCTGGGGTCCTCTGTGTAACAAAATAACCGGCACAGGGTTTGGAAGGAGGAAATTCCAAAAGGAGCCGCAAAGCCGGGGTCGAAGTCTCTCAGATCTGGTTGAATCGTATCTTAAAATGATCAGTGAAAACCAATCTGCTCATACGGGAAAACTATCTCCGAGAGTTGATTCATTGCGCGGAACCTTTATGCTGCCTGAGGATTTTGACTATAAAAAGGAGATGGGCAATGCAATAACCAGAAAACACCTGTCCCATGACAAAAGTGTTCATTGATACCGATGAGTGGCCCTCAACCCAATTTAAGTCCTGTCATGATAATGTCCACCGATAGCAAAAATATGGATCGAATGGTCGTCAAACCGGTAGATCAACCGGTCATATTGCGATAAGCGGCGCGACCAGAATCCGCTCAGTTCATACTTCAGTTGTTCTGGCTTGCCCAGCCCCTCAGCCGGGTTGCCCCTCTGCATTTCTTTCAGGATATGGCAAAGGTTTCGGTGTAATGCCTGGTCCTTTTTTCGGAGTTCTTCGTAAACTGCCCAGGTATTCCCCTCAAATACGATTGATCTCATCGAGCTGTTCCCCGGTTGGCTGATAACCATTATTTTTCGTATATGTTCCCAGGGATTCGGCTACCTGGCCCATTAATTCCTTATTGCGCAGAATATACAGAGTTTCTTGCTCCCGGTCCCAGTCCTCCGCGCTGATCACGATAAAATCCTTGCCGGCGCGCCGTTTTACCCGGATCACCATATGTTCGTTGATCGCCTTGTCGACGAAAACCTTCAGGTTCGACCTGAATTTATTGACCGATAGTTCCATCTGACTGTTTTTTACAAATGTACTAAGTTTCGGTACATTTCAACTTGTCCTGACACAGAGAACCCCAAAGGTGCGAAGAGAACCACAGAGAGCTTCTTATCTCAAAAAATACCTTTAACCTCAGGTTGGCTCCCGTATCCTTTTATGACCCACTGATCTCCATAAATTTCCAGCACCCCGAAGGAATTGCCGGTTCCTTCAACCATTCCTTTTAGGTTGATTGTCCTGCAGTTGCCGATCAGATCATCGCCGCCGGAATGTTTATGACCGCACAGGTAGAGAACGGATTTTTCTGATTGCTGAAGTATTTCAAGCAGCTCCGGGGTGTCCCACAGGCTGTGAACATCGCCCGGCAATGCGGGTAAATGGCAGAACAGGATCAGGGATTGATGGTGCCGGTTAGCCCGGTTTACCTGGTTCCGGATCCATCTGAGCTGCCGGTCGCCTAATCCTCCGTTCCACTCCTGGGCATTCGGTACTCCGGCTGCCTTCAGTTTATTGAATGTGGCCAGTCCCTCTGCCTGCTGCCGGCTGCCATCCGGCCAGGCTTCAATACTGTTCATCGTGCCGTTTAGAAACAACATCCTGATATTTCCGGCCATCCTGACCTCCGGACTCCGGTTCCTTAAATCTTTTCGCGCATCATCGGCTTCTTTTCCTTCGCCCAGGGCACAGTCGTGATTCCCGGGAACCAGCATCACATCCGGGTTTAATGGTTCAAGCCGGCTCCAAACCGGACCAAAACTGTTTATATCCCGGTCGATCATATCGCCCAATACCACCGTAAAATCAACCTTTTCTTTCAACAAGGTGGTCACTGCTGCTTCCGTTTTTTCCAGACTCAGCCTGTAATGCCTGGAGCCAGACATTTCGCAGTCGCAGTATTGGATATCGGCAAGCAGGCCGATTTTCAGGGTGGGGGACTGTGCGATACTGAAAAGGGAGATCATCGGAAGGATGATGAGAAGTAAGAATTTTGAGATTCGAATCTCTAACTTCATTTTACCTTCTTCCTGCCTTTTTCAGCCTGATAGATTCCGTTTTGTCGCCGTACTTCAGTTCCAGCATGTATATGCCGTCAGGATAATTAGAGAGGTCGATCAGGAAATTGCTTTCATGCACTTCGTACCAGTTCATCTCCTGGAGCAGTTTGCCGTCGGCGGTGGTAAGCCTTGATTTAACTGTTTGAGGCTCATTGAAGAAGAGCATCAGGGTGGTATTCTGGGTGGGTCGGTGCGGATAAACCAAAACCATGGCATCCTGAAATGGTGTCAGTATTTTCTTACTGTCAACAGTAAAAGACTGGCGGATTTCATTGCCGAAATCGCTGCTGAAAGTCCTGATGAGCTTCCCGTCGCTCACGAGCTTTATATATCCCATTCCACCGCGTGCATTCGCCCAGAATTCCAGTCCGTCGCCCTCCTTATCAGTCACGAGCAGTTCATATTGGCCTTCGGGTAACTCAATAGTATCGCGGTATTCCGTGTTAACATTAAACTCAGCTTCTTTTTTCTGGAACCAGATCTTTCCTGTAGCATCGGTGATTTTCCAGGCCGTTTGGGCAGTATCCTTGTTGGTTTTACATACCACGATGAATTTTTCCGGATATACAGGAGGTGCCACCATGATGGAGGTCATTTTGTTGTCACCTGAATATTCGTCGTTCCGGTTGTTTGGCTTGCTGATGGTTACCAGAAAAAGATCCTGCGATTTTGTGGTTTGCAGGGTACCCGGAAGAGTGATTTCAATGATCTTTCCGAATTCGAGATTACCGGTCCAGGTGTATGCCAGTGGTTTCTGACCAGCCGGTCCGTATTCAACCTTAAGGGATTTAAGGTTTTCGGTGCCATTATTTTTGATGAGGATACGGGGCTGGTATCCCACCGGGTTCATCCTCGAAAAATTCTCGTCGGTGGAGGGTGCAATTATGGCCTCGATAGCCGCGTCGTTCGCCGCACGGGGCTTTTCAAGCATTACCAGGAAAGATGAAAATACATAGTTGGCCGAGGGTTTGCCTTTTGTCGCCTTATAAGGCTGCATGTCCACATTGATTATGTGGGTGGAGCCGGGTTTCACGAAGAAATTAAAGTTTTCGGGGTTCACCATGCATCCCGGGCACCAGTTGGCACGATCGTAAATCCAGGTTCCGGCCTGCGGATAGACCGGGTTGGTGGCGCATTCACTCCAGATATCGCGGTGTTCGATAATCTGATCGTCGAAAATAACATCCCTGTATTTTGAACAAAATTCGGCACAATTTTCAGTTTCGTCCATTCCATGGCCGGTCTGGATGATTCGCAGACGCAGGAGGCCGGTCTTTTCCGATGCAGTTATCTTCCTGGCATCCAGATATTTTTCGATATCATTGGTGGTATCGCCATACGGAAAGCTTCCATTCCACATGGGTATCACACTGAGAATGCCGGCAACCGGCGGTCCGCTGATAAAATCAAAATTCACGGTGATTTTCCATCCACAGGTGGTGTTGGATTCATATCCGGAATGAACATATTCAATGGTGGCCTGATTTCGCAGCATGGAGGCAAATTCACTGATATCTGCCTTAAAGGTGAACGACCATTTGGTCCCGAAAAACCGTCCATAAGGAGTGATCAGCCTGGCGATCTCATAATTGACGTCCTTGCCGGTAGCAGCATCCGTGGTTTTCAGGTTGATATAATCGATATAATCCCATTCACCGCATTGCATGCCATCAGGGCACTGAAAAGTCACCAGGAGATTGACTTTTCTGAACCGGGCATCAGGGTTGGGAAAATTCACGATTGCCGGGTAACTGTTAACACCTTTTGAAGGATCTGTAACCATTTTAATTTGGTCATGGGATACTATCCGGGTGGTATCCTGGGCATTGAGAGCCCCTGATATAAAAATGGTTACCAGTAAAAGTAAAGTGAATGGAGTAAATCTTCTTTTCATTTTCTTGGGTTTAGCTATGTCGGTATCAGAAGCAAATATAGAAAATAGCCTGCGTTCCAGAATTTGCCGTTTATCATTGTCTGCACCCGCAGAAAATTTTACCTTGTGGAACTAAACCAGAACTGTAAAATAAATATTTCTGAGATGAAAGACAGACAGACATTCGATCGGAGGAAGTTCCTGAAAGCAGGGTTGGCAGGAGCTGCAGCTTTCACGATTGTTCCTCGTCATGTGCTTGGCGGACAAGGTTATACTGCCCCAAGTGATCAGCTGACCAAAGGAATTATCGGAGTTGGCGGCATGGGCCGCGGACATATTGATTATGAAGGCAGGCTGCTCGCGGTTTGCGATGTGGACCGCAAACATATGGAAGAGGCCATCAAGCAGGCCGGAACCGGTGTGCAGGGTTATCATGATTTTCGGGAACTGCTGGCCAGGCCCGATATCGATGTGGTACATATTGCCACCCCGCCTCACTGGCATGCGCTGATGGCAATTGCCGCTGCCGAAGCCGGTAAGGATATCTGGTGTGAAAAGCCGATGACCCGCACGATTGGTGAAGGTATCAAGGTGGTTGAGGCGGTAAATCGCCACGGAAAGATGTTCCGGTTGAATACCTGGTTCCGCTTCAAGGATACATTTTACGGTTTGGGCACTGATGTCAAGCCGCTGAAAAAGGTTATCGACAGCGGTATCCTGGGATGGCCATTGAAAGTAACCGTGAGTGGGATCACCGGTTACGACTGGAAATTCTACTGGAGTGGTAAAACCAACCTCAAGCCGATGCCGGTTCCCGAGGAGCTGGATTATGACATGTGGTTGGGACCGGCCCCTTACAAACCCTACAACCCCGAGCGCGTTCATTCAGTTTTCCGCGGATACTGGGATTATGATGGCGGCGGTTTGGGCGATATGGGTCAGCACTACCTGGACCCGGTTCAGTATATGCTGGGCAAGGACGATACCAGTCCGGTTTTGGTGGAAGTTGATGCCCCCGAGCAGCATCCCGATGCCTGCGGCTCCTGGAGAAGAATCGAATACACCTATGCTGATGGATGCAAGATCATCCTCGATGGTGAGAACCGCGATAAAAATGCAGCTTATATTGAAGGTCCGCTGGGTAAGATCTATAAAGGATTCAAATCAGATATTCCTAATTTACAGAGTTTTATAGAAACTTTGCCCGATCCTGAACCACAAATCATGACTTTCAGCGATTCAGTTAAAACACGGACAAAATTTGCACTGAACGAAATGAACGGACACCGCTCGGCTACCATCGTCAATATGGGGATCGTTGCCGTCAGACTGGGTCGTTCGCTGAAGTATGACCCTGTTAAGCAGGTGTTTATTGATGATGAAGGAGCTAACAGGATGATTAATCAACCGATGCGTTCACCCTGGACCCTATAATAATATGATAATTTGATAATGTGCTAATATGTTAATTGAAGAATGCAATTGCGTCACTCGTAACTTGTCACTCGTCACTTGTCTATGGCCATTGAAAATAAAATAAAATGAAAACACTTAAGAATATAATTTTTACCGTATTAGCCTCAGTGCTGATCGGCTTCTCTGCGCATGCGCAGGATGTAAGGCTGCTATCAACCAAGGTGGCTGATATTCTTGCTCAGATGCCGGCAAAGGATCTGGTTCAGCGCGATAAAGTCGTTCTTACCATGATTGGGCTGGGTGAGCCGGGAATTGCTGAATTCACAAAATTGATTGTTCCAGCCGGTACTGGTGACGACACCAATGCCCGTTTCGCACTGAACGCCCTGGCTTTGGTGCTGGGCGACGGTAATCACGAGGCCGACCGCAAAATGGTTTCCATGGCCTTTGTAAAAGCATTGGATAAAGCCGCAGATACTGAAGTTAAATCTTTCTTCCTCTATCATCTGAAGTTTTTTGCGAAAGAGGAGGCTGTTGAATCGGTAAGTAAGTATTTGTCAGATCCTCAGCTGGTTGAATTTGCAGCTGCCGCACTGGTAAATATGAAGAACCATCCGGCCATGCACGCCTTGAAAATTGCACTTCCTGAACTGAAGGGTAAAAACCAGATGGTCGTAGTAAAAGGATTGGGTGATTATGGTGCTTTCTGCGCTGATTCATCCATTCGCTCACTGGCTGCGACCGCCGATCCGAATCTGAAAAAAGTGGTATTATATGCCCTCTCCCGGATTGGATCGAAAGAGTCGGCTGAAATCATGATGAATGCCGCAAAACAGGTTAAGTTCGCCTATGAGCCTACCGAAGCTGCACGGTCATTGGTTATTTATGCCGATAACCTCGCTACAAACGGTGAACCGCAGATGACCAAAAGAATCTGCAATATGCTGGTTAAGGAATGCAAGGATCCTGCAAATATCTCCAATGGGATGGCTGCAATGGGTGTAATGACCAAAAACTTTGGATTCGAAGCGCTGGATATGCTGATCGCCGCCGTTGACAGTCCGGATATGAAATATCGTACCGGAGCCCTCAATCATGCCCTCGGAATTAAAGATATCGCCTCAGTCAGAAAATGGATCGAAAAAGCTAAAGCCGTTCAGCCGGAAGTTGCTGCAGAAATTATCACTATGCTGAGTCAGATTGGTGACCCGATTTCTCTTCCATTTTTCCGTGAATCAGCCCGCTCTGAAAACCCCGTGCTGAGGACCGCCGCTTTGCAGGCATTGGTTACCATGGAAGGGAAGTCAGTTTTACCGCTGGTTCTCGCAGATCTGAAAAAAGCAAACGGTGCTGAGCTTGATGCTTGCCAGTCCATGCTGAATACTATCGTTGGAATTAAAGAAATTGAAGCGGTTTCGGCTGCCATCGACGGTGTACCTGCCGGAGCAAAACCGGTACTCATCAATCTGATCGGTTCACGCAAGGCCACCGGTCAGTTTGATAAGATTCTGCAACTGACAAAAGATGCTGACCCGGCAGTTTCTGCAGCCGCCTATAAAGTGCTTCCGATGGTTTCCACCGCATCAGATACCCCGGCATTGATCGGATTACTTGAGACTACAAAAAATCCGGCTGCCATCGCTAATGTCCAGGATGCTATTGTTGCCACTTCCCTGACCGTGGAGAATCCAACTGTCCGGACTAAAACTCTGATTGAATCCTACCAGACAAAAAAAGCCCTCAAGGAAAAATTGCTGGGAGTATTGCCGCGTATTGGCGGAGATGATGCTCTGAAATTGATTGTTAATGAGTTCATTACTCAGAAGGGAACAGCTAAGGACCAGGCGTTTGCTGCGCTCACCAAATGGAAAGACACCCGCGCCTGCGACCAGCTGTTCGCCATCGCCTCAACAGGTCCGGAAAAGTATAAGGCAGAGGCCTTCTCCGCCTATGTCAACAAAATTTCGAAATCCCGGATTAACGCCGACCAGAAATTGCTATTGCTCCGCAAGGTGATGGATCTGGCTAAAACTCCTGATCAGAAGAAACTGGTCATCCAGGGACTTGAAGGCAACCGCACTTTCCTGACTTTGGTCTATGTAGCCAAATATCTGGATGATAAGGATCTGCAGAATAATGCATCAAGAGTGGCCATGGGTATTGCCATGCCTCCGTCAGGTACCAAGGAAGGAATGTACGGCGAAACAGTTAAACAGATTCTTACCAAATGTATTGGCGTAATCAGTGGTGAAGAGAGTGATTATGCAAAGGAAAATATGCGCAACTGGCTGGCTGCCATGCCAAAAGATACAGGATTCGTGCCGATGTTCAATGGCAGGGATCTTACCGGATGGCAGGGTTTGGTTGAAAACCCGATTGCACGGGCTAAAATGACCAAAGAGGAACTTGCTGCCAAACAGAAAGCGGTCGATGCAACTATCGGTGAAAGCTGGACTGTCAGGGACGGTATGATCGTTTTCAACGGCAAGGGGAATAACCTCTGTTCGGTGAAAGATTATGCCGATTTTGAAATGTGGGTCGACTGGCGGATTACCAAAGACGGTGATAGTGGAATCTATCTGCGGGGTACTCCCCAAGTGCAGATTTGGGATACCACACGGCACGATGTAGGTGCGCAGGTAGGTTCCGGTGGTTTGTACAACAATGCCAAGAACCCTTCGAAACCTACCCAGGTAGCTGATAATCTCGTAAATGATTGGAATACTTTCTATATTAAGATGATAGGTGAAAGAGTAACCGTAATTCTGAACGGCATCAAGGTGGTCGACAATATTCCTCTGGAAAACTACTGGGACCGGTCGATTCCGATTTTTCCGAGAGGAGCTATTGAACTGCAGGCTCACGGTACCGATCTGGGATTCCGGGATATTTACGTCCGGGAAATTAAAAGCGAAAACTACGGTCTGACCGTTTCTGAACAGGCTGACGGTTTTACTTCCCTTTTCAACGGCAAAAATCTGGATGGATGGGTTGGCAATAAAACTGATTATAAGGTGGATAATGGGGAGATTCTGGTAGAACCGACCGGTGGCGGCGGTTCTGGCAACCTTTACACTGAAAAGGAATACGCTGATTTTGCCTATCGCTTTGAGTTTCAGTTGACCCCGGGTGCCAACAATGGCATCGGAATCCGTGCTCCCCTCGAAGGGGATGCTGCATACGTTGGGATGGAAATTCAGGTACTCGACAATACTTCACCTATTTACGCCAATCTGCAGAAGTATCAGTATCACGGATCTGTGTACGGGGTTATCCCGGCACGCCGCGAGTTCCTGAAGCCGGTAGGCGAATGGAACGAAGAGGAGATCTGGATTCAGGGTTCACGTATCAAGATAACCCTGAACGGAACCGTTATCGTGGATGGTGACATTGCCGAAGCCAGCAAGAACGGCACCATCGACCATAACGACCATCCGGGTTTGAAAAACACCAAAGGACACATCGGATTTCTGGGACACGGGTCGATCCTGCGTTTCCGGAATATCCGCATCAAAACACTGTAGGGGCGAACTGCGTTCGCCCATTCTTAAGGTGAGTACCCAAGTGTCCTCCCCTTCGATGTCCCCCGTATTAGCAATAAATTGATTATGAAAGTATGTATCGGTTTATTTCTCCTCGGGGGACTTTTGTTTTCCGGCTGCCAGGAGGATCCTGTCATTCAGATGGATGGATTCCAATCGAAACCCGCCATCTACTGTATAATTAATTCCAGGGATTCTATCCATATTATCCGTCTGGAACGGTTCTATTCAGGAATGTCCGATCCCTCTGAAACCGCCCGTATACCGGATTCCATCTATTTCAATTCATCGAACCTCAAAGTTACCTTGCGCAGACCAAATGGTGCGAGAGAGGAGATCCCCGTTGAGCAGCTGATGATGCCGGAGAAGGAGCCGGGAATATTTGATCCGGATCCGTATGTGGGGTTCTGGTTTTATAAGCAGATGGTATCAGGATATCCTGGCAGGAGCAGGTATGATTCTATTTTCATTCAGGTTGACATTCCAGGTCTTCCGCAGGCCCGATGCTCAACATCCATCGTCAGTCCGCCAATCATCTGGTCGCCCGTTCGGGCCCAGATGTATATCTATGTGTATCCTGATAATCCCATGCGGGTGCTGTGGGAAGGGGGAGCCTGGAATGAGATTGATGTCAGCTTTCAGGTTATGGAGCAGTATCAGGATTCTACGGTGACCCGTTCATTCACGCTTCAAAAAACGAATGACGTTCACATCAATGAACAATATTACGAGATCAAGACCCCCTATGAATTGGTTTCCCAAATTTTGCAGCAAAACCTTAAGGTAGATAACCGGGTGATCCGAAGGTATTTCGGAGCATTCCGCATTGAAATTCATACGGGTAATGAGGATTTCAACAAATGTTTGAAGTTCATGGATGGGATCAATGATTTTAATTATAATCCATACTTTAATATAGTCAACGGCATCGGCCTCCTTTCCAGCCGGTCAACAACAATAAAAACAGCCGTATACCTTGATCAGGTTTCGCGGTTGAATTTTGCCGCAGATCCGGATCTGCTGAAGTTTAAGTTCATTGAGTATTGAGGACGTTAAACGGAACTAATCGTGAAACGGAACAAGGCGTGAAGCGGAAGATGAGAAACTATATCAAATATCTGTTGATTGGTGGGATTTGTCTGACTGGTTGCGAGGAGGATCCTGAAATTCAGGAAAAGGGATTCCAGACCAAACCTATTGTATATAGTGTTATAGAATCCTTTGATACCGTACATTATATTAAAATCGGAAGATTCTTTTCCGGTATTTCCGATCCTGCAATTACTGCCAGAATCCCGGATTCCATCTATTTCGATACTGCAAATGTGAAGGTGACTTTATTTCCCATGCACGGGGCGGGAGTTAAAGTTCCTGTTGAAAGGATCGTAATTCCCGACAAGGTTGAGGGGATTTTTGATTCGGATCCTTATGAAATCTATCGATTTAAGAAAAAGTTGGTGCTTGGAGATTATCCTTATCACTATCTTCCTTTTGAGGAGATAACCGTGGAGGTGGATATTCCGGGTTTACCGGTGGCAAAGGGTATTACTTCCATTGTATTTCCACCCAAAATCTGGTCCCCATTGCAAGCTCAGGAGTATATCTATATTTTCCCGGATAATCCACTGAGGATTCTTTGGTCGGGTGGTGAATGGAACGAAATTGATGTGAGCTTCAAGGTCGTTGAAGAGTATCCGGATACAACAATAGTCAGGGATTTCGCTTACCAGAAATCAAACGACATTAACATTAACGGACAGTATTACGAAATAAAAATCCCGTATGAGCTGATTGTGGAAACTCTGGAAAAGAACCTGAAGGTAAGGTCAGATTTGTACCGCCGTTATTTTGGCTACTTCAGGATTGAGGTTCTTACCGGGAATGCTGATTTCAGCAATTATAAAAAATATGTTTACGGGATCAATGATTTTAACTATAATCCATTTAATAATGTTGTGAATGGAATCGGAATGCTCTCGGGCAGATCCGTAACCATTAAGGATTCATTGACCCTGGACTATTTTTCGCGAATGAATTTAGCGGCAGAACCAAGGCTTAAAAAGTTTAGATTTATCGAATATTAAAATGGACGCTATGAGCTCGGTTAAAAGGAGACCATTTCCAGTGTATGTGCTGGTTGTTTTGCTGTTCCTGCAGGCAGCGGGAGCACTCTACGGGGGATTCTGCCTGGTGTTTGATCCCACCGGAGACTTGTTGAAAATGGGAGAAGATGTGCTGAGAAACACCCCTTTCGGCAGTTTTCTCATTCCCGGATTGATTCTTGGATTATTGCTCGGACTGATTCCTCTTCTTCTGATCTATCCAATACTGGTGAAGCCTTCCTGGAAATGGGCAAAAGCACTGAATATTTATAAACATCAATACTGGGCCTGGACATACAGCCTGTTTACCGGAATCATAATAATTGTCTGGATTGATGTTCAGATCTGGATGATCGGGTACAGTCAGCTGATTCAATCCATCATTGCAGCCCTCGGGATTCTTATCGTAATTTTCACACTTTGGCCTTCCGTAATGAAACATTTCCGAAGGAGCAGGAGTAAGACTACCCGTGAGCATGAACCGACAGAGGATGATTGAGGATGTATCCATACGGACTAATTTGATTGAGGCGGATATCGGGAAAATTGTCCGGTACCACAATGATTATTATTTTGAAAATTATGGGTTTAACCATGATTTTGGCAGATATGTGGAGGGGCCTCTTACTGAGTTTTATATGCGTAACTCACCGAGAGAACGCATCTGGCTGCTGCAGGATGAGGAGGGCATCATGGGATGCATTGCCCTTGCCAGAGTAATGAATGATGAAGCCCAACTGCGTTGGTTTTTTGTGGATGAAAAGCTTCGGGGCAAAGGATACGGTCAAAAGCTGATCAATCTGCTGATCTGTTTTGCTGTTGAAACGAATTATAAACGAATTGTCCTCTGGACGGTCAGTTTACTGGAAGAAGCCAGGAAAATATATGAAAGGAACGGGTTTATCCTGGAAGAGGAGCATTCCTCATTGATATGGGGTAAAGAATTGGTTGAACAGAAATATGTAAAACAATTATAATTTTATGCCCTCTGGTAGGGGCGTCCTGCGGACGTCCATTTTTCTATTATCACCGGATGGTTGTCCCGCGGACGCCCATTTTTTTTAAAATGCCGTATACAATTATGGAGATTAAAGTTTTTACAATAAGATTATTGGTGGCAATGGTTGCAGGCATAGTAATTGGCCTGGAACGGCAGTTCCATCACAAAAACGCCGGCACGCGTACGAATGCCCTGGTGGCGATGGGTTCAGCCATTTTTGTGATGATCTCCCTGCAGATCACCGCGGATAAGGGAGGGGATGCCACCCGTATTATCGGACAGATTGTTACCGGTATCGGCTTTTTGGGTGCAGGGGTGATCCTTCATCAGGGAATTAATATTCAAGGACTTACCACCGCTGCTACCATCTGGTGCAGCTCCGGAATTGGTTGCCTTGCTGCTGCGGGTTATTATGCCGAGGTGGCTGTTTGTGTGGTTGCTGTTGTATTTGTTAATGTATTGCTCCGGTTGCTGGATGAATGGATCGAGAAACCGAATAACCATGAGGTATAAGCCTGCATGGGTCACGCGGGTGATGATCATGCTGATCCTTCTGGATATCACCATTGGCGCCAGTTCCCAGAACTCCAGATTCGAAACTTTCGATACAGCGGATTCTCTCTATCAGATTTCAGGCAAAAAGCTGATCATCCCTGCACTGCTGGCAGGATACGGATTTTCGCAGTTCATGAGCGAACCGGTTCTGGATCTGAACCTGAAGGTGCGGGAGGCAATAACCGGCAGGGTGACCACCCCTTTCCACATTGATGACTATAGCCAATGGGCTCCGGCTGCAGCGGTTTATGGATTTAATCTTATGGGATTAAAAGGGAAACATAATTTTATCGATCGCTCGGTCATTTTTGCAACTTCCATAGTGTTGATGGAAGTTTCAGTTAACGGGTTGAAACAGCTGACCCATATTCAGCGCCCTGACGGTTCATCTTACAATGCATTTCCATCGGGACATACCGCTACCGCATTCGCCTGTGCGGAATTCCTGTACCAGGAGTATAAAGATGTATCGGTTTGGTACGGTATTGCCGGATATACAGTTGCGGCAGGAACCGGATTTATGAGGATGTACAACAACCGTCACTGGCTGACAGATGTGTTGGCTGGCGCGGGTTTTGGAATACTTAGCACTAAAATGGCCTATTGGATGTTCCCTTATATTAAAAGGCTGTTGTTCAAGGATATGCAGTTAAATATTTCATTCTCGCCAACTTTTGGATTACAAAATGGGCAGTTTCGGTAAGTTTTTAAGTCCATTCAGCGCCCTGCAGGAAAAACTTTTTGCCCGGCTCTATTTTGCACAGGCAGTGAGTTTGCTCGGGGATGCTGTTACCTGGTTGGGTATTGCCCTGCTTGCATTTGAATTCGGGGGCGACCATTCTGCCAGGATATTGTCGGTTGCACTAACCCTTCGGGTAACTGCCTATATTATTTTCGGACCCTATGCGGGAGTGCTGGCCGACCGTCTCGACCGGAAGAAAATACTGTATACCACTCACTTTATCCGGATGGGTCTGGTAGCTATGCTGCCTTTTGTTCAAACCCTCTGGCAATTATATGGTCTGATATTCCTGCTGAATATATTCCATGCATTTTTCACTCCCGCTTTCAAATCAGCCATCCCGCAAGTGATTGAAAATCGCGCGAACTACTCCAATGCAATCGTTTTATCGAACGGAACCTGGCAACTGCTGGGGATGCTCGGTCCCGGTCTGGCAGGCGGACTGGCCGCCTTTATGGGAGCCCGGCAGATATTCTTTTTTGATGCCTTTACTTTTATTATTGCGGCGGTTCTTATCCTTGCCATTCCCGGAAAGCTCATTGCAGCTAACAAGAATTCAGAGATAAAGCATTATGAAATAAGCGTTTGGAGTGATATTTCCAGGGGAACCCGTCTGCTGTTCCACAACCCTCCGGTACGTTTTGCCGTGATGATCGAAATGGTGATTGCCATTGCGGGAGCGCAGATTTTTGTCAATACGGTTGGCTTGGTGAAGGGCGGAATGGGTCTCAATGACCAGTATTATGGCTGGGTGATGATGGCTTTCGGCATTGGCGCAACACTGGCCGCCTTCAGCTCAAATACTATCGACCGAAGCAAAAATAAGCGGTTCCTGTTGTTTCTGGCAGCAATCCTTATCATTTCCGCCATCTCTGTTGCCAACTTTGTCCCCTATCCGGTGCTGATGGTTATCTGGATCATTGCAGGGTTGGGACAGGGATTTACCTACCTGCCTTCTCAGATCATGATTGCCGAGAATGTCGCGATCCACGAACAGGGCCGGGTGTACGGCGCTCATTTTGCATGGGTTCACCTGTTCTGGGGACTCGGATATGTGTTAGCGGGCTTTACCGGCAGCTATTTCCAATCCAGGGAGTTTCTTGCAGGTGGAATAGCGGCCATTGTTCTTTTCGCAGTAGTTTTGATTACTTCGAAGGAAGTATCTGGAAAATGAATTTTAATTTCGTCACAAAATTATTTTAAATGAATAACCGTTTTGACCAGGACGCTTCTTCCTGGGACGCAAAAGATTACAGGATCAGAATGGCTGACAGTGTTGCAGCAGCTATCCGGCAGGTTGTAAAGGTAATACCGGAAATGGATGTGCTCGATTTCGGCTGTGGTACCGGTCTGGTCTCGATGTCCCTGGCACAGGAGGTAGCATCGCTCACCGGTTTGGATAACTCAGCCGGAATGCTGGATGTTTTTATGGAGAAGGCAGCTGACAGTAACTTTAGAAATGTTAAATCACTAAACCTGGATTTGAGCGGTAAAGATGAGGTTGTTGGATTTTATGATCTGATCCTCAGTAGTATGGCCTTTCACCATATCTTAGATGTTGCGGGTGTTATCCTGAAACTGACCCGGGCGCTCAAACCCGGAGGCTTCCTGTGTATTGCTGATCTGGATACGGAACCCGGCGTTTTTCATGCAGATAACACAGGTGTTCACCATTACGGTTTTGACAGGGATGCAATAATGAGCCTATACCGGTCGGCAGGATTGATAAATGTCGGAGCTGTCACGGCAACTTCCACTTCACGATTGGGAGCCGATAATGTGGAAAGGGCATTTCCGATTTTTTTAATTACTGGAGTCAAACCTGCAAAAAACTCAGATCAGATCATCTTTGAATGAAATTATAAAGTGCCCACCACCAGTTTCCCTGTGACTGAACGGTTACGCGTTTGCAGCTGATAAAAGTATATGCCCGGCACCAGATTGCCTCTTGAAAAATCTGTTTCGTGGTAGCCTGCCGGTAATTCTTTGTCTATCAGCGAAGCCAGGCACCGTCCGTTCAGGTCAAAAACCGACAGCCTCACCAAACCACCCTCCGGCAATTCAAACCAGATACTGGATTCGGTTGTAAGGGGATTGGGATAACATCCGGAATTAAAGGTGTTTGTATTTGGTATATCATCAATGCCGGTGGGATTGCACGATTTGAACTGCACGCCGTCGAACCAGATGGTAAAACCGGAATCCCAGGTGTCTGCGTGGAATTCAACATAGTTTGTCGTGGTGAGGTCCATGTGCCCGACTTCACTTTTTACATAGGTGGTGTTTCCTTTGAGTGGGATGCGGTATTTTTTCCAGGTGTTTTTGGCGTTGTTCAATAGGGTTGTGGAGGCTATATATTTATAATAACCACCGGTGAAGTTTCCCACACGTATCTGAAAATTCTGAAAACCATTGCTGGATTTATTTACTGTTTTTACCCAAAAAGTGAGCGTATCCGATGCTGTCAGACTCCAGATGGCCAATGAATCGCCACCCGGGCGATAGTTCAGGGCAACATCAAAACCCATCGGAGTAAAAAGTTTCACTGATGAGGCTCCCACCTTTTTATCGGTGTAATCAAAATCCAGAATGTCGGGTAAAAATTGTCCATACCCCGGATCCCGGTAGGCGGTCCAAACCGAAGGCCGTTCGGCCATATCGCACGGAGGATTCCATGATATTGCCGGCTCTGATTCCCGGTTATAGGGCTGATAGGTTACATCTCCAGCTATTTTACTGTGAATCAGACTGTCGACATTAGGAATAAAAGTATTGTTGATGGCATGAACGGGATCTGTTGAAGTGTTTTGAATATACCAAACGGTAGGTGATTTAAAAGTGTTGCCGGTTATTGTATCGTTAAAGGATTGGCCTTCGAGGTAAATATCATTCTTCTGGTTGTAATTGAATGCATTGTTTTTTACCACCAGATGTTCGGTATTGATTGCACTGATGGCCCACATGTTTCCCTCCAACACATTGTTGGTGATCAGGTAGTCGTGCGAGAACTGCTGTCCGTACGGACCGATGATGCCGCCCTCCCAAAGCTCGAATCCATAAGGGTTTCCCTTTATAATGTTGCTGTTGAAAGTGTTGTTGAATCCCCTGTCAACGGCAACCCCGGATTGAAAGTTTCCAATGATTTCATTGTCTTCAACCAGCGAATTAAAGCTGTATCCGAGCCAGAATCCATAGTGACTGTAATTGCACTTGTTCCCCTTATAGATATTGCCGTCGGCAAAGGTGGCTTCAATAGCATTGTGGGGCGAATAGGAGCAGTCGTTGTACCCGAAATAATTATTGTTCGGGATTCCTGAATATTCATACTGGCCAAGAAATACGCCGTCGCCCGAATAGGTGAGGTCATTGTTTTCAACAATATTGTTATTCGCAACAATGAGAAGGATCGCAGCGCAATCGCTGGGATCGGTTTTACGGTTCACATGGGAGCAATCATTATGACGGATGGTGCAATTGTTGGTGAAATTCATGCGGATACCGAAACCGCAGTTCCAGTTCAGCAGATTATCATGTATATTGATGTTTTCACATTCATACATCGCTATTCCATCGTTTTGCTGAACCATACGGTTTTCAAACAGTTCCGAATCATTGCATCTGTGCATCAGCACTCCGCCGCCGAGAGCTGCTGTATGGTCGGTCCAGATGGAAATCCAGCCGAGGGTGTCTTTTTTGTTGTACGAGAAATTATTGTCATTTATGGTCAGCCCGGATGATAGTTTTGCTGAAACTGCATAATAATATTTATCCACGGACTGAAAATTCTTTATCGTGATGTTTCTTGAGTTTTCGATATAGATCAGAAAGCCTGAAAAAGCACCTCCTGAAACCTGGACGCTGTCCCCGTCGATCGTGATATTTTCCTTGTTCACGATCCGGATGACACCATCCCTGGCCATGTCGGCGAAGGAATAGGTTCCGCTTTGTATCCTGATATTGGAGTTCGACTGAATGTCCATATTATCTGTCAGAGGTACAACTGTTTGACCCAAAGCTGCAGATGCAAGGATCAGGCAAAAGAAGAATGTAAAAATTTTCATTTTGGGCTTGTTTAAACTCAAAGATATAATTAATCTCGCACCGGCCAGTGTTTGTGTCGGTCATCAATCTTCCTGTTATCTTTGCACTAAACCTGCAAGTTATGAACAACACCATTCATCCTTCGAAAATATACCAGTTCATCCTGATCGGGGTCATCGTGATAATGGGCTGGGCCCTGTGGAAGGAGCTTAGCTTCCTTTTCCCTTCATTGCTGGGAGCAATCGCGCTGTATATTCTGCTTAAGGATCCGATGACCTGGCTCACCAGGAAAAAGAACCTGAAGGATTGGATCGCCGTGCTTTTGCTCTTGATCGCAACAGTGGTCATTATAGTGGTGCCTTTGTGGTTCATTGTCAAGCTTCTGATAATTAAAGTGGAACCGTTGCTGACCACTCCGGATTTCTTTACTGATGTTTTCAAGCAGATCAACACTTATCTGAGTGAAGAACTGGGACTGGCTGTTATTACGCAGGAAACTCTGATGAAAATCAGCGGTAAACTCACTGAATTCGCCCGGGAAATTATCAGCGGAACCCTTCGCCAGGTGGCTATCCTGTTGTTCATGTATGTCTTCCTGTTTTTTATCATGATGAATGGCCGGAAACTGGAACTTTTTCTCCGCCGGAACCTGCCGTTCAGCGATGAAAACAGGGGCAAGGTGCTGAATGAGGTTACCCGGATGGTACGAAGCAATGCGATAACAATTCCCTCGGTTGCCTTCCTGCAGGGATCGGTAGCGATGATCGGGTACTTTGTTTTCGGGATCAATGAACCAGTACTTCTCGGGGTACTCACAGCAATATCTTCCATGATACCGATGATCGGTGCGCTTCTGGTGTATCTGCCGGTGGTCATTTTTACTTTGGCTACGGGATCAGTAGCGGCAGGGATCGGATTGGGATTGTGGTGCTTTATTCTCGTAGGTTCGGTAGATAATGTGGCGAGATTTATGCTGCAGAAAAGGCTGGCAAATGTTCATCCGGTAATTACCATTCTTGGGGTTATAGTGGGAGCCAAACTGTTCGGATTGATCGGTCTGATATTCGGACCTTTAACCATCACCCTGTTTGTTGTGCTGGTTAAGATCTACTTTAATGAATTCGGAAGCTTATCCACCCCGAGAAGGAATTCAAATCCTGTTTAGCTGTTAAATCTTTAATTTATGGCATACGATGATTTCTTAGCTGACCGTGTTCAGCGATTATTCCATGAAAAACGGGTGCCCTGTATTGCTAAAAAGATGTTTGGTGGCGTATGCTTCCTGGTACATGATAAAATGTGCGCCGGTGTAATGAAAAATGACCTGATGGTGAGGATCGATCCGGAGAATAATGAGAAAGAGCTGCTAAAACCCGGAGCCCGCCCGATGGATTTTTCGGGCAAATCGATGAAGGGATTTATTATGATCGATCCTGAGCATATCGATATGGATGAGGACCTTGAATACTGGATCGATCTCGCAATTGAGTTTAATCCAAAAGCAATAGCCAGTAAAAAGTAAAATGAAAAAAATCAATCTGAATACCAGAAAATCCCTGATCCTGCTTGCGGGTTTGCTATTTATTTCCTCTACCCTTGCAGCAGTTGGACAGGTTGCAGGATATCCATTTAAAACCTTTACGGAGTTCAGGGTTTACGTTGATCAGACCACTAATATTTCCGATCCGGCTGACCGGAATGCACGGATTAATGATTTGTGGATCAAGCTGAAAGGAGATAATCAGATCCCATTCCGCATGGGTGACTCAGTGGCATTTCTATATAAGGGAGATGCCAGTTCAGTATCGTGGGCCGGTGATTTTAGCGGGTGGAAACCAGCTCAGCCGGGATACATTGGTGTGAAGGCAGGTCAATCCGGAATCTGGTGGGCCCTGCAAAAGTTTCCGGTGGATGCGCGGCTTGATTATAAGATAGTTGTAGATGATAAATGGATACTCGACCCGGATAATCCATATCGGCAGATGAGCGGCATGGGGCCGAATTCGGAACTGCACATGCCCGGTTGGAAATTCCCGGATGAAACGGAACTCTCACCTGAGGTGATCAGGGGCAGTTTGTCGGGTAATATTATGATCAGAAGTCAGAAGCTTGGGTATAATGTTAATTATAAGGTTTATACACCCTATAATTATGCATTGTCCTCCAGCCTGCCGGTACTCTTTGTTACGGATGGACATGAATATGCAGATGATGAAAAAGGGGCATTGGTGGTGATATTGGATAATTTAATTTATGCCGGTGAAATCAAGCCGGTCATTGCAGTTTTCATTGATCCGCGTGAACCAGGCAATGATGAGAACAACCGCCGGATGCAGGAATATATCTGCAATCAGAAATTTGCTGATTTTGTTGGTGATGAGCTGGTTCCTGTGATCGATAAAACTTATAAAACCCATGCCTGTCCTGATGATCGTGCTATTCTTGGTACCTCGCTCGGAGGCATGAACTCGGCCTGGTTCGGGGCAGTCAGGACCGGTGATTTTCATTTGCTCGGAATCAACTCTCCGGCATTTAATAAAACTGTTATCGACCGTTTTGCCGGCCAGGACTGGTTTCCTTTCCGGGTATATATGACCACGGGGGTTATTCATGATACTCAGAAACAGGCACTCGAGTTGAAGGCAATCCTTGAGAAAAATGAGGTCGATTTTGTATACCGGGAGGTCAACGAAGGTCATTCTTGGGGCAACTGGAGGGCTCTTCTGGCGGATATGCTGAGGTACTTTTTTCCGATCTGATCTCAGAAGGCCCAGAAATTATGATCGGCCCAGATTTTTTCCTTTAACTCCTGATCCAGCTGGTATAGGATTTTATGATGCCCGCTTTCCCAACCGGCCAGGCAGGAGGAGTACGGCAAGGTCTATCGAAAACAAATGACCGGGGTGCTCACCCGATACGGACCGGTTCAGGAAGTATGGTTCGATGGCAGCTGCGTAATCGATGTGAACGATATTCAGACGGAATATCATTTTAGGATAATGGGAAATATCCAATAAACAAAGTCCAAATAGTTTTGTTTGAATAAATGATAGGTTCCTGTATCAGCTTGTAGTTAATTAATTAACAGTAATTCAAATACATACAAACAAGCTGGTGGGCAAATCCTGGTTAAGGAAAAGTACTAACCTTAATTCTATTCAAAATGAAACTTCTGAACATTATCGCATCACCAAGAGGTGAAAAATCACGATCAATAGCTATATCAGCATTGTTTTTGTCAATTCTCAGGGGGAAATATCCGGACATGATCGTTGAAGATCTTGATCTTTTCAAAATGAAATTGCCTGAAGTCTACGGTGGGGCAATAGACGCAAAATATGCCTTTATGGCTGGAGGTGCGCCAAACGAAGCTTCCATGAATTCATGGAACGAGGTGGCTGCCTTGTCCACTGAATTTGTGGCGGCTGACATATACCTGATTTCGTCGCCGATGTGGAATTTTTCGGTTCCCTACCGGTTGAAACAGTATATTGATATCATCATGCAGGCAGGGATTTTATTCCGCTTTACAGCCAATGGCGTGGAAGGTTTGGCAAAAAATAAAAAAATGTTTGTGGTTTCGTCGAGAGGGAATGATTATGGAAAAGGTACCTACATGAATCAATTTGATTTCCAGGAGCCTTATCTCCGGTCGATCTTTGGATTTGGCGGCATCACGGATGTAACTTTCCTGAATATCCAGCCATTGGATATTTCGGCTGAAACTGCTGAAATCAGCATGGAAAAAGCCAGGGAAGATGCCAAAGCCTTGGCTTTAAATTGTGAATTAACCTAATTTGGCTCAACCGGTGGATGGCAGCGACACCTGCATCCGCCTGAATGAATAGCCGGGCATGCCGCTGGGAATCCTGGGTAAAATCGGAATTGCCGTCGAAAGTGCCCCAAATGAAGGTCCTTGTAAAAGTACTTCCAAAAATGAACAACACGGAACTAAAAATGTTCTGTTCAGCCTCTTTTTTTTATAATTTAAGTTGCAAAACATTGTTATTTGGCAAACGAAGATGCTCAATGCTTCGAGGATTGCGCTAATTTTAGGGCATTATATTCCCAATATGAAATTAGCAAAAACTGCCTTTCTTCTTTGTCTTTTGAGTAGTGTTATGTTTTTCGTTTACGGTCAGAAACCGGGTCAGGGATCCATAAAACCGCTTTCATCCAATCAGCAGGATTTTGTGAACCTCCGCTTCGGTATGTTCATCCATTTTAATATCCCGACGTTCATGGATGAGGACTGGGCAGATCCGGAAGCTCCACCCTCACTTTTTAATCCGGCAAAGCTGAATTGTGACCAATGGGCGCGGGCGGCAAAATCGGCTAATATGTCATATGGTTGCCTGACTACCAAACATCACAGCGGATTCTGCATCTGGGATACCAAAACAACAGGTTATAATGTGATGAACAGTCCGCTGAAACGTGATGTGGTGAAGGAATATGCAGCAGCCTTCCGGGCCAATGGACTGAAAGTCATGCTGTACTATTCTATTCTTGATACGCATCATAAGCTTCGTCCGGGCTTTATCAACCAAAACCATATCGAAATGGTAAAGGCCCAGCTCACAGAACTTCTTACCAATTACGGCGAGATTACCGCGCTGATCATTGATGGATGGGATGCCCCATGGTCAAGGATTTCCTATGACGATATCCCTTTTGAAGATGTTTATTATTTGGTAAAATCCATCCAGCCCAACTGTGTTATCATGGACCTGAATGCTGCCAAATATCCGGCTGAGGCGCTGTTTTATACAGATATCAAGTCGTACGAACAGGGAGCCGGTCAGCATATTTCCAAAGAAAGCAATCGGTTGCCGGCACTCTCCTGTTTGCCCATCAATCGTGCCTGGTTCTGGAAGAAAACCTTTCCGAGCGAACCGGTAAAGGATCCGAAAATGCTTGTTAATGAAGATATTATACCGTTTAATAAGGTTTTTTGCAATTTTATTCTGAATGTGGCACCCAACCGTGACGGATTAATCGATGATAATGCCCTGAATGCACTGAAAGAAGTAGGTAAAATGTGGAAGAATGAAGGTTCCGTGGAGGCTCTGCCGCCAATTGATGCACCCATAATATCTTCCAATATCGCCAAACATCAGCCGGCTGAATCTTCCTGGAGCAGCGATATGGATATCATGGATTTTGCCAACGATGATAATTTTAAATCTTCCTGGATATCCAATCCAACGGTTAAAGAACCCTGGTACCAGGTATCCTTCGCCCGTGAAATGCCGTTCAACCTGATTACCATTGTTGAAAACAAGGCAAATATCACCGGATACCACATTGATTACCGGCTGAACGGGGAGTGGAAGCCATTGCTTGCCGGTGAAAATGCCAGTCGGGTAAAGGTTCACCGTTTTAACCGTGTGTGGGGCGACAAAGTCAGGATTCGGATTGATGCATCTGGCAATCCACCCGCAATTTCCGAACTCGGTATTTACAACGAACGGCAGTAGGGGCGACCCGCGGTCGCCCATTAATCGCAACCTGCGGTCGGCCAAAATGAATTTGGAATCACACCCGCCCGGCAATCCTGTCAAAAAAGAAAAAAACAGCCTGTTTTTGCCATATTCAGGTTATATTTATCGGACCATTACAAACCAAAACTAAACATCATCCACCATGCTTTTCGGCCTTCACATCCTCGACCTGATCATCATTCTGGTGTTCGTCGCAGTTATGCTTTATATCGGTAAGCAATCAGAGAAAAAGAATAAGAATACCGATGATTTTTTTCTTGCTGGCAGAAAGCTCGGCAAAGCGTACCAGTTCTTCCTGAATTTCGGCACCTCTACCAATGCCGATCAGGCAGTTGCAGTTTCAAGGGAGGTATACCGGCAGGGAATCGGCGGTATGTGGATACAGTTTCTGGTATTATTTCTCACACCATTCTATTGGTTTTCAACCTTTTTCTTTCGCAGGGTAAGGCTTACCACCATCGGCGACTATTTTACTGAACGGTTTAACAGTAAATTCCTTGGAGGCAGCTATGCCGTTTTTACCCTGCTGATGGCTTTGCTGGGTGGAGGGGTAGGATATATGGTTGCAGCAAAAACAATGGTGGCCATGACACCCAAACCGATCGAAGTATGCACTCCGGCCGAACAGCGAAGCATATCTGAATACAAAGAATTCCAGGTTCTGCGTAATGAACTGGCAGCCGGATTGTCAGCAGATGAGAAAATCCGTTATGATCAGCTTAACGATAAAAACAAAAAGGGAGAACTTCATTCCTTCTTTTCCTATACCAACGAGATCTGGTTTTACCTGATCTATGCACTCGTTGTAGGGATTTATACCATGATGGGCGGATTCCGGGCTGCCGCAATTACGGATGCAATACAGGGGATACTGATCCTGATATTCTCAATGATCCTCATACCTGCCGGTCTTGCCAAAGTCGGCGGTTTTTCAGGGTTACATGCAAGTATACCGGATTACATGTTCGAGCTTTTCGGGTCGTCCACCATGAGCGAATATGCCTGGTACACCATTCTGGCCATGTCAATGGCCAACCTGGTGTCGATCGTTGCGGTGGTTACCGGCATGCAAACCGCCGGATCGGCCACAAACGAAAATACCGCACGGATCGGAATGATCGGTGGAATGTTTACCAAGCGTGTGATTATGGTGTTCTGGGCTCTTGCCGGACTCCTTGCAATTGGAATTTATGGGGGTTCGCTTAGCGACCCTGATCTGATCTGGGGATTTATGACTAATGACCTGCTGGTTCCGGGTGCCATCGGACTCATGCTGGCCGGAATCCTCGCTGCCAACATGTCAACACTCAGCGGGACTTCCATTTCTTATGCAGCTCTGTTTATCAGGAATTTATATAAACCATTTTATCCGGATAAATCTGAGAAGCATTATCTCTCCGTTGGAAGGGTAGTGATCGGAGCAACGCTTCTGGGGGGTATCGGAATTGCACTTGTTGTGGACAATCTGCTTGAACTGTTCCAATATATTATATCCATACCGGCGATCTTCGGAGCCTCTATCTGGCTGGGATTCATGTGGCGCAGGGTGACCAAATGGGCTGTTATTGTGCAGGTTGCAGCATGTATCGCAATTTATGCGGTGATCCCGAACCTGTTTCCTGCCCTGGATTCGATCAAATACAATCCGGCTTATATCGTGGAAACACAGCCTTATGAAACTGTCATCAAAACAAAGGCTCTGCAGTCGGATGTGACTGCCGGACTGGCTGTTATGGTTGGGGAAAAGATTGAAAAGAAGGTTACCGTTGCACCGGTTGGAATATTCTTTGATAAGGTGGCCCGTGAGAATCCTGATGATTTGGCGTCACCCAAAGTCGGGGTCGACCGTTTTCATGCTGAAATTTGGGTGATTAGCTGGTTTGGTGTTGATTTAACTCATCTGTCAAAAGCTCAGCTAGTTGCAATGCGCTTCTTTTTCGATGCATTGTTTCCATTCCTTCTGCTGTTCTTGCTATCACTCTTCACCAGGCCGATCTCAAAAAATCTGCTCGATAACTTTTTTGCAAAACTCCATACTCCCGTTCAGCCCAGTCATGAAGAGGATGAGGCTGCACTCGTGAAAGCCCGGGCAAATTTTGCCCAGTTTGACAAGGAAAAGATGTTTCCCCGCAGCCAGTGGGAGTTCCGCAAATGGAAGCGGGTGGACTATCTCGGATTCTTTGGAAGCTGGGTACTTGTTGGATTGGTGATTTTACTTCTCTGGACCGTTGTGACCATCAAGTAGTTCTGCTCGTTATTACCGACCAGGGGACCTTCTCCCTACAACCGCACCCTTCTCTGTCATCCCCGCGAAGGCGGGGACCTATTCTCGTACCGTTAAGTTTTTTGCAGCGTGATGGCCCCATCACGCTGCAAAAAGCATGATATTTTGTCGCTCGTCATTTAATAGTATTATTTGTCTATATTTCCATCTCGATCCCCGCAGTTTTTTTTACTTTTAAATATCTATTTATCTAAATATATGGATTACGATTCTAAATTGGAAAGGGTAGCTGTATTGGGAGCTGCAGGCAAAATGGGCAGCGGGATATTGCTGCTCACAGCCGTTGAGATGGCCGATCTTAGCCTGAAACCGGAAAACAAAGACCGCACCTATGCCATCCAGGCAATTGACGTTTCTTCAGAAGGACTTGCGGGGTTGATGAAATATCTCCGCGCTCAGGTGACCAGGATAGCTGAGAAAAAAATGGTGTGGCTGCGCACGATGTATGCCAGCCGAAATGATCTGGTTGAAAACGGACAGATCATTCAGGAGTATGTTTTAGATGTTTTGAAAATTGTGAGGCCAACCACCCGTATTGAAGCAGCTTTCGATTGTCAGCTGATTTTTGAAGCCATTAAGGAAGATCCGGAATTGAAAAAGTCAATATACCGTCAAATAGATGCTGCCAATCCCCGGATACCTTGGTATTTCACCAATACTTCGTCGATTCCGATCGCTGAACTTGACCGGGATGCTGGTTTGGAGGGCAGAATTATCGGTTTTCATTTTTACAATCCGCCAGCTGTTCAAAAGCTGGTTGAACTCATCAGTTCCGCCAAAACGATGGCGGACCTGGAAACTTTTGCGCTGGAATATGCCGGAAAACTTGGGAAACTTGTGGTTCAGGCAAACGACAGGGCAGGATTCATCGGAAACGGTCATTTTATGCGTGATGCCCTTTACGGCATCAATGAAGCTGAACGGCTTGCATCAAACGGTCCGCTGCATGAGGGAATCTGGATGATTAACTCAGTGAGCCAGGATTATCTTGTACGACCGATGGGCATTTTTCAGCTGATCGATTATGTTGGTCTGGATGTGGTTACCTATATCATGCAGGTGATGAATCCCCATTTTCCGGGGGAAGAACTTCATAGCGCATTACTGATGAGCTATTTGGCAAAGGGGATCCGAGGGGGGCAGAATTCAGATGGCTCGCAAAAAGACGGGATATTAAAGTACGAAAGAGGACGACCGGCGGGTGTTTATGATCTCAATTCAGGCCATTATATTCCCTTTGAAAGTTTCCGGGAATCATGCGAAACACGTCTTGGCCACCGCCCCGCAACCATCCAACCGTGGAAGCAGGTGGTGGGAAGCAAATCAAGGGATGATTTTTTCAGAAGCCTGTTCGATGAGCTTAAATCAATGAAAACTGCAGGCTCGGCAATTGCACTGGATTATGCGCGACGTTCAGCAGAGATCGGGCAGCAGCTGGTAGCAGATGGCATCGCCAGGTCGTCTGAAGATGTTAATACCGTTTTGCTTACGGGATTTTTTCACGCCCTCGGACCGATTAATCAATTTGTGTAATCAAACGGGAAGAAATTACATGGAAAAGAAAGTTTACATGACAGCCGGTTATAATACAATTGCCCTGGGCACCGGCCGCAGGGAATTCAACCCGTCGAAACCGAGACCCGGAATCGAACACTATATAAAAGAAGCTGGTTCCGATGTACTTTCCAGGATTGGCGGGCCGGATGTGGTGGACGAAACCGTTATCGGCAATTTCATGGCCGGAAGATTTAACGGCCAGGCTCATCTGGGAGCTTTTGCACCCTTTATTAATGAAGGACTTATGGGAAAGCCATCCATACGGGTTGAAGGAGCCTGCGCATCTGGCGGACTTGCTTTACTGACCGGAATAAAATCAGTTTTGTCGGGTTCGGCTGAAGTGGTACTGACTATTGGGGTGGAGGTTCAGAACAGCGTTAAAGCGGTATATGGAGCCGATATTCTGGCTGCAGCCGGATGGGCAGCCGATAGGAAAGCGGGTCATGCATTCTTTTTCCCGGGGCAGTTCAGCGACCGGGCAGGGGTTTATTTTGAGCGTTACGGACGCGAACGCACCCGCAGGGCATTTGCCCGCTGGTACCGCAATGCCATTGAAAATGCAAGATTGTGCCCCACCGCGCAGGAGTATCACAATACGGCAGCTGATCTGGAATCACTTGCGATGGCCGAGCCCAACGGCAAAACATTTGTTGACTACCTGAATTTTCTGGATTGTTCTAAGGTTTCCGACGGCGCATCAGCCATCATAATAGCTTCCCGGGATGGCCTTCGGAGGATCGGAATTAACCCGGAGGAGGCTGTGGAGATCAGCGGATTTGGACATGCTGTTGGCAATATCACACAAAAGCCTGCGGATCCGGCGGCGCTCACAACCGGAAAGCTGGCTGCTGAAAAAGCGCTGGCAATGGCTGAAATATCAATAGGTCAGGTGGGTACGGTTGAGCTTCATGATTGTTTTACCATCGCCGGGATTCTTGGAGTTGAGGCCCTGGGATTGGCTAAACAGGGAGAAGGTCCCGACTATGTTCTCGCAGGGGAAACCTCACGCACAGGGGAGATGCCATTTAACACAACTGGTGGCCTGATCGGATGGGGTCATCCTACAGGTGCCACCGGTGTTCACATGGCTGTTACATTATGGGAACAACTAACAGGGAAAGCCGGCGATGCCCAGATAAAACTCCGTGCAGCGCGCCCTTATGGCCTCTCCTTAAACATGGGAGGAGATGATAAAACCCAGGTTTCAATTATTTACAAACGTGGAGAATAAAATTACCCGGCTATTCGGCATCCGTTATCCTGTTATACAGGGCGGAATGGTTTGGTGCAGTGGCTGGAAACTAGCGGCGGCAGTAAGCAATGAAGGTGGTTTGGGTCTGATCGGTTCAGGATCCATGCATCCCGAAACTCTCAGAGATCATATCATAAAATGCAGGGAGGCAACCAAAAATCCCTTCGGAGTGAATATTCCTCTCCTCTACCCGCAAATCGATGAAATAGTGAAGATTGTGGCGGATGAAAAGGTGAAAATTGTGTTTACCTCTGCAGGGAGCCCGGCTAAGTATACCGGTTGGTTCAGGGAGCGTGGAATAAAAGTTGCACATGTTGTTTCAAATCTGCGGTTTGCGCTCAAATCGCAAGAGTCAGGGGTTGACGCCATCGTTGCGGAGGGTTTTGAAGCCGGAGGCCATAACGGAAGGGAAGAAACCACAACCATGACCCTCATCCCTTTGATACGTTCGGAAATCCACCTGCCACTGATCGCCGCCGGGGGTATCGCTGGCGGACAATCGATGCTGGCAGCATTTGCCCTTGGAGCTGAAGGTGTTCAGATCGGAACACGCTTTGCAGTATCAGAAGAATCCTCTGCACATCCTGCCTTTAAAGAATATGTTATCAGATCAAATGAAGGAGATACCGCCCTTTCGCTCAAGAAATTGGCACCGGTAAGGATGATGAAGAACCGGTTCTGGGAGAAGGTAAGGAAACTGGAAGAGAATGGCGCTTCACCGGAGCAGTTAAATGAAATCCTGGGTAAAGGCCGGGCACGACTTGGGATGTTTGAGGGTGATCTTGACGAAGGTGAACTCGAAATCGGTCAGGTCGCTGCTCTGGTAAATCAACTTCAACCGGTTTCTGTGATCATGGCAGAAATTATCCGGGAGTTTAATCAAATGGCAGGCAGTTTATCCACCCTTAAATTCTGATTTCAGTGATCACGAAAATACCAGTTTACAAACCCCGGAACCATGTAAGGATAATTACTGCCACCTCCCTTTTCGACGGTCATGATGCGACAATCAATATTATGCGGCGCATCATACAGGCAACCGGCGCCGAGGTAATTCATCTCGGGCATAACCGATCGGCAACAGAAATCGTTCAGGCTGCCATACAGGAAGATGTTCAGGCCATTGCTGTTACATCCTATCAGGGCGGACATATGGAGTTTTTCAAATATCTTCACGACCAGCTGCATGAACGCCAGGCTTCACATATCCGAATCTTCGGAGGAGGCGGGGGAGTGATCCTTCCTGATGAGATCAGCGAGCTTCAGGAGTATGGGATCGCAAAGATTTTCTCACCGGATGATGGACGGGAAATGGGCCTTCAGGGTATGATCAACCACCTGGTTTCCCTTTCAGATTTTCCGGTAAGCGAAGGAATGCAGCAGAATAGTAAAGAATCCACACCCCTAAAACCTGCAGACCACCGTCAGATTGCAAGGTTGATTACCCTGGCGGAAAATGAACCCCACCTTTATGCTTCGGATTTTGGACACATCCGAACGGAAGCAGCCCAATCCAATGCCCCGGTGATCGGCATAACCGGCACAGGCGGATCAGGAAAATCATCGATTGTAGATGAGATAGTACTACGGTTTCGGGAACAATTTCCAGGTAAAACATTGGCAATTATATCTATAGATCCGTCCAGGCGAAAAACCGGAGGGGCGCTCCTGGCCGACCGAATCCGGATGAATGCCATCAATCATCCATCGGTTTTTATGCGCTCAATGGCTACGCGCCAGTCAAATCTGGCCTTGTCAAAATATATCCGCGATGCATTGGATATTGTCAAAATAGCCGGATTTGATTTGATTATTCTGGAAACCAGTGGTATAGGTCAGTCGGATACGGAAATCACCGACCACAGTAATTTCGCCGTATATGTGATGACTCCGGAATATGGTGCAGCTACCCAGTTGGAAAAGATTGATATGCTGGATTATGCAGATTTCGTAGTGTTGAATAAATTTGATCATCCCGGTTCGCGGGATGCGCTGCGGGACGTAAAAAAACAATACCAGCGAAATCATGGACTCTTCGAGCAGGATCCGGCTTCCATGCCGGTTTTCGGAACCATGGCTTCACAATATAATGATGAGGGAATCAATCGTTTCTTCCAGGCATTGATGATGAAAACCGGTTTTATTAAGGAATCCCAGCCTGAACTGGCCGATCCTTCCGATAATCCCTCTTATGGTTCCTTTACCATACTTCCACCGGGACGGAAACGTTATCTGTCAGAAATTTCGGAAATTGTCAGAAACTATAATAAACGTGCTGATAATCAGGCTGAAATTGCCCAAAAGCTGAGTGCTGTGGATCTCGTGTCGGATATGGATGCGAGTTTGGCAACCGGGGAATTGAGGGAGAAACTGGAAAAGCTCCTCGACCCTGAAAGCCGTGATATCCTCATCGGTTGGGAGCAAAAAAAAGCCGCATATCAATCAGAAAAATTTGTCTATCAGGTTCGCGGGCGCGAGATCAGTGCCGACAATCGCTTTGAAACATTGTCGCATTTGCAGGTGCCTCGGATTGCGGTACCCCGGTACAGTGATATGGGCGACATACTCAGGTGGGTGCTCCGCGAGAACTTCCCGGGGGAGTTTCCTTTTGCAGCAGGGGTATATCCGTTCAAACGCCAGGAGGAAGATCCGATCAGGATGTTTGCCGGGGAGGGGAGTCCGGAGAGGACCAACAGCCGGTTTCATTATGTTTCCCGCGGCGGGGTGGTGAAGAGGCTCTCAACTGCCTACGATTCCGTTACCCTGTATGGAGAAGATCCGGATCTTCAGCCGGACATATATGGCAAAACAGGAAATGCCGGTGTATCTGTTTGCTGTTTGGATGATTGTAAAAAACTGTATTCCGGTTTTGACCTGTGCGATGCATCAACCTCAGTATCAATGACTATTAACGGTCCCGCTCCGGTCATGGTAGCCTTTTTCCTCAATACCGCGATTGATCAGCAATGCGAAAAATATATCCTGAAAAACGGACTCACTGATGAAGTTTCGGCCCGACTGAAAGAAATTTTTGATAACCGTGGAATTCAGCGGCCGGCTTACCGGGGCAATCTGCCGGAAGGCAATAACGGACTTGGGTTACTCTTGCTGGGAATCACCGGCGACCGGGTATTACCCGCGGATATCTATCAGAATATCAAGACGGATACCCTTAGCCGAATACGAGGAACCATTCAGGCTGATATCCTGAAGGAAGATCAGGCCCAGAATACCTGCATTTTCTCCACTGCTTTCGCTTTAACGATGATGAGTGATATCCAGCAGTATTTCATTGCAAAACAGGTCAGGAATTTCTATTCGGTCTCCATTTCAGGGTATCATATTGCCGAAGCCGGAGCAAATCCGATTACACAACTTGCCTTTACGCTGGCCAATGGATTTACCTATGTCGAGTATTATCTTGCCAGAGGGATGAATATCAAGGACTTTGCCCGGAATCTTTCCTTTTTCTTCTCAAACGGACTGGATCCTGAATATTCTGTGATCGGCCGGGTTGCCCGCACCATCTGGGCCAAGGCGATGAAATACCGTTACGGAGCCGATGAGCGGTCACAAATGTTAAAGTATCACATACAAACTTCCGGCCGGTCATTGCATGCCCAGGAGGTCGATTTTAATGATATTAGAACCACGCTTCAGGCACTCGGTGCTGTTTATGATAACTGCAATTCATTGCATACCAATGCTTATGATGAGGCAATCACTACCCCTACGGAAGAATCCGTTAGGCGGGCAATCGCGATCCAAATGATCATCAACAGGGAATTCGGTCTGGCATCAAACCAGAATCCGCTGCAGGGATCCTTTATCATTGAGGAGCTTACCGGACTGGTGGAGGAGGCTGTTTTGATGGAATTCGACCGTATCACCGAACGTGGCGGAGTTCTGGGAGCCATGGAAACCGGCTATCAACGTGGCAAAATCCAGGAGGAATCTCTATGGTATGAAAAGCAGAAGGATTCGGGAAAGCTTCCGATTATCGGTGTAAATACTTTTCTGTCCTCCGGTGGCTCTCCAACAGTGGTTCGTACCGAGGTGATCCGGTCATCAGAGGAAGAGAAGCAAAATCAGCTCAATACCTTGAAAAACCTGCACAAAGCTTGGGAAGCAGAGGCTCCGGATGCATTGGAACGATTAAAGGAGGCGGTTTCAGCCAATCGCAACACTTTCGAAATCCTGATGGAATCATGCAAGGTATGTTCCATCGGTCAGGTCACCCACAATTTGTATGCTATCGGTGGAAGATACCGGCGAAACATGTGATAATCAACACACCTAAAACCTTATAAAATGGATTTTCAATTAACAGAGGAACAAAAGATGATTCAGCAGGCTGCAAGGGATTATGCTAACCGGGAACTGATCCTGGATGTGCTGGAGCGTGATGCCACTTGCATTTATCCGGCCCGGCACGTAAAAGCCCTGGCTGAACTTGGTTTCATGGGGATGATGGTGGATCCGAAATATGACGGGAGCGGACTGGACACAATATCCTATGTGCTGGCTATGGAGGAATTATCCAAGGTCGATGCATCAGTCTCGGTTATAGTTTCGGTAAATAATTCCCTGGTGTGTTATGGTCTGGAGGAATTTGGCACCGAGGAGCAGAAAGAAAAATATCTCAGACCGCTTGCCCGCGGAGAGATGATCGGCGCTTTTCTCCTTTCGGAGCCGGAAGCAGGATCGGATGCCACTTCCCAGCATACCCTGGCCGAAGACAAAGGCGACCATTATCTCCTCAACGGCACAAAAAACTGGATCACCAATGGCAATTCCGCATCTGTATACATCCTGATTGCACAAACTCATCCGGAATTGAAACATAAAGGAATTAATGCCCTGATTGTCGATAGAAATTCTCCTGGAATTTCACTGGGGCCGCATGAAGATAAAATGGGAATGCGGAGTTCCGACACCCATTCGGTTATGTTTACCGATGTCAGGGTGCCAAAGGAAAACCGGCTCGGACCTGATGGATTCGGCTTTAAGCTGGCCATGAAGACACTTGAGGGCGGAAGGCTTGGAATTGCTTCCCAGGCTCTGGGGATTGCATCAGGTGCTTATGAGAGGGCTCTCAGGTATTCGAAGGAGAGAAAAGCTTTCGGGACTGAAATTTTCAACCACCAGTCGGTGGCCTTTAAACTTGCTGAAATGTATGCTAAAATCGAGGCCGGTCGCCTGCTTTGTTTTCAGGCAGCCTGGTTGAAAGATAATAATATGCCTTATGGTACGGCCAGTGCACTGGCAAAATACCATTGCGCTGAAACTGCCATGTGGGTTACTACAGAAGCCGTGCAGATTCACGGGGGATATGGCTATGTGCGGGAATATCATGTGGAGCGGCTCATGCGGGAAGCCAAGCTGACCCAGATTTATGAAGGAACCTCAGAAATCCAGAAGTTAATTATATCAAGGGACATTTTTTCAAGATAAGCGATGAAAGTACTTGTTTGTTTGAGCATTGTGCCGGATACCACTACCAATATCCGGTTCACCGAAAAAATGGATGCACTCGCTCCGGCAGGAATTCAGTGGATAATCAATCCGTGGGATGAACTTGCCCTTACCCGTGCGCTCGAAATCAGGGAACAGCCTGCCAGCGGGGTTTCTCAAATTTCAGTGATCCATGTCGGGCTGAAGGATTCAGAAACAGTCATTCAGAAAGCACTGGCAGTGGGGGCGGATTCTGCCTACCGGATAAACCATTCACCGGCTGATTCCCTGGAAGTAGCAGTGCAGATCGCCGAAGTGATCAGGAATGACCATTTCGATCTGGTTATTACCGGGCTCGACTCGGCAGATTTTAATGGTGCAGCTGCAGGAGAGATGCTGGCTGAGTTGCTCGGATGGACTTCCTTTTCGGCAGTTTCATCACTATCGGTGGAGCAATCGCAAATCAGTCTGGACCGCGAAAGTGACAGCCGCACCGAAACTGTTATTTTGAATGGCCCCTGTGTGGTAACCATTCAGAAAGGTATTGCCAAAGATCCGCGAATCCCGTCGCTGCGGGGCATTATGACTGCACGAACAAAGCCGTTAACCGTTTTGGAACCGGTGGAATCTGCACCTGCCACTCGGTTTGTGCGTTTTGAAAACTTGCCTGCGAGATCCAAATGTCGTTTGGTGGATCCGGCTGAGGTAGCGGAACTTGTTGGTTTACTTCGGAATGAAGCTAACGTTTTATAAGGAGTATGATTATGAATGTATTAATATATGCGCAGCATGCCGGGGGTAAGTTTTCCAAATCAGTTCTGGAAATGGCTTCCTATGCTTTTTCTTTGGCTGGGTTGGCGAATGGCACGGTGACCGCTCTGGTAACCGGTAATCCGGCTGTATCAGACCTTGAGAAACTGGGTGATTACGGGGTTTCTGAAATTTGGGTTACCCCGGAGCCAGCCGGTCATGTTTTTGATAACAGGGCATTTGCAGCATTACTGAAATCTGCAGCTGGATCTTCAGGAGCCTCCATCGTGATTTTTGCTGACAACGTTATTTCCCGTGCTATGGCACCCCGGATGGCTGTCAGTATGAAAGCCGGAATGATATCCGGTGTATCCGGTTTGCCTTTGAGCATGGATCCGTTTTTGGTAAAGCGGTCGGTATTTACCGGAAAAGCTATTGCTTATGCAGAAATCCTGACGCCTGTGAAAATTCTTATTATGGCCAGGAATAGCTGGCAGGTTGCTGAAAATCATGTCGATTGCACGATAATATCCTGGGTTCCCACCCATTCGCTTCCGTCCTCAGAATTTACTTTGGTCAGGGAGATTGAACAATCCGGAGCCATCCGTTTGCAGGATGCTGATGTAGTGGTTTCGGGAGGCCGGGGATTGAAAAGTGCTGAAAACTGGAATATTCTGGAAAACCTCGCCGCATCCCTCGGTGCTGCCCTGGCCTGCTCGCGACCGGTGGCAGACGAAGGCTGGCGACCGCATCAGGAACATGTTGGTCAAACCGGAAAGGTTATTGCCCCAAATCTTTATATCGCCTGCGGGATTTCCGGTGCCATCCAGCATATCGGTGGGATCAGCTCCTCCAGGGTGATTGTTGCCATCAATAAGGACCCGGAAGCACCGATATTCCAGTTTGCAAAATATGGCATCATCGGAGATGTTTTCCAGGTTCTCCCGGCTCTGACAGAGGCTGTTAAAAAGTTAAAATCTGAATAAACAATGGCCGCACAGCTTATTTTTGCCGGTTTGCTTGCGTTAACACTGATCGTGTTTTCCATCACCGTCAGGAAGTATGTGTTCAGGTTCAGTCTCACCGGACCCCTCCGGATACGACACTGGGGGAAAAGAATTAACCTCATGCTCCGGATCGCATTTGGCCAGACCAGGATCTTTCGCAGGCCGGTGATCGGTTTCTTTCATGCCATAACCTTTTGGGGCTTCTGTGTCATTACCCTCGGATCCGTTGAAATGGTCACCGACGGGTTGCTGGTGACTGAACGGTCATTCGCAGGATTGGGATTCCTGTATGATGCGATAACCGGATCAGGCGATGTTTTCGCCCTGTTGGTGCTGATCTCCATCGGAGTTTTCATGGTTCGGCGTCTATTTCTTAATATCAAACGTTTCCACGGAGTTGAAATGAAAAGAAAATCTCATGTCGATGCGATTATTGCATTGGTAATGATTTTTCTGCTCATGCTCACCCTGCTGGGACTCAATATTTCATACCTGCTATCAGATCCTGAAAAGGTTGAAGGCATCTATCCGGTAAGCTCCATAATAGCTTCGCTGATGAACCCGGCAACTGGCACAGGCATTCGCTTTGCCGTGCACCTGTGCTGGTGGTCGCACATTACGTTGATATTCATCTTTGCCAATCTTCTGCCGTATTCCAAGCATTTCCATGTCTTCCTGTCTGTTCCGAATGTGCTGCTCAGCCGGCTGGAGCCGACCGGCAAGGCGGAAAACATGGAAAACGTTATGAATGAGGTTAAAATGATGCTGAATCCTGAACTGGTCATTTCAGCAGGCACTCCGCCTGAGCGGTTCGGCTTGCTGGATGCCGGTGATATTAACTGGAAAAGCTATCTGGATGCGCTGACCTGTACCGAGTGCGGTCGCTGTACCGATGTTTGTCCGGCTAATCATACCGGCAAGCTCCTCTCGCCCCGAAAATTAATGATCGATCTCCGTGCCCGGATGAAAGAGATGGCCGATGGAAAGATGAAAAACGGAAGGGACTTTGCGGATGGTAAAACCTATCTGGGCGATTACATCACCGCTGAGGAAATCTGGGCATGCACCCTGTGCAATGCCTGTGCGAGAGAGTGCCCCGTAAATATCAACCAGCCTTCGCTGATTCTTGGGATGAGGCGGTATCTGGTTATGGAAAAAGCTGCTGCTCCGGCATCTGTTAACCTGATGTTCAATAATATAGAAAACAATGGGGCGCCCTGGCAGTATGGCAGTCATGACCGACTGAACTGGGCAGCTGAACTTACCGTACCCGTGCCTGTTATGGCTGATATCCCGGCAGGTAAAAAGCCGGAATATCTTCTCTGGATAGGTTGCGCAGGAGCATTCGACGACCGGTATCAGAAGGTTGCCCGGGCAGTTGTTAAAATTCTTGACCATATTGGGGTGGATTATGCTGTTCTGGGTACCGAGGAAACCTGTACCGGAGATCCTGCACGGCGTGCAGGAAATGAAATGCTATTCCACATGCAGGCTCTGAACCTTATTGAAACATTCAGGCGGTATGACGTTGACAAGATTATCACTCTGTGCCCGCATTGCTTCAATACCTTCCTGAACGAATATCCTGATCTGGGATTTTCAGCGCATGTTGTTCATTATACCACTTTTCTGGAAACCCATGTTAAGTCGGGCAGGCTGAACCCAACGGCAGGACTGTTTAAAAACGAAACTATTGTATTTCATGATCCTTGCTATCTCGGACGGGCAAATGAAGTTTTCGAGGCTCCGAGATCTTTGCTGGGTTCCATTGAATCAGGCAAAACCGAAATGGTGCGCAGCAAGAGTTACTCCTTTTGCTGCGGAGCAGGCGGTTCTCAATATTTCAAGGAGGCTGAAAAGGGGAACACTGAAGTCTTCATTGAACGAACCGGAGAGGCCGTTGCAACCGGTGCTTCTGTCATCGCATCTTCCTGTCCGTTTTGCCTCACGATGCTCACCGACGGGGTTAAATACCTGAATCGGGAGAGTGATATCAGGAACCTGGATATTGCTGAGATTTTGGCGATGGAGGCTGGGCTTTAAGAAGATTATCCCTAATTTCAGCCCAACAATTTCATTACCTATGTTTATTAAAACCGGTGTACCCGAATTTGATGATCTTTTGCCCCGGGTCAAGGGATTTTTGGAGCAGGATATTCTTGAAGCAGTGGTAGATGGCGATAAAATCCGGGGTTTCCGGTCGCCCGATGCAAAATCGATCTGGATACGCGACCATTCCGACATGATGCGTGCCGGTAAGTATTTTGAGACCGATCTGAAAAGTACCGTAGAACATTTTGCTGCCACGCAATCTGCCAATGGCCGGATATTCGATTATTTTACCGTTTTTCCGGAAAAACTGCCGTGCGAAAGGGAAAACTGGACGAAATATGTGAGAGTTCCCGTTGAAGCCG
The DNA here is from genome assembly GCA_942493265.1 of uncultured Bacteroidota bacterium. Taxonomy (GTDB): domain Bacteria; phylum Bacteroidota; class Bacteroidia; order Bacteroidales; family UBA12481; genus UBA12481. The sequence continues at coordinate 2,663,455 of OW818688.1, forward strand.
ATGTGGAATACCGGTTTATCAAGGCGGCTTACCTGGCCTGGCAGGCAACCGGCGATGATACCTGGATTTTGCGGTTGATTCCGGCAATGGAACGTGCACTGGATTATATTTTTAATAATCCTCAACGCCTGGATGCTGAAACCGGACTGGTTAAACGCGCTTACACCATAGATACCTGGGATTTTGCCTATACCGCAGGAAAACACGAATGGCTTCAGTTCCAGATTAATGACGATACTTATTGGGGAGTTTTTCATGGCGACAATAGTGGATATTATGAATCCCTGAGTATCCTTGCCACTCTGTATGAATATTTTGGTGAAGGGCTAAAAGCCACGGAATCAAGGCGAAAAGCAGAGATACTAAAGAAAAAGGTTCAGGAAATTTGCTGGAATGGCGAATACTTCACCCATTTTGTGAAAATCACACCCGTGGAAATTCCGGGGGTAGATGAAGCCCGGCAGCTGAGTATGGCCAATCCGATGAGCATCAACCGCGGGATCGCCACGCATGAAATGGCCGTTTCAATCATTAAGGAATATCAAAGAAGAAAAATATCCACACAGGCTTTTGCCGAATGGTTTTCGATAGATCCGCCATTTCCCGATGGAGTTTTTGGAGATGATAAACTAATCGGCGGAGCTTATATCAACGGAGGGATTTTTCCGCTTGCTGGCGGGGAACTGGCCATGGCGGCATTCAATCATGGGTTTGAGGAATACGGGGTATCGGTACTCAAACAATATTACAATCTGATTGCTGAAAAGAACGAAACTTTTCTCTGGTATTTTCCCGATGGCTCACCTACAACTGTGGAAACCAGTACCAGTCCGGAAGCTATGCCCACCGACGGCTGGGGCTCTTCGGCCATGGTCTGGGCGTTGGTGGAAGGATTGGCCGGAATTGAGGATAAGCTTAAACGGTTTGAGAAGGTGCGGTTGTCGCCCAGATGGCTGGCAGCCGGGGTCAGGAACGCCGGGATTGAAGCCGGATACCTCAGCCAGGGTGTTGGTTATACGTATAATTATACAGATGACGCACTCTCAATTGATCTCAAATGCCATGCGGATGTTGACTTCCATGTATTGATTAATTCTGCAGCCATTGTTAATGAGTTAACAGTTAACGGATTGTTGATTGAGTATCAGGTTGAATCGGTTGAGCAGAGCCAGTACGTTAATTTCTCGGCAAGAGTGGAAGATCACGCACATATCAGGATTACCTTTAAGGGATGAACCGAAACAGATTTTTAAAGGCGCTGGGACTGGTTTCAGGCGGACTTGCTATGAATCCGGTCGGAGGTATTGCCGCCTCTCCGGCTGAATTTTCTGATTCCCTCAAATTATTGACCGTCGGGGTTGACCTATGGAAAAAGACCCGGGAACAGTTTACCTATCCGGCTGATTTTATTTATTTCAACACCGGCGGAATCGGCGCAGCGCCAAAGGCTGTGCTGAATATGGTCGACAGCACCATGCGCATGCTGGAAATTTCTCCGCGTCCCGGTCATGATGAGAAAGATTGGCTGGAGATAAAAAATTCATGCACTCCATTTTTTGGCCCATCCTGCCTGGCTGATGAGCTGGCACTGACCAATACGGCCACTGAAGGGATCAATATTATCCTGAATGGTTTAGGGTTGAAACCCGGTGATGAAATCATCACCACCACACATGAGCATGTGGCGCTGAATCTGCCACTGCTGAACCAGTCGAAACGAAATGGTGTAATTATCAAGACTTTCGAACCCGACCTGAAAATAGGCGCAAATAATGTTAAAGCAGTCAGAAAACTGATCACACCCCAAACCCGCCTGATTTTCATTTCCCATATCACCTGCACCACCGGCCAGATACTTCCGGTTGAAGAGATCGGTCGGCTAGCCCACGAAAACAATATTCTTTTTGCGGTCGACGGTGCCCAATCGGCCGGAACCATGCCCGTTGACCTGAAAGCTTCCGGAATTGATTTTTATGCTTGCTGCGGGCACAAATGGCTGCTGGGCCCGAAAAGAACCGGACTGCTTTATGTTCAGAAGGATAGGCTTTCATTTCTGCAACCGACAACCGTAGGGGCCTATTCCGATGCAACCCATAATATGCTTACCGGTGAGCTGGTTTGGAAAGATTCAGCCGGGAAATTTGAATACGGAACACAAAATGAACCGCTTTTCCGCGGACTTGAAACGGCTGCTAAATTTCTGCTGGCTATCGGACTTAATAAAATAAAGGAACACAACCGCAGCCTGGCTGAACAGTTTTACATCGGCCTGCTGAAGATTCCGGGAGTCGAAATCCTTTCGCCTGCTGAGGAGCAATATCGGTCGTCGATGATCACTTTCAAACTTAAAAATATCGGACATCAGGAGACAGCCAATTATCTGACCAACGAAAAACAAATCCGGGTAAGGGTAGTGCCCGAAGCCGGTGTAAATGGGATCAGGGCTTCGTTTCATGTTTATAATCAGGATTTTGAAGTTGACAAAATCCTGTATGAAATAAGCAGAATGAAATAATTACTCTGTGGTCCTCTGTATGTCTCCGCGGTACTCTGTGTAATAAAGAACTGACACAGAGGATCTCAGAGAAGCACGGAGGACCACGGAGAAAACAATATCACCATGAAATTACAAGAAGCGTTAGCGAAGATTAAGTCTATCGGAACCCTTCCCGGTTCCCCGGAGGTGGTTTCGACCGTATCCAATTTATTATTAAAGTTCATCGGAAATGGAACCGGGGTTTTTACGGTTGCCTGTTTACACTCAGTAAAATCAAAAGAATCCCTTCCGGATTTGCCATCCTCCCTCCCCGAAAATTTCATTTATCTGAAGATTGATGAAACCGGCACCGGATGCCTGGTGGTTTCACATGCACATTATCTGTATGGGTTTGTGCAGTATCTGCTATCCGACCTGATTCAGGAGGATGTGGCAGGTTATGTTAACGGAAGGATATTTAACCCCGCCTTTAAAACCCACCGGGTGGCATATGATTATTTTCTCACTCAGGAAGGGCGTATTACGCAGGGGCTTGACCGTGAGACCTATATGAAGGAGCTGGCACGCAACGGGTTTACTCATGTAGAGGTAAACGGCCTGGGTTCACCGATGGCCATCGAAACCGGTCCGAAAGGCGAGGTTTACCCGATGTTTTACACCTATTGCCCGGCACTTGACCAGTTTGTTTACAGTACACTGAACAAAGGAATATACCCCTACTATTATTTGTCGGCCAACCTGAATTATCTGAAGGAAAATGCCCGCTTGGCGCGAAAATACGGATTGGTTCCGGGGATGCTGAGCTTTGAGCCGCGTGCCGTACCCGAAGAATTTTTCAATAAATACCCGATGCTCAGGGGCGCGAGGATCGACCATCCATTCCGGAGTTTCCGTCCGCGATATAACATGACCATCACGCATCCGAAGGTTCTTGCCCACTATGCAGAGATGATCCAAAAACTGATGAAGGAAGTGCCCGACCTGGGATTCCTGAATATCTGGACCAACGACAGCGGAGCCGGTTTCGAGCATACAAAATCATTGTATGTGGGACGGAACGGCGGCGCTTACCTGGTTCGGGAATGGAAAGATGATGCCGAGATCGCCAAACTTGCAGGGGATAATGCACTTAGGTTCTTTGGTGTGTTAAAAGATGCTGCAACAGAAATCAATCCTGACTTCAGAGTCATCACCCGTATGGAATCCTTTTATGGGGAGCACGATATCATCATAAACGGACTGAAAGGCAAACTAGATATCGAAACGGCTTCGCTGATTCAGCGCGGATGGGATATGCCTTACAGTCACCCGATGTATCCCGACCGCAAGGACATCAATGCGGGCTGCGTGTTCCAGCAGGACTTTGATGCGCGCGAAAAGCCGATCTTCCAGGGAATAGAGGAAACCGGATCGCAGGTTGCCTTTTATTATGCATACGGCCCGCAAACCATGTTTGCCCCGCTTATGGGCATTCCGTATCCGAAACTTACCCGCAAACGGCTGGAAACCCTGCATGATAATGGTGTTAACTACCTGTCACACATGGGTGGAACGTTCCCGCCTGAAAAAGTGCCATTCAATATCAACCATGAAATCCTGCGGAATTACCAGCTTAACTCCGGAAGAAAAGTGGAAGAACTGCTTGAATCCTATGCGAAGAAACAGGTTGAGGGCGACGATTATACCATTCTCCTGAAAGCCTGGGATATCGCCGAACCAGGTATTCTTGGCTTTCCGAATATTTCATCCCTATACTCAACGATTGGTTTTACCTGGTACCGCCTGTGGGTGCGGCCGTTTGTGCCTGATATTGAAAAGATTCCGCAAGCGGAACGCGACTTTTACGAAGATTTCATGTGTACGGTCCCGCACAACCCGAATAATGTGGACCTGAGCAAGGATGTACTGTTTACCCTCACCACTCCCGACCGTAGCCGTGATGATGCACTCCGGATTGATAAGAATGTGCTTCCCCGGCTGGCTGAGGCCATCGGCATGCTGAAGGGAAAAGCAGACCAGGCTCCGATATTCAAAGATCAGTACGTCAGGTTGCAGGCTCTTTACTGCTGGATGACCACCATGCGAAATATCGCGGTCTGGGTGGATTCAGTGTATGGATTCATGAATGCTGCCGTCCCGGCTGAAAAGCAGCGGTTTAAACTGGCCATGAAAGAAATGATGAAGCTTGAAATTGCTAATTCTGAAGAGATTATCCGGCTGTTTAATTCCGGGATCGAGTTTATTGCTCTCACAGATCAGGGGGAAACCCCGCTGATGTACGGGATAAATCTTCCGGAACTGATAGGGAAACGGATTGAAATGATGAAGTCTCACCTGGAGGATGATCCGTTTATTGACCACAACTACATGGAGCGAATGGCCGGAATGCCACTTTATTAATAGAAGATGTTCAGAGTCGGAATTGATAATTACGGTTTGTTTCCCCTCGGGCTGGATCCGATGGAAACCATGCAATGGGCGTTGGAACATGGTGCTGAAGGGGTTGCCTTTTCGGGACTGGATGAGGTGCAGCGCAGAAAACTCGATTGCAATCATCTGCTCAGGTTAAAGGATTTTGCCGCTAAGCATGGGATGTATCTGGAGTGGGGCGGGGGACAGCATGTTCCGCGCGATCTATCTACCTGGGAAATGAAGGATTTGTTCATCCATAACCGCACTGCTGCAGAAGAGGCTGAAAAGCTGGGGGTCAATATCATTAGATCATGTTCGGGAGGATTGATGCGCTGGAAACCCGAATCCCTGCCAACCCGGCAATTGCTGGAAGAGATGGTGACTGCACTGTCGGCACAGAAGCAGATGCTGATGGATCATCAGGTTATCCTGGCCATCGAAACGCATTTCGAGTTCACTACTTTCGAGCTGCTCCGGGTTTTTGAAGCCTGTGGGGCGAAACCGGGTGAGTGGCTGGGTATCTGCCTGGATACCATGAATCTGCTCACCATGCTCGAGGATCCGGTCATGGCCACTGAACGCGTACTGCCCTGCGTGGTATCCACCCACATCAAGGACGGTGGGATTATCGAAACAGAAAATGGGTTTAAAACCTTTACCGCGCCTTTTGGTGCCGGCATTATCGATTTCGAAACGATCTTCACCTCTCTTAACTCTCTCACCTCTCTTCACCCTCTTAACCTTAATATCGAGGATCATGGCGGTGATTTCGACATCCCCGTTTTTAACCCTGTATTCAGAAAGGAATTTCCGGATCTGAGCGATGCGGAAATGGAAAAACTGGTATTGCTTTCTAACAAAACTAAGGAAAAGATGGCAGCCGGTACACTTGCAGTTCTGGAACGCAAAGATTGGCCGGGGGTGTGTGAAGGGCGCATGGCAGGAAATATTATTGCTTTGAAAAAATAATGGCAAAACACGAAAAATTCCGATTTAAATCGGCCGTTGAGCTGATGAATAAAGCCAAAGAGCTGAGCATCGGCCTGCCCTGGTCGGAGTCTACTGATTCCTTGTTTCAACCGGCTGTTATTCAGGGTATCCGGGTGCCAAACCGGTTCGCGGTTCAGCCGATGGAGGGATTTGACTCGGATGAAAACGGAACACCGGGCGAGCTGGCATTCCGGCGTTATGGACGGTATGCCGCCGGCGGGAATGGCATGATCTGGTTCGAAGCCTGCAGTGTGGTTCCTGATGGGCGGTCAAACCCGCACCAGATGATGATCACCGGGAGCAATGTTCATGAATTCAAAAGATTAACTGACCATATCCGCAAAACCGCCCTGGATAGCTTCGGTGTAAACCACCAACCGTTTCTGGTGCTTCAGCTCACGCATTCCGGCCGGTACAGCAAGCCCGGAGGTGATTTTCAGCCAAAAATATTTTCAGCCAATCCAGTTTTGGCTGGCAATGATCCGGGCACGGCTCCGCAGCCCGGGTTATATTCAGATACTGAAATTGATACGATAAAAGCCGCTTATCTCTCTGGCGTTCAGCTGGCTGAACAGGCAGGATTTGATGCAGTTGATGTGAAGGCCTGTCATGGTTACCTACTTCATGAAATGCTCTATGCTTATGATCGTACCGACAGCCGGTATGGTGGGGCATTCGAAAACCGTACCCGCTTTTTCCGTGAGGTGCTGAACGTTCCCTCCAAAATAATTAAAGCGGTCAGGCTGAGTGCTTTCGATCTCATTCCCCATCCATATGGATTTGGAATGAACCCTGATGGGTCCGGAGGGATTGACCTGAGAGAGGTCAAAAAGCTGATCACCGAATTCGCAACGGTTGTGCCGCTCTGGAACATCTCCGCAGGTATTCCCCGCCACAACGCACACATTGGAAGGCCATTCGACCGCGGGGTGTTTAACGGACCGCCGCCCGACGAACATCCTCTTGCCGGTGTTGCCCGGCTGATCAGGATCACGGGCGAGTTGCAGCAAACCTTCCCAAACCTTTATTTTGTTGGCTCGGCCTATTCCTGGCTCCGGCAGTTTTATCCCAATGTCGGCGCCGGCGCAATCAACCGGAGCCTGGTATCTTTTATCGGTTTGGGACGCAGTTCCTTTGCCTATCCTGATTCACCCAATGACCTTTTGAGGAATGGCTGTCTCGATCCGAAAAAGGTTTGTGTTTCCTGCTCGAAGTGTACGGAGTTTATGAGGATGGGAGTAGTGACTGGGTGTGCGGTTAGGGATGAGTGTTATCAGGCAGAAGGCAGAAGGCAGAGGGCAGAAATTAGTAAAAAGTTTTAAGTATGAAGAGGGATAGTAAGAGAGCAGATGCTTCTGACCGGTCACTTGTCACTAGTCACTTGTCACCCGAATATACGACCGGCACCCTGATCATCGGCTCCGGTGCTGCCGCTCTCAACGCTGCGCTGTGCCTGTGGGAGTCGGGGGTGAAGGATATCATCATCGTTACCGAGCAGTGGGGTGGAGGTACCTCGAACAATGCCGGATCCGATAAGCAAACCTATTATAAGATGTCGCTCGACCCATTAGTTGCCGACTCGGCTTACGAAATGGCTGCCGACCTGAGCCGCGGAGGGGCCATGCATGGAGACATCGCCCTTTGCGAAGCACAGCATTCACTGCAGGCTTTCTATAACCTGGTGAGGCTTGGGGTTCCTTTTCCCCACAATGAATATGGTTCCTTTCCCGGATATAAAACGGATCATGATCCCAGGGCTCGTGCCACATCGGCCGGACCGCTCACCTCGCACCTGATGTTCCGGTGCCTGGCGGCCAAGGTTCGGGAATACGGCATACCCGTTCATAACGGGATTGTGATGATCGAATTGCTGACCAGGCAGACTCCCGAAGGGAAGGAAATTACCGGTGCTGTGGGTATACAAAAGGCTAAGGCAGAAGAACCCGGTCACGGATTGGTTGCTTACCAGGCTTCCCGCGTGATTCTCGCCACCGGCGGTCCGGCAGGAATTTACCTGAATTCTGTTTATCCCCTCACTCAAACCGGCTCCATCGGCATAGCCCTGAAAGCCGGCGCAACAGCACAAAACCTGGGCATTTCACAATTTGGCATCGCATCGGTAAAGTTCCGGTGGAACCTGTCGGGCTCGTACCAACAGGTTGTACCCAGGTATTTCTCTACAGATCAGGATAATAACAATGAAATGGATTTTCTGGTCAGCCATTTCCCGGATCAGGAAACACTCTTAACGGCTATTTTCCTGAAAGGTTACCAATGGCCGTTCGATCCTGCAAAAGTGGACAACCATGGTTCCTCGCTCATTGACCTCCTGGTTCAGGCAGAAACAGTTGCCGGAAGAAGGGTTTATATTGATTTTACACGGAATCCGGATGGATTCAGTATGGATAAGCTCAAACCCGAAGCCAGGGAATATCTGGAAAAATCGGGTGCAGTGGCTGTTACACCCATTGAAAGACTTAAACTTCTCAATCAGCCGGCCATCGATCTGTATAAAAGTCATGGAATAGATATAACAGCCGAACCGCTGGAAATCGCGGTATGCGCCCAGCACAATAACGGCGGCCTCACCGGTGATATCTGGTGGGAATCCAATATCCACGGACTTTTCCCCATCGGCGAGGTAAACGGTTCGCATGGCAATACCCGTCCCGGCGGCTCAGCCCTGAATTCCGGACAGGTGGGAGGCATCCGTGCAGCAATGCATATTAACAATAAACTTTGCCGGAGCGTCCCCTCTCCCGTGAGCGGAGCGAACGCGGGAGAGGGGGCAGGGGGTGAGGTGGATTCCCGTCAGCCAGCCCCTGTAGCGGATCCCCCGTCACTCGTCACTCGTCACCTGTCACTGCTTAATGGAACCGGAACCCTGGATTATAAAGACGCCCTCGCTCAGCTGCAGCGGCGCATGTCGGAGCATGGCGGGCCGGTCAGGAACCCGGATACCATTGCAGGTGAAGTGAAAAATGCATGGGCTCTGTGGCACCGGTTTAATCATGACCTGAAGGCAGTTCCGCCGGCTGAGCTGGTAGCCGCACTGCGGATATCCGACCTATGCCTGACTCATGTCGTGTACCTCGAAGCGATTGAGGAAAGTTTGAAGGCGGAAGTTGATAAGCGTAATAATATGTTGGAGATCCGACTGGATGAGGATTTGAATGTCCTGAAAAATTGGGTGCCTGTCCGGCCGGTCCCTCAAGAAGAAATGTGGTTTGAACAGATTTGGAAGAATTATATGAAGAATAATTACTCGGAGAAACACAGAGGTAATACAGAGGACCACAGAGAATAAAACCTCTGTGGCTCTCCGTTTTTCTCTTTCTTCCTCTGTGTAACAAAATAAACATCATGAAAGTAGCAATCGTAACCGGCGCCAGCCGCGGAATTGGTCTGGCCATCGCCGAATCTTTAACCTCAAAAGGCTATGAGGTGGTCGGAATCTCGCGTAATATAGAACCGGGGAAACCGTTTGCCCTGACTATCAAAGCAGATGTTTCAGATATTGATAACCATCCATCCATTCTGAGTGAAATTGCCGCGAAATTAGGAAGAATCGACCTGCTTGTGAACAATGCCGGAGTTGCCCCGTTGAAACGGGAGGATATTCTGCTGGCCGGCCCGGAGAGTTTCGACAGGCTGATGAATATAAATCTCAGGGGGCCGTATTTCTTTACGCAGATGATTGTTAACTATATGATGGAGAGTAGAGAGAGTAGAGAGAGTAAAGATGGACTCTGTGTGATATTCATAACTTCGGTGTCGGCGGTGGCGTCGTCGCCGGAACGGGCAGAATACTGTGTTTCGAAAGCCGGACTCAGCATGGCGGCACAAGTGTATGCCGACCGGCTGGCCGGAACCGGTATTTCTGTTTATGAGATCCGGCCGGGTGTGATTTATACCGATATGACCGCCGGAGTGAAGGAGAAATATGATAAGAAAATTGCGGAAGGACTGATCCCGGAAGGCCGGTGGGGTCAACCCGGAGATATTGCCAAAGCCGTTGCTTCTTTGGCCGGTGGTGAAATCCCGTATGCAACCGGTACCGTGATTGAATTGAGCGGAGGAATGAATATCAGGCATTTATGAATTCTCTGTTTTAAAACAAAAGACCATTCTGTTTGTTCTATGGTACTTGCAGAATGGCAAAAGCTGCAATATCAATCAGTAAAATTGTACCCATGCAGCAAAATCAGGAACTATCCGGTAACCAACCCAACCCATCACACTTTTCAGAGAAATCCTTCAACCGTCAGCTCGAAGAGTTTAAAGCAAGCATGAAGCGGGCCTTTCAGGAGGTTGATGATATCGATCAGTTTTGCAGTTCACGCGGCCTGCCGCCTGCTGTTTTGGAAGAAGTGATGTCGGGAAATCCTCTCTCACTTTGTATCCCGGTGAAATTCGGAGGACAAGGGGGGACAGTCAGGCAGAATATCGCTTTTGTTTCGGCTGTTTCATACGAATCCCTCTCGCTCGCATTAACGCTGGGAATCAACAGCGCCCTGTTTATTCAGCCGGTTGCAAAATACGGTCAGGAATCCGTGAAGCCGAAAGTGTTTGAGAAGTTTCTGAAAAACAGCGCTATGGGCGGATTGATGATCACCGAGCCGGGATTCGGAAGCGATGCCCTGAGCATGCACACCTCCTTTTCTGAAAAGGAAGGAGTGTTTCATCTAAAGGGCAAAAAACACTGGGCAGGGCTCACCGGCCTGGCCGATTTCTGGCTCCTCACAGCCCGTAAAAGAACAGATAGCGGCAGTTTGATGCGTGATATTGATATGTTTATCTGCGACGATAATGCTCCAAAACAAAAAATAATTGTGGAGGAGTATTTCGAGAACCTAGGGCTCTATCAGATCCCGTATGGCAGAAATAATATCGATGTATATATTCCTGAAGAACAAAAGCTTATTCCGCAAACGACTGGCATAAAAATGCTGCTCGACCTGCTGCACCGGAGCCGGTTCCAGTTTCCGGGTATGGGGCTTGGGTTTATGCGCAGAATGCTGGATGAGGCGATCCTTCATACCCAATCACGGCTGGTTGGCAATCGCTCTCTTTTCGAATATGACCAGGTTCAACAAAGGCTTTCCAGACTGCAGGCAAATTTCACCGTTTGCTCGGCTTTTTGCCTGAAATCAGGCGAACTGGCCGGTCTTGAAAATGATATCTCCTCGCTCGGTCTCGAAGCCAACATCATTAAAAGTGTGACTTCGGATATGATGCAGGAATCTTCCCAGTCGCTGTTGCAACTGGTTGGTGCCAAGGGATATAAATTGAATCATATCGCAGGCCGGTCGGTAGTCGACAGCCGCCCTTTCCAGATATTCGAGGGATCGAACGATATCCTGTACCATCAGATTGCCGATTCGGTACTGAAAATGATGAAATCCGTGAAGGAGAAGAGTCTGTACCAGTTTCTGAAAGGTTATGCAACCCGCGCTGCCGGCCGTATACATGATCTGGTCAGTTTTGAACCGGAGGTCAGTCTGCCCCAGCGGAAGCTGGTTGAATTCGGACAGGTCATCAGCCGGATCGTATCGATGGACCTGGTATTGTATCTCGAAGAAAAGGGTTTTCGAAAAGATTTAATTGATAATGCCGTTGTACTGCTAAGGCAGGATATCTCATCTCTGCTCAATACTTTCCATTATAAGAATCAGGTTCAGGTGGTGGTTGACTACGACGAGAACAGCCATTGGTTCGATTTTCCGCTTCGGAAATAAACCCCTGATGGTCGTTTGGAATCTTTCATTCGACATGGATCTTTATCCGGATTAGTATAGATTCGTGACTGTTTAATGGGCTTTAGTTTCGCTGTTCCCGGCGAAAGTGGCTATATTTATTGCCTGTTATTGCCTTTAATTTATTTTGGTGCCTTAAAAGAAAATGGATCGAACCCTCCACCTCATCTGCAACGCCCATATCGATCCCGTCTGGCTATGGAACTGGGAAGAAGGTTTGGCTGAAACCCTGTCGACCTTCCGGATCGCCGCTGAATTTTGTTCCAAATCCGAAGGATTTGTTTTCTGCCATAATGAATCACTTCTTTATCAGTGGGTTGAGGAATATGAACCCGAGCTGTTCCGTAAGATAAGGAAACTGGTGGCCGAAGGGAAATGGCGGATCACCGGGGGCTGGTTTATGCAGCCGGATTGTAATATCCCATCCGGAGAATCCTTTATCAGACAAATACTGGTGGGGAAACAGTATTTCCTTGAAAAGTTCGGTGTTGAACCCCAAACCGCTGTCAATTTCGATCCTTTCGGTCATTCGCGCGGACTGGTGCAGATACTGGCAAAATCGGGATACACTTCTTACCTGTTTTGCCGTCCGGGAGACCCCGATCTGTCCATTCCTGATGACTTCATCTGGACTGGCTTCGACGGTTCTGAGATTCTTGCACACCGGTCACTCGAGCATTATAATTCCGAAAAGGGAAAAGCAGCGGAAAAGCTGGATTCCTGGATTGAAAAACATCCCAATATTGACGGAGGATTGTTTCTTTGGGGAATCGGGAATCATGGAGGCGGACCTTCACGCGTGGATCTTGAGAAGCTCCGGTTACGAATTTCGGATTCTGAAAATGGGAAGGGTGAAGGGAGATGTAGGATCATGCATTCCTGGCCCGAGCAATATTTTGAATGGCTGGAACAAAAACGGGATAGCCTGATCAAGATAAAAAGCGACCTTAATCCTTGGGCAGTAGGGTGTTATACCTCAATGGCCCGGGTTAAGAAAATGCACAGGGAGCTGGAGGGGACCTATTTATTTACTGAAAAAATTTTAACTCATGCTGTGTCTGACGGGCTGATGAAATATCCCCGTACCCAGCTGCGTGAGGCCCTTGAAGATTTATTGTTCTGCGAGTTTCATGATATACTCCCCGGTTCGGGAATTCCTGAGGTGGAGGCTTATGCTCTCCGTCGCATGAGCCACGGACTGGAAATCCTGTCGCGCCTGAAAGCCGGAGCCTTTTTCAAACTCCTGGCCGGACAACCGGCTGCGCAGCCTGGTGAGTTTCCTGTTCTGGTTTATAATCCGGAACCTTATGATATTGAAGAAACCCTGATCGTGGAATTGCAGGGAGCCGAGCCCAACTTTAATCAGGATCTCTTTCTTTTACCCGAACTTACCGATGAATCCGGAAGCTCTGTGTTATATCAGCTGGAAAAGGAATCGGCCAATATTGCAAATGATCATCGTAAAAGGTTGGTGTTCAGAGCGAAGCTTAAGGCATCATCGATGAACCGTTTCTCGTGTTATCTCCGGGAGGTGAGTATTCTGGATAAACCATTGTCGCCGGTTCAGGAGGAGCTGCATTTTATTAACGATAGCTGTGAAATCAGGATCAGTTCAGATACCGGGCTGATCGATCAATATAAAGTTGATGGAGTGAATTATCTGAAACCCGATTCGGCTGAACTCCTGGTGATGAAGGATTATGCCGATCCCTGGGGGATGAAAGTGGATTCATTCCGCGACCTCGCCGGCCGGTTCCGGCTGATGAGCCCATCGGAAACAGCCGGATTTACCGGAACCCAGGGAGCGCTGGAGCCGGTGAGGATCATCGAAAATGGCCCTGTCCGTACAGTAGTCGAGGGTTTGTTCCGGTTCAACGGCTCATCCGCCTCTGTCAGATATATGATCCCTAGACTGGGAGCCGAGGTGGAAATGGAGGTGAGGGTGATCTGGAACGAAAAGGATAAAATGCTGAAAATGGCATTCCCCGGCAGTCTCACTCGTGCGGAGTGCCTGGGACAGGTAGCCTGCGGGGTGCAGAAGTTCGACCGCCAAGGTGAGGAATTATTGGCCCAGCAATGGGTCGGACTCTTTTCGCCCGACGGTGGAGGTGCATTTACCATTGCCAATCAAACCACCTACGGTTTCGACTATTCTGAGGGGGAAATAAGGCTGTCATTACTCCGTTCTCCTGCTTATGCCGGTCACCCTGTTGATGACACCACGCCGATTGTCCGACAGGATCGCTTTACCCCAAGAATGGATCAGGGCGAACATCTGTTTCGTTTCCGGATCAATGCCGGTGCGGCCGGTGAGCGACTCAATCATGTGGACCTTGAAAGCCGGTTGCTGAACTCCGGTTCCATGAGCCTGTGCTGCTATCCTGCGAAAAGAGGCAGGAATCCGGGAGTTGCAGTGATCCTTTCGAATAGGGCAATCCGGCTTTCTGCACTGAAAAATTCAGAGAACGGCGACCTGATAATTCTGAGACTGTTTGAAACAACCGGTGTTCAAACGGAGGCATCCGTGAGTATTCCCGGTCTGGGCCTGGTTATTCCAATGAAATTCAATGGTTTCGAAATAAAAACGGTGGCTGTGAACCCGGTCAATAAACAATTTTCAGAAGTCGGCCTGCTCGAACGGTAATGATTGGATTGGTGAGTAAAATCAGGAAATTCATGATTTTTATGCAGGGCGAAATGCTAACTTTGGATTCTCTGAAGCCTCTATTTTAAACATATGAATCCTACCCGAATTCTGTTCTCCGCCATCTCCGGTTATGGTTACTACTATCTGAAAACCCTTCTGGAAGAAATCCCCGAAGATCAGGCCGTGATATGCGGTGTGATTGATCCGCAACCTGAAATATCAGGCCACTTTGCTGAAATTATTGCCCGTGGCATTCCGATTTATGCTGATATGGAGTCTTTCTTTCTCGATGAAAATACAGCTGACCTGACTGTGATATCCTCTCCGTTGCAATTTCATGTGCCGCAGTCGATAGTTGCCCTGAAAAATGGAAGTAATGTATTGGTAGATAAGCCATTAGGAATTACTCCCGGTGAATTGAAGCGACTGGTTGCCGCCAGAAACCAAACCGGCCGATGGGTGGAAGTGGGATATCAATGGTCGTTTTCAAACGCCATTCAAACTCTTAAAAGGGATATTCTGAACGGAAAATTCGGAAAGCCCTTGCGCATGAAAACCATCTGTTTGTGGCCCCGGCCTTTTGCCTACTTTAAAAGGAACGACTGGGCCGGTAAAATCACCGCTGAAGATGGCAGCCTGGTGCTCGATAGTGTGGCCAATAATGCCTGCGCCCATTTTCTGCATAATATGTTTTTTCTCACCGGTCAGGAAATGCACCTGAGCTCCGCTCCGGCAACGGTTACCGGAGAGCGCTGGCGTGCCTATGATATTCAGAATTTTGATACCGTGGCATGCAAGATTATCACCGACAACGAGGTTGAAATTCTTTTTTACGCTTCGCATGTTACAGAAAATCAGGTTAACCCAACCTTTCAATTCGAATTTGAAAATGGGGTGGTCACGCTGGATGAAAACTCCGACGGCATAGTGGCCGTTCAAGCTGACGGAACCACTACCAATTACGGGCACCCGGATGCTGATCATCAGTTTAAAAAACTCTTTCATGCCATCGAGAGATGTAAAACCCCCGGAGCGGTCATTTGTCCACCCGAAGCTGCTATCCCTCAGGTATTGTGCATAAATGCCCTGCACGAACTCCCCGATGAGATCAAGACCTTCCCTCCCCGGTTTGTGGTAATTGAAAAAGACCGGCGTTGGGTTAAAGGCCTCGACGAAGCCATCCAGGAAGCTTATAATACCTCTTCAGCCGAAATGAAATTCTAATTTCTTTCTTTCTTTCATTAGCAAATTAACACATTAGAAATTAGCATATTAAATAGATGAACTCCCGCTCACTCGTAAAGCAAACCCTCAACTTCGAATCACCCACCCGGATTCCGCGCCACCTGTGGCTTTTGCCATGGGCCGAAAAGAGATACCCTGATTATACAAAGAAAATCAGGTCGTTGTATCCTGATGATATTGCACAGGCGCCAGGTGCTTACCTGAAACCTCTTAATCTGGTGGGAGGGAAATATCAGGCAGGTGTGTATATCGACGAGTGGGGGTGCAAGTTTGTGAATATGGAAGATGGCCTGATGGGGATAGTTCATGAACCGCTGATCAAAGAGTGGTCCGACCTGGAGAACTTTCATACCCCGGATGCAGCACTTGATATTGATAAAGATACAATCAACCGCTTTTGCCGGTCGACCGATAAATTTGTGTATGCAGGGAGTATTGTCAGGCCGCTGGAACGGTTTCAGTTTATCCGCACCATGGAACAATCCATGACGGATGTTCTGTTTGAGGAGCCCGGATTCATTGAATTGCTGAATAAGATGCATGTTCATTTCTGCAAGGAAGTGGAGGTGTGGTCGCAAACGGATGTGGATGCGATTTTTCTGATGGATGACTGGGGTACACAGCATGCCATGATGCTCTCACCCGATGTGTTCCGCAAATATTTTAAGCCGATGTACCGCGATTATTGCGAGATCGCCCGACAGTATGGTAAATATGTTTTCATGCACTCGGATGGAAATATTGCCGATATTCTTCCTGAACTCATCGAAGTTGGAGTCAATGCCCTTAACAGTCAGTTGTTTTGTATGGATATCGATTCGCTGAGCACAGAAGTGGCCGGCAAAATAACCTTCTGGGGTGAGATTGACCGGCAGAACACCCTGCCCAACGGATCTTATGCAGATATCCGCCAGGCTGTTGAACTGATATACTCAAAGCTCTACCGAAATGGTGGCGTGATTGCCCAATGTGAATTTGGTCCGGCTGCCAACCCGGAGAATATTTTAAATGTTTTCGAATGCTGGAATCAGTTTCCCCGACACACATAATTATCAACAATATGAAACGTTTAATCCTCCTTTTGCTCCTCCCTCTCCTCACGCTCGGTGCAACCGCACAAACACAGATTCCGCTGAAGAAATACCTCGAATATGCTAGGGCCTCAGCTGATTATGTTTATGATCAGAAAGATTCAATTGTGATAAAATGGCGAAAAACCATTAATCCTGAAGATATCTTCGGATATCGAGCCCCGGGTAACCTACTTGAGATGGCTGCAATTTACGCAACCCTGTATGATCTGGAGGGTAAGAAAAAATATGCTGATCGGGCAAAAGAGGTGCTTTTAACCTACGGACAGTATACTAAAGAATTTCCGGCATCAATTTCAAGGCGCAAGGCCGACTATGCTGACGGGGTGCCGGCGCTTCCCGATTTTTTCACTACTATGCGGTATGTTCAGGCATACGATAAACTAAAAAATAAGGGTTATCTAACTGCGGATGAGATGGTTAAAATTGAAGACCTGATCGCCCAAAGCCTGGTTTTTATTTTGAGAACCCAGGAATGGGGTGCCATGAACCGCTCAGCCTTAAGAGCTGAAACCCTTTCGTGGGCAGTAAAGGCGCTGCCAAATCATGCCGTTTCAGGGATGCTGAAAATGTATGAACAAGCGCTGCTCTCAGATAACTGGGGCCAGTGGGAAATTGAGGATGCTTCCCTCTATCATGGTGTGTGGCTCTATGCCCTGATGGGTTCAGCAGATGCCAAAAATCAGATGACCGAACTTTTCAAAACCCCTGAAATATATTTTTATTCCCAGTATTTTCTCCATCTGATGTCGCCGCAGGGGATGATCCCGGATTTTGGCGATGCACATAATTTCACCAACTGGAACCGCTGGATTGTGTTTTTTGAGGCTGCCGCCAAACAATATAATGACCCCGAAATGAAGTGGGCAGCTACCGTAATTGCCAATAAATTTCTGGATCTCAGCAAGCCAAACAGTGTTGGACTGGGCTATATGCTCCTGGATTGCTACCGTTATGGAACAGATAACCTCTTACCCACACCTCCCAAGGTATTAAGCGAGGAGGTGATGGAAGATATGGTCGGGAAAAAAATGGTGTTCAGAAATGGCTGGGAGCCAAAATCCTCCTATATGCTGCTGAACTATCGTGATGAAGGTGATGGCGGACTGCTGTTTCGTGACTATCTGCGCAATACAATACCTATTGAAGAAGAGAAGGTTACTCATGGCCATGCTGATGAAAACGGCATTTCGCTGCTCATGCACAAAGGAGCCACCCTTCTGATCGATGGCGGGTACCGGGATTTTCTGCCGAGCGGCTATTTTGGCTCTTACCGGCAGGATTATTTTCATAACCGGTTATGCGTCCGGAATGAAAAAGTGTGGTTTGGGCAAAAAGCCGGAGAATACCGTTACTCCCAGTCGGACTATCCGCCGATTACCCCGCAGAATATCATGGATTTCATGCATAATGCAGGTTCTTACCGGAAAGTCAGAACCCAGAAGATCGATTTTCTCACATTCCCTGATCACGATTATAGTCGCACCCGCGTGATTGATGATGAAATGGGTTACGAAAATGACCGTGTGGTGGTTTTTATCAAGGATCCTGCCATGTATGTGGTCTTCGATGTTTTCAAATCCAGGTCGGAGCAGTATTTTACAGCCACAAATCTCTGGCATACCCAGAAAATCCTGAAACAGGGAGAACACTGGTATGATACGAAATACGAAAAGATCCAGACCCGCCCCATCGGCGGAGACCAGAACCTCCTGATTTACTTCCCGAAGAACCACTATCGGTTTGAACAGACGAACAAAGAGAATCGCAATTATCAGGAAGAGATTGCAATTGCTGAATTTTCAGCCCAGTTCTTTGAACTTGGCCAACATGTTGGATTCGTTACCGTTCTTGTTCCTCACGGCGAAACCGAGAATCCTGAACAGTTGATCAAATCAATCGAATATGTGCCTACCTCAATAGAGGAACAAGGTTTGTCGGTCCGTATTAAACTGGCAGATAAAACCATTCAGGTTGGAATCAAAAGCGATCTAAAGATGGACCTCGTGAAGGATTATGTGAGGCCAAAGTATGACTGGGAAGCCGGCAGAATCACCTATGGTGATATCGAAACCAATGCAGATTTTTTCTATACCGAACAGAAAGGGAATGAACTTTCTTTTACAGTTGTTAATCTTACAAGAGCTACCTTTAAGGGTGTGGAAATGTATCAGCAGCCCTCTTCGTATTTCGGACTGAATTTCGACGGTCGTCAGGATGCCCCTGATATCGGGAAGGCAAGGCTCTGGAGGTCCGCCATGACGGTTCGGTAATGTGCCAATTTGAAAAAAAATAGATTATGAAGCACGTTCAGGAGGTTATAATTGCGGGTGGGATGGTGCCTGTTTTCAACCATAAGGATCCGGATGTCGGATGCCGGGTGGTTCAGGCCTGTTATGATGCCGGATTAAGGGTATTTGAGTGGACGAACCGCGGACCGGAGGCTTCTGCCCTTTTCAAGGTTGTGAAAGAGTATATTGATAAAAACTGTGAGGGAATGTTGCTCGGAGCAGGTTCCGTATTTGATGGCGATACCTGCCGAAAATTTCATGCCATGGGAGCCTCCTTTATTGTTAGTCCGGTACTGGAACCCGATATGGCAAAAACATGCACCGAACTGAAAGTGTTGTGGATACCCGGTTGCGGAACGGTTACTGAAATTCATCAGGCACAGAAATGGGGAGCCGGAATCGTAAAAATCTTTCCGGGTGATGCAGTAGGGGGTCCGGGCTTTGTAAAGGCAATACTCGGACCGATGCCCTGGTCAAAGATCATGCCCACGGGCGGAGTGAGCCCTGATCCCGAAAACCTGAAAGCCTGGTTTAAGGCAGGAGTTTGCTGCGTAGGAATGGGATCACAATTGTTTACCAAGGAGCGAATCTCTAATCCGGACCCGGAAGTTCTCCTTTCCGAGATTCAAACAGCAATAGAAACCATCAAAGACTGCAGGGTATGAACTTAAAATCAGGGATATTCATTCCGGGATTGGTTATGACTGCCATAAATCTGAGAGATTTTGGCGGGTCATATACCCTCTCCGGCGCCCGGATGAAAACGGGAATATTGTTCCGGTCGGGCAACCTGGAGAAGCTAAGCGCATCCAATCATGTGGCTATCAGTGAACTGAAACTGCAATCCATCATTGACTACAGATCCTTGGAGGACCAGGAAAAGTCCCCGGGCACTTTTCCCGGAAGCCGAAAGGTATCGCTTCCGTGCAGTATTGAAAAGCCTACCCGGGATCGCCTTCGGCCACTGCTGCTTCGCAAATCTGCCGATGATGAAATCGTGACGGCAATCAATGAAGTATATATCCTTATGGTCGACCTGATGGTTCATCCTATTGGAGAAACGATCCGCATAATCCTGAATCCTGATGGTTGCCCGATACTTATCCATTGTCGTGCAGGCAAGGACCGCACCGGTTTTGCAGCTGCAGTGATTCAATGGACATTGGGGGTGGATAAGGATACTATTATGCGTGAGTATCTGAAATCCAATGATTTCATGTCCCCGAAAATCAGTAAGGCTTTAAAGCGACTGCGTCTGTTTACCCTTGGTCTGTTTCCAAAGGGCAATCTTCAGGCCGCATTTGAGGTGAAGGAACTCTATCTCAATACGGCATTTTCAGTGATCGAAACAAAATATGGCGGATTGGAAGGCTATCTTGCTGCATGCGGTGTAACCAAAGATGATGTTGCCGCACTTAAAGCACGCCTGCTGGAAGTCTGACCCCGCCCCAACCGATAACCGACAACCGACAACCGACAACTGACAACCGACAACCGACAACTCCCCCATGCCCTTCCTCAACCTCCTCCTCGCATTCCTGGCGGCTTTTGCAGCCGGGGCAATTAACGCGGTGGCAGGAGGAGGCACACTGGTGAGTTTTCCGTTACTCGTAGCATTGGGCATTCCGCCTGTGGCGGCCAATGTAACCAATACGATCGCACTTTGTCCGGGATACTTCAGCGGGATATATGCCCAGCGTAAGGATTTTGCGGCCCAGAAAAGGCGCCTGTATGCAATACTGCCGGTGAGTATTCTCGGAGGAATTGCCGGCGGACTTATTCTGTTGAATACCAATGAGCAGGCATTCAATGGAATCGTCCCATACCTGATTTTGATCGCCTGCTTGCTTCTGGCGGTGCAGGTTCCGCTAAAGAAATGGATGCAGGCGAGATCCGGGATTACCCACAGTTCCCTGATTAAAAGATTCGGCGCAGCAACCCTGCTCTTTTTGGCTTCCGTGTACGGTGGTTATTTTGGTGCCGGAGTGAGCGTCATCGTCATTGCAATTCTGGGATTGATATTTGACGATTCACTCAGTAGCCTGAATGTTCTGAAACAGGCGATATCATTCAGTATCAATATTTCAGCCGCTATATATTTTTCATTTTCGGGCCAGGTAAACTGGTTGATTGCTTCAATCATGATGGCTGGCGCAGTTGGAGGTGGCCTGCTCGGGGGGAATTTTGCCGGTCGAATTAAGCCGGGTATCCTTCGCTGGATAGTTATTGTTACCGGTTGCACCGCAGCCGTAATATACTTACTGAGATAGTTATACAATCAATAAATAAGTTAATGAAAACAAATAATCACGTTTTCAAATCGTTACTCGCAGTGACTTTTTTTCTGCTCGGCTGGTCATTTTCGGCCACGGCAATCATAAGGCCGCAAACCGCCGGAAAAGAGTTTCGTGGTGTCTGGCTCCATGCCGGAGTGTTTGATAAGGATGCCGAAACTGCCCGGAAACAGATGATCACCCTGTTTGATTCCTATCAGGATATCGGTATCAATAACCTGTTTTGTTATTATACCCTGAAGGATGAAAATAATTTCACCTGGGATTATCTGAAGGTACTCATTGAGGTGGGACATAAAAGAGGGATCGGTATTCATCCGGTTTTTTGTCCGGGACATAATGTTTCACCGGAAGGGGAAATGAAGGACCATCAGGATTGGCTCATTCAGGACCGTGATGGAAAGCGTTATCCGGGCATGAATCTTACCCTGCCTGAGGTCCGGAAATATTGGCTGCAGAGGATGTCAAAGGTGCTGGAGTATGATATCGATGGTATTCATCTCGACTATATCCGGTTTCCGGTCAACCAGCGTTACAGCTACGACAGCCTAACCTGTGCCGTATTTAAAAAAGAGTTTGGTTATTCGCCTAAAGAGGTTTCCCAGGACGATGGAAGCATGGTTTGGTGTGAATGGATCAATTGGAATGCCCGTCAGATTACCGGATTTGTTAAGGAAGTCCGGGACCTGATCAGCCGGTCGGGTAAAAAAGTTTTACTCGGAGCCGATGTGTTCCCTAACCCTGAAACCGCCCGGGTACTGATCGGACAGGATTGGGAGAGCTGGGCAGGTCTGGATCTGCTGGATTTTATCTGCCCGATGCAGTATACCAATAATCTCGGCCTGTTTCGTGAATATACCAGCAGAGCGGTGAAAATTGCCGGCAATGGATATCAGGTATATCCGGGTATTGGAGTGCATACTTCTCATAATAAGATAACTAAAGATCTGCTGGTTAAGGAGGTAGAAATTGCGCGCGAAGCCGGAGCCCCGGGGATGGTCTTCTTTTCAGGAAATACGTTTACTCAGGAAATGAGGGATACCCTCAAAAAAACCGTCTTTAAAACAAAATAGCTAAAATGTCAATTAATCACGATCTCCCGGCACTGGCCATTAAACTTGGTGCCACGCGCGCGGCAATTACGAATGTTGCTGATATCCAATTCTCTGAAAGCTTTCGTGACTTATGCGAAATGAACACCTGCGGGAAATACAACACCAATTGGATGTGCCCTCCGGCTGTGGGACCGTTTGATGAGCTGAAAAGCCAGGTTCTCGCGTTTAAACTGGGCCTGGTGATTCAAACAGTTTATCAGATGGAGGATTCTTTTGATTTTGAGGGCATGATTAATGCCGCGGCCATACATGAGAAAGTTTTCCGCGATATACTTAATCAAATCAGACAGGAAAAACTGCTGGATCCGATGATGGCGCTCAATGCCGGAGCCTGTAAGTTCTGTGAAACCTGTACCTGCCCGGATCAGGATTGCCTGTTTCCCGATGAAGCACTGCCATCTGTGGAGGCATACGGGATCGACGTTACGGCACTGGTGACTTCCTGCGGAATACCCTATAATAACGGGCAGGCCTCGGTTTCCTATGTCGGGATGGTTCTATTTTGAATCTATGAAAATGAATACTTATCGCAATACACTGTCAATGATAGTGTTATTTGTATTCGCTGCCGGTCTATCCGCACAACCCCAGCCCGCAACATCCAAAAGCCAGGTGGCATCGTGGGAATCCATGAAGTATGGAATGTTTATTCATTACAACATGAATACCTATGCGGGCGCCGAATACGATAACGGAAAAATGCCGGTTGAGGCTTTCAATCCTGAGCTGCCGGATGTTGACCAGTGGATCCGTACCGCGCATGATGCCGGTATGAAATATGCGGTGCTTACAGCCAAGCATACCGGTGGATTCTGCTTGTGGGACAGTAAGGTTATCTGGAAGGGCAAAGAATATGATTATGATATTGCTGCATCCGGATATAAGCACGATATCGTTGCCCAATTCATGGCAGCCTGCAAGAAGTATACTATCAAACCTGCGCTGTACTATTGTTTATGGGATGATCATAATCAGCCGGTTTCCACAAAGGAGGAGTATTTTCAGCTCACAAAGGGCCATATCATTGAACTGACAACCCAATACAAGGGCCTGATTGAGCTTTGGATCGATATACCAGGGGTACTGTCTCGTGCACAGCGCTCTGAACTCTATTCCATCGCAAAAACCAATCAGCCAGATTGCCTGGTTACCTGTAATAATGGATTTACCGACGGTTCATCACTCGCCAATTTTCCGGCCGATATTACCAACGGTGAACGTACCCTGCCACCTGAATCGGGCCATAACCCAACCTGTCAGGTCAATGGACAGCAGTATTACATTCCGATGGAAGTATGCCAGACCATCAACCAGAACTGGTTCTGGCTGCCCGGTGATGTGACAAAATCTGTGCGCACCCTTTTTTACTGGTACAGCGAATCAGTTAAACGTGGTGCAAACCTGCTGCTGGATGTGCCCCCTGACCTGTCGGGCAAGATTCCCCCTGACCTTGTTGCCCGGCTGATGGACCTTAAAAAAGTGATCGACAACCCAGCTGTTTTACCTCCCCTTAAAACTCTTACCGGATACAAACCAGTCGTGGCTTCAAGCCTTATGGACAACCGGGTGGAGTATCTGCCTGAATATGCAGTAGATGAGGATCTTAATACCCGGTGGTTGCCGCAGGTCACGGATACCATTCCTATGCTTGCGGTTGACCTGGGAGAATTCCGTCGGTTTAATACAGTCTTTATCTCTGAACCTTATGAGGCACATATTCAATCATTCGAGGTTCAGTATTTGCAGAACGATCAATGGAAAACGATTTTTAAAGGCACCGGAATCGGCCCAAATTTTTCCAGACAGTTTCCGGCGGTTGAAAGCCGCAAGGTCAGATTGGTGATTAATAAGTTCCTCACCGGCGAGAACCGGTTCAACGTGATTTCCTATCCGGGCGTTCCGCCGCCAAAGGAAGGAGCGACGATCGCGGAGTTTCAGGTTTTTTTGACGGATCCGGATGACCCGGATTATATGAATTCATTTAAATAATTTACCCTATGCAATCTCAACAGCCAGCAGTAACACCGGATTTACAACCCGAGTTTTCCCGCATGAAAACAATCGGCCTCATTGGAGGAATGAGCTGGGAATCCTCTGCTGTATATTATGACATTATCAATAAAACAGTGAAAGAGAAACTCGGTGGGCACCATTCCTGTGAGTGCCTGATGTACTCGGTGGATTTTGCCGTGATCGAGAAACTGCAGCACGAAGGAAACTGGAACCAGCTCACCCGTATCATGATTGATGCTGCCCAGCGACTCGAAAGGGGTGGGGCTGAGCTGTTGGTTATTGCCACAAATACCATGCACAAAATGGCTCCTGAAGTAGAGCAGAATATAGGTATCCCCTTGATTCATATAGTTGATGCCATTGCAGACAAGATCAGGGCACTGGGATTAAGCAAAGTTGCACTCCTGGGCACAAGATTTACTATGGAGCAGAACTTTTACAAGGGCCGGTTGACTGAAAAACATGGGATTGAAGTGATAATTCCGGATTTGCCGGGCGTTGAAGCCGTTCACCGGATCATTTACCAGGAGTTGGTGCATGGTATCATTAAGGAAGAATCGCGGCAGGAATATCTTCGGATCATACAAAGCCTGATACACGCTGGTGCACAGGGCGTTATTCTGGGATGTACGGAGATTCCCTTATTGGTTAAGCAAACTGATTGCGCCGTTCCCGTGTTCGACACCACCACCATTCATGCAGTCAGGGCAGTGGAAATTGCACTGGGAGAGTAAACTTCGCACCGGTTAAATTGTTATTACCTCCAAATCTGTTGAAATGAATAAAATCGCCATACTCATAGCTCTGGCCTTATACGGAAGCCTTAATTACTGGTTATTTATCCGCTCGTGGCAGGCGCTTCCGGCCAATGCTTTGATTCATACTATTTTCACCATACTCTTTGTGATTTTTTCACTTTCTTTTTTCGTGGCGATGGGTTTGGGAAATAAGTTACCCTTTGCCCTGACCGTGATTTTCGAAAATATTGGGGCCTACTGGATGATCGGATTGCTCTATTTTACCATGGCCGCGTTGTTTGTGGATGTAATGCGTGTTTCAAATCACTTTATAAAATTTTATCCGGATTGGGTTTATGCCAATTATGAGCAGGTTAAGCTGGTTGCATTCCTATCAGTAGTTGGCCTGTTCGTGGTTTTTTCGGTTGTCGGGAATTTTCGCTTCAGGAATCCGGATGTACGCAACCTTGATCTGGAGATCCCGAAAGGCGATGGACAGGCCGGGAATTTAACCGTTGCTGTTGCGAGCGACGTACATCTCGGAAGCATTATCAGGAAAAACCGCCTGAAAAAGTATGTGGAACTCCTGAATAAGCAAAATGCGGATATCATTCTTTTTGCCGGGGACCTGCTCGACCACAGCATGTGCCCGGTTGAATACCAGAAAATGGACGAAGAATTGCGGGGCCTGAAGGCCCGATATGGTGTTTATGCCATCTTCGGGAATCATGAATATTATGGCAATGTGGTGAAAGCCGCTGAATTCTATACCCGGTCAGGAATTACACTTCTCAGGGATTCCGCGGTAATTATTGATAACCGTTTTATTCTGGTTGGCCGCGATGATGTTTCCCAACGCCACCGTAAATCCCTGGAGGAAATAGTGGGCGGTATTACTGCCAACCTGCCCAGGATACTGATGGACCATAATCCCGCTCGTTTGGGGGATGCACAGAAAAATAATATTGATTTGCAGGTATCCGGACATACCCATAACGGCCAGATTTTTCCGCTTAACCTGATAGTCAAAGGGATGTATCAGCTGGCATACGGATATCTGAAATCAGGAAATACTCATTATTATGTTTCATCAGGACTCGGTCTTTGGGCAGCCCCGGTGAGAATCGGTACCCAATCGGAAATTGTGAGAATTAATATGAGACTCGGAACTTCAACAGGTACCAATCCATAGGCAGAAGGATTGCCCCTGCCAGGTTACTTCACTACCATCCTGACCATCCTGTTTTCTATCATATCCTGAAGTTCGGATAACAGGGCACGCTCCTGCGGATCAATGTGCCCATCCTCGAATGCGATATTGAGAATCTGGTCATATTCATCACGGGTGATCTGGTGATCTTCCATCGCTTTATTGATCATTTCCTTTAACCGATGTGCGCTTTCACTGTGTGCCATATTGTGGTTGTAGCTTTTAAGGCAAATTTATATCTTTATAAGTCCAATATACAACTAAATCATGAATAAGTATTTTAGATTGGGTTTTTTGCTGATGGGTGTAGTTATTCTGTCCTCTATACTGAGCGGATGTGCTCATAACGAAACTGTTGGTCAGTTGGCTGATTCACATACCCACGGATTTTGGAGCGGTCTCCTGCATGGTTTTATCGCACCTTTTGATCTGGTTGGGATGATGTTTTCCGATCGGATTGTGATGTATGCCCCGAATAATAATGGGGCCTGGTATGCATTCGGATTCCTTGCCGGCAGCGGCGGCTGGGGGTTTTTCGGCAGCCGTGGTGCAAAATACCGCCGTCGGTCGCGCAGGGACAATTATGGTTCTGCCGAGGTTCTCTAAAACTGATGGAATACAATTATATGACACCATGAAAGGCATCCAGGACTTTTATCCCGACCATTTCGGCGAGTGTTATGGCTGCGGCCGGCTGAATGAGCACGGCTATCAGCTTAAAACCTTTTGGGACGGGGATGAAACCGTTACCCGCTTTGTTCCGGGACCATACCATACTGCCATTCCCGGATTTGTATACGGCGGATTGCTGGCATCACTTATCGATTGTCATGGTACCGGCTCTGCAGCCCTTGCCCTGGCACGCGCGGAAGGAATTATTCTTGAAGAGTTCAATGCCCCACGGTGTGTAACGGCTTCATTAAAAGTTGATTATAAAAAGCCAACTCCGATAGGCGCTGAACTTGAAATCAGGGGAGTAATTCGGGAGGTGAAAGGTCGGAAGGTGATCGTGGATGCACGCCTGATGGCCGACGGGGATGTTTGTGTCACGGGGGAAATTATTGCAGTCAGGGTGCCGGATGATTTCGGAAAGTCAATGTGATCTGAACCGAAATGAAATGGGCAAGCACTAATCTGATGAATCCGAAAACGCAAAACATTTTTGCGACAAGTAACTTTTAAATAGTCCTATGACCCGAAAGGAGAAATTTATAAGTTTAATGCATGGCTTTGAGCAGGACCGTGTACTGTTTTATCCGATACTGATGCATTTTGCCGCACGCTACAACGGTCATACCTATGGTGAATTTGCATCAGATTTTCATGTATTGGTGAATTCAAATGTCAGGTGCCTGATCGATTTTAATCTGGATATGGTTAGTCTTATTTCCGATCCTTACCGTGAAACCGCGGCATTTGGCGCTCCGGTAGAGTTTGTTGCGGAAGGCGTTCCAAAGTGTAAACGGTTATTGATCAAATCTCCTGAAGATATCATAGCCCTGACAAATCCGGATATATTGTCTTCACCCCGTACGCTCGACCGCATCCACGGGGCACGTGATTACAAGAGGATTTTAAAGGAGGAGGTTCCACTGATGGGTTGGGTGGAGGGGCCTTTGGCTGAAGCCTGTGATCTGGCAGGGGTAACGGAAATGCTTATTATGATGATGATGGACCCGGATTCAGCTAACCTGTTGTTGGATAAATGTTTGAAAACAGCAAAGGATTTTGCACGTAAACAGATTGGTGCCGGATGCGATCTTATCGGGGTGGGCGATGCCATCTGCTCCCAGATCGACCGTGAGTTGTATAAGACTTATGTATACAACCGTCACCAGGATCTGGTAGATTATATTCATTCTCTCGGAGCTTATGTTAAACTTCATATTTGCGGCAATACCACACACCTGTGGCCATTATTGTCGAAACTCGAACTGGATATCATCGATCTCGATTATATGGTGGACATGGATGACGCCTATGATGCTTTTGGTGCTGAGGTAACCCGCTGTGGAAACATCAATCCTGTCGATATTCAGAATATGACAGCCATACAGGTTTTTGAACGGTCGAGGGCACTTGTTGAAAGAGAGAGAGGCCGGAAATTTATTCTTTCCGGCGGATGTGAAATTACCGTAAATACTCCCCCGGAAAACCTGAAGGCCATGAGGGATGCTTGCGGGTCAGCAGATTAATTTGAGATTTTAATATTTTATAATACCTCTTTATTCATGAAATTATTTTACTGCATTTTCCTTTTGCTAGCCGCATTAATTCTTACGTCTGAGGCGGATTACGCGAGTGGTGTTGTAAATGATACCATAAGGGTTTCGGATTATGGTTTGGCGCCTGATTCACGGGTCAACGCGGTCCCGTTTGTTCAAAAAGCACTTGAAGCAGCTAAAGGAAAAGCAAATGCTGTTATTTTCTTTCCAAAAGGCCGGTATGATTTTTGGCCGGCTCATTGTATTGAAAAGGTTTATTATGAATCAAATACAACCGTTAATAATCCAAGGCGGTGTGCTATCCTCCTCGAGGGTTTGAGTGGGGTTACTGTTGACTGCGGCGAATCTGATTTTGTATTCCACGACCGTATGCAACCCTTCACCATAGATAAAAGCACGGATATTACCATCAAAAAGGTAAGTATCGACTGGGATATTCCCCTCACGGCCGAATGTGAGGTGGTTGAGGTTAATCCGGCCTATATGGATATCCGGATTGATCCTCTTGAATCTCCTTATATCATTGAGAATGATAAAGTTGTTTTCGTGGGTGAAGGTTGGAAGAGCAGGTGGACCGGAACCATGGAATTTGACCGGCAAAATCGTACAGTGGCCTATAAAACGGGCGACTGGGGCTGTCTGGGTGGAGGCTGGAATGGCTATAAAGCCAAAGAGCTGTCGCAGGGATTGGTACGCCTGAATTATGCATTTAAACGCCTCCCTGCCCGGGGCAATTATCTGGTTATGCGGCACAGCGAACGTGATCATGCCGGAATTTTTATCACCGACAGCCGGAATGTCCTGCTCGAAGATCTGAATATGTATCACAATGCCGGCTTGGGTATCCTTGCGCAATATTCTGAAACCCTGACTGCTCATCGGGTGAATTCCGTGCCGAATCCAGTAAAGGACAGGATATTGGCCGGTCATGATGATGGCTTGCAAGTGTCGAATTGTTCCGGGCTGATCACTGTTGACCAGTGCCGTTTTCATGCCCTGATGGATGATCCGATCAATGTACACGGAACCTGCGTTAGGATCATCAGGAAGCTGGACGCTAATACGTTAGAATGTAAATTTGTACATAGCCAAAGCACGGGAATGGTTTGGGCACGCCCGGGCGAGAGCGCTGGTTTTATTGAAAATAATTCCATGCTGACGGTTGCATGGGGTACAATTGAAAAATTTGAGGCCATAGATACCGATCAGTTCAGGCTCCGGTTTAAGGATCCAATCCCTGCAGGAGTGGAGCCGGGATATGCATTGGAGAACCTTACCTGGACCCCGGATGTGCTGATTAAAAATAACCGGTTTGAAAGCTGCAGGGCCCGTGGAATCCTGATCTCAACCCCCGGGAAAGTGGTTATCGAAAATAACTTGTTCGAATCGAGCGGATCGGCTATTCTGATTGCCGGGGATGCTAATAACTGGTACGAATCGGGCGGAGTGAAGGATGTTCTGATCCGCAATAACCATTTTACCGATCAATGCCTCACCTCAATGTATCAGTTCTGTGAGGCTGTCATCAGCATCTATCCGGAAATTCCAAAGCCGGATCCTTCAAAACCAGGATTTCACCGGAATATCAGAATCGAAAATAATCAGTTCGATTTGTATGACTATCCAGTTTTGTATGCAAAATCGGTCGATAATCTCTCTTTTACAGGCAATAAACTAAATTCCAGTAAACGATATGAATCCTGGCATCCTCGGAAATTCTCTGTTTCCCTGGAATCCTGTAAAAATGTCGTAATCCGGGATAATATGATCGATCCCGGAATCCTTGGCAAAAATGTGCAGATCTCAAACATGAAGAAAAAAGATCTGCAAATGGGGAAATCACAGTTCACACTGAATTGAAGAACCCTCGGTATATATACTGATCTTTACCTGTTTTTAAAGGTTGGGTAATACAAATAATTTAGAAAAGAACTAATATTGCCCATTATGGGTATACTACAAGACAGACTGAAAAAGTATGATACACCTCAAAAGGTCCAGGCGGCCGGAGTGTATCCCTACTTCCGCGTGATTGAATCTGAACAGGATACTGAAGTAATCATCAACGGTAAAAAGGTTCTGATGTTTGGCTCAAACAGCTATCTGGGCCTCACAAATCATCCGAAAATTATTGAAGCTGCCGTACAGGCTACCAAAAAATATGGTACCGGGTGTGCAGGTTCAAGGTTTCTGAACGGAACACTGGATATTCATATCGAGTTGGAGGAAAAACTGGCGGAATTTGTCGGGAAAGAGTCTGCATTGTGCTATAGTACCGGCTTTCAGGCGAACCTGGGGGTACTGTCATGCATACCTCAACGTGGCGATTATATCCTGCTGGATGCCCTCGATCATGCCTCCATTATTGAGGGATCAAGGCTTTCTTTCGCTAAAACAGTTAAATATGGCCATAATGACATGGATTCCTTGCGGAGGCGTTTGAAAACCTGTCCGCATGGAAAATTGAAATTCATAGTTATCGATGGTATCTTCAGCATGGAGGGTGATATTGCCTTCCTGCCTGAAATTGTGGAACTGGCTGAAAAATATCATGCTTCCATCATGGTTGATGATGCCCATTCAATAGGTGTTCTGGGTAAAGGCGGCCGTGGTACTGCTGATCATTTCGGCTTGACGGATAAGGTGGATGTTATCATGGGCACCTTCAGCAAAACATTTGCCTCCCTTGGCGGATTCATTGCCGGTGATTTTGATACGATCAACTATCTTAAGCATAATTCCAGGGCATTGATATTCAGTGCTTCCATGACTCCCTCGTCCACTGCAACCGTACTGGCTGCTCTCGAGGTGATGAAAAGCGAGCCGGAACGCATCGATAACCTCTGGGAATTGAGCAGATATTCACTTAATGCATTTAAGCAGCTCGGATTCAATACCGGTTTGGCCGAGAGCCCGATCATCCCATTGCGGATGGGTGATATGGATAAAACCCTGATCCTGACAAAATTACTTCTAGAAGCAGGGATTTTTGTCAATCCTGTAGTGCCACCGGCTGTCCCGAAAAACGATACCCTCATCAGGTTCTCGCTGATCGCTACCCATACCCATGCACAGGTTGACCGTGCGGTCGAAAACATACACAAATTATCGAAAATGCTGGGCATAATTTAATTTGTTCCCTTTATGTCGCAGGTCATTCTCATAACCGGTGCCTCCTCCGGAATTGGAAAGTCAGTTGCAGAATTTCTGGCTGCCCGGGGTCACCGGGTTTATGGAACCAGCCGTAGTTCCGTTCCTCCTGGCGGCACTGTAACCATGGTTCAGATGGATATCACCGACGATGTTTCCGTGCGAAAAGCCATTCAGATAATCCTTGAACGGGAAGGCAGGATAGATGTTCTGGTGAACAACGCCGGAATGGGAATAGGCGGGGCCATAGAAAGTTTTTCAGATGAGGAGCTCCACCTTCAGATGAATACCAGTTTCAGCGGACTTCATCGGGTTATTCGTGCAGTTCTGCCCTCGATGCGTCAACAAAAATCAGGTAAGATAATAAACGTCAGCTCAATAGGTGGACTAATCGGATTGCCCTTCCAGGGGATGTACTCGGCTGCAAAGTTTGCCATTGAAGGTTATAGCGAGGCACTGGCCATGGAACTTAAGCCTTGGAAAATCAAGGTCGTAATGGTTAATCCCGGAGATTTTAAGACCGGATTTACCCATAATCGCATCATTACAAAAATAGATGCCGAAGGCGGTATTTATTCGGCAAAAGTGAATAATGCGGTCGCCATCATGGGCAAGGATGAGCAATCAGGCTGCAATCCGCATCTGATCAGCAAAATTATGAACAGGATTGTGCAGAGCAAACATCCGGATTACCGGTATATCGTTGGAAAGTTCGACCAGCGACTGATAGCCCGGATCCGTCACCTGCTGCCTCCGGCAGTAATCAGGTGGATCATTGCCGATCATTACAAAATCAATTGAAGCTTTTTCCCTGAAGGTTTAACGTTTTTTCACTTTTTGGGTTTTTTATTCATAGCCGATTAGGGTAAGTTTGCTTTTCAGTTAAACCAAACAAATATCCAATTATGACAAGTTTTTCAAAGTTTATCCTGATTTTTCTGATCGGGCTTACCAACCTTTTCGGGCCGGCCAGATCTCAGGAGGGTACCGGCGCAAAAACCAAGGCCCTTCATGTCATTGGTACTGCCCATTTCGATACGCAATGGCAATGGACCATCCAAACGTCAATCAATGAGTATATTCCAAGTACTTTTAATGGCAATTTTAAATTGTTTGAGAAGTACCCTGATTACAAATTCAGCTTTGAAGGGGCAATTAAGTATATGCTCATGAAGGAGTATTACCCGGAAGCCTATCAAAAGATGAAGGAGTATATTGCGGCCGGTCGGTGGAATATTTGTGGCAGTTCACTTGACGCAACGGATGTGAATATTTCTTCACCTGAATCGGTGATCCGTACGATCCTTATCGGCCAGGATTATTATAAAAAAGAGTTCGGAGTGAAGAGTTATGATATCTTCCTTCCCGATTGTTTTGGATTCGGATATGCCTTGCCGACTATCATGCGGCATTGCGGTCTGTCAGGATTCTCTACCCAGAAATTAACCTGGGGAGCTCCTTTCGGGGTGCCTTTTGATATTGGCACCTGGACCGGTGTCGACGGCTCACGTGTTTTTGCCGCGCTGAACGGCGGATCTTATGGCGCCAAGCTTCGTGGTGATCTTTCGAAAGATCCAAAATGGAATGAAACAGTAGATAAAACCGGTGAAAAATCCGGGGTTTATCTGGGATACAGATATTTTGGCACCGGCGATATCGGCGGCGCACCCGAGGATTCATCAGTATTTTACCTGGAGAAGGCTATCCATTCCAACGGACCACTCAAAGTGATCAGCGCCCCTGCAGATCTGATGGCCCGTCAGATGACCTCAGAACAGCTCGATAAGCTGCCCCAGTTTAATGGAGAGTTGCTTACCTCACCTCATGGTAACGGGTGTTACACCTCGCAGGCAGCCATGAAACTGCTTAACCGCAAAAATGAACTGCTGGCCGATGCAGCTGAGCGGTCGGCTGTTATGGCCAGCTGGCTGGGTGCTTCCTACTATCCTAAGGCTGTTTTGCAGGAAGCCTGGGTCAGGTTTCTTTGGCATCAGTTTCACGACGATCTCACCGGTACCAGCATCCCCGAGGCATATGCATTCTCCTGGAATGATGAGCTGCTGAGCCAGAATCAGTTTGCCGGAGTTCTTGAAAATACCGCAGGTGGCGTGATCCGCGGATTGGATACCCGTACCGGTGGTATTCCGGTTGTGGTTTATAACCCGCTGTCAATTGCCCGGGAAGACCTGGTTGAAGCAGATGTGGAGTTACCTGGTGATTTTAAGCAGGTCAGGGTTTATGACGCCGCTGGCAAGGAAGTCCCTGCACAGGTGATCAGCATGAACGGACGTATGGCGAAAGTTGCCATTGCTGCAAATTGTGGACCGGTCAGTTACCAGGTATTCGATGTGGTGCCCTCAGCAACCCCTTGTTCCCTGGCTACAGGACTGACCGTTAAAAAGAATCAGCTCGAAAATAACCGCTATAAAGTATCACTCAATAAAAATGGTGATGTAGCATCCATTTATGATAAACAGGCAAAGCGAGAATTGCTGAAAGCCCCGATCAGGCTTGAAATGCTGGATAATAAATCAGTTGCCTGGCCAGCATGGGAGATTATGTACGACGCGGTTCAAAAAGCTCCCCGTGGTTATTTTGATCAGCCGGTAATAACAATCGCTGAAAACGGGCCGGCCCGGATAGCTCTGCGCATTACCCGCATGAAGGATGATTCTGAAATGACGCAGATCATAAGTCTGGCCGCAGGATCAGGTGGTGATCGCCTGGAATTCAAAAATGATCTCAAATGGAACAGCCAGAGAACCTTGCTTAAGGCAGCTTTCCCACTGGCAGTTTCAAATGCCCAGGCTACCTATGACCTGGGAATCGGAACGATAAAGCGCGATAATAATCAACCGAAATTGTATGAAGTGCCCGCTCAGCAGTGGGCTGATATTACCCAGGCGGATAACAGCTACGGGGTTACCGTAATGAGTGATTATAAAATGGGATGGGATAAACCTGCCGATAACCAGATTCGTTTAACCCTGGTTCATACTCCTGAAACAGGTCGCGGATACATGGATCAGGCTACCAACGATATTGGCGTGCATACTTTCTCATTTGCTGTCGGGGGCCATAAAGGCGATTGGCGCAACGGCTCACAATGGGCCGCAACAAGGCTGAATCAGCCATTGGTCGCGTTCGTGGCTCCGAAACATGAAGGAGCTCTCGGTAAGTCATTCAGCATGCTTTCTGTAAATACGGGTCAGGTTGCCGTTAAAGCACTGAAACAAGCTGAATTAACCGATGAAATCGTGATTCGTGTTCAGGAACTTTTCGGCCAGGATGCCAAAGGGGTAAAAGCTGTTTTTGCCGCCGGTATCATTTCAGCCCGCGAAGTAAACGGGATTGAAGAAACTATCGGTAAGGCAGTAGTGGAAAACGGTCAACTGGTTTTTGACCTTACTTCCTATCAGCCAAAGACATTCGCTGTTAAAATCGGCAAACCGGCTACAACATTGAGTAAAAAAACTTCACAGTGGCTGGCGCTTAATTACGATACTGACGGAGTCAGCTTTGATGGAAACCGCACCGACGGTGATTTCGATGGCAAAGGCAATACTTATCCCGCTGAATTGTGGCCATCTGAAATTGCTTCCAATGATATAGTTTTCAAAATGGGCTCATCAGCCGATGGACAGAAAAACTTTATATCCGGTAAAGGCCAGGTCATTAATCTTCCGGAAGGACGTTTTAATACTGTATACATTCTCGCTGCCGCTGCCAGTCAGGATTCCAAAGTGGAATTTAAAGTGGATGGCAAGCCTGTGAAGGTGACTATTCCTTATTATTCGGGGAATATCGGACAATGGGACAGCCGTGATTTCACTAAGGGATATAAGCAGTCGGTAAGAATCAACGGCGTGGCTCATCCCCGCCCGATTGCCACTATCCCGGCATTTATCAAGCATGTTCCGGTTGGCTTTGTTGCCACCCACCGTCATCTGGGTAAAACTGACGTGAACGAAGCGTACATTTTCGGTTACCTGTTCCGCGTAGCGGTCGAAATTCCTGCAGGGGCTAAAACCTTGCAGCTTCCCGACAATATGGAGGTTTGCATTGCTGCCATCACCTTGTCCGACGATGCCAACCGTTTGTCGAAAGCCGCAGGTCAGATCAGTGTGGACTTTCCGCGCGATCCTGCTGTTACAGCAGCCACCGCAGCCAAACTCAATGAACCGGTTTCTTTTGAGGGGGTAAAGGCATTGCCGGCATTGAAAAGTGATGCCTCAAATCTAAAACCCGGTTTGACATGGAATTATTATGAAGGCCGCTGGAGGAGGCTTCCCGACTGGTCGAAACAGACCCCGTTGAAAAACGGAACCTGTTTGACACCCGAGCTGCCTGCAGATCACAAACCTCAGTATTTTGGTGTGGTGTATGATGGTTATATCCTGGTTCCGGCGGAAGGTGCCTATACCTTTTATACTACATCGGATGACGGATCTTCCATCATGATAGATGGACTGCTGATTACCGATAACGATGGAGCACACGGTGCGACGGAGGAACCCGGTTATGTGATGCTTGCTGCCGGTTTGCATAAAATCAGGTTACAGTATTATAACGGAGCAACTGATTTTGCTTTCACCATTGCCGTGGAAGGCCCCGGATTAAAAAAACAATCCATACCCAGAGAATGGTTCCGTCGCGATGCATAAATCCGTTCCCGTTTATTTGATGTATTATTAGAAACTTATTATCTTTGCACCCGATAAAAAAAGTATGAACAATAATTTTCTGCATCTGGCTCATCATCTCCATCATTTTATGATGCAGGGAATCTATGCAGAGAAGTAAGATATCGGTATTAATAAACACCGGGAAAGGCTTGCAGATCTGCAGGCCTTTTCTGTTATAAACAGGTATGATGCAAACACTTAAAATTGCTTTACAAAAATCCGGACGGCTGAGTGAAATGTCACTCGGACTGATTGCCGAGTCGGGGATTTCACTCACCAATGGGAAGCGCACACTGCTGGCTCAGTCATCCACTTTTCCATTGGAGGTGCTGTATCTCCGGGATGATGACATCCCTCAGTATGTAGCTGATAGCGTGGCTGATGCCGGAATAATTGGTGAAGATGTACTGAGGGAATCACAGTATCCACTGGAAATAGTTTACCGACTGGGGTTCAGCAAGTGCCGCATGAGCATTGCCGTTCCCAAAGAGCAGAACTATACGGGAATGTCATGGCTGAACGGTAAAAGGATTGCCACTTCATTCCCTAATATTCTCAAAAAATTTCTGAATGAAAATAATATTTCAGCCGAGATACATTTTTTGAATGGTTCTGTTGAAATTGCACCTGCAATTGGTCTGGCTGATTGTATCTTTGATATCGTAAGTTCAGGAAGTACCTTGATCAGCAACGGACTTAGAGAAACGGAAATCGTGATGGAATCGGAGGCAGTTTTGGTTGCCGCCCCTGGTTTGTCGGATGAGAAACGTGCCATCCTGAATGATTTCCTTTTCCGGATCAAATCTGTTCTTGCTGCCCGGGATAATAAATATATCCTGCTGAATGCACCGAATGATAAACTTGATGAGATTTGCCGTGTTTTACCAGGTATGAAGAGTCCAACCGTAATGCCGCTGGCCATGGAGGGCTGGAGTTCAGTTCATTCAGTACTTAGTGAGAGGGAATTCTGGAGTATAATTAACCAGTTGAGGGATGCCGGGGCTCAGGGTATTCTGGTGATCCCGATCGAGAAAATGATTTTGTAATACTTTCTGCCATGAAGATTATTATCAATCCACCCAGGGAGCAATGGGATGAAATCCTGCAAAGGCCTGTCCTGAATGGAAACGCCACGGAGGAAAAAGTTTCCGGGATGCTTGAATTATTGCGGAAATCCGGCTGGGACGAAGCGTGCCGTTTGTCGGAAGAGCTGGATGGCTATATACCGGAGCCGGCGCAGATTTCTGCTGAGGAATTGAATGCAGCGGCTGACCAGTTGCCTGATTTGTTAAAAAATGCCATTTCACTTGCAGCCGCCAACATCCGGAAGTACCATGAATCCCAGGCCAGAAGCGGCCATGTGGTCAATATATCTCCGGGAATTAACTGTTATCAGAAATGGCTGCCAATCGAGAATGTCGGCCTTTATATACCCGGTGGTACCGCACCCCTGTTTTCAACTGTATTGATGCTGGCAATTCCTGCACAGATAGCCGGTTGCCGGGAATTGGTTCTCTGCTCACCGGGCAACAGACAGGGGAAGATTAATCCTGCAATTCTCTATGCAGCAGCTTTTTGTGGCATTACAAAAATTTTCAGGATCGGTGGAGTCCAGGCAATAGCTTCAATGGCTTATGGGCTTGGACCGGTTCCGAAGGCAGATAAGATCTTTGGTCCGGGCAATGCCTGGGTAACCATGGCCAAGCAGCTGGTGAGCCGGAATGGTGTGGCTATCGATATGCCTGCTGGTCCTTCGGAATTGCTGGTGGTGGCCGATGAGTCAGCCAGCCCTGCCTTTGTTGCTGCCGATCTGCTTTCACAGGCCGAACATGGCATCGACAGTCAGGTCCTTTTATTGACTACAAGCTGGGAGCTGGCAGAACGGGTTCACTATGAATCTGAATTGCAGCTGACGAAATTGCCACGCAGGGAAATTGCCGGTAAGGCATTGGAAAATAGTAAGATAATTGTGCTTTCAGATGAAGCATCCATCATGGAGCTGGTGAATAGTTATGCACCGGAACACCTGATTCTGGCAGCAACCAATTACCAGCAGCTGGCCGAAGAAGTGCGGCATGCGGGTTCTGTATTTCTTGGGCATTATTCCCCGGAGAGCGCCGGTGACTATGCTTCCGGAACAAATCATACGCTCCCGACCTCCGGATATGCTCGCGCATATAGCGGGATTACCCTAGATTCCTTTATGAAATCAATTTCCTTTCAGGAACTTACCCGTTATGGACTGCAATCCATTGATCCGGCTATCAGCTTGATGGCAAGGGCTGAGGGCCTGGTTGGACACGCGGTAGCCGCTGAAATCAGAAGGGAAGGCATCCGTACCGTAGAGACGGATTATAATCCGTCTCAAAGCCAGGCTGAAAAGAACCGTAAAGAACGTGAAGATCGTGAAGAGGTTGGGGAAATTCAAAAGGAGGATACCGGAACCATGCAGCATATTCTGGATTACCTGAATCCACTGAACCTATTATATCCACTTAATATTCTTGATCCTGAAAGTGAGCTGAACCCGCTGAATCTGTTGAACCGGCTGGTTCCTGAAGATGCAGATGCGGCACCCGCCAAACTGGGACCTGTTCACCTGATCAGACGCAATATCGCAAATTTGGTTCCTTACTCTTCCGCCCGGGATGAATTTACCAGCCGGGTCGGTGTTTTTCTGGATGCCAACGAGAATCCCAATGAAACAGGGTTGAACCGCTATCCTGATCCCCGGCAAACCGAACTTCGTGAGACGGTGGCCAAACTCAAGGGAGTGGATCCGGCCAGTGTGTTTCTTGGCAATGGGAGTGATGAGGCAATTGATTTGCTGATCAGGGTTTTCTGTGAACCACGGATGAGCAGAATCATTACCATCAGTCCGACTTATGGAATGTATGCCGTTTGTGCCGGAATTCAGGATGTGGAAATCGACAAAGTATTGCTGAACCCGGATTTCTCTCTGAATACTAAAGCCATAATTGCTGCGGTAAGGTTTGATACCAAAATGATTTTCCTCTGTTCTCCAAATAATCCAACCGGAAACCAGATCCCAATTGAACAAATTCGCTTTCTGGCTGAAAGATTTAACGGGATGATCGTTGTGGATGAAGCGTATATCGATTTTTCAACAGGCTTGTCGGCCTTGAACCTGATAAGTGATTATCCGAACATTGCGGTACTTCAGACGTTCTCAAAAGCCTGGGGACTGGCTGGCGTGCGCCTGGGAATGGCTTTTGCCAATCCCGACATAATTGCGGTGATGAATAAGGTCAAGTATCCCTATAACATCAATGTTCTGAGTGCGGCTGCCGTTAAAGAAATCGTTAACACAGTCAAGGACGCAATATCGGCACCTGACGTCAGGCAGATTTTAACTGAACGGATCAGGCTGGCCGACAAATTGAAAGGGGTAAAGGTTGTAAAAAAAGTTTACCCTTCAGATGCAAATTTCCTGCTGGTGAAATTTAACGACCCGAAAGGCATTTACCGATATCTGGCCGATAACGGAATAGTCGTTCGCGACCGTTCCACTCAACCGCTGTGCGAAGGCTGCCTTAGAATTACAATCGGCACCCCGGCAGAAAACGATGAACTGATTCATGCACTCAGCAAGGTTAACTAATGTATTCCAACCCCCGGCCTCACTCCATATTACTAACCCCGGCCTTTAGGCCGGGGGATATCCTCCTCTAATGAACTAACGCTTATTAAATGAAACGAGCCCTCTTCATCGATCGCGACGGGACCCTCATTCAGGAGCCCGAAAACGAACAGGTAGATAATTTTGAGGAATTCCGGTACCTTCCGGGAGTATTCACGCATCTGGGAAAGATTGCCAGGATTTTGCCCTATGAGCTGGTGATAGTGAGCAATCAGGACGGGTTGGGTACGGCTGCCTATCCTGAAAGTACTTTCTGGCCGGTGCAGAACAGGATGATAGAGACTTTCGATCAGGAGGATATCCATTTTGAGGATATATTGATCGATAAGAGCTTTGAATATGAGAACCTTCCTACCCGTAAGCCCGGTATCGGCATGATGCAGAAGTATCTTGCCGGAGATTATGATCTGGCTAATTCCTTTGTTATCGGTGATCGTACTACCGATATCCGACTGGCTGCCAACCTTGGATGCATGGGCATCTATATCGGACCGGAAGAAAAATGGAACTCCAGGGCCACTCCTGAGGATGAAAAGCATTGTGCCTTGAAGGCAACCACCTGGAAAGAGATCGCTGATTATCTTTTCAAAAAGGAACGCGCTGCTGAAATTCGCCGGGTTTCAAAAGAAACGGATATCCTGGTAAAAGTGGCTCTCTACGGAACAGGCAAGGCAATTGTTTCCACCGGAATCGGATTTTTCGACCATATGATCGACCAGCTCGCCCGTCACAGCGGTTGCGACCTGGAAGTGCAGGTCAGGGGAGATCTGAATGTTGATGAACATCATACCGTTGAGGATACTGCCATTGTACTGGGTCAGGCTTTTCGCCAGGCCTGGGGCGATCTGAAAGGAATGAACCGGTATGGTTTCGTACTCCCGATGGACGATTCCCAGGCATCTGTTTCGATAGATCTGGGTGGCAGGCCTTATCTGAATTGGAAAGTCACTTTTCAGCGGGAAAAAGTAGGAGAACTTCCAACAGAACTTTTCCCGCATTTTTTCCGGTCATTTTCCGATGGTGCCCGATGCACCCTCCATATCGAAGCAACAGGTGAAAACGAACACCACAAAATAGAAGCCATTTTCAAGGCGCTGGCACGGACCTTAAAACAAGCTCTTGCCGGGGATGCTGAAGGCACCGTTCCGAGTACCAAGGGAACAATAGATTAATAAACGGATGAAAATTGCAGTAATAAAATACAACGCGGGTAATATCGGATCTGTTGCCAATGCGCTCGATCGATTGGGCCAGGCCTGTATCATTACGGATGATCCGGATGAGATCAGGCAAGCGGATAAAGTTATTTTTCCCGGAGTGGGAGAGGCAAGTAGCACCATGAAGTACTTGAAGGATAAAGGATTGGATGTAATCATCCCTTCCCTCACACAACCGGTTCTCGGGATTTGTCTGGGCATGCAGCTGATGTGCAGCTGGTCGGAGGAGGGGAACACACCCGGGTTGGGCATTTTTCCGGAAAAGGTTAAGCTTTTCAGAGGATCCATTAAGGTTCCGCATATGGGATGGAATTCTGTGATGTTTAAACCCAATGGGTTGTTTAAGGGTCTCCAGCCCGGAAGCTATGTCTATTTTGTGCACTCCTATTATGCCGAAGCCGGCGATTCTCAGCTGGCTACCTGCGATTATGGGAGTACATTCAGCGCGGCTCTCCATCGCGATAATTTTTATGCTGTTCAGTTCCATCCGGAAAAAAGCAGCGATGTGGGGCAAATTATTTTAAAAAATTTCATTGAGCTATGATAGAGATCATTCCGGCAATCGATCTGATGAATGGCAAATGTGTCCGCCTTAGCGGAGGCAAATTCGATACGATGAAAATCTATTCGGATAATCCGGCTGATCTCGCCCGCCAATTCAGGGATCAGGGGGTTACCTATTTACATATTGTTGATCTGGATGGCGCCCGTACGGGAAATCCGGTGCATACCGGTTTACTGAAGGAGATTGCATCCATCAGCGGAATTAAGGTTGATTTTGGGGGAGGAATCCGTTCCAGGGAAGCTTTTGCGGCAGTGCTTGATGCCGGTGCCGATAGGGTGAGTATTGGCAGTCTGGCGGTAACCCGGCCGGATGAACTGGAACAATGGTTGTCGGATTTTGGTGTTGACCGGGTCATTCTGGGGGTAGATGTAAAAAATGAAAAGGTTGCCTACAATGGCTGGCAGAGTGAATCGGCCATTGGCTGGGAGGAATTTATAGGATTTTGGCTCGGGAAAGGGATCGATCGGATATTCTGTACGGATGTTGCCCGCGACGGAGCCTTGAATGGTCCGGCTATCGAATTGTATACCCGGATTTTAAAACATTACCCGGGCATTGAACTCATTGCCAGTGGCGGAGTATCAGGACCGGAAGATATCACACTGCTGGAACAGGCAGGACTCTCGGGAGTTATCGTTGGGAAGGCAATATATGAGGGCCGACTCGGAATATCGCGCAGGGGAGGACCCATGGGTCCTCCCCTACGGAACCTTCTGGCCAAACGTATTATTCCTTGTTTGGATATCCGCGACGGCCGGACGGTAAAAGGGGTAAATTTTGTGGATATCCGGGATGCGGGTGATCCGGTTGAACTGGCTGTACGATATGCGGAGGAAGGAGCCGATGAGCTCGTTTTCCTTGATATAACGGCAACTATTGAAGGCCGGAAAACATTTCCACTTCTGGTTAAAAGGATCGCAAAGGTTCTGAATATCCCTTTTACAGTTGGCGGTGGAATCAGTACTTA
The DNA here is from genome assembly GCA_942493265.1 of uncultured Bacteroidota bacterium. Taxonomy (GTDB): domain Bacteria; phylum Bacteroidota; class Bacteroidia; order Bacteroidales; family UBA12481; genus UBA12481. The sequence goes on from OW818688.1 coordinate 2,706,223, forward strand.
TGACGACGCAGTTATGCTGCTCGAGGCTGGAGCCGATAAGATCAGCCTGAATTCAGCAGCCGTTAAATCGCCGGAAATTATCGACCGGCTGGCCGGAAGTTTTGGTAATCAATTTGTTGTACTGGCAATTGATGCAAGAGAAACTTCGGGATGGGAGGTTTATGTAAACGGCGGAAGGATAGCAACCGGCAAGGATTTGTTCGAATGGGCCCGGGAAGGGCAGGAGAGGGGATGTGGCGAGATCTTGTTTACCAGCATGAATCATGATGGAACTAAAAACGGATTTGCCTGCAATGCTCTTTCAAAAATGTCGGATATGCTCACCATACCGGTAATCGCCTCAGGAGGCGCCGGAACCCCGGAACACTTCAGGGATGCTTTTGTTGAAGGAAAAGCTGATGCAGCTCTTGCAGCCAGCGTTTTTCACTTTGGCGAAATCCCGATACCCGATCTAAAGAGATACCTTTACAACCAGGGAATAACCGTAAGAATTAAGTGACGAATAAAAAATAGTATGGACGAAAAACTTGACTTCTCAAAAGGCAATGGCCTGATTCCGGCCATCATTCAGGATGATTTAACACGCAAAGTGCTCATGCTGGGATATATGAATGAGGAATCACTAAAAATCACCAGGGAAACCGGTCTGGTAACCTTTTTCAGCCGCACCCGCGATACCCTTTGGACCAAAGGTGAAACCAGCGGAAATTCACTCAGGGTGAAAAAAATTATTGCTGATTGCGACCGTGATACCCTGCTGATAATGGCCAGGCCTGATGGCCCTGTGTGTCATGATGGCCCGGATACCTGCTTCAATGAAATCAATCAGACGGATCTTGTTTACCTGGACTATCTTCAGGAAGTTATCAAGGACCGCAAACATAATATGCCGGATGGATCCTATACCGCCAAGCTGTTTAGGAAAGGAACCGCAAAAATTGCTCAAAAAGTAGGAGAGGAGGCTGTTGAACTCGTTATCGAAGCCATGAAATCAGATGATGAGGCTTTCCTGAACGAAGGTGCCGATCTTCTTTACCACCTTATTGTTCTTCTCGTTGATCGGGGCTGGACGCTTCAGGATGTGGCAAAAGTATTGGCTGGCAGGCATAAAAGCTAAAAAAAAAGGCCCACCTGTAAGGATGGGCCTTTTTGAAATTTGGGAGGAGATATGGAAGAAAATGTGCTGCCAAAAAAAAAGGTTGACCTGCCGAAGAGCTGCCTTTTATTTTAGAAATAGTGTGATTGTTTTCGAACGGGTGTCCCCCAACCGTTTTGTTCCTTTCACTTTGTTAAGGTCAGCCAAACCTCATTTCCATATTTTCAAACAACTCCAGACAGGTCAACCGATTACCCTTGTCTTTCCGATATTAAAGATAATTGGCATTATGATAAAAGTCAATAGGTCAATAGGTTATAGAGTGGATGAACTTCTTATTATGGGGCTTCAGCTTCATAAGTGCGTTTGATTAATTAATAAATGCCGGTTTTTTTTGCTCAGAATGTTCATTTTCAAGGACCATTTCGATCTTGCAAAGCATTTTTTATGCGTTTCCCACTTTTTAATCGTAATTTTACAGTGGGTAATACTTTGTAAATGAATAATACAGCGGTTCAAGGTTTAACTGTCAGGGATTTGGTATGGGAGAGCTTCAGAAAGAATTCCAGCCTTCCGGCAGTAGGTTTTGTGGGGAAGAAGTTGATGACCTACGGTGAAATGAAGGATCAGGCAGAGCATCTTGCTTTTGCTTTGACCCAATCCGGTGTTGTTAAAGGAGATAAGGTGGCTATTTTAGGGCCAAATTCAGCGAATTGGGTGGTTTCTTATTTTACCCTTCTATCTCTCGGCATTATATCGGTGCCTGTTTTACCCGATTTTCATGCTGCTGAAATCGATCATATTCTGAAACATGCATCCGTTAAAATGATTATTGTCAGTCGGAAGCAACTTGGCCGGCTATCTAAGGAAACCATTACCGGAATTCCCATGATCATGATCCTTGAAGATTTCGGGATGCTGGTTAACCGTGAGCTTATTGAGGAGGATGATTCTTTTGTGCCACACATTCCAAAAGGCTCGCTCGATCCGTTTACCGTTTCGGTTGAACCCGAAGACCTGGCTTCGCTGATTTATACCTCTGGTACTACCGGTTTCAGTAAAGGCGTCATGCTAAATAACCGGAACCTGGTAACCAATATCCGTCAGTGCTATGGTATTGAACCATTGGATTCAAGCGACGTTTTCCTGTCGCTCCTGCCACTATCCCACACATACGAAAATACGGTTGGCATGCTGCTTCCTCTTACTTACGGAGCATCCATTCATTATCTGGATAAATTGCCAACTCCGGCAGTGTTGTTGCCCGCTCTCAAGAGTGTGAGGCCAACATATGTTGTTAGCGTGCCTCTGATCATTGAAAAGATCTTTAAATCACAAATCAAGGGCAAAGTTGATGGCTCACCTATCCTGAAGGTGCTGTACCGGTTACCGGCTTTCCGTAAATTTTTTCACCGTTTGGCTGCTAAAAAATTGATGGAGACTTTTGGTGGAAGGCTGAAATTTTTTGGAATCGGCGGCGCTAAACTGGATGCAGGCACAGATCGTTTCCTCAAGGAGGGCGGATTCCCTTATTCCATTGGGTACGGACTCACTGAAACAGCCCCGCTGCTGAGTGGCACCAGGCCATCGGCTGTCAGGGTTCAATCAGCTGGAAAACCTGTTATCGGTGTTGAACTTAAAATCAATGAACCCGATCCGGAAACCGGAATCGGTGAAATCTGGGCAAAGGGTGGCAATGTTATGCAAGGGTACTATAACGAGCCCGAAATAACTGCTCAGGTTCTGATGCCTGACGGATGGTTCCGTACCGGCGATCTGGGGATTTTTGACCCTGATGGTTACCTGTTCATTAAGGGCCGTTTGAAGAATGTTATACTTGGAGCTTCCGGCGAAAATATTTACCCTGAAGAGATCGAATCAGTCATCAACAGGTTTCATTATGTGCTTGAATCCGTAGTGGTTGAGAAAAAAGGCAAATTGGTCGCCCTGGTTCATTTCAATTATGAGGAACTGGAAAAGCAGTTCGCACATTTCAAGGATGAAACACGCCAGCAGGTGGAAAAGAAGATCGAAGAGATGAAAGCCGAACTTCAACAGTTCGTTAACTCTCAGGTTAACCGGTATTCGCGTCTTCAAGCCATTATCATTCAGGATACTCCGTTCGAGAAAACAGCCACGAAAAAGATCAAGAGATTTCTCTATCAGTGATAGAATCGTAACGAACGTAACGAACGAAAAGATTAGTTATGAGGGTAAGGGGAGTTATTTAATAATCCCCAGTAAGGAATCTCGTACCTTTTTGTTTACCTCATATTTCATAACCTCATCGAACCTGAGTTCGTTAAATACCTCACGGGTAACGCGATAGCCTGGCTTCAATCCGGTAGAGCTTTCATTAAAACCCACGCGGTAATCAATATCCTTGTATTTTTCAAGGATACGTAGCTGCTTTGGCCGGCTTACCAATTCACCGTCTTCGGCCGTCAGGATATTCTGATAAGCAGAATCCAGAATGATATACCGATCAGGTGTTTCCAAAAGAATAACTTGAAATTGTCCGTCCAGGGTGCCAGTTACCATCCGGTATTCAAGCTTGCCGCTTTGGACCAGCGGCTTTTTTTCCTGAACATAATTCCAGATAAACAAGGCAAGGACAATGGCCAGAATTCCATAGCGGAAAATTGGATTTAGTTTGCGGGGTTGATCAGCCATGTTTTGTGAGGTTAATTTCCGCAAAGGTAATCCTTGATTGATATTTCAGCGCATTAGAGGTATAAAGTTTTTATTGGTGCCGTAAACTGACTGCCGGATTGGTTTTGGATGCCTTATATGCCTGCCAGGCCACCATCAGTGTGGCCAAAACCAGTGCTGCCAGTGCAGGAACCGCAAATACCCACCAGGAGAGAGTGGCCCGGTAAGCATAATCTTTCAGCCATTGATTGAGATAATACCAGGTTACCGGTATGGCAATTCCTATCCCGATCATAACAAGTTGTGTAAACTGGGATATCATCGACAAAACAATTCTTGAATTCGATGAGCCGAATGTTTTGCGTACTGCAATCTCACGGTTTCTCCTTTCGGCCATGTAACCCGACAAACCGATTAGTCCCAGGCAGGCAATTATGATGGCAATGATGGTAAAATAGGCCATCAGCTTGCCTGAACGGGATTCATTCTGGTATACCAGGTCATAATCATCTTCGATAAAGGAATAATCAAACGGATATCCCGGCATGGCGGAATTCCAGGTTGTCCTGAGTTTTTCAATCATGGGAGCGCGTTCGCCTGGGCGCAACCGGATCATCATATACCGCAACCCGCTCTCCGGAAACAAAAAGAGTACCAGTGGCGGAATCTCTGTACGCATGGAAAGAAAATGGAAGTCGCGCATGATGCCCACAACCGGCCCCGTTACTCCGGTAAATGAAATGTTCATGCCTATAATATCATCCCTTCCGATAATCTTTGCAAGGGTTTCGTTGATAAGTATTCCTCCCGTGGATTTTGCCGCATCATACATGTCGGATTGAAATTCTTCCGAGAATCCGCGGCCGTTAATGACCGGTACCTGAATCAGATCTGTATAGTTATAGTCTACCCTGCTGATGCTGACTAAAGGCTTCAGTTCCGGATCTTTTCCGTCCCAATTGATACTTCCTGAATTACTGCCGATGTTCATCGGCAAATGCCCTCCTGCTGAAATTACCTGAACATCGGGATTACCCTTGAGCGCTTCCTTAATGGCATTGTATCTGGTATTTAAATTCCCGAACAATCGAATGTATAAGATATCCTTCTGGTTATATCCAAGGTCTCTGTCCTGCATGTAATTAACCTGCCGAAAGATCACCAGCGTGCTGGAGATCAGGAATATCGAAATGCTGAATTGTAAAATCACCAATATTTTTCGTAACCGGCCTTTTCCCCTTGAATCACCCGGATCACCAGTTAGTATCGACATTGGCTTAAACCCGGATAAGTATAGTGCCGGATAGATGCCTGCAATAAATGCCGTAAAGATCATCATCCCGGCGACCCCCAGCATGAATTTACCCGAGAGCAGGATTTGTGCGGATATTTGCTTGCCGGAAATGAGCCGGAACGGGTCCAGGAGAATTCCGATGATCAGGATCGCAATCAGCATGGCCACCATTGAGGTTACCAGAGATTCACCGAAGAACTGGGTGATCAATTGTTTCCTTTGGGATCCGAACGCTTTGCGCAGCCCGATCTCTCTTGACCGGCGGGAGCTTCGTGCAGTTGAAAGGTTCATATAATTAATGGCGGCAATCAGCAGGATAAATAATCCAATGACAGAAAAGATGATCACCCGCTGGATCCTGCCTGCAGGATGGCCGAACCCGAAATATTCATGAAGATACATCCGGTTCAGCGGGGCCAGCATGAATTTTGTAGTGAAGTCACTTTTGGTCCTGCCAGAGCCGGTAAAATCAATGTTGTTCTTAACTGATTCAGTTAATTTGGAGTCAACCGGACCTGGATCTGCTTCCTGGTAAAGCATTGCAAATGTGAAGATATTATTTGATCCCCAATGATCTACATAGGCTCCTGTAGTTTTGGTGAAATCGAATGGTACCAGGAAATCGAAACGGAAGCTGGTATTGACGGGCAGTTTTTTTAACAGACCTGTGACCGTAAAATTATATTTGTTGTCAACGATGATTACCTTACCGATCGGGTCATCGTTTCCAAAGTATTTAAGGGCCATTTCAGGCGTCAATACCATGGAAAAGGGCTCGCGCAGTGCTGTATTCGGATCCCCTTTGGTCAAGGGGAAAGTGAAGACATTCAGAAAAGTGGAATCCACACAGGTGATGCCGTTTTCATAAAAGGCTTTGTCACTGTACTTTGTTAAAAGGGCTCCTGCCGGCGTTGCCCTCACAGTTGTTTCAATCTCCGGGATTTCCTTTTTCCATCCTTCTCCCGAGGGAAATGGGGTAACATTAACATGGTACAGATCGCCGTTGTAGTTCTGATCCTGCTCTACCCGGTAAATCCGGTCACCATTTTCATGAAACCGGTTCATAGATACTTCATCGGAAACCCAAATAAAAATGAACATGGCTGCAGATATCCCCAGTGCCAGTCCGAAAATATTGATCAGGGCATAGCCTTTTTGCCGGATCAGGGTCCGTACGGCTATAAGTATATAATTGGTTAGCATGGCTTTGGTTTATTGTTAAGACGAATGTCAGAACAAATTGCTACACTTTTTGTAAAAATGCTTCTTCGTTTCCTCAATGTATCAGTGCTTATGGCGTTTGTTTCTTCAATTTATTGTCTAAATCAGTATCTTCCCGAGCTAATAGAGTTCTGTTATGAAAACTGACCGGATCAATTTTACCTACGTACTTTTTATATCTCTGGTTTCCGCGCTGGGTGGTCTGCTTTTTGGTTACGACTGGGTAGTGATCGGTGGCGCACAGCCACATTATGAGTCTTATTTTATTGCCCATTCCGATCTCTGGGCAAGTGCCAGGGCTGGTACCGCATCGGTCAGGTTCGAGTGGCTGCAGGGATTTGCCATGAGCAGCGCTTTGTGGGGCACACTCATCGGGGCCATGGTATCGGGTTGGATAGCCGACCGGTTTGGCCGGAAAAAGCCAATGGTGATTTCAGCCTTTTTCTTCACTTTATCCGCTATATGGGTGGGATCAATTGATCAATCCTGGTGGTTTGGCGGCAATACTGCTTTTTTTAATGGTTTTGGAGGATTCATGACGGCAAGGATAATAGGAGGTATCGGCATCGGACTTGCCTCCATGCTTTCGCCTTTGTTTATTGCCGAGGTGTCACCATCTGCCTACCGCGGGAGGCTGGTTAGTCTGAACCAGCTGACCATTGTTATCGGGATCCTTGCGGCCCAGATGACAAACTGGTGGATCGGACGTTTTCAGGCCCCCGCAGATCCTTCACTGGTTGAAGCTGCGCGATTGCAGTGGGCAGGTGATATGGCTGCCAACGGATGGAGATGGATGTTTCTGGCGGGAGCTTTTCCGGCCGGTTTCTTTCTGGTCATGTCATTTTTTCTGCCCGAGAGTCCGAGGTGGCTCACGAAATCAGGAAAATCGGAAAAAGCAGGCAAAGTGCTTCAGCGAATCGGATCCCCTGCGTATGCAAAGCTGGAACTCTCCGGAATCCAGGCCTCCATGGTAAATGAAACCCAAAAAGTCAACCTCAAACATCTTTTTGAAAAAGGGATGCCAAGGATTCTCCTGATCGGTATTGTGCTGGCTGTTCTTCAGCAATGGTGCGGTATTAACGTGATATACAATTATGCCACAGATATCTTTTCGGCGGCTGGGATCGATAAAACAAATGTGCTGTTCACCATTTTACTCACCGGAGTCGTCAACCTGATTTTTACTTTTGTAGGAATGGCCCTGGTGGACAAAATCGGCCGGAAAACTTTAATGTTAATCGGAACTGCCGGTTTAACGGTTATTTATGCGCTAATGGGTGCGGCATTCCTGTTCATCAGCAAAGACCCGGATACATTGAAATTACTGAGTCTCCCAACTCTTATCCTGGTATTGATGGCCATAGCAGTGTATGGTACTACGCTGGCGCCGGTAACCTGGGTATTGCTTTCCGAGATTTTTCCTAACCGGATCCGGGCAACAGCTATGTCTATTGCAACTTTCTCCCTGTGGATAGGCTGTACCGTCCTGACCATGACTTTCCCGATGCTGAACAGTACGCTGAAAGCTTCGGGCACATTCTGGCTGTACGGCGCGATTTGTATTCTCGGTTTCTTTTTTGTCAGGAAAATGCTGGTCGAAACAAAAGGGAAAAGCCTCGAGCAGCTGGAGAAGGAACTGATCAGGAGGGGTTAAGTTTCAACCACTTTTTCAGCTTACCGAACTCAATTCTCTGGTAGACTGGCTTAATAAATGGAAGGAATCTGTTAATTATCAGTATAATGCGGAAAAGTCCGGATGGGTAAACCCTACGTTTGTCATGCCTGATGCCGTTGATGATTTTACGGGCAACCGATCGGGCCGATTGAACTGGAAAGGCTAACGGAATCTGGTTTCCTGCCGTTTCAAAGAAGTTTGTCCGGGTAGCGATAGGATAAACTACCATCAGGTTATTTGCATTATTATCAAACCGGTACCCCTCTGAAAACCGTTGGATAGCAGCCTTGGTTGCGCCATATACCGAATAACCCGGAACTGCCCAGTCGGCCATTGCTGAGCTGATCATGACGGTTTTCCATTTCTTATGAGGATTCAATCGGGCCATCTTGAGAATGGAATAGATGGGGGAAATCGTGTTGACCCTGAAAATCTGCTCCAGGTGCGACCAGTCGGAATGACTTAACTGCTCGTAATAGGCAAATCCTGCATTTGCGATGAAGAGATCAATTGATCCAAGTGAAGTTAATGCAAATTCAAAAAGTTGATCCACCTGTTCAGGGATCGAAAGGTTGCCCACAAATGGCGTTACCTTGTCAATATGCGATAAGGTAACTTTTTCCAGATGTTCAGCATTTTTGTCGGCTGCAATAATTTTGCAATCAAATTTTATAAGTTCCTGTAAAATTGCCAATCCAATACCGGAAGCTGCGCCGGTGAGAACAATGTTTGTTTTATTAATATCCATCAATAGGTTCAATTTTGGCAGCAGGGAATGTCATCTGAAAAGGATCGACATAAAAAGCTACTATGGGCTCCAGTTCATCAATTCCCGGGAAGAAATCTGGATTTACACTGATTTCCTTGATCATGGTAAAATGTCCGGTTCCCTTACCTGCAGGTGATACCCGGAATTTTCTGTTGTCAAGTTCCTGAATTAGATTGATCGGGATCAGGCGGGTATCCACAGGAATTGGCAAACTTCCATGTTCAAGAACGATTTCCATCCAGGGCTCATAACTCCCAATCTGAATGATATGTTTTCGGTCTTCCCGGGTCCAGGTGAAATTGGTCAGCTCTTTAGGGATACCCCAGTTATTTCTTCCGTTAATCATGCTGTCAACCGAATCCACATAGATTTTAGAGATCGTACTTAATTTGCTTCCCTCAAACCGTGATTTGCCCGGAATAAATAAAAGTTCGTGATAAGGTCCGACCGGCGAATTTTCGTAGTCGACCAGCATGACGTACCCCAACCCGGACCATTTCGATTCTTTCCATTCGTCCGGCAAAAAGCCCGATTCACGTATAAAGGTTTCCGGGAAACGGTACATCAGAATAAATCCCCGGCCGGATAATGTCCACGGTGCTGGTGATTCCATAATTGTATTTTATAAAATCCGATCAATATAGGCGACCCGGTCCATCGGACCTTTCGCCGGCATATTCATCATTCCATCACGGGCTTTCCGCTCAGCGGTTTAGCCTCGGTTTGATGCAAATCGAACACCACTACCTCGTTATTGCCTTTTTTTAGCCACGGGGCAGGGCAGTATAACCTGAATTGTGGTCCGATATTCCAGAAACGACCCAGGTTATGACCGTTCACCCAAACGATGCCCTTTTGATAGTTGGACAGATCGACGAAGGTATCGGCTGGATCAGTAAGGTTGAAAGAACCACGGAAAAAAGTTCCCGGCTTAAGACTCCCCTTCATGGGAGCCAGATTTTTAATAAACGCATCATTAAAGGGTAAAGTATAAACATCCCAATTCATGAGCGTCATTCCGTTAAGGGTAACCCTGTCGGTGATGCCTTTACGATCGATTAGGTTTTGTGCGAAATTGATGCGGCCCATAGCTTCAACCAGAATTTCCAGAACAGGATCTTTAACATCGCTCGCAGGGATATCGATGGTTTTTTCACCTTCCCGGCGGTCAAGCTTACCCAGATATTGCCCGTTGAGGAAAATGGTGGCATAATCGTGTAGATCAGTTATGGTCAGCTTGCCTTTCTTATGGCCGATGAGTTTTGTTTTGTAGAGTACAAACCCATAATCCTGGCCGTATGCTTCAAATGTTTTTGGCTGCACTGACCATATGGGTGCCGGAAGATTGTCCCATATGGTGGTATATGCCTGCATCGTGATTTCAGGAATTTCTACCGCAGGAATGGCAGCAGGAATCTCGCTCAGCACACCGGTTGAGCGGGCAATGAGGTTCCGCAATGCCATGTATTTAGGAGTGGCCCTTCCCTGTTCATTGATCGGGGCATCATAATCGTAGCTGGTCAGATCGGGTTCATATCCTTTGCCTCCGGAATTGGCCCCTGCACTGAATCCGAAATTGGTACCGCCATGGATCACATAAAAGTTGAAGGACCGTTTGGTGTCGAGCAGGAATTTAACTTCGTGTAAAAGACCGGCGGTATCCGGACGTGCCCATTTCTCGCCCCAGTGTGTTAACCAACCGGGATAGGTTTCGCTGGAAAAGGCCGGAACATTGGGATTTCTTTTAGCAGCTTGTTCGAAGTCCTTTTCATTTGATCCGGAATCCAATCCGATGGCGGCGCCGTCGATATTGCCGGCTTCCAGCATATAAGCGGTCGGTCCATCGGCTGTATAGAAGGGGATATCGCACCCGTTACGGAGCCAGATACTTCTCAGCTCTTTAAGATATTCCCGGTCGTTTCCGAAACTGCCATATTCATTCTCTATCTGAACCATCAGGATAGGGCCTCCGCTGGTTACCAGCAAAGGTTTAATTTGTTTGGCCATTTCGCTGAGATATCGCTCAACTGCGATCATGTAGCGTGTATCGCGGCACCGAAGCTTAATGTCGGGTATTCGAAGCAGGTATGGCGGGATGCCGCCAAGTTCCCATTCAGCGCAAACATAGGGACCCGGGCGGAATAAAACCCACATTCCCTCTTCCTGACAGATCCTGACAAATCGGGCAACATCGTGATTGCCGGTTTTAAAATCGAAAATTCCTTCGGTGGGCTCCTGATAATTCCAGAAAATATAAGCAGCGATAGTATTACATCCCATTGCTTTGGCCATTTGAATTCTGTGGCGCCAGTATTCAACCGGGATCCGTGCCGGGTGCATTTCCCCTGAAATCATCTGAAATGGTTTCCCGTCGAGCAGGAAATCTTTCTGCCCCAAGGCAAAGGTATGTTTAGCCTGCTGGGCAAGTGAAGCCTGGGATCCAATTAAAAGTACAGCAAAAGCAATAGTCAGGATGCGTTTAATTTCCATGATAACCGAATTCTTTATTTACTCGTTGTTTAATTATTTCTTCTGATTCAGGGGACTGGTCATTGATCGCCAGCCTTAACCGTTTCATTTTAATATTAAAATCCTCACAGACAATGAAATTACGGAATGATTTGATATTTAACAAGGGCCGGGATAACGAAGGTCCGTTTCATAGAATTTATTTTGAGTATTTCCACATCTGAGTTTTGCCATCTGCCAGCCATTCAATGGTGGTTGCGAGACGTTTATCGCGAGTGGCTTCTGTTTTGGCTTCGATGATCCAGTTAACGTATTCCTTACGATGACTATATGCAAATTTATCCCAGGTTTCAGCCGCCAGTGGATTTTCTTTCAGCGCCTCCAGCAGGATATCTGGTACAACCAATTCTTTAATCCCGCTGTCTTTCGGTTTCTGCGGAAGTTTGATATTCTCATCATTCAACCGTTTGGCTTCACGGAAATATCCAAGCAGTGTTTCATCATCCGGCAAATCAGTGATTGCTGCGATCCTGCCGAATTGACCCATGGCATTATCGCCTTCACTTGTAGGAGCAATCCCGGGAATCAGTGCCGCCTTCCAGAGATTGAGCGTGCAGTGTGATTTAAAGGCTGCAGTACTGATCATCACGCCTTTATAATCAAAGTGAGGGAATCCCCACTTTATTGTTTCTTCCACCTCCGGACAGGCTTTATGAACCAGCCGGCGTATATGTCGGAGGATCGGCTGCGCGAATGGTGCGGCTTTGTTAATGTAGGTGTCGATGCGGGAATCAGTGGGCATGGGTTGGAGACGTTAAGGAGGTTAAGGAGGTTAAGGGGGTTAAGGGGGTTAAGGAGGTTAATGGGGTGGGCGCAAGAAATGTGAAATGAATAATATTTGCTGAGATTTTTTCCATTTGGTTTAGAATTGTGCGTCTATATATGCAAAGTAAAAAACAAATATGAAATGAAAAAATTAAACCTTTATGATTTTGAATTATACAATAAAAGCAGGGAGTTGAGCGGAAAAGCATGGGCAATCTATATACAACTTCCCCGGGATATTCAGTTTAAAACAGGGGGGCAATTCATCGAATCTGCCGATTCTGTTCAGGCCAATATTGCTGAAGGATTCGGTCGTTTTCATTATAAGGATAAATTGAATTTTCATTTTTTCGCCAGAGGCTCCCTGATGGAATCGATCAGCTGGTGTGAACTTTTATGTGAACGGCAACTAATCAATATTGAACTCCATCAGCAATTTGCAGACCTTGCCAATACAGTTTCTATGTTGAATAATGGATATCTGCGGCATCTTTGGGCGAAATCCCGTGCCCCACGAACCTAACCCCCTCACCTCCTCACCCCCTCACCTCCTCACCTCCTCCCGTTCTTAACATTCTTAACATTCTTCACGTTCTTCACAATCTTCCCATCCTTTTTATATTACATTCGCACCAAAGCAATTTCTAAAACGATGAAAAACATTTTGATTACCCTGTTTTGCCTGATGGTAACCCTATCGCTTCAATCCCAGGATAAGCCTGCTTATCAGATATTTACCGGTGAAGGCAGCGAGGTCCGGTACAGTAAAATGATGAAAGAGGTTGAGAAAGCTGATTTTGTTTTTTACGGCGAACTTCATAATAACGCCATAGCACACTGGCTGGAGCTTGAAATCACCAGGGATCTTTATGAGGGCAAAGGCCAGGACCTGGTGCTCGGCGCCGAAATGTTCGAAACCGACAATCAGATTCTGATTGATGAACTGTTCAGCGGATTGCTGACGGAGAAGAAGTTTACTGAGGATTGCCGTCTTTGGAAGAATTACGCAACTGATTATAAGCCGCTTCTGATTTTTGCCAAAGAGAAGAATATCCCATTTGTGGCAACAAATGTTCCGCGCAGATATGCCTCCCTCGTGGCATCAAAAGGATTTGGGATCCTCGATTCTTTGTCAGCTGAAGGTAAGGCATTCCTGCCGCCGCTCCCGATTCTCTTCGATCCGGAAGTTCCCTGCTACAAAAATATGCTGAGCATGATGGCTGAAATGGGTGCCCCTGCAGCCGCCACTGCAAAACCGGCTGCTCCGGTAATGCCTGCGGCTCCGGCAGCTGCGATGCCCGGTCGTCCGCTCGGTGCACCGATGGCTGCCCATGACGGATCAAATACTGTTAAGGCTCAGGCTCTCAAGGATGCTACTATGGCCTGGTTCATGAATAAATATTTTAAACCGGGTAACCAGTTTATTCATTACAACGGATCATACCATTCCGATAATCACGAAGGGATCATCTGGTATCTGAAAAAGCTCCAGCCAAACGCAAAAATCGTTGTTATCTCCACCGTTACGCAGGATGAACTGAAAGAGCTGGATAAGGACAGCAAAGGGAAAGGTGATTTTGTGGTAGTAGTTCATAGCCGGATGACGAATACTTATTAATCATTGCTATGTGGATCTGTCCCGAATGCGGCCGAAAGTTTGCCCGTAATAATCAGAGCCATTCCTGTAGCCAGTATGACCCGGAATTTTTGTTTATCGGGAAGGGTGAGGAAATCAGATTGCTTTATAAGATATTGATTGATAAAGTTATGGCATTCGGCGAGGTCGATATTCATTTTGGAAAATGGAACCTCACCATCCGCCGGCTGTCAACCTTTTTATCCATCATGGTTGAAAAAGGACATCTGACCCTGGTCTTTATCAGTGAGAAACCGATTGATGATTTTCCGGTATATCAACACCATCAGCATACCGCAAGCCGCTTTTCGAACGTCGTCAAGATTGAAAGTGAAGATGAAATTGACGATCAGCTGATCGGCTGGCTGAAACAAGCCTGGGAACTGGCAGTGTAGAAATGTTATCTGGCACTTAACCCGGCCTGAAAGGCTTTGATGTTTTCAGTGCTTACCCCGGGAGGCATTCCCCCGCCACATGACGGCAGTATACCGGTGATGTTTCTGGTTTCTGCAAACATTTGAGCAGTAGCTGTTTTAACTTGCTCCGGTGTTCCCGCAGCGAGTACATCCCGCGGAGGAAGGTTGCCCATCAGTGTTATACCCTCACCGGTCAACGCGCGTAGCTCCTTCAGGTTTACATCAATTCCCATATTAAAAAGGTTGATGCCCATATCGTTTAATAACGGAGCAGATTCCCGGCATGGTGCATCGTTATGTAAGAATTTTACCGCTAACGGTCGGTTATAAAGTTCTTTAAAATAGGGGAGTCCGAATTCTTCAAACTGATCACGGCTCATAAAACCGATCAGGTCATCCAGCATGAAGATTCCGTCGATGCTGTCGACTGCCCTTTTCTGAACATCGTGCCATTCAATTAAAAAGTCGGTGATCAGCCGGATCAGAGCGTGCCCGCGCACGGGGTCCATCAGGATCAGGGTGAGAAACTCCGTGGTACCCATTAAATAGGATGCAATATTCAGGGGACCGCGCGACACCGAAAAACGAATGTGCTCTCCCGATTTTTCAATGAGCGGCCGGTATTTCACCAGCCGGCTGAGCATGAACGGCAACAAACCATCTGTTTTAGGATTCGGTTTTACTAACCGGTCAATTTCTTCATCTGAACGGATAATGCGATGAGCATGAGGGAATTCATTCTCCGGAAAACTACATCGGGCTCCGAAAGCTGAAGGTTCGGTGCACATGCCAAACTCCGACCAGTATCCCGGAAGAAAAATAATGTCCGGAAATGTTTCGGCTGCTTTTTTATGACACTGATACCAGGTTTCATCATGGGTAAAATAGTCCGACATCTTTACCCCTGCCCAGTTTGGCAGCCATGGGCAATCGATGATAAAACTGGCCGGCGAAGGAGAAATTTGTTCTCCATGGATCAACCCTAAAAGGGCTGACCATTGTTTTTCAGTCATTTAGCAAAGAGAGTTGATGTGCGAGTCCAGCTGTTTTCAATTCTATCTTTATGCCCTGTTTCGGACCGGCATCCGTAAATATTGCTTCAAAGTCAATTTTATGCTTCCCTTGGGTCAGGGTAACATCCAATTGGGTGAGCTGACCGGTGCCAACCAGCTGCCAGTTGGAATCGTAAAGATTCACATAACTGCCGCCAGTGTATTTAATGTAATGGTTTTTAGGAAGTTCCAGCGGTATTCTGACTTTGGGCTGTCCATCGATGGCCAATGTAATTCCCATCGCTGAATTTTCGGGCCCGGATGACAGGATAAACTGAACCGGCTGATCGGGATTTTCATTGTTGAATTCAATGGTCGCAGGTACAACACCGGGCTTGTATTCCGCACGTACGATCGTGTATGGATACAGGTTCCAGTTATTGGGTCCGGCCATCTCCAGGTGATATTCGTTTTTGATATTCTGCATTTTCTTTTTCACATCGGCCGGAAAGGATCCTGCCATTCGGGCTTTTTCCCATTCGCGGATCGCTTCAAGGATCTTGTCGCTCAACCCGTTCTTGCTGACTGATGCCAGCGAGGTTACCAATGCATATCCGGCATCGAACCCCGCCGATCTGGCCAACAGCCACTCAATATCTTCGAGACTGGTTTGCGGGGTCATCTGGAACCATCCGAGCATCGAAGGGATCAGGTTGCGCTGGAAGTAGAGCTGGTTAAGCAGCCGGTACTGTGTCTGGCTTTCGCGGAACCCTGCATACCAGGGCTCTCCCCAGTTCATGCGCGTAAAGCTGTGCCAGAAAAAATGACCCGGGCCACTGGCGTCGGTAATGACCTGACCTTTCAGCCCGGGATTCAACTTGTCATACCAGTTTTGTGTAAAAAGCTGACGGCCATATTCACCCATTCCGGTTGACCAGTTTCCTTCCAATCCATCAAAGGATATCTGACGGCATCCGGTAAAATTGAAGAAATCAGCTATACGCGTCGATACCTCTTCTGATAATTCACTATTGGTGAGGAAGGTTTGGTAACCATGATCCATCAGTTTGCCGATATCTGCCCCGGCTTCGTGAGAAGAAGCTTCAGTGCCGAAAACGCCTCGTTCGCAATTGTTTAATGTCCATGGGGCACTTGAAGATACATCCTTATACCGAACCAGTTCACTGCCGATCATCACGCAGCGCAATGTATTGTTTTTCATCTGGTTAAAAAACTTCGGATCCTGAATGGCGATGGTTTTGTCATCTTTGCCGACCGGCTGGGTAAGGGTTGATGAACCTACCCTGGAAAGCCTGGGGTCAGGAACAGGAGTTACATAAGGATCATTGGTGGTGATGAAATTCGACAAGGTATGGATGCCCAGCCGAATCCCTTCTTCCCCGGCGCGGTCGACCATCAATTTCAAGGTCTCCCAATTCTCGGGAAACATCTGGCTGTTGAGTTTAAAATGTCCCCACGTTTCAAACGGACCTTCCTCATACAGGTAATGCAACCCCGCTTTTTTTGTCAGATCCATGGCATCTTCCAACTCTTTTACCCCAAAGTTCATGATCAGGTAGGCGGCGGTTGCTCCTTTTGCTGTTTTCCCCCATTCACCATCAATCAGCGGGTGGGGAAGTCCTTCAGCAATTTCAATTTCTCCGATGGTTTTCAGCGCTTCCGGGGCTTTGCATCCGAATAGTGCAATGGATGAACCGGTTACCCCACCGTCATTAAAGGCAGGGGCAACATAATATTCATGAGCCCAGTTGGAAATGATCCTTTCTCTGTTCCTGTTCCTGCAGTATGCCTGGATAACACTGCCATAAGCCTCTTTGCGGGCCGTCTGACCCCGATAAAAAACTTTCACCGAATCAGCGACGTCGATCAGGCTATTGGTTTCAAAAATGTCAAACGATGGCTCAATATCACTTTCTTCAGTAGGAAAGCCCCCTAATGTTTTAATGTTTAATGCCTGAATTCCAATGGCATAAACCGAGTCACGCACAACACCTACGGTTTCACCGATAGTTTCGCTGATGGAGGTTGGGTAGGGACCCCATACGATCAGATCGAGGGAATCGGCTCCCGTGATTTCCTCCAGTTTTAATACCAGATGCGTAGGTTTAACCTCGAAATGGATTCTGGCGGTTCGGTTACCCTCGAATTCCAGGACCAGGGTTTTACCTGTTTCATCACTTAAACAGGAAAGCGGCACCAGATAAGTTCCGCCAGTTCTGATCTGCATCAGAGGGGCCGGTTGATTCTCCGCCAGATAGTTTATGCCTGTTGTCGGATCACACATCGCGGTTAGGTAGCCCTTGTCAGAGACTTTGATCAGGAACTGATCAGTTTTCCATTCGTTTCCTTTTGGAGAGCAGGCTGTCAGCATGATGACGAGCAGCAGGGGTAGGGCTGATTTTTTCATAATTATGCGGCTGGCTGATTAAGAATAACGACGGAGACACAAAGACCATGGAGCTGCACGGAAAAAAACTCAACTCCATGTTTCTTAATGCTCTCTGTGTCTCCGTGGTTATTTTATTTTCTTAAATTTCTATTTAATAACTGGTAACTCACTTACCCTTAATCGGGCCGAGCCGTATGGAATAAGTTCAATGTCCTGAACAGGCAGCAGATTATCAGCTTCAGTCAATTTTACCGGTGAATAGGGGGCCGCACCGGCACTATTATCCACCAATCCCCAGTCTGAAATTTTCCGGCCTTTGGCTTTCAGTACGATAGGCGGATTGATATGCAGGGTATCAAATGAGTTGGTTGCTGCATTATAAACCGGGTCGCCGGCATCACCGAACGGATATTTGCTGATTGGATGGGTTACGATCTCAAAACTGGATGCAGGATTGTCCATATTTAACACCAAACCGATATTCCAGTCTCCGGCAGGTTCAATCTGCCAGTCGGCGGAACCCAGATACGTATAGTGTTTCTTGCAATTATCAATTGATGTGTATGTTTTTGGAATGCGCAAGCTAAAATAGAGGGGGCCTTTAACAACTGAAACAGCTTGATTGACACGTGTTTCGATTCGCAATTCAGAGGAAAGGATCAGCTCAATACGGTCGCTCTTTTTCCACTTGCGGTTGAGAATGAGGAATTCACCGGTTTTGCTGGCAAATGGTTCGCCGTTAACTGCTACCGTGGGTTTTGCTGCCCATTCCGGTATTCTCAGGTAAAGGGGAAATGTTGCTTCCTGATCCGGGTTGACGTTAATAACAATCTTATCTTCAAATGGATAGTTCGATACAACCTCAATGGTTACCGGAACTTTCGGACCGGCCAGTGCCTTTACCGTACAAGGGGCATAACTGATTGCAGCGAGTCCGCCATCAGGTGAGGCCATCCACAGTGATTCCGTGAATTTTGGCCATCCCTGGTGCCCATTGGCTGTGCAGCACCCGAAGTAAGGCTCGGTACCGTAAACATTGGATTCCGGATTATTGCTCGACCATTTGCGCTCGGCAATGGATACGAGTACCTGGTTGGCCTGCTGATCGTATTGATGTCCCCAGTAATCGGGTGTGCAGGTTCCGGGCAGGCTGTTGAATGCGAGGGTTTCCAGACGGTCGGCCAGTTTAATGTTACCGGTAATCTCGATCAGGTTTTCAAGTGAATACATATATTCAACAACAGCACACATTTCGGTGCCCTGTAACGGACTCTGTCCGCTGAGATGCTCATCTCCGGAAAAGCGACCGCCAACCTGGCCATGATGGTCATCAAGCTTGGCAATTCCGGCTAATGATGCTTCCAGATCGCCGGGGTCACCTGATTGCTGGGAGTAGATCCCGGGGTATTTTACTCCCATCGCAACGTTTACAACATGGGCTGTAAGTCCTACAGCATCCCAGATTTTCGGTATTCTTCCTTCCCTGGCTGCGAGTGAATCCCATGGGAATGTGGTGAATTGTTCTTTCCAGGATCGGCTGTTTTCCTCAATCGAGCGGATGGTGCTGAGGATGGCGGTATCTCCGGTCTGACGGAATAACCAATAGCCGACCACGGCATTTTCCATTGCTCTTACGCCGCGCCATTCTTTATCGGGCCAATCCGGCTTGTTTTGAGCCAGATAGGTGAAGTATTTCTTAATAACCTCAAGTGCCCTGGGGTCCTTACTGCCTTCATAATAGCTTTTTAAAACCTTCAATCCCACTGCCAGCGGCCAGCGGTCCTGGTTTTTTGCGGGCCCGAACCAGCCGTCGGGCCTGGCTGATGCCAATATCGGGTCAATCCATTTCTGTGCTTTTTCGATCAGGCGTTTGTCGTCCAGTAAATAGGCGAGAGGAACCAGCCCGTCAAGATAATAGGGACCGCGTTCCCAGGCTTCGCCTTCTCCACCCTGCCAGGCGGAAGTGGTTAATGATGGCCAGTATTCATCGAGATGACCGGGCAGGCCTTCAGCCTGTATCTGCAATTGGTCCTTCAGCCACCCTGCCGGTTTAACCGATCCCAGCGGAAGCTGTATAAACGCATTGGCTTTCAATGGCTCCCGGTTAGCGGGATAATTTGATTCCTGCTTGCTGCATGAAAGGCAGACTGCAATTAATCCGGTCATAAAAAGTACTGATGTTTTTCGCATATCTGGTTTGTTAAAATTTCTATCGAACCGGGTAAAGTTAGTAATTTTGGTATTCTCAGATCAGAGCCCGGGAGGATTGATGTTGACTGCTGATCCGTTCGCATTCTCGCCATGAAAGTTGAAATCCGGTTTATCAGTATATTTACCAGATGAAAAGATTTTTTACATCAGGCCTGATTCCGTTGCTGATCCTGACACTGGTCAGCATGTCCGCTTCATGTGGAAAAGAGGAAATTCTCGGAAAAACCAAATTTGTATTTGGTGCCGACCTGTCATATGTGAACCAGATTCTCGAACATGGCGGGGTTTACCGTGATGGCGGTCAGGTTAAGGACCCTTATCTGATTTTCAAGGATCATGGTGCCAATCTTGTACGGTTGCGCCTCTGGCATACTCCTTCCTGGACCCGGGAGATATATGGCAGTGAAGGGACAAAAATGTACAACGATCTGGAAGATGTTAAAGAGGCCATCCGGCGATCAAAAGAGGCCGGACTGGCAGTAAATCTCGATTTTCATTATTCAGATTCCTGGGCGGATCCGGCGAAACAGGAGATACCGGCAGCCTGGGCCGGACTGGATATCGAAACGCTGAATGATTCGGTTTATCAATACACCTATCAGACTTTGAAGTCGTTGGATGATGCAGGTCTGATGCCTGAAATGGTTCAGATCGGTAACGAAATCAATCCTGGAATGCTGCTTCCCCAGGGAAACTATACCGCTTTCGGATGGCTGCAGCTGGGCGGTCTGATCAATTCCGGCATTAAGGCTGTAAGAGATGTTTCAAAGCTTTCAGATGTAAAATCCCAGATCATTCTCCATATCGCCCAGCCGGAAAATGTGAAATACTGGTTCAGCAATATCATTTTATGGGGAGGGGTTACCGATTTTGATATTCTGGGTTTTTCCTATTATTCCAAATGGAGCAAGATTCCACTCGATAGGATCAGCCAATATGTAGCTGATTTTAAACAGGCTTATAAAAAGGAGATTATGATCGTGGAAACCGCTTATCCATGGACAGGCGACAATGCTGATAACTATGGCAATATATTTAATGCCGGAGATGCAGCACCAGGATATACGATCACTCCGGAAGGGCAGCTAAGTTACCTAACCTACCTCACCAAAGCAATCATGGATGGAGGCGGAATGGGTATCATGGTTTGGGAGCCTGCCTGGATCACTTCTTCCGCCAAAGATCTTTGGGGAACCGGCTCCGCCTGGGAAAATTGCACATTCTTCGATTTTGATGGAAATGTTAATCCGGGCATGGGTTACATGCAGGTTAAGTATTAAAAAACCAACATGTGCTTTCTTCGGTAAATCCAATACCCGAACAGAAAATACACTACCGTTAGTGAGGTAAGTGAAACAAGTTGAGGCCAGATTTCTGAGAACCCGGCTTCATAGATCAGCACCTGCCTGAGTGCATCAGTTCCGTGATAGGTTGACATCAGTCCGGGTATCGTGAAATTATATCCTCCCAGCGTGAATAGCGTGGCACCCTCAATCGGGAAAATGCTGCCTGAAAAGAACATGAACAGGAACAAGGGGAAATTCCCGACAACCAGCACCTCATTTACCGTGCGGGTTAAACCGGCCAGGATCAGGCTGAATCCGATTACAGACAGGCAGGTCAGGATGGAAACCAGCAGAAACAGCCAGAAGGAGCCGGAAAAATCGAATTCAAAAAGATATGCCGTTCCCAAAGTGAGCAGGATGCTTGCCAATCCTACCAAAACCTGAATTATCGTAACTCCTGTAAGGAACGTAAGCGGAGTTACCCTGGAAAGTTTCAGGCGAAGCATGGTCTTTTTTTCAGGCTCCACAACAAATGCTATGGCACCTGAGAACATCAGCATGATGGTGGCCAGAACCAATAGTCCGGGAATGGCAATGGTGAAGTCGTTCAGCTTCGATGACAATCCCGCTGGTGTTTCAATGAAATGATACGGCTCCAGTGTTTTTGTCACCGTATTGATGTATCCTGATACATAGGTAATTCCGAGTATCGCAGATACCATATAATTGGTTTCGGTGAGATTTCCGGATAATTCAAACGGTACCCTGACATTTCCTCCCGATAATTTTAGCAGAACGCTATCGGAAAACCCGGAAGGGATCACAATCATGGCATGCGATTTTTTATTCCTGACCAGTTCCGCTGCCGTTTGCCTGTCATTAACTTCAGTAAATGTGATCGGCAGCGTATCGTTTTTTATCGATTCCAGGTAATTGAGCAATTCTTGTCCGTAATTTGCTGATGAGGCAACAGCGGGTGACCGGTCGAGGTTGACCACGCAAACCTTGAGATTCATTGCGGTGCTCTTGTATATCAGGTAAAAAATCCCGACAAAAAAAGGTGCCATGGTTATGGTCAGGATCAGAATCCAGAATTGCCGGATCTGCTCGGTAAAGCTTTTTCGGATGACTGCAAAAAGTTTCATGAGCGCAGGTTTTTCCCGGTTAACCTGATGAAAACATCTTCAAGTGTAGCCGCTGGTGAGGTGCTGTCCGTTTGAATTGAACGCTTCAGATTCTCTGGCGTATCAACACGCAGTATTTTCCCCTGATCAATGATCGCTACCCGTGTGGACAGGCGGTCGGCCTCATCCATATTGTGTGTGGTCAGAATGATTGTGCGTGTGCCGGCAAGGCCTCTGATGAATTCACGCATCAGTATCCTGCTTTGCGGGTCGAGACCGGCCTCAGGTTCATCAAGAATCAGCACAGCTGGATCATGAACCAGTGCAAGGGCGATGCTTAACCTGCGTTTCATACCGCCCGAAAGCCTTCGGGCCTGCTTGCGCGAGTGAGCATCCAGTCCCAGCTGATCCAGTATGGCGATGCTTCTGGTTTGGGCAAGTTTTCGGGGCAGGTTATACATCTCCCCCATGAAAACCATTTGCTCTAAACAGGTTAGCCGCTCCCAATGCACATTCTCCTGCGGACAAACGCCCAATAATGATTTCCCATCCGGAAGTTCATGAAGCGATTTTCCATTGTAAAGGACCTCCCCTTCATCGGGTTTCAGTAAACCGCAAAATATCCTGATGGCAGTTGTTTTACCGGCCCCGTTTGGTCCCAGGAATCCAAGAATCTCCCCTGGATTTACTTCCAGATTGATGTGATCTACCGCAACCAGTTGCCCGAATCGCTTGGTCAGGTTGATTGCCTCGATTTTTATCGGAATGATCATAGTTCAGTTTGGATAGCCGAAAGTAAACATTTTTACAATCGGTGATCGGCTTCAGTTATCAGTTAACGGCCTGGCGAAACCAGAATTTTGCCGGTTTTTATTTCCTTGCCCGTTGCCACCCTGATCAGGTAGATGCCAGGTTCAAGATCCGATACATTCATTCTCCATTTACCAATGCCATCTGCTGACAAATCCATCCGAACCACCCTGCCTGAGTAATCAAACAGGGTGATTTCCGGTTGACTAACAAGATCCGGAATCTCCACATTTACCGATCCGGCTGCCGGATTGGGGTAAACCAGAATTTCCGTACCAGACGGAATGCTTTCGGTTGCCAGGGAGCCTGAAGCCTTAATCTCGAGATTGTCGACGTGGAAAAGCGGCTGGCCATCGGTTGGCCAGTTCGGACCCGTAGTGGAGGCGAGTTCCAGTTCATCGGGATTAGTAGTATTTCCTGTGAAAATCCATGGAATCTGGATGTCAGTGCCTCCCAGCCTAAGCCAGATATCCCCGCCCTTGCCGTATAGATTGATTTGCAGTGGGATCCATTCGGAGGTTAAAAAGGGGATCTCCTGTATTAATTCATTGTTAATCAAAATATCACAGCGGCCATTTGATTTAAAAAACAGCTTCAATCCAGTATCGCTGATATTATTCAGCTGCACCGAAGCAATGCAGCCCTTTTCGATCAGCAACTGCATCGACACATATAAAACGGATTGGTATAAATGTTTCAGCGGTAACCTCAAATCTGATAAGTTGGTCAGTTTCAGTGACTGCTTTCCTTCAGATTTGCGATAGGGATCGATCCTTCCATCTGTATTTGATGCGGTTCCTGCGTCAGATCGGATCCAGAATTCCGACAGCTGTGAGAAGTATGAAAAGGCGGGGTAACTTTCAAAATCTTCCTTAAAGGGAAGGCTGATCGGACGATTAGTGCTAAAGTTGAATAACCCGCTAAAATAAGATGTGTCGGGTAAAACGGTCCGCACCCGCCAGTAATATTGCTGGCCCGCAGTTATATCAACCGGAAAGGCTGTTATCCCGGTTTGACCTGCAAGGTTGATTTCTTTCGGTGATAACCCGGTGTATATTTCATAAAAACCGTTTAACGGCAGTGTTTCGGACATCCAGGACAAGTTCGCGGCTTGGCCGGTAATTGTTTGATTTCGTGCCGGACCGGGTTTTCCCGGACTAAAAACCTGCGGAATATCAGGGATGAGGAAAGTATCGATGACGGTTGACAAAAATAGTGCAAAATCTTCAGCAGATTCTATCGAAAGGGGATTGCCGGTCATATCAAGGAATTCAATATTCATGCTGTTATTGTGGTCGAACAACGGGTAAAGATCAGCGAGCCGGTTGTATGAAAGATCAATATGTTTCAGTGATGGATTGGCTGGAATATCATTTATCAGGTTTATCCGGTTGTTGGACAGATTGACGTATTCCAATTTTTGAAGGCTGCCTGTCCAGAAATTCGGAATGAGGTTGTTTGCTGATTCAAGACTGATCAGGCCGGGTGCAAAATCTTTAAGTAAACTGATATCCCTGATTTTATTCCCGGTTATGGAGAGGTTCAACAACGAATTCATCGGAACCCCGATCCAGATACTGTCAATCAAATTATTTTCAAGATGCAGCTCCCTCAGGTTTTTGAAATTAAGTCCGGTTATGAACCGGTTAATCTGGTTGTTGCCCAGATTGAGGGTATTTATGTTGGTAATCTGCTCAAGAAAGTAAAGCTCGTTGATCTGGTTATGGTTAATGTCCAAAACACGCAATTTCGGAAGTTTTTCGGTTAAACGGATTCGCTGCAGCTGGTTACGCGATAAATCGATGTATTCCAATTTGTTCATGTTCTGGATGAAACCGGCATTGGACAAGTTGCAGCCACTAAGTGTTAATTCTCTTATTGACTGCATGTTGTTGAATATTTGCGTATTGGTGATTGGCAGGTCACTCAGTTTTAAATTGAGCAAGCCGGTCAATTCTGAAAGAAAGGTGAGGTCTTGTGCCATGCAGTGCGTAAGATCGAGATGTATTAACCGGTCATTACGAGCCACTAAGTCCAGACTGGTGGATTCAATATTCACCAGGTCGAGCCATTTTAATCTTTTAAGAAGCGAAACCGGTCCGAGGTTCAGGCTGGCATTTTCTTCAGATGCAATGGTAAGTAGCTGGATATTATGGCAGTATTCCAATCCCGCCAGGGAAGTAACCGGCTGGCGTATCTCCAATCGATTAATTTTCAACAACTGGTTTATCGTTGGAAACTCCAGCACCGGTTTAATATTTTCACGGATGAGTTCCTCCTGTATGGCAATTTTCAGCGCGATATCCGGAATATTTACTGCATGTCCCGCGATGGGCAGCCTGATCGGTCCTATCCAGGATGATTCGCCTGCAGGATAAACGGCAGTTATCATGATTTCATGATTCCCCGCGGGGAAATAGGAGGGGTTGATCCAGGTTTCCCTGGTTTCATAAGAGAGTGTATCATTCAGATAGACCTTGTAAAGGATTGGATCGGTTCCGGCCAGCCGATGCTTTTCCCACCGGATCAAATGCTGGTCGCTGAGTGTATCCAGCATGAGGTTGGCGGGTGGCAGGTTATTTGAATAAGGCCTTAGATCAAATATGGCTTCTGCGGGATTTATTGAAAATATCTGGTTTAAAGGATAATACCCATCTGCATAACCGTACCAGCCAAGATTGAAATGAAACAATCCTTCCGAATCAATGCCGTCACAAACTAATGAATGGCCTGATCCTGACACGTATATGGGTTGAAAATCAGCAATATTCTGATGAAAAATTTTAGCCCACACCTCGGGTGTGGTGGTGCCGCGAACCATACGTGTGGCTGTATAATATTTCAGTTTTTTAAAACTATCGTACACATTGAAGTTTGAACTGCTGGAGCCTGACGGGCCGTAATCCATCCGGGTTAACACCCCTAATCCGAAAAGTAATTGCGAAACCTCTGTATCAATCGTGATCGGACGGTTCTCCATGCGGCTCCAGTCGTAATTGCCGATCGTTGCTGTAAGGATGCCGTACCTGGAGTCTTCACTGACCGCAGAAACCAGGAAATCATTGAATTTCCCGTAATAGCGGAGAATCTGTCCCATCGCAACAGCCACACAGCCTGCGTAAACGTGAAAATCAGGTCCATCCGGATCCTCCGGACAGAAATAGTTAAAATATCCTTCCTGACTCCAGGTTGACCGGATCATGGGGCCAATCGGGTTATATCCTGTTTTCACCGGTGGTGATTTGAATTCTGAATCCGGACAATTGGATAATGATTCGAGAAGAGATAAGGCTGGTGGGGGAATTTCATTATTTCTGGCGAAACGGTTACCGGTGGAGTAGCCTACAACCCGGCAGGTATCGGATTCCTGAACCAAAACAAACCCAGCACGATCCTTGCATTCGAATATCCAGATATTCCCTCGCTGTATGGGCTTCCCAAAGCTGAAATCCAAAGATGCCTTCTCTTCCAGCAATTTTCTCAGGAAAAATTGCTCAGCAGTTTTCTGGGGTCGCAACTGACCAATGGCTACGTTGTAGCAGAGTGTGGAAAGGCAAAGGACCATGATATAACCTATCCTGTTCATGGCCTGTGAATTAAATTAAGCACCAATATACTTTATTTTGATATAGTCAGCTGAATTTCATAACTTTTAAATCTAAACCACAGCTATCATGAAAAAACTTTCCTTGTTATCAATGCTGGGAATGCTGACCATGTCTGGAGTTTTAACAGCACAAACCCAGGTGTCGGGTACCATCACAACGAACACCACCTGGACCACCGGAAATAGTTATGTGCTTACCGGAAATCTTACAATCAAGGGAAACGCAATTCTGACCATCCAGAGCGACGTATCAGTCGATCTGGACGACCATACCATCACTGTCGGGAGTTCCACACCGGCAATTTTCAATGCAGATAGGGCAACCTTCCTTAGCGGCAGCGCATCGGATCATAAAATAGTATTCCAGGATGGCGCATCTGGAATCATCAACCGCTGCACCCTGAATAATGTTTTTATAGATATCGATGCCGACGCCGGTACCAATATCGAAATAACAAACAACACATTCAGTAATGTGCAGGTTCCCCTAACTGCAGATATTACCAGGATCCCGGTTTTCACCGGTAATGCGGGATCTCCTGAACTCATCGGACTGGCGGGTACGGTGAGCCAAAACCTGTCGCTGGGAAAGATGCAATGGAACTATATCCTTACCGGTGCTCTCATTGTAAAAGGCAATGCCGTGCTGACCATTCAGCCTTCCGTTAACCTCAACCTCAATACCTCAATGGTTAGTATTGGCAGTAGTACGGCCGGACAGTTGACAGCAAACGGAGTAATTTTCACCGGTGCCGGAACCGGCGACAAGATAATCTCCTTTAAAGATGGAGGTTCCGGCTCCTTAACATCGTGCCAGTTTGATAATGTGTCCATTGATATTAGCACTGACGCAGCATCTGGAATACAAATCAGGAATAGCAATTTTCAGAATATAAAATATCCTGTCACGGTGGAGCCGGCCAGGATACCTGTTCTCACCGGCAATACCAGCTCTGTGAGTTCCGTTGGTTTGTCGGGTGTGGTCACCACTTCAGTTACCCTCCCGAAACTTGAATGGGGTTATTTGCTTTCAGGCGGCCTTACAGTCAGGGGAAATGCGGTTTTAACCATTGCGGGGGAGGTAAGCCTCGACCTGGGGTCCTATAACTTACTGGTTGGCAGTTCCACACCCGGACAGCTCCTTGCCGAAAGGGTAAGTTTCCGGGCCTCGGGTAGCAGCGACCGATACATCCTTTTTACGGATGAAGGTAAAGGCAGTCTGGATGAATGCACCTTTAACAATGTGTATGTGAATATTAATGAAGATGCCGGTATCCCGGTTTATATCACCAACAATATTTTTGAGGAGGTTCAGTATCCTGTGAAAATGAATCCAGCCAGGCCACCGGTACTGTCGGGAAATACAGCTCCCGAAGGGTGGATTGCCCTTAAGGGGGCGCTGAAGGAAAATACAACACTTCCGGTGTATCAATGGGACTATATTCTTTCAGAGACGATAACCATCCGGGATGCCGCCATTATGACCTTCAGCACCGGAACACGGATTTTCCTGAACAACAGGAACCTGTATGTGGGTTACAATTCCACGAACCTTGGAAATATACAGGCCGACGGTTCTACTTTCTATGATCTTCCCGATAAAAACGGAAAGTTGTATTTCCGCGCTAATTCACTGGGTACCATTACCAACTCATCTTTTGAAAAGTGCCGAATCTTTATGGAAGGGGCCTCGCCAACAATCAATCATACGCGGTTCTTTCATTGCGCAACCGCCATTTATATTAACGGACCCGCTAATCCCGTTTTACATTATAACGATTTCTATCACAATGATATAGCGATTGATCATCGTGGAACGGTTCAAATCAATGCAGAAAACAACTTCTGGGCGCATCCAACCGGACCGAACCACCTGTCAAATCCGGAGGGTAAAGGGGAGGTGGTAAACGGGCTGATAGATTTTCAACCATTCAGGGAAATGCCGGATACAGGAACCATCACCGCATCATTGGAACCGGATCATATGGTTTTTGGAAATTTCCTGACCGGGCAGAAGCGGGATTCTTCCTTTCTTATTCGGAACACCGGCGATATTGACCTGCTGATTTCTGGAATATCAAGCAGTTCCTCCAGTATTTCAGTTGAGGTTTCCGACGAGTTTTGGGTATTACCAGATTCAGTGGCTGAGATCGGATTTTCATATACGCTTCTGCAGCATGGAGATCAGCGCGACAGCATACGTTTGGCGACTAATATAAGCACATATCCTGTTATTGATTTTATGGTGGAAGCCTATGGCGAAGTTGAAAGTATCCTGCTGAATTTCTATCATATCGATGTAGATTCTTTTCCGGTTGTGAAATGCCATTTTTCAGTCACCGACCAATCAAATCTGCCGATCAGGGCACTCGTGAAAAGTCAGGTCGGGGTTAGTGAACAAAATCTGAATATACCTGATTTTCAACTGATGGGTCGTTCGGAAAACGGTGCTATCCGGGTTGCTCTGGTTACTGATCGAAGCGGAAGCATGAGTGGTCAGAAATTAAGGGATGCAAAAAATGCTGCCATTGATTTCATCGGACAGCTCAGTCCAATGGATCAGGCAGCGCTGCTAAGTTTTAGTGATTCTGCCGAGCTCAACCTGGATTTTACTTCCAACAAAGCGGCACTTAACGCAGCAGTGAATTCATTGCGAAGCGATGGCTCAACTGCATTATTTGATGCGATGTACCTGGCGATCGATCTGGTAAAAGATAAAATCGGGATAAAGGCGGTACTTGCCCTCACTGACGGTTTGGATAACAGGAGTGCGAAGACTCCATCTGATGTGATCAATTTTGCCAATCAATCAGGTGTTAATATTTATACCATTGGTTTGGGAGCCGAATCGGATCCCACCATGAGCATGATTGCCAGGCAAACCGGAGGGCAGTTTTTCTATTCACCTACTTCCAAAGAGCTGGCACTTATATACAGGATGATATCCGGTCAGTTGCAGAATTTGTATGTGGTTCGTTATACAGCCAATGAAATCCTTCCTTTCCCGCGAAAAGTGGAGTTGCGGGTTAATGTGTACAATCTGGCGGATACGGCAGTCCGATATTATTCCATGGGAAGTTCGTCAGTCGATTTTACCGGATCCGGCCAGCCGTTTAAACGGGAGGAATTTTCAACTGATTCGAAGGATTATTTCTATTATTATGTAAACACAGCTGTTAATCCTTTACCGGAGGGTTTGTCGTTCAATTATTACATGGAATCAAACGGATATACCATCCCATGCGGCGGTGAGTATCTCGGGAACGGAATTATGCAATTCTGGGCAGATTTCCGTGGAATTCAGGAGCCGGGAAATTATCCGGTAACTATTCCGGATTCTGTAGATCAATCGGGCGGATATTTGAAATTTTCATCAAAACCGGATCCATTCACTGCCGTTTTGAATAAGCGTGATATTACCCAGTCCATAGATATTTTTGCTGGTGGCAGTGCGGGGGTAAGAGCCCTTGCCGGGGCACTGGGTGCCGGCCCGTCAATTGCTGCAGCTTCAGTCACCGCCTCCGGGACAGGTGGTATGGGAATCCATTTTGAACGTAACGGTACCGGTGACGAATGGGTGACCCGGAGGTTGGAAGCCGGAGTAGCCGTTAAGGCTGAAGCACCAGATATCAATGTGGTAGTTGATGCTATTGATGCCGGTGTCAGTGCTGAGGTTACCGTGAAAGGCACGGTTGGTCAAACCATGTATTTTTCCGGAGATGAGCCTGACCAGTCGCTGTTGAAAAAAGCAAAAGCAGCTTATTTGCTCGAAACTATGTCGCTTGGAGGTATGGTGGTCAGCCCCTATTTCGGGATTGTACTGACAGCGGTTCAGCAAGCCCTGGTTGCTCTCAATCCGGATGTGAGTGAAACCTACGAAAGCCTTTTTGAGTCGTATTATCTGGGCGCCAGCGTAGGGGGGAAGGTCGGGGTGGAATTCAAGGTTTCTCCGGGAAATACTTCAGGACTGCCTGAGTTTACTTTTGCCGAAGCTTCAATGAACATGGGAATGGCCGGAACTTTTACTCACTTTGTTCAAACAGGCTCCCTCGGATTTGCCGTTGCTTTTGCAACCTCCTTTGATGTTGCCCTGCTCAACCTTGAGGTTGGCAATGTTAAGCTGGGCAGCTTGTTTAAGTTTAAAGAGGGGGCTGAAGTTTCTCTCGGATCTGAATATTCCCTGGCAAACGGACTGCAGGGTTTCAATCTGTCCTATCTGGCATTCAGTTCCGCAAGCCTCACCCTGTTTGAGGGATACTACGGAAATCTGTATTCTGTAAATGTCCCGCAACCGGTCATCGATCAGGCAGTTGCTGCCGCAGGAAATATCATCAGCGATGCAGGAAGGATTCTGCGGGGTGGCAGTATTCCGGGAATGCGTGTTGGGGCAGGCTATTTCAGCGATGCCATGGATGCGTTTTTCGGAATGGATGAAGATACCCTGGGTTCGGTTAACAACCATATCGTGGTTCAGACTGCCGAAGAGTTCTCCAAAGGTTTGAACGCCGAGATCAAGATAGATCTGGACGCTGCCATTGCAGTAGGTGTCGGTATAGAATTCGGAGTGAGCTTTTCGTATATCGACAAACTCTCCACTCTCACCAATGAATATGTCGTGGCTCATGGAAAAATATTGCCGACAGCTGAGTATCCGGGAGTTATGGAGCGTGATAAACTATTCTCCCTGACAGATGAGCTGACCGACCTGTTCGATGGTGTTATAGACCTTATTGCTGACGGGCTGAAAAACCTGGTTTTGATCGGAGAAATCATACTCGATGCAGGAATTGAGTTTGTGGGAGATCTGCCGGATTACGGAGGCAAGGTTTTAGGCTATGCTGAAGAAGGCGGCAGTATACTCATTCAAACATTTGATCCCCGGAAATGGGAGCCTTTTTACCGTCCCCTTATGGAACCTGAAATGATTTATGCCTATACTTCGCCGAGAGTGGTTCATCCTTCGGCACCAGGGAGCCTTAAATCCGGCATCATTACCGGATCAACGCTGTATCTGGTTAGTAATGCATATAATGTCACACTGTTAGACCAAAGCCGGCAGCCTGTAAATGAGTTTGCCCCGCTCCGTTTTAAAACGGCAGTTAATCAGCAAATGCTCACCGGCCTCGGATTCGGAGCAGACGAGTTACCATTAGCAAAAATCTATTTTTACAATACCGTTGATATGAGCTGGATGCCGGTTTCTCAGGATCTGGAGTTGCATGCGGATACCGTGGGTGCTGATATATCCTGGTCAGGAACCTATGCAGTGGGAGTTGAAATTTCACCGTCGCACGATAAAACAGCACCTGAAATTCTTGATCATTTTCCGGTGGAAGGAGGTTCCATTCAGCCGGATAGCCGTCTGTGGGCCAAACTTTCCGAGGAGAAAACCGGTGCGGGCATCGACTTTGGAAATACAAACCTTTCTCTCGACGGTATAGCTCAGGATGCAACCTGGGATCCGGTGAACTCAATCATTGCCTGGAAACCAAAGTCCCCATTAGCCCCGGGAACTCACTATTATACCATTCAGGTTTCAGATTACCAGGGAAACAGCAATTCCCTGACAGTTTCGTTTACCGTTGTGTCCTCGGGAATTGATGTTAATATTGTTCCGAGCACTGGCGACCTGGCTCTTTATCCTAACCCGGTAAGCGAAAGTCTGAATATAGAGTTCAGTTCTGTAAATGTAGCAGATTGTGATGTTGCGGTTTACAATGCAACAGGTAATCGTATATGCTACCTGTACAACGGAAAAACCAGACAGGGATTAAACCGGTTGGTCTGGACACGAATAACGGATGATGGAAAACTTTCAGGACCGGGGGTTTATTTTATTCGGATTCGCCTCAATGATCAGGTGGTGGTGAAAAGAGTTGTGGTGCAGTAACGATTCTAAACTCTACCTTTGGCCCTAAATATATTGGCTATGGCACTTACTTCTTCGAACCTGTTTCCCCTTGGCACCAAGGCTCCTGATTTCAGCTTGCCGGATACCGTATCCGGTAAGATCAGAACCTTATCCGGCTTGCGGTCAGATAAGGCTACCGTGATCATGTTCATCTGCAACCATTGTCCCTATGTAAAGCACGTGAATGCCGGATTGGTGGCGCTGGCCAATACTTATATCAAAAAAGGGGTCTCCTTTATCGGAATTAACAGCAATGATGCCAAAAAGTATCCGGAAGATTCACCGGAGCAAATGACTCAGGTTGCCCTGAAAAACAATTATCCGTTTCCTTATTTGTTTGATGAAGAGCAGGAGGTTGCCAAAGCCTATGATGCTGCCTGCACTCCTGAGTTTTATGTTTTCGATAAGGATATGCTATTGTACTACCACGGACAGATGGATGATTCCCGGCCGTCAACGGATATTCCGGTCACTGGTAAGGATCTTGCTCTGGCACTTGATCTTTTATTGAGCGGCAAACCTTATTCCGGTGTGCAGAAACCCGGTATAGGATGTGGTATAAAATGGATTTAAATACTCATTACAAGAGCTTTAGTCGAAATGAAAAGGTAGTTCCATTTCCTTCAGTGCTCTCAACTTCAAGTTTGCTGCCATGCCGGTTAACCATTTCAAAGCATAAGGTTAATCCCAGGCCATGCCCTTTTTCAAAGTTGGTACCCACCCTGACCGCTGTTGTCGACGGGTTGGACAGTGAACTTAATATTTCCGGCGACATTCCGATTCCTGTGTCTTTTACAAATATTTTAACTTCGCCCCCTGATAAAACAGCACCCACTTGAATAGATCCTCCCTTAGGGGTGAATTTTACCGCATTGTTCACCAGGTTGCGGATCACAGTTCGGATCATGGCAGGATCAAAGCGTGCTTCCAGTCCTGGATTAATCTGCATGGATATTCTTAGTTGCTTAACTTCCAAAGCACTGCGGTAAAGTTCAATCGTATCTTCAAACAATGGCCTGATACCATGCACCCCAGGATTGAAGGTTATTTCTTTGCTTTGACTGCCCGACCAGGCCAGCAGGTTTTCGAGTAATACATAAGTGGATTCAGAAGAAGAGTATAGCATCCTAAGCGTACGTTTTATTTCATCCGGATCTGTGATGTCACCGTCAAGGATAAGTTTAATCAGGTTGCCTGTATTTCCGATCGGTCCGCGTAAATCATGAGCAATAATGGAGAAAAGTTTATTCTTCATTTTCAGAACCTGCTGAAGCTCACCGGTCGTTTCCTGTAATCGTTTCTCCCTTTCTTTCAGTTCATCTTCCAGAACCTGTTTATGCCTCAGTGATTCGATCATTTTGTTAAAGGAGGCAGTGAAGTCGCCCATGAATGACACCTGCTGTTCATAATCACCCTGGGCAATCTGCTGAACCTGCCAGCGGAGATGGAGCAAATCTGAATGGAGCTGCTTAAAGGGACTGGCAAACTGATTGTTTTTCGGGGCGTTTTGGTCGAGGTTCCCTTTTGATAGCCCTATG
This sequence comes from uncultured Bacteroidota bacterium, assembly GCA_942493265.1. GTDB lineage: Bacteria > Bacteroidota > Bacteroidia > Bacteroidales > UBA12481 > UBA12481. The sequence goes on from OW818688.1 coordinate 2,740,165, forward strand.
ATAAATTCATAGCTTTCAATATATTGATTGTTAAGTAATTGGATGTTATAAACCAACTGCGATACCGGTATGGAAAGATCGGTGAAATCAGGGCTAATGGTTAGGGGATCAGGAATCTGTCCAGTGAGGATTCTTGTAATCACTTCATTGGCTGCCGCGAGTGCTTCCAGATCGTTTTTATTAATCATGAATCCGCCAGATTTATGGTAAAGCGGCATGTTCTTTCACCTGTTGACCAGCAATCGATTTCTTTTACTGTAAACTTTTTCCCGGTATAATGGTTGAATATACCTTCAATGAATCCTTCATCATAATCACAAACAGTACATCCGGTTATCGGCAGTCCTGAGCAATCAAGGTCTTCAGAAACGGTCACCATGAACCGTAAATTTTCAGTGTCAGCCTGCTCAACCCGGAGGATTCCGATGGATTGGGTAATAAGCTGGTCATGCAGCTGACTGATAAATTGATTCAGGGGAAGTGTGATATCGAGAAACTCTTTGCAAAATCCATCCCCCGCAAGCCGCCCCGCTTCAATGAATATCTTCTTGGTTTGCTCAAGTCCAATCGAATTTTCCAATACTTCACGCATGGTATACTGCATCAGCCGGTACACCATCACGCTGGTGCCTGGTCCCAGGTTCGGGCGTCCCAAACCGATATCACCTATCCGGTTAAAATTAAAAGTAGTTTCTTTCATTTATACTGATTTTAACTCCTTATGTAAAATTGTAAATTTTTGAGCAATATACTATTACCCATGAAAGCATTCGGGTTCATTGGTTCGCGAAAATGGGTATTTTTGCAGCCATGAAACAGGTAATTTTAAAACAAGGCCGCGAGAAGTCGCTGAAGCGCTGGCATCCATGGGTTTTCAGCGGTGCAATTCAACGTGTCAGCCAATCCCCGGGATCCGGTGAAACAGTTCAAGTCACTTCCGCCGGCGGTGAATTTTTGGGTAGCGGGGCCTGGTCTCCCCAATCTCAAATGTCGGTGCGGATGTGGAGCTTTGCAGAAGAGGAGATCGGACCGGATTTTTTCAGACGGAAAATCAGGGGGGCTCTTGCATTGAGACGGTCGCCGGTTATCAGTTCCGATACCACCGGAGTCCGCCTGATTCATTCAGAGTCAGATGGTTTGCCCGGATTTACGGTTGACCGTTATGGAGATTATCTTGTTTGCCAGATCTCTACCGCTGGTGCTGATTTTTGGAAGGATACCCTCGTTAAAATCCTCGCCGAAGAGGTTTCCTGCAAAGGGATTTTCGAACGATCTGATCTTTCTGTCCGTAAAAAGGAGGGTCTCAGCGAATCTGCCGGATTGCTCTGGGGTGAGGAACCTGCTGAAGCAATTGAAATATGTGAGGATGGAAGGAAGTACCAGATAAATATACGTACCGGCCATAAAACCGGATTCTACCTTGATCAGCGGGATAACCGCTCACTGGTCGGCGCCTGTGCAATGAACCGCGAAGTCCTTGATTGTTTCAGCTATACCGGAGGATTTGCCGTTGCAGCATTATCTGGCGGGGCCAGCCAGGTTACGTTGCTCGATTCATCCGGACCCGCCCTCGCGCAGGCTGATTTGAATATCCGCCTGAATGGGATTCCTGAAGATAAATATACACTCCTGGAAGCTGATGTTTTTCAATCCCTGAGAAAATTCAGGACTGAAAACCGCCGGTTCGATCTGATTATCCTTGATCCGCCAAAGTTTGTTGAGTCGCGCAACCAGGTTGATAAAGGGGCTCGCGCTTATAAGGATATCAATATGATTGCCATGCAACTGCTAAACCCGGGTGGATTCCTTTTTACTTTTTCATGCTCAGGTCACATGGAAGACCTTCTTTTTCAAAAGATTGTAGCTGATTCTGCGCTTGATGCGGGGCGTGAACTGAAGATCCTGAAATGGCTGGCGCAGTCACCGGATCATCCTGTTATCGCAAGTTTCCCTGAGGGGAAATATCTGAAAGGATTGATGGCCGTTTGCTGAGTTAATTATTTGGGGATTCATCAGACGGAAGGGTAAACCAAAATTCTGATCCCTCGCCGGGCTTACTTTCCACACCGATGCTTCCACCCATCAGGTTTACCAGCCCCTTGCAGATAGCCAGCCCCAGGCCGGTACCCGTGTATGCCCTGGTCAGCGATTCCTCAACTTGCCTGAAACGGTCGAAAATGATTCCCTGATAAGCCGGCTCAATCCCCTTTCCGGTATCCTTTACATAAAACCTGATGACTCCATCCTGCTTTTTGCAGCCAAATTCAATCGTTCCGGTTTCTGTAAATTTTATGGCATTTGAGATCAGGTTCCCCATGATCTGATTCATTCGGCTCACATCGAGCTCTGTGTTTTCAGCACTCAGATGACAGATGCAATTGCGCACCAATGCAATATTGCTCTTGCCATGCCTGGCCAGTTCCATCCTGAAATTAACCAGCATCTCCCCAAAGAGTTTGTCCAGATTGACAGTCTCCGGGTGCAGGACTACCTGACCGGCTTGAATCTTTGAAATATCGATGATATCAGAAATGATTGACAACAGTTGGTTCGTACCCGATTGTATGATCTCAATATACTGTTTTTTCTCAAATGCGTCCAGCTCATCCTCTCCCAGAAGTTCGGCAAATCCCAGAATGGAATTCATGGGCGTTCTAATTTCATGCGACATATTTGCCAGGAAGGCTGATTTCAGGCGGTCACTTTCTTCTGCCTTTTCTTTGGCTTTGGCAAGTTCAAGAAAAATCTGCTGTTGTTTGCTTATATCCCTTGTGATTCCAAGTATTCCGGTTGGAACCCCTTTTTCGTCACGGATAAAGGATGCCAGCGATTCGGTATGTATGATGGAGCCATCCTTGCATACCTCATCTGCCTCAAACCGCCGGTAACGCCCCGGATCCACCCCTTCTTTTCCTTCCTGGTCAATCTCCTCCATGATATTGTTAAGATACATCTGATAGGTCGACGGAGTCACCAGGTTCTTTAAATCCATGGGTAAAACCTCCTCGGGAGTGTAACCCTTGATTCTTTCAACAGCCTGATTGATGTACGTCAGTTTCAGATTCAGGTCGCGGATCCAGATCATATCCGCTGAGTTTGCCATGATAAGCTGAAAATGCTGATTTTTAACATACAGGTCCTTCTCAGCTTTCAGGCGGACGGAAATATCCCGCATCGCAACATGAATGAATGATTCGGATCCATAGTTTACGGGAGTCAGACTCACTTCCACCGGGGCCTCTGTACCGTCGAACCGCATATGCATCCAGTCAAATCTTACGGATTGCCCATCTTCTACAGTTTTTATAAGTTTTAATCCTTTTGTCCGTGATTCCATTCCGTCTGGCTGATATACCGGAGAAACCTCCCAGGGTGTAAGCCCGGTGAGTTCGTTCTTTGATTCAACTCCCAATATCCGGCACATTGCCTCATTGCATTCCAGAAAAACATCACCTTTCATGATCAGCTGGGCATCGGCCGACCGTTCAAACAAAACCCTGAATTTCTCCTCGGATTCCTTTAATCTTAAAAGGGTGCGGTCATGGTAGAGTGCCGTGATTACCTCCATACCAATTTCTTCGAACAATTCCCGGTGCTGCCCAACCGATGCATAACATGCATCGAATGCAACAACTAAAAATCCAATCATTTGCCTTTTTATTCTCAAAGGATAGGCATACCCGGCAAGCACTTCGGACGGCTGCTCAGGATTGGATGCAGGAAATGGATCGATGACCTGAGACCCGGTTTTCCCATAAACCGGTATCAGGCATGGAGGAATCTTCTGCTCCCGCACAAAGGATTCATAAACATCAGGATAACCGGCTACCGCTGCAAAAAAACACGATTCAACGGATTTGTCAGATCCCAGCAAAAGTACCCAGGCCATCTTGAAACCATTTGGCCTTGCCAGTAAATCCGGGAGGGAACTTAACAATAGATCCGGGCCCGGGTCCTTGCTGATCAGGACACTGACTTCATGCAGGGTCCTGAATATCATATTGTGATAGGCTTGATAATGCCGGATCAGCATCTGCTCTTCACTATCCTCGTTCAACTTTGCATCGCGGTCGGCCATTGGCTTAGGTATATCGGAATCCTTTTAAGAACTGCAATTTCGGAAAAATTTGATTATTTTTTAGCCTTAAACCAAAACCTGGACAATTATGAAAAATAAATTCTGTTTTGCCTTGTTGTTTAGCCTGACAACCTGTTTGGCGACATTTTCGCAGCAGGTGCCGGTTATGTTCGATAAATACCACGGCTTTACCGGTACTGAAAATTACCTGAAAGCGGTTGCCAAGGCTTATCCGGATATAACCGAGTTGAAGGTGATAGGAAAAAGTACAATGGATCGACCTGTTTATCTGCTGATTATCAGTAATAAAAAGACGGGAACTCCATTGGACAGGTTCATAAGTCTTCGAAATTCCCGTGAGGAACCAGTAGATAATGTTCCGCCTATGACCAGCGATCAGGCAAAGCCAGGCCATTGGATTTGCGGATCTACCCACGGGAATGAGTATACCGGAACAGAAGTTTGCCTGTATACGATAAACAAGCTGGTAACTGGTTATGGAACTGATGATGAAATTACCGGGTTGGTTGATGGAAATTCCTTTTATATCTGTCCGGTTGTAAATCCTGACGGGGTATTCAATAGCGTGGAAAAGGACCTGACCCAGCGCGGCAACAGTTTGTTGAAGGATGATGATAATGATGGCAAAATCAATGAGGACGGTCCTGACGATCTCGATGGGGATGGACGGATCACCTCTTTCAGATACAAGGATCCAAAAGGGCAATATGTTCAGGATGAGGTTGATCCGAGAGTCATGATCAGGATTGGCGACAAGGAGAAAACGAAAAAGGAACGCTGGTCGGTTATCAGGGAGGATAAGGACAATGATGGCGATGGCAAACGCGGCGAGGATTCGGAGCAGGGGTTCGACCTGAACCGGAATTATCCTGAAGTGTGGTTCGATGAAAAAGGCTATCAGGGGGGAACCGGCGATTATCCGACATCCGCGCCCGAAGTTCAGGCTATGGCAGAATTCTTTTCCACCCATCACAATATCATGATGGCCCAGTTTTACCATACTTCCGGAGGATTTACCTACCGGCCGATGGGGGTAACTTCTGATGCTTCCATGCATCCCCGGGATATTGCAGTTTATGATCTTATCATGGGGAGGAAGTATGTTGAAATGATGGGTGACGATATGCCGGAAGCCTGGATGTATCCGGATTCAATTGAAAACTTTAAAAAGAATTTTAAACCTGAGGCTGGTAATAAATTCGCCGCAGCCCGGGGATATGAAATGCCCAGGACCTGGGTGGTGAGCTATAATGAAAAAGAAGATAAACGGTATGGATTTGGCTTGCAATCCGATTGGGCTTATCAGGAAATGGGAATATATTCAATTACCACCGAGTTGTTTAACTATCGGCTTGATCTTCCCGGAAATACTTTCACCGGTGAGGATGCGTACACCAAATTTCAGCGCGCTGCACTGATCTATCAGCAGGAAAAAGCGCAGGGAGCCTGGTTTCTCAATTGGAAACCGTTCAAGCACCCGAATCTGGGAGAAGGAGAAATTGGCGGGTGGTATCCTCAATACCAGAGTAATGCCTTTCCCGGTGAAATTCTGGAGAAAATTTGCGAAACCCACTGGCTGTATGAAAAGTTCAGGGCAGGTTTGCTTCCGCATGTCGTGATTACTGAAGCAAAAGGGAAAGTAGTGGAACAGGCGGGAGCCTACCGGATCATTGAAATTACCTCAAGGATTGAGAATACAGGAAAACTTGCCACAAACCTTGCCCGGGGATCGGAACTGCCGGGTAACCGGCCGGATGTGGTGTGGCTCACCGGTGACCGCGATAATCTGACCTTCCTGCAGGGAATGGCCTGGCAACATGCAGGAGTACTGGATGGAACCCTCGCAGTGCCCGGATTTTCCAAGGGTGAAAACTTCCGTGAAGTTAAATGGCTGGTGAAAGTCAAGGGCAATACACCGCTGAAAGTGGTGGTGAGTTCAATGAAGGGCGGCACGAGTGTTAAAGAAGTTGTTATCAATTAAAGGAGGGAAGAAATGAAAACTTACTTAGTTATTGGACTCTTGATGGCGACTTTTATTGCAGTCCCGGTTTCCGGGCAGGAAAAGTTGCAGCAAAGCGCAGGCGGATACCATGGTGAGCTGGATTTCCCATGGAGCTGGAAGCGATATTATGCATATTCCGAGTGGACCCAAATGATGAAGGATATAGCCCGGAAATACCCGGATCTGGCTTCGGTTGAAAGCATTGGAAAGAGCCGGATGGGCAGGGATCAATTTATGATCACCATTACCAATCAGAAAACCGGCAACCATTCTTCCAAAACTGCCATGTGGGTGGATGGAGCAATCCATGGGAATGAGGTGAACGGCATAAATTGTTCCCTCTACCTGATGTGGTATTTGCTAACCCGTTATGATTATGATTCTTATGTGTACAATATGGTGAATACCCATACCTTTTACATTTTGCCGGGTTTGAATGTGGATGCAAATGCATCTTATGTTGAATACCCAAATACTGAAAACAATCCCAGAGAGCCCTACCGGCCAGAGGATGATGATAATGATGGCCTGTTCGATGAGGACCGCACCGAGGATGTGGATGGCGATGGTGAGCTCTCCATAATGTATGCGATTGATCCTAAGGGGGAACTGAAATTATCGCCTGATAAACGACGGTTCATCTCCATTGGTGAAGAGAAGGATTATCCGGGTATGCGTTTTCATCGGATTGGTTCAGAAGGATTTGATAATGATGGAGATGGACAGATCAATGAAGATGATATCGGCGGACCTGATCCAAACCGGAATTATGCTTACGGATGGAATCTCCGCGATGGTAATCCCTATCCAATGTCGGAACTCTGCACCCGCAATGCGTACAATGCCATGCTGGCCCGTCCGAATATATTCGCCAGCTTCCATTACCATAATACCGGACGACTCATCATGTTCACCGCTCCGCAGGCAGTGCCGGTTCCTCCCGCTGCCATAGGCGGGCAGGGCGGATTCGGTCAGCGTCAGTCGGTGCCCGAAAGGCTGGCCGGAATGCGTAAGGAAAACAAGTACGCGCAATTGTTCGACCGTCAGGTGGCTCCTGAATTCCAGCATGATCTGGATGTGCAAACCAGCATCGTAACTACCGGGGCGAGAATATTGAAGGATTATACCCCAACCTTCAGCGGATTGAGTGGCCAGGCCCAGGCGGCTTCCTATAATCTGCTGGGGAACTATGCTTACCTGATTGAGTTATGGGGCGATCCGGCCTTCGAGGCGGATCTTGACGGTGATAACAGGGTATCCGATGATGAATATATGAAATGGGTAGATATTGAACTTACCGGAGATGGCTGGATCAATCCTCATCCGGTGAGACACCCTGATCTGGGCGATATATGGATCGGAGGCAGCGGAAAGAAACACGTTGGCCGCACTCCTCCATCACGTTATATTGAAACGGAGGCTGACAGGAATGCTCATTTCGTGATGTATTGCGTTAATCAGTTCCCGAAAGCCGAAGTGGACGATATCGTAATGGCACCTCAGGGTGATGGGCTGTTTTGGGTAGATGTAACGGTTAAAAACGAAAGTATATATCCTACAGCATCCGACCGGAGCAAGAAACTCGAAAGGATTAAAAAAGACAAACTGGTGCTTACCTCATCAGATGGAATTCAGGTGGTAACCCTCGACGGAAAACTCCCGGTCATTGATCCCTCACTGGGATATAGGAATGTACCCAAACCCGGTACCGGTAAAGTAACAGATCTTTGGCTGAAGGGTGCGGATTCACAAACATTCCGGTACCTGATAAAAAAATCCGGTGGTAAAGGCTGGATAGAAGCAGAAATCATTTCTCAGAGGGGAGGAAAGGATAAAAAAAGAATTTCGATAGACGACTGATATTCAATAGGGTTGATCTAATAAATAAAACCCATACCGTTCAATACGGTATGGGTTAACTTTTTTCTAATGATGATAACATCCCCTCAACCAAGGTTCTCAGGGGCGGTCATGAATTACGAAACTGAGGTTGTGATAAAGAGAATTAATCCAGCCTGAATTAAAGCTCTTCTTCGTCGATCCCAATTTCTTCATCATCCTCCTCATCGAAAGGTAGTTCATCCTCGTCTTCCAGATCGAAGTCGTCATCATCTAATTCATCCAGGGAGATTTCATCGATCTCTTCATCCTCGAAATCGTATTCATCTCCTTCTTCTTCATCTTCAAATTCAGTGTCCAGATCATCTGTCTGATCATCAGCGTCCGTAGCAAAGAATGTCTCCTCGTCGTCAAAGATTTTCATGGCCTTAAGATTTTCTCCAAAAGTAAAAAAATGTCTGTATTACAAAACGGCAAAAAAAAATTGTTTTTATCCTGTTCAATAAGAATATTTACTTATATCTGCATTGCCTATTATCGGATTCAATGTAGTATGACTTGTAATTCAATGCTTTAGGGTCCATGCAGCCTTTCAGATTCAGTAATTCAACCTTCCTGAATTCGACCGGATGGCTTTCACCCTGCAATGAAATATACCCTTCTTTTAACAATTTACTTCCAAAATGGGCAAACATTTCCGGATAAGTTGCTTCCCTTTCATCGAGTTGGGGCTTAGTATACGACAAAACCGTGTCGCCGTTGATCACATGTGTGATCAGTGAGTCGCCCAAAACAATGGCTTCTGCTTCAACCCATTGGTCGCCGTTGAAGGTTTTGGAGGAGGAATTGATGCAATGCGGGGTAAACAGGGAGTCTTTCATCTCCACATTGGTTCCGGGAGTGCAAAGGTTACCCGTGGGGCGCTCACCTTCACCTGAACCTCCAAGCAACTGGTATTCGATGGAGGTGGGGAAGGGTTGGTCTTTAGTCATGCTGGCAGCCGATTGGCAATGAAGCATGATTCCGGAATTCCGGAATGCCCAGCCTGGTCCCCCCGGAACTTGCTGTCCGGTAAACCGGTACTGAACCCGGATTTTGTAATAGGAAAACTTGTCTTTATAGAACAGGTGCCCGAATTCGCCGTCAAATTTCTGATACTGATCATAACTCGCAGTCAATACGCCATCTGTTACCCTGAAAGTGTTATTGAAATTCTCATTCAATGCTGACCCTGAAATTTTGATGTCCCAGCCGGTGAGATCTTTGCCGTTAAAAAGCGGAATCCATTCTTCTTTTGCAGGATCGTTCTTTACGGTTGTGCAGCCAATAGCGGCCATGAAACCCATTATAAACAAGAGATTTTTCATAAATGAGATTAGTTAAGTATAAATGACAGAGGTTTATATGACTGATAAGTTACTTCGATTTTATTATCTGAAACGTGAATGGGTCCGCCTGTTTTTACCCCTCGGAGGTTACAGGGCTGAGCGGTGGTAAAATGAGCCCCTGAAGGTAGGGTTATCGCAAGTTTCCCTGCTTTCCCTGCCTTTTCCCATATTCTTAAAATTGTTCCCTTCCCATCCGGATTCGGCCCAAATGCGGTAACCAGCAATCCTTTGGCCGAAAGCTGGATGCCAGCCTGCACGGCGGGCAAAGCGCCACCCTGGCCGCCGCCTGCTGTTGCAATCAATGGATGCCTGTGTTCCAGTGCCGGGGTTATCAGTGATTCTTCCGAGTCGTAATCATCAATAAACCAAAGATATACACTTGCATTCCAGGATCCTTCAATCCATTCGGTAAAATTCGTGCTCCATTGATTGTTATACAGGTTAAAGAAAACATTGGATTTTGAGGGCATAAAATCCTTGCTGTATTTCCACAATCCGGGACGTTCCAGGCTGATACCCGGCAGGTCCGGCGAATAGAGGCCGATTCCCTGATTATTCTGATCCAGGACCGCCAGACCTTCCTGGACAAAGCAAAAATCGAAATTTGATCCTCTTATGAAATCAGTTGCCGGATCAGAAATGGCACCGGTTCTGCCCAGCCTGAACTTTGGATTATCAATATTCAGCGGGAAACAGAGCCATCCGGCTTCCGGCCATGGATCGGCAGGCTTTCCGCTGATCGACCAGCTGGTTTCCAGATATGGCCTGCCGGCAACCAGACGGTATCGGATGCTGTATTTATGAGGCATGTTTTTGTCCGGATTATAAGACAGGTAAACTGAGATGGATTTGCCGGCCCTCTCAATCTTAACCTCGGGAAGCCGGCTGTTTGATGCCCGATAGGGATCATCACTCAGGTTGATCCGGCCCAACTCCGCAGGAGCCCAATCCCAACCGCCCTTGATGTAATCTTTGGCATATTTATCGGTATTTTCTCTGCCAAACCGTTCGTGCAGGTATTCACCCATTCCATAACTGCTGCCGGTTTTGGCAAAATTACGGCCGGTTTTCTTATTCAGCAGGGTGGTAATATTTCCCGACTTCCGGTCAATGCTGATCTTAATAAACTCATTCTCAATTGTAAGGCTCTCGCCATCCGTTAAAGTTACCCCATCTGAAGGAGTTGATGGAATGGCTGACTGCACGGTTACATAAGTTTTATATCCGAGAGGTGGTACGTCTTCGGCAGTAAAATTGATGACATTCCCTTCGTTGCTGATCGCAATGATTTTACCGGTTTCAGTGTCTTTTAAAGCTTTGGCGGGGAACCATCCGGAATGATGATTCAGGGTGATCCATCCCGACCGTTTCCATGGGAGAGGATTGTAGACCACCACACGGGTTCCGGAAACATTTACTGCCGCCGCAAGTTCATCCATTTTTCTGGAAAAAGTTCCCTGATCCAGGATCTCCGCTTCCAGGATATGCCTGCCTTTTTCCTTCCATGAAAGCTCGATCTTATCAAATGTGCCTGCCGACCGCAGCCGGTTGAATTCCTCGCCGTAACACCAGTAACCCGATGCCCCGTGCGACATGGCCAGACCGAACGTGTGCTCATCAAAAAGCAGGTTTTTCTCATAGATTTCACTGATCTTGCCTGTCGCATCGTTGGGAGTTCCTCCCCACTGTTCAAGCTGGGTGCTGAGAATTTCCAGACCGATTGCATCCGCCTTGACCTTGCCGGCTGTTTTTACCTCTTCGGGCATCGACATATAACCGTGTATCCAGGTATCGGGCATGTCACCCTTTACAACCGGCAACACAGGATTTTCTTTCATGATGGCGTCGTAAAAATCCGACATCCGGCCGATAGTGAGTTTTGCATTGGGCGCCAGTTTTCTGGCCTGATCCAGTGTTTTCATCACCTCGTCGATCGGTGGTGCACCAACATTGTCGTTGGTGTGAATAATGGCGATCCAGGTTTTAAATGGCCAGTCGTCGGCCGGAATGATATCGGTTCCGTAATACGCTTCCCAATAGAGGGTCATCAGTTTTGACTGATCAGGTCCTTCCCACCAGAACAGCACGGGCACTTTGGGCGAACTGGAGGCTGAATTGCATCCTATCTGCAGGAAATCAACCCCGGCATTTTTCAACAGGGTAGGCAGGAACCAGGAGTGGCTGGGTACATCCGTAAGTTTGGCATCGCGCGGTAGCTCCAGCCCATGGTCGCGGGCGATCATCGAGGAGAATTGCATGCTGCGCGTAAGAGCCTCAGGAGTACCTGCCTCGGTTTCAAACGTAAAGGGCAGGGCATGAACCATAAACCGCCCGTCGCGAATGGCATCGTCGATAACTTTTTTTGATTCGCCCGACCGGTTTTCCAAAATCTTCTTCATTGGCCAGCCAGGAACCGTCCACCGGAATTGGTTGTCAGCCGGCATCGACCTGGATTCATCCAGTGTTTTAAGCGTTTCATTGATCATCGAAGTGCTGTATTTCTGCACAATACGCTCAGCCAGATCGGTATACCCAATATCGAAGTGTGTTTTAAAAACAAATATGATCTGTTCCAGCTTCGGATTCGGTTTCCTTTCCTGTGCAAAACCTGAACCTGATATAATACTTAATATCAGGATAATAAAAAGTGATTTTCTCATTTTTTCAATTCCATTCGGGTAATAATGATTTCATCGCCCATACATCTGGGGTCTTTGGGATGCCAGTCCAAATACACTGCCACCGGAAATACCGGATTATCCAGATCAACGGTGCAACCCTCGGGCAACTGGTCAAAACGGAGCGTATCCTGATCGATTTCAATAAACCATCCTCCGCAGCACATGCATTTACGGTAATCGTGGCCGAGTATGGTACCTGTATCATCGTAACACGGTTCCTGTTTGCACGCCGAAAGCAAGGCAAGAAGGAGGATGAGGGTGAGGAGGTGTTTCATAGGGAGGGTGTTGTCAGTTATCGGTTATCGGTTATCGGTTATCGGTGTCTGTTTTCTTCAAATATAGGAAAACTTGACCCTCTTACAAATCGAAGGATTTTTAGTAATTTTTGGCCAGAAAAAACCAAACAATTATCGCAAAATGACAACCAGGCGTGATCTGATGAAAACGATGGCCTTATCAGCCTTTGCTTTGCCAATGCTTTCCCGGTCGGGATGGGCCGCACCGCTCAGTCCCATGAATGAACTTCGGAACGATTTTAATATTCCACAGGTTCCCGGAGCGGAAGATCCTGATTTCTGGGCGAAGATCCGCGATCAGTTCATGCTCCGCAAGGATGAGGTGTTTTTTAATACGGGCACCATGGGGGCCATGCCACGCGTGGTTGTTGCCCGGATGACCGAACATCTGCATGTTGCCGCTTCAAATCTGGCAGAATGGGATTATGTGGCCGACGGGGATATGATGTCGGGATATTTTCCCTACGAAGGAATTCGCACCAAAGCTGCTAAACTGATGAATGTGGATATGGGAGAGCTGGCTCTCACTGAAAATGTTACCACGGCTATGAGCTACGTTTGCATGGGTATGCAGCTCTCGAAAGGCGATGAAGTGATCACCAGTGATCAGGAACATCCGGGAGGAAAGAGTTCCTGGCAGGCAAGGCAAAAGCGCGATGGGATCATATACAGGGAAATAGCTATCCCCAAACCGGCTCATTCGCCGAAAGAAGTTTTGGATATTGTGGTAAACTCATTTACCAAAAAGACAAAAGTCCTGATGCTGTCACATGTAATCTCCGGAAGCGGTGCCATAATGCCGGTCAAGGAGATTTGTGCCGAAGCCCGTTCCAGGGGTATTTTTACGGTTATCGACGGTGCACAGGCATTGGGCATGATCCCGGTAAATATTCATGATATCGGCTGCGATGCCTATGTGGGCTGTTTCCATAAATGGATACTCGCTCCCAGCGGCAACGGGTTCCTCTACATCCGGAAGGATCGTGTTCAGGAAATTTCCACCATTATTGCCAGTGGCCAGTGGGACAATCATGTCGATGAGGGTTTCCGGTTTACTCAGCGCGGTACCGGCAGCCTGACCCTTCTGCACGGTCTCGAAGCCGCTTTGGATTTTACCAATGAAATCGGCCAGGACAGGATTTTAGCCCGCATTAAATTCCTGGGCAAATACTTGCGTGATGAATTGGGGAAATTGCCGAAGGTTAAAATGTATTCCCCTTCGGATGAAAATATGTGCGCCGGGATAACCGTATATAATGTTGATGGCTGGACCGGGCCGAAGTTGCAGGAACTGATGTGGAACCGCGATAAACTCCGGCCGCGTTCCTCCAGCGACATCCATGGGTTAAGGCATTCAACCCACATATACAACAGCATTGAGGAAATCGACCGGTGCCTGAAAATTATCAGGGAAATTGCAGTTTAACCGGGCAGGTTATTTTCGATTCTGTTTATCAGCTCATTTGCCGCAACCGAAAGATCCTGATAAAACTCTTCGGCCACTAAAATCAGGGATCCTTCCTGATTATAAGTCAGATGTTGCAAATTTCCGGCTTCCGGATTTCCGGAGGAGCAGAGGAAAATCGATTTTTCTGCTTTGAACTGATGGATTACCGGGCAGCGGAAATCGGTATAGAGATAAGGTACCGATCCCTGTTTGCAGAAATGGTGATATCTTTTAGGGAAAAGCTTTAAAATGGCAGTATTAAACCGTTTTTCGCTGCGGGCCGTTGCGTTCATATGCTGCTTGTCGAGGCAGCCGCCCAGATACTCTATTCCGACGGCTATCAGAATAAATTTACCTGCCAAACTCTCCGGCGTTTCCATGCTCCTGGCAAAATCCGTTAAAATGACCTTCCGGATCTGCTCAATCAAATGAGTTGATTTGTTGGAATCCATGGATTCGGGCTATTCGTATATTGAGATTCCCTCGCTCAAAAATTTTGGCAGGATAATGGGCTTGTGCGTTCGTGCCCATTCGCGTGATGCTTTGTATTGTTCGGCCATATTGGCAAATTCAAACAGGGGGAATTCCCCGGGTATGGCAGGTAGGTAAATGTACGTCTTCTCAGATAGTACCGGGGCTTCCTTCATCAAAGATTCCAGGCCGGCGAAGAAGGCGCGCTGTGCCAGATCTTCAATGGCAATGCCCAGTTTGTCGACGAGATCGAGGCGGTTGATCCCCATATTCAATAGTTCGCCCCGCAGCCCTTCTTCCGTATCCAGCTTCCGGCTCACAATGATCATCCGGTCGACATTCCTGCGCGAATACTTCTCAAATTCCAAAACCGCACGATAGGGTATATAATCGGCGGTTGTTCCGCCATCGATAAACCTTCCATCCGGAAGTGTGCTGTTTTTGCTGATCCTCACCGGCGGAAATGCCAGCGGAAATGCGGTTGAAGCCATCAATACTTCTACCAGATCAAGCTCGGGATCGCTCTCCATGTTGATTTTCAGATTGCTTAAACGAAAGGTGTGATCAGCCCAGGACTTGATATTCAGACTAACCGTTGAAAGCGAGGTCGGGTAGGGCAGATCCTTGAGTTTCTTATAACCGAGGGTGTCATGAAGGACTTTTGTCAACAGTTGCCTTAGGGGATCAGTATTTACAGGCAGAGGCTTATCCGTGGAATAAAAGACATCCTTGTTGGTAATGGAAAACAGCAGGTTTCGGTATTGCTTCCAGGTGTATTTCCGATCAAGAATAGCATTCAGCATGACGGCGTTGAGAGCGCCCGAACTTACTCCGGATATGAAAACAACATTCTTCATGTCGCCGGAATAATATAATTGCTCCAGCAGAGCGGCTTCCTGAGGTATCCTGGCTGCCGCACCGGTAATGACAATTGCGGTTCCTTCCGAATGATCCATGGTTTCTTCAGGCTCAGGCACCTGGCGCAGAAGGTAATACAAGCCAATTGTTCCCCCGGTTAACAGGGCAATTACTCCCAGGAAAATCAAAAACTTTTTCATTTCAGCCTATCGATAAATATTTTTTCAGACTTTTTATGTTTCCCTTCCAGGAACAACCCAGGCAATAGAGATACTCCAGGTTAAAACCCTCCAGGCTCTCCTCAGGATTTACCGGAACTACCTCGAAATCACGGGTTACCTGAACCACTGCGCTGGCCCCCTCACCATTCCTGACGTGAAATCTGATAATCCCACACTGCGGACAAACTAAATATCTTACCATAACGGTTGATGGGCGACCTCAGGTCGCCCCTACGGGATTATTGTTAATATTTCAATTCACTTTCCACTCAATGATACCACCTGGCCCCGCATCGCTCAATTTCATGTCTATCCGGAGACCTTTGGTGGTAACCGCTACAAATGTAACCTCATTATATTGATCTTTCTCAATCAGATAGGGACTAAAACTATCAACCCCCGCCCAGGTGCCGTCAGTTTTCAGATACGATAATTTCCAGGATACCGGCAGAATATAGGATTCATCCTCCAGCCAGTACACTTTTACGGCAGATAGCTTAACCGGTTGATCAAATTCATAGGCAATCCATTCGTCAGTTCCTTTATGCGGATAAAGGCGGAATGCGTTGTTTCCACGATCGGCTGAATTTACAGGATCGATACCATCATTCAGGTAAGGAATTGAATTGTCATATGCATAAGATGCAGAACCTGTTGCCTTGGCTTCAAGTCCGGGCGGCTCAGGAAACCGTGTTATATATTCAGGTGCCTGTGCAAACCAGACCGCCATCTCGCCTGGCGCACGGTTTGCCCACGCATAATACGGTATCATCGTCAATTCCCCGTAGGGGCGACCTGCGGTCGCCCTACCTGCGGTCGCCCTATCCGCCACAGAATGTTGAGCCACCTGACCTGATATAACATAAATCCCATCAAGCAGATCAGGTCTGTAACTACCAGTCAATAAGGTTGTTGAATCGATTGTCATGGTCAGCACCGACCCGCTGTGGTCAGCAGCTTCTGCACAATAAATGATCGGACCGCGCTGTACGGCCAGCTTTCCCTGGTAGGCGAGTATTGCCGGGTTGGCCTTGACCAGCCTGACCGGCATGGGAAGATTCAATTCAATTTTATCTCCCTTTTGCCATTGCCGGTCGATCACGGCATATCCGTTTTCTATTGGAGCATTGATGATTTCACCATTGATCTTTATGGAATATTTTTCATCAGAAAAATTTGTAAAGGCATAAAGATCAGATTCAAATGCTTTGTTCACGGCCCAACCCGGAATCCTGAGATGAATGGCTGAATTCAAGGCTTTGTCAGGATTGACGTTGAGAACAACTTTTCCATCCCAGGGATAGCCGGTTTCCTGAATGAGCGTGCATGGTATATCGGATACTTTCAGCCCGGCAGTTCCGGCAGCATACAGATTAACGAAAATGCGGTTGCCCGACTGTGCATACAGGAATCTGGGAACCATCGGAATCAGGCGGGCAACGTTTGGAGGACAGCATGCACAGGCATACCAGTCGGGCCGCACCTTTTTGCCCCAGGATTCGAGCGGGTTCGGATAAAAAAAGTGATCACCTGAAAGGGAGATTCCTGAAAGGAAAGCATTGTATAAGGTCTTCTCCATCAGGTCGATGTACTTGCTTTCACCGGTAGCCCTGAACATTCTTTCGTTCCAGAGTATAAACCCGATGGAGGAACATGTTTCACAATAGGCTGTATGGTTGGGCAAATCGTAAGGCTCCCCGAAACCTTCATTGCTGGATTTTGATCCGACACCGCCGGTGAGGTAAGTTTTCGACCGGATTATATCGTTCCATATATTGACCACAGCTTCCAGATAGGCCGTATCTGGTTTTAGTACAGCCATTTCTGTCATTCCGCTGTATAGATACATACCCCGAACAGCATGCCCGACAGCTTCGGTTTGCATAACAGGTTTAATATGAGCCTGGTTGTAGTCCAAACCGCCCGGTCCCCTCACATCCAGGAAATAATGGGCAAGTTCAAGGTAATGGGGATTGCCGGTTGTACGGTATAAGTGAGCCAGTCCGGTTTCAATTTCTTCATGACCCGGATATCGGACTAGTTTTCCCTGAATGAATGTGGAATATAAAAAATCGGCGCTTCGGGTGGCGATGGTGAGCAGATTCTTTTTACCCGTAGCCTCAAACCAGGTGCAGGCTGCTTCATAAAGATGGCCCAGGTTGTAAAGCTCGTGACTGTTTTCCTGTTCGTTGACAAAGCGTTCTTTGCCCGACATTTCAGGCATCACCGCAGGATTCATGGTTCTGGCGGTATACAGATAGCCATCCTTTTCCTGGGCCTCACCTATGATGAGGATAAGGCTGTCGAGGCTTGATATCAGCGCTCCGGCACGTGAATCCTGCTTCATGTTCAGTAATGCATAGGCGCCGGCATCGATCAGCTTATAAACATCGGAATCATCAAACGGGAAAGCAGTGCAAAATTCCTCCGACCGGGTAATTCCTTTCAGGACCTTACCAGCGTTCTGGAAATTCTTAATTCGTCCGGTTTCATTTAATTTATCCAATACCGCAGGTATGGTGGTCTCGGTATTCCTTTTTATTCGTGGCGCCCAGAACGAATCAGTCAGACTGATCTGGCTGATGGCAACCGGTGTGATCTGGTAATTGCTGCTGGATTGGGGAGTGCAGGAAGATAAAAGCATCAGTCCGGAAAGAAGGAGGATGAGCCATTTCCGGGAAACCGGAGAAATTCTTTTCATGAGTAGATTGCTGTTGAGTTCGCCTCAAAATTACTATTTCAGTTGGAATCCCCTATAAACAAACAACCCCGCTTTTGGCGGGGTTGTTCGAAAATCTCTTAACACGACGTGCTTCCAGACACTAGTAACTCTTCCGGAAGTTATCCCGGCGTGGTGCACTACTATCACGTTTTTTGAAATTGTCCTGCTTTTCGATTGCTTCATTGACAACGATGGTACGACCTTCGATTTCGGCGCCGTTCAGTTGTTCAATAGCATTTTTTCCTTCGGCTTCGTTTGTCATTTCAACAAAACCAAAACCTTTACTTCTGCCAGTGTATTTGTCAGAAATAACAGTTGACGAACTAACTTCGCCATACTCTTCAAAGATCCCTTTTAAGTCGTCTCCGCTAACGCGGTAAGGCAGACTTCCTACATAAATTTTCATAATACAATTTAATTTAAACCGGTGCAAAGGTAAGGAGTTTTAAATAGGATTGCTAAAATCTCCTAATAATTTGCAAATTATTTTATTAGCCCTAAAAAAAGGGAGTAATAATCATTCAAAAATGACTCATTTTCTGCTTAATCCGGCAGGAATTTTTTCCGAAGTTCTTCAATCTGAAATTCATCAATTGGTTTCATTGTGCCGAGCGGAATACTATGGATCAGGGATCTGGCACTGAATTCTGCCACTTCGAGCCGGTCAAATGCATGAAGCAGGCTGTTTCCGGTAACGAGGATGCTGTCATTCCGGATGATCAGAACAGGGTGATCCGACCGCAGCGACTGGCTTATTCGTTCCTGACCGGCAAAATGGGCACCGAAAGGTAACAGGGGCACATCCTGCAATAAAATCCAGCTCTCCGGAATGGTCCGGTTGTCAAAACTCTGGCCGGTCACGCCAAAAGCCATTGAATAAGGTGCCTGGGTAAAAATAATAGCTTTAACCGCCGGGTTCCTCCGGTAAATTTCCTGGTGTATGACAATCGACCTGCTGGGAACCTTGCCTGGCTCGCATTCGCCATTTTTGATCTGTACCACATCGGAAGGTTCAATATCCCATCGCGAAAAGTTTCTTGGCGTGATCAGGAAATCTTCACCGCGCCAGCGTGTGGATACCGTTCCATAAGTGCTGATCATCAGCCCCTGGTCACACGCCCTCCTTACGATTCTGCATATCTCGGTGCGAAGTTCCCGCTCATCCGACGGATATTCAACAGTTTCCATTTCAGGAACTGTCTCTCCATATTGAGCTTCGAATGCATGAATCTGTTCCTCGGTCAGATAATTCGGTGTGCCAATCATCCTCGAATTGATGAGGATCCGTGCAACAAATTCGAAAGTTTCAAAACGTTCGAAGGCCTCCTGCAGGTTGGTTCCGACCACTACCGTGCCATGATTTTCAAGAATTACTGCATTGAATCCTTTCATGAATTCCTCCGCGATTTTGTCGCCCAGAGCCTGGGATCCGGGTAATTCATATTTTGCATATCCAATCGGACCGCATACTTGCCGGGCCTGTGGAATCACATTCGTATTGGGAAAATCACGCACAATACTGAATGAAACCAGAGCAGGAGGATGAGCATGCACGATAGCCTTCACATCCGGACGGATTTTATAAATTGCCAGATGGAAAGGTAATTCCGATGAGGGTTTGTGCGGACCGGATACGGATCCATCCGGGTGTACGCATAATATGTCGGATGGACGGAGTGATCCTTTGTCAATGGAAGCCGGTGTGACCCATACATCACCATTTTCATCCCGGATCGAAATGTTACCGCCCGATGTGGTGGTCAGGCCGCGATGGTAAATCCTGCTGATGATCTCGGTGATCTGCTCCCGGGGATGCATTAAAATTGGGTTCATATTGCTTTATTTATCATTAATTCATGTTGTTTCACCTGCCTGGTTAACCGGCCTAAAAGCGGATGTCAATTCCTAATTCGATGGTGAGACGATTGCCATTGGGTGAAGTAAGATATTCCGTGTCAAGCACTAATTTATTCTTGTTAAGGTAATGATAACTGATCCCGGCGGTTAAGCGGTTCGAGTCAGCCTGTTCCGGCTGGTTCTTCCGGAATGCCGAATAGTCGCCGAAAACTGAAAAGGTGCGTTTATATACATAATACTCCCCAAAAATTGAAAATCCCCTGTGCCGGAAGGAATTAAAATCGGTATCGATGTAAGTGCCGGGCGCATTTCCCAATCCGCTGTGGGCATGGGCACTCAGAATTACGCGACTGGATTCATATGAAAGGTAAACATAATTCAGCAGAAAATTTGGATTATATGCCTGGTTGCCTTTGCCGATGATAAAATGATGACTCAGCTGAAGTCCCGGAATGAGGTCCGGAAAAGGGCGGACAGATAGCCTCGATTCGAATGTTTTATTTTGATTTTTTTCAATGGCGGTAAACCCTCCGCCATGGTATACACCAAGCGATAAACTCCCGTATTTTCCCGGAAAAGCAGAATTTACGTTCTTCTGATAATTTTCATCCAGGGTACCGCCGAACAGCTTGACAAAATGAACCCCAATATCGGCTGAAGTCGATATCTGGTTGTTCTCCAGATACATCGGACTAATCACGCGGTAATCTTTTATCTTCTCCTCAAAATCAATCCATGGCCGGTGAACCATGCCAATTTCAAAAAAAGCGTCTTTGAGCCAGCTGATGGCCGGCATATTAACTTTCAGATACAGATATTTCAGCCGTAATGACGGGTTTCCTGCTCCCGCACCCTCTTTGTTAAAATAGACATCCTGGGTGTATCGAAGGGATAGGGTTTTATTGATTTCCTTCTTCAGCGTAATATACCCTTTCTTTATGGCCAAACCATTCGACCACACACTGTCGGTCCGGATCGCCTGGCCCGACATCATCCATGTCCCGGAAATTTCAACGGGAGACTGTGCTTCTGCTTTCCCCAAAAACATCAGACTTATTCCCAAAACAATAATAATCCTCCGCATATTCCTCATAGCCATCAAAGCCCTCTTAACATTCTTCACTCTCTTTACTTTCTTCACTCTCTTCACCTTCTTCACTTTCTTCACTCTCTTCAGTCTCTTACCCCTTTTCTACGAGATGCTGTATCAATATCCTGATCCCGATTCCGATCAGTACGAGCCCACCGATGATGCCCAGTTTATTGCCGAAGATCGGTCCGAGTTTATTCCCGATTTTCACACCGATAAAGCAAATAGCAAAAGTAATGAGTCCGATAATCAGGATCGGAAACCAGATCGTCATATCAAGAAAGGCGAAACTCACGCCAACTGCCAGTGCATCAATACTGGTGGCGAGCGAAAGAATCAGCAGCGTAGGGAAGTGGAGGCAATTTCGGGCAGCCTCATCCTTTTGCGAATTGGTAAAACTTTCCCAGATCATCCGGCTGCCCACAATAACCAATAGTCCAAAGGCTACCCAGTGATCGATTTCCTTTATATAGGTACTGAATGTAATGCCTGCCGCCCAGCCGATCAGTGGCATGATTGCCTGGAAAAATCCGAAAGAAAAGGCGATGCGAAATGCGTGTTCAACTCGTAACTTTTTGATCATGATGCCATTGGCCACTGAAACCGCCAATGCATCCATTGAGAGGCCGATTGCTATTCCTATTAATACCGGTAGGTCCATGTTTATTTTGTCAATTGAATTACCTGGTGTGTATCCAGATCAAACAGGAAAACCTTGTCGAAAGAACTCTCCATGCTTCCGTTCTGCTTTTCCTCAATAATTAAATCCATTGCTTCCTGTTCTGAATAGTCAGCAAAGATAATCAGCCAGAGTTGATAGGGATGCTCCTGCCGGTATAGACGGATCTTTTCTTCCTTTGCCCTGAGAGAATTCAATACCTGGTTCACTGCAGAGTGCCTGTCGAGAAAGCCCTGAGCCGGACTGGCTGAATTTATTTGATGAACCTGGGTAAGTTCAATTCCGATAAAGCGTTTGGTGGAGATCCAGAGCTGGAAATCAGGGGATTCATTTTTTATCAGCTTACCTTTAGGAAAGGCTGGATATTTCTCCCTGAAATACCGCATCACGATCCATTCCTGCTCTGATTTCCAGTCCATAAACGAAGATAATTTTTTATTATATCATTGTAAAAACATAACTTGTTGTCAATTGAACAAAACACAATGATCCGACTGTCTGTTTCTCTTGTTGCCCTTTGTTTTTCCACCTTTCTTTTTTCTCAAAATGAACAGGTTATATCCATTTCTGAAGGATGGAAATTTGCTGTCGGTGAGCCCTGGCTTGATAATAATGGGGTAATGATCAATGCTCACGGGGGAGGAATGCTGTTCGACGGGGGGAAATATTATTGGTTCGGCGAGCATAAAGTTGAAGGGAAAAAGGGAAATAGCGCATGGGTTGGAGTGCATTGTTACTCATCCAACGATCTGTATAACTTCAGGGATGAGGGGATTGTATTAAAGGTATCGGATGATCCAGACAGCGAGATCACAGCAGGATGTATCCTGGAGCGGCCCAAGGTGATTTTTAACCGTAAAACCGGTAAATACGTGATGTGGTTCCATCTTGAGCTAAAGGGACAGGGATATTCCGCCGCACGTTCAGGGGTGGCTGTTGCCGACCGGGTAACCGGTCCGTATACCTTCGTGGGAAGCATGCGGCCTAACGGGGAAATGGCGCGCGACATGACCTTGTTTGCCGATGATGATGGCAAGGCGTATCATTTCTATGCCGCAGAAGATAATGCTACCCTGGTGATCTCCGAACTCAGCGACGATTACCTTAAGCCTTCGGGCAGGTTTATCAAGATATTGAAAGGACGTTACCGCGAAGCACCTGCGGTGTTCAAACATCAGCGTAAATACTATCTGATTACATCGGATTGCACCGGTTGGTCGCCAAATGCCGCCGAAGTTGCTGTAGCTCATTCAATCATGGGTGAATGGACCGCAACTGGAAACCCATGCCGGGGAACCGAATCGGAAATCAAAACCACCTTTAACTCGCAAAGTACCTATATACAACCTGTTATAGGGCGACCAGGGGCTTTTATTTTTATGGCTGACCGGTGGAATCCATCCAATGCGATCGACGGACGATATATCTGGCTGCCTGTTTTATGGGAAAACGGCATGCCTGCACTCAAATGGATGAAAGAATGGGACCTCAATGTATTCCGCCGTGATTAACCTCACCTCCTCACCTCCTTAACGCCCTCACATCCTCAACTCCCTCACCAGTTCGTTCTTATAAGTTTCCGATACCGGCAGGCGAATGGGAACTGATGCTGAAAGTTCAAGAATCAATCCGGTTTTAGTTTTTTTAGCCATCCTGATCCTCGTGAGATTTACCATATATGACCGGTGGCAACGGATAACGGGATACCCTGAAAGATATTCCTCCATCCTTTTCATGCTGTTGCGCAGCAGTAACCTGTCGGGTTGAGTATGATCCAGATAATGAATCGTGACATAATTCTCACTTGCTTCAATATAGAGCAGGTCAGCCAGCTGAATGCTCAGCTTGGTTTCACCATTCTCATCGCTGAAATTAATGAACCTCGGAGGTTCCGGATCACCTGATTTTTCCTGCATCAGGGATTCGAATTTCTGTTTCTTATCCAGCCAGGCAAAATACAAAAGGCTTATAAGATATGGTATCAAAAGGATCAGCGTGGCATTAAGGATAGCTGTATAATAAACCTCAAACCAGAAACGGCTGTCCTTGAGAAATACCTTTTGAATCATCATATAAAACCCGGTCATCGCAATAACTTCCATCGCAATCATGAATGCATATCCTGCTATGGTGATGTTCAGCCGTTTATGAATTTGTGTCATGATCACGCGGCTCACTATAACCACCAGCATTCCAAGTACAACAACAAAACCGGAATAGAAGGCGAATTGTCCGGAGTTGATCTCAAACCAGCTTTGGGAACCGAAAGGATGGTATATAAGTATGAATGAATAGGCAAACAGTGCGGTGAATATGATTTGAATAACCGTGTTGCGGGTCTTTACAAAAAAGTCAGGTATCAGCCGGTTAAAGTTCATCCTGCAAATTTAAATAAAGTTGGGTACGGTTCTGATTAATTCAATATCAATCAGGTTTCGTCCCTTAATAACGGTTTTTATCCCAAAAAGTAAGGTTTAATCACCGGTAAGCCGCCTTCGCCACCGCACTATTGACAGCCTTTTTTACGCTTTGTAATTTTGAATCCAGAAATATAAACCGAATGGATTATTTTGAAAATCAGATGTTGTTGAAATCGTGTTATGACTTCCATGCACGTGATATTACCATTACCGGATCTCAGACGAGGATACTCAATTGCGACTTCCAATCGGTAATCCAGCCGGATACGCGTTTGGATGATCATGAAAGTATAACGGCAGACGGACCTGCCGAGCTTTTACTGAGATCATTCGGGGGGAACTATAATTTTACCTATCCGGTTTTCATGCCTCATGGGAAGGATATTGCTAACGGGGCTATCATAATGCTGCATGGATTGAATGAGAGAAATTGGTATAAATATCTTTACTGGGCTCAATATCTCAGTGAAAACACAGGAAAGGCCGTAATACTTTTTCCGATGGCATTCCATGTAAACCGTTCCCCTGGTTTCTGGAGCGATCCGCGGGCGATGCAGGAGGTTGCACAGCACCGTACCCTTCAAACACCTTCAAATGTGCTTGCTACCCCAATAAACGCTGCACTGAGTACCCGCCTGGATATTCACCCGGAATGGTTCTGCACATCAGGGTTGCAGAGCTGTTACGACCTGATCTCTCTGACTGAAAGCATCCGGTCGGGCCGGCACCCATTATTCCGCCAGACTGCCTCCGTTGACTTCTTTGCCTATTCAGTGGGTGCATTTTTACTGGAAGTCCTGCTCATTGCGAATCCGGAAGAATTGTTCGCGGATTCCAGGAGTTTTCTGTTTTTGGGAGGGAGTTCGTTTGAACAGATGCAGGGTATTTCGCGCTATATTATGGATGCCAAAGCATTCGACCGGCTTGGGGAAGCATTTATACGGCATGATCCGAACGCAGTAAAAAGCAAAATCAATATTGAGCACCTCAATGCGTTTAACTCACTCTGGTCAGCCTTTATATCAATGTTACGACTCGATAGGTTCCAGGCTTTCCGTGAGCATTCATTTCATCGTTTGCGGAACCAAATTTCAGCCATCGGACTTTCCAGAGATCTTGTTATACCGGCAAAATCGATATTGGAAACACTTTCCGGGGCCAACCTTCGCAATAAGATCCCAATGTCCATTCTGGATTTTCCTTATCCTTATTCCCATGAAAATCCTTTTCCTACCGGCAACCCAACACTTCGTCCTCAGGTTGATGTGGCATTCAATCAGGTTTTTGAAGGTGCAGCAAGGTTTTTAGGGTAGTCGCCAGGAGGGTCCAGGATGGGGTAGACGGGCGAACGCGGTTCGCCCCTACGGATATTTACGATTTCAGCCTGTCTACCCTTACCTGGATCATCTTTTCATGTTCTTCGTCAGATAATGAAGGATCTTTCATCTGCAGGAAAAGGGCGCAGGGGAGCTCATCGCAGTCACCGCAGCTTTCAAACCCACGCTCATTAAAGGCACACTGGAATAATGGACAAACTTTGTTAGGCATCATTTCCTGTGCCCAGAAAGTACTGCCATTCACCGCGTAACATCCTGCACAGGTTTTTTCATAAAATTCGCAGGTTGAACAATCCAGCCCGCATACTGATAATGTTGTCATTTTTAAAGTGTTTTTCTTAGAGTCTATCGATGGAAGCTTTCTCCGATAAATTTCAAGGCATCAGTGATCCCGGTACGCCAGTAAAGCCAGGTATGTCCGCCATCCCTGACGCGGAATTCGTGCTTTACCTGCCGGTCGCGAAGTACGGTATGGAGCGCCGCATTTCCTTTATACAGGAAATCATCATCACCGCAGTCGATATAAAACCGAACCTTTTCAATCTGTTCCTTCGGCAGTGATCCGGCCAGATCCAGGATGCTGTTGGCCCGGTAGTGCGGGGTCAGCAGGTTTTTTTCTGCCGTAAGTCCGTATAATTTTTCAAACATGCCCTGACGGTTCCCGGACGACATTCCCTTGACTTCTTCATCGGTCCATACGGCAGCGCTGAAAGCCGCGCAGGCAGCAAACATTCCAGGATGTTTCAAAGAGTATAAAAGTGACCCGAATCCTCCCATCGATAATCCCGAAACTCCGCGAAATTCTTTTGAAGCCCGGGTCCGATAGGTTTTATCTATAAAGGGGATGAATTCCTCTATGAACATGTCTTCAAACTTTTCAGATCCGTCGGCATTGTTCATATACCAGGTTGCCTTGGCATCCGGCATAACAATGATCATGGAAGGGATTTCCCTTAAGGCGATGGCCCTGTCGGCAGCCATGTTTACCTCGCCAAACTGAATCCAGCCCGTTTCATTGTCGGTATACCCGTGCAGCAGGTATACAACCGGGTATAAACGAGATCCATCCTGATAGTCTGCAGGCAGATAGATGGCATAATTCACATCCCGGTTAAGAATCTTACTCGACATGGAAGTGCCTTCGAGTACCTGGCCCATCGGAATATTCTGGGCGAATGATGTAACGAAAAACAAGGTTAAAATACAGATAACCAATAATTTGATTTTCATAATCAGCTAATTTTAAAAGTCCTTAAATTAGCTATTTATGGCGTGTTTACAAACCGCAGAGCACCATACTTAAATTCCAAAGTTTCTCGGCTGTCACGAGATCGTAGGACGATCGGGAGGAGGATTTCTCCTTTCTTTTTACGAAATATTTTCCGGTAATACCTTCAACTTCCGGGGAGGCAGCCAGGTAAACGGATGTTTCGGCACCATTGGCCGGTTCAATGGTAAATGGTTTGCCAAGCCTTACAAAAAGGTTCGGTTTCTCATTCTCACGGTTGAATGCGAAACGGGTATTCACAAAACCCGGATGCAGGCAATTCACCGTAACTCCGGTTCCGGTTAGACGGTGAGCTAATTCATAAGTAAACAATACATTGGCCAGCTTTGACTGACAGTAGGATTTCCAGCTGGAATATCCATTCTGCAGCTGAAGATAATTAAAATCGATTTTCCCGGCAAAATGTGCTCCCGAGGATACATTTATTATGCGCGACGGAGCGCTTTCCTTAAGCAGATCAAGCAATAGCTGAGTGAGAAGGAAATGTCCGAGATGATTGACACCAATCTGATATTCAAACCCATCGGCTGTTTCCATCCTTTTTTTTGTATAAATGCCGGCATTGTTTATCAGCACATCAAGCTTTTGATATTTTGAAATAAAAGCTACTGCAAATTTCCGGATGCTGTCCATACTTGCCAAATCGCATTGCATGAGATCTACCTGATTGCTCTTGCTTATACGGGCAACTTCCTGCCTCGCCTTTTCACCCTTTTCCAAATCGCGCGACATCATCACCACGTGTGCACCCATTTCAGCAAGGGCTGTGGCAGTTGCCTTTCCGATCCCTGAATTGGCTCCCGTTATCAGTATGGTCTTACTTTCCATTCACATTTATTTGAGGTATAACAAAGATGTAATTAAATGGTTTGAAATGGGGATCTTTTGTTAATTCCTGAACAGATAGGATAGTTTCATGAAAAATCCTCTCTGCATTTCCAATGGTTTCAGGTTACCTCTGAAAAAAGGTTCTGATTGTTCAGTTTGCTCGTACAGTGAACCGTATCCCAGATAGCAGGCGGTACCGGGTACATAGGTGAAGGAGATCAGAAAGTCGGTCAGCATGGATTTATAATAGCCATTATATTCAACTATTCCTCTGATAAAGAGATATTTATTGAATTGATACGTCAACTTCAACCGTTCAATGGGATATTTATACAGGGAAACCTGGTCACCTGACCGGATAAAATCTGAATAAACAAAACTGAGGGTTGTCTGGAATTTAGGCCAGGGTTGAATTACAGCACTTAATGTAAAACGATTGCTCAGGCCTCCGGATGGTTCTGCAGCATAATAAATTGCATGTGCACGGCGAAATGACAATGAACCCGACAGCCAGGTCCGGTAACGGCTGGTAAGGTTCACCTGATAGCCGCTGGTATTGAATTTTTGACCCAGGTATACCTCATCAGACAAGGTGTATTTAACCCTCAATTGAGTGGTTCCCCCGATCAGCGCAAGTACAGAGGCATGGTTGAGTGTTTCCCACATGGAATAAATCTGGTCGTAGGTTCCGGATCCAAAAAACTCAAAGTCGAACCGGCGGAAGATTTTCGATTCAGGATAAATCACGGGCTTGATTAAGGCCGTCCCCTGAGTGATCCCGGTACGGTTGATATACCCGGTTGCAACACTGAAGTCCTTACCGATGTTTTTCAGGGATATTCCGTAATCGAGATTGCGTGTTTCGGAATGAAAATACAGGCCCTCGGCATGACTGTTCAGGCTGCTGATTGAATCACTGGTATTCGACCCGAAAATATTGTATTCGATCATGCTTGATTTGTTTATCCGGATCTGGGCATCGGTACCGGCTACCCGGTTGCTGGTTCCTTTTGCTTCCCTGCCGGTATAGAGAGCCCCGAGGTATCCGTCATCCTTGAGATTGTATTTGTACCGAAGGATCGGGAAGTGAGCAAATTGTCGGGGCATGGAGCTGGAATCGCGCGTGAGTTCATCAGCCCCGTAAAGGAGCGCAATGGAATTCTTTTTATCGATATTGCCAGTGAATTTTACACCTGCAATCGGGTTCACAATGGTCCGGGTGTGGACCAGGTAATACATCGGATCTACCACCGACGACTGCGTGGCACCGATATTGAACTTCTCACGGCCTTCGAGGAAAAACGGACGTTTTTCGGTGTAGAAAAGCTCATACCGAAGATTGACATCTACCTGGCCGGCATCGGATTCAATCTGACTGAAATCCGGATTGACAGCGGCATCCAGGATCAGGTCAGAGGTGATCCCGTATTTCAGGGTCAGGCTCAGATCCGGTTTCCGGGTTTCTTTGGTGAGTTTGTCACCTACCCTGGCATCCCGGTAAGTATAGGTGGCTGCCGGAATGGCCTCAAACAGGCTGTAATTCTTTACCCCCTGGTAATCTACCCGCATGAGCTGAGGCAGTAAATTAAATCCCATTGATGGATCCAGTTCCGGGTAACCGGTGTGTGTGCCGGTCCGGCTCACGTATCTTTCAAGCAGCAATCCCATGCTTACCGGGTCGCTGGTGGAAAACCGCAGACTTTTTAGCGGAATCTTGACCTCGACAGTATAGCCATGATCATTCAACTTACCGGCACTGTACCATACCAGGTCGATACTGGCATCCTCCTTGCCCGCATCAAACCTGGTATCCATCTGTATACCAAGTGGATTGATGTAAAAAGCGTTAATTCCCTGCTGGTCAAAACGAGAATCGATATTCAAACAGATCCAGTCGTCCTGTATAATCTGGTCGCGGCCGGATACATTAGCCTTGATTTTATCCGGTTCGGGATCCTGGCAATCAAATGCGAAATACAGATTCTCTTCATCATATGCCAGCCAGGCTTTGGTTTGTTGGGGCAAAGCCTTGCCAAAATCCGGAATGAAGCTTTTAAATTGGGTAAAGGATGGAGCTGTCTTCCATACTTCTTCATCCAGATTGCCATCTATTTCAGGAGAATTTGAAACCTTGAATGCCTTCACCGTTTCGATGGCGGCAAATACCGGAGTTGTTAACGGGAGGAATGATAAAAACAGAATTGTCCTGATCATTCCGGCAGCGTTTAAATTGTTCATAATCTGGTAGTTGTCATGGTTTTCAAAAATCTGTCAATAGTCCGGGCTTCCTCAAACAGGTTAGTGTTCAGGGTTTCATTAAACCCGCATACCTCAGCCAATACCTGGTCGGTACCTTTTTCACCGGCGGACAGGAAAATTGCATCCTTGTCGTGCATTTTTCCATTTTCATCAGTGGCACGGAATTGGCATCCGCAAGCCAGGGCATAAAGGATTTTATCAAAAGGCATGTTTAGCTCGATGGCTTCCTTTATGGCACCTGCCAACCGATCTTCCGGCCCCAGTTTACGCAATAAGTCGCATCCAACCCTGAAAATGGTATCCCCCAAAGCTTTATTTCGGAAACGCATCAGAAGGTCGTCGATATGATTGGTCAGGTCTTCCTGAGTAAACTCATCGGGGTATTTTCTTAATAATATGCCGGCTGATTGCAGCATGGCATCCCTGACCTGTTCCATTATCAGTGGAACAGACAGTGCTTCATACATATAAACAAATTCGGGATTATGCAGATGCCCGATATAGGCCGCCGCCGCATGCCCTAAATTGTGGATGAACAGCTTGCGGTCTACCCAGGCTTTCATATTTTCTTTGGGTGATAACCCGGAAATCTGTGGAATCGGATTCTTAAAAGCCTTTTTATCCAGGATCAGTGTATTATAGGGCTCAGCGAACACCTGCAGAATATCATCCTCCAGATCTTTGTTCAGCATGATCGGGACCATCTTGCCAATGCTGGTTTCAACAAGGCCCACCAGGCTGTCGAAAGGATAGGAGGGGGGTAGCAGTTTACTCATCATGTGCCTGAAGTAGGCATCGGCATCGCGCATGTTCTCAGCAATTATGATGTCCAGCGGCGGGGTTTTACCGGTTTCAAGCCTTTCTATAAGACCTTTTACCAACGACGGAAAGACATGATTTAATCCATTTAATCCAACCGAAACTGCAACTATTCCGGCTGTGGCCACTTCCCTGGCAACGGAAGTTTCATCCAGTGCATAAACACCCCGTACATTCGTGATATTGATCACTTCGTCAATATCCGATTTGATTATGATGTTGTAATTTTTTCTCTTATTAAGTTCGGCGATGATCTGTTGATTAAGATCAATGAAAACCACTTCGTAACCGCCCAGACCAAAAAGCTGGCCAATAAACGACCTGCCGATTTTCCCGGCACCGAAAATGACTATTTTAACCTGCCTGTATTCTGTCATTCAGCATTCAGTCTGATTCAGATATTCCTGCTGGAGGTCCTGAATTTGTTTTCTTTTTTCTCCCTTTTCCCTTTCATGATAGGTGCCTCCGATGGTAAAGCAACAGAATCCGCCGGATGCAATTCCCCAGGCCAGGGCAGCCTTTAAATCGAAATGTCCTTTTACTGCATTCTTGAGCTGCCAGGCTACCGAAGCAATGATTCCTCCAGCAAAATTGTCGCCACAGCCTGTTGTATCTCCTTTCAGCCGCGGATCATTGAGCAGGGTATCCGTTACTTTTTTCGAAACAGGCATTTTAACGACAGGTGTTTCTACAAATAACCGTCCGCCCGACCAGGCCAGGATATCCTGCGCGCCATTCGTGATGATGAATGATGAAACCCCGGTGGATGCGAAAAAGACGGATGCATCCTCAACGGAATCCCGACCGCTGATCCTGATGGCTTCTCCGCCATCCATGATCAGTACATCAATCAATTCGTAATTTTCAATGCTTCCCACCAATGGCCAGGCCTCTTCCGGATGGTTCTTTTCATTCCTGAAGTCGAAAACGGTGTTAACTACCGTGATGCTATTGTTGTTTCTGGCTTGCTTGAGCAAATCCGGCAAACTGTCGTGCAAGCGCGGAACCAATGCCGTTCCTCCAAAGCAAACGATCTGTGAGTTAAAGAACTCCCGCGGCAGCTGCTCCGGTGAAAAATCCCTGGCAGCACCCAGATTATTAACAAATGTTCGCTCGCCATGACCGTGATCATGATCAGGATCTGATAATACATGTGTAAATGGTGTAACCTGGCCGGGTAGCCGGAGGTAATTCCTGATGTTGAGCGGTGTTTGGCCGGTCATTTCTACAATCTTATCCCCCGTTTCATCATTCCCGGCAATTCCGAAGAATTTCACTTCGAAGTCTTCTTCTTCAAGTAATTGTGATGCATGAATTAGGGCAACAAGAGAAGGTCCTCCAACATTAAAGGCATCGGGTGGCTTGTTTCGGGTAATTTCACTTACAATTTCAGAATAGGACTTGCCGGCAAATTTTTCGAGCTCTT
Organism: uncultured Bacteroidota bacterium; assembly: GCA_942493265.1. Classification (GTDB taxonomy): domain Bacteria; phylum Bacteroidota; class Bacteroidia; order Bacteroidales; family UBA12481; genus UBA12481. The sequence continues at coordinate 2,772,192 of OW818688.1, forward strand.
CAGTGAAAACCAGTTTCCCCGGACTTAATCCGCCATCGCCGTCCTTTACAGACAGGTATTTTACGAAATCCGGTCCTCTAAAGGATATTGCGCTGTATAAATAGTCGGCCAGGGCACAACCTGTTCCGGAGATTATGATTTTCTCAGCTTCCATATTGTATAGGTCAGTGCATGATGATTATCCGGGTTGTTTTACTTTCGGTTCCTGCAGAATTTACCTTAACATAGTATAGACCATTGGACAACCCTGAAACATTAATCCGGGTGCAACCGCTTGTTAATAAACCTTCTGATACAACAGAACCGCCGGCAGTAAAAATGGTGTAACAGGATTTGACACCCTGATGTCCGATCATCAGCATGTCATTTGCAGGAATGGGAAATACATCAGTCTGATCTGATAGCATGGTATCGCCGGTACCTGAAGCAGCATCCAACTGCGATCGGGCTGACCCCAGCCGGTCATAAATATAGGGGATCAGTCCTGTTTTGACATGTGAGGAGGATAATCTGGTGTTGAATGAATTCTGAAAATCAGTGGTTGTCCACCCATAGTTCAGCGGATAAAAGGGATCCAATGAAATATAGGGTTCATAAAGGTTTCGGAGGGTGCCGATTTTTTGAATCAGATTGCCATCAGCCAGTGAATTCAGGAGGTTGTGAAAAAGCCGGGTGTATTCCTTACGGTATGCAGGAACTGATAAAACCCGGGAATAAAGCGGCCTCTCTTCCCATTCGGGCGACCATTTGTAAACCGAACGGTTGGCCCAGTCTACATTGAACCAGTCGATACCAAAGGTATTGTCGAGGTCGTACGGGATTATTTCGAATTTGCCGGTTGCTGTATTATGATAGAGGTAAAAATTATTTTTGTTATAAAATGGACCATCCCAATTCCCAGAAAACACATCGAGTACAATGATTTGCAAGAGGGTGCCAACATTTAAAACCTTTTCGAGTTCAGCCGGCAGGCTGGTGAGTGGTGTATTATTCAATACATCGATAAAATGGGCAATATCAGTATAATCATCTGTCGTTTCATTTGTTTTGAGCTCATAGGTTCGGCGGTCTCCTGAGGTGGATTTATAAAGATCCGGATTCTGGCCTTTGTAATTTAAATCCGCCGGATAGAGGCACTTGTACAGGTTTCCCTTTTTATTGCCAAACCTGAGTTCTGCAAATTCCTCGTCTATCTGCTCAACATTGATGTATACACCCCAGAATATATCGTTTATATAAAGTAGTATGTGGTTGGATCTGGGTGCCGGAACCCCGGATTTGCGACACAGATCCCAGCATAATTTTGAACGGATAAGCGACGGATCATTGTGTTCACCATTCAGGTTCATTTTTTCGAGCCCGAAGAATGACTGTCGGGAATTATAGGTGTTGAATGATATTTTAAAAGATTTTTTGGCTGATTGCCTGGAGGTATTGCCCCGAAAACGGATACCAACCAGCGGAAGTGTATCCCTGATAGCACCGCTTTCAAATACGAAAAGCGTTCGCATCTCCTGATCAGACCCCGGATTCAGGTACATCTTGTCCAGTGAATCTTTAGGAAGATAGAGCCTTACCGTCGGAAGCAGGTCGTCGCGGAATACCGGTCCCGGTTCGGGTATAGGTACCTGGGAAACAAGTGATAATGGAAGGCAAAAAAGCAAGAGCAGTATGGCAGGCGCCAATAGTAGGATCCGTGGAATTTTATTCTTGCTTTTCATCTCGGTAAACTCAAATTCCCTGCCTGATTATTAAGTGTACCAAAGTACCCATTTTAACTGTGTCCTCCTGCACTTACCTTGCAACTATCAGCGGTTTTTCTGTATTTTCGGCGTATCAACCGAAATGACATGAAAAAAAGTATCCTGCTGATCACCGTCTTTTTGCTGCATACAGCCGCCTTTTCCCAAAGTATCGAATCTCTCAGAATCACTCACGGGCCCTGGCTTCAGAATATGACATCCGATGGAGTGACTGTTTGCTGGACAACCAATCTGCCTGCAGTACCCGGAGTGTTGATGATTCGAGCCAAACCACTGGCTGACTCCCTTGTCAGGAATTCCACCGACGGGTTGATCAACGCCGGCGGAACCCTTCATAAAGTCCGGATCAGCGGGTTAAAGCCCGGACTGAAATATGCGTACAAACTGCATTCCGTTGAATTGATGAAGCTTCGTCCATATCAGATTTATTACGGTGATACCATTAAAGGGAAAGAGTTCAGTTTTATTACTCAGGATCCAGCTAAAAAAACTACCCGTTTTATGGTGGTCAATGATATTCACACCAACGGGGGCAAACTCGCCGGATTCCTGAAATCCGGAGGGGCTGCAGATCAGGATATCCTCATTTATAATGGTGATATTGTGGATAACTTTGAATTAGAATCGCAGTTGCTCGGTCCGATCATTGATACCAGCGTACGTTATTTTGCTTCAGGGGTTCCATTTGCTTTTGTCCGGGGAAATCATGAAACCCGTGGAATCATGTCGCGAAAACTTAAGGATTATCTGGATTTGCCTGATAACCGGTACTATTATGCATTTGACCAGGGACCGGTGCATTTTGTACTCCTCGACTGTGGTGAAGATAAGCCGGATGATAACAAGTATTATTATGGATTGGCCGATTATGACTCCTACCGTTTGCAGGAGCTGGAGTGGCTAAAGGCACATATGAAAACTGCAGCTTATAGGAATGCTGCTTTCCGGGTAATTATTGTGCATATGCCAATTTTAGGTGGAGAAAACAGCGGATACGGTCCGGCATTTCTTTCGGAGTATTTCGGACCGGTTATCCGGGAGGCTGGAGCCGACCTGATGATAGCAGCGCATACGCACCGGCATCAATGGCTGGATTCGCCGGCTTCAGGGTTCGGGTTTCCGATGCTGATCAACGGCAACAATAACTATATAAAAGTCGAAGCAACCGGTAAAGCACTATCAGTGAAAGTTATTTCCGATAAAGATGAAATTATTCTGAGCAAGGAGCTGGAGAACAAGTAATCAGCCTACCAGGTTATAGCTATTTTACCGGTTGATTGCCTGGATTCGAGGAATTCGTGCGCTTCGGCAATCTGGCTTGCCGGAAAAGTTTCCCCCAATACCGGCCGGATTATGCCATCCCGGGTCAGGCGTCCGACTTCAGCCATAACTTCCTTCAATATAATGGGTTTATGATCGGCTATAGCAAGCATGTTGACCCCTAAAATGGATTGCGATTTAACAATCAGCCCAATGGGGGAATGAAAACCAAAACCTAAACCCACCCGGAGAGTGTTCAGCTGGCTCGATCTTTGACCACGGTTCTGAGCTGCTGCCCCATAGGCCACAATGCGTCCGCCCGGAGCGAGCATCGCGAATCCCCATTTAAAACTGAGTCCGCCGATATTGTCGAATACTACATCGATCTTTTCTCCTGACAGTTTATCTTTCAATTCTCCCCTGATATTTCCGGATCGTGAATCGATTGGAACATCTACGCCTATTTCTCTTAGATATTGGTGCTTATGTGCAGACGCTGATCCGTATACGATGCACCCTCTGGCTTTGGCCAACTGAACCAGAAATGTTCCCACCCCGCCGGCTGCAGCATGGATGAGTACGCGATCTCCTTTGTATAGCCGGATGGCGAATGAGGAGCTGTAAACGGCAGTTGAAGCATGTGTGGCAAGTGCAGTGGCTGCAGCAGGTTCCATCGTATCAGAAAGCGGGATGATTGCCCCAGCCTGTGTAAGTGCATATTCAGCATATCCGCCAAACCTTGTCATCGCTGCCACCCGCTGTCCGACTTTTAACCCGGCAGTATCAGGTCCGAGGGAATGTATCCTTCCGGCAACATCATAACCCAATACCGATGGGATTGGCGGAGCGGCTTTATACAGACCCCGGCGCGCCATAACATCCGCAAAATTCAATCCGGAGGCTTCTACCCGGATAACTGCCTCTCCATTACCTGGGATGGGAATCCCTGTTTCACGAATCTCAAAAGCCTCGCTGCTCTCACCATTCCGAACCAGATATATTGCTTTCATAAAGTACTGTTTTATCAATGTTTACCATTTATCCGGGATTTTGGCACAGCCGGCTGAACCCGGTTGTCCTGGGTTAAACCTCCCTTTTCTCTGCAAAAGTGCATTATTTTTTTACTGACTCCTTTGAAATTGCCCGGGTGCATTTATTTTTAAAATATTGGCGATTCTTCAAAACAATAATGCTTACATTTGGTTTGAATAATCATCTGAGGTAAGAAATGAACCAATCTTGGATGACAGACCAACAACCTGAAATCCAAGAACATTTATAGTCATTACGTCCTAATTTTTGAATTATGGATTATAACGATGATCTCAAGAGGTCGATCAGCATTGCCCAATCCCTCGCCAAGGAATTCTCCAACGAAAAATTTTCGCCGGCACATCTTCTTAAATCTTTGTTACACAAGGATATAGGCTTGACTAAGTTTCTTGAGTCCATAGGCAAGGATTTTTACTATCTGGAAGATTGGGCCGATGTACGAATCGAATCCTATCCCCGCTCGGCAAGAGTTCCTGAACTGCCGGTTGCCGATGGGCAGGTTATGGCCGTAATGGAAGAAGCGGATAATATACGGCTGAAACTGTCGAAAGATCTCATCGATCCGATCTGTGTGCTGATTTCATTGAGTACTCCCGGAGTGGGCTTTACCTATGAGCAGCTGAAAACCTTTACCATTACTCCCAGTGAGATTCTCAGCAGTATAGTTGAAAAATCCGAGCTGGACCAGACGATGGGGCTTTCAGCAGGTACTGCCGGTCCCGCAGCCAAGGAACAGAAACAAAACGCATTACTCAAATATTGCATTGATAAAACCGGAATGGCCCGCCAGGGGAAACTGGATCCGGTAATTGGCCGCGACCGTGAAACACGTATGGTTGCTGAAATTCTTGGAAGGCGTTCAAAGCCGAATGTGTTGATCATCGGTGATCCCGGAGTTGGAAAGACTGCTCTGGTGAATGGATTCGCCCAAAATGTAATTGCAAATAAAGTTCCTGAAAATCTGCGGGATGCAAGGCTCTTTGAACTTGATTTCGGAGCTCTCATAGCCGGTGCATCCTATAAAGGTGAAGTTGAGGACCGGCTTAAAAGTATTATCAAAGAGATTGAGCAGTATGATAAAGCATTTTTGTTCATCGATGAAATCCATATGCTGCTGGATAAGCAGGGTGGGGCCTCGGGAGCGGCAAACCTGCTGAAACCGGAACTCGCACGAGGGGTGCTCACGGTAATCGGGATTTCTTCAGTGGATAATTATACCAAGCATATTGAAACCGACCAGGCATTCAGCCGGCAGTTTGAAATTGTGAAAATCGAGGAACCCAATGAGGAGGCGGCACTTCGCATGGTGATGCAGATTGCCCCGAATTATGAAAAACACCATAATCTTAAAGTCGATCAGGAGGTTATCCGCGAAGCCATCCGACTGTCGAAAAGATACCTGAAGGAAAGAAGTTTGCCGGATGCTGCGATAGATCTGATTGACCGCACCATGTCAGTGGTCAGAATGATGGGCGATACATCAGCATCAGAGATAGAAACCCTGAAAACCGACCTGGAAAAACTTGCTTTAAATGAGCAAAGCCTGCCTGAGACCGATCTGATGAAGGAGCTTTTCTGGTTTCAGAAACAGATGGAAAGTAAAATCAGTCCGGTGCTCTTTGCACTGCTCGATGACCAGCAGGATTTTACCAAAGCCGCGACTCCTGAAGAATTGACCGGATTGATGAAAGAATCACTCGATCGCCTGCTGGAATTGGCCGGCACCAAAAGGGAGGCGCTGGATAAAGGTGATATAGGTGCCATCGTGGCAATGAAAACCGGAATACCGCTGGGTAAAATGCAGTCCAGTGAGCGCGACAGACTGATGAATACCGAGGAACATCTCAAAAAAAGAGTGGTTGGACAGGACCATGCCATAAAAAGCATCAGCGAAGCGATCCTGGAATCCAGATCCGGATTGAGCAAGGCCGGTCAACCCATCGGGTCATTCTTTTTCCTGGGACCAACCGGTACCGGTAAAACGGAACTGGCGAAATCATTGGCTGAATTTCTTTTCCTCGACGAATCATCCCTGATCCGGTTTGATATGTCGGAATTCAAGGAGGAACACAGCGCAGCATTATTGTATGGAGCCCCTCCGGGATATGTAGGGTATGAAGAGGGTGGTTTACTCGTAAATAAAATCCGCCAGCAGCCCTATGCAGTGGTCCTGTTTGATGAGATCGAAAAGGCCCATAAATCAGTGTTTGATATATTCCTGCAGATATTGGATGAGGGAAAACTTCATGACCGGCTTGGAAAGGAAGGCGATTTTTCGAATTCGGTCATCCTGTTTACCTCCAATATTGGAAGTGAGTTTATCGTGGATGCATTTGGGCGTGGTGAAATTCCCAAATCGAATGAATTGATGGAGATCATGGGCAAATTCTTCAGACCGGAATTTTTGGGAAGGCTTACGGAAATAGTTCCTTTCGCACCGATTGCCGAGGAAAATGTGGTGAAGATTTTCGATATTCATTTGAAAAATCTGTACAAATCTCTGGATTTGCAAGGTATTAAGCTTATTCTGGAGCCAAGGGCCAAGGAGCTGCTGGCAAAATCCGGATATAATCCAAAATATGGCGCCCGACCGTTGGTTGGCGTGATCCGTAACAGTCTTAGAAGGCCACTCTCAAAAATGATTATTGCCGGTGAAATCGGAAGGGGCGACAGCGTGGTTGTCAAGGTGGGACCCAATGATGAAATTTTATGGGAAAAGGCTTAAATTGATTAACTTAGACATGGAAATGACTAAAATTTGTAACCAATAAATAATTAATCCTATGCAAACTTATGGAATAGGTGGACAAGAAGTTAAGGGCGATGCCAGTGAAGCTATTCTGGAAATCCCGCAGAACAGAACACTCTTTGCTCAAAAGCTGACCAATGAGGCGCCGGTTAAGCCGCAAGTTGTTGAGGGGCTTAAGAATACGGACGAAGTTTTTGCTCATTACAAACCAAAATTATCGGTTGATTTTGAGGACAGCACCGGTGCATCCTTCCAGGAAGACTTGCACTTCAGGGGACTTTCGGATTTTGGGGTCAAGGGAATCACTAACCAGAGTTCATTCCTCCAGAACCTGAATCTTGAAAGGGAACAATTTCAGAAAATTGTTAAGCAATTGAAAACCAATAAATTGCTACGGAAAGCTCTGGAAAGCCCTGAAACCAAGCAGGCTGTCCTGAATTCACTTTACGCAATGATAAAGGAACTGGAAGAAGCAAAATAGTTTATGGATCAGATGAGCATTAATAAGAATATAAAACATCAACATAATGGCTGAGCAAGAAAAACAAGCTCAATCTTTTGAGCAGTATAAAGAGAAAATAACCGCAGATGTCAGGCAGATTGAAAAACCATCCGAATTGCTCGATCAAAGCATTCAGGAGCTGGCCAAGGTAGGTGGATTTGATCTCCTGGAAACATCTTTTGAGGGGGTCCAGAACCTGAACCCGGAACGGAAGGCAAGAAAGAAAATCTTTCTGGCGGAATCGGATAAAAAAGCCGAACGGCAATCGCTCAAAACCACCCTTGCCTTATGGGCCGCGGTTTTATCATCCACCGACAGCATCCCTGACATGGTTGAAATGTGCGAGAAAAATGTAGCAACGGATGACAAAACCCTGAAGGAGAACCTGAAAAGGGCTATCGAGGTTACCCGTGATCTCGAACAGTCATATCGTTCAGTGGCACATTTTTTCAAAAATGCTGAAAGCGATAAAATCAAAAATATTGCTTTCCTGAATGCTGACCTTGAGCAGCTGAAAGATCTTGATGATACCCGTTTCATTGATGCGGTTCAGGCTGAACTGGTTGATAATTACGACCGGCTTGACCTGAGGGATAATTACAGCCTGCTTGTGATTCCGGGATACCTGGGATCAAACAAGGTGATTGAGAAGTGGGCCAAAATCGCTCATGAGAATAAGGTGATGCTGGTGACGGACTTTGAACATCTGGATAACCCGGATGATGTGATGGAATTATTTGAATCTGCAAATCTCACCGGTGGTGATATGTATCGTTCGAATGTTATGATGACATGCAACTGGCTGGTAGGCAGGGAGAAATACAGTGAAGTGGGCGAAGGGGAAGAGCTGTACGTACCACCATCCGGCGCCCTTGCCGGAAGTATCTATAATACCCTCATGTCGCAGGTTGCAGCCGGTAAGAAACACGGCGGAATCAATGAAGTCGACGGAGTGAAATTCGACCTGAAGAAAAGCGAAATCGCAAGTCTTGAAAAGCTCGGCCTGGTTCCGATGGTCAATGAATATGGTAAGGTAATGGCTTTCTCTGCCAAAACACTCTTTAGCGGTGATAACCTTGGACTGCAAACCTATTCAGTTGTGAGGGTGTTCGACTATGTAACCAAGGTGATGATGGATTTCCTGAACCGCAGGGCGTTTGAGAATTTCGATTATACCATGCAGAAGGATATCCAGAATCAGATCGGTAAATTTTTAAACAGTATCGCCGGTCCCGGTAAACTGATTGAGGATTTTACCATCACACGCTTTGAGCAGGATCCGGTTCAGAAGGATAAAGTTTACCTCGATATTAACATGAAACCGTATTTCCCGGCCAAGAATTTCATGATAAAAATGGACGGACAAAAAGGGGACGACGGCAATGAATGGAATTCAGAATATAATCAGGGCTAACACACTTTTAAAATCAGATAATTATGGCAACAGTTATTAAATGTAAAATTGATGGTGTTTCCGATGAGCTTGAGCTTACGGGCGGGCTGCAGTTCGGTTATACCTCATCGGCAATCGTAAACAATCCGACCCAGAAAATTACCTTCGGACCGGTTGTCGTAACACCTTTTGTTTTTTCAGTGGTGGAACCAAAACCGGATGCCTCAAAAGCTTTGGTTAAGTGGCTGGCTGATCATGAAATCAAAAACAATGTGACATTCAAGATCAGCGACCAGGTGCTCACGGCCAAACCTCGCGAAATCAAGCTGGAGAAGGCCTGTCTGGTTGCCTATGATGAGGCAATTTCAGAAACCGGATTCGCTATTACACTCACTGTGGTCGGACAAAAAGTGACGGTTAATGAAGTACCCGTCGATCAGACCAGTCAGCGATAGGCTCATTTCGCCATGATCTTAACAGCGAAATTATATATTGTCGACCACGAAACGGAGAAGGACGGTATCGCTCTGTCTACCTGTGAGTTCAGCTTCTCACAGGAGGTTGATCAGAGAGGTTTGCCTGTATCCGCCGTAAGGGGTGGCATTATAACGTTTACCTATGCCAGTTTTGATGACCCTGAAATCCTTTGGTGGATGGTCTCCTCCGAGGCCGATAAAAGTGGAAAGATTGAATTCTCAGGCATGGAGCTATCCAAGGCATTTAAAACACTAGAATTTAAGGATGCCCGCTGTATTTCCTACCGGGAATCCTTTAGCCGGGATAGGGATATGCTTGTGGAAATGACCATTTCTGCCCGTGAAATCACCATTTCGGGGGTTAATCACTCAAATAGCTGGTCGGGTTACCAGAAACAATAATAATATAACCATGGGACTCACATCAAGCGTGAGAATTGAGATTGATGGACAGGAAATAAGTGATTTTGTTGAATTCAAAATTCAGCAGAGCATATACGGCCATCATGAGTTTGAAGTTAAGTGCCGGAAGGAAACCTTCGAGGGCCATGATACTTTCTTAATGGAGAAATCCAAACGGTTCATCGGAGCCGATATTAAGATTGGTATCGACGGCTATATAGAAAATTTCAAAGATTCAAAGCCGGCATTCTTCTTCAAGGGGTTAATCACTGATGTGAGGGCGACCAAATCTGGTCTTTCCGTGAATGATCACATTATTCTGTCGGGATTCAGCCCGGATATCCTTTTACAGGACAATCCGGGCTGTAATTCCTTCTCAGAACAGACATTGAAACAGGTGGCTGAGAAAATCGTACTGGCCTACCCGAGGGATGTTCTCAGAGCACAGATTAAACCGGATAATAAGGACAAGCATCTGTATACCGTTCAATATAATGAGAGCCGCTATGAATTTCTCCGGCGTTTAGCCGTCAGGTTTGGGGAGTGGTTCTATTATGACGGATCTGAACTTATTTTCGGACCTCCCAAGGGAGATCCCGTTAACGTGTGCTTAAGCGAGGATTTAAGTGATTTTGCTTTTTCAATCCGGGTTAATCCGCTAAATGTGAGGTTTATATCCTATAATCCTCAATTGGCGGGACCTGTTGAAAACTCAACAAAAGGATCTACCGGCGCGGATCAGCTTAATGAGTACGGGAATTTTGCCCATCAGAAATCGATGAAGCTCTTTAACCAAAACTCTGTCCGTTTGTACAATCATCTGTCTACCGAGGAGAATAATTACAGCTCCGAGTCAGTGAATGTCACCGAACGGGAGGGTGGCGGTATTGCGGTAAGAATGTCGGCTGCAACTGGGAAAAGCAATAACCCGCTATTGAAGCTGGGCGGCAAGGTCATTGTGAAAGCCCTCAAAGAAAAGGATCCTGGCGAGGTGGATTATGGGGAGTATATCATTACTTCCATTACTCATTTCTGTGATAACCTCCGAAATTATACCAACGAGTTTGCCTGTATTCCATCAAAGGCCGCACTGCCGGATTATACTGATCCTATGGCATTTCCGCACTGTGAATCCCAATATGCCGTGGTTACCGATAATAAGGATCCCGACAGTCTGGGCAGGGTTAAGGTGAAGTTCCACTGGCAGAAGAATAGTTCAGAAAGCCCGTGGATAAGGATCGTAAATGCACATTCAGGAGCCGACAGAGGATTCTTTTTTCTGCCCGAAATCAATGATGAGGTTCTGGTTGGATTTGAATCGGGTGATGCTGAAAAGCCTTATGTGTCAGGTAGCTTTTATAATGGGAAGAGCAAGCCTGCAAAATCCTGGGGAACTCAGGATAATGATGTCAAAGCTATCCGCACGCGCAGCGGCAATACCATCGAGCTGATCGATAAAAAGGGTAAGGAAGAAATCATAATTTATCAGAACAACGATAAGTCAGGGGCCCATCGTATTTCATTATTGGATGGAAGTGATCCCAAACTGAATATTTTCAGTAAGGGAAAACTTATTATCGAGGCTTCTAGTATCGAGATAAAAACAAATTCCGGTTCCATCGATATCACTGCACAGCAGGATATCAATGTAAAATCTACCGGTGATACCAAGATTGAGGCCATGAATGCAGAGGTTAAGGCAACGGTAGAACTCAATCTCAAAGGATTGAATGTTACCCAGGAAGCTCAGGTCAATCTGGAGAATAAGGGTGTTAAAACCAAGATTTCCGGTACAACACTGACTGAGATCACCGGTGCACTCGTTAAAATCAATTGATTATGAGTATCGCAGCATGTGTTGGTGATATGACTGCATGCCCGCAGGCTACACCGGGAACTCCGCCGATTCCACATGTTGGCGGTCCGCTGATCGGCCCTGGATGCCCAACAGTTCTGATCGGGGGAAGACCGGCTGCGGTGGTGGGTGATTCTACTTTTTGCGTGGGACCACCAAATACAATCGTAATGGGTTCTCCAACCGTATTAATCGGAGGAAAACCAGCTGCCAGGGTTGGGGATTCAACCGCGCACGGGGGTACCATCGTTGGCCCCGGGGCTCTCACTGTTCTGATCGGACCCTGAAAGTTGTTTTATTTAACGAAAACCCGGTACGGAATTACGTTGGCTGATTGTTCCCTGAGTTTGATGTTCAGGTCATCAATCATGAATTTCAATTCTTCGTCAGTAAACGGGGTCATCCTCTTAGACAGGAATATCTGTATATCGATAGATCGTATAAAGCCGGTATTAACTGCTTCTCCTTTCATCACACCCCTGGTGACCTCAACTCTGTCCAGGGCTTTCCCAAAATGTTCATAGCACAGTACCTTAACATCTTCGGCGGTAACCACCCGTCCCCGCGAAAGTAAAGTACGGCGATAAGCATTCAGCCGGTCTTCAGTGTCCATCTTATCGCGCCCCCCGATTGTGGAAGTCATCAGAATCACACTCTCGTTCTTTATGTCGCTGCCTTCATAAACCGTAAGCTTATTGCCGGATTTGATCTTGTTGGCTCCGGTGGCCTTGGTCGACCAGAACTCCACAAAAACCATATCGTCCTGTGGCTCAGCCTTTAGCATGATGTAGGAAAGGTTTTCCTTCACGATATTACTGTCCTGCAACCGCTGCTCGAGGCGGGCAATTCCCTGGTTAAGTTCCCGGAGATTTGAAGAAATCATGTCACTGCCTAAAACTGAAAAGGCTGCACTTTCATCACGCAGCAGCTCAAGCAGATAGTTAATCATCTCCCGGGCATTTCGTGAGTCAAAACGGGCTATGCCACCCTGTCGTAATATATAGGACCCTTTCTGTATATCGCCCAAACTGGTAAAGGATTTCATCGAATAGGTTTTTCCTCCTGAATTGCTGACACTTTTGATATCCAGAAAGGAATCATCGGTTTCGAGGGGAATGATATTGATTGACTCTCTTGAGGAGATGGTGAAATCATTAAGCTGGCGGTTTACTACCGGAAAACAGTTCAGGGAACAATGCAATTCATCGATAATCTCCGGTGAGAAAGGCTGGCCATGACGGATTTCCAGCCAGAAAAGGTTCCTTGGAGACCTCTCAAGCTCATCCGTGTTAAATGTATCCCGGATGATTTTAGGATACTGGTCGGACGAGATTAATTTGTCGGGCTCAAGATTTCCGGGCTCCAGGGTGATAAACTGGTCACGGTAAAAGTTCTCCACATGGGAAGTTACCTTGGCTGTAATATCAACTTCCTGCTTGATCACATTCTCAAGATCCCTCCTGAACCGGTCAGGTTCATTGCCAAAGCCTGATACTGGAGTCACCGGGATATCGTTAATAAACCAATTGCCCCTTGACAGGGATTGGTAAAATGACCGTGCATGGTGTTCGCTCCGCAGATCAAAAAAGATCCTTAATCCATCAAGAGAGTCGACCTCTTCATCCAGATCAATTCCCAGCCAGAAACCGGATAACGGTAAACTTTTACCCCGGTAAGCCTCGGCAGAAATTTCCTTGTATCCTTCTTTTTTGAATTCGCTTAGTTTGGTACCGCCGGCGATATACTTGATGCTGCCCTTCAGGAGTTTAAAGGTACCTGAGGGTGAGAAATAAACGCTTTTCTCTTCAGTTTTGGTTGAATCTGTAAGGCTTTTAAATTTCTTGTAGAGGTAAAACTGGTAGTTTGGTGAAATATCATAAACAGGAAGTACCGGATCCGCCCTCAGTACGGCATGGGCTGGAAAGGGTCCTGTAATCGGCTCAGGGGTAACCAGCTGTATGAGTTTTTCAACGATCCGGGATTCCGTATTATGGATATCATCCGAAATAATATCCAACTCGTGCGAAAGAGCACCCATGATCATGCTTACCAGTGGATCAAACGAACTTTCAGCCTCTGTATCTGAAAAACCCCAGATACGCGAGGCGTTCTTGATCATTCTGGCTCTTATTTTTTCTTTGCTTTCTTTCATTTTCTTCCAGGCCGGGAATAAAGGTTGAACCCGCTAAGGTTAGTCTTAAAAATAAGATAATGGACCAATGAAGAAGCTTTCAATATGCACAAATGATTCATTGGTTTTTCTGATAACACCTGCAATCCTGACGCCGATCCTGATCTTAATCCGCCGGTTCTGGAGCAGCACCTCCACCTGCTCGATCTGAAGGTCAAGTCGGATATCCGTTAATCTGGGCTCATGAATTTTAATGGATTGGAGAATAGCCTTCTGGAGGTCCTCCTTGAATTTCTGAGAGTTGGTTATATTCTCAAAATCATGTTCCCAGATCTGGCAGCCGAACGACTCATCATTTTTGAATTCGCCGAAGTGGGTCACCAAAAGAAGGTGAATCCAGGCTTCGATGGATTCTTTCAGCGAAATCCTGGGTTGCTCCTTCTTACTGATTATGTCACCCAGATTGAGTGGTAACGAATAGTAGATGTTGGACATACAGGAATCTGAAGTTTAAACTGCCATTAATGTTCCAGTGAATCTGATGGTTTTTCCGTAGCCTTTTCAAGCTCCTTCTGAGTCTCTGCCAGGTCCTTCTGGGCCTTGGCCAGGTCAGCAGCACACTTGAGATTGGCATTGCGGGCTTTCTTTAGTTCAGTCAAAACATTGATTACTGTTCTGTACATACCCGTGCTGCTATTGTTCTCAGTCCCGATTGATTTATCCATCTCGCTAAGGATAAGCCCGATATCAGCATTCAGCTTGTCGATGTCAACTTCAGGCCGGGTGTATTTATCCATCAGGCTCATCACGGTATCCATCCTGATGGTAAACTCTTTCTGGAAATTAAGCTGTCCCTGCAAACTGTTTAGCTGGTCGGAACTCACCTGCTGTTCCTTTTCCGGTAAACGGATCAGGAAATAGAACGGTATGAGAACGATCAGTATCCCTGCGATAAACAACGCGAGAAACTTCATGGTGCCTTGACTTCTTTCACTTTTATTTAATGGTTCCATTATCGAAGAATTTTATTGATTAATCAGCTAAAAAGCTCTTTTTAACAGTTTGTTCTTTAACGAATATGCTGGTTTCTTTTTTCTTTCCAATATATTCCAATGAGCTTAATTTACTGAATAGCGATGAGATCACTTCAGAAAATTGCATCATGGTTGCGAGTGTTTTGTACATATTGGAGTGTTGATAGTCAAAATTGACCGTCCGGAAAAGAATGGTTTCAAAATCGCCCTGGTTGAGAGTACACCATTCGGTAAAATAGTTCAGCAATTCTTCTTTTGACTTGCCTGCATTTGCATCGAGGGTGTTTTTTATGATCCTGGCAACCTGAGCGACCTGTTCGCACATCACAATTGGCGGCTGAACCGGAGTGTTCCAGCGGAAGCTCAGAATATTCGTGCTGAGGAAATACAGCAGGGGATCAGCAATGGATTCCAATGTGGTGGCTAGTGAATTGGTCTGCTCCTTGTCGCGGATCTTTTTGATTATGGTGACAATGTCCACTTCCAGCTGACTGAGAAACTTATCGAATTCGGTGTGAAAGCTTACCAGTTTAGGATGACTTAAAACGCTGGAGCATGGTGGAATGTAGTCTTTCACCAGTTCCGTACCGGTTTCAGTGATATGAACTTTCCCAACCAGGAGAAAGTTGAGACCTGATTCCTTTTTACCAAGCTGTGATTCGGGAATCAGATGAACCTTATACTCCGGAATAGTGAAGGGATGACGCGGTGGCTCCTCCGAGGGATCAAGCACTCCGACCGGTACCTGTTTGAAATGGTTTACCGAAAGGGAAACATAAAGGTCCTCCTGCTTTGCCGGGGTAACCTCGTAGGAAGTTTCAGGTAAGGGTATTGCATAGTCCTGTAATTCAATGGCTTCCGATATTATAATGCGTCCGCCGCCAGGGGTGATCGCATTGCATTCAAAAACCTTGACCCGAAGGGTATGCTGGTTGTCGAGGTAGATAACAATTTTAACCGGAGATTCTTTATCTCCTGCGGAAGGTAATAACCCGTAGTTGAACTGGTTAATACCTGTTTGCCTCATATCGCTTATTCGTTCGGATATAGAATTATCCTGGGTGATGAAATGATTCTTATTTATTTTCATTCCATCAACCCAGTTTACCTGGAGGTAATTCGTTTTTTCAGGCATGGTTGATCCGTTTTATTTATCAAAAATTCTGTTGCATACAATTATGCTGTTTTCTTTGATCTGGTTATGGAAAACAGTTTCATCAGGATCGAGGTACCGGGTTTTAACAAACAATTTCGGTTTGAAATGGAAAACCCAGGGGTAGGGATTCAGCTTTGAAGCCACCTCAATAGTACTTTCAGGATGACGGCTGTTGTAGTCATTGATAAAAAAGTAAAAAAGCTTGCCAAATTGGATGTCTTTCGGTGCTTTTGCCCTGAAGCTGGTATAATCTGCTTCATTGACTTTCTTCTGAAATTCAAAACTGACCACCATCGGCGAAGCCAGTTCTGCATCGGTAGGGTCGGGAATGGGTTTGTCGAGCGGATAGGTCCAGGTTTTAAAAAGCCGTTCTGGAATCATGGAATACCAGGCTAGTGCTTTTACGAACAGAAAGGGAACCAGAAACCAGGCAAGCGAACTCAGCATCAAGGTGCTGAAATTTTTCATGCCGGCGAGCATGAATGCCAACATCAGAAAAATTCCACCGGCAGCTGCCGTATTCAGCGTTAACAGAAATTCTCCGGCGAAGGAGGTCCTTGACGGCCATTGAAGGAATTTTTGAATTACAGAGATATGAAGAATGCCCAAACCAAGCATGAGTATCTGCAAAACAATGAAAAAGATAAATGGCTTTTCTTTCATTCCAAGATATTGGGTCAATCCCATTATTCCGATGCACAAACCGGCAACCAGAATATAGAGCAGATTGGCCGTCTTATTTTTCCGTACGCTTTCTTCCTTTGCCAGGAGGGCCGAAAAGATAAGAATGGATGCAATTAACAGGCCGATAATAACTTCCAGGACTTCAGGTTTCATATCTTAATAAGATTTTAATTATTTCGTTCGTGTAATACCGTATTATAACCAAGAAAGGATGCACCTGTTTCGCTGAGGACGAATTCCCGCCGCGCGGCATATCCCTTGATAGTTTTTGAAGGAATCATTTCAAGGGGCACAAAATAGCTGAAAAAAACTTCCAGAAACCTTGTAATCATCCCATTATCAAGATAATCCTCAATCCGGGTATGCTCCAGCGGGCCGATAACGAATTCCATCACCGGAAATTGATCCTCTGATTGGTTTCCACATATCAGGTCTTGTCCGAGCGATGAGGAGCCCAGCAGCGAAGGGTTTTGGAGCTGGGTTGCCAGAAGCATATCAGAATCTGTTGGTTTGGTATGCAAATTTATTGTAACAGGCTCATTGAGTATAACTTCCAGTGCTTTTGCCGTTAATTCACAATTACCCACAAATTTGTGCAGGTAATGAAGAAAGAGCATTAGTTTGGAAACCAATTCCTTTGGCAGGGAGCGGTCGAGGTTCCAGAATTCAGGAAAGATATCATTGAAAATATTTTCCGAAAATCGCTGGAGTATTTTTCTTTCAGATAATTCAAGTTGAACTTTCTGGAAAAATATTTCGTTCTCAAAAGGAAGGAAAAATGCACGACTCGACTTCTCCTCCATTTTCTGGGTTTTCGAAGCCTTTGCCATTTCATGACCTGAATTCAGGCCTTCAGGCGGCGGTCCATGAAAAATGGCCTCGGGAAGGGAATCATAAATGCTTTCCCTGGTTATATGTACTCCTAATACTTCCTGCCCGTTGTTCAACCTTACGATTTCGGCATGGGATACATCTTTTTTGAATCTTCTGCGGAACAGCCCATCCGGAATTACTATGCAGTCGGGCTGGTTCAGGCCGTTCTCAAGCAGGTCGGCAATAACTATTTCAGCCTTAATGTCGTAGGACAAATCATTTACCGATTCCTTAATGGTTGAAAGGTCCTTCATGACGGCCGGCTATAATGAGAATTTATTTAACGGGCAATTTATATCCGTACCAGGTTGCGGGTTTACCCATATCAGATTTTGCCACGAATATCAATCCATAGGCAACCGAAAGGGAATGCCCGATATTTCCTGATTTTAAAACAAATGATTTTTTAAAGGCTCCGTTCTTATCATAAACATAAACGGTTTTAATATCGGAGTCCCAGGTGTAAATGTATTTTTTGTCAACCGCAACTGCTGTTGAACCCTTCATTCCCTTTGATCCGCATTTCAAACCGGAAAGCTTTTTCTCCAGCTTTCCGGATTTTATATTGTAGATCGAGAGGTTGCCATTATCCATCCCATAAAAATATTTGCCCTTTGGATCAATGGCAAGTGTTGTCTGCTCATTTTCATAAATCCCTGAGTGAATTAATTGAACTGTACCATTTGCAATATCCACAATTTTAAAAATATCCTTGCCTTTTATATTGATATATAGACTTTTATCTTTTTTATTGTACATGATGCTTCTCATATCCTGATTGATTGGATAGCTCGCAACAAATTCTCCGTCGAGTTTGAATTTGCTGATTTTTCCGTCCTTGGCCACACCACCGTTGACCGTATAATAGAATTCCCCGTCAGAGCAGATATGCATGCTGTACGTAACCGGGTTATCATTAATGGAAATAATCGGCTCGATACCCTGGGCGAATACTACGGCTCCGATAAAAATGAAGGTGGTAAGGATCAATAATTTCAGTTTCATGACTTTCAGGCTGTTTTCGATTACATACCTCAAATATAACAAAACCGACAGGAATTTAGTTTAGTTTTTCAAAAAAAATCGCGGTCGCCACGCTGCTTTCCTTGTTGCAGGCTCAATCCTCTGAAGCCTTTGCCTTTGCCCGTGATTCCGAAGCCTCAGACTTTCGCTTCACCCGAAGGTTTATAAGTTCCACGGAAAAAGAGAAAAGTACTGCAACATAAACATATCCCTTGGGAATTTCTTTATGGAAAGCTTCCATCGACAGGGTAAATCCGATCAGGATCAGGAACGCCAGCGCCAGAATCTGAAGGGTTGGGTTATTGTTGATGAACTTGCTGATTGCACCGGCAAAGGAAATCATTACTATCATCGCGATAATGATGGCCATTATCATGATTAACAATTGTTTACTCAGACCGATTGCCGTAAGGATTGAGTCAAAACTAAATACAAGATCCAGAAGAATAATTTGAATAATGACCGAAGCCGGGGTTACCTTTTTCTTCATGTGGAGCTCATGATGTTCGGCCAGGGTTTTCTGATGGATTTCGGTAACACTTTTCCAGATCAGAAAAATACCACCTGCCAGTAAAATTACATCCCTGATGGAGAAAGCATTTCCGGCAATCGTGAATAAAGGAGTGGTCAGCTTGATAATCCAGGTAATGGATACCAGAAGTGCAATCCTGAAAACCAGGGCCAGCATCATTCCAATGGTCCTTACCCGGGGCTGTTGGCTCTTGGGCAGCCTGCCGGTGGAAATCGAGATGAAGATTATATTATCTATTCCAAGTACTATTTCCAGAAAAGTTAGGGTCAGCAGGGCGATCCAGGCTTCGGCATGAAGGAATATTTCCATTTGGGATTGATTTTAAGGATTCAAAGATAATCTAAGAACATTAAAAGCCATATTTAGTTACTTTGGATTGCCGAAATTTGAACGAAACAATATGAGGTCCCGCCAGATTGATTTTCTATTGAAATTCTGACGTACCTTTGTAGTAGTCATGTGAAACCTTGATTTTGCATGAAGTTGTGATGTGAAGCAGCTTTATTATGAAAGCATTGGCATCATTCTTAAATTTGGAATAAATCATCGCCTGAATTTGACCTTTTACCATGAAAATAGCATTTTCAGCCTACATGCTCCTGATTTCATCTTGCCTGCTCTTGTCGGTGGGAGGGTGCAGGAATTCAGTGGTAAAAGAGTCCGATGCGGAAAAAAAGGTTTTTACAGCGGATCTAAAAAGCCGGACTTTTCAATACTTCTGGGATTGTATCGATCCCATTACTTTTCAAACTGATGACCGGTTTCCCACAAAACAATTTACGAGCATTGCTGCTACCGGATTTGGACTGGCTTCATATACAATTGGTGTAAACAACGGATATGTTACCCGCACCGAAGGTTCCACCCGGGTATTGAATACCCTGGAATGGCTGTGGAAATCGGAACAGGGTGCCGATAGTGCCGGAACTACCGGTTATAAGGGGTTGTTTTACCATTTTCTCAATTATGAAAATGGAACGCGCTTTAAAAACAATGAACTGTCAACCATTGATACCGGCCTGCTTATGGCCGGCATTCTGACCTGTCAGTCTTACT
Source organism: uncultured Bacteroidota bacterium (assembly GCA_942493265.1). Taxonomy (GTDB): domain Bacteria; phylum Bacteroidota; class Bacteroidia; order Bacteroidales; family UBA12481; genus UBA12481. Next base: position 2,792,134 of record OW818688.1, read on the forward strand.
TCGATCAGGATAATCCAAATGAGAAAAGAATACGGGCCCTGGCCGATTCGCTGTTTCTGAGAGTTGAATGGGACTGGGCTATGAACGGGCAGGAAAGCATGTCGATGGGCTGGCACCCTGAAAAAGGTTTTATTCCATCAACGTGGAACGGATACAATGAAGCCATGATCCTGCTCATCATGGCCATGGGGTCGCCAACACACGGAATTCCACCTCAAGCCTGGGAAACCTGGTGTGAAACCTATAAATGGGAGAGCTACCTCGGATTTGAACACCTGAACTTCAGTCCGCTTTTCGGCCATCAATATTCTCAGATGTTTATCGATTTCAGTGGGATTTCCGATAATTATATGAAAGCAAGGGGAATCGATTATTTTGAAAATTCACGCAGGGCCACCCTTTCCAATCGTGCTTATTGTATTGAGAATCCAAAGGGTTTTACGGATTATTCGGCCGATATCTGGGGTCTGACAGCATCCGACGGTCCCGCGAATGAAACACGCACCGTCAATGGCCGGCAAGTCAGCTTTGCCACCTACACCGCCAGGGGAGCCAGTGCCATATATATAAACGATGACGGAACCATCGTGCCGTCGGCTGCCGGCGGTTCGATCCCCTTTGAACCGGAAGTCTGCCTGAACGCATTGCACAGCATGAAGAAGAAGTATGGCGCCCGGCTTTATCAGCAATATGGTTTCAAGGATGCATTTAATCCTACCTATACGTTTGATCCGATGCAACCTGATGGTTGGTTCGATGTTGATTATCTCGGAATCGATCAGGGGCCCATTCTGATACAACTGGAAAATTATGAAACCGGCTTGATCTGGAATACGTTAAAAAAGAACCCTTATATCGTGAACGGCCTGACGAAAGCCGGATTTACCGGTGGGTGGCTCGATAAAACCACTCCTGACAAACTCTGATCTTTGATTTAAAACCTGAATATGAAAAGCAATTATCTTAAAATTATTATCCTCCTGATCCTGATCATGGCAGGAAACTCGCTGGTGTTTTCGCAGACCAGGATGATAACCGGCCGGGTTACCGGCTTGGATACGGGAGAAACTCTTCCGGGAGCAACAGTTGCTGTTAAAGGAACCGACCGAGGTGTGATCACCGGCCTGAATGGAGATTATTCAATCGGAATCCAGCCGGGCGATGCAATTCTGAGCTTTTCATTTGTCGGATATGAAACTCAGGATGTAGAAATTGGTACCAAAACTTTGATCAACGTAATTCTTCAGGTGCAGAGTGCTTCACTGGAAGAGGTGGTTGTAATCGGATACGGTACCGTCAGGAAAAGCGATCTCACCGGATCAATCAGTTCCGTAAAGGCAAAGGACCTGGTTAAGGTTACCTCCATCAACCCGGAGCAGAACCTGCAGGGCAAGGTTTCGGGCGTTCAGGTTACCAGTACCTCCGGAGCTCCGGGAGCGACTCCCGTGGTAAGGATCAGGGGAGTCGGGACCTTTAATAATTCATCTCCGATCTATGTGGTTGACGGGGTAATCCTGGATAATATCTCCTTCCTGAATTCCGGGGATATAGCTTCAATGGAAGTGTTAAAGGATGCATCCGCAACCGCTATTTATGGATCCAGGGGTGCTAACGGGGTGATCATGGTCACCACCAAAACCGGTATTAAAGGATCGGATAAGCCGGTTTTTAGTTTTTCCTCCGAATATGGGATTCAAAACCTGGCAAAAAAGATCGATTTGCTGAATGGCCGTGAGTTTGCCATTATCACAAATGAGATCGTTCCGGGTTCCTATAATAATGTGGACGCGGTACCGGATACCGATTGGCAGGATCTCGTCTTTCATCCGGCTCCCATGCACAACAGCCAGTTTTCCATTGCCGGAACCACTGCCAAAACAGAGTATTATGTGAGCTTCGGACTGTATCAGCAGGATGGGATCATTGATAAATCAAGCTATAAGCGTTATACGGTTAAAATCAATAATGCCTATTATCTGACCGATCATATCAAGTTTGGAAATAATTTCACACTCGCTCCCTATCAACAGCAGAATGCCCCCAACGTAACCTATTCGGTATACCGCGCCCAGCCTTTGCTGGAGCCATATTATGCTGATAAAACCTACGGGGTGGTTTACAATGTGGGGAATCCGCTGGCCGACCTTGAATATTCGAATAATTATGGATCAGGGGTTCGGGGTGTGGGTAATATTTATGGAGAATACACCTTTCTCGATGGCTTTACCCTGAGGTCCAGCTATGGGATCGATGCTGCTTTTGGCAAGTCGAAAAGTTTTACTCCGGCCTTCACGGTTTACAACCCTGATGGAACAGCCACGCAGCAGCAGAACGTGCTGAGCGATATCTATAAGGGTAATTCCGAGAATTTGAGCTGGTTGTGGGAGAATACCCTGAACTATACCAAATCATTTGGCATTCATAGGATTAATGCAGTTGCAGGATATACCATGCAGGAAACGAAATCAGAATATCTTGGCTTATCGGGGGAAAATGTTCTCCGCGACGGCTCAGATTTCTGGTACATCGGACCTCCGTATGTTTATGATCCGTCGAACAATGTAAATACCATTCAGTCTATATCCAACGGCGTGGATGCCAATCAGTATTATTCCATGATTTCCTATCTGTTCCGGGCTAATTACACGCTACTCGACAAATATATGTTTACTGCAACATTCCGGCGCGACGGATCATCGAAATTTGCCAAAGAGAACCGCTACTCCAATTTCCCGTCGCTGGCTGCCGGATGGAATATCGGGCGCGAGGAGTTTATGCAGAAACTGCCCTTGTTCACCACCCTGAAAGTCAGGGCCAGCTGGGGAATGATCGGGAATGAGAAAATCAGTTATTATGACCGGTTTGCAAGGGTACAGTCGGTTGTTGCCATAATCGGCGATCCCGATGATGCTATCGCTGCGGCATCTTATGGCAAGAGCGGAAATCCCGATCTGAAATGGGAAAGCACAACCCAAACGGATATCGGACTGGAATTCGGGTTGCTCAAAAATAAACTCACCGGAGAATTCGATTTCTATAACCGCGTAACCGACGATATTCTTGTTGAACTTTCTACACCGGGCCATATGGGGAACGGTTTGGGCCAAAAAATCAGGTATAATGCCGGCTCGGTATTAAACCGGGGGTTTGAGCTGAGCCTGAACTGGAGAGATCAGTTTGGTGAATTTACTTATGGTGCAGGTATTTTAGGGTCAACTGTATATAATGAAGTGCTGTCCATCGGCGGAGCCAGCGGAGTGGATTCCCTGCTCATAGGAGGTACTTTGGGTAATGGGCAAACGGTAACTCAAAGCCGGGTTGGACTCCCGATCGGTGCTTTTTTTGGATATGTCACTGATGGTGTGTTTCAAAACCAGGCAGAGCTCGATGCCTATCCTCATTCCACACAGGCGGAAGTAGGAGACCTTCGCTTTGTGGATATCAACAAGGATGGCAAACTCAACAGTGACGACCGCACTTATCTCGGTTCGCCAATCCCGAAATTTATTTACGGTTTCAATTTCGAACTGGGGTTCAGGGGATTTGAATTATCAGCTGATTTCCAGGGCCAGGTGGGAAACAAAATATTCAACGGGAAAGAGGTTGTTCGTCCTGATCCCTATAATTTTGAGCAACATGTTTTTGACCGTTGGACCGGGGAAGGTACCAGCTATACTGAGCCAAGATCTTCATTTGGCGGATATAATTATTCGGTTTCTGACCAGTTTCTGCAGGATGGTTCGTTTCTGCGGCTTCGTAATCTTACCCTGGCATACCGTGTACCGGAATCTTTTGCCAGGCAGTTTAAGCTGGCTGAACTCAGAGTTTATCTGAAAGGCACCAATGTTTATTCCTTAACCCGGTTTACGGGTTATACACCCGAAATCGGAAGCTACGATGTGTTGTCAAACGGTATTGATCAGGGCACCTATCCGGTTACGGCAGTTTATTCCATTGGTCTCAATTTAACATTTTAAGCAAGATGAAAGCACTGATAAAAATTTCGATAGCATCCGTCCTGCTTATCCTTCCATTGGCAGGATGTGAAGATTTTCTCCAGAAAGATCCTCAGGGCGAACTTACCCAGGAGAGCTTTCCAAGTACCGCTTCAGATGCATTGCTGGCAACCAATGCGGTTTATTCAAGCATCAGGGATTGGTCATACCATTCAGGCGGATACCCGATTCTCGATATCATGTCGGACGACTCGCACAAGGGCAGCAATCCGAATGATCAGCTGACGACAATCGGCCCCTACGACAATTATAAATTCTCGGTTACGGGCGACGGGTTAAACCGGTGGTGGAGCACCCTGTATGAGGGAGTCAAACGTGCCAATGTGGTTATTGAGAAGCTTCCGGATGTACCAATGGATGAATTGCTTAAGGCTCAATGTATTGCAGAGGCGAAATTCCTGAGGGCTTTATATTATTTTGATCTGGTCCGAGCCTGGGGAGGCGTTCCGCTGGTAACAACGGTGACTCCGCCGCTGAAGCTGGCAAAGTCTACCAAAGAAGAAGTATACCAATTGATTATCAATGATCTTGGATACGCCATCACCAATCTTCCCGAAAGAAGTGCACAGGCAGCAGGAGATCGGGGCCTTGCCACAAAAGGTGCCGCCAAAGCTTTAAGGGCCAGGGTAGCCCTGTTTCAGAATGATTTTGCCGGTGCGGAGCAATATGCGCTTGAAGTGATCCTGTCGGCCGAATATGACCTTGAGCCTGTTTTTGCTGATGCTAATGGTAAAAACGGGGAACATGGAATAGAATCCGTTTTTGAAGTGGGGGCCATGGAAAATGAAGGAATTTTTGGTAATCAATATGCTAATACGCAGGGAGTCAGGGGAACACCAAACCGGGGCTGGGGATTTAACCGGCCATCTGAAGATCTCCGGAATTCATTTGAACCAGGGGATCCAAGGCTGGCAGCAACAATCATTGACCTGGGTGAAACCCTCGACGGGATTTTAATTATGGGTGATGGTACTACCACGGATGTTGAATACGATGAAAATGGCAAGATAACGGAGCGGGAATGTTATAATCAGAAAGTATGGATCCCCGGAACCAGCACGATTACACAGTGGGGACATAACCGCAGGTTAATCAGGTATTCTGATGTATTACTGATGGCTGCCGAGGCTTTAAATGAAAATAATAAGCCGGGCGATGCGCTGATTTATCTGAACAAGGTCCGTGCCCGTGCTCGGGAGGGAAATCCGGCAATTCTCCCGGATATAACCGAAACGGGGAAGGAAAATCTTCGTAATATCATTTTAAATGAACGACGCCATGAACTTGCGCTGGAGGGACTCCGTTTCTGGGACCTGGTAAGGACATCTAAAGCAGGGGCTGTTTTTGGTCCGCTGGGTTTTGTGTCCGGCAAACATGAACTTTTTCCGATTCCTCAAACAGAAATCGATATTTCCCAGGGGATCCTGGAGCAAAATCCGAATTGGAATTAACTTAACAATCAATTAATCAAACAATTCAATTAACCAATTATGAAAAGAAGGAATGTTTTTCTGAGTGTAATCCTGGTAACAGCAATGTTTACTGTGGTGGTGAGCAGTTGCAAAAAAGATCCGACGGACTTTACCCTGACTGCAATGGTAACAGGAACAATCGACCTGAATGCGGCAACTCCATCGAATGTTGTGCCGGTAATGCCTGTAATGGTAGCTACCTTCAATACCGATGTTGATGCAGCAACAGCAATTCCGGCAAATGTTTCACTCGTCCAGGAATATGACAAGGCTGTGATTGCTGTAACTGTTACTGCTACCGGCAACACGGTGACCATTACTCCGGTTGAAGAACTGGGTAACGGTACCTTGTATAAACTAACTCTTTCAGCTGGACTGAAATCCACCGGAGCATTGGCCCTGACTGCTGTAACACGCAGTTTTACTACAATTGGAACTTTTGTTCCTGCAGGTTCAGTTGCTTACTGGAATTTTGAGGATAATGCAAATGACCAGGTGGGTTCCTTTGATCCTCCTGCTTCTGCAATCGTCAACATTACATATACCGCTTCGCGTAACAGCGCGGCCGGCAAGGCAGCAACATTTGACGGAACCACCAGTATCATTGAGGTTCCTAACGGTGACCAGCTCATGAATACGCACGACTTTACCCTTAGTTTCTGGGCAAAGGCAGTAGATTCCGGTAAAGGTCATTTCATTATTGGCCTCGGAGCTTATTATGGATTTCAATTTGAACTATACGGAGGTTTCAATGGTTTCAAAATGCCGGTACAGTTTGATTATGGCGATGGAACAAGCGGAACGGGCGGCGATCTGCCTTATAACGGAGATGGAAAAACCAAGGATAATGGCGGATGGAAAGGAACAGTCTTTAACAAGGAAAATGCTGCATTGCCTGACCTCCTCAAAGCAAAATGGTTCCATCTGACTTATGTTTACAACAGCACCACCAAACAAAGGATGATGTTCCTGAATGGTGACCTGGTTGTTAAACAGGATCATACTCTCTGGACTGATGATGCAGGAGTTGCAACCAAGGAAGCCGGTATTGTGGGACTGAAATATGCAGGTGTGGCTCCGGAAGTCGTTAATGAACTGGCATTCGGTTTTGTACAGTCAAGGGCAGGTACCCTTTGGGACACTGAAGCCTGGGGTGGCTATACATTTCCTGGCGCCAACCACTTTCAGGGACAGCTCGATGACGTAAGGATCTTCCATAAAGCTCTTACTCCAACCGAAATACTTTTAATGTATAATTCGGAGAAGTAAGATGAATCTGGTTTAATTCAAGGGGAGGATCCGGATGAGTCCGATTCCTTCCCTTTCTTTAATTTTTGACGGGTGGATCGAAGGATATGAAAAACATAAAACTTTCAGTAGTACTGGTTATTGTAACCGTAATGTTGGCACTCGTTCCGGGTGGCTGTAAAAAGGAACCATCCGGGTTTAGCCTGACTTCCCTGAATATCGGGAAAATTTCCATCACAGATTCAACCATGGCACCGGATGTATCTGTTGAACCCGTATTGATTGCCATTTTTAATTACAATGTTGACTCATCCACCGTAGATCCTGCAAATATTCTGCTGGTTCAGGATTATGACAATACGGTCGTTTCTGTAAATATCAGCTCCAGCGGCAACGCGATAACCATAACTCCCAAAGAGGCTCTCAGCTACGGAGCCTTGTATAAAATCACCTTCAAGGCGGATATCAAATCATCCGACGGACTGGAATTAACTGAAGTTACCCGCACTTTCCAAACACTGGGAACTTTTGTCCCCAACGGGATGATAGCTTACTGGAATTTTGAAAATAATGCAAAGGACCAGGTTGGTACCTTTCATCCTACCACCTATGGCGTTTTTGATATCACCTATGTTGATTCCCGTAACGATGAAGCCGGAAAATCGGCCAATTTCAACGGAACCACCAGTATCATCGAAATCCCAAATGGTGATACTCTTATGAAATCAGAGCAATTTGCCATTAGTTTCTGGGTTAAAACCAATTCCGCAGGCCATGTTAATGAAAATGGAAATCCCGCCGGTTATTTTGTTATGGGTTTAGGTGCATTCTTCGGATTCGAATTTGAAATTTCGGCTGATTTCAGCTCCTGTAATTTTGTGGCAAGCTATGATATCGGAGGTATGAATGCAGTATCCGAGGACCTTTGGTTTTCCGGCGATGGTAAGGACAGGGATCATGGTGGATGGCAGGGGTGGGAATTCTGCAAGGATCTCAGGAGTTCAGGTGGACTCCCCGGTCTTTTAAAAGATAAGTGGACCCATGTAGTTTATAAGTTTGAGCCTTCAACCCGGCGTGCAACCCTCTATATCAACGGTGAAAAGATGAAGATTGTCAATTTCAACCTTTGGACCGACGGTAATGTCCGTAAATCAATCACCGGATTGAGATATAATGGAAGTGCACCCGTAACTGACAGCCACCTGGCATTTGGTTTTATCCAATCAAGGGCGGGAACCTTTTATGATACCGATCCTCGTTACGGTTATGACTATACAACCTCCGACCACTTTAAAGGTCAGCTCGACGATATCAGGATCTTTCACAAAAGCCTGACTGAAGATGAAATCCAGCTGATGTACGCATCTGAAAAGTAGATCATCTATCACACTCTGTTTCTTACTGATTTGAAAAAGCTATTTATTATTCTTTCCATGGCTGCGGGTTTTTTAGCTATTCTGCATTCCTGCAAACCAGAACCGGTTAACCATGGTACCCTGCAACTGGTAGGGGTTAAGTCCGGTAGTATTACTCTTGCAACCGATGCTCCCAATCTCAATATTCCTGCTGATACAGATATCAGCATTGAATTCAGCAGCGCATTGGATACCACAACCACCCGAAAGGCAATTACCCTGATCAGCAAGTCAGGCGACCGAGCCAGTTGTGAATTCACCTATTCGGATGACCTTATGGTTGTTACACTTAATCCTGATGCTAATCTGGATTATGCTGCAACATACGACCTTACCATTGGTGCCGGTATAAAAGGGGCCTCAGGAGAAACATTTCCTGGTTTTGTATACACAATGACCGTGGCACAAGGAAAACTTATCCTGACTGCGATTTACCTGAACGGAGTGTCATTTAAAACAACTAAACCGCTTATAAACATCAATTTAGAGAATGTTCGATTAATAGCGGAGTTTTCGGAACCTTTAAGCCCGGCTGATTATCAATCATTTTTCACACTCTCCGGAGGGGCATCCCTGAATCCTGTTTTGTCAGCAGATAATAAGACGGTGACATTCGATAATGCAGATCCCCTGAATGGTTATACCCGTTATTTTTTCAATATTTCATCGAATCTGAAATCGCGCGACGGCTATTCTTTTGATGGTTTTACCAATTCATTTTATACAGCGCTCGATTCAACAGATAAATTTCCCAGAATCCCGGATGATGAACTTCTTGATCTTGTACAAAGGCAAACTTTTCGTTATTTCTGGGAATTCGGCCACCCAGCCTGCGGATTGGCCCGTGAACGCAACACCTCGGGTGATATTGTAACAATCGGAGGATCAGGCTTTGGAGTTATGACGCTGATTGCTGCAATGGATCGGGGATATATAACCAGGACCGATGGATTGGACCGGCTGGGCAAGATCCTCACTTTTCTGGAAACCTGCGACCGGTTTCACGGCGCATGGCCACACTGGCTCAACGGTGCAACCGGTAAAACCGTTCCTTTCAGTACACTTGATAATGGAGGTGATATTGTTGAAACTTCATTCATGATACAGGGTTTGCTGGCCATGCGGGAATATCTCGATGAAAATGCAGCACCGGAAGGAATTCTGAAATCAAGGATAACCGGTCTTTGGGAAACCGTTGAATGGGACTGGTATTCAAGAGGGGAGGATTTTTTATACTGGCACTGGTCACCAACCAATTTTTTCAATATGAATTACCGGATCAGGGGATATAATGAAACAATGATCACCTATGTGCTGGCCACCTCATCGCCGACACACGGAATCCCGGCTTCGGCGTATCATAAAGGATATGCAGGCAGCGGTTCGATCCGGAATGGCAAGCCCTATTTCGGAATCATACTACCACTGGGTCAGGATTTTGGCGGACCCCTGTTTTTCACCCATTACAGTTTTCTCGGACTGGATCCGCGGAACCTTGAGGATGATTATGCCGCTTACTGGACTCAGAATGTGAATCAGTCGCTTATCAATATGAGCTATTGTATGGCCAATCCTAAAAACTATATTGGCTATAGTGCAGATTGTTGGGGACTTACGGCAAGTGATAATCAAACCGGTTACAGTGCTCATTCCCCAACCAATGACCTGGGCGTAATCACCCCCACTGCGGCTATCTCATCACTGCCCTATACCCCTGAACAATCCATGAGGGCCATCAGGCACTTTTATTACCGGCTGGGCGATAAGCTTTGGGGGCCATACGGTTTTTACGATGCCTTCAATGTAAGCTCCGCTTGGTGGGGCAATTCCTATATCGCCATCGACGAAGGTCCGATTGTGGTGATGATTGAAAATTACCGTTCCGGTTTGCTCTGGAGTTTGTTTATGAAAACCCCTGAGGTCAGATCCGGATTAACGAAATTGGGTTTTACCTATTAAATTGAATGACATGAAAACTAACCTGCTCAGGATTAGTGTGTTTGTTTTATTTTTCGGTCTGCCCTTAATTTCCTGTATCAGAAGAGCTGAGACGGGCCAGGCGCGTGATAAGTTTGTTCAATCGCTGCTGTCAAAAATGACACTGGAAGAGAAAATCGGTCAGATGACCCTATATACCAGCGGTTGGGATCAGACAGGACCGGTATTAAACGCCAATTACCGCAAAGATCTGCTTGAAGGCCGTTGCGGAAATTTGTTTAATGCCCATACAGTTGCCTATAACAGGGAACTCCAGAAGATGGCCGTTGAACAAACTCGTCTTAAAATCCCGTTGTTATTTGGTTATGATGTGATCCACGGATATAAAACCATTTACCCGATTCCACTGGCGGAGTCCTGCTCATGGGATCTTGCAGCTATTGAAAAATCTGCCAGACTCGCTGCCAGGGAAGCCGCATCGGCCGGTCTCAACTGGACCTTTGCTCCCATGGTCGACATATCCCGTGATCCGCGTTGGGGCCGGGTTGCTGAAGGGGCAGGCGAGGATCCGTATCTCGGTGGCCTTATTGCGGCTGCCCGTACCCGCGGTTTTCAGGGCGAGAACCTGTCGGATCCTTTTACCCTCGCAGCTTGTGTAAAACATTTCGCCGCATACGGAGGTGCTGAAGGGGGACGGGATTATGGTACAGTTGACCTGTCAGAACGCATTCTGCGCGAGGTATACCTTCCTCCCTATGAGGCCGCGGTAAAAGCTGGCGCCGTTACGGTGATGTCATCATTCAATGAGATTTTCGGAACTCCCGCAACAGGCTCCCGGTTTCTGCTCGATCAGGTACTTCGGAAAGAGTGGGGATTTAAAGGGTTAGTGGTAACTGACTATACATCAATCAATGAAATGGTTAAGCATGGTACGGCTGCGGATGAAAAGCAGGCGGGTGAACAGGCACTTTTGGCTGGTGTGGATATGGATATGCAGGGAGCAGTATATCAGAATTACCTTGCTCAGTTAGTCAAAGAAGAAAAGATACCTGAAAATATTATAGATCAGGCTGTTATAAGAGTTCTAAATCTGAAATACGATCTGGGATTATTTGATGATCCTTACCGGTACCTGGATGCCAAACGGGAGAAGGAGAATATTTTATCGGATGAAATGATGGCCCATTCACTTGATATCGGGCAGAAATCAATCGTACTGATGAAAAATGAACATGTTAACGGACAACCCCTGCTGCCGGTTGCTGCGGGGATGCATAAAATTGCACTGATCGGTCCGCTGGCCGATAACCGGGTGGATATGCTGGGTACCTGGCATGCCGCAGGTGATGAAGGAAGGGTGATTACCGTATTGGCGGGGCTAAAAAAAGCCCTTCCTGAAAGTCAGATCGTTTATGCAGCAGGATGTGCAACCTCTGGGGACGACCGTACCGGATTTTCAGAGGCCGTCAGGGCAGCCAGCGGTTCCGATCTGGTCATCATGGCTATCGGGGAAAATTACACACAGAACGGCGAAGCTGCGAGCCGCTCAAATATCGGGCTGCCCGGAGTTCAGCAGGAGTTGCTTGAAAAAATTGTGGCTGCCGGAAAGCCTGTGGTGGTGCTGCTGATGGCAGGCAGACCGCTGGTTATTCCCTGGATGGCTGAACGGGTGCCCGCAATTTTAAACACTTCACATCTGGGGACCTGTGCCGGCGAGGCAATCGCAAATGTATTGACCGGCAAGTATAATCCTTCAGGTAAGCTTACCATGAGCTTCCCTCAGAATGAAGGACAGATCCCGGTTTATTATGCAATGAAAAACACCGGACGACCAATCGATCCGGCTAACAAATACACCAGCAAGTACCTGGATATTCCAAATGAACCTTTATTTCCGTTCGGTTTTGGGCTGAGCTACACCACCTTTAACTATTCAGATCTGAAGCTGGACGCTGATCAGATCAGTTTGTCGGATACGCTTGCTGTAACGGTGAAGGTCACCAATTCGGGATCCGTGGCAGGTGAGGAAGTTGTGCAATTATATGTCAGGGATCTGGTCGGAAGTGTTACCCGTCCGGTTAAAGAGCTGAAAGGATTTACAAAACTGATGTTGCAGCCGGGAGAATTCCGTGAGGTCAGATTCAATATTTCAGCAGAAGACCTTCGGTTTTACAGAGCCGACATGACATTTGGCGCCGAACCCGGGTTTTTTCGGGTTATGGTGGGTACGAGTTCTGCTCAGTACCTGGAATCCGGTTTTGAGCTGTTAGCAGAATAGGCGACGCAAATGCCTGTCGATCAGATTAGTGTATACCTGCTCTTCGATCGGATCCCGGTAATAGTCAAGTGCATCCATAAATTCAGTGCCCATTTCCGCGGCTGCTTTATAGGCAATGTGAATCAGCTGTCTGAAGTTCGGGTTGTAATCCCTGCAATTTTGGTCATGGATCAGGGTATTCGCAAAATGTGATGAACTCCAGGTGAGAACATCCTTGACCGGTGGCAGTTTTTCGGGATCGAGGTGAAGGACCGAAAGGTATGGAGCGGAAAATTCATCAAAGCGATTGATTGCCTGAAGGTAAACCTCTTTGGCAATCCTCAGTCCGTCGCCTCCTCCGCGTGCCAGACCGATGACCTCCTCGAGCCAGGTGGTGCCGGCGGTTTTGACATGTATGCCGGCATCATGTTTTGAAAGGAGATCGCGTATGAACGGATAAATGGAGAATTTATCGGAGCCGGAATGAATGCTCAGCCTGATTGCCTGTTGAAAATCCAACTGATTAGCAGCGGCTTTCAAAATCCGGACATCTAGTTCGAATTCCTCTGCAAAAAGTTCTGTGTCACCTTCATAATCAACTCCTTTTGGGAATAGTCCTGTGAATTTAGGGGCGATTGTGTGCGGTTCGATATCCAGATGCTTCAGCTCCATCAGAATATAAAAGAGATCCAGCGGACTTTGTGCTGTAGCTACCTCATCCATCGATATTTCCGTAATGAATCCATCAGATTTCTTCGACAGGATATAATCGTACACCTGCTTTACTTCCATGATAGCAGAAAGGTACATATCAGCGAACCTGTTGAGGTCAAAGTCTGTTCCCCTGGCTGCAAAATCAGGCAGGTTTGGCTTGGCATACCGTCTCAGGAAATCTGACTTAAGTTTTGAATCGGCTGGTTTACCGATATAGCGCGCAACATCTATGGTGTAAAAATCGCTGGAAGTCAGAAATTTATCTACATTTTCCAGTGTGATATGATCGGCATCCACATAATAATTGCCGGTCCAGCCGTTGGCTTTTACGGCTTCGTCCGCTTCCTGCCTCACGGATTCCGGAGTGCTGCCGGTCAATTCATGTTCACGGTTTGATTTATTCCAAACCGGCACCACAGGAAAACCCAGCCGGTTAATTTCCTCAATTGCCCGCAACTGAGCCTTTCCTTCACGGCCAAACCTGTCGCCGGTGCCAAATGAATATTTATCCGTTTGCATCAGAAATCAAAATAATCACGGGCATTCCGATAGCATATATTTTCAACCATAGTTCCGAGCCAGGGCTTGTCATCTGGCCATTCTCCGCGTTCCACGGATTCACCGATGAAGTTGCAGAGTATGCGCCTGAAATATTCATGACGCGGGTAGGAGAGGAAGCTGCGGGAGTCGGTCAGCATGCCGACAAACCGGCTCAGGATACCGAAATTTGAGAGCGTTTTGATTTGAGCTTCCATGCCATCTTTCTGATCAAGGAACCACCAGGCTGACCCCCATTGCATTTTACCGGGTATGGATCCGTCCTGAAAATTCCCGGTCATGGAAGCCAGAACTTCATTGAATGCCGGATTAAGGTTATACAGAATAGTTTTTGCCAGATTGCCTTCTGATTCAAGATGATCCAGAAAACGGGCCATCGGTTTGGCTAAAGGCAGGTCGCTGATGGAGTCGAAACCGGTATCGGGTCCGAGTTCCCTCAATCCCTTTGAATTGGTACTCCGCAAAGCGCCCAGATGAAATTGCTGAACCCATCCTTTCGAGGCATCAAGACGTGCCAAAGCGAGTAGCAAAGCGTTGGAGAGCTGTTGAGACTGCAGGGTACTGATCCCATCGCCCTTGTTCCTGAGCGAATGAAAAATGCCATGAATATCTGAAGTGGTAAATTCTTCGGAAGGAAAAGTTTCCAATCCATGGTCCGAAAGACGACAGCCGTGTTCATGGAAATAATCGTGCCGGATGTGAAGGGCCTCGATGAGATCGATATAGTGGTTGATGGCAATACCGGTGATTTCGGCCAGGGTATCGATGTATCGGTTCCAGGTTTCATGCTGGTCAAATGCCAGCACCTTGTCGGGTCTCCAGGTTGGCAATACCCTGATCTTCCATCCGGATTCATCCAGTTTGCGGTGATAATCCAGTGAATCCAAAGGATCATCTGTTGTGCAGACCACCTTAACATTCATCTTTTCGAGAAGCGACCTGACCGAAAAATCCGAATTGCGGAGCTGTAGCGATACTGATTCGTAAATGGACCGGCAGCTGGCGGGCGAAAGCTGGCTGGTTATTCCGAAATAGCGTTGGAGTTCGAGGTGGGTCCAGTGATACAAGGGATTCCCCAGCGTATATGGAACAGTTTCCGCCCATTTTTCAAATTTCTCATAATCGGTGGCATTACCGGTAATGAATTGTTCCGGTATACCATTAGCCCTCATCGCCCGCCATTTATAGTGATCACCGGACAACCAGGCCTGGGTTAGATTTTCAAACTGGTGGTTTTCAGCAATCATCCTCGGATTCAGGTGAGAATGGTAATCAATGATGGGCATTTTTGCCGCATGATCGAAAAACAGGACCTCAGCCGTTTTATTGGTGAGAAGGAACCCGGAGTCTAAAAATGGTTTCATAATTTTACTTTAATACCATTGTGTATGAAAGAATTGGCCCCGTGGCCGATCGGTCCGCTCATAGGTATGGGCGCCGAAATAGTCCCGCTGGGCCTGCAAAAGATTGGCCGGAAGCCTTTCGCTGCGATATCCGTCGAAAAATGACAGTGCGGCGGCGAGTGTTGGAACCGGGATTCCGCTCAGCACGGCATCGGCCACTACTTTTCGCCAGGATTCCTGTGCCGATTCTATCACCTCCCTGAAAAAAGGATCCAATAAAAGGTTGGGCAGGTCAGGATTCCTTTCGTAGGCCTCTTTAATCTTGCCTAAAAAGGCCGACCGGATGATGCATCCACCCCGCCACATCAGCGCGATCCCGCCATAATTCAGGTTCCACCCGTATTCCCGGGCAGCTGCCTGCATCAGCATATACCCCTGAGCATAAGAGATAATCTTGGCAGCATATAATGCATTCTTCAGATCGGTAATAAAGGCTTTCTTATCCAGGTCCTTATTTTTTACTGCTGTCCCCTTAAACAATCCTGCTGCTTTCACCCTTTCCTCCTTCATGGCGGAAAGACTTCTGGCGAAAACCGATTCGGTGATCAGGGTGAGCGGAACTCCCAGCTCGAGTGCTGCCTTGCCGGTCCATTGTCCGGTACCTTTCTGACCGGCCGCATCTAGGATGAAGTTGACAAGGGGCTGGCCATCCTGATCTTTGAATTTCAGGATATCTGCTGTAATTTCAATCAGATAGCTATCGAGTTCCCCTTTGTTCCATCCGGCAAAAACTTCCGACATCTCATCAGGAGTCATTCCCAGACGGTCCTTCATGATCTGGTAGACTTCGCAAATCAGCTGCATATCTCCATATTCGATCCCGTTATGAACCATTTTTACAAAATGGCCGGCACCGTTTTCACCCACCCATTCACAGCAGGGTATTCCACCCTCCACTTTTGCGGCGATAGCCTGGAACAGCGGTTTAACCAGCGGCCACGCGGCTTTTGATCCTCCCGGCATGATGGATGGGCCCTTCAGTGCACCCTCCTCACCGCCGGAAACCCCCGTGCCGATGAATAATAGTCCCTTGCTTTCGATATAGGCGGTGCGCCTTCCGGTATCGGGATAGTGGCTGTTGCCGCCATCGATGATTACATCGCCAGGCTCAAGAAGCGGTATCAACTGGTCAATCAGGTCGTCAACCGGTTTCCCGGCCTTCACCATCAACATTACTTTTCTTGGACGTTCCAGCGACTGAACGAATTCCTTAAGTTCATGATACCCGTAAATGGATTTGCCTTTGGCTCCGCCAGCCAGGAATTTATCGACCCGCTCAGGTGTGCGGTTAAATACACTGACCCTGAAGCCATGGTTTGCCATGTTTAAAACCAGATTTTCGCCCATCACGGCGAGTCCGATCAGACCGATATTACTGAGTGAGTTCATATAATTGTGTGTTTTGTTTCAGATATTGTTGCTGAATTCCCAACGCTTTGGATAGTTATTCCGTTGTTGTTCAAATGTTTCCGGTGATTCACGGAGCCGGTGGTCATCTTCGTTGATATTGTAAGCCGCTGCAGGTTCGTCATTCCTCACTGCTATCCCATCCTTCATAAGGGGTGGGAACGGATCCATGTCCAGGTTAAAGTATTTTCTTACCGCTTCCACGATCATCCTGGTTGCATTGTATTTGCCATCAACTGAATATCCCGCAATATGTGGTGTTGCAATAGCAGTCAGATCAAGGAGTGTCCGGTTGATAAAGGGCTCATTTTGCCATACATCCAGTATCAAAGCACCTAATCGGCCAGACTCACCCAATCCTGTTAATTCGCTTATAATTTCAGTTTCGTTAACGACTTCTCCCCGCGAAGTGTTGATCAATATGGCACCGGGTTTTAATGCTTCAAGAAATGACCGGTCAACCAGGTTTATGGTTTTATCCTTCCCCTCACGGTTAAGCGGAACATGGATGGAAATGATATCGGAATTTCCCAGCAGGGTGGTAAGATCAGAAAATCCTGCACCACCCTCGGACCTTTCTCTCGGTGGATCATTCAGGAAAATTTTCATTCCCAGTTCACGGGATATCCCTTCAACTTTTTTGCCTACATGACCAACTCCTATGATTCCCAGTGTTTTATCCTTGAGCTGAAAGTTTTTGCGGTGGGCTATTTCGTGGAGAGCCGCGTTGATATATTGTGCAACAGATCCGGAATTACAACCGGGTGCATTGGTCCAGGCGATCCCGTTACTCTCAGCCCACCGGGTATCGATATGGTCATAACCGATGGTGGCTGTCCCGATAAACTTCACGCCGGTGCCTTCCAGCAAATTCCGGTCACACCGGGTTCGGGTACGCACCAGCAGGCAATCTGCATCCCGGAGATGCTCGCTGGTGATTTCTCCTCCCGGCAGGTAAAGTACCTCAGCATGAGGTTCAAACACTCCCTTGAGAAAGGGGATCTTATCGTCGGTTACAATTTTCATTGGCTTGATAAAAGTAGTAAACCCTGAACAAACTTTTGTGCTGTAAAAGCGTGTATCCATTTCAGCATAAAAGTCAAACGCCCGACCATCTTTATATCTGATTGTTAATTGAATAACAAAAAATATTAATTAACTTTAAGTGTCAAATCATGTTTAATCACCATGAAAACCATCCGATATTTATATCTGCTGGTGCTTCTGGGGTTTGCCGGAAGCCTGCCAGCCGCATACCTGGAGTATGTTCCTCAGAAATTGACCCAGCCAGATGGAGCAGTCCTTAATTGTTTTGCCTCGGGTGATGAATATTACCATTGGCTTCACGATTCCAAAGGGTATACAATTGTGATGAACCGTGAAACCGGTTATTTTGTTTATGCTGACAGGGTTGGCCCGGACCTGGTTCCAACCGCCTGGCTCCCGGGAATCCATGATCCTGCAGCATCGGGTCTCACGCCAAGCCTGAATATCTCAACAGAGAAATACCGGGAGAATTTTTCAACCCGGTTTAAGGATCCAAACTTAAAATCAGCCCGTAGCTATACCAATACCGGAAACTATAACAACCTGGTTATTTTCGTCAGGTTCAGCAACCAGAATGAATATTCCGAATCCCTGACCAAATATTCCAGCGCTTTTAACGGAACCGGATCGGTTTCCATGACAGAATATTTCAAGGAGGTTTCAAAGTCTCAGCTTAACATCAACACTACTTTTTACCCCAAAGCAGGTGGAACTACCATCGTCAGCTATCAGGACAGTCATTCGAGACGGTATTATCAACCATACAGCGCGTCGAACGCTGAGGGCTATCGAACAGATAATGAATATGTTGAACGAGAAATGACTTTGCTGAAGAATGCCGCTATTTATGTGAATGCCGAGGTCACAGCAAGTGGGGTGGATTACGATCATGATAATGACGGAAAGATCGATAATATCTGTTATATCATCCAGGGTCAGACGGATGGCTGGAGTGATCTGCTGTGGCCGCACCGGTGGGTTTTATATCTATATACGGTTACGATCGGAGGCTTACAGGTTTATGATTTTAATTTTCAGCTTTCGGAGACACTTGGTGTTAGTGTGCTCTGCCATGAAATGTTTCATTCTTTGGGTGCTCCGGATTTATACCGATATGAAGATCAGAGTATAACTCCTGTTGGCCCATGGGATCTGATGGCTCATAATACAACTCCCCCTCAGCACATGAGTGCGTATATGAAGATGAAATACGGAAAATGGTTTACCCAGATTCCAACGATTACGACTGACGGAACCTATACGCTCAAACCACTTTCCACCGATGGTTATGCAGCCTACAAAATTCCATCTCCCAATTCGACCAGCGAGTTTTTTGTTCTTGAATACCGGCGGGCTGCCGGAAGGTTTGAATCCAGCCTGGTGGGTTCCGGATTGATTATCTACCGGATAAACTCCTCGCTTGATGGCAATGCCCAGGGCCCCCCGGATGAAGTATATGTATACCGGCAAAATGGAACTTCCCGGTCCGACGGAAACATTAATAACGCCACATTCAGTTCTAGCGTGGGCCGCCCGGAGTTTGGGGATAATACCAACCCTTCGGATTTCCTCAGCAACGGGAGCCTGGGAGGAATACGTATCACCAATATCGGCTCAACCGGGGAAACCATAAGTTTCACCTTGGGAGCGGGTGGGGCGTTAAATCCTCCGCGCGAACTTACGGCAAATCTGGTGGGAAGGGATGTTACCCTGAGCTGGCAGAAACCGGAAGCCGGGAGCGGTACCTTATCCGGATTTAGAGTTTTTCGTAACAATATTGCCGTCACCACCATCAGTAATCCAAATACCCTTACCTATACTCAA
Organism: uncultured Bacteroidota bacterium; assembly: GCA_942493265.1. Classification (GTDB taxonomy): domain Bacteria; phylum Bacteroidota; class Bacteroidia; order Bacteroidales; family UBA12481; genus UBA12481. Next base: position 2,811,433 of record OW818688.1, read on the forward strand.
ACCGGACTTGCCGATGGTACCTGGCAATATCATGTTACAGCGCGATATACCTCACCCACCGGAGAGTCCGGTGCATCCAATACCGTAACGGTCAATGTGGGAACCGAAGCCAAACCGGATCTGGCCATTTCAGCCCCGTCTGTGGACCCGGTTAATATAGAGCCGGGTGGCTCAGTTACGGTAAGTTGCACATTGGAGAACAGGGGCACTGCCGCGAGTGGAACCAGTATGCTGAGGGTTTATCTGAGCCTGGATGAGATCTTTGATTCGGGCGACAGGCAGTTGGCTTCCGGTACCATGGATCCGCTTGAAGCAGGGATGGCACGTGATATCTCGGGAAATGATATAGTCATACCGGCAAATACCGATAACGGGAAATGGTATGTGCTGTTTCTCGCTGATGCGGATGGAACCGTAACTGAGACAATAGAAAACAATAACCAGGGTTCAGTAGGTCTGACCGTTGGAAACCCAGCTCTTAATCCGCCGAGAAACCTGGTTGCACAGGTGGCACCGGCTACTGTTATGCTTTCGTGGATGGAGCCGGAACCGGGTGGTGGAACTCTGGCAGGCTACCATGTTTATAGGAATGGGATTGCAGTGGCAACGGTAGAAAATCCTGCAATACTCGAATACAACGATACTGGTCTGGCGCTTGGAGAATACACCTTTTACCTTACGGCATTCTATTCGGAACCTGCCGGTGAATCTTCCCGGTCAAATGAAGTTACTGTAACACTTTCCAATGATGCAAAGCCAGATCTTACCGTACAGAATTTTATGGTCACTCCGGCGGAGGTTGCTCCCGGCGGTTCAATCGATATCAGTGTTGATGTTTTAAATATTGGCGCCGCAGCAGCCGGATCAAGCGAGGTCAGGCTTTACCTCTCGAAAGATATGATTCAGGATGCCGCTGATCTATATCTGGCCTACGGTACCCTTGATGGGATAAATGCTGGTGATGGGATTTCGGTCACCGGTACTGATATTTCCCTGCCTGATGAACTGGAATCCGGAGTCTGGTATGCGCTGCTTCAGGTGGATGCCGCTCAGGTTGTTGAAGAAACGAATGAGGAGAATAATCAGATTGATACACCCGTGAAAGTTCAGGGTCTGTCGGCTGATCTCCTGATTACCAACCTGTCACTGTTTCCGGCAATAATCAGCGCGAACAGCAACGTGAGGATCACCTTTAATGTTGCTAATAATGGACTGGTGTCTGCAGCACCCATCCGAACCGACTTCTACTTCTCAGATAATGAAATTCTGGATCCATCAGATACTTTCCTGAATTACTCGGCAACACGGTTTCCGCTTGTCGGTAAAAATAATTTTTTGATGTACAGTGGATTTGTTATGTCTCCGCTTGTTCCTCCCGGACAGTATTATCTGATAGGAATGGTTGATAAATCGGGTGAAGTTGCGGAATCAGATGATTCCAATAATGTTTTTGTCAGGCCCATAACAGTATCTGGTACTACTGGTATCGGCGGTGAACTTATGGGATTTGAACTGCACATTTATCCTGTTCCTGCTAAGGAAAATTTAATTGTTGAATTTCAGGCAATTCCGGGAGAGAGGGTTATTGTAACCCTGACTGATGTCATTGGCAGGGAGGTAATCCATGAAACCAGAATTGCAGATTCCGGAAACCGTATGGAGTGGGATACACGAAACTGGCAGCCAGGTCAGGGATTTATAAAAATCCAGTTAAAGGATCGTGTTCTTTTCGGCAGGTATGTAATAAACTAAAAAGCTGCCAGTCCGGAAAGGGCTGACAGCTTTAATTGGTTGAAAAATTCTTTTAGAAGATATACATGGTAATGCTGCTTGCATAATTCTGAGCTTGTTGCAGCTGAATTTCGGTCAGCATAGGTGAACCCAGTCCGCCGGATCCATACCAACCAACAAAGTCGCCAGCGCTCCAGAAACCATTATTATCATTGTCTTTCCAGATATCCAGATAATAGTTTCCGGGATTTGCAGCTAAGCGATAAGTTACAGATGCACCTGTGCCGGTAACTGCACCGAATTTAATCGGAGAGTTATTATTCCAGTTTTCCAGTGTGGTGTATAAACTCACTTTTGAGTTTGAAAGATCACCTGCTGTGCCGGCCAGGAAACTAGCCGTACCAGTTACGCCGGTGAAGATAACTACCTGATTAACAGTTAATGCACCGTTTCCCATTGCAGTTCCACCCTGTCCGTCGGATACAGTTACTGAAACTGAATAAGCACCGGAAGCACTCGGTGCGATCCATTGAACCATTGCACCGGTTCCATTGATGGCGCCGCCATTCACTACATAGGCATACGTCAGGGGATCTGAGTCAGCATCTGTTGCGGTTACAGATACGGTGACAGTTTGGCCGGGATCAACGGCAGCTGGGTTTACAACAACTCCTGACACCACCGGCGCTACATTTTTCTCACAGGAGGTGAACAGGAAACCGGAAACAAGCATTGCTGTTCCGACCAGGACAAGACGGGTAAACATTTTCATATGAGATTAATTAAGGTTTATATAGTATTTTAAAAACAATTTATGCTGCTGCATAACTTGTTACTTACTCAAATATACAAAAAAAATGACAAATGTTATCTTTTGAGGGTAAACAGATCAAATCTGTTATTGTTCGGATTAAACAGAATTCTGCTTGCATTTCCACAATCCGGTGGCAGGATTGCTGATATAATAATACTCTTCGCCGGAAATTGTGTGGTTAATTCCCTGCATTATATTATCAGGTTTATATTGATTCAACAAATAATCTAATTCTCCGAATTCAAATCCGGCATTTTCAATTTCCTTCCGTGTGAGATGGCCCGGGGCATAAGTTATCCTGAACCTTCCTTCACTGCTGCCATGAATCAGGTGAGCAGCGGCACTCAGATTATTTCTTAAATCTTCATTCCGGTTCACGGCATCGAGAGTGGCCGGGGTTCCGTGATATCCGTATTTCCTGATCAGCCGGTCGATTTCCGGATCTTCACCGAATTCTTTCACTCCCGGTGCCAGTACAATGAGCTCACCGCCATCCGCTATGGCCATACGGGTGCGGTAAATCGATTTGTTACCCAGCCAGGTACTTCGGTATTCATCAGGATCAAGGTTTACAACAACCTTTTTCAGCGGATATTCCAGCAAAGTATTGTTCACTTTCGCCGAAAGTTCAGCAGCTGCAAGAAAAACATCCTCTGAAGTGCCGATGAACAATCCCCTCGTTATGTTTTGCTCAAGAACGGTCAGTATATACAGGATCGGAAGATGTGAAAGGTACTTTGAGGATGCGTAATTAAGAACCTGTCGTACCGGATTATCTGCTGTTCCCATAATTCGTTCCATGCCGTATACGGCACCGAGGAAGTGGCTTTTATTAATGCTTTGCGGACCACCGCATCCAATCAGGATATTTTTATTGTAATTGGCCATGCCGATCACTTCATGCGGTACTACCTGGCCAATGGAAAGAATCAGGTCGTGACCACCTTGCCAGATCAACCGGTTTATTTCAACCGGCCAGGGATAGGAAAGAGCCCCCCCTGATATTCCGGAAATATAATCTCCGGTAACTTCCCCTGCCTGAATAATATCTTTGCGCCAGTCGTGAACCCTGAATACATTATGGGGAATTCCCGGAAACATCCTGTTCAACTCATCCGGAGTCATGGGTTTATGGGTACCCAGGGCAGGAAGGATGTCTGCAATCCTGCCGCCATAGTAATCAAAAGCCATCCGGGTTAACTCACCTGCACGGGAGTGGAAACGGGTAATATCCGGCGGAATGATCAGAATCTTTTTTCGATCCTCAATCAATGATAAAGCTTCACAAAGGCCTTTCTGCAAATCATCGGCCGACAGGTCGAGCTTCTCCGATCCGGTGGAAAATAATATCATAACTCAGGTCCAGTGCGGTTTTTCAGGAAGCAGTTTTTCGAAATCTGCAATCAGTTTATCCTGGTAATCACCGCTGAAATTATTAGTCAGGAAGCGGTCGATTCCGGTTCGGTAAAAACGTTCCCAGGATAATTCCTCACTTCCCGGGTTGATCGGATAGAAAAGTACACCGTTGTTTCGTGCTGCCTTCAGGTCGCCGGGCGCATCTCCGATCATAAGGATATGTTGATCAGGGTATTTGCCTTTTGCGGCATATTTGAGATGTTCCGATTTTGTGCCGAATTCCTGTCCGGCGATTACTTTGGTAAACCGGTCAATATCATGCTCTTCCCACTCCCTTTTTAGTGCCTCGCCCGGAGTTTGGGATACAACAATCATGTCCGCATGATTCTGAAGTTTGTACAAACTTTCCTGGACAAAGGGGAATGGGGGAATTCCAAAAACGATTTCACGAATATCCTCATTAACCTTTTTCGACCAGGCCAATGCACGGTCGATTTCCGGATCATTCACTTCTGCAGCATAAGTAATCAGGGCCGGATTGCCCAGCTTGGTTTCATTCCGGGTCCATTCAATCAATGCAGAGATATCCGGCATTTCAAAATTTCTGGCTTTTACCTCATGCCGCTCCGCAAGGAGCTGAAAGGTTTCGATCACTGCAAGAAACCGGTTGGTGCCACGGTGTCTGGAATACAGATTCACAAATTCCCAGGTTTGCCTGGCAGCGGTTGCAACAGGCTGGAGTCCCCAGAATTTAATAAAATTCGGGCAGAAGCACTCTTTCTGCTTGATCTCCATAGTATCAAAGGCACATCCGTCAGAATCTATTCCTACGAAAAAATCCCGGTCGGGCCTTAAATTGAGAAGGATATCCTGGTAAGTCATGGTTTTTTGATTTGAAGTTGTCTTTTAGCGTTTTTATTCTGCTTCAGGATGATACGTGTCTAACTTTTTTGCTGCAAAAATCGGATTGAACCGGGTAAACCGCTGGAGGCCGTTAACCAGGGGAATCGATGGCCAGTCGGGACCGATAAGCGGTGCGGCATATCTGATAAAATCGTCTGTTACGTCGATGCGGCTGGGGGAAATCCAGTTCTCAGGGAAACTGCGTTCCGACAGGGCAACTTTTTCCAGAGGCACTTTATCATATCTTACGTGATAAATCGGGCCCATAGTTCTCAGGATTGTTGCCATCCACCCGTTTCCGTCGTTTAATGCGATATCCACCGCTTTCTGGCCTACTTTATAGGCTTCCTCAAGATCTACAGTGGAGGCATATATCATGGCATGCCGCTGATCTGTGCCCGGAACTTGTCCGCGTGCAGTACCCCTGGCTTTTAGGCCTGAATCATTCAGAAAATTAACAACCTGTTGATAGGCAGCTACTTTAGCGGCACCGTATTCAATATGTCCGAATGAATCCTTTACATGTTCGATGTTTCCGGATCCGGCGAAATCAAGTTCAAATCCTTCGCTTACCACAACGATGCACCGACCGTCTTTTTTTAACTGGTCATTAACCTTGTCGGCCATTTCCACTGCACTCACACCTGATTCCGACATATATATCTGCAGGGGCATTTCACGGTTCGGATCACCCAGCCTTGCTGCAGCTGGAATATAGCCGATCTTTCTGCCCATGGCCTGAAGTACCAGCACGGGATCGGCAGGTGATGAACCACAATTTTCTTCATTTGCAGCCTGAATGGCATGCGCCCAATACCGTGCCACACTGCCATAGCCAGGGGTATGATCGATCAGCTGAAACTCGCTGTCACCAACGTCATTATCAATGGTCTTCGGCACTCCCACGGCAATCAGGTCGAGTCCGCCCGTTCGGGCCATCTCGCTGACTTTAAAGGCAGTATGCTGTGAATCATTGCCTCCGATATAAAAGAAATATCCAACATTGTGAGCCTTGAATACCTCAAGGATGCGCTGAAAATCCTTTTGCTGCTTATCCTTCAGTTTGTACCGGCAGGTGCCTATGCTTCCGGCGGCCGGGGTTGTCCGGAGTAAGGATATCTCCATTTCAGGCTGGTCCGAAAGGTTGAGCAGTTCCTCTTTAAGTACCCCTTCGATACCGTGCCATCCACCATAAATGGTGCCGAATTTATCGGGAAAATACCGGCAGGTTTCAATAATGCCCCTCAAAGTATTGTTGATTACCGATGAGGGTCCGCCCGATTGGGCAATAATTACGTTTTTCATAATTGACAATTAATCTGACTGTAATTTATCAAAAAACCTTTGTCATCCCCATCAAAGCGGGGCTCCTGATTGCATACTTTAATTAGTTACTGTCATACTCCGCCATAGGCTGAATATCCGCCATCAACCGGTAATATTATCCCGGTAATGAAGGAGCTTAGATCAGAAAGCAGGAATAGTACCGCTCCCTGAAGGTCACCGGGCTCACCGTACTTTCCCATCGGAGTGCTGGCTATAATTTTGTTACCCCTCATGGTTGGGGCTCCCGTGACTTTGTCAGTCAGTAAAAAACGGTTCTGATCGGTCAGGAAGAAACCCGGAGCAATGGCGTTTACACGCACTCCGGATTGAGCCAGGTGAACGGCCAGCCATTGGGTAAAATTGTTTACCGAGGCTTTGGCAGCGGAATAGGCGGGTATTTTGGTGAGCGGCCGGAATGAATTCATTGAACTGATATTCAGGATTACCCCACAACCTCTTTTTGCCATTGCTTCACCAAATATCTGGCTCGGAAGCAAGGTGCCGGTAAAATTTAGGTCAAATACCGACTTGAATCCTTCTGCGTCCAGGTCAAAAAATGTTGACGCTCCGGTTAGATTTGAGGATGTTAAGGTTTGTCTGTATTGCTCGGCTCCTGTTGTGGCTTTTGGTGAATTTCCCCCTGCACCATTGATCAGAAAATCAACATTGCCAAGCTCTTTTTCAACCATGATGGATGCCTGCCGGAGAGACTCCCGGTCGAGAACATCGGCTGTAATGCCTATGCAGCGCGTGCCATATTGCTCCTCAAGTTTGGCGGCTAACTTGCCACAGGTTTCGGGATTTATATCCAGGATGGCGGTTTTAATGCCTGATGCAACCAGACTTTCGCATATTGCCTGTCCGATTATCCCGGCTCCGCCGGTTATAACGCATACCCGCCCTGATAATCCGGGTAAAACCGGAAGCGGATGCTGTTGGTGCAAGGATTGTTGTATCATTTTGATAGTGCAAGCGAATAACAGTTTTCCGAGATCAAAGATAGGAGTTTCCCTGATTCCATACGCTTTTGGTGAATTTTGCCGCAGCAGAAATCCGTGATTCCGATACCGGGATTCGTGCAATATGCGGTCAATTGTTCGATATCATTTAATTTTTATCTTTATCCACAGGGATTGGGGAAATAAAACATCATGTTGCTTTGAATAGAAGGATACATAAAATGAGGGTTCCTGGAGTTTTTCTGGTCTGTGGTTTACTGCTGGCCGGTATTGGTGCAAGGGGACAACAATCTGATCAGGATGCTCCTGGAAAAACAGAGAACCCCTGGTCATGGGGCGTCGAAAGTGATTTCGGTTCGAAATATTTATGGAAAGGAATATCCTACAACGAAGGGTTGGTTATCCAACCCAGTCTTTGGGCAACGCGTGGAAATTTCACAGCCGGATTGTGGGGCAATTATGCTGCGTATGACAGGTTTCATTCCGAAAAGGTCAACGAAGTGGATCTGGTTTTTACCTACGCATACTCAATCGGAAAATTTGAAATTGACCATACCATCATGTTCTATTATTATCCCGGCGTAGAGGATGCTCCTCCCACAGGGGAATTTTTTCTCGGTGTTGGCTATCCGATAGGGGAGTTTAGCCTGTTTTCCTCAGCAACGGCCGACTTCCTTACTTACCCCGGAAACCTTTACTTTGAGCATGGTGTCGAATTTGAGAAGGATTTGAATGAAAAGCTTTTGCTTGAAGCAAAGTTGTCGATGGGCTGGGCAAACGGACGTTTTAATGAAACATATATCGGAACGACCAAAACATCTGTTAACCTGATCGGGGCAGATATAAGCCTGATGTACACCCCACGTGGCGCAGTATATCTTAAACCCCACCTTCAGGTAAACAGGACTGCTGATCAGGATTTATTGCCCTATCTGGGTAAATATCCTTGGTTCTGTGGTTTAGCAATAGGAATTGAATTATGATCAGAAGCATACAAAACAGAATTTCCCTGCTGATTGCCATGATTGGTGTTTGCATGGTAGCCGGAATTTTTATTACCCGGGTACTCGACCATCAACGGATAGATTCACTGCTTGAACGGAAAAAAACCGAGGGTTCGAAATTTCTGACTCATGTGGTTGATTTTAAGTCGAAAAGTCTCAGCGGGTTCACTTATGATTATACCTTCTGGGATGAGATGGTAAATTTTGTGACTACTCATGATTCAGTTTGGGCACAGGTTAATATTGAATCCTCTATTCCAACCTTTCAGGCTAATTATGCCTGGGTTTTTAATATTGATCTTGAATTGGTTTATTCCATCCAGTCCGAAGAGATTGACATGCTGCTGAAATTCCCATTATCAAAAAGCGAATTGGAAAACCTGGTTGTAAAAGGACCTTTTTTTGATTTTTATAAATCAACCCCGGCCGGGCTGATTCAATTTAGCGGCGGATCCATCCATCCTTCAACTGACCTAGAGAGACGTACTCCTGCACAAGGGTATTTCTTTGTTGCCAGAATTTGGGATCCTAACTATATTATTGAAATACAGGAATTTACGGGTACTAAGGTGTCGATTCTGGCCCCAGACGACAATACTGAACCTGTTGATGTGATCAATCCGGAGGAATACTCCTATGTCAACTTTATGCCACTCACCAGTTGGAACAACAGCCACGAAGGGTACATCCGCTCCGTTGGAATCGTGGATATTGCAAGGGATTTCGAAAAACGGTCGCAGTCAATCCTGATACTTTTAGTAGTCAGCTTATTGGTTGCACTCGTATTTGTGTCATTCATCCTGATCCGGCTAATCAACCGGCCCCTCAGAAACCTGATATCAAGTTTAACAACTGAGGATTCCGGTCCGATCAGAAGCCTGGCCCGGGAAACATCAGAATTTGGTCATATTGCGCGTCTGATGAGTGATTTCTTTGTTCAGAAAAAGAAATTGGTTGAAGAGATTGATGAAAGGATCAAAATCGAGGCGGAGCTGATCAAGGCATTGGACAGAGCCGAGGAAAGCGATCGTTTGAAGACGGCTTTTCTCAATAATCTGTCACATGAGATACGCACACCAATGAATGCAATTGTCGGGTTTTCCGAATTGATCACCGATCCCCGGATTACCGACCGGGAGCGGATAGAGTTCACCGGAATTATCAGCGATAGCAGTTATCGGTTACTGGGAATTATCAATGACCTGATCAGTATATCAAGCCTGGATTCCGGACAGGTGGAGGTGTGGCATGAAAAGATAAACCTGAATTCAATGCTGCAGGGACTGTTTTCCCAGATTGAAAAGGAAATTGACCACGATCAGATTCAACTAAGTATGGATGTTGCCCTGAGAGATGAACATTCACAGATCCTGACTGATCAGGCAAAAGTATCGCAGGTTATCCTGAACCTGTTGAAGAATTCAGTGAAGTTCACCAAATCCGGCAGGATCGATTTCGGTTACGTGATGAGGAATTCAGAAATTGAGTTTTTTGTTAAAGATACCGGGATCGGAATACCTGAAGATCAGTTCGAAAACATATTTGCCAGATTTCACCAGGCTGACAGTTCCTTGTCTCGTAAATTCGGCGGAACCGGCCTTGGCTTGCCAATATCCAAAGCGTACATAGAACTCATGGGAGGCCGCATCTGGTTAAAATCAGCGGTGGGGCAGGGATCTGAATTCTACTTCACCATACCCTATAAGGCTCCATAATATCCATAAAAAAAGCACCTTTCCCGCCGGAAAAGGTGCTTAATGAAATTATTTTTCCTTTATATCCGATTATCTTACGGATGGGATTTTCCTGCCAATTTTGTGGCCCCAGAACGCATAATACAAAATCCATAAATAACAAGGAACAACTATCCAGTATGCTTGCTGGCGCGTCAGAATATCAGCCAGTTTGCCATAAGCTAATGGAAGGACTGCACAACCTGCTATACACATAACCAAAAGGGCAGAGGCTATTTTTGTAAATTTCCCTAATCCTTCCAGCGCAAGAGGCCAGATAGCCGGCCACATGATAGCATTGGCAAAACCGAGAAATGCGATCATATACACGGATATGTTTCCTTTTATCAGGAGTGCGGATATGCTGAAGATAACACCTAAAATGGCCGAGATTCCGAGAGCTTTGGATTGCGACAGGGTTTTGGGAATGGTTATGATTCCTATAATATAACCGACCACCATCGAGAACATGGTAAGTGATGCAAAGAATTTTGCCTGGCCGAGCGGATATCCGGCTGATTTGGCATAATTGATAACGGTGTCAGCCGCAATAACCTCACAGCCGGTATACAGGAACAGCGTTATCAGGCCTAAGGTGAAAAATGGATACTGCAGTACATATTTCTTATGAACGATGCCTTCATTGACATGTTGTTCGTCTTTATCGGTATCGATATTCTGGAGTGGTGATTTTGTAACAAAAAAAGCAAGAATTACTAAAACCACCGCCATAATAATGTATGGAATAATTACCCGTCCGGCCATTTCATTCAGAATGGCTGCCCTCTCGGTGAGGTCGGTCATGGTGGCTACTTTGGCAACAATATCATCAGCTCCATCTAAAACAATGAATCCAAGAATCAGTGGACTCAGGATGCCTGCTGTTTTATTACAGATACCCATGATGCTGATTCGCTTAGCTGCACTTTCAATGGGTCCGAGGATCGTCACATAAGGATTGGATGCTGTCTGAAGCAACGACAAACCTGCACCTTGAACAAAAAGACCTGTCAGGAATAATGCAAATGAGCGGCTCTGACCTGCGGGAATAAAAATGAGGCTCCCGATTGCCATAACAAATAATCCTAAAGCCATGCCGTTTTTGAATCCCGTTTTATGCAGAATCCAGGAAGATGGGATCGCCAGGAAGAAATAGGAGATGTAAAAAGCGAATGTTACAAAATAGGCCTGAAAATCAGTTAGTTCGCATGCGATTTTTAGAAAAGGAATCAGAGTGGCATTAAGCCAGGTAACAAATCCAAAAATAAAAAACAGGGCGCCAATGATAATGATGGATGTTAAATACGAGTTTTTCTGCGAGGGCGCAGACGCGGTTGCTGTTGTTGCCATATCGGTTTGTCTGGTAAATAAATTGTAGCGAAAGATAGGAAAAAAGTTTTCGCTACAAAAGTCAGGGATATAACTGAAGTGGAAACTCCGCCTGGGGAATTAAAGGGGCATACCTGAATTGAGCTTTTTAAAAATTCTCCAAACCAGGAAGGTGAGCCAGGCCGACGGTTCCTTCTTTTGTCCGAAATCCCAGCCCTCCCAGGCCTTCCATACGGATTCAGGAGTAAACTTCCCTTCAGGGGAACCTTTAGATTGAATAACCTCAAGCATCTGCATAAACCTTGGATCTTCAAGTGCAAAATTGAATCTCGAAAGGGTATCGGCAACATGCAGGATATCGAACCAGATAAGCGGGGCTTTCAGCTTCCGGAAATCAGTCCCCATAAAGAACATGTATGGATGACGACTGACACTGTTCTCCCATATATCCAGTAAGGATCCGGCTGCGTTGCGCGCCATTTCTGAATTGTTCAGTGAATCATTTAAGCTCATTAACTCAAGCATGATGAGAGTTGCATACGGACAGGGATCATCCTTTTTTCCGGGGCCCCGGAATTTACCGAGTTCTTTTGATACCACACAAGGGAATCCGTTATCGCGACCCAGCCCGATCAGATAGTCACGAGCCTTTATTACTTTGTTATGATCAGCAAGGCCCATTTTGGTCAGGGCATATACGGTGCGGGGTGCATCGCATAGGGCCCAGGCTGGTGTGTCGGTGCCCGAGCCGCCAAAATGCACCGGTATATTCATGATCACACCAAATGGCCCTTCCACGGAGGCGAGTTCAAGAATTTTGCCTATTACCTCCGGCATGGGCTTATCAGTAAGGGTAATTCCGAGATCTGCAATAAATGGCAAAAGATGAAAGAATTGCCCTGCACTTTTATGACTGTTTACGATGGGACCCGGCCAGTTAACTAGGTTTTCCATAATCTTTCTGACGAAGGGATGCCGCACCATTTTCTCCCTGGCTGCCTGAACATCCGGGCTTCCGGGGGATTCCCCAAGCAAATCAAGCCGTGTATGGTATTCTGTCCATGGATTGCTTTCGAGCAGCCAATTAATTGGTATGTTATTCATCAATTGGTAGTTATGCTAAATTTCTTTAATGTTAAAGATAATAAACTGTGACCATAATATTTCCTAATTTTATAGCCAGATCAGATGCCGTCATGAAAAAACAAATCTTTATCGCTTTAATTTTTGGTTTACTGTTTACCAATTGCCAAACCCAAACCACCAAAACCATGATTGACACGTCCACAGTCAAAGGAGTTGACCTTAACAGATATCTCGGCAAGTGGTATGAGATTGCCCGTTTCGACCACTCTTTTGAACGAGGCCTCGTAGGCACCACCGCCACCTATTCTATGCGCCCCGACGGTAAAATCAAGGTTCTAAACGAGGGGTATAAAAAAACGCTGGATGGAAAACATAAGGTAGCTGAAGGCAAGGCAAAAATTCCGGATCCGGCAGATCTGTCAAAACTCAAAGTCTCCTTTTTTCTGAATTTTTATGCGGATTATCTGATAATGGAACTTGATCAGACAGATTATCAGTATGTTATGATTGGAAGCAAATCCCCCAATTTTCTTTGGATACTCAGCCGCACTCCGGTTATGCCTGAAGATGTTTATACAATGTTGGTTGATAAGGCTAAAACACGCGGATATGCGGTTGAAGGCCTGATTAAAGTGGCTCAGCGCTGAATAACCAGAACCGGTTTAATAAACGGGTGACCGGTATTTCTTAGCCTGTTTCACTGATTTTTTTCAGCCGGGCATAATCAAGAACGCTGAAATTCTTGCCTTCCATGCGGATCAGTCCTTCATCATCGAATTTCTTCAGCATTCGAATAACGGTTTCGGAACTCATACCGGATAATTCGGCGAGATCCTGTCGTGAAAGTGGTAGCTCAAAATCCGGAGTTTTGAATATCCTGTCCGATAAACACAACAGGATATCTGCAAGTCTCCCATACGCTTGCTTATGTGTCAGACAAAAGAAACGGCCTGTGATCTGAACATTGTTTGAGCTCAGAATATTAATCACTTCCCGCGCAAAAATTGGATTCTCATTCACAAGAGTCCGGAAAGCATTAATATCTATCTGTCTTACACTGGTTTCAACATAGGCCATTGCTGAATACTGAAAGGTATTGAATTCTTCGGAAATAGAAGTGAGGCCCAGCAGGTTTCCGGCTGGTATAATTTTAAGAATCAGCGTGTCTTTTCCATTGTCGATAAAAACCTTGACCAAGCCCCGCTCAACATGCATCACCTGGGAAACGAAGGCGCCCTGCTTACAGATGACCTCCTTCTTTTTGTAGGTTACCCTCGCCGAATTGTCCTCCAGATACCGCTGTTCTGCAGGTGTAAGGATCTCAAAACATCTGCATTGGTGCGAGCTGATGGTGCAACTGGTGATACCTGCGGAACTAATCATTCGTTTACATTCTTTTGGAAAGGCAATTGTACGAAAAAAGCAGGATAAAAACTGATATGGATCAGTTTTTAAACAGTGCCATATCAGTCGGAACTGATACCCATGCCACTATCCAAACCCTAATTATGTGCTTTAAAACGGTGATTTTTGTATTGATAATATATTAACAATCATCCCCAGACGCATGATACTATCGAAAAGACTTCTGAAATCCGGTCTGATCCTCATTCCGGCTTTTTTATTGGCATTAATTATAGGGTGTGCAAAAGATCCTGCCGGTAACCGGGTAGATTCTTGCGAAGGTTGCCATACCAGTTATGCACAGCTCCAGGCTGTTTATACCCCGGATACGGCAGCTCCTGCTGGCGGCTGCGGTGGTGAAGCTCCTGTTTACGAGCCTTATGACCGGGTTTACATGGGTGGAAAGGGTTTTGACGAGTACAAACTATCTGGGCATTATGCCATCGGATGCATCGGATGCCATAATGGAGTTGATAAAACCGCCGACAAGTTAAAGGCACATGCAGGAAATTTCATATCCCACCCATCAGCTGAATATGACACAAAATGTTCAGCCTGCCATAAGGAGATCACTGATAATTTTAAAACCAGTATTCACAACGGATTCGGACAAAAGCGTAAAGTAACCATGAGAAGCGGCCTTTCCGGCCCAGATGAGTTTGACAAACTTCCTGCTCACCAGATTGAAGGATACACCAATAACTGCGCAACCTGCCACGGAACCTGCGGTAATTGCCATGTGGTTCGTCCGGCATTGGGTGGAGGCGGTTTAGCCAGTGGCCATGCTTTTACTAAAAAACCAGATATGGTTAGTGTTTGCGTTACCTGCCATTCTTCACGCGGCGGACATGCATACCTGGGAGTGGCTTCCGGAACACAACCTGACGTTCATTTGAAAAAAGCAGGATATAAGTGCATGGACTGCCATACCGGAAATGAATTGCATGGGAACGGCGAAAAGGTGATCCAGAGATACGCCTACAAGGAATTGCCAACCTGCGATAAATGCCATACAGGCAAACAAAACTCAAATATGTACCATTCGGTTCACTATGACGATTTTAACTGCCAGGTATGTCATTCACAGAATTACAACAATTGCGGAAGCTGCCATGTTCATGGCGAGGGCGCACGAATTCCTTCCTATATGGATTATAAGATTGCGGTAAACCCGATTCCCGATATCAAAACCGGCTTTAAATTCTCATTGGTTCGCCGCACATTGGCTGCACCCGATAACTGGGAACGTTTCGGGGTATCAGAATATGCCAATTTTGACATTTTTCCGACTTACAACTTTACCACACCACATAATATCCAGAAATGGACCGCCAGAACAGAAGTTGCTGTTGGTGCTTCCTGTTCGGACAACTGCCATATCCGGAATGAAGGCGGCGTATTGGTGAACAAGAAAAACTACCTTTTTAAAGAGAATCTCCTGGATTGGGAAAAGGGAGCAACAACAAAAATTGCAGTCGATGACAAATTGCCCGCTTCCTGGTTCAGATAATCAGTGATCAAATTTTAAACTAAATAAATACTGAAATGAAAAGAATGAGAATTTTGATGTTAGGCATCCTTGCGGTTACCCTGATGGTAACTTCCTGTAAGAAAGAAGATGCGGTAAACGAATCACTGGTACTGGCTGAATATCTTGAATCGGCCGCTTCACCTTTGATGAAGGATTACGTGAACACTGACATGCCTTCAATCATGCCGGCAAGCGAAGTCAAAACCCTGAATGAAACCGGTCAGGTATACATCATGGATGTTCGTGCAGCTGCTGATTTCGCACTCGGACATATTGCAAATGCTCATAATGTTCCTATTGCAGATGCACTGACCCACATTAAAGGAGTCGATCTGACCCCTTATACAAAAGTTGCCATTGTTTGCTATTCTGGCCAATCTGCAGCTTTTACAGCGTCGATCCTCCGGATTATGGGCTATGATAAAGTCTTCTCCATGAAATGGGGAATGTGCTCTTGGAATGCGGATTTTGCAGGCAAATGGAATTCTACCATTGCAAGCGGAAACGCCTATGCATCGCAATTCACCACTGCTGAAACAGCAAAAGGTCCTGTCGGTGACATGCCGGCTTTAACAACGGGTAAAACTACCGGTCAGGAAATTCTTGAAGCCCGTGCTATGGCTGTTCTTGCAGAAGGCTGGACCCCTGCCTCCGTTACTAATAAAGCTGTATTCGATAACCTTTCTGGTTATTATATAGTGAATTATTGGCCTGCTGCTCATTATGCAAATCCGGGACATATTCCGGGTGCCATGCAATATGAACCGAAAGCTTCCATGAAACTGGCTACTGATCTGAAAACCCTGCCAACTAACAAGCCTTTAGCAGTATATTGTTATAGCGGACAAACCAGCGGTTTCTTATCCGCTTATCTGCGGTTACTGGGTTATGATGCAAAATCCCTTCTTTTTGGATGTAATGGTATGATTTATGATCTTATGGTAACCAACAAGTTAACTACTTGGAATGCTGCCCAGATCATGGGTTATGAATATGTGAAATAGTTTGATAAACATAGTTGAAAAAAGGCTGCTCTTCGGGGCAGCCTTTTTTTATTTCTATTCCCCTGAATGCAGTGCAATCCGGTTCTCGATGGCATAACTAACCATACATAAAATAACCACGGAGACACATAGTCACGGAGAATCACGGAGATTTAATCAAATAATTTCTTTTTCTCTGTGGTCCTCTGCTTTTCTCTGTGCCCCTCCGTGTAACTTTTTTGGTCATCTTTGCACTCGAAATGAATAATAAATTCATGATATCAGGAATACAACAATTGCTCCTGTCGGCAGGGATAGTCCTGTCCATTTTTTGTACGCAATCCTGCGGCGACCGAACCGCCCGGAAAGCCACCGGAACGAGTACTGATATTGTGGCGGATTCCATCGATGAGGCTGAGGATGTGCAAGAATCACAGGCGGTATATGCCTTGCTGGTGTCGCCTGAAAGTCCAAAGCCTGGTCAATCCTTTCAGATTCTTGCAACCGGAGGTAAAAATATCCGTAAAGGCCGGATCGATATCACGGGTCCGTCAGGATCGCTGAAATCCGGAAAAAGTCGCAATGGCGACGGGTTGCCTTTTTGGCGGATCGATGAATTTGAAGCTGGAACGGAAGGAAAATATCAGGTTAGCCTGGTCGAAAAGGGTAAGACGGTTAAAACCATTGAGTTTACCGTTTCTTCAGCAAAACCATCGGCGCAATCATCCGGGATGATCTGGAAAACCGAAAAGGGGTGGGGCAGTGAATCAGAAGCGCTCTATTCGGCCTGGACCAATGCCCTTTTTTATGATGCCGATGAGCGTTCTTCCTGGACCGCCCTGCATGAAGTTATGCAAAACGAAAAGAGCAATTTTCTTTATAACCACCTGGGACTAGGGGAGGATGATCCCACTGGGAAAGTCAGGGTGATCATGGAGCCCGACTGTGCCGATAATCCGTTTTATTTTCGGGCCTATTTTGCCTGGAAGCTTGGACTGCCATTCGGTTATCACGAGTGCGACCGCGGTTACCTCGGCAAAGCTCCTTCAACCGGGAGATGGGTCACGAATGAATCAGGCAGCTCTAAAGCCCATCCGGTACTGGCCTTCAATTCATTCATGCGGCGGCTGATGGATGGAGTTCATTCCGGTACCGCCCGAACCGCACTGAAAGATGAAAATTCTGATTATTACCCGGTTCCGCTTACCCGCGAAGCTTTGCGCCCCGGTGTGGTGTTTGCCGATCCTTACGGTCATACCCTGATACTCATACGCTGGGTACCCCAGTCGGGGAACAAACCGGGTATGCTATTATCGGTTGATGCCCAACCTGATGGAACTGTTGCTGTTAAACGATTCTGGAAAGGCAACTTCCTTTTCACCACCGCTGAAGTGGTTGGAGAACCCGGATTCAAAGCTTTCCGCCCGATTGTTATCAAGGGAGATCAGCGCCGCCTTTTAAAAAGTGATGAGATAAGCGGTGTGCAGGGTTTGATTCCCTTCTCGATGGATCAAAAAGGAATGACCGCCGAGGTTTTCTATCATGCCATGGACCGGAATATTAATCCGAAACCACTGGATACTGAGGAAGCCCTGCTCGACTTGATCCAGGCCCTGCATGAGCAGCTGATTGTCCGCGTCAATTCGGTAGCAAATGGCGAGGCATACATGAAATCGCATCCCGGCGAGGTAATCGGTATGCCGGGACGTGCGGCGGGGGTGTTTCAGGCAGGTGGACAATGGGAGGATTTTTCAACCCCGAACCGCGATCTGAGGCTGCTCATTGCCATGGATGCCGTACTCGATTTTCCGGATAAGATTGTCCGCTCCCCGGAAGATTATAAACTGCCCAAACTCAGTTCACCCGATCAGGTAAAAAAGAAACTCGAAGATTATTTAGCCCGTAAAGTCGCTGAACTTTCCATCACCTACACCCGAACCAACGGTCAGGAACAAGTCCTGACAATCGGGGAGATCCTGAAAAGAATAGACGCCTTTGAAATGGCCTATAATCCAAATGACTGCATTGAGGTGCGCTGGGGAGCCACAGATAAAAGCGATGAATGTTCAGCCTGCAAGCGTCATGTGCCCGCCGGACAGCTTGAAAAAATGCGTCAGGTAAGGGTGTGGTTCCAAAAACGCCTTCATCCGCCAACGTAGAGACGCATAACTATGCGTCTCCTCACTGCCCTGTCAGCGGTCTGAAGTTAAAGGCCTTGCAGCCATTTCCAGCTCAATCGTTCCCCCGTCTGCAATATCTTTATGGTTGAAGCGGTAATTGGTAACAATTTTCCCATTCACAGCCACTCCGGTAACATATTTGTTCTTCGCACTGGACCCCTGCGCTTTGATCTTAATTTCCTTGCCACCACCCAGATCGATTGTGACTTCCTCAAATATCGGACTGCCGATAACATATTCCGGTTTTCCGGGTGTCGTCGGGTAGAAACCCATGGCTGTGAATACATACCAGGATGAGAGCCCGCCGCCATCCTCATCGCCGCAAATTCCCATCGGGTCATTACGGAACCATGCATCCATCAGCTGGCGCAACCGCTTCTGGGTTTTCCAGGCCTCACCTGCATAGGTATACAGATAGGGTACATGGAAACCAGGTTCATTCCCCATTACAAACTGTCCTACGATGCCGGAAGCATCTGGCTGGGTGGAAATGGTAGTCCATTTGGCATAGCCGTTGAGTGATTCTTCAAACAACTGATCCAGCCGTGCTGTGAATTTCTCATTTCCTCCCATCATGCTGATCTGGTTATCTATATCGTGGGGAACAAACCAGGTGTAGTTCCAGGAATTGATCTCGGCGAAATAATCGCGGCAGCCGGTGCCTCCTGAAACTTTTGGATCGAACGGTTCCACCCAGGATCCATCGGCCTTTTTCGGCGACATGAATCCTGTGGCAGGATTGAAAACATTCTTGTAATTACCAGCACGGGCCATCAGGATCTTCTGATCTTCAGTCTGTTTCAGTTCTCCTGCCAGCTGGGCCAAACACCAGTCATCGTAAGCATGCTCCAGAGTAACGGCAACTGCCTGGCGTTTTTCAAACGGACCAACCTGTTTCACTGTTTCCACTTCACCCGGAGCCAAAGCCGGGAACCATCCCTTATCACGGTAAAATTTATCTAATTCTGTAGCGGGACCTTCCTGCCAGGGGATCATGGTGCCTTCCATGGCATTCTTTTTCAATAATTTATAAGCACGCGGCAGGTCAAAACCCCGGATTCCCTTCATCCAGGCATCCGCGATAATGGCCGCCTGATGATGGCCGATCATACATTTTGCATCGCCCGAAACCTGCGGAAAAGTCGGCATCCAGCCACCCTGCTCACCCATCAGAATATAGGATTTGATCATGTCCGACTCACGGTCGGGGCTGAGCAGGAACCGCAATGGATGCAAAGTCCTGAAAGTATCCCAGCTCCAGTCATCCACGTAAAAATTGTGAGTGGTTTTAACCGTTTTTTTATTGTATGCGCTGAAATAGCGGCCATATTCATTGATGTTCACCATACGTTCCATTGAGCGGTACAATGCTGTGTAAAAAGTAATTCTCTGATTTTCCGTTCCTCCTTTTACCTTAATCTTCAGCAGTTCCTTGTTCCATGCATCGCGTCCCTGATCCACAACTTTGGCAAAATCCCAACCCGGAATTTCCTGTAACAAGTTTCGTCCGGCCTGGGTTTCATCGATCCAGGATACTCCGTAATTCATCTTCACCTGAACGGCTCCGCTGAATACAACGAAGTATTTCATCGCTTTTCCTTTGCCCTTCGATTTGTTAATCACTTTGCCGCCGGCATCAATATATCCCGATTGCTTCACCGGACGGTTGAACCAGATATTCACATACTGGCGAACACCGCTGAATGCCTCGCTGCCTAAAAGATTCTGTTCATTTTTAAGGTCAAAGCTGCCCTCATCGGTCGTTTGAAATACCAGAACGAGGTCCTTGGTTGATTCGGGTGAGAACTGGTAAAACCCGCACCTCTCGGTGGGGGTAAAGTCGACTGTAATATTATCATCCTCAAGCAAAACGTTATAGCTGTATGGGGTAACCTTTTCAAAATCATGGTCGATGGAGGAACTCAGGTCAGGATTCTGAAGCGACTCGATTCCGGAAACCGGCATTACCGTAATGGCTGCACGACCGCGATGCTCGGGCCGGTTAAGCGGAAACCCGTATATCCGGCCACCCAGATAAGAATCGGAAATGCCGGGACTGGTCACGGGGAAAAACCGAACCATGCCATAAGGCCTGTGAACTGTTGGGAAGGTAGGCATCAGCACATGACTGATCCCGCCAATGCGTGGGTTGACCAGGTCAACCGGACTCGTAAGCTCCTGAGCTCTAACCGGCATACCCAATATCAATACCAGACCCACCAGTAGAGACGCATAACTATGCGTCTCCAAACCATGCCTCTCAAACCTGCGTTCCATGCTTATTTTCTTGATCAGTCGTTTCATCTTTTCGGAAATTAGGGTGCAAAGATAGGGAACGCGCGCTTTATTTGTTGATCGATATTATTTAAATGCCGGCAGGTTGATGGAGCTGTCGGATGGGTGGATGATCAATCGGACAAGTCGCAAAGGTTGATGAAAAGGATAACCGGATTATCATCAATGCGCGTGGCATTGCATAATTGATTCAATTTGGAATACTTACCGTTCAAAGATTCCGCACCATGTTTTTTTATCATCTCCTCCCGATACTCATGCAATTCGACAGGAGCAGCAAAGCAGAGCAAAGATTCCTGATTTTCTGATATTCCCATCATTTGCCATCCGTGGGGGAGAATACCGCTGAATAATTCACTATGGTCGGCACAAAGGATTGTCTGATCTGACTTCCGGATAAAACAATGGAAAGCATTAGTCTTCGATACCTCCTCATTTATTATGCTGATATAGAAATAGGAAAAATTTTTCAACTCCCTGAACTGACTCAGCCGGTAATTCGGTTTCGTAATCAGTCCGGATAAGATGGATCCTTTTTGTTTTTTAGCTTCAAATACCTCTTCGGCAGTTAAACTGTATTTCCCGAAGTCCAGACACAGATAGGGTTTAAAATTCTTTTGGCTCCAAAGAAAGATGGTATCGCAGATTTTATTGTGAAATATGAGTTTATTGCCTGAAGGGGTGAATGGATATTGTTGATTTATAGTAAGATGAGCGGACTTCATTAATACTCTCTTGAATTCGCCCTCCATGGAAAACTCATACAGGCTGTTGTCGTTATTGTCCATTCCATCAATCAGAATTCTTCCCTCCCAAACACTTAAATTGTACAATTCTGATGGAACAGCATAGGCCAGTTTAATCTCCCGCTGAAATACCCCTTCATAAGAATAAACGAGAATACGGCTATCCTGGTCCAATAAATAAAGAAGCCTGGTGGTCGGGTCAGTATCAAAGTCCCTGAGTTTGGAGTACTCTCCCGGACCTTTTCCAACCTGATTTAACTTCAGAATAAATCGCCCGCTTGCCTTCTCGAACAGTAAAATGGTCCCCTTATCCTGTTGGCTGTAAATGAAGATGATACCGCTATTTTCAATTATTTTTTGTGGATATGATAATAAACAATCTTTCGAAGTTTCCAGATATACCTGATCGGCGATTTCAATTTCAGCCTTTTTTAACTCCCTTATATCATGAATTTTATAGGTTAATAACCCTGTATCAGGCGCCGGCCTTGATTGGTTATTGCAAGAGAGCAATGTGGCTATCAGGAGAGATATCAGGGATGGGTAAAGGAGTTGTTTTGGTTGCATGGGGAGAAGATGACGGTCGTCAGGTCTGGGTTTAAACCCCCGGCCTGAAGGCCGGGGTTACTGATGGCTATCGGATAATTTGTCAATCTCTTTAGATGTCAGAAGTTTAGCCGGTAAATAAATACGGTACTTCAAATGCAGCACTTCCCCTTTCTTAAGTTTCATCGGCTCTTTGTACAAAATCGCCGGACTGAAATAATACATCGGAGTGCCGGGGTCGTTGATGCAATACCAGGGTGATGGATATCGTGGATTTCCGGGATGATCGAAAATGATCACCTGTTCTTTCGTTCCGGTTCCATTATCGAACTCGCAGGCTACCCAACGGTTGCGGTCTCCGTAAGTGACCTCCTGCTGTGCCCCTGAAAAGTACCGGATATCCCTGAATTCAGTATTCATCCGGATGGACATGCCCGAATACCCGCCCCACGACTGGCCTTCCGGTTCTCCGGGAATCGGGGTCCGATCTAGCAAAATGTCGTTGAGGGCTGTGAATGTAAAGTCATAGTCGATCCGGTAGCTGTTATCGGTATCCCTTGACGAGATATTGATTTTCTGAATTTCTTTCATTACCGGCTGATCTTTCTGATTCCAGGGGTGGTAAAGGATATCCAGATTGATCCGACAGGTGCCGGATGTGGTTGAATCTATCGTAACCGATTGAATATCTGTTTTTCCCTCACTGATATGCCGCATGGGATCATCGGAATATTCCCAGTAATTCAATCCGTCGATAAATTTCCACGAGAACCATAACCCCATGTGCCATCTGTGGTCCCTGGGTGATTCCGCAGTCAGCACCGTGCCGTTTGGCGAAATCAGCGGATGGAAATGGGGCAGACGATCGGGATGGAACTGATAAATGCCAAACCGGCCTGTCACTGAGGTTTCCCTGCCGCCGGCCCAGGTGGCGGCCCGTATCAGCAATTGCTGAAGATCCGGATTCTGGAGAACAACTTCATCGTGACCCAGAATGGTGTAACAACTTCTGCCTTTTCCGTAATCATTGATGAGAATTGCCGGATGTTTTGCAGGTTCCAGACTGCCATCCGCCGCAAATTTCTGTGCCCATCCCAAAGAATTGGCTGAAGGATGAATCTCCGTGTTTTCCCAGATCTCATCGGTCATGGAGAAATCCGCCAAACCCTGGGTAATCGGATGGTTCCGGTCAGTGAAATGAATCATTGCATCACCGATCTGGCTGTGTCCGGTTTTTTTGCCCCATCGCCCGATTGCTATGGAATGATAATCTTCCCAACCATAAAAGGAAGATCCACCGGCATGCAGAAACAGTGCCCCGCCACCTTCATTGATATAGCTGGTAAATGCTTGTTCCCTTGACTTATCCAACCGGGTTGAGGTATCAGGCCAGGAGTTCCAGTTGCTGACAATCAGCCTGAATTTCTTGTAATCTTCATATTTCAGGGTGTCGGGTCTGTTCGTAACAGCTACCGTAAATAATCCGGAGTCCTGAAATATCTGCTCCAGAGCCGGAGTGGTTTTTTTCCAGTCGTGATTGTTTTGTCCCGATAGGATCAGCAACGGAATTGCTTCTTGTGCGGAAACCTGCATTGATAGCGCGAATCCACCAATACAAAACAAAATTGCCCGGAATGCTGATGATGCAGTTATTCTCATGTTGTACGGTTTAGAATCGAAAGTTAAAAATTTATCTGTAGCTCTACCTTTAACTTCAAAATTCAAAACTGGCCTTCGAATCTCTCCATTCCTCCCTTTTAATCTTTAAATTGCCCATATAAAACCTATGATTGCCCGAATAAATCAGATTCTCATATTACCATGAATAAGAAGATTTTACTAACCGCCGGAATTTCTTTTATTCTTGCAGGTTTCCTCAATGCCCAAACCATTTCCCTGGGTTCCCTCCTCCGTGAAATGACGGATCCTTCACAAATAGCCCGCTTTCCGGCAAAGGAATTCAAATCCCTTCAGGCCAGCAGCTTCAACCGCGAATCCGTTTCACCGGATCAGCCGGGATGGTTCGCCGATTCCGACGGGGTGGCCTGGATCAGGGAGGAGCAAACGGATGGCAATACTGAATATGTTATCATGGAGCATACCGGACCCGGATGCATCACAAGACTCTGGACACCGTTCTTTTACTACGATTTCAATAACAGGGAAGGTCCGGATATTAAAATTTATCTGGATGGAAATTCTGAGCCGGTTATCAATGAGTGTTTCATCGACCTGCTCACCGGCAAGGGTTCAATCAAACCACCATTTGCCAGTTTTACCGCCCGCGCGGGAGTCTGTTTCCTCCCCATACCGTTTGGGAAAAGTTGCAAGATCACCTTGACTGCCAAGGCCTTTTATAATATCGTCAACTACCGGGCTTATGAAAAAGGTGCCCGGGTTAAAACTTTCACCCAAAAACAATTTCTAAAGGAAGCGCCACTCATTGCACAAACGGCTGCAACTCTGATTAACCCCGAACTGGCAGTTGTTAATTCCGCGATTGCCAGAAAAGCCACCATTAAGGAAAACGATCATCTGCAAATCGACCTGCCAGCCGGGACCTGTGCGATTCGCGAAATGGATATCCGGATCGATCCCGCTGGCGGTATTCAGGCCCTCCGGTCAACGATCCTTGAAATGGTTTTCGATGGTGAAAGAACAGTATGGTGCCCGGTGGGCGATTTTTTCTGCAGCACGGATAAAGTCAATCCCTTCAAAACATCTAGCCGCCAGGTGCTCCCGGATGGAACCATGATATGCCGGTACGTGATGCCATATGAAAAAAATGCCTCCATCAGATTGATCAATCTGCAAAGTAAAGACGTTGATTTACAAATTGATATCAAACTGAGCAAATGGAAATGGGATAAAAATTCCATGCATTTCAATGCCGCCTGGAAACCGGTTGGAACGCTTCCCGGTAATCAGTTTGCTGATCTGAATTTCATTGATATTAAGGGTAAAGGAGTTCTGGTTGGTGATGCACTTACGGTTTTAAGTCCGGGCCGCGGCTGGTGGGGCGAGGGTGATGAAAAAATTTATATCGATGAATCCGATGTTGCCAGGAAGTTTCCTTCCCATTTTGGTACCGGAACCGAGGATTATTATGGCTGGGCCGGAGGAGTGGTCCCTACCGGCAGGGATACTTTCTCGATTCCCATAGGTGCGAACATATGTAACGGCAACGATGCCGATCCCCGGGGATATAATATCTGCACCCGCAACCGCATTCTGGATATTATTCCTTTCAATAACCGGCTGGTATTCGATATGGAAGCTTCACCGGGAACGGACATCCGCGAATCCTTCAATCTGCTGGATTATTCCCTGGTAACTTTCTGGTATGCCATCCCGGGAGCAGTTTCCAATGCCGTTCCCCAACCGGAAAAAGCCGCCAAATCATTGATTTCATTAGAAGATATGGACCGGATGCAGGAATACCTTAAAACGGGAATCCTGAATATCGGAACAGGAATGTCATTGCCCCCACGCCGGTACACCGCCGCTCCCAACCAGTTCTTCGTATTTCACCTGTCGGTCAATGCTGAAGCCCATGCCCTGAATGATCTTCAAATTATATTCTCCGATCTGCACCCAGTTACCCCAATCCCTAACCGACAACCGACAACCGACAACCGGCAACTTATCCCTTCTTCCAGGCTAACCTGCTTTAACTCCGGCGGGATCGATTTCATGGGAAATCCGTTTACAAAACAGATTGATGTTCCGGCCAAACAGGTTCAGGAATTATATATGGGAATTGATCTGGAAGGCGCTGTAAAAGGGGTTTACGAAGGTTCAGTAACCATCAGCTCAGGCAGCGAAAAGCAAATCGTTCCGATCGAAATAAGGATCGACGGCGAACCCGTTATAAATCATGGATATGATCAGGGGAAAAGTCTGGCCCGACTGAACTGGCTGAATTCCAAAGTTGGCATCGATGACGGGATCACCAAAGGCTTTATCCCGGTAAATGTCATTGGCAAAAGATTCAGCATCCTTGGCCGCTCTATGGAAATCTCGGATAATGGAATGCCTGCAGCATTAACCACCTTTTTTACCCGATCGAACCAGGAGTTGAAGGAATGGGGAGAACCATTGATTAACAGTGGCTTCCGGTTTGTTATCGAGAAAGAGGATGGAACAATTATCCGCCTCAAACCGGGAAAATTAACTGTTATGGATAAGGCTCCTTCAAAGGTGACCTGGTCTGTGATCAATTCTTCTTCGGAGTTCGACCTGGAAGTAACCGGACAGATGGAATTCGATGGTTTTGTGGATTATAAACTGAAACTGACCGCTAAATCATCGGTCAGGGTGAAGGATATTCGACTGGAAATCCCCATGAATAAGGAGAAAGCAGAATACATGATGGGGCTTAACCACGAGGGCGGGTTCCGCAATCCCCGATGGTCGTGGAAGTGGGATGTCACTAAAAATCAGGATATGCTATGGATCGGTGCGGTCAACGGCGGCATGCGCATCAAGTGGAAAGCTGAGAACTGGCGGCGGCCGCTGATCAATATATATTATGAATTCGGACCGCTAAACCTGCCTCCTTCCTGGGGAAATGCGGGAAGGGGTGGAGTTGATGTTTCTGAGAAAGATACTGATATACTGATAAATGCATATTCCGGACCACGGGAAATAAAAGACGGTGAGGTGCTTAATTATGATTTTGAATTGCTGCTGACCCCTTTCCGCACAATCGATAAACGCACTCAGCACGGCGATCGTTATTTTCATGGCGGAGGTACCAACACGTCTGTGAAAATTGCCAACGCCAAAGCTGCCGGTGCCAACATCATCAATATTCATCATGCGGAGGACCTCTATCCTTTTATCAACTATCCCTATCTGGATGAGAATATTACAGAACTCACCCGCCTGGTTTCAGATGCGCACAAAGCAGATATGCGGATGAAATTCTACTACACTACCCGCGAACTCACTAAAAATCTGCCTGAATTCCGCGCATTCTACAGCCTGAACGGGGAGGTGATTTTTCCCGGACCGGGCAAGGACTGCAAAACCCTGCTGTGTCCGAATGGTCCTAACGAGTGGCTCAAAAAGAACCTGAGCGGCAAATACATACCCGCCTGGTTTAATCTCGTTCCGGAAGGAAAGTTCAAGGGCGAAACCGACCTGTCGGTGATCACCACCCCGGATAGCCGGCTGAATAATTTCTATGTGGCCGGCCTCGACTGGATGGTTCAAAATATCGGTATCGATGGGGTTTATATCGATGATTCGGCACTCGACCGCTTTACCCTGATGAGGGCACGGAAAATCATCGACAAATATCGCCCGGATGGCCGGATGGATCTCCATAGCTGGAACCACTTCAATAATTGGGCAGGATACACCAATTGCCTGAACCTTTATATGGACCTGTTGCCTTATTTTGATCTGGTTTGGATCGGAGAGGGGAGGGATTATAACCGTTTGCCCGATCACTGGCTCATAGAAGTATCAGGTATACCGTTCGGACTGCCCGGTCAGATGCTCGAGGGCGGTGGAAATCCCTGGCGGGGAATGGTTTATGGGATATCCAACCGGGCAGGCTGGACAGCCAATCCGCCAGCAGCGATCTGGAAATTCTGGGACGAATATAAAATCGAAACCAAAGAACTCATTGGATACTGGGATCAGGATTGCCCGGTAACCTGCGCAAATAATCTGGTCAAAGCATCGGTCTTTAAAGGCAGCAACCTGACAATCATATCGGTTGCAAACTGGAGCACCAAAAATCAGACGGTGAACCTGACGGTCGATTGGAGCCGACTGGGCATCGATCCTAAAAGCGCAGTGATAAACATTCCCGGTGTAAAGGATTTTCAAACTGAACAAAAGCTTGTTAACCTGAACCATCTGGTGATACCCGGGGGCAAAGGATTTCTGATTATTGTAAATTCGCGTTAATCCGTTTTTTTTAATTTTAAGTGCATGAAAACACTGACCTCCTTCTTGATCAGCACCCTGATGGTTATCGCACTCCAGGGGCAGAATTACGATTCAAAGTCGACTTTACCCAATGAAAAAGCGGCATTAACTGCAGATAAGTCTGCCACCATAAAACCCGGTGTTGAAAATGTTATAATCGTTTATAAAACCCATTTCGATATCGGATATTCATCCACGGTGCATGATGTCGTTCATGAATATCGAACGGAAATGGTTGACCGGGTGCTGGAGGCGATTGAGCAGAACAGCCATCAGCCTAAAGAAAAACAGTTCGTATGGACAGTCTCGGGATGGCCGATGAAGCAGATGCTCTGGGAAGGTCAGGCTCCTGAACGCCGCCTGAAAATTGAGCAAGCTATCCGTGATGGCAACCTGGTGGTTCATGCATTTCCGTTTACTACCCATACGGAAACCGCTGAAATGGAGGATCTTGTGCGCGGACTCAATATCTCCTCCACCATATCCCGGAAGTTCGGTCAGCCTTTGTCGATAAGTGCCAAGATGAGCGACGTACCCGGACAATCCTGGTTTACCCCGACGCTTTTCGCCAATGCCGGAATTAAATTTTATCACATGGGCGGTCCGGTCGTCAATATGGAGCATGGACTGCCGCTGATGTTCTGGTGGGAAGGCCCGGATGGTTCCAGATTGCTGACCCTTTATAATAACGGCTATGGAAGCGATCCTCTTCCGCCGGAAAACTGGCCGTATAAAACCTGGGTTTATATCAATATGACCGGCGATAATCAGGGCCCTCCCGCGCCGGAAGCCGTAAATAAGGATCTGGCTTTTTATCAGAGTAAGGGAATCAATGCCCGGGCGGGCAGTATGGATGATTTTGCTAATCTGATTATGAAAGAGGATCTTGGCAAACTTCCGGTAATACGCAGCGATATTGGTGATGTCTGGATTCACGGAGCGATGAGTCAGCCGTTGGCCAGCAAAATGGCGCAAAATATCAGACCTGAAATCGGAGGGGTTGATGAGCTCACCGCCTTGGAAAAATGCTGGGGGATTTTTATTCCGGATATTTCAGCCAAAGTTGCTGAGGCTTACGAAAAAAGTATGCTCTATACTGAGCACACCTGGGGTCTCGCCAACCAGCACTATGTTAAACTGCCATACGGTCCCGGGTGGGATCAGTTGTGGGCTGAAGGCCTGCCGCCTCAATTCCGGCTGATGGAGAAATCGTGGAAGGATCATGCCGATTATGTGAATTCAATACAACAGCTTGTTGAAGAGCCCTATGCAGATGCAATTGCAACATTGGCCGATCATGTAAGTATAAAGGGTCCCCGCATCGTGGTGTATAATCCCCTGCCCTGGAAACGCAATGGAGAGGTGGTGATCGATACGCGGATTCTTCCGGCATTCAATTCCCTGAAACCTGCAGACGGAGGTCCTGCAGCTGTTGTTTCCCATGAGTATCGTGCTCTGGAGGATGCTGCCCCGGTGACGCGGTTTTTTGTGAACGATATTCCGCCTATGGGCTACCGCACTTTTGTTGCTTCCCAGGATAACCCGGTATCACCGGAACTGATCATGGATGAAAAAGCCGGCATCATTGAAAGCCCTTTCTTTAGGGCCACTTTCGATGCTAGTCGCGGAAGGATTATCAGTTTGACCGATAAGCGATCGGGCAAGGAACTTGTTGATCAGGAAGCCCCTCAGGGTTTTGGACAATATCTGTACGAACGTTTTGGTTATCAAAATCTTGCAGATTGGCTTGCCAAATCTCTCTATCCGCAGTATACCGGTCACCGGGTCTGCTTTGTTGCCTATGATATGCCTAAGGACAGTCTTTACCGGTCGGCTCTGCCTGAAAACATGACTATTTCTTTTAATAAATCTGCAATAGATGTTTCGGCAGTGATGACCGGAACCATTCCCGGTCCCGGCCAGCCTCAGAAGATATCCATCCGTCTAACCCTGCCTGCCGGTCAACCGGTTGCCGATCTCGACATCAGCTGGCAAAAGCAGCCCGATGGATGGCCGGAGGCCGGCTGGATCTGTTTGCCTTTTAAGATCGACAATCCGAAATTCCGCCTGGGCCGCCTGGGTGCCGATATGGATCCGGTGAAAGATTTCCGGATTGATAATTCCAATTACCACCTGTCATGGATAAATACCGGCGTAGCTGTTTATAATGGAGATTCAGGAAGCGGGGTGGGGCTCTGCTCGGAAGATTCGCCTGTTGTGAGCCTCGGAATGCCTGGTGAGTATCAGTTCGATAAACGATATGAACCCTCTAAACCCTGGGTATATGTCAATCTGTATAATAACCACTGGCGTACCAATTTCGTTGCCTGGATCGGTAACGGCGAACGGATGAGTTCGAGGGTGCGTTTATGGTCATTTGATAAATTCAACACCGAATCAGCCCTGTACACACCTGCCATGGAAGCAAGAGTGCCTCTTAAAGTGGGCCGTTCCAGGAGCAATCCGGGTGCTTTGCCGTTAACTCAGGCAGGGTTCGTATTCTCGCGCAAAGGAGTAGCCCTTACCGCTTTTGGTCCGAATCCCGATGGAGCCGGCACCGTGCTCCGCGTTTGGGAACAGGGAGGTATTTCAGGAAATCTGGAAATCACCTTACCTTCCGGCTCAAAGTTTACAAGCGCCACCCCGGTCAACCTTAGGGGTGAAAAAATTGGTGGTCCGGTGAAAATATCTGGCAATAAATTTGCGTTTGAACTGAAAGCCTACGGGCCTGTAAGTTGGATTTTAAATCATTGAAATCTGATCAAATATGATCGAAAGCAAGTTCTTGCTAAAGCATAGACTTTTTGTATTTCTTGCCATTTTAATCTGTAATCTGGCTGTTGGAAACACATTCGCACAAAATCTTTCGGTTATCAACCTCGTAAAAAAACAGGTTAGCATTAATGGGATAATTTCTCTTAAAGAAGCTGTCGTTCTGGATGCAAACAAGGATTGCTTCTTTGGTGAAATAACCTGCCTGTTATCATCAGGTTTAGGATTTTATATTCTGGATGAAAGGCAGTCAAAGGCAATTTTTAAATTTGACCGAAAGGGGAAATTCTGTTTTAAATTCGGAAGCCTCGGGAAAGGTCCCGGCGAATATGTTAATCCTGTTTGGATTGCGGTTGACGAATCTGTAAATCAATTGGCAGTCTTCGATCCGGCTGGTCATAAACTATTGATCTATAATTCAAAAACATCCTCTTTTATTAAGGAGATTAAGATCGAATTTAATGCAAGGAGTTTTGAATTTCTCAAGGACAATGAAGGATTTATATTCTATACATGCTTTGCATTTAACGGCATTCCCGTAAAATCCGCACTGATCGCGGAAAACACTGGTTATCAGTTCATAATCACTGATCAGGCAGGAACGGTAAAAAGTCTTCAGGTACCGTATCCGGATACTTTTAATCCTCAGAATTTTATCGGTATGCAGGAAGCATTTTCCAGCTTTGGTAAGGTGACCTCATTTTACACCCAATACAATGATACTCTTTATGCTATGAGTCCGGGCAGGAAAACTAAACCTGCTTTTCTCATCGATTATGGCAATGCAAATCAAAAATTATCAACCGCTTTCATAAATACTATCGGACCGCTGCCTACTGATTTTAAAAGGAATACTCAATTACGCTCAGATTCGGGAATATATCATCTGTACAGCCAGCTTCAAACGGATACTCATATCCAGCTGACCGGAATCAGGAATAAAAGCCTGTTTAATTATCTTGTCGACAAAAAGTCGTTGAATGTGCTTGATTTAGTGAAGAATAAGCAAAGCCTTAATTTTGGCTTCCGGGCATCTGATGAGAAATATTATTATTCCATGGCTTTTATTGAAGCTTTTCACCTGCCGGGAGATCCCTCCTTTAACGAATATCCGTTATTACTTAAGGCTGCGCTGAAAACAGCTGCCATCAGCAATAATCCGGTTGTCCTGATCTGGGAAACAAGCTCCTTCTGAAATTTCCCCTCTGTGGTGCACCCTCTTTCTCTGTGGCTCTCCGTGTAACAAAAAAAAATAAGTATCAACTTTCCCACCGGCAACCCCCCCGGGGTTTCCTCAAACTATCCTCCAAAAATTCCTATTATTGTTACTAAATTCTCATTGCCCGTGATCAACAAACTTGAGTTTTTCCATCAATAATCCCTGATCTATGAAAAACCTGACCCTTCTTTTCGTTCTCACATTCTTTACTTCAATCTTCTCTTTTTCGCAAACAGGTAGAATTGTGATATCTCCCAAAGCTACTGATATTGAAAACTATGCGGCGTTGGAACTGCAGCGGTATCTTTATCAGGTTACAGGCGAGATACTGGAAATATCAGCCGGTCAGGAAAAAATAAAATCCGGGAGCTTTATTCTCGGACAGCGGGCCACCCATCCGCAGATCGAAAAACTGATTTCAGAACAAGCCGGACCTCAGGGGTATATCCTCCGGAGAGTGAAGGATAATATCATCATCGCCGGCTCTGATCCTGAAGGGGTTCTTTATGGTGTATATGGCTTATTGGAGGACTATTACGGTATTGGATTCTATTTGGGCGGCGATGTTTTACCCGAGAAAAAGCTGTCACTCATGCCTGAATTCCTGAATGAAACGAAAACACCGGCAGTGGCTATCCGTGGATTCCTGCCGTGGACTAACTTTCCCCAATCTGCCACTTCCTATTCGTGGGACGACTGGAAATTCATCATCGACCAGATGGCAAAAATGCGGCTGAACTTTCTGCACATTCATAATTATAATGGTGAAGCCGGACACAATGAAATGTACCACAACTTTTCGGTGAACGGTATCCTTTCCAGAGTGTGGATGGCAACGGCAAAATCCGGGCATGGCTGGGCCTGCCCGGGCTGGGATGTTAACGAATACCGATTCGGGGCTTCCGATCTTTTTGGAGATTATGACTTTGGCGCAGATGTGGCTTTGCACAATGAAACACTGACCAATGAGCAGGTATTCCGCAAAGGTGTGAGCATCTTCCAAAGGGTGATTGAATATGCACACCAGCGGGGTGTGAAGATTGGTCTGGGCCTGGATGTGGATCTTATCCTGCCTGAATACAAAACCTTGTCAGATGATCCGAAAGTAATTGATGCACAGGTATATGAGGTGACAACCAATTATCCAGGCCTGGATTATCTCCTCTGTTTTCAATCAGAGGGTATTGCCTCAAAAACTGACCTGTGGAATAAATGGCGGCGGGTATTCGATGGTTTTTACGCCGGAATGAAAGCCAGGTCACCCAATACCCGGCTGGCCGTTGCCGGGTGGGGCATAAGCCCTGTAAATACCGCAACCCTGCCTGCCGATGTGATATGTGCGCCGATATCAGCTTATTCCGATGGCTGTGAAACCGGTGCCATATACGGCGACCGTGAATACTGGGGCTGCCCGTGGCTGGAGCGTGATTTCAACAGCTCGGAGTATTACTATCCATACAACATGAATCTGTCCAATACAATAGCTGCCTGGAACAACCGCGCCCCAAACATGAAGGGGTTTTATTGTCTTACGTGGAGGCTTACCGATGCGATTGATCCCAAAATGTCGTTTATGAGCAAGGCCGCCTGGAATGATATGACCAAAACCACCTCGAAAGATATTTATCATGCTTATGCAGCTCTGAATTACGGAGACGGTTCAGCCGATGTAATCACGGAAATAATCAATCAGAATGAGCCGTTCGCCTCGGGATTCGGCGAGTGCCAGGAAACACCGCAATTCAAACTTTTCGGTACCGATGATTACCTGCTCAATATCCGGAACTTTACCCTGAACGGAAAAGTCATTGATGCTGCTAAACCTTCAGCACGGAACGGAACCCAGAACGCTCCATGCAATGAGGGTGGTGAGTGTGTGGGTTTTATTAAAAAGGATAACTGGCTGCAGTACAATGGACTGGATTTTGGATCAAAATCAGATAGCATAGCCTTGCGGGTTTCTTGCGCAACTTTCGGTGGTGTTATGGAATTCCGTCTTGATTCCCCGGTCGGTCCGGTTATCGGCACCTTCACGGTCAATGATACCCAAGGCTGGCAATCATGGATTAATGTCAGGGCCGGAATAAAATCCACCGGAGGCATTCACACCCTGGTTCTCAAATTCCTTGAAAAGACTCCGGTTTCCGTGATGCCCGAATTTGATAAGGCAACCTCCCAGCTGGCTATCATCGATAAATGCATGCTAACGGCAACCCCAGCACAGCGCGATCGCCTCAATAATCTCAGGTGCCGCATCGAGGCTGCAAAAGGTCATATTGAGATGAATAACCGGTTTAATGATCCTGAATGGACAGAGATGGCCGATGTCATGCAATCCTGGGTCCGGAATTTCACTCATCGTGTAACTGATATTTCATCGCTTGGAAATGTGATGAGCAGCCAGAACCGATTTGTACAGCTTAATTACCTGCCTAAGGAAAAGGATGTCCGCAAACCTGCCGAAATCAATGCTCCTTTGCATCCTGTAGTGATTTCAGCACCCTCAGCAACCCTCGCGGGACAACCTTGCCCTTTGATTGTAAGGGTATTGGATTCGCGAAACCAAGAAAGTGTTTCTGCTACTTTTTACTGGCGGCTGGCGGGCGAGCCCGATTGGAAAAGCCTGCCGATGACCCGGCGGGTGAAAGCAATTTTTACAACACAGGTTCCTGCAACCGGACTTGTTGAATATTTCATCTCTGTGACTGACGGAAACAGCTCCGTACGCTGGCCAGTTGCCGGTACACGGTCGTTGATAACTGTTGCCCAAAGCCACTATTCATCTCCTGCCATACCTGCTTCGGTCAGGGTGGATAACCGGACCATCAGCTGGGATCGCACAGAAAACGCGTGGTGGTACCGGATTTACCGAAGCACGGATCCGGATTTTAAACCCGGTCCGGAGAATTTTGTCACTTTCCTACCGGCTTCCATGCTTTCATTTATCGACGGAGCACCGGGATTCGATGGTAAGTCATTGTCAGGCAGTCAGTTCTATCGGATCACTGCCGTGGATAAAAACGGAAATGAGAGTGCCCCGGGTCAACCTGTTAAGCTTGCTGCCCGCATGCAGTGGTGGCGGGATGCCCGCTTTGGGATGTTTATCCACTGGGATATGTCGAGCGTGGCCGGTACTGAAATCAGCTGGTCGCGGCTCGGGCCCAAGCCATTGGATGGCTCCTGGGGAGGTCCCGCCGGTTCAGGCGGTGATTCTGTATACGATAACCTGTATAAACGTTTTAATCCTTCAAAATTCGATGCCCGTGAATGGGTAAGGATCGCAAAGGATGCCGGGATGAAGTACCTGGTTTTCACAACCAAGCACCATGGCGGATTTTCCATGTGGAATACCAGACTTTCTGATTATTCGATCATGAATACACCCTTCAAACGGGATGTGGTTAAGGAATTGTCGGAGGCCTGCCATGAAGCCGGGTTGAAATTCGGAATCTATTATTCACCTCGCGATTGGTGGCATCCGGATTACGGCATTGGCGATAACAGCAGGTATGAAGCCTACATGACCGGGCAGCTGAGGGAATTGCTGACTGAATACGGCGCGGTGGATGTTGTTTGGTTCGATAGTTTTGGTACCGGGGAATCAATCAGATACTGGCACGCAGATAAAGTACTGGCTCTGGTAAGGGAACTTCAGCCCCAAACAATTATCAATAACCGGTGCAGTTTCTTTGCAGAGTATGTTCCGTCGCTTCAGGCTGATTTCGATACCCCCGAGCAGACAATAGGATCTTACCGTACCAACCGCGATTGGGAATCCTGCATGTGCGTGGTGGATGCTCCCGGCGGTGGCTGGTCATACCGGACGGATGGAAAAGTCAAACCGTTTGATGATTGCATCCGCACACTCGTAAGCTGTGCCACTGGTGACGGCAACCTTTTGCTCGATGTGGGTCCGGATGCTACCGGGATAATTCCGGCTGATCAGGCTGGCCGTCTTGCTGAAATGGGTGCGTGGATCCGTAAATATGGTGAATCAATCTATGAAACCGAAGGCGGACCGTTCCGCAATGGCCCCTGGGGAGGAGGCACCTTTAAAGGCAATAAGGTTTTTGTTCACTTGTTTGATGATGCCCCTGATTTCGTTGAATTGCCTGCCCTGAAGCAAAGGCTCGTGTCAGGCAGATGCCTGACAGGTGGTGAGGTAAAAGTGACGGAGAAGAATGGCCGGATATCCATTTCCTGTTTGCCAAAAGATAGAACAACACCGGATACAATCATCGAATTAACTTTTGATCACGAGGTTACCCGGGTCGACCATTGATTCGGTAACTTCTCTTAATGCCACGATTAGCTCCTTTGCATTGTCCATGGAAAAGCACATCGGTGGTTTAAACTTGATCACATTGTTGAAAGGCCCGTCAGTACTGAGCAGGAACCCTCTTTCCTTCATCTCATTCACAATTGAAGATGCCATTCCTGTTGCCGGGTTACCGGTCTCTGGGTCATTCAGCTCGATGCCGAGGAAGAGACCCGATCCCCTCACAACAGCGTAGGGAAACACACTCTGCAATTCGCTGATCAGATAATCACCAACCAATCTGGCATTTTCCTGAAGATTTTCATTTTCAATAACATCCAGAACTGCAAGACCAATCTCGCAGCTGACAGGATTTCCTCCGAAGGAGCTGAAAAACTCCATCCCAGTTTCAAAGCTTGCAGCAATTTCATCCGTGCAAACCACCGCTCCCATAGGATGTCCGTTACCCATGGGTTTACCGATAATCACCATATCGGGCACAACATCATATAACTCGTAAGCCCAGAATTTGTGACCAACCCGGCCAAATCCGGTCTGTACCTCATCTGCAACATAAATTCCTCCTGATTCCCTGACTTCCCGCACAGTTTGTTGCATGAATTCTTTGGGAAGCACAATCTGACCAGCACAACCCACAATGGATTCAGCGAAGAAAGTCATCCCCCTGGTTTTCAGGGTTGAGGACTGCGGGGTGTTGGTCTGTCCATCCGTCGGGAGAATCGTTACATTTTCAGGCTTTCCTTTCCCTCCTTTGCGGTTAAATTTGTATGGACTCAATCCGATGGCTGCCTGGGTATTGCCATGGTAAGCATAGTCCAGAACCAGATATTCGCATTTGCCGGTATGGGCTTCTGCCAGCCTCACCGCAAGATCGGTGGCCGCTGATCCGGAATTCACAAAAAACACCTTTTTAAGGGTTGACTGAAATTTGGACAATAATTTATCAGCATACCGGTCAAGGCTTTCGTACAAATACCGTGTATTCGTATTCAGTTTCGCCATCTGCCTTTGCCCGGCTTCCACTACTTTCGGATGGCAATGGCCCACGTGCGGGATGTTATTCACACAATCCAGATAGGTTCTCCCATCCCCGCTGTACATATACTGCATGGCCGCCCCGCTCATCCTTATCGGTTCTTTGTACGCCAGCGATACCGCCCTCGAAAAATACAAATACCTTTCCACCACCCCCTCAACCCCCTCAACCTCCTCAACCTCCTCAACCCCCTTAACCCCCTTAACCTCCTTAACCGCCTTAACCCCCTTAACCCCCTTAACCTCCTTAACCTCCTTCATCCCTTCCGGGTTCTGCCTGACCCACCGATGCAGCAT
Source organism: uncultured Bacteroidota bacterium (assembly GCA_942493265.1). Classification (GTDB taxonomy): domain Bacteria; phylum Bacteroidota; class Bacteroidia; order Bacteroidales; family UBA12481; genus UBA12481. Next base: position 2,848,904 of record OW818688.1, read on the forward strand.
CCTCCTCGCACCACTGACACTCACCTGGTGATAATCGTTCCCTGTATTGTCCTGACTTTTTCTCGCTGACATCACCATCGTCTGGCACCATCTGGCAGCAATCAGGTAATAAAGTATCGCTGTTTCTTCATCGGTCAGCGGGATGATACAGGAATATCCGTCAACAACCTCTTGGTACACTTCCCGGAAGTCTTCTCTGCCCATCATTGCATAAGCCAGCACAATGGCCACCTCATTCACTCTTGCTCCCCACACCATATCACCGAAGTCGATCACCCCGGCAACCTTATGGATACCACTTTCCTGCTTGACCAATATATTCCAGTCATTGCCGTCAGCGTGTATCAATCCTTTGGGTAATTTATGGTAAACCGGCACGACTTCCTCCCGGTATTTCATCAGAAAATAGTGTACGAGCCTGCGATCTGCCGGGTCTTCAATCAGATAAACATACTCGACCAATTCCAAAACACGCGACAGATCCCATTCATGTGTCCGGGTTTTTATGGCTGAACCTTCTAACCCACTCATCTCCCTGTCGATCACTGCAAAAGTCCGACCAAGTTCATGGTAGAACGCAATACCCGGTTTAACTTCCGCCAAAAATTCACCTTCGATATAGGTTAATAACCGTGCATAACAGATTTTGTGGTCAATATAGAAATCAACAATAAGGTCTCCCTTGATGGTGGGTACAACGCAGGGCAGCAGCTGATCAGAACTTGTTTTCAATAAGACATTGAATATCTGATTCTGGGCCCGAATAAAATCCAGGTCGTTTGAATCAACAGTTACCTTAAAGATGAATTTTTCGCCTGAATTGCTTGTAACCAGATAATTGCGGTCCTGATACGCAACCAGCTCCTGGATCGAACCTTGGATCTCATAATGATACGCCAATAAGCGGGTCAGTATTTCGATCTCTTTGTCAATTTCCGTATCCATTCTCTGATATTGTGTACTATATCTCCTAACCTCTCCTCATGATTCCTCACCATTCTTCACTTTTCTTTTCTTTCCTAACTTCTTCTTATCGTTTTCTCACTCCTCAGCAGCCCGATCATAATCAGGTATTGTGCCAGCATATATGTACCCATAACAATGAACCCTTCGTGGGGTATTGGTGCATAGAACTTGTTGATTGCCAATAGACTGTCTGAAATCACGAAAAAAGCGGCACCTGAAAATAAAATCAGAAAGCTCTTTGAATCCATCAGGCCAAGCCGGTTAAATGCTGCAACCGACATGCCGATCAGAGATATCGCATAAAGTGCGACAACCGGTTTCATCACCCCCTCCAAACTCGGGGAAAGGAATAGGTAAATACCTGTTAAGTATATTAAAAACGGCAATATCCATAAGGGTTTACGTTGGATCAGGCCTTTCCCCGGACCAATCGCGAATTTTCGAAAAACCTGGATATAAGTAATTTGTGAAAGAAAAAAACCACCGACCCCTGCGAAAAAGAACATATCTCCTTTATCACCAAACATCAGGAGCATATCACCTGCCCAGGAAAAGAAGAAAGCCAGAATCACCAGCCACCGGTAAGGCTGCGGTTTGGTCATTATCAAAAAATACACAGCTATCCATATCAGAATGAATGGCTTTACCGGATAGTCCAGCCATATGCTGCCATTAATGGTTCCAATAAGTTCCAGTACGACGATTAAAACAAAAATCAGGTGAAGAACAATGGATTTGGTTTTCATAATGCGGTAATCAGGTTTGGATTAATTGTGCTCAGGTTCAATTTGCAATTTAATTAAATCCTTGCACACCGTGATTATATAAAGAAAAATCCCGGTCAGTTTATACTGCCGGGATTATCTGATATTTTAAAATGCTGTTTATTTAACGGTCTGTGGTGTAGCAGGCTGTGCTTCAACTTTCTGTACTTCACCTTTTATGGTCAGTACATATTTTTGACCATCGTTCATTTTTACGACCGCTGATTTGCTGAAATAGCCGCTGATTTTAGCATCGTAAGTAAGTACCACTTCACCTTTTCCACCTGGCTTGATAGGCTCTTTGGTATACTTGGGAGATGTACATCCGCAGCTTGGTTGAACCAGGGTAATGGTAATGGGTTCTTTCCCGGCATTTGTCACAGTAAAGGTTGCATTGCCTGGTTTCAGCTGGACGAGAGTTTTACCAAAATCATAATCGGTAACATCCCAGGTACAGGTTAAGGGTACCGCAGGTGCCGGCGGGGTTACCTTATTGGCTGCAGCAGGATTGACCGGGGCAGTTGCTGCGCCGGTTACCGGAGGTGTGGTGGTAACGGTAGCTGTTCCGGTTTTGGTTGTGGCAGGCGTTGCTGTTGTTGTTGCTGCTGCTTTGGTTGCGGGTGGAGTCACCTGACCCTGCTGGGCTGATTTCTGAACTTGCTCAAGGGTAACTTTCTTTTGTGCATTTACCGGTAATGTGGTGAAAACCAAGGCTCCGGCGGCCAGTATGAATAATGCAGTCTTTTTCATATTCTTTTATTTGTTAATTTATGAATCAAAAGTAGGTTCTTACCTGATGCCACACCGTTAACGGGTATCAAAAAATTGTTAATGAGTTGTTAAGCAATATTGGCTGCCATCTCTTAATCCGGTATCTTCGCTAATATGAACCGAACCGCTATAAGGCTTGTACTCATTCTGGGAATTCTTGCGATTGCCGGAATTATCAGTGTGCAATTCTATTTTGTCCGTCAGGCAGTGAACCAGGAGAGCCGGCAGCTTAATCAAACCATTACCATAGCGCTTACCTCGGTGGCCGAGGACCTGGCCCGTTATAATGATGCCGAACTGCCACGCCAGAATCCTGTTTTTCACCATAGTCCCGATTATTATATCGTTAATGTCAATACTCATATTCAACCGGATATTCTTGAACAATTCCTGGTTACTGAGTTTAAAATAAGAAGGCTTACCCTTGATTTTGAATATGGAATTTATGATTGCAGCACTGATAAAATGGTATACGGCAGCATGGTACGCTTTGGTGATAAACCCAGGATCAAACCCATGCAAGATAATTTGCCCAAATCTTCGGACTACCTATATTATTTCGGAATACATTTTGCCGGCCGGAATCAAATGATTCTCGATTCGCTGGGAATATGGTATTTCTTTAGTTTTATACTCCTGCTGGTTGTCATTTTCTTTGCTTATTCCCAGATGATCATCCTTCGCCAGCGCAGGTATGCTGAGGTTCAGCGCGATTTTATCAACACCATGACCCATGAGTTTAAAACACCGCTGGCTTCCCTGTCAATGTCGGCCGACGTGATTCAGCGGCCTGATATAATTAAGGACCCTGAACGTCTTTTCAGATACGGAGAAATCATCCGAAGCCAGGTTAACCACCTGCTTAAACAGGTTGAATTGGTTCTGGAAATGGGGGGGCCTTCCGGAGATAAGCTCCTGATTAAGAAGGTACCGGTTCAACTGAAGGTATTAGTCGGAGAGATTTTCGAGCAAATGGAACCGCATATCCATTGCTCAAAGGGAACATTAACACTGAGCTACCAGTCAAAAATTGAAACCATTGAGGCCGATCCCCTCCATCTGTCCAATATTTTGCTTAACCTGCTTGACAATGCCTTGAAGTATTCCGGCGATGTTCCGGTTATTGAGGTTACCATTTCAGATTCTTCCGACGGATTGTTCATCGAAGTGCGTGATCACGGAATCGGGATTCCTGCAAAACTGACCAAAAGGATCTTCGAGAAGTTTTACCGTGTGCCAACCGGGAATGTTCATAATGCCAAAGGCTTCGGCCTGGGTCTTTATTATACCCGCAATGCTGTGAAAGCACATGGCTGGAAGATAAGCCTGGAAAGTAAGGAGGGGCAGGGTACCGTTGTCAGGATCATGATTGCTGTTAAAAAGAAATGATTTATGGAAAAGCCTGTTGTTCTGTACGTTGAGGATGATGAAACTTTGAAGTTTATTACTGCGGATAATCTCGAGCGTGAGCAATTTAGTGTGATTACCGCAACTGATGGAATGGAAGCCTGGGATCTGTTCCGTAAGCAAACCCCGGATATCTGTGTGCTGGATGTCAACCTGCCGAAAATGGATGGGTTTACCCTTGCACGCCGCATAAGGGAAGAAAATCAGGATGTGCCTATCATATTTGTAACGGCAAAATCATTAAAAGAAGATAAACTGGAAGGCTTGCTTCTGGGCGGTGATGATTATCTCATTAAACCATTCAGTATTGAGGAACTTATCCTCAAAATCCGGATATTCCTGCGACGCTCAAAATCAATCAACGAACCTTCCCAGCAATCCCTGATAAAGTTTGGTGAGTATACCCTCCATCCGGCAAAATTACTTCTGACCAGTTATGCAGGGGAGATTAAACTAACTTTCCGGGAAACTGAACTACTCAGTTTCTTTCTCAAAAATCAGGAAGTTCTTCTGGGCCGTGAACAAATACTCGAATCCGTCTGGGGCGGAAATGATTATTTTGCCGGCCGCAGTCTCGATGTCTATATATCCCGTTTACGAAAATACCTCAGTACCGATCCGTCTGTGAAAATTGAAAACAGGCACGGAATCGGATTCCAGTTTATCCTGAAACCATCGTGATACAGTAAATTTTCTATTTCGGCATCCCACCGAAAAATCGTTTGAGGTTCCGGTGAAACTTATGGAAACTGTCGGGCTTATGGTGCATGAGAATGCATTGTTTGGTTACCAGATTGACATCTTTGCCTTTTAACAGCGCCAATGCCTCCGGAGTATCTGATGACTGCTGTATCCAGATGTTTTTTATCCCCCTGGCCAATGCATCTTCAACAACCTTGGCTGTTTGATCCTTTTTAGTCATGATCAGGAGAGATTTTACTTCTGCCGGCAAATGACTGATGTCGGCATAACAAGTTGTTCCATTGATAGATTCAATATTGGGATTAATCGGGATAATATTCAGCCCTTTGCGGGTAAGCTCCTCATAGGCTACCCGTCCGAATTTTTTCGGATTCCGTGAAACTCCTGCCATGGCGATGGGTTGGACGGCAAGAAATTGTTCGATTTGCAGTTTGGTTGTCATGGGTATTAAAATTTGACCAAAGTTAAAAAATCTAATTTGCTTCTTACCTTTATGGCAAAACCATATCATCATGAATTCAACAAATTTTTCAACTGAAACGCGCGAAATCAAAGACGTCAAACGGGTGCTGCTTAAGGATTATGGTCATCTTTTCATCAGTCAGGGTGAGGAGGAAAGTCTCCGGATTGAAGGCGAACCCGATGTGATTGCTACCGTTAAAACAATTGTGAGGGAAGGTGAACTGGTTTTGGATCTGGATGCAGGTTGGTTTGATAAAACCTGGAGCGCAATGACGAGTGCAGTTGAAGGAAGGGTTCTGAAATATCATCTGATGGTAAAAAGCCTGGATGGGATTTTTGTCCAGGGTACTGCCAGTATTAAAATGAATGGATTGAAAACCGAGTCTCTGTATATCACGCTCAAAGGAGCAGGTGAAATCGTTATTACCGGTCTTGAAGCCGGATTGGTGGATGTTGATTTGCCTGGCGCCGGGCGGATTGCAATGGAGGGTAAAACCGACCGGCTTGCAGTATCCATGAAAGGTGCCGGAAGCTTCGATGCTCCTCAACTCGAATCACGCGAAGCAAAGGTTATTCTCAGAGGAGTCGGAAAAGCCACCGTTTGGTCAACAGCTCAGCTGGATGCTACCGTCGAAGGAATCGGCGCAATTGACTATTATGGCAATCCAGTAGTCAGGCAGAATGTTTCAGGTTTAGGTAAAGTAAACGCCAGGCGATAATTCCCGGACCGAAGTCCGGGGTTTTTTATCATCGTAATTCAGTTGTGCAGTTATAAGGTGCTGATCTTCAGGTTCCGGTAATAAGTCTTTGCCCCTGCATGCTTGCCCTGCAATCCAATGAAACCCTTGGTGGGTAAGCTGGAGAAAGGACTGCTTAACCATTCCGGAATTTCACTCCCGTCAGGATTCGTTTTAGCACTGGTCCATTTCGACATGTCCATGGTGGTCACAGGCTTACCGTTAAGAACAATATAAATCATCTTGCCCTTACAGGCAACCGTCATGCGGTTCCAATCCCCGGCTTTTTTCCCCGCCTGTTCTGTCGGTGCCAGGTGACCAAAGATCGATGCACATTGCCAGGTTCCCGGAACATTTGCCCATTTCTCACTGGAATCATCAAGAATCTGAATCTCAACGGAATGAGGGATCCAATCATTCTTATCGGTGCAATACACAACAACCCCGCTGTTGGCACCGGGCTCAACCATGAATTCCAGGTCGAGAATGAAATTCTCATATTCAACCTTTGTAAAGATGATCTGATCTTCATCCGCAGTCAAAACCCCATGAATGCTCGTCCATACTTTTGCCTTATAATCAGCATCCGATAAATCTTCCTTAAAGAGATCCGCCCATCTTTTAGTATTCGGATGATCCTTTAACGGCAGGCTTATTTGTGCATAACCTGATGTTGCAGTAACGATCATAATAAGGGCCAAACATGATTTGATTTTCATAAGAGATTGTTAATTATTGTTTTAGTGCTAATTATTTTGGCATGGCCGGTAAGCTGTATCCTTCCCGGTAAGTATGACGGATATATTCATTTGCACTTTCCAATGCGTTGAACCTGGCATATTGAGTGTTAAAGTTCGGATGTCCGTCGATAACTTTAAACTCATCCGCGGTTACGATTATCAATTCTTCCGATCCTGAGATATTGGTGAACTTCATATTTCCGGCATCCCATTTCAGCGACTTATTCAAGCTCTGAAGTCTGATCGCCAGAACACCCAGAAGCACTGATTCGTTGAATGGGCCGGCAAAACCAAAGTTCGAGGTTGCTTCTGTCCGGCTTTCAGGTGATTCTTTACAGGCCCGGATCCAATCCTGCTCATGCGGCCCGTCAACATAACCCGTTGCACCCGGAATTCGGGGCAGGTAGGCATTTACCTGTGGTGTTCGTCCTGATAGCAGGCGACTGTTAAATCCTCCGCATCCACATATCAGGGTGTCTTTCGAACCGATAAACAAGCATCCCCCTAAACCGTCGGCCATCAGGTTTTCTCCTTCCGGCAGCATTTCATACACCGAAGGAAGCAAACCTCCGTCGTACCAGTAAAGATCAACTCCAGGCATCCCTATTTTTGGCATGTTGTCGCGTGCCGAAAAGGTAAATTTCACTGTTTCAGCCTGCGGAGCGGATTCTGTATTGACCTGGGTGGAACTGCCCTGCACCTGCTCGGGATGTTTTAATTTCAATGCCTGAAATACGGGATCCAATACGTGACAAGCCATGTCGCCGAATGCACCCGTGCCGAAATCCCACCATCCCCGCCAGTTCCATGGAGTATAGGCCTCATGGAATGGACGCATTTTTGCCGGCCCGATGAATAAATCCCAGTCCATGGTCTTGGGTACAGGCATCACCTGCGACGGGCGCTGCAACCCTTGTGGCCAGATCGGACGGTCGGTCCAGGCATGTACTTCCCGGATTTCTCCGATCTCCCCGTTCCAGATCCATTCGCAAAGCTGACGAACCCCATGCCCGGAGTTGCCCTGGTTCCCCATCTGGGTGGCAACCTTTTGCTGTTCTGCCAGCCTGGTGAGTAACCTTGATTCATAAACCGAATGGGTAAGCGGCTTCTGACAATATACATGCTTGCCAAGGGATAATGCATGCGCAGCAATAGCCGCATGCGAGTGGTCGGCCGTGGCAACCATTACCGCATCAATCGACCCGCTCATCTCATCAAACATCTTGCGCCAATCCCAATATTTTTTGGCTCTGGGAAATTCCTTAAAGCATTTGTCCGCATATTTCCAGTCAACATCGCATAATCCCACAATATTTTCCGTAGCCATTCCAACCAGATTCGGATGCCCTTTGCCGCCGATCCCGATTCCTGCAATATTGAGCTTGTCACTCGGCAATTTATGCCCTAACCCGCTCACAGTATGACTTGGAATAACCGAGATTCCTGCGGCTGCAATTGCTGTATTTTTGAGAAAATTCCGGCGTGAATAATTCCTGGATATCATGATATTGATCTTATTTGTTGGATTTCAGTTCCTTGATTTTGATATTCCGGTACCACACCTTTGTTCCATGATTTTGTAACGAGATATATCCTTCCTCAAATTTCCCCCAATCCGGAAAGCCCGACCATTTCCCGCTGTTCCGTAGTTTCATCCATTCACTTGAATACTTTTCATATTTAACAACCAGTTTGCCGTTAAGATACTGAGTTACCTGGTTTCCATTGACTTCCAGTTTTAGTGAATTCCATTCGCCAACCGGCTTATACGGGCGGGCCATTGGCGGATACATGGCATAGTTAGCCCCGTTGATCTGCCAGTCTTCCAGTTTATCAGGCCAGTTTTCGTGGTCAATTACCTGGAATTCCGGACCGGTTTCATACGGATATTTATATTTCGGATCTTCGGAAACCTGAAAAATAATGCCGCTGTTTGCTCCATTTGTCAGCTTATAGTCTGCCACTAAAATAAAATTACGATAACTTTTATTGGTGATGATGTCCTGATCTTCCCCGCCACCCTTACTGTTCATAGTCAGGGATCCATCTTCGATGGTCCAGCAATCCGGAAAGATTTTCATGTTGTAACCATGCCACCCGGTAGTGGTCTTTCCATCAAAAAGCAATTTCCAGCCGTCAGCTTTCTCGCTCCTGGTCAGGGTATTGAGTGATGAATTTTTGGCTGGCTTTGAGGAGCGGGTCGCACTGCGTACCTGAGCCGGTGCTCCTGCCGAAACGAGGATAAAGGCCAGTATGCAGAAAACGATTGCGCCATTGGATTTTTTCATTTTTTCAGGCTTTTCGGGTTCGTTAATTTAATACTGAAAAATAGTTGTATTTTTCCTGAAATCATCTTCTCACCCCTCAGCCATGAAAAATTTATCAGCTTCATTGCTCGGATTAACCCTCCTGCTTTTAATCGGCACGGGTTCAATATCAGGTCAGTCAAACTCTAAAACCTTGTACCTTCCCGGTTTTGCCAAAGGGATCAGCGGTGTTGACTTCAATTACCGTTCACCTTTTCCTCAAAACCTGGATGCGTATATCCTGCGCAATTCATTCGAGAATAATGCAATGAGCTGGTCAACAGCGCTTCCTGCACAATTGGGGAGACAAGACAAGGTCGCCTTTGTTTTTATGGCAGCCATGTCAACCGATAGCCCTGTAAACCAATATCAGCTGACAGTAAGCAATGGAGAGGTTTTTACTTTTACCAACAATCAGGAGACCATGTGGACGGTAATAGGTTCCATGGGTGGCGAACTGGCATTTTATCAGGCAAAAAATCTGCCCGGGATTGAAATCAACGGTTTCATGATCCTCACAATACCCTCTGAAAGAATCAAATCCAAAGAGTCGGTTGAGATTAAATTAACCCTTCTGCCAACCAGCCGGAGTTCGTGGATCATCATTTTTAAGAAAGCACTGGAAAACCTGACCAGCATTTCCAATTCTCCCGTTCTGGTAAGGGAAAATGGTTCAGTCAGGCAGCAGGTTACAATCACCCAGATTCAATTCAAAAATCCTGGTACCGTTACCTTTAGCTCAGGTGGGAAATTGTTGCTCACCTGCCAAACCAGGATCGGATTTAATAAGTTCTTTGTCCCGGTTCCAATGGTTAAATCCGATAAGAAGGTGGCAATCACAATGAAATATGAAGACGGAACTTCTGAAAACCTTGCAACCACTGTGGTTCCTGTTAAGAAGTGGGAAATTTACCTGGTGCAGCATGCCCATACGGATATCGGTTATACCCGTCCCCAATCGGAAATTCTTGCCGAACATCTGCGCTACATCGATTATGCCCTTGATTATTGCGATCTGACTGATAACATGCCCGATGACGCGAAATTCCGCTGGACCTGCGAGGCAACCTGGGTGGTAAGGGAGTATTTAAGAACGCGGCCGCAGTCACAGATCGACCGGTTTAAAAAAAGGATCAGCGAGGGTCGGGTAGAGGTTACCGGGATGTACTTCAATATGGCTGAAATTGCAGATGAAAATATTATGTTTGATTTCCTTCAGCCCCTTCGGGAAATTAAGGATCAGGGTATTACGGTGAAAACAACCATGCAGAACGATGTAAACGGCGTAGCCTGGTGCCTTCCCGATTATCTGAAAAATACAGGGGTTAAATACCTGTCTATGGGAATCAACGAAACACGTTCCATTCTTCCATTCAAAATTCCTACCTGTTTCTGGTGGGAGGCGCCATCCGGTTCCCGCCTTCTTGCCTTCCGGAGCGATCATTATATGACCGGAAATTTCTTCGGTTTGCCTGAAGCCGCCTCATTTGATCCGGATAAAATCTTTGAATATTTGAAAAACCTTGAAAGTAATGGCTATCCCTTTGATCGGATCGCAGCTCAGTTCTCAGGATATATGACCGATAATGCACCCCCTTCAACAGGTGCCTGTGAGATAATCAAAGCCTGGAATGAAAGATATGAATCGCCTAAACTCCGGCTGTCTGTTGCTTCGGAATTTTTTGATTATGTTGAAAAGAACTATTCGGCATCCCTGCCGGTTTACCGGAATGCCTGGCTCGACTGGTGGACCGACGGCTTTGGATCCACTTCACGCGAAACTGCAAAAACGCGCAAAACCCAGAATATTAAACAGGTTGATGAAGGAATGTTTGCCATGGTCAGTATCCTTGGCGGAGATTTATCGTCTGATCTGAAAAGCAAAATCGAGCACATCAGCGAAAATGCTCTCTTTTTCGATGAGCATACCGTTGGTGCTGATGAGAGTATTGAAAAGCCCTATTCCGAAAATACAACTGAACAGTGGCTGCAGAAAGGTGCCTATGCCTGGGAAGCCCTCAAGAAAGTGACTCTGCTGAACGAAGATGCTCTTGGACGCATTCAGCCTTTTCTGAAGAAATCCGGTTCTCCGCTCATTTATGTTATTAATTCCATGGGCTGGCAGCGGTCAGGGATTGTGGAACTCTTTGTGGATTATCAGATTATTCCTCTGCGGAAGGATTTCAAACTCATCGATCTCGCAACCAATCAACCTATTCAGGTACAATTAGTCAGAACCCGGAGCGAAGGCGCATACTGGGCCTTAAGCGTTGAGGATATTCCGGCATTAGGATGGAAAGCTTTCAGGGTACAATCAGGTTCATTGGCTTCACCGATGCCAGGAGTGGAAAATAAGGTGTCGAATATCATTGAAAATCAATACTATAAATTGACTTTTGATGCTGCCACAGGCGCTCTTTCCGGCTTATTCGACAAGGAGCTCAACAGGGAACTGATCGACAGCAAAAATCCCTGGAAACTTGGACAGTTGGTGAGGGAGACTCTCAGCGATCGTAATAATATGAAAGAAACCTCCCATTCAACTGTAGTAAATGTGAAAATGGAAAATGGCGCCAACGGTGAATTATGGAAGAGTGTCAGATTCCTGGCCGATATGGAAGGATTTGAAAAAGGAACATCCCTCGCACCTAAGGGGCTTGAATGGGAAGTCCGGTTGTATAATAAAACGAAACTGATTGAATTTCACTACCTGGGCAGAAAAGAGATTATTACCAGTCCGGAAGGTTTATATGTCAGTTTCCCATTCAGCCTGCCTGGCTCGCGAATCGTTTTTGAAACAATTGGGGGTACTTTGACACAGGGAAAACAGCTGCCCGGTTCATCAACCGATTGGAACGTGGCTCAGAATTTTGTTTCCGTCAGAAGCCCAGAGGGCCAGATTATCCTGGTCAGTGATGAAATTCCGCTCTGGCAATTCGGAGGATTCAACCTGGGGAAATTTGACAGAAATCAGCCTCCGGCCAAACCATGGCTCTATTCCTGGGTGATGAATAATTACTGGACAACCAACTTCAGGGCTTTTCAGGAGGGTGGATTTCACTGGACCTATCAGCTTACTACAACAAAAGATACCACCAATGCTGCCGCTTCGATATTTGCCCGCGGCCTGCGTAATCCATTTCCCACCCGGACTTTCCCCGCCGGGAAGGATGAGTTGACCACCCCGGTTTTTCAAACACTCAAAACCACAGGGTCTTCAAATGTTTTATTGGTGAATTCGCGACCGGCTTTTGATAAGAAAGGAAGTGTTTTGCTTCACTTTCGGGAACTCGATGGAGTGCCGGGATCTGTAATCGTCACTTCTGCGATAGCAGGACGATCCATTCGCAAGATGGTGGAGGTGAATGTAATAGGAGAGGAAACAGGCCAGCCCCTTCAGTCAGTTAACTTGAATGCATTCGAGGAAAAATTCATCCGCATTGATTTATGACAACGCCCTCTGTAACTATTTCTTCACGAAATTCCCCGTTTGATAATCCTCAAATGCCTGGTAAAGCTCCTCCTTGGTATTCATTACAATGGGGCCGCGCCAGGCAATTTCTTCATTAAGCGGTTTGCCGGCAATCAGGAGGAACCTGGCGCCGGAATCGGCCGATGCAACAATTACCTGGTCACCGGCGACTAGCTTAACCAATGTTCCGGCTTCAATCGGATGGGTCATATGCTGGTCGAAGTAAGCTGATCCTTCAAATACATAAGCGAAAACGGTGTATGCCGGACTAACATCAAAAGTTTGCTGAACCCCGGCAGGAACGGTCATGTCCATAAAAAGCGGCTTAACCACGATATCCTTAACCGGACCGGTGTATTCGCCAAATTTGCCTGCTGCCAGCCTTATATGGATACCTTTCCACTCAAATTCAGGGATCAGGTGAGCGGGAATATCCTGATATCGGGGCGCCATCATTTTATGCGAAGCGGGTAGGTTTACCCATAACTGGAATCCGCTCATTACGCCATTAAATGGTTTGGGCATCTCCTGGTGCAAAATCCCGCTCCCGGCAGTCATCCATTGAATATCTCCCGTTTTTATCAATCCTTTATTATGCATGCTGTCCTCATGCTCAACTTCGCCCGCAAGCATATAAGTAACCGTTTCAATTCCACGATGCGGATGCCAGGGAAATCCTGCCATGTAATCCACCGGGTCCGACGATCCAAAATGATCAAGCATGAGAAATGGGTCCAGCCATCCTTTGCGTGGATATCCGAATACCCGCTGCAATTTTACCCCGGCACCTTCTAAAACCGGGGTGCTTCCTAGTGTGCTTTCTATTTTTCTGATCATGGCACCATCGTTTTAATCTGACGAGAAGTTACAAAAAACTATTCCGATTCCTTCAAGGATTCTTGTATCAATTCAAAAGTGCGTTCAATATCATTGTCCAAACCGACAGAAAAACGTATCAATCCTTCAGATAATCCCATCTCATGCTGAATTTCATCTGGAATTTCCGAAGAGGTGCTTTTGCCGGAATTGCTGAATAGTGTCTTGAAATATCCGAGGCTGACCGCCAGATAACCAACGCCTTTCATTTCCATAGCCTCCATAACCCTGGCTGCTTTTTCAGCAGTGATAAGGTCAATCGCAATCATCCCGCCAAAACCGAATCCCGGATTCATCATCGACTTTAATAGTTCATGTCCCGGATGTTCCGGAACCCCGGGATAATTGAATCGCAGGCCAATGACCTTGAATTTTTCGGCAAGATACAGAGCATTTGCACTATGTTGTTTCATACGGATATGAAGGGTGTGGAGATTCTTTAATATCGATGAGGAACGCATCGGGTCCAGCACAGGTCCGAGTAACATGGCGGTACCATTGTTGACATCAATCAGGGAACTGATGAATTCGGCGGTAGAGCAGATCGCTCCTGCCACACAGTCGTTCTTGCCATTGATGAATTTAGTCATGCTGTATACCGTAACATCTGCTCCAAGGCGACAGGGAGCCACAATCATCGGGGTAAAGGTATTGTCCACAATCAGCTTTGCACCGTTTTCATGTGCAATTTTGGAAAGTGCCGGAATATCCGATATCTGAAGCATCGGATTGGTCATTGTTTCCGTGTAAATAACCTTGGTGTTAGGGCGGATAGCCTTTCTAACTGATTCAAGATCAGTTATGTTCACAAAGGTGACTTCAATATTAAACCTTTTGATCCAATTACTCAGAAAAGCAAATGTTCCACCATAGGAGGTAACACTCGATACGATATGATCACCTGAGGATGCGCAATGTAAAAATGCACAGGTTATTGCACTCATCCCGGAGGCTGTGACCCAGGCAGCTTCAGTGCCTTCCATAGCAGCCAGTGCATCTGAAAGATATTTATTACTCGGGTTCCAATGCCGGGAATACAGAAAGCATCCCTGCGTTTCCCCGTGAAAGGTATCAGCCATCGTTTTGGCCTGCATGAAAGTAAAGGTGGCACTGTCGGTAATCGATGGGTTAACATCGCCATATTCACCAAATTGCAGCAGGTCCTGGATGTTCGAAGCCGGATCAAATGATTTCATGAAAAATCGTATTTGGGTTTATTTTATGTTACCAAAATACGCAAAAAGATGATCAATTCAGCCTACTGATCAATTCTGAACCCCGCAAGTACTATGGCTGTTACTGCTTCCAGTACAACCGGTACCCGTAGGGCAATGCAGGTGTCGTGACGCCCGCCGATCATCAGCTCTTCAACTTTGCCGCTTTCAAGGTTAATGGTCTGCTGCGGCTGCGAAGTGCTGGATGTTGGTTTCACCGCCACCCGGTAAACCAGATCATTCCCATTGGTCAGTCCGCCATTTATTCCTCCGGCGTAATTGGTGTCAGTTTTTCCATCCATCGAAATAATCCGGTCGTTATGCTTTGATCCTCTCATTTTCGCCGCTGCAAAACCGCTGCCGAATTCAACACCTTTTATGGCAGGGATCGCGAATGCCGCATGGGCAAGCATGGATTCCACCGAATTGAAGAATGGTTCCCCGATTCCAATTGGCATGGGTGAGGCTATACACTCAACAATGCCGCCAATGGAGTCTTTTTCTTCAATTGCTTTTGCAATGGCGGTTTCAACATCTGCGCTTCCCCCTGCCTCAACCAACCTGGCGGACACCCGAATCGATCCGATCATTTTTTTTGCCACCACTCCGGCTGCTACCAGCGCCAGGGTTAGCCGTCCGCTGAAATGCCCGCCTCCGCGGTGGTCGTTGAACCCATCGAATTTCATCATAGCTACCCAATCAGCATGGCCGGGCCTCGGCTGCTTCAGGATATGATCATAGTCGCCTGATTTAATGTTCTGGTTTTCAAAAATTACGGTTAACGGTGCTCCGGTGGTAAAGCCGTTGAACCATCCGGATACCAGCTTTGGCTGATCTGCCTCCACCCGAGGGGTGGTCCCTCTGGCGCCTGGCTGCCGACGCCGGATATCTTCCATAAAATCTGATTCTGTTAAAGGAACCCCCGGCTTGCAACCATCAATTATAATGCCCAGCAATGGACCATGTGATTCACCAAATATGCTGACTCTGAAATTATTACCGAAACTATTCATATATTCTTCCTCCCAATGTTTTAAGATCCTGATAAAAATCAGGATAAGATTTTGCTACACACTCAGCCCCGGCAATTTTTACCGGAGTTCTTGCTATCATGGCTACGGTAGCGGCAGCCATGGCTATCCGATGGTCTCCGTGTGAATCTACCTCACCGGTCTTCATGAGTGATGGCCCGGAAACATACAGATTTCCACCATCAACACGCATGGAAATGCCAAGTTTGTAAAATTCTTCCTGCAAAACCTTAGCACGGTTGCTTTCCTTATGTATCAGCCGTCCAACTCCTTCAATGCGGCTTACCCCGTTGCAATGGGCTGCCAATGAAACCAGCGGGGGAAACAGATCAGGACAATGTGTGGCATCAAAATCAAATGCCTTTAATTCATCCCGGCTTACCGTAACCTGGTTATTTCCAATCTCAACCTTTGCACCGGCAAAACTCAGGGCCCTTAGTATCTGACGGTCAGCCTGCAGGGAATTCGCCTGTAAACCGGTTACTGTAACCCTTCCCCCAAGTGCGCCCGCCACGAGTAAAAATGCTGCACCGCTCCAGTCGCCTTCAACTAGTATTGTTGCAGGCTTGTATTTTTGTTTTCCGGCTATCCGGAAGGTCTGATACTGATGATGGGTCACCGTTATACCGAATTGCTTCAGTAGGTCGATAGTCATATCAATATAGGGTAAACTCTGCAAATTGGTTACCGTGATTTCTGAATCCCCTTTGACTACGGGTAGTGCCATCAGCATGCCAGTAAGCAGCTGCGACGAAACCGATCCGTCAATGGTCGCCTTGCCGCTTTTCAGCGGGCCTTTTATCCATACCGGCAAAAATCCCTCCTGTGATTGACAGCGGCAACCGAGTTGATTCAATGAATCAATAATCATCTGAACCGGACGCTTCAATAATGAACCTGTTCCATTCATTACCATCGTTTGATCAGCTAAGGCCGCGATGGGTGAAAACATCCTTAAACTCAATCCGGCTTCACCACAGTCAAGTTTCTGACCTTTAGGATTATACCCACCCTTGATCAGGATATGATCGCCTCTGTCGTCAACGGATGCGCCTAACTGCTTGATAATGCCCAGGGCCGCGGATGCATCATCACTACGTGAAGGATTCATGATGGTGGTTGTCCCCTTCGCCATCAAGGCTCCGGCTAAAGCCCGCTGAGCATAACTTTTTGATGGAGGTGCAGCCACCTCTCCCGCTATCTTCGATCTCTGAACGGTTATCTGCATAATAGATTCTTCAATCCTACTAAAATACCAAAATCTCCCCCATTAACCTTCTTTACCTTCTTTACACTCTTTACTTTCTTTACCTTCTTTACACTCTTTACTTTCTTTACCCTATTCCCCATTCATTATCCTCGTTTGCGTATTGATCGATTCCTGATGGATAGCCATGAACAACTTCCTGATGAATTCTTCCGAGAATCCTTTCGATTCCCCTACGGTCAGGTATTTTGATATGATCTGATCCCATCGTGCCGGCTGAAGGATGGTTACTCCATTGTCTTTCTTGCACTGACCGATATTCGCGGCAACTTTCATACGGTCCTCAAGGATATTCATCAATTCCTGGTCCAATCGGTCGATCTCACACCGTAACGCCTCAAGCTGGTGCATGAAACCGTTACTGCCGGGATCTGTGCGCCGGAGAATTAAATTGTCGAGCAGATGGCCAAGCTCCTCCGGGGTGATCTGCTGTTTGGCATCCGACCAGGCATTGTCGGGATCAGGATGTGTCTCAATCATCAATCCGTCAAAGTTCAGGTCCATGGCTTTTTGCGAAACCTCCTGGAGTAAATTCCTTTTGCCGGATATATGGCTGGGATCACAAATAAGCGGCAAATCCGGCCTTAGTCGTTTTAACTCAATGGGAATCTGCCAGTTGGGAGCATTACGATACCGGCTTTCGGAAAAACTCGAAAACCCTCTGTGAACCGCCGCAATTCGGGTTATTCCACATTTTTGCAATCTTTCGATCGAACCGATCCATAAATCGACATCAGGATTCACCGGATTTTTTACAAAAACCGGAATGTCCACGCCACTGAGTGCCTCTGCAATCTCTTGAATTGTAAAGGGATTCACGGTAGTCCTGGCGCCGATCCAGAGCATATCAACACCGTATTTCAGCGCTTCATAGGCGTGCTGGGCATTCGCAACTTCGGTAGTCGTAAGTAACCCGGTTTCATCTTTTACCATTTTCAACCATTTCAGCCCTTTTACCCCAACTCCTTCAAATGAATTTGGCCGTGTGCGGGGTTTCCAGATTCCGGCACGAAAAATTTGCGTACGTGTCGATTTCAGCCTTCGCGCGGTTTCAAGTACCTGCTCCTCAGTTTCAGCTGAACAGGGACCGGCAATGATCAACGGTCTTGTGGCATCCAGATTCCATCCGGCAAATGGTGCGCTTGTTATTTTTGATTCCATGGATTCAGTGTTAAAGTTTTTTGAATAATGTTAGCTTTTTTTATCAGATCCCTTACCTTCTGTGTTTCTCCGGTTTTTATAAGGTCCTTGAATTGTGTCATCTTCTCAATATACGTTTCCATAACCTCTACAACATTTTCACGGTTCTGATCGAAAACAGGTACCCACATATCAGCCGATGATGCGGCAAGCCTTACCGTACTGTCAAATCCCCCTGATGCAAGGTTCAGAATATTTTTTTCATTCTGCTCTTTATCCAGTACCGTCAGTGCCAGGGCAAACGATGTGAGGTGTGAAATATGCGAAACATAGGCGGTATGAAGATCATGTTCCCTGGAGGTCATGAATATCAATCTCATATTCATGGCCATGTACAAATTTGTGATGGTTTCCAATGCTTTTGGATTGCTTAGGGCCATATCACAAATGATCCCGACTTTCTTATTGAACAGTCCGGGCATGGCAGCCTCGGGACCTGAAAATTCCGTTCCCGACATAGGGTGGGAGGGTACGTAATTTGACCGTTTCGGATGATCTTTTACCATTTCTGTAATGCTCATTTTGGTGGATCCGACATCCGTTACTGCCTGATGGGTAACATAATCCAGAACAAATGGCAAAAGCGTTCGGATACCGTCAACAGGGATGGCCAGAATGATCAGGTCGGCCTGCTGAATTCCGTCAACCAGCTTGTGTACCTCATCCACCAGTCCCCTTTCCAGTGCGATTTTTGCATAAACCGGATTCTTTTCTACCCCGATAACCCGCTCGGCAAACCGCTTGGTCTTTAATTCCAGGCCTATGGATCCTCCGATCAATCCCAGGCCAATAATGCAAACTGTCATGATTTTCCTCCCTTAATTCTGTCTAAAGCGCTGCTGATTATCTCTTTGGGCTGACAAAGTGATACCCTCACGTATTGGTCACCCTGAGGTCCGAATATAAAGCCGGGTGTAATGAATACCCGTTTTTCCGCCAGGATCCGGTCTGCTAAAACCTGTCCAGATATTTCATCTGAAGGGATTTTTGCCCAAACAAATAACCCCGACTGATCCTTGTCATAGGTGCATTTAAGATAATCAAGCAATTCCTGGGCTATTACTTTTCGCTCGCGGTAAACGGAATTAATACCTTCATACCATTCAGGTCCCGCTTCAAGTGCTTTCACTGCAGCATATTGCATCGGCTTAAACATTCCCGAATCCATCTGGCTCTTGAAACGCATCAGGTAATCCAGATACTCTTTCCGCCCTGCAACCATACCGATCCGCCAGCCGGCCATGTTATGTGATTTGCTCAAACTGTTCAGCTCTATGCAGGTATCAATAGCATCTGGAACGGCCAATATACTGATCGGATCTTCATTAAGGATAAAACTGTAAGGATTGTCATTTACCAGCAGGATATTATGACATCTGGCAAAGGAAACCAGTTCAGCAAATAGTTCTCGTGTTGCCCGCTTGCCGGTTGGCATATGGGGGTAGTTCACCCACATCACTTTTACCTGATGCAATCCCATTAATTCAATAAAATTCAAATCGGGCATCCAATTGTTTTCAGGTAGCAGCGGGTACGAAATCACTTTTGCACCGGCTAGCCGGGTCACTGCCGAATAGGCCGGGTAACCGGGATCCGGCACTAATGCTGCATCTCCCGGACTCAGAAACGACATGGCGATGTGCATCAATCCTTCCTTCGAACCGAATAACGGCAGAATCTGGCTCTCAGGATCCAAATCCACACCATAGGATCTTGAATACCACCCTGAAAAAGCCTGACGCAATTCGGGTATCCCTTGGTATGGCTGGTATCCGTGAGCTTTTTGATCATGCGAACGTATCGATAGTTCTTCTACAACCGACTCGTGAGGAGCCTGATCCGGACTCCCGATGCCAAGGTTTATAACCTGCTCGCCGGAAAGATTCATCTCCCTGATCTGCTTGAGCTTGGTTGAGAAATAGTACTCCTCCAATCCTGTAATCCTTGATGAGGGCTCGATTTGTATCTTTTTCATTGGATATGTTTTCCCTGGATGTATTCACCCAGTATGTTTAATTCGTGAGTCAGAGGCCGGATGGCATCCAAAACCTGCCGGTACCGCAATGGATCATCAAAGGTAAGATCAACCAGAAAATGATATTCCCATTCCTGCCCGATGATCGGGATCGACTGAATCTTGGTCAGGCTAATCCTGTAAAAAGAGAATATCGAAAGCACCTGCGAAAGACTTCCGGTTTCATGCGGAAGCGTGAACGACAATGATGCCTTGTCCGGATATTCAACTTTAAATGGTTGAATGCCATTGGGCTTATATAACAGAAGAAACCGTGTAAAGTTACGTTTGTTGGTTTCAATGCCCCGGGCAAGAATCTCCAATCCGTATAATTCGGCAGCCCTCTGGCCGGCAATCGCGGCTATTCCGGGCAATCCCCTTTCAGCAACTCTCATGGCACTTGCTGCCGTATCATCTGCCTCAATAAGTTTGATTCCCGGATAGCCCCTGAAAAATGTCCTGGTTTGAGCAATCGCCATATAATGGGAATGAGCTTCAGTGATATCATTGACTTTCTGGCCAGGTAATGCCATCAGATGCTGACTGATCCGTAAAAAAATCTCCCCGAATACCGTAAAGCCTGAATCACGGAGCAATGCATAATTTGGAAGAAGTGATCCCGCTACCGTATTTTCAATAGCCATTACCGCAACATCTGCCCTCCCGGTTTTTACTGCTTCAAATAAATCTTCAAAGGCTTCGCATGGAACAAGTAATACCTCCTGGTCAGGAAAATAATCCCTCGCCGCCTGGTCATGGAATGAGCCCGCTATCCCCTGAATCGCTACCCTGATGTTTTCTTTCTCTTTCATGTAATTTGTATAAAAACAAAAATCCCGGCCTTTTGGACCGGGATTCGCTATTTTGATCTTGTTTAGATTCTAATTGTTGATCATGGCGGTCCCGGTCGTGCTTTTAAAATAAAAGCCGAAAAAGAAGAAGAAAAAGTAATATACTCCGGAAAACGCTTGCATAATTATTTGCGATCAGGCATCAAAAGTAGAAACCGATTCTGAATAAACCAACCAAATCTTAAAATTTATTAATTTCAGCGCTTCGTAAGCCAAATTAAAAGATCCATCCAACCATGAAAATAACACCTTTCTTTACAATCTTAACACTCTTTTCTGTCTTTACCCTGTTACCTTCATGCACCAGCAAGGAATTTCATATTTATTCGGATCCCGCTTATAGCGAGCGTGTTGAGTCGAGGTTTATTGAAAGAAAAACACTGGCTGTAAAAAGGGATTCCACCTTATTCGGGGTGTTTAATCAGGAACTGACGGTTGCTGAACAGGAAGGCTTGAAATTCCTGTATGCCTATATGCCTCTGAGTGACCTGGCAGACTATAATGGTGACTTTTATCTGAACCAGGTGCGCTGGAGTTTGGCCGCCCGTGATACTTTCAGCTGGGGTAAAACCATTCCGCAGGATCTTTTTCGTCATTTTGTTCTGCCATACCGGGTTAATAATGAAAACCTCGATACCGCCCGGATCGTATTTTTCAGGGAGTTGAAGGATCGGATCCGCAATATGAACATGCTCGATGCTGCACTTGAAGTGAATCATTGGTGCCACGAAAAAGTTTCTTATCGCGGAAGTGATATCCGCACCTCAGCCCCATTGGCCTCATTAAGAACTGCTTATGGCCGGTGTGGCGAGGAGTCAACCTTCGCGGTAACAGCGCTGAGAGCCGTGGCAATCCCTGCCCGCCAGGTATATACACCCAGATGGGCACACTCAGATGATAACCATGCCTGGGTCGAATTCTGGGCCGATGGTAAATGGCATTACATGGGCGCCTGTGAACCGGAATGTGTACCTGATCTGGGATGGTTCACCGAACCTGCCCGCAGGGCAATGCTGATTCATACCAAAGCTTTCGGAGATTATCAAGGGGAAGAAAGGGCCGAAAACCGTGAAACAAACTATGCCCTGCTGAATACCCTGTCTACCTACGCTCCTACCAGGGAAATTCATGTTCAGGTGCTAAATGCAGATGGAAAACCGGATAAATCTGCAACTGTTGAATTCAATTTGTATAATTATGCAGAGTATTATCCTATCTCAACCAAAAAGACAGATGAAAATGGTTTCTGCAGCTTCCTCACAGGATTTGGAGATCTCCTGATCTGGGCTCATAACGATAAAAACTTCGGATTCAAAAAGATTACTGTGGCAGATGTTGATACCCTGGTTCTTAAAGCGGACCAGTTGCCGTATTCATCACTTAAACTCGAGCTGGATATGGTTCCGCCGATTCAGCGTGAACCCTTGCAGATTGCCAACGATTGCCGCGACAGGAATACCCTGTTGCTCAGCCGTGAAGATTCTATCCGTGGGGCCTATGAGAAAACTTTCCCTACCGAAGAACAGGCGCTGAATTTCGCCGCAACCCTTAATCTGGATGGGGAACAGGTTTGGAACTTTATTTCCCGAAGCCGTGGGAATTATGCTGAAATTGAATCCTTCCTGAAATCTGCAGATCCTGCCTTGCGGCCCGCTGCAATGAATCTCCTTGGTCTTATAGCAGATAAAGATCTCCGTGATACCAAAGCCGAAATCCTGTCTGATCATCTGGCCGGAAATCCTTTTCCCGCACTGACACCAAGCATGCCTGGCCTGGAAACGACAATGAATCCGCGCGTTGCAAATGAAATGCTGGTTGCTTACAGAGAATTCCTGGTCTTTAAATTCGGACAGGGATTTATTGATGAAGTTCGCCAAAGCCCTAAAAATCTTGTCGACTGGATCCGGCAGGAGATCAAAATCTCACCTGCCGAAAATTATTACAACACCCCGCTAACCCCGGTCGGAGTTTATAACCTCCGGGTCGCAGATGAGGATTCCCGCAAGATTTTCACGGTTGCCTGCTTTCGTACCTTCGGCATCCCTTCACGGCTTAAACCAGGAACCCTTGAGGTGGAATTCTGGACGCGCGACCGGTGGGCCGTCGCTGATTTTGGCAATACTACCGCTTCTGCTGTACCTCAGGGAACCCTTATCCTGAAAAGTGATCCTACGAATCCTGTTAAACCGCAGTACGAAACTCATTATACTCTTGCCCGTTATGAAAATGGACGATATAAAACACTTGCTTATGGGTACGATAATTTTGGGGATCCCCTCGCCGGGCCATTGGTTCTGGATCAGGGCTATTATCTGCTGGTAACGGGTAACCGGGTTCCGGGTGGGAAAATCCTGGGAAGTCTTGATTTCTTTGATATCAAAGGAGGAGATAAAAAGGAAACGATAATCAATTTGCGCAAGTCTGCACAGACCGCAGAAGTTATTGGTACCATCAATCCGGCATGGCCGGGAAAAGCGTTGGACGGGAAACCATTTTCCTGGAAGAAAATACTAGAATCTGGTAAGGCAATTATCTGCTGGGTTGAGCCGGATAAGGAAACTTCCAAGCATATTTTTCAGGACCTGGGAATCCTAAAGAAGGAAATCGATCACCTGGATTGTCCGTTCATCTTCCTGATCCCGGAAAATAAACTGCCGGCAGGATTCACTCCGGAGAATTGGAAAACCCTTCCCGCATCGACCCGATTTCTAATTATCCCTGACATGATTTCACTAACCGAACTGGAAACAGCTGCCGGGAAAAGCCTGTCCGGCCAGTTTCCTATTGTGATCAGAATCAATCAGAAAGGGGAGGTCACCTACCTTTCATCCGGCTATAAGATTGGTATAGGCGAGGAAATCATTAAAGAAGTAACCCGGAATTAGTCTGCCTCAGCAATATGGTATTTATATGACCGGTAACTGTAAACCGCCACAACTATCATACAAATCAGCGGCAATACAAACGACAGATTGACCTCCGGTATATATCCCAACACACTGATGTCTGAAAATCCACTACCACCTATATCCAGAATCCAGCCCTGAAGGGGCGGCATCAGTGCACCGCCAACTATCGCCATAACCAGACCGGCTGAACCCAGCTTGGCTTCATCACCCATACCGCGCAATGCAATTCCATAAATGGTCGGAAACATCAGCGACATAGTCAGTGAAATTCCTACCAGGCAATACAAACCGCTGATTCCGGGAAGTAAAATGGTTCCGAGTACCAGTGCTATTCCGGTTAGCGCATAGGTAAACATGAGCTTGCCTGCATTGATATACTTGAGTAAAATGGTGCTCCCGGCACGACCGAATAGAAAGGCTACCATGGCAGCCATGTTGTACCAGGTGGCAACTAACTGCTGATCATCGGGGCGATTGGAATTCAGATTGTCAACATATTGAAAGATAAAGGTCCAGCACATAATCTGGCATCCAACATAAAAGGCCTGGGTAATAACCCCTTCATAATATCGCTTGTTTTTTAAAAGCTTCCGGATCGTTGCACCAATCGGCAAACTCACCTCATCTTTCTTTTTTGGCATTTTCGATATGGCTACGATCAGCAGAATCGCCAGTACCAAAGCTCCTAATGCAATATAGGGTCCGCTGATCAGATTCAGGTCATTGGTGCGGATCGCCGCCTGCTCGGCTGCGCCTAAAGTATCATATATCAATTCCCCTTTATGATGCAGGATGGATCCGTTTTCTCCTGATATATTGGCTTGGAAGGTGTTGTCGGACTGTAAGGTTCCCATCACAAATAATTGGGCTACCAGCATTCCTAAAAGAGAGCCAACTGGGTTAAATGACTGCGAAAGGTTAAGCCTTCGCGTAGCCGTTTCAGATGGTCCTAACGAAAGAATGAATGGATTTGAGGTCGTTTCAAGAAAAGCCAGGCCAAAGGTTAAAATATAAAGGGAAGCTAAAAAGAATCCGAATTTTTCCTGTGCTGCAGCCGGATAAAACAGTAAAGCACCGATAGCATACAGTGACAGCCCTACCATGATGCCTGCTTTGTACGAATATTTTCTGATAAACAGGGCGGCCGGAATGGCCATTGTGGCATACCCGCCATAAAAGGCCAGCTGAACAAGCGCTGCTTCAAAATTGGATAATTCTCTCATTACCTTCTTGAAGGCTGAAACCATGGGATTGGTCAGGTCGTTGGCAATGCCCCATAAAAAGAATAAACTCGTAATCAGGATAAAAGCAAATAAAAACTCCTTGGGTATCAGTGGTTTATTCGTTTTCATATCATTTGAATGCTAAGGTGCTAATGAAATACAGGGGCGAACCTCACGGTTCACCCCTGTTATACTGCGAATCCTCAATCTGATTCGGAAATAATGCTCATTTGAGTATTAAAAAGAGTCCATCTCGTGGTAGGCGGCAATTACTTTTGCATCTCCCTCAACACCGGACAGCGATTTTCCATGTTCCATGCAAAGGGTTCCGTTATATCCTTTTTCAAACAGGTATTTGAAAACGTTTTTGTAATTGATCTCACCAGTGGTCGGTTCATTTCTGCCCGGATTGTCGCCGAGATGAAAAGCTCCGATCTCGCCATAAGAAGCCTCAATGTTTCGTATCAGGTTGCCTTCAGTGATTTGCTGATGATAAAGGTCGTTGATAATTTTGACGCTCGGACTGTTTACCGCTCTGCAAATCAGGTAAGACTGAGGAACCTTTGTCAGGAACAATCCCGGATGATCATGAAGGGTATTCAGCGGTTCAAGTACCATGGTTAATCCTGCCGGTTCAAAAATCTCAGCACAATACCGTAGGTTCTCAATCACATTGGCCATTTGATAGTCCCAGTGCAAACTTTCATCATACCTTCCGGGAACAACAAGTGCCCATTTTGCATTGGTCCTTTGGGCAACTTCAACTCCCAGTTTCATGCGATCAAGCAACATCGCCCTTTTTTCGGGATCGTTGGTTACAAAGGAGGTCACACTGAAATCAGCATACAATACAAATGGACCCAGGTCCATGCCCAGCCGGGCCAGCTCGGCAGCAATCTTTTCCTGCTCTTCTGGAGACCGGTCCATCAACCCGTTATCAAAAACCGCACGAAATCCCTGATCATTACAGAACCTGATATTGTCGATCGGGTCGTTGCTCCCTACAGTTGCCCTGAACATTCCGATCGATGGTGCATATTTAAGTCGGAATGGCCCGGTTGCTGCTGGCTTCTTTTCTTTTTTCTCCTGATCCTGAGCCTTCAAAACGGCAGGGGTTGCAACAGCTGCTGCCACGGCAACAGCGGCCTTCCGGATAAACCCCCTCCGGCTGTTGTTTGTCTGATCCATAAATATAATTATTCGGTAGCGGCTTCGCCTGGTACAGGTACGGTTTTGGATACATCAGGTACCGGACCCAAAACGTAAACTTTTGGTCCGAGATTCAGGTCTGAGTTCATCATTTCATCAAAAGTAATCTCTCTGCCGGTATAAGCTGACAGGCGCCCCATAATTCCTGCCATGGTGGAAATTGCGCAATTCTCAGCTTCATTGATTGGCTTGTTGGTACGGATTGCCGTTACCAGATCAATATGCTCCTGATCATATGGCCCTACTCCAATGCCTTTTCCTCCCTGAGCATCTACTATGTATGGGTATGTCCAGATATCCTGGCCGGCAAGGTCAACGAGTTTGATATTGTTCCCGTTTAACAATGCAGCACCCTGGCTTCCCTGGAACCGCTCATATACACCACCACCGCAACCATTGATCTGGCGACACATGCTGTGCATATGCCTGCCATCTTCAAATACGTAATCAACACTGAAACTATCAAATTGGTCGCCTGTAATCCTGCGCTGCCTGGAACCAAATCCAAGTGCTTTTACCGGATGAGCACCCATGAACCACAAACCTACGTCAATATTGTGTACGTGCTGTTCAACAATATGGTCTCCCGATAACCAGGTCCAGTTCACCCAGTTGCGGATCATGGCTTCCATTTCGCTCCACTCGGCTTTTGGATTGGTATGCCACAATTTCGATTGATTCCAGTATACATTACCGCCGGTAACGTCACCAATGGCTCCGCCGGCAACCTTTTTGTATATCTCAACATAATCCCGCTGATGCCTGCGCTGGGTACCGGTAATGACTGATAATTCCATAGCTTCGGCTTTCTTTGCGGATGCCATGATGGAACGTGCTCCTACCGGATCAACTGCTACCGGCTTTTCAAGGAAACAGTGTTTCCGGGCCTGTACGGCCGCTTCAAAATGGATCGGGCGGAAATAGGGCGGGGTAGCCAGAATCGCTACGTCAACATTCGTTTGCAATAGCTTTTCATAAGCATCAAATCCAACGAAACAGTTTTCATCAGCAATTTCCTGATTCCAGTTGGCTTTTAACTCTGCTCTGCATTCTGCCAGCCTGTCTGGGAAAACGTCGGCCAAAGCGGTAATTTTCAAATTCGGTCCTGCACTCAAAAAGTTCATGGCAGCGCCCTTGCCGCGACCACCGCATCCGATAAGTCCGGCCTTCAGTTCCGGACCATCAGGAGCTTTGTCCAACATGGTGCAGAGTGTGTAATCAACAGCCTTTTCTTTTGCCTTTGGTGCACAGGAAGTGATCAGAGCGGGACTGATAGCCCCTACTGCTCCTACTGCTGCTGCACGGCCCAGAAAATTTCTTCTTGAAAGATTCGGTTTATTTGACATGATGTTTGCTTTATTTTGTTAAAAAATTGTTTATCAAATGTTTATAGGTTATTCCGTTTTTCCTGTACTGGGATCAAATTCGCATACAACCCTGAACCCAACATAGAAGCAATCAGAATACCACCAGATACTTTTTGGCGATTGTGGATCTGTCCGAAGCCAGAACTGGGTTTGTGTCGATTCCCTGGCAGCCGATCTTACCTGGTCGGCCTGACTCTTGTAACTTCCACCCCTTACCACATGCTCAGTTCCATTGGCGGGTCCTTTTGGATCGAGAACTCCGGACTGATATTTGGTATAGGTATCAGGTGCGTACCAATCTGAACAAAACTCGGCAACATTACCCAGCATGTTCTTTAATCCAAACGGGTTAGGCAAAACATAAGAAGGTTCTTGCGTCTTTGCCATGCTGTTTTCTTTATATACCACAAAACGGTTGATCATCGTGGTATCTTTTTTCGATGAGAGGAATTTCGATTTGACGAAAGTTTTTGGGTTACCTTCAAAGAAATATGGCGTTTCTTTACCTGCTCTTGCTGCATATTCCCATTCAGCTTCGGTTGGAAGCCGGTAAGTCTTCCCGGTCACAATAGACAACCATTTACAGTAAGTTAAGGCAGCCGTATAACTGGCCGAAATAACCGGTCTTTTTCCTTTACCCCAGCTCTGGTCGGGTTGTCCGTATGGCGGCGTGGCTCCCACAATAGCATCTACTGTTGTTACTGTACTCAAATCTGTTTTGACGGCAGTTTTGCCCTGACGGGCGGTTTGTGCATAAAATGCCAGATATTCATTCCAGCTGACTTCCACTTCAGCCATAAAGAATGGACTGATCTTAACTTCCTTTGCAGGACCTTCATCTGGTTTGCGATAGGGTTCATCATCAGGACTTCCTAATTTAAATGATCCTCCGGGTATAGCAATCATCTTGAATGAAACTCCGGTATTTGGTACCTTTTCTGTGAAGGATTCAAACTTTTCAACTTTGGCGGGCTCTGTGAATACCTCCCCTGAGATTACCTCCTTGCCAAAGCCTTCATTAGCCTTATGCGAGTAATTCGGATCATAATGACCGGCATTCAGGTGACAGTTAATACAGCGGATGTCTTCACCCTTTTTAACCTGGGCATCATAATATAGATGCGCATCGGATCCTTCCTTGGTCAGCTTGGCAGGGTAGAGGTTGGGGTGACAATGCAGACAGGTGGATTCAAACACGTGTCCTTTTGCATAATCAAGTTTAGATTTGGCATCCCAATTGAATGAGGCCGAATCCTTAAACCAGTAACTCCAGAGGTCCCTGACTCCGGTTTTGACTTTTTCTGGTAAATAACCATCCCCGTGGGGTGGAAGATGGCAATCAACGCAGTGTGCCCTAAATCCACTCTGGGTTTCGTAATGCAATGATTTTTTCCAGGATGTTTCTGCCTGCGGATGGATATGGCAGGAATTGCAGAATTTGTCGGTTGAGGTGGCTTCAACAGCCTTGTTTCCAGATAAAACTAATACGACACCAAGTGCCAGACCAGGTAAAAAGTAAAGCCAGATTCGTTTCACGCGATAAAATGTTTAAAAAATCGCAGCAAGATAATAAATTGACCACAGACCCACCAACCTCAAACCCGGAATTATCTATCAATCTTGACCCTGATTCAATACCTCGTTTGCTGTTTTGAAACATCCGGAATATTTTTCTACATTCACTTGCAAAATTTTGAACTCTGCCATATTGAGGAAATCCGTCCTGTATAAAGTTTGGCGATTCTATATTGATGGATTTAAGGATCTTTCAGTCTGGGGGCGCAGCGTCTGGATCATTATCCTGATCAAGCTTTTCATCCTTTTTGTCATCATTCGACTGCTTTTTATGCCGGATGTCCTTAAAAAAAATTATAAAACAGATGAGCAGCGCTCAAATCATGTCCTTGAAAATTTAACAACCTCTAACCTCTAAACTATGATAAGTTCAATTGATTTGACACCTCTGGTTGATTGGTCGAGGGTGCAATTTGCCCTGACTGCAATGTACCACTGGCTTTTTGTACCCCTTACCCTTGGGATCACCTGGATCATTGCCATGATGGAAACCATTTATGTGAAAACCGGTGATCCGGAGTGGCAGAAAATTACCAAGTTCTGGATGAAACTGTTCGGGATAAATTTTGCCATTGGGGTGGCAACGGGCATAATTCTGGAATTTGAATTCGGTACCAACTGGTCTAACTATTCGTGGTTCGTTGGGGATATCTTCGGTGCTCCACTTGCCATAGAAGGTATTATGGCTTTCTTCATGGAGTCTACCTTTATTGCAATAATGTTTTTCGGCTGGAACAAGGTCAGTAGGAAGTTTCACCTGGTTTCGTCATGGTTGGTGGCTATCGGCGCGAACCTGTCGGCTCTCTGGATACTGGTCGCAAATGCATGGATGCAAAGCCCTGTCGGTACGGCCTTTAATCCTGAAACAGCCCGAAATGAAATGACTTCATTCTGGGATGTTTTCTTGTCTCCGGTGGCCGTGAATAAATTCCTGCATACCATCACTTCCGGTATGGTGCTGGCCGCAATCTTCGTTATTGGAGTCAGCGCCTGGTTTTTGCTCAAGAAAAGGGAAACACGGATGGCTCTCCGCAGCATTACGATTGCCGCTGTTTTTGGTTTGATGGCTTCAGTGGTGCTGGCTCTTACCGGTGACGGATCGGCCAAGCAGATTGCTGAAGTACAGCCTATGAAGCTCGCTGCAATGGAAGGTCTTTACGAGGGCAAAACAGAAGCCGGACTGGTAGCTGTCGGAATCCTGAACAGCAAGGAAAAAAGGGAAGCCGGTGATGTTTTTGCAGTCAAACTGGAAATGCCTAAACTGCTGTCCTGGATGGCCTACGGCGACCCGAAAAGTTTCGTCGCCGGAGTCAATGATTTTAAAAACGGAAATCCAGGACAGGGAATCCTTTCAATTCCTGAAAAAGTGGAAAGAGGAACCATTGCACGGCAAACTCTTACCGATTTTAAAAATGCCAAAGCTTCAGGCAATATCGCAAAGTCTGACAGCCTGAAAGCTCAATTTTATAATGAGAAATTCCTGAATGAAAATTTCAAATATTTCGGTTATGGATTTAGCAAGGATGTAGATTATTATGTACCCAATGTACCCCTGACCTTCTATAGTTTCCATATTATGGTGATTCTGGGCTTTGGCTTTATGGTGTTTTTTGCTCTGTTCCTCTTCTTCTCCGCCCGGGGCGAATTGCCATTGAGGAAGTTCTGGCTCCGACTGGCCTTGTGGGTTGTACCACTGGCATACATTGCTTCGGAAGCAGGATGGGTTGTTGCGGAACTCGGACGGCAACCTTGGACCATACAGGATCTGCTTCCAACTGTTGCCGCTGTTACCAAGCTGGATACAGGCTCTGTTATGGTGACATTCATTCTTTTCGCCGTTACCTTTACTGTTCTGGCAATCGCTGAAGTGAATATTATGGTGAAAGCAATTAAACACGGACCTAAAAATGAAGGAGGAACCAAGTAATGTTTGAAGCTCTGTCACATCTCGTTTTACAGCAATACTGGTGGATAATAGTTTCCCTGTTAGGTAGCCTGCTGGTCTTTCTGATGTTCGTTCAGGGTGGACAAACCCTGATAGGCAATCTGGGTAAGAATGAAACCGAACGCACTCTGCTCATTAATTCACTGGGGCGGAAATGGGAATTCACTTTTACTACCCTCGTTACTTTTGGAGGTGCTTTTTTTGCTTCTTTTCCGCTTTTCTATGCAACCTCATTCGGAGGAGCCTACTGGGTTTGGATGCTCATTCTTTTTGCCTTTATCATTCAGGCAGTTTCCTATGAATTCCGCACAAAAGCTGGTAATTTCCTCGGTCAAAAAACATACGAAACATTCTTGTATGTCAATGGCTTGCTTGCAACAGTGTTAATTGGAACTGCCGTAGGTACATTTTTTACCGGATCACAATTCTCCCTGAATGACATGAACCAGGTGAACTGGGAAGGCCCTGCCCGTGGTCTCGAAGCTGCCCTGAATATCCAGAATCTGTCGCTCGGGCTCGCGGTGTTTTTTCTTTCCCGGGTATTGGCAACACTCTATTTCATGAATAATGTCGATGAGGATACTATTTTCACCCGCTCAAAAAGACACCTCCTGATCAACACAATTCCTTTCCTGGTGTTTTTCCTCTTTTTCCTGATCCGGTTGATGTTTCTCGAAGGATATTCATACAATACTGATACCGGTCTGGTTTCACTTGAAAAGTATAAATACCTCCATAATTTTCTGGAAATGCCAGTTGTTCTGGGAATTCTTCTGATTGGCGTGGTAGGTGTCCTCTATGGAATTGGAGTATCTCTGGTGAAAAATAAATGTACCTCAGGGATCTGGTTCGCCGGAACAGGTACAGTTCTTACTGTTATGGGCCTGTTTCTGATCGCAGGATTTAATCATACTGCCTTCTATCCTTCTTCTTTTGATCTTCAGTCTTCACTAACTATCGAGAATGCTTCTTCCAGCAAATTTACCCTTACCACCATGTCCTACGTTTCACTGATGGTTCCTTTCGTTCTGGCATATATATGGTATGCATGGAATGCAATGAACAAGAAGAAAATCAATCGCGAGGAGCTTTCATCTGAAGATCATCTTTATTAACTGTTACAACTGTCGCCCGTTAACTGAACTATAAAATTGATAAATTATGTATATCAAGGAAATCTTTTGGCTTCTCTCCTGGCCGGCACTCATCATAGCATCATATTATATTATACGTTTCGCCCTTAAGAAGTTCGAAACACACCTGCCGGAAAAGGAGGATTAAAGACTAATCTTTTACCATTACAGCAAGTATTCCGGTATAGATGATGTATAGCGGAATGGTAAGGAATAGGCCTGTTTGACGAAAGATTATAATCAAAGGTAGCGACATCGCCATGAATAGGTAAGTGTACTTGTTCTCTTTAAGGCTGAATCCTTTGATTTTCATTGAATAAAGCCGTAATGGGCTTACCATCAGGTATGACATGATCACGGAATAAATCGGCACAAACAGGTCATTATTCAGCCACACGGTCAAAAATGAATCCGGCTGACCATTCATGACCAGCGGGAGTGCAAGTACCATTAATCCGTTGGCCGGAGTGGGTACGCCGATGAATTGGTGGGATTGCCTTTCGTCAATGTTAAACTTTGCCAGTCGCAATCCTGCGAAAACAGGTAATAGAAATGGCAATAGCCGAAGAATTGTGGCGCCTGCGGGCTGGGCCAGAGTAAATGGACCACCCTCGCCAAGTTGTTCCTGAATACCAAATAATAAAGCAGCCGGTGCAAGGCCAAAACTGATCAGGTCAGCAAGTGAATCGAGCTCTTTACCTATCGGAGATTGTGCATGCAGAAGGCGGGCCGACATACCATCAAACAAATCAAAACAAAAGCCTGCCATTACCAGTATCGCTCCTTCAAATAGATATCCCCGAAGAGCGAGCAATACTGCCAGCGACCCGCTAAGCAGATTCAGCAATGTCAATGTATTGGGAATTTGTTTTACTACGTTCCGGATGATCTGTTTCATAGATTTGAGCAATAAATTGGTATAAAAATAGTTAAAAAGGTTAGTTTACTTATCTT
Organism: uncultured Bacteroidota bacterium; assembly: GCA_942493265.1. Taxonomy (GTDB): domain Bacteria; phylum Bacteroidota; class Bacteroidia; order Bacteroidales; family UBA12481; genus UBA12481. The sequence goes on from OW818688.1 coordinate 2,881,999, forward strand.
GGGAATCGAATCGTGAAATTAAGTATGAAACACATAGGCTGGGCGTTTTCAATGTGGCTGCTAATAAGCGGTGTAGCATCCGCACAGGTGAAATACTCAAATGAGTTTTTATCTATCGGTGCAGGAGCACGTCTTATGGGAATGGGGGGTGCAGGTACCGCAATGGTCGATGATGTTACCGCCGGTTATTGGAATCCATCCCGTTTGATCGATATACCCGGCAAGATGGATTTTAGCCTGATGCATTCAGAGTATTTTGCCGGCTTGGCAAAATATGACTATGGCGCGGTAGCCTATAAACTTGATCCCGAAAGTGCAATCGGACTTTCATTGATACGTTTTGCTGTTGATGATATCCCAAATACCCTCGAACTTATTGATCAGGAAGGAAATATCCGTTACGACAGGATAACAAGTTTCTCTGCTGCTGACCTGGGAATCCTGGTCTCCTATGCACGAAAGATGAAAATTCCCGGTCTTCAGGTTGGAGCGAATGTTAAGCTGGTGTATCGCCATACCGGGGAATTTGCAAAAGCTTGGGGATTTGGTATCGATGCTGCTGCCGGTTATAAAGTATCAAATTGGCGCCTTTCTGCTGTTGCCAGGGATATCACCGGAACTTTCAATGCGTGGAGCTTCAATAAGGATATGCTGGCTGATGCTTTTGAGCTTACAGGGAATGAACTTCCTGTAAATAGTCTTGAAATAACTGTGCCCAGGCTGATTCTGGCTGCATCCCGCGACTTTAGAATCAATGAAAAGCTGATGGTGGCGGCTGCATTCGACATGCATTTAACATTTGATGGTAGGCGCCATGTGATTTTACCTATAGGCCCCATTGGAATTGATCCGTTTATTGGCGGAGAACTGAGGTTTTCAAATTGGCTTTTTGCACGGGTTGGGGTGGGGAACTTTCAGCTGGTTCCTGGCTTGAACGGTAAAAACGACCTGAATCTGCAACCTAATATCGGACTCGGAATACAGTACCGGAATATCTATATCGATTATGCCCTTACGGATATCGGAGATATGGCCGTTGCCCAGTATTCTAACCTTATCTCGCTCCGCTACCTGCTGAAATAAACAATTGACAGGCGTAACATTCCACCACTGATTTTAATTGAATATACGGGAGCAAAATCTATTGATTAGCCATGTCTGTGGTGAGCCTTGATCTCATGATTGGTCATGATTTGTTATTCCTTTTCAACTTACATCTATTTTAAAATCAAATGCTAATCTAAAAGAAAGTCGGGATGACACCTCTCCGGGGGAAGTTCAGTGGTAGATGTCACTTCTCCGTGGGAAATTCAGTAACAGACCACACTTCACCAAAGGTAAATATGTGATCCAATGCACAACCTCCTTTTTTGTCATCCCCACGGGTCTAGCCCTCGCGAAGGCGGGGGGCGGGGACCGCTTCCCTCCAGGAAAGGCCCTTGTGAAAAGCATAAAAAAAAGCCCCGGATCACTCCGGGGCTCTCTTTTATATTAGAAGCAGTACTTACTGAATAACTACTTTTTCGATTTTAACACCTTTACCGTTATTTACTTTCAGGTAATAAACACCTTTTGCAAATGTGGTAGCGTCAATATCTTCATTGTAGCTGTAAGCAGCTTTTACTTCGTTGCGATAAACAACCTGTCCTGAAATGTTAACCAGTTCAAGGGTCATGTCCAGAGCTTCAGTATTGCTGATGCTTACCGTAAACTTACCGTTTGTCGGGTTAGGATAAACGTTCAGGTTACTCATCAGTTCGCTGTTGTCGACACCTGTTCCACGGAAACTCATGTTTAACAGATAATCAACAGTCTGCGGAGGTGACCAGGTTGAAATGATAACAAAATAGGTACCGGCAGCAATCTTCTTCTCATTCTGTCCGCCGTTTGGTCCGCCGATAAAGAGCTTGCAATGGAATTTCTCCAAAGTTTCGGTCGGGCAAATATCCAATACGTGAACTGAACCGTAAGCGCCAAGGATGTTAGCCGTCAAGTAACCTTCGTAAGGTAAGCTGATGGTGTAAACCTTGTCGTTACCATCCATGTAATTGGAGAATGGTGAACACGGTGATACGTCGTAGTCATCGTTGAAGCCACGGGTGGTTCCAAAATGATTGACAACCGGCAGGGTCAGAGGAATTGCATTTTCGCAAACGTCACCATCAACCGGATAGCTGACGTTGATGTTGAAATAGAATCCTTCATAAGCATGCTGTGCGGTCGGGAATGACAGCGGCCAGAAAATGTAGATGGTTTCACCTGCATTAACGGTGGTCGTTACACTCGAGGAAGCGCGGTTGTATACACAAGCACCTTCCATGTCATCATTCGATCCAATCAGGGTGCCTTCGCAATCTGAATACAGGTACAGGAAAGTATCCCATGCATATTCATCGGTTACGAGATCCTGATGGGCATCACAACTGGTAACTTCAACAATCGAGAATTTATCAGCGGTGTACTTGAACCAGGTATTCTGGCTCGGAGCATAGTTCTGTCCGATGGTTGCTTCTGCGGCGGTGTAGCAGCTCAAACCTTCACCCTTCATCGGGATTTCAATGGTTTGCTCATTATACAATCCGTAGGTGATAACAATCTTACCAGTTTTTGCACCGATGTCAGTCGGGGAGAAGGTCACATCAAATTCTACACTCTCTTTTCCATTGATGGAATAAGCATAGTATCCATTGTTGGTCACTTCAACCGGATAGGTATTGGTATCGGTTAATCCGAATACGCTCGGAGCAACGATGGCCGTACCTTTAACTTTCAGAATGCTGACGCCTTTATTAATTAAAGTTACGTGAATGGTACCGGTTTGTCCAACCTGTACGCCACCGAAATCAGCGATAAGCGGTGTGACAGACGGAATCGGAGTAGTCACCTGTTCCTGAATCAATACGTCATCCACCCCAAAGTAGTTACCCTGTGCAGAGTAGAACCGAACATATACGATCTGACCTGCGAATGAACTCAGATCAACGGTATAGGTAGCGCTCTTGGCTACGCCCAGTGTATGCCATCCCCAATCTTTCAGGGTGGTCCAGTTGGTGTAGTCGGTGGAAATGTCCACGCGGAAATAGGAATCATAAACCGTTCCGTAGCGGAAGGTCAGAATCGGATGCGAAGCACCTCTCATGTCAATTCCAGGAGTGATCAGGTAGATCGGCTTGGCACTCTTTGGAGTGACCCATGACCAACCGTACAGATAACCGTTGTCAGCGGTCAACCCGTTGCCGTAGTTGCCGAAGATCAGGTTTTTGGAATTCCAGGCTGCAGGCGGTGTGCTTGCGTTGAAGTTTTCGCTGAATGGCAATGGGTAAATCAACATCGTGGTTCCGTTGATCGGAATACGAAGAACTTGACCTACACCATATTCTACTACCAGGTAAGTGGTTTTGTTACCAGCTACCGTCGGGCAGAAGTTAACCGTTACCGAATTGCTGGTCCAGGTACCCAGGGTAAAGGGAACAGCCGGAGGAGTTAACAGGTTGAATCCATCAGTAGCAGCGGCATCATCCAGATACAGAGCGGTAATGGTGGCATTGCCAACACCTTCGTTGTAAATCTTGATATTAACCGTTCCGCACAGGCCAACCACTACACCGCCGATGAGGGCAGGATTCGGGTTGCCGGTGATAACCGGAGCCGTCAGCACAACAATGTCAGCAGCTTTCCGGGGAGTGATCAAACCGTATACCGAACCCCAGTTTACGTTGGTACGAATACCTGTGTAGTAAGCCGGAACCGTCGGAATCGGAGTACCGATCAGGGAACTGTTGAATTCGCTCTGAATGAAATATTCATATCCGCCCATGGCATTGGTGGTAGCAAGGTCAGAAGCATGTCCGACATTGAACATCCAGTTCGGGTGAATAGCATCATAGTCATCAAATGCAATCATCGGGGTGGTAATTTTTACCAGCATCGATTCGTACATTTTGGCACTTCCTGAACCATAGCAGTCAGCTTTGAACTGATCCCAGCTGAGTTCAATCGGGGCAACCACGTTGCCGGTAGTCGTCAGAGTCGGAGCATAGCAGCAATCCGGGATGAAAGTCAGATCAACACCACTGTTATCCAAGGTTCCGCGAAGGTTTTTCAGGCCCTGGCCTACACCGTAGGATACTTTCATTCCATTCAGCTTGTCGACAATCTTAATCCCGCAGGTTGCATCCTGAACATATTTCAGGTTACCACCGGTACGGGTTTCTTCGTAGGTTACAAATACTTCACCGGTCAGGGTGTAGCGGTAAACCATCGGCTGACCACGCAGGTCGCACATCGTGGCCACCTCAACATCACAGATGTCAAGATATACACGCTGGGCACTGATGCAGCTGATGTTACCGGAGTTGTCTACGGAGTATGCATAGTAAATACCACTGTACAAACCACTGGTTTTTACATAAACGGTATCATTGGCATTAGCGATAGTAGCATAAGCTCCCATGCGGTCGGCAACCATCTTGGCTACGCTGGTGGCAACTGAAGTAGAACCGGTCCAGTCAGCGAGGTTGTATACAGGAACATTATTAACCACTTTGCTCTCATTGACCAGGAATACCCGGCCGGCTTCGTTCGACTGAACGGCTACGCTGTCCAGGCAATTGTAAGCCATCACACTCCAGGTGGTAACCACCGGAATGGTCAGATCCTGGAACTTCACGCAAATCGTCCAGTCCTGGGTAACGGTTGCATCCTGGGCTTTAACCACGCAGGTGCGACAGTTGCCTTCCGTGCTGAAATCAAGAGCGGTACCGGCGCAATTTCCGGCGGTGCAGCAGATGCTGGCTCCACAACTCAACGTGGAATAGGTATAGATCGTTTTCAGATCCGTATTCGGCTTAACCGTAACAATTACGGTATGGGTAGCGGCATCAATCACGGCATTCCCTACCTGGAAGCTGGCCTGGGTGGTGGAATTTATTCCATCCACAAATTTATAGGTCAGGATGTCGGTAGCGGTACACGGAGGATTCACAACTGAAACCATCCAGTCGGCTTTGGTGACTCCGTCAGGAGCGGTTACGGTGTACTTAACCGGACCGTTGGTCCAGTTCTGTGCTACGGTAACTGCCGGAGAGATCGTTGCGCCGTTGGCAATTCCAATAACGGATGGGGCCAGACTCGTCAGGCTGATCAACACGCCATTAGCATCGCGGTTCGGGATTCTGATATAAATACGACGGGCATAGTCATCAATTTTTACGCCCAGATCGCATCCGCAACCGGTGGTGGTGAAAGTGAACTGTGAAATACCGGTATTGGTATTCGGGGTAATGTGAACAGTCACGAAATATTCAACAGAGGTACAATTCTCAGCCCATACGGTATACGCTACCGGTGTGGTGAAATCATTTGCTGAAGATCCGCTGGTCTGCAATACCTGGATGTCTTCTGAATGGGTCATCTCGGCACCACTCGAAAGCGTGAAGGTAGCAACCAAACCGTTCAGGTTGGTGGCCCATGGTACCCAAACATCAACCTTCTTGGCTGTTTCATCAATCGTAGATGAGGTGGCAGTCGGGAAAGTATAGGTCAGGATCTTCTTTTCGCCGTTCGATGCACGCGGGGTAACGGTTACTGTATAAACAGCAGTCGAACCATCCTGTGCCGTTACCGTGAAGGCAACCGGGGAAGAGAAGTTATGGGTGGTAGCCGGGTTCGGGCTAACCGTAGCAGTGGTCGGGATGGCGAAACCAACAGTCAGGTTGGTCAGGTCGGTACCGGCTTTTACACTGATATTGATAGCATTACCCGTGCGGGTAACAACACCCAGTGCACTGGCTGTTTCGCTCAAACCGTAAGTCAGGTTCGAGAAGCAGCGTGGCAAACCGGTAACAACAAAGCTATTCAGCCATTTGTCGGTTGCCGGAGGGGTGTTCTTAACATATACATTATAATAGGCTTCATTACCATTCTGGGCAACTACCGTATAGGTAACTGCATGGGTATAATCATTGCCCGGTGCCGTACCTGAACATTTCAGGGTTTTGTCGGTGGTGCCAGGTCCGTTGATATACACACAGGCCATTGGGGAATGGGTAAAGCTCGAAACCAGGTTAGTCAGGCTAACACCGTAAGGCAGTTCAATATCAATACGCAGGGTATTGTGATTGATCGGAGTCAGTGTCCACACATCAGCGGTCAGACCATTGTTATGATCTTCAAATCCGAAGGTGATCAGCTGAGTTCCGGTAAGGGCAGCGCCTCTTACAAAAGTTACTGTGTATACATTGGTAGCCACACCGTCAGCAGCCGTAACCGTGAGGGTGATCGGGGTTCCGAAAGAAGCCGAGGTAATCGTGGAGAGTGCCGGTGAAACGGTGGCACCTTCTGATATCACACCGCTCAATTCGAAGCCGGTCATAGCCGTACCGTAAGGAACGGTTACCGTGAAAGCATTTCCAGTCAGGGAAACAGTTCCTCCTGCAGGGGTAAATGCCTCACAGGATGCGCAATTCTGATATTCCTTTCCTGCAAAAGTCAGGCTAGAAATCAGGTTGCCGGCATTCGGATCAACGATAACCGTTACAAAATACTCAACCGTGTTGCAAGCTTCATCGTATACGGTGAAAGCAGCTGGGGTGGTATAATTGATCGGGCTCAATCCGCTGGTCTGCGGAACGCGCAGGTCAAGATTCTCTTCTGAGTGAGTTAATCTTGCATACTTATCATTCAGCGTGAAAGTAGCTTTCAGTGCGGTCACGTCGGTTCCGTAAGGAACATGAACAGTGATCGTTTTGGCAGCTTCGTTGATCGCTCCGCCATGAGTCATGTGTAACTGCATGTTGCCGGTTCCGGCAGGAGTTACATAAGGCTCAAAGGAGAAAGCGGTAATCTGCTTCAGCGTACTTGGAACAACCCAGTTCGGGGTGATCGTGTAGTCAACAGCATCACCACTCTGTGAAGTGACCGTAATGGTCAACGGAGTGTTTCCAACCGGAGTCCAGGTAACAGGTGAAGTATGACTTGCAGTTGCCAGAGCTGGGATGGTGAAGCTTACGGACAGTTCGATTCCGGCATCGCGAACGTTGCGCAGACGAACGACATAAGCAGGACTGGCCCCGGTGATCTCACTGGTCAGGGAACTGGTCAGACAGTCAGTCTGTCCGGTAATTGCCAGACCGGTAAGTTCATTGTGAGTATCAGCAGGTACAAAAGTTACTACGACATTGTAATAACCTTCAGTTGTACCATCCTGAGCAACAACGGTATAAGTCAAAGGTAAGCTGAAATCATTTGCGGTTAAGCTGGTAGTCTGACGGGTTTGGTCAGTTATGCCAGGACCGTTGATGAATACGCATGATCTCGGTGAGTTGGTAAATGAAGCAACCAGTTCGGTTACATCAGTTCCCCAGGGAACTACGAGGTCAATCCGGTGAGTGGATTCAGTTACCACACCGGTAACATCAGCGGGTAAAACACCAGCATTGTCAGCTGCTAAAAAGTTGAAAGTTAAGATCTTAGCTTCAGTACTTGCTGGTCCAATATTAATGACAAGCTCGTAAAAAGCCTGTGAAACACCATTGCTGGCAGTTACGGTTATGATGTTTTCCCCATCAGGACCGGTAAAAGGCCAGTAGGTAATACTGCTTGGGTTAGCAGTTGCACCGGCTGACCAATTTAGGTTCAATAGAAAGTCGCTCAAATCGCTACCATAAGGAAGATTGGCAGTCAAAATGGTCGGGTCTGTAATTGAACCTGGTTCTCCACCTGGATTAAGCCCCAGCGGATCCGGACTAGTTTTATTATTGTCGCATGTTTCTAAGATGGAGTAATAGATAGTTCCACCTAAGAAATCATTACCTCCGTTAGGAGCAACTGTTACAACAACTAAATATTCAACAGTTCCACATCCCTGATCGTATACGGTAAAAGCTACCGGCTCAGTGTAATTGTTGGCAGTTACCAGACTAACCTGACGTGTGGCAACATCTTCTGAGTGAGTCAGAATTGCATATTGATCAGTCAGGGTGAATTTGGCTGCGAGGTTGGTTACATCGGTACCAAAAGGCACGGTAACTGAATAGGTTTTAGTGGTATTGTTTAAAGTACCGATTGCTTCATAGAAGCCGCCGGCAATTTTTGGTACCATTAAACTGAAAGTAGCAAGCGTTTTTGTGGTGCTTGGGGTAATCCAGTTTGCGTCAAAGCGATACTGCGCAGTAGTGCCATCCTGAGCAGTTACTGTAACAACATAAGGAGTTGTTCCGACAAAAGTGTGTGTTGAACCTGAAACAGGTGAAACACCTGGTAAAGGAAGATAATCAGTTGTAACCGTGTAATTCAGGGTTAACAGATTAGTCAGATCAACTCCGGTCAACAAGGTGATGGTGTAATCAGCACCACCTAAAGCGTTGGGCACAGGCGCACTGACAACAGTAGCCCTTGGATCACCAAAGCAGTCAACCAAACCAGTAATGCTGGTTAGGGTGAGTCCTTTTGTGGAGGTAGGAGGAATATTACTTACCGATACCATGTAGTTCTCCATGTCATTGGCTGATCCTTTTACAGTTAACCAGAATTGGTTACCAGCGAGTGAAGGATCATCAGTGGAGTACACAATGGTACTTGTTCCTGATACCAGGGCAGCAGGAAGTCCGGTGTAAAGTCCGCCATACTGTGCAGTTCCGATGAAATGCAGTGAGGCGCCAGGGGATACCGTGAAAGTGGTAACCCTTGGATCAGTCAGGGTAGTGACGTCAGTACCAAACGGAACCCGAAGGTCGATCGTATTGGTCACGTTGTCAATCCCGCCAGGTCCGAGCGTAATAGCAGGAGTACCGGCAGCCGAGAAGGTGAGAACCTCCGATAGCTGTCCGTAACCCGCTTTACTACCCATTGTTACGAATGTCAGCACGAATGCAAACATCCACAACAGTCGTCCTAAACGTAGGTGTTTAAACATAATGTTAAAAAATAAAATTGAAAAATTAAAATTAAAGTTGCTAGTTAATTCCAATAACTTAAGGCAGGGTGTGGATACACCACTCCATGCAATGTGGCGAAAGTATAAATTATATGGCACAAATGCATGGATTTATTAAAAAAAATCATGAAAATTTTTCATGACGCCCTCAGATTGCAGATAATCACTCAATAAAACTCATAGACAGTGCTATTGTGCCGGACTGTAATGAAAAAAGGCCGTCCTTTTAAGACGGCCTTCTTTAGTCAGAATCATTCTGGCTTATTTCTTCTTCTCTTCAGTGGCTTTTGCACCTTCGCCTTTGCATGAAGCAGCTTCTTTGCAAGTTGCAGCGCAACCGCTTTTCATTTCACCTTTACCAGCTTCGCAGCATGCTGCTTTAGCTTCAGTACCTGCTTTTGCTTCGGTTTTTGATGCTTTTTTTACTTTTTTGTCTTTGTCAACAGCAACAATCTTTGCAGCCATATCAGGTGTCATGGTAAGAGCCGGAGCAGCATAAACACCAACAAAAACCAATAATGAGAGAACAACCAATAATTTTTTCATTTTTTTTGTTTTTAATAATTTGATACGAAGATAACGCTCTTTATGTTTAGGGAGTTGTTAAAGAAAAGTTAAACAACTCAGTATTACCACATTTTTAACACTTCAATGCCATTTGGCTACCGCTGTTACTCTTCCGATTGTCTTATCTCCCGGTTTCAGCAGGATTTTGGTTCCTTTTGGGAAAAAAAGATCCACCCTGGATCCAAACTTGATAAATCCCAGTTCATCGCCCAGTAAAACAGATTTACCCGGTCGGGGATAGGTTATTACCCGCCTCGCCATGAGACCGGCAATCTGTCGCATCATAATCTGCCTTCCTTCCGAATCTTCAATGACCACTGTGCTGCGTTCATTACGGTCGGATGATTTCGGATGACGGGCCAGAAGATGGAGGCCCGGATTGTATTGCTGATAACGTACAAACCCCGAAAGTGGGATCCAGTTGATATGGACATTGTTCCCCGACATAAAAATGGATACCCGTGTTCGGTAGTCTTCAAAAAATTCACCGACGAATAATTCATCCACCGCTATGATAGTGCCATCTGCCGGCGCTATGACCGATCCGTTAAATGAGGGTACCGACCTGTCAGGTTGCCGGAAGAACCAGGCTACAAAACAAATGATAAATAATGAAAATCCTGATATTGAGATAAATGGAATTCCCCAGCCAAATGCGATAAAGGTTAGGAAATTGATCAGGATCAGGATAGTTACAATCCCTGACAATGTTTTATATCCTTCACGATGAATGCGTATCCTCATGCTAACAATGTTATGGTTATGTATGCCGCCGGCGCAGCAAATATAAGACTATCGAATCGATCTAAAATACCCCCGTGCCCGGGCATCAGCTTTCCTGAGTCTTTTACCCCGGCAGCCCGTTTCCAGCCGGATTCTACAAGGTCACCAAAGGTTCCTGCCACCACTGTAACCGGGCACAGTATCCATAAATGCAATACCGGAATATCCGGAAACAGCGGTTGGCTCAGCCATGTCACCAATAAGGCCATCACTAAACCGCCAGCAAACCCTTCCCAGGATTTCTTTGGAGAGATGCGTGGAAATAATTTGTGCCTGCCCAATAGTTTTCCTGTAATATATGCCCCGGTGTCATTCAGCCAGAGAATAAGAAAAAGAAACAGTACCACCTGGTAGTTGAACCCGGATGAATAAGGGTGATAAACCAGAAGATTAAAAATCGTGATCGGCAGGCTAATATATATTATACCCATTAAAGTGATGGAGGCACTGATCAACGGCTGATCTTTCGGGCGGAAAATTGGAATTGTCAGGAGGATCAGGCCGGCAGCAGGTATCAGAATAAATATTCTGGGATCGGCTCCAATAAACCGGATCAGGAAAAATGTCAGAAATAAAATAACGCCGGTGGTGATTCCGGGAATAACCATCGGCCGGGATTCTGGGAAAGTACACATCCGGTAAAACTCGATCATGCCGAGAATCAGGATAAAAAGAAAAACAACCAGAAAAACCAGGGGATGTATCGTGATCGATCCAATCATTACAACGGCATAGATCAGTCCGGATACGGAGCGGGTCAGGAATTCTTTCACAATTACTGGTCATTTAATAAAAACACATAAATATCCCGGGGACCATGAGCCCCTAAAACCAGAGTCTTTTCAATATCCGCCGTCCGGCTTGGCCCTGTGATTAATGAAATCTGCGAGGGTATCTCGCTGTACTTTCCCTTGATGCCGGTTAAGGCATCCCCAATTTCCTGAACCAATTGAGTAGTTCTGGCGATCACAACGTGCACTGGCGCATGTCCGAAAACCCTCCGCCCGGATCCTTGTGCCGATGAAACCAGAATGCTGCCCGTCCGGGCAACTAAAAACTCACATCCGGTAATGGCCGCTTCAGCTTCTTTAATGGTTTCCTGATCGGAAGAGTAGGGTATGCCTGCCCGGTCAATCAGATCCCGTATGGAAGGTTCCATGCAGAAGATTCTTTCCCATTGCTCCTCATGATGCAAAATCCTTAAAGCCAGTGCCAGTTCCTTCTGGTTTGGGCAATAAACAAACTTGCCCTTAACCTGAACCAGGTTACGGGCAAATTCCATCTCAGGAAGTTCTTCAATCTCATTCAGATATTGCGACGAATCATGCCGGAACTTGGGAAAGGATGTTTTAATCCTGTCTTCCTGACTGTTACGGACAGCTTTGATTTTATCGAGAATTATCCGTCTGGGATCCCTGACTTCCATTCTGCACTATTGGTGTGTTTCGGAATGAAACATCTCGGGCATGTGACCTTTGCGCGGACCAAAAACTCGTTCCAGATCCTCTGCAAACAATACTTCCTTATCCAGGAGCATTTCTGAAATCTCTTTGTGGCCTTCACGGTGCTCCAGAAGAATGCTCTTGGCGCGTTCATACCCTTCATCAATGATTTTCTTGGCCTCCGAGTCAATCAGCTCAGCAGTCTTTTCGCTGTAAGGTTTACTGAATGCATATTCCGACTGGCCCGAGGAATCATAATAGCTCATTTTGCCAACTTTGTCACTCATGCCAAAATAGGTGACCATGGCATATGCCTGCTTGGTAACCCTCTCGAGGTCGTTTAATGCACCGGTGGATATTTTGCCGAAACAGAGTTCTTCGGCAGCCCTGCCTGCCAAAGCAGAAGCAATTTCATCAAGAATCTGCTCTGTGGTTGTCAATTGGCGCTCCTCCGGCAGATACCAGGCGGCACCTAATGCTTTCCCGCGGGGTACTATGGTTACCTTAACCAGCGGATGAGCAAATTCCAAAAGCCAGCTCACTGTGGCATGCCCTGCCTCATGATAGGCTACTGCCCTTTTTTCATCGACAGAAATAATCTTGTTCTTTTTTTCCAAACCTCCGATGATTCTGTCAACAGCATCTAGAAAATCCTGTTTCTCAACCATTTTTTTCTCCCGTCTTGCAGCAATCAGTGCTGATTCATTGCAAACGTTGGCGATATCGGCTCCACTAAATCCGGGGGTTTGTTTTGCGAAGAACTCCACATTCAGATCCGGATCATATTTTACATTTCTCAGGTGAACCTGGAAAATCTCCCGGCGCTCATTAAGATCAGGCAATTCAACATGAATCTGCCTGTCGAAACGGCCGGCCCGTAATAATGCCTTGTCCAGAATGTCCGCCCGGTTGGTGGCTGCCAGTAATATTACCCCCGAATTGGATGCGAATCCATCCATTTCGGTGAGTAATTGATTTAATGTGTTTTCACGTTCGTCATTGGAGCCAAAGTTTGCGTTTCTGCCTCTTGCCCTTCCAATGGCATCAATTTCATCGATAAAAACAATACAGGGCGCTTTTTCCTTGGCCTGCTTGAACAGGTCACGTACCCTTGAAGCACCGACTCCGACAAACATCTCCACAAAATCGGATCCCGACATGGAGAAGAATGGTACATTGGCTTCGCCGGCTACAGCTTTTGCCAGTAAAGTCTTACCAGTTCCCGGAGGGCCAACCAGCAATGCTCCTTTTGGGATCTTACCCCCTAATTGGGTATATTTTAAAGGAGTCTTCAGAAAGTCAACAATCTCCATGATTTCAACTTTCGCCTCAGCTAATCCGGCAACATCTTTAAACGATACATTTATGTTATCTTCTTCTTTATTGAAGATCTTGGCTTTGCTTTTTCCTACACTAAAAATCCCTCCGGCCCCGCCACCGCCACCGGCATTGCTCATCCTTCGAAAAATGAAAAGATAAAACCCAATCAAAAGTGCAAAGGGCAGAACCCAGCTTAATACCTGCATCAGCACGTCGGTCCGCTTCTCGGCTGAATATTCTATGCGTTGATCTTCCGGTAATTCTGCGTTGATCTTCTCGAGGTTCTTATCGAAAATGTCGATGGAGTTGATCTGAAAATAGAACTGCGGACCACGCTCGGAGATCGTGCCCATCCGAGTCTTAAACATCTTCTGGAATTTGGGATCCGTAACCCGGTCAGGTTTTATATAGATCTCAACTGTTTCATTGTTGACTACAACCAGCTTTTCAACATCGCCGGTTTTCAGCATCTCCTCCCGGAACTGCTTCCAGTCGGTCTTTTGCGGTTTTGCGCTCTTATTGAATGTGGCAATGGCAAAAATGCCGATCACAATTGCCGCATATACCCACATGATATTGAACTTCGGTTTCTTTTTTAAAAGATCACCGGGTTTCCCTTTTGGACCAGTTAATGGCCGCTGTTTACTTGTATTATTATCGTCTGCCATTTTTACAGTATGCTTTCTGATGATGGTAATTATTATTAAAGACTGATCACCTCAATTATTATACCATCAAACGAAATTGGTTTCACGATGCGAAATCTGTCCGGTGTCCATCAGCCCATAATTCCTCCAGATTATAGAAATCCCGGAAGGGTTTCTGGAAAACATGAACGATAACATCACCGTAATCCAGTAATACCCACTGCGAATTATCGTAACCTTCACGATGATATGGCTTGCGCCGGGCTTTGTTTCTTACCTGATCCTCAATTCCCTCCGCAATGGCTTTTGCCTGAACGGTTGATCCTGCGTGGGTTATGAGGAAACTCCTGCTGATGGTCGTGTTCAGGTGGGTCAGATCCAAAAAGGTGATGGCTTCCCCTTTTTTTGACCGTATTGCTTCTACTATAATTTCCAGTAATTCGTTATACTCAGCGTCGTCAAGTTTTTTCTTCATATTGCTTTTTACCTTTGTTCTGCCAGAACCCTTCTGAAAGCGGGAATCTGTGCCACTATACCCAATTTTATTATTTTTGGTAAATTTAGTCAGTAAATTGGGCTTCCATGCAACATCCGACAAAGTATTTTCATAAAAGGCTGAATTCTACAAATTTGTATGCAAGCCAGATTGTACACTCCCAAACCCGCAAGAACCCTTTCTGGGTCCGGACTGACGATCAATTTGCCGGAAAAGGGCAGGGAATACGCAAATGGAGCAGTGAGCCCGGCCTGAACCTCACCGGTACTCTCGTAATTTTTCCTGAACAATTTGCAGTTACACGTCAATTCGACCTGTCAAAAGTCTTTGCCGTCGCTGCTGCTGCCTTTCTTGAACTTTTCTTAGATGAAATCCGTATTAAATGGCCAAATGATCTATACCATGGTGATAGAAAAATAGGTGGAATACTGATAGAAACTGCTATCCTGGGTAATTACATTGACCATGCTATTCTGGGTATCGGCATAAATATCAATCAGTTAAAATTTCCGTCGCATTTACCTAATCCGGTTTCAATCAGTTCGTTAACCGGGCAGCAATACGATCTTACTGAAATGGAAACTCTATTCCTCGAACTGTTTCTTAATCAATACCGCTTGATCGAAAATGAAAAGTATGATGAGATTAATAGGTTGTACGTCAATAGATTATATAAATTTGAGGAGAATGCATCATTCAAGGCTGACGACAATATTTTCACAGCCAGAATTATTGGAGTGAATGAGTACGGGCACCTGATTATCGAAACCGCTGCTGGCAACACTCAAACATTTGCTTACCAGGAGATTGAATACATCTTGTAATCCCACAGTTCACCTCCTTCACCCTCTTAACGTCCTTAACATCCTTAACGTCCTTAACATCCTTAACGTCCTTAACATCCTTAACGTCCTTAACATCCTCAACATCCTTCTCTCCCTCTTTTGCTCATCTCCCCCATGTTCCCGGATCTTCTCTCCACTGCTTAAGCATTGGTTCCTGCCCGGGTAAAATATCACCCGTTTGCAGGGCAAGTGATAACAGACTGCCATAATTGCTGAGTGTTTCAAGCGAACAGCCGGCTTGTTTGAAATTCTCCAGTGAAACCGGAAACCCATAGGTGAAAATTGCAAGCATACCCTGTACCTCCAGACCGGCTGCCTGAAGAGCTTTAAAGGCAGCTAAACTGCTTCCGCCGGTTGAGATAAGGTCCTCGATGATCACGGTTTTCATCCCTGCAGCATAATCTCCTTCAATCTGATTACCCAATCCATGTGCTTTTGCCTCCGGACGTACATAAATAAATGGCAGTTCCATTGCTTCTGCTACCAGGATTCCGTGAGCGATGGCACCTGTTGCAACTCCGGCGATCAATTGAGCATCAGGATAATTCTGGCGAATACGCAAAACAAATTCATCCCTGATGGTTTTTCTTACCAGCGGATGGGATAAGGTCTTTCTATTATCACAATATATGGGTGATTTCCAGCCTGAAGCCCAGGTAAAAGGACTTGCCGGAGACAGCTTTATTGCTTTAATTTGCAATAACAGCGATGCGATCATTTTTTCTGTGTCCATCATGATTCAAAGGTATAAAGTTTTTTTCAACGAGTGCCTCTTGTCCATTTCTACTCCGAATGAGGCACTATGTGGGGTTTGCAAGGAAATGGTCATGGATATGGATCGCAAGGCAGTCGGGGAAATGATTTTCCAATTCGAATCATCCGGTATTCATAGTTATTGCGTTTGTCATTCTGATCCTGAGGCTTTTTTTCGGTTATTCTCAAGTTTTTATCAGGTTATTGAAGCTGCTGGCGGAATCGTTCGTCACCCTTCCGGAAAATTCCTCTTCATTAAAAGATTCGGTAAATGGGACCTGCCCAAAGGAAAGATCGAAAAAGGAGAAACACCGGAAATGGCAGCATTGCGAGAAGTTCGCGAGGAATGTGGGATTAACGGCCTGCATATCATCAGCAGCCTCCCTGCCACTTATCATACCTATAAGCTTGAAGGCAACAGGATCATGAAAAAAACCTGGTGGTTTGCCATGAGTACCACAGATGAACTCTTTACAAAACCGCAAACGGAAGAAGGGATTACTGAGGCCACCTGGCTGGTTCCATCACGGTTTGATATGGTGCTCGAGAACACCTATCGTTCTATAGCTGAACTTATTGGAGATGTTTCCTGGGATACAGGGAACCTGAAAGGGATTAATCCTCAATAACCATTTTATCCGGTAAAAACTGGCTGGCATCTCCGCCATATTTAAGTATCTCCCGTATGATGGTTGAATTAACCGGGGTAAACTCAGGAACTGCCAGGATAAAAACGGTTTCAACATCAGGATTCATCTTCCGGTTGATCTGCGCAATCGCCCGTTCATACTCAAAATCCGCTGCCGTTCGCAATCCTCTTAACAGGTACTGAGCTCCAATCTTTTTACAATAATCAACTGTCAGCCCTTCATAATAATCCATTACAATCCTGGATTCACCCTGATACAACCTGCCAATCATCTTCAGCCGCTGATCGAGGGTGAAGAAACTCCGTTTTTCCGAATTATGGCCGATAGCTATGTAAATCTTGTCAAACAGGGGCAATGCCCTGCTGATCACATTTTCATGTCCTTTGGTAAAGGGATCGAAAGATCCCGGGAAAACCGCAATTTTTTGCATGATCGGCTTGTTGTTTGCACAAATGTAGGAAACGCCTTGCGCTCAAGCAAACACCCTGACATCTTCCCCTGTGATTGTCTGCCCGCCCAGTATGATCAACCGTTCAATCACATTCCGGAATTCGCGAATGTTCCCTGTCCATTGAAGATTTTTTAGTTCGTTAATCGCTTCATTATCAATGGTTTTTCGTGGCATTCCCATCTCGGAACAAATTTGTTCAACAAAATGGGCAGCCAAAAGGGGAATATCATCCGCCCGGTCCTTAAGTGCAGGAACATGAATGATAATGACTCCCAAACGATGGTACAGATCCTCCCTGAAACGGTTTTCGGCAATTTCTTCTTTGAGATTTTTATTCGTGGCGGCTATCACGCGAACATCTACCGCAATATCCTTATCACCGCCAACACGGGTTATCCGTCCTTCCTGTAAAGCCCTGAGTACCTTAGCCTGGGCTGAAAGACTCATATCGCCAATCTCATCCAGGAAAAGAGTACCCTTATCTGCCAGCTCAAATTTTCCTTTACGTTGTTTGATTGCTGAGGTAAAGGAACCTTTTTCATGACCAAATAGTTCACTTTCAATTAATTCTGATGGAATCGCCGCGCAATTGACCTCGACGAATTGGCCACTGGTGCGGTTGCTCAAATCATGGAGCTGCCGGGCAACAAGTTCTTTCCCGGTCCCATTTGATCCGGTGATTAGTACCCTGGCGTCTGTAGGTGCCACCCGGTCAATCATCTCCCTTATCTTTTTCATTGGAAGGGATTCTCCGATCATCTCATAGTTCCTGGCAACCTTTTTCTTTAGGGTCCGGGTTTCACTGATCAGAGTGGTTTTATCCATTGCATTTCTTATCGTAATCAGTAACCGATTCAGATCCAGTGGTTTCTCAATGAAATCATAAGCCCCCTTTTTGATGGCTTCAACTGCCGCATCAACCGTGCCATGACCGGAAATCATTATAACCTGAACATCGCCGGTGATTTGATAGATCTTCTCAAGTACCTCCAGACCATCCATTTTGGGCATCTTTATGTCGCAGAGAACGATATCATAATGGTTCTCCCTGATCATTTCCAATCCAATAACCCCGTCTTCGGCAAGGTCAATCTGATGGCTCTCGTATTCGAGTACCTCTTTCAGAGTATTCCGGATACTCCTCTCATCATCAATTACTAAAATTGCTGCCATCAGTTTTTATACTTAAGCCACTTCCAAAGTTCCGAATAACTTACCTTTTTACCATACATCAGGATGCCTGTCCTGTAAATTTTCCCTGCCATCCAGATCGCTCCCAGGAAGGTAATGATCAGGAAAAACGCTGAAAGTCCGAGCTGCCAGTAAGGGACCCCATATGGAACCCTTGCCATCATAACTATCGGAGAGGTCAGAGGTATCAGGGAAAATATTACAGCAATGCTGCTGTTAGGGGATTGCATGGCATTCATCATCACGAATAAGCCCAGCAATATGGGAATCGTGATGGGAAGCATGAATTGTTGTGTGTCGGTATCGTTATCAACCGCTGAACCAACCGATGCGAACAGGGATGCATAAAGCAGATAACCACCGATGAAATAAAACAGGAAGCAACCGATGATCATCGGAAAATTAACTGCAGAGAATTTTCCGGTAATCTCCTTGAACATCTCTTCATATTTACCAGCGTTGGCTGCCTGAGCCATTCCAGTATTGCCTTTATCCATGATATTTGCGGCAACTGAAGTAGTGACCTTGCTATCAGCTTTCTCTAAAAGAACAAATTTGGCTCCGTAAAAAATCCCGAATGTCAGGAGAATCCATATAACAAACTGGGTAAGACCAACCAGCGCAATTCCCACCACCTTTCCCATCATGAGCTGAAAAGGCTTGATTGATGAAATGATAACTTCCACGATCCTGTTGGACTTTTCTTCCATAACCCCGCGCATGACCTGGGCGCCAAACATGAAGATAAACATATACATCAGGAAACCTGATATATAGCCGATAAATAGTACAATCTCGGCTGAACCTGATTTTTCTTCTCCTGTGCTGGTCCATTGAATCGTGTCCACATTGATGTTGGTTGCAATCCTTTGCATAATGTCCAGCGGAACATTTTCTTTCTTGAGCTTAATATTGGTAAAGAAGCCATCTAACGCCTTTACAATATGTTCGTTAACACCAACAGTAGTCTGTTGGTTTGAATAAAGTTGAACCTTGCTTGAAATCAGCACGTTTTCCGGAATATACAGAATAGCATAATATCCGCTTTTTTCGAAGTTGTTTTTTATGGTCTCAACCTCTGCCCCGTCAACATATTCAAATTTCATGTAATCGGTCTGAGGAATAGCTCCTTCGGTAATGTTTGTTTTATCGATCACGGCAATTACTTTGGCCTGATTGTCCTCTTTCGTAGCCAGATAGCCAGGAATGAAAATGAGGGCGGCCAGAAGTACCGGTGTCAGAAGGGTCATTATGATGAATGATTTCTTTTTAACCCGGGTGCTATATTCGCGCTGTATGATGAGGTTTATCTTATTCATGATGTTCAGTGTTGAGATTATTGTTTGTGATTGGTTCCTTCAACCGCACGGATGAAAATATCATTCATGCTGGGGATCACCTCTTCAAAGGAAATGATATCTACCGTGGAATTAATGGCAGTAACCATATCCCTGACAGGCATCCGTCGTTGTTGTTTAAGAACCAGATGGCCAATTTCCCCCCGCGTAGGTTCTTCACTGATTTCAATCCCGCTGTCAAGTGCCCGCCTGAGGTTCTGAACATCTCCCCTGAATTTTAATTCATAAGTGTCGGGCTTAAACCGTGCCCGCACCTCATCGATGTTTCCATCCAGAATATTCTTGCCCTGGTTGATCAATGCAATATGATCGCAAAGCTCTTCAACGGATGACATGATATGTGTTGAAAATACAATGGTAGCACCGTTATCCCGCAAGCGAAGTATCTCATTTTTAACCAGGTTGGTGTTGATCGGATCAAACCCGGTGAAAGGTTCATCGAAGATCAGCAGTTTAGGATCATGCAACACAGTGACGATAAACTGAACTTTCTGGGCCATCCCTTTTGAAAGCTCTTCTACTTTTTTATCCCACCAGGTTTGAATCTCGAACTTCTCAAACCAATATTTGAGTTTTTTCAAACCCTCGGATCTTGACATCCCTTTCAGCTGGACCAGGTACAGTGCCTGTTCGCCAACTTTCATCTTTTTATATAACCCACGCTCCTCGGGAAGATAGCCGATATGGTAAACATCCTCCATGGTCATTTTCTTGCCGCGGAAATTTACTTCTCCTTGATCCGGGGCAGTAATCTGCGTAATGATCCGAATCAAAGTGGTTTTTCCGGCTCCGTTTGGCCCGAGTAAGCCGAAAATACTTCCTTCCGGTACATCAATACTCACCTTGTCCAATGCCAGATGATTTGAAAATTGTTTCACCACATTGCTGGCAGTCAGAAAGTTGCTCATAAAATTAAATTTGTGTCTTTAGTTTAGTATCGTTTCCGGACATTAAGACTAAAAAGTCTGTCGTTTGTTACAATCCGGATCAATCAAACATCTCTTTCATCCGGCGAAATACATTCTTCTCAGCAGCAGTCGGATTTGGCGTAAAATTGGACGATTTCCCGAGTTCTTCAACCATGCGTTTTTCTTCTTTCGACAAGCTCTTTGGAATCCATACATTTATTCTTACCAGAAGATCCCCTTTGCCATATCCGTTAAGGTCGGGGATACCTTTGCCTCTGAGCCTGAGTATTTTGCCTGGTTGGGTGCCGGGTTCGATCTTTACCTTGACCTTGCCATCCACCGTTGGGATCTCAACGGCTGAACCGAGTGAGGCATCCGGAATTGAAACGAATAAGTTATATACCAGGTCGTTTCCATCACGTGTTAAATCAGGATGTTCCGCCTCTTCCACCATGATCAGCAAGTCGCCGTTAATTCCACCTCTTCGGGCTGCGTTACCTTTGCCGCTCATTGAAAGCTGCATTCCTTCCTGAACACCTGCCGGGATGTTGATCTTGATTACCTCTTCTCCCTTGATGATACCTTCGCCATAGCAGGATGTGCATTTTTGGGTGATGATCTTGCCTTCGCCGCCACAAGCCGGGCAAACAGAACTGGTTTGCATCTGGCCTAAAATGGTATGGGCAATCCGGGTAACCTGTCCTCTGCCATTGCAGGTTGAACAGGTGCTATGCGAGGACCCGTGGGCTGCGCCTGAGGCATTGCAGGAATCACACGGTATATATTTATTTACCTTGATCTTCTTCTCTGCACCTTTAACAATTTCTTCCAGTGTAAGCTTGACCTTAACGCGCAGATTGGTCCCATGGTTTACCTGCCTCTGACGCCCCCTCGATGAAGAGCCAAACCCGCCAAAACCCATGTCACTGAATATGTCGCCGAAATGGGAAAATATGTCATCCATATTCATTCCGCCTGCTCCAAAACCGCCGCCGTTATTGCCCATTCCTGCATGACCGTATTGGTCGTACCGTGCTTTCTTATCCACATCGGATAAAACTTCATAGGCTTCAGCAGCTTCCTTGAATTTTTCTTCAGCTTCCTTATTTCCGGGATTCTTATCCGGATGCCACTTCATGGCTTGCTGACGATAAGCTTTCTTGATTTCCTCAGGAGTGGCATTTTTTGAGATGCCCAGTATTTCGTAATAATCTCTTTTTGTCATAATTCCTTTTAATCGGCATTAATCCCCAACAACCACCCTGGCAAACCGGATTACACGGTCATGCAGGTAGTAACCCTTCTCAATAACATCCACCACTTTCCCTTTTTGCTCCGGATCCGATACAGGGATCTTTGTCAGCGCCTCGTGAATGTCACTGTTGAATTCCTGATTCAGGCATTCAATTTCGTCAACACCATTCTGTTTCAGGAAATCACGAAAATTGTTGTAAATCAGCTCGATCCCATGTTTTACAGCATCTATGTCACTGGTTTCCCTGATTGATTGGATGGCCCGCTCGAGATTGTCAACTACCGGCAAAACTTTCAGCAAAACATTTTCTCCACCCATTTTGGTCAGATCCATTTTTTCTTTTAAAGTGCGTTTGCGATAATTATCAAACTCGGCAGATAAACGCAAATATTTGTCATTCATCTCGATGAGCTTGTTTGCCATCTCTTCGGTTTCCTTTTTATGTCCACCAACTGAAAACTTCTTTTTCCTGGCGCTTTCACTTTTCGGGGATTCTTCCCCTTCAGTGCTTTTATGTTCCTGATCTCCTTTAGGTTCGGAAATGTCGGACATGGTCATATCATCTGAATCCATAAGTATAAATGGGCATTAAATTGTACAATAAGTATTCAGGCAACCTCAAATTATTTGCCAATTGAAAAGTCCGACAATATGGCAGAAGCTGGTTGGAAAGTTTATACTCTCCTGATGGAGGCTCCGATTGCATTCAACCTCCGGTCGATTTCCTGATATCCACGATCGATCTGTTCAATATTATGTATCACACTCGTTCCTTCGGCACTGAGGGCTGCGATAAGCAGGGCCACTCCTGCTCTGATATCCGGTGATATGAGTGTGGCAGCCCGAAGCGGTAATTTCCTGTCAAGTCCGATCACAGTTGCCCGGTGCGGATCACACAGAATGATCCTGGCTCCCATATCAATCAGCTTATCGACGAAAAACAGACGGCTTTCAAACATTTTCTGATGAATCAGCAAAGAACCTCTCGCCTGGGTGGCAACAACCAGAAAAACCGATAGCAGGTCCGGAGTCAGTCCTGGCCATGGGGCATCGGCAATAGTCATGATTGACCCGTCCATAAAAGTTTCAATCTCATAATGTTCCTGTGCAGGGATGAACAATTCATTGCCCCGGTGTTCAGTCTGGATGCCCATTCTGGCAAACGAATGGGGAATCATCCCCAGATGTTCAGGAAAATATTGCTTGATGGTGATTTCTGAACGGGTTAATGCAGCCAGTCCAATAAAACTGCCAATCTCAATCATATCCGGCAGTATGGTATGCTGGGTGCCCGACAATTGTTCAACCCCGTCAATGGTCAGGAGATTTGAGCCGATTCCGGAGATCCTGGCTCCCATGCTGCTCAGCATCAGGCATAATTGTTGAACATACGGTTCACAGGCAGCATTGAAAATGGTTGTTTTGCCGGGTGTAAGAACAGCAGCCATTAAAACATTGGCGGTGCCGGTCACCGAGGCTTCCTCCAGAAGCATATAAGCACCCTTCATGTTTTTACCACTGATAACAAATTGCTCTTTGGCGGCATCATATTCAATTTGTGCCCCTAAAACGGAGAGTCCGTTAAAATGGGTGTCCAGGCGCCTTCTCCCTATTTTGTCACCTCCCGGTTGAGGCATCACTGCCTTTCCGCATCGTGCTATCAAAGGCCCGACCAGCATGACTGAGCCGCGTAGCCGGGTAGCCATTTTGCGGAATTCCAGGCTTTCAAAGTAATTGGTATCCAGTTCAGCGGCACGGAACGACCAGGTTGAAGGTTCAATTTGAATGGTTTCAACTCCAATGTCGGCCAATAATTTGATAAGATTTTGTACATCAAGAATTTCCGGAACATTCCGGATCACCACAGTCTCCTTTGTCAGTAAAGTGGCACAAATTACCTGCAAAGCTTCATTCTTGGCCCCTTGTGGCGTCAACTCACCTTTGAGCCGACGACCACCTGTGATCTCGAAAGCAGCCATGTTTTATCCGATTTTAATACCGTTTCTTGAATGTATGATTCTGCTTGGGCGGGAATCTTTTCTTAGTGACCACCGATTTGGGTGGTAAATCTTTTACCTCAGCCAAAACAGTTCCCGCTGGGAGGGTAAGTCTTTCACGTGATAATTCCCGGAGTGCGATCAGAATGATCTCATCAGTCACATTATCTTTGTTCCAGGTTAAGTATGAGATCTTCATGTGATTGGCAATCTGCCGGGTATACTCAAATTTCTTTTCTTCATCAGCGATCAATACGGCTTTTTCAATCAGCATTTCAGCGATCTTCCCATAATGGCGGAACCGTATTTTGGATACCGGATAGGGTACCCTGTCGGGTTTTCCCCGGAAATGGTCAATTGATGGCACTTCAAAAGGACAATCAATGTCCAATTTAAAATCAGCAATGAGATGAAGGTGATCCCATAATTTATGCTTGTAATCACGATTATCCCGCAGGGTGGGGTTGATATTTCCCATAACATCGATAATCGTCAGGATGGCGGCATTCCGCTCTGCCCTGTCCGGTATCTGTATCGCATGATCAACCATATTTTGCACGATACGCCCGTATTCCGGCATCCTGAGCCGTTTCTCTTTTTTACTGTATTCCATTGATTTTACCTTGAATGTGACAAAGGTAGGGATTTTTATACACTTCAGGACTTAATAATTTTTAAGCGCGCAAATTTAAGAAGCAGTTGCTTGTTGCCGGTGTCTTTAAAAAACACAGTTGCCATGCGGTTGCCGCCTTCTCCCTCAATCTGCAGAATCTTACCATTTCCAAATCGTGGATGGGTTACCATCATCCCGGATTGAATGGACGAGGGATCATCCGGCTCGAAATTTTCATCCACCGGAGGCTTCTGACCGGGTTTGGAACTTACCGGTATAATTCTCCTTACCGGCCTGGTGCCCGATCTTGGTTTTTCAATTTCCTCATCTTCCTCTTCCTGGTCCATACTACGCCCGCCCATTGTTTTTTGGCTTCCCCCTGTCAGCTTAATGAATTTTGGATCTATTTCGCGGATAAACCTGCTGGGTCGGCAATCAATCAGACTGCCCCAGCGATAACGGGTTTTCGAAAGAGTTATAATAACCCGCTTCCGGGCTCTTGTCAGCGCAACATAGAACAACCGGCGCTCTTCTTCAATTTCCTTGGCCGATCCGCTCGAAAACTGGGAGGGGAAAAGTTCCTCTTCAACTCCTGCAATGAAAACATAGCCGAACTCAAGCCCTTTGGCTGAATGTATCGTCATCAAGCTTACCTTGTTACGGTCTTCCTCTTTCTCGGTATCCTGATCAGTCATCAAGGAAACATTCTGCATGAAGAAATCCATTCCGCTTACGTTGGCCTCTTCGCCTTCCTGATTTGCCTGATCCACGAATTCCTTGATTCCGTTGATCAATTGTTCGATATTCTCAAATTTGCTAAGCCCTTCAGGGGTGCGGTCGAAACGGTATTCCTCAAGGATACCGGTCCCGCGGACAACACGCATCGCCAGTTCATAAGCATCAATGGTGTCAGCAACTGAAGTGTTTTCTTCAATCAGATGCCGGAACTGCACCAGCTTTTCAGCAGTACCCTTATTAAATTGAGGTACATAGGCTGCCGGTTCTCCAAGTACCTGCCAGATCGGACACTGGGCCTGATTGGCTGCCTCACTCAAACGGTCGAGCGTTGTTTTTCCTATTCCCCTGGCGGGATAGTTTATGATCCTTTTCAGTGATTCATCATCGCGATGGTTCAGGATCAGCCTGAAATAGGCCAGGATATCCTTGATTTCCTTTCGCTGATAAAAGGATATGCTGCCATATATCTTATAGGGGATATTCTGCTTACGACACGCTTCTTCAATGATCCGAGATTGTGCATGAGTCCTGTATAATACGGCAAATTCTTTAAAATCAGCTTGTTCACGCAAGTGGGTGTCCAGAATGCGGTTTGAGATAAAAAATCCTTCCTCCTGGTCAGTCAGCGATTGCGATACTTCTACCAAATCGCCGGGTTCATTTGCCGACCAGACGGTTTTTGGTATCCGGGTCTGGTTTTTCAAGATCAGGCTATTGGCTGCTTCAACGATTGTCTGGGTTGAACGGTAATTCTGTTCTAACTTGAAAATCTTGTATTCCGGATAATCAATTCTGAAATTCAGGATGTTTTCAATTCTGGCTCCCCGAAAGGAATAAATACTCTGGGAATCATCACCTACAACACAGAGGTTGCGATTAGTACGGGCCAGCAGATTGACTATGGAGTACTGGGCAAAATTGGTGTCCTGGTATTCGTCTACCAAAATATACCGGAACTTATCCTGATAACGCTTTAATATCTCCGGATGTTTTTGAAATAACAGGTAAGTGTTCAGCAATAAATCATCAAAATCCATGGCTCCGGCATTCCGGCAGCGTCTGGCATAGGTACTGTATAAATTGCCCATCTCAGGCCTGCGTGTAGATTCATCTGCAGCAATCCATTCGCTCCTGGCCAGGTAACTTTCGGGAGTGATCAGCTGATTCTTGGCCGAAGAAATCCGTCGGAGAACCTCCCCAACAGGATAAATGTCATCATCCAGTTTAAGATCGTGTAAAATGCTTCTGATTAAGCTCTTAGTGTCGTCACTGTCATAAATCGTGAAATTTTGACTGAATCCCAGCAATTGGGCTTCTTTTCTAAGGATACGGGCAAAAAGGGAATGGAAAGTCCCCATCCAGATGGCACGGGTAATTTCAGGTTTCATCAGCCCGCCGATCCGGTCCCGCATTTCCCTGGCGGCTTTATTAGTGAAGGTGAGTGAAAGTATATTCCCTGGCTGAATCCCCTGTTCCAGCATCCATGCAATTTTATAGGTCAGAACACGGGTTTTTCCAGAGCCGGCGCCGGCAATAACAAGCATGGGGCCATCCGTTTGCTGAACGGCTTCACTTTGAATCGGGCTTAAGCTATTGAGAATATTATTCACTTTTTAATCTTTATAAGTACGGAAATCATCATTTTTGCGTTAGTGATTGCAACGCCGGAAAGTACGGCAAAAATAACAATTGTCGCATATTCAGGCATTAATGACGAGTATCGATTTATGGCTAAAATTCCGTAATATTGTAACTCATTAACAGTAAGCGCTGATATTGATGAAATACCGTTTTTTTTCTCAGAAATGGCCATTGGCCGCGATCGTATTGATTTTCCTGCTGCCTTTTGCACTCAGGGCCCAGGAAGGTGATTATACAGTCAGGATAAAACAGCCTGCCGTGGACACTCTTAAATCATGCCCCGATAAAATGATCGTTTTTATGGCGGAAGGGCTTAATGATGATTTTTCTTCTTTCGATCCGAACCAGGTGACTTTTACCTGGGACATGGGATATAAGGATGTTATCCGTACTGGCCAGAATGTTACGTTTTCGTATCCGGAAGGTGGTCATTATAACGTAAGGTTATATGTAACCAGCAGAACTGGCGGGCCAGCTGCAAAAAATGTGCCCCAAATAAGCGTCTATATTGGTATCAGACCCTCCTTTTCAGGTACACGCTCGGATCAGTCTTCCATTTGCAATGGAAATGAAATCGGCTTAACTGGTTTTGTTACTGCAGTACCCTGGACTCAGGATACATTCCTCTTCGAAAATACCTTTAATCAGGCCGATTTCGCCTGGGATGGGGTAGGGATACAGTCCGACCGCAATGGTATTGCAAGGATCAGGCCACCGCTCAATAAGGGTAATTTGAACTATATTTTCAGGGTTACCGATGATTTTGGATGCATTCATGATACAACTCTCACGTTATATGGTGTATATGCTTCCTTCACAGTAAACCCGAAAACCGGAGAAGCTCCCCTGGAGGTTTCCATGGAAGTGGATTCTTCTTCAAACGGAGGTTCTGAGTCAAGTATAACTTATGATTGGGAATTCTTCGAAAACAGTGATACTTCCAACCTCCTGACCACATCGGATACCAAATTTTCGTTGGAGCGGCCCGGAGAGTATACCAGCCGGGTGGTTGTCAAATACCTTCAATGCCGGAATGTTTTTACTTCAGATGATTATATCAAAGTTGATTCATCCTTGCTGGAAATTCCCAATGTTTTCACTCCAAACGAAGATGGTGCCAATGATTATTTCCAGGTTAAGGCACTGTCTCTCAGGAGTTTTTCGGGAAGAATAATGAATCGATGGGGACGGGTGGTTTATGAGTGGACCGATCCCAAAACCCTCGAAAAAGGATGGAATGGCAGGTACATGAATGATGGTCAGCCTGCACCTTCGGGCACCTATTATTATATTATATCCGCCACCGGTTATGATGATAAGGTTTATAAAGGAATGGTGAATAAGGGATCCGACAGCGAGAAAATGTATTATGGGTTTCTAACCCTGATCAGATAAAAAAAAGAAGCCAACTCCTGAGAGTTGGCTTCTTCTTTTAGTATCCTTTTTCAGAATTATTCGTCGTCATCAGCTGTATAAGCAGCCTGAAGTTTTTCCTGAACATCCGGCGGACATAAAGCATATTCACTGAATTTCATCGTATAGGTTGCCCTTCCGTTAGTCAGTGAACTCAGGGTGGTTGAATATTTGTTCAGTTCAGCCAGCGGTACCCTCACCCGAAGATGTTCGTATCGACCCTCTGAATTCATGCCCAATATCATCGCACGCCTGCCCTGAAGGTCACTCATGACATCACCCATACGGTCGCCTGGTACCAAAACTTCCACATCATAAATCGGTTCCATGATCTTCGGACCAGCCTTCCGGAATGCCTCAGCAAATGCTTTTGCACCAGCTAACCGGAACGAGATTTCGTTGGAGTCAACCGGGTGCATTTTGCCGTCGTATACAAATACGCGGATGTCGCGGGCGTATGATCCTGTTAACGGGCCGTTTTCAAGCTTCTCCATCAAACCCTTCTGTATGGCAGGAAGAAAACGGGCTTCAATTGAACCTCCAACGATACAATTGTAGAACATCAGCTTGCCTCCCCAGTCCAAAGGAATCTCTTCCTTACCCCTGATTGAAAGCTGCATATCCTTTCCGTCAATCTTGAACAGAGTCCTTTCAGGTACCCCTTCTTCGTGTGGTTCAATGATAATGTGAACCTCGCCAAACTGGCCTGAACCGCCCGACTGCTTTTTATGACGGTATGATGCCTGGGCAACCTTCGTTATGGTTTCGCGGTATGGAATCTTAGGAGCCAGATATTCGGTAGGAATTTTATAAGTGTTGTCAAGAAGCCATTTTATAATGTTCAGATGGTATTCACCTTGTCCGTGCAAAATAATCTGCTTGAGTTCTTTCGAATATTCAACGAGCAGCGAAGGATCTTCTTCATGCAGGCGGTGAAGTGCTTCTCCCAGCTTTTCGTCATCTGATTCTTCTTTTGCCTTAATGGCTGCACGGAATTTGGGTTCCGGCATCTCTATTGGAAGAATAGGTGAATCAACAGTTTTATCTGCAAGAGTAGTGAAAGTCCTGGTATCCTTGAGCTTAACCGTGCCTCCGATATCGCCTGGGAACATGGTGTCAACCTTTTGACGGGTTTTCCCGGCTACGGCAAATAACTGAGAAACCCTTTCCTTGGCATTGGTATTCAGGTTTAACAGGTCGATGCTTTCAGTCAGCTTGCCGGAAATAACTTTAAAGAAGTTGATCTCCCCAAGATGCTGCTCGGTAAAAGTCTTGAAAACAAAAGCAATGTTTGGTCCCGACTGGCCAACCTTGATTTCCTGGCCATTCTTGAATTTATATACTGCCTGATCCGGTGTAGGTGCATAGTTTACAACGAAATCGCACAGGTGTTGAGTTCCCTGAACATTTTTTGCTGATGTGCAAAGAACAGGGAAAATTCCCCGGTCAGCAATGCCCTTTTTGAGGCCGATGCGCAATTGCTCATCGGTCAGTGTATCATTGGCGAAGAATTCCTCCATCAGGTTTTCGTCAGCTTCAGCAGCCAGTTCAATCAGTCGTGCCAGGTAGTCTCCTGCCTTTTTGGTTTCACTTGCCGGGATTTCACTTTCAACCGGGGCTCCGCCTCCAACAGGATATTTAATCAACTTCTTGCGAATAACATCAATTACAGTATCGAATCCTACTCCTTCATTCATCGGATACTGAACAACCACCACCTTTTGTCCAAATGCTTCACGAGCACTGTCAACAGCCTTGTCGAAATGTGATTTTTCGTGATCAAGCTGATTGACAACAAGAATGACAGGCTTGTGATGTTTGTGCGTATAACGCATGATGGACTCAGTTCCGGTTTCAACCCCGTTCTGGGCATTGATGAGCAGCAACGTTGATTCCACTGCACTCAGGGCAGCTATGGTTGCCCCAACAAAATCATCGGCACCCGGAGTGTCAATAAAATTGATTTTAAAATCTTTGTATTCGGTATACAAAACAGTTGCATAAACCGAGTTGCCGCGCTCATGTTCAATCTCCTGGCAATCCGACACTGTGTTTTTGCTGCCTACATCCCCTCGCCGGCTGATCACACCTCCGTCAAACAACAGCGATTCGGCCAAGGTTGTTTTTCCTGACCCCGAATTGCCCAGAAGTGCAAGGTTCCGTATCTGATTCGTCTGGTAAACTTTCATAACTCCCTTAATTACTGGTAAAATGATGAGAAAAATTGCTTGCTAAAAATTTGGTCAGCAAAGCTAAGTTTTTTTTTTAAAAATCAAGAGCCGCAGGTCATTACCTTCTTTTTTTATATTGTATGATCAGGAAGGTGAAGAATGCGCTGGCTAATATGATAAAACTTATTAGTATTAAGGGACTTGAGCGTTTTTGAATGGAAATGTTACCGGGATCTCCGATCAATACATGGCCCGCCCAGAAATAGGGTGCACCGGTCGCTTTATTTGCCTGATCAATGTACTGGTTTCTGGCCTGCATGAGAGCCTCGCGCTGGGTCATTCCGTCCTGCAGGTTTTTAAAAAAATATTTCATCACAGCAGAGGAGGACTGATCATCAATGGGCCATAAAGTTGTTATCACTGATGGCACCCCCGCAAACTGAAACCCCCTGGCAATGCTTAAAATCCCTTCGCCTACCTGCAACAGCCCGGTCCCCGTATTACAGGCACTTAAAATCACCAGCGATGATCTTATTTTCATCGGAATCATTTCGAAAAGGTACAAGCTGCAATCGGGTTCTGATGGATTTAGCAGAAGCCTGGATTGCATCGGATTTGATGGATCCATTATGCCATGCGTGTTTAGCGAAATGACAGAGGACTTCTGAAAAGCTTTCCTGAGGGACTTTTCACTGGCTTGTTTGTTGACATATTTTCGGGTGCGAAAATATTTGGAGATGACTTTTATATCACTATCCGACTTGTTAAGCGACAGTAATGTTAATGTGTCAATTCTGGCCCCTTTTGAGACAAAAGGGGCAAAAGCGTAAACCGTGGCTGTCTCTCTTCTTGTGGATTGTTTTCTCAACTGGAAAAGTTGTTCATGAGAAGAAATATATGATATCTGGTATTTGCGGTTCAGATAGCTTAATTTCCTGAAATCGGATCCTCTGGGCCTGATGGTATCTGAAACGAAAACTTCGAACGGCAGGAATCCCAGCTCCTCATCAGGTAGGATAATGAGTTTGTCAATTCCCTTGAATTTTTCGATGGGGTTAAAGAAATATTGATACATCAGATTGGATAATCTGCTGAATTCCAAAAAAATACGTGTATCAACGTAGGAGGTTATCGTTTCACGGAAAGCCTCTATATCTTTTCTGAATTGATTTGGTAAGGTATCCCTGAAGGTGAAAAGGGTATCCTTTGTCAGTACCATGGCTACCATATAGTCGAGGTTCAACCTGAAGTCGTGCACAACGGTGTAATCAATCATGGCTTCGCCCGGAATGATCAGATTTTGGATTTCACCCGGCAGATAGCCCTGATTGGTATATATTTTCCTGAAATATTCCGGATTCTCCCTCCTCGCTTCGATCCCGATATTTTTAAGTTCATCGGCTAGGTCAGATAACCGTGTTTTGATCAAAGTGATTGTATCTGCCGGAGAATTCAAGTTTGACGACAAAGCTATCAACCTGGATTCCGAACTGGTGATAATCTGTCTGATGCTGTCCTGGTGAGCGATCCACGTTGCCACACTTCCAATATATTCCCGGGCCTGGTTTGTTCGGATGAACTCGTTCAGGGTAGCCGATTTGTTCCGTTCGGATAACTGAAAAGCTTGTTCGAGATATTTTTTTTCTTTGGTCAGGCTGTATAAATCGAGTGCCATGTCAAGTGCATTAAAAAAATGAATTTTGGCTTCTGAGCTGAGGTAAGGCTTGCTTTCAAATACGTACCAGAACCTGAGGGTATCCATCATTTCGAGTGCAGTCATAAAGGTTTTAAGCCCAACAACAAGATCCCCCGGATCATGGAGCTGGTTATACCTTCTGTGGAAGGAATGAGCCTTATAGGCAGTGAATTCAGCTAATTGAGGAGTCACACTGCTGATACGCGGATTGGTTGAGAAATCAGTCAGTGAACAAGTTGGATCCAGCCAGTGAAGCGCCTTCTGAAAGTTCTCAATTGCTTTTGTGTATTGCTCGTTTCCTCCAAAATTTGCACCCAGGTTGGCATAATAAGGGGCGGGATTCCTGCCAGACTGTATAGCATAATCCTTTGCTTTGGAGAAGTATACTCTCGCACTGTCAGAATTGCCGAGATATTGGTAACAATGCCCGATATTATTAATCACAACGATAAATTCCTGCTTACCCAGCCCCTTTATTTTAGATTTTTCCATATAGGATTGCTTAAAATAGGCCAGCGACTGCTGAAATTGGCCCCTCCTGTTGAATAAGACACCTAATTCATTATAAACTTGTGCTATAGCGGGCAATGTATCCAGAGTCCGATAGATTGTCAGCGATTCAAACAGCACGGAATCCGCCCTTTGGTCAGATTTATTGAGTACAGATAATATAGAACTTAAATCACTCAGGTCCTCTGCCAGTTTCACCGTTCGTCCGATTCTCCGGTTTAAACTGATCGACCGGTCGAAATTCCTTGAGGATTCAAAAAGGTCGCCAGTTCGTTTATATAATCTCGCCAGCGTACCGTAAGAATCGGCCATAAGAATTCTGTTTAAGGTGCCCGTTGCCGGTCGTACCGAGATGGAGGCAAGGAGGCTGTCGGCTGCCTGGTTGTTTGCATTTGCTGATGCCAGGATAAGCGATTGGAACAATAATCGGTTTGCACGTGTTTCTGCATTGAATGAAATGCCATCATGAAATCTCAGAAAGTTCTGGTAAGCAGCCTTAGAAGCGGAAAGGCTATCTGACCAGGCAAAGAAAACAGCAGCTTCGAGGCACCTCTCAGCACGCGCAGACGCATTTAAATCAGGCTGATCGGCCAGATATTGGGTAATATATCCGGCAACCTGGGGTCGGTTTCCCAGAAATGCCATTCTGAATAACCTGGTGGTGTCAAAATTATCCTGAGAGGCGGGATGGTAGGATGCGGCTGGACAGGGTAGGGTTAAGGCTATAGCAAGTAATTTAATAATCAGTACATTAACTAAATTATTCATGATAATCCTACCGGTAACTTTCCTGACAATAATATTATATTATATATGTATGCTTTCCAAGTCCCTGAACGTTAAATGTTAAAATATAGCTGTTTATCAAAATAATTCAAAAAGACGGGTTACCTTTGACCCCAAATCAGGATTAATGAAGGCAAAGCAGATCCTAGATCTTTAAGGAGGGTTTAATTATGAAAAAACACATCAAGTCGATTATCCTATGTGGATTCGTATCATTTTTTGTGATGGGTATTCAAGCTCAAAACTGTAAGAATGATAATGATTTGGACAATTCCGCGAATACGCCAGTTGAAATTATTAAGGGAACAGTGATTGATTTCAACAATGACGGTGTCTGGGATTTTGTGACATTCGGATTGGACGGTCCGGCTTCCTATAAGGTTTCCACGGTTGAGCTGGGGGATGAGAACGGTAACATGCTGGTTGAGATTGGTAGTTTTTCCAGTTTTTCTAAGGAAGGGGAAGCCTGGTATGTAATAAATCTGAATGACATTAAAACACCCATGGATTTTACTTTGAGGGTTCATGTCGTGAAGCACAAGGCATCCAAAACCGATGGAAGTGACCTGTCTGCTACAGCTGCCGGTACCGGTACTACCGCTTTACCTCTTGATCCTGAAGAGACCATTTTGATTGTTAAGTATCCGTAACCCGGATTCAATCAGGTCAATGATCTTATAGTCCCGTTCATGCGGGACTTTTTTTTGGATATTTTTCATTGACGTTCGTTTTTGTGAAAAAAACTTTTACCTTTGCGAACCATTTTGTTAAAAACAGACGGGTTTTAAAAATAGCTCATAATGCCTACGATACAGCAATTAGTTAGAAAAGGAAGAATCAGCAAAGATGAAAAGAGCAAAGCTCCGGCTCTTGATTCTTGTCCTCAGCGTAGAGGAGTTTGTGTCAGGGTTTATACTACAACTCCCAAGAAGCCAAACTCTGCGATGCGTAAAGTAGCCAGGGTTCGGTTGACTAACCAGAAGGAAGTCAACGTATATATCCCGGGTGAAGGTCACAATCTGCAGGAGCACTCCATTGTGCTTGTCCGCGGCGGAAGGGTTAAAGATCTTCCGGGTGTTCGTTACCATATGGTAAGGGGTACATTAGACGCTGCCGGTGTTGATGGCAGAAAACAGAGAAGATCTAAATACGGCGCTAAAAGGCCTAAAAAATAGTCCGTTAAAGTAAGGAATTTGTTCCATGAGAAAAGCAAGAGCCAAAAAGAATATAGTACTGCCGGATCCCAAATTTGGTGATATCCGCGTAACCCGCTTTGTAAATGACCTGATGTACAGCGGGAAAAAAAGTATTGCTTTTGCCAATTTCTACGATGCTTTGGAATTGGTAGAAAAGAAAACTCAGGAAAGCGGAATGTCCGCACTTGATGTTTGGAAAAAGGCACTGGAAAATATCACACCTGCTGTGGAAGTAAAAAGCCGCAGGGTGGGTGGTGCAACATTCCAGGTTCCAATGGAAATCCGGCCTGACCGGAAAATCTCTATTGGCAACAAGAACTTGATCGCCTTCGCACGGAAACGTTCCGGGCGGTCGATGAGTGAGAAATTAGCTGCAGAAATTGTAGCTGCATTTAACGAAGAAGGCGCAGCTTTCAAGAAAAAGGAAGATACGCACAGAATGGCCGAAGCAAACCGGGCATTCGCGCATTTCCGGTTTTAACCGGAGCATAAGTTCTTTGACACGTTGGGATGGCACTAGATCTCTCTTATACCAGAAACATCGGTATAATGGCCCACATTGATGCGGGAAAAACCACTACTACCGAGAGGATTCTGTTTTACACCGGAATTAATCACCGGATGGGAGAAGTTCATGACGGTGCTGCAACTATGGACTGGATGGTGCAGGAGCAGGAACGTGGTATAACCATAACCTCTGCTGCTACTACTACCTGGTGGAAATACGACGGGCAAAACTATAAGTTCAATATTATAGATACCCCCGGTCACGTAGATTTCACAGTCGAAGTTGAAAGGTCACTTCGCGTGCTCGATGGAGCCATCGCAGTTTTTTGCGGTGTCAGCGGAGTAGAACCGCAATCTGAGACAGTCTGGCATCAGGCTGACAAATACAAGGTTCCAAGAATCGCATTTGTTAATAAGATGGACAGACCAGGCGCCGATTTTATCGGAGTACTGAATGAGATGAAGGAGAAACTGGGGGCAAAACCGCTGGCAATCCAAATTCCTATCGGCACTGAAGATAAGTTTACCGGTGTTATCGACCTGATCCAAAATAAGGCCCTTATCTGGCCGGTAGATGATTCTCTGGGTGCACACCCCGGGATTCTGCCAATACCTCCGGATATGGTTGAACAAGCTGAAGAATGGAGAAACATATTGATTGAATCAGTATGTGAAACAGATGACCTGCTTTTGGAAAGATTTTTCGATGATAAGGATAGTATTCAGGCCAATGATCTGCTGGCTGCAATCCGGAAAGCGACCCTGAACAGGGTACTGATTCCGGTCCTTTGTGGTTCAGCTTTTAAAAATAAGGGCGTGCAGCCTCTGCTTAATGCAATTGCTGCTTTCTTACCAAGCCCGGTTGATGTTGGTGCGGTTCAGGGTTTCGACCCTCTTACCAATCTCCAAATTAACCTGGAACCTGATTCGACCGCACCTTTTGCAGCACTCGCTTTTAAAATTGCTACTGACCCATTTGTCGGCCGTTTGGCTTACATGAGGGTTTACTCCGGGACAATCCATTCGGGAGCCACTGTTATAAACATGCGTACCGAAAAAAGAGAAAGGATTACCCGATTATATCAAATGCATGCGAATAAGCAGAATCCGCGAGATCAGGTAGAGGCAGGTGATATTTGTGCAGCAGTCGGATTTAAAGATATTAGAACCGGCGATACGCTGTGTGAAGACAATCATCGTGTACTGCTTGAGTCGATCAGTTTTCCTGAACCTGTTCTGGGTATGGCTGTTGAAGCAAGAACCCAGGATGATATGGCAAAGCTTACTGAAGCGCTTCAAAAACTGGTAGAAGAAGATCCAACTTTCAGGGTTAAAATTGATGAGGAATCCGGCCAAACCGTTTTAAGCGGGATGGGGGAACTCCACCTCGAAATTATCCTTGACAGACTCAAAAGGGAATTCAAACTTGAAATTAACCGCGGTCTTCCGCAGGTTGCTTATAAGGAAGCTATCCGGCAGGAAACTGAAATGCATACCATTTTCAGGAAAGATACCGGTGGGAAAAACCTATTCGCTGAGATACGCGTAAAGATTTCACCCGAAACTTCTTTAAAAGGTCTTGACTTCATTTCAGAACTTAAGCCGGACGAACTACCCAAATCATATATTGCCGCTATTGAACGTGGATTCAAAAATGCAATGAATAGTGGTGTATTAGCCGGATTTCCCCTGAACAAATTGAAAGTAACATTAACGGGTGGATCTTTTCACCCAGTCGATTCAGATGATCTTTCATTTGAAATCGCTGCTCAAAAGGCATTTCGTGAAGGTTGTGAGAAATCACGGCCGGTTCTGCTGGAACCAATCATGAGCCTTGAAGTAGTTTCCCCTGAAGAATTTGTCGGAGATGTAATTGCCGATCTCAACAAAAGGCGTGGACAAGTTGCCGGGATGGAAAACAAACCCGGCGGCCGTGTAGTTAAAGCCACTGTACCTTTGTCCGAACAAGTCGGATATGTAACGGTACTCAGGACATTAACCTCCGGCCGGGCCAGCTCAACTATGGAAGTATCTCATTACGATGAAGTACCCCGTGAAATTGCCATCGCCGTGTTACAAAAAGTATTTGGAAGAGTGGATTTATTGTAGATAAATACATATAGGAATGAGTCAGAAAATTAGAATCAAGTTGAAGTCTTACGATCACAACCTCGCAGATAAGTCTGCTGAGAAAATCGTAAAAACGGTAAAGAGCACCGGTGCCGTTGTTAGCGGTCCCATACCGCTTCCTACCCATACAAGGGTTTTTACTGTTCTGAGATCAACTTTCGTGAACAAAAAATCGAGGGAACAATTTCAGCTGAGCTCATACAAACGGCTGATTGATATTTATGGTTCAACAGCGAAGACTATCGATGCGCTGATGAAACTGGAGCTGCCCAGCGGAGTAGAAGTTGAAATAAAAGTATAATTCTAAGAGCTAATAAAAATGCAAGGCTTAATCGGGAAAAAGATCGGGATGACTTCAGTCTTCGCTGCTGATGGGAAAAATGTACCATGCACCGTTATTGAAGTGGGTCCTTGTGTGGTTACCCAGATCAAAACCCACGAAACAGATGGGTATGAAGCTGTGCAGGTGGCCTTCGACGATAAAAAGGAGAAGAACACCCCAAAACCGATGTTGGGCCATTTTAAAAAGGCCAACACCACACCAAAACGTGAAGTTGCCGAGTTCCAAAAGGATAACGGCGAAGTACTGAAACTCGGGGATGTTTTAACAGTCGATAATTTTAGCAATGATCGCTGGGTAGACGTCACAGGAATATCTAAAGGAAAAGGATTCCAGGGTGTTATCAAACGCCATGGTTTCGGAGGGGTTGGAGATGCAACGCACGGTCAGCATAATCGCTTGCGTGCACCGGGTTCACTCGGAGCATCATCCTATCCCAGCCGCGTTTTTAAAGGGATGAGAATGGCCGGCCATACTGGTGTCAATACAGTCAAGCTGCTGAGTCTTCAGGTCCTGAAAATTGTTCCGGAACATAACCTGATGATCGTCAAAGGGTCCATTCCTGGTGCTAAAGGTTCTTACGTAATAATTGAGAAGTGATGAAATTAGCAGTATACAAGACTTCCGGCGAAGAGACCGGGCGAACCGTGGAGCTGCGCGACGATGTTTTTGGCATCAGTCCGAATGATCATGCAATCTATTTAGATGTAAAGCAATTCATGGCCAATAAGCGCCAGGGAACGCATAAGTCTAAAGAACGCAACGAGATTCAGGGTAGTTCCAAGAAGATCAAAAAGCAAAAAGGTACCGGCGGAGCACGTGCCGGTAATATCAAGTCGCCACTGTTTCGGGGAGGTGGACGGGTTTTCGGACCGGTTCCACGTGATTACAGTTTTAAACTGAATAAAAAAGTGAAGATTCTTGCCCGTAAATCTGCCCTCGCTTACAAAGCGCAAGGTTCACAGATTGTGGTAGTTGAGGACTTCCTTATGGACGAACCAAAGACCCGTACGATGGTCGAGATCAAGCAAAACCTCAAAGCAGAGAACAAAAAAATGTTATTGGTTTTAAATCAACCGAATAAAAACATATATTTGTCCTCTCGAAATTTGCAGGGTATCAAAGTTATAATGGTCTCGGATCTAAACACTTATGATATATTAAATGCTTCATCTGTAGCCTTCCTGGAGAGTTCGATTGAAGCTTTGAATGAAAATTTCGGACAATAACAACTGGTAAAAATGGATATTCTGATCAAGCCGATTGTAACGGAGAAAATGACGGGGCAGACCGAAACCCTTAAGTGCTACGGTTTTATCGTAGACAAAAGGGCCAATAAGAACCAGATTAAAACTGCTGTACAGGAAATGTACGGGGTTTCAGTTGTTTCCGTAAACACAATGCGTTACGGTGGCAAAGCGAAATCAAGATTCTCACGTGCCGGAGTGGTTCGTGGAAAAAGCAGCGCTTTCAAGAAAGCGATTGTAGGTCTCATTGAAGGAGATGTCATAGATTTTTACAGCAATATTTAACTAAGCAATGGCAGTTCGCACTTTTAATCCCGTAACACCGGGGCAGAGAAAAAAGGTTATCGGAACGTATGAGGAAATCACTCACACGGGCCCCGAAAAATCTTTGTTGAAGCCAGCTAGGAGATCTGGTGGGCGGAACAATAGCGGCCGGATGACCATGAGGTATCTTGGCGGCGGTCACAAACAAATGTATCGCGTTATCGACTTTAAAAGAGATAAAGACGGTATCCCGGCTAAAGTTTCGACCATAGAATACGATCCAAACCGTACAGCAAGAATTGCTTTATTGGTTTATGCTGACGGAGAAAAACGGTATATCATTGCCCCTAACGGGTTAAATGTTGGCCAGGAATTGATGTCAGGATCAGGTATAGCTCCGGAGATTGGCAATAGTCTTCCTCTTGGTGAAATACCTCTGGGTACCATCGTTCATAATATTGAGCTTCGTCCCGGACAGGGTGGTGCCATGGCAAGAGGGGCCGGAACCTATGCCCAGATCGTTTCAAGAGAAGGTCGCTACGCAATTGTTAAGCTTCCTTCAGGCGAAACCAGATTGGTTCTTGTCGCTTGTCGCGCTACCGTTGGAACCGTTTCTAATTCGGATCATGGTTTGGAAAGCGATGGTAAAGCCGGTCGCGTTAGATGGCAGGGACGACGTCCGAGAGTAAGGGGCGTGGTTATGAACCCGGTTGATCACCCGATGGGTGGTGGAGAAGGCCGTGCATCTGGCGGACACCCACGCTCCAGAAAAGGGTTATTGGCTAAAGGCTATAAAACCCGTCATCCGAAGAAATCGTCCTCGAAGTTTATCCTTGAAAGACGTAAAAAGTAACTGATAATAAACTACTGTATGAGCCGATCATTAAAAAAAGGTCCTTTTATCGAATTCAGCTTGGAGAAGAAGATTCTGGCCTTGAATGCAGCCGCTAAAAAATCGGTTGTTAAAACATGGGCAAGAAGAAGCATAATCTCACCTGATTTTGTTGGACATACTGTTGCTGTTCATAATGGGAATAAGTTTATTCCGGTTTACATCACAGAAAATATGGTAGGGCATAAACTTGGAGAATTCGCACCAACCCGGATTTTCAGAGGTCATGCCGGTAACCGGAAGAGATAGTAGAATTTTGCATTAGCGAGAAGATAAAAACTCAGAAAAATGGGATCCAGAAAGCAAGAAGCGGCAAATCGGAATAAAGAAGAGCGGAAATCACTATTTCTGGCTGCTTTGAATAACAATCCGACCTCCCCGCGCAAGATGAGGCTGGTTGCCGATATGATCCGGGGGATGGAAGTAAAGCGGGCATTGGATGTTCTGCGTTACAACCCGAAAGAAGCCTCCCGTAAATTAGAGAAGCTCCTCATGTCGGCCATCGCAAACTGGCAGGCAAAAAATGACGGGGTTCGTATCGAAGACAGTCATTTATATGTGAAACAAGTATTTGTGGACTCGGCACGAATCCTGAAAAGGTTACGCCCCGCCCCACAAGGTCGCGGACACAGGATCAAAAAACGTTCCAACCACGTGACAATTTATCTGGACAGTCGTAAACAAGTCGAAAAAACGGACGCATAGATGGGACAAAAAGTAAACCCGATTAGCAATCGCCTGGGCATCATCAAAGGTTGGGATTCCAACTGGTACGGGGGCAATGATTTCTCCGAAAAACTGGTTGAGGATTATAAAATCCGAGAATACCTGAACGCTCGTCTGGCTAAAGCAAGCGTATCTAAAATTGTAATTGAGCGGACCCTGAAACTTATTACCATCACGGTGAATACAGCCCGGCCCGGTATTATTATCGGTAAGGGTGGCCAGGAGGTTGATAAGCTGAAGGAAGAGCTTAAGAAAATTACCAGTAAAGAGGTCCAGATCAACATTTTTGAGATCAAAAGACCTGAAATGGATGCAGTCATAGTAGCTGCAAACGTTGCCCGGCAGCTTGAAGGTAAGATCGCTTACCGCAGAGCTATCAAGATGGCAATTGCTTCTACTATCCGAATGGGTGCAGAAGGTATCAAGATTCAGATTTCCGGTAGGTTGAATGGCGCTGAAATGGCCCGTTCGGAAACTTACAAGGAGGGTAGAATTCCTTTACATACCCTGCGCGCTGATATCGATTACGCTTTGGCAGAAGCCCATACTAAGGTCGGGACAACCGGCATTAAAGTATGGATCTGCAAGGGTGAAATCTTTGGAAAACGCGACTTGTCGCCCAATATCGGCGCAAAAGCTCCAAGAAAAGGTTTTAAGAAAAGAAGAGGTTAATATCGTCTGAATAATAACAGATTGTCATGTTACAACCGAAAAAGACTAAATACAGAAAGCAACAGAAGGGAAAGATGAAAGGTAACTCTCAGCGGGGTAACCAACTAGCCTTTGGATCATTTGGAATCAAAGCTTTGGAAACTTGCTGGATGACCGGACGTCAGATTGAAGCTGCCCGTGTTGCCGTAACTCGCCATATGCAACGCCAGGGTCAAATTTGGATTAGGGTTTTTCCTGATAAACCTATAACCAAGAAACCGGCCGAAGTACGTATGGGTAAAGGAAAAGGTGCTCCTGAAGGATTTGTTGCCCGGGTAACCCCAGGTAGAATCCTGTTCGAAGCCGAAGGTGTTTCATTGGAACTGGCTCAGGAAGCATTGCGGCTTGCAGCTCAAAAACTTCCGGTGAAAACTAAGTTTATCATCAGGCGTGATTTTGTAGAAGACTCAAATACTGAATAATGAAAAACGTAGAGATTCGCGAACTGACGGCCAAGGAACTATCCGAAAGGATCGATACCGAAAAGGGTAATTTGGTTCGGATGAAGATTAACCATACGGTTTCTCCGCTTGACCATCCTCATCATATCCGCGAGACCAGAAGAATGGTTGCACAGCTGAGAACTGAATTGCACAAGC
The DNA here is from genome assembly GCA_942493265.1 of uncultured Bacteroidota bacterium. Lineage (GTDB taxonomy): Bacteria > Bacteroidota > Bacteroidia > Bacteroidales > UBA12481 > UBA12481. The sequence continues at coordinate 2,923,777 of OW818688.1, forward strand.
GGCAATTAACCGAAAACAAGAAAAGCCAATAATCCATGGAAGCTATCAGAAACTTGCGGAAGGAACGTACGGGTGCGGTCGTCAGCAATAAAATGGAAAAAACAATCGTGGTTGCTGTTAAAAGAAAAGTAAAACATCCTATTTACGGGAAGTTTGTTAATAAAACCACGAAGTTCGTTGCTCATGACGAAGAGAATACCTGCAAGGAAGGTGATCTCGTACGGATCATGGAAACCCGTCCGTTGAGCAAACGGAAAAACTGGAGATTAGTGGAAATCATTGAAAGAGCCAAGTAACCATGATACAGCAAGAGAGTAGAATGATCGTGGCCGATAACAGCGGTGCCAAAGAAGTTTTGTGCATCCGTGTTTTAGGCGGAACTGGCAAAAAATATGCCTCAGTGGGAGATAAGGTTGTTGTTACCGTGAAATCTGCTTTGCCGGGTGGTGAACTGAAGAAAGGAACTGTTTCAAAAGCAGTTATCGTTCGTACATCAAAGGAAATCAGAAGGAATGACGGATCTTATATCCGCTTCGATGACAACGCATGTGTTCTCTTGAATGCTACCGGTGAGATACGTGGTACACGTATTTTCGGACCGGTTGCCAGAGAGCTTCGCGAAAATTATATGAAGATAGTTTCATTGGCTCCTGAAGTGTTATAATTATAAAGCACAGACCATGCAGAAAAAAATGAACATTAAAAAAGGAGATACCGTAATAATTATTGCGGGTAACTCTAAAGGTCAACAGGGCCGTGTGCTGGAAGTAATCCGGAAAAATGACAGGGCTATTGTGGAGGGCGTTAATATGCTTTCAAAGCATACTAAAGCTGATAAAAATGCACCACAGGGTGGGATCATCAAAAGGGAAGGACCAATTCATGTATCAAACCTGATGCTGCTGGATCCGACTACCGGAAAACCGACTCGTATCGGACGCCGTCTTGATGAGAATGGGAAGTTGGTTCGTTTTGCCAAAAAATCAGGGGAGGAGATCAAGTAATGAAATACACACCTAGTCTAAGGGTTAAATACCAGGAAGAAATTATTCCGGCCCTGACAAAAGAATTTGAATATAAAACTGTAATGCAGGTTCCGCGATTGGAGAAGATCGTGATTAATCGTGGCGTTGGAAAAGCAGTTGCAGATAAAAAACTGATCGAAGTTGCTCAGGAAGAGCTCTCCGCTATAACTGGTCAGAAAGCCGTACAAACTCTTTCAAAGAGAGATATTTCAAACTTTAAGCTGAGGCAGAAAATGCCGATCGGGGTTAAAGTTACTCTCCGCCGTGAGAAAATGTATGAATTTCTGGAACGTTTGATTGCTGTTGCGCTGCCGCGTATCAGAGACTTCAACGGTGTTGCCGCTAAATTTGACGGACGCGGTAATTATACTCTCGGAATCACCGAACAGATTATCTTTCCGGAAATTGAAATCGATAAGATACATTCAATGATCGGTATGGAGATAAGTTTTGTGACTACTGCCAAAACTGATGAGGAAGGTTTTGCCCTGCTCAAAGAATTTGGAATACCTTTTAAATCAACTAATAAGAAATAGGGATGGCAAAAGAATCCATGAAGGCTCGCGAAGTTAAGCGGCAGAAAATGGTTGAGAAATATGCTGAAAAGCGTGCCAAACTTAAGGCCGAAGGTGATTTTATCGGCTTAAGTCAGCTTCCAAAAAATTCTTCAAAAGTAAGATTGCATAACCGGTGTAAATTAACCGGTAGGCCAAAAGGTTATATGCGTCAATTTGGAATCAGCCGTATCTCGTTCCGGGAAATGGCCTCCAATGGGCTGATACCGGGTATAAAAAAAGCAAGTTGGTAATTTAATTATTAGATAAAAATGACTGATCCTATTGCAGATTACCTGACGCGTGTGCGTAATGCGATTATGGCCAAGCATAAAGTGGTTGAGATCCCTGCATCAAACCTGAAAAAGGAGATGACTAAAATCCTTTTTGATAAAGGTTATATCCTGAGTTATAAATTCGAAGAGGATGATAAACAGGGTATCATAAAAATCGCACTGAAATACCATCCTATTTCGAAGGTTTCGGCAATAAAAAGCCTGAAACGAATCAGCAAGCCTGGTCTTCGTAAATATAGCGATGTTGACAATCTTCCCAGGGTTTTGAACGGTATGGGAATTGCCATTCTTTCAACCTCAAGGGGTTTGATGACTGAAAAAGAAGCCCGCAAGGAAAACGTGGGTGGTGAGGTTATTTGTTACGTTTATTAAAAGCATTCAACGATGTCACGAATTGGAAAATTGCCTATATCATTACCTGCAGGTGTCACTATTAAAGTACATGCTGACAATCTGGTAGAAGTTGGCGGTCCGCTGGGTTCTTTGAAACAACAGGTTGATCCGGATATCGAGGTCAAGGTTGAAGAGGGAATCCTGCATGTGATCCGGCCTACTGAGCAGAAGCGTCACCGCGCAATGCATGGGCTTTATCGGTCACTGATCCAGAATATGGTAACCGGTGTATCCACAGGATACGAAATTAAGCAGGAACTTGTCGGTGTTGGTTATAAGGCAACAGCTGAAGGTCAGGTTCTTGAATTGCACCTCGGTTTTTCTCACCCCTTTGTGTTGCAGTTGCCTCCGGAAGTTTCCGTAGCGGCTGTTACCGAACGACGCAGTAACCCGATCATTACTCTTAAAAGTATTGATAAACAATTGATTGGTCAAATTGCAGCAAAGATTCGCTCATTCAGGCCACCTGAGCCTTACAAAGGTAAAGGGGTTAAGTTTGTGGGTGAAGAACTTCGCAGAAAATCTGGTAAGGCAGCTGGTAGCTGATGCTGGTTAACTATCGAAAAAATAAAAGATAAAATCTATAAGAAATGGCTTTTTCAAAGCGTGAACGCAGACTTAAGATCAAGAACAGGATTCGGAAGGATATGTCCGGTTCTACGGAAGTACCCAGACTTTCCGTTTTTCGCAGCAATCGTCAGATTTCTGTGCAGGTGATCAATGATCTAACCGGACAAACACTGGTTTCGGCCTCTTCCTTAGAAAAGGAAATCGCTGCACAAGAAAGTGTTAAAAAAATTGACCAAGCAAAACTGGTTGGTAAACTAATCGCTCAGAAAGCATTAGCCAGCGGAATCAGCAAGGTCGTTTTTGACCGGAACGGGTATTTATATCATGGTAGAATAAAATCGTTGGCAGATGCAGCCCGTGAAGGTGGGCTTAAATTCTAAGAAATATGGCTACTAGTGTACGTAAGGTAAAAACAAGTGATCTTGAACTGAAGGACCGGTTGGTTGCAATCAACAGGGTAACCAAAGTGACCAAAGGTGGACGAAATTTCAGCTTCTCAGCAATTGTTGTGGTTGGAAATGAAGATGGTGTTGTCGGATGTGGTTTGGGTAAGGCAAATGAAGTAACTACAGCTATTGCCAAGGGGGTTGAGGCCGCCAAGAAAAACCTGATCAAGGTTCCGATTATTAATGGCACGATCCCGCACGAACAAATTGCAAAATTTGGCGGAGCAACCGTATGGCTGAAACCTGCGTCCGGTGGTACCGGAGTTAAGGCAGGGGGTGCTATGAGGGCTGTCCTTGAAAGTGTTGGCATACATAACGTGCTTGCTAAATCAAAAGGATCTTCCAATCCGCACAACCTGGTGAAAGCCACCATGAAGGCCCTCGTTGAGATGAGAGATGCCCTTACGGTAGCTCAGCATCGTGGAGTAAGCCTTGATAAAGTTTTTAATGGTTAATCCTCAATAAAATTGAAACCATGGCTAAGATCAAAATAACCCAAACAACAAGTAAGATCCATACCTCCGAAAGGCAGAAAAGAACCCTTGAGGCGCTTGGACTACGAAAAATGCATGCCACTGTTATTGTGGAAGCCACACCCCAGATTTTGGGAATGGTTGGAAAAGTACAACACCTGGTGTCAACCGAGACAACTAAGTAATTAATTAGTAAGAATTAGACTCAATGGAATTACATAATCTGAAACCAGCTGAAGGATCAACACACCGGGAAAAGAGAATTGGTCGCGGTCAGGGTTCTGGCCATGGCGGAACTTCAACTCGTGGTCATAAAGGTGCTAAATCAAGGTCGGGTTACTCAAAGAAAGTCGGATTCGAAGGAGGGCAGATGCCTATTCAGCGCCGCCTGCCGAAATTTGGATTCACCAATATTAACCGCAAGGAGTTTAAAGGTATTAATGTCGGCACCCTGCAATTGGTTGCTGAAAGAATGAACCTTTCCCAAATCGATATCGAAACTCTGATATCCGTTGGATTAGCCCGAAAAAATGATAAAGTGAAAATTCTTGGTAATGGTACACTTACCGCCAAGCTTGAAGTTACAGCACATGCATTTTCGGAATCTGCGGTGAAAGCAATTGAAGCTCAACAAGGAACCGTAGTAAAATTATAACCGGATGAAGAGATTTATCGAAACACTGAAGAACATCTGGAGGATTGAAGACCTCCGGGCACGGATCCTGACAACATTAGGTTTAGTGCTTGTTTATCGGCTCGGTAGTTTTGTTGTTTTACCTGGCATTGATCCCACCCAGCTTGATGCTTTGAAGCGTCAGACTGCCGGTGGACTCGAAAGTTTGCTTGATATGTTTTCGGGCGGTGCGTTCTCCAATGCATCGATCTTTGCATTAGGTATCATGCCGTATATTTCGGCGTCGATCGTTATACAGCTGCTCACCATTGCGATCCCTTATTTTCAGCGTATGCAGAAAGAAGGGGAGAGCGGAAGGAAAAAAATGAACCAGATTACCCGCTGGCTTACTGTTTTAATTACAGCAGCACAAGGACCCAGCTACATTTTTAACCTGCACGCTCAATTGCCTGAAACAGCCTTTATTCTTAAAGGGGCGTTCTTTACTCTTTCATCTGTAACCATTCTGACCGCCGGAACTCTTTTTGTGATGTGGCTCGGTGAGAGGATTACTGACAAAGGCGTTGGAAACGGGATCTCACTGATCATCATGATAGGAATTATCGCCCGGTTACCTTTTGCCCTCCTGGGTGAAGTAGCTACCAAGCTTGAGATGAAAGGCGGTGGTTTGGTGATGATTCTGGTTGAAATGATACTGCTAGTTATTGTCATCATGGGAGCGATTGCACTGGTGCAAGCAACCAGGCGTGTTCCCGTTCAATACGCCAAGCGTATAGTCGGTAACAAACAATATGGTGGGGTAAGGCAGTATATTCCTTTAAAAATTAATGCTGCCGGTGTTATGCCTATCATTTTTGCTCAGGCTTTCATGTTTATTCCAATGATGGTGGGAAGGTTTAATACTGAAGCCGCCAGTAAATTTGTACAGGCTTTTGGTAACTATGGTGGTTTCTGGTATAATGCTACCTTTGCACTTTTAATTATTGCATTTACTTATTTCTATACAGCTGTTACAGTTAATCCAACTCAAATGGCTGAAGATATGAAACGAAATGGCGGTTTTATTCCCGGAGTTAAACCCGGAAGGAAAACCGTTGATTTTCTTGATACTGTAATGTCTAGGATAACACTGCCTGGATCTATGTTTCTGGCTTTAATCGCCATTCTGCCTGCCTTTGCAAGCTTGATTGGTGTGAATAGTCAGTTTGCTGCGTTCTTTGGGGGGACATCCCTCCTGATTTTAGTTGGTGTTGTTCTTGATACATTACAACAGGTTGAAAGTCATTTACTCATGCGTCATTATGATGGTCTGATGAAATCAGGCCGGATCAAGGGTCGTACGGGTAGCTCGGCTTCGATCTAGTTGAATTTGGCGTTCTTTGTATGTTTCAATTAAAGACAGACGAAGAGGTTGAGTTGCTTCGGCAAAGTAACCTGCTTGTATCTGCTACTCTTGCTTCTGTTGCAGGATTGATGAAGCCGGGTGTTACCACACTCGAAATCGATCGGCAGGCCGAGGAGTTTATCCGGGACCACGGCGGCGCACCGGGATTCAAAGGGTATCAGGGTTATCCTGCTACACTTTGTATTTCGATTAATGACGAAGTGGTTCATGGGATTCCTTCACGGCGGATTCTTAAAGATGGCGATATCGTGTCTGTGGATTGCGGAGTTTTCATGAATGGCTTTAACGGCGATTCAGCTTTCACATTTGCTGTGGGAATTGTTAAACCTGAAGTATTAAAACTGATCAGGGTAACCAAGGAATGTTTAAAGTTGGGGATATCCCGGGCAATCACAGGAAATCGAATCGGTGATATCGGATATGCCATTCAGAAGCACGCTGAGATTAATGGATTTACCGTTGTAAGGGAAATGGTTGGCCACGGTGTTGGCCGTCATTTGCACGAACCACCGGAAGTTCCTAATTATGGGAAGCCCGGAACCGGAGAGGTTCTGCAAAAAGGGCTGACCATTGCGATCGAACCCATGATAAATCTGGGCAAGAGGCACATTCTGCAGGATAAGGACGGATGGACAATCCGGACAGCCGACCGAAAGCCTTCCGCTCACTTTGAACATTCAATAGTGGTTAAAGATGAATTAGCAGATGTATTGTCTGATTTTAATATAATTGAAGAAGCAGTTTCAAAAGTTTAATATATGCCAAAGCAGCCTTCTATCGAACAGGACGGAACAATTATCGAAGCTCTGTCCAATGCGATGTTCCGAGTGGAATTAGAGAATGGGCACGTTATAACAGCCCATATCTCAGGGAAGATGCGTATGCATTATATTAAAATACTGCCGGGAGACAAAGTGAGAGTTGAAATGTCTCCATACGATCTGACTAAAGGACGAATAGCGTACCGATACAAAAACTGATAAAATAGCGATCATGAAGGTAAGAGCATCCGTTAAGAAGCGTTCCGCCGAGTGCAAGATTGTACGTCGGAAAGGGCGATTGTATGTAATTAATAAGAAAAATCCCAAGTTCAAGCAACGTCAGGGATAATTGGTATTTGAAACAATTCATAAGGAATATCTTTTATGGCACGTATCGTTGGTGTTGATATACCAAACAACAAGAGAGGCGAAATCGCACTCACTTATATCTATGGAATTGGCAGAAGCACATCCCGTAAGATTCTAGGCGAAGCTGGTGTTGATAAAGATCGTAAAGTCCAGGACTGGACGGATGATCAAAGCGCCGCTATTCGTAATTTCATTAATGAGAACTTCAAAATCGAGGGTGAACTTCGATCTGAAACTCAGCTTAACATCAAACGTCTAATGGACATTGGTTCCTATAGGGGTATCCGCCATCGTCTCGGCTTGCCGGTGCGTGGACAAAGTACCAAGAACAATGCTCGTACCCGTAAAGGAAGACGGAAAACTGTAGCAAATAAAAAGAAAGCGACTAAATAACCGTTAGACTATGGCAAAAAAGAAAGTTAAAGCAGCGAAGAAGAGGGTTGTGCAGGTTGAAGCACTTGGTCAAGCACACATCCATTCTTCATTTAACAATATTATTGTTTCGCTGACCAACAATATCGGCCAGGTAATTTCCTGGTCTTCCAGCGGAAAAAACGGTTTCCGTGGGTCAAAAAAGAACACCCCGTACGCAGCCCAGATTGCTGCTCAGGATGCCTCTAAAGTGGCCTACGACCTCGGTTTGAGAAAAGTAAAAGTCTTTGTAAAAGGACCAGGCAATGGCAGGGAATCTGCTATTCGTACCATTCATAACAGCGGTATCGAAGTGATCGAGATCGTTGACGTAACACCGCTGCCGCACAACGGCTGCCGCCCTCCGAAACGTCGGAGAGTCTAAGAATTTCGAATTAACAAACGATAAATCAGAGTTAGATGGCTAAGTATACTGGACCAAAGACCAGAATCGCAAGAAAATTTGGGGAACCGATTTACGGAGCGGATAAGTATTTTGATAAAAGGAATTATCCGCCAGGATTTCATGGTCCTTCAAGAAGAAGAAAAAAACTTTCAGAATATGGCACGCAGCTGAAAGAGAAGCAAAAAGCTAAATATACCTATGGTGTATTGGAGAAACAGTTTGCAAACTTGTTTCACAAAGCCCAGAGAACAAAAGGCATTACCGGTGAAGTTCTATTACAACTTCTCGAAACACGCCTTGATAATGTAGTTTTCAGGCTTGGCATTGCCAATACCCGCGCAGCTGCCCGGCAATTGGTTAACCACAGACATATTGTGGTCAATGGTAAAGTAGTTGATATAGCTTCTTATCTCGTGAAACCAGGTGAAGTAATTGGCGTTCGTGAAAAATCGAAATCAATGGAAGTTATCCTGAACTCACTTGCCTCTGCCTCAAGATCCAGGTATTCCTGGCTCGAATGGGATCATACCATGATGTCCGGTAAATTTCTGAATATTCCTGAAAGAACTGAAATTCCCGAGAACATTAAGGAACAACTGATCGTTGAATTATATTCCAAGTAAACGTAAAATCCTGATCAATGGCCATTTTATCATTTCAGAAACCTGATAAGGTTATCCTGCTTGAATCGGACCCCAGTTATGGAAAGTTCGAATTCCGGCCACTTGAACCGGGCTATGGGATTACTATTGGTAACTCCCTCCGCCGTATCCTGCTGAGTTCTCTCGAAGGATTCGCTATCACAACCGTGAAGATCGAAGGAGTCGACCACGAATTCTCTACCATAAAGGGAGTATTGGAGGATGTATCCGAAATAATCCTCAATCTCAAACAGGTTCGGTTTAAACAACAAATCGAAGGTGTTGAAGATGAGCGGGTCACTGTGTCTGTAACTGGGCAGGATCAGCTGAAAGCTGCCGATTTAAACAACTTTTTAAGTGGTTTTAAAATCCTGAATCCTGAGCTGGTTATTTGTAGGATGGATCCCGCAGTTAAGCTGCAAATGACGGTTACCATAAATAAGGGCCGTGGTTATGTTCCATCCGATGAAAACAAAGCTGAAGATGCTGAGATCGGAATTATTGCACTTGACTCTGTTTTTACTCCTATCCGGAACGTCAAATACATGGTTGAGAATTTCAGGGTCGAGCAAAAGACCGACTATGAAAAACTGATCCTTGAAATCCGGACAGACGGATCAATCAACCCGAAAGACGCTTTAAAGGAAGCTGCAAAAATCCTTATTCATCATTTTATGCTTTTCTCAGATGATAAGATCACTCTGGAATCAGATGAAAAATTGGATAGCGAGGAGTTTGATGAGGAAGTTTTGCATATGAGACAACAACTCAAAGCCAAGCTTACAGATCTTGACCTTTCTGTACGCGCTTTGAATTGTTTAAAAGCTGCCGATGTTGAAACATTAGGAGATTTGGTAGCCTACAATAAAAATGATCTGTTGAAATTCAGAAACTTTGGTAAGAAATCCCTCACTGAGCTGGAAGACTTGCTTAAAATCATGAATTTGAACTTTGGTATGGATGTAGCTAAATACAAGTTAGATAAGGAATAGTACAATGAGACACGGAGATAAACAGAATAATTTAGGGAGAACGAGTTCTCATCGCGAAGCTATGTTAGGCAATATGGCTAGTTCCCTGATTAAACACAAACGGATTAGTACCACAGTTGCCAAGGCAAAAGCTCTTCGTAAATATGTCGAGCCTCTGATCACAAAAGCAAAAGACGATACCACTCATTCACGCAGGACCGTTTTTAGTTATTTGAGTGATAAAGAAGCTGTTACTGAGCTATTCCGTGAGGTAATACAGAAAATTGGTGACCGTCCAGGTGGATATACCCGGATTCTGAAAACCGGAACCCGTCTTGGTGATAGCGCTGAAATGTGCATCATTGAACTGGTTGATTTTAATGAGAGTATGCTGGCTGCTAAAACTGATGTTAAAGCCAAAGCAACCCGTCGTTCCAGAAAAGCAACCAAACCTGCCGGCGAAGATACAGAAGCTGCTGAAAAGAAGCCAGCTGCTAAAACCGTCAAGAAAAAAGCTGAAGGTACTGCAACAGCTGCTGCCAAAGTTAAAGCTGCTGAAGTTAAACCTGCTGTTGAAGAAGCTGCCGCTGAAGAAGTGGCGGAAGAAAAAGAATAGTAAGTATTATGCTTGCTTAAAAAACCCGGGTAATCTTTATCCGGGTTTTTTTATATTGTAATAAATTATCAAAGCGAACCAGATGGATCTGTTAACTTATATCAACAAACTCGAGCGGGCTGGTGAACTCATCCGTATACGGGCTGAAGTATCTCCTCAATTAGAGATTACTGAAATTGCAGATCGCTATTCCAAGGATAAGGGTGGGGGTAAGGCTCTGTTATTTGAATCTGCCGGATCCGAATTCCCGGTTCTGATAAATTCCCTGGGATCGGAAAAAAGAATACGTATTGCTTTTGGTGACAGAAGTCCGGATGAATTGGCCGAAGATATTCAACATATTGTGGGCAGTCTGACCGGCAATGACACTGGGTTTGCCGGGAAATTGAGAAAGTTGCCTCTTCTGGGGAGAGCTGCACGGTGGATGCCTAAGCGAAGTCACAGAAAAGGGATTTCTCAGGAGGTTATCGACCTTAACCCTGATCTTAACTTATTGCCGGTGTTAACTTGCTGGCCATTCGATGGAGGCCCTTTTATCACACTTCCATTGGTTCATACAGTTGACCCTGAAACGGGTTCGCCTAACCTTGGAATGTACCGGATGCAGGTGTTTGGACCTGATTCAACCGGGATGCACTGGCACATGCATAAAACCGGAGCCCGCCATTTTCGCGGTTATAAGAAGTTGGGCAAAAAAATGCCGGTTGCGGTTGCCCTCGGCGGAGATCCTGTGTATACTTATTGTGCTACTGCACCGTTACCCGATGGTATCGATGAATATCTGCTCGCTGGTTTTATCAGGAATAAACCTGTGACCCTTGTTAAATGCATTACACAGGAATTATGGGTGCCGGAGGATTGTGACTTTGTTTTGGAAGGCTATGTTGATCCAATGGAACCTATGCATACTGAAGGTCCGTTTGGTGATCATACCGGATTTTATTCGTTGGAAGATGAATTCCCGGTATTTCATCTCACTGCCATTACGCACCGGAAAAATGCAATTTACCCGGCAACTATCGTAGGAATTCCTCCTCAGGAGGATGCCTGGCTGGCATGGGCAACGGAGCGTCTTTTCAAACCCATGATAAAAATGGCGCTGGTACCGGAATTATTGGATTTTCACCTTCCTGTTGAGGGTGTTGCCCATAATATTGTTTTGGCACAGATCAGCCAGACATATCCCGGTCAGGGGCGAAAAGTATTACATACCCTGTGGGGCGCCGGACAAATGATGTTCACCAAGTTCAGTGTAATTACCGGTGAAGGTCCTGACCTGAAAGATTATTTGCAGCTGGCCAGATACATCTCCTCCAGGGTGGATCCGTCAAAGCATGTTGAAAAAGCATCGGGTCCGTTGGATATCCTTGACCATTCCTCGAGAGAGCCTGCTTTCGGTGGGAAATTGGGTTTAGATGCTACCGGACCTGAAATCTTCCCAGATGATCATAACATTTATTCATTAGATGAACAAATGGCTATTTCTTTCCGGTCTCAACATCCGCAGATTACGGATATGAGACTTGACTGGGTTAAAGAGGGCATTTCAGCGGGGTTAATTTCCATATCTAAATCCTACCCCGGTGCAGTGCAGGAGATAGCAGATGAAATACGTTTATCAGATTGTTTTACTGATATCAGGTTTTGGATTGTTTTTGATTCATGGGTAGATTTGAAAAACCCGCATGAAATCGTTTGGTTGACAGGCAGTAACGTGGAAGTGCATTCAGATATCCGGATATTCCCTGCAGCTAAAGGCAGATCAGCAGGGATGATGTTTATTGATGCAACGGTTAAGAGCAGAGAATTGGATGGATTCAATCGTCCCTGGCCAAACCCGACGGTAATGGATCAGAAAACGATCAGATTGGTTGATGAAAAATGGCCGGAATATGGCGTAGGAGCAATAATCCCATCTCCTTCAGCAAAAGCCGTCAGATTGTACCAGCCAGGCGCTTCCAGAGAAATAGACAGCCGCAAAGCCTGACGGGATTCCTCTGAAAAAAATCCTGGATAAATATAGAGGAGAAGGCAATACCTGTTTAGAAGCCCTTGTTCTTGCTTTCAAATTCCTTGATCCCCTGATCCAGAAAATCGATAAAGGAATCCACATTGAGATCATAAGAGCGTGTGGGTACCAATAGATTTCCGTTGGAATCGAGCAATGCATATTGAGGTTGAGTATTTTGCTTAAACCGGGTAATCTGAAAGTCCTGATATTTTTTCCCCAGGGTCTTTTTCACTTTCCCGTCATAGGAAGATGTTACCCACTCGGATTCAGGAAGCTTTATAACTTTATCGTCAACATACAGGGCAGCAATGACATATTTATCCCGTAATCTGCTTAATACACGGGGATCTGACCATACCCTGGCTTCCATCTCCCTGCAGTTTACGCATCCATGTCCGGTAAAGTCAATGAACACAGGCTTATTTTGTGATTTGGCACATGCCAAAGCCTGATCGTAATCGAAATAACCTTTCAACCCATGTGGGAGTTGAAGCCGATCGGAATATGCCGGTTTGGCACAAGAAATCTCATCTGGCGAAATTGAGGTTGCAGAATTGCCTGCATTATCGCGAATAACCTGCCTCAGGTCAAAATCATTTGTTGTTTCCGGAGGGAGATAACCAGCCAAAGCTTTCAGAGGTGCCCCAATCATCCCTGGTATCATATATACCACAAAACTAAAGACGATGATGGAAAAGAACAGGCGGGGAACACCAACATGGGTTACTTCGCTATCGTGTTTGAATTTAATTTTACCCAGCAGGTAGAAACCCATCAGGGAGAATATAACTATCCAGAAGGCAAGGTAAATCTCACGGTCAAGTATGCCCCAATGGTAGGTTTGATCGGCAATACTGAGGAATTTAAGTCCAAGTGCCAGCTCGATAAATCCAAGTACAACTTTTACTGAGTTTAACCACCCCCCCGACTTTGGCAATGAGGTCAACCATGACGGGAAAATCGCAAACAAGGTAAAGGGCAAAGCAAATGCAATTCCAAAACCAAGCATTCCAATGATCGGCTGCAGTATTTCCCCTCCGGCAGATTGAACAAGAACGGTACCAACAATAGGACCGGTGCAGGAGAAAGAGACTAAAACGGTTGTAAATGCCATGAAAAAAGGTCCACTTAATCCACCTTTATCAGCTCTTTGGTCAGACTTGCTGATCATCCAGTTGGGAAGGTTTATTTCAAACATTCCGAAGAACCAGGCCGCAAAAAAGAGGAATACAAGAAAGAATAGCACATTTGGAATCCAGTGGGTGCTCATGAAATTTGCAATGCCCGGACCAAAAGCAACGGCAACGATGGTGCCGATCACAGCGAAAATGGCTACAATTGAAACGCCGAAAAACAACGCCTCGAACAAGGATTTTTTTCGTGATTTTTCACCATGCATAAAAAACGAGACCGTCATTGGTATCATCGGAAAAACGCAGGGGGTAAGTAAAGCGATCAGTCCACTGCCAAATGCAATCCAAAAAAGTTTCCAGAGGTTTCTGGAAGATCCGGATGCAGGTGCTGAGGAGTCAGTTGCGGCTGTTACCATGGCAGATTCAGTTTTTGCACCCGCAGTTTGTTCAATATCGAATGAAAAATCGGTATCCCCTAAGGAACAAGATTTGTCATCGCATATTTGAAAGTCTATGGTACCCTTGATCTTAAAGGATTCTTGTTTCAGAATTTTTATTTTCTGCATGAATTCAGCCTCAACAGCGAAAAAGTGCACTGTAAGATTGAACATTTTGTCAAATTCCTTGTGAGCCGGGGTAATTTCCAGAACCGTGTCGATTCGTTGGTAGTATACTGATGGCTCAAAGGTAAAAGACAACGGTTCCGGTCCGTCATTCTGTTTAACCTGATTGTACATATGCCAGGTCGGTTCAATGGCGGCCGTGAAATGCAATTCATATATACTGTCATTGACTGGTTTCAAGGCGTAGGACCAGGAAACCGGATCAACCATTTGTGCTCTGGACGGGAGGTTAGAGGCCAAAAACAGGCTAATAACCAACAAAAGATAGAGGGAGTTCTTCTGCTTGAACATAATCGATTGAGTAAAAGGTTATTTAAATAACAAATTTCTCGCCATTCTGGTCCAGAAATTCATAATTCAGAATCCCGAGATTGGGATCTGCTATGATTTTAAGCCAACTACGGTTTTTGTATGACCATTTCAGCCGTATTGACGGGAAGCCTAGCAACAGGTAAGCGGCAAGATAGGGATGAGCTTTGAGTGTCAATCTGGGTTTGGGAAATTTGTCCAGAATATAGAGGAATTGGTTAAGCACCTGATCCAGGATCAGTATACTTGGTGTAACTTCCCCGGTTCCGCTGCAGGTTGGACAGGTTTCCATGATCTGAACGTCCATTTCAGGTCTGACCCTTTGGCGTGTAATCTGAATCAATCCAAATTTACTGACTGGCAGGATGTGATGTTTTGCCCGGTCGGCCTTCATGGCTTCCTTCATCCGGTCAAAAACCTTCTGGCGGTTATCCGCTTTGATCATATCGATAAAGTCAACCACAATGATTCCGCCCATGTCTCTTAGCCGGAGCTGACGTGCAATTTCATCGGCAGCCGAAAGATTAACATCCAGGGCATTTGTTTCCTGGTCATTGGCAGACTGGGAGCGGTTGCCGCTGTTTACATCGATAACATGAAGGGCTTCAGTATGTTCGATGATCAGATAAGCACCACTTTTATAAGAAACGGTTTTTCCAAACAGTGTTTTTATCTGTTTATCAATCCCGAAATGTTCAAATATTGGGGTGTTACCAGAATAATACTTGACAATTTTTTGTTTTTCGGGAGCGATAGTGATAATGAAATCGCGGATTTCCCGATAAAGGGCCTGATCGTTGACCGAGATGCTGTTGAAAGACGGATTGAGGATATCCCTTAGAATGGCCGAAGTCCGGTTCAGTTCGCCCAGCACCAATGTAGGTGGTTCTACTGATTTTATATCCTGGAAGATGGATTCCCATCTTTCAACCAGGGACTTCAATTCAGCATCCAGCACTGCCACCTTGCGTTCTTTGGCAACGGTTCTGACGATCACACCATAATTCTTCGGCTTGATGGATAAGATCAGCCGTTTGAGTCTGTCACGTTCTTCTTCGGATTTTATTTTGGTAGAAACCGAAACTTTATCTGAAAAGGGAAGCAATACAAGATTTCGCCCTGCCAGGGATATTTCACTTGTCAACCGGGGACCTTTTGAAGCAATAGGCTCCTTGGCAACCTGAACAAGAATTACCTGACCAGCCTTCAGAAGGTTGGTTATTTTACCATGCTTATCGATATCAGGATCCGTCTTAAACTTATCCAGGATCGGAATCTTGGTTTTACGGTTAAGGGCTTGATTCAGGTACTTGTTCAGTGACTGAAATTGAGGACCCAGATCCAGATAATGCAAGAATGCATCTTTCTCATATCCTACGTCTACGAAAGCGGCATTTAGTCCCGGCATGATCTTTTTAACCTTGCCGAGGTAGATGTCACCTACCGCAAACTGAATATTGGATTTTTCCTTGTTGAGTTCAACCAGCTTTTTTTCCTCAAGAAGAGCGATAGCTATTTCGCTTGTGCTGGCATCGATAATCAGTTCATTACTCACAACTCATTATTTCTATGGGGGAGAAGAGTAAATGTAGAATATGCCTTTCCAATAAACAGCATAAACCTAAAGAGATAC
The DNA here is from genome assembly GCA_942493265.1 of uncultured Bacteroidota bacterium. GTDB lineage: Bacteria > Bacteroidota > Bacteroidia > Bacteroidales > UBA12481 > UBA12481. The sequence goes on from OW818688.1 coordinate 2,939,457, forward strand.
TCCTTAGGTTTATGCTATGCAAATTCTTCGAAAGACTATTTCTTTTTCTTATGGCGATTTTTCCGCAAGCGTTTTTTCCGCTTATGCGTTGCCATCTTATGTCTTTTGCGTTTTTTTCCGCTTGGCATGTCAAATTCAATTTAATAATAGAGAACTACTTTTTCTTCCTAACCTGATCCTTAACCTTGGCAACGAAAGTCTTTGCGGGTTTGAACGCCGGGATAAAATGTTGTGGAATGATAATGGTAGTATTCTTGGAGATATTCCTGGCAGTTTTTTCGGCTCTTTTCTTAACGATAAAACTTCCAAATCCCCTCAGGTATACATTATTACCATTCACCAACGAGGTTTTAACTGTGCCCATAAAGGCCTCAACCGTCTTCTGTACAGCAACTTTCTCAATACCAGTGTTCTTGCTGATTTCGTTTACAATGTCTGCTTTAGTCATCGCTATAAATACTTTAATTATCAACTAATTACAATCGGTCTGCAAATATATATCTTTTTCCGAAATATTCTTTCGATTGAAAAAAAATTTTTCTTTTTTTTCCATTGGGCTGGTAAACATGCATATATATAGGGTAAGTATTGATCCGGCCGGTCAGTGACCTTTTTATTATTTTGAAACTTGGGAATAGTTCGTATTTTTAATCAACAATTAATTTTTATCCAAATGTCTGTAAATAAAGCAATTCTAGTAGGGAATGTGGGTAAAGACCCGGAGGTACGTCACCTTGAAGGTGGTGTTTCCGTGGCTCGTTTTACTCTGGCAACTTCTGAGACTTACAAGAATAAGACTGGTGACCAGGTGAAAAACACCGAATGGCACAATATTGTCGCCTGGCGTCAGCTTGCTGATCTGGCTGAAAAGTATATCCGCAAGGGGAGCCAGATCTATATTGAAGGAAAGATAACCAACCGTCAATATGATGATAAGGAGGGTGTCAAGCGGTACATCAGTGAAATTGTTGCCGATAACATCCGCTTATTGGGCCGTGCAGATCATGGTTCGTCAGATCAGGCCGGAAATTCCGGTAACGGGCCAACGTCTGCAAGTCCGCCGCCGGTTCCGGAACAGCCTGTTGAGGGCGATGATTTGCCTTTCTAACCTGATATTATGAAAAATTGAATTTGGATCTGATCATAGAATTGATGGTGATTCTGTTACTATTGGCAGCTTCTGCTCTGGTTTCCGGAGCAGAAGTTGCCTTTTTTTCGATTGGCCCTGATGAGCGTAATGAGCTGAATTATCTTACGTTTGTTGTCAGGAGTCGTGAAAATCGGAGAATCAAGGAAGTGTAATTTTAAATTGCCTGGTGAACCATTTTAAGAGTTATGAAGTCCAGACCCTTTGAATATTTGATTTTGGTGATGATGACTGTTGCAATATTTGGCTGCAGCCAGGATTATAGCCCAAGGCCAAGAGGTTATTACCGGATTGACCTTCCTGTAAAAGAGTATCAGGTTCTGTCGGGTAATTACCCATACAGGTTTGATTATCCTGTATATGCGGTAATCAATCCTTATAAAGGCAAATGGACGGATACCGATACAGCTGATTATTGGATCAATATTGAATTTCCTCAATTCAAGAGCCGGGTCCACCTGACTTATAAATTGGTTAATGGTAATCTTGACAGGTTGGTTGAGGATGCTCATAGTTATGCATATAAGCACAGTATAAAGGCAGATGCTATTATTCAGTCAGAATATGTCGACACCATCAGTAAAGTATACAGTGTACTTTTTGATATAAAAGGTAACACCGCCTCAACCATGCAATTTTATGCGACCGACAGCATTCGGCATTTTCTGAGGGGTGCACTCTATTTTGATTGTGAACCCAATAAGGATTCTCTGGCTCCGGTGAAGGAATTCTTACGTCTCGACCTTTTAAAAATGATAGAAACCCTTAACTGGAGAAATACCAAGTCCAAATGATCCTGCCTTACCTGAATAGTCTGAAAGGTCGCAAAAAAGCATTTATCTGGCTGATTGATCCGGACAAGTGTGAACATGCTTATCTGAGTACCCAATTATCCGTTGCGGGTGAAACCGGTGTCGATCTTATTTTTGTTGGCGGGAGCCTGATTACCAATCATGTTGACGATTTGATTGCTGAAATAAAATCATCAGTTGATATTCCGGTTGTACTTTTCCCCGGCTCTCCGCTCCAATTAAGCTCCAGTGCTGATGCTGTTTTGCTGCTCTCACTGATCTCAGGACGAAATGCGGAATATCTGATAGGCAACCATATTGTTGCTGCACCCTTTCTTCGGAAATCAGGTTTGGAAATTATCCCTACAGGATACATGCTCATAAACGGAGGTCAGCAAACATCAGTTTCATATATGAGCAACACCCAGCCAATCCCGGCAGACAAGCCAGACATCGCGCTGGCTACTGCAATGGCTGGAGAAATGCTTGGCTTGAAGGTCATATACCTCGATGCGGGAAGCGGGGCGCAGAACCCGGTTTCCTCAAAAATGATCGCCTCCATTGCTTCTGTAATTAAATTACCTCTTATGGTGGGTGGCGGTATCCGAACCTCTGCCGATGTAAGGAACGCCTATCATTCCGGAGCTGATGCCGTGGTTGTTGGAAATGCAACCGAGAATAACCACAGCCGGCTGCGGGAATTGGTTGCTGAACGCGATCGTTTCAATATCTGACAGGCGAAATCTCTATTCCGATTTCAAAAGCCGGTAAGTCTTTAACAGCATCAATGCTGAGTAGCCTTGATATCCGATAGGAGGCTGTCAGTGCATACCGATCAAATCCTACGCGCATTAAAGCCTTATAAGTGAATGGATTGATCCACTTCAAGGCTGATACATTCGTTTTTTCAATTATGTGGGAATGGGGATCTTCCGGGTATATTAAATCCTTTGTAACCAGTTTGTTTAATAGATTCGCCTGTGCAGATATTCCCAAATCAATATAGTTTCCAAGGTAATCACCGCGCTGTCCCAGCCGGAGCCTTAGGTATAACCCACCGAACATGCCAGCGCTTCCGACAGTCTGTGAGCGGTGTGATACGGTGTCAGGAAATTGCTTGCCGGGATTCTGATTTAATTTGTAAAAATTTCGATGGGCACCGGATTCTGCAATCATTGATAATGGACCGCTGAACTTATATTTATATCGGAGGCCGACAGCGATATTGCCGGTAAAAAGTACATTGGTGGGGAGGATTTTTGCACTTGAAGAAGGCAAGATTAAGGCCGAAGAAAAAAACGGATGGAAGAAATGTTTGCGGTTGGGACCAAAAGCCGGATGGTCGGTTAACCGGCCTGGATTCTTTTCGAAAATCAGCTCCTGTGCCTGAATTGGCCTCTGTGCGAGGCTTAGCAACAGAAGAATAATAGTTAAGGCTGCTATTTTGTTTCTTTCCATACAGAAGTCTCTCCATTTAAACTACAACGAAAGATATCGTCAGCATCAAATTCCGATTTGCTGATAACTACCGGCTTATCACCTTCTACCCGAAAAACGCCGTAACGTTTGAGGTATCCGGTTGGAGTACTGATGTGATAATATAAATAGCCTGCCGGGAATATTCTGGGGATATCCCTCCATTTTTCCGGAATGCGGACAATGAAATTCTGGTCATCGGCAGATACCTTAAGCTCACTCGCAGGTATGTCAATTATGGGATTAATGATCCTTGATGCCTGTGGAATACCATATCCGTGGGAGTAATCGTAGTAAGGGAACAAATGTCCGGATTTCTCAATCAGTGTTATGATATCCTGAGCTGAAAGTGACCGGTACAATTGCCAGGTGCATGCCGCAAAACCGGTTATAAGCGGGGCCGAAAAGGACGTTCCTTCCATGATCCGGGTACCGCCATTTGGCTTTAATGTCACTACTTGTCCCGGAGCGCAGACATTCGGCTTTAACCGATGGTCGGCAGTTGGACCTACCGAGCTGAATCCTGATGCCAATCCGGTTTTGGGATCGATTGCTCCGACACTCATTATAGAATCAGCATCGGCTGGGGTTACCAGGGTTGACCACCTGCTTTGTCCTTCATTTCCGTTGCAGTTGATTATGAGAATTCCCTTTCTGGCAGCCCTGGCAGCGGCCTGTGCTGCAATGCTGTGCCGGCCATCCATTTCGGAGGTAAAATATCTCTGGTAAGTATAACCCAGTGAGGATTGGATGATGTTTGCCCCATGCTCTATTGCCCAGTCCACCGCATTTGCCCAATTCAACTCTTCTTGCCGGGGTTCCCCGCTTTTTTCTGTCAGTGCGAGAAGAAATTCTGCATCCGGTGCAAGTCCGAGCGGTTTCCCATCGAGAATCCCGGCTATGCAGGCCAGTACGGCGGTACCGTGGGAGACTCCCGAGTAAACATTTTCTCTGTTTTTAACAAAATCCCAGGTAGCGATAATCTGGTGCCGCTCAATCAGATGTTTTAAGGCCGGATGGGTGTTGGTTCCCGGGAATCCTCCATCCAGAACGGCAATACGAATACCACGGCCGGTGATTCCCTTTTGAATGAATTCATTCCCTTGGAGATATTGAATCTGAGCGGTCAATAGCCGGTTGAATTCTATGTCGCGTCCGTCCTGGAAGGAAAAGGCGCATAGAATAAAGGGAATCATATAAATCAATTTTCTCATTGATCCGGTCAAGCTGGTTTAAGGGGTAAAGTTAGTCTTTGTTTTATATAAAAAATGTCTTTAAAATGGAAAAAATCCAGAAAAAGGAATCTCTTCGATTATGTGAGATTCATTAATGCTAAGTAAATCAATGAGTTAATATGTGTTGTCTGCCAGTGGCATTGGGTTTGTTTGATCTAATGAAATTTGGTAATAATGTATCCAATGAAAAAGCTACTGGTTTATTCGGTTCTGGGGCTAGGTCTTTTAGCCGCTTCATGCAACAAAGATCCTTACACTCCCGGAACGGAAACCGGGATGACGAAAGATCTGAAGATTCCTGAAGGATTTGAATTCAAAACAACCCTCGACATCAATTTGAGTGTCCTGGTTCAAAACTCAGCGATGGTACTCAGCCAGGTGCCGGTACAGCTTTATCTTGACAATCCGGGATCCGGTGAGATGCCAAATGTTACTGCAAGGCTGGCAGGTACATTTGCATCAGGTAATGATGGCAGGATTGACCTTCAGCTCAGGATTCCGGCCTACCGGGATACGGTTTATCTGAAGACCGATTATATCGGTTTAGAGTCGCTGGTTGCAGTTCCGGTCATCGGAGGGTCAGTTGTTTATCATTATGGTGAGGGAACCTCTGTATTACCTCAGTTCATTAAATTCAACCCTCAGGCAAATATTTTAAAATCATCCATAACTTATTCGTATTTAGGTACTTATACTTCATCGGGTGTTCCATCTTACCTGGTGAGTCCAAGGGACGTGATTACTCAGGATTTCCTGAATGATGTTAATGCCTCCCTGCCTGAAAAGATAAAATTGCCGGTAAGCCATCCTGAATATTTAGCTGCCGGAAATGAAAGTGATATTGTTTTAAAGGAACAAGCCGATGTTTGGATAACATTTGTCCATGAAGGGGCCAGCTACCTGAATTCACTTGGCTATTACATTTATGATGTAAACAATCCGCCAAAAAAAGTTAAGGATATCAGTAAGTATAATGTTGTATTCCCCAATGCTTCCTATCCGGGCAGCGGTGGAGGGTTGGTTTCGGGTGATAAAGTATTTCTGGGCAGATTTGATGCCGGAAAAGCAATCGGATGGTTTTTGGTGCCGAATGGCTGGAGCGGTGGCAGGGTAACCGGTAATAAAGTACTCTATTCTGAGCCGTCCTTTAATGTTGAAAGTGATATTTCGAAAAAACAGCATACCGTCTTACTGTACGATTCAAAAAGAAGCGTTCTGCTGATAGCCTTTGAGGATATGGACCGCATGAACGGATCGGATGATGATTTCAACGATGCAATATTTTATGTAACTGCTAATCCTGTAAGTGCAGTGGATGTTTCAAGGGTACCGCCCCTGGATACGCCGGCTGACCGTGATAAAGATGGTATTACTGATACATTTGATGATTATCCGGATGATAAAAATCTTGCATTCAATTATTACTACCCCGCCAAAGACGTATTCGGCACTCTGGTTGCCGAAGATTTGTGGCCCGGATTGGGTGACTTCGATTTTAATGATTTGGTAGTTGATTATAACTTTAATCAGGTAGCAGATCCGAATAATCAGGTTGTGCAAATGGTTATAAAGCTGAAAACCAGGGCTATCGGTGCTTCCTTCAGAAACGGGTTTGGTATTCAGTTGCCCGTTCCTGCAAGGTCGGTGGAATCGGTATCCGGATATGATGTTCCTGGCGATAATGTCAAATTGAGCGGCACAGGAATTGAATCCGGGCAAACAAATGCTGTGATCATTGCTTTCGAGGATGCTTATGATGTGTTGCCATATGTTGGCAGTGGAACGGGCGTAAATGTAGTTGCCGGAAGTGGATGGACTGAACCTGTTATACAGGAAATCAAGGTGGTTTTTTCAACACCGCAAACTATTGCCGCGATGGGCCAGGCGCCATATAATCCTTTCCTGATTGTTGATGGTCAGCGCGGTAAGGAGATTCATATGAGCGGAAATCAGCCCACCGATCTTGCTGATTTGTCTTTTTTTGGACAGTCGCAGGATGCTTCTGATGTGAAAACAGGGAAGTACTATACATCCACGCAGGGCCTTCCCTGGATGATGGATATACCCGGGAGTTTTGATTATATGATTGAGAAAAAAGACATTTTGAAAGGTTACACAAAATTTGGAGCATGGGCTGAATCGGGTGGGTTATCCTATGCCGATTGGTATCTCGATCTGTCAGGCTATCGCGAGAGCTCGGTGATTTTTAAGAAATAAGGTCATAAAGTGTTATTTATTGATGCTGAAAGGCTGCCGGATATTCCGGCGGCCTTTTTTATTTGACCAGATCAAATAGAATTTTACCGGTTGCACCGGCTGGTGCGGTAATATTCAGCAGATGCGCCAGGGTGGGGGCAATGTCGAGAATTGATACCTGACGGTTGATCGTTTGCTTCGGCACTGTCCATCCGTACCATGCTAGCGGTACATGGGTGTCATATGAATACGGGGAGCGGGAATCGCTGTCTGTATTTTCTTCTTCGATCCATCCAGGTTGCAATATCAGCACAATATCGCCTGTTCGGTCGGGATTGTATGAGTTCTGCACCAAATCACCCCAAGGGCTTGTCAGTTGGCCGGTAAGAAACCGATCTGCCGGGATAGCTCTGGCCACACCATCGAAATGGGTAAGAAAGCGTGCAGCCTGATCCTGCACCAATGTAAATGACAGTTTTTTCTGATCAATAAGGGTTTCATTCAGGTAAACCTGGTGATTAACATAGTATTCAATCCAGTTGCCATCTCCATAAATTGCTACAAGATAGGAGTTTAACAGGGCAACTGCATTCCGATAACGGAAAAAACCACCCGGCAAATTTAGTGCACGGCTATAATCCGGATCCATTGATGCTCCATGTGTTGAAGTCAGGAAAATCAGGGCTTTATCCTTTCCGATAGTTTCTTCAATTTGGTACAGCAGGCGCTGGATATCCATGTCGAGCCTCAGAAGTGCATCTGCCGCTTCTCGCGAGTCAGGGCCAAATAGCTTGGTAATCTGGTCGATCGCGGTATAGTTGATCCAAAGAAGGTCGGTTATCTGGTCCTTTCCCAATCCTTCTTCCAATAGGGCTGTGGTTGCAAAATCGGTCGTCAGCGTATTTCCGAACGGCATCATCCCGAGGATTTCGTTATCCTGGTCAAGGCTTTCACGGCGGATACGGCTCAGCTTAAAGGGGAAAGTTTTGAATTGGTTATAATAACCGGTTTCCAGATCATTATCATCTGGCGGACACCCCGTGTAAAGATTGTCGGCCAGCAGAAGGTCCCACTGACGCGTAAGATAATGGCCGGCGGTATTCCGGGCATTGAAACTGGTTACCCAGGCCGGTAATGAATTGGCATATTGCGAGCTTGTTATCCAATTTCCAGATGGTGTGTCGAACCACCAGGCAGAACCCGGTATGTGCCCTTCCAGAAGGATGGCAGGTTCTGCATTAAATGAAACGGATATTACTTTTCCCTTGTAGTCGGATGCAAGGATAAGCTGATCGCCGATTGTATTGGCCAGAAGCTGGGATGCGGAGTGTTTACCATTAATGCCGTTACCACCGATTGATCTGGCCAGATAATCTTTGGTGCAATTGACTTGTTCCCTCCGAATCCTGTTATACCAGTTCTCTGACACGATACCATGAATAGCAGGAGGTGCGCCTGTTGAAATGGATGCATTTGATGATCCGGCATCAGCAAGCAGAAAGGGGATCGAGGCATCGGTATAGCTGGTACCCTGTTTAAACAGTTTTTTTATTCCCCCTTCCCCAAAAAGGTTCCAGTATCTTTCAATCCAATCGTACTTCATGCCTTCCACCACGATGCCAACCATCAGCACCGGCTTGTCGGCAGGGTTCTGATTGTATCCGGTCGTAAAAACCCACGGCCCGGACAGGTAAGCAAGGGCGAGGAGAAACCTGATTTTATGATGCATGTTAAAAACGTTAATCAGACATTAAAACGTATGTGCAGGATATCTCCGTCTTCAACGATGTAATTTTTTCCTTCAACGAATAATTTTCCGGCATCACGGCAGGCCGGTTCAGTTTTGTACAGAATATAATCCTTGTATTTGATGACCTCTGCGCGGATAAACCCTCTTTGAAGATCGGAATGGATCACTCCGGCAGCTTCAGGGGCGGTGGCACCCTTACGGATGGTCCAGGCCCTGACTTCCTTTGGCCCGGCTGTGAAAAATACCTCCAGGTTCAGGATCGTGAAAGCCGAACGGATCAGTTTATTAACGCCCGGTTCTTCCAGATTCAATTCAGCTAAGAAGGCGAGCCGGTCCTCCGGATCTTCCAGTTCAGCGATTTCGGATTCTGCTTTGGCCGCAATTATAAGTGTTTCAGCCTCTTCACCCTGAAGGGATTCAATAAACCTGTTTGAATAGGCATTCCCTGTAACGGCTGATTTCTCATCTACATTACATACGTAGATGACTGGTTTTGCCGTCAGCAGGCAAAGGTCGGCAATGTGCTCCTCTTCCTCATGGGAAAGGTTCATAGTGCGGACATTTTTAAAGTCCTCCAGGTGGGCTTTAATTCTGGTGACTACCTCCAACCCGTGTTTTGAGACTTTATCGCCGACTTTTGCACCTTTTTCCAGCTTGAGGATACGCTTTTCGATAGCATCCAGGTCCTTTACCTGAAGCTCAAGATCGATGGTTTCCCGATCACGAACCGGGTTAATACTGGTTTCGATATGAGGAAGATTTGGGTCATCAAAGCAGCGCACCACATGTATAAGTGCATCACAGTTCCGGATATCGGCGAGGAAGCTGTTACCTACTCCTTCTCCCTTGGATGAACCCTTTGTTAAGCCGGGAATATCAACTATGTCAACCGTGGTAGGCATTACCCGAAGGGAATGAATCAGCGAGTCGAGCTTTAACAGTCTTTCGTCGGGTACCTTAACCTGGCCCAGATTCGATTTATTGGTGCTAAAAGCGAAATTGCTGGTAGCTACTTTTGTTTCTGAGATACAATTAAACAGAGTGGTTTTCCCTGTATTTGTTATCCCGATAATGCCGCATTTTAGTCCCATGGATGAATATATTAGTCAGCAAAGGTAAAAAAAATGCTATTTTCGCTCGGTTCCTTATAAACCCCGGACCAGATAAATATGAATAAACCAGTAATTGATCGGGCAGCGGATAACATTCGCATATTATCAGCCTCCATGGTGGAGAAAGCAAAATCGGGTCATCCCGGTGGTGCGATGGGAGGAGCTGACTTTATTAACATTCTTTTTTCAGAATTCCTGACTTTCGATCCGGACAATAAATTATGGCCTTTCAGAGATCGTTTTTTTCTTGATCCCGGTCATATGTCTCCGATGTTGTATTCGGTTTTGTCACTTTGCGGGTCATTCACCATGGAAGATATCAAGAACTTCCGGCAATGGAAGAGTCTGACTCCGGGTCATCCCGAGGTGGATCCGGCCCGGGGCATTGAAAATACCAGTGGTCCGCTGGGGCAGGGGCATACCATGGCCGTGGGTGCGGCCATTGCTGAGCGGATCATGGCTGACCGCTTTGGAGAATGGACCGCCCATAAAACATATACTTATATATCCGATGGAGGAATTCAGGAAGAGATTTCGCAGGGAGCTGGTCGAATTGCCGGATACCTGGGGCTTAAAAACCTGATCATGTTTTTCGATTCCAATGATATTCAGCTATCTACGGAGACTGCTGCCGTTACCCGTGAAGATACCGGAATGAAGTATCAGGCATGGGGCTGGCGGGTGCTTACGATTGATGGAAACAATCAGGAAGCGATTCGCAAGGCTTTGGCAGAAGCCGTTTCGGAAACTGAAAAGCCCGTCCTGATTATTGGAAAAACCATCATGGGAAAAGGTTGTCTGGATGGGAACGGAAATCTTTTTGAAGGGAAGACCTCCACACATGGGCAGCCGATCAGCAAAGCGGGAGCTTCATTTGCAGGCACCATCCGCAATCTTGGTGGGGATCCTTCTGAACCTTTCCGGATTTTTCCGGATGTGGAGGATTATTACCAGAAGGTGATTGTAGCCAAGCGTGATAAAGTTGCAGAGCGGAAAGCTGCCGAAAAGGAATGGGCAGAAAAAAATCCTGAATTGAATAAGCGTTTGAATAATTGGCTTACCAGGAAAATACCCGCAATCAAGTGGGAAAAGATATTGACCAAGGCAAATATTGCTACCCGTGAATCCTCCGGGATCGTATTGTCGTATCTGGGCGGACATATTGATAATTTGGTTGTTATGTCGGCTGATCTGGCAAATTCAGATAAAACTGACGTATTTTTAAAGAATACCAAAGCATTTGGTCACCATGATTTCGCAGGTTCGTTTCTCCATGCAGGCGTATCGGAATTAACGATGGCTTCACTGGCAAATGGGATGGCTCTTCATGGCGGAATTATTCCGGTTTGCGGAACATTCTTTGTATTCTCAGATTACATGAAACCGGCAGTACGTTTGGCTGCCCTGATGGAGCTTCAGGTTGTATATGTATGGACGCATGATGCTTTCAGGGTAGGGGAAGACGGGCCTACGCATCAACCGGTTGAACAGGAAGCACAGATCAGGTTACTTGAAAAATTAAAGAATCATTCCGGGAAACCTTCCATGTTGGTTCTGCGACCTGCAGATACCGCGGAATCAATTGTATCGTGGAAACTTGCCCTTAATAATAAGCGTACGCCCACCGCTTTGCTGTTATCCCGGCAAAACATTCAGGACCTGCCTGCACCGGAAGGTGCAACACGGTTTGAATCGGCCGCTCAAGTATCAGCCGGTGCCTATATCATTCTGAAAACCGGACTGAATCCACAGGTAGTGATGTTGGGTAATGGTTCGGAGGTTGCAACTCTGGTTGAGGCATCAGCGGTGCTCAAGAAAAAGCATAGCCTGGCTGTTCAGGTTGTATCTGTTCCTTCAGAAGGATTGTTCAGGCAGCAAAGTGTAGCTTACCAGAAGGAGGTTATTCCTTCTTTTACCCAGGTTTTTGGGCTTACAGCCGGGTTGCCGGTAACCTTACAAGGGCTGGCAGGCAATGATGGGCTGGTATGGGGTCTGGATCACTTTGGCTATTCTGCACCCGCCGAAATCCTGGATGAAAAGTTCGGATTTACCGCAAAGAATGTGGTAAATCAGGTTCTACATCTTGTTGGGGGATTGAATGAATCGAACAAATGATGCCGACCTGATCAATCAATTCAGGGATCCGTTACAGCGGGACCGTGCATTCAGGTTGATAATGGCCAAATACAAGGAGAAGTTGTACTGGCACATCAGAAGAATGGTATTGGTACATGAGGATGCTGATGATGTACTTCAGAACACCTTTATTAAAATCTGGAAAGGACTCCCGGGATTTCGCGAGACTTCCGGGATGTATACCTGGATGTACCGTATTGCCACCAACGAAGCCATAACTTTTTTGAAGGCACGACAGCGCGAAAGGGCTATGATTGCGGATGATCCCGACGATTCCATCAAGGGGCGGCTGAAATCGGATCCCTATTTTGATGGAGATGAATTGTTTCTGAAACTTCAGGTTGCCATCGATCATTTACCGCCCAAGCAAAAAAAGGTTTTTCAAATGAAATATTTTGATGAGATGACTTATGAGGACATGGCCAATGTACTTGGAACTTCAGTAGGTGCTTTAAAAGCCTCCTATTTTCATGCAGTGAGAAAGATACAGGCTGCATTTGAGACCACAGATTAAACCGTTGCGAAGTTTGCCCGTCTAAATTCGTGGAGAGTAAAATGATGAATAAAGATAAATATATATGGGAGGTTGAGCAGTTCCGAAAAGATCCCTTTCAAATACCAGATGGCTATCTGGCTGGTTTTGAAGATCGTATGATGGAAAGGCTGAATCAGGCTGATGTTGCGAGTCCAGATCAGAGAAGGACCCTGATCAGGCCCTGGATGGCTTGGGTATCAGGTATAGCTGCAGTGTTGGTTATAGGAGGGTTCGGTATCCGTACCTATTACTGGAAACCTCTTCAGGAAGTGCGTTTTCAGGAAAATATCTCACTTTTAGTGGATTTCTACGGAGGGGAATTGAATGAGGGAAAATTGGCCGGTTATTTTGAGGAGAATAAAATTGATGTTAAAGTTCAGCCTAGAACTGAGGTGAATGAACTTATACAGATTGAACCTGACCTGGCCGAGGAATATATTTATGAATCGGTAGGTTTCTAAAACAAGTTATTATGAAAATTCAAGGATGGATAATCACATGCATGCTCCTGATTTCTTTGAATGCGTGGGGACAAAATGAATCGCCACGATTTCAGGAAGCTATGGCAAAAATGAAAGCGGAGAGAGTATCATTTCTAACCGAAAAGCTTCAGCTTACCGTTGACGAAGCAGAGAAGTTCTGGCCCGTATACAATGAATATCTGACCAAACGGGAAGAGATGATGTGGGGAAAACGCCAGAAGATGCATCGTGATTTTGATCCCAGTCAATTAACGGAAGAAGAGCTTAACAATATGCTGAATGATATCCTTGATCAGGAGGTTAAACTGGCTCAGCTGAAAAAGGATTATTTTGTTAAGCTGAAAGTTATTCTGCCAACTAAGAAGGTATTGACCCTGCATCGTGTTGAGCAGGAGTTTATGAATCACATGCTTAACCAGATCCGGGAAAACCGGAATCCGGGAAGTTCCAAAGGGGGCAGCCGGGAAGGTTTTAGATAACCTCTGGATTCATATCTCTGATGAAATCAGCAGAATTGCTGATGTGGGGATAAAGAATCTGATCATGGCGGATAAAGGGAACAACCATTCTGTATTTTTCCAACAACCTTTCGATTTTGGCTGAAGACCTGGCCGGACGGCGGAATTCTATTGCCTGAGCAGCATTCATCAGTTCAATGGCAAGAATGGTCTCCAGATTTGTAATAATCCGCAGAGTTTTTGTGGCACCGTTTGCACCCATGCTTACATGATCTTCCTGTCCGTTCGAGGATTCAATCGAATCCACTGACGAAGGTGTTGCCAGTTGTTTATTCTGGCTCACCAGTGAAGCAGCAGTATATTGGGGAATCATCATGCCGGAATTCAATCCGGGTTCAGCAACGAGGAAAGGGGGCAGTTCGCGTGCACCGGATAGCATCTGGTACACCCTTCTTTCCGAAATATTTCCAAGTTCAGCCAGAGCGATTCCCATGAGATCAAAAGCAATAGCCAGGGGCTGACCATGGAAGTTTCCTGCAGAAATCACCAGATCCTGTTCCGGAAAAATGGTAGGATTATCCGTAACAGCATTTATTTCCCTGGAAAATACGGAAGAGGCATAATCAAGTGCATCCTTGGTTGCTCCATGAACCTGTGGGATACACCGGAAAGAATATGGGTCCTGCACCTGGGTTTTCTTCCGGTGAATTAATTCGCTGCCGGCCAGATGTTCCCTAATGTCGCGGGCAGTTTCCATTTGTCCCGGATGCGGCCGGATCTCATGGATCATTGGATTGAAAGGCTCGATGCGTCCATCGAAAGCATCCAGCGACAATGCCCCGATCAGGTTGGCCCATGAATATAGGTGCAATCCCTTCAGCAGGGTCCAAACTCCGTAAGCACTCATAAACTGGGTACCATTCAACAGTGCAAGTCCTTCCTTTGCCTGCAGTTCAACCGGATCAAGGCCGGATTTATTCAGTACAACAGCAGCTGGAACCTTTTCTCCACGCAACCAGACTTCTCCTTCGCCAATCAGTGGCAGGGAAAGGTGGGCAAGCGGAGCAAGATCACCTGAAGCACCTAACGATCCTTGCTGATAAACGACCGGAATGATATCATTATTAAAAAAGTCGATGAGTCGCAAAACCGTCAGCAGCTGAACACCTGAATGACCATAGGATAGAGATTGAATTTTCAGCAGCAGCATGATTTTTACAATCTCATGGGGGACCGGTTCACCTGTACCACATGCATGAGATCTTACGAGGTTAAGCTGAAGGGTTTGCAAATCCTTTACCGGAATGATTTTATTATGCAGCGCCCCGAATCCAGTGGTTACTCCGTATATCGGATCAGAATCCGAAGCAATTTTCCGGTCGAGATATTCCCGGCAATGCACAATTTTTTTACGGGCTTCCTCCGATAAAACCAATTGTGTTGGTTGTTCGATGATTTCCCGAATATTCCCCAAACTAAGTCTTTTTGGGCTGATCAGATGTGTTCTCATGAATTCAGATAATTTTCCGGATTTCACTGGTCAGATCAGATAGGTTTATCTCCATCTGTTCCCCGGTTGCCATGATTTTAACTGCTGCCTTCCCCGCATTCCTCTCCGTTTCACCGATCATCACCACGATTGGAATTTTGTTTTGATCAGCGTATTGAAGCTGTTTTTTGATCTTTGCAGGATCCGGGTAAATTTCGCAGCGGATTCCTGCGGTTCGCAGATTGCCGGCGAGTGATTGGCACACGGCAGCTTCATCAGAACCAAAATTCAGAAACAGAACCTGCTTACCTGATTGGGCGAATGCCGGAAATGCATTTATTTGTTCCAAAACATCATAGATGCGATCAGCACCGAAGGAAATTCCGACCCCAGACACTCCCGGCATGCCAAAAATGCCGGTGAGGTCATCATATCTGCCTCCACCGCATATTGAACCGATTTGAATATCAAGTGATTTTACCTCAATAATGGCGCCTGTGTAATAGTTTAACCCACGGGCGAGTGTCAGATCGACCTCCACGGATGAATGCAGATTGAAGCTGTTAACCAACGAGAAGAGGACTTCCATTTCCTCAACTCCTTTTAATCCGACAGGTGAAGAGGCTAAAAAGTCCTTAAGTCCTCCAAGTTTTTCGGAAACCGAACCAGACCGGCTGATGACAGGAATGAGCTGATCGATGGAGGCATTGGAAATGCCACGGGAAATCCATTCAGCTTTAACCTGTTCAATACCAATTTTATCAAGTTTGTCCAATGTAACAGTGAAATCAGTCAGGTTTTCGCCAGACCCTGAAACTTCAGCGAGGCCGGCGAGGATCTTTCTGTTATTGATTTTAACAACAATGTTGAGCCCCAATTTTGTGAAAACATCGTCAATAATTCTCACCAATTCCGCTTCATTAAGAAGGGAATCGCTCCCGATAACATCCACATCACACTGGTAAAATTCCCGGTATCGTCCTTTCTGGGGACGATCGGCCCTCCAAACCGGTTGGATTTGATATCTTTTGAAAGGGAAACTTATTTCATCCCTATGCTGAACCACAAATCTGGCAAAAGGCACGGTGAGGTCGTATCTCAGTGCTTTTTCAGAAACCTGGGAAGCCAGGGTCCGGCTGTATAGTTGAGTGTTTTGAGAGTCACCGATAACCTTTTGAAGGAGTTCGGGGTTCATGCCTCCAGCAAAATCCCCTGAATTCAGGATTTTAAAAATCAGTTTATCACCTTCTTCGCCATATTTACCCATTAGTGTATCCAAAGTCTCCATGGCAGGAGTTTCAATGGGAAGGTATCCATACAACTGGAAGGTTGATCGTATGGTATCGAAGAGGTAATTGCGACGCATCATCGGTACTGGTCCGAAATCGCGCGTTCCTTTAGGTATTGATGGTTTTTGATTCATAACAAGTCCCGGTTGCCGGCAAAAATAGCATAAAATCGGGACTCGCGGAAAGCATCCTGAACGATACTACCTTGAGAACAGGTTGAGGTAATCAGAGATATGGGTTCCCATTCTGTCCCTGACATTTTTTTGCCCGTATGAATCCAGGAATTCCTTGACATTAGCGGGACCTGCGAGGTGTGCTGCAGCAAGAATGCCTAAACGGGTAATCCGGATGGAATCAAGCATGATCATTCCAACATACTTGTTGATCGACTTTTTCATGACCGATTCATTGCTTTTCAGCAGCATATCCATGGCCTTCTCCTGTTCCTGCTCTGGAAACGAAGCCGGATTCATTTTAAATGACTGTGCGGATATATGTCCGTAACCGGTTGCATCCAAAGCACTTCTTCCAAACTGATATTTTCCGATGAATCCATAATTATTATACTCTTTCCAATTGTTGTTGGATTCATATTTGGCAAGGGTTTTCTTGAAGCGGTTGTATTTGACCTGGTACTGGGCCTTATCCTTTTTGATGATCTCTGATCTCATTTTTTCCAGCAGTAAAAAGGAGTTCCCACCAGGCGGCAGGTCAGGTGCAGGAAGAAAACCAGGAAGGATGAGAGCGGTGATCAATATTATATAATGTCGTAATTTCATGTTTCATTCAATTGTCTGACTACTCTTTCCAGAATTTGCATCCTGTATTGTAACGCTACAAGAGCTGTTTTGTTGTGTGAGGATCAGATATATGCAGCAAAGATACAGATAATCTGGCTATTACGCAAATGATGTGATGTAAGAATTTGTATATGAGCCGTTTGAATTCACCTTACCGGGATCATCACCGGATTTTTTTCGTTTAATTGCCTGAGAAAGAAGAATAGCAGGTCGTTTTGCTGGCGCTTTTTCACCTTCATAAATTCATCATACAATACCGGGTCTTCCATTAAGATCACCTGAACTGATTCCCGGTCGAAGTCCATTACTTTACCCGATTCGAAGTCAAGCAGGTACTGCCTCATTTCACGGGTCTTTGTTGTTCTGTTATAGGGCCTTGAATAGTACGGATTATAGTATCCCGAGTTATAATAATCTGAATAATAGGGGTCGTAATGGGTGTTGAGGACAGTAACATCAGCGATAAAATGGCACACTCTTCCAATGATCGGAATCCGGTTAAACTCACCGTTGTACTGAATGAAAATCTTGCCATCCTGGCAGTAGCCCCAGATATCGGAGGTATTTACTTCCTGTTGGGCGCCGAACTCATCAAAATATCCAATCTTTTTATTTTTCACAAGATTTCGATAGAAACTGAAGTCCATCGGGGGATCATTTGATACTATCCGGACAGAAGGGATGGGGTTATTATCTCTTACCTGATTGAAATTCAGATATAAACCGGCTGTAAATTGAAACTCGGGAGTATATTTCACCTTCTTAACGGAGTCATTTTGTGAGAACCCGAAAGCGATGGAAAAAAATGAGAGTGCTACAATGGTTATATAACGCATAATTTCAAATTTACTTTTTTTACTTTTATAAACACTCCTTTTTGACAATGGAAAAGTACAAAATCTATGCCGCAGGTCAATTCATCGAAACTTCGGGGACGCTTGAAGTAAGACGCCCTTATGATTCTAAATTATTGGCCATTACTGGTTTATCTGATTCTCATCTGTTGGATACGGTAATTGCAAAGGCTAAATCAGCTGAGCAAAAAATGAAATCTTTGCCGGTTTATCAGCGAAGTCATATTCTGTCGAAGATCGCAGATGGAATGGTTGACCATAAAAAACTACTGGCTGAGACTCTTTGTCAGGAGGCTGGCAAGCCGCTGAGATATGCCAACACGGAAGTTGACAGGGCGATCCAGGTGTTCAGGGTTGCTGCTGAAGAAACTAAACGAATACCGGGGGAGTATCTGTCCATCGATTGGACTCCGGCAGGTGAAGGAAAGGAAGGTTGGGTAAAATACTTTCCAGTGGGCCTTGTCGGGGCCATTTCTCCCTTTAATTTTCCGCTCAACCTATCGGCACATAAGCTGGCACCAGCAATAGCTGCAGGTAACCCGATCATTTTGAAGCCGGCATCTCAAACTCCGGTAACTGTTCTGGAGCTTGCGAGGATTATTCACGAATGCGGCTTACCCGAAGGGGCTATGTCAATCATGCCCATGACCAGGGAAACCGGAAGTATGCTTTATACTGATCCAAGAATCCGGATGGTTTCGTTTACAGGCTCTCCCGAGGTAGGCTGGAAGATAAAAGAGCAATGCGGACATAATAAAATTGTTCTTGAGCTGGGAGGGAATGCCGGTGTTATGGTTGGATCCACAGCTGACGTTAATCTTGCTGTTCAGAAATGTATTGTGGGTGCGTTTGCGTACTCCGGTCAGGTTTGTATCCATGTTCAGCGAATATTTGCTGATGAGAGTGTATTCGATGAGTTCACCAGCCTGTTCATACAGGCAACTTTAAAACTTAAATCCGGGGATCCTCTTGATCCTGCAACCGATATTTCCGCGATGATCGATGAAGCCAACGCTGTCAGGATAGAACAATGGGTAAGTGAAGCAGTTGGTCAGGGAGCTTCTGTACTTTGCGGAGGTAAGCGGATTGGCTCATTCTATGAACCAACCGTCCTTACCGGAACTGATTCAGGGATGAGAGTATGTGGGCTGGAGGCTTTTGGTCCGGTTGTTAGTATTGAAAAGGTTGCAGACTTTCAGGATGGAATTTCGCATATAAATGATTCCCGGTTTGGTTTGCAGGCCGGAGTCTTCACAAACCGGATTGATGAAATGAACATGGCATTTGAAGAGTTGGAAGTTGGTGGTGTTATTATTAATGATGTGCCCACTTTCAGGGTTGACCACATGCCATACGGTGGGGTTAAGGAATCGGGATATGGAAGGGAAGGGGTGAGATATGCAATGCTTGATATGATGGAACAACGACTGCTGGTTAAAAACAAATAAGGATTTTAATGTAATAATTTTTTCATGAAAAAAAAGCTACTCTTACTGGTAATGGCTGTAAGCCTGATTGTTACCGGATTTGGTCAAAGCACAAAGAAAAAGGTTGATTTTACTTTGTATGACAGTTGGAAAAGTCTCTCCTCGCAACAGATTTCAAATGATGGAAACTGGGTGGTGTGGAACATAAATCCCTTGAATGGTGACGGACTTTTGCATATCAGGGGGTGGGGTGATCAAACCGATAAAAGAGTAATCAGCAGGGCAACCCAGCCTGGCTTTTCACCCAATTCTGATTTTGTAGCTTTTAAAATTGTGCCTCAGGCAGATTCAATTCGTAAAGCCAAAATCGACAAAGTCAAAACAGAAAAAATGCCCAAGGATACGCTTGGTATATATATACTATCAAGTAATCAGTTGGTTACCTATCCGGCTATAAAATCGTTCAAGCTAGCCGGTGAGTCTGCTTCCTGGATCGCTTTTCAGCCGGAGGAGTCGAAGGCTGAGGTTAAGCCTGAAAAGAAAGATACCCTGGCAGAAGGCAAAAAGGACGACAAGAAGTCGAAAAAGAAACCTGACTTCAACGGTTTGCCCTTGATTGTTATGAATCCGGTAACGCGCGATTCCCAGAATTTCCCGTTGGTTACGGAATATGGATTCACCAAACACGGCAAATGGCTTTATATAGTCAGCATAAAAGAGGACTCCCTGAAAACTTCAACTGTGCGGATTTTTGATACCCGGACAGGTGTGGCAAGAGATATCTGGGAACAGGTTGGAGTGGTAAAAAGCTTGGTTTGCGATGAAAATGCGACTGAACTGGTGTTCCTTTATTCCGCTGATACTGCAAAGATCAAGAATTATGAACTTTACTATTGGTCGGAAAAGGAAGATAAACCGCGTGTGATAATCGATGCAAAGACTAAGGGGATGCCGGAAGGAATGAGCGTTAGTGAAAATGGCAGAGTCAGTTTTTCGCCTGATGGCCAAAGACTTTTCTTAGGGACTGCCAAAATCCCGGTTGTTCGTAAAGAAGAGAAAGACACCCTTTTAGCTGACGACAAAGTTTCGGTGGATATCTGGCACTGGCAAGAGGATGTTTTGCAGAGTGTTCAGCTGAAACAGGTTGAACAGGAGCGTAAAAAGACCTATCAGGCCGTTTATAATATTAAAAAGAATCAGCTCGTTCAGCTGGCAGATTCTTCGTTTATTGAAAGTTACCGATTGGTCAAGCTGGGTGATTCGGATATCGCGTTGGGCTTTTACGATGCTCAGAACCGTTTGGATAATGCCCTTAATTACAAAAACACCAAGGATGTCTATCTGACTGATATAAATGACGGTACAGATGTTAAGGTCTTTGGGAAAGTGGAGTTTAATCCACAGCTTTCGCCGGAAGGAAAATATTTATATTGGTGGGAACCAGCCGATAGTTCCTGGAATTGTTACAGCATCAAAACAAAAAATACGGTTAACCTGACGCGTGGATTGTTAGTCGGATTTGCTGATGACATCCATGATACGCCGGATGATCCGGGTAGCTATGGTGCCATGGGCTGGACTGAAAATGACGAGAACCTCTATTTGTATGATAAGTATGACATCTGGAAATTTGATCCCGACGGCAAGGATCAGGCGGTTTGTGTTACCAACGGATACGGTCGGAAGAATGATTTGAGCCTGCGCTATGTATCGACCGACCCGGAGGAGAAATTTCTGGATGGCAATAAAAACAATCTTTTCAGCATCAGGCACCTGACCAATAAGAAGTCAGGTTTTAGCCGGTTCTCGCTCAGTAATCCGGTTATCAGCATACTCATGCTGGAGGATTGCACCTACGGACGGGCACAGAAAGCAAAGAATTCCGACAAGCTTTTATGGACCAGGAGCACTGTTAGTGAATATCCTGATTTGTGGACCGGTGATATTAATTTTAAGGGGGAACGGAAATTATCGGACACGAATCCGCAGCAATCACAATACAACTGGGCCAGTGTGGAGCTGGTGGAATGGAATGATCTGAACGGGGAAAAACATCAGGGTTTGTTGTATAAACCTGAGAATATGGATCCGAAAGTGAAATATCCATTGATTGTCTATTTTTATGAGCGTCATTCCGATGGCATTCATACCTATTATCCCCCCAGAGCGAGTGCGAGTACCGTGAATCCACTTGAATATGCGTCAAATGGCTATTTGATTTTTATGCCGGATATTCATTTCCAACTCGGATTCCCCGGCAAATCTTTTTACAATGCCATTATGAGCGGAGTGGTGGAATTGGGCAAGCGTCCATATGTAGATATGAAACACCTGGGAATACAGGGACAGAGTTGGGGCGGCTATGGTACAGCTTACCTGATCACACAAACCGGATTATTTGCAGCAGCATCACCAGGAGCACCAGTGAGCAACATGACATCCGCATATGGAGGAATACGTACTGAGAGCGGTATGGTAAGGCAGTTCCAATATGAAAAAACCCAGAGCCGGATAGGCGGTACCTTGTGGGAAAAACCTGAATATTTTATTGAGAACAGTCCGCTGTTTTTTGCCGACCGGATTACCACTCCATGCCTGATCAGGCATGATGATGCCGATGGGGCTGTACCATTCTCGGAAGGGGTTCAGCTATTCGTAGCCTTGCGCCGTCTGAACAAACCGGCGTGGCTGATTAACTATAATAATGCGCCGCATAACCTTTCGCGTTTGGCAGATAAGAAAGACTGGTCGGTACGGATGATGCAATTTTTTGATCATTACCTGAAGGGTGCACCGGCACCCGACTGGATGACCAAAGGGGTCAATGCTGTTGATAAGAAAGGGAGCGAAACCTATTATTGGAAGTATACAGAGAGATAAGCTATGTGCGTTTTTATGTCACTCCGGGCGGATAAAGCCAATCTCCAGAAGAGGTTTGACAGTACTTTTGTGGAGGAGGCTGATTTTGGACCCAGGTATGTGCAAAATGCATTTGAATTTCCTAAATGGCCGGTGATCAGTACTGAACGGCCTCATGAAATACACCTGATGAATTGGGGGCTGATTCCATCCTGGATCAAGGATAAGGAATCAGCCCTCAAATTCAGGGTGAATACGATCAATGCCCGTTCGGAGTCCATATTTGATAAACCGGCTTTTCGAAATGCGGCCGTGAGCCGGCATTGTCTGGTTCTTGCCGATGGTTTTTTTGAATTCAGGGAGGTCAATGGGAAAAAGTATCCTTATTACATAAGGGTTACCGGCGGCGAGCCGTTTGCGATTGGCGGACTCTATGAAAATTGGCTGAATCCTGATACAGGAGTGATATTGCAGGGATTCTCCCTGATTACAACCGTGGCCAATCCGCTTATGGAGAGAATTCATAACGTAAAAAAGAGGATGCCAGTTATACTGCTGGAAGGAGAAGAACGTAATTGGCTGAAGCCGGGCGACCAGTATGCGGAGTTACTCAGACCGTACCCGGAAAAAAACATGGAGGCCTGGCCGGTTTCAAGAAAGATTTCGGAAAAGGGCAGGGGGGAAAATAGTCCGGAGGTACTTGAACCTGTTAATTATCAGGAGATATCAGATCAGAATATTATCCAGGGATCGCTGTTCTGAGTGATCAGAGATCGATGATTCCCTGCTCGAACTCCTTATATTTTACAGACAACATGGCAATCAGGCTGATGATTGTTTGAATGGCATCTGCAGTATCTTCCGAAATGGATTTTTTCTTCATTTTCATCAGCATGTACCCATAGAGGACAGTAAGACAGACTTCTATATCACCGATTTTTTCCTTCACTGCCATTTTCTTTCTGAAATCGCCTATATTGATGATTGCGTCCTCATAAAGGGCCATATATTCAGAATGATGCGGGCTTTCGATCAGCCTGAAATGAAAGTCATTTAAATCGTCGACCAGGCCATCCAGGAAAGCGAGGTGCCCCGATTTAACGATTTGTTCGGATTTCATGGATTCGATCAATCCTTCATACCACTGCTGGATATCTTTTTTAAGTATCGGATCCACCTGGTACTGATCGGCCAATTCGTGTTTAATCCGTTCATAGTTAAAATCATAAGCTCTGATCAAGTCCTCGATCTGCCACATATATAAAATATATTCGGCAATGTTTTCAGCTCTTTTTTGTTGCGAAATGATCATGAAAAAAAATCTAAATATCCAATTTTGTTATATCGCGCCTGTCTTTCTTTGTAGGCCTGCCAGTTCCGCGGTCGCGCACGAAAAAGGCATTTTCCTGGGCATGGCGCACCCGGTCGAGCTCTTCCTGCGGGGTAAGGTCCACAACATTCTCGGCCGCCAGGGTTGCAGATCCTCTTTTCTCGAGCAATCCCGTAACCTGGTAAGTAAGAGTAAGGGGTGGTTTCCGAACCTGAATAATATCACCGATGTGAACATTGCGGCTGGCTTTAACCGCTTCGTCACCAATGAGCACCCTGCCTCTTTTGCAGCAGTCGGTTGCCAGGCTTCTGGATTTGAAAATCCGAACGGCCCACAG
This sequence comes from uncultured Bacteroidota bacterium, assembly GCA_942493265.1. Taxonomy (GTDB): domain Bacteria; phylum Bacteroidota; class Bacteroidia; order Bacteroidales; family UBA12481; genus UBA12481. Next base: position 2,963,160 of record OW818688.1, read on the forward strand.
CCATTTATCTATTCTGACTCCTTCTCCCACTATTGCCGGATCTCCAGTTTAAACCCAGTACCGTGAATGTTTACAATATTGATTGCCGGATCGGATTTCAGGTAGCTTCGTAGTTTTGCAATGTAAACGTCCATGCTTCGGCCCATAAAGTAATCATCAGAACCCCAGATATTAACCAGCAGTTGTTCCCTTCGTACCAGTTCATTTACATTCTGGCAGAGCATACGTAGAACCATGGCTTCCTTCTTTGTCAAACGCCGTTCCTCACCATGAAGCTGCAATAATTGGTTCGGAAAGTCGAAGATCACGGATCCGATGGTGAATATGTCCTTTTTTATGGAATCGGATTCCTTTCCAAGCCTGCGAAGGATGATGTCTATTCTTAATTTCAGCTCTTCCGTGCTGAAAGGTTTTGTTATATAATCATCTGCCCCAAGCTTAAGTCCCCTGATTCGGTCGGCTTCGAGGCCCCTGGCGGTAAGAAACAGAAACGGGGTACCCGGTTTGAACTGCTGAATATTTTCAGCCAGGGTGAAACCGTCCTTTATCGGCAGCATTACATCCAGAATACAAAGGTCGAATGGTTTGGATTTGAAAGTGTTCAATCCGGTCAGGCCATTTTTTTCCCAGGTTACCTTAAAGCCTTCCAGGTCGAGAAAGTCCTGAAGCATATAGCCGAGGTTCTGATCATCTTCCACAAGGAGGATTTCTGCTTTTACTTCTTTCATGCTGGTAAAGTTATGATAAACCTTGAACCATTTCCGATTTCACTCTTAACGATTATGGTCCCGCCATGAGCTTCGATCATTGTTTTAACGTAATACAATCCAATACCGGTGCCTTTTACATTGTGGAGATCCCCCGTCGGTACCCGGTAGAATTTTTCGAATATATGTTTTTGTGCTTCCTGGCTTATCCCCATCCCGTTATCCTTGAATTCAAGAATAAAATTATTGTCGCGCAATTCTGTGCTGATCAATATCTTAGGTTCGGTGGCAGTATATTTCTGTGCATTATCGATCAGGTTATGAATGATATTAGTGAAATGAACCGGATCGATAAAAAGTTCAGATTTGGTTGCTTTGAAATCAAGATCGACAGAGGCACCATCATGGCATTCCTCGAGGCAAATAGTATCTACGGCATCCCTAATCAGTTCATGCAGGTCGGTCACCTGCCGGCTGATATCCAGATCATCCCGATTTCTGACGGCCACCTGAAGGATTCGGTCCACCTGTGAGCGCATCCGTCTGTTTTCCTGGCTGATAATATCAATATAGCGGTTAAGTCTTTCCGGGGATTCTTCTATTTTAGGCCGTTTGAGTACTTCGCAAGCCAGCGAAATATTTGAGATCGGGGTTTTGAATTCGTGCGTCATGTTATTAATAAAGTCATTACGCATTTCAGTAACCTTTTTTTGACGGACGATTGTAAGGACTATGTAAGCGAAGCTGATAATGACAATCAGAAGAAAAATTGTGGAGGCGGCAAGCCACAGGAGCATGTCCTTAATGATTAACTGGCGGGGTTGACTGAACCTTACTTCCATTCGGTGGCTTTCCTGGTGATGCAGGCAGGAAAGGCTTATTTTATGAAGCGAACTTTGTTTTTTACTGTTCAGTATTTTATTTTTTTCGTAGAGGACCTTCCCTGTCGTACAATTGAGAACACGCAGCGAAAAGACTGTATCGAGGCCGTGATAATCAAAATGGACCCGGAGCAGTGAGTCCATCTCGGCCGGGTCGAGGTTTATGAAAAGGCTGTCCGACTGGCTGGGAACGCTCAGGCAACCGCACGTTTTATCGCAGGATTTTCCCTGGTGGTTCTGAACATATTCATCAAGAGTTCCCTGAAGGGCAATTGTGACGCGGTTGTTGAATTGTTCCTCACCGAGACGGAGAGCATTGTTTATCCAAAAGAGCTGGGTTATGATCAGTCCAACCAGAGATAAGGAGGAGGCAATGATAATCCAGCGGATTGTAATCCTTTTCATAAATCCGAATTTTGGGTAAAGATAGACTAAGGCAGGAAGCGGAAGTCGTGGTTAACAAGAATTTAACAGGGACTACGGACGGGTGTTAAAGGTATTCATGGTCCGGTCGATACCTGTAAAGGCAAAGCTCAGGATGATTTCGCCTGCGGTTTTTATCTTTTCCGGGAGAAGTTTTTTTTCTTCTGGTAACCACTCGCCGAGAACATAATCGATTTGATTGTAAAGTTTTTCCTTACTGCCGATTCCAAACCGCAATCGGGCATAATCCTCATGACCCAGAACCTGAGTAATATGTTTAAGTCCGTTATGACCTCCATCGCTGCCTTTCTTACGCAGGCGGAGCTGCCCGAACGGCAAAGCCAGGTCGTCGACGAGGACGAGCATGTTTTCTTCTTCAATTTCAGATTTCTGAAGCCAGTAGCGCACTGCGTTGCCACTAAGGTTCATGTATGTTGAAGGCTTAAGGAGGATAAAATCTCTGGATTTATATCGGTATTCGGCCACATCTCCGTAACGGCGGGGGGTAAAAACAATATTGGACGCCTCAGCAAAGGCGTCCAATATCGAAAATCCTATATTATGCCGGGTGTTGGCGTATTCTTTACCGAAATTACCCAATCCTGCGATCAGATATTTCACCTGACAAGAGTTTATTAGTTAATCGGGTTATTTTTTAGCCTCAGCCGGGGTTTCAGCTGCGCCTTTAGCTGCACGCGTGGTTTTAACCGAAGCGATAACCGCATTCTTAGGATCCAGAATGTGAAATTCAGGGAAAGAAAGGTCGCGAACTTTTATTGACTGCCCAACCTCTACTTCAGTAACATCAAGCAACAGTTCATCGGGAATTGACTGAATCAGTCCGCTAACTTTTACTCTGCGCATCTCCATTTTTAATTTTCCACCCTGCTGTACACCTTTGGCAAAACCTTCCAGACGAACCGGAATGGTAACGATAACGGGTTTGTCAGCAACTATGCGGATAAAATCAATGTGGAGCGGTCTGTCAGAGACTGCATGGAACTGAATATCCTTCATGATGGCCGGATAGATTTTTCCATCAATATCCAGATTGATCTGGAAGCTGCTGGGGGTATAAATTACCTTACCATACTCCTTTTCATTTCCTGTAAAATGGAGTGGTTCACCACTACCATAGAGAACACAGGGAACAGAATCTTCAGTGCGAACCTTCTTGGTTGCCTTTTTACCCAGCTCCGTACGGAGCGTACCTTTTAAATCAAATGTTTTCATTGCGTTTATTTGTGCTACTCAGGACTGAAGTGCGTTTGCCGGTTAATCGCATCAGCCCCCCATTACACTTTAATTACTATCCGGCTAAAAAGAGGGTGCAAATGTAGTAATTAAAAGAGGAAAGTACTACTGATTGATTGATTATTATAGGCTTTTTTGATGATATCAGCAAACAGGCCGGCAATAGAGATCACTTTGATTTTCGGACTGGGCTTTCGCAGCGGGATAGAGTCGGTAACCACAACTTCAATCAGGGCTGACTGTTCAATCCTCTCGTAGGCAGGGCCGCTCAGCAGCGGATGAGTAGCGACGCACCTGACTGACCTGGCACCTTTGTCCATGATAAGATTGGCAGCAGTGGTAATGGTTCCGGCTGTATCAATCATGTCATCAACCAGAACCACATTTTTATCTGTGACATCGCCAATAATGGTCATTTCACCGATCACATTGGCAGCTTTCCTGGTTTTATGGCAGATAACCATAGGGCAATCCAGGTATTTGGAGTAGGAATTTGCCCGTTTCGTACCACCGGTATCTGGTGAAGCGATAACCAGATTTTCAAGTTGCAGTTTTCGGATATAATCAATGAATACGGTAGAGGCATAAAGGTGATCCACCGGCACGTCAAAGAAGCCCTGGATCTGATCTGCATGGAGATCCATCGTGATAACACGGCTGACTCCAGCAGCGGCTAAAAGATTTGACATCAATTTGGCTGCTATGGATACCCGAGGCCGGTCTTTGCGGTCCTGACGGGCAAAACCGAAATACGGGATGACAGCAACGATTTTATATGCGGAGGCCCGGCTTGCGGCGTCGATCATCATTAAAAGTTCAAGCAGGTTTTCAGCAGGGGCAAAGGTCGACTGAATAATGAAAACAAAGTCTCCCCTCACAGTTTCCTCATAACAAGGCTGGAATTCTCCATCGCTGAACCTTAATACGGAAACTTTTCCCAACTCGGTGCCATAAGCGGCTGCAATTTTTTCGGACAGATATTTGGATCCGGTTCCTGAAAAGAGTTTAATCGGACTATTTGGCTGCATAGAGTCGATTTTAAGGTTGAAGACGGCAAAAGAGATACTGCGCCAAAGTTAATTAATTATTAAGGGTTCAAACCTTCCTGGTTGAAAAGTAGGTTGGTTTGTTGAATAAACTCCAGCAGTTCTTCCCTCCCTTTCTTGTTCTGCGAAGATGTAATGAATTGACGCGGAAGCTGTTCCCATGTTTTCGACATTTCCCGGCAATAGGCTGAGATGTTTTTGTTCAGAATATTTGTGGTTACCTTATCAGATTTGGTAAAAGCCAGGACAAACGGGATTTTTTCTTGACCGAGAAAGTTTGAAAAGCCAAGATCGATGGCCTGAGGTTCAATTCTGCTGTCGATTAACTGAAACAGGCACATCAGGTTAGGTCGATCAATCAGGTATTTGCCGGTAAACCCCGAGAATTTCTCGCGCATGGTTTTTGAAACCTTCGCATAGCCGTAACCGGGCAAATCCACCAAATACCACGAATCGTTAACCAGATAATGATTGATGGTCTGGGTTTTTCCGGGGGATACTGAAATACGGGCGAGGCTTTTCCGGCCGGCGATCATATTCAGCAAACTGGATTTCCCCACATTTGACCGTCCGATAAAAGCATATTCCGGACGGTCAGGAGCGGGGCATTTTGAAGGATCGATACCGGCACTTATAAAGGTGACCGTTTTTATTGTATACTCCGGTTTCACGTTAAACTTTTGTTGCGCCCTCGCGGTTTTCAATATACACTTCAAGCACCCGCGTTTCCCCCCTCGGCTCCAGAACAACATCCTTGAAGATGGCTGGCAGTAGAATGGAATGACCTGTTTTTACGAGCATTGGATTTTCTTCCCCATAATTCAGCAGGAAAGATCCCTGAATGCAGATATAGATGAGAAATGAGTCAATATCAAGGTAGTCGCGTTCCACAGTACGGTTAAACCAGATCAGGTTAACGCTGAAATACGGGCAGGTTACTACAGGTGACGGACGATTGGAAGTCGCTGAATAATCATTTCTATAGCTTGGATAGTGCTTGAAATCAATGGCATCCACCGCCAGGTCGGTATGAAGGGTACGTGGCCGGCCATTCTTTTCCAAACGGTTCCAATCGAAGATCCGGTAAGTGATGTCGCTGGTTTGCTGGATTTCGGCAAAAAGGATTCCGGCACCGGTTGCATGAACGCGACCAGCCGGAATGAAGAAAGCATCACCGTTTTTAACCGGTTCAATATTAAGGATTTCCTCAATTTTCTTTTCTTCTACCTTTTCGAGAAACTCTTCCCGGGTGATAGCCCTGTTGAACCCATTATAGATAACAGCACCTGGGTCAGCCTGAATCACATGCCACATCTCAGTTTTACCAAACGCGTGATGCCGGCTGGCTGCAAGTGCATCATCGGGATGAACCTGAACTGATAATACATCATTGGCATCGATCAGTTTTATGAGCAGGGGGAATTCTGTTCCATGTTTTTCATAAACGGAATCACCTACCAGGTCGCCCATATATACCTCAATCAGTTCCTGCAGATCGTTGCCTTCAAGAAACCCTTCCTTTACAACTGAAAGGTTATCTTCCACCCCTGATATTTCCCAGCTTTCACCTGTCATATCGGGTGCATCTTTCTTTCCGAGGACGTCTCTTAATTTATTACCTCCCCACAGTCGGTACTGATAAATCGGCTTAAAGCGTAAAGGATAAAGCATATTGGTTGTTTTAAGTGCGGTTTTCGAAGTGGTAATCACCCATGATTTTGGTTTCACACCATTGTTTGTTTAATGCAGCAGCATCAAGGTGGGCAGGGTGTGCCTGATAAGCCTTAAGATCCTCCGGATTGTCAAAAACACTATCGATGATCACGTCATAGGAGGAGGGTCCGTGAATGCAATCCGGTTCAACCCTGAATTGCCTGATCTGAGGAATTTGGCCGATCAGAGACCGAAACGTGACCAAAACATTTTGTAAGGCTTCGTTTCTTTCGGATTCTGAAGAAAAATCCTTTATTTTGAAGAGAACGATATGTCTGATCATATTTTGGAAAAACTTAATCGGTAAATATACAATTACCTCCTGAATCTTCTGCAAATTATGTTAATCGTAGGTATTGCCGGTGGAACCGGAAGCGGGAAAACTACCGTTGTGAACAAAGTAATGAGATGCTTTCACAGAGGCGAGGTAGCTTTACTCCCGCAGGATTCGTATTATAAAGACAACAGCTCTCTCCCATTAGAGGAACGTCAGAAGTTGAATTTCGATCATCCGGATTCCATTGAATGGTCACTCCTGATTGAACATCTGAAAGAACTCCGGGAGGGAAGGAGAATCCATCAGCCGGTTTATTCTTACCTGACCTGTACCCGGTCACCGGAAACTATTCTGGTGGAGCCGCGCAAAGTGGTTGTGGTGGAAGGAATACTGGTACTCACACAGAAAGAAGTCCGGGAGCTTCTCGATATTAAGGTTTTCGTGGATGCAGATGCAGATGACCGGCTTGCGCGGGTGATCAGACGTGACATCCAGGAAAGGGGCCGGTCGGCAGAGATTGTACTAGCCCGGTATGAAAATACCGTTAAACCTATGCACCTCGATTTTATTGAACCCTCCAAGCGGTATGCTGACCTGATCATTCCACAGGGAGGTAATAATGAGGTTGGAATCAGGGTTTTAAGTTCCCTGATACGTGAACATTTACTGCAGTAGGAAATGAAGCTAAACGTACAAAGACTGGGTCAGGGATTTCCATTGATCATATTACACGGACTATACGGGTCCGGAGATAACTGGCTGACCATCGGAAAGAATCTTGCCGGCATCTGTGAGGTTTTTCTGGTTGATCAGCGGAATCATGGCCGGTCGCCTCATTCTGATCAGCATAATTATCAAGTGCTTGCAGATGATCTCCTGGAATTGATGGATGATTATGGTCTTACCCGCGCGGTCATTCTGGGTCATTCGATGGGAGGGAAAGCAGCGATGTGGTTTGCAGCCGAAAATCCATCCAGGGTATCCCGGTTAATTGTGGCTGATATCAGCCCGCGAGGGTATCTCAACGAAACGCTTGATGCGGGTCATTCGGATTTTCATGTTACGATACTTGAATCCCTGCTTTCGGTTGATTTTTCAGCAGTTACAGGATTGGGGGATATCGACCATCAGCTTGCAAGCAGATTGCCCGGAAAGCAGCTCAGGCAATTTCTGCTGAAAAATATTTCAAAGGACCCGGTCACCGGATATTTCTGGCGCTTGAATCTGAAGGTACTACTCGAAAACCTCCAAAACCTGTCATCCGGACTGGAATCATTTTTAGTTGTCAACAGTGGTCCGGCTCCGTTTCCCGTTCTTTTTATCCGCGGCGAGAAATCGAAATATATCGAGGATGCAGATGTGGTCATGATTCAAAAGCTTTATCCGGGAGCCCGGATGATTACCATCAGGAATGCAGGTCACTGGCTGCATGCCGAACAACCCGCGGAATTTATTTCCATCGTGAGGAAGGAACTTCTGGGATAGGGTGGGTGGGAGTTAACAACTCACTGTAGTTTTCCCCGATACATCATGATGGTATTTTCGAGACCAAAATAAAGAGCATCGGAAATCAGTGCGTGGCCGATACTAACCTCCATCAAACCGGGCACCTGTTTGTGAAAGAATTCCAGATTGTCAAGGTTTAAATCATGACCGGCATTGATACCAAGATTATATCCGGCGGCTACCTTCGCTGCCTCGATAAAGGGTTTGACTGCCTCTTCAGGATTTTTAGAGAACTGATTGGCATAGGGTTCCGTGTACAGTTCAATTCGCTCGGCACCGATTGCTGCTGCATATCGGATCATTTCGGGATTTGCATCGATGAAAAGGGAGACCCGGATTCCTTTTTCATGAAATCTTGCCACCACTTCCCGGAGGAAGGTCTGATATCTGAGGGTATTCCAGCCGGCATTGGATGTTACTGCATCGTGAGCATCAGGTACAAGGGTTACCTGTTCTGGTATTACCTTGGTAACCAGTTGGATAAATGATTCTGACGGATAGCCCTCAATGTTAAATTCAGTTTTCACCAATGGCCTGAGATCCAATACATCCTGATAGCGGATATGTCGTTCATCCGGACGGGGGTGTACCGTAATGCCCTGGGCGCCGAATCGTTCGCAATCGACAGCTGCCTTCAGAACATCAGGTACATTACCACCGCGGGCGTTCCGGAGTGTGGCAATTTTATTTATATTTACGCTTAATCTGGTCATGGTGTCCGGAATTAATATTGAAAACAAAGCTACAAATTATCCACTGAAATGCTGGCCAAGGACCTGATTTCCGACCTTATACCTACTGTAACGGGTTTTGATACAGTACGAAAGGTTATGGAGAAAATGATGGAATTCAAGGTCGCCCACTTGCCGGTGGTGGATCAATCCGCTTATCTCGGTTTGATAACAGAACAGGAAGTCAGCGAGTTACCTGACCAGAACCAGGTTCTGAGCTCTGGAACCATCAATCTGAAGGCCATATTTGTTTTTGAAAACCAACATTTTTATGAGGTTTTGGACGTATTTGCCCGTGAGGAGCTAACACTTTTGCCGGTGCTCTCCTCCGCAAAGCAGTATATCGGATGCATAACCCTTCCGATACTCGTGAGGAACTTCAGCATCGCCACCGCTGCCGGACAGCCCGGAGCCATATTGCTGCTGAGCATGGCCATGCCGGATTATTCCCCGACCATTCTGTCCAAGATAATCGAGGACAACAGTGCCAAGATCATCAGCTTGTATGTGGTACAGGATCCCAACGGAAGGGAAATCACGGTTACGTTAAAGGTTAATACACAGGAAACCAGTTCAATCATGCGATCATTTGATCGTTACGGATACACGGTTAAGTCCCATTTTCTGGCGAACAGCCAGCTGGATGATTTTTACCGTTCGAGATATGAGGAATTTATGAATTACATGAATATATAGTCGGTATGAAATCCATTCCAGTTGTGAAGCAGGTGTTCCTTTTTGGCAGGGAATTCGATGAGGGTTTCAGGGAACCCTTCCGGCTTTTATTGAAGCGGCTCACTGAATGCGAAGTTAAAGTAATGATATTCTCTCCGTTAAGAGATTTTGTCAATACGTGGAACGAGCGGGATTTCTCCTATTCAGGAGTCTTTCAATCTTATGAGGATTTAGTTGGACTTGAGGGGGTGATGTTCAGCATAGGCGGTGACGGAACATTCCTGGAGGCAGTGACGCTGGTAAGGGAATTGCCGATACCACTGGCCGGGATCAACAGCGGCCGGCTTGGTTTTCTGGCAGATATCTCACAGGATGAGATAGCACTTGCGGTGGATGCCGTTATTCAGAATAAGGCCGATATAGATGAACGGGTCCTTCTTAAGGTGGACAGTGACCAGGAGGTTTTCGGGAGTTTTAATTTTGCGCTGAATGAGATCACAGTCCACAAGCGTGATGATTCATCCATGATCAAAATCATGGCTTTTCTGGACGGGCAATTTCTGAATGTCTATTGGGCCGACGGACTGATAGTGGCCACACCAACCGGCTCAACCGCCTATTCTCTAAGTGTTGGCGGCCCGCTGGTATTGCCTGATACTCAGAATTTTATTCTTTCTCCGATCGCTCCTCATAATCTTACCGTCAGGCCATTGGTTTTTAAGGACTCAATGAAGCTTACCCTTCAGATTGAAAGCCGCAGCGGCAATCTTCTTGTTTCGGCAGATTCCCGGTCGGCGGTTATTGAGGACAAACTTGAACTCACCATTTATAAAGCACCGTTCCGGATAAAAACCATCCGGCTCGAGGGGCATAACTTTTATCACACGCTGCGGACAAAGCTTATGTGGGGAGCAGATCGCCGGAATTAAGTACCGGCTTAACTTTCAATGCCATCCGGCGTCTCGAAAAAACCTTTGTATTTTATACTATATTTGCGCTTTGGCAGTTATTGTAAGGGGATTATAAACAGGTACCACTTGCAATCAACCAGAAATGAAGAAAACACTCTTAATCATCGGATTTATTTCTGCCGCGCTCGGACTGAACGCTCAGAAAAGCTATGACTATGGGGTATTCATGGGAATGACACAGGCACATATATATAATATACTGCCCATACCTGATGCCAACGGCCTGAGTTATGCTGCCGGTGGATATTACCGATACAGCCTGAATCCCCGCTATGCTTTGCGGGGGGGCGTAAATGCCGGTTTCGACCGGGTAAATATGAAACCCAATATGGTTGATGCCTATGGCTTTTTTGAATTTAACTTCCATCCGCTCAGCCCCAAACGTGATAAAAAATTGGTGACTTCTTATATTTCAGTTGGATTGAGCTATCTGGTGGATTTGCCGCTGTTGAAGGTTGTTCCACTGATACCATCTGCCAGTATGAGCAAATTCATGACCAGAAATATCAGGATACCTTTTAATGTAGGTGTTCGGTACAATGTGACACCTACCCTGACTTTAGGCGTTGAATGGGCCTTACGGAAAGGTTATCAACTGGATTACATCGAGCCGTTTCTACATGTTCCGCCGGCGGAACCTGAGTATAACAGGCTGATGTCGAATTGGCGTTCACATGTTGGCATTACGATTGGATATATGGTTAGTAACTATTGCAAGACCTGTCCGTTTTACGAGAACGAACGCAAAAAACTTAAATGAGTCTGAAGGAAAAACTAATCAGGGAGAAATTACCGAAACATGTTGCCATTATTATGGATGGCAATGGCAGATGGGCTGTTCGTAAAGGTGCCGCCAGGATCTTTGGTCATCAGCATGGAGTTACCCCGGTTGATGAAGTTGTAAAAGCCAGCGCTGAACTTGGAATTGAATATCTGACACTTTATGCATTCAGCACCGAAAACTGGGGTCGCCCGGTGGAGGAAGTTGATGCGTTGATGGGGTTGCTGGTATCGACTATCAAAAAAGAAACTAAGAAGCTTCTGGATAATAACATCAGGCTGCTTACGATCGGCGATATCACTCAGCTTCCTGAAAATACCCGTAAAGAGTTGGTTCAGCTGATCGCAGCAACCTCAAAAAATACGGGATTAACTGTTGTTCTGGCACTTTCATACAGCTCTAGGTACGAAATTATTCTGGCAGCCCGCGAAATCATCCGTGATTCCATTGCAGGAAAAATCAGTCCGGACGAAATGAACTGCGGAACTTTTGAAAAGTATCTGCTGACCGCCGGAATACCGGATCCGGAACTTTTGATCAGGACCAGCGGGGAATACCGGATCAGCAACTTCCTTCTGTATCAAATGGCCTATACTGAATTATACTTCACAAAAAAACTTTGGCCTGATTTCAGGACGGAGGATTATTACGAGGCATTATTAGATTATCAGAACCGTGAACGACGGTTCGGCAAAACCAGCGAGCAATTATAACATCTGAAAAATCAGCATGATAAAAAGATTAGTCCTTTCTGCCGTCCTTATCCTTTCCACGATCGTCGCATTTAGTCAGGAAGCCGGTAATACCTCTTTCCGAATTCTTGATTACGCGAGAACCCCACGGGAATATCAAATCGGAGGAGTAACCGTATCTGGAGTTAAATACCTGACTCACAATGTTTTGTTGCAGTTTTCCGGATTGGATGTCGGGAAAATGATAACGATCCCGGGGGAAGCCATTCCCGCTGCGATCCAGAAATTGTGGGATCAGCAGCTCTTTTCCGATGTCAGGATTACTGCCACCAAGATTGAGGACGATCAGATTTTTCTGGATATCTATCTGCAGGAAATGCCGAGGCTGGCCCGTTTTTCATTTGAAGGGGTTAACAAGCAGGAAGCTGACGACCTGAAAGAGAAGGTTAAACTGGTGAGAGGAAATCTGGTAACTCCCTATACTCTTTCGAGAACTGAATTTCTGGTTAAGGAGCATTTTGTGGATAAAGGATACCTGAATACCGAAGTTGTGATCACCCAGCGGCCTGATTCGATTTTACAGAATTCAGCCATTCTCGATATCCGGGTTGATAAAAAGAATAAGGTTAAAATTGAAAAGATCACATTTGAAAATGTGACAGTGATGCCTGAGAAAAAGCTTCGTAAGGCAATGAAAGAAACCAAGCAGAAAACCTGGTACAATATTTTCAAGGCATCCAAGTATCTCGAAAGTAATTTCATTGATGACAAGGAAGCCATCATTGCCAAATACAATACCCTTGGATACCGCGATGCGCGGATACTGAAGGATTCACTCTATCATAATCCGGATGGTACCGTTGGGCTGGTTATTAGAATTGAGGAAGGCAAGCAGTATTTTTTCAGAGATATCACCTGGGCTGGTAATGTTAAGTATACCAGTGACCAGCTTACTACGGCGTTAAAGATCAAAAAGGGAGCTGTTTACGATCAGGCTGTTCTGGAAAATCGGTTGAGGAATGATCCGGACGCGGTTGGCAATCATTACATGGATTTCGGGTACTTGTTTTATGAAGCACTTCAACAAGAAGTTCGTGTGGAGGATGATTCCATTGACCTTCAGATTGTCATACATGAAGGACAGATAGCGAGGATCAATAAAGTAATTATAACGGGTAATGACCGCACGAATGAACATGTCATTCGTCGTGAGATCAGGACAAAACCTGGTGATCTATTCAGCCGTGCAGCGGTTATCCGGTCGGTGCGCGAATTATCCCAGCTGGGATTTTTTGATCCGGAAAAGATTGTTCCTCTCCCGATCCCGAATCAGCTGGATGGGACTGTTGATATTGAATATCAATTAGTTGAGCGGGCGAATGACCAAATAGAAATATCCGGTGGCTGGGGAGCCGGTATGGTTATCGGAACCCTTGGGGTTAAGTTTGGCAACTTTTCGGCACGCAATTTCTTCAAGAAGGAGGCCTGGAGACCGTTGCCATCTGGTGATGGACAGAGTTTGAGTATCCGAGCGCAATCGAACGGCAAGTATTATCAATCTTACAGTGCTTCATTTGTTGAGCCCTGGCTGGGCGGCAAAAAGCCGAATTCCCTGTCGGTTTCGCTCTACCATACCGTTCAAACGAATGGCCGGAAAGCAGAAGACCCGCTGAACCAGTCGATGAAAATCACCGGTGCTTCCGTTGGAATCGGTCGTCGTTTAAGCTGGCCGGATGATTACTTTACCTTATTCAATCAACTGTCGTTTCAGAAATATCTGCTCGACGACTGGTCATACTTTGTTATTAAGAACGGTGTCAGCAATAACTTTAGCTTTACCAGTACTTTTGGCCGCAGTTCAACCGACCAGATCATTTACCCAAGAATGGGATCCACTTTTTCCCTTAACCTCCAGCTGACTCCACCGTATTCAGCCTTTAATGGCAAGGATTACAGCACACTCACAGCTACCGAGCGTTATAAATGGATTGAATATCATAAATGGACATTCAAATCATCGTGGTATACCAAACTCTGGTCGATTGGTGGAGGTGAAGACGGTGAATCAAAAGACTTTGTGCTTGCCACAAAGGCGGAATTCGGATATTTGGGATATTACAATAAGTTTGCACGGTCGCCGTTTGAGAACTTTGAAGTGGGGGGCGACGGGATGATGGGATACAGCTATTACGGCCGGGATATCATTGCCATGAGGGGATATGCCAACGGATCGCTGACACCGGATAACGGAGCTAACCTGTATACAAAATTTACTACCGAAATGAGGTTCCCGATTTCGCTGAACCCGAATGCCACCTTGTTTGCACTGGTCTTTTTTGAAGCCGGTAATGCCTGGTATGAATTTAAGGAATTCAATCCTTTTGATATGAAAAGAGCTGCCGGTGTTGGAGTAAGGATTTATCTGCCAATGTTTGGCCTGATGGGTGTTGACTGGGGTTATGGGTTTGATGAGATTCCGAATAACCCGGGGAAAAACCACAGTCAGTTCCATTTCGTGTTAGGACCGCAACTGTAAGGGAGATACGTGGTACGAAAATTGATTATAACAGAAAAATTTTAAGGCTATGAAAAAGATACTATTCACTTTAAGTTTGCTGATCATCGGGGTTACGATGGGTTACAGCCAGAAATTTGCTTATGTAAATACAGATTATATTTTAGGCAGGATTCCTGCCTATGATGCAGCCCAGAAGCAGCTCGACAAATACTCCGAAGAGTGGCAGAAAGAAATTGAGCTGAAGCGGGCGGATATTGAGAAGCTGTATAAAGATTACCAGGCTGAGCGTGTTCTTCTGACCGAAGAGATGAGAACCAAGCGGGAGGAGGAAATCATGCAGCGTGAGAAAGATGTAAAGGATCTGCAGAAGAAGTACTTTGCCCCGGAAGGATCATTGTACAAGAAACGCACGGAATTGGTAAAGCCGATCCAGGATGATGTTTTTACGGCTGTAAAAGATCTCGCTGCGGAGGGAGGCTATTCTATCATTTTTGATGTAGCTGCCGGTCCGACGATGCTTTTTACGGATCCTAAATTTGACAAGAGCGACGATGTGCTCAAGAAGATGGGAATTCAAAATTAATTTCTATCTTTGTGCTCCGTTTTAAGTAACACATTATTAGATTGTTCTATATTAACTGTTAATTGCTCACAATGAAAAAATTACAATTGACCCTGGCAGCTTGTTTGACGCTCATTCTCGTAAGCGGTACCTCTTTATTCGCTCAGCAAAAAATTGGACATATTGATACACAGGCAATTCTGCAATTGATGCCGGAGCGTGACAGCGCCTCCAAAATCTATGAAAAATTTAATGTTGAGATTAACAAGAATTTTGAATCGATGACCGAGGTGTACACCAACCTTCTCGATACTTATAATAAGCAAAAGGATTCATTGTCACCATTCATTCAGAAGGCAAAAGAAGCAGAACTGTATGATATGCAAGGCAAGATTCAGAATTTCAGGGATGTAGCCCAGCAGGAACTTGACAAGAAGCAATCTGAACTGATGGCTCCGATAGTTGAAAAGTTGAAGAAAGCAATCAAAGCGGTTGCTGAAGCCAATAAGTTCACCTATGTGATTGATGTTGCCGGTGGCTCCTTGGTATATTTTCCGGAAGACGAATCGCTGAACATATTGCCGCTGGTCAAGGCAAAACTAGGGATCAAGTAAGTTTAAAATATTGAAAATTAAATCCTTGCCTCAATGGCAGGGATTTTTTTTATGGATACATCAGCACCCATAGGCGTTTTTGATTCGGGAATAGGTGGGCTCAGCGTATGGAAGGAGCTCGTTCGGGAACTTCCGCATGAATCGGTGATTTATGTTGCAGATTCAGCGAATGCTCCGTATGGAACAAAGAGTCGTGGTTTTATAACCGGTCGCTCGAGGGTGATCACCAGGTTCCTGTTGGATCAGGGGTGCAAGGTTATTGTGATTGCATGCAACTCGGCTACCGGAGCTTCAATCACTACGTTGCGAAGGGAATTTCCTGTTCCCTTTATCGGGGTTGAGCCGGCGGTTAAGCCGGCTGCGATGGAATCCAAAACAGGACACATAGGGGTTTTGGCCACAGCTCAAACATTTAAAGGAGAACATTTTAAGCGATCTATCGGTTTGTTTGCCAACCGCGTGGAGCTGCATGAACAAGCCGGTACCGGTTTGGTTGAGCTGATTGAAAAAGGGATGATTCATTCGCCGGAAACCAGAGAACTTCTAAGAAAATTTTTGATACCTATGGTGGAAGCGGGCATCGATCAGCTGGTACTGGGATGCACACACTATCCCTTTTTGATTCCTGTTATTGAGGAAATTTTACCCCCCGGGATTCATATCATCGATCCTGCTCCGGCAGTAGCGCGGCAAACACGCAAGGTGCTGGTTGAAAATGAAGGATTAAATATGCAGTCAGAAAGGGCGGTTTATCAGTTTTATACCACCGGTGAAACCGATGATTTAGGTAAGGTTTTGCATCAATTAACAGGGTTTAAGTATACCGTTAGCCAGGCCGGCGGGCAGCCACTGGTCATTTCCGGTTATTCTTCCTGATACCATCCGGCATAAAACAAATAATTATTGGCGATTTTATCGATCATCTCCCTGGATTGTTCCGGATCGATTTCCTTCACTTTAATGGCCGGAATCCCAGCATAAATACTGTTCGGTTCAACAATGGTAGAATCCTTGATCAGTGCACCTGCAGCAATGATGGAATTTTCACCGATTACAGCGTGGTCAAGAATAATAGCGCCAATACCAACCAAAACACGGTCGCAAATTTTTGCGCCGTGGATGACGGCATTGTGACCGACAGAAACCGAATTTCCGATCTCAATAGTGGACTTTTGGTATAGGGTATGGAGAACAGCTCCATCCTGAATGTTCACTTTATTGCCAATCCGGATTGAGTTTACATCTCCGCGCAGAACGGCACTAAACCAGATGCTGCATTCATCTCCGATCACTACGTCGCCTATAATAACTGCATTTTCAGCTAGATAGCAATTTTTGCCTATTACCGGAGTAAACCCTCTGACTGATTTTATTAGTGCCATATCAATATATTTTAGAAATATCCGGGCGTAAAAATACGCATGAAAATATCATTTCAATCACAATATAAATCTGCTTACTTTTGCACCCTAATATCCTAACAATAATAATTTGTCATGAGTAAACAGGCAAAAGTCATCGAAATCGAAGAAGTGGCCATACGGTTTTCAGGTGATTCGGGCGACGGTATGCAACTTACCGGCACTCTTTTCTCTGATACGTCGGCACTTTACGGTAATGATGTTTCCACTTTCCCGGATTACCCTGCAGAGATCAGGGCTCCACAGGGAACAGTAGGCGGCGTTTCTGGTTTTCAGGTCCATTTTGGTCATACCCAGATCAATACACCGGGAGATTATTGCGATGTGTTGGTAGCTATGAATCCTGCCGCATTAAAAGCAAATTTCAGGTGGGTTAAACCAGATGGTATCATCATATATGATGCTGATCAGTTTGATGCAAAAAATATGGAGAAGGCCGGATACAAAGGTGATCCATTTGAAGAAGAGGATGTTACCGGAATTCAGTTAATATCCGCCCCGATAAGCAACCTGACCCGGGAGAGTTTGAAGGACATCGGACTGGATCCAAAGTCGATTCTGCGATGTAAAAACATGTTTGCACTCGGTATTGTTAGCTGGTTATATGACCGGCCTCTGGAGCATGCCGTTAATTTTTTCAACACCAAATTTGCCAAGAAGCCATTGCTGGTTGAAGCAAATACCAAGGTTTTGTACGATGGTTATTATTATGCAGAAACCATTGAAGCTTTCACCTCGAATTTTAAGGTACGGCCTGCTGAGATTGATAAAGGAACTTACCGCAGCATCAATGGAAATACTGCTGTGGCCTGGGGAATGATGGCAGCTGCTGAAAAGGCTGACTTACAATTATTCTGCGGTTCCTATCCCATTACCCCGGCAACCGGCATCTTGGAAGAACTTGCAGCACATAAAGATCTGAAAGTTAAGACTTTCCAGGCTGAGGATGAGATCGCCGGCATCTGTACCGCTATCGGAGCCAGCTTTGCCGGATCGTTAGCCGTTACCACCACATCCGGTCCGGGTCTTGCCCTGAAAGGTGAAGCGATTGGTTTAGCTGTGATGACAGAATTACCTCTGGTAATCGTAGATGTTCAACGCGGCGGTCCTTCCACCGGCCTTCCGACTAAAACCGAGCAATCCGACCTGATGCAGGCCCTATATGGCCGCAATGGTGAGAGTCCGGTGGTTGTTATTGCTGCATCGACCCCCTCAAACTGCTTTGACTATGCCTATATGGCTTGTAAAATTGCGGTAGAACATATGACGCCGGTGATCCTGCTTACAGATGGATTCCTGGCCAATGGCACGGAACCCTGGAGAATTCCTGACCTCAATGAATTCCCGGATATCAAAGTACCAAGAGTGGCACCCAATACCCAAAACTGGCAGCCCTATGAAAGGAATCCGGCAACATTGGTCCGCACCTGGGCAACTCCGGGTACCGCCGGAATGGAGCACCGCTTGGGCAGTCTTGAGAAAATGAATGTAACCGGAACGGTTTCCTATGTTCCTGAGAATCATGAATTAATGAGCCATATCCGGGATCAGAAGATTCAGCTTGTGGCGAATGATATTCCACCGGTGGAGATTGTTGGTGATGAAGATGCTGAACTGCTGATTATCGGCTGGGGAGGCACCTATGGTCACCTGGTTACTGCGTTAACCGAGGTGCGCCGTGAAGGTCACAAAGTTGCTCTCGCACAGTTCAACTATATCTTTCCATTACCATCAAATACCAGTGAGGTGCTCGGAAAATTCAGAAAATTGCTGGTTTGCGAGATAAACCTGGGCCAGTTTGCCAATTACCTGAGGATGCAGCATCCGCAGTATCCATACCGGAAGTATAATAAGATCATGGGATTACCATTTACCGTAAAAGACCTGAAAGAGGCGATACTTAAAAACCTGGAGGACTAAAGAATGGACATTCAACAATTGAAAGCAGAAGATTTTAAAAGCGACCAGATGGTTCGCTGGTGTGCTGGCTGCGGCGATCATGCAATTCTCAGTTCCGTTCTGAAAGCCCTTCCACAAATCGGATACAAACATGAAGATGTTGTATTCGTTTCAGGAATCGGCTGTTCATCCAGATTCCCGTATTATGTTAATACATACGGCTTTCATGGTATTCATGGACGCGCAATGGCTGTGGCAAGTGGCGTAAAGACATCAAATCCGCACCTTTGCGTATGGGTGATAACCGGCGACGGCGATGGTCTTGCCATCGGAGGCAACCATTTCATTCACCTGGTAAGAAGGGATATTGATGTAAACCTGATCCTGTTCAACAACCGGATTTATGGATTGACAAAGGGCCAGTATTCACCAACCTCCAAACAGGGATCGGTGACCAAAACCTCCCCATTCGGGACTATTGAACAACCATTTAAACCGGGTGGAATCACTATCGGCGCCAATGGTACCTTCTTTGCCCGCACAATTGACTCGATGCCAAAGATATCAACCGAAATTCTGCTGGAAGCTGCCAAACACAAAGGTGCTTCCATTACTGAAGTGTTGCAGAACTGTGTGATCTATAATGATCAGACGTTTGGTGATATTACTGACCGTGATAACCGGGACGACCGGATCATCATGCTCAAGCACGGCGAACCGATGATATTCGGAAAAAACCAGGACAAAGGGCTGATCATGAAGGACAACGAACTTCAGGTGGTTCAATTGGGCGAAAATGGTATAACCGAAAAGGACCTGTTGGTTCACAATGCAAAAACTGAGTTTGCCGGCGTGCACCTGTTGCTTGCCAATATGGACTATCCGAAATATCCGGTTGCACTCGGAGTAATACGTGCCTGTGAGGCACCTAAATCCTACGATGTTAAGATGACAGAGCAGATTGAAACCGTGCGCGAAAAGAGCAAAGTTAAAACGGTTCACGACCTGCTACATCACGGATCTACCTGGGAAGTGAAATAGACCGGGGATAAAAATACCACGGAGAAACTAAGAACACGAAGGTTCACGGAGATTGTTTTTAAATAAACATCCAGGTGAGCTTTCGTGTTTTTTATGTATCAATGAGTTTCCCTTTTTTATGTAAATTTGATAGATGGCTACATCTGTCATGCATCCAAAGCAAGCATTATGTATTATTAATCTTTTGATAATAAGTGTTTTGGTAAGTTGTGACCAGCCGTCAGATGAGGTGAATGCCCCGGTTGCGGCAGTTGCTGCAACCCCATCAGGAGGTTTTACCACCACCACTTTTGTTTTTGACTGTTCGCAAACTGAGTCCGGGAACAAGAACGACAAGCTTTATTTTCGCTGGGACTGGAATCATGACGGGGATTGGGATACTGAATACTCCGCTGATCCGGTATTCAAATACCGGTTTTTAACCAGGGGAGTACAAGAGCCGGTTGCGGAGGTTCTCAATTCCTCAGGACTGATTGATACCTGCCGGCTGAAGCTGACTATTGAGCAGGGATACTCAGCACCAAGAGCCTTGTTCAGCGTTGATCCCAAGACCGGCAACCGCTTGACTGAATATGTTTTCAATGCCACCTTTACCAAAGATGACGAGGATTCGCTGAATCTTTTGCAATTCAGGTGGGACTGGGAGGGTGATGACCGCTGGGATACCGGTTTCAGTGTGGTTTCTGTGGCAAAACACAGTTACTATGAAACCGGATTTTACCAGCCGTTGCTGGAGGTAAGAGACCCCTCAGGACTATTATCCCGATACCAGACGAATTTGGACGTGACGCAGACCAATCTGCGATTGTATGCCCATTTCGACTGGACCCCGGTGCATCCCCTGCAAAATGATGAGGTTGTATTTAATGCCGGTTTGTCGCGGAACCTGGATGATGTCAGCGACCATTTGCTTTACTATTGGAAATTTGAAACCGGCGAACCCTTGAAAAGCGGGGACTGGCTCGGGCCATTTGAAGAGCCCACTATTGTTCGTTCGTTTTCCATGGAAATAGAATATCTCGCAACCCTCAGGGTGGTTGACGGCCAGGGACTGGAGAATCAGATCGACCGGAGGGTTAAGATATATCACCAGAACCGGCCGCCGGTTCCGCGTTTTCATATCAGTACCCGGTTCGGTAACCTTACCACCCAGTTTCTGGTGAATGCATGGATTACGAATGATATTGAAGATCTGCCATCGACCTTGCAGGTGAGATGGGATTTTAACGGGGATAACCGGTGGGATACCGAATATAGCCGGGAAAAGATAATCTATCATCGTTTCGATGCACCCGGGGCATACAGGATCGTGCTGGAAGCAATGGACACCGAAGGATTGACGGATACCACATCGGTTCATGTCAACGTTACGCCCGGGACCAATGAAACTGGTTTATTGATCGACCGGCGATTCGATGGTGAAGAGTATTACCCGACAGTTAAGATCGGCAACCAATGGTGGATGGCAAGAAACATGTATTTTGAGCCCGGTATCCTGTCGGATAAGATTGATACCCTGCGATCGGTTTGCTATGACCAGAATGTATGGCCGGAAACCTTTATCCACAAAAACTGTGCGATCTGGGGCCGACTCTATACCGTTTATTCTGCATCGGGCATGAACCTGCGTGAGGGAGCTCAGGGCATTTGTCCCAATGGATGGCACGTGCCAACAAAAGGAGAGTGGGAAACGCTGATAACAACCATCGGAGGGTATTCTGCCGCCGCAGAACTTCTTCCGGGCGGCTCAACGGATTTTAACGCTCTATATGCCGGCTGGGGCGAAGAGGTTTGGAGATACGACGGAGCCGATCGGTATAAGGATTGGGATTTTAAAGGATTTGGCTCAATCACTTATTTCTGGTCATCCACTCCATTGAGGGGACAAGGAGCTGTTAGCCATTGGAATCTGACACTCATTAAGGGAAAAGATGAGATATCGCGCGGGTATTCAGCAAACAGCAGTTTTATGTCGGTCAGATGCTTAAAGAATGAGTAAAATTATCAGATTGATATTGTTGTCCTTCTTTGCTGTCACAATGATTTCATGTGAGGAAGATGTTTCCGTTTTTGCACCACCGGAGTTCATTCCGGTTGTGTATTGCCTGCTAAATCCCGACGATTCGGTTCAAACCATCAGGGTATCACGGGTATTTCAGGATAAAAGGGGGCAGTTGGAATGGCAAAGCGAGTATAACGACTACCTGGCGGACACCCTGAACAGGATTTATATTGAGGCTATTGATCCGACTGGTACCAAGATCACTACCAGCTTCAAATGGATCGAACAGCTGCACCCGTCGTTTGATTCCGTTTTTACCCGTACCGATCTTTTTGCTGCAAAACTTACTCCGGCTTATGGTACTGTCTATCAGTTATATGTTTATTATCCTGAAATCCGGAAAATGGTATCTGCTAAGATCATAACGCTTACAAAAATTCAGCTTGTCGATCCGGTCATTGTACCGGGCCGGAAATTTACCATTGCTCCGTCACAACCTTATGTGGTGAGATGGTTCGGGACGCCGGAAAGTGTTTATTTTCAAGGGATACTGGATTTGAATTACCTGGAAGAGGAGAATGGTCAAGTAGTGGCAAAATCTATCAAAATGCCTCTTCGTCCTGTATTTGAAACCCAGACCTCTATACTTAACAGTCAAAATATCAGTGGGATACATTTTTTGCAAACCCTGCGGGATCAGATTCCGGCAAGGACTGAAGTCAGGAGAAAAATGGCCGGCATTGATTTTACCTTTTATTACGGAGGAATAGAGCTGGCTCTCTTTGCCAATTCCGGGTATGATCCGAAGGGTGTGGAGGGAGCAGTGGTTGATTTTACGAACCTGGACAACGGCCGCGGTTTGTTCTCCTCAATATCCAGTGTTCGGGTCTCCGGTATTCCTCTTGCCCCACAAACAATGGACACCATTGCTTTGCACGGGATAACCAAAAGTCTGAATTTTATAAGAAGCTATGAAGATTTCAAATAGTGTTTTACATAGTGTATTTTTTATCATTATGATATTCAGTGGATTGACTTCCTGTCTAGGCCCGATTGATCCTGGTGTGGTTGATGATGTGGAGATGCCTGCAAATTACGGCACACTTGAAGTGGATTTTGAGTTGCCGGTTTATCCGGAGATACAAAAGGGGATCAGGCGTGTTGATTTAGCTGTTTGCCATACCATGGATGAAATGTACACGGGAGTATTCTTTTACCGGACAAACGTGTCGGATGTGAAGCAGTATTATCAGATTAATCTCCCTGAAGGCACCTTTTTTTACCAGGCCGCCATCACTTGTACCTGTGGTGCTGATTCTTGCATCAACGGAGGGTTTCCGTCGGGGTATGGTGGTATGAAATATGCATTTGATGAGGTGACTATCGAAAAGGGAAAGAAGACACTTTCGAAACCCGCCTTTCAATAACCCCAATGTGGTTCGGTTTCTAAATTGAATCTTGCTATCTTCGGTAGCAAAGAATATCCCGGAATGGAACCGAACCGCACCAAACGTCCTGACCTTCAGCGGCTGCTTGCCGAGCACACGGAGCGCGTGAAGGAGCTGATGACTATTAACCGGACTACCACCATCATTTCAGAGGGCAAGCCCCTGCCTGAGACGCTCAGGCAGGTGGCGTTAATAATGCCCCGCGGCTGGCAATACCCTCAAAAAACCTGTGCACGGATACTATTTGATGGTCAGGAGTACCAAAGTTTACGGTTCCGGGAGACCGAATGGGTGCAGCAGCAGGAATTTTGCTCTACCGATGGAAAGTCCGGAGTGATTCAGATATACTATACCCAGCAACTACCCGATGCGGATGAAGGCCCGTTTCTGAATGAAGAAAGGGATCTGATCAATAATATTGCCGGATTGATCACCGGGTATCTCAACGGATTACTTGGAAAAACTATCGCAGTAAAGCCTCTTCGGGAGCGGGAGGATTATAAATACAAAAAGATAGTTTACACCGAATCGATGAAAGACAGCCGGCTGTTGCTGCAGCAATTTCTCAGCAAATTAACGGCTGATAAGAATATTTTCCATGATCTGATGAAATATAAGGTTTCGGAAATCCTGCTGGTTGCTACTCTGTACGATACATTTATTCTTGAAAATGAAGACCGCTTCTTCGAGCAGGCCATGGGAGAGATTTACCACCTTAGTCTTTCATCACTTCCGCGAATTACAGGTGCTACATCGGGCGACGATGCATTGGAATTGCTGAAGGAAAAATCATTTGATTTTGTGGTCCTCATGGTTGGGGTAGATACCCGCAGTCCTTTACAACTGGCCGGACGGATCAGGGACAGGCATCCCGGGATGAAAATATTTTTATTGTTTAACAATAGTTCGAAAATCGGGATATTCGATGAGCAGGAGACCATGCTTCCATCCATTGACAGGTTGTTTGTATGGAACGGCGACTCCAAGATATTTTTTGCAATGGTCAAGCTTCTCGAAGATGAAGTTAATCTCGAAAATGACACGCGGGTTGGGCTGGTCAGAGTGATCCTGCTGGTGGAAGATTCGCCACGCTATTATTCAAGGTATCTGCCAATGCTCTATACACTGGTTTTCGAACAGACCCAGGAGCTTATTGCTGAGGCAAATACCAACGAGCTGGACAAAGTTTCACGAATGCGTGCCCGAACCAAAATTGTGCTGGTAACCAATTATGAGGAGGCAATAAATTACTTCAATAAATATCAGGATTACCTGGCCTGCGTAATATCAGACATGAAATTTAGCAGGGGCGGAACTGTGCATGAAACAGCTGGCATCAGCTTTCTTCGATATGTTCATTCACACCGGAGCGATCTCCCCATGATTCTTCAGTCTTCTGACCCTGATTGTGCATCAGCGGCTATTGGTCTCAGGGCAACTTTTATGAATAAAAATTCTGAAACGCTCCTGCAGGACCTTAAAACATTTATTACCTACTCACTTGGATTCGGGCATTTTGTTTATCGCGATAATCAGGGAAGAAAACTTGCTGTTGCCCGTTCCATGAAGGATTTTGAAAATCATCTCCGGACCATACCTGAAGAGTCGATTTTGTATCATGCCCTTAAAAACCATTTTTCCTTGTGGCTAATGGCCAGGGGTGAAATTCAGCTGGCCAAAATAATTAATCCGATCAAAGCTGGTGATTTCAACAGCCCGAGGGAACTGCGGGAATATATCATTGATGTAATTCAGAATTACAGGATTGACAAGGATAAAGGCAAGGTGGTCAATTTCGATGAAACAGCCGTTCTCGACTGGCGCAATATCGTGAGCCTGGGCACAGGTTCACTGGGTGGTAAAGGACGCGGGCTTGCTTTTATAAACACGCTGGTCAATAATCTCGATTTTACTCAGATCATTCCCGATATCAATATCCGCACTCCCCGCACCGCCATTATCGGGACAGATGAATTTGAAATATTCATGCAGCGGAATAACCTTACCGGTCAGGTTTTGGATGAACCGGATTACATGAAGGTGAGGCAGATGTTTATAGCCGGTGATTTGTCGTTTAATCTGAAGAAGAAGCTTAAGACATTTCTTAAACTATTGAACATGCCATTGGCCATCCGTTCGTCGAGTATTTTTGAGGACTCGCTGCTGCATCCTTTTGCCGGAATATTCGAGACTTATGTGCTGCCAAATTCTGATCCCGATTATAATGTCCGTTACAATCAGTTGCAGGATGCCATCAAAATGGTTTATTCTTCCATTTTCTCCCCTGGTGCGAGAATGTATTTCGAAGCGGTCAATTATCGTGTTGAAGAGGAGAAAATGGCAATAGTTATTCAGGAACTCGTTGGAAATGAGTATGAAAAATTCTATTATCCGCATATAAGCGGAACCGCTCAATCCTATAACTATTATCCGGTTGCCCATATGGAACCGGATGATGGCTGTGCGGTAATAGCCCTGGGATTGGGCAGATATGTGGTGGAAGGTGAGAAATCCTGGCGGTTTTCGCCAAAGTATCCAACCCTGCAGATTTCTGCATTGAAGGACCAAATGAAGGCATCACAGGTTTATTTCTATGCAGCGGATCTGAACAAAAGGGAATTAAACCTTTTGGATGGTGAAGAGGCGGGTTTGGCCAGGCTTGAAATTTCAGAAGCAGAAAAGCATGGAACGTTAAAGCACCTTGCATCGGTATATAATGTAAATAATGACTGTCTAGATCCGGGGTTACAGAGTTTTGGGCCCCGGGTTTTGAATTTTGCAAATATCCTTCAGTTTGGATATTCACCTCTGGCAAAAACCATTCAGGTGTTACTGGATGTTGTTCATGAAGCACTTGGCACTGCGATTGAAATTGAATATGCAGTTGATCTGACTCCTGACAGTCAGCATCACGCCTCATTTTACCTCCTGCAGATCAAGCCAATGGTCGGAGCAGATGAGGATTTTATTGTTGATATTGATCAGATTGATCATTCCGATTCAATTCTGTATTCGGAAAAAAGTTTGGGCAACGGAAGGCTCAGGGGCATTAGGGACATTATATTCCTTGATCCTCAGAAGTTTGACAAGATGAAGACCGAAGAAATGGCTGTTGAAATCGACCAGATGAACGAAAAAATGCGGAAGCTTAACAAAGAATATGTTTTGATCGGACCGGGTCGTTGGGGTTCAAGGGACAAATTTATCGGGATTCCGGTCAAATGGTCTCAAATTTCAAAGGCAAGAGTGATTGTTGAGACGGACTTGACGGATTTTCCTTTGGATGCCTCTCTTGGTTCTCATTTCTTTCATAATGTGACCTCAATGAATGTGGGTTATTTCTCCATCCATGCCGGAGGACGGAATTTCATCCAATATAATTTATTATATGAGCAGAAGGTAATTGAGGAGGGGCGGTATTTCAGACATGTTATATTTGACAATGATTTGGATATCGTAATGGATGGAAAAAAAAGGCAATCGCTCATCCGGACAATTGATGAGCGAAATCGCCGGGAAATAGAATAATATGCAAGACCTTGCCCCGTTAAACAGACAAAATACCGATTTCGGCGAAGCGGAATTTAAATTCCTTATGCAACGTCGGATCAATAAAGTGTTGATTATCTGCAGTAATTACGATTTTTTCATGCTTGAAGAGGATGGAAGGATCGATGAGCAGATCTTTAATGAATATGTTTCACTGAACCTCCGGTATCCCCCGGTTTTTATTCAGGCGAATACCGCCAGGAAAGCATTTGACCATCTTGAGCGGGAGCACATCGATCTGGTTATTTCGATGTTAAGTGTGGGTGAAATGGACCCGTTCGAGCTGTCGAAGAAGATCAAAGAGGAATATCCGCATATCCCGATTGTTGTACTAACCCATTTCAGCCGGGAGGTTTCCATTAAACTGGAGAGGGAGGATCTCAGTGCAATTGATTATGTTTTTTCCTGGCTGGGCAATGCAGACCTGCTTCTTGCCATCATCAAGCTGATTGAGGACCGGATGAACCTGGTTTACGATGTGAATGAGGTTGGAGTTCAAACGATTTTGCTGGTTGAAGATTCGGTGAGATATTATTCTTCCTTTCTCCCGGCGATATACAAGATCGTATTCAAACAATCCAAGTCATTTATGCTTGAAGGATTGAACGAGCACCGAAAAATGCTCAGGATGCGAGGTCGCCCGAAAATTCTGCTGGCGACAAACTATGAAGCTGCGATGGAACTTTTTCATAAGTACCGTGACAGCACCCTCGGGATCATTTCCGATATTTCATATAAGCGCCAGGGGAAAAAGGATCAGCAGGCAGGACTCAGATTTTGCAAAACAGTTAGGGAGGTTGATCCTTATGTGCCTTTTCTGCTGCAATCCTCCGAACTTACGAATCAGGCTGCGGCAACCGACCTGAATGCCAGTTTCCTCCATAAATACTCCAAAACACTGGATATTGAGCTTCGGAATTTTATGGTGAGGTATATGAATTTTGGTGATTTCATTTTCAGGGAACCGGAAAGCAGGGAGGAGATCGGACGAGCATCCAACCTGAAGGAGATGCAGGATATCATTCTAAAGATTCCGGCCCATTCACTGAAATATCATTTTAATAATAATGATTTCTCCAAATGGTTCAATGCCAGGGCGTTCTTTCAGATCGGGAGCCATCTGAAGCACAAAACACTCGATGATTTTGGCAGCGTTGAGGCTGGTCGCCAGTATATTTTCAATATCATATCGAGCTACCGGCTGTCCAAAGCGAGGGGTGTAATATCCACTTTCGACCGGACCCGGTTTGACGAGTACATGCTTTTCTCCAGGATCGGAGAGGGATCGCTTGGAGGAAAAGCCAGAGGTCTTGCTTTTATTGACTCCTTTATCAAGCATTATGACATTGGAAACCGGTGGGATGGGGTATTGGTCACGATTCCGCGCACCGTAGTCATTTCAACCGAGGTTTTTGAGGAATTCATGGATCTGAATAATCTCTGGAGGGTGGTTACTTCCAAATTAAATGATGAACAGATTCTGCAAAGTTTCGTGGCTGCAACCCTTCCTGTGCGGATTTACAAAGATTTGGATGCCTTTGCCCGGGTGGTCAGGAACCCCATAGCCATTCGATCTTCGAGCATGCTGGAGGATAGTCATTATCAACCATTTGCGGGAATATATTCCACATTTATGCTGCCAAAGGTTGAATCCGACAAGCAGAAGATGGTTTATATGCTGGCAGATGCGATAAAGTCGGTTTATGCTTCGGTATACTTTAAAAATTCGAAAACTTACCTGGCTGCTACCCAGAACGTGATTGATGCCGAACGGATGGCGATAATTTTGCAGGAGGTATGCGGCAACCAATACGGCAATCGCTTCTATCCAACTATTTCAGGTGTTGCCCGGTCAATTAACTTTTATCCTGTTGGGAAGGAGAAACCGGAAGACGGCATTGCCAATATTGCCTTCGGATTGGGTAAGCTGATTGTTGAAGGAGGTGCCGGGTTACGATTTTCCCCGAAATATCCATCGAAAATTCTTCAATTATCTTCAGCCGACAGTGCTTTGAAAGAAACTCAACGGGAGTTTTACGCGCTTGATTTATTTGCCGACCATTTTTACCCATCCACTGATGACGGGGTTAATATTTCGAAACTGAAAATCAGGGATGCTGAAGGGGATTCCGCACTACGGTTTGTAGCCTCCACATTCGACATGGATAATCATATTATCCGCGATAATTTTACGGAAAAGGGCAGGAGAGTGATCACTTTTAATAATATCCTTAAACACAAAACCTTTCCACTGGCTGAAATCCTGACTACCCTCATGAAGGTTGGCGAAACGGAAATGAACAATCCGATAGAAATGGAGTTTGCCGTGAATCTGGATGTACCGGCAGGAACACCGAAAATCTTCAATTTCCTTCAGATCCGTCCGGTGGTTGAAAATTCTGATGCACTCAGTTTCCGCCTGGAGGAGGTGGTGGAAGTGAACACCATCATTTATTCGGTTTCGGCTCTGGGTAACGGATTAATCAAAAACATACGCGATTTTGTATATGTAAAACCCGAATGTTTCAGGGCTGCCGACAGTAATACCATTGCAGGCCGGATTGAGCGCCTGAACGACCAGTTTATCCAAACGGGCGGGAATTATATTTTAGTTGGACCAGGCCGCTGGGGCTCCAGTGATCCCTGGCTGGGAATCCCCGTTAAGTGGCCCCAGATTTCGGCTGCCCGTGTTATTGTTGAATCCGGCCTTCCGGATTATCGGATTGATCCCAGCCAGGGAACTCATTTCTTTCAGAATCTAACCTCCTTCCGCGTCGGATATCTGACTATCAACCCCTACCTGAAGGACGGTTTTTATGATCTTGAATTCCTGGCATCAATTCCAGCACTTTATGAAGATGAATACCTGAGGCATATTCAGTTTGAAGATCCTCTACATATTAAAATCGATGGTGCTCAGAATAGGGGTGTTATCTACAAACCGGGTTTCGGTGGCCGGAATGTTGAGTAAAATCATGCAAATACCTGATAAAAACTGTGTGATTAAATGATCTGTTAAAATACCTTTGCTAACAGTAGTTTAACGACTTAAATTTAGTTTTATGAACGTCGAAAAAATATTGATTGATCTTGAAAAGAAACATCCGGGCGAGGTGGAGTATCTTCAGGCAGTACGCGAAGTTCTCGAATCCATTGAAGAAGTGTATAACCAGAACCCTCAGTTCGAATCAGCCGCCATCATTGAGCGCCTGGTTGAACCTGACCGAATTCTGACGTTTAAGGTTCCCTGGGTGGATGATCATGGTAAAGTTCAGGTTAACCTGGGCTACCGTATCCAGTTTAATAACGCAATCGGGCCCTACAAGGGAGGCATGCGCTTCCACCCCAGTGTTAACCTGAGCATTCTCAAGTTCCTGGGCTTTGAGCAAATCTTCAAAAATGCCCTTACCACTTTACCCATGGGTGGTGCAAAAGGTGGGTCGGATTTTAATCCAAAAGGAAAATCTGACGGTGAAGTTATGCGTTTTTGCCAGAGCCTGATGTTGGAAATGTGGAAACTGATAGGACCTGAAACAGATGTTCCCGCCGGTGATATCGGAGTTGGGGGCCGCGAAATTGGGTTCCTTTATGGAATGTACCGCAAGCTGGCCAGGGAGAATTCGGGTGTTCTTACCGGTAAAGGCCGTGCCTGGGGTGGCTCTTTGGTTCGTCCGGAGGCTACCGGTTTCGGTAATGTTTATTTTGCCAACGAAATGCTGAAAACCAAAGGTGAAAGCCTTGTAGGCAAAACCGTTTGTATTTCGGGATTTGGTAACGTAGCGTGGGGAGCTGCCCTGAAGGCAACTGAACTGGGTGCCAAAGTGGTGACTATCTCCGGACCTGATGGATATGTTTATGATCCGGACGGAATTAAAGGTGAAAAAATTGATTTCATGCTCGAGCTGAGAGCTTCAAATAATGATGTTGTACAGCCTTATGCATTGGAATTTGGCGTTGAATTCCATCCTGGAAAACATCCTTGGGAAGTTCCTTGTGATATTGCCCTCCCTTGTGCAACACAGAACGAACTCAATAAGGAAGATGCCCTCAACCTGATCAAGAATGGTTGCAAGTGTGTCAGCGAAGGTGCAAATATGCCTTCAACTCCTGAAGCTGTTGAAGTATTCCATCAGGCTAAAATCCTGTTTGCCCCAGGTAAAGCAGCTAATGCCGGCGGAGTTGCAACCTCAGGTCTCGAAATGTCGCAGAATGCAATGAAGCTCAGTTGGTCAAGCGAAGAGGTCGATGCCCGTCTTCACCAGATCATGAAGGATATACATCAGCAATGT
The DNA here is from genome assembly GCA_942493265.1 of uncultured Bacteroidota bacterium. GTDB lineage: Bacteria > Bacteroidota > Bacteroidia > Bacteroidales > UBA12481 > UBA12481. The sequence goes on from OW818688.1 coordinate 2,994,160, forward strand.
GTTATCAATGGTAAAACCGCAGATGGTTATGTCGATTATGTAAAAGGTGCCAATGTGGCCGGGTTCATAAAAGTTGCCAATGCAATGGTGGATCAGGGCGTGATTTAGTCACTCCATTCTCAATAAAACAAGAGGCTGCCTGCAAAGGACAGCCTCTTTTTTTATAATAAATATGAGGTTATTCGATACAGATAGCGTGTTGTAGATTCCTGAAAAAAAATCAGAAATTTATTTGACAATTTATTTGAATAAATAAAATAAAGTAGTAATTTTTTGCCACTAAAACCTTCGATATAAAATCAATAACCTACAAAAAAATGGATCCACGAGTTGAAAAATTCATGGCAAAAATTATTGCCAAGAACCCCAGCGAACAAGAATTCCACCAAGCTGTTTTGGAAGTATCTGAATCGCTGATTCCTTTCATTGAGGAAAATCCGAAGTACAAACAAGCCAAAATCCTTGAACGCATTGCAGAGCCCGAACGGGTTATCATGTTTCGGGTGCCCTGGCAGGATGACAGAGGCGAAATCCAGATCAACCGGGGTTACCGTATCGAGATGAATAGTGCAATCGGGCCTTATAAAGGCGGATTGCGTTTTCATCCAACGGTAAACCTTGGAATTCTAAAGTTTCTGGCTTTCGAGCAGGTTTTTAAAAATTCTCTTACAACACTGCCCATGGGTGGTGGAAAGGGTGGATCGGATTTCGATCCTAAAGGAAAATCTGATTCTGAGGTGATGCGGTTCTGCCAAAGTTTTATGACGGAACTTCAAAGGCATATTGGCCCGGATACCGACGTTCCTGCTGGTGATATTGGTGTTGGCGGACGGGAAATTGGGTTTCTTTTCGGACAGTATAAGCGTCTGCGGAATGAATTTACCGGTGTTTTAACCGGAAAGGGTCTGGAATGGGGGGGTAGCCTGATCCGGCCGGAAGCTACCGGTTATGGTTGCGTATATTTTGCACAGGAAATGCTGGCTACCAGGGGCGATACTTTCAAGGGGAAAACCGTCTCGGTTTCAGGTTCCGGAAACGTGGCCCAATATGCTTGCGAAAAGGCAACCGAATTAGGAGCTAAAGTCGTAACTCTATCAGATTCTAATGGATATATATTCGATTCAAAGGGAATAACGCCTGAAAAACTTGCCTGGGCTATGGAACTTAAAAATGTCCGCCGGGGCAGGATCAGCGATTATGCTGATAAATTCAACTGCGAATACCATGAAGGTTTGCGACCATGGGGAGTTAAAGTTGACATTGCTTTGCCATGTGCCACTCAGAATGAGGTAAATGAAGAGGAGGCCGATACATTGGTTAAAAACGGGTGCATCTGCGTATCTGAAGGCGCAAACATGCCTTCCACACCTGATGCCGTTGAGGTATTCCTCAAAGCCAAGATTCTGTATGGTCCCGGAAAGGCGGCTAATGCAGGCGGAGTTGCTACCTCCGGACTGGAAATGTCACAAAACTCCATGCGTTTGAGCTGGACACGTGAAGAAGTTGATGCCCGTTTACATACGATAATGATCAATATTCATAAAACCTGCCAGAAATATGGCACCGAAAAGGATGGTTTTATAAATTATGTGAATGGCGCTAACATTGGCGGATTTGTTAAGCTGGCTGATGCCATGATGGCACAGGGATTAGTTTAATCCGCAGCAGTCGGTTTTTCATCCCGATCTTAAAAAAAGAGGCCGTCTGATTTCCTGGACGGCCTCTTTTCTTTAAACCAGGGATACCATCATGAAATTGTTGCGCCCAGGGTTTCAACCGATCTGTCAACTTTCTTGATTAGACCCTGCAGAACAGAGCCCGGACCCACTTCCGTAAATTGGGTTGCCCCGTCGGCGATCATATTCTGGGCAGTCTGCGTCCATCTGACCGGACTGGTGAGCTGCGAAACCAGGTTTTTACGGATCACTGTCGGGTCCGTTGCCGGGAGTGCATCAACATTCTGATAAATCGGACAAACCGGCGCAATAATCGGAGCATCTTCAATGGCTTTTGCCAGTTCAGCCCTTGCCGGTTCCATCAGTGGTGAATGGAACGCCCCGCCAACTGAAAGTTTCAGGGCCCTTTTGGCGCCTAGTTCCTGTAGTCGGGTAATTGCCTGGTCAATGCCTGCATGTGACCCTGAAATTACAATTTGGCCAATCGTATTGTAATTAGCCGGTACCACCACCTCATCGATCTCAGCGCATACTTTTTCAACCAATTCATTTTCGGCGCCTAATATGGCAGCCATAGTCGACGGATTCATTTCGCATGCTTTCTGCATGGCTAAGGCTCTTTTGGAGACCAGCGCCAACCCATCTTCAAAACTCAAAGCTCCGGCAGCTGTTAGGGCGGAAAACTCACCCAGACTGTGTCCGGCCACCATGTCGGGCTGAAACCTGTCGCCCATCACTTTGGCCAGAATAACCGAATGCAGAAAGATTGCCGGCTGGGTTACCCTGGTTTGACGAAGGTCTTCGTCAGTACCGTTGAACATGATATCGGTAATCCCGAATCCAAGAATTTCATCTGCTTTCTTAAAAAGCTCCCGGGCTATTTCAGATTGATCATACAGATCCTTTCCCATACCGGGAAACTGTGCTCCCTGGCCGGGAAAAACATAAGCTTTCTTCATATTGTGTTTTTAATGGAGACGTGCGGTTATCAGGTGGATAAATTCTTCGCGGGTGGCAGTCCGAAGAAAAGCTCCGGTGAAATCAGAAGTAGTGGTTACCGAGTTTTGTTTCTGAATACCACGCATCTGCATGCACATATGCTGAGCTTCGATTACAACGGCTACACCGAGCGGCTGTAAGGTATCCTGAATGCAATCGCGGATTTGGGTGGTCAGACGCTCCTGAACCTGCAGGCGTCTGGCATAGGCATCCACCACACGGGCAATTTTGCTCAGTCCGGTTACATGGCCATTGGGGATATATGCCACATGTGCCTTTCCAAAAAACGGAAGCAGGTGATGCTCGCACATACTGTATAACTCAATATTTTTGACCAGAACCATTTGCCTGTAATCCTCATGAAAGGTAGCGGATTTAAGCATTTCCACAGGATCCAGCTTGTATCCGTGAGTGAAAAACTGCATGGCTTTCGCAACCCGTAACGGAGTTTTCAGCAAACCTTCACGTTTGGAATCTTCGCCCAGAAGATCAAGGATTCGTGCGTAATGCACCGACAGCTCTTCTGTCCGCTCATCATCATACCTTTCGATCTTCTGGTAACCATTACCATTGTTTTCGTACAGGTTAAATTCCATTTTGCGAATTTTTGATTGAATGTTAGTACAAAGAAAGAACAATTTTTGTTCAGAAAGATTAACTTCGGGCATCATTCCTGATCTGCACATGAGTCAATTGATTGTTATTCCTACGCTGGCTGAAGCTGCCCCCCTTATTTCTACCGCCGGATTTACGCCGACGAACGACCCATTGCTCTATGAGAAAACGGATAGTGGCTGGAAATTATTGATTGCAGGTATTGCAACGGTTCCCGTTATGTACAACCTGACCAGGCATCTTTCGTTATGTCATTATGAAAGAGTCATTCATGGCGGTATTGCCGGCAGTTATTTGTTATCGCTGCAACCTGTTGAAGTAGTGCAGGTTATTCGTGATACGTTTGTCGATTTGGGGATCGACCATGGAGGCGTTTTCAGATGGATCTTTCATGAAAACCTTTGGAAACCGGATGAAAAGCCATTTCGGAACGGATGGATTGAAGTTCCGGAGGATAAGTCGCTCAAACTGCAGCCGGTCAGTGCAATTACGGTAGATCTCGTTACTGCAGGTCCGGAAAGAAAAGCGCGCCTGACGGAGAAATTTAACCCGCAAATAGAAAGTATGGAAGGAGCGGCAGTGTTTTATGTTTGCAGGATGGAGGATATTCCGGTGGTCCAGATACGGGCTATCTCAAATTATACAGGAATCCGCGACCGGCACAGCTGGAAAACTGAAGAAGCCATTGGGGCTTTAACCCATGTAATATTAAACCTTTTATGAAATTAAGCTTAGGCTATAGCACTTGTCCGAATGATACCTTTATTTTCGATGCTCTCGTCAATGGCAAAATCGATAATGAGGGTATTGAGTTTGTTCCGTTCCTCACCGATGTTGAGGATCTCAATCTTTTAGCTTTTAAGGGTGAGCTTGATGTAACAAAAATCTCCTACAATGCCTGGCTGCATGTATGGAAAAGTTATCGCATACTCGATTCCGGAAGTGCGCTAGGCAAAGGCAGCGGACCGGTTCTGGTAGCCCGGAATCAATGTCTGGATCCAAGGTTCTTCAGTCTGACTGTTGCTATCCCAGGGGAATATACCACTGCTAATCTTCTTTTACGACTGGCATACCCGAATATCAAGGAAAAGAAAATTTTTGTTTTTTCAGATATCGAACAGGCAGTGCTGGATGGAATTACAGATGCAGGAGTTCTGATACATGAGAACCGCTTCACTTACGGGAAAAAAGGTTTGGTATTACTGCGCGACCTCGGGCAGTTCTGGGAAGAGGAATCACATTCGCCGATACCGTTAGGCGGGATTATGGTTCACAGGAGGTTACCTCAGGATGTGGCTGTAAAGGTAAACAGGCTGGTACGAAAAAGTCTGGAATATGCCATGAATAACCCACAGGGGACGGTTGCATACATGCGCCAGTTTGCCCAGTTGATGGACCAGGAAGTATTGGATGCACATTTAAATGCTTTTGTAAATGAGTACAGTGTTGAGCTGGGTGAAGTAGGCAAAAGGGCAATCAAAATCCTAATTGATAAATCGATAGCTGCGGGATTAATCAATGATGTTCCTGAAGATTATTTTGTGATATAAGGATATCGGATGGGCAAACGCATCACCTTTGATCCTTATGAACATTTTATGCTCAGGGCACCCTTGTTGCCTGTAGGATTTTTAGCGACCATACCTGATTCTCCCCAAAAGCTTTATCACTGGCTTAAAGAATTGTGGAAAGATGAAGTGATTCGCGAAGGGCTTTTATTGGGCAGTTATGAGTTCTCTCTCCGGCTAGACCAGGAATTCAATCCCTCCAAAACATCCGCTCCCGACAACGGTGTTATGTTTTCCTTTCTGCGCTACCTCTGCCGGTTTGCATCACGATGTACCCCATTTGGAACTTTTGCAGGATTTACAACCGGACAAATCGGAGATGAAACCGCAGTGATGCTAGGCGATAAAAGAGATCATCAAATTCATGCACGACCTGATATGGAGTATCTGATGCGGATAGCAAGACTATTGGAATCAGATGCAGACATCAGGGAGAAGCTTATTTTTACTGCCAATTCAACTCTTTATTGTGTCGGATCCAGATGGCATTATGTGGAAGTCAGGATTCCCGAGGGAAAGCCGGGCAAGCAATATGATATAGTAACCATCGACGATAACGGGGTAATCAGAAAAATTCTGGAATTTTGCACAGCTGGAAAGAGCCTGCCCGAAATCAGGAATTTTCTGATCATGGAGGGATGGGATAAACAGGAAGTTCATGACTTTGTGGATTCGCTGGTTGATTCGCAGGTTATTGTCAGTGGTCTGGAACCGGTGATTTGTGGTCCGGAATACCTGGAGTGTTTGCTTTCCCAGCTTACCTTTCATGGTAAAAATCATGAGGTTGTACAATCATTGGTCGCATTACGGGATACTTTTTCCCGGATGAACAAACCCTCAGACGTACACACCAGTTTTCCCCTGCTTGATCCGATATTAGCCGCAATTCCGGTGCCTGTAAACCGTAACCATCTGGTTCAGGTGGATATGAAATTGAGCAGTAGAGCTATGATCATTGATAACCAGCTCACAAATAGAATCTTATTGGGATTGAGGATATTAAAGGCATTGTCACCAGTATCCCGCATGGATTTGATGAAAGGTTTCAGGGAGGCATTCTCAACCCGTTATGATAGCCGCAAAGTGCAACTCGTTAAAGTACTGGATCCTGAAACCGGCATTGGGCTAGAGGGTTCTGTTGAAGGTTACTGGACAGATCCGGTTCCCTGGATTGATGATCTTCGCTGGGGACCCTCTTTTGGATCTGTAAATGTTCAGGAAAATTCCGGAAATGCCTGGCTTTCAGGGAAATTCAATGAAGCTGCAAAAGATGAGCGGCAATATATCGATCTGGAATCATCAGATTTACAATCTATTGGAATCCATGAGGGTTCCTGGCCAAATCAGATGATGGCCATGGTTGAATTTTTTGAACCGGATATTCCGGGTGAATTGAATATTCATTTCGTTCTGGGATCATCCGGAAATCCTTCTTACCTGCTCGGCCGCTTTGGTTTTGCTGATCAGGATGGCACCCGTGTATGGATTAATGAGCTTATCAAGGATGAAACCGCATTCTTCCCGGAGGCTCTGTGTGCTGAAGTAGTGCACCTTCCCGAGGATCGAACCGGTAATGTTTTGCAGCGTCCTGCTTTTCTGGAATATGAGATACCCTACCTTGCGAGATCAGATAAAAGCCGGGATCGGCAAATTCCTGTGACTGATATAATGGTTTCAGTCGAAAACCATGAGGTGATTCTCACTTCAGCAAAATCTGGCAGGCAAATCCGCCCATTCATGTCCAATGCCTATAATCACCAGCTCGGAAACCTGGCTGTATATAAATTTCTACATCGAATTCATCTGCAGGATTATAACCGCTCCTATCAGCCTGACTGGAGTGACTCAGCTCTGAGGGCAGCGTTTATTCCGGGAATCCGTTTTAAAAATCTCATTCTGTCGCATCCTGTATGGTTGATCCGTTGTGAAGAGTTAACCAGATGGATTCATTCCGGCCGAAATGATCTGGAATTGCAGGAGGTGATCAACTGGAAAAATAGCCGGCATATGCCGGATGAAATGCTGTGGATTTCTTCAGATCAGGAGCTATATTTCAATTGGACCAATGCCAGCCTGGTTTTGGCCCTTTGGGATACTGTTGGAAAGCTCACCTCCATCAAGGTGAGGCCATTCTACCTGTCAGCCGGAACACCGGTAAAAAGTCCGGATGGATCACATGCCAACCAGTTCATATTTTGTTACAGGAAAACATGAAAATGCATCCAAATAAATATCCGCCCGGAAGCAAGTGGCTCTACATTAAGATATATGGCGGACCTCAGGCACTTGAAGAGTGGCTGATAAACAGGCTCCGGGCTCAACTGTCGGAATGGAAAAAGAATAGGATGGTGGAGCAGTTCCATTTTATCCACTATCTGGATCCCGGTTATCATCTGCGGCTCAGGTTTCTTTTAGATGACCCGGTACAATCAGGAATTTTGCTGCACGGAATTCAGTCTACCTGCCAGGAACTGCTCGAGGAGGATCTCATCTGGAAAATTGAGGTGTGTACCTATGAGCCGGAATATGAACGGTATGGATTGAATAGAATGTCGGTTGTTGAAGCCTGGTTTGAGTTAGATTCTCTCTTTTGGCTCGATGAGATACATAGACATGCCGGGATTGATAATCCGGATATCTGGAAAAACGCCATGCGGTCAGTGGATGTTTTTCTGACCGATTTCGGAGCTAATAATGATGATAAGGTAATCATCCTTAAGCGGTTAAAGAATTCTGCTGCAAATTTGTTCGGCATGAGCCGAAGGATGCAGATGCAGTTGGATGACAAGTACCGGAAAATGGCCTTCGAATTGATTCCGGTGATAGGTATCGGAACGACCGGCTCGGACCCAAATATTATTGATCGTTCGGCTAAATCAAAAGTGATTTTTGCAAAGCTCCGCGGAACCTTTCGCAGCCAGACTGAATTATTGGAGTCCAATTTACTGCCCGACCTGATACATATAAGCCTGAATCGAGCCTTTCGTACGCGGCACCGGATGCAGGAATTAGTGCTGTATGATTTTCTTGGCCGCTATTATGAATCGGTCAGAGCGAGGGGAAACAGTATTAAATCGGACGCTTGACCGGTAGCGAAAGAAAATTGTTTACCCGAAGGTTAAACAAAATGATCTCCCGCTTTGTTATTTAGAATGTATCTAAGTAACAAATTTTAAGGAGATAATATCATGCCATTTAAATTGCCCGATTTGCCTTATTCCTATGATGCGCTGGAGCCATATGTTGATGCCCGTACCATGGAAATCCATCACACCAAACATCATGCAGCCTACACCAATAATCTTAATAACCTGGTTGAAGGAACAACTGCTGAAAACCTGAGCATTGAAGAGATTCTGGCCAAAGTTTCAACTTTCGCTGTCGGGGTTCGGAATAATGGTGGCGGATTTTACAACCACAATCTTTTCTGGACGGTGATGTCCCCAAATGGAGGCGGGAAACCATCAGGGGATTTACTAAAGTCGATTGAAATCGATTTCGGATCTTTCGAGGCATTCAAAGAAAAATTCTCAACTGCAGCAACAACCCGATTTGGATCAGGGTGGGCCTGGCTGGTTAGAACAGAGGGAAAACTGGTAGTTTCCTCCACACCAAATCAGGATAATCCGCTGATGGATATTGCCGAAGTCAAGGGAGTACCTGTTCTTGCCCTTGATGTATGGGAACACGCATACTACCTGAATTATCAGAACCGGAGGCCGGATTATATTGCGGCATTCTGGAATCTGGTGAACTGGGCTGAAGTTGAAAAGCGGTTCAGAGGATAGGAACCAAAAACGTAACGGCCGGATAAATTACTCTGTCCGTTCAAATATCAGTTCCACTAACTTCATGTTCAGTCCGCCTGAATGTGAATTCTTTCCAATAAGTTTAAAATAGAGCACGTTATTGCCTTCTGAGAGATCCACTGTTCCCAGAACCAATGATGTGCTCATTTTCATTTCTGCCGAATAAAGGTCAATGGGTTCACCCAATGGGCTGTCGTGACGAAACATCTGAACGATACCCTGATCGGGGCCAGTTACTGCTTTCAGGCTTACACGGTATTTGCCATTGGCCGGAATATCGAAAATAAATGAAACGTGATGGGGTCCGAATTCATCCGGGCCTGAAGTTTTCAATGAAAAATACCTAACCCAGCCAGTTCCGAGCTTTTCGCCTTTTTTCTCAATAATTCCGTTGCTCAGGGGGGAGGAATGTATCGGAACATTCCAGCCGGGAACAAACACAATTTTATCGGGATCTGCTATTTTTCGCAAATTTATATCCGGGAGGGAAAAGTCGGCAGATGGCCTTACGGAAGAATAGAGAAAGGTAACACTGGTATAATCTGTGTTTACGAGGTTTCCTTCCGGACCGTGCTCGATAGTATAATCAATACTGTGGTTAAAAACGTATGCATCGGGAATCATCCAGCGGTAACCGCCGGTTCGTCCGAGGTATTTTTTGTAGTCGAGGCAGCCGCTCAGGGGAAATGATGCCCTTTCTTCCCATCGTGCGGGTACATCATACCAGCCACCGTTGAAACCATCTTCGGATCCGGTGCCATGAATGGTCATTTGTCCGTCAAGGGTTACCACATCATCTCCTTCGAAAAAGGGAGTTCCGCCGGGATCTTTCCCCTGGGCCTGCAAAAAGACCCCGATCACATGACCGGTTCCATCAGTTTTCAGGAATGTGTATGGTTTTCCCATTGTGCAGGGATCTTCACGGTGCCAATAAGCATAGAAATGACCTTCATCGGGGCGCATCCCCTGTCCGGTGAAATCTATTTCGGCCTGAACCTGGACGGAGGTTGAAGTTTTATTGTCTGAAACCAGTTCTATCCTCGCTGATTTGCCGAAAGGCATCGGCAGATACATATAATTCATCTCACCTGAGGTGCCTGAAAAAAGAGATTTTGTAGCTGGTTCACCAAAACTGTATCCGAAGAAATCGCCGACCGGGCATGATACTGCCGGTTTAGGATCATTATCCCAATACATATTGATCACGATGTCGCGTTCCTTGCCGGCAAACAGTTTGGCAGGAGATAGCCTGAGTCCGGCAATCCTTCCGGGCTTATTACTCCTGAACAACTCGGTGGCTTGTCCGGGCACCAGGGTTTTGGAAACCTTGCGGGTTTCAATGGTCGTGCCTTCATCAACCAGATATTCCGAGATATTGGTACCTGATGCATTGAGTATCTTGCTGATTCTTGCTATCTTCTCCATCCATTCGGCACTTGGCGGATTCTGGAAAGTTGCTACAACGGTATTTTTCGGATAGGTGGCATAATTGAGGTCGTAAAAGCAAAAAATGGGTGCTTTTACTATCACTTTGCAGGAATGCTGATAAGTCAGGGGAACATAGATATATCTGCCGCCAACACCTGAACCAACAAGCGGAGCGAGGAAGGGAGAGTGTTTGCCATCAACCATTTCGGTGATTTTCATGCTTATCCGCGGCGTTTTTTCACCATCAAAATAAAATTCGATGATTCCGTCCTGCGGACCGGGCATATGTATCCGGTAGATGGCTCCGGGGCCATCCATTTCAGCGATCACCATATCATCCCCTTCCTTACGGATAAATGAATATTTTCCGCTGAATCCGTCGTCGTTTCCTCCGGACCGGTCATAGCTGGAGAACATCCCTGAATGGACCTGTGTTTTTATCTGCGGCAGTAAATCGAGTCGCATCAGGGCATCCAGACCAATCTGGGCATGCGAGAGTGAGGTAATTGTCAAAAGGGCAAAACCGAAAAGCAATCTTTTTAGTTGCATAATCATAGGTTTTAAAAGAGTTTGAATATGTCGCTCCTGGTTTCAATGGGTTATCAGGTACCCCTATGCACTTCTGCGATCTTTCTGATGTGTTCGGGGGTTGTTCCGCAGCAGCCACCGATACAGGCGGCTCCAGCCTTGATCAGGCCGGGTATGTATGATGCGGTGATTTCAGGAGTTTCGTCGAAAATGTTTTTGCCGTCATGGTAGTGTGGTTTTCCGGCGTTCGCATGAACCAGAATGGGTATTCCGGAGTCCGTGCGGCGAATCTCCTCAACAATCGGGATCATGTTTTCCATGCCATTGCCACAATTGGTACCGATGATATCCGCTCCGGCGGCTTTGAGCGCATGGGTCATCTCCTCCGGTGATACGCCCATCATCGTGCGGAAATCGCCCTGAATGGTTTTATCGAATGTCATGGCGCAGATAACCTCCAGATTGGTGTTTTCTTTTGCTGCCCTTATAGCCAGCGTTGCCTCGTCGAGTGCAGTCATGGTTTCGATGCAGATAACATCGGCTCCGGCTTCTGCCAGGGCAACGCATTGTTCCCTGAATGCCTCATACAATTCTTCTTCACTCACTTCTCCCATCATCAGGAGAATACCGGTTGGCCCGACAGATCCGAGCACTATCCGGTCGGGACCGATTGCACGGCGGCAGATTTTAACTGCTTCACGGTTGATTTCGGTTACCTTGTTCTGGAGGCCATAGTGGCTCAGTTTGAATTTGTTGGCTCCGAATGTATTGGTTTCAACAGCTTCAGATCCGGCCTCGGCATAAGCCCGGGCAATCGCTTCGATCCTTTCGGGGTATTCCAGGTTCCAGGTTTCCGGACAAATACCGGGTTGAATGCCGGCTGCCTGCAGCATGGTGCCCAGTGCGCCGTCGGATATGATGATCTCGCCATTTTTAAGCCGTTCAGTCAGTTTTGTTTTCATTTTTTCTGCAGGGATAAGAGCTGTTTCGAGAATTCCCGGTTATTCAGGTCAGGACCGATGGCGATTAATTCGCACGGACCATCATAGCCGCTTATTATTTTGATGGAAATATCAGTAAACACCGTTTGAATGGCCATCGTATCAGATTCATCGATACGAATATAGCCTTTTATGCGATGAAGATGCAGCGAATGTTCAGCGATAAATTCCCGAACCAGGGTTTCATGAAAATATCGTGTGGATCGCACCACGCAACTACCCAAGGAAGGGCGGCCTTCAGAGGCAGGCGACATAGAAGATTCAGCAACAGGATCGCCGCTTTCGCAGGGGAGGCACACCTCCGTTGTCAGTTCGGTAATGTCAAAAGAGTCGGTAGAGCCGAATGTGGTTTCAATGATTCTGGCGAACGGGTTAAGCTCCAGGATTTTTTCGCGGATATCGTCCGTGTGGTTGATGAGGTCGGTTTTATTGATCCAGACAATGTCGGCGATCCTTACCTGATGACGCGCACGCGAAACGGCCGCAATAATCCGATGAAAATTCAGAGCATCCACCAGGCACCAGGAACCCGCCAGATATATCTTGTCGGATAATTCAGGAGCCTGCAGAACTTGTCCGAGTGACACCGGATCGGCCAGTCCTGAGGCTTCCAGCAGTATCAGTCCGGGGTGATGCTTTTCAATAAAGGGTGCCAGGCGGGTGATAAAATCACCCAACAGACAGGCGCAGAAAACGCTGCCGTTGTTTATTTCAAGCAGTTCAAAAGGCTTATCTGATTGTTTTAATGTGAAACCATCCACGTGTCCCGGTGAAAATTCGTTCTGGACAATAGCGATCCTCATCCGGTTGGAGTATTTCCTCACCAGATCCAGTAACAGCGAAGTTTTTCCGCTGCCGAGAAAACCGGTGACCAGGATAAAGGGAGTTTTTTTCAGATGATTTCCTTGATCCATTCTTTTATGACATCAGTGCCGGGCTGACCGGCTTCGCTTCGGATTTTATATTTCACCGAGATCAGGGCAGGTGTTTGAGTAACGCCCAGTGATTGAATGATTTCGGGATCAGTTTCTTCCCTTACCTCGATGGTGACCCCCAGTTCTGCAATTGCCTGACGGGTTTTTTCGCGCAACGGGGCAATCTCTTCCGGTGATTTTCCCAGCAGAAGTATTTCACCCTGTTTTACCCGTAGACGAATCTTTAGCTTTTCATTGATTCTGTTCTGGATCGCCCGGATCAACTCATTACGGGGTGGGATCTGCGAAACAAAAGTGATTTTCCCATCGATGCAGATGGTAGGAATATTTTTAACAAAAAGGGATGACATAAAGGTGACCCCTTCGAGATTCTTGATTGAATGTTCGCGCCATTCCACCAATCCCTCAAAGTGCGGCGACACTTCTTTCACCGCTTCCACCATATATTGACACGGAGCGCACGATTCAGAGTCCAGGGTAATGATATCCACAATGACGCGGTCGCTCTTTCCGTACTCATCCATGTTCATCATTTTGGTTTTACCTGGTTTATGTTCCAGTGTACGGATCACATCCTGCTGATAATTATCCCTGACAACCCTGCTCACGGCAAGGAGGTTTTCGATGGGTGTTTTCATCGGAAGATCGCATCCCGGGGCCAGGATAAATCCGGTGTCTCCGGCGATATCCATGCAGTCGACGGCATTTTTCTGACAATCTTCAGGGCTTCCCATGAGCATAACCAGGGTTAGCTGGAGGTTGCCTCCAAAGCTGATTCCGTGGCTGCTGCAAATTTTCCTGACATAATCAAGCGGGATATTTTCATCAATAGAAATATTATCCGGACCTGTTTTGCACATCACTTCGATATTTTGCTGGGCATGCCCGCAAACGAAGAAGGAGCTGTATTTACCCTGTTTTCGGATATCATCAAAAACCGATTTTACCGGTTTATGGATGAACTCGGTAAACTGATCCGGACCGATCTGAGAGGTCATAGGATCAACCACTGCTATAATATCACATCCGGCATCAAGATAATATCTTGACATTGATTTGGTTACTTTCGCGGTGAATTCCAGGAGCTTGTTAATAGCTGCGGGATCTTCAAACATTTTCATGAAGATCTCCGTACCCAGCAGGTGCAATCCTAAGGTAAATGGTCCGGTAACCAGTCCATACAGCGCGATATCAGGATATTTTTTTCTGAGTTCGCGCGTTGCAGTCAACACATCAGGAATCCTCCCCTGATCGGGTGAGAGAGCTTTGAGTTGGCTCAGGTTCAGCTTGCCAGCGAGGGGGTGGGAGAGAACTGCCGGCGGATTTTCATCGGCCCAGCCCAATTGGCATCCAAGTGCTTCAGCTTCGATCTGAAGATCGAAACAAACAGGGATTCCATCGGGATGATACAATTCAATAGCTTTACTGATTCCCTCAACCATCAGACTTGCAGAATGAAGATAGTCATTTGCATTTTTTCCGATCAGATAACCGCCGTGTACCCCAACAAAAGGAACCCATGGAATTACCGGGCACCGACCGCCCTTAAGGGCATGCAACACGAGTTCTTTACCGTTCATAATCAAATTCTTGGATACAGTTCAAGGACAGCATTTTTCATAGCCGCCAGATTTTCAAAAGGAACTTCAGGTTCGACCAGGTGGGTAGGACCGATAATGAGACCGCCCTTATTGCCGCATATGCGGATTCTTTCCAGGGTAACTTCCCTGACTTGTTCAGGAGTTCCAAACGGCAGCAATTGTTGGGTTCCCAGCGTACCCCAGAAGGATAGCCGGTCACCATATGTTTCATGAACCTGATTAAAATCCATGCATTCCGGTTGTATGGGGTTCAGAATATCGACGCCGCAATCGATCAGGCCTTCAATAAATGCCGTAGCATCGCCGCAAGAATGGTAGAATACCAGAATATCCGGGTTGAATTCGCGGGCTGCATCAATCACTCTTTTAAGTCGCGGCTTGATCCATTCTTCCCATAGCTCAACACTCATGAGTGGACCGCTCTGCATGCCAACATCATCCCCCAGCGACAGGATATCAACACCAGCCTCGGCATAGAGTTCGGCTCTTTTTACCGCATAGTCAGTTATTTTATCCAGCAGAATGGTTGCTTTTTCATCCCCGAGCATCATGTCCATCAGAAGATCCGGCATTGAGCGGATATACCATGCTGCTTCCCAAATGGTCATTTGCATAAATCCCATGGCTGCGAGTCCCTTTTGGTGGAGGGAATCCACCTGGTTGAAAAGGGGTTGATTTTCAATTCTGCTGAATACAGGTAAAGGATACCCTGCTATTTCGTCAACTGATTCGCTACCCTGGAGGGGATGGTGCATGCGAGTCATATGCCAGGCAGCCGCAGAGCCTTTGGAGTGCCCTACACCGGTCACGTCGATTTCTGTATCTACAGGAAGTGTTTCCCGCAGATAAAGATCTTGGCCGTTCTGATATCCGGGATGTTCGGTAAGTGTTACCCAACGGAAATCAACACCGAACCAATCAAAATAATCGACATCGCCGAATTTTTTGCGGAAGGAATCAATCTGAGAATCACATAACTGGATATCAACCGGAATCCATTCAAATCCCTGTCTGCGCGCGGCGCGGATAAGATTTTCCCGGGGAGTGAGCGGCATGTTAACCGATTTTATTCAGGAACTCAACGGCACCCTGCGGATCCGGAGAATACCAGTCGGCACCAATCCTTTTTCGGAAATCATCTGTAACCGGAGCTCCACCGATCAGTATTTTTGTATCCGGTCGAACTGATTTTACCTCTGCAACGATTTTTTCCATATTCAGCATGGTGGTGGTGAGAAGGCAGCTAAGTCCGACAAATGCACCCGGATGCTCGTCAATAGCAGCGATGAATTTTGCTGCAGGAACATCGATGCCCAGGTCAACAACCTGCCATCCAGCACCTTCAACAATCATTCCCAACAGGTTTTTTCCGATATCATGCAGGTCACCCATCACGGTGCCGATAATAAAAACTCCTTTTCTTTTGACTGCCCCTGAGGTGAAATAGGGCTTAAGATGTTTCATACCGGCACTCATTGCTTTTGCGGCCATAAGCACTTCGGGTACAAAAACTTTATTCTCGCGAAATTTAACGCCAACAATCTGCATACCTGGGACCAGACCGTTGCTGAGAACCTGATCAGCAGGAATACCTGCCAGTAATGCCTGGGCACTAAGCTCATCGGCACCATCCTGTTCTTTCAAATCGGGGGGATACGGGGATGTTTTGTTTACTTTTCCTCTTTCAACGCATTTTGCGATCTTTGCCAGTAATTCTTCAGGGTTCATTTTAGTCGAGATTTGTATTGATGACAAATATATAAATCCTAAACAAGATATGTTAATTGATTTAGTCCTAAAAAACCGCAGTTATCGCAGGTTCGACGGGTTGACGGTGGTACCGGCGGAAACTTTAGAGCACCTGGTTGAATTGGCGAGGATTTCCCCTTCCAGCCGCAATCAGCAGGCCCTTAAATTCATACCTGTTAATCTTCCTGATGAGTGCGATAAGCTGTTCCCTTGTCTGGACTGGGCTGGATATCTGAAGGATTGGCACGGACCGCAAGCCGGTGAACGTCCGACGGCCTATATTATTATTGCGGGTGATACCCAATTGGGAACAAAGTTCGAAATCGATCTGGGAATCTGTGCTCAGACCATCTTATTGGGTGCAGTGGAAAAGGGATTGGGTGGCTGCATGATCGCTTCCATTCGCAGGGAGGAAATACGAAGCTTGTTTGAAATTCCTGAGTCTCTTGAAATTCTGCTGGTTTTGGCGATGGGTAAACCAGTTGAAAAAGTAGTTATTGATCCTGTCATTAACGGTGAAATCCGTTATTGGCGCGATGAGAATCAAACACATCATGTTCCGAAGCGCAGTCTTGACAGTATACTGATCCGAAATAAACTGCTGTAGGACATGTTTTGTAAGTGCTGGAAAAACAATTAGTTAAAATAGTTTTTGACAAGTGTTAATAAAACACCTACAGAATTACCGTAAAAGATTTGTTGATTTTGTTTTACCGTCGTACCTTTATAAAGCAAAAGTTAGATGGGGAAGAGCAAAGAAAAAATATAAGGGATTAGATAAAGGGATTAAAGGCTTAGTTGCAATAATTTATTTTTTCTCAAACTTCTTCTTATCTGTAAGGTGGTTCTTGATTGTGGGGACATGAAAGGTGTTGTTGGTAAAAAAGGCGGCTCCCAACCGCCTTTTTTTTTATGCCCAAAAGCCAAGAACTATTTTTTACCCTTTTCGAGGTTTTTAGCTACTGCTTCCCAATTGACGACATTCCAGAATGCGGCTATATAGTCCGCCCTTCGGTTCTGATAATTCAGATAATAGGCATGTTCCCAAACATCCAGGGTGAGGATCGGAAACCCTTTTACTTCAGCAATATCCATCAGCGGATTATCCTGATTTGGTGTGGAAGAAATAACCAGTTTTCCTTCCGATAAAACCAGCCAGGCCCAGCCTGATCCGAATCGGGAGGCTGCAGCGGCAGAAAATTTCTCTTTCATGGCTTCAAAGGATCCGAAATCTTTTTCAATGGCTTTGAGCAGATTACCGGTTGGTTTTCCACCACCGGTTGGTGACATGACCATCCAGAAAAGATTATGATTATAGAACCCTCCGCCATTATTGCGAACCCCTGCCGGATATTTCGATATTTGAGCCATGATTTGCTCAATATCAAGGTTTTCAGCCTCAGTACCGGCAATCAGGTTGTTAAGATTGTTCGTGTAGGCTGCATGATGCTTCGTGTAATGGATCTCCATGGTTCGGGCATCTATGTTCGGCTCAAGCGCATTATATGCGTATGGAAGCGGTACCTGGGTAAATTTCCCTGACAGGTCTTTACCGTTGCTGCTCTGAGTAAACCCGGCAACTAAAAGGGCGCCGAGCAATAGTGATGATTTCAGGAATTCTCTTTTTTTCATGACAGGTTAATTTGTCTTACTCAAACAACCCGGTCAGGAAAATGTTTAAAGATTACTTAAACGCTTTTTCAAGAAGTCCGTCACCATTCATCGAAAGCTGTTTGAAGTAGCCCGGAACCGGGCGTCCGGTAAGGCTGTCAACATACATCTTGGCCAGATACTGTCCCAGCATGAAGCCCTGGCCTCTGAGTCCAAGGAACAAGCCCAGTTCAGTATCGAGGATCATGCGTGGCTCAACATAATAGCCTGCCCATACAGCTTGAAAACCAACTGACGACAATTCCGGTATCCAGTTGACAAACACTTCTGAAGCAATTTCAAGGAAGTCCTGGGAGTTTATTTTAAGGTTTTTTTCCGCTTCCTGGGCATCCGTACCCGGCGAGGCGCAGCCGATAACCTGTCCGGTTTCACCTAACTGCTGACCATAAACGGCAGTAAACCCTTTATAGTGCCGGCGGTCGATAACCATGGGAAGTGGAGCCCCATTGACTCCGAGCATAGGTAGCCTTCTTGTAATAAATGCCTGATGTTTAACGGCATACATGCCGGTTTCAATTCCCATTGTTCGTGCGGTTTTATGTCCTTCCGGACCCATCGCATTGATGAAAACCGGAGTGTGAATCTCAATGTACTCCTTTGCGTGATTCTGAACCAGGATGACATATTCACTACCATCCTTATAGGCGTTGATGAGCTTACAATCCTCGAGGATGGTACCCCCGCTTTGGATACCCAGCGTTCTGACCAGGTCAATAACCCTTCCCGGAGTAGCCTGCCAGCAATCATGGGTGATCAGGGCTGCCTGATAATCTTTCGCCAGATTTGGGTTGATAAACGGCGATATCCTGGACTGATAGTCTTTCGGTCCGATCATTTCGGCATCCGACCAGGCTTTGGAAAGTTCCAGAGCCTCATACATATTGTCATCATGCGCAAATGTCACATAGTCGATCTGGCGGAAATCGATGTTTTTGATTTGTTGCAACTCCTTAAACAATTCAAGGTTGTGACGTGCTATGTCGGAGAGTTCAGGGACGCTGAAATTGGGTCGTCCACCGGCAATATTCCTCCAGGAAGCACCACGTCCAAAATTGATCAGTACAGGTTTTTGTCCGGCTTCGGCGAGATAGCGGAACAGTGCGGATCCCCCCATACCCCCTCCAGCGACCAGCGAAGGCACCTTCATGATTTTCGGCTGCCTTTTGTGATCAACAATCGTGATCTGCTCGGGAATGGCTTTAGGGTATAATTCTCCCATTTCAATCTGGTTGGACAATGGGCCCCTTGGAGTTGCATCTCCCACAATCTGAATGCCGCTGCTGTATAAGGCTGTTTTCAACCTTTTAATGCAGCGCTTACCACGGCATGCACCCATCCCCAGACGGGTAGTATGCTTGATTTCATCTACCGAAATAAATTTGCGGTCTCCGATGGTTTTTAGTATCTCGTCGTAGGTAACATCATCACAATGACATACATAAACCGGATTCTCAACTTTCATTTCAACTGAACGGATGGAAACCGGTTCAGGGAATTTTTCCTTAACGATGAATCCTCTGACATTAACCAGGTCCTCACCATGGATATCCAGTGAGCGAACCCGTGCGATATCCGTTTTATTTGGTTTTTTAAGAATCTTGTCGATGGTGCCTGTGCCCAGTTTTTTTCCATTGTTATCGACCAGGTATACCTCTGCGCCAGCTTCTGCAACATACTCGATCGGCAGAAAGAGCCAGTCTTTTTTTAGGTTATATCCGAAAATTGCCAGGCCCGGACACTGGTACACACAATCCATGCAACCGATGCATTT
This sequence comes from uncultured Bacteroidota bacterium, assembly GCA_942493265.1. Taxonomy (GTDB): domain Bacteria; phylum Bacteroidota; class Bacteroidia; order Bacteroidales; family UBA12481; genus UBA12481. The sequence goes on from OW818688.1 coordinate 3,013,511, forward strand.
CTCAAAATCAATTTCCGGTACCGTGCTGGTTGAGGTTTTTGTTATTGCTCCATGCGGGCAGGCAAATTCGCAGGGATTGCACGCAAAACCATATAAGCAGTCAATCTGCACAAAACCCTTTGCGTTCATCCTTGCCGAATCTGGCAGGTCGGGCTTTTCAATAACTCTTACCGGATGCTGCTGGCTGTCGATGTATTCTTTGGAAATGCTTAAAAACTCATCATAATTAAACCGTTCGCCCATGTCATCAAGTAGTTCATAGGCAACCTGCTTTCCTCTGAGAACGGCGCTGGTACCCTCACCAATACGGATGGCATCTCCGGCACCGAATACTTTTCTGCCAAAAACCTCTTTTCCCTTGATCAGCAGCTGATCATCCGAAACCAGGCCGGTGCAGATATTTATGGCATCGATTCCTTCAATGATTTTCTCGGTTCCGGGAATCGGTTCAAAATTTTTGGATTCAGCAATTACCGCTCCGATAATTCCGGTACGGTCCTCATTGGGTATTGCTTTGATGAGCAGGTGATTCAGTATAACAGGAATCCCCAATCGCCTTACGCGGTTGGCCTGAACCGGAAAGCCGCCTTCATTTGGCATGGCCTCAACGATGGCCTTTACGGTAGCTCCTGCCTGCATGAGCTGATAGGAGGTGAGATATCCGATATTACCGGCACCAACGGTCAGGATGTTTTTACCCAGCAGTGTAAATTCCGTGTTCATCATTTTCTGCACCACAGCGGCAGTATAAACACCAGGAACATCATCATTCTCAAAAGCAGGCATAAAGGGCACAGCACCCGTTGCAATCACCAGATACTCGGTATCAACATAATAGATTTCCTGTGTACTGATATTTTTAATGGCAAGACGTTTGCCTTCCAGAATATCCCAAACGGTCGAATCCAGGAAAATCCCATCGAGGTTCTCGCCTGCGAGGGTTTTTGCAATATCGAATCCGCGCATCCCGCCAAACTTCTTCTCCTTTTCAAAAAAGAAGAACTGATGGGTTTGCATCAGAAACTGGCCGCCGATCCTGTCGTTATTATCGATTACGAGATTATCGATCCCGTGTTTATAAAGTATTTCTCGTGTGGCCAGTCCTGCCGGTCCGGCTCCGATAATGGTAACGCTGGTTCGGTAAACTTTTGTCGGGGTGGTTTTATCCACGGGTGTCGGATCCGGCCGGTAATCCTTCGGAACCTCGGCTACCTCATTAACACCGTCGATCCGGGTGATACAGATTCGCCTGACTTTCCCGTCAACCAGCATTTCGCAGGCTCCGCATTTACCAATGCCGCATTCAAGACTGCGGTTTCTTCCGCTTAGGCTGTGACTGTGAACAGGATAGCCTGCCTGGTGCAGTGCAGCTGCGATGGTTAAGCCAATATCTCCGGTAACTTGTTGCCCTTCAAACGAAAATGAATGGGTTTCGCGTTTTTCGATATCAAGGATAGGATGTTCCGTTATTTTTAACATGCTGAGGGTCGGATAATAATTAATTGGCCCAAAAATAGACCGGGTATACCGTAACATCAATGATGTTTGTCAGCCGTAAGTATGATATGAGGCACTCTTTGCATGATTAAAAAATGTATTTTTGTGGTTCTAAAAAATTTAAAAATCAGATTGATAGATGATTAAAGAGAATTCCAACCGGATAATCAGCGGAGTCCTGGCCGTGGCAGTGATTGTGCTGTTTGTATTGCATTTTTCAGGTAAGAACAAGGAAGTTGTTGATAACCAGTCTGCTCAGACAGGCGTTCTTCTGGGTAACCTGGGTCAGACGGGTGACATGAAGGTTGCTTATGTTTTTGTAGATTCAGTTCTGGCCAATTATGAATATTATAAAGTTTTAACGGATAAGCTCATGGCCAAGAAATCAGGTTTGGAAAAAGAACTCACCGGCAAAGGGGAATCATTTCAGAAAGAAGTGAGTGAATTTCAATATAAGGTTGAAAAGAAACTGATTACTTCATGGGATGCCGAAGCCCGCCAGAAACAGCTTACCGAACAGCAGCAGGTGCTGGTCAATCTGCAGAATGACATGCAGAACAAACTTGCACAGGATGAACAAACCGTTACAATTCAGTTGCACGATTCCGTGCTCAGCGCGGTTAATGACATTAATCGTAAGATGGGGTTTAACCTGATTCTGAGCAATACTTTCGGCGGAGGATTGCTGTATGCTGATGATAATATGAATATTACCAAACAGGTGCTGGATCGCCTGAATGAAGCCTATCGGACATCGATCACGAAGTAAGGTCGGCTTTGCTGATCTTTACCTGGAAAGATATGGATCCGGAACGGTGGAGGGACTTCCCGATCCGGATCCGGATCTTTTCTTAATAATAACCATACCGGCATATAAGGAGCCCGATCTCACCGGGAGTATTCTTTCATTGCTTGAATGTGATCCTCCGGGAGTGAAGTGGGAGATCATCATTAATATTAATTATCCCGGACAATCTGGACCGGACGTCATTGAAATCAGCCGTGCTTCCCTGGAGGCTGTTCATAAGTTAAGTCTGAATCATAACAGGAATGATGTACAGATCCATTGTCTGTGGAATCCTGATATCCCTGTCCGTCATGCCGGAGTGGGCCTGGCCAGGAAGAATGTCATGGATCAGGCTGTCAGGAGGTTTAATTTCATTGGAAACCCTGATGGGATCATCGCAGGTTTTGATGCAGACTCAACATGCAGTAAAAATTATCTCAAAAGTATAGCATCCTTTTACCAGCGGAATCCGCGTGCCCGTGCAGCCAATATATATTATGAGCATCCCCTCAGTGGTGGATTTGATGCCCGTATCTACCATTCTATTGCCCAATATGAATTGTATCTGAGGTACATGCGGCTGGCAGTCGAATACACGGGGCATCCGCATTCCATACACACGGTGGGTTCAAGCTTTACTGTGAAAGCCAGAACCTATGTAAGGGTAAATGGAATGGGGCGGGATAAGGCCGGGGAAGATTTCTATTTCCTTCATAAGTGTATTCTGCTGAAACGGTTCTGGGAGATTAATGACACTGCGGTATATCCTTCGGTAAGAGAATCCGACCGGGTAAGTTTTGGTACCGGAGCATCGATTCACCGTCAATTGCAAAATGAGGAAGTTTTGGTAGTATACAGGCTGGATTGCTTCCTTCCGTTACGTGATTTCTTTTCAATGCCCTGCTTTATCTGGCAGCTGCTTGTTGACGGCGGAGATATTGAATCCTTGCTGGCAACCTTGCCAACTGGATTGATGGAGTATTTAGGGAGCAAAAATGCAGGGCAGCGGATTCGGGAAATGTTTCAGGATTCTGCAGCAGAAGAGACATTCACGGAAAAGTTCTTCGCCTGGTTTAACGGATTCCAGATTTTGCGATACCTGAATGAGATGCATAAAAGTCATTACACAAAATCGCCGGTTATTGAGGAGGCATCCTGTTTGGCGAAGATTACCGGAATTGCCGCTGCTGAATCGGCGGAGGAGTTACTGATTCATTTCCGAAATTATGAAAGGGGCAGGGGGAACCGGAAAATTATTTAGTCTGACCTTTTTTAAGAATCACAAAGACCTCCTCATCAGGAGCTTTCATTAAATACTGCTCGCGGGCAAATCGTTCCAGATTCTGAGGGTTGGTCTTCAGTAATTTCATCTTTTCACGATCACTGCGAATTTTTTCCTGATAAAACAGGGTGTCCTTTTTCAGCTGATCAAGGTGCTGCTTTGATTTGTACCGGTCGACCAGATTGTGCTGATCAAAGAAAATAATCAGAATAGCAAAGGCCACAAGACTGATGGAGTACTTGTTAAACACCAGGGAATACAAAATATGCCAGAATTTCTTATTCATATTCTGGTGCAAATATACCGCAAAAAATATTCTGGTTTTATAGTTCCGACAGGAAAGGATAAGTATGATCAACCGGAGGAAGGAAACACTCCTTGATGGTTCTGGGAGAAACCCAGCGAAGGAGATTGAGCATACTGCCTGCCTTGTCGTTGGTGCCGGATGCCCTGGATCCGCCGAAAGGCTGCCTGCCGACCACGGCGCCGGTGGGTTTATCGTTAATATAGAAATTGCCGGCAGTATTAACGAGCCGCTTGCTGGCTTGGTCGATGGCATACCTGTCCGTCGCAAAGATTGCACCGGTCAAAGCATATGGAGATGTATTATCTACCAGATCAAGTGTTTCTGAAAATTTATTATCGGGATAAACATAAATGGTCAGAACCGGTCCGAAGAGTTCGGTATGCATGGTTACATAATTGGGGTCCCTGGTGAGGATAACGGTTGGTTCGATAAAGTATCCGGTTTCCTTTGAAAAATTGCCACCGGCAACCACTTCAACGGTCGGATCATTTTTTGCGTCCTTAATGTATCCGGTGAGTTTTTCGAAAGCTTTTTCATCGATTACGGCATTGATGAAGTTGCTGAAATCCTCAGGTGAACCCATTTTAAACTGTCGCAGATCATCGAGAAGATGGCATAAAACTGTTGGCCAGAGGGATTCGGGGATATAGGCACGTGAAGCTGCTGAACATTTCTGTCCCTGATATTCAAAGGCACCCCGGCTTAATGCGGTAGCCACTTCAATTGGTCGGGCACTGGGGTGGGCGAGGATATAATCCTTGCCGCCTGTTTCACCTACCAGCCTTGGAAATGTTTTATATTTTCTGATTGAATTGCCTACCTCTGTCCAGAGTGACTGAAAAACTTCCGTTGAACCGGTAAAATGTATACCAGCCAGATCAGGATGCCCGAGTGCAATATCCGCAGCCTCCTTTCCGGGTGCATAAACCATATTGATTACCCCGTCGGGCAATCCGGCAGCCCTGAAAACATCCATGAGCACTTTTGCCGAATAGATCTGCGTTTGCGCCGGCTTCCAAACCACCACATTACCCATCAATGCAGGTGCAGCAGCAAGATTGAGGGCAATAGAAGTAAAATTGAATGGGCTGACTGCATAAATAAAACCTTCCAATGGTCTCTGTTCCAATCGATTCCATGTGTATCTATTGTTTTCCGGCTGAATGGAATAGATGTCAGCCATGAATTGTACGTTAAAATTTAGAAAATCAATGGATTCTGAAGCCGCATCAATCTCAGCCTGATGAATGTTTTTGGATTGGCCCAGCATGGTGGCTGCATTGATTTTATACCGGAACGGACCGGAAAGCAGGCTGGCTGCCTTAAGAAAAACGGAAGCTCTCTGCTCCCAGCTGGTTTCCGACCATTGCCGCCTTGCTTTTAATGCAGCTTCGATGGCGAGCCTCACATGTTCGCCTGATCCCATATGGTATCTGGCCAATACTGTTTTGTGATCATGCGGGGCGCGGATCTCCTCCAAATGTCCGGTAGTCACTTCCTTACCGCCAATCACCATTGGAATTTCGGTCATGTGCTCCTTCAATTGCCGAATGGTTTCGATAAGCTCAATGCGGTCCTGCGAACCGGCTGTATAGGTTCTAACTTCTTCATTTACAGGCTTGGGCGGTGTGGATATACTAATCATAATATGATTTTTGGATTACAAATCTATAACAAATCTGAGTAGCTTTTGTTATAAAAGAAACCGGCTGCAGTGCTTTACAAGCCCCGCAGCCGGTTGAGAGATATGTTGGTTTGGATTGGGCTATTTGATTTTAACGGATCCCATATTGCATTCAATTGTGATCGTTGAATTGCCGTTCCCGTAAGTCCCGGTAATCTTTTCAACAGTAATTCCGGGTATATCAGTGTCTTTTTCTCTGGTTACCTTAACCCCTTCAGGAACTTTTATCGAACCCATGTTAACTTCAGCGTCGATTTTGTAACCAGCTTTTGGATCGATTCCCAGGGACAGGTCACCCATGTTCTGTTCAACATCAATATATTTGAACCCGGCTGATACGTTGCCGATTTTTACATTGCCCATATTCGCATCCAATTTCAGTGATTCAGTCAATGTTTCCACATTTACTTCGCAATTGCTCAGATCTGCTTTCAGAGTGGTAACGGTGCCAATTTCAATCTCAGAGAACTGAGCGTCGACAGAAAGGTTGACACACTCGGTGATCTTAAATAACCCACAGTGCTGCATTTCAATTTTTGCATCCTTCAGGGTTCCGATCGTCGCTTCCCCAAACTGCATATCAATTTTGGTTTCAGGTCCGGTCAGACTGACCGCATTCAGATTCCCGAATTGAAGGTCGGCATCGAGAGATCCAGTCAGCGTGCTGATAATCAGATCGCCGAATTGGTTATTCAGGTTTAGTTTTATGCTTCTTGGGCACTTGACGAAATAGTCAATCCGGAATGACTGTTTTTCACCTTTGTTATTATGCAGGTTGATATTTCCCTGTTCACCGATATTTGTTTTTACGGTAATCCGGTTGCCCTCTTCCTTAAAGTCGATTTTGATTTTATCCATCAGCTTCTTTGCTTTGGCTTCATCGGAATTGGTGACCTCAATAATTACGTTAACCACAACTTTATTCTGATCCCAATCCGTGACTGTTATGTTTCCGAACTGGTTATGGATGGATAATTCTGTGGAGCCGGTGGCAGTGAATTCCTTGGAGGACTCTTCCCTAAGGGTTTGAGCGCCGAGACTTAACCCGACAGCTATGAACAGTGCAACAAGCAGTGCTGATTTACAATAGAGTGTTTTCATGATCAGTGTTATTAGAGTTATTCTTTTGTTTGATTTGAGTTAATGTTTCGAGAAAGCTTTTCATCATTCCCAACTTGGTTTGGTAATAAGTTATCATGGCGTTCACCACCCGGTCATCACCGGGATTGGAACCGAGTTTTTTCTGAAGCTCCTTATGTATTGAATCCATTTCAGCCAGTTCATCAGCCATCATTTTTTTCAGATTGTCCTGTGAACCTTCTGAAAGAGAGTCCAATCCAACAGATAGCCGGTCTACCTGGCTGGTGTAGTAATATTCAACCTTCTGCATCTCAGGACTTATATCCCCGAGCGTAAGCATCAGCGGCTCACGGTCGAAGTAGCGGTCATAAATAAATATTGATGAGGTGATCAGCAGCAGCCCGATAGCTGCTATACTGCTGATCCGTGTGATTAACCGGATTTTATTGGTGCGCTGCATTTTTTTCAGCCGTTCCTCAAAACGGTCGAAATGCCCTTCCGGTGGCTCATTGTTCATGAACATCTCTTTATTCTCCCTTATAAAATCTTCAATTGAGTTCATCTTATCTTTACTTTCTTTACAATTCTTTACTATTCTTTACTATTCTTAACTGTCCCTCACTCCTCTATCCTGTCATCAGTTGCAGAAGTTTCTGCTTCCCTCTCGAAAGCTGCGCCCGGCTGGTTGATGGAGTTACCCCAAGAATCTGGCCGATTTCATCATGGTCATATCCTTCGAAAAGGCTCAGCGATAATACCACCCGATATTTTTCGGGCAGTTTTTCCAATGCGCGGCGTACCTTTTCAACTTTTTCATCAACGGTTCCTTCCTCAAGCGGGTTGTAGGATTCCGAAATTATTTCATCGGGATAATCAGCAACCAGTTCAACCTGGGGTTTCCGTTTTCTTAAAGCATCCAAAGAACGATTTACTACTATCCTTTTAAGCCATCCGCCGAAACTGACGTTCAGGTCAACGGATCCGATGTTTCTGAAGGCAACCAGAAAAGCTTCCTGCATAACATCTTCAGCTTCCATGGTATCTCCCAGAATTCTCAGACTTACATGGTACATTGGTTTATAATAGAGTCTGTAAATTTTCATCTGCGCCTTCGGATCTCCTCTCCTGCAGGCATCAAGGAGCTCTTGGTGCATCATGTTATGTCCGTTTTCTGTTTCCATGTTCAACTTCAAGACGTGATGAAAAAAAAAGTGCTGCAATTTTCAGATAAAAAAATGCAGCACCGGGTTGAATTCATTGTATTGATCATCCTCCACTGATGAGGTGAATAATCTCAACTACATCTCCCTCATGCACTTTGGCAGAGTCGTACTGCGGTTTTCTAACCAATTGACCATTAATTTTCACCACCAGATTGGGGAAAGTGAAATTTTTAATTTTCATGATATCCCTGATTGTCAGGGATTCTCCGGGGAGCTCGTCGGGATTGTTGTTCAGCTCAATATTCATATCCTATTGATTGTTTTTATAATAATTACGCAGGAAGCCTTTCAATTGTTCGAAAATGGGCTTGGTAAATTCGAGGAACAGGTCCTGCGGGGGTGGCGGCATAACTGGCTTTTTTCGCGAAAGATCAAGCTGCTGTTGGTTAAGTGCCCGGCTATCACCGTTATAGCTTGCCCATTCGATGAACCACGTATAGGAACCAGGGAATTTTTGTGTTGCCTTGGGTTTATTGGTGCGTGCATCAACAATTTGTACGAAAAGTACACCTGTGGAGACCACTTCGCGGCGATGGGTGAAATATTTGGCTTTAACCCGATCATACACATCTACTTTCTGGCCATTTATGGTTGCCGTACCAGTTTTTACAGAATCCTTGCTGATCAGCTCCTTTTCTGTGTCCTTATCATAGGTTGAACCCACACTGAAATCATCAAATTCCATCATCAGAATTTCATCTGCATAAGGTAGTTGTTTGGCTGCAGAAGGGCTGTAAAACTCCACGAATTCCTGTCTGCTGGTTTTGGCGAGGAGGTTATATGCCTGATCATAAAAGAATTCCGAACTGATTTTGTAACGACCCGGAACCGGAACCTGTTCAACTACAACCTTTAAAGTAGCGTCAAATTTTGCCTGCTCGATTCTCTTTTTTACGTCTTGGTACCCTGGAACAAACCTGTCGGCATTCAGGAACTGGTAGTATGCATCGCGTGCTGCCTGCCGGGTACCCTGTTTGAGCATGCTGACGCCGGTATCGTAGGCTTCGGGAGCTGCTTTCTGCCGGGCTGCAGCGACCTGTTCTCCAAAGGATTCGGGATTTCGGATGATTTTAAGGGCAGCCGGGCAATGACGGATTTCATCGGCCATCCGGTTCATGATTTCATAACGGTCGGTTACTCCGGCGTATTTGAATGGGTCCTGACTTTGCAGCAATTGTTCGATTTCATGCTTAAAGGTATTGATTGCCAAAGGGTAAGCCTGGCGGAGTGTTTCCGCCGATTTTTTACTGTCGGGATTTTCCCTGAGCCGCTGCACGGATTGCAAAACTGCATCGGAATAGTTGCCTTCCTCAAATGCCTTTTTGCCGGAGTTGCATGATACCATCAGAAAGGCTGTTATCAGTGAGATGGAGAATATTTTTATTGTTGTTTTCATACAGGTGTTTGACTTTTTAATAACAGATCTATCCCAACATCTGCCATCATATTGGAAACGATTCCAACACGGGGGGCCAGTGGTGGCATTTCGGGACCGATCTCTGACGATTCGTCCCCGCAGATGTATAAATTTCCGCTGGAACGCATTCTTATCGAGTTGGAATCACCAAATCCTGCCATCCCGGATCCAATGATCAATGGCCTTCCAGGCCAGGCTGTGAGGGCTGTTTCGATGATCATCGCCTTCTGATCGGCCAGATCGAACGCTTCAAATAGAATATCCACCCCTTCAAAAAGTTCCGGAATATTCACCGGATTCAATCTTACCAGATGTATTTCAAGGATCAAATCGGGATTTATCCTCAGTAAATTGGATTTCAGCGCTTCTACTTTTGGTTGACCGATCTGGTCGCGGAAATAGAACTGCCTGTTTAGGTTTGATTCTTCTACACGATCGTAATCACAGATCACCAGCCGGCCGATCCCAACACGTACAAGTGCCGCAGCGCAGTTGGATCCGAGACCGCCCGCACCCGCTATTCCTGCGCTGTGTTTTTTAAGTTTTTCCTGAATTGATAACCATCTCATGGCCTACAAAGATACCTTTTTGCCTTTTTTACTGAACGATTGTGTACCCATTCCCTTGCTAATAATATCAAGTACTTCAAAATCATAGGGATTGAAAACCATTCCGAACAAACAAGTAATATTATATTGCTTTTTAAACTTTGGCGACAATGGAACAGATGGCCCCAGAAGGAAAATTTCAGTACCTGGCTTCACCTGTGATACAATACCGGTAAAGGTGGAGTTGATGAGTGAAGTTGCTGTAATGATCACACAATCTGACTTAGCAAGGGTTTCTTGCATTTGGGAAATCGGGGTGAGATCAGGGTAGTCCTTATGCTGATCAAATGCAGCCAGTGATAATCCATCTTTGCGGAATCTCTCAACCAGAGGGGGAAAATATCCGACCATGACAGTTTGTTTCTTTATTGTAAAATCTATCTGATCGAAAATGTCACCTGAACCGAAATTCCCCTGACTATAGTTTTGATGGGCATTGGCATATGCCATCACCAGCATCCGGTGATCGATCAGTTGTAAATCAGGTTTGGATAAAGTTAAGGGGTCGGTTTCAACGGGATTATTAAGCGTTGAGCAAACACCGATCTGTCCGTTTGCCAGCATAATAGCAACATAGGCACTGCCGCAGGCTGAGGCCAGAATCTTTTCGGCATCATAGGGGAATTCTTCTGAAAACTGTAAAACAGGATCTTTCATAACTGAAAATAAACCCCAAAAATACATAAAGAATCTGATTACCAGCACCGATATGAATGATCATGCATAATGATATAAATCATCAATTGATAGGTGATTACGGAAGGATTTAGTGCTATTTTTGTCCAAATCGAATGCTTAAAAAGGCCATTTTATGAATATCAAAGAAATGCTCGGAAAACATAATCTTCTTTCCGAATTTAAATACAATGTTACTCCTTTGGACAAAGGATATACTGATAAGGTTTTGCATCTGAATCTTTCAGATAATTCTTTTAAAATTAAGGATGTACCGCTGGAGATGAAAGAAAAATTCATTGGAGGCAAGGGATATGGTCTCCGGTTGCTATGGGATGCTACAAAGCCTGATACGAAATGGGATGATCCTGAAAATGAAATTGTTATTTCATCAGGACCGATTGCCGGCATCACCCAATACTCGGGTACGGGAAAATCTTTGGTTGTAACTATCTCTCCTGCAAGTAATTCCGCAACTGATAGTAATGCGGGGGGGTATTTCGGACCGTTTATCAAGTTCTCGGGATTCGATGCCATTGAACTTCAGGGGAAGAGCAAAAGCGATGTTATTATCATTATAGACGGTACCACCGGGACAATCAGGATTGAAGAAGCGCCGGCTGAGCCGCTGGACAGTCATCTGCTGAGTGAGATCTTAACGGAAATGTACGCTGATAATGAAGAGAGCAAGCACAATGTATCTGTTATTTCCACCGGTATGGCAGCGGAGCATTCCTGGCTGGGGATGCTGAATTTCAGTTTCTGGGATAAAAAGAAAGGCCGAATCCGTTTGAAACAGGCTGGCAGGGGAGGAATTGGTGCCGTATTGCGGAATAAGAAGGTTAAGGCCCTGGTTTGCAAAATCGGGGGGGTAAAAGGAAATCTGAATAATGTGGTTGATCTCCCGGCCATTGTGGAAAGAGGTAAAAGGTTTAATGCCGAAATGCGGGAACTGGATGATACTCAATGTGAAATGAGAACCAAAGGAACGGCCCATCTTATGGAAATCATGAATGATTATGACCTGCTTCCGACCATGAATTACAAATTCGGTTCCCATAAAGATGCTTACCTGATTGATTCGGAAGTCTGGAAATCACGGTTCGCCCAAGGTACTCCCGACGGTTGCTGGATCGGATGCAACATGGGTTGTGCAAAGGCAGTGAATCATTATATCGTAAAAACCGGCCCGTACAAAGGGGAGGATGTATTGGTTGACGGACCGGAATATGAAAATGCGGCCGGCTTAGGATCCAATTGCGGTATTTTTGATCCCGATTATATCATCGAGGCCAATTTCTATTGCGATACTTATGGAATGGATACCATCAGCTGGGCAACCAATATGTCATTCATTATGGAATGTTATGTTGCCGGGATTCTGAACAAGGAACGTACCGGCGGGCTGGAGCTGAACTGGGGCAATACTGAAACCGCCATAGAACTGCTGCATCAGGTTGCCAGGGGCGAAGGTTTTGGGTTGACAGCGGGTAAAGGTATCCGGAAAATGAAGGAGATATTTGCAGAAAACGGATGGGGTGATCCTGGTTTCCTGAAGGATATCGGCATGGAGAACAAAGGGCTTGAATATTCAGAATATGTTTCAAAAGAATCACTTGCTCAGCAGGGTGGATTTGCGATGACCAATAAAGGCCCACAGCATGATGAAGCCTGGCTGATATTTATGGATATGGTTAATAACCAGATTCCTACCTTTGAGAAAAAAGCCGAGGCACTCCACTATTTCCCGATGTTCCGAACCTGGTTCGGTTTGGTCGGGCTCTGTAAGCTTCCCTGGAATGATGTTGAACCTGCAAACAATGCAGAAACGGCTGAACCGGCAAAAGTTCCGGAACATGTTGATAATTATGTTACGATCTATAAAGCTGTTACTGGCAGGGAATTCGATAACAAGCGTTTGATTGAGGATTCTGAAAGGGTTTATAATTTCCAGCGTATTTTCAATCTGCGCCGCGGATTCGGAACCCGGAAATATGATGCCCAGCCATTCCGCGCAGCCGGCCCGGTAACAATCGAGGAATATGAAAGCCGCGCCGAACGCTACGATAAACAGCTTAAGGAACAGGTGGGATTTGATACTGAAGGTAAAAGCTCTGCTGAGAAGCAGAAAGCATTGCGTGAATACCGGGAAGGACGCTACGAACAACTTCTGGATGCCGTTTATAAGCGCCGCGGATGGAATGCCAACGGTGTTCCAACCATTGAACATCTGAAGAAAATCGGAATGGATCTTCCTGAACTCATTGAGGTTGTAACTCCATTCCAACAGTAGAGACGGATAACTATCCGTCTCCGGATAACAATCTGTCTCCTCACGCATTTTTCTAATGACACCGCAAAGGTTTTTTATCTTTGCACCGTTAAAAAAATGCAGGTGCCCGAAGATCGTTTAGCCAGAAAAAGCCAGGAATTAGGCCAGGAGAAAATCAGCCGTCTCATGTGGCGCTATTTTCTGCCGGCATTTGTTGGAGTTATAATGAATGCGACTTACAATATTGTAGATCGCATTTTTATTGGCCAGGGTGTGGGTTCAATGGCATTGTCGGGACTGAGCGTTGTGTTCCCTATTATGTTGATTGTTATGGCTTTTGGGATGCTCATCGGTATGGGCTCCGGGGTGCTGGTATCGATCAATATGGGCCGTAAGGATTTTGCTCAGTCTGAAAAGGTTTTGGGTAACGGGTTTTTTATGATGATTGCAATCGGCATTTTGGTTTCCTGCATAGGATTCGCCGTTAAAACCCCGATGCTGAAATTGTTCGGTGCCACACCCGAGACCATCAAGTATGCGCAGGAATATCTGAATATTATTTTGTTGGGAAGTGTATTCCAGTTAGTCGGTTTTGGACTGAACAACGTCATCAGAGCAGAAGGAAATGCACGTATTGCCATGCTTTCAATGCTTCTCAGCGGAGGGATCAACCTGATTCTGGATCCGATATTCATCTTTGTATTTGATATGGGGGTAAAAGGTGCCGCGTATGCCACCATAATTGCCATGATAGCGCTGGATATATGGGTACTTTCCCATTTTTTGAGCAAGCGTGCCATTATACATCTGCGTTGGCCAAATATAAAACCCAATTGGAAAATCATCAGTCTGATACTGTCGATAGGCATGGCGCCGTTTTTTATGCAATTGGGTTCCAGTGCCGTAAACGCCTTGTTTATGAATCAATTGATTAAACATGGCGGAGACCTTGCTGTTGGAGCTTTAGGTATCATTGCATCGGTAGCACAGCTTCTGGTCATGTCGATGGTAGCGATCAATATGGCCAGTCAGCCAATCGTGGGATTTAATTTTGGTGCCCGCAATTTCGACCGGGTAAAACAAACAGTCAGGCAAGGGATTTTCGCTGCCACTGCAATCGGCGTTTTTGGCTGGATCATCGTTCAATTATTTCCGCATTTCATTGTTAAATTGTTCAATTCAAATGATCCGGTGCTATTCAGCATCGCAGATAAAGGTCTCCGGATTTTTTTGGCAGCGCTTCCTCTCATTGGTTTTCAGGTTATTGCAGCCAATTTCTTTCAGAATATCGGTAAGGCCAAAACGGCTGCATTCCTTTCCTTGCTGCGTTCACTGATCATCCTGGTACCCGCTTTGCTGATCTTGCCCGAGATTTATGGCCTGAAAGGCGTCTGGCTTTGCAGCCCATTTGCCGACATTACCTCAGCTATCATTACCGGCTTCTTCTTATGGTGGCAAATGAAAAAGCTTGGCAAGGAGGACCCGGATAAAATTGCAGGCGGGAAACCACATCCGGGTCCCGACAACGAAGAATTAACCCGTGCGGCGGAAACATTTCAGATTGTAACCCCTGAATAAAAACCTATTTTTATCAGATTATTATTTCAATCTGATGAAAAAACGCATCCCATTTATTTTCCTCTTGACAGGATTTGTCTGTTTTTCCGGACAATTCAAGGTTATTGCTGCTAATCAGTCAGATATAACGTACGATAAGGAAAATCTGATGAACGGCGCAGTGTGGATAACGGATCGGTCTGTAATCCCTGCATCCGACAATCTTTTCTACCTCGACCATCCGGCTCCGTTATTGAGAACTGAATTCAATATCGGTGCCGATATTGCAAAGGCTGAACTGTGGATTACCGCAGCTGGTTATTATGAGACCTGGCTGAATGGTGAGCGTTTAGGCGATCAGCAGCTGGATCCGGCCTGGACCGATTTCAGCAAAAGAAATTATGTCACGCATCTGGATGTGACATCTGCCTTGAGAAAAGGAAAAAATTCATGGGGAATCATGCTCGGCAACGGTTTTTATAATCCCCTGCCATTAAAAATGTGGGGCAGCCGCAATCTTAGAAACGACATTCCGGTGGGGAAACCTTGTGTAATTGCCAGACTGGCGGTTACCGGGAAGGATGGAAAAATTATTGAGTATCACACATCAGAACAATGGGTTACAAGACCGGGGCCTGTTACGCGTAATAGTGTTTATTTGGGTGAATTGTACGATGCCAGGAGAGAAACTCAGGGTTGGAACCTCCCCGGTACCGATGCGAATGGGTGGGAACCGGTGGCCGTAGTGGACGGCCCGGGAGGTAAACCTGAAATTTCAGCTTTTCCGCCCATCAGAGTAACTGGCTGGCTGGTGCCTGTGAGTATTAAAAAGGATGCGGATTTCCGACAGATAATCGACTTTGGACAAAACTTCACCGGCATTATCCGGGTTAAAATTGAGGCAAAGGCAGGGGATACAATCCGGTTCAGATATGGAGAGTTGGTTTATCCGGATGGTAAGCTGAATCCAATGACAACAGTATGCGGACAAATTAAAAGGGCTGGGGTGGGAGGCCCCGGAGCCCCTGCGGTTGCTGAGCAGATGGATGTTTATGTCGCAAAGGGGGCGCCGGATGAATACTTCCAGCCCCGGTTTACTTTTCATGGTTTTCGGTATGTTGAAGTAAGCGGGCTAAGCAAGGCACTTACAGACAAGGATATAAAGGCAGGGCATATGAGTACAGATGTAAAAAAGGCAGCAGAAATCAAGAGTTCTTCAGCGTTTCTGAATACACTGAATCAGAACTGCAGATGGACCTTCCTGAGCAATCTGCAAAGTGTGCAGTCGGATTGCCCTGCGCGTGAGAAGTTTGGTTATGGCGGCGACATCAACGCCACGGTCGATGCTTTTATTTATAACTATGACATGCACGGAATCTACCGTAAAATGATCTACGATTGGATCGATGCGATGAAGCCGGACAAATTTGTGGATACAGCACCTTTTGTAGGTATTGAATATTGCGGACTTAGCTGGGAATCAGCCTTTTTGTTTCTTCAAAATGCCTTATGGATTCATTATGGGGATAATGACCTGATTAAAGAATTGTATAACGTTGATGTGGCATGGATGGAAAAGGTTGCACGCATTCACCCCAACCTGGTTGTTGATGATGGCTTAAGCGATCACGAAGCATTGGCAAAAGTGCCGGTGGAGCTTACCGGGACCTGTCATTATTATCAGATTGCCAGGATTATGGCACGATTTGCTGCTATAGCCGGTGACCGCGAGGGCATCGAAAGATATACCGCCCTGGCTGAAAAGATAAAGCTCAGGATTATCGATCTTTTCTGGGATACTCCTGAAATTGAGGTCCCGAATCAACAAACACTTCTGGCAACACTGATTGTTTCGGATGTGTTGGAACCTGCAGATCAGAAGATTGCCATGAAAAGATTGCTTCAGGTTTTAGAAGATGCTGATTATCATGTAACAACCGGAATTTTTGGAACTAAATACCTCCTTGAAGCCCTGTCGTCGAATGACCGCACGGATATTGCTTTTAAAGTTGTTAACCAGTCCGGGTTCCCGGGATGGAAATATATGGTTGATAATGGCGCCACTACCTTGTGGGAAACCTGGAAAGAGAGCGATAATACCTTTTCGCAGAACCATCCTATGTTTGGCTCGGTTTCAGAATGGTACCTGAAATGGCTGGGAGGGATTCAGCCAGATAACAGGAATCCTGATGCGAATTCAGTATTGTTGAAGCCCCGCCCGGTTAAGGACCTCGGTACGGTAACGGTTGAAAAGTACTTTCCAGCCGGAACCCTTGTCAGCCGCTGGTGGTGGAAGGATTCGGTGCTCAGCTTTGAGTTTACAATCCCTGAAGGATTGAAAACCATCTGGGTACCAGTTCCGGGCAATTCTGAGGTGAGGCCGGTTCATTATCCAAAAGGCTGGAAATACTCTCGCAGCCGGAATCAGGATGGAATCAGTCTGAACAAAGCAGGTCGCTTTGTGTTCGAAATCAAGGAGTAAACATCTAAAGAATTAGACATATCCAGATACTAACCCATCATATTAATCAAAGGAGGCAGCTATGAAAAAATGTGTTATCCTGGTTCTGGTCATGCTTATGGGCGGTTCATCTTTTGCGCAAATTCAGTTGAAAGCTCCCGGGGTCAAATGGGATGAGAATTACACTTTTGATAAGTGCAATTCCTTTAAAATGGAGGCTTATGCCAAAAACAATGAATTGATGCGCACCAGGCTATATAAAACCTGGTATCAGTCGGCAGGTGAAAACTTTCTGATTAAACTGGTTGTTGAAGGTAAAGGAAATGGAATGGAAACCGTGCTCGATAGAAAGAATGAAGTGGCTATTCAAATGATCGGAACCGGAGGGGGAGCAATCCCGAATTATAACGCGGGTGGATTCAAATATCCGGCAGAAAATGAGCTCAAGAAACTGGAAATTTTACCGACCACAGAAACCAAGGAAATCCAGGGCATTACTTGTAAAAAGTATACCTATACCTTCAAGAAGATTTTTGGAGAGGTCTGGCTTACCGACGAGGTTACCTTGCCAAACGATGTGGGTGTTTTTCGTGCCTGTAAAATGGCTGCTTTGCATAATACCCTGTCAGTTCCCGGTTTTGTGCTGGAAATGAGTGTTGAGGATAACAATGGCGGTAAAACGGTGATGACGACTGTCTCATTGGCAGAGACGGAAATATATTCGGTTGATCTGAAAGGAGTTGCCATGAATACCTCCCTGAATAAAGTGAATTATTTTACTTTCTGACTCTAACCACAACCCTGACATGCAACAATTGAAATATAACCGGATAGTTTTCTTCACTCTTTTGGGATTAATCTTCTTTTTAGGATCGTGCCATAATTCCCAACCCAAAAAGTCATCTGAAAGCAAAGTTTTATCAGTATTTCATGCCGGGAGTTTATCGGTGCCACTGAAAAATATGGCTGCTGCCTTTGAAAAGGAAAATCCCGGAACGGAAGTCCGGCTTGAAGCAGGCGGAAGCCTGGCCTGTGTGCGTAAAATTACCGAACTCAACCAGATTTGCGATGTATTGGCACTCGCTGATTTTAATCTGATAGATGAACTGTTGATTCCGGAGTATGCACAATGGAATATCCTTTTTGCAACCAATGAATTGTGTCTGGTTTATACCGATAAGTCAAGAATGTCCGACAGGATCAGTCGTGACAACTGGTTTGAAATCCTGATGAATTCTGAAATCCGTTATGGAAGGAGTGATCCTGATGCAGATCCCTGTGGCTACCGGACAGTTCTTGCAATGAAACTGGCCGATCGTCTTTATCCGGGGGGTCAGGACTGGCAGAAACTGCTGGAGAAGGATACCCGGTTTATCAGGGGAAAGGAAACCGATCTGAATGCCCTGCTGGAAAGCCAGACTATCGACTATATGTTTAATTACCGGTCCGTTGCCGTTCAGCATAATTTCAAATATATTACCCTGCCTGATTCCATCAACCTGAGTAATCCGAAACTGGATTCCTGGTACTCAAATGCCACGGTTACCGTCAGGGGAACCGGCCCGGGTTCCACTGCAACACAAACAGGAGCATCCATTGTATATGGCCTCACTATCCCAAATGAAGCCCCTAATCCGGGATTGGCTGAGAAATTTGTCAGTTTTATATCGGATCCGCAAAGGGGCAGGTTAATTATCGAACAATCCGGCCAAACAGCCATTAATCCGGTTTATTCTCCGAAAAGCAGCAAAAAATGATTTTTGCGGGTTTTTTATTATTTCGATATGTTTAGGTTTGCATATCGAAATTTTAAAAAATATTTATGAAGAGAATTGCTGCAATCCTAACCTTTGTACTATGTATATTGCCGGGTATCCTTCCGGCTCAGAATGCATTCATCGGACGTGTAACTGATTCACAATCAGGAGAGCCTTTGTCAGGAGCTAATATTCAGGTATTGTCGTCGGGACTGGGAACTAGTTCTGATGAGAAGGGAAACTTTCAGTTGAACCTCCCGGATTCAAGGGCACAGATCAAGATTACCTTTGTGGGATATTCCCCTGAAATTAAATGGATTAATCCTAAAGGTGGAAATATTCCGGTTGAGTTCAGTCTCTCTCCATCAGCTGTCAGTACTCAGGCGGTTGTTGTAACGGCCACCAAAAACAAAAAACGCGTGAGCGAAGTGCCAGGTCGTACGGAGTGGTTAACTGCCAGGCAATTGGATGCAATTCCGGCAACTCAGGCAGATGATTATCTGCGAACAATCCCCGGAATTCAGGTTAGTCGGGAGCATGGAATTCTGGATCACAGCAGCACTGTCAGTATGCGTGGATTGGGCGGCGATCAGCAGGGAAGATATCTTGTACTGCTTGATGGAATCCCCATGAACAAAGCCGACGGAGGATCAGTAAACTGGAACAGCATCAATATGGATCATATCAGTCAGATTGAAGTGGCAAAAGGCCCGGGGTCATCACTTTACGGAGGTAATGCGATGGGAGGGGTAATCAATTACATCCGCAGGAAGCCGGTTCGTCCGTTTGAAGGGTCAGCCCAGCTGGAATATGGAGGCATGAACACCATGAAGGGTAAATTTACTGCCGGTGGAAATCCTGCCGCTGCCAATAAAGCTTTCTATTGGAGTGTTCAGGGTTTTGGCGCGAAAAGCGACGGTTATAACCAAATGCCTGAGCTTGATCGAGATTCAACATCTGTTTCTAGTTCAATGAAAGAATGGGGAGGGGGAGCACGACTCGGTTACCGGATAAACAGCCACCACCTGATTGAGATCAATGCCGGCTTTTGGTGGGATCAGCGTGGATCAGGAACGAAAATCTTTGCCGAAACCGGTACCTATTTTGCTCACGGGGTATTGGATAATTCCATAAAATATTCGGGAAATGCAGGTAAAACCAACTGGTCGGTGCTTGCATACAATACTGGTGAAGATTATTCGAGATTGAACGAATCAATTAAAGCCAGCGGAAGCAGTTACACTTACACCTCCTACTCGGTTACCTCAAGAAGGAATGATGCAGGTATTCAGTTGCATACCGATCACCGGCTTGGATGGAACCTGATTTCAGCCGGTGCCGATTTTAAACAGGGATCGGTTTTCGGTCAGGACATTTATACTACATCCACCGATACCGTTACCAACCAGGGAAAAATGCGTAACCTGGCTTTGTATTTTCAAGATCAGGTTACTATCGTCAGGGATCACCTTTTTCTGGTTGGAGGTATACGATGGGATGTATCCACCTTTTTCGATGGCGGGTTTTACATTGCCAGTCCAACTTCAGCTACCAGTATACTGAGCAATCTTCAGAATCTGGAATTGGGAACCAACTCGTGGTCAGAATTCAGTCCCAAGCTGGCCTTGCAGTATACCAATAATGAAGGTTTGTCGGGCTATTTGTCATTCGGACACGGTTTCCGTCCTTCCGTATTGGATGATATGTGCCGTTCAGGATTCATTCGCGGAGGATTTAAAAGAGCAAATCCTTATCTGGACCCTGAAAACCTGAATAATCTTGAGGCAGGTGGTGACCTGATGCTCGGAAAGAAAGCCAGACTATCAGTGAGTGGCTATTATTCCTTAGGAAAAGATTTCATTTATCTTGTTAGCTCCGGGGATTCAATCCTGCAGGGAACTAAGAAGAAGCCGCTGATTGAAGCACATAATATCTCAGGAGTAAAAATTTCTGGTCTCGAGGCTTCCTTAAAAGTTGATCTGCTGAAGGGACTGTCAGCATATGTTCAGTATGCCTGGACTAATTCTGAAACCACTGATTATGTTCCCGCGGTGGGTTTGGCAAATCTTCAGGGAAAAAAACTCATCTATGTTCCTGAACACCAGGCATCATTGGGTTTCATCTGGAGAAACCGGTGGGCTAATATGAGCGTTCAGGGAACCTGGCTCAGCGAGCAATGGATGGACGACCTGAATTCAATTTCAATCCCGGCATACATGAAAATTGATGCGCGTATCTGGACTGATATTTCGGATTTCCGGCTTTTTATAAACGGACAAAACCTCAATAATGCAACGTATCTTGAAGGACACGGTATGCTGTCGATGGGCCGGTATATTTCCGGTGGAATTTCTTACCGCTTTTAATCAATTAATTATATGAAAATCAATTTAATAAGCTTTATTTCAATAGCTATCGCGCTCGTTTCCTGCCAGCCGGCACAAAAACCAGCCGGACAAGATACCATTCAGGTGGCCAGTTATGATTCAACTGACCAGACCAATGATTTTTTTGACAATGAACCGTTGTTCGATCTTCCGGGATCCGGCGTTATTGAAGTCAGCGGCGAAATATCCGGTCCGGTAAAGGTTTCCCTTTCCGATCTTCCTGTGAGAAGTTTAATTGTTAAGGAGACCAGGATTGAAGCCGGGGAGGTAAAATTTACCGGAGCTTACCGTTATGACGGGGTTTCTCTCTATGATATTCTGGATCAGGTTAAAGTGATCAAGAAAAATGCTGAAGAGTTTAATCCCATTATTGACCAGTATGTTGTTGTATTTAATGCGGCGGGCGATTCAGTGGTATTCAGCTGGGGTGAATTATACTATCCTGTTCAGCGTCATCAGATAATCATTGCCAACCGGGTTATGCGCATTGTACCGAGCAAAACCAAGGACCAGTGGCCATTGCCTGAAATCGCACGCATAATTGTCGGTTCCGACCTTATTACCGAAAGGAATATTTCAGATCCGGTAAAAATCGTGATCCGTAGTATAGATCGTATCTATAAAGTTGATCGGGATATAAAGCTTTGGGCTCCTGAATTGGCCGTAGAAGGTGTTGGCAACCGGTCATTTGCACTGAAGGAGTTGCCGGATGGCATGACCAGTCGTCAGGTGGAGCATGTTTTTTATGGACGGGGAAGGGGAATTCACGGGATCACCCTAACCAGGGGTTTTCTCCTGAAAGATCTTTTTTCCGCAAGTCTGGCTCCTGACCGCAATCTTATCAGGAACGGATTATTTGTGATTGCCGGGATCGACGGGTATCGCTGTTCGATGACCTATTCTGAACTGATGAACCGCAATGATCAGGCTGAGGTGATGATCATGGATGAGGAAAATTATGAAAATGCCGGGAAGTTTTCCTGTTTGTTTACCGCCGACTTTTTCTCCGACCGGGCAATCAAGGCAATGTCGGAAATACGTTTGGTGCAGGGTAAATAGCCGTAACCTGAAAACCCGGGGATTATTCTTTTTACATTTAGCGACAAATAACGTGATGTGAACAGGCCAGGAATTTCATGGGTTTTTGGGGTACTCGGAGGGTTGGTCCTTTTGTTTATACTGGCTCCGTTGGCTGGCCTGTTTCTGAAAACCAGCCCGGTACAATTTTTCGACACGTTGGGGGATACGGCTGTGACCAGTAGTATCCTGCTTACATTGGTTGTTTCATTGATTACCACCGTTTTCTTTTCCATTGGGGCGATTCCTCTTGCATATCTGTTAGCCCGGCGCAATTTCAGAGGCAAGAGCCTGGTTCAATCCCTGATCGACCTGCCGATTGTGATTCCTCATTCAGCAGCCGGTATAGCTTTGCTGGGTTTGATTTCACGGGATTCGTTTCTGGGAAAAGCAGCTTCATCCATTGGAATCGATTTTGTTGGGCACCCACTGGGAATAGGACTTGCAATGGCATTTGTAAGTTTGCCTTTCCTGATACAATCTGCCCGGACCGGATTTGAACAGGTACCGGTAAGGCTTGAAAAAGCTGCAATGAACCTGGGCGCTTCAGGTTGGAGAACTTTTCGGACAATCAGTTTACCACTTGGGAAAAGGAGTATCATCTCCGGACTGGTGATGATGTTTTCGCGTGGATTGAGTGAGTTCGGGGCAGTGGTGATTATAGCCTATTATCCGATGGTCACGCCGGTGCTGATCTGGGATCGCTTCAATGCTTTCGGACTGAAATATGCAAGACCGGTGGCTGCAGTCTTTATTCTGGTTTGCTTGATATTTTTTGTTGTTTTACGCGTTCTGGCTAACAAATCGGCTGATGATCAGAATTCAAGATATATCTAAGAGATTCAAAACCTTTGAATTAAGTAATATCTCCCTGGAAATTCAGGATGGGGAATATGTTGTGCTGCTTGGAGATTCCGGATCAGGAAAATCAGTTCTTCTGGAGATCATCGCAGGATTGATTAAGCCGGATCAGGGAAGTATCACCCTGAATGACCGCCATCTGACCGATGAACCCATCCGAAGCCGGCCATTTGGTATTGTCTTTCAGGATCTTGCCTTATTCCCGCATCTAACTGTTTATGAAAATCTAGCTTTTCCCCTTAAATCCAGGCATTTATCGAAGACTACCATTGAAGTCCGGGTACTGGAACTCGCCGAAAAATTTGAAATCTCACAATTGCTCGAAAGGTACCCTCCCGGTTTATCCGGAGGCGAGCGGCAAAGGGTGGCACTCGCCCGCACCCTGGCTACCAAACCTGCCTGTCTGCTGCTGGATGAGCCGCTGACAGCCATTGATACCAGAATTCGTAAAGAAATCAAGGCGTTACTCAGGAAAATCAATCAGGATGGTCAGACAATCATCCACGTAACCCACGATTATCAGGAAGCGCTGAGCCTGGCTACCAGAATAGGAATAATGGAAAATGGCAGGCTGATCCGGTATGGACCGGCACTGGAAGTTCTCCGTAACCCGGCCAGCCCTTTCATGGCCAGTTTTACCGGTATCCGGAACTTCATACCGGTATCAATTAGAAGAGATACGGTTGACGGGCATATCAAGGCCTGGACCGTGCAAAATATCCCATTGGTTTTTCAAACGGAAAAGGATCATGGCACAGGATACCTAATCATTCCTGAGGATGCGGTTTTCCTTGCCAGAGAGCCGGTTGCCACAAGTGCTGCCAACCAGATGAAAGGTACTGTCACGGATATCATCCCGTCAGTCTATGGATTGGAAGTGATGGTTGATGTGGGATTTCCTATATGTGCCCTGATCACCTCAGATGCGCTTGAGCGTTTATCGATCAAATCAGGAGATACGGTGTATGCAGGTTTTAAAGCAACGGCCCTAAAATTTATCAAAAAATAGCAGAACCCGTGTTGCTGATTTCCTTTACCCATCTTATATTATCTTTGTTCTAAATCTTACGGAAATGATTAAAACAAACGAGTATTTCGACGGCCAGGTTAAGTCGCTGGCCTTTAATACGCCGGAAGGACCGGCCACAGTTGGTGTTATGTCGCCGGGTGAATATGTTTTCGGAACCTCAACTGTTGAGTATATGACTATTACTTCCGGGTTAATGAGCATTTTGCTTCCCGGAGAGTCGGAATGGCGCGATTATCGTGAGTTCGAAACCTTCAGGGTTGAGAAAGATGTGAAGTTCCAGGTTAAAGTAGCTGAAGATACCTCCTATAGGTGTCTTTATCAATAATATATAATATGGCTGGCCCGATAGGTTCAAAATATTACAATATCTTTCTTGACTACGGTGTTTGGCTTACCAACAAGGAAACCGGCGGCAGGCTTGATGATACGCTGGTAAACCTTCTGCGCGAAATTCAGAACAATGGATCACTTCGTTCAGCAGCTGATACTCTGGGTTTGAGTTACCGGAAAGCCTGGGGAGATATCCGGAAGGCCGAGAAATTCATAGGGTTTGCCTTGGTAGAAAAAATCCGGGGAGGTAAGGATGGCGGCCTCTCCCGGCTGACTCCCGACGGAAAAGAATTGGTTGAGGCATTCGACCACCTGCATCAGGAATTTGATGAAGCCATCTATCGGACAACAAAGAAGTTTTTCCATGATTTAAATAAATTACCATGATAAAAAGAACAGTTCTTACAGGTTTTGCAATCTTATTAATCTCAATGATTCTGGTAAATTGTAAAAAGGATAATGGGAATCCAACAATAAAATTCATACCGGATGCCGGTTTTACGGGCAGGGATACCCTTATGAAAGTTAATTATTCCCTTACCATAACCATTGAGGTCAGTTGGAATGGTGTGGATGCCTTGAGCCAGCTGGAGTTAAAACAGAATGGTTTATCCATTCAAACCTATTCAGTGGGAGGGGATAGTGCCACATTTAAATTCAATATTCAAAAAGGAAGCGATGCAACTGAAATATGGACTTTTGTTGTTAAGGATGTTGAGGGTAATCAATCCGAAATTTCCCTGACCCTGACCAGGGATCCAAACTCGGAATTCGGTGAAATAACCTATTATTCGCCAGTCGTGCTGGGAGCCCAGAATAACACAGGTAAGTCGGGTTTTATAACTTTTCAAACCCTGCCGGCTACACTTTACTCCCTGGAGGGGGCCTTTATCAATCAATCCAAAATTGAGCTGATGTTTTACAGCGATGGGGTTACCCAATCAACCCTTGCCTCTCCGGGTTCTGATATTCCGGACAACCTCTATCCGGGCCCACGCAATATCAGTCTCTGGTCGGTTCGTTCGGTATCCCGCTTTCTTAAATCTGCAATGACAGTTGATGATTTTAATGGTGTTTCCAATGACGCAGCAATAGTAAACGCCTGGATTGAAACCAGTTCAGTATCGAAAGCCGGAGATCTCAAGGTAAACGATATCTGGCTGATTAAACTTCAATCAGGTAAAAAAGGTGTTATTCTCGTCAAGCGGATTGTTGCCGGTGCGGATGGCGAAATTGAGTTCGCCATCAAAATTCAGAAGTAAAAACCTATTCTGTTTAAAGAAAAGTATTCTGATGGTTTTTCCCATTGGAATACTTTTTTTGCATATATATAATTCGAAGGGCCAATGGGACTGCAGATATTTTTATTTAAGTATCTTTAGGCAGCCCATTGTCTCCAGGATTTTTTGCATATAAAAACCGGCCTTCCTAAATGTCGACCCAACGACCGACCTCTTCTTTTTCAATTCTGATCATTTTCATGATCCTGATGATCATTGGTGCGGCACTGGTTCCAAGATTACCGGTACATTTACAGCCCACACGGACGATGAAAACCTTATCCGTTCGTTATTCCTGGCCAAATGCCTCCCCCCGGCTGATCGAGCAGGAAGTTACCGCCCCGCTTGAAGGGTTGCTGAACACAATACGCGGGGTATCCAAAATATCCTCCTCCTCAAATAATGGCAGCGGATACATTACCCTTGAATTTGACAAGAATTCCGATATGGATGCCATGCGCTTTGAGGTGGCTTCAAAAGTTCGTGAAATCTTTCCCAAGCTTCCATATGAGGTCACCTACCCCTATATATCCTCCTATGGTTCAGCTTCCGAAGAAAAGACGCTACTGACTTATACGTTGAATGCTCCTGCAAGCCCGCGGCTGATACAGAAATATGCTGAGGAAATGATTGCCCCTAAGCTCGCCCATATTGAGGGGTTGTACCGAACGCAGGTGTATGGCGCCATGCCAATGGAGTGGGAGCTGGAATACGATGAAGAGAAATTGCACCGGATAGGACTTTCGCGCAATGATATCAGCACGGCCCTCCGGAGCTATTTCTACAAGGAAGTTATTGGAATGGGCTTTGATCAGCAGGGGAAATTGGGAGTGGAGGCACCGAAAAGTGTGTCCATTCAAACCATCACATCCGAAAATGATTCCTGGCAGGAAATTCCGGTTGCAACCGTGGAAGGCAGATTGCTCAGAATAAGTGACCTGTGTAAAATCAGGTATGTGGAGCAGGAACCCACCGGGTATTACCGTATAAACGGAAATAATACAATAAACCTGGTTTTT
This sequence comes from uncultured Bacteroidota bacterium, assembly GCA_942493265.1. Lineage (GTDB taxonomy): Bacteria > Bacteroidota > Bacteroidia > Bacteroidales > UBA12481 > UBA12481. Next base: position 3,040,102 of record OW818688.1, read on the forward strand.
ACCGCTGAAAAAGATGCAAACAGCCTGAAGGTTGCTGATGAGATAAAAAGGGAACTGGTGGTTCTGGCTTCCTCATTCCCAAATGGTTACTTTATGCTGCTGAGCTCGGATTCCACCGAATTTATCCGGGATGAAATACAAAAGGTCCTTCGGAGAACCCTGTTCTCATTCGGAATCCTTCTGCTATTTGTTCTCATCGTCAGCCGGCAGCTGCGTTATCTCCTGATCATTTTTATCAGTCTGGTTTCCAATTTATTGGTTGCTGCAATCCTGTTTTACTTATTTAAGGTTGAGATCAACCTGTATTCCATGGCCGGGATTACAGTCTCGCTGGGGATTATCATTGATAACACCATCATAATGGTTGACCATCTCCGGACGAAAGGAAACCGGAGGGTTTTTCTGGCCATTCTGGCTGCCACGGCCACTACAGTCGGAGCCTTGTCTGTGATACGGTTTATGGGTACACAGCTGCGGTTGCAACTTAAGGATTTCTCTGCAGTCATGATTCTCAGCCTTACAGTTTCCATGGCAGTGGCACTCTTTCTGGTTCCAGCCCTGATGGAGCTGATAGGTTTGAAGAAAAATCAGGAACGCCGTCATTCCAGGAGTCTGCGTTTCGCAGCTGGTTTTGGAAGGTTATATCTGCCGGTTATCGGCTTCTCACAACGATTCCGATGGGTATTCATCGTACTGGCTATTCTGATCTTCGGTTTGCCGGTTGGGAAGCTGCCCACTCGTATGGAAGGTGAAATGTGGTACCATAAATTGTATCGGTCCACACTTGCCAGCGAGACTTATGTTCAAAAAATCAAGCCGGTATCGGATAAAATCCTGGGCGGAACTTTGAGGCTCTTTAACACAAAAGTCTATTCCCGGTATAAATACCGAGAGCCAGAAAGAACAGCCATCCGGATCACAGTAGCACTTCCCCAGGGTGCCACGCTCCGGCAAATGAACGATCTGATGGTGGAAGTGGAGGGATATCTGAAAGGATATGAACAGATTGATCAGTTCGTTACCAGTGTCCATGGTGCCAGATCAGCTTCCATGAATATCAACTTCAAACCTGAATTTGAAATGGGAGCGTTCCCGTATATTTTATATAGTCAGTTGAACGACCTCGCCAACAAGCTTACCGCTCCGGACTGGGGTGTGTACGGGGTAGGGCAGTATTTCAATAACTCCCTGTCAGAGCAGGTTGGATCTCAGCAGATTGACCTTCTGGGTTATAATTATGAGGAGCTGATGAAATTTGCCGAATTGGTTAAAGCAAAAGCTGCTGAGCATCCGCGTGCCTCAAAATTTGACATTGTCAGTACTCTGGGTGATTCCTATCGATGGAGCCAGCGGGATCCTCTTTTTGAGTATGTTATCTCCATGGATCCGCAAAAGCTGAAGCTCAAGCAGATATCCCCGGTACAGGTCTATTCCTACTTAAAAGGATTCGGGATTAACCAGGGAATGGATGCACGGCTTTTCGTGAACGGGGCTTTTGAGCCGGTTCGGATGAAATCGGTTCAATCAGATGAATTTGATGTATGGATGATGGGGCATACTCCTATATCCGGAGAAAAATCGATGATCAGACTGGATAATCTGGGTGATCGCCGGAAGGAAGGTGTAAACAAGGCTATCTGCAAGGAGAACCAGCAATACCGGTTAACCGTGGCCTATGACTTCATCGGTGCATCGAAGCTGGCTGAGCTTCATCGCGAACGGGTGATCGACGAGGTATCTGCCGCACTTCCAATTGGATATTCCATAAAGGAATCGAGTTACCGGTATTGGGAGCGTGAAGCAAACAAGCAATTTGTTTTAATGTTACTGGTAATTGCCATTATTTATCTGATTTGCGCGATACTGCTGGAATCCCTCATTCAACCGCTTGCCGTGGTTGTTATGATCCCGATTTCATTTGTCGGGCTTTTCCTGACTTTTTACTTGTTTAACCTGAGTTTCGACCAGGGAGGTTTTGCAGCCTTCATACTGCTCAGCGGAATTGTTGTCAATGCGGCATTATATATATTGAGTGATTATAACAATTATATGCGGGATGCTGCGCATAAACTGACTCCCACACGTCTGTATATCAAAGCATATCAGGGTAAAATCATTCCTATCGGCCTCACTGTACTTTCAACCGTTCTGGGTTTGGTACCGTTTATTACTGAGGGGGATGATGAGGTATTCTGGTTTGCACTTGCTGCAGGCACCATGGGGGGGCTGATATTTTCCATTCTTGCCATCATGATTTTTATGCCTGCCTTCCTGCCCCTCAAACCAAAACACCGTAAAAGCTTACACCGTAATTAAAGATAAATCATATCCTGCCATGAAATACCCGATCCTTTACATCCTGATGCTCTGTTTGGTATGCAGTATGCCAGCCTGCAAAAAGAAGGCTGAGAATAAATTCGGAAACAAACTCGGAGAAATTGGCGCCAAAGCTGATCCGATCAAGGTGGAAGGCCAGCTGATTGAATTCGGAGATTTTCCGATCGAGCTGGTCAGTAACGGCAAGCTGGAGGCTTTTCAGAAAGCATCACTCAAATTCAGGAATAGTGAAAAAGTCGTAAAAATCAATTGCCAGAATGGCGCCTGGGTGGAGACTGGAAAATTGATAGCTGAACTGGATAATAAGCTGGAGAAACTCGACCTGGAACAGGCAAAACTGAGAATGGAAAGAGTCAGGCTCGAAAGGCTGGCCCTCATAGTCGGGCATCAGATTGGAGCCAAAGGTCCGGAGGACATTCCCGCCGAAGCTCTCAAACGCTTCAATATGCAAACTGGTTACGAGGAGGCTGAATTGGCTTATCAGCAGGCACTTATAAGGTTTGAATACACCCGGCTGATTGCACCTGTATCGGGGCGAATTGCCAGTCTGGAGTGTAAGGAACAGAATTTTCCGGCTGGTGACAAGCCTTTCTGCCTGATTATTAATGATAAAGAATTTGATGTGGTTTTTCCGGTCATGGAAAATGAAATTGCGGGTTTGCGCGTCGGACAGGAGGTTACCGTGAAACCATTCGCCATGGACTCTGTCACTTATAAAGGCAGAATCGATCAGATCAACCCATTGATCGATGAACATGGAAATGTAACGATAAAGGCACGCGTGCCCAATTCAAACGGACGTTTGGTGGAAGGCATGAATGTTAAGGCCCTGATAAAGGATAAAGTTCCGGGTGGACTGATTGTTCCGAAAGAAGCTGTAGTTCTCAGAAATAACCAACAGGTGGTCTTTTCCTTGCTGAATGGACGTTCTTACTGGAATTATGTGGAATCCGACCTCGAAAATTCCACCAGTTACACTATTCGTGTGGTTAAAGCCGGTATCCTTAAAGCCGGCGATACGATTATAACCAAAGGAAACCTGAATCTGGCGAATGATGCCGAACTGGAATTTAAATTTATTGACGCCAGGTAAACCGACAACCGACAACTGACAACTGACAACTGATAACGGATAACATTATGGTTAATTTTCTGATTCATCGTCCGATTGCCGTAATAATGGCCTTTATGGCTATCCTGTTTCTAGGGATTGTGACGGTTTTCAAATTGCCGGTTTCGCTGATGCCGGATATCGATATTCCGGAAATCACCGTTCAGGCAACCTACCAGGGAATCCCTGCCCGGGAAATGGAAAAGTCGGTGATAAATCCTATCCGCAGCCAGTTAATGCAGGTCGCCCATCTGGAGGGTATCGAAAGCGAAACCCGAGATGGTTACGGAATCGTGCGGCTGAAGTTTACCCATGGAACTGATATCAATTATGCCTATATCGAGTGCAATGAAAAGATAGATGATGCGATGAACGATCTGCCTGAGGGTTTTGGCCGGCCCCGGGTGGTTAAAGCCTCCGCAACCGATATTCCCGTGTTTAATCTGATGATTACCCAAAAATCTGAATGGGCCGACAAGAAGAAACTGGTTGAATTAAGCGAATTTGTACAATCGGTTATTCTGAAAAGAATTGAGCAATTACCTGAAGTGGCCATGGTGGACATTACCGGTACCATGGAGCCGGAACTCGTAATCTCGCCCGATCCTGATAAGCTCAAAAGTATCGGGATTACTGATGATGATATTATTAATGCATTGAAATCCAATAGTATAGATATTGGAAACCTTATGGTGCGAGACGGCTATTATCAATACCAGATCAAGTTTGCCAATTACCTGAAAGATGCTGAGGATATCGGCAACCTGTATATCGGCAAGAATGATAGACTTATGCAGCTAAAGGATCTGGCAAGGGTTGAAATCCGGCCGCAGGAGCGCCGCGGGATTTTTATGAACCGTGAAAAAACAGGCCTTTGTCTGGCCATTATCAAGCAATCGGATGCGAGGATGGAAGATCTCAAAACCGAGATCGATAAGATGATAACAACTTATCGGACAGATTATCCGCACCTGAATTTTGAAATTGAGAAGGATCAGACCACCATTCTTACCTATTCGATTGGGAACCTGAAGCAGAGCCTGTGGTTCGGCGGACTCCTGGCTATTGTGGTCATGTTCCTGTTTCTGAAAGATTTCAGATCCCCGTTGCTGATTGCATTCTCGATTCCGGTTTCGCTGATCATTTGTCTGCTGATGTTTTATCTGTTCGGCATCTCTATGAATATAATATCCTTATCCGGATTGGTATTGGCTGTGGGAATGATGATTGATAATTCCATCATCGTGATTGATAACATCAATCAGTATATAGATCGGGGTGAAACTGTTCATGAAGCCTGTGTTCACGGAACCAATGAGGTGATTCGTCCGTTGATTTCTTCCGGATTAACCACCTGTGCGGTGTTTGTACCACTGATTTTTCTAAGTGGGATATCAGGAGCCTTGTTTTTCGATCAGGCAATATCAGTGGCCATTGGATTAACCGCTTCATTTCTGGTTTCAATAACCCTGATTCCTACTTTATTCAGGCTTTTCTTTATCCGTAAACCAAAAGCTTCCGCCAATAATTTCCTGGGTAAAATCAATAAGGTTGATTACGAACTTGCCTATGAAAAATCTTTCAGCCATGTATTCAAATATCGGGGAATATATTTGGTAGCATTCATTTTAATGATCGCCTCCGCATATCCGCTGTACCGATGGGTAGGGGTGAGCCAACTGCCGGAAATAGAGCAAACAGAGGTGATTGCGGTTCTCGACTGGAATGAGCCGATACATGTGGAAGAAAACGCCCGCAGGGTGCAGGAGCTGGTTGCTTCCATTCCGGATAGTCTTCAGCAATATTCGTCCCTTGTTGGCGAACAACAATTTATACTGAACCGGGAAGCTGAAAAAACAGCCTCAGAATCTGAGATATATATCAAAATGACCAGTAACGATTCGATCAACCGGGTTACTGAACATATTCATAATTACCTGTCTGCCAGATATCCGATCGCAACGGTCAGTTTTCATCCCCCGGAAAATATTTTTGAAGCTATCTTTGCTGAGGATATGCCGGAATTGCTTACCCGGATATCCAGCATGAAAGGCCAGGAGCAGCCGCTGCTTCAGGAGGTTTGGGCTTTTACAGATTCCCTGGCAAGGAATGATAATCTGGTATTTGAGCAGATTCCTGTGCATGACCAGATCGTGATTGAGGTTGATCCTGAGCGGCTCCTGCTGTACAAAATCAGTTTCGCTACTGTCACCGGTCAGCTTGAGAAAGCATTTAATCAGAAGCGAATCGGGATACTGAAAACCTATCAGCGGTTTATCCCGATTCTCCTCGCGGATGTGCGACGTCCGGTTGCCGATATTGTACAGAACACTTTTGTTCGAAATAGTGAAGGAATCGAATTTCCACTGTCGAGCCTGGTTAAAATAGGCCGGGAACAGCAATATAAAACCATCAGGGCTTCGCGAAACGGGGAATACGTGCCGTTGGTAGCAAAATCTTCCACATTATCAGTACCCGATATTATTGAGAAAATAAAAAACGGAGTTCGGAATTCCACTTCACTTCAGGCTGAATATGACGGTACCTGGTTCAGGCAGAAGGTATTAATGAAAGAACTGATGGCGGTCCTTCTGATTTCCGTACTGCTCCTCTTCTTTATTTTGGCTGCCCAGTTTGAGTCCTTCCTGCAGCCTTTGATTGTATTGGTTGAATTGCCAATCGATATTGCTGCAGCGCTGTTTATGCTCTGGATATTCGGCGAAACCCTCAACCTAATGTCAGCCATCGGTATTATCGTTATGTGCGGGATCATTATCAATGACTCCATTTTAAAGATCGATACAATCAACAGAACCCGGGCAGAAGGTCATACAGTAATGGAAGCGGTTCATATTGCTGGTATGCGTCGACTGAAGCCGATTATCATGACCAGCCTGACAACAGTTTTGGGATTATTGCCGTTCCTGTTTTTCAAGGGTTTGGGTTCCGACCTGCAAAAACCTTTGGCCTTGGCAATTATGGGGGGTATGACGATCGGAACACTGGTCAGTATTTATATTGTTCCGATTATCTACTGGGCAGCTTACCGCAAAGAAGACAGTCAGCCGGCTGTAACTGTAATCAATTAACCAAGTATGTGGCAACCCACAGTTAAACATTTTTACCTGCTTTTTCTTATCCTGGGTATGGCTGTGGCTTGTAAAGTGCCTCAAACCCAATCAGGAGGCATACATTTTCTTGACCTTGCTGCCATTAAGGATAATCCGGTTAAGTTTGGGCTGAAAGAGTTCGCTGCGGCGATTGAATACATTCCGCTCGAAACAAGGCCCGACGTGTTACTCGGCTCTGCTAAATATTGGGTTGGCAAGGATATAATTTATGTCTTAACTAATGAGCACCGTGTGCTTCTTTTCAATCGTCAGGGGAAATTTATCCGGACCATTGGAGCCAGAGGAAAAGGTCCGGGTGAATTTGACAGTGCCAATGACATACAGGTTTCTTCCGACGGGACACGTATCTACCTGTATTCAACAGCTACCTGCACATCCTATTGTTACAGTCCCGGTGGAAGCCTTCTCAGTAGGTTTAAAACTGCGTATCTCACCTGGTCAATGGCGAGTATATCCGCCGGAAAGTTCATTATGATCTCTCCATATGGAGATTTTTCCGGAAGTGGTACCGGAAAATTCCTGTACAGCATTCAGGATAGTAGCGGAGGGGTGATCCGAAAATATCCTTCGGACCACATTATCAAGGCAGGCGGGGATCTTACGATCGGTCGGTTTTTCATTAATCCTTTGTCGGTCCTTACTTATATCCCTTTTACAGATACAGTTTTCAGGGTTGATCCTAATGGTGAAATGATTCCCACCTTTGCCCTGAATTTTGGTAAATACCGGACCCCGGATGAAGCCTTCAATGATTTCAGTGTTCTCCAGCAAAACCGGTATCGCTTTTTTACCGATTTGTTTCTGGTGGAAACCGAACGGGGTGTATTCATCCGGTACTCCTACCAGAACGGGTTCCGGACAGGTTATTATGCGTATAACCACACTCCGGTACAAGCTATTCAAAATTCCAATGGTCTTATTATAAATGACTTTGATGCTGGTCCGGATTTTTTCCCTGCTTCATCAGATGGGAAAAAGGAAGTCTATGCGTTGCTTCAGCCAGTTGATCTACTTTTGCACATGAAGGAAGGTGAATTTGAATCCAAGCAATTCTCAAATAGAAGTGCCCATAAATCTTTTGAAAAATTCATGGGCACTCTCCGGGAAAACAGTAATCCGGTTTTGATGGTCGTTACCCTAAAGTAACCGTCCCCCCTCATTAACCACCTTAACCACCTTAACCACCTTAACCTCCTTAACCTCCTTAACCTCCTTAACCTCCTTAACCCCCTTAACCTCCTTTACTGTTCTCACTTTCTTAACAATCTTAACATTTCTCCTTAGTCCTTGCACCTTTGATCATCGGCATTATAATCACACCAGGCCTCCTTGATTTTCGACATTCTGCAGCAATCGATCATGGAAAGGTTCGAACTGATACTGAAGTTCCAGCTAAACCCGGTTTGATTTGCACTTACACCGGTACTCAGATTGAGTCCGCTTGTATTGAGAATCGGAGTCCGCATGCAGGATTCCTGCCAGCCCATATTGCCGGAACCAGAGGTTGTTGAATCGGTTCCTGAACCTCTTACCGGATCTTCACCGCATACAATTCCGGTTGTTAACAGACAGGTAATGACAATGATGATTGAAAATTGATTTTTTGTTTTCATTTGTTTAGTAAGTTTTTGTTAACCATTCTTGTTTAATTTTTGCAACCCAAAGTATCGGGCGATCCTGTTGTAATGCCGATGTTACCAGCGAGTCCAATTCATGAAAGAGCTCCCGGGTTTGGCTGTCATCCTTACGGTATGCCTTTGATTCATCGAGGGCCAGTAGCAGCGACATGTCATAAATTCCGATGAGTTCATTCTGATCGCTCAGAGAAATAGGGTACAATAGGGGGATTTTTGAGGTACTGCTGGTAATCTGCGTTGCCATGATGCCTTTCCTGTTGCTCAGATCGGCAAATGCAAATTCGAGATGATGGTCAATAAATGCCCTGAACAACCGGATTGGGCCAAAAGCGATCAGATGATCCTTTCCGATCACGTAGTTACCTTTCATGGCTTCATTGGATCTCGGGCTGTCGTAGCAAATTTTCCTGAGATCTTCCGGGTATTTTAATTTGCCCCAATCCAGGAAAACATCCGGTGAAACTTCCCCTTTATTATTTATTTTATAAATCGTATCCGACTGGCTGAGTAAAAGCGCTCCATCATTATAAGGTTGCAGATGACGCTGATAGTCAAGTCGCCAGTAGATACTGGTGTCGCCTATCGACAAAGCCTGCCCTTGGCAGTTCCCGTTCAGATCAAGTTTATAAATTCCCGCATTCATGCTGAGTGTACCCACAATGGAAGCAGTTCCATTATACCCGGCAAGTAGATTATCCCCCAAACCGATCATATCCCGGGCGGCCCATTCAATACCCGTTTCCCTGATAAACTGTCCGTCGAAATTATAGACCATCAGCTTTCCCGGCCAGAAGGATTGAAGCCAGAGTTCATTCTTTGCCGGATAAACCCACATGGCATCTAATTCCTGATATTCACCCGGTCCCCGCCCGACGCGCTGAATCCGCCAGCGGAACTTTCCGGTAGTATCGAAACAGAAGATGGCCTTGAGCCGTTTATCCAGCATAAAAATGTTTTCGCCGTTTACGATCAGTTTATCAATATCAGTAAAGGCTGATTCCGGGTGGTTCTGCAGTTGGATATAACCTACATGATCAATAAACTGACCCATATCAATTGCATTGGCCTGCTCAAACGGAACGGAGATAACCGTATCCTTTTCCGCAGGTTTCGGATGGCACCCGGCGAGCAGGATCAGACAAACAGCCAGACCGATTTTGTCTTGTATTCTCATAGTTTTATCAATTTAGGTATCTTGTTTCAACAAGGTTTAGGTACTCTTTGGTTTGTACTTCCAGGGAGGGATAGGGAATGTAAGCCATGTTTGCAATATGCTCAGGACCAGCTATAAAGAAGTATGGGTTATCCAGGGAGTCCATCGGAAGATTTAAGCATTTATCCCGCACTTCCAGAAATTTCACCCCAGTCAGGATTTTCTGCCGGTATTCCCACTGTTCACGGGTGGAGCCGCTCACGGAGAAAAGGACGAGAATATTTTTCCGGTATAGTTCTGTTATTTCATTCTTGACAGTAAACAGCACCTGATCCACACAGGTTGAACAATGGTGGTCAGATAATACCAGGATAAGCTTTCTGCATGACCCGATATAATTATCCAGGGTTAAAGCCGGACCTTTCTCGGCTTCAATGGTAATATCAACGGGTATTACCCGGTCATTTGATCGCATGGAAAATTCCCATCCTCTGTTCATCAGGTATAGCTCTTTGTTAGCCTGGATATAGCGATTTCTATTGTCATTCATCCTTTGCGTATATTCCGTGCTGTCCTGATCAACCCTCCATACCCACGCAAGGTTGATGATCAGCAGACTGAAGATGGCTGCGATCCAGAAACTTGCTTTCATATGGCACTCGGACATAGTTTGAGACCTTTGCAGCCATCCATGGCACGGTTGGTTCTTTTGCAGCAAAAAACCTCTGTGTATTCTGCTACCAAATGCCCGAATGGTATACCTACCCAACCTCCCCAATATTCGATATGCTCCCCGGTTTTGATTCGCTCATACCCCGGGAGATAGCCTTTAAGGACTCCGGCGGGCGGGTCGTCAGATCCAATGTTAAAATCCAAAATACCATCTTCAGTTGCCAGGGCGCTGATCCCCATAAGATTACCCATCAGAATTACCGCAAGAGCCAGCATAAATCCCAGCCGTTTCCATTTGAATGTTTTCATTTCGTTATGATTTATAAATTGGTTACACTGTATATAGATGGCAAAGAAGCAGTTCAATGGAAAAAATAGACCCGTTTTTTTTTATGAATTGTAAAAAAGTAAAAAACATACCTTTGATTCCTAATTAAAAAATGATGATTACATTCGAGGAGGCACTTAAAATATCATTAGATCAGGCTGTTACGTTTGGCGTCGAGTCGATCTCTTTTGAAGAAGCACCGGGCAGGGTTCTTGCCCGGGAGGTAACTTCCGACCTGGATATTCCCCCGTTCAACAAAAGCGCCATGGATGGTTATGCCTGCCGAATGGAGGATCTGGCTGGTCCAATGAAGGTTATTGAGGTTATTCGGGCTGGTATTCCGCCGGTCAGGGTCATTGCCGCTGGAACCTGTTCCCAGATCATGACAGGTGCGATCATCCCGGAAGGAGCTGACACTGTTATCAAGGTTGAAGAAACGGTAAGCAGGAATGCTGATGATCATGATCAGAAGGAGGTGCGGTTTACCGGTGATAAAACAGCAGCAAATATTTGCTGGCGTGGCGAGGATCTCAAGGCAGGTGAAACGGTTTTGCAATCTGGTACCCTGCTGGATGCACGGCATGTTCCGATTCTGGCTACTGTTGGCAGTGTTTTTGTCGATGTTTACAAGACCCCTTCGGTTGGAGTTTTATCGACTGGAACTGAATTGGTTGAACCCGGCGAAACGCCGGGCATATCGCAGATCCGCAATACAAATGCGTATCAGATGATCGCCCAGTTGACACGGATGGGCATCGATTGTGATTATTACGGTATTGCTGTTGATGATGAGGATATAACCCGCAGCATGATAGCAGAGGCTCTTAACAATAATGATATCCTGATTCTCAGTGGAGGAATTTCCATGGGAGAGTTTGACTTTGTGCCTGCTGTTCTGGAAAGTCTGGGGATTAAAGTGGCATTCAAGCAGGTCGCCATTCAGCCGGGTAAGCCAACCCTCTTTGGTACTGCTAAGCAGAAATTTGTTTTCGGATTGCCGGGAAATCCTGTTTCATCCTATTTCATCCTAGATCTGCTGGTAAAACCTTTTATATATAAATGTATGGGCTGTAATTGGAATCCGCCTGTGCTGCGATTGAGGGCCGGGGAACGCATGACCCGCAAAAAAAGCAACCGTTTGTCCTGGATGCCGGTAAGGATCGACCAGGAAGGGTTGGTCTATCAGGTTGAATACCATGGATCTGCACATATTTTTTCACTTCAGCTGGCGGATGGAATTATTCCGGTTCCGATTGGCAAAACAATTATCGAGGAAGGGGAGTTTGTAGATGTTCGACCGCTTTGACAGGAATATCAATTATTTAAGGATATCGGTTACCGACCGGTGCAATCTCCGGTGTACGTATTGCATGCCGGCTGATGGCGTACCCCTGATGCATCATGAGGATATACTCCGCTTCGATGAAATCATTGAGGTGGTTAAGGTGGCCGTTGATTTTGGCATCAATAAAGTCCGTATCACCGGAGGCGAGCCTCTGGTGCGTAAAGGAGTAATCAATCTGGTGGAAATGATTGCCGTTGTTCCGGAAATCCTTGATCTTTCCATGACCACCAATGGTGTATTGCTGGAAAAATATGCGCAGGACCTGAAAAATGCCGGATTACAACGAGTGAATATCAGTCTGGATGCAATAGATCCCCTGCGTTATCATGAGATAACCCGCGTAGGTTCAATCGAACAGGTTATCCGGGGGATTGATGCCGCACTGGCAGCAGGATTAACGCCGGTCAAGCTGAATTGTGTGATCCATACCTCACCGGATGAGCCTGATGCCAGAATGGTTGGTGAATTTGGTAAAAGCAGGGGACTGGATGTGCGGTATATTCATGAAATGGATCTTGACAAGGGCTATTTTCGCGGCGTGATCGGGGGCGATGGTGGTAATTGTGCAACATGCAACCGGCTAAGGCTCACAAGCAACGGGATGATCAAACCCTGTCTTTTCAGTAATTCAGGTTATTCCGTAAGATTACTGGGCCCGGCTAAAGCTCTGGAGATGGCACTTTCTAACAAACCTGAATGCGGTAGTTTTAATACTACCGGTGAATTCTATAACTTAGGAGGATAATGAACCCAATTATAAACGATAACATAGGTGATGCCGGTCTTACCCATACTGATTCTTCCGGCCGGGCACGCATGGTTGACGTAGGTGCCAAACCAGATCAGCTTAGAATTGCCAAAGCGGAAGGCCGTATTCTGCTTGCTGCAGAAACTATCAGGCTGATCAGTGAAAACCTGATAAAAAAGGGAGATGTGCTTACTGTTGCTGAGATCGCTGGAATTCAGGCCGCCAAAAGCACTTCCACCCTAATTCCGCTGTGTCACAATATCAACCTGACTAAAATAAAGGTAACCGCCAGTGTCACCGAAAATTCCGTGGCAGTCAGCAGCGAGGTTCATTGTATCGGGCAAACCGGTGTTGAGATGGAAGCCCTGACTGCTGTGAGCGTAGCACTGCTAACCATTTACGACATGTGCAAGGCGGTGGACAAAGGGATGATAATTGATAACATTCAACTGATCGAAAAGAACAAATATGACCTTCCCAGGTAAAATACGGTTTGTTGTGATAACCCTCAGCGACAGGGCCAGCCGTGGTGAATACGAGGATTTGAGCGGTCCGGCAATCCACAGAATGATCAGGGAATTCTTTGATGCCAAATCAATCGTAACCGAGATCGAAAATGTGATCATTCCGGATGATCCGCAGCGGCTTAGCGGTCTGCTGCTGAAGTACCGGGCACAGGGTATCGAAGTGATTTTTACAACCGGCGGAACCGGTCTGGGTCCCAGGGATTTTACTCCTGATGTGGTTAAGCCTCTGCTGGATAAAGAAATACCCGGAGTCATGGAAATGATCCGGGTAAAATATGGTATGATTAAGCCGGCTGCACTGGTTTCGCGGTCAATTGCCGGAGTTACCGCTAAAACGCTGGTTTATTGCCTTCCGGGAAGCGTAAAGGCCGTTGGTGAGTATTGCCAGGAGATTCTTCCAACTATCATGCATTCGATGAAGATGATTCTGGGAATCGATGACCACAATTGCTGATAACCTTTACGGTTCAATAATTAACCTTCTGGTTTTGCTTCGGCCTCCTGTTATCACCTGAATAAACCAGATTCCGGGGGAGAGAAATTCCGGCTCGATAATTTCATTGATAACCGACTGTTCGAAAAATTTCCGACAGATAAAATCCTGTCCGAGAAGATTGACCATCCTGATTTCTCCCGAAAGTGGCTTCGGGAAACTGGCCTCCAGGATGAATCTTCCCCGGGAAGGATTCGGGAAAATCTCCATCGTTATTTCCTGTTCCCATTCACCAAACCCGGATGAAACCGGATTGGCTTTCCCCGGACTTCCTTTGTCGCCGGCCCCGAATGCTATTTTTGCCGGAAACCAGTGCTCGGGCTGATCATTGTTACCTGCAGTTTGATAGGCGGGATGCAATTCCATAGAGGATCCTGATACTACCGGCCAGCCTGACGAATAGGAAACCTGATCAATCAGGATCCCGTCGGATGTGGTGATCATCACCTGATCGGAAGTATTGCTAAGCGTAAAGTTTTGATAAGTATAGTTCCCCTCCACGCCTCCGTTGGTCAGCTTATCTCCATTTTTCACGAGAACCCAGTAAGCTTGTGCCGGTAGTACCAAATTTCCAGCCGAAGCCATCATATGCTGATTAGTCCCGGCATCCTTGAGCACCAAGCCGTTGAGCAGAAGATCCCGGCTGGTTGAATTCCAGATTTCAAACCACTCGCCGTTTGCATCACTCACAACCTCAGGGTTTACCATGATTTCAGTAATCAGAATCTCACCCTGGCGGGGTGCCGTCTGGCCATTAAGGTTGATCCAATAACCTGCCAGAATAACCGTTAAGAGATAGATGTAATTGTTTTTCATTTTAATTGATGGTTTAGGATTACATCAGATATAGATGCAGGATGAGGGTTGGAATGGAAAAAATGACACTGGTAATTTTTCCCTCCGTTTTATATCTTTATACTTGCCGTGTTAAAAAACACCTAATTATGATAGATACTTTGTTCAATCACAGATCGATACGTAAGTTTAAAGTTGATGCTGTAGAATCCTCGAAGCTTGATGTTATCCTCGAGGCAGCATCCAGGGCATCAAATACCGGCAATATGCAGGCTTACAGTATTGTGGTAACCCGCGAGACTGAATTGCGCAGGAAACTGTGGGAGGCTCATTTTAAGCAGAATATGGTTTTAGAAGCACCGGTTCACCTTACTTTCTGCGCTGACTTTAACCGGTTTACCAAATGGTGCGGCCAGCGTAATGCCGATGCCGGCTATGATAATTATCTATCCTTCCTGACCGGAGCCATCGATGCAATGATTGCTGCCCAGAATGCTGCAATTGCTGCCGAATCTCTCGGTCTCGGAATTTGTTATCTGGGTACGGCTACCTGGATGGCTGCCAAAATGATAGAAATACTGGAACTCCCCAAACTGGTTGTTCCTGTTACCGCCATAGTAATCGGTTACCCGGATGAATCCCCGCAATTAACTGATCGCCTCCCGGTGGAAGGGGTGGTTCATTTTGAAAAGTATCAGGATTATTCCCCGCTTGATATCGACCGAATTCATCTGGAAAAAGAAGAACTTGAATCAACGCTCGAATTGCTCAGAGTAAATGGCAAGGAAACCCTGGCCCAGATATTTACAGATAACCGGTATAAAAGGGCGGATAACCGTTATTTCTCCCGGGCATTCCTGGATGTGCTGGAACTCCAGGGCTTCATGTGTAATGATGATTAATCTATATTGGTGAAATATTGCAGGTTAACTGGTTTACTTTGGCTTATTTTAGCCCTCTCCACGGCAGGATTCAGCCAGAATACGGTCAATCTTGATGTCCGTTTTAAGGGGTCATCTGGTGATGCGGGTGAAGTTGTGTTGAAAAAACTTCATCTTTCGAATCCCCTGAGCCTGAAAATCTCTGATTTGACTCCGAAAATTGAGCAGATTATCGGATTCTATGAAAACACAGGCTATCCGTTTGTTCAGGTTACCTTCGACTCAATCAAGCCGGCAGGAGCCGGGATTTTTGGAACCCTTCTGATTGAACCGGGGGAGATTGTAACCATTGATACTGTTCTGAACCGCACTGGATTGAGGATATCCCAATCAGTATTATACAGGATGATGAATATCCGGCCGGGTGACCTGTACAGCGAATCAGCTCTTAAGGAGGCTTCTGCGAGATTATCCGTCATTCCATACATGAGTCTGATCCGGCCTCTGGAAGTTGGATTTCATCCGGGAAAGGCCTCTGTATACGTTTATCCCGAAAAAGCAGGTGCAAACCGGTTTGACGGTTGGGTGGGGCTGTCACCGGATCTTCGTTCCGGCGGAAAACTCGCTTTTTCAGGAGCACTTACACTGAACCTGTATAATATCCTGGGTCAGGGCGAAAACTGGCTTATCGATTGGCACCGGAACCAGGACCATTCACAAAAGTTAAAACTTGGGGCCACGATACCTAATCTGGCCGGACTTCCGGTTGGATTACTCGGAAAATTCGAATTGTACCGGCAGGATACTAGTTACCTGAATCTGGGCTGGGATGTCGGAATCCCTTATCAATTCAGCCCAAACCAGCTCCTCACAGTCTTTCTCAGGCATAAGGAAAGTACTCTTCTTGTATCTGCAACAGGTATTCAAGTGTCAACCAGACAGCCATTTAATAGTCTTCTGTCCGGATTAACCTGGGAATTTAGCCGGCTCAACAACCGTATAAATCCATATCGCGGAATTGCTTTCCTTTTGGAAGGATCAACCGGCAGAAAAAGCATTACCGATAGCGTTTCCATGCAACAGTCAGAATTCAGTGCGAACATCAACTGGTTTCAGCCTCTGGCAAAAAGTCTTACCTGCGGGATTCTCATTCAATCAGGCTATCGAAAGTCGGATGAAGTATATGATAATGAGCAATATCGACTGGGAGGATTAGGGCAGTTGCGCGGATTTGATGAGGATGTTTTTCGTGCGGATGCTTATGCGGTGACATCTGTCGAATTTCGCTATCTCCTCGACCGCACTTCTCACCTGGTACTGCTTACCGACCTTGGTTTTCTGAGAGTGGCAGAAGAAAATGGCAGGGTTTTAAAAATTCCGCTCGGAATGGGTGCAGGTGGACAAATCCGCACGGCAGGCGGCATACTGAGGGTCATTTTTGCAGTGGGCAAAATCGGGGATCAGCCTCTAAATCTAAAGAATTCCAAAATCCATCTGGGATACATCGGAGTCTTTTGAAAATAGCTGTAATTTCGCACCCTTCAAATTCAAGCATAAAAAATGAAAATTAAGTCAAACTCTACAAAACCAATTGTACTCATAACCGGGGCAACTTCAGGTATCGGCCGCGCTTCAGCCCTAAGGCTCGCGAAGGAAGGCTACCGCCTGATTCTTACCGGCCGCCGGGCTGTAACCCTAAAAAAGCTTATCGTTTACATCGAATCAAAATACAACACTGAATGTAAGGCAATTCCGGTTGACATCCGCGATTATTCCAATCTGAAAAAGATTTTCAATGAGCTGCCTGACGATTGGAAATCAATCACAAACCTGATCAATAATGCGGGTTTGGCTGCAGGGTTGGACACCATTCATGAAGGTGCACTCGACGACTGGAATCAAATGATCGATACCAATATAAAAGGTATGCTCCATATGACGCATCTGGTTTCACCCGGCATGGTTGCTCGTAAAAAGGGCCATATAATTAATATAGGCTCAATTGCCGGCAAAGAGGTTTATCCGAAAGGTGCGGTGTACAGTGCAACAAAACATGCTGTTGATGCCCTAACACAGGGAATGCGGCAGGATTTGGTACCTTTCGGGATAAAAGTTTCTTCCGTGTGTCCGGGGGCCGTTGAAACCGAATTCTCCCTTGTTCGTTTTAAAGGGGATCAGGAAAGGGCCGACAAGGTTTATGACGGGTTTGTTCCGCTTGAACCTGAAGATATTGCGGATGTTATACATTACATACTTACCCGTCCGGCTCATGTAAATATTCAGGATGTTCTTATTATGCCAACTGCTCAGGCATCGGCAACGATTGTTCACAGGCAATAGCAAATATGAAAACCAAAGAGACCAGGGAAAATTCGGAAATGTTTGATCAGATAGCAGGATCCTATGATTTCCTGAATCATCTGCTCTCGTTGAACATCGATAAGGGATGGCGCAGAAAGGCGATCAAAGCCATTTCTGTTGTTAAACCACTTAGAATACTTGATGTTGCAACCGGTACCGCGGATATGGCAATCGCAGCTATGAAACTCTGTCCCGATCATGTAACCGGAGCGGATGTTTCAAAAGGTATGCTCGACATCGGCCGTAAAAAGATATCGGACCGCGGTCTCAGTGATAAAATTAATCTGATTCAGGCGCCCTGCGAGGCTTTGCCTTTTCAGGAATCTTCATTCGATGCGGCCATCGTGGCCTTCGGAGTCAGGAATTTTAAAGATCCGGACCAGGGTTTGCGTGAAATTTTCAGAGTTCTAAGCCCGGGGGGTAAAGTTGCCATTCTTGAATTCTCCTTACCCCGCCGGAAATGGCTGCGGGCTGGATACCGGTTCTACTTCCACCGGTTGGTACCCGCAATCGGAAAATGGTTTTCCAGTGATCTTTCAGCTTATCGCTACCTGCCTGATTCCGTGGAGGCATTCCCCAAGGGAGATGCTTTTGTGGCTATGCTGAACAGCGCAGGATTCTCAGAGTCAGATTATAAGCCGCTTTCGGCAGGAATTTGCGGATTGTATACCGGAATTAAAAAAATCAACTGAAATACTAATTTCTCCTGTTTTGCAGTTAATTTAGCTAATGAAACACATCTGCATGTCGCAACAAAAAGGATTAATCCTGGGAATTCTGTTACTGATCAGCCTTCCGGTCCTTTCACAAAGGTCCAAACCCAAAAATATGGTAATGGCTGATTTTCAAAAATTCCACTTCGGTTATTCAGTGGGATTTAATACTGCAGCATTTACTGTTATCCCAAATGATGGGTATCGGGTGTGGCTAGTTCAGAATCCGGGTATCAATATTAACCTGATTACAGATTACCGGTTAGGTAAGCATTTGGACGTCAGGTTTTTGCCAGGTATCCAATTTGTTCAGAGAGATTTGACCATCCAGAACAGGACTACCCTGGAGAAGAAAACCTGGAGAATCGAAAGTGTTTTTGTGGATGCGCCACTGATCCTGAAATACCGGTCGGTGCGTGTTAATAATTTCGCTCCATACCTGATTGCAGGAGTTAGTCCCCGGTTTGATCTGACAAGAGCGGAAATAGTTGGCTGGCAGCCGGCTACACCCATGCTGAAGTCGTTCGATGTTTATCCCGAACTGGGAGTCGGGGTCGATTTTTATCTTTCAATGGTAAAAGTCGCCATGGAGCTGAAATTCTCGGTCGGAATGCTGGATGTATTCCTGAGTCCGCCAGATCCCCTTTTCAGTTTGTATTCTTCCGGAATTGATAAGATTTATTCCAGAATGGTTGTTCTCGCATTCCATGTTGAACAGTCGAGATAAACCAAAATTCACAAGAAAATGCGGGAAGTAGAAATATCCATTAATCCGGAGGACGCAACCGTACCCCGGCAAATACGAAAGAAAGCCTGCCTGGCTGCCGGAGTTTCACCCAATCTGGTTACCGGTTTCAGGATACTCAAACGCTCAGTTGATGCCCGCCGCAAGCCAATTGTGGTAAGAATGGTAGTGAGTCTGGCTGTTGATGAGCCCATGCCACCGGTTAATCATGATTTCAATTGGAAAATTGTAGCTTCATCCACCCCAGTTATTGTGGTAGGAGCCGGTCCTGCCGGCCTTTTTGCCTCCCTGCGCCTGCTTGAACTGGGATATAAACCTATTGTTATTGAAAGGGGAAAAAGTGTTACCGACCGCAAAAGGGATATCGCCATACTGAATCGGAATCAGGGATTAAATCCGGATTCCAATTATTGTTTCGGCGAGGGTGGGGCAGGAACATTTTCTGATGGAAAGCTCTATACCCGGTCAAAGAAGAGGGGTGACGTAAGGCGCGTGCTGGAGATCCTTCACTTTCACGGAGCCGATGAATCAATCCTGTACGACAGCCATCCTCATATCGGAACCGATCGTTTGCCTGCCATTATAACCGCTATCCGGGAAACATTGATCAGCCACGGTGCCGAATTTCATTTTGAATCGCGCGTTGATGACCTGATCATCCAAAACGGAAAGGCTGTCGGTGTGATAACGGCTCAGGGTGAAAAGTATTCCGGCAAAGGAGTCATCCTGGCTACCGGTCATTCAGCCCTGGATATCTACCATATGCTGGATCGGAGGAATTTGTCGCTGCAGCTCAAGGGATTTGCCATGGGAGTGAGAATTGAACATCCACAGCACCTGATTGACCAGATCCAGTATCATACCCGGGATGGCCGTGGTAAATTTCTGCCAGCAGCCGAATATACGCTTGTTAAAAATGTCAATGGCCGCGGTGTTTACTCTTTCTGCATGTGCCCGGGCGGAATTATCGTCCCTTCAGCTACCTCAGATTATGAGACGGTTGTCAACGGAATGTCAAATTCTTTAAGGAATTCTCCCTTTGCCAACAGCGGTCTGGTGGTTGAAATCAGACCTGAAGATCTTGCCGCCTATAGTGAACATGGCGCATTTGCCGGGCTGGCTTTTCAGGAAGAGCTGGAGAAATCTGCCTACCGTTACGGAGGGGAAGGCCAGATTGCCCCTGCCCAGCGACTGACCGACTTTGCTGAAGGAAAAAACTCATCATCCCTGCCAGATCATTCTTACAATCCAGGGCTGGTATGCTCACCCATGCATGAATGGCTTCCTGAAAGCATCCGGGTCAGGCTTCAGGATGGATTGCGGTTCTTCGGCCGCAGAATGAAGGGTTTCATGACGCATGAGGCAATTATGGCTGGGGTAGAGTCACGTACTTCTTCGCCGGTTAGGATCATTCGGGATACTGAAAAGGGATTTCATCCGGATTTGCCCGGCTTGTTTCCGTCAGGTGAAGGGGCAGGATATGCCGGAGGAATTGTTTCATCGGCCATGGACGGTGAATATGCAGCCGAATCTGTTAACCGTTACCTCGCCTTCTGAATTCACTACAAACTATTGCAGCAGCAATCGAAACATTCAGAGATTCAGGCTTGAATTCCCCTGCGGAGAAATGAGGGATCAGTAAATTATCCGTTGTAAGATCAGTTAAACCCTGGCTGAGGCCTTTTGATTCATTACCCATTAAGATCAATCCGTTTGCTGTTATTTGTGCCGCATATAGGTTCTTCCCTTCCAGATGTGTGCCATATACCGGAAAGTTTGACGGAAGCGATTTGATAAAGGTCAATAAATCAGTTGTTAACAGCTTGACTCTGAAGATTGATCCCATGCTTGCCTGTACAACTTTGGGGGAGAAAAAGTCGGCTGAATCTACCGAGGCAACAATTCCGCCCAAACCAAACCAGTCAGCTAATCGCACCATGGTGCCAACGTTGCCCGGATCCTGAACCTGGTCCAATCCCAGCAACAAATCGGTGTCGAAATGGTATACGGGTACCGGTACCTGATTTCTTTTGATTATTGCAAGTGCCTGATTAGGAGTTTTCAGCAGGCTGATTCTTTCCAGTTCACGGTCTGAGACAGAAATCACTTCAATATCGGGATTCCGCATACCGGATTTATAAGCATCAAGCCAGCTATCCAGGCAATATGCCGTTTGTATCTGATAGGGCCCGTCAGAAGGCAACAGGAAGGCTTCGCGCACAAGCTTGCTCCCTTCAGCGATAAAGCAGCCTGATTCATCGCGGACTTTTTTCTGCTCCAGCGACCGGATAAATTGAATCTGGGCTTTGCTTATCATATGAATTAAGGTTGACTCGCAATTTACATTAAATTTACAATTTCAGAATCTGACTCAAAAATGGATAAATGAGCCACGGCTACAGAACAAGATTTGTTATTGGTAATGCTTTCAGTTTAATTCTGATACTGATTATCTCATTGGGATGCAATGCGGTACGTTACGTGCCTGAGAACCAGTATATGCTGAAATCCAACAAAATCGAAACCAAGGGCGGGGATATTCCTGATCGCGACCTGGAGGATTATTTCCGTCAGCAACCGAATAAAAAGATATTTGGGTTTATACGCTTTCATCTGGGCGTTTATAATCTCTCCAATCCGGAGAAAAAGAATGGTTTTAATAACTGGTTGAGGAAAATCGGGGAGGAACCAGTGATATATAATCCGGCAGCAACTCAGGAAACACTAAACCAGTTAACCCATTATCTCCATAATATCGGGTATTATAATGCACGTGTCGACGATACCTGTACCTATAACCGCAAACGGGCCAGTGTGCTTTACCGCATAGATTTTGGCCAGCCCTATATTATTGATGAGCTTAGTCTGACCAGTCCTGAACTGGTAACCGACATGGCTATACGGAACCTGATCCGGATGGATTCAACTTCCTCGCTTCTGAAACCTGCCATGAGGTATGATCTGGAGGTTATGCGTTTGGAAAGGATTCGGTTATCACAATACCTTCGGGAAAAAGGTTATTATGGCTTTTCAAGGGAATATGTTTATTTTCAGGCAGATACTATGCATGCTAATCATACAGCCGATGTTTGGATGGGTATTAAAAACCCTAAGGATGCCCTTAATGATGCGAGCCTCATGAATTTTCATCCGCTGTACCGGATAGGTGAAATCAATATTGTTACCGATTTTAATGCCTCAGACTATCTCCGTGATCCATCTAAATATCTGGCCACTGCAGATACCCTTAACTATCAGGGCACTGGTTTTCTCTATAAAAACCAGTTAGGATTTAAGCCTGGTCTGCTGCATTCAACGGTGGCTTTTAAATCGGGAAGCCTTTTCAATCAGAGTTTGGTTGATAAAACCATTGAAGGATTCAGCTCCCTTCGTAATTTCAAGCAGATCAAGGTCAATTTTACACCTGCAGGCAATCCTACCGACTCTGTTCAGCTGCTCAACTGCCAGATTTTATTAAGTCCAATGATACGCCAATCCTATGATGTTGCTTTGGAGGGTACTTATTCCTCGGGTAATATCGGAATGGCAGGGAATCTTATCTATAAGAACCGCAATCTGTTGCGCGGCGCCGAGAGTTTTGAACTGAAATTCAAGGGGGCCGTGGAATTCCTGGCCAATGCGGTTTCTGATTTCAACCGTATGGTCGAATTCGGGGTAGATGCACGGCTTGAGGTTCCCCGATCCTGGATCCCTTTTAGCAGCAAAGAGGGTACTACATTCAGAAAGCCCCACTCCTCAGTGAATCTGAGCTATAACTATCAGAATCGGCCCGATTTTACCCGGACCATCGCAAATGCCTCATACGGATATAACTGGAAATCAGTACTATCCCGGCACCAGGTTAATATTTTTGAGTTTAACTATGTGAATGTCACCAATATGTCCGATAAATTCTATCAGATAATAAAGGGCACATATGTTGAAAATAGCTTCCGCTCTCATGTGGTCCCCGCACTGAATTATACCTATACCTATTCAGATCAGGAGGTCAATAAGCAGGAGAGTTTCATTTATCTCAGGGTGCGGCCCGAGCTGGCAGGAAACGGATATTATGCATATAACCGGTTAACAAAGCAGGTTAAACCCGAAAACGGGTATGAGCTTTTCAAAACCCCATTCTCCCAATACGTTGAAGCGGATATTGATTTAAGATATCATTGGGTGCTTAATTCTTCGAACAAGATGGCCTTCCGTTTTTTTGCAGGGGCCGGCTATCCTTATGGTAACAGCAAGGCAATGCCATTTGAAAAAAAATATTTTTCCGGCGGATCTTCGGGAATCCGCGCCTGGCAGGTCCGGTCGCTGGGACCGGGCAGGTTTGTGATGCCTGAAGACCAGAAAGGCCTGTACCCCAATCAGCTCGGTGACATAAAACTCGAAGCCAGTGCAGAGTACAGATTCGATCTTTTCGCTGCCATAAAAGGAGCATTATTTCTCGATGCCGGGAATATCTGGGCCATTAACTCCTCGGATGACCGGGTTGGGTCAGTTTTTAAAACTTCATCCTTTTACCAGGAAATAGCTATTGGAACAGGATTTGGGATCCGTGCCGACCTTTCCTTTTTTATCGGTCGGTTGGATCTGGGTATCAAGCTCCGTGATCCGGGAACCCCGGATGGTCCGAAATGGATTCCCGGCTATAGAAAATATCAGTGGAGCGATCTGGTACTAAACTTCGGAATCGGTTATCCTTTTTAGAGGTATTTAGGCCATCTTACCTTATATTTGCGGATTCATTAAAATCACTGTCATGAAAATTCTTGATGTTGTTAAACCCGGTGTAGTAACCGGTAAAGATGTTCAGAAGATCTTTAGCATAGCCAAAGAGAACAATTTTGCCATACCTGCGGTGAACGTGGTTGGCACCAATTCGGTCAATGCGGTCATTGAATCTGCACGCACTGCCAAAGGCCCTGTAATTATTCAGTTCTCAAACGGAGGAGCATCCTTCTGGGCAGGTAAAGGTTTGTCGAACGATAACCAGGAATCCGCTATACTCGGAGGTATTGCCGGTGCCCGTCATATACACACTATTGCTGAGGCCTATGGCGTACCGGTTATCCTGCATACCGACCATGCAGCAAAAAAACTGCTTCCCTGGATTGATGGCTTGCTGGATCAGGGTGAAAAACACTTTCAGCGTCACGGAAAATCTCTCTATAGCTCACATATGCTTGACCTGTCAGAGGAAACCCTGGCTGAAAACGTTGAAATCTGCAAACAGTATCTCAGCCGCATGAGCAAAATTGGCATGACCCTCGAAATTGAACTGGGAGTAACTGGTGGTGAAGAAGACGGGGTTGATAATACCGGATTGGACAATTCCCTCCTGTATACCCAGCCTGAACATGTAGCCTATGCCTATTCCGAGTTGATGAAAGTAAGCGACCAGTTTACCATTGCTGCCTCATTTGGTAACGTTCATGGTGTTTACAAGCCGGGTAATGTTAAGCTGAATCCTGCCATCCTGAAGAATTCACAGGATTACATCGAGATGAATCTGAAAACAGGACCGAAGCCGGTTAATTTCGTGTTCCATGGAGGTTCAGGTTCTTCTCAGGAAGAAATCCGCGAGGCCATCTCTTACGGAGTCATCAAAATGAATATTGATACGGATACTCAGTGGGCTTACTGGATTGGTGTCAGGGATTATTATGAAAAGAACAAGGGCTATCTGCAAACACAGATCGGTAACCCTGAAGGTGCTGACAAGCCCAACAAGAAAAAGTATGATCCCCGCGTAGTACTCCGCGAAGGTGAGAAAACCCTGATTGCCAGATTGCAACAGGCATTCGAAGACTTGAACTGTATGGATCGTTTGTAGTGATTCAGGAGTTTACTGCAAAATAACCGGATGGAAATTTCCATTCAGGCTTTCAATCTGCATCTAATACCGGTAAAAGGAGGTTATCATGACCAGTTTTTACCGGTATCTTTTTACCCGGTCGGAATTACGGGGAATTCTGATATTGAGTTTTGGCGTCATCCTGATCAGGGTTCTGGCCTATTCCATTTCACCTGCTGATCTTGATCTGACAGGTGATACAGCAGCAATTGCCAAGGCCGATACAGCAGGGCAGTCGCGTATGAAGCCCAGGGTCATCGAGCTCAATTCGGCAGACAGCATTGCGTTGCTCGATCTCCCCGGTATCGGTCCGGTGTTTGCCAAACGGATAATTAAATACCGGGATATGCTTGGCGGTTTTGCTTTGGCAGGACAGCTGAAAGAAGTATTTGGCATGGATTCAGCCAGGCTGTCAGGCTTTATCAGGCAGATCCGGATTGATACCTCAAGGCTCCGAAAGCTGGATATTAACAAGGCAACATTTAAGGAGCTGCTGGCACATCCTTATCTGGAATATGAACAGGTTAAGGCAATTGCGAGGTTTCGCGACAAAAAAGGCAGGTTGGAATCACCGGGAGAATTGTGGGCGGCCGGAGTACTTGCAGATTCTTTATGGTCAGGTTTGAGTCATTACCTGATCGCACTTCCGGATTCTGTTTTAAAAGACAATAAGATTTTGGTTAAATGAAGTTTTTTGTTTTCCTTTGCAGTCCAATTTTCAGTTAACTGAACGCAATAAAAGTATTATAGTATGATCATTATTCCGGTAAAAGAAGGCGAGAACATAGAAAGGGCTCTCAAAAAATTCAAACGTAAATTTGAGAAAACTGGCGTTGTAAAAGAATTAAGAGCACGTCAGGCTTTCACTAAACCTTCGATTAAGAGGCGTCAGGAGTTACTCCGCGCTGCCTATGTGCAGGGTCTGCAGCAGGCAGAAGAGAACGAATAAAGTTTCAGCGTTTTTTTGATCGGTAGCGATCTTTACATTTTTTTTGGTTATATTTATGTAAAGATTGCGGATCATGATGGATGCTGTTGATTTGTTCCTCAGGTTTCTTCATACTGAAAAACGTTATTCCCCGTATACATTACTAGCATATAAAACTGATTTATTGCAGTTTACTCGGTTTATAGGGGAAAGTGAATCAGGTGAATCCATTTTGTCTTGTGATACCAGGCAGATCCGGAGTTGGATCATTTCAATGCTTGATGACGGTCTGGCGGCAAAGTCAGTAAACCGGAAAACCACCACTTTGCGCAGATTTTATCGTTTCTGTCAACAGGAAGGACTGGTGAAGAAAAACCCAGCTGATTTTTTACCATCCGTCAAAGCACCAAAACCATTACCTGTATTCCTTGAAGAAAGCCAAATGGGCACAGTTCTTGAGAGAGCAACCCTGCCAGAGGAATTTCCGCAGGTAAGGGATCTTCTGATTCTTGAATTGCTGTATGGTACTGGGATGAGATTGGGTGAACTTACCGGGTTGAAGGATACTGATATTGATTTTGGCCGGAATCAGATAAAAGTATTTGGCAAAAGGCAGAAGGAGAGAATTATTCCAGTAACCACTGATCTGATCGGGTTCATACAATATTATATTACGATAAGAAATGGTATCTTTAGTTCAATGGAAGGGAAAACGCTGATTTTAACGGACAGGGGGCTGCCGGTTTACGAAAAGCTGGTTTACCGTGTTGTACACCAGGCATTGGGAACCGTAACCAGTGCCGGAAGGAGAAGTCCGCATGTTTTAAGGCACACTTATGCCACTCATCTGTTGAACCGGGGTGCGGAATTAAATGCCATCAAGGAATTATTAGGACATGCAAGCCTTAGTGCTACGCAGATATATACGCATACGGGATTTGAAAAGCTGAAAAAAGTTTACCAAAAGGCTCATCCGAGAGCCTGATTACAAAAATTCTAGGAGGACAAATTTATGACTATTAAAATTCAATCCGTGCATTTCGATGCTGACCAGAAGCTTTTAACGTTTATTGAAGAACGTGTAAATAAGCTTAGTTTGTTTGATGATGCAATACTGGGAGCCGAAGTGATCCTTCGTTTGGACAAGAATCAGAATGCAGAAAATAAACTTTCAGAGATCCGGCTACTCATTTCCGGTTATGACCTGTTCGCCAAGAAGCAATGTAAAACCTTTGAAGAGGCTATTGATCAGACTATTGAAGCGCTGAAACACCAGTTATCAAAGCAAAAAGGCAAAAAAACAAGCAGATAGAAAAAAACTCCTGAAAAGTTTTGATGTCTGATTTCTATGTACTACATTTGCAGACCCAAAACTAGCATATGGGCTAGTTCTTTTTTTATTTGCATTTTTAGACTGAATTTGCCAATGTAGCTCAGTTGGCCAGAGCAGCTGATTTGTAATCAGCTGGTCGGGGGTTCGAATCCCTCCATTGGCTCGAATTTAGTCTTACGATACTTAACGGGGAGATACCAAAGTGGCCAACTGGGGCAGACTGTAAATCTGTTGTCTGACGACTTCGGAGGTTCGAATCCTCCTCTCCCCACAAGTGCGGCGGGAATAGCTCAGCGGTAGAGCATTAGCCTTCCAAGCTAAGGGTCGCGGGTTCGAATCTCGTTTCCCGCTCAGAGTTTAGCCGACTTAGCTCAGCTGGTAGAGCGCGTCCTTGGTAAGGACGAGGTCACGGGTTCAAGTCCCGTAGTTGGCTCGAAATTTTAATGTGTATCATAACTAAGTAATAGGACAATAAAAAGAAGTTGCCATGGCTAAGGAAAAATTTAACAGGAACAAACCCCACGTCAATATCGGTACGATCGGCCATGTTGACCACGGTAAAACTACTTTGACTTCTGCCATCACTATGGCTCTGAATAAAAAGGGTCTTTCTGATGTGAAAAGCTTTGATTCGATCGACAACGCTCCTGAAGAAAAGGAGAGGGGTATTACTATTAATACTGCTCACGTTGAGTACCAGACTGAAAATCGTCACTATGCTCACGTCGACTGCCCTGGCCATGCTGACTATGTGAAGAACATGGTTACCGGTGCTGCCCAGATGGACGGTGCTATTTTGGTTGTTGCAGGTACTGATGGTCCTATGCCTCAGACTCGTGAACATATTTTGCTTGCTCGCCAGGTAAACGTTCCGAGAATAGTTGTATTCATTAATAAGTGCGATAGTGTTGATGATCCTGAATTGCTGGAACTGGTGGAAATGGAAATCCGCGAGCTTCTGACATTCTATAAGTTCGACGGCGAAAATACTCCTGTGATCTTCGGATCAGCCCTTGGAGCTATGCACGAAGAGCCACAGTGGGTTCAGAAAGTATATGACCTGATGGATGCTGTTGATAGCTGGATTGAACTTCCCCCACGGGCAATTGACAAGCCTTTCCTGATGCCGGTTGAGGACGTTTTCTCAATTACGGGTCGTGGTACTGTTGCTACCGGTAGAATTGAAACCGGTGTTGTTAACACAGGTGATGAAATTCAGATTATCGGTCTTGGTGAAGGTCGCAAATCAATCGTAACCGGTGTTGAAATGTTCCGGAAGATTCTTGACCGCGGTGAAGCTGGTGATAACGTAGGTTTACTGCTTCGTGGTGTTGATAAGGAAGAAATCCGTCGTGGACAGGTTATTGCAAAACCAGGTTCGATTACTCCTCATACCGAAGTGAAAGCTGAGGTTTATATCCTGAAAAAAGAAGAAGGCGGTCGCCATACTCCTTTCCATAATAAATATCGTCCTCAGTTCTATATCAGAACCCTCGACGTTACCGGTGAGATTATTCTTCCGGAAGGAACTGAGATGGTTATGCCGGGTGACAACCTGACGATTACCATTCACCTGATTACTCCGGTTGCTATCGACCGTGGTCTGCGCTTCGCAATCCGCGAAGGTGGCCGTACCGTTGGTGCCGGCCAGGTGGTTGAAATTATTAAGTAGATATTTCAAAGATGATCCGGTTAATAGCCGGATCATCTTTATCATACGGATGTAGCTCAATTGGTAGAGCAGCGGTCTCCAAAACCGCAGGTTGGGAGTTCGAGTCTCTCCATCCGTGCCTAGCGCTTATGCAATGAAAGTAAAGACATATTTTAGAGAATCGTACGACGAGTTAGTTCATAAGGTATCCTGGCCAACATGGATCGAACTGCAAAGTTCTGCTATTGTTGTATTGGTTGCCTCTTTGATAATTGCACTCATTGTATTGGTTATGGATTTCTCGTTCAGAAATATTATGCATGCTATTTATAACATGTTTTTTTAAACTGAGCGAACAATGAGTCAGAACGAAAAGAAGTGGTATGTCCTGAGAGCGATTGGCGGTAAGGAGAAAAAGGTTAAAGAGTATATTGAAAGCGAAATAGCTCATCATAACCTGCAGGATTATATTACTCAGGTTCTGATCCCGACCGAAAAAATTTATCAGATCCGGAACGGTAAAAAAGTATCTAAGGAGAGAAGTTATCTTCCCGGGTATGTTTTAATCGAAGCGGTTCTGGTTGGAGAAGTTCCCCACATATTGAAAAATGTACCCAATGTTATCGGTTTTTTGGGTGAAGAACGTGGTGGAGTAGCAGTACCGATGAGACAGTCGGAAGTCAACCGCATCTTAGGCAAGGTTGACGAATTGTCAGAAACCGATGAGGAACTGAATGTTCCCTTCTTTGTTGGTGAGGCTGTTAAAGTGGTCGATGGACCGTTTAATAGTTTTTCCGGTGTAATTGAAGAAGTGAACAATGAAAAGAAAAAGCTGAAAGTTATCGTCAAAATCTTTGGACGAAAAACACCTTTGGAACTCAGTTTTATGCAGGTCGAAAAGGAATAGGGATTTCAAATGGTTCTTGCTTCCAAAGAACCTGATGAAAGAAATGCTTCCCCCTGTTTTTATCCTCCGCGGGAAGTTGCTGCTGCGGAACCTGTGTGAGTGTTTATAATAAATTTTGAAATCGTATGGCAAAAGAAGTAACGGGAATCATCAAATTGCAGATCCGGGGCGGGGCCGCAAACCCCTCACCACCTGTCGGACCAGCGTTGGGTTCTAAAGGAGTCAATATTATGGACTTCTGCAAGCAATTCAATGCCCGTACTCAGGACAAAGCCGGAAAAATTATTCCCGTGGTGATAAAGGTTTACAGTGATAAAACTTTCGAGTTTGTTACCAAAACCCCACCTGCAGCTGTTCAATTGATCGAAGTCTCCAAAATTAAAAAGGGATCCGCAGAACCTAACCGTGTAAAGGTTGGTTCAGTTACCTGGGAACAGGTACGCATGATCGCTGAAGATAAGATGGAAGACTTAAATGCGTTCACCATTGAATCAGCCATGCAAATGATTGCAGGTACAGCACGGAGCATGGGAATAACAATTAAAGGTGATGAAGCCTTATAATTAATAAGTTATCATGGCTAAACTGACCAAGAACAGAAAAGTCGTCCTCGGAAAAATCGAGGCCGAAAAATTGTATACCCTGACAGAAGCATCAGGCCTGGTTAAACAGGTTACTACAACGAAGTTTAACGCTTCAGTAGATATTGATATTCGTCTCGGGGTTGATCCCAGGAAGGCCAATCAAATGGTCCGCGGTGTTGTCACCCTTCCACATGGCACAGGCAAAGTTATTCGGGTACTGGCTCTGGTCACCCCGGATAAGGAAGCCGAAGCTAAAGAAGCAGGAGCCGACTTTATTGGTCTCGACGATTATGTCGAAAAGATCAAAGGTGGCTGGACAGACGTCGACGTGATCATTACCATGCCTTCCTGTATGGCAAAAATCGGACCTCTCGGCCGTATTCTCGGTCCGCGCGGATTGATGCCGAACCCTAAAACCGGAACTGTTACCATGGAAGTTGGAAAAGCTATTACCGATGTAAAAAAAGGTAAGATCGACTTTCGTGTTGACAAATTCGGAATTGTGCACGCGGGTGTCGGGAAAGTTTCTTTTGAACCTGAAATGATTGCGGAAAATGCCCGCGAACTCCTTTCAACTATTCTCAAACTGAAACCGTCCGCCGCAAAAGGTACTTACGTAAAAAGTATTTATATGTCAAGTACCATGAGCCCTGGAATTCCGATTGACCCTAGGTCAATTGACGCTTAATACCCTAAAATGAGAATTTTCAAATCATGAAACGGGAAGACAAAAACGTCATAGTTGATCAGCTCACCGCTGAGATTAATCAAGCAAAACATTTCTACATTGCTGATATCGGTGGACTGAACGCAAGTGAAACAATCGCTTTAAGAAGAGTCTGTTTTAAGGAAGATGTGAAGTTGCTGGTGGTGAAAAACACCCTCCTTCAAAAAGCATTGGAACGTGCCAATGGGCAGTATGAGGAATTATACCCAATCCTTAATGGACCCACGTCCATTATGATTTCAGATGTTGGGAATAAACCGGCTAAAATGATCAAAAGCTTCCGTAAGAAGCACAAAAAGCCGGAACTCAAAGGTGCCTATGTTGAAGAATGTGTCTATGTTGGAGAAAACCTCATCGACAATTTAATTGCCGTTAAGAGTCGTCAGGAACTTATTGCTGACTTGATTGCAACACTGCAATCGCCGATGAACAATGTTATGTCATCGCTCCAATCCGGTAAACATATTTTGGCAGGTCTGGTAAAGACTCTGTCTGAGAAAGAAGTATAATGTATTGTTGAATCCATTTGTAAAAAACATAGTAAAATGGCTGATTTAAAAAAGCTCGCTGAAGAACTGGTTAATTTAACCGTTAAGGACGTCAACGAATTGGCTGGTATCCTTAAAAATGAATATGGCATTGAACCTGCTGCTGCTGCAGTAGCTTATGCTGGTCCGGCTGCCTCTGACGAGGGTCCGGTTGTAGTTGAACAAACAGAATTTGATGTTATTCTGAAAGCTCCGGGTGGTGCTAAACTTGCAGTTGTAAAACTGATCAAAGAACTCACCGGTCTGGGTCTGAAAGAATCTAAAGAATTGGTTGACGCTGCTCCGAAAGCAGTTAAAGAAAAAGTAACAAAGGAAGAAGCTGAAGCTTTAAAATCACAACTTATTGAAGCAGGAGCCGAAGTTGAAATTAAGTAAGTACGACTCTTCCATACCCGATCCTCAAGGTTTAGAATCCCGGTCTCCGGGATTCTAAGCCTTTTTGCTGTTGTTTCCAATTCCCGCTTTAATTAATTCTTCTTTGGTCGATGGCACTATCAAGCACACAGCGAATCAATTTTGGTTCCACAAAAAGTCAGCTTAAATACCCTGATTTTCTGGAAGTTCAGGTAAAATCATTTACCGAATTTTTCCAACTGGAAACTACTCCAGAACAAAGAAAAAATGAAGGCCTCTATAAGGTCTTCCAGGAAAATTTTCCGATTACCGATACAAGGAATAATTTCGTCCTGGAATTTTTGGGTTATTATATCGACCCTCCGCGATATACTATTGAGGAGTGCATCGAGCGCGGCCTGACCTATAGCGTTCCGCTTAAGGCCAAACTGAAGCTTTATTGCACCGACCCGGAGCATGAGGATTTTGATATGGTTATCCAGGATGTATACCTGGGTACCGTACCGTATATGACCCGCAGGGGAACTTTTGTCATCAATGGAGCCGAGCGTGTGGTAGTATCACAGCTGCATCGTTCTCCCGGAGTATTCTTCGGACAAAGTACCCACGCAAACGGCAGTAAATTGTATTCTGCCCGGGTTATCCCGTTCAGGGGCTCATGGATTGAGTTCGCAACTGACATTAATAATGTTATGTATGCGTACATCGATCGTAAAAAGAAATTGCCGGTTACAACCCTCCTGAGGGCAATCGGCTTCGAAGGTGATCGCGATATTCTTGAAATATTCGATCTTGCTGACGAAATCAAGGTTTCTAAAGCCGCAATCAAAAAAGTCATCGGCAGAAAATTAGCTGCCAGGGTCTTGAAGTCGTGGATTGAAGATTTTGTTGATGAAGATACCGGTGAAGTTGTATCCATCGAACGTAATGAAATTATTGTGGACCGGGAAACCGTTCTCGATAATGACCACGTTGATGCGATCGTCGAGTCAGGTGCAAAGTCAATTCTTCTTCATAAAGAGGATACCAACCTTTCGGATTTTGCAATTATCTACAATACTTTACAAAAAGATCCCTGCAACTCTGAAAAGGAAGCTGTAATACATATTTACCGCCAGCTGAGGAATGCTGATCCACCTGATGATGCTACCGCAAGAGATGTTATTGATAAACTATTCTTCTCCGATAAACGTTATGATCTTGGCGACGTAGGTCGTTACCGGATTAATAAGAAGCTCGGTCTGGATATTGGAATGGACGTTAAAGTCCTCACCAAGCAGGATATCATCAGCATTATCAAATATCTTATTCAGCTGATCAATTCCAAGGCTGAGGTTGACGATATTGACCACTTGAGCAACCGCCGTGTTCGTACGGTTGGTGAGCAGTTATATGCTCAGTTCGGAGTCGGTCTTGCCCGTATGTCCAGAACAATCCGTGAAAGGATGAACGTCAGGGATAATGAGGTTTTCACCCCGATCGACCTGATCAATTCAAAAACCCTTTCCTCTGTAATTAATTCCTTCTTTGGAACGAATGCCCTTTCCCAATTTATGGATCAGACCAATCCTTTGGCTGAAATGACCCATAAACGTCGTATGTCGGCATTGGGACCGGGAGGTTTGTCAAGGGAACGTGCCGGTTTTGAAGTACGTGACGTTCACTATACCCACTACGGAAGGTTATGTCCGATTGAAACACCTGAAGGCCCGAATATCGGGCTGATCTCCTCACTCTGCGTATATGCAAAAGTCAATGAACTCGGGTTTATTGAAACTCCTTACCGTAAGGTAGACTCCGGAGTTGTTAACCTGAGCGATGAAGGACTCGTATATCTTACTGCTGAGGAAGAAGAAGGTCAGATTATTGCTCAGGCAAATGCCCGTCTGGCTGATGACGGCAAATTCATCGACAGTCGTATCAAATCCAGGTTTGAAGGCGACTTCCCGATTGCCGGTCCGGAAGAGATCCATCTGATGGATGTTGCTCCTAACCAGATTGCATCCATTGCTGCTTCCCTGATTCCTTTCCTGGAACATGATGATGCCAACCGTGCCCTTATGGGATCAAACATGATGAGGCAGGCGGTTCCGCTCGTTAATCCGGAGTCGCCGATCGTGGGTACCGGAATCGAAGGTGATGTTATTCATGACAGCCGTATCCATTTTACCGCAGAGGAGAATGGTGTGGTGGAATATGCTGATGCTGAGCGCATTGTTGTCAGATATGATCGCGATGAATATCAGAAGTTTGTTCGTTTT
The DNA here is from genome assembly GCA_942493265.1 of uncultured Bacteroidota bacterium. Taxonomy (GTDB): domain Bacteria; phylum Bacteroidota; class Bacteroidia; order Bacteroidales; family UBA12481; genus UBA12481. The sequence continues at coordinate 3,074,238 of OW818688.1, forward strand.
GACAATGAGGTTAAAACATACATCCTTCCGAAATTCAATAAAACCAACCAGAATACCACCATCAACCTGAAACCGGTTGTGCGTAAGGGTGACCGATTGGTTAAGGATCAGATGATGACTGAAGGCTATTCGACAAAAGCCGGAGAACTGGCTCTTGGCCGAAACCTGAAAGTGGCATTCATGCCCTGGAAAGGTTACAACTTTGAAGATGCTATCGTAATTTCTGAAAGGGTGGTTCGTGAGGATCTGTTCAGCTCAGTACATATCGATGAGTATCTTTTGGAAGTGCGTGATACCAAGAGGGGGCTGGAAGAGCTGACCGCTGATATTCCTAACGTCAGTGAAGAAGCAACGCGTAACCTCGATGAAAACGGATTGATCCGCGTTGGTGCTGAAGTGCGCCCCGGAGATATCCTGATTGGTAAAATCACCCCGAAAGGTGAATCAGATCCTTCACCTGAAGAAAAACTGCTTCGTGCAATTTTCGGTGATAAAGCTGGTGACGTTAAGGACGCCAGTTTAAAAGCCGGCCCATCACTTCACGGTATTGTGATTGATAAAAAACTCTTCTCGAAGAGTATGAAAGATAGAAAGATCCGTGCTGCCGAGAAAACCCTGATCGACAAATTCGAACAGGAATTCAAACGGCAGGTTGACGATCTTTCCAATATTCTGGTTGACAAGCTGTTTAACCTGATCAATGGAAAAGCATCACAGGGCGTTAAAAACTACCTGAATGATGACATCGTTTCCAAAGGAACCAAGTTCTCCCTGAGAATTCTTCAGGGTATTGATTTCCTGCAGGTTAACCCTAACAAGTGGACTACGGATAAAGACAAGAATGATACCATCCGGGAACTTCTTCAAAACTACCTTATTAAGTATAAGGAGCTTGAAGGGGATTACCGCCGGAAGAAGTACAATGTTACCATCGGGGATGAACTTCCGGCAGGTATTGTACAGCTCGCCAAAGTATCGATTGCCAAAAAACGTAAGCTCACAGTAGGGGATAAGATGGCCGGACGCCATGGTAACAAAGGTATCGTTGCCAAGATCGTAAGACAGGAGGACATGCCTTTCCTGGAAGACGGATCTCCTGTGGATATTGTACTTAATCCGCTTGGTGTACCTTCCCGTATGAACCTTGGACAGATCTATGAGACTGTTTTGGGTTGGGCAGGAAAAGAGCTGGGATTAAAATTTGCCAGTCCGATTTTTGATGGAGCAACACTCGACGAAATTTCCGCTTATACTGATAAAGCCGGTGTACCTAAGTTTGGCCGTACTTATTTGTATGACGGGGGATCCGGCGACCGCTTTGATCAGCCGGCAACAGTTGGAATCATCTACATGCTGAAACTCGGCCATATGGTTGAGGATAAAATGCATGCACGTTCTATCGGACCTTATTCACTGATTACCCAGCAACCGCTCGGAGGTAAAGCTCAGTTCGGGGGCCAGAGATTTGGTGAAATGGAGGTTTGGGCACTTGAAGCTTTCGGAGCTGCTCATATCCTTCAGGAGATTCTTACGGTAAAATCGGATGATGTGATCGGTCGTGCAAAAGCCTATGAGGCAATTGTAAAGGGCGAACCACTCCCGATGCCGGGTATTCCGGAATCCCTGAATGTGCTGCTGCATGAACTGCGCGGCTTGGGGCTGAGTGTTAAGTTGATTTAATTCAGGTTTGTAAACAATAGAACTCTATATATTATGGCGTTCAGGAAAGAAACTAAGGTAAAAACGAATTTTACCAAAATTGCCCTGGGTTTGGCATCACCGGAAGAGATCCTGGAACGATCAAGCGGAGAAGTGCTCAAACCGGAAACAATCAATTACCGAACCTATAAACCGGAACGGGATGGATTGTTTTGTGAAAGGATTTTCGGGCCGGTTAAGGATTATGAATGTCACTGCGGTAAATATAAGCGGATCCGTTATAAGGGAATTATCTGCGATCGCTGCGGTGTCGAAGTAACGGAAAAGAAAGTGCGCCGTGAACGTATGGGACATATCTCCCTCACCGTTCCGGTTGCTCATATCTGGTATTTCCGTTCCCTTCCGAATAAAATCGGATATCTGCTCGGATTGCCTTCCAAAAAGCTTGATTCCATTATCTATTATGAGAAATATGTGGTAATCAATGCCGGTATCAAAGAGGCTGATGGCATCAAACTGCATGATTTTCTGAGTGAAGAGGAATATCTCGACATTGTTGAGTCCTTACCAAAGGAAAACCACTTGCTTGACGAATCAGATCCACGGAAATTCATTGCAGGAATGGGTGCTGAGGCGCTCTATAAACTGCTTGAACGTATTGATCTGGATGAATTATCGTATGATTTAAGACATCGTGCCGATAATGAATCTTCACAGCAGCGCAAGAGTGAAGCGTTAAAACGTTTGCAGGTTGTTGAATCTTTCCGTGCATCAAAAGCAGTTAACCATCCTGAATGGATGATTGTGAAAGTTGTACCGGTCATTCCACCTGAACTCAGGCCTCTGGTGCCCCTCGATGGAGGACGTTTTGCTACCTCCGACCTGAATGATCTATACCGCAGGGTAATCATCAGGAATAACCGCTTAAAAAGACTGATTGAAATCAAAGCCCCTGAAGTGATTCTCCGTAACGAGAAACGTATGCTTCAGGAAGCTGTAGATTCATTATTCGATAACAGCCGGAAATCCAATGCTGTGAAGACCGATGCAAACCGTCCGCTGAAATCATTGAGCGACAGTTTGAAAGGTAAACAGGGCCGGTTCCGTCAGAACCTGTTGGGTAAACGTGTCGACTATTCTGCTCGTTCGGTTATTGTTGTCGGTCCCGAGTTGAAATTACACGAATGCGGATTGCCAAAGGATATGGCTGCCGAGCTTTATAAGCCCTTTATTATCAGGAAGCTGATTGAAAGAGGGATTGTTAAGACGGTTAAGTCGGCCAAGAAAATTGTAGACCGCAGGGATCCTGTGGTTTGGGATATCCTTGAAAATGTTCTTAAAGGTCACCCGGTCATGCTGAACAGGGCTCCAACCCTTCACCGGCTGGGTATCCAGGCATTCCAGCCAAAACTGATCGAAGGTAAAGCCATTCAATTGCATCCGCTGGTTTGTACAGCTTTTAACGCTGACTTCGACGGTGACCAGATGGCTGTTCACCTTCCGCTGGGAAATGCTGCCATTCTTGAAGCACAGATGCTGATGCTGGCTTCCCATAATATTCTGAATCCGGCTAACGGCGCTCCGATTACCGTACCATCACAGGACATGGTTCTGGGATTGTACTATATCACAAAGGGCAGGCACAGTACGGATTTCGAACATGTTAAGGGCGACGGACTCAGTTTCTATTCTCCTGAAGAGGTAATTATTGCCTATAATGAGGGAGCTGTTGACCTTCACGCCACTATCAAGGTGAAAACCAAGGATATGGTTGATGGTAAGCAAGTTTTAAGGCTTATCGAAACTACTGTTGGCCGCGTAATATTTAATGAAGTGGTTCCGGAAGAGGTTGGTTATCTGAACACCCTTCTGACTAAAAAGTCGCTTCGTGAAATTATCGGCTGGGTATTGAAAGAGTGTGGTACGGCAAAAACCGCCAAGTTCCTTGATGATATTAAGGAAATCGGATTCCAGGCTGCCTTCCGCGGAGGTCTGTCATTTAACCTTGACGATGTTATCGTTCCGATTGAAAAGGATGCGATGATAAAAGACGGTTATGAGCAGGTTGATGAGGTTCTGGGCAACTATAACAACGGTTTTATCACCAACAATGAAAGATATAATCAGATCATTGACATCTGGACGCATACGAATGCACGTTTGACCCAAACGGTACTCGACAAACTGAGAACTGACCGTCAGGGATTCAACTCCATTTATATGATGCTTGATTCCGGTGCCCGTGGATCGAAGGAGCAGATCCGCCAGTTATGCGGAATGAGGGGTTTGATGGCGAAACCGCAGAAATCCGGATCAGCCAGTGCAGAAATTATCGAAAACCCGATTTTGTCAAACTTTAAAGAAGGATTGTCGGTTCTTGAGTACTTCATTTCAACCCACGGTGCTCGTAAAGGTTTGGCTGATACCGCTCTGAAAACAGCTGATGCAGGTTACCTGACACGTAGATTGGTTGACGTATCGCATGATGTGATCGTTTCGGAAGAAGATTGCGGAACACTTCGCGGACTGATTGCCAGCGCGCTCAAAAATAATGAGGAAGTTGTTGAAAGTTTATATGACCGTATTCTCGGCCGGGTTAGTCTCCACGATATCTATCATCCTACAACGGGTGAGATGATAGTGGAATCCGGTGAGGAAATTACGGAATCGATCGCCCATATTATTGATGAATCACCGATCGAGAGGGTGGAAATCCGCTCGGTATTAACATGTGAATCAAAATTTGGGGTTTGTACAAAATGTTACGGACGAAGCCTGGCAACGGGGCGTCTGGCTCAAAACGGCGATGTCGTTGGAGTTATTGCTGCCCAGTCCATCGGTGAACCTGGAACACAGCTGACACTTAGAACGTTCCACGTTGGGGGTACTGCTTCCAACATTGCAACGGAATCGAGTATCATAGCCCGGTATAATGGTCGTCTGGAATTTGATGAACTGCGTACCGTTGATTTTACCGATACGGAACTTAAAGGTAAAGTGGTTATCGGCCGTCTGGCTGAAATGAGAATTGTTGACAAGAATACCGGGATCACCCTTACAACACACAGCATTCCCTATGGAGCGAAAGTATTCAAAGGGGAAGGTGAGGATATTGAAAAAGGTGACCTGCTCTGCGAATGGGATCCGTTCAACGCGGTTATTGTATCAGAAGCCGCCGGTAAGGTTGCTTTTGACAGCGTGATTGAAGGTATTACGTATCGTGATGAGTCGGATGAACAAACCGGATTCCGCGAAAAGGTAATTATCGAAACTAAAGATAAGACCAAAAACGCTGAGATTAAAATTCTTGCCAAGAATAACGAGCCGCTTAAAATTTATAACCTTCCGGTAGGATCCCACATATCGGTAACTGAAGGTGAAAACGTAAAAGCAGGGGAGATCCTGGTGAAAATTCCAAGGTCAGCCAGTAAAGCTGGTGATATCACAGGAGGTTTGCCAAGAGTAACTGAACTTTTTGAAGCACGTAACCCATCCAACCCGGCAGTAGTTGCTGAGATTGACGGTGAAGTTTCATACGGAAAAGTTAAACGTGGTAACCGTGAAATCGTGATTACCTCGAAAACCGGTGAGATAAAAAAATATCTGGTTTCTCTTTCGAAACAGATTCTGGTTCAGCCGAATGATTATGTTCGTGCAGGGATACCCCTGTCCGACGGATCCATCACACCATCTGATATCCTTTCCATCAAAGGTCCGACCGCTGTTCAGGAATATATCGTGAACGAGGTACAGGAAGTATACCGTATGCAGGGTGTGAAGATCAACGATAAACATTTTGAAGTCATTGTCCGACAGATGATGCGCAAGGTGGTTATTGAAGATCCAGGTGATACAAAATTCCTTGAAAAACAGATTGTTGACAAGATGGAGGTTATGGAAGAGAACGATTGGATTTACGGCAAGAAAGTAGTACTGGAAGCCGGAGATTCTCAAACCGTTCGTCCGGGTATGATAGTTTCAGCACGTAAGCTTCGCGACGAGAATTCGCTTTTGAAGCGTAAGGATTTACGTATCGTTGAATCGCGTGATGCTGTTCCCGCAACTTCAAGCCAGATCCTTCAGGGGATCACCCGTGCTGCGTTGCAAACCAGCAGCTGGCTGTCTGCCGCTTCATTCCAGGAAACAACCAAAGTGCTCAACGAAGCTGCAATTCTGGGTAAAGTTGATGAATTGAAGGGGTTGAAGGAAAACGTGATCGTTGGCCACCTGATTCCGGCCGGAACCGGTAATCGCAGTTTTGAAAAAATTGTGGTGGGTTCACTCGACGATTATCAGGCCCTTATGCATGGAAAAGCAACTGAAAACGATTAATCTTAGAAATGGATAAAAAGATGGCAGATCAAGCAAAGAGTGGAAATCAGATCAATATTGAACTAAGTGAGGAGATAGCCCAGGGAGTTTATTCAAACCTGGCGATCATTACCCATTCAAGTTCGGAATTTGTTGTGGATTTCGTAAGGATAATGCCCGGCTTGCCTAAAGCAAAAGTGAAAAGCCGCGTCATTCTGACTCCCGAGCATGCAAAACGATTACTTTTTGCCCTTCAGGATAATATCCAGAAATTTGAGGCGGTTCACGGAGTGATTAAAAACGTGGAGCGTACAGGCGGTCCGGTCATACCAATGTCGTTTGGTGGGCCAACCGCGGAGGCATAAGATTTCAAGCCCTGCCATTTGGCAGGGCTTTTTTTTTATATTTGTCGGCTGACAAACAATCAATCAATAATGAAAAGTTTGAAAATCATTGTTTTAGCTAAACAGGTTCCTGATACGCGCAACGTTGGGAAAGATGCCATGAAGGCTGACGGTACAGTTAACAGGGGTGCCCTGGCAGCTATTTTTAATCCGGAAGACCTAAATGCACTGGAACAGGCCCTCAGGATAAAAGATTCTCATCCGGAAACCGAGATCGTAATCCTTACCATGGGACCGGGTCGCGCTGCCGAAATTATACGTGAAGCCATCTATAGGGGTGCCGATAAAGGGTATCTTTTAACTGACAGGAAATTTGCAGGTTCTGATACGCTTGCAACCTCGTATGCCCTGTCAATGGCCATCCGCAAAATGGAGCCGTATGCATTGATAATTGCCGGCCGGCAGGCCATCGACGGGGATACCGCCCAGGTGGGTCCGCAGGTAGCAGAAAAGCTTGGCCTTCCACAGGTAACTTATGTCGAAGAAATTCAGAATATTACTGAAGATTCTATCCTGATAAAAAGACGGTTGGAAAGGGGTGTCGAGATCGTGAAATCAACACTTCCCCTGTTGATCACCGTGCATAATTCTGCCCCTGAATGCCGTCCCCGGCACGCCAAGAGGCTCATGAAGTTCAAGCATGCACAAACAGTAACGGAAATGCAGGACAACAGTGAAGACTATATCAGCCTTCAGCATGATCGCCCTTATCTGAGAATTGAGGAGTGGAGCGTGGATGACGTAAAGGCTGATGATTCAATGCTTGGTTTGTCGGGCTCACCGACAAAAGTCAAGAAAATTGAAAATGTTGTTTTTAAAGCCAAGGAATCCAAGGTCCTGTCAGCAGAGAATGGTGATGTTGAATGGCTGGTCAAGGAACTGATCGCCAACAGCACTATTGGCTAACCAACCAATTGTCAAATTCAAAACCGGAATATTGTGAATAATATTTTTATATACTGTGAAGTAGAAGACGGCCTGGTTGCCGAAGTTTCTCTTGAATTACTGACCAAAGGCAGATCATTGGCCAATCAGCTGAATTGCAAATTGGAAGCAATTGCCATTGGTAAAGGACTGGATAAGTTGCCGGATCAGGTTTTTCCATATGGGGTGGATGTCGTTCATATTGCTGATGATCCCAGGTTGCCTCATTATACCACCCTGCCTCATGCTGCTATTGTGAGCGGTATCCTACGCAAAGAAGAGCCCCAGGTTGGTTTGTTTGGTGCTACCTCGGTTGGCCGTGATTTGGCCCCGCGCATTGCTTCGGCTTTAAAGTGCGGGTTAACCGCGGACTGTACCCAGCTGGAAATAGGCGATCATTTTGAAAAAAAGACCGAAACTGAGTATAAAAATCTTTTATACCAGATCAGACCTGCTTTCGGAGGTAATATAATCGCCACCATCATCAATCCGGAAACAAAACCCCAGCTGGCAACCGTAAGGGAAGGCGTAATGAAGAAGGAAATACTCTCTGTGTCCCATAAGGGAAAAGTTAAGCAGGTGGTTGTTAGCGATTTTGTCAGCGATACCGATTTTGCAGTAGAGATAATTGAAAGGCACATGGAGCAGCGGAAAGTCAATATCAAGGCTGCTCCGATCGTGGTTGCCGGAGGATATGGCGTCGGATCAAAAGAGAACTTCAACCTTCTTTTCGAACTGGCAAATCTCCTGGGCGGTGAAGTGGGTGCTTCGCGTGCTGCAGTCGATGCCGGATTTGTTGATCATGAGCGGCAGGTTGGGCAAACCGGCATAACCGTACGCCCTAAACTTTATATAGCCTGCGGGATATCCGGACAAATTCAGCACCGGGCAGGGATGGAGGAATCCGCCCTGATCATTTCAATCAATAATGATCCGCATGCCCCGATCCACAGTATTGCAGATTATGCAATTGTGGGAGAAGTATCCGATGTGATACCCAAAATGATCAGGTATTACAAAAAAAATTCCAAGTAATTAAAAACTGAAACATGGCAAATTTTTATACCGATAACCAGGATTTGCAATTCCAGCTTTCTCATCCATTGATGAAGAAGATTGTGGCTCTAAAAGAATATGGGTTTGCTGACAAGGATAAATTCGATTATGCCCCTCTGGATTATGAGGATGCAGCCGATACTTATCATAAAGTTCTCGAAATTATTGGCGGAATCTGTGAAACCACCATCGCACCAAACGCTGAATCCGTTGATCATGACGGACCCCAGTTGATCAATAATTCAGTTCATTATGCCAGAGGTACCCAGGAAAATCTGGACATGCTGAATCAGGCGGGTCTCATAGGAATGTCGCTGCCAAGAAAATATGGTGGTCTGAATTTTCCAGTAACACCATATGTTATTGCAGCAGAGCTTGTTTCAAGGGCAGATGCCGGGTTTGCCAATATCTGGGGACTTCAGGATTGTGCAGAAACCATTCATGAATTTGGATCAGATGCGGTTAAAGATGAATTTCTGCCCAGATTCCAGTATGGAGCAACAGCTGCCATGGACCTGACTGAACCGGATGCCGGTTCCGACCTGCAGTCCGTGCAGCTCAAGGCCCATTTTGATCAGGACCGCGACCTGTGGATACTGAATGGTGTAAAGAGGTTTATCACCAACGGCGACGCTGAAGTATCATTGGTACTTGCCCGTTCAGAAGAAGGTACGTCCGACGGACGTGGATTGTCGCTGTTTGTATTTGACCGTAAAGACGGCGGACTGATTGTCCGGCGGATTGAAAACAAACTTGGTATTAAAGGCTCACCTACCTGTGAGCTGGTATTTAAGGATGCTCCGGCCAGACTGGTTGGTGAGCGGCGCATGGGGCTGATCAAATATGTTATGGCCCTGATGAATTCAGCCAGGCTGGGAATCGGAGCGCAATCAGTAGGGATATCTGAGGCAGCTTACCGTGAAGCCGTGAAATATGCAATGGAGCGGGAACAATTCGGAAAACCCATCGTCCAATTTCCGGCAATATATGAATTGCTTACGGTGATGAAGGTTAAACTTCAGGCAAGCCGTTCGCTGTTGTATGAAACGGCGCGTTTTGTTGATGTTTACAAAGCATACGCAAACCATAGCGAACATCGTAAGCTCGAGAAAGAAGAGCGCGATGAAATGAAGTATTATCAGCGGCTGGCAGATGTATTTACGCCCTTAATCAAGCTGATGTCGAGTGAATATTGCAATCAGATTGCCTATGATGCCATCCAGATCCACGGTGGTACCGGATTTATGAAAGATTTTCCGGTGGAGCGACTTTATCGTGACGCCCGTATAACATCTATATACGAAGGAACCAGTCAGCTGCAGGTGGTAGCTGCAATCCGCGGGGTGACAACCGGTGTATACCTTTCGAAAATCAGGGAATACGAAAATGCTAAAGTGAGTCCGGACCAGGAGCTTCTTCGTAAGCGGCTGATTGAGATGACTGCAGAATATGAACAGGCCATTAAGAAAGCCCAGAAAGCCGAAGATGGAGAATACCTTGATTTTCATGCCCGCAGGCTGGTTGAAATGGCCGGACATATCATTATGGGTTATTTGCTGCTTCTGGATAGTGAGAGGGATCCGGTTTTCAGGGATTCAGCCAGAATATTCATTCAGCGTGCCCAGTCGTGGAACCGGGAAAGAATGCTGTTTATTCACCAGTTTGAGCCGGGTGACCTGGGTTTATATAAAATGGATGTGATGAAATTATAATACCATGTCTTATCGGATTGGTTTTATCGGAGCGGGCAGGGTAGCCTGGCATTTGGCCCCTGCGCTGAAAAAATCCGGACACCGGATTCTTCAGGTAATCAGTAAATCAGCCTTATCAGCACAAAAACTTGGCGATCGTGTAGGATGTGAACATACCGATAAGATCACCCATCTGGATCGGGATATTCAGATTTTATTTCTGACGGTTGCAGATCATGCACTGGTTGAGTTGATCAATGATATCAGTGATTACCGGGGTATTGTAGTGCACACCAGCGGGACCTTCTCGTCGATGCGGTTTGCATGCCAGAAATACAAATACGGGGGAATGTATCCCCTTCAGACCTTTAGTATCGGCCGCCCGCTTGACTTGTCGAATGTACCGGTTTTCATCGAGGGATGTGAACCTGCCGTAACCGAAATCCTGGTTGGCTTAGCATCCGGGTTTTCAAGTCAGGTACATCTGGTCGGCCATGAGGAACGCAGGTGGATGCATCTGGCTGCCGTTTGGTCGAATAATTTCACCAATCATATGATGGCGAATGCATATGGTATCATGAACGACCATGCACTACCGGTATCATGGCTGGAACCGCTGATACGCGAAACTTTCGCCAAAGCGATTGAGGCGGGGCCTTTAAAGGCCCAAACGGGACCTGCTGTACGACATGATCAGCAGACCATAAAAAAACATGTCGATCTGTTATCTTACTCCCAGGAATTGCAGGTGTTGTACAAGCGCATCACAGATTCCATCCAGAGTGTTCATACTGCTCCAAAAAGCGACAACCCATGAGTTTCTTCAAAGAAGATCTAAGGAATATAAAGGCTTTCATATTTGATGTAGATGGGGTGATCTCCGCAAATCAGGTGGTGCTCCATGCTTCGGGAGATATGATGCGCACGGTTAATACACGTGATGGCTTTGCGATTAAAACAGCAATAGAAGCAGGATTTAAAGTAGGAATCATCACCGGAGCCCGGTCTGAATCTTTAAAGGGCCGGTTTAAGGACCTCGGTACTGAGGATGTTTTTCTGGGATCAACTACAAAAACAGTAGATCTTCAAATGTTTGTGGAAAAATACCATCTTCAGTTGAGCCAGATTCTCTATATGGGAGATGATATTCCTGATCTGGAAGCCATGAAGGCAGTTGGCATGCCTACCTGCCCGAATGATGCTACCAATGAGGTTCAGTCAGTTTCCAGATATATTTCAAATTACGCCGGAGGCCATGGCTGTGTGAGGGATGTAATTGAGCAGGTATTGCGTACCCAGGGTTACTGGAACTATTAGAAAGATATTTTTATGAGCGTAACAGGAGCGATCAGGATTTTCAGGCTTCCAAATCTATTGATGGTTGCCACCACCATGTACCTGATGCGCTGGTCTATCATCAATCCCCTGCTCGGTGTTTACGGGATTGAATTGCAGGTTTCTGAAATAGCATTTCTCGGCTTGGTGATTTCAACGGTGTTAATCACTGCGGCCGGTTATGTCATTAACGATTATCACGATGTCAGGGCAGATCAGATCAATAAGCCTGAAAAGGTAGTCGTTGACTTCCATGTCAGCAGAAGGTTTGCACTTTTCCTGCACCTGGCATTGAATTTTGCAGGGGTCACCCTGGGGATAGTTTTCTCTTTATTATATCACGTGCCATGGATGATCCTGATTTTTGCCGGAGTACCCTTGCTGCTCTGGTACTATTCCATCAGGCTTAAACATATATTATTGGCAGGGAACCTGGCCGTGTCCATTCTAACCGCCACTGTGCCGCTGCTGGTTATCCTTTTTGAATATCCCCTGCTGGCAAGAAATTTTCGTTCCAATGCTGAGTTTTTCCCCAATGGATTGGTTGCCATTTTGATATGGGTTGGTGCGTTTGCCTTTTTTGCTTTCATGACCAATCTTATCCGGGAAATAATAAAAGATGCCCAGGATGTTGAAGGCGACAAGGAGCTGGACAGTCGTACCCTCCCGATATCATTTGGCCTGAAAAAGACGAAAGTGATCATCATCGGCCTTACTGTTTTTACTGTTTTCATTCTTGGGTATTTTTTTCTGACCTATCTGAAAGACTGGATAAGTTTGGGCTACTATATTCTGGCTCTCTTTCTCCCATTCGTCTATCTTGTTATCAGGACCATTAAATCTTCCGATACCCAGGATTTCAACTTCCTTAGCCAGTGGGTTAAGGTGATCATGCTGCTTGGACTTTTATATGCACCGGTGGTTCATTGGCTTATCAGGAATTTTCTTACCCGATGAAAAAATTCACCGATTTTCTGCAGGATTACCGCATATTTCTGGCTTCACGCTCTCCCAGAAGACATTCATTATTAACGCAATGCGGTATTCCATTTAAAGTATGGCTTAAAGATGAGGTGGCAGAAGATTTTCCATCCGGTATGAGCCCGTCTGAGGTAGCAATATATCTTTCGAAGCTGAAAGCCCGGGTATACCGGGATGAGTTAGGGCCCAATGATATACTGCTCACAGCCGATACCATAGTTGTTCTGGACAGCAGAATTCTGGGAAAGCCAACCGATCGGAAAGATGCCATCAATATGCTGAGTGAGTTATCGGGGCGTCCGCATGAGGTTATCACCGGTGTGTGTTTGACATCCGGAGAGAAAGAATCTGTTTTCACCGCCAGCACAATTGTATGGTTTGATCATCTGGACCCATCTGAGATAGAAGAATATATTGATGAATACAGTCCTTATGACAAAGCAGGTTCCTATGGCATTCAGGAGTGGATCGGATACATGGGGATTCATCGGATTGAGGGCTCCTTCTTCAATGTAATGGGACTGCCGATACAGCAGCTCTATAAAGAGCTTCAGTATTTTACCGGATATAAAACAAAATCACATCAATAAAACCAAGATGAAAAAGCTATCGTTTGTAATAGTCATCCTGCTGCTAACAGGATCTGTACTGCGGTCAGAGGAGGGTATGTGGATTCCTTTGTTGCTGAAAAAGTACAAAATTGAGGATATGCAGCGTGCAGGATTTAAGCTGTCTGCAGAAGATGTTTATTCGGTTAATCAGGCATGTTTAAAGGATGCCATCGTTATTTTCGGCGGCGGATGTACCGGGGAACTGATATCCGGAGAGGGACTGCTGATCACCAATCACCATTGCGGTTATGGTAATATTCAGCGCCACAGCACCGTTGAGCATGATTATCTTACAGATGGTTTCTGGGCGATGTCGAGGGGCGAAGAATTGCCAAACCCCGGGTTGAGTGTTACTTTCCTGATCCGGATGGAAGATGTTACGGAATCCGCTCTGAAGGATGTTACTGAAGCGATGAAATCAACTGACAGGGAAAAAGCGATACAGAAGAATATTAAGAAAATTCAGGACGATGCCGTCAAGGGATCCGGATTTACAGCCAGGGTATCGGCTTTTTTCGGTGGTAACCAATATTTTCTTTTCGTTTATGAGGCCTATCAGGATGTACGTTTGGTTGGAGCTCCGCCAAGCGCAATAGGCAAATTCGGAGGCGAAACCGATAACTGGATCTGGCCACGGCACACCGGCGACTTTTCCTTATTCAGGATTTATGCCGGTCCCGATAACCGTCCGGCTCCGTATTCAGTAAACAATGTTCCCTATAAGCCCAGGAAATTCTTTCCTATAAGCCTTAAAGGGGTTGAAAAGGGCGATTTTACAATGGTTTTCGGTTATCCGGGACGGACCACCGAATATATACCGTCGTTTGTTATCGGAAATCAGGTCAATTATACCATTCCGGCCTCAGTTGATCTCAGAACAAAACGGTTGGACATCATTATGGCAGCGATGGAATCCAGTCCGAAAATCAGGATTCAGTATTCAGCAAAAAAATCGGGTATCGCCAATTCCTGGAAGAAAAACCAAGGTATTTTACTGGGATTGAAGAAGGTTGGAGCCATTGACCGGAAACGCGAATTTGAGAAGGGGTTTCAGACCTGGGCAGAATCAAATACTGAGCTGAATGCGAAGTATGGTTATATATTGAGTCAGTATAATGATATTGTTACGAAACAGGCACCATATGAACTCGCCCTTACCTATTTGCGGGAAGCCGGTGAGGCAGCTGAGATTATCGGTTTTGCCGGGCGGTTTTCGGCACTTATCGATGTGGCGGCAAAAGGTGATACTGCAGAAACAAATAAACTTGCAGAACGGATTAAAGGTGGGGTAGGGTCGTATTTCAAGGATTATGATGCTCCAACCGATCAAAAATTACTGGCAGTCATGATGGAAGCATATGCCAGGGGTATTAATCCGGATTTCCAACCGTCACTGTTAAAACAAGTCCGGATTGATTACAAAAATGACTTTAGTAAATTCGCAAAATCAGTATTTGACAAATCTATACTGGATAATGAATTGGAACTGACCCAGCTGTTGACAAAGTTCAACTCGAAATCAGCCAGGAAACTTTCAACCGATCCGGCAATAATGATGTACCGGAGCATGCAGGTATTGCTTAATGATCTGATTAACCCGGGTTTGGCAAAAGGGCAGGATCTTTTGCCCGAACTTCAACGGAAATATATGAAGGCACAAATGGAGATGCAGCCTGAAAAACTCTTCTATCCGGATGCCAACTCTACACTTAGGATTACCTACGGAAAGGTTGATGATTTCACTCCTGCTGATGGGATTCAATATAAGCCGGTCACCACGCTGGATGGCATCATTGAGAAGGATAATCCGGATGTATACGATTACCGGGTACCTGAGAAACTCAAATCGCTCTATCAATCAAAGGATTATGGTCAGTATGTTTACAATAACACGGTGCCTGTATGTTTCATAGCATCCAATCACACTTCAGGTGGAAACTCGGGCAGTCCTGTGTTAAATGCTGAAGGTCAGCTAATTGGAATAAATTTCGACAGGAACTGGGAAGGTACTATGAGTGATATTATGTATGATCCGGATTTATGCCGCAATATCAGCCTTGATATAAGATATGCTCTGTTCATTATCGATAAGTTTGCCGGAGCCACACATCTGATTAAAGAAATGCAGATTGTGCGATGAATTGCTGAATACAGAGGACAGCAAGGGGATGGTTCAGGCCATCCTTTTGTTTGATATTCACATCCGTTCATCAAATATTTTATATTATTCATCCGTAAAATTTGTTTATTAACAATATATGTTTACTTTTGTTAACAACTTAGTGTGAATTGTGGAATTGACAATTGTTAATACCGTAATCATTCAAAGGTGGACCTATGTTAATAAATTGTTTTTCAGGTAACGGCACACGGCTGAAATAATGAAAGGTTTTCAAAGGGGAAAGAACTGGTTGCGTTTAAATATTGAGCGTATTCCGGTTGAACACAGGGAATTGTTTTTACGGGAAACAGGGAATGAAAACCTGCTCCGTCTCCGCCTGCTATGCTTAACCCTAATCGGTTTTTCGGTACTGTTTTTTTTAAAGCCGGACTTCTTTATTACGGGATCAACCAATCTTTCGCTGTCACCTGTTTTAATTAATATACTCTTCAGCGGTACTTCGATAATTATTTTAGCAGGCTCTCAACTGATCCTTTCCAAATTTGCGAGCTGCCCTGTCTGGTTAGTTCGGTTGCCGGTGATTCTTCTCTCTGTTTGCCTGCTATGGTGGGGAAGCTATACAGGCAGTCAGGATCCTTTCGGGATGGGCGTCACTTCCTATTTTATGATTTGCCTGTTCATAATTTTCTCCATATTCATATTGTCAATAAGTGAAACCCTCGGAATCCTTCTCAATGGTTTACTCTCATTATATTGGTTTCAATTCGCCACAGCGGATGCCGCCACTTTAACAGCAGCATCTTTATCGGGGTTGTTTTTCCTGAGTGTTGCCTTTCTGATTTCCAGGGTTAATTACCGCAAGCGGCTCTCCACTTTCCTGAACTGGGAAAATATATCTTCCATGAACAGTACGCTGAAGTGGGAAATCAAGAACCATCAGCAAACGCTTCAGGAATTAGAGGCCATTAAGACGGACCTTGACCATCAGGTAGCAGAGAAGACCAGTTTTCTGCGTGACACCAACAAAAGACTTCAGGAGGAAATTGCTGAAAGAGGATATGCTGATAAAACCAAAAGTGTTTTATACCGCATTTCTGGATTCGTCAACCAGAACACCAATTTGGCTGAGATCATCAAAAACATCCATGAACAATTACGTCAGATACTGGATGTTACCAATTTGTTTGTGGGTACCTATGATTCCGACCGGCTTGATATTGAACCGGTATATCAGGAAAACAGTACCGAATCGTTTGAAAGGTTCCGGTTGGGCCGGACTTTGAGCTCTTATGTTATCCGTCACAAGAAGTCATTGCTGGTTAACAGGAAGGGCATCAGGGAACTGGTAGCTGCCGGAGAAGTTGAAATTGTGGGGGTTCCTGCCAATAGCTGGTTAGGGGTGCCATTGATGGTGGATGACCGGGTGGTTGGAATTGTGATCGTGCAGAGTTATAAATCCAATGTTGTATATGACCAGGCCGATCTTCAATTGCTGGAATATGTCAGTGAGCACCTTGCCCAGGCAATCGACCGCCATGAAGTTCAGTCTAAATTGATCAAGGCCAAGGAGCAGGCAGAAGAAAGCGACCGGTTGAAATCCGCCTTTCTTTCCAACCTGTCACATGAAATCCGGACTCCAATGAATGCGATCGTAGGTTTTACCGAAATGATCGCCGAATCTGATACCACAGATATTCAGCGGCAGAAATATACCGCACGGGTTCTGGAAAGTGGTCACCGGCTGTTAAGCACCATGACCAAAATGATCGAACTGGCAAAACTTCAGGCTCACCAGATGCCTTTTGATATTCAGGATCTGAAAGTCGGACAGGTTTTTTCAATTTTAAAGGACGAAATCAATCCTTTGTTGTGCACGTCCGGGAAAACTGGTTTAGAAGTTCGTTTCGCAGGTGACTTAAAAAATGATTCCCTTTCATTTATGGCCGATCCGACCCGGTTTAAACAGCTTGTTCTCTGTTTGGTAGAGAATGCAGTAAAGTTTACCGATGAGGGATATATGGAAATTGGTTGCCGTAAATATGACCAGCGTCAATTGCTTTTTTGGGTGAAGGATACCGGGATCGGGATGAATAAAAGCGAGTTGGAGCATATTTTCGAATGGTTTATCAAAGGTCGACAGGCCAGTGAAGAGTTTTATCAGGGTACCGGATTGGGATTAACCATTACCAAGCTTATCGTTGAATTAATGAATGGTCAGATATGGGCAGAATCTGAACCCGGAAAAGGCTCAACCTTCTACTTTACACTACCTGCAGTGCTGCCTGATTCAATTGTAATGATACCTGAAAACAGGGATCAGCAGGATACTTTCGCACCCGAACATTCCGTTCACGCCGTATAAACCGGCTCAGAATTTCAGAATCTGATTTTTGTCATCCCTTTTACTAATAAACGTCATGTTTGCTGTTTTTTGTTTGTTATATTTTTAACAGACCTAATAAGTGCCTGATTATTATTAAGAATAACGAAAACATTGAATTAAAAGGAGAGCAAAAATGGCTGATGTTCAACAGATTATTAGTGAGGTTACAAAGGTATACGGAAAGGAACGTAAGGCGTTGATGCCTATACTCCAAGCCGTGGTGAAAACCAAGAATTACCTGGACGACCAGGACCTTATTTCTATTTCCAAGGCTTTGGATCTTTCAGCTGCCGAGGTATTCGGGACAGCAAGTTTTTATACATTTCTGGATACAGTTCCCCGAGGGAAGAATGTGATCCGGGTATGTAAAACCATTTCCTGCCACATGGCCGGTAAAGATGAGATCATCAGGGCCATTGAAGAAACCCTGAATATTAAAACGGGTGAGACTACCGTTGACAAGAAGTTTACCCTTCTAAGTGCTAATTGTCTGGGTTGGTGCCACAAGGGACCGGTCATGCTTATCAATGATAAGATTTTTCCTGAGCTGACTCCGGAAAAGGCAAGAGAGATACTGCAGTCATATCAGGAAGAGGAATAGTTTTTAAGGAATCTAAAGCAATAATAAAATGGAAAATTCAAGACCGAAACGGGTTGATATTATATTCCTGATGGAAGGAGTTGATCCGCTAAGAATTGTTGAGTCAACAATTAAGAAGAGTCCGGACGATATCATTCTTGAGATGATTGATTCCGGTTTAAAAGGCAGGGGTGGAGCCGGATTCCCAACCGGATTGAAGTGGAAATTTACCAGGAATGAAGACAGTTACGACAAGTATGTAATATGCAATGCAGATGAAGGTGAGCCGGGTACTTTCAAAGATCGTGAAATTCTCGACCGTGTTCCGGAAAAAGTATTTGCCGGTTTGGCCATTTGTGGTTATACCATCGGAGCCCGTGAAGGATTTATCTATCTGAGGGGCGAATATAACTTTCTGCTGCCCGCTCTGAATGAGAAGCTTGACTTATTCAACAAGGGATTAAAAGAGATAGGGTTAGATTTTACCATTCAGATGCGTTCCGGTAGCGGAGCCTATATCTGCGGAGAAGAGAGTGCACTGTTTGAATCGATGGAAGGAAAACGCGGAGAGCCACGAAATAAGCCGCCATATCCGACTGTTGCCGGGTATCTTGGTAAGCCTACTGCAATCAACAATGTTGAAACCCTGGTTTATGCATTCATGATTGCCAGAATCGGACCCGAGCAGTTTAAGGAGATGGGGACCAAAGATTCGCGGGGATCAAAAGTTTTCTCAATTTCCGGGGATACCCCGAAAGCAGGTATTTCAGAACTTGAATTGGGAATGACTGTTCAGCAATTTGTTGACGAATTTGGCGACGGTGACACCAAGGCGGTGCAGGTTGGAGGTGCCTCAGGTGGTTGTGTTCCGCGAAAGCTGTTCAAGGAAACCATCATTGGCTATGAAGGTATCCCAACAGGGGGTTCCATGATGCTTTTCAACAGCAGCCGGTCGATGTACAATGTATTGCATGATTATCTCGAGTTTTTTACGGAGGAATCCTGCGGACAGTGCACTCCGTGCCGCGTAGGCTGTCAGCAGCTGCTCAAGGGCATCGAGGCGGTGAAAAGGGGCGAAAAGAGTCCGGTTTACCTGGATGACCTGAAAAAACTGGCGAAAACGATGAAGGTTGCTGCAAAATGCGGTTTGGGCCAATCAGTCGCCAATCCATTCATCTCAATTGTATCAAATTTCAAAGAGGAAATTATTTATTAAGCCAAAATCGGAAGAATCATGAGTAAATATTTGGTAAATCTTTCAATAAATGATATTCCGGTTTCAGTGCCGGAAGGAACAACCATTCTTGCAGCTGCCAAGAAGCTCGATTTCAGGATCCCAACCCTCTGCTTTCACGAAGACCTTTGTGTTGCAGGAAATTGCAGGGTGTGTGTAGTGGAGCAGGTTGGAGGAAAAGCACTTGTTGCAGCCTGTGCGACACCGGTTTCTGAGGGTATGCAGATTCATACCAACAGTGCAACAGTCAGAACCGCTCGCAAAACCATCATTGAACTGTTGCTGTCGGAGCATAATTCCGACTGCACAAAGTGTTATAAAAACGGCAGTTGCGAATTGCAGAGCCTGGCCCATGAATACAGGGTGGGGGATCATGTATTCATCGACCTGGTGAACGGAAAGAAAAGAGTGATCGATGATTTGTCTCCATCAATCATAAAGGATGACAGCAAGTGCATCCGCTGCCAGCGCTGCGTGAGGACCTGCGATGAACTTCAGGGAGTATCTGCCCTGGCGGTTGCCTACAAGGGCGATCATCAGAAAATTTCCACGTTCCTGGATCATCCGCTGGTTGAGGTGGTGTGTACCAATTGCGGACAATGTATCAACCGCTGTCCCGTAGGTGCTTTGATTGAAAAAACCTATGTTGAGGAAGTGTGGGATGCAATCAATAATCCGAATAAACATGTTGTGGTTCAAACTGCACCTGCTGTTCGTGTGGCTATCGGGGAAGAACTCGGATACAATCCGGGTGAGCGGTTAACCGGTAAAATGGTTACTGCACTGAAAAGACTGGGATTTGATTCCGTTCTGGATACCGATTTTACTGCCGACCTCACCATTCTCGAGGAAGGAACCGAGCTGCTTACCCGCTTGAAACGGGCTGTTGTTGACAAAGATCCTACCGTAGCATTGCCGATGACAACTTCCTGCTCACCGGGATGGATTAAATTCATTGAGCATACATTCCCGGAATTCCTTCCTAATGTATCCTCTTGTAAATCACCTCAACAGATGTTCGGCGCATTGGCAAAAACCTATTACGCCCAGAAAAAGGGTTTAAAGGCTCAGGATATCACAGTGGTATCCATTATGCCCTGCACCGCCAAAAAATATGAGGCAAATCGTCCGGAAATGCGTTCAAGCGGCTATAAGGATGTTGATTATGTATTGACAACCAGGGAACTGGGTATGATGATCAAACAGGCTGGGATTAATTTCCAGAATCTCGATGATTCAGCCTATGACAGCATCATGGGGGAATCAACTGGTGCAGCCGTTATTTTCGGTGCAACAGGTGGTGTTATGGAAGCAGCCTTGAGAACCGTTTATGAAGTGGTTACCGGCAGGGAAGTTCCATTTAAGGACCTGAATATCCTGCCAGTCCGCGGAATGGAAGGTGTTCGTGAAGCCAAGGTTAAAATTGAAGGTTGTTTGCCGGAGTGGAAATTCCTCGATGGAATTGAAGTTTCCTGTGCCGTTGCTCATGGATTGGCCAATGCCAGAACCCTGATGCAAGCAGTGAAGGAGGGCAGGGCCCAGTATCATTTCATTGAGATTATGGCCTGTCCGGGTGGTTGTCTGGGCGGAGGCGGTCAGCCGATTCCTACCAATGAAGAGATCCGGGGCAAGAGAGCCGCAGCCATTTATGGAGAAGATGCAGGATTGCCTTTGCGCAAATCTCATGAAAATCCTGAGGTAAAAATGATCTATGAGGAATTCCTCGGAGCTCCGAACAGTCATAAAGCCCATAGTTTGCTTCATACACACTACGTGGCCAGAAAGCGTTACTAAAGCCAATATAACAGATGGATTGAATCAAGGAGGCTATTTCTGAAATAGTCTCCTTTTTTTTTAAAAACACGGATATATCATTTGTATAGGAATAAAAGTCTTCTATATTTGCGTGTGAAAATAATAACATTGTTATTGAAATAACAAATATATTGTTTTCGGAGAGAAAGCTCAGGTAAAGAGTTTGTTACGTATGACAATTCAGGAAATTTTACAGCAAACGGGTGGCGAGATTCAGTGTGGCGGACATAGGAAGCAGGATAAAGTCACCCGCGCATTTTGCTCAGATCTGATGAGCGACGTTCTGACCCTCGACTGTCACGACATCCTTCTGATCACCGGACTGGCAAATGTTCAGACGATCAGGACAGCGGAAATGGCCGACATATCCTATATTTTATTTGTCCGGGATAAAAATATCACTGGAGAGATGATTGAATTGGCAGCCGAAAACAATATGGTTCTGGCCACCTGTCCGTCATCGATGTTCAAGGTTGCCGGTGAATTATATGCTGCAGGTCTCAAACCGGTATATTAATGGATTTCACTTACCAAATAGCAGGGGGAGATTTCACTCAGGCGGGACAAGCTGCCAGTGACCTTAAAAAGATTCTTAAGAGTCTTAATCTGGATTCCGGGCTCATCAGGAGAACCGTGGTTGCCCTGTATGAGGCAGAAGTGAATGTAGTAGCTCATGCCTGGTCCGGTACGGTTAAAGTTTATATTCAGAAAGATCAGATCCGGATCGACATCAGCGACAGCGGTCCGGGAATTCAGGATATTGATCTTGCCATGCAAAAAGGATATTCCACCGCTTCACCTGCCGTACGTGAAATGGGTTTCGGAGCTGGTATGGGGCTTGCCAATATCAAGGAGAACTCAGATTTTATGGAAATCCGGTCGATACCGGGAGTAGGAACAGATTTGCAAATTGTTAACCGGATTCTGCTATGACAAAGGCAAACTACTTTCATCATGCACTTTATGTGGATGCCAAACAATGTAATGGTTGTGTGCATTGCGTAAGGGTTTGCCCCACAGAGGCTATCCGGGTGCAGTCGGGATGTGCTGTTATTGAAGCCGACAGATGTGTCGATTGCGGAAATTGCTACCGGGTTTGCCCGGTGAAGGCCATAAAGGTTGAACAGGATGATTTATCGGAGATCTTAAATTATCCGGTACGCGTAGCCCTGATTCCATCCGTTTTTATTGGCAGGTTTCCGAGTGATATCAAAACCGAAACCATTTATGGAGCACTCCTGAAACTGGGTTTTACTTTCGTATTTGAAGTAGAACATGGTGTAGGACTGGTTGCTGAAGGCATACGCTCATATATTTCATCCAACCCGAATATCCGGCCGCTGATTTCTTCCTACTGTCCGGCAGTTATCCGCCTGATTCAGGTACGTTATCCATCCCTTACCGAACATATCATCAGGGTAAAAACCCCGCATGACGTTTCAGCGATCTATTGCCGGAAGCATTTTGAAGATCTGGGATATAAACCGGAAGAAACCGGTGTTTTCTATGTTACCCCGTGTGCCGCTAAAATTGCTGCATTCAAATCACCCGTGGGTGAGCGGAAATCCGCCTTGACCGGGGTCATAAACATGGATTTTCTATTCAATAAAGTACTTTCTGTAATTTATCAGGAGCGTGATAAAATCAGCCACCCGGAATTTCAGAGTCCCGGAGCTTCAGCCATCAAATGGAGCCTTGCCCGCGGGGAAGTCGCCTGTTCAACCGCCCGCGCACTGGCGATTGACGGGATTCATGAAATCAGCGATTTCCTGGACAAGCTGGAAGTGGGACAAATAAAAGGCATTGATTTTCTTGAGATGAAAGCATGCCAGGAGGGCTGCCCGGGCGGAATTCTCACTGCCGGCAATACCTTTCTGACCGTCGAAAATATGGAGCGCCGCGGCAATTTGAAAAATCATTCCTGCAATTGTCAGGTAAGCCCGTTGCATTATCATCAGGAATATCTGTCAGGATTCCTCTCATTGAGTCCGGTAGAGCCACGGTCAGGACTGAAACTGGATCAGGAGATAGAAACTGCCATGGCCAAGCTGGATGCATTAAAAAAGATAGAGCTGTTATTGCCGGGAATTGATTGCAGTGCCTGTGGAGCACCAACCTGCCATGCGCTTGCCGAAGATATTGTATTGGAGAAAGGCAGCATCAGCCAGTGTCCGTTTATGGACCTGTTATCGCTGAACAGAGGGCAAATCAGTCCGGCTACCGCCCTGGATCACGCCGAGAGTGTATGGACCGGACGCATAAAAGAATAAAGAAATGAAAATAGCAGAACTCGTAAAGGAATTGAACCTTAAGGTTTTCGAGCCAGGAAATAACATGGACCGCATACTGGAAGGTGGATATGCTTCTGATCTTCTGAGCGATGTTATGGGACATGCCAAACCGGATCAGGTATGGATAACCCTTCAGAATCATGTTAATATCATCGCTGTAGCCAGTTTAAAGGATCTTGCGGCTATCATTCTGGTGCATGGGCAGGAGCCTGGCACCGATGTGCTGGAACGAGCCCGGGAAGAAGGGATAACGCTTTTAGGTACCGGATTGGACACGTTCCGTACCGCGGCTGATGTTTATCTGAATCTGCACAGTCATGCTAAAGGTTCGCATTGATTGGCATATTCATACAACTTTGTCGCCATGCGGAAGCCTGTCGATGGATCCGCATACGATCCTCGAAAAAGCTGAACTGAAAGGGCTTCAGGTTATCGGGATCACTGATCATAATTCGACCCTTCAGGGAAGACTGATGAAAAGCGGAAATCCCGGTGGTAATTTGTTTATCCTGACCGGTGCCGAGGTGACAACAAGAGAAGAGATACATTGCTTGGCGTTCTTTGATGATAATGATGCACTGGATGCATTCCAGGAGTACCTCGACAGTCATCTGCAGGTAATTCCCAACAACCCATCCTATTTCGGGGACCAAGTGGTTGTGGATGCCGAAGGAAGGATTGTTTATGAGGAGGACAGGCTGCTGATTGCAGCGTTGGACCAATCTCTGGAAGAGGTTGCGGATTTTGTAACCGGCATAAGTGGAATATTTATTCCTGCACACATTAACCGGCCAAGTTACAGTCTGCTTTCACAGCTGGGGATGATACCGGCAAGTCTTAAAGCCGATGCCCTGGAGTGGGTTCCTGATTGCAAAGGAGGGCTGGATTGTGAAGGAAGTGCTGTTTTTCAGTCCTTTCCGATTGTGTTCAGCTCTGATGCCCATCAGCCTGAAAATATCGGCGTGAGATTTACAGAGTTGAATATCAATGAATTGTCCTTTAAAGGTATCAAGGAAGGGTTGACACAATTAAAGAATTCCATCAGGAGAAAATGAAGGACCTCAGTCTGCATATACTGGATATTGTTCAGAATTCCATCAGGGCAGGTGCCCGGGAGGTTAACGTGCTCCTTTCGGCAGGAAATGATGGAATGCTTTCCCTGCAGGTTACCGATGATGGAATGGGCATGAATCAGGAGCAACTCAGTCAGGTAAAGGATCCGTTTTTTACCACCCGCACAACGCGTAAAATTGGACTGGGAGTTTCATTGCTAACGCAGAAAGCCGTGCAGGCGGGTGGATCGCTTACGATTCTTTCCGAACCCGGGGAAGGAACGGAACTGAAAGCCATATTTCAGACAACCCATCCTGATTGTCCGCCTCTGGGAGATATCCCGGGATGTGCCTGGATGCTGATGGCTTCAAATCCTGATTTAAGGCTGGTATTTAGATTTATGGTAGCAACGGATACCTGGGATTGGGATAGTGTTTCGATACAGGAAGCATTAGGAGGGATACCAATTACAGAAGAAAAGATTCGGACCAGTATTATTGATTGGTTCCAGTCAGATTTTATTAAATTCAAGGAGTATAACGGTAGATTTTAAATTATTGATTGATAAATATTTACAACATGACCAAGGTAAGAACACTGGCTGATCTGAAAAATCTTCGCGAGGAATTGCAGGAGAAAATCAGGCTGCGGGAATCAGGTGAACACCCTGAATCAACCGTTCAGGTAAAAGTGGCAATGGCCACATGTGGAATTGCATCGGGAGCAAAGGATGTAATGACCTTTTTTCTCGAAGAATTGGAAAAGCGGGGAATTGATTCAGTAGTCACGCAAACGGGCTGCATGGGTTACTGTTATGCTGAACCGACTGTGGAAATAACACTTCCCGGTCACAGTCCCATCGTTTTTGGTTTTGTGGATAACCGCAAGGCAGATGAGATCATCGAAAAATATATCCGGCGTGGTGAACTCGTTGATGGGATCATCCCGGTCACATACCTGTCAATAAACGAAAATCAGCAGGAGGGATAGTCATGGTAAAACACAAAATGCATATTATGGTTTGCGGCGGAACCGGCTGCAAATCATCCAACAGTGATTTGCTTGTGAACCTGCTGCGCACTGAACTTTATGAGCATGGGCTTTCCGATGAAGTTCAGGTTGTTTCAACAGGTTGTTTTGGCTTTTGCGAGCAGGGACCTGTTGTGAAAATTCTTCCGGATAATACCTTTTATGTCGGGGTTAAGCCGGAGGATACTGCTGAGATTGTAGCAGAGCATATTATCAAGGGACGTAAGGTTCAACGGTTATTATATACGGACCCGGTTACTGAGCAGAAAATTGATGATACCAAGGGGATGAATTTTTACAAAAAGCAGCTTCGGATTGCACTCAGGAACTGCGGATTCATTGACCCGGAGAATATTGATGAAGCGATAGCCAGAGATGCTTATGCCGCATTGGCAAAGGTTCTTAATGAGCTTACCCCGGGTGAAGTTATTGATATAATCAAGAAATCCGGACTGCGCGGACGTGGGGGCGGAGGTTTTTCAACCGGACTAAAATGGGAAATTACCGCCAAAAGCCAGGCAGATCAGAAATATGTGATCTGCAATGCCGATGAAGGCGACCCGGGTGCTTTCATGGACCGGTCGATCCTCGAAGGAGATCCGCATATCATTATTGAAGCGATGGCAATCAATGGGTATTGCACAGGAGCCGATAAAGGTCTGGTTTACATCCGTGCCGAGTATCCGCTGGCAATTGAAAGACTCAAGATAGCCATCAAACAGGCCAGGGAATATGGGTTGCTGGGTAAGGATATTTTCGGAACCGGATTCAATTTTGATATTGAACTGAGATATGGTGCCGGCGCATTTGTTTGCGGAGAGGAAACCGCCCTGATCCATTCGATGGAAGGTGAACGCGGCGAACCTACCTTCAAACCACCATTTCCGTCAGAAGAAGGTTTTCTGGGCAAGCCTTCCAACGTGAATAATGTAGAAACCTATGCCAGTATTGCTCCGATCATTTTGAAAGGTTCAGATTGGTTCAGTTCAATCGGCACTGAAAAATCCAAGGGAACCAAAGTTTTTGCTCTGGCGGGAAAAGTAAATAATGTTGGCCTTGTGGAGGTACCGATGGGAACCACCCTCCGCGAAGTAATATTTGAAATCGGAGGAGGGATCCGCGGAGGAAAGAAATTCAAGGCGGTACAAACCGGCGGACCTTCAGGTGGCTGCCTCACCGAAAAACACCTCGATATTCCGATCGATTATGACACCCTCATTGCATCGGGTTCAATGATGGGGTCGGGCGGTATGATTATAGTGGATGAAGATGACTGCATGGTATCCATGGCTAAGTATTATCTGGATTTCACCGTTGAAGAATCATGCGGAAAATGCTCCCCCTGCAGGATTGGTAACAAGAGGCTATATGAAATCCTTGAAACCATCACCAAGGGCAAAGGCACTCCTGAGGATCTTGACAGGCTCAGAAATCTCAGCGAGGTAATTAAGGATACTTCCTTATGCGGATTGGGGCAGACCTCACCAAACCCCGTATTATCGACCCTTGACAATTTTCTGGACGAATACGAAGCCCATGTTATTGATCATAAGTGTCCGGCCGGACAATGCCGTGATTTAATGACGTATTGGATTGAAGCTGAGAATTGTGTAGGTTGTACTGCCTGCGCCCGGGTTTGTCCGGTTGGCGCAATAAGCGGGGAGCGAAAGGAAGTTCATATCATTGATGCAGTCAGCTGCATTAAGTGTGGCGCTTGTTTGGAGAAATGTAAGTTTAATGCAGTATTTGTTTCTTAAGTCCTGATTACAAATGTTATGGATAAAATAAATTTGACTATCGATCATAAGCCGGTTCAGGTTGAACCTGGTACCAGTTTGTTGAAAGCAGCCAGTGAGGTAGGAATTAAAATACCGACCCTGTGCTATTTACATCTTGAAGATCTGAATATCGAGAATAAACCGGGGGGATGCCGCATTTGTGTTGTTGAGGTGAAAGGACGTAAAAACCTGGCTCCTTCATGTGCTACCCAATGCCAGGAAGGTATGGAAGTCAGGACGAACACTATGCGTGTTTTGAATGCCCGGAAAACGGTAATGGAACTGATTCTTTCGGATCATCCGTTTGATTGCCTGATCTGCGCCAAAAGTGGGACCTGCGATCTCCAGAAAACCGCACAGGATCTGGGAATCCGTGAGATTCACTACAAGGGCGAGCAGTCTCATTACAAGGAAGACCGTTCCCCTTCGATAATCAGGGATATGGATAAGTGTATCCTGTGCAGAAGGTGCGAGATGATGTGTAATAAATTCCAGACCGTTGGTGCGCTTTGGGGTATCAACCGGGGTTTCATGTCGGTTGTTGCACCCGCTTTTGAACAGGATCTGGTAAAATCCACCTGCACTTATTGCGGACAGTGCGTTGCTGTTTGTCCGACAGGCGCATTAACAGAAGTAGATCATACGAATCATATTATCAGGGCTTTAGCAAATCCAAAGAAAACGGTTATCGTACAAACCGCACCTGCTGTAAGGGCTGCACTCGGCGAGGAATTCGGAATGGAACCGGGAACACTTGTTACCGGAAAGCTGGTTTCGGCCTTGAAGGAGCTGGGATTTGACTATGTATTTGACACAGACTTTGCTGCCGACCTCACCATCATGGAAGAAGGAACCGAGCTGCTTACCCGTTTGACAAATTATCTGAATGGCGATAAGGAGGAATCCTTGCCTATACTGACCTCCTGCTGTCCGGCCTGGGTGAACTTCTTTGAGGAGTATTTCCCGGAAATGAAAGATATCCCTTCAACGGCAAGATCCCCGCAGCAAATGTTCGGCGCGATAGCAAAAACATATTTTGCCGACAAGATCGGTGTGAACCGGAAAGATCTGGTTGTTGCTTCCATCATGCCTTGTCTGGCCAAAAAATACGAATGCCAGCGCGAAGAATTTAAAACAGACGGAAATCCGGATGTTGACTTTGCATTATCTACCCGCGAACTTGCTGCCCTGATCAAGCAATCGAACATTGATTTCCTGAGTCTGCCGGATTCGGATTTTGACAAGCCCATGGGTGAGTCCACCGGTGCAGGAGTGATCTTTGGTACCACAGGCGGAGTGATTGAGGCGGCTGTTCGTACAGCATATGAGCTATATACCGGGAAAACGCTGGAGAAAATCAGTTTTGAGGAATTGCGGGGAATGGAAGGTATCCGGCATGCAACGATTGATTTCGACGGATTGCCGATTAATATCGGCATAGCGCACGGTTTGGGAAATGCAAGGGAACTGCTGGAAAGTATTAAGGCAGGCACCTGTAATTTCCATGCAATTGAGATTATGGCTTGTCCGGGTGGTTGTATCGGCGGTGGTGGTCAACCTCTGCACCATGGTCAGTCGAGCGTTATTCTGGCACGCCAGCGAGCTATCTATGAAGAAGATATGTCCAAGCCAATCCGGAAATCGCACGAAAATCCATATATCATTGAGTTATATGATCAATTCCTGGGTGCGCCCCTGAGCGAAAAATCACATCATTTGCTTCATACTCATTATTTCGACCGGAGTAAAGTAAAAGTTGTGATCCCAAAATCTAAGGGTTAATCATTATCCAAACCACTAAAAGCAATCATTATGTCGAGCATAAAAATAGAATTACACGATAACCAGGTAAAAGAGTTGGTTGAGGTTTGCCGGTTTTTCAATAACGATTCGTACGAACTGATTAACGTTCTGCATAAGGCTCAGGGAATTTTTGGCTATCTGCCTGCCGAGGTGCAGGAAATCGTGGCCCGGGAATTAAAGATCCCGGTAGCGAAAGTATACGGGGTGGTCACTTTCTATTCTTTCTTTACCATGATACCGAAAGGTCAGAATCCGATTTCCATCTGTCTGGGAACGGCCTGCTACGTTAGGGGAGCAGAAAAAGTTCTCGAAGAATTCCGTCGCAAGCTGAATGTTGAAGTTGGGGAAACCACGAAAGACGGTAAGTTTTCGCTGAACTGCCTGCGCTGTGTTGGTGCCTGCGGTTTGGCTCCGGTTGTTATGGTAGGTGAGAAAACCTATGGCCGGGTATCACCGGACGGCGTTCAGGAGATTTTGGCGGAGTATTTATGAACACCGTTTGGACGCAATTAAACGTCCAAACAGATCAGATATAGGAAACCTTAACTTCGAGTAAAAATTTTTTTTCCAGGGTTCTGGCAATCCGCTTGATTACGGTCCGGCGGATTTCCAGTTCCACCGGGAGGCTCGGATCCTGATGGGCAATGTTTATGCGGGTTCCAATGATAAAGGAAACTTCATCAGATTGCAGGATCATTTTGATTATCTCATCTGCTGGTCCTTTTCCAACTTTCAGGTTCTCATTGTAATGGTCGAGAATCACTGAAACCTTACCCAGGGTGAGGATGCCTTCCGTGATCAGGTCAACGCCTTCCATAAATGCAACCGGTGGGAGGTCGGGATCGGAAAACTCAAAAGAATCTACAATTTTTTTATTCCATTCACGGCCAATGATATCCGCGGTGGTAGCTCCGCACAGGATTTTCCGACCAGGAAATTCCTTCACCCTTTTAGCGAGTTCTTTATCCTTCTCGAGATCGTAGGGCGGCCCGGAGCAAATCAGCAGTTTTCTTGGTTCTCTGAAATAGACTGTTGCACAACTGGTGTCGTCCTGACTGTGGTATTTATCATTCTGCACGGCAGTATTAATGATCCGTGTGGCAATTCGGCGAGCTGAAATATCCGGATCGCGCGTGATCAGGTCACGGATGTGGTCGGCCAGTTTTTCCCTTCCCCAGCCGAACGGGTAGGCGGTAAATCCGAGTCCCGATTGTACCACGCCATCCGTGCAGATAACGATGCGGTCTTCCTTGCGTGCATTAAATGAGCAGGTCAGGATTTCCTTACCGGCATTTTTTTCAGTAGTCATCAGAATGCAGTTCCACTCGGGTTCCAGTAATTGTTTTCCCCTGAAAATAAGCGCATGCGGGTTATCATACTCGAGAATGTGGGTTAATCCATCTTCCTGAATATCAATAACGGAGAATGTTGAGTACGACATTTGCCGGTCGGAGCATACAGGCAAAGTGTTCATGATGATCTCCGCGATCTTCTCTACGTCCTTATGTTCCTTGGTGAAATTCAGTGCCATGGTGGCGGTCAGCGTAGCCAGCATGTTGGCTTTGACACCGTGCCCCATACCATCGCTGAGTACAATGATGGTACGACCTTCCTCCGAGATTTTCTGGCTCAGGAATACATCGCCGCAAATCCTTTCGCCTTCCTGGAATTTCTGCTGGCAGTTTATTTCGATATGAAATCCGGGTTCGCTCATTTTGTTTCTTCCGAGCGATAATATTTAATAATGGAATTCAGCATCCTCTCCGTATCGGATGCCCCTTCGCCAAGCAGGAATCCAATTTGCTGAACCATTTCCAGGTTTTTATCGATGACCTCAGTTACTTTTTTGATTACCTCCTCTTTCTGGACTTCCGGTAATGAAAGATCCCGGAGAACGGCACCGAGTATGGAGCCTTTCTTAATGGGGAAAACCGACAGGTTCAGGAGCCGGTTGTTCATGTCGATATCTTTATGCATGACATCCTGGTTGTTCTGGAGGACAAACGTAAACAGGTTCAGCATATGAGGAGGAAAGAGTGTACGGAGATCGGCGCCTTTCAAACCCGGGATCACTTCATCGATGGCTTTTATTTCGTCGCCGAGTATTTCAATAAACTCCCGGTTCGCCTGGATAATTCTCAGGTTCTCATTTACAATAACCACTCCGGACGGGATTTTATGCAAAACGGCGGTCAGGGTTTCAGAGTATTCCTGCGCCAGTTGCTTTTCTTCCCGCGCCTGTTTTTCGGAAACCTGCAATGCTTTTTGAGCTTTTGCCAGCTGCTCATTTGATGACCGGAGGGATTTGATGTATTCCTGTTTGTTTTTTGTACCGTACAGGTGGCACATTTCAGCCTTGGCAAGACCCAATGCAACCGAGATGGCGAAATCGCGGCACGACTTGTACCCACATGCGAGACAACCCCGATCGGTATCATGGTCTCCCGTTTTGCCGATCAGCTTGAGTATATCCTCGATTTCGGATTCATCCGGCATTTTAATTTGCTGGTTATCAGGAGTAAACTGCCGGTCGGCCTCGGCAATCTTATGAGTTTCCAGGTTTGCTTGCCAATCCTCCTCAACATGAGTTTCAAACCTTTTAGAGGCATAATCGGTTGCGAGCGTCCGCCGCCGGAATTTATTTCCGTTGGCCGACATCCCCGGGCCCATGATGCACCCTTCACAATAGAACAGGTCGAGGTGTTTGCGTATGTCATAGGAAGTAGCAAACCCACTGACCGATTCAACCATATCCTCACGACCGTCGGCAGAAAGAAAGTTGCTCAACAGTAAATCTTCAAATTGATCAGCGGCTTGCATAAATCCGGAAGATAAGGGGAAGAGGGCACCTTTTCTTCCGTTCGGCGGATTAAAATCGGAAAACTCGACCGAATTCTCCGAGATTTGTGCTAATGTGAACCATTCTCTTAGTTCCGGAAAAGTAATCTGGGCATCGATCCGGTGAGCATCTCCGGGTTTTCCGAATTCCATGCGGCTGGCCAGACATGGATTGATCAGAACGATATACGGATCCTCCGGCACCAGTTCACGGATAATCCTGGCCATGATGGAAGCAGGGCTATATACAGGAACAAGATTGTCAGTAAGCTGTGGATGATGTTTTTCGATAAATGATACTACCGCGGGGCATTTTGACGAAATCCGGTATTTTCCCTTAAAGTCCTGGAAAAGGGCTGAATGCGCCCGGGCTGACAGGTCGACTGCAAAAGAAAGGTCGTAAACCCCGTCGAATCCGAGTGCCCTGATCATTCCCACAAAGTTGCGGTAATCTGTGATATCAGGAAATTCTGCAGAAATGCTGGGATCGATGATTGCGCAGGCAGTTTTACCGCCGGCGACTATATTGCGGACTTTTTCAAGATCAGATGCAATGCGGACCGCGCGGGTGGGGCATATGGTGTAGCAACTGCCGCAAGCGATGCACCGCTCGGGCAGGATACTTACATGATCAACATTCGCCTTGACTTCAATGGCCATCACCGGACACTCCCTGACGCATGCATAGCAGAGAATACAGGGCTCCGGTTCAATCCAGATGATCCGGTCGCCGGGTGGTTTTTCAGGGATATTGTTAGTATTCATAACCCAAAATGATTCTTTAGAAGGCTTTTTATTTCATCAGGATCCTGCGAATGTATTAAATCCTCTCCGATCATGATCATCGGGCCTTCACCGCAATGTCCGAAACAGTGTGCTCCATGAAAATTCACTTTTTCTTCCAGGTGGTTCTGAATGAGGAATTGCTGGATTACCTGCACCATTTTCTTGTTTCCACGGGCAAAGCAGGAGCTTCCCAAACAAATCCTTATCTCTGTTTTCTTTTCTTCCATGATCAATTTAAAATCATTGTTTCAAAATTAACAATAATGTCTGGTGCCATTAGGAAAAAACAGAAAAATGTTGTAAAATTTGCAAGCAGAAAATTATGTTATAGAAATAACAATGTTTATCGGATAACAGAATGGGAATTGAATTTGTAGATCTTTTGAAGAAATATCCGGCCGGACGGAGGGAGAATCTGATCCCGATTCTTCAGGAGATTCAGGACCTGCATGGTTTCATCCCCGAACCGGCAGTTTCAGCGATTGCTGAATATCTGGAGATTCCGGCTGTGAAAATATACAGTGTCGCCACTTTTTACAATGAATTCCGGTTTAACGCCGGGGGCCGCTACCATTTTCAGGTTTGTCAGGGAATCGGCTGTCAGGTGGATGGAAGCGAGAGAATCAGGTTGGAATTAGGCCGTTTGCTTGAAATCAATCCGGGAGAAATAACCGGTGATGGCTGGTTCAGTCTGGAGTGGGTGCCCTGTCTGGGTGTTTGTCAGGAAGCACCTGTATTATCCGTCAATGGCGAGTTTCATGCAAAAATGACCCCAGCTGGCGTAAAGGAAATGATTGATAAACTGCGCAATCAATAGTACTATGGAACCAACCGGAATTAAGGAAGAATTGCGTGAGGGACTGTTGGGTTTAATCACCCGGGAGCAGCCCGATTCCGACCAGAAATTGAAAAACCTGGGGAAGTTGCTCAGGAGGGAGCGGATTGAACATCTGACCGTTTTTATGGATAAATCCACTCCTTCATCGATCTGCAATACAGGAATGATCGTGGATGTGGTGAAAGAATGGGCGGAGGAAAATCAACAAAATTATGATATTGTGGAAACCGGATGCCTCGGATTGATATCCGCGGAGCCGGTTGTGGGAATACAGGTCCCGGGCCGTGCAAGATTATATTACGGACCGGTTGACCCTTCGGATATTCCGGGTATGCTGAATGCTATAACCAAACAGGTCATCCCGGAGGAAAACCTGATTGGCCAGATGATATTGGGCGGGCAGCAGCCCTGGGAGGATATTCCCCACTGGAAAAATCATCCGTTTTTTCAGCACCAGTCGAGAATGGTGATGAATCTGAGTGGTGTGATTGATCCCTGTTCGATTGCCGACTATGTTGCCTGGGGTGGTTACCGGTCATTTTACAAGAGCATACGGCATTATAACGATAAGGAATTGTTGAAATTGATAGAAGAGAGTGGTTTGAGGGGCCGTTCAGGATCGGGATTCCCGGCAGCACTGAAATGGGCTCGCGCAGCAAACACAACCAGCGATAAAAGATATGTTTTGTGTAATGCTGATGAATCGGATCCGGGTGGATATATGCACCGGGTACTGATTGAAAGCAATCCGCATCTGATTCTGGAGGGCGTTATGCTGGCAGCCTATATTATCGGGGCTAACCATGCCATAATTTATACCCGTTCCCGATACCGGATGGCGGTGAAACGGATACAATGCGCGCTGAATCAGGCCCGGGAACTAGGACTGATCGGCCAGGATATTCTCCATAGCGGATTCACCCTTGACATACAATTGAAAAGGGGTCCCGGCGCCTTCGTATGCGGAGAAGAAACCGCCTTGATAGCCAGTCTGGAAGGTAAACGCGGTTCGCCAAGAACCAAGCCGCCATATCCTGCCACACATGGATTATTCGGTAAACCCACTCTTGTTCATAATATTGAAACCCTGGCACAGGTTCCGGCAATTATCGGCAACGGACCGGAATGGTATAGGAAAACAGGAACTACCGGCTCTGTCGGAACGAAATTATTCAGCTTGTCGGGTAAGATTAAAAGACTTGGAGTGGTGGAAGTCCCTTTCGGCACCACCTTAGGGGAAGTGATCAACGGAATGGGAGGGGGCACCCGGAATGGCAAGCCTGCAAAGGCCGTTCTGCTGGGTGGACCATCCGGAATGTTTGTTCCGGTCACCAAGTTTGATATTCCGCTTGATATTGACCGGTTTACGGAAGAAAAACTGGTTTTGGGATCCGGCAGCATGGTGTTGCTGGATGAAGAAAGCTGCCCGATCAACCTGATCAGGAATATGATGGACTTCATCCGTCAGGAGAGCTGCGGCAAATGTATCCCCTGCAGGGATGGATCCCGCAGGATCATGGAGATCCTCAGTCAGATAACCAGCCGTTCCCTGCCAGAGAATAAATTTGAAGCCCTCGACCGGTTCAAGGGGGTAACCGGAATCCTGGAACTTGCCGAAGTGATGCAGTCTACCTCACTGTGCGGATTGGGCAAAAGTGCACCAAACCCATTGATCAGTGGTATGGAATTGTTCAGGGAAGAACTCGAAGAGCATGTTTTTGACCGTACCTGCCGTGCCGGTGTCTGCTTGAATATGAGGTCCTTCACTGTTGATCCCGTAGCATGTAATGGTTGTAACCTGTGCTTTACCAAATGTCCCGAAAAGGCAATTATCGGATCTCCCCGACAAGTGCATTATATAGTTGACGATCTCTGTACAGGTTGCGGTAAGTGTTTCGAAGTGTGCAAGTTCAATGCCATACTGGTCAATTAATCTTTCAAGCAATGATCATCGAAATTGAAGTCAATGGCCGGAAGATAAAAACCCAGAAGGGTGAATTAATTCTGGATACCCTGAAGGCTAACGGTATACATGTTCCAACTTTATGCAACCTCGAGGGTTTTAAGCCATCAGGGGCTTGCCGGATATGCGTTGTTGAGGTGGAAGGTCGGAGTGACCTGGTTCCCTCCTGCTCGTTTTATGTTGAGGAATGGATGAAGATACAAACTCATTCAGCCAGGGTCATACAGGCCCGGAAAACCATTCTGGAACTGCTACTGTCAAATCATACCGACGGTTGCCTTTACTGCGACCGCAGTCGCTGGTGCAAGTTGCAGGACCTGGCTTCAGAGTTGAATGTTACAGAAAGAAAATACGGCGGCCGGATTATCCGGAAAAAGATCGATAATACCAGTCAGTCGATTCTTCGTGATCCGGCAAAATGTATTCTGTGCAGCAGGTGTGTAAAAGTCTGCGAGGAAGTTCAGCTGGTTGCGTCCCTCGATTTTCTGAACCGGGGCAGCCGTACAGAAGTTGGGACCGTTCTCGATAAAGGATTGAATTACAGCTCCTGTATCAGTTGCGGACAGTGTATTCAGGTTTGTCCCACCGGAGCGCTAAAGGAAAAGAGCCATCTCGACCAGGTTGGAGCTGCTCTCCAGGAAAAGGGTAAAATCGTTGTTGCATTGGTCGATCCTGCCGTTTTTGTTACGCTGGGTGAATACTATGGATATAAGCCCGGCCGCGAATTCTCATCCATTTTGATCAATGCTCTGAAAAGGATTGGGTTTCACAAAGTTTACGGTACCGGCTGGGGTATGGAACATCAGGCCGGGCAGTTGGTAAGCCTGCTTACTGAAAGCGGAACTGAAGCCAGACCAGGGCCAATGCTGGTATCTGAATGTCCCTCAGTAGTCAAATATATCACTCAAAGCCGGCCCGACCTTTTACCAAACCTGGTCCCACTGAAACCGGCACGACAGGTAATGACTCACCTGATTCGTGAGTTGCTTGGCAAGCAAACCGGAAAACCGGCTTCGGATATCTCCATCGTACATCTGACTTCCTGTACAGCCTCGAAAAATGAAACCGGTGCAGGATTGAAAATCCGGGGAACCAAACATCTTCCGGAATTCTCACTGACAACCCGCGAAGTATACCGGCTCATCCGTTTATTCGGCATCCAGGTTGAAAGCCTGAGTCCTGAATCCCAGGAAGACCAGTTTGGCTCAGGAGTCAAATCCGGACAATTAAGCGCCATTGCCGGCGGATATCTGGAAATACTCAGCAGGATCATTCAGATACGCAAACCGGAAACCAAAATGTCAGGTGAAAAATTTGGCAAAATAAAAGGGATCAAGGACGCTAAGGAAACGGTTTGCGAAACAAACGGACAGAAGATCGTGATGTCGTCAGTCAGCAGCATAGCCCAGTTCGAATCCTACCTGAAAGAGATAAAAAACAAGCGCCGCACAGTTGATCTGATCGAGGTGATGGCTTGCCAGCATGGTTGTATAAACGGGGGAGGACAGCCGTGCCGCGGTTCCGACAGAAATCTGCGGAACAGGCTGAAGGGAATTGTGGAATGGGACGAGAGATATTCAGGAATTCAATCAAAGGAAAAGCTTGAA
This sequence comes from uncultured Bacteroidota bacterium, assembly GCA_942493265.1. Classification (GTDB taxonomy): domain Bacteria; phylum Bacteroidota; class Bacteroidia; order Bacteroidales; family UBA12481; genus UBA12481. Next base: position 3,111,330 of record OW818688.1, read on the forward strand.
GTCCCGGGCGAGCTTAATTTGCAGGAAGAGGATTTTATGGCGAATTTTGTGCCCCGCCAGATTATAAAATAACTATCCGATGCCAGAAACAGCTCATAAGAAATTAGTTACAACCATTCCCGATCGGTGCAGGGTGTGTTATACCTGTGTAAGGGAATGTCCGGCCAAGGCGATCCGGATCATCAACGGACAGGCAGATGTCATGCATGAGAGGTGCATCGGATGCGGGAACTGTGTTAAAGTATGTTCACAGAATGCCAAAAGTTATCTGAACGAAGAAAAAGAAGTTATCGCATTACTGAAAACTGGTCAACCGCTTGCAGCACTCATTGCCCCTAGCTTTCCTGCTGAATTCGGAGATCTGGCCGATCCACATGAATTGGTAGGGGTATTGCGGGCCATTGGTTTTAAGTATGTCTGCGAGGTTGCATTCGGTGCCGATCTTGTTGCCAATGCATTCTCGGAAATTTTCTCGGATGAGGAACATCCGGCGGTCATCAGTTCGGATTGCCCGGCGGTTGTATATTATGTCAGGCAATATCATCCCGGACTGGTTCCGGCACTGGCAAAGGTAGCATCCCCCATGGTGGCGATGACCCGGGTGGTAAAAAAGAAATACGGGAAGAATGTAAGAACGGTATTTATCGGACCCTGCATCAGCAAAAAAGCAGAATCAGATGAAGTCGATTATGTACTTACCTTTCAGGAATTAAGGCACTTACTGAAACAAAAAGGTATAAAGCCGGGACAGATACAGCCATCAGAATTTGATCCCCCTCTGGCTGGCAGGGGACTGATTTTTGCGGTAAAGCGCGGGATGCTGCAAACCATAAATATTCCGGAAGACCTTTTTGACGGTAATGTCCTGGTAGCGGAAGGGAAAGTAAACTTTCCGGCAGCTATTGATGAATTTGAAAAAGGTGCCATCTCCGACCAGCACCTGGAATTGCTGTGCTGCGAAGGTTGCCTGATGGGCCCGGGCATGTCGCCCGACGGAAAACGTTACGCCCGGCGGGCGCTGATCGGAAATTATGTGAGGGGAAGAATCCACCAGCAGGACTCAGTGAGCTGGAGTGAAGAAATTGCTGAATATTCAACACTCGACCTTACCCAGTCATTTGTGCCCGTTGACAGGAGAATAGAATTGCCTTCCGCGGCAAAAATCCGCAAGGTATTGGCCTCAATTGGTAAGACAAATCCTCAGGATCACCTGAATTGCGGTGCCTGCGGGTATGATTCCTGCGAAAGCCACGCCATTGCAATTGCGCAGGGACTCGCCGAGGTGGATATGTGCCTTCCGTATACCATTGAAATGATGCATCGTTCCATTCAGGAGCTGAACTTTTCGAACGAAAAACTGGCCAAGGTTCAACAGGCATTGAAGCATTCTGAAAAACTTGCGCATATGGGGCAACTCTCTGCCGGAATCGCACATGAACTCAATAACCCGCTGGGTGTGGTGATCATGTATGCCAATATTTTACTGGATGAGTGTGAGAATGACCAGATGAAACAGGATCTCGGGCTGATTGCATCACAGGCTGACCGATGCAAAAAGATTGTTGGGAACCTGTTGAATTTCGCCAGAAAAAACCAGGTGCGCCTGGAAGAGATCAATCTGGTAAAACTGGCACAGGATAGCCTGACCTCAGTGATTATTCCGGAAAGGATAAAAACGTATATCGAAAGCCGGGTTAAGGATGCAATCACCTATGTTGACCAGGAACAGATGACGCAGGTACTTACCAACCTGATTAAAAACGCGATAGATGCTATACCCGGTGCGGGATGCCTTACCATTCTGATTGAAAGGGAAGGAGAATATTTTTCAATCAGCGTGAAGGATACCGGAACGGGCATTTCGCCGGAAAATATGGATAAGGTGTTTACTCCGTTTTTTACAACCAAAGAGATTGGCAAAGGAACCGGTCTTGGCCTGGCCACGACTTACGGGATTATCAAGATGCACAAAGGTAAAATCGAGGTGGAATCGAATAATGATCCGTTAAAGGGCCCGACGGGCACCTGTTTTAAAATATTATTACCCCAAATAAACGATCCGAAGTTATGACGAATTCAGAATACAGGCCGTTGATATTATTGGCTGACGATGATCCTGATTATCTGTTTCAAACCAAATTTGCACTGGAAAAAGCCGGATTTAAGGTGGTTACTGCCGAATCCATGGAGGAGGCCGAAGTAATAATCGATAAGAGCCATCCCAAACTGGCCATCTTTGACCTGATGATGGAGAGGGACGATGCAGGATTCATCCTAGCCTATCATGCTAAAAAGAAGCATCCCAAGATGCCGGTGATATTGCTCACGGCAGTCACGGCTGAAACCGGACGGCAGTTCGGTCCCAACATGCCGGGGGCCAGTGAATGGATCAAAGCCGATCTGTACCTGGAGAAAGGGTTGCATCCAGATCAGCTAATTGAACATGTTAATTCTCTGTTAATCCATTAAATATGGAAATGTTAAAGGTTTTAGTGGTCGACGACGAACCGGGAATACGATCGGGCATTGATCGCATCCTCAGCAAGTTTACTGTAGGGTATCCTTTTATGGATGAGGATATTGGCTATACAGTTTATGAAGCTTCAACCGGTGAGGAGGCCATAAAGATTTTTCATGAAAATCCGCCGGATATCGCCTTGCTCGACAATAAGCTGCCAGGCATGGGCGGGGTTGAGGTTCTGGAGTATATAAAAAGGAACCAGCTCAATATCGAGGTTATGATGATTACTTCCTTTGCCTCACTTGAACTGGCGGTTAAAGCCACAAATATCGGGGCCTATGACTTTGTGCCAAAGCCTTTTACTCCGCAGGAGCTCAGGTCGTCGATGGAAAACATCACCAAGCATCTCTTCCTGAAGCGGATGACCACGAAAATGAACAAGGAGGGGAAACAGATCCGCTTTCAATTCCTGTCTGTTCTGTCGCACGAACTTAAGAATCCGCTGAACTCCATTGAAGGATACCTGAGGATGATGCAAGAGAGGCAGGCAGGTGACCAGATTGCCTCCTATGATGAGATGATTGACCGGGCTATTGCCAGGATCAAGGGGATGAGGGTGCTGATCATGGATCTGCTTGATCTGACAAAAATTGAATCTGGAAAGAAAAACCGGGAGATGCAACCGATAGATCTGGTGAAGGTTGCTCGGATTTCAGCTGAAACGATGGGTCCTATGGCAATTCAGATGGAGGTTGATATTCAGCTGGATTGTGCCGATGAGTTTATGGTTATGGCTGATCCCGAAGAAATGGAGATTATTTTAAACAATCTGATCAGTAATGCTGTTAAGTATAATAAAATTGGCGGAAAGGTTATCTGCCGCCTGAAATCTGTGAGTAAAAAACTTGTGATTGAGGTTGAAGATACCGGAATCGGAATACCTGAGGATGATATTCCAACGCTTTTTCGTGAATTTGTGAGGATCCGCCAAAAGGAAACCAAGCACATCATGGGATCCGGATTAGGGCTGAGCATTGTTAAGCGATTGATCGACCTTTATGAGGGTACGATTGAAGTGGAGAGCCATCCGGGATCAGGTTCAATTTTTCGGGTAGTATTGCCAGTTTTGATCTGATTATGTATGTTTGAATAAAATAATTCTGATTATCATGAACTTACCCGAGAAAACGGTAGAAAGATTAAGCGAATACAGGAGAACATTGCTGGATTGCCTGAATCAGGGGAAGAGCCACATATTCTCCCATGAGCTTGCTGCATTACTGCATAATACTGCTGTCCAGGTCCGTCGTGATATGATGCTGATGGGCTTTACCAGTATGCAGCGCAAAGGATACGCGATCAAGGAGCTGATTGATGCGATCGGGGAATTGATCGATACCGACGAAGGTTTGAATGTTGCCGTGGTGGGTGCCGGTAACCTGGGCAGGGCAGTCACCGGATATTTCCGCGGTAAAAGGTCGAAATTGAACATCGTTGCCACCTTCGATATTGATCCGGAAAAGATCGGACGCATGATTGCCGGGGTGAAGTGCTACCCGCTGGATGATTTTAAAAAGCTCGTTGATGAATTGCAGATATCCATCGGGATACTCACTGTGCCACCCGAACATTCACGCCATACGGCCGAGTTTATTGCAGCTAATGGAATTAAGGGAATCCTCAATTTTACCACCGTTCCGCTGAATATGCCTCCACATGTTTATCTTGAGGAATATGATATGATTACTTCGTTGGAAAAAATCGCTTATTTTGTAAAAAATCATCAGGGATAATTTTCCCCCTCTTGTCAGATAATGCTTGTCCACCGGAGTCTCGAAAAACTCAACATTAATAAGTCTGTGGTTACCACAGGATCGTTTGATGGCGTTCATGTCGGCCACCGGACGATCATAAACAGGTTACGCGCCATTGCAAAGGAAACAGATGGAGTTTCGGTGCTTGTGACTTTTTATCCCCATCCCCGTAAAATTCTCTATCCGAATACGCAAGGCAAAGATCTTCAGATGATTAATTCCCAGCGTGAAAAAATTCTGCTTTTGGAAAAAGCAGGATTGGATCACCTCGTGATTATCCCGTTCTCACTGGAATTTTCAAAGACCACCTCGGTCGATTTTATCAGGAAGATTCTGGTGGGTAAACTTCATGCCAGTTGCGTGGTGGTAGGTTTCAACCATCATTTCGGACACAACCGGGAGGGAGACTATGATTATCTGCATGAGCTTGGAAAATATTACGATTTTGCGGTGGAGGAGATTCCTGAGCAGGATATTCATAATGAATTTGTCAGTTCAACAAAGATCAGAAAGGCAATCCTGGAGGGGAACATCCAACGGGCGAATGCTTATCTGGATCACGAATATTTTATCCTGGCCCCGATAAAACCGGCCCTGGATATTCTGGAGCCGGCAGGAGTTAAATGGTTTGAAGTTTTTCCTGAGGAGCCTGAAAAACAGATTACCCCACCAGGGGTTTATGCCGGTGCTTTATACGAGGATGATGTCAGGGTGAAGGTTCTCGTTCATATTGTTGAAGTTCCGGGCGGATTGCGAATTCTCATTCATGCCCCGGAATATGATCTTTCCCATATTCCTGAGGTGAATCTTACTTTTCATAAAAAAATACGGCTGTCAAAACCGGGTGAGAATGTTTTCAGTCCAGGCTATTTAATTCAGGATCTGGAAGATATCAGTGAGTTGATCTATTGATTGTATATTTCCGCCACTGTTGCCTTAACCATTTCGGGTGATTCCTCAGCAGGGCTCACTGATCGGATGATCTGCAGGGGGGTACCGTTTAAGAAAATTATTTCCTGACCCAGCTTAATGGCCTCATTAATGTCATGCGTTACAAAGATGACGGTTCGTCCATCTTCTTTCCAGATCTTCAGGAATGAATCCAGAATATTGTATTTCAGGGTATTATCCAAACTTTGAAAAGCCTCGTCCATCAGGATAAGCGTGCCGGGAAAAGCAAACGCCCGGGCAATGGATACCCGCTGTTTCATCCCACCGCTTAACTGATGCGGGTAAAAAGATTCCTCCTTTTCTAGTCCGACCAGCCCGATAAACTTTCTGGCTAATTCAACCGACTGATTATCCGGCATTTTATCTTGCAGGGGAAAGATGACATTTTCCAATACGGTTTTCCAGGGCAATAATCTCGTTTCCTGAAAAATAAAAGAAATTTTCTCACCCGGAAATCCATCGATCGAGCCTGAATCCGGCTGAGTAATCCCTCCGATAAGATTGAGTATGGTAGTTTTGCCACATCCCGAAGGGCCAAACAAACAGGTGATCGAACCGGGTTTGAATTCCATTGAGAACTGATCCAAAATAGCCCGGTTGCCGTACGATTTTGCTATGTTTTCAAGTTTCAGGTTCATCTTTTCCATCTTAACGAACGTTTTTCAAAGGCACGGATGAACGCTTCGAAAACCGCGCTTATGAGAATCGCAATCACGGTCCATGCTATGACTTCCGAAACCAGCAGGTAACTCTGGGCATCCTGCATCATGGCTCCGATCCCATACCGGGGCTGGCTCAAGACTTCGCCGATGATCACCGATCTCCAGCCAAAGCCAATTGCTGTGGAAACTCCACTGTACAAAAATGGCATCACGGAGGGCCAGTAAATATCAGTCAGTATCCGTTTCTGTTTCACCTGGTACAGATGGGCCATTTGGATAATGCTATGATCAGTTTCGCGGATCCCCTGGGTGATATTGATGGTGAGGATCGGGAACATCGTAAGGAATCCGATGAAAACCGGAACCTGTTCGGACCGGAACCAGATCAGTGCCAGCAGGATAATCGCTACCACCGGGGTGGAGCGTATGGTAATGAGAATGGGTCTAAACCCGGCTTCAATTCCAGAATTCAATCCGGCGGGTATTCCGATCAGGATGGATCCGGCAAAAGCAAAGAGAAATCCGATCAGTCCCCGTAACAGGGTAACTCCCAGTTCAGTGAGGAACCCGGGTTTTGCGGTAATGCTGATGAGTGAAGAAATGGTATCTCCCGGACCGGGTAAAATCTGTCGTGAGCTGAATGATTGAGAAAGTAATTCCCATCCAATGATCAGGAGTACAACAACACCCAGGCTAATAATCCGGTTTCGGACAGATAAATTTTTCATCAGGTAGTTTGCCGCCAATGGCGTCCGGATTAAAAGTAAAAAAAACTTGGAGGTATTGTCCGATTTCAGATCTGATTTCTGAAGCAAACCTGAATTTCAGGTTACATCGGGGGATTGAGCTGACTGCAATAGCCGGAGATGGCAAAATATTATGAAAAACGATGCGCTCAGCGGCCTTTTCAGGATCCCGATTAACTTCATCAATTGACCGGCTCCAGGCATCTGCAATCTTTTTAACCCATTCGGGATGATCCCGGATAAAGTCCGACCTCCCCATCAACGCGGTTTGCGGCATCGCGGGGTTACCGGGAAATGCCTGTGCCCATTCGGTATTCAGGTCGAGAATCTGAAGGATTGCCGGATTTTTTGCTTTAGCCAGACTCACCAGTGGCTCTGAAATCACTGCCAGGCCGGCCTGACCGGCGCTTACGGCATTCGCCAGATCGATATGGGTAGGGTAGGAGTAATCCAGGATTACTTCCGAATCAGCTTTAATTCCATGAACATTAAGCAGATATCTGAAAAGTATATCCGGAGTGGTCCCTTTACCCATCAAAAAGATCCTTTTACCTTTAAGTGACGTCCAGTCATTTACTACCGGGTCCGTGCCAAACAGGTAGAGCGTACCCCAAACCGGGATGGCAATCACTTCATAAGGCAGGCCTTTGTTATATAGTATGGCGCCCATATTCAGGGGAAGCACGGCCAGCTCAGGTTTGTCCTTAAGCATCCTCGCCCGCACCAGCATGGGCTCATCGAGGATTTCGATGCTAAGGGGCTCAGGAAGGATACTGGCCGGACTGTCGATCAGGTAAATCATGCCCATAGCGGAAGGACCCTTTAAGGTGAGGAGGGACACACCAGTTTCCTTAACCTTTCCGGAATGACAACCGGCAAGGATCAGAATCAGCAGGAAAAGGAGAACTGGTTTTCTTGGCATGTTATTCTGTGAAAGAATCAAATCTTCTGAATCCGGCCGGTACTTATTGATTTTTCAGTGATCAGGCGGATCAGGTAGGTTCCGGGAGCAACACTGTTATGGTTAACATCATCGCCAGCCCAGATAAAATGGTTTTCACCGGTTGTAAAGGTGCCATGGTACAATACCTTCAATTGTTTCCCTGACAGATCAAATACGGACAGTTCGCCGGTGGTGCTATTGGTGAAGTTTACCGTAACCTGCATTTGATCAGTGAAAGGATTTGGGAAGGTTTTGATATCCGACTGGCTCATTGCCACTGCATCGGTTCCCTGTGATTGCGGCAGCGGAATGGTATACATCGAACGGCCAAAAGTGGCAGCGGTGAGCATGCGGGTGGGTGCATGAAGGTTCAGATCAAGGACGGGTACCTTCGGCAATCCGTTTCCATAAATTTCCCATGACATTCCTGCATTTTGAGTGATAAATACTCCACCGTCGGTACCGATGTACCAGGTATCCTTATTAATCGGATCCAGTACGATGCTGTTTATGGGGAAATCGGGAAGGTTACCCGACACGTCATCCCAGGTTAATCCGTTATTACCCGTCCGGTAAACGTGCGGAAGGTACGAATCCCACCGGTATCCTGAAACGGTGACAAATGCCACTGCCTTGTCGAGGTGACTGGTTTGCACACAGGTGATCCAGCGATCCGGAAGATTGGCTGAGAGGTTTGTCCAGGTAGTGGTTCCGTCGAGTGTATTCCAGATATTCCCGTCGTCGGTTCCCACATAGATAATCTTGCTGTCCAATGGAGAAACGGAGATCGTGGTGAGCGTACCGTAATTAACATTCACCCCTTTACCATTGGTGAGATCGCTTGATACCGGGCGCCAGGTTTGAGCCCTGTTAGTGGATTTGTACAGCCGGTTTGATCCGAAATACAGCGTGGAAGGAGTCTGGGGATCCAGTTCCAGCGGACTTTTCCAGTTAAAACGGTCGCCGGCGCTAATGCCCTGGGTGCCATACTGAAAACCGGCACCACCATCTTCCGACCGGCCCAATCCACCATACTGGGATTCAGCGTAAACATAATTATTATCGGTCGGATCTACCTTGACCACAAAGCCATCACCGCCATAAATTGATTGCCAGCGGTTTACTGCTTTGCTGGTTACTCGGATGGTTCCGTTGTCCTGGGTGCCGCCGTAGAACCGGTCAGGATTCATGTAATCCACCTCACAGGCATAAAACTGGGTTATCGGAAGGTTTTCCAGGTGAAACGAAGTGCTGCCGCCGGTGCGGGAAACATAAAGCCCCCCGTCGCTGCAAAGCAATGCGAGTCCGTTATCCTTCGGATGCACAAAGGTACCATGCATATCTACATGTGCAGAAGGGAAGGTGTTTGCCCAGGATGTTCCGCCATTGGTTGTTTTATATGCCTGAAATCCGGATACATAAGCGATATTCGGATTGATCGGATCCACATCGATTTCACTGAACCACCACCAGTAGGAGGCATTTTCACCCAGTTCAGCTGTTCTCGACCAATTATCGCCGCCGTTGATGGTTTTATATATTCCGTTCAGAAATCCGCTTGAGTCGGTGTAAGTTGCGTACAAAACCTGCGGGTTGGAATCCGAAATATCGATTCCGATTCTGCCAACATTCCCTTTAGGCAAACCATTCAGGAGTTCCGACCAGGTATCGCCTCCGTCAGACGAACGCCAGATTCCGCTTGTATGGCCTCCGTAGCTCTGGTAGGGCGGTCGCCGGGTTCTTTCCCACATGGCGGCATACAGGATTTTGGAATCCGATGCATTGATGCAAAGATCAGAGGCTCCGGTGGAGTCAGTGAGGTAAAGGACCTGCTGCCAGGTAGATCCTCCGTTTTGGGTGCGAAAAATCCCCCTTTGTGAATTATACGAGAAAAGGTGACCCATTGCGGCCACATATACGGTATCCGGATTTTTTGGATCAATTTTTACCCGGCCAATGCTTCCGGCCGAAGTGAGACCGACATTGTTCCAGGTTTTTCCGGCATCAGTCGATTTGTATACCCCATATCCTTCATACGTGTGAGAACCTCCGCCGGCATTGGGTTCGCCGGTGCCGACATACAAAACATCCGGATTCGTTTTTGAAATATCCATATCTCCGATGGCGAGAGCCACCGCGTTGTCAAAAATTGGCGTCCAGTTGGTTCCCAGATTGGTGGATTTGAAAATTCCCCCGGAGGCAGCTGCCAGGTAGATCATGTTCTGATCGTTTGATGGCATCTCGATATCAGTTACCCTGCCTCCAATATTGGTAGGGCCAACGAGTGTCCAGGTATCCTGTCCCGATTTCAATCCGCTTTTTTCCATGGCCATGGTTTGTTCCATTGCCTTGTAATACAGGTCGGAACGCAGGTCGGTATTGGGATAGGCCCGTTGACGGTAGAACCAGTCGTTGGGGAATTTTCCTGCCTCTTTTTGTTCATTTGTGCTTTTCTCCTTACAGCCTGATAGGAAAATCGTTGCACCCGCCAGCAGCAGGGTGGTCAGCAGAAATATCGGGGTCTTTTTCATCATACAGATTTTATCCGGGCACTAAAATAGGTCATTCTATATTAGATTCATTATGGATCAACCACATTAGACACATAGGCCACATAGTTTTTGTTTATTAATATGAATCTGGTAGATAATAAAGACCTATTGTGGTCTATGTGTCTAATGTGGTTAATCTTTTTTATTCATACTGTGTTGAAATTTGAAAAAATAATTATCTTTGTGATTGAAATAACAATGATCTGAGTGGGAGAATTTTCAACCACAAGGATTTAAAAATCAATCTGATCCGGAGGATTTACTAATGGAAAAGAGAATCGGAAGTGTTTTGATCCTGCTTGAGGACAAAGAATCTGCAGCGCAGGTAAACGCCATCATCTCCAATCATTCTTCCATCATTATCGGCCGTCAGGGCTTGCCGGTTAAAGGTTCCGTTGCCGGAATCATTTCTCTGGTACTTGAGGGTACAACCGATCAGATTGGTTCCTTAACCGGTCAGCTTGGCCGCGTTCAGGGAGTTGAAGTCAAATCGGTTGTGCTAAAAATCAAGGATAATTATGAAAAAAATTAAACTCTTTATTTTACTGATGGCTGTGGTTTCAGCTACAGTGTCGGCCCAGAATCTGAGCATCTCGGGAAAGGTAACCGATTCCGGTACCAGCCAGGGCCTGGCCTATGTATATGTCCAGGTAAAAAATAGTTCCACATCGGGAGTATTCACCGGGTTAACCAATTCCGAAGGCGATTTCACGCTGAAAAACCTAACGGCCGCTAAATATATTTTAACTGTCAGTAGTTTAGGTTATTATCCGGTTTCAAGGGAAGTTAACGTAGGCGATGCCGGACAGGTGCCGGTAAATATCGAGCTCAAGCCGGCCCTGATTCCGCTGGGTGAGGTTCAGGTATCGAGTTTGCGATATAATAAGCTGGAAAGGGATGTGGCACTGCCGGTTACGGTGGTACCCCGTGAATATTTTCCCCGCCAGTCATCCATAACCCTTTCCGATGTATTATCACGTGAGCCGGGGATTTCGCTTTATCGCGACGGAGGCTGGGGCACATCTGTCAATATCAGGGGACTGGGGGAGAGTCGAATGGTGAGCCTGGTGGATGGAAACCGGATTGAAACGGCATCTGACCTGGTTGCAGGGTTGTCGATGTTTGATGTGAATGAAATCGAGCGGGTGGAGATCATTAAAGGAGCCGCTTCTTCCATTTACGGTACAGGTGCACTTGGTGGCGTAGTCAATATACTTACCCAAAAAGGCCAGTATTATGACAAATCCACCATTCATGGTTCTGCAATGGGAGTATATCAGGGGGTGAATAATCTGATGGGAACACATATTGGAGTGGAGTCGGGTTCAAAACTCTGGAAAGTGAGACTGAGCGGAGGTTATCGCAAAGCGGGCAATTATAAAACTCCTGATGGCATTCAGCCCAATTCGCAGTTCACAGATCAGAATTTGAATGCCACACTCGGTGTTAAGCCATTCGCTAACCATGAACTGGAAATCAATGCCCAGCATTTTCAGGCGTTCAATGTCGGAATCCCGGGAGGCGCACCTTTCGGACCCATTGCTACCGCCACCTATCCTGAGGAAAAAAGACAGCTGATATCCGCAAAGTATTCAATTAAGAATTTTCTGCCGGCAATGGATGAAATCAGCTTCCGGGTTTATGACCAGTATATTTTGCGCGATGTGGAGATAATCCCGAACACACCGGCCACTGTGGTTGGGAATACCCGGCTCACAGCCGAAAAGATACTGCCGGTTGGAAAGCATAATACCCGTGGAATGGTGCTGGAATCAAAATGGAAAACGGGTGAAAAGAGTGTGTTGGTCGGAGGTGTTGACCTGTGGCAACGAAAGTTGGTGACTACCCGCGATAAATACATCACACAGGAAATTATTGATGCATTTGGGAATGTGAAAACTTCAATGGATATTATCCGCTCGGAGAAGCCAAACCCTGATTCAAAATTCGGCAGTACCGGGATTTTTGTCCAGCACGAATCGAGCCACCTTAACGATAAACTGGAACTCACTCTCGGAACGCGTCTCGACCGCATCCGCGTGGCAAATGATACCGGGTTGGATCCTTTTTCCATCAGCATAAACGGGGTTTTGAAAGATCCGGTGCCTAACCAGCGGGTTGTATTCGAAGCTGATACCATCGGAGCCTGGTCATGGTCGGCTAATGCCGGAGCTCTGTACCATCTGTTTAAAAATCTGGATGTTACGGCAAATATGGGGCGCTCATTCCGAAGTCCTTCCCTGGAAGAACGTTTTAAATACATTGATCTTGGATCAAAAGTGCGGTTAGGCGATCCCAATCTGAAACCGGAAAAAGGTTTGTTCGGAGATATAGGTCTGAGAATATGGAAAGACCGTTTGCAGGTACAGGCGAATGGATTTATCAACTACCTGAATGATATGATAGTAGAGACTCCGGGAGTATTTGTTTATACCCTGAGTACCGGTTCGGATGCCGGACTGACCGATACTTTGCCTGCTCTGATAAATGCCAACGTGGACCGTGCTCTCTTGACCGGATTTGATGCTTCGGTGAACTTTCAACCGTTCAGCAATGCTGTAATCTATGGAAAGGCAGCCTATGTGCGTGGCATCAACCTGGTACAAAAAGCCGATCTTCCCCTGATTCCGCCATTTACCACCGGGGCCGGATTCCGTTATCATGTACCGGGGGTTTTTACTGTGGAGTGGACCACTAGCTGGATTGCTGCCCAAAATAAAATTGCGGTTGGAGAAACCAGTACGGAAAGCTATTTTCTGTCCGATTTTTCGCTGTATTCCGCATCAAAAGAGTTGGGCATTACCTCGTTCCAGCTGTTTGCCGGAGTTGATAACGTATTCAATAAATCTTACCGCAACCATCTTGCAACCAACCGTGGCCTGATCCTGACCGAGCCTGGAAGGAATGTGTATGTGAAGCTCGTAATGAGGTTCTAGGAACGTTGTCGGTTGTCGGTTGTCGGTTATCGGTTGTCAGTTAGGCGAAAAGATGCCGGCAGACGTGCAACTTTCCGATCAACTGACAACCGATAACCGACAACCGACAACTCTTTAAATCTTTCCCCAGAATAGAGAGTTGAGGAAGATTTTGTGGGTTCCGGCCCAGAAGCCGCGGAAAAGTGGATCATCTAAAAAGAGGATAACCTTACCGTTACCATATGATTGGCGCTGGATGGCGGATGATCCGTTCACCGAGGTAAGGTTTGATTTGTTGGCATACCCGGCAAGCAGGGAATTTCCGGACAATACGGCCGGATTTTCATACAAATCAGTTCCCGGCTTGTAAAACAGTGCCCCTTCCCTGAAAATGGCAAGGTTTTGACTGTGATAACCATAAGCCAAAGGGTGTGTAGTATCAAGCTCTGCCAGGAAAATGGTGCCTGGAATGGATTTTCCGGCCGAATCTTCTCCTCTTTTTCCATAAGGCCGCAGTCCGGTTGAGGAAGGTTGGTCCGCAGCAGGTTTTTCCACCGGGGTTAATTTGGCGAACCCGATTTTAGCAAGATAGGCGCATCCTGATTCAATCCCGATCAAGGTACCCCCTTTGCGAACCCAGTCGCGAAGTTTTTCAATATCTAAGTCCCTGAGGTCGTAAGATCCTGTTAAAATGATGGTTGTATAGGGATCGAGATTGAGTGTCGGAAATCTGTTTATATCCGACAGGGTTAACGGGATATTAAACCTTGAATCCAGCAAATGCCAGATCTCACCGGTTACGCCACTGCTGCCTCCCCCTGCAAAGGAGAGGATCTTAGGCGGTACGAGATCACTAAATTTGCCACTGCCAAGGTCGGGACCATCAGGAGAATATCCGGTCGGCGCTGAGTAGATAGATAATCCATCAGTATTGGCTAGTTTGGTCAGGATGAAAAACAGATCGGCACTTGAAACTGGCTGTTTCTGAACGGGTACCAACAAGGTTCCGGGCTGAAAGCTTATTTTTTTATGTCCGAAGTCGAGAATAAATGCTGTGGAGGCAATTTTAACATGTATACCCTGAGCGAGTATCTGATTCAAAGATTTGTGAATCAGGTACGGATCGCTGGGTATCAGGTAGCCCACCTGGCTTTCATTTCCAGTTACCCGGCCGGTAATTTCCGGAAGTGTTTGTACCCTGTTTTTGCTGGCCAGGCGGGGCAGATCCTTTAAATCGATTGGCTCATAAGGAATTCCCATGGCCAGGGGTAATATCCAGGAGCTTACATCATAAAAGGTGCTGTCGGCAAATTTCAATACCGGCTCGAACAAGGACCTGATAAGCCGGTATTCCGGCTGATTGGCCGGAACGAACCATGCACTTGAAGGATCATACTGATTCCCGTTGATTTCCAAAGGCTTATCGAGATTGTTTACCCTGATTTTATGCTGAAGCAGGATGTCCAGCATCATCCTGGACTTATACGGATCACGGCTATCGCCGAAAAGGTAGCCTTTCACAGCAGAGTTTTCGCCTTCCTTCAGGGCGGTTTTGTAAAAATCGGCCATATAATACTGGAGTTCCTTTCTCATATCCTTTGCTGCAGCGAGTGTTGACAGGGAAACCGTGACCTGGTTCCTGATGGTGAATGGAAAGGTAAGCAAACCGTTTGCTGTTTGTCGAAGATGCCCACGACTGCTGGCTTGTTCAAACAGAATGCCAACGGAGCCATGAATATCAGGATACGATGATCCCTTGCCGAAATAGAAATCATCGAAGGTTTCTTCTGTAAAATACAGGGAACCAATTTGATCCAGCGCTTTGGCATGATAGGTTCCAATGTTTTGGGTCAGTGCGAAATTGCCTGGTGGAACCAGCGGATTGTTTCGTGCAGGCACACCCGGCTGGAAGAAGAAGGTGGAATTGGAGCCCATTTCATGATGATCGGTCACCACATTCGGCATCCAGTAATGAAATTGTGCAACCAGGGCACGGGTTTCAGGATGCTGAAGGAGCAGCCAGTCGCGGTTAAGGTCGAACCAGTAATGATTGGACCGCCCGCCTGGCCAGGGTTCCTGAAATTCAAAGGAATTGGGATCTGAGTTATTATTCAGGCTTTTTTTAGTGTTTACAAAGGAAGCGAAACGGTTGAGACCATCGGGATTCAGGCACGGATCAAGCAGGATGACAGTCTGATCCAGCATTTGCACGATATTCTCATCCTCACAGGCAGCCAGGTAATAGGCAACCACCGGAACCGCATTGGCTCCACTAGGTTCATTGCCATGAACACTGTATCCCAGCCACACCACCAAAGGGTCCATGCCTCTAATGCCGGCTGATGATCCGGGTTCCAGGGCGGCAAGATGATCGCGGCGAAGTTTGTCGAGATTCTGCTGATTGGCGGGAGAAGTAATTATAAGTTGGATCAAGGGCTGCTTTTCATAGGTTTCACCAATTCTGACGATGCTGATCCTGTCGGAAGCTGCATCAAGCACCTCCAGGTAGCGGAGGAGTTTGTCGTAAGTAAGGTGATACTCCCCGGTTTTGAATCCGATAACCGACTCCGGAGTCGGAACCAATGGATTGTAACGTGCTGCCGCCGGCAGATAATAATCGAGTCCGGGTTGGGCAATTAAACTTGTGAGTGCTGACAACCAGAGGGTAACCGCTAAAAAATATCGCATGTTGTTTCAGTTTTAGATCCTTTGAAATTAGGCTATCAAACGGAAAGAACCAAAACAATCCCCGGTTTGTTAATATTGTCGGTATGCCATCACACAGTACAATGGAAATATCTTATTAGATTTAGAGCGGTACAAAAGTTAAAGGAAATCATTTTATGGTTAATCGTGAACTGCTGAATCCCAGTAGTATAGTTGTAATCGGAGCATCGAATGACATCAGGAAACCGGGTGGAAAATTACTTAAGAATATTATTGACCACGGCTATGGTGGCCAATTGTATGTGGTTAATCCGAAAACATCAGAAATTCAGGGAGTTAAATCCTATCCTGACCTTGAAAGCCTGCCTCAGGTTGACCTGGCTATTCTCGCTGTTGCAGCAGGCATGTGTCCCGGAATTGTAGGAACCCTGGCCCGACAAAAGCAAACCCGTGCATTTATTATTATATCTGCCGGATTTTCAGAGGAAAATGAAACCGGCGCGCGCCTTGAAAAGGAGATTGTTGAAATTCTGAATGAAACCGGAGCCTGCCTGATCGGCCCGAATTGCATTGGGGTGATCACAACCTCTTATGCGGGATGTTTTACCACACCGGTTCCCAAACTGGATCCCAAAGGAGTTGATTTTATATCCGGATCGGGAGCCACGGCAGTATATGTAATGGAATCTGCCGTACCCAATGGGCTGACTTTTTCAAGCGTTTTCAGTGTGGGGAATTCCGCACAGCTGGGAGTGGAAGATATTCTGGAATATCTGGATGATACCTTCGATCCGGAAATTTCCAGTCGTGTAAAGCTATTATACCTCGAAAGTGTCCAGAAACCCGAAAAGCTCCTGAAGCATGCATCATCGCTGATCCGCAAGGGTTGCAGGATTGCTGCCATAAAAGCAGGCAGTTCTGAAGCCGGAAGCCGTGCAGCATCTTCCCATACGGGAGCCCTGGCCAGTCCGGATACCGCTGTTGATGCACTACTCAGGAAAGCTGGGATTGTGCGGTGCTACAGCCGGATGGAACTGGCAACCATGGGAGCATTATTTATGAATAAAAAGCTCGAAGGCAATCGTTTGGCTATCATTACGCATGCCG
The DNA here is from genome assembly GCA_942493265.1 of uncultured Bacteroidota bacterium. GTDB lineage: Bacteria > Bacteroidota > Bacteroidia > Bacteroidales > UBA12481 > UBA12481. The sequence continues at coordinate 3,128,148 of OW818688.1, forward strand.
GCGGACCGGCAGTTATGCTGACCGATGCATTGTCCGACGGCGGGATGGAAGTCCCTAAGATATCCGGCGAACCTGCCCGGCGGCTGCTTGCCCAGCTTCAGGCGGGTTCATCGGTGGGCAATCCCATCGATGTGCTGGCAACTGGTGGAGTTGACCATCTGAATGCTGCGATAGAATGTGTTGATAAGGAACTGGATTATATCGACGGGATGTGCGTCATATTTGGTAGTCCCGGTCTGGCATCCATGGATCCGATCTACCGGCTGATTGATGAAAAGATGAAAACCTGCAGTAAGCCCATCTTCCCGATATTGCCTTCTACGGTAAATGCTGCGGAGGATATCGAATTGTTCCTGGCACGTGGCAGGGTCAATTTTCCCGATGAGGTGGTTTTCGGACAGGCAATTGTAAAATCACAGAATACCCCGGAACCGTCAGAGGCAGATTCTGCGCTGGAAAAGCCATCTCATTTGAAGATCAGGAAATTGATAGACGGATTCCCGGATGGGTACCTTACACCTGATCAGGTTCAGAAATTGCTGGATGCTGCTGGGATAGTCAGGATACAGGAACGCGTGGTAAATACCTATGAGGAGGCGGTCAGTTCGGCACTTTCTTTTGGTTTTCCTGTGGTAATGAAAGTTGTGGGTCCAATTCATAAAACAGACGTTGGCGGTGTACTTCTGAATCTCGCCAACCATGAGGAAGTGGTTAACGCCTTTGATAAGCTGATGTCGATAACCGGCGCTACCGGTGTGTTGCTGCAGCCTATGCTTAAAGGGCGTGAGCTTTTTGTGGGAGCCAAACGCGAGAATCCTTTCGGCCATCTGGTCATGATCGGGCTGGGCGGGATTTTTATTGAGGTGCTGAAAGATGTTCAATCCGGACTGGTGCCCTTGTCCAAAAGCGAGATAACCGGTATGATCAGTAACCTGAAAAGTAAAAAATTGCTGGAGGGGGTGCGCGGACAGCAACCGGTTGATGTTGACAAATGGATCGAACTGATTATCGGGGTTTCCGATCTGGTGGTTTCGGCACCCGAAATTGCCGAGATGGACCTGAATCCTGTCATGGGGCTATCTAACAGAGTGGTTGCTGTCGATGCACGCATCAGGATCGAAAAGTAAGCGCGAATTTTATATTTTTGCACAAACAACTATTTAGTGATGGATAAAATTGCGATTCTATTTGGGCCGGCAGGTGGAAACACCGAAAAGGCCGCCCGTATGGTTGCCAAATCATTTGGTGAGGACCAGGCCGTCCTGATTCCGGTGAAAGATGCCCAGGAAAGTGATTTAATGCCTTATAACAGGATTATTTTCGGCGGGCCAACCGTTGGAACCCATACCTGGGCCGATCCTGATCAGAAAAACGACTGGAACCTGTTCATGACCCGTTTGTATAAAATGAATCTGGCGGGCAAAAGCTGTGCAGTATTCGGATTAGGCGATCAGGTGAGCTACTCGTTCAAGTTTGTTGACGATATCGGTATCATCGCTGATCATGTTGTCCAGGCTGGCGGCAAACTCGTTGGTATGGTTGGACCTGACGGATATGCTTTCGATGAATCCCAGGCATTCCGAAATGGTAAATTCCTGGGCCTGCCCCTGGATGAGGATAATGAACCTGAGCTAACGCAATCGCGTATCAACCAGTGGGTTGAAATACTTAAGACTGAGTTTTAACTGAACGGATAATAAATAAAAACGGTGACTTCGGTTGCCGTTTTTTGTTTCTATATGATAAAATTTGAGCGACCAACTTATCTGATCAGCCGGGAAATCTGTCAGCAGAATATCCGGATGATGGCGGAAAAAGCTGCCCGGTCGGGTATTATTTTCCGACCGCACTTTAAAACCCATCAATCTCTGACTATCGGTAGATGGTTCCGTGAAGCCGGAATCAGAAAAATAACAGTTTCCTCTCTGATTGCCGCAGAATATTTTGCTGCTGACTGCTGGGAGGATATCACCATAGCTTTTCCGGTGAATTTGAGGGAAATCGGGTTGATCAACCGACTTGGATCCAAAGTTCGGATCGGCCTTCTGGTTGAACACCCTGATGTTGCCGCGGAATTGGAAAATCAGCTGACCTGTCCGGTCGATATCTATATTAAAATAGACACAGGGTATCATCGCACCGGCCTTATGCCGGAGGAAATGCCGCTGATCCTTGAACTGGCTTCCATCATTACAGCCAGTTCCAAAATGACCATGAAAGGATTGCTTACTCATGCGGGGCATACCTATCATGCATCACCGGCAGGAGAAATACATGAGATTTACCATTCATCCGTACAGATTCTTAATTCCCTGAAGGATAATCTGAGAAGTTTTCAGCCGGAACTGATCCTGTCATATGGAGATACTCCTTCCTGCACGGTTATGAATGATTTCCCGGATATTGATGAGATGAGGCCCGGTAATTTTATTTTTTATGACCTGATGCAACTGACTGCCGGGGTATGCAATTTTTCGCAGGTTGCCGGGATTGTGATTTGTCCGGTTGTGGCTGTTCATGCCGAAAGAAATCAAGTGGTCCTTTATGGCGGAGCCATCCACTTTTCGAAAGATTACGTACGGATCGACGGTCGCACCGTATATGGACAGCTGGTTCAGGTTGATGAACAGGGATGGCAGAACCCGGTTCCCGGAGCTTATATCGTTTCATTGTCGCAGGAGCATGGCATACTCGAGGCTCCTGATGAAGTGGTCAGGGATCTAAGGCCCGGTGCGGTTGTTGGTATTATACCTGTTCACTCCTGTCTGACAGCCAGCCTTATGCAAGGATATCAACTGACGGGTGGGGGATTGGCTGATTACTTTTCTGGAATTTGATACTTTTTCAATTGTCGGATCAATAATTTATCTATCTTGCTCGATGGTACAACACACTCCAATAGACAGTAAAATTGTCAGGGAACAGATTGCACTTTCCAACCTGCCTGACCTTGGCTACGCCTCGATCAGGGAGATCGTCAGGCTGGTCAACAAAATCGAACAGCTTACCGGTGAGAAGTTTATCCGCATGGAAATGGGCGTTCCCGGCCTTGAACCGCCTGAAATCGGTATAGAAGCTGAGATCGCTGCCTTGCACAAGGGCGTTGCTTCAAAATATCCAATGATTGAGGGTGTTCCGGAATTAAAAAGGGAAACCATGCGGTTTGCCAGGTTGTTCCTGAATATCGATGTTAAGGAGGAGGCCTGCATTCCCTGTGTGGGATCCATGCAGGGCGCCATGGCTGCCTTTATGGTGGCAAACCGCTCCGACAGGAATAAGCTCGGAACGCTCTTTATCGATCCGGGTTTTCCGGTTCAAAAGCAGCAGTGCCGGGTGCTGGGGCATGAATTTGAATCTTTCGATGTGTATGATTACCGGGGAGATAAGCTCGGGCCAAAACTGGAATCCTTCCTTTCAACCGGAAAAATATCTACGCTTCTTTATTCCAATCCGAATAACCCGTCGTGGATCTGTTTTACCGAAGATGAACTGAAAACAATCGGACATCTGGCCAATAAATATGATGTGATTGTGATTGAGGACCTTGCCTATTTCGGTATGGATTTCCGCAAAGATTATTCACATCCGGGCGAAGAGCCTTATCAGCCGACAGTGGCAAATTACTGTGATCACTGGCTTCTGCTCATTTCAAGTTCTAAGGCATTCTCCTTTGCGGGAGAGCGGGTCGGGTCGCTTATTATCAGTGATCCGCTGTTTAACCGGGTTTATCCTGATCTGAAAAGATATTATACTTCCGACCAGTTTGGCTATTCCATGATATACGGTGCCTTATATGCTTTATCTTCTGGGGTTTGCCATTCTGCACAATATGGACTGGCAGCCATGATGAAAGCGGCAAACGATGGGCAGTTTAATTTCGTGGAAATGGTTAAGGAGTATGGCCGCAGGGCACATGACCTGAAAAAGATTTTTATCGACTACGGGTTCAAAATAGTATACGAAACGGATATTGACCAGCCGGTAGCGGATGGATTTTATTTCACCTTATCCTATCCGGGAATGACCGGTTCCGAACTGCTGGAGCATTTGCTCTATTACGGGATCAGTGCTATTTCGTTAATGATTACCGGCAGCACCAGGATTGAAGGACTCAGGGCCTGTGTATCGCAGATTCATCCAACACTTTACCCGGTATTGGAATCGAGATTAAAAGAATTTCATAAAGATTTTTCAAAAAAATAAGAGTTATGGCAAAAATGAAAGGCGCGATAGTGGTGGACATTGAGAAATGCAAAGGCTGTGAGGTTTGCAGAGTAGCATGTCCAAACGATGTCATCGCCATGGCGCAGGAAGTTAACCATAAAGGTTACCATTACGCATATCAGGAAAACCAGGATGCATGCGTGGGATGTGCCAATTGTGCGGTGGTTTGTCCGGATGGCGTTATCACCGTATATAAAGTAAAATTATCCGATTAACATAAAATTGCTGGATGATGAAGGAATTAAAACTGATGAAAGGCAACGAGGCCGTAGCAGAAGGTGCTATCCGTGCCGGGGCCGATGGCTATTTCGGATATCCGATCACTCCCCAATCGGAAGTGATGGAATACCTGATGGCTGAACGGCCTGAAAAACGCACCGGCATGGTGGTTTTACAGGCTGAGAGTGAAGTGGCTGCCATCAATATGGTATATGGAGCTGCCAGTACCGGTAAAAGGGTTATGACCAGCTCTTCCAGTCCGGGTATGAGTCTGATGCAGGAGGGTGTATCCTATCTGGCAGGCGCTGAATTGCCCTGCCTGCTGCTGAACGTAGCCCGCGGAGGTCCGGGACTGGGTACTATTCAGCCTTCACAGGCTGATTATTTCCAGTCGGTAAAAGGCGGAGGCCATGGCGATTACCGCCTGATCGTGCTTGCGCCGTCATCGGTTCAGGAAATGTTTGATTTTGCATTCCTGGGATTTGACCTGGCCTTTAAATATCGCAATCCGGTTTTGATTTTGTCCGACGGACTGATCGGCCAGATGATGGAAAAGGTGGAATTGTGCGAACAATTGCCCAGGACCACTTCTTTCGACCGCAGCTGGACGCTTACCGGAAAACCCGACGGTCAGGAACGGAATATTGTTACCTCGCTTGATCTTGACGCTTCCCGTCAGGAAGTGCATAACCAGCATTTGCAGGAAAAGTACCGAAAATGCCAGGAAGCAGAGGTCCGATATGAACTTTTAAACACTGAAGATGCCGAATATCTTTTTGTAGCCTATGGTTCCTCTGCCAGAATCTGTCAGAAGGCCATTCAGCTCGGGCGCGAAGAAGGCATTAAAATTGGATTGCTGAGGCCCATAACATTGTGGCCTTATCCGGCAAAACCGCTTGCTGAGCTGGCGCCGCGAATGAAAGGGATACTGGCTGTTGAGCAAAGTGCGGGACAAATGGTTGAAGATGTAAGGTTATCTGTAGGTTGTGGTGTTCATATTGAACATTTCGGCCGGATGGGCGGAATGATCCCTACACCTGAAGAAGTACTTGAGAATTTGAAGAAACTGCTTATTTCGAAATAGTTATGGATATAAAAGATATTATAAAACCAGAAAACCTGGTTTATCAAAAAACTCCGCTGATGACCGATAAACCCCTGAGCTACTGCCCGGGTTGTGGTCACGGTACGGCCCACCGGTTAGTCATGGAAGTGATTGAGGAGATGGGTATTCAATCCGAAACAATTGGTGTGGCACCGGTAGGCTGTTCGGTTCTGGCGTACGATTTCATGAATGTTGACATGGTTGGGGCATCACACGGACGTGCACCTGCGGTTGCCACCGGGATAAAAAGGTGCTGGCCGGAAAAATTTGTTTACACTTATCAGGGTGATGGCGACCTTGCAGCAATCGGTACCGCGGAAACCATCCATGCCTGCAACCGCGGTGAGAATATAACGATCATTTTCATCAATAACGGGATATACGGAATGACAGGCGGCCAGATGGCACCTACGACTCTGAAGGGAATGAAAACTTCCACCAGTCCGTACGGAAGGGATCTGGAAACCATGGGCAATCCATTGAAAATGACTGAGCTGGTTGCCCAGTTGCCGGGAACCTGTTTTGTTTCGCGCCAGTCAGTTCATTCTCCAAGAAATGTTCGGCGGGCGAAAAAAGCCATTCGGGCGGCCTTTGAATCCCAGAAAGAGAATAAAGGGACCTCGCTGGTGGAGATTGTTTCCAACTGCAATTCCGGTTGGAAAATGGAACCTGTTGCTTCCAATGAGTGGATGGTGGAGAATATGTTCCCGTTTTATCCGCTCGGGGATATCAAGGTTGATGGTAAACTGGTTAATAATCAATAAATAAACAACGATCATGACTGAAGAGATTATCATAGCCGGTTTTGGTGGACAAGGAGTCCTGTCTATGGGGAAAATCCTTGCCTACTCCGCAATCATGCAAAATCAGGAAGTGAGCTGGTTTCCTTCTTACGGCCCTGAAATGAGGGGCGGTACCGCTAATGTTACTGTGATTTTGAGTGACGAAAGGATCAGTTCACCTATTCTGCATGTTTACGATACAGCGATTCTGCTCAACCAGCAATCGCTCGACAAATTTGAAAATTCTGTTAAGCCCGGCGGGGTTCTGCTGTTCGACAGCAATGGATTAACCCGCCTTCCGGAGCGCAAGGATATCGTTATTTACAGGGTTGATGCAGCAGATGCTTCTGCAAAGATGGAATCCACCAAAGCTTTCAATATGATTGTTTTAGGTGGATATCTGAAGATCAAGCCAATCGTTCAACTCGAAAATGTTTACAAAGGCCTGGAAAAATCCATTCCTGCAAGATACAGCCATCTTCTCGAACTCAACAAAAAAGCAATAGAGGTTGGGCAGGAGATTGTTGTGAAGGTTTAGTCGGCGAACGAATTTTGCTTGTGCTTCATGTGAAGGTAAAGGTTTAGCAGCCCGGGCGAGAAGCGATCAAGGTAGATTCCCAAAATTTCCTTGCCTCCGTAAATCACTTCACGCTTATTGGAATAAACCGCTTTAACCATTTTGGTTGCCAAAACCAGCGGTTCTATTCCCTTCTGCTGGTTTTTGCTCATTTTATTAAACCGGTCTCCCGTTGGGGTGATTGCGTTTACAGATACCTGCGTATGAATGTACCCCGGACAAACCAATGTTATGTTAATTCCGTAATCAATTACCTCCTGACGAAGGGAGTCGAAAAATCCATGCAGGGCATGCTTGGCTGCGGCATAGGCTGACCGCAACGGCGTGCCAATCTTGCCCATTACACTGGATGTGACCACGATATGACCCCCATGTTGTTTTACCATGATGGGCAGCACCGACTTGGTCAGCGCAATCACACTGAAATAATCTATGTCCATCACTTTGCGATCTATCTCAATGGGTGATTCAATTGCCAGGGCGCGGCTGCTGATTCCGGCATTGTTAAACAAAACATCCACACGACCGAAACGGGCCATAACCTGATCTGTCAAAATTTGTACCTGATCATAACGGGAAAGATCGGCCGGCAATATCATAAACCTTTCGGCCGGCAATCCTGTTTTACCGGCAACACGAATCAGCTCCTCTTCCCGACGGGCAGTCAAAACAAGATTGGCCCCTTTACCGGCACAAACCATCGCAAGGGCTTCTCCAATACCTGACGAAGCGCCTGTTATCCAGACCGTTTTATCTTTTAGTGTTTTCATAGGTTTATCTGTTTCACGAAATTAACAATTCATTCCACGAATACATGAATAATCCTTTTTTTCTCTGGCCACTTCGTATGTATATTTGCCGGCTGAAAATAAAGAATAATGAACGAGAAAAGGATTACAGGAATACAGCAGATCGGCATTGGAGTCGGGAACCTGAATGAAGCCTGGAGATGGTACAAGAAGGTTTTTGGGATGGATGTACGTGTGTTTGAGGATGATGCAATTGCTGAGCTGATGCTGCCCTATACCGGAGGAGAGCCCCGCATGCGCCATGCCGCTTTGGCAGTGAATATCCAGGGTGGCGGGGGATTTGAGATCTGGCAGTATAAAGGGAGAATTCCGGAGGCAGCCGCCTTTTCAGTTCAGTTGGGCGATCTGGGGATTTTTGCCGCAAAGGTGAAATCCAAAAATGTAAGGAATAGTTTTCAGGAGCTTACAGATGCAGGAATTAGCATCCCCGGCGGACTGGTTACCGCACCCAATGGAAAGGAGCACTTCTTTGTGAAAGATCCTTTTAACAATATTTTTGACGTGGTGGAGGGTAATTCCTGGTTCCATGATGACAAGAAACATGGCGGAGGAACCTATGGCGCCATTATTGGTGTTTCAAACATTGATCTTGCATTGAAGGTTTATTCCGGAATTCTGGGATATGATAAGGTTGAATACGACCAAACCGGCGAATTTTCGGATTTGTATAAGATATCCGGTGGAACCGGTAAATTCAGACGTATACTGCTGAGCCATAGTATAAAACGTACCGGAGGATTCAGCCGTTTATTCGGCGAAAGTAAAATTGAACTCATTCAAGCTCTTGACCGTAAGCCGGAGTATATTTTTAAAAACCGTTTATGGGGTGATCTGGGATTTATTCATTTGTGCTTTGATATTCAGGGAATGAAGGCGCTTAAAAGAGAGTGCGCTGAAAAGGGATTTCCTTTTACTGTTGACAGCGAAATAACAGCCGGTGAATCATTTGATATGGGTGAAGCAGCCGGTCACTTCAGTTATATTGAGGATACTGACGGTACTCTTATCGAATTTGTTGAAACCCACAGGGTTCCGATACTAAAAAAACTCGGAATCTCCATCGACATGACCAAACGCGATCCACTTAAGAACCTGCCCGACTGGCTTGTTAAGGGTATGAGATTCAATAGATTCAAAGGCTGAGGCTTTTGTGGATTTTATTTTTAGTATCTTCGGAAACCTGAAAATTATCAGGGTTAGGCATAAAAAGTGGGGGAAATTTCTAAAACGTCTGTTTTAAGACGCATGTATCAGTCTAAGCTGGTGTCATTTATTATGCGCAGCTGGGTATTGGCTACTGTAATGGGAAGCTGCACCTTTATATTGTTGCAGTTTAAGCAGACACCCTACCTCCTCACCGAAACAGATTCTTCGAGTTTTGTTTCTGATCCTGGAATTTCCCAACGATTTTATCAGGATCTGAATTCTGATAAAAGCATTGAGGATTATTTTTTGAATAATTCCAGCGAGAACGCATCTTTTATTCTAGTACGCTGGGCATCAGGTGCTTCGATGGAACAGTGGAACTTCAAGGGAATATTTAAACCGGGTTTATTTGTTCCGTTAATCAGCGATATTAACCAAAATGGTAAATCAGAGATTGCGACTGTTACGGTTGATCATAATAGCCTGTACCTTAATATTATTGAGCCCTTTGGCCCTTCTCCCATTTTGGTTAAGAACCGTTTGCTTGATACCATCTGGACCCGGTACGCCACGCCATATACATTCCTCTTTGCCGCTCAACCCACCGATCTGAATCATGACAGTTCAGACGAAATTGTTTTCTCTTTTTCTTCCGGTTATGCCAGGCAACCACGAAACGTATACGCATACGACATTAAATCCGATAGCCTGTGGTCGAGCCCTTTTGCCGGAGCTTTCATGACAGGTGTTCACCCCGTTGACCTCGATGACGATGGGAAAGTTGAATTGACGGGACGATGCGATGCATCGAACAATTATAACAAGGACTCTGTGTTTCTGCACGATAGTGTTTCCTGGTTTATTGTTTTAGATGAGGAACTTAAATTTAAAGTGCCTCCGGTCAATCTGGGCCCTCCTCTTTCTTATGCTATGCACCTTCAGATTCCTGTCAGAGATAGCCTGATGAGTTTTCTTATGGTGACCGGAAACCGGGATAGTATTCCAGTCTTTGACTGGTATCGCATTTTGCCGGATTATACCTTGGAAAAGGAGAAATTTCCTTTTATCTCTGAATTTTCCTCACCCTATCAATATAAAAAGGCTGCATACAGCGATGGATGCCTTTTCTTTAATCGAACTGACAAACCCATTTTCATAAACCAAGCCGGTAAAGTCATTATCAAACGTTTTTTTCCCAACAGGGTTGTCACTGTTGATGTGCTCAATCAGGCAGCCGGGATGATGGAATTTGAATATTGCGTGTTGATTGATGGCAAAACACTCAAATTGGCATTCTATTCAAGGGAAGGGAGAAAGCTTGCCGCCATGGACAATATAGATTATGCCGATATGAATTCGATTTCCTGGGCCAATCCTTTAAATGGAAAGCCGCGGTTGTTTTTGTCCGGGAATAAACTCATGCAATGGTTTGAGGTTAGCCGTAACCCTTGGTATTATCTGCAATATTTGATTCTGCTGGCATTAATCGGGGGGTATTATGGCTTTATCTCACTAATCAGGTACTCACAAACCCATGAGATTCTCCGAAAAGAGAATCTTCGTAAGGAATTGTTGGAATTGCAGCTGAAGACCGTTAAGAATCAGCTCGATCCTCATTTTACTTTTAACGCGCTCAGCGGGCTTTCTTATCTCGCCATGTCGGGTGATATCGGACGCGTAAATGATTTTATCAATCATTTTTCCAGTCTGCTCAGAAGTCACTTGTATACTTCTGATCAGGCACTGGTAAAATTGAGCAGTGAAATAGAATTCCTGAAACACTACATGGAACTGCAGAGCATGAGATATGATGATCTCATTAAACTTGAACTGGAAATTGATCCGGAAGTTGATACCAGTTTGCTGGTCCCGAAAATGATTTTGCAAACACATGTTGAGAATGCAGTAAAGCATGGATTGCGTCCAAAACTACTGGGACCCAGGGAGGATATTGGGTTGGTAAAGGTTTTTGTTTTCAGCAAAAGGGAAAGTACAATCATAGTAATTGAAGATAACGGTGTTGGCCGGGGTTATGTGCATTCCCCTGACCAAGATAGTACGGGAATGGGCTTAATTGTTTTGGATCAGATATATTCAGCAGTTAAGCAGCTTTATAAAATGAAGGTCACCCAGGCTTTTGAGGACCTGCATGATGAAAAAGGGAAGCCCTCAGGTACCCGGGTAAAAATTGTGATCTCCTAGCTGTAAAAGTGCATCTCCTCGAGATATTGCCAGGATAATTCGGGCATAAAGAACCGGACATCTTTTTTTTGTTTGATCGCCTGCCTTATAAAGCTTGAAGAGATCTCCATGACCGGCGCACTCACCACCGTGACGGAAGGATGCGAAAGAAGAGAATGCTCTGTGGCAGGTAGTCTGGGATACACCAATATCCTATATTTCTCCAGAATTTCTTCAGGGTTTTTCCACCGGTGGAATTCAGGTAATTGATCCGAACCCATGATTAGAACAAATTGATTATCAGGATATTTTGTTTTCAGAAATCCCAGGGTATCAATCGTATAGGAAGGTTTGGGTAATCCAAACTCCACCGCGCTGACCCTGAATTTCATATAATCACCGATAGCCCGGTTGAGAAGTTCGCGCCGGTGATAATCGGGCAGGAGATCTTGATCTTGTTTGAACGGATTCAGCGGACTCACTACAAACCAAACCTGATCGAGCCCCTCAAATTCGGCCATATAATTGGCAATCATAAGGTGCCCGTTATGGATCGGATTGAATGATCCGAAAAATAGTCCGATTTTTTTACCTGTCATTGAGAAATTCCCTGATGGTTTTTTCTGCATGATCCAGTGCGCTTTGCAGACTGTCATTTACAATGATAACATCAAATTCAGGAGCCCTGGCCATCTCGGTTTCAGCTTTGTCGAGCCTTAGCCGGATCTTTTCGGGTGAATCCGTTGCCCTCTTTTCCAGTCTTTCCCTTAAAGCCTCAACGGAGGGCGGGCTCACAAAAACAGCGAGGGCTTGCTGTTGATATATTTTTTTGATGTTCAGTCCGCCAACAACATCAACATCAAATAGGACCCGGTGTCCATTAGCTTGAATCCGTGCAATTTCGGATTTCAGGGTACCATAAAAATGATCGGGGTAAACTTCTTCCCATTCCAGGAAATCCCCGGCTTTAACCCTGCGCTGAAACTCTTCAGCAGTGAGGAAATAGTAATCCACGCCATCTTTTTCCCCGTTACGCATCGACCTGCTGCAGGCTGTAATTGAAAACTCCAAACCCAGCGGCGAACTCAGAAGATGGCGCGCGATTGTCGTTTTTCCTGCTCCGGAAGGTGCAGAGAGAATGATGTATTTATTATTGTCCGGCATTATAAAACATTCATTGATTGCTCTTTGAGCTTCTCCAGCTCATCCTTCATTTCAACCACAATTCGTTGTATTTCAGAATCATTGGCTTTTGATCCGATTGTATTGATCTCCCGGCCGATCTCCTGGGAGATAAATCCCAGCTTCCGACCGGGTGTTTCTTCGGTGTCCAGGGTTTCAACAAAATAGGCGCAATGGTTGCCCAAACGAACCATTTCTTCGTTAATGTCCAGTTTTTCAATGTAATAGATCAGCTCTTGTTCAAATCGATTCTGATCAACCTTAATTCTTTCACTGATATCCTTGAGTGCTGAGGCCATACGTTCACGCAACCGGTCTATTCTGTTTTTTTCAATCCCACGGATGCGCGTAACCCCATCAAGAATAAGGCGGATCCTGGTTTTGAAATCCTCTTCAATCGAACGGCCTTCCTGAAGTCGGAAATCTTCCACCAAACCAATGCATTGCTGAATGGTTGTGAACAATTTTGACCATTCTTCTTCATCGAAATCCTGCTTATCTACCTTTATCACATCCGGAAGCCTCATCACGAGTGGCAGAAGTATGTCATTCCCCGGCAATTGCAGCACAGGTTCCATCTGTTTCAATTGTTCGACATAATCCAGTATTATAGCCTGGTTAAGTGACACATTGCGCTCATTTCCAGTAGCTTCAAACCAAACACTCAACTCTATTTTTCCCCTTTGCAAAGATTTAGTTATTTCATTTCTCACCTGATTCTCCCCTTCGCGGTACAGGGCCGGCAATTTAAGGTACAGATCTGCCTGCTTGCTGTTCAAACACTTGATCTCAACGTTTACCGTCCTGTTACCCAGGTCAGCAGTCACTTTACCGTATCCGGTCATCGATTTTATCATAACTGTAATTGAATTTAGTACAAAGTTAGCAGAATGAGTCAATTCACTTGTTAGGGAGGGATGATTAACTTTGGCTTGTGAATTGTAAGTTCAATTTAAACCTGTCAACATGAAACGAATATTCTATCTGCTGATATTAGTTGCCGGTGTCACACTCCTGGCAACCCCGTATGTAAATCTAAAGGTTGATAAGAAAATATGGATTCGTATCGATTCACTGGAGGCTTCGGGTTTATACCGGTCGGCGCTCCGCCTGACTGAGCAGGTATATTTTCAGGCCAAACAGGAAGCTGATGCTGAAACCGAAATCAAAGCCCTGATTTACCGGCTAAAATATATTCAGGAACTCGAAGAGGAGGGGCAGCTGGTTGCAATCGCCACACTCAGAAAGGAACTTCCCGATGCCCGGTTGGTACAAAGTTCTCTGAAATATAGTATGCTGGCTGAAATGTATAACAGGTATTATTCAGCAAACCGCTGGCAAATAAATCAGAACCCAATGGAAACCACCGGTGCGGACCAGCCTTTAAGAAACTGGTCGCCAGAGCAGTTTTACCGGATGATTCTTGATCAGTATGATCTGTCGCTACGGTCTAAAGAGCAGCTTGAAAATATCAGGGTATCAGCATTGCCGGGCTTGTGGACCGGAAGTCTGGCCGATACGGTTAATAAACCCTTCTTATACGATGTGCTCATGAGCCGGGCGCTTGATTTTTTACAAAATGCCGGAGATTTCTCATTACCGTCACTTAAACCGGCTGTACTATGTTCTTCCGATATTTTCAGCGATCCGGAGCGATTCTCAAATGCATTGACGGATACAGCTTCAGAGGGAAATCCGTATTTCAGAACCTTGAAATGGTACGCCGAATGGCTTGGAAAAAAAGATAAATCAACACAGCTTTATATCGATCTGCAGCGTTTGAGATATGCACATGAACAATCATGCAACGTATTGCGCGACAGTCTGTATCATTCGGCACTGCTGCGATGGTCGGTTCAATTGGGACAAGATAGTTCCAATGCAGTTGTTTATGAGGCGCTTGCTCAATATCATCTTGATCGGGCCGGCCGGTTCCAGATCAACGATGCCGACACCGCAAAATACAGTCAGGAGCGACTTACTGCTGCCGGATGGCTGTCGAAATCCATTGTCCATGGAGAAACATCAGCCGGAAAGAGATGCCGGAATCTCTATAGCAGCCTGATGAACCCTGAATTATCGGTACAGACTGAACCATACCAGATACCACTAAAAGCCTTTCCGCTAAGTATTGAGTTCCGTAATGTTTCAACACTCCATTACCGGATCGTCAGTGTAAATGCACTATCCTATTATTCGGAATGGAATGAGATGGAGCAGGCTGATAAGGTCAGCAGGATCAGCCGGATGAAGGTTTTTAAAACCGGGACCATAAAGCTGCCTGATGATGGAAAACTGAATCCGCACCGGGCCAACGCAGTGATTGAACCCCTTCCGGCCGGATTTTACCTGTTGGTATTCTCTAATCAGGAAAAGCCGGCAGCCTCTGATAAACTGATGGTTGCGGTGCCCGTGGCAATCAGCTCCATCACACTGGTAAACCGTCAGGGTGTGTCAAAAGGAAGGACTTTCTATTTCCGCGACCGCGATAGCGGTTCGCCCTTGCCGGGGTTGAAAGTCATCCCGTGGTATACCCTTTATGATCAGGCAGCAAGGCGAGCGATAACCGAAAAAGGAACTGCTAAGTATACAGGGGAGGAGGGTTTCCTCGAAATGGCCGACGGTGGTCCGGGGCGCGATGATCCGAATCCCAAAGCATACCGGCTGCAAATCATCGGTAAAAAGGATACGCTGGTTACCCGGGAATTGTTTTATCCCGGCTATGGCGAGGGGAGGGTGGTGCCTAGAACGAGTCTGCTGTTATACACCGACAGGGGATTGTACAAGCCTGGCCAGGAAGTGTTTTTTCGCGGTGTGATGATTGATTATTACGGAGATTCAATGGCCATTCACAAGGCGGATTCCATCGCACTAAATTTACAGGATCCACGCTATCAGATTGTTAATAAGATCGTTGTGTCAGTGGATTCTCTTGGGGTTTTTACGGGTTCAGTCAAACTGCCCTTTAAAGGCCTTACGGGATCTTACCTGATCCAATCGGTATTCGGCCAGACATCCATTCGTATGGAACAATACCGCCGGCCAGCATTTGCTATCAGCATTATCCGGGGGAATGAAATTTTCAAACCCGGACAGCCGGTTGAGATATCCGGAATCGTTACTGCCCTTTCGGGCGAGCCCGTTTCAGGTGCTGAAGTTTTTACCGAAGTTGACTTGCAGCCGGTTTATTCCGTCAGAAGGTGGTCGCCCTTTACAGGACAAAAAATCCGCCTTACCACAATCCGGACTGTTACCGGTACCGATGGGAAATTTATCAGCAAGTGGGCAGCTATCCCGGATGGGAGCAATCCGTTCGGCAATAATTCGATGGTCCGGTATGTAATAAACGTGAGGGTTACCGATCTCAACGGAGAATCCCATCAGGATGAAACCCACCTGGATAGCGGAAAGGGAACCACCGATCTTTCTCTGGTACTGCCCGACAAAATTCTGGCAACAGATACATTGAAGGGCACTGTTGGTGCCATAAGTACCGATGGACGGATTGTTAGTGTTCCGCTAGTATTGAAGATCAGTAAGTTAATTGATTCGAGGCAAATCTGGACCGAGCCGGTATTACCAGAACCCGATCGATTTACCGTAACCATGGCTGAATGGCAGAAAAAAATTGCCGGACTGCCCTATAAAAATGAGCATGAACCCCGCACCTGGGCGGTTTCACGGGTCGCTTTGGAGAAGGAATATCCGAACGATACCCTTACGGCAATCTCCCTGCAACCGACTGGTAAATGGATGACCGGATGGTATAAAATTGAGGTGATACCGGTTGACGCAACCATTTGCAAGTCTCAGACAAAATATCTGTATGTTGAAGATCCTAAGCCGGTTAGAATTGAGGAGAACCGGATTTTATATGCCAGGACTTTAGGCAGTGAGTTTAAATCAGGTCAGACCCTTGAACTGAATTATGCTTCCAATGGGAAAGGATATATTCTGGTTGAAGTAAGTAAAACCGGGAAATCGGATGCGGTCAGCTGGCTTTTGTCCGATAGTAAAACGGACAAGCTCCACTGGAAGGTTTCGAAGGATTGGCAGGGAGGAGCTGTTATACACCTGATGATGATCCGTTCGAACCGCATTTATGAAAAAAGGATGATCATTTCCGTACCGTGGGAAAATTCAACATTGAATATCTCAGGGCCAGGAAATCTGAAACTGGTGAAGCCCGGCGACAGTGTAACCATGAATCTCCGGGTAACGAATGAAATGGGAGTCCCGGTTAGGGCTTCGCTTGGTGTCACTGTTTATGATGCCTCGCTCGACCTGATTGCCCCGCACAGCTGGCCAAGGGTGAGCCGACCGTTATTTTCCGGCGGACCAGTCTTCCAGCCACTGAATTCGCAGGTTACCCCTTCCGTTCCATTAACAGAGCCCTCTGTTGGGTGGGTCGAAGAGCCTTATTATGAACCTATCGGGCTGAATTGGTATGGTATGGGATATTATGGTATCAACCGATTGGATGCTCCGATGATGAAAATGGCCATGGCACAGCCTGAAGGGGCGGTGCGCAGGGGCAGTGGAGGAGGCGAGGAGAATAAAGATGTAAAGGAAGGTGAGGAAGTTAAGGATGTTAGGGGTGTTAAGGAGGTGAAAGCGGTTGAGGGGGATGAGGGAGAAGTAGGAGCAGTGGTGATCAGAAGTGATTTCAGCGAGACTGCGGTTTTTGAGGGGAATATCCTGACCGATGAAAATGGTGTGGCAGTTGTCAGATTCAAAGTGCCTGATGTATTTACGGATTGGAAGGTTTTAGCTGCGGGTCACGACAGGAGTCTGGCTTTTGGCAATATGGAACATCATTTTAAATCTGCAAAGGACCTGATGCTGAAATCCAATTTTCCGGAATTCATGCGGAAGGGAGACACAGTTGAACTTGCTGCACGTTTGGGCTGGTATGGACAAGGCGGGATTGAAACGGTAACTAACCTGATACTAGCCGATACTTCAGGCAAACAGCTGGGAAATTATCCTGAGATAAAGTCTGGCCTCGCAGCAGGTGGTGTAGCACCGTTTACCTGGCCTTTCATTGGTCAGACCACCGAGCCGGTGAAATATCTGCTCACATCCAGGTCGGCCGGTGCTGCTGATGGATTGACGGATACCATACAAGTGTATCCGGATGAGGTACAATTATGGACGGCACAACCTTTTTTCTTCGCTAAACCCGGCAAGAAGCAGCTTAAAATTGAAGCAGAGCCCATTGAAGCTGTTTTCGAAGTCACAACCACTCCGGTCTGGCAAATACTTCAGTCACTGCCTGTGGTGAACAAGCAGGAACGTGATTGTTCAGAGTATTGGTTCAGCAGGCTTTACCTGACCTGCCTCACCGGAAATATTGCCGATAAATATCCTGCAGTAGCGAATAAGTTTTTAAGTGATTCTGTTCCGGATACTCAGAAAGACCGTGTAGCCCAGATACGTGAATGGATGGCTCCGGAAAAACGGTCAGTTGAGATGGCCTATGTGCTCGAAAAGCTTTCAGCGCTTCAGAATCAGGATGGAACATGGCCCTGGTTCAAGGGAATGGGAATGGATTTATATATGACTCAGCAGATTATTGCCGGATTTGGTGAATTGAAAGTTTGGGGAGTATTCGATATTACCGGAACCCAGAGCGGGAATTATATGGTCACCCACGCAATTGAAGCCATGGATAACTGGATGTACCGCGAATTCAGGGAGGTGATCCGTCGCGATTCCTTACACCCTCAGCAGGTTCAGTTAAATCCTATGATCATACATTACTTGTATGCCCGAAGCTTTTACACGGGACTAACCCTGTCACCGGCAAACGAAATTGCCTGGATGCATTTCATGGAAAGAATACCCATGGAATGGATCCGGCATGATCCGGGTTTGCAGGCATTAATGGCCATCACCAGCGTACAGACTGGCAAAAAGGCCAATGCACTACCCATTTTCAAATCGTTGCGTGAAAGGGCAAAAATTGATGATCAGTGGGGAATGTTCTGGCCGCGTAAAGGTTACGGATCATCGTGGTTCGAATGGGATCTGTGGATGCAAAGCCGAATGATAGAGTTGTTTGCGGTAATGCCTGAAGGAGAACAGGATCTGGATCAGCTGAAGATGTATCTGATTCATCAAAAGCGTGGCAGGGACTGGGGTAACGGCCTGGTTGCCGCCTGGGCCTCTAAATCCCTGCTGTTTTATGGTACGGGTGAAGTCAACCGGCCTGCATCGGTTGGGATGACCTGGGGTGGTGAGAAATATTCCCCGCTCAGAATTAAAACGGGGAGCATGGGTGTTACCTGCTATTACCGGTTTGAATGGAAAAAAGCTGAGGAAATGCCCAAAAGCCGGACCATGGAAGTAACAAAAACGGAGGGTGGTCCTGCCTGGGGAACCTTGTTCACACTTAGCAACTACCAGCTGGATAAGCTATCAACAACCAATGGTCCGCTGAATATATCACGTGAGATAATGATCCGCAATGTGAGGGGCGAATGGGAACAAGTCCCGAAAGGCCGCTTTATCCGCACAGGTGATGTGATCCGTATCCGTCTTACCCTGAACTCCGACCGGGAACTCAGCTATATCGAAATCAAGGATAACCTTGGAACAGGGTTCATGCCCGTGAAAGTTTTATCGGGATATCAATATCATGCCGGATTATCCTATTATCAATCCAGGGACCCGGAAGCTGTAGTATGCTATGTGGCACAATTGCCCAAAGGGCTGAGTACTATTGAATATCAGGCAGTTGTTGAGCAGGCAGGCAATTACTTTGGCGGATATGCCACTGCATCCAGCCTGTATGCCCCCGAATTCCGGGGTTGGTCAGATTCCTTCAGGATTCACGCCAAACGCTAACGGCCGATTGGTTCAAGTTCCATCGTGAAATGCCTCATAATGGGAGCCTCATGCGTCAGGCGATAGCCGGTGCGCAATTTCTGAGAGTTTTCCAGTGCGTGCAAACCTGCTGCCGCAGCATACTCCATATGATTATTGGTATATGCTCTGCGGGGTATAGCCAGCCGGACCAGTTCCAGTGCAGGAAACCTGTTTACCCGGGTAACCGGGTCACGGTCGGCCATCAGGGAACCGATCTCCGCTGAACGGATTCCTCCGGCTTTATATAATTCAATCACAAGGGTTTGTCCGGGAAACTCTTCTCTGGGTATTTGCGGCAGGAATCTCAGGGCGTCAATAAATATCGCATGACCACCGAACGGCTCCTGAACCGGAATTCCGTAACTTTTCATTTTTTCTCCGAGAAAAGCAACTTGTGAAACCCTTGATTCCAGATAATCAAATTCGGTGGCCTCGCGCAGTCCCTGCGCCAGGGCTGCCATATCCCTTCCAGCCTGGCCTCCATAGGTGAGGAATCCTTCAAACATAATGTTGAATGTTGAAGCCTCCTGATATATTTCCTTGCTTTTCAATGCAATAAATCCACCAATATTAACAATTCCATCTTTTTTTGCCGACATGGTGGCCCCGTCAAACAGGGAGAACATTTCCAGTACGATTTCCCGTATCGGCCGGTTGCCGTAACCTTCCTCGCGGGTTTTGATAAAATAGGCGTTTTCGGCAAATCTGGCTGCATCAATAATCAGGAGTTTCCCAAAACGATCAGCCAGTTCCCGCGTTTTTTTGATATTATCCATCGAAACCGGCTGTCCGCCTGCTGTATTGCAGGTAGCAGTGATCAGGATGAATGAAACCTGATCGGCCGATTTCTCCAGCAGGGCTTCCAGTTTCGCGATATTGACATTTCCCTTGAACGGATGTGCCCTGGTGGTATCATAGGCTTCATCAATGGTGCAGTCAACAGCAACAGCCTTACGGAATTCGATATGTCCCTTGGTGGTGTCAAAATGTGCATTTCCGGGAACCAGTTGTCCCTCCTTTACCAGAACGGAGAACAGGACATTCTCGGCGGCCCGTCCCTGATGGGTCGGAAGCAGGTATTCAAATCCGGTCAGTTCACGAACGGTATCCTTAAGCTGATGGAATGAGCGGGAACCTGCATAGGACTCGTCGCCCGACATGATGGCTGCCCACTGCCGGTCGCTCATGGCACCAGTGCCCGAATCGGTGAGGAAATCAATAAAAACCTGATCGCTTTTAAGATTGAAGATGTTATATCGTGCCTCACGTATCCAGATTTCCCGCTCCTCACGGGTACTGCGGTAAAGCGGTTCGATCATTTTAATTTTATAGGGTTCGCAAAATGGTAGCATAACAGAAAGGATTAATGGAATTTGAAAAGGAGAAGAAGAGTTGTCGGTTGTCGGTTTTCAGTTGTCAGTTATCGAAAAGCTGTCAGCCAACTGACAACCGACAACCGGCAACTGAGAACTCTTCAGAAGGAATCCCGTTCTTTCAGGTTGCGAAATACCTGGTTGGCTAAAATAGATATGACCTTTGTTGCGTTCATACAGGGATGCAAATTTCGGAAATTAACTGGATTAGTTGTTGCAATTGGTGATTTATTGGGTGGGTCTTTTGTATTTTTGCACCCTGACCGGAAAATTAGATAACATGAGAAAGTATACACTGGTTCTTTTTGTGATCTGTGCTTTAATACCTGTGCAAACAATCAAAGCACAGGTTAACGAGAAAATTGTTCCCGGCAAGGATACTCTAAATATTGCCCGTGATTCACTAATCAGGCTGATCAGGATAAAAGATTCCATTCTGCACCTGAAGCACCGTGATTCGATCAATATGACCAGGTTGATCGTGAAGCTTGAATATAACCGGGATTCTCTGAATGCCGCATTAAATCAGTCGATTTACCAGCAAAAGCTGGATTCAGCCGATCGGATGCGCCGCTATCTGAGTTTCCGTGAATTCAACCGCCGTTCACGCCACGATCTTTACGACCCGATAGGGGTGATCGACAAGGATTCCATCAGGAGCTCCATGAAAGAAATTGTTGATATCGTTTTTGAAGATACAGCCTTTTCCCCCAAGCCGCAGCTGCTGAGATCCTCGATCGACCGTCTGGTTCAGCACATCAACAACGATTCCATCTATTTCAGGATCATTAACAGCAAGAAGGATACCATACCGTTTACCATTAATAAAAGCCGCATCGATTCCATTGCTTTCTTTGTTATGAACAGTAAGGATGACTCGGCCAAACTGTTTATCCGCAGTCTGGATAAGAATACCATTTCGATGTGGGTGGGGGATGACCTGAACCTGAAGCACTTGCTGAAAAAGCAAAGTGGTACTGACGGAATTGGCATCATCTGGCAGGATCCTAACAAGTTGCGCATCGCCCGCAGACCAGTACCGGTGCCGGCTCCAAAACTCTGGTATCTGAGATCTGAACTGGGATTTACTCTCAACCAGAACACCTTTGTTCATTGGGTTCGTGGGGGGAATAATAACATCGCACTAACTACCGATGTAAAGGCCTGGGCAAATTATGCAAAAGGAAATATCAGCTGGAATAATCACTTCTGGTTTGTTTACGGGGTGCAAAAAACGGAACTCCTGAATTTGCGTAAGAGTGCCGACCGTACCTATATTGTATCCAACCTTTCACATAAAGCTTTTAAGAATTTTGATTATACACTGGGCTCAACTTTTGAAACTCAAGGGTTTAAAGGTTATGCATATCCCAACGATTCAGTGCCGGTGACGAAGTTCATGGCGCCGGCAGTATTATCTATCGGTTTGGGTATGACCTATAAGCCCAACCCAAAATTTACGGTCAGCATGTCACCGTTTGCAGGCAAAATGACCTTTGTGCTGGATACCGCCCTGATCGACCAAACCCGGTTTGGTTTGAAAGCTGATCAACGGATGAATGCCCAGCTCGGAGCCCGGGTTATCGTCAATCATAATACAGTTTTGTTTAAGAATGTGGTTATGACGAACTTCCTTGAGCTATTCTCCAATTACCTGGATCATCCCGAAAAGATATATTTTGACTGGAGGCTTTCCCTTTCACTTAAAGTAAATAAATATATTTCCACCTCAATCCAGACGGAGATGATTTATGATGACCGGACGGTGATTCCGCTTTATGAAATTCAGGATGGGAAGAAAGTTAAAGTCGGGGAGGGTAAGCGACTTCAGTTCAGTGAATTATTCGGACTAACCTTTAAGTATATCTTCTGATTGTCAGAGATATAGTCCTGCGATCGTAAAAAATGCAAACATTACGCTGGCGATCCCGTTGGTGGTTCCAAATGCCCGGTTCACCCTCGACAAATCGTTGGATTTGACGATCAGGTGTTGATAAAGGAGTAATCCGGTGAAAATTGCACTTCCCAGCCAATACCAAAGCCCGAACTTTGCCATAAATCCTGCTGTCAGGATCAGTATAAACGTGAATGAATGGAGAATTGCCGAAATGACCAACGCATAGCGGATCCCTGTTTTTGAAGGAATGGAGAAGTATCCGTGAGACCGATCGAAATCTGCATCCGGAAGCGCGTAAATGATATCAAATCCGCCAACCCAGGTAAGAACAATCATGGAAAACAGCAGGGGCAACCAATGAAATTGTGCCGTTATGGCAATGTAAGCGCCAATCGGAGCGATCGACAGGCCGAGTCCGAGAATCAGATGGCACAGCCAGGTAAACCTTTTGGTATAGCTGTACCCCAGAATGATTATCAGGGCTACAGGTGAAAGTGCGAGGCAAAGCGGATTGATAAGGCCTGCAGCCACGACAAAAAAAGATGCATTGATCATGGAAAAAGCAATGGCGGCAGGGCCTTTAATAATTCCTTTGGGGATTTCGCGCTGCGCGGTTCTCGGATTTTTCCCATCGATAAAACGGTCGGCCCACCGGTTGAATCCCATGGCGGCATTTCGTGCAAAAACCATACAGAGGAGGCACAGGAGCAGGGTTATCCAACTGAAAGGGAACCCGCTGTAGCGGATAGCCAGAAAAAAACCGATCATTGCAAACGGCATCGCAAAGATCGTATGACTGAAAACAACTAAGGAAAAATAATCCTTGATCCTGGCCATGATATTATTATTGCTGCGAAAATAGTGAATATGGCGGTTCTATCATAGTCGCGGGCTTTTTGTACTTTTGCCGCCATGATAAAAATGGTGGTGACGGACCTCGACGGAACTCTGCTGACCAGCAAGCAGCAGGTGAGTGCAGGAGATTATCAAACGCTGGTTGAATTGGGAAATCAGGGTATTATACGCGTGATAGCAACCGGGCGATCCCCCTATTCATTCCAGCGGGTGATGCCGGTCGAATTTCCGATAGATTACCTGGTGTTCAGCTCGGGTGCGGGGATCATGGATTATCATAGCCGTGAGATCATGTATGCCATGAACCTTCCGGAGTCGATTGTTCACGATATTGCCACCAGGCTTCGTGATCTCGGGGTTCCGTTCAAGGTACTGGCACCGGTTCCGGAGAATCATCATTATGTATATTATCAGAACGGGGTTTTGCATCCTGATTTTGTGCGCAGGATGGAAACCTATCGGGGATTCGAAAAGCCGATTTCCTTTGATCCGCCGAATTTTGGGGAAGCTTGCCAGTTTCTGATTATACTTCCACCTGATCCTGCCGGTTACGAAGAGTTAAAGTCCTTATTTATAGGGGTTAAGGTTATACGGGCAACCTCGCCTATCGACCACCAGTCCATCTGGATGGAGATCTACCATCAGGATGTTTCGAAGGGTAATGCAGTGGAAAGTTTATGCAAAATGCATGGGATCAGCCATTCGGAAGTCATGGGCATCGGCAATGATTATAATGATACCGATCTGCTGGGCTTTGTGGGGCTACCCATTGTTGTGGCCAATGCCCCTTCGGAATTGAAGGAGTTGTATAAGCAGGTGGGCTCACATAATGAAAGCGGTTTTTCTCAGGCGGTTAAACTGGCCCTTAAAAGCGAATAGCAAACGCAGGAAATCCCTTTGGTGCGGATTATCTCAATACAGCACCCAGCTTCTTCTCAAACGCGATAATCAGTTTTTCCATTACCTGGTCAATCTGCTTGTCGGCCAACGTTTTGGTTTCATCCTGCAGAATAAAGCTCACCGCGAGAGATTTCTTTCCCGTTCCCAGTTTATCACTGGTATATACATCAAAGATATTGACCTCCTTCAGCAGTTTGCGTTCCACCTGATAAGCCAGCGACCGGATATGCTCATAGCGTACAGAAAGATCCACCACCAGGGCAAGGTCCCTCCGGACTTGTGGATATTTGGTCAGTTCCTGATATTTAACAGTCAGCTGAACTTTTCGGAGAATCACATCCCAGTTCAGTTCGGCATACCAAACTTCCTGGCTGATCTCAAAAGCGGCGAGCAGTTCAGGATGGATCTGACCCATACGGATGCATATTGATTTTCCTGATTTTCCGGTGATACCCACAGCAAAGCGCTCATCGGCCTGCTCTTCAATCGTCAGATCATCATATTGGATTCCCAACCGCTGGAGTACCCTCACAACAGCAGATTTAAGCTCTGAAAATCCGGTATCAGAGCTTTTCCCGGACCAGTGTTCCGGAGTCTTTTTGCCGGTAAGGAAAATTGAAAGGTAGCGGGTTTCATGATAACTCTCAGCCAATAAACGATTTGCCTCAGGCTTTAACTCGTAGGTATTGCCATATTCGTATAATTTCAGATCGGAATTTTTGAAATTGATATTGGACGATACAGCTTCAAGTCCGCCAAAGAGCAAGGTGCGTCTCAGCGAATTGAGGTCATTGCTGAGCGCATTTAAAAGCTTAACCTCGGTTCCTGCCGGATAGGTCTCCATATTACTATAGTAGGCGGACCGGGTAAGCGAATTCGCCATGATTTCATTGAATCCCTGAGCAGTAAGCTGCTCGGAGATCATGTTTTCGAGCTTTTCCGGGTCAGGATGCGGGGCATAGGATAGGGTAGAGATTACCTGGTCGGTAAGCCCGACATTATTATAACCGTAAATTCTCAGAATATCTTCAATAACATCCGCTTCACGCCTGACATCAACGCGATAGGTGGCAACGGCGAGCTGCAGGGTAGATTCTGTTTCACTGATAACTTCGATATCAAGTGATTGCAGAATATTTTTTACCTCGTCGTGATCTATTTTTATTCCGATCAGCCGGTCAAGATTGGTCCATTTCAGTTCCACCGGATAGGGTAAAACCGGGCTCGGATAAATATCCACAATTTCCGAAGCGATCTGGCCGCCGGCGATATCGCAAATCATGGATGCGGCTCTTTTCAATGCATAAACGGTAGCGTTCGGATCGGTACCTCTCTCAAAACGGAAGGAAGAATCAGTAAAGAT
Organism: uncultured Bacteroidota bacterium; assembly: GCA_942493265.1. Taxonomy (GTDB): domain Bacteria; phylum Bacteroidota; class Bacteroidia; order Bacteroidales; family UBA12481; genus UBA12481. The sequence continues at coordinate 3,153,631 of OW818688.1, forward strand.
CTGGTGACGCTTACTTGTTTTTCTAACCCAGACGGGGTTGAAACAGGCTGATTCGAGGAATATTTTCGTGGTTGTACCCGTTACACCAGAATGCAAACCGCCAAAGACTCCTGCAATGCACATCCCTTCGTGGTCATTGCAAATCATCAGGTCACCGGAATTGAGTTTTCGTTCCTGCTCGTCCAGGGTTACGAACGGGGTGTTCTCCGACAAGGTTTTAACAATCACTTTATTACCTGAAATATAATCCGCATCGAAGGCATGCAGGGGCTGACCGGTTTCATGAAGCACGAAGTTGGTGATATCAACAACATTATTGATAGGTTTCATCCCGATGCTCAGCATCCTGTTTTTCAGCCATTGAGGAGATTCAGCCACTTTAATGCCCGAGAGGGTAATACCGGAATAGCGGATACAGGCTTCCGGGCTGGTCAGTTCAACGGAAATTTCAAGGGATCCGGTTTTTGCCGGCAGTTCAGCTGCCGGTTTAAGGAGAGTGGCTCTTCTTTCGGAGCCGACGGCAGCCTTGAGCTCTCGTGCCACACCATAATGAGAGGCACTGTCGATGCGGTTCGGCGTAAGTCCGATTTCGAAAATATGGTCCGATTCAATTTCAAATAAATCTGCAACTTTTGTACCGGCAGCAATGGCCGGATCAAGGATAATAATTCCGGCATGGTCCTTACCAAGACCGATTTCATCCTCAGCACAGATCATTCCTTCGGAACTTTCTCCTCTGATTTTTGCTTTGCGGATGGTGATCGGTTCTGAGCTTCCATAAAGGGTACAACCCACCGGGGCTACAATTACTTTTTGTCCGGCTGCAACATTTGGTGCACCGCAAACAATGGGCAAGGGGTTATCACCACCGATGTTCACTGTGGTCAGACTTAATTTATCTGCCTGTGGATGAGGTATGCAGGTAAGCACTTCGCCAACAATGAGCCCATGGAGGCTACCCGGTACTGACTCGAAAGGTTCCTGACCTTCAACTTCGAGACCAATGCTGGTCAGAATATCAGCGGTTTCTTCTTTGGTTATTTCCAGATCGATATAGGAACGGAGCCAGTTATAAGATATCTTCATGTTTGAAATATTTGAAGGGGGTAAAAATAGGAAAAATCCGGATTGGGAATCCGGATTTTCACTAACCTAAAACCTAACCTATGAAATGATCCAGAGTGGATCCTAACAGAAATGTGACTTTTACGAACCATCCTGCTGATTACTTTTGAACTGTCCCCACAGAGAGCAGTGATGGAGTATTGTTATGTGAATAACAGTGTTATAAAAATCACATGACAAATGTATAAATGATTTTAGATTCCGCAATATTTTTTTTAATAAATCACTGTGTTTTTTTTATCAACAACCCTTGTTAGTGGTTCACATTGTAAAAATTGTATTTTTGACGCTCTTATATTTTACAGCAGTATGACTAAATTAATTAAAGGACTCATTTTTACGTTGATATCCCTGATTCCGATTGCAGGTTGTCAGGCTCAGAATGCATCGTCAATAACCTCCGGTGAGCTTCGTAAGCATGTTGAATACCTCGCTTCCCAGCCGCTGACGGGCCGTTATCCGGGAACAGCCGGCGACCTGGCTGCAGCAACCTATATCCGGAACAGCCTTACAGGTTATGGCTTGAAGCCGATGATGGAAAACGGTTTTCAAACTTTTCAGGTTACCACCGGAATAAAAAAGGGATCGGCCAATGCTTTTTCGATAAACGGACAGGCAGGAGTGCCCGACAAGGACTTTACCCCGGTTTCCATCAGTGAAAACGGCAAGGTGGATGCGTCGGTTGTTTTCCTCGGATACGGATTCCGGATAAAATCTGACACACTGACCTGGGATGATTATGCAGGACTAGATGTTAAGGGCAAGATTGCCCTGATCCTTCTGGGTGCACCTGAACCTGCAAAAGGTTCCGCCACCGATCCGTTTGAAGAATTCGGCTCCATTCGGCTGAAACTCCTGAATGCCCGCGATGCAGGAGTCGCAGCCGTAATTTTCGTAGCCGGTCCGGCCTATGATGATAAGGATGAACTGGATTTTGGAACTGTTAAGGAAAACTCAGCTGGCATTCCCGTAATCCGGGCTAAAAGAACTCTGATCAACCTGGCAATTTCGGCCCAGGGTTTGAAAATTGAAACGGCTGAAATGCAGTTGAATCAGTCACATAAATCCCTATCCAAAGATCTCCCCATCAAGGCAGCCGTACAAACTGATATTATTACTCAAACAGCTACCACACAAAACGTTGTTGGCTGGATTCAGGCACGCGATACCGGAGCACAGCAGGAATATATTGTTGTAGGCGCTCACTTTGATCATCTTGGAATGGGCGGCATGGGGAGCAATTCCCGGGTTCAGGATACTATCGGGGTTCATCCGGGTGCCGATGATAATGCATCCGGTGTAGCATCGATAATTGAAATGGCCGGGTATCTCACTTCAATAAAGGATAAACTTCACCGGTCGATAATCTTTGTTGCCTTTACCGGTGAAGAGATGGGCCTGCTGGGATCAAAATATTTTGTGGCTCATAGTCCGGTTCCCATAAAGCGGATCTCTGCCATGGTGAACCTGGATATGGTCGGTCGTCCGAATGAGGAAAAACGCCTGACTATCAACGGCACCGGAACAGCATTGGAGATGGACAGCGTGCTGGGCCTGGTAAAACCAGGAAAACTGGAATGGGCAAAATCTCCTGAAGGATTCGGTCCTTCGGATCATGCATCATTTTATACCGCCGGGGTACCGGTTCTCTATTTCAGCACCGGAGCACATCTCGACTATCATACCCCTGCTGATACCCCGGATAAGCTGGATTACAACAATATGACCGAGATTGCCAAACAGGTTGCAGAAATGATCGTGGTGATAGCCGATGCGCCAAAAGCCCTTACCTTTAAGGAAGCCGGTCCGAAAGCCGCAGATTCCGGCCGTAGAAAACTCAAAGTTACCCTGGGAATCATGCCGGATGTTTCCGGTACGGAAAATGATGGTTTACGGGTTGAGTTTGCCACACCCGGAAAACCGGCTCAGATAGCCGGTATCACAAAAGGCGACCGGATTGTCGCAATAAACGGTTTGCCTGTTACTAATGTGTATGATTATATGACGCGTTTGCAGACGCTGAAAACCGGTCAGACGGTTTCGGTTGAGCTGATGCGGGCTGATAAGAAAATAGTAGTATTGGTTCAACTTTAATTTTTATAAGCATGAAAAAGACCTTATTATGGATACTTGCCGTTGTTGTTACCCTGGGTGCTGCCTATTACCAGCGGACCACCGGCCCCACCTATCCCCGTGATGAAAAGATTACACTCGATAATATTACCTATGACCTTTCATTGATCCGCACCAGCGGGGCAAGGGATGCAAGGGTGAAGCTGCCTGTCATGGACACTGCCGTGCATGCTGCCATCTATTATAAAAAGCTTGGTATAGCTGAGGACTGGACCCGTGTTGAATTTAAATTGACTGATATCAGGTATCATTCAACCTTTATGAAGAAAATCATGAAGAAGAAGGATGAAACCGTACCGGCAGCCTATTTGCCACAGCAGCCGCCCGCAGGAAAACTGGAGTATTATATTGAACTGGTGAAAAATGGTCAGATTGTATATGTTGCGAAAGACCAGCCTGTTGTGATCCGCTTTAAAGGGGATGTCCCGGCCGGGGTTCTGATTCCGCATATCCTGCTGATGTTCCTGACCATGTTGTTCTCTACCCTTGCCGGTTTGTATGCTATCTTTAAAATCGAGCGTTTCCGCAGGTATACCATCTGGACATTTGTCATCCTATTTATCGGCGGATTCATATTCGGCCCGTGGGTGCAGTGGTATGCCTTTGGTGACTGGTGGACCGGAATACCTTTCGGATGGGACCTCACTGATAATAAAACCCTGTTTGCCTTTGTTTTCTGGATTGCCGCCCTGTTTGGTATCAAAGGAAAGGGCAGGCCATGGCTGATCATTCTGGCCGCCGTTATGACGCTGGTTATTTTCAGCATTCCTCACAGTCTTTTCGGATCCACCCTGGATTATACAACTGGTGCGGTGAAGCAGGGATAGCAGCGTTTTCGTTGAAATAGGCGGTTACTGTAAAAATGTCAGGATTATTTTGATGGCATGGCCTTTGAAATACAAGGCAGGCTAAAACTATTATATATATGGAAACTTCAAAGCAGCAAGGCAAAATTAATGTTACCTCGGAAAACATCTTTCCGATCATCAAGAAATTTCTTTATTCAGATCATGAAATATTTCTTCGTGAATTGATATCCAATGCAGTAGATGCAACACAAAAGTTAAAAACCCTTGCTTCGGTAGGTGAATTTACCGGTGAACTGGGCGTCCTTACCATACGCGTTACCCTGGACAAAAAGAAAAAGACCCTTACGGTTTCTGACCGCGGGGTGGGGATGACCTCCAAGGAGATCGATAAATTCATCAACCAGATTGCATTCTCTGGTGCTGAGGAGTTTATGAAGAAATATAAGAAAGATGCCAATGCAATTATCGGGCATTTCGGTTTGGGATTCTATTCCGCTTTCATGGTTTCTGATCAGGTTGAAATCATTACCAAGTCGCACAAACGGGGTAAAGCAGTCAATTGGTCATGCAAAGGCAATCCTGAATATACAATTGATGAGTTCGACCGTGAAGATCGCGGAACGGATGTAATCCTTCACCTGGACAAAGATTCGCTGGAATTTCTGGAAGAGGATCGCATTAATGCCCTGTTAACCAAGTATAGCCGTTTTCTGCCGGTTCCGATCGCTTTTGGAAAAGTCAAGGAGTGGAAAAATAATAAATATGAGGAAACGGATGTTGATAAAATCATCAACAATACGGAACCTGCCTGGACGAAAAAGCCGGCCGACCTTACTGAGGAGGATTATAATAAATTCTATAAGGAATTATATCCGATGTCAGAGGATCCCCTCTTTCATATTCATTTGAATGTTGACTATCCGTTTAATCTGACCGGCATCCTCTATTTTCCGAAAATCCGGAACAATTATGAGGTTCAGAAAAATAAGATCCAACTCTATTCCAATCAGGTATATGTTACTGATTCCGTGGAGGGTATCGTACCTGATTTCCTGACATTGCTTCACGGAGTGCTCGATTCTCCGGATATTCCGCTGAATGTCAGCCGCTCCTACCTGCAATCCGATCAGAATGTGAAGAAGATCTCTGCTCATATCACCAAGAAGGTAGCCGACCGGCTGAAAGATATTTTCGACAACAGCCGCGATCAATTTGAGCAGAAATGGGATGACCTTAAACTGTTCATCAATTACGGGATGCTCACAGAAGAGAAGTTCTGGGATAAGGCAAAAGAGTTTGCCTTGCTGAAAAATACTGAAGGCAAGTATTTTACCTATGATGAATACAAGGAAATCATTAAGGGTAATCAAACAGATAAAAATGGCACCCTGGTTTACCTCTATGCCAATGATAAAGATGAGCAATTCAGCTTTATCCGGGCTGCCCGGGAAAAGGGATATGATGTTCTGGTGATGGACGGACAGTTTGATACGCACTTCCTGAACCACCTGGAACAAAAGTTCGAAAAATCACATTTCGTACGAGTCGATTCAGATGTGGTTGATAAACTGATAGATAAATCGGACAAAAAAGAATCCAAGCTGGATAAGACCGTTGAAAATTGGCTAAATCCGGTATTTAAAAGCCAGGCTCCGGGAGAAGGATATTTTGTAACTTTCGAAGCTCTTGATGACAATGCACATCCTGTTATTATAACTCAATCGGAATGGAGCCGAAGAATGAAGGAGATGTCGAAATTATCCGGAGGAATGGATTTCTATAAGGACCTTCCTGATAGTTACAACCTGGTAATCAACAGTAATCATCCGGTTGTGCTTCACATCGGTGCGCAGCTGAAGGAGACGCATGGCGAAGAAGCAGGCAGGTTTGATGAACAGATGGCTAAAATCAAGGCTGAACAGGAAAGTCTGGAACAGTTGGTGAAAGGCAAAAAAGAAGATGAGATTGGTCAGGAAGAAAAGGATAAGCGGGCTGAACTCTCCAATCAGATTGAGGAAACAGAGAAACAGCGCAATGAAATGCTGGCCGGATACGGTACGGAAAATCCGATGGTAAAACAGCTGATCGACCTTGCCCTGCTGGCAACCAACCGTCTGACAGGTGAAGCCCTGGATACATTTGTTCAGAGAAGCATCGGTTTACTTGCGAATCACAATTAATTAAAATAATGATAAAACGGTTTGCATTCTCTGTGGTGGCTGTCCTGCTGATCTCCGGATCAGTTGCTCAGGCACAGTTTTCGTATGGTGCAAAATTGGGCATGGGATTTCCCGGATTCGTTGATGAAACGATTGCCAGCCAGCGTATTACATTAGCTACCGGATTGGTGGGCAGCCTGAAAATTACGGATGGCCTGCAGATTATGACGGAATTTGGCTATCAGCGCAAAGGAAACCGGTATACCAATGAAGTATGGGATTCGTCCGGAAAAGTGATTGAGGATTCCACCTACCTGGTAAAGACAAATCTTGATTATATTAATGTACCTCTCTACCTGAGGTTTAACCTAGGCAGGGCAAGTAAATTCTACTTCCAGATTGGAGGTTATTACGGCTATCTCGTGCATGCCAATTTCACTGGATTACGGTTGGGAGAGATGGTTAAAAGGGAACCTATCCGCGATGGACTTTACCTGCACGACTTTGGTATTATAGCCGGAGGTGGAATTGAAACACCTATCCGTCCGGGACTTGGAGTGGTTTTGGATATCAAGTATCAATATGGGCTGAAGGATCTTAACAAAGATCACCTCATAATCGGTAATTCCAATCCTTTGAAAAACAAGGGATTATCGATGAGTATGGGCTTTTATATCGATATTGATTAGCGTTCCATCATAATTCTCGCCTCATTGCGCAGGAAGTCGAGTGCCACCTGAGTCGGAGAATTTTCTGATTCCATCTGGATTTCGATGATTTTTTTGCTCAGCTCAAGTGCCGGGCCATCGGGATTAACATGCATGGCTGCCTTATTGACCATGTTAAGGGTTCCTTCCTTGGCGGTTCGGATCACATGCCAGGCATCACCTGAAATGTAAATCTGCTGGGAGAGATTATGTTCATATTCAGCGCGGATAACAGCCAGTAAATGCTGGTGAAATTCCCTGGATGTGAACTCATCACTCTGTTCCCTCACTACCAGTGAATCAACGGTAATCCTTTCGAGAAACAATGCAAGCCGCTCATAAGCCTGTAATCTCATCGGCATCATCTTTTTCCGGTCCTGAAGAATCAGGTCGCGGTCACGGTCCCGGACAAAGGATTTGTAATAATACTTCATCATTACACTTACCGTTATGAGAACAACCACTGAAGGGATCGTGTATTTCAGAATTTCCAGAAAGTCTTGCATGGTTTAATTATTTGGTGAATTTGAACAGCCTTAGTTTTACAGCCGCAAAGGTAAAAATAGTAACTTTAGCGATTTCTTTTTTTACACAGACTTATACAATGAAAATTGATCAGATTTCGAATCGGTTGCAGCTATTGTCAGTATCCGAGACTTTGGCCATGGCACAAAAAAGCAGGGAGCTCAGGAGTCAGGGATTTGATATTATAGATTTAAGTTTGGGTGAACCGGATTTCAATACCCCTGAGCACATTAAAGAAGCCGGGATTGAAGCCATCCGGCAGAATTTCACACACTACCCGCCGGTACCGGGATACCTTGACCTTCGTCAGGCAATTGTAACTAAGATGAAGCGCGACAGCAACCTGGATTTTGGGCCGGACCAGATCGTTGTTTCCAACGGAGCCAAGCAATCGATTGGTAATGTGCTGCTCAGTACGGTTAACCCCGGAGATGAGGTGATTATTCCGGCTCCCTATTGGGTTTCTTACCCGGAGATCATCAAAATGGCTGAAGGAACTGCCGTGGTGGTAAATGCCGGCATCGATCAGAATTTCAAAATCACCGCCGGCCAGCTCGAGGCGGCCATTACGGACAAAACCCGTGCATTTCTGTTCAGTTCTCCTTCCAATCCTACCGGCGAGATTTACACGCGCAGCGAACTTGCACAGCTGGCTGAAGTATTTGAGAAGCACCCTCAGATACTGATCATTTCGGATGAGATCTATGAATACATCAATTATGATGGCCGGCATGAATCGATCTCCCAGTTTGAAGCGATCAGGGACCGGGTGGCGATCATCAACGGGGTTTCAAAAGGCTACGCGATGACGGGCTGGCGCATTGGATATATGGCCGGTCCGCTATGGCTGGCAAAAGCTTGTCAAAAGCTGCAGGGACAATATACCTCGGGTGCAAGCACCATAGCACAGAAAGCTTCAATTGCCGGATTGCTCGGCGATCAGTCGGTTATCGAAAACATGGTGACTGAATTCAAAATCAGGCGCGACCTGGTGGTAAAACGATTGTCGGCAATACCAGGTATCCGGACAAATAATCCTCCCGGAGCATTTTATGTTTTGCCCGATATTACCTCCTTCTATGGAAAATCAGCTGGCGACAGCGTTATCTCCAATGAAGGTGATCTGGTTATGTACCTGCTTAATAATGCGCATGTTGCACTGGTTTCCGGGTCTGCCTTCGGGGCTCCGGGGTGTGTCAGGATATCTTATTCAACCTCGCAGGAAATAATTAATAAAGCCATTGACCGCATAGCCGAGGCTCTGTCCAGGTTAAAATAAGGATATGCCACAAAAAAAGCTTTTGATACAAGGTGGACTGATCGGTGGAGCCCTGGTGATCCTTTTACTGATTACCGGTGGAAGTGTTTTATATACTTGGATATACAGTCCAAGCCTTACAGAATCGGGCAAGGATTCCGTGTTTTTTTATGTCAGAACGGGTTCTGAGTATCCACAAGTTTATATGGATTTTAAAAAGTCGGGCTGGCTGAAATATGAACGGGGTTTCGACTGGGTAGCTAAAAAGAAGGAGTATCCATTGGGAATCAAACCGGGAAGGTACCTGCTGAAGAAGGGGATGTCGAATTCTCAGATTGTGGATATTCTTCGATCGGGCCGACAGTCGGAAGTGGATCTTGTATTTAAAACAACGCGGCACTTTGATCGGTTGGCCGGTGTAATTTCAAAGCAGATTGAAGCGGATTCCGCATCACTGGTCAGGGCATTCCGGGATACGGCAGTTATCCAGTCGTTCGGACTGACACCGGATCAATGGCGGGCGATGTTTATACCCAATACTTACCGTTTTCTGTGGAATACTGATGCTGCTAAGTTTCTTGAAAGGATGAATCTGGAGTTTAAAGCTTTCTGGAATTCTTCCCGCGAAGAAAGGCTTAAAGAGATCGGACTGGATAAGTTTCAGCTGATGTCGCTGGCTGCCATTGTTCAGGAAGAGACGTATAAAACGGAAGACATGCCAATTGTGGCAGGGGTTTACATGAACAGGATCCAAAAGGGTATCAGGCTGCAGGCCGATCCGACCGTTATTTTTGCACTCGGCGACTACTCGATCAGGCGGGTGATGCATTCTCATTTAATGATCGATTCCCCTTACAATACTTATAAATATGCAGGATTACCGCCGGGGCCCATCCGCATACCTTCCATACAGGCGATTGATGCATGCCTGAATTATCAGAAGCATGACTATCTGTATTTCTGTGCGAAGGAAGATTTCAGCGGCTATTCGGTATTTGCCCGATCATACAGCGAACATCTGGTTAATGCCCGGAAATACCAGCGGGCCATCAGTAAAAACTAGATTATCCGCACTTCACATTCGAGTTTGACTCCGAATTTTTTCTTGACAGATTCTGCAATTTTATCTGCGAGTGCAATCAATTCATGGGCTTTAGCATCGCCATAATTCACCAAAACCAACGCCTGTTTCGGGTAAACACCTACGTTGCCTTCACGGTATCCTTTCCATCCGCACTGCTCGATCAGCCAGCCGGCAGGAATTTTTACCGTTCCGGGATCATGATAATAGCTGGGCATTTCGGGATTGGATTCCCTCAAAATTCCCGCATGACAGGCACTGATCACCGGGTTTTTAAAGAAACTTCCGGCATTGCCAATCTCTGCAGGATCGGGTAATTTAGCGCGTCGGATACGGATCACGGCATCTCGCACTTCCTTGATATTGGGCTTGTAGCCGGATGGAAATTCTTGTTTCAGCGGCTTGTAGGAAAGATTTACCAGGGGGTCTTTATCCAGAATGAAAAATACTTCCCAAACCAGCCAGGAGCGATGAGCGGGGTCCTTAAAAATACTGTCGCGATATCCGAATTTGCATTCATCCCGCGAAAGGGTAAACTGGCGTGATGTTGCGAGGTCGATCACATTGACGGATTCCACCCAGATTCCAGCTTCCGCACCATAGGCGCCAATGTTCTGTATCGGCGCTGCCCCAACGGAACCCGGGATCAGCGAGAGATTCTCCAGACCACCAAAGCCACGGTCTACCGTCCAGGCCACCAGATCATCCCAATCCACTCCTGCACCGCATTTTATGAGCACAGAGTCCCTGGTTTCCCCGATCCTGTCAATATCACGGTTTACCGGATGAATAACCGTTCCTACAGAATCGGCATGCAGCAGGATATTGCTTCCAGTACCGAGTAAAAGCAGGTTGGAGTGATCAAATTTATTGGTATTCAATACCTTGATAAGCTCACTAGAGTCGTCGGTTTCGATGAAAAGCTGTGCTGTTGAGTCCAGTCCAAAGGAATTGGATTGCTTTAACGGATAATTCTGATGAATCTTTATCATGGTGCAAAGATAGGTTCGTTATAATAAATCCGCTATTTTTCGTTTTATTGTTACAATAAGAAAAAATACCACGGAGATACGGAGAACATGGAGGAGCACGGAGATTATATGAAGAAGCGGGTAATACTGGCGGTGACGAATGACCTTACCGGTGACCAGCGGATTCATAAAGTTGCCATGAGCCTGATGAAGTTTGGGTATGAGCCGGTTTTGGCCGGCCGGTTGCTGCCGCAGTCGCTGCCGGTTTCCCGACCCTATGCTTGCAGAAGATTCCGGATGTGGTTCAAAAAGGGACCACTGTTTTATATCACGTTTAATATCAGGCTGTTTGTTTATATGGTCTTTGTCAAGGCCGATATCTTTCTGGCCAACGATCTGGATACCCTTGCTGCTATATACCTCGCGGGGAAAATCCGCAGAAAGAATATCGTGTATGATTCACATGAGTATTTTACGGAGGTACCGGAGCTGGTTCACCGGCCACAGGTCCGGAAAATCTGGAAGTCTCTGGAATCCGCTATTTTTCCCCGCCTGACTTCAGTTTATACGGTAAATGCTTCAATAGCAGATATATATCATGCAAAATACGGCGTTCCTGTAAAGGTTGTCCGGAATGTTCCCAATGCCGTTCGCCCCCAACCGGTTCCGGGTTACCTGCCAGAGGGATTCAACAGCCGTCCAATCATCCTATATCAGGGAGCCGTCAATATTGGCAGGGGACTGGAAGAAATGATCAGGGCCATGTCGCTTATGCCCGAATTTCACCTCCTGATTGCCGGTGATGGTGATGTGAGGAAACAGCTGGAAGCTCTGGTGAGCAGTCTGGACCTGGACCAGAGGGTTTATTTTGCCGGCATGGTTCCTTTTGACCGTTTGTTGTGGTATACCCGGCAGGCTTCACTGGGCATGAGTATTGAGCAGGACATCGGGCTGAATTACCACTATGCACTTCCGAATAAACTCTTTGATTACCTGCAGGCCGGCCTGCCGGTGATTGCTTCTGATTTGCCTGAGATCCGGAAAGTTGTGGATCAGGTTGGTTTTGGTAAAGTCATCAGCCAATTTGATGCGGAATATCTTAGCCATACCATTCAATCGATGCTGCATAACCCGGAATTATTGAAGACCTGGCATGATCGCGCTTTGATGTGTGCTCCGGACTACACCTGGGAAGCAGAAGAAGCGGTTCTCCGCCAAATCTTTCCGGTTCAAACGGATCATCTGACCACCTGAACCTGCCGGCTCCAGGACCTGCCTCCGGAGATCAGCCTGATGAAACAAGTTCCGCCTGCAATCCGGGATCCCGCATCCGTCCTGCCATCCCAGATTATTTTGTTCTCACCCTGACGAAGACTCGCAGTCAGATCCCTGACCAGGGTTCCCCTGATATCCAGAATGACCAGACGTGCATGATCCGTTTGGTCCAGGGAAAAACTGATCGTGGCCTGATCAGTTACCGGATTCGGATATATTTTTATTTCAGATTTCGATACCGCTAAGTCACCGGTTCCGGTTCCACTTACCAGGCTGGTTGTGTACATCGACCTTCCAAAGGTTGCGGCTACCAGGGTTCGGGAAGAATTGTGGATGGCTAAATCCAGAACGGGAACAATGGGTATGCCGGAACCGTATATTTCCCAGTTTAAACCTGCATTCCGTGAAATAAAAACTCCACCGTCTGTAGCAAGATAGTAGGTGCCCGGTATTTCCGGATCTACCAGAAAATCATTTGCAGGCATATCAGGCAGTCCATTGCCGATATCTTCCCAGTTGAGCCCGTTATTTACGGTCCTGAATACATGCGAGTCATAAGAATCCCAGCGGTACCCTGAAAAAGTTACATAGGCAGTAGCCTCATCAAACGGGTCAGTGGTAACCGATGTAACCCATCGCTCCGGCAAGGTGGCGTCAATCCTGTTCCACGAAGTTCCTCCGTTGAGGGTATTCCATACATTGCCATCGTCAGTTCCGGCATAAATAATCTTGCTGTTAACAGGGGAAGCTGCAAGGGCGTAAATGGTACCCCAGCGATCATCGGGACCCGTGCCATTGGTCAGATCGCCCGAAATAGCGGTCCAGCTCACAGCCCGATTGGTTGATTTATATACCTTTTTTGTTCCCAGATAGAGGATTGACGGAGTTTTGGGGTCAAGTATAAATGGAGTGCGCCAGTTGGTGATTTCGCTTCCGATCCCGCTTTTCCCATTGGTAAAACTGGAGCCGCCATTAATCGACCGTCCAAAACCACCGAATTGCGATTCCGCATATACATATTTATTGTCAGTAGGATCGATTTTTACATAGAAGCCATCTCCACCGTATATGCTGGACCAGCCGGAAGGTGAACCTGACTGGGTCCGCAAAGTACCGTTGTCCTGTGTTCCGCCGTACAGCCGGTGCGGCTGCAAATTATCAATCTCACAGGTATAGAACTGGGTAATGGGTAAAGTAAGCACATGGGTATAGGTGGATCCTCCGTTCGACGACATATCGATTCCGCCATCACCGCCAAGAATGGTGAAGGCTGATTCCTGAGGATGGATGAAAACCCCATGCATATCAACATGGGCATTATTGAATGAGCCCGACCAGTGAGCTCCTCCATCGGTGGTTTTAAAAACCCGCAGACCTGAAAAGAATACAATATCCGGATTTGAAGGATCGACATTCACAATACAGTACCACCACTGGCTGTTGTTGGTCGGTTCAATCTCAGCGCCGGTCCTCGACCAGTGGTCGCCTCCGTCGGTTGTTTTATATATCCCTTTTAGGTAGCCGCCGCTGTTCGATATGGCAGCATATAAAACCTGTGGATTCGAGTCGCAGATATCTATGCCGATTCGGCCTAATTCTCCTCCAGGCAATCCGTTCGTCAGTTTGGTCCATGTATCCCCGCCATCACTTGAGCGGAAAATTCCTCCGGTGGTTCCACCGTAATTCCGATAATCCTGGCGGCGGTTTCTTTCCCAGAGTGCCGCATAGATAATAGATGGGTTCACCGGATTAATGCACAAATCAATTCCGCCTGTGGAATCGGAAATGTACAGCACATTTTCCCAGGTGGTTCCGCCGTTTTTCGTACGAAAAATTCCTCTTTCGGGATTTTCACCGAAAAGGTGTCCCATGGCGGCAACAAATACGATATCCGGATTGGTCGGATGGATCTGTACCCGTCCGATTGAGCCTGAATTTTCAAGGCCGGCAGGTGTGAAAGATGCACCGGCATCATTGCTTTTATAAACGCCGTGTCCGTCATAATTGATGGACCCGCCACCGGCATTAGGTTCGCCGGTACCCACCCAGATGATTTTTTCATCTCCCCTGAATAGGTCAATATCGCCGATGGACTGGGTAAGGGCATGGTCGAAGATTGGGGTCCAGGAGCGGCCGGTATCGGTTGATTTGAAGATTCCTCCGGAAGCAGCGCCAACGTACATGATGGTTTTATCCTTTCGGGGCATTTCGATATCCTGAATCCGCCCGCCAATATTGACAGGGCCGGCCAGTTCCCAGGTGTTCTGCCCGGTTTTCAGGCTGGTTGCAGCAAGTTCATGCACCTGCTTCATCGCCCGGTAATAATCGGAGGTAGGGATCTCACCCCTGGGGAAGGCCCGCTGGCGGAAAAACCAGTCGGAAGGTGCAAACTTATCAGTTGGAGCTTTTTTGTTTTTGTCAGATAAAATCAGAACCATGCCTGCACCGCACAGCAGAACCATACCAACTATCAGAATCCGTTTCATAAGAAATATCTTTGTGTTTGCGTTCTAAAGGATCAGGACCTCATAACTTTCTCAAAATCGAGATAATTAGTTGATGGGGTAACGGGATCAAGCCTCCCGCTTTCACATCTGACCGTTCTGAATGGGAATTTCCGGATCATATTGTAATCGTGCGTAGCCATCAGAATGGCCCTTCCGCTGCGTGAAATATTGATCAGGAGCCTCATCAGCTCTTCGCTGGTATCCGGATCCAGGTTGCCGGTGGGTTCATCAGCCAAAATGATTTCGGGATCGTTGAGCAGTGCCCGGGCAATCACCACACGCTGCTGTTCGCCGCCTGAAAGCTGATGCGGATGCTTATCATCCTTATAGTGAAGATCCACATGATCAAGAACTTCCGAGATTCTTCTTTTGATGGCTATCTTGTCTTTCCAACCGGTAGCGCCGAGAACAAAGGCCAGGTTCTGATAAACGCTGCGGTCATCAAGAAGTTGAAAATCCTGAAACACCATGCCGATTTTCCTTCGAAGCTTTGGGATTTCCCTGTGCTTGATTTTCTTCAGGTCGTATCCGGCAATATATCCTTTTCCATCTCGTAAAGGCAGTTCTGCATATAGTGTTTTAAGCAGGCTGGTTTTACCCGTACCGACTTTGCCGATGAGATAGACGAATTCGCCGGAATTCACCTGAAGCGATACATTATCCAGAACGAGATTCATCTGTTGATAAACCGACGCATGTTGTAGGTCGATAACGGATTCCATGTTAGTAGAGATTTTATCTTTGCTAAAGTAAAAATAAAACCGGTGAATTGAAGTTATTCTCAACAGACGAAACACAACAAGATATGAATCGATATCCACTAGTCCTGGTTCCAATTTTCCTGCTTATCCTGCTCAATGGTTCGCTACAGGCCCAGCAATCATCTATTTACCGTGATCAGGATGCCGATCTCAAGGAAGGATTGGAACTATTTCATAAGGCACAATTCGGAGCCGCACAGCTCAGATTTACCGAGTACCTCCGCAGAACGGAAGGTCAGGAGGCCACTTCACGGGCAGATGCTTCGTTTTATCAGGCCATGTGTGCCATCAGGCTTGACCACAATAATGGCGAAGCCCTGGTGGAAACCTTTCTGGAAAAGTATCCTGAAAGTTCCAAAGCCAATCAGGCACGATTCGAGATGGGCAAGGTCCTTTTTGTTAATAAAAAATTTAAACGCGCTGCTGGCTGGCTGCAGCAGGTGAAAGTTCAAAAGCTTTCAGCGGAATATCATCCTGAATATCAGTTTTATTCCGGGTACTGCTACTTTATCGAAAAGGCTTACAAGAAGGCACAGCCGCTTTTTCAGGAGGTTATGAAAACCAATGGGGAGTTCAGGGATGCAGCTACCTATTATTATTACTGTACGGTTTTTCAGGACAAAGATTACGACAAAGCCCTTGAGGGTTTTCTGAGTCTCCAGAACAGTAAGGAATTCGGAAACTCTGCACGGTATTATATCGCTCAGATCTATTATGCACAGGAAAAATTTGATGAAGTAATTGCGCTGGCCACTCAGCTGATCCGGAATGCAAAGCCTGATCAGCAGATTGAAATGGCACGCATACTGGGGGATTCCTATTTCAGATTAAACCGATTTGCTGAGGCGATTCCCTATCTGGAACAGTACAAAAAGGGCACAAAAAGCATGTCACGAGATGAGCATTATGCCCTGGGTTATGCCTATTATATGAACCATCAGAATCCGGCAGCGGTAAAGGAACTGGAGCTGATCACTGATGCCAATGACCTGCTTACACAATCCTCAAATCACCTGCTTGGCGGAATTCTTGTCAATATGAATGATAAGCTCAAAGCACGGTCGGCCTTCCGCAAAGCAGCTTCTCTTACTCTCGACAAAACCCTGCAGGAGGAAGCTCTGCTCAATTATGCCAAACTGAATTTCGACCTTTCCATTTCGGGCGAAACCCTGCGCGCATTTGAGGAGTTTCTGAATACGTTCCCGGATTCCAAATATCAGGATGAGGTATATGATTATATGGTGAAGGTATTCATGAATACCCGTAATTACCAGGAGGCGCTGGTGGCATTGGATAAAATAAAAAATAAGAACCCGGAAGTTAAGAAAGCCTATCAGCGGATTGCCTATTACCGTGCCCTTGAGCTATTTAATAATCTGAAATACCGCGAAGCCATTGATCTGTTCGACCGATCGCTGGAGTACGGAACTTATGACAATACGATCCGGGCCCTCAGCTATTACTGGCAGGGTGAAGCCTGGTATAATATCAAGGGATATGACAAGGCTGCCGAAAGTTATAACCGGTTTCTGGATTCGCCCGGATCCAACAGGCTGCCTGAATATCAGCTGGCCCAATACGGTTTGGGATATTCCTATTTCAATGAGCAGAATTACACCGAATCGGCCAACTGGTTCCGTCGTTTTACAGCTGGCGCGAAAAAGCAGGATAAGCTCGTAGCTGATGCCTATAACCGTATTGGTGATTGCTATTTCATGGGCCGAACCTACTGGCAGGCAATAGAATATTACGACAAAGCAGTTAGTCTGCGCACGGAAGATGCCGGTTATGCAATTTTTCAGAAAGGATTTTCACTTGGGCTGGTGCAGAAATCGGCACAGAAAATCGAGGTCCTGAACAGGCTGCTGAAAGATTATCCGAAATCGCCCTATACCGATGATGCCATGTATGAAATAGGGCGCTCGTATAACGACCTCGAGCAGCCATTGGATGCCATTCAAACCTTTAAAGATCTGATTGCCAGATATCCGAACAGCTCCTATGTGAGGAAATCATATGTGCAGCTTGGATTGATCTATTACAACACCAACCGGAATGGCGAATCGATGGAAATGTACAAAAAGGTGATATCCACATGGCCAGATACCCAGGAAGCTGTTGATGCACTTAATGGGATCAGGAATATTTATATTGATGATAATCAGGTAGATGAATATCTAACTTATGTGCAATCAACCGGCAGAACCACAGATATTTCCCTCACCCAGCAGGACAGTCTGATATACCAGGCAGCCGAGAATTTATACATGCAGGGAAATTGTGACAAGGCGATGAAAAACCTGGAAGGTTATATTGCTCGTTTCCCACAGGGGCATTTTGTCCTGAATGCATGGTTTTATATAGGTGACTGCCACTATCGTGCAAATGAGCTCGACAAAGCGCTCAGCTCCTATTCCTATATTCTGGCAAGGGGTAAAAATGAATTTTCGGAAGTGGCACTTGCCCGCACCGGAGAGATCAATTACCAGCAGTCGAACTTTGAACGCGCCATGGTTCTCTATCAGCAGCTGCTGCAGCAGGCGGAGGTTCCCGCCAATATCCTGGATGCCAGGATCGGCATTATGAGATGTGCTTTCATGCAAAAGGATTATGCAATGGTCATACAGTCGGCACCCGCAGTATTAAGTGCAGATAAGGTTCCGGAAGAGATTGTAAGGGAGGCATCCTACAAGCTTGGCAAGGCATACATGGAAACCGGTGATCAGGAAAAAGCCCTTGAAATTCTCAGAGTGGTGGCCCGGGATGTAAAAAATGTGGAGGGAGCCGAATCGAAATATCTCATTGCCGACATCATGTTCCGTAAAGGGCAGGTTGATCAGGCTGAGAAAGAGATACTCGAATTCCTTGACCTTAACACCACCCATCAGTATTGGCTGGCAAAAGGCTATATTTTGTGGTCGGAAATATACCTGAAGCGCGGTGATCTGTTCCAGGCCAAGGCAACGCTTCAGATTCTGAAAGAAAACTATACGCGTCAGGATGACGGTATCATGACGGCTGTAGATGAAAAACTCAAATGGATCGACACCCAAAACCAAGAAAAATAGTAAACATGACACGAAAGAATTTTGGATTTGATGGGTTAGCTAAAATCGGCGCTGCATTCCTGTTACTGCTTACCGTGAATCCAGTGCTTACCGCCCAGGAGGGAATGAATAAGGAAGTCAGTGTGGTCAGGCCATACAGTCCGACTATCGGCGATGCCTTTAAAACACGTTTTATCCCGAAACTGGATGACACTGTTCAGGTTCCCACCCATTTTGATTATTTCATACAGGCAAACCGGATCAACCCGCTCCTGAGATTAAGGGATCTGGAAGCCACCGATTACAAACCAATGCCTCGTGCCGACCTGAAGCCCTCGCAGATAACTGCGGGTTTTGGCAATTACTGGACTCCGATGGCAAAATTATCGCTGAACACGCTCCGGAATCAGAAGATGAGCCTGGGTGTGGATGCCAGTCATTTGTCATCACAGGGATTTGTGAAAATGGCCGATGAGAGGAAGATATATGCCGGTTACGGGGACAGCAGGGTACGGCTGTACGGTCAGAGCTTCTTTGCAAAATCAACTTTTTCCGCCGATGCTTATTTTTCTGAGGACCATCATTATCTGTACGGATACAGCACTGATTCCCTAAAAGACGGGGCTCTTGTCACCCCTTTGAATTTAAGGGTAACACAAAAGGATTCCGTTCCATTTCAGCAGTTTGTCATTCTGGGCACCAAAATGTCGATGAAATCCAACCAGAAAAGCAGCGACGGATGGCAGTACAGGATTGATGGCGGGTATGATTTTATGATGCACCAGATTGACGGGGGATATGATGTTCTTTTGCGCGACAGCCTTAAACCGGAGCACCAGGGAAAACTCGACGCAGCACTGTCGAAGGAGTTTGATAAATTCACGTTAGGCGGCGAGCTGGGTGCAGATTATGTTAACCGCACGCATCAGCCTGATACACTTAGTTATATAGTTGCCCGACTGGATCCATGGATCGGATTTGACTGGAAATTCATTAAGCTCATGGGAGGTCCAAAAGTTGCGATGGACCGGAATGCGGAAAAGTTTCTTTTTTATCCGAGGTTGAATGTTGAAATCAATATTACCAATTTACTGGTTCCCTATTTCGGTTTGAACGGGTATTACGAGAATCATACGTACCGGTCGATCACACGGGAGAATCCTTATCTGGTGAATAGTCCGGACATCAGGCCAACCAATCACCGCTTTATAGCTTATGGTGGATTACGGGGACGGATAGCGCCGGCGGTGGCTTTCAATCTGGCCGTTTCCTGGGAAGATGCCAGGGACCTGCTCTTCTTTGTGCCGGATGCAACCTCTCCTCTCAGAAACAAGTTCAGTGCAGTATATGATAACGGGAGTATCCTGAAAACGGGGGGTGAAGTATCCCTTCGGCAGAGCGATAACCTCTCGTTCATCCTGAAAGGCAATTATTATCAGTATAACCTGGATTCGCTGGCGGCTCCCTGGCACAAGCCGGGCTGGGACCTGAATTTTACCACCCGTTATGCATGGAAGAAAAAACTGGTTGTTAAAGCTGATGTTTTTGTTTTTGGAAAATACAGCGTGCCGAATGCGGACACCGATCCGACGGCAAAGAAAGTCCTGACAGTGGACGCCCTGGTTGACGTAAACCTTGCCGCCGAATATCGCATAACCTCCTGGATGTCGGCATTTGCGCAGGTTAACAATCTGATATCCGACAAGTATTTTATCTGGCAGAATTATCCCATGCAAAGGATCAATTTTATTGCCGGATTGTCCTGGATTTTTTAGCTTAAAATCCCACCTTTTTACTATCTTTGTCTGATTTTTTCAGAGCAATTGTTTTTGTATATAAATATCACAATATGAGCGACTTACCTATCAAATCAAATGGTAATGACTATTCAGCGGACAGTATTCAGGTTTTAGAAGGATTAGAGGCGGTACGGAAACGTCCCGCGATGTATATAGGGGATATATCGGAACGCGGATTGCACCATTTGGTATATGAGGTGGTAGATAATTCCATCGATGAAGCACTGGCCGGGTATTGCAAGAATATCAACCTGATTATTCACCCCGACAACAGTATTACGGTTATCGATGACGGGAGGGGAATTCCGGTTGACCTTCATGAAAAAGAAAACAAGTCGGCACTGGAAGTAGTAATGACCGTATTGCATGCAGGCGGTAAATTCAATAAGGAAAGTTATAAGGTATCCGGCGGTTTGCACGGGGTAGGGGTTTCCTGCGTGAATGCACTGTCAATGCTCCTCACGGCTGAAATTCACCGCGACGGCAAGATATACCAGCAGATTTACAAAAAAGGAATTCCCCAGGGACCGGTTTCGGTTGTGGGGACTTCTGAAAAAAATGGTACCACCATTCATTTTCTTCCTGATTCGGAAATTTTCACCACAACGGAATATAAAACGGAGATACTGACCGAACGTTTAAGGGAACTTGCCTACCTGAACAAGAAAATCCGCCTGACCATGACGGATGAACGTGTTGTTCTTGACGATGGATCCTTTCTGTTTGAGGAGTTTTATTCCACAGAGGGGTTAAAGGAATTTGTTGCCTATGTAGATGAAGGCCGTGAAAAGCTGATCGACGAAGTGATCTGCATTGAAACGGACAAAGGAGATATTCCTGTTGAGATTGCCATGCAGTACAACACCACCTTCAATGAACATGTGCATTCCTATGTCAATAATATCAATACGATAGAAGGGGGTACTCATCTTCTGGGATTCCGCAGGGGATTAACCCGCACGCTGAAGAGATTTGCCGACGAATCGGGAATGCTTGCCAAACTGAAGTTCGACATCAGCGGAGATGATTTCAGGGAAGGACTTACCGCTATTTTATCGGTTAAGGTTCAGGAGCCGCAATTTGAGGGCCAGACCAAAACCAAGCTCGGTAACAGTGAGGTGGCACTGGCGGTTGATCAGGCGATCAGCGAAATGCTGAAGAATTATCTCGAGGAGCATCCGAAAGAGGCCCGCGCCATTGTTAACAAGGTTATTCTTGCCGCTACAGCGCGTCACGCTGCGCGTAAAGCCCGTGAGCTGGTGCAGCGCAAGAATGTGCTGAGCGGATCGGGATTGCCCGGAAAGCTGGCCGACTGTTCCAATAATGATCCTACAACCTGCGAGCTTTATCTCGTCGAGGGTGATTCCGCAGGTGGTACGGCAAAACAGGGCCGCGATCGCCAGTTTCAGGCAATATTGCCATTGAGGGGTAAAATTCTCAATGTTGAGAAAGCCATGCAGCACAGGATTTATGAAAGCGAGGAGATCAAGAATATTTTTACTGCCCTCGGAGTGAGCATCGGAACCGATGAGGACAGCATGGAAGTGAATCTGCAGGGCTTACGGTATCATAAGATTATTATCATGACTGATGCCGACGTCGACGGAAGCCATATCACCACGCTGATCCTGACTTTCTTCTTCAGGTATCTGCATTCCCTGATCGAACAGGGCCACGTTTATATTGCCACTCCGCCGCTTTTCCTCGTTAAAAAGGGAAAAACCGAGCGCTACTGCTGGACGGATGCCGAGCGTGAGGCGATTACCCTGGAGCTGGGCGGCGGTAAAGAAGGAGGAGTCCACATTCAGCGTTACAAAGGTTTGGGAGAGATGAATGCCGAACAGTTATGGTCAACCACCATGAACCCGGAATTCCGCACCCTTCGCCAGGTGACCATTGAAAATGCTGCATCGGCCGACCGTACGTTTTCCATGTTGATGGGAGATGAAGTAGCTCCTCGCCGGGAGTTCATCGAAAAGAATGCCAAGTACGCGAAGATCGACGCATAGGGAATAACCACGGAGACATGGAGAGCACGGAGAAACACAGAGAAGATTTATAAAAAATCTCTGTGCTCCACCGTGCTCTCCGTGTCTCCGTGGTATTTCTACTCTCCCAGCTCGAAACTCCCATCGAATACCTTCACTGCTGGTCCTTCGAGCCATACTCCTGTAAACGAGGTTGTTCCCTGTCGGTTAAACGATACTTTTAACCTGCCGCCCACTGCAATGCAATCGTATGCGGAAAGTCCGCGATCCGTAATCCATTCTGCAGCAATCGCCGCAGCAACATTTCCCGTTCCGCAGGCCAGGGTTTCACCTTCAACACCGCGTTCGTAAGTGCGGACCGATAAAGTGGACCCTTCTTCCTTAACGAAATTAACATTGGTGCCGGCCGGAGAAAATTGTGCCAGATAGCGCAGCGTTCTTCCGGCTGCATCCACATTAACGGCAGTTAGGTCATCAGCAAATACCACCAGATGAGGTACTCCCGTGTTTAAAAATACCCCTGTTTCCGGAATGGAAGGTGATAGCTTTGGAAGAGTGACCCTTTGTATATTGCTGATGTCAGTCATTTTAAGGCGGATAATACCCTCGCTGACTACTTCGGCTTCATGAGGACCGTCGGTAGTGAGAAACGTTGTCTTTTGGGTGAATATGCCTGATTGTGAAGCCATCGCAGCAATGCAGCGACCACCGTTTCCGCACATCTCAGCCGGATAGCCGTCAGAATTATAATAGACCATTTCAAAATCATAACCGGAGGTTGCCACAACAAGCATCAGCCCGTCGGCACCTATGCCAAAATGACGGTCGCATAATTTATTAATAATCATTGGATTAAGGGAACCAACCTGGTTGTTCCGGTTGTCGATAATGATAAAATCGTTACCGGCTCCCTGCCATTTCTGGAAATATATAGTGCTCATACTGTTAACATCTGTTAAGGAAATAACCCCGTTGATTTAAGTTTTGTTAAACTTCACTGCTCCTGTGCAACTCTTGACCCTATCCGAACGTTTTACACCACAAAGGGCATACTTTTTGAAAACATGTAAAGTGAATAAAAATTAGTCTGGAATACAAAATTGTATACTATGAACGCAAAAAGAATCTTTGGAACCCTGCTGATTGCAATAGTCGGCAGTTTGATCGGAATAGCAGTTTATTCCCGCTTTGATCATTCGAAAACGGTCATTGTACAAAAAGGTGAGCAATCCCCGGTACAATATACAGGTTTGCCAGCCTCGACCTTTGCGGCTCCTGATTTCAGGCTTGCAGCCGAAAAATCGGTGCATGCGGTAGTTCATGTGAAAACAGTGAGTCAGATAAAACAGTATGGATATGACAATATCCAGGATTGGTTTTTTGGCAATCCCCGTACCTTCAATCAGGAGCGGACCGGATATGGATCCGGCGTAATCATTGATGCTGAGGGACATATCGTCACAAATAATCATGTGATCGACGGATCCAATACCATTGAGGTTACCCTGAATGACGGCCGGGTTTTAAAAGCCACGGTAGTTGGACGGGATCCGCAAACAGATATTGCGGTAATTAAGGTAAAAGGTGATGACCTCCAGTATCTTACATTCGGTAATTCGAATGAGCTGCAGGTTGGCGACTGGGTATTGGCAGTCGGAAATCCGTTTAATCTGACCTCAACGGTTACCGCAGGAATCGTTAGTGCAAAGGGACGTTTTGTCGGGATTATTGGTACTGATCCGAATAGTCCGTTTGACAGGCGCAATCCCAATAATCAGCCGCAGGCTCAGACCCGCTCAGGCATTGAGTCCTTCATTCAGACTGATGCAGCGGTAAATCCGGGTAACAGCGGAGGTGCTCTGGTGAACCTTCAGGGTGAACTGATTGGCATCAATACGGCAATCGCATCCCAGACAGGATCTTATACCGGTTACTCGTTTGCCATTCCGGTTACTATTGTCCGCAAGGCTGTAAGCGATATCATTGAATTTGGTGAAGTTCAACGGGTGGTAATTGGTATTCAGGGTAGGACAGTTACTCCAAAGGATGTTGAAGATGAGAATCTAAAGGTCAATAAGGGTGTTTTTGTTGTTGATCTTACTGAGGACGGCGGAGCGCTGAAAGCCGGATTAAAGTCTGGTGATGTGATCGTTGCCCTGGATGGCGCTAAGGTTACTTCGATGGGCGACATGCAGGAGCAGATTGCTCCTCACCGTCCCGGAGAGAAAGTTAGCGTAACGGTTAACAGGAAAGGTCAAGAAAAGGAGTTTTCAGTTTTGCTGAAAACCCCCACCGGTGAAACCAAAACGGTCGGATCATCTGAATTCTGGGCTTATCTGGGTGCAGATCTGGAAAAAGTGAGTGACAAGGACCTTGAAAAGCTGGAAATTTCCGGCGGGGTTCGGGTTACCAAAATCCATGATGGCAAATTCAAAGCTGCAGGAATTCCGGAAGGATTTATCATAACGAATATTAACCGTGCCGAGGTACAGGATGTTCAGGATGTACGGGCTTATATTGAGAGAATAACCGGCGGGGTCTTTATTGAAGGGATCGGTCCCGACGGAAAAAATGACTACTATTTTAGGAAATAGCAGGTTATAAAACTATCTTAGGGCTGCCGGAATTATACCGGCAGCTCTTGTTTTTTATGCTATACAAGCAGGTTTGAAACCTTTTTGGATATTAGCCGTTAAAGGTCTAACTTTGCGAACATTTTTTTCCAGAATTTCATTCTATGAGGCAACTAAAAATCACCAAGTCCATTACCAATCGTGAGAGTGCATCGCTCGATAAATATTTGCAGGAAATTGGTAAGGAAGAGCTAATTACGGTTGAAGAAGAAGTTGAATTGGCACAACGGATCAAGAAAGGTGACCAGAAAGCATTAGAAAAACTCACCAAGGCCAACCTCCGGTTTGTAGTATCGGTAGCCAAACAATATCAGAATCAGGGTTTGAGTTTACCGGATCTTATCAACGAAGGAAATTTGGGATTGATAAAGGCAGCTGAGAAGTTCGATGAAACGCGCGGATTTAAATTCATCTCCTACGCGGTTTGGTGGATTCGTCAGTCGATTCTTCAGGCTTTGGCCGAGCAGTCCCGTATTGTGCGGCTTCCGCTGAACCAGGTTGGATCACTGAATAAAATCAATAAAGCCTATTCCCGTTTTGAACAGGAAAATGAAAGAAAACCATCTGCCGAAGAACTTTCGGTGGTATTGGATCTTCCGGCTGAAAAGATTTCTGATACACTCAGGGTTTCAGGTCGTCATATCTCGGTAGATGCACCATTCGTTGAGGGTGAAGCTAATTCACTGCTAGATGTTTTAATCAACGATGATTCGCCGAACGCCGATCATGCGCTTATCAATGAGTCCCTTAGCAGGGAAATTGATCGTGCTTTGGCTACTCTTACCGAACGCGAACAGGATATCATCAAATTATTTTTTGGCATCGGATGCTCTGAAATGACTCTCGAGGAAATCGGTGAAAAATTCGGTCTCACCCGCGAGCGCGTCCGTCAGATCAAGGAAAAAGCAATACGCCGCCTGCGACACACCTCGCGGAGCAAATTGCTGAAGACTTATCTGGGATAAGCTGTTCCTACCGTTCAGGATCCTTTGATTTTCCGCTCTATCGCGTACATCTCATCGCGTAATCGCGCAGCCTCGATAAAGTCGAGATCGGCTGCCGCTTTTTTCATCATTGCTTTTGTCTGGCCCAGCAGGGTCTCCAGTCCGGATTTGTCCATGTATCTGATTACCGGGTCGGCAGCAATATCCGGTTTCTCCCGGTCGAAGTAGGCTTTCTTGCCCGGCTTTCCTTTCAACTCGGCTATGCCCGATCGTTGGGCCTTAATGATCTGCTGAGGCGTGATATCGTTTAATTCATTGTACTTCAATTGTTTTTCCCGTCGACGGTTGGTCTCATCAATCGCCCGTCGCATGCTTTGCGTGATCTTATCGGCATACATGATCACCAGTCCGTTCAGATTTCGTGCAGCGCGACCGGCCGTCTGGGTCAAACTCACCTCCGATCGCAGGAATCCCTCCTTGTCGGCATCGAGTATGGCCACCAATGATACTTCCGGCAGATCCAAGCCTTCACGAAGGAGGTTTACCCCGATCAGCACGTCAAACTCCCCGCTGCGCAGTCCGGCAATAATCTCAACCCGCTCCAGGGTTTCCACATCGCTGTGGATATAGCGGCAGCTGATATTGATTTTGCTCAGATATTTTGTCAGTTCCTCAGCCATCCTTTTGGTGAGCGTGGTAACTAAAACCCTTTCGTGCAGCTTAATACGCGTGCGGATTTCCCCGAGCAGGTTGTCAATCTGATTACCGGAAGGCCTCACCACAATGATCGGGTCAGGCAGTCCGGTTGGGCGGATCACCTGTTCAACAACCACACCTTCACTTTTCTCCAGTTCATAGGGTGCCGGGGTGGCCGACATGAAGATCGTCTGCATGGACATGGCCTCCCACTCATCGAATTTCAGCGGACGGTTATCCATGGCAGCCGGCAGCCGGAATCCATATTCCACCAGGTTTTGCTTCCGGGAGCGGTCGCCGCCGTACATCGCCCGTATCTGTGGAATGGTTACATGGCTCTCATCCACCACCATCAGGAAATCTTTGGGGAAATAGTCGAGGAGGCAAAATGGCCGGGTCCCCGGCTCACGCCCATCAAAATAGCGGGAGTAATTTTCGATCCCGGAACAGTGTCCCAATTCGCGGATCATCTCCAGATCAAAGGTCGTTCGCTCTTCCAGTCGCTTGGCTTCCAAATGCTTGCCTATTTCATGAAAATAGGCGGTTTGCAGAACCATATCATCCTGAATCATATGGATGGCTGTTTTGATCCGCTCCTTGGTGGTCACGAAAATCGTTGCCGGATAAATGGTCAGCGCTTCAGGCTTCTCTTTGGAATAGCCTGATATCGGATCAATAATTTCCAGACTTTCAATCTCATCACCCCAGAAAACTACCCGGTAGGCCACATCACCGTATGCGATGTGAATATCTATAGTGTCGCCGCGGACTCTGAAATTTCCATGGGTGAACTCGATCTCATTCCTG
This sequence comes from uncultured Bacteroidota bacterium, assembly GCA_942493265.1. Taxonomy (GTDB): domain Bacteria; phylum Bacteroidota; class Bacteroidia; order Bacteroidales; family UBA12481; genus UBA12481. Next base: position 3,180,856 of record OW818688.1, read on the forward strand.
CTGTATAAACTGTCCACCAGCATCCTCAGGAACTTATTCCGTGAAAGGGTCTGGCCTTTTTGAATGGTAATGGTATTCTTGTGAAAATCATCCGGGTTGCCGATGCCATAAATGCAACTGACTGAAGCAACAATAATTACATCCCTCCTGCCTGAAAGCAGAGAGGAGGTGGCACTTAACCGTAGTTTTTCGATCTCGTCGTTGATGGCCAGATCCTTCTCGATATAGGTATCGCTTATCGGCAGATAGGCCTCAGGCTGGTAATAATCGTAGTAGGAAATAAAAAACTCCACGGCATTGTCCGGGAAAAACGCTTTAAATTCAGAGTAGAGCTGTGCAGCCAGGGTTTTATTATGGCTTAATACCAGGGTAGGGCGGTTAACCTGCTGGATGACATTGGCTATGGTAAAGGTTTTTCCGGAACCAGTTACGCCAAGCAAGGTTTGATAGGGGATTGAACTATTTAATCCATCAGTCAGCTGACGGATGGCTTCGGGCTGGTCACCGGTAGGTTCAAAATCAGATATCAGTTTAAAATCCATGGTGTTGCGGTGTATGGATCGGGTTAAAATGTTGATTTCATGATGTTTGAAGGCGGTCGCTCATGTGCGAGTTCGTTTGCCATGAAATCCATATGGGGTTTAACATGCGTAAAGAAGGATTTGTAGCCCTCACACAGCCAGTTCAATCCGGGCAGACCATCATCAGTATTGGCAATGCGGCTTTTCGGGCAGCCACCATGACAGGCAAAGCGGACTTCGCACATCAGGCACTGGCGGGGCAGGGTATCACGCTTGTCTTTGCCGAATTGTATCTGGCGGCCGGAGGCCATCATCTCTCCCATCGGGGTATCAAGAATATTGCCCAGCAAAAACTCCGGATATACAAAGTGATCACAGGAATAGAGATCCCCGTTATGCTCCATCACAGATGCTTCTCCGCAGGTTTCTGCAAAAACGCAGAGGCCGGGGGATGCGCCTACCCAGTTAGCCAGGGTAACATCAAAGAGTTGCACAAATACTTTTCCTACATCATTTTTTACCCATTCATCGAAAATGGTTGTCATGAATTTACCGAATTGCCTGGCCCGGATCGACCAGTCGGTCGGTTTGGCAGGCCCGTCATATCCGGGATGAACGAGCGTGAGCCCGTCGGACGGGGAGCTTTCCGAGCGCCTTTCAACGATCGGAATGAACTGGATATATCCGCTTCCTATCTTTTTGAGGAACCGGTATACCTCCAATGGTTTTAAAACATTGGCATCATTGATTACCGAGAGGGTGTTGAACTCAACCTGAAACCTTTTCAAAAGGCGTATTCCTCGCATGACTTCCTGATGGGTTGAATGGCCCGATTTGGACTTCCGGTATTTATCATGAAACTCAGCCGGACCGTCGATGGATATCCCGACCAGGAAATTATGCTTTTTAAAAAACCGGCACCACTCCTCGGTTAAACGCGTCCCGTTGGTCTGGAAAGCATTCTCTATTTTTTTGCTTCCCCGGTATTTCTCCTGCAACGCAACCGCCTTAACAAAGAAATCCAGTCCAAGCAGGGTAGGCTCACCCCCCTGCCAGGTAAATGTTACAACCGGAACTTGCTGGGCTTCAATAAGTTGTTTTATATAGCTTTCCAGTACCTCATCAGTCATTTTAAAGCTGCCATGATCAGCATACAGCTTTTCTTTTTCGAGATAGTAGCAATAGGTGCAATTAAGGTTACAAACCGGGCCGATGGGTTTGGCCATCACCATAAAGGCCGTTGGCCGTGTAACCTTGATGGCATCACTCAGGGTTAGAGTTTTATTTTTGTCGTACCGGGGCATAGGGCGAAGATAAAAATAAACCTTCAGCAAGGAACCATGCCAATCCGATGTGCCGGAAGCACTTTATTGCCGTAAAAAACTTTAATCCAATAAATTAACATTGATATGGTTATTAATCAAAAAAACATAATCTTTGTTTATCAATTTATCATTAACCCTATTTTTCCTTTACTATGAACATTTTTGTTGCAAAATTAAGCTCTGACACACAAGGTGAAGACCTTCAAGGGCTTTTTGAAACTTACGGCCGCGTGGATTCGGCTAAAGTGATCATTGACCGTGATACTAACCAGTCAAAAGGTTTTGGTTTCGTGGAGATGTCTGACGATCGTGAAGCTCAGGCTGCAATCGATGAGTTAAACGAAACTGATTTCAAAGGCAGCCGGATCGTTGTCAAAAAGGCGCGTCCCCGTGCCGAAGGTCCTGCCGAGGGGCCGAGGAGACCGACTCCCCGATTCAACCGATAAGGTATTTACAAAAAAGACGGGCACCCGTCTTTTTTTTTGTATATTCGTTTATTATACTACAATATGAAAACAATTATTAAAAGTCTGACAATTATTGCTTTAAGTTCTATATTGCTCAGCTCCTGCTCAACCGTTCCAATTATTGGCCGCAAGCAGATCAATCTGCTGCCTCAATCTACGATTCTTCAAATGAGCCTGACCAATTATCAGGCATTTATGAAGGAGAATAAGCTGTCAAAAGATCAGAGATCAACCCAGATGGTTCAGGTTGCCGGTTCACGCATTGCAGCCTCAGTGAATCGTTTTCTGGTTAAAAACGGGTTATCCGCAGAGGTGGCGAATTACCAATGGGAATTTAATCTGGTTGCCGATACTACCCCAAATGCCTGGTGCATGCCTGGCGGGAAAGTAGTTGTATATGAAGGTATACTGCCAATGTGCCAAAATGAAACCGGGATTGCGGTGGTTATGGGACATGAAATTGCCCATGCTATGGCAAATCATGGAAATGAGAGAATGAGCCAGGGCCTGGTTCAGCAACTTGGCGGAATAGCTCTGCAAAAAGCCGTTGAAACCCAGCCACAGCAAACCCGGCAGATATATGAAATGGCTTATGGGATTGGTTCACAGATCGGTTTTGTTTTGCCTTACTCCAGGCTGCATGAAAATGAAGCGGATCGTCTCGGTTTGATATTAATGGCTATGTCCAGATATGATCCGAACGCTGCTGTTGCTTTCTGGGAACGTATGGCAAATGCAAGTAAGGGTCCGAAAATGCCGGTATGGTTAAGTACACATCCATTGGATGCCACCCGCATCGCTGCTTTGAAAGCTAATTTGCCTGAAGCAATGAAGTATTATCAGGAAGCTCTTGCCGGGCGTTAAGTCGGGAATCAGAACAAACCGGCTATTAAATATCCGGCCTTGGCTACAATCCAGGCCAGAATAGTCATATATCCTACCATCAGGGCTGTCCATTTCCATTGTCCCGATTCCTTTCGAATCGCCGCCAGAACCGCTATGCAGGGGACATAGATGAGCACAAACAGCATGAATGCCAGTCCGGCCCGCATGGTAAAAACATCCTGACCGGTGAGACGGCCTTCCGTATGTTTCGATTTCATCATTCTGTCCTGAATGGTGGCATCAGGATCACCATCCTGGTATAATACTCCGATAGTACTGACAACCACTTCTTTGGCGACAATTCCGGACAGCACGGCCACCGACATTTTCCAGTCAAAACCAAGCGGAGCCAGCACCGGTTGAACGGCATGTCCAATATATCCGATCGCGGAATTTTCCAGTTGTATTGTCTTATTTTCAGAGGTTCTCGGGAAATATCCCAACGCCCAGATGATCATGGAGGCTATCAGGATTACCCCTCCCATCTTTTTGAGATACATGCGGCTCCGGAACCACATGTGTTTAACAATTGCGTTGGCGCTGGGATTCCGGTAAGGTGGCAGTTCCATCACAAAAGGAGCCTCCTGATGACGGAACAGGGTGTTTCGCAGAATCAGTGCCATGAAAATGGAAAGAACAATGCCAACCAGGTAGAGCCCGAAAATTACATTGGCTGCCTGTCCGGGAAAGATAACCCCGGCAATCAGGATATAAACCGGTAAACGGGCACTGCATGACATAAGGGGTATGATCAGCATCGTCATAAGCCGGTCGCCGCGATTCTCAATGGTACGCGTAGCCATGATGGCTGGTACATTGCATCCGAAACCCATGATGAGGGGAATAAAGGATTTTCCGTGCAAACCAATCAGGTGCATCAGCTTGTCCATAATAAATGCAACCCTCGCCATATAGCCGGTATCCTCCATAAAGGAGATGAACAGGAACAGAATCAGTATATTAGGTAGGAAAATAATAACCCCACCAACGCCGCCGATGATCCCGTCAATCAGAAAATCACGTATAATGCCGGCCGGAATCAGCATATGAAGCCAACCGGATAGAGCCTGGACAAGCATTTCAATCCCCTCAACCGGATATTTCCCGAGATTAAAGGTCGATTGAAACATGATCCAGAGGAATATAAGGAAAATTGGAAATCCTAACCATTTGTGCGTTAGAATGCTATCAATTCTGGACGTTGGTGTTCTTTCGTCAGCCGCAATCGTTTTCTTTTTCAGGGTTTCACGCAATGCCCCGGAAATGAAGCCATATCTGGAATCCGTCAGGAGACTTTCCACATCCCGCTTGTAAAAGTTCTCAATTCGTTTGATTTCTTTTTCTGCCAGTTGCACGAGTTCCTCGGTAGCCTTAACTCCGTTTACTGATTTCAGGATTTCCTGATTGCCTTCGAGAAGTTTAATTGCGAGGTAACGGCTTGAAAAACGATCGGAGAAATCAGGCGAAGCCCAGATTTTATTCTGTATCTTTTTTATGCTGATTTCAATTTCAGGATCATAGGGAATATGGATGTGACGGGTGATCTTTTCCTTGCCCTCCATCACTTCAACCACTTTGGTAAACAGCTGCGGAATACCGGTTCCTTTTATCCCAACTGTTGGAACCACGGGTATTCCAAGCATTTTTGCCAGAAGTTGATGGTCAAGTTGGTCCCCGCTGTTTCCGAGTTCATCATACATATTGAGTGCAATGACCAGAGGGATGTCCATGTCGATCAACTGGGTGGTCAGGTATAGATTCCGCTCCAGGTTTGAGGAATCAATCACATTTATCGCGACATCCGGGTGTTCCAGCAATAGCTGGTCACGCACAAACATTTCATCCGGACTATACGTGCTGAGCGAATAGGTTCCCGGAAGGTCAGTCAGCTGAAATATCCGGTTATCTATTTGTATTTCAGCTATTTTAGAGTCAACGGTTACCCCGGCATAATTGCCGGTATGCTCCCGTGAATTGCTGGCCAGATTAAATATTGATGTTTTTCCGCAGTTCGGATTGCCGACAAGGGCAACTTCTATGCGGTTGGGGGTTCCCGTTTTCGGGGGGGTGACAGTTCCCGCCTTCGCGGGAATGACAGAGAAGGGGGCGGTGGGAATGACAGTCCCCGCCTGCGCGGGGATGACAGAGAAGGGGGCGGTGGGAATGACAGTTCCCGCCTTCGCGGGAATGACAGAAAAGGGGGCGGTGGGGATGAAAGCTTCGCTGTCGGTCAAGGGTTGGATTTCAATGAGTTCGGCTTCTGATCGGCGCAGGGAGACGTTGTATCCAAGTATCCGGTATTCAACGGGATCTTGCAATGGGGCCGATTTTATCACGGTTACTTCCTTGCCATGGATAAACCCCATATCCATAATACGCCTGCGAAACACACCACGGCCCTTCACCTTTGTGATCAAGCCTTTCTGCCCAGTTTGTAATTCCGCTAATGTCATAACCGTTTGCAAATATAGCTTTTTTGCTATTTAGAATGATTCTAAGTTATGATAAAAGCCGAAGCATTATCTTCGTGACTCAAAATTGTTTTAATGATACTGAGAGGAAAACGTGTTGTGGATGACAAAAACCAGCGCCTTCGCGGGGATGACAGGAGTATTTTGCTGGTCCTGGTGGTTGGGATGATGATGATGCTTGGATGCCAGGGCAGGAGAGAGCCTGTGAAGTTACCTGATCAGCAAAAGGTGATAGCCGATACCTCCGTTCTTTCTGTCAGGTATGCAAAGGGTTTCCGGATTGAAAATGGAGCAGATGGTACGGTTCTGGTGCTAACCGATCCGGTCAGGCAGGGGAAAGAGATCGCCCGTTATCGCCTCATCCGTTCAAAGACAGGCGTGCAGCCTTTGATTGGTTGTACGGATATTTTAGTACCCGTTCAGGATCTGGCCGCATCGTCCACTACTCACGCCGGATTTCTCTCGGCTATCGGTGCCGGGGATCAGCTGATGGGTTGCAATAACCCTGAAAGATTGTATGATACTTTGCTTTTCAACCGGTTTATGAATGGCAATCTGGTGAGAATGGGCCGCGACCTGGAGTACAACCTCGAATTCCTCATCGCCAGCAAACCGGATTTGGTTTTACAAACCGGCATCGACGGACAGTTTACTCCGGATGCAAGGTTGACCGGAATGGGTATTCCGGTGATGTATGTGCTGGAATGGATGGAATCCACCCCATTGGCGAGGGCTGAATGGATCAAGGTTTTTGGTTTGGTTACCGGGATGACCAGGGAGGCGGATTCCCTTTTCATCGTAATCGAAAAGAATTATCTTGCCCTGGCCAAAATGGGCAGGGAAGCTCCAGTGAAAATTCAGGTGTTAACCGGAAATGTGTTTAAGGGAACCTGGTATATGCCGGGGGGCAAGAATTATATGACCCGGTTTTTTGAAGATGCCGGCATGGATTATCTTTACCGGGATACCGACCAGTCCGGAAGCCTGGCGCTGAGTTTTGAATCAGTCGTGTATAAACTGGCCAATGCACCGGTCTGGATCAGTGTCAATGTTGACTCGCTTTCTCAATTAATCGCTGCCGAGGAAAGGTATTCCGTTTTCAGGGCGGTTAAGGAGCGGAGGGTATACAGCGTATTCAACCGTGTGAATGCTCACGGTGGGAATGACTTTTGGGAAAGTGCAGTAGTCAGGCCCGATATGGTTCTGGCTGATTTACTGGCGATTGCCCATCCTGAACTGCTGCCTGAACATAGTTGGAATTATTATAAACCATTGGTTTTTAATTAGAAGATGATACAAAAGCGCTCGCGGTGGATATTCCCGGTACTGGCTGGACTCCTGGTCCTTTCCTTTCTGGGGGATTTGCTGTTCGGAAGTGTCCGTTTGTCATTCAGGGATTTTACAGATGTTTTGCTCGGCAATTCAAACAACGCGAATGTTGAATATATTATCTGGAGCCTTCGTTTGCCAAAGGCGGTGACCGCGATATTGGCCGGCTCGGGATTGGCATTGTGCGGTTTACTGATGCAAACACTTTTCCGCAATCCGCTGGCCGGCCCTTTTGTGCTGGGCATCAGCTCCGGCGCCAGTCTGGGTGTGGCTCTGCTCGTGATGGCCTCATCGTGGTGGGGAGGGACCCTTCTGGTAAACGTATTACCCTACGGTCACTGGGGGATGGTGATTGCCGCCATGGCAGGGGCACTGGCGGTGATGCTGTTCGTGATCCTGGTGTCGGTCAGGGTAGCCGATTCGGTATCCATCCTGATCATCGGGATGATGTTTGGAAGTGCTACCGGGGCTATTGTCAGTCTGTTGCAGTATTTCAGCGATCCCGATACGGTGAAGAGTTTCCTGGTTTGGACATTCGGAGATATCAGCGCGGTAACCGGTCCGCATCTGAAATTGCTCACCCCGCTGGTCATAGCCGGAATCCTGGCCGGGTTGTTACTTCAGAAGCCGCTCAACGCTCTGCTTTTAGGAGAAAACCATGCCAGGGTCATCGGTGTAAACGTTAAACGTTCCAGAATTGTTATCATATTAATAACGAGTTTGTTAACCGGTGCCATAACAGCGTTCACCGGTCCCATTGCATTTGTCGGGATTGCTGTTCCGCACCTGGCCCGGGCGATCCTGCATTCATCCGACCACCGGCGGTTGACTCCGGCCACTTTGATGTGCGGAGCCATCATCATGCTTCTGTGCGACATAATTGCGCAGATGCCTGCAGCCAATCAGGTGCTGCCAATAAATACCGTTACGGCCATTTTCGGAGCTCCGGTTGTCATCTGGGTCATCTTGCGTAACCGCCGCGGGCGAACACCTGTTGAATCATGAGCAAATTTCAGCAACATAGCACGGTTCTGGAATCGGTCGACCTCTCGATTGGCTACCAATATTCAGGCGGTTCTCCCCTGATTTTGGCCAAAAATCTTCATCTCACCATTGAAAGAGGTCAGGTAATCGGATTACTCGGTCCGAACGGCTCCGGTAAATCAACCCTGTTACGCACCCTGGCTGGTTTGCAGCCAACCCTGTGCGGTTCGGTTAAAGTGCTGGGACAAACCATCCGGAGCAACCAGGTGAGGCAAACTGCCCGCATGCTGAGCGTTGTTCTCACTGATCGCATTGATGTGCGCAATCTTACTGTATTCCAATTGGTCTCGATGGGCCGTTATCCCTATACCGACTGGCTTGGCCGTGCCGGCAGTGATGACAGGGAACGGATCAGGATCGCTCTGGATCAGGTGCGGCTGCAGGGCTATGCCAACAGGTTTTTTAATGAACTCAGCGATGGGGAGCAGCAAAGAACCTTGCTGGCGAAGGCGCTGGTGCAGGATACTGCGCTGATCATTCTGGATGAGCCAACCGCACACCTCGATCTGCCCAACCGTATTTCCATCATGAGACTTTTAAGGAACCTGGCCGATGAAACCGGAAAAAGCATCTTGTTTTCAACACATGATCTGGATCTGGCAATTCATACCGCCGATCACCTATGGCTGCTCAGGAAGGGCGGAATGCTCCTGCAAGGAGAACCGGCGGAACTCATGGCCGGCGATGCTTTTGAAGATACATTCAGGACCGGAACCGATCAGGCGGATCTGGATATTGTATCCGAATATTTCCGCAGTTTAAAGAAACGGTCAGCCGAGGAGTGAATTATTTCTACTTTTGCATTCCGGGAGTAAAATATTATGAAAGATTCGTGGATACAAAAAGGATTCGTGGATGAACCTGTCGACAGCACCATCAACCTGGTGGATGCCATCCGTAAATTGGTCAGCGAGAAGAATGCGGTAATCCTTGCACACTACTACCAGGATGCTGATATTCAGGATATCGCAGATTTTGTTGGCGACAGTCTGGATTTGTCGCGTAAGGCAGCGGAAACAGATGCTGATATGATTGTTTTTGCCGGCGTTCATTTTATGGCCGAAACGGCCAAGATCCTGGCTCCAACCAAGAAGGTACTGATTCCCGACCAGATGGCAGGATGTTCACTGGCCGATTCTTGTCCGCCAGATGAATTTTCAGCATTCCGGAATGAGCACCCTGATCACATGGTAGTTACTTATGTTAATACCTCCGCGGCTATCAAGGCATTGTCGGATGTTTGCTGTACCTCGACCAATGCCCTGAAAATCATCCAGCATATTCCGGAGAATCAGAAAATCATTTTTGCTCCGGACCGGAATCTCGGAAACTATCTTAACAGCCTCACCGGCAGAGAAATGCTGGTATGGGATGGAGCTTGCCATGTTCACGAGGAATTTTCACTGGAGAAAATTCTATTATTAAAAAATGAATACCCGGATGCCCTGATTATCTGTCATCCTGAATGTCAGAAGCCGATCCGGATCGTTTCCGATTTTATCGGATCCACATCAGCCTTGCTGAATTTCACTCAAACCGACACCAGTAAAACGTATATTGTAGCCACCGAATCCGGGATCCTTCACCAGATGAAAAAGGCCAAACCCGATAAGCTGTTTATTCCGGCACCGCCCAGGGACAGCACCTGTGCCTGTAACGATTGCAAGTTCATGAAGCTGCACAATCTCAAGAAGATATACAATACCCTGAAATACGAATGGCCCGAAGTGACCGTTCCGGAAGATATCCGCAGGCTTGCTGAGATACCCATCCGCAGGATGCTGGATTGGTCGTGATTTTTGTATTTTTATTCTTTCACCTTCCCCTTCATTCATCATGCCATCATGACTATCAAACCCAATCTTAACATTCTTTACTTTCTTAACCTTCTTTTCATTCTTAACATTCTTAACTTTTCATCTTTCGCCCAAAACCCCTCAAATCGCAAACTTCTTTCCCCCGGCTATCCCGATCGTTCTGCAGAAATGGATGCTTTACCGGGTTTTAAAAATCCTCCGGCAGGCTATGGTGAAGTGAGTTTTTACTGGTGGCTGGGCGATACCCTCACCCGGGAACGGATCACCTGGCAGCTTGATCAGCTTGCCGGGAAAAGTATTACCGGATTGCAGGTGAACTATGCACACAGCGATGAGGGCGGCAACATCTGGGGGCTCACTTATCCCGGTCAGCCGCGGTTGTTCAGCAAAGACTGGTGGGATCTGTTTTCCTGGTTCCTGCAGGAGGCGAAGAAAAGGAACATGTCGGTAAGCCTCAGTGATTATACGCTCGGAATAGCAGGTCAGGGCTGGTTTGTGGATGATATGCTCCGGGAGAATCCCGAGCTGTACGGTTCAAAATTGAAGGCTGATATTTATGATGTCCGGCCTGGCTTGGATACACTGATCAAAATTTCAGACAATCTGCTCAATGCCAATATGTTCCGCGTGGAGGGCGGCTTGATTGTTCCGGGCTCTGGCGAAAAAGTCACCCTGTCAGCCGGTCAGTCTTTTCAATTAAAGCCATCAACGAATCAGCGGAAGCTGGTACTGGTTTATTCCAATACCGTTACCACCTCATTTGATCCGATGAATCCGCTGAGCGGAAAAAAGGTGATTGAAAAGTTCTTCCAGCCTTTCGAAGATCATTGTCCGGGTGAGGCTGGCAAGGGATTGAACTTCTTTTTTTCGGATGAACTTAATTTCGGAATCAGTGGCCTTTTATGGAACAGCCGTTTTGCATCGGAATTCCGGAAGAGAAAAGGATATGATATCGTACCTGAATTGAGCGGATTATTTGTGGATATCGGTTCGCGCACGCCGAAAATCCGGATGGATTTCAATGATGTGCTGGTAGCCCTGAGCGAAGAGAGTTTTTTTATACCAATCTATAACTGGCACACAGAAAGGGGAATGCTGTTCGGTTGTGATCATGGGGGCCGGGGTTTGGATGTTACTGAATTCGGCGATTATTTCCGTGCCCAGCGCTGGATGTCGGGCCCGGGCTGCGACCAGCCTGTTCTCGACCGGAATATCAGCAAGAATAAAGTAGCCAGCTCAATTGCCCATTTGTATGAACGGCCGCGTACCTGGCTCGAAGGCTATCACAGCAGTGGCTGGGGTACGAGCAGCGCACAATTGGCGGATGCAACTTTTACGAATTTCGCCATGGGGCAAAACCTGCTGAGCCTGCACGGACTATACTATTCCACACATGGCGGCTGGTGGGAGTGGGCACCTCCGGATAATCATTTCAGGCAGCCTTATTGGGCAAACATGGGTGATTTCCTTAAATGCACGGAACGACTGAGCTACATTCTGAGCCAGGGATACCACCGCTGCGATGTGGCAATCCTCTATCCCGTAGCCCCGATGGTGGCCGGTATGAAAGGAAATGAATCGGTTGCCGCTGCTTTTGCAGCCGGAAATACCCTGTACACCACCGGGACGGATTTTGATTTTATTGATTTTGAATCACTTAGCCGGGCAAAAATTAAAAACGGAGAATTACAGGTGGCCGGCGAAAGTTACAAGGTATTGATCTTACCAGCCATGGCAGCCATCCGGTTTTCCACCCTTGAGAAAGCCCGGGATTTTTATCTGGCAGGTGGAAAAGTTATTGCCATTGGAGCATTGCCGGAAGCCAGCGAGAGAATAGGGGGCAATGACCCTGAAATTCAATCTATTAATAATAAGATATTTGGTGTTTCTGCAGATGCGGTTTCCGGCAGCGGACGACTGATGAACCGAAATTCTTCAGGTAAGGGTATCGGGATCTATCTCGATATACCGGATGATATTTCAAATGAAATCAGCCAGCTGATTACACCTGACTTTAAAGTGATTGCTGCCAAATCGAAGCCCTATTTCCTGCATCGGAAAATCGGGGAGAAGGATATTTATTTTGTTTATGGAGTACCGAAAGATACTGCCTGCTATTTCCGCAGTCCCGGCAAGGTTGAACTTTGGGATCCCTGGACCGGCACCACCAGAGAGTTAGCGGTAATGTTTGCAGATGAAAAGGGTACGAGATTAAGAATGCCGCTCAGCGAAACTGAACCCCAGCTGATCGTGTTCAGTCCGGGAGAGCCTCTTTTCGGCGGCGATGACGAGGTTATTACCACATCAGCTGAAACCCTGCTGGTTGGGGATTGGGAGTTTGAGCTCAAGCCAACTCTCGACAACCGCTGGGGCGATTACCGTCAGCCGGCATACGCAGGATTTGTGGCTACGGATGCTACCCTGATCCGTTACAAAAAGGAATCGGCACCAGATCCGGGTTGGCAGGCTGCCTATTTTGATGAAAAGGGTTGGGACGAAGTGCAATTGTCATACGGACCACAATTCTGGAAATTGGGACCATTCCCCGGAAAAACGGATTCCGTTTTAGTCGAATCAAAACTTTCCGCCCTGAAAACCATTGATCCGGCAGTCCCGGTGGTGGTGGGTGGTAAGCAATATTTCTGGAAACCCTATGAATTTTCCTGGCGCCGGGGATTAAAAGGAAATCCCGGCCGTCAGGGTTATCACGGGTTAAAGGAGTGGATGCATGATGATATTTTCCAGTTTGGCGATGCCGTGCGTGACTGGCCGGGTGTGCCCTCACCGCGCATAGTGCCTGATAAGGAGGGAACTACCTGTTATTTTTGGTCAACGGTTGTTTCCCCGACGAGTCAGGAGGCAAAAATGACAAAGGGTGGCATCGATCCGTCAGGTATCTGGGTGAATGGGAAAAGTGTTCCTGCTTCCTCCGCGGCAGTTAAACTGAACCAGGGAAACAATCTTGTATTGCTCAGGTATTCCGACACCGGAACGGCCTACCTGGTATTCCAAAAGAGTGATGCTGCTCCCGGGTGGAAACAGAATATTCCATTGGTCTCTGGCTGGTATGCCAACCCATCTGTATTACCCTATGACCTGACCCCTTCATCCGCTCCGCAAGCCGGCTGGTTTCGTTTTAAGGCCCCTCCGGGCTTACAGTCCATTGAATTGCAAATGAGACAGAAACCACAGATATGGGTTAATGGCAGGGAAGTGCCGGTAAGGATGAATAAGCCATTGGACGGATTGGTGGCTGACACATCCAGGCTTTCGTGGAAGGCTGAGCTTTCGGCTACCGTAGCTTCCTCTTCAAGCGTGGCGGTGCGTGTCCGCATGGAGCCCGGATTTTATGGCGGCGCTGCCTGTATGGAGCCTATACGCCTGAATTGCGGCCGTGGTATGATCCGGTTGGGCGATTTGCAGGAAAATGAAAGTCTGAAAACCTATTCCGGTGGTATGTGGTACCGGAAAACCATTACCCTTACAACCCAACAGGCCGGATCCTCCAGCATTTTGCTGGATCTCGGAGAGCTGGTATCGACAGCCGAAGTCTTCGTAAATGGCAAATCAATCGGAAAACGCCTTTGTCCCCCCTGGAAGTTTGACCTCACAGGCAAGGTTACAGCTAATGAAAACCGAATAGAAATACTGATATACAATACTTTGGGTAATTATTACCTGACTACGCCGAGTAATTATGTGGGCTCAGTGAAATCCGGACTTATGGGCCCGGTGAAGCTTTTAATTGATTGACAGGCTATTCCCTGACGATGGTTTCCACCCAAACTTTTTTTGGACCGGTGACTCTGACAAAGTAGATTCCTGGTGTGAATGATTTCATGGAAACCGGAATGATGCGTGTTCCCGGCTGGCATTGAGCTGTTTGTGAATGCATTTCCTGTCCGATGGAATTCAACACCTGAATATGGCAATCTGCATCCATATCAGTCTTGAATTCAATCCAGGCCACATCAGAAACCGGATTCGGAAAAACGCGGAATCCTGAATTCAATTCAACCTCGCCAGTACCGGTTATTAAAGCAACTTCACCTTCAACTGCATTGATAATCGGACGTTTAAATTTATCCTGATCATATTGCTGAACAATGCCAATAATGTGGACATTTTCCATGTTCCATTTGGCATCGGCCTTAAACGTGGTACTATATACATACCGGTCACCTTTCTTCACAGTGGCAGGAATGATCCCCGATTGTCCCCATGACCCGCCCAGCATTTTTCTTACAACATGATGATGTTTGTACCCGGGAATAGGATCGCCGGCTCCCTTTAGGGACATATAGGGGTCAGAGGCGCTGGCATTGAAGAAGTTGCGCTGATCCCATGAACTGCCCGTGCCAAACAGGCTGTCTTCCATGATGTAGCAGTTCATCCGGTAATTACCGGTCATATCAAAAACAAAGTCCGAAACCACATCGATTTTCCAATTGCGGGTAGCCGGATCATAGTAATTATAAACTTTCAGGTCAACCGGGGTAAACCTGATGTCAATATTTGCCAGGAGGCGCGTCCAGTCTTCCGGTGAAAAGTCGATGCCGGCATCCATCTGGGTTTTCCTCCGGTCGACAAATCCTGTTGGAACACCGGTTACGAATGTGTTCATGAAGTCTTTGGCTTCGGCGATCGTCATTCCGTCGCCGGTATGAACGGCTGCGAAAATGGTGTTCGGATAGTTCGGTTGAATATTCGACTTGTAGATAATCGGTGCCCTGGGACAGTATCCGCACCAGGCACCGGTAACTTCTTCAATCAGAATATTTCTGGCCGGATATTTTTCGATAACCTGAATCACTTGCGTCAGAGTGTCATTTGCGTGGTTCTGATCAGTAATCCCATTAGGAAGTGATACCCATGCTTTTACAACAACACTGCCTTCCTGGTTCAAAAGGAGGTTTTCAGGTGCTGTGAACGGCCATGTCTGATTTTTTGCTACAGCGATTTCCGTTTTAACCAGTTGCTGAACCGGGCCGTTATTCAACTTCCAGTTGATTGTTAAGGTTCGAAGGGTATCTGTAGCGATATTTTTAAAAACCCCCGTCAGGGTGATCGACTTAAACTCCGAATAGGCGGGGACCATCAGCTTATACATGGAGGCGTCACTGGTATTGGTTTGAGCGCTTAAGCTGCCTGTGAATGCTGTTAAAAATAAAAACAGGGGTATAATACGTTTCATAAAGAAATTGATTGGTTTGTTCGGGCCCAAATCTAAGAAAAGATGATGCTATTCAAAGCATCCAGCCTGATGTATTATGAAAATTTGCCACCGAAGATCCCGGTGGTACCAGTTCATCGCAGGCTTTCTGCATGGCTTCAGAGGCATGCATATCCAATACCGGGAGAAAATGTTCGAGTTGCCCGATGGTACGGGGTCCGATAATTGGTGCGGTAATACCCGGCTGGTCCTTCACCCACAACAATGCCATTTGGGCAGGCGAGAGGCCCATCTTGTCTGCCAGGGATACAAATTGCTGACCGATATTGATCGCTTTTGCCGTAATTCTTTCGGCATAGATTCCTCCCCGGAGCATGGCTCTGGAATCATCAGGCATTTGATTGATATTCTGATATCTGCCGGTCAGCATGCCCATGGCAAGCGGTGACCAGGTAATCAGACCCAGTCCATGCGCCTTACACATGGGAACCAGCTCGTTCTCAATCCGCCTGTCGAGCAGATTATAGGGCGGCTGCTCGGTGGCAAACCGCGCGTATCCATTTGTCTCACTGATCATTAATCCTTCCATTACTTTCCAGGCCGGAGCCGTGGAACTTCCGATATAAAGTATTTTTCCCTGCTTTACCAGATCGTTCAGTGCTGAAAGGGTTTCTTCCTGGGGAAGATTGAAGTCGGGACGATGAATCTGATACAGATCAATATGATCGGTCTGCAAACGTTTTAATGAATCCTCGCATGCCTTTATCAGGTGTAATCTGGTGTTGCCCTGATCATTGGGACCAGGTCCGGTGGGGTAATGAAACTTAGTGCCAATCAATACCTGGTTCCGCCTGCCGGATTCTTTCAGCATTTTGCCTATGATGCGTTCACTTTCACCCCGGGCATAACTGTTGCTGGTATCGATCAGATTAATGCCGGAGTCAATCGCCAGGCTGAGGATTGCCAGGGCTTCCGCTTCGGGAGTCGGATTGGAAAAATTGTCGGTTCCCAGTACCAGCGGTGAAATTTTAACGCCGGTGCGGCCAAGTGTTCTATATTCCATGTTTCAAATATATCGAATAATAGAAATCCTTCAGGAGGAATCCTACCTTTATCCGCTCAAAAATCAAACGGGGACTGATGTCATCTTTATTTATACAGATTATTGGCTTTGTCGGGCTGTTATTCTTTGTGCTCTCCTTCCAGCAGAAAAACCGAAGCAGGATTCTGGTCCTCATGGTGTTCGGACAGGCGATATTCCTGTTCCATTTTATTTTGCTGGGAGCCTGGACAGCTGCCGGGATGAACATGGTGGGAATTGCGCGAACTCTGGTGTTTCGTTACCGGGAAAGTAAAAAGTGGGCCGACTGGCGATATTGGCCGGTAGTTTTTATCCTGCTTTTTATTGTAGCCGGGTTCATCGCCAGGGAATCCTGGCTCGGAGTTTTGCCTGTTGTTGCCATGAGCATCGAAACTGCCGGATTGTGGATGAAAAATCTGCGTGTTCTCCGTTTCATCAATCTGTTTCCACATCCTTTCTGGTTCACTTATAATTTGTTAAAGGGATCCTGGGCAGGGGTTGTCTGTGAAGTTTTCGTACTGTCGTCTATCATCATCGCCATCCTTCGTTTCGATGGAAAAAAAAAGAGGGAAATGCCTGTCTGATCAGGTAAAACGCGGCATTACTGTAAGTTAATGGATCCTATATTTTCGAATAATTTTGCCGTGTCAATTAAGTACCGTTACTTTGTTATGGGTAATACTAAATATTTTACACAGTGAGGGGAATAAAAAAGTTCGTCATAAGCATTTTTGTGGAAGGGTTTTTCAAGAGGTGGTATCGTTTCATTAGCAATGTTGATAAGAATGCTGAGGTTGTTTTTATGAATTATGGTTTTGCAGATGAAAACAATAAAATGACTCTCGAACCGTCGGATGAGATCAACCGGTATCCGATTCAGCTTTATCACCAATTGGTTAAGGCACACGATCTGGAAAATAAGGATATTCTGGAGATCGGCTGCGGACGGGGTGGGGGGCTGGCATTTCTGACCAAGCTCCTGAAGCCATCTTCAGCGGTAGGTATCGACCGTGACCCTACTGCGGTGGCATTTTGTAACAAATTCTGGGGTAGGCCAGGATTATCCTTTCTGCAGGGCGACGCACAGTCCATCCACCTGCCGGATAACTCCTTCGATGTGATTATCAATGTAGAATCCAGTCATCGATATGATGACGTAAACCTTTTTTTGGCGGAAGTCAGGCGACTGCTCCGGCCAAACGGTATATTTCTGTTAACCGATTTTCGCCGCAAGGAAAATATGATGGAACTGTTATCAAATTTTGACGGATCCGGTCTGCATATCCTTGGTAATGATAATGTTACTCCTCAGGTTGTCAGGGCTCTGGAATTGGATGATGACCGCCGTCGCAATCTGGTGAAGAACCTGGTGCCTCAGTTTATGCACCGTATTGCCCTTAATTTTGCCGGGGCAAAGGGATCCCCCACTTATCAAAAGTTTGCCACCGGCCAATGGATCTATTTCAATTATTTTTTCAGTAAAAATCCTCCTGTACTTCAGGTGGTAAGAAATGAATCCCCAGTTCGGGAAATACTCGAAAAAAGCAAGGGATTGTAAATAGAAAGATCATGAAAAACGGACAGGTTTTACTGGGAGTTTTGGCCGGGTTAGTGGTTGGTGCCATTCTTGGAGTTTTGTTTGCACCGGCATCGGGGGCCGAAACCCGACAGAATATCACTGGCAAAAGCAATGAATTTGCCGAATCACTAAAAAGCAAATTTGATAGTTTTATTGACAGCCTGGTGGAGCAGCCATCTGCTGATACAGAAGAAAAATAATGGAAGAAGCCCGACAGCAAATTGAAGAATTGTTGGAAAAGGCGGTCGATTATGGCAAAACCACAATCGAGCTGACTAAACTTAAGGCCATTGACAAGGTAGCTGATATCGGTGGGTCAATTTTTTCGAAAATCGCCCTGACAGCGGCTCTCTTCTTTTTCTTCCTGTTTGCCAGTCTGGGTTTGGCCTTTTGGCTCGGTGATATTCTTGGTAAAACCTATCTTGGTTTTTTTGCTGTTGCTGCCATCTATTTGGTTTTGGGCATTCTGATCCATCTGTTATTGAATAAATGGATTAAAAAACTCATTTGCAATTATATCATCAGAAGAGTCCTTAATTGACCGGTTATGCAGAAAATCACCACATTAAAAGGACTTCAGCAGGCCATTGATCAATTGGAACTGGATCAGAAAAGACAAGCTGCTTTATTGAAAAATCAGTTCAATCTTACTGCCGATAGTTTAAATCCGGCGAATCTCTTTACCGGCATTCTTAAAAATATCCTCACCTCGCCATTTGTTCTTCTCTTTGGTATCGACAAGATAAAAACTTACGGACACCAGTTGATCGACAAAATCAGTGCACGTTTTTTCAGCACTTGATTTCTTTTTCCGTTTCTTTGCCCCCATCATGTCGCTTTACATTACCTCTATTAATTCAGGCAGCAACGGTAACTGCTATTACATTGGCAATCAGCGCGAAGCTGTTCTGATCGATGCCGGCATATCGTGCCGTGAAACCGAAAGACGAATGGAGAGGATGGGCCTGTCGATCAACAGAGTAAAAGCCATATTTATCTCGCATGAACACTCCGATCATACATACGGAACAGAGATGATATCCCGGCGATATCAGCTGCCGGTTTACATTTCAGAGAATACCCACCGTCACAGCAAGCTTCGTTTGGAAGAAGAGCTTGTTCAACCCCTGAAAGCTTATGAAACGGTCAGGATCGGAGATCTGGAAGTCAATGCATTTCCGAAACTCCATGATGCATCCGAGCCGCATAGTTTTACGATAACCGGCGGGGGGATCACTATTGGGGTGCTTACGGATATTGGCTCGCTGTGCGAACATGTGATCAAAAACTTCAGCCGGTGCCATGCCGTTTTTCTCGAAACTAATTATGATGAAGTGATGCTTGCCGAGGGACGATATCCTCCGTTCCTGAAAACCCGGATACACGGCGATCATGGCCATTTATCAAACCTTCAGGCACTGGAACTGTTCAGGGTACACCGGTCGCCACACCTGACTCATTTACTATTGTCGCACCTTTCCCGCGACAACAACGATCCGCGGCGCGTACTCGAGTTATTTCAGAAGCATGCCAGAGGAATCCACGTTTCAATAGCCTCACGTGATCAGGAATCAGCCGTGTTCTGTATTGACGGTTCACCAGCCGTTCTTCAGGAAAATCCTGTAATCAAGGTATCATTTCCGGAGCAGATGAAGTTGTTTTGAGGGGGATTTATCAGTTGCTTTTAAATGATTTGGCTGGTGATCACGGAATTTTGCGGATGTTTTTCCGTCTGTGTTCTTCACTGAATCTTACCGGAAAAGCAGAGCCTTTCCTTATGGCCTTGCCTCTTTTATAAAATACATCCCAATCATCAAGGAGTTCTGCCACCCGGACAGCTTCTGTATTGAACCAGGGATTGGCACTTCCTCTAACAATCTGTATGTTATGGGGTTTGCGGGTATCACCGGTCGTGACCGAAAGGTATACCATTATGGTATCTCTCCCTAAGTCAGGTATTGATTTCCAATTGATCAGGGAATTTATGGTACTGAGTAGCAGATCCGGATTTTCATGAAATCTGGAAAGGTGAATGCTTGAGTTGTTGTAATTGTTCTGCCGGATCAACTTTCCATTTTCGAATTCAAGCCCAATCTCCTTTTCATATATGAATTCGTAACCAATATGGAAGTCGTACAGTAATTCGCCCATGGGAATAAATAACTCTTCAGTAACCCAGAAGGCGCTGGTTTTGCCAGCCTTGTATTTGTCACCGAAAAGCTTCTTCATATCTGCCTTTATGCCATCGTTTCGGTAATCGCAACTATAGATATTCGTCAGATAAAGTTGTCCTTCAGTTATGACCCATTCAGCAATATAACCTCTCCAGCATGCTGTCGATTGATCCTCATTCCAGTTTTCAAATAGTCTGGATTTCAATATTATAACATCAGGATGGGATTCAAGGGGATTCGATAAAAGTGCTAACGTATCACCTTTCCAAATTAGAATGTCACCAAACTGACCCGTTCCAAAACCTGCGATGGACCATAGTAAAACCAATGTGCAACCAATAGCCCTTTTCATTTAAAAGATTTTATTTCAAGATAAAGATATTCTTTGCAACCCCCATACATATAAAACAAAAAGGACCTGCAGTTTACCTGCAAGTCCTTTGTTGCCAGTCGGGATGGAGAGATTTGAACTCTCGACCCCTCGCCCCCCAGACGAATACTCTAACCATGCTGAGCTACATCCCGAAAGTTTGTGTGCCCGTGTGTGTGCCCGTGTGTGTGAGGTGCAAAGGTAAGAGTTTTTTGGTTTTTTTCAAGCGGGATTTTTGCGGTATGGTTTTTGGACTTGGCTTAGCGTTGAAAATTACTAATGATTAATGCAATTTTGTCAGTTAGTGCCTTCAACGGGAACTTTGCCATTTTAACCTGAAATAATAACATACATACATAATGATACAATTTGCTTCCCTGAACACTGAACCAAAAAGTTCATCCGCAAACCTTCCGACTGAAGTGAAGGAACATGTTCACGTACTGATCCTGGGTTCCGGTCCGGCCGGTTATACTGCTGCCATCTATGCGGCCCGTGCCAACAAGAAGCCTGTGCTTTATCAAGGCTTGCAGGCTGGTGGACAGCTGACTACCACAACCGAGGTTGATAATTTTCCGGGATATCCCGATGGCGTGACCGGTCCTGTTATGATGGAGCAACTCCAGAAACAGGCCGAACGGTTTGGTACCGAGGTTCGCTGGGGACTGGCTACTGCAGTGGATTTTTCAGGACCGAAGCATAAAGTGTGGATTGATGATGATTATTTGATTGAGGCCGATGCTGTCATAATTGCAACCGGTGCCACTGCCAAATATCTGGGATTGGAATCGGAAGAAAAATTTAAGGGTTCGGGCGTTTCCGCATGCGCTACCTGCGATGGATTCTTCTATCGTGGTCAGGATGTGGTGGTTGTAGGTGGAGGGGATACTGCTGCCGAGGAGGCTACCTACCTCGCCGGATTGTGTCGTAAAGTATATCTGGTGGTCCGTAAAAATTATCTGCGTGCCTCCAAAGCAATGCAGGACCGGGTGGTCAGAACTGCAAATATTGAGGTGCTATACGAGCATGTAACCAAAGAAATAGTCGGAAACCAAACTGTTGAGGGAGTGATCCTGACCAACAGCAAAGGCGAAGAGGTTAAAATCGATGTTACCGGATATTTCGTGGCAATCGGCCATCAGCCTAATTCAGATATTTTCAAACCCTATGTCGATATGGATGAAACCGGTTATATCAATACCATTCCCGGTACTTCCAAAACCAATGTTCCAGGTGTTTTTGCCTGCGGTGATGTTCAGGATAAGTACTACCGTCAGGCTATCACGGCTGCCGGATCCGGATGTATGGCGGCCCTTGATGCTGAAAGGTTTTTGGGGTAGAGATTAAGGCAGAAAGCTGAATGCAGACCGCTCACGGCAGATTTTTAGGGATTAAGTCATAAGGTTTTGTGGTTGTTGATGTAGTCGGATTCGGGAAAATGAGCGGGATTGAGAATGATTTCACTGATTTTCCCGGCCGGAACCTTGATCAACAGGGTTGACTCGCCGGATTTCCAGCAGCTCATTTTCTCTTGGAAATTCTTTTCTGTGCCATCGGCATACTTCACGATCAAATCAACCGGGGCGGGATATAGTCCTATTTTCCGGATCTCAATCCGGTTAGCATCGTTACCAGTCATAACTTCACCTATTGCCAGGTCGGCAAAACCGAATTCGAAGAACCAGGGTTTCCAGAACCAGTTCAGGTTTTCACCGGCTACCCGGTTAAATGTGGCGAACAGGTCATACGGGGTAGGGTGTTTCCCTTTCCATATTTGAAGAAACTCCCGAACGGCAGAAGTGAATTTCGCTGTTCCCATATAGTCGCTCAAAAGCATGAATGCAGAAGCTGGCTTAACGTATGTGATAAAACCATAGGTGAAGTCCCCGAGTTTGTATGACATCTGCATCACTGGAACATCAACAGCCTGGGAAGCTGCATCCTCACTATACTTGGTGCCCAGCATCTGCAGGAATTTCAACTCCGTGTCACCGGCTTGTTCGCAAAAGGCCAGAAAGCCAATCAGGGTAAAAATACCTTCGTCCATCCAACCGTATTTTTGTTCATTGATCCCTGCATAAAATGGCAGGTACGCATGTCCAAGTTCATGAACTGTGACCATCATGGTCTCCATCTTTTCCTTGAAATCCTGTTGGTTGATCATCCCGGGAAACTCCATTCCACCGGGTCCTCCTTCAAAAAATGTCATCTCCTGCTCCGGATA
Source organism: uncultured Bacteroidota bacterium (assembly GCA_942493265.1). Lineage (GTDB taxonomy): Bacteria > Bacteroidota > Bacteroidia > Bacteroidales > UBA12481 > UBA12481. The sequence continues at coordinate 3,203,316 of OW818688.1, forward strand.
TGGAATCGCCGGGCTCACCAGTGAATAGTAGGTGACGGATTTACGGGCGATATCAGGGATCAGGCTGCAGTTTGGCGAGCCGGTACCATGCACAGAATTGATGACTACACGGTGATCACCAGCCAATGCACTGGTGGCATCCCAAATATATTTGTCGCTCATACCAAAGGCAAAATCCAGCTGATTGACTGACCTGAATTTCCAGGTATGGTTTTCAGCAGATCTGGTTATCATTTGTTCCTTGCGGTCGGCCTCAGTGATCACATGGATAACCGAATCCGTCAAGTTTGAGCGATGGATTCTATCAAGAATTTTTTCCTGGAAAATTTCAGATCCGTTCTGCAACGAGCCGGATGACCATACCGTGTAGGCTGCCGGAACAGTGATCTCTACGTTGTAGTCTGCAAAATCGCTGTAAAATTCAGCCTGCCCGCTGTAACCTGCCGTGTTCCATCCTTCGATGTCGTCATAAACACACATTTTGGGATACCAGTAACCGATAAAAAAATTTGTTTCTCTATAGGTACCCTGGCGTTTTGCCTCAGTTACCGGCATCTTTTCCCTCCATTCTATTTCGATGATTTCTATACTGTGCGGAGGAATCTTGTTTATCAGAGTTATCTGGAAAATCGTGGAAAAAGTCCTGAACTTGCTGGCCGGAATGCTTACACCCCCCACTTTCAAGTTAAGGATTTCAACTCCATCGTGAATGTTCAAAGGATCTGCAGAGGCATCGCGGGGAGATCCTTTTTTATACATATTCTGATACAGGTTCATGCAAAGTTGACGGAGGGTATCGTTGCTTTGGTTTTCATAGTTTATTATTTCAGTACCGGTAAGGATCTTTGTTTCCGGATTGAATGTTGCCATGATCGAATACCCGGCACGGTTCTGAAAATAGTTTTTCCCCGGCCTGCCTCCGGGATCGCGGGTTGCCTGTTTATAGGCAGCCTGAAGTTGCGCCGGCAGATACAGACTCTCATTGTTCTGGCCGGAAAGGCTTAGCGTGAGGCCTATCAGCAAGGTAGTTATTAGGATCTGGAAAATGGATTTCATTGTTGTTGGTTTAGTGATTAACAACCTTAAGACGCAGCAGATCTGTTTTTGTGACAGGAGGCGGCAATTAGCAATTGGTTAAAGAAGAACCAGTTTTTTTTCTTAATTCTTTACCCTTTTTACAAATTTCTGCCTTATGCCCCCGGATCAAGTCCGGGGCAGGCTTTATGCCTTCTGCCTTTTTAAGATTTCCTCCCTGGTCAGTGGTCTGGCAGGGACCAGAATTTTGTACCGAAGCCTCATAAGTTCCCCCGCTTTCAATTCCAGTGCCGAATTATACAACAATGCCGGACTGAAGAACCAGAACCGGTCATTCGGACGGTTGATCGTGTACCAGGCGGATGGATAGCGCGGATTTTCAGGATGATCGATCATCACTACCTGAACCCTGTTACCCTTGGTTGAGAGCAGATTGGCTGCCACAAACGGATTGCCCTCACCGTTGATAACTGAGTCCCTTTTTTCGCTGAAATACTGCGGGTCACACAGTTTCTGGTCAAATCGCATGGAGAGTCCGGCATATCCGCCCCAGGTGACTCCGCTGGCATTGGTCTGAACCGGGGTACGATCCAGCACCACATCAACAACCGGCGTGAAAATCATGTCATAACCGATGGTGTAACTTCCGTCCATTTCCGGAGCGGAAATCGTTATGGTGCGCGTCTCTTTCATCACTACCTCGTTCGGTAAATCCCAGGGGTGGTAATTGATTCCCAGGATAATCCTGGCTTCACCGTTTCTCCGGGTTCTGATCTTAACATCCTTCACCGCCGTCCGTCCCTCACTCACACCTTTTTTTGGATCACCGGTATATTCCCAATAATTCAGTTTGTTAATGTATTTCCAGCAAAACCATTGTCCAAGATGCCATAAATGATCGGCCGGCGCTTCCGCAGTCAGGAGAGTTCCATCGGGTGAACATATAGGATGGAAAAATGGCTTCAGCGCGGGATCAACATTCAATTTCCATAACAGGAATTCTTTCGTTTCCGGTGCAATTTTAATAAGTCCCACGGAAATGGAATCCGTTTCCCACCGGTATTGTGTCTTTTGGGCGTTAACAGATACCGGCAGAAGGGTAAGAATGAGCAGGGCAGGGTAAAGAAATTTGTTTTTCATGGCACAGTTTTCATGCTGTGCCTAAGGTAGGATTATTTTTTTGAGCCAAACCGGTGGATTGTTTGTTTATCTTTATATCAAAAGGAGATGGCAAAATGAAAAAGGGAATATTCCTGACATTGATACTGACGCTGCTGATCGCCTGTAACAGAGAAGATACTTTTATGGATACAGGCACCATTACCGGACAGGACCCGCGTGACTGCATGTGCTGCGGAGGGTGGTTCATTGAGATTCGGGACACCATGTACCGGTTTGACCAGCTTCCCCCCAACAATGTTATAGATCTGAGCACAATCACCTATCCGATGAAGGTTAAGCTCGATTGGAAAAAGAAGGAAATCCCCTGTCTGGGGGATGAGATCGAAGTCCTGAAGATGGTCAGTGATGAGTAGAAAGTAGAAAAGTTCGGTTTCAAATCAGAAAACGCCCAAGGGCCCCTCGTTGGAGGAGGGCGGTCCCCGCCTTCGCGGGGATGACAAGTGCCAGCGCAAACTTCACTAAGTTTCCCCCGGCAGAAGTGTCATCCCGGCGAAAGCCGGGACCCCGTTCCCTACCACGAATATCTACCTGAAATTCCTAAATCGTAGGAAGGTGATCCCGATTATACTCGTGATTCTGCAATTTGCTCAATATCGACGAAAATGCATTGATCGTGTATTCAACGTCTTCCAATGAGTGAACGGCGGTCGGAATCAGGCGGAGCATGATCACATCCTTGGGAACAACCGGGTAAACCACTATTGAGCAGAATACTCCGTAATTCTCGCGAAGGTCAAATACCAGGTTGGTTGCCTCCGGTGTGGTTCCGTTAAGGAATACCGGGGTAACCGGAGATTCGGTATTTCCGAGGTTGAATCCTTTTTCTTTCAGCCCTGTTTGCAGGGCTTTAACGATTTTCCACAAATGTTCTTTCAGTTCCGGACGGGTACGGAGCAGTTCAAGCCTTTTCTGTGCACCGATCACGATAGGCATCGGCAGTGATTTGGCAAAGATCTGCGAACGCATATTGTATTTCAGGAATTTGATCACCTCTTCACTGCCGGCAACAAAACCGCCGATCAGGGCCATCGATTTGGCGAAGGTTCCAAAATAAAGATCGATTTCATCCTGAACTCCAAGATGTTCGCCAGTTCCGGCACCGGTTGCGCCCATGGTTCCGAACCCGTGTGCATCATCAACCAGAAACCTGAAGTGATATTTCTTTTTCAGCTCAACGATCTCTTTCAATTTTCCAAGATCTCCCGACATGCCGAAAACACCTTCCGTGATTACCAGAACGCCGCCACCGGCTTCGTCTGCAATCTTAACGGCACGCTTCAGCTGCTTCTCGAGGTTTTCCATATCGTTGTGCGGAAATACAAACCGTTTGCCGATGTGCATGCGCAATCCGTCGATAATGCATGCATGGGCTTCTGAATCATATACCACAACATCCTTGCGGTCGAGGATCGAGTCGATGATCGAGATCATTCCCTGATATCCGTAATTCAACAAGTAGCACGATTCCTTGCCTTCAAATTCAGCCAGCTGCTCTTCCAGTATCTCATGCTGACGGGTATGTCCCGACATGGCCCTGGCACCCATCGGATAGCCAAGTCCCCATTCAGCAGATGCTTTTGCATCGGCTTCCCTTACCTCGGGATGGTTAGCCAACCCCAGGTAATTGTTTAAACTCCATGCTAACACTTCCTTACCGCGAAACATCATACGCGGTTTGATTTCTCCTTCAAGTTTCGGAAATACAAAGTAGCCATCAGCTTCTTTGGCATATTGCCCAAGCGGCCCCTTATTACCTTTAACTTTTTCAAATACGTCCACGGCTATCAGATTTTGTTTTTAATTGCCTGCTAAAATACTATTTTTCCCCCTCTTGAGTTTTCAGTATAAATACCGCAAAAAAATGTATCTTTGCGCCATGCAAAAAAAATTGGGTACTGGGTTCTTAACCATTGTTTTACTGGGACTTCTTCTGGCCTCTTGCAGTGATTATCAGAAGCTTTTACCCAGTACGGATTATGATCTGAAATACAAAAAGGCAATTGAGTATTTCGATAAAAAAGATTATACCAGGGCTTCAACCCTCCTTGGAGAGCTGATTACGATTTACCGCGGCACCGAAAAAGCCGAGGAGGTCAATTACCGGTATGCATATTGCTACTATAACCAACAGGACTATATCACTGCCGGATACTATTTCAAGAACTTTGTGGCTTCGTTCCCAAATTCACCCCTGGCTGAAGAGTGTGCCTTTATGGTTGCTTACTGCTATTATCAGGATTCTCCCAATTCGAGTCTGGATCAGGCGAATACCTACAAGGCCATGGATGAACTGCAAATATTTATGAATCAGAATCCTACCAGTAAGAGGATTCCGGAATGCAACAAATTAATTGATGAACTCAGAGAAAAACTGGTACGGAAATCCTTCGACAGCGCCAGCCTCTATTATAAGCTGGGCGATTTCAAAGCTGCAATCACCGCTTTGAATAACGGATTGAAAGAATTTCCGGATACCCAATACCGCGAAGAACTGCTTTTCCTGGTTCTGAAATCCAGCTTCGAACTGGCCAGCCGTTCGATTCCGGAGAAAATGAAGGAAAGGTACCAGAATACTGCTGAAGCCTATCTCGGATTCAAGGAAGAATTCCCTGAATCGAAACATTTGAAGGAGGCTGAGCGTATCTATATTAATACATCTAAATATTTAAAATAATGGATTACAAGAAAAGTAATGCCCCGTTAACCACGGTTACCCGGAATCTCTATGATATGGATAATCCAACCGGGAATCTTTATCAAACTGTGGCCATTGTTTCGAAGAGGGCTAACCAGATCAGCGTTCAAATGAAGCAGGAACTGAACACCAAACTTGAGGAGTTCACTTCATTTACCGACAATCTGGAAGAGGTTTTTGAAAATCGCGAACAAATCGAGATATCGAAATTTTACGAACGGTTGCCAAAGCCGACTCTCATTGCCATCCAGGAATTTATGGAAGGTAAAGTCTATTACAGGATGCCTGATAGCGCCGCACCGGAAGAACTATAGTCTTCCCCGCTGGTTATGTTGCAGGGGAAAAAAATCATTCTTGGTATTACAGGCAGCATTGCTGCCTATAAAGCTGCTTACCTCACCCGTTTGCTCGTACGCAATGGTGCTGAGGTTAAGATCATTATAACCCCTTACGGTAAGGAATTCATTACTCCCGTAACCCTGGCCACCTTGTCGAAAAATACAGTTCTCACCGATTTTTTCAGGCATGATGATGGCTCCTGGAATTCACATGTCGATCTGGGTCTTTGGGCCGACATCATGATAATTGCCCCCGCTACAGCCAATACTATTGCTAAAATGGCTAATGGAATTGCTGACAACCTCCTGCTTACTACCTATCTTTCAGCTAAATGTCCCGTTGTGGTTGCACCGGCAATGGACCTTGATATGTTCCGCCACCCGGCAACCCTTAAAAACCTGGAGACCCTCCGGTCATACGGCAATTCCATTATTGAACCCTCCACAGGTGAGCTCGCCAGCGGGCTTGAAGGCAAGGGCCGAATGGAAGAACCCGAAAATATCCTCGTCTGGCTGACGGAATTCTTTAAAAAAAAAAGCCGGTTTAGCGGTAAAAGGGTTCTGATAACTGCCGGTCCAACATTTGAAAAGATTGATCCTGTGCGTTTTATCGGAAATTTTTCATCCGGTAAAATGGGTTATGCACTTGCTGAGGCTTTTGCCAATGAAGGTGCACAGGTGGAGCTGGTATCCGGACCGGTTCACATCAGCCTGGTGAAAAATGGGGTAAGGATTCACCCTGTTTTATCTGCTGAAGAGATGAACCAACAGACCAGCAAGCTTTTCCCTGAAACGGATATTGCCGTTTTTGCCGCTGCAGTTGCCGATTACAGGCCTGTTAATCAGCTGGCATCCAAGATAAAAAGGACAGGCGAGGAGTTAGTTTTGAACCTGACCGCCACCGTGGATATTGCAGAAAAACTTGGGAAACAGCGCAGGAAAGGCCAGATTCTGGTCGGATTTGCACTCGAATCGGATAATGGTGAATTTAATGCAGCCGGAAAGCTGCTGAAGAAAAACCAGGACCTCATTGTTCTGAACCGGGTGAACGAAGCCGGTGCCGGATTTAATGTTGATACCAATAAGATTATCATCATCGGGAAAGACAATAATCGGAAGGAATTCGAGTTAAAGTCGAAGCATGATGTTGCACAGGACATCGTTGATGAAATCTTTAATTTGATGATAAAAAGTTCATATGCGTAAGGTATTTTTTCTTATTCTCATTTCCCTGATGTTCCGGGTTGCTTCGGGTCAGGAACTGAATTGCATGATAAGTGTCGTATCTCAGCAGGTACAAGGCTCTAACAGAGATATATACGACAATATGCAAAAGGCAATGATGGAGTTCGTCAATAATCAGAACTGGACCGACCATATTTTTAAAGATGAGGAACGGATTCAGTGCCAGCTGATGTTCAATATTCAGGACCGCATATCCGACAATGAATTTACGGGAACTCTCCAGATTCAGTCGAGCCGCCCGATTTTCGGGACCTCCCAAACAACCGTCATGTTTAATCACCGCGATAATGACATCCATTTTAAATATGACGATTTTGAACCATTGCGGTTCAATGAAACCCAGTTTACCTCCAACCTGGTTTCCCTGCTTGCCTATTATGTCAATATTATATTAGGTCTGGATTATGATTCATTTGCACTGGAAGGCGGCACGCTTTTTTTCCAAAGGGCCGAAGCCATCCGTAATAATGCCCAGAATGCAGCTGAAAGCGGCTGGAAGGCTTTTGAAGGAACAAAGAATCGTTATTGGCTGATTGAAAACCTTTTAAATGATAAATACCGCTCTGTTCGTTCGTGCCTGTACCGGTATCACCGGATGGGCCTCGACCGGCTGGTGGAAAGGGTGGATGAAGCGAGGGCTGAAATTGCTGATGCGCTGATCGAAATGCGTCCCGCCTATCGTGAGAATCCTACCGCAATGATCTTTCAGGTTTTCTTTACCTCAAAATCCGATGAAATCGTCAATATCTTCACAGAGTCGTTCCCTGATGAAAAAAACAGGGTGATAAGCGCCCTGAAGGAGATCGATCCCGCTAACACCTCCAAGTGGGATCGTATAGCGAAGGCGGGACTCTGAGGTAAATTATTGATAAGATGCTAATCTTTTTATCGATACGTAATTACGCGTTGATCACCAGTCTGGATGTTGAATTCAAGGCTGGTCTTAACATGATCACCGGTGAAACCGGTGCCGGAAAATCAATCCTCCTGGGTGCTCTGTCGCTGCTGCTTGGCAACCGCGCCGATAGTCAGGTACTGAAAGATAAGGCGCAAAAATGTATGGTGGAAGGGAGTTTCGATTTAACCGGACTCGATATTCAGGACATTTTTGCCCGCTATGATCTGGACTTTGAAAACCCGACCATTTTCCGGCGTGAGATCAATCCGCAGGGAAAGTCGAGGGCCTTTATCAATGACACGCCCGTTACTTTAAACATATTGAGGGATTTAGGCGTGAGATTGGTGGATATCCATTCCCAGCATCAGAATCTGCTGATCAACGATCCTGTTTATGCACTGCATGTGATCGATCAATATGGCAAGCTGAGCGAAAATCTCAATGGATATCTTGGTTTGTATGAGAAGTACCGGCTGCTGAAATCGACTTTGCATACCCGCGAGGAGAAACTCAGCCGTGCAAAAGCTGATCAGGATTACCTCGAATTTCAACTGGCCCAGCTTGAAGAAGCCAAACTCTCTGCAGATGAGCAGGAGACCCTTGAGCAGGAGCAACTTTTGCTTGAACACGCTGGAGATATTCAGCTGCATCTTTCGGAAGGAGTTCAGATTTTGCACGAGTCAGAGGATGCAATTCTGTCGCAGTTGAAACACCTTCTTGGCGGGCTGCAATCCATTTCGGTTTATTATCCCGAAATTAATGAACCGGTTACCCGGTTTCAGGCGTCCTATATTGAACTTCAGGAATTATCGAGGGAGTTGAATCAGCTGCAGGGACATGTGGAATCGGATCCTGAACGGCTGCACTGGATTATTGAACGGCTGGACACCATTAACAGCCTGGAGAAGAAACATCAGGTAACCACCATCAGGGAATTACTTGATCTCGGAAATGAATACAGAGAGCGCCTTACCACAATCCAGACTTCAGATGATGAGATACTTGCGCTGAAAAAAGAATTGGAGATGGTAACGGCCGATCTTACCATGGCCGCACAAAAGCTGTCGATGGATCGTAAAAAGACATTCCCTGAGTTTGAGAAGAATGTTTCGCAGCTTGTTAGGGAACTGGGTATGCCGAACGGTCGTTTTGAAGTACACCATGAAGTGTGCCGGGAGTTTTCGCCTGACGGTATTGATGAAGTAAGATTTTGGTTTTCAGCCAATAAGAACCAACCTGCTGAAGAACTTTCCATTGTTGCTTCGGGTGGCGAAACCAGTCGGCTGATGTTGAGCATTAAGTCGTTGATCAGTAATTCATTAGCAATACCAATAGTCATTTTCGATGAAATCGATTCGGGCGTATCAGGGGATATTGCCGATAAGGTAGGGAACCTCATCAGCCGGATTTCCAAAGGCCGGCAGGTGTTGAATATCACCCATCTGCCGCAGGTGGCATCCAAAGGCGATTATCATTATAAGGTATATAAGTATGATGATGCAGCTACCACTCATACGACCATGAAACTACTCACCCATGATGAGAGGGTTTCAGAGCTTGCCCAGATGTTATCAGGCGAGAATATTACTCCGGAAGCCATTCAGAATGCAAGGGTGCTGCTTAACAAGTGATCGAAAATACTCTTGAAAGAAGCTGGCGACTCTGGATTGCCCCTTCACCGGAATTCAACTTTTTTACCGTAATTTTGTTATCGTATTATAAACCATAAAATTGACCGTATGTCGCATCATTTACTGGAAGGAAAAAAGGGACTGATTTTTGGCGCCCTGAATGACAAGTCTATTGCCTGGAAGATTGCAGAAAAGGCACATGAGGAGGGGGCCAGCTTTGTTTTGACCAATGCTCCTTTTGCCTTGCGTTTAGGGGAGATTGATCAGCTGGCTGTTAAAACCGGAAGTGAAGTTATCGCGGCTGATGCAACAAATGTTGAGGATTTACAGAACCTGCTGGTTAAATCACAGGAAATCCTGGGAGGGAAACTTGATTTTGTTCTTCACTCCATCGGGATGTCGCCCAATGTTCGTAAAAAGATGTCGTATGATGATCTGGATTACCGGTACTTCCAGCAAACAATGGATATTTCAGCGATTTCCCTTCATAAATTATTGCAGTCAGCCAAAAAACTTGATGCACTGAGTGATTTTGCATCGGTGGTTGCCCTCTCTTATATCGCTGCACAGCGAACCTTTTACGGCTACAATGACATGGCTGAAGCCAAATCCCTCCTCGAGAGTATTGTCAGGAGTTTCGGATACATATACGGTCGGTCGAAAGGTGTCCGCATCAACAGTATCTCCCAGTCGCCAACCTATACCACAGCCGGTGGCGGTGTTCGCGGATTCGATGGTTTATATGATTTCTCCAACCGCATGTCACCGCTCGGAAATGCCTCAGCCGATGAGTGTGCCGATTATTGCCTTACCCTGTTCTCCGACCTGACCAAAAAGGTTACCATGCAGAATCTTTTCCATGACGGGGGATTCTCCAGTATGGGCATGAGTGAGCGGGTTATGGGCTTTTACAATAAATGCCTCGATACCAATCTTCCCGAAGAGTGGTAGCAGGGAGAAATATCCCGGACTAAATATACATCAGGAACAATATCAAAGGAATGAGGATACCGATGACGGTAAAACCGGCACCTTTCCATCCTTTGATACTGTTTTTGCCTGACCGGATAATGAACAACCCTGAAACGGCAATGATTATAAAGGCAACACAGAAAATATCGGAGAACCATTTCCAGGCCACACCCGGGTTATAATGCAGGTAATTAAACTGATTAAAAACAGGCCGCTTCCGGATGGTTTCCAGGGTTCCTTTCCCGGATTCCAGGTTGATCTCCACATTACCATGATTAAGGAAAACCTTCAGGGTTGAGTTAGCCGGAAAATAGTGTTTCTTGTATTCCTTGGGCAGGTCGAGGTCTTCAAGCAGGGAGACTATCCATTCCTTATTGATTTCATCGCGGGAGATCTTTTCATTGAGCGTAACCTCATATTTCTTAATCGAATAATTCGGGTTCCAGTCACGGATATGGTTCAGTGCAATCCCGGAGATTGCATAAATAATGCACATGCCAAAAAACAGGTAACCAAGATCCCTATGCAGGATGTAATTTAACTTTCTGATTTTCATAATAGTAGTTTGTAGCCCGGATCAGCGGGCCGTTTTAGTTTGATGCTTATTTTTTCTCTTTAATGCTTTCCACTTCCAGTGAATAGAAGGATATATAGCCCTTTCCGCCTGCAGCAATCTGCTCGCGGTAGCCATTGATCTGATCCACCTGCGTGGTGATTGCCGATTCATCCAGCCCTTTAGATTCGGCTTCATAGGTATGGGTTGCCTCTTTCATCTGGATTTTCGCCCCTTCTTCCAGTTCTTTCTCCCAATTGGACAGATAGGTTTCATCAATCTTATCCTCTTTCAGGAATCCGGTTATGGTAACATCCGATCCTTCCCATTCCACCTTAAAGGTTGGTACCTGATTGGTAGCCAATGCCTTAAAACTCTCTTCCCCTAAAAACAATCTTTTCCCGCTCTCGCGGCAAACATGGGCAACCATCCCCTCAACACGTATCAGTTTGCCCATCAGTTCGGGAGCTTTGGCTTTGATCTCACTAAGATTAACCGGAATGGCTTCGGTTTTGGCCGTTTTTGAGCTGTTGCAGGAAGAGACCAAAACACAGAACAGCAAAATCGGGATCAGATATTTCTTCATCAGGTTTAAAATTTTTAATAGATTCATTTTCAGTTTGTGGTGTGCGAAATTAGCGAATCACTTCCATCCTGTTAATAGATTAACTAATCTTTAACACATACTTTCGGGCACTCGAATAAATCCTTATTTTTGAAAACTTTATAATCAGAAATGAATAAGCGGATTTGGATTGTTTTACTGGCCATTGTGGCTTTTTTGCCCGGATGCAGCAAATATGAGGATGGCCCCATCATGAGTTTATACTCTAAAGGTATGCGTGTTGCCGGGACCTGGTATTTCCAGAGTGTGGCGTATGGGGATAAAGATTCAACAGCAGCTTACACCAAGCAGCGCCTCGAGTTTATTTATATCAAGGATATAGATGGCGGTGCTTTTACCTGGAATCATAATTTATATGCCACTTCGGCGGACGACAATCCGCTGGAAGGGGGCAAATGGCGGTTTTTTGCCGACCGGGATTCTTTTGAGATGATCATATACAAGAATCAGTTCAAGGATTCACTGGTTCTGCAATGGAAGATCAACCGACTGGCATACACTGAATTCTGGATGGAACGAACCATCAGGGACACCATCAACTACCAGTGGATGCTGATCAAGTATGCCTACTAAATCCTGGCTTTTACAATTTCCAGTATTCTGGTTTCCTTCTCGATAGCAATTGTTTCCATATCATGTGCCCGATTCAGGATGTCTTCTGCAAATACACGGTCGTTTAGGTCGCGTGCATTGATCCTGACGTTCAGGTAGGCACCTAAAACTGCTGACCTTGCGGCCAGTGCGCCAACACCGGCATCGGATATTGAATTAGGATTTCCGGTTTTCGCCATAGCCTCAAGCAGTTCCATTGAATCCAGAGCCAACTGCATGACTTTAAACGGAACCTCCGTTGCATAACGGGTTGCAGTCTGGATAGCTTCTTTCCTGTATTTCTTTTCCTCTTCATTATTTTTCGGCAAGGCAAATGCATCCATCACCAGGTTAAAGGACCGGGTATCCTCATCTACCATTTTTGTGAGGGCCTTAACGTAATGCATGCCCTTATCGGCCCAGTCGGAAAACTCCTCCCAGCGATCGTCCCAGCCTCGTTTATGCGACGAAAGGTTAGCCACCATGGCACCCAGTGCGGCACCCATCGATCCCATGTAGGCTGAAATGGATCCGCCCCCGGGAGCCGGCGATTCCGATGCTGTTTCATCTGCAAATGCTGCGAGGTTCATGTCAATGAGCGGATGTTTCTCCTGATCTGCCAATATATATTCAATGATTTTTTCTTCCGGTGCAAATGGCTTCAGATCGTCGAGGCCCAGGGATTTTACCGCGATCTTGATGATTTCTTTTTCAGGGATTCCGGTTGAGCGCTGCTGCTTTTTTAAAAAATAGCGTCCGGCTTCCAGCATGGCATCCAGCGGAACGAGTCCCACCAATTCCGATCCGGTTACCCGCATGCCTCTTTCATTCGCTTTTTTGCACACTTCCTCAAATGCGGTATGGATTGGGGTCACGGAAATATCCGTCAGGTTAATGGATATCTGTGCAATACCATATTCCTCAATATACCAGCCAATTGCCTTGACTTTTTTCAATGAACCGGGAATTCTCACCGGCTCACCGTTTTCGTCTTTGACCATCGGTCCGGTGATCGGGTCGCCCTCACGAACCACCCTTCCGGCCTCCCGGATATCAAAGGCAATGGAATTTGCCCGCCGGGTGGAAGTAGTATTCAGGTTCACATTATAGGCTACCAGAAAATTTCGCGCTCCAATGGCGATCGAGCCTGTTCTGGGCACAAATTCAGCAGGCCCGAAATCGGGCTTCCATTCAGGATCCTTTAACTTTTCTGCCAAACCTTCATATTCGCCGCTGCGCACATTGGCCAGGTTTTTCCGCTTTTCTTCAAATGCAGCAAATTCATAACAGTAAACTGGCATTTGCAGCTCTTCGCCAACCCGTTTTGCCAGAATCCTTGCATATTCAGCTGCCTCTTCCATGGTTACTCCGCTCACCGGCACCAGCGGACAAACATCAGTCGCCCCGAATCTCGGATGTTCCCCTTTATGATGCCGCATATCTATCACTTCACAGGCTTTGCGGATTCCCAGAAAAGCCGCTTCGATAACCTCCTCAGGGGTGCCTACAAATGTGACTACCGTGCGGTTTGTTGCCTTGCCGGGATCAACATCGAGCAGCCGGATTCCGGATACCGATTCAATCTGGTCGGTTATCTGTTTGATGATCGACAGGTTGTTACCTTCACTGAAATTGGGGACGCATTCAATCAGTCGCTTATTCATGGATTGTATTTTTGTTTTCTGTAATTTGACCATTAAGAATAACGGTATCGATGAGATCTGAACCAAATGCATAGGGCAGGTACTGATATCCGCTCACCGGACGTGTTATGATAAGATTTGCCTTTTTTCCTGCTGTTATGCTGCCCAGCTGGCTTTCCACGCCCATGGCATATGCGGAGTTGATGGTAGCTGCATGGATTACCTCTTCAGGCAGCATCTTCAAGCAGATGCAGCCCAGTGCCAGTATCAGCATCATATTGCCCGTCGGAGATGATCCGGGGTTAAAATCAGACGCCAGGGCCAAAGGAAGACCTGCTTGTATCATTTGCCGGGCAGGTGGCCAGATCAGTCCCAGAAAGAGCGCAGCACCCGGCAGCAGGGTAGGCATGGTGCCGCTTCCCAGCAATGACCTGATTTCCTCTTCACCGGTGAATTCAAGATGGTCAACCGATAAAGCATTGAATCTGACTCCGGTTTGAATGCCTCCGGAAAAATCCATTTCATTGGCATGAATTTTCGGACGCAAGCCATAATCCGCAGCTGCCCCCAGTATACGGGAGGTGTTTTCGATGGTAAAAAAGCCGCGATCGCAGAAAACATCTGCAAAATCAGCCAGTTTTCCGGCAGCGACTTTCGGAAGCATGTCGTTGATGATCAGATCAACATAGCCGTTTTGGTTATTGCTGAATTCCGGAGGTACAGCATGTGCTCCCAGGAAAGTGGCTTTTATAGTAAGTGGGCTGGTTTCTTTCAGTCTCCGTATAACTCTCAACATTTTCAGCTCGGATTCAGTATCTAAACCGTAGCCGCTTTTGATTTCAACCGCACCGGTGCCCTGCCTGATAATCTCATTGGTGCGCAATAAGGCTTCCTCATAGAGATCGTCTTCTGAAGTCTGGCGCAATCGCCTGGCGCTGTTGTTGATCCCTCCGCCCCGCTTCGCAATCTCCTCATAGCTAAGCCCGCGGATGCGGTCCACAAATTCCTGCTCCCGGCTGCCTGCATACACCAAATGGGTATGGGAATCACAGAATGAGGGCATTACAATCTTCCCGGCGGCATCAATCACGGATCCCCCATGAGCCGGACAGGTGTCCATGTGTCCGTATCCTGCGATCATCCCGTTATGAACGGTGAGCCAGGCATTTTCAATCAGGTTGAGTTGGCTCATGTCACTCCCCGCAACCCATGCTTTCCCAGGCTCCAGAATCTGGATCAGTTGTTTTATGTTCTTGATTAGCAGGTCCATGGCTGATGTTCTAAATAGGTTCGGTTGCGTGCCTGAGCCAAATTTTCTCCTCAGGGCTCAGATAATCACATAGTTCCCGGTAAACCCGCTCGTGATAGGCATTCAGCCATTCCACCTCAGCATCTGTCAGCAGGTTCTTTTCTATCAGGGAGCAATCAATCGGTGCGAGTGTCAGGGTTTCAAAACGGTAAAATGTGCCGTACTCATTTTCAAGATCCTCCACCACGAGAGTTACGTTTTCGGTTCGCATCCCGTACCTGCCTTCGCGGTAAATTGCTGGTTCAACCGTGGTTACCATGCCGGGTTCCAGGCTGACATTCAGGTAGCCGGATGCCGAGGTGCCGATGGTTTGCGGCCCTTCATGAACGGACAGAAAAAATCCAACGCCATGCCCTGTGCCGTGCCCGTAATTCAATCCTGCATCCCATAAGGCTTTGCGTGCCAATATGTCCATCTGGAAACCTTTGGTCCCTTTCGGGAATCTGAGCATCGATACGCCGAGGGTCCCCTTTAAGGCACGGGTGAAATCTGATTTCTGCTGTTCATCCGGAGTGGAAAGGGCAATTGTGCGGGTAGTATCGGTGGTTCCGTCAGAATAGTGTCCGCCCGAATCAAGCAGGAAGATGCCGTCCGGCCTGAGGTCCAGGGACTCTTCCGGTGTAACGCTGTAATGCACAACGGCACCGTGCCAGCCGTATGACGAAATGGGGTGAAAGCTTTCACCCCGGTAGTCGGGTTGTTGCGACCGGTATTCTGCGATTTTCAATCCAACCGACCATTCAGATTCCTGAACCCCGGAATCTATCTGCCGGTTAATCCAGCATAACGTTTTAACCCAGGCTATGCCATCCTTGACCATCACTTTTTTCAATCCTTCAATTTCAACCGCATTCTTAATTGCTTTCAAGCCGGTGGTGACGGTCATTCCGTGCAGATGTTTAATGCCAGCAGGAATAGTCTGATATAGAGCGTAGTTGACCTTCTCCGGGGAGTAGTAAATGGTTGCATCCTTCCTTAATCCTGCCAGAAACTGGCTGATGGATTCATAAGGTTGAATGGATACGTCATCTTTTAGGAGCGCCTCAGCGATGGATTCCGGAAATTTTTTCAGGTCGGTGAAAAGGTAAGTATGTGTAGGTGAAACTATGCAATAGCTGATGAAATACGGGCAGAAATTAATATCGTTGCCACGGAGATTCAGCAGCCAGGCAATATCATCAAGAGTGGTAATCAGATGATAATCACACTTTAACTCCTTCATTTTGTCGATTACCAGACTGAGCTTCATTCTGCGCGACCATCCTGAATACTTTTCCTCATGTGTGTAAACCGGGTCACCTGGAAAATCCGCCCGATCAGTCCACACCGGACCCAATAAATCCATACCGGTTAACAGTTCATGGCCGTACCCGGCGAAAATCTCCTTCATATATTGAACCATGCCGAGCGAAAAGAAGCGGTCATCGATCCCGATTTTTGAATGGGCCGGTAAATTTTCAGCAAGCCAGGGTATATGTTCCGGCGTATGTGGTATTTTTAGTTTATAGAGGTCGATTCCACTTCCTTCGAGCTGTTTTTCCGCCTGAATAAAATAGCGCGAATCGGTCCATAATCCGGCGGTATCAGGAGTGATCACGATTGTTCCGGCAGATCCGGTAAATCCCGACAACCAGGAACGGAACTGCCAGCATGCCGGAATATATTCATCCTGGTGGGGATCGGAGGCGGGTACGATATATCCGATAAGACCAATTTCAGTCATTAAATTCCGGATTGCCCCGAGTTTTTCCTGTCTGTTCATGTTTAGCAGTTTTTTAGCGAACGATCATTGTTTTGCCGGTTTGAACGTTTTTACCACATTGAATGGTATAAAAATACATGCCTGCCGGCAAAGCGTTGGTATTGAATGTGTTGAGGTCATCCGCCAGGATACCGGTTATAACGGTCCGGCCGGTAAAATCTGAAATGATGATCTTCGGGTTGGTCAGGGAATTCACCGGCTCAGTACTCCGGACCGTGAGGGCGCTTATGGCTGGGTTGGGGTATACCTGCCAGATAATTTCGTCAGGCAGGGCGGGTATGGAAAAGCCAGAAGTTTTAAACATCCTGTCGAACCATGAGAATGATAATCCGACACGAATCGGAAGGCCTGTAGTATGTGTGCCGATATACTCTTCATAGGTATGCGGGATGCCATATCTGGTAAGTGTATCAGCCAGAGCGCGGTTCTGCAGGTGCAGATGATATTCATCCAGAATGCCGCAGTCAAAGGTTATTCCCAGATTTGCACCCGGGTGGTATTGTTTTGCGATTTCACAGATGTTTTCAGCCCGCCATCTTTCCATCACGGCAGGAATGGGCCGGGCCATGGAATCCAGCGGGAAATCAACTTTATAAATATCTGCGAGGTTTGGCGAAAAAGCGCCTGCCATGGAGAAGGTCAGGTTGGTTAATGATTTTCCCGGGCCGGGCGACCAGCGATAAGGCGCGGAGCCTCCATCTTCAGCAATAAGGTCGGGAATAAAAATGTCGAGCATGTCGGTGTTAACCGGACCGGAATGCCCTGCCACACCGGTAAAAAGTTCCTGGTGTTTGAAAGCGATCTTCAGCGCGCCGTAAGCTCCCATAGAAGCGCCCATTATGCCTCTATTGCCCCGTTCATTGCGGGTGTAAAGGGCACTGTCGATGAATGTCACCAGGTCATGGCTGATAAAATCCTCGAAATTGCCATATAGCAATGAATTGGTATAAAAGCTGCCGTTGTACGGAGGAGCCAGTCCATCCGGCAATACAAGGATAACCGGTTCAATGATCTTATAGGCAATCAGATTGTCGAGAATAGGATAAATTGCATCATAAGATTCATATCCGAGTGAGGCTCCGTGAAGGAAATAGATGACCGGGAATCGCTTTTGAGGATTAGCAGGATCATATGCTTCCGGAACATATACCCGGCAGTTCATTTCCTTGTTTAAAGCTTTGCTGAAAAAGCGATAGTCGTCAACAATCCCGGCGGCGAAAGTAATTTGGGCAGTCAGCAGAAACACAACTGCGGGAATCATCAGGAAAATTTTGGGTTTCATAGTTTTTTACATCATGAGCCCGAGTAGCCAGGATAATGATACTCCAAGGTAATTACCTATGGCATAGCCAATTAAGCCAACTGTTATCCCTGAAATGATGACCTCCTTATTCTTAAGTGCGCCGGCAACGACCGGTACAAAAGGCGGAGAAAATACCAGTGCGGTACTAGTGATAATCGTTGTATCCGTATCGATTTTTAATAGTCTGCTGAGGAATACCTGTATGACCAGACTGCCGAATACCGCGACTAATACAAAGAAGAACAGTCCGTTAGTCATGTTGAACAGCATTTTAATATCGGCCATGGATGCAATTGCCATGCTGAAAATAACGATCAGATACATTCCCAGCTGAAAGGATTTCTTAATCCGGTTAATCCTGGGAATAAATGAAGCCGCCAATCCCAGCGTAGTTATGGTCAGAATCACTGCAATCATTTTTGAGTTCTGCGGTGCGAGCTCCATGACTCCAACTCCAATTGCCATGATCACCCCGGCTATGCCGAGTGCTCCCATGGCCGGCCAGAAATTATCTTTACGGAAGAATCCGGTGAACGAGTCAAATTCAGCCTCCGACTCGAACTCCAGTCCGGCTTTAGCTATGATTTCGGACTTTTTAAACTTAGGAAGAACCAGGTTCAGTAGCCTTTGTCCGACCGACATGAGCAGCATCAGGTAAACCGCACATATCACCATATCAAATGTTTGCGTCAGGATAAACAGGTTATTATCCACTTCGAGTGCTGTTTTCAATGCGAACATATTAGGTGTGCCCCCGGTGTAAACTCCGCTCAGCATTCCGGCAACCTTGTTGGCTTCGGGAATACCACCTTTAAATAGAAAAAACCCAATTGTAATGGCAACCACCACTCCCACCAGTGCAGTAAGCAGGGATAGAAATGTGGTTCTGGCTAGTTTGACCCATCTTTTAAAATCCAGCGAAAAAAGAAGGAGGGGAATGGCTAGTGGCACCGCAATATCGGAAATTGAAGACTGAACCTTAAGCGAGCCCTCAGGAAGGAGGTGCAGGCTTCCGATCAATAGCCCTAAACCATAAGCCCAGAGTATTGCCCCCACATTATTCATCCATTTAAACCGGTTGCACAGAAACACAATCAGAGCCGAAGCCAGCAGGTAAAAAAGGATCAGCAGGATGGGAGTCATTGTTTCAATGATTAAGTTATTTATCTCATATCAAACACTTTAACCCCCGGAAATTGTTTGGTATCAAAAACAAACATCTTTTCGTCGGCCGGAAGGTTGGATAACAGGCTCTTTATTTTGATAACGTACTGGTTCCCGTCTTTTGAATAGTAAGTGACTTTGTCAATCTGATCCTTTGATTTGATGATATCCATCCTGATCCTGGAATATGATTCTTCTTTGTCGGCGGGAAAGAGATCTATCGTGGCTTTATCTCCGGCATTGGATACGGATTCATACCTGAAGTTCTTCTCATATAAAGTAAAGATACTTTTCGGATTGAACATTTCATTTTCATCCGGATCGATTATGTTGGCTTCTTTAAGCTCCTCATTTACGGTCCATAAGGTTTCTCCATTGCAGAGGGCGACTATACCCATGATATTCAACCGGTATTTTGATCCGTTCAGGAAAAGTGATCCTTCATGTGTGTCGTTAATCTTCTCTTCAGGATTTGATAAGGTGAAGGAGAAGTCGGCCTTCAGTGTGGTATAGGATTGCAATTTTTTAGAGACACGCTCCATCTGCACTTTTGTATCGGCAGGAGTTTGTCCCGTAAGGGTGAGAGGTAAGATGATAGTAGAGATAAGAATGATAACTAACTTATTCATTATTAAAAAATTATGCGCGTGAATTTAAATATTTCTCTAACGTGTACAGATCATGATGATATACTTGCCGGGGTTTGCTTCCATCCACTGGTCCTACGATCCCGGCAGCCTCGAGCTGGTCCATGATCCGACCTGCACGGTTATATCCGATCGAAAATTTTCGCTGGATGGAGGAAGTCGACCCCTGCTGAGTACTTACCACTAATCGTGCCGCTTCTTCAAACAGATCGTCGAGTTTATCCATATTCACCTCACCCTGCTCATCCTGACCGTCGGTTTTTGGTTCCGGTAGTGGCCAGGCCATCGGATATCCTCTCTGATTGCTGATGAAGGCGGTGAGATGTTCAACCTCATCGGTCTCGATATATGCACACTGAACCCTGACCAGATCGGCTCCCATGGAAATAAGCATATCGCCCCTGCCCACCAGGTGGTTGGCACCCGGACTGTCGAGGATGGTACGCGAATCGATCATGGAAGGAACCCTGAAAGCAATACGTGCCGGGAAGTTGGCCTTTATAGTACCGGTTATGATATTGGTCGACGGCCGCTGGGTGGCAATGATCATGTGTATACCCACGGCCCGGGCCAGCTGGGCGATTCGGGTGAGGGGTATTTCAATTTCCTTGCCGGCAGTCATGATCAGGTCGGCAAATTCGTCAATGACCAAAACGATGTAAGGCATGAAAATATGCCCCTTTTCGGGATTCAGTCTGCGCTTGATGAATTTATCGTTGTATTCCTTTATGTTTCTTACTTCAGCTTTCTTCAGCAGGTTATAGCGGTTGTCCATCTCGGTACTAAGCGACTGTAATACCTGAATAACATGCTGGGTGTCAGTTATGATGGGTTCATCAAAATCCGGGAGTTTGGCAAGGTAATGTTTCTCCAGTTTTGAATAAAGCGTGAGTTCCACTTTTTTAGGATCGATCATGACAAACTTCAGCTGCGACGGGTGCTTACGGTAGAGGAGGGAAGTGATAATAGCATTGATACCAACGGATTTTCCCTGTCCGGTTGCACCGGCTACCAATAAATGCGGCATCTTGGCCAGGTCGAAGGCAAAGGTTTCATTGCTGATGGTTTTTCCCAGGGCCACCGGCAGATCAAAGTCGTTTTCGAGGAATTTCTTGGATGCCAGTACCGTTTGCATGGAAACGGTTTCCGGTTTCCTGTTCGGAACTTCAATACCGATAGTTCCTCTCCCGGGAATCGGGGCAATTATACGGATACCCAAAGCAGAAAGGCTCAGAGCAATATCATCCTCGAGGTTTTTTATCTTGGAAATCCGGACTCCCGGAGCTGGTATGATTTCATAGAGGGTGATCGTCGGCCCGATGGTTGCCTTGATCTTTTCGATTTTGATCTTGTAATTTGCGAGGGTGCTTACAATGGTGTTTTTGTTGGTGATCAGCTCTTCATCCGAAACTTTTGGATGTCCGATTGAATGGTCGCGAAGAAGATCGAATCCGGGGAACTTATACCCGGATAATTCCAGTGTAGGATCATAGTCACTCATGGGTGGACGCAGATCCGCTTTTTCCTCAGCGGGTGGGGCCTGATCAACCGTCATCATCGGATCGGAAACCTCCTGATCAGGATCGAAATCCACGTGCACGATATCCAGGTCATCAATCTGTTTCGAATAATCCTTATCCTTTATGTTCTGGATTAAGGTCTCGTCCTGGCTTTTATCGGTTATAATGAATTCATCTTCAGGTTCCTCGTCGGGTACCGCAATTGGTGCAACAAATCTGCTCACCTCCGGACGTTTAAGATGATCCGGGGTCAATTTGAACAGTAAAACCAGGAAAACCAATCCTGTAATGACGATGATGGCCAATGTACCGGCCGATCCCATGAGGGCCGTCAGCCAATCCGCCATGGAGATTCCATGTCCGCCGCCGAATTGGAATGTTTCCTTGGGAAGTATATAACCAAGCATTACTGAAATCCAGATCATGGCAATCAAACTGTACTTGGTGGTGCGGGCAATCGGGAGAAGGGTTTTTCCAAGCAGGGCGATCCCATAGAGAAGGAAAAGCAAAACCAAAATAAGCGAGGAAATGCCGAACCATTTATATATAAATAGGTTACTGATTACGGCGCCAGCTTTTCCAGCAAGATTGTCGACCCGGATATTTGCGTCAACAAGGTTGGTGGACAGTTCAGTATCAAGGAAACTCTGATCAGCTCTCCAGCTGAAAAGGTATGAAATAAAAGAAATCCCGGCGAATAGGGCCAGAAAGAGAAAAATGAGCCCGATAACGAGTTTGATACTCCCGTTTAAAGGCTTTCTCTTCTTTTCGACTGCCTGCTTTTTCTTTTTCTTGGGGGTTGCTAATGAAACCATTTGTAAAAGAGACCCTTCTGTAGTGTGTGAATACCTGGTGACTGCCTCGACAAAAATAGAAAATAAATGTAATTTCGAACTTTAATATTGGGTTTGAATATGAATAAGCTGGCAGTCGTTGCTTTAGGGGGAAACGCATTATTGCGGGATAATCAGGCAGGAACCATTGAGGAGCAGGAACAAAATACGACTGACACCCTGGAAAACCTGGTATTTCTGATCAACCAGGGATTTGATCTGGTCATTACTCACGGTAACGGGCCACAGGTTGGAAATATTCTGATGCGCAATGATGCCGGGGAACAGGTATACCAGATTCCCCAGATGCCAATAGATATATGTGTTGCCGACAGTCAGGGAGGCATCGGATATATGATCGAGCGGATGATGCGAAATGTCCTCCGAAAGCATAATATTGATAAAGAAATAGTCACTCTGGTCACTGCAGTGGTTGTTTCCGAAGATGATCCTGCATTTCAAAACCCGTCAAAGCGGGTCGGTAAAATCTATTCATCTGAACAGGCTGAACTTCTCGGTGCTCAGAAGGGTTGGGCCTTCAAGGAGGAAATCAAGACCGCAGGAGGTTGGAGAAGGGTAGTGCCCTCACCCGTTCCGCTGCAGATCATCAATGAAAATGTAATTAAAACCCTGGCCCGCCAGGGAGTGATTACGATAGCCGTGGGTGGAGGCGGCATTCCGGTATATTTTGATGCGGAAGGTAAAGTGCGAGCTTCTGAAGCAGTGATTGATAAGGATCTGGCATCCAGTTTACTGGCTGGAAGGATAGGTGCCGATGAGTTTTATATCCTTACTGATGTGCCGTTTATTTACCGGAATTTTAAGAAACCGGATCAGGAAGCTCTGGAGTTTTTAAATTATGCAGACACAAAGCGGTATCTTGACGCCGGTGAATTCAGCGAGGGATCGATGGCTCCAAAAATTCGTGCCTGCCTGCAGTTTTTAGAGCATGGGGGCTACAAGGCGGTGATTACAGAAGCATTCAAATTGGAGGATAAATCGTACGGATCTAAAATTACCATGGATTACGATCCTGTTGATTTGAGAAAATATGAATAAAAAGTATAAAATTTTTACGGTATGGCTTTTAACTTGAGAAACAGGAGTTTCCTTAAATTACTGGATTTTACTCCAAAAGAGATCGACTTTCTGCTCGATCTGGCTTTCGACCTGAAAGCTGCAAAATATGGCGGTTATGAACAACAGCGGCTGAAAGGCAAAAATATAGCGCTGATTTTTGAAAAGGCTTCAACCAGAACGCGTTGTGCTTTTGAGGTTGGTGCGCTAGATCAGGGCGCTCATGTAACCTATCTCGGACCGACGGGATCCCAGATCGGGGAAAAGGAATCTATGAAGGATACCGCCCGTGTACTGGGACGGTTGTACGACGGGATTGAATACCGCGGATATGCCCAGTCGACCGTGGAGGAACTTGCCCGATATTCAGGAGTCCCGGTATGGAACGGACTCACCAATGAATTTCATCCTACCCAGATCCTGGCAGATTTCATGACCATGATTGAGCATTTCAGTGGTGCGCTAAACGAGATCTCCTTTTGCTACCTGGGTGATGCCCGTAATAATATGGGTAACTCTTTAATGGTGGGAGCTTCGAAAATGGGAATGGATTTCAGGGTTGCAGCTCCAAAATCCCTTTTTCCGACGGATGAACTGGTAAAGACCTGCCGCGAAGTGGGATCAAAAACCGGTGGCCGGATCACGCTCACTGAGGATGTTCAGGAAGCGGTAAAAGGATGCGATTTCCTCTATACCGATGTTTGGGTATCGATGGGTGAACCCGACACGGTATGGGAAGAACGCATCAGGATTCTGAAGCCTTACCAGATCAACTCCAATGTTATGGAGATGACTGGTAATCCGGGTGTTAAGTTCATGCATTGCCTGCCAGCCTTTCATAACAGGGAAACCGCGGTCGGTGAAAAAATCTATAAGAAATTCGGTTTGGACGGCGTAGAGGTTACCGAGGATGTTTTTGAATCGGAAAGCTCAATCGTTTTTGATGAGGCCGAGAATCGTTTGCATACCATTAAAGCTGTGATGGTTGCTACTCTGGGGGATTAATTGACTTTTTTTCTGATCAATTCCTCTTTCTGATACCTGATAACAGTAATTGCATGGTTTTCAAAGCCATTTGAATTGCTGTAGGATTGAAACCTCATCGGTGTAATGATGGAGGAATGATTCAGATATTCTGTCCAGCACGGAACGGAATTGGCAAGATCCGGCCCGAACTGGAATAAGGCACGGGTAAAAAAATAGGCAACATCAAAACCATGAAAACTGTATTTTGAAGGTTCAATATTCCAGTTTTCCTTGTATTTGTTGCAGAAATTAAGAACTTGCGGATCAGTGAAGTCAACATAAGGATAATCATCCTCGAAATCACTGTATATCTCCAGGTTAACATTGTACAGGTTGCTAAGGTCGAGTTCCTTGAATACCCACTGATTCAGTCCGAAAACACTTATTTTCCGGGCGGTGGTTTTTTGCTGAAGCTCATTGACCACCTCTGTTGTAAGAACCTCATTTTCAGATGGAAGAATGAAATAATTCGGAAGTGAAGCCGAAAGGTAACTATCGATCTGTACTACCCTGGAATCCGCCGTCATGAAATTCCGCGAATTCTCACTGTAATAAATCGTTTTGTAAATGGCCTTTCCGGTTGGATCCTGCTGACGTAACTGCGTACCAAGGTTTGCTGTGAATTTTAAGAAATCCGGATTGGATTTCTCCGATAATCGCCCGATGACCACAACGTTCTGCCGGTATTTGGATCCGAGGTAAGCCGTGGCAAGTTCAATCTGCCTGGGCAGCTTGTTGCGTATCTGAAAAGCATATGGATTGCTCTTTGAAACGTCATATGTCGAAAATGGCGATACCATTGTGATATGTTGGTTTTTTGCATATGGGGCAACCACCTCAATCTCATTAGCGAAAACCGGACCGATGATCAGGTCGGCTTCCCTGATTTTATTGCTGTCAATAATACCCCTGATCGTTTCCGGGTTTTTCTCTGTATCAAAAACCTCCACCGTGAGGTTTAATCCTTCGAGCCGCATGGAGTCTATTGCAAGGTATATCCCTTCGAGAAATTCATAAAACCGGAAGTGTTCCGGTTTCAGTGTGTCAGAATAGCTCAGCGTATCGTTCTGTGAAATATTCAGGGGAAGCAGGATCACCAGGTTAAAATTTTCATCCTGATGAGGAAAAGGCTTTACCCTGCATGGCTTATCTACGATATTCCCGATAGCCTCGTTAGTTTGCTCTGAAGCATCTTTTATAGTCTTATCATCTGCCACAGTTTCCTTCTGGACAACAAGCATCTTTACCTGTGGTATTTTAATGACCATGCCCGTTTTTAATCCCCATTTTGCATCCGGATTCAAATCCCGGATTTCATCAACCTTAACACCATACTTTTTCGAAACCGAGTACAGGGTTTCTTTCGCGAGGACTTTATGGGTCAGGAATTTCGCTTCTTCCTTTTTAGCAGCCGGAGCAGATGCGCTTCCGGTATCGGGAATCCGCAAAACCATCCCGGGAAAAACCGATTTTTTGTTCAGGTCAGGATTTAGGCTCTTAATCTCTTCTTCCTCAACATTGTATGCCTGTGATATTCCAAACAGGGTTTGGTTTTTAAGCACCTCATGGAGATAGTAGTTTTTGCTGTTGATGGTAACCTTGTTTGCCGAACGCTTGACCGCCGCCGGTTGAAATTGTCCTGAACCGCTCAGGGTAAGGCTCAGGAATATCAGAAACAGGAATAATACACGCTTCTGTTTCGTTAGCTTAAGATATGGCATGATTGCGTTCACGGATGTCAATTTGTGGGGCCAAAGTTACTCAAAATGAAATCCAGTTCAAAATTGGCGGACAAGGCTCTGTGACCGCCCCGTATCAATTATCGCGCAATACGAATTCATCATATTCCAGCTCAAACCGAAGCTTATGCCGGGCTTCTTCCTGAGCAAGGCTAAGGAAAATCTCCTTTAATTCCACGAATTGCACTTCTTCTGCCAGGCGGGTATACAGTCGGTAGGCGGCTTTTTCGTTGCTCATGGCAAAAAGCAGGGCATCGCGGTAATCCATTTCAGGGGTGGGTTCAATATCTGACAGATAATCGCTGATCCTCATGTCCTGAACCGGTACCGGGTTACTTGCGTAAATCTGCTCTGTTTTGATTCTTAATAATCTGGCTTTATGCCCCATCTCTTCCCTGGCAAACTGAATGAATGTGTCGCGCATTTCGGAATTCACCGATTGTTCAGCCAAACGCGTATAAAGATCAATCGCGCCCTGTTCCCCCACCATGGCAAAATCAAGGGCTTCATCTATGGTTTTAAATGTTTTCATGGTACTTGTTGAATTCTTCATCAAATATTTTTACGATCAGATCGCATCCGTGATTGAACAACGGGTTGTAATTGTTTTCATCAGAAAAGCTAAATGACAGAATTTCAGGAACTCGTGCTGACATGGATACGGATCGCAGGACTCCGGACCGTGCATCGGCACTGTCAGAAATATCGTTCAATCCGAATTCCTTCAGCATACCGGCAATCTGCTCAATACTGTTTGTTATTCCGGCCGATGGAAGGACCGGTTCAAACTCCTGAATCACGCGCTGGGTATTGGTAAAGCTGCCGGCAAATTCAAATGGCAGGCTTGAAGGCAGCACAAGATCTGCCAGTTCGGCCGTTTCACTCATAAAGTAGTCCTGAACCACAACGAAATCCGCCTGATCTATCCATTCCCGGATTTCTGCCGGATCAGAAGAGCAGCCTACCGGATCCTCACCGAAAATCAAAAGGTTACGAAGATTTCCAGTTGCGAGCAGGTCGGTCAGATTATCAGATTCGGATGTGAGCTTTGCGCCGGGTGCGACCGATGGATGAATGCCCATATCCCAGATGCCCTGTGAATTATTTTTCTCTTTCAGACAGATCAGCCCGCTTGCCGTTTTGCCGTATTTGCCTGTCAGATATACCAGATTGTTTAGCTCAAGTACCTCATTGCCGGATAATTCAAGTTCCGAAAATATTAACACCGCATGATGCTCTTTATTAAATGATTCTGCAAATCCGCGGATGACCGTATCATCATTGAATCCGGCGAATGAAACCAGGTCATCATAATTCTCAGCAACAACCGCCTGGCGGTATTCTTCAAACCCCTGGCAGTGGTCCCTGATAAACAATCCATTCTGAAGGTTTTCCCTTACCAGATAATAGTTTACCGCCTTGAGAAAATGGTAATAGGATAGTACCCCGATGTTAACATCTGCCTTGCGTTTAAGCAAACTGGTTTCATGCACGGAAATGTTTGTTACCGGAATATTTCCGGTAACCCTGGCCTGATTGACCATGAATCCGACTACTGCATTGTCCTCATGTATCTCGCTTCCAAGCAGGTATATGGAGGTTGCCTGGCTGATTTCCTTAAATGGCACATTTTTATCGGATCCATGGATGAATCCGGTTCCCCGACCTAAATAGTGAAAACTGTGAATATTGTGACAGTTTACTCCCTCCTTTGCCAGTTTTCGGATGAGGTATAACTCCTCATTTGATAATCTGGCGCCGGCAAAGAATGCATTTTCAACCGGTTTGACGCTGTTAACCTGATGTTTGATCAGGGAATAGGCTTCATCAGGAGAAATTTCGGTCCAGGTATCGCCTTTTCTGACCATTGGCCTGGAAATCCTGTTGATGGAATTCAGATATTTATACCCGAATTTTGCATAGCGGCATATGTTTTTATCCGGATTGACCATCCCTTCATGACCGGTAATTTTCCAGACAAATCCTTTGTGCTCATGGATTTCGACCGAGCAGCCAACCGAACAGAAATTACAGATTGAAGTATGTGAAGTAAGTTTTACGGGTCCCGGTTTAAAAACGAAATTCTCGGTGATAGCCCCGGTTGGACAGGCCGAAATACATAAACCGCATGATTCACAGTTGGTTTCGGGTAAAGATTTCCCTAAAGCAGGCGCAACAAAAGTCTCAAATCCACGGTTGACCAGTCCCAGGGCATCGGCACCGGCGAGTTCGTGGCAGATCCTTACGCAACGGGAACAGAGGATGCATTTGTTGTTGTCGATCTCAATATAGGGATGACGAAAATCCACCCGATGTTCATTGAACGATCCGCTGAATTTATTCTGCTCCGCCCCGTATTCATCGCACCGGCGTTTCAGGTCGCAGGTGAAATATTCCGAACAGCCACACTCCAGACACCGGAATGTTTCCTGTAAGGCCATTTTTTCAGTATATCCCAGTTCGACTTCATTAAAATTCGACCTTTCGGCAGGAGGCAGCAGTGGCATTTCAGCACGTTGGGCCTGGGTAAACGCCGCTTCATAAAGTGCCGGTTCCTGAGTTTTGAAATTATCTTTCCGGCTCACAAATTCTGCCCGTAAAGGTTCAATTGATTGACCTTTTAGATATTGATCGCAAGATCGGGCAGCTACTTTTGCCTGTGCTATGGCTTCAATCAGGGTAGCCGGACCCGTTACTCCGTCGCCTGCTGCAAAAACGGATGGAATTCCTGTTTGCAGGGTTTTTCGGTTGGCATCCAGGTCGCCCCATTTATTGACTTTCAGTTCGCCTACCTTGGAAAAAGCGTTCACATCATGCATAAAATCAACTACAGTTTTCTGTCCGATCGCAGCCAAAACATAATCGAGTCCGATTTCATATTCAGATCCTTCCACTGCTACCGGGCGCCTCCGTCCTGAAGCATCGGGCTCTCCGAGCTCCATGCGGATGATTTTCATGGATTTCAGCTGTCCGTTTTCATCCTTAATAATCTCTGCGGGATTATTCAGGAACAAATATTCAACCCCCTCTACCCTGGATTCGTGAATTTCAATGGGATTGGCAGGCATCTCTTTTTCAGTGCGCCGGTATATAACATAAACCTTTTCAGCACCGAGACGGATGGCTGTCCTGCAGCAGTCCATGGCCGTATTTCCGCCTCCGACCACTGCAACCCTTTTGCCTGAAAAGTCGGGTTTCTGTCCGGTGATTTCAATATTTCTGAGAAAATCTATACCGGAGAAAACATTTCCGGCATCGTCGCCCGGACAGCCCACGCGGGTGCCAGCCTGCGATCCGATGGTCAGGACCATGGCCTGGTAGCTTTCCAGAATCTCGCCATAACTTAGATCTGCGCCCAGTTTCCGGTTATAAAAGATGTTGACACCCAAATCGGTTATGCTTTCCACTTCACTGTTAATCAATTCATTGGGTAGTCGGTATGGGGGGATTCCGTAACGGAGCATCCCGCCAGGATTTGGACTGGCTTCGAATATATCCACTGCATGACCCTCCCTTCGGAGGAACCAGGCGGTGGATAATCCACCGGGACCGGCTCCAATGACAGCTACCTTCTTGCCGGTATCGGGTTTTAAGGTGGGACGATATCGGGTTGAAGAGGCAAGATCGAAATCAGCGGCAAATCTTTTCAGATAATCGATGCCTACAGCCGCACCTTCACCCAACAGATTTCTGCGGCAGGCAACCTCACATGGCCTAACGCATACCCGTCCGCAGATTGCCGGCAAGGGGTTCACTTCTTTGATCAAGGCAATGGCCTCGCTGAATAATCCCTTTTCGATCAGAGAAATATAACCTTGCACATCCACGCCGGCCGGGCAGGTTAATTTGCAGGGTGCGGCACAATCCGCATAATGATTGCTCGCAAGCAGGTCCAAAGCTGTTTTGCGTGCCTTTTTCACCTTTTCACTGCCTGTCCGGATAACCATTCCCTCAGCAACCTTAGTTGAACAAGAGGGCTGTAGATTCCTCGATCCTTCAATTTCAACCACACAAACGTAACAAGAGGAGTAAGGTTCGAGCCTGGGGTCATGGCATAGGGTAGGGATCTCAATTCCATTTCGAGCGGCTGTTTCCAGGATATTTTCACCTTGATATGCCGTGAATTTTGACCCGTCGATGATGATATTCAATTCAGTCATGTTTGCGCCTTTATCGGGATTATCATTAACAAACCAGGATTGCCTCAAATTTACACTTGGTTAAACAGGCCCCGCATTTTATACATTTCTCCTGGTCGATCAAATGCAGTTCTTTGCGGCTGCCGCTGATGGCATCAACGGGGCAGTTTTTCGCACAAACGGTGCAGCCGGTGCATTTCTCTTCATCCACCGTATAGGTGAGCAGTTGTTTGCAATTTTTTGCGGGACATTTTTTGTCGCGGATATGTGCCTCATATTCATCGCGAAAGTACCGGAGTGTGGTGAGAACCGGGTTGGGTGCCGTTTGTCCGAGTCCGCATAAAGAGCTGTCCTTGATCTGGTAAGCAAGTTCCTCAAGTATTTCAATATCTCCTTCCATTCCTTTTCCTTCACAAATCCGGGTCAGAATTTCCAGCATCCTTTTTGTTCCGATTCTGCAGAATGTGCACTTTCCGCATGATTCCTTCTGGGTGAAATCCAGAAAGAAACGGGCCATATCAACCATGCAGGTGGTTTCGTCCATCACCACCATTCCTCCTGATCCCATGATGGCTCCGGTTGCCGTAACCGAATCATAATCTATCGGTGTATCTATCAGATGTTCAGGGATACAGCCACCGGATGGTCCGCCCAGCTGAACGGCCTTGAATCTCTTGCTTTCCCTGATTCCCCCGCCCAGTTTATAGATGATGTCACGGATAGTAATGCCCATGGGGACTTCCACCAGGCCGCCGCGGGCAATTTTGCCGGTCAGTGCGAAAACTTTTGTGCCTTTGCTTTTTTCTGTTCCGTAACGGGCATAATTTTCTGCGCCATTATTGATGATCCAGGGAACATTAGCATAAGTTTCAACATTATTTATATTGGTTGGTTTGCCCCATAATCCTTTAACTGCAGGGAAGGGGGGTCTTTTAGCAGGCATTCCCCTTTTTCCTTCAATCGAGGCCATGAGGGCGGTTTCCTCTCCGCATACGAAAGCCCCGGCACCTTCCTTTACTGCAATATCCAGATTAAATCCGGTAATCCCGGCAATATTCTGTCCCAGATATCCTCTTTCCCTGGCCTGTTGCAGTGCAATATTCAACCGGTGGATCGCCAGGGGATATTCGGCCCGGCAATATATATAGCCGGCTGTGGCCCCGATGGCGTAACCGCCGATAATCATTCCCTCAATCACGGCATGGGGATCCCCCTCAAGGAGGGAACGATCCATAAATGCTCCCGGATCCCCTTCGTCGGCATTGCAAATCACATATTTTTCTTCTGATTGGCTATTGAATGCAAAGCGCCACTTCAGACCGGTTGAAAATCCACCGCCTCCTCGACCGCGTATCCCTGAATCCAGTATCGTCTGAATCACTTCCGACTGGCTGATTTTTTCACCGGAGATCTTTTTCAGGGCCAGATAGCCTTCGCGTGCTTCATATTCTTCAATTCTTTCGGGATTGATATATCCACAGTCCCTCAGCGCAATCTTCACCTGACCCTGAAAAAAGGAATCATCAGCAGTTTCAGAAACATCTGATTTTACAAGATATTCTGTAACAGGCCTGTGGTTGATCAGATGTTGATTAATGATTGTAACTGCCTTTTTATCATCAACATCGCCATACAGCCAGGAACCGTCCCCATCAATCACTTCAACCAGGGGCTCCCGGTAGCACATCCCGATGCAGGAGGTTTTATCCAAAATAAAATCCAGGTTTTCAGCCTCTTTTAACGACTGTATTTTCAGATACACTTTGTTGCCGCCGGCTGCAATACCGCAGCTTCCGAGTCCGACAATGACTTTGGTTGGTCTCATTCTGATATCTCAGGATTCCCTGGTTTTAATGTCATTAATAACCTTAACCGCAGATTTTCCGGTTAGTTTGCCATACGATTCATCACCAATCATCATAACGGGTGCCAGTGAGCAGCATCCCAGGCAGGCAACCGATTCAAGCGTAAACAGCCCGTCGTTTGTCGTTTCTCCATCTTTAATGTGAAGGGCTTCCTCCACAGCATCGGTTATGGTGTTTGCATTCTGAACATGGCAGGCAGTACCGTGACAAACCTTGATCACAATTTTACCGGCTGGCTTCAGTCTGAATTGTGCATAAAACGTGGCAACACCATACATCTCGCTGATGCTTAATCCGGTATGCTCGGATATAAGATTAAAGGCAGCCTCCGGTATAAAACCGTATAAATTTTGTGTTCCCTGCAGCAACGGAATCATGTTGCCTTTTTTAAACTTGTAATGATCAATCAGGGGTAAAAGCAGGTTAAGGTCGACCTTAATTCCGGGCTCTTCCGGAATTTCGACCCATGATGGATTCCTTTGCACTCTCATGTTTAGAAAGGTTTAGATTTTTTCCGATGTGAAAATAGCAGTTCTGCCGGGAGAATCAATAAAATATTGACGCTATTCATTATTTCAGCAGTTCCGTTACTTTAGTTGCCAAATTCAAATTATGAAACGGAATCTGATAATCGGGATAAGTTTGCTGACCTGCCTGAATTCATTCGGACAGGTTCAGCCGAATCCGATCCTGCCGGCTACCTGGAACATTAAAAGTGAGGAATTATTGGGGTTTGTTACCGAACTTGCCGGAGACAGGTATCAGGGAAGGCTCACCGGATCTGAGGGTTATAGAAAGTCAGCCGCATGGGTGGCACTGAAGATGGCTGAGTGGGGTATTGTTCCGGTTTCTGCTGAAAAGGGCTGGTTCCAGGAATTTCCGCAACCCTATGTAGCGGTTTTCCCTGGATGCTCACTGACCCTTCAGCTTCCACTTAACGAAAAGGATTCAGTAAACATTCCCTACCATTATTATGATGAATATATGCCTGGCAGCACGTCCGGCTCAGGAACCATCAGGGCAGGGGTTGTATTTGCCGGATATGGAATTTCCGCTCCGGAACTGGGATACGATGATTATGCCGGGATCAGTGTGAAGGGGAAAATTGTTCTCATGCGGCCGGAAGTACCTGTTAATCAGGCTATCGGAGCTGAAAAATTTACCCCCTGGCAGCCCTATTCAACCCATCAGTATAAAATGCGCAATGCCATTGACCATGGTGCCATTGGTATTCTGTATCATTATGGTCCGCTTGCCAACACAAATAATGATTATCACAAGGATCTGATCGTTACCATGGTCGGGACCCGCGTGGTGGAAGATCTTTTCAAGGGAACCGGACGCACCTATGGCGATGTGGTTAACAGAATAGCTTCCGATCTGAAGCCACA
Source organism: uncultured Bacteroidota bacterium (assembly GCA_942493265.1). Classification (GTDB taxonomy): domain Bacteria; phylum Bacteroidota; class Bacteroidia; order Bacteroidales; family UBA12481; genus UBA12481. Next base: position 3,236,499 of record OW818688.1, read on the forward strand.
TTCCTTTTTAACCGGTAAAACGGTGACTATGAAAAATGTAACAGAATATCATCCCAACGGTGTAGGGATGAATGTGATGGGACTTATTCCAGGATCTGATCCGGTACTAAAAAATGAGGTGGTCATCATCGGGGGGCATCTCGACCATTGCGGGATGGCTTGGGAAACTTGTCCCGGGGCCAATGATAATGCCTCAGGAGTGGCGGTTATGCTGGGAGTGGCAAAAGCTCTCGCTACGTCAGGTTTTCATTTTAAAAGATCCATCCTTATTATCGGATTGGGGGCCGAAGAGCAGGGATTGGTGGGCTCAAAAGTCTATGCCGCCGATCCGGCTTTTCCCACAAAACATACCGTTGGGTTCATCAATCTTGATTGTGTAGGTATTGGTCCCAACTTGCATGCCGGCGGGGGACTAAATTATCCGGATCTGTATAAGCCTATTGATCAGGCTAATGTGAATTATGTGCACCGGAATCTTACCACATCATTGAGTACGAATTTAGGCCGGCCCCGTTCAGATGCCGCGATATTCATGCAGGCAGGTATTCCAACAGTCAGCTTCTCATCTTCGGGTGGTCAGGGCGCCTATCATACTCCGGCAGATACCCCTTCAACCATCTGGCCGGAAACACTGGAAGACCTGGCAACCATCCTTACCCTGGCGGTGGCAGAGCTCGCGGTGGTATCAGGGAAAAATTAGTGTCTCCGTGGTTATTTTCCTGCCCAGGCTGGAAATTCCCCCGGAGTGATATTGAATACGGCTGATCCGATAAAATAGACGACCCCTGCGGTGATAATCGCACCGATCAGATTTAACAGGAAGCCGGTTTTTGCCATTTCTGCGATGGTTACCCGGCGGGTTCCGAAAATGATTGCATTTGGCGGGGTGCCTGCTGGCAGCATAAAGGCCATGGAGGCAGATAAGGTAGCCGGCAACATAAATAATAACGGATGTGTTTGAGTGGCAATGGCCATCCCGGCCAGCACCGGCAGGATCATTTCCGTGGTAGCGGTATTGGAGGTGAGCTCGGTGAGAAAAGTTACCAGAAGGCTTATAATTAAAATGATTACGATCGGTGGTAAGACGGAGATTCCCTGCAGTTGTTCTCCGAGCCAAAGTGAAAGTCCGGAATCCCTGAATCCATTTGCCAACGCGAACCCTCCACCAAAAAGGAGGACAATGTCCCAGGGTAAATGGCTGGCAGTATCCCAATCCATGATCCTCTGACCGGGTTGGTTTTTTGCCGGTATCATAAACAGCGGAAGTGATAACGCCATAGCAACGGTTCCGTCATTGATGAATGCAGGTTTGCCGAAAAGGGATGCCCATCCCCGAATGGTGGTGGTCCCGATTTCAATATCGGAGCGGGTAATCCACAGCAGTGCCATCAAAAGGAAAAAGACCAGGACGATGCTTTCCTCCCGGCTCATCGGACCCAAATATTTTTTCATCTGTTTGATTGGCAGATCTTTAACTGCCTTTGTTTTGCTACCTCTGGCAAATCTGAGATACAACAAAAAAAAGGCGACAGTTAGCATTATGAGTCCTGCAGGAACGGCAAACAGCATCCATTGCAGAAAGGTGATCGCGGGGGCCTGCGGAAACATCACCTGGTAAATCCTGAGGAATGAAAGATTGGGAGGTGTGCCAACGAGTGTCATGATACCCCCGATGGATGCACTGTAAGCTACTCCCAGCAATACCCCCACCGAGAAGGATCTCTTTCTTTCAGGTTCAGGTTCAATTTCCGTAAGAACCGAAACCAGGATCGGAACCACCATCATGGCTGTTGCGGTATTCGACATCCACATGCTTAATAATGCCGTGGCAATCATAAAACCCAGCAGCAGCCTTGATTTACCGGTTCCGGTAATACTCAGGATATTCAGGGCAATCCGCTTATGCAGATTCCATCGCTGCATGGCGAGGGCAATCAGAAATCCCCCGATAAAAAGAAAAATTACATGATTGAAATAGGCGGACGAAACGGTTTGCCCGTCCATGATACCCAAAAGCGGAAACAGTGCCACTGGCAAAAGTGAGGTGATCGCCAGCGGAACAGCTTCTGTTATCCACCAGATTGCCATCCAGGCGGCAATGGCAAGGGTAAAACCTATTTCGGGATGCTCAATGTCCGGGTGGTAAAAGAATATGATTGCAAAAGCTGTTAGTGGCCCCACCCACAAGGCAATCTTTTTCCCACCGGAGATTGAGATTTCCATCAGATTTTTGAAAGGAAGGCGAGAATATTGCGCTCAATCCGACCCATTACATCAGTTGAATCTGCCCGGTTAAATTGCTCACCGGTGATCTGCTCAAACAACTCGATATATCTTTCAGAGGTCTCGCTGACAAATGCATCAGGCATAAATGGAACGGTTTGACCTTCTTTGCCCTGGAAGTTGTTTTCAATCAGCCATTGACGTACAAATTCCTTGGACAGCTGACGCTGCTCGATGCCCTTCCTGAAATTCTCATCATAAGTATCTCCATAGAAATAGCGACTGGAATCAGGGGTATGGATTTCATCGATCAGATAGATTTTTCCATCCTGAATCCCGAACTCATACTTGGTGTCGACCAGGATCAGTCCCATACCGGCAGCCATCTCGGTGCCGCGTTGAAAGAGTTTATAGGTATAGTCTTCCACCTGAGTATAGATATCGGCCGATACCAGTTTGTTGGCAATAATTTCTTCCCGGCTGATATCTTCATCATGGCCGATATGAGCCTTTGTGGTAGGGGTGATGATGGGCTTGTCGAATTTTTGATTTTCCTTCATCCCTTCCGGCATCGGGATTCCGCAGATGGAACGCTTGCCGGATTTGTATTCGCGCCAGGCATGTCCGGTGAGATAACCCCTGATCACCATCTCAACGGGAAGCGGTTCAGCTTTGCGTCCGATAGTTACCATAGGATCAGGCGTGGTAATCTTCCAATTCGGTACTATATCGCTGGTCGCATCCAGAAATTTCGATGCAATCTGATTCAATACCTGCCCTTTATAGGGTATACCTTTGGGTAAAACCACGTCGAAGGCTGATATACGGTCGCTGACCACCATAACCAGATATTTATCACTGATGTTATAAACGTCGCGGACTTTTCCCTTGTACAGGCTGATCTGTCCCGGAAAATTGAATTCAGTCTTGATTATTGCTTCCATCTGTATGTGTATTAACGAAATTACTTGGTATCATATGCTCTGACAATCTGCTCAACCAGTCGGTGGCGGATAATATCCTCACGGGTGAATTCAACAATCGCAATACCGGGAATTCCGGCTAGGATTGTCTTGGCATGGATTAACCCGGATTTGTTGGGATCGGGTAAATCGACCTGTGTGATATCGCCTGTAACGGCAAATTTTGCGTACTCACCCATTCGGGTCAGGAACATTTTCAGCTGGTTGATCGAAGCATTCTGGGCTTCATCGAGAATGACAAAGGCATTATCCAGGGTACGTCCACGCATGAAAGCCAGTGGCGCGATCTGAATAACATTATCTTCCATGAATTCCTTGAGTTTCCGTGCCGGCATCATGTCGAGCAGCGCATCATACAACGGCTGAAGGTAAGGATCGAGCTTCTCCCTCAGGTCTCCCGGCAAAAATCCCAGATTTTCGCCAGATTCAACGGCAGGACGGCTTAAAATGATTCTTTTTACTTCATGATTGCGGAGTGCCCTTACCGCCAATGCCACGGCGATGTAGGTTTTCCCTGAGCCTGCCGGACCGGTGGCGATAAGCAGATCATGATTCCGGTATTTTTCAACCATCTCCTTCTGGTGTGCGGTCCGCGAACGGATAGGTTTTCCATTGGTTCCGAATATCAGGATATCTTCCTCACCGGGCTCAATGCCCCCCGTGCCGGCTGTTCCGTTTTCAATCATAATACCTTCGAGCTCAACCGGGGTAAGCCGGTTGTATTTGTCGACATAGCCGAAAAGTTTTTCCATCTTCTCCTCAAAGCGGACGATTTCAGCAGCTTCACCAACAGCTTTCAACTGGTCGCCGCGGGCAATAAGCTTGATCTTCGGAAAAAAACGTTTGATGATCTCCAGGTGTTGGTTATTAGCACCATACAGCACTAACAGGTCGATCCCTTTTAAATAGATGATTTTTTCAATCATGCAGTTAAGATAAAGTCGTATTTTTGAGCCTATCAGGCAAAAATAAGGATTATCACGGATTCTGAAACGGGTTCATGCATGACGTTTATTACTTTAACCACAGATTGGCAAACCAGCGACTATTATTCGGGCATGATCAAAGGCCGGCTGTTGCGTCTGATGCCCGATGCGGTTATCATTGAGATCAATCAGCACATCGAACCTTTCCATGTTTTACAGGCTTCATTTGTTCTCCGGCAGGTACTGCCTGAATATCCGGAAGGCACTATTCACCTCTTTTTAGTCAATCAGGGTCATCAGCCGGGGATCTGGCCGGCCATCGTGAAGTATAAAAACCAATTTCTGGTGGGCTGGGATGATGGAATCCTTTCACATATCATGGATTCGGATCCCGATTATTACCTGAGGCTCGATCACGGAATTCTCGAAGGAATCGATCAGCTGTCGGGTATCGGAGAGCCAATGCTGAACATTGAACCCAGCTTTCCCGAGTTATCACTTTTCACAAGAATCAGCCTGTTCCTGTCAAAAGGATATACACTGGACCAGGTGGGACCGAATGTGCCGGATTTCAGCCGGTCGAATGCCTGGTTGCCGGTCATTCAAAAAAATCAGATCGATGGCCAGGTGGTCTTTATTGATTCGTACCGAAATGCGATCACCAATATCCCCAAAGCTGAATTTGTGAGGGCAGGCGCCGGCAGAGACTTTGAAATAACCATAAAATCAAACCGTTACAAAATATACGGTATCAGTAATACTTACCTGGAATCCGATCCGGGTGAACTTCTGGCAATATTCAATTCAGCCGGGTTGCTGGAAATTGCCATTGTGCAGGGAAATGCAGCAGAGCTCATGGGATTTGAACCCGGTACACCGATTAAAATAAAATTTGATGAATAATAACAGGGAAGAAACATTGCAGTCGTTTAACCGTCTGCTGGATATCATGGATGAATTGAGGGCAAAGTGTCCCTGGGACAAGGAACAGACCCTTGAAAGCCTGAGAACCTTAACGATAGAAGAGACGTACGAACTGGCCGATGCCATTCTGGATAAGGATCTTCCGGGAATCAGAGAGGAACTTGGGGATATCCTGCTGCATATTGTTTTCTACGCGAAGATCGGTCTGGAAAAAGAGTCTTTTACCATGAAGGATGTAATCGACGGGATAAATAAAAAGCTGATATACAGGCATCCTCATATTTTCGGGGATGTTGTGGTCGGAGATGCCCGGGAGGTTGAGCAAAACTGGGAAAAGATCAAGCTAACTGAACATGCGGGGAAAACGGTATTGGGAGGCATACCCACCTCGCTGCCTGCGATGATCAAAGCATACCGGATTCAGGACAAGGCCCGCGGTGTCGGTTTTGACTGGGATCACCGGGATCAGGTATGGGATAAGGTGAAGGAGGAGATCGGCGAATTAATGTCTGAGCTTGAAACCCAGGAATCGGAAGACCGAATTGAGGCGGAATTCGGTGATGTGCTTTTCAGTCTGATCAATGCAGCCAGGCTCTATCAGATTAATCCTGAGAATGCACTTGAAAGGACCAACCTTAAGTTCATTCACCGGTTTAACTATCTCGAGCAAGCCACTGCCAAAAGGGGATTGAACCTCCGGAATATGACGGTAAACGAGATGGACCAATTTTGGAACGAGGCAAAAAAGACGGAATAAAAGCCCGGATTATTCGGCTGGTGCAGTCTCTGCAGATTCTGCGGATTCTGCAGGTTCATCCATCGTCCAGTCGATCTTCCCTGAGGTAACGAGAATATTATACCAGGTCAGGATTTTCTTCATATCGGATACGTATACCTTATTGCGGTCGTATGTTGGCAAAATGGTTGCGAAATATTCCTTGATCTGGTCAGTGGTGGATTTTTTAGGATCCAGAATAGTTTTACCGTCTTCTTTCTGATGGATCTCGAAGAAAACTTCCTTCAGAGGCTTGTCCTCGGTTTCAGTAAAAACGGCAATTTCTTCCATGGAACTTACGTGACTGCTTGAGTGTACCGGCAGCCTGTGTCCGGTTTCAAGGTTTTCAGCTATCAATATACTCTTACCTTGTGAAACTAATTTATAAAGTCCCGGTTGTCCTGAAATGGCAATAAAATCCTTAATATCCATGATCTGTAAAAATTTGAGGATGCAAATATAGGTAAATCAATTCAGCCCTCTGGCTTTCTTGATTTTCTCATAAGCGGCATTTAGCTGTTGAAATTTCTCATTGGCTTGATTTTTAAGATCTTCGCCCAAATAAGAAACCTTATCGGGATGATATTTTACTGCCATTTTCCGGTATGCTTTTTTGATTTCCTCATCAGTTGCGTCACCGGTGATTTCCAAAGCAGCATAAGCAGCATCAAGATTATCAGAGAAGAGGGCTTTAATGGCATTGAAATCTTCGGTATTAATGCCCATATAATAGGCGATCCTTTCAACGGTTTTAACTTCTTCCGGAGATACCAGTCCATCCGCCTTCGAAATACCGAAAAGAAGATGGACCATCTCCAGCTTGGTGCTGTAATTCATCCGCTGACCGATTTGCCGGCCAACCTCTTCCACCGGGATATTCTGATCGAGTACTCCCCTGAGAAGCAGTGTAGCCTGCTGTGCCTGCTCCTGTCCGAATGAACGGATAAAGAAATCCTTCACATAGTCAAGCTCGGATTTAAGAATCCGGCCATCGGATTTCATCACGGCAGCAATCAATACAACCAGACTCGTGATAAAGTCACCCTGAGTGGTTGTTCCCGGCCTTGCATTCGCCTGGTTAAAAACGCCATCCTGCCCATCAACCATAGAACCTAATGCAAAGCCTATGAGTCCGCCGATTGGACCTAAAAATGCCCATCCAAGTCCGCCGGCTATCCACTTACCAAATTTTGCCATTTCTTTTTTAGTCAGTTATAATCAATTATTTTCTGATTATCAGGTCGTTATGTATTTCAAGAATTCTGGGGATCAATGCGGTATCTCCGTCATTAATAATCGTGTAACCTGCAAGTGGAATCCGCTGCTCATCCGTCCATTGGTTTTGGATCCGTTGCCTGACTGATTCCATGGTTGCCTTATCACGGTTCATCACCCTGTGTATTCTGATGTTTTCGGGTGCTGTTACCACGATGATGGTATCCAGGTATTTGTAAAATCCTGATTCAAATAGAATTGCTGCCTCATGGATCAGATATTTTCTGTGCTGATTTTCTTTGCACCAATCAATAAAGCGGGAGCTAACCAGGGGGTGAACCAGACCATTTACCCGGGCCAGTGATTCGGGATCCGTGAAAATGATCCCGGCAAGTTTTGCGCGGTCCAGACTTCCATCCTTATAAATATCCCTGCCAAACCATTCGGATAAACGAACCCGCATTTCCGGATTTTCATCCAGTATTTTTTTAGATTCAGTATCCGCATCAAAAACGGGTGTGCCAAGATGCCTGAAAATATTGGCAACCAAACTCTTACCAGAACCAATACCGCCGGTTAATCCAACTGTATACATTTCATCAGAAGTTTTTGCCAACGGAAACGATTACCTTCTCAGGATTCACCTTGATGAGTTTATCCGGAACTTCCAGATCAAGGCTCCGACTGAAATCATCCCGCTGCCGGTTGATCTTTATCGGTTCGGTCCGTATGAAACGAAGGGTATCGATCAGGAGGTCGGGCCCTTCCACTTCAATGGTTAAAGGGCTTACCCGTACGAGGCTGTCAGGAATAAAAGAAGAACCTGATTCGTATAGGAAAGCAGGTACTACTTTTATTGTTTTCGTTTTTCTGGCTGCAAATCTGAACATAAGGGTGTCCGGATCGATCGCCAGGATCTTCAAATCCCTGAGCTGAGCAGAAAAATCACCAATGTATTGATCCATAGGAAGATATTCAACAAAACCTTTCTTGCTTTTAGCCGCTACTGACCTGAGTTTCCGGACATCAATTGTTAGTGGTGTTTTGGAAAAATTCCAGTTGTGCCATAAAACCGAAAACCCCAAGCCTTTCACTTGGAGTGAAATTCTTTGGGGCAGGGTATTCAGGATAATCATTTTCTCAGGCATGTGAGTGTAAACAACCGGATGATCCACCCGGGTGGTATACTCATTTTCGAATGCCCGTAAAAACCAGAGAACAGTGGCAATCAGAACACAGGCTATCAGTATGGTTAACTGCTTTCTACGCCGGCTTTTGCCGCGATTCGCCGGATCCGTTACCGGTAAAGAGGAACCCTCTTCCATTCATTATTGTTTCGGCTGGTCGACAATATCATCAGCGGTGCGTACAATGGAACCCTTGTCAACCTTAACTTTTACGTTCTGGTCGATCTCAAGCATAACGGTTCTGTCGTTTACTTCAGCTATACGGCCGTAAATTCCGCCGGCGGTTACAACTTTATCACCTTTTTTCAGTGATTCACGATAGTTTTTCATTTCCTTCTGCTTCTTCATCTGTGGCCTGATCATGAAGAAGTAGAAAATCAGAATGATTGCAGCAAAAAAGATCAGCTGTGAGTAACCGGCTTGCGGTTTGGTGCCGGTACCGGCAGCCTGAAGAAGGAATGCTAAGTTGAACATAATTATGGTTTTAGTTATTTTTTACTCTCTGGAACATACACTTCAGCGGTAATTTCTAGCTCAACGGTATTGGGCTGGGCATTGGTCAGCAGTCTGACGGTTTTGCTAACCGTCCCGGTTTTGCCAGCCGAATTGAAAATTACTTCAACTTTGCCTTTATCGCCGGGTTTAACCGGAGCTTTGGAGAAATCAGGGATGGTACATCCACAGGTGGAGGAGGCATCTGAAATGATCAGGTCCGACCCGCCGTTATTTGTAAATTTGAAGGTGTAAGAAAGCTTTTCTCCCTGCACCATCATCCCGAAATCGTGCTTGGTCTGTTCGAATTCCATTACCGGAAGATTTCCGGAAGCCTTTTTGCCTGAAGCGGTTATCGGGTTAGTGACCAGATTCGGAGATACCTGCTTGTCACCATTTTCCCCGTTGGTTTTGCACCCGTGCAAACCACCCAGGAGGAGGGTTAATACTATGATACCTGCTATTGATTTAAACATGACTATATACTTCAACTTTTATTAATTGTGCAAATTAAGCAAATTCATGACACCTGTCAAACCTCTCCGATTAAACCCCTGCCGGTTTTTTTTATTTTGTCGTCGGTTCGCAGCAGGGCAAAAACCTTATCGAGAATTCCGTTGATAAAATAGCTGCTTTTTTCGGTGCTGTAATACTTCGAGATCTCAATATACTCGTTGAGTGTAACCTTTGCCGGGATAGAAGGGAAATTGACGGCTTCACTGATGGCCATCTGCATGATGAGGATATCCATCATGGCCAGACGCTCATAATCCCAGTTTTCACTGAATTTTTTGATCAGGTCCTCATACTCATCCGAATGCAGAATGGTTTTCCGGAACAATTCAATCACATACAGGCGGTCGTCTTCATTGCTGAACATTGATAAAATGGGCATCTCGCTGCTTTCTTTCCAGCGGCTCAACGTTTTGATTACCATGGAACCGATGAATTCGAGATCATCATTCCAGTAAATGCTCTGCTCTTCAAGTACCTGAAGCAGATATTCATTGGGCAGGATCAGCTCAGCCACGAGCCGGCTGATAAATTTTTTATCCTGGTTGAAAGAATCCTCAGGACTATTCATATACTCCTGATATACATCCCATTCTATAAGATTGCGGTACAGGCTTTTAATCAGTTCCTCTTCATTTGTCCAGGTGATTTTCCTGGTTTCCAGGTACTGATTGAACTTCCGGCTATTGGAAATACCCGCGATAATCCGGTTGTCGAGAAAACGTGTATTTGGATTGGCTTCTTCCTCTGTGGGGAAGTATTTTGATCGGGCGATATCGGTACGCTGAACCGCGTAATTCGAAATATCGACCAGAATCAGCAGGATCAGATGGTACAGATCATAACTCTTTTCAATGCTGAAAATCAGTTCTTTCTCTGTTTTGTAAAGACTCTCATTTTCGGATGCCCGATATGCGTAAAGTATCTGTAGGGCTTTGACTCGTAATAATCTTCTGCTGATCATTGGGTAAAAGAACTTTTTTTGAGGTCAGCAAAGGTACGGTTTTTTTTCTATTTTTGAGGGTTTACGACAGAATCGACACTCAAACACAAACTGTTTAAAGATGGTTGACAGAGATAAACAAGGCGGCATGGATCAACAGGACCGTGATGAAATCTATTCTAAAGTGATCCGGGCAGGTAAAAGAACCTATTTTTTTGATGTTAAGGCAACCCGTGGTGAAGACTATTACCTGACCATTACGGAAAGCAAGAAGATCTATGATATGGAGGGAAATTCCCATTATGAAAAACATAAGATCTTTCTCTATAAAGAGGACTTTGACAAGTTCGCGGAGGGATTTGATGAGGCAATCAATTTCATTTCCAACTTAAGAGCCGGTATTGCGTTTGCCGATAATGAGGCCGAAAGACCTCAGACGGGTATGGATAATGTTGAATTTGAGGATCTTGGAGAAACGAAGTAATCAAGATAAGGCCGGTTGAACGGCCTTTTCTATTAGATATTCATTTTGGGATTGAATAGGAGGGAAAATGGAAATTGTTGTAAGAGAAGTTGTTACAAAAAATGATCTGAAGAAATTTATTCATCTGCCCGCAATTGTCCACCAAGGACATCAAAATTGGATTCCACCGATCTATATGGACGAATGGGATTTTTTCAACCCACTAAAAAACGGATCATTTAAATATTGTGATCATATCCGTTTGCTGGCCTGGCGTGACGGTAATGTGATTGGCCGCATAATGGGCCTGATCAATCACCGGTATAATGCCGTTAAAAACGAGAATAATGCCCGGTTCAGTTATTTTGAAACATTTGATGATCAGGAAGTTGCTCATGCCTTGATTTCACGTGTTGAGGCCTGGGCAAAGTCAAAGGGCGCTGAAAAGATTGTTGGTCCCATTGGATTTTCAGATAAAGAGCCTCAGGGATATCTCGTGGCAGGGTTTGATGAACCCACCGTTCTGGCAGCTAACTGCAACTTTAGATACCAGGTCGATCTCATCCGGAACGAGGGCTATGTTCCGGAAATAAACCTGGTGACCTATAAGGCCACTATTCCGGAAGTATTGCCGCCTGTTTACAATAGAATTCTCCCAAGGATTGAAAAGTTAAATGAGGAATTCCGGCTGGTTGAATTTAATTCACGCTGGCAGTTGCGCAAATATATTCGCCCGGTTCTGCACCTGACTAATCGGGCTTTTTCAAAGATCTATGGCTCAATGCCTTATGAAGAAAAGGAGATGGATGATTTTGCCAACCGCTTCATCTTCCTGCTTAATCCAAAATTTGTGAAGGTCGTAGAAACGCTGTCGGGTGAAGTGATTGCCTACACTGTTGCCATGCCTGATATCAGTAAGGGTATTCAGAAAAGCAAGGGGCATTTGTTACCCTTTGGAATTTTTTCGATGTTACACTCCGGGAAAAAATCCCACCGCATTGTTGCACTTCTGGGCGCGATAGATGAACAATACCGGGGCAGGGGACTTGATGTAATGATGGCCCTGAAGGTTCTGGAGTCGGGCAGGAAGGAAGGAAAAACAGAAATCGACGGTCATCTGGTTATGGAAACAAACAGCGCTATGCGCGGTGAATACGAACGCCTTGGGGGGGAAATATACAAGCGGTATTCGATTTTTTCCAAAAGTTTGATTTAGAATTATTTAATAACTGAATATTCCAGCTATGCGTAAAATACTGGTAATCACTGGTCTGGCCTTATTGTGCATTACGCCATTGACCTCACAGGAATTGAAATCTGTTAGCCTGAAAACCACTGACGGACTCATGGTCAGCAGTTTTCAGGATCATTCCGGCAAAATCCATGATGCAAAACTTCCGCTGATCAGCTTCCGCCTGGGAGAACAACTCATTGATACCCGCCAGATGAATGTTGTTTCAACGGGAGATTCAACGGTAGTGCGCCTGGATACAAGGCTTGAACTCGTGTTCAAAAATGAGCCCGGCTTTTCTCCGGGGTGGAAGGGAAATGTCAGGATCCGTAACCTTACCAAAAAAGATACCCTGGAAGTATGGAATATCGTGCCATTCGGGGAGGCTGCAGATAAAGTATATATCACGGGATTCGGCCGCCATGGCCTTTCCCGTACTCATCTTGCCCGTCCGGGAGTTAAACCGGTGAATGTCATTGTTCCGGATAACGCCTGGGATCTTGGCTTCTCGGAATCGATCCTGCCTGGTATTAAGGTTGCCGCCTTAACCCGAAGGGTAGCTTCGGAAAAGGCTCAGAAAAGAAGATTTGAAACCAACCTATATCCGGGAGGTTCCGTTACTTATTCAATCTGGGCAGATTCCTATCAGGGAGCCTGGCAGGAAGGTTTGAGGTTGATTTTTCAGAAAAGGATGCTCTTTGATGTTGAAAATTTTGATAATACCCTTTATGAGCGTGAGGATCTGAAATGGATGCGCCATACTTATGTGTCCCATCTGCTTTATGCCTGGGACCATCAGTATTATGATAGCAAGGACCTGAAGAATAATCTTCAGTCCTTCCTCAACCGGGGAAAAGAATGGTACGGCGGCGATGATTTCATCGGAATCTGGCCAACCTGGCCTTCACTGGGACTGGACCAGCGAAATCAGTGGGACCTTTTCCGCGATATGCCCGGCGGGTTAAAGGAGATCAGGGAGACAGCGGATATGTGCCGGAAAAATGGCGCCCGCTTCTTTATCTGCTATAATCCCTGGGATGAGGATACTCGCTCAGAAAGCCATTATACCGGCATGGCAGAGATGATAAAGGAAGTTGGGGCGGATGGTGTTGTCCTTGACACCAAAGGGAGCTCATCGCTTGAATTGCAGCACGCCGCCGACAGCGTTAGGAAGGGTGTTGTGATGTACAGCGAGGGAATGGCCGTTCCCAAGGATATGCCTGGAATCGTTTCAGGAAGGGTGCACAACGCGTTGTATTATCCGCCGTTGCTGAACCTGAATAAACTGATCAAGCCTGATTTTACCATATTCCGGGTGGCGGAACTGGCCTTTGAACCCATCCGCAGAGAATATGCAACCTCCTTTTTCAATGGTTATGGTACCGAACTGAATATTTTCAAACCCGGTCGTCCGGACTGGATTGAGGGGGATTATCGTTTCTTTGGACAAACAGTCAGGATTTTACGGGAGAATACAATAAATTTTACTGGTTATAATTTCATTCCACTGGTTCCAACCCTTCAGGATAACATATTCGTTAACTGCTGGCCTGGCAACGATAAACTGGTTTATACCGTTTTTAGCGTGATTCCGGAAGGTTTTGAAGGAAACCTGTTTGAGGTTCAGGCAGATGCCGGTACTCATTTCGTTGATGTATGGGAGCACCGGGAACTCGTACCCGAAACAGTTGACGGAAAAACGTGGATTCCGGTCCGTACGGAAGCCTTTCACAAATCATGGCTGGGAACAAACAACGAAGGAGCCGTCAGCTCGGTGATCCGTTTCCCTTCGGTATTGGCAGTCAGCCTGGTTGTTGACCAGTTAACCCTGTCAGCTTCAAAGGGAGACCAAATCAGGATATGGGCCGGAAATCCGGATTATTCGAAGAAGCCCGCCATTTTTGATACCCAGTCAAGAACTATCCGCCTGGGAGATTATTTCGGACGGTTCGAAGGTAATTTTGTGATCCAGCTGTTCAGAGATAATGAGATTCTGGATGAACGCATCGTAACCATCAAGCCGGGAACTGCCCGATTGGTGAGCCTAACAGAACCAACAGCCAAAGCGGCAAAAGCACCTGTAGGAATGGTCACCATTCCATCCGGTATTTTTACCTGGAAAACCACTCATGGCGATGATTTTATCAATTACCCGGAAGTGCCGGTAAAAGAACCCTTTAAGGTGGAAGGTTTTTACATGGACAAATATCCGGTTACCAATGAGCAGTTCAATGCTTTCATCACGGCAACGAAATATCAGCCGGCCGATACTGCGAACTTCCTTAAGAACTGGATCAATGGAAAGCCTGCCAAAGGGATGGAGAAATTTCCGGTGGTTTATGTTTCCTGGGAAGATGCAAGAGCCTATGCCAAATGGGCCGGAAAAAGGCTGCCAACTGAACTGGAATGGCAATATGCGGCTCAAACGCCTGATCTCCGTCCGTGGCCATGGGGCGATGAGAAGGGTGTTACCCGGGTGAATGAGTTTGTGACCAATACATTAACAGTGAGCCGGATCAAGGGGATAGATCCTAAATATTGCAACATTGGGTTAGGAAAAATGGAAGCTGTTGGTAAGCATCCGAAAGGTGCCAATCCTTACGGTTTGGAGGACCTGGTGGGTTCCGTATGGCAGCTGACCAATGATGAGTATGACAATGGAACGGTCTATTACGTGATCATGAAAGGCGGAAGCTATTTTAATCCTGGTTCAAGCTGGTGGTATGTTCAGGGTGGCCCCCGGGAATTGTACTACAGGCAGATGTTACTTCGTGTTTCACGAGGATTTGAACGAAATTCAACTGTTGGATTCCGTTGTGTAACTGATAACTGATCATTTGGCTGTTAAAAAAAATGCCGCCCGGAATAAACCGGGCGGCATTTTTTTTAATAGGTAATGGGATCAGTCTTTGTAGAAGACTCTTCCGTCAGCACCTGTTTCAAGTATCTGCAGCCCCTGAAGCTGAGCGATGATTCTTTCAGCAACGGTATCATCCTCGAGGGTGATGTCTTTAACCAGATCTATCAGTTTTACTGCAAATTTTGGCCGGGCCACTTTTTTCAAACCAAAAAGCCTGGTCATAACCATTGATAAATTGGTATCGGCGGTTTCATAACGGGCCAGCTTTTCCTGAACCATGTCACCGGTGATCTCTTTATCTATACGTTGTTTTCTTGGCTTAGCTTCTTTAACTGGCTTTACCTTCTTTTCCTTTTTAGCCTTCTTTTCCTTTTTAGCCTTCGCGACAACAGCTTCCCCAGCTGTACCTTCAGCCTTTACTGCTGGCTTGCGACCTCTCCTGGGTTTTTCTTCAACCACCGGTTTTTCAATTTTCTTCCGGCCTCTTTTTTTAGGTTCGGCTTTTACAGTTACTTCGGTTTCTGCTTTGGCCACGCTTGGACGACCACGCTTTTTCCTTGGTGTATCAATAACCTCAGCTGCCGCAACGACTTCTTCCTTAACTTTCTTCGGCCGGCCACGCTTGCCTGTTTTAGGGGCTGCTTCAACTTCTGTCACTGCCGGGACGATTTCGGACTGAACTTTTTTCGGACGACCGCGCTTGCCGGTTTTTGCGGCAGCTTTTGTTTCAACTTTCGCTTCAGTCTGAACCTTTTTTGGACGGCCGCGACGACCGGTTCCCTTAGTCTTTTCAATTTTTACCTTTTCCTGAGCAGGTGCGATCATTTCTGCAGGAATTCCCTGATTTCTCAGGAAAATAATTGTTTTTTCCAGTTTGGAAGATTTTGAAACGATATAAAAATCGATTTCCTCTTCCGGATTAACCAGCTGACCGATAGTCAGAACGATGTGATGGGAGAGATCGGAAGAATCCATGTCGGCAGTATCAACCCATATCAGGTTATTGCCGTATCTGGGTAATTCCATTATTAATTCCCTGGGAATGCGAACATTGGTAGTGTCAGCATAAACATAAACAAGGTAGTTTTCCTCCTGGTTTACAATGCGGGCTTTAATTAACTTAAAGTCCTTGCTTTCAGTAAAGAATATTGATGTTGCCATATCGATATGATTAATTTGTCCTGAATAATTAATTATTCGCAAAGTTCTAAAAAAAAACTATAATCTAACAATTTATTTTATTTTTAACCTCCCAAACTGAAAAACATCAACAGCCCGGATTATATAATAACATGAAATCAACCAAAGAAAGACCGGTAATGCTAAAGTCCTGTGGTTTAAATACAGGTGCCAGGGTCGTGCTGCATCTTAAAGGTAATGAATCAGATAGTGAAAAGTGCTGGCTGATTTGCAAAGGGTTTTTCAAACAGGTAACAAAGCGGTTTGCTACTGTTTAATTGGTGCCGGAATTCGGGGAAAAGCAGCATTGGAAGGGTTAAAATTCCGGCTGTTAAAATCTAGTTTAATTCTTATAAAAAAGTGAACATACAACAGGAGCTTTTTGACCGGCAACGGAGTTTTTTTCTTGCCGGGAATACACTGAATATCAGGCATCGGATAGATTCCCTACGATCACTTGGAAATGAGTTGACCCGGTATGAAAAACAGATAAACGAGGCAGTTTTCCTGGACCTGAGAAAACCGGGTTTGGAAATGTATACAACCGAGATTTCTGCCATCCTCCATGAAATCAAATGGATATCAGCCATGCTCAGGAAATGGACGCGTCCTGTTAAAGTCAGAACCAATCTGCTTAACCTACCAGGACGAAGTCGGATACTCCTGGAACCTTATGGCAACACCCTTATTATTGGTACCTGGAATTATCCTTTTTTATTGACCTTAAAGCCCGCCGTTTCTGCATTGGCCGCCGGAAATCCTGTAATTATTAAACCCAGTGAGTTTTCTCCCAATTCATCAAAAACCCTGGCTGAAATTGTTGAATCCGCATTACCACCTGAATTATGTTCAGTTGTTGGTGGCGGGGTTCTGGAAGTGACTGAACTGTTGAAGCTTCCGTTTGATAAGATTTTTTTTACGGGAAGTACCCACGTGGGTAAAATTGTGATGCGGGCTGCTGCAGAGAATCTCTCCTCACTCACGCTGGAATTAGGGGGGAAATCACCGGCTTTTGTGCTGCCCGATGCCGTTCAGCCGGTCACTGCGCGCAGAATAGCCTGGGGAAAATTCCTCAATGCCGGGCAAACCTGCATTGCCCCTGATTTTATTTTGGTGCATGAATCGGCTGCTGAAAATCTGATAACAAACCTCACAGCACAGTCATTGGCTATGTTTGGAGCAGATCCTTCAAAATCAAATGATTATGGCAGAATTGTCGACCAGCGGCACTTTGACCGTCTTGTTTCGATGCTCGATGAAAAGAAAACCGTAATGGGCGGCGTTCATCGCCGCGATGATTTATATATCAGTCCCACAATACTATATCCGGTAAGTTTTGATGATCCTGTTATGCAGGATGAAGTTTTCGGTCCGATCCTCCCGATTATTCCCTATTCAAACCTTATGGATGCAGTCAACCTGGTGAGATCCTTTCCAAAGCCACTGTCATTGTATGTTTTCACCAAATCCAGAAAGGAAAGGGATACTATCCTTACCGCTATTCCTTTCGGCGGCGGTTGTGTAAATGATACCATCATGCATATTGCAAATCCCTATCTGCCATTCGGCGGTGTTGGCCCTTCGGGAAATGGGAGATATCATGGCAGAGCTGGTATTCTTGAATTCTCCAATCAGAAATCGATGGTTTATAAGTCTACCAGGATCGATCCTTTCATCCGGTATCCGCCATTTACGGGATTAAAAGAAAAAATCCTCAGAAAACTGCTCTGACGATTACGGTGATCTGCCGGTTTCCTGCCGATTTTTCATAATTTTGCAGCCAAATTGTAATGCAATGATCCTATTTTATCAGACTTCACAGGAAATTTACGCGGTGGGTGTCAATAGAGAATTGTCGGGCGATGATCTCGATAAGCTTTACTGGCTGTTCGGTAAAGCCGACCGTTTGGAAACTCTGGTTCTGAACGGTTTTTTTGTGGGTCCCCGCAAGGAAATGGTCACGCCATGGTCGACAAATGCTGTTGAAATTACACTGAATATGGGTATTTCCGGTATCGAGCGGATCGAGGTTTTTCAACCCTCGGCAGCTGATCATATACATTATGATCCGATGTTGCAGGTGCTTTATCCAAAGCTGGACCAGCATATCTTTACGATTGAACATTTGCCGGATCCCATCAGAAGCATTGAGGACATTGGCAAATACAGTGAACAGGAAGGCCTGGCACTCAGTGGTGAGGAAATTGAATACCTCGGTGAATTGGCTTTGCGATTGGGTCGTCACCTTACAGATTCTGAGGTGTTTGGATTTTCGCAGGTCAATTCAGAGCATTGCCGTCACAAAATTTTTAACGGGCAGTTCATTATTGACGGACAGGAGATGCCGGAAACCCTGTTCGCCCTGGTTAAGAAAACATCAAAGATAAATCCAAACCGGATTGTTTCGGCGTATCATGATAATGTTGCCTTTATCACCGGGCCTGATATTGAGCAGTTTGCACCGGCTGCGCAGGATAAATCAGAATTTTTCGAAATCAGCGATATCAGCTCCATCATTTCGCTCAAGGCTGAGACCCATAATTTTCCGACTACCGTAGAACCATTCAACGGTGCTGCAACCGGCTCAGGCGGGGAGATCCGAGACCGGATGGCTGGAGGGAAGGCGAGCATGCCCCTTATCGGGACGGCGGTTTACATGACTTCCTATCCGAGAATCGAGCCCGACCGTAAATGGGAGTTTGCCCTGAAGGAGCGCAAATGGTTGTATCAGACTCCAGAGGATATCCTCATCAAGGCTTCAAACGGAGCGAGCGATTTTGGAAACAAATTCGGCCAGCCATTACTTTGCGGCAGTCTGCTGACTTTCGAACATTCTGAAAATCAGAATAATTATGGTTACGATAAAGTCATCATGCTGGCAGGTGGTGTGGGTTTCGGAAAGACAGAAGATGCCCATAAGGATATTCCTGAACCCGGCGATATCATTGTCGTTCTGGGTGGCGATAATTATCGCATCGGAATGGGCGGAGGTGCCGTTTCGTCGGTCGCAACCGGAGAGTATGCCAATAAAATTGAATTAAATGCCGTTCAGCGATCCAATCCTGAAATGCAGAAACGCGTGTATAACGCAATACGGGCTTTTGCCGAGGCCGGCCATAATCCTATCCGCTCCATTCACGATCATGGCGCCGGAGGTCATCTCAATTGTTTATCCGAGCTGGTGGATCAGGTAGGCGGTGAAATTTATCTGGATAAGCTTCCGATCGGGGATCCAACACTTTCAGCAAGGGAAATTATCGGAAATGAATCACAGGAAAGGATGGGACTGGTACTAGCCCCTGAAGATATTGAACGTCTGCGAAATGTTGCTTCCCGGGAGCGGGCTCCGATGTATGAGGTTGGACGGATAACCGGCGACAAGCGCTTGCTTTTTGTGGATCGTAATACAAATGAAAAACCGATCGATCTTGCCCTGGATGATTTTTTCGGAAAACCACCGAAAACCATCCTCACCGATGATGCTGTTGCCAGCAATTTTGCAGCATTGGCTTACGATCCGCTGAAGTTTGAGGAATATCTCGATAAAGTGCTTCAGATTGAGGGCGTTGCATGCAAGGATTGGCTCACTAACAAGGTTGACCGGTCGGTTACCGGACGGGGAGCCGTTCAGCAAACAGCCGGGGAGATTCAGCTTCCGCTGAATGATCTCGGCGTCGTCTGCATGGATTACCGCGGAAAAAGCGGAATTGCAACTTCCATCGGCCATGCACCCGTTATTTCAATGATATCACCTGAGGCCGGGTCAAGGATCGCGGTGGGTGAGGCGCTCACTAATCTGATTTGGGCTCCGATGGTTGATCGGCTGAAATCGGTTTCCTTATCGGCAAACTGGATGTGGCCGGCAAAGAATCAGGGTGAGAATGCACGGCTTTATCAGGCAGTTAAGGCATTGAGCGATTTTTGCATCGACCTGGGCATCAATGTGCCGACGGGTAAGGATTCTATGTCGATGACCCAGAAATATCCTGACGGACAGGTAGTTCTATCACCGGGAACGGTTATCGTTTCTGCCGTCGGAGAAGTGACAGATGTCAGAAAAGTGGTTCCGCAGGTCCTTTGCAAGGATACAGAAACACAGCTGATCTATGTGGATTTTTCAGATGGTCAATTTAATCTCGGTGGCAGCAGTTTCGCACAGATCATTAACCAGATCGGAAGTGATGCACCGGATTGCGCCCCGGCCGGATATTTCAGAACGACTTTCGATACCATACAGAACCTTATCAATCAGGGAGCTATCCTGAGCGGACATGATGTTTCAGGCGGAGGTTTGGTGACCTGTCTGCTGGAGATGTGTTTCAGCAACCTTTCCGGCGGAATTCAGGTTAATCTTGAAGCTTTCGCCGTCAAGGATCCGGTAAAACTTCTTCTTTCAGAACAACCGGCGCTCGTTATTCAGGTGAAGGACCTGGAAATGGTTGAAAAATTGCTGAATGAAAATGGCGTGCGTTTTTACCGGATCGGACAGCCGGATCTGTCGCGCTCCGTTCACGTCAGGGGATCAGGATTTGATTACCTGCTGGATATTGATAAACTCAGGGATACCTGGTACAGGACTTCCTATCTGCTCGACCGCCGGCAGTGCGGCGCTGATATGGCGGCGAACCGCTACCGGAATTATAAGGCACAGCCGCTGGAATTTACTTTTCCGGGCCATTTTACCGGTAAGTTTTCCGATCTGGGAATTGATTCGGAAAGGAGAAAGCAATCCGGAATACGGGCTGCCATCATACGTGAGAAGGGGGTGAACGGCGATCGCGAGATGGCTTATGCCATGTATCTCGCCGGTTTGGACGTAAAGGATGTTCATATGACGGATCTGATATCAGGACGGGAAACCCTCGAAGATGTTAACATGATTGTTTTTGTCGGCGGATTTTCGAATTCCGATGTTCTGGGTTCGGCAAAAGGGTGGGCTGGTGCCTTCCTGTATAATCCGAAAGCCCGGAAAGCGCTTGAGAAATTCTATGCACGCAAGGATACACTGAGCCTCGGAATTTGCAATGGCTGTCAGGTGATGATGGAACTCGAACTGGTCTATCCGGAAAGAAAGTCGCATCCTAAAATGCACCTGAACACATCGGGTAAATTTGAATCTTCCTTTTTGAACCTTACCATTCTGCCGAACGAATCGATTATGCTGAAGAGCCTTGCGGGCAGTCGTCTGGGCGTTTGGGTTGCTCATGCTGAAGGCAAATTCATCCTGCCTGAACCACTGAACAGCTATCAGGCACCGGCACGTTTTTCCTATTCCGGTTATCCGGGGAATCCAAACGGTTCACCCGATG
Source organism: uncultured Bacteroidota bacterium (assembly GCA_942493265.1). Classification (GTDB taxonomy): domain Bacteria; phylum Bacteroidota; class Bacteroidia; order Bacteroidales; family UBA12481; genus UBA12481. The sequence continues at coordinate 3,257,722 of OW818688.1, forward strand.
ATATTGCGTCGCTCTGTTCCGAAGATGGCCGTCACCTGGTGATGATGCCACACCTGGAAAGGGCGTTCCTGCCATGGCAATGGCCTCATTATCCGGCGAACCGCACGAATGATGAAGCCGCACCATGGCTCGAAGCCTTTGTTAATGCACGTAACTGGATTAAAAGCAGCTAGATCCGTCCCAGCAATGGGTGCAGAGTTTCTCTTTCGGTAAACCAATAGCGGCTACCAGATCGGGCATATCCTGGTACATGAGTGAATCCAGACCCAGATTTTTTGCAATCTGCTTTACCATGGCATGATAGCGGTCGGAAAGAGGATCAACATACTCTTCAAATCTCTTTTCATCCCCTTCCAGCTGCGAGATCGCTTTACGGGTAGCCAGTTCAAGGGTACTTCTCGATTGGGAGAAATTCAGGTACATGCATGGAAAGGTGAGCGGCGGACAAGCTATGCGCATGTGCACCGCCTCTGCTCCGCAGGCATGGAGGTCACGGGTATTGTCCTTCAGCTGGGTACCCCTGACAATTGAATCATCCAGAAAAACGATTTTTTTCCCTTTTACCAGGTCGGCATTCGGTATCAGTTTCATCTTGGCTACCAGGTCACGGGTTTCCTGATCCTGTGGCATAAAACTGCGCGGCCAGGTTGGGGTATATTTGGTATACGCCCGTTTGTACGGTATTTTCTTTTCATTGCTGTAACCGATGGCATGTCCTATTCCTGAATCGGGGATGCCACTCACAAAATCCACCTCCACCGAGTCCCTGCGGGCGAGTGCTGCTCCGCACCGGTATCGGGATTCATCAACATTGATCCCTTCATAGTGCGATGGCGGATAGCCATAATACACCCATAAAAAGGAGCATATCTGCATTTCCGATTTGGCCGGCAGGATGGATTCCATACTTTCCGACGTCAACCTGACCACCTCACCCGGACCCACGTTGTAATGCGTTTCGTAGCCGGTATTGGAAAACGAACAACTTTCTGAAGCTGCACAAAAACCTTCGTGGTTTTTGCCGATAATGATGGGGGTGCGGCCGAGCTTGTCACGGGCGGCGAGCAGGTAATCTTTTGTCAGAATTAAGATGGAGCAGGATCCCTTGATGTGTTTCTGTACATTCTGTATCCCGGAAACAAAATCAGCTTCTTCACATATTAATTTGGCAATCAGCTCGGTATGATTGGTAAACCCTTGTGAATTCTCCATGAATTGTCCGCCTTTTGCCAGAAAACGGGCAGTCAATTGATCAATATTATTGATCCGGCTCGAAGTAACCAGTGCAAACATCCCGAGATGGGTATTCAGTAAAATAGGCTGACTGTCGGTATCACTGATGATTCCAATCCCGCTTTTCCCTGAAAATCTGGGCAGTTCATCCTCAAATTTGTTACGGAAATAGCTGTTTTCCAAACTGTGTATCGATCTTTCAAATGTGTTGCGGTCAGCATCAAAAAAAGCCATCCCGCCGCGCTTGGTTCCCAGATGGGAATGATAATCAGTGCCGTAATATATCTCCGAAACCACATCATGTTTGGAAACAGATCCGTAAAATCCACTCATAAAAATCAGTTGTATTTAGTTTATTTTCTTCAGTATAAAGATTGAATACGGCTGGAGGAAAATCGCACCACCACCTTGCTTGAATACATTATGGGTCCCCATCACTCTCTGGTAATCCTTTATTCCTTCGGGACTGGGAATCCGCTGAATGTCCTTGCTGAGATTCACCATCACCAAAACTTTTTCAAAATCGTATCCCCGGTAAAAACAAACCACCTTCCTGTTATCCTGGATAAACGGCTGGAAGTAACCCCTATTGAGAGGTATGGAATTGTTTCTCAATGAGATCAGTTCACGGTAAAACAGGAACAGCGAATTCTGATCGTCCAGCTGGTATCTGAGGGGTTTAACGGTTTGCGAAGTGCTGGCATAGGGCATCTCCCAACGCGTCTGACCCTTGTCTTCGCCTTCCATATTCCAGAGGAAGGGCTCGCGGATAAATTCATCCGGCTTTTCACCGAGCATCCCGATCTCTTCCCCATAATAAATAAAAGGATTTCCAGGAAGTGTAAGAAGCAGTGCCGCAGCTACTTTTGCCTTTTCAGTATTATTCCCGATTTCTGTCATGATGCGGTTCATATCATGGTTGGACAGGAATATGGCATCTTCAAAAGCTTTGTTCTGCTCCATATAGGAGTCGCGCGTTTGCCACCAGGTTTGCAGGATATAATGGTCTTTTTCTTCTTTCAGGCTTTTCCTGATGGTATCGGCAAGCTGAAAATTAAAGCAGGAAGTCATGCCATTTTTCAGATAGGGGGCAATCTCTTTTGCAGTTCCCCATAATTCACCCACGATGATCACATCCTTTTTGATTTTTTGAGCTTCTTGCCGGAACTCATTCCACCACTGGATATTCTTATCAGTCTGGCTCTCAGGATAAATATATTTTGCTGCATCTAAACGGAATCCGTCGGCGCCCACCTCTTTCATCCAGAAGGAGGCGATCTTGTGGACTTCCTTCCGAACCTGCATATTCTCGAAATTCAGGTCCGGCATTTCCCACCAGAAAAATCCATAGTATTTCGCACCGGCCAGCTGTTTTCCCTTCGAATCCCTCACGGCATGCCAGTGAAAGGGTTCGGATTTATGGTCGGCCGTATCATTCGACCAGATATAATAATCCCGGTATTTGTTGGTGGGTCCTTTGGCAGCTTCCTTAAACCAGTCGATCCTGTTGGATGTGTGGTTGATAACAAGATCGAGCAGTACCACCATATTACGTTTATGGGCTTCTTTTATGAATAATTTATAATCATTCAGGGTGCCATAATCTGGATGTATGGTGTAATAATCGGATACATCATATTTATGGTAAGTGGGCGACGGGTGTACCGGAAGGAGCCAGAGTCCCTGTACGCCAAGGTCTTTCAGGTAATCCAACTTCGAGGTAAGCCCCTGAAGATCGCCAATACCATCACTGTTACTATCGTAAAATGATTGAACGAAAACCGAATAATATACCCGGGTCGGCGGGGTAGGTGGTACCATTTCCTGGGAACGCATCGGGTGCACGGTGTAAAAAAGTGAAATCAGTATAAAGGTGCCAGCTATCCAGTTCTTATGCATACGGAATTGTTATTTGGTATAAACGAGATATGACCAGGGTTTCAGATCGATCGGTTTGGCAGAAGGCTTGGTCCGTTCTCCGCTAAAAAATTCAGTGTATTTTCCGGGAGCTGCATCGGGCGATAGCTTGATATTCACCTCTTCAGCACTCATATTCAGGACAACAATGACTGAACTCGTGCCGACTTCCCTTTTAAAAGCCAGAACCTGCTTGTCTGTACCTGTGACCAGCCGTTCATAGTTACCGCCAAAGCCGGGATTCCATAAAGCCTGATTATTCTTTTTCAGCTGATCAAGTTTTTGATACAGAGTGAAAAACTGCTGGTTGCTCCAGTCTATCGGATCTTTCTCAAAAAACTTGAGCCGCTTGGTGGATCCTGCTTCCTGACCACTGTACACTAATGGCATCCCGGGGATGGTGTAAGTGAAAACCGTCATCACATCGGTTGCTTTACCCATACGTTCCCATTCAGTTCCGTTCCATGAATTTTCATCATGATTCGAAGTGAAGTAAATCCGGATGTCATTGGTATTGTAATCCTTTGCCGCACGTTCAAAATAGGCATCGATTTCAGCAACCGTCATGGTTCCCTGGGCTACCTTGTTCATGATATGGTGTAATTCCCAGCCGTAGGTAAGATCCATCGATTTTTCATGCAGGAAGCGCTGCTCAGCCTCGGCAAGAAGCAATACATCAGGTTTAATTGTTTGAAGGGCTGGCCTTACATCATTCCAGAAATCCACCGGAACCTGATGGGCAACATCATACCTGAAACCATCAAGCTTGGTTTCGGTGAGCCAGAATTTCATTACTTCGATCTGGTAATCACGTAATTCCTTCTGATTGTAATCAAATTTTACCACGTCAGTCCAGTCCCATGGGGAAAACATTTTCCCCAGACTATCCTTGGCATACCACTCCGGGTGTTCTGTAACCAATGTATTATCCCAGGAGGAATGGTTGGGTACCCAATCTATGATCAGATACATACCCAGTTCATGGGTTTTCTGAACCAGGGCCTTAAAATCTTCCATGGTGCCGAATTCCGGGTTTACGGCTTTATAATCCTTTACACTGTAATAGGATCCAAGGGGCCCCTTGCGGTTGACTTCACCAATCGGATTTACCGGCATGAGCCATAGAATGCCAACTCCAAGTTCCTTTAACCTGGGCAGCTTTTCAGCAAAAGCATTGAAGGTTCCTTCAGGGGTATACTGACGTATATTCACCTCATACATGACAGCCGATTTTATCCATTCCGGATGAACCACTGAAGTAAATGGACCCTGCTGTACCGGAGCTACCTGTTTTGGGGTGCAGGATGTGCTGATAACCAGCAAGATAAGAACTACGGGGAGAAATGATATCCTTTTCATATTGAATGAGTTTTAGTTCGACGGTTGTACCAACGAGCGAATAAAAATAGTCTTATTTTGGGAAGCCTGAAACACTAACCAAATTCAGTAATACGATCCTGGACTATGCAATATGATTTTATAATAATGGGATCCGGCTTCGGAGGGTCGGTAAGTGCACTGCGACTGGCCCGCAAGGGCTACAAGGTACTGGTTGTGGAGCAGGGGAAGAGGTTTGCGGCAAGCGATTTTCCCAAACAGAACTGGAATCTCAGGAAATGGCTGTGGGTACCCGGACTTCGTTTTTACGGCTTTTTCCGGATCTCGCTTTTCCGGCATATTACGGTTTTGTCGGGCACCGGTGTCGGCGGCGGATCATTGGTTTATGCCAATACCTTACCGGTACCTGAAGCACATTTTTTTAAGAGTGGTTCCTGGAAAAATCTGCTGGACTGGGAAAATGAACTTGCACCTTATTATTCAATTGCGAAGGGCATGCTGGGAGTTACAAAAAACCCGGGTTTCGGTCCAGGTGATCATGCTCTTGAAAAACTGGCCGGATCTTTAGGAAAGGCAGATCATTTTTCCGCTACCCAGGTGGCAGTATTCTTTGGCGAGCCGGAGGTAACTGTTTCAGATCCCTATTTCGAAGGCAAAGGACCCGAACGCGAAGGTTGCCGTTTCTGCGGCGGGTGTATGGTTGGATGCAGGTATAATGCCAAAAACACTCTGGATAAAAATTATTTATATCTGGCAGAAAAAGAAGGAGTTACTATAATGGACCGCTCCAGAGTCCTGAGTATCTCTCTTATGGGGGAACGAGGCCGGCAGGGGTATGAGGTTATCATTAAGCACACAGGTGGCATTAAGCGGACCACTCTTCAAACCCGGTCGTTCATTTTTGCGGGCGGTGTGCTGGGAACTGTTCCTTTACTGCTGAAGCTTAAAAAATCAACACTGCCAGATCTTTCGGATCTGACAGGTGCACATGTCCGAACTAATAATGAAGCCCTCATAGGGGTAGTCAGCCAGGATAAAACACAAAAATTTTCAGAAGGCATCGCCATTGGTTCCATTCTGAATACCGATGAATTCAGTCATCTCGAACCGGTAAGATATCCTTCAGGCTCGGGATTCTGGCGATTGCTGATGGCCCCGATGATTTCGGGTAAAACCTTATTCGGCAGGATTTTCCGGATAATCGGGGATTTACTCATGCATCCGGTAGCAAACGCCCGGGTTTATTTTACGGGTAACTGGGCCGACCGCACCCAGATTCTCCTTTTTATGCAAACGCTTGACAGCACCCTGAATCTGAAGAGTGGTTGGTTTGGGGTTAAAACCGTTGTTGAAAAGGGCTCAGCCCCATCGGCATTCATTCCGGAGGCTCAGGATCTGGCCAGGAAATATGCAGCCATCATAAAGGGCAAGCCGCTGGTTTTGCCAACCGAATCCCTATTTGGAATTCCTACAACTGCGCATATTCTTGGTGGTGCCTGCATGGGAGAAAGCCGTGAAACTGGTGTCATCGACCGCGATCACCGGGTATTCGGATATGAAAATCTCTATGTGATTGATGGGTCAGCGATTTCGGCTAATCCGGGGGTGAATCCCTCGCTGACCATTACGGCGCTGGCTGAACGTGCTGCGGACCGGATTGAAAGTAAGCAAGGAATTAAAATTCCAGAATAACCTTACCTTTCTTGGGAACTGCGCGATAAATGGCAGCGGCATCCCTGGCATCGATCACGATTGAAATGGTAGGCTGGTAGGGTACCGGTGTCTTTTTGGCTATACTTTGAGTAAGCTCTTTAAGAAATTTTAACCGGTCGCCGTATTCGAATTTAAAGCGGGGCCAGAACTGCGGTATCGAGTCGTGAACCTTTCCGGTTACCTGAACGCGCATACCTCCTTTAAAGTAGAGCCGGTACATGATCGGTTCCCTCATGATGGTATCGGGTGTTGGCTCGGGTCGAGCCTGGGCCTCAATGGTATCTTTCGGGGCATATACAATTTCAAATTTGTCTTTTGAAATCGTTGACTCATCTTTTTGAATGACCAGAGGTTTGCGGAATATGACATACTTTTCCGAAGCGCTTAATCCCTTAAAGAAACTACTCGATTTTTGCTCCAGGATAACTGTTTTATGCAGAACAATGCCCTTGATCTCAAGATACAGAGCATTCTCTTTCAAGTTGATGCGCATGCCGATAGAGTCATCCTCCGACATGTTTAATCTTGCGTCCAGACTGGTTTTTTTCTCCAGAAGCTCATCCGGATAGGTGAGCAGGACCTTGTTATCTTTTAATTTCGCTGTTTCCTCCCTGAATTCCGAAAGGAATTGTTTGGGAGCTTTCATAGCCGAGAACATCAGAAAGGCAAGAGCTCCAACAACGATCAAGCCAAATACCAGAGCTGTGATTTTCAGTGCTTTCAAAGCGGTAGATTTAATATATGATAACTTTTGATCCTACTTTCATGGTATTAAAGACCACCTCCAGATCATCATCCAGGAGCCGGACGCATCCGTGTGTAACCGGTAGTCCGATCCTTCGCTGATATAGGGTGCCATGGACCATATATCCGTCACCGATATCCAGTTTGTAATCACCCAGGGTGTTTCCGTCAAAACGCGACTCATCACCTGCAGGAGGAATCGGGAGGCCATCTTCAATAAAGGCCCAGTTTGGTTTTGACCATACCGGATTTTTCTGTTTGTGAAGAACTTTGTGCACTCCCCGCGGAGTTTTGAATTCAAACACTTTGTTTCTTTTTTGGTCGATGAGCCGGGTATTTTTGCCTGTGGAGCATCTTCCCTCCCGAATCAGTGCATTGCCGTCATACAGGTAGAACCTGTTCTCGGTGGTATTGACGATCAGGTAGGGTCCCTGGGATGAAAGCTTGTCGATTTTGGATTCAAGGGCGGCAATTTCCTTCATGACTTTTTTCGAATCCACCGAAGTTTTTTTCAGATTCAGCAACGAATCCTGGCCAATTCCCCTTGACATGGCCATTTCTGGTCCCTGGGTAACGACATTGAATAAAAAGTACAGCGACAGGGCAATGAAGGCTACGAATCCCACAAACCCCAGGAAAGAATAGAGTATGATTTTCCAGATATTCCTGCGAGGCTTTTGCGGTTCCAATCCTGATGAGGCAGGAGTTTCGGGTGTATCAAGAATGTATTCTGTTGTCATGGTCTCGGATTTTTTAATACCTCAAACAACGGGTGCAATGAACCCAGTATAGTAACGGGGCAACCAACCGGAATAGTGCGATAAATGGCATCCATTTCACGGTCGGAGAAGGCGATGCAGCCATCTGTCCAGTTAACGCCTTTTCCACCACCCCCATGAATCTCGATAAGTCCGCCGATTCTGGCATACCGGGGAAGGGTTTTAGCCCGTATCTCGCTCTGGAATTGCCGTTTGTCTTCATCATTCGGGTAGTTTAACAAAAGTGCCTTGTAATATCTGGTATGCTGTCCGTCCTTCTTTTTGGTAACCTTATATCTCCCTTCGGGGGTTGCTTTATCTCCGGAATATCGCTTATCGCCGATCCAATTTTTACCCAGTTCAGCATTATAGGTTGTTTTGAGCTTGCCCGACAGATAAACGTAGCATTTGCCCGCAAATTTATCAACAATTATGGCATATGATTGGTTTTGGGCAGATTCACGAATAGTTTGATCTGCCCATCTTTTCCACATCGGCAGATTTGCGAAGTAGTCATTCAGCAGGTTTTGGGTGTACCGTGCTACTTCGGAAAGATCGAATTTGGCCAATTCAAGCTTGGTTCTGCTCTCTTTGAAATTTTTTTGTTCGAGATTAATCTCGGCTTCCTTCAGGAGGATCACCCCCCGGGAATATTTTTTGTTGATGGTAATGGGTAACGGAAGCCGGCTGTACAGCTGTTCGATTTGTGCTGTATCCCTTTTCACGGCAGCGATATCCCGTTCCAGTGAATTGCGGAAATCGGTGGTGGTCTGATTTGCAATTTTCGGACTGATCAGGGCCTGTTGTTCCGACCTGATCGCCAGTGTTCTTGATTTGGAATAATTCCGGCTTAAAATAAACCGTTCATTCTCAACCTTCCAATAGTACATAGCCGAATCATACAGGCTCTCGGCTTCAATAAGGGAAGTTGGAATAAAGTCTTTCTCAATAGTCTTGCGTGCTTCAGCAATAGCCATTCTGGCTTTGCCCAGTTCCTCTTCAGGCGCATCAGGTGTTCCGAAATAAAATATCCCGAAAACACAAACAGGCAAGGAAACAAAGAAGACTAATATGAAAACCTTTACTTTCTTTTTTAATTTTCTGGCCATGCTGGATTTGATTTAAAAAACCCCGGAACCATGATATGATTCCGGGGTTTCAAAGATCTTTGTTATACCTGAAAGGCTAACTATCTCTTGCCTTTTACTTTTGACATAACTTCGGTCAGCTCGGTGTTGATGAGGGTAGCTTTATCTTTCAGAGCTTTTGCCTGATTCAAAGCGTTGATGATGTCATCACTTGCAAACTTGTTGTTTACTTCACCTACCTGAGTTTCAATGCTGGTTAAGTCAGCCTGGATAGCTTCCATAGCAGCTTTGCCTTCTTTTCCCTTAGGAGCTTTGGCAAGCATCTCTTTGTTGGCATCCATCAGAACAGTAACTTCAGCAAGGGTAGCTGTACATTCCTGTTTCATCTGCTCTTTTTTAGCAACAGAATTTGCAGCAACGGTTTTAGCCATTTCTGAAGTAGCAGTTAATTTGGCAACTTCATCTTTGTAGTTTTTGAAGAGTTTTGATTTCTCTTTTTCAACAGCAGCAAGAACAGTGTTCAAAGAATCCTGCAATGCATTGAATTCAGAAGCTACATACAAGTTAGCCTGAGCAGTTTTAGCCTGTTCAACAGCTGCGTTAGCGGCGTCTACTTCAGCTTGTGGATACTTTTGGCAACTAGCAAAAACAAGAGCCATCCCAACGATAGCGATACCTGATAACAGTTTGATTTTCATTTTAAATCCTCCGTTAAAGATTTTAAGATAATAGATAATTAAAATTTTCTTTAGATTTCATTTGGTTCTCGCCAGCTGGAGTGGTCAGTATCCTTATTATTAAACCAATTAAACTTGTCATACCAGCCTTTGAAATTCGCTACAAAGGTAATACTAATTTTATTCGATATACAAAATGGTTAATTTTTTTTTTAGGTTATGATAAGTGACTCGCAAATAAAACTTTAGAATTAAATAGATTACCTAATTTTTGAAGCTAAATGTTTATATTTTTTCTTCGAGATGAATCTTAAACTTCAATTGCTCCCCATTTCGATTGACTCTTAAGTATACCACTTTTCCAGATTCACCGTAAAGGATGTTATTGATATCTTCGAGATTCAGGCTGAAACCCGGCAGGTAATTGATGTATTCAATCACGTCGCCGGGTTTCAGTCCAGCCTGATCTGCCGGCGATCCCTTCATTACGCTGAATATCGTATAGATCGGCAATCCGGGGTTTTCCTTTTCAACGTCCATACCGCTCCGGTTGTAGGTGAAAGGGGCTTTAAACCACTTATTTGGTTTCAGGTACATTGCTGATCCCTGGAAGTCAAAAATAATGCTGAACCGCCGCATGATGTCGTTACCTAAGCTCCCATGCCGGCCAGAGTTCAGTGTGAGTCCCGATACCGAGGATGAATCCGGGTACGAAACCAACGGTTTCCTGAATATGAACGGGCCCAGTTCGGCTTTTTTTACCCTCCCGTTGACTCCCGTAATGGCTCCGTTCAATCCTTGCCCCAGCAATGACCTCACCGTTTTTACCGGAATAACAATTCCGCTGTCGGCAACCGGGGCTATCCAGCAGGATAAACTGGCACCCGTATCGATCAGCAACCTTACGGTAAGGGCTGAACCATTCTCCTGCAGAATACTCAATTCCGTATAGGCCTTGCCATTTTTAATGGTTATTGGAATTTTAGTGTAGGAGCGGGTTACCCTTTTGAAGTTGAATTTACCGCGCTGATGAAAGGTAATCTCCTTGTTAACCGGATCAATTCCAATAATGAAGCTCTCAAAAAGATCGGATCCTGCCAGTCCGTTTATTCTGACTCCGAGCTGCCGTGAGAGTTCAAACTGATCTGTAGCCAATATATATACATCCATGTCAGTGCCGGTTATGGTCAGGGATGGATTCTCAGGATCCTTGATTTCAATGTTGTTCCCCTTTGAATAGAAGGCCTCAATCGGAGTACCGTCACCTAAACCGCCAACCTTGATCTTGCGTGCGGAATTGATGTTGATGGAATCGGACTCAGTGAGGCCGGTTATTATGGTGCTGCTGATTCCGGAGTCCAATACCAGCTGCAGGGTTGGGGAATTGTTGATAATGACAGGGATGATGATCAGATTCTGCGAGAGTTCAAACGGCAGCGTTACTTTTGTTGTTTCGGGATCCTTGAAGCGGTAACGGGCTTGACCTGTTACCGATAGACCGGACAGGAAAAGTAAAACCAGTATCACGAGACAAAATCGAACATTCATGGAATGATAAACTTTTTATGATGGCACAAGCAGTTCAACTCCCGGTTTAAGCAGATAACTTTTTTGGTTAACAAAGACTTCCAGGGGCAAGTCTCCCTGAACAGTCAACCTGACAGTCAGTTTACCAATGGTAATTTTGAGCAAATGGTCCCTGTAATGAATGGTAAAGGAGAGGGAAGTCCAACCTGGCGGCAGGATGGGATTGAAATGAAGATGGCTGCTCATCACGCGCATGCCACCAAACCCCTCAACTATTGCCATCCAGGTTCCGGCCATGCTGGTGACGTGGCACCCTTCACCTATTTCATGGTTGTAATCATCCAGGTCGAGCCTGCTCGTTCGCAGATATAGCTGATAGGCTTTATCAACATAACCCAACCTGGAGGCAAGAATCGCATGAACGCAAGGAGAGAGCGAGGATTCATGTACAGTGCGCGGTTCATAGAAGTCGAAATTCCTGCGGATCTCTTCAGTACTGAAATGATCTTCAAAAAAGTATAACCCCTGAAGAACATCGGCCTGCTTGATAAAACATGACCGGAGGATCCTATCCCACGACCAATGCTGGTTGATCGGCCGCTCGGCAGGTTTGAGGTCTGACACCAGAAGTTGCTCCTTGTCAAGATAGCCTTCCTGCTGCAGGAAAATCCCCAGCTTTTCATCTGACGGCAGATAAACATGATTCACCAAGGTCGACCACCGGCTGGTTTCAGGCATCAGCCTGAATTTTGATTTTTGCTCGATCCGTTTCCAGTGGTCCGGATACTTTTCCCTGACAAAATCAATGCACTCCAGCGTGTATGCCAGGGTCCAGGAGGCCATGTAATTGGTATACCAGTTATTATTTACGTTATTCTCGTATTCGTTCGGGCCTGTAACACCAAGCATCACAAACAACTGCTTGCTGTCGGAGAAATTAAAGCGCTGCGACCAGAATCGCGAGATGCCAATGAGTACTTCCAAACCGTATTCGCCCAGATAACTGTCATCGCCGGTATGACGTATATAGTTATATATAGCGTAAGCTATCGCTCCGTTCCGGTGAATCTCCTCAAAGGTAATTTCCCATTCATTATGGCACTCCTCACCGTTTATGGTAACCATCGGGAACAAGGCTGCGCTATCCGTAAAGCCAAGCTTTTTTGCATTCTCTATTGCCTTTTCAAGGTGACGATATCTGTAAATCAATAGATTACGGGCAATATCTTTTTTCGTTGTATTCAAATAGAAAGGCAGGCAATAGGCTTCAGTATCCCAATAGGTGCTTCCTCCGTATTTTTCGCCGGTAAATCCTTTCGGGCCGATGTTGAGTAATGGGTCGCAGCCGGTATAAGTTTGGTTAAGATGAAAAATGTTGAACCTGATCGCCTGCTGAGCGGATACATCTCCCTCAATCAGGATGTCACTACTCATCCACTTCTCTGCCCAGTGCTCGGTTTGTTCCTGTTTCAGGCTGTCATATCCGGCAAATACTGCTTCTGAAAGAACCTCACCGGCTCTTTTGAAAAGCTGGTCGGCAGGGTAATCTCTCGATGTAGTGACGGAAACAATTTTTGTGAATTGAATCTCATCACCCTCCCTAAAGGCAATATCATACTGGCTTGCCACATATTGCTCTTTGGTAATAAATTCCGGACCGATAATTCTACCCTTTTTTATAACGACGCATGCCGGGCGCATCGCCATGCAGATATCAAAATTGCTTTTTTTAGTTCGGCTGCAAATATAGCCGGTTTCTCCGATGAAGGCCTGGCTGACTGGTTCCCAGAATTTCCCATCGTAATTGGAATCCTCATTGGAAACATCACCGTTGATGAAAAGTTCGGCTAACAGATTGCCGGAAAAATTCAACGGGAAAACCGTATACCTAATGGCGCCGGTTTCTCTTCTCCTCATGGAAAGAAAGCGCTCTGTTTCAACCCTGACCTGATTTCCGCCGGGCCAGGATGCAAGGAACTCCCTCGACAGGGTGCCCTCCTTCATATTCAATACCTGTCGGAAGTGACTAACGGTCATGGTGTTAAGATCCAGTTCCATGCCATTGAACAGGAACTTCATCCCGATCCAGTTTGGGGCATTCAATACTTTGGCAAAGTATTCAGGGTATCCGTTTTTCCACCAGCCCACGCGGGTTTTATCGGGATAATAAATCCCACCGATATAAAAACCCCGGAGGGAAGGACCGGAGTAGGTTTCTTCAAAATTGGCCCTCATACCCATATAGCCGTTGCCCAGACTGAACAGGGACTCTGATTTTAGATGGTTGTCGCGGTCAAAGCCCTCTTCAATAATAAGCCATTCGTCTTCCTGAAGGTATTTTTGCATGAGGGATACGTTTAAAATTCAATAAGATCCAGGGTTGCCTCCTTAAAGCCGGGGATGATCCTATCTGCCTGAGCAAGTATGTCGGGATTTCCAACACCGATACATTTCATCCGGGCATTATGAGCGGCTTCAATACCGGCAATGGCATCTTCAAAAACCAGACACTCCTCAGGAGCCAGCTTCAGATCTGAAGCAGCCTTAAGAAATACTTCAGGGTCGGGTTTTGCATGGGTAACCCGGGTTCCGTCGACAATGGATTCAAAAGCCCCGGCCAGACCAATCTGTTTTAAAATGATGCCTGCATTTTTACTGGCAGTTCCCAATGCTATTTTTTTACCTTCAGATTTTAAAAGGGCCAGAAATTCAGCTACGCCGGGCAGAATATCAGCAGGCGTCATCTTTTTAATGCTGGCGAGGTACCATTCGTTTTTCTGAGCCGCCAGAATGTGCTTTTCGGGATCCGGCAGAGTTATCCCGCCTACTTCCAGTAAAATGTTCAGGGAAGTCATCCGGCTTACCCCTTTTAATCTTTCATTATTCTCATTGGTGAACTCAAATCCAAGTGCATGGGCTAATTTTTGCCACGCTATGAAATGGTATCCGGCTGTGTCCACAACCACACCGTCGAGGTCAAAAATACATCCGTTAATCATTTCTTAATCAGCTTAATATCATCTTTATCCGTAACAAAAATTACCGTGATTGCCGCAATAATCATGGATACACCGCCGAACGCAAGCGAATACACGGCATGACCACCGAAAACATTTCGGGTAAGGAAGCCAAGCAGGGTAGCCGCCAGGATCTGTGGAATCACTATGAAAAAGTTGAATATCCCCATGTAAATCCCCATTTTATGCTGAGGAAGTGAACCGGTAAGTATAGCATACGGCATAGAAAGAATACTTGCCCATGCAAGTCCGATCCCAATAAATGGAAGGATCAGCAGATTTGGATCCTTGATCAGGAAAATGCTGCATAAACCCAGCCCGCCGGCAACCAGGGCAATGGAGTGGGTTATTTTGCGGGAGGTGTACCTGGCAATGACCGGCAGCAGAAATGCAAAAACTGCAGCAAATCCGTTATAAACCCCAAAGAGAACACCTACCCAGTCGGCACCGTCATTATACAATTGCGAGGTAGTATCGGTTGTTCCGTAAACACTGCTTGTGACGGCGGATGTTGTATATATCCACATGGAGAACAGGGCAAGCCAGGAGAAAAACTGCACAACTGCCAGCTGGCCCATGGTTTTTGGCATCAGGTGCAAATCCGTCAGAATCTCGGTTAGCCCGTTTGATGATCCTTTTTTAACAAATTGTCCGGCAATTAATTGAAGGGCTCCAAAAGCCGCGATACCAAATCCGAGTATATATAATTCTTTTTCAAGTTTCAGATAATAGATCGAGGCTGCAAGAATCAATCCGATCAAGAACCAGATCAACCCGTTCCGGATAAACTTAGCTGCCGGTAGTCGAACGCTTTCAGTGGATTTATCTGCAGCAGATTCCTCAGCTTTGCCGAACTCCGCCAGCTCGGCAGGGGAATATTCTTTGGACCGGATGACGGTCCAGAGTACGGTACCGATAAAAACCAGCGCACCAACATAGAAGGCCCATCTGACTGAAGGAGGAATGATCCCTTCGGCTGCCGTATTTGCAATTCCGAACCAATTGGTGAAAACATAGGGGAGCAGTGAAGCGATGACTGCTCCAACGCCGATGAAAAAGCTTTGCATGGCAAATCCCTGGGTACGTTGTTCTGAGGACACATTATCACCAACAAAGGCACGGAATGGCTCCATGGATACGTTTATTGAGGCATCCATGATCCACAGCATGCCTGCCGCAATCCACAATGCCGGTGAATTGGGCATCAGAACCAGAGCAATGGATGCCAGAATGGCGCCTGAAAGGAAATATGGCCTTCTTCTGCCCAGCCAGGTCCAGGTTTTGTCGCTGTAATGCCCAATGATCGGCTGAACGATCAATCCGGTTAGTGGAGCTGCAATCCAGAGAATCGGAATATTCTCGATTTTGGCCCCGAGGGTTTCAAATATCCTGCTTACGTTGGCGTTTTGAAGGGCAAAGCCCATTTGAATGCCCAGAAATCCAAAACTCATGTTCCAGATTTGCCAGAAACTAAGATGTGGTTGTTTTTTCATAAAAAAGGATTTGACGCGGTAATCAAATATAGGTAATCAGCACCGTATCCGGTTATTTACAACCTGCGGCATGGCAGGGTATATCTGAATAAACATAACCCGTTAACCATTTCAATCGATTGCTACGAGCGAAAAAAAAGGTTTCAGGGACGGGTGGATTCCCGGATAATCAATTCAGTTTTGATCACCTGATGAATGAAAGGCCTTATCACCTGGTGATTTAAGAGTCGGTCGAGTAGCAATTGGGCGGAAGTTTGGCCGATAAGGTAGGCATGCTGATCGACGGTGCTGAGAGCCGGATTGGTTACCTGAGTGATCAATCCATTGGAGAAGGCAAAAACCGATACTTCTTCCGGGATTTTTATCTTGAGTTCAAAAAGCGCCTTGACAACACCGGTGGCAGTGAATTCATTAACAGTAAAAAAGGCATCCGGAGGTTCCGACAGGTTCATTAATTGTTTGGTCCGGATCATCGCTTGCTTGAAGTTGTCGCAGTAAATGATTAAGTCCCTGTTTATCTCCATGTTATTGTCACGAAGTGCGTCGAGGTATCCGCCTCTCCTGAAATCGGCTATGGGTAATCCGGGAGGCCCCGAAAGATGAGCAATCTTCCGGCATCCGCTGCGGATCAGATGACTGACCGCCGAATATGCACCCTGGTAGTCGTCAACAGTAACCTTGTCTGTTTCGATTTCTACGCAAACCCGGTCGAACATGCCAACCGGGACTCCATGTTCAAGCACATTTTTCAGATGGTCGAAATTCCGTGTTTCCTTTGAAAGTGATATTAAGATCCCTTCCACGCGGCTGTTCAGTAATGCCTGTACTGCAATGAGTTCGCGATTATATGATTCGTTGGACTGGTAGATCATCACATTATAACCAGCATCATACGCAACGTCTTCAATTCCGCTGATCACGGAAGAAAAAAAGTGATGTACGATCTCGGGAATGATCAATCCGATTGTTTTGGTGCGGCAATTGCGCAAGCTCAATGCAATCGGGTTCGGATAGTAATTCCAGAGCTTTGCCAGATCGTTAACTTTTTTGCGTGTATCCTGACTGATATCAGGGTGATTCTTAAGGGCTTTGGACACCGTTGATGGAGAAATCCCCAACTCCTCGGCCAGATCCTTGATTGTTACTTGTCCTTTTGAAATCATAACTTCAGAAATCGATTGAATTCATAAAGTTAGCATAATCCCCGGCATCGCGGGAGGTCCTTTCAGAGATTCAAAAATGATTTTTTTAACCAGTTTTTCACTGAAGGCAGGGCTTCCCGGAAGAAATCGACGTTGGGCAACTGGTTCTACGCACTTATTGGTTGAACCAACACGGTTAAAAACCGACTGATAACCTTGGTTTACCTCAGAAAACCGGCTCGGCAGAATATTTCCGCAATCGATTGAAATATGGAGAAGCTGATAGTCAGTATCCTTCCATTTCGGATTATTGCAGGTTCGTTGGGATTTTCAAATAACCGACGATTGTTTTTGACTATATTTACGCTAATCGTTAAGCCAGATTGAATTATTAATTTATACTAAACCTTTAAGAGCAATGAACAGAGATAGTTTTTCTTTTCTCAGAAAGCTGTTCCTGCCGGTTATTATTCTGTTGTTTGCGGGCCAGGTGGCCTTTGCGCAGCAGATGATCACAGGGACAGTGACTGATTCCCAAAGTGGCGAAACCTTAATTGGCGCCACGGTCAGTCTTAAATCAGATCCTACCAGGGGAACCATCACGGATGCCTTTGGTAAATATGCCGTCAGTGCGGCGCAAGGGCAGATCCTTGTGTTTTCCTATGTTGGATATACGATGCAGGAAGTGACCGTAGGAGCTTCTTCCATTGTTAATGTAAAATTGGTGCCTTCAACCGAATCCATTGCTGGTGTAGTGGTAATTGGTTATGGTACTCAAAAGAAAAGTGATGCTACCGGATCTGTAACAGCCGTAAGCTCAAAGGATTTTAACCGTGGAACCATGGCTTCACCGCAGGAACTCCTGGTTGGTAAGGCAGCCGGTGTTCAGATTACTTCTGGTGGTGGTGCACCGGGCGAAGGGGCAACCATACGTATCCGGGGTGGCTCATCCATGTCGGCCAGCAATGATCCGCTGATCGTTGTGGATGGTGTACCTCTCGACAATGCAGGAGTCAGAGGGATGGGTAACTCGCTGAGCAGTATTAATCCAAATGATATTGAAACCTTTACGATCCTTAAGGATGCGTCGGCAACTGCCATTTATGGATCACGTGCTTCAAACGGGGTTATTATTATCACCACCAAAAAAGGTGTTGCCGGCAGTAAGCTGAAGATTAGCTACGACGGAAAATTGTCCCTTTCAACAATTCCCAACCTGGTTCCGGTTTTAGGCGCTGAAGAATATCGTAATGTTTATAACGACCGCTATAAGGATAATCCTGCCGCATTGGCGGTATTGGGCGATGCAAGTACCAACTGGCAGAATGAGATTTATAACAATGCCGTCGGACATGATCATAACCTCAGTGCAACAGGAGCGGTAAAAAACCTTCCGTACCGGGTATCCGTTGGGTACTCAAACCTTGATGGTATTCTGAAGACCTCCAATATGGAGCGTTACACCGGAGCTGTCTCATTAAATCCAACATTCCTGGATAATCACCTTACCATTAATCTGAATGCCAAGGCAGTGAAGGAGAATACAAGATTTGCCAATATGGGAGCGATCGGAAGTGCGGTAGGTTTTGATCCGACACAGCCTGTATACAGTGGAAACGATGATTTTGGCGGATATTTTGAATGGCTTCAGCCAAATGGCAACCCAATCAACATTGCCACCAATAATCCATTGGGCATGCTGGAAACTCACAACAATATTGCCGGTGTCAGCAGGATTATCGGAAATATTCAGGCCGACTATAAGTTTCATTTCCTTCCTGAACTCCGGGCTAACCTGAATATCGCCACCGACCGTTCCAATACCGACGAAACCACTAATTGCTCAGCATCCGCCAGGCACGGCTGGGCCATTAATGGTGAAGGAAAATCGATTGGAGGGAATTTTTCAATTGTCGATCAGCAAAGAAAAAACGACCTTCTCGATTTTTATATGAACTATGTCAAGGAATTCGGAATCAATAAATTGGATGTGATGGCTGGTTATTCATGGCAGCATTTCTGGAGGAAAGGAAGCGACTGGAATACCAATGAAGCCCAAACTAAACTCTATGGTGATACTCACTATAATTCTGAAAATTACTTGGTTTCTTTCTTCGGTCGTCTAAATTATGCGCTGCTGGATAAGTATTTATTGACTTTTACTATCAGGGAAGACGGATCATCTCGTTTTTCAAAGACAAACCGCTGGGGCCTTTTCCCATCGGCTGCATTTGCCTGGAAAATGAAGGAAGAGACTTTCCTGAAAAATGTTGAAGCTGTTTCCGACCTGAAACTCCGCCTCGGATACGGTATCACCGGTCAGCAGGATATCATGTCAGGCGATTATCCTTACCTCGCAAGGTACACCTTTGGATATCCTACCGCAGCGTACCAGTTTGGCAGCCAGTGGATCAATACCCTGCGCCCGGAAGGTTATGATGCCAACCTCAGATGGGAACAGACAACTACCTATAATATCGGATTGGATTTCGGTTTCCTGAAGAACCGTTTAACAGGATCCGCCGAATTGTATTACAGGCCAACCAAAGATCTTATCAATACCATCCCGGTTCCTGCAGGTACCAACCTGACCAACCAGATCCTTACAAACGTTGGTGACCTGGTTAATAAAGGAGTGGAATTTTCAGTGTTGGGAAGAATCATCTCAACTGAAGACATGGCATGGGAAGTAGGATACAACGTTTCATTCAACAAGAACGAAATCACCAGACTGACTGCAACCGATGATCCGAATTACAAGGGTGTATTTGTCGGCGGTATAGGTGGCGGCGTAGGTAACACCATACAGATTCATACGGTCGGTTATCCGGTTTCTTCCTTCTATGTATATGAGCAGGTTTACGATAAAGCCGGAAAACCTATCGAAGGATTATATGTTGACAGGAACCTTGACGGAAAAATTTCTGATCTTGATAAATACCAGTATCATAAGCCTGCTGCCGATGTTTACATGGGTATCAACTCCAGGTTCTCCTGGAAAAACTGGGATTTCTCCTTTTCGGGAAGAGCTGTTCTGGGCAACTACATCTATAACAACGTTAATTCCGGCAATGGGGTTGCAGCTTATATGTATAATGGAGTTGGATATGCAACTAACGTGGTTTCCGATGCAATTTATACCGGATGGATCGCTCCAAGATACTGGTCGGATTATTATATCGAGGATGCATCATTTTTCCGTATGGATAACATGAACCTGGGCTACCAATTCAAAGATGTGGCATCAAGCAAGATGAATCTGTATGTATCATTAACCATGCAGAATGCGTTCGTGATAACCGGTTATAAAGGCCTCGATCCTGAAGTTTTCGGTGGCATCGATAATAATTTTTATCCTCGTCCGCGAATATTTTTACTTGGGCTGAAATTGGATTTTTAATCTAACTAATTGGAAATTAAGATTATGAAAAAGTTATCATTATATTCACTTTTGGTCGTTAGCCTGGTGTTTGGATATTCCTCCTGCATTAAGGACTTGGATACCATTCCCCTTGACCCGAATGAGATCACCTCAGCGACCGTATATAACACTCCGGCAAACTATTACAATGTTCTTGCCAAGGTGTATGCCGGACTGGCCGTCAGCGGTCAGCAGGGCCCGGCAGGTATGCCGGACATCAGCGGAATTGATGAAGGATTTTCAACTTACCTGCGTCAATACTGGTTTGCTCAGGAATTGCCTACTGACGAAGCAGTTAATGGCTGGAACGATGGAACGCTCCGCAATTTTCACGAAATGAACTGGACCCCATCGGGAGAGTTCATCACCGCCATGTATAACAGGATTTATTATCAGATATCACTGTGCAATGAGTTTATCCGCGAATCTGCTGATGACAAGCTCGACAGCAGGGGCATTGCCGGAATTGATAAAACCAATATCCAGGGTTACCGTGCCGAAGCCCGGTTTATGCGGGCATTGAGCTACTATCACGCCATGGATATGTTTGGCAGTGTTCCTTTTGTAACGGATCAGGATGCTGTTGGTGCATTCTTTCCAGTTCAGAAAACCCGTGCTGAAATCTTTGCTTATGTGGAATCTGAGCTGAAGGAGGTTGAATCACTCGTTCCGGATGCCAGAACCAATGAGTACGGACGCGCCGATAAAGGAGCCGTTTGGTCATTGATGGCTAAGCTTTACCTGAATGCTGAAGTGTACACCGGTACCGCAAAAAATACCGAGTGTATTGAGTATTGCGACAAGGTGATTGGTGCCGGTTATGAGCTGGAATCCAACTATCAGAACAACTTCCTCGCCGATAACAACAACTCGAACGAAATCATTTTCCCGGTTACGTTCGATGGATTGAGAACCAAAACCTATGGCGGGATGAGCTTTATTATTTTTGCTTCCGTTGGTGGGACCATGGCTCCGGCTGAATTCGGAATTTCTGGCGGATGGGCCGGAAACCGCACCACCAAAGCATTGGTACATAAATTCTATCCTGGTCTCGAAGGATCCATGCAGGTATCACCGGTAATTAACAAGAGGAAATCAACCTACCCGGTTCTGCATGTTCCGGGCTCATACCAGGGCTGGGATCCATCCAAAAATAATACCGTCATAGCATCGGTCAAGAACGATAAAACCTATGAAGGATATCTTTATTTCAAGGATGCCAATACCAAGTTCAAGTTTACCGAAGGTCCGAACTGGGACGTGAATTACGGGGATGACGGTGCAAACGGAACCCTCGACAAAGGGGGTGCCGACATCACTGCAGCCGAGGCTGGATACTACAAAATCAACGTGGACCTGAACACACTTACCTATACGTTTGTAAAAACGGACTGGGGAATCATCGGTTCAGGCACAGCGAGCGGATGGGACAGTGACCAGAATATGACGTACGATGCCGTTACCGATCTATGGACCTTAACCCTCGACCTGAAAGCCGGTGCGATTAAGTTCCGTGCCAATGATGGATGGGATATCAATTATGGAGATACCGGTCCGAATGGAATCCTGGAGCAGGGTGGTACCGATATTGCTGTTACAGCCGGTACTTACGCTGTTACCCTCAAACTTGGAATTCCGGATTACACTTACACGATTATCCGTGAAAGCTATGACCATCGCGCATTGTTCTACACAAGTGGTCAGAATCTCGAAATCAATAAGGTGCAGGACGACTTTACCCAGGGTTTTGCCATCACAAAGTTCAAGAATGTGACCTCAACGGGAGCCTCTGGTTCGGCAACCGACTTTGTTGATACCGACTTCCCGATGTTCAGACTGGCTGATGTTTACCTGATGTATGCCGAGGCTGTTCTTCGTGGCGGCGCAGGAAGTTCATCGAAAGCATTGGATTTGATCAATGAATTGAGAATCAGGGCTTATGGTAATGATGACGGCAAAATCACTACAGGTGATCTTACCCTCGACTTTATTCTCGATGAGCGTGCAAGAGAACTGTACTGGGAATGCACCCGCCGTACCGACCTGGTGCGATACGGAAGATTAACCGGTGGCACCTATCTGTGGCCCTGGAAAGGAAATGTTAAAGATGGTACTGCTACCGATGAGAGATATAACATGTTCCCGCTTCCGGCTTCCGATATCGGAGCAAATCCGAACCTTAAGCAGAATCCGCTTTATCTATAAGAATAATAAAATCAAAGAAAATGAAGAAGTATAGATTAATATACATCGCAATGGCTGCAATACTGGTTCTCGCATCCTGCAAAAAAGAGGAAGTGGGCCCGGTAATCGCAGACCCAACGGCTCCAGCCCTCACTGCTCCGGCAGCAGGACTCAGCCTTGAACTCACCGAAGCCAATGCCAAGGACACGCTGACATTTACCTGGACAGCTGCTGCTGATTATGGATTTCAGGCTGCTGTGACCTATAAAGTTGAAATGAGCCTTCCGGGTGAAGATTTTGCCAAGCCGGTGGCTGTGGTAACTACTTCAGCGCTTAAGGGTTTCATTACTTATGGTGAACTCAACAATTTAATGATGGCTGCAGAACTGGCTCCCGCGGTGGTTGCGGAACTGCAGTTCCGGATTGCTGCAAGCGTAAGTGATTTTGTCCCAAGTGCCTACTCTCCTTTGGTGGCAGTTTCGGCTAAACCTTACCGGGTTATCGTAAATTATCCGAAACTATATGTTCCGGGTTCTTACCAGGGATGGGCGCCCGACAAGGCACCCGTTGTCAGTTCATTGCTGAGCGATGGTAAGTATGAAGGATATATCTGGTTTGCAGATGCCAACACCAACTTCAAATTTACGCAGGGACCCAACTGGGATGTTAACTGGGGTGATGACGGAGTTGACGGTACCCTCGACCCGAACGGTGCAAATATCGTTGCTGCTGAAGCCGGATATTACAAACTCAATGTTAATATTCCTGCTTTGACCTATACGATGGTCAAAACCATTTGGGGAATTATCGGAACTGCAACATCCGGAGGATGGGACAGCGATCAGAAAATGACCTATGATGCCACCGCAGGTACCTGGTCGATAACGACCGACCTGGCTGCAGGTGATCTGAAATTCCGTGCAAATGATGCATGGGCCATCAACTATGGTGACAATAAAACCAACCTGTCACTCGAACTTGAAGGCGCCAACATTCCGATCGCGGCAGCCGGCAACTATACGGTAACACTCGACCTGAGAGGGCCGATCTATACCTATGTGATCAAGAAAAACTAATCTAAATGCTAAAAACCCACCTGGCCGCTCCTGTGGTCAGGTGGGTTTTTTTATTTCAGGAATATGAAAAATTACAGGCTCCTTTATTCTTTACTGGTGTTATTTGCATGGGCAGGTTTATCCCTTTCAGCTCAGGATTATGCCCTTAAGCAGGTGGAACCTCCTTTCTGGTATGCCGGCATGAAACATCAGCAGTTGCAGATCATGATTCATGGGAATCAGGTGGGGGAACTGGAGCCTGCAATCCGGTATTCCGGTATCGAAACAGACAGCGTTGTACGGGTTACAAATCCGAATTACCTTTTCATATACTTGAAAATCAATAATGATGCTCTACCGGGATCATTTCTGATCAACCTTCGGAAGGGAAATGACACAAAGGCAAGCTATGAGTATAAACTGGCCTCCCGCACGGCCAGCTCGTCGGCCCGTGAAGGCTTTAACAATTCTGATGCGATCTATCTGATCACCCCCGACCGCTTTGCGAACGGAGATCCGGCCAACGACAACATGCCTGGCATGAATGAGAAGATTAACCGGACTAATAAGAGCGGGCGGCATGGTGGAGATATTCGGGGGGTGATTGAACATCTTGACTATATTGCTGATATGGGTTTCACTGCCCTGTGGATAAACCCTTTACTCGAAAATAATCAGTACAGGGCATCCTATCATGGATATTCCATGACTGATTTTTATAAAACGGACCCCCGGTTCGGAACCAATGAGGATTATCTGGAACTTAGCCGTATGGCTGGTAAGAAGGGAATTAAACTTATCATGGACCAGGTGATGAACCATTGCGGATCAGAGCACTGGTGGATGAAGGATCTGCCTTCGGAAGACTGGATCCATAACCGAGGAAAATTTACCCCCACCAACCACCGCCGGTCAACACTGAATGACCCCTATGCAGCCCCTTACGACCGTGAAATTTTCGTTAATGGCTGGTTTGTACCAACCATGCCTGACATGAACCAGGAAAACCGGCTTTTAGGGGATTACCTCATTCAGAACAGTATCTGGTGGATCGAATATGCCGGATTGTCGGGTATCCGACATGATACTCACCCATATGCAGGTAAGGAATTTATGGCACGCTGGTCCTGCCGGATAATGGATGAGTATCCCTCTTTCAATATTGTTGGAGAGGAATGGACGGAAAATCCTGCCATTATTGCCAAATGGCAAAAAGGAAAAATCAACCCTGACGGCTATATCTCCTGCATGCCCAGTTTGATGGATTTTCCAATGCAGATGGCGCTTTCGCGTGCGCTAAACGAACAGGAGTCCTGGAACAACGGGTATATCCGCCTGTACGAAATGCTTTCCAATGATTTTCTGTACCAGGATCCTTTTAACCTGGTGATATTCCCTGATAACCATGATATTGACCGATTTTTTACACAAGTGAATAAAGATGCCGGGTTATTCCGGCTGGGGATAGCTTATCTACTCACCATGAGGGGAATTCCTCAGATTTTATACGGTACTGAAATCCTGATGGAGAATTCTGTTCCCGGCGATCATGGTCTTATCCGGTCGGATTTTCCAGGGGGATGGCCCGGCGATACCTCAAATGGTTTCACTGGTATGGGTTTGGATAAGGATCAGGCTGATGCTAAAGAGTTTATGAAGAAACTTTTAAATTGGAGAAGAGAAAATCCGGTTATCCATTCCGGTAAACTGATGCATTATTCACCTGCCGACGGATTATATGTGTACTTTCGTTACGATAATCACAAGAAGGTGATGGTTGCCCTCAATAAAAATGAACGGCAAGTCGAGATAAATCCTTTGCTGTACCCGGAAATGCTGCAAGGAGTGGTCGCAGGCACGGATATCCTGACCGGGAAGTCGGGCATGATTACAAATTGGATCATCCCGGGCAAAAGTCCGGCAATTATTGAGCTTAAATAATCAAAACGGGTATGCGTAAATCTGCTTTTCTAATCAGTTTAATAGGGATATTCTCCATAACGCTACAGGCGCAGGTAGTGAGGACTGAACCGGCCTTTCCAACTGAAAATGACTCGGTAACCGTGATTTTTGATGCTACACAGGGAAGCGCAGGCCTGGTAAATTCTACCGGTGATATTTATGCGCATACCGGGGTGATTACCAATCTTAGCAGTGCACCTTCTGATTGGAAGTATGTAATCTCATCCTGGGGCGTGAATATCCCCAAAGCCAAGCTCCGGTCACTCGGTAATAATCTGTGGGAATTGAAGATAGGCCCTTCGATACGTTCGTTTTACGGAGTTCCTGCCGGTGAGAAGATCCTGAAGCTGGCATTTGTTTTCCGCGATGCCACCGGGAGCAAAACCGGAAAGAATGCAGATGGATCAGATATTTTTTCAATCGTATACGAGGCTGGTCTGAACATCGATTTTATCAAGCCGGACAGGGGTTTTATTGCAGTGGATGCCGGATCTGTCATCGATATTCAAGTTGCAGCCACCAATGCTGATTCCATAGTTCTTTACCATGAGGATCTCAGAATTAATGGTGTTGCCGGCAACAGCATGATATATTCATTGATGGCAGAACAAACGGGTTACCATCAGGTTGCAGCTAAAGCCTTTGGCAATGGACTGCAGGTTTCAACAACCTTCAGTTATCTGGTCAAAGGTGCGGGTATGGTGGCTGAATTGCCTGCCGGTGTGAAGGACGGCATCAATTATACCTCTGACCATTCAGCGGTATTGGTGCTGTATGCGCCAGTTAAAGAGTTTGTTTTTTTAATCGGGGATTTCAATGACTGGGCGGTCAATGAATCATACCTCATGAAGAAAACTCCCGATGGATTGCGGTATTGGATCGAACTGGGTAATCTGGAACCCTTAAAGGAATATCAATTTCAATATCTGGTAGATGGGGAAATCAATATTGCTGATCCCTATTCGGATAAGATATCTGATCCCTGGAATGACAGTTTTATCGATGGAGTCACCTATCCGGATTTGATTGCTTATCCCGCCGGAAAAACCACCCAGGCGGTATCTGTTATTCAAACAGCCCGGCAGCCCTATCAATGGAAATCAACCGGTTTTGTTGCTCCTCCCAAGCAGAAACTGGTTATCTATGAACTGCTTGTGCGCGACTTTCTGCAGGCACACAGCTTTAAAGTGCTGACTGATACCTTGAGCTATATTAAAAGTTTGGGGATCAATGCAATCGAGCTGATGCCTGTTTTTGAATTCGAAGGTAACGACAGTTGGGGATATAATCCCTCGTTTTATTTTGCCGTTGACAAATATTACGGGCCGGCGGAGACTTTTAAAGCCTTCATCGATTCTGCCCATCAAATGGGTATTGCTGTGATCATGGATATGGTTCTCAACCATTCATATGGTCAGTCGCCACTGGTCAGGTTGTATTGGGATGCCCAGAATAGCCATCCGGCTGCCAACAATCCCTGGTTTAACCAGCAATCTCCGAACACAGCCTTTTCGTGGGGTTATGATTTCAACCATGAAAGAATTGCCACACAAAATTTTGTGGACAGTGTAAACACTTATTGGTTAAACGAATACCATGTGGATGGATTCCGCTTTGATTTCACCAAGGGATTTACCAATACTCCCGGAGATGGTGGTGCCTACGATGCCAGCCGGATAGCCATCCTGAAAAGAATGAATGATAAGATCAAGACGGTGAATCCGGCAGCATATGTGATTTTGGAGCATTTTGCCGACAATGCAGAAGAGATTGAGCTTTCAAACAACGGTATGCTGGTTTGGGGCAACATTAATTATAATTATCGTTATGCTGCCAGCGGATGGTATGCCGGTGGAAGCTGGAATTTTTCAAATGTTTCCTATAAACAGCGTGGCTGGACTCAGCCATATCTGGTAGGTTATATGGAAAGTCATGATGAAGAGAGACTTATGTATGATTGTGTTTCCAGTGGAAATTCACAGAACCCGGCCTATTATATCAAGGATATTCCGTTGGCTTTAAAGCGGATGGAACTGGCGGCAAACTTCTTCATCCCGGTTCCGGGACCTAAAATGATCTGGATGTTCGGGGAGCTGGGTTATGATTATTCCATCAATTACAATGACCGTGTGGGCCGTAAGCCCATCCGATGGGATTATTTCGATAATAGCGGCAGGAGAAGGCTCAATCAGGTTTATTCAGCACTTAACAAGTTGAAAGTCAGCCAGGAACTATTTTCAACTTCGGATTACCAGATTGCTTTTCAGGACACGGTTAAGCGGATTAATCTGAACCATTCATCCATGAAAGCCACTATTCTCGGAAATTTCGGTATCCGTTCATCCTGGACAGATCCTCATTTTCAGCACGATGGCTGGTGGTATGAATATTGGACCGCGGATTCCGTGATGATCAGCGATGTGAATGGAAGATTGAATTTCCAGCCGGGTGAGTATCGCTTTTATACGGATGTAAGATTGGCAAAACCCAATATCATCAGCAGCACAAGCGAAATATCGGATCCATCGAATGATATAGCGATTCTGGTTTATCCTAATCCTGCAAGTGATCAGCTGTTTGTGCAGACGGCAACCTTGCCCGGAACTGCATTGACCATCCGGATCATGGACCTTCAGGGACGTCTGGTTATGACGGAGAATTTTCAACAGGCTCAGAATTCCGGATTGATTAATCTGGACATCAGTACTTTGGATAATGGTGTATATTTTATTGAGCTAACCGGTAACAAATCCCGACAAATGGCCAAATTCATACGGAATTGACCGTAGAGACGGATAACTATCCGTCTCCTCACCAATTCCGTCTCCAGGTACCGAAAAGAAACCTTATTTTTGAAAGAAAAACATGACCGTTTCTGACTTTCAAAAGTCCATTCTGGAGGGTATTCCTGATGAACTGCCCATTGCAAAGCCCTTTAACACAGATTTCAACCATGCACCGAAGCGCAAGGATATCCTGACTGCGGACGAAAAGAAACTGGCAGTTCGCAATGCACTCCGATATTTTGATCCTAAACATCATTCTATACTGGCCGGGGAGTTCATGAATGAACTGCTTACCTATGGCCGGATTTATATGTACCGCTTCCGGCCTGATTATGAGATCCGGTCAAGACATCTGGATGAATTTCCGCATCGTTCCGTTCAGGCTGCAGCTATCATGCTGATGGTCAGCAATAATCTGGATACCCGCGTTGCACAGCATCCGGATGAGCTGATTACCTATGGAGGAAATGGAGCAGTATTTCAGAATTGGGCGCAGTACCGGTTAACCATGAAATACCTGGCGGAAATGACCGATGAGCAAACCCTTGTGATGTACTCAGGTCATCCGCTGGGGTTGTTTCCATCCCATAAAGAAGCGCCCCGCGTGGTGGTCACAAACGGAATGGTCATTCCCAACTATTCTTCGCCCGATGACTGGGAGAAAATGAATGCACTGGGGGTATCGCAATACGGTCAGATGACAGCCGGTTCATTCATGTATATTGGTCCGCAGGGTATTGTTCACGGCACCACCATTACCTTGCTGAATGCAGGCAGGATAAAGGCAAAATCACCCTCGCAGGACCTGCGCGGCAAGGTTTACGTAACCTCCGGGCTCGGAGGCATGTCGGGGGCCCAGCCCAAGGCCACTGTTATCGCCGGTGGGATCTGTCTGGTAGCGGAAATCAATCCGAAAGCCACCCGGGTTCGCCATGAGCAGGGTTGGGTGGATGAAGTTTTCTCAGATACAGACAAATTATTTGTTCGTATGCAACGGGCAAAACAATCAAAAGAAGCAGTTTCACTGGCTTATCAGGGAAATATTGTTGACTTGTGGGAGCAGCTGGCCAAAAAGGAGGTTGAGATTGATCTGGGTTCCGACCAAACCTCACTCCACAATCCCTGGGCAGGCGGCTATTACCCGGCAGGTATCAGTTTTGATGAATCCAATAAGATGATGTCGAAAGATCCAGCCCGGTTTAATGACCTGGTGCAGGAGTCGCTCAGGAGGCAGGTAACTGCAATTAATTCTATTTCCAAAACCGGCATGTATTTCTGGGACTATGGAAATGCCTTTTTACTCGAGTCGGGGAGGGCAGGGGCGGATGTTATGGCCGGAAATGGATCATACCGCTATCCATCTTATGTTCAGGATATTATGGGACCCCTGTTTTTCGATTACGGATTTGGCCCATTCCGATGGGTTTGCTGCTCGAATGATCCGGCAGAGCTTGCTATAACGGACCGGATAGCCGCCGGGGTGCTGGAAGAGCTGATGAAAGAATCGCCTGAGGATATTCGTCCCCAGATGGCTGATAACCTGCATTGGATCAGGCAGGCAGGTGGAAACAAAATGGTGGTGGGCTCACAGGCCCGCATCCTTTATGCCGATGCAGTCGGCCGAATCCGGATTGCCGGGGCCTTTAACAAGGCCATCGCCGATGGCATCATCAGTGCACCAATTGTACTGGGACGTGATCATCACGATGTTTCCGGGACGGACTCCCCCTTTCGCGAAACATCCAATATTTACGACGGATCCGCTTTTACGGCTGATATGGCTGTACAAAATGCCATTGGCGACAGTTTCAGGGGTGCCACATGGATTTCGCTGCATAATGGAGGAGGCGTGGGCTGGGGCGAAGTGATCAACGGCGGTTTCGGTATGGTAATTGATGGGAGTGAAGAGGCCGGTCGACGGTTGAAAATGATGCTTCACTGGGATGTGAATAATGGTATCGCCCGCCGGAGCTGGGCCCGCAACCCTGCTGCAATGTCGGCAATCAGCCGTGCGGTGAAATCAAATCCTTCACTGGTGGTTACGGTGCCGAATCTGGTTAATGATGAAATACTCGACAAATTATAAACTATAAAATTCAACATAATGAAAACCATTAAATTATCAGCTCTGGTTTTTATAAGCATAGGCCTGATGTTCACCAGTTGCCTGGAAGAAGAGGGGAATCCCAATCTGGCCGGATCCTGGACCTGTCATGAAACCAGTCAGATTTTCCTGAAAAGTACCAAGGGAACCTCTGTTTACCAGGTAACCTTTACCCGTGATGCCGTTAACCAGGATCAATATAAGATCGACAATTTCTACAAACTTGGGGATGGTATTATGGTAACGGTGATCAAGGACGGCTATTCGCTGACGCTGGTGAAACAGAGTGTGGATGGTTTTGTGTTTGAAGGTTCCGGAACCATCAATGAAACCTTTGATCTGATCACCATGACTTATACCGCAGACGATGGCGGTGGTGTGGTTGATCATGTAACGGCAGAGTATTCCAGATAGCCGGATCAGCGGGTGAGCATGGCAATAGCGTATACAGCGACGCCTTCGCCTGCACCAACAAAGCCCATTGTTTCAGTGGTGGTGGCTTTTACGGAAACCTGATCGGGGAGGATATTCATCACTCCTGCAAGGGTGACCTGCATAGCTGAAATATGATCCCTCAGTTTAGGTTTTTCCAGGCAAACGGTGGTATCGATATTACCGATTTCCCAGCCTTTTGCCCGGATCAGCTCAACAGTTTTTCCAAGCAGGATTTTACTGTCAATATCTTTGTAAGCCGCTGAAGTGTCGGGGAAATGCAATCCGATATCTCCTAAAGCCAACGCACCCAGCAAGGCATCACAGATGGCATGGATCAATGCATCACCGTCAGAATGGCCGAGAGTGCCTTTTGTAAAGGGAATTTCGATTCCGCCAAGAATGAGCTTCCGGTTTGTAACCAGTTTATGGACATCATAACCGAAGCCGATCCGCTGCATTATTTTTTGCCGTTTAACCCTGCAAAATCAAATAATAAGCTAAACCTTAGTGTATTAGCCAGTGGGTTGTTCTGATATATCGGAACCAGGTAAGCGAAATCCAAACCAAAAACATTGAGGCGCAATCCAATTCCTACGGTAAAGAATTTACGGTTACCTTTTGTTCCATCTTCATAGAAGAAACCGCTCCGGATGGCAAATTGCTTTGCATACCAGTATTCCATCCCAACCGAGTAGGTAATTTCATTGAGCTCTTCCCTAAAACCACCCGGGGCATCATAAAAGGAGTGAAACATTCCCACAGCAACCGAAACGTTCGGGTCATAACCATACTGGATGACCGGATCATTGTTGATGTCCACTGAATCCTTATAATACGAAGGAGGTGAAGGAACTAAAAGCTTATTAACATCAAATGCAGCGGTCAGGCTGTTATAATCATCAAAATCGATAGTATATGCTGCTCCGAGGCGCATATTGATCGGAATAAAATCTTTGTCGGAATTTGATGTATAGGAAATCTTCGATCCGATATTTGAAATGTTGGCACCAAAAGCAAAAGTGGCATCATAATCGCGCAGCCTTAACTCATCATTCCGGTAATACACCGAAACATCAGAAGCATAGGCCAACCCCGGATGGGATTCAATACCACCTACATAATAACCACCGGTAAGGTTGGAATAGATAAACCTGAAGGCAAGACTACCTGAAAATTTATCAGAAAACGACCGGGCATAGGCAGCATCCAATGAAAACTCGTTCGGATTGAACTGCTGGGTTGGGGTTCCCACAACATCGGTAAAGGTAATGTCACCCAAGGAGAAATAAAGCAAAGATATACCAATAACCTGCTGTTTATCAATACGTTTATATCCTGATAAGTAAGCGAGGTTAATATCGGGGATCAGCTTCCTTAACCAGGGAGTATAGGATATGGACAATCCCATATCATTCGGAGCAAAAGCGTATTTGGCCGGATTCCAATGCATGGAATTTGCATCGGGCGACAGGGCAACACCCACATCCCCCATGCCTCCGGATCTGGAGTCAGGAGCGATAGTCAAAAACGGAACTGCCGTGGTGACTGTATTAATTTTCCCTGTGAGCTGATCAGTAGTAATCTGGCCAACAGAGGGTTTAATCAGGGCCGTTAACCCGAGTAAGATCAGAAGGTAGTTTCGCACAACTTTCATGTACTGTAAATTTTAGCTGCAAATATATAGATTAATCCGTCTTCAACCGGACATCCCGAGTTCAAAAACTTTGAGATCGGGAAAATATTGCATGTGAATGGGTTATTATTTTAATATGACCAGCTTTTGAAAAGCCTCTTTCGACTTACCATCAGAGGTTCTGACCTTTACCTTGTAAAAATAGGTGCCCCTGCCGATCCGGTCGCCAAAATCATCGAGTCCGTCCCAGGCAATAGGGCCAACCCGGAAGGATCCGGGTTTTATCTGAGTCTGCTCAGCCGACAGGAATTCAAAACTTTTGACCAGCTTTCCACTGATGGTATAGATCTGCAGGAGGACATCCAAAGATTCCTGACCCTGATTGTGTTCAAAGAAGAAATCGGTATGGGTGGTAAAGGGGTTCGGGTAGTTCAGCACATGGTCAATAACCAGGTCCTCGGAGCTTTTTACGGTGAAGGTCAGTTCCGATTCGCTTGAATTGTTCAGGATATCCCAAACTTTGATTCGGATGGTATGATCGCCCGGTTCCAGCTTACTCATCGGATATTTCAGGCTCCCGGATGTATACTCATCGAGATCGCTTTCATAATAGTCGTTCAGCAGGATGGGATTTTGCTGGTTTCCGTCGAGTATGGCGGTAATATCATGGCCGATGCCGTTGCTGGTGGTATTCACCCCGCTGGCGTCCCTGATCCTGGCCAGAAGGACGGGGTTCTCATTGGTGATGCCACCGGTGACAAATGAAGTATCATTCATGAAAATACCCAGCTCCGGCCCGGCCTGGTCAATAATTGCAGATTGGGAGGAGCCTCCGATCAATACGCCCAGATTTACCCCATTTGCATCGTCGATGCTGTTATTGCCGTAAAAGCTTATTTTTCCGGTACCCACTTTATAGGATATGTCCTTGGGTACAATAAAGTTAAAAGTGAATTCCCCGTTGTTGACGCTGGCTTTGCCCCTGAAAAGGATGCTGTTCCGAACGGCGAATTCCATCACGGGACCCCCATCGTTGGCCAGGTTTGAGAGAGTGATTTCTTTGTCGTAAACGGTTGGTAGAACAACTCCGGAAAAATCTGTCAGCTTATTCCCGCTCAGGTCATTCACGTAACCGCCGATGCTTGCCGGTGTCAATGCTTTTAAGGTATCACGGAATTCGCCAACGGGTTTTCCGTTCATATGGGTCATGGTGATGCCGTATCCGGGATAACTCAGGGTCAGGGCCGGATCACCCAAAAGAGTAAAGTTCAGCTTGTTCTGCTCATCGCCAACCGCATTCTTGGTCAGTCGCATGATATCGCCCAGGGTGAGACGTTTACCCTGCTCATCACGTTCGAAAGCATATTCATAGAATTCCCGGTTCAAAATGAAATTGGGAGATGAATAAACCAGTCGTGTAGTCGAAAACAGAGCAATGCCACCACCTCCGGGGTTTAACAGTATCCATTCACCGGCGGATACGAGGTCGGGGTTATCATAGCGGCTGAATTCGCAGGTGGCAGTCATAAACAGCGGCAATTTTTCAGGATTCACCCAATTCTTGATATCTGAAGTGGTAAGTATTTCTTCATGTGCCAGTCCGCGCGCACTGCCATGCCCCAGGTAGTTCATGATCAGCGCTCCTTTCTTCATGCGGTCGCCGATTGCCCGGTTAACCTCCGGATACCGGTCACCGGTTGGTAAGGTAACCTGCTGATAAGCGTCGAGGAAAATTTTATCAATGTTGAATGATGGCTGCTGGTTTTTAAGCAGATCGGCCAGCGTGTTAGCATCCCGCATATGCGTATTACCATCCTCATCATCCCCGATAAAGCAAACCAGGTTGCGCCAGTCTCCCAGGGCACTAACGGAGTAGTACTGGTTTATTTTATCCAAAATAACCGAGGCTTCAAATTCGTTCACAACCGGAAAACGACCAATCCCGATTTCCAGCAAGCCCGCCTCGATATCCTCCCCGCTGTCGAGCAATCCGAAAAAATCATCGGTGAGGTAAGAACTGGTTGGGTACAGTGATTCAAGTGATTGATAGGTTGGAAGATAAGTCCGGAAAGAGGCGGTTGAATTTTTATTGTCGTAGGAACCGTCGCCGAAAAACAGCAGGTACTTCAGCCGGAAGGATTCTGCTGTGGCCCGGTCATAAAACATTTTAAGGAAATCCCGGATGGCAGTTGCGTCGGGTATGCCGGATGAAAACTCATTGTAAATCTGTACCGGTGATACCAGCAGGGTGTTTAATCCATCATGTGTTTGATGAAAATCGGCCAGTTGCTGTGCATAGGTTTTTAGATCGTCATGCACCAGTATAACCATATCCGGGCAGTCCAGCCCATGAAGATTCTGGTTGGCGACCAGCCCGAGTCCTGCTCCGGCGTAAACCGGCACCGGAAGGGAGGTGGATGCAGGATCGAAAACAATATATTCCCGGATCTGGCTGGCTGCCGCAATGAATTCGATGCCTCCCGCATAGGTTTGGGTGGCTTGCCGGGTGATTTCATTATTGTCGGTTACATCCCATACCTGATGGTTGGCTGTAGCCTCACCGATCTGGAATTTCACCACCTTACCGCTGCCGGTTTCCTTAGCATCC
Organism: uncultured Bacteroidota bacterium; assembly: GCA_942493265.1. Taxonomy (GTDB): domain Bacteria; phylum Bacteroidota; class Bacteroidia; order Bacteroidales; family UBA12481; genus UBA12481. The sequence goes on from OW818688.1 coordinate 3,292,557, forward strand.
CTGAAAGGTAGCTGTCCGCCATCGAAGATCAGATTGCAGCGTGTATTTACAGTCAGGTAATCGAGCCAGCCCGAGGCATCGGGGTTGCTTTGAATGAATTGAAAATTAATGTTGAATGATTCGGCGGAGGTGATAAACGAACTGTTCGATATGGCTGAAGATGCATACAGCGCCTCATAATTATCGGTATGAACACTGGCGAGTTCAACCGTTTCAAATCGTGAATCATTGTTCAATAGGTAAAATCTCGGATTTGCGCTGGTTTTGGCCGACCTGGCCCATAAGGCGGCGGTCACCTTAACCGGTTCTTCAGGAATCCGGTGCGGAAAATTGAAGTTGAACCCCCACAATAACTGTATTTGAAACTGTTTCCAGCACCACTGACGTCCGGTTTTTATCAGATTAAGTGAATCTTTTTCACGATAGTCAATTGCATTATAGGATATTACCGTTGTTTGAGGAGTAAGGGTGCTGGTGCCCGAACTGACAACTCTTTTTCCCTGACCGAGGTCTTCCGTAATAAAATAATAGGTATAGTCTGAGTATAGGTGAATCTTGTGGGTGAAAATCTTCTTTGAGGTATCATATTTCCAACTGGCAATTCCACTTGCATAAAAGACGAGGAAATCCCCTTCGCCGAATACTCCGTCGGGTCCTTTATCATAATACACAGGATTCTCGAGAAGGTCGTCAGGCCGTTCAATGCTCGAATCATACGGTAATTGCAGGCCTCCATTGCCATAAATCCTGACATTCTCCGGATTCTGTATTCCGATTTTCTTAAGGTCGGCATAAGTCAGTTTTTGTATTCCCCGGTTTGCTACCTGGATTTTATACCATTTCCCGTTTGCCAGCAGAGACTGGTTTGTGTAAAGATGCTTGGTGGCAGAGGTTTTCAGAGAGGGAATTGCACGATCTGACCGTTTCAGTTCCGGGGTGAAGCTGACCAGGCGTTCAATCTGGCCGGTGGAGGGATTTTTGCGGAAAGGAATGAAGCTGAAAACAGCAAACGGTTGTTTCCTTTCCACCTGAACGATGGTTTTTATCACGATGGCATCAGGAAGCCGGCTTTCATCGATTTTTTTCCATGTGGTATCTGTTCTGTTTACCGGCTCAAATATGAGATTGGTAAAAAAAACTTCAGGGCTGAAATTTTCCCCCTCATTCCATGGTAAACGCTCAGAATAGTATGGGAGTTCCGTTGAACCGTCGGGATAAATTGCCCGGTCGAATTCGGCCGATGAAACCCAGTTAATCTTTCGTGGTGCAGTATTTTGACCGAAACTCATTGTAAATGAGAGTCCTGCGAAAAATATTATGAAGGCTGCCAGCCTGCTTAAACCAAATAAAGTTCTGTTCATATCGGGGTAATATTACGGAAAAAACGTCTTTTTTATATTGAAATTGTATTCAATGAAAAGGGGTTGACAAAAAATATTAACAGGGGTATCTGAAAAATAAACCGAAGTGAAGTGCGTTATTACTCAGGCTTTCGATGAAATTTTCATAATTTCGGCCGCTTTTGATGCTGAAAGTCAGTGTGAGTGATAAAAAGTGTTAATTTTGTACATTGATTTAAAATCCTTTGAACGTCATGAAAATCAGATTGTTTAGTTTTTTTCTGATCACTTTTGCCTTGGTCCTGTCGATGGGAGCCTGCAAAAGCAGCGAAAAATCTTCTAAAACTGGCTGGGCGTATAATGACGCCAAATCCGGTGGATATGAGTATATATCTGGTTTTAATCAGCCTACCGGCCCTGGTTTGGTATTTGTGGAAGGTGGAACCTTCACGCTTGGGCGGGTTGCCGATGATGTCAGGTACGACTGGAATAATATTCCGCGCAGGGTAACCGTATCATCCTTTTATATGGATGAAACTGAAGTTACCAATGCTGATTATCGCGAATACCTGCATTGGTTGAAGCGTGTTTATACCGATTATCCCCTGGTTTATATGGAAGCCTTGCCTGATACACTGGTCTGGAGAGGCGCACTTGCCTATAATGAGCCGATGACCGAGTATTATCTGCGCCATCCTTCCTATAATGATTATCCTGTTGTAGGTGTTACCTGGTTACAGGCCTCACAATACTGCGATTGGAGGACTGATCGCGTTAACGAGGATATTCTGATTAAGGAAGGTGTGCTGATGCAGGATCCTAATCAAACGAGTGCCAAGAATTTTAATACAGATGCTTATCTGGCCGGTCAGTATGAAGGTGTTGTCCGTCAGGATCTCCCGAATCTTGATCCTAATAAAACGGTTCGGAAGGCTCGGATGGAAGACGGTTTCTTCTATCCGAAATACCGTCTGCCAACCGAGGCAGAATGGGAATTTGCTGCCATGGGTCTGGTTGCCAAGGAAGAACTGATTGAAAACAAGCGGATGTATCCATGGCGCGGAAATTATGCCCGTAACGAAGAAAAGTCTAAAAGAGGTGATCTGATGGCAAACTTTGTTCGCGGCAGAGGTGATTACATGGGAGTTTCCGGGTCACTTAATGATTCCTACCCTTATACTTCACCGGTAAAAACCTACCTGCCGAATGATTACGGTTTGTATGACATGGCCGGAAACGTGAACGAATGGGTTCTGGATGTTTATCGTCCTTTGTCGTCAGTTGAGATGGATGAGCTCAGTCCTTACCGGGGTAACGTATTTAAGGTTCAACAGCGCGATGCTGAGGGTAATATAGCTGAAAAAGATTCACTGGGCAGAATTCCTAAAAGACTGATGACTGCCGAGGAAAATAAAAAACGTGCAAATTACAGTCGTTCGGATAACCGCAATTTCCGCGACGGAGATGCCCAGTCCAGTATCGGTGGTGAGGAGGACAATGCAAAAAGTACCAGCCAGATGTATTATCAGGGCAGCGGGATCGATAAGGTGGGTATCACTTCCAGCATTTCCGACCGTGCCCGCGTTTTCAAAGGTGGATCCTGGCGCGACCGTGCCTATTGGATGGTTCCCGGAACACGTCGCTTTATGGATGAAGACAAATCTACCGATGACATTGGTTTCCGTTGTGCCATGTCGCGCCTCGGCAGAGCCGATGGCAAATAGGATGTGAGATCCGAAGATTTTTATAAAATTTTTCTGCAGTATCCGCAGATATGTACAGACAGCCGGAAGGTCACGCCCGGCTGTCTGTATTTTTCCCTTAAAGGCGATAAGTTTGATGGTAACCGTTTTGCAGCCGATGCAATCGCTAAAGGGGCTGCTTATGCCGTTACCGATGATCCCTCATTAATAACCGGCGATCGCTTTATTTTGGTTCCGGATGTTCTTCTTTTTCTTCAGGAGCTTGCCTCCTATCACAGGAGCCAACTGCACATCCCGGTGATCGGCCTCACCGGAACAAATGGAAAAACGACCACCAAGGAACTGATCCTCTCGGTTTTGAAGCAGAAATTCAAAGCCGTTGCTACCCCCGGTAACCTGAATAATCATATCGGAGTGCCGCTTACCTTGCTTTCTGCTGATCATACAACCAACATCATGATCGTTGAAATGGGAGCCAATCATCCGGGTGAGATTGCCGCCCTTTGCGAAATTGCTAAACCTACAGCCGGACTGATTACCAATATCGGAAAAGCTCATCTCGAGGGTTTCGGATCCTTTGAAGGGGTCATTCAAACAAAGAATGAGCTTTATACCTGGATAAAATCAAATAAGGGTCAGTTGTTTGTCAATCAGGATGATCCGCTGCTCATGGAATTGACTGATCATTACCCCTGTTCGACTTATGGTACCAGAGGGATCCCGGATGTTTCAGCGGCAGATTGCAGTAATGACCGGTATGTATCGTTAAGATGGAGGTCGCGAAATGCCGATGATGCATCCGTTATCAACAGCCACCTTTCCGGCGGATATAATATTTCTAATATTCTGGCTGCCATAACGGTCGGACACGTGTTCGGTTTGAGCATCGATCAGATTAAGACCGGAATTGAATCCTATGTTCCGGAAAATATGCGGTCGCAGTGGATTGAAACCGGCAGCAATATCGTCTTTCTGGATGCCTATAATGCAAACCCGTCAAGCATGTCATTGGCAATCAGTCATTTCGCATCATTAAAGCTCAACTGTCCGGTGGTTATTCTGGGAGATATGTTTGAACTGGGCTCACACGAGGATGCTGAACACCTGAGTATTATCGAGCAGGCAGGTAAGCTGGGATTCGAAAAGGTTTTGTTTACCGGAGCCCGTTTTAACCGGTATGCCGGAAGGTTTCCCCATCTGTTTTTTGAGAATACTGATATTTTGAAAGAATATCTCACAGTGAACAAGCTTCAAAGCTGCAATATCCTCATCAAAGGCTCACGGGGGATGCAGCTGGAGAACCTGGTTTCCTACCTGTGACGCGTCAGCTGATCAAATCTTTTTTTTCCGGTCAGGAAGAAAGCAGTCACAATGCTGTGATTATACCATCCTTCCAGTTGATTCGGTGATGGATGTGCTACACCTGAATAATTCCGGTATTCTTTTTTCCAGATACGGTAAAAGTCGCGGTGGGCCTTTAAAACAGCCATGAAAAAGGTCGGTTTTCCCTTGAAGAGATATTGTATGGCTGCCACTCCGTCCAGGATTTTGCGGGTAAACATTATTCCGGATTGCAAATCCGGGGGTAGGTTTTTCCTGAGCATCAGCAGATTATTCCGGAAGTTGAGGTACAACTTTCGGGGACTCTCATTGGGCAAGGCGCCTCCTCCCACATGGTAGATAACTGAATCAGGGGTATACCATACTTCATAGCCATGTGAATGCAATCGCCAGCACAGGTCGATCTCCTCCATGTGAGCAAAAAACAATGGGTCCAGTTCTCCTGCCGACCGGTAAGCCTCGGTCCTGACCATCATACAGGCCCCTGAGGCCCAAAAAACCTTTGCGGGCTGGTCATATTGGCCATGGTCCTTTTCAATCGAATTAAACACCCTTCCACGACAAAACGGATATCCATAACGATCGATCCAGCCTCCGGCAGCTCCGGCATATTCAAAGGAGGTATGGTCGGCGTAACTCAGAATCTTCGGCGCCACTGCACCTGCCAGTGGATGTTGATCCATGAACGAAACCAGCTGGCTGATCCAGCCGGGTGTAACCTTGACATCTGAATTTAATAATACAACATATTGGGATTCAATATTTTCGATAGCCAGCTTGTATCCTCCAGCATAGCCATGATTCCGGTTGAAAACCTTTAAAATGACCGCGGGATATTCAATGGAGAGCCATTCCGCCGTGCCATCGGTACTTCCGTTGTCGACGAGAATGAGATCGGCGATTTCAGCCCCGGTATTCGCGATCAGCGAGGGTAAAAACTTTTGGAGCCAGGAACGGCTGTTCCAGCAAAGAATGATTACGGAGACCTTGTTCATACGCGCAAAGGTAAGTCCTCCCTGCGATATTTCCATCGCCGGTGCGACCAAAGCCATAAGTATGGCTCCCGGCGGATGGAGGTTTGCAGCAGGTGGACAAACGCGATGGTGATTTCCCCTTCGGCCGAGTCGCTCACGCCATCATAAACCGGGGTCACTGTGGCCGTATAATTCGCAAAATGTACCTTGGACTGATCAATATAAAAAACGGGGAGGCTGAAACGTTTTGCAATCTTTTCAGCCCCGGTAAAAAAGGCACTCTCCTGATGCAGAAAATCTGTCCAAAACCGGATATCTCCGCGTGCAGGTATCTGGTCAGCAACCAGAAGTAAGGCAAACGGGGAGTTGTTATCTTTGATTTCACGCGAAATGACCCTGAGAGTATCCTTCATTTTTACCAGCAGAATTCCCGGTTTATGTCTGATCTTATGCATGAGGAGGTCGGCCAGTTCGCTCGATTGCGGTTTATAAACGGCTAAAACCCGGTAGCCGGAAGCCAGAAGAGGTAAAAGGTTCCATTCCCAGTTGCCGTAATGACCTGCAAGGATGATAATGTTCTGTCTCTTTTTTAACGATTCGGTGATGACTTCAGGATTGGAAAAGCGGATTCGTCGGCTTTGGCTCTTAGGCTTGGTGCGGATAAACATCACAATTTCGAGAAAGAGCTCAGAAAAATGCTGATAAAATTTTTCGGCAACCTTATTTTGCTCCAGGATCGAAAGTTCAGGCAAAGAGCGGCTCAGGTTGCTTTTGATCACTTCGGAACGGTACCGGAATAGTACGAAAACCACCGTATTGATCAGGTAGGAGAGAAATCTGAGGATAAACCCGGGCAACCAGGATAAGATCCATAGGATCATCCAGATTAGCCCGGGTACTATACTTTTCACCAGCCTGGATTCGCTCATTTCTTGAAGTTATCCAATGCTCTGGCACCCCATCCACCGTCGAAACTGGTATTGTCATAGTTCCTTAAATTGGTGGTGCGGCCGTAAATGTCATACTGCCAGTAGGGATTGTAGATTTCGCCGCGAGCATCAGAATGGAGGAGCATGTATTCAGCTCCAACCAGATTTGGATTGTAAAATACGAAGCGCTTATTATTCTGATCGCCCAGATGATAGAATTGCCAGATAATGTAAGGATAAGCGTTGGGTTCATGCTTGTTTTCCTCCACCTGATCAGGAGCACCGTATTTCAGCCAGGTGCGTCCCATATCTGTTTCAAATCCATGCTTGATCTTCGTTTTATAGGCGTCCTCGATCATGAGCACCTGCGATCGGTATTTGGTCCACTCAGCTTCAGGATTTTTATCGTTCCTGATTTTCCAGAAATTATACAGAAATTTCTGCATCTGCTTCATATCGTTGGATTGCTGGATGTTTTTAGCATACTGTATCTCCATCATGGAAGCTACCGGAGTTAAGCATGCCAGGTAGAACCGCAGGGAATCAATGGCGTTTATCTTCTCAGCAAAAGTTGAGGTGATATCAACACTCTGAATATCAGTCAGGCTAATTTGCATTCCCGGATTGCTCCTCTGGAAGAAGATCTTATTCATGGTAACCAGCTCATTATTTCGGTCGCGGGCTTCAACAACCAGGTTGTAGTTACCGCTCGGGAGCTCGGCTATCTGAAGGGTAGCCAGAATCGGATTGACTGCAGCGGCTTTCTGTTTCTGATATTTTGAAAAATCTCCGAGTGAAAAATTGGTTTCAAATGACTCTAAATAATATTTGTAGATAAAGTCCTGACCGGCTCCGATTTTCTTATCCAGATTATACAACTCGGTATAAAAAGTCAGGGTGTTGACTCCGGCCGGGAAAAAATCACCGACATAGGGTACCAGGTCAAATCCGCTTTTAGATAAGATGTTATCCTGTTTGGTTGCCTGAAAGGATTCAATGAATTGAAAATCACTGTATTTAAGATCTTTTGTATTGAATTCCATGGCCAGAACCTCTGCATGTTCGATCGGAGCTTCTTTTGAATGGTTGTCTTTCAAAAACAGTTCCAGCTGATAAACCCCAAAGGGCAGCGGGATCCTTTGCTGATCAATAAAATGCGGCTGACTTTTTGCGGTATCTTCCAGTTCCGCACTGAGCAGGTTATATTTCCTGAAATCGACTATTTTATCGTCTTTTTTAAAGAGGATGGTTACTTCGAGTGAAGCCTGAAAGGATCCACGGGCGGTTTTAACATATTCAGCCGACTGTCCGAAAACTTTGAGGTAAGTTTCGACATAGGGTCCCTCGGCGGGACTAAAAAAGCTTGCCTGGTAGAATAATGCCTGCAGCTCTTTTGCGTTTACCTGGGTTGCCATCAGCATGCTGAGACAAGCGCAGAGAAGTAAAGCTTTTTTCATGATTGGTGAGTTTGAGTGTTAATATCAGGGTGTTGTGTGAAAATAGGGGTCGATTGTTTTGTCCATGCGATTCTGGGCCGGATAGAATATGCCTTTTTCGCCGGCTATGAGCCCCATTCGAAAGGAGTTTTTATCCATGGTGTCACTATTGTAGAATAATACGATACCAGATTTTACGGAAACTTCCACCTCCTTACTGCGGGGGTAGGCGTTAACCACAAAACGGGTTCCGGTTACCTTGATTTTGGCATCCCCGGCCATCACGGTAAATGGGTGCTCCGGATCGGATGTAACATCAAAACAGGCTTCCCCGGTCAGTTTGATTACCCGGTTGCCTTCCAGAAATTCACCGCCGTAAACCAGTTTTGAACCCGGACCCAGGTCAACCTGTGTGCCATCGGGGAGGAATACTGATTTTGTAAATACATCACGGTTTCGGATAATGTGTGTGTTGGACTGATAAAACCAAATGAGTCCGGACCCGATTAATACCAACAATACGGCTGCGATGCGGGCCAGCTGTACCGCAAACCGGTGCTGAATTTGCATAACGGGAACGGATTTTTGCATCCTGGAATCAACAGAAGACCAGTCATTTGCGAGTTCTTCATCCGTAATAACCTGATCAGTGGATTCCAGTATCTCCCTGAGATTTGCTAACCGCAGACCTTTATCCGCATGGTGTGATAACCAATCTCCGACCTGACGGTTCTCCTTTTTACTGGTTTCCTGGTTTAAGTACCGGAATAATAATTCGTCGGTGATCATAGATTCTCTCTTTTCTTCTACGACACGCGAACAGGGTAAAAACCCCCAACCGGGTCAGAGAATTTTTTTAAGGCGTCCCCTCAGGATCTTTCTGGCCCTTGACAAATGGTTCTCCACTGTTTTGATGTTCAGTCCCAGGAATTCAGCAATTTCACTGGGCTTCTCCCCTAAAATGGCCGATCGGGTAAATACCTCGCGGCATTGGTCAGGTAGCAGCCGGATCTGTTTTTCGATGAGTTCCAGCAGCAGAGGATCCAGACGGTCGGCGCTGAAGGGAACCGCGAACCAGTTACGGATCTCAATCGGGTTGCCGGCATATATCTCCCTGATTTTCTGTGCTCTGATCCAGTTTAGTCCTTTGTGGTAAATGGATGAATAAAGATAGGGTTTTATGGATCCCTGAATATCAAGGGTTTGCCGTTTCTCCCAAAGTTCCAGAAAGAGGTCCTGAACGAGCTCCCTGGCGGTTTCAATATTTTGGGTAAGGGTGGAACCATAGCGGATCAACCCGGGGGAATACAGCATGAAGAGGTATTTAAACACCTCCCTGTCGCCATTTTGAAGGCTTTTTTTCAGTTGTGAATCATCCGTGTTCAAATGAAATCAGAAATATTTTTTCAATACATTCAGGAATTCATTCTGTACCAGACCATTGGTGGCAACATAGGTTTTTCCGAACAGATAATTATCCCCACCTGAAAAATCCGACACCTGTCCGCCGGCCTGTTTGATTATGAGGGTTCCTGCAGCAACATCCCAAGGCTTGAGGTGATACTCCCAGAAAGCATCATACCGTCCGCACGCCACATAGGCCAGATCCATGGCAGCAGAACCCAGGCGCCTGATTCCATGTGTGCAGGCCATGAGTTCCTTCAGTGATCCGATATAGGCATCCAGGAGGGTAAAGTCGGTATAGGGAAAGCCGGTGGCCACGAGCGACTGGCTCAGGCTCCCGCGGTTACTGGTATGGATGGTTTTACCATTCAGTTGGGCAGGTCCGTTTTTCCAGGCTGTAAAACACTCATCGTGTGTGGGATCGTAAATGACGCCGATCACCAGTTCCTCATTTTCCATGAGAGCGATACTGATCGAGTAGGGAAATACCCCATGGATAAAGTTGGTGGTGCCATCGATCGGATCAACGATCCAGTTAAATACCTCACCGCGCTGGGTGTAAGTGCCTTCTTCAGCAATAAATCCTGCGGCAGGAAGGATTTTTGCCAGGCCATCGAGTAAAAGCTTTTCAGATGCTTTGTCAATATCGGTAACAAAATCCATCTTCCCCTTGGTTTCGATCATTCCTTCATTGATCTTGCCGTTCATGGTTTTCAGAAACCGACCGGTTTCAAGGGTCAGGGCAACAACGGATTCAGTAAGGCCGGAATAATTCATGTGATTTTCTTTAGGTGCGTCTGGCAGATTCAAGAACGCTAAGGTAACGGATTTGTGCTGATCAGCCGGGCTGTTACCACACCATTATTTTCCGGACCGCTGAGCAGAACCAGACCGGCCTGATGGAGGAAACTAAGTTGGCTTTTTGTACTGATTTCAACGTAATTGTCTGTAAATCCGGTCATTGTGCCATCGGGTTTTTGCTGTTCGAAAATGACCGGTTTTTCCTTGCCGATCTGTGAGATACAAAAGTCCTGCTTAAGCTGATTGCCGATGGCATGCAGGGCATGACTCCGGTCGTCGCGGATGCGGTTCTGCACTTTTCCGGCCATGGTGGAGGCCGGAGTTCCCGGGCGTTCCGAATAGGTGAACACATGCAGGTAGGATAGGGGAAGGCTTTTTATGAACCGGCAGGCAGTATCAAAATCCTCATCCGTTTCACCGGGGAATCCTACAATAACATCCGCTCCAATGCATGCATCCGGCATCAGCGCCTTGATCTTTAGCACCCGGTCGGCGAAAACATTTGTGAGGTATCGCCTTTTCATCAATTTCAGAATATTATCTGATCCTGACTGAAGGGGGATATGAAAGTGCGGTGCAAAACGTTTTGAGCTGGCGACGAGCGCAATCAGTTCATCCGTAATCAGGTTGGGCTCGATCGATGAAATGCGGAATCTCAGAATTCCTTCCACCTCATCCAGCTCTTTGGCCAGGGCAGTGAAAGTTTCGCCGGTGGTTTTACCAAAATCTCCGATATTAACCCCGGTGAGAACGATTTCCTTCAATCCTGCGGCAGAGAGTTCCCGTGCCTGCTCAACAAGGCTGGAGATTTCAGGATTACGGCTTTTTCCCCGGGCTTTGGGAATGGTGCAATAGGTACAGGGGTAATCACATCCGTCCTGCACCTTCAAAAAGGCGCGTGTACGTTCAGCCGTGGAGTGTGCCGGAAAGAATTTCTGATCTTCAATGATTTCGCAGCTGTGAACCTCGGCATGGTCTTTTTTGCTTATGTCGGTCAGATAGCTGGCCAGATCAAACTTGTCGTTGGTTCCGAGAACCAGGTCGACCCCTTTCCAGGATGCGATCTCCTCCGGATTCAGCTGGGCATAGCATCCCATGGCCACTATATAGCTGTCGGGTGAAATGTTAATCGCCTTGTGTATAGCCTGTTTGGTTTTCCGGTCGGCTGAACCGGTTACGCTGCAGGTGTGAATCACCGTAATATCCGCCAGGGTGCCGAAGGGTACCCGTTCAAACCCTGATTCCTCGAGCTGACGACCTATTTCACTGGTTTCAGAAAAATTTAATTTGCAACCCAGAGTATGAAAAGCTACTTTTTTCAAATTTCGTAAGTTATTATATTAGAGCAGGTTGCTGGCCAGCTCAGCCAGATGGCTTCTTTCGCCGTGAACCAGGTTAACATGGGCAAAAACATCCTGTCCCCGCAATTTATCGGTGAGATAGGACAGCCCGTTTGATTTCAGGTCGAGATAAGGTGAATCGATCTGATGAATATCTCCTGTAAACACGATTTTTGTTCCTTCTCCTGCTCTGGTAATGATTGTTTTAACCTCATGCGGGGTAAGGTTCTGTGCTTCATCAACGATAAAGAAAACCTTACTCAGACTTCGGCCGCGAATATAGGCCAAAGGTGTGATAATGAGTTTTTCTTCCTGCAATAATTGATCGATTTTCAGGAATTCCTTGCTTCGGGCGTCGAACTGATGCCTGATCACGGAGAGGTTATCAAACAGGGGCTGCATGTACGGTTCAATTTTTTCCTGTGCATCGCCCGGCAGATAACCGATATCGCGGTTTCCCAGGGGGATGATCGGTCGTGCGAGGTATATCTGCAGATAATCGCGGCGCTGCTGAAGTGCGGCTGCCAGAGCCAGCAGTGTTTTGCCTGTTCCGGCTTTCCCGGTCAGGCTCACCAGGTTGATGTCCGGCCGGAGTAAGGCATCGAGGGTTATGGTTTGTTCGGCGTTCCTGGGCTCAATGCCATAACATTTCTGCTTTTGAACCACATGCAGGGCACTGGTGCGAATATCAAAAATGGCCAGGGCGGAGGAATTATTACCCTTTAATACCATATACTGATTCGAAATGGGATCAATCCCCAGATTAAACTCCTCAATCGAAACTCCGTCGGGTGAGTTGTATAACTTAGATATTAAGGCATCATCCTGATTTTCGATGGTGGAAATTCCTTCATGCAGATATTCGATGTTGGTAATCTGACCGGCTTTGTAATCCTGTGCCGTTAAACCAAGTGCCTTAGCTTTGATTCTGAGATTGATATCCTTGGTAACCAGAATCACCTGCTTGTCAGGATTTTTATTCCGGGTATAGTCGGCAATGGCCAGTATCCGGTGGTCAGGGATCTTTTCCTCAAAAGACTCCTCCATCTCCCTGGAAAAAGGCTTGCCTGTTTCGATGAACAGCCGGCCAAGACCTTTTCCAAGGCTGATACCTTCGGAAAACAGCATTTCACCGGCCAGCTGATCGAGTTCACGAACAAATTCCCTTGCCTGAAAATTGATCTGGTCATTTCCCTTCTTAAATTTGTCGAGTTCTTCCAGAACCGTTATGGGCAACGTGATGTCATTCTCCTCAAACTGATAGATACACTTATAGTCGTGCAGTAATACATTAGTATCCAGCACAAAGATTTTCTTCTGATTGATCATGATTTTGTACTTCTTTCATGTTAAATATAGTAAAATTGCAGTCCATGAACTATAAAGAAACAACAGATTGGCTTTTTTCTCAACTACCGATGTTTCACCGGGTAGGGAAATCTGCCTATAAAGCCGATCTTGAAACCACAATACTGCTTGATAAGCATCTGGGCTTTCCGCACCGGAATTTTTTAAGTATCCATATTGCCGGTACCAATGGAAAGGGTTCTGTTTCTAATATGCTGGCTGCTGTTTTACAGGAGGCTGGCTATAGGGTAGGACTCTATACCTCGCCGCACCTCATTGATTTCAGGGAAAGAATCCGTATCAACGGGGAAATGATCTCCAAAAAAGAGGTAGTGTCATTCATTGAGGAGCATAAGCCACTATTTGAGGAAATCAAACCCTCCTTTTTTGAAATGACCGTTGCTTTGGCATTCGATTATTTTTCGAAACAGGATATTGAGGTGGCGGTTATCGAAACCGGGCTGGGTGGCCGGCTGGATTCCACAAACATCATCGATCCGGTTATATCCGTCATTACCAATATCAGTTTCGATCACATGGATCTGCTTGGGGATACACTGGAAAAGATCGCGCGGGAAAAGGCAGGCATCATCAAGCCGGGCATCCCTGTGGTGGTAGGTGAAAAGAACCGCGAAACCCGTAAGATTTTTGAAGACCGGGCTGCTGAATCGGGATCAGAGATATACTTTGCGAACGATTATTTCCAGGTTCCCTTTTCTGCTCTTGCAAACGGGAACAGGCAATATTTTCAGGTATTGAGAGGTAAAAAGGTTGTTTATCCTGAGTTGCACTCCGATCTGATCGGTTTTGTACAACGCAAAAATCTCCCGGTGGTACTCGAGGTGCTGGAGCTGCTCAAGCTTCGCGAATGGCATATTACTGAGGATAATGTATACGATGGATTAACGAAAGTTAAGGCCCTGACCGGATTCAGCGGAAGATGGGAGGTTATCAGCCAGAATCCAAAAACAGTGATCGATACCGGCCATAATATTGATGGTATCCGTCAGGTGGTGTATCAGATTGAAAACACGCGATTCAAAAATCTCCATATCGTGTATGGTGCGGTGAATGATAAGGAAATAGATAAAATATTGCAGGTTTTGCCGGCCGGGGCGAAGTATTACTTTACCATGGCTGCGATTCCGAGGGCCCTGGATGTGAAGGTTCTGGCCGCAAAAGCATCCTTTTACGGTCTATTGGGTACGATGCATCCCACTGTTGCGGAGGCAGTTGCAGCAGCCCGTAAGTTGGCAAACAAAGACGATTTGGTTGTAATAACAGGAAGTACCTATGTGGTGGCAGAGGCGATTGGAAATTAAGTATATTTGAATTCCATAAATCTGAACCGTTTTCCATGTTTAGTTTTCGTTTCCTTAAAAGAAATAAGGGATACGTTGTTGTCAATCTGATTGGGTTAGCTACCGGCTTAACTGCTTGTTTGCTAATGATTTCCTTCGTAAAGTATCAAACCGCATTTGATTCCTTTCACCTGAATAAAGACCGGATTTTTCGGGGGCTGTCAGTTATTCAGATGGCAGGGAAGGAGAATACCACCATTCACATGCCGGGTTTACTGGGAGAGGAAGCTATGCGGGAAGTCGCTGGAATTGAATGCGCAACAAGGCTTCATTCCAGTTTAAGATACGAAATCCTGTGTGATGAAAAAAAGTACATCGACCAGAAGCTCTATTATACAGATTCCACATTTTTCAAGGTATTCTCATTTCACTTAACCGCTGGAAATCCCGGGGATGCCTTGAATGCACCGTATTCTGTCGTTCTTACCAGACATGCTGCCAGGAAATTCTTTGGTGATACCGATCCTTTTGGCCAGACCGTGAAAATCAATGACTGGCCCTACCGGGTGACCGGATTATTGGAGGATCTGCCTGAAAATTCGCATATTACATTTGATTTGCTGGCATCATTCTCCTCTATCGCCAGGCCGGATGACAGTATTGTAAACCGGGAAGGATTTGCATTTCCAACCTACTTTCTCCTGCGCAGCGGGGTTAGTCCCGAAAGTGTTATGCCTCAGGTTAACCAGGTATTTGACCGGGTGGTTCAGCAGAGGTACGGAAAAGCAGGGATAACCGGTGATTTGTTTTTCCAGCCGCTCGGATCCATTCATACCACTCAGCTGGAGGCAACTGACTATGCAAAAACAACCAGCAGGAGTACATTAATCCTGTTTACTGCCATGGCGATTTTTATTCTGCTGGTTGGCGTTATCAATTTCATCAACCTTACCACGGCACTCTATGAACGGAGATCCCGGGAGATCGGCATTAAAAAGGTTTTAGGCGCCACAAGGCTTCAGCTGTTCCGGCAAACGCTGGAGGAAACTTCCATGCTGGTCGGGGCGGCATTGCTGATCGCCTTGATCCTGTGTGAAATATTAAAGGGCTGGGCGGAAACTAGGTGGGCAATAGAGCTTCCGCTTTTTTATAAAACCGGCGTAATCTGGACGATCCTTCTGTCTTTAGGAGTTGCTTTAATTGCTTTGCTGTCAAGTATTTATCCCAATTGGTACCTTTCGAGAAAAAATGCCGGCAACATATTGAAAGAGGAATCGATGGCGCGTTCACGGAAGGTCAGCATAGCCAAATTGCTTGTGCTGGTCCAATACGGTCTGGCGGTTTTTATTATCTGCCTGATGTTCCTCTTTTCAGCGCAGCTAAGATTCATCGCAAAAGCTGATCTTGGGTTTGAACCCAAGGAAGTTGTTGTTTATGAAAATCTTACCGAACAGGTGATGGCCGGTTATTCTTTTATAAAAAGCAAGATCCTGCAATTTCCGGCTGTGGCAAGCGTAACAGCATCTTATTCAATTCCGGGGAAAAACCGTATTTCCAATTCGGTGGTATACAAATACGGAAGTTCAGAAGCGAGCGGTACCTTAATAAACGTTAACCGGGTACAGCAGGATTATCTGGAAACTTTTGGTATACAACTTGCTGAAGGCGAGGATTTTTCAAAGCTTCACCTGCGTGATTCCGGGAGTTTTCTGATCAACCGGCAGGCAGCGAGGGAACTGGGTCTGGATCAACCGGTAGGGGAGGAGATAGTTCTCAGGGGAGTTAAGGGAAAGGTTATCGGGGTATTCAACAACTTCAGAACCAAGCCGCTCTATTCCGAATTCGACAAAGAGATCCTCACCATGCAGACGGACCGGTTTAATTTCATTTCCATCCGGATGAAGCCCGGTTATGGGATGGAGGACCTGAAAAATATTGAAGCGGTTTTTACCGGAGTCGATCCCGGCTATCAGACCAGTTCATTTTTTGTGGGAGAAATGTACAGGGGATTTTATAAAAGGGAGGAAAACCAGGTTCAATTGATCTTTTCTGCTGCGATCGTAGGCATTATTTTGTCGATTATGGGTTTGGTGGGCCTTACCGTACTGAGTCTGAAAAAGCAACGAAAAGAGATCGGCATTCGCAAAGTATTTGGCGCATCCGGATCCAGTGTATTTATCCTGTTGATAAACAGAATGATAAAATGGGTTATCCTGTCCAATCTTCTTGCCTGGCCGCTTGCCTGGCTGGTTGCGGCGAACTGGCTGAGCCGGTTTGCCTACCGGATCCGGATCATTGAGGAGTGGCCTTCATTTTTACTGGCCGGAGGTTTGGTAGCCTTGCTGGCGCTGTTGGCTATTGGTATTCAGTCGTATGGAGTTTCACGGATGAGTCCTGCGGAAGTGATCCAAAAAGGTTGAATTATTTTTGTCGGAATTGTTTTTAAAAACCTTTGCTTGGCAAGAAAAAGAAATTATCTTTGCACCGCTTTCGGGTGCTTAGCTCAGCTGGTTCAGAGCATCTGCCTTACAAGCAGAGGGTCACTGGTTCGAATCCAGTAGCGCCCACGAAAAACAACCACTTACAAGGATAAAACCGGTAAGTGGTTTTTTTGTTTACCCAGGTTTGTGCATCCTTTTACCAATCCACAAATTTAAGGTGTTTTGTATATTTTCCCTTGCAGAGTTCCTCCAGACTGCCATGATCGAACAGGATCGATGCTCGCCAGGTGTATCTTGAGCCTACTATCCCTTTTCCATTGACGACATTTGTAAATGGACTTCCGGCCTGATCGGAAGGCAGTATTTTCATGGATTCATTGTACTGATAAATATTTTCATCGTGGCAATTAAATAAAAGCTCTGCAAATTCAAATTCGCGGGTGATCACCTTCTCGTCCCGGGGAATGACATTTCCGATTCGCTCAAAAAAAGCATTGCCTTCCAGAGGTACTGAATAATTCTTACCGGTTTTACCATCAATGATTTCATGATCCTGAAATTCTCTCCAGATCGCTGTTTCAGTGGAAGTACAGTCTTGATAATTATTCAGAAAGTGAAGCCTGACAAACATCTCTGTAAAGTAGGCATAGGAGGTAAAAATGACATGGAAGTCGAACATGTTAAATACACGCCCGTCGGAACGTGGAGTCGTCATGATCAAAGGTTTGATGAGGTGGTACTCGCTGTACACTATTGGCTTGTAGGGGATTTCGATGATTAAGCGGAAGAGTTCGGTTTGGTTGACATTAAAATATACTGAGTTGCCTGGGTTCTTTTTTAACTCAAAAACCGTTGCTGCATCCCTGGGAAAAAGGCCGCTATCCCTGTTTAAATGATCCAATAAATCGAGCCTCACTTCATCAACAAAATATCCTGAATTCCATCTTTCTATTCTTACGACAGCATTGGGTACATTCATAGAATCCTGAGGGATTATCTTATCGTAAACATTATAATCGGTCCGGAAGGTTTTGGTCAGTCTGACGTAATGGACTGTATCTGCTGAATTAAAGACTGCATAGGCAACCGGAATGGATGGGGTGTTGGTATTGATGACGAGTTCAGTTTCGCAACCCGAATTCAGTAAGACAATGAATATTATGAATGCTGCGTATCGCATTATTTAATTGTTCTTTATGCATCGAACGTAATGGGAATCGAGGTTGTTTTCCTCGATCCCCCAGGCGAGATTAAAATCTGCCATGCTAAAATAGGTGCCATACGATTTTTCATACAGCAAAATTGATATACCAAAGTGCCTTATTCTGTCGGAGTATCCCTGGTGGTAAACAGGCCGAAGCGGGCGGGAGGTCCAGTACCCAACATTCTTGCCCAATCCTGTACTTGTTAAGGAGGTGTATCCTGCTGCCGGATAAGCTACAACTCCATGACCGAAGAATTCAATCCTCAGACCCAAAGAAGAGTTTACCCCGTAGTAGTAGGGAACATTGACGGGCATCCTGGGAGAGAATTCGGCCTGAAAGCCTGGAAAACCGATCATCTCATTCCATTCGTTGAATGACGGAATATGCCAGCCATCCGGACAGATTCCCTGGTTATTGTCCTTATCCTGATAATTCATTGCTTCCCCCCAGGTATATAATCCACCATACCGGAGATTAATAGGATCGTTTTTATATAGGTGGTATTCCGCAACCTGCTGCTGGCCTGGAAAAACACTGTCCTGAAGCCGGGTTCCGAAGCGGAGGTTCTCGCTCATTATCCACCGGTCCCGGAATTTAACTGTTTTGTATATCCTGCCGTCCCTCTCATCTACAAGCTCCCCTGTATCTGCATTAACAACAGATATGTATACGGTTTCATAGGATATAGCCGTTTCACCGGCAAAGTTCTTCGCCTGCATGGCAACCCGCATGTTCCCGCTGATGGCATAACGGTGGATGCACTGTTTCTCGCGGGAGTAGGGTGTGTCCCAGATCGAATCGCCTTCCCAGTCCCATCTTACTAAAATTCCTTCGGCTATAGTATTATTATCGGCTGACTTCCGTGCATCGAAGTAAAAGGTAGTTTTAAAATCACCGGAGGATGGAAAAACGCTGAAATACGGTTCAGGCGGCAGGCTATCCTTTTGACATGCTGTTGCAGCAAGTAAAAGGCAAACCATGATTGCACAATGAATTTCGCAGCGCATGATTGATAAAATTTGTGTGGGGGGGCACTTCCAAAGATAGAGAATTTCTAACTGCTTTTGCCTGGCTTCCAATAGGTTTTGTGGCGTTAATAAATATTCTTTATTCCTGTTACCTTTGGTAATATTCCCTTCAAACCTACCCTCCATGAAAAGGATATTCCAATTAACCTGTTTTGCCATCCTGATGCTTGTGGTGGTCTGGTCATGCAAATCCACGGCCTCCAAAACCGGGATCATTGAAATGGTGACAATCAATGGCAAAGAGATCCCGAAAATTCACCTGGAGATGATAGATGATTCGGCTACAACCATTAAACTTTCCGAAATATTTGGTGATTTCCGGATTATCCCGCTCGAAACCAAAAAAGAGTCCATGATCTCCTATCCCGGGAAAATCTGCATAACCAATCATTCGGTTTTAACCTGGACCCAGGTGGGAATCGGTCCCTGCCGTGTTCTGGAATTCGACCTGAATGGAAAATTTATCCGCGAATTTGGAGGGGGTGGCAAAGGTCCGGGGGAACATACCGGATATTTTGTAGATGAACTGACCTGGTTCCCGGATCTTAAGGAAATTTTCATTTCATTTAATGGAGTAGGAGGTGAGGATCAGCTTTTTGGTGAAGATGGCAGATTTCTGAACCGGATTAATAATCCTGTGGATCTGACACAAGGCATGAAAAGATTTAATGACTCCATCTGGATGGTACCCGGTGAATTGGCCGGGACTGTTGACTACCGTCGTGATTCCATCCGGCTGCTACTATTTTCTGCCTCGGGCCGGGAGTTGAAGGTATGGCCCCGGAATGTGTATCTACCCACAGGCAAAACCGGATATTCCCCGGGGGGGTGGGGATGTTCGCTTTATCAATTTCAAAATCTGTGGAAGATATATTCACCCGGAGATGATACCCTTTATCAGGTTGGGCCTGACCGGCTCGATCCGGTGGCGATTTTAAATCCGGGTCCGAAGGGACAACCTTTTAACCAGTTTACCGAACCTTCCAGAACCATTGGAAACTGCATGTATCAGATTATTAAGGAAACCAAAGATAAATGGTACCTGGACAAGAAAGTCATGACCAAAGCAGAGTTGCAGGGGTCAGGTAACTTTTGGAGTGGTATGGTTGATTTCAATGAGTTTCTGTTGGTGATTGATAAGAAGACCGGTGTTGCCAGAAATATTCGTTTTACAGACGATTTCCTGGGAATTACTCCGGAAAGAATAACCAGGCACCTGGTTCAGTGGACCGAAAACGGGGAGCCCTATCTGGCTTTTACAGCGATAGATTTAAAGGAGTCCATTAAAGCTTCCCTGAAAAAGAAGGATCTGGATCCTAAAATCCGCGGCAGGCTTGAGCTTCTTGATAAGCAGGTTACGATCGACAGTAATCCGGTTTTCGTTTTGTTTTCCCTGCTCTGATATTTGGCTGAGCCCATCAATTGTTCTTCGTAAAACTTCTGCTGTTTATCTGTCCGGTGGTTACCTTTTTATTCTCTTCATCGAGGGTAGCCATTTCTATGGGAATGATCAGGTGAATATCACCATCCACGTTTAAAAACTCATGCACCCCCTCACTAACCGGTACCTGGTAAGCATCGAACCCTTCTTCAATCAATTCTTCATTAACTTTAACATCGAGATAAACAACCGATCTGGTTTGCTTATTAACCAATAAATGGTCCACTTTTCCAATGGTTCGATCATCCGCATCTAGTACATCCCAGCCTCTGACATCACTATTATCGTCGGCTACTTCAAAATTTGATAATTCATACAGGTAATAGAGGCTCTTTTTTTTGTGGGGCATGATATTTGGTTTTTTTTAATGTTTTTGTTTTCAATCAATTACATTAATTTTAGTATTGGTCCTTGAGCCACAGTATATAAAGTAGAATAGCGCTGAAAACGGCAATGATCAGCAACCACCGCCAAAGCCTTATTTTTCTTCCAATCTTGATTTCTGCCATTCAATTATTCTCCTGATTTAGATTTTTTTTGCCAACCATTGCGATGAACAATGCACTTCTTACATTTACAAATGTGCCAAAATATCAATGGCCGGTGTTGTATAAAAAAAGTAAAGAGTTACATGATTCACACATTCATTATCCTTTGAAACGATGAGATCAATCATAAGAGTCACCCCTGATTATTCACGATTGAAAAAGCTGAACCTTCTGCAACGATTACCCGGGTTATCCACTTTACTCCTGTTACTGACTCTTTCCACCTGCCAGAGCCAGCAAAAGCGGGAGAACATCCTGGTCAAGTCCGGTTTTAAGCACTATGTAAGCAAATTCAACACTCAGGACACATCTGAGCTCCATACCGATGTGGTTCCGGATACAAAAATGATCAGGAACTCCGAAACCTGGCGTTTCCTTGAAGAGAACATACCTTTTTTCGAATGCCCCGACAAGGAGATTGAGGAAGTCTATTATTATCGGTGGTGGACCTTCCGGAAACATATCAAACAGACTCCTGAGGGATATGTGATTACTGAATTCATGCCGAATGTTCCATGGGCCAGGAAATACAACAGCATATCCTGTCCTGCCATGCACCATTTCCGCGAAGGCCGATGGCTGCACAATCCTGCATTCATCAGGGATTACGGCAGGTTCTGGCTCCGTGGAGGTGGAGATCCATATGTATACAGCTTTCCGATTGCGGAGAGTTTTCTTCAGATGCAGATGGTTCATCCGGATGATTCACTTCTGATCAAATTTTTACCCGATCTGACAGCCAATTTCCTGGAATGGGAAGCGCGCCGAAGGGAGCCTGACGGCCTGTTTTGGCAAAATGACGGTCAGGATGGCATGGAAGTAGCCATCGGTGGAACTGGTAAAAGGCCGACTATTAACTCCTATATGTTTGCCGATGCGAGGGCTATTTCAATGATTGCCGGGATGGCCGGTAAACCGGATATAGCCTCCCGGTTCAGTGCCGAAGCCGAAAAGATCCGGCAATTAACCCTACACAAACTTTGGGATCCCAAAGCCCAATTTTTTAAGGTGATACCCCGGCCGTATGAAAATCCGGAGGATCCTTCAGCCGGTGTAGTGAGCGATGCGCGTGAACTTTTAGGATATGTACCCTGGTATGTGGAGCTTCCACCCGCGGGCGGTGGATATGAGATCGCCTGGGCGCAGCTGATGGATCCTCAGGGATTTTATGCCTCGTTCGGACCCACCACAGCCGAGCAGCGTCATGCCGGCTTCAGAATCAATTATGAAGGCCATGAATGCCAGTGGAACGGTCCCAGCTGGCCTTTCGCAACCTCCCAGACTCTGACGGCATTGGCCAATGTGCTTAACAACTATTCACAGGAAGTTGTTAGCAAGGATGATTTTTTTGAGACGCTGAAAATCTATACAAATTCGCATCGGTTCCGGCAGATACCTCCGTCAGGGGATACACTTGTCAGCAATGACCTCTGGATCGATGAAAACCTGAACCCGTATAACGGCGACTGGCTGGCGCGCACTCGAATGGAGGTCCAGAATTATAGCCACGTCTTTAAGGAAAGGGGAATATATTACAATCATTCCACCTATAACGACATCATAATAACCGGATTGGCAGGTATGAGACCCTCAATGGATAATACGCTGACGATAAACCCTCTGATCCCGGAAACCTGGGATTGGTTTTGCCTGGATGATGTTCGGTACAAGGACCATATCATTACCATTCTTTGGGATAAAGCCGGGGTGAAATATAATCAGGGCAAGGGTTTCCGTATTTTTGTCGATGGGAAACTGGCCGTGAAAGCCAGGAATATCCGGAAAGTTCAGGTTAATTTAAATTAAACCACCTGTTTTTGAACCTAAACAAACTTCATTATAATGAATAAAATAGCACAAAGCCGCATTTCTCCCTGGATACTGGTGGTCATTGGATTCTGCCTCATTTCTTCCTGTAAAACCGAATTGTCAGAAGACCTCGTTGCTAAACCATCCGATAGTATTCGAATCACCTCTACCGACACGCTCCTGGTGAATATCTTTAACTGGGCGCAAAGGACCTCCAACGGATATGTCGGCGACGATAGCGATCCGGTGGGGCCCTGGTATGAAGCAGCCCTGCCCGGACGGGAGGCATTTTGCATCCGCGATGTCAGCCATCAGAGCATTGGCGCTGAGATGCTCTGGCAGGAAAAACAGAACCTGAACATGTTCCGCAAGTTTGTGGAAAACATAACGGAAAGCAAGGACTGGTGCTCGTACTGGGAGATCAACCGGTACAACCTGCCGGCGCCGGTCGACTATACATCCGACCAGGATTTCTGGTATAATCTGAATGCCAGTTTCGACATCATTGATGCCTGTTACAAGCTTTATGAGTGGACCGGTGACAGCACCTATCTTATTGATCCGGCATTTGATAAGTTTTTTCAACTAACATTGAATCAATATGTTGAACGATGGCAATTGCAGTCCGACCGGATCATGGATCGCCCTTCGCGGATGAACCTGAAGCCGGAAACGGAAAGATTTAAATATGCCCGGGGAATTCCTTCCTACGATGAACAGCAGGATGATATTTCGGTAAGCGGTGACCTGGTGGGTATGATCTACAATGGTTTCAGAACATATGCCAAAATTCTGAAGGTCACCGGTCAGGGAGAGCTGAGCAGTGATTACGAGAAGAAGGCCCGCGAATACAGGGTTCTGATCGATTCGCTGTGGTGGGACAAAACCAGCGGCACCTACCATGGTTTTTACAAGAAGAGCGACGGAAAGTTTTATCCGGGCGGAATCAGCAATAGCGAATTCCTGTTGTGGTATGATGTGATTGATGATCCTGCCAGGATTGAGAAATCGTTGCAGGAGCTCCGAAATTCCCAGGTGGAAGTGTTATCCTATCTTCCGATGCTTTTTTACCGGTATGGCTATAACCAGGATGCTTATGATTTCCTGGGCCGTATTTATATTGATAAGCGGCGCAATTATCCTGAAGCATCTGCCAGTGCCATTGAGGGAATCGTACGCGGACTGATGGGGGTTGAGCCGTCGGCCACCAACCAGCGGATCACCACCTGTCCGAGGCTGATCCCCTCAAACGGATCTGTTACAGTTGAAAATATCCCCGTATTTACAGGATTGATATCCGTGAGGCATGATTCGGAAGTCGAAACTGTATTTGCCAATAAATCGGATCGCAGACTCACCTGGAGGGCAACCTTTCAGGGGCAGTTTTCGCAAATTCTGGTCAATGGGAAAGCACTGCCGGCAACCCAATATGCAGATGCAACTGGCAAAATGCACAGTTATGTGGATATTGTTGTTGAAGGAAAGTCGCAGGCCACCGCGGAGGCAGATGGTTCACCCCAGGTGAAATAATACTTCCTGCACAGAAATATTAAAAAAAAAGATAGCCCGGGTCACGCCGGAACTATCTCTCATACTAATCCACTAAGCAAACTAAAGCATACATCGTTTCACCATTCAAATATAATACTGCGGTATTATCTGAATGTGAATTATGCCTTATCAAGCTGTTAATAGTCTAAGTTAGGCAATCAGATCCGGTTGCCTCCAGGCTTTGAATTCTTCAGCGAAGGATTAACATAAAAAAAAAGGCCGCCTCAGTCTCGAGACGGCCTCCATGAAATTGAGTCAACTCCGCAGGAGATAACCTAATCCTTGTTCTTTTGCGGAGATCTTTAGTAAACTGTAGTTTGGGGAGTCCAGTTTACCCAGCCTGTGGAGGTCCAGTCGGTGGTTCCGAAGGCCCCGATGTAATTGGTTGCTTCAAGGCCTGCTGGGACCGCTACAGCACCGGTCATAAGCGGGGATCCGGCTTTCGGGAGAAAATTGGGGGAGGGAAGATTAAACGGGTTGGTAATATTTAATTCTGTGGTTGTAGCAAAAGTGCGGTTTGCGCGTGAAGCTTCGGTAAAGAAAGCTTCTTCACCGGCGGCATTTCCTGAGAAATTGTCGTTCATTCCAGCTAAAACCACGCCCTTGATCTGAATATTTCCTGCACTGCCTTTACCATCAGCCATCAGCAAACCTTTTGGCCAACCGGCAAATACTGAGTTATATACCTCTAGTGCGGTTTTGCGGCGTAAATGCATGGACGTCTGAAACAGGCTGTTCGCCGGTGAATCAGTAGCGGGTTTTGGTCCGAATAAACTGACATTGGCAAATTTTGGACTGGTGACCGGGCTGTTGGTTGAACCGGTACCATCGTTATCGGATTCGAAACCGTTTGATTTGGAAACGTCCGCGATATTGGGATCACGCAGTCCTACAACATATTGAACTGAGCCATTGAATCCGTAATCCGTATCAAATTCATCGTCCAACCCCGAGAAGGCGATCAGATGTTTGCAGTTAACGGTACCACCAAACCATTCATAGGAATCGTCATTCGAGAAAGAAACCTGAACGTAATCGATCTGTGTGCCGTTGCCAACACCGCCCAAAGTAAGACCGTTGATCTCTTTATCCGGTGCAAAAGCGTATCCGGCATACTCGATCCGGACATATTTCAGAATCCCTGAATTGTCGGCCGGATTGGTTCCACCATATTTTGAACCCACACCACCCTCGATTTCAGCTTCTCCGCCGGTTGGATTGATCGGGGCCTTGCCACAGATAATAATTCCACCCCAGTCACCGGCTGTACGCGAACCCGCAGCCTTGTCTGAAGTGAAAACGATGGGCTTTAGAGCAGTGCCCTCGGCCATTATCTTACCACCACGCTCAACTATCAGGGAAGCTTTCGTACCTGATTTTCCTTTGATTACCGTGCCGGCCTCAATGGTCAGGGTAGCTCCGTCCTTAACGTATACCCATCCGTCTAATATGTATTTTACATCTGATTTCAGAACCAGATTGGCTGTGAGGTTGCCGGTAATATTCAGAGTACTTCCGGAAGCCGGATCAACAATCACCAGGCAGGAATCTTTAAAGTTGCCTTCCAAAGTGGTTGCTACAATCCAGGTTTCCCCGATTGCGATGCCGGTAACGGTTCCATCTGTACCTACAGTGGCAATATCGGTTTTCCTTGAGATATAGCTGATTTCTTTATTGCTGGCATCAACCGGCGCAACAGATGCGATGAGCAGCGTCGAAGATCCTGCCCGAATTTGCAGGCTGGACTCTTCGAGGTTAATCCCGGTGACCAGAACATCTTTTTTACACGCGGAGAAACCAACTGCGATTGCGAGTGATGCAATCAGGAACTTTGATAAATACATTTTTTTCATACTGGAATAATTTGTTTTATTCTGCAAATTAACTCAGGTAATATGTCCGGATCATTAAGCCACTGTTATCAAAATCTTAATAAGTGAATTATTAAAATACTATCTGTAAACCAACAGTATACAAGCTTCCTGGTCGGTATTTCCGCACAATCTGGTCACGGGTGAAATGAACAATCCCGGCTTCAATATTTCCATAGGTTGCCATATCTGCATCAACATTGACAGCCTCGTTGAACTCAACGGGCTGGTTTAGCAGATCCTTGATACCGAGCTTGATTTCCAGGAACTTGCCAATTCGTTTGCTGACCTGCAGGTCGACCAGATGACGCGGCATTTCATATATGTTCGGAATGTATTCCCACGGTTTCGACTTGGGCTGTCCCACAATATAGATCCGCTCTCCGATCACGTTATACATCAGACTGAAATTCAAGCCACTTTTACCCGGATCCGAATAGAAAAGGCCCAGATTTACTACATAGGGAGATTGTCCGGCCAGAGGGCGTTTCTGTTCGATAGAATTGACCGGGAAATCAACCGAGCTCCATATTAAAGCTCCGTTGAAAACGAGTACCATGTTTTGTAACCACCCTTCTTTTCCAAGGGTTTTCCGGACTTCTGCCTCGAATCCGAAATTGGTTGCAGACAATGCATTCTGATAGGAATACTCAAGTCCGCTTCCGGTTTCTATATATTTGATTTCGATTGGATCAATGAATTTTTTAAAGAAAAATCCGGCAGATACCAATTCGTTGTTATCCGGATAGAATTCATACCGCAAATCGAAGTTGTGGATATAAGCATTTTTCAAACCGGGATTTCCGGAGAATACCGCATTGCTTTTAAAATCAAAGAAGGGAAAAGGAGCGATTTCACGAAATTCAGGCCTGTTGACTGATTTACCGTACGCAAGCCTTAAGAGGTTTTTATCGTTAATGTTATAAGTCAGGTTGGCTGACGGGAAAAGATTAACGGTATCAATATCAATCATTACCGGTTGCTGGAAACGATCTGCACTGTTTAGAATCTGCTGATTTTTCTCCAATCTGATGCCGGTATACAGATTGAGTCGTATTGTAATAGGCAGATTTGCAGAAATATATGCAGCGTAATGATGGTTTTGGGCGGTATAGGAATCAGACTTATTGGTTTCTTCACCAAGCTTGATCCCGGTGGTATTATTGAAATACTGACCGGAAAGAAGTTCATAAACATCTGCATACTGTATCGATGCATCCTTCTGCCGCCCATCAGAGAATATATAGCCTAGCTTCCGTGCTGTGAAGGATCTGGACTTTTCTTCCGCGAATACACCGGCTTTTACTTTGGGCTTAAAACTTCCCATGGTCAGCTTCCTTTCATAGTTCACCGCTCCGGAAAAAATATTTTCGCTCGTCCGCAAGAAGAGCCGGCCGGCATTACTGGATAGAGGATTTGACGGGAAATCCAGGAAATACTGTCCGTACCCCGGGTCGGTGGTATTATCGTTTAAGATCTGCTTAATACGCCTTATGTCAGGTTCATCCCTTTGGGCCGAGGCATATCCAAGCACCCAGTCGATTTGTCCTTTCGATTCACCCAGGCTATGGGTTCCACTCAGCTGACCGGAATAAGTTAAACGACTTTTATAGCCATACTCAAATGACCGTATCACGTTATTTGAGTAATATTCGGTTCCATTTCTGAAAACGGTTGAGGATTCCCCCTGATTGCTTAATAAGTTCCTGAATTCTATTTTGTTACCTTTTCCCAGATACCATGACCAGTTATTCAGTAACCCAACGTTCACGCTATTTGTATAAGTTGAGTCGATGAAATCGAAATCCATGCCTGAGTGGTCATTTTCAAAATTATAGACACCAAAATTCCGGTTTTCCGACCGGATAAAATTTCGCGTATTGCTGTAGTTTATTGAGGTAATCTCACCCAGGGATGTTTTCCCAAGTTTGAACCGGTGAGACATTGAAAATCCAAATTTTCCATCCGGCAGTGCGGTGCCTGTTATCGGTACCCAATTATTATTCAGTCTTTTACTGAGTTCAACCTGATCTGTTGCTGAAACATTTTGCAAATTTGCCGGAAAATATCCGGGCAATCCCCGGTAACTATTGCCGATTCCCATCCAATCAAGACTGCCACCCTGGTATTCCCGGAAGGAGCCAAAGGTGGATTGAGGGTTGAAGGATCCCTGAATACTAAACGAATATTGATTTTTCTCGGGCATGTTCTTCGTCCGGATACTGACAAATCCACCGGTAAAATCCGCAGGCAATTCAGGTGCGTTTGATTTGTAAATGATCAGGTTATCCACCATTGACGATGGGATGATATCAAACGAAAATGCTTTGCTGTCGGATTCACTGCCAGGGGTTGAAGTATTGTTCAGCCAGATATTGTTGTATCGCTGGTTCAGGCCGCGAACCACAACAAACCTGTTGTCAATAATCGTAACTCCAGGTACTCTGCGAATGGCTTCCGAAGCATCTTTATCCTGCGTCATGGAAATTTGTTTGGATGAAATTCCATTAGCTACCAGAGGATTTGTACGGATGCTGTTCAGAACCGACATTTCAGTATCGCTGCGGCGGACAGCAACTATGGTAACCTCGCTGATAGTAGTAGTGGCCTCATTTAGCTGAACATCCAGAATGGAGTTCTTTCCGGGTTCAACTGTTATCCCTTTGAAAATAGCAGTTTCATAGGAAATGAAACTGACCCTGATATCATAGGTGCCCGGTTTCATGGATTCGAGAGTATACTTACCATCAAAATCCGTAATTGAGCCAGCCAATGTTCCTTCAATGAGAATAGTAGCTCCCGGCAGGGTTTCCCCGGATTTGCTGTCCTTAACCTGTCCGCTGATCGATCCGCTTTGGGCAAAAGCGGTTGGCGCAGGTCCAAACGCCATATACAGGATGCTGACAAGCTGAATAATTTGCCTGATGATGGATTGCCTATTTTTCATCTGAATATCTCTTTTCATCGGTTTTATTGCCATTTTCATCATACATGATCCAAAGGCCTGATTTCTGGCCTTTACTGTAAAACATTTCGTACCGTAACACCCCATTCTCATCCCAAATCTTCCAGGGGCCATCCTTATGATCTTCTTTATAGGAGGCTTCTCCGGTTTTTTTACCAGCCTCATTATAGGAGACCCACAGGCCATTCCTCAGGCCAGCCTGAAACATCCTGCTCTCCTTTAGTGAACCCGTCCGGTACCAAAGACTTACTTTGCCGTCAATTTTGCCACTTATGAGGTTCATATCCTGTTTTAGCTGACCGTTATCGTAGAATTCCTTGTAATTCCCGCTGAACAGTTGCTGGTTTTTGTCATAGTAAAGTCCGTCATCCCCGAGATTGATCTGGCTGAATGACGATCCAAACAGCATCAGGCCTGTCAGGATCAGAATTGTTTTTTTCATTTTTATGGTTGTGATTTGTAAACTTGCCCTAATAAAAAAAGATAGTCCGGAGCCCCAGACTATCTTTTGACCTAAATGAACATCGACAAACTATCGTTTAAGCTCAACTTTCAAAGCACTTTTTGAATCTGAGTCAATCACCAGGTTACGGATTTTATTTTCATCATAAGAAACAAGCGAAACCTCTATATTATAGGTACCTGATTTCAAGCTGCGAACTTCAAAGTTTCCGTCAAGATCGGTGTAAACCGTTTGTGCGTTCTCACTTATTTTGACCTGAACACCTGGTAAAGCCTCACCTGTGGACTGGTCTACCACGGTTCCCATGAGTACGATGGTATCATTGACCTCTTTTGTACTTTTAATCGGTTTGCTGTTATCACCGGCTAAAACCGGCAGGATAATCATTGCCATCAGTATTGTTGAGATAATCTTTTTCATAATTGTATTTTTTTATCGATACAAACATATCGCAGTAACATTACCTCAGGGTAAACCGTGCATTAATTTAAGGTTAAGGATTCAGATCAGAGCTCTGCGATCCAGCCGGAAATGCATTCCAGGGCCGCCGGTGCTATGATCTCTTCAATTTTCTCATATTCAAGAGGAGAGCCGCTTTGGGCTGTCTGGAACAAGTGGTTGAGGCCCGGCAGCGATTTAATGGTATGATATTTATTTCGGCCGGCCTTCAATGCTGCTTTAATATTTTTAAGATTCTCCTCCGGTGGACACTGAAGGTCCTTGCTGCCGGTAATGGCTAAAACCGGACATTTGACTTTTTTCAGGTAGAGAGCCGGATCACAGGCTGTAAAATAGGCAATCCATGGCTTCATGAGCATTTTTACCGTGGCTTCGGATACTTCCGGGTTAACTTCCTGTATCCGGCTGATTTTTGCCTCATCATTGATCTTTTCCTGGATGATGGAATAGTAACTACGGAACTGCTTCAACTGCTCGTCAATGGCATCAGGGGTTGCTCCGGTAGCTTCCGAAAGTTTCCGTGTTTGCAACAGCAAAAGTTCATCTCCGCGGAGTCCTGGGCCACCCATCAGAATGATAAAAGAAACATCCTTGCGGGAAGCGGCTACCATAGGGGCAATCAGGGCTCCCTCGCTGTGACCGATTAACCCGATATGACGGGAATCAACTTCCGGCCGGGTTTTAAGGAAGTCAACCGCAGCGTGGATATCTGATGCAAAATCCTCAGTTGTTGCCGAGGCATAGTCTCCATTTGATTTACCGACACCACGCTTATCGGAGCGGAGTACAACATAGCCATGGCGGGTCAGGTAATCGGCCAGCAGCAGGAAGTGTCCCATTTTAGTACCGTTCCGGTCATTTTTTCCCGATCCGGCTATCAGGATCACAGCCGGCTTCGGCTGATCCGGCTGTGGAATCGTTAACGTTCCTGCCAGGCTGATCCCGGCAACCTGGTTTTCAAAAATCACATCTTCTTCTAAATAGGGGTAGGGTGGCTGGGGCGTTTGAGGCCTGACAACGGTTTTCGGCAGTTCATTTACCGGTGATAATACCAGTGGAAAACTTTTGCCTGCTTGAATGTACTGACCATCGATAATCTCCGGATCGGCATGATAAACACCCAGAAATTCCAAATTGGCTGCTTTAAAAAGGATACTGATCGTATCCCCATTCATGTTAACCTGGTCCATCGGAACATCAAATGCTTTCTGTTCGATGACACTCATGAAAGCGGAAAGCTTTCCGGATTCGTCTTTTTTGATTTCATAGGCGATCCGCAGCTCGAGCTGCTCGGTTGCTTTCAGCTTACCGAGCCAAATGCCGGTTATCCCGTCAGCTTTTTTTGATGAGGGCAACCCAAAGGATGCGATGCTGCCAATCAAGGCGGCGGTCAGGATGAGAATTGATTTTTTCATTTTGCTGGTTTTGAAGTTATTAGTTGCGATTCACCAGCAAATCTATAACGGTCTTAAGGCGGTAAAAAATCTGATCCACCAATGATTGGGATTCTTATCTGAACTACACGGAATATTATTTGAATTTCAAATCGGTGTTGCGATAGGTTATACCGATGGGAATGGGTTGCTTGTTTATGATTAACCGGTGCTTTTCGATTATATCAATATTGTCCTTGTTAACGATATACGACTTGTGAACGCGGACAAACCGTCCGTCCGGCAATAAGTCAAGCACTTCAGACATGCTCAGCAGGGACATGATTTTTTTCTCCCGGGTAAAAAAGGTCATATAATTGCCGGCCCCCTCAATATAAAGTATCTGATCTGTGCGGATTTTGTTTACCTGAGTGCCATTCTTAATCAAAATGTATTCAGTTGTTTTGGCAGACGCCTCTTTTTCAATAGGATCCGGGTGAATTGCAGATCCATGTCCTGAATATTCCCTCGCCTTATTGACGGCTTTCAGGAACCGTTCATACTTAACCGGTTTAAGCAGATAATCGATGGCATCAAAATCATAGCTCTCGGCTCCGAATTCGGGATAGGCAGTCGTAAATACGACCAATGGCCTGGTTGGAAGCGATTTTAACAGTTGAATACCTGATAATTCTGGCATGTTGATATCGAGAAAAAGCAGATCTACCGAATTCTGCATAAGGAATGTCAGTGCCTTGAAAGGGTTTGGGAAACTCCCCACGAGCTGCAGAAATGGGGTTTTTGTGATGTATCCTTCGATCAGTTCAAGCGCCAAAGGCTCATCATCCACTACCATGCATTTCATATTGCGATCAATTCAGGTTAATTTTTAATACTACAGAAAACAGCTCGTCCTGATCTGAAATGTCCAGCTGATATCTTTCAGGATAAATCAATGAAAGCCTTTTTTTAACGTTTTCAAGCCCGATGCCTGCATTTGCCCCCGTAACCTGATCATGCCCCAAAAACCGGCCGTTTACTACACTAAAAACCATATTGTTCTCATTAACATCAAGATGTATTCTTATTTCTGAAGTTTGGTTGAACTTGATCCCGTATTTGAAGGCATTTTCAATGAACGGTATCAGTATCAGGGGGGCAATCACCGGCCGTTCAAAATCTCCTGAGGTTTCAAAATGAATGATAACCGGAATTTCAGAAGAGAAGCGCATTTTTTGAAGGTTGATATAATCATGTATGTAGCGGATCTCCTTGCTGAGTTCCACTTTTTCCGTATTGCTTTCATACAGCATGTATCTCATTAAACTGGCCAGCTTTTCGATGATGTTCGCAGTTTTCGCGTCGCCCGTACTGGTGGCGCTGGAAAAAGCCATATTCAACACATTAAAAAGGAAATGAGGATTTATCTGAGCTTTCAGAAAATTTAATTCGGCGGTCAGTTTTTCCTCTTTGAGTTTTTGCTTCATGCGCTCATTTCTAAGCCAGTTTTTGATAAACCCATAAGCAAGGGCCATCGAAAGCACAATAATATTCAGCGCGAAATTAATGAGGAGCTGCGATGAGAAACTCTCATCGGCACTAGAAAGCAGGTTGATGAAAAATGCATAATCAAGGAGTGTTTCCATCAGCGTAAGTCCAATCAGCAATCCACCCGACTGAAGGATGAAGAGGAACGCTCTGCGTTGAGCTGAAAATTTTGGAATAAAGACAGTTGCGGTGACATAAAAGATCACCGCATTAATCAGTGTCCCGGTTATCAGCGGATAGAGAAATGAGCCTTCCGACTTATGAAAAACCCCGATGGTTTTGACTCCGGTTGCCACCAGAACGAAACCCAAAACCCAGATTAGGGCATGAATGACCGGTTCAAACGATTTCTTCATAGGATGAAGTAAAAGGTATTGACTCAAAGGTAAGAACTTAGTCCGGGTCTGGCAATATCAACCTGCCTGCAAGCAGCTCTTCACCGGTTAATCAGCCTCTACGGCTGATATCTGTTAAAATATTGTGCTTTAGTACTTCAATGTCCTTTTCATATAGTGAGATCAAACCGTCTTTTTCAAATGTTTTAAGCAGTTTTACCCCACTCTCGGTGGAAATACCGGCAAAATCCGCCAGATCCTTGCGCGAAAGAAGTTGGAAAATATCGGGAGTATCTGCTTTGAGGCTGTCCAGGTAGAGCAGGGCCTCAGCCATCCGGCCATTCATCTGCTTATACATAACAGTTCTCAGGGAATCAAACAGGTTTGTATTTTGCTCACAATAGCGCTTAATAATGTTGAAGCCAAATTTGCCATTATGCTGGGCTACTTTTGCCACAGCCTCCTTTTCAATGAGGAAAACCTGACAATCGGTTAAGGCAACGGAGGAGTAATTGAATGTGTTTTTAGTAAAAACTGCCGATAAACCAACAAATTCTCCCGGCCGGATAATCCGCAGGTTAAAATTTTTTATTCCGTCACCTTCAAGATATTGTATGGCCAGACCTTTAATCTGGAATAAAACATAAGAGGCAAATGCCCCTTGTTTGGTGAGGTGGTCACCTTTACGGAACAGGACCTGTGTTTTACTTGCCTTCACCAGATCAGCTTCGTCAGGCGACAACATCTGAAAGCAGGGTGCCTGAATGTCGCATATGAATTCCTGATCATTTTCCAGTATGGTTTTCATCACTTGATGGCGGTTTAAAAAGGCTAAAGTTAACGGAAATCAATAAATAAGTTGTCCGGAAACAATTCCTGAGCTGTGGTGCTGAAGGCGCAATTCCTTTACTGTTCGGATATCCCGCGGTAAATTTGCATTGTAAATATTAAAACAGGAAGTTATGTTATATACTAATTTGAAACACCTAGAATCAGCCGCTGACCATCAGAAGGCTATCAGCGAAAACGAAAATGTGATGGTAATTTGCGGACGCATGGGTCCGATGTGCATCCCCGTATACGGAATTGCCGAGGAGCTTGAAGAGGAATACCGGAATGTACAGTTTTACGATATGGAGTTCGATAATCCTGAATCCCAGGTCATCCGGACCTTGCCCGAAGTACGTGGATTTATGGGAATTCCTTTTACTATCTATTACAAAAACGGTAAGGTGGTTAAAGCTACTTCCAGTATCCAGACCAGGGCCCAGGTTACCAAAATCCTGGACCAGGAATTCTCAATCCCGGTTACCGCAAGTTTATGAGACCTGAAAATCATTACGATGCCATTATTGTGGGTGCAGGGCCTGCCGGGTTAACGGCTGGGATTTACCTGTCGCGTGCCAGGCTGCGGACTCTTATCGTGAATGAAGGCACTGTGGGCGGCCAGATGATTTTAACCCATGAGATCGCAAACTATCCGGGGGTTGAGAATATCAGCGGTTACCAGCTGGCCAGCATCATGAAAAGGCAGGCTAAAGCTTTTGGCTGCGACATCAGGGGTAATGTATCTATTCAGGATACTGCCTGCTCCGGCGAAATCAAATACCTGACACTTGCTGACGGCACCGTTTACAGCTCCAATGTGATTATCCTTACTCCGGGCGGTCGGTCACGAACGTTAGGAGTGCCTGGTGAGAACGATTTTAAAGGGAAGGGAATTTCCTATTGTGCAACTTGCGACGGGGATTTCTTTACCGATAAGGAAATAGTGGTTGTTGGAGGTGGCAATTCAGCCCTGGAAGAAGCTGTCTCTCTTACAAAATATGCAAGCAAGGTTACCATAATCCACCAGTTTGACCATTTTCAGGCGTTTGAGCATGCTGTGGAAGAGGCACGCAACCATCCTAAAATCAATTTTATCATGGAATCAGTCATAACTGGTTTTCATGGTGGTGAAAATCTGGAGAGTGTCGATATTGAGAATATCAGTACGGGTGAGCGCTATAATTTTAAAACCGATGGAGCATTTGTTTTTATAGGATATCTGCCCAATACGGAATTCTTAAGGGATAAAGTTGATTTGAACCATCGGCATGAAATTATAGTCGGGAATGATATGTCAACCAACATCCCGGGGGTTTATGCAGCCGGTGACAGCATTGTTAAGAGATTCCGGCAGATAACCACCGCTGTTGGTGATGGTACCGTGGCTGCCATGGCTGCATCCATCTATCTGAATGAATTAAAAGTTAAACAAAAACAAGCAATAACAGTTTAATATGAATACAACACTGATCATATCGTTAATTATAATCGGCAGTTTTGCCGCCCTGATTCTTTTTGCCCGTAATAAAATGAAAAATATTCCGGCCGTAGCCAATCATAACAGTATCCTTGAACTGACTGATAAAAATTTTCAGTTTCAGATGAAGGATAAAATTGTTCTGGTTGATTTCTGGGCCAGCTGGTGTGCACCCTGCAGGATGATGGCACCGGTTCTGAATGAAGTGGCAGGAGAACTTACCGAGGAATCTTTTGTCGGGAAGGTAGATGTGGAAGTGAACCAGTTACTGGCTCAAAAGTTCCAGGTAAGAAGTATTCCGACCATGATCCTGTTTAAGAATGGCAAGGAGGTCAGCCGGTTTGTAGGTGTAAAAAGTAAAGAGTTTCTTCTTCAGCAAATTAAAGGCATAAATTAAAATCATGAAAAAAAACGTTGGAACGATTGACAAGGTAATCAGGATA
This sequence comes from uncultured Bacteroidota bacterium, assembly GCA_942493265.1. Classification (GTDB taxonomy): domain Bacteria; phylum Bacteroidota; class Bacteroidia; order Bacteroidales; family UBA12481; genus UBA12481. Next base: position 3,328,258 of record OW818688.1, read on the forward strand.
CTGATTGCAGTTTTGGTGGTGGTTTTATTTCTCACTCACGTGATTTCCGGAACTTTAGGTGTTGTTCTTTTAGTTCTGGCCGGAGTGTTGGTATTAACAAGCACCATCAGTTTCTGCCCGATTTATTTTCCTTTCGGATTGAGTTCCAGAAAGAAAGCCTGACAAAAGGTTTGATTACAAAAGTAGCATTTAAGCCTTTACTGAAATCCATCAATCAGGCTTGAACTCATTATGGTAGGTAATAAAGAAATGGCTCCTCATTCGGGGAGCCATTTCTTTATTACTAATCATTTGAAATCTTTCTAGCGGTATTTGCAGCACCCAGGCAAGGCATTGTATACTTTGTCGTCGGCTTTCAATTTTCCGGAGTCATGACCGACTGCCACAACGGCTTTCTGTACCGATTCGATGCTGGTCTTCTTTTCATCATAAGTAACCTTTAGCACCTGGGTCTTTGAATCCCAAACGGCATCCTTGACCCCGTCAACACCAGTTGCAGCTTTTTCAATTCGTGTTTTACACATGCCGCACGCTCCGGATACATCAATCTTTTCAGTTTTCTTACCCATTGCAAACGCTCCCATTCCGATCAGTAACAGACCGGCCATAAATACTAAAACTTTAGTTTTCATCATGATAAATATTAAGTGAATAAAATGTTAGTTCTTAATTATTTCCTTGGTCTTTCCGCAGGTCAACATAGCCTGCCCAAAATATGGATTTGAAATCTGATCCGTCTCGCTCAACCAGTAAGCGCCCTTGTTATCGAACGCCATCGGGCAAAACTGGTAATAAACCGTTTTCCCCATCAGGCCAAAGGTTTTTATTGCTTTGTAAAACTGGTCGCTCAATCCAGAGAAAGCTAATCGTTGTTCTTCAATTTTATCGGATTTCAAAACCACACTGATTTGCTTGGCCAGGTTGTCTGACAGATCCATCCATTTCACATGGGCATCGCCGGTCAGCAATTTCATATCAATCTTTGACAAACTCTGGGTAAACTCTTGGGCTGCCTTTTTGACTTTCTTAACATCGCTATGCACAAATTCATTCTTTAAACCAATATATTGATCCGAAAGGGTATTAAGCTGCATAACAAAATCCATGTTTACATCGATCTTTAAAATGGCTTCCTGGGGTTTTGCCACTTCCTGCTTGTTCTGATCACCAGCAGCCGGGTTGTCATCATCGCCCGACATATCCATTCCAGGCATTGTATTAGTTTTACCTCCCGCTTGATTCATCATACTGGGTTTTCCCATCAGCTGGGCGGAAGCATCAATGTTGAAAGTGCCATTGGTGACAATTTCCTCCCCTTCGCTTAGCCCTTCAAGTACCACAAAGCTGTTACCCAGATCCGGTCCAATGGTAATTTCCCTCAAGAGGAATGTTGGCTCGGAAGTGTTCGGTACTTTTATATAAACGATCGATCGGGTACCGGTCCAAAGTACAGCGGATTCTGGGATGACCAGGTTATTATCGGTTCCGGGCAGCCGGTTTGTCAGGATACCGGTTGCAAACATTTCCGGCTTCAGCATATTCCCGCTGTTGGAAACTTCCACGCGCAATTGAGCCACACGGGTCTGGGCATTTATTACCGGATCAATGAAGGCAATTACTCCACTAAATTCCTTTCCCGGGAATGATTGTAAAGTAAAAGCAACCTTGTCTCCCTTTCTGATCCAGGGCAGATCGCTTTCGTAGGCATCAAAAAGTGCCCATACATGGCTCAGATCGGCAATTTCATACAGCGGTGTTCCCTGTTGGACATAATCGCCCCTATTGACCTTTCTGGCTATGACAATCCCCGAAACGGTAGCAGTCACATCAAAAACCGTTTTCACCTGACCACTCTTCTCAATACCGGCAATTTGGGCATCAGTAAATTTCCATTGCCTCAATTTCTCCCGTGCCGCTGAAATAATTGCAGTGTCCTTCATTTTAAGGGCTTCAAACAATTCCTGCTGGGCAGTCACCATGGATGGAGAATATATCTGAGCAATGGGCTGCCCTTTCCGAACTTCTTCGCCGGTAAAGTTTACCATCAGCTGTTCAATACGACCAGCCAGGTGCGCCGACTGAGTTTGAACCAATCGTTCATCGGCCTGGATTTTTCCATACAGGCGAATTTCTTTAACAGGTGCCTGACTTGTTACGACCATGGTTTCAACTTCCGCGATCCTGGCTGCATCTTCGGTCATGGCAATCGAATTGGGATCAATCTGAACCGCATCCTGATTTAAGGGTATGAGGTCCATGCCGCAAAGCGGGCAGGGCCCGGGTTCATCCCGTCGTACGTTGGGATGCATGGAGCAGGTCCAAATAGTTTTCCCGGTTTCAGTAACTATAGTCTCATGCTGGTGCCGAACCGGCGGATGATGAAATATCAGCCAGCCGCCAAAGAACCCGACCATCAATGCCAGGGTAAATTGCAGGTATCTGTTCTTTATTAATTTCTTGAATTTCATGTATTTGGTGTGATTTAGTTATACGATATGATTGAAAGCAACCGTGCAATGGCTGTATTCCGATCAACCACCGCTTCAATTTGTTTATACTGATAATCCAGTAATTGCTGCTGCATCCGCAGGATTTCTTCAAAATTAGTCCCGGCGGTTGAAAAAGAGCTGGTCAGGAGTGTTACTGTTTTCTCAGCCAACGCTGCCTGTCGTTTATTCAATTCTACGCGTCGCTCTGCATCCTTTAGCTGCTCAACCGATTCCTGAAAGGAAACGGTAAGTTCATTCCGGGCATTAACAGCGGATTCGCCGGCAGCATCCCTGAAAAATACGGCTTCGCGTTGCAGTGCGTTATACTTTTTACGGTAAATGGGCAAGGTAGCCGTAACCATCGGCATGACCATGTCCTTTCCATTCATCATGGAGGCAGCATCCGTCCGCTGTTGAATCACCGAATAATTAAGGCCTAATCCGATCATGGGATAACCCATTTTTTTCGCCATGATTATCCTGGATTCATTTGCTGCCCTATCGGCTTCGTACATCCTGATCATGGGATTATTGAGAATACTGTCGGCCAACATTGAAGTGGAACCCGGAAGGGTGGCTTCCGGCAAGGAATCACCAACGAATACTTCTGAATCCTTGTTTCTGCTCAGGTAACTGTTGAAACGAACCTTACTGGTCTTTAGTTGGTCGTCAAGTAATGCCAGTCTGTTCTCCAGGGAGCCGATTTCCATCTGAACCCGCAGAAGGTCAACCAAACCGCCCTGGTTCGAATTACCCATGGCCGCTGAAGGGGAATTCACCATGCTAGTGGAGCTGCCGGATGAACTGGTATTGGAATTACCCATACCCCCGCCGGACATGCCAGAATTGCCTTGTTTCTGTGTGTCGCCTTTGTCCGGTATCATACCGCTTGTTCCTGCCGATGCCGGGGAATTGGCTGCTTTAAACCGGATAAGTGCCATCCGTTCCAGGGATTTCAGCAAGGCAAGGTTCTTCTCGGTGATACCGATCTCCTTCTGGATCCGGAATACTTGGTACCAGGCTGTTTTAACATCCAGAAACAGGTCATTCTTTACTCCCAGCATCTCCTGGTATCGGGCAAGCGCCATTTTTGAGGCTTCATCCTTGGCTGCTTTCAGGGTGCCGAACCAGGGTGACATCTGCATCACCCTGATATCAGCCACTTGATTACCGGCAACCAGTTCCATGGGTGTTATAAAGAAACTGAACTGCATCTCCGGATCAGGCAATGAGCCGGCTTGTGGGATCTTCTCCAACGCAGCCTGATATAGTGAATATTTGGCTTTCAGGCCAGGATTATTCGATGCAGCCTCTTTAAGATATCCGGCGAGTGAATCGGTTTGTTGGGCACCTGCTGACATCCAAACCCCCAAGAAAATCCAAAGGGATATGGTTTTGAGCAATCTTTGCTTTAACTGGATCATATTAGGAATTAACATCTTGATTCTCCTCAATAGCTTTATTTTTTCTGATTTCTGATTTTACAGCACCTTCTCTCCAAATGCTTTGAAGGATAGGAACCACAAAAATGGTCATGATCTGGATGGTCATTCCCCCAAATGTCGGGATGGCCATTGGCACCATAATGTCAGCTCCTTTTCCGGTGGAAGTGAGAACCGGCAACAGGGCAATTATTGCAGTGGCAGCGGTCATCATGGCCGGCCGTACCCGTTTCTTGCCGGCTTCCACGACAGCCTCACGCACCGCCTCGACCGTATGGGGTTTTCTTCGCTCAAATACATCATGTATGTATGTACCCATGATAACCCCGTCATTGGTAGCAATACCGAACAGGGCAATGAACCCCACCCAAACCGCCACACTGAGGTTGATTTCATGCATTTGAAACAGGTGCCTCATGTTTACCCCGGCAACCGCGAAGTTCATGAACCAGGGCTGCCCGTATAACCATAAGAAAATAAACCCGCCGGAGAAGGCAACAAACACGCCTGAAAAGTGAATGGTGGATGCAGTAACGGTTTTAAACTGGAAATATAGCAGCAGGAAAATAATCATCAGGCTGATGGGAATAACCACTGACAGCCGTTTGGTTGCCCGGATCTGCTGTTCATAGTTTCCGGCAAATTTGAAAGTCACCCCGGGGGTAATCTTCAATTCGCCGGACTCGATCTTTTGATTAATGAACCGCTGAGCCTCTTCCACTACATCCACTTCGGCCTTGCTGGCAATCTTATCAAAAATGACATAGCCGTTTAAAAAGGTGTTTTCACTGCGGATCATTTGAGGACCTCGTGTGTAAATGATTTCGGCAAGTTCACCCAGCGGAACCTGAACGCCTGTCATCGAGGGTACGATAACCTTTTTCAGATCTGCAGTTGAGGTGCGCAACTCCCTGGCATACCTGACCCGTATCGGAAATCTTTCCCGGCCTTCCACTGTGGTTGACAAGGCCATTCCACCAACTGCCGTCTGCAGAACTGACTGTACATCGGTTACCGACAGACCATAACGGGCGATGGCTTCCCGGTTCAGTTTAATCTCGATATACGGTGCACCTACTGCCCGATCGTAAAAAACCGAAGTAGCCTGGATGGAAGGAACCTCTTTCAATATCCTCTCGAAATCCAGACCTGCCTGTTCAATAGATTCCAGGTCGGGACCGTATACCTTCAAACCCATCGGAGCCCGCATACCAGTGGAGAGCATCACCAACCGGGTTTGGATAGGCTGTAGTTTCGGAGCGGAAGTGAGTCCGGGAAGATTGGTAACCTTTACGATTTCATTCCAGATGTCATCCGGGCTTTTAATCTGGGGCCGCCATTGTCTGTAATTTTCCCCGTGTTCATCCAGTATAAGGTTTTCACGCGGGATCAACCGGAATTCTTCCTTTCGGGGATTATATTTTGTTCCATCTTTCAGTACGAAATTATCATCCCTATCCACCTTGAATTTCATGCGGTAACCGTTTTCATTAAGCATGAATTCAGAGCGGTAGTTGATCGTATTTTCAAACATCTGTACCGGCGCGGGATCCAGCGCCGAGTTCACCCGTCCCCATTTGCCGACGGCTATTTCTACCTCCGGAATCGTTGAGAGCCTCTTATCCAGCTGCTGAACGTATTCTATATTCCGTTCGATTCCTGCATGCGGCATGCTGGTCGGCATGAGCAGGAAGGAACCTTCGTCGAGTGCAGGCATGAATTCCTTTCCAACACCCGGGAATGCGTTCATGGCTCCTGACCAGAAGGAGGTTTCACGAATATTCCATCCAATTTTTCCAACGCCATTCCTCACAAATCCAAATGATTTATCGAACCCTTGCCAGATCATCAAGCCGAAGAGCACAGTAAATACCGGTATCATTAAAAAAGTGAACTTGTGTCGCAGGCACCAGCGAAGGATGGGCTCATAGAAATGAATCATGATCATCAGCATGGCGAGGATGACCCCGATCAACGAACCGACAAACAGGAAGTTTACGGTGGTTCCATTATGTGTTCCAAGCGGAAGCCACTCAACTGTCAGGTAATAAGCAGCAATAAGAATGATCAGCCCAATATTGATGTATCGTGGAATCTCCCTGCGATTCTCAGGCCAGCTGTCACTTAGGAAGTTGTTAAATCCGATTAGCGTCAGGGCTAATGAGGGCCATGCCCCCAGGAAAATGAACCCAGCTATACCACCGAGGATGAGCACGAAATTCCATATTTTTCGCCATTTGCCCTTGTCGAAATCCAGGGAATAAATGTAGTAGGCTAGCATAGGAAGAACTACCATCCCCAAAACGTAGGAGGATGTGATAGCGAATGTTTTGGTAAAGGCGAGCGGCCGGAACAGTTTACCTTCAGATGCCTCCATGGCAAAAACCGGAAGGAAACTGGCAATCGTCGTTGCCAGGGCAACCGTAACAGCAGCTCTGACCTCGGTGGTTCCCAAATAAACCAGGTCAACAAGATCCCGTCCCCGAAGTTTTCGGTTTCCGGGCATTTCAAGGTGCCGGTTGATATTTTCAATATCTACAATACCTATATCAACCATAATACCGATGGCAATGGCGATACCGGATAGTGCAACGATATTGGCTTCGATCCCGAATAGTCGCATCAGGATAAAGGTCATGAGCACCCCGACCGGCAAAAGGAAGGAAACGATAAAAGAAGCCTGTAGATTCATCAGCAATAGGATGATGACAATAATGCTGATCAGGACTTCATGGGTGAGGGCCGATTCAAGTGTACCGATAGTTTCCTGGATCAGGCCGGTCCGGTCATAGAATGGCACAACGGTTACTTTGGAAACGGTACCATCGGCAAGGGTTTTTGATGGCAGTCCCGGTTCAAGTTCCTTGATTTTTGCTTTAACATTATTTATCACCTCCATCGGGTTTGAACCATAGCGGGCAACCACCACGGCTCCTGTGGCTTCGGCGCCTCCCTTATCCAGGCCACCCCTCCGCGTAGCCGGACCAAAACTTACCCGGGCGACATCACCTAACCTGACGGGTACATTATTGTTTACGGTAACAACGGCAAGTTTCAGATCATCAAGGGTTTTTATGTATCCAAGTCCGCGAATCACATATTCCACCTGGTTCAGTTCAATGGTCTCTGCTCCGATATCCAGGTTGCTTTTGCTCACGGCATCCATGATCTGCATGACATTGACTCCGTAGGCTTTCATAGCTTCGGGATTAATATCGACCTGGTACTCCTTTACATATCCGCCGACGGAGGCAACTTCTGCAACTCCTTCGGCAGATGCCAGAGAATACTTCACGTAATAATCCTGTATCGTTCGCAATTCCTGCGGATCCCAGCCGCCGGTCGGTTTCCCGGTTTTCGGGTCCCGTCCTTCCAAAGTATACCAGAAAATCTGGCCCAGTGCCGTAGCATCCGGACCTAGTGTTGGCTGAACATTTGGTGGAAGGGTTCCGGTGGGGAGAGAATTAAGTTTCTCCAAAATTCTGGAACGGCTCCAATAAAACTCGACATTATCCTTAAAAATGATATAGATGAATGACATCCCGAACATGGAAGTGCTCCGGATGGTTTTCACCCCAGGGATACCCAGCAACGCTGATGATAGTGGGTATGAAACCTGATTCTCGATATCCCGTGGCGACCGGCCCATCCATTCGGTGGCCACGATCTGTTGGTTTTCGCCAATGTCAGGAATGGCATCCACGGCCACCGGATCACGTGGTAAAAATCCAAGGTGCAAGTTGAAAGGAGCTGTCACCAATCCCCAGGTAATAAATACCAGGAGTAATAAGGCCGAAACCAGCCGGTGCTCGAGAAAGTATTTTAGAATTCGGTTAAGCATGGTATTGGGGTTATTTATTTCTTAAACGAAGGGCATTTGCGATAACTGAAACTGAACTGAAGCTCATGGCTGCCGCTGCAATCATTGGGCTCAGCAATACTCCGAAAACAGGGTAGAGCAAACCGGCTGCAATCGGAACACCCAGGATATTGTAAACAAATGCGAAAAATAAATTTTGCCGGATATTCCGCATCACTGAATGGCTCAGATCCTTGGCACGGACAATCCCATTCAGATCGCCCTTCACGAGAGTGATTTCCGCACTCTGCATGGCAATATCGGTCCCGGTGCCCATTGCTATCCCAATGTTCGCCTGAGCCAATGCCGGCGCATCATTAATACCATCACCAGCCATTGCGACCACATGTCCCTGATCCTGAAATTCTTTTACTTTCTTGTATTTATCATCCGGGAGGCAATCGGCCTGATAACCGTCGAGATGCAACTCCCCGGCTACAGCTTTGGCGGTGATTTCATTATCACCAGTGAGCATGATGACCTTCATACCCAATTTTTGTAACGATTGAATGGCTTTGACCGAAGTTTCCTTGATTTTATCTGTCACTCCGACAATACCTTCCACTTTATTACCGAGGACCAGAAACATTACTGTTTGACCGGTGTTTTGCCAATCCTCAACCAACTGTTTATTGGCAGCATCAATCGAGGCATCAAAGTCATCAAGCAAACGCTTGTTCCCAAGACCGATCTTCTTTCCATCAAATTGAGCGATCACTCCCTTGCCCGTGACAGATTCAAAATTTGTAATTTTTAATAATCCGATATTTCTTTCGGAAGCTCCGGAAATAATGGCACTGGCAAGAGGATGTTCGCTGTCTTTGTCAATAGAAGCGGCTAATTCGAGAATTTCAACATCTTCAAAATCCCCGAATGATTTAAAGCCTTTCAGGCTGGGTTTTCCCTCAGTTATAGTCCCGGTTTTATCAATAATCAAGATGTCGACTTTATCCATTTCCTCAATCGCGCCTGCATCTTTTACCAGGATTCCCGATTGGGCTCCCCGGCCGGTGCCTACCATGATGGACATGGGTGTGGCCAACCCCAGTGCACAGGGGCATGCGATTATCAACACCGATATGGCATTAACAAATGCGTATACATAAGCCGGTTGAGGTCCCCAAATTGCCCACACTCCAAAGGTGATCAATGATATACCAACGATAATCTGTACGAAATACCTTGCAACCACATCGGCTGTCTTTTGAATAGGTGCTCTGGATCTGCTGGCTTCATTGACCATTTCAATGATCCTGGCCAACAAGGTATCATTACCCACCTTCTCGGCTGTCATATCGAAAACGGTTGTTCCATTGATAGTACCGCCTGTTACCTTATCTCCTTTGGATTTGTCAACAGGCATAGGTTCTCCGGTAATCATGCTTTCATCAATAATGGCATTCCCCTCATTTATCAATCCATCAACCGGTATCTTTTCACCCGGTTTCACCCGCAGAATATCACCCACTTTGACTTGTTCCAGTGGAATTTCTTCAACTTCTCCGTTACGAACGATCCTTGCTACTGGCGGGACCAGATTCAGTAAGGCTTTTATAGCCGAGTTGGTTTTGCTGTGTGATTTTAGTTCCAATACCTGACCCAACAGGACTAGAGTCAATATCACCGCGGCAGCTTCGAAATAGGAATGAACGTTTCCTTGCATATCTTTAAACTGCACAGGAAATATCCCTGGAACCAGCAATCCAAATACACTAAAGAGATAGGCAGCGCCAACCCCTATGGAAATTAATGTCCACATATTGGGAGACCACCTTCTGATAGAATTCCAACCCCGTTTAAAGAATTCTCCGCCAGAATAAAGAACGACAGGGGTTGCCAGGGCGAATTGGATCCAATTCCACACCTTTTTTGAAAAGATGGCTTCCAGGTGCAGAAAGGGTATCATTTCCGACATAGCAATAATAAAAACCGGTATGCTCAGGGCCAATGCAATCCAGAATCTTCGAGCCATTTCCCGGTAGGCTATTTCTTCCTCATTGGTATCCGCTGGTTTTTCGGGAACCAGATCCATGCCACAAATGGGGCAACTACCAGGTTTGTCATTCTTTACCTGCGGGTGCATCGGGCAAGTATAAGCCCCATTGCTCCTGGACAATTTTTCCGGCGCATGGGTTTCATGACCCTGTTGGATCGGATGATCTGTATGGTTGCCTACCTCATGCTTATGATGACTATGTGCGTCATGCTTAATATGGTCGTCGACGGGAACCAGGTGCATATGACAAACCGGGCAATCACCAGGTTGCTCATATACCCGTTCTCCTTCGCATTTCATGGGACAGGAATATTTTATCATGTTATTTGATTTCATAAATCATTTTTTATTTTATTACATTGTTATCCAGGCTAATAAGTTACTCAATAAAAATTTATGTATTGGTATTTTACCAGGTACATCAATAATTTGGTGAAAGTGATACTTAATGTAAAAAGGGAATGCAACTACCCGGAATGGATAATTGTTCTATTACCCGAAGAAGTCGGGATGGCAAAATTTAGCTAAATCAGATATTGCTGCAACTTGGAGAGCCGCCGGCCAACCGTGGGTGGGGGTGATTCCTCCGGATATTTCTGTTGAATTATCTCGTCAACCGTCAGGAATGTTTCACCCTGGCAAGTAACCACTATTGGGAGGTCCAAACTGGTAACCGAGAAATCAACCTGATTTGCTGAGGATAGAAAGTCATTTTTGAGTTGAAAAGTGGTGGCGTTATCATGACAGCAGTCCTCCGGATGTTCACAGCACGGTTTTGGCGTGTGAAACACAGAAAACGCCATCAGCGTATTGCCGCAATAATGGTAATGGAAAGTTACTCCTGTTGTTGTAAGTAACAGGATGAAAACCAAAAGGCCGTTTGCTATTTTCTTTGCCATTATAAGATTAACACTCACCAGCAAAATTAGTTGTATAAAGTTTGCATTATGTCAAAAAAATGTTAAAAGATCAATGGCTTGGTGATATTACGTGCAGTCCTTTTTTCAATATTAACCTCCAGATTATCAACAAAAAAAGAGGATGCCCTTATGAGGCAGCCTCTTTTTTTTGTTCATTTAGGATTAAAATTCCTTCAACGCATTATTACCAGTCAGCGTCTTCCCCTGAGTTTGATTTCTTTTGCGACCCCGTCCTGAGTCACCGTGGCGATATTGTCGCATACGTTGTCACCATAATCAACGGTGATATCACTCAGATCTTCAAGCGTAATGACCCTTATCCCTTTGCGGATCCAACGGCAATTGTTGCTGATAACCAGTGGTTCACTGATTACCCAGGCGAAGGATTTTCCATCCCTTCTGATTCCTGCAGCATTGCCGGTAAGTTGAAATGCATCATCAGATTTATCGCGTGGGGTGTCAATCCCACGGGCTTGCACCCTGATATGCACGGCTTCGCGGGTACGAATGATTTCTCCGTCAGGCGTGGTCACCTGTCCCCCGTTTATGGTTGAGGTCCAGGTTGGATGGCCATCAGCCTGTTGAAACACGGTAGTGTGTGTACCTTCAATTTTATTGCCGTTAACAAAGTAATTATCAAAGGTAACCACTTTGGTCCAGGCCCTTCCAAAATGCGGGGCATCCATATTGATGATGATTTTACCTTTTTTAACCACACCATCGCGCACCACGCACCCGTCCGTTCCAAAATCAATTGTGATGGTTTTGGGCCAGGTTAATCGGTCCATAGGTACAACGGTAACCGTTCTGCAATCATCAAAACCTGTTTTTAACTCGCCAAAAAAGATATCAGAGGTGTATTCTACCTCATCCAGAACATCATCGAGGAGGTCGGAACTAAGGATCTGATCCTCGATGTCATTTATGGTCTGTGGCGCCAGGGCAACCTCTTCCTGCCTGCATGCGGAGAAAGTGGCAAGACTCATGGCCAGAATTAAAGGAATAATTTTTTTCATAATTGATTTTTATGACGTTTAATTTTTAGACCGGGCTTTTTAGTTTTGGTTTAACCTCGTATTGATCAGGAAAAGATAAATTTGATGCATCGACGCAAGTTTTCATGAAAGCCGGTGTCAAAAGGGTTAAATTCCTTAATTAAGTATTGGATGGACGAACGGGAGGTACTAGATCTTTTACTGGCAGGAAACCCTGCAGCGATCCGATCGCTCGTTGATCAGTATCAGCCCCTGGTGTTGAGAACTGCCCGTGGATTTGTCAGGAATGAAGACGATGCCCGCGATATTGCCCAGGAAGTTTTTATTGATATCCTGACCAATCTTCACCGCTTCAAAGCACAATCCGGGCTATCCACATGGATATACCGTATCACCGTAAACCGTTCTCTCAATTTCCTGCGCAGCAATAAAAGGCGCCAGAGCCGGCTGTCCTATTCCGATGATCAGGAAAATCACGGAATGGCTGAGCCCAAATATCTGGGTGATTCAACCCAGAAAAACCCTGCTGAGATCCTCGAGCAAAAAGAAAAATCCAGAATTCTGCATGATGCAATCCAGTCACTCCCTGAAAAGCAGCAGGTGGCATTTACATTGGCTGAATTTGATGACCTCTCGTATAAAGAGATTGGTGAAGTCATGCATCTGAGTGTCTCATCTATTGAATCATTATTGTTCCGGGCCCGTAAAAACCTGCAGAAGAAATTATGGACCTGCTATAAAAAGTCATGCTGAACCGCAAGTTTTTTAATACCCGATTGTCTAAACCATTAAACACGAACTCCATGAACTGCAAAAAATGTCGACATGATCTGATCGGATTTATCCGGGGAACCCTTGAACAGGGCCAGGAAGTCCGAATCCGTGAGCATCTTAGGGTGTGCGCGGAGTGCCGGACATTCGCAAATTATCTTCGAACTACTCTGAATGTAATCCAGGCAGAGAAGGAGATTGCACCGGATCCTTTTCTGGCTACCCGAATCGAAGGAATATTATCGAATGCTGCCTTGACTCGTCAACGCTTTTCATTTATGCCAAAACTTATCCCGGCACTCACCTTCAGTACCTTCATCCTGGCTGGTATTGCGGGGGGTATGGTTCTGGGAAGGCTGATCACCCATCATTCTTTTGATGACCAGCTGGCCCAAAACGAACTTACTATTCTGATCGACGATATGCAGCAGGAGCCGATCGAGACTTTTTTTATGGGACTGAATGAAATGGCCGAAAATTGATTCATATGGACAAACGTAAACTCCTCATAGGCGTCATCCTTTTTTTATTCCTGACCAATGCAGTAACCATTCTTACTGTGGTGCTCCACACAAGCAAATCTGCTGATAATAACCAAGATGACAAAAAAGCCACAGCTACCGAAATCCCGGGAAATATTCCCGAAAGCCTACGAGCGCAATTCTTTGCCAAAGAATTGAAACTCAACAGCGAACAGCAGGAAAAATTCCGAAATATTCAACGCGATTATATGCGCGGAGCCCGGGCCATAAGTGCCGAAATGAGCAATCTCCGGGATGTTCTTCTGCAAGCAATGGATCAGGATCAACCCGATTCCATCCGGTTGAATGAACTGTCGGAGCAGATTGGATTAAAGCATACCGAACTAAAAAAACTGACCGTACAGTATTATATCGGACTGAAGTCTGTTTGTAAACCTGATCAGCAGGAGCAACTGTATGAAATGATCAGAAAAATCATCAAGCCCGATGGTGATGTACAACTGCCACAAGGCGAAGGCGGACGCATAGGGGGGAGGGGACAAGGCCGCGGTCCCTGGTGGAAGGACAAAAAAGATTCAACTTCAGCTAAATAGCTCTAGCTTTTCAGGGAATCAGCTTAGCAGATGCAGAAAATTCTGCCTGTATTTAAAAATGCTGTAAATTTGATTGTTAACCGCTTGCAAATGTCCCCGGGTCGTAAACGTATATCTCTTAAATTCGATGCAGTCAATGCTTTAATTGATCGAATTCTGAATTATGAAGGCTGCGACAGCAAGACCCTTATGCTTCGAAGGCATAACTGGATCATGTCACTATCGACCCTTATCCCTGTTTGTTTCCTGACAATTGGATTTATCATTTTCACTCCCCAGCTGACTTTGCTGATAACCTATGGTTTCATATTAATAGCCCTTTTTCTGATTTATCTGATCCCGGGCAATGGGTTGAACCCGGTACACAAAAAATAAAGAACAGCAGTAAAATCCTGCTTCGCCTGGTTAACCAGATGCTCGACCTCACCAAGCTCGAATCCGGGGCCATGCCGGTGAATCTTAGGCATGGTGACATTAAGGGTTATCTGGGGTTTTTGGTTGAACTTTTCCGTTCGGGGGCCATCAGCCGTAACCTGGAATTGAAAATGGTTTCTGATCATGATCGGTTTGAAATGGATTTCGATTCTGATAAAATCATGCATATCCTTTCGAATCTTTTGTCCAACGCATTGAAATTTACTCCTGAAGGAGGCACGGTGGTAGTCTCTGCCGACATGATGGAAAATGGGAAAAAGTACAGGATCACGGTTAAGGATACTGGTATAGGGATCAATCAGGAAGATATGCAGCAGCTATTCAACCGTTTTTATCAGGTTCATAACGGAGTCCTGAATGGCGGCACCGGTTTGGGCCTTGCCATTACAAAGGAACTTGTTGACCTGTTGAAAGGCACTATTTCAGTTTCCAGTACTTTTGGATCCGGATCAGAATTTAAGGTTGTCTTGCCAGTGACCCATTGCGCACTGGCAATGGATAGATCTGAACTTACCGGATTTGAACGGATTGAGGAGAACCTGATTCATGAAATTAACCCTTCACCGGAGGTTGATCCCGACATCGGGCCTCAGTCAGTCATTCTCCCGGTATTGCTGATAGTGGAGGATAACCACGATGTAGCTCAATATTTATAAGCCATTCTGAAAAATGAATATCAGATCGAAATCTCCAAAGATGGAGTGGCAGGATTGGAGAAAGCCCGGGAACTCATTCCCGATATTATTTTAACTGATGTCATGATGCCCGTCATGGACGGAATTGAGCTTCTGGGTAATTTGAAAAGTGATCTCCGCACCAGTCATATCCCGGTGGTTATGTTAACGGCAAAAGCGGATATCGCTTCAAGGCTGCTTTGGAATAGAAAGGGGGGCAGATGCTTACCTGGCAAAACCCTTCAATGAAAAGGAGTTGCATGTTCAGCTTAAAAATCTGGTGGAGCTTCGCAAGATCCTCTACCAGCGATATTCTTCCCTGGATCCGCTTCCAAAGAACGATGAACCGTCTCTGAAAAAGGAGGATGAATTTATTTTAAAGGTCAGGCAGGTTCTGGAAGCTAACCTCGAAGATGATGAATTTGGCATCACCCGGCTTTGCTCGGAATTGTCAGTCAGTCACGCTCAATTGTACCGTAAGTTCAAATCATTGAGCAATAGAACAATAGCCGAATATTTAAAGATTCTTCGCCTGCACCGGGCACAAAATTTACTTGCTGAGACTCAACTCAACATAACTCAGGTAGCTTTTGCCGTCGGCTTCAAAAACCTCTCACACTTCAGCCGCGAATTTACCCGCAAATTCGGCAAGAGTCCCAGTGAATTCAGAAATGGATTTTTCAAAACTCCCTTCAATATCTTTCAAATACCTCAGATTTGAGTATCTCGCTTAACGTCTCGTTGTTAAAAGGGACCGCTGCCAGGCGGTCCCTTTTTGATTCAAAACTTTTTGACGAACCTCATTTTTTTTTGGTTAAAAACAATTTTTGTCGTAACTTTTTTATTCGTTTTTAACCCTACATCACACTAAATCATTACACTATGAAAAAGTCACTTTGTGCTCTGGCACTGCTTGGCAGTGTGATGCTTTTCTTCACTACCTGCGAGAAAAGCATAGTAATGGATCCATCCGCCACCACAACTGATGTCAAAATCAATCATGACCTCAAGAATGGCCTGGTGTTTTGCGGCGACCCTGTTGCTTATCCGCTAATGGCGGCTAAAACCATTAAATCCGGTTTTGTTGAAATCGGAAATGATCTGTTCAACCTTTATGTAACTTTCAATACTACTGAAGGTTGGGAGCTTGCTGAAACACATCTCTATGTGGGAACCAAGGAAGGTATCCCCATGACCAAAAAGGGCAACGTGATACCCGGTCAGTTTCCTTACCAAATGTGTTTTGATCCTTATGTGACTTCCTACACTTTTGTCATCCCGCTCGAGAGTCTTTCGGACTTTGGAGAATGCCTGACCATCGCAGGCCATGCTAAATTGACCATGCTGAAAGGTGATGTTATTATCAATGAAACAGCCTGGTTAAAAGGTGATTATGAATTTGCCAAGCCAAACTGGGGCTGGTACACCGAATTCTGCCTGAAGGAGTGCATTCCTGATCATATCGTGGTGTTCAGGAATTATATCCCCTGGGAATATGAGACGGATCCTGAACTCACAAATGATGCACAACTGGATGTGTTTGCCACACTGGGTATAACAGCCGGACCCGGACATATGCAATTTGAAATACTGACATCAGCCGATATGGCATCGGTTGTTTTGAGTCCCAGTATTGATCTGGTCATTATCAGCAATGACCAGGATCAGACATTCTATGATGATTATGCCGCAAATGCAATGAAATTTGAGGCTTTTATCAATATGGGAGGGCATTTGCTGTGGGAAGCCTGCGATTTGGGATGGCACATGGGATCAATGATAGCTGCCGGAATTGTCCTTCCTGGTGCTATCACCCTGAATCCAATGTACGAAAATTTTAATTTTATCCCGGATCCGTCACTGCCATTGGTTGCCGGAATTCCATCTCCCATGGACCATAATTTTGCCAGCCATGAGTATTTTACCAATTTGCCGGCCGGATCGATCATATATTGCGAGGGTTCTGTAGGTCCAACCTTGCTGGAAACCGCCATAGGCAGCGGGTGGATGATGTTAACCGGTCAGCCGCTGGAACACCAGTATAAATTTGTTTACAACAATCCGGATATGGAGGTGCTCTTACCTCGAATAATCTCTCATTTCACCGGTGCACCGCTGCCACCAATGTTTAAAGCCGGGAAAGCTATCGGCGGAGAATCAATCCCAAGCCACATCGAGAAATAGATGTTCTGACTTACAACTAAAAAAAGCGGCCATTACAGGCCGCTTTTTTTTATTCCACTATAATGAGTTCTCCTTTATAAACTTCAGTATTTCATCGCGATAACCAAAAGATAGGCAGGTAACGGTATCTGCCGCGCCGTAATAAATGGCAATCTTACCGTCCTCATCCATCAGGGCTGCGCACGGAAATACCACATTGGGCACATCCCCCGTCAATTCATATAACTCAGCCGGTGCGAGCAAATAGGGTTTGGTACGGTAGAGTACCTTATCAGGCCGGTCAATATCCAGAACCGCAGCTCCCATCGAATATCTGAAACCATTGCAGGTATTGATCACCCCGTGGTAAAAGAGCAGCCATCCCTCATCCGTGAGGATCGGTACGGGCCCGGCTCCGATCTTGGTACACTGCCAGGCACTTTCGGGAAATGGAGTTACCTTCATGACTACCCGGTGCTCACCCCAGTATTTCATGTCAGGACTATAACTGATATAGATATCACCGAATGGAGTATGCCCGTTGTCACTGGGCCGGCTGAGCATGGCAAATTTTCCGCCGATCTTCTGAGGAAATAATACGCCATTACGATTAAATGGCAGGAAGGCATTCTCGCATTGAAAAAAGTCCTGGAAATCAAAGGTATAGGCAATACCAATAGTGGGTCCGTGATACCCGTTGCACCAGGTCACCCAATATCTGTCTTCAATAAACGTAACCCTCGGATCGTATTTGTATTCCGAATGAAGTTCATCCGTATTGCCAGCCTTCATCAGGATGGGCTCATGGTTGATGTCCCAGTTGATTCCATCCTTGCTGAATCCGGCAAAAATATTCATCTGCACAGCTTTGTTATCGCACCGGAATACCCCGGCAAACCCATCTTTATATGGAACCACAGCACTATTGAAAATGCTGTTGGAGCCCGGAATGGCGTAACGGCTGATGATCGGATTCCTGGAATACCGCCAGATGATTTCGGTTGACCCTGGTGGCCGCTGTTCCCAGGGCATTGGTGTGGTACTATTCATAATACGTTGTTATTTAATGCTTTGCTCGTCATTCTGCGGATTGTTGAATGGAACGAAAAAAGATACTAGAAACGAAGGGATAGTGGCGATCAGAACCCAGATAAAAAAGATTTTATATCCCAGCCGGTCACTGATAAACCCACTCAGCATGGATGGGATCATAAATCCAAGGTTCATGATACCGGTGGCAAAAGCGTAATGGGCCATCTTATATTTTCCGGGCGCTACCTGCTGCATCATGAAAAGCATCAGTCCAACGAATCCAAACCCGTATCCGAAATATTCCAGAACTACTGCTGAGCCTATGATTACCAGACTGGCAGGTTGGGTTATTGCCAGAAAGGCATACACGGCAAAGGGAATATTGAAAAAGCAGCAAAGGATAAACAGGGTTTTTCTCAGGCCTCGCCGTGCAACAAAATACCCGGCTGATATTGACCCCGCAACGAAAGCCATGGCTCCAAAGATTCCGTAAACCAGCCCTATCTGGGAGGTGGTCAATCCCAATCCACCCTGCTCACGGGCAGCTTTGAAAAACAGGGGGGCAATTTTTATCGCATGCCCTTCAGCAAACCGGTAAAAAATGATAAACAGGATCAGCCATAAGATGCTCTTCTTTTCAAAAAAGGTTTTGATTACATCCCAAAGTGTTTTTAATCCCTCATCCAGGGTTTGAACGTCTTTGGCCTTGCCTCCCGACGGGAGTTTCCGTACATGATAAAACCCGAGTGATATCATGATGATCCCATATACCCCCATCACAACCATCCAGGCTTTTACCACTCCGAAACTTATTTCGAGCTGTCCGGCCAGATAAACAATCGCCCCTCCGGTCAGGATTTTTGCAATGTTATAAAAGGCACCTTGCCATCCGATGTACCTGGCCTGCAGGTTAGTGGATAAAACATTCAGGTAAATGCCGTCAGCCGCAATGTCATGCGTTGACCCGCTGAATGCAATGATTGCCAACAAGGCAATCGCGTATTTGAAAAAATCATGCAGGGGCAATGAAAGGGCCACCAGGCAAAAGGTTATCCCAGTGAGGAACTGGGTTATGATTACGAAATGTTTCTTTGTTTTAAACATCTCCAGAAAAGGTCCCCATAAGGGTTTCAGGGTCCAGGGGAGCATGATCAGTGAGGTCCAGAAAGCTATCCGGCTATCCGAAATTCCCAGATTCTTAAACATCAGGGCGGATGCTGTGGCAATGGCCACAAATGGCAATCCCATGGCAAAGTACAAAGTCGGAATCCAGGTTGCCGGATGAACCTGCTCGGGATTTTTAGTCTGATTCATAATTAAAGATATAAAATCCTACCAATCCGGATTGTTCACGAAATCGAGCTTTTTAGTATACCGTCCCCGAACCAGTGAATCCTGCGACCTTCCTGAGAGTATCAGTCCCGGATAGGGTACGGAATATTTGGTTCCGGCTACACCAATGGCTCCGGTAACATTTCCGTTGGGATTTACCTTGTCGTCAATTTCAAGATTGAACCAGTTGAGATATCTCGCCAGAGTAGTGTCCGCAGCTGTTATCAGCAGTTCCAGTCCGACTGGTTTCCGGTAATCGACTGCAGGATTCAGCGCAATGCTGGTACCCAGATGAGCAAAAAATGAATCGGAATAGAACCGGTAATTGAAATAGTCTTTTTCAGATTCAAGGTCAGATGGCTTGATCTGCCTGGTAAAAGTGGCGATATGGGATTGCATGGTGCCCGTTTTCATCCATTCTTCATAGGTCAGGCTCAGGCTGATCTCATACAGGCCTGCTGCAGGATCTGCATACCAGGAAAACAGCATGGGATCTTCATACAGATAAAATCTTTTGAATCCAGCTTTTGGGGTAATGACCCTGAAAGTGTTGATAAATGAAAATAGTGCGGTAAGGGTGTCTTTTTCTGAGGGTAGAATTACCGTCAGGCGGTAATCTCCCGGATTTAATTTCTGCCTGAGTTCAAAAACTTCGTTCGGGAGTTCCGGAAAGGATCCGGGAAGCCGTGGAATATCAGTGACCAGGCTAAACTGGACATGGCCGTTGCCATTGATGTCGGCTACAAAGACTTTCGCATCGGGGTAAAAAATCTGATCATGGTTCTTCGCGAGCGTATAGGGATCCGATTCCCCCACGAATGTTTTTGATACTTTAACGTAATGAACCGACTGGTTAACATCAAATACGGCATACACAACCGGAACCGGGCTGCCCGGCTCAATTACCTGAATATCCTCGCTGCACCCGCTGATAGTCAAAACTATCAGACAGAAGAACAGGCACGTAATTATTGTGTTATTGTTGAACCTCATGATCTTTTCAGCTGCGAAGATAATTGGATTCGAATTGCTTCTGATTTTCTTCTTCGAATGGTTTTTATAATTTTCAGAAATTTTTTTCATGACTGACGCGCAAAGGAAACCTGATCTATACTACGAAGCCCTGGCTGACTACCGGCAGTTCACCTTAAAAGCGGAGAGCTATCTCCTTGAAAATTTTCAGGACCCCGTCGAAATAAAAAATAGTGAAAGGCTTATGATCAGGGCATTGCGGGCTGAATACCGGCGATTGCTCGTGCTAAAAATTTTCCGTACGGATGTGGAACGTGAAACCCTGAAGCTGATCCGGTTTTTCTTCATCAGGGAAAGGCGGCAGGATGTAAAACTCCGGAATTACAGCAGCTACCTCCTGGGTTTTATGCAAAAAAACCGGAAAAAAATGATCAAACCCTGGAATCCGGGATCTGATCTCACTTTTGATGAGGTAATCAGGGAAATGGTTAGCCGGATCGCTACCCCATGGGATGATGTGAATCCGGTTCTGAACGAATGGATCCCCAAAAAGATGCGCGAGGCTGCCGGGGTTATTCCCTCAGATATTCTGGCCAAAGGTGGTATCGGAAAAATCTTTCGTGTTATTGCAGGGGTGTTCCTGTATACCCTGACAGATCTTAACTCGGATACACCAGTGGAAGAGGCTAAGCACCGGCTTGAAATTGCACTGAAAAGCGGATACTTTTTTGGTCTTCTTCATCCGTTGGTCGACGACATACTGGACTCGGCAAATCATCTTACCCCAGCCGGCAAACGTGAGGTTTTAAGGTTGATGGACCATTGGATAGGTGGCGATTTTGACATGCCCGACAGTCTCAGTGAGCACAAAACGGTTGCTGCCATAAAAAGGGCACTTCAGGAATTGTATTCACTTTTCCCCCCGGATAAGCTTAAGGAATTAGTAAAATATAGCTATTGTCTCCATTTTGCACAGATGGAGGACATGCAAAAGGAAACGGGGACTGAAATCTCTTTACCAGGAATTTATGTTCCTGTTTTACTGAAAGCGGCGTTCACCCGTTTTATAAGTTGCTGGTTTTCAGGTACAGATTTGTCACCCAAGCTGACCAATGATGTGTTGGAAACCGGATTGGTTTTTCAATTGATGGATGATTTCCGTGACCTGCTACCTGATCTCAGGGAGGGCTGTTTTACCCCTTTTACCCATTTTGTCAATGCACCCCATGAGGAGCAATCGAACCCATGGCTGATCTACCTTAGGGCGGTCGATCTATTTATAAAAAAGAGCCCTGATCATACCGTATCCCGCAAGGCGTTGATCCGCAGAGTAGCCATCTCCATACAGAATTGTTCGGCAGATGAGGATCCCGGTCAGAGTTTACCGTACCTGAAGCAGATATTTTCTTCTTCACCCGGGAGCTTCCGTTACGTGAAAAAAATATTGAAGCTCCGCCCAAAAATGGTTGATCCCGACAAATCCCTGTTTGAACCGGTTGATTGGTATTTTAAATGATGCCATTCTGTTTCTGTTTCCTATTTTTGTGGCGTTAAATTTTTGATATGACTAAAAGACCCCTGATACTGGTTTGTAATGATGATGGTTATCGTGCCCGTGGAATTACGGAACTTTCGCACCTAGCCGGTGAATTTGGTGAAGTGGTTGTGGTAGCGCCTGTTAGCGGCCAGTCCGGTATGTCTCATGCCGTTACCCTGAATCATCCGATCCGCCTGAAGTCGTCGGCCATGCATAACGGATTTATGGCATATGCCTGCTCCGGAACCCCGGCCGACTGCGTGAAAATTGCCCTGAACCAGATATTGGACCGTAAACCTGATCTGGTTCTGTCGGGGATCAATCACGGATCGAATGCATCAGTCAGCCTGTTTTATTCGGGAACAGTTGCAGCTGCAATAGAAGCCTGCATGAATGGAATCCCGGCGGTCGCATTCTCCGTTGATGATCATTCACCGGATGCTGATTTTAGCCTGGCCGTGAAATATGCCCGGCCGGTCATTCAGAAAATTCTGGAAACCGGACTTCCTACAGGTACATGCCTGAATATCAATTTTCCAAAAATTTCACCTGATGCGTGCAAGGGGATCAGGGTTTGCCGGCAAACCATCGGTGTTTGGAAGGAAGAATTCGATAAAAGGACCGATCCACAGGGACATGATTATTTCTGGCTCACGGGTGAATTTAGCAATGAAGAGCCCTGTGCGGAAGATACCGATGAATGGGCCCTTTCCCACAACTACGGGGCAATTGTTCCGGTTAGCGTTGACGTTACGGATTATGCGGCCCTGGAAGCCTTGAAATTGTGGGGTTTCTGATTCTATTCCAATGGATATCAATAAACTGAACAACCTCTGGATCGGATTGGCGGCGGGTATCATTTTCCCGGTAATTGCCCTAACCTGTTATTATTTTGTACGTTACAGCGATCTTAGTGTTCGCGATTTTTTTGCGGTTTATAAAAACCTCGGAATACTGACTCATATTATTTCATTGGCAGTTTTGCCTGATTTATTGGTCTTTTTCCTGTTTATCCGGCGAAACCTGCTTAAATCAGCCCGGGGTGTTCTGCTTGCGACTTTCCTCTTTACCTTTACGGTATTATGTATACGGTTCTTTTAAAAGTACTTATTAGCATAAAATGAAATACTTTCTGATTGCCGGGGAGCCATCAGGCGATCAGCATGGATCCATGCTCATGAGATCGATTCTGAAAATCGATCCGAATGCTGATTTTCGGTTCCTGGGTGGTGATCTTATGGAAAGGGTAGGGGGAAAAGCAATCATCCATATCCGCGATATGGCCTTTATGGGCTTTACGCAGTTAATAATTAAGGCATTCAGAATACGTGAGAATTTTTCTGTATGCAAAAAGGCAATAGCCGGCTTTAACCCCGATATGGTTATCCCTATCGATTATGGCGGATTCAACCTGCGTTTGATCAGTTGGCTAAAAGAGCATCATTTCAGATCAGCCTATTATATTACGCCTAAAGTATGGGCCTGGATGCCTTCCCGGGCAAAGAAACTCGCCCGATACAGTGATATTTCATTGTGCATACTGCCCTTTGAAACGGAGTTTCTTAAAGGTTATGGAGTCCGATCCCAATATGTCGGAAATCCGGTAAGGGATTATGTTTTGCCGGTGAGGGATACCGATGTGGAAACCATAAAGAAAGCGCTTGGATTGGGAACCAAACCGGTAATTGCCTTGCTTCCGGGCAGCCGCCGGCAGGAAATTGCCAAGATGTTACCGGTTATGATGGATGCATCTGCTCAATTTAAAGAATATCAATTTGTTATTGCCGGGCATGCTAATTTTCCGGAATCCTTTTATCGGGAGATGTCCGGAAAATCTGAGGTGCAGGTGTTGTATGGGAAAACCCTGGAATTACTGAGGATTTCCACGGCTGCTCTGGTTACTTCCGGTACGGCCACGCTGGAAACCGCTTTGCTGGGAATTCCTCAGGTTGTTTGTTACAAAACTGCACCAGTGTCTTACCTGATCGCCCGTTTTCTGATTAAAATCAAATATATATCCCTTGTTAACCTCATTCTCAACAGATCTTGCATTGATGAACTTATTCAACACAGATGTACAGCCGCCAACATTAAAAGCAGTCTGAGAAAAATCCTCCCCAATGGCAGGAGCAGGCAACAGATTATCGACGGATACCGCGAACTGGAGGTGAAAATCGGTAACACTGAAGCCTCGGCAACCGCCGCTGCAATCGTTTGCCGCATGGCAATGGAACCCTGATGGTTTCTTTTTTTTTCTACATTTGTAACTCTCTAAAAAAGGCATTTTTATGTTAACCTTGCTGAAACGTGAGATAAACGGTTTCTTTAGTTCACTTACCGGATACATCGTTATCATCGTATTTCTGGTGCTTAACGGGCTTTTCCTGTGGGTGTTCCCCGGTGAATTCAATGTCCTCGAATCAGGGTATTCGAGCCTGGATCCCATGTTTATTCTGGCTCCATGGCTGTTTCTGTTTCTGGTTCCCGCAGTCACGATGCGGCTTTTCTCGGATGAAAAGCGGTCCGGCACGCTTGAACTTCTTCTCAGCCGCCCGTTAAGTGATCTTAAAATAATTCTGTCGAAATACCTCGCAGGAGTGTTGCTGGTGTTGCTGTCAATACTTCCCACCCTGGTCTATTTCTTTTCCGTGATGTGGCTCGGAAGTCCGCGGGGTAACCTGGATACCGGGGGGTTTTGGGGATCGTTTATCGGACTGTTCTTTCTCGCCGGAGTATATGTTGCCATCGGCCTGTTTACTTCCTCAATCACTGAAAATCAGATCGTTTCTTTTATACTCGGAGTAACCGGTTGTTTTGCCCTGTTTCTCGGATTTCAATATATCTCGAAACTGGGCTTTTCAGGCGGATTGGAGAATTTTATTGCCGGACTGGGAATCTCATTTCATTATAACTCACTCGCCCGCGGTGTGATCGATACACGTGATGTTCTGTATTTTGGATCCGTGATTGCCGTGTTCATTCTTTTTACAAAAATTGTTCTGGAAAGCCGTAAATGGTAGGAGGTAAAATCATGGACAAGAAAAAAGTAAAAAGGCAGAATATCCTCGAGTTGATGCTATTACTGATCGTGGTAGCTTTAGTCAACCTGGTCGGCAATTACGTGAATCATCGTTTCGACCTCACCCAGGAAAGGCGCTATACCGTTTCAAAAGGTACCAAAGAGTATCTGAAAGAATTAAAAGACGTTGTATATATTAAGGTATACCTGGGCGATGAAAACCTGCCCGCAGGTTTCCGCCGTTTGCAGAAGGCCACCCGGGAACTGCTCGACGAGTTTAAGGTTTATGGTAAAAACAACATCGAATTTGAGTTTGTCAATCCTTCCGAAAGCCCCGATCAGAAAACCCGCCGGGAGGTATACGATGCCCTGGCGAAAGACGGCCTCCAGTATTTAAATGTTCAATCGCAGCAAACCGATGGATCCAATACGGTCCAAATAGTATTTCCGGGAGCAGTGATGACCTATCGTCAGCATGGTCAGGAATACGAAAGGCTGGTTAATTTTTATCAGGGTAGCCTCACCGGAAACATCAGTGACGCCAGTATTAACAACTCAATAGAAACCCTTGAATATGAATTCATTTCAGGTATCCGAACGGTTTCAAGGGAGAATACCCCAACCGTTGGGTTTATTGAAGGCCATGGCGAACTCGATCAATACCAGGTAGCCCGGTTTGCCCGGGCGGTTGGTGATTTTTATATCGTCAAGCGAATTGAGATCGCTGAAAAACTAAATGCCCTGGACGCGTGTCAGGCAATTGTTATCGCCGATCCCAAAACGAAATACTCTGAGAAGGACAAGTTTATCATCGACCAGTATATCATGCGCGGAGGCAAGGTTTTATGGCTGGTGGATGCTGTTAAGGTTGATATGGCACCGCTCGCATCTGCCAACGAAACCATGGGGGAGATCAACAGCGTGGTTAACCTGGGTGATATTATCTATTCTTATGGAGCCCGTATTAATTCCAGCCTGGTTCAGGATTTTCAATGTGCCCTGATGCCGGTGAATGTTGCGCCTGAAGGTGCAGAGCAGCCCAAGTGGAAACTGGCTTTCTTTCCATTCTTCCCGCTCATTGAGGGACGGCAGGATAATCTGATCTCACGGAATATCAATCCTGTTAAATTTGATTTTGTGAGTCCGATAGATACGGTGGGTGAAGATCCGAAGGTTCATAAATCGGTTATTCTTGCATCCTCCGATCAAAGCCGCATCGTACGTTCTCCGATCCGTGTTTCCACCGATATCTTTGCCGAGAAACTTGATCCTTCAAAATTCTCCATGCAGCATATGCCTGTAGCCGTTATGATGGAAGGTGAATTTACAAGTCATTACAAGAACCGGCTGATGGCTGATTTTATCAGTAACAGCGCCTTTAAAGTGTTCGATAAAAGTGCTGTTCCCACCAAAATGATTGTGGTTTCCGATGGAGATTGCGCAAGGAACGTGGTTACGATAAAAGAAGGAAAATACCTTACACAGCCGCTGGGTTATGATCAGGCTACGAAAACTACTTTTGGCAACCGTGAGTTTCTCCTGAATTGTGTGAATTACCTGCTCGATGATTCCGGTGTGATGGCGCTCCGTAACCGGGAGGTAAAGGTGCGAATGCTCGACCGGGCAAAGATACTTAGCGAGCGAAGCTTCTGGAGCCTGTTTAATGTGGGCTTCCCGGTGCTCATCATTGCAGTTTTAGGCATCGCCTATATGTTAATACGTAAACGAAAGTATTCGAAATAATATGAAGAAATACAGAGTTGTAATCGGACTGATAATAATCCTGGGCATTGCAGCGGTCATTCTGGTATCCCGGAACAGCAACAGCAGCATTAAGCGTGAACTGCGCGATTTTGCTGTTGAGGATACCGCTTCCGTTGACCGGATATTTATGGTACGAAAGGATAATCAACAGGTTACCTTAACCCGTGTTGGTGATCACTGGATGGTTAATGACAAATACCGGGTAAGGCCCGATGCGATCGACAATCTGCTGAAAACGCTTAACCGCATACGCGTAAAATCGCCGGTTTCAGCCTCCATGCTCGACAATGCAGTACGTATGCTTGCCACCCGCAATACCAAGGTTGAAGTATACAGGAAAAACAAAGTCTTGAAAACCATATATGTAGGCGGACCCACACAAGATCAGATGGGAACCTTCATGATGCTCGAGGGTTCGTCAGTTCCCTTTGTTGTGCATATCCCAGGATTCGTAGGTTATTTGAGTACGCGATTTTTTGTAGATGAAATCAGCTGGAAATCAACTGAGATTTTCAGATATAACTTTAACGATATCAAGGCTGTAACAATTGTGAATCCGGAGAATCCCCAGGCATCCTTCCGCTTGCTGAGTTCGGGCGATAACAAGTATTCGCTGACTACCCCGGAAGGTGCACCCATGCCGGGTACCCTCGACACTGTGGGAGTCAGGTTCTACATCAGCCAGTTTGAAAAAGTAAATTTCGAATTCTTCGGCGACAGTACCCCGGCGAGAATCAAGGATTCACTGCTGGCAGCTACCCCTTACCGGATTCTTATCCTGGAGGATCATGCCGGAAACGTTCGCAAACTGACCGCCTGGAAGCGGCCGTCAAACGGAAAACTCGATCCTGAAGGCAATCCGCTGATCTGGGATGATGAACGTCTGTGGGCCCTGATTGATGAAAAATCATGGGTAGTGGTTCAATATTATGTTTTTAATTCCTTATTCGCCAACTCCAATAATTTTGTCATACCGGCGAGATGAGAATAAGTTGTTTATAATTTAGTTCTTACACCGCTTCTTATCAAGGGGTTTTTACTAATTTTAGAGGGCAAAACGACCAAATTGATTGTTAAACAGGAAAGCATTATGAAGTTTATTATCTCCAGCACCGATCTGTTATCACATCTTCAAGCTATTAGCCGTGTGATCAGTACAAAAAATACCCTGCCAATTCTGGATAATTTTTTGTTTCAGTTGAGTAACAGTGTTTTAGTGGTTACAGCTTCCGACCTTGAAACCACCATGATTACCAGTCTGACGATTGAGAATTCCGATGGCGATGGTTCGATAGCAATTCCTGCCAAAATATTGATTGATACCTTAAAGGAATTCCCGGAGCAGCCTCTCACATTCGACGTGAACCTGGATTCATTAGGTATCGATATCGTATCGGAGAACGGTAAATTCAGTATTGTCGGAAAGCCGGGAATCGATTTTCCGGTGCTCCAGGGTTTGAAGGAAGACCGGATCACTGAGGTTTCATTTCCCGCCGATTCGCTGAATAAAGGGATAAACCGCACCCTGTTTGCAACAGCCGATGATGAACTGAGGCCTGTAATGAACGGCATTCTGATTGAACTGCGCGAAGATCATGTAACCTTTGTATCCTCAGATGCCCACAAACTGGTCAGATACAGAAGAACTGATATCAGAAGTGAAAAGGATTCTTCCTTCATCCTACCGAAAAAACCGGCTAACCTGCTGAAAAATATCCTTCCGCGTGAGGAAAATGAAGTTCATCTGGCATTCGATGAGAAAAACGCGATTTTTACTCTGTCGGAGTATAAATTGATCTGCCGGCTGGTTGAAGGAAATTATCCCGCCTATGAATCAGTGATCCCGAAAAATAACCCCAATAAGGTTTATATCAACAGGGTGCTGTTCCTTAATACATTAAGAAGGGTTTCCGTTTATTCCAATCAGGCCAGCAACCTGGTAAAACTTCAGCTTAATTCAAATCAGCTGGTTGTTTCTGCGCAAGACATAGATTATTCGATTTCCGCTGTTGAAAAACTCAATTGCCAGTATGGCGGCGATCATATGGAAATCGGTTTTAAATCACTGTTCCTGATCGATATTCTGAGCAATATTGTCGGGGAAGAGGTGGTGGCTGAACTGGCCGATCCCACCCGCGCAGGAATTCTGTTACCCAAGGAGGAGGAATCAGAGGATGAGAACCTTCTGATGCTTCTGATGCCCATGATGATCAATACCTAAAAATACCACCCCGCTCCGGCGGGGTTTTTTTTATCTCCCATGACAAAAAAAACTGAACACAACCAGGACCAGGCCGGCTTCCCGTTTATCAATATTGAACTGATTCGTCCCATTGTTTTTCTCGATATCGAATCCACGGGCCTGAATGTCGGAACCGACCGGATCGTAGAGTTGGCCTTGCTCAAAGTTACCGAGCATGGTGAAAAGTTCTCCAAAACTTTCCGCGTGAACCCGCAAATGAAAATCCCGCAGGAAGTCATAAATATCCATGGCATTTCCAATGAGGCTGTGGCTGATTGCCCGACATTTGAACAAATAGCAGGTGAAGTGGCATCTATCATTGAAGGATGTGATCTCGGAGGATACAATTCCGATAAATTCGATATTCCCATGCTCGCGGAGGAATTTGCACGGGTGAAATTCGAGATCGACCTGAAGGAGAATAAGTTCGTTGATGTTCAGTCGATATTTTTCATGAAGGAACCACGAAACCTGGCTGCTGCCTATAAATTCTATTGCAACAAGGAGTTGCTGAATGCCCATTCCGCACTGGCAGATGTTGAAGCCACCTGGGAAATATTACAGTCGCAGCTTGAAAGATATAATGACCTCGGAAGAACGGTGGATTCACTTTCCATGATCGGGCAGGGAAGCAGGTTTGCTGATTTTGCCGGCCGTATTAAATTTAACGATGCCGGTGAGGAAGAATTCAATTTCGGGAAACACAAGGGGAAAAAGGTTTTGGATGTTTTTGGACACGACGATCCAAACTATTACAGCTGGATGATGAGGGGCGATTTTACGGACTACACGAAAAAGATCATTACCAAAATTCACGATAAGCTTAAAGAATCCAGATCATGAAAATCATTGGCATAGGACGGAATTACGGCGAACATGCCCGGGAGCTGAATAATGCGGTACCTGTTGAACCCATTGTGTTTATGAAGCCGGACACGGCTCTGGTAAAGGGGAACAAACCGTTTTTTTATCCTGATTTTTCAACGGATGTGCATCATGAACTTGAAATCGTAATCAAAATCTGCCGGGTCGGAAAAAATATCCAGGAGAGTTTTGCCAGCCGGTATTATGAGGAGTTGACGGTAGGAATCGATTTTACTGCCCGGGATATCCAGCAAAAATCAAAGGAGAAGGGTCTGCCATGGGAAACAGCCAAGGCATTTGATAACTCGGCTCCTGTAGGAATTTTCGTTCCGAAAACGAACTTCCCGGATGTTCATCAGCTGAAATTCGGACTCAATATCAATGATAAACAGGTGCAGACCGGGAATACCTCAGCGATGATTTTTTCTTTTGAATACCTGATTGCTTATGCATCACGGTTTTTTACCCTTCAGATGGGCGACCTTATCTTTACCGGTACTCCTGCAGGTGTGGGACCGGTTAAGCCGGGCGATCATCTGGTTGCGGATGTTGAAGGTCAGGTACTTCTTGATTTTGAAGTCAAATAGGTCACTGGCCGGTTTGATCCAGGGTGCGGATCACACGTGCGCACATATCCAGCGCTTCGTCATCCGACATTACCAGCGGCGGTGCAATCCGGATGCTGTCCTTGCAGAAAAGGAAATAATCGAACAGCAATCCGTTTTCCAGACTCAGATTAAAGAACTGGTTTACCCGCTCCGGGGAATCCAACCGGGCAGCCAGCAATAATCCTTTTCCCCGGATTTCAAGAATGCTCTGATGTTTCAGGTTTTCCCTGACAATCTTTTCTATATCCAATGCACGCGTATACAGTTTCTGTTCCAGGATAATCTCCAGAGCTGCGAACCCTGCAGCACAGCATACAGGATGACCGCCAAAAGTGGTGATATGTCCCAGAGCAGGGTCATGCGTCAGGGTGTTCATGATTTGTGAGGAGGCAATAAAGGCGCCTAACGGCATGCCTCCTCCAAGTGCTTTTGCAAGTATCAGAATATCAGGTACTACGCCATATTGTTCAAATGTAAACAAGGTTCCGGTACGGCCAAAACCGGTTTGAATTTCATCAAAAAGGAGAAGTGTGCCAACCTCCCTGCATCGATTTGAGAGGGCTTTTATGAAGTTGACATCTCCGGCATAAATTCCTGCTTCAGCCTGAATTGGCTCGATTATTACGGCTGCAGTCGCCCTTGAAATGGTATTGAGCGAGTCAATGTTGTTGAATTCCAAAATTCTTACTGAAGGAACAAGCGGACGGAAAGCTGTTTTGTATGTTTCATTCCCCATTACGCTAAGTGCTCCATGGGTGCTGCCGTGATAGGCATTGGAGAAGCAAACCAGCTCATGCCTCCCGGTAAAACGCTTTGCCAGTTTTAGGGCTCCTTCAACGGCTTCAGATCCCGAATTGACAAAATACACCTGATCCAATTGGTCAGGAAGATTAAGAATCAGCTCCCTGGCAAACTTAACCTGCGGCGATTGGATGAGTTCGCCGTATACCATGGTGTGAAGGTACAAACCGGCCTGTTCACGAATGGCATTGATGATCCGGGGATTGGAATGACCAAGGTTGCACACTGAAAATCCGCTGATCAGGTCGAGATATTTTTTCCCCGATGGATCATAGAGATAACATCCTTCAGCTCTGGAAACTTCCAGACCGAGCGGGTAGGGTGAGGTCTGGCCTAAGTACTTAAGAAATAATTCCTTCGACCCTTCCATGGTGTCAGTGCGACATCAGGTTAAGGCTGGCGAGCAATTGATCCCGGTATGATTTGCCTACCGGAACTTCCTGTTCAAGTGTCTGATCTTTGATAATCAAACTGTTTCTCTTTATCGTTTCTATTTTATTCAGATTTACGATATGCGAACGATGCACTTGCAGGAATTGATCAGGTGGCAGTTTTACCAGAATGGCCTTCAGAGTGAAATGCACTGCGAGCTTTTCTTTCAGGGTAATTACGAGTACGTAATTTTCCAGGGATTCAATCCAGACGATTTCGTCATAGCTCAGTTTAATAAGACTATGTCCTTTTTTAACAAAAATATCGTTCTGGATTTTCTGAACATTGTGCTGCCGGCGCCAGTGCGAATATGCTTTTGATACGGCCTTATAGAACCGGGCATAAGTAATCGGCTTTAAAATATAATCGGTTACATCATATTGAAAAGCTTCCAGAGCGTATTTCTCCTGAGCAGATAAAATGATGACAACTGGTTTCGCTTCCAGCGTACGCAAATATTCCATTCCCGACATTTCAGGGAGCTCAATGTCAAGCAGTACAAGGTCGGCTGTAACGGTAAGGCTTTGGTCATTAATGGCTTCAACGGCGCTGCCGTATGATCCGATCAGGTTTAGCATCCTGGTCTTTTGCACAAAGATTTCCACCAGCTTGCGCGATTCATCGTAATCTTCGATGATAATGCAATTCATAGGTTTGATGGCCATACGTCTTTGTTTTGATTATCAAATATAAACCTTTTTTCGAGTTGATCCGAATACTTTATGCTTTTTCGTAACCAATCCAATACCAGTGCATCCTGTTCCTCCTCATTTATTTTCCAGGAGAGGGTTGAGTTTTTCAGGTCGCGGATAAGCGAATATGCCATTATTGCAAAGGATACTGATATATTGAAGCTTTCAGTAAAACCGCTCATGGGAATCCTTACGAACTCGTCCGACAAATCGAGGGCTTCCCGGGTAAGTCCTTTTAATTCCGTTCCAAACAGAAGGGCAATTTTCCCGCGCGATAAGTCGAGATCATCCAGCGAAACGTCCTTGGTATGGGGAGTAGTGGCCACAATCCTGTAACCGCTGGCTTTTAAACTCTTAATGGCCGCTTCCGTATTGCCTTCCGGCTGATTGTAGCGGATGAGGTTAAGCCATTGAGCAGACCCCAGTTCTACATCGGGATTTAACTTATAACGGTTTCTTTCTTCAATGATATGGACATCCTGAATACCCAGACAATCGCAGGTGCGCAGCACTGCACTTGCATTCTGGGGCTGAAAGATATTCTCCAGTACCGGCGTTATATATCGCGTTCGGTTTGAAGCAACATCTTTAAATAATTGAAATCTGTGGTCGGTTGCGAATTGCGAAAGATATTCGATAAGTGCCTTCATGGTAAAAAAAAAGGGAGTGCATAGCACTCCCTGTTAATAAGATAACCCGGTTATTTTACTTTTCCGGTAAGTTCTGTTCCAGCTTTGAATTTAACCACCTTTTTGGCGGCGATTTTAATCGGAGCACCAGTTTGTGGATTACGACCGGTACGGGCGTTCCTTGCGGAAACTGAAAATGACCCAAAACCGACCAGAGCAACACGTCCGCCACTTTTCAGTGTGGTAGCGGTGGTTTTTACAAATGCATCCAATGCCCTCTTGGCATCTGCTTTAGTAAGATTTGCATCCTTTGCAATAGCGTCGATTAATTGTGCTTTGTTCATAAAAATAGTTTTTATGGGTTAGTGAATAGTTGCAATGCCATACAAAATTAGGCCATTATTGATCTTAAGCAAATTCCACCGGTTTTTTTTTCAATATTTTTGCAAAAAAAGTTTGAATTTCTGCCAAATTTCATTGTTGTTTCAGGATTTTCCATTTTGTGGACGATTTGTTAATGAATATGGGGCTTTCAGAGGGTTTGTTAAGATGGATATTGTAAATTCCAGAAAGATTTCTACTTTTGCAGCACGGAGAAATGGCAGAGTGGTCGATCGCGGCGGTCTTGAAAACCGTTGTGCCTGCGAGGGCACCGGGGGTTCGAATCCCTCTTTCTCCGCGAAATGTTGGTGATACCATAACAAAAAGGCCGGGGTTTTTCCCCGGCCTTTTGTTTTTCAGATTTTCGACATCCTTATTTGATATCCCAGAAAACCTTGTTGTTCAGATCTGACTGTGCTTTTACCTTATCGTAATTTGCACCGTTAAGGTCCTTCTCAGTAACAGGATATAACCAGCGTACCGGCGGAACTTTTTGCTGACTGGTCGCATCTTCAGGGTGTACAAACGAAGGTTTGTCCAGTCTGCGGTATTCGGCCCAGGTCTGCGGCATTTCTGCCAAACCGGTGTTAATCCATTTCTGTGTGGCAATCAGAGCAATCTTATCAGTATTGGCTGCCCAGGAAACTCCGGGAGCTGCTTTGTAGGCAGAAATCTCGGTTGCGGTCGGACGCGGTGAAGCGGCCCTGAAATCAGCAGTACTGTTAATATTGAAATACAGGTCGATCGACTGGTCAATACCGGTTTCATAAGCTGCTTTGGCATCACCTGAGGCATAACCCTTCAGATAGGCTTCTGCTTTCATGAAACTTACTTCAGCGGCTGTCATGATAAAACCGGGGAAGTAATTGTTCTGGGTAAAGGTTGCCGTATCATAACGGGCAACCAACCCATCGGCCAGTTTCTGACTTTGAACAGATTCATTTTCCAATGGATTCATGCCAACATACTCACCATTTTTGTTAGGATCAAAAGTGATGGCAAGGCGTGGATCTGCATTGTCGAGCATGTTCTTAACCATGGCATAGGGAGCAATGTCATACTGTCCCCATGTTTCCATTGCAGACCTGATTTCTTCACCGGCCCAAAGATCCGGACCTGGTTCGTCAAGCATGGTGGCATCGGAGTTGGATTCAATAACCGGGTATTTTGTTGGATTTCCCAGGATTTCACCGATTTCAGCAGTTGGAATAACATCCGAAGCACGTAGCAACAGTCTCAGGCGAAGTGAGTTGCAATACTTCTGCCACATAACGATATCACCATGGTTCAGATAATCCTTTTTCTTGAACAGATCAGCATAGAATGCAGGAACAGAAATGGTCGACAATTCATCTGCAATCACCTTCAGGTCAGCCAGCATGGTAGTGTAAATGGTCTTTGCTTCATCATATGCCGGCAAAGATTCATCCAGATTACCAATCTGACGGACTTTTCCTGCTTCGGTCCACGGAATGTCACCAAACAGGTCAACGGTCTGCTGAGTCTGATCGTAGAAGAAGATCTTGGCAGCCAGCATGAAGATTTTGTACTCTTCCTGAGCGGATGCCTCGAGCTTGTTATAAAGGCTTTCCATCACCCTGAACTGGGTTACGGTTCCATAAAATGCATTCCATCTCCAGTCCATGGCAGCTGCCGGTGGTATGAACTGATCTTTGGAATTAACCCATCCCATAGTATGGGTGTAGTGGCCCAATGTGGGCTGTTCAACAACAAAGAACCTCCAGTACAACGGTAATATTACCTGGTTGCCGCTAGTAAGCACTCCCGTGAGAAAATTCTCGACAGAAGCAGTAGAGGATTGGCCGGGATTAGGATATAATGTTTCCAGATCGTCTTTTTTGCAGCTGTTGAAGATGAGCGCAAAAGAGGCAACGGCCACTAATACTATATATACTCTTTTTTTCATATTTCTAAATGTTTATGTCGTTATTAGAAACTTGCACGTATCGAGAAACCAATGCTTCTGGTAGCTGCTGTTGATCCGTTTACAATAGCCTGGTTTACCCAGCTGGATCCAAGGTTTGTTTCAGCGTCAAATTCTTTCATGGTACGATAGATGTAGAACAGGTTGCTGCCAACCAGTGCAATTCTCAGATTGCTGCATCCTACTTTTTTAGAAAGACTTTGCGGCAGAGTATATCCAATGGATAATTCTCTGAATTTAACATAGTTATTGTCGACTACGGCATCATCATAACGGCTGTAAGGAATACCCCATGCCGGGTTTGCACCCCAGGTATAGGTATTCAGGTAATAATTCGCGGCGTCAACGATAACATCGTTCTTTGTTCCGTCAGGTTTTACTCCCGGAAGAATAACACCGTCATGGAAAAGGGTCGATCCCGAAGGTGCTGTTTCAGCAGCGATCTTTTTACCGGTTCCGTCGATGTAATAAGAAGCACCACCGTGTTCAGCATCCCTGTACTGCAGGGTTTCTTCAAACATACCGGCACCTTTCATATACTGACGGGCAATTGAAACAACCTGACTACCCAGGTTGAAGTCAATGGTGAAGTCAACAAAGAAATTCTTGTATTCAACATAGTTTCCAATACCCCCAACGATATCAGGAGTTACGTTACCTACTTTTTTCATTTCGGTAAAATCTATCTGATACATTCCGTCGACCGGATCAACGATCATGTTTCCGCTGGCGTCAACTTTAGGCAGGTAGCAAAGAATGTCACCCATCGGCTGGCCAGGTTCTGAAACGATCAGTGCTGCACCGGCATCAATGCTGGAATGGGTCAGGCGGTCAACGCCTTCCATCAGGCTGACAACCTGGTTAGTGTTTTTGGCAAAGTTGGTGCGGATATCCCACCTGAAATCTTTTGTCTGTACAGGAGTTGCATAAATTGAAGCTTCAACCCCGAGGTTCTTCAGTTCACCAATGTTGGTCAGCATGCTGCTGGCACCAACAGTTGATGGAACTGATAACCAAAGAATCTGGTCAACAATCCTGTTTGTGTAGAAGTTGGCTTCCAAACCCAGACGGTTTCCGAAGAACTTCATTTCAGTACCAGCCTCAAATTCATGTTTTTCTTCCGGTCTGATTTTGTCGTTACCATAGCTGCCTGAAACGGTGTTGTATACCATTCCGTTAACCGTTCCCTGATTAAATGCATTGTTTGCTGCATACATCGGTGGTGCGTTACCTACAATACCCCAGCCAACACGTACTTTACCGTAGTCAAGGAAACTTGGCATTGTGAATGCATCCGAGAAAATGAAACTTCCGTTTACTGAAGGATAGAAGAATGTGTTGCTTCCGGGAGGCAGTGTGGAGGATGACTCCTGACGGCCTGTGAATTCAACAAATGCATAATCCTTGAAGCTGAAAGCAGCGGTTCCGAAGTAAGCATACTTCAAAAGTTCACTGTAATCAGCACTACCGTTTGACCTGCCTGTGTTAACGGAAGCATTCAGGTGAAACCAGTTCTCGGTGCTCAAACCATCATTGGTCCATGCTCCTGTAGCCTGATATTTCTCTCTTCTGCTGTTGAAACCGGCATTCAATACCAGACCGAAGTCTTCGGTCAGTTTTTTGTCATAAGATAGAATAGCGTCGCTGTACAAAGTTGAGTACATCGTGCTGTTCATGCTGAAACTACCAGAGTTACCAAGGCTGATGGGAACCGAGTTCGGATCCCGGTTTTCAGTACGCATGGTGGTGAAATCACTTGCAATCCTGCCTCTCAGGCTCAATCCGGGAAGGATGGTCCAGGTAGCGGTTGCATTGGAGATTAAACGATCCTGCCATTCATCGTTTGAGGTTCTGAGAGTCCTCCAGAAAAAGTCGAGGAGGTCCTGAGCTCTCATATTATACTTGATATTTTCATCAGGTGTTGCACTGGGCTGTCCCGGCATTCTGAAATAATATCCCTTGCTGGTCTGATACTTGTCGAGATACCACTGGGCATCGTCGAACCTGCTGAGGAAACCACCATAGTTGTTGGTGATACGGCTGATCAGGTAAGGACGGTTGTGAGTGAATTGGTTGATGTAGTTAACACCAAGGTCAACCCTGAGGTTTTTGTGCAGGTTAAGGGTTGAGGTCAGGTTGAAAGTGTTCCTGTTATGGTCGCCGCCTCTCTGAACACCTTTATAATCCATACGGGTGTATGAGAAACGTACATTCCCCCAGTCACCGGCTTTGTTAACAGCAACGTTTGCAGTGGAGTTGCTGCCGGTTCTGAACAGGTTTTTCCAGTTGTCGGGCTGAGCTACATAAGGATGAATTTTTCCATCCCATCCGATAACCGGTTCACCGTCAAATTTTGGTCCGAATTGTGCATAGGCACGATAGATTGGACGACGAATTCTCTGTCCTTCAACAGTTTCATAAAGCCATCCGCCTTCATCAGCACCAAAGCTGCCCATGTTGGTTCCCATATCATAACCAGGACCATATTCGTTCTGGAAAGGAGGTAGGAAGGCTGGAGTTTCACTCAGGTAGGTGTAGTTTGCTTCAACACCCAAACCCTGTCTTTGTGTACCTTTTTTGGTGGTAATAACCACAACACCGTTGGCAGCTTCCGATCCGTAAAGTGCGGATGCAGATGCTCCCTTCAGAACTGTCAGGTTGTCGATGTCCTGCGGGTTGATATCAACCAGACCGTTTCCACGGATTCTCTGGTCGCCCCAATAACCGGCATCGTTGGCCTGACCGTTGCGGATTGGAATACCGTCAACGATAATCAATGGCTGGTTGCTGAAGTTGATTGAGTTCATACCCCTGATGTTGATGTTCACCGCACTGGTGGCACCCCCCGGAGCTGATGTGATCCTTACCCCGGATGCCTTGCCGTACATGGCGGATCCGAAGTTTGGAGTACCCACTTTAGTAATATCTTTTGCATCGATCTTACTAACGGCATAACCGAGAGCCTTCTGGGCACGGCGAATACCTAAAGCGGTAACAACAACTTCATTCAATTCAGTTGCCTGTGGCTCAAGGGCAACACTGATTGAGGTTGAGTTACCTACCACAATTTCCTGGTCTGCATAACCCAGGAATGAGAATACCAGAGTACTTCCTTTGTTCACGGAAATGGAATAACTTCCGTTTCCGTCAGTGGATGTACCTGTTCCTGATCCTTTCACCGCAACGTTTACTCCAGGCAGCGATTCATTGGTCGACGCATCCGTCACCCTCCCGCTTACCTTGAGCTGTTGTGCATAAACGCTTGCGAACATAAAGAAAGCCAGCACGATAAATGTGCCAAACTTCTTCAAGCTTAGTTTACTACTCATAGGGAATTAGTATTTGGTTAAACAATAATGATGAAACATAGTATTTAGGTCTATACTTTTCAAGTAATCAGATGATTCAGTACAAGGTTTTGACTAAGGTTTCAAATCAGTCATTAAGCAAATATAATACGAATTCGAGATTATCAAGCAAGAAAATGTTTTTTCAATCGATTGAAATAAAATTCAATCGGGTCCTTTTTTTAATGGTTAAACAGCAAGCTCCTTATATTTTCTATATTTTTTGTCATAAAAAATCGCCTTGTCGGGATTTGGACGGTATATAATATCGTATCCCTGTTCCATGGCAACCATTGCATCCTCAACATTTGAATATATTCCGGCTACTGTTGCGGCAAACATGGCTGCACCCAGCGCGCAAGCCTGATCGGCCGAGGCAACTTTGATTTCAGTATTCATCACATCTGCAAGAATCTGCATAACAAACGGTGATTTTTTTGCAACCCCGCCAATTGCAATAACTTCACGGATCGGAACACCCTCTTCGATAAACCGTTCTGCTATCGCCCTGCTTCCGAATGCAGTGGCCTCAACCAGCGATTTAAACAGCATGGGCGCATCGGTACCCAGTGTAAGGCCCGAAATGGTGGCAGTTACGGTTTGGTCGGCATCAGGAGTCCTGCGACCGTTAAACCAATCGGTAGCAACCGGAATAGTTTCATCATCAGGTAGTTCCAGTGCTTTTTCCGATAGTTTCGATAATATTTCTTCACCTATTTTCTCACGTTCCACCGGATCGGTAACAAATTGTAACGGCCAGCTGATCAGGTTCCTGAACCAGGCAAATACATCCCCGAAAGCTGATTGACCAGCTTCAAGACCCATCATGCCGGGTACGATTGAACCATCAACCTGTCCGCAAATTCCGCGAACCAGCTTGCCTTTCATTTCGTCGTGGGGGGCAACCAGCATATCGCAGGTGGAAGTACCCATGACCCGCAGCAGTGAGTAAGGTTTAATTCCTCCGCCAACGGCACCCATATGGGCGTCGAATGCTCCGGCCCCGATGGCGACCTCGTTGGTAAGTCCCAGTTTTTCAGCCCATTCTGGTGTGAGGTATCCTACTTTGTGATTGGCCGGAAATGTTTGTGAAAACAGTTTTGAACGGAAAGGAGTCAACAGTGGATCCAAAGCGGTAAGGAATTCCTCTGAAGGCAGGCCATCAAATTCTTCGTGCCACATGGCTTTATGCCCGGCTGCACAACGGCTCCTGACCAGCTCTTCAGGTTTGGTTTTTCCGGCCAGCAGAGCGGGCATCCAGTCACAATGTTCCACCCATGAATAGGCGGCATTTCTTACAACCTCATCAACCCGGAGTACGTGAAGGGTTTTGGCCCAAACCCATTCCGAGGAATAGATTCCACCTTCATATTTGGAATAATCAACCGGCCACTTTGAGCAAAGGTGGTTGATTTCCGCCGCCTCGGCGATACCGGTATGATCTTTCCAAAGGATGAACATTGCATTCGGATTCTCACTGAATTCGGTTAACAGGGCGAGGGGAGTACCTTCGCGGTTAATGAAAACGGGGGTGGACCCGGTAGTGTCGAATGAAATTCCAGCCACCCTGTCTGCCGTGCCTTCAGGTGCGGATGAAACGGCATCACGCACAACTTTAGTCATGGAATCAAGATAATCCTGAGGATGCTGGCGGTACTGGTTTTTAGAGGGATTGCAATACAATCCCTTTTTCCATCTGGGATACCAGGCAACAGCACTCGAAATCTCCTTCCCGTTACCGGCATCAACAATAACCGCACGAACCGAATCGGTTCCGAAGTCCAATCCTATCACATATTTTTCCATAATAGTCAGCTTATCTACACCTCAACGTATTCAATCCCCAGAATTTCGCATAACATCCTCCATTTGCGCCGTGTATCACCCAGGTGGAGGGTTTGATGATGCGTGCCGCCAAAACGGAGCCATCCGTCGTTGCATGCATTAACTCCTGTTTCAGGCTTGAAATGGAAATAAGGCATCTCAATGAACGGAACAACCGGTGTGTCCAGAATTTCACCATAGGCAACCACCAGCCTGAAATACTCGCCTTCAATAGGTACGAGCGATACAAAGGTGGCCGGACCCGGCTGTGCCTGAAATACACAGGTAGGCGGATTTTCAAGATCTCCGATGCCCAGTACCCGGTTCGCCAAACGGATAGGCCGGTCGCTGCGTGCGATCATATAATTGCCTTCTCCCATATGACTCATCAGCATGCTTCCTAGCTTCCAGTCCATCGCATACATTTCAGTAAAATGCGCGTTTTCCTGAATCCGGTGACCGGCTGCTACCATGGTTACCGTATTGGTATCCCCTTCAGCAGCATAACCATACCCTTCAGCCATCAGCCTTGAAGCGGCATACATGGGAATCTGCTCAAAACGGCCGTCACCCTTGAATACATCGAAGTGAGCGCTGAAACCGGCGTAGTTGTTTTCTTCCAGGAACTTTTTAAAGCCCAGGTACATCCTCACGGCATATTCATGATTTTTCTCCGGCATGTTCTGGTCAACCTGAAAAGTACGGAAATTGAAATCCATCTCCTTCCGGATATCTTCCATCGATGCACTTTCCATATTGCGGTGAATTTCGCCGATATATTCTTTGTGAATCACCGGTCCCATTACCCGCATAAAAGCGGCTTCATCTGCAATGGTATCGCCCATATCATGCATTTTGCCGATCTCGGCAATTTTCATCCTCTTCATATCCGAGGCCGCCATGGCTGCATGGCTCCAGTCGGTCACATAGCTTTTAAAATCGTCATGTTTCCAATATCCGGTACAAATGGCATAACCGGTACCCATGGTTCTCATCAGGGCGTTGGAAATGTCCTGTGCGCCATGTATCCCCTGGTTGTAGGTGAGGTCATCCATGTTCCAGTCGGCAGTGACTTCCGGAACTGGCTGGGTATTGGTGAGCAAAACCGGAAGATGATTTTCCTGAAAGGCCCTTACAATGCGCATGCCCGGACCGTAGGTAAGCATCACGATCATGATGCCGTCAAGCCGGTCAACATTAAACTGACTCACAATGGCTTCAATATCAGCACGGTTTCTGGCTGCCCGTGGAAAAACCAGTTCAACTTTCCCTGAAAACTCCTGAACAATGTTCCGTGCATACTCTTCCTGATGGGCGGTTATCCCTGGCAGTGATTTATCGTATAATTCCTGCATTATGCCCAACAGGCCGATTTTTGGTAGTCTTGATGTATACATATAAATAAGTTTGTGGATAGATCTATTAATAATTGTTAAAAATACACTTTTAATTAATAAACTGAAAAGGTATAGAAAAAATCTTGACGGTTGCATAATCCGCCTGAAGACCGTATTTTTAAGCCTTCATCTTAAAATAAACGAAATGAAAGGACATGTCGACCGCAGGTCATTCCTGCGTATTTCAGCCTTAACCGGCGCCTTTATGGGGATTCCGCAGCTGATGACCGCCAAGGGAACACCAGATATGGCGGAGATTCTCGATCGGATAGCCCAAACTCCTGCAACAACCGGAAAGTCTGTAATTGGGCTCACCGTAGCTCCGATCAAACAGGTCAGGGTAGGGGTTATCGGGCTGGGTAACCGCGGCTCGGGTATGACTATGCTGGTTGATGCATTATGTCCGGATAAAGCTAAAATTGTAGCAATTTGCGATATACAGGAACGGTATGCCGACCGGTCATTCGAAGCTCTTAAAAAGCGCGGACAGAATCCGGTTGTTTATAAGGGAACCGCAGATGCATGGAAGCAGCTGGTTGCCCGTGATGATCTTGACCTGGTTTTCATTTTCACTCACTGGGATGCACATGTTGAGATGGCTGTGGAAGCCATGCGTAAAGGAAAGCATGTTGCCATTGAAGTTCCTGCCGCAACAACCATTGCTGAATGCTGGCAGATGGTGAATACCGCCGAGGAAACGCAGCGGAATTGCATGATGCTGGAGAATTGCTGCTATGGCGAGGAGGAACTCTGGGTGCTGAATATGGCCAGAAAGGGTGTTTTTGGAACACTTACCTATGGTGAAGCCGCCTATATCCACAACCTGAGATCAATGCTGTTCGATGATTCCTATTATAATAAATGGAGGATACGACATAACCTCGCACACGATGCGAATATTTACCCGACCCATGGCCTGGGGCCCGTTACCCAGTATATGAATATCGACCGGGGCGACCGGATGGAATATCTTGTTTCACAAAGCTCGCCGCAGGCATCCTACACCGAGTTTTCGAAAACGGTTAGTCCTGATAATGAGTTTTATAACCGAACAGATTTCAAGCATGGCGACATGAATACCTGCCTGATCAAAACGGCCAAAGGACGGATGATTCACCTGTACCATGATATTGTTACCCCAAGGCCATACTCCCGCAAGAATTCCCTGGCCGGAACAAAAGCCTACCATGAGGGATATCCGAGCCGTTTATGTATCGGTGATAAAGGTCACGATTGGTTAAAAGATGAGGATTATAAGAAATATAAAACTGATTATAACCATCCGATCTGGACCAAGCTGAAAGCTGAGATTGCCAAATATGGAGGTCATGGCGGGATGGATTTCGTTGAGATTTATCGTCTGATCGATAACCTGAACCGAGGAGTTCAGCTGGATATGGATGTATACGATGCCGCAGCGTGGAGCGTGGTTACCCCAATATCGGAAATCTCCGTTGAGCTGGGTTCGGTTCCGGTTAAATTCCCCGATTTCACCCGCGGACGCTGGAAAGAGGAAAGGGAACTGCAGATACTGATCAGCTGATAAACAGTCTCAGAATACTGGAATTAGGAATGTCCGCTGATATCAAATTGTCAGCGGACTTTTTTTGTAAAAACCTTTTTAAAGGATCGGGAATTAAGTTGTAACTTTAGTGTAGGGGTCAAGGTGATGAAAATTTCAGATACAAATAGTGGAAATGCTTCCGAAGCCGGGTGGCGGGAAATTGTATCCCATTACAACTTCCCTGATGCGAAAAGGAGCATATGGCAATTGATCAATTCTATTGTGCCGTTTATAGCGATATGGGTATTAATGTATTACAGTCTTGCCTGGTCATACTGGATAACTCTTGCACTGGCAATTCCCGCAGCCGGTTTTAACATACGCATCTTTATCCTGTTTCATGATTGCGGACATAAGTCCTTTTTCAAATCTACCTGGTGGAACGACCGGATCGGAATGTTTACGGGATTGTTTTCCCTGACTCCATATTATAAATGGCATCATGCCCACCATAAGCACCATGCTACTGTTGGAAACCTGGATAAGCGCGGTGTTGGCGATGTGATGACCATGACAGTTGAGGAATTCAAGGCTGCCTCAAAAGGTAAACGGTTGTTCTATAGGATATACCGAAATCCGATCG
Source organism: uncultured Bacteroidota bacterium (assembly GCA_942493265.1). Taxonomy (GTDB): domain Bacteria; phylum Bacteroidota; class Bacteroidia; order Bacteroidales; family UBA12481; genus UBA12481. The sequence goes on from OW818688.1 coordinate 3,372,042, forward strand.
TGATTTTTGTGATTGCCCCGCCGATTGTTTTTATCGTTCAGAACCGGTTCTTTTCTAAAAAATCCTCACCTAAAGAAAAGTGGAACGTTATCTCGACAACCATTGTACTGGCTGCAATCATCACGGGGATAAGTTTGTTAATCGGGTTTAAATCTTTTATAATGATTGAATTGCCGATCATTTACATTTCATCGGTTTGCGGGGTCTGGCTTTTTTATGTTCAGCATCAGTTTGAAGGTGTACACTGGTACCGTAATGCCGACTGGAATTATCTTAAGGTTTCTCTGAATGGTTGTTCCTATTATAAATTGCCTCGCATTTTACAATGGTTTTCAGGTAATATCGGGTTCCATAATGCCCATCATCTCAGCGCACGCATTCCCAATTATAAACTGGAAAAATGCCACCGGGAAAATACACTCTTCACGAATGTCAATCCTGTAACATTTTTCGGCAGTTTTAAATCTTTAAAATTCAGGCTTTGGGATGAGAAATCCCAAAAACTGGTCAGTTTCAGAGGTTTTTAATCTCCCCGATAAGCTTTTGGATACTATCCTTCGCGTTGCCGAAAAGCATCCGGGTATTGTTATTGAAAAACAGGAAGTTTTCAATGGCAGCGTAGCCTTTTCCCATACCTCGTTTCATCACGATAACATTTTTTGCTTCCCATACCCTGACCACAGGCATGCCGTAAATCGGGCTCGACGGATCATCAACGGCGGCAGGATTCACAACATCATTGGCTCCGATCACCACCACTACATCAACATTGCGCATATCTTCATTGATCACATCGCTCTCATTCAGTTTGTCATATGACACATCAGCCTCAGCCAGAAGAACATTCATGTGCCCGGGCATACGGCCTGCCACCGGATGAATGGCATATCTTACGTTAACACCCTTTTCATCAAGCATTTTTTCCATTTCATGGCAAATGTGCTGTGCCTGGGCAACAGCGAGACCGTATCCCGGAACGATAACCACTTTCTGACTATAGCTCAGCAGGATAGCCGCATCACTTACACTGATCTCCTTCATGGATCCGGCCACTTTGTCCAAACCAGCCCCGCCGCCGCCAAATGCACCGATTATAACATTAAGCAGCGAGCGGTTCATGGCTTTGCACATTAATACCGTCAGGATCGTACCAGCCGAGCCGACCAGGATTCCGCCCGTGAGCATCACCTGATTATTGTAGAGGAATCCGCCCATTGCAGCAGCTACCCCGGTAAATGAGTTCAACAGCGAAATTACAACCGGCATATCCGCACCACCGATCGGAATTACAAAGGTTATACCGTAGATCAATGAAAGACCAAGCAATACATAAGCCATCCAGCTGATTTCAGCCGGATTTACATGTCCCTGAGCCAGAACGAAAACAACAAAGACCAGAATACCCGCCAGAAACAGCAGGTTAACCACCCGCATGAATTTCAGTTTCGGATCACCGATTTTCTCTGCCAGTTTGCCGAATGCGATCATGCTGCCGGCAAAAGATACACTCCCGATCACCAGACCGAGGATTATAGCAATGGCATGGCCGTTAAACATCCCCGACTTTTCAATCAGTTCGGGCGCCATCTTTGGGAATTCCATCAAGGAGATCAGTGCAGCTGCTGCACCACCCATCCCATTGAAAAACGATACCAGCTGTGGCATGGCGGTCATCTTTACTTTCACCGCAATTACCCATCCGATAACCGTTCCGATGGCAATCGCAGCAAGGATCAGTCCGATATTCCCGATGGGTTCGCCATCTTTCCGGTGAAAAAGCAGGGTGCAGATAATTGCAAGCACCATGCCAACGGCAGCCAGGATATTCCCTTTTCGTGCAGTTTCGGGATGGCTCAGCATCTTTAATCCGAAAATAAATAGGACTGAGGCGATCAGATAGCTGATTTCAAGCACTGAACTGCCAATGGGGATATTTTGTATGGTGTTCATAATCATTTTTTCTTTTTGAACATTTCAAGCATTCTGTCAGTGACCACAAACCCGCCAACCACATTCAGCGTTCCGAGAATCACTGCCAGGAATCCTAAAATGAGTGAGGCGGTTGAATCAGCATGGCCCATAACAATAATGGCTCCGATGATCACAACACCATGGATGGCATTTGCACCCGACATCAGCGGGGTATGCAGGATGGCCGGCACATGGGATATCACTTCGATTCCCAGGAGGATGGAGAGCGCGATAACAAATATCGCTTCTTTATGCAGGTAGATAAAACTGAGTATTTCTTGCATGACTTATGATTATTAAGAAAACAAACTTTTTACTCGTGTATTGATGATCTCTCCGTCACGGGTTACACAGGTACCGGTTACGATGTCGTCGGCAAAATTCAGGTTCAGCGTTCCATCGGGATTGATTATGAGGCTCATGAAATTCAAAGCATTCTTGCCGAACATTTTACTTGCATCCTTTGCCAGGGTTGAGGGATAATCTGATTTCCCGATGATTCTTATCCCATTATGTTCAATGGTTTTGCCGTTTTCGGTGAGTTCGCAATTTCCACCGGTTGACGCTGCAAGGTCCACGATTACCGAGCCGGGTTTCATCCCTTCCACGGTTGCTTTCAATAGCAGTTTGGGTGCCATTTTACCCGGAATCTGGGCGGTGGTAATAACAACATCGCTCTTAACCGCATGGTCATGAACAGCTTGTCGCTGTTTTGCCTGGAATTCTTCCGATTGTTCCACCGCATAACCTCCGGCTGTTTTATCATCCAGGGCTCCTTCCACTTCGATGAATTTGGCGCCGAGACTTTCCACTTCCTCCTTAACAGCCGACCGAACATCAAATGCTTCAACCCTGGCTCCGAGTTTTCGGGAAGTTGCGATAGCCTGCAATCCTGCCACACCGGCACCGATTATCATAACTTTTGCCGGTGTAATGGTTCCGGCAGCGGTCATGAACATGGGGAAAAAGGTTGGCAGGTGCATGGCTGCGTCGAGCACGGCACGGTAACCTGCAGCTGTGGCCTGTGACGACAGGATGTCCATTGCCTGTGCCCGGCTGGTCCGGGGAATGACATCCAGACTGAACGTGGTCAGTTTATGCTCAAGTAACTTCTGAACCAGCTCTTTATCGGATAAAGGATTGAGAACTCCTATCCAGACCTGATCGCCACGGATTTTTTTCATCCAGGCATCCTCAGGAGGGGAGATCCTCAAAAGTAAATCGGCACCTGTCAAAATTTCTTCAGCTGTTTTTATAACAGCTCCTGCATTCACATAAAGCTCATCCGGTGAATAAGCACCTTTGCCTGCTCCCTGTTCAACCCATACCTCCACTTTCTTCCTGATCAGCTCCGCAACGGTTTCGGGCAAAAGGATTACCCTGTTTTCCCCGGTCCTTTCTTTAAAAACGCCTGCAATCATACCAGTTAACTTTTTGAGAGAAATTAGTTTGTCGAACAATTCAAATAGCAATTTGTTAAAACTAGCAATATTATTAAAATGATCAGTATAGTTTTTTAATCCGTTTCAGGTTTATGAGGCAGCGCTTTTGTTTTTTAAAAAGAGTTTCTATCTTTGCCTCCCGAAATAAGAATTATGAACTCAAAAGCTTCGACATACCAGAATTCCTCCACCCTTCGGAAGATGGATATGTTAATGCTTTTGGGGTAAGCTTTCCCCGCTTGCCCCTGAACTCCAGACCTGAGCATTGGTCAATCCTTCTGTTTTGTATATCTTTTCTTGTTAACTGCGTATAATTCACGCATCCAACTTTGTAAAATTATATTACCATGTCATACAAATTTGAAACCCTGCAGATCCATGCCGGTCATCAACCCGATTCTGACACCCTGAGCCGGGCAGTGCCCATCTATCAGACTACCTCCTATGTTTTCCGTGATGCGGATCACGCTGCCGGACTCTTTGAACTCAAGGAACCCGGTCATATCTATACCAGGATCTCAAACCCTACAGTTGAGGTTTTTGAAAAAAGAATCGCCGCGCTCGAAGGCGGGTCCGGAGCCCTGGCCGTTTCTTCAGGACACGCAGCTCAGTTCATTGCACTGAACAACATCCTGAAACCCGGCGATAACCTGATATCTTCCCCATTTTTATATGGAGGAACTCTGAATCAATTTCGTCACAGCTTTAAAAATCTCGGAGTTGAAGTCCGGTTCGCAGAAACTGATCGTGCCGCAGACTTCGAAAAACTCATCGATTCCGATACCAGGGGGTTATATGTTGAAACCATCAGCAATCCGGGTTTCTCCATTCCTGATCTGGAGGCATTTGCCCGTCTGGCAGAGAAGCACGGAATTCCGCTGATCGTTGACAATACTTTTGCTGGCGGAGGATATTTATGCCGTCCGATTGATTATGGTGCCAATATCGTTGTTGAATCTGCAACCAAATGGATCGGCGGTCATGGAACCACCATCGCCGGCGTGATTGTGGATGGCGGGAATTTCCCCTGGGATAATGGGAAGTTTCCTCAATTAACGGAACCTTCCCCCGAATATCATGGATTTAAATGGTTTGAACAGTTTAAAAATCAGGCTTATATCGTCAGGGCACGTACCATTGGCCTGCGTGATTTCGGCCCATCACTGAGTCCTTTTGATGCCTTTCTGCTCCTCCAGGGACTGGAAACATTGTCGCTCCGGTTGGACCGTCAGTGTGGTAATACCCTGGCGCTCGCTGAATATCTGCAAAAGCATCCGAAGGTCGAAAACGTTGGTTATCCGGGTTTGCCCAACGATCCAAATCATTCACTTGCCCTGAAATATCTTACGAATGGTTTCGGAGGCGTACTCTCCTTTATTCTGAAAGGAGATAAACTGGTCAACCGCCATCTTGTGGAAAAATTTAAAATTGTGAGTCATCTTGCAAATGTGGGGGATACCCGTACGCTGATCATCCAGCCCGCCGCCACCACCCATCAGCAGCTCAGTGAAGCAGAACAGATTGCGGCCGGGGTTCATCCAAACCTCTTCAGGGTTTCAGTAGGACTCGAGCATATTGATGATATTATTGAAGATTTCGAACAGGCAATCGCAAAGTTATGACACAACTCGAGCCGCATATTTTCGAATTTAAGCATCCGATTCAGCTTGAAAATGGTGCTACACTTCCAAAGTGGCAGGTTGCCTTCCACACCTTTGGCCGACTGAATGAAACACTCGATAATGTCATCTGGGTTTGTCATGCACTTACAGCCAACTCGGATGTTTATGACTGGTGGCCGGGAATGGTGGGCCCAGGTTGTTTAATGGATACGGATAAATATTTTATTATCTGTGCTAATATTCCGGGTTCCTGCTACGGAACCACCGGTCCGCTGTCAATCAGCCGGGAAACAGGCAAGCCCTACCTGAATGACTTTCCGCTGATTACCGTAAGGGATATCGTAAAAGTGCTCAGCGAACTACGGAAGTTTCTCGGAATCAAAAAGATCCATCTTGGAATCGGAGGTTCACTCGGTGGACAGCAAATTCTTGAATGGGCTATCGAAGAGCCGGAACTTTTCCGGTACATCGCTCCCGTTGCAACCAATGCGAGGGCTTCTGCCTGGGGTATCGCTTTTAATGAGGCCCAGCGCATGGCCTTGCTGGCTGATGAATCCTTTGCCGAAGGCAAGGCCGACGGAGGTTCCAAAGGTATCCGGGCTGCCAGGGCTATCGCCTTGCTCAGCTATCGGAACAGGAACACCTATGATAATACGCAAACGGACCCGGAGGAGGATAAGCTGGAGAATTTTAAGGCATCTTCCTATCAGCAATATCAGGGACAGAAACTGGACCGGAGATTTAATGCCTATTCTTACTATTCGGTCTCTAAAACCCTTGATTCCCATAATGTGGGACGTAACCGCGGCGGTCTGGGCAAAGCCCTTTCCCAAATTCAGGCTAAAACAATCGCCGTAGGGATTTCCAGTGACCTGCTTTTTCCGCCCGATGAGCAAAAACTCATTGCCGAACTGGTGCCGGATGCAGTGTATTTTGAAATTGATTCCTTTTATGGACATGATGGCTTCCTGATTGAAGTGGAAGCACTTACCAATATCTTAAAACCTTTCATAAATGACTCAGACCATGGAAACTGATAAGAAAAATAAACTTGTAATCGGATTGTTCGGATTTGGAGTGGTAGGGCAGGGGCTGTACAAAGTTTTACAGGATGTTCAAACTGCCGATGCTTCCATAAAATCCATCTGCGTAAAACAGAAAGATAAGCCAAGATCAGTTGATAGTAAGCTCTTTACCTTCAATCCGGACGATTTGCTGAATGATCCTGATGTTAACCTGATTGTTGAGCTGATCGATGATGCGGATGCAGCATACCTGATCGTGAAAACCGCATTGTTGAACGGAAAATCCGTGGTGTCGGGAAACAAGAACATGCTCGCGCACCATTTGAAGGAACTGATAGATATTCAGCGCGATAATAATGTCGCGCTCCTGTATGATGCATCAGCCTGCGGAAGTATTCCCGTTATCCGGAACCTGGAGGAGTATTACGATAACGACCTTCTGCAATCTATTACCGGGATACTAAACGGATCCTCCAATTTTATCCTGACCCGCATCTTCCAGCAGGGCTGGACCTATGATGAAGCCCTTCTCCATGCTCAGAAACTCGGATTTGCCGAAAGTAACCCGTCATTTGATGTGGATGGATTCGACAGCATGTTCAAGCTGATTATACTGGCATTACATGGTTTTGGTACCCTGGTTGACCCGGAGGAGGTTTTCCATTATGGGATCAGCAATGTGTCGGACCATGATATTCTGTATGCCCGCGAAAAAAGCAAGAAGATAAAACTCGTTGCCCAGGTGAGCAAAGTGAATGGCAGGAAATTCTGCATGTTCGTTCTGCCGAAACTTGTGAGTACCGACGAGTATATCTATAATGTGGAAGAGGAATACAATGGAGTAATCATCGAGGGACAATTTTATGATAAACAGTTTATGTTCGGTAAAGGTGCCGGAGCTTTTCCAACCGGATCGGCAGTTCTTTCCGACATCACAGCGCGAAAACATAATTACCGGTATGAATATAAGAAACTGAACTTTTTTGCTTCTCCCGAGTATACAAGGGATATTGCAATTGAAGTTTATGTCAGGTATCATGATCTTGTGGATCTTAGCCACTTTGACTTTGAATCCATCTCGGAGAAATATACCGGTCCCGATTACAATTATGTGATTGGTCGGCTTAAACTTGATAACTTGCACAAAATGAAGAACCTGATCAGGAAATTGAATGTTTTTATTGCCTGGACAGGGAAAATTGATTGAAATGTTAAAAAATCCATCTTATATCCGGCTATCGGAAGCCTTATCGTCAGGAACGCTGATTCTGGACGGTGCCATGGGGACCATGATCCAGAAACTCGGCCTGACGGAATCCGATTACCGGACCGCAGAATTGGCGAACCATCGTGTACCCCTGAAAGGGAATCACGATATGCTGAATTTATCCAGGCCGGATGCAATATATACTATCCACCGGCAATATATTGAGGCTGGTGCCCGGGTGATTGAAACCAACACCTTTAATTCCAACTCGATTTCCCAATCGGATTACAATACCGGACACCTGGTTTCACAGATCAATCTGGAAGCTGCCCGTATTGCCAGAAGAGCCGCCGGGACGGATGCGTTTGTTCTGGGAGCCATCGGACCCACAAACCGAACCGCTTCCATGTCACCGCAGGTTGATGATCCCGGATACCGGAATGTCACTTTTGACGAGCTGGCTGAGGCTTACCGGGAGCAGGCGGCCGCGCTGCTTGACGGAGGGGTTGACGGATTCCTTATCGAAACGATTTTTGATACACTCAACGCCAAGGCAGCGATCTACGGCCTTCAGGAGGAGTTCATCGCACGCGGTCAGGAATGGCCGATCGTCATTTCTGTCACTATAACCGATGCCAGCGGCCGGACACTTTCGGGACAAACACTGGAAGCTTTTTTCTATTCAATTCTCCACGCCAATCCTCTGGTTGTGGGAATTAACTGCGCATTGGGAGCTCAGGAACTTCTGCCCTATCTCCGGGAATTGAAACGCCTGGTCCGGGGAAGGTCATCCCGGTCACGGCACAGAATATTTTTATCGGCTCATCCTAATGCCGGTCTCCCCAATGAATTGGGAGATTATACCCAATCTGCAAGGGAAATGGCCGACTGGATCCGGATTTTTCTGGACGAAGAGCTTGTAAATCTCGTTGGCGGTTGCTGCGGCACCACCCCTGCGCACATTTCCGAAATCAACCGGTTGGTACTGAGTAGGGGAGTACCTGCGAATCCTCCTGTTCCTCAATCGAATACAGGGATTTCCATGGATTCTGCCCAACAGAATTATACAGTTTTTTCAGGACTCGAACCTTTGATTATCCGACCCGAATCCAACTTCATAAATATCGGTGAACGTACCAATGTTGCCGGTTCAAAGCAATTTGCGCGGCTGATCCGTGAAGGCAGGTTTGAGGATGCCCTGACCGTGGCTCGGGAGCAGATTGAAGGGGGAGCCATGATGATCGACGTATGCATGGATGACCCTCTCCTGGATGCTTCAGAAGCCATTGGCCGCTTTCTACGGATGGTGGCCACGGATCCTGATATTGCCAGGGTTCCGGTGATGATTGATTCTTCACGCTTTTCCGCCATACAGGTAGGATTGAAAAATACGCAGGGAAAATCCGTCGTGAATTCAATCAGCCTGAAAGCAGGCGATGAAATTTTCCTCGAACAGGCCCGGTATATCCGCCGGTTCGGCGCTGCCGTGATCGTTATGCTCTTTGATGAACTCGGTCAGGCTGACACTTTTGAGCGAAAAATTGAAATTGCACGCCGTTCTTATGATCTGCTGGTTAATGAAGCCGATTTTCCTCCGGAGGATATCATAATTGATCCGAATGTTCTGGCCCTGGCAACCGGGATGGAAGAGCATAACCGTTATGGCCTGGCTTATATTGAGGCAACCCGATGGATAAAGCAGAACCTTCCGGGAGTGAAAGTCTCCGGTGGGGTGAGCAACCTATCATTTGCTTTCCGGGGCCGCGAAAATATTCGGCAAGCCATGCATGCGGTATTTCTTTATCATGCAATACGTGCCGGTATGGATGTTGGAATTGTTAACCCTTCCATGTTGCAGGTGTATGATGAGGTTGATCCTGTGTTACTTAAACTTGCTGAAGATGTAGTACTTAACCGTAGAAAAGATGCTACGGACCGGTTACTTGCCTTTGCTGAGAAAACCGGAGATCAGGATAAAAAAACTACCGGCTCGCCGGATGAATGGCGGTCGCTGCCGGTTAAAGAACGGCTGATTCATTCCATGGTTGCCGGAATTGCAGATTTTATTGAGGCAGATGTTGAAGAAGCCCGCCACCTGTTTAACTATGCTCTCGAGGTGATTGAACAACCGCTGATGGATGGTATGGGTGTTGTGGGCGACCGTTTTGGGTCAGGCAAGATGTTCCTGCCCCAGGTGATTAAAAGTGCCCGGGTTATGAAAAAGGCAGTAGCCTATCTCACCCCGTTTATTGAAGCCGAAAAACTCACCGGTGCCAGCGCAAGTAATGCCGGCAAAGTGGTATTGGCCACCGTGAAGGGTGATGTTCATGATATCGGGAAAAATATTGTAGGTGTTATTCTGCAATGTAATAATTATGAGGTGATTGACCTGGGTGTTATGGTTCCGGCCGAGAAGATCATCGCTACAGCAATTCGTGAAAAGGCTACGATAATCGGACTGAGCGGATTGATTACCCCTTCGCTGGAGGAAATGGCTTATGTTGCCGGTGAGATGCAGAAAGCCGGGCTCAATCTCCCGCTGCTGATCGGAGGTGCCACAACATCCGAACTGCATACCGCCCTGCGTATCGATCCGTTTTATGACGGACCGGTGGTTCATGTTCGTGATGCGTCAAGAGTGGTGGGCGTTACAAGTGTGTTGCTGTCGGAAGAGAAATCCACCGACAGGAAAGCGGAGATAAAATCTGCCTACGAAAAAATTCGTGTTGAATATGCCAGCCGTGATAAAACTGCCGGATATATTTCCCTTGCCAAAGCCCGGGAAAACGCGTTAAAGATCGACTGGCAGGGTGGTGCCGGGATCTCAAAACCAAATAAACAGGGCCTGGTTGAGTATTTTGATTTTCCGCTCGAAAAGCTGATTCCCTATATAGATTGGTCATTTTTCCTCTATACCTGGGATATCCGGGGCCGGTATCCGGCAATTCTGGAAGATCCCCTTAAGGGGGCTGAAGCCAGGAGCCTTATCGCCGATGCTGAAGAAATGCTACAGGAGATTATTGCCAACAAGTGGTTGACTGCTAATGGCGTTGCAGGTATTTTTCCTGCAAATTCAGATCAGGAGGATATTATCCTTTACGATACTGAGGATCCATCCCTGGAGTTGGAAAGATTTTATTTCCTGAGAAATCAGGAACAAAAGGAAGAAGGGGTGCCTAACCTCTGTTTATCCGATTTTATTGCACCGGATGACCTTGGGGTTAAGGACTATGTGGGCCTTTTTGCCGCTACTGCGGGTATCGGTGCAGATGAAAAAAGCAAGGAGTTCGCTGATCAGAATGACGACTATAAGTCGTTGATGATGAAGGTACTTGCCGACCGGCTTGCCGAAGCATTTGCTGAATGGCTGCATAAGGAAATCCGTATAAAGATCTGGGGATATGTTCCTGGTGAGGAACTCAACACCGACGAGCTGCTTAAAGAAAAATACCGCGGAATCCGTCCGGCCATCGGCTATCCCAGCTGCCCCGATCATGAAGATAAACTGGCTCTTTTCAATATTCTGGATCCCGATAAGAAAACCGGGATTGAATTGACAGAAACCCTAGCCATGTATCCGGGTGCTTCCGTCGCAGGTCTGTATTTTGTTCACCCGGAATCCAGATATTTTCAGGTTGGGCGAATCGGGGAGGACCAGATAAAGGATTATGCGCGAAGAAGGGGAATATCTATACAACATGCTGAAAAACAACTTGCAACACACCTGAATTACCGATGAAAGTTACGGAACATATAGAAAATCTTACCGGGCCAAAGTTTTCCTTCGAAATACTGCCACCAACCAAAGGATCGAGTATTCAAACCATTTATGATACACTGGATCCGCTCATGGAGTTTAATCCGCCATATATCAATATTACCTACCATCAGGCCGAAGTCGATCTCAAGCAGAGGCCCGATGGATTGCTGGAGCTTCAGGTGGTACGAAAAAGACCCGGTACTGTGGCAATTTCCGCGGCGATTCAAAACCGCTACCGGGTGGATGTCGTTCCCCACCTGATTTGCGGCGGATTTTCGAAGGAGGAAACCGAGGATGCCCTGATCGACCTCCATTATTTAGGCATTCATAATGTTTTGGTAGTCAGGGGTGATGCCAATCAGCTGACCGGTAGGTTTATGCCCTACCGGAACGGCCATGAGCATGCCCTGGATCTCCTGAAACAGGTGGTTAACCTCAACAATGGACAATACCTGGAAAAGGATCTCGAGAATCCTGAACCTTTGAACTTTTCTCCCGGAGTTGCGGCCTATCCTGAAAAGCACATCGAAGCGCCGAATTTCGAAAGCGATCTTACTTACCTGAAAGCAAAGGTTGATGCAGGAGCTGAATATGTGGTTACCCAAATGTTTTTTGATAACAGCAAATTCTTCAGTTTCGTTGATGCGTGCCGGAAATCAGGCATAAAAGTTCCAATTATCCCGGGGATCAAGCCTGTTTCGATCAAACGACATCTGAATATTTTACCGCAGACTTTTAAAGTGGATATCCCGCCTGAACTGTCACGTGAAATGGATAAATGCAAAAACAACGATGAAGTCAGGCAGGTCGGTGTTGAATGGGCCATCCAGCAATCGAAGGAATTGATCGCCGCAGGGGTCCCGATCATACATTTCTTTACCATGGGTCGGGCCGACAATATTCGCAAAATCGCTGAAGCGATACTTTGATAATCTCACTGTTTATCTTTGTTTTCTGCGCCCCCGTGGTGATATTATTTTATATTGCGGCATAATTCGGTACTTTTAACCCACTATGGAAGTCGACCTTTTTATGCCCTGCTTTGTTGACCAGCTGTATCCTGATACCGGCTGGAATGTTCATCGCGTCCTGGAAAATGTAGGCTGCAATGTGCTTTATAATCCTGAGCAAACCTGTTGCGGCCAGGCGGCCTATAATGCCGGGCACTGGGATATCGCCCGCGATCTGGCAAATAAATTCATTGATGATTTCAGTGGTTCCAGGCCAATCGTTTGTCCCTCTGCTTCCTGTGCAGGTTATGTTAAGAATTACTATGCAGGGCTCCTTAAGGGCACCATTTATCTGAATCAGTACAACCGGGTCCGGTCACAAGTGTATGAGTTTACCGATTTTCTCGTTAATGTGCTACAGGTAAGGGATGTAGGAGCCCGTTTCAGGGCTAAGGTAACCTACCATGATTCCTGTGCCGCTCTCAGGGAATACGGAATAAGAAGTGAACCGAGAGCCCTTCTCGAAAAAGTGCGGGGACTGGAACTGGTCGAGATGCCGGATACCGATACCTGCTGCGGTTTCGGAGGCACTTTCTCCATCAAACATGAACCCATATCAACCGCGATGGCACAGCAAAAAGTGGAAAATGCCCTCTCAACGGGTGCTGAATACATTGTGTCAACTGAAATGTCATGCCTGATGCATCTGGATGCATATGTCCGGAAACATCACCTTGGCATCAGGTGTATGCATATCGCGGATATTCTTGCAACTTCGGATCAGGGAGTATTATTCCATTGACAAAGTAAGACCGCGCAACCTAAAAACGAACCTCAAAACGTATACCTGATAGTATGAAAAACAAAGGATTATTAATCACAGGAACGATCCTCATTCTCCTGGCTGTAACAGTAGTTGCCGGACCTAGAAAGGCAAAACCTGTTTTGAATAAAGAGTTGCCGGTTATTACCGTTACCTCGCCAAAGGTGGAGCAGTATGTGAACGACCGTGAAGCCGCCTTTCCCAATATCAAGCCGGGCAATGCTTCGCAAGTGCATTATGCGAACGATTCAACCAAAGCCCGGACAGAATACTGCCTCCTTTACCTCCACGGATTTTCCGCTTCCCCTGTGGAAGGAAATCCTACCCATGTAAACCTGGGAAAAGCTTTTGGAATGAATGCCTATATCCCCCGACTGGCTGAGCACGGGCTGAATTCTCCGGATCCTCTCCTGGATATGACCCCCGACAATCTGTGGGCTTCAGCAAAGGAAGCACTGGTATTGGCCAAATCCCTGGGAAAAAAAGTAATCGTGATGGGAACCTCAACCGGTGGCACACTGGCTATTCAGCTCGCGGCCGACTACCCTGATGATATTGCAGCTCTGCTCCTCTATTCACCGAACGTTAAAATAGCAAATAAAGCCAGCTGGCTGCTGGCCCGCCCTTTCGGTTTGCAGATCGGCCGCATGGTCATGGGCGGAAAATACCGCGTGCTCGAGCCTGATCCCAAAACAGATCCGTACTGGAATAATATGTATCGGGTGGAAGCAACCGTTTACCTCCAGATGCTCGTTGAAAAAACCATGAAGGCTAAAGTCTTTGAAAAGGTTACCCAGCCGGTATTTGTCGGATATTATTACAAGGATGAAGAAAATCAGGACGGTACGGTAAGCGTTCCTGCGATTCTCTGGATGTATGAAAACCTTGGGACCCCTGCCGCTAAAAAACAGGCAGTGGCATTTCCGGATGCCGGTGCTCATGTGATCGGCTGCGATCTGACCAATCCTAACTGGATGAAAGTATTTACTGCAACAGCTGATTTCCTGACCAATACGGTTGGACTGTCGGCCGTAAAATGAATTAGATTATGAAATTGTCCGGGCATCTTATTCTCCTTTTTCTGGCCTTGATTTTCAGTAATGGCTGTACTTCTCGATACAGCAAATATGAAGGGACTGCCTTCCCCGAGAAATTGCCGCACGACTGGGAAAATCCTGCTGTGACCAATATCAACCGCGAACCACACCGGGCAGGCTTCTTCTCCTACGGTACTGAAAATGCTGCAATCGCAGGCAATCATGAAGGGTCTGAATTTTTCAGGACCCTGAATGGTAAATGGTCATTCAGATTTTCGGAGAATCCGGGTAAACGTCCGTTTTATTTTTTCAGGGATGATTATGATATCAGGGACTGGGATGTTATCGATGTTCCATCCAACTGGGAAATGTCCGGCTATGGGATTCCCATTTATGTGAGCGGTGGTTTTGGATTCAAGCCTTCGCCGCCTGATGTTCCGGAGGACGATAATCCGGTTGGGAGCTACAGACGTGATTTCCATATTCCACCTTTATGGAAGGACCGGGAGGTATTCCTGCATTTCGGTGCCGTAAGCTCTGCATTTTATGTATGGGTTAACGGTGAACAGGTAGGGTATAGCGAGAATAGTAAGTCTCCGTCGGACTTTAATATTACAAGGTTTGTTAAAAATGGCAGGAATACTCTTGCTGTTGAGGTTTACCGGTGGTGCGACGGCTCCTATCTGGAAGACCAGGATTTCTGGCGCCTGAGCGGTATTACCCGTGATGTCTATCTGTTCTCAACCAATAAGGTGCATATTTCCGATGTTTTTGTAAACTCCGGACTGATCAATGATTACCGGGATGGCTTGTTTAACCTGAATCTGGATATCCGCAATTATCAGACTCCGGATTCTGTTTATCAGATCGATGTAAGTATACTCGACGGCCGGACAATTTTATTAAGCAAATCTGAAAAGATCGAAATCAGTGAAAATTTACAATCTGTATCGTTTAGTGATAGCCTTCCCGGCATCCGTAAATGGTCAGCTGAAATTCCCAACCTCTATACCCTTCTGATTACCCTCAAAAACAATGCAGGCCGGAATATCGAGTCGGTGAGCATGAAAATCGGATTCAGAACTGTCGAAATAAGAGATAAGAAATTATTGGTCAATGGAGTACCGGTTTACCTGAAAGGGGTAAATATCCATGAGCACCACCCCGAAAAGGGACACGTGATTGATGAGGAAACCATGAGGCAGGATATCATGGTGATGAAAGCCAGCAATATCAATGCAGTACGGACGTCCCATTATCCTCAGCCAGAACGGTGGTACGAACTTTGCGATCAATATGGCATCTACCTGGTGGATGAGGCTAATATCGAATCACATGGACTCGGTTATGACAAGGATTCCACTCTGGCTGACCGGCAGGAGTGGGCAGCTGCTCACCTTGACCGCACCATTGCCCTCGTGGAGAGGGATAAGAACCATCCTTCGGTGATTATCTGGTCGCTCGGCAACGAATCGGGAGATGGAAGCAATATGCTGGCCGATTATAAATGGGTTAAGAAACGTGACCCTTCCAGACCTGTGCAGTATGAACGTGCCGAGAAATCAACTAATTCCACCGAGCGTCATACAGATATCTGGTGCCCTATGTATGCTGGCATCGAGTATCTTATAAAATATGCTGATAATCCTGAAAATGACCGGCCGCTGATTCTTTGTGAATATGCACACTCGATGGGGAACTCCACCGGTAACCTTCAGGACTATTGGGATGTTATTGAGTCGCACCCGATTCTCCGGGGAGGATTTATCTGGGACTGGGTTGATCAGGGGCTGACCAAAAAGAATGATAAAGGCCAGAAGTACTGGGCCTATGGCGGCGATTACGGTCCATCCACCACACCAACCTCAGGAAATTTTTGCATCAATGGACTCGTTTTTCCGGATCGGACCCCTCATCCGGCGCTCAGCGAAGTAAAAAAGGTTTACCAGTTCGTGAAATTCATACCAACTGATCTGAAAACCGGTAAAATTAAGCTCCTGAACGGTTATGGATTCTCAAATTTGTCCATTTTCCAGTTGCACTGGACGATTGAACTGGATGGCAGCCAGATAGATCAGGGTACCTTGAATTGCCCGGATATACCTCCCGGCGAATCCCGAGAGCTGGCATTAGGCTATAAATTGCCTTCTACGCTTCCCGGACAGGAATGCTACCTGATTTTGTCGGTCGTAAAACCTGATGCGTGGACCATTGTGCCCGCCGGACATGTTTATGCCGCTGAACAGTTCAAACTGCCAGTTTACCAGGAACGGCAGCTGGTTCCGTTAACCGATTACTCCGACCTTGTAAAGACAGAGGCGGATGGCAAAACTACCCTGAAAGGCAAGGATTTTTCGGTCACATTTGACGTTTCAAAAGGGCAGATGATTTCGCTTAAGTTCAAAGGAACTGAGCTTGTTAAAGAAGCATTGGTTCCTGATTTCTGGCGGGCACCAACCGATAATGATTTCGGTAACCGATTGCCTGAACGTTGCGCCATCTGGAAGGATGCCGGGAAAAATGCACGATTGGTGAATTCCAGAATCATTCAGCCAAATCCCAGACTGGCCGTCTTTGATTTTGAATTAGCCCTGACGGATTCTACCGGACTTTTCGCTACGGTTGGATTGCGATACAAGGTGTATGGCACCGGGGATATATTAATTGATTATCAGTTCGATACCAAGCGAGATTCATTGCCTGAAATTCCCCGGATCGGACTGAATCTGATCCTTAATAAAGAATTTGATAAGGTGAAATGGTATGGCCGCGGACCTGGTGAGAATTATTGGGATCGGAAAAGTGCCTCATTTATAAGCCTTTACAAAGAGAACGTATCCAATCTTTATACACCCTATATCAGACCCCAGGAAAATGGTTACCATACGGATGTCAGATGGTTCAGCCTTTCAAATGGCAAGGGTCAGGGTTTGTTGATCATTGGGGAACCTTCCATCTGTTTCAGCGCTCACCATAATACCCGTGATGCCTTTACGAGTCTGCAAAGAAACTATGATGAAAGCATGGCAGATCCGGCACAGTATAACCGCCACACTTCAGATGTGGTGCCTCAGGATTTGGTCAGCGTATATATTGACCATCTGCAAATGGGTGTGGGTGGAGATAATTCATGGGGGGCAAAAACGCATCCTGAATACAGGCTTGAAGGAAAGAGATATCAATACCGTTTCCGGCTGAAACCCATCGGCTTAATCGATGGTGAACACAAATTGGCCCGACAGAAAATTGATTAATTTACCTGTTTGAAGTATTCAGATATTCAAGCACGTATCTGAAAAAAGCAGGTTGGATCTGCGGGTAGGTGAGGGGTTCCGGAATCTCTGAAAAAAGCTCTGTTCCGGCTATTTCAAAATCCGGTAAAGGACCGGTCTCATAAACTTCAGCCAGGAATATCATCCCGAAAACGGGCTTTCCCTGATAAGTACCTTCATAGGATACAACCGGATCAATCGTGAATTCCAAGGCTCCTGTTTCTTCATACAATTCGCGACGGGCAGCTTCCATTGGGGTTTCGCCGGACTCCAGATGTCCCGCAGGTAGTTCCCAGGTGTTCCGTTCGCGGTGTTTCACCCAGATCCATTGTTCCCGGTACCGGCTAACAATGATCGCAAAGGTATAGGATACATTTGTCTGCTCGTCCGGTTTGAAGAAACGGATTGTATTTACTGGTTGAACTGGCGATGCCATCCCATGAAAATATTTGTTTTTTCAGCCCCGAACCTGGCAATGCCTTCCAATGCTTCCTCAAGCGTCCTTTCCACCGTGAGTTTCCCGGGATCTTTGGAGTAGAATTTATCACAATAGGCTATTAATTTCTCCGCTAAACTAACCGGCTCCATGGGTCTTCGCGGCAGCAGGCCATTAAATCCCTCAATATCCGCCAGGGTAAGCCCGGTACCGGTATGCCGTTCACATACAAGTGCATGCAGGGGAAAACCTTCCTCTACCAGCAAGTCATGCCCCATATAGCCATGACATATGTAGGGCAAATTCCCGGTGCAGCCGATTTCCGGGGCCGAAGTGTAAAATATGCCGATATCATGCAGCATCGAAGCTTCGCGGATAAATTCAACTTCCGGACCGGAGAGATTCATTTTCAAGGCAATCGCTATCGACTTTTGTGCAACCGACTGGCTATGAGTTATTAAAATATCAGATGAGAGGCTGCCCGGAGTGTAGTATCTGGCGATAATCTGTTGTGTATCCATGGAAATTATCGTGTCCTCACACTTCCGCTGCCGGATGTAGAGCTGTTCATCTTTGGATTTCCGTCGTACACAATGCTGCCGCTTCCTGAGACATGAGCGTCCAGGCGATCTTCAACGGAAAGCTCCATCCCACCTGATCCGGAAATCCTGACATCGGCTTTGCGCGCTTTCAGATCAAAGGCTTTGACATTGCCAGATCCGCTGATACTGATATCCAGAAGATCGGCTGTTCCGATCAGGAAAAGATCACCCGAGCCGCTGATATTTCCATCTATATCTCTCGCATCAATGTCGAGACCTATCTTACCTGAGCCTGAAATCCGGAGCTCAAGATCTTTCTGACCGGTGAAGTGATTAACGCATTGCACATCACCCGAACCAGATACTTTAATTAGCCGCAGAGTTTCCAGGGTGATGTAGATTTTTAACGATTCACTGTGCCACACAGGCCGTTTATTGTCGATATGCCAGATCTCACTCCTTACCTCCAGGTTGAGGTTGTCGATAATATTTTCCTGACCGGCAATCCTGACTTCCTGAACGGATCCCTGAGTCAGAAAAACTCTGGCAGAGCCCCCAAGGGAAATTCCTTTGATATTATCGAGGTTGACTTTCCTCTCAACAACAGGTCCCTCGCCACGGAGCCCGAACTGACCATTCTGCATGCAACCTGAGGCCAGGAATAGTGAGAAAGCAATAGTTGCTGAGTAAAGTAGTGATTTCATGGTTTCTTGATTTGAACAGTTAAAATTACAAATAGATCCACTTTGTTGTATTACTAATTTAATGACACGAACCTGATCTGGTCTGTTTCCCAGCCACCGGACGCATGTTTGAAGGTGATTTCAAGAATTCCCGGGGATGAGGATCCTGCAGATGCTTTAAGTTCAATCCCTCCAACAAAATTAGCGCTGCCATCAGAATTCAGTTTTGTGGTGCTCAGGTACTTGAATCCTTTTGGCCTGATCGGATCGGTTTGTTTCGACAGCGTAACCGAACTTCCGGCTTCAATAACACGATTGGTTCCATCCTGAAAAGTGATGGAAATACGGTTGCTGTTTTGAAGGCTGATACCCGATGGAATCAGGTCATCCGTATCAAAAATCAGGTTTGGTTCCTTAAAATTCACTGCATAGATCAGATGCCGAGCGGGATACCCTTTTATATCAGAGGGTACCTGCACCCACACTTCAGGAATCGCGTCGCCATCGCAATCTTCAAAGGTCATTACCGGTAAATATCCGATTGCATTGCGGGGCAGTATCAGCAAACTTCTTTGCCCGGTTGCGAATGCCGCGGGTATTTTTGAGGTCAGATAAGAGATGGCATTTTTAGGAACGCTCACCAATGACTTCTCTCCGGTTGAAAACTCAAGATAAAGGAAAATATCAGTAAAACTCATGCTGGCGGCATTTTGGGGATGTCCCAGTAAACTGGCGGTCCAGCTCAGTTTTCTTGTATTTACGACTGCTTTTTGCAGAATCTGGGTACCTGCCGGAATCTCAAATTCCCCGACAATTGAAAGGGGGACTGTTGAGAGTGAAAACACGATTTCGCTATAGGTGCTGTAATCCTTATATAAAGTGGTATAACCCCTTTGAACCCAGATAGCTGCATGCCTGGCATTTTTCTCTGTTACTGCCGTGCGGCTGTTACTGATCGGTGTTCCCAGGATGTCAGAAATGGCCCTGACAACAGAATCCCTGCTTATGGAATCTCTTTTCTGAATGGAATCCAGTCTTTTTATGGCCATTACGTACTCGGGATTTTCCGTGGGATCCCTCATCTGTTTACCTGCCAGGTCGGCACTGGTCACCCGCATGGGATGTTCCATCCTGAATTGAATCCGGGAAATGCTGTCGCGGGCAAAATTGAATTCAAGTTTTCCTTTCATCCCCAGCAGATCAGTGGGATAACTGAGTCCGGCAAGATAGGTCTGGTTGTTACTCCGTCCGAGAACCTCTTCACCGTTCCCCATTTTTTTCAGCAGCTGGTCATAGTCCCACGTTTTCAGAATGGTATACGGATCAAATGGGAAGTTCCTGATTTCCTGTGATTTCAGCGTACTAAATCCGCCTGTCGAATACAATGCAATTAAAATCAGGATGATTCTTGTTTTCATGTTCAAATATTTCCAATGGTTCCGGTTTTGCAATCAACGCATCTGCAAAACTCTTTTAATAGTGATTGTAATTGATTAATAGGCTCTTCAATGCCCTGTATACCATAAAAGCCTGTAATCAGCATAAGTATTTTGCCTGTTTTCAGATCGATTTGCGTTCGCTCACTGTCGGAAGTAGGGTTGCCGATAACTCCGCTACGATCGCGGTAAACTGGCAGGTTTTCCACATTCAGCGGGCCCCTGCCGATGGCAATAAATTCTTCGCCGGGCAGTCCGATCCCAAGTTCAATACCACCCTCAATCTTTTGCGCATCAAATCCTCCGATGGTTACCCCCGTTCGCAATGAAACGAGGTTCAGCGAATCCACCGCGGTTGAAATGGAATACAATTCCTTGCCTTTCACCGCTCTCCGCATTAAAGCTTCAGCCGACAGCCGGTAACGGTTCGGGTCCTTGCCCAAATGGCGGTACGCCTGTTTTCCGGCGCTGATGCCTTCAACTCTGCGGATACTCTCTTCATCCATCGTACCTTCAATTTCTTCAGATCTTTTCCGGATCAGATCCCAGAGTTCCGGATTGCCCGGTCCGTTGCTGATGGACCCGCTCAGAAAGGATATAACGATTTCCGGAAAGAGATCTTTTATCTCTTTTCGTATCCCTATCGTTCCGTTCCAGGAATTATTGTCCTCCATGATTTTGAAGTTCAAACAGATATCGGTACTCACCACCGATATCCATCAGTTCGGTATGGGTTCCTTTTTCAGCAATGCGGCCTTCTTTGACTACATAAATCTGGTCGGCATTCTGAATGGAGGATAACCGGTGTGCAATTATGATGGTGGTACGGTTCTTCATGAGGTCCTGCAGCGAAGCCTGAACATAATTCTCCGATTCAGAATCCAGCGACGACGTGGCTTCATCGAGGATCAGGATTGGTGGATTTCTGTAAATGGCTCTGGCGAGGCAGATCCTTTGCCGCTGTCCGCCTGAGAGGGTGCTCCCGCGATCTCCAAGGTGAGCGTTAAGTCCGTCTTCCATCTGGTTGATGAACTCCCAGGCATGGGCTCCTTTTGCCGCTATCTCGGCAGATGCGCTGTCCGGAGTGCTGCCAAATGCGATATTGGACAGAATGGAGTCATTAAACAGGATCGGATCCTGCGGCACAATGCCCATCAGATTGCGCAATGCCTGGGTATTGATTTTTCTGACATCTTTCCCGTCGATCAGGATTTCTCCTTCCACCACATCATAAAATCTGGCCATCAGGTCTACCAGCGTGGATTTTCCGGAACCCGAGTGGCCTACAAAAGCTACGGTTTGCCCTTTAAGAATGGTCAGGCTGACATCGTTTACCACCACGGTATTCTCATAGGAGAAACTTACATTCCTTAGTTCTATTTTGTCATTGAATGCTTTAATATCCAATGGATTGGGGTCATCATGCATCGGATTCTCCGACCGTAACACCTGGTTGATCCTGTCGATGGATGCCAGTCCCTTGTTCAAATGATAATAGGCCGTTGAAACCGACTTGGCCGGGATCAGCAACTGAGAAAAAACAGCAATATAGGAGATAAAGGAAGCAGCACTTAATCCGCCCGCACCCTGCAGCACGAGATTCCCTCCAAAGGCCATGAGCCCGACAACCACCAGAGAACCCAGGAATTCAGATAAAGGCGATGCAAGATCCCGGTGCCTGGTTATGGAATTCATGATACGGGTGAATACCTGGTTTTCCTTCTGAAAATTCTTTTCGGTTTGATCCTGTGCATTAAAGGCCTTAATGATTCGCAACCCGGATAAGGTTTCTTCCACCATCGACATCAGAACTCCCATCTGGTTCTGGCTCCTCGAGGATATCTTCCGCAGGTTCCTTCCAACCGTTCCGATCAGCAGGGCCGCTACAGGAAGCACCAGCAGCACAATCAGGGTGAGCGACGGGCTCATGACAAACATTCCGGTCAGAAAAATCAGTATGTTGATGGGATCCCGGAAAAACTTCTCCAGCGATGCCATAACCGACCATTCCACTTCCTGAACATCCTGGGTAAGCCTTGACATGATATCTCCCTTTTTTTCGCGGGAATAATACGATAGCGGCAGTTCAACGATCTTCGAGAATATCTGGTTGCGGAGGTCCCTTACCACGCCATTCCTGATCGGAGCCATGAAAAAATTGGCGAGGTAAATATTTGCGGTTTTCAGGAAAAACAGGACTATTGCAATGAGGCTGACCACTATGAGCGCTGTATGAGCACCTTGCTTTTCAATGAGATGGCTCAGCAGGTAGTTGAAATTCTGAATGATAGATTCCTTGGTGAACTCCAGAGTACCCGGATCAGTGACGATTTCCGCAGTCCCGAACAAAACCCTGAGAAAGGGTCCTATGAGCACCAGGCTGAGCAATGAAAATATTACACCAAAAAGGTTGAACAATACATTAAGAACCACGTAGCCCCGGTAAGGGTAAATATATCGTCTGATGATCTGGAAAAAGGTCTTCATTCCTGCTGGAAGTATTATGATAAAACGTGTTAACCGGCTTTTATTGTCTGAGTTTCTTTACTCCCAGATAATTCCAAGGGGAAATTGCCTTTAATTCATCCCTCACTTTCAGGTCAACCGCTAATGTATCAATGAACAAATGGATCTGATCTTTGGTAATATGTACATTGTTTCGTGTCAGTTCCTTGAGCGCCTCATAGGGATTCGGATAGTTTTCCCTGCGAAGGATGGTTTGAATCGCTTCTGAAACCACTGCCCAGTTATCTTCCAGATCCGCGTTGATGGCCTCTTCATTCAGCAGGAGTTTGTCGAGCCCTTTCTGTAGGGATTTCATGGCAATTAATCCATGCGCCAGTGGAATTCCCACGTTCCGCAACACGGTTGAATCGGTCAGGTCACGCTGCAGTCTGGATACCGGTAGTTTTTCACTCAGGTGATCGAATATTGCATTTGCAAATCCAAAATTCCCTTCCGCGTTTTCGAAATCGATCGGATTTACCTTATGGGGCATGGTGGAGGAACCAACTTCGCCCTTCCGGATTTTTTGCTTGAAATAACCCATTGAAATATAGGCCCATATATCTCTCGATAGATCAATCATGATCACCTGAATGCGCCGGATGCAATCGAAAACGGCTGCGAGGTTGTCATAATGCTCGATCTGGGTGGTAACCTGCGATCTGTCGAGCTTCAATACATTGTTAACCAGATTATTGCCAACCAATACCCAGTCAACTTCAGGATAGGCAACCACATGGGCATTGAAATTCCCGGTGGCCCCGCCGAATTTGGCAGGGTAGGGAAGCATCTGCAGAATGGCAATCTGTTTCTCCAGCCGGTCAACAAATACCAGGAATTCCTTGCCTAAACGGGTAGGGGAAGCTGGTTGGCCATGGGTTCGGGCGAGCATCGGAATTTCATACCACTCCTCCGACATGGATTTCAGTTTTTCGTTAAGCTTCAATAAGTTAGGAAGATAAACCTGTTCAACGGCTTCCTTGATGGAAAGAGGAACAGCCGTATTGTTGATGTCCTGTGAGGTGAGTCCGAAATGAATAAATTCCTTGAATTTTCCAAGTTCGAGTTGGTCGAACTTTTCCTTCATATGGTACTCCACCGCTTTTACATCGTGATTAGTAATGCTTTCAATTTCCTTTACGCGTAAACCATCTTCAGGGGTAAAATTCAGATATATATCCCTCACAGCGGTTATCCTGTTTCTGGGAAAACCCAGCAACTGCGGTAAAGGCAAGTCACACAGCGCTAGAAAATATTCAACCTCAACCTGTAGCCTGTATTTGATCAGTGCCCATTCTGAAAAAAAAGCTGCCAACTCCTCAGTCTTATTCCGGTATCGTCCGTCAACAGGTGAAATTGCTGTTAATTCCGTGAGATTCATGATTCTGTAAATTTGAGGCCAAAGTTAAGAAAAACCCGAGTATACTGATGTCCATGTGCTTTCTATATCGGTAATCGCTACCTTTGCTTTCAATCATGAAAATTTCAATTGTCAGCTATCTGAATTCTGCGCCGCTGGTATACGGAATTCAGCATTCTCCTGAATTGAAGGACTTTTCGATCATACTTGATGTTCCTGCCCGGGGCGCTGCAAAGCTCGCATCCGGCGAGGCTGATATCGCCCTGGTTCCGGTTGGGGCATTCAGTTTGCCCGGCCAGGTGGAATGGGTGGGTGATTATTGCATTGGAGTGGTGGGACCGGTACGTACGGTTTGCCTTTTTTCAGAAGTGCCACTCAACAGGATCAGAAGGGTGTGGCTGGATCCGCATTCGCGCACCAGCGTCCAGCTGGTCAGGATTCTTGCCCGGGAATACTGGAAGCTGGACTGGGAGTATCTTCCGGCTACTGAAGGATTTGAATATCAGGCCATAAAAGGTGAGGATGCCGGGGTTTGCATCGGCGATAAGGTTTTCGGGATAGAGGGCCGGTACGCCTGCCGGTATGACCTGGCTGAAGAATGGATACGCTTCACCGGATTGCCATTTGTATTTGCTGCCTGGGCAGTGAAACAACCCATCGCATCGGATGTGATCGCAAAACTGAATCAGGCTCAGATGGAGGGTATAAAAGCAATCCCGGACATTGCCCGGGATTGGAGTTTGAAAACAAATTTGCCGGAATCAGAAATCCGGGATTACCTTACCTGCAATATCTCTTATTCTTTTACTCAGGAGAAGAAAGCGGGCATGGACAGATTTTTATCGCTTATTCAGAACCAGTCATAATAAACAACGGCTTGAAGTCGAATGCATTATATTTCGGTCTCAAACGGTCGGTGTTGTAATGCTTTTCGATATCAACCAGTTTTTTCGTCGAAGTAACAACATCCAGCGGAGCATTATCATAACGGCCATTCTTCAGAATCACCAACCGTCCATGGATTCCTTTGAGGATCAGGTCGAGGGCCAGGTTACCGAATGCCATCGGTACAATGGAATCCAAAGCATCAGGATCACCGCCTCTTACCAGGTAACCCAGGTTCTGGTTGATGATATTGATTTTCTGACCATGATTGTACTTGGCTGTCAGGTCTTTTATATGGTTCCCAACTGTCAGGCCGATTCCACCAAGCTTGGCATGACCGAACATATCTTTTTCACCATCCATAAAGCTCATATTCTCAAGGCCTTCAAATGTTGCACCTTCTGAAACCAGACAAATCGAATATTTTGACGGATTGTGGTTACGGTCCTGTACCAGCAATTCGGTCAAACGTTCGATGTTGAATTTATGCTCGGGAATTACACACCGGTGTGCAGCGCCTGCCATCGTGGGCAGCATAGCGGTATACCCTGCATATCTTCCGAAAACTTCAATAACCAGAATCCTTTCATGTGAACCTGCGCTGGTGCGCAAGGTGTTTACAAGGTGGATCGTGCGGGTTACACAAGTCGAAAAACCAATGCAATAGTCCGTTCCCGGAACATCGTTGTCCATGGTTTTCGGAATGGCAACTACCTTAAGTCCCTCACTGTACAGCCTTACTCCATAACTGAGTGTATCATCACCCCCGATTGGGATCAGGTAATCTACTCCAAGCCATTCGAGGTTTTTAATGACTTCAGGTGTAAGATCGTTACTTTCAGCTGAATAGATATCTTTCAGATGCTCTGGTACAGCAACCCTTGGCATATGGCTCGGACGGGTTCGTGAACTGTGAAGGAATGTACCCCCGGTTCGACCGGCCCTGTTGACCACCTCTTCTGTTAAGTAAATGAAATTGTTGCTGTTATCATATTTTTTATCCCTGATCATCTCGGTGATCCCTGCCCAGCCGCGGCGCAACCCGATGACATCATACCCTTCGCGTAATGCCCTGATGGTTACCGCACGGATGGCCGGATTCAATCCCGGAACATCACCACCACCGGTTAAAATCGCAATCGTACCTTTCTTTTTCATAATATTAATTTGTGATTTGACATATTGTCAATGCCGGCCAGCGGACCCGTTGCTGACTTGCTTTGGCGCCCAAAATTAATAAAAAATCAACAAGGCGTTTTAGTACTTTTACTTCCGTTAATCGAAAATTACCCTGCCTGTCATGAAAAGAAGATTGTTAACCATCCTGTTATTATCTGCCATATGTTTTGCCGGTTTTGCCGGGCCTGTAAAAAAGGTTTTTGTGTTCGACATGAAAAGGGAGGTTGACAAAGGATTGTGGAGGATCACTCAAAAGGCGTTCGATCAATCGGAAAGCTGGGGAGCGGATCTTATCATTATCAGGATGAACACTTATGGGGGGTTAGTTGATGTGGCGGATTCCATCCGCACAAAAATCCTCTATTATCCAAAACCGGTGTGGGTATTCATTGATAATAACGCCGCATCTGCAGGATCACTGATTTCCATTGCCTGCGACAGTATTTTCATGCGTCCCGGAGCTAATATCGGAGCCGCAACCGTCGTTAACCAAACCGGTCAGGTGGTACCCGATAAATATCAGTCATACATGCGTTCAACCATGCGGTCCACTGCGGAAGCGCATGGAAAGGATACCCTGGTAAACGGTATCGACACCATTCTCAGCTGGCGGCGTGATCCGAGGATTGCTGAAGCCATGGTGGATCCGGCTATTTATATCGCCGGATTGATCGATACCGGCAAAGTTTTAACGATGACCACACAGGAAGCCATCAGATGGAAATACTGCGAAGATGAGGCGGAATCCGTCGCCGGCCTGCTCCAAAAAAAAGGTGTTGTTGATTATGAACTGAAGGAATATCGCCTGTCAGGATTTGAAAAGTTTATGGCTTTGTTGTTAAGCCCCATGGTGCAGGGGATTTTGATCCTGCTGATCATCGGTGGGATCTATTTTGAGCTGCAAACCCCCGGCATTGGTTTTGCCCTCATTCTGGCGATCGCCGGTGCAGTGTTCTATTTTGCACCCCTTTATGTCGATGGATTGGCTGAACACTGGGAAATCATCATTTTTATCATCGGAGTCATCCTGTTACTGGTGGAGATATTCGTAATACCCGGATTCGGGATTGCCGGAATAAGTGGTATAGTTTTAATAGTCAGTGGACTGGCTTTAGGATTGCTCGCAAATGTCAAATTTGATTTTACCGGCATCGGGGTGATCGACATCTTCAAGTCATTTGGGTTTGTTGTCTTTTTTGTTTTTTCGGCGGTGGCCGGTTCCATATGGGTTTCCGGTAAAATCTTTACCACGGGTCCGTTCAGCTGGCTCGCCCTGAACAGTACACAAAAGAAATCCGATGGTTTTACCTCCGCCCCGGAAGAACTCATGAACCTCACAGGAAAGACAGGGGAGGCCTATTCCATGCTGCGCCCTTCGGGAAAGGTTATGATTGACGGAAGAGTTTACGATGCGATTGCCGACACGTCCTGGATATCAAAGGGATCAGCTGTGATGGTGGTGAAACAGGAAGCTATGCAGATTTACGTTAAGCAGATCAGTTAGGTGCATAAAAAAACCCTGCTGGTTCCAGCAGGGTTTTTATATAGTATCGGATTAAAACCGTTTTTCTTTGATCCTGGCTTTCTTGCCGGTTAAGCCTCGCAGATAATAAATCCTTGCCCTGCGAACCCTGCCGTGCTTATTCACCTCAATTTTATCGATGAAAGGTGAAAACTCAGGGAAAATTCTTTCAACACCAACTCCACCAGAGATTTTGCGAACAGTAAACGTTGCCGTAGTTCCTTCTCCACGACGCTGAATAACCACCCCACGGAACATCTGAATCCTCTCCTTGTCCCCTTCTTTGATTTTATAGTGTACGGTGACGGTATCGCCTGCTTTGAATCCAGGATACTCCTGATGTACCGCAAATTCCTGCTCTGCAATGTTTAATAAGTTCATTTCGCTAATCTTACTGGTTTATTACAAAATTGGCTGCAATATTAGTATTTTTTTTACGAATAAGCAAGTTGCCGCTTAAATTATTGGCAGTTTATTTCTTCATCTCAACCACTTTCAGCACCTCGCCTGCATTTTCTTTCACCATTTTTTTCCAGGCTTCCGAATACCCGGGCTGATCAGGTCCAACAGCAACTCCGGTGCCATTGTCAAGGAATTTTCCGTCTTTCTCTTTCTTAATGTTACCATCAATATACTTAACCAGCAGGTATTCAGATAATTCTTTCCATTTGCTGAATGTGAGGTCGGCCTGTGCACAGGAGTAATCCGTTAAAAATTGCCTGGCCAGTTTCTCATCTTTTGCCATCAAAAGTTCAGCAGCTTTGTCAATGGCAGGTACTGCAGCAGCAAATTTTTCAGTCAGCTCTTTCTGAACCCTGACAACATCTTTTACCATATAATTATACCTCAGGTAACACATATTCGAAACCTGGTTGAATACCCAGAAGGCTGAGGTTCCCGAATATTTTAACAGATCGCCGTTACCTTCGGCAAAATTCACCGGTATCGACAGCATTCCGCAATACATCGGAACATATTGGGTGGTGGCAGCATCATCTACGCCGAACCACAGAATTCCGCCGATCACATCAGGTAACCATGATCTGGATTCTGCTATAAAGGAGAAACCGGTTTGCTGGGTGGCAATCGCCCGTTCGTTCAGGTATTGCTTTCCGTCAGCTTCAAAATGCATCGGCCTCCAGCGGTAGGGGCACTCAAACGGTCCCGCGCCAAGATCTTTTGACATATCCATCGGTGTTCCTTCGTAATGGTCACCCATATATCCCATCAGGTCCTGGGCGGTGACTTTCCTGTCTGGCTTGATCCACAACGGCATGGGCTTGCTTGCGCTGTATCCCATGGCATAATCAATATATTGATCCATTCCCCTGGCAACATGGTTGAAGAAAGCATAAACCCTGGCTTCGCAGCCCCGCAAACTTCCAAAGTCTACCGGGGCATAGGTGTCACGGAATGAAAAATCAGCATCTTTTCCGTTAAACCAGCCCTTTTCCCGGGCAAAGGTGATCACATCTTTTGCATACAGGCAATTCTCAGGATCATTGAGCGGAAAAGTGGTGATCCTGGCCTGGTTGGCATGGGCGCAAACATATCCGTCGGGCACTTTGCGGGCAACATACAGGATTCCGTTTTTGCCGGGACCCTTGCCGATGATTTCCAGTATCCATACCTCATTGGCATCAGCAATGGACATGGATTCCCCGGATGAGTAATAACCGTATTTCTCACACAGGCTAACCATGGTTTCGATGGCTTCCCGGGCAGTTTTTGCGCGTTGAAGCGTTACGTACATCAAACTGCCGTAGTCCATGATGGCAGAAGGATTCTGCAGCTCGTGACGACCTCCGTAAGTTGTTTCACCGATGGCGAGCTGATGCTCATTCATGTTGCCGATCACCGAGTAGGTATGATTCACCTGGGGAATTTTTCCCAGATATTTTCCGGTATCCCATTCATTTATTTCTGCCATGGATCCTTTGGGCCAGTCGGCCGCCGGACGATGGTACAATTCACCGTATAAAACATGGGAATCGGCCGCATAACTGATCATAACAGATCCATTAACCGAGGCGCCCTTTGTAACCAGAAAATTTGTACACGCAAAAGAACTTCCAGCTCCTATTGCCGAGAGTATTAACAGAATTGCTGTGAATTTTTTCATAGTGTATTAAAAGTTAAGTAGTTATCTGAAAAATGAAATCGTGTAGCTTCTTGAGTTCGCCAATTGATCCGTTACCCGGACCACCATCTTGTGTTGAATTCCGGTTTTTACCCGGCCTGGATCAAACTGGTACTCAAGCAGTGAATTTTTTGCATCATATTCAAGTAATATCCATTTGCCGTCGATCTCACCGCGATAGCTCTGTATTCCGGAGAAATCATCCTTAATGGTAAACCTGAAGTTTGAAAGAGTTTTAAGATCCGATGCTGTGGTGAAGTTTGCTGGTGTGACAGTCGGTTTTACCGTATCCGCCATAATGCAGTACGATCCGAAATTGCGGGTTCTGGCGATCAGTCTGTTACCTTCCCAGGTGCCGCCCAGACAGCTGTATTTTCCGTTGCCGTTGTATTGAGCGATGGTTGCCTTTGACTTTAAACTTTCAGGCATATTTACTGCATCAATGGCCAGCCGGTAAAAAAGGTGAACGGGCACATCCCCGTGATGAACCTGGTGGAGCGGTGAATAACTGCCGGGTCGGGCGGCGTCAACATCGTAGTCAAAGTAAATGTCGTCATAAAGCGCTCCGGCGGGTAGAGTGATCTCGATCCCCTCAGCATTGAATGTATTCGCTTCCTCAAAATTAAAGTAGGCATTGTATACCGGCGTGAATTCCGGATCATGTCCGAATTTAACCGGATCAAGCCTGGCATTGCATTCCGCCACCGATCTGTTTCCGGCAGCATCTTCAATAACAATTTTAATTTTGCGGATCGTTTTGTCTTTCAGCTCAATCCGGCCCCGGTTTTTTGCAAATCTATAGATAGTTCCCTGGTTGTTGGGATCGATATACAGTTTCAGGATGGGTTTACGGCTGGACATATAATTCTTATAGTCCATAAAGCTGTTCATATACCGGGTTTCAGCAAATGAAATTTCATCCAGACAGGATTCGAAAAAGAGGTTGTCGTCGAGGTAGGCTTTAATTGTATAAACCCCGCAACGGTTTTCTGATCCGTTAAGCAGGTCATAGGTCTCGATGCCGATCCCGGATATTTCATCAAATGGCAATGGATTACCTGCTGCGGGGCGATAGGAGCCATTGGTTTTAGTGAGTTCTGCAGAAACCGGTTTTACCCAGTCGCGGCGTTGCTTTAGCGAATACACATATACTTTTTTGATAACCGGCGGGATATCATCCTTTACAACCACAGATCTTACCAAAGGATTCACAGGGTTCTCTGATTGTGTTTCCCGGAGTTCAAAATGAAGGTGCGGACCTTCGGAACTGCCTGAATTTCCAGATAGTGCAACAACATCACCTTTCCTGATCACCAGCTTTGAGGGCTCAGGGAACAGGTCAACCGCAAACGACTCCCGACGGTATTGTTCTGAAAGAACGTACCGGTTGATTTCTTGGTTAAACGAAAGCAGATGCCCGTAAAGCGAAGTGTACCCATTTGGATGCCTGATATAAAGGGCATGGCCGTAACCGCCTGCATCCACCTTTATCCTGGAAACATATCCGTCTGAAACCGATCGGACCGGGATCCCGGTGCGGCCACTGGTTTTTATGTCAATCCCGGAATGAAAATGATTTGCTCTCGGTTCTCCGAAGTTACCAGCCAGGAAAATGGGTATGTCAACCGGCAGGGTGAGCGTGCCCCGATCAGGTCCGACCAGGGTCTGACTGAGTAGTGGAGTCAGAAACTGACAGACTATCAGAAGATTAATCCAGACAATAATAAATACCCTTTTTTTCATGGGTTCCAAAGATAGCGGATCAAGTGGTAATTCTGCTCAAATTTTGATTTGATTGAACTGTATGCTACCTTTGTAATAAAAAGATACCATGACATTCGAGCAGGAGGAAATGATCCGCCAGCTTAGGTACAGGATCCGGTTACTAATGGCGAGATACCAGAGCCTGAAACATGAAAACGAAAGTCTGGTAGCGGAGAAAAATGAGTTATTAACTTTAGTAGAAAAACAAAAGAAAGACATAAACCATCTCGAACAGCAGTACACAACGGCCAAGCTGGCCAAATCGGTTCTGGTTCCATCAGAAGACCGTGAAACAGCAAAAGCCCAGATTAACAGAATAGTGCGGGAAATTGATGAATGTATAGCTCTTTTAAATAAATAGGAGGATCAGTGGATAGCGGGTTCCATATCAAATTACAGATTGCCGGACGTTTCTATCCCTTGATCATCGATCGCAAGGATGAAGAAAAAGTAAGGAAAGCGGCCAGAATTATCAACGAAAAGGTTGGACAATACCAACAACGTTATCGTGATAAGGATGGTCAGGACTTTTTGGCGATGGCAGCTTTTCAGTTTGTATTAAAACTGATTGAAATGGAAGAACAGTCAAACGAAACTCCGCTGATTACAGCAATCAGCGAGATTACCGAAGAGCTGGAAGAGTTCATACAGAAAAACTAGGCGTTCTTTGAATAAAAATATTGCCCGTATTAATCCTTAATCCTTGTAAAACTCAACATTTTTCATATTGGAGCTAAGCTCATAATTTAACAGGACAGGCCTCGGTTATCCCGTTCGCGCGGGAGAGTTTCTTCGGAAACCAGTGGAAGCCCGACGAAGTTGGCAGCTCCATCCCTGTTCAACTGGGGTTTTCGTTGTATTAAGGTATTAGTACGGGTTTTTTTTGAGTTACTGGGATGTATCCCACTTTATATATAACAAATTAATAATGAATAAATTATGTTTATAACGGGTATAATTATTGGTATAGCTTCATTTCTGGTCGGAGGCACAATAGCATTCTTTGCCGGACGGAAATCTTTACAAACCAAGGCTTCCAATGTCTTGAAAGATGCTGAAACCGAAGCTGAAATGATTAAGAAAGACAAAATTCTCCAGGCAAAAGAGAAATTCCTTCAGCTAAAGGCAGAGCATGAAAGGCTCATCAACGAAAAGAACAGTAAAATCCTCATGGCTGAGAATAAAATCAATCAGCGGGAAGCCGGCCTGTCACAAAGAATAGAGGAGAATCAGCGGAAGAACAAGGAAATTGATGCTATACGGGCTAACCTCAATCAACAGATTGAACTTCTGAATAAAAAGAACGAAGAACTCGACAAATTCCATAAGCTGGCCGTTGAGAAGCTGGAAACCATTTCGGGATTATCTGCTGAAGAAGCAAAAATGCATATGATGGAATCCCTTAAGGCTGATGCTAAATCTGAAGCCATGGGTTACGTTTCTGAAGTCATTGAGGAAGCAAAAATGACCGCCTCAAAAGAAGCAAGAAAAATTGTTATTAATACTATTCAGCGTGTAGCCACCGAAGAAGCCATTGAGAACTCAGTGACCATCTTCAATATTGATAATGACGATATTAAGGGTCGGATTATCGGTCGCGAAGGCCGAAATATCCGTGCGCTTGAAGCTGCAACCGGAGTGGAAATCATCGTGGATGACACCCCTGAAGCTATTATCCTTTCTGCATTTGATCCCGTACGCCGCGAAATCGCCCGTCTCTCTCTCCACCAGCTGGTGACCGACGGACGAATCCACCCCGCTCGTATCGAGGAAGTGGTGAAGAAAGTGGAAAAACAGGTTGAAGAGGAAGTGATCGAAGCCGGTAAAAGAACCTGCATCGACCTGGGAATCCATAATCTTCATCCTGAACTGATCAGACTTGTCGGAAAAATGAAATACCGGTCGTCATACGGACAGAACCTCCTGCAGCATTCACGCGAGGTAGCCAACCTCTGCTCCATAATGGCTGCGGAACTCGGACTGAACGCAAAATCAGCCAAACGTGCCGGATTGCTACATGATATTGGAAAAGTTGCGGAAGAGGAACCTGAATTGCCACATGCTTTGCTCGGAATGAAACTTGCAGAAAGATACAAGGAGAAACCCGATGTATGCAATGCTATCGGATCCCATCACGAAGAAACCGAAATGACTACACTGCTGGCTCCGATTGTGCAGGTTTGTGATGCCATCTCCGGCGCCCGTCCGGGTGCCCGCCGTGAAGCCGTTGAATCCTATATCAAGCGGCTCAAGGAACTGGAAGATATGGCACTCAGTTATCCTGGCGTCGTAAAAACCTATGCTATCCAGGCTGGCAGGGAGCTCCGTGTAATCGTTGGAAGCGATAAAGTAAGTGATAAGGAAGCGGAAACACTTTCTTATGACATCGCCAAAAAGATTCAGGATGAGATGACTTACCCGGGCCAGGTCAAAATTACCGTGATCAGGGAAACAAGGGCTATTAGCGTAGCTAAGTAATGATCGCAATCGACGAACAAATAAGGGCAGAATTTGCCCGGCTTTTTGAGGAATGGTCTGGGGAAAAACCCCAGGCCATTTCTGCTTTACCGGAATCCGGTTCCTATCGCCTGTATGCCCGGATTTCAGGATCAACCAAACAAGCAGTGGCAGTTTATTATACCGACCTGAAGGAAAATCTGGCTTTCATGGGATTCGCCAGCCATTTCCGGACTGCCGGAATCCCGGTGCCGCAGATCTATGGCTGTTCGCCCGACTCCCTGTGCTACCTTCAGGAAGATTTCGGTGATCATGATTTGTTTGAAATTCTCCAGCATTCTGATGGCTTCCCGGAAAACACACGCCGCAGGGAATTATTGAGCAAGGTGGTGGAATGGCTGCCCCGCATACAGATCGGGGGCCACATTGGATTAAATTATGAACTGGCTTACCCCCGTAAGGTTTTTGATAAGCAATCCATGCTGTGGGACCTTAACTATTTTAAATATAATTTTTTAAAACTGGTGAGGATCGCTTTTGACGAACAGGCCCTGGAGGATGATTTTCATACCTTTACCTCTTTCCTCAGCGAGGCCCCCCAGGATGCTTTCCTTTACCGCGACTTTCAATCCCGGAACATTATGATCCATGATAACCGGCCCTGCTTTATCGATTTCCAGGGCGGCAGGATGGGTTTTCCCGGTTATGATCTTGCCTCACTGCTCTATGATGCAAAAGCAGGACTGACCCCGGAGGAGCGCTCCGAACTGTATCAGGAATATCTCGTGCACATCGGGAAGTATGATGCGCAATGGCCCGCTCTTCTCGACAGGTATTATCCGGGATTTGTTCTCATACGTAAAATGCAGGCGCTGGGTGCTTTCGGATTCCGCGGACTGATCGAAAAGAAAAAAGCATTTCTTCAAAGTATCCCTCCTGCCATGGTCAACCTCGATTGGGTGACTGCGAATTTTAAAATGGAACCTGAAATCCCTGAACTGTGGAGCGTATTGTGTGAACTTCCCCACCATAAAGGGATGAAACGAATCCTTGCTGATATTTCAAAACACCCTGATGAACAATGAAAGCACTGATCCTGGCTGCCGGTACCGGTACCCGGCTGAAGCCTTTAACAGATTCCATTCCTAAAGCTCTGATCCGGATTGCTGATTACAGTCTGCTGGAAATTGTTATCCGCAGAATTGCAACCGCAGGAATTAAAAGTATCGTAATCAATGTTCACCATTTCCCTGAGCAGATTCTCGAATTCCTCAAGTTGAAGAATAATTTTGACCTGGATATCAGTATTTCCGATGAATCCGGGGAATTACTCGATACCGGCGGGGCCATCAGAAGAGCCAGCCAATTCTTTCAGGACGGACAACCGGTATTGGTGCATAATGTAGATATTCTGAGTAACCTCAACTTGCAGGAACTGATTTCCCGGCATACAGAAAGCGATGCACTGCTCACCATGGCGGTCAAGGACCGGCCAACCACCAGAAGCTTGATAGTAGATGCATCCGGCCGATTATGCGGTTGGGAATATCCTGAAAAAAATTTGGCCTTTATTACCAGGGACAATCGTAAGGGGTTGAAAACAACTGCATTCAGCGGAGTCTATGTGTTTTCTCCGAAATTGCTTGAGAAATTTCCCGATGAGGAGGTTTTCGGTTTCATTCCCTGGATTTTGGATCTGGCTGCGAAGGAGAAGATAATGACCTGGGACCAGTCCTCCGCATTCTGGTATGAAGCAGGCCGCCCGGAATCTATCGTACAGGCAGAAAAGATGCTTAAATTCGATGTGAATGACCCCGATTTTATCTCGGAAAATCTTTGACGATTTTCTATCTTGACAGACCTTAATTCTGCCAATTGTCAAAATTCTTAGTTTACTGCGCATCAGCCGGATCAGGAAAAACCTTTATGCTGGTCCGGAAATACCTGCAACAGGTGTTCGCATCACCCGGAGATTATCGCAAAATTCTGGCTGTAACCTTCACGAATAAGGCTGCCGATGAAATGAAGGGGAGGATTCTGACTGAACTTGATGTGCTGGATAAAAAACCTCAGGAATCAAAACATCTTGAATTCCTTCGTGATTTTTTCGGCCAGTCAGATGAGTGGGTGCAAAAAATGGCTGCCAGGATTAAATCCCAGATGCTTCATGATTATACGCGGATTTCGGTTGGCACAATCGATAGTTTCTTTCAGCAGGTGCTGAGATCCTTCGCCCGCGAATCTGGCTTATCCTCAACCTTTCAGCTCGAACTGGATACCAATCTTGTACTGGAAAAGTTTTCGCGGTACATTTTCAATGAGGCCACGGTGGACAGCCAGCTCATGTTGTGGCTGGTGGAATGGGTGAACGAGAGAATGGAAAACCGCGAAACTTGGCATAAACTCGAAGCCGACCTGATCCGGTTGGGAACCGAACTGCTGAAAGAGGACATCCTTGTATCATTTGTTTCGGATGCCGGTGCATTGCCCGGTCCTGAGCAGATTGCAGGACTGCGGAATTCATGCCGGCGCACCATCAGGGATTTCAACGATACCCGGGCACGAATTGCCGGTGAAGCAGCTTCTATTATCGATCGTAATAATCTTAAAATCACCGACTTCAGTTATGGTCTTGCGGGTCCGGCTGGTACGCTGCTGAAGCTGGCAGAGGCAAAAGAAGGTCCCAAGGCAAGGGCTCTTGAAAGTCTGGATGATCCTGATAAATGGGTTAGTAAAAAGAGCCCTGTTCGTAATGAAATCATCAGCTCAGCATACCCTGGACTTAACCTCCTGATGGCTCAGGCGATCAACCTGTATGAAAAGGATTCATTCCTGTTTAATTCTGCCCGGGCGGTTAACCGAAACTTGTATGCACTAGGATTTGCTTCATTTCTCTTTGACTATTTCCGGGCCTATTTCAACGAAAACAATCAGCTCCTGCTAAGTCTGGCCCAGCCAATGGTCAATCAGATCATCGGGGATAATCCATCCCCGTTTATTTATGAGAAAACAGGAACCTGGTACAGTCATTTTCTTATTGATGAGTTTCAGGATACTTCCGATTTGCAATGGAAGAATTTTAAACCGCTGATTGTAGATAGTTTGTCGGCCGACGGACTGAGCATGATAGTGGGGGATATCAAGCAGTCACTCTACCGGTGGCGAAACAGTAACTGGCGACTCCTGCATCAAACTGCCATTGCAGATATGCTGGCTTTTAAGAGCACTCTGGTTCCTCTCGACACGAACCAGAGAAGCCGGAAATCGATTATTGATTTTAATAATCTGATATTTAGCGGATTGCCTGAAATTATCAGCAAAAATCTTGATTTACCTGAAGTTGAGCAGGATTCCATGGACGATTTCCGGCCTGATATCATTCAACAGGTT
This sequence comes from uncultured Bacteroidota bacterium, assembly GCA_942493265.1. GTDB lineage: Bacteria > Bacteroidota > Bacteroidia > Bacteroidales > UBA12481 > UBA12481. Next base: position 3,409,450 of record OW818688.1, read on the forward strand.
TTTCGCCAATCTGGACAGGAACCAGGGGGAAAAGCCGATCTGGACGGCAGGGTGGAGGTCAGGTTTCTCGATAAATCAGATAAGGAGAACGACTGGCGAGAAAAATTGGAGGTTGACCTTCCCCGTGTTGTGGAGGATCTGCTTGTTAATAAGGGATATAATCAGGAAGATATTACTTTCCTGGTACGTAAAAATTCCGATGCCGATAAAATTACCCGCATCCTGTCGGATACCGGAAATAACTGGACCTTCATATCTTCCGATGTGTTCAGAATCGGGAACTCCCCGGTTATTAAAATGATTTTGAATGGTATCCGGTTTATGGCTGACCCTGTGCAATCCTTGTACCGGGACCTTTTTCTCTGGGATGCCTATACACGATCGCATTCCGGTGAGGCTCCAGCTCCGGGCTTTCAGACGGATGAACAGGAGAAGTTCAGCCGTTTTTTAGAGTCAGTTGAGAATTATGATCTTCTGACCATTACCGATACGCTGATTCTGGCGTATGGCCTCGATCGGCAGGAAGATGATCTGGCCTATATTTTCCAGTTCCGTGATCAGGTAAAAAGTTGCATGAATAAGGGAATCAGTCACCCCGATGGTTTTTTAACCTGGTGGGATACCAGCGGTCATAAACAGATGCTTGCTTCTGAAAGTCTGGGTTCATCCATGCGCATCATGACCATCCATAAAGCAAAAGGCTTATCGGCTCCGGTGATCATAATTCCTTATTGCAACTGGGATTTTAACCACAGTGCCGCCCGTGCTCCCTGGCTTTGGGTGCCTACCGCAGGAACACCGTTTGATCAGGTTGCAATGATCCCGGTACGCTATGATTCCTCACTCGAACACTCATTTTTTGCAGAAAGTTATGTGAACGAAAAGATCGACTCCTATCTTGATAATCTCAATCTTTTATATGTTGCCTTTACCCGGGCTATTGACATTCTGATTGTTTTTTGTCCGTATGGTAAAGGTTTTAAAACCGTTGCAGAGGCCTTGTATGCCAATCTGAACGATATGCTGGATGAAAACAGAATCTTTGCCATGGGGGATCCGGACTTTAAAAAGGCAGGAACTCCGGTGTCCGGTTCTCAGGAAATCCATCTGAAAACACCTATGATATCGGGCAAGCTGAAAGCCCGCATATCCCATCGCATTGATGACGACCTGGAAACAACCCGGTTTGGTAAAAATGTTCATCATATCCTGGAAACTGTTCAGTCAGCGGGCGACCTGCCCGCGAGTATCAGCCGTTCCGTGCGGGCCGGATTCTTTACACCGGAGGAAGCAGTGGCCGTTGAAGCAAGGTTAACTCAGCTGTTCGATAATCCAATCATTGAGGATTGGTTCTCAGGTAACTGGGAAATTCTGAACGAGGCAGGAATCCTGGTTCCCGGATACGGGGAGAAGCGGCCCGACAGGGTCATGATCCGTGAGGGCGAAGTGGTGGTGATCGACTATAAAACCGGTATACCTGTGCCAAAGCACAGAGAGCAGGTTGAATCCTATATGAAACTCATTTCAGCCATGGGATACCAACAGGTTAAAGGATTCTTACTCTATTTAGATACTGTGCAGCTAACAGAGGTCAGATCCCCAGCAAACTCCGTTCAGCCTGACCTGTGGAATCAAGCAATTTGACCGGGTTTTCGATCAGTTCCTTTATCGTTTTCAAAAATCCCACAGAATCTTTTCCGTCAATCAGCCTATGGTCATAGGATAGTGCCACGTACATCATGGGACGTATAACTACCTGACCGTTAAATGCAACCGGACGGTCCACAATGTTGTGCATCCCGAGTATCGCTGATTGGGGTGGATTCAGAATCGGGGTGGATAGGAGTGATCCGAACGTTCCGCCGTTGGTGATGCTGAATGTGCCCCCCTGTAATTCTTCAATGGATATCTTGTTGTTTTTTGCCCTGGAGGCCATCAGTGCGATTCCCTGTTCTATCTGGGCGAGAGAAAGTGCCTGAACATCACGTAACACAGGAACCATAAGTCCTTTGGGTGTTTGCACGGCGATTCCGATATCGCTGTAATTGAATGAAATGATATCATTTCCTTCCAATTGTGTGTTAACCTGTGGGTAGGCAGCCAAGGCGCGGCTGGCTGCGAGGGTAAAGAATGACATGAAACCCAGCTTGATCTTGTACCTTTCTTCAAAAGCAGCTTTATACCGGTTCCTCAGATCGACCACCGCAGTCATGTCAATTTCATTGAAAGTGGTAAGCATGGCGGTTTCATTTTTAACCGCCACCAGTCGCTGGCTAAGTTTCTCACGCAACAGGCTCATGGTTTTTCGCTCCTGCCGACGTTCTCCGGATACCGGCGTTAAAACTGCCGAAGTCTGGATTTCAGCTGACGGAAGGCCACCCGCTATTACCTTATTGACATCTTCCTTGGTAATCCTGCGCAGTCCGCTGATAATATCTTCAACTGACAGATTGTATTCCTGCATGATCTCACGTGCAACCGGGGTAACACGTATGGAAGTATGGGTAACTGGCGAAACTGTTTCTGCAGCTGCAGGAACTATAGTTTTATCTGCCGCAGGTGCCGGTTTGGCTGCTGGTTGTGCAACGGCAGAAGTATCGATCCTTGCAATGATACTGCCCACCGCAACCCTCGTCCCGTTTGGAAAAAGTATCTCAATGGTACCGCTTTCAGGAGCACTGGCGGTCAGACTTGCTTTTTCGCTTTCAAGAGACACAACTTCCTGATCCCGTTCAACGAAAGATCCTGTTTCAACCAGCCAGCTGCCAATCTCAACTTCGGAGATGGATTCGCCTGGGGTGGGGACTTTAATTTCTATCATAAGTATTCAAATTCTTTTAATATCTCCATTCTCGACTTGCCCTCAACACATTGCAATCCGCAGTATTTGTTTTTCAGGGCACAGGTACATTTCCTGAAAACTTTATCAACCAGCTCCTGCTGGGTGATCTGATGAATCCGGTTCAGTCCGGCGGCCGGCGATCCGCTGGCTCTGCGGCAAACCGGGATCCAGTTGACGTATGGAACCTCATTATGTATAAAGCGCCATGCTCCCATGTTTTCAGGCTCTTCCTGAACCCAGATATGCAAAAGGGCATTCGGATATTTCTTGAGTATTGCCCGGAACCGCTCATGCGGAAACGGGAACATCTGTTCAATACGGATAAGGGCGATATCGCTGGCTTCCCATTCTCTCTTCGGTTTCAGAAGATCATAGTACATCTTGCCCCAGCAAAATACAATTCTTTTAACCTGTTCGGGATCAGTTTTGGGATCGTCAATGATCTCCTGAAAACTGCCGGTGCTGAGTTCATCCATTGTGGAAACACAATCAGGATGGCGCAACAGGCTCTTCGGCGTGAATACAACCAATGGAATCCGAAATGGCCTGATCATCTGCCTCCTTAATAAATGGAACAGGTTGGCGGGATTTGACGGATTCACTATGGTCATGTTGAAACTTGCGGCCAGGGTGAGAAAACGTTCAATCCTGGCACTCGAATGTTCGGGTCCCTGGCCTTCATATCCGTGCGGCAGATATAAAACGATTCCATTTTGTAATCCCCACTTTTCTTCGGCCGAACTGATGTACTGATCAAAAATGACCTGGGCATTGTTGGCGAAATCACCAAACTGGGCCTCCCAAACAACCAGGGATTCCGGATAAGCCAGTGCATATCCGTACTCAAATCCCAAGACTCCGTACTCGGAAAGGATGGAGTTTCGAATGGAGAACTCAGCCTGCTTGTCCGATATATTCTTTAATGGAAAATATTTTTCTCCGGTATCTTCCTGAATCAGAGCAGCATGGCGGTGGGCAAAAGTTCCTCTTTCACTATCCTGACCCGAAACCCTCACCGGAGTTCCCTTGTCAACAAGACTGGCATAGGCGAGAAGTTCCGCCAGGGCCCAATCCAGACGATCCTCATTGATGGCCTGTATCCTGGCTTCAACGATCCGGTGGACTTTCTGGAAAAACTTAAGGTTCTCCGGCAAATGATTAATCTTTGCAGCTAATTCCAGTAATCTTTTTTTAGGAAAAGAGGTGTTAATGGTAGTGAAGATCTCTTTTGGCGTAGCATGATGAAATTTGACCCAATCCTCATGAAGGAATGGTTTTATGGTTGCTTTCTCCTCCGGGAGGATCGAATCATAGCAGGTATCCAGACTATGGTCGAATTCTTTGATAATCGTATCACGCTGATCTTGAGTCAATACGCCTTCGTCAAGAAGTTTATCACCGTATATCTGCCTGATATCCGGATGAATCTCAATAGCCTTGTACAATAGCGGTTGTGTGAACCGGGGTTCATCTCCTTCATTGTGACCATATTTCCGATAACCCAGAATATCGATGAAAATATCCTGGGCAAACTCCTGCCTGAATTCCATGGCAAGATTTACAACATAGATAAGTGCCTCAACATCATCTCCATTGACATGAAAAATCGGCGATTTAACCACTTTTGCAATATCGGTGCAATAGGTGCTCGACCGTGCTTCGAGGTAGTTTGTTGTGAAACCGACCTGGTTGTTGAGCACGAGATGAATGGTGCCTCCGGTTTGATATCCGGGCAGCTGCGACATTTGCAAAACTTCATAAACCACACCCTGACCGGCAATGGCAGCATCGCCATGGATAATGACTGGTGTAAGCAGGGATTCATTTCCGCCAAATTCCTTTTCAATCCTTGCCCTTGAAAGTCCCACTACCAGTGGCCCAACGGTTTCCAGATGACTGGGATTGGGGAGCAGTTCCACCCGGATATCCTTACCTTTATCGGTTTTGATCAACCTATCGTAACCCAGATGATATTTAACATCACCGAGAGCAATACCTTCCTCATAATCAATGGCTTTATACTCTCTGAACATATCGGTGTAAGGCTTCTTTAAAATGTTTGCCAAAACATTCAGCCTGCCGCGGTGCGCCATTCCGATAACAAACTCCCTGACACCCAGTTCAGCACCCTTTTCAATAATCCAGTCGAGTGCAGGTATTACCGCTTCCGTACCTTCGAGGGAAAAACGCTTTTGTCCTACAAATTTTTTGTGAATGTATTTCTCAAATCCTACGGCCATATTTAGATGGTCATATATATGCAACTTTTGTTCCGGGGTGAAATTCTCCCGGTTTTGTGAAGATTCCATCTTCTTTTGCAACCAGTCGAGAATCACCGGATTCCGGATAAACATGAATTCAGCGCCAACACTCTGGCAATAAGTTTCATCAAGATGTGCTATGATCTGACGGAGAGTTGCCGGGCCGATACCAATGAGCTTTCCGGCCTGAAAAACCTGGTCCAGATCGGTACTGTCCAAACCGTAATTTTCGATATCCAGGGTAGGGTAGTACTTCCTTCTTTCCCTCACCGGGTTTGTTCTGGTGAACAGATGTCCTCTTTTCCGGTACCAGTCGATCAGATCTATGACCTTAAACTCCTTATCCACCAATTCGCTTGTAATTCCTGGAAGCCCGGGCATGGCGCGTGCAAACTCAAATCCTTCAAAAAATCGTTGCCAGCTGGGCTCAACGGTGGCGGGATCGATCAGGTATTGCTGATACATCTGCTGTATTACCCCGATATCCACTTGACCCAGATAGGAATGCTTGTCCATAGCTTTTTAATAGGTTTCGCTAAAGTTAGAAAAAGGAACAATTCAAACCCCCTAATAGTTCTGGATCTGCTCAAATTCGCTAATTTTGGATACCATTATCATGACAAATTCATTCATTTCTTTAGTTGCAGCCGATCTTGTCCGGAATTCCGGCACCGGGCTGAAGGATCTTGCAGTGATTTTTCCAAATCGCCGGGCAGGAAACATTTTCCGACAGGAATTGGTCGGGCAGATCTCTGCGCCCTCCTGGTCTCCGGGAATCTTCAGTATTGATGATTGGCTGGTGGGGTTGTCGGGTCTGGAAAAGGCAGGTAAACTGGTTGAATTGGCAATGCTCTTTAAAATTATCAACAGTAAACTTTCTCATATTGATTCCTTTGGCGATTTTATTGATCTGGGCGAAACTCTTCTCACGGATTTTGATGATACCGATAAATACCTGGCAGATCCTCTGAAGCTCTTCACCACCCTGAATGAAATAAAAAAGATCGACAGCCAGTTTGATATTGCATCGGATGAGGAACTCGTTGAGCGCATCAGGATTTTCTGGAGCAGCTTTGGTACCGGCCGGTCATCCCACCAGGAAAAGTGGTTGGAAATATGGGACCAGTTATACTCTGTTTATCAGGAATTTAACGAGTTGCTTCTCAGCCAGGGTATGGGTACATCCGGGATGTGTTACCGTAAGGCAGCGAACGATCTTCTTCAGGGTAAAAACAATATCGGCCGATACCGGAAAGTGGCATTTGTTGGTTTTAATATCCTCACGGCTGCCGAGGAGGCCATCTTCAGCCATCTCCGTGACAGCGGAGAAGCAACTTTTTACTGGGATTACCACCCTTATTTTCTTGAAAGTCCGCATGAAGCCGGAAAATTTCTTCAGCAATACCTGCGGTTATTTCCGCAGGCCAAAGGATTTGAGCCGTTTCCCGAAGGAGCCTGGGATTTCTTTCAGTCCCCCGATCCCGGTGCTGTTATTACTGTGGTGCCGGTTACCTCTAATACCGGTCAGGTTCAGGCCTTATTGAATGATATTCAAGCCCGCCCGGAAATAAACAGAGGCATCATCCTGTCGGATGAAGGTCTGTTTTCCGACCTTCTATCTTCATGGCCAGATGAGGAAATGCCGGTGAATTTCACCTCCGGATATCCGCTCCGGGATACTCAGGCCGCCGGATTTTTTGTCAGCCTTACCAGTATTCATCTGGATTTCGATAAGTCCGGAAATAATCAATCCTGTAAGTCCGGTTTGATTTTGGAATTATTAAGACATCCCTGGTCAAAGTGGTTGATTGGCGAAGATCCGGAACACTGGATTCAGCTGATTAAGAGGCGCTACCCTGAAAATGTACCGGCTGGTTACATAAATGAGGAAACCAGGCTGGCACCCCTGATCGGGTTCCTGTCCGCGAGTCCTGTTTTTCTTGACCATCTAATCAGGATCGGGAAGCGGTTTGCTGATTATGAAACATTGTACAATCACCTGGAGGAAGCGGCTATCGGACTGATCAGTGAGCAGGCGGTCGCCTTTCTTGAGGTGATCAGTCATTACAACCTTCAGCTGGATGCAAAGTCGCTGAATAAATTATTCTCCCAATTTATCAATACAACCAAGATTACACTCGAAACCGATCGACATGCCTTTAATCAGGTTACCGGTATCCTCGAAACCCGTCTGATTGATTTTGAGGAAGTGTTCATACTTTCTTTTAATGAAGGCATCTGGCCTTCAAAAAGTTTGCCCGGCTCATTGATTCCCTATTCTATGCGCAGGATTTTCCATCTGCCAACGGCTGAAAACCGCGACGCGATGTATGCGTATTATTTTTACCGGCTGATTCAACGAACAAAAACACTTTATATATATTATCTCACCGGCCACATGGATGATGTGATCCGGTCGGGCGAGAAAAGCAGGTATATCACGCAGCTGCAATATGAATTTCCGAAGAATATCGAATTCCGACTGGAGCCGCCGGCCCGTGTTGGAGAAAAGGCAAAGCCGGTAATCATCCACAAAACGAAACCGGTCAGGGATCAGCTGGATCGATATCTTGCCGGGCATCCAAAGGGCAGATCATTGTCGCCCAGCGCAATAAATGAATACATGGAGTGCAGTCTGCGATTTGCACTGAAAAGGATTTTTGAATTCAGGGAACCCGATGAAATTGCCTATGCCTCAGAGCCCAAAGGCTTTGGAATTCTTATACACCAGGTTATGAATCGTTTGTACCAGGAATTTGTCGGAACTGAGCAAGGTCCCGATGCTGCCTGGCTGCGGAACACAATTAAAGAACAGGACAGGCTAGCTGAAGTTATCCGTGAAGAGTATCACGTTGTATTGAAGGATACGGAAACGGGAAGTCCCGGCGGCAAAGATTTGCTTGCCATGGAAGTCGTCAGGCAGTTTCTGAATAAAATTCTGGAGTTCGACCTGCAGAATATCCCCTTTGGGATTATCGGGCTGGAAAAAAAGTTCCGGTTGGAATTTCCCATTGAGTCTGAGGGGCATCAGGTCAGGGTAAGCCTGAATGGAATTATTGACCGTATCGACGAGATACCGGAAGGAATTCGGATAATCGATTATAAAACAGGCAACTGTGATCTTAATGCAAAAAGTATTGAGGATCTGTTCACCCGGGATGCCGTAAAAAGGCCGAAGGAAGTTTTTCAGGTTTTGTTGTATTGTGAGTTATTTCTCAGCGAGAATGCTCTGGATAAGGATTTGATCCCCTGTTTGTTCCGGCTTGGACGGTTCAGATCGGGCGATAATGAGCACCGGATTAAAATTGCGGGTTCCGAAATCCTGTTTTCACCCGTCCGGGATGAATTCACCAGGGGTTTTAAAACAATTCTGGAGGATCTTTTTAACCCGGATATTCCGTTTGTTCAAACCGAGGATGAACAGGCATGCCGGTATTGTCCGTTTACCGGTATCTGTTCACGGGAGAGTTATTCCTGAAGAAGGCCCGGTCTTAAGCGCCGTGTTCTTTCAATTGCCTGGTCCATTTTCCATTCCTCAATTTCACGGTCATTTCCGGATAGCAGTATATCCGGAACCTTCCAGCCTTTATATTCGGCCGGACGCGTATAGAGAGGCGGGGCCAGGAGATTGTCCTGAAAAGAATCCGTTAAGGCCGATTCTTCATCGGAAATCGCACCCGGCAGCAATCTCACAACGGCATCCACTATTACTGCCGCAGCAAGTTCACCTCCGGTAAGCACATAATCACCGATGGAGATTTCACGGGTAACCAGATGATCCCTTACCCGCTGATCAACACCCTTGTAATGCCCGCACAGTATGATCAGATTATTCATGCAGGATAAACGGTTGGCAAGCTTTTGCGAGAAAAGCTCACCATCAGGTGAGGTATAGATGATTTCATCATAACCGGTTTTTGATTTCAGATCCGCCAGTGCCAGATCAATGGGTTCAACCATCATGACCATTCCGCCGCCGCCTGAAAACGGGTAATCATCAATGGTTTTGTGCTTATCGAACGAATAATCGCGCAGGTTGTGGATGTAGATTTCAACCAATCCTTTCTGACGGGCACGTTTTATTATGGAATGATCAAGCGGACCTGTCAAAAGATCCGGTATGGCAGTTATGATATCTATACGCATAATGAAATGAATTCATGGCAAATATAGTGGTTTGAACGGTGAAGTTAAAATCGAAAATCGGCCAATATGACATAAGTGTTAATGATAAAATGACAATGTGACAGAAACTTTCAATTGGAATATCATTTGAATGCTTACGGTATAATTGAATTTATAAACATTAAAAATAGGAGAATTGAACAATGACAATGGTAAGATTTAACAGCAGAAATTGCAGTCCGGCCCGGTCGGAATACCCCACTTCGCAGAATCTGATGAACCGGTTTTGGAATGATTTTGAAAATGGCCACAGGGAACGCCAGGTTCCGTCGGCCAATATTGTTGAAACATCCGAAGGTTTCCGGATTGAGCTGTCGGCACCCGGATTCTCAAAGGAAGATTTCAAAATAAAACTTGAGGACCAGATACTTACTATTTCCGGTGAAAAGTCAGCCGCCGGGGAATCGAATGAGGAGCGGTATCTGCGCAAAGAATTCAGCAATGCTGCTTTCAGCCGCAGTTTCCGTTTGTCAAACTGGGTTGATTCGTCCAGTATAACTGCAAAAGTTGAAAACGGCATCCTTTTGGTCACTATTCCGAAGGTTGAGGAAGCAAAAGCAAAACCTGCAACGGAAATTGTGATAGACTGATACAAAAGAATCTGTTAATGAAAGCCATCTCTCTAAAGGGATGGCTTTTTTAATAAAAAATATGGTATTTTTGTCCGAATGTGAACGTCTGGACGGATGTCCGGTTTTCTGTTCGTTTGAACAACTTAGCAGTGCTGAGGTATAGTAGGATTAAAAACTATTGTTATGACTGAAAAAGATCAACTGCCGGAAGTGCAGTTAAACGTGGAAGGGATTGAAATCCCTGAAACCGCAAACCAGGAAATTATTGAAGCTGAGGCTTTAACAGTTGAGGCTGAGGTGGAAGAACCCATAGCTGAAACCGTAACTGAAACCGTTGGTGAAACTGTAGCTGAAACCGTAGCCGAATCAGAACCGGAAGCAGAACCAGAGCCTGAGCCGGTGGTTGAACCCGAGGTTGAACCTGCTGTTGAACCCGAAGTCGAACCTGCGGTTGAACCCGAGTTACTGCCAGTGGTGGAACCCGAGGTTGAACCGGAGAATGATGAAGTGATAGAGGTTCCGGAAATAGTTGCTGCTCCTGAGATTTTACCGGAAGAAGTGCCGGCAGAAGAGGAAGAAGAAGAAGAAGAAGAGGAAGAAGAAGGTACAGAACAGGCTGCTACTGAGGAGGCTGAAGTACACGAGCAGAATTTACCTCCGATCAACGTAGATTATTCCAACCATTCACGACAGGAACTGCTTGAGTCATTGTACATGTTACTCACGCAAAGGGCTGTTAATGAGGTTACTCGTGATATAGAAAACATCCGCTCAACTTTTTACCGGAAACTGAAAGCTGAATCGGATGAAAAACATAAGAAATTCATTGAAGAGGGTGGTGTAGAAGAGGAATATAAACCGGCTCCGGATCCGCTTGAGGAGGGCTTTAAGGCTTCCTATGAGCAGTACCGTATGAAAAGAGCCGAATATGCCAAAGCCCTGGAGGGTGATAAAGAAGGTAACCTCAAGAAAAAACTTGATATTATCGACCATATCAAGAACCTCCTGAATACACAGGAATCACTGAATAAGACATTTAACGAATTCCGTGATCTCCAGCGCAAATGGAGGGATATTGGTCCGGTACCCCAGGCAGATTTACACAGTCTTTGGGAAAATTATCACCACCATGTTGAAAGATTCTATGATTATATTAAAATCAACAAGGAACTCAGGGATCTCGATCTGAAAAAGAATCTGGAGCTGAAAATTCAAATCTGTGAGAAAGCTGAGGAATTACTGCTGGAACCATCTGTAGTTAAATCCTTTGGTGAATTGCAGCAGCTGCATAATCAGTGGAGGGAAATCGGACCCGTTCCGAGTGAGAAAAAGGATGAGATCTGGGACCGCTTCCGCGAAGCTACCAACCAGATCAACCGGAAGCACCAGGATTATTATCTGACCCTGAAAGATGAGCAGAAAAAGAACCTGGATGCCAAGAATCACCTTTGTGAGAAAATAGAGGAAATTCTCCAGAAACCGGTTCAAAATCCGAAGGACTGGAACGACTTTTCACAGGAAGTGGTTAAACTGCAGCAAATGTGGCGCAGTATCGGCTTTGCCCCAAGAAAAGACAACAATAAGGTGTATGACCGGTTCAGGGCTGGTTGTGATGAATTCTTCAATCGCAAAAGGGAATATTTTTCACGCCACCGCGATGATCAGCACGGCAATCTGCAGATGAAAACAGACCTCTGCATGCAGGCTGAATCACTCAGCAACAGCACAGAATGGAGAAAAACTTCAGATGAACTGGTGACCATTCAGAAAAAATGGAAAGAAATAGGTCCTGTTCCACGTAAATATTCCGATCCGCTGTGGCACCGTTTCCGCACTGCCTGCGACGCATTCTTTAAAAAGAAGGCGGAATTCTTCAGTTCACAGGATTCTGAGCAGATTGAGAACCTGAAGCTTAAGCTGGAACTGGTTGAAAAAGTGAAGTCCTTCACTCTTTCTGATGATCATTATGAGGATCTGATGACACTTAAAGCCATTCAGAAAGATTTTACTACCATTGGCCATATTCCGATCGAGAAAAAGGATGAGGTTCAAAAGGAATTCCGCGATGCCATTCACAAACTTTTCGATCAACTGGATGTTGATGAACCGAAAAAAGAAATTATACGATATAAGCAAAAAGTTGATACCTTTGTTCAATCCCCCAAAAATAGAAATCGAATTTCATCCGAAAGAGAGAAATTGGTGAACAAGCTTAAGCAAATGGAAAGTGATGTTGTTCTCTGGGAGAATAATATCGGATTCTTTGCCAAGTCTCAAAAATCTGAATCTCTGATCCGTGAGGTGGAGAATAAGATTGCCCAGGAGCGCGAGCGAATTCAACTTCTCAAGGAGAAAATTGATTTATTGGATCGCTTTGAATCGTAAACCTATTATCATTTCAACAATGAAAAACTTGAAAATCCTTGCAGCCTTGGCTATTTGGGGTGTATTGCTGGGCATGAGCGGCTTTGCTCAAACAGGAACGATCCGTGGATTTGTCTATGACAAAAAAACAGGTGAACCCGTTATCGGGTGTAACGTTTATCTGGGCGACGGAACCGTCTATGGATCAGTTACTGATGTCAACGGCTATTTTACCGTGAGTAAAGTACCTCCCGGCAAGTATACGATGGTAGCCAGTTCTGTTGGTTTTCAAAAATTCACTAAGTCTATTGACATTGTTGACGGTAAAGTGATTTCCGACAAACTTTACCTGGATGAGTCTGTGCAGGCCATCGATGAAGTAGTCATTTCAGGCGCCAAGCAGGAAATGAAAACTCAGGTTCAAACTTCCATCATCAGGGTAACCCCCAAGCAGATGGAGAAAATCCCGAATATTGGGGGTGAGCCGGATCTTGCTCAGTATCTGCAGGTTCTTCCCGGTGTTATTTTTACCGGTGACCAGGGTGGCCAGTTGTATATCCGCGGTGGAGCTCCGATTCAGAATAAAGTGCTGCTCGACGGGATGATTGTGTATAACCCTTTTCACTCCATCGGACTATTTTCTGTATTTGATACTGATATTATCAAACAGGTTGAGGTTTTAACCGGTGGATTCGGTGCCAATTACGGCGGCCGTATTTCTTCCATCATGGATATTACTACCCGCGATGGTAATAAAAACAGAATTTCAGGAAAGTTTTCCACGAGTACCTTTATGGCTAAGGCTCTGATTGAGGGACCATTGAAAAAGGCAAAATCTGATAATGACGGTTCTTCTTCATTTATCCTCACAGCGAAACATTCATTCCTGGAGCAATCATCAAAGTATCTTTATAAATATATTGATACCGCCGGACTACCGTTCAATTTTACCGATATTTATGGGAAGGTCTCCCTGAATGCTAAAAACGGCAGCAAGGTTAACCTGTTTGGATTTAATTTCAACGATCAGGTTACCTATCGGGATATTACTGATATCGGCTGGAATAACTACGGTTTTGGTTCAAACGTTGTGCTGATACCGGGTGATTATCCTGCCTTGATCAAAGCCAACGTGGCCTACTCAAAATACCTGATTACCATGAATGAGGCCAATCAGCAGCCTCGCCAAAGCTCAATCGACGGATTTAACGTCGGCCTTGAATTCGTGTATATTTTCGGTAAGGATCAGTTGGAATATGGTATTGAAACCCTCGGTTATAATACCAACTTCAACTATTTCAATTCAGTGGGGCGCAAGATTACCCAGCAGCAGTTCACTACCGAACTGGCCGGTTACGGAAAGTATAAAATGACCCTTGGGAAATTTTTGGTTGAACCCAGTTTCAGACTGCACTATTATGCTTCCCTGAGCGAAGCTTCACCTGAGCCCCGTTTGGGTTTGAAATATAACATGAGCGATAACTTCAGGATTAAATTTGCCGGTGGGATGTACTCCCAGAACCTGATCGCAGCAAACTCCGACCGTGATGTGGTAAACCTTTTCTACGGTTTTCTGTCGGGACCGGAAAACCTGCAGAAAGAATTTGACGGTAAAAAAATCAATACAAAGTTGCAGAAATCAAATCATGCCATTCTGGGTTTTGAATTTGACCTGACCAACCGTGTCAACCTTAATGTTGAAACTTATATCAAGGATAATATCCAGCTCACCAATATCAACCGTAATAAACTGTACGATGATACCGGCGACAACCAGGATAAACCCGAATACCTCAGAAAAGACTTTATCATTGAAACCGGTAAGGCTTATGGGATCGATTTCCTGCTTAAGTATGATTACAAAAGGGTTTACTTGTGGGCAACCTATTCATTGGGCTGGGTAACCCGTTACGACGGGGTTATCAAATATCCGCCTCATTTCGACCGCCGTCATAATGTCAACCTGGTAGGTTCTTATACATTCGGTAAAGACCTGACCTGGGAGTTCAGCACACGCTGGAACCTGGGTTCAGGATTCCCCTTCACCCAGACTCAGGGTTTCTACGAAAAAATTCCATTCCATGATGGCATCAATACCGATTACACCCGCGTAAACGGAGAATTGGGTATTGTTTATGGTCCGCTGAACCAGGGCAGGCTGCCCTATTACCACCGTTTGGATATCAATTTGAAAAAGATGATTGCAACCGGCGAAAACAGCGAACTTGAAATTTCACTGAGTATCACAAACGTTTATAACCGGGAGAATATATTCTATTTCGACAGAATCCGGTACGAGAGAGTTAATCAGCTTCCATTCATGCCTTCGATCGGCGTTAACTGGACATTCTAATATTTGTATGACCGCCAAGCAAACTAAATACATATTTGTTACCGGAGGTGTTACCTCTTCATTGGGAAAAGGTATTATCTCCAGTTCATTGGCCAAGCTTTTACAGGCACGCGGTTTTGCCGTTACCATTCAAAAACTCGACCCCTACATCAATATTGATCCTGGTACCCTTAACCCCTATGAACATGGCGAATGCTATGTTACTGATGATGGGGCCGAAACCGATCTGGATCTTGGTCACTATGAACGATTTCTAAATTGCCCTACTTCGCAATCCAATAACGTTACCACCGGACGAGTGTATCAATCGGTCATTAACAAGGAACGCAAAGGTGATTACCTGGGCAAAACAGTACAGATCATCCCCCATATTACGGATGAGATAAAGAGAAGAATCAAGATCCTTGGTACCAAGGGGAAGTTTGACCTGGTTATTACGGAGATCGGCGGAACAGTAGGCGATATAGAGTCTTTGCCCTACATTGAATCAGTCAGGCAGCTAAAGTGGGAAATGGGCGATCGCGTATGCGTGATTCACCTTACTTTGGTGCCTTACCTGAGTGCTTCCGGTGAACTGAAAACAAAGCCTACTCAACACTCGGTAAAGATGTTGCTTGAGGAAGGTGTACAACCGGATATCCTGGTTCTTCGAACAGAACATCCGCTGAACCGTGACATACGCAAAAAAGTTGCCCTGTTCTGTAACGTCGAAGAGCGGGCAGTTATAGAAAGCTGTGATGTAAGCACAATTTATGAGGTTCCCTTGTTGATGCTTAAGGAAAAACTGGATGAAATCGTTATCGAAAAACTCAAGCTTCCGACCAATACCAAAAGCGATCTCGAACCCTGGAGGGAATTTGTAAAGTCGGTTAAAAACCCGAAACAAACTGTAAAGATCGGTTTAGTTGGGAAGTATGTGGAATTACACGATGCCTATAAGTCCATTTCAGAAGCTTTTATCCACGCCGGTGCAGTAAATAAATGCAAGGTTGATATTCAATGGATTCATTCTGAAACACTTGAAAGTGAAAATATCGCTGAGATTCTTGGCGATCTGAAGGGGATTTTGGTTGCGCCAGGATTTGGCCACCGTGGTATAGAAGGGAAAATAAACGCAGTGAGGTATGCGCGTGAGAACAATATCCCATTTTTAGGCATTTGTCTGGGCATGCAATGCGCTGTAATCGAGTTTGCCCGAAATGTTCTGGGAATGCCAAAAGCCAACTCCACCGAGATGGATTCAATCACTCCTGATCCTGTTATCGACCTGATGGCGGATCAAAAGGAGATAACCGACAAGGGTGGAACGATGAGACTGGGTTCATATGCCTGCACGATAAAAAAAGGAACACTTGCATCTAAAATTTATCATTCCGAGTGCATCAACGAACGGCATCGGCACCGGTATGAATTCAATAATATATACACCGACCAGTTTAAAGCTGCCGGAATGATACCATCCGGGATAAATCCAGACACCAATCTGGTAGAAATAATGGAAATTCCTGAACTTAAATGGTTTATCGGAGTTCAGTTTCATCCGGAGTACCGGAGTACCGTGATGAACCCGCATCCTCTTTTTGTGAATTTTGTGAAGGCTGCCTTGGAATAATTCCTTACTTTAGCCGGCTAAATTATTTTTTCAACCGAATCAATCAGCAATGGATAAAAAGTCCCTAATTGGCTTACTGTTAATGGGAGCCCTCCTGGTAGGATACTTCTTTTTTACACAACCTTCACAGGAGGAACTTGAGAGAAATCAAAGAGTTCGCGATTCCATCACCGTTGTGGAAGCACAAAAACGACTGGAAGCGAATCAGCAGCGCAGTCAAACCGATTCTATTGCTCAGGTAGCTGCAATCCCAACACCGGCACAGGACAGCCTGAACAGGATTAACGAGCTGGGAGCCTTTGCTGAGGCATCCAACGGAGAAGAAAAATTCTTTTTCCTTGAGAACAAGAAGATCCGGATTAAGTTTACTTCTAAGGGAGGCCGTCCCTATTCGGCCGAAATGAAAGATTACAAGACCTATGATGGAAAGCCTGTAATTTTGTTTGACGGCGAAACCACTCATTTTAATCTTCAGTTTTTCTCTCAGAATAAATCCATTGCAACCCAAAACCTCTATTTTCAGCCTCAAACTACTGAAATTGAGCAAAATACTGAAACAGGTTCCAAGTCTTTGGTGATGCGGTTACCTGCGGGAGGTGGTAATTATATCGACTTTGTATACACCCTGGAACCGGATTCCTATAAAATGGGATTCACCATCAGAATGCAGGGCATGGATCAGGTGCTTGGTAAAAATACCTCGATGATCGACCTGGATTGGGCCATTGATGTGCGCCAGCAGGAAAAGGGAAAGAAATGGGAAACCCAGTACGCAACCGTACACTATAAGTTTTACCAGGATGAGGTCGGTAAACTCGGTCTGTCGACTGAAAAGAAAGCAGCAACTGAAAACCTGACCACCAAGGTTGAATGGATCGGATTCAAGCAGCAGTTTTTCTCGACTGTTCTGATGGCCAATAATTATATGACCAGTGCCAGGCTTACCTCGTTAACCCCGCCTGAATCTGCCACTCACATAAAATCATTTTCAGCTGAAATCAGTCTCCCTTTTGAGGGTAAAACACAGGAAGATGTTGCTCTGACCTTCTATTTTGTTCCCAACCATTACAAAACCTTGAAAGCCGAAGGTCATGAATTGACCGATCTGGTGGATTTAGGATGGAAATGGATCGCCTGGATCAATAAGTGGTTTGTAATCAACATATTCCATTGGCTCGAAGGTGGTGTACACAATTACGGTATCATCATCATTATTTTAACGATATTCTTCAAGCTGCTCGTTTTCCCGCTGAGTTATAAATCATTCCTCTCGGGTGCCCGCATGAAGGTTCTGAAACCGCAGATTGATGAGATCAATAAGAAGTTCGGTGCAGATAAAGCAATGGAAAAACAGCAGGCCACTATGGCCCTGTACAAAAAGGCCGGGGTGAATCCACTGGGAGGCTGCCTGCCTGCATTGCTGCAAATGCCAATCTGGATTGCGTTGTTCCGGTTTTTCCCGTCATCTATTGAACTCCGCTCGCAACGATTCCTCTGGGCAAATGATTTGTCCACTTTTGATTCCATCCTGAATCTTCCGTTCACCATTCCGATGTATGGCGACCATGTCAGTTTGTTTACCCTGCTGATGGCCCTGTCGATGCTGGTTACAACCAAGATGCAGATGGATCAGACGCAAACTGCGCAACCAGTGCCGGGGATGAAGCTGATGATGTATATGATGCCTGTAATGATGCTAGCCTGGTTCAACTCCTACGCTGCCGGCTTAAGTGTTTATTACTTCTTCTCAAACGTCATATCCTACCTGCAGCAGATCATTATCAAGCGGTCAATTAATGAAGAAAAGATTTTGAACAAGCTGAAGGAAAACCAGAAGAAGCCGGTTAAGAAATCCAAATTTCAGGAGCGGCTTGAACTGATGGCCAAGGAAAGAGGCGTTCAGAAACGTTAAACAGGGTACCGTAGAGACGGATAACTATCCGTCTCCATCCGTCTCCATCCGTCACCGAATATAATCAACCAGGAAATTTTGTGTTGAGACGGATAGTTATCCGTCTCTACGATTTGTACAAATTTTTGGCAATTCTGCTTAAGGCAACCATTTTAATGGCGGTCTGGGCTGCTTCAATACCCTTGTTGCCATGAATACCACCTGAACGGTCGATTGCCTGTTGGAGGTCATTGGTGGTTAAAACTCCGAAAATAGCTGGCTTGTTATATTTCAACCCAAGGGCCATGCATCCTTCTGCAACTGCCTGGCAGATAAAATCAAAATGCCTGGTTTCACCCTGAATAACACATCCCAGCAAAATAACCGCATCCGGAGCGGCAGATTCAAAAATGAACTGACCTCCTGATGGCAGTTCAAAACTACCCGGCACATAATGCACCAGGATGTTCTCAGGCGGGGTTCCGTGTTTGATGAGGGTATCAACCGCCCCCTGTGCCAGAGCGTCTGTAATCTGCTCATTCCACTCCGAAACAATGATCCCGAACCTCATGTCCGAACTGTCGGGCATGGAAGCGTGATCATAAGCCGATAAATTTTTTAATGTGGTTGCCATAGGTGCAAAAAAAAAGGCCGGGTAAATCCCGGCCTGATGTTCACTGTTTTTATTTTGTCAGTCCGGCTTCTGCCCGGGCAATATATTTTTCGATTTTCCTTCCCTCCGTAGATTCAGGATAATCTTTTTGGATCTCTTTATATAAAGGTAATGCTTTGCTGAATTCCTTATTGGCTTCCAGAAGCTCCGCGGCTTTCATCAGATAAATGGGGGTGACGAAATTATTCGGTTCCAGTCTGGCTGCTTTTAAATAATAGTCAACGGCTTCGTCGGTTCGGCCAAGTTCACAATAAGCATCGCCGATGGCTCCTTTTGAAATCGGTCCGACCATCTGATCTTTCATATTGAATTTCTTCAGCTGATCAATAGCCTCCTGGAATTTGCCCAGTTTCAAATAGGAAATCCCTGAATAATAACGGGCCAGCTTACCTGATTTGGTTGCTTTATACTGATCAATGATGTCGAGAAATCCTAAATAATTTCCGTCACCGTTCAACGCCAGATTGAAGGAATCTTTTTCGAAATACCCCTCAGCAGCAAACATTTGCGACTGGGCTTCTTTTTCCTTCGGAGCAACGATAAAACGTTTGTAACCGAGGAAAATTCCAACTACTGCTACAACTACAATCACAGCGATTGTAATATTTCTCTGGTTCTGCTCAATAAAATGCTCAGTATTTGTCAGCGCGTGCTCGACTACTTCCAGATTGTCTTCTTTCTTACCTTTCGATTTGCTAACCATAAACTTTATTATAAAAAACATGCAAATTTATAATAATTAAACCTTATTTGAAATAGGCAGGGTAAAAAACTGCTAACGTACCGGGGTTACCTTGAGGATTGTTATTTTTGACGTCAAACCGACGAAGTATGTTTCTGCGAAAACTGAATTTACTCAATTTTAAAACTTACAGCGAGCTGGATATTGAACTCTCGCCGAAACTGAATTGTTTCGTCGGAAATAACGGTGTTGGCAAAACAAATCTTTTTGATTCCATCTACTACCTGGCCTTTTGCAAATCCTATTTCAACAGTTTGGATGCCAATAATATCAAACATTCCCATGATTTCTTCATGATTCAGGGAGAGTTTGTGATCGATGGGCAGGTTGAGCGTGTTCATTGTGCGTTAAAGAAGGATCAGAAGAAAAAGATCAGGCGCAATGATAAGGAGTATCAGAAACTGGCCGACCATATCGGGTTGATCCCGCTGGTTATGGTTTCACCGGCTGATACAAGTCTGATACTGGAAGGCAGTGAGGAGCGCCGGCGCTATATGAATGGGGTGATTTCCCAATATGACCGGCAATATCTGGATGATGTGATCCGTTATAATAAGGCCCTTACCCAGCGGAACCGGCTGTTGAAGGAGTTTGCGCGTCAGCGCTATTTCGATGAGGATTCACTGTTTATATGGGATGACCAGATGTCCATTCTCGGTGAACGGATCTATCAGCGCCGCAAGGATTTCATTTCACAACTGCTGCCGATCTTTCAATACTATTATGATTATATATCCAGCGGCCATGAGCAGGTGGAACTTAAATACATGACTCAGGCCGGCGAAAGGCCCCTTTCAGAGCTTATGATGGAAGCGCACGATAAGGATAAACAACTTCAATTCTCAAGTGTCGGAATCCACCGTGATGACCTGGTCCTTGAATTGTCGGGCTATCCGATGAAGCAGCAGGGATCACAGGGACAGCAGAAAACCTATTTGGTTGCGCTCAAAATGGCCCAGTTTGATTTTCTGAAAAAGATTTCCACTGTGCGGCCGCTGATCCTGCTGGATGATGTTTTTGATAAACTGGATGCCAATCGTGTGACCCAGATCATTAAACTAGTTTCAGAAGATCATTTCGGACAGATATTTATCACCGACACCAACCTGCCGCATCTCCAATCAATCCTTTCCGGATTAACTGCCGAATACCGGTTGTTTCAGGTAACTGACGGACAAATCAGCCAATTATAGAAATGGTAATACGACGAACTCAATCCCGGCCGATCAAAGAGATTATCGAGGAGCTTTTTAAATCCTCGGGTATCGATCAGAAATTAAAAGAGCGTGAACTGGTCAGGCAGTGGGACGAGGTGGTTGGAATCACCATTGCGCGAAGTACCGAATCCATTTATATTCACGATCGCAAACTGTTTGTGACGATTCGTTCCTCAGTCATTCGCAATGAGCTGGGAATGATACGGGAAGGGCTAAAAGCAGAGCTTAACCGCCGGAGTGGGCAGATCCTGATCGATGAGATTATAATAAAATGAAATGCGCCCGGTTTCTAAACAGGCTCTACCGGCACCAGTTCAAGAAAATTGCCTTCGCGGTCAAATCTTTCACTTCTGGAAAAGAAGAAATCAGCTTCCTTGCGGGCATTATAATCACTATCCGAACCATGTACGGCATTTCTTTGAACGGATTCAGCAAACATTTTGCGGATAGTACCCGCCTCAGCTTTTGCGGGATCCGTATTTCCGATCAGCTTGCGATAGTCTTCAACGGCATTATCCTTCTCCAGTACTGCAACCACTATCGGGCCTGAAGTCATGAATTCAACCAGCCCTTCGAAAAATGGCCGGCCTTTATGTACATTATAAAAATATTCGGCCTGAATCTGGCTGAGTTTTGTATATTTCATTGCAGCAATCCAGAACCCTGCCTCTGAAATCATCTTGAGGATATCCCCTATATGCTCATGAGATACAGCACCAGGCTTGATAATTGTAAAAGTGATGTTACCAGTCATAATTGAATTGTTGTTTTGATAAATATAGGTATTTCTTCTTGGCAATAACCATCGATTGCTATCTTTGATTGATGCAAAAAGAACTTGGTACCGGTAAGCTGAATCTCAATCAGGAATTGGGATGGGATGATATCAGGACGGTCTTCCTGAATCCTTGCAAAGTGTTGATCCTCACCCATAAAAACCCTGATGGTGATGCAGTTGGCTCTGCTCTTGGTTTGCAAAGCATCTTGAATAATCTGGGTCATACAGCGAATGTGGTAATCCCCGACGATTCGCCTGCGTTCCTGAAATGGCTGCCCGGGCATGGCGGAATCGCGATTAATGACCGGAAATCAGTTGATATTATACATAAATTATTTACTGAATGTGACCTGATTATCTGTGCCGATTTCAATACTCCTGAACGGATGGGGGAGGTGGAGAAGTCTTTTGTCCAATATCCCAAACCTGCTTTTCTAATCGATCATCATCCGGTTCAGCAAGATTTTACCCGGCTTCAACTGGTTGATCCATCTAAAGGTTCAACATCAGAACTGGTTTTTCTTATGATCCGGAAACTGAAATTGGTGGAATTTGTGGGAACGGATGCCGCGACCTGTTTGCTGGCCGGAATCATGACAGACACCGTTGGATTAAAGGTAAGTTGTTCCTATCCTGAGATTTTCGAAACGGTTGCGGAACTGATGAGGCTGGGGGCCGACAAGGACCGGATTTATTTCGAGATCTATAACATGTTCTCAGCCGACAGGATGCGTTTGCTCGGATACAGCCTGGATAAAAATATGAAGATCCTGCCTGAATACAGGACCGCTTATATCGCATTAACAA
Organism: uncultured Bacteroidota bacterium; assembly: GCA_942493265.1. Classification (GTDB taxonomy): domain Bacteria; phylum Bacteroidota; class Bacteroidia; order Bacteroidales; family UBA12481; genus UBA12481. Next base: position 3,431,747 of record OW818688.1, read on the forward strand.
TCAAAGAATTAAATAGTTATCGCCATAAAAAAGGTGATACGGAGGGATTTGTAAATTATCCATTGTCCATTGCGGGAATCGTTTTCTCGGTTCTTTTTACAGAACAGAACGACCACATAAAATTATCACTCCGATCACGTGGAAGTTTTCCGGCTAATGAATTCGCGCAGAAGTATTTCAACGGAGGCGGTCATAAAAATGCTGCTGGCGGACGATTTTTCGGCACCTTTCAGGAGGCGCTTGCACGGTTTGAATCTGTGCTGGAAGAATACCGTGAATTGCTTCATGCCGACCACTACTGATCCGGAATAATAGCTTAATTCCATGCGTCCTTTCAAAATATTACCCTGTCTGTTAATAATCATCGCTTTTACAGTTGCTTCGGGATGTAAGCCTAAGTATCGCAAACAGGAGCAGCCTGCCGCTGCTTCGTTGCCTGACCAGGAATCCATTTACCAGTCAAATCAATCTGTCATCCGGAAAAATGCCCAAACCATCAGGGATCTGGCCATTGCTAAAGGCTGGGATCTTACTGAATCGGGAACCGGTGTGTTTTACCATGTTTTTGCCGGTCCGGTATCGAACCAGCTGAAACCCATAGAACCTGGCGACCGGGTATCACTGGATTACCAGTTGAGCCTTGTCGATGGAACAAAATGTTACTCATCCAAAACCTTGGGATTTAAACAATTTGTTGTAGAAAAAAGCGATGCGGAGCAGGGATTGCACGAAGCTGTTCAATATTTGCATCCGGGCGACAGTGCCCTTGTCATTATCCCTCCCCACCGTGCCTTTGGCCTGTCGGGCGATGGAAACCTGATCCCGCCGGGGGCCATCCTGATTTATGAAATTCGGGTGGATTCAGTTTTCAGGCATCAGAAAGATTGACCATTTTCCTATTTTTGCACGAAATTCCATGATTATGAGATTATCTGTAGTTGTCCTGCTCGCTGGTGTACTTGGTTTTAGCTATTCCTGCAGCAATCAGGAGAAAGAATTCAAAAAACATCCATCAGGCTTATCTTACCGCCTCATAGAAATGAACCCGGAAGGGAAGACTCCTGAAACCGGGGATATCGTGGTTTTGTCGATGAGGATAATGAACCAGGAGGATAAACTGGTTGATGCATCCACGTTTTACCGCATGCAACTTGGTAAGCCGATGTTTAAAGGTGATTTTTTTACGGCACTCGCATTACTGCAGGTGGGCGACAGTGCCTGCTTTAAGCTGGATGCTGCCGGATTCTTCGAAAAGAACAGAAAACGCGATCTCCCGGTTGAGTTCAGTCAGGGCGATCCGGTATATATCTATGTGCGCTTGAAAAATATTCTCTCATCCGAGGACCTGGAAAGTGAGAGAGAAAGTACCTATCATACCGATTTTGAACAGGAAATGAACCTGCTCGGGAATTATCTCGAACTGGGTAATGTTACGGTAAAGCCAACTGAATCAGGATTATATTATATTCAAAAGAAGCTGGGGACCGGCGCTAAAGCTGAAAACGGGAAAACGTTGGTTGTTCATTACACCGGCACCACTATCGATGGAAAAATTTTCGACTCGTCGCTTCAACGGGGAAAACCATTTTCGTTTGTCCTCGGACAAGGCCAGGTGATTAAAGGATGGGATGAGGGATTTCAATTCATGAAAGCGGGTGGGGAAGCCCGTTTCATTATTCCATCGAGCCTGGGATATGGCAAGGAGGGATATTCGAACCTGATACTCCCATATTCCACGCTGGTTTTTGAGGTGGAATTACTCGAGGTGAAATAGGAGGTTGTAGGGGCGATCTGAGATCGCCCGGATAAATGTAAAGAACGTAAAGAATGTAAAGAATGATAAGAATGAAAAGAGTGTTAGGAGTGGGTTACGGCGCAATGATGATGTTGGCTGTGGCCCTGTTTTTTACCGGATGTGAGTCGGGGGATCCCTATGAAAAGGAGCAACTGGCAATCGAAAAATACAAAACAGAGTATGGTATAACGGCGCAACCGCTGGCCAGTGGTTTGTATTATGTTGAAACTAAAGCCGGTACCGGCGCATCTCCGGTTTATGGTCGAAAAGTATCAGTGAAGTATACCGGCACATTTACGGATGGAACGGAATTTGATTCAGGCACCTATTCATTCAATTTTGGCATGGGTCAGGTAATCAAAGGCTGGGACGAAGGAATCGGCTATATGAAAGAGGGTGGCAAGGCAATTTTAATTGTCCCTTCAGATCTTGGCTACGGTCCGGATGGATATTCGGATATCCCGGGCTATACTCCGCTGATCTTTATTGTGGAGCTGGTGGATGTTCTTTAAAGATTGATGACCAGTCCGTCATAACCGGGCTCAATGCCCTCGGGCAGCTCCTTCATCATATCTTCATAGGTTCCTGCCTGGTGCGATAAATGCGTCAGGTAGGCCTTTTCAGGCTTAATCTCTTTGATGAGTTTTATGGCTTCAGGAATGCTGTTATGTGAAAGATGTGCTTCCCAGCGTAGTGCATTAATGACCAGGACCCGGGTTCCGGCAATTTTCACCATCTCTTCAAGGGGAATGTAATTCGTATCTGATATATAAGTGAAATCTCCGAACCGGAAACCCAGAATCGGGAGTTTGTAGTGCATGGCCCGTATCGATATGATTTCCTTCCCGTTGATTTCAATAGATCCCGGCGATAAATGGTGCAGGTTCATCTGTGGGATGCCCGGGTACTGGATGACAGAAAATACATAGGCAAAATCTTTCCGTATGGCATCCTGAACCCTTTTCTCAGCATAAATGTCGATAGCCTTCCTGTGGAGGAAATTCAACGCCCGGATATCATCCAGTCCCGATACATGATCCTTGTGCTCATGGGTGAGGAGTATGGCATCGATTCTTCGCACCGCGGTCCTTAACATCTGTTGACGGAAATCCGGACCGGCATCGATCAGGAAAACCTGATCACCCCATTCAACCAGCGCTGAAGATCGTAACCGGTTGTCCCTCGGGTCCGGAGAATTGCAAACCGGACAGTCGCATCCGATGATGGGCACACCTAACGAGGTTCCGGTTCCGAGTAAAGTAACTTTAAGCGGTGAATTCATTATGCATTCAAATCATCAAATATAACAAACATGGGCCTTTTTCTTATTTTTACAATATGAAAGGTACCCTTTGGTTAATTCCGAATACGCTGGATGATGGCGATCCTTCCGGATCCCTTCCTGCAATGGTGATAGAGCAGATAAAACTACTCCGGTATTTCATCGTGGAGAATGAAAAAAATGCACGCCGGTTTTTGGTGAAGGCAGGAATGAAAGCCCTGCTCGAGGAAATTGAATTTGGTATGCTGAATGAGCATACACGGGCAGAAGAGCTTGAATTTCTGATGCTTCCGATTTTAAAAGGATCCGATGCCGGATTGTTATCCGAATCTGGCTGTCCGGGTATCGCCGACCCCGGCGCCGATCTGATCAGGCAGGCACACGGATCCGGAATCCGGGTGCGGCCGCTCGTAGGACCCAGCTCCATCATCATGTCGGTAATGGCCGGCGGACTCAACGGACAGCGGTTTGTTTTTCACGGATACCTTCCGGCAAAGCCGCAGGAGAGGGTGAGGAGGATACGTGAACTTGAGAGCCGGTCGAAACTGAACCAGGAAACGCAGGTATTTATTGAAGCACCATACCGTAACCGCCAAATGCTGGCTGATCTCATCAATACCTTGTCGCCTGATACCTATTTGTCGGTTTCTGTCGACCTTACCACGGACCAGGAATTGATTAAAACAGCACGGGTTTGGGAATGGTCGAAATTTGATACTGACCTGAATAAGCGACTGGCGGTATTTTCAATATTAAAAACTTAAATAACAATCATATGGGCCTTACATTGATTGAAAAAATCCTTGCCAACCATTCCAAACATTCAACAGTAAAACCGGGTCAGATCATTGATGTTGCCATGGATGTTCGGGCAGCGCGTGATTTTGGCGGCGCCAATGTTGTTAAAAATTTGAAAGATAACGGTTTATCCATAGATGATCCGTCCAAAACATTCTTTACCTTCGACTGCAATCCGACGGGATCTGACCAGAAATATGCTGTTAACCAGCATATCTGCCGCCAATATGCCCGGGAAAACGGCATCCGGGTATATGATATCGATAAAGGTATCGGTACGCACATACTGATCCATGACGGATTGGCTTACTCCGGCACAACAGCTGTTACTACAGATTCCCATGCCAATATACTGGGCGCTGTGGGTGCTTTCGGACAGGGCATGGGCGATCAGGATATTGCTGCAGCCTGGGCACATGGTAAACTCTGGTTCAAAATCCCGGAATCCGTGAAAATTATCATCAACGGAAAACGACCGGAAAACTTATCTGCCAAGGATATCGTTCTGAACCTTCTCGATAGGTTCGGCGCAAACGACCTGTTGGGATACAGCGTTGAAATTGTTGGCGACGCGGTTGATGAACTCACCCTGGATGAAAGGATCACAATCGCCAGCATGGGAACGGAGATGGGTGTAATTACCCTCCTCTTTACCCCAAATCAGCAGGTATTGGACTACTGCTCCGAAAAGGCCGGAAAAATCGTGACCGCAGTTACCGCCGATGAGGATGCCGTATATGCAAAAATTTTTGAACTCAACATCGAGGATTTTGTAAAAAGAGTATCCCTTCCAGGAGCGCCGCATCATACCACTCCGGTTGAAGCGCTTGCCGGAATCCGCATCGATTCTGCCTTTATCGGCAGTTGCACCAATGGCCGGTATGAGGATATGGCTGTGGTTGCCAATATTTTGTATGAAAGAAAAGTGGCACCGGGAGTGGTATTGAAGATTGTTCCGGCAACCGATGAAATCTGGCAACGTTGTCTGAATGAAGGGTTTATAGATATTTTTAAGAACGCTGGGGCACTGGTTTCCAATGCAGGTTGCGCAGGTTGTGCAGCCGGTCAGGTTGGACAGAACGGTCCGGGTGAGATTACAATCAGCAGCGGTAACCGGAATTTTCCGGGTAAACAGGGTAAAGGAGAGGTATATCTGGCCTCACCTGCCGTAGTAGCTGCCTCCGCCATAGCCGGATTTATCACCACCCCTGATGGTATTCCGGATGAACCGGTGGCTGCATCTGAATTCTTTAAAACGCAGGCTGCTGAAAAAAGGCAGGTTGAACCAAAAGTCCATAAACCGGTATCTGTGGTTGAGGAAAAGCCGGTTGAGGTGGAAGGGCGGATCTGGTATATCCGTGAGGATAATATCGATACAGACATGATTTTCCATAACAGATATCTGGCCATTACGGATATTAAAGAGATGGGCCAGTATACTTTCGATAATCTGAAAGGATATCAGGATTTTGCGAAACGAGCTCAGAAGGGGGATATCGTAATCGTACAGAAGAATTTTGGAAGCGGTTCATCCAGGCAGCAGGCGGTTGACTGCTTCCTGTCGCTGGGAATCCATTGTGTTCTGGCTGAAAGCTTTGGAGCCATTTATGAGCGTAATGCAATTAATGCCGCTTTTCCGATTCTGACCTATAACACCCTCGAAGGACTCAATTTGTCAGAGGGCGATCGCATCAAGGTTAATTATGAAACCGGGGTGATCACCAGTCTGAAAACAAATAAATCCGTTCAGGCTGAACCCTTCAGTGAAGTACAGCTGGAAATTTATAAAAGAGGAGGACTGTTCTGATGGGACAAACATTTGTAGAAAAGGTGCTTGGCGCACCCGCAGGTGCAATTGTATTTCGTAAACCGGACATCGTGCTTACGCATGATAACACATCGAGTATTTTCAGCACTTTTAAAAAAATGGGGGCTGAAAAGATTCTCGATCCGGACCAGTGCCTGGTTGTGCTTGATCACAATGCCCCGCCAACGGATTCAAAGCTGGCTACTCAGTATCAGACTATTCGCCAGATTGTGAGATCACAGGGCATTAAAAAGTTTCATGATGCCGGCGACGGGATATGTCACCAGCTCATGTCATATTATGCCAAACCGGCCATGATAATTGTCGGCAGCGACTCGCACACCTGCACAGCCGGTGCTTTTAACGCTTTTGCGGCGGGAATCGACCGCACTGAATCTGCAGGGTTATGGAAAAAAGGAGAAACCTGGTTTCTGGTCCCTGAATCCATCAAAATCAATCTGAAAGGAAAATTGAATCCGGGTGTATTCGCCAAGGATATATCGCTCTATATCATCGGAAAAATAGGTTCAGATGGTGCAAATTATCTTTCCATTGAATTCCATGGTGATGGTTTGGATTGCCTGAGCATTTCCGACCGGATGACACTGGCCAATCTGGCCTCCGAAATGGGCGCAAAAAATGCCGTCTTCCCGGTTGATTCCGTTCTGGCCGGATTTCTGGGCTCAGAAAACGGTGCCGTGTGGTCGGATCCGGATGCCCGTTACCTGTTTGAAATGGACATTGATCTTGATACGATTGTTCCACTGGTAGCTGCTCCGCATCTGGTTGATAACGTGAAAACTGTTGCGGAAACAGCAGGAACCCCAGTACACGAAGGACTGATTGGCACCTGCACCAATGGTCGGATCGAGGACCTGCGGATAGCCGCTTCGGTTTTAAAAGGCAAAAAGGTTAAGCAGGATTTTCAGTTGCTGGTGATCCCGGCTTCCAAGGAAATTTACCTGCAGGCCATTGAAGAAGGGTTGATTACAACTTTTGTTAATTCGGGTGCAACAATATTAAGTTCATCCTGCGGACCTTGTCTGGGAACAGGGCAGGGGATCCCGGCCGACGGATTTACGGTGATTTCCACTGCGAACAGGAATTTTAAAGGCCGCATGGGAAATCCGAATTCTCAGATTTACCTTGCTTCGCCGGCTACCGTTGCACATACTGCCTTGCATGGGGAAATTTCCGATCCGCGCGGCGGCAATAATAAAGAAGTTTTCGAATCCGGCCGGCCTGAAGGGAAGACTCCTGAAATTGCCGCCGGTGAAGACCGCTATGCCCATGGGGTGTGGAACTATGCCGATCAGGATAATCTGAATACGGATCAGATGTTTGCCGGAAATCTCACTTACAATGTGCTGAGTTCAGATGGAGAAAAGATTGTCGAACACCTGTTTGCCGGATTTGATGCCTCCTTTGCAAAGCGCGTTCAGTTTGGAGATATCATCATTGCCGGTGAAAATTTTGGTTGCGGGAGTTCGCGTGAGCACCCATCAGTTGGTTTGGCTTATGCAGGGATCAAAGCGGTGATTGTTAAATCGGTGAATCGGATTTTCTACCGTTCATCGATAAACCAGGGTCTCCTGCTGATTGTGCATAAAGAGGCGGTGGAAGCATATCAGGGCGATGAACCGATAACAATAGAATTCAGCAAAGGGTTGATTAATATTGGCGAAAAGCAGTTTCATTTTGAACCTCTGCCAGAAAAACTGATGGAAATTCTCAATAAAAAAGGACTTGTCAACTGGATACGGGAGCAATAATATCAGCTAACATGAACAGGCAGCATAAATTTTATGTTGTCCTGATCGCATTCCTGATGCTGAGTCCGGGAATCGTGACCTGCTCCTATGGACAGGCGCGCGACAGCGCCAGTCAGCCTCGGCAAAGGGTTTATTCCCTGCAGGTTGCTTCGTCGCGAGAGTTTATCGACCCGGATTACTTCGAACAAAAGTTTAACCTCTCCGAAAACGTCCATTATGTTGAAAGCGGCGGGTGGTTCCGGTATCTGCTGGGAGCCTGGAAAACTAAAGCCGAAGCTATCAGCCGCCTGGCGGGATTGACATTTGATGCATTTGTCATTTCCTATTATGAGAACGGATCGCAGGTTGTGGTCAGAAAAGAGGCTGTAGTGCCGACTGCAATCGGAACAGACACGGTGCCCGATCGGGAAATTACATTAAGAGATACAATTCAACCTGAACAGGTTGAGTTGGTTACGCCTATTAAAAATGATGCGGAGTTAAAACAGTTGTACAATCTGAAGGTCAGGGAGGCTGATTCTGCATTCAACCTGGCGAAGGATCTCCTGCTTGCCCGGAAGTTATACCTGGAAGCATCGATCATGGATCCCGAAAAGAATTATCCGAAGGATCAGATTGTTGAAATTGATAAGTTGTTGACGCAGAATCAGTCTCAATCGATATTCCCCAAAATTACTTTAAGGATTTATTTGATTGCCGGATGTGCATTTACGGGCATTCTGATTGTGCTATTATATTTCCGGCTTAGGGCGAAAAGGAAAAGGGTGGAGGAGGAACATGATGAAGAGTACGGGGAATATCCCCGGCTGTTTTCGGAAAATATTTTTGAAGCACCCGCAGATAAAACTCAGGATATTGCACCAGACCCCGTTTTCGGAGTTTCTGAAATACATGATGATTTGGATTTCAGGCTCAATTCCTTGGACATGCTGCAAAGAATGGCGGCTGAATTGGAGTTGATACGGATAAATATTCAGGATCCTTTCTGTTTTCTCGATCATTTACGGCAGGAATTTACTCCGTTGGAGCAGTTGCTGATCCTTGAAACGGTGAAACTTGAAGGGATTGGCTATCCCGATTTTTCCAGATGGCTTAACTCTCCGAATGAATCGGTTGTGCTGTTTTGTAAGAGAATGCTTGGAAAACAAGTAATTAAGGATTTTCCTGAAACAGGAGAGGAGGAAGCCCAACAGGCTGCCCTTAAGATTCTGAACCGGCATTTCGGCAGGTGATTGGAGCCTCGGGCGTTCAGTCTTGCTTATTTCCTCAAATCCTGTTATCTTTGCGGTCCTTTTGGTCTCGTAGCTCAGCTGGATAGAGCAGCAGCCTTCTAAGCTGCGGGTCGTGGGTTCGAATCCCGCCGGGATCACAAAAAAACAGACCTCCAGGCATCTGTACAACAAGGTGTTTAGAGGTTTTTTTATTCAGGCTTCCGGTTATTTCTTCAGGCAGCGGACCGAAAATCCGTAACTACGGTTAAAGAACTTCCGGCTCACCTCATCGAAATTGTAGTAGAGGCATCGGTCCCAGGCATATACCGTGCCTTCTCCCTGTGACGACCAGAAATAGGAGAACTCGCCCAACAAGTCGAATCCGCCGTAAAAGTAACGGTAACCACCGGGCATGGCATTGAAGCCGCTGCTGTTATTCGTGGGCTGATCATAGCCCACATTTCCCGGACCATCATCTAAATACCAACCAAAGGTGGAAGCCATTGATTTGGCGATCTTGTTACCGTCTCCTTCATGCCCGTACCCATTTTTGGCCAGGAAATCCGTTAACTGGTTCCAGTCTTTTTCGGAAGGAAGGCGCCAGCCATCAGGACATGCTGTCAGAGCAGCTTCCCAATTGTACAAAACCCCATATATCGTGTAATTCGGTTCCCCCATGGCTTCACCTACCCGGTTGCCCTCATAGCCAAAAACATAATAGTGCTTATCAGTGTTCGAACCTTCCGAAGACGGACTGACCTCAGGCAACCATGCAAGATTCTCAATCATCCAGGTTTGGGTGCCAATAGTTTTATACGCATAGATCCGGCCATGGTAGTCAAAGGTCTCATAACCCTCGGTACCGTCGTAGGTGACAAAAAGTTGTTTGGTCGCCCGGCTGGTCAGTCCCCCTTCATCTTTAACCTCGAGCCTGATCAAATAGGTTCCCGCATTTGAAAATTGATGACTGGCTACTTTCTCCGGCGAATAATCCGTATCCCAGCTTCCATCATTCTCCCAGTCCCAGCGCACCTCCAATTGCTCTGACGGTGTCTCCTGATCCGTTGATCCTGAGGCATCAAAGCTGAATTTTGTGGAAGGATCACCAATCGGAGGCGAAATGGTGAAAAAGGCAATGGGTTTATAATCAAGGATTTTTGGAATAACGGTGAATGTGACGGGGTTAGATTCACCCCGATTGCCATATGCATCATTCGCATAGGCCCGCACCAAATGGCTACCCGGTTTTCCAGAACCCGACCATAAGGTTTCATACGGTTTATCGACCCGTTCCAAAACCTTTACCCCGTCGATATAGGCTTGCACCATGAGAATCCCATGCTCATCCTGAGCATCAATCCGTATCCAAATGCTGCTATCTTCCCCGGTTTCGTAATTATTGGCCGGTGAAAGAATGGAGACGGTTGGGGGTGTGGTATCCTTTTCTACCGGTTTTGTACACATGACACAAAGGACTATGAAGGTGATGATCGGGAGGAGAAACTTTTTCATGGGCAGCCAGTTTGGGAACTGAGAAGATTTTATCCTTTTAAAGATACTGTTTTTGCAAATCTCTGCATGGAAGATTTTGCGGGTTCCAAAACAGCCGATAGGAGGAGGACCTACCTGGTCAAGGTGCGTTTATTAATGGCATCACTGAAGTGGATTCGCCTCCTTCTATTTCGTAGTGATCACAATGGCGCCGTATTTCGCCTTGTCACCATACTCTTTCACGGCATCGTTGGGATCCAGCATTTTGATGGTGTTAATCACTATGGACTTGCCCTTCGTCCATTCATCGTTATTATCTATTTTCCCGTCAACCATAATCAGCCGCTCTTTCCCTTTAGGGTCGTTAATGGTAATGGAATAAATTTTCAGATCAACGTCATCACCTTTAACTTGGACCGAATCCTGGTTGTTTGACTCTTTTTTGTTCTTTTTATTATCCTGCTTTTCCGACTTAACCACTACCTGGCCGGAGCCGGATTCCGTTCCGGTGGGCTTCATCGACCAGGCCGAAAAGGTTACTAAAAGCATAACGGTAAAAGGCACAATCAACAGATCCTTGATCCGGTTGATCAAACGGGTATCTTTTTTGTTCATCATTTCAATACGTTTTTTAATTAAACCCTGGTTAAAACTGTTGACCATCGATATTCTCCGCTCCCCGACACTGCTGGCCAGCAATGCATATTGGTACGATCTTACATCGGTATACACGGATAATAATCTGCGGTCAACGAAAAATTCATTGTTGGTTACAACATTCTTTTTGAGCATCCACACAAAGGGATTAAACCATTGAAAAACAACCAGGATCTCTGAAAGCAGCAGGTCGATTGAATGCCACTGACGGTAATGAATCCTTTCATGACAGATGACTTTTTCCAGATCCGGGTGATTCCGTTTCTGCTGCGGAATCACCAGCCAGCGAAAAATTGAAAAGGGGGATACCTGATGCGCAGTAATCACCAGGATCATTTCAGAAAGTCGTTGGTGCTCCGATCTGATTATCAGGCGGATGATACCTGAGTAACTCAGAATCATCCGCAACAGGAAAAACAGGACACCCGCCAGATAAATCCCGATCAGGATTGAGTTCCAGGGGATTGGGGTATTCGCAGAGGTAATTTCAGATACCTGTTGGGAAAAGGGCAGGGTGCCGGCCTCCGGCTGGATCGTACCAGGCGAAATTATCCGGATGATTACCTGCCAGGGCATTTTTTCTGCCAGTGCTGAGGTGGTGGAAAACCGGATCAAGGGGATCACTGCAGGTAGAAGAATGCTTATTAATAAATAGATGCGGTTTCGGAGAAAGAATGTCTCCTTCCTGAACAGTACCCAATAAACCAAAATGCACAGCAGGTACATCAGCGCAGCTTTTAACAGATAGGACACCAGCGGAGTCATTTTTTTCCTTTCTCGATCATATCAATGATCTCTTTCAATTCTTCCACACTGATGTTCTGCTCCTTCGCAAAGAAGGAAACCACATTCTTGTAAGAGCCGAAATAGTTGCCGACCAAATCAGACATAAACTCCTTGCGGTACTCCTCCATCTGTACCAGCGGAAAATACTCATGGGTGTTGCCATAGGCCTTGTGACCCACATACCCCTTCTCCTCCAGCAAACGGACCATCGTGGAAAGGGTGTTGTAATGCGGCTTGGGATCGGAATAGTTCTCCAGAAGGTCCTTCACGAACCCTCTTCCGAGAGTCCATAATACCTGCATGGCCTGCTCCTCTTTTTTTGTCAGTTTTTCCATGCATTAAAGATATAACGGGTTTTCTAGTTTGCAAACTAAAAAAGCAGTTATTTACCGAAAATTAGCAAGGATTATTCACCAATTTTCATAGAAAAGGGGGCAAGTTATTGTAATTGTGCGAATTAAACCTGACTAAATCATTAAGCCGTTTTGAAAATGATCTGAATATGCGATTACGGCTCCACCGGTTTCCGGACCCATCATCCGCTACAATTCAAACAATCAGAATAACTCAATTGTCCTTTACGCAGTGGACAGAAAGTCCATTTCCATTGTCCCAATGGCGTTCTATCCCTTGAAAGGTGTTATATAGGTTGCGAATCCATCCAGCCGTCAGTTTGTAAGGAGTAGAAGACCAAAAAGGGGAGTGTTTTTCGAGCAGGAAAAGCACACAGCCAGCAAGACAATGGTGGGCAGTAGATTTATAATGGGTTTAGTTTTCATCTTTCAAGCAACAGACAGAGAAACCTTCAAGGTCATCATTTGACCTCCGGTCAACGCCTATATATGATATCCCGTAATTTTCATATGCGTAAATACTCCTGTTAAGGCTCAAAATATTGGTAGGAGAAAGATATCCCGCACTCATACCGGCAGTAGAAAACGACCATTTTCCATCAAGGTTGGACCCTGAACGGGAAATATACTCGATTAATCCACCAGGCACGGCATTGAACCCACAGCTGTTATTGCCGGACCAAAGGATATCGGACATCAGGCTCATCGCAACACTCCTTGAATTTCCATCCCCCCGGTTAAATAGCTCAGCTATTGCTGGATCCATTCCCAGGAATATCTCAAGCGTTTTCCATTCTTCATCGGTTGACAAATGCCATCCCGCCGGGCAGGCTCTTTGAGCGGATTCACGGCCATAAAGGACTCCATATTTCTTGTAATTGGAAGTTTGTTTGGGTTCAATCGTTGACGCACCACCGTAACCATTAATATAATATCCTGAAGGATTTCCGAGGAGAGAAGTAACCCACGGCAGGAATGCCAGGTTTTCCGCCATCCAGGTTTGATTGCCTATTTTCACCCACTTATAGGTGTGTCCATCGCGCAAATCGGTGAAAGTGCCGGGGCGATCTATTACCACAATTTTAATGCTATCGACATCTCCCAAATCATCCGTTTTATCGGAAATGCGAAGCTGAATAACGTAATCTCCCGGGATTTTGGGCGCAATCCATCTTCCGGTCCGGTTAAATGGATCCGGAGCAAATGTACCAACCAGACTTGTCCAATGAATCTCGATGCTATCACCCTCAGCATCAGAATAATCGAAACTGAGTTGGACTGTATCGCCGGGAAAAACTGAATCAGGATCGGCAATGATACTTTTTATGATTGGTGGAGTATTCTCCAAAGTGGGATTACATTTTTCGCAGAAAAGAACCAGGGCTGTAACCATCAGAAATAACGTCAGCCTTCTCATGTTTGGATTGGGTTGGTAGAGTCCCACTAAAGTACCACTTTTATCCATAACACTTGTTTGTCTGGTAGCACCGGTCAGGCGGTCATTTTAAACCCGCAATTAGCAGGATCGGGTTATCATCAACGGACGAGCGCTTGATCAGGTCGGTAAACTCCTTGTTCAGTGCCGGATTCTTTGCTTTCTTATTATCGATCCTGCCTTTTGCCAGTTGTTCTTTAAGGTCGGTAACCTGGTAGGCACAGGCCGCCTCGGTCATCGATATTTTAATCGTGGTGGTAAACAATGGCCCGCCGCAAAAATCGTTTACAAATCAGCAATCCACCCTGAATATCCACCTTATTTTCCAGATTTATGGTATATATACAAGTGTATTTATTTATATATTTGGATATCATCTAATACCTAAAAGCTATGCCTCCCCAAATTAAAAGGCTCGCATTGCTCTTTGTCATATTTATCGGACTTTTCTTCGTAGCCCGATATTTTTTAGTGCCGGAGTCATTTGGCGAATTCGGACACTACAGAGGGCTTTCACTAGTTGAGAACCAGGCTAAATTGCCGAAGTACGCCGGACAACTGGCTTGCGCGGATTGTCATGAGAACGAAACCAACCTGAAGGCACAGAATGAGCACAAATCCGTGTCGTGCGAAAGCTGTCATGGTGCAGGTATGGATCATATCAATTCCACGGATTCAATTATACACATGCAGGTACCGAAGAGCCGTGAGTTTTGTGCCGCATGCCATGCTGAAAATGCAGCGCGAAAAACCGACAACATCATTCAGATAGATGTCGCCAAACATAATCCTGAAGGTCTTTGCTTTGAATGTCATAATCCCCACAGTCCATGGCAAAATCTAAAATAGAATCGAGAAGGCGGTTCCTGACCAACGCCGCCCTCCTCAGCGGAGGGATCTTTGTTGCTGCAGGGTTGAAACCATTAGGGGCACTTTTGTATGCTACTGAGCGAAAAAATCCAACCGGCCCTTGGTATGGAATGGGGATTGACCTTGAAAAGTGCATTGGATGCGGCCGATGTGCAGATGCCTGTAAATCAGAGAATGGAGTATCGCGGGACCCTTTCTATTTCCGTACCTGGGTGGAGCAATATACCATCCTCAACGACGGAGGCATTCACATCATTTCCCCAAATGGTGGAATCGATGGTTTTACCCAAAAATTTCCGGGTGAAGATATTTTCAAATCCTTCTTCGTGCCGAAAATGTGCAACCATTGCGAAAAGTCGCCCTGTATTCAGGTTTGTCCGGTGGGTGCCACATACGATAGCCCGGAGGGGGTTGTCCTGGTGGATCCCGACTACTGCATCGCCTGCCGGTATTGCGTTCAGGCATGCCCGTACGGATGCCGGTATATTGATCCCGATCGGAAAGTGGTCGATAAATGTACGCTCTGCTATCATCGTATCACAAAGGGCATGCTCCCGGCATGCGTGGAGGTCTGCCCGAAAGGGGCTAAAATCTTTGGCAACCTGAATGATCCCCAAAGTGAATTGGTAAGGTTTAAGAAAGAATACTCCTGGCAAGTGCTTAAGCCCCATATGAATACGGATCCAAAAGTGTACTACAATGGTTTAAGGGCGGAGGTCAGATAATATGAATCCACATCATTTACATCTTTATGATATGCTGTCCAGAATGGATGGCTTCATCTACCCGAATGAGATCGAACTGAACTGGAGCGTTCTCATCGTCTTGTATCCGTATATAACCGGGCTTGTTGCCGGTGCATTTATTTTGGCCTCGCTTGAAAGGGTATTTAAAATTAAGGTTTTGCGGCCGACTTATACAATTGCCCTGTTAACCGCACTTGCATTCATGCTTGTGGCCACGCTTCCGCTGATCAGCCATCTCGGACAACCTCAGCGCTTTTATGAGATTATGGTCACCCCGCATTTCACTTCGGCCATGGCGATCTTTGGATTTGTTTACCTCTGGTATCTGATGGTAGTTCTGCTTTTAGAGATTTGGCTCGACTACCGGCGCGATCTGGTACTTTGGTCGCAGGAGAAAAAGGGCGTCATGAAAAGAGTGTATAAAATTCTGACCCTCGGAGTGACCGACCTTTCACCCAGTGCTTTGAAATGGGATGATAAGCTGGGATATGCGGTCACGATAATCGGGATACCCTCAGCTTTCCTCCTTCATGGATACGTGGGATTTATTTTCGGTTCGGTTAAAGCTAATCCTTGGTGGTCAACGGTTTTAATGCCGGTAATTTTTATTTTTTCAGCCATCGTTTCAGGGATTGCCCTGGTAATGCTGGTTTACATGATGATAAATTATGTACGCAAACAGGTGATCGACATGAACTGCCTGGATTCAATTGCCAAATATTTGCTGGTAGCATTAATTCTGGATTTTGCTTTGGAAGGTCTCGACCAGATCCACCGTATTTATGAGGCCGAAGAATCCTTCCAGATTCTTGACCTGCTCGTGAAGGGAAAGCTAACCTACACGCTCTTCCTTTTTCAGTGGGGATTGGGTATGTTGGTCCCTATGCTGACCCTGGGCTATTTGCAGTTATTCAAATCGAATCCTCGCCTGAAGCGGATTCTATATATGGGAACCAGCATACTGGTCCTGGTCGGTATCTTTTTTATGCGATGGAACGTTGTTATTGGCGGACAGCTGTTCTCAAAAAGCTTTTATGGTTTCACAGCCTTCAAACTCAAACTGATCGGGACCGAGGGAGTTCTCATGGCAAGCGTTTGGGTGGTTTTACCTTTCCTGATACTTATGGGTCTATTATGGCTTTTACCGCCGTGGAAGAGGCATCCGGAGTAAGTACCGGTGATAACAATCAGATTTCCTAAATAACCCGGTAAAGTGCCGTGCACCCGTATATTCCGTAAAATGTATAATGCATGGGATCCAGCTCTTTGGTAACGGCTTGATATACACCGTAATAATTGATTTTTGAATCCCTGTTGCGGGCATCATTAAAATCATGGAACAGGCAGAATCCTCCTTTTTCCATCACCTTGTATAGTTCACGGCAAACCGAAAGTACCGGATCGTAGGCATGGGAATGATCAATAAATGCAAATCCAAACTTTTTGCCCTCTTGGGAGAAGGATTTTACAGCCCCGGTTGCCTCGGCACAAATGCAGGTTACCCCGCGGGATAATCCTTTTAAGCGGAGATTTTGGCGGGTTTTAACAATGCATTCCTGGTTGAGGTCAATCGTGTAAATGCGTTTAGGGTTGGGTGACCGCCGGCTGGCCTGTGAAAGTATGGTGGTGCTCAACCCATGGTAGCACCCCAGCTCCAGTATGTCGCCCTCTACAGAGTAAGCCATTTCGTACAATTTCAGGGCATCGGCCCTGCGTAGCCAACCCTCGATGATTGACCCTCCCCACCAGCGGCCATTCCTGATTTGGATGAGAACATCCTCCGTAGCCGGACAGGTTGCAAAATATTCATGCCGGTCATCTATATAGTTTCCATTGTATTCAAAGGTGGGGCGGAATTCCGGAAAGTATGACCCCAACTCACTTAATTGCAGGAATGTTTCAGGATGGATATTCATAAGCTGTACGGCCTGATCGCTAAACACTGTTGTTTAAGTGGTAATGATAAGGAAAAGTCGGGATTCCGGTAATCAGTGAAGTGAAAAATTGACTGAAATATTACCGGATTGATTAGTTTAGCTTATTGAAACAAACCTCTTGACTATGAAACGCCTCATCCTTTTCATTTTTGCCTTTTCTGTCCCGGTTTTATTGGCTGATGCTCAGTCCAGCCTGAAGGATATTATTAAAAGCCAGTCAAGTATTGCCGGCGAATTGCGTAATCCGGCTGAAGGCTTTGGTCGCAAATTATCGGGCGAGGATATCACCTACGGAAGTACCAGACAGGATTGCCAGAATGCGCTTCTGGTAAGGGCTACCGACGGATTCATGACGATCAGCTGGGAAACCCCGCAGATTAAAATCGATCCTGCGACCAAAGAGGTTGAATTTTTCCTGATCGCCGGATTGAGTTTGCAGGGGTATGATATTAAAGGTGTCGATCCTGGTTTTCAGGTATTTATAAATGATAAGCCGTTATTTCACTTTAAAAACAGTATGGGTGAAAACTGGACCATAACTGGTCCTGAGGCCAGCCGGATGATTTTCCAGACTGTATTTAAAGATCAGGCCAATGATGGATTCGGGTATGCCCGCATCGTATTGCCCGTGAGCATGCTGGAAGGCGGAAAGCCTGTCCAGGTTAAAATTGTCGGGGATGCTGCCGGATCCAGGCACTGGTTCATGGTTTTCCAATGTACCGATGGACTGGATTGGTTCCTCAGAAAGACCGCCATAGATGGATGGTTCGATGTGCAATTGACCCATTCGGAAGGGAAATGGAACGGGGTATTGACAGCTCCCGAAAACCTTGCCGGTGAAACGTTCAAACTCATCACTAATTCCAATACGCCACAAAAAATAGCTCTTATTAAAAAGGGAAATGATGTTTCGGGGAGATTTGTCCTGAATACAAAGGATTCCCTTTTTTCAATCCTTATGCCCGGAAATATTGAGATTAAGGATATTAAAGCCGGAAAAGCAGATTCAAAAAGCATTATCCGGTCCGACAGGCTGATCAGTTACCAGTCAGCACAGACCGGTCCCCAAAACTGGCAGATTCAGTTTCAGACGGCTTCCAGCTCCATCTCTGCGGAACTTCATAATATTGCTGATTCTGAAATCGGCAGGGGTACCATGATGATCATGGCCTCCTCGCACCAGGATATCGCCTGGATGGATTCTCCCCAGGCATGCGTGGAAAACCGTGATAACCTGCTGATCACTCCGGCACTGAAAAAGCTGGAGGAGAATCCGCTGTATTACAATGATATGGAAGATATTCTCATCCTCAGGGAATATCTGATCCGGCATCCGGAGAAAAAGGAATTGATATACAATCTCACTAAGGAGGGCAGGCTCACCTGGGGAGCTTCGTACATGCAGCCCTATGAAGAGATGTTTTCCGGAGAAGCACTTATCCGTCAGTTTTACCTGGGCAGAAAGTGGTTCCGGAAAGAATTCCCGGGCTGTGATGCCCGGATTTACTGGAATGTGGATGTTCCGGGACGAACGCTGCAAATGCCCCAGATCCTGGCAAAGAGCGGCGTGGATTACATGATCATCAGCCGGCATGATAAAGGACTGTTCAATTGGCTGTCGCCGGATGGTTCAAAAATTTTAACCTATTCGCCTGGCCATTACTATAATGACTATGTCAATCTGAAGAAGGGGTTCTTTGAATCGGTCCGCCATTTTTCGATTCAGACCGATTTTTGGGATAATTATTATACCAAAACAACGGTAAACCCGGTAATGCCGGTATTGTCGGATGCTGATATGGCAGTGCCTGATTCCTATTTTGATTATATAGATACCTGGAATTCTCTGAAAGATTCAACGCTCAAACTTCCTGACCTGGTGCACACAACCGCTGAAAAGTTTCTGGATGCTGCTGTGGCAACCGGTACTTATTTCCCCAGTATCCAGGGCGAACGGCCAGCCGTTTGGCTGTATATTCACGGACCTTCACATTATGAGGCGCTGAAAGCCGGAAGGAGCGCTGGAATATTACTGCCTGCCGCCGAAAAAATGGCCAGCATGCGTGCTTCCCTGAAGGGGAACTGGGATGATTATCCAATGGAAAGACTACAGAAAGCATGGGAATCAGCAATATATCCTGATCATGGATGGGGCGGGAAGAATGGGGATATCACCGATCAAACCTTTCTGGATAAATTCCGTGAAGCCGATCAGATCGCAAAATCTGTGATCGCGGAGACAACAAATGATATAGCTTCCAACATCGGTTTTGAAGCAAAAGGGATTCCACTGGTGGTTTTCAATTCTTTAGCCTGGGAAAGATCTGATCCGCTTGAGGTGAGGCTGAACTTTCCGGATAAAAAGCTTAAGGCAATCAGCCTGACAGATCAGCAGGGCAAGCCTGTGGGTTTTCAGCTGACGGGAAAGGGTGAATATTATCCCTCCGGGTACCTGAAATCTGCTGTGGTGGCATTTATAGCCGAAAATATCCCTTCCATGGGTTATTTGACCTACTATGTGTCTCCGGCCAAAAAAATGACGGATTCGGCCGTTCATGCATACGGAGCGGGCATTGTTGAAACCAGATACTTCACGGTGAAATTTGGTGGAGGCGGAATTGAATCCCTTTTTGATAAAGATCTGCAAAAGGAAGTTTTGAAAACGGATCAGTTTATGGCCGGAGAATTGTTTTCCATGCGCTCAGCCGGTAATGGAGCAGGAGAATTTTCGGATATTCAACAGCCTGACATGGAAGGATTTGAGAAACCCGGCGACGGACGCTTGTGGAATATCCGGGAATCCGGTCCGGTTCGGATGGTGATCGACGGATATGCAAAGATGAAGCATAATGATGCAAGGGTTACCTATATCCTTTACCTGAATCTAAAACGGATCGATGTTAAGGTTGAACTCATCGACTGGGATGGTACAGCCTACCGGGAGTTCAGGCTTGCTTTTCCGGCCAGGCTGCAAAACCCGGAGATTTCCTATGAAGTTCCGTTCGGTGTGGTCAGGGTGGGGAAGGGCGAGCTTGCCCAGGCTGCCGGTGAGCGGTATACAACCTTATGCAAGGATGTGCACCCGAGAGGGATCGGCAACTGGATCAGCGCCAGTGACAGTGATATCGGCTTAACGATTTCATCGGGCGTTGCGGTTTGGGATTATGTGAACATGACCAATCTTACAACTGATGCCACGCTCCTGCAGCCCATATTGCTTGCCTCGAGGCAGAGCTGTCATGGTGAAGGCCCTCTGTATCATCAGAAGGGAAGCCATACCATGGAATTCAGCCTGTTTACCCATCAACCAGGCTGGCAGAACGGCTACCGACAGGCTTTACAGGCTAATGAAAAGCTGACAGCTGTTTTTAACCCTGACGTAAAATCGGCTATTCTGCCTGTGCGGTTCTCATTCCTTTCAGTCGACAATCCCCATGCGATCGTTAGTGCAATTAAAAAATCTGATGATGATAATAGTATGATTATCAGGCTATACGATCAGGAAGGCCGTGACAGGAAGGTTAACCTTAACCTGTTTGGAAACCCCAAAACGGTGGAGCACACCAACCTGATTGAAGAGGATGGTGTAGCATTTCCAAAAACAGATAAGGGATTACGTGTTAACCTCGGTCATCACGCGATAGAAACCTTCAAAATCAGGTTTTAGATACTTTTTCGAGAAGCCAGGCCATGTTTTCACCAAGAGTTTTCAAGGTTTGAATTCCTTCGGCATCGTCGAGTACTTCTCCCGGGTTTCTTCCGATCCCCTGGTTCCAGTAACTGGAGCTGACCACCATGATCTGGGAAATGGTAAAGAAATTATTGATGGAATTGAATGTCTCCAGTGCTCCGTTTCGCCTGACTGCCACTATTGAGGCACCCAGCTTCCGTTTCAGGGGATGGTCGTTTGCACCGTTCACCAGACAGGCCCTGTCGATAAAGGCTTTCAGCTGGGAGGTCATGCCGCCTACATATACTGGCGAAGCCAGCAGTATTCCGTCAGCCTGCACGCATTTTTCAAATGTTTCGTTGAATTCATCATCATAAAAAATGCATGAGTTATTCTTCATCTGCCGGCAGGAATAGCAGGCCTTGCAGCCCGAAAGGTTCCGGTATCCGATCTGGATCATCTCGGTTTCAATATTATGCCGGTTTAAAACCTCAAATACCATGTTAATCAGCATGGTAGTATTGCCATTGATTCTTGGGCTGCCGTTAATTGCAATAACCTTTGCCATTATTGTGCGTTTTTGATGCAACGAACACTTAAAGCGGTTTTCTTCGAGAAGTGACTTTTTAGCAATCTTCCGTTACAGGCGGCAATTTCACGCAGGTAACCTTCATTATACTCTTCATAAATATAGGACGATGACTGCCACCAGTAACCGCTGGCTTCGAAGCTGAAAAATTGACCCATGGCATGGCGGTTTCCGGCAAAATATCCTTCAAACCCGCTGACACCTCCTATTTTCATTTTTTCTCCGGCATCCCCGTAAATGTAGAAATTGTTTAACCCTGCCCAATCGTCGTTGCCAGGCATATGCCAGCCATCCGGACAGATTCCCTGCGTAAACTCCACATTGGAATACCCCATGGCCTCGTCCCAATCGTACAAACCACCATAAAGTTTGCAGTTTTCAATCTTATTGTCGAAGCAATACTTCTCGGTAATACCGTTGTTGGCAAGATTGGAGTGTATCTCATTACTGGCAGTGCTGGTAACCTGGCGACCCACGTTAAGGTTTTTTGCCATCCAGCATTGTTCCCCGATCTGGACCGTGGGGTAAATATTGCCATCAGCATCAGTCACAGTTGGGGCATTCGGACAAGGATTTTTACTGACCTGGAAGAATGCTATGTCGAGATCGTCGTGGGAGTTGCCACACTTTCCGGCGATGGTCCACCTGATGGTAAACTCCAGATTGGCGGAATCCTTGATAAACCATGTTTTAGCGGAATGGATATCGGAAAAATGGCCGAATGAACCGTTTACAATTGACCAGGTTCCCTGACCATTTTCCGGGATATTTGCATCGAGAAGAATGGAATCAGCCGCAACGAATGGCTGGTCGGGGCCTGCTGATGCACGGTTAGGGGCACCTGCCACCCGAATCATCGTGAAAGCAGTATCTGCACACTGGGTTTGAGTATCACTGTAACGGTAGTAAACCTTGTGTAATCCGATGCCGGCGGCGAGCGGACTGAATTTTCCGTCGATTACGCCATCTCCCCAGTATGAACCCCCTGCAGGCGTTCCGGTCACCAGCGGGAACGCAGTCTCATTTTCGCAAACTGAATCCTTCAGAACCAGGCTTACAACGGGTAATTCATTGATCATCAGTAGAATTACGTCTGAGTAGTAAGGATTACAGGTTCCTTCGGTAATTTCGGAACGATACCATGCAGGTTCAACGCCGATAATCATCAGGGTATCACTTTTCGACCCGGATAGGGTAGTCCAGTCGACCCCGTTATAGGATTTCTGCCAGCTTAACTTGCCGCGGTACTCTGGCAAAACAAAATGAACAGTATCCTGCCGGCACACAAACTGCTGACTGTAAGCCGATACTACAATGAATAATGATAGGAGTATTATGATTGTTCTTTTCATAGTGTTTTCTACTTATCTGACTATCAATCTGTGAGTAAATACCCGGTTGGAAAGAGTAACCTTGAGAAAATAAATGCCTGGTTCCTTAATATTGGTTTCCATTACAATATCGGATGCAATATCGCCCGGCCGGTATTCATTAGTGTGCAGAACCTGTCCAAGCCGGTTCAAAACATCAATCCTCTGTATGTGAGCACTCAGCGAACTCAGTCCGCCAATGGTAAAAGTTCCGTTTGAAGGGTTGGGGTATACCGTGATAACCTGATTCAGGTTTTGTGCATTAGTACCGAGGCAGGCATCTACATGGACAGTGACCTGGCTCACTGAAGTACAACCGTGCTTGTCAGATACCGTTAATGTATAAGACATTGATTCACTTAAAATTGCGGTGGGATTGGATGATGTGGGATCATTCAGTCCGATTGCCGGCGACCACAGATAGAAGTATGAATTGTTTCCCCCTGTGGCACTCGGATTTCCTCCGAGAATGACCGGGTGATTGGTGCAAACAAGAGTATCTTTTCCGGCGGAGGCAGTCAGAATTGCCGGCTGTGACAGATTCACACGGATGAATTCCTGACCAAAGGCCAGGTTTGCCAAACCATTCGTGATGACTAAAACGATGAGAAATTTTCGCATAACTTATCTTTACTTTACACGGTCAAAGGTATAAACACGACAAGCCGGGACAAGTATTTGTTTTAAACCGGTTATTATTTTTGTTCACTGGTCCTTCCTTAATCCGGAAGAGCTGACTTAATTGTCTTTCTTATAGTTGAATGCGTGAATTGTTAAATCATTGTTAAAGTATTCATTTATGCAAATATGTATCTGTTGGTTACGCAGGGATCTCAGGGTTGAAGATAATTCAACGCTGTACCATGCATTGAATTCCGGATTTCCCGTTCTGCCTGTTTTTATTTTTGATACTGAGATAATTTCCAGTCTGAGTGCTGATGATAAACGCTTGATATTTATATATAATACCATCCAAAAGTTAAAGCTCAGATTCGAATCTGCAGGGTCAGGAATTCTGGTCCGGACCGGTAACCCGGTTCAGATATTTGAGCAGTTGTTTGATCAATATGAGGTCAGGGCAGTGTTTGCCGGTGTGGATTATGAGCCATATTCCAAGGCAAGGGACAATAATGTTAAGGCAATTTGTAAAGTGCACGGAGCTGAATTTCATTCGTTTAACGATCATGTGTTTTTTGATCCGGCATCCATAGTCAAGCCCGACCAGAGTCCTTATCATGTATTTACCCCTTACAGCAGGAAATGGCTGGAGACTTTTCAGTCAGAAACGGAAAAGTATTTCCCCTCGGAAGAGCTGTTAACCAATCTTTTAACGCATTCTCCAATGGAAATGCCGGCACCCGGGCAATTGAATATCAGCCTGAATTCAATCAATTTTCCGCCTCAGGACATTGATGATCAAGTTATCCTGGATTATCATAAAAACAGGGATATCCCGGCACTGGATGCGACTTCCAGACTTGGGGTTCACTTGAGATTTGGGACTATTTCATTGCGGAAGTTGGTGTGGCGTGCATCCCGGCTGGATAGGGTTTTTCTCAATGAACTGATCTGGCGCGAGTTTTATCAAATGATATTGTATTTCCATCCCGAAGTGGTCATGCTGTCATTTAAACCTGCTTACGACCGGGTGAATTGGCTGAACCGGCCTGGTGATTTTCAGGCCTGGGGTGAAGGAAGAACCGGATATCCGCTGGTGGATGCCGGGATGAGGCAGTTAACACAAACCGGTTTTATGCACAACCGGATCAGAATGGTTACGGCAAGCTTTCTCACCAAACATTTATTGATTGACTGGCGGATGGGTGAAGCCTTCTTTGCAATGCATCTTCTTGATTATGAGCTGGCTTCAAATAATGGTGGCTGGCAGTGGGCTTCAGGATCGGGCTGTGATGCAGTTCCATATTTCAGGGTATTCAGCCCTCAAAGGCAGCAGGAGCGGTTTGATCCCGACGGAGCGTATATCAAAAAGTGGTTGCCCGAATTCACCACACCTGAAAAATACATAAAACCCATTGTGGATCATGTATTTGCACGTGAAAGGGCAATTGCATTTTTACGGAAAGCCCTTTAGAACCAAATGAATACTAATTAAGGACGATCGGCTTATCCAGGTATAAATCAAGAATTTTTGCCCGCATGATGAATTCGTATTTCGATTGAATTCGAATGGATTGGGCTTCAATAAATTGATTCTGAGCGACTTTAAAGTCAACAGATGAGGCTATGCCTGCCTTGTATTTTTCTTGTGTCAGGTTGAATGATTCGTTTGCACTGGCAACTGCATCGGTTGTTGCGTCAAACTTTGCTTTTGCATTAACTGCCGCGGAATAAGCCATTTGAATATCCTGTCGGATCAACAATTTCTTTTGATCAAGCATCAGTTTCGCATCCCTGGTTTGAATATTGGCCTGGTTTATACGGCTCCTGGTTTGGAACTGGCTGAAAATGGGAATGCTGACATTGATCGATGCCCTGCTGTACATGTTGTCTTTCAGCTGATCTGCATAAGCATAAGGGGCTGTCGGATTAAGCTGATTAACACCAAGTTCACTGTACCTGGAATACACCACACCATTCAGTGAAACCGAGGGTGAAATCCTTGATCTCATCGCAGCCAACGCCGATTCGCGGCTTCTGACCAGTAATTGTGCGGATGAAATTCCCGGATGGTTGCTTTGGGCATATTCATAAATCTGAGTGGGATCCTTAATTTCAAAGCGGAGGTCCCCGTCGAGACTTGCCGGTTTCTGAATTCTGAGCCCGGCTTCACTTTCCATATTAAGTATTTGTGCAAGTGATAAATACGCAGTCTGCAGGTTATTTTCGGCCTGGATTTTGGCCAGGTTGTCCTGTGCAACCTGCGACTTCATGGTTAGAACCTCAACTTTCGACATTCTGCCGGCTTCAAAAAAACCTTCATTCATCCGCAATTGTTCCTTGCTGGATTCCAGTTTTGCCACGGCAACGCCCAATAATTCCCCGGAATACAATATCTGGAGATAGGCTGCGGTAACATCAATAGTCACGCTCTTCTTTAACTCCGCCTCTTTATCTGATTCAGACTGAAGTGTATACTTATTAGACTTAGCGAGATGGAGGTTTGCAAAACCAGAAAAAAGAGGAAGTGAACCCTGAACCCCAACATTACCATCCTGATATTTGGTGTTTATGTAAGTATAGTTCTCGTAGTTGACGGTCTTTCCCGAACTCAGGTTATGTGCATAAAATCCTTCTATAGCGGGTAAATGCCCGGCACGGGTGGTTTGCAGGTTATCTTTGGCCAGATCAACCTGCAGTCCCTGTCGCTTGAGACCGATATTCCGGTCGAGAGCCATCTGGATGCATTCCGACAAATTCAATTCATTCTGTGAAAACGCCTGGGTTCCGATAAACAGCCCGCATAAAGCCAGAAAATTCAGCTTTGAGAACATTGACATCTTTGTAAGGATAAAAGTTGCTTATAATTCATTTCCATTCACCAGGTGCCCGTCAAACAGCTTGATAATCCGTTTGGCAAACGAAGCATCCTTCGGTGAGTGCGTTACCATCACAATGCTTGTCCCTTCAGAGTTCAATTGCTTGAGCAGGTTCATAACATCTTCGCCGTTAGCCGAATCGAGGTTCCCGGTAGGCTCATCTGCCAGAATCAGAAGAGGATTCCCTACCACGGCCCTGCAAATGGCAACCCTCTGCTGCTGTCCGCCGGAAAGCTGCTGCGGAAAGTGCTTCCTGCGATGCGAAATACTCATCCGTTCCATTACCTCCTCGGTCATCTTCTTTCTTTTGGCAACGGGGATTTTCTGATATAACAGCGGCAACTCAATGTTCTCGAATACATTCAGCTCATCGATCAGGTTAAAACTCTGGAAAACAAATCCAATATTGGATTTTCTCAAAATGGTTCTCTGCTTTTCGGAATATCCTGAAACATCCTGTCCGTTGAAAAGCAATTGACCGGATGTAGGGTTATCCAATAGTCCCAAAAGGGTAAGCAAGGTTGATTTTCCGCACCCTGAGGGGCCCATTATGGCTGCAAATTCGCCACTTTTAATTTCAAGAGAAACCTTATTCAATGCAGTGGTTTCTACTTCGTCAGTCCGGAAGACTTTGGTTAACTCAATTGTTTGTATCATGATTTCAGGTTTGTAGATTAATCCATTTTTAATGCATCAACTGGATTCCTCACGGATGCTTTGTAAACATGCATCAGGATGGTTGATACGGCTATTATTAGTGATAAAAGTGTTGCAATGATAAAGATACCGATTCCAATGCTTATATGGTAGTTAAAGTTCTGAAGCCATTTGTCCATCAGGTACCAGGCCAATGGTGAAGCTAGTAATGTGGCTGTAATGACCAGCAGGATGGTCTCGGTTAAAAGCATTTCCATAATGGAAACAGCCGGTGCTCCCAGGCATTTTCTGATGCTTATCTCCTTTTTACGTTTTTCAATGGTGAATGAGGCAAGTCCCAATAAACCCAGACAGGCGACAATAATGGCCAGGATAGCAAAAATGGTGAAGATTTTCCCCATCTGATGGTCCTTCTGGTAATTATCCAGCAGCTGATCTTCCATGAAAGTGTAGTTAAATGGCTGATTGGGAACTATTTCAGTCCAAATTGCCTTGATTTTTGAAATCAGATCAGCTTCCTGGATTCCTGAGTAGCGTATCACCGAAACCACGCCTCCCGGTGCCAGCCTGGTGATCATTGGTTTTACCTCCTGATGAAGGGATTCATAATTATAGTCCTTAATTACACCGATCACATTAAGCGGCAGATCGCCACCTGTAGGACCCGCAGCCACCTGAAATAATATTTTATCAACGGCATTTGATTCCCATTGCAGTCGCTTTGCCGCAGCCTCATTGATAACTACGGCACTGCTGTCGGATCCGAATTCCTTTGAAAAATAGCGACCCTGTACCATTTCGATTTTCATGGTTTTCTGAAAATTCTGATCGGTAACCATGATATTGAGTGCCTGCAAATTCTCGCTGGCATCCCCTTCGCGGCGAAATACGGTATTGCCTGATCCCTGGCCGCCCGGCACCTGTGAGGTTAAAGAGGCATCAGTGATTCCGGGAACGGCTTTAATCCGGTCGATAAAAGCCTCGGATTGAGGCCCCAGTGCATAGGCCCGGTTCACTATCAGAAGATTGGTTTTGTCGAAATTCAGATCCTTGCCAAGGATGAAATTGTTTTGTTTGGATATGACCAATGTGCTGACAATTAGTCCGATGGTAATAAAAAACTGAATCACCACCAGTGATTTTCTCAGCCATCCGCCACGGATGCCCATCTGAAGCTTTCCTTTAAGAACGTTAACAGGGTTGAACCCGGCCAGATAGAATGAAGGATAGCTGCCGGATGCCAGGCTGATGAAAACCAGCAGTGCCAGAAGCATCGGAACAAATACCCCCCAGTTAATAAGTTTAATCGATAACTCCTTGTTGGATATGTCGTTAAAGTATGGTAGTGCAAGGAATACAATCAGTATCCCAAGTAGAAAAGATATCAGGGTAAGAAGAGAGGATTCAGTAAGAAACTGTCCGATCAGGTGTGACCGCAAGGATCCTACCACTTTGCGGATTCCTACTTCCCGGGCTCTGGAGGAGGCCCTGGCGGTAGCCATATTCATGAAATTGATGGACGCTATTATTATGAGGAATAGCGCGATGATCGAAAATATGTATATGGTGGACATGGATCCGTTTGGACGGAATTCAAAGTCAAGATCTGATTTAAGGTGAATATCGGTCATGGGTGTCAGTATATAGCCATACCTATTACCGGCTGCTTTCATCTCACTGAGCCCAAATCCCAGGAATTGCTTGAGCTGCGGACCGACATACTTGTCCACAATGGCTGTCATGCCCTCTTCGATGGTCTTGCCATTCGTGTTTTCTGCAATCCGGATGTAGGTATACACATTATTTCCTACCCAGATGGTACTTTGAATGAGCGGGCTCGACATAAGGGATGCGAGGATGCTGAAACGGATATGGCTGTTTGAAGGAAAATCTTCAATAACACCATCCACCGTATAATCTTCGGGCGGATCGGCTACCTTCAGCGTTTTCCCGATCACGTCAGTTGATCCGAAGTATTTCATTGCTATACTGCGGGTAATGACCAGGGTTTTTGGACGGTTCAGGCACTTGCCGGCATTTCCGGCGATGAAGCGGGTGGTGAAAATATCAAAGAAGGTTGAATCCACGAAAAGGAAATCCTCCTCCACAAAACTTTTATCCTCATACCTGACCAGTGGATCGCCACCGAATGGGAATAATCGGGTATATTGCTCAACACCAGCTAATTCCTTTACCAGGGTAGGCCCAATTGGTATGCAGCTTACTGCTGCATCTATTTCAGGCCCCTGGATTTTACCCATAACCGAAACCCTGTAAATCCGATCGGAATCCTTGTTGAATTTATCGTACGACAATTCATCCAGAACAAATAGCAATATCAGAATGGATGAAGCCAGTCCGAGGGTCATTCCAGCAATATTGATCAGGGTATACCCCTTATATCTCAAAAGATTGCGGATCGAAGTCTTTAAATAATTGAAAAACATGGCGTTTGCTATTTTAAAATCAGCTTTTCATTGTTTCCATAGCTGGAATAGGAGCTGACCACAACTTTTTCACCAGGCTGCAATCCTTCAAGAATTTCGTAATATCTGGGATTCATTCTACCGGTGCGTATGGTACGTTTTGTTGCGAACCCGCCAGAGGGGTCAACAACATAAATCCATTGTCCGCCGGTTGATTCAAAGAATCCGCCTTTTGATACCTGGATGGCTTTGATCGGCTGCCCCAGCTCCACATTGATACGATAAGTTTGTCCGGTTCTGATATTGTCGGGCTTGGTTCCCGAAAATTCCATATCTACCTGAAAACGGCCGTTTCTCACTTCAGGATAAACTTTTATGATGTTAAGATCAAAATTCCGGTCGTTCCTTTCCAGTGTAGCCGGCAAGCCGGTTTTTATTCGGTCGATCCAGTGTTCATCAATTTCAGCGGTCACTTTAAAGTTATCAAGGATATGTATCTGCCCTAAACGGTAGCCACTGATAATGGTTTGTCCGATTTCAGCTTCCAGGGAACCCAGCTGACCGGTTACCGGCGCTTTAACATTCAGACTTTCAAGTTTATCCTTAACCAGTTCAATATTGTCCTGCATCCGGTTGAGGGCTCCTTCGAGGCTTTTAACCTGGGTAGCGCGAAACAGGGAGTCCTGCACCGACTTTTCCCGGAAAAGCTGGATCGTTTGCTGGGTGAGTTCGAAATTTTCCTTTGATAACTGATATTCCAGTTCAGATATCAACCCCTGGTCAAACAGGGTTTTATTGGATTTATAAGTCCGGCTGAGCTTGATCAGATCAAATTCATATTGAATGATCTGCCTGCGGATCTCAATACGCTGCTGTTCCATCAATATTTTGGTATCGCGAAGCCTGTTTTCCTGTTCGGCCAGATCAGCCTGACTGGTTAGGATTCTCAGGTTCAGATCGGGATTGGTGAGGCGAAGGATGATATCACCTTTATTGACCATCGATCCTTCTTCAATGAGGATCTGATCCACACGTCCGCCTTCAACAGCATCCAGATAGACCGTAGTGAGTGGTTCAACAGTACCGGTAGCTGTCATGTAATCCAGAAATTCATTTTCAACAACTTCTGAAATGGTCATTTTATCCCGCTCAACATTCAGTTTTGAGGAATGATCGGCAAGAAAAAGCATGTACAGCACAATTCCAACGATAACAACAGAAATTGAAATCCAAAGAATCAGTCTCCTTTTCTTTGATTTGTTCTCAATAATACGGTCCATTTTGGTTTGGGTTATTTCAGTGATAAGACGCACATAGCAATCCAATGTTACAAATTCTGCATCCTAACATTTGCATGCCTATATTTGTCGCATTAAATATAGTGATGACAACTGAAATATACGACAACGGACGGTTATTACCTGTCATGGAGGAGTTCTATACCCTGCAGGGGGAAGGATTTCACACCGGAACGGCGGCCTATTTTCTTCGGATAGGCGGATGCGATATCGGATGCAACTGGTGCGACAGCAAAGCAAGCTGGTCATTCGGAGGCCATCCGCTGGTGAATGTTGATGAGGTCGTTGCCCGGGCACTCACGTATCCGGCACGTGCAGTAGTGGTAACGGGAGGTGAGCCAAGCCTTTATCCCCTTGAATATCTTTGCGACAGGCTAAAGGAGGCGGGTATCCTCACTTTTATCGAAACGTCAGGTGCATATCCGCTTACCGGAACATGGGATTGGGTGTGCCTCTCACCAAAACAGCAGTCTCCGCCGGTTGCAGCCAATTTTGAAAGGGCAAGTGAACTGAAAGTGATCATTGAAAAATCGTCGGATCTCAGTTGGGCCGAGGAAAATGCGGCTCTGGTGGGTACAGGCTGTCACCTTTTTCTTCAACCTGAGTGGAGCAGGAAAAGCATCATGCTCGATGAAATTATCAGTTTTATTGAATCAAATCCCAAATGGCGTCTGTCATTGCAGGCACATAAATATATCGGCATTCCATAATGTTAAGATTTCTGGTCATAGCGGCTTTTATCTCTTTTTCTGGATCTTTGCAGGCCCAGGAGGTGTTTTCTCCATCCCCCTCGGCGCTGAAAAAAATCAAAAAAGTGGAGGAGGCGCTTACAAACCTCGAGTGGACCCAGGCAAAAGACCTTTCAGAAAAGCTGGTGAAACAGTATCCTGAATGGCCGGCAGCCTGGAAGATTTATGCAGGAGTTTACCATGAAACAGGAGATATCAAAACCAGTGAGAAAGCGCTGCGACAGCTGGTAATGCTCGATTCAACCGGTTTTCCCGAGGCTTACCGTTGGATCGCCGAATGGACCTTCAACAGGGGCGGTTATGACGAAGCTTCCATCAATTTCGGAAAGTACATGGGGCTGATCCGCGATACTTCAGGACTTCCTTATCAGACCCGACTGTTACGCTCCAGCATCCTGTTTGCACTAAAGGAGATCAGTAATCCAACTGCAAGAGTTCCCGAAAAACTGGATTGGCCGGTCAATACTGATGATGATGAGTATTTTCCGAGCCTTTCGGTTGATGGATCGGTGCTGGTATTCACCCGGCAAAGCATTTCATTTGTTAATCCGGAGACCAGTAAACCGCAGGAGGATCTGTATTATACCACCTGGCAGGATACCTGTTACCGAATGCCCGAGCCTTTTCCATTTCCGATCAATACTACCGGAAATGAAGGCACCCAGAGCCTCCGGCAGGATGGCAGGATTATGTTCTTTACTGCCTGCAACCGATCGGACTCCAAAGGAGGCTGTGATATTTATTATTGCATAAAAACAGGTAATGAATGGAGTGTTCCGGTGAATCCGGGTCCTCCGATTAATACAAGATATTGGGAATCAACGCCTTATCTGGCACCTGATGGTAAGCGGCTCTTTTTTGCAAGCAACCGTCCCGGTGGATCGGGTGGAATGGATATCTGGCAGGTTTTACTAAAACCCGACAAAAGCTGGTCGGCTGCCCGGAACCTTGGACCTTCAGTTAATACAGTCCTCGACGAAATGTCGCCGATTCTGCTGGTTGACGGAAAAACTCTGTTTTTTGCCTCGAACGGTCATATCGGGATGGGTGGTTTTGACTTGTTCAAAACGGATCTCTCCAAGACTGGAAATTTTTATCTGCCTGAAAATCTTGGGTATAACATCAATACCTGCTTTGATGAGGATGGCCTTACGATCAACGCGAATCTGAATGCGGGAATGTTTACTTCCAATCGTGACACCGTTACAGGCAAGGATCTCTATTTGGTGGAAATGAATTCATATATACCTGTCAGCAAAACTCTTACACTATCCGGTTCTGTCCGCGACCGGATTTCGGGATTGCCGGTTGGGGCCAGAATAGAAATTCAGCCCCATGGTGATACGCTGATCAGCAGTGTGGAATCCGACCCGGTTTCGGGATCCTTCCTGCTTGGCATTCCGAAAAGGGAGGCATACCGTATCGGAGCATCCGGTAGCGGGTATCTGCCTTATTCAGATTATTTCAGATATGATACACTGGAAAAAGAGAACAAGATCTTGTATTCCATAGAATTAGAACCTGTTAAAGCAGGGGCTGTTATTGTACTGAGGAACATCTTTTTCGAATTTAATTCCTATGAGTTACTGCCTGAATCGGATAAGGATCTGAATGAAATCCTGGATCTTTTCCACCGGAATTCAGGTATTATTGTTGAAATATCCGGGCATACGGATTCCGTGGGCTCCGATGCCTTTAACCTGGATTTAAGCAGGAAAAGGGCAGAGTCGGTTATGAAATATCTCATTGACCATGGGATAAATTCACAACAGTTAAAAGCTGTCGGTTATGGCAGGTCACAACCTGTGGCAACCAACGATACGGAAGAGGGGAGAAGCTTAAATCGCAGAACCGGGATCAGAGTAATCCGTATGAAATAGGATTACTGGTTTAAAAGTTTTCCTATTGAATTCAGTAAATCTTCAAACCGGATGGGTTTTGGGAGATAGTCATCACAACCAGCTTCATACAGGCGTTCGGTATCAATATCCTCAGTATAAGTGGTTTGTGCGATTACTGGTAAGTCCGGACGAAATGATTTAATGGCTTCGGTGGCCTGAAATCCATCCAGATTCGGCATCCTCAGATCCATTAAGATCAGATTGATGTCGGGGTCCTCCTGACACATTGCGATCGATTCAAATCCGTCCATTGCCCATAGCAGGGTGGCTCCGGTACGGGATAGGGCGGCCTTGAAGAAAAGCATGTTTGTTTCCACATCTTCCACGATGAGGATTTTCTTTCCGGTCCAATCGGGTATCTTTATATTGCTATGACTGGTCATTTCGTATGGTTTGATTGCTAACGTGCAAGTTTTAAAATCATTTCCAAATCACTTATTTTAAATGGTTTACTGATAAACCCATTCATGCCTTCCGCCAGGAAATATTCCATATTTCCTTTCACTGCATCGGCTGTCATGGCTATGATCGGCAGAATTTCAGGATGTCCGTTATTTGCTTCCCATTGCCTGATGGCATGAGTGGCTTCAATCCCGTTCATCACCGGCATCTGGATGTCCATCAGTACAATATCATAATGATTGGCAATTACTAAATTAACGGCCTCCTGGCCATTTTCAGCAATATCAATTTTATGACCGAATTTAGTAAGGTTATATAGCGCAACCCGTTGATTAATCGGATTATCTTCGGCCAAAAGTATATTTAATTTTTTGAATTCTGTAGCTACCTTTGGAATAACTGGTTCTGCAATAACCTGACTTACTTCGGAATATCCGAATTCAGCGGTAAACCAAAAGGTTGAGCCAATGCCTTCTTCACTGTCGACACCGATTTCTCCATGCATCAGCTCTGCAAGCCGTTTTGAAATGGTTAAACCTAAACCCGTTCCGCCAAATTGCCTTGTTATGGAAGCGCTGGCCTGGGAAAAAGATTTAAAGAGTTTTTCTTTACCTTCTGCATTAATTCCGGGACCAGTATCGATAACCTTTATGAGTAATTTTATCTTAGTTTGTGATTGTTCGAACACATCAATGTCACATATGACACCGCCTGAGCAGGTGAACTTCAGAGCATTGTTTATCAGATTTATTAAGATTTGCTTGGTTCTCAGCGGATCGCCGTTTAAGTAGGCCGGTATTTCAGGATTTATCTTCGTTGATAGATACAGACCTTTTTTTCTTGCCTGGATATTCATCAACCTGATGGTGTCATCAATAGTTTCGACCAGATTGAAATTGATTTTTTCAAGCGTGATTTTCCCGGCTTCAATTTTTGAAAAGTCGAGAATGTCATTAATGATGGTCAGAAGATTGTCTCCTGAAAGCCTGATAATCTGAAGAAATTCAATTTGTTCCGGACTTAGGTCAGTTTGCATCAGGATATCAGTCATGCCGATGATCCCGTTCATCGGGGTTCTGATTTCATGGCTCATGTTGGCCAGGAACATTGATTTGGCCAGGTTTGCTGACTCTGCGTCATCCTTGGCCTGCTGTAGTTCCAGCTTGTCGTTGTGGCGTTCAGTGGTATCCCTTGCAATTCCGATCATCCCCGTGAGTTGTCCGGCTTGATTCAGGATGGGATTAACGCGATAATCCAATAATATTTTCCTGTCGTCTTTCAATGATACCCAAAGTTCTTTTTCTATGGTAACTAATGAAATATTCAATTGATTTTCAATCTTTTCCAGTTCGTCTGTAAGTTCAGGTGAAAAGATTTCCCTGTCAGTTTTCCCGAGGATTTCGGCTTCTTTTAATCCGAATAATGCTTCAAAGGTTTTATTGCAGCCTATATAAGTTCCTGATGATGATTTATAATAAACGATATCGGGGATGGACTGTAACAGGGTGTTAAGAAGAAAATTGCTCTGTTCCAGAGATTCCTGGATCCGGCTCTTCTCTCTGAAGGCTGATTCAAGCTGATGTTTCTGCTCATATAAATCAAGAAAAACCCGGATCTTTCCTTTCAGGATTTCTGGATTGATCGGTTTGGTAATAAAGTCCACAGCCCCGGATTCAAGCCCTTTAACTACATGAAAATCTTCTCGATAGATAGCAGAAACAAATATTACCGGCAAGTGTTTTGTTGCCTCGCTGGATCTCATAAGGGTAACGGTTTCAAAACCGTCCATATCGGGCATCTGCACATCAACAAGAGCTAATGCAAATTCGTGGTAAAGTGTTTGCTGAAGTGCCTGATTGCCGGATAATGCACGAACAGGCTCAACATTGAAATCAACCATTAGCCTTTCCAGAGCAATAAGATTCTCAATCTTATCGTCAACGATTAATATTTTGGCCCTGTCTGACATAATCTTACATTGCCTGCTTGTTTAAATATTTTGCCATTGTTTTCAATAGGAGCAACCGGTTGATCGGTTTTGTAATATATTCATCGCCTCCTTCTTTTAAACTTTTGTTGCGGTCATCCGATAATGCATAGGCGGTTTGGATGATCACCGGAAGATCGGGCCTTATCTCCCTGATCATCCGTGTTGCCTGATACCCGTCAACTTCAGGCATGCGGATGTCCATGAGCACGAGGTCAATTTCCGGATGCGCATTGACCAAATCAATGGATTCGCTGCCGGTTTTGGCCCAGATTATCCTGACTCCGCTCAAACGCAGTGTTTCCTGCAATAATAGAAAGTTAAGTTGTTCGTCCTCAGCTATTAAAATTGTTTTATCCTGCCATTCCGAATCAACATGTACATCGTAGGTAATTATTTCCGGCTCCGGATATGTTGAGATTGAAGATTGGTCAAGCGGTAAAGTGAAATGGAATTCCGAACCTTCACCCGCATGGGATGTCACCCAGATCTTTCCACCCATTAATTCAATGATGTTTTTCGATATGGATAAACCTAATCCGGTTCCAGAGGTGTTGATATCATCTTGGTTATCAGCTCTCTTAAAGCGGTTAAAAATCTGTGCGACATCTTCATCGGCCACTCCGATGCCAGTATCTTTAACAAAGAATTCAATTTCTGCCCCTGCAAGATGGTAGCCAAAACTGACCGCACCGGAATGGGTGTATTTGAATGCATTATTCAGAAGGTTTGACAATACCTGCCTGAGCCGGTGACTATCGGTATTAAATATCAAGTTGGGGTGGGCAGGATCAATTTCCAGTTTCAGCTCAATTTTTTCTTTCCCGGTTTGCCATTTGATAGTCTCAAAGGAATCAAGTAATTCAGAGCATAATCCTGAAATTTCCACTGGACTGACGTTGATTTTTAATTCGCCCGCCTCCAGTCTCGAATGCTCAAGTATTTCATCTATCAGAAAAAGCAAATTCTGGCTGCTATTCCCTACATAGCGGAGGTACTTCTCTTTATCTGAGGTACACACAGAAGGATTGATGATCAGATCGGCAAATCCGAGGATACTGTTAACCGGAGTGCGGATTTCGTGCGACATATTTACCAGGAGACGGCTTTTGTATTCACTGGCCCTTTCAGCTTTTGCCCGGGCAATCTCAAGCTCCCGGGTTATTTGTTCTCCCTTCCTGATTTCTTCGGTAAGGAGCCGGTTCTTTATTTTTAATTCCTCAACCAGACTGTTGAGTTTATTCCTGTTTTCTTCCAGATCCAGAAAAACCCGCACTTTTGCGCGCAATATATCCGGATTAACCGGTTTGGGTAGAAAATCTACCGCCCCGGTCTTAATCCCCTTTATCTTATATTGGTCTTCCGTGTAAACAGCAGAGATAAGGATTATCGGAGTATATTCATGATGAGGGAGTTGTCTCAATTTTTCCAGAGTTTCAAAACCATCCATGTCCGGCATTTGAATATCCAGGAGGATAAGTGCATACTGGATTTTTTCTGCCAGACGAATCGCCTCGAATCCTGATGCGGCTGTATCAATTTCAACCAACATCATGTTTATAATTGTTTTAAAACCAAGTAGATTGGCTTTATTGTCATCAACAATCAGGATTCTATGGGGATTTTCCATTCTGCTGTTGATTATTTCTTTAGCCACACGCGAAGCAGCGACAGCAACTTGGTGATATCGATGGGCTTGGATATATAATCAGAAGCCCCGGCATCCAAACATTTCTGGCGGTCTTCCTTCATGGCTTTGGCGGTCAGTGCAATAATCGGCGTATCCACGAACCGGGCATCCTTCCGGATTTCCCTGATTGCCTCATATCCATCCATCTCAGGCATCATAATGTCCATGAGAATGGCATTCACATCACTATTATCCTGAAGAATCTTCAATGCTTTCATGCCATTTTCGGCCTTTAAAACTTTTATCCCTTTTTCCTCTAACACCTTTGTGAGTGCGAAAATATTCCGCATATCATCGTCCGCGAGTAAAACCTTCCTGCCTTCAAAGGTATCTTCTTTTTCATATAGTTTTCGCAAAATCGTTTGTTGTTGCTGGGGCAAATCCTGAACCACACGGTGTAAAAACAGAGTTGCTTCGTCAAGTAGCCGCTCTTCTGATCTTACACCCTTGATTATGATTGATTTAGTGTATTTATTTAATTCTTCGTTCTGTTCACGTGTTAATTCCTGACCGGTATAAACGATGATCGGAGGAGTTTCCTTCAGGTGCATTTCGCGAATGTCCTTGATCAGGTCCATTCCGTTTTTATCAGGCAACCCCAGGTCGAGAATGAGGCAGTCAAAAACCTCCTTGCCGAGAATTTCAATGCATCCCATAGCAGTTGAAACCTCTGATATCTTGATATCTGCTCCTTTTAAGAGCTGGTGCATGGTTTTTCTGAGCAGGTCATTATCCTCAACGATAAGGAGATGCTTCATTTTCTTATCAAGAAAGTGTTCTATTTTTTCAAATGCCCCGTTAAGTGACTTTGAGTTGACCGGTTTTTTAAGGTAACCGATGGCCCCTTTCTGGTACGCTTCGATGGTTTCGTCAAGTGACGACATCATGTGAACAGGAATGTGGCGGATCTTCGGATCCCTCTTAATCAGGTCGAGCACTTTCCATCCATCAATCCCCGGCAGCATAATGTCAAGTATGATAGCAGCCGGCAGGTACTGACGGGCTAATTCATAACCGGATTCCCCGTCACCCGCAACGATGCATTGAAAATGCTGGTTATGGCACTCTTTGATCAGGATTTTTGCAAATTCCGGATCATCTTCAATGACCAGAATGTGCTCTGAATCAGGGACAATGCTATTCCGGTCATCAGGAATCAGGGGGCCGGCTATGGTAACCTCGGGCATCAGAATCCTCACAGGTTCTATTGGCTCAGCTAAAACCTCAGGCTTAACTTCTTCAGATATAATAACCGGCTCCTGGATTGGTAAGATCGCGGCACTTGCATTTCCGGGAAGGATCAGCGTAAAGGTGGATCCATTGCCCGGGTCGCTGGAAATGTGTACTTCACCGCCAAGTAACCTCGATAATTCCCGCGAAATGGAGAGTCCCAGACCGGTTCCCCCGAATTTGCGGGAGGTACTTCCATCTGCCTGCTGAAATGCTTCAAATATGGCCTGTTGTTTATCGGCCGGTATCCCTATTCCCGTATCGGTAACTGAGATGGATAAGTTGGCCTGCTTGCTGAGTTCAGGATTCCTGAATTCAATGTTACCAGGGGTACGGTCAAACAAAACGGTAATGCTTCCTTTTGAGGTGAATTTCACAGCGTTGGAAACCAGATTTTTTATGATCTGTTCTACCCGCTGCTGATCGGTGACGATGGAAGACGGACAGCCGGGTGCAATTATTACCTGCCATTGGAGGCCTTTTGAGGCTACTGCAGCACGGTATAAGGCCGAAATATTTTCTGCTATCTGGCTGATTTCTATCTTTTCCGGGGTGATGCTCATTTTTCCGGCCTCAATTTTCGACAGGTCAAGGATCTCATTGATCAGGTTATGCAGGTCGTTGCCACTTTTGAATATAATCTGGGCGGATTCAATTTCATCAGCGCTTAACCGACCTGAATTATTCTCTGACAGCGTTTGTGATAATATCAGCATGGAATTCA
Organism: uncultured Bacteroidota bacterium; assembly: GCA_942493265.1. Classification (GTDB taxonomy): domain Bacteria; phylum Bacteroidota; class Bacteroidia; order Bacteroidales; family UBA12481; genus UBA12481. The sequence continues at coordinate 3,470,877 of OW818688.1, forward strand.
AGGGAGTACGCAATTCATGCGACATATTCGCCAGGAATTCTGATTTATAACGTGAGGCTTGTTCCAAATCCCTGGCTTTCTTTTCAATTTCCTGAGATGCTGTCTGGAGCGCCCGGTTTTTTTCAGCGATCTTTTCAGATTGTTCTTCAAGCAATTGTGAATTTTTCTCAAGTTCCTGATTGGTAACCCGCAGTTCTTCCTGCTGGGCCTGAAGATTTCCTTCAGAGCGCCTGAGCTCCTCAGTCTGCTTTTCAAGGGTTTGATTGGCCTCCCGAAGTTCCTCTTCCTGAGCCTGAAGTTCTTCTTTCTGCTCCAGGGTTTTTGCCAGGAGTATGGCCATATCATCTTTTGCCCTAACGGTTTGAACCGTAATGGCAATGATGTCGGCGAAATTTTTCAGCAGCTCAAGCTCTACCGGAGTAAAGCTGAGGAGTTTGCCGAGTTCGATAACCGCCGTCAGCTTGTCATTGTAAAGGCAGGGAACAACCACTATCTCTCTGGGTGTTGCCGATCCGGTAGCGGATTTTACCGGGAAATAATTATCCGGAACCTGCTTCAGAATAATGGATTTGAGATCGGTGGCACATTGTCCCACCAATCCATCTCCGTAATTGATTGTCTTATTTAGCTCCCTGGGTTTGCTGAATGAATATCCGGCTCCAAAATGCAGAACCTGATGTGACTCATCTGAATAATATATTGCCCCAACAGGCACCTGCAGATATTCGGATATGTATTGAATGCAAATGGTAGCCAACGAAGTGAGGTCCTTACCGCTTCTCATGGCATCATTCAGTCCGCCCGTACCAGTTTTGTACCAGTCTTTAGCGGAAGTTTCGCGATGTAGCTTAATCAGGTCCGACTGCATCCGCTCTAAAGCTTTTCCCAGCATATCCTTTTCAGTATTTAAAGGATATACCGTATCTAATTTGCCCTGGCCGATATCTGATGCAAACGAGGCGATCGCCCTGAACCGGACCTGCAATCGATTTACTGCGCCAGCCATGATTCCCAATTCGTGATTCTTGTGTTCCTCGAATTTTACCATATTCTCCATGTCTCCCTGTGACAAAGCATCAAGAACCTTTGTAGTGGTTGTAATTGGTTTTATCAAAGGAGTTGAAATAAAGTAGATCAGAAAACTCATGAGAATGATCCCGATCAATCCGATCAGTAAGGAACCTGCAAAAATTTGGTTGGTTTTTGTCAGGATGTCCTCCTCACGGGCAATCATACAAACATACCAGGGGTTGTTTGACGTACCAATCCTTACAGGACTCAAATGATAATAAAATGCATCGCCATCCTGAAGAGTCTTTGATATACTTTCTGTTCCCGCAGAGATAAGATCCTGGATTTCGGAACTCCCAGCACCAAAAGGCTTTTTATCGATTAGTTTTGATCCGACTATTTTTTTATCCGGCGAAACAACGATTGTACCGTTATTTGAAATAAGAAAGGTCGGATAATTTGAGACCGTGTTGCTACTACTGATCAGAAAGTCGAATTGTGCCAGACTGAAATCAATACCCGCCAGACCGATTACCATCGAATCTTTATTCATCACCGGAACACCGATCGTTGCCTCCAGGATTGAATCCTGTTCGGAGCTGAAGTATAAGGGCTTATAGTTATAAGGATCGATTAAAGCTTCATTTTTGGTTTCCTTGATGTATTTGTATTGCCTGGCTTCATTCCCATTGGTATCCTTAAATTCGATTGACATCTTAAGTTTTCCGCTCAATTTGTCAACCTGCCACAATTTTCTTCCGGGCTTATTGCCATATGAGGGATCAATATGTCTCAATTCAAAACTGATCCAATAGGCTAAATAATCAGGGTTCGCATGCATTCCCTTGATCAGGAACGGAAAAATCAGGGAATCCATCTCATTGGCCTTTAATGCTTTTAGCGCATCGTAAGTACCAACTAAAGAGCGGGTGCGGCCTAGCCCGACATTTAAGCGCCCAACTATTTCGGAGGCGATCTTGTCGGCGGTATTGTCAATCAGGTCATGCGCATTCCTTTTATCCGTGGTGCGGTTCTGCAGTGAGAAATACCCCACCAATATCATGGTAATGAAAACTACTGCAGAAATTATTCCGGCCGTAAGCCTGCCTCTAATACCAAACTTGATCATTATTCAAAATTTTAGGGCAAAAAAGTACACAATATAAAGGCCGGTTGTTTTTCAACCGGCCTTTTTTAGACGAAAGTGCAATTCTATCTGTTCTTCTTTGGGAAATCAGGGATCGGCGGTACCGTTTTTCCGTAGGTTTTGACCTCCTCTTTTATCAGTTCGATTGCTTTGTCGAGCTGACGGTCAATTCCTTTGAATTCCTCATGAGGGTCATTGTCAATCATAATGTCTGGTTCGACTCCGTAACCTTCGATGATAAAGCCACTTCCATCAGCTGCATAAGGAGCAAACGACGGTGTTATGATCGATCCTCCGTCGATGCAGGGGATCGATCCGCTGTAACCGACCACTCCGCCCCAGGTTCTCACTCCGACAAGCTTGCCCAGATTGAGTTTTTTAAAGCGGTAGGGGAACAGATCCCCGTCGGAGGCTGAATACCGGTCGATCAGGGTAATTTTGGGTCCGGCGATTGTTCCTGATGGATTAACCGAGCCTTTCTTCTGATTTGCTGAAACGGTAGCATAGGTAATTTCCCTGCCCAGTCTTTCGATAATCATTGGTGACACATTCCCGCCGCCATTGCCGCGATCATCAATGATCAAGGCCTTTTTTGTCAGCTGAGGATAGTAATGCTTGACGAATTCGTTCAATCCTGCTACTCCCATATCTGGAATATGAATATATCCCACCTCTCCGTTGGTTGCTTCATCTACCTTTTTAATATTGGCCTGCACCCAGTCATAATAGACCAGTGACGATTCATTGGCAATGGTTTTTACCAATACCGGTTTTGCATTTGCACCGTCGGCGGTTGAGGATATCATTAATTCAACCAGTTGATTAGCTTTTCCAATCAAACATTCATAAATGTCCGGCATGTTTTTAACAGTTTGTCCGTCAATCATGGTTATGAAATCTCCTGCTTTTATCTGTGAGCCTGATTCGGTAAGTGGCGATCTCAATTCAGGTGACCAGTTGGCACCCTCCATGATCTCATCGATCCTGAAATACCCTGATCCGGCTTTGCTTAACCTGGCTCCAAGAAGTCCCATTGGAATCCTTTCAGGCATTGGCCGTTCACCATTATTGACATAGGCGTGACCTACATTTAATTCACCGATCATTTCTCCCAGCAGATAGGACAGGTCGGAACGGTGACGCACTTCTTTAACCAGCGGCTTGTATTTGTCGTGCATGGCCTTCCAGTTGACGCCGTGCATATTGCGGTCATAAAAGAAGTCGCGCATGTGTCGCCAGGTTTCTTCAAAAATCTGCTGCCATTCTTCTTGTTTGTCCACCATAACCTTGAGTCCTGACAGGTTCACGGATTCATCAATGGCAGCTTTTGCGGTTGGCAAATCAACGATTCCAAATTTACCGCCTTGTCTCAGCAGCATTTTTTTTCCGTTTGAGCTGAGAGTATAACTTATGTTCTGAGCGAGTTCGGTTTCTTTCTGTTTATTGAGATCATACAATTTAAATCGTGAACCCTGGAGATCGGATGAATTGAAAAGGTAATAAATCCTGTCGTTGATGAGTTCCAGATTGTAATAATCTCCGGTAGCAACCGGGATTTCAAGAATCCGGTCGTGTATTCCTGCCGGATCAATGGCGGGAGTACCTGCTTTTACGGGTTTTTTAGGTTCGGCTCCCTTTGCGGTATCGGCGGCAACAGCCACTTCATCATCTTTTGGAGCAAAGGGTGATGGAGTTTCGGCATTCAATGTCACGAGGTAAATCTTATTCATGTCATGATAGCTGTGGTTCCATTCCGTTGCCGAATAGGTCGGATTGAATGTGCGTGCGGATGCAAAAACAAGGTATTTCCCATCGCGGCTGAAAACCGGGTTGCCGGAGTTATACCATTGATCGGTAACATCAAATGATTTGCCGGTTTCCATGGAATACAACCGCACAATTCCCATTCCCTGCTCAGGCAGTACGTAAGCGATCCATTTACTGTCGGGCGACCAGGAAAAATCCCCGATTGGTCCCATTTCAGATTCCAGAAGCTTCTTTTTCTTACCGGATGCAACATCGATGTGCCATAACCGGAACAGCTTATCGGAATACAGGATGGATTTACTGTCGGGCGACCAGGAAAATCCAAAAATGTAAGTGTCGCTGTTTTTGGTCAATTGCCTGGCAGATTCAAGAGATTTGGGGTCTGACAGGTAAATCTCAAACTCACCTGTCTGGTCGGAAAGATAACCGATCGATTTTCCATCGGGTGACCAGGTTGCTTCACGTTCATGAACCCCGGAAGTGTTGGTCAGATTGCGTGTAATACCTTGCTTGACAGGAGAATTGAATAGTTCGCCACGTGCCGAAAGGATGAGCCTCTCCCCGTTGGGCGAGAGATCGGCTGCGCGGATGGCTCCGGAAACATCTTTCCATTCCTTGCGGTCGAACAGGAAATCATTTTCAATGAGGACGGATATCCTGTTTATTTTACTGTCGGATAAGCCAAAAGTGTACAGGGACCCGCCATTTTCAAAAATGATATTCTGGTCGCCAATCGATGGGAATTTTATATCATACTCCTTGAAATCAGTGACTTTAGTTGTTTTTTTTGTGGTGGCCTCATAACAGAAAAGGTTCATGGTCCGGTCGCGGTCGGAAAGGAAATAAATCTTGTCGCCGGACCACATGGGGAAAATGTCCTGAGCTTCATTATTGGTGATGTTCTCCGATTTTTCTGTACCATAGTCGTAGATCCAGACATCGTCGGCCATACCGCCCTGATAATATTTCCAGGTACGGAATTCCCTGAAAACACGGTTATACGCCAGTTTTTTACCATCCGGCGAAAAGCTGTTGGATCCTCCAACGGAAAATGGAAGTTGTTCGGAAAGGCCTCCGTTCATGGAAACCTTAAAAAGCTTTCCTTTAAAGTCGTTGAACGACTGTTTTCTGGAGCGGTAGATGATGGATTTACCATCAGGGGTCCATCCCATTACAATATTGTTGGGTCCCATCCTGTCACCCACATCATCGCGCGAAAGGGTGGCGGTATAGGTAATTCTTTTGGGAACTCCGCCTTCGGCCGGAATAGTGAAAACCTCCGTATTACCGTCATATTGTCCGGTAAAAGCGATTGTTTTTCCATCCGGCGAAAATTTGGCGAACATTTCAAAACCGTAGTGGGAAGTAAGCCGGCGGGCAATACCACCCTGGTCAGTAGTGGTGTATAAATCGCCTGCATAGGTAAATACTACCTGGTTTTGATGGGTTGCAGGAAATCTCAGAAGTTTGGTTTCTTCCTGTGCCCGGAGGATTCCGAGTGAACCCATCAGGGCTAGAATCATCATGAATTTTCTTTTCATCGCATAAGTATTAGTAAATCAACCTGATATTTTAATAATAGAACAAATGGATTGTTCAACTTTGGAAATTTAAAAGTAGAGAAATTGTTAAAGGCTGAGAAATGTCATGAATAATATTAAAAAATGACCATTAACCATCTGTAAAGCAATGAAATAAATGTTTAATTCCTGATAAAAATCATGCCATGTCAGGACCATGGATTCGCTTGTACAGAGTACTTTTGTGGAATTCAATTTAATACAGGCATACTATGAAAATTGAGCGAATTGAACACATCGGGATAGCAGTCAGCAACCTCGATGAAGCCATCCTCTTTTATGAGAAAGTTTTAAATCTCACCTGCTATTCAATCGAGGAGGTAGCAGACCAGAAAGTGCGAACTGCATTTTTTAAAGTTGGGGAAACCAAGATTGAGCTTCTGGAATCAACTGATCCGGAGGGTCCTATCGGGAAATTTATTGAGAAAAAAGGCGAGGGGATACACCATATTGCCTTTGAAGTGGACAATATCGAAGAAGCCTTAGCCGAAACCGAAGCCAGAGGAGTGCGGCTGATTGATAAAACTCCCCGCAAAGGTGCTGAGGGTTTGAATATCGGCTTCCTGCATCCGAAGAATACAATGGGAGTTCTAACCGAATTCTGCTCATCCAAATAAATTAAATGTTATGTCCAGCCAGGAAAAAATTAAGGAACTCATCGACAAGCGCGAACAGGCTAAGCTCGGTGGAGGTCTGAAAAGAGTTGAGTCGCAGCATGCAAAGGGAAAGATGACAGCCCGTGAGCGCATTGAAATGCTGCTAGATGAAGGTAGTTTTGAAGAGTATGATATGTTTGTCACCCACAGGTGCACGAATTTTGGTATGGAAACCCAGCAGATATTATCCGACGGGGTTATCACCGGCCATGGCACGGTTGACGGTAGGATAGTTTACGTTTTTTCACAGGATTTTACTGTATTTGGCGGTGCGCTTTCAGAGACTTTTGCGCTGAAAATCTGTAAGGTGATGGACCAGGCCATGAAAGTGGGTGCCCCGGTTATCGGGATCAACGACAGTGGCGGTGCCAGAATTCAGGAAGGGGTAAACTCTCTGGCCGGATATGCTGAAATTTTTGAGCGGAATATTCTGGCTTCGGGGGTAATTCCCCAGATCAGTGCCATTTTCGGACCATGCGCCGGAGGTGCCGTATATTCTCCCGCACTTACTGATGCCATCATCATGAGTGAAACCAACTCCTATATGTTTGTGACCGGTCCGAAGGTTACCAAAACCGTTACCGGGGAAGATATCACAGTGGAAAATCTGGGTGGGCCACTCGTACATGGGAAGAAATCCGGAGTCGCACATTTTATCGCCAGAGATGAAGAGGAGGGTTTAATGCTGATCCGGAAACTCTTGAGTTATCTGCCCAGCAACAATCTTGAAGAAGCACCCGTGGAAGAGTGCGCTGATCCGGTTGATCGTGTTTGCGATTTTCTGAACGACGTGATTCCCGAAAATTCCAACCATCCCTATGATGTGAAAGATGTTATCCATGAAGTGGTTGACAATAATGAGTTCTTTGAAATGCACCGTAACTATGCCCAGAATATTGTGGTCGGTTTCGGACGTTTTAATGGCTCTTCCGTAGGTATTGTGGCTAATCAGCCTAATCACATGGCAGGGGTTCTGGATATTGACGCATCTAAAAAAGCTGCCCGCTTTGTCCGTTTATGCGATTGTTTCAATGTTCCGATACTTACCCTCGTGGATGTTCCAGGATTTTTGCCCGGCAGTGCACAGGAGTTTGGCGGAATTATAACGAATGGGGCCAAGTTGCTCTATGCCTATGGTGAGGCTACCGTACCAAAGGTTACGGTCACTCTGCGAAAATCGTATGGCGGTGCCCATGACGTTATGAGTTGCAAACAATTGCGCGGAGATATCAATTACGCATGGCCGACTGCTGAAATAGCCGTTATGGGAGCCCGGGGAGCTATCGAGATTCTGGAAGGCAAAGCATTGATGGATATCACGGATCCTGCCGAAAAGAAAAAGTACTTCGACGAGAAGGAGAAGGAGTATCGTGAGAAATTCGCCAATCCTTATGAAGCTGCCCGTTATGGCTATATTGATGATGTGATTGAACCCCGTAATACCCGCTTCAGGATTGTAAGGGCTTTACAGACCCTCGCCACCAAAAAGGACTCCAATCCACCGAAAAAACACGGAAATATTCCACTTTAATCCGATACTGACATGGACTTACTATTCTTAGCTTCCACGGAAGACCTGAAATTCGGGCTGATCATCACCATCGTTGGTATGGGCGTTGTTTTTTCCGCGCTGGCCGTCCTGAATTTCGTGTTCAACCAGATCCCGAAGCTTTTCAAAATACGGCTGCGCACGAAATTTCGGAAAGCTGGAAAAACTGCCGAAACCGGCGAATGTTGTGCCGATATCAGCGGGGAAACAAATGCCGCAATAGCTCTTGCACTGAATCTCTATATGGCTGAGATTCATGATATGGAATCCAATTTAATGACCATAACAAAGGTTTCGAAAAGGTACTCCCCCTGGAGTTCTAAAATTTATGGCTTACGCAGTTTAACTTACCGGAAATAGTTTATCGATAAACGATTATGAAATCATTCAAATTTACTATTCAGGGCAATCATTACGATGTTGACGTAAAATCGATTGAAGACAACCTCGCCCAGGTTGAAGTTAATGGTACAAATTATGAGGTGGAGATCCATCGGCAGGTTGCGGTTACCAAAACACCAAAACTGATGAGAAATCCGGTTAAGTCACCTGAACCCGCCCATATATCTGCCGGCACAAAGTTCCTCGCAGTGCGTACTCCTTTGCCGGGTAATATACTGTCTATCAGCAAGAAAAATGGAGATTCAGTAAATAAGGGTGATCTTGTGCTGATTTACGAGGCGATGAAAATGGAGAATAAAATCCTGGCGGAAAAGGTGGGAATTATCCGGAATATGAAAGTTAACCAGGGTGATAATGTTCTTCAGGACGATATTTTATTTGAAATTGAATAGAGGCGAATGAAAAGATCATTAACCATTTTTGGAATAATCCTTTTTTTAGGCCTGGTCAGCTGGGTTGTTCCAAATGAAAAAATTGGCAATGTCATTAATGGCGTTGCCAAGCAGGAGATTGTTACGGGCCATTCCGAAAATGTTACGGAAACCCAGCAGGAACCAGCCAGTTTTAGTGAAAATGGAATGAAGGGGGTTAAGCAATTCTATGGTTTCAGCGGTTTCGCCAATGCATCATTAAAGCATTTGTTGATGATGCTCGTTGGGCTTGTGTTTATTTACCTGGCTATCGCACATGGTTTCGAACCTCTGCTGCTGGTGCCGATCGGGATGGGAATACTCATCGGAAATGTGCCCTTTATGCTGAATTCCGGTATGGAAATTGGTATTTATGAGGAAGGGAGCGTATTGAATTACCTCTATTTCGGGGTGACTGCAGGCGTTTATCCGCCGCTGATTTTTCTGGGTTTGGGGGCGATGACGGATTTCTCCTATCTGATATCAAATCCGAAAACGCTGTTGCTGGGCGCTTCTGCTCAGGTCGGTATCTTTGTTACCCTGATGGCAGCCATCTGGCTGGGCTTTACGCTACCGGAAGCAGCTGCTATAGGTATTATCGGAGGTGCTGACGGTCCGACGGCTATTTTTACGGCATCCAAACTTGCCAACGGGGTGAAGATGTGGAATGGCGTTCAAAGTGCCAACCTCATCGGTCCCATTGCGATTGCCGCCTATTCTTATATGGCTCTGGTACCGGTGATCCAGCCTCCGATCATGCGTCTGCTGACTACCAAAAAGGAACGTTTGATACGGATGAAATCTCCACGCCAGGTTTCAAGACTGGAAAAAATTCTTTTTCCGATAATCGGGTTGATTCTTACCTGCTTTATTTCTCCAAGCGCATTGCCCCTCCTGGGAATGCTCTTCTTCGGTAACCTTCTCCGGGAATCCGGGGTTACCCGCAGGCTTGCCGATACGGCCAAGACTTCATTAATCGATATTACAACCATTTTGATCGGATTAACCGTTGGGGCTTCCACTCAGGCAGATGTGTTTCTGACTTCCAGATCCCTGCTGATTTTTGGTCTGGGTGCCATATCTTTCATGGTTGCCACTGCCAGTGGGGTTTCATTCGCCAAACTTTTAAACCTGTTTCTGAAACCTGAAAACCGGGTAAACCCGTTAATCGGATCCGCAGGTGTTTCGGCCGTTCCGGCTGCCGCCAGGGTTTCACAGGTTGAAGGACTCCGGGCCGATCCTACCAACCACCTGCTTATGCATGCCATGGGACCCAATGTTGCAGGAGTAATCGGCAGCGCAGTAGCAGCCGGTATCATGCTGAGCTTCCTGGTTTAGAACATATTTCCCGAACAAACCATTTATAGTAAGATCCCTGCTGCGGCAGGGATCTTTTTTTGTCCAAAATCATATCTTTGTGGATAACCAATACAATCCAAAGTGAATTTTAAGAAATCTATAGGTACAGCAGGCAATGCCGGTGGTAAAATCAGGTCGGATTGCCAGGTGACCATTGAGCCTGCTGATTCCGGAGGAATTGTTATCAACCTTATCAGCAAGGTTAAAGCTTTGTTTGGGGCTGAAATAATTGGCCAGGTTAATGAAATGCTGAGTTTTTATGGGCTTGTTCATGCCAGGGTAGCCGTCAGCGATAGTGGTGCATTAAACTGGGTAATTGCAGCCCGTATTGAAGCAGCCGTGAGGGACCTGATTGAAACGGACAAAAGCTGGCTCCTGCCTTGCCATCCTAATATTGTTCAGCCAACCACTCAGGACCGCCGGAGGTTCTCTCGACTGTATCTTCCGGGCAATTCCCCGAGTTTGATGATAAATGCCTTTTTGCACAAACCTGATGGTCTCATTCTGGATCTCGAAGATTCAGTGGCACCCGATAAAAAGCACGAAGCACGCGTTTTGGTCAGAAACGCCATCAGGGCGTTGGATTTCGGCACATCTGAAAGAATGGTGCGTATCAACCAGCTTCCTGCCGGACTGGAGGATCTCGAATGGCTGATCCCTCATGGTGTTAATCTGATCCTGCTGCCAAAATGTGAATCAGCCGACCAGGTGCACAGCCTTAAACGGCGGATTGATGAAATCAAAAAGAGTTGTTCCATTCCATACGAGATCTGGATTATGCCGATCATTGAAAGCGCAAAAGGGGTGGTCAAAGCTTATGAGATCGCCTCGGCATCCCTTAGCGTTGCCGCTTTGGCAATCGGCTTGGAAGACTATACTGCCGATCTGGGCGTCAGAAGAACCCCGGAAGGTTCAGAATCCTTATACGCGCGTTCCGCATTGGTCAATGCGGCAAAAGCAGCCGGTATCCAGGCGATCGACTCGGTTTTCTCAGATGTTGATGATATGGAAGGTTTGAAGAGTACGGTGATCCGGTCGCGAGCCATGGGTTTTGATGGGATGGGATGCATCCATCCACGGCAAATACCCGTTATTCACGAAAACTATACCCCGGATAATGATGAGATTGATAAAGCAAAAAAAATCTTCATCGCTTTTATGGATGCTCAGCGCAAAGGCCTTGGGGTTGTTGCCCTGGGATCAAAAATGATCGATGCTCCGGTCGTTAAACGTGCCCGGAAAACCATCGCCCAGGCAATCGAATTGAATTTGCTTGCAACTGATTGGTATGAAACACTTTCCCTATGACTAAGAAATTTGATAAGTTGGTATCCAATGCTGCCGGCCGTTTGGTCCCCACTGAAATTAACGGACAAACTGCCGTTCCTTATCTCGGAGTTGGAATGTATAAGCCAGAAGGCCGTAAATATGGTCCCGCCATTCCGAGCTGCGCTGATTTTCCAGCTGATGGGAATAAACTGGTTCCTACACTCCGCGATGCGCTGATAAAATCAGGATTAACGGACGGAATGGTCATCTCCACCCACCATCATTTTCGGGATGGCGACCTGCTGGCCAATCAGATCTTTGATATTGCCCATGATTTGGGAATTAAAAACCTGGTATGGGCTCCATCGGCATCCTTCCCCTGTCATGAACATCTTATCCCTTATCTTGAAGATGGTACGATCAACCGGATTGAGGGGAGCATGAACGGACCCCTTGGCAGATTCACCTCGGGCGGTAAAATGGACGGTCTAGCCATCCTTCGTTCTCATGGGGGCCGATATCAGGCGATTCAGGATGGCGAGCTGCGGATAGATATTACCGTGATCGGTGCCGCCGGTTGCGACGTTTTTGGCAATGCCAACGGTTTGAACGGGACTTCCGCAAGCGGTGGACTCGGGTTTGCTCTGGCAGACTCCGAATATGCAGCGAAAGTTATTGTGGTGACCGACCATCTGGTCGATTTTCCATGTGTTCCCTGGCAAATTCAGGGAAGTAATGTCGATTACACTGTTTTGGTAGACAAGGTTGGTATCCCTGAAAAAATCGTTTCCGGTACCACTCAGATTACTAAAAGTCCTGACAGGCTCCTGCTGGCTGAAATGACCGCCCGTTTTTGTGAGGTTACGGGAATAATAAAGGAAGGATTTTCCTTTCAGGCCGGGGCCGGAGGAACAGCACTGGCCGTAGGGGATTATTTTTATAAGATCATGAAGGAAAAGGGCATCAAAGCCCGGTTTGCCAGAGGTGGCAGTAATCTGTACCTGGTTAAGATGCTTGAGGAAGGATATGTTGACTATATACTTGATGGCCAGACTTTTGACCTGGAAGGCGTAAGGTCGATGGCAACCAATCCGAATCATTTGATGACCACCCCTTTCACCAGCTATAATTACCATGGAAAGGGCAACTTTGCAGCCATGGTGGATGTGGCAATTCTGGGTGCCACTGAAATCGATGTCAACTTCAACGGTAACGTAGTTACTCATTCCGATGGATATTTACTGCACGGAATCGGCGGCTGGCAAAATTGCCTGTTCTCAAAAACGGTTATCATCCCGATTCCTCTGTTCAGGGATCGTATACCGGTCATTGTGGACGAAGTGACTACCATTTGCGGTCCGGGTGAATTGATAGATGTAATTGTTACTGAAAGGGGGATTTGCATCAATCCGCTTCGTACCGACCTGATCGAGAAAGTAAAAGGTTCAGGGCTGCCCGTTTTGGGCATTCGGGAACTAAAGGAGGAGGCAGAACGGATCTGCGGAAAACCTGCCCGGCCGAAATTCACGAATGAGGTTGTGGCGGCGGTAAAATGGGTGGATGGTACAGTTATTGATTCAGTTTGGAAAATTTCTGATGAATAAATGGCTGTGCATAATTGTATTTTTGCTGCCCTCCCTGAACGGAGTGGCTCAGAAGATCTTTATAAATGAACTGTCGGCTTCGGTAACAAATTCGCAGGTTGATAATTATGGTGAATTTGAAGATTGGATCGAGGTATACAATGGAACCGGATCCGATGTCAACCTTGCCGGCTGGTATCTTTCTGATAATCCGGATAAACCATTGAAATGGAGAATACCGGAAGGATTTCCGAAAGTTACCACCGTATTAGCCGGATCCTGCCTGATATTCTGGGCCGACCGGGATACGTTGCAAGGACCGGATCACCTGGGGTTTTCACTTAAAAGAAAAGGGGAGCATCTTTTTTTATTCCAGCCTTCAAAGGAGGGGCCGGTTTTGGTTGATTCTCTGAGCTATGGGGAATTGCCGCCTGATCATTCCTTTGGAAGATGTCCGGAACGGAATTTCGAATGGATGGAGTTTAAGCATCCGACTCCGGGTAAACCGAATGTTTGTGATCCGGTAAAAATCAGGAAGGGAAACAAAATACCCTTACCTTCTCCACCGGAGCCTGACCGGATTGAACCGGATTTTTCAGGATCATCCGGAAGTATTGGCATAGTTTTAAGCATAAATGAAATTTCCTGCAATAATAAGGTAAGCCTGGCGGATGGGTTTGGTGAAAATGATGACTGGATAGAACTGTACAATCCGGGCTCCGTGCCGGTAAACATTGCCGGCTGGTATATCTCGGATACTTTGAATACAGCGTTATTTCATAGGATTCCTTCTTACGATCTGCCAAATACCCTGATCCCGGCAGGCGGATACCTGTTATTATGGGCGGATGCTCAGGCTGCCCAGGGGGTTACGCATTTGCCGTTCAAATTGGACAAGGACGGGGAAGAGCTTTACCTTGCCCGCCTGATCAGTGGGAAATATGAAAGGATGGATGAGGTGGCTTTTCCGAAAGCCAAAAATGATGTGACGTTTGGAAGGATTCCGGATGGAACCGGATCATGGCAGCGACTTTCCGATCCGACTCCGCTGGCCGGAAATCTTCCCCCTCGCGTGATAAGCGGCTTTGTGCTGAATGAATTAATGGCTGTTTCCGGTACGGGCTGGCCGGATGAATCTGGTGAAAAGGAAGATTGGATAGAGTTCTTTAATCCAACAGTGAACCCCATAGATATTGGCGGTCTTTATCTGACAGATAGTCTGGCCAATCCGATGCAATCCCACATTACAACCTATGCTCCCGACTCAACCACTATTCCCCCGGGGGGGTATCTGGTGTTCTTTGCCGATAACCAAACCTGGCAGGGCGCCCGGCATCTGAGCTTTAAACTTGCCGGTAAAGGCGGCAAAATAATGTTGACCCAGCCCGACGGGGTAACAAAAATCTCAGAAACTTTCTATCCATATCAGGGTGGGGATGCGTCTTTCGGACGGTATCCCGACGGTCAGGCAAATTGGCTGTTCACCATACCCACTCCAGGCACGGCCAACCAATATGAGTTTAACCCGGTTGATGGCCTTTTTGTAAATGAGTTCATGGCTGATAATCTGACAACTGAGCCTGATGGCCTTGGCCGGATTGAAGATTGGATTGAGATCTTTAACAGCAATAGCTATCCTGTAAATGTTGGGAGCCTCTTTATGACAGACTCTTTGGCGGATCCATTAAAATTCAGGATACCAAATACTTCACCGGATTCAACCACAATTGCCGCTGGTGGGTTCCTGGTTTTCCGGGCGGATAATCACCCGGAGCTTGGTGTAAGGCATCTTGATTTTAAACTTGCAGCCGAAGGGGAAAGCATCGGTCTGGTCCAGCTTGGCAAGGGTGTACCAGAATATCTTGACAGTATTACTTACCCTGCACAGTCCGCTGATATAGCCTATGGCAGGATCGGAGATGCGGGCAGCAGCTGGACCTGGTTCACTTCACCCACACCGGGAGCATCCAATGGCACCCAATCAGTTAATACTGACATGCTGGAATCCCAAGAAGTTTCAATATTTCCCATTCCTTGTGTCAATAGATTAAATATCATGATCTTACTGGATAATTCTTCAGATATTCTGATTGATATCTTTTCCGCGGGTGGCGGAAAGGTTACCCGACTCACTTTCCTTAACCGACAAATCGGATGGAATGCTCTTCAGATAAATAATATGGGAGATTGCCTCGTTCCAGGCAGTTACTTTATGCTTGTGACAGCCGGCCGGCAAATTGCTTCAAGAAAACTTCTGATCATTAAATAGAAAAAGCCGGCTCCAGCCGGCTTTTTCTATAATAAAAGGCTATTAGGCCGGATGTATGGCTTCAACTGGGCACACATCAGCACAGGCACCGCAATCAGTGCACTCGTCCGGATTAATTTTGTAAATATCACCCTCTGAGATAGCTTCAACAGGACACTCATCAATGCAAGTTCCGCAAGCGGTGCAGTCATCATTAATTATGTAAGCCATTTTTAATTATTTTTTGATTTTGCCCCACAAAGGTAAAGGTTTTTTAAAAATAAACAATCCTTTGCCTGATTTGTAATCCCTGTGACAGAAATTTAACTTGGAATCTTCGTGAATGTGATGATTTTTTGGTATTTTGAAGGTCTGAATTTCCACAACAAAAGAACTTAATATGAGCTTTCTTCAATTTGATAAGACTCAGCTGATAAACCTTGAATACAGCCTTTCAAAGGAGATCTTACTGGCCAATCCATCCGGAGCCTATGCAAGCTCGACGATAATTGGTTGTAATACAAGAAAATACCATGGTTTACTGGTAGCTCCGGTCAATCATCCGGATGGCGGCAGGCATGTGATTTTATCATCCCTTGATGAAACTGTTATCCAGCACGGTCAGGAATTTAACCTGGGGATTCACCGTTATCCTGGAGAGTACTATCCAAAAGGTCACAAATATGCCAGATGGTTTGAAATGGATCCGGTTTGGAAAATGATTTACCGGGTAGGAGGGGTGATGCTGGCCAAAGAAATCCTACTCGATGATAAGGAACCCCGCCTGCTGGTCAGATATACCCTTATGGAGGCTCATAGTCCAACAGTCCTGAGAATAAAACCTTTCCTCGCATTCCGCAATATCCATTCGCTGATCAAGGCAAATATGGACGTTAACAAGCAGGTTCTTGGGTGCCGAAATGGTGTTTTATTAAAGTTGTATCCGGATTATCCCGGGCTTTACCTTCAAACCTCCAAAGCCGCTGAATTTATAGCCGCTCCGGATTGGTACTGTAATATTGAGTACCTCAAGGAGCAGAAAAGAGGATATCCCTACCAGGAAGACCTATTCGTGCCGGGATATTTTGAAACGGTAATAAAAACCGGTGAAAGTATTGTTCTTGCGGCTGGTTTTGGGGAGCAGGTACCTGCAGGTTTGAAGAAGCGGTTTATGAGTCAAACAGATAACACCCCGGTTCGTCATACCTTCGAAGATGTTCTGGTGCAAACGGCGAAATCTTTCATCATAGAAATAGAAGGGAAAGATGAAATCGTATCAGGTTATCACTGGTTTGGTTTCTGGGGAAGGAATTGCTGGATTGCCCTACCCGGATTGACCCTGGCTTCAGGCCAGGCGGATCTCTTCGAGGATTTGGCAAAATCACTTGTCGGAATGCTGAAAAACGGCCTTTTTCCCAATCATTCACCCGACAGGAATAATCCGGTTTACCGAAGTGTTGACGGATCTCTCTGGATGATCTGGGCGCTGCAGCAATATGCCGCTCATCTTAATGATAAACGTCGCGTGTGGAATTCATTCGGTAATTCCATCAAACAGGTTCTATCTGCCTATCATGATGGAATTAATCCGGGAATCAACATGCAGGATGACGGATTGCTTTCTGCTTATCATCCCGATCTGGCTCTGACCTGGATGAGTGCCTACCAGAATGGGTTACCTGTAACTCAGCGGCCGGGATTAACTGTTGAGGTTAATGCTCTGTGGTATAATGCGATCTGCTTTGCCATTCAGGCTGCCGAAGAAGCTGGCGATAAAAAGTTCGCCGATGAATGGAAAGATCTTCCCTTAAAAATTGCAACAAAATTTCAGGAAACTTTCTGGTGCGAAAAGCACCAGTACCTTGCTGATTATATATTTGAAGGAAAATCAAACTGGGATGTCAGACCGAACCAGGTGATCGCAGCTTCCATGCCATTTTCACCTCTTCTGGATGAACAAAAGCGCGCCGTTCTTGAAATTGTTCAGTCGGAACTGCTTACGCCAAAAGGGTTGCGTACCTTGTCACCAAGGCATGAGGATTATAAAACAAGTTATGAGGGCGACCATATCACCCGCGATCTCGCCTACCATCAGGGAACTGTAAGACCATGGCTTCTGGGGCATTTTGCCGAAGCATGGCTTAGCCTGTACGGACAGTCGGGCAAGCATTTTATAAATGCCCTGGTACATAATTTTGAAGAGGATATGTTTGAGCACGGATTGGGAACCATTTCTGAAGTGTATGATGGCAATCCACCACATACCCCGTGCGGGGCGATATCTTCAGCTGCCAGTGTTGCAGAAGTATTGAGAATCATGTATTTGCTCAAGAAAATTTGAAACCTATGCGCGTATTAATGTTTGGATGGGAGTTTCCTCCCCATATCAGCGGAGGCTTAGGAACAGCGTGTTATGGAATGACGCGTGGACTGGCATATCAGGATGTGGATGTTATTTTTGTTGTGCCAAAATCCTACGGCGACGAAGATCAGTCATCGGTAAAACTTGTAGGGGCTTCACAGATTCCTATTAAAAGGCGGACTTATACTTTTACACCTGCAGCAGCGGCCGGCATGGAACAGGTTTCAACAAACCATTCTCTGGAGATGACCTATATCGAAGTGGGCTCCAATCTTCTTCCATATTTGTCGCCTGAAGAATTCCAAAAGTATTCGCATGAACATCTGCAAAAGAATGAACTATCGCTCAGGGAATTTGAAAGCGGCAGCCTGGCCGGGTCAGCCGTTTTTACCGAAGTGGTAGGGACTTTGGATTTTACAGGGAAATACGGGCCCGACCTGATGCAGGAAGTTTCAAACTATGCACTCGTTGCTTCGGAAATTGCTCATGAACAATCGTTTGATATTATCCACGCCCATGACTGGCTTACTTACCCTGCCGGTATAGCGGCCAAAAGGATGTCGGGCAAGCCCCTGGTGGTGCACGTTCATGCTACTGAATTCGACCGAACCGGCGAGAACTACAATACGGTGGTCTATGATATTGAAAAATCTGGGATGGAGCAGGCCGATCTCGTGATAACAGTGAGTAACCTCACCAGGAATATCGTTATCAGCCGTTACGGTATCAATCCGGATAAGGTGGTGACCGTTTATAATGCCGTTGAGCCCGGAACTGAAAACAATTCCGTATCCTATACCAAATCGGTCGATGAAAAGGTGGTCACATTTTTAGGCCGGATCACATACCAGAAAGGCCCGGAGTATTTCATGGAAGCCGCAAACAAGGTGCTGAAAAATTCCAATAATGTCAGGTTCGTGATGGCCGGCAGCGGGGATCTGTTAAGAAAAATGATCCGGTATGCTGCCCGACTGGGTATAACGGAGAAATTTCATTTTACTGATTTCCTTAAAGGTCAGGATGTTGATAATATGTTCGCTGTGAGCGATGTATATGTCATGCCATCGGTTTCCGAGCCCTTCGGGATCAGTCCGCTGGAAGCAATGAGATCGAATGTGCCAGTGATAATATCTAAGCAGTCGGGGGTTTCAGAAATCCTGAAACACGCCATCAAAATCGATTTCTGGGATGTGGATGCCATGGCTGATGCGATACACGGCCTGATTACCTATGATTCACTTTCTGCGATGTTCCGGCAATATGGTCGCGAAGAAGTGGATAACCTGAGGTGGGAAAACGCGGCCCTGCAGATAAAAAACCAATACATGAACCTATTATATCCTAGCAACTCACCGTTATGAAAAATATTTGCCTTTATTTCCAGGTCCATCAGCCGTTCCGGTTGAAACGCTATCGTTTTTTTGATGTGGGTAAGGATCACTATTATTATGATGATTACCTGAATAAGCACATCCTGAAAAAAGTAGCGAACAGATGCTATATCCCTACTAATGACCTGTTGTTTAATTTGCTGACTGAATTTAATGGTCAGTTCAAAGTGTCTTTCAGCCTGACCGGTATCTTTCTGGACCAGCTGGAATTGTATGCTCCTGAAGTTATAGCAAGTTTTAAGAAGCTTGCCGATACCGGGCATGTTGAATTCCTTTCCGAAACTTATTCCCATTCTTTAGCAGCGTTGGGAAGTCCGGAGGAATTTGTTTCCCAGGTGAACCTTCACAAAAAGAAGATTCAATCCTTGTTCGGGGTTACTCCCAAGGTGTTCCGTAACACTGAACTCGTTTATTCAGATGCCATCGGGGAACAGGTATCGAAAATGGGTTTTAAAGCTATGCTGGCCGAAGGGGCTAAGCATGTTCTGGGATGGAAAAGTCCTAACTTTTTGTATTATAATGTAATAGATCCACGCCTGAAGGTGCTTTTAAGAAATTACAAGCTTAGTGACGATATTGCTTTCCGTTTTTCAAACCATTCCTGGTCGGAATGGCCCCTGAAATCTGAAACGTACCACCAATGGCTGAAAAAAACCCCTGATAATGAAGATTTTGTAAACCTCTTCATGGATTATGAAACTTTTGGGGAGCATCAGCCTGTTGAATCCGGTATTCACCAATTTCTGGAACATCTGGTGCGCGGAGTGATTGAGGATCCTGAAACCGGATTTGCACTGCCAGGTGAAATTGCTGAAGCACATCAATCTGTAGGACCCTTATCGGTTCCTTATCCCAGCTCCTGGGCGGATGAGGAGCGCGATCTGTCGGCCTGGCTTGGAAATGAGATGCAAAAAGAAGCCTTTAACAAGCTGAATTCACTCCGTAAACTGGTTCTTCAGGCCAATGATCCGGATCTTACGAGAGATTGGTGCTATTTGCAGGCCAGTGATCATCTGTACTATATGTCGACCAAATTCTTCGCCGACCAATCTGTGCATAATTACTTCAATCCCTATAATAGCCCGTATGATGCCTTCATCAACTATATGAACATCCTCGCAGACTTCATTATCCGGCTGGAGAAGAAAACAAAAAGAGTAGTGTACAAGGGTATTCCAATCGAAGAGCTGTCGGGTGAGCCTCTTAACGATGCAATCTCGGATTATGAGGGAATTTTAAAGGTGCTCCGAAACAAAAAAGGACTAATAAAGAAACTTGCTGATAGTGAGCTTGTTGTTGTTCCCAGACCAGCTGAGGTCAAGTCCAAAACCCGTAAAAAGGAAAATATTTAGTTACTTCGCCCAACTTTATTTGACATATCATTTATGACCGAGATTGGCAATCACAACATTCCGGAGATACTTTTTGAGGTAAGCTGGGAGGTTTGCAACAAGGTTGGAGGCATATATACGGTTCTGACTTCCAAATGTGAGGAGTCCCTGAGCCGTTACGGAGAACATTATCTCTTTATCGGGCCGGATATATGGCGCGAAGACCATGATAACCCTGAATTTATTGAAGATAACACACTGTTCCTTGGCTGGAAAGAGCACGCATTTGCAGCAGGAATGAGGTTCAGAACCGGGCGGTGGAATATACCCGGCAAACCTCTGGCAATCATTATCGATTTTACTCCCCTTATCCCTAAAAAGGATGAGATTTTCAGTAAAGCATGGGAAGACTACCGTCTTGATTCCATATCGGGTGGCTGGGATTATATCGAAGCATCACTTTTTGGTTATGCCGCTGGTATGCTGATTAAAAGCTTCGCTGAATATTATCGTTTTCAGGAGGTCGTGGCCCAATTTCATGAATGGATGACCGGTATGGGTATCCTCTATATTGAAAAGGAAGCACCATACATCGGTACCGTATTTACAACTCATGCCACTACAGTAGGAAGATCAATAGCCGGTAATGGACTGCCTCTTTATGAGAATCTTACGGAATATGTGGGTGACGAAATGGCCGCCCGGCTGGGTGTTGTTTCAAAGCATTCACTGGAGAAGCATGCTGCCATAAAATGTGATCAGTTTACTACTGTAAGCGAAATTACAGCAGAGGAATGTTTACAGCTGATTGGAAGAAAACCTGATATCATTACCCCTAATGGATTCAATCCGGGGTTGGTTCCTGCACCGGAAAAGCTTAAGGAACAACGGGTTGTAGCCCGAAGTGCCATTCGAAATATAGCAAAGGCAATTTTTGGCTATGAAATTTCTGAAGATTTTATGGCCATCGGTACCAGCGGGCGGTATGAATTCAGAAACAAAGGGTTGGATGTTTTTATTAAATCCCTTGCCCTTTTAAATGCTGATAAAGACCTTGAAAGGGAGATTATTGCACTTATTCTGGTTCCTGCCAATAACTATGGTCCGCGTCATAGTATCAGCCAACGGCTGAACGGTGAAATGGCGGACATCAGCGGTAGCCGGTATCTGACTCATAATTTGCATGATGCTGATTCCGACCCCGTCATTCGCCTGCTGAAGGAAGTAGGACTCGACAACGATCAGAAAAACAAAGTTAAAGTCATTTTTATTCCATGCTATCTTGACGGTAAAGATGGAATTGTGAATCTGACTTATTATCAGTTACTTACTGGATTGGATTATACTGTTTTTCCATCCTACTATGAACCTTGGGGTTATACACCGCTCGAAAGTATCGCCTTTGGCGTACCAACCCTGACAACAGATCAGGCCGGTTTTGGAATTTGGATGTCTTCCTTTCAAACAGATAAACCAAACCTTCCGGTTGCCGTTGCTCCACGAAAGAATCAAACTGATGATTTTCTTATTGACTGGATCTGTCAGGTACTTTTGAAGTTTTCGAAACAGCCTGAACAAGAACGGCTGGGGAATTTTGACCTTGCCATTCAACAGTCCAAGATGGCTTTATGGAAAAACCTGGTGAACAATTATTACCTGGCTTATTCTTATGCTCTGTCTGAAGTTGTATTCATTGACCGGCCGGAACCTGAATTCGCTGAGGAATCTTACGTACCGGGTGCCTCCGAAAAGCTGAAATCCAACGAACCTGTTTGGAAAAAAGTTTTAGTTGAATCATCATTCCCTGAGAAACTTGGAGGCCTGGAAGCAATTTCCAAGAATCTTTGGTGGACCTGGAATTATGAGGCCGAAAACCTTTTCCGGTCTATTGATCCTGTCATCTGGGAGCAGGTTGAACACAACCCGATCACTCTGATGCGGCAGATTCCATTAGATCGCCTGATGGAACTTGAACAGGATGCTAGCTTTAATCGCTCATACAATGAGGTATATGCAAAATTTCAGGATTATATAAATCATGTGAATGAGAATCCCGGTCCGTTGATCGCCTATTTTAGTATGGAGTTTGGTTTTCATTCCAGCCTGAAAATTTATTCCGGCGGTTTGGGTATCCTGGCTGGTGATTATTTAAAGGAAGCCAGCGACCGGAATGTTCCCATCATCGGAGTGGGCCTGCTGTATCGTTACGGTTATTTCCGGCAGGTTCTTACACTCAATGGAGACCAGATTTCTGAAGATGTGATGGAACAGTTCTCAGATCTTCCTGTTGAGCCGGTTTATGATGTGAATGGCGAATGGATACAGGTTCCTATTGGTTTACCCGGACGATTACTTCACGCCAGATTATGGAAGGCAATGATCGGTAGGATAACTCTTTATCTGTTGGATACTGATTTTGACACCAATCAACCAGCCGATCGTACCATCACCTATCATCTTTATGGCGGTGACGAGGAAAACCGGTTGAAACAGGAAATGGTGCTGGGCCTGGGTGGTATCAGGATACTCATTAAATTGGGAATATCACCTGATGTATTCCACTGTAATGAGGGTCACGCTGCATTTATCGGATTAGAGCGTATCCGGAGATTAATGGAAATCAAGAGGTTTACTTTTGATGAATCGCTTGAAGTGGTCAGGGGATCAACCCTTTTTACCACTCATACACCTGTGCCTGCCGGGCATGATACTTTCAATGAAAACATGATCCGGGCTTACATGGGTCATTACCCTGAGCGTTTCAGCATTTCATGGGAGGAATTTGTCGGCCTGGGTAAAATCGAAAAGGGCAACGCACTGGAAAGGTTTTCCATGTCGCACCTTGCAGCACGTGTGTCGCAGGAAATTAATGCGGTCAGTAACCTTCATGGTTTGGTGACTCGAAAAATGTTTGAAAATATTTGGAAAGGTTATTATGCTGAGGAACTGCACGTTGGGTTTGTAACCAATGGCGTTCATTATCAAACCTGGGCTGCTGAGGCCTGGCAGAAATTGTATCTTGAAGTATTTGGAAGCACCTTCCTCGAAAATCAGTCTTCTACAACCTTCTGGAATAAAATTCATGGAGTACCCGATGAACGGATATGGAATATCAGGAAGGAATTGCGCAAAATCCTCATGGACTATATTCATCAGAGGCTCGAGAAAGTATCGATAAAACGCCACGAGCCACCGAAGCAGATCCTGGAAATTCTGCAGCGGCTCAATGAAAAAACTCTGACCATTGGTTTCGCCCGAAGGTTTGCAACCTATAAAAGAGCACACTTGCTATTCATGGATCTCGAAAGGCTCAATAAAATTGTAAATAACCCGGATCGACCGGTGCAGTTTATCTTTGCCGGTAAAGCGCATCCCCGTGATAAGGCTGGTCAGGATCTGATAAAATACATTGTTGAGATTTCTCGCCGTCCCGAGTTCAGGGGAAGAATTGTTTTTCTGGAAAATTATGACATGACTGTGGCCAGAAAATTGGTACAGGGAGTGGATATCTGGCTGAATACACCGACCAGGCCTCTGGAGGCTTCAGGAACCAGTGGAATGAAAGCTACCATGAATGGAGTGATGAACTTCAGCGTTCTGGATGGATGGTGGTGTGAAGGTTATCGGGCCAATGCAGGATGGGCACTTCCTGAGGAAAAGGTATATGATGACCAGAATTTTCAGGATGAACTGGATGCTGCAACCATTTACGATCTACTTGAGGATGAAATCGTTCCGCTCTTTTATAAAGTGGATGAAGCGGGAGTCCCTGTTGATTGGATTAAGCACATCAAGAATACAATTGCCCAGATTGCTCCGATGTTTACCACGAGAAGGATGATTGACGACTATTACGACCGGTTCTATAAGATCCTCGGAAACAGATCAAGCGACATGCGGGCTAATAACTACCATATGGCCCGGGAAATTACCCGATGGAAGAAAAAGGTTGCCTCCGTGTGGGATAAAATTGAAGTTTCTGAAGTCAATTATTCCAAGGACCTTTCCAAACCTTTACGGATGGGTGAGGAATATACTGCTGATGTGGTTTTAAAACTGAATGGTTTAACAGCTGAAGATATTGGTGTAGAGCTTGTTGTAGTTTCAGTTTTACCTAATGGTGAGCAAGAATTCTTCTTCAAGCAGGAGTTCACAAAAGTTGAAAAGCTAAACGGTCACACACGCTACAGGTTGGGAACATTACCTACTCAACCCGGGGTTTTCAATTATGGAATCCGCGTGTTTCCTAAAAATGCGCTGATACCGCACCGTCAGGATTTCGGTTTTGTACGGTGGGTTTAGCTGATCGATAAAATCGCAAAACCAGCTTGATTTAGTTTTACGGGAATTCCGATCGTTATAATCTGACTGAACAATAGGGTTTCAGTGTTTTTGTTCGCATCATCAATGTTATTAATACTGATCCTCTGTTTATTACCCAGGCCGGTTGCCTGAAGGGCATGTTCGGGAACTTTTATAATGGTTTCTTTCACGCTTTGGCTGAAACTCACCGCAACCAAAAAAACATCTTCCGAAACGGTACCTCCATATCTCAGAAATGCATAGATACTGTCGCGGAATGGAATCTCCTCATTAACCCACATGAGATCATACAAATAGCCGTTGGAGAAGACCGGAAATTCCTGTACCCGGTGTAAAAGTTCTGAATAAGTACTCCATAATAACCGCTGATCGTCCGATAAGTTAGCGCCATCACAATTGCCATTGTTGAACCATTTCTGATGTTCAGGCATCACGGTATAATCAAAAATACTTGTTCTTCCATCATCCCCGCTGAAGCCGCTGCTTCCCACAGCCGGTTCCCCAACTTCCTGTCCTGAATAAATCAGGATCGGGCCCTGGTTCATGAAAGCAGTTATAACCATTGCCGGAATGGCCTTCCAGGGATCCCCTGCAAAGAATTCCGATGCAATCCGCTGTTCATCATGATTTTCAAGGAACCTCAGCATGCTATTATCCAGCCCGTTCAATGATTGCCAAACCCTTGAGATTGAAACGGTGGAGACCTCTCCCCTTATGACGCTTTTCAAAATGTCGTACAAACCCTGTTTGTCGTACAGGAAATCAAAGTATCCATTCTCCAGGTAATCCCGGTACTTTTCGGGCTCATACAATTCCGCAATAAAAAGGATATGCTGAAAATCACTTTTAACCTGGCTGATTGCATAATGCCAGAATTCAACCGGAACCATCCCGGCCATATCACATCGAAATCCGTCAATACCTTTTGCCGACCAGAACAGTAGTATTTCTGTCATCTTAACCCAGGTATCCGGCAAGGGATAAAAGTGCTTTTGACCCGTCCGATAATCGATACCATAATTCAATTTCACCGTTTCATACCAGTCATTCGTGCCGGGATCCGGGCGGAATACGTCGTTTCCTGTTGCCTTGGCCGGCATTTCCATGAATCTGCCGGAATCACTGCCAGCTGAATCACGGATCTGAAGTGGCTCTCCAGGTAAGTAATAGAAATTATTGCCCGGACTGAACGATACGGTTTTGTCATCTCCTTCACCAAGATTTTCAGATACGGCAGGTATTTTTAGAGAGTAGTAATCCCGGGCAACATGATTTGGAATAAAGTCAATGATTACCTTAAGTCCTGCTGAATGAATCCGATCCACAAGCTGTTCAAACTCAGCCATCCGGGAGGGTACATCACTGGCCAGATCGGGATCTACATCATAATAATCATTAACGGCATAAGGTGATCCGGCCTTGCCTTTTACTATGTCGGGATGGCTGGAAGGTAGTCCGTATTGCGGGTAGTGGGTGAGGGTAGCATGCCTGATGATTCCGGTCAGCCAGATATGAGTGATGCCAAATTCCCGCAGTTCGGATAAAACCCGGTTCGAAATATCGTTGAATTTTCCGCACCCGTTCTGTTCTATTGATCCGTTAAACACCAGGTTCACACTGGTATTTCCGAATAGCCGGGGCAGCAGCTGGTAAATGATTGTCTTATTATTCATCAGGATTACCGGATGCGCTGGGTTGGAATTTTTTTAAGAATTAAACCAACTCTGGATGGAAGGTACAGCAGAATCTGAAATCCTGAACCAATTTTCCCAAGGGGCTCAGCCGGGTAATCCATTTTGTCATCAATTCGCCCAAATCCCTCAAAAAGTGGGTTGTCCGAATTGAGAACTATTTTGTACTCGGCCGGATCTGTGGCAATACCATAGTCAGTAAAAGATTGTACCGGGTTAAAATTGAACACAAAGAGATAGGGGCCGCGGGAAAATGCCAGGATCTGGTCGTTATTATTGCTCACAAAAAGGTTAGGCTTTTCCTCAACAGGCATGTCTTCTGCTCCGAATAAACGGATCATCGCTTCATCAAATCTCTGTAATCCTGCATAGCGTAATGATTGATCATCAGCCAGGTGCCACTGACGCCTTGCATAGGCATAGGACCAGTTATTCCCTGCGCGCGGAAAATCAATCCATTCAGGATGACCAAATTCGTTGCCCATAAAATTCAGGTATCCGCCTCCATGTGTCGACAGGGTAAGCAAACGGATCAGCTTGTTCAAAGCGATCGCGCGATCGATGATCAGACTGGGTGTGTTTTTCGACATGTGAGTATACATCTCTTTGTCGGCCAGCCTGAACATGATGGTTTTATCACCCACCAGTGCCTGGTCGTGAGATTCGGAGTATGAAACGGTTTTCTCATCACTTCGCCGGTTGGTTAGCTCATAAAAAAGTTCACTTACATTCCATTGTTCATCAGCTTTCTCCTTAAGGCATTTAATCCAGAAGTCCGGCACGCCCATGGAAAGGCGATAATCAAATCCGATGCCTCCGTCAGTCAGAGGAGACGCTAAACCTGGCAATCCACTCATATCTTCAGCAATGGATATTGCCGGTGCATGGATTTCATGGATAAGTTTATTGGCAAGTGCCAGATAAATCAAAGCATCTTCATCAATTCCTTTGTCAAAATAGGAATCATAGGAGGTGAAGTCCTTACCCAATCCGTGATCATAATACAGCATGCTGGTTACACCATCGAACCGGAAACCGTCGAATCCATATTCTTCTATCCAGTATTTACAGTTTGAAAGCAAAAAATGAATGGTCTCATTTTTGCCGTAATCAAAACAGAGTGAGTCCCATGCGGGATGTTCCCTTCTCTGATCGGTGTGAAGAAGCATTCCCGGAATTCCGTCATACAATCCCGGACCTTCCAGAATATTTTTAACAGCATGAGAATGAACGATATCCATTATTACACGAATGCCAGAACGGTGAGCATCAGCAATCAGCAAGCGAAGATCGTCGGGAGTTCCGAACCGGCTTGATACAGCAAAAAAGTTGGAAACGTGATATCCGAAGGAGCCATAATAGGGATGTTCCTGAACAGCCATAAGTTGCACGGTATTGTATCCCAATTTTGAGATCCGGGGCAGCAGTGTTTCCCTGAATTCATTGAAGCTGTTCACCTTACCTTCCTCTGACGACATGCCAGTATGAGCTTCGTAAATAAGAATGGCTTTGGATCCGCCTTTCTTTGATCCGGTAGGTGTCAGGGGACGGCTAACTGCCTGATGGCCTTCAGGATTCCATACCTGGGCGTTAAAAACCTTGGTTATTTCATCCTGAACAACCCGTGTTGAATAGAGCGGAATCCGGTAGTCAGCGCCGCCTGGCCAGCACATCCATAGTTTGTATTCATCCAGATGATGAATCTCATCCTCATTCAATAATAATTCCCACTGACCGGGTTCTGTTTGTTTAAACTGAAATTGGTCCTCAAGTTTCCATTGGTTGAATGATCCGGTTATCCAGATGGCAGTCGCATTCGGTGCCCATTCATGTGCAATCCAGCCAGAATCTGTGTGGTGCAAACCAAAGAAGTGATGTCCGTTGGCAAAATTGCTCAAAGAACCATCATCAGGTGCAAGTTCATTAATCTTCAGTTTTATCCGTTCCATCCGGCCTTTTACCTGATCCAGGAATGGCAGCATGTAAGGATCGCGTTGGATAATTCCGGGAATACTCATTTCAGGAAATTCTTTGTAAAACTTCAATCAGCAACTTCCAAAACTTTACGGTCGACGAAATGCTCAGCCTTTCATCCGGGGAGTGAACACCTTTAATGGTTGGCCCGAAGGAAACCATGTCCAGGTGAGGGTATTTTTCAAGAAAAAGTCCGCATTCAAGTCCTGCATGAATGGCCTTGACCAATGGTTTCTGTCCGAAAAGATCTTCGTAAGCTTTTTCCGTGATCTTTAATACCGGAGAATCCGGATTGGGATTCCATCCCGGATAACCGGTCGATTTTTCAGTGTAGGCACCGGCCAGGAGGAAAACGCTCTCAACCATATTCGACATATTCCGCTTGGCTGATTCAATTGAACTTCGCTGGCTTGTGGTTACCTTGATCCTGTCATTGTCAAATTTAACTGCAGCTAGGTTGGTAGATGTTTCAACCAGTCCCGGGATTGTCTGGCTCCATGAATAAACACCGTGCGGACAGGCATATAAGGCATTCAGGAGATTGCACTGACAATCTTCATCAATTACCCATTCCGGGAGTGGAAAGTCTGAAAAAATGAGTTCGAGATCCGGTTCGGTCCGTACAAGTTCGTTGCGTACTTCAGATTTATAGTTGTTAAATTTCTCAATAAGAGCTTCTTTATTCTTTTCTGGCAATGTTATGATGGCTTCTGCCTCGCGGGCTATCGCATTGCGCAGATTCCCACCGTTGAATTGATGGATCCGGATATCAAAATCATCGGAGTATTCCCAAAGAAAGCGGCCCAGAATTTTGTTGGCATTTCCTAAACCCTTATGAATATCATCGCCGGAGTGGCCTCCGACAAGGCCTTTAATTGCCAGTTTTAATGAAACACTGTCATCCGGAACAAATTCCTGAAGATAATCAAACCAGGCAGTCAGATCCATACCACCTGCACACCCAATAAACAGCTCACCCTCATCTTCAGAATCCAGATTAATTAATATCCGGCTTTTAAGAAATCCCGGCTGCAAACCGAAAGCGCCATTTAATCCGGTTTCTTCCGCTGCTGTAAACAAACACTCCAATGGGCCGTGAGCCACACCGGATTCACTCAGAATTGCCATCTGGGCAGCAATCCCGATCCCATCATCACCTCCGAGCGTAGTTCCTTTGGCCTTAATCCAGTCTCCGTCAACATAAGCCTGAATGGGATCCCTGAAAAAATCAAATACAGTATCCGCATTTTTTTCGCAAACCATATCCAGATGGCTCTGCAGGCAAACTGGAGTATCATTCTCTTTTCCGGCAGTAGCATCTTTGCTGATCAGAAGATTACCAGCCTGATCTGTAACACAGGTTAGATTCCGGATGCTGGCAAAATTTATCAGAAAATCCCTGATCTGATCTTCATGATCACTGGGCCGGGGAATATTCAGCACCTCCTTGAAATGGTTCCAGAGGAGGGTGGGTTCAAGGTTCATTAATTCCTGCATATATAAGGTTTTTCGTAAAGATATACCTAATCACCGGCTATTGCTCACCGAAAAAAAAAAAGTATATTTACCTAACAAATCACTATTGCCAAACTATTAATTTATAATGTGTTATGATAAAACGAACCATAGTTGCATTGCCTGGTGACGGTATTGGTACTGTCGTTCTGGAAGCTGCGATCCGGGTTCTGGATGCTTCGGGTTTTGAGGCAGATTATGAGTACGCGGATATTGGTTGGGAGTTCTGGAAAAAGGAAGGAAACCCACTGCCTGACCGTACCATAAAGCTTCTTGAAAAACATAAAATCGGTTTGTTCGGGGCCATCACCTCCAAGCCGAAAGATGCTGCTGCTGCTGAACTTGCGCCTGAGTTGCAAGGAAAAGGATATGTGTATGCCAGCCCGATTGTTGGCATGCGTCAGCTCTTTGATCTTGATATATGCATCAGGCCCTGTAAAACCTATCCGGGAAATCCGTTGAATTTTGTCAGGCGCGGTGCTGACGGTAATATCGAAGAACCAGCTGTTGATGTGGTTATTTTTCGCCAGAATACTGAATGCCTTTACAGCGGCGTTGAATGGTCAAATCCTCCGGAACAGGTTTATGAGGCATTTAAAACCCATAAGTCATTCCTTAAGAATTTCGGCAAAGTGCCCAAAGAGGAAATTTCAATTTCAGCCAGAATCTTCACTAAAAAATATACCGGCCGAATACTCAGGGCAGCGTTTGAGCATGCCCGGACGAAAGGATACAAGTCGGTAACGGTATGTGAAAAACCTAACGTTATACGCGAAACCAGCGGCATGATGTATAAAATGGCTCAGGAAATGCAAAAAAATGAATATCCCGGGATACAGCTATGGAATACAAATATTGATGCCCAGATGATGTGGCTGACCAAGAATCCTGAAGATTACGGGGTGATTGTTGCCGGAAATATGTTCGGCGATATCGTTTCAGATGGTTTTGCCGGTCTGATCGGCGGACTTGGATTTGCCTGCTCCGCGAATCTCGGAGAGGAAATTGCTGTATTTGAACCCACTCATGGCTCGGCTCCAAAGTATGCAGATTACCCGGTCTCAATTGTTAACCCGATAGCCATGGTGGCCAGTGCCTGCATGATGCTGCACCATATCGGGGAACACAGTATGGCAGATCGGATCGAAAAGGCTATCGCTGAGGTTATTGCTGAGGGTAAAGTGAAAACCTACGACATGATGAAGATGACCGGTTCGCCCGGTGTGATTGATAAAGGAGCTGCCTCTACCGCTCAGATGGCTGACGCAATAATTGCAAAATTATGAAACAGGAAGTCTTAAATCTGTGGCCTGAATTATTATGGATTCAGGATGAAGGCCTGCGTGAGAAAACTGCGCGAACCTGGGAAATTGCCCTCGACCGGAGTATTCTTTCCGCAGAAGATCTGAATGCCATTCCGTTCACGTTGCTCGTGCCTGATCTTAAAGTCACCTTTATGGCCCATAAAAGGGCAGTTGTTCACATTGCAAGGGAAGCCGGAATGAAATGCAATGAATTTTTCGGCAAGGACCTGCCTGTCGATATGGATGTTCTTATCGCCGGAGCCATTTTAGCCGATGTGGGCAAGCTTCTGGAATACGAGATGCGGGATGGGGTGGCCGTGCAGGGAAAATACGGGGCATACCTGCGGCATCCATTCTCGGGTGTTGCATTGGCTGAAGAGTGTAAGGTTCCGGCTGCAGTTTGTCATATTATCGCCGCTCATGCTCATGAGGGTGACCTGGTAAAGAGAACAACCGAAGCTTATATTGTTCACCACACAGATTTTATGACTTTTCTTCCTTTCAAGGACCGTCTCAAATAGAATCATTTGTGATCTCCATAAAAGGGAAGGCCGAACGCCTTCCCTTTTTTGTGTCAGCAGAGTTTCATCAAAAAGTTTTGATGAAAATCGGATTTTGATTAACTTAACATTCAGATATGGCGCGTTTTATTGAGGGGGATTATTTTTCAGGCATCCAAACGTTTATGGTCAATAGATTTTCAATACCACTTGGTTTTATTACCATTTTGCTGATGGCTTCAATCTTTATTGAATGCCGTAAAGAAAATCCATATGCCATAACCGGACTGATGACGGATCCCAATCAAGCAATTCCAGTGGAAGGCGCCAGCATTGAGATATGGACTCAGCAGATTTCCGGGGGAATCTTTGAAGCTGATTTTAAACTGGCCGGCTCCATTGTTTCCACTCTGGACGGAACATTCAGCCTTGACCTGGATGAACAGAATTATACTGCCATCCGCCTGACCTTCAAAAAAGATGGATATTTCGGCTGGACCTGTGACCTCAATATGGATAAAGTTAAAAATGATCATGGGCATTATGCTGAATATCAGCTTGTGCCGAAAGCAGAGTTGCACATCCGGATAAAGAATACAGAACCATTTAACTCTTCCGACTATTTTGAGCTCAGGATTCTGAATGGTTATCCTGATTGTGAGGAGTGCTGCAAGGCGGAAAAATATCAATTCACCGGAATGGAAATTGATCAGAGCATTGAGTGTCTCACCGCAGGTCATCAGTATACCTTGATCCAGTGGTCGAAACGAAAGAATGGCGAACAGATTTTTAAAACGGAAACCTACTTCATTAAAGCCTTCGAAACCAGCGAAATCAATTTTAATTACTAACTCCGGGAGATGATCATATGCTTGATAAAAAATGGCCGCTGGTTTCAATTATTACAGTTAATTACAACCAGTCGAAAGTAACCTGCGAATTGCTTGAATCTTTGCGCAAGATTTCCTATCCCGAAGTTGAAACCATAATTGTAGATAATGGATCCCCAACGGATAGCCCTGACATTATTGAAACGAATTATCCCGAATGTCAGCTGGTCAGGTCATTGAATAACCTGGGCTTTGCAGGGGGTAATAATCTGGGAATAAAGTATTCACATGGCGAATATCTGCTGTTTATCAATAATGATACCGAAGTAGAACCCGGGTTCCTCGAACCCCTGGTTTCTAAACTCATGTCTGATCCAAAAATCGGCATGGTCAGTCCCAAAATCCGCTTCTATTTTGCCCCGGATACCATTCAATATGCAGGTTATACCCCGTTAAGCCGAATCACACTCCGACAGAGTCTGATCGGTTATCGCGAAACGGATTCAGGTCAGTATGATCAGACAGGTAAAACCTTTTCCATCCATGGTGCTGCCATGATGGTGCCCAGGTCGGTGATTCTTGAAGTTGGAATGATGGCTGAAATGTATTTTCTCTATTATGAGGAGCATGATTGGTCGGAACGCATTAAAAGGGCTGGCTATTCAATATATTATGTGGCGGAATCATTGGTCTTTCATAAGGAATCCATCTCAACCGGAAAGGAAAGCCCTCTAAAAACCTATTATATCACGCGAAACAGATTCCTTTTTGCGCGGCGGAATATTAACGGTTTTAACCGCTTTCTTACTCTGATGTACTTATCGTTCCTCGCTTTTCCAAAGGGATTTATATCATATCTGCTGAATGGGCGGCTGGATCTTGCCAAAGTTACCTGGAAGGCCTATTTCTGGAACTTTCTGCACTTTTCTGAGATACGTAAAAATCAATTACTTGAATAATTATGATAAATCTGAATGGAGATTTTACTTCCGGGCTGATCAGCGGAGGCGAGGGCTGGTCAAAGTATGCAGATTCTGACATTTCTGTATTCTTTTTCGGTTCACTTTTTTTATCAGAAATTACCGGGAATCCCTGTTTGGACCCCGCAGGCCATATTGCCGGTCTTTTCAGGAAAAGTGGCCCTGACTGTTTTCGCGAGCTTGATGGAACGTATGTCCTGGCAGTTCAGGCTGGAGGTAATATCTATCTGGAAAGGGATCGATTTGGCAGCGGAACGCAGGTCTATTATAATCCCAAAGGATTTTCCACTTCGATCAGCGGATTGACGGATTTATGCGGATCAACCCCTGAGCCGGATTGGGAAAATCTTTCCGGATTTCTTCAATTCGGATATATCCCTTCACCTGGCACGGGTTTGAAGGGCATCAGCAAGCTTCCCGGCGGGGTGACACTGATTTGGAACGGATCTGGTCTGAATTCCGTTCGTCTCTATTCCCCGGAAGATTACCATGATAAAGACTCAATTACAAAAATTTCACTGAATGAAGCCGTTGAGCAATACAAGCATTACCACAAGAACGCGATTAAAAAGCGAATCGCCGGCGCTGGCAAGGTCGGCGTGCTTTTGAGCGGAGGGTATGACAGTGCCGGGAATATAGCAGCCTTACGGGAAATCTATGACGGAAGAGTCCTGACTTTTTCAATCGGATTTAAAGACAATCCCTGGTCTGAAATCCCTCAGGCTAAACAGATGGCGGATAAAATCGGTGCGGAATTTCATCAATACGAAATTGACGGTTCTGAACTGAATGAAATCCCCGAACTTATCAGGCATCTGGGCGATCCTTTCCAGGAGGGCGGACTGATGGTCAATTTCGCTGCCATGCGATTGGCTGCCGGCTTTAATCCTGATATTGTTTTAGGCGGCGATGGGAACGACCAGCATCATGGTACATCTGCCAAGGAACTGGCTATGAACCATATGATCCGAAAATACGGAATGGATTTCATCCAGAAGATGTATTACAATTATGAGAAAAAGAGAACAACATCCAAGGATGATAAAATCTTCAGGTATGCTTTCCATAATCGTAAAATATTGAATATCCTATACATGGATGCATTCGGGTTCTCTCAGGGAGAGCTTAAGGCGCTCGGGCTAAAGAATGCCATAATTAGTAATTACGGGCTGCCTGCCGGCATAAAGCCATCATTGGATTTCGATGAGTTCTTTTTCCAGCGGCAATATTATGTGGATGTGCGGCAGGTGATTGATGAGGTTATTCTCTTTAAAGCCGGTCAGAATGCGTCTTTGCGTGACATTGACATCGCATTTCCTTATATGGATAAGGACCTTGCAGCATTTCTGGCCGGGATGCCGAGAGCATACAGGTTTGCAGGAGCCTACAACGAACTGTTGAAAGGCCATGGAAAAAGTAAAATCATGCACCGAAAGTCGTATGCCGATTCAATGCCTAAGGAACTGTCAACAAAGAAGAAACAGGGTGGATTCGCACCGCTGCCACTGTTTTTTCAATCGGAAAGCAACCTGCATCTTGCTGAACAGGTAATTCTTCAGTCGGGGTTGTGTGATGCCGGATTAAACCGGGAGTGGATCACCAGGTTTATTAACGGATACAGGCAAGAGAATCAGGGAAAAGCAAACTGGTTCTGGTATTCCCAGCTCCAGGCTTTCAAACTTTTTAATCTGCTGGTTTTGGCCGTATGGTGGGAAATTGTGATAAATGGCAAACCAGCGGACCGACTTACCGAACTTATAAAATAGTGATATGGGAATTCTGAAAATATTACTCAATGTATTGGAAATCATAGCCTTTATATATCTCGGGCTGGCATCTGTCTATATTTTTGTGTTCGCTATTTCCGGTGTATTTCCTTTACGCCGGAGAATTCATACCCGGCCTGCCATTCGTAAAATGGCTGTGCTGATTCCAAGTTATAAGGAGGACTCAGTTATAATCGAGGTTGCCGAAGAATCTCTTAAACAGACTTACCCTGGCGACTCCTATGATGTTATTGTGATTGCCGATTCATTTCAATCCGAAACGATCGCATCTTTAAAAAAGCTGCCGATCCGGGTCGTGGAAGTTAAATTCGAGAAAAGCACCAAATCAAAAGCACTGAATGCTGCGATGTCAGCTATTGGCGACGATTATGATGTTGCAGTAGTTCTGGATGCAGATAACATCATGGCGATTGATTTTCTGGTGAAAATCAACCAGGCATTCGAATCAGGATTTGTTGCCGTACAGGGCCACCGGATTGCCAAGAATATGAATAATTCAATGGCATTGCTGGATTCAATCAGTGAGGAAATCAACAATCATATCTTCAGAAAAGGTCATCGGGTGGTGGGATTGTCATCAGCACTGATCGGGTCCGGTATGGCTTTCCGTTATGATATGTTTAAAAAACGAATGTTGGAAATCGCGGCTATTGGGGGATTTGATAAGGAGCTGGAATTGACTATGTTGCGCGACCGGATAAAAATCGAATATCTGGAGGATGCTTTTGTGCTGGATGAAAAAGTGCAGAAACAGGCTGTATTTGAGAATCAACGCCGGCGTTGGCTTTCTGCCCAGTTTGTTTATTTCAGACGATTTGCCTGGGACGGTCTCATCCAGTTCTTTAAGTGTTTCAACATCGATTACCTGGATAAAGTTTATCAGATGATCCAGCCACCCAGGATACTGCTTCTGGGTTTAGTCACCATCATTACTGTCATTATGGGTGCTGCAGCCCTGATTTATCCCGACTGGTCAATGGAAACCATGGCCACAGGTTTTTTGAGCTGGTTCATTATTTGGATGGTAACATTTGCAGCCTTTGTTTTGTCCATTCCCCTGAAGTTTTATACGCTGAAAACCTTGCTGGCAGTTTTAATGCTGCCCGTGGGCTTCTGGCTGATGTTCAAATCATTGTTCAAACTTAAAGGGGCAAATAAATCGTTCATCCACACGCAGCACGGAGTGCACGGTGAGAAACCAGAATCTTAGTTTAACAGAAAGGAATATTGGAAATGCGAATAGCAATAGAAGCTCAGAGGCTCTTCAGGGAAAAGAAGCACGGGATGGATGTGGTTGTTCTTGAACTGATAAAAAACCTTCAGGAAATTGATAAGGTAAACCAGTATTTTATCCTGGTTAAACCTGATACTGATAAATGTATCGTGGAAACCCCGAATTTTAAGATCATTGAACTGGGCGGGGGGCCCTATCCAACCTGGGAACAGATTGCCTTACCGCGGGCTGCCAGAAAGCTGAAGTGCGATATTTTGCACTGTACCAGCAACACAGCACCCGAAATGCCAGGGATACCCCTGGTTCTTACGCTTCATGATATAATTTATATGGAAGGGAGTTTTCTTTCCCTGCTGAAAGCGAAGGGAACCGCTTACCAGCGTTTTGGCAATGTGTACCGACGGCATATCATTCCGATTGTTGTGAAGAAAAGCGCACGCGTAATTACGGTTAGTGAATATGAGAAGGATAGAATCGCAGCTTTCTTTAAACTAGATCCTTCGAAACTTAGGGCCGTTTATAATGGTGTTGGGGAACATTTTAAGGAATTGACTGATCAGGCTGGTATTGAGCGGATCAGGGAAAAATATCATCTTCCCGAACATTATTTCTTTTTTCTTGGCAATACCGTGCAGAAAAAGAACACCCCGGGAACACTGATGGCTTATTCGATTTTCAGGGAACGGACCCAACTGGATATCCCGCTGGTAATGCTGGATTTTGATCTGCAGGACCTGTCGGCAATGCTGAATGAAATTGGTCAACCAGGGCTGATCAGGCATATTCATCTGACAGGTTATGTAAACAATTCAGAATTGCCTGGTATTTACAGCCTTGCTGATCTTTTTCTGTATCCTTCCTATCGCGAGAGTTTTGGGATACCCATTCTGGAGGCACAGGCATGCGGTACTCCGGTGATCACTTCAAATACATCTTCCATGCCGGAAATTGCAGGTGATGGAGCCAGTATCATTGATCCTTATAAACCGGAGGAAATTGCTGAGGCAATGATCAAAATTGTTACCGATCCGGTTTACCGATCCGCTTTGAAAATACGGGGATTAGCCAATGCATCGCGGTTTTCATGGCGGGCAATGGCTCAAAAAGTGCTGGCTATTTACAATGAAGTGGGCGAAAAACATAGATAGATACTCGTTATGAACAACCGGGATATTGTGGTGATCGGGATTCAGCCCTGGGACATAGAAATTGGAAGTAATTGCAAAAATATTGCTGAGGTGATGGCCAGGCACAATCGCGTCTTGTATGTGAACAGCCCGCTCGACCGAAAAAGCAGATTCACCGAACGGCACACCGAAAAGGTGAAGAAAAGAATGCGGGTTCTGGCTGGTAAGGCGCCGGCACTCGAGCAGGTTTCTCAAAATCTTTGGGTTCTGAACCCTAAAACCATAACGGAATCAATCAACTCTTTGCCTGACGGTAAGCTTTTTGATTTTCTCAACAGAATAAATAACAAGCGCTTTGCCGGAGAGATTCTCAGGGCTGTTCGGGAACTGAATTTTAAGGATTATTATCTCTTCAATGACAGCAATATGTTTCTCGGACTTTATCAGAAGGAGTTGCTCAAGCCAGTCTTTTCGATATACTATATGAGGGATTATCTGATAAAGAATCCCTTCTGGAAGAAACATGGGGTACGGGCCGAACCTCTGCTGATCAAAACATCGGATGTTGTGGTCAATAATTCTTCACTTTATACGGAGTACGGGCTGAAGCACAATCCTCATTCCTATATGGTTGGTCAGGGTTGTGATATCGAAGCTTATAATGATGATACCCATCATATTGAAATTCCGGCCGATATCGCAGATCTCAAAAAACCATTGATAGGCTATGTTGGATTCCTCAGCTCCCGAAGGTTGAATGTGGAAACCATGGAACAATTGGCGGAGCGCTGCCAGCACTGGACCTTGGTTATGGTTGGGCCTGAAGATGATGTTTTCAGGCAATCAAAATTGCATGGCATGCCGAATGTGGTTTTCCTGGGCTCCAGAAATCCAGAGGAATTGCCAGGGTATATCAAGGGATTTGATGTTTGCCTGAATCCTCAGCGCATCAATGATGCAACCATCGGCAACTATCCACGAAAGATTGATGAATATCTGGCAATGGGCAAGCCAACGGTTGCGAGTGCCACAAAGGCCATGGATTATTTTGAAGATTTCACTTATCTGGGTGAGTCGGTTCAGGACTATATCAGTCTTATTCAGAAAGCCTTGGATGAGGACTCAGTTCAATTGGCGGAAAAGCGCAAAGCATTCGCCCGCGGCCATACCTGGGAGAATAATGTGGGTGAAATCTACCGTGCCGTAGAGATTGTGGAAAAGGAAAGGTTAGAAACCTCAAAAAAATCAAAAAAAATGGCAGACTCCGGATTAAAAGCCAGGTTGAAGTCAAACCCGAAACTTCAAAAATGGGTAATGTTATTTATCACTCCCAGGCAAAGGCCCCGGCCAAGGTGGTATATCCGGCTGGTGGTCAATAGGTTTTTTCATAAAAGAGGAAAAAATTCATTGATCCGGAGACCCTCTCGCATGGATGTTTTTCCATATAATCATTTCGATCTGGGAGATAACAGTACTATTGAAAGTTATTGCGTGGTGAATAACGGTGCGGGAGATGTCAGGCTCGGAAAGAAAGTAAGGATCGGTATCGGCAGCGTGATCATCGGTCCGGTTACAATGGGCAATGGATCGGGTTTGGGCCAGCATGTTTTTGTCAGTGGTTTTAATCACGGTTATAGCGATGGTACAAAGAATTCAAGCGAGCAACCGCTGGATTTGCGACCGGTTACCATAGGAGAAGAATCGCATATCGGAGCGAATTCAGTGGTACTGGCAGGAGTTCATATCGGTCGACGATGTCAGATCGGAGCGGGAAGTGTTGTAACCCGAGATATACCTGATTTCGCAATCGCGGTTGGCAACCCCGCCAGGGTGATTAAACGCTTCAACAGTGAAACGAATGAATGGCAAAAGGTATAATACTTTATAATTCAGATGAATATGACCGCTTTACAAATTCTGTTCTGGGTAGGTGTTTTTATTGTTTTCTATGCATATATCGGGTATGGTATGCTGTTGTTCA
The DNA here is from genome assembly GCA_942493265.1 of uncultured Bacteroidota bacterium. Classification (GTDB taxonomy): domain Bacteria; phylum Bacteroidota; class Bacteroidia; order Bacteroidales; family UBA12481; genus UBA12481. The sequence continues at coordinate 3,510,188 of OW818688.1, forward strand.
TAATCATACGATTCAGGCGATTATTCAAGCTCAACAGAAAGTTTGAGGGCAATCAGGATTATTTGCCGGAAGTTACACTGTTGGTGGCCGCCTACAATGAGAAGGATTTTGTGGATATGAAAATCCTGAACAGCAGGGCTCTTAATTATCCGGCAGATAAGCTGAAGCTGGTTTGGGTAACCGATGGATCCAATGACGGTACACCAGATATTCTGGCAATATATCCGGGTGTTATTGTCCATCATCTACCTGCCCGGAATGGCAAGATTGCAGCTATGAACCGGGCCGTCAAATTGGTGGATACTCCGGTTATTGTATTTTCTGATGCCAATACCATGTTAGGACCTGAATCGATCCGGCTGATCGTGGATATGTTCCGGGATCCCCGTGTTGGTTGTGTTTCGGGAGAAAAGAGAATCCGGCAAAGCAGCACCGCGGCAGCGGCCGGGGCAGGCGAGGGTATCTATTGGAAATATGAATCCACACTGAAGAAGTGGGATGCAGAATGGTACTCAGTTGTTGGAGCAGCAGGCGAACTCTTTGCCGTGAGAACAGAACTGTATCAGGACGTTGAACCGGATACACTTCTGGATGATTTTATCATTTCCCTGCGTATAGCTATGAAAGGATATACTATCCAGTATAATCCTGAAGCCTACGCAAGCGAAACAGCCTCTGCTAATGTAAAAGAGGAACTTAAACGCAAAATCAGGATTTCTGCGGGCGGAATTCAATCAATTGTCCGCCTGAGAAAATTGCTTAATATATTTAAATACGGGAGATTATCATTTCAATATATTTCTCACCGTGTTCTTAGGTGGTCACTGGCCCCGCTTTCACTTTTAATTATTTTAATAACTAACCTGATGCTGGTTTATATGGAAATTAAAGCCGGGTTGCCAGGCCTGTATTCCATCATTCTGGCCGGTCAGGTTTTGTTCTATATCCTGGCCATTATCGGCTGGATTTTGGAAAACCGTCAAATACGGATCAAACTTTTATTTGTACCCTATTATTTCTTTATCATGAATTATTCGGTTTACATGGGATTTCTCAGATATGTAAAAAAGAAGCAATCCGTGAATTGGGAAAGGGCAAAGAGGGCAACCAGCTGAACCTTTTTGCAACAATTTTGTATAATATGAAATTTGCATTGTGTTATTTATTATATCTTTACAAAATTGAAATTTTAACCTAACGGATATGAAAAGAAAATTTTTACTCCTGGCAACAGTTTTTTTACTGGGCATTACCGCAATTCAGGCGCAAAATGCTGATAATAAATGGGGCGTAGGTGTTCATTTTGGAGTAATGGAGTATAATGGTGATTATTCAAACCAGTTTTATTCCTTTTCACAGGGCTATGCAATCGGTGGCAGCCTGGCAAGGTACCTAAATCCATCATTCGATTTACTGGGCCATTTCTTCTATGATAAAGCCCACAGTTATGATGGCGGAAATTCAGGAATGCCTACCTGGCTGAATTTTGAGTCACATATGTATAACATGAATTTGCTGGCTAAATACAAATTCAACAACGGATACATTTTTAAGGAAACTGCCAGAATTGGACCATACATTCTGGCTGGCCTCGGTGTTAACCGGGCAAACTCCTCCGGAGTTGGCGAAAATGGAATCTTCTCAGAACAAAAATATCTGAATCCTAATATTTATGGAGGATTAGGACTGAATTTCCGTATTACACAGGCTGTAAGTTTCGCGATTCAAACATCCCTGATGCTTCCTTTTACGGATGAAATTGACGGTTCAACAGGAGCAGTTGCTCCGGTATCTAAAAAAGGGAATGATAAATTTCTTGAAAATTCTGTAGCTATTTATATTACCCCGGGTAAGGCTAAGAAAAAGGACGCCGACGGTGATGGAGTTGCGGATAAACTTGATAAGTGCCCGAACACACCGGCCGGAGTTCCGGTTGATGCTGACGGCTGCCCGCTGGATACCGATAAGGATGGGGTTCTGGACTATCAGGATGAATGCCCGACCGTTGCCGGTTTGAAAGAATTCAACGGCTGTCCGGATACCGATAAAGATGGTATTCAGGATAAACTTGATGATTGTCCGGATGTATTCGGCCTCGCAGCTTTCAAAGGTTGCCCCGATTCTGACGGTGATGGCGTTCCCGATAAAGATGACCGTTGTCCGAATACCCCTAAAGGTTACAAAGTTGATGCTTTCGGATGTCCGGTCGATGCCGACAGGGATGGTATTCCGGATAGTGAAGATGCTTGTCCTGACAAAGCAGGGGTTGCTGAATTAAAAGGTTGTCCTTTTGATATTAAAGCTATCATTGGAAAGTACAACTTATCAATGAAGCCGATCTACTTCGATTTTGATTCCTATAAACTCAAGTCTGAAGGAATTGATGCTCTCGACAAGATCGCAAACGCACTTTCTAACCATAAGGATTTTGGTGTTCAGTTCGACGGACATACCGATGGAGTGGGTTCAGAAGAGTATAACCTGAAATTGTCTGAAAAGCGTGCCTATTCAGCTAAGGACTATCTGATCAACAAAGGGATCAATGACACACGTATCAGATTGCAGTATTTCGGAGAATCGAAACCAGCTCAGGAGAATAAAACCAAAGAAGGCAGAAGCCTCAACCGCAGGGTTGAATACAGCTTGTTTGAAATTGGAAAATAATTTTTGCAGCCAATCTTATTGATAGATAATTATTTAAGAAAAAATCCTCGCTTCGGCGGGGATTTTTTTTTGTATTTAGGAAAGTTGTTTTTATATTTGACCAAATGGTTAAACTAAATGGTTAAACTTGAACAGCCATCTTTAAACCCCGCTCAGGAACGCATCATGCGCTCAGCACGCGAAATATTTTTATTAAAAGGTATGGACGGTGCCAGAATGCAGGAGATTGCCGATCATGCAGGAATTAATAAAGCCTTGCTCCATTATTATTTTAGGAATAAGGAAACGTTGTTTCAGGCGGTCTTTGCCCAGGCAATCCGTGAATTGGTTCCGGCCCTCACTGAAGTGTTCCAGTCCGACCGCCCGTTACTTGATAAGATTGCTGATTTTTTTTCCGTACATATAAGTTTCGTTCAGGCCAATCCGATGATCCCGCATTTTATTATTTCCGAAGTTTTGCGAAATCCGGAAATGATACTGAACGGGTTTAAAGTCTTTAATCAGATGGAACTATTTAAAAAATTTGCTGATGATCTGAATACCAGTATATTGAAGGGGGAAATCAAACCGATTGATCCTTTGCAGCTGATAATGAACCTGATTTCTTTAAGCGTATTTCCTTTTCTGGCAAGGCCACTCCTCACAGGCTTGTTCGATCTTGACGACGCCAGATTTGACCAGTTGATGGAAACACGGAAATCAGAAGTAAGTAAGTTTATAATAAATGGTTTAAAATGAGAAGGTTAATCATTTTTTTAGTTGTACTTCTGCTCCCGGTATACCTTAAAAGCCAGGATATCAATTTGGATGATTGTATACAGAATACATTGATCAATAATCCATTATCAGCCAATAAGGAGCTTGCTTCCCGGATTGCTGAAAGCAGAAAAAAAATTCTAAAGTCAGCCTGGTTACCCGGAATGGATCTGAACGGGCAAGCCACCTGGCAGTCGGATGTTGTGGTGCTTGACCTGGATCTACCATTCCCGGTCGACTTTCCCTCCATTCCAAAAGATCAGTACAAGGTTACAGCCGATATTTCCCAGCTTATATATGATGGCGGAAGTATAAAAAATCAGCAGGTATTGGAAAATCTGAATTCAGATCTGGCGGTTCAGGAAATTGAGATCAGGGAGTATGAATTGACGCAGATCGTTGAGGACCTGTATTTTGCCATCTTGGTGACAGCGAAAAGGATTGATGTGCTTGAGCTTATGAAACAATCACTTACGCAAACGGTTAACCAGGTTGAATCGTCGGTTAAAAATGGAATTTTGAGTGAATCTGATCTTCCCGTAATTCTTTCTGAGCAGATAAAAATAGACCAGCAATTGATCAGCCTCCGTGGAATTAAATTGCGAGCCGTAAGTACGCTGGGTTTGCTCATGGGAAAGGAGATTTCTGTAGTATCTCACTTTATTATACCTGTCCTTCCTGCTGAATCAGGAATTAAGGCGCAACGCCCTGAAATAGAATTGTTTGAAATGCAAAGTAAAATGCTCGATGCACGGAAAACCCTCCTGAATTCGCAACTCCGGCCAAAAGTGATGGCGTTTGGTCAGGGCGGTTACGGTAAGCCCGGACTCAATTTTATGGGCGATAAATGGGATCCTTATCTGTTAGTCGGTTTGAAAGGAACCTGGAATGTGTGGGACTGGGGCAGGGTAAGGCAACAGAAGGAGGCCTTTAACCTGAACCAAAGCGTTATCGCCAATCAGCAGGAATCTTTTGAGCGGCAAATCACTCAAGCTGAAAAAAAACAACAAATTCTGATCGAAGAGATTAGTGCACTTCTTTTAAAAGATGAGGAGTTACTGGTTAACAGGGAGAAAGTTACGGCAGCCTATACCAGCCGGTTGAAGAATGGATTGATTACAGCCAGCCAGTTCATTAATGAATGGACGAGAGAGCAGGAAGCCCGCCTTAACCAGGAAGTACGTAAAATCGAATTGATCAGCGCCCAGTATAAACTGTTGTCAATCAAGGGAAATTATTAAGTATATGAGAACATTAAGCCTTTGTTTTATTTTGGTTCTGGCATTATCCTGTGCAAAAAAAGATACCGGATTTGATGCGATGGGACATTTCGAAGCAGATGAGTATACCCTCATGGCCGAATCCGGAGGAAGAATCATCAGACTCAACCTTCAGGAGGGTGATAGGATTAATCAGGGTGATACTGTGGCTGTTACCGACACAATTTCAGTTTATCTGCAGTTGCAGCAGTCAAAGGCACAACAAGCTGCAATCGAAGCCAAAATACCTGGTGTTAAAGCGCAGGAACGAGTGGTGGATACCGAGTTGTCTGTTTTAAGAGCAGAAAAAATCCGGTTTGAAAACCTGCTCACCGATAAGGCGACCAGCGGTAAATCCCTGGATGATATTGTGCATCAAATTAGTATGGCCGACGCCCGCAAAGGAACCTTTTCCACCCAGATCGCCAGCCTGCATCAGGAGGCCGGAGTAGTAGTGGCCCAGCAAAACATTCTTTCCGATCAACTCCGGAAATGCAGGGTGATTGCTCCTGCAAGCGGTGTGGTCATCAATCTGATTGCCAAAAATTCGGATTTGATGATTCCCGGTAAACCCATCCTGAAAATGGCTGATATCGACCGGATCATACTGAAGGCCTATGTAAGCGAGGACCAATTGTCAGGAATCAAAATCGCCGGCCAGGTTAAGGTCCGGATCGATAATGCTGATGGAGGATTTCTGGAATATCCGGGACAGGTTTATTGGGTTTCGGATCAGGCAGAATTTACTCCGAAAGTGATTCAGACAAAAAAGGAACGCGTCAATCTGGTTTATGCAGTTAAGGTGAGGGTCAAAAACGACGGCAGAATTAAAATAGGTATGCCTGGTGAATTATTTTTTGTAAATGAATAATCCGATTGTTGAATGCCGGCGGCTCACGAAAAAGTACGGCGAAATATCCGCTCTGGAAAATTTCGACCTTGACATTAGCCAGGGCGAGGTTTTTGGAATAATCGGCCCCGACGGTGCCGGAAAAACAACCTTTTTTCGAATTCTTTCCACACTGGTTTTGCCAGATACGGGTCAGGTAACCGTTTTAGGGCATGATGTGATTAAGGATTACCGCTTTATCAGGAAATCCATCGGGTTTATGCCCGGAAGGTTTTCACTGTATCAAGACCTTACCGTTGAAGAAAACCTGAAGTTTTATGCTTCGGTTTTTGGAGTGAAAATTCACGAGAACTATCATCTGATCAAGGATATTTATGAACCGCTTGAACCGTTTCGAAAAAGACGGGCGGGAAAATTATCCGGGGGGATGAAGCAAAAACTTGCATTGTCATGTGCACTCATTCATAAACCTTCACTCCTCATCCTGGATGAGCCAACTACCGGAGTTGATGCCGTTTCGAGAAAGGAATTCTGGGATCATCTGGGTACATTACGTCAGGAAGGGATGACCATTCTCGTTTCAACACCCTATATGGATGAGGCGGAGCGATGCGGGCGGCTCGCAATGATTCAGAAAGGCTGCCTGCTGGATATCGGAAAACCGGATGAGATCAGGTCAAGATTTAATGGGATTCTTTTCCAATTAAACTGCCGTAATCGCTATGATGCGCTTCTGGAGTGCCGTAAATCAAAACTGGTCAGGTCGGTGCATTCGTTTGGCCAGTCACTTCATCTTACCCTGACTCAGGGAGAACACCCGGATTCAGTAAAAAATATGCTTTCCCAAATGGGTATCAGTGAGGTGACGATCACTGAAATACCACCTGTCATCGAGGATTGTTTCATCCAGTATTTGACCTGACCACAAATGGAAACTGCACCCATCATCGAAGTCAGGGACCTGGTAAAACGATTCGGAAGTTTTATTGCCAACGATCACCTCACCTTTTCAGTTGTAAAAGGAGAAATTTTTGGATTCCTTGGAGCAAACGGTGCTGGTAAAACCACTGCCATCAGGATATTAAGCGGCTTGTCGGCGCCTACTTCGGGGTTTGTTTCAGTGGCAGGTATCGATGCTTCAAGATATCCTGAAAAGGTGAAAAAATCCATCGGATACATGTGCCAGCGGTTCTCCCTATATGAGGACCTTACCGTCTTTGAAAATATTCGGCTTTATGGCGGTATTTATGGTTTGAAAATTAAGGAAATCCGTCTCAGAAGTGACGAAATGCTTAGCCGGCTTGGTATTTCAGATCTGCGCGATCGCCTGATCGGCTCGGTACCCCTGGGCTGGAGGCAGAAATTAGCCTTTTCTGTGGCCATTTTTCATCAGCCCAAAATCGTTTTTCTGGATGAACCAACCGGTGGGGTTGACCCGGTAACACGCCGACAATTCTGGGATCTTATTTATGAGGCAAGTAGGGCCGGTATCACTGTTTTTGTAACAACACATTATATGGATGAGGCTGAATACTGCGACCGCGTCTGTATTTTATCCGAAGGAAAAATCGAGGCAATGGGAAATCCGGCAGAATTGAAGAGGGAATTCGGAGTAAACAGTATGGATGAAGTTTTCGTTAAAGTGGCCAGAAATGTTTAGCAATCGATTATGAATAGATTTATCAGTCTGGTTAAAAAGGAGTTCAATCATATCTTCCGGGACAGACGTACACTGCTGATCCTGTTTGGCATCCCTGTTATGCAGATCCTGATTTTCGGCTATGTGGTAAACAGTGATTTCAAAAATATCGGCATATCGGTTCTGGACCAGAGCGGCGATATACACACCCAAAAAATATTGAACAAGATTTTTTCTTCGGGCTCATTTAACTTTGTCGGAACCATCCAAAATCAGGACGGAATTGCTGATCACTTTAAAACCGGTAAGGTGAAAGCCGTGCTGGTTTTCGAACCTGATTTCGGCAAAAAGCTGGATAACGCACAAATAGCAAATATTCAGATAATTACAGATGCATCAGATCCTAATCTGGCCAGTACAACAGTTGGTTATATTTCCGGAATCATACGCACTTATCAATCGCAGTTGTCTGGACCATTAACCGGTCAGATGATTATTGATCCTCAATACCGGATGGTTTTTAATGAAGGTCTGGTTAGCGCCTATATGTTTGTTCCCGGAACCATGGCCCTGATTCTCATGCTGATATCGGCCCTGCTCACCTCCATTTCAGTAACACGCGAAAAGGAATTGGGAACACTTGAGGTAATTCTGGTGAGCCCGTTGCGGCCGGCTCAAATTATAATCGGAAAAGTTGCACCCTATGTATTGCTTGCATTTATCAATGGGCTGGTAATATTGTTATTAGGCTATTTTGTATTCGGGTTGCCGGTTTCCGGGAGCCTGATCTTATTATTGGCGGAACTCCTGCTGTACATAACCCTTTCTTTGTCGCTGGGCATACTCATTTCCACGATTGCAAAGAGTCAGCAGATTGCCATGTTTGTTTCTCTGTTTGTTCTGATGCTGCCAACGGTTTTACTATCTGGTTTTATTTTTCCGATCGAAAATATGCCGGTGATATTGCAATGGGTGAGTGCGATTCTCCCGCCAAGGTGGTTTATTATCATTTTAAAGGATATCATGCTGAAAGGAAATGGATTAGCTTATGTTTGGAATGAAACCCTGATCCTGTTTATCATGACTGTGGTTTTCCTGGTTGCTGCCATTCGGAAATTTTCAATACGAATTCAGGTATGAGAACGATTGCCGTTTTGATCCGCAAGGAGTTTACTCAGATTCGCCGCAACCGGATTATGATTCCGGCAATGATAATTGCACCGCTGATTCAGATGATTGTGCTGGTTTATGCTGCAAACATGAACATGCGGGATATAGATTTTGCCATTCTTGATGAGGATGGATCAACGACCTCAATCAACCTGATTTCCAAATACTCCTCCTCCCCATTTTTCTCACTGGCCGGGAAAGTCAATTCTCTCGATGATGCCGAACAACTTCTTAAAGGAGATAAGGCTGATCTGGTGATTCATATCCCGCAGAATTTTGAAAACAGCATTTTAAACCAGGAAAAACCGGCAGTCCAGTTTCTCATTAACGGAATCAACAGCGCTGCGGCAGTTTTAACGGCATCATACGCGCAGAATATTCTGATGGACTATGGCAGGCAGTTATCGGCCGGATTTTCCCGGCCAGCCCCTCAACAGGGCTTTGGTTCCATCGAGGTAAATTATAGTCATTGGTATAATCCTGTTCTGGATTTTAAGATTTTCATGGTGCCCGGCATACTTGTTATCCTCGTAACACTGGTCGGTTGGCTTTTGATGTCACTGAATGTTGTCCGTGAGAAGGAACTGGGCACTATTGAACAAATCAACGTCACGCCGGTCCGGAAATATCAGTTTTTACTGGGCAAGCTGGTCCCATTCTGGATTTTAGCGCTGGTTGAATTGGGTTTTGGCTTAACACTGGGCCGCCTGCTGTTTAATGTTCCGGTTCTGGGATCGGTGTGGCTTTTATTGGGCTTTACCGCATTGTACCTCATTACTGTTCTGGGCTTTGGCCTGTTTATAGCCGCAATTTCAGAAACCCAGCAGCAGGTGATGTTCCTGAATTTCTTTTTTATTCTGGTTTTCATACTCATGAGCGGAATATTTACCCCAATTGAATCCATGCCCGGCTGGGCTCATTATGTCAATATAATCAACCCGCTTTCCTATTTTATGAGGGTGATCAGGATGATTCTTCTGAAAGGATCGGATTTTCAGGATGTTTGGAAGGAATTCGTTTCAATCGGTATATTCGGAATGGCCATGATAACTCTGGCGGTAAATAGTTACCGTAAACGTGCTTAAGGCTACCGGTAGTTTACCCTGCAAATCTTACGGTAATTGAAGCCATAATAAAACACCTCGAAAGGATCAGTTATCGTTAACGCAACCTTTTCAATAAAATTCAGATGTTTATCCCTCAGGAGCCGTTTTTTGAGCTGATAAAATCCTTCGCCGGCCAGACTGCCCAATAATGGAGTTATGATCATATCGTTGTAACTGGGACGCTGTGTTCCACCCGCGATAAGATATTCGTAAATGGCCGAGTTGACGGCAGTTCCAGCAATGGCAACCGCCCAGTGAGCACGTTTATTACGCCAGGAGAGATACGAAAAGGTGCCCATGATCGGATGAACCCCGTAATTCCAGGATATGGAGTCCCGGTCCCAAACCGGTGGCAGGGTAAATGTTCGTTTGTAATTGTTCCGGGTAACGATCGACGACCAGTCTGTATCACCCTCCCTGACATACATGTAAAGGTGGGAGCCGATGGTTGAAGGCCATAAAATGGCCTGACTGTAGCCGAACCGCTGAAGGGTATTTTCTGTTTTATTAAACCAGATTCCCCGGGGAGTATCTGTTAGCTGGGCTGAAACGGATGCCGGAAAAAATCCGTTTATCAGCAAAGCAAGAAAACAAATTGAATATATTTTTGATTTCATTGCTTTGCTGGCAAACGGGGGATCAATTACATCCCTTCTATTGTTTTCCGGATGATACCGGCAGCTTCCATCACCTGAGCCTCAGTTATAACCAATGGAGGAGCAAACCGGATAATATGATCGTGAGTTGGCTTGGCCAGCAAGCCATTTTCTTTTAATGCCATACAAACATCCCATGCAGTTTGGGAACCCTTGGGTTTAATAATGGCGGCATTTAATAATCCCTTACCACGCACGAGTTCAATACGGTCTGATTTGATGCTCACCAGCTCAGCCCTGAAGATTTTTCCCAGGCGCTCGGCATTTTCTGCGAGTTTTTCTTCGGTTACCACCTGAAGTGCGGCAATAGCCACTTTGGCAGCCATCGGATTGCCCCCGAATGTTGAACCGTGTTCACCCGGTTTAATAGTGAGCATAATATCATCATCGGCAAGCACGGCCGAAATCGGATATACTCCACCCGAAAGAGCCTTGCCAAGGATCAGGATATCAGGTCGAACCTGCTCATGGTCGCACGCCAGGAGCTTTCCGGTACGAGCAATGCCCGTTTGAACCTCATCTGCTATAAACAGTACGTTTTTCTCCTTGCATAAGTCGTAAGCTTTTTTCAAATAGCCTTCATCTGGAACAAACACGCCTGCTTCACCCTGAATAGGTTCAACCAGGAACCCGGCCACCGTGGGATCTTCCAGCGCCAGTTTTAATGCGTTAAGATCATTATAGGGTATCTTGATGAATCCAGGGGTGAAAGGCCCAAATCCGCCAAAGGAATCCGGATCGGTGGACATGGACACAATGGTGATGGTACGACCATGGAAGTTGCCATCGCAAACAATGATTTTGGCCTGATTTTCAGCTATACCCTTTTTAGTATAAGCCCATTTCCTGCAAAGTTTAAGGGCTGTTTCATCTCCCTCAGCACCGGAATTCATAGGCAATACCTTGTCATAGCCGAAATATTTGGTAACAAACTCCTCATACTCACCGAGTGCTGAACTGTAAAATGCGCGGGAGGTCAGGGTAAGTCTGGAGGCTTGCTGTATGAGTGCATTGATGATTTTCGGATGGCAGTGACCCTGATTAACTGCGGAATAGGCCGATAGAAAGTCAAAATAACGTTTGCCTTCAACATCCCATACAAAAACACCTTCACCTCGGTCCAGAACAACGGGCAGGGGATGGTAGTTATGCGCACCATATAAATTTTCGCGATTGATGTAGTCTATCGGTTTCATAATTCTAACGTTTTATAATAATTATACAAAGGAATCACTTTTTATTATGCATAACAAATGATTCTGCCATTAACGCCAATAAAGCTATGATAAGAAAGAAGTACCACACTTTTTTTGCTGAGGATTCATCTGCCATTTCTTTCGGATTCTGCATACTAAGTGAATTATTATTCACGGGAATATTCCACCCGGCTTTCCTGAACCGCTGATTGAGCAGAGAATCCGCAACGAAATCGAGGTCCGATTCAATACGCGGAGCATTAAATGCAACACGGGCAAGGGTATCAGTACCGGCAACTGCACTATACTGACCGGCTTCTGGCATGATTCCCGGAAAAAGGATGGTTTCAGAACCGGTTCCGGCATGCTGTACCGGGATGGTTTCAAAGTCGGTTTTAACATTTTTCAGGCTGACCACATGATCGCCAATAGTACTAAGGTGAGTAACGCTAAATGGCAGGTTTAATCCATTAACCTGGTAAAGAGCTGAGTGGTGCCTGCTGATGGTTGCTATCCTGTAACAAAGGGGAATGAACAGAGGATGGTACATGAAATCGGTGACTTTCTCATCCAATGGAAATCCCGTCAAAACAAATGATCCTTTGCCAACCCTGAACTGGCTGAGCAGCAAGTCGCCGGATACTGAACTCAGCAGGTCGGTGCGGTCAGGTGATACAGGAGTGACCTTAAATGACTGATTAAAATAGGGCAGGCGCAACCGTTTATCCACATTCACCACTACTTCCTGCAACCAGAGTTCCTGCTCTTTAGCAATTCTTGAATCCAGACGGAATGGAATAATATTTTGAAAAACAGGTACATTAATTGATTTCAGCAGAAGATTGTAATTTAAACGGTCGCCCGACAGCTCCGGGAAAAACCAGACGGTTCCTCCATTTTGCATATAATCACTGAGCCGGGAACTGACAGCCGGGCCGAAATTGCGGATGCCTGAAAGTACAACCAGATTATATTCGCCGAAATCAGATCGTGGAAATCCTTTTTCAACAAAGGATTCGAACTTAAAATAGGGATCATTTCCAAATACGCTTCTGAGAAATGGATTTTCCTCATTCTCATAAAGCATTAAAACAGGGATGTCGGATTCAATCCTGAAACTGAATAGCAATTCGTTATCAAAGAGGACCGGAAAATCCGAAATCTGAACGGATCCGGTTTGCCACCCGCCTGAATAAGGGTGAAAGCTCAGCGCAACTTCAGTAATTGCTCTGGCCGGAAGCCTGACCGTAGTTTCGTTTCTTAACGTGTCATTGATCACCAGCCTCACCGGAAAATCTTCATATTCCTGATCTGAGCGGTTATTGATTTTTGCCAGTAACAGATTGTTTTGTCCCGAAAGAGTGAGTGGATTATCCAGCCAGCAGGTATCAATGCTGATATTGTTGTTGGATGAAGCCCGCACCGGGATCGGAAACAAGGAAGCCGCAGAACTATTTAACTCCAGGGGATTCGAAAACAGTGACTCCTGAAAATCCGATATCAGGATGACCGATGAAAAATTAATGGATTTATCATCGCTGACCTGATTAAAAAAACGAAAGATTTCAGCCATCGACATTTGTCCCGAAGATTGTCGGATCCCGTCGATGAGTTTTATGGTCAGCTCTTTGTCTGTTATTCCCTGCAAGTCGGCCGACGAACCGTTATACAGAAGCTGAAATCTGCTGTCGGGCGGAAATTCACGCACTATCTCCCTGGCTTTGGTTTTGGCTTTGCTGAGCAGGGATTCACTCTGTTCGGTTATTTCCATGCTTTGGGAATTATCCACGAACAAACCAATAATGGAAACTGGTGCAGTGGTTCCGGTTTTTTCAGTTGGAATTACAGGTTGTGCAAAGGCAATGATCAGACAGGCCAACACCAGAAGCCTGAGGAGCAAAAGTAGGAGGTCTGTCAATCGATTACGCTTCCGGTAGGTGCTTTTAACCTCCTCGATAAATCGTAACGAGCTGAAATATATAGTTTTCGACTTCCTGAAATTAAGAAAATGGATCAGGATCGGAATGGTCAACAGAAACAGGCCATACAGAATCAGAGGCTGCTGAAAAACCATAAGCTAGAAATTTGCCTGCAGTTTAACATTAAAACGTCTGCCTGTTAAGAAATTAGGCACTGAATAGAGCCGGGTGCCGATATCTTTGATCCAGATATGGGAAACCGTGTTGTTAATGTCCAGCAGGTTAAAGACTTCCAGACTCAGCCACAGTGACTTGAAATTTTTCAGGTAACGGTTTGTTGATCTTTTGTTGCCGTCAATCAGAATTTTCGAAAACCCGATATCAACTCTGCGATAGGGAGGTACCCTTAAAGCTGATTTTTGAGTCTGGCTGCCAGGAGGACCGAATGGCAAGCCTGATCCGAACAGCAGGTTAAGATGCGCTTTATAGGATTTATTATTAGGTAGATAGTCCTGGAAGAATAATCCGACATTGACTCTTTGATCTGTTGGCCGGGCAATATAGCCTATTGTATCACCTTCGATATCCTCCTGGGTTTGCATGATTGAAACATTTGCCCAGGAGTCGATTCCGGGTACAAACTCCCCGTTGACCTTAGCATCTAATCCAACAGCATAACCCAATGCCATGTTGTCGCCGTAATACCGGATTCGTACATTGTCAACTTCATATGGCACGAGATCCCATAAGTATTTGTAATAGAGCTCTGTAGTGAACTTAAATGGCCGGTTCCATGCAAGAAAATAATAGTCGGTACCACCAACAATATGCACCGACTTCTGTGCCCTGACATCAGTATTCACATGCCCGCTCAAGTCTCTGAATTCTTTAAAAAAGGCTGGTTGGTGATAAGAACCGGCTGATAATCTGAATTGAAGATCTTTCTTGGTGACAGGCTGATAGGAAATACTTGCTCTCGGACTGACGAGCCATTCCTGATTGATTTCCGTATAGGTAGTCCTGATGCCGCCTGTCACTATTAATTTCCCGTTGGAAAGCTTCTTTTCATAAGAGTCGCGGAAATATCCGTTTACCTGATTTGGGCTGATTGAGGTTTGCGCAAAATGGGTGCTGTACAGGTTAACCGATGAATCCGAGTAGGGGAGGGAATATCCTGCTGAATCGAGCATCGACCATTCCTCAATTTTATCGGTAAAACTGCTGTGCTGGAACCTGGCACCCCATTGCATCCAGTGTATATCAGTTTTATAGCTGCCCTTATATTCAAAGCTCATCACCTTGCCATTCAATTTATTGCGTGCATGATCAAGAAAGGTTCCCACACCAAGATTCAGAATACTGTCAGCATAGGTGTCTGAATTTAATTGTTTATCCAATGCATTAAGAAAGTATTGCCCCTGGATGTCATAGGATACAGATTCCTGCGTTTGAAAAGCTGAGGCGATCCATTTCATCTCAAGTTTATCATTGGGCTTGAAACCTGCAGTTATAGCCCCCATATAGGTGGTAAACAAATCCCGCTCCTTACCATCAAAATAGATCATGAGCTGTAAGGCTTCATTGACGGTTCCAAAGTCGGTTTCCCGCTTGGTTGGCTGAAAGTCATACTGGTTATTGGCTACGTTTCCTAAAAAGCTAATTTCCCATTCCGGCGTAATGTCATAGGTCATGAATGTTTGAATATCAGCGAATTTGGGACTATAATCCCCTTCCGTTTCGAGGCTGTTGAGCAGGTATTTGTTGGTTTTGTAACGGATACCGGTTAAATAAGAGAACCGACGGTTTGCATTGGTGCCTTCAAAATGAAGTGTACCTCCCATTAGGCTCATGGATGCTGACCCTGCAAAATCTGCAGGTTTCCGGTATTTTATATCCAGAACGGAGGATAGCTTATCTCCATATCTGGCATCAAATCCTCCGGCTGAAAACAATACGGATGAAACCATATCCGGATTTATAAAACTTAATCCTTCCTGCTGCCCTGAATTTATGAGGAAAGGACGATAAATCTCAATATCATTGACGTAAACGAGGTTTTCATCGAAATTGCCGCCCCTGACTGAATATTGTGAAGAGAGCTCATTGGAGGATGCAACACCTGACATTTTCTTTATCAGACCTTCAAAATTACCTGACGGGTCAGGTAATATAAAGATAAGCTTCGGGTCAATCCGCATGAGGTTTGGTCCGGGATCACGATCAGGCCTGATAACGGCTTCATTAAGAGCCTGAACGGATTTCATCAGGATAATATCAAACTGGATATTCTGAGGATCAGGGAAAGTTGAAGTTTTCAGGGTAAGTTCCTGGCGGGTAAATCCGATTTTGGAAACCTGCAGGTTGTAATCTGACCTTTTGTTGAGTTTTACCTGATAATATCCGCTTGCCGAGGTTATTGCACCCGACGTAGTGCCCATCACAGCAATGTTAACATCTTCAACAGGAGCACCCGTTTCATCATGTATGTAGCCGGAAATTTTGGTCAGGTTCTGACTGAACAATAAGGAACCTGAAAGTACCAAAATACACCAGGTTGCCAGTGTGCGATATCGAAACTGCCTGTTTATCAAAAAGTTACTTTTTTTTGAAGTCACCGTTTTTAAGTGCTTTAAAGAACTGGGCCCATGCAAGGGGATTGGTAATACTTACAGGCGGTAATTGACCTGCCCAGTATAAACGGTCGTTATACACTTTCATTGTGTTTCGGAAGGCCATTGTTGGCGTAGCCGGTGCATTTATAAGCAAGGCTTTAAGATCCATCATATTGAGATTCTTCTCGGCCCTGTCAAGTTCGGTTACCGGCAGCTTATAGGCCAGAACAGCCTGTTTAAATCTTTCATAGTTGCCTTGCCAGGGTCTTATAACCAATTCTCGCAGCTGGATGGTATCTTCCTGCATCACAATTGGAATGAAAGGGTACTTCACCGAGAAAGTATCCAGAACAACCATGGTGGCGTATTTGAAACCGACAGCCCTGAAAATGACCGTATCATTGATTTCTGCGGGAAAATTAAAAGTTCCCTGCAAATCGCTCGCAGTAGCCAGTCTTTTGTTAACCAGGATTATATGTACATAAGGTACGGGCTCATTATTAGCTGAAATGGTGCGACCGGTCAGATGTATAATGTTGGACTTTCCATCGGATTGTGCATTAACCTTCAGAGGCAGCACGAAAACGAGCAGCAGTATGCTAAGCGGTATCAGTTTTTTGATATTCATCAGTTGGCAAATATACCTTAAAACGATTGTCGTCAAACAAAATTACAGTACTTTTGCTTTGGGCAGCAAATGATTCGCTGCCTTTTTGATTTAATTCAATTTAAAATGCAACAACTCGTTTTACTTGGTGCGGAAGCCATTGCCCAAGGTGCTGTGGATTCGGGGATTTCGGGTGTTTATGCTTACCCCGGAACTCCTTCTACTGAAATAACCGAATATATTCAAAGGAATCGCCAGGCCATTGAAAAAGGGATACACAATCAGTGGTCATCCAACGAGAAAACAGCGATGGAGTCTGCTTTAGGTATGTCCTATGCCGGAAAGCGGTCGATTGTATGTATGAAACATGTTGGATTGAATGTTGCCGCAGATGGGTTTATCAATGCTGCTATAACAGGCAGTGGTGGTGGATTGATTGTGGTGGTTGCTGATGACCCTTCCATGCACTCATCCCAGAATGAACAGGATTCAAGGTTCTACGCCGATTTTGCCCTGTTGCCGGTTCTGGAGCCTTCTTCACAGCAAGAGGCTTATGATATGGTTTTTACCGGATTTGAGCTCTCGGAGAAATTCGGACTGCCGGTGATGATGCGGATTACAACAAGATTGTCGCATTCGCGGGCTTCAGTTAAAACCCGCCAGCCATTGGGGGAAAATAAGCTTAAACTGCCTGATGACCCGCGGCAGTTTGTTTTGCTGCCTGCCATTGCCCGTAAACGATACCGGAAACTACTGGCAGTTCAAACGGATCTGATGAATGAATCGGAAAAATCCGGTTATAATCCGGAATTGCCCGGAAATGATCACTCCCTGGGTATCATCGCCTGCGGAATCGCAATAAATTATGTACGGGAAAACTATCCTGACGGCATTCCTTATCCGGTTTTGAAAATCAGTCAATATCCGGTTCCTGTTGAAAAAATCAGGCGATTAACCGAAAGCTGCAAAAGTATTCTGGTTCTGGAAGAGGGTTACCCGATTCTCGAAAGCAGCCTCAGGGGTTTACTCAATAATAACACCTTCACTGTTTATGGAAGGTTGGACGGAACGGTTCCCCGCGATGGCGAACTTACTCCGGATATTGTTGCGGCAGCTCTGGGCCTCGAAACCAAATCCGGTCCTGCCGTGCCGGAATTCCTGGCCAACCGCCCGCCTTCCATGTGCAAGGGCTGCGGTCATATCGATACTTATCAGGCACTGATTGAAGCACTTAAACCATTTGGAACCGGTCGTACTTTCTCCGACATAGGCTGTTATACCCTCGGAGCTCTTCCTCCGTTGGAGGCATTAAATTCATGTGTCGATATGGGGGCCTCCATAACAATGGCTAAAGGTGCCGCCGATGCCGGTCTCGTTCCAGCTGTTGCTGTAATCGGTGATTCAACATTTACCCATTCCGGCATGACCGGACTTTTAGATGCTATCAATGAAAACACTCCCGTTACAGTCATTATTTCAGATAATGAAACCACTGGAATGACCGGTGGACAAACATCTGCTGCTTACGGAAAACTGGAAAGCATCTGCCTCGGCCTGGGTGTTCCTGCTGAACATTTAAAACTGATGATTCCCTTGAAAAAGAACCATGAGGCAAATGTTGCCATAATAGCCAATGAGTTGAATTATAAGGGAGTATCCGTAATTATCAGCCGTCGAGAGTGTATCCAGACCGCGATTAAACATAGAAAAATTCAAAATTCCTGAAATATTCCATCAGATGAAGACTGATATCATTCTTGCCGGAGTTGGCGGCCAGGGTATACTAACCATCGCTGCTGCCATCGGATTTGCTTCACTATGTGAAAAGAAGTTTGTTAAACAGGCCGAAGTGCATGGGATGAGCCAGCGTGGTGGTGAGGTCCAATCTCATCTCCGGATTTCAGATCAACCTATCGCCTCTGATTTAATCCCGCTGGGAATTGCCGATCTTATCCTTTCGGTTGAACCGATGGAAGCTTTAAGGTATTTACCCTATCTGGCAAAGCATGGATGGCTGGTAACCAATTCCGTTCCTTTCGAGAACATAAAGGATTATCCCTCCATCACCAGAATTGAAGAGGAATTCAAGTCACAGCCGAATTCAGTTTGGATCAATGCTGACCAGCTGGCTAAGGATTGCCAGGCACCCAAATCCTCAAATATTGTGATGCTGGGTGCCGCTTCAGAACATCTGGGACTGAGCTTCGATTCGCTGCGAACAGGTGTTGAGCAGATTTTCAGCCGTAAGGGTAAGGATGTGGTTGATGCAAATATTCGTGCCCTGGAAATTGGCAGAAAGTTTACTTCAGAACTGAAAATCAATTAGTTACCACATTTTTTCAGGATATTCTCCTGCTGCATAAAGAGCAGAAATCCTTTCCTTCACGTGAGGCCTGTCGGCCTGATAAGTAACTCCGAACCAGTGAGCATTGCTTTCCAAAACCTTTACCTCAATGGTTTTTGATTCAATTAAAAGATTTACGGCGTAGGGAATGTAAAATTCGGATTTCAGTTCATTACCCTTCTCCAGAAGAAATTCGCGGAAATGTTCATTGAAGTAGGGTAGGATGGCTGGAGTGAAACCCCAGAAATTCATGGAAACAATCTCATTGCCAATTAATTTCTGTTCGATGTTGGCCTCATCGATGAAGATGACCCCATTTTCTTTCCGTTCAATGTGTGTTCTCTCAACAACTCCGGTGAGCACCATTTTATCATCCACTGAACAAATACCCCTCGAAACGGCTCCAAATTCCGATAAGGTATTGGCAATATTATATCCAACCATGGATTGTGAGTGTACATTTTCAGGGTTCAGTTTGCTCAGGAATCCAGCCATAACCTTAAAAGCATCCTTGCCATAATAATCATCCCCATTGATTACGGCAAACGGTTCTGCCAGAATCCCGGCTGCCGATAATACAGCATGACCCGTCCCCCAGGGTTTCATTCGCTCGGGATTAACTGTAACGCCGTCGGGAATATTGGTAAGCCTCTGAACAACATGGTCTACCGCAATATGTTTTTTATATCTGTTGGCAAATAATTCATAAAAATCATCCACAATTTCTTCCCTTAGCACAAATACCACCTTGCCGAATCCAGCCTGAAATGCATCATAAACCGAATAGTCGATAATTGATTCTCCATTGGGTCCCAGTGGATCCATTTGCTTTAATCCTCCGTATCTGCTGCCCAGTCCGGCGGCCAGTATTAGTAAAGTAGGTTTCATGATTTGTGTTTTATTGATCAGGCAGCAAAATTAATAATCCCACCGGAATGATTTATGACGATCTTCACTATTGATAAAATTTGGTAATTTGTATATTTGGTCGTTTAAAATATTTAATATCATGGAAATTCAGGAACAAGTATTGCTCGCAATGAGCAAAGCAGGAAAAGCTTTAAAGGCCGGTGAATTAGTTGATCTTTGCGGTCTTACCAGGGCGGAAGTTGATAAAGCATTGAAGCAGCTGAAAAAAGAGGAGCGGATCACCTCTCCAAAAGTGTGTTTCTGG
The DNA here is from genome assembly GCA_942493265.1 of uncultured Bacteroidota bacterium. Classification (GTDB taxonomy): domain Bacteria; phylum Bacteroidota; class Bacteroidia; order Bacteroidales; family UBA12481; genus UBA12481. The sequence goes on from OW818688.1 coordinate 3,530,140, forward strand.
GAGCCTAAAAAATGATTCTGAAATCACTCCGGATTATCGGCTATTCCTTTAGCCTGTCGTTATTGGCGGGATTGCTTTCTTGTTCAGAAGCTCCAAAATCAGCTTCTGGTACACAATTGAATCTTCCCCCAAAACCACAGCCGAAAGGGTATGTTTGTTACCGGACCGCTTCAGCTGTCATGCCCGATGGTATTCTGAATGAGCAGGCATGGGCATTGGCGCCCTGGACTGAATATTTCGGAGATATTGAAGGATCTGCTAAGCCGGAACCAAAATATAAAACGCGGGCGAAATTGCTCTGGGATGACACGCACCTTTACATTGCTGCAGAACTTGAGGAGCCTCATGTTTGGGCTACTCTGAAGCAACCTGACACGGTAATATTTTACGACAATGATTTTGAGGTATTCATCGACCCTGATGGAGATACTCATGCCTATTATGAACTGGAGGTGAACGCTCTTGGAACTGCCTGGGACCTACTGTTAATCAAGCCTTACCGTGATGGTGGGCCACCCGTAAACGGCTGGGATATTGCCGGTTTGAAAGTGGGAACCCATGTTGATGGTACCCTCAATAATTCTGGCGATGTGGATAAAGGCTGGACGGTTGAACTGGTTATTCCGCTGGCTGCCTTGAAAGAATGTGCTGCAGGAGCAAACCTGCCCAAAGCCGGTGATCAATGGAGGATCGATTTTTCGAGGGTTGAATGGCGTACCCTATTAGATAATGGCAATTATCGCAAGGAAATCAATCCGCAAACAGGGAAATCCTATCCGGAAGACAACTGGGTATGGTCGCCTCAGGGACGAATTAATATGCATATGCCGGAGATGTGGGGGGTTCTGCAATTTTCCGGTATACAGGCAGGCGACGGTGAGGATGCCTTAGCTCCGGATAAGGATTTCGATATCAAATGGGCATTAAGGATGATCTATTATGCTGAATTTGAATATTTTGCCAGGACCAATACCTATTCTTCCAATTTGGCTGAAATTGGGTTGAGTCAATCAGATTTTCCAAAGAATCTGTCGGTTCCGAAAATTATCACTGGCCGAACCAGCTTTGAATGTTCTGTCCCATCGGCCGACGGGAATTCATCATGGACCATTTACCAGGACGGCAGGATCGTTAACCTGAGTAATACTCTAACGGCGAAATAAATCTTTCAGGGCCGTATCAAATTCCGGAATCAGTATATCCTCCTGAATCCTTGAGAGATCTGCCAATGCCGGGAGGGTTTGCGAAATCATGAAATTCTGAAGGAGGAATGCTTTAGGCTCAAATGAGATCCTGTCCTTCTGACGGCTTCCGTATAATTCTGCTGCCAGTGCAGCCGAATGATCTGTTTCATTGCTTGTTCCGCCCATCAGAAAGGTTACTCCGGCCGCTGCCATAATTGCAGAAAAAGCGATCTCGTCTTGCATTCCTGCCATCGGACCCTCCTGATTCAGCCGGTCGAGAATCAGGGAGCCGAATAAGCCTGCTGTAATGAGGCCTTCAACCATTTTCTCATCTGAAAACATGAACTTTTCCTGAATATACCGAAAAACGGCAGGTACTATTGCTGAACCGGTACAAGTTGGAGCTGTTATTATTGGTTTGTTATTCAGAACATCTTCTGATAATGCGACGGCATATAGGGCAGCCTTTGAATTCTCACTGCCGGCAAAAGGACCTGAGGACAGTGCACCGGTGGGCAGGTTTTGTGCTTTTATTCCCCGATCGATATGGGCAATCATCAGCTTCCAGGTTGCCATCATCCTTTTCTGAAATTGGTCGCGTGATATCCGGTGGCGTGAACATTCCCCTGATATCACATACTCTACAAGGGAGATCCTTTCAGTATTCAGAATTTGCTTGATTTCATGCAGACTTTTTGGATAATTCTCCAACAAGAGATTTCTTGTTTCCGGTAAACCCGGTCCCCGGACCAATCCGTTTCTTTCCGAAAAATACTCCGCCTGGAAAACAGGTTGCCCGTTATCACTGAGCAAATGAAAGCGAATGCAATTCGAATGATCAGAATTCTTATCTGAATCATTAAATATCAGGTCCGATTCGGGGTTGAATGGCCAAACGCCATCTGGAAATGAAAAACAGCCATTCTCTCTGATCTTTCCATAAAACCCCCGGAGAATCAGAGGTTGTTCGAGTGAGAACCCACCCAGACCGGCTATAACTGCCTGACCTGAATTGTTTTCACGTCCGAATTTCGAAAAGTTACCTGTCAATTCAATAAGAATCCGATTGCTGAACCGGTACGGACTTGATATTAACAGCTCACGGAATGCCTGACCAATACGCAAGGCACCAGAGGTATAAACGGTACTTGGGCCAATGGCCAGCTGATAGGTTTCAAAGATGCCCGGAAGCCCCATTTTGTAATTTGCGTTTTGACTATCTTAAAGCTTCATTAATATTGCTCAACCTTCGTCCATCTTTATAAGCAACAATGAACGAAGATAATATGCGCGTTTTTGCGATGAACGTATCGCGGTATCTGGTTGCTTCTTCATAGGTGCGGAAGGAGCCTACCGTGTATTTATACCATCCATCGGTAAATTCCTCCTGAATGATTTCCGTAATTTTATATTTCTCGGCTAAATGGGTGTCTGCCATGTTTTTATCTCTGAAAGCCCCGCACTGAACCCTGAATTCAATCCCAGTAAGGGGTTCAGATTTCCTGATATTTCCTTTCCTGGCCGGTGCTGTTTTCTCAGCATCACCGGAATCATATTGCTTAAGTATCTGAGTGATGGAAACGTCCTTGTCATCGGCCTTCCTTGAGTTATCGACAAATATCGATTTATTGAAATAATACGGATTTTTGATGCCCTGAATCTCATGTTCCAGCCTGCCACTGATACTATAGGAGCCCTGCAGGTTTGCATCCGCTTTCACTTTATATCCAATGATTACGACCGTGTCAGCCGGCATTTTGTCCCACTCGATAATAACACTTTGATTGTTGAATGAGAAGGAATAATTTTTTGCCGGATCTGCAATGGCACTAAACCCATCCGGATATTTCTGGAAGAGTTTTCCCGGACCTGTATATTTTCCTTTTGTTACCGTGACGGTTACATCAATGGATTGCCCTGCCGGCATAGTTTCCGGAATGTCACATTCGAGGGAAAAAACAGGCTTCACCACTGTTGGAACGGTAACTTCAGATGGTTTAATGCTTTTTTGCACCGGTGCATCCGGGGAAACCTTACTAAGGTCCTTCCCATTGGACCGGGTTCTGATGGTATAACGAACGCCGATTGTGGTAAGGGAATAAAGATCATTTGCTGTGCTGGGCCCTTTAAAACAATCCAGCAAATCGGTATTCGTCAGCCGCAATGCATGTTCCAGTTCCAAATTAACGTTAGGCAGAATTTTATAGGAAAGCCCGATAGCAAGAGGCAGTGACATGGCGGTCTGTTTTCTTGCATTTGTGATGCCATCCACATTATATCCGAAATTAGGCAGAATAACCACATTCGTATACATTTCCCTGCGGACACTCCTGAATGCGAATGTTCCAACACCTGCTGAAATATAGGGAGATAGTTTTAATGAACTCTTCTTAATTAGTTTAAGCGGATCAAACCGTGCCGAAAGACTGAATTCGGTTAATGATCCTGCAAAATAAGTATTGTCAGCTGCAGTTGTATAGAGGCTGCCGGCAATGAATTGAGCCTGCATACCAAAGAACGGACTGAACTGTTTAATAATGGATCCGCCGATTCCGAATTTGGATCCCGAAATGATCCTGGCAGGCAGGTTGAGGTTGTTGGTACTCAGATCGCCATAGTAGGATAATGCCCCGGGACTTACCTTAAGTGAAAAACCCTGCAGACTGGCACCCTGTCCACTCAGTTGGGCAAAGTTCAAAGGGATGAGCATGCCCAGTAATATCAATATTTTAAATCCGCTGTTTCTCATTTGCGTGGTTGTTAGGATTGACAATACACGGTTAAATCTGATACATATGAATTGATTGATAAAGGTACGAATACATTAACGTTGGCCAGTTAAACCATACGTCCACGAATCGAACCAATTATAAACTTTCTTATCAACATTTACGTTTAACCATCCAAATACAAACGTAACATGAAAAAACTAATTGCGACCCTTTTTTTATTTATGGCTATTCTGCATGCCTATCCGCAGTCCGACGGAACGAGTTCCATCTATTCCATAACGGTTAAATCGATTGATGGAAAGGATTATTCCCTCAAGCAGCTTGAAGGGAAAAAGGTAATGATTGTAAACACTGCCTCAAAATGCGGCTTTACTCCACAGTATGAACAATTACAGTCGCTATTTGAGGAATTTGGTGGCGATAAATTCGTCATCCTGGGTTTTCCGGCGAATAACTTCCTCTCTCAGGAACCGGGTTCAAATGATGAGATCAGGGAGTTCTGTGATGCCAAATTTGGGGTATCCTTCCCCATGATGTCGAAAATCTCAGTGAAGGGCAATGATATACATCCTTTATATAAGTGGCTAACCGATAAGAAGTTAAATGGAGTTGTGGATTCTGAAGTCAAATGGAATTTTCAGAAATACCTGATCGATGAAAAAGGTACCCTCGTATCGGTTATTCCGCCCAAAGAGAGTCCGAAGAGCGACCAGATAATAAAGTGGCTTAAAAACTAGTTTTTTATGCTTTCTTTCAGACAAAGCTTGCTGATCGCAGGCTTTGTCTATTTTTGAGATTTTGTTATCCAGTGAAGAACATTCTACGGAACCTTACCTCAGAGGAGAGGAAAACCTTCAGGTTACATGTGGCTTATTCAGTTATTGAGGGCATTATTCTTGGAATACTTGCCTTGAATGAATTTGTCCTGATCAAGAGCTTGAAAGGTACAGGGTTGCAAATCGGATTTTTGTTTCAGTTCGGAGCCGTGTTGTTGCTTTTTTCGATTCTTTTAAATGAATGGATCCGCAGAACGGCCGACAAGGCAAAGTTAATACGATGGCTGGCCTGGTTTACGAGAATACCATTGCTTCTTCTGTTTTTCTTTCCCCACTCGGTCGGAGATCTTCATAGTCAGCAACTATTCGGAACAATCTTTCTTCTGGTTTTTCTGATTTTCTACCTGGCCAACCCGATCATCTATCCCATCATAAACCTGTTTTTAAAAAGCAATTATAAGCATGAGAATTTTGGTCCCCTGTATAGTTATGCAACCGGACTGAACAAGCTGGTGATGCTGGGGGCTACTTTTGGTTTCGGAATCTGGCTCGATACCGACCCCTATGCCTTTACCGTTGTTTATCCTGTTATGGCCCTTCTGGGCATAGCTTCTATCTATATTCTGGCCATGATTCCTTATAAGCCGGAAGATGCATCTGTGATTCCGAAAATGGGGCTTTGGGAATCCACTAAGGAATCATTGAAGAATATGTCAGTGATTTTCAGACTCAATAAGGCTTACCGCGATTTTGAAACCGGATTTGCATTATATGGTTTCGCCTGGATGACCACTGTGGCTGTCATTACAATCTATTTTGAGACTGAGCTTCATCTGAGCTATTCATCTGTCGCATTTTATAAAAATGCTTATAACCTCCTGTCTATTCTCATGATACCGTACTTTGGAAAGTTGATAGGCAGTATCGACCCGAGAAAGTTCGCAATCTATACCTTCCTTTCCCTGTTTGTATATTTCTTCTTCCTGGTATTAACCCAGGCTTTTCCGTATCACTCGGAAATCGGCGGGATACAAGTGTTTTATATGCTGATACCAGCCTATCTTTCCCATGCAGTTTTCGCTGCCGCCATGGGCCTTTTATGGTATATCGGTTCGGCCTATTTCAGTAAAAATTCGGAAGCAGCAGATTATCAATCGATACACCTCACGATGACCGGCATAAGGGCGTTATACGGTCCGATACTCGGGGTTTATTTTTATAAGTGGTTTGGCATTACCTGGACTTTTATTTTTGCGATGATTGCCCTGCTGGTTGCTGTTTACGTTATGCACCACAGTATGCGCAGGCATCCTGCTTAACAGCCTTTGCTTGTTTTTTGTATTTTAGCGGGATTAATTATCACTCACCATGAATAGGCTCTTCAAACCGTTGACAATTACATTGGTTTTGATGTTTACGTTCCTGAATCCGGGTTGGTCCCAGTCCGATGCAGATTGGATCAATGGATTTCCGGATGGATGCACGTCAGTCACCGCCGGCAAACTGGCAACCGCTGATGGTTCGGTTATTACTTCCCATACGGATGATAGTCACCGTACCCGTTCGTCAGTACTGATCGTGCCGCCCGCAGAGTATCCGAGAGGCTCAACCACAGATATGTATAAGAGGGTAAATGATGACACGAAAGCAATGCCTTCCTATGCTTTTGTAAAAACCGGTGAAATACCGCAGGTGCCTAATACTTTTGGATTTATAAATTCAGCATATCCATGTATGAACCAGTATCAGCTGGGAATCGGGGAATCCACCTTTGGGGGTCGTCCGGAGTTGAGATCAGATAAGGGCCTGATCGATTGTCAGGATCTTATCAGATTGATGCTTGAACGGTGTAAAACCGCCCGGGAAGCTCTGATTCTCACCGGTGGGATGCTTAGCCAGTACGGATGGAATGATGCCGGTGAGTGTTTAACTATCGCGGACAAGAATGAGGTATGGCACCTTGAAATTGTTGGTCCCGGAAAGGGTGAAACAGGTGCCGTATGGGTGGCCCAGCGGGTTCCCGACAATCATGTTTCGGTTAATGCCAATGCCAGCACCATTAAAGAAGTAAATCTGTATGATCAGGCAAATTTTATGGCCTCCGCCAATCTTATGGAAGTTGCCAAAAAGAACGGGTGGTGGAATGAAAATGAAACTTTCAGGTTTTGCTATGCCTATGCTCCTGAAAGCCGCACCAGTATAGCATCCCGTAGGCGTGAATGGAGGGTATTAAGCCTCCTGGCTCCTTCCCTGAAGCTTGATCCGTATGCGGAGAACTATCCATTTTCCGTAAAACCGGATAAACTGGTGACCATGGACGATCTGGTTAAAGTTTTCAAGGATTATTATGAAGGTACAGATTTCAACTTTGTCAAGGATATTACCACCACTGACGAACAGGGTAAAACAGTAATATCTCCCCTGGCCAATCCGTTTATGCCTTATGATATGAATAAGATCTTCAAGATAAACGGAGGGTGGGGGGCACTCGGAGAACGCACTATCGCAAGATGGTACACCATGTATGCCACTATTATTCAGTGCCGGAGCTGGCTTCCCGATGATGTTGGCGGAATTGCCTGGTTCGCACTTGATAATACAGCAACATCAATATATATACCGGTTTTTTGCAGTGTTACTGATTTGCCCCAGACCTATAAAGTGGATGGACGTGAAACTGGGTTCTCAAATGAATCAGCCTGGTGGGCCTTTAATCGCCTGGGAACCCTGGCTGCCCAAAGGTGGGGGGATATGCGCAAGGATGTGGATACCGTACTGGTGCCCATGCAGGAGGAAATTTTTCGACGGACTGTTGAAATTGAAAAACAATTGCAAAGTGTTCCCAATCCTGCCGACAGAAAATCCATTCTGACCGAATTTACCGTTAATTGGGGAAATGAAGTGGTGAAGAGTGCCTGGAAACTGGGAGATCTCCTGTGGACAAAATACGACGAAAAATTTTAACTAATTGATAGTAAGTGAATAGGAAGAAATTTTTATTGGATGCACTGAAGTACGTTTTCTTCTTTGGTGTGGGAATTGTATTGTTCATCTGGGTTTACCGGGGACAAGATCTGGACAATATCTGGGACGGCCTGTCACGTTTCGGTTACGGTTGGATAGCTGCCTCATTCGGGGCATTCATATTCAGCCACCTGTTCCGGGCTATGAGATGGAAAATGCTCATTGAATCAATCGGTTATAAACCCGGCTTGCTGAATACCTTTCTGTCAATTCTGGTTATGTATCTGGCAAACTTTGCCTTTCCCCGTTTAGGTGAAGTTACCCGGTGCGGAATTCTCAAGAAATACGAGAAAATCCCTTTTACTTCCCAGTTGGGAACCGTTTTGGTTGAACGTATGGTCGATATGATATTCTTGCTGTTTCTGCTCGCGGTGGTTCTGATTTTTAACTGGACAATCCTCTCATCTTTGTTAAGCCCTGAACCGGGAGTCGAAAGCACAAAGTTGGCCTTCCTGCAGTCTCCGTTATTTCTGGCTATTATGGGCTTGTCACTGCTGGCTCTGATTTTACTTTTCTATTATAGAAAACCGCTCATGAGGATTCCCCTCATAGTAAAACTCCTTTCCTATACCGGGAAATTCACCGAAGGGCTAAAATCAGTATTCAAATTGAAAAAACCTTTTGTTTTCATTGTCCTGACCCTCGGCATCTATAGTTGTTACTACCTCAGCACCCTTTTTGTATTCAAGGCATTTGCCCCAACTGCCTTTTTGTCGCCGATGGTGGCGCTTGCTGTGCTGGCGATGGGCAGCATCGGGATGGTTCTTCCATCACCCGGAGGAATTGGTACGTTCGACTATTTCGCAATACAAACCATAATTCTTTACGGAGTTGCATTGCCTGATGCTCAATTGGTAACGCTGGTAATGCATGGCTCAACAAGCTTCTTTATTATTATTGTCGGAGCCCTCGCCCTCGGGATACTTCCAATTGTTAACCGGAAAAAGACAGCGGACATACTTAATTAACCGATATTTCACTCTGTTTTGAACTAAATACCTTTCTTATTGTACTAGTACCATTATCGTTATAATAGAGTCTGTTATATAATGAACATATCAAGGTATAGTATCAGCGATCTGGAGAAACTCACCGGGATTAAGGCCCATACCATTCGAATCTGGGAAAAGCGGTATGGTATTATCTCCCCCGAACGTACTGATACGAATATCCGGTTTTATACGGTCATGGATCTGCAGAGATTACTGAATATCACCTTTCTCAATAAACACGGATTCAAAATCTCCCTGATTTCGGGAATGAGTGATGAGGAAGTTCAGTCCCAGGTGGCCCGGATATGCGAAATGCCTGGTGCCGAGGAAGGCTATATGGCAGATCTGCTTAAAGCAACCAATGATCTGGATGAGGACCGGTTTGAAAAAATCCTGAACAGTTCTTTCCTTAAGCTTAGCTTTGAGCAATCTTTTCAGCAGATAGTTTTTCCATTGCTTGAAAAAATAAACCTGCTATGGCAAATAGGCAAAATCAGCGCATGTCAGGAACGATTCGTCAACAACCTGATCAGACACAAGCTGGTAGTGGCTATTGACGGTATGGCTGGATATAACCAGTCGACCAATAAGCATTTTCTCCTCTACCTTCCCTCAGGGCACTATGATGAAATCAACCTCCTTTACGCAAATTACCTGTTGCGGAAAGTGGGTCACCAGGTGATCTATTTAGGACCCTCCATCCCCATTGAACACCTCCGTTCGCTTTCAACACGTCACATCATTGACCATATAGTTGTATCAATCAGCTCAGGTTATACGGATAAAGAACTGGGTTTGTATGGTGAAAAACTGGTGAGTATTTTTCCGGGGAAAAAAATCCTGCTTTTATCAATAGGTATTGATTTTCATGCTGTCCTGCCTGATGAAATAACCAATATTACTTCTTATCCGGCACTGGCTGAGGCTATTGCTGTTTAGTGTTTTGTTCAACCCCCTTCGTATTGCTTCCTCTATCCGTTATTTTAACTTTCTAATTTAGACAGTATTTGTAATATTCTGTTTAAGTTATTCATAATTAAATTGTTATGGAATATCCTTGTTTGGAATGATAACCAAAATGTGGTACTTTATTAGCTGATGTATTGAACAAAGTTTTGTTATTATTAGGGAACAGTTTATATTTGTCTAAGAAACATATAACAAAAGTAAAACAAAACCAATCATATGACCGCAATAGAATTCAATCACCAGCTGATGAGCATGCAATCGAAACTTGGATTTTTTGCAAAAAGCCTGACATCAGATCCTGAGGATGCAAAGGACCTCCTACAGGAAACCATTTATAAAGCACTTACCAATCGCGATAAATTCCAGGGGGATAAAAACCTCAAAGCCTGGGTATTCACGATCATGAAAAACACTTTTATCAATAATTACCGTCGGAACGTTCGGTCGAATACTCTGATCGATTCAACCGATAATTCTTATTACCTGAATCTGAGGCCTGAGTCGGTTTTTCAATCTCCGGAAGCCACTCATAACGAAAAGGAAATTCGTTTGGCAATCAGTGAGTTGCCTGAAGACTATCGGTTACCTTTTGAAATGCACACCAAAGGTTACAAGTATAAGGAGATTGCTGAATATCTGGATCAACCTCTTGGATCCGTAAAAAGCAAAATCTTTTTTGCTCGTAAAAGATTGATGGATAGACTTAAAGATTTCAGGTAGAAAAAAATGACCGGTTTTGCCGGTCATTTTTTTTTATTGCTTTAAACCACCTTGGGATTGAATGGTCTAAATTCTGAAATTAATTATAATTATCATGAAACGTAATCTCATTCTTTCGATGGTTTTAGGTCTCTTTATGGTTGGGGGACTCAGTGCTCAGGATCAGCCACAACAGCAGAATATGCAGCAGAGGCGTCAGCAGCAGATTGATGATCTCAAAAAAGAATTGGTTCTGACCAAAGATCAGGCTCCAAAATTTGATGCGATCTACAAGGAATTCAATGAAAAGATGGCAAAAGCCCGTGAATCTGCCGGCGATGATCGTGAAGGCATGCGTGCAAAAATGACTGAAATGAACAAGGAACGGGATCTTAAGATTGAAAAAATCCTGACTCCTGACCAGGTTAAGAAATTTAAAGCCTACCTCGAGAAGCAGGCAGCTGCAAGGCAAAATATGCAGCGCGGCGGCGGTGGCGGTGGTGGTAGATAATACAACCGATCAGCGGATCTCCAGATTTGATCTGATTATAATTCCCTGTCCCTGAACCGTTAATTCATAGGTTCCCGGGGCAGGGAATTTGTATTCAGGTACCGGATATAAACCGAGATCTTCCTTACGGTCCAGAATCATATCCCAGGTCAGGTAATTAATCCCTATGATCGCGGCAGTACTGCTGCGATATATCTCTTTTCCCTTACTGTCTGTAACGGATATGCTCATGGTACCCTCATTAGGCTGGTACCAGCAAACCGCTGCCGGAATGCTCCGGCTCCAATCCCAGTCGCCCGAAAAATCCCTTGCAGCAGGCAGATAACCTGCCTGAACCCCCAACAGACATTCACTTTTTGGATCAACAGATTTGAAATACTTCCTGATTGGTGCGGCAAAGCAGGCAAACAGGCTGAGTCCATGTGTGGCCGCTGTCAGGTAGGTGTTCTCTTCGGCCCAGGCAAGTTTTTGTACGCTTGCCGTGGTTAATCCTTTGCTGATGGAAATCCAGGTTTTGCCTTTATCCGGACTCGTAAACACCCCACGATCCGTTCCAATATAAATCAGATCTGGTAAATAGGGATCTTCCAATAGGAAGTTTACACGATCTTCCGGCAATCCTGCTGATATGGATTTCCAGCTGGAACCTTTGTTCTCTGAATAGAATAGATAGGGCTTATAGTCATCCTCATCGGTAGATTTCAAAATTGAATATACCCTGCTTTCCTGGTGCATCGACGGACAAACCTGGTTAATGGCTTTCTCGGGTAATCCTTCACTGATTTCAATCCAGTTAATACCATCATCCCTGGAAACCCAAACGGCTCCTTTATCAGTTCCGGCATATAAAAGCCCCGATTTTAAGGATGATTCAGCCAATGCGGTTATAGCACGCGATTTGCGGAAAGGATCGTCTGAATAACAGAGATCCGGACTTAGCCTGTACCAGCTGTCGCCCCGGTCGACACTCTTGTATACCTTATTGGCCCCATAATAAATGGATGTTGAGGAATGCACTGAAACAAAATAAGGAGTCAGCCAGTTGGCTCTCATCGGCGATTCTCCTTCTTCAGTTTTTGGCTGAATAAATACCGAAATACCAGTCAGCATATTCTTGCGATTCAGGTACCCGTTCTGGGATTCATAATAAATCGTTTCCGCATCGGTAGGGTCGGGTATGGTTACGAAACCATCACCGCCCGACCAGGGATCGAGCCAAACATACTTCCATGCCGCAGGACCATCAACAGGAGTGCCCAGTTTAACCGGACCGAATATGCTGGAATTATCCTGCGTCCCGGCGTAAACCATGTTTTGATTCCGGCTGTCGATTTTGAAGTCGTAGATTTCAGCAACCGGGATCGTATTGCTGTGAATCCAGTTTATCCCTTTATCATAACTCTGGTAAATACCCCCGTCATTTCCTAAAATCAGCCGGCCGGGATTAACCGGATCAATATACAGATCATGATTGTCGAGATGCAATGCTGTGGCCGGGCTGGGTAACAAATGATTTATGATGCCTCCCAACCGGCTGTAGGTTTTTCCACCATCGCGCGAATGCAGGGTGTGTACTCCGAGAACGTATATTTCCTTGTGATCAACCGGAGAAACCCTGATATCGCCAAATGCCCAGCCAAATCCTGAATAATTATCCAGAGTGGCAGAATTCATTTTGGTCCAGTCTTTTCCGGAATTATCCGACCGGTAAACTTCCAGACCGGTCATTTCGGTCTTGTTTTTACCAGTTTGGTTATTTCGGTTGTCAACAGAGGCATAAACCACCTCCGGATGGGTTGTCGATATTGCAAGCCCTATGCGGCCAATGCCCTGGTCGGAAGGAAAACCACCGGTACATTTTTCCCAGTGTTCACCAAAATCCCCGGACTGGTAAATACCTGATTTCTTGCCCTGAATCATCTCCCAGGCTGCGGCATAGATGATTTTATTTACATGATCCCAAACCACATCAACAACTCCAACACTGTCTGAAATAAAGAGAGATCTCTTCCAGGTGGTCCCACCGTTCTTGCTGATATAAAGACCCCGCTCCTGATTGGGCGACCACATATGACCGATAGCTGCTACAAAAACCAGCTCCGGATTGTTTGGATCAATCACCACGCGCCCGATATGATGGCTGTCATGCAACCCTTTATTTACCCAGGTTTTTCCTCCATCTTCAGATTTATAAATGCCCGTGCCCGGATAGGTAAATCCTCTGGTTGCTCTCAGGTTTTCGCCCGTACCCAGATAAATGATTTCCGGATTGCTGCCGGATACCGCAACATCTCCGATGCTGAAAGTAGCCTGATCAGTAAAAATACAATTCCAAGAGAGTCCCTGGTCGGTACTTTTCCACAGACTGCCTGCCCCGAAACCGGCATAAATCACATTTGGCTGATCCACAGGGCAATCAATAGTTTCCACACGCCCTCCCTGAAAAGCTGGGCCCAATGGTTTCCATGGTATTTCCCTGAATACAGACTGGTCTTCCAACTGTTGAAGCTTCCGGTATGATTCATAAGGATTCTGTCCGGTTAAAACCTGCGCAGACATTAACAGTCCTAACGCCAGTAACAGGGTTCTGCTCTTCATATGGGTTGGTTTATGGTGAAAAATCCCCCGATCAAAGCATCATCTTTGTGACTCAACTTCTTCAATGGTTTTTGGTTTTCTTTTTCCCAAAACCCGGTATCCGTCTTTTGTAATCACAATATCTTCTTCATTTCTTATCCCGCTGAATGTGGAATAGGCTTCAACATTCCGGAAATTAATAAATGAAGAATTAATGCCGTTTTTCTTCCACATCGCAGTGAGTTCCGGAATAAAATAAATCCCCGGCTCAATAGTCGCAACAAATCCTTCCTCCATCGGGCGGGCAAGTCTTAAGGATTTGAGACCGAATTGTGTACTCTTCGGCTGACCGTCATATCCAACATACACTTCACCAAGATCCTCCATGTCATGCACATCCAATCCCATCATGTGACCGGTGCCGCATGGAAAAAACATGGCATGAGCACCTGTTGCAAGTGCTTCTTCCGTATCTCCCTGCATCAGGTTAATATCTTTCAATCCATTGATTATCGTCCTGCATGCTGCATAATGGGCTTCGCGGAAAGGTGTACCGGGTGATAGTTTTGCCAAACCAGCCTCATGGGCCATCAGTGAGATCTGGTAAATTTCCTTTTGCCGGGTTGTAAATTTGCGATCTACCGGGATGGTACTGGATAAATCACCGGCATAGTGCAGTGCGGTTTCAGCCCCGCAGTCGCATAATACCATATCACCCGGTTTCAGGATATTTCCGTGGTAGTGATTGTGCAATGTCTGCCCGTTGACGGTCATGATCACCGGAAAAGAAAGCTGACCGCCGGCAGCAAGTGCCACCTGTGTGACTGCTGCTGCAAGTTCTGATTCCCTCATCCCGGCTTTAGCCATCCTCATGGCAGTGATGTGCATATCGACGGATATGTCAACTGCTTTTTCAATTTCTGCAATTTCCTCAGCCGATTTATGATTGCGCAGATTGACAACGGCTTTTACCAGATCAACGGATGATTTCGATTTAGCCTCTGCCGGATTGATTCCCAGCATGTCCATGAGTTTGATTTTGTTTTCAGGCCGGTACGGAGGAAGAAAATGAATCGGCCTTCCTTTTTGTTCCGCCGACTTCAAATAGTCACCGAGCTGGGAATAAGGCCTGATCTGGGTTAATCCATAGGAGATTCCTCGTTCTGCAAGCGATGGCTGGGTTCCCATCCAAACGATATCTTCAACGGTAAGATCATTGCCGAACAATATCTCCTTGTCTTCGTCCAGATCAATTATACCGGCCAAACCGGCAAAATCCATACCGAAGAAATAGAGAAAGGAACTGTCCTGCCTGAAGTGAAATGTATTATCAGCATAATTCATGGAGCTTTCTTCATTGCCAAGGAACAGGAGAATTCCTGATTTCAATGCCTTTTTAAGCTCATGCCGCCGGTTGATGTAGGTTTCTTTTGTGAACATATACAAGTAGTTTACTATTTGGGATGTCAAGATATAAATATTCCCTCTAGGTGAAAGGGATAAAAGGCTAAATTTGCACCCAAAGAGTATACCTATGAAGAATATCAGGGGATTTGCCAGTGATAACAATGCAGCAGTGCATCCTGAAATCATGCAGGCCATGGTTGCATGCAACACGGGTCATGTTGTCGGTTACGGTGACGATGATTTTACCCGATCAGCCGTTTTAAAAATCCGGCAACATTTCGGCGCTGATACTGAAGTGTTTTTCGTTTTCACCGGCACTGCCGCCAATGTAGTGGGATTACGAAACATGACCCAGTCATTTAATTCAATCATATGTGCGGAATCTGCACATATTCAGGAAGATGAATGTGGAGCACCGGAGTTTTTCACAGGCTGTAAACTGATTCCTGTTGAAACGATTAATGGTAAAATCTCTGTGGAATCGATAGAACCGCATATCAGAGGTATCGACTTTGAACATCATTCACAACCCAGAGTGGTTAGTATAACCCAGGCCACAGAATTGGGTACCGTTTATTCAATTGATGAAATACGGGAAATTGCTGATTTCGTGCATAAGAAAGGACTTCTCCTGCACTTGGACGGGGCACGGATTGCCAATGCCGCTGCTGCACTCGGAGTAACAATGAAAGCGATTTCCCGCGATGCAGGAGTGGATGTGTTGTCGTTGGGAGGCACAAAAAATGGAGCCATGTACGGCGAGGCGATCCTGTTTTTCAAACCGGGAATGACCCAATGGTTCAAATATTTCAGGAAACAAAGTATGCAGTTGGCCTCAAAGATGCGCTTTATTGCAGCCCAGTTTGAAGCTTTGCTCACCGATGATTTGTGGCTGCGTAATGCTGACCATTCCAATAAAATGGCTCAGCTTCTTGCTTCCCGGGCCAGTCAGATTCCGGGAGTCAGGATTAACCGGCCGGTGGATGCTAACGGTGTTTTTGCAATTCTTCCTCCCGATGTTATAAAATCCCTGCAGGAGGAGTTCTTCTTTTATGTTTGGGACGAAACCCTTTCAGAGGTTCGCTGGATGACATCATGGGATACAACAGAGGAGGATATTATTCAATTTACCAACTTGATAGCTAAACTGTTAAAATAATGGATATTGCTGTTAAGAGGTTGTATATCAGCATGTTTTTTCCGGGAGTTTTCCTTTTGCTGATTTGGTTGGTTTTTATTATTGATTCAACCCTGAAACTCGAGCTTGCTTTTCATGGCATTTTTCCCCGAAAAATTTCGGGTCTGCTGGGGATCCTGCTCAGCCCATTTATTCATGGCGGGATAAAGCATATAGTGGCAAATTCAATACCCCTTTTCGCCCTATCGAGCCTCCTCTTCTATTTTTATCGGAATCTGTCATTTAAAGTATTGCTAATAAGCGTTTTGATGACAGGGTCGCTGGTATGGATAATCGGCAGGCCATCTTATCATGTTGGCGCCAGCGGGGTTATTTATGCAATGGCCGGATTCTTGTTTGTCAGTGGTATCATCAGGAAACATCTGGGCTTAATGGCCATTTCTTTTTTGGTAGCTTTTCAATATGGCTCCATGATCTGGGGAATTTTCCCAATCGAAGACAGGGTTTCATGGGAATCACATTTGACGGGTTTGATCACCGGTGTTGGCTTAGCCTGGTTTTATCGTAAAAGAGGTCCTGTCGGCCTCCGCCTTTTTTGGCAGGGTTCAGGTTATAACGGACCTGAGGAACCTGATTCTGAATCCGGTGATGAACTGCCATGGAATGAATATGAAATTGAGGGCCAGGAAAAACCCGGTATTCCGGATGCGCCTCATACCCCCAATGCCCCCGATACCACTGATAAAACCTGAACTTTATGTACTTAAAATTGTTAACCTTTTAAGAAATTATAAATGAATAAAGCTGCGTTCCTTCTTTTCCTGTCATTCTCAGTGGTACTTGCAGCCTCTGCAGGTAATCCGCCGGAACCCAAAAAAACAAAGCCCGTTAAAAATATTGTCCTCATGATCGGAGATGGTATGGGCACTTCAGCTGTTTATGCCGGTTATACATTAAACCGCGGGCATCTGAACCTGGAGCGGATAAAGAATATCGGGTTTTCCAAAACCTATTCTACTTCTTATGTTACGGACTCAGGGGCAGGTGCCACCGCTATCTCAACCGGCAATAAAACCTATAATGGAGCTATCGGAGTTGATTCTCTGGGAAAACCTGCCAAAACAATTCTTGAATGGGCAGAGGAAAAAGGTAAGGCCACGGGATTGGTTACAACTTGCGCAGTTACCCACGCCACACCCGCGAGCTTTATTTCACATCAGGCTAGCAGGAATGATTATGAACTCATTGCTGCAGATTTCCTGAAGACCGATATTGACGTATTTATTGGTGGAGGTCTTGACAATTTTAAAAAACGCAAGGACAGCGTGGATTTAACCCGCAAACTTCAGGACAAAGGATATAGCCTGGCTTACAATATTGATGACATCAGGAAAGTAAAAAAAGGTGCTTTGGCAGGATTGCTTGCTGCAGGTCATGAGCAAAAATGGACGGAAGGCCGCGGTGATCTGCTTACTTCATCTGTTAATGAAGCCATCAGGTTATTGTCATCAGATCAGGATGGTTTTTTTCTCATGATTGAAGGCTCTCAGATTGATTGGGGCGGCCATGCCAGGGATATCAGCTACCTGGCTACGGAAATGGTCGATTTTGATAAGGCAGTTGGAGCGGTTCTTGATTTTGCCATGAGTAATGGTGAAACTCTTGTAATTGTTACCGCTGATCACGAAACCGGCGGATTGGGCATCAACGATGGGAACATGGCAACCGGTGAAATCAAGGCCGCATTTACCAGCACTGGACATACCGGTGTTATGGTTCCTGTTTTTTCCTTTGGACCGCAGTCGGAGAATTTCGCCGGGTTTCAGGAAAATACTGATATCTTTTTTAAAATGATGAGCGCTTTTGGATTTAAAAACTGAAAATATTTGGAATAATGAAAACACAAACCACACAAAAAGCAATCGCACTGGTTGCTCATAATGAACGAAAAAATGTTCTTCTGGAATGGGTTAAAAACAATCGGGAGGAATTGATAAAACACCGGTTGATCGGAACCACAAATACCTCGAGATTGCTGAACTCGGTACTCGAAATGGAGATCGAATCTTTTGGCCATGGTCCGGAAGGCGGAGATATTCTCCTCGCAGCAAAGATCTTGCAGAATGAAGTGGAGAAACTGATCTTTTTTGTCGACCTGCAAAACCCGCATGGTCATGAACATGACATACAAACTCTGATCCGTACAGCAATTATCAATAATATTCCAATTGCCCTGAACCCGGCTTCAGCTACCCTGATCATTCATGACTGCAACCCGGTATAGCGGACCCGTCTATCCCTGGGGACATTCCCGGCGTTTCAATGATTTGTCGGGCTACCTGACTGGCAAATTTGGCACGCGGGTGCAGAAACTATCCATCGATGCAGGGTTTACCTGTCCGAATCGTGATGGATCAAAAGGTACGGGTGGATGTACATTTTGTAATAATAAATCGTTCAATCCAGGATACTGCACATCGGAACTGTCTGTTAAACAGCAGATTGATCAAGGAATTACTTTCTTTTCAGCCAAATATCAGAACATCAGATATCTGGCCTATTTCCAGTCTTATACCAATACCTATGCTTCACTGGATCATCTGATTGGTATTTACAGTGAAGCATTAAATCACCCTGCGATATCCGGCATAGTGGTTGGTACCCGACCCGATTGCATTAAGGATGATCTTCTCGATTATTTCCGTGAATTAGCCACAACCTGTTACGTTTCCATCGAATACGGAGTGGAATCGACACTCGACCAAACCTTGATCAGAATCAACCGCGGGCATACTTATCAGGAAAGCATTTATGCCATCGAACAAACCGCCAACCGGGGTATTCATGTTGGTGCCCACCTGATTCTCGGACTTCCGGGAGAAACCGCTGAGGATATGCTCATTCACGCTGAACGGTTGAGTATGCTGCCTGTTAATATGTTGAAGATCCATCAGCTGCAGATCATCCGTGGAACAAAAATGGAGTCTGAATTCCAGCGTGTTCCAGATGATTTTGTGACCTTTTCCGCTGATGAATATATAGATCTTGCAATCCGGTTCCTGGAGAGGCTGAATCCGGATATTGTGGTGGAGAGGTTCGCAAGTGCTTCACCTCCTGATATGATTGCAGGAAAAAGATGGGGGTTGAAGAATTTTGAGATCGTTGCAAAAATTGAAAAGGAATTGATTGCAAGAGATACCTGGCAGGGCAAACTTTTTAAATCGTAATCAGTTTTCGCGAAACCCTGAAATAAACCAGGAAGTATACAGCCACCGTCAGGGCCCCGGCTGCGGATACCAGAAACATGACTTTCGGAGACCAGACAGCCCATAAAATGCCGCTTACCGTTGAAGCCAATAAAGTACAAAGACTGGCTAAACTCGTGTAAAATCCTAATGCGGTTGCGGTTTCTTCCTTCTTGGAAAGATTGGTAATGATTGCCTTGGATACACCTTCAGTGGAGCTTGCATACAACCCATATATTATAAAAACCACCACCAGTGATCCAACACTGGTGGAAACGCTGAACAGGCCATAAGCCAGGGAAAAAAGGAAAAATCCGGTAACCAGAATTTTCCGGTGTCCGATCCGGTCAAAAAGCCATCCGATAGGGTAACTGGTGATGGCGTAAACCAGATTATAGAAAATGTAAAAGCTGATTACTTCGGTATCAGCAAATCCTTTTTGCTTCAGGCCAAGCAGGATAAATGCATCGGAACTGTTTATCAGAGTAAATGCCAGAAGACCAGCTATGAGGTACTTATAGGCAGAATTCGATTTTTTCCAGTAGGAGAGAAAAGCGAAAAAGGAGGGCTTATTGGACTTGACCCCCCCCTTACCGACAGAATCTTTAACCAAAAAGGTAAAGAGTACAGCAAGGATTCCCGGAATAACTGCAATGACAAAAAGCAACCGGTATCTTTCAGGGAGATAAAACAATACGATCAATGCAATTACCGGTCCGATTGCTGCACCTACAGTATCGAGGCTCCGGTGAAACCCAAATACCCTGCCTTTTGTTTCGGGCGTGGAATGATCGGAAAGGAATGCGTCACGCGCACTCGTCCGGATACCTTTTCCTAGCCGTTCAATGGTTCGCATCAGGAATATCCAGGCCGGGAATGTCATGACAGCCATCAGCGGTTTTGCAACTGCACTCAGCCCATAGCCGAACCGGATGAATGGTACACGCTTACCGATTTTATCGGAGAGATTTCCGAAGTATCCTTTTGAGAATCCGGCAAACGCCTCAACAAAACCCTCCAGCAGACCAATGCCAACAATCGTAAATCCAATGGATTTCAGATACATGGGCATAATGGGGTACAGCATCTCGCTGGCTACATCAGTCAACAGGCTGACCAATGATACTATCAGAACAGGCCGGGTGATGATTCGACTCGTCCGCTTCGCGTCAGTGATTGAAGGGTTCTGCATGAATAGTTATCTGAACATTTTCGAAGGAACGGTGTATCTCAGTTTCAATCAGGCTGCAAAAATCATGAACCTGCGCAAACGGAACTTCGGGTGGCATTTCGATGTGAAAATCTATAAACCGGTAATTGCCGGCCTTTCTGGTTTTAACATCATGATTGCTGACATCCAGTGTTATGAAGATCTCCTTTAATTTGTCCAGTTCATCCTGGTCCCAGGCAACATCCAAAAGAGGGAAAAATGCTTTTTTCAAAAGTGCAAATGACTCCCGGATTATAAGCAGGGCAACCATGATTGCAATGATCGGATCGAGCCAGTGGAGTTTTGTGATCCATATCAGCAGCAAACCGATGGCAACTCCCAGTGAGGTATAAACATCAGTCTTCAGATGCAGGGCATCAGCTTCCAGTGCAACGGAGTGAGTTTCCTTGGCTGTTTTATATAGTTTTCTGGAAACCCAAATATTAACGAGGGCAGATATGACCATCACCAGACTGCCGATTCCAAGTGACTCAATAGGCTGAATATCAACCATTTTGTTAACTGCCTCAAAGATAATCCACCCAGCGGCCACGAAAATCAATAATCCTTCGATAACGCCGGATACATTTTCAATTTTGCCATGTCCATAATTGTGCTTCTCATCTGATGGGGTATCAGATACTTTAACAGCAAAAAAAGCAATTATCGAAGCCAGAAGGTCCATGGAGGAATGGATTGCTTCAGAAATAATACTGACCGATCCGCTTAAAATACCGGCAAAAACCTTGAGCAGTATCAAAAAAGAATTTGAGATAACTGACAGTCGGGCAACCTGTGTTTTCGGATTAATTTTGGCAGGCATAATTTCATATTAAGCCTGCGAAATTATTCATTTTTTCTGTTTTAAGGCGTAGGTTTCAACCTCATTCATTACCCTGAACAGGTTTCCGCTCCAGATTTTTTCGATATCTTTTTTTGAATAACCCCTTTTAACGAGTTCAATTGTGATGTTTTCCATCTGACTGGCATCCTGACAATCAGCCAGACCGCCGCCGCCGTCAAAATCAGTTCCGATCCCTACATGTTCTATACCCGCTATCTTCACGATATGATCGATGTGGTCGACCATGTCACTTACCGTTGCCATTTTTTCCGGATATTTCTGCCTCACTTCCGTGTATGCCAATCGGGCTGTTTTTTGATCCTCTGGGGTTAGCTTCGACCAGTCACCAAATTTTTCACGAAGTGCAGCCTCGGCTGAATCCCTGGCTGGATTTGGGTCAGGGCTTTTAACATATGATGAAAGGATGCACATTTGTATCACTCCGCCATTTTTTGCCAGCGTTTCCAGCATATCATCACTCAGGTTTCTCGCATTATTGCACAACGCTTTGGCACAACTATGTGAGGCAATTACCGCAACCTTGCTTGCAGCGATCACATCAAAGAAGGATTTGTCTGACATATGTGAAACATCTACCATGATACCCAACCGGTTCATTTCCGCCACAACCAGTTTTCCGAAATCACTGAGTCCGTTGTGGAGAACGCCTGCCTTGTCTGTTGAGGAGTCGCAGATATCATTGTTTTTTGTGTGACAAAGGGTAATATAGCGGGTTCCAAGATTATAAAACTCCTGTACGCGGTTAATATCGGTGCCAATCGGATATCCATTTTCCAAACCGATAAACATCGAAATTTTCCCTTCATTATTCAGCCGATAGCCATCTTTTGGTGTAAGGGCTATGCCGGCCAGGTTGGCGTGCAAAGCCGCAGTTTTGTAAATATTGTCGAATGTGGATTTTGCCCTGATGTATGCTTTCTGGCGGCCGTCATCCGTCAATGGACCCTGTCCGGTAAACACGGCGAAGAAAGCGCCATCCAAACCGCCTTCCTTCATTCTGGGGAAATCCATGCGGCTTCCTCCATTTTTCACATCGTGCCGTTCAGCCATATTAAAGGAGGCATCTCCAAAGCTCATGGGGGTATCGTTGTGCGAATCCACTGTATATAACTCCTGATGCATTTTCTTTGCATTAGTCCGGGTATCATCCTGAGAAAAGCCTGTGAACACGCCAATCTGTGAGAACAGAATAATAAAGCCTGCAGATGCGATGAATGTTTTCATTTTTCTTTTTTAACGGCTCTAATTTATTTATTCCGGCGATCCGGATACTTTCCTTTAACATGTTTTAACTTATAACTGCCGAGGATTTTCGGAATAAGGTCATCACGGCTGATCTTTTTAAGCGCGGTGGTGATCTTCTGTCTTTCTTCCGGTGTGCCGGCCAGAAAAAAGCTTCGCTGAAGCAGTTTATCCGCTTGTTGATTCGCCACATATACTGGCTGCATGGTATACGGGTCCAAACCGGTATAAAACATGGTTGAAGCCAATGTCATCGGGGTGGGAGTGAGGTCCTGAACCTGCTCCATATGAAGATGCAGCGGCCGTGTTTCAGCGGCAAGTTCTGCCATGTCTTCAACCGTGCATCCGGGGTGGCTGGAAATGAAATAGGGGATCAGTTCCTGTTTGAGATTGTATTCTTCATTTACCCGGTCAAATATCCTCTTCAGTTCATGAAATTTTTCAAACCCGGGTTTCCGTATGATTTTTAGTACCGAATCGCGTGTGTGTTCAGGGGCTACCTTAAGCCGGCCGGATAAATGAAATCTGATCAACTCATTCGGGTAATCCCGCAGCGACTGATCTTCTTTCCTCCTTTCATTCAGAAAAAGGTCGTACCGGACTCCGCTTCCGATAAATGCTTTTTTCACACCCGGGATTTCCCTGACTTTGCGGTATAGGTCAAGTAGGTTTTTATGGCTGACATTCAGGTTTTTGCAAATCGATGGATGTATGCAGCTGGGTTTCCGGCATTTCAAACAGATGTTTCTGTCATAAGGTTCCATCCGGTACATATTGGCAGATGGCCCGCCAATATCCGACAGGTAACCTTTAAATCCCGGCATTTTCACAACCTTTTCAACCTCCGTTGTGACTGATTTTAAACTACGGCTCGAAACATGCTTCCCCTGATGTGCCGAAATTGTGCAGAATGCACAACCGCCAAAACAACCACGGTGGATGTTTACGGAGAAGCGTATCATTTCAAATGCCGGTATGATGGGTTTTTTCCAATATCTGGGGTGAGGCAGCCGGGTAAACGGCAATGCGTTGAATGAATCCAGTTCCAGCATGGTAGGGGGATCAAACGGCGGGTTTACCACAACTCTGCGATCCCCGTGATCCTGTGTGATCCTGGCAGATGTGAGGGTATTCGATTCCTCCTCGATAATCCTGAAATCCCTGGCAAAGCTCTCCTTGTTTTTGCTGGATTCTTCAATTGAGCTTAAATCTTTGGTCTTTCTGCCGGGCCAATCCGGCATCATTTCCTGAACAGGAATAGCATAGGCGATCTGAGGGATCTGCCTTAATTCTTCAGCTGTTGCGCCCTTATTGAGTTTACGGGCAATTTCGATAATCGGCTTTTCACCGTTTCCGAATACCAGGTAATCAACCTCACTTTCAGCAACTATGGCTGGTCGTACGGTATCATCCCAGTAATCATAATGGGCGAGCCTCCGCAACGAGGCTTCAATACCTCCGGCCACAATGATGGATTCGGGATATAGTTTTCTTAAAATACCTGCATAAACATTAACCGAACGGTCGGGACGAAATCCGGCCTGGTTACCGATGGAGTATGCATCATTCGATCGCAGACGACGGTTAGCGGTGTAATGGTTCACCATGGAATCCATGTTGCCCGAGGTGATTCCAAAGAAAAGCCGGGGAGCCCCAAGCTTGGTGAAATCCCTTAAATCGTCACGCCAGTTTGGTTGTGGCAAAATGGCAACCTTGTAACCTTCCCTTTCTAAGATACGGCCGATAACGGCAATCCCGAAGGAAGGATGGTCAACATAAGCATCCCCGCTGATTAGTATGATATCCAGCTGATTCCAGCCCCGGTCTTTGACCTCTTTGAGCGAAATTGGCAACCAATCCTTGATATTGTATTGATCCGGGTAATATAAACTGTGTTCAGCCATTGTTGTTTGCTCCAATTTCCAGCAGTGAACTATCGCCGTAACTTAAGAATCGGAAGTCGTTGTTTAAAGCATATTCATATATATCCCTCCAGTTGTTCCCTGTCAGGGCGGAAACCAGAAGCAATAATGTGCTGGAAGGCTGATGGAAATTGGTAATCAGCCGGCTAACAAACTTGAAATGGTAACCTGGAACGATAATGAGCCTGGTATTAAACTGAATTTTTTCCAATCCATGTTTATCCAGATACCCGAGCAGGGCATCGAGAGATTCCTGAACGCTTATAATTTTTTCGTGGTTGTAGGGTTCCCACTGATCAACATGGAGATTTTCCGGATCCTGATCCGGATCTATTGAGATTTTCTGTCCAAGCCAGAACAGACTCTCCAGTGATCGCATGCTCGTGGTTCCGACAACCGTAATTTTATCTGGTGTTACACTTTTTAAATCGCTGACCAGCGTTTTATCCACTATAACCGTTTCCGGATGCATCTGATGATCCCCGATGGTTTTGGATTTTACCGGAATAAAAGTCCCGGAACCGACATGGAGGGTAAGCGAGCGAAGATTTATATTTTTTTTCTTCAGGTTTTCGATCACTTCGGGGGTGAAATGCAATCCGGCAGTAGGTGCGGCAACCGAACCGTCAAAATGGGCATAAACGGTTTGATACCTTGTTTTATCTTTTTCGGTTGAATCGCGTTTAAGATAGGGTGGAATTGGTGTTTTGCCAAAAAGGTCAAGTATCCCGGAAAACGAAAGAATTTCAGGAGTCCACTTCAGCAATACACGCTGTTCTTTTTCATGATCAACTGCTTCAACAGTCAAGCTGACCTGTCCGGATGGAGTATCCAGGTATCGGGTCAATGTATTGCCTTTCCATTTTTTCTGATTGCCGATGATCGCAATCCAGGTACAGGATCCTTCAGTGATAAACATTTCGGAATAAGCAGCCGGAAAGCTGGGTTCGAGGAGAAAGATTTCTATAATTGCTCCGGTATCTTTCCTGAATTCCAGTCGCGCAGGTATTACTTTGGTGTCATTCCAGATCAGTAAGGAGTTTGGCGGTAATAAGTCCGGCAGGTTGAAAAAGCGCGTCTGGCTGATTTGTCCATCGCGAAAGACCAGTAGTTTACTTTGGTCACGATTCTCCAGCGGATACCCGGCAATCCGCTCCTGGGGCAAATCGTACAGATAGTCTTCAATCCTGATTTCTTTAATACTCATAGCTGCCAATTAAAACGGCCGTAAAATTAGGTAACTTTGCGACAAAACACTGACAGATAATGACGACTGTAAAACCTGGAGACCTGGTGAGGTTTATCGATGAGGTGGGTGAAGGAAGGGTCCTTCGGATTATTTCCAATGATATGGCTGAGGTTGAGACTTCAGATGGCTGGGTTTTGCCCTCCTATATTAAGAAGCTTGTAGTGATTCCTGAGAAGATAGTGCCTCCGGGAATATCTTCGCCTCCGAAAAAGCAGGAAGATAAAACGATCAGTAGGGTAGATAAGGAATTGGTAAACAGTACTTTGAACCGACCGTCCATATCAAAATCTTCAAATAATAAGATCGCGCCCCGGGAGATTGACCTGCATATCAATAAATTGATTGATAGGGTAGTAGGATTATCCAATACCGAAATTCTCACTCTTCAGCTGGATATGTTCCGGAGGGAACTCAACAAATCCATAAAAGCCAATGAGCGTGAAATAATTTTCATTCACGGCATAGGTAACGGCACCTTGAAAAACGAATTAAGAAGGGTAGCTGAGCAGGAATTTAAATGGTGTTCGCAGGAAGATGCTTCCTTTAAGGAATATGGTTTTGGAGCAACCAGGATCAGAATCCCGCAGAATAAACCTTTTTAATCAGTACATTTGTAGCAACAGCAGACCGTTCTATCGCTGTCCCGGGAAACCGGGAAAGAGGAAAGTCCGGGCAACATAGAGCACCATGCTTCCTAACGGGAAGGTATCGTGAGGTATTGTAGCGTAACAGAAAAAAACCGTCCTGTTAATTCGGGATAAGGGTGAAAAGGCGGGGTAAGAGCCCACCAGTCCTGGTGGTGACATCAGGAGTTGTACGTCACATGGGTTGAAAGACCATGTATACCGACTTTTAAGAGCTGCTCGCTCGCTGTCGGGGGGTAGGTCGTTTGAGCAGACGGGCAACCGGCTGCCTAGATAAATGGTAGAAGGTTCCATTTTTTTGGCATCACAGAACCCGGCTTACAGGTCTGCTGTTTTTTTTTTACCTGACTTTAACCTGAGTTCGTCAAAATATCTATGAAATCCAGCGCAATTTCTTCTCCAAAGATGATCAGATTCATATTTTTTGTAATTTTGGAATCAGTTAAATGATAGTCTGTTAGAAATTTTTTAAGTCTGTTTAATAAAAAAGTCTAAAAATTGGGGTTACCTTTTTACCAGGAACAGGATCAACAGTTGGTACACTACACTGTCGAAGCCATACTCGAGGGGCTAAAAACCAGTGATAGTAATGTACTGGAGTATGTATACAAGAAGTACTTCCCGATTGTTAGGTTCTTTGTCATAAAAAATAGTGGAACGGATGAGGATGCCAAGGATGTTTTCCAGGAGGCAATCATCTTGATTTATAAAAGGCTGAAAAATGAAACCCTTGATTTGACCTGTGCCTTTAAAACCTATCTGTATTCAGTTTGCAGGATATTATGGCTGCGACAGCTGGAGAAAAGAAAGGTTCGAAGTGAAATCGTTACCGATAATCAGGTTTTTGTTCATTTGGATGAAGATATTGAAGGATTGGCAGCGGAACAGGAGCAATTCAGGATTTATCAAAAACATTTTCAGCTTTTACATGCCGACTGTCAGGAAATCTTACAGCTTTTCCTGAAGAAGGTTCCACTGAAGGAAATTGCTCAGAAAATGAACATAAAGAGTGACAAGTACTTAAAAAAGAGAAAGTATGCTTGTAAGGAAGCATTGATAAAAAGAATTCAGAATGACCCTGATTATAAAAGAGTAAGAAATGAATACTGATGTAAATCTATCAGAATTGTTTGACCAGTATCTGGAGAATGACATGAATATTCTTGAGAAGCAGAATTTTGAACTGCGTCTGAAGGTAGATATGGCGTTCGCAGAAAGATTCCGTCTGCATAAAGAGGTTGATGAAGCTATGATTGAGGATGATATCCTTAATTTCAGAATGCAGCTTGAAAGAATCGGAACAAACAATTCAGGACTGCTTGAGTCCACACCTATGGTGATCGCCGAAGATTTAGTTCCTGAAATGGATAATGCGATACTGGAACAGGATATAATGGCTTTGCGTGCTCAATTAAACAGAATACACTCTTCAGTTGTTGAAGAAGTGGATCCTGTTGAAATATCGGGCTATTCCGGTATTGAGAGAGCTATCCTGGATCAGGATTCGCTGGCTTTGAACCGCGAGCTCGGGATTTTCGAGGAGCTTGTTATAAATGATGGCGGTCATGCAGATCTTGGCACTTCTTTACTTAACCAGGATGTTGATAAAGCCATTCTGGAGGATGATGTCATGTCACTGCGGGCAGCACTTGCTGAAATCGGTGAAAGAACCGTGGCAACCAAGGTTATCCCTATCCGGAGAAGGGTTATTAGATATGCTTCTACAGCCGTAGCAGCCGTATTTCTCCTGGTTATGGGAAGCTCAATACTGTTCAACCAGAATAATGGTTCCCTGACGTCGGAACGAACAATTTCGAAATATTTTCAATCTTATGACGGGATTGGAAACCGACGGGGGCCTTCCGAGGAAAGTGACAGGATTATTGAACTTGGACTACAGAAATATAACGACGGCAAATACGCTGATGCTTTGGAAGTGTTTGAAGCTTGCATAGGAGATCCCAAACGGGATCAAACAATCCTGTTTTATGCCGGAAGTAGCGCTCTGAATGTTGGTGACCCGGATAAAGCACTCAGGTATTTTGCAAACTATGATGTTGAGTCTCCAATTATTGAACAGGTTGAGTGGTTTTCTGCAGGTTGCTACCTGAAGAAAAATGACTTTGACAGAGCTAAAGCAATTCTAAACAAAATTAAATCAGATCCAAGTCATTATTATCATAACCAGGCTACTGCCCTTTTAAAGAAAGCAGGAAAAGATTCTTAGTTTGCTTACAGTTTCCAACCCGTTCCCAGACTAATTCTTTTCTTATACTTTCAGTTTCATTCAGGTTTTTAGAATTTGGTTTTTTACAGTTTCCAATTCTTACAGTTTCGATTATTCCGTTTCCATTATATCCCTGCTTCGGCGGGGATTCTTTTTTGCCTGAAGGTAGCCGATAACCATTATTGTGAAGGATAAAATCAGGAGGAGATAGATAATACCGGGTTTCTTTTTCGGGATATCCAATACCTGGTTTTGCCCAAGTTCAATGAATCCGGCCCAATAATGTGGATGCGCATGAAGCTGATCAACATGGTCGAGATAATTCAATTTGCTTTTCTGCAGTGCATCAGCTATACCGGCTCCCGATAATAGTGACTGGTAAAATGATACCATCAATTCCTGACTGGAACGGTCATCTACGGTCCACATCGTCATGATCAGGTTTGGGCAACCGGCCACAATAAAAGCCCTGCCAAAGCTCAGGACTCCTTCTCCTCCTGCCAGTTGCCCGGAGCCGGTTTCACAGGCAGAAAGTACAGTCAACCAAGAATTTAAGGCCAAATTGTATACTTCATGACCGAAGAGTACCCCATCATCTTTTTTATCAGCACCCGGAGTAAAAACCAAACCGGAGTTCAATGAATTGCTTTTATCGGGTATAGTATGCATGGCAAGGTGCAGGATACTGTATTTTGGTCCGATCCGCTTAAAAGTGGATTCTGTTGCACGGTTGCCCGTAAGCAGACGGCCTCCCAACATTTTTTTGATGGCCCTGGATTCATTATAGGTGCCCTTTAATTGGGGTAATCCGGATTCCGCCCTCCTGATATAGTCGGATATTTCTTTTGATGACAGATCGTATCCCGGGGCCACAGCGAGAACCCTCCGGGTGGGATTACTGATGCGGTTTGATTGGTAAAAGAAAACAGTAGCCGTTAATCCATAACTGACCGAATGGTTACGGATCAGATAAGGCAGCTTTCGGTAGTCCGGTTTGTAACCGCCTGAATGAGGCGCTAAAAGGGCTTCAAATGGTATGTAACTAAGCAACTCATCCGGTATGATTAATAATTCCTTCGGGTTTGTAACACCATTTAATGGAGCCAGTAGAAGTTCGTATAGCCCGGTGGCGGCCTCACAATAACGGTTTCGTGAAGAACCATCCAAACTTCCAACATGTCCTTTCATAAAATCAATGATAAACGCGATGTCATCCAATGTTTCTGATGTTATCGGTGTCCTGTTAACGGATGATCCTGAAAGTGTTAAGGAAATGGTATATATATAATTGTAGGCAATTGCATATTCAATCAGGACCTGGTTGCTTTTAAGTAATCCGGAAGCCTGATTCATTGAGATGGTCGTATGGTCAAATTTTGCTTTATAGTAATCCGGGTATTTTTTCTGAAAAACCCGCTTCAGACTGTCAAGCTGCTGGTTACAGTTAAGGTTCTCCTGTTGAAGTTCCCGGATTCGCTTTGGTTCAACAATCTGAGCCGCTCCGGCTTCTATTATCTTGCCCTGAATATCTGCAATTTTATTCCGGATGCCATTTTCGATTCTTAATTCTTCAGGAGGTATCTTGCTGGTTTTAAATTCTATATCCTTAACGGAACTCCATAATCCGGCCGACTTGGACTGTTCCATGGTGGTGAACAGGCGTGAAATATAAGTACTGTCGCCCGTGAGCTCAAAAATTGTATATTCCAGTTCAATCAATTGATTATAAGTTGCCCGCTGCATCTTGCTGACCTGTAATTTACTCGACTGCAGTTCGAGGGAATTTCTCAGGGAATCGATCAGTTTGAGAGTGAACAGGTACCTGTCTTCTGCACTTTTTAGTATTCTGATATCATTGCCCTGATTTCCCCAATCAAAAAATAACTGTGCATTTAGATTCATTAATTCAATCAACTTATTGAATTTAAAGGTTTTAATGTCATATGGAATTTCTTTTGGCAAAATATTTTGATTCGATGTGCTTAATGCTCCCATGGCTTCCGACCACTTTTGCAATGCCGGCTCGTATCTTCGAAGTTTGATTAAATGGTTAGCGCTTATCTGATTGGCAATTATAGTTATATCAAGTGCGGAGGGAATAGTATTGACAATAATCCGGTTAAGTTCATTAAGTTCACGAAACAAACGGGTGGTATCTCCGGTTATCCGAAAGTCAATATCTGCAAGGTTAAGTTTAGCAAGAGCCCAGGAACGGTCCAACTCCATTCCCTGATTATACTTGCTGAGGCTTTTTTCCGTAATCTGTTTGGCCTCATTAAACCTGGCCATCTCAATCAATGAAATAACCAGGTTACCATATACTGCTGTGATGTCCAGAGAACCAAGTTTCGATTTAATATCAATGCATGCATTAAAAACATCTACTGCTTTCTCGTGATCTGCAATGGTTTGATAAACCAATCCGAGATTATCCAAAGCTTTGCTTTTCGTATCTTCTACTTTTGCGATGGCCGCCTGGTTGTCACTGTTTTCAATAAACTGGTTGAAGAATTCAATACTTTGTGACAGATATTCGATAGAACGTTCAAATTCACCCATCTGCTTCAATGAATTTCCTGCATTGACGTAAACCGAGCCGGAAAGGATGTAATCCGGATTTTGCATTTTTCTTAATCCCTCGGTGGATTTAAGAAACGCCTCTTCGCTGTCGGAAAGCCTTCCCAGCCGTTTGAAAGCTATGCCGGCATTATTGAACAGCCGAACCAGCAGGTCGAGCTCATCCTCCGATTTACTAAGTGATTCCTGTCTTTTGCACCAGTTATAAAGTTCCGGCCACTCCTCATTCTTTTGTTTTAATAATAAGTATTTTCCTTGTAAGCTATTGATTTTTAGCTGAATCAATAAATCATTTTTGTATTTCTGTAGTGAAGCCAGGTTCATCAGGCTATCGATTCTGCCTTTTGCCTGATCTGCCAAGGCTGGAGTGATCATGGCGTTTGTGATGATGATGGCAGAGTCAAGGCTGATCTCATTATTTGAAGAATGCTGCGACTTTACCTGTTGAAGGGGTGCAAAACATGCAATCAGTGCGAATATAAGCCAGCTAAACTTTGCCATAGACTCAAATCTATAACAATCATGACTGAATACCAAGTTGGAATTGCATTTTAATATGCAATAAATCAGATAGATGTAAAATAATTTAAAAATATTTTAAAAATGGGGGTTACCTTTTTGCTGTTAGAGGTATTAATAGACGGAAACTGTAAGTAACAAACTTTAAAAACTAAGAAAATGGAACGGTCAAATCTCTCTTCGATGATGGTTGTAACTTTGGGAAATGAAGAAATGTTGAATGTACGCGGTGGTGATGGTGCTACCACTCCTCCTCCTCCAGTTAAAACCGGTACCGAAGAAGATATCATTCTCTAGTCCCTTTGCTGTTCATATTTCATTGTTCATAATCAGCAGGAATGCTCGTTCATTGCTGAAATAAAATTTTTGTATCTTTCGCTGACCTAAAACTGGTCGTAATGGCATATTTACCGTTTACCAGACAGCTTGATGCGAAAGATTGCGGTCCGGCATGTTTACGGATGGTTGCTGGTTTCCATGGTAAAAAATTCTCCATACAATATTTAAGGGATCGGTGTTTTATCACCAAAGGCGGTGTTAGTTTGCTGGGCATCAGTGAAGCAGCCGAGTCCATTGGGTTTAAAACATTAGGTGCCAAACTTACCTGGGACCAATTATCCCGGGAAGCCCCGCTTCCGTGCATTGTGCATTGGAATCAAAATCATTTTGTGGTTGTCGTAAAAATCAGGAAGAAGTCCGTTCTGGTTGCCGACCCTGCGTTAGGCATGGTCAGGTATTCTATAAAGGAATTCAAGAAGAACTGGATTTCCGGTAACAATGAGGGGCTTGAAATTGGTTTAAGTTTATTGCTTGAGCCAACACCTGATTTCTTTCATCTGGAGGGAGAAAGTGACAGGCGCAGTTCATTCAGCTTTCTCTTTAAATATTTCAGGCCGCATCGCCGTTTTTATCTTCAACTGATTCTTGGTATGATAGTCGGGTCAGTAATTCTGCTGATTCCGCCTTTCCTGACACAGGCCGTTGTCGATATCGGGATAAATAATCAGGATATCGGATTTATATATCTCGTATTAATCGCTCAGTTGGTATTGATAGCCGGACGAACAAGTATAGAGTTCATCCGGTCATGGATATTGCTTCATATGAGCACACGGATAAATATTTCCCTGATTTCCGACTACCTGATAAAACTTATGCGTTTGCCCGCCAGGTTCTTTGACAGTAAGCTTACAGGTGATATTCTTCAAAGAATTGGTGATCATTCAAGAATAGAATCCTTTTTGACCCAATCAACACTTGGAATTGTTTTTTCGATTTTCAACCTGTTTATTTTCAGTGCGATACTTGCAATTTATAATTTGGGCATTTTAGCGATATTCCTTTTAGGCAGCTTTCTCTATATCGGATGGATCGTACTTTTCCTACGAAAACGCCGTGAACTTGATCAGCGAAGGTTTATTCAACTTTCTGATAACCAAAATAGTATAATTCAACTGGTTTCAGGGATGCAGGAGATAAAACTGAATAATTGCGAAAAGCAGAAGCGTTGGGAGTGGGAAGCAATTCAAGCAAAAATTTTCAGGATCAGGGTCCGGAGCCTTGCCCTTCTGCAATACCAGCAAGTTGGTTCAGTGGTAATCAATGAATCTAAAAATGTGATTATTGCATTTCTGGCAGCAAAAGCGGTGATTGATGGACAAATGACATTGGGCGTCATGTTCGCTGTGCAGTTTATTTTAGGGCAGATGAATGGTCCAATTGATCAGCTGGTTGGTTTCTTTCATGCTACCCAGGATGCCAAAATCAGCCTGGAAAGGTTATCCGAAGTTCATGATTATCCCGCAGAAAACAGTGGCAGAGAGCATCAAATCAATGTATTACCGGATAAATTAGCCTATTCGGTAGATAATCTGGTTTTTCAATATGAAGGGCCGAATTCCCCAAAGGTGATTAATGACATCAGTATTAAGATTCCGGAGAATAAGACTACGGCGATCGTTGGAGCCAGTGGAAGCGGCAAAACCACTCTGATAAAACTATTACTTGGGTTCTACCCTCCGGTCACCGGAGAGATCAGGCTCGGAGAGGTCAGCCTGGACATGATTGACAGCAGGATTTACCGTGGTCAATGCGGAGTGGTCATGCAAGATGGGTATATCTTTTCAGATACCATTGCCCGGAATATTGCTCTGGGCGATGAAAATATTGATACAGCGAGACTTGCTGAAGCTGCAAACATGGCGAATGTAACCGAGTTTATCAGGAGTTATCCGCTGGGCTTTAATACGCGCGTTGGGGCAGAGGGCCATGGTTTGAGCCAGGGGCAAAAGCAAAGGATTTTGATCGCCCGTGCGATCTATAAAGATCCCAGAATCATCTTTTTTGATGAAGCAACCAACTCCCTTGATGCGAATAATGAAAAATACATTATTGAGAACCTGAATAATTTTTTCAGGGGGAAAACTGTCATTGTTGTGGCTCATCGTTTGAGTACTGTCAGAAATGCTGACCAGATCATTGTTTTGGAAAAGGGAAGGGTAATCGAGTACGGGTCCCATGATGAATTGATAAAAAATGGAGCTGCTTATTATAACCTTGTCAGGAACCAATTGGAATTAGGTGCATGAAAACCCATGATCCAAATATAGAATTGCGCCAGGAAGAAATCCAGGAGATATTGGGAATAATTCCTCCATGGGTGATCAGATGGGGATCCCTCACATTGGCTGTCGTTTTTATCGGACTGATTGCCGGAACCATCTGGTTTAAATATCCTGATCGGATAAACAGTTCACTCACCCTGACTTCCATGAATCCGCCGGTTGTAATGAATGCCAGGCAGAACGGGAGGATAGAACTTTTAACTATTGCGGACTCCAGTAAGGTAAAAAACGGGCAATTATTGGCGGTTCTGGAAAGCTCCGCGCGCATTGCGGATATTCTGGAAGTGGACAGTTTAATGGTCACCTGCCGGAATCTGCTGGTGAATGCGGATTCAATCGGTTTTTTCGACTTCCCCAAAAGAGATTATCAATTCGGAGAGTGGCAAAACTCATTAGCTGCATTCAGTAAGGCACGCAAAGACCTGAGAGATTTTAATAATCAGGGATCTAATCAGGCCAGAATTTTATCACTGAAGAAACAACAAAAAGATTACAAATTGCTTTATGACCGACAGTACAGGCAGCGCCAGATCAAATCGGAGGAAATGGACATTCAGGAAAAGCAGTACCAAAGGCTGGTGGCTTTACGCGATACCAATGCTATTTCCGTTAAGGAATTTGAAACCGGAGCCTCGGTGTACCTGAAAGCAAAATATGAACTTGAATCTGCAAGAAGTACTTTATCCCAAACACAGATTCAAATTGACCAGCTTGAACACGATATTATTGGCATAGAAAAGGATTACCTCGAAATCAGAGACCAGAAAATCAATTTGCTTACTCAATCCTTTGACCAGTTGGCCGGAACGGTATCTAACTGGAAGCTGAATTATGCTTTTATTGCGCCGATAGACGGTACTGTCACTTTCACCCGGGTTTGGAGCCGGAATCAATATGTGAAACAGGGCGACAGGGTTCTGACGGTAATCTCCGGTGAGTCGGGACCTGTGGTAGGGAAGGTTTTATTGCCGATTCGCGGTGCAGGAAAAGTAAAAGAGGGTCAGAAGGTAATTGTACGGATTGATAAATATCCATACATGGAGTATGGATCCTTACAAGGTAAAGTTGAGAGTATCTCAATGGTCTCCGATCAAGAGTTTTACAGTGTCGAGATAAGCTTTCCCAAAGGTTTGATTACTACCTATAATCAGAGTTTAACTTTCAATCAGGGTATGACCGGACAAGCGGAAATCATTACAGAGGAATTAAGCTTTCTGGTCAGGATAGTGAATCCGCTGCGAAGTATCCTGAAAAGAAATTCAGCCTTAAAAAGCTGATATTTATTATTTTGCACCTTTCCATTGGAAGTAGTAATCTTCCATGGTTTCATTAATCCTGACCGTATCAACCCGAATTTCGGTTACCATAGTACCATTCTTGGTTTGAATGTAATAAGGAAGAATCATTCCACCTACTTTTCTGAAATCTCCGAAAAAGGATTCCGCAACATAGGGCATTCCATTAATAAGCAGTCCGACATCTGATTTAATTACCAGAAAAGTGATGGCATCCAGATAGAAGTTCATTACCTCACCTGAAGGCTTTTTAATTTTGATCTTCCAGGCATCCTGAGCACCAGCTTTTGCTTTGCCGACCAATTGGATTGAAAATCCTTTCTGCCGGTATGAATGCAGAATTCCATCGAAATCAGCAGATTCCCGGATCTGGGCTAGTTCAGGGCCCTCGAGCTGGATGGTGTCAGGGCTTGCAAACGGGTTAAATGCCCACCCAAACATTCCATCATATGCCTGTGTGATTCTGCCCTCGTCGAGATGAACGTCAAACCGATATTTACTTGGTCGTTTTTGAATAATGCTGATTGGCAGGGTATTACCCATCTGGGTAATCTTGCCGATCGATGTCAGGGTTTTAATTCTTTTCCTGGAATTTAATCCGCTGGCAAGTTCATGCTTTGCAAGGATCTCCGATACGGTTTGTCCGAATCCCTGATAAAACGAAAGGATGATAAATAAAAAGTAAATAGGGGTGCGTTTCATGAGATCAAAGGGCTACGGTATCCAGTCTGTGGATTAATTGATAGATTTCCAATAGGTTGGAGAGAAGCCCCTCCGCTTTTGAAAGTTTAAGCATATTGGCTCCATCGGATAATGCAACGGCCGGATCAGGATGGGTTTCCATGAATATTCCGTTAACCCCGGCGGCAATTCCAGCACGGGCAATGGTTTCAATCATAGCAGGCTGACCGCCTGTTACTCCGCCCGGCTGATTCGGTTGCTGGAGGCTATGGGTTATATCGAGAATAACCGGGAAGTTCCACTGCTTCATAACCGGGATTGACCGGAAATCAACAACCAGGTCGCCGTAGCCAAATGAAGAACCTCTCTCTGTAATCAAGATATTCCTGTTTCCGGTTTCAAGGATTTTATCGATACCAAAACGCATGGATTCGGGTGACAAAAACTGTCCTTTCTTGATGTTTACCCATTTCCCTGACCTGGCTGCTGCATGAATCAAATCGGTTTGCCTGCAGAGAAAAGCAGGGATCTGCAGTACGTCAACATATTTTGCAGCCATTTCAACTTCGGCGGATTCGTGAACGTCAGTGATTACCGGAATTCCAAAATGCGTGCGAATATCTGCAAGAATTTCCAGCGCCTGAATATCGCCGATTCCTGTGAATGAATCACTTCTGGTTCGATTGGCTTTGCGGTAACTGGCTTTAAAAACCAGGGGAATTCCCAGTTTTGTGGTAATCTCCTTTAGTGTTCCGGCGATTTCAAACACGACATCTCTGTTTTCGATCACGCATGGGCCTGCGATCAAAAGGAAACTGTTCTTATCTGTTGATGACAGTAATGGAATATCTGGAGTTATTGTTGGATTCATAATGAGTTGAATTTTAGGTATCTGTATCAGTAATCATAGCGATTGCCCCAAAGTTTTCGCATTCTTTCACGGATTTCCATTTCCCTCTGGTTTTCTGCAGGTGACCAGAATTGTGTTCCCTTGATTTTTTCGGGAAGGTAATCATCATCAACAAAACGTCCGTTATGATCATGGGGGTATTGATAATCTTTGCCGTAACCCAGATCCTTCATCAGTTTGGTTGGGGCATTTCTCAGATGCAGTGGAACGGGAAGATCACCGGATTGGGCAATTATCTCCTGTGCCATTCCTATCGCTTTATAGGTTGAATTGCTTTTTGGGCAGGTTGCCAGGTAAACGGCTGCCTCAGAAAGGATGATGCGACTTTCGGGCCAGCCGATTTTATGTACTGCATCAAAACATGCGTTTGCCAGCAGCAAGGCATTCGGATTTGCCAGACCTACATCTTCAGATGCGAAAATCAATAATCGCCGGGCGATAAATTCCGGTTTTTCACCGCCTTCAATCATGCGGGCGAGCCAATATACCGCTGCATTGGGATCGGATCCCCTCAAGGATTTAATAAAGGCAGAAATAATGTCATAATGAAGTTCACCATTCTTATCATACAGGGCAATGTTTTCCTGAATCCTGCGGGTAACACTTTCGTTGGTCAGGATTATCGGGTCGGACGGAGTTGATTGGACGACCAATTCCAGTACATTGAATAATTTTCGGGCATCACCCCCTGAAAAGCGAAGAAGTGCTTCTGTTTCAGCGAGTTCAATTTTTCGGTTTCGTAGGTCAAAATCTTCGGCGATCGATCGTTTCAAAAGTTCCTCGAGATGTGACTTTTCAAGTGGCTTCAAAACATAAACCTGGCATCTGCTCAAAAGCGGGGAAATGACCTCAAAGGAAGGATTTTCAGTAGTTGCCCCAATGAGCGTAACAATACCCTGTTCCACCGCGGCTAATAATGAATCCTGCTGGGATTTGCTGAAACGATGAATCTCATCAATAAAAAGCACCGGAGACGGGGAATCAAAGAACCTTGATTTTTGTGCTTTTTCGATCACTTCACGGATATCCTTAACTCCTGAATTTATGGCACTTAACGTATAAAATGGGCGGTTAAGGTGATTGGCAATGATCCGGGCAAGAGTAGTTTTTCCAACGCCTGGAGGACCCCAGAGAATAAAAGATGGCAGGGATCCGGATGTTATAACATTCCTTAGAATTGATTTCTCGCCAACCAAATGTTCCTGGCCAACATAATCCTCAAGTTTTTGAGGTCTCATCCGTTCAGCTAAGGGAATATTGGAAGACATACAGTTTTAATTAAGGTCAAAAATACATAAATTACCATGAAGGCGGTATCTTTACACTTTTACCCAGCTGAGAAATATGAAGGGAAAAACTCTTAACCTGTTATTGATCATTCTTTTGTTGCCTGTTATCGGATTATCCGGCCAGAATAAATATTTCCCACCCGATCCTTATACACATTGGGATGGTGTTACACACTGGTCAAGATATCAGATTTCTTCACCGGGATTTTTAGGTCCGAATGCCTTGCCCGTACCGGTTATACATAAAGCCAGTGTTCCGGAAAAGTTCTATTGGTCAGGTGTTTATGAGTATTATTATGGAGTGGGGGATGAAACCCACGATATTAAAACCCATTTGATTGTTCCAGTCGCGAAAGGCCGGATAGGTTTGGAATTTAAATATGTCCCATTTGAGTTTTATGATATGGATTCGGCCATCAGCCGAACGCGGCGCACCATCAGCGGGATCTCTGCCAGCGGGCATTCCTTCGGTGACATCTATTTTGGCACCATGGTACAAATTATACGCAGGCACGCTTTTTTGCCTGATTTTTCTATAGCGATGTCGTGCAGAACAGCCAGCGGAACAAGCCGGAGTTATGCCAGGCACACGGATACACCCGGGTACTATTTTGATGCTTCAATAGGTGATTCTTATGGTAAGGACAACGGTTTCTTCAGGCATGTAAGATGGTATGCAGAATTGGGTTTTTATGCCTGGCAAACCAATCTTGATAATTATCCGCAAAATGATGCGTTATTATATGGAGGTGGCATAGACTTTGATTTCAAAGATTTTTATGTGAATCAAGCTTTGTGTGGCTATTCAGGTTATATGAAAAATGGAGATCAACCTTTGGTATACAGGATTGATTTTGGCGTAAAGATGGGAGCTGCCGCTCTGGTTTTCGGATACGAGAAAGGTATCAGGGATTTTCCTTTTGAGAGTATCAGGGCTGGTTTTCAGATTTCAGGATTAACCGATTAACATAGATGTTTTTTCGTTAAACAAAATTTGCAGAGTATGAAAAAGATCATTGTGGCAATTCTACTGGGCATACTTCCTATTAGCATGTTTGCTCAGGGGCCGTTTAGTTTCGGGCCAAAATTTGGATGGAACTCCGATCGGCTGACTACAGATTATACTCAATATGTTAAAGATTGTCAGAGCGGTTTTCAGGGTGGATTTTTCATGAGTCTTTACCTGAAGAAATTCTATGTTCAGCCTGAGGTATATTTTAGTATCAAACGTGGTGCGCTGGAAACCTCATTCGGTGATCCGTTTGATCCTGCAAGTACCTTGAATGTGAGCCAGAGCGTTAAGCTTCAGACCATTGATGTGCCACTTTTGGTTGGTTACAAATTGCTCGACCTAAAACTGATTCGGTTCAGAATATGGGGAGGACCGGTTGCATCTTATTTATTGGATAAAGAGTACACCTTGTCAATCAATGGTTTCGACCGAACCTCAAGGATTACCCGGGATGATTTCAGGGATGCTGTCTGGTCGGCGCAAATCGGCGCAGGTTTGGATGTACTGATGCTCACTTTTGATGTCGGTTATGAATTTGGCCTGGACAGTTTCCTGACTATCCGGTCGCTCGATGATTTCAATCTGCGCAATAATCTGTTTTATTGTTCAATAGGGTGGAGGTTGTTTTAATCAGCCAGGCAGAATTCTGGCTGGCCCTGAACGGTTTGAATGAATGCCAGGATATTTTCAAACGGAGTATCGCTTTCAACCGAATGCGAAGGTGAAAGGATAAGCCCTCCGTTTTGACCCAGACTGATCAGCCTGCGCGTTTCCTCAATAACTTCCTCCCTGGTCCCAAAAGGAAGAATCTTCTGAATGGAGAGTCCGCCGTGAAAACATAAACTTTTGCGGTATTGAGGAATAAGTGAACTGATATCCATGACCTCAGGCTGGAAGGGATTAAAGCAGTTGACCCCGGCAGTGATCAAATCCGGAAAAAGCTCGTCAACATCGCCACAGCTGTGGATCATTACAAACCTGTTTGCCTTTCTAACCCGGCTATACATGCGCAGCAATTGCGGATATATAAACTCCTTCCAAAGGTCATATCCCATTATAAGGCCGTGCTGCTGTCCCCAATCATCTCCAAAATACACTGCATCAATATCATAGGAAAGCGCTTTTTCGATCTGGATGAGATTGTAGTCCGCAATTCGACCCAGTAATTCATGAACGAAATCCGGATTCAGATAGAAATCCATTAACAGGTTTTCCATTCCCCTGAGCGTCCATGCTCTTTCAAATAGGCTGAATCCAATTTGATAAACCCTGAAAAGATCTGGTTTCAGGGTGATTTCCAAAACGATATTTTGATAGAAACGCGGATTCTCCGGATCAGGGAACTGATATCCGGCAAAATCAGCCTCTTTCAGTACGCATTCAACAGGTATGCCGATATCCTTATCAATGGAACGATCCCAAACCACTCCAAAAGAATCGCGAAACCTGTTTTCAGGTAGTTCCTCGAAAAAACCGATATCACTGCCCAGATTTAAGATATGGTTTCCCAAAGGAAGGTCCAGATCCTGAGTTTTATAATAAATACGTAGTAAATCAGCAGGTTCCTGAGTAAATTTAAAGGACCATGGAACATATGGCGGAATTCCACCCTCCAGTGACAACCGTATTATTTCCCTTTTGTTCATGCTTTTATGAAAATCTAAAAATAGGGATTTCACGGTGAGGCAAACAAAAAGTTGATGAAAATGTATTAGTTTTAATCTTTTCACTATTCATGGTTGAAATTCCGTTAATAAGCCTGGCTCTGTTCATTGTTGCAACCTTAACCGGCGGACTGGCAGTGTATGCACTGACAAACCTTAAGGTTCGGGGCGGTTTGGATTTCAGCCTTCTGATGGTTGCCATAACCTTTTACATTGCCGGTTTTGGCATGGAGTTACTTTCTGATTCCAGGGAAGGCATCCTTTTCTGGTTAAAGATTGAATATATTGGGATCTCCACTATTCCAGCCTTATGTCTACTGTTGGCAATACGACTGACAGGAAATGACAGGTGGTTGAAAAACAGACTGTTACAGGTAGTTTTTTTCATTCCTGCCATTACTTTACTGCTATATTTTACCAACTCATTGCATCACTTATTTTATCTTGATATAGGCGAGGTAAGTGCGGTCCATAATTATTATGAACTGGCGATCAAAAAGGGTCCGTGGTATTACGTGAATATCATCTATCTCAATTTGGTTTTAGTATGCTGCCTGATTCTTTTTTTAAGAAAATTGCGGAAGGAAAAAGCAGAACAGGCACAGTCGTGGATTCTTATCAGCGGCCTTATGGGGCCCTGGATCGCTCATTTGATTTATCAGGCCGGACTATCAGGTGGACTCGACATCAGTCCGTTAGGATTTGTTCTGACTGCGCCGTTGTTTGCCTGGGGGGTATTTGGAAATTACATGGTTTTCCTGCTTCCGAAAGCACGAAATTCCGTATATCAGTCCTTCAGCGATGCTGTTTTCATCTTCGATAATCATAAAAACCTGATTGATTTTAACCGGTCCGCCTCTGGTTTATTTAAATCTTTGAACCATAACTCGATCGGAACGTCGTCCCAAGAAGTTTTCGCAAGCTATCCGGAGATAAAACAGTTAATCGAGGGTCCTGATAATCAGAGAATTCAAGCCAAAATAATAATTGATAATGTCAGGCGATCTTTTGTGCTGAACAATACTACTGTTGATTCTGCAAAAAATCAACGTCTTGGAACTATCCTGGCCATGCATGAAATCACAGACCAGGTATTTTTGCTTGAAAACCTTCGGGAAAGTGAAGAAAAATACCGGCTGATCTTTGAGAATACCCCGGTTGGGATGTTGCAATATGACAATTCTGGAAAGATAACAACCTGCAACAGTGCTTTTGTAAAGCTTATCGGGTCGTCGCATGAAATTCTGATAGGTTTGAATATGATGAATTTGCCGGATACTGAAATGGTTAAGGCAATTTCAAATTCCCTGAGAGGGGAGATTGGGTATTATGAGGATGAATATCATTCTGTTACAGCCTTAAAGGTGACGCCGGTACGTGGTTTTTTTGCTCCGATTGCCTCCAAAGACGGCCAAATACGAGGTGGAGTGGGTATTGTAGAGGATTTTACGGAAAGGTCGCAGGCCGACCGGACAATCAAATATCGTGAAGAGTTTGAGAATATTCTGATGACTCTTGAACTGGATTTTCTCAATCCGGAGATTGATGAAATTGATGAAACCTTCAACAGAGCTTTAAAGAGTCTGGGATCTTATTGTGAGGTTGACCGGGCATATATTTTCAGATTCGATTTTGAGAAAAGGACCATGAGTAACACGCATGAGTGGTGCTCTGGCGGAGTGGGACCAGAGATTGATAATTTGCAATCCATTCCAATGGATCAACTGCCCAGCTTTATGAATAAGTTCAGAAATTCAGAGATCGTATATATCCCTGATCTTTCTGCCTTGCCGGATGAATTGAAATCGGAACGGGATATTCTGGAACCCCAGGGAATTAAGTCTTTGATTGTGGTTCCGATAGAAATTGCCGGGGAGCTGTTCGGGCTTGTTGGTTTTGATTCGGTGAAAGAACTCAGGACCTGGAATAAGGATGAGATTTCGCTGCTGAAGGTACTGAGTCAGATATTTGCCAGCGTTATCAAGCGAAAACAAGCCAATGAGGAATTGATAGCCGCCCGTGATCGTGCTGAAGAGGCCAGTCGGGTTAAATCAACTTTCCTGGCTAATATGAGTCACGAAATCAGGACACCGCTGAACGGGATACTTGGTTTTGCAGAGCTTCTCCATTCGGAATTTGAAGATCCTGTTATTCAGAGATATTCTGATATTATTCTTTCAAGTGGAAACCGTTTGCTTCAAACACTAAGCCAGATTCTTGATCTTTCGCGTGTGGAATCGGGTAAACTGGATCTTATGATTGAGAGTGTCAATGTCAATCAGGCAATTGATGATGTGATATTTCTCTTTTCGGCTACCGCAAAGAAAAAAGGGTTATTCATTGAACGTCAGCATGGTGGACCACATTTGGTACTCAGATTGGATGATCAGCTTTTTCGGAATTCGCTGACCAACCTGATCAGCAATGCCATTAAGTTTACCAATCAGGGTGGGATCACCATTTCCACCGGGGAGGAGCTATTAAACGGCAGGCGTTTTGGAACAATCAGGGTGGCGGATACAGGCATCGGGATACCCGAAAAATACTTTGATTCTATTTTTGAGGACTTTAAACAGGTGAGTGAGGGAATGAAAAGGAATTATGAAGGTACCGGTCTGGGATTGTCACTCACAAAAAAGTTCGTTCAATTGTCCGGTGGCACGATCCGTGTTGAAAGCATGAAGGATTTTGGTGCAACTTTTATCTTAAGCTTTCCGGATCCGGTTAAAGTGTAGTATCCTGCTTCCAGGTAATCCTTTTAGCCATATTCACAAAAATTAAAGCGTGAATAGGAAATAACAAATACCAATAAAGCCGACCTGATATTCCACTGGGGCGGAAAGTGGCATTCTGGTGCAGTTCAAAACCGTTTTTGCATTCCTGAATGCTGAATTCCAGCCAGGCTTCTCCGGGAACCTTCATTTCGGCAAACAACAATAATCGCTTGCCGGTTTGGTCAGCTATCAATACCCGCCAGAAATCCAGTGCATCTCCTGAGTGTATCTGCCAGGGATGAGTTCTGCCGCGACGTAATCCGACTCCACCAACCAGACGGTCGATAAATCCACGTATCTGCCAGATCCAATTGGCATAGTAGTATCCGCTTTCTCCACCCAAAGCCCAAATATTGTTCAATGTGGTTTGGTAATCTGTTCCGATATTTACGATATGTTCATTCCTGAAGGTGCCAAACTTGGGAACTTCAATAAATCCGGTCATTCTTTTAAATAGACCTGGATCGTTCAGGGCATCTTTCCAGCTTGACAGGACCAGATTCTGTTCAATTTTAGCGAATGCCATGATGATCGCCTGTTCGTAAGGGATAGATTCAATGCCCAAAAGTACTTCAAGGTCATTATTCTGGCAAATCAGATCCGATTTCATGCTTTCAACGAGATTTGCCGCCAACTTGTATGATGTTGTGGTGACAAAGAATAGCCAATAAGATGATAATTTGGGAGTTATAACAGGAAGAGTGACAATCCTTCGCTTCAGGTTTCTTACTTTGGCATAACCCTGCAGCATT
Source organism: uncultured Bacteroidota bacterium (assembly GCA_942493265.1). Lineage (GTDB taxonomy): Bacteria > Bacteroidota > Bacteroidia > Bacteroidales > UBA12481 > UBA12481. Next base: position 3,574,850 of record OW818688.1, read on the forward strand.
TCCTTATAGGTGAGGATATCAGGTCCGCCGATATCATATGTTTTACCGAAGCAAGCCAGATTTCCCAAGGTTCCGATCAGGTACTGGATAACATTTCTGATTCCGATTGGCTGGCATCGGTTGTTCAACCAACCGGGTGCGATCATAAACGGAAGTTTTTCAGAGAGATCGCGAATGATCTCAAAAGATGCGCTTCCTGATCCGACAACAATTCCGGCACGCAGGATAGTGGCCGGGATTTTACTGAGACTGAGAATTTTTTCAACTTCCCAGCGGGACTTGAGGTGAGATGACAGCTCGCCTGATGAAGGCACCAGCCCGCTCAGATAAATAATTTGCCTGGCTTGGGTAGCGTTAATATATTGAACGAAGTTTATGGCAATGCATTTTTCCAGATTTTCAAAGTTCCTGGTTGAAACATTCATGGAATGCATCAGGAAATAAGCAATATCGATATCCACAGGCAGTTTTTTCAGGTCCTCCGCTTTAAGAAAATCCACCTCCATGGTGGTCAGATTTGGGTGTTTGTAATCTGCCAGAAACCGGGTACCTGCCCTTACGCAGCAAACGACCTGATGGCCATTTTCAAGCAGTGCCGGCAGTAATCTTCGTCCGATATAGCCGGTTGCACCGGTCAGGAGGATTTTCATAACACTAATAGTTAGATTCTTTTATTTCAAAATAGCTTTTAGGATGATTGCAGGCCGGACAGTTTTCCAAAGGTTTTGTTCCTTCATGCACATAGCCGCATTTGCGGCATTTCCAGCGGACTTTTTCGTCGCGTTCAAACACTTTCCCGGTTTCAATATTTTCCAGCAGGATTTTGAATCGTTTTTCATGTTCAGCCTCAATTTTGGCTATCAGTTTGAATATATTGGCCACCTCCTTAAATCCTTCCTCACGGGCAATACGCTCAAATTCAGGATATAAAACGGTCCATTCCTCGTTTTCCCCAATTGCCGCAGCTCTCAGATTTTCAGCAGTGGTACCAATTGTTCCTGCCGGATAGGTGGCAGTAATCTCAAGAGGGCCACCCCCCAGAAATCTGAAAAACTGTTTGGCATGAGATTGTTCATTCTCAGCAGTTTCCTCAAACAGGGCTGCGATCTGCTCATAGCCCTCTTTTTTTGCAACTTTTGCAAAAAACTCATATCGGTTTTTGGCTTGCGATTCTCCGGCAAATGCCTTCAGGAGGTTCTTTTCAGTTTGAGTTCCTTTCATAGACTTAATAATTAATAAGTTAAAAATAGGATAAAAAGAGGAAGTACCAAGTACTAATTATTGGAGCACTGATTAACACAGGTAAATATTATATATCAGAAAAAAAAGCTGATCAGGAGTCCGATATTCAGGGCGGTTACGATTGCTCCTACACTATAAAGGGTAAATCTGGTGACGGGGGTATTTTTGTATTTCCCCATAACCTTTTCTGAAGAAGTGAGATATACCTGCAGAAAGATGGTAAATGGCAGCTGCATGCTCAACAGCATCTGGGAAAAGATCAGGCCTTTGAAAGGATTGGATATCACAAATATGATCATAGTGGCTATGACTAAAGATATGATGACGCCCAATTTGGAATGGTTATCCTTGATGTCATACGGTTCCTTGTACATGCCTGCAAAAATGGATCCGGCAGCCATCCCAGATGTTATGGTTGAGGCAATACCGGCAAACAATAATGCCACAGCGAAAATAATGGCAGCTTGTCCGCCCAGCAAAGGTTCCAGAATCTGATGTGCCTGCTGCAATTCAGTCACAGGGGTTTTAGTTTTAAAGAAGGTGGCTGCTGCGAGCAGGATCATGGCACTATTGATCGCCCAACCGACAATCATTGAGAAAAGAGTGTCAAAAAGCTCATAATCAAGTTGTTTCTTGATTATTTTTTCATCTTTCAGGTTCCATTGACGGCTCTGGATCACCTCGGAATGAAGGAAAAGGTTATGCGGCATAACAACAGCACCCAGAACGCTCATGATGATGATCATGGAACCTTGCGGAAAGGATGGGGTAATCCATGCCATGGTGGCCTGGCCCCAATCAATCTGAACCAGGCTGAGTTCATAAATGAATGAGAGTCCGATTATGGAAACGAAAGCGATTATCCATTTTTCGATCAGGCGATAAGAGTTGGAAAGCAGCATGATGGATACAAATGCAAGGACCATCAGGGCTCCTGCCTTAATCGGGATATGGAAGAGCATGTTGAGTGCGATAGCGCCACCGAGGATTTCAGCTAGAGAAGTTGATATTGATGCCATCATAGCGGATCCGAGAATCAACTTTGAGTATCGTGGTTTAAGGAAGGTGGTGGCAGCCTCCGACAGGCATAATCCGGTTGCGATACCCAGATGAGCGACATTATGCTGAAGGATGATCAGCATGATAGTTGATAAAGTGACCATCCAAAGCAGGATGTACCCATAACCGGCACCGGCAGCCAGGTTTGAGGCCCAGTTGCCGGGATCGATAAATCCGACTGTAACCAGGAGCCCCGGACCGATATATTTGAATATTTCGAGTCCGCCGAAACCGGGCTTATGATCCTTGCGCTTCAGATCCTGAAAAAACTTAAACTGCATCAGAGGTATTAACTTTAGAATTGATAAAGATAATGAGTTGGCAGATTATATAGCCGGATTTATGACCTGTCATTTTGTTGATTTTATTCTACAGGGAGCTGTACTGTTCAAACGGGTTATATCCCTGCTGGATTCTGAGTTCAGGCAGAGCGCCTTTGTCGTCGAGATTCCTGACTGGCAATTTGGCCATTTTCTCCACTTCGACTGATGCGAAGCCGAACTCTTCCACAACTTTACCCAGGATAAGGTATACGCCATATCCTTTAAATGGGTAGAGCCTGAGGCTTTGCGGGAAGTGGACGGTGTCGAAGAACTCGCCTGTGTCATCGAGGAAGCAGCCAAAATGCATCAATTCGCGTTTGATGGTCCGAACGTATTTAATCACCACGAGTTGTCCGACCATCCGAACTTGCCGGCCAACATGCGCCGACAGGTCGCGGGCTTTGATTTCACCCCGGAAGGTGGTTCTGAGCAGGTCGAAGTAGGAGCAGGTGACCGGAAATCCAAAAAGTTCGATTTCGTCGTAAGCATCTTCAAGACGGTTACGTTCAAGATCAGGCAGCATGAACCTTTTGCGCGGCAATTCAAACAGCCGGTTCTGGAGCTCCTTTGAGTCTTTTTTCCCTAAAAGCATGTGAGCTTCCCACAGAAGGGTGGATTTCGTTTTTCCGGTAAATCCGAGAGCATTAACCCTGATCAGCAGGATTAGCTGCTGAATGCCAATCTTTATGCGGCTTACAAAATCTTCCAGGTCGCTGAATTCCCCGTTTTCCTTTCTTTCATTTGCGATTTGGTTGCCCAATTCCTGTTCCATGTCATTCACGTAGCCAAATCCGAGGTAAATATCTTTTCCGATGATCCGGGTGAGCTGACCGGAGTGGTTCACGCAAGGGGTATGTATGATGGCTCCCCACCGGCGGGCTTCGTTAATATATACCCAGGCCGAATAGAATCCTCCGAAGTTATTCAGCACCGCCACCATGAATTCTTTCGGAAAATAGGCTTTGAGGTACAGGCTCTGGTAGCTTTCAACGGCATAGCTTGCGGAATGGGCCTTGGAGAAGGAATAGGCGGCAAACGATTCGATCTGGCGCCATACTTCGCGGGTTACCTCCTCAGGATATCCTTTTTCCTTGCAGTTCTCAAAAAATTTATTGACTATGCGCTGAAATTCATCCTTTGAGCGGTATTTGCCGCTCATGGCACGGCGCAGAACATCGGCATCGCCCAGGTCGAGGCCTGCGAAGTGGTGGCAGACTTTCAGCACATCTTCCTGATACACCATCACACCGTAGGTTTCTTTCAGCTGTTCCTCCATGACCGGGTGCAGGTAGGTGAATTTTCCGGGGTTATTAAAGCGGTAGATATACTCGCGCATCATACCTGAACTTGATACTCCCGGCCGGATAATGGAGCTGGCTGCCACCAGGGTCAGATAATCATCGCAGCGGAGTTTCTTCAGCAGACCGCGCATAGCCGGACTTTCGATGTAAAAGCAGCCATTGGTTTCGCCGATTTTGAGTAGTTTTTTTACCTGTTCATCTTTTTTGAATTTTTCAACCTGGTGAATATCGATACTGACCCCGCGGTTTTCGCGGATGATTTCAACGGCTTCATGGATATGTCCGATGCCCCGCTGGCTGAGGATATCGAGCTTTTCGAACCCGATATCTTCGGCTACATACATATCCCACTGGGTGGTGGGAAATCCTTTGGGCGGCATGTCGAGTGCGGTGAAGTAGGTGATCGGTTCTTCAGATATCAGGATTCCGCCTGCATGAATGCTGCGAAGATTAGGGTAATCAGTCATTTTCAGTCCGATTTCCCGGATATGATCAATGATCTCCGTTTTGTTCAGCGGGTTATCGGGTTCATCGATGAGGCGGTCGATCTCGGCTTTAGGCAGGCCATAAACCTTGCCCAGTTCGCGGATGATGGATTTGCCGCGGAAGGTTGACATGGTACCCAGCAGGGCGGTATGCAGGTATCCATATCGCTTGAATATATAGTCCTGCACTTCATCCCGGTCCTTCCAGGAATAATCGATATCGAAATCAGGGGGACTGGTACGACGGGGATTGATAAAGCGTTCAAAGTAAAGGTTAAGGTCAATGGGATCCACATCGGTGATTTTCAGGCAATAGGCAACTACTGAATTAGCGCCGGAACCACGGCCTACGTGGTGGAATCCCCGTGACATGGAGTATCGGATAATATCCCAGGTGATCAGAAAATAGGCTGAGAAGCCAAGACGGGCAATGATATCAAGCTCTTTCTGAACCCGTTGTATAGCCTCGGCATTGTTTTTACCATAGCGGTGCTTCACGCCGTCCATAGCCAGTTTGGAGAGCAGATGGTAATCGTCGCGGCTGTTACCGGTGAAGGCCTGTTTATTTTTGACTGTGGTGAAATCAAACTCAGCCTCACACTGAGAGATAACCTGCAGGGTATTCTGGATGATCCGGGGATAGTCGGAGAGTGCTGCCTTTAGTTCATGAACCGGCCAGAACCGTTCGCCGGCATCGGCAATCTGATTTCCGTTGAGCTTGGATAGTAATGTGTTATGATCTATTGCCCGAAGGTTTCGATGAAGTTGATACCCGCCCGTGTCGGCAAAAGTAACCGGGTGCATCAGCAGCAGTTTAGATTGATTGGATTTGAATTCAGAACTGAGGAGCCTGCGGGTTTCACGCATACGGATACCCACCCATTCATTCTCGCGAAGCCTTGCTTTAGGATAACCTGCCAAATGGTAAACGATAAAGCAGTTATCGAGGTTTTCCGGCCGGTCGGGCAGGGGATTGCCGGAGATATTTCGTTGCGTAAGCAGGTCGTTGAGCTCTCGCATTCCCTCACGGTTGCGGGCAATTCCGACATACCTCAGCTGGTCATCCGTCCGGAATTCAATCCCGGTTATTGGCTTGATTCCTGCTCTCCTGCAGGCCTTTATGAAGTCGGGCACTCCTGTGGAGTTATTGATGTCGGTCAACGTCAGGGCCGTAACCCCGGTTTTCAGGGCTTCTTCCACGAGTTCATCTATCGGGAGCGTTCCGTAGCGGAGACTAAAGTAGCTATGGCAGTTCAGGTACATAATTGTAATGCAGAGGCGCATCATCGCGTCTCTTTAAAAATGATTAAATTATAAACAAATTATAGATTATAATATAAGAAGTTAAATTGAATATCGGATGGGGGGCCTGTGTATCTTATCTTTTTTGAGGGTGCCCATTTCTTTTGTAACATTACCATCTGAATACAGTCAAACTGCTGAACGGAAAATCGACATGAACAGCAAGGACAAGCAGTACAAGGAAATCATCGAAGAGAACCAAAGCCGGATCCGGTCGGTATGCCGCTATTATGCCGGTATTTCAGCGGATTCGGAAGATCTTTATCAGGAGATACTTATTAATGTTTGGAAGGGTTTGGAGAAATTCCGCGGGGATGCACAGCTATCCACCTGGGTTTACCGGATCGCGGTTAATACCGCTCTTTCTTTTGTAAACAAAAAGAATAAGTATCTCAATTTCAACACCTATCTGGATGATGGAAAAGCCGCCAACCTGGTGGGTGACGATGGGGATGGAAAGGAAGTTCACGAAAAGCAGCTCGACTTGATGTCGGATCTGATCAACGGGCTTTCGGTGGTTGACAAAATTATCATGTCGCTTGTTCTGGAAGAGTTGAGTACGAAAGAGATTGCAGAAATCGTAGGGATTACGGAGAGCAATGTCAGGGTTAAGATCCATCGTATCAAGGAAGATCTCCGTGAAAAAGTGAAAGGAGGGCAGTATGACATTTAAGGAAAAAATCTATCCGGAGGGTGAAACTCCGCATCTCGATCAGGTAGTTGATCAATTGAAGCGCCTGGATACCAAGAACAAGAAACTCATGTTCCGCATGTTTGTTTTCTACCTGGTATTTGCAGTATTTTATCTGGGGCTGATGATCCTGAATCCGGACCCGGAACTGACTTTGGAGAACCGGCTTCAGGGGGTTCTTTATGTTTTCATGTTTTTAGTTGCAGCCTTTTTCTTCCGGCACCATTACCGGAAAACCTATGAGGCTGATTATACCGCACCTGTACTGAAAATGCTGGAAGATGCCCGTGAGCGTCATAAACTGCTGAAGCCCGGAAAGATATGGTTTATTATTTTTATTGTAATAACCTGTGACGTGGTGGTAACCTGGGCGCTGGCTGATCAAACATGGCCGGCAAACTGGACCCGTTTGACCACTATCCTGGTGGTCCAGGTCGGATATTTTACGATCATGGCGATTTCCTATCTGGTAGGTTACCTGATCTGGCGTAAAAAATCGCGTCCGCTGGTACGGAATCTCACTATGCTGATTGAGGAGTTCAAGAGGGAGTAGAGAGATATTTATTTATTCCGATGCCGCGTTTCACCGCGTCGCTCCCATACCTCATCCTCAGCTTATCCATGGCCAGATACAGGTTAACTGACTCGGGGGTGTCCTCGAAGAGGTTGAGCTGCTGGGTGCCGTGGACGAGTTCGCTGAAGCGGACACCGATCAGGCGAACAAGCATCCTCCTGGAATACAATCGTTTGAACAGTTCCTGTACGATCGGGATCAGCACATGGTCGAAGCTGGTATAGGGGATCCGTTTCTGCAGCGTGTGGGTATCGAAGTTGGCATACCGGATTTTTACGGTAACGCAGGCGGTGAGTTTTTCCTGCTTGCGCAGTTCGAAAGCGATTTTCTCCACCATGGTGATGAGCTTGCGGTTAAGGTCCTGGACATCTGTGGTGTCCTGCTCATAGGTGCTTTCTGAGCTGATGCTTTTCTGTTCCCAGTAGGGTTCCACGGGGGTAGGATCGATGCCGTTGGCCTTTTTCCAGATGATGATGCCATTTTTGCCCAGCACCTGCTCCATCATTTCCGGCGGAATCTCGCTAAGGGTATGGATGGTGAGTACGCCCATCGACCGGAGCAGCTGGTATGTTTTGGGGCCCAGCATCGGTATCTTCTGAATCGACAGGGGAGCCAGGAAATTATGCACTTCGGGCTCGGGCACCTCTTTCTCTCCATTCGGCTTTGCAATTCCGGTGGCAATCTTGGAAACAGTTTTATTAATTGATAATCCGAAGGATATGGGCAGACCTGTTTCCCTGATGATCCGCTGACGCAGCTCATGCGTCCATTTCAGGGAGCCGAAAAAGCGGTCCATCCCCGTGATATCCAGATAATGCTCATCGATCGAGGCTTTTTCGTATACCGGGGCCGAATCGGCAATGATATCGGTAACAATGCGGGAGTGTTTGCTGTATGTTTCCATATCGCCGCGGATATAGATGCCGTCGCTGCACATCTGTTTGGCCATCTTCATGGGCATGGCTGAATGAACGCCGTACGAGCGGGCCTCGTAGCTGCAGCTGGCCACCACGCCGCGGTCCGACATGCCCCCGATGATCACGGGCTTGCCCTGCAGGCTGCTGTTCATCAGCCGTTCCACCGACACGAAGAAGGTATCGAGATCCATATGCACTACCGTCCGGTCCATCGATTGATTAAAATATAAACATAATAACGACAATAATATAAACAAATGGAATGGATATTCTACCGGTAGCCCGGTGTTTTTGATCGTTAATTTGGGTTTTACCCGTGAAAGGTAATTGTGAAGGTGGTTCCAACGCCTTTCCGGCTTTTCACGTTCAGCACGGAACCGGTAACGGCGAGCATTTTGTGGGCAATTGACAGTCCAAGCCCGATCCCTTCAAACTGGCGGGTAAAGGAGTTCTCCTCCTGTGAAAAGGGATGGAAGATCTGTTTCAGGAAATCTTCTGATATTCCGATACCGGTATCACTTACATCAAGACAAATGGTAGAATCTCCGGAATGATAAAGTGTGAGTAAAATGCTGCCTCTCTGGGTATATTTCACGGCATTGTCGATCAGGTTGGAGATTGCATGAATAATGCAGTATTCATCTGCCATGATTTCAGGATTATCCAGCTGGTTCTGAAATTCAATGGAAAGTCCCTTATTGGTTACCGGCAGCCTGTATTCGGCAACCAGATCATTGATCATTTTAACCAGATTTATTTTAACGCGACGCACTTCGTATGCGCCCACCTGAAGCCTGGAAACATTCAATATCATATCAACAGTCCTCATTAACCGGATTCCCGAAGTCCTTATGATTTCGAAATAGGATTCAAACTCTGAGGACCCTGCCTGTAAAAGGTCATCACGAACAAGGTCGGAAAATCCAAGTATGGCATTTAGCGGTGTTCTGATCTCGTGCGACATATTTGCAATGAATGCATCTTTAAGCTGGTTCGATCGTTCGGCCTGTTCCTTGGCTTCGATGAGTTGTTGCTGCATAGCCTTGGAAGCATTTATATCACTGGCAGAAGTGATAAAATACAGAGGCTTGCCTGACGGATCCCGTTGAAGAAAAGTTTGCAGATCGACCCAAACCACGTGGCCATCTTTATGGATATATCTTTTTTCGAAACGGGCGGATTCAATTTTTTCGTTAATCATCCGGTCCATTACGTCCTGGCTCATTTTCTGATCATCCGGATGTGTGGCAGGTTTCCAGTTTACCACGATAAACTCATCAACCGAGTATCCCAGCATTTCGGCAAATGCACGGTTTGCCTGAAATGTTCCATCCATGTATATCATTGATTTTCCTTCTGCTGAGTGTTCGAAGGCATTTTTAAAGCGTTCATTTATGGCAGATACGGCATCTTCGATATATTCCTTTTCATGAAAAAATGATTCCAGGGTCAGTGCCGCACTCAGTGCCAGAAAACTCAATGAGGTGTTAAAAGCAGGTGGTATTATGTCCATCCCGTAGAGCAGAGGTCTTCCAACAAGGTATCCTGTGACGAATGCCAGGGAAAGCAGGGCGCCAAAGCCAGACAAGGCTGTGCGGATAACCATTGAGCTATTGCTTTGTTTGAAGATCCGGTCCGTCATGAATGCAAGGCCAAGCACGTTAAAAAGCAGGGCTGCAACAGGTGACATGTTTCCGATACCGCTATTGTAGGCTGATACCATATCGAAGCCAAGATTCTCAACTTCAGGTTGAATATTGAAAAGTGACAGGAAAAACAAGGTGGAAGCAATGGTTATGATCAGGATGCTGGTAGTAATAGTTATGAACTTCAGCCACAAGGAGTTAGCCCGGTTAAGATTCAGGATATAGATCAAACTGAACATTATAAACAGGAGAGCAGTGCTGGGCGCCATAGGTATCCATCCCTGACCAACCGAGGTGAAAAATTCCCGGTTAATGGTCCATCCAAGCAATCCTGATAGTCCGGAAAGCAGCGGAACGATGCTTATTCCCAATAATATGGTCCTTTTCCAAGTTGTTCCCGGGGTTAGTTTTTTTGACATTTAATTAGTTGTTCCTGGAACCAAAATAGGTATTGTTATATTCAAATGGAAGGTTGGATTGAGAATTTTGATGAATGTTGAATAAGCGGGTATGATTCATACCTTTGCAATAAACAAGAATGAAATGGCAGAAGATTATAAAATTATTTTTTCGATGGTTGGAGTGGGCAAGGTTGTTCCTCCTAATCGTCAGATATTGAAAGATATATATCTCTCTTTCTATTATGGGGCAAAGATCGGGATCATTGGATTGAACGGTTCCGGAAAGTCGACATTGCTGAATATTATTGCAGGTACCGATTCAGCCATACAGGGTGAAGTGGTTTTTGCCGGGGGATATAGCATCGGGATGCTGGAGCAGGAGCCAAAACTCGATGATAAAAAAACGGTTCGTCAGGTTGTTGAAGAGGGCGTTCAGGAAATTGTGGATCTGCTGAAGGAGTATGAAGAAGTGAACAACCGGTTTCTGGAACCGATGGATGATGATGAGATGAACCGCTTGATAACCAGGCAGGGAGAGATAAGTGAACTGATCGACCATCATAACGGCTGGGAACTTGATAACCGGCTTGAACGAGCCATGGATGCGCTCAGATGTCCGGAGCCGGATGCTATTGTGGGAGTCCTTTCCGGTGGAGAGCGCCGGCGGGTTGCCCTGTGCAGGCTGCTGTTGAGTGAACCCGACATATTGCTGCTGGATGAACCCACAAACCATCTGGATGCTGAATCCGTTCAGTGGCTCGAGTTGCATTTGCAGAATTACAAGGGAACCGTTATTGCAGTTACCCATGACCGGTATTTTCTGGACAATGTGGCCGGCTGGATACTGGAACTGGACCGTGGAGAAGGAATTCCCTGGAAAGGAAATTACTCATCCTGGCTGGATCAGAAGACCAAGCGGCTTCAAATGGAAGAGAAAACTGAAAGCCGCCGGAGAAAAACCCTTGAACGTGAGCTCGAATGGGTCAGAATGGCCCCTACTGCCAGGCACGCAAAGCAGAAAGCGCGTATTGGGGCTTATGAACGATTGTTGAACGAGGATACCAAACAGAAGGAAGAAAGACTCGAAATATTTATTCCCAATGGCCCGCGGCTGGGAACCAAGGTGATGGAAGCAACTTCAGTAAGTAAGGCTTACGGAGATAAATTACTTTTCGAAAAATTGTCCTTTGCATTGCCGCCTGCTGGTATTGTTGGAATTATCGGTCCGAACGGAGCCGGTAAAACGACTCTTTTCAGGATGATTATGGGTCAGGAAACATCGGACTCAGGTGAGTTTGTTCTGGGAGACACGGTTAAGCTTGGCTATGTTGATCAGGCCCATATCGAGATAGATCCGGAAAAATCTGTTTGGGAAGTGATCTCGGGGGGAAATGAGCAATTCATGATGGGCGGTAAAATGGTTAATTCCCGCGCCTATGTTTCACGATTCAATTTTAACGGAGCTGATCAGCAGAAAAAATGCGCCGTGTTATCCGGCGGGGAAAGAAACCGGCTGCATCTGGCCATGACTTTGCGCTCAGAAGCCAACGTGCTATTGTTGGATGAGCCCACGAACGATATCGATGTCAATACTTTGCGTGCTCTGGAGGAGGGGTTGGAGAATTTTGCCGGATGTGCGGTGGTTATTTCTCACGACCGCTGGTTCCTCGACAGGATTGCCACCCATATACTCGCCTTTGAAGGCAATTCACAGGTTTATTATTTCGAGGGCAGTTTTACTGAATATGAAGAAAATCGCAAAAAGAGGCTCGGTGATGAGGGTCCGAAAAGGATACATTACAAGAAACTTGTTTAAGGAGACCTGGAGTGTTTAAAGGTCTTGCTCCTTGTTTTTAGCTGCCACCTGATAAATAATCAGCTTTTAACCCACGTTTGGGTTTAATCTTTTGTGCTGTAAAGATTTAATTGTAATTTCCCATCTGGAATTTCTCGCTTTTAAACGCAGGACCGGATGAAAGTCCAATCCTAAATATAAGAATACACGAAAATCTTTTCAAATGGATAGAGGAGCAAGGCCAAAGGTTATCTTGATTGTGGAGGATGATGACGCAAGCTTTTTATATCTGGAATCCATTCTCCGCAGAACAAATTCAATAATTCTGCATGCATTTGATGGAACAGAAGCCTTGAAACTTTGTCAATCACCGGAGATTTCCCTGGTACTGATGGATTTAAAAATGCCAGTAATGGATGGATTTGAAGCTACAAGAAGAATCAAGGCAATTAAACCCTCTCTGCTTGTCATTGCAATAACTGCTTACGCAATGAACGGTGATGAACAAAGGGCTCTGAATGCCGGCTGCGATGATTATTTAACAAAGCCGCTGAAGAAGGAGCTTTTATTGAACAAGCTTGAATTTTACGGCATTACATAACAATTAATAATCTTAATATGAATGGAAATCCTCCAGTAATACTGATTGTTGAAGATGATGAGCCGAGTTACCTGTACCTTGTATCATTATTGAGACTACTGCCATATACTCTGTTAAGAGCAGAAAATGGCAAGGAAGCGGTTGACTATTGTATTGAAAATCAGGATATAAAGATGATTCTGATGGACTTGAAAATGCCAGTCATGGATGGTCTGACGTCAACCCGGAAAATTAAAGCCTTCAGAAGTGATTTACCTATTATTGCCATTACTGCCTATGCTTTTAGCAGCGATGAAAGGATGGCAATTAATGCCGGCTGCGATGAATTTCTTCCCAAGCCGGTCAAGAAAGACCTGCTGTTTTTGAAACTAGAAAAATTTGGCATTAAAAGAACTGAATAATAAGTATTTCCGCAATCACAAAACGGTTTTGGGTAAGGAGCGATTTATTTTCAAATCAAAACTGGCTGTTTATATATCTCCTTATTTTGAACAACATAGCTGACCCGATGAATCCGGCAAACGAGTTATTCCTAATGACTACCAATCTTTCGCAGCTCAGAGGTAAAGGCCTTGTGATTCAGCTGTTTATTGAGGGATTGAACCATATTTTCCCGGACCATATATTTGAATGGGATGGTGGCAGCCTCAAAAATGCATCAGGATCGCTTAATGTGTGTACCCGCATGAAATCTTTTGGGTTTATTGAAATCCAGAGTGAACGGGTACCTGGAGATGAACTCATGGCCCTGTTGCAGAATGCGGTCCAGATGCTTGCTGTTTCGCTCGAGAAACTCGAACAGGATGAATATATCTCCAACCAGAAGTTGCACCTTCAGTACCTGGTGGATGAAAAAACAAAGGAATTGGCGGCTTTAAATGAAGGGTATGCGGCCATAAATGAAGAGCTGGTTGCCGGTAATAAATTATTACAGGAAAGTAAGATCAGGTACCAGTGCATTTCGCGGTTAAGCTCTGATTTCAGCTACTCCTGTATAGTGGGTGATAATGGCTTTGAAGTTGATTGGATTTCAGATGCATTCTTTTCAATCTCAGGATATAATTGCGAAGAATTAGCCGCTCAGGGTTGCTGGCTTTTTACAGCTCATCCCGACGACAGAGACTGGATCACCAGTAAATTGAGTGGCCTCGATCCCGGATCGTCTTCTCACGATGAATTTCGTTTGGTTTCAAAAACCGGGGATATTCATGTCATTCTCAACCGGATTGAATGCATTGCAGACAGCAGTGTAATCGGTGGAAAAAGATTTTTTGGAAGCGTGATTGATATTTCTGACAGAAAGCGGGCTGAGCAGGCTATTCAAAAGAAAACGGAGGAACTGACAAGATCTAACCAGCTGATGATCGGCCGGGAGTTGAGAATGATAGAACTGAAAATGGAGGTCAATAAGCTTTTATCTGCATCCGGGGAGGCAGAGAAATATAAAATATTCAATTCAAGTCAGGATAAGTAAAAAGATGCAGGAAATTGTGAAACTCATTCATGACCTGACCGGCCGTGATATTTCAAGCTATGCTGATTCATTTTTTCAAAAGTCGCTTGGTCGCAGGATGTCTGAAACCAGGGCTGAATCTGAAGATGTATACTTGAAGTTATTAGTTTCAAGTGATTCAGAGGTTGAGTCACTCCTGAATTCCCTCAATATCTCGTACAGTTTGTTTTTCCGAAATCCTCTGGACTATTCCATTATTGAGCGATTTATTCTCCCTTCCCTGTACCATCGGCAAGGAAATGCGCGCTCATCGAGTGTAAGGATCTGGTCGGCAGGTTGCGCCGACGGACCTGAGCCTTATACGCTGGCCATGATTGGGGATGAATTGAAACAAAGGTTTCAATTGCAGAATCCACCACTGGTTTTTGCAACCGATATTTCAGAGGGTGCCTTGCAAAAAGCCAGAACCGGGGCATTTTATCCTGCATCCATTGCCAATGTCAGTCTTCAGCGCCTGGAATCCTATTTCACAAAGGTGGGGCAGGTTTACCATGTTGCAGAGCAGCTGAAAAGGTTTATTGAGTTTTCCTCGTATGATCTGCTGGATTCAAAAACCAGTTCACCACCATCCGGAATATTTGGTGGATTCGATATGATAGTTTGCAGCAACCTAATGGTATATTACAAACGGGAAATACAGGAGCTGATTTTGGAAAAACTTCATCATGCACTTGGTTATAAGGGGTTTTTAATGGTGGATCAGTCGGAGAAGGCTATTGTAAAGTCTTTCCGGGGATTCCGCCTGTATTCGGCATTGGGTAACATCTTTATAAAAAATTAGTATTCAGGTTATGAATTTCACGAACATAAAAATCCGGACCAAGCTCTTACTGGGCTTTGGTGCCATAGGGATCATGGTGATCACCATGGGGTGGCTGGCATTTTATCAAACCAAGATCATTTGGCAGAAAACCAGTGATTTATATAATCATCCATTCATGGTGAGTAACGCGGTCAGTGAGATTCAGACGAGTATGGTATCCATGCACCGGTCATTGAAGGATGTGATTTTATCGGCTGACCCTTATGAAATGAGAAAGTATATCAATCAAATTGATCAGGCGGAAAGTCGGGCTTATCAAAAATTTGAGGTGGTTTATAATTTATACCTGGGTAACAAATCCACTGTTGACAGTGCCTATTCTGCATTCAGTGACTGGAAGGGAATCCGCGATTCAACCATCATGCTTGTTCAGGAAGGAAAGTTTGAAGAGGCAGCCTTCCGGACAACTCATGCCGCCGAAGCCTACAATGCAGTGATGACCTCAAGGATAAATATCCTCAGAGATTTTGCCATGAAGAAGGCCGCTGATTTCTATCGGACTGCAGAAATTGAAAAACATCAGCTTACCGCCCAATTATGGTTGATTATTGGTTTGATTTTCATTATTACCATGCTGATTGGATATTCAATTCTGGCTGCAGTTAACAAACCCCTGCGGCTATTGAGGAATGCAACTGAGATTCAGCGACAGGGAAATTATGCAATCCGGTGTGAAATAGAATCGACAAATGAGATGGGGCAGCTTGCGGATTCATTTAACCGGATGGCTGATGGAATTGAGAAAGAAATTGTGATTAAAACCGGAATTACTGAGATATCCGATTCAATGCTTGGTAAGGATGATCTTCGTGAATTCGGGAAATCTTTGATGCGCGCACTGCTTACTCACACAAAATCAAATAATGGTGCCCTCTATGTGCTTAACGATGAAACTTCCTGTTATGATCCTAAGTTTACCATAGGATTGCAGAATGATAAGGTCAAAAGTTTTTCGGCCAATAGTTATGAAGGCGAATTTGGAAGAACACTACTGGAAAAGAAAATAGTTGTCATCAATAACATATCTGACGATACTCTGTTTTCTTTCCCGGTTGTTACCGGGATTCTCAAACCCAATGAGATCCTGAATATCCCCATTCTGCTGAATGATAGGATAATTGCAGTTGTTTCACTGGCTACGTTGGGTGTGTACAGTGTTGAAACACTTGAAATGTTGAAAATCGCAGAAAAGAACCTGACAGCCGGGCTGAGCAGTATTCTGGCTTTTCAAAAGAACCGGGAATATGCCCAAATGCTGGATCAGCAGAATGTTGAGTTGTTGATGCAATCCAAAGAGCTGAAATCCCAGACAGAAGAATTGCATGAACAGAATGCCGAGCTGGAAATGCAAAAACGCCAGATTGAAGTGGCCAACACGCTGAAGAGTGAATTTCTTTCAAGCATGAGCCACGAACTGCGAACCCCCTTAAATGCGGTTATAGCACTCTCTGGAGTACTCAACCGCAAGCTGAAAGATAAAATTCCGGAAGACGAATACAGCTATCTGGAAATAATTGAGAGAAACGGAAAAAATTTGTTGACCCTGATTAATGAAATTCTTGACCTGTCAAAAATTGAAGCAGGGAAAGTGGAAGTTTCCCTGAGTGAATTTTCTTTGAATGAATCAGTTGAGTCAATTCTGGATACCCTGCATATGCAGATCAGGCAAAAGAATATCCAGACAATTAATAAAATCAAGCCTGATTTTGAGCTGATCTATACCGACCGGTCAAAGTGTCATCATATTCTTCAGAATCTTATCGGCAATGCCGTTAAATTCACCGACAGTGGAATCGTGGAGATATCATCGCATATTCATGAAAATGAAGTGCATATAGTAGTCAGGGATACAGGAATCGGCATGTCGCCAGATCAGCTGCCGCATATTTTTAACCATTTTCACCAGATCGACGGAACTGCTTCCCGCAAGCATGAGGGTACCGGATTGGGACTGGCTATTGCTGATAAATACAGCCGTTTGTTAAGTGGCCGGATTGAGGTAGCCAGCGAACCCGGCAAGGGCTCAGTTTTCACCCTGATCCTGCCAATATTGAAATCCGGATGGGGAGGGGTGCAAAAATCCGACAATCAGTTTTCGAATTCGATAAACAGGCCATTAGGCAAAGCAGCTGTACCGGACCTGAATATGACTGATAAAAATATACTGATCATTGAGGACAGCGAACCTGCAATCATACAATTAACAGAGGTACTAGGGGAGCAGGGATACCATTTTGTTGTTGCCAGGACCGGAATGGAGGCATTGGAACTGGTTAAAGCCATTATTCCCGACGCGATCATATTAGATTTAATGATGCCCGGTATGGATGGCTTTGAGGTTCTTGAAAATATCCGGAGTACAAAAACCACTGCAAGGATCCCTGTTTTGATATTAACTGCCAAGTATTTAAATAAGAGTGAATTAAACCGGTTGACTGCCAATAATATACATCAATTGGTTCAAAAGGGTGATGTAGGTAAGGATGAATTGCTGAATTCAATTCGCGATATGTTGGGGAGTGGAATTCAACCGGATGAGCAGCTACCGAAAACAGCGATTCCGGTATCAAAACAGGGCCGGATAAATATATTACTCGTTGAGGATAATGCCGATAACGTTAAAACCATCGAGGTTTTGCTCGATAACAGATGTAACCTGATTGTTGCCCTCGATGGTCAGGATGGGATTGATAAAGCCGTAAGCCTCAAACCTGATTTAATTTTGCTTGATATTTCCCTGCCGGTTAAAGATGGTTTCATGGTACTGGAAGAAATCCGGCAGATTGAATCACTGCAGATGGTTCCCGTGATTGCAGTAACCGCCAGGGCTATGAAAGGCGACAAGGAGCATTTCCTGAAATATGGTTTTGACGATTATATTTCAAAGCCTGTTGGCAGTGACATTTTTGAAGAGACCTTGAAAAAATGGATTTTAGAATTACCTTAGAATTAACATTCCGGTATGATAAAAATTTTGGCGATCGATGACAATAAGGATAACCTGGTTGTTTTAAACGCACTCCTTTCAGATGCGTTTCCAGGTTCAAAGATATATTCCGTTCAAACCGGGGCTGAAGGGATTAATCTGGCAAAAGCGGAAAACCCGGATGTCATCCTGCTGGATCTTGTTATGCCCGGTATGGATGGATTTGAAACCTGCCGTCAGTTAAAAGAGAATGATTTACTCAAGCGAATACCGGTAATCATTCTGACAGCTGCCAAAACAGAGACATCCAACCGGATAAAGGCACTAAAACTGGGAGCGGAAGCCTTTCTTGGAAAGCCTATTGATGAATCAGAATTAACCGCTCAGGTAAGCTCCATGGTCAGGATTAAAAAGTCGGAGGATAATGTACGCCTGGAGAACCTTAGATTGGAGGAGGTAGTGAAGGAGCGGACCAACGACTTGCTGAGGGAACTGGACGAGCGGAAGCGTGCCGAGAAGGATTTGAAAAAATCTTATGAGGATCTGGAGTTGAGCAAGATTGCAACCCTAAATCTTCTGGAAGATTTAAAAATGGAAATGGAGCAGCGCCATATTATTCAGAATGAATTAATTGCGGCCAAGGAGAAAGCAGAGGCCAGCGATCGGTTGAAAACTGCCTTTATGAATAATATTTCCCATGAGGTACGTACGCCTTTGAATGGGATTCTCGGGTTTGGCGACCTGCTCACGAGCCCCGGCCTCACAGATGAAGAAAAAGCGACTTATCTGGAAATTTTGAATTCCAGCAGCGACCGGTTGCTCAAGACAATCAACGATTATATGGATATTTCATTAATCGTTTCCGGCAATCTGGAGGTTAGATACACGGAATTCAATCCCGCGATTCTTTTAGAAAAGGTTCTCACGACGTTTTATTCCCGTATCAAGGCGAAAAATCTGGATGTAAAAATCAGCAGGGCGCCGGATACAGA
The DNA here is from genome assembly GCA_942493265.1 of uncultured Bacteroidota bacterium. GTDB lineage: Bacteria > Bacteroidota > Bacteroidia > Bacteroidales > UBA12481 > UBA12481. The sequence goes on from OW818688.1 coordinate 3,593,441, forward strand.
ATGCATGCTCAATTCTGATGCCGAGCTGCTCCGAAAGCTTCTGATCAATCTGCTGGATAATGCGATAAAATATTCTACTCAAGGGTTGATCGAGCTTGGTTATCTGGTAAAACCCGGGTGTATTCAATTTTACGTAAAAGACGATGGGGTAGGGATCAGTGATGACAAACAGGTTCAGATCTTTGAATATTTTATGCAGGAAGATCTTTCGCATACCCGGAAATACGAAGGAAGCGGTTTGGGATTGTCGATCTCCAAAGGGTTGGTAGAATTGCTTGGTGGCCGGATCTGGGTAGAATCAGTGAAGGATAAAGGATCGGTCTTTTGGTTTACGATACCAAACGACATTCCTAAAATCCCTGAATCAAGATAATTTTCCTTTCGGATCATTTCCCAAGACCTTCGAAAGCGCGACAAGGTCGGCGATCATTTTTCCCATTAATGAGATGTTCTCCTTTACAATCAGGAATAACTTTTCACTTTCTGAATCCTGATTTTCCTGGCCCTGTTGAGGTAATTCTTCTATTAAGCAGTCAATAGTCTTAATTGGTGCCCGCAGCTCGTGCGACACCAATCTGGCCAGAGCCGCCAGTTCATTGTTTAGGGCAGCCAGTTGGGCGGTTCTGTTTGCCACCCTTTGTTCAAGAGCAAGGTTTAGCCGTTTGGTTTCTTCTTCAGCCCGGTATCGTTCGGTGACATCAACTGATACCCCGATTACCGAGGTAATTTGATTAAAGGAGTCAAAAACGGGTTCCATAAACGAATCGAAATAACGACTGAGGACTTCAGCCTGAAAATTGACGTTTTCACCCGCGAGAGCTTTTTCGAAGGACTGATACACAATTGGGAAGTCCTTATAAACATCATAAATTGACTGTCCGACGACTTGCCCGGGTTTTAAGTTAAGCCCGGACAGGCCTTTGCCTTCAGATTGAAGGAAAAACCCATTTTTATCCAATTGATAATTGACAATCGGTGAGTTCTGCACCAGGTGGCTGTATCGGGCTTCACTCAACCTCAGAATCTGTTCTGTTCGTTTTTGCTCGGTAATGTCACGTGCTGACGCATAAACAGTTTTGCCTAACGTAACGGAACTCCATTCCAGCCAGCGGAATGACCCATCCTTGTGCCGGTAACGGTTAATATAATTGGTTGTGTTTTTCAGATTCCCGACGTTGATACTTTGTATTAGTGTTCCGTCCACATCATCGGGATGAACAAAATCAATATATTTCCGACCGATCAGATCCTTCAGCGGGTATCCCAGGACTTCGACCCAGTGCTGGCTTAACCTCCGGAAATATCCGTCAGTGTCAACAATACATAATAATTCAATTGAATAATTAAAGAAACTCTCTAATTCGATTGTCCTCGCGAGAAGATTGAATTCATTATTCTTGGCTCCTGTAATATCACGGGCAATTGCCAGGGTTCCAATGACTTTTCCGCTACCTGCCTTGATTGATTTGCACCACCAGGCCAGCAGACGTTTTTGACCATCTTTCCGGCGCTGCCAGCTTTCAATAAAAACCGTTTCTTCCCCACCTGAGTATAGTGGTTGCAAAACCTGCTCAATATCTTGTTTGTCGACGAAGAAGGAATCTGCCTTTTTCCCAATTACGTCAATTCCGAAGAAATCATATCCGGGTTGATTGGACCAGGTATATATCCGGTCAGAATCGGACTCCATAATTATATCAGTGATCAGGGCAAGCATAGAATCCTGTCTGACTCTCATTTTTGAGTCGTTACCCGAGCCTCCTGGTTTGTTAAAGAGGCGTTTAAGCTGTTTTGTCAGATAAAACATTCTGCTCTTTAATTATTGATCCTTACCAAACTGAACTCTTTATAAAGTCCATAATCCAGAAATTGATAGGCAGATCCGGCAGGTTGATTTTCCGGTGCCTGATTCCAGCTAAATGGTGAATCGATCCATCCTTTCTGTTCCACATGATGGTATCCCAAAGTATTTTTCAGGCTGCCGGTTACCCTCACATCTATCGTATTTATGCCCTTCTGTATAAAATTTATTATATCAAGTTCATAGGGGGCCCATCCGATATTTCCGGCATTCTTGCCATTCACCCAAACCTCGGCAACAGAACCTTTCCATGGACCCAGTCTGACCAGGAATTCACCGCTGGTTTCAGCAATCTCATAGGATCTGCTGTAGGAAACCTTATCACCGAAAAATGGCATCCCGGTTTCTTTCCACGAATGCAGGCCGGGATTTCGTGCAGGTTTTAACAGGAATCCTTTTCCGGCATTTTCCAGACTGAATTCACCAAGTATATATATGGGCATCAATTCAGAGAAAACTGTCATTTTAGGTGCTGATAATTCAATCAGATTATCGCCCGGTTTGATATATTCACCAATCTGATATACCGGGAAATGATGATCCAGCCACCATTTTCCATCTGATGGTATGATTTTTTTCCCATTGAGTTTCACCTCCCATTGATCAGGACGTTCGATAACGGCCTGGAGTGTATTGATGTCTACAGCGGACATTGACGGATCCACTGTAAAATGATATCGGGCCTTGAACCAGGAGTCAGTGGTGAAATCATCCATCTCCAGGTATTGCTGCTTATACTGGATTTTATGCTGCCAGGGATTACCGGTTTTCAATCCTGATAATTCAAACAGTTTGTACATGGCTGTCATGAAATACATATCATCCTTCTTGAATGATTTTGTTTCCAGAGACAGGTAATCTACTGTCAGAACATTAGAGGTGAGTCGCTTGGTCAGCAATTCATTTGTGGGAGGGATAATCTCTTCAGAATCTGAACCTTTGATATTTTTCGATTTTGTGCCTGAAGCATCATTACCAGCAAGAATAAGTTTGCTGCCGCCGGGGGGGACGGTAACCCTAAAGCTTATCATCCCGGGTTTTTTAAGAAATGAAACCGCAGTGAGCTGGCCATCCTTAAGATCGATTTCGGAAAGTCCCTTTGCTTTTATTTCAATTTCCGCCTCAGCCGCATGTGACAGATCAGAATTTACCAGAAACAGTAACTGACCGTCATCCAATATCCTCCGCTGATGGAAAAGCTGCCCTTTTGATTTATCAGCCTGAACTAAAGAGAATTCAGGATTTATTAGATATTGCTGAACATGATCGGACCGAACATCATCTCCATTTATCCAGTTTACAGGATATTTGGCGGCTAGATTTTTGAGTGCATTATTTGGACTTCCATCGATATAATCAATGGAATCAGACAAGCACAGGACGGTATAACCATCAGATAAATAGTTTTTCAGGAATGCCAGGGTGGTGCTTTCAATATTTCGGATTCCCGGAGGTAATATGATATGATCATAAATCCGGTTCCTGATTTTCAGGCCGTCCTTATGGGTTTCAGCAAATCTTTTAATCACCTGTTCTGATCCCAGATCATATTCAACATGGTCGCTTTCAATGGTTTGAAGAAATTTCTTGAATGTTGTGGATAGTTTAAAAATACGCTGATCATCCTTTACGGTGGTATGGTACATCCAGGCGGTTGTATTTGGCTGAATGATCAGCAGATTATTGATCTGTTCCCCGGCCGACATGGCCAGGCATATCCGTCCGATATAATCACCCAGAAGAGAGAAATTATCCCACCAGGGGGCCTGGTAGCTGAATGACGGTGGGTAATCGAATTTTCTCACTCCCTGCATACTGAAGTAGGACAGGTGAGGGTTTACGAAGTTCACTCCCAGAACAACTTCCCAGTCGACCAGTCTTTTCAGCTCGGCAAAACTGATCTGCCAGCCTGCACCGCCCCATGTTTCACTTAAGCGCCGGTTCCAGCCGGATTGATTGGCAGCACTTCCCAGTTCGCGGATTGCCCTGGTATTGCCGAATTGCCCCTCCATTCCTGTTGAATCATAGGCTCGTCCGAGCATATCAACGCCCGGCATCTGATGATACATGTAAAATGCAGATTCATCAATTCCATCGCCGGGGTAAGGCCATCCATGTTCCCAATAGTGACCGGTCCAGGCAAGGTTATTCTGCTCGCAGTAATTATACCAGGGAACGGCCCATCTGTCAAGAAACATTTCGAGGAGGAGAGTATAATAATCATGGCGTACCATGGTAAAGTTGTCGGTTTCCTCAACCAGGGATTGCAATTCCGGCTCGAGCCGATAACCCCATCTCATTTCGAACTGATCAAACAGGTCAGGGGTCCATCTGATCACTGTTTCCGGGCCCTTGGCTGCTTCCAGGTTGGGTTCATCAGTGAAGATGCCTGGTAATGTTTTGCCGAAATCCTCACGGTTGTATTTTTCATAACCCTCCATGGTAACCTTCATGAAAGTATCGGTAACACCCAGATACAGCAGGTCGACATATGGGAATCCGCCATACCAGTAGGAGGGTTTAGGGAAGGTCCGGTAAAAAACGTAATAAACTGGCTTCTTGTCAGGGTTTTTTACTTTTTCCGACTGTTTCAGCAGCACCTCAACAGGCAGGTCGGCTATTTCATTCAGGTTTTGGGTAATTTTTAAACCCAGGCCGGAACCATGCTGGTAAGAATCCGGGAATCGGGCCTGGACATGACCGCCGGCAAATCCGCTAGGGTAGGAGTTTTCATCATAAATCCAGACCTGCATGTCCAAAGTTTTAGCGGTTTGAACCGTAAACTGGAAAAGTTCATTCCAGTCTTTTGATAAATATTCGGTGACCAAGCCTGGTCTTGGATGAATAAAAACACCTCCGAGGCCTCCCTCCTTAAATTTCTTAAGCTGAAATTCAATTCCCTCGCGGGTTATTTTATCATTCCAATCCCACAATGGGGCTGCACGATAGGTGGACGGTGGATCTGCAATTAATTGGACCAGCGTTTTACTGTCAGATACTTTAGACGGTTCCGGGTGATCGGTTTTAGTATTACAGGAAATGGCCAACAGGATTAGCACAATCACAGGGGGCAACAGGCTTCTTTTCATGAAGGGAAGAATTTATATCAAATATAAAAGATTCCTTCATACCCTGCCTGAAACTTATGATCCAAAAATCAGAATTGATATCCTAATCTTTGTTTTTCCGCGTTGTAGCCTCAATTTTACTGATCGGCCACTGACTTGAGTGCTTTGCGCTTTCTACGGTAAGGTATCCACCAGGCAAAGAATCCGGTAACCAGAATCAGCAGCATGGCTAATCCGGTTAAGGGTACTATCAGGATATAAAATTTCCCTATGATGAATTCGTAAATGCGTCCGGTATGTACTTCCAGAGCTGTATTCCAGAGGGATAGGGGACTATTATCCAGGATAGCCGGGGGCATCGGAGGAAAACTGGCGGATGCATCGTTTGCGAGAACACCCCGGCCATAATCAAATGTAAACTCATTTCCATTGGCATGCCTGATGTAACCTGAGACGGCTGTGGCACCGAAAGGGGGGGCGCCTGCAGAACTGACCATTGCAGGCATTTTTGTGATGTAATCCTGAATGATTCCCAGGTCCGGTATCCAGCGGAATATCCCACTGAAACTCCCGATCAGGTATTCGCCAGCTGCCGGATTTTCAAATACTGTGATTCCCATGACACTTAAAGGGGGCTGCACAGGAAATTTCCGCAGTGTGGTTGAAAACGAATCGTCGGAGTAATAAATTCCTTCAGAGGTTGCCAGAACAAATCGGTTTGATCCCTTGTCATACAGGATGTCGCGAAAGCAATCAAACCAGGGATTCGGATTGTCGAGCTCGGAAAATCTGATCTTCGAAACTTTTGAACTGGCGATGGGTATCAGGAGCGGAGGCCTCAGAAACATGCCGGTAACCGTGGTGATCAGCAAGATTACAATAGCCCAGGATCCCAATCTGTTATGCCATTTTAATGAGAATTTATTAACTTTTTTAATACCTGAACCTGTTGTTTTTTTGACTCTCTTCAGGAGATGCGGAGCCAGCCAGTAAAACAGACCGGTGATGGAAATTATGATCACGATCAGGCCAACTGCATCAACCAGCAATCTTCCCGCTTTACCGTAGATTTCACCGCTGTGAATTACCCAGAGAGTTCTGAAAAGTCCGGTTTTATTGTCGTAATCTTCCCCTGCCGGGATATTGGTTTTGTTGAAAACCAGGTTGGCTGAATGCCTGTTTGCCACTAGAAGGTTGGATCGCGTTAAAACCAGAAGGGAATCTCCTTTTTCCACAACCTTTAATATTCGTTCTTCATTAACCGGCAGCGGTATTTTTTTCCAGCCGGCTCTGAATTCGTACAAACCAAAAAGGGTCCCCGCAAAAATCCGGTGGTCAGTGGTCTGGATCAGGCTGCTTATCTTTCTGTTATCTATACCTTTAGGGAAACCATCATTGAAATCACTGAATGTTTTATAATCGGCATCCGTTTTCCATATCCCTATGTTTCCGTAAAGCAGCACTGTATCTGCCGATAATTGTATCTGCGATTTTACAGCTGCAAGATTCCAGTTTGTATACCTGTAATTTGCCGGAAGGCTTTTCCGGTTAACATCGATAGATGAAAATTGCTGGCGATGGTTCAGGATGATGCCTGACAGTGCGAAGAAAAAAATAAAGAAAGTGAAAATCAGGGCCGGCCATTTGTGATATTTCCGGAACCATTTCAGGGCGCGATCTTTGGTACTGGTATTTGCCTTCATTTGATTTGTATTCGGTTGTAAAACTAATAACAATCCGATAAAAAGACAAATAAGTATTTAAATAAAATCAAATTTTCATATCGCTGATGCCGAACTGATCCATCGGAAAATTGACAAACCCGGTTTTTAAGGCTGGCGACTCTTTTGAAAATCGGAAATCACTGGATGAAGGATGGTTCATTTACAGCATTTTTTATATGTCGGAGATATCAGTGGTTTTTCTATTTTCGCAGTTAATTATAGCCATACAAAATAGGAATATTATGGAATTCAAGTGTTTTGACTGTTATGTAGTTTTTGAAGCCGAAGGGAAAAAGGTGGAATACATTGATCCTACTTACGGTCCGTGCAGCAGAATTGTGGCTGAATGCCCCGTTTGCGGCTCGGAGTCCACTGAATACCGTAAACCAAAACCGTCAAAAGGTACCCGCGAACCTGAAAATTCATGCCCTTCCTATCATAACGGATCGTGCAGCTGTTGTCATTAAAAACTACCAGATCACTTTTTTTTCCCACGTGATCGGCAAATTTAACTCTTAGATTGTAATCAAAATATTTCTTATCTTTCGGTCAAAATTGAAAGATATGTTTATTCAATCCAATATCAGATTTTTACGCAAAAGAAGGGGACGAACACAGGATGATGTGTCCAACTTCCTGGGAATGAAGCGTTCTACGTATGCAGGTTATGAAAATGGAGTGGCTGAGCCAGGGATCAACGAACTTAAGCTGTTCTCCGATTATTTCCGCATTTCGATGGATACACTGGTACGGGTTGACTTGACCACGCTTTCGGAAAGTCAGATGAGCCAGCTTGAAGATGGTTTTGACGTATACATCAAAGGCAGTCAGCTGAGAATTCTGGCCACCACGGTCGACACCCGGAACCGTGACAATATTGAGCTGGTTGCCGAAAAGGCCAAAGCCGGCTATAAGAGAGGTTATGCTGATCCTGAATACATTCGGGAATTGCCGGTTTTTCAGTTGCCTTTTCTTTCGCCAGAGCGGAAATACCGGACTTTTCAGATCAGCGGGGATTCCATGAAACCCATACCCGACGGATCATATATAACAGGTGAATTTGTCGAGAACTGGGATTACCTTAAAAACGGCGATCCCTGCATTATTTTAACCAAGGATGAGGGTCTGGTGTTTAAATTGATTGAAAAGGACTTCCGTCACAAGCAGTTTGTTCTTCATTCGCTCAACCGCGAGTATGAGTCCTTTCCGGTAGCGGTTGATGAAATCACGGAAATTTGGAAATTCATACACTACATCAGCTCAGAAATGCCGGAAAAGGTTCCTTTAGAACACGAACTCTTTGCTGCGATCGCCAATCTGAAAAAGGATGTTGCTGAAATTAAGGACAGAGGATGATTTATGTTTGCGGTTATTGATACTGAAACTACCGGTGGCAGTCCGAAAAACGATAAGATCACCGAAATCGCCGTTTTTATTCATGATGGATTAACCATTGTTGATGAGTTTATTACGCTTGTCAACCCTGAAGTCAATATTCCCTATTACATAACAGGATTAACCGGGATAACCAATGAAATGGTGTCGGATGCGCCGAAATTCTACGAGATTGCCCGAAAGATCGTTGAACTGACTGAGGACAAGATCTTTGTTGCTCATAATGTGAATTTTGATTATAGTTTTATCCGAAACGAATTTAAGGAACTGGGGTATGAATTCAACCGGAAAACCCTGGATACCGTTAGACTGGCCCGGCAGGTGGTGCCAGGCTTACCCTCCTATTCACTGGGTAAACTATGCGCTTCCATCGGGATACCTCTGAATAACCGCCATCGGGCAGGGGGTGATGCCCTGGCAACCGTGAAGTTGCTCGAGGAGCTTCTCACCCGTGACCAAAAGAAAATTGCGGCAAAAATTCTCAAACCTGGTCATCCGGAAGGACTCAATGAATACATCACTAAAAAAGTATTGAACAAACTTCCGGAAGAAACTGGTGTCTACTATTTCTGGAACGACAAGCAGGAGCTGATCTACATTGGGAAAAGCAAGGATATCCGTACCAGAATCTTTCAGCACCTTCACAACCAAAGCACCCGGAAAGCTATGGAAATGCGGGATAAGATCGCAGATATTACCTGGGAACTTACTGGAAATGAGCTGATAGCGTTGCTGCTTGAGTCGGATGAGATTAAAAAGCACAAACCCATTTATAACCGGATGCAGCGCCGGAGTATTTTTAATTTCGGATTGTATTCGTTTGAGGACCAGAATGGATACATCAATTTTTCTATTAGCAGTACCAATGAAACAGAGCCCCCGTTAACCACTTTTACTTCCAAAAGGGAAGGACGCGAAATGCTGACACAATGGGTGGAGGACTATAAATTATGTCACAGATTATCAGGGCTGTATGATTCCGCCGGCCCCTGTTTTCATAAAGGCATCGGTGAGTGTTATGGTGCCTGCACCGGTGAGGAGCCTGCAGAATCATACAACCGGCGGGTGCAGAGTTTTCTGAAAAGATTTGAATATGATCATCAGGACTTTCTGATTATCGATAAAGGAAAATCAAAAGGTGAAATCGGGGTGGTCTGTATTGAAAAGGGACAATACCGAGGCTTTGGCTATGCTGATGCCCAATTGGAGAATCATAGTGAAATTCTTCGCGATGCGATTCGCTTTTATCCCGACAATCGGGATATACATGCCGTGATTCGTCTATATTTGCGCAAGAACAATGCGAAAGTTATTCCATTATGATAATCTGTGGCACCTTAGGCTTTTTTGAGATAATCCTGATCCTGATTGTACTGGTAGTTGTTCTGTTTCCAACAGCCAGGATGATACTCAGCAGGAAGGAAAATTATACAGAGAAACTCGACCAGCTGGAACGTCTGGAAAGAATGTTCCGCGACGGGACCCTGTCCAAAAGGCAGTTCAACCGGCAAAAAGCAAAAATTTTGCGTAAACGCTAAAAACGCAAAACCATGTAGGGGCGATCCCGCGGGCACCCATTAAACCATAAAGAACCGAGGTTATGAGGAGCAAATTGTTAATTATAATATTGCTGGTACTGGGGGCTGTGAACGGATCGGCACAGAAAGGGTTTGAAAGTGATACCATCAAAACCCCGGCGGGTGATCTTGTGATCACTTTTATTGGTCATGCCTCCCTGATGTTTGAATATCAGGACAGGCTTGTATATATCGATCCTGTGATGCAGATAGCGGACTATACCCAAATGCCAAAGGCTGATGCCATTCTTATAACCCATGAGCATGGTGATCACCTTGATCCGGTTGCCATAGAGAAAATCTCGAAGCCTGAAACCGGAATTTTTCTTACTAAGCTTTGCTTCGACAAGCTGAAGAAGGGAACGGTGTGTCCGAACGGGGGCTATTTTATTGCAGCCGGATTTCCTGTAGAAACGATTGCCGCTTACAATACGAGTGGTGTGCGCGGGAACGGTAAACCCTATCACCCTAAAGGAGAGGGTAATGGTTATGTCATTTCTTTTGGACCCCTTAAGGTTTATGTTGCAGGTGATACCGAATTGAATGCTGAAATGTCTAAACTGAAAAACATCGATATCGCTTTTCTTCCGATCGGCCTTCCGTATACCATGGATCCTAGCCTGGCTGTGGAAGCGGCTAAATTGTTGAAATTGAAAATTCTATATCCGTACCATTTTAATAATTCCGAACCTGAATCTGTTTTGCGATCTTTATTGGGTTCTCCTATTGAGGTAAGGATCAGGTCAATGAAATAATTTTAAAGGTTTATATCAATCAAATCAATATCCATGAAAATTTTGTTTTGTTTTTTTGTTTCCGTTTTGTCATTGACGGGATGTAATGCACAGCATGTTAAGACTGTAGGTTCAGCCAGAAATCTTGTTGACCTGGTCAATCCTCTGGTTGGAACAGAATCCAGTTATAATCTCTCACACGGGAATACCTATCCGGCCATTGCGGTACCCTGGGGCATGAATTTCTGGACTCCCCAAACAGGCAAAATGGGTGACGGCTGGGGGTATACCTATCAGTCAGACTCACTCCGAGGGATTAAGGAAACACATCAGCCAAGTCCGTGGATCAATGATTACGGAGCTTTCAGTTTGATGGCAACAACAGGCGAACTGCATACAGATCAGTACAAAAGAGCTTCAAAATTCAGCCATAAAACGGAGATTGCCAAACCGAATTACTATTACGTTTTTCTCGATGATTATGATGTTAGCGCCGAAGTTACACCGACTGACCGCGCAGCAATGTTCCGCTTTACTTTTCCTGCAACCGACCAGTCATGGATCATTCTGGATGCTTTTAATGAAGGTTCATCGGTTACCATCTTTCCTGAGCAGCGCAGAATCATTGGTTATGCCCGGAATAATTCAGGGGGTGTACCGGAGAATTTTGCGAACTACTTTATTTTGGAGTTTGACCAGCCTTTTGAGGAATACGGGACGGTACTCGATGGAAAAAACCAGGTTAAAACCGCAAAAGCTGAAGGCAAACATACCGGAGCCTTTTTACGCTTTAAAACAAAGGCCGGACAGGCCATTCATGTTAAGGTGGCATCCTCCTTTATCAGTCCGGAACAGGCCGCATTGAATCTTCAGAAAGAAATTGCCGACCGGAATTTCGAGCAGGTGAAGCAATTGGCTGCGGATAGCTGGAATGAGCAAATGAACCGAATCTGGATTGATGGCGGTACTGATAGTCAGCAGGTCACTTTCTATACCGCTTTATACCGAACCCTTTTATTTCCCCGGAAATTTTATGAAATCGATCAGTCTGGCAGTATAATCCATTACAGTCCTTACAACGGAAAAGTATTACCGGGTTACCTGTATACCGATAATGGATTCTGGGATACCTTCAGAGCAGTTTTTCCCTTCTTTACCCTGGTCTATCCTGAACATAATGCACGTGTGATGGAAGGTCTGGCAAACACCTATAAGGAGAGCGGATGGTTGCCTGAATGGGCGTCACCGGGTCATCGTAACTGTATGGTTGGGAGTAATTCCGCCTCCCTGATTGCAGATTCCTACATCAAGGGAATCCGTGGTTATGACATCAACACGCTATATGAGGGCATTTTAAAAAATTCGGAGAATGAAGGTCCGATGCATTCCGTTGGACGTTTTGGCGTTGCCTATTACAATAAACTCGGCTATGTTCCTTATGATGTAAATGTTAATGAAAATGCTGCACGCACCCTGGAATATGCTTATGACGATTTTACCATCTGGAAACTGGCGCAGGAGTTGAAAAGACCAAAGGAAGAAGTTGAACGGTTCAAAGCCCGGGCTGGCAATTACAGGAATCTCTTTGATAAATCGACCAACTTCATGAGAGGTAAAAACCAGGATGGATCCTGGCAGTCGCCTTTTGTTCCGGAAGCCTGGGGAGGTGCATTCACTGAGGGCAGTTCGTGGCATTATACCTGGTCAGTATTTCAGGATCCACAGGGCCTGATTGATCTTATGGGTGGTGATAAGGCCTTTGTTGCCAAGCTGGATTCGGTTTTTTCAACCCCTCCGGTATTTGATTGCTCTTATTATGGTTTTGAAATACATGAGATTACCGAAATGGTAAATGGTAATATGGGGCAGTATGCACATGGAAACCAACCGATTCAACATGCAATTTATTTGTACGACTATGCCGGAGAACCCTGGAAAGCCCAGTATCACCTTCGTAATGTTATGAATAAGTTCTATTCACCTGAACCGGATGGTTTATGCGGTGATGAAGATAACGGGCAGACTTCCGCCTGGTATGTTTTTTCAGCCATGGGGATGTATTCTGTATGCCCGGGTGTGCCCGAGTATGCACTGGGTTCGCCTTTGTTTGATAAAGTAACCCTGAATCTTGATAATGGTAAACAGTTTGTCATTCAGGCAAATAACAATCTGCCTGAAAATGTATATGTCGACAAAGCAACCTTTAACGGCAAATCTTATTCAAGGAATTATCTGAAACATGCAGATATCCGAAATGGGGGCGAACTGATTTTTGAGATGAGCCGGGAGCCAAATCTAAAACGAGGCACCTCATCAAAAGACAGGCCGTACAGTATGTCGGACAAGAAATAAAAATTTATTCGGTACGGATCTTGATATAGTCTATCCCAACCATGTACCTATCAACAGCTTTTGGTTGTTTTCCGACTATCTCCAGCTGAAGGGTATTGATACCTTGTTTCAGGTGGAATTTGCCAAGATTCACAGATTCGGTTACTACTGATTTGCCTGGTTTTTCATGATAACCTTTGAATGTCATATTCACGGGCTGATCATTGATCATCATTTTAAAATCACCGTAATCGATGGCTTTAGTGAAGTTTCCGGTAAGGAAATAATCGCCTTCAACGCCTATTTCAAATTCTGCTTTCAAAAGTCCTTTTAATCCGCCATCCATCCACCAGAGCTGGGAATTGTTGCTCCATCCCCATTCTGAGGAATTCTGCACTTCCCATGAACCTGCCGATGTGCTGATAACCCTAAGATGTTCACCCTGCAGGTAGCCGGCTAAATCCGGTACCGGAGGATAGAGGTTTTCGCGCTTGAGAGAAACAGGAATCTTTATGATTTCTGGGTCAGGGGTTATCAGGCATTTTCCCCCGGGCTTCATATACCAGTAGGATACAACCGCATAATTCATTTTTGTTGTTGCCCAATGCCAGAGCTCCATATCAAATTGCAATTGTGTATTAAAAGGAACGGCGTCCAGCAAACGGTGCCGCATGTTCACTGACATTCCGGTATGGAAGTTGCCTGATCCGTCGGGCTGGGCGATCAGGAAATGGCTGAAAACTTCAGGCCTGCACCAGGCATATCCAATATAGTCTTCTGTACCGGTTCCGATATGCGACGGTAGCTTTTCACCATCCACGTAAACCTTTTCATCACCTTCACCCCACCAGGCATCAGCTGTATTAAAGAGCGTGATTGCATCGCCGGCATACTGACCCTGGCCTTCGAGCTTAACGAAATTGATATCCTCATGTTTTCCGTTCACCTGATCGCCTGTATATCCTTTGGTATCAATACCATTGTATTCATGCCAGATGGCTCCGAAATGCATGGAACGGGATGTCCATTTATAAGGTGCGGTAAGAACTTCTGCCGTTTGAATGGTCACCGGCTGATCGCCCATATTAATGAGTTCTACGATAGCTTCCTTGCGAAAAGGCATTACCCAGAAAGATTTTAAATCACCCGTATCCAGAGCGGCAGTATGGAAGGTTTTATAGGGGCGCAACTGATATCCCGTTCCGAAGAAATCACCTGCCGGGCACCATACAGTTCGTTCTCCGTCGAATGTGATCTGAAGAATGGTTGACCGGTATGATTGTGGCTGGTTTTCTGCTTTAATCCGGAATGTCAGCTCATCGATTGCTGCAGGTCCCTTAATCACGAGCTTCAGGGATTCTCCAGCGGCGAGAACTTTTTCAGGCTGATCCGTCATTTTTAAATTCTTGAAGGCAACCTGTCGGTCGGGAATCGCATTTTCCAGTATGTTTTGCGTCAGATCAATCAACCCTTTATAAGTTGCGAGGTCGGAAATCTTGAATGATTGTACCTCTGCCTCAGGTTGATAGGTACGGTAATTTATGTTGTAATAAACGGAAGGACTATGTTTTTCGGGGTTCAGAGCCGGACATTCGTAGGTTATCTTGATCTGTTTGGAATATGGGATTGGCAAATAGAGGTTGTGTCCGCGCTGGGCATAAACCGTCAGAGGGGATACGGATGAACTTAAAGGTTCACCAACCAGCTGGCCACCACTGATCACTTTCAAAACAGGACCTTCTATTTCAGGGGTAGTGCTGCCATCCAGGTAAATCCTGAGGGTTCCGGTGTAGGCTTTTTCATTGCCGAAAGTCATCCAGAACCTGACTACCGCACCCGGACCGGCAGCGTCCATCATAACAAATTCGCGTCGTCCGCTGTTAGTTTCTTCCCTGATGAACCAGGATGCATCAGCGTTTGCAAACCAACCGTCCTGATCTGGCGCGATGGTGCGGCGGTCGTAGCTGCTGAATTGTTTGAGTACAAATGCGGGCTTCGGATACTCACTGAGCAGTGCCGGATTGGTCATGTCTTTCAGAAGTGTTTCGAAGGTAACCTTGTCACCGGCAGGCTGACATTGGAACAATGTAACAGCCAATAAACAGATCAGTGCAATTCGGGTAATTTGTGCTTTCATTTTCTTTCAGGGTTAGAGTGGTTAAATTTATAAAAAGTAGGGTAATCATGGAGATTTTTTATTTAACTGTTTAACTTTAGAAGTTACTAATCTAACCTATACCTAAAAGGATAACCATGAAGTCCCCAGCAGTAGTTTTAATTGTAATGTCCTTGATTTATGCCGGTCAGGGAGCACAATCGCAAACCAATATGTTTATCTCCAACCCAACCGCGGTTGAAATATTGAAGGGAAAATATGATCCCGCCCAGTATCGCCCCGGGGTGGTAGTAGAACAGCCGGATCTGGTGAGGATGGGAATCATCCGTAATGTTGATCCGGATGAAATGATCAGGCTGCTGGTTAAGCTGGAGACCTTTTACAACAGGAATTCCGGCTCAGATACCCTCAGCTCTTCCACAGGAATTGGCGCCTGCCGAACCTGGATACTCTCCCATTTTGACCAGATAAGCAAGGATCATGAAGGCAGGCTTGTAACCGGCTACCTTGAATTTGACGCGGATATCTGCACGAATGGCCACCATTTGAATCCTTTTGCACTGCTGCCGGGATCAGATACTTCAAATCATGAAATCCTTGTGGTAGAGGGCCATTTTGATACGCGTAACGAAGGCCGCTGCGACATTACCGGCTACACTCCCGGAATTGATGATAACGGTTCGGGAACGGTATTGGTTATGGAGCTCGCCAGGGTGATGTGCAGGTATTCCTTTAAACATACCATTCTTTTTACCACCCCTACCGGTGAGGATGAAGGATTGTTTGGTGCTAAAGCCTGGGCAGACTATTTATCGGCAACCGGAGTGAAGATCCGGTCAGTCCTGAACAATGATATCGTCGGGGGTATCTATTGCGGCAAAACCTCATCACCACCTTCCTGTCCGTATTTTGGTCATGTGGACAGTACACATGTGAGGGTATTTTCATACTCTGCAGGAAACAGCAGCTATGCCAACTCCGCCCATAAACAATTGGCCCGGTATATGAAGTACGTTCAGGATGAGTTAATTAATCCCTACCTGACCACCCCCCTGGTCATAAATATCATGCTGGGAGAGGATCGCACCGGAAGGGGTGGCGACCATACTCCCTTCCGGCAAAAAGGATATACCGCAGTGCGAATAATTTCTGCCAATGAACATGGAAATGGCACGGGTACGGCTCCTGACCGGAATCATACAACCGGCGATATCCTGGGCAAAGATCTTAATGGCGATGGGGTTTTGGACAGCATGTTCGTTAACCCTGGGTATCTTGCCAGAAATACTATTCTGAACGGAGTGGTTATCGGACTGCTGGCGTCAGCGCCATCCAGGATTACTGCAATCCCGGAAGCAAAACCCGCTGGAATCATCCTTAATTTACCTGCCGGATATAGTGATGCAGATGAATTTATAGTGGGAATCCGAAAGTTTAAAAGCAAAAGCCTCGAGTTTGATTCGCTGTATAAAGTGACTGCTATGGATAAAATTGATGTTAACCTAACCAGTGGACAAAAAAACTATGTGTCTGTTGCTCCGGTTTTAAATGGCGCACCAGGTTTATTTTCAGATGAATATGAAGTGAATCTAACATCCACAGATCCGCTGGAGCAAAAGACAGGTTTTCGGTTGTATCAAAATTACCCGAATCCCTGGTCCACCGAAACAACCATTCGGGTTAATGCACCGGAGAATTTCCGCGACAAACCTGCAATTTTGCAGATCCGTGACCTTATCGGCAGGGTTGTATATGAACAGTCTGTTAAAATTGATGCCGAGGAAATCTGGATTCCACTGAAGGCTAATGGGATAGAATCCGGCCTCTTTACTTACAGCCTGATTTCATCCGGAAATGAGGTTCGGTCAGCAATGATGTATAAAAATTGAGTTATTTTTGTAACCATTGTTACAAAAATAATTCAATTATGAAGCAGATAATTTTAATCGTTTTATTCGGGTTGCCATTTTTTGCGCAGGCTCAGGAAAATGTATTAACCAAGGTTCCTAAACAAATGAGCCTGGAAGCTGGATATCGCCGCATTACCAGTACAGAATTCACCAATTCAGCTTCAAACGGTTATTCGGTTCTTTTTGATTATGCCTGGCAGTTGTCGGGGTTTAATGGCGGACGGTCATCATTCATATCAGTTCCATTAGGATATACTCAAATGCTGGCCGATAATGACTCTTCAAATTCAGTGAGGGTGATCAGCTATGGTTGGACCGTACGGCATGAACTTAGGTCACAGAAAGGCTGGGTTCCTTACTTGGGCTATGCCCTGATGCTTAACAACTATGGTGAAAAGGGTATCGACGGACATAAATTCGCCCATCAAACCCGGTTTGCTTTTGGACTGAACCACTATAATTCATCCAATATCCAGCCTTTTGCTGAGATTGACTACAGCATGACCTTTTATCCTCAATGGGGAACAAAAGGATCGCTGGGCTATAAATTTGTAGAACTTAAAATCGGTGCAAGGTTTACCAGGGGTAAGGCGTAGCTGTTTGATTGATAAGTATTAAAAAAAAGCCACGAAAAGGTTCCGGTCTTTTTTTTTAATTCATGCTTTTCGTCATGCCGGATTGTTGTCTAAAGAGCTAATTTCGCTCTTTGAACAACCTAAATATCTATCTGAGATGGCAACCATCAAAAAAGAAGCAGCCCTGGAATATCATTCCAAGGGTCGACCTGGCAAGATTGAAGTAGTACCAACTGTCCCCTACAGTACTCAATACGACCTTGCTCTGGCCTATACGCCCGGCGTGGCGTTTCCTTGTAAGGAAATAGAAGCCAATCCGGATGATGCATACCTGTATACTGCTAAAAGCAACCTGGTTGCTGTAATCAGCAATGGTACAGCCGTTTTGGGTTTAGGTGATATCGGTGCCCTTGCCGGCAAACCGGTTATGGAAGGGAAAGGATTGCTTTTTAAGATTTTTGCCGATGTGGATGTTTTTGATATTGAAGTAGATGAAAAGGATCCCGAGAAACTGATCCAGGTAGTTAAAGCAATTGCCCCAACATTTGGCGGGATCAACCTGGAAGATATTAAAGCTCCGGAATGTTTTGAGATTGAACAGCGTTTAATAAAGGAACTGAATATCCCTGTTTTTCATGATGATCAGCATGGTACAGCAATCATTTCGTCAGCCGGTTTGTTGAATGCCCTTGTTGTTAACGGTAAAAAGATTGGCGAAGTAAGAGTGGTTGTAAATGGTGCCGGAGCAGCTGCCGTTTCCTGCATAAAGTTGTACATTTCTCTGGGTGTGAAAAGGGAAAATGTTGTCATGGTGGACAGTAAGGGTGTGCTCAACCGGAAGCGTACCGACCTGAATGCCTCGAAGAAAGAGTTTGTAACTGACCGTAATATCGATACGCTTACGGAGGCATTTGTGGATGCAGATGTTTTTCTCGGACTTTCAGTTGCCAATGTAGTTAACCAGGACATGGTGCGATCCATGGCCAAAGATCCGATCGTTTTTGCCATGGCTAATCCGAATCCGGAGATTCCTTATGAAGATGCAATAGCCAGCCGTGAGGACATTATTTTTGCCACTGGCCGGTCGGATTATCCAAACCAGATTAACAATGTTCTGGGATTTCCCTTCATCTTTCGCGGAGCCTTGGATGTAAGGGCTTCAAAAATTAATGAGGAGATGAAAATCGCAGCTGCCATGGCCCTTGCCAAGCTCGCCAAGGAGGATGTGCCGGAAACGGTTAATCTGGCGTATAACATGCAGAATCTTAAATTCGGGAAACATTACCTGATACCCAAACCCCTGGATCCCCGTTTGATCACCACAATTGCACCTGCAGTTGCTCAGGCTGCCATGGATTCCGGAGTAGCAAGAAAGCCGATCGCCGACATGAATGCATATATCCTTGAGCTGCAGAAAAGGATGGGATTGGACAATAAACTGATTCGTTATATCACGGAAAGAGCTCAGAGAGATCCGAAAAAAGTTGTATTCGGCCAGGCTGAAAACCTTAAAGTTCTGAAGGCTGTTCAGGCTGTTAAACATGACGGCATTGCCAAGCCAATACTGTTGGGAAACCCTGCAAAAATCAAAAAAATTATAGCCGAGATGGAACTTGATCTGGAAGATATCCAGATAATTAACCCAAGGTCGGATGAGGAGGCAGATCGTATCGATATGTTTGCCGAGGAGTTTGTGAAGAACCGCAAACGTAAGGGCATTACCCTTGATGAAGCCCATGAATTGATGCAAAACCAATCCTATTTCGGTTCGATGATGGTTCATCTGGGTATCGCTGACGCCTTCCTCTCAGGAACCAGTTCAAAGTATGCTTATACCATAAAGCCGGCGATTGAGGTAGTTGGTGTCAGACCTGTTCTGGATCATATCGCCGGGATGTATATCCTGATGACCAAGAAAGGTCCATTCTTCTTTGCAGATACCACCGTTAACAAAGAACCGGATACTCAGGCTCTGATTGATACTACGCTTCTGGCCGCCGAACAAATCAGGAAATTTGGAGTAGAACCAAAAATTGCAATGGTGTCCTACTCGAATTTCGGAACTCAAAGAAAGGGCTCTCCGGCCAATGTTGCAGCAGCGGTAAGAATATTGCACGAAAAGTATCCCGACCTGATTGTCGATGGCGAAATGCAGGCAAACTTTGCCTTGAATAAAGAGATCAGGATGAAGAAATTTCCATTCTCCAAATTAGCCGGTCATGATGTGAATACCCTTATTTTCCCGAATCTGGATTCCGGAAATATCGCATACAAAATGATGCAGGAAATTGGCGGTGCCGAAGTCATCGGGCCTATTGTGATGGGCATGAACAAGCCTGTCCACATCCTCCAGATGGAAAGTAATGTAAGGGAAATCATCTACCTCACATCGATTGCGGTTATTGATGCACAATGCAGTACGGACCCCAGATGCGCAAGTAAATTTGCTTATCTGCTCTAGTCTACATTAATTTCTTTCGCCGGAAGTATAGGTAGAAGCCAAGGCCGATTACTGCCATTACTCCGAGCAAAATAAAGTAACCGTATTTCCATTCCAGCTCAGGCATGTTTTTGAAGTTCATGCCATAGATTCCGGCAATAAAGGTTACCGGAATAAAAATCGTTGAAACAACGGTAAGGAGTTGTATTACCTTATTCATTCCCATGTTTAACTGGGTAAGATACAACTCCCGTATCGAGGTGAGATTGTCACGAATGGCATCCAACTTACTGATTATCTGATTTATATGATCTAATATATCCTGGTAATAGGGCAAGTCATCCGGACTGATCAGGTGGTCAGGTTCCTTGATCAGTTTGATAATTCCATCTCTGACCGGTAAAATCTGGTGGCGAAAATAGATGTGAAATTTCCTGATCTGGTGAATCCTGGGAGTAGGATCAAAATCTGTTTTTCCTTCCATGCCTAATTCCAAATCTTCTATCTGAAGCTCAAGATTTTCGCATGTCTCCAGATATTCGTCTACCATAAGGTCGAGCAGGGAATAAAAGGTAAAATCTGCACCATGCGTTCTGATCTTTGATTTTGCATTTTCAAGACGGGTATAAACCGGCTTAAAAAGATCGGATTTCTTTTCGGCAAAGGATACGATGATTCCGGGTTGCAGAACCAGGCTGATTTGCTCAGCAGTCCAGGAAAGGGAATTGGAATTCCATTGAATGTTCTTCAGAACAAAAAAGACCCATTTATCCCCGGTATCCGTTTTAGCATTCTGGTCCGTATTGAGAATGTCCTCCAAAACCAATGAATTCACCAGAAGCTTATTAAATACAGGCTCCAGAATTTTATCATCTGAAAGGCCGGTGATTTCCAGCCATGATGTCTGGTCTTTTTCGTTTGTAGCACTGCACGACTCAGCGTTGATTGTCTTTTCGCGTGTCCAGTTTGTGGCATCGTAGTGGTGACAGGTCAGCCCTTCCTGTCCGGGGAATTTGGAGCCGATATGCACGAGTGAGCCAGGTGGCAGACCTTTTTTTCGCGACCGGCGTGTCATTGCGTCCTTTGAGCTTTTCATCTTTGATTCATTTGGATAACTTTGATGCAAGCTAACAAACAAAACAATGAAAATAAAAGGTGGTATCGCAATCCTTATCGGATCAATTTTGATTGGTTGTTCAGGAGGGAAAAGTGCTATTTATGTTGATCAGCTGGATTTAACCCAAATGGAATCCGGCTGGGGCGAAAATAATGTCAATAAGTCAGTTGATGGAAATCCTTTAAAGATTGCAGGGAAAACCTATGAGCGTGGAATAGGTACACATGCGATCAGTAAATTTCTGGTGCAAACTGGTGGAGCTGCTATAGCATTTGATGGCCTGGTGGGTGTGGACGATGAGAGCAGCAAACCTGGTACAGTTGAATTTATTGTTCTGGGTGATAGAAAAGTACTTTGGACGAGTGGTATGATGAAGCAGGGAGAACCGGCCAAAGAGGTACATGTGAGCCTGAAGGGAATCAACAAAATAGCCCTTCTTGTTACGGATGGAGGCGATAATATAAACTATGATCATGCTGACTGGATTGATGCCAGGATTACCTACCGCCTGACCACTCCAACGGTTGTTGAAATGGTTCAGAAGGAGGCTTACATTTTAACTCCGGTAAATACAAAGCCCAGAATTAACGGTGCTTCCGTGGTTGGTGCCAATCCACACCGGGATTTTATTTTTCGTATCCCGGTCACCGGAAAACCTCCTGTAAAGGTGGAAGTTGCCGGATTGCCGGCCGGGTTAGGTTTTGATCCGAAAAACAGGACGATTTCAGGCAAGGCACCTGCCACGGGTGTTTATGAATTTGAGGTGAAAGCAGAAAATTCGGAAGGTTCTGTAACCAGGAAAATTACCATCAGAACGGACAAGGGCTTGTCGTTGACTCCTCCGCTCGGATGGAATTCATGGAATTGCTGGGGTTTGAGTGTTGATCAGGACAAAGTTAAGGCTGCTGCTGATGCGATGGTAAGTTCAGGATTGGCCGATCATGGCTGGACCTATATCAATATGGACGACGGCTGGGAAGCTGCTGAAAGAAACAGTAAGGGGGAATTGCTGGCAAATGAAAAGTTCCCGGATATGAGATCACTTACTGACTATATTCACAGTCTCGGACTTCGTGCCGGAATTTATTCCTCACCCGGACCACAAACATGCGGTGGATTTCAGGGAAGTTACCAGGGCGAACTATCCGATGTCAGAACCTGGGCTGCCTGGGGAATTGATTATGTAAAATATGACTGGTGTTCATATGGTCAGATAGCCAAAGATCAAAGCCTAACGGAATTGAAAAAGCCTTATGAGTTGATGCATAAAATGTTATCGCAAGCCGATAGGGACATCGTTTACAGTCTTTGTCAATATGGTATGGGAAATGTTTGGGAATGGGGTGGTGAGGTTGGTGGAAATCTTTGGAGAACTACCGGTGACATTACCGATACCTGGAACAGCATGGCCGGAATTGGTTTTGCTCAGGAGAAAAGTTCAGATTATGCAAAACCCGGCAATTGGAACGATCCTGATATGCTGGTAGTTGGAAAAGTAGGCTGGGGCCCAAACCTTCATCCTTCCAAGTTGACACCAGATGAGCAATACACGCATATTTCACTCTGGGCCCTATTGGCTGCCCCGTTGCTGATTGGTTGCGATATGACACAGCTGGATTCGTTTACTCTCAATCTGCTCACCAATGACGAAGTGATTGAAATTAACCAGGATCCGCTGGGAAAACAGGCGAAGCCGGTTATTAAAACTGACGGGATCCAGATTTGGACGAAACCGCTTAGTGACGGATCGGTTGCTGTTGGTGTATTCAGTGTTGAAACGTTGAGTGGTGCAGAGTCTATTCGCTGGGATGATCAGCCGGAAGTTCAGAAAGTTGTAATTTCCGCTTCAGATCTGGGATTATCTGGAAAGTTTAACGTGCGTGATACCTGGCGCCAGTTGGATATCGGAGAATTCACTGGCTCCTTTGAAGTTGAGGTGCCCTTTCACGGGGTCATGCTTTACCGGATCCGCGGATTGGAACCGTAGTTTATCCGGGCTCACCATGTCTGCTTTTTGATTTTATTTCATCAATTTTGAGTTTCGCTTCAATAAACCTTTGAAAAATGAAAACAAACAAAAATTCCAGCCTGATTACCGCTCTCATTTTTTTATCTATGTTTTCTTATAATCTGAGAGGACAAAATGCTGTTGATCAACACGTTTTTAATTCTTATTACAGTGGGGAAAACCTGGATTATGTAGCATTCCCAATGGGTGGAATTGGTGCCGGAATGGTTTGCCTCGATGGCACTGGAGGCTGGTCACACCTGTCAGTCGAGAATAAACCCGATGTTTTCAATGAGCCATTTGCCTTTGCCGCAATCTCAGTTAATGGAATCCCCAATGGGGCTAAAGTTTTGCAGGGACAGGTTCCAACCTGGAAAATTTTTGGCCGGCCGGGTACTGCAAATGGTGGCGGCGACTATTATTACGGATTACCCAGATTTGAAAATTGCCGGTTCCTGGCAAGATTTCCAGTCGGGATAGTGGAACTGCAGGATAATGACCTTCCGCTGAAAGTAAAAATATCCGGCTGGAGCCCATTTATTCCCGGCGATGCTGATAATTCAAGCCTGCCGGTAGGTTCAATGGAGTATACCTTCAGCAATACATCGGACCAGGTAGTTGAGGCTGTATTTTCCTGGAACTCAAAAAATATTGTCAAAGCAGATGCACGAAATGAGATTCTCCCCGGTAAAAATGGCTTTATCATGCACCAGATGGGGAGCAAGGAAAAGCCTGAACTGGAGCGTTGGTTCAGCGTTTTTTCGGATCAGGATGCAATCGTTGATCATTGCTGGTTCCGTGGTGGCTGGTTCGATGCCTTAACCATTCTGTGGAAGGATATACGAGAGGGAAAAATGACTGCTGATGCCCCTAAGGGAGAGAACCCTCCTGGAGCCTCCTTGTTCGTGCCAGTCAAAATAATGCCCCATCAGGAGAAAACCATTCGCCTGATGTTCTGCTGGTATTCCCCGAATACCAAATTATCAACGGGGTCACAACCCAATCCGGAGGGTAACGCATTCAATGAAAAACCAGCCCCGGGAGCTGCACCCGGACAACAGGAAATCCCAGGATTTCAAGGGAAGCAACTGGTTAATACCTATTTTCCGGATGGTGATGGATTAACTGGAATCCTCACATCTCCTGCTTTTAAGATCAAAAAGAGTCAGATCGCTTTTCTCCTCGGCGGTGGAGATATTGCGAACCGGACTTGTGTTAATCTTAAAGTCGGCGGTAAAATTGTTTTAACGGCAACCGGTAAGAATCAGGAACAATTGCTTCCCGTGGTTTGGGATGTGAAAAAATATAAGGGAAAGTCCGCTGTACTGGAGATCGTGGATAATGAAACAGGAGGGTGGGGACATATTAATGTTGACCAGATCGTTTTTACCGATAACGCGGCAATCAATTTAACATCTGTTTCCTCAGATGATCAGCTGTTTGAGAACTTTGAAGGAGCTTCCTATGGCACCTGGATAAAATCCGGCTCGTCCGCAGATTGTTCGGGATGCGATCCTGAAGCCTGCAAGGTGGAAAGGTACTATAAGCCCTGGTACGCCGGTAAATTTGACGGGATTAGCTCTGTACAGCAATATTGGCTCGATAACTATGATAAGTTGAAATCGGGTAGTGAAATATTTCGTGATGCCTTCTATTCCAGTACACTGGCCCCTGAAGTGATGGAAGCCATCGCTGCAAATCTTACCATTTTAAAATCACCTACCGTTCTGAGGGATACCGATGGCAAACTGTGGGCCTGGGAAGGCTGCAGTGATAATAGCGGTTGTTGCGCAGGAAGTTGCACACATGTCTGGAATTATGCCCAGGCCATACCTCATCTGTTTCCTGAACTCGAACGGTCACTGCGGAACACAGAGTTTACAGTCAGTCAGAATACAGCAGGTCATCAGACATTCAGGTCAGATCTTCCGATCAATGAGCCCCTGCATGGTTTCCATGCTGCATCCGACGGCCAGCTGGGGGGTATCATGAAAGTATATCGTGACTGGCGGATCAGCGCGGATAATGATTGGATGTCAAATCTCTATCCACTGGTAAAACAGAGCCTTGATTATTGCATTAAAACCTGGGATCCGGATCATCTGGGCGTATTGGTTGAACCCCATCACAATACATACGATATTGAATTCTGGGGGCCGGATGGAATGTGCTCCAGCTTTTACCTGGGAGCCATAACCTCGTTTATCGAAATGAGTAAATTTATGCAGAAACCGGTGGGTGAATATGAATCCTTGCTGGCTAAAGGAAAGGCCTATATGGAAAAGGACCTTTTCAATGGTGAATATTTTATTCAGAAAATCAGGTGGAACGATCTGCACGCGGCTGACCCGACTAAAATACCTGCCGCAACCATCGCTCCAAACGAATCCTATGACCTTCTGATAAAAGAAGGGCCCAAGTATCAATATGGATCCGGATGCCTTTCTGACGGCATTATGGGCATGTGGATGGCCACATCATCGGGATTGCCTGAGATTATCGACAATTCCAAGGTTACCAGTCATCTGGTATCAATCTATAAATACAACTTTAAGAAAGACCTTACCAATCATGATAACCCGCAGCGGCCAACTTATGCACTGGGTAAAGAGGGTGGCTTGCTTTTATGCACCTGGCCGGCGGGCGGACAGCTTTCGTTACCCTTTGTGTATAGCAATGAAGTATGGACGGGTATTGAATACCAGGTTGCCAGCCATCTGATGATGAAGGGTGAAGTGGAAAAAGGTCTGGATATTGTGAAAGCTTGCCGTGAGCGTTACAATGGCACTGTCAGGAATCCTTTTGATGAATATGAGTGCGGACACTGGTACGCCCGTGCGCTTTCAAGCTATGGCCTGTTGCAGGGCCTGACCGGTATCCGATATGATGCGGTTGAACGTGTTCTTTACATCGATTCAAAAATTGGCAATAACTTTTCGAGCTTCTTATCCACCGAAACTGGCTTTGGAAATGCGGGTTTGAAAAACGGAGTGCCATTTATCGAAGTAAAAATGGGTAAGATTCCGTACGAAAGAATTGTACTCAACTAAAAAGAGATATTTTTGGGGTTCAAACTAGAAACAATTATGGGAAGAGCATACGAATATCGTAAAGCACGCATGTTTAAGCGTTGGGGTAGCATGTCTAAAACGTTTACCCGGATATCTAAAGAAATCATTATCTGTGTTAAAGCCAGCGGGCCCGATCCTTCGAATAATTCCAGGCTCCGGGTTCTGATGCAGAACGCCCGTGCTGCGAATATGCCGAAGGATACCGTATTAGGATCCATTAAGAAGGCTTCTGGTAAGGATCAAGCTGATATTAAGGAATTTGTGTACGAAGGATATGCTCCTAACGGCATTGCGGTTCTCGTGGAGACGGCTTCCGATAACCATACCAGAACGGTAGCCAATGTAAGAAGCTATTTTAACCGTACCGGTGGTGCCCTGGGTACTTCAGGGAGCGTTAGCTTTCTGTTTGAACACAAATGCATTTTCAAGGTCAAGGGAAAACCTGATGTTGATATTGAGGAACTGGAACTTTCAATGATCGATGCCGGTGCCCAGGAGATTTTTGCTGAAGAGGAGAATATTATTATTTCAGGTGATTTTGAAGATTTCGGTACCATTCAGAAATATCTCGAGGATAATTCCTTTGAGCTGATCAGTGCTGAATTTGAAAGAATCGCCACCCAAACGAAGGAATTAACTCCAGAGCAGGCGGCTGAAGTAGAAAAAACTCTTGCCAGGTTTGAAGATGATGACGACGTGACAAACGTCTTCCATAATATGGTTTATCAGGAATCCTGATCCATCCTTCAGATTTTGCGGATACCAATACCGGGAAGGTCATCTAAAGTGACTTTCCCGTTTTTTATTTGCATTCCGCTATAGAGATCATTTGAAATCAGGAGGTTGCCATCCAAATCAGCGTATTCGCTCAAGGGTGATAACTGGGCTGCTGCAGATATTGCACAGGAGGTTTCTGTCATACATCCGATCATAACCTTCATTCCCAGAGCCCGGGCAGTTTTGGCCATAGTAAATGCCTCTCGCATGCCGGTACATTTCATCAGTTTGATATTGATTCCGTGGTACACTCCGACAGCTTTGACCACATCAGGTAAACGCTGCACCGATTCGTCCCCGAAAATCGGCAGTGGAGAACGTTCGGTAAGCCAGGCCATATTATCAATCTGATCCTTGGGCATTGGCTGTTCCACCATCACAATCCCCATATCCTTAAGCCAATAGATCATCTCCAAAGCCTGTTCCCTGTTTTTCCAGCCCTGGTTAACATCAACGGCCAGGGGCACCTGGGTTGCCAGCCGTATGGTGCGCACCATTTCCTTATCATTATCCCGGCCCAGTTTGACTTTCAGAATCTTATACATGGAGGCTTCTTCAACCTTCTGCTTTACCACCTCAGCAGTATCGATACCGATGGTAAAGGAAGTATAGGGGGTGAGTTCAGGATTTAGTCCCCATAACTTGTACCAGGGTTGACCGATCAGCTTACCTGCCAGATCGTGCAGGGCAATATCTACCGAGGCTTTGGCGGCGGTGTTGCCGGGATCAATCTGATCAACGTAATTCAGGATATCTTCAATTTGCAGGGGATCAGTGAATTTTGACAGATCCACCTTTGACAGAAACCTCGATGCGGTTTCCTGGGATTCACCCAGGTAAGGCGGCATGGAGGCTTCGCCATATCCGGTAATGCCGTTATATTCTATCCGGGTAAGCATTACCGGGGTACTGGTCCTGGAAGAACCGGCTATCGTGAAAACATGCCTTAGCGCAAGGTTATAGGGTTCAAAAAACAATTTCATTTTGCCATTTGATGCCGCATGGTTAAATGCATGTCCGGCAAACGCAAGATTACCAAGTGAATAACCGGCTGCTGAAATTCCTGCCAGTGCAATGAAGTTACGCCTTGATGTTTTCATTTAATCATTTCAATTATACCAGGGATGGGATTTAAAAGCTGCAGGAGGTGCCTCGCTGCCGATAA
Organism: uncultured Bacteroidota bacterium; assembly: GCA_942493265.1. Lineage (GTDB taxonomy): Bacteria > Bacteroidota > Bacteroidia > Bacteroidales > UBA12481 > UBA12481. The sequence goes on from OW818688.1 coordinate 3,621,310, forward strand.
TCCTTTTAACATGCAGTAAATTTGTACGGTAATAGGGTTTGTAATTGGTGCGGGCAGAATCGAGACTGTTTACCCTCACCAGGCCGGAGCAGTGTATAAACTCCGAGTCAGCCACATACATACCCACATGAGTCACTTTTTCTGATAATTCCCTTGTTGCCTTCCGTCCAAAGAAAAGAAGGTCGCCGGCCTGTAGCTCTTTCCAGATGGAATTCGCCGTAACTTCAGTCCCTTGCAACACTTGCTGGGAGGCATCCCGCGACAGGATCAATCCGGCAGTCAGATAGATATTTTTGGTAAATCCGCTGCAGTCAAATGCCTTAACAGAAGTACCGCCCCAGAGGTAGGGCCGGCCGGTCATGCTGAAGGCAGTTTTTAAAAGCACGGGGGATTCTTGCACAACCTCCCGGCTCCAATCCTTGAAATTCTTACAGTCAGTATTTTTCACATAACCTTGCCGGCCATCCGGCAACATGACCTGAATAAATGAGCTATTTGTATGTCCATTGGCTGCTGCCGACAGGATTCCGCCCATCACAATATCGGAAACGGGAAGGGCCTTAATATCCGGTGAACCAACAATCAATCCGAAATCTGCCAGATAGATGAATCTTTCTGAAGACTTCCATTTGTCCATCTCCGCCTGGGTGAATTGAGCAATACCTGCCGATTCGGTCCAGGCAATATATTGATCCGGTGTTTGGACCAGAAACCAGCCGTTTTCTTCCTGTAAAACCCTTAAAGGAGTACCCATTAAAGCCTGAGTAGCCATTTCGGCCGAATGTGCCGGGGTATAACGCAGGTTTGCAACAGAAATGGTGACCAGTCCCCAGGTTTTGTTTCCCAAACGCGGATCCGGAAGCCTGATGATGCTATCATAACAGAAGACATCCTGAACTTTAATTTGTGCCAGCAACTTCGACACCGCCTCAACATTGGTTGTTTTTCCCGACAAGAGAATCCCATTTTCAAGATATGCTGCCTTGACCGAGAAAACTTCAACTCTGCTGTCTGCAATCGATTGACTTTGAATGGAATCGATTAGAAACTTTACTAATTCAAGATCATTACGTTCAGGCTTGCACGAAAATGCAATCCCGGCAATTATCAGTAAAATCCATACTTTACTGATTCGTTCTTTTAATTGATAGCACATTTAGATGATAATCCCATTGGTTAAAATATAGGTTCCCTTTTGAATATTCTATTTCGCCTCTTTGAAAATCAAATGGTTCTGATCTGAGGAATTTCACGGGCGGATCCATTTCGCCGGCAAATCCATCATTCACGATCATCCTGTATGAATCGATTCCTGAAAGATAAAACTCTTTCAGTAGAATATTATCGGTGCGTTGTAAACCGAACGACATGTCAACAGGTACCCAGCCTTTACCGGCAAACCAGATCTCGCACCAGTCATGGAGGTTTTCTTCCCCGGGATGAAGCATCCATCCACTTTGCCAGCGAGCCGGAATTCCCTTATAGCGGGCCATCGACATCAGCAGGAATGTTTTCATCCCGCAATCGCCATGTCGCTGGTTTAAAACATAATCCGGTATGCAATCAAAAGTGGAATACTCTAAGGCTGACGCCCATGGGATATTCTGATCGATCCAATAATAGAATGATCGGATTATATCAACCGGATTTGTTTCCATTCGTGACAAACTATCTGCCAGCTGCCTTATCGGTTCAGTAAAAGCAATATGAGGCAATTCTTCCCGTGTGAAAATTGCGGCTGCGGGTGAAATCTTTTTGGCATTTCCCGAATCAGAATCCGAAACGTCGAACCATTGGCCTGAAATTTCAAAGGATGCCTGATAAGAGAATTGGGTTGGAATTCCTGCAACGGCTGTTTTAACTGCAAACAAGGAAGAATGAATGCAATCCGGCGAGGAACGGATGGATTTGGGTGTATTCGCGGCAATCAGCGTTACATTTTTCTGCCGGGGATGGGATTCTTTCGGGAAGGGCATCCAGCAGGATATTTCTTCGCCTGCGGGCACGGCATCGGCGGCTATGGTGATTGTATATTCGATTGTTATGGTGCGTGATGCAACCGGTTTTGCGGGCAGAGCAGCATTGATAATTTCCGAAGTGTTTTCCATCCGGATGGAATCCAGCGGATCCACCAGGATTCCGGTTTGACCTTGCCTGACCTTTGCAGCAACAGAATCCAGCCTGAACAGGTTTGAAACAGCATATTTAAAATACTTTTTCGCTCCATCTATCCTGCGCATTTCCAGGTGTCCTGAATTTTCCCATTGGCTCATCAGACTATCCGAAAGGGTGGGGTAGTATTTTGAGAGTTGAGCTCTGACCTGTTCTTCCGATTTTGAAAAATCCAGCCGGGTCCGGTCTACCATAGCCTGCCGGATAGTTAACCAGTTTTTTTCTTCTTTACTGAGTACTGACGTTTTTAATGCCTGGCTGATAAATTGGGTCGTCCGGGTATAATCGCCGGTTTTATAAGCACTTTCAATCAATGCTTTATCTTTCTGAAAACCATTATCTACGGAACAATGGTACATCAGAACCAACAGGAACAGGATTGAAAGATATCTGAACATAATCCAACGGGTCGATACCCCGAAGATATGAAAATGACTCAGATTAATAACGCCGGCGCCGGGTGGTGGATTTTAATCCCAGAACTCCAAACAAACCTCTGGCAGCTTCACGCACTAATATTTTTGTAACCTGGCTTTTCATAACCTGTTCAAACATGGAAGGGCCTTCCTTCTGTCTGCGGTTTGATGCTGCCGGTGCATTTTCCTGATATTGATCTTCCTGAGATTCTTCCTGCGTGGAAAGATTGATCCTGTGCTGCAGCATTTCATATGCACTGTCGCGATCAACCTGGCGATTATACTCCCGTGCAAGATCCGAAGCCTCAACGATGGAGTCAATTTCATCCGGGGAAAGGATATCCATCCTTGATCTTGGTGGACGCATCATGCAGTGTGCCAATTCAGTAGGAATGCCTTTTTCATTAAGTGCCGTGATCAGGGCTTCACCGATCCCCAGCTGAGTAATCAGTTCATCGGTATCGTAAAATTCCGAAATCGGATAATTCTCTGATGCTGCCTTGATGGATTTCCTGTCGTTTGCAGTAAAAGCACGCAAGGCATGCTGAACTTTTAATCCCAGCTGACTCAGAATATTTTCGGGAATATCATCAGGTACCTGAGTAACAAAGAATATCCCGACACCTTTTGACCTGATGAGCTTGATGGTCATATCCAGCTGCTCCAGCAGGGTTTTAGTCGCATTCCTGAAAACCAGATGAGCTTCATCAATGAAAATCACCAATTCAGGTTTCTGTGCATCCCCTTGTTCCGGAAATTTCTGAAAAATTTCAGCCAGTAAACAGAGCATGAAGGTACTGAACAGGCCTGGTTTGGTTTGGATGTCATTTAACCGCAGGATATTGATGTACCCAAATCCTTCACGATTCTGACGAAGCAGATCATTTACCTCGAATGACGGTTCTCCAAAAAACAGTCCTGCACCCTGTTGCTCCAGTGCAATCAACTGACGGAGAATCGTTCCGGTTGAACTGGATTGAAAATACCCGTAAGTGGTGGTGAATTCTGATTTTCCTTCCGTCTGAATATAATTCAAAACACTGGTAAGATCCTTAATATCAAGCAGAGGCAATCCTTTATCGTCACAGAATTTAAAGATCAGTGATAAGATACTTGCCTGGTTATCATTCAGATCCAGCAATTTACCCAGCAGCACCGGTCCGAATTCCGATACGGTAGCTTTCAGCATTACACCGGGACCATCTGAAATCGTCATGAGTTCAACGGGAAAACCCCGGCCTTCCCATTCACATCCGATCTGTGCGCTGCGTTGGCTGATTATCGGTTTGAGAATCCCTGGTTGTGCCAATCCGCTTGCATCACCTTTTATGTCCATCAGCAAAACGGGCACTCCGGCCTGAGAAAGGCCTTCGGCCAACAGCTGAAGCGACTTGGTTTTACCGGTCCCCGTGGCACCGGCGATCAGCCCGTGACGGTTCATGGTTTTGAGTGGAATTCTTATGGGGCAATCTGCATAGGTAACTCCCTTGTGTACTGCGGCCCCGGCATCTATAAACTCCCCTGAAAAGGTATACGAACTGTTAAGCTTTTCTTTGAGTCCCATAGCAAATACGTTTATCGGTTATCGGCTGTCAGTTACCGACAGCCGATAACTGACAACCGGATTCTATTATTCCTTTTTATTCTTGCGGATCTTCTCGAGAAGTTCAATCTGCATAGACGGTGGAACCGGCATATACTGGAAAAATTCCATTGAATAGCTGGCGCGGCCGCTGGAGAGGTTTCTCAATGTATTTGAATAGCCGAACATCTCCTGCAGGGGAACAAATCCATTCACCTTCTGTGATCCTTTGCGATGACGCCTCATGGATTCAATCTTTCCGCGACGACGATTAAGGTTGCCCACAATTTCACCGATATAATCATCCGGGGTATTCACTTCAATGCTCATAACAGGCTCCAGAAGAACCGGATTGGCTTTCATGAAGCCATGCTTGAAACAGATGGAGGCACAAGTCTGGAAGGCCATATCACTGGAGTCAACCGGGTGGAATCCTCCGTCGAGAAGGACCACTTTAACGTCAACAACAGGGAATCCGGCTAAAATGCCAAGCGCCAATGTTTTAAGAATACCTTTTTGAACGGAAGGAATATATTCAACCGGGATTGCACCGCCTTTGATTTTGTCGACAAATTCGAATCCTTTGCCAGGATTCGGCTCAATACGCATAACAGTATGTGCGAACTGACCTTTACCCCCGGTTTGCTTGGAATGCTTATAGTTGCTTTCAACCTCCTCGTGGATGGTTTCACGGAAAGCTACAGCTGGTTCCCCAACTTCAACTTCCACATTAAATTCAGTTTTCATCCGGTCGACGATAATCTCCAGATGGAGTTCTCCCATACCGGCAATAATGGTTTCATTGGTTTCTTCATCAACCCTTACGGTGAAGGAAGGATCTTCATTTGACAGCTTTTTAAGGGCTTCACCCATTTTTTGCTGTTCCTTCTGGGTAGGAGGAGATACTTTAAGTTCAATAACTGCGGGAGGAATGGTGATATTTTCCAGACAGATCGGATGCAATGGATCGCAAAGGGTATCACCCGTTTTTGTGATCTTCATGCCGATGAGTGCAATGATATCGCCCGGGCCTGCCTCGTAGATCTCTTCACGGTCCTTGGCATGGATTCGCATGATTCTTCCGATTCTCTCCGATTTTCCTTTGGTGGAATTGAGAATGGCCATTCCGCTCGAAAGTTTTCCTGAATAGATTCTTATGAAAGTCTGTTGCCCGACAAATGGATCAGTGATCAGTTTGAAAGCCAGCGCTGAGAATGGATCTTTTGCGGAAGGGCAGCGGGTATGCGCTTTTTCCGGATCATCTATATCGGTACCGATAATTACGCCTTTATCCAATGGGGAAGGGAGGTAATCGATAACGGCATCCAGTAGCAGCTGCACCCCTTTGTTTCTATAGGCAGCACCGCAGAATACCGGAGTAATCAGCAATTTGATCGTTGCTTCACGGGCAGCTTTTTTCAGTAATTCCGTACTTACATCCTGATCTTCCAGGAAAAGGTTCATGATCTCATCATTGTAATCAGCGAGTTTTTCTACCAGAAAAGCCCTTGCTTCATCACACCGTTCGAGATACTCATCAGGAATTGCCATCTCGATTCTTTCATGATCGCTGAAAGCATATGCTCTGCGCTCAATGATGTCGATTATTCCCTGAAAATCTTCCTCAACACCGATCGGCATATGGAACGGAATAGCATTGGCATCCAGGTTTGCATTCATCTGGGTAACGACTTCCGAAAAATCTGCACCGGTACGGTCCATCTTATTAACGAAGCCGATTCTGGGTACCTTATAGCGGTCGGCCTGGTTCCATACTGTTTCACTCTGGGGTTGTACACCCCCTACAGCACAGAAAACTGCGATCATTCCATCGATTACACGAAGTGAACGTTCCACTTCAACTGTAAAATCAACATGTCCGGGGGTATCTATCAGGTTAATCTGATGGTTTTTCCAAACGGTAGAAATGGCAGCTGAGGCAATGGTAATCCCTCTTTCCTGCTCTTGTTTCATAAAGTCCATAGTGGCCTGGCCATCATGCACTTCACCCATCTTACGGTTTATACCCGTATAGAAGAGAATTCGTTCACTAACTGTGGTTTTACCGGCATCGATGTGGGCAGCGATGCCGATATTTCTTAACTTGTTTAAAGGCATTGTTGTTTTTTTTCTGGGGCAAAGGTACGAAAAACAACGAGTTTACGCCTTCTTAACCGTAAAAGAGAAGGTTGAACCCAGCCCCTGGGTACTTCTGACATTTACTGTTTGTTCATGAGCCTCAACAATATGCTTCACTATCGCGAGTCCTAAACCGGTTCCGCCTTCAGCTCTGGAGCGGCTTCTGTCGACCCGGTAAAAACGTTCAAACAACCGTGGAAGATGCTTTTCTTCAATCCCGATGCCGTTGTCGGAAATCTCCACCAGATAGTTTTCAACCATATCATATATGCTGATTTTGGTTCTGCCATTGTCGACCCCGTACTTAATAGAGTTAGTAACCAGATTGACAATCACCTGCCTGAATTTTTCGCGGTCAGCGTATACGAATGCACCCAGACTGGTATCAGCGCCGAAAATCAGGGAAATATTTTTTGCTTTAGCCATATCTTCCAAATGAAGATAAACCTCCCGGCATAGCGAATACAGGTCGAAATGGGATTCATCCAGTTGAACCTCACCACTTTCCAACTTTGAAATTACCTCCAGCTCCTCAATCATGTCAACCATCCGCTCGATGTTGGATTCAGTTTTCTCAAGAAAAGCCCGGCTTACCTCAGGATCATTCATTCCACTGGTGAGACAGGTGGAAACATATCCCTGAATATTAAATAAAGGGGTTCGGAGCTCATGGGTGACATTACCAAGAAATTCTCTTCGATAAGTTTCCAGTTTCCTGAGCTGCTCAATTTCAGTCCGTTTGCTTTCAGCCCAATCCTGAACTTCTTTCTCGACGCTGGTTAAAACATCTCCGCTCATATCGAGCTGTTTATTACGCTTTTCTTCCTTGGTAAGCTTGAGGTTCTGAATCGTTTTATAGATCAGTTTAAATTTCTCAGTCAGATAGTTACGCATCACAGATCTCAGAAAAACGAATACCAATAGGAAGTCGGTCACGGCAAACCAGACCAGAAATTTCCAATTGAACACTGCCAGTCCTGCACCAGCTAAAATAACATATAATACCGTAGAAATCAGTAAGATAATAGCCGACATATACAATACCAGCCGAATGGGCGATGAAAATCTCATAGCATTCAGATTTATTAATCGGTGAAGTTAATATTAAATCAGATGAGGAATTGCATCAATTCAAGCCTGTCGTTAACATACTCGGCAGGAAAGTTTTTTTCTTTCATCCTGGATACCAGCGGCTCAAAATCTGAACTTTTTTTCAATTCAATTCCGATAAGGGCAGGGCCATTTTCGCGGGATGTTTTTTTTGAATATTCGAAGTGCACGATATCATCATCGGGTCCCAGAACATCCTGAACAAATTGCTTTAAGGCTCCCGGACGCTGCGGAAACCGTACAATAAAATAGTGCTTCAGATTGGCGTAAAGCAGGGCCCGCTCCTTAATCTCGGGGAAACGGGTAATGTCATTATTTCCGCCTGAAATAACTACTGCCGAGGTCATCCCCCAGAGTTTCGACTTCATCATGATTGCCCCTGCAAGTGCGAGGGCGCCAGCCGGTTCAGCCACTATGGCGTTTTCGTTGTAGAGCCGGAGGATGGTTTCGCAAATCAATCCTTCCGGAACCAGGATAATATCATCCAGTAAATCCTTGCAGATGGAGTAGGTGAGATTGCCCACCTGTTTCACTGCCGCACCGTCAGTAAAGGAATCAATGGAATCCAGCAGCACCGGGGATCCGGCGGCAAAGGCCATTTTCATGGATGGAGCGCCTTCCGGCTCCACTCCGATTAACCGGGTGTTTGGTGAAAGGTTTTTAAACACTGTAGCTGAACCTGAGGCTAGTCCGCCACCGCCGATCGGCAGAAACAGGTAATCCACCGGGGTGGTTGCTTGTTCAAGAATTTCGAGCGCTACGCTAGCTTGTCCATTAATAACAGATTGATCATCAAATGGATGTATAAATGGCTGACCGGTTATTTGAGCATTTTCCCGGGCTGCCTGATAGGCTTCGTCATAGGTGTCGCCGATAAGAATGATTTCCGCCTGGCTATTCCCGTAAAACCGTACCTGTTTCAGCTTTTGGCTGGGCGTAGTAACCGGCATATATATCCGGCAGGCAATATCCAGTTTATTGCATGCATAAGCCACTCCCTGCGCATGGTTACCCGCACTGGCACAGATCACCCCTTGTGAACGGATTTCAGCCGGAAGACCTGCGATTTTCACATACGCACCCCGGAGTTTATAAGAGCGTACCGCCTGGAGATCTTCACGTTTGGCAAAAAGATGGCCATCCAGCGTTCTTGAGAAATTTTCAAGATAATCCAGCGGAGTCCGGGATGCTATACCCCCGAGAACCTGCTGAGCTTCATAAATTGCCGACAAATCGAATTTCATAACTGTCCTCCATAACAAAAAACCTCCCTGAGTATTCAGGAAGGTTTAGAATTTTATACTGTCCATACCCTTCCTGATCAGCTTGTAATCACGCTGATAATGCAAATGGAAATATGGAATTGTATACACATTGGCTGGGACAAAACTAATATAATTTGTGGAATGGTGCCAATATTACTTTTCGATGCAGAAAGTTTTGACCATTGATTCATAATGAGTTGCGGAAATAGGGTACAGGAGGGGTACGAAAGTTGAGAAAAAACTTCTTAACAAACCTTGTCCAAAAGATCAGACGGTCACCGGATATCCCTTATGAATGGTATTCCTGAACAGGATTACCGACCGGTTTGATCCAGTCAAATCACTCCGGAATCCGATACTCCAATCCCGGTAAAAACATTTTAAACCCAGTGTCTCATTTTGAGGGGTAGGGGAAAGTTTTGCGGCGGGGACAGCCAAATATACCTCCGAGAATTTGATGCTCTACAACCACACTTCAAGGCTTTGTGGTTTCCGGGGAGCAAATCGATCCTGAGCGTTGGGTGCTACGGATATTTTGTATCTTTCGGAAGAACCAAGTCATCTTTCATGAAGACCTACATCAATGAGTTAATCATACAACTTCATCAGTTTAGGCAAAATTAAGGTAATTTAAGCGAGAGCCCTGACCGTTTCTGGATGAAACCTGGGAACATAACATTAAAAGTTGAAATTCAGTCCCTGAGCCTGACTTCCTCGTGTCGTACTTCCCTTTTGTCATCTACAATAGTAGAAATTAAGGCCATGGTCCAGACAATGAACCGAACAAACGACAACCAGGGATCTACAATAATAGAAATTAAGGCCATGGTCCAGACATTGATCACCCCTTGTTCGCCGTTGAATCTACAATAGTAGAAATTAAGGCCATGGACCAGACACCATCACAGTGCCGGGGTCAGGTTAAATCTACAATAGTAGAAATTAAGGCCATGGACCAGACTACAGTGTGGATGCCAACTGGTATAGAATCTACAATAGTAGAAATTAAGGCCATGGACCAGACGCATAGGTCTGTCTTAGCCCCTTAAATAGTTGGACAGAATTTGTAAATCAAATTAGGTCTAATAATTTTAAGGTTTATGACAAAAGAAAGAAGAGCATTTACCCCGGAAGAACGATTATCGATTGTTCAGGAAGGTCAGCGTGAGGGCCGGGCACAGACGCTGCGCAAGTACAATTTATCTCCATCGCTGTATAACAAGTGGCGAACGAAGTACCTAAAAGACAGCGTTGAAGGCTTAAAGAGTAAATACCGGCGGGTTGATCCAACGAACTGAATTTAGCGGCTATTATGATGCCAAATGGACGATCAGGGAATACGTCGATTTTTACAATAACCGCCGCCTGCACGGCAGCCTGGGAGATCGAAGGCCCCGGCAGGTCTGGGATGAATATTACCAGTCATTATCATCCGATAAGCCACAAAGTGCGGCAGCATCGGAGGCAATGTCAAGAGTGGAGCGCAGCGGAACTCGTCTTGCTCTTGACATTGAAGGAGATGCGGCTAACTTTGCTTATCGGACGATGAATAAAGATGAAAAAGTACACAACTGTTTTGAAAAAAGTGTCCAACTTATAGGGGGTTAAGACAGGTCCGGGCGATGAATACCTTGCCATAATGCTGACAAATCCGCTGTACTTCGATGTTTGAGCTCATAATTCAAGTCTCTGTATGCCTGGTAATGTCACCATGTGCCTACGTGTGCCAAAATTTGCCTTTTCAACTGACATATTTGTACCTCAGCCCTTCGAGGTACAACAAAGGAACAAACATTTACAAAACAAACGACTCACATAGAATGATAAACTTATACGAACTACAATAAAAAAGCCCTGTTTTAAAGGGCTTTATAATGATTTGTTACCGGTATTCTATCTGTTTGTTTTGGCCGGTTACTTTCCAATGCAGAAATGCTGAAAAATATTTCCAAGTATCTCATCTGTTGATATCTGCCCTGTGATCGTGCCCAGATAATGCATGGCTTCACGGATGTCCTGGGAAAGAAAATCGCCGGAAGTGCCCATATTCAAACCGAACAGGGTGCGGTGTAGTGCCGTTTGTGCTTTCGTAAGGGCTTCGTAATGGCGAGCATTGGTAACCACCACGTTTGAGTCCTCAAGGGATTTATAATTAACCAGGCGCAATAGCTCTTCTTCCAGTTGTTTTAAACCGGTTCCCTTTTTCGCGGATATACTGATTCCGGATAGGTGATGCCCGATGTCATCAGTTATACCCTTCTGATATTCAAGTGCCCGGGCCGGATCAATGTCCGCCTTGTTGATCAGCACCACGAGGTGCTGATCTTCACGAATGCGTGAAATGATTTCCCGGATCCACCGAAGGCTGGGTTCCATTTCAGCGGTGGCATCGGTAACCAGAAGAATAATCCTGGCCTTCTCAATCTGACGGTAGGATCGGTCGATACCAATGGTTTCAATAGGTTCGATGGTTTCCCTGATTCCGGCCGTATCAATAAACCGGAATTCAATTCCTCCCAGATGGATACAATCTTCTATACTGTCACGTGTGGTGCCGGCAATCTCGGATACAATCGCCTTATCCTCCTTTAAAAGCGCATTTAACAGGGTGGATTTGCCCACATTGGTTTCACCCGCTATGGCAACAGGAACGCCCGACTTAATTGCATTTCCAAGCTCAAACGACGAAACCAGCCCGGAGAGTCTTTCTAAAATGTTATTGACCAGGGTTTTCAGCCGGCTTCGATCGGCAAATTCAACATCTTCCTCTGCAAAATCAAGTTCCAGTTCAATAAGCGTCACGAAATTCAGCAGATCAGTCCTGATGCCGGCCAGTTCATCCGAAAATCCGCCCCGTATCTGATCAATGGCCAATCGGTGGGCAGCCGCTCCGGATGAGGAAATAAGATCGGCAACAGCTTCAGCCTGTGTGAGATCCATCTTGCCATTTAAAAAGGCACGTTCGGTGAATTCCCCGGGTTTCGCCATTATGGCTCCTGATTGAATCAGTAACCGCAGAATCTCCTGCTGAATATAGGTTGAGCCGTGGCAGCTTATTTCAATGAGGTCCTCTCCGGTATAAGTTTTAGGTGCTGAAAAATGGCTGACCAATACTTCATCCACCAATTTTCCACCGGATTTGATCCAGCCATGGTGAATGCCTCTTGGTTGTGATAAAGGAAGGAACCCGGCTGAACCGGATGCCTCAAAGATTGTTTGGACGATCCGGAATGAATCCTGACCGGATAAACGAATGATTGCGATGGCACCCTGACCCGAAGGGGTTGAAATAGCAGCAATTGTATCGTTCATCTTATAAATTGGAATGGTTATTAATGATCGCTGAAAATTAACAAATATTTGATATCCATTGATTTTATTGGTGGTATTCTTTGCAGGATCAGGCCTGATTCAGGGCATTTTCGTTTTATAGGGGGCTGAAATTCCCGCAGCCTGAAATTTGTTTTCTATATTCGCACTTTATAAAATATATAAACAATGTCAATCCTGGTAAACAAGCAATCCCGCATTCTGGTACAAGGTTTTACTGGCAAAGAAGGTTCCTTTCATGCCTCGCAGATGATAGAATATGGTAGTCAGGTTGTTGGTGGAATCACCCCCGGCAAGGGTGGCACCCGTCATCTCGACCGGCCTGTTTATAATACCGTTGCCCAATGTGTTAAAGAAACCGGGGCAGATGTTTCACTGATTTTTGTTCCGCCGGCTGTGGCTGCGGATGCAATCATGGAAGCGGCTGATGCAGGAATCAGGCTTGTTGTTTGCATATCGGAAGGCATACCAACTGCCGACATGGTAAAAGTGAAGTCGTATCTTTCCAACCGGCCAACCCGTTTGATCGGTCCCAATTGTCCGGGAATCATAACCCCCGGAGAATGCAAGGTAGGCATCATGCCAGGCTTTATTCACATGAAAGGAAATGTAGGCGTGGTATCCCGTTCCGGGACACTTACCTATGAGGCTGTAGATCAGCTCACCCGACTCGGTATCGGGCAGTCAACCTGCATAGGGATCGGTGGTGACCCGATAATCGGTACCACCACCCTTGATGCATTAAAATTATTTATGTCGGACCCGGATACTGTAGGAATTGTTCTGATCGGTGAAATCGGTGGTTCAATGGAACCCGACGCAGCCCGATGGTATAAGGAACATGCCAATAAGCCTGTTGTAGGATTTATAGCCGGACAAACGGCACCGAAGGGCAGAAGAATGGGGCATGCCGGTGCTATTATCGGTGGTGCTGAAGATACTGCTGCCGCTAAAATGGCCATTCTTCGCGAATGCGGGATCCATGTGGTTGAATCACCTGCCAATATTGGTTCCACGATGAAAACCGTTCTCGGAATTTAATTCTGTGCAAAGAGTTTGATCCATGCTGCAGAATATCTTAATACCTAACTGCTAACTGTTATAAAATGAAATTATTAGAAGGAAAAACCGCACTGATCACCGGCGCATCCCGCGGGATCGGTAAAGCTATAGCCGTAAAATTTGCCGATGAAGGTGCCAACCTGATTTTGACCGATCTTTTTTATGATGATAATGCTAAAGCACTGGAAGAGGAACTTCAGGCTAAAGGGGTAAAGGTGAAGATGTATGCTTCTGATGCCAGTAAGTATGATCAGGCACAGAGCGTTGTTGAGGAAGCTGCAAAGGAGTTCGGACAAATTCATATTCTGGTGAATAATGCCGGAATCACCCGCGATACCCTGCTCATGAGAATGACAGAGGAGCAGTGGGATCTGGTAATGAATGTAAACCTGAAATCCGTTTTTAATCTGACAAAAGCCGTTCAATCAGTAATGCTGAAACAACGAAACGGATCGATTATAAATATGTCATCTGTTGTTGGTGTCAGCGGAAATGCCGGTCAGGCTAACTACAGCGCCTCCAAAGCCGGAATTATCGGATTTACCAAAACCATAGCCAGGGAGCTGGGTTCCAGAAATATCCGCTGTAATGCGATCGCACCTGGATTTATTCTAACTGAGATGACTGATAAGCTGCCGGAGGACGTCAGGAAGGAGTGGGCCGAAAAGATTCCGCTCAAACGTGGCGGCACCCCTGAAGAAGTAGCAAAAGTAGCACTCTTTCTGGCCTCCGACCTGTCCTCTTATGTGAGCGGTCAGGTAATACAGGTTTGCGGCGCTATGCTGACGTAATATTTGTAATGCATATCGAATCAACATTACCACTTTGGCTGGTGCTTCCTCTGGCAGCACTGGCCATTTTTGTGGTTTGGATGCTTTATTTCCGAAAGCAGGAGGAGTCTGTGCTGCTAAAGCCCATTCGGTATTTATTGGCAATTACCCGAATGTTGGTTATACTTCTTGTGGGATTGCTGATTATTTCACCTTGGATCAGGACTTCAATAACCCGGCAAGATAAGCCTTATTTTATTGTAGCTCAGGATAATAGTGTTTCAATATTGCCTGCTATGGATTCCGCCGGCTTCATAACGCAGCGGCTAAACCTGATAGGCAGGGTTTCGGAGAGTCTGGATAAACGCTTTCAGGTAGAAAAAGTAATTTTCGGTTCTCAAACCAGGAAAGGTGACACCAGCAATTTTACCGACCCCGTAACGGATCCCGGTGAGCTGTTCAGTTATCTGAAAACTTTTGCCCAGACCCATGACCTTGCCGGTGCTGTGATTGCCTCGGACGGAGTGGCAACCAGGGGACTCACCTTTTCAGAAGGGGCCAGGATTTTCCCATATCCGGTTTATATTTTAGCTTCCGGTGATTCTGTAAAATTCCCGGATGTTCGTATTCAGGATGTTGTAACCAACGACTGGGTTCGTAAGAAGAGTGTTTTCCCGGTGAGGGTTTATTATAATACCGGCGAATATACAGGCAGCGAAGTATTGCTGCAGATCATCGGAACAAGAGGGATTATCCAGGAAAGGGTTATTCAAACAGCTGCCCAGGTTTCGCCTTATGAAGAGTTTTTAATTCAGGCACCTGATAAAGGAACCATGCAGTTGGAGGCACGGATCGTTCCGGGCCAACCCGATAAGAATCAGGATAATAATGCAAAAAGGTTCACTGTCAAAGTTATTGAGCAGGAAGGAGAAATTCTTTGCCTGTATGAATCCGCACATCCCGATATTGATGCCATTGTGCAAGCATTAAAGGGAACTAATTCATTGAATGTTAAGGTAATCGAAGCCACTGGTTTTAAGGAATCCGACCAGGATTATGATTTAATTATCCTGCATGGACTGCCAAACTTGAAAAATCCTTTGAATGAATTTTTAAAGAAGGCTGAAGAAAGGCAAATTCCTGTTTTGTTTATTATTGGTAAAACCACTGAACCGGTTCTGTTTAACAGGATAAATCATGGAATGGTTATCGATAACCGGAGAAAAACCGGCGAAGCAGCACAGGGAATTTTGCACCAGCCTTTTACCCTTTTCACGCTTCCTGACGATTTTAAAAACCACCTGAACACCTGGCCCCCGCTGGATTTGACCTTTGAAACCTATCAGATGGATCCTGGTTCACAGGTTCTGATGAATCAAAGGATTCTGAATATTGAACTTTCGGATCCCCTGGTAGCTTTTACCAGTACCCAGGGTATTAAATATGGATTTTTCTGCGGCGAAGGAATCTGGCTATGGCGACTGCATGAATTCCTCGAACAGAAAAATCACGAGTATTTTGATGACTGGCTTTCACGCACCATCCAGTATCTCATGCTCGACGAAAAGAAGGAAAAATTCCGGGTGGTTATCCCGGAAGAACTGTATGCATTTTCACAGATAAGAATCAATGGACACCTGCTTAACAACTCTCTCGAAGAAGTGAATGAACCGGATGTTTTGTTTACCCTGACTGACTCCGCGGGTTTAAAAACGGAATTCCGGATGGGCAGGATCAATGATTATTATGAGTTGAATATTAACGGTTTTGCACCCGGAAATTGCCGTTACACGGCAGAAACCATACTGGGTAACGAAAATCTTAAACGTGAGGGCGAGATGACCATGCTGGTCAGGCCGGTGGAACAACGCAATCCGGTAGCTGAATTTGAATCGCTCAGGTCCATCGCAGAAGGTTCCTCCGGTAAGTTCTTCGGTCCGGATCAGGAAAACAACTTAATTACCTATCTTAATGACCTCAAACCAGCTGAAACCAATATCAGGAAAGAGTTTAAGTGGTATGATCTCATTAACTTTAAATGGTTACTTGGATTACTGATCTTTTTCCTGGCATTGGAATGGTTTTTGCGACGCTGGTTTGGTATACGATAATCAAAATAGTTTATGAGAAAATCTTCGCTTTTGTTTTTTGTTCTGCTCACTTTTCTGGCTTCCTGTCAGTTACAGAAAGTGGTGGTTACTGTATATACACCCTCTAAACTTGCCTTTCCACCTGAGGTCAGGTCCGTTCTGGCGACTTCCAGATTTGTTCCTGCCACCGGGCCTTATGAGGATGTGCAGTGGGGTGCCTATGAATCAGTCGACAGCTTAAAGTGGTCATTATCAGAGTCGATAGTGGATTCATTGGGTAAACGGATGGCTGTCGATAACAAGTATCTTATTAAGATAAAGCATCTGCCGCGAATGCTGCGGCACAATGAGGCAAATTTGCCGGAACCGCTGCCATGGGCTGGTTTATCTGAACTCGCAAAAAAAGAATATGTTCAAACCCTGCTGGTCATTGAAGGATTTGGCTTGTCGAGAACACCACTTACCTATTCAGAAAGTAACGGAAATATCAAGGCTGGTTATTCTATCGGGGTTACCCTGGGAATCAGGATTTACGAACCTGATAAAATGAGAATGATAGATGATTCAGTGTATACTTTTTCAACGGCTTTTGAAGGATTGGGAAAAACTGAACCAGAAGCGGCTGCTAAACTTCCGGAGGATCTTACTGCCCTGTTTACAGCCTGCTCCAATGCCGCAGACAGCTATTTTGCTCTGATCAACCCGGGGGAATTTCAGGCGGAGCGTTACTATTATAATGGTGGCGACAGTTCCATGATCAAGGCAGACCAAGCCCTTAAGGAAGGCAAATGGGGCAGGGCCGAATCAAAATGGAAATGGCTGGCATATAACGCCAAAGACTCAACCTTACAGGCAAAGGCTTCGTATAATATGGCTGTAGCCTGTGAGCGTGATGGACGGATCAATCAGTCATTAGGTTTTGCAAGAAGGTCACAGCGGATCAACCCGGATAAGCATACGGAGGAATATATCCGGATACTGGAGAAAAGAATTTCTGAT
This sequence comes from uncultured Bacteroidota bacterium, assembly GCA_942493265.1. Lineage (GTDB taxonomy): Bacteria > Bacteroidota > Bacteroidia > Bacteroidales > UBA12481 > UBA12481. The sequence continues at coordinate 3,638,245 of OW818688.1, forward strand.
TACGATGAACAGGTAAAACAACGGTTGATCATAAGGAGGTGGTAACACAATGAAATGGTTCATCCGGCTTCTGATTTTAGCCATTCCGGTTATCCTGCCAGGATGTTATACGGCCAGTTTGCTGGAATTGGACGGTCTTAAACCTTCAGAGATAACCATTTCACCGGCTATTCAGTCTTTAACCGTTGTATCGAGGTGCGATCTCGACAGTGCCTACAAGGTATCGCTGGAAAATCTGGGAGAGGTAAGGGCATTGAAGCGCGACAGCCTCCTGGCCAAGCAGGTGGTGCTTGGTTGCTCCGACGCCCTGATCGAAAGTCCCCGTTACGATTTGTTCAATCCGGTTGTAAAACGGACACTGAAGGATGAATTAAGCAACCCGCTGGCAAAAATTCCCTGGGATGTGGTCAGAATTGTTGCCGGGGATCCCCCGAAGGATGCTGTTTTATCGCTTGAACGAGGAACCATTAATGACACCGTTAAGTATATTGTGACCGATGGGGGATGGCTGAATTATTTTCAATACAATGTTATCGTTAAAACATCCTGGCGCTTGTATCGTTTGGCCGACTTCCAGGCTAAGGATTTTTTCTTTGTTGATACCATCGCCTTTGATCTTGATTCTCCCGTAGATTTAGGGGGGACCGGAGAAAAAAAACTGGAATATATCAGAAGTGCCATGTATGAAGCAGGTGTTAAAACCGGCAGAAGGCTGGCACCCTGGTGGACAAACTTACAGCGGTATTATTTTGCACTTGGCAATTTCGATTTCATGACCGGATCCCAATATCTCAAAGATGGCAAATGGCGGGATGCAGCTGAAGCCTGGAGGCCATTCACCGAATCATCACGAAAGATTATTGCAGCAAAAGCCTGTTTTAATATGTCGCTTACCTGCGAAATGGCCAATAACATCCCGGCGGCGCTCGACTGGCTCAATCAGTCGGAAAAGCAGGGAATGCACCAATTCTATGTCAAAGATTACCGGTCGAAACTGATGATCAGGAAAACCGAAGCGGAGAAACTGGATGAACAGATGAAGTAATCAGCACCAGACCAATCATTTATGAATTATCTTTTTTTAGTTCTGATCATTCTGCTCAGTGTCGGTTTCCTATCTGACCTGGTTCTCGACTTCCTGAATCTGCATCACCTGAAGCCGGAACTTCCGGACTTGTTAAAGAACAAATATGACCCGGGAGTATATGGCAAGTCACAGCGCTACCTGAAGGAGCATACCCGGTTCGGAATTCTGGTTTCGATTTTTAGTTTTGCAGCCGTTTTGATTGTGCTGTTAACTGGAGGATTTGCCTGGCTGAATAATTTAGTTCTGTCGGTAACCGGCAATCCGGTTCTGGCAGCCTTGCTTTTTTTCGGTTTGCTCGGATTGGCAGCTGATCTTGCCGGCACGCCCTTTGAAATTTATTCCACTTTTGTGATAGAGGAAAAGTATGGATTCAATAAAACAACCCCGCTAACCTTTTTTCTGGATAAGCTGAAAGCTTTACTGCTGGCGATCGTTATCGGTGCACCGCTGCTGGCACTGATCACCTGGATTTATACGCTTACCGGAAACTGGTTCTGGATTTTGGCATGGGTAATAATTTCAGCATTCTCCATTCTGCTCAGCTTTTTTTATTCTACCCTGATTGTTCCGCTGTTCAATAAGCAGGAACCACTTGAAGCAGGGGATCTTCGCACGGCCATTGAGGAAATGAGCCGTGAGGCAGGATTTCAGTTGGCGAAGATTTTCGTGATCAATGGTTCGAAAAGATCAGGTAAATCCAATGCTTACTTTGCTGGTTTTGGAGGCAATCGCAGGATCGTTTTGTACGATACTCTGATCAGCGATCTGACCATCAGCGGGATACTTGCCGTTCTTGCACATGAGATCGGCCATTACAAGAAGAAACATATCATCCTGACCATGATTTTGTCGGTACTGCAAACGGGTTTGCTCCTGTTCCTTTTTTCTCTCGTTGCCGGCAATCCGGCTCTGGCAAATTCTTTGAATATTTCCCAGCCCGGGTTCCATATCAGTGTATTGGTTTTTGGGATATTATTCAGTCCGGTTTCCATGTTAACAGGCTTATTGTTCAATTATATATCACGGAAATTCGAATATCAGGCAGATGCCTTCGCTTCAAATCTTGGATACAGTAAGGAGTTATCTGAAGCTTTGATTGATCTCTCAGAAAAGAATCTGGGGAACCTTACTCCTCATCCCGCTTATGTAATTGCGCATTATTCTCACCCGCCTCTGCTTCAGAGGCTCAAACATTTATTAGGATGAACCCGGTAGCAGAGATTATTACGATAGGAGATGAAATTCTGATCGGTCAAACCATTGACACGAATTCAGCCTGGATCGGAGAACAAATGTCGATGACCGGCATACCTGTAAAAAGAATTATTTCTATTTCAGATAGTCCGGATGAGATACGGTCGGCACTGTCGGATTCCCTGAACCGTGCTGATGTAGTTCTGATGACCGGCGGACTCGGTCCGACGAATGACGATCGGACCAAGTTGGTTCTGGCTGATTTTTTTCATTCTGAACTTGTTGAAGATAAAACGGTTCTGGAGGATGTTATCCAGCTGTTAAAGGCCAGGAATGTTCCTGTTTCATCACTTAACCGGGCGCAGGCTTTAGTGCCTCATAATTGCAGGGTGATCCGGAATCCGCAGGGTACCGCCCCGGGTATGTGGTTCGACTGGAATGGCAAAGTTGTGGTTTCCATGCCGGGTGTCCCCTATGAAATGATTGCGATCATGGAGAATGCTGTTTTATCCATGCTTTCGGATCATTTCGAAACGCCGGTAATATTGCACAAAACCATTATGACCACAGGAGTTGCAGAGTCAAAACTGGCGTCCATGCTGACTGAATGGGAAAAGGCGATTCCCGGAAACTTTTCGCTTGCTTACCTGCCATCACCGGGCATGGTTAAATTAAGAATCAGCGGAACCGGTAAAAACAAGTCAGGTCTGGAAAAGGAGCTTTCTGCACTGACGGAGTCTCTGGTAGCTGTGGTGAAAGAATTCCATTTTGGTTACGATAATGAGACGATGGAAGCGGCGATTGCCAGCCTTTTGAAGGAGAAACACCGTTCAGTTTCTACTGCTGAGAGCTGTACGGGCGGAAATATTGCCAAACTGATCACCAGGATACCCGGAAGTTCCGCATGGTTTAAAGGCAGCATTGTGGCATATGCCAATGAAATCAAGTCGAAATATCTGGATGTGCCGCAGGAAATGCTCGAAAAGTATGGCGCGGTGAGTCAGCAGGTGGTGGAACAAATGGCAAAAAGCTGCCTTTTTCTTTTTGAAACTGATTATTCTGTCGCTACTTCTGGCATCGCCGGTCCCGATGGAGGAACAATTTCCAAGCCGGTTGGCACGGTATGGATCGCAATTGCGAGCCGTTCGGGCGTTTGGTCGCAGTGCTTTCAATTTGGGGAACACCGTGAGCGTAATGTAGTTAAGGGATCTCTGGCAGCATTAAATATGTTACGGATTGAGGTTATGAAAGAAACAACAACCTTGTAATTCTTCTTTAAACACCGGATGGTTAATAAGATCAGCCCTTTTTTTTATGGAATCGCTTGAATATTTGAATAAAAATGCCGTAATTTGCGATCCAAAATTCAAAGAGCATGTCGAAGATGTGTCAGATTACCGGTAAAAAAATGATGGTGGGCAACCATGTGTCCCACTCTAACCGGAGAGTGAAGAGGCGTTTTTATCCGAATCTGTTTACCCGGAAGTTTTGGCTGCCGGAAGAAAACAGATGGGTGATATTGAAAGTGTCGGCCAATGGTATTCGTACTATAACCAAGAATGGTTTGGCAGCTAGTCTCAAAAAAGCCAAAGATCAAGGTTTGATCACCAAATTTTAAGAGGAGTAGTTTCAAATGGGAAAAAAAGCAAAAGGCAATCGGATTCAGGTGATCCTCGAATGCACTGAGCATAAAACCTCAGGCCAGCCAGGTACTTCGCGTTACATAACCACCAAGAACCGGAAAAATACCCCGGATCGCATGGAGTTCCGCAAGTACAATCCAATTCTTCAGAAAGTAACCGTTCACCGGGAAATTAAATAGTATAGAAAATGGCAAAGAAAGTTATTGCAACCATACAAACCGGCAAAGGAAGACACTATGCCAAGGTTATAAAAATGGTGAAGTCACCGAAATCCGGAGCCTATACCTTTAAGGAAGAAATGGTTCATAATGACCTCGTTAAAGATTATCTTAACGAAAAGTAAACAGAATTTTCTGTTCAAATTTATAGGGGCTTTCATCACCACAAGTGAAGAAAGCTCTTTTTATTTTTTATAAGCTGATTCCTTTATGGGCATATTCAGTTGGTTTTCGGCAGACAAAAAGAAGAACCTTGATGAGGGCCTGGCCCAAACAAAAGAGAGCGTTCTTAAGAAACTGACACGCGTTATCGCCGGCAAAAGCAAGGTGGATGACGAAGTGCTGGATAACCTCGAGGAGGTGCTTATTTCATCTGATGTCGGGGTTACCACCACAGTCAGGATTATCGAGCGGATTCAGCAACGTGCTGCGCGCGATAAATATATGGGCACAGGCGAACTCAACCGGATTCTGAAGGAGGAAATCGGTGCATTGCTTTCGGAAAATAATACCGGGGATCAGGATGACCTACCTTTTCCCGTAACCGGCGGACCCTATGTGATCATGGTGGTAGGTGTGAACGGCGTAGGTAAAACAACAACCATCGGAAAACTTGCGCATCAGTACAAGACCCGCGGGAAAAGGGTTTTACTGGGTGCTGCCGATACTTTCCGTGCCGCCGCTATCGAACAGCTTGAAATCTGGGCGCAACGTGCCGGTGTTCCGCTGATCAAACAGAAAATGGGAGCCGATCCGGCTTCTGTTGCCTATGATACCCTGCGCTCAGCAGTTGCACAACAATCTGAAGTGGTAATTATTGATACCGCCGGCCGGCTTCACAACAAAATCAACCTCATGAACGAACTGTCGAAAATTCGCAGCGTCATGAAAAAGGTGATCCCCGATGCTCCTCATGAGGTATTGCTGGTTCTCGACGGATCAACCGGACAGAACGCTTTCGAGCAGGCACGGCAGTTTACAGCTGCTACCGAAGTAACCGCCCTCGCCCTTACCAAGCTAGATGGCACCGCCAAAGGTGGTGTGGTAATCGGTATCAGCGATCAATTCAAAATTCCGGTCAGATATATCGGGATCGGAGAGAAAATTGAAGACCTCCAGGTTTTTAATAAAACAGCATTTATTGATTCCCTCTTTGGCCCGGATGATAATTAAACCCAGATCATTACAGGAACCCTATAATAAAATAGCCCGTGCGTGTTGATATCATAAATCTTGGCTGTTCCAAGAACCTCGTGGATTCTGAAAAATTGCTGAGCCAGCTACGCGCCCAGGGTATCAAAACCAGGCTCGATCCTGACCGGGTGAATGCTGATGTTCTGGTTATCAATACCTGCGGATTTATTCTTGATGCCAAGGAAGAGTCAGTCAATACCATTCTCGAGGCGATCGAGGCTAAGAAGAATGGTCAGATCAGCAAGATTTTTGCAATGGGCTGCCTGATACAGCGATACAGGAACGAATTGGAGCCCGAAATGCCCGAAGTTGATGCCTGGTTCGGCGTTGAACAGATACCCGAAATTGTTACCACCCTCAATCTTTCATTCAATCCTGAAATTCTCAATCAACGAGTTTCCTCCACACCTCCGCACTATGCCTACCTGAAGGTGTCAGAAGGATGCAGCCGGAAATGTTCTTTCTGTGCCATCCCAGATATCCGCGGTAAACATGTTTCCCGTAAAATGGATGACATCCTGGAGGAAGCATCTTTTCTGGCAAAAAAAGGGGTTAAGGAGCTGCTGCTGATTGCACAGGATCTTTCCTATTATGGTCGCGATTTATACCGGAAAAGTATGCTCGTTCCGCTTCTGGAAAGCCTGTCAGCAATTGACGGAATTTCATGGATCAGGCTGCATTATGCCTATCCTGAAAGTTTTCCGGCCGGGTTGCTCGACCTCATGAAGGCGAACGACAAAATCTGCAATTATCTTGATATTCCGTTTCAACATATCAGCGACAGCCAGCTCAGGATGATGAACCGGGGATACAGCAAGGAGGATACCTATAAGCTGATCCGTGAGATCCGCGAAAAAATGCCGGATGCTGCCATTCGTACTACTCTGATCGTTGGACATCCCGGTGAATCTGAAGAAGATTTCCTGGAACTGATGGATTTTGTTTCCGCTGCCCGGTTTGAACGCCTCGGCGTTTTTACCTACTCACCGGAGGAGGGTACCCGCTCAGGTGATCTTTTTCCCGACGATGTTCAGGAAGAAGTCAAGCAGGAAAGATACTCGCGGATCATGGAATTGCAGCAGCAGATTTCCGCCGAGCTGAACCAGTCACGTGTGGGTCAGGAACTTGAGGTCATCATCGACCGTATCGACGGTGAATTTTATGTTGGCCGTTCGCGTTATGATTCGCCCGAAGTTGATCAGGAAATACTCATCCCAATATCCGCAGGAAAAATTCATCCTGGTGATTTTCATCAGGTTATTATCACCAAAGCAGAAGATTACGATCTTTACGGTAATCTTATCCTACCTTGATCAATAAATTCTGATCATGTTTACATGTGATATCACTCAACGTATCCGTTATGGCGAAACCGACCAGATGGGATATGTATATTATGGCCGGTATGCGGAGTTCTACGAAATAGGACGAACTGAATTAATCCGTTTACTGGGGATGACCTACCGGGATCTGGAATCCCGTGGTATCATGCTTCCGGTGGTTAAAATGGTAGCAAAGTATTATAAACCGGTTGGGTATGATGAACTGATTACCATCCGGACAATTTTGCACAGCTTGCCGACCGCAAAGATCACTTTCCATTATGAGATCCTTAACGAAGCAGGCGAACTGATCAATGAGGCGGAATGCCAGCTTGTTTTTACCGATTCGGTCAGCAGGAAGCCGGTTCGACCGCCAAAAGATTTACTGGCAGCACTTGAACCTTACTTTGTAAAATCATGAAAAAGATTGCAATCTCAACTTTTCTGATAATCTTTTCGTTAGCAACATTCGCTCAGAAATATACCATCAGGGGAACCATCGAAGATAACCTGACCGGTGAAAAACTGATCAGTGCCAATGTTTATGATGCTACAACTCTGAAAGGGATAACTTCCAATGCATTCGGCTTTTATAGCCTCACGCTTCCTGCCGGCAGCATCAATCTTACAGTTTCGTATATCGGTTACCAAACGGTGGTTCTCGATATCAACCTTCGCAAAGATACCCTGATTAATATCAGGCTGTCACCGGTGATCAGTCTGGATGAGGTGGTAATCTCCGCACAAAAGGCGAAATCGGCTGTTTTAAGCACCCAGATGAGCATGACCGAACTTAGTGCCAAAGCAATCAAGAGTTTACCGATGCTGCTGGGTGAAGTGGATGTTTTAAAAGCTCTTCAGCTCCTTCCGGGTGTAAAAGGCGGCAATGAAGGTACCAGTGGAATCTATGTCAGAGGCGGGGGACCGGATCAGAACCTGATACTCCTCGATGGAGTGCCGGTGTACAATGCCAATCATCTGTTCGGTTTCTTTTCAGTTTTCAATCCGGATGCCATTCAGAGTGTCAAGCTTATCACAGGCGGTTTTCCGGCACGCTATGGTGGCCGTTTGTCATCCGTACTGGATATCCGGATGCGCGACGGCAATAACAAGAAATTCAGCGCAGAAGGCAGTGTCGGAATCATTGCCAGCAAACTCACCCTTGAAGGACCTATCATCAAGGATAAAACATCATTTATTGTTTCCGCCCGGCGCACCTACATTGATGTGCTTGCACAGCCACTGATCAAATTGCAGTCAATGGGCGATAACAATGATATCAATGCCGGATATTATTTTTATGATCTCAATGCCAAGGTCAACCACAAATTTTCAGATAAAAGCAGGTTGTTCCTGAGTGCCTATTCGGGTAAGGATAAGGCCTATTTCCGAACTGTAGACAAAGGGAATTACCAGGGACAAAATTATCGGTCGGAGGCTGATGCCGGACTTGGCTGGGGCAACCTGACCTCAGCGGTTCGCTGGAATTACGTGATCACTCCCAAGTTGTTCAGCAATACTACTATAACCTACAGCCGGTATAATTTCAGTACCTCCATGCTGGATCAGCAGGAAAACAACGATACACTCCAAAGCAAGTTCGAGTATGTATATGATTCAGGAATCATTGACTGGGCTGGGAAAATCGATTTTGAATACCTGCCCGATCCAAATCATACCATCCGGTTCGGCTATAATCAGATTTATCACACATTCAAACCGGGGGTCAGCGTTTTATCGGTTGAAAGCGATGGAATGGGAGTGGATACCACCTTCGGAAATAAAAATATATACGCTCACGAAGGGGCTCTGTTTGTGGAAGATGACTGGAGCATTTCAACCCGTTTAAAAGTTAATGCCGGCCTGCATTTTTCGGGCTTTAAAGTGCTCGACTCGGTTTATACGTCGCTGCAACCCAGAATTTCAGCCAGATTCCTGGTTAATGAGAAGGTTTCGGTCAAGGCCGCTTTTACTACAATGAATCAGTATATTCATCTCCTGACCAACTCCACTATTGGCTTGCCAACCGATTTATGGCTCCCGGCAACGGAAAAAATAAAACCGGAAAGCGCCATGCAGTATGCACTGGGAGTGGTTTATGAACCTGCTGACGGCATCGAAATTAGTGTGGAAGGTTACTATAAATCAATGAAAAACCTGATTGAATATAAGGAAGGTGCGAGCTTCTTCTCTTTTTCCGATGACTGGCAGGATAAGATTGAAACAGGGGAGGGAAGGGCTTATGGAGTGGAAGTGCTGGCCCGAAAGCAGATGGGAAATACTTCAGGATGGATCGGTTACACTCTTTCCTGGAGTGAACGGAAATTTGAAAATATAAGCTTCGGAAAGTGGTTCCCTTACCGCTATGATCGTCGTCATGATATTTCATTTGTGCTGACTCAAAAAATTAGTAATAACATCGATTTGGGAGTAACCTGGGTTTATGGTACCGGCAATGCCGTTACACTTCCACTTGAGAAGTATGCATCGATGGGGAGCATGTGGTCCGATTACCGGTATTTTAACGGGATTGAGGCTTTTGAAAACCGTAATTCTTACCGGATGCCGGCATATCACAGGCTCGACATCGGAATAAATTTCAGAAAAGAAAAGAAATGGGGTGAGCGGGTTTGGTCGATCGGGGCATACAATGTTTATAACCGCAAGAATGCATTCTATCTTCAGTTCGATCAGATATATATGCCAAACGGAACTTCTCAAACCGTACTTAAACAGTACTCCCTGTTTCCAATCATCCCTTCCATCAGTTACAGCTTTAAGATCCGATAGCCATGAAAAGCATTTCAATTCGTTTACCACTGCAAATGCTTGCAATCATTGCAGTTTCAGGCTTAATATCCTGCGAGAAGATTATTGATATTTCCATACCTGATAAGGAGAGAAAAATTGTTGTAAACGGTACCATCAGTGCGGAGAAACCGGTTCGAATCAACCTGAGCAGGAGCCTTTCAGTATTGGAGCGCGACAGCCTGATCACCATTTCCGGAGCCGATGTAAAGCTGTTTAATGGTACCGATCTGATGGGTTCCATGCAAGAGGATTCATCAGGATACTATTCACTGCCGGGTTTTGTTCCGGTTGTGGGCCAGAAATACAAACTGACTGCATCATCCGGTGTCCTGGGTCCGGTTGAGGCAACTGCAATCCTGCCTGCACTGGTTCCGATCTCCGCGGTTGATACCGCCACTTTTACTAATGAATGGGGACAGGAAGAGTTCAGGTTGACAATAAAATTCAACGATCCTGCAGGAGCTCATAATTATTATGGATTTGCGGTGGATGTAACCTATAAGGAATTTGATTATCTGACCATGACTTATACCGGTAAAAAGCTTACTCATCCTTCTTATATTTTCAGCAATGACGAGGGGTTCCTTAAGGATGAATCCACGAATTATGAAGGAAAACTCTATTTCGAGGATCTCCTGTTCAACGGCATGATGAAGAGCGTAGAGTTTGGTATTTCGGACTATGCCTTTTATGAGTCTGATACCGTTTGGCTGGATGTCAAACTTGAGCAAACCGACCCATCGTTTTATTCCTATATTCTCAGTCTGGATGCTTATCAACAAGCGCACGGCAATCCGTTTTCTGAGCCGGTGCAGGTTTTTACGAATGTAACGGGTGGCTTCGGCATATTCTCCGGATTGTCAACCTCCCATTTTTCAATTATTACCCAGGGCATGAGGAAAATTAAGTAATCTGTTCATACCTGTGTAACAAGTATCGGCCTGAATCGTCTATGAGATGATGACAGCACATGAATTCAACGAGAAAGTAGTTCCATTGAACCGGCAGCTTTACCGGTATGCTTTCCGTTACCTGGGTAACCAGGAGGATTCAAAAGATGCTGTTCAGGATGTATTTGTAAAACTTTGGAATTTGCGATCTGAACTTGTTTCACTCAAAAGTGTAGAAGCATTTTCGATCAGGGTAATGAGAAACCATTGTCTCGACCGGATAAAACTGAGAAAGACGGTTAGTCTGGATGTTCAGGATTATTTTAGCAACAGGGCAGGTACTGAGCTCACTCCCGACCGTCATCTGGAAGTCAATAATTCTGTCGATATTGTCCGGAATGCCATTACAGAGATGCAGGAACCTCAGCGTTCTGTAGTCCGGATGAGGGATATTGAGGGATATACGAATGAAGAAATTGCAGAAGCTCTGGGTATTGCGGATGGCACAGTTCGCGTAATTCTGTCAAGAGGAAGGAACAAGATCAGGCAAATCCTGGCCAAAATGTATGGATATGAAAACGAACGAAGTAAAAATCTTATTGCAGAAATACTATAGCGGATTGACTTCGGTTAAGGAAGAATCCGCACTTGAAGAGTATTTCCTGAAAGGTCGGATTGACCCGGAATTTGAGGCCGATAAGCTTCATTTTCTGTCCGTTGCATCGATGAGGGAGGAGGAGATCCCGGTTCCTGATGATTTGGAATCATCTGTTTTATTGACACTAAAAGGGATACAGAAAACAGAAGCCCGGGGCAGGCGAAGGGTAATCTATATGACATTAAGTGTTGCAGCCGGTTTGATCCTGATGGTTTCAACCTATATCTTTTTGGCAGGTCAGGATCAGACCCAATATATTGATGATCCAAAAATTGCCTACGCTGAATCACGTGAGGCACTCGAAATGGTTTCAAAATACTTCAATACTGGTACCTCACAGTTGTCGGAATTGAGCAAGATCAACCAGGCCGTTGAACCCCTTACACAACTCAGTTCGCTGGACAAGGCAGCCAAAAGTTTGTCGATACTTGGAAAACTTCAAAATCATAAGTAAATCAATGATCATGAAAAGATATATCATCCTGTTCGTAATGTTCTGTGCTTCAGTAAGTCTGTTCGCCCAGAACAAGGCCATCGAGCAACTGTTCCAGAAATATTCAGACAAAGAGGGGTACACTTCGGTCGTGATCACAAAAAATATGTTTCAGCTTTTTGCCAATGTGGAGAATCCAACGGACGACGACTTCCTGAGAACGGTAAAAAACCTGGAATTCATAAAAATATTATCGATCAAAGGGGAGAATGATGGCAAGGCATTCTATCAGGATATTCAGGCAGCCATTCCCGAAAAGGACTATAAAGAACTGATGACCATAAAAGAGTCCGACAGCCAGGTTAAGTTCCTGACTCTGGAAAAAGATGGTGTAATTAAAGAGCTGATTATGATCAGCGGCGGAAAGGAAGAGAGTACACTCATCTGGATGGCCGGGATCATTGATATGAAAACAGTGGGAAAGATTGCCCAGGGGATACAGATCGACGGAATGGATAACCTGGAAAAGGCTGATAAAAAATAACCTGCAGAATACTATTGAGATAGACGCAATTAAGCGCCCTTACATCAACAGGGTTTTTTATTTTTGTGGTGTGATTATAAAGACTCGCACACCATATCATTTATTTTTCCTGCCGTTTATTCTGGCTTTGATGCTGTTGGTCCCAAAACAGGGTAGGGCACAATATTATTCACTCGGTTCCGATCCTACCTCCATCCGCTGGAGCCAAACCCGTATTAATGGATTCAAGCTGATTTATCCGACAAGGGAAACCCACCTGGCTGCAAAATACATTTCTGTTTTAAATGATATCGGTGACCTGATTACCTCCTCCATGAAGTCGGAAATCAGAAACCTGCCAGTCATCATGCATCCTTATGCTGCCTTTTCAAATGGCAGTTCCATCCTGGCCCCCCGGCGTATTGAGCTCTATCCCAAGCAACCGATCGCTTTGGAAACAAATGATTTTGCTTCCCAGCTGGTTATCCATGAAATCAGGCATTTTGCTCAGATGGAAAGGCTGAACACCGGGGTTACCCGGATTGCCGGGTACGTGCTCGGTGAACAGGCCCAATCGCTGGTACTGGGTATACATGTGCCTGTCTGGCTCCTGGAGGGTGATGCCGTTCTCACGGAAACATTGCTGAGCGATGGAGGCCGGGGTAGAATTGCCGGATTTATTCAGCCATTAAGATCAAGGCTGGTGGATAATAAAGATCTTTCCTGGGACCGTGTGTGGCTGGGTTCGTATAATGAAATTCTTCCGGATGAATACGTCTTTGGTTATTTCCTGACGGCCCGCGGACGAATGCTGGCCGATCCGCTTATCTGGTCGGATGCGTTGGGACAAATAGGTGCTAATCCATTTAAAATAAGCGGATTGTCAGGAATAACCCGACCGAAAACCGGCTACCGGTTTTCGAAATTGTATGTTGAAACTTTGGACTGGCTGCATGACTTCTGGACGGATCCTTCACTGGCGGTTAAGTATCCGGAAGGGCTGATCAGTCTCACCCCTGAATCAACCGTGTATCTGAATTATTTCAGGCCACAGCAATACAGTGACCATGAGGTAATCTGTCTGAAAAAATCAATCGAACAAGTGCCGGCTTTTGTGATCATCAATTCAAGTGGTGCCGAGAAAGTGGTTGTAAGGCCCGGAACTATTGAGGATGCGGGATTTTCATATAAGAATGGCACCCTGCTCTGGTCGGAACTTATTCAGGACCTGCGTTGGGAAAACCGATCCTATTCGGAATTATATTCCTATAATATAACAACCGCGAAAAGAACCCGGATAACCCATCGGCAGCGGTATTTCTCTCCGGTCTTTAATCACTCCGGCGATAGTATTGCAGTCATTGATGAGCAGGCAGATGGCTCATCACTCATAAAAATTCTGGATCCTGAAGATGGGCGGGTACTGCAATCTATCCCTATAGGCAATAGCGACCATTTTAGCTATTTATGCTGGGGTACGAGGCCATCGGAACTGTTTGCCATTACAACGGGCTCTAAAGGGAGGAAACTTATCCGTATCGACCTGGAGAAACCCGCTCAGGAAATCATCCTGGATGCTGGATTTAAGGATATAGCCTGTCCGGCTGCTTACCGCAACTGGATTTATTTTTCCGGACCGGCAGGCACCACTCAGGGTATATACAGGGTTAACATCAAAAACCATGCGCTTGAATTGGTGTTCTCACACCCGCACGGGATAAATTATCTGAGTGTTCAGGATAATTATCTGTATCTGTCAGCTTATTCTTCAAGTGGTTACAGGCCGGCTAAAATTGCCTTCAGTTCCCTTCACTATAAAAAAATTGATCAGATTGAGCCACTTGTTGAGCCGGTAACCGACATTATTCAGAGGGCCGACGGAGAATTTCCAATCGTTTATTCCGACACTATTATACCGGTATCGGCCAAACCTTATAACAAGTATACCCATCTTTTCCGACTGCATTCCTGGTCGCCACTTTTTGTGAATCCGGATGCATACCAGATCAACCCGGGGGTGGTAATGATGTCGCAGAATGACCTGAGTACACTAACCTGTTGGGCTGGTTATCAATACAATAAAACAGACTTGTCTCATAATCTGGTGGCATCCGCCCGTTTTACCGCGCTGTATCCGGTTTTGGAAATGGATTACAGCAGAAAATATCGTGATGCACAACCTGAATCTGATTCAACGGTTGACCAATCGGCCAAATTCCCGGGGGCTTACCAGCAGTTTTTACGAATTGGCGCGGGTATCCCTTATCGTTTTTCTTCAGGGGCGTGGAGCCGAAGCATTCAGCCTACAGCCTTTTTAGAATGGGTGAACGACCTGACCGATCCATCCGTTGTAGCCGACCATTCAGCCTGGATGGCGGGATTATCTTTGTCATCCTCATTTTTAAGGAAACTGAGCTACCGCGATTTGTTTCCCAGATGGGGTCTGTCGATGAATTTCAGCTATTTCAAGGCATTCAGTAAAGTTGAAGGTGGGGATAACTTAACCGGCAGGGTCATCTTATATATGCCGGGGTTTTTGCCCAACAGCAGTCTGAGGATATTGAATTCCGCGCATTTGCTGAGTTTTGGCCAGTTCTACAATTCAGTTCAGGATTTTCCTAGAGGCCAGGTGATATATGAGGCGCTTCGCCGGTACAATTTTAAGATCGATTTCGCCTTTCCGGTTTCCTATCCGGATTACCATATCAGCTGGCTTATCTATGTTAAACGGATAAAAGCCGACCTGTTTTTTGATGCCGGCACACCGATCGGGGAAAAAGATTGGTTTATGTCAGCCGGACTTGACCTGACTTTCGACTATCATCTGCTGCGTACGGGTATTGAGCTTGAGTCAGGAATCAGGATGATGTATTTCCCCACCACACGCATGCCCGGAGCGGAATTTCTGTTTGGGTTTTCGGTAAACTGATCAGCCCCGTTTCATTTCTATCAGGGTGATTTCCGGCCAGATCCCAACGCGGCCGGGAAATGCCAGATATCCCAGGCCCCTGTTGACATACAGATATTGGTTGTCGGATTTGTACAATCCGGCCCAGTATTTATACAGGAGCTGAACCGGACTGATCTTGAAATTTCCCACTTCCAGCCCGAATTGAAAACCGTGTGTGTGCCCGGAAAGGGTTAGCGGAATTTGAGTTTTTTCATTAACCTGTTTAACCCAGTGATCCGGGTTATGCGATAAAAGTACGACAAAGCCGTCATCCGGAATTCCGGTCATTGCTTTGCTGAGGTCCCCATATTGCTTAAACGGCGGTAATCCCCAATTTTCAACACCTGCCAGGTAAATCCGTTCATTGTTTCTTTCAATGGCAACATTCTCATTGAGCAGCACCCTGAATCCCATCTCCTCCTGCTGACGAATGATTGCGTTAAGATTGGCTTCCCGGTCAGCCGGGGTGGGCCAGGAGGAATAATCGCCGTAGTCGTGGTTACCAAGAATGGAAAACTTACCCATAGGAGCATTCATTCTCGACCACATCGGCGTCCAGCCTTCCATTTCGGAGGCAAAATTATTTACCATATCACCCGTGAAAACCAGAATGTCCGGTTGAATATCCTCAATGATGCTGACCACTTCCTCAAGCTTGTCACGATTACCATAAAATCCACCAAGATGAGCATCTGAAAGTTGTACAATCCTGAGTCCGTGAAATGCTTCCGGAAGGTTCGGAAAAAATATTTCCGAATGATGAACTGTAAACCTGAACCGGCCCCATCCAACTCCATGAAGGATTCCAAGAAATGGGAATGCAGCTGCAATGACGCCCGTTTTGCGGATAAAATCCCTGCGGCTGACCATTGAATCCAATGGCGGCAAGGGTTCATTGTATTTCTGCTTGCGCGTTAGTTTCTTGAGGCCTTTCTTCAGGTCTTCCATCCCTTCAAAAATGATGTATACCAACTTTGAAACGAAGAAGGCGATGAAGACGGCATTGAACCAGATCAATCGCTGATACCTGGCCGGATCAGCTGGTGATTGCTGATAACTCATGTAGAAAATGGCAAAAAGGGTTATCAGGCTGATTGAAAGAGCCGCATAAACCGCAGAGGCTGTTATCCTGAGTTTTCGTGATTTACTGCTGATCAATCCGATCAAACCTTTGTATGTATAAAGGTCTATAAGCAGCAATATTGGGATAATGAGAACAACCGACTGAAATGAACGCATTTAGTAAACCGGGTTATGGAACATTTTATATAATAAATCCGTAGTAAAACAATAAAAGCCCGTCATTGTTTCGGGGTGCAAAAATAGTTGTTTTATCTGAATTTCAATCGAATTCACAATTCCAATTGCCATGGAAAACCTGCTAATCAAGTATTTTGAAGCCCGGATCAAAAATGAAAATGAATTCAAGGAGCCGGGGCCGGTGATTACTCTTTCAAGGGAATATGGATGTCCTTCAAAAATTCTGGCTGCAAACATTGTGGATAAACTCAATGTGATGAAGAAGGATACATCATCACCACCAAATCAATGGAGATGGATAGGCCAGGAATTATTGGAAGAATCTGCCAGGGATCTTAAAGTCGATCCAAAGCATATCAACCATATTTTCGATTATCATGAACGAACTGTTATTGATGATATTCTGGCTTCCACACGCAAGGACAGTTATAAATCAGATCATGCAATCAAAAAATCTATAGGAAAAATCATTCGCTCCATGGGCGAGCGGGGAAATGTGATCATTGTTGGCAGGGCAGGTGTGGTCATTAACCGTGATATCAAAAAATCGCTTCATATACGACTGATGGCACCACTGGAGTGGAGGATCGACCGGTTGATGAAGACACAACATTTGCCTAAGGATCAGGCAATTGAACAAATTACTAACAAGGATGCAAACCGAAAGAGATTTTTAGAGTTTTATCTGGGTCAGAAGTTTCAGCTGCAGATATTTGATGCCATTTATAACTGTGCATACATGACCCTGGATGAAATAGCCGATTCAATCATTTATTCAGCACAGCAGCGTAATATGATCTGATATCAGATCCTCTCCACACTATTTTCCGGAATCCAAGCCTCATTTCCGTCAGCCAGGCGGATTCTGATCCATGTGCCTACCTGACCGGTTATTTTTACTTTAACCCCTTCATGGATAACGAATAAATCGGTACCGCTTGCGTCCGGTGAACTTTTAGCGGTCAGTGAAGAAGAAAAAACTATTGCCGAATCCGGATGTGCTGTTTGCTTATTCTGAATTCCACCCAATACCAATGATAACAGGAACACCACAACCATCAAGGCACCCCCCGAAAGCATAATTCTTCTGTATTTGAATCCACGGTTGATATAGGCGATCAGTATAACAGTCAGCAGCAGTATGAATGACATAAGGCTGATATAGCCCCAGGCATCTGCTTTTAAGATTCCGGCGAAGTTCCGGACCCATTTTTTAAGGAAAAATTCATTTACCGGGTTGATTTTATCCACAATCAGCTGATTTGCCAGATCAAGATTGAACCTGATGTCCACATCCTTGGGATTTAACAGCAGTGCCTTTTCGAGATAAAGTATTGATGACGGGATCTGTCCGAGCTTGTAAAACGTATTGCCCAGATTATAATAGAGTTCCACTGATTCAAATCCCGAGTTGATGATTTTTTGATATTCCTCCCTGGCAGATGAATAATCGCCGTTCAGATAAAGCTGGTTGGCTTTATCAAATACTACCTGTTCCACCCTGGACTGGCCGGAAACCGGCAACCAGATCAATAAAGTGAAAACCAGGCCAATCAATACTTTCTTGGTCATGATTACCTCCGATAGGTTTTTTCAATGGTGACAATAACTTGCTCCGAGCGGGCAACGAGCTGTTGAAGGTCGGCTTCACCTGTTCCCGGTGCAAATCTCAAAAATTCCGCCTGATCAATTGTTTCAATGAAATCATTGATGGTTTCTTCGTCTACCCCGCGATTCACCAGAAGGTCACGAATAGTATCGCGGTTCAGATTTGACAGATTTATATTAAACTTATCACTTACATAACCCCATAGTGCTTTTGTCAATGCCTCCAGGAATTCATCCCGGCTGGAAGTTTCGAGAAATTTCCGTGCCTGGGCTAACCGCTTGCGGCTGATGGCATTGGCTTTTCTGAACCTGCTCCCTTCAACATCAGCGAGGTTCTTAAACCTGGAACGGTAATAGAGGAAAAGAGCGGTAAATATCAGTGAAAGAAGGATATAGATGAGAATAAATCCCGTTGAGGCAAAGAAATGATCTCCCCTGACCCTGAAATTCGATTTGCCGGTTTTGATAAACCGGATATCCTGACCTATTACCCGAATATCCTCTTTGCCAGGAGTACTTGCCACAGTCGCATCAGAATCATTGTCGCCCTTAAGCACATTGATTCTGATAATATCACTCGTAAAGGTTTTAAAACTTCCGGCAGCAGGATCGAAATAGCTGAAGCTCCAGGCTGGAATCTCAAAGGAACCGGCATGCCGCGGAATAATGAGGTATTCAAAAGTCTTGGATCCGGTAATCCCGTTGCTTCCGGCATCGATATTATCCGTGATTTTGGGATCGTACACTTCCAGATCGGCCGGGAACCGAAAAGAGGGCAGCTCGATCAGCTTGATATTGCCATTCCCTTTAACGTTGACTTTTAGCGTAATGGCCTCATTGGTTTTGACTTCCTGCTTATCTATTCCCGCAGTAACCGTGAACCTGCCCACAGCACCGTTAAATCCAGCAGGCTGATTCTCAGGAAATGGTTTGACGTTGATCTCCACCGGTTGGCTCTTCACTTTTTTGGTAACCGTTTCATAACTGCCGAAAAAATCATCAAACGGACTACGCTGTCCTCTTCGCTGAACATTTACAAAGCATTCAATTTCAAAGGGATCAATGGTTATTTTTCCTGTTTTTTGGGGAACCAGAATGGTTTTCCTGATAACTCCCATATTGTAAACCCGTCCATTATAGCTGACCCTCTCCAGACTAACCTGCTCAGAGGTTGGAATTTCCTGGTTCCAGAATCCTCCGAAAGCCGGCATCTTGATCTCACCAAATCGGGCCAGGGTAACCCGGGTGTAAATTTTTATGGTGGCAAATATCTGTTCCCCTTTATAAACCTGACTCCGGTCGACATCAATCTTAACGAAAAGGTCATCCGTATTTACGCCGCTTGTACCTCCTCCGCCTTGAGTTGCCTGCTGTTTATCCTCATTACCTTTTACCACCTCAATCTTTACCTGCTCGCTGGTATAGGTTTTTCCTTTAACCACAGCCGTGGCTGATGGAATAGTAAATACTCCTTCTTTGGTAGACTGGATATTATAGTTGTATGTGTATGAAACCGATTGACTTACCTGATTATTGATTATCTGGGTGTTCATGCTGGTTGACAGCATAGGCCCGGATGAAAGAAAGCCGTCGATTTTGGGACCGTTGAATCCCTCAGCTTTAGAATTAATGGTATAAGATAATCGGGCAACCTCACCAACTGCCATAACTTTAGGGGCTTCAACAGTCAGCTGGATACCATCCTGGGCAAAAACTGCCCAAGGAATCCCTAACCCCAACAGGATAAGCACTGATAGTGCTTTTATGGTTCCAAAAATTTTTCTTTTCATTACCAATCCTTTATGGTTCTAACCTTACTGGCATTTGCCTTTTCCTTCTTAACCTTTTCCTGAACTTTCTTCTCATCGGTTGCCAATGCTTCCAATAATCTCTTGGCATCTTCCTTCGACATCTTTACGTTCTGCTCTTTTGCCTGCTGCTGCTCAGATTTCTGATCCTTCTGGTCCTGAGGCTGCTGCTGATCCCCTTCCTTCTTTTCCTTCTTATCGTTCTTATCATTCTTATCGTTCTTTTCGCTTTCCTGCTTCTTTTTCATCAACTGCGCATACGACAGATTGTACTTGGTATCAAGATCGGCCGGATTCCTGCGAAGGGCATCTTTATAAGCATTGATGCTTTCCTCAACCTTACCGGCCTGAAGCAATGAGTTGCCCAGGTTATGATAAGCTCTGGCTGAATTGATTTTCTCGGCATCATTGGCGGCGGCGGCTTCAAACTGACGACCGGCTTCTTCAAATTTCTTTTGCCGGTACAGTGCATCCCCAAGGTTAAATTCCGCTATTTTACTTACTTTCTTCTCTTCAAGAGCCTTTTTATAAGCTGATTCTGCAACATCAAATTTTTCGTTTTTAAAATTCCTGTTTCCCTGACGGATATCGCCACGACCGCTTTGTGCCTGGATAGGATGAGCCAATCCAATCATTAATAGAATAATAAACATGTTTTTCATGTTCTTCACCAGCCACCTGTTTTTACTGCTGCTGATCATAAAGTCAATCAGCAGTAAGAATAGTGCAAATCCAGCATAATACAGGAATTGCTCATCATATTCGGAATATATCTTCATCTGAATTTCCTGCTTCTCCATTTTATTCATTTCATCCAGGATGGTTGTGAGACCGGTACGTGATGCAGTTGCCCGCACATAGGTTCCTCCGCCTGCAACAGCAATCTGCTTTAGTAAATCCTCATTCAATTTACTGATAATGACTTTACCCTCATAATCGGTACGGTAATCTTTCTGACCGCCTGCAGAGGTAATCGGGATCGGCACTCCCTGGGCCGAGCCAATACCGATTGTGTGTATGATGATCCCGGCAGCGGCTGCCTCTTTGGCAGCGACCACTGCATCTTCTTCATGGTCCTCACCGTCGGTTATAATAACGATAGCCCTGCTTTTGTCGGAATTTGGGGAGAATGACCTCATTGCCAAATGAATGGCGCTTGCGATTGATGTACCTTGTTTAGGTACGATCTGGGTATTGATGGAATTGAGGAAGAGCTTCGCAGCCATATAATCAGTGGTAACCGGCATCTGAATATAGGCATCACCTGCAAATACGATCAACCCGATTTTATCATTTTCAAGCCGGTCAACCAACCTGCTGATGGCCATCTTGGCATTCTCCAAACGGTTTGGCTGTATATCCTCGGCCATCATCGAATTGGAAACATCCAGCGCGATAATCATTTCAATCCCTTTGCGTTTCACTTCCGATAATTTGGTTCCGAATTGTGGTCGGGCCAATGCCAGGGTCATAATACCCAATGCCAGCACCCATATCACAAATTTTATAAAAGTGCGGCTGGATGAAAAATCGGGCATTAAACGGTTCAGCAATACCTGATCCCCCCATTTCAGCAGCTGCCTTTTCTGGTACCTGATGGCGATGATATATAATATAAGCAGTAGCGGAATGACTGCCAAACCAATCAGTGCCTTTTCATCTTCAAACCTGAATGCGCTGTTCATTACTGTTTATCAGATAGTTAGTTTATGAATCAAGGATTCCTCCTAAACAGGGTTGTCCTGAGTCCGATCTCAAGTAATAAAAGTATCAGTGCCAATGCAAGAAACCTCTGATATTCCTCTGTTTTGGTATTGATTTCTTTAACATCAATCCTGGATTTCTCCATTTTATCTATCTCCTGATAGATTTCCTTCAATTTCTGATTATTGGTTGCCCTGAAATATTTTCCACCGGTCATGCCTGCAATTTCCTGCAAAACAGCCTCATCAATCTCGACCTTAACATTCTGGTATTGAATACCGAAAGGCGTTCTGAAGGGGTAGGGGGCAGTCCCCAGTGATCCAACCCCGACCGTGTATACGCGGATTCCGAATGTTTTAGCAATCTCGGCTGCTGTAACAGGGGCTATTTCGCCGCGGTTGTTCATCCCGTCAGT
Organism: uncultured Bacteroidota bacterium; assembly: GCA_942493265.1. Classification (GTDB taxonomy): domain Bacteria; phylum Bacteroidota; class Bacteroidia; order Bacteroidales; family UBA12481; genus UBA12481. The sequence continues at coordinate 3,659,963 of OW818688.1, forward strand.
CAGCATGATAATGACCTTGCTTCGTGCATCGGAGTCCTTTAAACGGCTCACAGAGGTGGCCAGTCCAAGCCCGATAGCCGTTCCGTCTTCAATGATCCCGCTCTGAATACCCTGGAAAAGGTTCATCAGAACGGCATGATCCGTAGTCAGCGGACATTGGGTGAAGGATTCACCGCTGAATACCACCAAACCCATGCGGTCATCCGGCCGGCCGGCTATAAATTCAGTAGCTACCGCTTTTGATGCTTCCAACCGGTTGGGTTTGAAGTCTTCAGCCAGCATACTGCCTGAAATATCGACGGTCAGGATGATATCAATGCCTTCCGTGGTAACGTTTTCCCACGAATCCGACGATTGCGGACGGGCAACCACCACGATCAGCAAACAAAAAACCGCTTGTCGAAGTACAAATGGAAGATGGCGCAGGTAATTCTTCCAGGAAACCGGACTTCCGGTAAATGGCTGGATTCCTGATACCTGAATAGTGGGTGTGGTCTTTAACTGGCGGAAAATATACCAGCCAACCATGACAGGTATCAACAACAGCAGGTAAATGGCTTGCGGATAGGCGAATTGCAGGTTACTCATGGCTCATCCTCCCGGTTTGGGGCGGTTTCGGGTTCATCAACCGGGCGTCTGAGATTTACTACCGGCTTGGTACGCAAAATGAAGTCGTATGCCGACTGCTGACTGGCTTCATGTTCCTCTGTTACCGGATTCCACTTGGCAAATTTGACGAGGTCGGCAAGCTCAAGCAGAGCTTTAAGCTCATTACGTATACCTTCTTTAATGAATCCGTTACGGGTAAAATCGCGGATAATATCTTCAGTCGTTTGTTCCATGGCCGGCACCGCGAATCGATGTTCAATGTATAACCTGATAATATCAGTTAACCGGCTGTAATACAGCTTTATCTTACCTTGCTGCCATAACTTCTCCCTTACCAGTTCATCCAGTTGTTCGAGTGCCAGCAGATGGGCTGGAATCTGCGGTGCAGCTGGCTTTTCAATAACCTGCGGCAACTGGTTTTTTCTGCGCAGGTACCGGAGGTAAAAGAATATGATGGCAAAAAGCAATAATCCAACTATGATATAGGGCAAAATCTCCGTGAAAGTCACCTTGATTTCATAGGGCAGCTTTATATCAGTGATTCCCTTGGTAGTATCCACCGGCATTCCGATCACCTGAAGCGGCAATGCCCTGGTTTGAATGCTGTCGAGGTTATTGTTCAGCCGGAAAGTAAACGGTGGGATCACATAAAAACCTGTATCAAAAGAAGTTAGAACTAATCTTTGACGGATTTTCCAGACCCGGTTTGTTTTACTGATGGTATCCGGTTGTGAAGCAGACATCACCTCAATTTTTCCGGCAATTGAATCTCCGGTTGCAGGAAAGTCAATTCTCAATCCTTCAGGATGTTCAAGCAGGAACCAAAGATTAACCTGGTCTCCGACCAGCATCTGGGTGGTGTCAATTTTAGCACTGACTTTGATGTCCTGACCCAGGGTGGGTAGTGAAAAGAGAATCAGTACAATGATTTTAAATATTGTTCTCATCTGCGGCCCCTCCTTTTAAACAACTGGATTAATGGACTTACGTAATCCTGAGTGGTCAGCAGGCTGATATAATCAATCCCGCTCGTGCGGAATACTGTTTCCAGTTCTCTTTGAACTTTTTCCCACCAGCTATCGTAATGTGTCCGGATTTTCCGGTTGGAGGTATCGATCCAGCTGGACTCCCCGCTTTCAGGATCTAAAAGTTTAACGAGTCCGATGTCCGGCAAACTCCGTTCACCCGGATCGGTTGTTTGTAAAACAATCAGGTCGTGTTTCCGGTTGGCAATCCGCAATCCATCCCTGATGGCACCCAGTTCGCCGACTGATTGAAGCATGAAATCAGAAATCACAAAAACAGTTGATTTCTTTTTGATGGCATGAGTTAAAAAACGAAGGGCTTCAGTAATATTGGTGCCTCTGCTAACAGGCTTGAATTCAAGAAGTTCAAGGATTATCCGAAGGATATGTTTCTTGCCTTTTTTTGGCGGAATGAATTTTTCCACCCGGTCGGAAAAGAAGATAACCCCGATTTTGTCATTATTCTCAATGGCTGAGAATGCCAGAACAGCTGCGAGTTCAGTCATCAGCTCCCTTTTCATCCGGTTTCGGGTACCAAATTCATTCGACCCTGAAACATCCACCAGAAGCATCACGGTTAGCTCACGCTCCTCATCGAATACCTTGATATAAGGCTTGTTAAACCTGGCTGTCACATTCCAGTCAATATTCCGGATCGGATCGCCATATTGATATTCACGGACCTCGCTGAATGTCATACCCTGGCCTTTAAAGGCACTGTGGTATTGTCCCGCAAAAATATGCTGCGAAAGACCACGGGTCTTAATCTCAATCCTTCTTACCTTATCTATGAGTTCTGATGCAATCATTGATTGTCAATTGCCTGAAATCAAGGTACTTCAACCTGGTTTAATATTCCTGTTATGATATCATCGCTCTTGATATCATCGGCTTCGGCCTCATAAGTCAGACCGATCCTGTGCCTTAACACATCATGGCAAACCGCCCTGACATCCTCCGGAACTACATAACCCCGGCGTTTGATGAATGCATATGCCTTGGCAGCATGAGCAAGAGAGATGCTGGCCCTGGGACTTCCCCCGAAAGAGATATAACGCTTGTATTCAGGAAGTTTATAATTTTCAGGTTCCCTTGTGGCGAAAACGATATCGACGATATATTTTTCGATTTTCTCATCCATATACACCTCTTTAACCACCTCACGGGCACGAAGAATGGCATCTGTGGATAAAACCTTGCTGGCCACCGGGAATTCCTTGGCCAGGTTTTGCCGCATGATAACGGTTTCTTCTTCTTTATTCGGATAACCGATTACCACCTTTAACATGAACCTGTCGACCTGTGCCTCCGGAAGCGGGTAGGTTCCTTCCTGCTCAATCGGGTTCTGTGTAGCCAGTACCAAAAATGGTTCAGGTAATATATAACTGTGAGTTCCAATCGTTACCTGACGCTCCTGCATGGCTTCAAGCAGTGCGCTCTGAACCTTGGCCGGCGCACGGTTGATTTCGTCGGCCAGAATGAAATTGCTGAAGATTGGTCCCTTTCTGACTACAAAGTCTTCATTTTTCTGACTGTATACCAGTGTTCCGATGAGGTCGGCGGGCAAAAGGTCGGGTGTAAACTGGATTCTTGAAAAATCAGCCTCGATCGTGCTTGCAAGGGTTCGGATCGCCAGTGTTTTAGCGAGCCCCGGCACGCCTTCCAAAAGAAGGTGCCCATTGGAGAGTAACCCGATCAGTAAGCTGTCGATCAGATGTTTCTGTCCAACTATCACCTTATTCATTTCAAGGGTGATCATCTCGACAAATCCGCTTTCCTGCTGAATTTTTTCGTTAATCAGCCTGATGTCAATTGAATTCATATTGTATGGCTCATTTATAACGTGGCGAAAATAGAGGAAACCACTATTAATTTTTTGATATTTTTGTTAACGTATGTTAACCACACAAACCAATATTTACCGGTATTTTATTGAAATGGCATTCAATGGAACCGGTTTTCATGGCTGGCAGATTCAGCCGGGTGCCATTACCGTGCAGGAAATCATGAATCATGCGTTGGGAACCTTGCTCGGACAACCGGTCAATATTGTCGGATGCGGGCGAACGGATGCCGGGGTTCATGCTTCACATTTTGTTGCCCATTTTGATGTTGAACAGCCTGTACCGGACTGTAATTTATTGACTTACAAATTAAACAGGTTCATCAATAAACCTGTTCGGATTGATCGGATTGTTTTGGTAAACCCTGATTTCCATGCCCGGTTTAATGCAATTTCCAGAACCTATCACTATTTGATTTCACGCGAAAAGACTCCCTTTATGAGGGATTATTCATGGGAATATACCCTGCCGTTTGATGTTGAATCTATGAATTCCGCCTGCGGGTTTTTAACCGGCAAACATGATTTTACCAGCTTCAGCAAGCTGCATACCGATGTTAAAACAAATAATTGTGAGGTACATGAAGCTTACTGGACCGAACAAAACGGCTTTCTTGTTTTCACGATACGGTCCGACCGCTTTCTCCGTAATATGGTGAGGGCGATAGTGGGCACACTGGTTAACGTGGGCAGGGGTAAAATGCCGCCAGCCGAAATGGAGAAGGTGCTACTGGAAAAAGATCGTTCAAAAGCTGGTATTTCTGTTCCTGCACAGGGATTGTTTCTTACGAGGGTTGAGTATGATCCCGGGATTTTCGAGGTAAATCCAAAGCCTCCGTTTTCTGATTGGTTTTAGCCCTGGTATGCGGTTATCGGTTCCAGATTTCCCAGGATGCTTCAGCTTGTCCGTAAAGCATCATGCTTCCGTTCATTACCCTGGATCCCGCCTCAAGCCCCATTTTCAGGAATTCGGTAATCTCAGGATTATAGACCAGATCATAGAGAAAATGGCTTTTTGTCAGGTATTCAAAAGGTAATGGGAGTTTGCCGGTAATATTTGGAAACATCCCAACGGGGGTACAATTTATCCAAAGTCGGTTTTCCAGTGCTAATTTCCTGCTCAATGATTCATAGGGTATGCATCCGGCTTCCAACTTCCGGGTAACAGGAGTGTATTTAATCCCCATTTGGCTGAGGGCATACCTAACGGCCAATGAAGAGCCCCCGGAGCCAAATACCAGGGCCTTAATGCTTGTATCGAGCGACCAGGGTGAAATGCTTTTGGTAAAACCAACAGCATCCGTATTGTATCCGCTTAGGTTTGTCCTGCTGCCCGGTCTGGTGATCCGGATTGTATTTACAGCTCCTATCGCTGAAGCTACCGGATCAATATCATCCAGGTAACTCATCACCGACTGCTTAAAGGGGATCGTAACATTCAGGCCGAACAGGTCATCATGATCACTGATCACTTGCTTAATCAGACCGGCTGAAAGAATGTCGAAATTTTCATATCGGTGATTAATAAGTCCTTCCTGCTCAAATTTTTGAGTGAAATGGCTTTTCGACCAGGAATGGCTCAGTGGATGGCCGATTAAACCAAACGTTTTGTTTGGATTTTGCATCAGAGATTACTGAAATTCCCGATGTTCGGGTCGTAATAAATCATTGATGATTTTAACCGGATTAAAGGTCGTGAGCGGAACCTCCACGAAAACTGTGTTCCAGTCGGACATGGATCCATTCCACAACCCCGGCAGTTCCTGAGCTTTAATAACCTTTCCGTCGATCGATTTTTCGGTTATAAAGCCGGTTTCAGGGTCTACAAACTTTGGCAGATCGAAATATTCGCCTTTATAATTACGGGTAGAACAAACCAGGTCGACCGGATTGAAATGAGTCGAATTGTGAAGGATCAGTTCCTGATCCGGATTCTTCCGGTCGATCTGTGAGGCTTCAACAATCTGGAGACTCGAAGATCCATCCTTATTAATAACCCAGAACGGACCACCGCCGGGTTCCCCTTCATTTTCAACCATTCCGCAAACACGTATCGGCCGGTTCAGTTTTTTTCTCAGGTAATCGATTTTTTCTTCCTTCTTCCATTTTTCGCTGTCCTGCGGCGGACTTACGTTCAGTTTATTTTCGACAAACGACCACATCGTTTCAATCACTTTCATCGATGATTGGGTAGGGTTGTCCAAGCCATGTAAAAACGAGAACATCTGATCCTGAAGGGCAATTAAATAACCTGATAAAACCTTCTTATACAGATAGGTGTCCTCCTTAAACCGGTCGTGGCACACATTATCGATATTTTTGATGATCACCAGATCTGCATCCAGTTTGGATAGATTCTGCAGCAATGCACCATGTCCGCCCGGCCTGAAAACAAGATTGCCGTTTTCATCCCGGAAAGGATTATTCTCCGGATCAACAGCAATTACATCCGTTGAAGGATGCTGAATGCTATATGAAATATGGTATTTAATATTGAATTTTTCTTCGTAACCCTTCCTGACTTCCTGGAAGTGGGCTTCCATAAGGTCAACATGCTGAGGTAGTGAGGTGAAGTGAATGTAGCAATCTTCCTTGCCTGAGAGTGCATAAAAGGCCGCTTCTGCCAGATGCTCGGCAAAGGCGGTACGCACCTCTTCTCCATAGGAATGAAAAGGAATCAGGGCTTTGGGCAGATTGCCAAAATCCAGCCCGCGATCGGTGAGCATGGTATTCAGGATTTTTTCGTACCTGCTCTCCTGCATAATGGTTTCAAAATTCAGTCCCCGGTTTTCCAGTGCATCTTCCAGGACCGGGAAGAAGGAAAATTCAGTAATATGCTCAAAGAAATAATAAACTGAATCCGGACCGCGATCTTTGAGCAGGTCAAGCTGGTCCTCACTGGTACCCCGGTAGTTGGACCGGAATTCATAGAGGTGCTTGAACATTCGGGAAGCTGCACCCGAAGCCGGTACAAACTTGATAATTTTATGATCCTGAGCATATATCCGGTAGAGTTCTAATAGCTCATCAATTCTTTTCGGACTCAGTTGTACCACTCCGCGTTTCACTGTTGCTGCGGCAACCAGAGGGATCGGTGGAAAACCTTTCTGAAAATTCACCAACTGTTTTTCAATGTCAGAAATACTCATGCCTCGGCCGGTAATCTGGCTCTGATCATCTTTTGTAAGTTTAGCTTCCATAGTTTGAAAATCCCTTCCGCTTTGAACGTCGAAATTAGTAAAATCCATCCAAAAGGATGCTTTTTTGTTAAGTACTGATTATCAGGCTGATTGTTTTCTCAAGCCATTCCGCATCAGTTTCATCAAAAGAGTTAAGGCTTTCACTATCAACATCAAGAACTCCGATTATGGCTCCGCTGCTGTCATGCAACGGGACTACGATTTCAGATTTTGATCGGGAATCACAGGCAATATGTCCCTCAAATTGGTGCACATCAGCAACGATTATGGTTTTCCCGGACCTGATACCCGCCCAGCAAACTCCCTGATCCCGATTGAGTTCCATGCAGGCTACCGGTCCTTGATAGGTGGTAACGATGAGCCGGTCATTTTTAAAAAGATAAAATCCTGTCCAGAAAAACAAGGGCATTTTATGGTGCAGAACAGCACAAACTGTGGCCATCCGGGCCTGACTGTCGGTGCATTTTTCCATCAACCCGGAAATTTGTTGGTAGATGCGCCCGTATCTCGCGGCTTTATTCATGGTCTCAAAAATAATTAAGTTTTTTTTAGTAGAAAATATCGAAATTCGATAAAATTATTTTGATAATCAATATATAGTTATTATATTTGAGTCGAAATGATTATGAATTTCAATTTCAGCTATGAGCAACTTAACCATTCTATATTGTGTCACGGAAATGCACCGTGGATTTTGACACTATGCCGATTCAATCAAAACTGGAGATTATTATGGCCAGGCGCCGGATCAGCTTAAACGAGCTGTCAGGCAAGGTGAATATTACTCAGGCCAACCTTTCCAATCTGAAAAGAGGGAAAGCAAGAGCTATCAGGTTTTCAACGCTGGAGGCTTTGTGCGAGACGTTACGCTGTCAACCTGCCGATTTGCTCGAGTATTCATCAGATAATAATTTTTGGAAAGAGGAGCCGATCGATCTGATCGGAATCCTTAAGAAAAAGTCCATCTAGAAAGAAAAGGTGTATGAACACGAAAGGCCGGTTATCCGGCCTTTCGTGTTTTAAGCGGTTATTTCCGCCATAGATAGCTGGCCTTGAAAAAGACTCCCCTGATGGTTTCAAGATATTCTGAACCCGGTTGATATTCATGACCGTTCCAGGCCATTTTCTGATATAATGATCCATAACCCAAATGCACCACCGTGCCCGGTATATAGGTAAAGGATATCAGAAAGTCGGTCGAGAGATCCTTCTCAAAGGAATTATATTCCAAAATTCCCCTAACAAAGAGCTTGGACGTCAATTGAAAGGTATTGCGGCTCCGGATAATCAGGTAGCTGAATTCCCTTACCCGGTCATCAATCTGATAAAAGTCGGAATAGGTCAGGATCAGGTCGGTCTGGAATTTTTTTAAAGGCTGATAATTAAATGACACCGAGGCTGTTGTTCCCCATCCCGTATAAGGATCTTCCACATAACGTGTACGGTAGCCAAAGCGATACTCCGTTTGAACCCGCAAACTCTGTATGATCTGAGAGCTACCTTCAAGATGAAATGAATGAGTTTTAAAGCGCTCTTTCAGATAGACTTCATCACACGGATTAACAAAGAAACTGAGCTGGGTCGACCGTTCACCGCTGAAGGAGAATCCAAAACCAAAATCACGTTCCCATAAATCGGAAGGGATGTCCTGATTCAGCATGCCGAAAAACATCGGGGCAACCTTTTTGAAAAATCCTTTTTCGCGATAGAAATTATATTGTGCATAAGCAGTAATGCCATTGACGCCCGACCGCATCAGAAATCCGCTTTGCGTTTGAAAGTCAACACCTATATGCTGGAGCTGAATATTTCCGGTCAACCGGTTGGTATTCTTTGCAATAGTGGCTGTTCCCATCCAATCGGAAATATTCGGGGATCCAACACTGCTCACAGTGCCCGAACCCAAAGCATTGAATTCTATTGATGTGGAAGGTGAAAGTCGCCAGCGCCCATCGATTCCTGCAACCCTGTTATAAATCCCGGTTCCTTCCCTGGCAGTGGCGATTGCGCCTATATAGGAGTCGTCCTTAAAGGAATGGTGTAACCTGCCAATGGCATAATTTACAAGTGATTTTGCAGAATCACTGCCAGCATAACCCATAGGATCATCCAAAGCATATAAAAAGCCGATTCTGTCATGCCCGCTGATTTTTCCGGTTAGCTTGATGCCTGCCAATGGATTTACGATCTGACGGGTGTGGAATGCCTGTTGAAAGTATCCCATTTCACCGGATGCTGCAATATCAAAATTATCCTTTCCTTCCTGAAAAAAAGGCCGTTTTTCGGTGTAATAAAGAGCATAACGTTGATTTTCAGCTATCTGCCCGGCATCCGATTCAACCTGACTGAAATCAGGATTTAAGGCCATATCCAAAATCAGCTGAGAGGTTAACCCAACCGTTCCGGTTAACCCAACCGAGGGTTTATTGGTTGAAACACCGAAAACACCCCGATCGTGGGTTTGTTTAAACGAATAGGTTACGGCAGGAAGCAATTCAACCAGGGTATAATGTTTGATGCCGGTAAAATAGTAACCAAGGGTTTGTGTGAGGAAGTTCATTCCCTGATCAGCATTCAGGGCTGGATAGGTTGCTTGCTGTGATAACCGCTGAATGCGCCTTTCAAAGATAAATCCCATGGTAACCGGTTCTTTTCGGGGATATCTCAGACTTTTAAAGGGTATCTGAATCTCAACCTGATAGCCGTCTGATTGGATCGTTGCCTTTGAAGTGAATACATAATCGGCGCCCATATCTTCATGGCTGGAGGAAGAGCGGCCGTCGGCCTGAATGCCGCGGGGATTGATATACAGAGTAATGAGACTTTTCTGGTCGAAGAATGGATCGAAATTTATGCATACCCAGTCTTCATTCTTGATCTGGTCGCGTGCCGATATGGTTGCCTTGAGTTTATCCGGTTCCGGGTCCTTGCAATCGAAGGCTATGTAAAGATTTTCCTCATCAAAGGTGATCATGGCACTGGTAGCAAATGCAATATCAGAACCGAAATCAGGCACATAGGATTTGAAATCGGTATAACGGGGAAGGTTTTCCCAAATGTTATCATCCAGTTTGCCATCAATAACAGGCGGCTCAGCTGCCCTTTCAACCCGGATAGGATCCTGGGTATAGGCAGCTTTAAAAAACAAACTGAACCCCAATACTATTATCCAATATTTCATTGGTAATAAACTGTTTATATAAAGAAGACGGCAACTCCTGCAACGGCGATCACAGCACCCAGGATTTCCCTCCAGGTAACTTTTTCCTTCAGCAGGATAATGGCTGGAGGAATAAGCAAAACCGGCACCAGGGCCATGATGGTACTGGCAATACCGGTGGTTGTATATTTTATAGCCATCAGGGAGAAGGAAACTCCCAGAAAAGGACCAAAAAACGAACCTGCTGAAACAAAGCCCAGGGTTGATGGCCTGTTGAATGCCGGCTTCAGGAGCGACCACTTGTTTAATACTGCAAAAAGAATGAAAAAGCCGATAGTCCCTGACATTACACGGATCTGGGATGATGTGAATGGATCAGCCTCACGCATGCCATATTTACTGAATACCAATCCGATAGCCTGTCCAGCGGCCGCACCGAGTCCAAACAGGAGCCCTTTTGCCGAATAATGAAAGTTGAATTTGTTTCCCGGCCGGCGAAGAACAACAATCACAATGCCCAGGATGGTAATGGACATGCCAAGCAATCCCCTTAGGGAGAATTCTTCGCCCAGTATCATCCACCCAAAAAGAGTGGCGAGTGGGGGAGCCAGGGCCATGAAAAGGTTCGCAATCCGGGAACCGATCAGTGCATAGGCTGAGAACAGGCAATAGTCACCCAGAACAAATCCGATTACTCCGCTCACTGACAGCCAGATCCATCCATGAAGATCAATTTCGGAAGGAAAAAGGTGACCGCTACGGAATAGCGACAGGATACAAAAAAATACCAGGGCAATGCTTAAACGGAGTATATTAACAGCCAGCGAACCTATGCGCTTGGCTGCCTGTTCAAAAGACAATGCGGTAATTGTCCAAAGAAAGGTCGTGGCAAGGGCTGCAAATTCTCCGGTATGATTTCCCATGGAAGATTAAAGGCAGGTATGACCTGCCTTTTATTACTACATCTTAAGTTTCTTTTCTATTTCTTCCAGGTAAAGCCTGAACCTTTTATCCGTTTCCAAAAGGTTGTTGACCGTTTTGCAGGCATGAAGAACGGTTGCATGGTCTTTACCACCGATTTGAGATCCAATCAGTGCCAGTGAGGATTTGGTCAGACTTTTGGAGAAATACATGGAAATCTGCCGTGCCTGAACAATTTCGCGTTTTCTGGTTTTTGAATGCATCAGGTCGATCGGAATGTTGAAATAGTCGCTTACCACTTTCTGGATATAGTCGATGGACAATTCCTTAGTCGTATTTTTAACGAGCTTATCGATCATCTCCCTGACCAGGTCAAGGGTGATTTCTTTTTTGTTGAGGGTTGATTGTGCCAGAAGGGATATCAGAGCGCCTTCGAGTTCCCTCACGTTGTTGGTAATCTGTGAGGCGATATACTCAAGAACCTCGTTATCCATGTGAATACCATCAGTATAAACCTTTTTCTGAAGTATTGCCACACGGGTTTCAAAGTCAGGCACCTGTAAATCAGCAGATAATCCCCATTTAAACCTGGATAGCAGACGCTGTTCCATTCCTTTCAGCTCAACCGGTGGTTTATCAGAAGTAAGAACCAATTGTTTTCCCGATTGGTGCAGATGGTTGAAAATATGGAAGAAGGTATCCTGGGTTTTCTCCTTACCGGCAAATTCCTGAACATCATCGATGATCAGAACATCGATCATCTGGTAGAAATGAAGGAAATCGTTACGGTTATTGTTTCGGGTGGCTTCTACAAACTGTGTCTGAAATTTGTTGGCATTGACATACAAAACGATTTTGTCGGGGATCCGTTCTTTTACTTCGATTCCGATAGCCTGCGCAAGGTGGGTTTTACCGAGACCTGACCCGCCATAGATGAGCAGCGGGTTAAAAGCGGTGCCTCCGGGATTCTGGGCAACCGCATATCCGGCGGAACGGGCCAGGCGATTACAGTCGCCTTCAACAAAATTGTCGAAGCAGTAATCCGGATTAAGTTGCGGATCAACATGTAATTTTTTAATACCCGGTATGATGAAGGGGTTCTTGATGGTACGCTCTTCATCGTCAAGCGGTAGTGATAAAGGTTTATTTTTCAGGGTATTTTTTGCCTGTGTTGGGAACTTTACCGTATAAGGCTTGGCATTCGAGTAGCCATTCTGCTCCATAACCACACTGTACTCCAGTTTGGCATCCGGTCCCAATTCCTTCAGGAGTGTCTTGCTTAGAATGTCAATGTACTGTTCTTCAAGGTATTCATAGAAAAATGGAGAAGGTACCTGAATAGTCAGAACTCTGTCATCTAGCCGGAGCGGGACGATGGGCTCAAACCAGGTGCGATAACTGATGGACGGAACATTATCCTTAATGATGGACAGGCATTTATTCCATACCTCGATGTGGCTTGACTTCATCAATACTGATTATTAAAGAATTAGAACAAGGGATTAGATACTGCAATATGCTAAAAAAAGATCACCTGTACATAGTTGAAAACTTTTTTTTTGCAGAATAATCGCATCCGATTTATAGTCAGCACGATAATTTTTTAGGCTGTTAATAAAATTGTTAATAGCTTATAAATAAGCTAGTTGTAGTTAAGAATCTGACTGTTAGTGCGATCACTCCCACGGAGTCATTTTTACCATTGACCTAAATCGACAGTCTTTTCCACTGGCCGGAGACCCAGGTAAAAATACCTGCTGACGGAGTTTGTTTGCGGATTTTGTCGAGCTTCCTGATACAGGGCTCAATGCGTTGGTTTTGATAAACATAATAGTAAAAGAGAGATCCGACCTGAATAAACTTGATGCCTGCTATGCCTGTCAGTGCCGGATCTTCGGGAGATAGCGCGGTGGGGCTTTGGAAAAGGCAGATATAATAGTCTGATGTCCCTTCTCCTGCCAGTACCCTAGCAAGTTCGGTATCATTGGTGGTGTAAACTGATTTACTCTTGTCGGACAGCGTTACCCTCACATATTTCCCCGGATGCAGTCTGACGTCTTCAATGAGCCGGTTCAGACTGGCATTGGTAACCAGAATTGCCGAATAAAGCGAGTCACTGGCGATGAATTTTCCAAGACTTCCTTCACCGTCAGATATCTTTCGGGTTAATTGATTTAGATGGTCGAGGACTGCCTGGAAGGAGGCAAAGGTTTCAGTAAGAGGTAAACCTTTCAGGGTATCACTGAAGTGATCAATATTGGAAATGAAATTCTCAAGCTCACCGGTTCTGAGGTTCAGGTTTTTGCTAAGGGTATCCATCCTGACTAAAACCGAGGTGATGCGCATGGATTCATTCTTCACATATTCATTCAGAAACCGGGAGGCTGATTCCAGGTTATTCAGGGTTTGGTTAACACTTGAAAAACTTTCGGTCAGGTTATCGCGGTTGGCTTCACCGAAAACCATCTGGATGGCGCTCAAAACGGAATCCATCGACGACATGAGTGATTCCGCCTTTAATTTCAATGGCAGCATTTGTGCATTCACCTGATCGCGAAGGTCCCCTTCAATTGAACTGCTTAAAGTATCGTTGGGCTTACAAAGGATCTGGCTATCAGTAAGGTCAAGCGCAATGCCTTTGGTTCCCATTAAATCAACGCTGTATATCCTGGCAGATGATCCCTTCGGAATTTCAATGGAAGGGTAGGAGATGGAAAACCTTACCTCGATCCGTCTCGGATCCTTTTCAGAAAGATCAATTTTCCGAACCTGGCCAACCTGAAATCCATTAACCGTAACCGGACTGGATTTGGTTAAGCCCCCTATTTTCTCATATAATGCGTAAAATGATCTTTCAGAACTTAAAAAGTTCTTGCCTTTCAGGTAGTTAATTCCCCAAAAAACAATAACCAGGGTGGCAAGGAACAGGATAGCCACCCTGATATAAGCCTTGCTTTTCATGACTCATTGGAGGTTATTTTTTTCGCTGATCCGTAATTTTACTCAATGGAACCTTTTCGCCATTCAAAAACCCGACAATAAAGGCCCCCTGGAAGGTAGCATTCAGTTGGCGTTTTAAATCAAGCGCCTCCTGGTAGTTCTTAACCGGTTGAGACATATATTTATAATATCCGTCAATATAAAATTCCTTCAGGTTCTTTTGTCCTTTGAATTCCCGTGCATCTATCGGAAGTTTCACCAGTGATGCCAGGATCTGAACCCGGAATTCAGCACCGCTGTTAACAGCTGCCACAGTTTGAGTGGTATCTTTTACTGTTACCTTTTGTTCAGTTTCAACCGTTTTCTTTTCAATTTCAACAGGTTTTTTTGCAGGCTCAGCTGTTTTTTTAGCGGTATCTGTTGATTTTTTCTCAGGTTCCGGAACTCCTTTTATTGTATCCGGTACCTTTTTTTCCGGTTCTGCAGCTTTCTTTTCTGTCATAACAGGCTTATTCTCAACTACTGGCTGCTTAGCTGCAGTTTCCGCTTTTTGGCTTTCGCTCTGTGAAAGGCTGCTTACCTTTTGATCCACTGATTCCTTGTAACCACGTATAGCCATGTATATGGCCGACGCTATGATATCCTGTCCGTCCTCTGTCATCAGAAAGGCTTCTTCCTGAGGATTTGAAATGAATCCGGTTTCAATGAGTACGCTGGGCATGGTTGAACCCCATAGTACCACGAGGTTGCCCTGATGAACGCCCATGTCTTTTCGCTGACCACGGGTTCTAAACTGATCCTGAACAGCAGACGCAATTTCTAAACTCTCCGACAGGTTGTTGTTTTTTACATTGTTGTAAAGGATGTAAGATTCAGGTGATGTCGGATCGAAATCGACATACCTGGTTTTATAATCCTTCTCAAGCAGCACGGCCTTGTTTTCCTGCATAACCAGATCCAGGTTGTCAGCGCTCCTCGAAAAACCCATCACATAGGTGGATGTTCCATGGGGATTGGATTTATTCTTTTTGGTGTCTATCGCATTGACGTGCACAGAGATGAACAAATCGGATTTGTTTTTATTGGCTATCTGGGCTCTTTCATACAAAGGAATGAAAACATCCGTTTTTCGGGTGTAATATACATTGACATCATCCATCAGGCTTTCTATGTAATGGCCTAATTTCAACGCAATCCCCAGCGCAAGGTTTTTCTCATATGAATTCTTTCCGCGGGCTCCGCTGTCATGTCCACCGTGACCTGCATCGATGGTTACCGTGAATTTTTTTTCTGAATTTGACTGGGCGGCAGCCGGCTCAGTAAACAGGCTGGCCGAGAGAACTGTTAACAATAAAATTATCACAGGCAGACACCGGTTTAAGCAATGGTTTCTGCCTTTATCCGTTATCAGTGTAAGGTTCCTGGGCATGGTAGCGTTTTTTTCTATAGTTTTGAGTCGTTCCCTGACCCGGGAATCAACCGTTTGACTATTGATATCGCTGATAAAAATACAAAAAATTCGATTAGGGATATTCATCCTTGCCGTTGGCATGCTTAAATCTTACGGTCAGGTAGATACCATGCCTCTTCGTCCCGTTAAACCTGATACTATTCTTCAGACAGTTGCAAAGCCAAAAGCCTTTCTGGAGTCTCAAGTGGTATACACCGCAAAAGATTCTACCGTGATCAGTTATTTGGAGAAAAAGATACGCATGTACGGGCAGGCAAAGATTACCTACGAAAAAATGGAAATCTTGGCGGATTATATCGAAATGAGCATCGACCGCAAGGAAATATATGCCACAGGACTCAGGGACAGCAGCGGGCAGCTCGCTGGAACCCCTGTAATTAAGACAGGTGAGGAGACGTTCGAGGTCAATGAGTTCCGATATAATTTTGATTCCAAGAAAGCATTTCTTGTTGATGTTAAAATGAAACAGGAACCAGAAGGCTTCCTGCACAGCCATTACACCAAAAGGGATTCCTCCGGAACACTCAATATCCGGGATGGGAAATATACCACCTGTGATGCGGATGAGCCCCATTTTTACTTTAATATCACCAGGGGTATGATCGTCCCCGATAAGATGATTGTTACCAAAGCCTTATACCTGGTGGTGGAAGGGATTCCCATGTATCCGATCGGGCTGCCGTTCGGTTTTCTCCCCAAACAGCAGAAAAGAACCTCCGGTATCCTGATGCCGAAATACGGAGAGGAACAAAACCGGGGATTCTATTTGCGCGACGGCGGGTATTATTTTGCGATCAATGACCGGCTGGATCTTGCCCTGTCGGGTGCAATTTATTCCCGCGGCAGCTGGGCCCTCGGTGCACAATCTAAGTATAAAAAGATATACAAATACAATGGTAGTCTGGGATTTAACCTGGCAAAAAACGTTACTGGCGAGAAAGATCTTCTCGGCCCAGAGTACAATCCGAAAAAAGATTTTAGCGTAACCTGGTCGCACGCTCAGGATCCAAAAGCCAATCCTTACAATGATTTCAATGCCAGTGTGAATTTCAGCTCCAGTTCATTCGACCGGAATAACACTTACTCTGATAATACCAGCCGGCTCCAGAATCCGATTGAACACCTTACCAATCAGAAATCATCCTCTATTTCCTACAGAAGGAAATTCGTCAATCCTCTGTTTAACTTTACAGCCAAGGTGGGGCATTCACAAAATAGCATCGACAGTACCGTAGTGCTCAATGCACCTTCCGGATCCTTTACCGTTGGCCGGTTCTATCCACTGAAATGGGCCTCGAAAGGCGGAACCCAGAAATGGTATGAGAAAATAGAGATGCGGTATACCTCCTCATTTGAGAATAAGGTAAAGGCACGTGAGGACTCCATCTTCTCCCGTGATATCTTTAGCAAGATGCGCAATGGATTCCAGCATGAAATTCCCCTTTCGGCCTCCTTCAAGCCGATTCAGAACATGACCTTTACCCCTTCGCTGAACTATCAGGGGATGCTTTATTTTTCCTATATTGAGAAAACCTATAATGCTGAGCTCGATAGTATTATCATCAACCGTATCAATCAACTCCAATACATTCAGGCGCTTAGTCCGAATTTTAACCTGAGCTATTCTCCCAGGATTTATGGATTCTATACTTTTTCATGGGGCAGGATCACGCAGATCCGCCACGTGATGAGTCCTTCGCTTTCATTTGGTTACCGGCCCGATCTGGGTTATGATTTCGGTAAATACCAGCGCACTTTGGTGATAGCCGGGCAGGATACCACCGGGGCAACCTACTCCGATGAACAGTCGTATTCCATTTTTGATGAAGGAATCTACCGGTTGCCCTCGGTAGCCGGTCGATATGGCAACATCAGTTTCAGCCTGGGAAATAATGTGGAAATGAAAGTCAAAAATCCGTCGGATACCACAGGTACCCCGAAAAAGGTAAAATTGCTGGAAAGCCTGAGTATCAGTACTTCCTATGATATATTCAGGGATTCACTGAATTTATCACCCATTCAGCTGCAGGCGCGGACCATGATAATGGGACAGTTTAACCTGTCGTTCCGGTCAGTATTCAATGCCTATTCCATCGATTCCATCACCCGAAACAACAGGACCACCTACCGTACCGTAAATTCATTTGAAGTTACGAAATCAGGAAAGCTGGTACGCCTGACGGATGCCGACTTTTCACTCGGATTTGCCCTGCCGCTGAAACCGGCGCAGCAGAGCGGGACCCAGCAGCAGCAGCCAAAGCCTAAACCTCTTGATTATGAATCCGGTGGAATGGTCGATTTTAAATCAAAATGGAATCTCCGGGTTGACTATAACTTCAGATACTCGAAGCCTTATAAAGAAAGTACCATAACACAGTCGCTGCGATTAACCGGCGACCTGGGTTTAACTGAAAAATGGAAGATCAGTTTCTCCTCGGGATATGACTTTGTAAATCAGGAATTTACCTATACCACAATGGGAATTCACCGGGATCTGCACTGCTGGCAAATGAATATCGATGTGGTACCTTTCGGGGAACGCAAAAGTTATACATTTACCATTAGTGCCAACGGTTCATTGTTAAAAGACATTAAATATCAAAAAATCAAAGACTGGAGGGATCAATAAATGAAAAAAGTAATCTCTACGCCACACGCACCTGCTGCTATCGGACCATAC
This sequence comes from uncultured Bacteroidota bacterium, assembly GCA_942493265.1. Lineage (GTDB taxonomy): Bacteria > Bacteroidota > Bacteroidia > Bacteroidales > UBA12481 > UBA12481. Next base: position 3,677,812 of record OW818688.1, read on the forward strand.
AGTCAGGCCATAGAAATTGGAAATCTGGTTTTCATCTCGGGACAGATTCCCATTGTGCCTGAAACCGGTAAATTGCTTGAAGGGGATATCACCAGGCAAACCGAACGGGTAATGAAAAACATCGGAGCCATTCTGGAAGCTGCCGGACTGGAATTCCCGGATGTGGTAAAATGCACCTGTTTTCTGGCTGATATTGCAGATTTCAAGGCCATGAATGATGTATATGGAACTTATTTTACTGCGGAACCACCGGCACGGGCTGCCTTCCAGGTTGCCAAACTCCCGTTGGGTGCGAAAATTGAGATCGAGGCGATTGCCGCAAAAAAATAAAGCTGCCCGGGGGCAGCTTTATTTCATGTGAAAACATATAATGTTATTCAGAGTAGACTTCGAAGCTGATTTCAGCCTTGATATCTTTGTAGATCTTGACAGTAGCTTTAAAAGTTCCGATTTCCTTGATTGCATCTTCACTCATTGTGATGTTCTTGCGATCAACCTCAAAACCTTTTTCGATAAGAGCTTCAGCAATCTGAATGGTATTCACTGACCCGAAAATTTTTCCGGTAGTGGATGTTTTTGCCCCGATCTTCAGTTCAACGGCTCCGAGTTTAGCTGCAATTGACAGCGCATCGGTGCGTTTCTTTAATTCCTTGTGTGCACGCTGACGCATGTTTTCGGTATGCATTTTCTTAGCTGATTCAGTAGCAAGAATGGCAAAACCCTGAGGAATAAGATAATTCCGGCCGTAACCATTGCGGACTTTGATTACATCGTCCTTATGACCCAGATTGGTCAAATCCTGTATTAAAATTATTTCCATGACTTACCTCCGGTTGTTATTTCATCATATCGGTTACATACGGCAGAATGCAGATGTGCCGGGCACGTTTAACTGCCTGAGCAATTTTCCGCTGGAATTTCAGGGAAGTACCGGTTAAACGGCGAGGAAGAATTTTTCCCTGTTCATTAAGAAACTTCTTGAGGAAGTTAGGATCTTTATAATCAATGTACTTGATTTTGTTCCGTTTGAAACGGCAATACTTTTTCCGCTTCACATCTACTGTGGGCGGGGTAAGATATCTGATTTCTGATTGACTGGCTGCCATGGTTTACTCCTCCTTTTTTTCGCGGATTGGTTCATTACTTGCCAGTTTACGGCGTTTCAGATTATACTCAACAGCAAATTTGTCGAGCTTAACTGTAAGAAATCGGATGATTCTTTCATCACGACGAAACTCCACCTCTAAGCGGTTAATTAGTTCTCCACCGGACTTGAACTCAATAAGATGGTAAAAACCCGTCGACTTCTTTTGAATCGGGTATGCCAGCTTACGGAGGCCCCAGTTGTCCTCGTGCACAATCTCCCCGCCATTTTCGGCAAGGTAACCAGAGAACTTTTTAACCGTTTCCTTCATCTGTTCTTCAGACAAAACGGGAGTTACAATGAAAACGGTTTCGTACTGATTCATCATGTGTTATTAATAATTAGTAATCTCTTTATCGGGCGGCAAAGTTAGAAATAATTCTGATTACTGCAAAGGATTCACCTATCGTTCATAGAGACGCTGATTTATGCTCCAATTTTCTATTTTTGCAATGCTCAATACCGCCAGTAATGGAAAAGCAATTTATCGTAAGTGCCCGCAAATACCGACCCGACAGTTTTGAAACTGTTGTTGGTCAGCCCTCGATTACCCGTACCCTCAAGAATGCCATTGCAGGTAACCACTTAGCACACGCATACCTGTTCACGGGTCCGCGTGGGGTAGGGAAGACTACCTGTGCGAGGATTTTCGCAAAAACCATCAACTGTACCCATCTCACTGCGGATACAGAAGCCTGTAATGAATGCGAAGCCTGTCTGACTTTCCAGGAAAGCCGGTCGTTCAATATTCATGAACTCGATGCTGCATCCAACAACCACGTTGAAGATATCCGTAACCTGATCGAGCAGGTGAGGATACCGCCGCAGATGGGAAAGTACTCTGTATATATTATAGATGAGGTTCACATGCTCTCGGCTGCAGCTTTCAATGCTTTTCTCAAAACACTGGAAGAACCGCCGGCACACGCCATATTTATTCTGGCCACCACGGAAAAACATAAAATTCTGCCCACGATTTTATCACGTTGCCAGGTTTTTGATTTTCACCGGATTCAGATACGGGATATTATTGCCCAGCTTCAGCGCATTGCCGACAAGGAGCAAATCAATGCTGAAAATTCAGCCCTGAATATCATTGCACAAAAAGCTGATGGCGCCATGAGGGATGCCTTGTCGATATTCGATCAGGTGGTCAGTTTCTGCGGGTCCGAAGTCACTTATCAGCAAGTGATTGATCATTTGAATGTTCTCGACTACGACTATTATTTTCAACTCACCGATCATTTTCTTGCCGGAGATTTTAAACAGGCGCTTCTCGTATTCAACCGGATCCTCGAAGAAGGATTTGACGGACATAATTTTATCTCCGGGTTATCCACCCATTTCCGCGACCTTTTAGTAAGTCGCGATCCTCAAACTATTGAACTGCTTGAGGTTGGAGAAGAAATTGGCAGAAAGTACCAACAGATGTCATCCTCTTGCTCCATCAATTTCCTATACGAAGGATTAAGAATTTTAAATACCTGCGACCTGGCTTTCAAACAGGCCAAAGATCCCCGGTTAATGGTTGAACTCGCATTGATGAGCTTATCGAGGATACAGGGAACACCTGCAGCCGCAGCTGAACCCGTTGCCAGACCTGCAGCAGCTGGTGTTCCAAGGCCTGCTTCGGCACCCGCATCACCTTCAACCCCGGCGCCTGTTAACGTTAATCCGGTTCAGCCTCCCGCTCAGCAGCCGGTTCAGCCAACTCCCCAGCGGAGCCCGATCGCACAGATGACCCGCCTGAGTGATTTAAATATACGCAAACCGGTACAGCCCGAATCTGAGGAACCTGCCAGCTTGCCATCTGAAGAAGCAGGTGATAATAAAGAACCGGATGTGCTCACCAGCGCTCTTTTTAAAGATTACTGGATGGAATTTGCCGAGCAGTTGAAAGATGAACAGCCCCGACTATACAGCACCCTAACCATTCAGGTACCCGACCTGTCGCCGGATAAAAAAATTATTTTGAAATTGAATAATCCATTGCAGGAGAAGGCGATACGAAGTATTCAAACAGAATTACTTCAGTTTCTGCGGGCACGATCGGGACATCGCGACCTGGATATGCAGACCGACATGGCAGATGACCTGACCGGTAAAAAGCTTTATACCCAGGAGGAAAAATATCAGCACTTGCAGAAAATGAATCCGGATCTTGATTTGTTCCGGCAATCTTTGAACCTGGATCTCGAATAGTCCGGACTGACAATAATTCAGCTAACCGGGTTTGGCTTGCGAATTGACAATACAACTTAGAAATACACCGAAATGTCTATAATAGATAGTATCATATCAGGCTTTTTTGGAAATAAATCTGAAAAGGATTACAAAAATGCCCTTCCTGTCGTAGCGCAGGTAAATGCCTTCACCGCGGAGCTGGTTAATCTTTCAAATGATGAATTAAGGGATCGTACCATTGCCATGCGATCGGATATCAAGCAGCTGATCAATGCGGAAGAGCAGGAAATCATTGATATCAAGGCAAAAATCGAAGCCGATGAGATTCCCATGGAAGACCGTGAGAAATCATTCAATCATATCGACAAACTTGAAACCCAGATTAAGGAGAAACTGGAGGTAAAACTCAATAGCCTTCTCCCATTGGCTTTTGCGATTGTAAAGGAAACTGCCCGCCGGTTCAAGGAGAATGCTGAGCTGGTAGTCACCGCCCGCGATTATGACCGGGATCTGGCTGCACACAAGGAAAGTATTATCATTCAAGGCGATAAGGCTATCTGGAAAAATCATTGGCTTGCAGGAGGTAATGATATTACCTGGGATATGGTTCATTATGATGTACAGCTGATCGGAGGACTCACGCTCCACCAGGGTAAAATCGCTGAAATGGCCACCGGGGAAGGAAAAACGCTCGTAGCTACTCTTCCTGTGTTTCTGAATGCATTGCCGGGCAGAGGTGTTCATATCGTTACAGTGAACGATTACCTTGCCAAACGTGACTCCGAATGGATGGGGCCGATCTTTCAGTTTCATGGCTTGACAGTGGATTGCATCGACCGCCATCAGCCGAACTCTGAGCCCCGCCGTACCGCCTATCTGGCTGATATAACCTTTGGTACCAACAACGAATTCGGTTTCGACTACCTTCGTGACAATATGGCCATATCTCCCGATGACCTGGTTCAAAGGGGGCATAATTATGCTATTGTTGATGAGGTTGACTCGGTTCTGATCGATGATGCCCGTACCCCGTTGATTATTTCAGGTCCTGTGCCGAAAGGGGACGACCAGCTTTTTGGAGAGCTGAAACCCAGGGTAGTGAAACTCGTTAATGCCCAGCGTAATGTCTTTAATGAATCCTTTACCCAGGCAAAAAAACTCATCGCTGAAGGAAATGAAAAGGAGGGAGGAAAACTCCTGCTAAGAGCACATAAAGGTCTGCCAAAAACAAAATCCCTGATTAAATTCCTGAGTGAAGAAGGGATGAAGGCTCTCATGCATAATACAGAGAATATCTATATGCAGGAGAACAGCAAGAATATGCATATCGTTACTGATGACCTTTATTTCGTTATAGATGAGCGTAATAACTCAGTTGAGCTCACGGAAAAAGGAATTGATATGATCACCGGCGACGGCGAGGATCCGGAATTCTTTGTCCTGCCTGATATAGGTGTTGAAATGGCTGAAATTGAAAGAACCGCTGTTGATGAAAATGAGATTCTGCACCGCAAGGATGATCTGATCCGCGAATTTTCAGTGAAATCAGAACGCGTTCACACCATTAACCAGCTGTTAAAAGCCTATACGGTTTTTGAGAAGGATGTTGAATATGTGCTGATCGACAATAAAGTAAAGATTGTAGATGAGCAAACCGGTCGTATCATGGAGGGCCGGAGATATTCAGATGGCTTGCACCAGGCAATTGAATCGAAAGAAAATGTTAAGGTGGAAGCTGCCACACAGACTTTTGCCACCATTACGCTTCAGAACTATTTCCGCATGTACCATAAACTGTCGGGTATGACGGGTACTGCCGAAACGGAAGCTGGCGAACTCTGGAGCATCTATAAACTGGAGGTTGTGGTTACCCCTACGAACCGGAAAATCATCCGGGATGACCGGGAGGATCTTGTTTATAAAACCAAAAGGGAAAAATATAATGCGGTAATCGATGAAATTGCTGCAATCGTTGCTGCCGGCCGTGCAGTATTGGTGGGTACCACCTCGGTGGAGATTTCCGAACTCCTGAGCAGAATGCTCAAGATCAGGGGGATCGCTCACAACGTGCTGAATGCCAAATTACACCAGCGTGAAGCTGAAATTGTTCTCGGCGCCGGTCAGCCGGGTGCAGTAACCATCGCTACGAACATGGCAGGTAGGGGAACCGACATCAAGCTGCATCCCGCCGTGAGGGATGCCGGTGGTTTGGCGATTCTCGGAACAGAACGCCATGAATCCCGCCGTGTCGACCGCCAGTTGAGGGGACGTGCCGGAAGGCAGGGTGACCCGGGCAGTTCTCAGTTCTTTGTATCATTGGAAGATGACCTGATGCGCTTGTTCGGATCCGACAGGATTGCGAAAATGATGGACCGTTTGGGTTTGAAGGAAGGTGAAGTCATTCAGCATTCAATGATTACCAAATCGATCGAGCGCGCTCAGACCAAAGTTGAGGAAAACAACTTCGGAATCCGTAAAAGATTGCTGGAATATGACGATGTCATGAATAACCAGCGTGAAGTTGTATATGGCCGCCGCCGGCACGCACTTTATGGTGAAAGGATCGAGATTGATATTGCCAACATGATGGCCGACCTCACTTCCTCTTTAGCTGAAGAGCATAAGGAAAATGGGGATTATGATTCATTCAGGCTTGATATGATCCGATATCTCGCAGTGGATTCGCCTGTTACCGAATCGGAATTTCATGAATCAAAGATAGATGAGGTCAGTCACAAGCTGAATGAAAAATTGCTGAAGTCCTTTGAGGCCAAGAATCTCTATATGGCCCGTCAGGCCTGGCCGGTAATCAAGGATGTTTATGAACGTGCGTCCCATCAGTATGAGAATATCATGGTTCCGATAACTGACGGTCAGAAGACCATTCATATCAGCACCAATCTCAGAAAATCATACGAAACCCAAAACCGTGAACTGGTAAAAGCATTTGAAAAGGCGGTCATACTGGCCACCATTGATGATGCCTGGAAGGAGCACCTGCGGGAGATGGATGATCTTAAGCAATCGGTACAGAATGCCAGTTACGAGCAGAAGGACCCCTTGTTGATCTACAAGCTTGAATCCTTCGACCTCTTCAAGAACATGATCGATAAAGTCAATAAGGAAGTGATTTCCATGCTGATGAAGGGTCAGATACCGATCAGCCAGCCCGAAGAGGTTAAACAGGCTCAGGCCCGTCAGAAACTGGATATGAGTAAATACCAGACCAGCAAAACGGATATGCCGTCATATAGCCCGGGTTCATCAACGGAACCGGGAGGTCCACCGGCGCCAAAAGCCATTCAACCTGTCAGGGTGGAGAAAAAGGTCGGACGCAATGATCCCTGTCCATGCGGAAGCGGCAAGAAATACAAGCAATGCCACGGCCGGACTGAAATCCACGGAGTGGCCTGATTAAAGTTTTTTCAGATAATCCCCGATCCGGCTGCTTAATGCGCCGGATACCGGGGTGAGAGGCAATCTGACATAATCTTCACAGATTCCCATGTTTTTTAAGGCCGACTTGATGCCTGCCGGACTGCCTTCAGCAAAGATGAGCTGAATGAGTTCAAGCATTTCGTAATGAAGCTTCCGGGCAAGCTCTGGGTCATTCCTGTCCATGGCGGCTACCATGCTGCTCATACGGTCGGGACAAGCATTTGCCACCACCGAAATTACCCCTTCAGCACCAAGTGCAATCATTGGCAGTGTCAGGGCATCATCTCCGGATAATACTTTGAATCCTTTCGGGCGATCACGGAGAATGGCCATGATCTGATCGAAATTCCCGCTGGCCTCTTTTGTAGCCACAATGTTCTTAAAATCAGCAGCCAAACGCAGTGTGGTATCCGCTGAAATGTTGCAACCGGTGCGTCCCGGAACATTATACAGGATTACCGGTACCGGACTTGCGCCGGCAATGGCTTCATAGTGCCTGTAAAGGCCGGCTTGAGTAGGCTTATTGTAATAGGGCGTTACATTCAGCAGGTAGCTTATACCATTAAATGATTGCTCTTCAATCAGTCTAACAACCGCCCGGGTATCATTGCCGCCAATACCCAGAACAACCGGTTTGCGGCCATTATTGGTTTCAAGTATGAGACGGACGATTTCCAGCTTTTCATTTTTGTCCAGGGTAGGGGTTTCAGCGGTTGTTCCCAGTACAACCAGAAAATCAATTCCCTTTGAAACGGTAAATTCCGTTACCCGTTTTAAAGCCGGGTAATCAACGTTGCCATTACTGTCAAATGGGGTGACCAGGGCTACCCCGGCACCGCGAATTGGGGTTGTTAACATAATATTAGAAAAGCTTAAAGGATTCAGACTGAGGTTTATTATCCTGGCGATTTTGAATGGATTGAAGGTATTTTACCAGGTTATCAGCAAGATAGGGCAGGTCGGTACGCTCATTTAGCGCGATCTCAAAATCAAAAACTCCGTGGCAAAATCCTTCCGGACCGGCAAACATGGTAGCCTGGGATTGCCATAAAACAGTTTGAAGAGCGAAATTTTCTTCCGTATCCAAATAAAAAACAATATCATAAGAATTGGCAGTGAAAGGTTTGAACTGTTCCTTTTTAGGGGCTTTGAAAAAGTTCAGCTCTTCCTGGCAGATCAGTTCAACGGGCATCCCCGGAAAATGCTTCTCATAATCGAACGGGTTGAGTTCTTTCCTTTTTTCAGGAATGATTAAAAGTACATGGCACCGGCGGTCCTGACGGTGTACTGCTTTGGCAAACTGGATCACGGGAGCCGCATTTCCGGCTTTCCGGAGGTCAGCGAGAATGCCGGCACTTTTGGCTTCCCGGAGCGGAATAAAGGCCCTTTTACTGCGTATGCGGTGGAAATGGGCCAGCAGCCGTGGTATTAAAAACAGTCGTTGAATGAAAGATATCATAACGCTACAAACATAACAAATTTATAAACTCATCTTCCCCCATCAGAGGAATTGACAGATCCGCTGCCTTCTTCAGCTTTTCCGGTCCCATATTTTCACCGGCGAGGATGAAGCTGGTTTTTGAGGAAACGGAGGAAACATTTTTCCCGCCGTATTTTTCAACCAGATCCTTCAGCTCATCCCGGCTGAAGCGGCTGAAAGTTCCGGAGATAACAACGGATTTTCCGGTAAGAAGTTGAATCTGCTTAACATCTTCACCGATTTCCTGGCTGAACTGCAATCCATGGTTTTTCAGTTTTTGAATCAACTGCTGGTTCTTTTCCATTGAAAACCAGGAGATAAGGCTATCTGCAATGCGGTCGCCTATTTCTCCGATCGACAGGAGTTGTTCCCTGGAGGCTGTCAGTATGGTATCGATGCTGCCGAGCGCACGGGCTAGTTTCTTGGCTACGGTTTCCCCAATGAACCTGATACCAAGGGCAAAAAGCACACGTTCAAAACGAATTTGCTTGGAAGCTTCAATGGCAGCGATCAGGTTGGATGCGGATTTATCGGCAAACCTGTCGAGGCCGATCAGTTGCTCATAGGTAAGTTCGTATAAATCAGCAACTGAATGCAGCAGTTTAGCGTCGAAAAGCTGCCCAACCGTTTCAGTACCCGCGCTGTCGATGTTCATGGCCTTGCGGCTGATGAAATGTTCAATTTTGCCTTTGATCTGGGGGGGACAAAAGTCATCGTTCGGACAATAATGCCTGGCTTCACCAGGATCCCTGGTCAGCTCCGTGCCGCATTCGGGGCAATGAGTGATGAACTGTATACCTGTGGCAAACAAATCCCTCCGGGAATGATTTACACCGATGATTTTCGGAATGATTTCTCCGCCTTTCTCAATGATCACATAATCACTAAGATGCAGATCCAGCAGTTGGATCTGATCAGCATTGTGCAATGACGCCCTCTTAACGGTGGTTCCTGCAAGCAAAACCGGCTCCAGGTTGGCCACCGGAGTAATTGCCCCGGTACGCCCTACCTGAAAGTCGACCGATACCAAACGGGTCTCAGCCTGATCCGGAGGATATTTATAGGCAATCGCCCAACGTGGACTCTTGGCTGTAAAGCCAAGTGTGGTTTGCTGTTGAATAGAATTTACCTTGATAACAGCACCATCCGTATCAAAAGGAAGTTTTTTCCGTGCATCTTTCCACCGGTCAATAAAGGCTAAAACCTCTTCAATGGTTTGGCATACCTCCAGATAAGGTGGAATCTTGAATCCTGCACTGCGCGCCCAGTTGAGATTGTCACTATGAGTGCTTCGGGGAAGGTTTTCCCCGGCCAGACTATATAAAAAACAATCAAGCTTTCTTTTAGCCACCATCGAGGAATTCTGCATTTTGAGCGTTCCGGATGCTGCATTTCGCGGATTGGCGAAGGGAGCTTCCCCATCAGCGATCCGCTCCTCATTCAACACATTGAATATTTCATGCTGCAGGATAATCTCACCACGGATTTCAAAAATGGGCGGACTATCGTCCTGATTGATAGTTAAAGGTACGCTGCGGATGGTTTTCACATTTGCAGTAACATCATCGCCCTGAATCCCGTCGCCACGGGTAATTGCCTGAATCAACCTTCCATTTTCGTAAGTCAGGCTGATGGCTGCACCGTCATATTTGAGCTCACAGACATATTCCACAGGCCCATCAAACAGTTTTCTGATCCGGTTATCGAAATCAATGACTTCCTCGCGATTGTAAGTGTTTGACAATGAGTACATGGCAACACGATGTTCGCGCTGGATGAATTCCTGGTTACGGTCATCACCAATGCGGCGCGAAGGTGAAAGGGGATCGGCTGATTCAGGATAGTCATGCTCCAATTTAATCAGTTCCTCCATTAACCGGTCATACTCAAAGTCGGAAATTGACGGTTGGTTAAGAACATAATACCGGTGGTTGTGGGTATTCAGCTCATTTTTAAGAAATTCAATTCGCTGATAAACAGAGTCTATATCCATTATTGATCGTTTGTTTAAAAATAGAACAGTTTTCCGGGTTGATTGCTTTTCCGCGAGTACAAATTATCACTACTTTTACACCGCACAGGTTTGCATTCACTATCCGGTGATTGTAAAAAGAGGGAATCAGGTGAAAAACCTGAACAGTTTCCGCTGCTGTAAGCTCCGTCAAAAGCTCTGGCAACCCGCCACTGTTCATTAGGAATGGGAAGGCGCCAGATGAAGGGAGCAAGTCAGAAGACCTGCCTGTGCAAATATTAACCAATGGGGTTCGGAATAAACCTTAAGGATATGCACAGAAAGAATTATACCATAATTTCATTTGCGGTTTTGCTGGCTGGCCTGATCAGTAATGTTTATTCCCTGAACGCCCAATCTATGGAAGTTAGGCTGGATGAGATTCAGATACTGGGGTCGCGAAAAAGCCTGCATGCCACCGACCTGCATACCGTTAGACTGGATACCGTTCTCAAAACTAAATACTTCGGGTCCGATCTGTCACTTATCCTGAAACAGGAAACCAATCTGAACATCACACAATACGGGGGACAGGGATCGCTGGCGTCCATCCGCCTCAGGGGTTCGGCCCCTTCACAAACCCAGATCAACTGGAATGGAATCCCGGTGAACAGTCCAACCACCGGCAGTATCGATCTTTCTCTTTTGTCGGGCGGAATGGCTGATGCCATTGAAGTTGCTTATGGCGCCGGCGGAACCTTGTTTGGCAACGGAACGTTTGGCGGATCGATAAACCTGTTTAATAATCCTGACTGGGAAAACCGGATCACCGTGAATGTGGCTGGTGAAGCCGGTTCCTGGAACCATTATAAAACCGGATTGAGCATCCGCGCGGGAAGTGATTCCTTTCAGTATCACCTGACGGGTTTGTACCAGTCGAGTCCCAACGCATACCGGTACACCAATCCATTCAGAGCTGGAAATCCTGCGGAATTCCGGGTAAACGATTCGATGAATCTGACGGCATTTCAACAGCACTTATTCTTCAGGCTGCCCCGTAACTGGTTCATTCAATATGGTTCCTGGCTTCACTTCCGTGATAAGCAGCTGCCTGCCTCCATGAGTTCAGCGCCTGTTTATTCGGCATCACAGAAAGATCAAAGCATCAGGCAGTTTATCCGGGTGGCAAAATGGTACCGGAAATCTACGTTTGAGGTGGTGGCGGCCACTTTTACCGACAGCCTGCTTTATGCGGAGAAACGAATCAGCACCGATTCAATCACAAAATATTCAGGTATACGGTCTTTTGATACTTACCTGAGCTTTTACCACCGTTGGTTTATCACAGATAACCTGTCCGTTGAAAACGGCGCCGACTTCGAATATCAGTCGGCTAATGTGGAAGCATACAACGGCTTAACCCATGAATTGCGCGGAGCCTTATTCGGCTTGGTAAAATACAAGATCAAACAATTCTCCACCAACCTATCTTATCGCGAGGTCTTTTATTCCATGACCGGCCCAAAACCGCTTTTCGCAGCGGCATTCCAGTATCAGCCGGCCGGCAGCGGTTTTTCATTCAAAGGTCAGGTCTCAAATAAATTCAGGTTCCCAACCTTGAACGACCGGTACTGGCAGCCCGGAGGAAACCCGGAATTGTTGCCCGAAACCGGTACCGGGTATGATCTGGGAATCAACTGGGAGGCTGCGGTTTCAACGAAAACAAGCATCGCCATCAGTTCCATGCTGTTCATCCAGAAAATAAATAACTGGATCCAATGGGTTCCGACGGGTACTTACTGGTCTCCTCAAAATATCCGTAAAGTACAATGCCAGGGTCTGGAATTGGATATTACCGGCAAGTGGAAACTCAGATCGGCAAGTTTGACCGCCAAAGCGATGTATACCTATACCGAAAGCCTGGATATGAGCATGCAGGAATCTGAACGCAGGTACCAGCGGCAACTCCCCTATGTTCCGTTCCATCTGCTTAAAATTCAGTCGGGGATCAACTATAAACGGTTTGAGGCAAACCTGGGCTATAAGTTTACGGGCCGGCGTTTTACTACCGACGATCATGATCCCTGGCTCGATCTGAATCCTTACCATCTGGCTGATCTGTCATTTGGCTATACTTTTTTAACGCGGAAAGATAAAGTCATCCTGATGGCACATATTTATAATCTTTTCGATGCACAATTTCAATTGATACGCGCGTATCCCGCTCCCGGGAGATCATTTTATCTGTCTGTAAACTATTTATTTAATCAAAAAATCAAAAAAAGAAATGAGACGTAATTGGTATGTTTTTGTGGTTTTAGGAACATTATTAACAGCATCATGCGGCAAGGAAACTCCGGATGATGAAAGTGAAATCGGATTTCTGCATGGTGCGTACATTACAAATGAGGGAGCTTTTGGAAATAGCAACGGATCCGTCAGTTATTTCGATACCGACTCGGTTATCCTGATCAATCATGTTTTTGAATCGGTTAACGGGCGCGCCCTGGGCGATGTGGTGCAATCAATGGCTATTGCCGGAGATAAAGGATTCATCGTGGTGAATAATTCTCAAAAGGTGGAAATTGTTGATCTTAAAACATTTGCATCTGTTGGAGTTATCGAAGGACTGGAGTATCCCAGGTCTTTTCTGGCTGTTGATGATAAAAAGGGCTATCTCACGGATGGCAATTTCAGCGGACGTGTTTATGTGATTGATCTGGTATCACTTAAAATTACAGACACCATCGCCTGTGGCAGCGGACCTGAAAAAATGGTTCTTTTTGAAAACAACCTGCTGGTAGCCAATTCCGGAGGATGGGGGAACGACAGCACCATCACGGTAATTAACACCAAAACGGATCAGGTAACCGCAAGCTGGATTGCAGGCATGAATCCCGCCGACCTGGTTCTTGACAAGGATGAACAGCTTTGGGTGCTTTGCAAGGGGAAGGTGGTTTGGAACATGGATTTCACGATCGGTGAAGAAACCACTTCAGCGCTCGTGCTGTTGGATCCATCAACCGGAAAGATTAAGCAAACCATTGATATCGGTATGGTTGGAGATTATTTCTGGCCACAACGGATCGGGATTAACAAGAAGAAGGACAAAGTCTTTTACCTCGAAGCTGGCGGGATTTATCAGATAAACCTCAATGGTACCGGGAGTGATCAGCCGCTGATTTCAAAAAGCCTGTATGGTTTTGGTATTGATCCCGAAACCGACCTGATTTATGCGCTTCATGCTCCTTCCTTTACAACCTCCGGATGGCTGTTTCGGTTTGAAGCCGGCGGAGTGTCGCTGGATTCTCTTGAAGTGGGCATCGGACCGAACCAGATTGTTTTTAACTAACCCACTGGAGCTTTTCTTGAGTTCCCCTGTTTAATTTCTATTTTTGACGATTATACGTGAACAGGGGAGCTCATGAAAAAGCCACTATTGATAATAATACTTTTCGTTTTTCCTTTTTGTCTGAATGCCCAGATCGAGTATCCGGGCAAACCGCGGAGTCAGGATCTAAAGCTGAAAACAGCTCCTGCAACAATCTCTTTTCCAGGATTATCCCCTAAGGCTGAAGCTTCCTACCTTTCAAAATTTACTCCGGAACTCAAATCGATGGTTTTTGCCTATCCCTTTGATACATTGTTAAATGCAGATAATCAAGGAACCTGGGAAACCATGCCGGACGGATCAGGGATCTGGCGCCTGAGCCTCCATTCTCCAAACGCATTCTCTTTGAACCTGATCTTCAGTCGGTTTAAATTGCCTCCCGGAGCCAGCATGTTTCTTTATACGCCCGGTTATCAAACGGTCCGTGGCGCTTTTACTTCAAAAAATCAATTGGAATCAGGCGTTTTGGCTACGGTTCCGCTGCCCGGTGACAGGGTCACCGTTGAACTGAATATTCCGCCAAATGCTGAATTCAGGCCTGATATAGAGATTTCGAAGGTATCGCATGATTTTAAAGGTTTCTTTACAGAATCATCAGCACAAACTTCGGGCGATTGCAATGTGGATATCAATTGTCCAGCCGGTGCAGCCTGGCAGACCGAAAAAAAATCGGTGGTTAAATTCATCAGGGGAGGAGTCTGGCTCTGTTCCGGCGCCCTGATCAACAATGCCAGGAATGATGGCCGTCCCTTATTGTTAAGCGCAAATCATACCATTGGAAATCAATCACATGCTGACCAAACAGTATTCTTTTTTCGGTATGAACGTCCTTCTTGCAGCAGCGGAAACGGTACTCTTCAATATACCCTTTCGGGAGCGAAAATGTTAGCCACTACCAGCAAGGTGGATTTCAGCCTGGTAGAGTTAAGCTCAGTCCCCCCGCAGAATTATGAACCCGTTTATGCCGGCTGGGATCGAAGAATCACAGCCTTTCTCGACACCGTAACCTGCATCCACCATCCTAACGGAGATGTAAAAAAGTTATCGAGATCCTTCAGAAGGGTTGTTACAGCGGATTTCGGAGGCGGGTATGATACCAATACGCACTGGAAGATAAGTGCCTGGGATTTAGGTACAACCGAGCCAGGATCATCCGGGTCGCCGCTGTTTAACAATGATCACAGGATAGTGGGGGATCTGACAGGCGGAGATGCCAGCTGCTCTTACAATTTCAATGATTATTTTCAGAAATTTTCAGTCAGCTGGGATAAATACCCGGATTCATCCAGCCAGCTGAAATATTGGCTGGATCCTGATGAAACCGGTTTATTGGTTTTAAATGGTTATGATCCATTTTCCGGTGGAAAACCGGTGGCAAATTTCAGTATCCGTCCGGAACATATCCAGGTAGGCCGTAAAGTTTATTTCGAGGACCTTTCAACCGGGCAGCCGAACTCCTGGAGGTGGACCTTTGAAGCCGGAACTCCTTCCACATCGAGTCTGCAAACGCCACTCCCGGTGAAATTTGACCTCCCCGGCACCTACCATATCACCTTGCACATCAGCAATGACCTGGGAGTTGATACGCTTCAACAAACCATCACGGTTACTGACTTTCCATCCTATTTATTGAGTGAAAACCGGATTGTCCCCGGTCGGCAGGTGGAATTAACCGACCAGAGTACCGGTGACCCGGTATCTGTATCCTGGTCAGTAACAGGTGCAACAACACCCGTATTTAGTGGGCCGGATATGATGCTGAGCTTCCCTGATCAAGGCGATTATTCTGTTTTTGAGATCGTTGAGTTTTCCGACTTTTCTGATACCCTCGTCCATTATAACCAGATCAGGGTGATCCCTGATTTGCTGGCATTCCGGCCATATTCATTCAGCAATGTTGACCCTGATGAACATACCGGCTACACCACCATCAGCAGCATGGGGTACCTTCCGGGATCCAACAGCCAGGGTGTTGTGGGATTTGCCGAGGCTTTCCGGAATACCAGTGATACTACCTTTATCATTAATGGAATTACCATCCCCATTGAGAAAAAGTCTTCCTGGATGTCAAACTATTCCCTGCCCATTGTCATCTGGAATGCGAAAAAACAAGTGATCATGAGGGATTCAGTGATGATATCCAACTATTTGCCAGAAAGCCGCCTGACCAAATGGCTCAGGTCGCCGGTTAATTTTGATACCCTGATTTACATTGGTTTTGAGGTGCGTCCCTGGGACCAGGGTACATTCATTTCAAAAATGGCCACGGACCGGGGGGAAACAGGTGAGAATACAGCATATGTCATTAAAGGCAGTCAATGGCAGTCGGTTACCGATTTTGCAGGTCTTCATTCCTCATTTGATTTTACAATGGAAACTTCAATCCTTCTGAATGCTTTTAAGGAACAAATCAAAATCCTTCCGAATTACAATGATGGTAATTTCACCGTCGACCTGGGAGCTTTGGTATTTAATCAGGTGGATATTACTGTTTATAATATTAAGGGTCAGGAAGTTGTAACCAATGTCACCAAAAGCGACAATCAGATCGCTTTTCAGATACAGCCCGTACCCGGGGTTTATGTTGTACGTTTGATTATCGACAACTTTCAGTTTGCAACAAAACTGATGATCATAAGACATTAATCAACTGATTTCTGTCGGGCCAGATATTGTGTGAAAAATGGCTTTACCTGATCCACGGAAATATTCTTGGCAATAATACGTCGCTCACTATCAAGGATATACATGATTGGGGTGGAAAATGCCTGATATTTGTCAATCATGAATTTTATCCTGACAGGAGAATAGACATTTATCCAGCTGAGCTGGTTTTCGGAAATGAATGTTAGCCATAATTGCTTATCCAATCGGGTGTTCAGGGCAACAATCTCAATCCCCAACTTTTTAAGATCCTCATATTGACTGTATAATTTTGGTGTGGATTCTTTACAGAACCCGCAATCCGGACTCCAGAAATAGAGGATGAGGTATTTAGATTTTATTTCGTTGAGCTCAACAGGCTGCTCCTCAGTGTTTACCAATCCATCCAATGCCGGAGCAACCTTACCCAGAAGCAACGGCTTTAATTCTTTAACCCGGGCGTTAATGCCCCGGAGATTTGCCGAGTCAATCCATGGTGTTTGTCCGGTAAGATAATAGTTTTCAGCTATATACACATATACTGCATCAGTTCCCATTATCTCAGGATCGGTATACAGGTTAAAAATGTACTGTACAACAAACTGATACATGTTTATTGCCGGTTTTGAAAGTTCAATGATCTTTCTGGCATCGCTGATTATGGTATCCGGTACGGGCGGAACTACCTGCTTAAAGTACTGATCCAGCTTATTTTCAATTAATGGAGTTCGCAAAAGCCCTTCATCTGTAAAATCGATATTGTCAAAAAAGTGTGCTCTGACGAATTGGTATTGCCTGAGCTGGCCCTCCTGAGTATTAGCTTTGAGGAATGAATCCGGAACTTGTGCCGGTTTGAGACCTCTGATGAAATTTCCAGCCAAAGTTCCTGCCAGGTCATTGATTGCCGAATCCCATATCTGGTTTACCGACACCTGTATCTGATGTAATTCCTTATTTAACAATTGAATGCTGTCGGGCGAAAGATTGCCTTTTTTTAAACGGGACTGAATGGCACTACCGCTGGATCTTTTTAGTGCATATTGTTGCTGCCACTCATGAAAACGCGAATTTTCGGCAGATCCGTTGAATCTAAGATTATCGGTCAGAGCTGAAATCTTGGTACTTATGCCGAAAACCTGGTCTTTATCCAGGAAGAATTCAACGAATTTTTTATCCGGAAAAACCAATTGGTACATCCCGGCCGGCATCGGCTCACCGGATTCGAAAACGGCGGAACCCCTGTTATCGGTTTTTATGGTATCATCAGTATAAAATTTCATGCCAAGTCGATGAGATAGAATGACTTCCTTCTCCGGCAAATCCGGAACACTGAGGGTAAGGCGTAAACCCTGACCAATCAGAGAAATCGGTAAAGCGCAGATAATTAATGAAATAAAGTAGGTTAAGCGTAATGACTTCATGCTCATTTTTTCCCGCAAAGATAGGCAGACATTAACTACATTTGACGAAACGAATACTTTATGCTGTCGGTACTGATCCCTGTTAAAGACTGGAATCCTGTCGGCCTGATTGAATCACTGGCTGCCCAACTTGTCCGATGCGGACATCCATATGAGATATTGGTGAGCGATGATAGTCCATCACCGGAATCCATGAAAATTTCACGAGCGGTAAGCGAGATACCCAATGTGGTTTATTATTGCCGGGAACAGCCACTCGGACGCAGTTCCAACCGCAATTTTCTGGGGGCGCAGGCAAAATATGAATATTTGCTTTTTATCGACGGGGATGCCGGTATGGCAGACGATAATTTTATCCGGAATTATTTGCTGCTCCTGAACCCTGATACGGTTTTATGCGGTGGAACACTTTACAGTGAACAGCCGCCTGAGAACCCTGAATTTATGCTGAGATGGAAATATGGCATTTGCCGGGAGCAATCGGAGGCATTAAAAAGACAGCAACGTCCGTGGAAATCATTTACCACATTCAATTTCCTCATTCCTGCAGCGATTTTCAGAAGTGTACTGTTTGATGAATTTATCAAGGGTTATGGTCATGAAGACACCATTTTCGGCATTCACCTTCAGCAAAAGGAAGTTAAAATCATACACCTGAACAACGGACTTATTCACCTGGGACTGGAACCGTCGCAAGCTTATTTAGGTAAAATCAGGGAATCCGGATCAAATCTGCGCCGGCTTTATATCCGAAACATGCTTCCTCCTCAATCCATTGGTGATATCAGTCTGCTTGCAACATGGATCAAACTTAAAAAAATCCACCTCGACCTGCTTGCAGCTGCCTGGTTCAGATTTCGCAGAAAAAGCCTCGAAAGAAGGTTGTGCGGTCCGAATCCTTCCATGTTACTCCTTGATCTGTACAAACTTGGGGCATTCAGTCACATTGGCTGATCTTTATTATCTTTGCGGCTCTTAAAATGAAATGATGGAGCGTATTGAAAATCGTATTGCCCGTGTTACCGTTTTGGCAATCCGGGAGTTGTATCACAGTGAGGAGAAACCGGAGAATATCCAGGTACAAAGCACACGTAAAGATCAGAAAGGTGATTATACAGTTGTAACCTTTCCCCTGACCAGGATTTCACATAAAAAGCCGGAAGAAACCGGCGCCGAAATTGGAGGTTTTCTTAAAGCCCATCTTCCAGAAATATCAGAATTTGAAGTTATTAAAGGATTTTTAAACCTGATTCTTTCCGATCAGTTCTGGGCTGGTTTTTTCAAGGATATTTCAGGCAACCTGACGTATGGTCACAAGGTCGTCGCCAGTGAATCTCCGGTTGTTGTGGTTGAATATTCATCGCCTAATACCAACAAGCCCCTGCATCTTGGTCATATCCGGAATAACCTTCTCGGATTTGCTGTTTCACAGATCATTTCAGCATCCGGAAATCAGGTAAAAATGGTTAACCTGGTAAATGACAGGGGTATACATATCTGTAAATCCATGCTGGCGTGGCAAAAATGGGGTAATGGCGCCACCCCGGAATCATCCGGATTAAAGGGCGACAAGCTCGTTGGTGAATACTATATACGATTCGATAAAGAATATAAAATTGAGATACAGGACCTGATTTCCAAAGGGTTCACTGAGGATCAGGCAAAAGCTGATGCCCCCATTATCAGGGAGGCACAGGATATGTTGCTGCGATGGGAGAAAAGTGACCCCGAAACCATTGAATTATGGTCGAGGATGAATGGCTGGGTTTATGAAGGGTTTGATAAAACCTATAAAAAGCTCGGAGTATCATTTGACAAATTCTACCATGAATCGGAGACCTATAAACTTGGAAAAGACTTGGTTACCGGCGGATTGGATAGCGGGGTGTTGTTCAGGAAAGAGGATGGATCTGTTTGGGCCGACCTCACCGGCGACGGCCTGGACCAGAAACTTTTGCTAAGATCCGATGGTACCAGTGTATATATGACCCAGGATCTGGGAACTGCTCACCAGCGTTTTGAAGAATTTCATTTCGACAGGCATATATATGTTGTTGGTAATGAGCAGGATTATCACTTTAAGGTATTGAAACTTGTTTTAAAAAAGCTGGGTTTCGACTGGTCTGACAGGCTCTATCATCTCTCATACGGTATGGTGGAACTTCCGCACGGACGTATGAAATCCAGAGAAGGAACGGTTGTGGATGCCGATGATCTGGTTCAGGAAATGATTGATACCGCGCGAAAAGTTTCTGCTGAGCTGGGCAAACTGGAGGATTTTCCTGAAGATGAAAAGGAAATGGTGAATTACAGGATTGCCTTAGGTGCGCTGAAATATTATATACTGAAGGTTGATCCGCAGAAAACCATGATGTTCAATCCGGAGGAATCAATTGATTTCAATGGAAATACCGGTCCGTTTATTCAGTATACCTGTGTCAGGATCCGCTCGGTTGAACGGAAAGCCTCTGAGCTGGACATCCTGTCGGGCCGTGAATTGGTTACTGCACTTGAACTGGATCCGAGAGAATGCACTCTGCTGAAAAGGATTTATCAGTATCCGGATATTCTGGAAGAAGCCGGCCGCACTTTATCCCCGGCGCTGGTAGCCAACTATTTTTATGAATTAGTGAAGGAGTACAATCATTTTTATCAGGTTTGCCCGATTTTAAAAGAACCCGATGCCGAAAAACGAGATTTCAGATTAGCCCTTTCAAAGTTTATCGGAAATCATATTCAGGATGGCATGGGGTTGTTGGGAATCGAAATACCTGATCGGATGTAAAATATATGTAATTAATTATGTTTGAGAATCTTAGCGAACGATTAGAACGGTCTTTTAAATTACTTAAAGGCCAGGGCAGAATTACTGAAATCAATGTGGCGGAAACCCTGAAAGAGGTTCGCAGGGCTCTTCTGGATGCCGACGTGAATTTTAAAATCGCAAAGGATTTTACAACCACGGTAAGGGATAAAGCATTAGGCCAGAACGTATTGTCGGCAGTGAAGCCATCGGAAATGATGGTTAAAATTGTACACGACGAGCTGGTTGAGCTGATGGGAGGCTCGAAAACCGACCTTAACCTGAAAGGCAATCCAACGGTCATCCTGATTGCGGGTTTACAGGGCTCCGGTAAAACTACTTTCAGCGGAAAGCTGGGTAATTTTCTGAAAACGAAAAAAGGCAGGCAGCCGCTTCTGGTTGCCGGCGACGTATACCGGCCAGCTGCAATCGAGCAATTGAAAATCATTGGAGAGCAGGCCGGAATACCGGTGTATACAGAAGAAGGAGTAATGGATCCTGTTACATTGGCAAAAAATGGTATCCGTCATGCCCGTCAGCATGGATACGATCTGGTGATCATTGATACCGCCGGTCGTCTGGCAGTGGATGAAATGATGATGAAAGAGATCACCGCCATAAAAGCTGCGGTTGATCCCGAAGAGATCCTGTTTGTTGTGGACTCCATGACCGGTCAGGATGCGGTGAATACGGCAAGGGAATTCAACGACAGGCTGAACTTTGACGGAGTTGTGCTTACCAAACTCGATGGTGATACCCGCGGTGGAGCAGCCTTATCGATACGTTCGGTAGTGAATAAGCCGATAAAATTTGTCGGTACTGGTGAAAAACTGGATGCCCTGGATATTTTCTATCCTGAGCGTATGGCCGACAGGATATTGGGTATGGGTGATATCGTTACGCTGGTTGAAAAGGCGCAGGAACAGTTCGACTCCGAAGAGGCGGTGAGGATGCAGCGCAAACTGGCTAAAGACACCTTTAATTTCGATGACTTCCTGAAACAGATTCAGCAGGTCAAAAAAATGGGGAACATCAAGGAACTCGCGAGTATGATACCCGGAATGGGAAAAGCCATCAAGGATCTTGACATGGATGACGATTCATTCAAGAGCATCGAAGCCATTATTCATTCGATGACTCCGGGCGAACGACAGGATCCGTCGTTGTTGAACGGCAGTCGCAGAAAGCGCGTGGCAGCCGGAAGTGGAACAACTGTTCAGGCTGTGAATCAATTGCTTAAGCAATTTGATGAAACCCGTAAAATGATGAAGATGGTTGCCACAGGTAAAAACATGGGCAGAATGATGGGGAATAATCCGTTAGGAAGAAGATAATCGTACAAGCATGAATATAATTGACGGCAAACTGGTTTCCGCTGAACTCAAGCTGCGTATCCGGGATGAAGTTATCCGCAGGAACTCACTGGGTTTGAAGCAGCCTCATCTGGCGGCTATTCTGGTTGGAAATGATGGTGGCAGTGAGACTTATGTTGCCGCCAAGGTTAAGGATTGTGCGGAAGTGGGATTTCAATCCACACTGATACGGTTTACAGAATCTGTGAGCGAATCCGAATTGCTTGCAGCAGTGCATCAGCTGAATGAGGACAAGTCGGTCGACGGATTCATCGTTCAGCTTCCGTTACCCCGGCATATTGATGAAAATCAAATCATTGAAGCGATTGATCCGACAAAGGACGTTGATGGATTTCATCCGGTAAATATTGGGAAAATGGCCCTCGGACTGTCGGCTTTTCTGCCGGCTACTCCATCAGGAATTCTGCAACTGATTGAATATTATAATATTGAAACATCGGGGAAGCACTGCGTCATAATTGGCCGGAGTAATATCGTAGGCACTCCCTTATCCATTTTATTATCAAGGAAATCCAATCCCGGCAACTGCACCGTTACGTTGTGTCACAGCAGTACCAAAGGGTTAAAGGAATTATGCCTGCAGGCCGATATCATCGTGGCCGCTCTTGGTAGACCGGGTTTTCTGACCGGTGATATGGTAAAATCCGGCGCAGTGGTTATTGATGTGGGAACTACCCGCATACCCTCAGCAACTACCAAATCGGGTTTTAAATTATCCGGGGATGTGAATTTTGCAGAAGTTTCACCCAAGTGCTCTTATATCACCCCAGTTCCTGGAGGGGTGGGGCCGATGACCCGTATTGTATTACTACAGAATACATTAAAGGCAGCCGGTGATAAAAAGCTTTAGGCATATTTGCCTGTTCGGTCTTCTTGGCCTGTTGGCCATACCTGCATTCAGTCAGGTTGTCATTCAGGGCGATTCCGCCCTGATCTCAATTGATGAGGTTACCATTATGGCTGTCCGCATCCCGGAAAATGCCCGGCAATTTACCCGCATAGTAAAAATTATCTCACGAAAGGAAATTGAATCTTCACCGGCGAGGGATCTGGCAGAACTTCTCGAATATCTGCCTGATCTGGATGTCAGACAGCGTGGACCAGCCGGAATACAGGCCGACATCAGCCTGAGGGGTGGCACATTCGACCAATTTGCTATTCTGATAAACGGTATTAATTTCAGCGATCCGCAAACAGGTCATTTTCAGATGGATATACCAATACCCCTGAGCATGATCCAACGCATTGAGGTTTTATCGGGATCTGATGTGAAATCAATGGGATCCAATGCTTTTACCGGTGCGATAAATATCGTTACTGTAGCTCCGGAGGAAAAGAATGCCCGTGCAAGGCTGTCCGGCGGACAATTCGGCCTCCTGGAGGCTGGCATTGATGCGGGTAGCCGATTCCGAAACTGGTGGCTTCAATCGGGTGTGTCAGGCCAGAAATCCAATGGTTATCGCGAGAATACTGATTTTAAAAAGCTTAACGGTTTTCTGCAAACAGGATATAGCCGCAATAAAGTTAGTTTGTCGTTGATGGCCGGGGGATTGAAAAAAGCATTTGGTGCCAATAGTTTTTATACCCCGAAATACCCGAATCAATCTGAGAGGACCGGTACCAGTTTTACTGCCTTTCAAATGGAATATAGGGGGAGAGTAAATATTAAACAATCAATATTTTACAGACTTCATTCCGATGAGTTTTCGCTATTCCGCACCGATCCTCCCGCCTGGTACAAGTCGCCGAATTACCATCAAACGCAAACTGCCGGCAGTAAATCGGATGTCTGGCTCAATACAGCGTTAGGAAAAACTGCCCTGGGTTTCGAATACCGGCATGAATTGATCCGGAGCACAGTGCTCGGAGAACCATCTGAGGTTAGCTGGCCGATTCCCGGAATATCCGGCATTGAATACACCCGTTCCGGATCACGTGATCATTTCAGTTTATCGGCTGAGCAACAGGTAATAACCGGACCGGTGAAATGGAATGGGGGAGTGGTTTTGCATGAAGTGAGGTCGGTAAAGAACTATTTTCAGGTTTATCCCGGTCTGGATATCAGCTATACCGCAACCGGCAACCTGAGAACCTTCCTCTCGTTTAACCGGGCCTTCAGATTGCCTACATTCACCGAACTCTATTATCAATCACCTACCAATCAGGGGAATGCAGGGTTGCTGCCCGAAACAGCCTGGCATACCGAAACTGGCGCTGAATTCCGATTGGGCGGAGTTACTGCAAAACTGATCGGCTTTTATCGATATGCTTCACAATCAATTGATTGGGTAAGAGCTAACAGCGAAACTATCTGGCATACTGAAAACCTGGGTCAGATCAGGACTTACGGTATGGAAACAGGAATTTCATTCTCGCCGGTCAAACAGGCGGGCTTAATGAAAGTGCTTGATCATCTGGATCTGGGGTACCGGTACTATTTTCAACGTCATAATGTTGATTCCTATCATTCTCAATACGTTCTGGATTATCTCAAATGGAAATTGACCGGCGGAATGACTTTGAAAGCCGGGAATTCTTTCCGCCTTGCCGCAAATCTTGTATGGCAGGAAAGAAATGGTTCCTACACTTCATACGATGCTGCTCAGAACATGACAGAGGTTGATTACAAGCCCTTTATGGTCATCGACATCAAGCTCTCATACCGGTATAAAACGGTGAGCCTGATCGCTGAATGCACCAATATCCTGAATCAGGAATACTTCGATCTCGGAAGTGTACCTCAACCGGGTGCATGGTTTAAAGCGGGTGTCGAGATCAATTTCGTGCGAAAGCAATAGGAAATTTGTACTTTTAGTGCAAATCATAAATCTATGAAGGGATATTCAATGAGGCAGGTTTCATTAGGCCTGCTGGGTTTATTACTCCTTAATTCGTGCAATCCGCAACCTCAGAGTGGTATCGGTCCGACTGGAAAACAGGGAATGGTGGTCACTGCGCATCCCGAAGCATCCAATATTGGCCTGTCAATACTCCGAAATGGCGGTAATGCCATGGATGCCGCTGTCGCTGTGGAATTTGCCCTCGCCGTGTGTTATCCGGCTGCCGGAAACATCGCCGGCGGAGGATTCTGGGTGGTCAGAACATCAACAGACAAAGTTTTTACTTTGGATTATCGCGAGAAGGCACCTATGGCGGCATCCAGGGATATGTATCTCGGTCCCGACGGGGAAGTCGTTGCAGGGTTGAGTACTCAAACAATCCTGGCATCAGGGGTTCCAGGGACTGTTGACGGCATGGTGAAAGCCCATGAAAAATTCGGATCACTTTCATGGAGTTCAGTTGTTCAGCCGGCGGTTGATCTGGCCAGAAATGGCTTTCGGATTACCAAAGCCCAGGCTGCAAGCCTTAACGGGATTCGAAAAACCCTTTTGGAACGAAATAGCTGGAAACCGGTATTTGTGCATGATTCAGTATGGAAGGAGGGGGATTTGCTGATCCAGACCGATCTGGCCAATACCCTGCAGCGGATACTGGAATCAAAAAGGGAAGGTTTTTATTCCGGCTTAACGGCGGAATACATTGTTGCCCAGATGACAGCATCCGGCGGATTGATCACCGGTCAGGACCTGCAAAACTATCGTTCGGAATGGAGGGCTCCCATTTCAGGAACCTATCGGAATTATACGTTTTATTCCATGGCACCGCCCTCGAGCGGCGGAGTTGCCCTGGCGCAGCTCCTGGGGATTATTTCTAAATGGGATATGACCATTTCAGGTCACAATACGGTGGAATCCATTCACCTGATTGCAGAGGCAGAGAAAAGGGTTTATGCTGATCGTGCTGAATATTTGGGTGATCCATCATTTGTCAAGGTACCCGTTGAAGAGCTTACCAATGCTTCATACCTTTATAACCGGGCTACAGAAATCAACCCCAACAAAGCAACTCCTTCAGATTCAGTTTTTGCCGGAAAAGCAGGCACACCGGAAAGCCTCGAAACCACCCACTATTCTGTTGCCGACCGCTGGGGAAATGCAGTAGCTGCAACCACCACATTAAATGGAGGTTATGGAAGCTGCATCGTGGTAAAGGGTGGGGGATTCTTCCTGAATAATGAAATGGATGACTTCAGCTCCAAACCGGGATTTCCCAATGTATATGGTTTGATCGGCAATAAAGCCAATGCCATTGAGCCGGGAAAGCGGATGCTGAGCTGCATGACACCAACCCTGATAACCAAAAACGACAAAATGTTTATGGTGGTGGGCAGTCCGGGTGGTTCAACTATTATTACCTCTGTTTTTCAAACGGTTATGAATGTTATCGATCATGGCATGACCATGCAGGAAGCTGTTACCGCCAAACGTTTTCATCACCAGTGGCAGCCGGATCTGATCCAATATGAACCGGAAGCTATTGATACCATATCTGTAACTCGTTTGATCGGAATGGGGCATCATTTAAAAAGAATCGGCAAGGTAGGGCGCGTGGATGCAATCCTGTACTGGCCTGATGGTAAAATGGAGGGTGGAGCCGATCCCCGCGGCGATGACTCCGCAAAAGGATTTTAACGATGAAAACATTTATTTTTGTAACACTGGTTATATGCAACCTGCTGACTGTTAATGGTCTGCAGGCACAGCAGTCAGGTCTGGCTTCGGAGGAGCTGACCCAACTGATTTTTGATAAAAAATTCAAGGAAGCCGTCATTCTGGGCAACCAGGAATTAACAGGGGATTCCCTCAATCCCCAGGTTTATTATTGCTTAGGACTGGCTTACAGCAACCTGAATCAATTCAGGAAGGCCTGCACCGCCTTTGAAAAATCAGATGCACTGGCACCGGGCAACAAATCACTGCTTCTGAACCTGGCCGATAGTTATGCCGAAGTGGCGGATTTAGCTGCTGCAGAGATTATTATCAAGGATCTTCTCAAAACGGATTCAACGGATACTTTTGTATGGCTGCAGCTCGCCCAGGTATATCAGCGTCAGTCAAAAACCGATGAAGCTGCAGGAATTTACCTCAGACTCTGGACTGAAGATTCAACAAATATCTGGTATCCACGACAGGTTGGGTCCATCCTGGCCCGGAACGAAAGATATAAGGAAGCCGTGCCTTTTCTGGAGGCTGTGGTTGAAGCTGACAGTACTGATCAGGGGTCCTACCTGCGTCTGGGACAGGCTTATATCAACCTGAAAGCCTATTCAAAAATTCCGGTTCTCGACAAGGCAATCCGGCAGGATTCAATGCAACCGGTATTACACCGGTATCGTGGCGGCTTACGCCTGGGGGCGGGTGAGTTTCCCCTGGCGGAAACGGACCTGCAAAGCGCGTTAATGCTGGGCGATACCACGGCATTTACCTGCCGGCATCTGGGACTCAGCCAGTTTCATCAATCCAAATATGAGGAAGCACTCGTTGCTTTTGCCAAAACCGTTCAGCTGGATTCCCTGGATATCGAAGCCTGGTATTATCTGGGCTTCTGTTATAAGTGGATCGACAGCATCCCCAAAGGAATTGAATGCCTGAACCAGGCTCTCCGGGTAGCCATACCTCCTTCAACAGCATCCATTTACAGTGGTCTGGGATTGTTTTATAATATCAAGAGGGATCTCAAAAACTCCATGATTTACTACAAAAAGGCGCTTGAGTATAATCCGGCCGATGCTTATCCATTGTCGCAGCTGGGGCTGCTGGTTGAGCAAACAACCAGGGATAAGGAATTGGCCAAAGAGTATTATGAGCGTTTTTTGCGGGAATATACCGGGACTGACCGGACACTAATCAATTATGTAAAGCATAGGGTACAGATTATAAACGAAAGCCTATTCATGGAGGGTAAAATCAAAAAGAAATAGCATTTTTGAATCCTCATGAGATCTGTATTGCAAAAACTGCTGGCAAAGGTTTGTCTGCTCATTACCGGGTGGAAACTCGAAGGCGAAATCCCTGATCTGCGAAAATGTGTGATTATAGGTGCTCCTCATACGAGTAACTGGGATTTTTTCTTTGGCATGGTATATAAGCTCTATTACGGATTAAATATCCATTTCCTGATCAAGAAGGAACTTTTCAGATTCCCCTTTCATTGGGTTTTCCATTGGATCGGAGGAATCCCGGTTGATCGCCGTAAACATGATAACCTGGTTGAGCATCTGAGCGAAAAAATCTTAAAATCCGAAGATTTTTACCTGGCCATTGCCCCCGAAGGGTCCAGAAAGGAAGTAAGAGTTTGGAAAAGAGGATTTTACCATATCGCCAGGAAGGCTGGAGTCCCGATTGTTCTGGGTTATATGGATTACCGGAGAAAGGTGGTCGGGGTTGGACCGGTTTTCTATCCGGGTACTGACATCGAGAAGGATATGAAAGAGATTGCCCGGTTTTACTCAACAATCACAGCCAAATACCCCGGAAATTTCTATTTGCCTGCGTAGGGACGCAGTGCATCATGCAGGATTTCAACGGGATGCAGGGCGGTGCGACCGGTTCCGTCGAGAATCTGGTGCCGGCACGAGGTGCCGGATGTACAAATGATCACATCCGGGTCGGCGTTCCTGACTGCCGGAAACAATACCATTTCACCAATCTTCATAGAAAGATCGTAATGCTCTTTCTCATATCCGAAAGCACCTGCCATGCCGCAGCAGCCGGAAGGGATCTCTGAACAATCGTAATTTACCGGAAAGTTCAGCACATAAAGCGTTGATGCTGTTG
Source organism: uncultured Bacteroidota bacterium (assembly GCA_942493265.1). Taxonomy (GTDB): domain Bacteria; phylum Bacteroidota; class Bacteroidia; order Bacteroidales; family UBA12481; genus UBA12481. The sequence goes on from OW818688.1 coordinate 3,706,317, forward strand.
AGGCCAAAGCCTTTTGCTGACAGTGTCCGTGAAGGATAACTTTATGTTTTTCGGTGGTAAAGTCATCCGGTGAAATTCTTCCGGCTTTCATTTCCCGTTCCAGAAATTCATCTATCAGCAAGGCATTCCTGCCTAATCGTATCGCCTCCTGCCTCAGGTCATTACCCACCAGGTCAGGAAACTCATCCCGGAATCCCAGTATGGCAGACGGCTCAATGCCGATCAGCGGATGCTCCTCGCTGACCAGGTTACGGTAAAGGTTTACATTCAGCCGTGCAATCGATCCGGCTTTCCGCAATAAACCCTTGGAAAGGAAGGTTCTGCCGCTGATCGTTTTGCCTGCAATTTTAACCTGATAGCCCAGCGCTGTGAGGAGTTTTATTGCCTTGATACCGATCCCGGCATCCTGGTAATCGGTGAATTCATCTGCATAGAGGTAAACAAAACCTTTTGGATTCTTACCGGATGCATTTATGGTTAATAAGTTACGGTTAATCCACTGGGTGAGGGATTCCTTTGCCAGCAACGGCATGGAACGGTTGGGGTGGAATCCGGCGATCCGTTTGAACGTACCTGAAAACGGTGCTTTTTGCATGAAAGAATTCACCAGACCAGAGAACGGTTGCGTAAAACGGTATAATAAGGGCAAATAAGCAATTAGTCGGGTTCGGGGGCTCAGAGCATGGTCGTCATACCAATGCTGCAGAAATTCGGCCTTTAATTTGGCCATATCAACGCTCGACGGGCATTCCGACTTGCAGGCCTTGCAGGAAAGGCATAAATCAAGGATATCAAATATCTCCTGATGATTGAATGGATTTTTTGAGCCTGGTTTCACCAGAAATTCACGGAGAATATTTGCCCGGGCCCGGGTGGTATTTTTTTCGTCATGGGAAGCCTGATAGGACGGGCACATGGCTCCTCCGGCTTCGGGTGACTTTCTGCAGTCGCCGCTGCCATTGCATTTTTCGGCCGCTCTCACCACGCCCATTGAAGCGGAGAAATCCTGGTATGTGATAATTTCCGGAGTGGGAATACCCGGTTCATTCCTCAGGAATTTATCCATGGGGGGAGCTTCTGTGATTTTGCCCGGATTGAACAGGTTATGCGGATCAAAAACGGCTTTTATTCTTTTGATCAGCTGGTAATTATGATCCCCAAGCAACAGTGGGATCATAGCAGCCCTGAGGCGGCCGTCGCCATGCTCACCACTCAGGGATCCCCGGTATTTTTTTACGATCGGCAGGGTTTCAGCTGCGATTATTTTAAAACGCTCAACATCTGCCGGATCCTTGAGATTCAGCACAGGCCTGAGATGAAGCTCACCTGTGCCTACGTGGGCGTGGTACACGCAAGTCATTCCGTGTTTGGCGAATAACTCCTCCATTTCAAGAATATATTCCGTTTGCCGGGCAACCGGAACGGCAATATCTTCAATAACCGTAACTGATTTCTGATCACCCCGGATATTAGCCAGCGAGCCCAGTCCGGCTTTTCTCAGATCCCATACTTTTCGGATATCCGGCCCGTAAATCACCGGATAGGCATATCCAAGTCCGCTGGTTGCCAAATCTTTAATGGTTTCATTAACCTTAATATCCAGTTCTTCCAATGATTTCTCCGCAAATTCGATGATCAGAATGGTGCGGGGTTCACCGATCAGAAAAAACCGGTTGGCCTGCTGGGTATGGTTGGTTTTGGTACAATCGAGAACGATGTGGTCCATTAATTCCACGGCAGTGGGAGAGTGCCGGAGTGCAACCAGGTTGGCGTTCAGCGATTCTGTCAGGGATGAAAAATGGGCACAGACCAGAGCCTTATGAGCTGGTGGTAATTCTGTCAGATTGATTTTTATGGCTGTAAAGAATACCAGGGTTCCTTCAGATCCCCCCAGTAACTTGCATAAATTGAATGGTTTAGCCCCGGAAACGAATGGTTCGGTATCAAGCAGGAGATCAAGTGCATAGCCCGAATTTCTTCTGGGCACCTCCGGATCCGGATACCCGTCACGTATTTCAGTCCGGTTGACCGGATCGCTGATGATTTGATTGATTTCCTGATATATTCTGTTCTCGAGACTGGTGCCGTTACATTTCAGGTTAAAATCCTCACGGTTCAGACTGGTGAATTCAGCAGTTGAGCCATCACTCAGAACAGCCTGTACAGCAAGAGTATGATCGCGGGTACTTCCATAAACCAATGAATGCAGTCCGCAGGCATTATTTCCCAACATTCCGCCGATCATGCACCGGTTTGCCGTACTGGTTTCAGGTGCAAAAAACAGTTTCTCGCCGAGCAATTTCCGGTTCAGCTCATCCAGCACCACCCCGGGTTCCACCCAGGCATAATGTTCTGCGGCATTCACCTCGATCACCCGGTTCATATACCTGGATACATCCACCACAATTCCGGGTCCCACTACCTGTCCGGCCAGTGATGTACCTGCAGTGCGCGGAATAAGGGTTAAGCCGTTATCGCGGGCAAACCCGACCAGTTTAATGATATCAGATGAATTTCTGGGGTACGCAACAGCGGCAGGGATTTCGCGATAGATGGAAGCATCTGTTGCATAAATGGTTTTGGTAAGTGTATCCCAAAATAAGTCGCCTTCAAGGTTTGAAGCCAGTCTGCCAAATGCTTGTTCCATCAGAGATGGTTAATTGTTTGTGCGGTAAAAATAGGAAGATCCGCGTGAATGGATGGCAATTACCAGTTTATTGCCCAAAAGATTATTCAAATGGACAGTTGCTGATTTCTGAAGCTTATGGAGTTTTGCACCATGCAAAAGGCCAGGATATTGCTATCCTGGCCTTTCCATTGAGTGTGTCTGAATCAAGCCTTGAACGCTGATTCCGGCTCTTTAAAATAGTTTCATCTCATCAAGAACATCCATGGTTAGTTTCACAGACCTTGCTGATTCAACCAGCAATTTCTTTTCATCCTCATCAAGATTGAGGGTAATGATCCGCTCAATACCATTTTTCCCTATGATACACGGTACACCCAGATAGATGTCGTTTAAGCCGTATTCGCCATCAACATAGGCACATACAGGAAACACACGGTGCTGGTCGCGCACGATGGCATCAACCATGGCTGCAACTGCAGCACCCGGTGCGTACCAGGCCGAAGTTCCCATCAGGTTAACCAGCTCGCCACCTCCCTTACGGGTGCGTTCAATAATTTTATCCAGAACGTCATCGCCCAATAGGTCTGTTACCGGAATACCCGATACGGAGGTATATCTCTTTAGAGGAACCATTGTATCCCCGTGACTTCCAAGCAAGAGGGCATGAATATCTTTCGGCGAAACATTCAGGGCTTCAGCCAGGAATGCCTTGTAACGGCCGGTATCAAGAACGCCTGCCATCCCAAAGACCTTATTAGGAGCTTTGTTGGCAGCCAGATAGGCAGCATAGGTCATAACATCCAATGGGTTGGATACTACAATGATAATGGCGTCAGGCGAGTATTTAACAGCTTTCTCGGTAACTTCCTTTACGATTACTGCATTAGTTTTTATCAGGTCATCACGCGACATGCCAGGTTTACGGGGAATTCCGGCTGTAATCACGATCACTGATGAATTTCGGGTTCTCAGGTAATCATTGGTGACACCTACAACCCTCGCATCGAAATTCAGGATAGATGAGGTCTGCCACATGTCGAGGGCTTTACCTTCAGCGGTGCCCTCCTTAACATCAACGATAACCACTTCCTTGGCCAGATCCTTTCTGGCAATTTCATGCGCTACGGTGGCTCCGACATTTCCGGCACCGATAATTGTTATTCTTCTGTCCATATAAATTAGATAGTTAGGTTTAAAATTAGAATTTCACCGGCGAATCAATGCCCGCTTTTTCGATGAACCAGCGGGTATTCTGGGAACTCGGCCGTTCAAGCGGTAATCCGTAAACACGGTCCCAAACCAGCGATGCGAGTACACCCAAAGCCCGGGAAACGGCAAAAAGCACCGTATAGAATTCATATTCCTTTATGCCATAATGCACCAGAATAGCTCCGGAGTGGGCATCAACATTGGGCCATGGATTCTTGATCTTTCCAACGGTACCGAGAATCGGTGGAACTACTTCATATATCCTGCTGATCACCTTAAAGAGAGGATCGTTGGGAAGATATTTGAGGCAGAATTCGCGCTGGGCGATATAGCGGGGGTCGGTTTTTCTCAGCACGGCATGTCCGTATCCGGGAACCACACGACCATCTGCAAGCGTTTTACGAACGTAATCGGATATTTGCTCCTTTGAGGGGTCTTCAGTTCCGATTTCCTTCATCATGTCAAAAACCCATTTGATAACTTCCTGATTGGCAAGACCATGCAATGGACCGGCCAACCCAAGCATTCCTGCTGCATAAGCCTGATACGGAGAGGCAAGCGCCGAGCCTACCAGGTGAGTGGTATGTGCGCTGACGTTACCGCCTTCATGATCGGCATGAATGGTCATGTATAAACGAAACAGTTTTTTAACCTCGTCATTGTCGTAGCCCATCATGTGTGCCAGGTTACCTGCCCAGTCCAGATCGGAATCGGGTTCGATATGGCGGCCGTTATGATAGGTGTGACGATAAACATAGGCTGCGATCCGCGGAATCCTGGCAATCAGGTCCATAACGCCCTCATACGTTGAATCCCAATAGTCTTTTTTAGCTGCACCTGCCTCGTATGCTTTCATGAACCTTGAACTTCCGGCCATGGCAACAATCGCGGTAACAAACTGATTCATAGGATGCGTATCACGGGGCAAAGCATCAATGACATCAAAAACATGCTTGGGAACATGTGCACGTTTAATCCATTCATTCTGAATATAATGAACATCTTCATTCGTTGGCATTTCATCCATCAGCATGAGATAAAACAGACCTTCGGGAAGAGGTTCATCCTCCGGACTTAATTTGGGCAATGCTTCGCGCAATTCGGGGATGGTATAGCCTCTGAAACGGATACCTTCTTCGGGGTCAAGCTTTGACGTGCAGGTGAGTAATCCAACGATACCCTTCATACCCGACAAAACCTGGCCTATAGTAATTTCCCCGATCACTACATTGCCATATTCGTTCTTCAGTTTTTTAACGATTTCAGCTTTCGGAAGAGCCCGATCGATGAATTTTTTCTTGATCTGTCCCATAATCAGGATGAGAATTTAGTATGTAATCTATTTTCCAGGGCTTCAAAGAAACCCTCTGTTGTAACATAATTTGCAGCGGTAACCTTTTCACCGTGAACCAGTATGGCAAGATCCTTAGTCATGGCGCCATTTTCAACTGTTTCAATGCAGCATTGCTCCAGCACCTCAGAGAACCTGATCAGTTCAGCATTCCCGTCAAGTTTACCCCTGAAGGCGAGTCCGCGGGTCCAGGCAAAAATGGAAGCAATCGGATTGGTTGACGTAGGTTTTCCCTGCTGATGCATCCGGTAGTGTCGGGTAACCGTTCCATGCGCTGCTTCGGCTTCCATGGTTTTACCGTCGGGAGTCACCAGTACAGAAGTCATCAAACCCAGAGAGCCAAAGCCCTGTGCAACAGTATCCGACTGAACATCACCATCATAATTCTTACAGGCCCACACATAACCGCCACTCCATTTTAAAGCTGCCGCAACCATATCATCAATCAGGCGATGCTCATAATGAATACCGGCAGCCAGAAATCTGCCAATGAAATCCGATTGGTAAATTTCCTCGAAAATGTCCTTGAAGCGACCATCATAGGCCTTCAGGATGGTGTTTTTTGTTGACAGATATAATGGCCACTTTTTGTCGAGCGCCATATTAAAGCAGGAGTGGGCAAACCCTCTGATTGACTCATCCGTATTATACATGGCCAATGCAATGCCATCATCCTCAAAGTTAAACACTTCATGAACCTCCGGGCTCCCATCAGCAGGAGTAAAGGTAAGGGTCAGTTTTCCTTTGCCTTTGGTTCTGAAATCAGTTGCACGGTACTGATCACCATAGGCATGACGGCCGATACAGATGGGCTGCGTCCATCCCGGAACCAGCCGGGGTATGGATTTGATCAGGATAGGCTCCCGAAAAACGGTTCCGCCGAGTATATTCCTGATGGTGCCGTTTGGACTTTTCCACATTTTTTTCAGCCCGAATTCTTCAACGCGGGCTTCATCAGGTGTGATGGTGGCACATTTGATACCCACACCGGTCTTTTTAATCGCCTCAGCACAGTCAATTGTCACCTGATCGCCGGTCAGGTCCCGGTTTTCGATGCCTAAATCAAAATACTGTATATCAAGGTCTAAATAGGGTAAGATTAGCCTCTCTTTAATCATTTTCCAGATGATACGGGTCATTTCATCGCCGTCCATCTCAACAACAGGATTGACCACCCGGATTTTCGTCATACTTGGTAATGTTGAATAGTTTCTGTAAATATATAGATTTATATATATATATCAAGCTAATGTTTTAGCCTGATTCCGACGTATCAGGTTGAGTGCTGAACCGGCTTTGAACCACTCAATCTGATTGTCATTATAACTATGATTTACGGTGATTATTTCTTCTGATCCGTCATCCTGGTGATGAATGGTCAGTTTCAATGGAACACCGGTCCGGAAATCTTCCAGGCCTGTAATATCAAAGGTGTCATTCTCTCTTATTTTATTGTAATCCTCCTTGTTGGCAAACGACAACGCCAGCATTCCCTGTTTTTTCAGGTTGGTTTCATGAATCCGGGCGAATGATTTCACCAGTATCGCTTTAACGCCGAGGTACCTGGGCTCCATCGCTGCATGTTCACGTGATGACCCTTCGCCGTAATTTTCATCTCCCACCACCAGCGATCCGATTCCGGAGGATTGATAAAGCCTGGCAGAATCAGGCACCGGCAGATATTTTCCACTGGTCTGGTTTTTCACCAGATTCTGGGCCTTGTTAAAGGCATTAGTAGCACCAATAAGCATATTATTTGAGATATTCCCCAGATGGCCTCTGTATTTCAGCCATTTGCCAGCCATGGATATATGATCGGTGGTGCATTTTCCAAGTGCCTTGATCAACAGCCCCAGATTATGATAATCGCGGCCATCCCATGGCGCAAAGGGAACCAGTAATTGCAGCCGGTCGGATTCGGGATTGACTTCAATATTTACCACCGATCCCTCTATTGCAGGCTCTTGATAACCATTATCTTCCACAGCAAAGCTATTGACCGGCAATTCCAAGCCTGCAGGTTCGTCGAATGAAACCTGTATTCCGTCTTCATTATACAATTGATCGGTTAACGGATTGAAAGTCAGATCACCCGCGATAGCCAGTGCGGTAACGATTTCCGGAGAAGCCACAAAAGCGTGGGTATTGGGATTTCCATCATTCCGGCTCGCAAAGTTCCGGTTAAAGGAAGTGATGATGGAGTTTCGTTCATGCTTTTCGGCGTTATGCCTGGCCCACTGACCAATACAGGGACCGCAGGCATTGGCCAGAACCATCCCGCCGATTTCCTCAAATGTTTCAAGTAAACCATCTCTTTCAATGGTATAACGCACGAGTTCAGAGCCCGGAGTAATGGTAAATTCCGATTTGACCTTCAGGTTTTTCTCCACAGCCTGCCTGGCAATACTGGCAGCACGGGTCATATCTTCATAGGAAGAGTTTGTGCAGGAACCGATCAGTCCCACCTCAAGCTTTTGCGGAAAACCATTTTCGTGCACTGCCGTCGCAAATTCAGATATCGGCCAGGCCCGGTCGGGAGTGAATGGTCCGTTGATATAGGGTTCGAGGATATCGAGATCAATTTCGATCACCTGATCAAAATATTTTTCAGGATAGGCATAAACATCAGGATCTCCGGTGAGATGACCGGCAATCTGATCAGCCAGCTCGGCGACTTCATCCCGACCGGTTGCCCGGAGGTAGTCAGCCATTTTCTGATCGTATCCGAACACAGAGGTGGTTGCTCCGATCTCTGCGCCCATGTTGCAAATGGTTCCCTTGCCGGTAGCGGAAATTGATTGGGCTCCATCTCCGAAATATTCAAGTATATAACCGGTTCCGCCTTTAACGGTGAGAATTCCAGCTACCTTAAGAATTACATCCTTCGCTGATGCCCAGCCACTTAGCCTACCGGTAAGCTTAACTCCGATATATTTGGGAAAAAGAAGTTCCCAGGCCATTCCCGCCATTACATCAACCGCATCGGCGCCGCCAACCCCAATGCTGATCATTCCCAACCCGCCCGCGTTTACCGTATGTGAATCGGTACCTATGATCATTCCTCCCGGAAAGGCATAATTCTCCAGAATGACCTGATGAATAATACCGGCGCCCGGTTTCCAGAAACCGATACCGTATTTATTCGAGACAGTGGAAAGAAAATCAAAAACCTCATGATTGGTATCCCTGGCAATTTTCAGGTCGGCAACTGCACCAATCTTCGCCTGGATCAGGTGATCGCAGTGAACGGTAGTAGGAACGGCAGTTTTGGCTTTGCCTGCCTGCATAAACTGCAGAAGTGCCATCTGAGCAGTGGCATCCTGCATGGCAACACGGTCCGGTGCAAATTCGGTATAATCAGTTCCCTGTTTATAAGGATTATCGGGTGTGCCATTAAAAAGATGGGCGTATAATATCTTGTCAATCAATGGTAAAGGCCTGTTCAACAGTTCCCTGGTTCGGGCAATTCGTTCAGGATAGGTAAGATAGATACTTCTGATCATTTCAATATCGAAAAGCATAACGGATAAATTTTGGTTAGATATAAGGGTAAATTAACACAACAATCCACAAAAAAAAAAGTAAAACATCATGCAGAAACAGAAAAGTCTGGAAACTGACAAAAATCATAGGAAAGCGCTCGGTCGGGCTATCTTTTTTGGGTATATTTACAAATTCAAAATTCTTCACCTAAAATATTGATTAGCATGGAATTAATGGAAAAGATTAAAACGAATGCCAAGAAATTCAATAAAAGGATCGTTTTACCGGAAGCTTGGGAAGAGAGAACGCTGCGAGCTGCGGATATATTGATCGGGGAGGGTATTGCCCGGATTATTCTGACTGAAAAGCCTGAGATTGTTCACCGTGAGGCCCTGAAGTTTGGTTTGAAAAATATTGAGAGGGCAACCATTGTTGATCCTGCTAATCATGCAAAAAAAGAAGCTTATGCTGATTTAATGGTGGAGCTTAGAAAGAGCAAAGGTCTTACCAAAGATGAAGCATTGAAACTTCTTGAAAACCCATTGTACCTGGCAACCCTGATGATAAAAGCGGGCGATGCCGACGGCGAAGTTGCCGGAGCCAATAATGCCACCGGTGATGTACTGAGGCCTGCTTTTCAGTATGTTAAAACCCTGCCTGGTATTTCTGTGGTATCAGGAGCTTTTATCATGATTATGCAGGATAAGAAATGGGGTGAAAACGGAATGATGGTTTTTGCTGATTGTGCCGTACATCCTAACCCTACTGCTCAGGAACTGGCTGAAATCGCCGTATGTACTGCTCAAACAGCCCAGGCAATTGCCGAAATTGAACCCCGCGTTGCCATGCTCAGCTTTTCAACCAAGGGAAGTGCAAAACATGAAATGGTGGATAAAGTGGTACAGGCAACAGAGATTGCCAGAAAAATGGCTCCTCAGTTTATGTTCGACGGTGAATTGCAGGCTGATGCCGCAATTGTTGAATCCATCGGCCGGATGAAATGTCCTGACAGTCCGATTGCCGGCCGTGCCAACGTTTTGGTTTTCCCGACACTGGAGTCTGGGAATATTGCTTATAAACTGGTACAGCGACTGGCCAATGCCGAAGCCATCGGACCGGTGTTGCAGGGGATGGCTGCTCCGATCAACGACCTTTCAAGGGGTTGTTCGGTTAGTGATATTGTAAATCTGGTGGCTATTACGGCTAATCAGGCAGGCGGTAGTTATTGATAAAATTAACTTACAAAATATTATGGCTGATATCGTTGAAGGCATTGAACAATATGCTTTAAGTAAGAAGAATCGTGCAAAAACGCAATTCTCAAAAGTAGGGGTGGTTGGTTGCGGTTCAGTTGGACAAACCATTACCAGGATGATCGCTTCCCAGGGGATCGAAGTCACTTTTGTTGAACTCGATGAGGAAAAGATCGAGGCCGCTATGACAGGTATCGAGGCTGAACTCGACAATATGATCAACCATTGGGGAATGACCACTGGTGAAAAGCGTGCCGTCATGAACCGGATCAAAGGGACCCTTCAGTGCAGGGATCTTGCCGGCTGCGATTTGGTAATTGAAGCCATCAAAAGCAGGTCGAGGGAAGAACGTGTAAGCCTGAGAAAAGAAATTTTCAAGCGTATTGAGGAGCATGTCGACCCTACCACCATCATCGCAACCAATTCAACCACAATCGTTACCACCGAATTATCTTCAGAGTTGAAATATAAGGACCGCTGTGTAAGTCTTCATTTCTCCACCGCAAACCCGGCCGCGAATATTGTTGAGGTTGCCCGTGGATTATACACTTCGCAGGAAGCTTATGACAATGTGAAGAAATTTGTGAAACTGATTGGCAAAAAGATGATTCCGGTGGTTGAGAGTCCGGGTCTGATGTCGGTCCGCCTTTTCGCCACCCTGATTAATGAGGCATGCGAAATCTACATGGAAGGCGTTGGAACCATGGAAGATATCGACCTGTCGGTTAAAACCGGTCTGGGTTTGGGAATGGGACCATTTGAGCTTGCCGACAAGATCGGTCTCGATAAAGTCCTGCGCTGGCTGGAAAACCTGTATAATGAATTCGGAGACATGAAATACAAGGCCTCACCAATACTTAAAAGAATGGTCAGGGCCAATCAGCTGGGCAGAATCACCAACCAGGGATTCTATAAATATGACTCAAACGGTAAAAAAATCGAATCCACAATCTATTAATCAGGAAGAACATGAAGATTTTAGTTTTGAACTGCGGAAGTTCATCCATTAAATATCAACTCTGGAACATGACGGATAAAACCGTTATGGCAAAGGGTGTTGTTGAAAAAATTGGTCTCAAGGGATCATTTTTGAAGCATTATAAACAAGATGGTCAGAAAGTTACACTTGAGGGTGAAGTTCTCGATCATACCAGTGGAATCGAGTATATTCTAGGGGTGCTTACTAGCAAAACCCATGGCTGTATATCGGGTTTGCATGAGATTGATGCTGCCGGACACCGGGTGGCCCATGGCGGTGAAAATTTCGCCGACAGTGCTTTCATCGATGCAGATGTTCACCATGAGATTGCTAAACTTTTTGAACTGGCACCCTTGCACAATCCTGCAAATATGAAGGGAATAGATGCCATGGCTCACCTGATCCCGGGGATTCCCCAGGTAGCTGCTTTTGATACCAGTTACCATCAAACCATGCCCGACTACGCATACATGTATGGCATTCCTTATTCCTTGTATACCAAATACAAAATCCGTCGTTACGGTTTCCACGGAACCTCGCACAAGTACGTTGCCAAAAAGGCCTGTGGCATATTGGGACTGGATTATACCGGTATTAAAATCATTACCTGTCATTTAGGCAACGGAGCTTCGATTACCGCTATAGCCAATGGCAAATCGGTTGATACCTCCATGGGATTTACCCCGGTTGAAGGCCTGATCATGGGTACCCGCACCGGTGACCTTGATCTGGGTGTACTCACATTCATCATGGATAAGGAAGAGATCGATCAGCAAACTGCTAATACACTGATCAATAAGCATAGCGGTATGCTAGGTGTATCCGGGGTTTCTTCTGACATGAGAGAGATTGAAGATGAAGCCTGGAAAATGGGCAACAAAAGGGCTCAACTGGCACTGGATATGTATCATTACCGGGTTATCAAATATGTTGGAGCCTATGCAGCTGCCATGAACGGTGTGGACCTGATCATTTTCACCGGCGGAATCGGTGAAAACGGACCCGAAACACGGGAAGCAGTCTGTAAAAATCTGACCTATCTGGGTGTGGATTTTGATCAGACGCTGAATGAGGGCAAGAGAGGTAAAGATGTTGTTCTCACCACTCCCAGTTCTAAAGTGATTGTGATGGCTGTTACTACCAATGAAGAATTGGTTATCGCTGAAGACACTGAAAGAATCGTCTCAAAAAGATAATGTTAAGCCATATTGCTGAGCTGGAAAGAATGCTCGACGCCAGGAAAAGCCGGAAAAAGCTAGTCCTGGCCGTCGCTCAGGATTCTTATGCCCTCGAAGCTGTTTCAAAAGCTGCTGGCAAGGGTTTTATTGATCCCGTTCTGGTTGGTGATAAGGTACTTATTCAGGAATTGGCTGACCTTCAGGGAATCCGTATTGACGGATTCTCCATCATTGACGAAAAGGATTCCCTGAAGGCAGTTGAAGCTGCGGTAAGACTCGTTCATGATGGTTCTGCAGATGTTTTAATGAAAGGTGGCTGCAGTACCGCACAATTGCTTAAAGGCGTTCTTAACCGCGACTGGGGGCTGCGGAAAGGTGATCTGTTATCACATTTTGCCCTGTTTGAAATTCCGGCCTACCATAAACTCCTGGGAATAACCGATGTTGCCATCAATATTGCTCCAACCCTGGAGGATAAAATTGCCATTATCAACAATGCCGTCGATTTTATCCGCCGGCTGGGTGTTGCAAATCCGAAGGTTGCGGCCATTGCGGCGGTTGAAACCATTAATAACCAGATGCCCGCAACTATTGAGGCCGCCAGGCTGGCGCAGCTGAACCGTGAAAACAGCATCATAAATTGTCGTATTGAAGGTCCTCTGGCTTTTGATACCGCAATCAGCAGGGAAAGTGCTATCCATAAGAATATAGTAACCGATGTGGCCGGAGATGCAGATTTGCTTCTGATGCCCGATATCGAAGCTGGAAATGTGCTCTATAAGGCTTTGGCCTATTTTGCCAATAGCAGGGCGGCTTCGGTAATTCTCGGAGCCTCTGCACCTATTGTTCTTACTTCTAGATCCGACTCCGAAGACGCCAAACTGAACAGTATTTTACTGGCATCTGCCGTTGATGGTAACTAATCAGTGAAACCAGAATAACATGAACCCGATAGAAATCCTCGTTCTCAACCCTGGCTCAACCTCTACCAAGATTGCAGTATTCCAGAACAACCGTCCGGTATTTCAGAAAAGCATCAAGCATTCCCCCGAGGATCTGGCCCCGTTTCAGCGGGTGACTGATCAGTATGAATTCCGCAAAGAGATTATCCTGAAAGAGTTGATCGAAGCGGGTATTGATATCAGTAAAATCTCGATTGTTGTTGGGAGGGGTGGATTGGTTAAGCCAATCGAATCAGGGGTGTACGAGGTTAATCAGGCCATGATTGATGATCTGAGGTCGCAAATGGCAGTGGAACATGCGAGTAATCTCGGAGCCCTCATTGCTCATGATCTTGCCTCTAAAATTACTGATGCCCGTGCATTTATTGCAGATCCCATTGTAGTGGATGAGTTGGGCGAGCTGGCCCGATTTGCCGGACATCCGAATTTTCAAAGGATTTCGGTCTTTCATGCATTGAATCAAAAAGCCGTTGCACGGACTTATGCGAGCTCAATCGGCAAAAAGTACTCAGATCTCAACCTCATCGTGGCTCACCTGGGCGGCGGCATATCTGTTGGAGCCCACGAAAAAGGAAATGTCGTCGACGTAAACCAGGCACTGGACGGAGAGGGTCCTTTTTCACCTGAAAGAAGCGGAACTCTCCCGGTTGGCCAGTTGATCAGCATGTGTTTCAGTAATGAGTATACCCAGGATGAAATCCGTAAAATGGTGGTCGGGCAGGGTGGACTGGTTGCGTATCTCGGCACCAGCGCTGCAAACCAGATCGAGGAACGTATTCATAACGGGGATCAATATGCCAAAGTTGTTTATGAAGCCATGGCCTACCAGGTAGCGAAAGAAATCGGCGCCTGCGCTGTGGTTCTCAAGGGTCAGGTTGATGCCATACTCATCACAGGCGGAATAGCCTTCAACGAATTGTTTATCCAGTATCTTACTTACCGGATTGCATGGATCTCTCAAATCAGGGTATTCCCTGGTGAGGATGAGATGCGCGCCCTGGCGTTAAATGTACTTTTGGTGATTAATGGTGAATTAGAGCCGAAAATCTACAAATAATCCTATTTTTGCAGCAAATCAGGCGGGAGTAGCTCAGGGGTAGAGCATCAGCTTCCCAAGCTGAGGGTCGCGGGTTCGAATCCCGTTTCCCGCTCAATAACAGAAAAACAGGCACTTAGGCCTGTTTTTTTTTACATATACCTCGTCCACATTTGTACCGATTATTCCACTTTACATTTGTCAGGCAAAATCCCATCCCTGACAATGATGAGCGGTTACAAAAATAATTTTACATAATTCACACATTTTTACAATTTACAAACTACAATTGTAAATAGTCAGGTTTACATAGTGCAAATTAGTATTCACAATACTATGCCACAATAAGGCGATATACTCTAACGGTAGTTAACCTTTGTGAATAATTTCAATGTCTCGGGGAGTGGTCTTTCGGTAGATTTAGGAATACACATAGTGAACAGATAATCAGTACTTTATGTATTGTAACATGTAGTGTTACTGTACCAAATAAGAGCTCATGCCAGCAAAATAGCCATTTTATGAAAAATGAACGCCTAATATAGCATTAATCAATTATATATCAGTTGTTTATAGCACTTTAATGATGTTTTAGTACAGGTGCCAGTTAAAGCTATCGCGATTACTGGCGCCCTGCCAGCCCTTCCTCAAGTATTTTCATCAATTATCAGGTAAGATATTGATATGAAATTAGCTATCAATTGCGAATAATAAGCTGTTTTATGTTCATAATATGGCTTCGCAGGCACTAATTTGCTGAAGCTGAGATTTCTTAAAGCAACGATTCACAATCGCTGTATTTTGGACAAAGTTGACAATTGTTATTTGATGAACGTACATTTTCCATAGGTGAATTACATAGTTAAACTACACGAATTGACAATTGTGATTTTGTAAATTGAAATGGTTACTTTACATTTGTTATATGGTAGAGCGTATAAAAGAGATCATTTTAAAAGAGGGATTAACATCTGGATCCTTTGCGGACTTAATCGGTGTGCAGCGCAGCAGCATGTCTCACATTCTTAATGGCCGGAATAACCCAAGCCTTGATTTCATTGTGAAGACCATTCAGCACATTCCAACGCTCAACCCAGAATGGCTCCTGACCGGCATCGGAAATATGTACCGGTCCGACAATTCTGTTCAACCTGTCTTTGTACCCAGGGACCGATCCATTTTCGATCATGTCCCGGAGAAACCTGCACCGGTTACCGAAAAACCTTCTCCGGTACCCGAAAAATCGGCTCCAATGCCTGAAAAACCAGCTTTGGTGGTTGAAAAGACTGTTTCGGTACCAGAACCTGTTTCTGAGCAAACATCCCTTCATGAATCTAAAGTCATTGAAAAACAAATAGATACAACGAAATTAAGTGGCCGATTGGTCGATAAGGTTTTAATATTTTATAACGACCGCACCTATGATGAGTTTTCCAAGACTCAGAAACCGGAAATCTGAGAATCCGGTCGATTTGTTTATTTTTGCCGCCAGATAATCTGGCACCATGTTCTATAAAAAAGTCCTCCTCCCATTTCTCTTCCTTTTCAACCCGGAGTTTATCCATGGGGTTACCTTTTTCTTCTTTAGTAATTTTCCCTTCCTGGGCCTGATCCTAAGAAATAGAATCAGCTGGAGCCCCATTCCTTCCGGAAAGGACCTAACCCTGTTGAATTTGAAATTCCGGCATCCGGTAGGAATCGCCGGCGGACTTGATAAAAATGCAGTTGCACTCCGCTTCATGAAAAACCTTGGATTCTCATTTATGGAGATTGGGACCGTGACACCGCTGGCCCAGAACGGGAATCCCAAACCACGGCTATTCAGGTTAAAGCGTAATCAGGCCTTTATCAACAGAATGGGCTTCAATAATGACGGACTGGAAACCATAAAACGAAGGCTTCTCAATCGTCCGAAGGATTTCATCATCGGAGGGAATATCGGCAAAAACACTAAAACATCCAATGAGGATGCCTGGAAAGACTATCTCACCTGCTTTACAGGATTGTATCCCTGTGTTGATTTCTTTATCGTCAATGTGAGTTGTCCGAATATCAAAGACCTGAGCCAACTTCAAAACCGAGGCCATCTCACCGAAATCCTGATGCACCTGGTTAACTACCGTGGGCTCCAGTCCGAAAAGAGACCGATACTCCTTAAAATCTCACCGGATCTTTCTTATGTACAACTGGATGAAGTAATTGAAGTGGTAAGGGAAACCGGCATCGATGGGTTGGTTGCCACTAACACCAGTGTGAAGCGGCTTGGTTTGGATTATCCGGATGACCAGATATCCGCTATCGGTCAGGGCGGACTGAGTGGCAAACCTTTATCCGAAATCTCCACCGGAATCATCACCTATCTGCATAGTAAACTAGGTCCCGGGTATCCGATTATTGCCTCCGGCGGGGTTATGTCCGCCAAGGATGCTGTAGATAAAATCAATGCCGGTGCCCGACTGGTTCAGCTTTATACAGGTTTTGTATATGAAGGACCCGGATTATTGCCCCGGATTTTAAAATCCATCCGGCAGAACCACCAGCCGGTTTAACATCTTTTAAGTTTTTTGTCCGACTTTGATACCATCCGGTAATTCGCCAACGACTATTTTTGAGGAGTGAAATTTACGCGGTTACCCATATTTGCATTATTACCATTACTTATTGCCTTGCTGAACAGCAATTGCAGTAAGGTTAACAAACCTATGCAACCTCACCAGGATTCAATCCTTCAAATTGTAAGCCGGTATCTTGACTGGGAAGGTGAGAATGGGTTCAGCGGGGTGGTTTTGGTTAAGACACCCGGCAACGAACCGCTGATCAGATCGTTCGGCTATGCTAACGAGGAACAGCAGATACTCAATTCACCGGAAACAGCCTTCGACATCGGCTCCATAACCAAGCAATTTACCGGTGCAGCGATCCTCAAACTCGAGATGCAGGGAAAATTAAAGGTTCAGGACAGTATCGGCAAATATCTGCCGGGTTTGGCACCTGACAAGGGCAACCTTACCTTCCATCAGCTTTTAACCCATTCATCCGGTTTGCCGACTAATATTGTACTTAATACAGAGGTCATTACGAAAGAAGGGTTACTGACAAAAATAAACGAAACTCCCCTGATCAGTCTGCCGGGATCGGGATATCACTATTCTCACACGGGATACAACCTGCTTGGGTTGTTGATAGAATCCATATCTGGCGAGGATTATGAAAGCTTTTTACAGACCAATCTTTTCAGGCCGGCGAAAATGCATAATACCGGGTACAGGATGCCCGACTGGTCATCAGCTAGCATCGCACATGGATACCGGTTCTGCAATGACTGGGGCGGCCCGATGGATTCCGGCTGGCTGGAGGACGGACCTTCATGGAATCGCAGGGCCAGCGGAGGAATGCTTAGTTCAGTTGATGATTTGTATGCGTGGCATGAGGCATTGTTGGGAACAAGTATTCTGGATGAAAAATCAAAACAAGAGTACTATTACCCTAAAGATTCTGTGGTCATAGATGCAATACAATCGGCTGGTTATGGCTGGAGGGTGATAAAAACAAGCAGACAAACCGATGTGATTGCCCATAATGGATGGAATGGACGGTATTATTCTGATTTCATGCGCTACCTTGATGATAATGTTACGATTATATTATTGTCGAATAAATTCAGGGAGGGCAATCAGGGCATTTCCTATGAGATAGCCAAGTGCATTTTCTGGAAGGACCATCAGCCGAGATTAGCCGGAAGTCTCACGCAATGCCTGGATTCTCTGCCGGAAAACAGACTGGGAAAACTTGCTGGCAGATGTCTGAACCTGTTAGCCAATGGAAATGAAAAGGATTTCAAAGTATTTACCGAAGAGTGTCTTGCCAGCCATCTGATAATCAAATTCGGAAACGACACACTGGTTAACAAACTCCGGGACTTGCAGACCCGTACAGGGCCTCTGAAGATCAGGCAGATAATGATTACCGACAACCAATTGATGAATATCGAAGTACTGCAGCTCAACAGCAATAAGGTGGCATTCTTTCAGCTTTTCTTCGATAAAAATGAGGATTACAAAATCAGGGGATTCAGGCTGGAATCACCGGATGAGAAGGATTAAGGCTGCACATCCCTCATAATGCCATGTTCAAGGCTAATAAAAGTTTCGGTGCTCGACACTCCGGGGATGGTTTGAATCCGGCCGTTTAAAACCTCCATCAGGTGTTGGTTGTTTTTGCAATACAACTTCAGAAAAATGGCATAATTCCCTGTAGTATAATGACATTCAACGATCTCGCTGATTTTTGAAAGTTCATCCACCACAGAATGGTACATGACGGCCTTTTCAAGAAAAACCCCAACATAGGCACAGGTGCTGTATCCAAGATTTTCGGGTGAAAGTTTGACACTGTAACCGGTAATGATTCCATTCTGTTCAAGCTTAGCAACCCTTTGATGGATAGCTGCTCCCGACATCCCGCATTCGCGTGCCACTTCAAGAAATGAAATTCTGCCTTTTTCCGATAAAAGCCGTAAAATCCGGCGGTCGATGCTGTCTATTTTATTGCTGTCCGACATTGATTAATTCATGCTTAGGAATAAAGGTAATCAACTTTTAGATGAGTTCTCCGGGCAAATAAATTGAACGTCCAATATTTTTGCATCTTTACATCCCGCAAGAACGGAAGTAATTATATGTCAGGCGAAATTATTTTTAAAGAAGGTCAACGCTTTCAGTTTGTTATCACAAATAAACTGGTGCTTCCGGGTACTGATGAGGTAAACCTTATTTTGCTGGGGCCTGACCAGAAGAAGTACCTTTTACCTGAACAATATTATGAAAATTACCACCTGAAGATCGGACAAACGATCATGTGTTCGATAGATAAAATAAACTGCTCCGGCAAAATCTTTCTTGAACCTGATCATCCCTACTATAAGATCGGGGAACGGTATGATTTTCTGGTTCTCAGGCTGGCTGAGCAGGAAAATTTCATTGGCAGAACCCAGCTGATTGCCTGGGTGAGAGACCTTCACGGTTTGGAATGGTCGTGCCCGATTGACAAATCCGAAGATATTGAACCCGGTTACAGCTACCTGGCCTGCCGGGTTGACCGGATAAAAAAGGGAGAACTGATTTTATCATTGCCTGCCATGACCAACCGGTTCACCTCCCTGAAAGCCGGTTTGATTTACTCATTTAAACTGGTGGATATCAAGACTTTTGAAAATGAGGAATTCTATGTTCTGAAGGATACCATCGGGAACTTTCACCGGCTGCCGGTTTTTCAATACCTCCATTACGGTTTTAAGCCCGGACAAAATATTGATGCCATGGTGATCCGGTATAAACCCAACGGCGAATGTCTGATTGAGCCTGTTCATCCGGTTTACAAAATTGGCGAAACCTATTCCTTTAAATATAGCGGCATGCAAAAGACGGTCGACCTGTTTGGCCGGATTGAAGCTGTAATCACGGTAACTGATGTATTTGGCCAGGAGATCAGGGTTAAGCCTCATGCCTGGCAAACCCAGCAGGACCTTTATAATCCTGAATCCATTAACTGTCTGGTTCAAAGCTTCAGAAAAGGCCGGCCAGTATTAATAAACAATGAGCCATGAATAAAAAGGTCGTTTTGACCTTTTGGTTTTTAGCAACTTTTCAGTTATTAACCTTAGCTCAGGAAAAGCAGATCCGGATCAATATTCAATTTGACGGGGTTATTCCTGCTGATCTGGTGGTTGTACCGGCCATTCTGAAATATGATAAGGAATTTGCCTACAGCTTCACTTTTGATGATGCTTACAGTGACGCTTACGGTTTGGGATATAAGCTGTTGAACGGAGGATCGCCGGCATCCGACGGGAATACTTATCCAGGACTATACTCTACAGACGGGTGCGGAAACCCGTTTCCTTTCCGGGCCGCTGTTGCCTGGTACACGGCCAATCAGGTGGATAAGGACCTGCATAAAGGAACGCCCGGATATTTGACTTATCCCGAGGCAATTGAATTGTACCAGTCGGGGTGGGACTTTTTAAATCACAGCTATAACCATGATTCCTATCCTGATGCGGTTGATTATACCTGGCAGCTCGATACTAACCGGCAGGTATTCAAGGTGAATACCGGATTAGATTTCCATTATTGCGTTCCGCCGAGCGGTGACACCCTGTACATAGATCCTGCTTTTGCATTAGGATTATTCGCATGTTATACAAGTAGTTACGGCTATTCAGGTGCCGATTCAGATGTAGATGTTACTCTGCCCGTACCATACAACCCGGTTTATTGGAGGCAACTGATCTCCAGCGACAGGGACTCGGCAGAATCTCTCATACAGGAATTTAATGAATGGGCAGCCACAACCGGTCAGGGAAAGCAAAAATGGTGGAATCAATTTACCCACAGGGTTGATTATAACCTGATTGGCTCCAGCATGCAGTTTCCGGCATTCAGGGAATACTTTGAATATCTGGAGAAAACATATGGAAGCAGCGGAAAGGATAACGGATGGTTTGCCAGTTCATCGGAAGTATTCGAATACCTGCTGGTCCGGGACAAAATTATGGTAAGCTGGCAAATTAACGGCTCTGAAGTTGAGGTACTCCTTGATTATTCAGGAATTCCGGAAACACTCAGGTATTATGATCTCAGCCTGATGATCAGAAGCTCGGGAAGGATCGCATCGGTTACCTATGGAGGTCCGGGAAAAATCAATCACACTGAAACGGCAAACGGTCATCTGATCAATCTTGACTTACCCGACTCCCGGTTTTCCGCAATTGAAACTCACCCGGTTGAAACCGCTGTCCGGTTAAAGGGGTTTCCCAATCCGGTAAGCGGCCGGTACTATTTAAGTATTCCTGACAACTTCGGTTCCATCGAGGTGCGCATATCCGGTATTTTATCAGGCAACATGGCAGTTCCTGCTTATTCCTATAACAACGGACTGATAATGATGGATTTTACCCAAGCATCTTACCCTCCCGGAATGTATGTGATCCGGGTATTTTCAAAAGGGAGATTCATTGGATATTCAAAGGTTTTTATAGATTTTTAGAGGATGAAAAAAATTCAGCTATGAGAGTATATACCCGAACCGGTGATAAAGGGGAGACCTCACTTTCAGGAGGCACCAGAGTGCAGAAGGATCATCCGAGACTGGAGGCCTATGGTACTGTGGATGAACTGAATTCACACCTGGGAATGGTTCAGTCCCTGATACCGGATCCCGGTGAAAAGGAGAGGCTTACCCGGATCCAGAACCGGGTTTTTGTTGTCACATCCAACCTGGCTGTTGATAATGAGGATTTATTAAAAAAGCTTCCCGGATTACAGGAAGAAGATATTACGGACCTCGAAAAAGCGATGGATATGCTCCTGGATCAGATTCCTCCGCTGAACAACTTCATTCTTCCGGCCGGACATTCAACCGTCGCAGCCTGTCATATCGCACGCACGGTATGCCGCAGAGCCGAAAGACGGATGGTTACGCTTGCTCATGAATCCGCTGTTAATCCGATACTTATCCGGTATATCAACCGCTTGTCGGATTACCTGTTCGTTTTAGCGCGCAAAACATCATATGACCTGGGTGCAGGTGAAGTTACCTGGACCAAGGAATTCAGGAGCCTGGAGTAGTGGATAATTTCCGCTACATCATTACCGGCGGACCCGGATCCGGAAAAACGTCATTGGTTGAGGCACTTCAGGACCTGGGTTATACCGGATTCCCCGAAATTGCCAGAAAACTGATAGAGGAAGGGTTCACGGCTCCAATCCGGGCAACCAGGGCTGATTCGGGGCGTTTTTTCGACCAAATATTAAGCAATCGTATTTCTTTCCATCAGGAGACAAAGGGCTCTGAAATCGCCTTTTATGATCGCGGCATACCGGATTCGGCAGCATATTTCAGGTTTCAGAACCTGAAAGTGCCTGATATTCTATCCGCCGCAATTGAAAAGTACCGTTACCATCCCGTAGTCTTTGCAGCCCCGCCATGGGAAATGATCTATTCCAATGATGAGGTGAGAAGGGAAACTTTTTCCGAATGCGTAAGACTTTATGAACTGACTGTGGAGGAATACCAGCGTGTGGGTTATACGATTATTGAACTTCCAAAGGCACCGCTGGAGCGGCGGATAGCGGAAGTATTGAGTTTAACGGACATACCGCCGTTTACTGAGCCACGAAATGATAGATGATGTATCCCTGCTGAAGATTTTTGGCATCCGTACTGAAGTTGAACCGGGTTTTCTGGGCGGCATCCTTGGCGGCATCGAGGAAGCAGGGGTCCTGGGTATCGGTGCCTGATTTGTTGATGGTGGTGAGTTCAACTTTTCCCCGTTGTCCCACACGGATATCCACCTGAACGGTTGCACCGCCTTTGCACTTATAAACCGGGATCGGCAGGTAGGCAACCTTACGCCCGTCGAGCTTGAAATAGATGTTGGTCGGTCCTTTGTATACCTGTTCCTCCTCGATCTTTTCAGCTTTATAAAAATCGATCGGTTTAGCTTCAGTTTTGGGAAGTTCCTTGTCGTTCGGATCCAAGTCATTTTCCCTGATAATATCCTTTACCGCCTGGCTCACCCTTTTCTGAGCCTCCCGTTCGGCGGCCCGGTTTGAAACTTTGTAATCTTTATAGTCGTCGTACTTCTCAACCTTATCCTCTTCCTGATTAACGGCAATGTTCCGGGCCTGGCGTGCAGGGGATTTTAACCGGCTATCCGGATCGGGTTTCTGGATTTCCAGTTTCTGAATTTCCTCAAATACCTTAAGATCAATGTAGATGATATTATCCTGGGCAGTTTTGACATTGTCAACTCGGATAAAGAGTATCACAATAAGCAGCACCATATGAAAAAGGACGGTACCTGTAATACCGTACTTTTTTTCTGACCACATCTGTGTGAATGTCTTATCTGACAATCTTTTCAAAGCTTTAAGATCTTTTTATGAAGGCCTAAAAGTAGTAATTTAACTGATGGATAAAAAAGGGGGATGCCCTGAAAATGGCATCCCCCTTGAATCTCTGCTGAAGCTGGAGCTTTAGTACTTTCTGATCTGATCCTGGTCACGTACGATGATCTCAGCTTTACCTTCCCACATATTGATCAAACCTACCACCCACACATATTCATCTTCGAAATACCATTTCGGACTCATGCTCAGATCCCTTGCAATATATTTCGGAATCACGATACTGATGTCCTGATAGGGGAACGGGGCGCCAATGTAGAGAATATAGTTCTCATCCTCAGGCGAGTAATAAACCTCGTCAACTTTTCCGTAAACCCTTCTTACGGTTCCGGCATATTCCTGGGCTTCATAAGCCGAGATGGTTTCAATCGAACTGCCGAATTCCATATCCCAACGGTTATGAGTCGGGTAGTAGTACATAAATCTATGGAACAGTAACGGGGTCCAAATCAGGTCGATATGATGCGGAGCGCGATAATAGTACCTTGACCTGCGAACCTCCCAGGGAACCGGAACATAGCGGTTGTGATAGTGGTTAATCACCCGAATATTTCTGTGGCTGTACCAGTTATGATATTCGCGGTAATCGCGGCGGAATTCATCAGATCTTCTTAAGTTTTCATAATTATCGTAATCCAGTTTGTACTTGCGTGAAGCAAATACTTCATCATTCTGGTGGCGTACAACGGTTCCGTCATCACGGGTCAGGGTACCCTTGCCTTCGCGGTAAACCCTTGAAGCTGAAGAGGACGGGGCTTTGAAGTCGCGGTTATCAGAATTTCCGTTTTCGCGGGCAGTCCGGGTGGAACCTGATCTGTTTTCCGGCCGGGTGATGGTATTCCCCTGACGGTTTTCGGAATTACCGGATTTGTTTTCCGGACGGGTTACCGAGGTTCCCTGACGGCGTTCTGCATTTCCGGATTCAACCCTGCGCTGACCACTGTTCTGCTGTACGCGGTTCTGATCCTGTCCGCTGCGGGTTGACTGGGTGCTTCGGGTAGCCTGTGGTCGGTCAGTACTTCGGGTTTCGACCCGGGTACGGCTGGATTCATTATTGCTCCGGGTGGCCTGTGGCCGCTCAGCACTCCTGGTTTCTACCCGTGAACGATTGGATTCATTATTGCTCCGGGTAGCTTGTGGCTTTTCGGAACTTCTGGTTTCAACGCGTGAACGGGTAGCTTTCGAATCAGATCTTGATGCTGAACGCTGTACCGATTCTTTTTTAGCACTGCTTTTTTCGCTTTTGCTTTCTCTTGCTGACCTGGTTGCCTGCGGGTAAGCAGTCATACCGGCTATCAGGATCATGGCTAAGATTAAATAGTTTTTCATGGTATTGGACTTTGGATGTTTTCTAATACCTGATATAATCAAATGACTTGCCAAAACAGATCAAAATCCCCAACTATGCTAAAAAACTGACTAATCGGGGCATTTCAGTTGATAAACGGGTACCGGATCTTCGCTTTTCTACAGATAAAAGCTCTCTCCGGCATCCAGACGAATTGCTTTTTCATAAAACCATTGGGCGGTATACAGATCAAACAGAGCCATTCCAACCAGTTTAAACAGGGTGGTACTTTGAGCGCTGGCTGTTACTTTGCCCCTGATCAGTGATCCAAGCGGAATCACCTGCTTTTGTTTCAGCAGTCCCATCTCGATCGGATGAATCAGGTCGCCCGACTCTTCGAGCGCAAATCTTACGTCCACAAAGCAGTGGTCGATGAGCTTAAAAAGGGAATCAGGCAACTCCCTCATCTGAGGTTTATAGGACCCGATGGCAATGATGTGCTTATTTCTCAGCAGGTCGGGATTATCAGGAAGAACAGGCTTATTTGAATTTGTTGCCGTAATGATTATCTCCGAATGTTCGAGCAGCTCCTCGGGTGTTGCAACCCTGATCAGCTGAACTTCAGGTAGTGATGAGGCCAGACAAGCGATAAAGCTCTGAGCACGTTCAGCATATTTATCCAGTATGTAGATCTTTTCAATCGGACGCACCTGGCAGGCAGCCAGAATCTGGTGCATGCCCTGAACTCCGGCACCGATCAATCCAAGTGTTTTTACATTTTCGGCGGTTGTATACCGGATGCCGGCGGCCGAAACTGCGGCGGTGCGTATGGCCGTTAGCTTGGCACCATTGAGAAGGGCAAGCGGCTCACCGGTTTCCGCATTATTCAGGATTACCACTCCTTTGATGACGGGCTCATTTTTAGCCGGATTATCCGGAAACAAGCTCACCAGCTTGGTGCTGAAATACTTGCCGCTCTGGGCAGGCATTAAAAGCAGTGTATTATTGGCGAAACCCATCCCAACCCGGTCGGGCATAACGAAATCACCATCCTCATAGGCGATCATAGCCTTTATCATCTGATCAATCAAACCGGACCAATCGGTTAGTTGTGCCAGTGCGGATTCATTTAATATTAACATAGTATCAGGATTAGAGTTGAGAATTTTTTATGTAATCGATATCGGCAATCGCTGCTTCCATCCTGCGGGAGGTGGCGGTATCCGACAGTCCTCCGATAGCGGTACAGCGCAATGAACACGGCATGGCATGGCCAACGGCGAGCATGGTAAGAATGGTTTCATTAAGCGGGATAACTGCCTGTATTCCACCTAAAATCATATTGGCAGAAGTAAGGGCGTTTGCGGCTGCATTGGCATTGCGGCTCAAACAAGGGATTTCCACCCGGTTGGCAACCGGATCGCATACCAATCCCATCACATTCTGCAAGGCGACGGAAGCAGCATCAAAAGCCTGAATGGCACTGCCGCCGGTCATTTCAACCAATCCTGCGGCAGCCATTGCTGCGCCGGCACCGGTTTCGGCCTGACAACCGGCAACTTCCGCTGCAAAGGTTGCCTCCATGGCGATGAAAAGTCCGGCTAAACCCGCTGCCCAGAATCCATCCAACAAGGATTTATCATCTTTTGTATAATCGGCCAGACCGATCAGCGTGCCGGGCAATCCTCCGCATGCTCCGGCCGTAGGCGCGGCAATCACAACACCCATGCTGCTTTTAACTTCCATCAGGGCAGTTGAATAGGCGATCATCAGGTTCAGCGGACCGGCCTCTATCAGATTGCCATTATGATATTGTTTGAGAAAACCGGGCGACTGGGAGCCAATCAGGCGGTCGGCATAACGGGTGCCGTTCAGTCCGGCCTGTATCCCATTTCTCCAGATGCTGATCAGGTTTTCCATCATTCTGTCGAGTACTTCAATCGGATAGCCCGACCGCGCAGATTCGAACCTGCGGGCAAGCTGACTGGCAGGAAGTGCAAGCAGATCAGGGTTTTTCAGCAATTCTTCCAGACTGGTAAACGGCAGCGCAGTGGTTGTCTGGCCGGGTATGGGCATTACAGGATTCAGTATCCTGTAAAAACGGAAACAGGATTCCAGTACCGGAAGATGCGGGTTGAGGTCGGGAGGTGTTGTAAAACGATAGATCACAGCACTTTCCTGTTCTTTATTCGTCCAGATGCTCCCGGCATATTCGGGGATTGACGTGATGAGATCTTCAATCTGCTTACGGTCCAGGCAATCTGAAGAATCTTTTAATATGGCGAATAATACCAGGTCATCACCCAGCAGATTAACCGGAAAACCCATCAGGTCAATCATACGGATCATTCCGCCGCCAGTGGAGATTGCTGTTGCGGTAACCTCATTTCCGGCAACATCCCTGAGCGTACTTTTATAGGTATTCGGGTGATCAGCCGGGTAATCGGTGATATGAAAAGAGATATCGACGCCCGAGTTTTTTGCAATAACCAGCGAATCCGGCATAGCCGGATCGAGTATGTCCATTCCAAGCAATCCGGTTGCCAAACCGATATCAGAACCTTGCGTATGGTAAGTGGTGGCCAGAGAGCCCCCGGGATGAAACTCGAAAACGGCCGAATTGAAATTCTGTCCGGCCAAATCCCTCAACAAGGATCCAATTCTGTAAGAACCAGCGGTATGTGAACTTGACGGACCCCTCATGACCGGACCCAGCACATCATTGAAGATACTCGGTGTAGTTGTTGGCATAGTTAACTCATTCATAAAATTATAGCACAATGTAACTTCTAAAGCAATAGCATTTTTGTAACTTAACAAAATAACTTAATGCAAACGACATGAAAAACATTACCATCACTTTAGTTTTTTTTGCCCTGGTCTGCACTTCATACGGACAGACCGTGCGTAATGCCGGAATTGCTCCACCTTCGAAAGGCAGTCCGGAAACAGCAAGCAACTACATTCCAAATCCATCGCTACTGAAAGGAGGGGGAGATATTTTCTGGACCGAGGAATTTGACTGGGCCGACTCCACAAGCCAGATCGGATGGCTGCTGCCGGCAGGATGGTCCATTTTAGATCCCGATGACATCGGATACAACTGGCATTGGGCTATCGATTCCTTAAAGGGGGCTTATGTGAGTGAGCCGCCGCTGAATTCCCTGTCGAAAGCTAACGGCTATCTGGCTTTGAACCTGGGGAAATACAATCAGGATTTTGGCAATTACAATGATTATCTTAAAGTTAACAGCTCCATTATCAGTCCGCCAATCGACTGCAGTGCGCATTCTTCCGTTCTGGTCAGGCTTGCACAAAGTTTCAGGTACTGGTCAGAAGCGGAAATGATTTTCGAAGTCACCAATGACAAAGGGGTTCACTGGGCCCAGTTTGATATGAAAATGGGAACCTTATACAGTGAACGCGTGGGAGGAATCGCAGCTGGAGAAAAGGTCGACCTGTACCTGAACCTCACTGATGTTGCCGCCGGTTTGCCGGAGGTTCAGTTCAGGATCACCTGGCGTAATGCCCGACTGTATTTTTGGATGATCGACGACATTGTATTAATGGAAGGTTGGGAAAATGATTTGCAAATGCTTTATTATGAGGCAAATTACGATAATGGCACGGCAGATAAGGAAGGATTTTTCTATGCAGTTCCGAAAACCCAGCTCTCGGGATACAATATGATGGGAATTGTCAGGAATTTTGGAAATGCAGAACAATGGGGTACTCATTTAAATGTTCAGGTGACCAAAAATAACCAGCAGATATTCAATGAAAATACGGTACCCTACGTGTTTTATCCTTCGATTACCGATACTTTCAGGATTCAGGATCAATTTATTCCGGAGGAATATGGCCACTACAAGATGGATTTCACGGTTAAAATGGATAATGAAGATGAAAGGCCCGGCGATAACTTCGCTACGATTCCGTTCCACGTGACCGACAGCCTGTTTTCCCGTTGTGATGATCATCCAGAGCTTTCATTCTCCACCTGGGGATGGTATACCTACCAGCATGAAGGCGATCTGATGGGAACGTGGTATACGCTGAAAAAGGATGCAGAAATCAACAGTATATCCGGATACATCAACAATGCTGATATCAGGAGCAGCTTCAGGTTTGTGCTGATGGGTTACAATGCAGAGGAGGATACGCCTTATGAGTTGCTCGGATCAGAATTAATGCCGATGGACTCCACCATACTCAAAAACCATTGGGTAACGCTGCCGATGATCAAGGACGGTGAAGGGGAATTCCTGGTGGCGGATAATTCCTACCTGGTATGCATTGAATTCTGGAACAACCTTGACTTTCAGGAAGCGTATGATTCACACAGATATTCAATTGGTTCCGACAGGAGCAATTTTTATCCGAGCGGGAAAAGCTGGTTTATTCAATCTGAAGATAAAACATGGTATTCAAGCGGGACTGATCTGTTTATGTTGAGGATGAATCTGAATGATCACAGCAATCTTATTGATGGCATTGGCAATCCGGCGCTTAATGTGAATTCGGTATCGCAGAATTATCCGAATCCATTTACGGCAGAAACTACCATTGAATATTCTATCAGTCAGCTATCGGATATTCAAATAGATATCCGCGATATAACCGGAAGACTGATCTGGAATCAGAATTTTATGAAAATACCTGCAGGGAACCATTCCATTCAGCTCGATGGAAACATGTTTCAGCCGGGTACTTACCTGTATACTATTACCGGTAAGGGGTTTACTGAAACAAAGAGAATGACGGTGAGTAATTAGTGACAGTAAGTAATCAGGTTACTTTTGGAGATCGGCGGACAACAGTTCGCCGATCTTTTTTTTGAGGGCTTCAAATTCAACCGTATCGTACAACCGGGTAAGGAAAACGATTTTACCGGTGCGGTCAATAATAATATTACGGGTTACGCCGGCAGATTTTTCGGCGAATTTTGTGAATATTCCGGAATCTT
The DNA here is from genome assembly GCA_942493265.1 of uncultured Bacteroidota bacterium. GTDB lineage: Bacteria > Bacteroidota > Bacteroidia > Bacteroidales > UBA12481 > UBA12481. Next base: position 3,735,620 of record OW818688.1, read on the forward strand.
CATCCAGGGCAAGAGGGTAGGAGATCTTCATGGTTTTGGCGAATTCCTTAACCTTTTCGATCGGTTCACCCCGATCAATACCAATGAGGACCAGGCCTTTATCTTTGTAAACTTTCCAGATATCGCTTTCAATAAACGGCATTTCCTTCCGGCAAACTCCGCACCAGCTGGCGGTGAATTGAAGCATGACCACCTTGCCTTTCAAATCATTGATTGATAATATCTTACCATCAGTATACTTAATGGTAAATTCAGGAACCTGATCACCAACCTTAACAATATAACCCCTCGAATCTAATGTCTGTGCCAGTAAGGTTAATCCACTAAAAAACAACACTATAACGAGAAAATGACGCAAAATTTTCATAATCAGAAGGATAGGGGAGTTAAATAATTAATTTTTCAGGCAGCGGACTGAAAATCCACCGCTTTTAGCGTACAGGCTTCGTCCGAATTCAGGATAATTATAACCCAGGTCGCGAACCCAGCAGGCGTTTGTGGTATCGCTGATTGTTGCAGTCCAGAATCCGGCATTATTTCCCAGCAAAAAGAATCCGCCGTCATTATCGCGGTAACCGCCGGGTTTTCCGTTAAATCCGCTGGAATTATCACCGTTGCCGTTTTCGTTCCAGCCGCTCTTTGATTTCATTTGCGTTCCGGCGAGGGAATCTCCATCCAGCAGACCGGTCAGCACATCAAATTCCGCATCTGAAGGAAGATGCCATCCATCCGGGCAAACAGCCATGGCCATCGGCCAGTTGTATAAAACCCCGTATGACTGGTAGTTATCGGTTTCCTTTGCGGTATTTACGAAAGTGCTTTCATAACCATAAACATAGCACAGGGAAATTGAATCAGAACCTTCGGCAGAGGGACTGACATCCGGCAGATAAGCCAGGTTTTCCGACATCCAGATTTGATAGCCGATCTTTTCCCATTGGTAAGTTTTATTATCCCGGAGATCCTCGAAAGTTCCTTTATTGGAATCAAACGGATCTTTGGAGCAGCTGTAACCGAAAAATAAACCAGCAGCAATAATCAGTACGATCTGCTTAAAGTTTAAATTATCCTCAACCATGTTATTGTCTGTTTATGAGGTTTCGAAGTTAAAAAAAATTGTCCGGCAACCTTTACAAGATTGCCGGACAATTGCAATACAGATGGGAGCACTTTCGGAGGAAGGGTCTCTGTTTCCCAGGAGAGTCATGAAGGTCGGTGCACCCGTGGACCTTAAGGGCATACAGTAACAACTGGCTAATACTCAAAAGTATTCCTTCGACTTGAGTTTATTCATTTGATTCTTTTTATCTTGGAAGAGTTATTCTGGGAGGGTAAAGAAGGTGGTCGGTTTTTTTTCAAAAATATTATTGTAATGCAAACCAGCGATTGTATGCCAGCTTCTAGTGGCCAGATTATCGAAATCCTGCATGAAGTTGCCAAACAGCTCTTACCCTTAAACGACGAACAAGAAGTCTACAATATCGTTGGTCGTGCAGTTTCAAAAATAATTCCTGGTGTATACTTTGCCATAACCAAGCTCCAGCCTGATGATATGAATTTTCGTCTTGCTGCAAGTTTTGGCTTTGATAATTACCTTAAGGCTATCAAGGCAATTGTTGGCAGGGATCCCTTTACCATGGACTTTCCTTTCTACGAATTACCTGCCGAACAAATTAGATCTTTTGAGAATCGGGAGATGATTCATTTCCCTGGAGGCATCTCAGAGTTAACGCATGGTCGGATTTCTAAAACCATTGGACGCTCTCTCGAAAGATTTCTCAGTATTGCCGATATTTGTGCATTTAGTTTTTGTATAGAGAACAAGTATTTAGGCAGCTTAACCCTGTTTATTCCAAAAACCTTGCATGATGCTGGTATTCTAAATCCCGAAACTGTATCGGCGATCGAAACAATCGCTAATCAAGCTTCTTTCGCTATTAAGAAATTGAGGGACCAATTGACTATATTACGGGAAGCAGAATTGCTGCATTTAGCTAACCTGCAGATTCATACTCTTTTAGAAAACTCAAATACTGCCTTTCTCTTTGAAGATGCTTCTAGAAATATCTTAAAAGTTAACCAGGCTTTTTGCAAAATGTTCGGCATCCCCAATCCTAAAGCTTTGATAGGTTTGAATTGTAGAATTGCCGGGCAAAGATCAGCCGGATTATTTACCGACCCTGACAATTTTTTAAATGTTATTGAAAGCCTTATCCAAGAGGAAAAACCCTGCCTTTGTCAAGAGCTCGTTTTGTGTGATGGACGAATACTCGAGAGGGATTTCTTACCTGTGAGAAATGATTCTCTAATCGGTTTTCTATGGCAATATAGAGATATTACTGACCGGAAGAGGGCAGAGTTAGATTTGTTAGCAAGCCAGGCTCAATTTAAAAGCCTTGTGAATCACCTAAATGACATTATATGGAAGTCTAATGCGGACGGATCGGCCTTGGTAGACCTGAACAACTCCTTTGAGAAATACTATGGACTCCCTGTCAGTGCATTCAATGCAAAACCGACTCTTTGGTTTGATTTCGTCCATCCTGAAGATCGTGCACTCGTAGAAAAAAGCACCATTGAGCTATTTGCAAATGGCAATACACGGGTGGAGTACAGGATTATTCGTCCTGATGGTCGGATTACTTGGCTTGATGACCGAAAATCTATTATATATGATGATAAGGGTATAGCCATCCAGATGGGGGGCATCGCTTCTGATATAACTGAACGAAAACTTCTTGAAGAAAAACACCATATTCAGGAATTTGCTCTGGAAGCCTCGCCAATTGCGATGAGCCTGGCAGATAAAAAAGGGTTCATTTTTTATGCAAATGATGCTTATGTCAGGCTGTGGGGATACAAGAATAAGGATGACGTAATCGGTAAGCACATCTCGAACTTTTCAACAACGCCAGAGCAACTCAATCAAGTGGTCTCCACAATTGCTGATGGTCGAGCCTATGCCAAAGAAATCACTATTACACGTTTGGACGGCAGCAAAGTTGATGCAATAATTTCAGCAATCCTGGTGCATGCTCCTGGCGGTAAACCATTGTGTCAAATGGCACTTTTCAATGATATCACTCAGATCAAACAATTGCAGCGGGAGCTTCAGGACAAATCGGATAATTTGCAGGAACTAATGACCATTAAAGACAAGTTCTTTTCAATTGTCGCACATGATCTAAAAGGACCTTTTAATGCGATTCTAGGATTCACGGATCATTTGTCAAGTGACTACCATGATTTGACTGATGATCAACGCATAGGTTATATTGACGTTCTTAAGGAAACATCAACAACCTTTTACAACCATCTGGAGGACTTGTTGGAATGGGCCAGAATACAGCGTGGTCAGTACCAGATTCAGATTAAGTCATTCGAATTATGGGATTTGATCATTAAAAGCTTAGCGCCATATTTGGCCAACGCTTTAGCAAAAGAACTCCAAGTTATTAACAGGGTTCCGAAGGATGTTTTTATAAAAGGTGATTTTCAGTCTTTAAGAACGCTATTTGGCAACTTGATCAGCAATGCCATTAAATTTACCCCCAATAACGGAATTATTGAACTGGAATGTATGGTTGGCAATAATTTTACGGAGGTCATTATCAGGGATAACGGTATTGGCATGAGTGAGGAAAAAATTAATTCATTATTCAGCCTCGATGAATCCCAATCAACCCGTGGAACTAATAATGAAAAGGGAACGGGCATGGGATTATTTTTGTGTAAGGAGTTAATAGAGAAAAATGCCGGTAAATTAAGAGTCGAAAGCCAGCCAGGAAAAGGATCAAGCTTTATTGTTTCACTCCCTTGCACATAAACGCTGAAAAGTTTTATAATTGCCAGATAATCAAGTACACACATTTATATAATTGTCTTATAATTAATATTATGTTAAATTATATTGATAAAGAAGAAGGGACAGCCATTGGTGTCCCTTCCCCGGTATATAAAATTATTTTTTTGCGTCCATGAGCTTCTTGACTTCAACCAGCTTATCGTTCATTTTAAAACGATAATAAATCTGGCTCAAACCTAAAAGCAACTGAGGATCCTCTTTGTTGACCTCAAAACCCTGTTCGAAATATGGTAATGCCTGTTTGAAATATTCATCGGCAATTTCAACAGCAGCTTTAAACCCTTTGTCATCGCTTAAAGGAATTGCATTAGCTTTATCCTGGGCTTCAACGCCCATGTTAAAGTACACTAACCCAACCCAGTAATAACCATCAAAGGATTTCGGTTCCAGAGTGATCATCTTTTTAAAAGCTTCTACTGCTTTTACCTTATCGCCTCTTTTCTCCAGTGCGCTTCCATAAACTTCCCATAAACTGGCATTGGTAGAATCAATTTCCAATGCTTTTTCTATGTATCCGAAACCGGTCGACAGATCTTTTCGTGACAAATAGAAGTTAATCATCGAAATATAAAGGTTAGCAGCCTTATTGGGATATTTTGCAATACCCGACTCATATGCTTTCAAAGCAGATGCGGAATCCCCTTTTGCAAGGTAAATCTCAGCCATATAATGGAATACTTCCGGACCACCATAATTCAGATCAATTGATTTGTTATAATAATCAAGTGCCTTATTATAAAATTTATCGGCGGCAACTTTATCTGTTTCCTTTGCGGCAGCGGCTTCAGCAGCAAGTGCAGCATTGTAGAATGAACCGGTATCCAGCTGATTGATATAAGGTAACTTCCCTATTGCCATCACGGTTTCGAAAGATTCAACGGCTTGTGCAAATTTCTTCTGTTCAAACTCTGCAGAGCCTTTATTGAAATAATCCGCGGATGTACGGGTCATCTGGAAAAGCAATTCAGCTTCAAACCTTTGGTTTGCATCCAATTCCTTAGCTTTTGCAAATGACTGGTAAGCTTGTTTCAACGGATCCGGATCCAGATTTTTGAATTTCTCTTCTTTTGACTGGTAGATTTTATAATAAACCAATCCGCGATAGTACCATGTTTTGGCTTCAGCCATGGTTTTCGGATGAACAGAAGCTTCATCGATTGCCAACTTAGCTTTGTCCAGCTCATTGTACTCAGGCTTCATCAGGTTAAACGCGGTAACCACCTTGTTGCTCTGTCCGAATGCTGCGCCCAGGCCAACAATGCATGCAAGAAGGAAAATAATTTTTTTCATGTCAGAACAAATTTTCAGATTTTATTCAAATTTATTATAAAACAATCGCTCTTAATAGCACAATATCAATTTTAGTACCACAATTGCAAAGTTAGAATACCTACTCTACCTCAGACGGGTCAATTACCTTGTTTTCATCCGATTCCGTATCCAAATCCTCTTCAGCCACGGTATTTTCATTTTCGACGCTTCCATCGCTCTCAACTTTAGCAACGGAGGCAATCGTATCGGTATCCTTAAGGTTAATGAGGCGGACTCCCTGGGTAGCACGGCCCATGATTCTCAGCTGTGATACTTCCATTCTTATCGTCAGACCTGAACGGTTTATGATCATCAGATCATCCTCATCGGTAACGGCCAGTAATGCAATCAGGCTGCCGGTTTTTTCAGTAACGTTAATGGTTTTAACACCTTTTCCGCCACGGTTGGTGATCCGGTAATCCTGAATACTGGAACGTTTGCCGTATCCGTTTTCTGAAACCACCAGAATATCCTGTTCTTCCTTCTCAACACAAACCATTCCAACCACTTCATCCTCAGGACCAGCCAGCGAAATTCCCCTTACGCCTGAAGCTGTTCTGCCAACGGGACGTACGGTACTTTCATGGAACCGGATGGCTTTACCTGATTTAATGGCCATCAATATTTCATGATTACCATTGGTCATGCGTGCTTCCAGCAGCTGATCTCCATCTTTAACGGTTATCGCGTTAACCCCGTTTTGGCGTGGCCTTGAATAGGCTTCCAGCAAAGTTTTCTTGATAACGCCCTTCTTGGTACAGAGAATGACGTAATTATTATTGATATACTCCTGATCAGTCAGGTCGCCAACTCTCAGGTAAGCTTTAACCTTATCTTCCTGTTCAATATTCAGAAGGTTCTGAATTGCACGGCCTTTGGAGGTTTTTGTTCCTTCGGGGATTTCATAAACCTTCAACCAGAAGCAGCGGCCGGATTCGGTGAAGAATACAATAGTATTATGCATCGAGGCAATATACAGATGCACGATAAAATCTTCATCCCGGGTATTACTGCCCTTGGCGCCTACCCCACCCCTGGTTTGGGTTCTGAATTCAGTGAGCGGAGTACGTTTAATATATCCCATATGACTGATAGTCAGCACCATATCTTCATCAGCGTAAAAATCTTCCGGATTGAAATCTTCCGAAGCATACACGATTTCGGTACGACGTTCATCACCAAATTTGTCTCTTACCTCGAGAAGTTCCTTCTTGATAATTTCCATCTGAAGGGCTTCATTCTCAAGCACACTTTTCAAGTAGGTGATCAAGATCATCAGTTCGTCATATTCCTGACGGATCTTGTCCCTTTCCAATCCTGTCAATCTCTGCAGACGCAGTTCAAGAATAGCTTTAGACTGGAGTTCCGATAATCCGAAGCTTTCCATCAGGCCCAGTTTGGCCTCATCAGGATTTTTGGAATTCCGGATCAGGGTAATAACCGCATCCAGATGGTCCAGGGCAATCAACAATCCTTCCAGGATATGGGCTTTCTTTTCAGCCTGATCCAGGTCGTAACGCGTGCGGCGGATCACCACCTCATGCCGGTGGCTGATGAAGTTATCTATTATATCTCTCAGGTTCAGCATTCGCGGACGGCCGTGAACCAGTGCGATATTATTCACCGAGAAGGAGGTCTGCAGGGCGGTATATTTGTAAAGGTTGTTCAATACAACATTTCCAAGTGCCTCTTTCTTAAGATCATAAACGATCCTCATCCCGTTACGGTCCGATTCATCATTCAGGTTGGAGATGCCTTCCAGCTTTTTATCGTTGATGAGTTCGGCTGTTTTCATGATCATCTCAGCCTTATTCACCATGTAGGGTATCTCGGTGATAATGATCCTTTCGCGTCCGTTGGGCAAGGTTTCGATCAAAGCTTTAGCCCTGACGACAATTCTTCCCCTTCCGGTTTCGAAAGCATCCTTAACTCCCTGATATCCATATATAATACCACCGGTTGGAAAATCCGGGGCCTTGATATACTTCATTAATCCCTCGATGGTAATTTCGGGGTCCTCGATAACGGCAATGATTGCATTAACCGATTCGGTGAGGTTATGGGGAGGCATGTTGGTAGCCATCCCGACAGCGATTCCGGAAGATCCGTTGACCAGAAGGTTCGGGATCCGGGTGGGCATCACGGTAGGCTCCTCGAGGGTGTCATCGAAGTTCAGCTGAAAATCGACTGTGTTCTTTTCCAGGTCGCCCATGATTTCCTCAGCCACCTTATGGAGCCTGGCTTCAGTGTACCTCATGGCCGCCGGACTGTCGCCGTCGACCGACCCAAAGTTTCCCTGTCCTTCGATCAGGGGATAACGCATCGACCATTCCTGGGCCATGCGGACCATTGCCATATATACACTGCTGTCGCCGTGCGGATGGAATTTACCGAGAACTTCCCCGACAATACGGGCTGATTTCTTGTAGGGGCGGTTGGCTCCAACGCCCAACTCGTTCATGCCGAAAAGTACCCTGCGATGAACCGGCTTTAAACCGTCGCGGACATCTGGCAATGCCCGGGCAACTATAACCGACATCGAATAATCGATGTATGAAGACTTCATTTCCTCATCGATATTGATACGGACAATTCTTTCGCCTGTTAGCATAACTTACTTATAATAAACAATATACAGTATTCTTGTCAAATTATCAAAGAAGGACAAAAATACCACTTTTTTCTTCACCGGAGCACACAATATCCATATATTTCGAACGCTATTGTTGTTGATAATTGGCGCACTATTTGTTTTCCAATACCTATAGAAATTAGTAGATTTAGTATTTAATGAAAAGGCCTGTAAATAAGTGATTAAGCAAAATATCAAAGCACTAGAGGAATTTGTGTTTGACAGAATGACAGTCATAATATGGCAGGTTAACAACCGATAAAGGAGTTTTTTTATGGATTCAAATTTTCCGAAACAAATTCATGACGTATTGGTATTCAGCCAGGAAGAAGCAATCCGGTTGGGCAATGACCAGATTGGTCCGGAACATTTCTTTTTGGGGATACTTCGCGAAGGGGAAAGTGATGCCATCGACGTACTGGTTAACCTGGGAGCCGATCTTCCAAAGGCCAAACGATTGATTGAACAGCGCATCCGGGTTGCGAATCCCGCCAAGGATTTAAATCAAAAGGAATTACCATTGCTGAAACCAGCAGAGCGGATATTAAAACTGGCCTATTTTGAGGCCCGCGACATTCAGCCACAGAAGGTGAGCACCGTTCACCTGCTGCTGGCAATATTAAAGGATGATACCTGCATGGTTACTCAAATTCTAGAGGATATGAGTATTAATTATAGTTCGGTTAAGCAACAGCTTTCGTCGGAGCTGCCCTCTGCAAAATCAGATTATCATGATGAAGATGATGAGTCGGAAGGTCCGGTTGATCCTGTCAAAGGTCAGCCCAGATCGGCAAAACCTGCATCCGACACGCCGGTACTCGACAATTTCGGTATTGACATTACCCGGGCGGCCGAAGAAGGTCGTCTCGACCCGATCGTTGGCCGTGAGAATGAAATTCAGCGAATTGCCCAGATCCTGAGCCGCCGGAAAAAGAATAACCCGGTACTGATCGGGGAACCGGGGGTTGGTAAATCTGCAATTGCGGAAGGACTTGCCTTAAGAATTGTGGAACGCAAGGTTTCACGGGTACTCTTTGGCAAACGGGTGGTTGCCCTTGATATGGCCTCTATTGTGGCCGGTACAAAATACAGGGGGCAATTTGAGGAACGGATGAAAGCGATCCTGAATGAACTGGCCAAAACCAACAACGTGATCCTGTTCATTGATGAGATTCATACCATTGTAGGCGCCGGCGGTGCCACGGGTTCGCTGGATGCTGCCAACATGCTGAAACCCGCTTTGGCAAGGGGCGATATACAGTGCATCGGAGCCACCACACTGGATGAATACCGCCAGCATATCGAAAAGGACGGTGCACTCGAGCGCAGGTTCCAGAAAGTTCTGGTTGAGGCAACTTCACCTGAGGAAACCCTTCAGATCCTACATAATATAAAAAGCAGGTACGAGGACCATCATCATGTGACTTATACCGACAAGGCTCTTAAGGCCTGTGTATACCTCACTCAGCGCTATATCAGCGACAGGCATCTGCCCGACAAGGCGATTGATGCCCTGGATGAAACCGGTTCGAGAGTTCATATTTCCAACATCTCGGTACCGGAGCGGATCATCAAGCTTGAAGGTGAAATTGAGGAAACCCGCAAGATAAAAATCGAAGCGGTTAAAAATCAGGATTTTGAGAAAGCTGCCAGGCACCGTGACCGTGAAAAGCAGTTGATTGTTGAACTCGAGCGGGAGAAGGATATCTGGGAAAAACAACTGATGGAGAATCGTCAGACCGTTGACGAGGGCAATGTTGAGGAAGTTGTTGCCATGATGACAGGTGTTCCCGTGCAGCGTATTGCGCAGGCGGAAGGCACGCGGCTGATGAATCTGCAGCAGGAATTGCAGACCAAGGTTATTGGCCAGGATGAGGCCATCCATAAAATTGTGAAAGCAATTCAAAGAAACCGGGCCGGACTGAAAGATCCGAACAAGCCGATCGGGAGTTTTGTGTTCCTGGGTCCGACAGGCGTGGGAAAAACCCAGCTGGCAAAAGTTCTGGCCACTACCCTGTTCGATTCCACTGATGCCCTGATCCGTGTGGACATGAGTGAATATATGGAAAAATTTTCAGTATCCAGGCTTGTTGGAGCCCCTCCGGGATATGTTGGATATGAAGAAGGCGGACAGCTGACAGAAAAGGTAAGAAGGCGCCCATACTCGGTTGTACTGCTCGATGAGATCGAAAAAGCGCATCCCGACATATTCAATATCCTCCTGCAGGTTCTGGATGACGGTCAACTGACTGACAGTTTGGGCAGACGGGTTGATTTCAAGAACACAATTGTCATAATGACATCCAATATCGGAACCCGGCAGCTGAAAGATTTCGGTCAGAGTTTAGGCTTCAATATCCGTCCGCAGGAAGAAGGACAGGGAGATTATCAGAAAGATGTGATCCAGAAAGCCCTTAACAAGGCCTTTGCCCCGGAGTTTCTGAACCGGATCGATGATGTGGTTATTTTTAACAACCTGTCGAAGGAACATCTGCATAAGATCATTGACATTGAATTGCAGGGCTTGTTTGATCGCATGAAACGATTGGGTTTACAGTTCAGGATTTCGCCTGCGGCCAAGGATTATCTGGCTGAGAAGGGCTATGACCAGAAGTTTGGAGCCCGTCCGTTGAAACGTTCAATACAGAAGTACCTGGAGGATCCGCTGGCCGAGAAGATCATTGATTCTCAAACCAAAGAAGGTGATCTTCTGACCATTGGCTATGATAAAAAGAAGGATGAGATCTCCATCAAGATTACCCATCCAACGGAATAATATGTTAATTTTTTGTTAAATGAGTAAAATTTCTCATAAAACAAGCAACATGGTATATGATTTGTACGTTTAATATACGACGATACTTGGGGACAAGATCGTCTTCAGACAACCCCAATTGTCTGAGTTATTTTTCATAGGTTTAGTTTTAGGTTTAGGTTTCAGGAAGGCCCTCTCCCAAAGAGGGTCTTCCCATTTTAGGGCGGTGGATAGAAGGCAGAAGGCAGAAATCAGGAAGAAGTTTTAAGGAATAAGGTAGAAGGAGGGAAAATGAAAGATTTCGGCAGAAATATTTTGGAAGTTTGATTTGAAAACTCTATCTTTGCCGCACGATTTTTGAAGGTATTGATTCAGTAGCTCAGCTGGTAGAGCACATCCCTTTTAAGGATGGGGTCCTGGGTTCGAGCCCCAGCTGGATCACAAAGCAAAAATCTAAAGCCCTCACTAACAACAAGTTAGCTGAGGGCTTCTTTTTTAACCAGATCTGGTCGAAAACCCCTTTGTCAGTTCTTCCTGGATTGTACCTTTTTCACCAACTAAAGGTTTATCCGGATCGTAATGGAGTGAAACCGTCGCGAAGGATGTGTCACACCCAAAGCACTAATCGGATAAACTTTTTTATTACGCCTTAATGGCGACAAAATGGTTAAGTTATTTTACCTTTGATCATCCCCCAATTTCCGGTAGTACTCTCGGAATCAATAATGTCATCTTTTGATAAATATCATATGTCATGAAAAACTTCTTTGTATTAGCCAGCATTATCATTGCTGCATTTTGTGTGTCGTGCAATAAGAATAATCTTGCCGATGTACAGACACTTTCCTCTGAGATTATTAGTATGGATAGCGTTCTTCTTAGCGGCGAGGTTACCGATGAAGCGGACGCTACGGTTACAAAAAGAGGATTTTGTTGGGCAATACAACCAACTCCTACCGTTTCTGATAATAATAGTGAAAACGGCATGGGTTCCGGAGTTTTCAAAACCAGAATTGGTTCTCTGGACATTGGACAGGAATACTATTTTAGAAGCTATGCAATCAATGTTGGTGGGCTAAGTTATGGGGAGATTCTTTCCTTCAAATTTGAGTTTCCGGTTGTTTCCGGTACCCTGACTGATAGCCGCGACAATAAGGTTTATAAAACAGTTGAAATTGGAAAGCAATCCTGGCTGGCTGAAAACCTGGCTTATATGCCTTTTTTGTTTGGCTCTGACTTGGAATTATCACCTTTTTATACGGTGCCCATGTTCGGCACCCATGATGGAAATCTTACGGATGCTAAAGCTAGTCCTAATTATATCACTTATGGTGTTTTATATAACCATATCGCCGCAAAGACAGCTTGTCCCCAAGGCTGGCATCTTCCAAGTAAGGAAGAATTTGAGGTTCTACTTAGATATGTTGGAACACTTGGCTATAAAAAAATGAAATCAGCTACAAATTGGATCCCTTATGGTAATGGTGACAATTCGATTGGTTGGAATGCATTTCCGGCAGGCATCTGCATTGATTATGCTGGCAATTATAAGGAATTTGGTGCAGGAACATCCTTTTGGACATCAACGACTCGTGACTCCGAATGGTTCCCGATTGCATGGAAAATGAATCTTAGCTTACTTGATCAACCTGCATACATTGATGAGGGGAATGCTGCGATAAGCGCCCTTTCCGTCCGTTGCATAAAAACAATTAATTAGCTATTATTCTCCCAATCCCGGTACTGAACCGGAAACCAAATTTAAATCTCTTTGCCGATACAGAAATCATCTGCCAGGTTGGCTAAAAGAGAAAGTACACCTAAACTCCTCCAAATGAAACCAACTCACCTTTTTTCGATTTGCCTGGCAATTGTTTTATTTGGCACCTCTTGTAAGGACAAATTTCATCAGGAGACTCGCCTCTTAATCAAAAACACCTCGAATATTGCCTTTGAAATAGTGCTGTTTCCCAAATCAGAATATAGGAATGGAAAATTGTATCGCACGAGTGATATTGGTGCTGGCTCTAATTACACAACTTTTGTGATACCCTCTGGGTCCAAACAGTATCTTTACTACTCAGGTGATTTTGATATTCAACCCAATGCTCTGGTTTCTAAAATATTTGATAGCATACAAATGCGGCCGGCAGATCAGAATCAGGCAACAATAAGATTCTCTGCTGAGCTGGTTTACGGTTACCCATTGAACATCTTTAAAGATAGTTCTGCATGGAAATTTGAACACAGGACAGAAGACTTGGGCCTCTATTTTGGCAAAACAACTGTTGAATCAAATGAATACACCATGGAGATTCAGAGCCCCATATTTTGAATGCCCGGCAACTTGGACACCCTATATCAGTCCCAAATTCTTGGCATAGGCCACTGCTTCATAGGTATTTACCACTTTTATCTTTTCCAAAATCTTCTGCCTGTGATTGTTCACTGTATTGACGCTGATAAATAGCTCATCTGCAATTTCTTTACTGACATACCCAAGTGACACCAGTCCCAGGATTTCGGCTTCCCTGTTACTCAGCACCGTTTTTGGCTTTTGCTCCACATCGTTGTCAAATAAGAAATACTTGCCGGTCTTCATATTGACTATCCGGCGGTTTACCTTATTGAATCGGGCCTTGCTGGGAAGCATGTCGGATAATGTGAGGCTCAGCCAATGATTTCCATTCTTATCCAGCTCCAGGGTAACCAGTTGTTGGATAAAATGATAATACTTCCCTTCAGGACTCCGTAGCCGGAAATTGAATATGGTTTTGTAATCCTTCCTTTCGGCAATCGGTAGCGCCAGCGAGAAGTCCTGGAGCCGTTGGTAAGTATCAATGACAATTGGAATGTCATCAGGGTGCATAAACGAAATGTAGTAAGATGGTCCGTTGGCAAAAGCCTGGTTTAAATCAAAAGCGATCAGGTTAGAAAACTTGGGTTTGATGCTGACAAACTCCTTTTTGTACAGATCGACAATGGCAATGGAGCTGTTTTCAACATCGGCCATTCGCTCAAGCATGTCAATATGTGTTTGGAATCCAGAATAATCCGGAGCTTCATCACCAAAATCCTGTCTGGAAAGGATTTCGTCAAAAGCCTTTTTGATAAGATTCAAATCCATAATTAATGATGATAATTCACTATTGCGGGGCAATCACTGGCACCTAATTTTGCAACGGACAAAGCAGGTCATTTCGGTAAAGTGCTAAAATACACAATTTAAGTAATCATGGAGAAAAATCAAACCAATCCAATTGACAGCCAGACTTCAATAAATACTATTGAGCAGCCTGGTGCCCATAGCCTATTCATGGTCGGTGGGATATTTTCACTGCTGGTTTTAGCGGGGATTTTACTTGATATCATCATAGGAACCAATTCGGGCGGCGATCTGTCGACACTGCCGAATACCGCGGTTGAACGGTTCGTCCAATTTCAGGATAATTGGCTAGCAGGACTTTACAATCTGGATTGCCTGAACATGATCAACCAGATCTTTATGATACCCGTGTATTTTGCCCTTTTTATGGCCCATAGCAGGACTGCCTCAACTTATGCCCTCCTGGCCCTGATCGTTTTTCTCGTAGGAACCACCATCATGGTTACCGGCAACACTTCATTAACGATGCTCGTTCTGAGCCATAAATATGCTGCGGCCACTTCGGAAACCCAAAAGATGCTATATGCAGCAGCAGGCGAAGCGATGCTGGCCAAAGGTTCACATGGAAGTATGAGCGTATTTTTAGGGTTTGCTTTGCCCAATATTGCAGGAATTATCATGTCACTGGTCATGCTAAAGGGAAAAGTCTTTGGCAAAATCACTGCCTATACCGGTATTGCCGGAAGTATTTTGATTCTGGCCTATTTAGTTATGGTCACCTTCATTCCCGGGGTGGAAAAGCAAGCGGTGATTTTTGTGATGCCAGGAGGTCTATTATCAATGACCTGGATGATTCTGTTCTCGATTAAGTTCTTTCACCTGGGAAGCAAACGGAATTCCGTAAGCTTTTAATTATAGGTGTATTTAATTTTTCTCCATTCCGGGTTTATTTCTATACCGGAAGTAGAATACCAATCCGAGCAAGAGCATAACCATATCACTGGCTATCGCAACAATAATGGAGTGATTATACAGGCCGAGTCCAACTTTGGGTGAACCATTCATGAATAGCGGCAGGTCGGGAGGTAAGGGGGACCCTCCAAGAATTGCGCCCATCGGATGGGTAAAGGAATCTATCACCCAATGACTGAAAACAAGCAGTCCTGCAACAATGCCTGAACGGCGGTCATGATATATCCAGGCAGCCAGAACCGCGGCCAATACCGACCAGATCGCTGACATAAAAAGACTGTGAGACCAGGGTGATGAGTCCAAACCTGCACCGCCCCGGTCGATACCGGTAAAATAGAAAATACCCCATAGGATATCAATTAGCTCTGTAGCAACTAATAATACTGCCAGATGTACTTTTGGAGCAATGACCTTCGCAGCAAAACCGAGTCCGAGATGTCCTAAACCTGCCATAAGATTTTTCTTATTTCGTTTAATAAGATTAATCAGTTACGCGCTTATCCACAATGGTGAATAATCATCATTTTTACTGGGTGCGATTGTTCATCGTACATCGATTGAAGCACGGGAACCTCAACTAGGGTTGTTCCATTTACTCATCTTTTAAACAACGGGCATAATAGTACGCCCTTAAATCACCCCACAGGAAGTCGACGCCATCATAATCGTTTTGGAACCCCATGTAAAATTGCATTTGTGTTTCGTAAACATAGTTTCTTCTTTGTGTTGAGGAAAGATAAATCACATCGTCTTTGCCGACATATCGGACATTGAATCCCAAACTACCACCGATCATCATGGCATCACGGCTACCACTTTCAGGAATATGGTCTCGCAGTTCCAGAAAGTCCTCTTTTGTGGGAAGACGCCATCCTTTCGGGCAAAGACGAAAGCCTGCATTGATAAAATCAACCGCCGTTTCGCCTTCATAAAGGGACCCATATTCTTCATCAAGGCACATTTGAAAGCTATAGCCCATTTTGGGATCAACTTCGTAATTAAGATTATCTGACATCCACCATTGCTCGCCTATTTTTACTGTACCATAAAATTTGTTGTCTCGATTATCCTTGATGTACCCGGTTTGAGCAGCCGAGGCGGATACCATGACCCTGACTTTTATGGTTCCTTTTTCTCCCCCTGTATCTATTGCTTGCAGTGTAATCCAATAGGTGCCAGGGATTTTGAACTGATGAAAAAGTGCCATTTCGTCCGACCAACCTGTATCCCACACACCATCTCCTTCGAAATCCCAGCGGTACAGCAATTCCGAAGGAGGATCGACATCATCCCGTGATGGCCAGGCACTGATGTAAAAGCTGGTGTTTATGTTACCGTATGGGGTTGATAACTCAATGCCTGGCTGTGGTGGCTTATTTTCCTTTGTTACATAAAACTCTTTGGTACAGCTGTTCGATAATCCGAGTTCGTCAGTGACCGTTAGGGTAAGCTTATGCATTCCATACTCTCTGAAAACATGAGGGAATATCGGATCGGAAAAGGGACCGTATTTGTCTTCTGCATAGACGTACCAGGTATAACTGAAAACCATTGCAGGATCGGTTTCATGGTAAGTGGAAGAAGCATCCAGTAAAAAAGTGTCTTTAACGGTTCCATTTCGTGACGACCAACTGAAATCCGGAAGTATACGTTCATCAATCATGCTGATTTCCAAGTTTTTGGTATCATTCGAGATTCGATTGGTGGGATCAATAGCACTGAATATTACGGAATAATTCCCAATCTCTTTGAAAACGTGCTTTACTACCGGATTGGAACTGTACTCAGTATCCCACCTCCCATCACCATCAAAGTCCCATCGGTATTTAAGGGTCGATGAAGAATCCTCGTCATCGAAAGTGGAACTGCCATCAAAAGTAAATTCGGTTAAAAAATTACCGATGGCAGGATCGATTACAAAGCTGGTATGAGGAGCGGAATAGCCCTGATCAATAGCAATTTCCCTGCTTAATACCATTCGCTGTCCGTCAATAGTGAGGATCTCGGCTTTAAGCTGATGGGTACCAGGCTTATAGAATCTCCATACAGTAGTTTTGTATGCAGTAAAGGAATCATCCCATACAGAATCTCCATTCAGGTCCCATCTGATATAAAAATCATCCTGGGCTATTGGAAGATTGGGGATATCAATCGTTAACTCGAACATCTGAGTGGTCAGACCACTATCCGGGTTAACCGTCAGAACCACCTTGGGATCCCAATTTCGCCAAACCACCTTTTCGCTGCAGGAAAGCAAAACCAAAGGGAAAAAAAACGTAATCAACACTCTCCTGATGGGAAATGTATTTAAATATGCCAGCAATAGCGACATTCCGAAATAGGATAATTTAACGGGGGCACTTCCAAAGGTAAAAGGATTATTCAAGATTAGATCACTCAGCTGACAAGGAAATCAAGCAAAACCAATACAATTGCAGATACCCGGTACCCATTGAACATCTTTAAAGATAGTTCTGCATGGAAATTTGAACACCGTACAGAAGACCTTGGACTCTATTTTGGCAAATCAACTGTTGAATCAAATGAGTACACCATTGAGATTCAGAGCCCAATATTTTGAATGTGGGGCAACCAAATGCTCGATCTGAGCCATAAATATGCTACTGCCACTTCGGATGCCCAAAAGATGCTATATGCAGAAGCAGGCGAAGCGATGTTAGCCTGATAAGTTTTAAAGTCAGAAAATGCATGACCTGCCGCTCGGATTCAGGCAGTCATCCTGACAATCTTAACTGGTTATTCCTTAACTTCACAGTCGATAATCGCTTACTATCATCAACCCTCAGAACCATGACAAGTACAGCAAGAGCCATGAAAAACAGATCTTCTCTTAAAAAAGCAACCTTTTTATGGCCAATAAAACCCATTCAGCATCTCGCCCCAATAATTTTAACTTTCGGAGCCCTGTTGATCTCCATCCAATCTTTTTGTCAATGGACCCCGATCCCCGGACCATCTTCAACTTTCAATGTGAGTGCCTTTTTTACCTATAGGGATATAATGTACATCTCTACTACGAATGGCTTGTATTCATCCACTAAAATGAACGAACCCTGGACCTTTGAAAGCCACACCATCATCAATAATTTTGCACTGAAGGGTGATAGTTTATTGTACAGGGGGCCTGGAAGTGCCATGGAGGTCCTTTATTTGCCTGATATTCACAGGAAAGTGGAACCAGCGTGTTCTGCTTATTTCCATTCCGTTGTCCCCTGCAATGGGAATATCTATATGGCCCATGAATATGGTGGCTTCTATCGGGTTACGCCCGAGAAAGATTTCATCATGTTGAATGATGGACTTCCTGTTGAAAGAATCTATTTCAGCCATGATTGGTGGGAAGATGGGCACCCGTTAGTGTCAATGGTTAGATGTGGTCCCTGGTTTATTGGAATAACCTGGCAGGGCCTTTACAGAACCCCTGTCTCTACTATATCCTGGTCGTCAACCTGTTCGGCTTGCAATCTCGATTTCAGGAACTCGAAATTGTATTCTTTTGATGATGAACTTTATGTTGTTTCCGGCAATCATTTATATAAAAGTCTGGATTTCGGTCAGACACTTATCGGTCTTGGATCTCAATTCCCGGGATCCACCGTCAAAATTAATACGCTTTATAAAAGCGATTCAATCTTATATGTTGGTTTTGGAGGTGCAGGAATTTATTATTTACAGGGGGACGATCCTGTTTGGCATGACCTGAATGGCGGACTTGTCGGAAAAAACATCAACCTGATCCAAAGGATTGATTCGACCTTGATATGTGGTTCTACTACAAGTGGATTCAATTACATGAAGCCGGGCAGTTCCTGGACCAAAAATAATACAGGACTTTATGATTCCTATTCGTTTTTTGGAATTGCAACAAATCGGAATTATCTCTTTGCATGGGATGCAAAGCATTTATATAGAACCAATAGCATGGGGAATTCCTGGAAAAATATATCACCGTCCTTGGGTTCCAATACACTGTCCGGACCTGTTGATATGAATGACACATTACTGTTGATCGCTAACCCTACCCTTGCAGGAACGAAATCAAAATTATTTTACTCAACATCCGATGGACTGGAGTGGATAGATTTTACTCCACAGCTACCAGAGGTGCTCACAAATTATGAATTTGGGATGAGTTATGTTGGTGGCAAGCTTTTTATCCGTGCCGACTTTATCCGGGTTGTATTTTACACCACAGATTTTGGGAAATCCTGGATCAATGTAAGCTTCCCATCTGATTACTGCAATTCAATTTCCAGTCTGGTTTACTATAGAAATTCCGTTTTTGCTGCCTTTTGCGGATACAAACAAATTGCCCGATTGGTCAATGATTCCTGGGTTGACACCGGTGACGGACTTCCGGACAATTCTTCCCCCCAAGGTCTCTTCCTGTGTAACGATGTTCTTCATTGCCAAATGGAGAATGGCTCCTGGTATCGGTATAATGACGATAACAGATTCTGGAGTCGGGAAACATTAGCTATCAATGACTCTGACTATAGTTTTTATTCGCAGATCGGTGGGGAGAATTATTTTGCCAGTAGTTATTTAGGGTGGTTGATCACCAATGATTGCCTGCAGACCGTTCGGCCGCTGGATTTTAGCGGATTGTTAAGTACTGATGGAGTTTATTACCTTAAATGCCTTGATAATCAACTTTTTATCACACAGGGTACCAATGGGATCTGGACAAGAAAAATCCAGGGAACAAGTTCCGTAATTAGCGACAGGGTTCATCAAAATGTCACCATTTACCCCAACCCTGCCGGAGACCATTTTACCGTATCTGGTTTCACGGAAGGGGAGCAAGTTTACCTCGGCATATATAATTCCAGTGGAATGAAATGTCTGCAATCAAAGGTGCGGAATGGGGAATTTATCAATGTAGAAAGTATGCAAAACGGGATATATTTTATTGAGATGTTTACGCAGAACCAAAGGGTTACGAAGAAATTGGTGGTTTGGAAATAGGGTCAGCCAGGTGGGTTCCTTTTTTGATTGGTAAGAGCGTAAAATGGTTATTGCAACTCAAGAAAAACTAAGAGTGGATTCGAGTCATCTTCGATTTTAAACCCCTGTTTTATAATTTTCTCTTTCAATTTAGGGGTAAGCTCCCACGGATTGGCGCAACTTATCAGTGCAGTTTGATTGAATCCAATTAAATTGAAATTGAAATCGTTGCTATCCAGTTTGAATTTTGAAGTCAGGAAGTGAGTTGGACCTGAAGCACTTCTATAATAGTAAAGGGAATTATGGTCCATCGAAAATCTAAAAAATATTCCAAGTTTGTTTTCGACGAATCCAGCGGTCCAATAAGCGAATTTGGTATCTCTCAGTGCATTGGCCATATTCATGGGTGCCATGGGATCGTTTGGGATTTTATCGAAGGCATTTTTGGCGAATTTCCGGTCTCCAAACTCTAAAAGATACTTGGGATACACGCTTGTTTTCTGCAATGAATAGACGGTATCGGTCAGTGGATAAAAGAACAGGATTTCTCCCGAGTTGCAACTGAAGTTAAATGGTTCTACTAAATGGAACATCCCAATTTCCCGTTTTTCAAAAAGAATCGGAGTATCTGTTCCAGCTTTGCTCAAATCCGCAACTCCAACTTTTTCACGGTCAATCGGAGTTTGATCATTATTATAAAGATAGGCCCACCCGTCATTGATCAGGAATTTTTCGTAGGCTTTCCCGATTTTAATGGTTTTAAGGTACTTTAAACTCATATCATACACTAATATAGTCTGATAGGATAATATATAAATCTTGTCACCGGTTGCATCAATATCATAGCAATATGTAAATTCCCCGGGGCCGGGATGCGAAACGGCAGAGATTTTATTAAGATATCTACCATCCTTGCCGAAAACAAAAATTGTTTTCTGTGACTTATCCCAAACAAGAAAATGGTCGCTTGCGGCAACAACCTTTTCAATTCGCCTGATCAGACTGTTTTTACTGGTTTCCAAAGGGATGAAGTCAACATGAAAGGTCGTAAGAAGTTCAACCTCCTTGTCAATATGGTTGCAATCAACAGTAATGGTTTTGATGGAATGCGATGGGCTCTGCGGGTAACCAACTGTAACTATTGTTGACCAGATCAATAGGGTAACAAGTAATTTTCTCATTTTATTTCAGTTCAGTTCGATGGTTATATTCAGAAATTATTAAACCGATAAAATACCAGCACCGGATTTCCATCAATAGCAACCTTCTCTGCTTCAATGAACCCCGGAACCTCTTTCCGGAGAGTGACCTTTTGGGCTTCTGTCAATTTACCGATTGCTTCGTTCCAGTTTAATCCAAGCATGGGGGTAATAAACCAGGCTCCATCCGTCTGTTTGGGAGCTTGTATGGGTAAACCATTGAAAGTACCGATCGTATTTTTATTAGCTGCCAGAAACTTATGGTTTTTCGACCGGTGATCCAATATCCAGGTACCCCTTTGCCTGTCTCCACTTTGGATGTTCGCGGCCAGGTGCTCATTAGTATTATTGAGCAAATTGTAACCTTGAACTTTGTCCTTTTCCTTCCCGGCATTAAAGAATTCATCTTTACTCATATATTTAGCCGAGTCCAGCCTGGCGCTTCCAAAATCCAGCGTCAATAATGTGGTAACCCGATCCTCAAAAACTTCATAAATGCTGTAGTCGAAGGCTTTATGGTACAGAACTGAATTGGGTTTTGTTCCATCGGCAAAGCCGCAGCAGCAATCGGCCCAGATTTGTTCGGAAAACGGAAAGAAGGTTTTTTGGATTTCACCGGTCAATTTCAGAACAGCCAGCTCACATTTTTCCTGGTTCATCCCCATCCTACCAGCATGAATGGCAATATAATCCTTATTGATGAGTTTGATTTCCATTCCTCCTGATTCCAGACTGCTCTGCCGAAGAAAGTCACCTTTTGGTGTGTAAAAATTGATTTTACGATTTTGAAAATCATAGAGCAGAATCTCTTGTCTTACCTGATTAAATAGCACACTCCAGGCAGACTGGTATTCACCCGGACCTTTTCCGATTGTACCTAATGTCCTCAGGAATTTCCCTTTTAGATCAAAGCAGTGAGCCTGATAAGGATCCGTGTTCACGGTAACAATCATATCAGGGGTTATCACGATGTGGCCGATATAACCGATCAGGCAGCCGGGCTTGGTTTCCAATTGAATAACCCGGATTTCCCTGATGATTTTATCGAGATCGATGGTCCCGGTTGGCCACGATTTAGTGTCGATTTTATAAACTTCCGGTGAATTCTGAGCATGAAGTCCTGGCAACAGGAAAACATGGAAAATAAAGATGGAGAGTAGTATTCTCATGTTAGAGTTTAGTGGATTTATAAGAAGGTTTATTTAGCCCGCATCAATACAACAAGCTTCTGGTATCTGGCTTCCGGATCTTCCGTCCATTCGAGAAAGCGATCGCGAAGTTCAGGGAATTTGACTTCTTTTTTCCGAATGCATTCCAAATCATAATAATTGGAAAAAGTCTCCAGGTCGATCAGGCCTGTAAAGCGGTCCGTCGCTCTAGAGTAGTCCCGCAGCCAGATCCTTCCGGCTCCATACAGGTCATTTTCAAATCCATGCCGACCGGCATTTCCGGTTGAATCACAGTTTGATTTCTGAACGACCTCGAATATTTCCTGGGTTTTCTGGTTGTAGAGTGCTGTAAACCATTCATTGCTTCTCTTACCAAATATGTGAAAATAGTGTCCGGCATCCATCACGGTTACAATCGAGTTTTCGGCGTACAGGTTCGGATTGAAATTGGTCGTGACAAATTCGTGATTTGGCCCCCCTTTGGAGAACCCGATCACGTGGGTGGGTATGGCCAACCCTTCAGGGGTAATGGTGTACAGGGTATCCAGATACGGCTCCCAAAAGGTCATTCTTCCCGGATGAGCTGTGAGTACAGCATGCGGCTCAACATTGATCACCAGGTTTTCATCATTTGCACGGGGCAGGATATTTCTAACCTGTTTTAAGTTTCGGTCAAAAACCGGGAGGGAAGCAAAACCGTCCATCGGTGCATAGGGCCGGTTGCAAACCAGCGCAAATTCATTATCATTTATAAACTGCATGCTGGTGATATATCTTGCCGGGGTTAATTCCTTGATGCTGATCTCATTAATAAACTGCCCCTCAATTGAATACCTGACCAGTTTTCCCAGACTGACATCATGAAAGAAGATGAACTCCTCACCAGGATCCATGGTGGCCTGGCGGGGCTCGATCAATTCGCCGGGGCCTTCCCCTTTCGTTCCGATTGTCCGGATGAATTTACCCTGCCGGTCGAACAAAACCACCTGTGCCCGATCCCCATCATCAACCATCACGTATTTTTTTCCAACCACATAACAGTAGGCATATCTGAACCAGGCATCTTTTGTTGATTCCAGTGGAATAAATTCAACATCCCGAATGAATTCACTGGCTTTGACATTCTTTTGGTCAGCGAATGCCTTAAATACATCTATTTTGATGATCTCCTCTGTTGTTTTTTGTTTTGGTCCTGAACAGGAGATAACGATTAAGCTCAGCAGCAGGGTTAATGGAAGATTGGGTTTCATCTTTGAGATATTTATACTTAATAGTCCTTAAGTTTTGTTTTGATTATCACCGGGTTACTATCCTCTTTCAGGCCTTTAACCACATCCAGGTATTTCTGGCCCGGATTCGTAATCCAGCCTTCCTTTTGAGCGGAGATCAGATAAAAAGCCTCAAGACCGGTATAAATAATCCCGTTTAAATAATTCTTCTCGAACCGGAAAGGAAATCCACCGTCAATATCATTCGGAATCCCCAATTCACCCGGCTGCGTAATAGTCATCTTACCGGTGGCTGTATTGCAAATTGCGACATAATATTTATCCTGGTACTGGAATTCCACACAAAACAACTTATTACCAACAGGTTGCAATGAAAGACTTGAAATAAAGCTGCTTCTCTCCGCCTTGGTTGCACTTTTATAATAGAATTCATCAGGCAACATTTTACCATTGGTTTTGATAATGGCAAAGGGCTTAATTTCATTGCCCTCAAAAGCATAAACGGTATCGGACCGGGCCGGCATGAAAAGGTCTTTATCTCCCATCCTGCAATAGGAAGCAGGCTGGTACAGTGAAGGTACCTGAACTCTCCCACCCGATGGGACTGTCAAAAAGGGATTAACGATACCCTCGCTATTGAACAGAAAATGCCTGCCGAATACCGAACCCATCGGGCCCGGTAGGAAGAGGACTCCCAGGTAGGTACCATCCTGTGCCCTGAACAATTCTTGTGCCGGATGAGGAACCTTAAAACTCCTTAAATGCTTTCCTTTCAGCGAGTAGAATATCAGGTTTGCTTGAGTGGTATTATAAACAATAACCTCCTGAGCGTTTTCATCCCAAAAAACGGTATTAATGGCCCCATACTCCCCGGGGCCCTTGCCAATATTGCCTATATCATTGATATACTTTCCTTTCTGATCAAAAACCTTTAGCTTATTGTCCCGGGTGGCGACAATCAGGAGATTCCCTGCCGGCAGAATGATATTGATTCCGGATAACAGGGATTTCGGAGTCAGCTCCAATGGAAGATAAGAAATTTCAGTTGCCAGGTCGCTCAGCTTAAGTTCAGTTGTTTGCCCGAGGTTTTTACCCAGTTCAAAAATGGGGATCGGTTTCTGAGCATTTAATTCAGGCATACCGTAAGCCAGCAGCACAACCGTAGTCGCTGCAATAAGATGGTTAATGGATTTCATGTATGGTTGATAATGGTGAGGGTTCTTTAATGCTATAAATTTACTGAAAATTTTATCTTCCCCTGATCCAGATGTTGATTGCCAATTCACAGAGCGGATATGCTTTCGGTAACGGACTCTGGTTCAGAGTGTCGTGTGGATATTCGTTTTAAAGGTTTTTTATTTGTCTATATTCCAGTTTTTTAATACTTTAGGGAAAAATCGAAGATGAGACCTGCTTTTGTCATTCCCCTGATGTTATGCAGTTTTCTGACAGCCAAGGCGCAGGAGAACGGTGTCAAGGCTTCAAGTATGTTCCGGTTCATTCGTACGGAACAAGTTACACCGGATGCCAATTTTCTAATAGGGGGTTTTCTTAAGGTTGGTTATGTTCCGTTTACCGGCAACCTGGTTTTGAATTTCGGAACCCGGTTTACTCAGCCTTTTGAGGGATCATTCCAGGGACATGCGTTCAAGGAATATGATCTGGATATGCATCCTACCGGAAGATCAGGTGCGCTAAACGATGAAATAGGCGACAGCGGCGGTCTTCTAATTGACAATGCTTATTTCGATGTAAGTCAGCACCGGGAGGGTGATACTGCAGGCTGGAGAATAATTAAATATGACGCGGTTACCTGGACGAAAACAAAAGACATTTTTTTCCCGCTTGATATGCCCCGTGAAAATGACGGAGACCAGATGGTCGCTTTTATCAATGGACAGATTGATATTAGCTCGCAATACACCTCCTATGGGGGTCCCCCGCCTCCCGATCTGGGAGGGGACTCCCACCATCAGTTTTTTTCCCTTGACCTCGAATTCAGGAACAGACGGATACTCTCCGAGGTTCCGCATATCAACGGGGCATCCATGATTTTCGTTGACGGATTCTTTTATTTCATTACGGCCTCAGCTTTCTCAGGTGACCTGATCATGATGAAATACGATGCCGATTGGCATTATATGGGAATGAAGGAATTGATACAACAGGCCCATTGGTCAATGGGAGTCGCTTTTAATGGAGAACTCTTTTTTGTTTCCTATCTGGATACCCGCCAGAATACACCGCCCGGATTCTTCCCATATTACCCCAATGTGCATCTGGCGGCTTTTAACCGTGACTGGGATCTCGTGGAGGACCTGGCCGTTACGGATTATAGTCCCCAAGATTCGCTTTTTACCGGCAGGCCGTCGCTGCTTTTGCATGGGAACCGGTTGTATGTATCGTACGATGTGGTTCCGCTTCCAGAAGACCTGACCAAAATAGAAGGGTTTGTAAGCATGTATGAGATCATGCCGGTAAGCTCAAACGATCAAGATTACAGGTTGCCACCGGATTGCTGCCTGTTGGACCAGAATTTTCCGAACCCTGTGATTAATTCGACTCAAATCAGCTTTACTATCGCAGAAAGACAACAGGTTACTCTAAAAC
Source organism: uncultured Bacteroidota bacterium (assembly GCA_942493265.1). Taxonomy (GTDB): domain Bacteria; phylum Bacteroidota; class Bacteroidia; order Bacteroidales; family UBA12481; genus UBA12481. Next base: position 3,761,436 of record OW818688.1, read on the forward strand.
TTTATGACCTTTCAGGACGTGAGATTGCATGCTGGCTGAATCAGGTCAAATTGCAGGGCAGACATTCCGTGAAGGTGGATTTAACAGACCTGCCGCGGGGATTCTATTTCTACACCATGCAGGCAGGCAGTTTTATAGCCAGCAGAAAGCTGGTGGTGTTAGATTGAAATGAGTAATTAAAAGTTAAAAACAAAGAAAATGGAGTATTTCCGATCCATTGCCAAGGCTTCACCCCTTTTATATAAGTAAGCGTCCAATACTGCATGGATACCAAAATTTGGTGTCAAGGAATAGCCAGTACCCACCAGAACTTTCGGTTTAAAGTATGGATCAATTTCGGACATCTCCCCATCATTGCCAAAAGCGTATAATCCACCAATTCCGGTAAAAACCTGGACCTTTTTGTTCACAATATTATATCTAAGGTAAGGGTCCAGATAACACATATTTAAAGTTCTTTCAGCGAGGAATGCTAACGCCATGGACCCTGTGGTACCGGCACTAAAGCGATCAGTGAAGTAATAGCCACCAATCAGGTTGCAATATAGTGTGCTGCTTCTGCCGGAATAGTCTTCCAGACTGAGGTTCCCACCCAAAAGAATATCCCCTTTGCTGTTTTGGGAGAATGCACAATTCGAAATAATGAAAAAGGCAAATACTACAATTAATTTTTTCATATGAGTTTATAAATGGTTTTCTGTACCATGGTCCTTTTGTCAAATTACTCCGGGGGAGAGAGTAATTAATTTTAGCTTGTCATAAAAGTAGTCAAATGAAACTGAATCTTCAACTGTGGATCGGATTCCAAAACGATGGTCGAAATCTGACAAAAAAACTATGTGACCTATTGTGTCTATTGTGGTTCCATATTCTTATCTTTATTAACCCTAAATTTACCAATCAAGTTTTTGAACAAAGATGTAATCACTATGAAAAGGTTTCTTGTTTCAGCAAGTTTCCTTTGTCTTTTCACCCAAATCGGATTACCCCAGAAGAATAAGGAAGTTCTTGTTAGCCGGCAGGCACTTTCAGACAATATTAAGGGTTTGGCAGCGGGATGTACCCCTGGCAAAACCGTCACCGAGTTATCCCTCAACAATGTACGTACCTGGGCCCGCATGGATGGTGTTTTATGGTCTGCACCCACGGAAAGCATGCCCGGTTATGAAGTCCCGAAAAACTCGGGGAAATCATCCCTTTATTCCGGCGGTATCTGGATCGGCGGTGCCGACATAAACGGACAGCTTAAGTTGTGCGCCAGTAAGTATGCCGGTGTCAGTAATTACTGGCCGGGACCGCTGAAAGCGGACGATCCGGGACGGGGCACAACCGAAGCGGAGGTTTGCTACCGGTACGACAGGCATTTTCCCATTTCGCGGTTCGATGTGGCTGCTTTCCGGAAGTGGTACACTACCCCATTGGATAAACGGGAAAAGGATTTTATAGGTTATTCGGTTCCGCAAACCATTCTGGATTGGCCGGCCCACGGCGATGCAGCTGCCGGGTATGATTATAATCTGGCCCCTTACTGGGACAATAATAATGACGGTTTATATGTTCCGGAGGATGGCGACTATCCCTTTTATGACCTCGACGGTGTCCTCCCCTGCGGCTCTTCACGGGAATCAAGGGTTCCAAGGCTATATGGGGATGCCACCATCTGGTGGGTAAGTAACGACCGGGGTAATATTCATCAATTCCCTTACGGTGAAGCCATTGGCATGGAAATCCGTTCTCAGGCATTCCAATATTCTGCCAATGATGCCGTTAACGATATGAGCTTTTACAACTTCACCCTGATCAACCGGTCGACCTACACCCTCTACGATACCTATGTCGGGATATATGCCGACGGGGATATCGGAAATTTTATGGATGATTTTGCCGGATGTGACGTTTCAAAAGGGATCGGGTATTTTTATAATGGCGATGCAATTGACGGGGACGGGAAACCCAATGAATATGGCAATAATCCGCCCGCTATCGGTTTTGACTTCCTTGAGGGCCCGTATCAGGACCCGAATGGCCAGGATGATTGCACCAGCTATGATGATCAGAACAACCTGATTTGTAATGATTGTACCCTGAACGGGAGCATTAACGGACTGAACTTCAACGATGGAATTGCCGACAATGAGCGTTGGGGGATGACTGGATTTTTCAATCTCAATTATTCCACCGGATGTGTCGGTTGTGATGACTCCTCAATACCCTTATTTTATTACCGTTACCTGACGGGCTATTGGCGAGATGACCAGCACATGCGTTATGGTGGAAATGGCCATCCGAATACCGGCGGTACCGGTCCGGATTGCAGTTTTGGATTTCCAGGAGATTCTGACCCCTGCGGATGGGGACAGGGCGGAGTGGTGATGCCTCCCTGGACGGAGGAGACGGCAGGTAATGAGCCCGGCGACAGGAGAATGATCCAGTCGTCAGGACCATTCAAAATGGAACCAGGCGCCGTCAATGATATGACTATCGGAGTGGTATGGGCCCGTTCTTATGACGGCGGACTGATGGCATCGGTGAATAAAATGGTGCTTGCCGATGAAAAAGCCCAGCGCTTGTTTGAAAATTGCTTCCAGGTGGTCGACGGTCCGGATGCCCCGGAACTCAACATTGTGGAACAGGACCAGAAACTGATCTTCCACATCTGGAACAAGCCTTCCTCCAACAATTATCTCGAAAAATACCGTGAACGCGACCCGTTTATTATCTGTCCGGCCAGCACTCCGGATTGCGACGCTTTCTATTCTTTCGAGGGATATCAGGTGTGGCAGATAAGGGATGGTGAAGTGCCTGTTTCGGAGGTAACTGTGCACAATGAACTTATCGCGCGGGAGGTTTTCCAGACAGATATTCGTAACGGAGCCGGCAGACTGATCAACTTTTACTGGGATCCGGTTACAGAATCCAGTCAATCCGTGATTGAGGTTTCCGGCAGCGACCAGGGCATCCAACATTCTTTTGAGGTTACCAAGGATGCCTTTGCCGACAGAGGTAATCCGCTGGTCAATTACAAGAAATACCACTTTGTGGCGATAGCCTATGCATATAACAACTACCTGCAATACGGTCAAAGCAATATGGAATCGCTTGAAGGACAAAAACTTCAATACCTGGCGGGTCGAAAGGGTGCCGATGGTCCGGTTAAAATCTTTGAAGCGACTCCACATAAGATTGAACCCGAAGGCTTGAGGCTTGTAGGCCTGCCAGGTGAGTTTTCGCAACCGATTGTTACACAGATAGAAGGCTTCGGCAGCGGACGGAATAATATCGACATCAGCCAGGCCGCGCTTGATGAGATCATGAAAGGCGCACCCTGGAAAGCCGGAAAACTTGAGTTTGAGCCCGGACGGGGGCCGATTAATGTATCGGTGGTTGACCCCATGAATGTTCAGGCTAACCTGTACACCCTTAAGTTTGACTCGGTTAACTCTTTTATTTCATCGGGCTATATGAACGGAAAGTTGATAAATGCTAACTGGTTCATGGTTAGCTCCCAGGGAGATACTGTATTCTCCGAAAGCTGGATCGCTGCTGAATATGAGCAACTGATCCCCCAATGGGGCCTGTCGGTAAGCATTAACCAGGTAGCCGTTCCATTCCAGGCGGGGGCAATCGGCAATGGGTTTATCGATGCCACTATTACTCTCTATGATCCGGGGAATAAGTGGTTGAGTTTCATTGCCGACGAGGATCGTGGCGTACCCCGCAACTGGATTCGCAGCGGCTATAACGATGGTGACAGTGAGGATAAAAACTCCGTTTATGAGAAAATTCTCGGTGGCACCTGGACTCCCTTCCGCATAGCCAGTTCCGCATTGCACGGTCCCGCCTATGAGCCGGCCAGGTTCACTATCGGGATCAAGAGTCAGCGGCTTAATTCCATTGACCTGTATTTCACCAGCAACCGGAGATATTGGACCCGCTCACCGGTTCTGGAAACTACCGACGATTGGAGACTTTCGGCAGGTCAGGCTGAAAAATTTGACCTGAGAATCGGCCAGTCGATTGATAAAACCGGAAAGCCGGCACTTAACGGCAGCGGCGCCAGTGATAATGAGAACGACCCGAACTACATCAGTGAAACAGGCATGGGTTGGTTTCCGGGCTATGCCATCGATGTGGAAACCGGCGAGCGACTTAATATCGTGTACGGCGAGAGCTCGTTCCTCACGGGTGATCACGGCGCCGATATGGCCTGGAATCCAACGGCGCGGGAAGGATCGAAGTTGTATGAGGCAAGAAACGGAGCAGAAAGCTATTATTCCGATGTAATTTTTGGTGGCAAGCATTATATCTACATCATGGGCCACAACCGCACGATGCCGGGCAAGAAGGACCCGACCTTCTTCCCAGCCTACGATGCCGGAGCTTATTATATGGAGAAAATGGCAACGGCAAGCAAGGATAAAAGGAAGGAGTTGCTGGTGAATGCCACATGGACGGCCATTCCGATTCTGGACAGCCTGACTGTCAAGGAGAAAGATAATGAAAACGATCTGTACGGATTTCTCCCGGCACAATCGGACCTGAAAATCAGGCTGAGGGTAGCCGGACAGTACTGCCGGGGAACATACGATTATGCGGTCCCAGATTCGCTGGCGCAGAACAACAACAATCCGATGTATACCATCGATACCCGCTGGGTAACCCACTATGTGACAGACCATCAGGTGCTGGTTGATGCCCTCGCGCTGATCCGTGTGGTTCCGAATCCATACTATGGTTATTCTGATTACCAAAGGATTGAGCCTGATAACTGTGTCAAAGTCACCAATCTCCCGAAAACCTGCACGGTATCAGTATACTCCCTCAACGGCAACCTGGTCCGACGGTTTAAGAAAGAGAGTGACCGCACCTATATTGACTGGGATCTGAAAAACCAGAGTGGTATTCAGATCGCCTCCGGTGCTTATATCGTTTACGTTGATGCACCGGGCATCGGGCATAAAGTGGTAAAGTTCTTTGGCGCAGTAAGATCACAGCAGCCGTTTTAACTTCCCCACCCCGGAAATTAATTTTCGGAGCCAATTGTAATATAAAGCCAGATATAGGAATAAACTCATCAGCCAGATGGTAGCCAGGTTGAACCAGAGCGTATCGATCGATATTCCTGCCACGCGTTTTTCTGAACTCAGAAAATGAGCCCGGCCGTAATCAAAATCCGGCTTCTTATATATGGGGGCGATTTTTTGCATGATCCCGTTCTTCGTTTCACGGTAGAGCTCATCTGCCCGGATATTTAAAACCAGATCTTCCAATGCTTTATTATGATGATTCTGCTTAAGTGAAAACAGGTATCCCTTCCCTTTCTCCTTACTCATCTTGCGCACGATTTGGTCTTTCTGATTACGAAGCTGATTGTTCAGGCCGGTTTGATAATCCCGTTGCCGGTCTAAATATTTTTTGGCCGAATCGGCAATCACCTGATTAAAACGTGCGGGAACGAGGTCACCTGTTGCCGGAAAGGGATCCAGATAACGGTTTAGCTTTAGAAATTCATTTTTAATAATATTCAGATTATGAACAATTTCCGATTCGGGTTTTTGTATGTTGATAAACCCGGTGACCTGATCAATCCGCCCTTTTAGCTCAGTCAGTAAGAGATCTGAAAGAAACCGGGATTGAGCCATTTGCTTTTCTATTTCAAAAAAATGGGCCATATACCGGTTGTTTTTAAACTGCTGAACCGCCATTGCTTCAAAAGCCCAACGCGACACCATGAGCTCCCCTACTATCGGAACAGCATCTTTATCGGCCATTTTATCCTGCAAATCATCAAATTTGACGATAACTCCGCAAAGCAATATCTGCGGAATCAGCAGCAGGGGAATAAGAATATAAATGGTTACCACTGAATCGAATGCCGAAGAAATATTCAAACCTGCCATATTCGAAAAAACTGCCGCCGAAAAAAGTACCATCCAAAATGCCAGTGTCATTCCATGAATCCCGAGAATTAGATTTCCAACCAATACAAAAGTCAGGGTTTGAAAGGCGGACAGCAACACCAGGAAAACGATTTTTGAATTGAGGTAACTGAACCTGCTTAAATTCAGGAACGATTCACGCAGCAGAATTTTCCGGTCCCTGATGATTTCTTCAGCGCTTACTCCCATGCCCATGAACAGCACAACCAGGATGGACATAAACAGGTAGGAGATCAGGTTTTTATTTTCGAAAAGAAGGTAATGGCTGTTCTCGGAAAACCGGGTGAAATAGGCTACAATAACTGCCAATACCGGCGCCTCAACCAGATTGATCAGCAAATATTGCCTGTCGGTCATTTTGATCTGAAAATTCCTTTCCAGAAAAATCCGGAATTGTTTCAGGCGGGTTGGCTTTTTGAATTCCGATATCGGATTTTGCGCTGCGGATAATTCATTTTCCGATGGTTTTTGCTCAATCTTTTCTTTGTACAGGTCGTACCAGTCATCAGGTGAAAATTGTCTTTCAGTGGTCAGGTATCCCGACTCATCAATCTTTTTGGTTTCAACAATTTCTAACACCTGCTCGGGATTCACGTTGCCACATTGGAAGCATTCACATTCATCGGAATTGGCGTAGCCGATGGCCTGTTTGAAATAGATTATGGCGTCGAGCGGATTTCCGGTATAGATGGGCCTGCCACCTTTGTCCAGAATCCATAATTTATCGAACAATTTGAATATTGCAGAAGAAGGCTGGTGAATGTTCAGGATCAGGATCTTGCCTTTGCGCGCCTGGTCCTTCAACAAAAGCATGACTTTCTCGGAATCCATTGATGACAGTCCCGAGGTAGGTTCATCCACATAGAGGATGGAAGGCTCCCGAATCAGTTCGAGTGCCAGGTTCAACCTTTTGCGCTGCCCGCCGCTGATTGTTTTCTTTAACGGGCTACCCACCTTAAGATCCTTAATATCTATCAGTTCCAATTCTTGAAGCATGTGCGCCACCCTTGAATTGATATCCTCCTCATCCAATCCGTCGAAACAAAGCCGGGCATTGTACCACAGGTTTTGCCAAACCGTGAGATCCTCAAAAAGCAGATCGTCCTGCGGCACAAAACCAATCAGTCCGCCGGCTTCCTCCGGATGTTCATGAATATCAAGCTGGTTGATGTAAACATGGCCTTTATCACCTGGGAGACTTCCATTCAGGATGTTTAATAAGGTTGACTTCCCCACCCCGCTTCCACCCATAATGGCGATCAGCTGGCCCGATCGTTCACTAAACGAAAAAGGACAAATGCCGTTTATGCTGTTTTTGAATTTATACTCAATCTCAATGCCACTGAGCACAAATGGAACGGAATGGGATTTATCAAAAAATCCGGCAGCGATATCCGTATAATAAATCGGTTCCATTCGCGGCCCCCTGAGAATGCCTCCCTCCTTGAAAGCATAAAAACGATCGGGCAGAATGGTATTGCCTTCGAGAGCAATTATCTCTTTCCCCCTGAAATTGAAAATATAATGTCCAACGGATGGCAAATACAAAAACAGGAGTTCCCCATTGAAGTTTTTGCGTTGAATGTGACCTATTTTAGGATTAGCCAATTGCTCCTGTGAGTTGACCAGCAGGAAATCCGGGGAAAGGAGCTCTCCCTGACCAGTATAGAAAATCAATTGTTTGTATATCCTCACATCCTCCCGGCTGATTGAAAAGACTCCAGAAATAATATCGGTCAAATCTTCAGCCATCCGGGGTTCACCCATCCGGGTAAGCTCCAGAAATCGAAGAAAAACCATGATTTGTTCCTTGTGCTGGAGCCTGCTTTTCAGGTTATTGGCAATCTTCCCGGCTTGTGTTATCAGATTTACCGGAACCTTTGGTGCGCTCTCAATGCCATATAAATCAAGCAGATCGTCAAAGAGTTTGGTATACTCTGTTGAAGTAACAATCCCCAGCTGGAATTTCAGATACCTTGAAAATGCAGACTGTGCATCAGTTTTGGATGAACCGCTCTGAACTGAAAAAATTGCAAACAGATTAATCAGGGCATTCAGGGTAACCTCATTCATAGGGCAATTTCTTTGAAATTGGCACACAACATTATCCGGAATGAGCAGGCTGTCATTCCGGATAATGCCAGATTAAAAATGATTTAACAGATTACTGCAGCATATCATTTCTGATTGCCTCGATCATCGGTGCAATTTCTTTAAGTTCTTTCTCCGTAAAACCCGGATGTTCATTGAAGTAAGTCACAATGGGTTTCATTTTTTCATAATAGGGTTTAACGACTTCATCCGTCGATAGCAGCTCCAGTAAATTAAGCATGGTTTTGGCCAGATCACCTTGCTTCGATAAACATTCTATCAGGGCAGGCTTGGTTCCGGAATATAAAGTTAACTGAGTCAGGAGATAAAAAATCTCAACATTTCCGCCTATGAAGATCAATGGATAAATTTCCGGGCTGTTGGCGCTTTGTTCCTGGTGATAGACTTTCATAGCCAGGTCTACGTAGGCTGCAACAGAATCCTTGTTATCCGCGTACTTGGCCAAACTTTCAAAATACTCCATTGTTTTCGGCATGTTTTTTTGAATACCGAGCTTGCCCATCAGTCGGGTTACCACTTCTCCGCCCTGTGCAGCCCGGTCGGGGTGCTGACTGATAACGGAATAACTCATGTCTGCTGTAAAAGCCCCTAAAGCCATCGACATTTCCTGCCTGGTTTCATATTTTTCAGCATTTGACAGGGGCAGCGGCAATCCGTTAATGTAGGAGACACCTATTTCCTTGAAAACGGTAAAGGTGGCAATCCCTTTTGGTGATTGCCGGATTAATTCAGCAATCTTGTTCCGGAATGCCACGGTATCAAATGCAGCAGCAGCTTGTCCTTTGGTCTGCTTATTGGAAGGATTTTGATTACAGGCGGACAATACCAGTACAATCAGGCTGATAAGCAACGAGCTTTTGAATAATTGTGCTTTCATAAAATTACGGAGTTAGATTTAGTAATACTGTAATATTTAACCAGTCGTTTTACCACTGTCGGAAGGATCTGATAAACTGCTTGATAGTCTTCACCCAAAGTTAAAAAAACTATTAATTCCTACCTAAAAAATCTTTTAACCATCAAACGATAATTACCGTATTTTTAGAGCTGAGCGAACTATTGTCAATAAATTTGAACAAAGCGAGATAATAATACGATGGACACAGCTTTACAATTGATTCTGATTTGTGGCATTATCATTACTTCCTATCTTATCGATGTTTTTGCAAGAAAAACAAAAATTCCCGCTGTCCTTTTTCTGATTATTCTGGGAATCCTGCTGCGACAGGTCAGTGACCATTTTCAGCTGATTGATTTTGATTTTAAAACAATCATTCCGGTTTTAGGCACCTTTGGATTGATCCTAATAGTTTTTGAGGGAGCACTGGATCTCGACTATGAGAAACAGAAAAACATGATTATCAGGAATGCTTTCTTTGCCAGTCTGATTATCCTCATTGCCACTGCCATAGCCATCACACTTCTTTTGTCGGAAATTACCGAACTAACCTTCCATCAATGCCTGGTGAACGCCATTCCTCTCAGTATTATCAGTTCGGCCATTGCCATTCCGTCTGTTGTATCGATGACCTCTAAAACCAAGGAGTTTATCACCTATGAAAGCACATTCTCGGATATCCTGGGGATCATTCTCTTCAATTATGCCGTGACTTATACGGCTGTCAATGCCGGTATGTTTATGAAACTTGGGTCCGAACTGGTCCTGGTTACGCTCCTGTCACTATCAGGCTGTCTTTTATTGCTTTTTCTGCTAAAAACGATCACCCATTCCGTTAAGTTTATTCTGGTTATAACCGTCATGGTTTTCCTGTATTCAATAGGGAAGTACTTTCATCTTTCTTCACTGATCCTGGTTTTAGTATTCGGTCTGTTTCTAAAAAATCTTCACCTGTTCAGGTGGCCGATATTTCAAAAATATTTTGTTTATGATAAGTTTGAGAAGGATTTCGGTTTCCTGCATCAGATTACAGCAGAGGGTGTATTTCTCATCAAGACCTTCTTTTTTGTAATTTTCGGTTTCATCATTGATTTTGAGGAACTTATCTATACAAGAACCTTTTTGATCAGTCTCCTGGTGGTTGGAATAATCTATTTGATCCGGGCTGTGTTTATCCGGCTGATAACGAAAAATTTTCTACCCATCACCTTTATTTCTCCCCGCGGCTTGATCACAATCCTCCTATATCTGAGTATTCCTGAAGAATTCAGGATTCCCGAGGTAAATGCCGGAGTGCTGTTTCTGGTAGTCCTGATCACCAGCTTCATGATGCTTCTTGGCCGGAGGGATCGCAAAATTTAGCTTTCCATGATTCTGGTCAGCCACACCAGGTGATTTATGATTCCAGTGCTTTCAAAAGATCCAGAAAGTCGGAGAATACCGGAACATTGAATCTCGCAAGAGATGGGCTTAATCCAATTCTGATGGTATATGCGTTTTCAGGTAATGCTTTGAAAAGGAATTCATCGGTTTTATCATCCCCGGCAGCAAGAATGAAATCGAAGCTTTCATTTAACAGCAAGGCGCTTGCCGCTTGTCCCTTATCATATCTGCCACTCTTCAATTCCAGCACTTTATGGCCATCAATGATTTCAAAATCTGTTTGAAACGGAATCATTTCCGTCAGGTCATCCCGCAATTCATGAAGACGCCGTTGAGCTAATTCAGGATCAGCATTGCGATAATGCCACGCAATGCTTCCTGTTTTCTCCTCAAGAAAAGTACCATTGCATCGGTTTACATATTCCATAAGAACAGGCATGATAACCTCCTTCCAATGTAAATCAGGATTAAATGCGGCTTCCCATAAATCATTGCCCCGCTTGATAAAGTAGCCATGCTCGGCTACTAAAGTCACCTGGATACCCTTAAATTGTCGTTCCAGGAATTCCCGGTTTCGTCCGCTGATGATTACAACCTGATTTTTGGGATCCTGTGATATTTTCTTAATGATGTTAATGGTTTTATGATCGATAACTGCCATTTCAGGATATTTGGAAAATGCAACCAGGGTGCCGTCATAATCCAGAAAAAGGATACGACTTTGAGCGCGGTGATATTCAGATGTTATCAGGGATTTAATTTCTCTGCTCACAAATTTCACATTCAGAATCTTCTGCTGCTCTTTTGTATCATATGCCTGATGAAAAAAATCATTGGCCCAGGTAAAGACATTGTAAGTCGCCAAGCGATTTTGCATTCGTTCCAGCCGTGAATGTTTTTCAGCGGGCTCCATTATAAGAGCAGTATGAATAGCCTCAGCCAGTAAGCTGTGGTCTACCGGGTTAATGATTATGGCATCGTCCAGTTCTGCAGCGGCCCCGGCCATTTCACTCAAAATCAGCACACCTTTATTCTCAACCTGGCAGGCTACATATTCTTTGGCAACCAGGTTCATACCATCGCGCAAAGGGGTGATAAGGCCAACATCACTAACATCGTATAAGGCAACCATCTCATTAAATGATAAAGACTTATACTGATAGATTACGGGACGCCAGGCTAAGGAACTATATTGACCATTTATCCGGCCAACAGTTGATTCAATTTCCTTCTTCATTTCTTTGTATTTTTCAATGCTGTCGCGGGAAGGAACCACAACCATATTGAAAACTACTCTTGTATGCCATTCGGGAAATCTTTCAAGGAAGGTTTCATAACCTTTCAGCCTTAACAGCAGCCCTTTGGAATAATCAAGCCGGTCAACGGAAAAAATAAGTTTTTGTCCCGGAAGATTCGTTAAAATCTTTTGCTTTTCTGCCAATACTTTTTCGCTGAGGCAGGCATCATGAAATTTGTCATAATCTATGCCAATCGGAAAAACCTCAGCTTTAACCAGTTTACCCGGAGTATAGATAATGTTTTGATGACACTCAAAGGAGGTTGTACGCTTAACACATTTTATAAAATGTTGGGTATAGTCATTTGTATGAAAGCCAATCAGATCTGCCCCAAGCATTCCGGTAATTATTGATTCACGCCAATCCCTCGGTAGAAGCCTGAACAACTCGAAAGAAGGGAAAGGAATGTGAAGAAAGAAGCCAATGGAAACACCAGGAAGCCTTTCCCGAATCATCTCAGGCAGGAGTAACAATTGATAATCATGTATCCAAATGAAATCTCCAGGTTTTGCAACTTTTACAATTTCATCACAGAATCTGGAGTTTACCTCCTTGTATCCAACAAAATAGTCATCATTATAAACACAATACGATGGAAAATAATGGAACAATGGCCAAAGCAGGTCATTTGAGAATCCCGCATAATGCAATTCGTTTAATTCTGATGATATGCCAACCGGAACTATCTCAAATTGCTCATTTTCAAATGCTGATGGAGGTAGTCCCATAGATAAATCATCTGCAATGCCTGTCCAGACAATTTTTTTCCCATATCCATTGCCGGATGTTGTGGAAAACTTCTCCGATAAGGCAAGAATTGCCGAAACCAGGCCTCCGGAATTCTGAACTGCCTTGATACCGTTTTTTGTCCGGCTGAATTTAAATGGCAGTCGGTAAGCGGCAATTATCAATCTTTCAAATGTTATATTGTCCATTTATCAGTTTTGGATGGTTAAGGTTTGATGAATTTCGACCGTGGCTTTTCCTCAGAAAATAGCATTGCCGTATTAATCAAAGCCAGGTGTGAATAGGCTTGAGGGAAATTTCCCAAAAGTCTTTTTGTATTAAAATCAATGTCCTCGCTGAACAGCCCGACATGATTTCCATAAGTAAGAAGGTTTTCAAATACAGATCGGGCTTCCTCAGTTTCACCAATTCGATAGAGTGCCTGGATTAACCAGAAGGTACAGATGGTAAATGAAGAGGATGGCTTGCCAAAATCATCTGTATTCACATAACGGTACATCAATCCATTATGAAAGAGGGCATCTTTAACCGCCTTAACAGTCTTCTTGAATTTTATATTATCGGCATTGATGAAGCCGTATTCGGCGAATAACAGCAAGGAGGCATCAACATGCCTGCTATCATAGGTTTGGGTAAAGGTTTGCAACTCCTCATTCCATCCGTTCAATAAAACATCTTCCTTTATGGCATCGGCAATGCAACTCCACCTTTCAACATATTCATTTTTATTCAGAAGGCCGGCAATTTTGGAGGCTCTGTCCATGGCAACCCAACTCATTACTTTCGATAGAACATAATGCTTTTCTTCATACCTGATTTCCCAGATTCCCTGGTCAGGTTTGCTCCACTGGACGCCTATGGTTCTGGCAATGTTTCTTACGATTTCCCATATGTCTTCAATTTCATCCAGGGTGCCCGGGAAAAACTTATAATAGGGATAAATAACATTGAGTAAGTATCCAAATACATCGTTTTGCTTTTGGCTGTAAGCGGCATTGCCAATCCTAACCGGTTTTGAATTCTCGTAACCGGCCAGGTGCGGTAGTTCTGATTCGGTAAGATCGCGTTCCCCCCTGATTCCATAAACAATCTGAAATACATCCTGCTTTGACTTAAGGATGCCCTTGATATAGCTAAGGAAGCGCTGGGCTGCAATATCATGGCCGGTGTTAAATAAAGTCTCAATGGACATGGAGGCATCCCGTAACCAGCAAAACCGATAATCCCAGTTTCTGATTTCACCAATCGTTTCGGGTATACTGGTCGTTACCCCTGCCAATACAGCGCCGGTTGAGTGAAACGACATTAATTTCAGCACAAGTAAGCTTCTGTCTATCTGGTCATTGAATAAACTGAATTTAGTGGATCGGTTGGTCCAGTTCAGCCAATAAACTTTGGTCCTCTGATATTCAAGATAAACCCGGTTAATATCAATATCAATCAGCTTTTGATTATACGATACCAAAAGATATTGATTATCTGTGAGTTGTATTTCTTTTGCCTCCAGAATATCATTCAGGTCCAGACTGGAATACAGGAAAATGCAATCGGTATGATTTACTTCTGAAAAAGACCGGATGTGATGATCCCTGATTACATGGTCAACTTCATCCCTGGCATAATTAAGTTTTGGCTGGTAATTTATCCTGAATGACGGGCTTCCTGACTTTAACCTGATATAACGATAGATTTCGGCAGGCATAAAATAATCGTTATCGCTGGTTTTATACCTGGGCATGAAGTCAATCACCTCAAAAGACCCTCGATCTGAAGTGAACGCGGTGCAAAGAATGTTGGTCCGGTAAAAATATTTCTGGTCGATGGTATAGCTCTCATCAACCACAAAACTCATGCACCCTCCCTTATCGGAATCCAGAAGTTTTGCAAATATTGAAGGAGAATCAAAATCCGGAAGGCAACACCAATCAATACTTCCCGTTTCGGAAACAAGAGCCGCGCTTCTGCAGTTTCCGATTATACCATAATTCAAATTATTCATAAACAATCTTCTAAAACCTTTAAGATAGGAAAGATTGTCTGATTATGAGCAATTATATCAAAAGAAACAGCCGATTTCTCAGGAGTGTTTTCTATTATTCCGGCAGTTTCAGCAACAGATTTTTCAGTGCAATTGTCATTGCCGGCTGGTATCCTGACAAATCCTCAATGTGAAAAATGAACCGCCCGGTGCTGCGCTGATCCGGTTGCCAGGTGGTCAGTCCCAGGTCATCACAGGTTACTCCCACCGGGATAAAGGAACATACCGCCTTTTTGTCCGAGCTCAGGTCAACGATCTCCCCCTCGGGTGTGACCTTTTTGCCTGCTGCATGCAGGAATCCTGCGGTACACCACATATTTCGCATCAGCTTGCCCTGCTTCGATAAAAGTTCCTCCTCGGGCTCCCCGTTCAGATAGGAAAACCAATTGTTTCCGCTTTTCCTGTCGAGCATGAACAAAAAGAAGTTCTGCAGCTTTTTCGGAAGATAAGGAAGTACATCGCCCTGTAAAAACTTGTAATAGGTTCCGTACTCCCCGAATCTCATGATTTCCCTGCTGAAACAGGGGAGCCAGTATACCGGGCAGGGAGCATCAAATATGGCAGCATACGCCGATGGATTGAGTGACACATTGTATTCCACCCTTTTATCCTCCGCCAGATAGGCAGATCCGGCATTTAAATAAATCCCCCTGCACTTTTTCTTAAATAATTCAGGATCCTTTTTCAAGGCAATGGCGACATCCGTTGCCGTTCCGATAATGTTCACAACCACCGGTTCAGACGAATTCCTCAAGGTATTCAACAACCAATCAACACCTTGCAAATCCAGCGGATCAGCGCCCGATGCAACATCATTCCGGCTCTTCATCAGATTTGAGGTCCCAACCACGGCCGGCACTGCAGTACCGGTATAGTAATTCATTTGAGCAACCGCCATCACATCAGGTTCACTGAGGTCAACCCGGCTCGGATAATCTATCAATACCCCTTTCAGGTCGATTAAACCCAAATGGTTGAGTGCGTATATGCTGGCCAGGTCAAAGTGGTCGTCGGGATCCCCATGAACATGGTACAGATCAGTTGCGTGGATCATGGGTGTTGCCGGTCTGGATTTTTTACGGGTTTGACCCGTCAGGGTACCCGCGAATAGAATACTGATGATCACCAGAGTTCCAAAATAAACCAGCAATAACTTGAATTTTAACCTGTTCATGATTTTTTACATTTAGGTGCATACAATTTCAAACTCCGCTCCTTCCCCTTCCCCATTGCTCAATTTGAACTGAAAACCGTGATTGACCAGAATTTCCCGAACCAGGGTCAGCCCAATGCCCTGACCACCGGATTTGGTTGAAAAGAATGGGGTGAACAACCGGTCCACGGATTCAGGGGATAATCCGGGTCCATCATCGCGGATGATAATCCTAACCGGGTCCGATTGTGTCGATATTCTGATACATCCGTGGTTTCCGATGGATTCCATGGAATTCTTCAAAATATTGAGAAAAACCTGCTCCATTTGACTCTGATCGGCAATGATC
Organism: uncultured Bacteroidota bacterium; assembly: GCA_942493265.1. Lineage (GTDB taxonomy): Bacteria > Bacteroidota > Bacteroidia > Bacteroidales > UBA12481 > UBA12481. The sequence goes on from OW818688.1 coordinate 3,777,353, forward strand.
CTGACTTCCGGCTCCCGGTAATCCGTTTCGATTCGGATGTTACGCTCCGACAGGGAAGAGCTGAGGGAAAGAATCACATTTCTGACTGAGCCGTTCAATTCGTAAGGTTCTTTTTCCGGCATGGGAAGTTTAACCACTTCAGAGAAATTCTGCATAAAACGGTTTAGACGGTAATTGCGCTGCACGGCCACACCAAGCATTTGAACCACCTCATCCTGTTCCTCGCGTGTTATGGATTTTCCATTATCGAGAACGGTTGTGAGGATGGAATTTACGGCACCAATTGTGTTATTGACTTCATGGGCCATCATGCGGATAAGCTTGCCATAGGCTGATTTTTCAGCCTGCCGGATTTCATCGGAAAACTCCTCGATAATAAAAAACGGGTGCCTGAAACCATGGTCCATGAAGAACAACTTTCGGTACAGATATTTCTGGCTGTCGGCCAGATCGACCTTCCTTTTTTCGCCATAATCCAGGCTAACCATTTCATTTGCAGATGGATTATTCAGGTCGCCGAGCAGCTTTCCGCTATAATCCCCTGGCAACAATCCCATAAACCGGAAAGCCGCCGGATTGATGGACACAATTTTTTCATCGAAATCCACCGTAATGATCCCTAATGGAGAGGATTCAATGAGTAAATCGAGAAATTGATTTTTCTCCCTCACGGTTAGTCTTTCTTCCCTTAAACGGTGAATCATTCCGTTATAGACATCCACAATGGTATCGGCTTCGGAGTGCCCATTTTTTACCAGTGTCGTCGAAAAGTCCTCCTCCCGCAACATGCTCATACTCTTGCTGATGATCTCTATCGGCTTTGAAAACCGGTTGACCAGAAAAATGGTTATTCCGAATAAAACCGGAATGGATATTTCCGCCAGTATAAGATACCAGGGGTTTCTTCCTTTTAACAGCCAAAGAGTTATGACCAGGAATACCAGGAAAATCAGTCCCAGCCAGATAATTAACCGCTTTTTACTCTTCATGGCCTGGGTGAATTCCTAATTTTTCCATCTTGCGATACAGGGTTTGACGACTGATCCCCAGCTTTTTGGCCACTTTGGTCAGATTATCGCCATAATCAGTCAGTGCATACCTGATCATATCACTTTCGGTTTGCTCGAGGGTCATTACCGGACCTTTATGGGGCCGGCTTTCCGGAGGTTCAGGTACACCCGTGCGGGTTGCAAGAAGGAAATCATCAGCGGTGATCACCTCAACAGGTGATAGCAGGACAGTCCTCTCCACGATATTTTTCAATTCCCGGATATTGCCGTTCCAGTGCTGGCTGCAAAGCCATTCCATCCCGTTTGCTGAGAACCGTTTAACGGGCAAGTTATAAACTGAAACTGCTTTATCAGCAAAATATTCGGCAAGCAATGGGATGTCGTCCCTCCTCTGCCGCAACGGAGGAATCTCTATCTGGATCAGGTTGATCCGATACAGCAGGTCTTCACGAAATAAACCCTGATCTGCCTGATGGATTAAATTCCGGTTGGTGGCGCTTATCACCCTTACGTCCACGCTGATGGTTTGGGAATCGCCCAGCCGCTCAAAGGTTTGATCCTGAAGCACCCGTAATAATTTTATCTGGGAGGTGAGATCCAGTTCGCCGATTTCGTCAAGAAAGATGGTGCCTTTATGAGCCATTTCAAACCGGCCGGTACGATCGGCGACGGCATCGGTATAAGCTCCTTTTTTATGGCCGAACATTTCCGACTCAAACAGGCTTGAGGAGAGTCCGCCCAGGTTCACTTTAACAAACGGACCCGAATGGCGGCTGCTAAACTGGTGCAGAGCCCCGGCAATCAGTTCTTTACCGGTTCCGCTCTCTCCGGTAATCAGGACCGGTGCATGCGTAGGCCCCACCCTCCTCACCATTTCAAGTATCTCAAGTAGTTTAGGATCTTTTCCGATGATCCCCGGGAATCCCGGTTTTCGGGATCCCGGATCATCAGAGATATGAGAATAGTTCAGGTTTCCCGAAAGTGCAATGGAAGTCTCCGCGATTTTCAGCAATTGCTGGTTATTCCAGGGCTTGGTAATAAAATCGGCCGCACCTAGTTTAATACCCTTGACAGCCAGTTCAACTGATCCCCATGCAGTGATCAGGATTACCGGAATGGCCGGCTTTAAAAGCCTGATTTTCTGAAGAATTTCCAGTCCTTCATCTCCGGTAATGGTCATGGAGAAGTTCATGTCGAGCAACACCAGACTAAAATCCCCCTGTCTGACTTTGTTCAGGATTTCTTCAGGTGCAGCGGCAAGTTCAACCTCGTAACCCGATTTGGTCAGGAGAAATTTAAGCGAACTCCTGATGGCCAGATCATCGTCGCAAACCAATATTCTAGAGGGTTTCGTCATTCTTTCCGAAAATAAGCATAAAATATGATACAGAGAAGTGTCATCCCGTCGAAAGACGGGACCCCGTCGCATTAAGCGAAATTCTATAAAAGCTTTACATTTTGAAATGCTTGGCCAGATTTTTCTCCCAATTAAATATTTCAAATTTATCTGCAATACGGCCATCCGGACCGATCAAAAAGCAGGTGCGGGAGCAGTAATCAGGACGATATTTTTTTGCAAAATCAGCGTTTTCAGGGGTATCGGCATTAACCAGCTTTCCGGTCTGGTCCCACTGTTCTATAAATTTCAGATATCCACCGGCCCGGTCAATCACAACCATATCCAGCTTTGATCCGTATTTATCAGCCAGATCCTTATAAACCTCCTGACTGCCCGGAAGTGAGTAACATGCTGATATATTTACCAGTAATACACTTGCACCTTTATAATCTTTTAACGAAACAGAGTCTCCGTTTGTGGCAAGGCATTTAAAATCCGGTGCTATCGAACCTATTTGTGTTCCTGCAATATCCTGATAATGGTCCTCCCGGACCAACGTTATGGTACTGGCATTATTTGAGATATCTTCAAATTTATAGATACCCTCTTTCAACTTTAAATATTCCCCTATTTGCAGGGTCTCACCCCTGAGTACGGTATCTCTTTTAAATCCATTCGCTCCGATTAATGCTAATTGGGGCTTGTAAAACCAAAAACGGGTATCCCAAAAAAACAGTTCAACCTCATAATTGGATTTCTCCAATGTCAGTTCAGCTGTAAAATGCTGATTTGACAGGAACCATATTCCTTCTCTTTTCCAGGTTCCGATTGTAATCCAGTTCGATGCGGTGACATATTGCATTCCGTTAAAAATGGTATAGTCACACTTGAAGAGTTTTTCCGTTGACTTAAAATCCAATTTCTCAACCGGGCGAATCGGATCATCGCGAAAATCCTTGTTATTATTTTCATCCACAATGAGAATGGTATCCTGCCCTCTCATCCCCCTGAGGAAACAGACTGAATTCTCCTTATACGTAAGCAATCTGGAGGGATTAAACTTCTTATGGTCAATAAGAGCTTTATAATATTTGCTGGTATCATTACCTGCTTTAATTGTCCTTTCATAGCCAAAGGTGTTATAATCGGCGAGTTCAACGGCCACCTGGATATCCTGAATATTATCCGGCAGGATGACATCAAATTTTAAAGAATCCGGAATCTGGAATCTCAGATCATTAATCCCCGACATATAATACATAAGCCCCGGACCCTTAATCTGTTTCGTCTTCAGAATCAAAGTATCAGGCAGGTTTGCAGACTGCCCCTTACATTCAATTCCCAAACTCATCACAAACAACAATCCTCCAATCAAAAAAGCCCCTATTATATTATTTTTCATATCGTTATTCTTAAATTAATCCGTGTTTCTCCATGTCTCCACGTCTCCGTGGTAATTCTCTTTCCCCATGTCTCCGTGGTTAATCTCTATTCCGTCTTCAGCGCATCCGCCGGCCGGATCTTAGCCGCTAACGATGCCGGAATCCAGGTGCTGAGTAAAATCAGCAGAACCATCACAATAATGCTGATGGCAACCGACAGATACATTACATCAGGCCCCACTTTTGTTATCCTGATCGAGGGAACCTGAATATAGACCAGCGCCACCACCAACATGCCCAGTCCACCCAATACCAGGTTTTCAAGAATCAACTGAGTTTTGATTGATCTGCCTGTCGATCCCAGTGCCCGCTTCACCCCAATTTCATGAATACGCAAATTGGTGTTGTACCACAGGATACCGATAACACCCAGCAAAACATTGATCATCACGAAGAAAGCCAGTAATACACCGAGGTATTTGCGCTGAAGCCTGTCCAGATTCTCGGTGCTGCGCATGTTCTCAAAGGAATTCAATGAACGGATCAGCCAGATTTTAGGATCTAATACCGAAAACACTTCACTTTCAGCAATTCGAAGAAAATTATTCTGTTGGCCGGGCTTAGTCCTGACAAGGATCTCCAGCCACCTTGCACGCACAATTTCTTGATTGTACACAAACCCCATAACCTGTGGTTCTTCAAAGTCAGTTCGTTTAAACTCTTCGACCACTCCGATGATTTCCAACCTGCAGGGTTCCGGGTTTGGGAGCATCTTGCCGACAGCATCACCATTGAAATATTTTTCCTCTATGGATTTGCTGACCAGTACCGGCTTGATGGACTTAGCCAGGTCGCTGTCATTAAACCATCTGCCTTTCAGTGGTTTAACCTTCATTACCTTCGCGTAATCAATATCCACATTCATTCTGTTTATGAACACTTCTTCCTCCCCAAAAAGATGAACACATCCTTCCGGACAACAGTAAAACGGAGATGCATTACCCGCAAACGACACAGATTCTACCATTTCCATTGAAACCAGTCTTAATTTAAGCTTTGCAAAAAGCTCCTGGTGGATCTGATCGAGGTAACCATCTCCATTCGGATTCTCCATATTGTATAATGCCAGACTTACCACGTTCCGCATATCATAGCTGGTTTTGATACTTCGGATCCGAACCCTTTCAGTGATATAAACCGTAAGATTTACCAATACCAGCGAAATGATAAACAGCTCAATGAACACCAGCAAATTCCGCATCCGGTTGTTCCAGAGGGTTTTAAAAAATATTCTGATCATATTTCGCCTCCTTTCAGATATTTAACCGGTTTCATGCGCGACATCCGGATGGCAGGCAGAACGCCTGAAAGCATTCCAAACAATAAACAAACTCCAAGTGCAATTCCGAAAACCAGGAAATCAAATGAAAAACTCATCGGAACAGTTGTCCCGGCCTTAACCGGTATATTCAGGGTATTACCTAATAGGGCGACCACCAAAAATGACAGGACAATGCCAATAATACCACCTGCAAGTGTGAGCACCAGATTCTCAAAAATAAACTGTCCCTTCAGCACCGCCGAGCTGGCTCCAAATGACTTCCGGACAGCGATTTCCTCGCCTCGTTCGCGGATACGGGCAAAGTTGAGGGCCATCAGGTTGACGGCGGGAAGAAAAATAAATCCGAATCCCCACAACAGGTACTTGCGGAGAAGTGCCCATGGGCCGTTATCCTCCTCCGGGTCAAATGCGGCAAAGAGATCCTGCCACTGGGTATTCGGCCCGCGGAGAAAAAGAACGAATTTTGGATCCGCAACATCAATCCTGTTGATGGTCTCCTGCACTTCCTTCCGTATCGCAGGCAGCTTCGATCGGTCACCCGCCATAAATGCCATGCGGAAAGAGCCCATATATGCAGGTGCAAAACAGTTTGGGCATGGTCTTTCAACATTCATGGTATAGGGATAAAACAACCCTGACAGCAGGTTCTGTGAGGAAGTCGACGGATCTTCCACTACACCCACCACCGTATAGGAACGGTTCGGCATTTTTAACTGTTTGCCGAGCACTTCTTTTTCATCTCCGAAGAAAATCACCTTCATGCTTTCCGTAATGACCGCATAATTGCTTGCATTAAGCACATCTTCAGTAGTATACGGATGTCCCTGGAGAAATTTGAAATCGAATACTTTCCAAAAATCCGCATCTGTTGCCATACTTCCCTTGCTGTAATGTTCGCCATTCTGCATGAATTCCATTTCTCCGCCATAGTACATGGTTGTCAGGTCGGCACTCTTGATATTCTTCAGATAATCCTCACAAATCTTTCTGGGAATGTTCGAGAAAACATGATTTTCTGCCTTATTCGGTGTGCGGACTTTGAACCGGCTGGCAACTACAATATTTCTCAGATTCTTTTCCGGCCCGGAACCTTTCACCACCTTATTCACCGTCATGCTGAAAATCATCACAAACATGATAGTCAGACTGATCCCGAAAAGGCTTAGGAAAGTAAACAACTTATTCTGGCGGGCCACTTTCCAGAATGTTTTCAGATAATTTCTTATCATGGTTTAATAATTATTTTTTGGGATATTTTTAAGAGGCACGCGGATTTTCGCGGATGCTACGCAACGCGGATTAACGCGGATTTTTTAATTTTTAAAGATCCGCGAAAATCCGCGCTCCCGAAGGGATCCGCGAAAATCCGCGTGCTTGTTATATTTATCATAACTCAGATTTAACCCACCAACCGCCCATCAAACAGGCGGATAATACGGTGCGTGGTTTTTGCCAGAACTTCATCGTGGGTTACCATCACAATGGTGGTGCCAGCCTTGTTGAGATCAGCCAAAATACTCATGACTTCCTTTCCGACTGTGCTGTCGAGGTTTCCCGTTGGCTCATCGGCCAGGATAATACCCGGATTGCCTGCGAGCGCCCGGGCAATGGCGGTTCGTTGGCATTGTCCGCCCGATAATTGTGAAGGATAATGATGCATCCTGTTGCTCAGGCTCACCTGTTCGAGTGCCGCATACACCCGTTTCTTCCTTTCACCCGCCGGCATTTTCCGGTAGATCAATGGAAGCTCCACATTATCAAACACATTCAGCTCCTTGATCAGGTGAAAGCTCTGAAAAATGAAGCCAACCATCCGGTTTCTGAGAATGGCTGTCTTTTTATCTGCATACCCGCTGATCAGGTTCCCTTCGAGGTGCAGAATTCCTTTGTCAGGCTCATCTAACAGTCCGATGATATTGAGCAGGGTACTTTTCCCGCAGCCTGAGGGTCCCATGACGGAAACAAACTCACCGGGTTTAACTTCCAGATTGATATTATCCAGGGCGAGAGTTTCTACCGATTGTGTGCGGTAGGTTTTGGTGATGTTGGTAAGTTTAATCATTTTATAGATAGTTCTGAATGGTCATATTTTTCGGCAAGGTCGGTGAGGATTACGGTAGCGCCCTGGTCAAGTCCGGATATCACTTCCACATAATCAAAGCTTGCTTCCCCAAGGACCACCTTGGTTCTGAAAGCCTTACCCCCACTTACCACATACAGGTATTTGCTTCCCTTATCTTTGTACCAGAGTCCGTTTGGCAGGCGCAGAACCTCATCCTTGAAGGATACCACCACCCGGATGTCGAGTTGCTGGTTAGGCCGCAGGTTGGAAATATCACCATCATCGAGCCGGATCATGCACTCCATCATTCCTTCATTAACAGATGGCATGATATTCTCCAGCATACCCGTCAGCATGCGATCCTTGTCGCGGATCAAAACCGTTTGTCCGGCCATGATCTTTCCCGCCCAGGAATTGCTAATTATACCTTTCAACCGGTATTTCGAAAAATCCGCCACACGCGCAATCTCCTGTCCTTCTGAAATAATGGCTCCGGGTTGATTAAGCACTGAACTTAAACTACCTGGAAATGGCACTCTTACATAAGCCTGGTCCACGAGGTTTTTGGCTGCAATGATGGCAGTATTCTGGATCCTGATTTCGGTTTCCAACTCATGGATTCCGGCTTCACTGGCATTAAAGCGATTGGAATAATTATTGACTGCCTGTTTGAGTTCCAAAACGGCAATATCCCATTCGGTCTTCGCCTTTTTCATTACATCCTTGGTACTGCCGCCGCGCTTGTTCAGATAGGCCTCAGCCTCATAGGCTGATTTTAGGTTTTCTATGCGGATTTCCCTGATCTGCCGGCTGATTTCGAAATCTTCCTGAGTTTCCTTTATCTGAATTTTAAGTTTCTCCTTTTGGATTGCTTTCAATTCCAGTTCATTCAGCAGCCTGTTTAAATCATTTACAGCCATGTCGTTATCCAGGATCATGAGGGTATCGCCGGTATTTACCGCAGCGCCCGGAGTTTTCGTGATTTTCAGCACCTTGCTCCGGAAAGGTGCCGTGATGACTTCTTCATAATTTGGGATGACAATTCCGGAACCCTGAACGGTGATCTGGAGATTTCCCTGATCCACTTTGGCGACGGCCATTCGTGACAGGATAATGGACGGTGACAAAATACCTTTCAAAAGCAGAAATGCACCCAGCGGAATAATGATAATCAAGGAAACGACGGACAATTGCCTGATCAGGATCTTTCTTTTGTGCGCTTTTGGTACAGGTCGATCCATTTCATAGTGGTTTATGAAGCACCTGCAATCATCCTTCCAATACTTTTATATACCTGTAAATCTGATAATTGACTGTTTATGGAATTGTTATAACTGTAACAGAACAAGACAGTAGCGGACACTGACGCATTTTTCTATTTTATTTGAATTATTATTTATTGCCTTTCATTTTCCTATCTTAGAAGTGGAATTGGTCCCCCCGGTTCCAACAACCTTTATAGACTAAGCCTTATAAACCATTGGAATTATGAAAAAACTGATTCTGACTTCCGCACTTTATTTCCTGATCCTTTTAAGTTTCACGGTATCCGGACAATCCAAAGCAAAAATGGACAGCATTCCGCCATCGTGGTATGGCTGTTACCATGAAAAAGGTAAACTGGACAACCCGGTTCTGATCATTCTTAAAAAAACCATTGCCTGCAAAGGTGAATCCTATTATTACCGCGAAATCAGTAAAACTCCTGACGGATACAGGATCAAGGCTATTTCCCAGTCCGATTCCCTGAAGCTGGACCTGAAAATGTCGGATCCTGCACATTTACAGGTTTCCGGTTATCCGCTTGGGGATTCAGATTTATGGGAATCCTGGAGGACCATCGGAGCAAAACCAATAACTATAGGAGAATTGCCCGCGGTCATTAAACGCAAATGGTATCAGAAAGTTAGTGAAAACGGATACTGGCCCTTCTTTTTTGAGGAAAAAGGGATTGCAGCTATGGGCATTTCCCCCAACCCGGCTGACGAGATTCTGGTTCTGGATAACCAATACAGAATTCTGGTGAATACCGGACAGGAACTGAATTATTTCTTTTTAAAAAATCCGGATCGAAACCATATTGATATTGCAACCGGAACCGGTGAGTTTAAAACCTATACCACGAATACCGAGGTTCCCGCCAAACGTCCCGACAATCTGAATCTCCTTCCTGAAGGGTTCTGGTCACCTTGGTTTTCAACGGATTCAGCAGAAAATCTTGTGGCAACCACCGGCAGGGAGAATTGGACCGTGAATGGCGTGGCATATGATCTCGCTCATTTCAGACAATCCAATGATACCTTGTATTTTAAACTACTAAAGGAAAACATGGTAGTTTCAGTGACAATTACCAGCCTGGATCAAAAATATCTCAAATGGCATTGGGAGAAAGATCCCCCGGTTATCCTGAAATCCAATCAGGAATTGCCCAATGGTTTCGTACGACCGTACAATGAACTGCCTGGCAGGTTTTTTGGCTACTGGTATCTGAATGACGGCACCAACCAATTGGTTCTCAGTCTGGAGGCCGATGCCCTGAAGATTAACGGGAAGACTATTAAAAAATTCCTTTTATATGAAAATCTGGGAATCTATCATATTGAATTTGGCTCAAAAAAAGGTCCCGGGCATTTGGTTATTGAACCGCTGAATTACGAGTATCTGCTTGTCAAACTGAACGGTCAGTCCCCAATGCTCCTGAAGCATGGCAGGGATTTGCCGGATTTGTTAAGTCTGACGAAGTCAGAGATTCCTGAGTCCTTCATAGGCAATTGGTTTGATCCGGACAAACAGAACAGTTACGAATATACCATGAGTCGGGATTTCTTTATTTATCGCGGTGAATTTTATGATTTGTCAGATATCATGCGCGGTGCCAGCCATTTAACATTTACCGCAAAGAATAAGGACAATGCCTACCCGGTCACTTTAAGCCATTCGAATGTCGGAAACCTGTTTTCCTTTGGAGGCAGCAATCCGATAGTCACTGTGTCAGTCAGGAATCCTGCGGTTCCCAGTCATAACGGATCAACTGTTTACCCTGAATTCCAGTACATAAAAGGCGGCAAATTCAACCTGAAAGGATATGTACTGAATCATGAGAAATTTCCGGCTTTTACCACCATTATGTTCTACTGGCACCCGGTTGTGGGCAGTTCCCAGGTACAGAAAAGCATTACAATCGATCCGGATGGTAAGTTTCAATTTGAACTTGATATGGATCATGCCTGTGAGCTCCATGGCCGCATGGGTAAAGGTTTTATCAGCCTGTTTGCCTCTCCGGGGCATGATAATACGGTTATCCTGAATGCCGCAGAGTTTAACGACAGAAGCTCAGGCGGACCCTCTATGGCGATAGCAGGTCCCTGGGCGGATGAAATTTATGTATTCTACGACTATTTTCAGGATTTTCTAAAGAGTCAGCAAAACAGCAGCGATATGGAACATGTCAGGGATGATGATTCAACCGCATACAAGAATTACCGGTTTAAAAACTATCAGGAACAGCTTGGCGGGCTCGATCGTTTTTGCTCGTCGCGCAGCTATTCACCATTTTTCAGGAAATGGGCTGAAACCCGGATAACCTATTCTTATTATGACGATTTAATGAGGTACCGCTGGCTGAAGAATTCCTATAACCAGAAGCAGACGCCCTATAATATCCCGGTTTCCCCGGAATGGCTCGAATGGGATTCATATTTGCCGATTGACAGGAATCTTGTGTTCAACCTGTCGGTAGCCACCCTTATGCATGAACATCAGATGTACAATTCCACCCGGACGATGATGGATTTTTACCCCAAATTCCCCTACCTGTCATTGCCAAAAGATGCTAACGGGAAGGATGTCAGCAAATCGGAATATTACCGGGCATACTGTACTCTGGCTGATAAAACTTACTCCCCTTTCATGCGGGATGTGCTGACCGCGCTGTTTGTTGAATCAGCCTTCAGCCGGGAGGGCCTTGAAATTATGGAACCTGTGGTAAACGAATTCCTCGCCAAAGCTGAAACACCCTGGGCAACGGATTTCCTGAATGACTCCTGGCAGACTTATCTCAGGCACGGCAAGGCAGAAATCCCTAATCCTAAGGTGGTTGCAACGGCAGATACCAGCAAGATGACCACCTGGGAAAAGCTGATCTACCCGCATAAAGGCAAGGTTATTTATGTTGATTTCTGGGCTACCTGGTGCGGTCCGTGTGTTGGCCAGTTCCCTTACAGTAAAATGCTGCATGAAGCCCTGGAGGGCAAGGATGTCGTATTCCTTTACCTGTGCGGGGGAGGTTCAAAAAGACCCGCCTGGTCGGCCATGGTGGAGAAATATGGATTAAAAGGAGACCACCGTCTGCTCAATGACAAAGAATGGGGTGACGTATGCAACCAGTTTAAGGTTTCAGGAATCCCGCATTATCTGCTGGTCGACCCGGCAGGCAAAGTTATCGACAAGGCAGCTGATCGTCCGCAGGGCAGCGACGGATATAATAAGGAGTTATATAATAAAATATTGTCGCTCAAGGGAAAATAAGAATATCAGTGGATTGGATAAAAAAAGCTGACCCCGGACCTTTCATTTTTTGCTTGACGTTTCCGTTAACTCAAGTATCTCCCCCGGTTTTGTTGTCATCGTCAGCAATCCATCCGGGCCGATATCTGCTTTCGTGCCATTTACATGGATGGTTTTCCAGGGACTGAGCAAACAGAGCTCCCTGCCTGCCGTGCTTTCGATGGTAGCCGAGGTCACTCTGCCGTTGGTGAATTCTGATGAAACGATGAAACCACCCTGGGCACGAAGTTTGTCAAACCTGGCATTCTGACCGGCCGGCCAGCAGGGAAACAGACGGATTTTATTCTGCACGCTTTGAAGGAGAAACTCGTTTATTAAACCTGCAATGCCAATCATTTCGCCCATATAGGTGCCATGCTGATGTCCTTGCCATTCAAATAAGCCATTGGGAAGCTCCCGCGACAAAAACCATTTTTTCGCTTCATCAATAGCCTCCGGCATGGAAAGCCGGGCCCTGGCTATATTGAAAATCACATTGGAATTATTGAAATTATGACGCGTTACCCGGATGGTTCTCCTGAACATCTCCTTTTCAGCTTCCGGTGAAAACCAGGTTACCTGATCGCACGGAAAGACCGGCGCAGCAGGTACCGTGATATTGTGTACCTGAACCTCATCATATTTGCAACCTCTCCAGTCCACCACAACCGTTTCCCCGGATTCATTCAAGGCAGTGGGATAATCCGCCAGCAGCGATTTGAAATTCCTGCATTTTGCAGCAAGGTCCTGATCCACATTCAGTTCCGCTGAGGCCCGGATCAGGACATCGAAAGTGTAGTGCACATATCCGATATCAAACGGACAGTCAACAATTCCCACATCACCGTGTTCAGGGCTGTAAGAGGGTCCCAGCAGGATTTTACCGTTTTCATCCTTATGACATTTCTCCATGAATGAAACATAAAACAGGGCACTCTCCTTTATGATCGGATAGATTTTATTTTTCAGGTAAGCGGAATCCGGGTTGCAAAGGTGCATCTGCCAGGCATTCTGTACGTTCATGGCAGTGGACCCGATCGTCATCCCCCAGGGATTCATTGAAACGAGCCTTTTATTCACACTTTTGGAGACAGCAGGATCCGGTTCATGCAGAAAGGAAGAAATCGGGCAGAACATCCCTTCACAATCATAAGTCTCCCGGGCCAGCAGCCTGAAACGCGGTATCATGTCGTTGAGATAGGATATCCAGGGGTCCGCCAGTTCTGCATGGTTGGAGGCAGGCAAAGGCCAGAAAGCCTGCCAGGAATTATAATTATGATGAAAATCGGAATGCCAGTGGGTATTATCCGTTGCCAGCGGAGGCATGAGGTTAATCGGCGAAGTTCCGGGCTTGCACACGGTACCGGCATAATAGATCATGCGGTACCACCAGCGCTGCAGAACGGTATCGTCCAGCTGGACTCCGCTTCGCGACCAATACTCTTTCCACTGGTTTTCATGGGCAGCGACAAGTATTTTCTCCTTTTCATCAATAGTAGCGGTTGCCAGGGAGATCGCCTGATTAAGCACATCGCCGTTTTCTATATCAAAAGAAGTAACGAGCGAAACAGCAGTCAGATCACCCTTTGAAGCAACCGCCAATGCATAATCCATCCCCTGATAATCGATATCTCCCGGCATTTTCATCAATAACCAGGATACTTCACCGGTTTTTCCAATTTGGGCATCCGGTAAGGTTACCGCCTTAATCTCTTCCAGATTTACAGTTTCCGGTCCCTTGATGAGAACCACATTCCTGTCATTGAGTATCCGGATGGTAGTTGTAGCGGCGTTCACCTCCTGAATGGTTACAGCAGCCTTTTCGATATCCAGATGTGCGCTGATTCCTTCCGATACAGGAACCGATCCAATCCTGATGGCTGCCGCACAGCGGGGCTGGGGAAAGGTTTTGCCATAACTTGCCGGACCGCCCGTGGGACCGGACATTTTGCCGCTGCTGATATCAACCCTTGGTAACTCACCATCCATGGATACGTCCATCCGTGCATCCCAGATATCGTTTTTGGTGATTCGCATATAGAGGCTGCTGTCCTTTTCCCACACAATTCCGTACAGATCACCATTTCCCAGCATCAGTGCGTCACGCTGCCCGTTTTTCAAATCCGTTAGTGTCACATCGGCTTTGTGCAGGGATTCCGCAAATGGAATGGAATTCTGATCCTGGTTGCAGCTGATAAAAGCAAATGCCAACAGCCAGGCAACAATAAGGGCTCGATTATTAGTTTTCATGGGGGTTTCAGTCTTTTATTTTCACAATCATGACTACCGGATTATCATCAGGCTTTAGTAATTCAATCATTTCAAGAAGAGCTTTCTTTTTGTCAGGGAATTTCGGCTCCAGCCTGTCGAAATAGCCGGTTTTCTTCCACTCAATAAGATCAATGGCCTGGTGCACGCAATAGGCATAGCGGCTATGCAGGGTATGGTGGTAGTGTAAGCCAGGTCCTCCATCAATATCGTTCTGAATGCCAAAAAATCTGTTTGATCCGGGAGTCAGCCCGTTATTGGAAAACTGGAAAAATTCCCCGGTTTCTTTGATAAAGCAGGATGAGTAATAATCAGTAGGAAGACAATTAACCAACAATATCACCGGCCCCCGGTCCTTAATATACACGGCATTGATATTATTTTCCCGATACTCATGAGACCGACCTCTGAAGAATTTGGCTTCCTGAGGCATTGGAGCAGATCCGCGGTCAAAAACCACATAGGGTTCCCAATCACCCTGATCGGAAATAAGATAACTGGTATCATAACTGAACTCATTCATGACAACTGCATTATCAGAGGTCATTTCGAATATACAAAAGGGTGATCTGTCCGGTATTTCTGTCGATACCGGGGAAGCCATTTTGTATGCCTTCCACCTGGTTCCGTCGGCCAGATAAATGGTTAAAGGGGTATAAGTATCCGTGGGAACGGTAATTCCCGAAACATAGAATTTAGAATTCGCGAACAGTATCTGCATCTGATTCATGTCATATCCGGGAAAGAAATATTGCCTGACATATTTTCCTTCCAGATTAAAGACCTGTACATAGTTATTCTCAAATGGTATATAAACCAGCTTATTAACAAAATCTACCTGGGCATTGCTACAGGAGGTGTATTCCTGTGGCCCTTTTCCAATCCGGCCGATTTTATTCAGGAATTTTCCTTCTTTTGAAAATGACATCAGCTCCTGATTGTAACTGTAAACGAGAAATCCATCAGGACTTGCAAACACCTTACACTGGTCGCCAACAATTATTCCTTTTGTATCCAGTGGAATATAGCTGACATCTTCAGCAAATTCAGATAGCAACAGGTCGCGCGAACCGAATTCCGTCAGGTTGATATGGTAAGGAAGCTTTTCGGATTCAATTTTGTTGGTTTTTTTGCCTGAATGAGTGCAGGAGAGCAACAGAAGCGGGAGCGTCAGCAGAAATGGCAACAATTTTATCATGGAGCTAAAATTAGGCTGATTCGCATAAACTGCTCCTCCGGTTTCAGGTTGATAAGACAAATTATAAGTATCTTTTTCATTCGGCAAAAATTAATTTCGGATACACCGGATCGAACATCCCATTTTTTCAGAACCCCTGTTCAGCGATAATTGATCAGAATCAAACGTCAATCCGCTGAATCCGGGCTGAGTATATCCCAGTAAGGTTGAAGTCCACAGATATGCCGCCTCATTTGCTCTGGAAAAAACTCCATCCATCGTCATCTGCCCGGCAGGGTACACATTGAGACCGCTTGAATTTGAGCCGCCTCCGTGACCGTTCCAGTCGCTCACCGATTTCATTTTAGCGGCAGCATTGTCACCTAAAAAATAAAAGAGGTTGCTCCATTCATTGGAGCTGGGCACCCTCCATCCCGGTGGACAGGCGGTCTTCTGTGCCGTCCAGTTGTAAAGCACCCCATATTTTTCGTAATTCGGCGCAGCAATGGCTGCTGTTGAATCTGCGCCCGAATAACCATATACATAATAACGTGATTCTTTGTAGGATATCTCAGATGGTGGATTCACCACCGGTAAGTAGGCGAGATTTTCAGTCATCCAGTAGTATGATCCGATCTTTTTGTAATCATATTCATGCTGATCCCGACCATCGGTGAAAGTTCCGCTGTAACTTGTTTTCTGGATCACGATTATGAGCTGGGTTTCCGGATCATTAAAATTTACTGTCTTTTTGAAATAGGCATAGCTGGCATCAGCGGTCTCATCCTTTGCCACGGAAATGGTTCTGTCGCCAAAAGGTATATACCAGAGACGATAAAAGCCGGCTTCATCTGTTGTGGTGATCAGTTTACTTAATGAGCCATCCGGATTAAGAATCGCAACCTTTGTATTATCAAGAAGTAACCCATCCTGGTCGGTGACAACTCCCGACAATTTCGTACTCAGATTAACCGAAGTCAGCTCAATGGTCACTCCAATTGTATCATTTGCCAGAATGGTGATCACTGATTTAGCTGTGGAATAATCCTGTTTGGCAGCAAATAAAGTATCCTCAATTGCCGGGATACCTGCCACGAAGAATTTGCCGTTCACATCTGTGGTTGCCGTTTTGCCTCCGATAGTAATGTTTACTGAAGGAATCGGAATCTTAAAATTGGTAAAATTGGCTTGTCCTGACAAACTGCCCAGGTCAGGCTCTCCCAGTTGAATCTGAAACGTCCTCGATACTTGATTTTTACCATCCGAAACAAAAACAGTTATGTCGAAAATCTTTCCTGCTCCGTTAACCGGAGATTTCCAGCTAACCTCCCGGTCATTGATCAAAGTTGTAAAGGTACCCTCATCAGCCTTCCAGTAATAAGTAATAATATCACCGTCCACATCTGACGCAAGAACTCTTAAAGTGAAAATGGTGCCTGCACTCCTGCTGTCTGTCAAACAGTTAAGCTCGGCAATCACTGGTTTGTGGTTTCGCTCACAGGATGCGGCGATCAGGCAAAGGAGCAAGATTTGAGCTATCCTTCTCATAGCGTTTAATTATATAAAGGTAATAAATATATGGGCGATGTGGACTTACCGGTCCTGCCAAAGGGTCCAGTCCACCACCACTTCCTTCCGGAACCAATGGTATGCTGAAAACAGCCCGAAACCGTTTTTCACATTGGAATATACCTGAACAGGTTCCGAAAAGGGATTGTCCCTGTTCAAACTATATTTCTGTTGCGAAACCGCATAGAGATAATAGGATTTATCCACCTGGTGCAAATCAATACGGAATTCAGCCGTATCAGCCATCATATACCAGGAGTCATGGGGTAATTCAAAGGAAATATCAAATTCCTTACCCTCGAAAAGCTGATCGCTGAAAAACAGCTTGCCATCAATCCGGACATCGCGGTTGGCATCCAGAAAATCGAGTCCCAAAATGTCGTCGGATTTTACATAAAGACTTGGATTACAATTAAAAATACCTACCGAGTCGATTATTTTTCTTTCAAAAAAGTCATAATAGAACCTTTGTTTCCCCGAAACCTGCAAAGCATAATAATTTTCCTGCCCGGCCGGATCGCTGATCCTCATTGAAACCCTCACGGCTGCTTTCCCGTCGGTGGTGGTAACCATGGTGGTATCGAATGCTGTCAGGAGCACCTGCTCCGGAATCTTCACCGTTGCCGAAGCCGGTTTCATCTCCCCCTGGCTTGCCTCCAAACGGTATGTTTTTCCTTGCGACGGCCTGAATCCAGGCAATTCAAGATAGTGACCTTTTTTTACAACAAGCTGTCCCACAAGCAGATCATTTTCATACAGGCTAACCTGATCAGCCATCCAGGGATCCACATAAGGTTTTGTGATATCCCAATTATCAGGTTTGCCCAGTGAACTGCTCCGGGATACATGCACCACCACGGTGCTGTCGGGGCAAATTAAACCACTGAGGACGATTTTCCGGTCCGCATCATCAACTTTGATGTAAACGAACTTTTCGCACCCGGAAAGCACAAAAATCAGGGCCATAAACATTATGAGGTATGGTTTCATCCGGTAGATCATTTAAGTTTGAAATTGTAGCTGAAATAAGGGATGATCGGAAACAGGCTGAATTGCTTAAAACTTATAAACAAGGGTCCATTCTGCGGAGCATAAAGATCCTGGGTCATAAAGAACGGGTTTTGCCGGTTATAGGCATTATAGGCTCCGAAGGACCAGGTTCGGGTGCCCCATTTTTTCTCCTTATGAAAATTGATTCCGATATCCAGACGGTGGTAGGCCGGCATCCGGTAACCGTTGCGCCCTTCATAAGCCAGAATGGTGTAAGGTCCGGCGGTAAAGAAAGAAGCCCAGGACGGTTTAGTGTCCGGCCATACATAACGGGTGTAAGCCATAACAGGAAGTGTAACGGCACTGCCGGTTCCATAAACCCAGGTTGCACCGATATCTATGCGTTTATTGAACTGGTGATTGAGAACAATGGAGATATCATGTCGCCGGTCATACCGGTAGGGAAACCATTCGCCAAAACTGATATTGTCGAATTTACGTTTCGACCAGGATAAAGTGTACCCCACCCAGCCGGTGGTTTTACCATTAGTTTTCCTCACCAGGAATTCGCCGCCATATGCAATGCCCCTGCCAAATTCCAGTTTATCCTGCCAGTCATCATTCAGGGAGAAAAAGGAGGAGCCTTCCTTATATTCAATCAGGTTGTTCATGGATTTATAATAACCTTCAACGCTCAGTTCAATTCCATCTTTAAATTCATAAACGGTTCCGATGGCATACTGAATAGATTTCTGTGGTTTGATTATGGCGGTGGAAGGCACCCATAAGTCCGTCGGCAAACCAATGGTTGAATTCGACAGCAGGTGGATATGTTGGGTCATGTGGCTGTAGGCTGCTTTCAGGCTCCAGTTTTCATTGATCATATAAAGGACCGACAACCGGGGCTGGAGTGAAGCATAGGTGGAATCCTGTACCTTAAAGGCCGATCCGTGCAGCCCGGCATTCACCTTAAAGCGGGTGCCGATCTGCCAGTCGTCCTCGATATAACCATCGAGTTCCTGCGCATTAATATTCCGGTTGCCGAATGTAGTATCGATTGCCGAACCGGTTTCACCGTCCTTCAGCTGGTATACGGTGATACCCGGCCGGAACTGATGAAAAATATGGTTGTACCCGAATTTTACCGAATGATCGGGCCCGGGCTGCCAGTCGAAATCAATGCGCCCGGCCAGATCGCGTATACCTGAATCATAAGAAAATGCATACTTGCCCTGAAGGGTATCACTCGCCGTAAGTGTTGCATCCTGGCTCGTCAGAAAGTCATATTTGCTGTAGGTAAGAGTGGTATTACTGAACAATCTGGGTGAAATCTGATAGTTCCATCTGAGGGCAGTGGTGACATTGCCCCAGCCAAGACCGAGATCCTGTTTGGTAAGCGTGTTCATCGATTCCTCGCGGATTTTGATGTATGCCTGATCGCGTCCGGCATAAGTGCTCAGAAACAGCCGGCTTCGATCGGAAAACCGATGATTGACCTTTGCGGTAAGATCATAGAAATAGTATCCTCCGGTAGAGCCGCTCTGCCCCTGATTGGCTGCCATGATCCGGATCAGCGGCTGGGCTAGTACATCCACATAAGTGCGTCGGGCAGAAACGATAAATGAGGTTTTATCCTTTTTAATGGGTCCTTCAACAGTCAACCTCGAGGCAATCAATCCAACACTTCCTTCCACGCCGAACATCTTATTGTTTCCATCTTTCATTCTGATATCCAGCACACTGGAAAGCCTTCCCCCATATCGTGCAGGAAATCCGCCTTTTATCAGCTTAACGGTTTGAATGGCATCGGAATTAAATACCGAGAAGAATCCGAACAGGTGGTTTACATTATAAACCGGCACGCCGTCGAGCAGGATCAGATTCTGATCGGGTCCCCCGCCACGCACGTAAATCCCGCTGGAGCCCTCGGTCCCCGACTGCACGCCAGGCAGCAGTTGCAAAGCTTTCAGAACATCCACCTCACCAAACAAAGCCGGAATTTTATCGATGGATTTTCCACTTAGCTCGGTCATGCTCATTTGAGTGCTTTGCAAGGCCGGACGGGCCGATTCGGCCGTTATGGTAACTTCAGCAAGCGTTGTCAGCGGCTCCAGTTGAAGGTTGATGATAGTATCTTTCCTGAGGTCCAGACTGATGTTCCGTTGCTTAAATCCGACATAGGAGCAAACCAGCTTCACCTGTCCGGCCGGCATCGTAATGCTGTAAAAGCCATAATTATTGGAAATAACCCCTTTGAAAGCAACCGGATCATAAATATTTGCATTGATGAGCCTCTCACCGGATGACTGGTCCTCAATGGTTCCGCTGATCGTGAATTTCTGTGCAAACAGCGGTAATGCAATCAGTGTCAGTAGAATGGAAAATGATGCCTTCTGAATAAAAGACTTAATCCGGTAAGAATCCATAATCAATCAGTTACAGGTAACTACAAAAGGGGGACTACAGGTGGAAATTAACGAAGGCGGTTAAAAGTAACGATTATTCTTGTTTATTAATGATTGCTTTGATGTTTAATTTAACCAGAACCGGATTATGATCTTCTGAAATATTCAATTTATTGGCTTCGAAAAAATGGGACCAGGCCTTGCAATTCAAAGCTTCTAATGGTCTCACCGGCATAAACAGATCTCCATTCTTGTCTAAATGATATGCGGGACCAAAAGCCGTGGAAAACGAATCCCTTTCCGACAGGGTAAAAATCTCTTTGTCACTTTTCCTGTAGATAAAATGGCTCCTGGGTGAAGAACCATCGGGCATATAGCGACTAATGCTGAAATAAAGATAATCATCGCTTTCAAGGGCCCGGTCGATGGCCCAAACCCCGGTTTCGCTGGCCCTCTTCATAAAATCACGGGTCGACAAATCCTGTTCTATGGTAAACTTGCCTAAATCCAGGCGGTACTTCTCCTGTATAACATCAGAATTTATTTCGTAAATCTTATTAATAAAGAGTTCACAAAACAGGATGGTGCCATAGGAGGTTTTGCTGAACGGATGTACCCTGAACACCTTGGCGCCTTCGCTATTAACCAGCATGGAGTCGGCAATTACTCCCGATTTTTTATTAATCCGTTGAATTTTTTGCTGCCAGCCGGTTCCATAAAATAAATAGTCATTAGATTTTGGCTGAGTAATAAAGGAAAGGCTGGCTAATTCCATCCATTTCTTCCTTTCAAGATAGGACCCTTCTTGTGTGTAATAAGTTACCTCCGTTGTTGGGAATCCGGTCAGCAGTTCAACCCCGTTTTCGGATATAATTGCGTCATACATATCTATATACTCACCCGGACCTTTGCCTTTCTTACCGATAATATTGAGAAACGTACCGTCAGCACCAAACCTGGTAATCAATTTGGATACATCATCCAGGATATAGTAGTCCCGGTCGCTCTCCAAAACCCTGAATTGTTCCCCGATCATGCATTCAGCGGAGGTTTCCAGAGGGGTTAATACAATGTTGACCAGGATATTATCCGAAGAAACCTCAATGAATTTCCCTCCTTCTATTACTATGGTTTCCGGGATTTCCGGCTGATGTTTACAGCCGGAAAGGATCAGAACAGGCAGAAGAAAACAAGTAAAGGCGAATTTTAATGATATTCTCATAATTCAGGATTCTTTGAGACCTTTTATTAATCGGCAGGATAAATATATGTCTTTATGCAGAATGATTATCCGTATTCGTATACCAATGCTGCCAATCGATAGAAATACAAGGAATATCGAAGTTGTACCCACCCCTGCCATTGGTATCGAAGTTGTACCCACCCCTTCCCCTCCCTAAAATAGGGAGGGGTGGAGCACTTGCCAAATTGATTGATAGTGTGGATATTATGTTGTTTATAATATTTTTTTGAAGTTTTTTTTCCATTTTGGATTAGTGGGGTCGTCTATACCATTTAAAAGAGACCTCATTATGCATTATTTGGAGATCAGGGAAAGGGTTCGGGAAATGCGCCGGAATCCCACACTTTCTGAAAAGGCACTTTGGCAAAACCTTAAAGGCAAGAAACTTTTCGGATTCAGGTTTCTCCGGCAGCACCTGATCGTATACCAGGTAGCCGGCCAGGAATGTTTTTATTTTGTGGCTGATTTTTATTGCAATCGTGCCAGGCTTGTCATTGAACTGGATGGCGGCATCCATGACAAAAAGGAGCAACGGCAAAAAGACTACAACCGGGATCAGATCATCAACAGTTTAGGACTAAGGGTTCTGCGGATCCGAAATGAAGAGCTCTTCAACATGCCTGCTGTTTTGAAAAAGATCTTCGCTGCTCTCAACAACCCATAGAAAACCAGAAAACAAATCCAGCAAGAGCATCAAGTTCAATCAAATACAATAGCCTGGCAGGTGCTCCACCCCTCCCTATTTTAGGGAGGGGCAGGGGTGGGTACAACTTCGATCAAAGGTAAGAACCGGCTCGCAACGTTTGTGACCAGACTTTTCCCACAGGGTACGAAGAATTACCGTGGGTGCATGATCGCGGATAATTATATTTTGCAATGACAAGAGCCGGCACCTTACCTCAACGCAGCGATGATCAGGATCGGGTTATCATCAACAGAGGAGCTGGTTATCATATCCGTCAGTTCCCTGAACCGGGCAGGATTCTTTGCATTTTAAGGCATTCTTACTCGGTTTTTATGGTCACCGGCCCCAATAAGCCCGATGATGCCGGCTTTTCGCCCGGACTGATATCGGAAACCCAGGTGCTGGTATAGCGGTCCTTTTCAGGCAAACGGCTGTCAAAGATCAACCGGTTGCGCCAGAGATTGGCCACCTCAATTTCAACAGTATTTTTGCCAGCCTGAAGCAATCCATTGATTTCCAGCATCCATGGAAACATCCAGATTCCGCCGGCATCCTTGCCGTTGATCTTAACATGAGCAATAACCTTGACTTCACCCAGATCGATGTAAATCTTATTGGCCAAAGGAACCTTTTCGAGCTCGAATTCTGTTGAATAAGTGATGGTGCCGGAATAGAACCTGATACTATCATTTTCATTTTCAGCCAGATCCATCAGCTTTTCAAACATCACCGGCTGCTTCGGCCCAATCACTTTATTGGCAAAATCTGCTTTCCAGGGACCAGCCAGCACCCTGAAAATCTTCTTATCCGGGAAATTGGTTTGGCATCCATCATCTGTTAATCCGGATGTCTGGTCAGTGAATACCACAAACCAGCTTTGACCGGGCTCCATGGTAAGGGGAACAATTGTACGTCCCTCTAATTCGCTGAATTCATTCAGCAGCCTCATTTTTCCGGTTACCGCATTCCACAGCTGCGGACGCATTCCGGCAACCCGGAACGAGGGTTTGAAATCAACGCGCCCGGCACCTTGGTTGGTCAGAAAATAGATTTCCATTCCCGGCAAGGTGCGGTGTGTCCATAATACCGGATATTTTCCTTCGGGGTTAAAATCGGCCGGAACTTTCACAAATTCCAGCGCCTGCTTCATGTCCATATTGCTTAATACAAACCCCTGTCCTACTCCTCTGGACATGTTTTCGGTTACATTTTCACCCCAGAGTTCATCGGATAACTTTTTAACCTGTTGATCGCAAGCTGGATAGCCTTTTAAACTTGGGGATTTTTCCGGCTTGGGTCCGAGAATTATACCGCCCGCGTTTACCAGACTGCTGATTTTTTCGAGCAGTTCCGGACGGATGGTTTTAAGCGGAGGAAGAACCATGATCCGGTACGACATGCCATCGGGCAGCACAAAACGGCCATCCTGAACGGTTAGCCGGTCAAGTATCACTTCCGCATTGATATAATCATACGAATACCCGGCCGGCAATTCCGGAACACGGGTCCCGGTCATTTTAGGTGCATCTTCTCCAATGAAATAGCACACATCGGCCGCATATTTTCCCTGCTGCAGCATATGCTGACAGCGTCTTTCATAATCAAACCATACCTTGCTCTGCTTAAACCAGGTGTTATGGCGATTGAATTCCGTACTGAACCAGGCATTCGCCCCGGGCATTTTACTGTCGTCGGGTTGGTGGATATACACATGAACCACAACATGGTTGATTCCTTCGGTAAACGACCAGTCGCCGCGGCGCTTCAACAGGGCCGGATATCTCAGGTACGCGTTTCCGGCTGCGGTGAACGATTCCGCCGAAGTTTTCGGTTTTCCGTAAATATGAGCAGCCGAGGAGGATGCCTTGCATTCAATGTTCCCCAGTTCCCCTTCATTCCAGAATTCCCCTCCCACCAGGTTTGACTGGCCCCCATATATCAGAAATTCAGATGGAAAGCCCCAGTGTCCATAATTTTCGAGCCAGATCTGCAGGTTATTTTCATTGCTGATTTTACGCAGCCCCCCAACATATTCATAGGCAACATCATCCGCCACAGCACGCCTCAGGTCCCACAAAAACCGCTCAGATTCCTCAACACTCCCGACAATTCGGCCAGAGAGAACCGGAAAATACTTTTTCGCATCATATCCATAACACTTGCTGAAGCGCTCAGCATAACCGTCGGTCCAGTTCTGCGATCCCATTTCATAGCTATCGGCAATCACATACTTAAGAGCAGAGCGGCTTTCAGCCGGAATCCGCTTCAATATTTCAGCCATGTAATTATTAAAATGGTACCGGATCAGCTCCACGTTGGCCTTATCTATTTCATATCCCTTACCCTGCGGGGCGGCCGGTGAATTCATGGTCCCGGTTGGCGTCATTCCAAAACGCATGAGGGTCCAGTCCCCCTGAGGGGCGTCCCAATTCAGCTTTCCATCCTTATCCATGAAACCTGAAAGGTCAATAATCTGATTTTCAGCTATCCCCTGATTCGAAACCGTGCTGTTTTCCTGCAGGTCCCACAAATAGGTGCCCCAGTAAGGAAGCGGTGTAGGATGCATTTTTCCAAGGGCTTTCTCTACGTAATTTTCTAAAAGCACTTCTTCAGTTATAACAATTCTGTCGAATCCGGTTTTTATATCGTTGCTGTTCAGATTTTTAAACACCAGTCTGAATTTCCCCGATTCCACATCCGGCAAAGCTGCCACAACTGGTCCAAACCGATCGGGACCCACATTTACCCCGCTGTTGCTTCGATCATAAAGGAAGGTTTTTATGGATTTAAATTCTCCGTTAACCATCGCAAATAATTCACATTCAGTTCTTAACTGCGATTTTGAAGGATACAGCAGGATGGTATTGGCCCGGATGGACCCGGAAGCAGCGAGTTCAACAGAACCCATTTCCTGCTGGGAAGTCATTTTCAATTGATTCCCGGAATAGCTGATGGTCTTGTATTTATCTCCATTATCCGGGATAGCCAAAACATATACATCCTGAAAGAACTCGTTTGGTTTGGGCAGGGATACTGTGACCTGAGATCCTCCTTTTACCCTGGTTTCGGAGAAAGTGAGATGCCGCATGGCCATTTCCGGCTTCACCCACGGTCCGCCCGACTGGCTCCAGCCCGGACAATTGAACATGCCGATATCCACTCCCAGTCTCTTTCCTTCGGTTACGGCATGAACCATGATTTCCCACCACTGATCCGAAAACAGCGGGATCTTTCCGTTAACCTCAGCGGGATTGATATTTCCAATAAAGGCTCCGCCAATTCCGGCCTCCTTCATGGATTCCAGGTCTTTGGTTACCCCTTCCTTCGAAATATCATCATTGAGCCAGTACCAGTAGCACCACACTTTATTGGTATCTGCAGGGGTTACGAATCCCGATTTGATATTCTTAAATTGTCCGGCCGAGAGTTTGTCTTTACCGGAACAACTGACCATGCTGGTCAAGGCAATAATAACCGCGGCCAGCCCGAGCCCAAAACCTGATAAGTGCTTCATTTGGAGAATTGTTAACCACATTAGGCACAATAGAACACATTAGATTTCAATTTATAGATAATTAATAAACCTATGTGACCTATTGTGCCTATTGTGGTAAAATTAAATACTACTGTGTTTTTAAAACCACCTGTACCCCCTGGGGAGCTGTATAGCTGGTCTTGATTTTGCCGTCAGGCTGTTTGTCGTGCCGGATCTTTACTACTCCCAGTGGTGTAGGAAAACTGCCTTCCGCCCACTTCAGGTCGCCCAGATGAGGCTCGATGCTGATCTTCCGGCACCCTGGTTCCAGGATCTCCACTCCAAGTACTGTCTGAGTGAGCCATGGGGTTGGTCCTGAGGCCCATCCATGACAGAAACTGTGCCGGTGACCCGTATAACAAAATCCTCCATAAGTGCTGTGTACATCCACCTGTTTATCATTGGGCATTTCATCTATCCGGGAAGCATTTTTCAACCAATCGGTATCAAAATCCTCCCAGAAAGTGGTTGCTCCCAGGCTTAGCATGCCGCCCCAGTATTCACGCACCAGATTCAGCGCGTCAGTGTAGCTTCCCGCTTTGGCTTTCGCCTGCAGCATATAAAATCCGTAAAAAGTAGATACATTTTTTGCCCCTCCGGCTGAGAGTATCCGGTCGGCCTCTTTGGATGGCATCAGATCAGCCATACTGAGCAATGCTGCAGCCTGTTTGGAGGTGACATCCCTGAATTTCACCGCCGACATTAACTTGATTTTACTCTTGCACAGATCTGATGTTTCAGTGTCGCCCAAAACAGAGCATAATTCAGCTCCCGCACGAAGTGTCACCAGAAGAAGTCCCTGATAGCCGGCATCTACGGCTTTACTATCCGGACTGCTGGGCCAGTCGAGGAACCGGTGTCCATCGAGTTTTTCCACCCCGTTTTCATCCACCATGGAGCAAAATTTTCGCAGTAATGCGGCCAGATAATCCTTTTGCTGACTGAGATAATTCCTGTCGCCGGTGTATTGATAGTAATCCCGGTGAATGATCACCCACCACATCGAATAGGAGCTGATACCGTTCATCCACTCGGATACCGGAGTAATATCACGCACCTGATCCAGACTCTTCGGGATCACTTCATTGTGGCCGAAAACTGAGAGAATGGTACTGCACTCAGGATGCATATCTCCCACCCAAACCAGGCGGTCGCGCTTGATCCCGTCCCACAGGAACTCCTGCATATTCAGATGAACCGTATAGGCCCCTGTGTGCCATATCCTATTCAACAGCTCATCATTGCAGGTAAAACTGCCCAGGTAGGGTATATCGCGGTAAACGGAGATGGCATTGATTTCCTTCAGGCATGCTGTAGCTTTATCACCGAGCAGGTCGATCCGGGCAAACCGGAATCCGGAATTCCCGGTTTCAATTTTCCCCAGCCAGGGCAAAGTGATCTCGAAATCGCGCATGGCATGGTCGTTGGTGGCCGTATTACCCTCCCCAACCGATGACATCGTTTCCGATACCGACTCACCCAGCCGGATCCTTACCCTGACCGGTGTTTTACCTCCCGTTATCCCGGTAATGATTTGAATCGCACCCTGCAGCTCTGCACCGAAATCGAGTATCAATCCGGCCTTATGTTCAGGAGTATTAATGAGATAGGAAAGCCTTGAATCTGACAGATCAGCCTGTCCGTTTCCCTGACCCAGGAGATATTCCGGATTTTTAATGAAGGTTCCCGTGCTATCCGATAACCAGATGATCTTTACAGGGGTCACCTGTTTCCGGGCAAAAACGTCTGATTGACTATAACTACTTGTTAATATTGCAGTTATGAGGATCAGCAGAACTGACCAAAATCCGGTCTTTTTCATGGTTTCATCTCTTGTTCAATACATTATTCTCATATTCCTGAACCTCGGCGATAAAATCCTGCGCAACCGGAACCCCGCTTTTCAGGCAATAATAATCCCAAACAGCTCCAAAAGGTTTGGTTTTCAGCTCCTCCATCAGTGCCAGCCGTTCAAAATTCTGTCCCTTTTCCTCGTATTCCTTCAGCTTTTCAGACGGCTCCAGAAGCGCAATCATAAATGCTTTTTTTGCAGCCCTCGAACCAACCACATAGGCGCCCAGACGATTAATGGAACCATCAAAAAAATCGAGGCCGATATTCACCCTTTTCAGGAATCCGTTGCGGATTATCTCCGATGCAATGAGCTGAACATCTTCATTCAGCGTAACCACATGGTCGGAATCCCATCTGATCGGTCGGGTCAGGTGAAGGAGCAATTCATCAACATAAAGCAAACAGGAGGATATTTTATCCCCTACCTGCTCGGTGGGATGAAAGTGGCCATTGTCCAGACAAAGCAGCAAATTATTTTTTATGGCATAGCCCATATAAAATTCATGGGATCCAACCGTCATGGATTCAGCGCCAATACCAAACAATTTGCTTTCCAGCGCATCTTTCAGATATTCCTTCGGGTATTTCACCGAAAGGGCTTCATCCAGAGATTTTTTGAGAATTACCCGGTAGGAATTGCGGTCGACTGGAATATCCTTTGATCCGTCGGGAATCCAGATGTTCATCACACAGGGTGATCCAAGCTGTTTTCCCATCTCAGCCGCTATTTTCCGGCATTTTTTCAGATGTTCAACCCAAAACAGGCGGATCCCTTCATCTTTTGACGACAAGGTAAATCCATCCTGTGCTTTCGGATGTGAAAAGAATGAGGGATTAAAATCCATACCGATGCCCTGCACCTTGCACCAATCGATCCAGAATTGAAAATGTTCGGGTTCAATCTGATCGCGGTCGACCAATTTTCCGCCAAAATCACCATATAAGGCATGAAGATTTAACCGGTATTTACCTGGCAATAAAGACAATACCTTTTCAAGGTCCTTTCGCATCTGACTAATGGTAGTTGCCTTGCCGGGATAATTTCCGGTCGACTGAATTCCACCCCCTGAAAGGGCAGCATCGGGAACTTCAAATCCTCCAACATCATCAGCCTGCCAGCAATGCAGCGAAAGGGTAATATCATTCATTCCTGCCAGTGCTTTGTCAACATCCACACCCAGTGCGGCATATTGCTCCCGCGCAATGGCAAAAGCTTTTTCTGTCAATTCTGTTTTATTCATAATAATTTAGCTTTTATAGTTACCGATACCTACGATAAATACGGATATCATCAGTACAGCGATGCCGATGATAAAAGTGCGAATGGTTTTTGATGAAACGCCTTTCCATTCTTTCCGGTAAACGCCCCACATGTTGGCAGTCAGGATAATGGTCGACATATGCAGGATCCAGGAACTGGCGCCGTTACCCAGTTTACTCTCGCCCATTCCATAAAAGAAGAACTGCATAAACCACATGGTACCGGCGAGGGCAGCAAAGAAATAATTGTTGAACAGCGGCTTGGTTTTATCGACAAAGTTACCGTAGGTCCGGTTCTTCAGATTCAGAATGGTAGTCCATACCAGATTGGTGGTGAGCCCTCCCCATAACAATACTACAAAGGTTACATTGTTCTGAAACAGCGGATTGAATCCGGCAGCCACTGCGGCTTCGGCCATTGGTTTTCCGGCCTCGATACCGAAATTAAAAAATGAACTTAACACCCCTGATATGATCGCAATGATCAAACCCTTGACGATATTGAACTCCTGATCGGCGGGCCTCGATCCGTTTCCGGCGATTTCCCGCTCCTTCATCATCCCGGCTTTCCCGGTAATCGCAATACCAGCCAGGCAAATAACCACACCAATCAAAACGAGTTGCCCGCCGGAATGGCTCAGCATATCGGTGAACGAAATTTTACCGACGGTAGGATTAATGGTATAATAGATTGACGGGATCAGGGCACCGAAAGCCGAGCATAACCCCAGGGTGATCGAATTACCAAGCGACATGCCCAGATATCTGACCCCCAGACCGTAGGTTAATCCGCCAACACCCCATAACAAACCCATCACTATCGTGATCGATATGATCTGTCCGGATGTGGCGCGGATGATTTCCGCAAATCCCGGCACTGTGAGCCAGGCAGCCAAAGGCGGAACAATCAGCCAGGAGAACAAACCCCCTATGATCCAATAACTTTCCCAGGCCCATCCTTTCACCTTATTGAAAGGCATGTAGAAACTCCCGGAAGCAAAACCTCCGATGGAATGAAAAATAACTCCCAGCAATGCGTTCATGTTCTATGTATTTTATTTTAGAGCTTGTGAATATTTGATATTTTTGGCATTATCATATGAGAGCAAGCAATCAAACATAATCCCTTATATGAGTAATATCAATGCAGATAATGAATTATTATTTGCACATTTTGACACAAAATGGAGGAATTTTTCAAATATCTTGCCACCAGTGAGGAAGATCTCGACTGGGGATTGTTTCTGAAGACTGCCGGCACCTTTACCGTACCGGCCGGCAATCCCTATCCCTCTCAGAATCATCCCGCAGGATATTACTATACCTGGGAAGAAGGACGGCGGCTAATGGAGTATCAGATCAATTATATCATTGACGGCGCCGGCACCTATGAAAACAGTTTCGGCCAATTCCGGGTAGGACCGGGATCGCTCATGATTACATTTCCCGGCGAATGGCACCGATACCGGCCGCTGAAAACCACGGGCTGGACCGAGATGTATATCGGTTTCAACGGGAGCATGGCCCAGAAACTGATGCTTTGCAGTCAGTTTACAGCTGCACAACCTGTTATACATATTGGAAACAAGGAAGATGTTCTGGATACCTATCTGAAGATTCTGGACCTGGTGAAGCATGAGCAACCCGGATTTCAACAAATCGCCTCCGGATTGGTAATCAAGATACTCGGAACAATTGTGGCGTTTGAAAAACAAAAGGGTTTTTCAGGAAAACCGATTAAGGCAATCATTGAAGAAGCCTGCTTTATCATGCGAAAAGATGTAGCCAAAAATCTGGACATGACCTGCTTTGCAACCAGTAACAACATCAGCTACACGTATTTCCGCAGGATGTTTAAAAAGTATACAGGCGTGTCGCCGTTGCAATATCAGATGCAACTGAAGATAATTTTGGCGCGGGATATGTTGACCAATTCGGGCAAAAGTATAAAGGAGATCAGCTATGACCTTGGATTTGAGTCGATCCACTATTTCAGCCGGCTCTTCAAGGAAAAAACGGGTGTATCACCCTCTGTTTTTGCCAGAAACCATTGACCCTTCGGAGTGCCTTTCACGGCATTCTTACAAAATATTTTTAGTATTTTCGTAAAAAATTCAGTCATGAAAAAACTTGTACTTTTAATTGTAATATGCTTAACAGGAGCAACTTCCTTTGCTCAAACACACCGGTTAAAAGGAAACGGTCAGGTATTCTGGGAAGAACATTTCAATTGGGAAAACCCGGCCGATGCAAAAGGCTGGACTGCACCTCCCGGATGGAAAATCGAAGACCTTTCGGCCGATGATAACGGTTTCGTATGGAACTGGACCAAGGACAGCATGCAGGGTCCGTTTGCCCGTCGCGACGGAGGGTACATTCTCAATTCGGAAACCCGGAATAACGGATTTCTCGCGATCGACCTGGATTACCTGAATGCGGGAAAGCCATATGGCGAAATGCTTTATGCCAACAGTTCCATCACCCTGCCGGTAATGGACTTCAGCACGCACCCCTCGGTGATTTTAAGCATGCAGCAGATGTTCAAGTATTTTAACACCCCCAGAATGGTGATTGAAGTTTCGAACGACAACGGGGCCCATTGGGCCGAGTTTGATCTGAAAATGGGTACTGCGAGGGGAATCAACACATTGAATCTACATAACAACCAGGTTGCACATCTTTCTGTCAACCTTTCTGATGTGGCTGCCAATCAACCGGCGGTGATCATTAAAATTACCTGGTCGGGCTCCATGCTTTATTTCTGGATGCTCGACGATATTACCCTGAAAGAGGGCTGGGATTACGACCTCAAAATGAACTATTCGCAGGTTCAGCTGGTTGATAACAATCCGGATGCCGTTGCCGGATTCTGCTACATGATGCCCAAAACCCAGATTTTGCCGATCGGATTATTCGAAGCCGCGGTAGTAAACTATGGTGACCTCGAGCAGACGAACATCCGTTTTCAGGCAGAAATTCTGAAAAATGGCGTATCTCAATTCAAAGAAAGTTCTGCCCCCCTATCCTACCGGTATTTTGGAGATCCTGCTGATACTTTGTTGATTAACTCGACTTATACCCCATCGGATTATGGCCACTATGAGATGGTTTTGAGTATGGAGTCAGATCAAACGGATCAGGAACCCGGAAATAACCGTAAATCCTGGTACTTCCATGTTACCGACAGCGTATTTGCCAGAACGCCGGATGTAAGTGAAGCCGATGAGAGCCCCTGGAGGGATTATTATCAATATACACATGAAGGAGACCTGATGGGCACGGAATTCAACCCGGTGGCCGATTGTGAAGCCAGTTCCATCTCTGCTTACATTTCAAAAGCCAATTTAGGGGCCGATTTCCGGTTTGTTCTCATGGAAATCATTCAAACCGGTGAAGAACAGCCAACTATGATCGAATTACTGAATTCCGACCTGGTGACTGTTGACTCCGCCATGCTGAAAAAAGGCTGGGTGAATCTGCCATTATCTCTGGATGGCCAGGGTGAAAAACTAAAGGCAGGAAAAAGATATCTGGCAGCCGTGCAATTCTGGACCTACATCACTACTGAAAATCTCATCAACCGTAAAAATGCATTCTGGCTGGGCAGTACCAAATCTTATCCGGGTTCTTTCGATAAACAATGGGGATTCGAGAACTATAACAACAACTGGTCCAATGGATCATCGTTTAATAAAATGATCAGGCTGAACATCAATAACCATGAGAATCTCATTGACGGAATACCCGCATCAGAAATTGAAAATTCCCTTGGACAAAACTATCCGAATCCATTCTCAGCTGAAACCCGGTTTGAGATTTCTCTTGCAAAACCAGCAGTGGTAAGCATTGAGATCAGGGATGTTACAGGCAAAACGGTTCAGATGATGGAAGAAGGTGCCAAACCGGCGGGTAAACATATTATAACCATCAGCAACTCCGGATTGGAAGCCGGAATATATTTTTACACCCTGCGCTCAGGAGAATCACGGATTACAAGGAGAATGGTGGTATCGCGGTAAACCGATATGGACGATACCTACAAAACCATTCAAGCCCCTTCTGAAGGTCTGTTCAAGGATAAAGGAAGCCGGTTCATCGCCAGGGCCTATCCGGTGGAATCGGTTGATGAGGTTAAGGAAATTCTGGCCACACTGCGCAAGGAATATCATGATGCCCGTCATCATTGTTATGCCTATCGTATCGGACAGGGCGATACCTGTTACCGGGTGAATGACGACGGTGAGCCGGCGAATTCAGCGGGAAAGCCGATTTTGGGACAAATCCAGTCGCACGACCTCACCAATATCCTCATTGTGGTGATCCGGTATTTCGGGGGTATCCTGCTTGGCGTGGGTGGGCTCATCAATGCATACCGGACGGCGGCGAAGGAGAGCCTGGCAGCTGCAGTCACCATTGAAAAGACCTTCAACAGCCAGATCACCATCCTGTTTCAGTATCCGGCTATGAATGATGTCATGAAGATCATTAAGGATTCCAGGGCTGATATCCAAAAGCAGGAATTTGCCCTCGACTGCAAAATGGTAATCAGCATCCGGGAAGGAAGTTCCGGGCATCTGATCAGCCAACTCAATCGTATTGAATTAGTTGAAGCTAAATTGGAAGATAGTGAATAAAATGCTGATAATAAATTTGCCGGAAATTGCGGGAACTCTCTCCGTTCCCTTAATTTTACCAAACTTCGATTAACAAACTGTCACCACCTATGAAAAACAGAAGCCTGGTATCCATAACTGATTACAATCAGGATGAGATGCTGCAGATCCTGGATCTTGCAGCTGAGTTTGAAAAAAAACCAAATCAGAATATTTTAAGCGGTCATGTGGTTGCAACCTTGTTTTTCGAACCTTCCACCCGCACCCGTCTGAGTTTCGAATCAGCAGTTAACCGCTTGAGAGGTAGAGTAATCGGTTTTTCAGATTCGGCATCTTCCAGTACTTCCAAAGGCGAAACCCTGAAGGATACCATTCTCACCGTTTCCAACTACAGCGATCTCATTGTTATGCGCCATCCTTTGGAAGGCAGCGCAAAATATGCAAGCGAAGTTTCACCGGTTCCCATTATCAATGCAGGAGATGGCGCCCACCAGCACCCTACCCAGACTCTGCTGGATATGTATTCCATCCGCAAAACACAGGGAAAGCTTGAAAACCTGAAGATCTGCATGATCGGCGACCTTAAATACGGCCGTACGGTCCATTCACTTCTGATTGCCCTCTCGAACTTCAACCCGGTTTTCATTTTCATCGCTCCGGAAGAGCTCAAAATGCCTCAGGAATACAAAACCCTCCTGGATGAAAAAGGTATCGAATACCATGAATATAAGGATCTCGGCGATAATATGGATGATGCGGATATTGTATATATGACCAGGGTTCAGAAGGAACGCTTTTCCGATCCTCTTGAATATGAAAAAGTCAAGAACGTTTATATTCTTCGTAACTCCATGCTGGCCAATACCAAACCGAATATGAAGATATTGCATCCGCTGCCACGGGTGAACGAGATTAATTATGATGTTGACTCCAATGCGAAAGCCTATTATTTCGACCAGGCCCGGAACGGAGTGTTTACCAGAATGGCGATTATTTCTAAAATATTAGGTGTCAAGTAAAATCCCTGTAACCATGGAAACCAAAAAAGAACTGAAAGTCAATGCAATAAAAAATGGCACCGTCATTGACCATATTCCGTCAAAAAGCCTGTTCTCCGTCATCAATATTTTAGGCTTGAACAAAATCGACCAGCAGGTAACTTTCGGATTTAATCTTGAAAGCAAGAAACTGGGAAAGAAAGCCATTATAAAGGTAGCTGAGATTTTCTTTAAAGATGAGGATATCAACAAGATCGCCTTAGTGGCTCCTGACGCCAAGCTGAATATCATCCGTGATTATGAAGTGATTGAGAAACGGGTGGTTATCGTTCCGGATGAAATAACCGGGATTGCCAAATGCATGAATCCCAAATGTATAAGCAATCACGAGCAGATGATTACGCGCTTTGAAGTGGTTTTAAAAAGTCCTGTCGCCCTGAAATGCAGGTATTGTGAAAAAGTCACAGACCAGGAGCATCTGGAGATTCATTAATGATCGGCTGAATTAACTTTTTTTAACTACCGGACTACCCGTAAATAAAGGCTGTTCCGTACTTTCGCAGGCAAATTGTCAACCTATGAGATCAAGTTTGCTTGCTTCCTCCTTTTTCGTCCTGCTTATTGCTCTGGTACCTGTATTTGCCCGGGCGCAGCCATCGGCTGTAAATATCAGGCAGCAGGCGTTAAAAGTATATGTTGACTGCCAGCGTTGTGATATTGATTTTGTCAGGCGTGAAATCCCTTATATCAATTATGTGCGTGACCGGAGTGAAGCGCAGGTCCATCTGCTTATTACCCGCCAGTCAACCGGATCAGGAGGAATTGAGTACCGCATGAATTTTATCGGGCTCAAGGAATTTGATGGTGTTAACGAGGAAACCATTTATACTTCATCTCCCGATGAAACGAGCGATAAAACACGCAAAGGCTATACGCGTATGATTTCATTCGGACTGATGAAATTCGTGGCAACCACCCCGCTCATGGAAGGGTTATCGATTCAATACAATGATAGCATGGGCAAGATAACTGAGGATCAGGTGGTGGAAGACAATTGGAAAAGCTGGGTTTTTGATGTCAGGGTAACCGGACAGCTCGAAGAGCAGGAATCTTACTCCAGTCTGAGTTCCGAATCAGATATCGGCGCCCGTAAGATCACCCCCGATTGGAAAGTAGATTTTGGGGCAAGCTATGACCAGAGCGATAACAAATACCGGTATGACGGAGAAGAGTACATTTCCTCCAAAACCAGTTTTTCAGTCAGGAACCTTACTGTAAAAAGCATCAACGACCACTGGTCGGCCGGTGCACGGGCAGGCATTTATTCGAGTTCTTATGGAAATACCCGGTTAAGCACATCATTAGCTCCAGCTATTGAATATAACATATTCCCCTATTTCGAATCCAACCGCAAGCAAATCCGGTTTCAGTACCGCGTGGGTTATGGATACGTATTCTATCAGGACTCAACCATTTATAATAAGATGGAAGAAGGGCTATTCAGCCATCAATTGTCGGTAGCCGCTGATTTCCGGCAGCCCTGGGGAAGTATTAACCTATCCATGCAGGGATCAAACTACCTTCACGACCTGTCGAAAAATAGCTTGCGCATGTGGGCAGGGTTCTATTTCCGGATCTTTAAAGGACTGTCGCTCAGCATCTCCGGCGATGCCGCCATCATACATGATCAGCTGGCACTGACCAAAGGGGGAGCTACCGAAGCGGAGATCCTTCTAAAGCAGAAACAGATTGCATCCTCTTATGATTACTCCTTGAAAATTGGATTTTCCTACACTTTCGGTTCCATCTACAACAATGTTGTAAACCCCAGGTTTAGCGAGAGATATTAGGTAAATGCTTATCTCAGCCGGTCCAAACCCCTGAGCAGCAGGATATCGCGCCGGATACCCCTGAAGGCCAGAAAACTGCAGATGGCTGCAATAAGCGGCATGGCTGAAAAGAAGAGCAAGCCGGGTTCTGCATGGAGCATATTCTTACCTTGAATGGCATACAGGGCAATAATTCCATACGACAAAACCTGAAGCATCATATTCAGCACGGTTACCCTCAGCTGAAGGGCCCTGCGGCTATAGGTCAAAACTGCAACAAGGGCAAGTAGCTCAACCAGTCCGAATAATACCATCATCGGAACAGTTGCCAGAACCGTCTTCCCCGATTCAGCTTCTTTTATCCCGCCGGCAAAAAGTTTCCAGGCCCCTGCGGCTTCGTCAGTGAATCCTACAAACGGGCTGAAAAACAGAAAACTCCAGGCGATCAGGCTGATCAGCAGGTAAATCGTTTGAATTCTTTGAATCATAGCAATCTATAATTTGTCAATTTGGCGATAAAATTAGAAAAAAGGTTCAACCCTTGAGGGTTCATCTGTTTCCATTGTGTATTTTAGTTCGTTCTATTATCTTAAAAAATGAGCAATTACAGCGAATCTGAACTGATCCTTAATAGTGACGGCAGCATATTTCACCTGAATCTTTTACCCGGGCAGATTTCCGATAATATCATTCTGGTCGGAGATCCCGGCAGAGTTGATATGGTTGGGCGGCATCTTGAACGTGTAGAAAGGCTTGCAGCCAACCGGGAATTTGTTTCCATATCGGGTTACCATCACGATACGAAAATTACCGTGCTGAGTACCGGGATCGGAACGGACAATATCGATATTGTTGTAAATGAACTGGATGCTCTTGCAAATATCGATCTGAAAATGCGCACAGATCATCCGGTTCACCGTTCACTGAATTTTTTCAGGATCGGAACATCCGGATCGTTGCAACCTGACCTGCCGGCAGGAACGGCTGTATCCTCAGCATGGTCGCTCGGACTGGATGGTCTGATGAGATACTATCTCCGCAAACCGGATCCGGAACGGCAATCGTTTGAACGTGCTTTCGCCGAAGCGGTCAACTGGCCGGATCAATTACCGATGCCTTATGCAACCAGGGCCTCTGACAGGCTGATCAGGCTGACTGAAACCTTCAGCACCCAGGGCATTACGGTTGCCGCACATGGCTTTTACGGACCCCAGGGCAGGCAGCTCAGGGCACCGCTCGCTGTGCCCGATCTGAATGCGCGCCTGCAAGCCTTCCGTTTCGGGCCGCTCCGCATGACAAATTTCGAGATGGAATCTTCGGCATTATACGGTCTGGCTGAATTATTGAACCATCATGCCCTCACAGTATGCCTCATCATCGCAAACCGTATGACCGGAAGTTTCCTCTCAGATTATAGTTCTGACATGAATTCATTAATTTCGAATACTTTGAACTCCATTACCAATTATGGAAACATTGACAGGTGAATCTCTGATCAAATTACTCGACGATCCTGATGAAATGATTTTCGAGGCGGTAAGCCAAAAGATACTGCAGATGGGGTACATTATGCTACCCGAACTGGAATTTGCTGCCAGAAAGGCGATGTCGCCATTGCTTTATGAACGTATTGAACTTATTATCAAGACCTTGCAATTCGATCAGCTAAAATTTGAGCTAGCTGCGTGGATAACCAGTCCGGTGCCGCGTTTGCTTGAAGGCGCCTGGCTTATGGTGCGTTACCAGTTCCCCGACATGAGTCTGGAACAATTCACCCTTTTGCTTAAACCTTTTCGGGATGAAATATGGCTGGAGATTTCAGATATACTTACGGCAATTGAAAAGGTCCGGATCATGGACACACTCCTCTATGCAAACAATAAAATCAAGCTGAACGAGAACCACCCGGAGTCACCAGGCAACAACTTTATTAACCGAACTATTGAAACCGGAAATGCTAACGAACACTCGCTAAATCTGTTATATGCAATAATCGGTCAGGAGCTGGAAATGCCGGTCTATGTGGTTGAAATGCCAGAATATCCCATTTTAGCCTACGTGGATATGCCCCTGATTCCTCAGGAAAATGCCAATCCGGACCTCTTTGGAGTACTTTTTTACATCAATCCGTCAGATAATGGATCCCTGCATTCACGAAATGACATCACCAATTTCCTGATAAAACAGACCCTTCCGCTGGATCCAAAATACTATAAACCAAGAACAAACCCCGACTTCATAAAGATATGCCTTACCAGGCTGGCATTGGATTACAAACT
Organism: uncultured Bacteroidota bacterium; assembly: GCA_942493265.1. Lineage (GTDB taxonomy): Bacteria > Bacteroidota > Bacteroidia > Bacteroidales > UBA12481 > UBA12481. Next base: position 3,815,738 of record OW818688.1, read on the forward strand.
TTCGGGCAGTGAAATCCGTTCGAATCAGGTACAAGATTTACTTAGGCTTTGGAAATAAAGAAAATTATTTATCTTTGCACACCCGAAGCCCAGGTGGCGGAAATGGTAGACGCGCATGGTTGAGGGCCATGTAATCGTAAGGTTGTGCAAGTTCGATTCTTGTCCTGGGCACGAGTCGTTCTTTTTGAAAACGCCCAGATGGCGGAAGTGGTAGACGCGCTAGTTTCAGGGACTAGTATTCGCAAGGATGTGCAGGTTCGAGTCCTGTTCTGGGCACCACTCGAAAAGACCCCCGGTCTGAAGTCCGGAGTTACTGATTCCCAATTGATTTTCATCAGTAACCCCTGACTTCAGACCGGGGGTTTTATCACACCACTAACTTCGTCAAATCGTTCTGCTATGATCAATATTACTTTTCCCGACGGACGTATCAAGGAATACCCTGCCGGAACCTCCGGGCTGGAGATCGCTCAAAGTCTTAGTCCTCAGCTGGCTAAAGAGGTCCTCGCCATTACCGTTAACGATGAAGTCCAGGATCTTACCCGTTCAATCAACACTGACTCTTCAATCCGCTTACATAAATGGGATGATGCCCAGGGAAAGCATGCTTTCTGGCATTCCTCCGCTCATCTGATGGCCGAAGCCATTGAGAATCTGTATCCCGGAACCAAATTCGGCATCGGACCGGCTATTGAAAACGGTTTCTATTATGATGTCGATCTGGGCGAAAAAGTCCTTTCCGAGAATGAACTCGTTGATATCGAAGCCAAAATGATCGAACTGGCGGCCCGGAAATCAACCTATAACCGTGAAGATATTACCAAAAAAGAAGCACTGGAACTCTTTTCCGCCAAAGGGGATGAATACAAGGTGGAATTGATCAACGACCTGGAGGACGGAACCATTACTTTATATAAGCACGGATCCTTCACCGACCTTTGCCGCGGGCCTCATTTACCGGATACCTCCCCCATCAAGGCCATTAAGGTGGTAAGTCTGGCCGGAGCCTACTGGCGCGGTGATGAAAAAAGAAAACAGCTTACCCGGATTTATGGCATCACCTTCCCAAAAAAAAGCATGCTGGATGAATATCTTGTTTTGCTTGAGGAAGCTAAAAAGAGGGACCACCGGAAAATCGGCCGCGATCTCGAATTGTTTACTTTCAGTACAAGAGTCGGAAGCGGATTGCCGTTATGGCTGCCGAAAGGTGCCGCCTTACGCGAACGGCTCGAGAGCTTTCTGAAAAAAATCCAGAAGGAATATGGTTATGAAGGTGTTATGACACCCCATATCGGACAGAAAGAGTTGTATGTGACCTCAGGACACTATGCAAAATATGGGAAAGACTCCTTCCAGCCTATTCATACTCCGGTTGAAGGCGAGGAATTCCTGCTCAAACCGATGAACTGCCCGCATCATTGTGAAATATACCGCCACAAACCACGCTCCTATAAGGATCTGCCTGTTCGGCTCGCTGAATTTGGCACAGTATATCGTTATGAGCAAAGTGGTGAGCTTCATGGATTAACGCGGGTAAGAGGGTTTACCCAGGATGATGCACATATTTTCTGCCGGCCCGACCAGATCAAGGAAGAGTTCTCCAAAGTGATCGATATCGTGTTGTACATCTTTAAAACACTTGATTTTAAAGACTTTACCAGTCAGATTTCTTTGCGCGATCCCAATACCCCGGAAAAATACATCGGTTCCGATGAAAACTGGAATAAAGCAGAACAAGCCATCATAGAGGTAACAAAAGAAAAGGGTCTTACCGGACAGATAGTCACTGGTGAAGCAGCTTTCTACGGACCGAAACTCGACTTTATGGTCAAGGATGCCATCGGCCGGAAATGGCAGTTAGGTACTATTCAGGTGGATTACAATTTACCGGAACGATTTGAACTTGAGTATATTGGACAAGATAATCAGAAGCACCGGCCGGTCATGATTCACCGCGCTCCTTTCGGTTCCATGGAACGGTTTGTTGCTGTACTGATTGAACATACCGCAGGTAAGTTTCCGATCTGGCTCACTCCGGATCAGGCTATCGTTCTGCCAATCAGCGAAAAGTACCAGAATTACGCCGAAGGTGTTTTGAAATTGCTAAATAATTCCGATATTCGCACCCTGATTGACGACCGCAGTGAGAAAATCGGTAAAAAGATCAGGGATAACGAGTTAAAGCGGATTCCCTACCTTCTTATCGTCGGTGAAAAAGAGGAAACCGAAGGTACGATATCAGTCCGGAAACAGGGCCAGGGTGATTTGGGCAGTATGAAACCGGAAGAATTTGTAGAATTGATAAATAAAGAGATTGACGAAACTCTTCGTAGAGACAGATAACTATCTGTCTCCACACAAACGCTGAAGGAAGAAAGAATATTAATAAATCAGGAGGATATAGCTATTAATCAGACAAAACCTAAGTGGGCACCCCGTAAGAGAGATGAGCTGCGGGAAAAGTTCAGAATCAATGAAGAAATTCGTGCCCGTGTAGTTCGTGTTGTCGGGGAAAATGTTGAAACTGTAGGAATCGTCAGCCTGCAGGAGGCCTTAAAGATAGCTGAGGGTCTTGAACTTGATCTCGTTGAGATCTCCCCAAGTGCGGATCCTCCGGTTTGTAAGGTAACGGACTATAGTAAGTTCCTGTATCAGCAACGAAAGAAGCAGAAGGAACTGAAAGCCAAGCAAACCAAGATTGTTGTAAAAGAGATACGCTTTGGCCCTCAGACGGATGACCATGATTTCAATTTCAAATTGAATCATGCCAAAAAATTCCTGGAGGAAGGAGCCAAAGTTAAAGCTTATGTTTTTTTCAAGGGCAGATCCATTCTTTTCAAGGAATACGGGGAAGAATTGCTGCAAAGGTTTGCACTGGAATTGGATGAGTGGGGTAAAATGGACCAGAACCCCACGTTGGAAGGAAAAAGGATGACTATTATCCTGACGTCGAAAAAGAAAAAGTGATTTATAATTTAGATATAAAATGCCGAAAATGAAAACGAAAGCCAGCGCAAAAAAACGTTTTGTGCTGACTGGCTCTGGGAAAATCAAGAGAAAGCATGCTTACAAAAGCCACATTCTCACCAAAAAGTCAACCAAGCGGAAACGCAACCTTGGCTATTTTGGGCTGGTTCACAAGACCGACTCGAACAATGTGAAGCTGATGCTTGCAATGAAGTGATCATGAGGATTTTCCAAGTGGTTTGATTAAGTGTTTAACCCGAATGCAGAGCCTTTTAAGAGTTGATTAAATTCACCGCCTGCCTTCAAAAAAAGAAAAAATTATGCCAAGAAGTGTAAACGTAGTAGCAGCGAGAAAAAGACGGAAAAAGCTGTTATCAGCAACCAGGGGGAATTTTGGTCCCCGGGGTAATGTCTGGACAGTAGCCAAGAACACCTATGAAAAAGGTTTAGGCTATGCTTATCGCGACAGAAGAACAAAAAAGAGACATTTCAGAGCTCTCTGGATTGTCAGGATCAACGCAGCCTGCCATGAAAATGGGATCTCCTATTCAGCATTTATGGGTCAGATCAATAAAGGTGGTTATCAGCTGAACCGCAAGGTTCTTGCCGATCTTGCCATGAACCAGCCAGAAGCCTTTGCAGCTATAGTAAAACAGGTTGCAGCAGCGAAATAACTGAATCACAGTAATTAAGATAAAGGGAAGTTCCTATACGAACTTCCCTTTTTTTTTATATTTTTATCTCTATGAACCTAGGACTGATCGGATACGGATACATGGGCAAAGAGGTTGAACGCGTGGCTCTTGCCAAACAGCACAGTATTGCTTTTATCATTGATGAAAATAACCAGGCCGACCTGGTTCCCGGGGTGCTGACCACTGCCGATGCCGTGATCGAATTCACCCGGCCTGAATCGGCTTTCCGGAACATCGAAGCCTGCCTGACTGCCGGCGTACCAATTATTTCAGGAACCACCGGCTGGCTGAGCCGTTTTGATGAGGCGCAGGAACTCTGCACGAAATTGAACGGCAGTTTTTTCTATGCCTCCAACTTTTCCATCGGTGTAAACCTGTTTTTTGAACTCAATGCCCGGCTGGCTCAACTCATGAGCACTTATCCGGATTATTCAGTCAGGATGGAGGAAATTCATCATACACGAAAAAAAGATGCTCCCAGCGGAACTGCCCTTACCCTTGCCGGACAGATCATCGCTGAAAATGATACCATAACCGGGTGGACACCGGATTTGATCTCCTCCAGGGATAAAATCACTATCACCAGTGTGCGCGAAGGCAATGTAACCGGCACACATTCAGTGATATATATCTCAAATGAAGATAAAATCACCATTAAGCATGAAGCATTCAACCGGGGAGGTATGGCCGTCGGAGCAGTTTCCGCCGCTGAATTTATCATAGGTCGAAAGGGATTCTTTTCCATGAAAGACCTGATCAACAACAAAAATTCCGAATAAAAGATGCGGTGGTTCTGGTTTGCAACTTTTACTCTGATATGCAGCTTATTATCTGTCTTCTTCAGGCAACCCCTGATCCTTATCGGTGAGTTGTTTGTTATAGATCTGTTTATTACCCGCAAAGTAAAATGGCTTTTCTGGCTGCCAAAATCATCAAAATCCTTTCCCGGCTGGCTTAACCTCACCCTCTGGCTGATTGTCACCATCTGGATTATACGGGTTCTTGCCGTCGATAGCATTACCATTCACTCTCCCGCTTGTAAGCCTCAGATCCAGCCGGGTGATAACATTCTGGTTTCAAAGGTCCATTTCGGACCCCGCATGCCATTCACCTACTTCCGGCTGTCAGGCTTATATCAGATAAAAAGAGGCGATTTGCTAGCGTTCAATTTTCCTGAAGGGGATTCAACCCTGCCGGGAATGGGATCCATCAGTTATTATTCAATGAAACGGAAGGGAGAATCGGAAAATATTGTCCTTCCAAAAACTATCCTGCAGCATCACCGGATTGATCGAAGGACGCCGGAAATTAATCGGTGCAAAGGTCTGCCAGGCGATACCATAACCATACAATCAGGCCCCGGGGTAAATCTTTCGTATGATTACCTGGTTGAAGTCAGGGACCGGCAATTGCCGCAGGATTTCCTGACCCGGCTAGGACTTGGCCCTTCGGAAGTACAGATACTAAGCGGCCTGGGATATCTTCTGCCGCTTCGCGCGGATCAGGTGAGCCTGGTCCGGCAGCGACCCGAAGTCACCAGTGTTTCAGCTTATATGATGGAACCCGGGAAGGGCGATTATAATATTTTCCCGCATGATGCCCGGTATCCGTGGAACCGTGATAACTTTGGCCCGGTAATTGTCCCGAAAAAAGGTGATTCCATTCGGCTGACTTTACTGAATCTCTGTATCTATCAGAGAATTATAGAAGCATATGAGAAGAATCGTCTGGATGTTCGTCAGAACCAAATATTTATTAACGGATCGCTCGTTGAGACTTATACTTTCAAACAGAATTACTATTTCGTTTTGGGCAATAGCCGCCACCATTCCAGGGATTCCCGCCACTGGGGATTTTTACCGGAGGACCATATTATTGGAAAACCGGTACTTATCTGGTTTTCAGCTAACCGGACTTCCGGACAACCATTCAGGATTTATTGGAACAGAATATTTAACATATTATGAAAACAGACTTTAAAAGCATTCCGCGCAGTCAGTACATCAAGTTCGGTGTTGTAGCCGTTATTTATCTGCTATGGGTAATCTGGCTCAGCAATTACCTCTGGTTACTGGGTTTGCCGGTTATCTTCGACATGTATCTGACCAAACGTGTCAACTGGACCTTCTGGAAGAAACGCGATCAAAAAAATTCATCATTTGTAGAATGGGTTGATGCACTGATATTTGCACTCATTGCAGTTTCCTTTATCAATCTGTTTCTATTCCAAAACTTTAATATTCCTACCTCATCCATGGAAAAATCACTGCTGGTAGGCGATTATCTTTTTGTGAGCAAGGTGAGCTACGGTCCGCGGGTTCCGAACACTCCCCTATCCTTCCCGCTGGTTCAGCATACTTTGCCGTTGACCAAAGACAAGAATTCGTTCGTTACCTGGTTTTCCAATCCTTACCGTCGCATGGGTGGCTTTACCACGGTAAAAAACAATGATCCCATTGTGTTCAACTATCCGGAAGGCGATACCGTATGTACCAAAATTCAGAGCAATGAGAGCTTTTACAGTCTGGTCCGACGTAATGGCCGGCAGGAAGTATTGAACAATAAAGATGCCTTTGGAAAGATTGTGGTTCGTCCGGTCGACCGCCGTGAAAATTTCATCAAGCGGTGTATCGGAATTCCGGGTGATACCGTTGAAGTTCGGCATAACTGGGTTTATGTGAATGGCAAGGCTCAGGATTCCATCGAAAACATGCAGTTCGATTATCATATTATTACTGATGGCACCCCGATTAACCAGAAAAAGCTTGAACTTCTGAATGTTTCCCGCAGTGAGATACAATTCTCCAACGGTGAATACATTATGCCGTTGTCGGCCCAAAAAGCTAAAGAGGTTCGCCAGCTCACCAATGTCAAGTTTATCGAAATAATGGAATCTCCAGCCGGGCAGTGGGACGGCATGACTTTCCCTTTCAGCGATAAATTCAATTGGAATCGTGATAATTACGGTCCGGTCTGGATTCCAAAAAAAGGGACAACCATTGAACTGAATTTACAGAATATTCCTTTATATGAGCGCATTATCCATGCTTATGAAGGTAACGACCTGAAGATTACCGGCGACCAGATCCTGATCAACGGCAAGCCTGCAACTTCCTATACCTTCAAGATGGATTATTACTGGATGATGGGCGATAACCGTCACAACTCAGCTGATTCACGTTTCTGGGGTTTTGTGCCTGAAGATCATATCGTTGGAAAGCCGAAGTTTGTTTACCTGTCGTTTAACAAGGAAAAGAAATTCCCGGCAAACATCAGATGGAACAGGGTTTTCATGAAAATACGTTAACCATCACCGGTAGGGGCGACCTGCGGTCGCCCATCTAAAATAAAAATGTCATAACGTGAAGAACGTAAAGAATGTTAAGAAAAGTCTGAAGTGGCTGGTTGGGGTGGTCGTTGTATTGATATTGGTGCGGGTTTTTCTGTTCCAGGTAATCAGCGTGGACCACTTTCACATGTCATCAACCCTTTTGCCGGGCGATAAGGTGATTGTCAATAAATTCAGGGCCGGAGCGCGTCTGCCCATCTCAATAATCGGTTTGCCGGGAGCCAATGCACCCTATATCGATGGAATCAGGCTGCCCTATATGCGGCTGCCGGCTTTTAAGAAACTCAATAGACAGGAAGTGGTTGCCTTTAATATTCCGGCCGGTTCCGACAAGCCAATCGACCGGAAAAGACTGATGATCAGCCGAATTGTAGGATTGCCTGAGGATACCGTCATGATCATGGACAAACAGCTTTCGGTTAATAACAAGGCCCTTCTTCCACCGGAATCAGGACGGGTAGAATATCGCGTAGTGACTTCGGGTGAGCCGGTCAGTGATGATTTTATCCGCAAATATGACCTTGAAAAACCCAGAGTGGTTGCCAATGTGGGGATCTTTGATGTCGACCTTCCGAAGGATGCAAATTTGATTCTTGAAAAAGCTCCCGGCATCAGAACAGTACGGGAAACCAGGCAATTCATCGGCGATGCCGCAGTTGATTATTATCCGCAGTCAAATTTCTTCAAGTGGAACCGCGACCAGTTCGGGCCTTTCCGGGTTCCGGCCAAAGGCATGACTGTTGATATTGAGATCAGGACGGTTGATTTTTACCGTGCTATCATTGAGACCCAGGAAAAGCATGATGTTCTGATTGATTTTGCCGGAGTCCATATTGATGGCAAACTGGTTACTTCCTATACTTTTGAAAAGGATTACTATTTTGTTCTCAGCGACAGCCGCGACAATCCGGATGATAGCCGTATGATTGGATTTGTTCCGGCCGATCATATTGTCGGCGTTGCCAAAAGAATTATCTGGTCGCGTCAGAACGAATTCGATTATCTCCGGAAATTCCGTCCTGGAAGGATCCTGAAGAGCATCAGGTAACTATTTGCCATGAAGGAAGTCTGGCTAAGCACCTCATATTTAGGTCCGATTGAATATTTTCAACTCTTAAGCCAAGCTGAAACGGCCTGGATTGAAGCCTGTGAGAATTATGAAAAGCAATCCTGGAGAAACAGGTTCAGGATACTTTCCGCCAATGGTCCCATCGAACTCAGCATCCCGGTTATAAAAGGCAGTTCACCAAAACAGCCCATCAGGAAAGTAAGGATTGACTATAACCAGAATTGGCAAAAGATTCATTTCCGTTCAGTTGAATCGGCCTATCGCCATTCCCCCTTTTATGAATTTCTGATCGACGACCTGTTTTTCTTATGGGAGATCCGGCCGGAGTTTCTGTTTGATTATAACAGGATGGCAATGGATGCAGTACTCCGGCTGATGAAGTCGCAGGTTAAACTTATGAATACCTCTGAGTATCAAAAACCGGGATATTATGGCATTGCAGACTTCAGGTATCAGATTCATCCTAAATTAAAAAAACAAGGCACAGGGTATGAGCCTGTGCCTTATCATCAAGTTTTTTCAGATCGCTTTGGTTTCATTCAGGATCTGAGCATTCTGGACTGGTTATTCAATGATTTCAGAATTTGAATCCCAGGGTAGCTGAAAATCTTGTCAGGCTGTTTTCTACATCAGCTGAATTGGTTCCGTACAGATAATAGGTCTGATCCCAGTTTGAGCGGGAAAAACCAAAATCCAGATAATATTGTTGATCGCGATATCCGAATCCGGCTGATAAGATGTTCAGGTTTTCACCGGCATTAGGTTCTCCGGTAACATATGGATTGCCATACATGGCATATCCGCCGCGTAAATAATACGAGCCCATCAGTCGGAGTTCCCCACCGATGCGAAGATTGGATGCGGCTTTATAACGCAGAGAAACTGCTTCATTTTCATTGAAGTAATCATAATTTGATGCCCGCAGTCTGCCGGTTGAATAATCTACAAATTCATAATCCACTGAAATCAGGCCATATTGCTTGAAAATGAAGGCCAGGCTGCCGGTAGCCCTGAAAGGGGTGGTTACTGAATAATCGAATTCACCGGAGTGGTCATATTCGTGTGTACCTTCACCATCATTCAGGTCGGTTGCCATAGAACTGCGAAAAGTATCATTCATTTTAAGCACGGTGGGTGTTTGGATCGAGGCACCAATCCGAACAAATTCAATTGGTTGGGCAATCAGTCCGAGTTTCAGGTTAACACCCGAACCAGATGTGTTCAATGCATTGCGGAACGAAAAGGCGTCGAAGTAATTGATTACATCATCGGGATCAGTTTCGGCATGTTCCCAAACTTCTGAATAGGTTGCTTTCTGAACTCCCAGAGTGGCGCCAAAGAATAGCTTGTCTGAGAGGTTTAGTCCCAAACTGAAATCATATTCCCCGAGCGAACCCTTCGAGGTTACGGATCTCCTTTGAGTCTGTCCATAATCCGATCCGTCGAAGTCCGAATAATACTCCCCGGCTATTGAATCGTAATCGATCAGGTAAGTTTCCCAGGCAAGTCCGTCGGTAAATGGATCCCAGCTGCCGCTGTTGCTGTTAGCGGTACTGACAAAACCATCAACCAGGGAGTTGAAATTATTCACTCCTTTCATGGTAATATTCTGGCCATAGTCTTTCAGCCGGTTATATCCTACGGCAAAAGTAATTCCCTTGATGCCGGAAGCATCCTTTCCAAAATTAATAGGCATAACCAGACCAAACTGGCTGAGGCCCATTTTAAACCCATTATCATTCATGGTATTATTCAGATACCGTGATGATGCTGTATAGGAATTGTAGTTCCCGGTAAAGGAGAATTCACCTGTTCGGTAGATTCCCAGTCCGGCAGGGTTAACACTTAAGGAAGCAAAATCGCCGCCTACTGCGCCCAAGGCGCCACCCAGGCTCAATGACCGGGTAGTTCCGCCGGTTTGGACGAATGAATATCGCAGGACATCCTGCTCATTCTGGGCGTTTAGTCCGGTAACCATTAAGGCTAAAAGACTGATTGTTAGGATATTTCTTTTCATGATGTTGAGTAAAATCGATTTATTAATTAGGTATAGCAAGTGCATTAACAGGATTTTAGAGAACCCGGTCAACTATTTATTTAAGGGATTATCTTCTGCCGCCGCCACCACCACCGCCAGAGCGGGATGAAGAGCTGGAGCTGCCGGAAGAACTACCAGATGAGGAGCCCGATGAGCTTGATCGTCCGGATGAAGAGGATGATCCGCTGCTATACCCAGATGAACCGCTGCTGCGCACTGAAGAGGAGCTGCCGCTGCTGCGCACTGGTGAAGAGCTTCCGCTGCTGTAGCTGCTGCTTCTTGGAGCAGAGTAGCCGGATGAACTTTTCACGGCACCCGATTGTGAGCTGCTGCGGTAAGTGCCTGAACGGTCAACAGATGAAGACGATCCGGTTGAGGTGCCGGCGCCTGAAGTTTTTGGCCTTACATAAGATGACCGGTCGGCATTGCTGCTTCCTGATGATCTCAGTGAGGAAGAACCCTGAGCAGGAGACTGAACATAGGAGGAACCGGTGCGGGACCTGATGTAGCTGCTCGAATTGGTTCGTGAGGGTTGAGTTGTTGAAGTTCTTGCCTGAGGATTCTGGCCGGTAGAAACGCTGCTTCGTAATCCTGAAGGACGTGATTCAGATTTCAGGTCAGAGGATGATCTCGGAGCGGCAGTATTCACTGAGGTTGATTTGGTAGCAAGGCTTGATGCACCAACACTGGCTGAGCCGGATCCGGTACCACCGCGGGAATACAATCGGTCGTTTTTCAGCATACCGCCTGAACGTTCACCACTGATGCCGTCAGTTCTCATGGAGTTGCGCGGTCCATAAGTGTAGCGGTCAGTATTGATATGATCGTTGGAATTCCATCCGTTATAGTAGAAAGGATTCCAGTACCATGAATTGTAACCTCCATAATAATTTCCATACCAAGGGTTATACCAGGAATTACCGTATCCGTAGGGGGAATAGAAATCGTAGTAGAATGGATCATAATAGCCGTAACCTCCATAACCGCCAAAACCTCCAAAACCCATTCCGCCATAGCCGAATCCCATGCCCATACCGGAATACCAGGGATCATAATAGCCGAATCCCATCGACGGGCGGTAAAATCTGTTAATGCGGTTTGAGTAATAGAAATCATCTTCCGAATCCTGGTAATAGTTTTCGTCGCCAACAGGATTTCCGTTTTCATCAACATACTCCTGATAAGTTGAATCAACGAGAGCATAATCTCTTTCAGCAACCCTTATGGTATCCTCGGCAACGTTGGCAACCTCCTGCCGGGTTCGCGGAACAGGAGTCTCATCAACACGCTTGCTGATAACAACCTGCCTGTCTGCAGGATTGTAATAAACATCATCCGAATTACCGGACGTCAGAAATACCCCGGTGCCGCAGGAGCTTGCCAGCAGTAGTATGGGTAGTAATTTGACAATTGTTGCTTTCATGATTTCACCCTTCTGTGAGGTTTTAAATATAGGATATTATTTCCTTAATTTGCATTTACATTTATCCATCGAAAGCAAATATTGTACCAAACACAACAAAATGGCCAAGGTATTAACATCCCGTAGTGAAAATTATGCCCAGTGGTATAATGATTTGGTTATCAAAGCCGATCTGGCTGAAAATTCAGCCGTAAGAGGCTGCATGGTAATCAAGCCGTATGGTTATGCCATATGGGAGAAGATGCAGCAAGAGCTGGATCGAATGTTTAAGGAAACCGGACATGTCAATGCCTATTTCCCGCTTTTTATCCCGAAATCATTTTTCAGCCGTGAGGCCCAGCATGTTGAGGGCTTTGCCAAAGAGTGTGCAGTTGTTACCCATTACCGCCTGATGAAAGATGAAGTAAACGGCGGACTCAAGGTTGACCCTTCAGCCAAGCTCGAAGAAGAGCTGATTGTGCGCCCCACTTCAGAAACCATTATCTGGAATACCTATAAAAACTGGATACAATCGTACCGCGACCTGCCAATCCTTATCAATCAATGGGCCAATGTGGTGCGCTGGGAAATGAGAACACGTTTATTTCTGAGAACTGCTGAATTTCTTTGGCAGGAAGGTCATACCGCCCACGAAACCAGGGAAGAAGCAGTTGAGGAAACCATCAAAATCCTGGGTGTTTATTCTACTTTTGCCGAGGAATTCCTGGCTATACCGGTTATAAAAGGAAGCAAAACAGAATCAGAAAAGTTTGCAGGAGCCCTCGATACCTATTGTATTGAAGCCCTTATGCAGGATGGGAAAGCTTTACAGGCAGGCACCTCGCATTTTCTGGGACAGAATTTTGCCAAGGCATTCGATGTTAAATATGCCTCACGTGAAGGCCGGGAAGAATATGTCTGGGCTACCTCATGGGGAGTATCCACCCGTTTGATGGGCGCTCTGGTGATGGCCCATTCCGATGACCACGGATTGGTTCTTCCTCCAAAACTGGCTCCGCAGCAAGTAGTTATCGTACCAATCTATAAAACTCCTGAAGAGTATGCCGCAACTTGCGAACGGGCACACTCGATCAAAGACCAGCTCAAAAAACTGGGTGTAACCGTAAAAGTTGATGATCGGGACACACAAAAACCAGGATGGAAATTTGCCGAATATGAATTAAAGGGTGTACCCCTTCGTATTGCCATCGGACCGAGGGACCTGCAAAACGGAACCGTTGAGCTTGCCCGTCGCGACACCCTTACTAAAGAGGTAATTGCACTGGATCAGCTGACTACCGTTATACCTGCGCTCCTCGACCAGATGCAGACCGACATTTATAACAGGGCATTCAATTTCAGGACTCAGAATACTTTCAAAGTTGATACCTGGGAAGGTTTTCTGGAGCAGATTGAAATAGGAGGGTTTATTTCGGCCCACTGGGATGGTGATGCAGCAACCGAAAAAATGATCCAGGAAGAAACCAAGGCAACCATACGTTGTATACCTTTGGATTCTGATGAGGAACCCGGATTCTGCGTAAAAACCGGAAAGCCGTCCCTCCGCAGGGTTCTCTTTGCCAGGTCATATTAATTCCAGTTCCATGAAAAAAAGAACTCCGGACCACAACATCATTGCAACGCTTACAAGTAAGTCAACCTTAAAGCAGCAGATCTACGATAATACTTGTGCTGCCTTTCGGCTGCTCAAGAATGAACTGTACAGGATCACTGAAGATTTTAACAAAAAGCTGGCCGATGAGGATCCCCGCGTCAGGCTGAGATATGTTGATCATGGGGAATTTACGGCCGAACTCAAGGTTGCGGCTGATTTGCTGATATTCCACATGCACTCGAATATCTTTCAGTTCGACCGTGACCATGAGATCTGGAAAACCGAGTACATTAAGGATGATCCGCTTGCCAGCTACTCCGGAGTGATCAATTTGTACAACTTCCTGTCCGATTCCTTTAAATATAAGCGTGAAGAAGACCTCGGATATCTGGTAGCCAGGATTTTTATCAATAAGAATAACCACTTCTTTGTTCAGGGAAAACGCCAGTCCGGGTTTAACTATACCACCATGGGCGACAATATCCTGGATGAGAAATCAATTGAGGAAATTGTGATGGCATCCATTCAGTATTGCCTTGATTTCGACCTCCTTGTACCTCCTTATGATGCCGTAAAGCTCATCTCAGTCGGTCAGATCCATCAAAACATTTCTGATGCAAAACTGAAAACAGGCAAACGCCTGGGCTTCCAGTTTAAAGTAGACGATGTAGACAGGTAATAAAAACAATATACCATGAAGACAAAAGGTTTTCTGCTCATTTTCATCTGTTTGATTACTATCATGACTCAATCATGCCAACCTAAAAAAACGACTGTGGCTGCCGATCCTGCGATCGCTGAAAAGTTAAAAGCATATGCCTCCTTTCCACTCACAGCCGACCTGAGTACCCTGTCTGTCAAAGAGAAACAAATGCTGCCCCTGCTCATTGAGGCCGCAGCAATTATGGACGATATTTTCTGGCAGGAAACCTTTGGCGATAAAAACGAGCTGTTTTCGAAATATACCGATGCTGCCAGCCAGGAATTTCTGCGTATTAATTACGGTCCGTGGGAGCGTTTAAATGAAGACAAGCCTTTTCTGGATGGTTTTGGCGTCAAGCCTGCCGGTGCCCAATTTTATCCGCTGGACATGACCAAAGAGGAATTCAATGCTTTTGAGTCAACAGATAAAATGAGTCTTTATACCATGGTCAGAAGGGATAAAAACGGCAAACTCTATACAATTCCGTACCATGAATTCTTTGCAGATCAGGTCAAAAGAGCATCCTCACTGCTCACACAAGCTGCTGCTCTTGCGGAAAATGAAGGATTGAAAAAATATCTTGAAACCCGATCAGCCGCGCTTCTTACCGATGATTATTATGCCAGCGACATTGCCTGGATGGATATGAAATCAAGCAATATCGATTTCGTAATCGGTCCGATTGAAAATTATGAAGATGCTCTTTTAGGCCATAAAGCAGCCCATGAAGCATTTGTCCTGATCAAGGATCAGGTTTGGAGCCAGAAGCTTGACCGTTTTGCCAAACTGTTACCGCAATTGCAGAAATCACTGCCCGTGCCCGACGTATACAAGCAGGAAACTCCCGGTAGCGACTCTGATCTGGGCGTTTATGATGCGGTTTATTATGCCGGCGACTGTAATTCAGGCAGTAAAACGATTGCCATAAACCTTCCGAATGATGAAAGGGTGCAGATAGAAAAGGGAAGCCGGAAACTTCAGCTGAAAAATTCCATTCAGGCTAAATTTGATAAAATTCTGATTCCGATCGCCGCTGAGCTGATGAATGCCGACCAGAAGAAACATGTGGTGTTCGGCGCTTTTTTTGAAAACATTATGTTCCATGAGGTCGCGCATGGATTGGGAATCAAAAACACATTAAACGGAAAAGGTGCGGTACGCCAGTCTCTCAGCGACCAGTACAGCGCAATTGAGGAGGCCAAGGCCGATGTACTTGGACTCTATCTGGTATCGCAGCTGGCAGCTATGGGAGAATTGGGTGAAAAGGACCTGATGGATAATTATGTGACTTACATTGCCGGGATTTTCCGTTCAGTGCGGTTTGGTGCCTCCAATGCTCACGGCAAGGCGAATATGCTCCAGTTCAATTATTTCCGCGAAGCAGGCGCTTTCACCAGGGATCCGGCAACCGGAACCTATACGGTGAACAGCGAACAGATGAAGACAGCTGTCAATGATCTGGCATCCAAAATTATAACCCTGCAGGGCGACGGCAATTATGAAGGCGTGAAGGCCCTTCTGATAGAAAAAGGAGTGATTATCCCGGAATTACAAGGGGATTTAAACCGTGTAAATGAAAAGGGCATTCCAAAAGACATAGTTTTTGAACAAGGACTAAAGGTTTTGGGATTATAAAATGAAACCTGACCTGATAGAACGGTTCGTTGATTTTTCGAAATCCCGGAATCTGTTTCTTCCGTCAGATCAGCTGGTGGTTGCACTCAGCGGAGGCGGAGACTCACTTGCTTTGGTTGATCTGTTAATCAGAATGAATCAGCGCATTGTATTGGCTCACTGCAATTTCAAACTAAGGGGAGAAGAATCGGACAAGGATGAGGAATTTGTGAGGAAAATCGCAGTAGTTTATGATGTCCCGCTGCATGTGAATGTTTTCGATACTGCAGGCTATTCCAGGGAAAAAGGCATTTCCATTGAAATGGCAGCCCGGGAACTGCGATACGACTGGTTCGAAAAGATCCGCGTGGAAACAGAAAGCAAATACATCGCAGTGGCTCATCACTCTGATGATTCCATTGAAACCCTGCTGATCAACCTTATACGCGGAACCGGAATCAGAGGATTATCGGGCATCCAGCCCCATCAGGGTCATATTATTCGTCCCATGCTTTTCACTAACAGGGAAGAGCTAATCAATTATTTGGATTTCAGGCATCTGGAGTACCGCCATGATGCCAGCAATGAGGACACCCGGTTTATCAGGAACCGGATCAGGCACCTGATTTTACCGGAGTTCGAAAAGATCAATCCGTCCATACGCCAGACTCTTCGCGAAGAACTGGTTCTGTTTAATCAGGCACAGAAAATAATCGACAGTTACACACTGATCAGGGCGAATGAACTGGCAGTTAAGGATGAAAATCAGATTAATATCAGTCTGACCGGCTTAAAGAAAGAGGAATTCCCGGAAATCATCCTGTTTGAATTGCTTCGTCCGTTTGGTTTTCACGGAAGGCAGATCAGGCAGATACTTTTAGCTGCTGAGGCAATTTCCGGCAAGATATTTACCAGCCGCACACATACCTTGCTCATTGACCGTGAAAATCTGATCGTCACCACCCGGTATGAAACCAATTCGGAAAGATTTTATTTTGATCCTGAATTTCCGGATGAGGATCTGCCGGTAAAATTCGTTTGCAGGGTACTGAATGATGTGACGCATTATCCTTCCAGAGATCCCAATATCGCTACCCTGGATTTTGAGAAGCTTGATTTGCCTCTGGTTTTAAGGCGATGGGAAAAGGGAGATTTTTTCTATCCCTTTGGGATGAATCATTCAAAAAAGGTCAGCGACTTCTTTATTGATCAGAAAGTGAACCGTTTAGATAAGAACAGGTCCTGGATACTGGCCAGCGGTGAGCAAATCGTCTGGATAATCGGACAACGTTTGGATCAGCGTTTCAGGGTGACATCAGATACCAAGTACATTCTTGAAGTTAAGGTAATTACGGAACCGGACGCCGAATAAACCATCTCCCGGAAAAGCCTTTTGAGAAATATTATGTTAATTTTCCTTAAGGAGTATTAACAACCATTAACACTTGTTTCATATCAGGGTGCGATTTACTTCATTTGTACCCGATCGGAAAACCTATTAAATTATAATAACATGGACATCATTGTTGAGAACCTGACCAAGATTTATGGAACACAGCGCGCTGTGGACAATATATCTTTCAAGGTTCATACCGGTGAAGTGCTCGGATTCCTGGGGCCTAACGGAGCAGGAAAAACGACAACGATGAAGGCAATAACTTCATATCTGGTTTTTAACAAAGGAACTATCCACGTTGGGGAATTCAGCGTTCTCGACCAGCCTGAAGAGGTGAAAAAACGGATCGGGTACCTGCCTGAGAACAATCCCTTATACAACGATATGCCGGTGATTGATTACCTGCGTTTCGTTGCACAGATTCAGGGGATCGATAAATCCCGGATCAAGGGCAGAATTCTGGAAATGGTTAAGTTATGTGGTTTGGAAGGGGAAAAACACAAAAAAATCGGTGAACTTTCAAAAGGTTACCGTCAGCGTGTGGGACTCGCCCAGGCACTGATCCACGATCCGGAGGTTCTGATTCTGGATGAGCCCACCTCTGGGCTCGATCCCAACCAGATCATCGAAATCAGGGATCTGATCAGGACGATCGGCCGGGAGAAAACCGTTATTCTCAGCTCCCACATTCTGGCTGAGGTGGAAGCTACCTGCGACAGGATCCTGATCATCAACAAAGGGAAAATTGTTGCTGACGGTACTCCTGAAAATCTCCGTAAAAAGGCTCAGGGTCAGGAAATGCTGAAACTGACCATCGAAGATGCCAATAAAAATGAAGTAACCGCCGCACTGCAGAAAATCGGCACCATCGACTGGGTAAATCCGGTGGGTGGAGCAGATGACCGGTACGAGATTCAAAGCAGGCCGAATGTAAGTTCACGCAGGGCTATCTTCGACCTTTGTGTGAAAAACAAGTGGGCGCTCACGGAAATGGTCATTGTTGAGACGAAACTTGAAGATATTTTCCACGAATTAACCATGAACTGATACTAAATATTTAATATCCGGTACAATGAAAGAGATCTGGATTATTGCACGTCGCGAATTGAGTACATTCTTCAATTCCCTTATGGCATATATACTGCTGATCGCTTTTCTCGGCTTCAGCGGTTTTTTTACATGGATTTCCGGAGCCGACGTATTTATGGTTGGCCAGGCAAACATGCAATCGTTTTTCGGGATAGCCTATTGGACACTTTTCTTCTTTATTCCCGGCATAACCATGGGATTATTATCGGAAGAAACCCGTTCAGGAACCATTGAACTGTTGCTGACCAAACCAATCAGCGACTGGCAGGTAATCCTGGGTAAGTTTGTTTCCACCCTGGTCCTGATCTGTATTGCCCTGGCATTCACCCTGCCCTATTATATTTCCATAGCAACCCTCGGACCCCTGGACCACGGATCCGTGTGGACCGGGTACCTGGGCTTGATTCTGATGTCGGCCAGTTATATTTCAATCGGGCTTTTTGCAAGCAGTTTATCTAAAAATCAGATAGTTGCATTTCTAATGGCGCTATTGATAGGAATCTTTTTCCATATTATTTTCGGAGTTCTGGCTGGCAATTTCACAGGCTTCCTGGGTGGTTTGTTCTCCTACCTGAACCTCAGCACCCACTATGAATCGATCAGCCGCGGGGTTATTGACACCAAGGACCTGATTTACTTTTTCAGTTTGATTGCCATTTCACTGATTTTGGCAGAAATGATGCTGACCAGAAGACGGTTCTAATTTTTAATCAGGAAAACCATGAAAAAGACTACAACATATTTACTCGTCGCATTGGGAATCATTGTACTGGTGAATATCCTTTCCGACAATTTCTTTTTACGGCTCGATCTCACATCGGACAACCGGTATACTTTGAGCAAAGCATCCAGAAATATTATAAAAAGCTTAAAAGAGCCTGTTACGATTACCGCCTATTTCAGCAACAATATCCCGTCGGAACTTTCGAAAACCAAGCGGGATTTTAAGGAGATGCTGATTGAATACAACAACCTTTCGAAAGGCCAGATCGTTTATGAATTTATCGACCCGAGCGCCGATCAGGAAACTGAACAAAAAGCCATGTCGGCCGGAATTCAGCCTGTGATTGCAAATATCCGCGAAAAGGATCAGGTAAAGCAGCAAAAGGTTTATCTGGGGGCAGTTGTTTCCATGGGTGAGGAATCTGAAAACATTCCGTTCATGCAGCCGGGAGCCGCAATGGAATATGCATTATCCTCGGCCATTAAAAAAATCTCGGTAAAGGATAAACCCGCCATCGGGATCATCCAGGGACACGGAGAGCCGGGCATTGCATCTATGTCACAGGCATATACAGCACTAAATGTTTTATATGAAGTGGAACCTGTTTTCCTGACGGATACGGCCAAAAACCTCATGAAGTTTAAAACCGTTGCCCTCATTGCTCCCAAGGACACCATTTCGCCCAGTCATCTGGCCCAGCTGGATGAATTCCTGGCGAAAGGCGGAAACCTGTACATCGCTATCAACCGCGTTGAGGGAAATCTCAGCGTTCAAAGGGGTTTGGTAGTCAATACCGGTCTGGAAACCTGGCTGATGGGCAAAGGACTCATGGTCGAGAGCAATTTCGTGGTTGACAGCCGCTGTGCGAATATCAATGTGCGCCAGCAACAGGGTATGTTTACCTACAATACCACCATCAAGTTTCCCTACCTTCCTACCATTGCAAAATTTGCAGACCATCCGATAACCAAAGGACTGGAATCCGTATTGCTGCCATTTGCCAGTACGGTAAGTTATACCGGTGATACCACCAAGGCTTTTGTGCCGATTGCCCAAACCTCCGAATCATCAGGATCACAGCAGGCTCCGGTATACTTTGATGTTAGCAAGCAATGGGGACCGGCTGATTTCCCAATGAAAGGATTAACAGTTGCAGGAGTTTTAACCGGTAAAATCGCCGGTCAGAATACCTCAACAATTGTTCTGATCGGGGATGGCGACTTTGCAGTGAGCGGTGAAGGTGACCAGGCACGCCAGCAGGGAGCCGACAATATCAGCCTCATGGTAAACTCAATCGACTTTCTTTCAGACGATACCGGTCTTATTGAATTAAGGACCAAAGGTGTAACCAACCGGCCGATCAAGCAGATCGAGGATGGGAAGAAAGCATTTCTGAAATATCTCAACTTCCTGCTTCCCTTGTTGCTGGTCATTATTTACGGAGTATTCAGATCGCAGTATAACCGAAACTTACGGAACAAAAGAATGGAGGAAGGCCATGTCTAAAAAAAAGAACAACCGGGTTTTACTCATTGTTTTTGCAGTTCTCCTGATTGCCGTTGGCACAAATGAACTGATCAAATCGTCGAAAGGTGAACGGACATTCAGGAAAGATATCATTGAATATCAGGCTAATGACATCAGTAAAATCACGATATTCCCTAAAAATTCGGGGAACAGAACTGTTGAGGTCTATCTCGACGATACCATTTGGAAGCTGAAATTTGACGGTAAGCAATTTGCGGCCGATCAGGAGATGATCAAAGGCATCGCAGATGAACTGGCCACTATGGTTCCGGAAAGATTGGTTGCCAATAAAAAAGAGCTGTGGAAGGACTATGACATCACTGATTCACTGGGCGTTACCGTTATCATTCATGGACAAAAGAATGAAAAAACGGAGATCACGCTCGGACGGTTCTCTTACAACCAGGCCACACGTAAACCCAGCACCTATGTGAGGGTTAATAATGAAAAGGAAGTGTACGCTGTTGAGGGATATTTGAGCATGACATTTAACCGCGAAATCAACAGTCTGAGGGATAAGAACATTTTCCGGGCTAACCAGAATGACCTCACGCAGATCACTTTTACCTATCCGGCCGATAGTTCATATACGCTTACCAAACAGGATAACAAGTGGTTAATGAATGGCATTGCAGTGGATTCAACGCGCATGGCCGGCTATCTGACCACGGTATGTTATCTGACCGCCACTGATTTCCGCGACGACTTTATACCGGCCTCAGTTACTGCCGAAACCTATAAGATTACACTGTCCGGAAATAACCTCAAACCTGTTGAAATAAAAGCCTTTTTGGATGCCAAGGGTATTGTAATCAATTCCAGCGAGAACCCGACCAGCTATTTCCCGGGCGACCAGGCTGAGCTGTTTTTCAGGGTATTCCAGGGGAAAAATTACTTTACCGGAGTCAGGAAGCCTGAATGACAACAGAGGAAAGATTCAGCCATGTTATTGACTGGTTCAGGACCAATATGCCGGTTGCAGAAACCGAATTAAAGTATACTGATCCTTACCAGCTCATGGTGGCTGTAATTCTTTCGGCGCAATGCACGGATAAGCGTGTAAACCTCATCACACCAGCTTTTTACGAACGGTTTCCAACCGTAGAAAGTCTGGCTCATGCGCAACGTGAAGAGGTATTTGAACTGATCCGGTCATGTTCCTATCCGAATAATAAAACTTTGCATCTCCTGGGTGCATCGCGTAAAATCATTGACGATTTCGGGGGCAGGTTACCGGAGGAGATTGATCTGCTGGTGACAATACCGGGTATCGGCCGAAAGACCGCCAATGTGATTGCAGCGGTGGCTTTCAATAAGCAGGCGCTGGCCGTTGACACACACGTTTTCAGGGTATCCGCGAGAATCGGATTAACCGTGGGAGCGAAGAATCCATTGGAAACCGAACGACAGCTTACCCGGCATATCCCGAATGAACTGCATTCCATTGCACATCACTGGCTTATACTTCATGGCCGGTATGTTTGTCTGGCCCGGAAACCCAAATGCTCCGAATGCGGATTAAAGGAATATTGTAGTTTTTATAAAGAGCACGCGGATTTTCGCTGATCCCTTCGGGAGCGCGGATTAACGCGGATCTTTAAAATAAAAAAATCCGCGTTAATCCGCGTTACGTTAGTATCCGCGAAAATCCGCGTGCTTCTTTTTATCCTACTTTGTATTTTTAATCTGCCTGTACGCATCACGGAAAGGCATCCCCGAGTTAACGAGATCCATAACTTTCTGAACCGACAACAGTTCATCGGTCATGGCCAGTTTAAGTTTAGCGGGATCAGCTGTCAGTCCCTGCAGCACAACCAGACTGGCTTCAAGAACATCATGACAGGTTTTAAGTCCCCTCATCAAAGGCTCCTTGGTGTATTGCAGGTCCCGGTGATAACCGGAGATCAGGTTTACCGGGATCATCCTGAGCTGATATTCATATCCGGCCACCTGATGATAAGATGCCCTGATCAGTTCCAGTACATCCGGATTCTTTTTGTGAGGCATGATTGAGGAGCCGGTTACCATTGAGGGATCGAGCGTGAAATAGCCTAAATCCGGAAGCGTAAAGAGAATAAGGTCAGAAGCCCATTTATTAAGATCATACAGGATCATCAGGCAATCATTCAAAATTCTGGATTCAAACTTTCCGCGGCTGTTCTGAGCATACATCGGATTCTGCATAACCCTGCTGAATCCCATCAAATCAGTGGTTGTTTGCCGGTTAAGAGGCAGGGGCACACCATAACCGGCCCCTGTACCCAGCGGATTCTGATCGATCAGGCGGTAAGTGCCGTGCAACATGATCAGATCATCGCGGAGGGCATCGTGAAACGACAGCGCCCAATCCTTCACTGAAAAGGGCATTGCTTTACGGGTATGGGTATAGCCCGGCAGGGGCAGACTTGCGTTGGCCTGAGCAAACTGACCCAATGCATCAGCAAGATTTTCAGCCAATTGAATCAATTCCTCAATGGCCGATTTCTCAAATAGCCGTACCGCTGTTAACACCTGGTCATTTCTTGACCGGCCGGTGTGTACCTTTTTACCAATATCACCCAACCGGCCGGTCAGAAATTCCTCAATAGCACTGTGGCCATCCTCCTGATCAGGCTGGATCCGGAATTCACCGCGGGCGTGAAGAGAGATCAACTCGTTCAGTGTTTCAACCAGTTTCCCGGCTTCGTCAGCATCGAGCACGCCGATTTCCTGAAGCATCGTCACGTGGGCAATGGTAGCCTGACAATCGAAAGGGATTAATTCCTGATCCAGTACGGGATCATTGCCGATCGTAAAGGCCTCGATCCGCGCATCCATGGAATCAGCAGTTTGCCAAAGCTTCATATAAATTATTTAAGGATTCCCGGACGCCACTGATAAGGCTGCTTCTTGCGAAGAACCAGATAATGGGCTTTCAGGCGGATAGCGTTAATATTGATAAATCCACGGGCATCGGTCGCATCGAATCCACCTTCCACATCCATGGAAGATAAATCCTGGTCGTACAGGCTGACAGGCGACTCACGCGAAACCGGCATCGCGTTGCCCTTGTATAAGGCAACCACTACGGTTCCGGTGATCTGTTCCTGGCTTTTATTGAAGGCTGCCATCAGGAAATCCATCTCAGGCGAGAACCACAGCCCGTTATATATTAATTCGGCGAATTTCGGGATCAGCATATCCCTGAGGTGCATGACTTCCTTGTCCATGGCAATTCCTTCCAGGTCACGGTGAGCGGCCCACAAAAGAAATCCGCCAGGAGTTTCGTAAACACCGCGGGATTTAATACCGATAAAGCGATTCTCAACAATATCGATCCTGCCGATACCATTGACCCCGGCAATATGGTTTGCATAGTTAAACAGCTCCAGAGGTTCGCATTTTTCAATGCCGTCGTCAAGATTCTTGATCCTGACCGGTGTGCCATTATGAAATTCAATCTCGATAAGGGTTTCCTTATCCGGAGCCTGCATGGGTGACAGGGATTTGGAATACACATGCTCAGGACAGCGGTCGGCAGGGCTCTCCAGGATACCGGCTTCATGGCTGATATGCATCAGGTTTTCGTCTTCACTGTAGCTTTTGGAAACCGTTTGCTTAATCGGGATGTTATATAATTCGGCATAACGGATCATATCTGTTCTGCCCTTGAATTCAGCTAAGAATTCCGGATCCTTCCAGGGAGCGATGATTTTGGCCTCGGGAAAGAGTGCATAGTATGCAAACTCAAATCGGACCTGATCATTACCTTTTCCGGTAGCTCCGTGAGCCAGGTAGGTGCAGCCCTCTCTTTTTGCAATCTCAACCTGCCGTTTGGCAATAAGCGGACGGGCAATCGCGGTGCCCAGCAGGTACCTTCCCTCATACAGTGCGTTTCCGCGAAGTGTTGGGAAAATGTATTCAACAACCAGTTCGCTCTTGAGATCTTCAACAAATACTTTCGAAGCGCCGAGAGAAATTGCTTTAGCTTCGACTTCCCTGAAATTGTCGTCCTGGCCTACGTCAGCAACGTAACAAATTACCGAATAGCCTTTGTTGATCAGCCATTTCAGAATCACTGAGGTATCCAAACCTCCGCTGTAAGCTAAAACTACTTTTTTCTTCATTTGATGTGTTATAATGATGTATAAATATTCAACCCTGCACTAAAACGTGATTTTTTGCGAGATTCCGGGGAACCGGCTGCTTAATATGCCGGCCATCAGGTTTTTTGATACTCCATCTTTCATGATGATCAGGATGGTATCATCCCCGGCAATGGTCCCCATCAACTCCGGAATCTGCTGATAATCCAGCGTAAAGGCAACACCGTTGGCGAATCCCGGAAGGGTGCGCACAACACCGAACTGACCGGAAAATTCTATTGACAGAACTCCGTCAAGATGGTCGGGCAGCCTGGTAATCGCTTCACGCATATCCTTATCTTCAGGTAAAACATACCTGGACCCCCGAACAGGGTCCATAATTTTCATCACATGAATTTGCCTGAGATCGCGTGAAAGCGTTGCCTGAGTCACCTCATAACCCTTAACTTCCAATGCCTTCTGAAGCTCTTCCTGATTCCGGATCCACTGATCCCGAAGAATCAGCATGATGGTTTCCTGTCGTGTTAATCGATCCATTTGTATATTATTACTAATTCGATGCAAATTTATGCATATTTATACAATTAACAAGTTTTAATCAAAAAAAAAGAGACTGTCGCAAAACGACAGCCTCTTTTTCATAACCTATCCGGAGGAATTACTTTTTCTCCGGAATGATTTCCGTTTTATAACCAAGGTCCTGAATAGCCTTTTCCAGCTTCTCCGGTGAAGTTTTCGCCGGTTTATAGGAAATGGTCACCATCTTGGTTGGAAGATCAACCTTCAGGTCGCTGACACCCTTTTCAAAAGGGATGTTCTTCTCAATTTTTGCCTTGCAGTTTGCACAATCCATCGAAACCCAGCACTTCATGGTCTCGGTTTTAGCGGATTTGGTTTTCTTATCCTGTGCTGAAACCTGCACCGACCATGCAAAAGCAACCTGAACCAATATCAGGACTACTACTGTTTTAAAAAAGTTTTTCATCATACCAGTTATTAAAAGTTATTTATCTTCTTCTCTTTCAATTCTATAACGGAATCCAAGGTAAATCTTGCGGCCATGCAATGGCCCCCAGATCATCGATGAATCAAAATAGTCTCCAAATGGCTGATCTCCACCGATAACAGCGTGCATCTGACGGAAATCGGTCAGGTTTTCAACGCCACTGTAAACCTCCCATGTTCTGAAATACTTGGTGATCTGGAGGTTGACAATCTGGTAAGCTTTAAAGGTATCTTCCATTTGGAATGATTCCGGATTAGTGGCAGTTGATGGAATTCTTCCAGGGCCGTTCAGCTGCCAGGTAACATCAAATTGCCATTTTTTCAGTGGAGTCTGATAGGAAGCAACGACCAATCCTTTATATCTGCTGACCAATGGCTTCTGCACCAATACCTGATTCAGGTCATACCGAACATCCGTCAACCGGAATGCAACCTTGGTTTCCAAACCCTTAAGGAACTGAGCACCAACTTCAACCTGGAAATTGTTGGAAAAAGATTTTCCCTGAAGATTGGAGAACCTGACTGCATCAACATTGGAATCTATATCCACGATGATTTGCTCCAGGAAATCCGTGCGGTAAGCTTCGAGTGAAATTGACATGGGCTGAATGCCTACCGGTACATAATGGGTAATGTTCAGTCCATAATTCCAGGCCTCTTCCTGCTTTAGATCCGGATCGATTATAATATTTCTTGAATTAGCCAGAAAATGGTTATTCTCAGCCAGGATCATGGGTGAGCGATAGCCTTTTCCTGCCGACAGCCTGAAATGGGTATGTCCGTTGATATCATAACGGGCATGCAAACGGGGAGTAAACATCAAACCATACAAATTATGGTAATCGAGACGCAAACCAGCCATGAGGTTAAAATGCTCACCGGGTTTAAATGAATACTCGGTATACACCCCGGGAACCCTTTCAAAACGGCTGGAATTCAGGGTATCAAGAACTTCAGCGTAATTATCCAGATTGAAGCTGAATCCTGAAACCAAAGTATGCTTTTCATTCAGCAGATTGGTTTCGTACATCAGGTTCAGATAATAGTTCAGTTGGTTCCCCTGATAATTTCTGATTCCATAAAACGAATTCTGGTCATGGTATGAAATCGAATTGATACTTCCGAAACTGGAATTCAAGTCATTGTTGAAAACATAGCCCAGTTTCAGGAACCCTTCAACCCTTTTGGTCATGATTCCTATGCCGTATGGATGATCGATGTCCCTGACACTGTCTTTGTCGAAAGACATCTGACCCGAATAGCGGTCTTCCTTCAGGAGCTTAACCCCGGCATGCATCCTGATATGCTCGTCGGTATAATACCATCTGTTCAAAACATTGAACTGGCGGTATAGCGGCTCATCCAGAAAGCCGTCCATATTATGGTCCTCCTTCGTCTGGTCATCGCTGAAGTGCCCCATCAGCAAAGTACTCAGCTTATTATTGACTTTAAAGGCTGTTGCAAAATTTGCTTCCGTGCGTCCGGCATTGCTCAGGAAAAGATTTAACAACAGTTTATCCGCGGAAACCGGTTTCAGGTATTCCACATTGATCTGACCGGCAATGGATTCATAACCGTTTTTAACTGAGGCGGTACCTTTTGAAATCATGATACCTTCCATCCACGGACCCGGAACAAACGACAAACCGTATGTACTGGCAATTCCACGCATGTTGGGAATATTTTCAGTTAAAAGTTGAACATAGATGCCGTCCAGGCCCAGCAGGCGAATCTGTTTGGCTCCTGTTACCGCATTGGCGTAGTAGGCATCCACAGAGGCATTTGTAGTAAAGCTTTCAGCCAGGTTACAACAGGCAGCCTTGCACAGTTCTGCATAGGTGATCTTTTCAGTGAGAATCGGAGCCAGGCGATCAATATGAGTGCCGAGACCTCTTTGAACGATGGTAACTTCATCGATTTGAGTTCCTGGTTCGAGCATAACCTCTATGCCTTCCTGAGGACTGTTAATTTCTAGAGTATCCGGGATGTAACCCACAAAACTGAATACCAGTTTTGACAGGTGATCGGGCTTAAATAGCTGAAATTTCCCGTTTGCATCAGTAGTGGTGCCGATTTGCGAACCAGACCAGTGCACATTGACCGTGGGGAGAGGCTCCTTCCGGTCCTGGCTTTTGTTGTACACAGTTCCGGATACCATTTGGGCCAGCAGGCCTAATGGGACTGATAGAAGAATCAGTAATGAAAAATATTTTTTGTTCATGTTAATGCTTATAAATTAATGAGTTAAATGTCGAACACATCTACATCATTAATTTTTCAGCATCTGAGAGGAGATAAAAATGCGGGGGGTGGCGAGTAATCCTGAACCCCGATCTTATCCCAATAATCTTTTCTTACGTTCGAATAAAAATCAGTCTGAACATATAACAAACTGATAACCAAATCATATATATCTGTCTTTACTTCAAAGCGCTTGAGTACAAATCCATCTTCGGAGGTTAACCCACTGGTTAATTTCAGCAATTCCGGCTTGCAGCATCCGCCTTCGTGGCAAGCATGATCAGATGATTCGTGAGCAGAGCAGCAGGACTCTTCCTGTTCACTCTCGTTTTGATGGCTGATAAACTCCAAACGGTCACCACCGCACCAGATACAATCATGGTGCATCACCTGTACGCCAATGGAGCACAAGATGATGTTCAATGCGAACCCTATGGAAATCAACTTCATCATCATAATACTACAAAGTAAAATAGTTTTCTTGAAGGATGAAGATAAAAAACTGTTAATAATCTTATAAATCCATGTTAAAGCCGGTTGTGATACGTTTTGAATATATACTTATCTTTTGGTCATGAAAATCGAAATATCAAACGGAGAACTGCTCGATAAGCTGTCCATCCTCGAAATTAAGCTGGGTAAAATCAATGATCCGGAAAAGCTTGTGAACATACAAAGCGAGTATTTACTACTTAAACCATTGGGAAACAATCTGATAGAATGCGTTCAGTCGCTTTATGATGATCTGGTCGACATTAACCGGCTTCTTTGGGATATTGAGGACACCATCCGGGATCTTGAGCGCAGTCAGCGGTTTGATGATGAGTTCATCCAAACTGCACGCAAAGTTTATCGTTTCAATGATAAAAGGGCTCAGATTAAAAAGGAGATCAACCGGCTGACAAACTCCGGATTAATTGAAGAAAAATCATACTCCGGCTATTAAAATGACAAGTATTCTGGTTTTACGGCTTTCATCGATGGGTGATGTTCTGCTCACCTTACCGGTCATGCTGGGGATTTTGGAGGAGAATCCGGAGGTTCAGCTGATATTCGTCACACGGAAAAGGTTTATCCCCTATTTTACCGGTCATGACCGCCTGGTTTTAGTTCCGTTTGACCCGGAGGGCAAGCACAGGGGGATATCGGGACTGCTGGCTCTTTTCAGGGAAATCCGTGGTTTGCCCTTCAAAAAGGTAGTTGACCTGCATGGGGTTTTGCGGACCAACCTTTTATCGATCCTGCTCAGAATATCCGGCCGCCGAATCTATAAAATCCGCAAGTACAGGTTACTCCGCAGGAAAATTCTGAAAAATCGCAAATCCGGCACCATGCCGCATACTGTTGAACGGTATGGCCGTGTATTTGAGAAGGCAGGTTTTACCGGGAAATTGGCGCAAAAGGTTTTCGGTTTGCCCGGCATCCCTGGTGGCTCAGGCATCCGAAATAAAGAAATCGTCAGAATCGGGATGGCCCCCCTATCCAGGCATTCCACCAAGAATTGGGGTCTCAGTCATTTTTCCGGCCTGATTAATCTCCTGATCTCTGAATTTCAGGTGGAAATTCACCTATTCGGGGGTACTGAAGACACTGAAGCCCTTAATTCCCTGACGGGACCGAAGGTATTCAATCATGCCGGAAGGCTCAGCCAACCGGAGGAAATATTCCTGATCCGTACACTGGATGTTTTCCTATCCATGGATTCAGCAAATATGCATCTTGCCTCGCTTGCCGGAATACCCACGCTTTCCATCTGGGGAGCAACCGATCCGCGGCTTGGTTTTGGTGCCTTGAATCAGCCTGAAGATTATTCCATTTTTGCCGATCCGGAGGTTGTCAGCTGCCGGCCGTGTTCCGTTTATGGTGAAATTCCATGCATAAGAGCTGATGCACCAATGATTTGCATGCACAGTATCACTCCTGAAAGGGTATTCAATAAAATAAAAGAAATTCTGTTGCAGATTGACAGAAATTAATTGACCTCTCAGTATCTTTACGGGTAAAGCTTACAGCTATGAAAAAACAAATATTTTCTTTCATTACCTGCGTAATTGTTTTTTGTTGTTTTTCAATATCGGCTAATGCGCAAAAACTGGCAATTTACAGCTATCAGGTGGAAATCGAGCTCAACAATGACCAGGGGGATATGTCTTCGAAAGATTATCTGAAGAATTACGGAACAAAAGGCAAAAAGCGCGGTGTTGAATTTATTTATGAGGCGGCAACTCCATTTTTGATGGAAAAATTCAATAAAGCCGGATTTAATATTTTGGCTGCTGATACCATGAAGGTTGTCAAGGGAAATGAATACGGAATGCCTTCGGCTTCACTTGCAAAGGCAGTAGCCTCAGGCATTGCCGATCAATATATGAAGGTTAATATCAAGGATATTACTTTACCTGAAGTTGAAGGGTTAACTCAGCAGGATCCCAATTCCCAGCGCAAAAAGCTGGTAAAAATACGCTGCCGCATTCAGATTTATGATGCCAAAAAGGATTTAATCAAGGATGTTGAAGGCATTTTCCAATCGGGTGAAAAGATTGAAAATGCATCTGAACTCGGAGTCGACTTCAGGAAATACCAGGGATCGGATTACCTGCAGGAATTAAAGATCTACGAAACCTGCACCAAGATGGCCATACTGAAAGCGGTCAGTCTTTTAGTCAAATAATCCGGACGGGCTATAAAAGACAAAAGGACCACAATAAATTGCGATCCTTTTGAAGACAAGGTTTAGGTAGGTATTAGAATAGAAAATCGAGTCCGATATAGATGCCTTTTTGCCCGTCATTCTTAAGAGCATCCTTTTTGCCGTTACTGGCAGCCATACCATAATCAACAGCAACAATAAAGTTTTGGTTTAATGCAATATGCAAACCGGCACCATAGCTGATGTGAACACCATCTGCAGTTCCGTAAAAAAGTGAACTGTCGAAGTTCGATGGAAGTGCATAAGGTTTGGTTATTTTGGCCATATCAACAAAAGGCGACAATGCGAGATACCAGTTCTGTTTCAGGAATTCAAATTTGGCAAATTTCCATCTGAGTTCAAAATTCCCCAAAGCAAATCCCTCTCCTACCACACGATTTCGGAGAATTCCACGTAAAGTTTTTGATCCGCCCAACCCTTCACGGTCATCAAATGTGCTAAAGGTATAGTTCAGCATATACCAGGGCATTGATTTTTGCCCAAGTGAAGTCTGATAATTCAACCGGTAAGCAAAAGTCAGTCTTTCCGGCACCAGGGTGAAATATTGACGATGACTCAGTACCAGTTTAAAGAATGGATTGTCATTCCATAAAAATCCCGGGGATGAAATAAGCATGGCTTCCGACCAGATTCCCCTGTTCGGATTGGGCTCATTATCACGGGTATCGGCAACAATTCCAACGGAGAAATTCGTTACCCCGCCCCCATGTGCCTGATCCGCAGGAATTACCCCCTGATCTACAAAAATATCATACAATCCGTCAACATCAGGCAATAGCTTATCTCCGGTTTTACCCTTATTGAGTTTATCGATGTTTACCGAATCCAGACCAATATTATAATAGGAAAGACCTGCAAACCACCTCAATTTTCGGCCGATGATTTTACCCTGGAAATTTCCCCTGAGCCGGAGCGTACTACGGTCCATTTTGTAAAACATCCTGGATTTATAATCAACATCCCCAACCGTGGTAAATGCCGGATTGTAGGCGGTTTCAAAACCGTTGAATCCAAAGAAGTCCATTGCCTGTTCGGTTTCCAGCCTGGCATCTGCTGTTACACGGATACCAGGAATCAGGTATTCCGAATCATATTTCATTTGCTTAAGATCACTGCCCTTGGTAGTGTGTGACCATTCAACGTATAGAGAGTGCTTGTAGAAAGGATAAATGGTGCCATCACCATAATCATAGAAGTTCGCCAGTGCTCCATACCGGAAACCCAGGTCGGAGTCGTATGCAATTGCCGGTACAGCACCAAAGCTGAAACCTTTCTTGGTCTTCTCCGCCTTTGCAGCCTTTTCTTCCGTTTGTGCCGTCAGAAAATAACAGGGGGTAAGAGCAAGAATCAGGATAAATGTTAGTTTTCTAGTATTCATAGGTATTGAATTTGATGTAAAGAAAAGATAATTTCGGAATTAATTCAAGTTATACAACTTCCTGCCAAAAACATACGCAAAAAACCGGATTCAGATTGAAAAGGTTACCTTTGAATCCTAAAACTTAAGGTAAGCTAAATATGGAGCCAAAGAACGGAATCATTTGGGATGCTGATCCAATCATGTTTCATATCGGAAACCTGGGAGTACGTTGGTATGGACTACTGTTCGCCCTGGGGTTTGTTGCAGGCATCTACATCGTTACCAAGATGTTCAAGCGTGAGGGTGTTAAACAGGAATGGGTTGACAGCCTTTTTTTGTATGTGGTTATCGGCACGGTTATCGGAGCACGCCTCGGACATGTATTTTTCTATGACTGGGGTTATTACAGCGAACATCCTGCGGAGATATTCAAAATCTGGCACGGCGGATTAGCCAGTCATGGTGCTTTCGTCGGCATTGCCCTGATGCTTTGGCTCTGGTCGAAGTATGTCAGCAAGAGGTCGATACTCTGGGTAATGGATAAAGTAGTGGTTCCCACCGCTTTGGCCGGAGTATTTATTCGTACCGGTAACCTCATCAACAGTGAGATTTACGGAACGGCCACATCGGTTCCCTGGGCTTTTACCTTTATACGGGAGGATAACATCCCCCGCCATCC
The DNA here is from genome assembly GCA_942493265.1 of uncultured Bacteroidota bacterium. Lineage (GTDB taxonomy): Bacteria > Bacteroidota > Bacteroidia > Bacteroidales > UBA12481 > UBA12481. The sequence goes on from OW818688.1 coordinate 3,848,006, forward strand.
TACCCAGATATATGAAGCGCTGGCTTACCTCCTGATATTTGCTTACCTGATGTACCGGTTCTGGAAAACAGATATCCGGCTGCATGAAGGAAAATTATTCGGCTGGTTCATGCTGCTGGTATTCGGGTTCCGGTTTTTCGTGGAATTCCTGAAGGTGGACCAATCTGCCTTTGAGGCCAATATGGCTCTGAATATGGGGCAGTGGCTGAGTATTCCTCTGGCGCTTACCGGGCTTTTCTTTGTTCTTTGGAAACCCCAAAAAGCATAATCCTTTTTCTTTCTTATGACTGATTTACTTTTAGAGGCATATGATCCTGAAAAATTCAGAGATCAGGCTCATCGTTTGGTTGATCTTTTGGCAGATCATCTGGAAGCATCCTATAATCAGGCGGACCCGATAGTTCTGCCGTGGATGGATCCGGATAAGCGGTTGCAAAAATGGCAGAATGATCTGGATCAGAGTTTTGACTTTGATCCATTCTGGAAGGACACCATCAATGAAACCATTCATATACACCATCCCAAATACCTTGGACACCAGGTATGCGCTTCACTGCCGCTTGCCGGACTCGGTGAAATGCTCAACGGAACCCTCAACAATGGTTCGGCCATTTATGAAATGGGACCGGTCAGCACTGCGATGGAACGCGTGGTTATTGACTGGCTTTCAGGCGCCATGGGTTACCCTGATGAGGCATCCGGTGTGCTCACTTCGGGCGGATCGCTGGGCAACCTTACGGCCCTGCTGGCTGCACGGCAGCATCAGTCAGGATACGACCACTGGACCGAAGGAAAAAGAGATGGATTCCATCCGGCGATCATGGTCAGTGAAGAATCACACTACAGCGTATCAAGGGCCGTTCAAATCATGGGCTGGGGGGAAAGCGGAGTTATCAAGGTACCTGCCAATCACTTGCACCAGCTGGATGCAAGCCGTCTGGAAGAAATTTACGACAGAGCAGAAAAGCAAGGTTTCAAAGTATTGGCTCTGGTGGGAAATGCATGCAGCACCTCAACAGGTACATACGACCCTCTGGAGGAGATGGCTGATTTCAGCGAAAAAAAGGGACTGTGGTTTCATATTGACGGAGCACATGGCGGGGCTGCGGCCATCACACCAAAATACCGTCACCTCACAAAAGGCATAGAACGGGCTGATTCAATCGTTATCGACTTTCATAAAATGCTGGGCATTAGTGCGCTAACAACTGCAGTTCTGTTTAAGGACGGGAAACGGTCATATGAAACTTTCAACCAGAAAGCGGTTTACATATTTAATAATGAGGAGCGCGGTTTGTGGTTCAATTCCGCAGTAAGAACGCTGGAATGTACCAAGAACATGATGGGTACCAAAGTGTACTCAATTCTTCGCACTTACGGTCCCCAGGTGTTCATCGATTATTTCACCGCCTGTTACGATCTGGGTAAGCTGTTTGCATCCCTGATAAAAGTGTCGGGCGACTTCCAATTGCCCTATGAACCCGTCAGCAATATTGTTTGTTACCGGTATATGGCCGCAGGCAAATCGGATCCTGAACTCAACCTGCTGAACTCGGAAATCAGGAAAAAACTCACTGAATCCGGTAAATTTTACATTGTACAAACTCAAATAGATGGCAAAACCTATCTGAGATCAGCTTTAATGAACCCGTTTACAACAAGTTCCGATCTGGAAGATTTACTCAAGGAAATCAGGATATACGGGCAATCAGGGTAGTTTGCAATACTTATACAGCATATCGGCTGCTTTGGCCTTGCCCATGGCCAGTGCCTTTTGCCAGTCGTGACAAGCCCCTTCCGTATCATCCCGGTTGTAACGGATTTGCGCACGGTCCATATACAAATCGGGTTGTATAGGATTAATATCCAGCGACATGGCCAGATCTTCCAGTGCAAGGTCAGGTTTCTCCAATGTATTTCGTACCATACCCCTGCTGTAAAAGAAACGTGCATCGAGGGTACCTGAATTGATTGCCTTTGAAAGATAGGATTCGGCTTCCAGAGGACGGGCCGCTGATAATTTCTGACCTGCCTGATAATACAATTCAACCGGAGCAATCCCGGCTGCTTCTGCGCCCTTAATTTCAGCATAAGCCATGGATTCCTTGCCGTTCAATATACGTATCAAAGTCCTGGTTATCTGATAGTCAGAATTTGTGGCATCCCTTCGGATCAGATCACCGGCCATTTCAGCAGCCTTATCATAATTACTGGTTTCCATGGCAAACTGAAGCATTTGGCCCTTAAGCGGAATATTACCGGAGGCAAGCTGCCAGGCTTTGTCGAGGGCTTGCCGGTATTGCTTTTCTTCCTTCTGAATCAGACTGAGCCTTGCAAATGCGAACCAGGCGGCTGCTTCACCCGGGAAATCAGCCAGAACCTTATTAGCCAATACTCCCGCATCATCCGACTGGCCTTGCGAGATCAGATAATCAAATTCAGCAATCTGCTGTTCTACAACTGAATACCATTCGGTTTGCCATAAATGAATCCAGTCCCGGTTATTCTCCAATCTGGCAAAATCCGGATCAAGCCGAATCCTTTTTTCAGTATAGTGGTTTTTATCAGCGAGGTGTTTCGACAGATGCTGGATGGCATTGGGTTCATCATTTAATGACAAATAATTCTTGGCTATCAGATACATAGCATCAGCCAGCCCTTCACCTGAAACCTGCAGGAGCCATTTGTTCGACTCAACATACCTGCCAAGACCTGATAATGCCTGTCCGGTGGTCAGGGCAAATCTTCCCTGATCCGATGCGGAAGGCTGACTGTTACGAAGAATCTCAAAGGATTCCTCATACATCTTTTCGGTGACCAGGTATCTGGCCCGGATCAGGGAGTTGCTTTCCGTATCAGTCTGGTTGTGACCTGCCACACTGGCGGCGAGAAAAATTATGCAGGTGAGAAATGTTCTGATCATGATTCTAATGTTTCACCTCACTGTATAAAACATGCACAAATCCGGTCAGGTACCGCGGTTCAGTACCGGTAAGCCGCCGCTCGTAAACCGTGCATACATAATAGTAAACCCCGGCAGGAACCTGCTTGCCGTTCAGCTTACTTTTACCATCCCAGTTAATATTTGGATCTTCCGTTTCAAAAACGAGGATATTCCATCTGGAAAAGATTTTCAGGTCAATCTTTTCCACCCGGTTATAAGGATTTGGTTTCAGCAGATCGTTTATCCCATCGAAGTTTGGCGTGAAAACATTTGGGATGGAATAATTTATACAATCATCAACACAGATTATATTCGACTTATCACTCTCATTTCCAACTGAATCTACAGCTGTGACCGCATAACATCCTGCCATTGTTTTATCCGGGTAATGCCTGTATGCGGTTTTTGAGGCAGGAAAAACCGAGTCGAGACGCATCATCTCCCCTTCGGCCGTGTTCCGGTAATAAATCCGGTATTTTGAAGCATCCGTAGCGCAGGAATCGTTCACATTATTCCAGGTCAGGAAATTCGCCAGGCTATCGCAAACACTTTGAACAACCAGGACCGGCGGACAGGGAGGAACCGTATCAACCGGAACAGCGCAATCCATTTGCGACCAGTTAACGATTCCTGAAATTCCCAGGTCAGGAAATCCGCCGATGCTTTTAACGCGGTAACAATAGGAAACCCCTTCAAGAAGACCCTGATCAAGATAGGTCATGTCAGCAGTCTGCCCCACGGAGTCTTCCTGGTTACCCGTATTTCTAAAGATGACATACCTGTCGTTTACCCAGGGTACATTTTTTTCATAGGTCAGCTTCAGTGCCGACTGAAATGCCCCGATCTGAAGAAATACTGCAGACGCCATCTGTGGAATGCCTATACGGAATCTGTTTCCCGGCTGAGTGTTCCACAATTCAACCTGATACGACCATTTTGTCGATAATGTATTGATATTCTTATCGGTGTAGGTGGTTTGGTCAAGATTCGCAATTGAATCGATCAGAGTAGGGTTCTGAACATATAACCCTTGCGAGCGATAGATCAGGTAAGCAAAAGGCCCGGGTGCACCGCCAAGTTGCTCCGCTGTCGGCTTCAACCAGGCAAGATCCATTTCACCTGCAGCGCGGTCCGTTTTCGAAACCGAAACTTTTATGAGCAGCGGAAAACCTCTGACCAGCCGGGTACAAACTTCGTCGGACACCAGTGATTCGGCACCATCGCTGAAATAAGCGACCACGCGGTAACAATAATCAGTTGCCTGATTCAGACCCATTCCGTTGTTGGAATCGAGAAAAACCGAGTTCATATGTCCGGCAACCTCCCCTGCAAGCTGGTATCCCAGTTCAGCGGGCATACCGGTGCGACAGGTATCAAGTGTGTAGGATGAGGAACCCGTTTTTCGATAGATCCTGTAGCCCGAAGCATTTGCACATTCACTCGGGTCCCATGAAATCGTGACAAATGAAGAAGCAGGTGTGGCCACCAGGTTTTTCACGGGTGGCGACTGCACAAATACTTCAATATTTTTACTGTCGATCAATTGCAGCTGGTTACTCGTGTCTTTTGCTTTAATGATCATCAGGTAAGGTTGTTTCCGTACCAGGGTGCAGTCGGTTTTCCAGGTAATGCCTCCAATAGACAATCCTGGTGTAGAGATTGCCTGAGTAAACTTTGCCGGATTAACTTCCAGTGAAAAGGGCCCGCCGCTGACATGTATATTAATCAGGTCTCCGTTGGGATCAGTAGCCCGGATCTCTGTTTTAAACGTTTCTCCGGCTATGATGCAAAACCTTCCGGCTCCCGAAATTTCCGGAGGTTTATTGGTGGTTTCATAAACCTCAATCTGCATATCCCGTTGTATTCTGCCGATCCTCACTCCTTTGCGCCACTCCTCGATGGTCATGGCAACATTATACTTCCCGATTTCAGTAGGGGCTGCCCAGATCAGGTCACCCGTTCTTTCATTGACAACCAGCGAATCGCTGAACGGAGGAAATGTATATCCTTCAATTTCCTTACCACCTTCGGCGGTACAGATGGCCAGCTTGTAGGAAAGACTGTCGCCATCCGGATCAAATGCAGCCGGATTATGAATAAATGTATACCCCCGGGCAGCTTTGTCGATCGGCGGATTCAATAATACCGGTGTACTATTCTGACCGATTGAAGGATTTATAATCAGAATGCTTTTAATTGAAAAAACAACATTCACCGAATTCGGAATATTCTTGACACCCCGGTTTCTGTTGGGATCTTCCACAAAAATCTGGTAGGTACCGGGGCCGGGGTAGCTGTGGTCGTAAACATATTTATTCCGTTTATAATAATCCGGCAGATAAACTTCCTCAATCCTTGCCACTTCAGCTTTGGTGCCATCGCCGAACTGAACCTCCAGTTTTGGCCTGTCGGCAACAGGTTCCGGACCGGTTGAAGTATAGGTAATGACCGTTATCCGGTAGGTTAAATCACTGATTTGCTTATAGGTAATCTCCCCTGCCCTATTATGGGTGGCATATACCGACGCCGGAAGAAAGGCGAATAAAAAAAGTAAAACAGCTATGTTAAATCTTTCTTTCAAATCAAAAAAATATTTCGGTTAATCTACAAATTCCGTTCCTACTTGTTCAGTTTGATGATAGTTTCCTGGTCCTTATTTTTAAACTCATGTGCCGACTGCATCTGGCCCATCGCAAGGATAAATAAATTCTTCTGATCGGTGTACAGATCAAAAAGCAATGTATTTCGGATTTTAATTTCCGCAACCGGTAAAGGTGCTGTAAATGTGAAGGTTATCCACGATGCATCATCCTTCACTTTTATACCGTCAAATTTCCAGGTAGCGGATTCAACCTTTTTTGAGTCGAACCAGATTACAAATCGATTTTCGAGCCACTTTTTCAGGATAAACTCTGTTTCATTATTCCTTGATTTCTGAGGGTTTATGGCTCCTGACCCGGTCACCAGCTTAAGATTTGAGGAAAAATCATCGGTAAATACCTTTATGGTGAGCACCCAGTGACTATTCCGGGTATTGAACTCGAGGTTTGAAAAAGTCAGGTGCAGCGGGTGGCCCTGTGCGATTAACCCGGCACATAACAGAACCACCGAAAGGATATACTTAAGTCTCATAACCGGCTTCAGAACCTTGTAAAAATACTACTTTTACCGCAAGCTAACTGAAAAAACCATGACCACTTTCCAGATGTACCTGCAACTTGGCATCGAGCATATTACCGATCTGAAAGGGTATGACCACATCCTTTTCCTGGTCACATTAATGGCCGTATACCAGATTAAGCACTGGAAGAAAATTCTCATACTCATCACCGCATTTACAATCGGGCATTCAACTTCCCTTCTGGTAGCTTCCTTTGATCTGGTAAGCATTCCCGGCAAATGGGTTGAGTTCCTGATTCCTGTTACGATTTTCCTGACAGCGATGGCTAATATTTTCTTTCCCAAACCTGAATCCTCCAAAGGTCACCATATATATAAGTATCTGATGGCTCTCACTTTTGGCCTGATACATGGGCTGGGATTCTCAAACTACCTGAAGTCATTGATCCTGAATGAAGACTCCCTGGCCGGGCCTCTGCTATCATTCAACCTTGGCATCGAAGCAGGTCAGCTGATGGTAGTTGCAGGGTTTATATTGCTTGGCATCATCACAATGGATATTTTTAAAGCCAAATCCAGGGATTGGAACCTGGTTTTTTCAGGAGCCGGTTTTGGTGTTTCAATTATATTAATGATGGAAAGGTTTCCGGTATGAAAATGAAACAATTATCGAAGATATTTTTCACTGCAATGATGGTTGTTTTATCTTCATCAATTGAGGCAAATTCGCAGGAAGTCAAGATTGGATTACCCGATACAGTGGCCATCAGGAATGCGCTGGATCTGATAGGACTGCCGTTTACTGCTGCGGAAATCCTTCAAATGAGGAAAGAAATTGCGGATCAGAAGGCAAGTTTTGAATCCTTGCGGAAAACAACCATACCGAACCAATGGAGTCCTTCCCTGACATTCAGCCCACTGCCGCCCGGATATGTAAAGCCTGTATTCCGGGACCGTCCGGAATGGCCTGAAGTTGAAAAGATCAAGAAACCTGAAAACGAAGTTGATATAGCTTTTCTCACCGTTCAGGAACTGGCGAAATTGATCTCCTCGAAACAAATCACTTCAACCGAACTGACTAAGCTTTATATCAAGCGGTTAAAAAAATATAATGATACTTTGTTATGTGTAGTAACACTTACTGAAGAGCTTGCACTTAAGCAGGCAGCTCAGGCCGACCGCGAAATCGCAGCCGGAAATTACCGGGGGCTTTTGCATGGAATTCCTTATGGAGTAAAGGATCTTATGTCGGTACCCGGCTACCCTACTACCTGGGGAGCAATGCCTTATAAAGATCAGACGCTGAATGAAACGGCCCATGTGGTAATGAAACTCACCGAGGCCGGTGCGGTTTTGGTTGCAAAGCTTACATCGGGAGCTCTGGCCATGGGTGATGTTTGGTTTGGCGGAACCACGCGCAATCCATGGAACCTGAAGCGGGGATCCAGCGGTTCTTCAGCAGGACCTGCATCGGCAACCGCGGCCGGACTGGTGGCATTTGCCATTGGCACGGAAACCCTGGGATCAATAGTTTCACCTTCAACTCGTTGCGGAGTAACCGGGTTAAGAACAACTTTCGGGAGAGTTGGCCGGTCAGGAACTATGGCACTGAGCTGGTCGATGGACAAAATCGGTCCCATCTGCCGGAATTCACTGGATTGTGCAATTGTTTTAAATGCCATTCAGGGTTTGGATAAGCAGGATCCGGCCACCAGCGATACAGGATTTTCCTTTAAACCGTTCAAGAGCCTTAAGGGATTGAAAATAGGATATTTAAAATCCCTGTTTGACCAGAATTCACCCGGCAGGCTGTCTGATTCCGTCGCCTTGCAGGTTTTCCGTGAACTTGGAGCGGATTTGATACCGGTGGAATTACCGGGCCAGTTTCCGATAAACGCCATGAGAATAATCCTGACCGCTGAAGCTGCCGCAGCCTTTGATGACCTTACCCTTTCGAACCGTGATTCACTGCTCAATGGCCAGAATGACTACGACTGGCCCAATACTTTCAGATCGGCCCGGCTGATTCCGGCGGTTGAATACATACAGGCTATCCGGATCCGTGAGCAGCTCATCATTGAAACCAATAAAATTGTACAGAATTACGACCTGATCATAACTCCTTCGTTTGCAGGAGATCAGCTTACCCTGACCAACCTCACCGGCCATCCCTGCCTGGTAATACCCAGTGGATTTGATAAAAATGGCAATCCTTTAAGTATCAGTCTGATCAGCAATTTGTACCGTGAGGATATCCTGTGTGCGGCAGGCTATCTCTATCAAAACAAAACACAGATATTCAGAAAGAAACCTTCCTTTTTCAGCAACTAATGGATCAGATAACACAAAATTATGACCTTGCCATTGTAGGCGGACGCTGTCTGACCCTGGATCCTTCCTATACAGAGTTTTCCGATTCACTGATCCTGATCCGGGATGGGAAAATCAGCTGGCTTGGCGAACGGAAAGAATACCGGGGAAGATATCAGGCATCAAAGACCCTTCAGGCATCCGGTAAACTCATTATGCCCGCTTTCATCAATGCACATACTCATCTTAGCCTGTCGCTCTATCGTGGATTAGGTTCCGACATGAAATTGCACGATTGGCTCAGGAGAGTGATCTGGCCACTGGAAAAGAAATTCTGCAACCCTGAAAGTGTATACCTCGGAAGCTGCTTGTCGCTGCTTGAAATGATCAAATCCGGCACAGGAACCCTGGCTGATATGGATTTCTTTGCTAAAAATGCTGCCAAAGCAGTTGAAGAGAGTGGATTACGCGGGTTTATCGGGGAAGCGCTCTTTAGTACGCCAACTCCCAGTGTTGCAGATCCTCAGGATGGGTTTAACCTTACGGCCGACATTGTGGAACGGTATAAAGATCATCCACTGGTTCATCCCTATGTGCTTCTCCACGCCCCGTTTACCTGCTCGGATCAGATGTACAAGGAAGCATCCGAACATGCAAAATCGTGGAAGATAAAAGTTTGCAGCCATGTGGCTGAGACTTCAATGGAGGTTGAACAGATCCGGGAAAGATACGGGTTGACACCGGTTGAATGGCTCGATTCATGTGGTGTTTTAAACAGTGATTTTATCGCCATTCATGCTGTCCATGTAACTGAACATGACCAGCAGATCCTGGCAGAACGTAATGTTGGGGTAATTCATAATCCACACAGCAACATGATGTTAGGCAGTGGCATCTGCCCGGTGCCGGAATTAGTAGCACAAGGTATCCGGGTGGGACTGGGAACTGACAGCGCCTCATCGAACAATTCCCTGAGCATGCTTTTTGAGCTCCAAACAGCAGCTAAACTTCACAAACTCCGGACCAGCGATCCTAAAGTACTCCCGGCTAAACAGGCATTAAATATGGCCACCTCGGTAAATGCGGATATTTTTGGACTGGAAAAAGTTACCGGTAAACTTGTGGCCGGATACTCTGCCGACCTGATGCTGATTGATCCATCCACCCCGAATATGTTACCCCTTCATGATGCCTACGCGCAAATTGTTTACAGCATGGAAAACCGCAATATTGAATCCATGGTTGTGGCAGGACAAATCATTATGGAAAAGCGGAAAATCCTGACCATGGATGAGGATCTGATCATTAAGGAAGTGAATAAATGGATGAAAGCATCCTCAGTATATGATTTTATATCAGCAAATAATGACTGAGCCAAAAAATATTGACCTGGCGATTACCGGCGCGCATATCCTGACGATTGATCCGGAAATGACTGAATTTAAAATTGGTTCGGTATATATCAAAGGAAACCGTATCGAATGGATCGGACCTGCTGATCAGCAGCCGGAGAATTGCCTGATCCGTGAAACGATTGATGCCACGGGAAAGATATTAATGCCCACCTTTTTCAATAGCCACAGCCATGCTTCCATGTCGATATTCCGGGGGTTGGGAAATGACCATAGTCTGGATACCTGGCTGAATGAATTCATCTGGCCGGCGGAAAAAAAACTGATAAATCCGGCCGCAGTATATATGGGTACCCTGTTATCGGTCATTGAGATGCTGCGATCGGGAACGGGTATCTTTTCTGATATGTATTTCTTTGAAGATGAGGTAGCCAGAGTGTGTGAAGCAGCTGGCATCCGGGGGATTATCGGGGAGGCAATTCTCGATTTTCCCACTCCCAGCCAGGCTACTCCGCAAGATACAATGAAATATACCCGCCAGTTGTATGAAAAGTATGCAGATCACTCTCTGGTTAAGGTTTCTGTTGCAGTACATGCCCCTTATTCGTGTTCTCCCGATATGATCAGGCAGGCCGGTGAACTTGCTGAAGAACTAAATGTTTCAGCCAATATACATCTGGCTGAAACAATCACGGAAATTGAAGCCATTGCTGAACGATATGGAAAAACTCCGGTTCAATATCTTTTTGACCTCGGGTTTTTAACATCCCGTACCGTAGCGCATCACTCCATTCATATTGCACAGGAAGACAGGCTGTTACTAAAAAAATCGGGTACAAGTGTGGTAACTTTGCCCAACAGCAACATGAAACTGGGTTCAGGTGCCTGTTCGGTAGCCGAATTAAAGAGGGAGGGTATTACCGTGGCACTGGGTACCGATGGTCCGGCCAGTAACAATAACCAGAGCATGGTTCGGGAAATTCAGCAATTGGCGCGTCTGGAAAGAGTGATCAATCTCGACCCTACTGGTCTTTCTGCCCGGGAATTGATCAGATCCGCCACCATTAACGGAGCAAAAGCCTATCATCTCGACAAAGATCTGGGATCACTGGAATCGGGTAAAAAAGCTGATTTTCAGATCATAAATCCCGATCAGCCTCACTGGTACCCGCGATATGATGCGTATAACAGCATTGCTTATGCCATGCACTCGGAAGATGTCGAATCGGTTATCATCGATGGAAAAGTGGTCATGCGAAACCGGGTACTGGTCAATGTTGATGAGCAGCGGATACTTAAAGAATTGAAAAAGAAAGCAGGGAACTGGCTCTTCAATTATTAATGTCCAAGCAAATCCGAAACTTTGCTTATTTCCAGAAATGAAGCACCTTTCCGGGGACCAAACGATCCGCCGACAACAATTATCCTGTCTGACCCGTTGAGTTCACCATGGTCGAGCAAATAAGAAACCACCGATCTTTTAAATACATCCGTATTTTCTTTTGGATCCATGTAAAAGGGGTAGATTCCATATGACAGGGCGAGCTCCCGCATGACCCTTACTGAATAGCAGGCAGCAAAAACCGGGTTTCGGTTTCGAAATGCGGCCATATAGCGGCCGGTTCGACCGGTTAAGGTATCGATTACTACAGCACTGGTATTCAAGTCTTTTGATGCATAAAAGGCAGTATTTGCCAGAAAGGCAGCAATTTCATTATCTATTGAACTGATTGAAACGCCGGCAGATTCCTTTGAATTTTCGACTTCCAGGGCGATTCTGGTCATCAAACTTACTGCTTCAACAGGATATTGACCATAGGCGGTTTCTCCGCTGAGCATAAGGGCATCGGTACCGGTATAAATGGCATTGGCCACATCCGAGATCTCGGCGCGTGTGGGCCGGGGATGCTCGATCATGGTATGAAGCATCTGGGTGGCAATGATTACCGGCTTTTTGCGGCGGATACAGGCATTGATCAGCATCCGCTGAATTCCGGGAATTTTCTCTCCTGCGATCTCAATACCGAGATCTCCGCGCGCAACCATAATACCATATACATGATTCAATATCTCCTCGATATTGTCAACACCCTCCTGGTTTTCAATTTTGGCAATGATTTTAATCTTCGACTGGTGTTCCTTCAGGATGGCCTGAATAGCCATCACATCTTCTTTGCGCCGGACGAATGAATGAGCAATAAAATCCACATCATTGTCGATAGCAAATTTGATATAATCCTTATCCTTTTCATTCAGGGAAGGCAGATTAATCGCCACGGAAGGAACATTAACGCTTTTCCTGGATTTGATAAATCCCGGGTTCAGAACTCTGCAAAACAGGGAATGCTCGTTTTTATTATCGACAATTAATTCAATATCACCATCATCAATCAATATCCTGTCGCCAACCGACAGGTCATTGACGAACCCGGAATACGTTACTGAAATCCTGCCGGGAATACACGCCAGTTCAGGATCACCAATTATTTCAATGATTTCGCCTGTTAAAACCTCAATAGGATCCCGTGCAATTGTTGTCCGGATCTCAGGGCCCTTGGTATCAATCAGAATGGCTATCTCATCTGATACATTCCTGACTGAATCCACCACTTTTTTTGATCCTTCCAGATTCTGATGCGCGGTATTCAGCCTCACAACGTTCATACCGGCTTCGAAAAGCTCACGGATATGGTCCTGGGAACACCGGTTATCGGAGATTGTGGCAACTATTTTTGTATGTTTTTTTTGCATGCTTAAGGATTACTAAGATTTAGGGAAATTGAGGAATACCCTGAGGCTTTCAATACCCAGGCGATAAGAATCCAGACCGAAGCCCATAATAGAACCGATACAATTGGGGCCGATCATGGAACGATGGCGAAAATCTTCCCTGTTCAACAAATTGGAGATATGCACCTCAACCACCGGAACCCTTATAGCTGCAATTGCATCCGCCAGTGCCACTGAGGTATGGGTATATCCGCCTGCATTCATAACGATGCCATTATACACACCTTGCGAAGCATGGAGCTTATCAATCAGTTCTCCCTCAATATTACTCTGAAAATAATCGATGGAGATACCCTCGAATACCGGGGTCAGCAATTCAAGATAATCCTCAAAGGACTGATTGCCATATATACTTTTCTCTCTTTGACCGAGCAAATTCAGGTTAGGCCCATTCAGGATAAGCAGTCTCATAGGAATAATTTTGCTCAAAAATACGAAATCCACATGGAAAAGAGGTTAATTTCGAACCTCAAGCCAAACTGATGAGTGAAGGATTTCCATATCGTGAATCATTCCGGGCGCATTTGCGGCTGGAGAAGTCGTTGGCGGGAAACAGTATAGAGAGCTATCTGTCAGATGTTTCAAAGCTATTCAGGTTTCTGGAAATGGCATACCCCACCCTGCAGGCTCAGTCGGTTACTTTAAATCACCTGCGCGAATTTCTGTCATGGCTCAATGAAATCGGTCTGGGTGCCCGTTCGCAGGCAAGGATTATCAGTGGAATCAAGAGCTTTTTTCGTTTCCTGGCAATGGAAAACCTGGTCAGCGAAAGTCCGGCAAGCCTGTTGGAAACGCCACGTCTCCCCAGGCACCTTCCGGAAGTATTATCTCCCCCGGAAATTGATAAAATGATATTATTGATTGACTTAAGCGGTCAATCGGGACATCGCAACAAAGCCATCATAGAGGTACTGTACGGTTGTGGATTGCGTGTAACGGAACTGGTATCGCTAAAACTCTCGCAGGTATTTTTCAGGGAAGGCTACATCAGGGTTCTGGGAAAGGGTAGCAAGGAAAGACTGATTCCCCTTGGCCATTCAGCTGCGAAGGCCATGGAGCAATACATTAATTTTGAACGGGTTCACCAGAAAATAAGCCCGAAATTTGCCGATACGGTTTTTATCAACAACCGGGGAAACGGTCTCACCCGGGTCATGATATTCACGCTGGTTAAAAATTTATCTGAAAAGGCAGGCATCAGGATTACGGTGAGCCCGCATACCTTTCGCCACTCCTTTGCAACGCACCTTATTGAGAACGGAGCCGACCTGCGTGCGGTTCAGGATATGCTCGGACATGAATCCATCCTGACCACCGAGATTTATACTCATCTCAACCGGGAATTCCTGCGGGAAACTGTCAATAAATACCATCCGAGATCAAAAAAATCTTAGGATTTTATGTAATTTTGCCGCCGTTTTCAAGATTATTATTATCAGTTACATAAATTAAATAATTAACTATGTCAGTAAAACGAGTTTACACCTTTGGAGACAAGAAAGCCGAAGGTCGTGCCGACATGAAGAACCTGCTTGGTGGCAAGGGTGCCAACCTGGCCGAAATGAATCTGATCGGAGTACCGGTTCCTCCGGGGTTCACCATTACCACTGATGTTTGTACTGAATACAATCAGCTTGGCGAGAAAAAAGTGGTTGAATTGTTGCGCAGTGATGTTGAAGCTGCGGTAAAACAGGTAGAAACCATTATGGGTACCAAATTCGGCAGCAGCGAAAACCCGTGTCTGATGTCGGTTCGCTCAGGTGCACGGGCATCGATGCCGGGAATGATGGATACCATCCTCAATCTTGGATTGAATGACGATGCCGTTGAAGGTCTGATCAAGCGCACCGGCAATGCCCGTTTTGCATGGGATAGTTACCGTCGGTTCGTTCAGATGTACGGCGACGTCGTTTTGGGATTAAAACCAGCCTCAAAAGAGGATATGGACCCGTTTGAAGTAATTATTGATGAAGTAAAAGAGCACAAAGGCGTTGAGCTCGATACCGATCTTACCGTAGATGACCTGAAGGACCTGGTAGTAAAATTCAAAGCCGCAGTTAAGCTGAATACCGGAAATGATTTCCCGACCGATCCATGGGAGCAGCTCTGGGGTGCAGTTATGGCTGTATTCAACAGCTGGAATAACGACCGGGCTATCTATTACCGCAAGCTCAACCGCATTCCCGATGAATGGGGAACGGCAGTAAACGTTCAGGCCATGGTTTTCGGAAACATGGGCGAAAATTCAGGTACAGGTGTGGCCTTTACCCGCGATGCCGGTACCGGTGAAGATATTTTCAACGGCGAATACCTGATCAATGCTCAGGGTGAAGACGTTGTTGCAGGTATCCGCACCCCGCAGCAGATTTCAAAAGAAGGTTCACAGCGTTGGGCTCAGCTGGCCAATGTTACGGAAGCCGACCGTGCCGCTAAATTCCCTTCACTGGAAGAAGCTATGCCGGCAGTTTTCACCGAACTGAATGAAATTCAGCAGAAGCTGGAAGATTATTTTAAAGATATGCAGGACATTGAGTTCACCATGCAGGACGGCAAACTCTGGTTATTGCAGACCCGTAACGGTAAACGTACCTGTGCCGCCATGGTAAAAATTGCCATGGATATGGTTCGCCAGGATTCGATCGATGAAAAAACCGCACTCAAGCGCGTTGAGCCTAACAAGCTGGATGAATTGCTCCACCCGGTTTTCGAAAAAGCTGCCATGAAGAGCGCTACAGTGATCGCAAAAGGATTACCCGCTTCTCCGGGCGCTGCTACCGGTCAGATTGTATTCCACGCTGACGAAGCCGAAGAATGGGCTGCAGCCGGTAAAAAAATCGTACTGGTCAGGATCGAAACTTCCCCGGAAGACCTTAAAGGAATGAACGTTGCTGAAGGTATCCTTACAGCCCGTGGCGGCATGACCTCACACGCTGCAGTTGTTGCACGCGGAATGGGAAAATGCTGCGTATCTGGTGCCGGCAGTCTTCAGATTGATTATAAAAAACGCACACTGAAAGTTAATGGCAAAGAGCTGGCCGAGGGCGACTGGATTTCACTGAACGGTTCAACCGGCGAAGTTTATGATGGCAAAATCAAGACCATTACGCCGGAAATGAGCGGCGACTTCGGCGAACTGATGCTGCTGGCCGATAAATATTCAAGAATGAAAGTTCGTACCAATGCCGATACCCCTCACGATTCACGCGTTGCACGCGCTTTTGGTGCCGTTGGAATCGGTTTATGCCGTACCGAACACATGTTCTTTGAAGGCGACAGGATCAAGGCTGTTCGCGAAATGATCCTTGCTGATGATGAAACCGGCCGCAGAAAAGCTCTTGAGAAACTGCTTCCGATCCAGCGGAGCGACTTTGAAGGAATTTTTGAAGCTATGGAAGGATTGCCCGTAACCGTTCGTTTACTGGATCCGCCACTTCACGAATTTGTTCCTCACGAAGAAGCCAATCAGCTGGAAATGGCCAAAGAAATGGGAATTTCGGCTGCTGAAGTGAAAGCAAAAGTGGAATCGCTTCACGAATTCAATCCGATGCTCGGACATCGCGGATGCCGTTTGGGAAACACCTATCCGGAAATCACTGAGATGCAGGTTCGCGCTATCATTGAAGCTGCTTTGAATCTGAAGAAACGCGGAATCACCGCCAAACCGGAAATCATGATCCCGCTGACCGGAACATACGAAGAAATGAAACTTCAGGAAACCATCACGCGCGACACCGTTAATAAAGTGTTCGCCGAGATGAATGATACGATCGAATACCTGGTGGGTACCATGATCGAAGTCCCTCGTGCTGCCCTGGTTGCCGACAAAATCGCTGAATCAGCTGAATTCTTCTCCTTTGGAACCAACGACCTTACCCAGATGACTTTCGGATATTCCCGCGATGATGCAGGAAAATTCCTTCCGGTTTATCTGCAGAAAGGCATCCTGAAAGATGATCCTTTCCAGGTTCTGGATCAGGTTGGTGTAGGCCAGTTGATCACCATGGCAGTGGAAAAAGGCAGAAGCACACGCAGCAAACTCAAAGTGGGCATCTGCGGCGAACATGGCGGCGAACCTTCCTCAGTCGGGTTCTGCCATCGTGCTGGAATGGATTATGTTAGCTGCTCTCCTTTCCGCGTACCTATCGCAAGATTAGCTGCCGCACAGGCTGCATTATAGTCTCTGATGAAAATAAAGTTGCCAGCTCTGGAACAGAGTTGGCAACTTTGTTTTTATATTTGTCCCCGATATATAGAATTATATGAATATCTGGATATCATTAATTTTTCTGGTTCTTGCCTATCTGATGGGCTCAGTTTCTTCAGCAGTTTGGCTCGGAAGATGGATGAAAGGCATTGATGTCCGGACACTTGGAAGCGGAAATGCCGGGTTTGCGAATGTGATGCGAAACCTCGGTCCGGTAGTAGGAATTCCCGTTCTAATCATTGATACCTTAAAAGGATATTTTGCGGTTCAGCTGGCTTATCTGATCCCGGGAGTGGGATTGGACAGTGAAGCGCTTTATATCATGCAGATCATTTTTGGCATGGCAGCCCTGGTGGGCCACCTGTTTCCGATTTTTACCGGTTTCAGGGGCGGCAAAGGTGTTGCAACCGGTCTTGGAATTGTTCTGGCCTTGTATCCGCTCGGTGCCCTTCTCTCATTTGTGGTATTCCTGATCGCCTTCCTGATCAGCCAGTATGTAAGTCTGGGTTCCCTGCTGGCGGGTATTTCATTCCCTCTTTTTGTACTGTTCCTGTTACCCGGAAATAATGTACCGCTGATTGTTTTCTCCTGGGTGGTGGCAGCACTGCTGTTGGTTACCCATCAGAAAAATATCGACCGGATCTTTAAAGGGCAGGAACGCAGGGCTACAATTTTCAGGAAAAAGTAGCATCCCCGAAAATTTGGGGCAAAACCTTCCTGAGCTCATCCCCCTTAACTTTACGCACTAACTGGCCCTGGTTGGCATAAGAAATATTTCCTGTTTCTTCGGATACCACAATAACGAATGAATCGGAATTCTCCGACATTCCTACCGCAGCACGGTGACGCAGGCCTAATCCCGCAGGAATGGAAGGGTTGTCAGAAACCGGCAAAATACATCTGGCTGCTGAAATCCTGTTTCTGGCCAATATCATGCCGCCATCATGGAGCGGTCCATCCTTTCGAAAAATCGTTTCAATCAGTTCATCTGTGATGATGGCATCAATCTGACAGCCATTCTCAGCAAAAGCCCTTAACTCGGATTTCTTGGCCAGAACCAGTAATGCGCCGGTTTTTGTTTTGGAGAGTTTTTCACAGGCTTTAACGATTGATTCAAAATCCCATCCCATAACCCGTTGATTACTAAGCTGAAATAAATGATCGAAAGTGTTTTTCCCACTCCTGAAATATTGAGTGCCCAAAACCAGCAGAAATCTCCTCACCTCCTGCTGGAACACTATCAGGAGTGCAATCAGTCCCAGGCCAACCGCCTGTCCGAGTATGGAGCCCAGCAATTGCATGTTAAGGGCTCTTACCACCAGCCACAGCAGGTATATCAGAAATACCCCATAGAAAATATTAACCGCTACCGTACCCCGAACCATCTTGTACACCTGAAATATCAGCAGGGCTACCAGTGCAATATCAATCAGGTCGATTATTCCGATCGTTTCAAAAATAAAATTCATTCAGTTACTGTTTAATCCTTTCAATCAGTTGAATACATTCATGAGCCTGTTTTACATCATGAACTCTTAATATATCGGCACCTTTCATCAAAGCCACAGTATTCAAAATACTGGTTCCGTTCAGCGATGATTCCGGTGCGCCTTTTAAAACATTATAAATCATTGACTTCCGCGATAGGCCGACTAATATGGGTCGTTCAAAAACGGCGAATTCGGGCAATCTGGCCAACAGGTTATAATTATGATCCACCGTCTTTCCGAATCCAAAACCAGGATCAAGTATCACATCTGCCACCCCCAGAGAGGAAAGCTGACGTAATTTTTCAGCAAAAAACAGGGATATATCCCCCACCACATCCTTATACTCCGGATTATCCTGCATGGTACGCGGTGATCCCAACATGTGCATTAAAACATAGGCTACCCGCAATTTGCCGATCGTTTCAAACATCCGGCTATCCTGATTTCCACCTGAAATATCGTTTATTATCTGAACACCAAATTCCTTGACTGCCCATTCAGCAATTCCTGACCGGTAGGTATCCACAGATATTACCGATTCAGGATACTCCTGACGCAGGATTCCAAGGGCCAGGCTGAGCCGATTTTTCTCAGTCTCCTCATCCGGTTCCGCAGATCCGGGCCGGGTTGAACAGGCACCGATATCCAGAATGGCAGCTCCCTCTTCCAGCATTCGGCCGGCTTTCAACCGGATGAGATCACGCGTTTGCGACATACCACCGTCATAAAATGAGTCGGGCGTGACGTTGATAATGCCCATTATCAGGGGCTTCTGAATGGAAAGAAGCGTTTCCCCGATCCTGATATGGTGAGGCTTGGTAAAAATCTGGCCGGATGGTGTCATGCAAGATGAAATAAGCTCATAAATATAAAACCTTTGTCGGTGCTTTTCAGCAGCAATTCGTATTTTAGACCCTTATTTCAGGCCAAATGCAGAAAACACTTTCGCAATATAATCAGATAGTTACTTTATGCCGGAATATTTTCGAAAAGAAAATGAAAGACTACGGCACCTCCTGGCGGATCCTCCGACCGGAATCTGTTACCGATCAAATCTATATCAAGGCTCAGAGAATCCAGAGTATTGAGCAGAAAAAAACCCAGATGATAGGTGACGACATCCGGTCAGAATTTATCGGAATCGTGAATTACGGGATTATCGGCCTGATACAGCTTGACCCGGGGGAAGGATTGGCCGTCAACCTGGAACCTGAACAGGCTTTATCGTTGTATAACAGCCATTTCGACCGTGTACGGTCGCTGATGATGGCTAAGAACCATGATTATGGTGAAGCCTGGAGGTCGATGCGGATTTCCTCTTATACCGATTTGATCCTCATGAAGATATACCGTACCAAGCAAATTGAGGACAATCTGGGCCAGACGATGGTTTCCGAAGGAATCGATGCCAATTACATGGACATGATAAATTATGCAATTTTTGCCTTGATAAAAATTGATTTCAAAGAATAATACCTTATGAAAGAGACGATTAAAATTATCAGTAAGATAATAGTCGCCGTTACTTTTATTTTTTCCGGCTTTGTGAAATGTGTGGATCCAACCGGATTTGCTATCAAGATGGAGGAATACCTGGTGGTTTTCGGACTGGATTTTCTGGTTCCCCTTTCACTCGCCTTTTCCATTCTGATGTGCGGTCTAGAAATGGTAGTCGGATTCATGCTTTTACTAAACCTTAAAATCAAATGGGCAATCTGGACCGCCGTTGCATTGATGGTATTCTACACTCCCCTCACCCTGTGGCTGGCAATTTCGAATAAAGTGAGTGATTGCGGATGTTTCGGCGATGCCATTACCCTGACCAACTGGCAGACATTCCTGAAAAATGCAATTCTGGATATCTTCGTCGCGGTCCTTTTTATATACCGCAACCAGTACAGGAACCTGCTGAAACAGAGGGTTCAGCTGGTTCTGGCCGCGGGATTGACCGTATTGACCTTCGGATTTGAATTCTATAACCTCAGTCACCTGCCGGTAATTGATTTCATGCCCTATAAAACAGGTGCGAATATCCCGCAGGGCATGATAGTTCCCGAGGGGGCGCCAACGGATCAGTATCGCACGGAATTATATTATAAAAAGGATGATAAGGTGAAGAAATTCACTCTCGAAAATTACCCGAAAGATGATTCTACTTGGACCTGGGTGGATACAAAATCAATTCCGACGAAAAAGGGATATGTGGCCCCAATTCATGATTTTAATATTTTATCATCAGATAATCAGGATGTTACTGATTTGATATTAGGTGATGAGGGAAAAACGCTTCTGGTTGTTTTTCACTCATTGAAGAAAGCGGATCTGAGTAATATCGCCGGGATTAACCGGGTGGTTGATCTGGCTATTTCAAAGGGTTATAAGGTTTACGGCCTGACCTCATCGGTACCTGAAGAATTCGAATCATTCCGGGAAAAGGCAAAAGCTTCCTATCCGATTTATATGATGGATGGTACCACTCTTAAAACCATGGTCCGGGCTAATCCCGGTTTGATGTTGATCAGGCAGGGCACGATACTGGGTAAATGGCACCACAAACAAGTGAAACGCATAAAGGACATCTAGTCTTATATTCTGATTATTAAATACTTATTTATGAGAAAAAGAATTGTTGCCGGTAATTGGAAAATGAATACCGACGTTGAAGCCGGGGTTAAGCTGGCAAATGAATTGATGCAGTTATTGAAAGCTCATCCTGCACCAGAGAATGTTGGAGTAGCCATTGCTCCACCTTATACCCACTTAAGTGAGGTAAACAAAGTTATCGATCCCGTAATAATTTGTTTGGCCGCTCAGAATTGCGCTTCCGAAGCAAATGGAGCCTATACCGGGGAAGTTGCTGTTGGCATGCTCAAATCAGTTGGTGTTATGGCAGTGATAATCGGCCATTCCGAGCGTCGTGCCTATTTCAAGGAAGATCATGCAACTTTGGCAAAGAAAGTTGATCTGACCATCAAGAATCAGATGAGGCCGATTTTTTGCTGTGGAGAGGTATTGGAGGAGAGAAATGCAGGAATCCAGAACAGCATTGTTGAAACCCAATTGAAGGAGAGTTTATTCCACCTGAGTAATGAAGATTTCTCCAGGGTGATCATTGCTTACGAACCTGTTTGGGCCATTGGCACCGGCGTTGTTGCATCTCCGGACCAGGCTCAGGAAATTCATAAATTTATCCGCTCTTTGGTTGCAGCCCGATATGGTGCTGAGATTGCCGAAGAGCTTACAATTCTGTACGGCGGAAGCTGCAAATCATCCAATGCAGTTGAGATTTTCTCCAAGCCGGATGTTGATGGTGGCTTGATTGGCGGCGCAGCACTTGACGCAGCTGAATTTCATCGTATCGTTCTGTCCTTCTGACAATGAAAAAATCCGGCATTCTGCTCCTTTTCCTTACGGGATGCCTGATCCAAGTCCTGGGCCAGGAAACATTACGTTTCCATCCTGACCCTGAATTGTTTATACAGGAAGCCCGTGTATTTTTCGGCAACCAGCAGCCGGAAGATACCCGGGCTATTCTTTTAAAGTATGAAGATGCCCAGAAAAACGGCAAGCTGGAGGAAAATCATTGGATAGATCTGGCCAGAAAGGCAAATACCATTGATAAAATGGGCGCCCGGCCATATCCGGATTTCTATATGCTTCTGGATGCTTTTCTGGAGGTTGCCATGAACACAAAAAGCAGGGCCGATTATCAGGAATGGTCGGCTTATGTTGACAAACTCATCAGCCTGAACAAAAAAAGCCTGATTCAGGCGAAAGCATTTCTTGAATTCACTACAAACTTTTCCAAAAAAGGAATACTCTTCAAATCCAGCGCGTTTCAGTGGAAAGTAAAACCCGGAATAAATTCATGCGGAATGGATTCCGCCTTTTATGTGACCATCAACGCATCCAACCTGGTTGCAACCGGAAGCGGCGACAGCACAGTGATTGTTTCCACCCGGGGACGATTTTATCCCGGAACCAATCTCTTTTTTGGTGAAGGAGGGCAGATAACCTGGGATCGTTTCAACATTCCTGCCGGTCAGGTTTATGTAAATCTTAACCGCTATCAGCTTGACCTGACAAAATCATCCTATACCATTGATTCGGTCAACCTGATCGACAGGCGGTATTTCAATGATCCACTGATCGGTGTGCTGGAGAACAAAATTCTTGCAGGAGTGCCGCTGGCAACAGCAGGATATCCGAGGTTCACCTCTTATGAACTGCGTAACCGGATAAAAAACATCTATCCGGGAATGGATTATGAAGGTGGATTCTCATTACAGGGGCTAAAAGTTCTGGGAACCGGTCTCCCGGGACAAAAAAGCGTATTGACCATCTATAACAATCAGAAATTACTGATGCGCCTGGCATCCACCTATTTCTCATTCCACCCCGATCAGGCCCGTGGAATTAACTCAGAGGCAAGTATTTTCCTCGAAACCGATTCCATTTATCATCCCGGACTTTTGTTCCAGTATAATGGAAAGCTGAAGGAAATTTCGCTCATCCGTGACGGGCAGGGCCTCTCGCCGTCGAGATTCCTCAACTCTTACCACGACTTCGATCTGGATGTTGAATGGATCCGGTGGAAAATCAGTGATACCTTCATGACAATGGCCGGGCTGCCCGGCAGCACCGAAAACAGGGCATCATTTGAATCATCCGACTTTTTCAATATCGACCGGTATAATGAGATTCTGTTCGCGGATAAAACACATCCGGTAACGGCGGTAAAACAATGCGCAGACTACTACTATTCAAGAACATACACGCTAAACGAACTGGCAAAGTTTATGGAAAAACCGCAGCATATGGTTGAAGAAATGCTGTTGCGACTCTCATTTTTAGGCTTTGTACGGTATAATTCTGAAACCATGCTGGTAGAAGTCAAGGAACGTGCCTATGATTTTCTGAAAAAGAATGCCGGGTTACAGGATTATGATGTCATTCGTTTTGAATCGGTACATAAGCCGCCCGAAGCCAATGCCATACTCAACCTGATCGATAACCACCTTAAAGTAAACTGGGTTAATTCCATCGAAATCAGCCAGTCGCGACAAGTCATCATTTTCCCGGCGAACCAGACCATTGAAGTTCTGAAGGACAGGAGCATTCTTTTTGACGGGGAAATCCAGGGAGGGTTGATCCGGTTCTATGGAAAACAATTCCGCTTTAATTATGACGATTTCACCATTAATTTAAACCAGGTCAGCAAGATAAAAATCCAGGTATTTGAGAAACAGGTAATGAAGGATGTGGAACCTCCGATTGCTGATGTAACTTCAATAATCGAAAATACCCGGGGATTACTCCGGATTGACCAGCCCGACAATAAATCCGGACTGAAAGCAGAGGAATTCCCTGAATATCCGATTCTTGTAACGGATACAAATGCTTATGTTTATTATGATCAGAAGGAAATTCTTGATGGTGTTTACCCCCGAGAGACATTTAATTTCAACATATACCCGTTTACCCTCAGGGGGCTTAACCTATACACATTCGGTGACTCCCTGGTCTTTCCCGGGATGTTCGTGACAGCAGATATTTTTCCGCAGCTGGAACTGGAATTACGGCACCAGACGGACCATTCGCTGGGTTTTGAAACCTTGAAAACTCCGGAGGAAGGTTATCCCGTTTATAAGGGCAAAGGGCAATTTTTTAACAGTATAGCGATGAGCAAGGCTGGTCTCAGGGGTTCAGGACGGCTTGAATACCTGAATTCGACTCTGGAATCCGAAGATTTCCTTTTCCTGCCCGACCAGGTAACCACCATTGCCAATGTCTTTGCTGTGAATAAGGATACTACCGACACCGGGAACCCTGAAACACACGGCGAAAAAATGCAGGTTAAGTGGTATCCTGAATCCGACAAACTCGTTGCTCAGGCAACAAAAAAACCACTCGACATGTATGGAAACGGCAAGTTCGAGGGCGAACTGTCATTGCAGCCGGAGTCAATTACCGGAAAGGGTACCATTAATTTCGACGGTTATTCTGTTACCTCCAATGAAATCAAGTTTTATAAAGACAGTTATGAGGTTTTGAACGGTGTATTGAAGATATTCCGTGATCCTCCGGCAGGGAAGTCCGACACCACTGATTTATCGGATGCAGGCAGTTTATTTGTTGCAAATCAGTTTAATGGCATTGTGGATGTTGAAAAGCAGAAAGCCAGTTTTCAACCCGCCGACGATAATTCCCGGGTCGTATTTTCGAAGAACCATTTTGAAGCCAGGCCCAAGCAGTTTAACTGGGATATTGCCCGGGAAAAGATGGAATTGGAAGAGGTCAGGTTCAAGATGGCATCTAAACCTTTTGATACTCTCAACTTCAAATCCGGAATGGCCGATTTCGAGTTGAAAAACCTGTCGATCAAGGCCCATAGTGTTGATTATGTTGATGTTGCAGATGTGAGAATATTTCCGGTTGACCGGAATCTGGTCATCGGGCGATCGGCTAAAATTGATTCCCTGATGCAGGCGACGATTGTTAGCCGTGATACATCACTCGTACACAGGATTACTGAAGCCACCGTCACCATCGTGGATCACAAAAAATATCTGGCTAAAGGCAATTACCAATACCGGGATGTTGCCAAACGCGACTTCTCCATAACCTTTTCAGATATTCAGCCCGACCGACAGGGTATATCATTCGGTAAAGGAACCATCGTTGCAGAAAGTAATTTCAGCTTGAGTCCGGCATTCAAATATTACGGCTCCGTGGAATGGAACAATAATGAAAGATATCTCCTGTTTGAAGGACAAACGCAGCTCAGTCATACCTGTCCGAATATCACCCTTCAATGGATCCGTTTCAGCAGCAGAATATTGCCTGATTCCGTTGCCATTCCGATTGACTCGGTCACCACAAATGATCAGGGTGAACCCTTGTTTAAAGGATTCTTCCTTTCCAATCAGCCGGTTGAGCTTTACTCCACTTTTGTGGGCCCGCACACGCGGTACAGCGATCAGCCCCTGATATCTGCTTATGGATGGCTATGGTACGATGAACCTAAAGGACAGTATTACGTTGCTTCATCAGCCAGGAAGGCGGATCCCCAGGCTGATGGTCCCATGATCACCCTGAATGCACAAGCTTGCGTTACCGAAGCGGATGGTCCGCTGACGCTCGGCGTGGATCTGGGACAGGTGAAGCTCAACGGTGCCGGCAAACTTACCCATGATCTCACTCAGGACAGCGTTAAGGGATCGGTCATCCTCACCGCAGATTTCTTCCTCGATCCGAAATTACTGGATTTCATGGCCAAGGCGTTCAATAATGCGGCCACTCTGGAACCGGTAAACTACAGCGATCCTGCTTTCCGTGAGTCGTTTAAAGACCTGGTTGGACGAACACAGGGTGAAGAATTACTGAAGCAGATCAGCCTGATTGGAAAATGGAGAAAAATCCCTGATCAATTGCTGCATACCATTGTATTTACGGATATTCACTTCAGATGGAATCCTGAAACCGGATCATACCAATCCACCGGGAAAATCGGTATCAGTAATATTATGGAAGAATCGATCAATAAAAAGGTGAACGGGCACATGGAAATCATTCACCGGAGAGGCGGAGATGTTCTCACCATGTATTTTGAGATCGACCGACAGAACTATTTTTTCCTGACCTATTCCAGAGGTCTTCTGCAGTGTGTTGCCGGGCCGGGATTTGAGAAATTCAACACCATGGTCCGGGGCACGAAAGAATCAAAGCGTCGGTTGAAAACAGGGCCGGGAGAAACTGAATATCAGTATTATATTGGCACTTACGGACAGGTTTCCGAGTTTCTGCGGCGGTTCAGTGTTGAACGTTAATCATAGATGCCGGCCTATTGGAACCGGTTAACGTGGCATCTCCCAAAGGTCCAGGTTTTCAATCCTGTCACCGTTTATTTCAAACCGAACAGCAGTCCTCACCTGATGGATGCCCAGATTCCCTGCTGCACCCGGGTTGATATGAAGCATTTTCCTCGAAACATCATTCTTGATTTTCAGAATGTGGGAGTGTCCGCAGATAAACAATTTGGGTTGATACTCATTCAGCCGTTTGACCACCTCGTTCAGATAATGTCCTGAGTAAAAGCCGATATGGGTTATCATCACCTTAACATCCTCAACTTTGAACTCCATGAATTCGGGAAGTTCACGCCGCACATCCCATCCGTCGATGTTGCCGTAAACCCCGCGAAATGCCCTGCCTTCCCCCAAAACGTCCATGATACTGATATCTCCAAGATCACCGGCATGCCAGATTTCATTGCAATCCTTGAAAAAATTCAGTACCGGCTCATCAATAAAGCCGTGTGTATCCGATAAAACTCCGATTCTGATCATTCAGCAAATATAATCAGTTGTGGAATTTTTACATTTACCAAATTAATTCAAATCCAAGTCCTATGAAAAAGCTTGTTCTCCTGACCCTCTCCGTTTGGCTGATCGCTATCTGTACCTTAAATGCCCAGGTTGCCGCAAAACTGTACAATCCTGAAGCCAATGCACAGGAAGATATCAATAAGGCAGTAGCCAAAGCCAATGCCGAAGGCAAGCACGTTTTTGTTCAGATCGGTGGTAACTGGTGCCCCTGGTGCATCAAATTTCATCATTTCGTTGATGAAGATGCCGACCTGAAAAAATATGTAGCTGACAATTATGTGGTCGTTCTGGTCAATTATGGCAAAGAGAATTACAACAAAGAGGTGATGGCGAAATATGAGTATCCCGGCCGGTTCGGTTTTCCTGTTTTTCTGATACTGGATGGCAATGGAAAAAGGATGCACACACAGGATTCCGGTCTGCTGGAACAGGGTGAAGGATACAATAAAACCAAGGTTATGACCTTTTTCCGCAACTGGTCGGCAGCTGCCCTTGAAGTCGCTAAAAAACAGTAGATATGCATCTTTTCTATGCACCCGGCTTATCTGACGAGCTATCATTCACGCTTAATCCCGATGAATCGCACCATGCGGTAAGGGTATTGAGATTAACTCCGGGCGATGAAATTATTCTGGTCAACGGCCGGGGCGGATGGTACCATTCCAGGATCACCCACCCCGGTGCGAAAGCCTGCACGGTTGATATTATTACAGTGATTGCCGACATGGGCAAACCGGCCTGGCAGCTGCACATCGCAATTGCACCAACCAAGCAGATTGATCGCTATGAATGGTTTCTGGAAAAAGCCACTGAAATTGGAATCAGCGAAATTACCCCGCTCATCTGCGATCACAGTGAACGGAAAGAGGTAAAAACAGAGCGGCAGATGCGAATCGTAATTGCCGCCATGAAACAATCCCTTACGGCTTTTCATCCGGTGATCAATGAACCTGTTTCGTTTAAGAACTTTATGAAGAAAAATATTCCCGGTGAAAAGACCATTGCGCATTGCCAGCCGGGAACCAAACTGTGGCTCAATGAAATTCTCAAGCCCGGTGACCCCATAACCATTTTGATCGGACCTGAAGGGGATTTCAGTGATTCAGAGATTGTTACAGCCATGGAAAATGGCTATCATCCCATTACACTGGGAAACAGCCGTCTACGCACCGAAACAGCTGGAGTGGCAGCCTGTCATACCATTTCGTGGCTTTCACGCGAGCTTTAAAGTTTTTTCAGGCACAGATATTTTTGCTATCTTGTAAGAGGTTGGTAACACACCAAATAACCTCAAAGACCTATGTTGGGACGAACAAGAAACAAGCGGCAACTGGACATTTTCGAGGTTCCGATCGAAAGGTTTGTCAATCGGGATCATGAATTTGCCATCGGAGCAGAAAATATTGACTGGGAATCCCTTGAAGAACATTTCCGACCGTTTTACTCCCCGAAGGGACGGCCATCCATTCCGCCCCGGAAAATTATCGGCATGCTTCTGCTGAAGGAACGATTCAGTTTGAGTGATGAAAAAGTATTAAAAATCTGGCCCGAAAATCCATATTGGCAGTACTTCTGCGGTGAGGTCCATTTCCAAACACACAAACCTTTCTCTACCAGCGAACTCACCAGCTTTCGGCGCCGGATAGGTCCCGAAGGGCTGGAAATGATCAGGAATATCACCATCAGGCAGTTTGGCAATCCGGATGATAAGAAGTACCATACCTACTCCGACCGCCGAAAGCGAAGTTTCTGGAAAAGAATTATAGGTTAGAAGCCTTAAAACTATAAGAATGAGACGTCTGTGGATATATATCCTTCTCATTTCGCTGCCCTTTCCGGGCTTAAATCAGGAATCTATGCAATCGAACAAGAAAGACAGGCAGCCTGCGGTAGCCGGATCATTCTATCCAGCTGATGCTGCTGAATTAGGGAAAATGATTTCCGGGTTTACGGCATCCGCAAAGCCAAACCAAACCACCGGACAGGTGCGGGCGATCCTGGTGCCGCATGCCGGCTATGTTTTCTCCGGAGGAGTGGCTGCATCAGGGTTTAATCAGCTGAATCCCGATCAGGATTATAAGCGGATATTTATCCTGGCTTCCTCACACCGGTATAGTTTCGGTAAGGCCTCAGTGTACATTCAGGGCGATTATATCACCCCCCTGGGTCGCGTTACCGTTGATACTGAAACAGGCAGGGAACTGATGCACAGCTCAAATGCCTTCACGGATTATCCTGAAGCGCATGTATCGGAACACAGTATCGAAGTACAGTTGCCGTTTTTGCAATCCCACTTCAAAAAACCGATAAAAATTGTACCGATTATCCTGGGAACCCAGGTGCCATCGGTATGCAAAGATATTGCAGAGGCCCTCAAGCCCTGGTTTACCAGTGAAAATCTGTTCGTAATCAGCGCTGACTTTTCGCATTATCCGGATTACGAAAATGCGGTAAAAGTAGATGCGATTACCGCAAATGCATTCTGCTCGAATTCTGTAACGGAGTTCATGAATGCCATCCGCAATAATGAAAAACTCAGGATACCCGAACTGGCAACCAGTATGTGCGCCTGGCCTTCCGGTCTTACGCTGCTCTATCTCACCGAGGGTGATCATTCACTGATATTTGACAAGATTGACTATAAAAACTCGGGTGACATAAAACCATACGGAAATAAATCCAGTGTGGTGGGTTACCATGCCATCTGCATTTCCGGTCCGCAGGAAAAAGGATTCAGGCTTTCCGATGCCGACAAGCATGATTT
Organism: uncultured Bacteroidota bacterium; assembly: GCA_942493265.1. Taxonomy (GTDB): domain Bacteria; phylum Bacteroidota; class Bacteroidia; order Bacteroidales; family UBA12481; genus UBA12481. Next base: position 3,877,367 of record OW818688.1, read on the forward strand.
GCTCCGGATTGCCCGCAGCACAGTGGAATCCTATGTTAAAACCCGCACAGCATCACCCTTAAATACAACTACTTACAGTGAAAACCTAAAGCAAAAAGCCGGCGCATTTGTAACCTTAAAAATCGACGGAGAATTACGGGGATGTATTGGTTCATTTGACCCCAATATCCCATTGTACAAGGTCGTTCAGGAGATGGCCATAGCATCTTCCACGCGCGACAGCCGTTTTGAGCCGGTTAAGGAAAAGGAGCTGGAATCCATCCGGATTGAAATATCCGTATTGACTCCCATGCAGAAAATTAAAAATGTAAGTGAGATCGAACTGGGCAAACATGGCATTTATATCAGGAAAGGATTCGCGGGTGGAACATTCCTGCCGCAGGTGGCTACCGAAACCGGCTGGACCCTGGATGAATTTCTGGGCCATTGCGCCCGCGATAAGGCCGGAATTGGCTGGACAGGATGGAAGGAAGCTGATATCTATATCTATGAAGCCCTTATCTTTGAGGAGGATATCCCGAAGAAATAATGAACGCACCGTATTTGCTGATTCCTATCCTGCTTATCTTGCTGATATTCTATAGTATCAGTCTGCTATTCAGCCGGATCAGCGTGATCGACCGGACCCTGCACCGTAAAATCTGGAATTATTGTCTGCTGTTCACATTTCTGGTTGCTGCCATTCTGGGTACCCTTATGGCCATTCAGGTCAATTACAAGCTGGAGGTCCCCTGGACAGAAAAAGTTCTGAAATGGCACGTCAATTTCGGCATTGCCATGTCGATGATCGGGGTTTTTCACTTTTTATGGCATTGGAGGTACTATTTTCCTGCAAAAAAGACAGAAACAGCCTCCCGCCGGCGGGGACTCCTGTTGGGAAGGTTTACGAAGGGAGGACCCATGGGTCCACCCGTACGGATGTTTCTGACAGGATTTGCCGGGCTAGCCTTTCAAACCTTTCTGATCCGGGAGTTGCTTGGATTATTTCAGGGAAACGAGCTGATGCTCTCGCTGATCATGTTGCTTTGGCTTCTCATCACCGGAGCCGGGGCCCTGGCAGGAAACCGGGCCCGAAAGTCCAATATTGATGATTCCGGCGAAAATGACCGGAAGTCCTGGCTGCTCATTCTTACATTATATATACTCCCCCTGTTTACCATTCCGGTGCTGTACTATTGCAAGAGCCTGTTGTTCGCTCCGGGGATCGAAGCCGGACCAGCGGCATTTGCTGGATTTCTTCTGTTAATATTAATCCCGTTCTGCTTTTTGAATGGCTTCGCCTTCACCTATGTTACCCGGTTATTACAATCGGCCGGAATGAACATTCAAAAAGCATATGCATGGGAAAGCATCGGTGGGGCAGCCGCAGGATTGCTGTGCACCCTGGCCATTCTGGCAAACATTTTTATGCCGCCAGGCGGCCGGCAGATCGAAAAGTTATTCCACCCCAACGATGAGATTGTGGCTACCCGGTCGGGACCTTCGGGCCGCATAACCATCACCCGAAATGGAGACCAGATTAATGTTTTCGGAAATGGCATTCTGCTGCAATCCTCAGGTAATACGCTGGTTTGCGAAGAGATGGCGCATTTTGCCATGATTCAGCATCCCGATCCTCAAAATATTCTGGTGATAGGGGGTCTGCTGTCGGGAATCGACCAGGAACTGGCAAAATACAATTGCAAACGGATTGATCTCGCCGAACCTGAAACACAAATATTCAGGCTGGCTGAAAGGCTCGGACTGATCAAAAACCCCTCCCCACCCTTCCGGCATATCAGAAAGTCCTTGTCGGACTGGGTAAACCATCCTGATATTCAATATGATATTATACTGATTATGCTGCCCGGACCTCAAAATCTGAGCTTGAACAGGTTTTATACCGCGGAATACTTTAATCGGCTGAAAAAGATTCTGTCGCCCGGCGGAACTGTTTCCATCATGCTTCCCGGTACAGCCAACTATGTTTCAGACGAAGCCATTTCTGCCATCGGACCGGTTGCTAATGCTGCCCGGGAATCCTTCTCCCGGGTAAGCCTTTTCCCGGGTGAGAACAATTACCTGATTGCGGGAAATTCAAATTTGAACACCGGAATATTATCGGAATTAAAATCAAGAAACATCACCGCCCTGTATATTTCAGATGGCTATTTTGATGAAGATCTGTTTATTACACGGATGCAACAAATAAATGCAGCAATGGAATCAGAGAAGGCTGTTAACACGGATTTACAGCCCAAAGCCTATTTCGGACAGATCGCCTGGTGGCTCGGACATTTTCCTGTTAAAATGCTTTGGCCGATGATTGCCGTTCTGGTGATACTGGTTGCCGGCGGTGTATTTACCGGCCACAGCGCTTACACCGGGATGTTTATCATGGGAGCCGGGACATCGGGGTTGGAAATCATCCTGCTTTTCCTGATGCAGATTTCGGCCGGTTCGCTATACCTTTTCACCGGACTCCTGCTGGCCGCCTTTATGGCCGGTCTGGCGGCAGGCAGTATTAAAAACTTCAGGGGCACTTTCGGAAAAATCACTTCCGGGAGTGTATACATTATGCTGGTTTTCACCTTAGTAACGGTCCTGATCGGAGCACTTGCCATCTGGATAACCCGTTCAACCCATCTTATGGGTATGAAAACCATATTCATCCTTATGCTGGCTTTCAGTGCAGCCATGCTCACCGGACTCCTCTTTTCGCATCTCACAAAAAAACTTACCGGCACAGCATCCGGTGGAAACCTTTATGTATATGATCTGCTGGGCTCTGCATTCGGAGCCCTGATTTATCCGATGGCATTGATACCCATATTTGGCCTTTTACCGGCAATCGGTATCATTTCCATTTCAGGTATACTAATTTTGATCTTGTTAAATACCGGAAGGAAATGAAATCCGGGGGGATCAGATGAATAAAAGAGAATTTATAAAAAGTGCAGCTGTTGCAGGTGTTTCAACCTGTTTAGGGGGACTTGACGCATTAGGAAATTTAACATCAAACATCATGGACAATCAGAATACACTCAAACCAGGTGAACGGGAAGCACGGCATTGGATAGAAACTCCCAGGGGGATAAAATGCATGATTTGTCCCAATGAATGCACGCTCAAAGAGGGAGAGCTGAGCGTTTGCCACAACAGGATCGCCCGTGACGGCAAATTGTATACCATGGCGTACGGAAATCCGTGTGCGGTAAATGTTGATCCGGTTGAGAAGAAGCCATTGCTGCATTTCTTTCCCGGGACGCTGAGTTTCAGCATTGCCACTGCAGGCTGCAATTTCGCCTGTCTGAACTGTCAGAACTGGGAAATCAGCCAAACCAGCCCCACACAAACAAGGAACTTTGATGCCAATCCGGAAAAAGTTGTTAATCAAGCTATTCGCGAGAATTGCAAATCCATTGCCTATACCTACTCCGAACCCACCACATTTTTCGAATACATGCTCGATACGGCTACTCTTGCCAGGCACCGGGGGATCAAAAACATCATGGTATCCAACGGGTACATCAATCAGGAGCCCCTTCTGGAATTATGCAAGGTTATAGATGCCGCGAACATTGATTTGAAAACTTTTGACTCCACCGTTCATTTAAAGCTCACCGCGGGCAAACTGGATCCGGTTTTAGCCTCCCTGAAAACATTCAAGGCGCAGGGAGTCTGGCTGGAGATTACCAACCTGATTATTCCCGACTGGACCGACAACTTCGATCAGATCACCAAAATGTGCGATTGGCTCGCAAAAGAAGGATTTACTGATAATCCACTGCATTTCAGCAGGTTTCATCCGCAGCACAAATTAACCCGCTTGCCGGCGACTCCATTGCAGGCTCTCACACGGGCCAAGGACATCGCCCTGAAAGCAGGACTGAAATTTGTGTATATCGGCAATGTTCCGGGTATTGGCGGTGAAGATACCTATTGTACAAACTGCAAAGTCCTGCTGATTAAGCGCAAAGGATTCGAGATAGAACAGAATCTTATTTCCAGCAATCGCTGTCCCAAGTGCCAGACCATCGTACCGGGGAGATGGTAGAAAAAAGGATTGATATAAATCAACAATTCCATGATGTAGATCAATATAAACACGATAAATGATATTGTCAGGTATTTCTATATCTACATTTATATATATGGGAAAAACCTACTTTTGCCTGATAATTATCTAACACTATGAGCAGCGAATCCCTGGTTCTGTTCTTTATCGTTGGTGTCGTTCTGGTTGGAGGAGCAGTATTGTTCGCCCAGTTTGTCGCACCATCCATCAGTAAATCACCCGCTAAATTCGAACCCTACGAATGCGGTATCCCTGCCGAAGGGAATGCCTGGATCCAGTTTAATGTCGGGTACTACCTCTTTGCGATTGTTTACCTGATTTTCGATGTGGAAACAGTGTTTGTTTTCCCCTGGGGTGTAGTAATGAAGGAAATCGGCTTAAGGGCTTTTATCGAGATTATGATATTCTTCGTAATCCTCGGCTTGGGTCTGTTATATGCCTGGAAAAAAGATGCTTTGAAATGGGTGTAAAAATCAAGTCCATGAAAAATGAGGATTTCCGGGATAACGATACCCTGGAAATCTTTAAACAATCAGGAGGCAATATCCTGATGACCACTGTTGACAACCTGATCAACTGGGGGCGTTCTAATTCAGTTTGGCCGCTGACTTTTGCCACGAGTTGCTGCGGTATTGAAATGATGGCAGCAGGTGCGCCGCGGTTTGACTTTGCCCGTTTCGGGATTGAAGTTTACCGTGCCTCACCCCGTCAGGCCGACGTCATTGTGGTAGCCGGTACTGTTGTCCATAAAATGGCTCCGGTTCTGAAACGGCTTTATGATCAGATGGCCGATCCGAAATATGTTATCGCCATGGGCGCCTGTGCCTGTTCTGGCGGGCCCTTCTATTACAATACCTATTCAGTGGTACGCGGTGTTGACCATGTTATCCCGGTTGATGTATATATACCCGGCTGCCCGCCGCGGCCGGAAGCCCTTCTGTACGGGATCATGCAGCTCCAGCGCAAAATGAGAACCGATACCATTGCCAGTCCACGTGACCCGATGGAGGGTTATATTTAAATATCCGGATATGGAAAAAGAACAATTAGCACTAGTCCTTGCAGAACTGTTTCCCTCATCGGAAATCAAGTCTCAGCAGGATCCGATCCGGATTAAAGCTGATCCGGCTATGATTCACTCGCTGGCCGAAACCCTTCGCAATGATAAGCGGCTTCAGTTCGATTACCTGATCAATTTATATGGTATCGACAATGAAGACCGGTTCACGATGGTTTATCACCTGGAATCAACCACCCTGAAACATCTTGTTTGCGTTGAAACGGATATTGCCGACCATGATCATCCGGTTATCGATACCCTAAGTGATCTGTGGATTACCGCACAGTTTCAGGAACGCGAAGTTTACGACCTGATGGGAGTTGTTTTTACCAACCATCCCGATCCCCGCCGGCTCTTTCTGGAAGATGGCTGGGGTTTCCCTCTAAGAAAAGATTATAAGGACGATATTAACTTTATCGAACGTTAGCCCATGCAGGAAGTTGAATTACAAGATATTATAGCTGCCAAAGAAGATGGCGACTATATCATCAATATCGGACCGCAGCACCCTTCAACACACGGCGTACTCCGGTTTGTCGTTTCCCTGAAAGGTGAAATGCTTGAATCCGTTACTCCGCACTGCGGCTATATCCATCGTGGGATTGAGAAAATGTGCGAACGGGTCACCTATCCGCAGATCATACACCTCACTGACCGGATGGATTATCTGTCGGCACACATGAACAATGAGGCCGTTTCACTTTTGGTTGAAAAGGCTCTTGGAGTTGAAGTCCCTGAACGGGTTAAATACATCCGTACCATTTTATCGGAGCTCCAGCGTATTGCTTCACATCAGCTCTGGTGGGCGGCATTCGGAATGGATATGGGCGGACTCACCTGCTTTTTTTACGGGCTCCGCGACAGGGAAAAAATTCTGGATATTTTCGATGAATCTTTCGGATCCAGACTGCTGCACAGCTATATATGCCCGGGTGGCCTGATGGGCGATATTCATCCGAACTTTCAGAAACGGACCAAAGAGTTCATCAAGTATTTCCGGACAAAACTTCCGGAATATGATGAATTGCTTACCGGCAACGTCATTTTTGAGCAGAGAACAAAGGGAATGGGTGTTTTATCAAAGCAGGATGCCATAAGTTATGGCTTTACGGGTCCTTGCGGCAGGGGTTCAGATTTTGCCTGTGATATCCGGAAAAAATATCCCTACAGTGCATATGACAAAGTCGACTTCAAGGAGATCCTTTATACTCAGGGTGATTCCTGGGCACGCTACAAGGTTCGTATTGATGAGATGTGGGAATCCATGAAAATCATTGAACAGCTGATTGATAATATTCCCGAGGGTGATTTTACCGCTAAAATGAAACCGATCATAAAGCTTCCTGAAGGCGAATACAGCCAGCGGGTTGAAACTGCAAAGGGCGATCTGGGAGTTTATGTGGTGAGTAAAGGTGAAAAGTATCCATACCGGATGCACTTCAGGACTCCAAACTTCAACAACCTATTTGTAATCAGCCAATTGGCTGCAGGAAACAAGATTGCCGACCTGATTGCCATCAGCGGCTCACTTGACCTTGTTATACCTGATATTGACCGATAGTTCAACCGAATACAACCATAAAGATGCCGTTTAATATCTATGATTTCTCCACCACTACAAAGGCAATAGATCAATTCCTGTATGCCAAGATGTCGCCGACATGGGCATTTGTAACGGAATTAGCCATTGTGGGTATTCTGATCCTGATTTTCTACGCGATCATTGGTTTATACCTGGTATATGCCGAACGAAAGGTATGTGCTTTCATGCAAAACCGGATCGGGCCCAACCGGGTCGGCAAGTGGGGTCTGATTCAGACCATTGCCGACCTTATCAAGCTGATCATGAAAGAATTGATCCCGATTAAGAAAGCGGACAAACTGTTGTTCAGTATCGCTCCTTATATCGTGATCATTGCCTCTTTCATGGCTATTGCCGCCATACCGTTTGCCAGAGGATTACACGCCGTTGATTTTAACATCGGCGTTTTTTACATGATGGCGGTTTCATCCATCGGGGTAATCGGGATTTTGCTGGCCGGCTGGTCGAGCAACAGTAAATATTCCCTGATTGGTGCCATGAGGAGCGGTGCACAGATGGTGAGCTATGAATTATCGGTAGGGCTCGCCCTGCTTTCAGTGGTAATTTTCAGCGGATCCATGCAGCTGTCGACCATTGTTGAGAGCCAGGCAAACGGATGGTGGATCTTTAAAGGCCATATTCCCGCAATGATCTCATTTGTAATGTTTCTGATTGCAAGTACTGCAGAAATCAACCGCGGGCCTTTTGACCTTGCCGAAGCAGAATCTGAATTAACGGCAGGTTTCCATACGGAATATTCCGGAATCCGTTTCGCTTTCTTCTTCCTCGGCGAATACATGAACATGTTTATTGTTTCAGCTCTTGGGGCTACGGTATTTCTGGGAGGCTGGATGCCGCTGCATATCGGTAATCTCGAAGGGTTCAACCACGTCATGGATTTCATTCCGCCGATCGTCTGGTTCTTCGGGAAAACGATTTTCGTCATCTATGTGATTATGTGGTTCAAGTGGACATTCCCCAGATTAAGGATCGACCAGCTTTTAACACTGGAGTGGAAATATTTGCTTCCGATCAATCTGGTGAACACGATCATCATTGCTTTCATCGTCCTCATGGGATGGTACATTAAATAACAACTATGAATTCAGCAGGCAAATACTTCAGCGATATTTTCTACGGGATAAAATCCCTCTGGAAAGGACTTATGGTTACGGGATACTACTTTGTGCATCCCAGGCAAATTGTAACCGAACAATATCCGGAAAATCGCAAGGAGCTGAAAATGTTCGACCGGTTTAAAGGCGAAGTCATCCTGACCCATGATGAGAACAATCTTCATCACTGCAACGGATGCGGCATCTGCCAGTTAAATTGTCCGAACGGTTCCATTGAGATCATTACCGATTCCGTTCCCAATGAGGATGGTAAATCTGAACGCATTATCGATAAACATATTTACCATCTTTCGATGTGTACTTTTTGCGGATTATGCGTAAAAAGCTGCCCGAGCAATGCTCTGGCCTTCTCACAGGATTTTGAGCATGCGGTTTTTGATCGCAATTCGCTCACCAAAGTTTTAAATAAACCGGGATCAAAAATTAAAAAAGAGCCTAAAGAGCCAAAAGCTCCGAAACCGCCGGTTGCCGATTCCGTTCCGATGTCTAACCCAGCTAACTAAACCGATATGGCACTGAATGTTTTAATGTTCTATCTTCTTTCTGCCGTTATTGTGATCTGCTCGGTCCTTACCATAACCACAACGAGGATCCTGAGGGCGGCTTTTTATCTCCTTTGCGTATTGGTGGCGACCGGAGGTTTTTACTTCATGGTTGATTATCAGTTTATGGCAGGGGTTCAGCTGGTTCTTTATGCCGGGGGTATCGTTGTGCTGATCATCTTCTCCATTTTGCTGACCAGCCATATCAGTCACAAATTTGCCAAGCCAGAGGCTATTCGTCTGGTAACAGGTATCCTCGTTGGTGTATCCGGATTCACCCTGTCCACCATTGCCATCCTGAAATTCACATTTACCGCAACCACGAATCCTGCCATGAAAGTGGATATGCAGGCGATCGGGTTACAATTGCTGGGTACCGGAAAAAACGGATATGTCCTTCCTTTCGAAGTGATCAGTATCCTGTTGCTCGCTGCAATGATCGGAGCCATCATTATTGCTAAAAAAGGCAGATAACCAAACACTAAACTCAAAGCATCAACATATGTTAGAAGGAATTCCAATAACCCACGCGCTGATAGTCAGTGCATTTATGTTTTTCACAGGTGTTTGCGGGTTTATTATCCGACGTAATATGATCACCATTCTTATGTCGATAGAGCTTATCCTGAACGCTGTGACTATCAATCTGGTCGTTTTCAATAAATTCCTGTTCCCTGATCAGCTGCAAGGACATTTCTTTGCCCTGTTCGTTGTTGGAATAGCTGCCGCGGAAGCATCCGTGGCAATCGCCCTGATTATTAATATATACAGGCGATTGAATTCGATAAGCGTTGATAAAGTCAATGAAATGAAGTATTAATCCAACCATCCGGCTGTTATGAATTATTCATTAACCATACTGATCCTCCTGATCCCTTTCTCCATGTTCCTGCTCATCGGACTTGGCGGCATGAAATTTAAGCCCATGGTATCCGGTATTTTGGGAACAATCGGACTCGGAGTGGTCACATTGCTTTCGTACCTCACTGCCTGGCAGTATTTCTTTGTTGACGGGATGGTCGACGGCTCATTCCCGAAAATCCTCGCCATGTCGATGGAATGGCTCAAACTTACCGATTCGCTGATTATCCGGATGGGGATTCTCCTGGATCCGATCTCTGTGATGATGCTGATTGTAGTATCCACCGTGTCGTTCATGGTTCATATTTACAGTCTGGGATACATGAAAGGTGAAAAAGGATTCGAAAGATTCTACGCTTTCCTCTCGCTTTTCACTTTTTCGATGCTCGGACTGGTTTTGGCAACCAATATCTTCCAGATGTATGTTTTCTGGGAATTGGTAGGGGTTTCTTCGTTTCTGCTGATCGGATTCTATTACACAAAAGATTCGGCTGTTGCCGCTTCAAAAAAGGCTTTTATCGTAACCCGTTTTGCCGACCTGGGATTCCTGATCGGGATACTTCTATTATCCTATTTCACCCAAACATTTGATTTTATAAAACTTACCAGTGGCGATCAAAGCATTTTCGCATCTGCTGCCGGAGCAAGTTTTGTTGGCATGTCGGCCATGACCTGGGCTGCACTTCTTATTTTCATGGGTGGTGCCGGAAAATCGGCCATGTTTCCATTACACATCTGGCTTCCGGATGCTATGGAGGGTCCTACTCCCGTTTCAGCGCTGATCCATGCGGCAACTATGGTAGTTGCCGGTGTTTTTCTGGTAGCACGCATGTTCCCGGTGTTTTATTTCCAGGCTCCTGATGCACTGACCGTGATCTCCTATGTTGGAGGATTTACCTCCCTGTTTGCGGCGGTAATCGCGTGTACACAATATGATATCAAGCGGGTGCTTGCTTTCTCCACCCTCTCCCAGCTCGGTTATATGATGCTGGCGCTGGGTGTTTCAGGCTATGGCGGACATGAAGGTGTTGGTTACATGGCTTCCATGTTCCATCTGTTCACACACGCCATGTTCAAAGCATTGCTTTTCCTCGGTGCAGGGGCGATCATACATGCCGTGCACAGCAACGTTATGCAGGATATGGGCGGTTTAAGAAAGTATATGCCGATTACACACATTACTTTCCTGATCGCCTGTCTCACCATCGCCGGTGTGCCGTTTCTTTCAGGTTTCTTCAGCAAGGATGAGATCCTGGTAGCTGCTTACCACCACAACAAATTCCTGTTTGCTGTTGAATTCCTGGTTGCCGGGTTAACCGCATTCTATATGTTCAGGTTATACTTCAGTATTTTCTGGGGTAAGGATAAACATTACCACCATACTCCGCACGAGGCACCTAAAACCATGACCATCCCGCTGATGATCCTCGCATTTGGTGCTGTTTTTGCCGGATATATCCCTTTCAGCAAACTGGTTACATCAGATTTGATGCCATTTGAAACCCATCTGGATTATGGTATTGCAATACCATCTGTTCTGATCGGATTACTGGGAATCGGGATCGCCTGGATATTATACAAGAAAGAATCATCCGTTCCGGAGCGCATCACCAGATATCTTGGAGGCTTTTACCGCACGGTATATAACAAATTCTACATCGACGAGGTGTATATGTTTGTTACCAAGAAGATCATTTTCAATTACGTATCGAGGCCGGTGGCCTGGTTCGACCGACATATTGTTGACGGAACCATGAACGGCATCGGATGGATTACCATCACCGCATCCAATGGCATCAAAGGCCTGCAATCCGGTAACCTGCCGCAATATGGCGGAGTTTTCGTATTAGCTGCGATCGTGCTGGTACTCATTTTTGCTTTTCTAATCTGATCATTGAGGTTAAATCTGAAATAGACGCCGATTATGAATATTCTGAATCTGTTAATTATCATTCCTGTACTAACGGTATTCGCCATCGTTTTTACCAAGGACTTCAAAGGTGCCAGGGTTGCAGCCGCTGTTGGCATGACCCTCCAGCTGATTACCTCTGTGATTCTTGTTTTCAGCTTTTTTGCCCAGCGCAATGCAGGCATGACCGGGGAATTTCTCTTTCTCAGCGACATGACCTGGTTTAAAACTCTGAACATTCACTATTCCGTTGGCGTCGACAGCATTGCCGTGTGGATGATCCTGCTGGCAGGCATAGTGGTTTTTGCCGGTATTTTTGCTTCCTGGCAGGTTGAATATCTGGCCCGGGAATTTTATATTTCCCTGATATTGCTGGCAACAGGGGTGTTCGGGTTCTTTATTTCGCTCGACCTGTTTACGATGTTCCTCTTCTACGAGCTCGCGGTAATACCGATGTACATGCTGATTGGGATCTGGGGATCCGGACCGAAAGAGTATTCAGCCATGAAGCTTACCCTGATGCTTATGGGAGGGTCGGCTTTACTGATAGTTGGTTTATTAGGACTCTATTTCTACTCTTCAGCGGCAGGTCCGGTTACCTTCAACCTGCTCGAACTTTCGAAAATATCTTTCCCGCTGGCCATGCAGCGCTTCTTCTTCCCATTCCTCTTTGTCGGTTTTGGGATATTAGGTGCTCTATTCCCCTTGCATACCTGGTCGCCCGACGGTCACTCCTCGGCACCTACCGCAGTTTCCATGCTGCATGCAGGTGTACTGATGAAACTCGGGGGTTACGGCTGTCTGAGGGTTGCCATGTTTCTGTTGCCTGAAGCTGCAAACGAAATGGCCTGGATCTTCCTGATATTGACTACTATCAGTGTTGTTTACGGGGCTTATGGTGCCATCTGGCAGAAAGATCTGAAGTATATCAATGCATATTCCTCAGTGAGCCATTGCGGATTGGTCCTCTTTGCTCTCCTGATCATGAATAAAACTTCGATGAACGGTGCCGTTCTCCAGATGATCTCACACGGGTTGATGACAGCCCTCTTCTTTGCCCTGATCGGCATGATATATGGAAGAACACACACCCGGAACATTGATGAGATGGGCGGACTGATGAATGTTATTCCATTCCTCGGAGTTGCTTATGTAATCGCCGGTCTGGCTTCACTCGGTCTCCCGGGGTTAAGCGGCTTCGTTGCTGAAATGACCATTTTCATCGGGGCCTTCCAGCATCCTGATCTCTGGCACCGGATAGCCACCATAGTTGTTACTACCTCCATTGTTGTTACAGCGGTATATATCCTGCGGGTGGTTGGAAAACTGCTCCTGGGCCAGATCAGGGAAAAGGAATATCTTGAATTCCCAGATGCAAAATGGTACGAACGGGTCAGCGTAGTTGTTCTGATCCTGCCAATCGCACTGATCGGTTTCTACCCCTCCTTTCTGTCCTCAACAGTGATGGATGCACTCAATCCTATTGTCGAACGGTTAACAGCCATGCTATAAAATATTAAAAGATGGACATTGCTTCTTTCAACCTGATGCGAAACGAATTGATCCTCGTAGGGATCGTCCTGATTTTGCTGATAGCGGAAATTTTCACGAAGAACGAGAAAAAGCACAAGCTGATCACGCTGGGTACCGTTCTTTTTGGGATCGCCACCCTGGTCAACTTTCTCCCCATGCCGGCAGGCGAAATGTTCGGGGGAAGCTTTCAAACCACTCAGATCAATGTATTCATGAAGAGTGTATTGAATATCGGCGTGCTGATCGTTTTCCTCCAATCCTTCACCTGGCTCAAAAGGGAAGAAAATCATGGGAAAATCGCTGAGTTCTTCATTCTGATCATATCCACCCTGATCGGGATGGATTACATGATTTCGTCAGGGGATTTCCTGATGATGTATATCGGACTGGAACTGGCCACCATACCGATGGCTGCTTTGGCCGCTTATGAAAAGTTCAGCGAAAAATCTGCTGAGGCCGGTGTTAAACTGATCCTCACATCGGCTCTGTCATCCGGAGTTTTACTGTATGGATTATCCTTTATTTACGGAACTACCGGATCAATTTATTTCGTAGATATTGTCAACAACATGTCAGGCAACTCATTGCAGACATTTGGGTTTGTATTTTTTGTAGCCGGTATGGCCTTCAAAATTTCGCTTGTTCCTTTCCACCTCTGGACAGCTGACGTTTACGAAGGAGCCCCGGTGAACGTTACCGCCTATCTTTCAGTAGTATCAAAAGGTGCAGCAGTTTTCACCTTCATGATTATCCTGTACCGGGTATTCAGCCAGATCACTGCGATTTGGGAACCCTTGCTGTACACGTTAGCAGTAGCCACCATGACAGTTGGTAACCTGTTTGCCCTCCGGCAGGAGAACCTAAAACGATTCATGGCTTTCTCCTCGATTGCCCAGGCTGGTTTCATTTTACTGGGTATCATGCAGGGTGGTGAAATGGGTATGACTACCGTGGTATACTTCATGCTGATCTATGTATTTACCAACCTGGCTGCTTTCGGTGTTATTTCAGCAATCTCCGAAAAAACAGGCAAGGAAAATATTTCAGATTACAACAGTCTTTACAGCACCAATCCCAAACTGAGCCTTATCCTGCTGCTTTCGATGTTTTCGCTTGCAGGGATTCCGCCGGTTGCAGGATTTTTCGGCAAGTTCTTTCTGTTTACCGCTGCCGGTGCAAAAGGATATTATATACTTATTCTGATCGCTGTTATCAATGCGACCATTTCTCTGTATTACTATTTAAGAGTTGTGAAGGCCATGCTGATTGATAAATCCGATACTCCTATTGCTACTTTTAAAACCCCGTGGCCGATGCGTATCAGCCTTCTGATTTGCGTTGCCGGTATTTTCTTTATCGGGTTCGCCAGTTTCATTTATGAATATATCTCCAGTATCAGTTTCGGAATTAATTAGTTACAACCATGGCTCTTAATCAGGGAAAACATATTATTGAAGTTATCGATGGCAAACGCTGTACGTTAGTTGAATCAGGGATTTCAGCTGAGCGCAAGGATTTCCTCAAGACCATCCTGGAGTTTAACAGTTACGAGGTTAAAACAGCTGTGGATGAGGCCGGCACCTGGAAAATCGGAGTCACCGACCTCGTTTTCCATGCTGTGGTAGATGTTTACAAGAGACGCTTACACAGTGTTAACGGACATAGAATAACCCCAGCCTACTGGTTGCAGATGACTGATCAGCAAACAGAAGCAGAGGTTAATTATTGGACGAAGTAGAAGGCTCCCCGCCTTCGCGGGGATGACAGAAAAGGGGACGGTGCATTGCATCACTATAACACCCTTGGAATTGGGTAGGAGGCGGCTCACGCCGCCGTCCCCCCACACCACCTGGCATACTTGCTAGTACCAAGGCGGTTTCTATTAACTTATATACCTACATACTTAAGTATAAGGAGTGTAAGCCCTGACGGGCGAACCAGTTGGGGCTCATGGCCTGTTCGACGAAAGGTTTCCGCGACATCTTCCACCAGCCCTGAGAGTACATGACAATATTCCAGCAATGGTTAACCGGGTAGTCAAATGAGCGAAGGAACTTAAAGATGGTGTAGCGTCTTCTACACTGTTTAAGTCGAAAACATCTCAGCTTCCTTCTGATCCAGCTATCAATCGCATTGAGATTGCGCACCCATTTGTTGGCAATTCTAAAATAATTAGTCCAGCCAATTATGGTCGAGTTTAGTTCCTTGATGACTGTAGAAAAGCTGACTCCACGGTTTCTGCGGGTTATTTCCCGGACTTTGTCCTTCAGGCGGTCAATGGATTTATCGGCAACCCGTATTCCTCCTTCTGAGAGGATAGTGAAGCCCAAAAACTTGACCTCAGAACAGTGCCTGACCCCGCTCTTTAGATGATTGACTTTCAGTTTTAACTTCGTTTCAATGAAGTCAGTGACTGAAGCCATCACGCGTTCCCCAGCCTTCTTGCTTCTGACATATATGTTACAGTCATCAGCAAATCGGCAGAAGCTGTGACCGCGTTTCTCCAACTCCTTGTCCAGTTCGTCCAGTACGATATTGGATAACAATGGGGATAACGGGCCTCCTTGCGGTGTACCGGCCGTTCTCTGTTCTGCCAGCCCTTCGTTCATCATTCCGGCTTTCAGGTATGCTCTGATTAGTCGAAGGAGACGTTTGTCTCCTATTCCTTTACTCAATCTTTGCATTAGGCGGTCGTGGTTGATCTTGTCGAAAAACTTCTCCAAATCAATATCCACCACCCATTCCTTGCCTTCCGTGACGTACTTCGAGGCTTGCCTTATTGCCTGATGGGCACTCCTTCCGGGTCTGAACCCATAACTACTTTCGCTGAAAATTGGATCGTAATAGCGGCTTAATTCCTGTTGGATGGCTTGTTGGATCAGCCGGTCTTTGACCGTTGGGATACCCAGCATCCGTTTTCCCCCATCGGGTTTGTCGATTTCCACTTTCAGTAGCGGACTCACCTCGTATTTCTCGGCAAGTAACGATTCCTGCAGTGTAGTTAGATGCTTTCCCAGCCATGGCCGAAGTTCCTGCGTTTCCATTCCGTCGATCCCGGAGCTCCCCTTATTACTCACCACTTGTTTACATGCTCTGCTCAGGTTTCCATAATCTACAATCCTTTCCATTAAGTTTGTGGTCAAGGTTCGCTGTCTCTCCAATAGCGAAAGCAATGCAACTCTACTCAGCAACCCCGTTCCGGTTCCGCCGGTCGGTGTCCCTGGTAGCTCTCCCGCCTGCCCGCTAAATAGCTTGAGTTGTAAGCCGGCTTCGCTTTTCTGTTGCCTTTTCATCTGCTTTTACGCATCTTCGATGCTTCCTTTGTTAATAAATTTGGACCTTCCCGCGGATTATTTCCCGGTACTATGTCCGCTGCTGACTCCTCTGCGTCTGTCGTCTGCCGGTTACCCGGCAGCCTATCCGGTTGCCCGTAACTCGCAGAGGCCTCCCGGGGTAAGTAGTAAACCTTTCCATTCGTTGCGCCGGATTTACCCCTCCCTCTTTCCGAATGACTATCGGGCGTCCTGATTTATCGGTCAGTTACCCAGAAGGACAAGCCTTATATCCGGTTTCTGTGCGTCACAACAAATGTTTGCCTAAAGCTTCCTTCAGATTCCCGGTCGCCCGGGACACCCTTGCTTTCGGCTAGAAGATTCCGGTCATTACGGCTCTTTAGGGACTTGGGAGAACCTCCCTCACCCTCAAGGCTTACTACATGCCCGGCACACGAAGTGTCATCCCGTCGAAAGACGGGACCGGCTCGCTCTAACGAGGGGACCTTGGGTGCTCGCCCGACACTGCTCCGTTTTGAATTGGTGACCGCTCTCAAAGGCCTGCCGGGTATGGAACGCGGTCCCGTCTTTCGACGGGATGACACTTCTCCGAGGGTGACTCGAGCCAGCCAGCCCTTGACTTAATACTTAAGTCCTTTGCCTAATTTCTGCCCTCTGCCCTCTGCCTTCCAACGCCTAGCACCCCCCCGAAGCCTTCTTCTTCCCCGGTTTCTTAACAATGGCCGGTTTTGCTCCGGTACCCTGATCGGCCGGAGCAGCCAGCTGAACGGCTCCCCCACCCCCTAAAGCAGCCCCTGCAGCCTGTCGGAAGTCATAGCGGGCAATCTCCTCATTAGGATCAGTTGAGGCCGGTTTAGTTGGATTCATGATGGTTTCAACCCAATTATTGAGACCGCCTTCCAGAACAAAATTGTTTTCATAACCCAGCTGACGGGTGATCATCCAGGCCTGATTGGCCTCAATGGTACCATTGCTGTAAAGGATATTCATTTTAACATCCTGGTTCAGAACATCTGCGTACTGTTCATTCAGCAGATCAGAGAGAGGAATGTTTATCGCTCCGGGCAGACTGAATTTCTCAAAATCGTCCTGATCCCTTACATCAATCAATTGGATGGAAGGATCTTTGCTGATCAGTTTATCAGCCAGTTCATCCGGACTATAAAATTGCTGGCGGCCTTTTACCTCTTCCAGAAGCTCACTGGCGGTAAGCTTATACGGGTGGGTGGTATTCTGCGGGACAGCGGCAATGATAAGTCCGAGCCCGACAATACTGATTGATAATATTACTCTTGCTTTCATAATTTCAATTTGATTTAATATTCTTCACGAGGAAATTTCTTCTCCGCCCATTCTGCAACATAAAACATGCCAATCGCGGCCAGAATTACTCCCAGGGCAGCAATCCCGTCGGAGAGTCCCAGAGATTCGCTGAGCTTGGGCGATCCTTTAAAAGCAGCCATGTACATGTTTTCCCAGAGGGGATATCCTTCAGAGAAAATAATAACTCCGATAAACAATCCGCCGATGAAAACCATTGCATCGATTTTCCCGATGGAGGCACCGGCAAAACTGGTTCCCGGGCAAAATCCGCCGATGATAAAACCGACCCCCATAACAACACCGCCGATGATGGCAGAAGTCAGGTAAGTTGGATTAACATAAACAAGATCCATATCGAGCCATCCGAACAGGCTCATAAAAAGCATTCCAAGCATCGCGGTAATGGCAGCGGTAAAAAATACCTTAAGCACCACGGTATCATATCCATAAAATACACCGGCCAATTTCCGGCTGGAGGAAAACCCGCTGCTTTCCAGTACCAGACCGAATCCGATACCGATAATGAATGCCAGCAGCATATTTGTGTTTTCCGATATTATTCCATTAACTACTAACGGTCCCATAATCAATCTTTTTAAAAGTTAAATCCAGTTCTTTCTGAAAAAATAGGCCAGTGCAAAGGCAGTTCCGAAAATGGCAGCCATAGTGATGAATCCACCCAGGGATATCACGGCCATACCACTTAATGCAGAACCACTGGTGCATCCGCGTCCCAGCTGCGAGCCGAATCCGAACAGGATACCACCGGTAGCCGCCATGATCAGGCGCTTGCGTGAAGTAATCTTCGGACTGTGTTCCACTTTCAGTTTCAGTCGGCCCCATAGGCCACCCGACAGAAAACCACCCACCAATACGCCGGCCATTTCGAAAACCAACCAGTTTTTCAGGGGTTTCGGATGCTGTTTGATGGTTTCAGCATAAAAAGCATTGTTTTCAACATGGGCCGGTGCGATCACCTTATTCGCCGCAACAACCACACTTTTAACTGCACCGCTGGCGCCAAGACCGCGGCCGGCTACAAAATTAGCTGCAATTAACACGATACCGAGTAAGACGCCCCCGAGATAGGGGTTCAGATATCTTCTCGACCGGTCCTTCGTTTCTTTTTCCATATTATTGATTCGTTATGTTGATAGTCATTATTTATACTCCCTGAAACTTTTTACTTATTACTTTTTACTAATTTTTGTCTTCTGTCTTCTGCCCTCTGCCTTTTTAATACAGCCACCGGCTGAATTGTCCGGCATACGCCAATATAAACCTCAGTACCAGCCCACCGAAAATAACCAGGATCGGGGGAATGTAATAGGGAATTTTGAATTTGAATAATTCCAGAGATTCCAGTATTGCAGGCAATATCAGGCCGATCCCTACAACCAGCATCCAGAAAGGTGCGGTATACGGTCCGCCCAGGAACAGGTTCGCTGCATCTATCTGCACCTGGGTACTCGCCAGAAAGCCCATGAACATGTGTACAATCAGGAAAAGCTCAATAGCGATCAGGAGCAGGTCGATACGGGCGATCGATTTCCGTTCTTCATGGTTCTTCGACAACAGGATAATTACTGCCGCCCCGGTTGACATACCTGAAACCAGGAACAAAGGTCCGAGAATCGAAGTATTCCATAATGGCCGGGCATTGAATGCTGAAAAAAGGATCCCGGTATAAACCCCCAGAATCACTGCGTAAATAATTGTGGCCCAGGCAAGTGGAAGCTTCCACTTTCTGAAGAAAGTATCCAGGTCATCGAGCCATTTGTAAGGCCACTTCCAGTTAGGAAAAACTTCCCTGATATTCAGTGCTGCCCATATCATGGAAAGCGGGGTGATGATCATCAGGGTCCAGGCGCCCCATGACATAGGCGACTCCAGACGGATCACAGTATAGAGGCGCCAGAAAAAAGCCTTATGCTTCAGATCAAGAAACAGGGCAAACAAGCCTAATATCAGAAGGATAGGTACAATCAGCACGGCTTTGTTCACTGCTGCAGGGTATTCCTTTTCCTTTCCCCTGATAACAAAAAATGCGGCAAAAAACAGGATCCCGGCAGCCATACCGCCCAAAAACAGGTATAATGGGATCTGCCAGTGCCAGATATGCAGGTAAGGATCAATATTTGGATTCATCCTGCCGCTCACAATAATCTCTTCTCTCATAACAGGTTACGGTTTAGATTAGGAAATACAGCTGAGGTTTGGTACCGGCTTCGGGAATAAGTGTTTTGTACTTCCGGTTTTTGAGCACAATGGATACCGGACTCTTGGGATCATCAAGATCACCAAAATACATACACTTGGTAGGGCAGGCTGAAACGCATGCCGGGAGCAGTCCCTTTTCAACACGGTGCAGGCAGAAGGTGCATTTGTCAACATATCCATCGGGATGCGAATATCTCGCATCATACGGACAGGAAGTAATGCAGGCACCGCAACCGATGCATTTGTTATGGGTAACGGTCACAATTCCCCCCTTCTCATAGTGGCTGGCACCCGTGGGGCAGCAGCGCACGCAGGGCGAATTGTCGCAATGGTTGCAGCGCTCTGATCTCAGTTCAAGCTCAAGTTTCGGATAGGTTCCATCCGTAACCTCTACCACCCAATCGCGGCAAAAGCCAATCGGAACGCTGTTCTCAGTTTGGCAGGCAACTACACAATCGCTGCAGCCCACGCACTTCATGGTATCAACGGCCATGGCATATCTCATGACTTAACCTCCTCTGATTCAGTTACAAATGTGACAAAATTACCTCTCATGCCAGTTCCTCCCATCAGCGGATCAACCATAACCCTGGTGATCAGATTGGTATCACTTGCACCCTTTCCGTAACATCTTTTCAGACGCTTCTGATCATGGCCAAAACCGTGAACCATATACACCGAATCCCATCTGATCCTTTCAGTTATTCGAACTTTAATCGGAAATTCCGATCGTTTTCCATCCTGATTTTTCAAATGGATATATTGATCATTCGCCAAACCCCACTCTTTTGCCACTTTTGGATTTACCCAAACGGTGTTTTCATCCATTAAATCTGTCAGGTTGGGATTGTTTGAAGTCCGGCTGAAAGTATGCATGGGAGCCCGGCCATAATTCAGACGGTAAAATCCTGCGGGAGGTTCCTCATGTGCGGTATATTTTGGCAAAGGATCGAATCCTTCCTGCTCGAAAGCCGTGGCATACAATTCAATTTTTCCTGAATTGGTTGAAAACTCAATTTCCTCCCCCGGAGCAAAATAGAGATCATCTGCGGTGCGGTCAAACGTTTTAACGCCAAGGCGCTGCATTTCCTCCATACTGGTTCCCAGCTGCTTTAATTGCCAATCCAGAAGATCTTCCTGCTTTTCGTAAGGAAAATATGCTTCCA
The DNA here is from genome assembly GCA_942493265.1 of uncultured Bacteroidota bacterium. Classification (GTDB taxonomy): domain Bacteria; phylum Bacteroidota; class Bacteroidia; order Bacteroidales; family UBA12481; genus UBA12481. The sequence continues at coordinate 3,898,049 of OW818688.1, forward strand.
GTCCTAATTTCTTCGCCAGTTCACGAGCCATCCAATAGGCTGGTTTAGTATTGTTTTTGGGCTTTAGGGCAGGCATCCGGAGAGCAATCTGAGGTTTCCTGTGAGGACTCACCCGGATCTCATCATATCTTTCGAGATAGGTACACTCCGGAAGAATAACATCGGCATAACCGGTAATCTCCATGGGCATGGTATCGATCACAACCAGAAGTTCCAGTGCGGCAATCGCCTTAAGTGTATTTTCCTGATTTGGCAAGGTCTCAATCAGGTTCGTTCCATTCACGATCCAGGTTTTAAAATTACATCCGCGGCTTGGATCCGGAATGGAGGCATCGCAAACTCCATTGGCAAGTACCGAATCGGATAATCTGTACAGATCAGGAAATTCCGTTCTCCAGGTCCTGTTTGGTGTTGGAAATGGCGGATGCTCCGGTTCAGGCATTGTCATGCTTTCAGGCTTATAGAATCCACCTCTCCTACCCCATGAGCCCAGCAGGGCATTCAGGATAGCAACAGCACGAAGTCGCTGGGTATCATCACCATACCAGGTAACATGTCTGCCTGGATGAATTATTACTGCAGGTGAGGCATGCCCCATTTCGCGGGCTGTCTGACGAATGATATCAGGTTGAATGGTGGTAATACCATAAGCCCATTCAGGGGTCATACTTAAAACATGAGCCTTAAGCTGGTCAAAACCCATCGTATATTTCTCAACATACTCTTTATCATACAATCCTTCCTCAATAATCACATGGATCCAGGAAAGAAGCAGCGCCAGATCGGTAGCCGGCTTGATCGGCAACCAGAATTTTGATTTACTGGCAGCAGTGGAATACCTGGGATCAACAGTAATAATGGTTGCACCTTTATCTATGGCATCCGACATTTCCTGTACCTGACCATTGTGCATATTTTCCCCGATATGACTGCCAATCAGCACCAGGCACCTGGTATCCCGTATGTCGGTACGTTCCGGGCTTTCAATTCCTTCGCCGAAAGTATTCTGGAAAGCCACCTCCCTCGGTCCGCGGCATTGGGCATAGGAGGGAGCAGCTATATGAGGAGATCCGAACGCTTTAAGCAAGGTGCCAAAATATTTGCCACCGGAGCCGTGGGTAAAAAGAGCCGTGCATTCCGGACCATGCACGGCTGCAAGTTTCTTCATTTTGTCGGCAATGTAGGTAAGTGCTTCATCCCAGGTTGCTTCCCTGAAAACTTGCTTGCCTCTGTCTTCCGTGCGGATCAGGGGTGTCTTTAACCGGTCGTCATCGTTGTACATTCCCACCCCGCCGGTACCCCTCGGGCAAAAACGGCCGTTGCAATGCAGGTCCTCATCGTTCCCGATGATCTTCCAGAGCTCTCCCTTGTCATTTTTGTATGCCCAACCTGCACATTTCCAGAAACAAATCTCGCAATAAGTCGGCGTACGAAGCATTTTTTCGTATACTCTGGTTTCGGGGTCAATCATGCCACCGGCCCATGATCTGAAAGCAGGTATGCCTACAGTTAACCCTCCGGCCCCTACTGCAGAAATCCTGATAAAATCTCGTCTGGTTGCCATATATATGATTATCTAGATATTTAACTTTTTGGATGGGTAAAAATAATTATTATTCTCATTATTGATAATAAATTAACACGAAATATTTGAACTTTTATCGAGTATTTTTGATGTTTTCAAATAGAATTCATGGAAGAGCAAAATAGAATGAGATTGCCTGCATGGCTGCAATTAAAATCGAGGCTGGACCAGGATGAAACTCACCAGACAGTCAGGCGCCTTGTTAAGGAAAATGAACTCAATACCATCTGTATATCAGGAAATTGTCCAAATATTGGAGAATGCTGGCGGGCCGGTACCGCCACCTTTATGATCCTGGGAAATATCTGCACCCGTGCCTGCAAATTCTGTGGTGTTGAAACAGGTAAACCACTCCCGCCCGATGCTGGTGAACCTGCCCGGCTAGCAAATTCAATCAAACGGATGGGCATTAAACACGCCGTGATCACCTCAGTCGACCGTGATGACCTGCCCGACCGCGGCGCCCGTTTCTGGGCTGAAACCATCCGTACCATCCGCGAAACCAACCCCGGAGTAACCATGGAAACACTGATCCCCGATTTCGATGGAAAGCCTGAACTCATTCAGCTGGTGATTGATGCGGCTCCTGATGTGATTTCACATAACCTGGAAACTGTTCGCCGATTAACTCCGGAGATTCGTACAAAAGCCCGTTACGACACCAGTTTATCCGTGATCAGACAGATTGCAGATTTCGGGATAATTGCCAAATCCGGAATTATGCTGGGTTTGGGGGAAAAGCATGATGAGATCCTCGAAACCATGGACGACCTGATCAAAGCAGGCTGCAAGGTGATGACCATCGGCCAGTATCTGCAGCCCACCCGCGAACATCTTGCAGTAAATGAATGGGTTACTCCGGAACAATATCAGGAATACGAAGAAATTGGCTTAAAAAAAGGATTCGACTTTGTGGAGAGCCATCCATTGGTTCGCTCTTCCTATCACGCTGAAAAACATATAACTAATAGAGATGCTGCCAGAGATAATTTATGAAGATCTGGGTTTGATGGATTATAAGGAGGCCTGGGATTACCAGGTTACCCTGTTTGATCAGCGGGTTTCTCAAAAAGTGGCCAACCGGGAACTCCCTCCCGACCGGCAGATTGTATCAGATAACCGTTTGCTGTTTGTTGAACATCCGAATGTTTATACGCTGGGAAAATCAGGCAACCAGAATAATCTTCTGATCGACAGCAGGTTCCTTCAAAAAATAAATGCCACCTATTATCATATCGACCGGGGAGGTGATATAACTTATCATGGACCCGGGCAAATCGTTGGTTATCCGATCTTTGATCTCGAGCAATTTGGCATGCATATCAAGCAATATATATTCACCCTGGAAGAAGCCATCATCAAATCCCTCGATGTGATGCAGATAAAAGCTGCGCGATTGCAGGGTGCCACAGGGGTATGGCTGGATCCGGGCACTCCTCAGGTAAGAAAAATCTGTGCCATCGGGGTAAAAGCCGGACGGCACGTCACGATGCACGGATTTGCCTTAAATGTGAATACCGATCTGGCCTATTTCAATTATATCAATCCATGTGGTTTTCAGGACAAAGGAGTGACTTCCATGGCGAAAGAGCTGGGCGGTCAGTTGGATATCCAACAAGTTAAGGAAATTTTGAGGCAGAACATCCTCTCAGAGTTTTTAAATTACACTGTCAAAGAGTACTTTTAACCTGAATCTAAACCATTCGCTCAATGGGTAAGCAAAACCGCAGGGATTTCCTCAGGACCAGTGCCGTTGCCGGTGGTATTGCGTTATCTTCCCCAGTCTGGTTTCCTGAAACGCTGGGTTTCAATCCCGGTGCGCCTGTAGCGCCCGGACTCACACAAAACGGCTGGATCCGTGTTGGTTGTCCGGCCCATAATTGCGGAGGCCGCTGCCTCCTGAAATTGCTGGTAAAAGATGGAATAATCACCAGGATTGAAACCGATGACCGTCCCGGCGATACCCTGGCAGATCCCCAATTAAGGGCCTGCATACGAGGAAGGTCGTACCGGAGGCGTCAATATCACCCCGACCGTTTAAAGTACCCGCTGATCAGAACGGGTAAACGGGGAGAAGGGAAATTCCGTCAGGCATCCTGGGATGAGGCGTTAACCCTGATGGCGGATCAGATGATCAGGATCCGGAATAAATACGGTAACCAGTCCATGTTTGTTCCTTATGGAACAGGTAGTTACAGCCATCTGAACGGCCGATGGCCAGCTGCAAGATTAATGAATCTCATTGGCGGGGCACTTGAATATTACAACTCCTATTCCTGGGCCTGTATTTCAAAGGCAACCACCACAGTATACGGAACCGGCATTACCGGCAACCAGCGGCAGGATTGGCTTAATACAAAATATATATTGATGTGGGGTTGGAATCCGGCAGAGATGCGCGACGGAACCAATTCCGATTACTTCATCAAACAGGCCAGGCTGAACGGAGCCCGGGTGGTTTGTATTGATCCCCGTATGACCTTTTCAGCTGTTTCACTGGCTGATGAATGGATTTCCATCCGGCCAGGAACCGATACCGCCATGATGAGCGCCATGGCCTATGTGATGGTCAGAGAGAATCTGCTCGACACTGATTTTATAAAAACCCACTGCATTGGTTTCGATTCAACCCAGATGCCGAAAGGTATGGAAAAAGAAGAATCCTACCTCGACTATTTACTCGGAACCCGCGACGGACAGCCGAAAAGTCCGCAATGGGCAGCTCCCATTACCGGAGTGCCATCAGAAACCATTGCCCGCATTGCCCGTGAATATGCACAAACCAAACCGGCAATGCTTTACCAGGGATATGGTATGCAGCGCCGGGCTTATGGTGAACAGCCGGTGCGTGGTGGCTGCGTTCTGGCTGCCATTACCGGAAATATCGGTATCCATGGAGGATGGGCGTCGGGCATTGCTCTGCAACCCGGCGGCGGTCCGTTCTGGAGCATTTTCCCTACCGGGAATAATCCCGTCAAGGCAAAAATCCCTACATTCCTGTGGACCGAAGCCATCACTCGAGGCATCAGTCTAACGGCAAAAGAGGGCCTTACCGGCGTTGATAAACTGGATTCAAACATGAAATTTATCTGGTCGGTAGCCTCAAATATTCTAGCCAACCAGCATGGCAACGTAAACCGGGCGGGACGAATTCTGGAAGATGAAAGTCTTGTGGAATTCATTGTGGTGCAGGATCAGTTTATGACTGCCTCGGCACGCTATGCCGATCTTGTGCTGCCGGTTTGCACACATTTCGAAACCTGGGGACTTGAAGATGGGTGGAAATACGGGGAGGAAGTGATCCTCATGCCGCAGGTATTGGTTCCTGCTTTTGAAACCAGATCGGATTTCCGGATTTGTGCTGATCTGGCTGCAAAACTGGGAGTTGAACCGGCCTTTACTGAAGGACTTGATGAAAAAGGATGGACCCGGAAACTTTGGGATGAATACCGGGTAAAAAGATTTCCGAACCTGCCTCCGTTCGATCAGTTCGTTGAGTCAAACCAGGGTGTTTATAGTGTTCCGGTGAACAACCCGCAAATCTCACTCGAAGAATTCCGCCTGGATCCGGAGAATCATCCGCTGCAAACCCCAAGCGGTAAAATTGAGATATTCTCAGAAACCCTGTTTAAAATGGGTCAGGAAACAGAAATTCCTGCCGTACCAAAATATATTCAGGAATGGGAATCCCCATTCGGACCGGAAGCCGCAACTTATCCATTGCAGGCGATCGGACCGCATTACATGGCCAGGGTTCATTCCACCCATGATAACATTGACTGGCTGAAAGAGGCCTTTCCTCAACGCGTGTTTATCAATCCGATTGATGCAAAAACCCGTGATCTTTCGGATGGAGAAAGGGTTCTGGTTTTTAACGACCGGGGAAGAATCAGCCTGCCTTGCCGGATAACCCAGCGTATAATGCCCGGGGTGATATCCGTCCCCCAAGGGGCCTGGTCGATGCCCGGGAAAGATGGAACGGACACCAATGGAAACATAAACATCTTATCATCTGAGAGATGGACTCCACTGGCATTCGGAAATGCACAACATACCATCATGGTTGAAATAAAAAAAATGACACCATGAGCACCTTCGGATTTTATTTCGATTCATCGGCCTGTTCCGGTTGCAAAACCTGCCAGGTGGCCTGCAAAGACAAAAACGACCTGCAGGCGGGGATCCTTTTCCGCCGGGTATATGAGGTATCAGGAGCAAAATGGACGAAAACGGATGAAGGTGCCTGGGAACATGATATAGTCGCATACAATTTATCGGTTTCCTGCAATCATTGTGAGGATCCTGCATGCGTAAAGGCGTGTCCCACAAAGGCCATGCATGTTGAGTTGGATGGAATCATCACGATCGATGCGAAAAAATGCGTCGGTTGCCGCTACTGCGAGTGGGCCTGTCCATACGGATCTCCCCAATACAACCATAATACCGGAATCATGCAGAAGTGCGATTTCTGCAGGGATTATATTCTGGAGGGCAAGCAACCTGTTTGTGTAACTTCCTGCCCGATGCGCGCCTTGGAATTTGGTCCGGTTAGTCAGTTGGTTGAAAAACATGGCGATATCCGTTCGGTATTTCCTTTACCCGAGGCTTCCTTAACCAAACCGGCTTTCATTATCAAGCCTCATCCCGGCGCATCCAGGGCCATGGAACTCGGTGCTTTAATCGTTAACCGCGAGGAGGTAAAAAATGAGCAGTAATGATTTACCACTGATTGTTTTCACGTTGACCATTCAATTTTCAGTGGGTGTGGTGCTGTTATACAACCTGTTCCTTCTCTTTCCGATCGCTTTAAAAAAAGAGAAGCTTCCACGCCGTTTCCAGATGATTCTGGCGATTGCACTGGTTGCTGCATTCACCGGAATCCTGTTTTCCATGCTACATCTGGGAAATCCGGCTAATGCAGCTAAAACTTTATCAAACCTGAAAGAATCCTGGCTGAGCAGGGAAATCCTTAGCGTGCTGGTATATACAGGTATGCTGTTGATTGTCACCGGCATGCAATTCAAGTTCAGGGCATCGGTGCTTAAATTTAAATGGCTTTTGGACATTACCTCCTTTGCAGGGTTGATTTTGATTTATGTGATGAGCCGAATTTACATGCAAAAGGCAATGCCTGCCTGGGATTCAATATTTACACCCATCGGTTTTTTTCTTGCGATGTTGCTATCAGGCAGCTGCTTCCTGCTCCTTTTCCAGCTGAACAGGGGATCCTGGGCAAGTCAGAAAGGCCTGGCGGTTCTGGTTATTGCCATACCCGTGATCCAGATCGGGCTTTTACCTCTTCACATGTCATGGTTGGGCGAAGCAGGGGAAGCCACCCGGCAGAGTTTGAGTTTGCTGTTAAATCAATATTTGCCAGCCTTTTATCTCAGGCTTGGATTTGAGATCCTGACCATTGCCTTTGGGTTCTGGGCATTTTTTTCCATCCGTTCCGACACACTTAAGAATCGCAACCTGTTTATTCCGGCCCTGTTAGCTCTTATAACATCTTTTGCGGCCCTGATTTTAGACCGTTTCCTATTTTATCAGCATATTGTACCCATTGGAAACCTGTAGTCTACCCTATTGAACTAAACCACTAATTGAATTCTTTCGATGAAAATTCCGCCAATCGATCTTGCAGTCATACTGGTGTACCTTATTGGTATTCTGGCAGTTGGACTATGGGTAGTCAGAAAGCAGAAAATGACGACCAGTTCCTATTTTCTTGCGAACAGGTCACTCAACTGGGCCGTGATTGGTGCCGCACTTTTTGCGGCTAATATTTCCACCATACATCTGGTTGGTCTGGCATCAGCAGGATATCGCGACGGAATGGTTCAGGGAAATTTCGAGTGGATGGCGGCTTTTCTGCTGATCCTGTTGGGTTTAGTCTTTGCACCTTTCTATTTCCGCAACAAAATATCAACGCTGCCTGAATTCCTGGAACGAAGGTACAGTGGGGCATCCCGATCCTTTCTTGCCGTACTTGCCATTTTTGGAGCCCTGTTCATGCACATCGGAATCAGTTTATATGCAGGTGCCGTTGTTTTTGAAACCTTTTTCGGGATCAACAAATGGGCCTCCATTATGATTATATCCGTGATCACGGCGGTTTACACGATCATCGGCGGATTGAAGTCGGTTGTGGTTACCGAAACCATTCAGACGGTCGTTCTCCTGTTCGGAGCATCCGTTCTGGCTGTTCTGGCTGTTCTGGCCCTGCCCGACCATGGAATTCACACATTTGCCGAACTAAAGGCTGCCCTCCGTCCCGACCAGATGGTGCTCCTCCGCAGTGCAGAAAGCAGTCCGAACCTGCCCTGGTATTCGATTATTCTCGGCTATCCGATTATTGGCGTATGGTATTGGTGTGCAGATCAGACAATTGTGCAGCGGGTTCTGGGTGCACGTACCGAATATGATGCCAAAGCAGGTCCGATCTTCGCCGGATTTATCAAGATATTACCGGTATTCATTATGGTTGTTCCGGGTGTTCTGGCCTATGCATTATTCAAGGACATTATCGGCGAAAACGCAAATGAGACCTTGCCGGTACTGATTACCCAGCTTTTGCCGGTCGGACTGAAAGGACTGATGTCGGCTGCTCTTCTGGCTGCCCTGATGAGCACTGTTGCCGCTGCGTTAAACTCATCGGCTACCCTTGTTTCCGTGGATATTGTTAAAAGAATGCGTCCGGCTACCACAGATGCACAGCAGGTTAAAATCGGCCGGTACACGGCAGTTGCTGTTATGCTTCTTGCAATTGCCTGGTCCCCGATGATTGAAAAGTTCCGGAGTATTTTTGATGCCATCAATACAATCCTCGCCGTACTTGCCCCGCCTATTGCCGTTGTATTCCTGTTCGGAGTATTCTGGAAAAGGGGCACCAAAGAAGCCTCCCTTGCAACAATCATCACCGGCTTTTTTGTGGGGGTGGCAATCTTTCTGATCGATTTTCCGATCATAGGAGATGTCAAAATCATTACCGAAACCCTTGGAGTACCCTATATGATGCAGGGATGGTGGCTGTTTGTATTCCTGAGCTTCCTGTTTGTGATAGTGAGTAAGCTGACTCCTGAACCGGATTACGAAAAGATCAGGGACTATACCATGGATAAACCGCTGAACTTCCTGCTGAAAGGTAAAGTCACCGGAATTACCGATCCAAGGATCCTGTCACTTATTCTGGTCATTATCATGGTCATTCTTTATACCATATTCAGCTGAACAATGGATTATTGAGCAGTTGTTCCGCAACACCCTCAAAAGCCCTGATTACAACAGGATCTGATTGATTGAACGCACTCAGCCCGATTTCTGCTGCGGCGCCAACCTCAGCCACAAGGGGGATTTGTCCAAGCAAGGAAGTATGGAATTCCTTTGCGAGTCTCTCACCTCCTCCCTGGCCGAAAATATGGTACTTTTCATCAGGATGCTCTTTGGGAGTAAACCACGACATATTTTCCACTACCCCGAGTATGGGTATATTAACATCTGAATTTACAAACAGGGAAGCAGCTTTACGGGCATCTGCCAGTGCAATTTCCTGCGGAGTCGTTACCATTATTGCGCCGCTGATATTCAGATTCTGTACCGTTGACAGCTGAATATCGCCTGTTCCGGGAGGAAAGTCAACGATCAGATAATCAATTGCATCCCAAAAGGTAGTTTCATAAAGCTGAATTAAGGCCTTGGCGGCCAGAGGTCCGCGCCAGATGAGGCCCTGACCTTTAGCTATCAGGAATCCGACCGACATGATCTTAACCCCGAATCTTTCAATCGGAAACATCATTTCCTTGTCGCCAAATGCAGTAACTTCCAGCTTTTCATCTTCAATTCCAAACATCCGCGGGATTGAGGGCCCGTAAAGGTCAGCATCCATAAGGCCAACCTTAAGGCCTTGCCGGGCCAGGGCAATCGCCAGATTTGCAGATACCGTTGATTTACCCACTCCGCCTTTTCCGGAAGCCACCACAATGATATTCTTAACATCAGGCAGGATTATCTTTTCAAAATCACTCATTTCAATTTTCTCCTTATTCATTATCAAAGGCACCGGCATGGATCAGTTTGGTATTAAAGCCTTTATCCTTTGTGTATATTTCTTAATCTTATTTTGTCAGTTCAGTTATATGGATTTAAATTTCTCTGAGAGTTCCCACTCGCCACGGCAATTTTCAATGGTTGGTCATTAATCATAATCAAGCCTGGTATTTTTATCTGCCAGGGTTGGCTTAATTGCCTCTTCCATGAATGGGGTATTCCAGGTATTCAGGGTACAATGAGTTTTGAAATATTTTTCCGGTAATTACCACCCGGGCAGCCGCCACAGGTGGTAAACCCCGCCAGTTCTACTTCTTGTCCCCTATACCTCTCAAATGCTCCCTCCAGCTTATGCAATGACCTGAGGCACTTACCTCCTGCACAGGTACTATATCTGTCGCAGATAATGATCCCAACTTTAATTGTTTCCATAATTTAAGACAATAAATGAACCTTTAGTTACTCCGACAGTCTCCGCGATCAGATCACATTTAACCATAAGCAGGAAAAAGATCCGGGGATCCTTATCAGCCAGTAATCCTTCAAAATTGCCTTGTCCTTTTGAAATTATCAGGTCGGCAGCAGCAAACTGAGACCGAAACTCCGGGCTGGATTTACTTAAGATGGTAGAAGGGGCGTCATATCCGTTTGAAATAACGTCAGCTGCCCAATCCATGCCTGTAAAAACAGCATCTTCCATCAGTACATCATTTATAGCCGGGCCGCCTTTAACTGTGTAGGTCAGATAAGGGTGCATGATCGTTTCAATAAGTAATTTATCAAAAACGATCTCACCTGCATTATCACCAAGATATAGAATCCGGCCGGCTGTTCTGATTCTTTGCCTGAGCAGATCGGAATGGTCAACCGCAAGTTCAGCATGGATCGCCTTCTCAATAGTTCCCTCCAGATCGAATTGGCTATTAACGGCATAATCCATCACATTGCCTGCTAAAGCCAGGCGCAGCGAGAGCTGGAAAGAATTCTCCGAGGCAATTACCCTGGGCTTCCAATCCTGATAAAGTTCCAATGCAATTTTATTGCTATTTAATTTTTCCTCCAGGTATGGGTCCTCAATACCATTCAACTCCCTTAGCTTACATTGCAATTCCCTCTGAAATTCAGGATTCGGAATTTGGTTTTGCTGAGCAAGCAGTTTCTGTAAAAAATCAGAGAATTCTGAGACCTGAACTGTGGATAGCGGTGAGCGTAACAAAAGCCGCTCAAAATTCCGCGCAAAGCAATCCTTACAACGTTGATCTAATGCCATAACCGGATATTAATGATCACAATAATTTGCATTTAACGACAATTGGCCTTTCAGGAAATCTTCGACCAACTCTTTAGGCCCCTGAACCGGTGCGCCCACAAATACGCTTATATTCTGTTGATTAAAAAGATCAATTGCATGTTGACCCATTCCACCGGCGATAACATCAGTTACTCCAAAGCCGGCAATCCAGCCCGGATATAAACCCGGCTGATGCTCAGGGGGTGTAACTTCCATAAAACTTGTTTGCTGTAAACCATTTACCTCAACAATTGCGAATTTCTGACAATGGCCAAAATGAGCACATAGCAAACCGTTTTCTGTTGGGATGGCAATTTTCTTAATATTATTCATGACTTGATTGATTTTGAATGAATCGAAAAAACTGCGTGAGGCTGAACGCCTCTCGCTCAAGGGATCAAAAACCACCTCTGAAACGATTTTGCCTCCCCAAACCCCGGCCAGCAGCCTGCCGGCTCCATCCTCTTCCTCCGCCTCTGCCTGGGCCCCTACCTAAACCAAAGTTTAATCCCGCCTGCACATCATCCTGATCAGGCTTTTCTTCAGTTTTTCCGGTGATATCAGCAGGGTCATCTGCTTTCTTGCCTGCACCGAAATCAGTACAGCGACCCATTCTGCGACCACTCATAGGACCTTGTCCCATTGGGCCTTTTTGATTTAATCCTGGCATAATAACCTCCATATTAATTATAATCACTTTAAGCCGCTCTTTAGCCTTTTCGCCTGTCCTTCACCCCCACCTGAGTGACGCCTTTTACCCAGGCCTTTTCCTAACTTTTGTAATTTTTCCGCATCGGTAGCAGTACTGCATTTTCCTAAATTACGACCGTTTACCGGTCCGTTTCCTTCAGGACCAGATCCATCAAGACGTGGCATCTTATTAAAATTTAGTGATTTATCATTCTTATTATTTCACTGATAGTTTGGTCTGTATCTTTAAGAACAATCATTTGTATTCTCAAACTATCGAGTAATGGTTTAATCTTGATTCCAAACTCACCGGATACGATTTTAACAACACCCCGTGAGGAGATTAATTCAACGGAGGCAGTTCCTGCACCGGTTTCGGCATCTTTATTAGGATTCGGTATGAATTCCATTGCGTGGCTAACGGTATCGTAAACCACGAAGAAAACACATCTGCCAAAATTCATATCCACAGTTGATTCAAGTGAATTTCCTGTTGAAGTTATTGCGACTTTCATTCTCTGTTTTTTTAATTCACGGTTTCAGTTCTTCATCATTAAGGAGCAACCCCAATGGCTATATTTGTTCCATATCAAAACGAATAATTCCCTGTGCTCCGCATAAAGGACAATGCTCAATGCTCTGATCCTTATCAGGGTTATTAAAATAGCATAAGCACGAGTTGCATCGATACCAATCGCTATCGAAATAAACACTGCCACCTTTTATAGAAATCAACCTGGCCTCAACAAAAGCTTTGGCAATTTTTTTTAAAGCAGCAGCATATATCCGGGTAAAGGTTGGTCGTGAAACTCCCATAAATGCGGATGCCTGAAGCTGGTTGTAATTATCATAATCACACAAGCGTAAGGCTTCATACTCCTCAAACAGCAGCACCACCGGTTCGGAATTGCCTTTGGCAGATTCGGCGCCAAAAGGTTTGAACCCTTTGGCCAAAGGTGGGCTGACAACTTTCCTGAGCGTTTTATTACGTGGTGACATGACCTGTATATTTTGTTCACTGCAAATATAATGAACCATAGTTCATTTCACAATAAAATATCGCAATATTATTTTTGCAGGTACAGGCGAAGAATAAACAAAGCAGGAGAACACAGTCAGTCAATGAACTATCCGTTCTGGCTGATCAGGTAAAGTGATTTTTTATTGACAATTTCAACCTTCTTACCGTTAACGTTGAGAATCCCGTCTTTGTGAAATATCGATATCCCAGATTCCGGCAGCCCTTTCCAATTCAATCAGCGAAGCCAGGTAATCATAATGTGTTTGGTAAAAACTCCGGCGAATTTCATTATAGGTCCTCTGCGCATTTAAAACATCGAGCAAACTGGTTTCCCCGCGCTTATAGCTGTATATTTTCTTATTTAGGATTGTCTCCGCCTCGGCTAGCAGTCCGGAATGGAATTCCTCAAGCTGCCGCTTTTGTGATTGAAATTCGATAAAACTCTGCGTGACATCAGAAACCAATAATTGCTCAGCCTCCCGGCAAACAATTTCACTCTGCATTAAGGCAAGTTTGGCGGCATTCAGTTCACCCTTGTTAAACGATGAGAATTTCAACGGTACAGATAATCCCATATTGAACGAATAGTGAGCTGGTGAGGGTGCGATCTCATTTATAGCCGGGGTGTTGAATGAGAGGCCAGTTTCAATTCCAAGCTCCAATGCACGGCTGGCTTTGACCAGCCCAACCATCTTTTCCGATAGCGTGCGGTTCAGGATAGCTAATTGAAGATCCAGGCGATTCTGTCGGGCCTGGTCAATCAACCAGGAAAGTTCGAAGTTATTTAACGGCAACTCCAGCGATCCAACCGGCAAATAGGATGTATCGGACCTCACCACTCCAATTAACCGGGTAATCTGCACCAACGTCATTTTCCAGGCAGCATCGGCCCGGATGGCTTCATTTCTCTGAACACGGGCTTCAATTGCTGATTGGCGGGCATCAACCTCCATAATCGTCCCGGCCAGCAGCCTGATGCTATCGGCTCTCGCAAGCTCTTGCATCCGCTGGTAAGTATCCTCCTGAACCTCCAACAACAACTTATGTTTTAATGAGTTGTAAAAAATCAGTGCTGCATCGGACCGTAGGTCCTGAAAATATTTCTGCAGCACCATACCGGCTATCTCCTTCTCTGTTTTTGCAACACCAATACGTGCCGACCGGATATTGCCAAGATTAAGGTTATAGCTGATGCCGCCATCTATTCCTTTGCCTAATTGCATTGTTTTATCCTGGCTGTCGGAATAACCGATTGCCAGCTCAGGATCCTCGAACACTCTTGCTGCGGTCAAGCCGGCATCAGCGATTTGCAAATTGAATTGCTCCGCGATATAGCCGAGATTTCCACGGGCCACATCATGCACATATTCCTTTAAATCTACCGTATTTAATGACTTAGCTGAATTTTCCTGAGCATGCGCAGAAATAGCTATAAAACTAATTATCTGATATATATAAAATCTTTTCATTTGAATCTTTATTAAATCTCCGTGATCACGGGTTTGTCGAATTTTCTCTCAACCATATAGTATAAAGCCGGCAGAGCATATAAGGTAATGAGCGTACCAAATGCCAGACCATACACAATAACAGTTGCCAGTGGCCGCTGAACATCTGATCCGATATTCGTTGAGAGTGAAGCGGGAACCAGACCAATGATGGCAACTGATGCGGTTAGAAGTACCGGTCGGAAACATTGGATTGTTCCTTGCAGAACGGCTTCCTTCAATTCGATTCCATTCGTTCTGAGTGAGTTGATCCGGGAAATCATGATCACCCCGTTTTGAATAAAAACGCCGAACAGGGCAATAAATCCTACAGCGGAAGAAACATTAAAGGTTATACCGGAAATATTCAGGGCAAGCATTCCACCAAAAACCGACAGGGGAAGGAGGCTGATCAGAAAGCCTGCCTGGCGTAAAACTCCGAATGCCCCGAAAAGCAGCAGGAACATTAGGGCAAGAGTTAGCGGAACAATCAGGGCCAGACGGGCATACGCCCTCTTCTGGCTATCAAATTGTCCACCCCAGTGTATTCGAAACTGGCTGGTATCATATGACACCTCCTGACTGATGATTTGTTGGGCTTCGGTTAAAAAGGAAGTCATATCCCTACCCCTGAGGTTTACCCGTACGGTCAGAAACCGGTGATTACTCTCCCTGTTAATCAAACTGGGGCCCATGGTGGTGCGGATTTCTGCAACCTGAGAAAGCGGGATGCCTGCACCCGAAACAGAGGTCAGCATAAGAGACCCTATTTTTTCCGGTGTATTTCGGTGAATATCATTATACCTGCAAATAACCTCGTATACCCTGTTGCCGATATAGACTTGTGAAATGGCCTTTCCACCGATTGCAACCTCGATCAGCTCCGAAACATCCGAAACATTCAATCCGTAATGAGCGATTTTGTCACGATCAGCCAGAATCTGAAGCTGAGGCATAGGGGGTTCCTGCTCTATATTAACATCCGCAGCCCCTTGAATGGGTCTTACCTTATCAGCGATTTCTCCTGCAATCCGTCGCGATTCCACCAGATCCTCGCCATAAATTTTAATGGCCAGATCACTGTGCGAACCGGCAATCTGATCCATTACCATATCGATGATAGGCTGTGAAAACCCAATCTGGTAACCGGGCAATTTTGCAAGATCGCCGGATAATTCAGCAACCAGATCCTGCTTCCTTTTTCCCTTTTTCCAATCCGCATAAGGTTTTAATCCAACCGAACATTCGATGTGGGAGGTTGAGAATGGATCTACCCCCTCATCATCCCGGCCAACCTGAGTCATAACATAGGTAACCTCTTCATATTTCATGATATGGTTTCTAAGGGTATCTGCCATTTCTTTTGATTTCTCAAGGGCTAAACCCGGAGGCAACTGAACCTGAAGCCACAACGATCCTTCGTCAAGAGTTGGAAGAAAATCCTTTCCCACAGTAATACTGAGCGTTACTGTGGCGATGATAATTATTACCAATGGAGCAATAACATGCTTAGGCTTGTTGAGAATTTTCGCAGTACGGCTCTTATAAAGATCGGTAAGGCGATGCAACCATTTATTGGTATGAATTTTCGAAGGCTTTCGGTAAGCCCCGAATGCCAGGCCCGGGATAAGAATAAGAGATACGATCAGGGCTCCCGCCAGGGCAAAACCGATAGTAAATGCCATTGGAGTAAACATCTTTTTCTCGATGCGCTCAAATGCAAAGAGAGGCAGGTAAGCCATGATAATAATCAGGAGTGAGAAAAAGATCGGTTTGGCAACAGCCAGACTGCGCCGGGTAATGTTACCAACCTCCAGCCATTCAGTCGGGTGATCTTCCCGCTTTCGAAGAATAGTTTCCATCATGATGATTGAACCTTCCACGATGATTCCAAAGTCTATGGCTCCAAGCGACAAAAGGTTGGCCGGTATTCCGGCAAGGTTCATCAGGATAAAGGCAAACAGCAAAGAAATAGGTATGGTGATGGCCACGAGGAGGGCACCCCTCCAGCTTCCGAGGAAAACGATCAGGATGGTCAGAACCAGCAGAAAACCAAACAAAAGGGTATGTGAAACCGTATTCAACGTGGCATTTACCAGGTTTCTCCTATCCATAAAAACATGCAGATGAACACCCTTCGGCAAAATCTCGCTGTTAAGTTCGTCAATGGCAGCACTTACACCATTCAATACTTCTGAAGGATTCTGGTACCGCAAAAGCTGAACAATGCCTTCCACCCCGTCACTGATATTACGGGTGCGATCAGTAAAGCTCAGAATTCCTTTCCTTTCAAGGTTTCCATATTTTAATTCGCCCAAATCATTCAGATAAACCGGCACTCCATTTTCAGTTTTAACAACTACTTTCCCAAGATCTTCAAGATTCTTGATCAAACCGATTCCGCGAACAACATAAGATAAATCACCCCGGGTCATAACACTTCCGCCTGCGTTTGCACTGTTTCTTTCGATCTGGCTGATCACCCCGGATAATGAGAGTTGATATTTTTCCAGTTTTCGCGGATCTATTTCAATCTGGAACTGGGTGGTAATCCCACCGAAGTTACTCACCTCCGCTACACCGGTAACCTCCTTTAATTTAGGGATAACTATCCATTTTTGAATATCCGTCAGCTCACGAAGGGAATAATTGGTACCCTGTAAAACATACCGGCACACCTCCCCGGTAGGAGAAGTAAGCGGATTCAATTCCGGCTGAGCGCCAAAGGGCAGATCTATCCCTTCTATCCGTTCTTTTGTTCTTTGTCGGGCCCAGTAATCATCCGTTCCATCATCAAAAACCAATAAAATGGTTGATACGCCAAACATATTTTTACTTCGCATGGTATGCAAACCGGGCATACCGTTAAGCTCCCGCTCAATCGGAACGGTTATTTGCTGTTCAATTTCCTCGGCTGCCAATCCAGGCACCTGGGTAACCACCTGCACGGTAACATCTGCAATGTCAGGATAGGCGTCAACCGGCAGTCTGGTCCAGGAATACACCCCGAATCCAGCCATCAGTATAAAGCAGGCAGCAACCAGCACCCGCCTGCGGATCAGTATTTCAAAAATCTTTTCCATGTGCGGTGAGGTTTTAATGTAAGTATATGGTGCCTTCACCGATTACCCTGTCACCGGTACCGATCCCCCGCAGAACGATAACCTTGCCATCGCTGGCCGATGCAACATCCACTTCTGTTTTTAAATACCGACCTTCACTTGTTTGCTTATAAACATAGGTGTGGTCCTCACCCTGAATCAATGCACTGGCAGGCAGAATAATCCCTTCAGTACGGGATTGTCTGAATGTAACGGAAGCAAACATTCCCGGCTTCATCATCTGGTCCGAATTATCACATTCAACAATGACCTCCAGTGAGCGGGTCTGCTCGTCCAGTATCTTTCCCGTATAGTTGACAAAGCCCGTAAAAGTTCTCAGGGGATAAGCATCGATGGTTATTTCAACCGAATCCAGATTTTGAACCAGTCCGATACGATTTTCCTTCACCTGGGCGATAACCCATACCTTCTTCAGATCGGCAATACAAACCATCGGATCTGAATCGGTGGTAAAATATTGTCCGATACGGATTGTATTCCTCACAATTTCCCCCTTGATCGGAGAAGTCACAACCAAGGGCTTACCAACCTCAGTATCATCAGCTTTCACGTTGTAAATCGACAGGGTGGCCAGCAGGTTTTCAACCTGACCTTTGGTAATATCAAAATTCAGTTGAGCCTCATCAAGTTCCTTGAGTATCCCCACACCATGGTCAACAAGATCCTGCTGCCTGCGCAGGTTGAGTTCCGAAACCTGCTTCTCCTGCCGGGCTTGAAGGAATGCCTTCACCGTTTCAAAAAACGCCGGGGAATACATCGAAAAAAGCGGAGAACCCGCATTAACCCACTGACCGGCCTTTACAAATGATTCAACAATCCGTCCTTCAAAAGGCACAGCCACTTCGGCCATACATTCCGGTATGGCACGAACCGCTGCGGTGGTTGTGTATGGGATCTGAACCGGTTCCGGTTTAATCGTAATGATACTGATCTTTTTCTCCACCATCGATCCGGCTGGTATCAGGAGAGAGTCTCCTGAAATTACTATTTCCGAGTTTTTAGTCGCTTCGCTATTGTCCGAAGCCGTTTTGCATGCAGCACACAAAGTTGCACACGCTAAAATGATCGCAATTTTCTTCATCCTGTTCGAATAGAAAGTTTTCATGAAATGCCTTCAATATTGAGGCATAGAAAATACCTGGCAAGCTGTTGCACTCCCACGTTCGAGGGAAATGCAAAATCGTAATAAACAGAATCAGGTAAGAACAGGAGGGGCTCTTGGCTGGAAAATATTCGCGGCAGCAGCCAGAGTTTGGGTTACTGGCAATGAAAAATACCGACAGGAAATCGCTGGTCGTAAAACGATCAGCAAACCGGCTATTATGATCGCCGTGGTAAGAAAGAGTGATAAATCACTGATAATGATAAAATGCGACCGGGTATGACTGTGTAACGGTTCCCCGCTTTCAGTTGTACCGGCATAGAGGTGGGAGTGAACAATTACTATTCCGCCAAATTTATGTGCATGCGGAAACAGCGTAATGTTCAGGTAATACAATGCAAACAGCGTAGTCAAAAATATAGCGAATACCCTGCGACTTGCTGTTTTCATCGAATTCTGAAATAGAAGGCCAAATCTACTTCAAAAATCGCTGATCGAAAAATGCTACCGTGTTTATCTGCGCCGTCCCAATCCGGCCCCGCAGGGTCCCAGTCCGCGACCTCCGCCGAATGCCCGGCCTGCACCAATGCCCGCTCCGCGACCGGCTCCCCTTCCGCATCCTGAATAACCTTTATGAGGTGTATTTGGAGTAGTGGCGCCAAGCTCACTTATTTTGTTCCTGTGCTCAATCTGGCTCTGATCCATTCTGCTGCGAACATCCTTTCGTGCATCTGGATCATTGGCAGCACGGAGTTCTGTACGCAAAGCATCCATCTCAGCCTGATGTTGGTCCGAAAGCTTCTGAATCCCCGCCTTCTGTTCTGAGGAAAGACCTGCACTGTTTACACAAGCGCCCCGCTGGTTTCTAAGATATTGATTCCCTTTGTTATTTTGGGCGTTAAGCCCGGCAAACCCGGCCGATAGCATGACAGCCAGAGCAACAATTTTGATGCATATACTTTTCATTGCTTTATTGGTTTAAGTTATTATCAACCTCAATATACTGTTTGGACACTGCAACCATAGAAAACTTGCGCTGTGAACAATTTTTATTTTGAATCCGGTTCTCCCCCGGAAATTCTGCCCGACAATCTTTGAGGACGTCCGTTCTCATCCAATACCGCAAAAATAAAAACCCCCTCAACGGCCTTCTCCCTTTTCAAACCATACATCTCCTCTACAAAAATCTCAACCTTAACCCTAAGCTTTACGGCTCCGGCATTCTCGACCTTTCCAACCACTTCAACAATACTATCCGGACTAACTCCTGTTAAAAACCTGATATTCTCCGTATTAACCGTAAACATCCTTCTGCGGGTAAAGCGTGTGGCTGTAATAAATGCCACCTCATCCATCCATTTCAGCGCCTCCCCGCCAAAGAGCGTACCGTTGGCATTCAGGGTACAAGGAAAGATGGCTTTAAACTGGCGCGTTTCGCTTAAAGTGCTGTTGTCTTCCATAATGCATGCATATATTCAAAACAAAAATACTTTATTTCGAACATATGTTCATAATAAATCGTAATTTTGCATGAATAATATATAAGTTATTAATCATGAAAGTTGCAGTACCAACCAGAGATCATCAGGTAGACGACCATTTTGGCCATTGTGAAGCGTATACCATATTCACAATTGATAAGAACAAGACAATTGAAAAAGCAGAAATTTTGCCTTCACCGGCAGGATGCGGCTGCAAAAGCAATATTGCTGCCGTATTGAATGAAATGGGCGTTAGTGTTATGCTTGCCGGCAACATGGGAAATGGTGCCCTCAATGTGCTGAACAGTTTCGGAATCGATGTATACCGGGGTTGCTCTGGCAATGTACACCAACTGGTTGAAGTATTTCTGCAAGGCGAAGTGGATGATTCAGGCGAAGGCTGCCAGCAGCATGGCGACCATGGCGCCGGTCATGTTTGTAATCATTAGGTAATGGAGAAAAAAACCATATCAGAACTTTACGACGGCCAATCCATCTCGATGATGCAAACGGCGGAGGATGCATTCGAGAGAGGTGCTAACCGGGTGAAGGAAATTAAAAACTTCGCCCGGCAGGCCGGCGTAAGACGTATTGGCATAGCACATTGCGTTTCATTCCCCAAGGAAACAAAAGCTGTTGAAAATTTCTTATCGGATGAATTTGAAGTGTTTTGCGTTGACTGCAAAGTGGGCCATGTTTCAAAGCAGGAAATGCTTGGATGCGAAGGAAAGGGTTTCATGTGCAATCCTGCCGGCCAAGCCGAATACCTGAAAGAAAACCAAACGGAACTCAACATTTCCATGGGTCTCTGTGTGGGCCACGACATGATTTTCAATACAAAATCGGATTCTCCGGTGACCGTCTTGATTGTTAAAGACCAGGCACACCGGCAGAATCCGATGGAAAGTTTTAAAGAAGTGACAAGTGACAAGTGACAAGTGACGAGTGACAAGTGACGAATGACAAGTGACAAGTGACAAGTGACGAGTGACGCTGCATTCTTCCGCTTCACGTTTCGTTCCGTTTCGTTCCGCTTCGTTCCGCTTCACGCCTCGTTCCGCCTCGTTCCTAAAGCCTCATCCCCAATATCGCCGGCACATCCGCGATAGTCACATCCCCTGCTCCACCCAAAACGGTGGCATTGTGGCTCTTCAACTGAGAAACCACCTTTTCGATCGCATCGGGACCGATGCCGTAGTCAGACAGTTTTGTTTTTACCCCCAGACAATTGAAATATTGTTCGGTATATCTGATGGCTTCAATGATCACCGCCTGATGATCGAATCCGGTAATTCCCCAGATTCTCTCAGCATACTGAAGTAATTTCTCAGAACGCTTCTCCTTCAGATGCATCATGACTCCCGGCAGAACAATGGCCAGTGATACAGCATGATCCAAACCATATAAGGCAGTCAGCTCGTGTCCGATGGTGTGAGTGCTCCAATCGCTGGTAACCCCCATCGACAGGGATGTATTGAGGGCATTTGTTGCGGCCCACATAAAATTCGCCCGGTCATCATAGTTGGGTTCGGCATCGGATACCACTTTCGAACCGGTACGCTTAAGAATCTGGAGTATACTTTCAGCATAATAATCCTGAACTTCCGCTTGCGACGGGTAGGTCAGATATTGCTCCAGAACATGGATGAATGCATCTATCACACCATTGGCCAATTGATTCTTGGGTAGCGAATAGGTCACCTCGGGATCCAGAACCGAAAACTTTGGCATAACCAGGGAGGATCCGAATGCCAGCTTATGATTTACCGAGACCCTTGATACCACAGAATTACCGTTCATCTCGGTTCCGGTAGCCGGCAATGTCAGTATAGCACCGAGCGGCAGGGCTGCTTTAACCTCTGCATGTTTG
Organism: uncultured Bacteroidota bacterium; assembly: GCA_942493265.1. Taxonomy (GTDB): domain Bacteria; phylum Bacteroidota; class Bacteroidia; order Bacteroidales; family UBA12481; genus UBA12481. The sequence continues at coordinate 3,919,741 of OW818688.1, forward strand.
CTCAGGATTTCCCACGGATCATCTCCTTCATAACATGCGGCCGCCGCAATAAATTTCGAACCATCGATCACCGAACCGCCGCCAACCGCTAAAATGAATCCAATCTTTTTTTCCCGGATGATATCCAATGCCGGCATCAGCTGCTCATAGGTCGGATTGGGCTGGATGCCTGGAAATTCAAAAAATTCTGATGAGCCCAAAGCCTTAATTACCTGCTCATAAACACCATTTTTCTTAATACTACCCCCGCCATACGTGAAAAGTATGGGTACTCCGGCCGGTAAGTGACTGCTGATCTTCGATATAGTGCCTTTGCCAAACAATACCCTAACCGGATTATAGAATTCAAAATTCTTCATTCTTTGATTTTTTTATTGAACTTTTTCTCAGTCTGCAAAAGTACATGAATTTGTTAAATTGCAGTCCTCATCGACTTTTGACAAAGCTTTTGTATTTTTAACCCTAAATCAAACCCCGGGAAATGACTAAAAAATCCATACTCATTATCAGTCTGGCTATTATAGGATTAACCATATCTGCCTCCGGCCAGAAATCAAAGGATGGCTGGAAATTATTGTGGGATGGCAAAACTACCGATGGATGGCGCGGGGCCGATAAACCGGATTTCCCTGCTAACGGATGGGAAATCAAGGATAATACACTGAATGTGTCTGCCGGAACCGGAGGTGAAAGCACGAATGGCGGAGATATCATAACCATAAAAAAATACCGGGATTTTGAATTATCCGTTGATTTTAAGCTGACCAGCGGAGCCAATAGCGGTATTAAATATTATGTGGTTGAAGGATTGAACAATGGAACCGGGTCAGCAATCGGTCTCGAATTTCAATTGCTTGATGATGACATCCATCCTGATGCTAAGATGGGTGTCGGTGGAAACCGCACCATCGGCTCGCTGTATGACCTGATTCCGGCTTTGCCCGACAAGGTGGTTAATCCGGTTGGCGAATGGAATAATGCGCGGATAGTTGCAAAAAACAACCATATTGAACATTGGCTAAACGGGAAAAAAGTAGTTGAATTTGATCGGGGAACCCAGATATACCGGGCTCTCGTGCAGAAAAGCAAATATGCATCTTACGACCTGTTCGGTGAAGCCCCCGAAGGCCATATCCTTTTACAGGACCATGGCAACAGTGTGAGCTTCCGCAATATTAAAATCAGGGAAATTAAGTAACCACCCATATCTGTATAACCCATGAAAACCCAAAGAACAGTAATATTCCTGGCCATGACTATGATGATCAGCATAATATCCTGTCAGAAGGAACAAGATCCTGTAATTTCGATCATTCCGGAACCGCTCAATGTGGTTCAATCCACCGGCATTTTCAAATTAACCTCAGGAGTAAAAATTGTAATTTCAGATGAAAGCGGTTTGAAAGACCAGGCGGCTTTCCTAAAAAACAGGATTCAGGCGGCTACCGGATATGACCTGAAGACGGTTAATAAAGCATCCGGAAAAATCATCAGCCTGCAAGTTGAAAGCGGTTTGGAAGGAACCCTGGGATTGGAAGGATACTCATTATCAGTGACTGACAGAGAGGTTAAAATTCTGGCAGCTTCCCCGGGCGGCGTATTTTACGGAATCCAAACCCTTTTCCAGCTCTTTCCGCCTGAGATTTATTCTGATCAGGCTGTTCCTGATATCAAATGGAATTTACCGCTGGTTAAGATTACCGACAAGCCCCGATTTGTTTGGAGAGGATTCATGCTGGATGTTTCAAGGCATTTCTTCCCGGCCAGCTATATCTATGATGTTCTGGATTATATGGCCATCCATAAGCTGAATCGTTTTCAGCTGCACCTGACCGACGATCAGGGCTGGAGAGTGGAAATCAAGAAATACCCTAAACTTACTGAAGTGGGCGCCTGGAGGGTGAATCGTGAGGATAAGCACTGGAACTCCAGGGAAGTACAGAAACCAGGCGAGAAAGCCACTTATGGCGGTTTTTATACACAGGAGGATATCCGGAAATTCGTGGATTATGCCGCTCAGCGGAATATTGTGATCATCCCCGAGATCGAAATGCCCGCGCATTCAACCGCCGCGCTCGCTGCATATCCGGAGTATTCCTGCACCGGGGAACCACTCACTGTCCTTCCCGGAGGTATATGGCCTTGCACCAATATTTTCTGTGCCGGTAAGGAAGAAACATTCACATTTCTTGAAGATATCCTTAGCGAAGTCATCGAAATGTTCCCTTCCGAATACATCCATATCGGAGGTGACGAAGCCGATAAAATTCAATGGACCACCTGTCAGGCCTGTCAAAAAAGGATGAAGACGGAAGGTCTGAAAAATGAAAATGAACTCCAGAGCTACCTGATCCGCCGCATCGAAAAATTCCTCAACTCGAAAGGACGCCAGCTGATCGGATGGGATGAAATTCTGGAAGGCGGACTCGCACCAAATGCAGCGGTCATGTCGTGGCGGGGATTGGAAGGCGGAATTACCGCAGCAAAATCGGGTCATCCGGTTGTCATGACTCCCACCGCTTATTGCTATATCGATTACTATCAGGGCAATCCGGAGTCGGAACCATTGGCAATAGGCGGCTTTCTGCCACTCGAAAAAGTGTACTCCTTTGATCCGATCCCACAGGGATTATCTGCCGAGGAAGCTAAGATGATTCTGGGAGCCCAGGCAAATCTGTGGACTGAATATGTTGGAGATACTGCCCATGCTGATTACATGACCTATCCCAGATTGACCGCACTGGCGGAACTATGCTGGACATCCCCCGGACATAAGGATTATAATAGCTTCTCAATCAGACTGATGCAGCAAATAAAGCGCCTTGATGTGCTGGGCATCAACTATTCGAAGAGCTTCAGCTTGGTCGATATCGCTCCCGGATATAATGCAGCAAAGAACCTGATTGAGGTCACCTTGAAATCTGGTTTCCCCGGCATCGAAATCCGGTATACGCTGGATGGCACCGAACCTCAGCTGGCCAGTTCAGCCTATGCCGGTCCGTTTCCGCTCCAGAAAACAACGGTTGTCAAGGCAGCCGCATTTCAAAACGGAGTGCGCTTATCGGGCGTCAGTGAGCGAAATGTGATTGTACACCTGGCAACCGGCAAACCTGTCAGGTATATTAATGAATACTCGGATAAGTATCCCGGTGATGGTAACACTACGCTCGTGAACGGAATCCGCGGCACCATTAATATAACCGATGGCAGCTGGCAGGGATTTGATGGAGCCGATCTGATGGCAACCATCGACCTGGGATCTGTTCAAACCATACGGAAGATTACCGTTGGAGCGTTGCAGGCCATAGGCAGCTGGATATTCTTTCCTACACAGGTAGATTTTTGGACAGGTACCGATGGGGTCAGATTTGATGGTGCCGGAGTAGCAAAAAATCATGTGGACCTCACCGATGCAAAACGCCAGGTACAGGATTTCACCCTTGAAATTCCAGCCGTGCAAGCCCGTTTTGTGAATGTAATCGTCCACAACATCGGGTCGTGCCCCCCCTGGCATGCCGGAAAAGGTAACAGGGCATGGATCTTTATCGATGAAATTATCGTTGAATAATATGAAATTTAGAATTACCACGGAGACATGGAGACCACGGAGATGCACGGAGAAAAATAAATATTCTCCGTGTCAATCCGTGTCCTCCGTGTCTCCGTGGTAATCTTCAATCCCGCATTATCATGAAACACCTGGTAACCCTTCTCAGTATCGTATTGATTTCAATATCATTACAAGCGCAGCATGACGTCAGTAAAAAGTATTATCCTCCAACCGATCCGCTGGTACTGCAAAAGCTCGAACAGTGGCAGGATCTGAAATTCGGACTCCTCATGCACTGGGGCCCATACAGCCAGTGGGGAATAGTGGAATCCTGGTCGATCTGTTCGGAAGATGAAGGCTGGTGCGCACGCCCGGAAGAGGATTATACCGGATATAAAAAGAAATATGAGGGACTTCAAACCACCTTTAATCCCACCCAGTTTGATCCTGCGAAATGGGCGAAAGCCGCTGCCGGTGCCGGAATGAAATATGTTGTTTTTACCACCAAGCACCACGACGGGTTTTGCATGTTCGACACTAAATACACGGACTATAAGATTACTGACCCGAAAACTCCGTTCAGCAAAAATTCGAAAGCCAATGTGACCAAAGAAATCTTCAACGCTTTCCGATCGGAGGGAATGTGGGCAGGTGCCTATTTCAGCAAGCCCGACTGGCATTCGCCCTATTATTGGTGGCCAAATTTCGCCACACCCGACCGGAATGTGAATTACGATGTAACCAAATACCCCGAGCGGTGGGAGAATTTCGTTCAGTACACCCAAAACCAGATCATGGAACTGATGTCGGATTATGGTAAGATCGATATTCTCTGGCTCGATGGCGGCTGGGTTGAAAAGATGACCAAAGAGCAAATCAAGGGATATATCAACGCACCCGATTATAAATTCATGCATCTCCAGAATCAGGATGTCAGGATGGATGAACTCGCTGCCAAGGCCCGTCAGCTTCAGCCCGGACTGCTGGTGGTGGACCGTGCGGTGGAAGGACCGAATCAGAATTACCTGACCCCGGAAAACCAGGTCCCGAAGGAAATGCTGGCGTACCCATGGGAATCCTGCATAATCATGGGAGGCGGCTGGTCGTACGCATTCAATGCACAATATAAATCGAGCCGCGAACTGGTACACATGCTCGTCGATATTGTTGCCAAAGGGGGAAATCTGCTGCTGAATATCGCGCCAAGTCCGAAAGGCACCTGGGACGATGCTGCTTACCAGCGGCTGAACGATATCGGCAAATGGATGGACGTTAACGGCGAGGCAATTTATGGAACCCGCAAAATGGCACCGTACATGAATGGTTCCGTGTATTATACAACCAAAAAGGATGGGAGCGCCCGCTATATTTTATATTGCCTCAAGGAAGGGGAGAAATTGCCTGTCGAATTCACGGTTACAGGCATTGCAGGCGGAACAAAACCATCCATTGATGTGTTGGGGTATAAAGGAAAAGTGAGCTATGAGCAATCTGATAAGGGATTATTGATAAAGGTACCCAGGTCGTTGCAGAAAGAAAACGATTTGCCATACGCCATAGTATTCAGGATTAAATAATTACAATTTTTAATGCCGAACGACAAGGATAATTCCCAACGAAAGATTGAAGAACTCGAGTATATTATCAGTAATATACCCGATCTGGTAATCCGCATAAACCGTAAGGGTGAGATCACGTTTATCAATGCTGCATCCATTTTATTTTTCGATAAAACACCCGATATGCTTATCGGCAAAAATGTGGACGACCTAATCAGGGATGAAGGCATGATGCTGCTTGACCAAAGTATAATCGACCGGGTATTCGCAACCCGTCAGGCTGAAATAGTTGAAGGTGAAATACATTCATCCAACGGATTTTGCATGAGCATAGAAATCAGGATGCTGCCTGAGCCAAATGACACGGGACAGGAAAGATTTCTGGTACTGATGATGCGCGACGTCACTTCCCGAAAAGAAGCCGAACGAAAAATGATCAAGGCAAGGATAAAAGCTGAGGAGAGCGATTTATTGAAATCGGCCTTTCTCGCAAATATGTCGCATGAGATCAGAACTCCGCTGAATGCCATTGTCGGATTTTCGCAGATCATTCTTGATGAAGATATTACCCGTGCTGAGCAGGAGCAGTTTTACGGCTATATCAACCAGAACAGCAATCAGCTGATCAGTTTGGTCAATGACATAATTGACTTGTCCAAACTCGAAAGCAATCAATTGATTATCAGGGATTCAATACTCAATCTGAACCAGGTGATTGATGAGATTCTTGTGATGGCTGAAAATGAAAAAAAGATCCGGGAAAAGGACCATATTCTTCTGTATTTAGATAAAGAGATGCCTGAAGGCGATTCGATGATCCTGGCAGACCAATATCGTCTCAAGCAGGTATTAACAAACCTGCTGGTGAATGCCATAAAATTCACGCCAAAGGGATATGTTCAGTTCGGCTACCGGTTGAAAGACAATGATACCCTCCTCTTCTTCGTCAGGGATACCGGAATCGGCATTCCCAAAAACAAACAAGAGGAGGTATTCCAATATTTCCATCAACTGGAGAACACACTGAACCGCGCCAATACAGGCACGGGCCTTGGACTGGCCATATGCAAAAGGCTGGTTGAGCTGATGAACGGTAAAATCTGGGTCCAGTCGGACTTTGGAAAAGGAACGAGCTTTTTCTTTACTATTCCTTACCGTAAAGCTTAGCCCAATTTCTCACCGGACGGTTTTTCCAATCGCCATTATGATATACATAGCTGACAATCAGCGGCAAAACGGTAGTTGCCTCGGCATATACCATTTGCTCATAGATGGTTTCCACCTTACCCCATGAGCTGGCCTCTTTCAGTGTTGATGAGGAACAGGCTCCATCGCGAACATCTGCCACGGTAATCTGAACGGCATATTGATGCATGGGTACGTCTTTGCCGAGAATTTCAGCACAAACCACCGTATCCTGGGCAAAATTCTTGGGTACCCCGCCGCCAATCATAAATAAACCAGATGTGGCAGCCTCCATTTTGATCAGGGTAAGCTCCAGAAAATCTTTCACACTGTCGATTGACACATGCTTATCAGGCCTCTCCCACTGATGTTTAACCAAACCGAATCCGGCGCTGCTATCGGAAAAAGCAGGACAGAAAATGGGTACACCCATCTCATAGGCGGTTTGAATGAGGGAATTCTTTTTCACTGAGTGTTTGGTCAGATATTTTCCGAGTTCCCAGATAAATTCACGGGATGAATAGGGGCGCGGCTCCAGACTGTCGGCAACTTCCTTGATGGCTGAATCGCAATTCTGCAGTTCTTCTTCATCAATAAAAGTATCGTAAATCCGGTCGATATACTGGTTTCTCAATTCGCTGTCGAGAATATCCATGCGTCCACGATAGTGCTTAAATCCGATAGCTTCGAAAAAGTCCATATCGATTATGGAAGCGCCGGTGGCTACGATCACGTCAACCATCTTATTCTTAACCATATCCACATATACCTGCATGCATCCTCCGGCGCTGGTGCTCCCAGCCAGGGTAAGCATTACGGTACAATCCTTATCATTAACCATTCGCATCAGAATGTCGGTTGCATTGGCGGTATCGCGCGATGAAAACGACATTTTGCGCATAGAATCGATAATCGGTGTAGAATCGAATGAAGTAATATCGATATGCTCAATAACTTCTGCTAAAAGGGCTTTTTTGTTACTCATAATTACTTAGATATCAGGCTGATTAATTGATAAACCAATTTTGATGCTAAAAAGTCGGATGATTTTTCACCTGCATTCGGACAAAGTTCGACCACATCCAATGCAATGATCTGATGACGTTTGATAACATAATCAAGAAACCGGTAAACTTCGTAATAGAGAAGTCCGCCCGGCTCAGGAGTCCCCGTTGAAGGCAATACTGACGGATCAAAAACATCCAGGTCGATAGTTACATAAACCGGGCCTGACAGAAGACTGTCGGCGGCTTCATACCAGTCATTTTTCCCCGCAATATCATGTGCATAAAAGATCCGGCCGGGCTGCAGCGATGGCAGCTCATCCGTACACATTGAGCGGATACCGATCTGAACAATATCAGCAACCTCAGCGGCACGGGCCATAATACTGGCATGGCTCAGCGGACTGCCCTCATATTCAGGACGGAGGTCGGTGTGAGCATCAAACTGCAAAACGGTTATTTTGCCGTAATGAGCCGCGCACGCACGAACCGATCCGATGCTGACCGAATGGTTGCCCCCGATAATTACCGGAAACTTCTGGTCGGCCAGAATACCGGCAACTGCTGTTTGCACCTCCTGAACCATAACCTCCGGATCGCTGGTTAAACCAACCGGGTCGGCTGTATGGATTCCCTGCAGATAGACTTCCCTTTGCGTCTGAATATCATAGAGTTCCATATTAGCTGATGCTTCGAGAATGGCATCCGGACCGCGATCGGCTCCACGGATCCAGGTGCTGGTTGCATCATACGGAACCGGCAAAACAACGATGGGCGATGTTTCGTATGCTGAGTAAACTTCTTCTATTCCTCCAAAATTCATATTAAATATTTATTTACCCCAAAAATACATCAATCATGAAGTTGAGAAAACAAATGTCTCTGTGCTTCTCCATGCTCTCCGTATCTCTGTGGTTCTATTAATTACTTCCGGGCTGCAAAGATATTGCAAAATTAAATCATCACCCGATTTACCGATCTTTTTTCGCAAATTGAACAGGCAAACTAAGACAATCATCAAATGGATATCCTCAACAATATTAAGCAGATCCAGTCACTCGCTGAAATCGGCACGCACTATGCAAAGAATGAATTCGACCTGAAGCGGTATGAGGAGATCTCCGGACTCTGTTTGTCGATGCTATCACAAATTACCGGTATTGATGAACAGGAGCTTAAGGTTAAAATCGTTGAATCTGATGGTTATAAAACGCCAAAAGTAGATGTCCGGGCAGTGGTTTTCAACGAAAAGAATGAAATCCTGATGGTGAGGGAATTGATAGATGACTGCTGGTCATTACCCGGGGGATGGGCCGATATCGGTTATACCCCCTCTGAAGTTGCCGTAAAGGAATCGCGTGAAGAAGCCGGCGCAGAAGTCAAAGCGGTAAGGCTTCTGGGGATACTCGACAAAAGATGCCATAATCATCCGCCGGACATCTACTATATATATAAGGTGTTTATTGAATGTGCCTTTGTCGGCTGGGTGGGATCCGATGAAATGGAAACCTCCGATTACGGTTTTTTCAGTCTGGAAAACCTGCCCCCACTGTCAACTCCCCGAAATACGATCGAACAGATGCGAAAACTGTTTGATTACCACAGCGGTATCCTGACCGCTCCCATGTTTGATTAAAAAATAGATGGGGTGTGCCGGGCATTCTGAAGTTGCGTATACATCCGCAGAATTGCCCGGGCACACACCCACCTTGCCTATAACCCGAACCTATATGAGAATTTAACCAATAAGATATCTCGTGGTTTTATTTCCGTCAGGCTTTTGAAATCCCGTGAAAATGAAAAATCACCGTATGGATCGTAACCGCTACGGCCCTGCGACCACACCAGGAATATTACCGAACCTGGGCGGTACTCCCAGCGGACAACCAGGTTTGACTTGAATTCCTTGACATTGAAATCCGGATAGTCAATTGAATAATCAACAACATTATCCTTATTTTCATCCACATCACAATATGCATCAGCCGGATAGCAAACAAGCTGATCGGCAGTATACGAATGAAACCGGTCAGCGTATTCATTCGCCATGGGGTCAGTCACATATTTCAGATCGCTGAACAGACCGGATGCCATGAAAGGCTGTCCCCAGTATTGAATCGTCAGGGTTGGAGTCAGCGTGAGGTTAACGCGTAAAGATATCCCCAGAACAGTTTGGTTGATCGATCCGAAAACATACCGGTCTTCACTACCGAATGAAGATTGCTGAATGTACTGCAGATTTGAAAAGCTGGAAGTGAAATTTGGCGACAAACTGATTGACAATGCATTGATTGGTTTATAGTTAACCGAAAGCTGCATCCCCTGCATCGAACCATGTCCTTCAGCGGCCTGATAGCCATAACCGTTTACGGTCATGCTGAGTTTTTTTCTTTGGTCAGTGCCGACATAAATCCACGGCTGAATTCTTCCGGGAGTTCTGAAAGCCGGTCCGCCGCGCAGGAGAGAAGTTTCGACACCCTGAGTATCCCAGTTTAAACCGGCCCCAAGCTCCCAAAGATTTTTAAATGAGACATTTCCATTGATATTACCTCCATAACCCTGATAGTTGGCTCCAAAATCGAAACCTGCCCAGTGGTTGGTGTTGAGGTTGATCGACCGGATAATCCAGAAGGGTTTGGTAAACCGGTATCCGGCCCAGAAGATCGGCAGGATATTATCGGCAGAGCGCATATACCCGACATCATTGAGTTCAACTCCGGGAGTTTTCCAGGAAAGGAACCAACCCCATTGGAACGGGGAGTTTCCAAGCTTACCGAAGAACAGGGTTCCGCCATTGCCGAAAAGGGAAGTCCGGGTGGTATCAAGATGAATATGAGACACATCCGGCCGCTGATAATATCGGGCCGATGATAATTGCGTTTGCAGGATAGCCCCCGGCGTACCGTTTACCTGGCTGATATAGGTTTTCGCCATCAGCATATAGGACTTATCTTTAAAATATTGAGTAAAATCAACCCCGGCGGTATAAGCTCCTGAATGGAGATCATCCATCGTGGTTTCATCCAGTTTCCGGTTTGTTGAGGTGATCATACCGGAGATCACCGTATTACCGTCATTCATATCTTTTCGCACCGTTCCGATGAGGTAATTGGTGAGCGGTTCAACGGTTTCATATCTTTTATCGCCGACCAGATCGATTTCGGCCCGCTCCTCAGCGGCAACACTTTCCAGTAAGCCAATGGACCATCCGTTTTCCGTGCGGCCCGAGATTTTTGCCGCACCCAGAATTCTGCTGAATTCCGGCACTTTGGCAAACTCTCCGTCATTCAACCCCGGATACCGCTGCGGCCTGCGCCCCACGCGGCGGGTATAAAACAGGTTTTCATTGGCCAGGTCGCCGTCACCAAGCATCAGCGGCATACTCAGGATATTCCGGCCTTCCACAAAGAACGGCCTCTTTTCTTCAAAAAAGGTTTCAAAAGCCGAAAGATTAACCTCGGAAGGATCGGCCTCAACCTGTCCGAAATCGGGGTTAACGGTCAGATCCACAGTAAGGTTGTTCGTAACTCCGATCTTTGCATCCAGTCCGGCTGAATATTTAAAATCCTTTCCGGTTGCATAAGGATTCCCCTCCTCTTTTTCAAACTTTTCGCCCGAAACAACAGTGTAAGGGGTCAGGTCGATCTGTCGCCTGGGCTTGATATCATTGATCCCGGTGAGTTCACCATACAGATGAACCGATCCGGGGGCATTACGCGGAATGTGCTGCCATTGTGATAATTCACCCTTCCGGAAAATATACCGGTAGGCCTGGATTCCCCATGTTTTATTTTCCTTATCGCTGAAGCGAAGCTGACTGAGCGGTATCCGCATTTCAGCGGTCCATCCCTTGTCATTAATGGAAGCTGCTGAATACCAGTTCGGATCCCAGGTTTTGTCCTCCGCCATACCGTCATTCGAAGTAACCATATCCATTTTCGCACCACTCGCACTGATAAAAAAACCAAATGAGGTTCTTTTATCAAAATAGCTGTCCACGTCGATACCCACCATGTCCCCGTCGATGTCATCCCTACGGGCTAACCGCCGGGAAATGCTGTCGGGACTGGAATCGTAGCACCAAAACGCCACATAAAGGTTATTATCATCATAGGTAATCACAAACTCGGTAGTTTGCGAGGGAGCTTTTCCTTCATAGGGCTCATGTTGAACAAACTGTCCCCCTTTTTCGGCCGTCTGCCAGAAAGCTTCATCCAGACGACCGTCGATCACCGGGAGTTGCTGCCTGAGTTTTACAGCCTGGTACTGCCGTTTGGCAGTTGTCGTAACTTCCTGACTAACTGCTAGGCTGACAGTAAGAAAGGCAGTGATGACAAGCGTAATTGCTAATTTCATTGTTTGGTTTGGGTTAATTTCTGCACATAAGACGAGTGAACGTAGCGAAATGCTACAGTTGGAGGAAAATAAATTGAAGGAGGGTGGACCTCCCCCTGCCCCCTCCTTAGAAAGGAGGGGGTAACGAGCAATGGGATCACTTAATGGTAAGCCCGGCAGACCTCCCCCTCCCCCCTCCTTAGGAAGGAGGGGGTAACGAGCTTCGGGATCACTTATTAGTAAGCCCGGCAGACCTCCCCCTTCCCCCTCCTTAAAAAGGAGGGGGTAACGAGCTTCGGGATCAGTTAACAGAAAGCCCTGCCATTGAAATACCCCCCTCCTTTCTAAGGAGGGGGCAGGGGGAGGTCTGGCATAGCCGTAAATCCAGCAGTTGTCATACCCCCCTCCTTCCTAAGGAGGGGGCAGGGGGAGGTCTCCAGACAGGGGTAGGCGCCTACTTCTGCCTATCAAAAGTTCCTATAGAACACTAAGAATCTGATCGACAACAGCCTGAATATCTGAGGTTACCTCTATATTCATAAATCGGAGGACTTGAATATTACAGCTCTTCAGGTATGTTGTCCGTGCGAGATCATACCTGATACCCTCCGGTTCAAAGTGCTGTAAACCATCCAATTCGATTGCTAAACGTTTGGAACAACAGTAAAAATCTAAAATATATCCCCCAACACTATGTTGCCTCTTGAATTTACAGCCCATTAATTGTTTATTCCGTAATCGGTCCCACAGCATTTCCTCTTCCCTGGTTTCGTGATGTCTCAAATAGCGTCGTTTGCAGGTCATTGCAGGTGAATTGTGAACTTTATTCCATTTCATATACCCTGGTTGTTTATGCATATAGATGCGGAAACAGGGATAGAATGGAAAAATGGGGACACAATTGACCTCCCCCTTCCCCCTCCTTAGGAAGGAGGGGGTAACGAGCTTCGGGATCACTTGATAGTAAGCCCGGCAGACCTCCCCCTTCCCCCTCCTTAAAAAGGAGGGGGTAACGAGCTTCGGGATCACTTAACAGTAAACCCTGCCATTGAAATACCCCCCTCCTTCCTAAGGAGGGGGCAGGGGGAGGTCTGGCATAGCCGTAAATCCAGCAGTTGTAATACCCCCCTCCTTTCTAAGGAGGGGGAAGGGGGAGGTCAAAGCGCAGCTCCAATCCCCGCCCCTCCTACAAATTCATACCCACACCCCCTGAGCCCGCTCTCAATTGCGCTCATGGTGGTAACAATATCACCCTGGTTGACAGAGCCCATATGGCCGATGCGGAAATATTGATCCTTGATTTCAGGCAATAACCCTCCGGCGAGAATAACCCCGGCTTCATTGATCAGAGGCAGAAGCTGGCCACCCGTTATACCCGCCGGATAGAGAGGTGCCGAAAGGGTGTTGGAAGCAATTGCATCATTTAACGGCACCTGACCGAGTCCAAGCGCCCGGATACCTGCCCGGAAAGCCTTTCCGGTTTTGTGATGTCTGGCAAATCTCGCCTCAAGCCCCTCTTTAAGAATAAGTTGAAGACTGACCTCAAGAGCTGCCACCAGGTTAACCGCAGGAGTTCCAAAATAGGAAGGTTTCCGGTTCGAGTAGGCGTTCATGATCGGCAGCCAGTTCGACCAATCTGAATAGTAACTGCCAACCGGAGTGGTCCGGTTTTTCCATGCGGCTATAGCCTCAGGGGAAGCCACCAGCAGGGCAAGTCCCGGAGGTACACCAATGGCTTTCTGGGAGGCGGTAAAAACAATGTCAATCCCCCACTCTTCCTGGCGAATCTCCTCGCCGGCAACGGAGCAAACCCCGTCGAGCACCGTGAGGACACCATATTTCTTACCCAGCAGACCCATTGGAACCGGGTCAACTAAAACAGCCGTTGAAGTATCTACATGTGTAAATGTCAATAACTTATAATGGCCTCTCCTGAGTTCCTCCTCGATCCGGTCCGGATGGACCACACCGCCGGTTTCCGCTTTTAAGATTTTTACCTCAGCACCATACCGGGTCAGGATATCGGCGAACCGGTCCCCAAAATAGCCGGTGGAAATCACCAGTGCACGATCACCGCGTTCAATCAGGTTTGCTGCTGCGGTATCCATGCCCAGGGTGCCCGAGCCGGCAAGGATAAATGGCTGTCCGGCAGGACATTGCCAAACACTTTTCATCATATCCAGTGAATGTCCGAACGTTTCAATAAAATTCGGAGCCACATGACTGGTTGTTGCACTGCCCATTGCCCTCAGTACTGAAGGTTCGAACTCTATGGGACCGGGAATCATCAGGAGTTTGCGCGATTTCATTTAATATCAGTTAATAGCTTCATTCAGAAGGGTTTTGATCTGGATTTTTATCGGTTCCGATAAAGGCAGGATGGGCTCCCGGCAGGGACCTCCGTACAATCCGAGCTGATCCATCGCTGACTTGAGGGCCGGGATCCCCTGATCGCGGGTGATCATATTATTCAGGCGGATAATACTATGCTGTTTATGTGCGGCACTCTTAAGGTCTCCCGCCAAAAATTTATTTTGAATTTCGATACACTGTTCCGGTACGATGTTGGCGCTGGCGAGAATCCCGCCCACAGCTCCGATGCTCAGGGCCGGCAGCAGAAATCCTGCTGAACCTGCCAACACCTGGAATCCGGGTTTGGCATAAGCGATGATCTCTCCCATCTTCGCAAGATTGCCACCGGAATCTTTCAGTCCGATAATATTCGGGTGAGCGGAAATCTCCAGGATGGTTGCTGCAGTCATATCCAGACCGGTACTTGCCGGCATATTATAGATAATGACCGGGATGGTGGATCTATCCGCAATGGCATGGTAATAGCTGACCAGCGCACCATTCGACATGAGACCTTTATAATAGAAAGGATTGAGCACCACTACCGCATCCGCTCCGGCCCTGGCTGCCAGGCTGGTCAATTCAACAGCTTCGCGTGTTGACTGGGCGCCCGTACCGGCCAGCATCAGTTTGGATGCCGGAATAGCCTCACGTGCAGCCTCATACACCTCACGCTTTTCGCTCATCGAGAGCATAACGGTTTCCCCGTTCGAGCCGAGCACCAGAAATCCGGCCAGATCAAACTTGCTCAGCTGAACCAGGTTTGCCTTCATTTTATCTGTTGCAAGGTCGCCCGATGAATTAAAGGAAGTAGGGATCGGAGGGTAGATGCCTTTCAGGTCGATCATTTTTCAGGGTGTTAATTGTTCTGCAAATTAACTGGTTTTTGGGAGAAATAGTGTGGGAGGAGGGAGGTGCTTTCAAGGGCTCCTCGTGAGAGCGAGGCGGTCCCCGCCTTCGCGGGGATGACAGAAAAGGGGGCGGTGCGGAGGGACGCGGTGATGTACTGCAGTTGAAATACCCCCCTCCTTTCTAAGGAGGGGGCAGGGGGAGGTCCCTAACAATTCCCTACCTTTACCCTAATGAAACACCTGGCCATCCATACCATCATCCTACTGATATTCTGCCACTTTGGCGTGAATGGACAAAATAATCAGGTCGCCCCACCCCGCTTCAGCAAAATTAAATTCGGGATGATTCTGGATAAGCCGCCGTTTGAACAGTGTCATGCCTCTACCATTGTTTCACTGAACAGGCGGACCCTGATGGCTGCATTTTTTGGAGGATCCTATGAAAGTGCGAAGGATGTTAAAATTTGGGGAAGTGTTTTTAAAAGAGGCTATTGGTCTAAGCCTTTTATACTTGCAGATGGGCGAATCCATGATACCCTTACTTTCCCCTGCTGGAATCCGGTACTGTTTAAATCCTCCAAGGGTATACTTTACCTGTTTTATAAAGTGGGTAAGAATCCCCGGGAGTGGTTTGGTATGATGAAATCTTCACCTGACAATGGGGTTAGCTGGTCGGAGCCGGTAAGATTGCCGGAGGGTGTGCTCGGACCCGTGCGGAACAAGCCCGTGGAGCTGAGAAATGGCAAATTGCTTTGTCCCTCCAGCACGGAAACGGATACCCAATGGAAAGCTCAGATGGAAATATTTGATCCCGCTAATAATACCTGGCAGATCACCAAAGTCGATCAGGAGAGCGATTATCAGGTTATACAACCCACTATCCTCAACGGTGAGGACTCAACTTTCCGCATTCTCTGCCGAAGCAAAAGCAATTCTGTGATCACCTCATTATCTGCAGATAACGGCAAAACCTGGAGTCCGTTTTCCCCGCTTAACCTTCCGAATCCCAACTCCGGGATCGATGGATTAACATTGCCCGATGACTCGCATCTTTTAGTTTATAACCCGCTCTTAAGCGGTAAGGAATGGGTCAACGGCCGCAATCAGCTGAATCTGGCCTGGTCGGCCGATGGTTTGAACTGGCAGGATATCCTGACACTCGAAAGAGAGGAAACCGGCGAATTCAGCTACCCGGCTATCATCCGGGCTGCAGATAACAGGATATATATTACGTATACTTACAACAGGGTGCAGATTAAGTACTGGGTGATTAAGTGAGACCTCCCCCTTCCCCCTCCTTAGAAAGGAGGGGGTAACGAGCTTCGGGATCACTTAGCAGTAATACTGGCAGGTGAAATACCCCCCTCCTTTCTAAGGAGGGGGAAGGGGGAGGTCCTTTGGAAGTCACCTTTCAATCTCTAACTTTTCCCATTCCATTTCTTCACCATTCTTTACACTCTTCACGTTTTCTTTACAATTCACTTTCATTTTGTAAGCAATTAACTGCATATTCTTTCAATCTCTCATCATTTAAGTACTTTTGCTTCGAATCTATAAACAAAGAGTTATGTGTGGAATTGTTGGTGCATTTGAATTAAAGTTTCCTTCAACGGAATTGAGGACCCAGGTTTTGGATATGTCGAAAAAAATCCGGCATCGCGGTCCGGACTGGTCCGGTATATATTGCGGCGAAAAAGCGATCCTTGCCCATGAACGGCTTTCGATCGTGGATCCGGAATCCGGCCGTCAGCCATTATACAGTGAAGATAAGAAACTGATCCTCGCCGTGAACGGTGAAATCTATAACCATCAGGAAATCAGGTCGGAAATGAACGGATCCTATCACTTTACCACACATTCCGACTGCGAAGTGATTCTGGCGCTCTACCGTCAGAAAGGGAAAGATTTTCTGGAAGATCTGAGCGGGATTTTCGCATTTGCGCTGTATGATGAGGAGAAAGACTGCTACCTGATTGCCCGCGACCCCATCGGTATCAACCCGTTATACATGGGATGGGATAAGCACGGCCAGTTCTATGTGGCTTCGGAGCTGAAAGCACTTGAAGGGGTATGCAATAAGATTGAAGAATTTCTACCCGGACACTATTATTATAGTCCGGAAGGCGTGATGAAACCTTGGTACAAAAGGGACTGGACCGAATATGAAACGGTGAAGGACCAAACCACCAGTATTGAGGAGATACACGATGCCCTGGAGAAGGCCGTACACCGCCAGTTGATGTCGGATGTGCCGTATGGGGTGTTGTTATCCGGCGGACTCGACTCGTCGGTCATATCCGCGATTGCCGCCAAGTATGCCCGCAAGCGAATTGAATCGGGCGATGAACAGGAAGCCTGGTGGCCACGTTTGCACTCATTTGCGGTAGGATTGGTCGGATCACCCGACCTTGCAGCCGCCCGCAAGGTCGCCACCCATCTGGATACCGTTCATCATGAAATTCATTTTACGATAGAAGAGGGTCTGGATGCCATCAGGGATGTCATCTATCATATTGAAACATACGACGTAACATCCGTCAGGGCGTCAACGCCTATGTACCTGATGGCCAGGGTGATCAAATCCATGGGCATCAAAATGGTACTATCCGGTGAAGGTGCTGATGAGATTTTCGGAGGATATCTCTATTTTCACAAAGCACCGTCGGCCGAGGCTTTTCACAAGGAAACCGTCCGCAAAATATCCAAACTTCATCTGTACGACTGTTTAAGGGCCAATAAATCCTTATCCGCCTGGGGAGTGGAAGGACGCGTACCCTTTCTCGACAAGGAGTTCCTGGATGTTGCCATGCGCATCAATCCCGATGATAAGATGATCAAAAACGGCCGCATTGAAAAATGGGTGGTGCGGAAAGCTTTCGAATCCTATCTTCCCAAAGAAATAGTGTGGCGCCAGAAAGAACAATTCTCTGACGGCGTGGGTTATAGCTGGATCGATACATTGAAAGCCGTTGCCAATGAACGGATTACCGATGAACAGATGGCCTCGGCAGCTTACCGGTTCCATGTAAATCCGCCCATGTCGAAAGAAGAATATCTGTACCGTACAATTTTTGAGGAGCATTTTCCTTCGGAACAGGCAGCTGCATGTGTGCCATCGGTTCCATCCATTGCCTGCAGCACGGCTGAGGCCCTCGAATGGGATGCCAGCTTCAGGAATAACGCTGACCCATCCGGCAGGGCAGTAAAATCGGTCCACAATCATATCTAGGGCGCGGGAAAATTAGTGGTGGCGACCGGAATTTGGTTTGAAAAAAGATAGTACCTTTTCGAGGTAGAATCTATTTCAACCAAAATTTCGTAAACCAATGAAATTAAACCATTTAACAGCAAGCATCTGTTTATTGTTTGCTTGTTCTGCAGCATTTGGGCAAACCATTTCGCTGGATTCCAACCAGGCTAACGTTCTGCAGGCGGCTGCAGGTAACGATACCACCATTCTCGGCGGCCGTCAGGCAATTCTGGGATCACATCCCACGGCAATCGGCGGATATGGCGGATTTATCTATCAGTGGAGTCCCGCAACCGGTTTGAGTGATGCCACACAGCCCAATCCTATTGCCCGACCGCTGGTGACCACCACCTATATGCTTACCATTACCGACCTGAAAAATTGCTCGGCCAGTGATGAAGTTACCATCACCGTAGATGCATCCGGAGTGGATATGAATGCCATCCTGACGAGCTTCCGCGTATATCCCAATCCAAGCGACGGTAACCTTAAAGTGGATCTCGACGGTGTTTCCGGTTCGATCCGCCTGAGAATGGTCAATTCCACGGGAGTTGTGGTATATGATATAGATAAAGAGATCAATTATGTGTTTCGCGAAGAGCTGGATACCCGGTATCTGCCAAAGGGAAATTACGTGCTTATGCTGATTTTTAAAGATAAGGTAATCACCCGCCCGGTTGTAATTCTTTAATCTCAAAACGAAAACACATGAAAACAAAATATACCAGATCTTTAATGATCCTTTTAGCGGTAGCACTATCGCTTCTATCATTCAATCAAGTGATTGGCCAGGAAATCACTTTAAAAACCGGGCAAATCATTGAAAAACGCATTGTCAAAGGATTTTCGCAAACCATAACCGTTGGAAATCCGCGTGGATTGCTGCAGTGGCAGTTATCAACCGATGCACTGGCATGGTCGGATATGGCAGGTAAAACCTCGAACACCCTCACGGTAACCGTAAATGCAATCATTTATTTACGCTGCGCGATAAAAGAGCCCATCTGCGATATAGTATACAGCGATATTCTGAAACTCATACCATTTGATCAGCCAATCGTTACCACGGCAGCCGTGACCAATGTGAGCGGAACCTCTGCAACCGGCGGCGGCACGGTAGTATCGGATGAAAATTCAGCCATACTGGCCCGCGGGGTATGCTGGGCAACCACGCATAATCCAACCACCGCGAATGCTTTCACAACCGACGGACTCGGAGAAGGCGCCTTCGTGAGTAACATTACCGGGTTAACCACCAACATTACCTACTATGTACGTGCCTATGCCAGCAATCTCGTAGGGACTTCATACGGTGCTGAAGTATCGTTCAGCACAAGCGGTACCTTGCCAACGGTCACCACGGCGGCTATCACAGCCATCACCAACGTAACGGCCACAGGCGGCGGAAATGTTACCAACGCCGGTAGTTCCGCGGTTACTGCACGAGGCGTTTGCTGGTCGCTGACGGCAAATCCGACTCTGGCCAATTCCCTCACCACCGATGGAACCGGGACCGGCGTATTCACGAGCAGTTTAACCCTGCTGACTCCGGTAACCACCTATTATGTAAGAGCTTACGCAACCAATTCTAGCGGCACCGCTTATGGCGCTCAGGTTTCCTTTGTAACGGCAGCAAACCTTCCGGTGGTCACCACCACGCCGGTCACCGCGATCACCAGTAATACGGCGGTCAGCGGCGGCAATGTTACCAGCGGCGGAAATGCCACGGTAACCGCACGTGGTGTATGCTGGGCAGTCACCCAGAACCCGACTATCTTAAATTCCAAAACTACCGACGCCACTGGTATCGGAGTATTTGTGAGCACCATGACCGGACTTTCGCCCAATACCACCTATTATGTACGGGCCTATGCAACCAACTCTACCGGAACATCTTACGGACAGGAGCATACCTTTACCACCCGCCCGGCCATTCCAACGGTAACTACCGCGGCAATAACCAATATCACCAATATCAGCGCTGTAGGCGGAGGCAATGTTATATCCGACGGAAATTCACCTGTCACGGAACGGGGAATCTGCTGGGCCTTAACCAACAATCCAACCACCGCGGCAACAAAAAACATTGAAGGAGCCGGAACCGGCGCATTTGTAAGCAGCCTGACCGGACTTACCCCGAACACAACCTATTATGTGCGTGCTTATGCCATCAATGCAGAAGGCACCTCCTACGGATTACCGGTATCCTTTAAAACCAATCTCAGCGTAACCCCGCCAACCGTAACCACCGCAGCCATCACAGCCATTACCACCACAACCGCAACAGGCGGCGGGAATGTTACTGCAGATGGCAATTCTGCGGTGATCGCCCGCGGAGTATGCTGGTCGACCAGTGAATACCCCACCACAGACAGCGATACCACGAAAAACGGCACAGGAACAGGCGCATTTGTAAGTTTACTTACCGGATTGACAGGCAACACCACTTATTATGTAAGGGCGTATGCCATCAATTCATTCGGTAAAACCTATGGCGAGCAGATAACCTTTAAAACACTCCCATCTGCACCAACCGTAACAACGGATGCCATTACAGCTATTACCAGCGCCACTGCCACCGGTGGAGGAAATGTCACGGCCGATGGCAACTCCCCGATACTGGGAAGAGGCATCTGCTGGTCGGTAGCCTCCAATCCTACCGTAACCGATGCAAAAACCGTTGACGGAACCGGACTGGGCATCTTTACCAGCAGCATAACCGGATTATCGCCCAATGTGGTCTATTTTGTTCGGGCCTATGCCATCAATGCCGGCGGCACCTCTTATGGAAACGAGGTATTCTTCACCAGTCTGGCAGGACTGCCCACACTGACCACCACTGCCATCACTGACCTGACAGCCAACACGGCCAGCAGCGGAGGCACGATCACCTGGGATGGCAGCGCATCCATCACCGCCAAGGGCGTATGCTGGTCAACCACAGCCGCGCCCACCATTACCGGCAGCAAAACAACCGACGGCACCGGAACAGCCACCTTTACCAGTGCAATTACCGGACTGCTGCCAAATACCACCTATTATTTACGGTCGTATGCAACCAACAGCGGCGGAACCGGTTATGGCAATGAACTCAGCTTCACCACGCCCAAAACCCTGCCGGCGGTCACCACCACCCATATCAGCAACATTACCAGCTCAACAGCTGTTGGCGGAGGTAATGTTACGGATACCGGCGGCGATGCAGCAACCGTTAAAGGAGTTTGCTGGAATACCGTAACCGGTCCAACCATCAGCAATTACAAAACAATCGACGGAACCGGTGCCGGTCCATTCACCAGCAGCCTGTCCGGGTTGTACCACGGCGCCACATATTATGTAAGGGCCTACGCAACCAACTCTGTAGGAACCGTATATGGCAATGAAGTGGAATTCACCGCCAAGCCTTGGATCCCCACCGTTGAAACGCTGACCACATCAGATCTCACTGCCACTAGTGTAATAACCGGCGGACACGTTATCAACACCGGCAACGGCGACATCACCGCCCGCGGGGTTTGCTGGTCCCTAACCTCACCGCCTACCATTGACGATGCTAAAACCACCGACGGCACCGGCGAAGGCTATTGGGTTTCGTCAGTCACCGGTCTGACCTCCGGCACCAAATATTACATCCGGGCCTACGCAACCAATGCAGGAGGCACGGGGTATGGGGAGGTGATTGAGGTTACGACGTTGTAGGGAAGTGACGAAAGCAAGTGACAAGTGACGAGTGACGAGTGACGAAGAAGTGACGAGTTACGAGTGACAAGTGACGGGTTACAGGTCACTTGTCACTTGTCACTCGTCACTTCGTCACCCGTCACTCGTAGCTCGTAACTCGTCACTTCTGCAAATAGCTTCTCAGATGTGCCCCGTACCACCTTGGATCGCCGAGCCGGGCAAGCACCGAAACGCGGGCTTCCTTGTTGAAAAGGGCACGGATAATCTGCTTGGGATAGCTGGCGAATCGCATGTTATAATAGAGGAACGAGTGGGAGAATTTTGCCCAGGCGGGATGATTGATGTTGCGCCGGATGCGTCGCAGAAAGAATCGGGCCTGCCAGGTATCATCATAGGGGATGGATGCAGGATTGCCGAAAATTTTATTGGTGAGGGCCAGGTTCCCATTCATCCGGTTATAAAACTTCCCGAAATCATGAACAACAGTCAATGGATTGATTTTTTGTGATATCAGCAGCAGGTCATACTGCTGCCGGAGAAATATCTGAGCATAATAATATCCGTTATCGTTGGCCTGAACATTCAGAATATTATGGATCACCTGATGCTCAGCGCCCAGCACGCAAACTGAACCAGGAAGGTCGAGCCGCCGGGCAGACTTCACCAGTATCGAACCATCAAACTCCTGATAATAAGGAAAATGAAGGATCTGCCGGTGAACTTCAACGGCAGCCGTCCGGTTATCATTTTTCAGTCTGGGATAATGCTTGGTGATCACCAGGTTCTTTGGATTATATTCCGCTAAAGGCTCGTAACCTGTGCCAACCAATATTTCGGCGGCCTTTTCCATATCCGCCTCACCCACCAAAAAATCGATGTCGCCCACCATGCGTTCAGCTATATCCTGATACAATCCCTCCAACAAATGCGCAGTGCCTTTCAGAAAGATTGGCGAAATCCCCTTTTCATTGAGCAGGGCAGCAATTTCATGGGCTTCATTGATGATTTGCTGATTGCGTTCGCGGTTTGCCGAAGCAAACTCCTCCATATATTCCACCAGATCCGAAGGCAATTCCAAAAGGAGGCCGGCGCGTTTCAATTGCAGATAAAGTGCAGGGAACACGAACTGTCCTGTACTTACCCAGACCACCCTCTCCCATTCCACCTGACCTGACCGGACTATTTCTTGAACCTCTTCCTTCCGCTCCGGATAGCATCCAAGCGTCAGGCATTTACCAATGAAGAATAGTGCGTCGGAGTAGTTCATGTGGTAA
Organism: uncultured Bacteroidota bacterium; assembly: GCA_942493265.1. GTDB lineage: Bacteria > Bacteroidota > Bacteroidia > Bacteroidales > UBA12481 > UBA12481. Next base: position 3,942,782 of record OW818688.1, read on the forward strand.
GTGAGGTTATGGCTTGGACCATGGCGGCGTTGTCGGAATAGGTGAGGCGGTAGCAGGGCAGACTGAGGAACCAGTCGAGGAATCGGGAGGCATTCTGAGACAGGGGTGAGATCCAGGAGTCCGGCACGAGGTGCTGAAAGGCGATATCCTTTGGCATTTCCTCCAGGGTCATGCCGCTGTCCTTCTGATATTTAACGAATATCAGTGCTTTGCAGGGATAACTTGATAATGGATTCTCAGATTGTCGCGCAGGCGCCAGGTAGCGAACGGTTTTATCCAGTCCGGGATAATAGAATTCGGCTGCAGATTCCAACTGCGGATATAAAGGAATCAGATGATCCAGTGCAGTTTTTTTTATGGAAACAGCGGCAGGAAAATAGAAAACTTCTGAAGTAGCCGCATCCACCGGTACAAAATCATCGGCCAGCAGGTCGAACCCGCAGCCCATCAATATGGCGGAAATGGTGCTTTTACCGTTGCCCGAATCCCCCAGGAAAAGTATGCTCTGGTCGCCCCGACTCAGCGCACAGGCATGAAAAACGCCCATCCAGCCGGAATCTAACCGGTTATACATCCGATTCAGCAGTTCCATGGAAAATTTACCGGTAAAAAAGTGGGAATCCTCGGGGAGCCATTGCCCGATAATCTGTCCGTTTACCCGCAGGATGTACCTTCCCTGAAAATTAAAAACCTGAAAGAAATGATCGGCCGGTTTAGTGGCAGGCACCTCCAGATGAGCAAATTTCTGGTGGATCAGGTATTCGATCTGATCGGATTCGTACTGAACAGAAAAAAGCAGGTCATCGATCGAATAAAACCGGCATGAGAAAAAGGAAGTGGGGATTTCATGATCCTGAATTTCTGTCGGACCGATGCCGATATCTGCAGGAATCAACTGCTGTTCAACCATTTGTTTTACTTCCCCAACAAACCGGGTACTCTCCACAGAAGGAATATCATAATAGCCGGTGCACCATTGCGCAACCTGCACCGGGTGCATGCCATCATTGAGCCTTTTAATCACCTCATAAGCCGGCATTTCCAACAACGAATACCGGTTGCTTTCCTCAAACCAGAAAATTTTTTTTTCGCCTACCTGTCTCTCTAAATATTTCATAATCAAAAATTAGGAGACGGATAGTTATCCGTCTCTACCAGGGTGATTTCCTGATGTCCGACGAAGATAGGGAGTTTTCCGGTTTAGTAAAAGGGTTGCGGATATTGGCTCCACCATCCGGTGGACTATAGCCGCCTGCCCGGTAACCGGTACCCAAACTTTCAGGGCTGAGATTCATACTAATATTGATCGCCGGCAAGTCTGTGGGATTCAACGAAAAAAGCCTGCCCGGGTAGGGCAAGCTTTTAATCTAAAATATTTTAGTCGTAAAGAGTCACTCGTCACTGGTCACTTATACAAGTTCGCAGTTTCTCACGAAGCTCTTAAGCAAAACTACTTCCAAGGGGAATCTCTCAATCCCGATTTTGGCGATGTTTGTTCAGGTTTTGTAAATGGGGTTTTATTTCCGCCAGTACCACCACCTGGAGGGCTAACTGGGCCAGTACCCCATCCACCACCAGGATTAGTAATTCCACTTAACGCTTGTGCTTTTTTTGGTGCCAACATAACTACCGCAGCAGCAGCGGTGAATGCAGCATATTTACCAGCTTTCATCAGCGCCTCTTTGCGTGAAATCGGCTTACCTGATTTTTCTTTTAAATCGGTTTTCATATTATAAGTTCGCTTAATTCAATTCAAATTTCCTGGAAACTCTTTTTTCACCATCTTGAATAACAAGTATATAAACTCCGTCTTTGACGTGCTGAGCATTAATAATATTCAAAGTCGAAGGTTTCAGCCGATAGGAATCAATCGATTTGCCGGTCATGTCATAAAGGAAAGCCATCGCATTATTATTGATTGGTCCTTCGATATGGATCTCTTTGTTAAATGAATAGACCAACATGTCCATTAATTCCTCAAGAGCAATTCCAGACCCGATTTGATTCGTATACAAGTAAAACCTTCCGACACCTTTATTATCAGCGGACACATTTGCAGTATAAGTGGCACCTTCCACACTAAGATCTGTCACTATTCCAGTTTGTTTGTCCATAAGAACTGGCTTACAATTTGGTGGCAAATTCACCAATTGTGCAGAGATAGTTACATCACCACCCGACTTACAATCCAAACCAATTGGGATGATCAATCGATCGTACATATCAGCAGGCAGACATTGCAAGCCAAAATCAACGCCATTATCTTCAATTAATCTTGTGTATAAGGCAAAGTTTGCATTGGACCGGAACAGCCCTGCGTCGTAACCAACATCCAAACCATTGGTCATTTGCTGATTAAAAGTAACATCTGTAGAACCCTTGGCATCTTTGGTTGAGGCCACCAGATGAATTCCAGGCCATGAAACGCTAGTTGATTTGAAAGCAACATCCGGTTGGTGAGATTGCATTGCTTTGTCAAAGCTAATGGACCCGCCGTCTGTTTTTGACCGTACGAAAAAGCCCTGTCCGGCTTGAACATAATTTACCGCTAGATTTCCATATGGTGTTGAATAATCGGCATTTGAAATCCCCAAATAAGCAGTTCCATCCCAAACATATACAGCCACAAAACTTGGATCCAATTGTCCAGAGTTGGTATCTAAAAAGGTTGTACCACCTGCTAGCGATTTTATTTTCAGAGCTGAAGTAAATGGATTTCCAATGCAATTCCAGCCATATCCGGTTGCCCCCCCGGTTCGCGTGATAGCAATGCTTGCAGAAGTTACAGGAGCTCCGATGAAAGACATAGGTGCACTTGTCGTTAGTAAAACTTCATAGCCAGTTCCTGAAACAAAATTCCCACCTCCAGCAGTGTAATAGCCGGCCCAATCATTGGATCCTTCGATATAATGTGAGAAGGCATACAAGGTTAAATTTTTGGCAACTCCATTATCCAAAAAAGTCTGGATAGAGCCACCAGGGACAGAGGGGGAAACCAAATGCCACTTACCTGTGGTCATATACCTCTGCATGGTAAAATGAGTCGCCCCAAGCGACATAGTTAATGTTCCATAGTTAATAAAGGAAGCGGTCGAGGATTCACCGATGGACTTCATTAGGAAATCATTTCCAACAGTAAGTCCTATTCCGGTAGCTATTTCAAGAGATTTTCCTGAATTAATCGTAAGGTCATGGCTGCAGCTGGCTGTTGTTCCGATCGTACAAGGACCGTCAATGATTAAATTATAAAATGTAGTCGATGCAGTTCCACCAATGGTCTGAGCAGTTGCACTGCTAAAAGTTACTGTTCCCCCACCCGCAGTCAAGGATCCATTGTTGGTCCAGTCACCGGCAACTGTCAAACCATAAGTAGCACCCATAGTTAAAGATGCACTTATGTCAATTAGGATAGAACCGCAAACAGCAACAGCATTAACTATCGATGGTGCATTGGGTCTATCGGCCGTAATGGTCACGGTTGTTCCACTCGTTGGTTTGGTATCATCATACCAGTTACCTGGTGTATTCCAATCGGTGCTGACCAATCCTGTCCAAGTGCCTGGTCCATCTATTAAACCAGAGCGGTACACGGATAATACACCTGAAAGGGAAGCAAAATAAGTGTCACTTGTATGAATTGCTGCTGAAATTGTCGCCCCCCAAGTCCCGGAAGTTTGAACAACATCATCAAATGTTAATGCGGATGCAGTAGCATTAACTCCATTTGCCAGACTTGCTTTTGGACCTGAACTTACAATTTTTAAAATGTGTGTTACAGATGTATTATTAGCTATCCCTTTATCTCCAGTACCAGATAAGGTAAGATTGTAATAAGTTCCCAACGGGATGGTTTGTCCTGCCGACGCATCGAATAGAACAGTACCAGCCCATGTCTTACTTGCTGTTAACGGTGTCGCCGTTGTATTCTGTGTTCTGATCGTTCCATTATTAGTCACGTTGGTTACAACCAATGCATTAGTTACCATGTTTAAGGTCACACCTGAGATGGCACTTAAAGTGGTGGCTGTAATAGCTCCAGCAGCAGTTTTCACCCCACTCCCCGAAAGTGTAAGATTATTTACTGTTGCAGGTAACCCAGTAGTAGATTGGGCTGCACCATTAAATTCATAATTTGCCCCAGAATTTAGAGTTACAGTAAAACCAGCACCAGCCAATTGAATGGAAGAAGCGAGAGCACCAATAATTCCATTCGAATTTGCAGTCTTAAGATTGGCACCGTTAGCCAAAACAAAAGAGGTACCGGTGCTTCCACCGGTTCCTGCAGTAATTTGGGTCGAATTTGTACTAATTAATTCTATTGATCCGTTAACAGTTAAAATATAATTCTTGTTCTTGTCAAAAGTTATAATCCCATTGATTCGCAGTATTACACCGGTTCCAATAGTCCAATTACCATTAACAGTGCCAATAATGGTACTCGGGATATCGAAAATATCTGCATTTGTTGTAAAATTGGATGCAGCAGTTCCACCACCTGCAGGGTTAGTATTCCAACTTGCAGGTGTCTGAGCATTTCCCTTACCTGCATCAGTAAGATAGTAAGTGTTAGCCTGAACCTCAAACCCCATAATCCCAACCATCATAAAACACAACATAGCGGCCTTTATGCCGATATTTGTCCTTCCCTGTAAAAATGGTAAATGTTTCATATTTCAGTTTTTTTAGTTCAATAGTTTGGTTATGAAGCTTATAGGATTTTGAGCGCAATTTTGCCCGGAACAGCCCGGATGGGATGCTGCCGGTAAAATCGTAACCTTTTGCTCAAATCCGTTCACTTTATGTTTAGTTTTAAATGATAACAGGTTTAGGTACACCGAATTACCAGTGTAAATCCAAGTTGTTTCCTATCAACTATAACAATTCCAAATAACATTTGTTGCTGTTAAGGTAAGTTTTAGGTACGTTGGTCACAATTGTCGAATGTAACGGAACTCTGTTAGTACAAAGATTATGTCTTTTCGTCAAATAAACAAGAGAAATGTGCAGATTGCTAATAATATAGTGTAGACTGCTGGGTTTTGGGTGTAGGTTGCAAAAATTGGACATGGTTTAATTGGGCGACCGCAGGTCGCCCTAAAATTTGGCATGGTTTAATTGGGTGACCGCGGGTCGCCCGTATGTGGGATATTGGCCTGTTGTACGCGGATGGTCACCATGATCTCTTCCTCAATGGTCATCACGTTTTTGTGCGCATCTGTAAGGCAGGTGGTTTCATTATTCTGCACATAGATCAGGTCTTCACCATAACCCAGTGCACTCAGAATCGATCCGGCAATGAAAAGTCCCGGACGGAAGGGTTTCTTGATCGAGTCGATCACCAGAAAAAGTTTATTTTCCATGAAATGAGCCTGGCAGCACGACCGGTAGGCCCATACCATTCTCTTGAATACCAAAACCGTATGCCCCGGCACCATGTCGGAATTATCGATCCGGATGAGCGGCTTGCCAATGGCTTTGATAACCTGTGAGGGGGAGTTGCCGAACCCGATCTTATAGGGCTGCAAAACTTTTTCCGTAACAAACACATTTTCCTTTCCATTCACAGGCAACGTAAGTTCATTTGCCTTCAAACAGATCTCATACCCATTGAGATCCGGGATATCCAGTGTCGGATCCTTATACTGTGATGCCGTTAGCTGATGATATCCCAGTAATTTGCGGCGGATGGTTCGGAATGGCATGGGTTAATCTTTTTGTTTTTCGACCATTATGAATAGTAACATCAAAACTCCTGCAACCAGAAAACTGGTGGAGGGATAAAAATAATTTGCCCAGAAGTGATCGAATAATTTGCCATCGAAGAATAGTGCTGCAACCGATCCGAGTACCATCAAAATGGCAGCAATTACCGCGCAAATCCAGGCTCCGAATTTCAGATATATCTTCATAGCAGTATAACTTAATAAGTTAGAAAGTTAATGAGTCAAAAAATAAATAGTCGAATAAAAGGAGGTAAACGTATTCCGGAATGAGGCAAGCAAATTTTGAACCGATATTTATAAATTATTATATATCAGTATTTAACAAACTTTAAAGAGGTGTGTTTTTTCCAGCTATTGGACGATTTATGTGAATATTGGAAGGGATTCGTGGTATGCGAAGGGGTCCCCGCCTTCGTGGGGATGACAAAGAAAAGTTGGCGGAGAAAGAGGGATTATGCCTCCCGTTGGTCGGCATGATCCGCAGGGGGGTGGCGATCGCCAAATCATACCTGTTTTGCGATCCTCCTGCGGAGTAGGTTTTTTCTTTTCGGGCATCTCGCCAAACGAGTTTGGCGGCAGCCCGAAAAGAAAAAACCTGCTTCGCTGATCGCAAAACAGGTGTGATTTGGCGGAGAAAGAGGGATTCGAACCCCCGGTACCCGTAAGGGCACAGCGGTTTTCGAGACCGCCCCGATCGACCACTCTGGCATTTCTCCGATCGAGTGGCAAAAGTAAGAAAATTTCAATATTCTTTAGCCGCTTAAGGAGGTTTCCCTCAATTAACGCAACTTTACACCTTAAATTGATAACTCAATGTCAGCATCAATAAATAATGGCACTTCTTCCGACGGTAGTACAGCGCGTTCACGCTTCACGCGTCACGTTTCACGAATAGTACTACTGATCGCATTTGCTGCAACAGCACCCAACCTACAAGCTCAGTCCGTGAAAATAGGCCTGCTGAAATACTCCGGAGGCGGCGACTGGTATGTTAATCCTACCTCACTGCCCAACCTGATTAAATTCTGCAATGAGACCTTACTCACCGATATCGCAAAGGATCCGGTTACCGTGGAGCCGGGCAGCCGGGATATTTTCAACCTGCCGTTTGTGCACATGACGGGTCATGGTAATGTTTTATTCTCCCCCCAGGAAGCTGAAAACCTCCGTCAATACCTGCTGGCGGGAGGATTTTTGCATATCGACGATAATTATGGTATCGACCTGTTCGCGCGACGGGAAATGAAGAAAGTATTTCCGGAGCTTGATTTTGTGGAGTTGCCTTCCACCCACCCTATTTACCTGAAACCAAACCTGTTTCCCGCCGGATTGCCCAAAATTCATGAACATGATGTCAAGCGCCCGCAGGGATTCGGGCTGATCTGGGAAGGAAGACTGGTTTGCTTTTATACCTATGAAAGCGACCTGGGTGATGGATGGGAGGATCCTGCCGTTCACAATGATTCGCAGGAAACCAGACTGAAGGCACTGAAGATGGGGGCCAATTTGATCAGTTACGTGTTTACGGAGAAGTAGACCTCCCCCTGCCCCCTCCTTAGGAAGGAGGGGGGTATTTCAATTGCCGGGCTTACAACAAATTCCTGCCAGAAGTAGCACCCCCCTCCTTCTTAAGGAGGGGGCAGGGGGAGGTCTTCGGGCAGGTCCGTCTCCCTCTCTTTCTTATATCTCCCCGCCTTTTTCAGCGCATCGCTGATGATATATTCAAGTTGCCCGTTTGTGCTGCGGAATTCATCAGCCGCCCATTTTTCCAGAGCTTCATACATCTCTGAATTCAACCGCAGCACAAAGGACTTCTTCTTGTTCATGACTCATTAATTATGCAAAGTGCCGGCATTGACGATCGGCTGGGCAGAAACATCTGAGCATAATACCACCATCAGGTTGGATACCATCGCTGCTTTCCGCTCCTCATCCAGTTCAATAATTCCTTTTTCGGATAGTTGGGTAAGTGCCATCTGCACCATTCCAACCGCTCCTTCAACAATTTTCGACCGTGCGGCAACTACCGCCTGGGCCTGCTGACGGCGAAGCATCGCGCCCGCAATTTCAGATGCATAGGCCAGTGAGTTGATACGGGCCTCAATAACCCGGATCCCGGCAATCGTGAGCCGCTCCTTGAGTTCATGTGCCAGCTGCTCATTCACTTCATCAACACCCGACCGGAGGGTGATTTCAGCCTTCTGGTCCTCAAAATTGTCATACGGATAAATCCCGGCAAGCTTTCGTAAGGCTGCATCACTCTGCACCGTTACAAAATGTTCGAACTCATCCACCTCGAAGGCAGCTTTAAAGGTGTTTTCAACCTTCCATACCAGCACCAGCCCGATCATGATGGGGTTACCCACACTGTCGTTGACTTTGATCGGCGCACCGTCGAAGTTACGTGCCCTGAGTGAAAGTTTCTTCCTTACAATCAATGGATTGAACCAGAAAAAACCATTGTCTTTTATTGATCCCACGTATTTCCCGAACAGTACCAGCACCAGCGATTCATTCGGGTTAACAACCGCTAAACCCACCATGCCGAAAATTACGATGCACAGAATGGGAATGTAAACATAAACCAGCTGGGGGGTATAAATAATACCCAACACGGCGCCCGCCGAAATAACCAGCATGATGGCCAGCATCAGAAAGCCACTTTTTCCTTTGAATTCAGATTCGTTTTTCATTTTGATATCAGTTTGATATCACAAATGTAAAACAGACTTTAATTCTGACCAAATATTTTTTCAAAAAAAAAGCTGCTTCGGTTTCCCGAAACAGCTTTCTTATTGAAGCAGAGGTAGTTAATTTTGATAAATCTCGATTTCCTCCAGTAATACCGAAGGCATCGAGGTGTATGAGCTGGCAAAACCCAGGATGTTTCGTACTGCGACCTCTGGCGCGCAGACCAATAAATCAGCGTTCATGTCTTCAATCATCTTAATCTCTTCCGCAAGGTTGCCATTTTTTAAAAGGGTAGATAAGTTTGTCATAGGCGAATCATCGTTATTTAATTGTTATTTACTTGATTGTAAAACGCCTCATATTCTCCCGTAGTATACCATCTCGAACTTTTTTTCCCCGGATCACAATCCCCGGCCTGAAGGCCGGGGTTATTGATAGGTATTCTATGAGATCGTAAGAGACAACTGCTTATCCTTCATCATTTTACGCATGTTGATGAGCGCATAGCGCATCCTTCCCAACGCTGTGTTGATACTGACTCCGGTTTGATCGGCGATCTCCTTGAAACTCAATCCGCAATAGTGACGAAGATAAACAACCTGTTTCTGGTCGTCGGGCAGCAAATCCACCAGCATCCGCACATCACTCATCACCTGATCCTGCACCAGAGTTTCTTCAATGTTCAGCTCAGCAAGCTTCCGGTTATTGAACAGGTCCATATCGCCGGTTTCGTTGGGAACGGTATTGAGAAGTTTCTGTTTACGGTAATGATCAATGATCAGATTATGTGCTATCCTTAGCACCCACGACAGGAATTTGCCTTTATCGTAATAGCGTCCCTTGTTGAGCGACTTAATCACTTTGATAAAAGTATCCTGAAATATATCTTCAGCCAGTTGTTGATTTTTTACGATCAGCAGGATATAGGTATACACCCTGTTTTTATGCCGTTTGATCAGTTCGTCAATGCAAGTCTGGTCACCTGCAATGTACTGTTCCACGAGGGCATAATCCTCAAGATTATGTAAACTCAAAACTACCTCCTTTTTAAGAATTAACACAGAAGTAGAATTCCCTCGATAACAGTCCTCCTTTTAGTTTTGTTTAACGTTTCTATAATCAGAACGCAAGTATACAAATATTATTTTACACTTGACGTAATTTTTCGTCCTGACAAAAATGACCTAACTTCACACCCCGAAATTTATCAAAAATCATGCCCGAAAATATCGCTGATCCTGAAACGAATATTCTGATTAAGGGAGCAAGGGTTCATAACCTTAAAAACATCGATATAGCGATCCCCCGCGATAAGCTGATTGTGATTACCGGCTTGTCGGGATCGGGGAAGTCCTCCCTGGCATTCGACACATTATATGCTGAAGGTCAGCGACGTTACGTTGAAAGTCTTTCTTCCTATGCCCGACAGTTCCTGGGCCGGCTCGATAAACCGGATGTGGATCTGATCACCGGAATTCCGCCGGCAATTGCCATCGAACAGCGGGTGAATACCCGCAATCCGAGGTCAACCGTTGGCACTTCAACCGAAATATACGACTACCTGAAATTGCTTTTTGCACGGATCGGGGAAACTTTTTCACCCATCAGCGGACAAAAAGTGAACAAACACCAGGTTCAGGATGTGGTGGAACGGATCATGACACTGCCTGAAGGCTCTCAGATCATGATTCTGGCACCTCTGCACAAACCAGAGGACCGTTCCCTCCGCATACATTTGGAAATACTTGTCCAGCAGGGATATACACGTATTGAGGATAACGGCCAGATCCGAAAGATCTCGGAGGTTCTCGATCCGGCCGTCACGCTTTGTGAAACCTGCTCATTTGATATATTGATCGACCGCGTTTTTATTGGTCAGGAGGAAGATCTCCAGGCCCGCGTGGGGGATTCGGTTGAAACGGCCTTTTTCGAGGGCAAAGGCGAGTGTACGCTCAAGATTCTGCAGAACGGTGAAACTATCGAAGAACAGTATTCCAACCGCTTTGAGATGGACGGGATATTGTTTGAGGAGCCCAGTGTTCACCTGTTCAGTTTTAACAATCCCATGGGTGCCTGCCCCGTGTGCGAAGGCTTCGGCAGCACCATCGGTATCGATGAAGATCTGGTTGTACCTAACACAAACCTGTCCATTTTCGAAGAGGCTATCGTTTGCTGGAAGGGCGAAAAAATGTCGGCCTGGAAGGATCATCTCCTGCAAAATGCCGATCAGTTCAATTTCCCAATACACCGGCCTTTCTATCAGCTGACTGAACAGGAAAGGCAGCTTTTATGGACAGGCAACCAATGGTTTCAGGGGTTGCATGCTTTCTTTAAACATCTGGAGGAAAAATCCTATAAAATCCAATACCGGGTGATGCTGGCGCGCTACAGGGGCAAAACCGTATGTCCGGAATGCCTGGGCTCACGCCTTCGGAAAGAAGCCAGATGGGTTCAGATCGGTGGAAAATCGATTACCGATCTGGTCAAATTGCCTGTATCAGACCTGATTGCATTTTTTGATGGACTGAAACTGGATGCCCATCGCGAACATATTGCCGGTAGGTTACTCACCGAAATCCGTAACCGGCTGATGTACCTGTTTGAAGTGGGCCTTGGCTATCTCACCCTGAATCGTACCTCAAACACCCTGTCAGGCGGTGAGTCGCAGCGGATTAACCTCGCAGGATCACTCGGGAGCAGTTTGGTGGGATCTCTATATATATTAGATGAACCCAGCATCGGACTCCATCCGCGTGATACCGGCAGGCTGATTCGCGTGTTGAAGCGCTTGCGTGATCTGGGCAATACCGTTTTGGTAGTTGAACACGATGAGGAAATCATCCGATCGGCCGACTATATAATAGATATTGGTCCGGGTGCCGGAAGATTTGGCGGGGAAGTGATTTTTCATGGCACCCATGAGGAACTGTCGAAAGAGACTAAAGGCCTGACAGCCAGATATCTGTCGGGACTCGAAACCATCCGTGTACCGGATATCCGCAGGAAATGGAATAATTTCATCGAACTAACCGGCGCAGGTGAAAACAACCTGAAAGCCATCAATGTGAAATTCCCGCTGGAGGTAATGACCGTGGTAACCGGAGTCAGTGGTTCGGGCAAATCCACTCTGGTTAACAAAACCCTCTTTAACGCGCTCAATAAACGGATTAACGGAGCCGGTGAACGCACCGGAAGGTTCGGGACCCTCACCGGCGATCTTCACCGCATTAAACAGGTGGAGCTCATTGATCAGAATCCAATCGGGAAAAGCTCCAGGTCGAATCCCGTAACCTACATCAAGGCCTGGGATGAGGTTCGCAAGCTCATGACTGACCAGCCTTTATCGGTAATGAATGGCTATAAGGCAGCACATTTTTCTTTCAATGTGGATGGCGGCCGATGCGAGGAGTGTCAGGGTGAAGGGGTGATCAAGGTGGAGATGCAGTTTATGGCAGATGTTTATCTCACATGCGAACATTGTCATAGCACCCGCTTTAAAGAGGAGATCCTGGATGTTAAATATGAAGGCAAAAACGTTCATGACATGCTGGAAATGTCGGTGAGCGAATCTCTTGAATTCTTTGGTGCACAGAAGGACCATACGGCCAAAAAAATCGCCCAGAAGCTACAGCCCCTGATGGATGTAGGGCTGGGATACGTAAAACTCGGACAATCTTCCTCAACCCTGTCGGGTGGTGAAAGCCAGCGCATTAAACTGGCCTCATTCCTCACACGCGGACATGATGCAGGGCATACCCTGTTTATTTTTGATGAACCCACTACGGGATTGCATTTCGATGATATCAAAACCTTGCTGAAGGCCTTTGATGCCCTGCTCGACCGGGGTCATACACTGATCATCATCGAACATAATCCTGAAGTGATCAAGAATGCCGACTGGATCATCGATCTCGGTCCGGAAGGCGGATCCGACGGGGGTAACCTCGTTTTTGCAGGAACACCGGAAGATCTGGCGTTCTGCAAAGAATCCCATACTGCACCCTATATTACTGAAAAACTGAAAAAACGATGACCTCAGCCAAATCATCCATAAGCTCCGCCGACCTGCTCAAACAGATTGAGTCGAAGGATCCGGCACTCGTATTAAAGTCATTGGACAAGCTCGGTAAAGTCGCTAATATAAACGATCTGCCTGCTATAATAAAAGTGATGGCAGGGGTCACCGACCTCAGTCTCATGAATCATTTCACTGAATTTCTGGCCAATGTGAAGTCGAAAGCCGCTCCCGAAGTCATGGTAACCTGTTTGGCGAATCCAGCCTATGCAAAGATCCGGATCGAGCTGACCCGGGCCTGCTGGGAATCGCAGCTCGACTATTCCCCTCACCTGATGCTCTTTGCGCGCATGTTCATCGCCGATGATTTTGTGCTGTCGGTAGAGGCATTTTCGGTTATCGAATACACCTGTCTCGAACATCCGGTGAGCAAAAAGCTGGTGAAAGAAATTACTGTTCTCATCAAAAACAGTCTCCCGGACCAACCTGAAACAAAGCAGAGGCTGACCCGGGAGCTGTTAGAAATTCTGGAGCCTTTTTTGGCGGCAGATTAGTGACGGTTTGAATAGTAACGCATAAACTGAGCCCTCTCCCAGGTTCTGGGATCGGAATAATTCCGGTAGCTCATTTTACCGCGAAAATCATCAACCGTATCAAATTTATGTTCTACCATCCAGCTTTCCATTCCGCTGATAATGGTTTTCAGATATTCAGGTCCGTTTTTATAGAGCACCGAACAAACCTGCGCGGTTTTGGCACCGGCGAGCAGAATTTTCAGTGCGGAATCCGCGTCATGTATCCCTGTTGAACCGGAAATATCAATCTTCCTGAATTTATCGGAGATCAGGCTGATCCACCTCAATGACTGGCGGATGTCGGTGGGTGAACTGAATACCTCAGCGGCTGTAATCTTCATTTCCTTCAGGTCGATATCCGGTTCATACAAGCGATTGAACAACACAACACCCTGTAATCCAATTGCATGAAATTGGTTTACCATATAAATCAGATTGGAAAAGTAGGGGCTGATCTTGGCGACCAGCGGAATGGATGTGGCTTGCCGCACTTTTTCCAGAATATCGAAATAGCTTTTTTCAATCCGTTCAGGCTGCTCTCCATCAACCGGAAGGATAAAAATATTCAGTTCCAGGGCATCGGCTCCGGCATCTTCAATCTGTTTGGCAAAGGTGGTCCAGTCGGTGCCGGATATACAATTGATGCTCGCAAAAACCGGCTGGGAAATCTTCGTTTTTGACTGGCTGATCAAGTCGAGATATTCGCCAACGGTATTGCTTTTCGAATACCCGCGGATATAGTCGGCCGCCTCGGGATAGGAATAATCCTCGATCAGCCTGCCGGCATCAAAAATGATCTGCTCCTCAAAAAGAGATTTCAACACGATCGCTCCCGGTCCCTGGTCGGCCATGCGGCGAACCTTGTCAATATTATCCAGCAGTCCTGAGCTGCTGACGATGATCGGATTGTCGAGCTGCAATCCAACATAAGTAGTTTTCAGATCAACCATATTAATTATAATTAGCTTTTTTAAATAGCACGCGGATTTACGCGGGTCCCTTCGGGAACGCGGATTTTCGCGGATCTTTAAAATATAAAAAATCCGCGTAAATCCGCGTTCCGTCAGGATCCGCGTAAATCCGCGTGCATATCTTCATTCCACAACTTGTCCCGATGTTATTCATCTGCTACCGAAAATTTTGGTCCCGATACGGACGATGGTACTCCCCTCCTCTATCGCTATCGGGTAATCGCCCGACATGCCAAATGACAATTCGTTAAAGGAGGGCTGTTCGATAAAATAATCCTTTTTGAGTTTATCAAACAGGGTTTTCAGTCCACGGAATTCCTTATGGATCAAATCAGTATCATCCGTAAAGGTGGCCATTCCCATCAAACCCCGTATCTGTATGCCGGGCAGCGGATTCCCTGACAGATCAATCAGGAGTTCATTCAGTTCTGCCTCATCGAACCCGAACTTGGTTTCCTCAGTGGCAATAAAAACCTGTAATAAGCAGTCGATCTGACGGTTAACCTTAATTGCCTGTTCCGATATTTCCTCCAGCAATTTCCGGGAGTCCACCGACTGGATCATCGAAATAAAGGGGGCAATCTGCTTCACTTTATTGGTCTGAAGATGCCCGATCATGTGCCATTCAATATCCCCCGGTAGCAGAGGACGTTTCGTCAGAATTTCCTGCACGCGGTTCTCACCGAAAATCCGCTGTCCGCACCGGTATGCTGCCAGAATTTCTTCCGCCGGATGGTTCTTCGAAACGGCTACCAATGTTACCCGGTCGCCGATTTCGGTGCGTAAGGACTCGAGATTTCGGGCAATTTCGTTCATTGGGATACGGGGGTGGGGTTTTTACCACGGAGACACGGAGAGCACGGAGGTACACAGAGATAATTTTTAATAGTCTCCGTGTCCCTCAGTGTTCTCCGTGTCTCCGTGGTACTCTTCATCTCTTTATGCAAAGGTAAACCGTGCGGCGAAAGCCTGACGGTCATCCTCCTTATATTTTATAAATCCCTGTAAAATATTCTTACCCGATTGATCAGCCGGCATCAGAATCCGGATTTCATCATGATGCTTGACTTCAGCAATGAAATTGACTTCAACGATTTTGATTTGCCGCTCCAGCAGAATATCTATGGGCAATTCATTCAACACCCATTCGATGTATCGGGTATTATTCACATGGTTATTCATATCCAGCTGGCCATATTTTGCAGTCATCTCATTCACTATCAGCATATCTGCCGGCCAGACAATTTTGGATGGCTTATCGGTGATGGCATGATAGTTGGCCAGTTCGCCGGTTTCATATTCCTTTCCGATGAGTCTTACCGGTTTGCGGCTGGTCAGATCCATGAGGGTCCAGGCAGTTGAGCCGGCCATCAGGACAATCCTGTCCAGGTCAAGAATCTGAAAATCACGGTATGCCACTACTCCCTCCATCAATTTGGGCCAGGTTCTCAGAATGATTCTATCGCCCCAAACAGGCTGCCTGTTAATCAGCATCCTGGAACGGATCAGCACCCAGGCCTGATTTCGGGCCACCAGCTCATCATATCCCCAGCCACGGCGGGCGGCATCCCTTCCGGCTGCATCGCCAAGAATTCCATAGGCAGCCGGAATGCTCAGCCGTTTCATGGGATCCAGCAGGAATGAAAAAACGGGGTAAACCTCTTCATAGACAGGTAAAACTGAGTCGGTGTGCTTATCTTTCATAATCATATTCGCCCGGGGCACTCAAAAAGTTGTCAATTTTACTCAATTTTGGCGAGTTAAAACATGAAGAAAGTCTCCTACATACAGGCATTGATCACTGAAGGCGAGCATCAGCAGCAGGATTTTAAATTCGGGATAACCGATTCCCGGAAAATTGCCCGCTCGCTGGTGGCATTTGCCAATACCGACGGAGGCCGCCTGCTGATCGGGGTAAAGGATAACGGGGTTATTGCGGGCGTAAGGTCGGAAGAGGAGTATTACATGATTGAAGCGGCAGCTCAGATGTATTCCAAGCCGGAGGTACGCTTTGAATCAAAAGTCTGGAAAGAAGAGGGCAGAACGGTACTCGAGGTTTGGGTTCCACCGAGTCCGCTCCGGCCGCATTTTGTTAAGGAGACAGCTGGATTGTGGCAGGCCTATGTGCGTTCAAGGGATGAAAATATTCAGGCGGATGAAGTTCTGGTGCTGGTTTGGCAAAAGATGAAGCAGAAAAAGGGGACTTTGATCCGATATACCAAAATCGAGGAAGAGCTTTTCCGGCTGTTTCAAACCCGGAATCAGATTACCCTGAACGACTTCAGGAAAAGTGCCCGAATTACCCAGAAACAGGCCATTGAAACCCTTGCCAACCTGATTGTGCTCCGGCTTATTCATCAGGTTGTTTCCGCTCCGGAGTCCTTCTTCCGTTTAAATTCCGAATAATTGACTTTTTGTTGAACCATTTTAATTGTCTGTTGTTTTTATAGTAAACAACAATCAAACAAAATGGGAAAGTTAAAAACACGTTACATGGGATTGGAGCTGGACAGTCCGGTAATCGTTGGGGCCTGTGATCTCGTTGAAAACCCCGCAAATCTGAAAAAAATCGAAAAGTCGGGCGCCGGAGCGCTGGTGTACAAATCCCTATTTGAAGAGCAGATTCAGCTGGAGGACATTCAGCTTTCCAACCTGCTGGAATCCTACAATGACCGCAATGCTGAAATGACTCAGGTTTTTCCGGGTACCACCTATTCCGGTCCGGAAGAATTTCTTGAAAAACTTAAGCGGGTAAAAAAGAACATCGGTATACCCGTAATCGGCAGTTTGAATGCAGTTTACGAAAACACCTGGGTGCAATATGCCCAGGGAATAGAAGCCACCGGAGTGGATGGTCTGGAACTGAACTTTTTTAACGTCCCGTTTTCCTTCGACAAAACCGGCGCCGAGGTTGAATCGGAACAGCTGAAGATTGTTGAACAGGTGGTTAAATCCGTAAAAATCCCGGTGACGGTGAAATTGAGTCCCTATTATTCAAACCCGCTGAATTTCGTCAGCCAGCTGAATAAAACAGGAATACAGGGAGTTGTATTGTTCAGCAAGCTATTCCAGCCGGATGTTGACCTCGACCACATGAAGCACACCTCTCCCTGGAACCTGAGCAATGACAAGGAATATCGCTTATCGCTCCGTTACAGCGGATTGATGTTCGGTCAGGGCCATGGTGATGTTATCGCCAGCAGGGGTGTGATGGAGGGCGATGATGTAATCAGGCTGTTGCTTTCCGGTGCACAGGCCGTTCAGGTGGTAAGCACACTCTATAAAAACGGCATAGAAAGGATTGAGGAAATGAACAGCGGACTGCTGGCCTGGATGAATTATCACAATTTTTCGTCGATAGATGATTTCCGTGGCAGGCTGAGCCGCAAAAACACCATGAATCCAACCATTTACAAGCGAGCCCAGTATATTGACATGATGCTGAATTCAGAGAAGCTGATATTGGACAGGACGATTTAGGCATTCGTGGTAAGGAACGGGGTCCCGTCCCCGCCTTCGCGGGGATGACACTTCTCTGAGGGTGCCGAAGTGGTAGATGACACTTCTCCGAGGGAAATTTAGAGCTTACGAGCGTCGAAGGCGGAAAATGAAACCGGTGCCGCGGACCGTTTCAATGGAAACGGATTCTTCGGTTGAGAGGTATTTCCTTAAGCGGCTTACGAAAACGTCCATGCTCCGGCCAAGGAAATAGTCGTTTTCGCCCCACACTTCCGTCAGGATTTCTTCACGCTTAACCAGCTTGTTTTCATGCTGAAGGAGGTATTTCAACAGCATACCCTCCTTCAAAGTTAGCTTGTGAATAACATCAGGGGTAACCAGCTCCAGTTCCTGGAAGTTAAAACTGATGCGGCCGATCTGGAAATCATCGGATTCATGGATTCCTGATCTTTTGAGGATATTATTAATCCGCAAAACCAGTTCATCAACTTCGAAAGGCTTGGTGATATAATCATCGGCTCCGATTTTCAATCCCCGTATACGGTCCTCCTTCAAGCTTTTAGCTGTTAAAAAGATGAATGGGATATCATGATTATGCTTTGAAATCTTCTCAGCAAGTTCAAATCCATCCATCTTTGGCATCATCACATCCAGTATGCAAATGGTTGGGATCACTTTCAGAAAATGTTCCCAGGCCTCTTCCCCGTCGCGGGCAAGAGATACTATAAATCCCTGCATTTCAAGGTACTGGGCCAGGATATTTCCGAGATCCGGATCATCCTCGGCTAACAGGATTCTGATTTTTTCCATGGACAGGCAGATTTATGGTGAATGTACTTCCTTTACCGGGCCGGCTCGAAACATCGATGCTTCCGCCATGGGCTTCCACTATCTGTTTCACATAGAATAAACCCAGTCCCAGACCTTTGACTTTATGAACGTTACCGGTTGAAACCCGGTAGAACTTATCGAAAATATGTTTCTGATCCTCTTTTCCGATGCCGATGCCATTATCGGTCACTGAGATGTGCAGCCGGTCATCGCAGACGACCTCCAGAATCACCAGCGGATCCTGCGTATTGTATTTAATAGCATTGATCATCAGATTATGCAGGGCAACGGTCATCTGAACCTCATCGATATAGGCCGTTTTATTTACGAAATTAAAGTGTTCCTCGAGCTTGCACGATTTCTCCTTGCACTCCCAACGGAAAGCCTCGGCAATGCCTGAAAAGAAGGGTTCCAGCTCAAGCTCCCTGCGGTCGAGCGAAAATTGTTTCCGCTCCCACATGCTGATCTCCAGCAGATGGTTAATCTGCTTGGTAAGTTGCCGGTTCTGTCGCCGGATCATGGATACCGTTTCTTTTGTTTTGGCACGGTCGTCCAGAACAGAGTCATTTTCAAGCGTTCGGGTGGCAATGGATATGGTGGACAGCGGTGTTTTCAGCTCATGGGTCATGTTATTAATAAAATCGGTCTTTAACTGAGATAAGCGCCTCTCTTCCATCAGATTACGCATAGAAAGCATAAATATAAGCGAAATTGCCAGCAAGGCCAGTAAGGCAATAATCAGGCTGCCTGTGATTTCCCTGAGGACAAGCGCCTTTTTATTATTAAAATCAACGTAATAATTAATCCTGATTTCGAAATTGTTATCAATATTGGAATATTGATTCACGGGAATCTGATCCTTTTTAATGTTGAGTGTATCGGGATACAGCCAGGAGGAATCCCGAACCCGATCGTATATACTGACATCCACTTCCTCATTGAACAAAGTGAGGTGGGTAATGCAGAAAACCGACCGGAATTCGCTTTCTATCTTCATCTTTTTAAGATAGATGGTAAGCAGACTGTCGAGGACCTGCTTCTGCTCAAGGGTCTGATGAAATTTGGTCAGCACGGTTTGCCTCACCGATGTGGTATCCGGCTGATCCTCATGATAAAATGGAATTGCTTTTTTTGCCTGGAAATTTAAAAGATAATACGCCTTCGACAATCCCCTATTATCACCTTTATTGTCAATAAATGCAAGTCCTTTCTGGAGAATTTCACGATATCGGTATTCGAATTTCTCAGTCTCCAGACGATAGATCCTTAAAACCAAAAAGATCTCAATACCAACCACAATGAGGATAGCGAGGGCAGACAATAATAATATGACAAATTTCTGTTTCATATAATCCGGAATAAAAATACGCTAAAAATGTCGCAGAAAAAGGGATTAACCTGACATTAACCCGGCATTAACGCTGTAACGATCAATCGTGCAGTATTTTTGAATCGTAAATAGAAATTAGAAACAGCAATTAACAAATACTAAAATGAAAGCAACAAGATTTACCCCGGTTCTGTTTGGACTGTTTCTTGCGGCCATGATGCCGGCCATGGGACAGCAGGAAGCAGATAAAAAGAAGCAGGAGGCGGATGCCCAAAGAAAGAAGGAACAGGTAAGGATTGTGGTCGACTCAAAAAAGGATTCCCAGCAAGATTTGCAGAAAGCCATGGAAGAATCACTGGCTGCAGAAGAAAAGGCGCTCAAGGCCAGAAAAGACAACGGGATCATCGACAATATGGAGTTTTACAAGCAGGCTGAAGCGCTCAAGGAACATCAAAAGCAGATGCAGCAGATGAAAATTGAAAGTCCGGACTGGGAAGTTGCCCGCCTTTACGGAACTCCATCGATTTCATGGAAGGGTGGCGAAAAAGATGCCTTCAACATTTACCGATACGGCATGGATCGGGAGAATAGTTCATTAAGTATCAGCAAAAACCTTGAAGATGTGACGATTGCGAACGACTTCTTTTATGATGCAAAAACCGGATCCACTAATATCAGCTTTTTTGTGAATGGCAGTTTGAAAGCTGGTGAGCTCAAAATCACCCTCAAAAAGCCGGATAAAACCACCTTTCAGGAAATCACCATCTCGCCTCTGGCAGATGTTAACTGGAATCAGTCATTTCGGTGGGATGAGGAAGAAACGGACGAATACCTTGGCAAGTGGACCATCTCCATATCTGCCTCCAAGGCAAACGGAAATTATCGGGTTCAGGTAAATTCGAGGTAATTTGATTGGAGCATTAAAACCTGACTGACAGACCAATACCTGTAGAGGCCGGTTCGAAAGAAATTCTTTCGCCGGCCTTTATTAGTTTCAGATATCCGGCAATCTGAAGAACAAATGAAGTAAATCCCGTAAGGAGCAGAACAGCATTTACATCAGTCGAATGCTGGGATATCCAAGATTCCGGATCCCCGGATGCACTGGTTTTCAGCGCCAATAATCCAGCACCCGGAATGGCCAGGCAGGTGCCGGCCAGCATGAGTTTTCCTGCTGAGGCCATTTCTATCCGGGTATCATTATCCGATAATAAACCCGGATTTATATTCTTAACCATTTTATTCCTTTCCCTTTCTTTTGCCGGCCGGATAATAAAATCCGAAATCAGGGCCGGTTTTTCTTCCACCACGGAATCCGGAACCAGATATTGAATGGAAGAATCATGCAGAAAGCCCTGCTTCTTTTTAAAAGTGGCCGCCCGGAATTCGCCGCTATGATTGCCCAGAACAAGTCTGCCGCCGGGATAAATATAAGTGTAGGTTATTGACTTCAGATCAGGTTCAGAATAGAGCGTGATCGTTTTGGTCACCCGTACACTATCTTGCCCAAAAGCAATCGCAGCACACAAAGTCGCGATGAAAACAATCAAAATCTTTTTCATGGTGGGATGGTGATTGATTTCAATAAATTTACAACTTTCCAGCGTTATCCAGAAAATCTAAATTTAAATTCATGAAACCAAACAAATTATTTTCAATTACAGCTGCGATGCTGTTATTCACAGGCCTTGCAAATGCACAGCATGACCCTATTGAAAGAGGTTTGAACGCTATTAGTAAAGAGGCTATTAAGGGCCAGCTCGACTTTCTTGCATCAGACTGGACGGAAGGTCGCGAAACTACCACAAAAGGTGAATTTATGGCCGGCGATTATATCTCTTCGGTTTTTCAGATATACGGCTGTGCACCGGCCGGAGACCTGGCTCCGATGCAGGGATTCAGCATGGATCAGATGTATTTGTACATAGCGGGTGAACGACCGAAAATGACCCCTCCGGCACGCACCTATTTTCAGGACATCCCCTTTGTCCAGACCCTGAGCAGCGAGTCTTCCATGGAACTGATCACCCGCGAAGGTTCAACCGAGCGCAAATACCTGCTTTCCAAAGGCAGCGATTATAGCCTGTGGGGATCAGCAACCGGCATGGAAATAACCACAACTGTTATATTCATCGGATACGGCTATAAAAATGATTCACTGGGTTATGATGATTTTAAAGGGATCGATGTCAAGGGTAAAATTGTTTTAAGGATCAACGGGTTACCCGGAATGAAAGATACCCTGTCCATTGCATACAAAAAGCTGAATCTCAAGGATCACAGCATGCTTTATCAGTCTTATGAAGTTAAGGACAAGCTGTTAAAGGAGTACCAGGTGGCAGGGGTTATTGATTATCCCGGCTATTCCCAGGGATCGCCTGCGAATTATCCCTTCCGCTTCAACACCAGAACTTACGAAGGAGACAAACGGCTGAATTCGGGATCCCTGAATATCAGTCTGCCGGTTGACACACTCGCCGCATCCGTGATTACCATTGCTGCCTCCCCAAAAATCATTACGGAGATCATGAACGGATCAGGTATAAATATTAAAGAATTTGAAGAAAATGGAGCAAAACTTAAGCCGGGATCGCGTGAGATTAAGGGGAAAACGATCCACTTTAAAAATGCCGTTACCACACAAACTGTTCGTGGCCGAAATGTGCTGGCTATGATTGAAGGTGAAAACCCTAATGAAGTCATTGTTGTAGGTGCTCATTATGATCATCTTGGAACTAATAACGGATATATCTGGAACGGTGCCGATGATAATGCTTCCGGTACGGTGGGTGTTATGACGATTGCCAAAGCGTTTATGGCTACGGGGGTAAAACCAAAGAAAACAATCATTTTCGCGGCCTGGACCGGTGAAGAAAAGGGGCTGCTGGGATCGAACTATTACGTGGATAAATATCCAAAGAAAGAAAACCTGGTATTGAACCTGAATTTTGACATGATATCACGCCGGCCGGAAAAGGATACTGCAGGATTTAAGGCCGGGATGGATTATACTGAAGCATTCCCTATTCTTAAAGAACTGGTTGAAAAGGCAAATACCAAATATGAACTTGGACTGGATGTCAAGTTCAGGCCTTCAAAACAGCCGATGGCCGGTACCGACTTCACCCCCTTTTCGATGAAGAAAGTTCCAATTTTTGGATTTGATGCAGCCTTTACCTCGGATTATCATGGTGCCATGGATCATTCAGAAAAGGCCAACATCGACCTGATGCAGAAAATCATCAAGGCTGGGTTTGTCACTTTGTATGAACTGGCGAATTCGGAGGAAAAAATTGAGGCTATGAAAAAGAATTGACAGGAAATAGTTAAACAATCGATGGGCATCTTCGAGTTTTAAACGTCCGGATTCGAGTATTGGTGCTATCGCCAATGATTCAGTTAGGCTTGGGCCACAGGGAATAATAAAATTTCTTGGTGGCCCTCTTCTTTACCTCTGCGGCCCTCTGTGTGCCTCCTTGTAACTTTCTTACTTTGCCCAATCCGGCAGAGCCAGGTCTATACCCAGCACGTATATCATCAGGAAGTAAAGCACCACCGGCAACAGTACCATGCTGATGAGCTTGACCCAGATGCCTGCCCGGGCCATATCTCCAACGGTGACCTTATTGCTTCCGAAAATCACCGTGTTCGGTCCCGTTCCGGCCGGCATGATAAATACGAAAGAGGCTGCGAAGGTAGCGGGAATCATCAGGAGCATGGGATTAACGCTACCAGCAACGGCAATGGAGGCCAGAACCGGCAGAAAAATATTGGCGGTGGCAGTATTTGAATTCATTTCAGTGAAGAGAAGTACGGCTCCAACAACAATAATCAGAACAATGAGGGTAGGAAATCCGCTTACGAAAGCCAGCTGGCCTCCCAGCCAATCGGCCAGTCCGGTGGACTTAAATCCGGTTGCAAGGGCATATCCGCCGCCAACAATCACACCTACTCCCCAGGGCACTGTGCTGGCCGACTTCCAGTCGAGGAGCCGCTTATTGTCCTTGCCTGAAGGCAGGATAAACAACAGCAGGGCGCCAAACATTCCAACGGTACTGTCCTCAACATATTCTTTCACTCCCAGGAGGGTGCTCCAGCCTGGAATCACCGTATTATCGAAAATGAATCCATCACGAAAAACCCAACCAAAAGTAGTGAGTAAAAAAATCCACATGACCCGTTTCTCGCCCGGCGACATATCCCCCATGGCCTTTAGTTCCCCTTCGATCAGTTCACGGTTGCCGGGTATGCTGCCCCGGATCTTAAAAAAGACCGTCAGGTAATACCAGATCAGGGGCAGGAACAGGATCATAATGGGCATCCCGACTTTCAGCCATGAAAAGAAACTGATTTTCTCAGCCAGCGGGAATAATTTATCCATGATGCCGCCGAAAATCAGGTTGGTGGGTGAGCCAATTAGTGTGGCCACTCCGCCAATGCTGGCTGCATAAGCGATTCCCAGCATCAGGGCAACCCCGAATTTTGGGTTTGAGTTATCCTGTGCTTCCTCCTTGGCAATGATTGCCATACCAATTGGCAGCATCATTAGGGCGGCAGTAACATTGGCGATCCACATGGAAAGGAAAGCCGTAGCCAGCATCATGCTGAGCAGTATGCGAGGCCGACTGGTACCCAGAGCTTTAATGAGTACAAGTGAAATTCGTTTATGAAGATTCTGATTTTCAATGGCTTTCGCGATAAAAAACCCGGAAATCATCAGCAAAACCAGATCATGTCCGTAATTGATAGCCGTTTCACCGGCCGGAAGAACCTTTAATACAGGAAATAGAAGCATTGGTAAAAAGGCTGTGGCAAAAATCGGGATTGCCTCGGTTATCCACCATATGGCCATGCATATGGCTACTGCCGCCGCGTTGCGGGCAGCAACGGACATCCCGGCAGGCACCGGAAGCACGAGCATCACGATCAGGAAAATGATCCCGCCGGTCAGACCTGCATATTTTATATTCTTCATGATAAAGACAAAAAAAATGGGGACGGAAGCAATCATCCGTCCCCATTCTCAGTAAATACTATTCGTAATATGAATAGGTGTAAACTTCCTGCCATCCGTCACCGGCGCGGGTGATTTTTGACGGTCTGTTTTTGGAGTCAAATTCATAGGAAATGCTGGTCCTCTTTTTAGGATCGGTGTTACGTGGATCCCAGTATTCGAGGTAATCAACCAGTTTTCTGCTCGGCCTGCCAAACAGGTTACCCATAGGCAGGGTGTTGCTGTCGACCATGCTGGACTGGAATATATTATTCACGTTTTCGCCCACGGTATAAGTAAATTCCTTGATCTTCTTAACAGTAACACCATCATCATCATAGGTTGTATGTTTCATGATGCTGCCATTTGTGATCACAGCCTGCATTTTCAGATGATCGGCACTACCCCAGTGCTCAATGATCTTAACCAGGAAACCATCGGCATCATACTCATAGGCAGCCCATTCGCCACCACCCCAGTCTTCCTTGGTAATCATTCCCTGTGCATTGATATCATAGGTTGTTGCGGAGCTTCCTTTGGTGATGGTCAGCTTGCCGGCTACCGAATAATCATAGGTAATGGTCTTATCCAGATCATCATTCCAATAGTCATCAATACGGGAAATTCTTTTCGTCGTATTATCATAGATGAACTCATAACGCTCCACGCCATCAGTATAAACAACACCGATAGATTTTACCAGTGAAGCGGTTGAGAAGGTTACATCCTCACCGTATCCGGTATCTTCTGAATTGGTGGCATAGGCGCGGACGTGGTAAACAGCACCCGGGGTTAAACCGGTTATGGCGCTGGTGAATGCACCGGTTCCGGTGCCATCGGAAGTTTTCGAATCGGCAATCGTAGGATTAGCTGCTGTGCCCCAGCAAACGCCGCGTACCGTAACAGCGGAACTGCCTTCATCTGTGATGTTTCCGCCAGATGTGGCAGAGGTTTCAGTTACAGAAGTTACTGATGCTGTTGTAACTACCGGGGGATCGTTTTTCTTGCACGAAGAAAATGGGATGGCCATAACTACGGCCAGTGCCAGAAGGGAAATCTGCTTTTTCATTGTTTCAGTGAATTAGAATTAAAAATATAATTAGTTTAAATTTAAGACCATCAATTGCTTCCGGCTATAATAATCATTGCCAAACCAGCCGTGAAGAAGAGGAACATCAGTACGAGCAGGGTATTAACTGCTTTGCTTGCCCCCTTGAACTCTTTCCAGATGAATACACCCCATAAGGCTCCGATCATGGTGGCACACTGTCCCAGGCCGAAAGAGATGGCATAGCCGGCCTTATTGGCGGCCAGAAGGCTCAAAGAGGTTCCCAGGGCCCAAATCAGTCCCCCGATCACTCCGGAAAGATGACTCTTGAAATTCCCTTCAAAATATTGTTTAAAGGTTACTGGTGCGCCCTCAATTGGTTTTCTCATCAGATAGGTGTTGAACAGGAAATTGCTCACCAGCACGCCGATGGCAAAAAAGAAAAATGCAGCATAGGGGGTTAGTTTTCCTGCATCTGCAGTACCTGCACCGGTGCTTTCAGGATCAACGGCAATGGCACTGGCGATGAAGCGAAAGAACCAGGCCATCAGAAAACCGGCCACTACAGAAAGGACAATACCCTTGGTTGAAGTTTTTTTGGCCATAGATGCCAGCTTTTTATAGGCCAGTGCATCCAGGATAATAGCAACCAGCACAATAGCCATACCGATAAAAAGGAACACCGGATCACCCTGCGGGGTGGCAATATAATTTATAATCACTCCCAGAACCATACATAGACCCACTCCCACCGGAAATGCGATGGCCAGTCCGGCAACGGAAATAGCGGCTACCAGGAGGATATTCGAGAGATTAAAGATAATTCCTCCAATAATCGGGCTGATAATGCTTGAGGTACTCGCCTGTTTGATGCTTTCAATAAAACCCATTCCCTTGTCGCCATAGCTACCAAACGTAAGGCCGAAAAGCAATGAAAACAGGAGTATCCCCAAAACATAATCCCAGTAGAAAAGTTCGAACCGCCAACTTTTAGCGGCAATTTTCTGAGTGTTTGCCCACGATCCCCAGCAAAGCATGGTGATAAAGCAGAAGATGACTGCCAGTGTGTAACTACTTACGATGAACATGGTTAGTTGTATTAGTTGTTATTACTTGTTCTATCTGTGAAATTTCATAGCTGTATAAGAAATCAGTGCCGGCAAGCCGGCCATGAACCATCCAAATCCTCCATTGCCTTCCCTCACGCGGTATTCATGAGCGATATCCCTATCGCGCAGGAGCATATGGGCATTGCCGTTCCCTTCCGGGAATTTGCCCGCATCCGGAGCATCCAGGTAAATGGCCAGTCGCTTCAGCTGCTCCCGGTTCAGGTCTCCGATCAAATCTGAAACCGGGATTTTCAACAGTACCGCATCACTCAGCGCACAGGAGCTGAATTGTTGCGGATTGGATGCTACCCGGAAAGCTTCCAGTGCTTCATCACCACAAGCAACCAATGCGCGGAAACGAAAACCCTGACGGATACGCAGTTTCCCTTCCAGTTCAGGAAGAGCGCCAATCAAGCCATTAACTGAATTTACCGGCAAAAAAACCAGCAGCAGCGGGCACATACTGTTCTCCGACACCATCCTGAAAACTGAAGCAGCAATAGCCATCCGCTCCCCGGCAGAAAAATTCCCGGCAAAATAAGCAACCGGGTATAACCGGTTCGTGTGACTGTATTCCTCAGGTAAACAGGCAAATACCCGTCCCAGGCAGGAGCTGATTTCAAGCACCTGTGTATCAGGGAACCGGTCCTGGTCAGCGACCTGGATCCGATCGGCCGGGAATGGTTTCGACTCAAACACAGCACTGATAAATCGGAGTGCCTCCTGTAATGCTGAGGTCCAATAGTCAAAACTGTGCCCCCCTTCCCTCACCCTGAACTGATGAGGAATATTTAGTGTATGCATCAGGATGTGCAGCTCTTCATTGCTACGGCAAAGTGTTCCTTCCTTGTCGCCGTTATCTATATAGATATTCAGCTTTTTAACCTGTTCGGCCGGCAGGCCGGATAACACATGGAACGGACTGTTTTGCCGGTAATAGCCAGTAAGGCGCTCTCCCCCGGTTAATCCCTGTCCCCCGAACAACCGGCCCCATTGCTGATCCCACTCACCCGCATCTTCGGTCATGTATTGTTCATCCGTACGAACCGAAATGCTCAGGGGCACCGTTGATCCGAAAATATCAGGATATTTCAGGTGCAGAATCAGGGCCCCGAATCCACCCATGGAATATCCCATCAGCGACCGGTGACGGCTGTCGGCCCTGGTTCTGAACAAACTGTCGATATGGGGCACGAGCTCCTGAACGAACATGTCCTGATATAAAAAAGTCCCTTTGTAGTCGTTTACATAATAGGTACGAAAACCTTCAGGCATGATGAAAATCATCGGAACCGCCACTCCCTGTTGAACAGACTGATCGGCATACTGGGAGATTCTGCCATATTCCAGCCAGGCGGTTTCGTCATCACCCAATCCGTGTAACAGATAAACCACCGGATAGGATTGATTATCTGCATAATAATTTTGGGGAAGACAGACTGAGAAATGAATATCCTGTTTTAGAATTCTGCTGGGCATGACCATGCTTTCCATAATTCGCAGCTGATCTGCAGCAAACAATTGGCCTGACAGGGGAAAGCAAAGTAAAAACAGCAGAATTCTCTTTTTCATATTTCAGTTATAGATGGTTTTTAAGATATCCGGCCGATTCAATCAGTCCGGCCAGGAACGAGTCGTGCGAGGAGGTTCCCTGCCGCACGCGGTACTCATGGTCGATTTTTTGCTTTCTTAAACTCATCACCAGGTTGTGGTAGCCTTTATGGTTGGCATCATCATCTACCCGGTCGAGGTAATAATCCACGGCGGAATTCTCAGCAACAGCCCCCGGCGGAAGATTCGCATCGAAAAGCATACAGGCATTGACAGATCCGGGGCTTGCAGAAACCAGGTCAAAGGCTGTGCGCCCGCCTTCCCGGTTGCCGATCAGGACCGTATGAGCGGGATCAGCCACTGTGCGGTATTCCGACCTCACCAAACCGATAATTCCATTTAGGGCAGATCCGGTTAGCGGTAAATCCTTAAGCGGGATTTCCACGATCAGCGTAGCGGGAATCTTACCGCCGGTCATGCATTTGTTCAGAGAAGAAATCAATCTGGCAGATTCTTCCATTTGTGTCCCCGGATTCCGGTCATGGAGAACCAGAATCATCGGATACTTCTCCTGACCGCCAGCATAGCTCTCAGGCACCGTAACACTGAAGTCAACCGGTGGCGCACCATATTGCCCGGCGAAGGTGCGACCCGCAGGTACCGCCGGTCCGAAATCAACTTCAGTAAGATCATCCGGGTAAGGAATGTTTTGAACAGCCATGCCGATATACCTCAATGCCTCAGGCAGTGACCGGTGCCAGTAGTCCCAGTTGTGGGCGCCGTTTCTAACACGGTACTCATGCTTAATATTGAGCTCACTCATTAAACTGTGCAAGGCATCATTGGGTTCAGTCAGGTTTTCCTCATCATCTCCGCAATCTAAAAAGTAGCTTTGGCCGCTTAACGAAGTATCTCCCTGATTATGAAAGAAATAAAACGGATTATGCTGCTTGTAATAATCTGTCAGCCGGGCTGTTCCCGACAGGCCAATGCCGCCAAATACAGATCCCCACTGGGAATCCCATCCCGACTGGGGTTCGTCGATATATTGCTGATCGGTACGGAACGACATGCTTAGGGCAACACCGGTTTTAAAAACCCCCGGATTTTTAGCCGGAAGAATCAGCGCACCATATCCGCCCATCGAATAGCCCATCACCGCACGCTGTTGAGGGTTTTTCAGGGTCCGGAAAGCTGAATCTATATATGGAACCAGTTCATTTACAAACATATCCATATAGGGATAGTTGCCATTATATTTATTGACCCAATAGGTATTAAAGCCCTGTGGCATCACATAGATCATAGGAACTGTGGCAGAAGCATACAGATCAGCATAATAGGAGATATTTCCTCCCTGATACCAGGCCGATTCGTTATCGCCCATGCCATGCAGCAGATAAACAACTGGAAAAGAGGTGGTTGAATCCTCGTATTCTTTGGGCAGCAGAACGGCATATTTCATGGCCCGGTGGAATATCGTGCTTTGAAACGTCTGGTCCTTGAGCAGCCTGACAAATGGTTCCGGATCATCCGGTGGCAAGGTACGATCGCACCCCGACCACCCGGCGCAGAGCAGGATCATTCCCAGCGACAAATATTTGAAGCTTTTCAGGCCCCTTGCATACTCGGTCATTGAACTAACGGCGCTGCATCCGGATTGGTTACATTAACTGGTGTATCGCTGTATATCACAAAGGATTTGAGGGTTATACGAAATTCCGGATCCGGATTTATCCATTTGATTTCGAGTTTATGATCCCCGTCTGTTAAAAGGTATTTATGGTAGATATCGTACTTTCGAATGATATAATCATAAGGCATCCGCACCTGTTCAGTTTTTACCCCGTCGATATAAACATCCAGCAAGGCGGCAAAATCGCTGGTTGCCACTCCGCACCGGCTCTTCACATTCCCCAGCACCACAATTCCGTTGCCGGTAAAATCAATCCTGATGCTTTCGTCCAGAAAGTCTTTCCTGACCAACAGCTCTCTGGCCGGGTACATTCCTTCAAACGACTGTTCAAACCGCAGGGTTTCGGGTATCTGAACCGGAATGTAAATGTTTTCGCCGGTCACATTACCACCGTTTTGCATAATCTGCTGCATCGCATGCTTATAGCTGAGGTCATAAATCTGATTTAACGTCAGATTGGAATACGGGAACTTCAAATCCTCAACTTTCTCAATGGCAGGTTTCCAGCTGGCAGGGATATTCCTGTATCCAAGCACAACGCCCAGTATCCCCGCGGCTGTGGCCGGATTACAGTCTGAATCCTGTCCGCACCTGGTGGAAATATCCATGGTCCTGAAAAAATCCTTTTCACCATACAAAAGCCCCATCACCACATAGGCGGCATTTACCCCGGCATCAATATTAAAGGCATTGAATACACCTTCAGGACAACCTTTCTCCGAGGTATGCTTCTTTTCGAACTCAAACCAGCATTGCTTCCAGTCGTCAGGAAATTGCCGATGCCATTTAATCACATCACTGATAGCCTGATGGAACCGGCTTTTTTCAGGCACCGGCTTTAATCCGGTTGACACAATGAATTCAATGTCATCCGAAATAAAGGCCGTGGCATACATGGCGGCCATGAAAACACCGCCATACCATCCATCGCCGTAATTCATGATATGGCCGGTACGGTCGCAGATTTCAGAGGCTGCATTGATCAGTCCGGGCGACATCATGCCTGCAAAATCGGCTTCAATCTGAAAATCAATATCATCCGCATGAGGATTATTCATCCAGTGGCCCGAAGCCGGTGGCATGATCCCGTTCAATATGTTATATCGGGCAGCCTGGTTGGCGTGCCACAATTTGTAATCATCCTTTGCAAAGGAGATGGCAAAGGAATCTGCAGGTGCATTCAATCCCACCCGCTCAAGTACTTCAACAAAAGTAAGATCCATATATACATCGTCATATAAACCCGGATCCGCTTCAAAAATGTCTTTTATATATTCGTCATACCACACCATGGGCTGGTAATCCTGGATCATGGTACCCTTGAATTTGAACTCTGTTGGTCCCCCGAAGGTACATCCGATGGTTTGACCTGCCCAGCCCCCTCTGATCTTATCTTTAAGCTGACTTACCGACAGTGTTGCTTTGGCCGGGAGTACAGTGGCCTGCTTCCGGTTTTCACCGCAGGAAACGATCAGCATCCATGCGGCCAGTGGAATAAGATATTTTGTAACAGCGATCATTGTACGGAGTTTTGAGGCAGATTACTTACCGGTTGATTTTCAGAATAGATTACAATGTCATTAATCCTGATCTCATATATGGACTGAGGGTTCAACCATTTCAAAGTGACATTATGCTTACCTTCAGCCAATTGGTACTTCCATGCGGGTTCGAGTCGCCTGGAGGTGTTCTTCATCGGAAGCAAAATCTTTTCATCGAATTTTCCATCGATATACATCTCAAGTTCAGCCACATAAGGATCATCGGGCTCAGCCAGTCCAAAAACTTCCGACCCTACCCTCTTCGAAACCCGGTCGATATAATCCTGATCGATTTTCGAATTTTTAACCAGATTGCCATAAAAAATGAAGCCGTTACCAATAAAATCGTACGACAGCTCACCTGTAAACGACTTATCGAACCGATCGCGGAAAGTGGGGTAAGTCCGTTCAAAATTCTGTTCAAAGGCAACCGCAACCGGCTCTGCAAAAGGTATCCGGAGGGTATCGCCGTTCACTGATCCACCCTCCAGTTTAATTACGCCCAAAGCATGTTTAAAACTCAGATCGTATGCGGTGCTCAGGGATACAGGTATCCCCTCAAACTTCAACTGCTCAATCTCCTGCAGCGGCTTCAGCCAGAAATCCGGAATATTTGAATAACCGGTCATCACACCCAGCACACCGCCTACAGTTGCAGGATTACAATCCGAATCCTGACCGCAGCGGGCGGCGATATCCACAGACCGGGTAAAATTGCCATTGCCGTACAGGAGACCGATTGCCACGTAGGCGGAGTTGATTTTCGCATCGATATTAAAGGAGAGAAATACTCCTTTCGGGCACCCAACATCCCCGTTCCACTTGTTTTGCAGCTCGGACCAGGTTGCTTTCCAGTCGTTTGGATATTTCTTGTGCCATTGAATCACATCGGTGATGCAGTTGTGGAAACCTGTTCCGGCTGGTATGGTTTTTATTGCGCCCTCAACGATGCTTGCAGCATCATCAAACACAAAGGCAAGGGAATAGAGGGCCGATACAAAAACACCGCCATACCAGCCATCTCCGCTGTTCATGATGTGTCCCACACGATTGGCGATTTCCGTTGCGCGGTTAACCATTCCCGGAGCCATCAGCCCGATAAAGTCAGCCTCTATCTGAAAATCGAGGTCATCAGCATGGGGATTATTTTTCCAGTAACCTGATTTCGGAGGCATTATGCCTTTCAGGATATTATACCTTGAAGCCTGGTTGGCATGAGCCAGGTGATAAGCTGTGCCGGCCCAATGATTCGCTATGGTATCCATCGGAACATCAAGACCGTATTTCTCAAAAACATTCACAAAATTCAGGTCGGTATAAATATCATCGAATAACCCGGGCTTTTTGTCCCACCAGTATTTCACATAGCCTTCGCGCCATGGAATATTCTGATAATCCGGAATAATGGATCCCTGATACTTAAATTCCACGGGAGCTCCATACACCACACCGATCGTTTGTCCCGCCCATCCGCCTTTGATTTTGTCCTGCAGCTGCGACCGGGTAAATGTGGTTGCGGTTGCCGGTTGATCATTATTCGAACCGGCATTGCAGCTAGCCATAAAAACCAATCCTGCGGTAACGGAAAGGACAGATGAAAAGAACCGTAAAATATTACAACTCATTATTTATCATTATTTTAGCGATAAACACTCAGTTCAGTTATGGAAGTAAAACCGGAAACCTGTTTAGTATATTTATTCCAGTGATCCTGAATTTTGGCATCTCCGATGATTCTGATGGCTCTGGTTTCGACAGGGTCAAAAGTGATCACATATTCAACGAAGTGAGGTTGAAAGAATACGATGTCGGTTTTCGGAAGCGGAGGATCTACCCTGGTCCCCAGGACCGGCTTCCACTGACCAACTTCATCCAGATATTGCACATTCAGCGAAGTAAACCATCCTCCGAATTCCTCGAGGCATCCGGTATGAAAGGCCAGCATGCTGATTTTCTGCGGTACATCCCAGCCAAAACCATAATAGTCCACTTTCGGTATCCTGGTTTTTGCAGCCAGGCTGTAAAAAACAGAACCGGCACCAGCCACTTTGCCGTCGTTGATCACATCCACTGTTTTGGCATACATGGATTTACCGAATGTATACCAGCAGGAGTCCAGCACGCTTTCATTGAGCTGCTGAACGTTGGCCAGAATGGTATCGGCTGTGGGTGCAATATTGGCGGACCGCACCAGGAGGGTAAAATCCCTGGTTATTTTTTCTTTCCCATTATCGAGTTGCAGGGTAATTTTTGAATATCCGGCAGTTTTCGGCATCCCGGAGAGTTTCCCATTTGAAAAAGTGAGACCAGCCGGCATTTGTCCGGAAATCAGGCTCCAGTTGTAATCTTTATTGGCATCGGTATAAAAATCAAAATCCACTTTCTTGCCAATTTCCATCCTGGGCAGCGGCCCGATGTAAAACTCCACCGGAGCATTGTAAACGGCATTCGTATTGATTGTGAGCACCTCTCTGCCGGATTTGCCGCTGATTTTGCCTCCCTTTTTCACCACCAGGTCAATGGTTTCCTTCAGGGTGAGGTCTACGATATCAGAAATCTTTGCGTCAGGAAGGTCGTACCGGGTAATATTAACATAGTTGTCGTTGAATGGTTCTTTCCATCCGGCTACCGGCAGATACAGGTTTTCCGGCAATCCTTTCATTCCATTGATCACGCCGAGCAAGCCCGCAACCGTTGCAGCCTGGTTGTCGGCATCAAAACCCAGGGCACAGCACAGATCCAGGGTAAGCTGAAAATCCCCGCCGCCATACAGCATGCCCAGAATGGCGCATGCGCCGTTGAGGTTGGCATTCCAGATGGTCTTGGTCAGATCCGGCTCATCAACATAATATTTTTGTGCCATATCCTTCCAGGCAGCCTTCCAGTTGGTAGGATATTTTGCATGCAATGCTATCATGTCCCGCACTGTTGCAGCAAAACGGCCGCCCGGGGGCAATGCATTCAACCCGGTTTGGATCAGTTTATTGATGTCGTGTTCGAAAAATGCAGCCGAGTACATGGCACCGTACAAGATGGTAGGTTCCACACCCCACTCATCACTGGTTATCCGGGCTACCCAATCGGATTTTGATGCTGAATATTTCACCATTCCGGGTGCGGTAACGGCCCAAACCTCATTAATCAGCTGAGGATCTATCTGATACCAGTGAGGGTTTAACTTTTGGCTGCCGGTGAAAGGCGGAGTATAACCGAAATGCATCAGTCCGAGAGCCCCGCGGTTGGCAAGCCAAACCCGGTCGCGGATATGGTACAGCCAGGCATCGCGCAGTTGAGCATAGGTTGGTTCGGGCCCAAACTTCTGCATTTGAAGAAGATACATATATTCAACATCCGTATCATCATCAGAAAAAGCACCGTTGTACTGTTTCAGTTTATCCAGGTTTTTGGTATATCCGTATGGCCAGCTTTCGGCGCCGGGGGCATTGACATATTTCCCTTCATGCGGCAATCCGTAAATATTACCGATCATCTGCCCGATCCAGTTCGCCTCGATCTTATCTCGCAATTCACTCACTTTTATCCGTTTTACCTGAAATGCGTATGCATCAGTTTGATTCACGCCGGAAAGCGCGACAGCAAGAATAATAACCGGCAGAATTGATCTCTTTATCATGGATTAAATTGGATTTTGAACAAGATTGGAATTGGTTGCCAGCACCGATTGCGGAATCGGGAACAGTTTTTCATTTGGACCCGATGACGGTTTGTTCCACCAGGTATTTCCCCAGGTACCGAACCGGATCTGATCCTGACGCCGGTGTCCTTCCCAGGCAAACTCCCTTCCAAGTTCATTCAGGAATTCCGTCGCGGTGAGATCCGATTCCTGAAACGGCTGAAGACCTGCACGGGTTCTGATCTTCTGAAGATCAGGATCACTCAGCATTTCCCCGGCACGACCCAGTCGCCACAACGCCTCAAGCCGTGTATAGAGCACATCTGCATAACGGAATAGCACAAAGTCATTCTCCATATCCGTGGTATAATACTCTAAACCGTCCTGATACTCATATTTTGCACAACGGGCGCCTTCCCATTTTTTTCGGGCCATGTAATTACCTACTGTAGTGGTATATATAAACGGAACGCCATCAATGATGATATCGTTTCCGTTTTTATCTTTCTGTTGTCCAAAGAGAAATGAGTTTCGCCGGATATCATTTTCAGCATATTTATCGAGAAATCCGGGCTCCAGGATAAACTCATCCCACATCTGGCCCTTAAATCCGAAAGTCGCCCGGCTGGCATCGTTCAGCGTAAGCGTATACCAGTATAGGTGATCTTTGGTAAAGATGGAATTCATGGGGATCACAAAGATATTCTCCAGAGAGGCTTCATTATGAACCTTAAAGTTTGCAAAGTAATCATCTTCAATCTTATAGCCATTGATTGCGATAACTTTATCACAGGCATCTACGGATTGCTGAAACCTGTCCTCCCCGATCCATTCCTGGGCATTCAGATAGAGTTTTGCCAGCAGGGTGTAAGCCATGCCCTGTGTAACACGACCGTAATAGGACGGTCCGGGCTGAACCTGCAGTTTCTCCATATTATCCAGAATATCCTT
This sequence comes from uncultured Bacteroidota bacterium, assembly GCA_942493265.1. Taxonomy (GTDB): domain Bacteria; phylum Bacteroidota; class Bacteroidia; order Bacteroidales; family UBA12481; genus UBA12481. The sequence goes on from OW818688.1 coordinate 3,978,900, forward strand.
CTCGATATAGTCAAACACATATTTCCTTCCCTTTTGCTCCGGAAGGTTTTTATCGGTAAAGTCAATGGAGAATGGGATATTACCCCAGTTATCCATTCCCCAGTAATACAGGAATGCCCGCAGAATTTTAATTTCTGCAACAATGCGATCCTTTTCAGGGAAAGTGATATCGGTTTCTTCAGTCTCATAGATGACCTCATTGCATGCGCTGATCCCTTCAAAAACGAACTCCCACGCCAGGGTAAGAATTTTATTGGTCGGGCTGATGCGATGGGTATGCATCTCATTCCAACGCCCGTTGTCCCAAACGAAACCATCATCGCGACCGGGGGCGACCATTTCATCGGAGGCCATTTCGTTCAGTGACCAGAGACTGAATTCCTCCGGGTACGGCTGTAGCTTGGTGTACGCCCGTCCGGCGTTCATCAGCACATCTTTTTCTGATCTGAAGAATTTATCCAACGGGATATCGGAAAACACCTCTTCTTCAAGATTGGTGCAGGAAGCCAAAGCGATTGTTAAACACATGGCCTGCATCGTATATTTTAAAATTTTCATGGTAGGTTTTGTGTTTGTTTAAAATAAGATATTGGCACCAAAAGTGATGGTGGTGGTACGCGGATAGTAGTACAGGTACTCGATACCCGGCTGAAGTCCGCTCAGATTCACCTCAGGATCAAGGCCTTTGTAGGCGGAAAGCGTGAACACATCCTGAGCCGTCACGTTCAGGCGGATCTTGGAGATGTATTTCGAATGGACCGGAAGGTTATAACCAATCGAGATATTATCGAGTTTCAGGAAAGAGGCACTCTCCACATATTTTGAAGAGTATTGACCGATCCCTTTGAAATCAGGATTCTCGAGCTGTGTATGAACAATATTGCGGCCCAGGCTCTGCCAGTTTTCATAATACAGGCGGTACATGTTCAGCACCTGCCCGCCGATATTTGAGCGGAACGACATGTTCAGGTCCCAGTTGCTGTAGGTAACCGAGTTGCTCCATCCCAGCGTGCAGAAAGGATAGGCGTTGCCGATCGGTTCCCAGTTTTTGGGATCGACTTTTCCGATGGGATTGGCGTTCTTGAACTTGTCATATCCATCCTGATCGACTCCCAGCCAAACCGGTCCGTAGAAGGTACCCAGAGATTTCCCTTCTTCTATTCTGAGGGCATTGAGTGGGAAAGCACCACCGAGCCAGCCCGTTTCAATATATTTATTGGTGAACTCATCATTGGAGAACTTCACCAGTTTGTTGCTGTTTTTACTGAATGTAACCGTGGTCATCCAGGTAAACAGACTTCGTTTAACCGGTACCGCATTCAGGGTCAGCTCAACACCGGTATTGCTGATGGTGCCGACATTGGTAAACAGAACCGGATAGATATACGGTGGATAGGAAACATTGTAGGAGTACAGTAGATCTGAACTCGAGCGATAGTAATAATCCAGGAAACCGCTGATCCTGTTGTTGAAGATGGCAAAATCAAGTCCGGCATTCAGCTCCTGCTTACGTTCCCAGCGCAGGTCGGGATTCGGGTTTGAAGTTGGCTGGTAAGTATTGATCCATTCACCGTTATAAAAGAATTTCCCGGCCGTGCCCATCATGATCAGGGATTTGTAATTGGCAAAATCCTGATTTCCGGTTACCCCATAACCCACTCGGAGTTTCAGGTCGTTGACCCATTTTACGTCCGTCATAAAGTCCTCCTTGTTGATTCTCCAGCCCAGACTGGCTGAGGGAAACCATCCCCATTTGTTGTTCTTTCCGAATCTGGAAGAACCTTCCCTGCGCAGGGAAACTGAAGCCAGGTATTTCTGATCGTAATTGTACATCACACGGCCAAAAAATGAGATCAGTCGGCTGCTTTCCTTATAGGATCCCATCTCTGCCGTTCCTACGCCCAGTGCAGATCCATCGCCGATATTGTGGGGCCCGTACAGATCAGAATCGAATCCGGAGTTAGACAGATAAGAGGTATTGGAAACGAGCTCCTGAAACGAATATCCCGCAAGTGCCTGAAAATTATGTTCCTTGAATGACTTGATATAATTCAGGGTGCTTTCGTACTGGGTATTGCTGCTCTTGCCGTTATTGATCTCCGCTTCCCCGCCTTTACCCAGTATGCTTGGATAATACTTGGTTCTGTAGTACAAATCCTCCCAGTCGGACTCCTCAATGGAGAGGAAATTCACCCATTTCAATCCATCGGCAAGATTTAAAGTTGCGCGCATATTACCCACTGCATCAGTGGTTTTGCCCTGCCGCGACCGTTCTCTCTGCATTGCTACAGGATTATAATACTCGATCCCTTCCATCCGCGTATAGCCTCCGGAATACACATTCGAGGGGTCGAAAATCGGGCTGGTTGGATTTCTTATAAAAGCTTGGTAGAAGAGGTCATAATTAGCGGGTTTATAATCGCGCATGCCATAACTGAGGTTATAATCAAGCGTCAGCAGGCCGCCGATCACCTTTTGTGCGACATTTGTCCGGAGAAGATATTTGTTCGACACATTATCGTTAAGCAAGCCCTGTGCATTATCCACAAAAATTGTTGTGCGGTGAGAAAAGTTCTCGGTGCCGCCGGTAATGGCTATGTTGTGCTTATGGCTGACCGGCACGGCCCGGGTTATTTCACTGAACCAGTCCACATTATCGCCATAGATATTGATGGCTTTATCGGGCTGATAAAGTTCGATAGCCTGTCTGAATTCACTGGCTGAAAGGTTTTGAACCCCTCGCGGGGCAACCTGCAATGACAACTGCCCGGAATATTCCACCTTGCTTAAACCGGCCCTTGCACGTTTCGTAGTAATGATGATAACCCCGTTTGAGCCGCGGGTTCCATAAATAGCGGCAGCAGCTCCGTCCTTTAAAACATCGAACGACTCAATTTCTTCAGGGGAGATACTTTTCAGGTCGGCACCCGCCACTCCATCAATTATAATCAGCGGACCCTGACCGGATGTAAGCGTATTGGTTCCGCGGAGCATGATCCTGTATCCAGCCATAGGATCGGCGCCATCAGGTTTTACGATGGTAAGTCCGGCAACTTTACCCTGCAGCAGGCCCATCGGATCGCCATAGCTGCCACGATTGAAATCGCTTGATTTAATAGTGGCAATGGATCCTGTCACCTCCTTTTTGGTGGTCGAGCCATACCCGATTACCACAACACCATCAAGGTTATGAACCTGAACATTCAGGCGAACATCGAGGGACAGCCTGGTCCCAACCAACACTTCAAAATTCTCATAACCGACATATGAAAAGAGCAGGATCGCACCGCGGGCTGCATTGATTGAATACTTTCCATTAGCATCGGTTGTGGTTCCTGCAGCTGTTCCCTTAACTGAAACGTTAACTCCGGGTATGGGATCACTGTTGGCATTATCAACGACCGTTCCTGACACAGTTTGCTGCGCAGTATTCTGTGCATGCAAACCAGGTGCAGCCAGCAGAAAAATGGAAGCCAGCAGCAATAACAGCATGCCGGGTCCGGGTTTGGTAAACCATTTTAATGTTTTCATATAGAGCTTTTTACCTGATCCAAATCCAATGATGCCAATTCTGAACGGTAAGGGATCGAAGCCTGTGCACCCATCCGGGTAACAGTGATAGCTGCAGCCCGGCAAGCCATTTTAACCGAATCCAGAATTGATTTTCCTTCCGACAGGCCCACGCAAACCGCACCGCAAAAAGTATCCCCTGCAGCGGTTGTATCCAAAGCATCAACCTTAAATGCCTCAACATAATGATAATCTGAACCTTCCTTGATCAGGGCGCCTTGAGCACCCAGGGTTACCACCACGATATCCACACCCTTTGCACTGATAATATCAGCCGCCTGCTTTGCGGATTCTATATCCGAAACCTTGATCCCGGAAAGAATTTCCGCTTCACTTTTGTTTGGGATAATCATATAGAGGTTTTTCAGCAGATTGTCGGACAGTGCCCTGGCCGGTGCCGGATTCAATATCACCCTGAAATTTCCGGCATGTGCCATTTCAGCCACATATTCAACAGTTTCAATTGGAATTTCCAGTTGCATCAGCACCATTTCACAGTTTTCAAACTGGCCGCTGGCTTTGTTGATATCAGAGGGTGTGAGGTAGGCATTGGCGCCCGAAGCCACAACTATGCAATTCTCACCATTTGAATCCACCGTAATGAGGGCAACCCCGGAAGGATGCTTCGGATCGGAAAAAACATAATCGGTCTTGATATTCTCGGAGGTATACAACATAACTGATTGTTTACCAAAAACATCATTCCCGGTTTTTGAGATCAGTGCTACGGAACCTCCCAGACGGGCAGCTGCAACAGCCTGATTGGCACCTTTGCCTCCCGGATTCATAAAAAAGGTTCCGCCTAATATTGTTTCCCCTGGTACCGGAAGCCGGTCGGCCTTGATAACCATATCGGTATTACAACTTCCTACTACTACGATTTTTTGTGATGGCATGGTCGTTCCAGATTATTTTAAGTAAATATAAATCATGCTTAGTGTAAAAAAAATCAATAATTGATACAATCCGACAATTACAAATCATCATAATTATTAGCCTTTGATACACTATATTACTTAATCATTGTATATTACAACTTTGTTTCAGCAACATAATTCATCAATATACTGTAATTCTAATCCCATGTCCAAGCTACAGTCGCTGGTTTTATTAACCCACTCGATGTCCCTCGCCGAGAAGAAAGCATTCCGGATGCGGTCACAGCGCAGCAAGGCTGCATCCGATTATATAATATTATATGACATCATCGAGAAAAGCAGGAACCAGCCCACATCGGCCCTACTGGCGGAATACCAGAAGGAAAGACCCGGTGCGTCGATGGAAACCACAATCAAGTATCTGTATGAATTACTTCTCGACTCCATGCTTGATTTAAGGAAGGAGCAGGACAGTTTCTATTTCCTGTTTAATAAAATACTGAAAGCCAGATTATTGTATGAAAAATCACTGTACGATGAATGCTTTAGCCTTTTGGAGACCACAATCGAAAATGCGGAGAAGTACGAAAACTATTTTGCCCTTTTACTTGCGAGCCGACTGGAGCTCGATTATCTGCTCGCATTAAACTTTCCCAACCTCAACGAAAAGACTTTATTAAAAAAGCAATTCAGGCTGAACGAGGCACTCAAATATGTTAGAAAGATCAATGAACAATCCTCCCTGTATGAGAACCTGAAGCACCGGATAGTCAATAAAGGACATGCACGGTCGCAAAAACAAAAAGACGAACTCAACGATTTGGTTTACAGCGAAATCAGTATAGTTGCATCTCAGAACCTCGACAATTTCGAGATCACAAAACTCCATCAGCTTTTCCAGTCCAGCTACCTGATCAGTGTAGGGGATTATAAATCCGCATTAAACTCCTACATCGAATTGAGCAACCTTTTTGAAACCAACAAGCATCTCTGGAGTAATCCCCCTATCTATTACGTACATACTCTGGAAGGGGTTCTGGAGAGTCTGCGAGGTATCAGGAATTATGAAGGTATGGCACATTTTATCAACCAGCTGAGGGTGCTCGAAAGCCCATCGGCAGGTTTCAGGATAAATCTCACCTGCATCATCTTTCTGTATGAACTGTTCCCGCATCTTGATACCGGAGACTTCAACACCTCAATGGAATTGATCAACCGATACGGCGAGTCATTGTTTGACAAGCTATTTACCCTTAACAAGGCTCGCCAGGCAGAACTTTGCCTATATACATCGCTGGTATATTTCGGAAAATCTGATTTCCAAAAGGCGCACAAATTCCTCAATCAGATCATCCTCCGGGGCAAGAATTACTATTACCTGCCCATGTACCGTACGATCCGGCTGGTCAACCTGATGATTTTATACAAATTGGGTGATTTCGACCTGATCCGTTATGAAATCCGGTCGATGAAACGCGATTCCACCGACACCATAAAGGATTTTAAGATAGAGCGGTTCCTGTTCAAATTTCTGAGTAAGGAACTGCCTGCTTCCGGTCCGAAGCGTATGCAATTGCTTGAAAAAACTCTTAAGGAATTTGCAATAATCAATCAAAATGTGTTTGAAAAACAGATTCTCCGGATCTTCGACTTTACCGCCTGGGTGGAATCACTCATCCGCAAGGTACCATTGGCAGACGTGCTCCGGGAGCGTATGACGGCCAATGAAACCCAGCCGTAGAGACGCATATATGCGTCTCTACAGATCCTGCAGAAAACAGTATCCTAAATTTTATGAATCACCAGCCCGCTGCGGAGTTTGGGTTCGAACCAGGTGGTTTTTGGCGGCATGATATTGCCGGTATCGGCGATATCCATCAACTGCTTCATCGACACCGGATACAGAGCCAGTGCAACAGCCATTTCGCCGGAATCCACGCGGCCCTGGATCTCTCCGAGACCTCTGATTCCGCCAACGAAATCGATGCGCTTATCTGTTCTCAGATTTTGAATACCCAGAATATCCCGGAGAATTAAATCAGAACTGATGGTGACATCCAGAACTCCGATCGGGTCGTTGTCGTTATAGGTTCCCGCTTTGGCAGTCAGACTGTACCAGTTTCCATCCACATAGAGTCCGAAATTATGCAGACAGCAAGGCTTGTAGATTTCTGATCCGATCTTTTTCACGGAAAAAGTCAGGGCCAGTTTATCCAGAAGCTGATCAACCGTAAGTCCGTTCAGATCCTTTACAACCCGGTTATAATCAATGATTCTCAATTGGTTATCCGGGAAATGGACGGCCAGGAAAAAGTTATATTCCTCGGTCCCGTCATGGTTTGGATTTGCGGTACGGCGCTCATTTCCCACCAGAGCAGCTGCTGCGGTGCGATGATGTCCGTCGGCCACATAGGTACAAGGTACTGCGGAAAAAAGTTCCGATATCCGGTTAATAATCCGGTCGTTATCGATCACCCAGAAATGATGTCCGATTTCATCAGAAGAAGTAAAATCATATTCGGCAGGATGTTCGTCCACCCAGGTAGCGACGATCTGATCAATCTCAGGAACAGCACGATAGGTAAAGAACACCGGTTCAAGATTGGCGCTGGTGATGCGAACATGCTTCATCCGGTCTTCCTCTTTATCCGGGCGGGTGAGCTCATGTTTTTTTATGATGCCATCGATATAATCCTGAACTCCGGCGCAGCCAACCAGGCCATATTGCCTGATTCCGTTCATGGTTTGAGCATAAATATAATAGCACTCCTTGGCATCCTGAAGCAACCAGCCTTTTGACTGGAAGAGTTCAAACATTTCAGCAGCTTTGGCATACACTGCAGGTTCATGTTCGTCAATGGCAGGGGTGAAATTGATTTCCGGCTTGATCAGGTGCAGTAATGACTTATCATTACCGGCCGCTTCAGCGCGGGCTTCGTTGGAATTCAATACGTCATACGGGCGCGATGCTACGAGATGAGCAATGGATTTTGGAGGGCGAACGCCCTGAAAAGGTTTAAGTACGGCCATGGAAGAATGTTGTCGGTTGTCTGTTGTCTGTTGTCAGTTATCGGTTGTCGGGGGCTATTTGTTTACCTGGTATTTTTTGTCGCCCTTTTCGAAAAAGTCCCTGATTTGTTCGGCGGCGGCAATACCTGCATTAGTATTGGCTTCCTCCGTTTGGGCACCCATCTTTTTAGGAGTCGAATAGAATCTGCCGGCAAATTTGGATTGGAAAGCTTCAGCGGCATCCGGAGCTACATCGCTCAGGTATTGAAATTTAGGCTTTTGTTCCATTACTTGCATCAGGGCTTCTTCGTCGATAACCTCTTTACGGGCAGTGTTGACAATAACCCCGTCGTTGGGCATCAGTGAAAGCAGGGCGGCATTGATCGACTTTTTTGTTTTATCGTTGGCAGGCATGTGGAGGGAAACATACTGACAGGTTTTATACAGATCTTCGGCAGTATCAACCGATTTCACCCCGCTGGCCTCGATATCATGCTTCGGGACAAAAGGATCAAAAGCATACACATCCATACCAAAACCTTTGGCGATAGCGGCAACATATTTACCAACATTTCCAAAAGCATGAATGCCTAACTTTTTACCCTTCAGCTCAGTACCTGATTTTCCGCTGAAGAATCCCCGTGCGCCATACACCATCATGCCAAGTGCCAGTTCGGCAACTGCATTTGAATTCTGGCCGGGGGTATTCATCACAACGACTCCCTTTTCGGTAGCGGCAGCCAGATCAACATTATCATAGCCGGCACCTGCGCGGACAACAATTTTCACGTTTTTTCCGGCTTCCAGAACTTCCCGGGTAACCAGGTCGCTCCGGATGATAATTGCATCCGCCTCCTTAACCGCCTCATACAATTGTTCGGGTGCTGTATATTTCTCCAGCAGTAGCAATGTATAACCAGCATTTTCAACCACTTCACGGATTCCCTTCAGGGCAACCGGTGCAAATGGCTTATCAGTGGCAACTAATACTTTTTTCATACTGTATGTTATTTGGTTACAGAATGGCCTTTTCAAATTCCTTCATTGCATTGACCAGAACCTGTACGCTTTCCAATTCCAGTGCATTATAGCAGGATGCCCTGAAACCACCAACTGACCGGTGACCTTTGATCCCGACAACACCTTTTGAAGAAGTCAGTGCGAGGAAATCAGCTTCCTTATCCTGGTAGCCTTCTTTCATGACAAAGCAGATATTCATTCTGGAACGATCCTCTTTGGCAGCTGTTCCCACGAAAACTTTGCTTTCATCAATGGCATTGTACAACAGATCAGCTTTTTCCTGAGCCCTGCGATCCATCTCTTTCAGTCCGCCCAGAGATTTAACCCACTTCAGCACCTCTCTTACGGTAAATATAGCAGTACAGGGAGGAGTGTTTTTCATGGAATCATTCTCAACATGCACGCGATACTTCAGCATGGTTGGAATATTGCTCCGGGTAACCCTTTCAAGCATTTCATTTTTGATGATAACGACGGTAACACCGGCGGGTCCCATATTTTTCTGAGCTCCGCCATAGATCAGATCGTACTTCGAAACATCAACTGGTCTGCTGAGGATATCTGACGACATATCAGCGATCAAGGGTACCGGTGAATCGATATCTTTCAGAATTTCGGTCCCGAAAATGGTATTGTTAGTTGTGATATGGAAATAATCCACATCCGTTGGAATGGTATAATTTTTAGGATAGTAGCTGAAATTTTTATCCTCGGATGATGCCAGAACATTCACTTCGCCGAACAAACGGGCTTCCTTGATGGCACCACTGGCCCAGGTACCTGTGTTCAGGTAAGCAGCTTTTGTGTTCAGAAAATTAAAGGGTATCATGGCAAACTGCAGACTGGCTCCGCCTCCGAGAAACAGTACGGAATATCCTTCAGGGATTTCGAGAATTTCCTTTAAGAGATCGCTGGTTTCTTTCATGATGGCCTCAAAATCCTTACTCCGGTGGGAAACTTCCATAATCGACTGGCCGCTGGTACCCAATTCAATAACGGCTTTGGCTGTATTTTCCCGCACCACATCGGCCAGAATACACGGTCCTGCATTAAAAATATATTTTCTCATGATTTTGATTTTTTCAGGTTTGACTATTTTACTGTTATGAATGGTGTCTTTGTGATTTGAGCTTTAAGATTCCGGTTTCGGACCTGGATAAAGATTTCTGTACCGAGCTTTGAATAATCTGACTTAACGTAACCCATGCCGATTCCGTTCTGCAGGATTGGTGACTGGGTGCCGGAGGTAACCTCACCAATAACTTCACCGGCTGCATTAACGATATTATAATGCTGGCGTGGAATTCCGCGCTCCATCATTACAAATCCCTTCAAACAGCGGGTAGGTTTGTCATTCTTCTGTTTTTCCAGTAATGGTCTGTCGATAAAGTCATTCCCTTCCACAAATTTCGTAATCCAGCCCAACCCGGCTTCAATAGGGGAAGTTTCATCATTAATATCATGGCCATACAGATTGTAGCCCATTTCCAGGCGAAGGGTATCCCGGGCACCGAGTCCGATGGGTTTTATTCCGAATTCCTCACCGGCTTCCATTACCGCATTCCAGAGAACCTCAGCATCTTCATTTGCGCAATAAATTTCGCATCCGCCTGATCCGGTATAGCCGGTGGTGGCGAATATCACTTCCTTGATTCCGGCAAACGGAATCTTTTTAAAAGTATAGTATTCCATATCCTCAACACTCTCTGAAGTAAGCTTTTGCATTGCTTTCAAAGCGAGAGGGCCCTGAACGGCCAGCTGGGCAATTTCATCAGATGCATTATAAATTTCCTTACCCACCTCGAGACCCATTTCAGCAGCATGCTCAGCACACCAGTTCCAGTCTTTTTCGATATTAGCTGCATTAACAACCAGCAAATAGGTTTCAGGATTTACGCGGTATACCAGGAGATCATCAACAATACCGCCTTTGCCGTTAGGGAAGCAGCTGTACTGAACCTTACCATCGAACAGTGCGGCAACATCGTTGGTGGTCATTTTCTGAACGAAGTTAAAAGCTTTCGGGCCTTTTACCCAGAATTCACCCATATGGGATACATCAAAAACACCCAGTTTTTCACGAACCTGCATGTGTTCAGCGGTTATACCGGCATATTCGATAGGCATCAGGTATCCTGCAAAGGACTCCATACGAGCCCCCATCGATTGATGGAAATGGGTAAAAGGAGTTATCTTAGGGGTCATATTCAATATTTTTTAAGTTTGGTATTCTTACAAATATAGGCCATTCGCAAGAGAAAATTCATGACTAATATCGGGTTTTAATTAACTTCACCCCATAAATAATCCAATCTGTTATGGCAGTAAAATTCACCTATGCCGATCTAACCTACCTCGAAAGTATGGCAATGGGTACCAATGATTTGATTGTCGAGATGATTCAAATATTTATCGATCAGCTTCCTGAATTCACCGAAGGCCTCGCCGCGCATCTTAAAAACGGAGATTTACCGGCACTCGGGGCGCTTGCCCACAAGGCAAAATCCTCTGTCGCGGTGATGGGAATGGACGCACTGGCAACCGATTTGAAAACCTTGGAATTAACCGCGAAAGCCGGCAAAGATCAGGAACAATACCCGATCCTTGTGGATCGGTTTATTGAACAGGTGACGGTAACAGGCAGGGAACTGGCCGAATACGCCAAAACAATCAGTTAAATCAGAGATTGTCCCGAAAATAGCGCGTAACAGTTCGCATCAGGTGAACCCGGTCCTTACCCCGCACATTATGTGCATGCTGAGGATAAACCATGTAATCGATCAACTTACCTTCTTCAACACATTTTCGCACAAACATCAGGGAGTTCTGCCACACCACGGTTGAGTCGTTATCTCCATGTATCAGCATCAGCCTGCCACGCAGATTTTTAACACGCTGAAGGGTGGACGACAATTCATATCCATCCGGGTTTTCCGCAGGCATATCCATATATCTCTCCCCGTACATCACTTCATAATATTTCCAGTCGATAACCGGTCCGCCTGCCGCGCCCACCTTGAATATATCAGGATAATTGAGCATCAGCGAGGTAGTCATGAACCCTCCATAACTCCATCCATGAACGCCTATCCGGTTAGAATCCACATAGGGTAATGAAAACAGATAGTTGATGCCTTCCATCTGGTCGCTCATTTCAGCCTTGCCAAGATTGCGGTGTATCACCTGTTCAAAATCACGGCCCCGGGCTTCGGAACCGCGGTTATCCAGCGTCATGGAAATGAACCCCTGCTGAGCCATATAGTGCTGCCAACCTGAGGCTCCGCCCATCCAGGAATTCAAAACCAGCTGAGCATGCGGCCCCCCGTATACATAAACCACCACCGGGTACTTCTTGGAAGAATCCATGTCGGCCGGAAGTACCAGGTATCCGTACAGATCGGTTTTTTTATCCGCTGCCTTGATGGAAAAAGAACGGTATTGTCCCATTTTCATGCCGGCCTGCGGATTCGGAGCCTCAAAAATTGTTTTGGATTCCTGCTGCCCGACTTCACGGAGCAGAACCTTGCGCGGAACGGTATAACTGGAATAGGAGTCAATTGAAAATTTACCATCCTGACTGATCAATACATCATGGGTACCGGCATCCTGCGATAGTTTGATACGGTTGCCCGTTTTAAGTTCGGTACGATACACCTGTCTCTCAAGCGGACTCGGATCGGTTGCCCGGAAATAAATATATCTCCCACGTGGGTCAAAGCCGATGAAATCAGTTACAATCCATTGTCCCTGGGTCAGCTGCCTGATGAGCGATCCATCGGTCCGGTACAAATACAGGTGCCTAAACCCATCACGCTGACTTTGCCAGATAAATTGCGTCGGATCAGCAGGGTTAAAGACCATCCCATTCAGGGGCTCAACATACTTATCAGATTTTTCTTCGAAAAGCGTTTTTACTTTCCTGCCGGTTTTTGCATCATATTGATTGAGAAGCATATGATTCTGTTCGCGGTTTAATACGGCAGCATACAGATAAAACTCCGACGGATCCCATGAAATATTGGTGATATAGCGATCGTCACCGAATGACTGTTCATCCAGAAAAATGGTGCTGTTGTTGGCGGGATTGAAAATTCCGACCCGGATAACTTCACTCTGGCCGCCAGCCATCGGATATCGCACCATTTCAGCACTGGCCGGGGTGGAGGTAACATTAACCAGCGGGTATTCGGTAACCTTGCTTTCATCCTTACGATAAAATGCCAGTAATGAACCCTTTGTCGACCAGACCAATCCCGAATTAATTCCGAATTCATTTCTGGAAACGGTTTGTCCGTTGACAATTCCGGACTCACTGTCGTTGGTTACCTGAGTTTTTTTTCCGGCATTATCTGCAATAAAAATATTCTGACCTGATGTATAGGCCGCCAGGGTGCCGGACGGGGACATAATCAGGTTGTTTGAGCCTTCCGGAACGGTGAACAAGCCGGTCACCTTCTTCTGACTCCAATCGTAATCTACAATAAATGAACCTTTTGTAAATCTAAAAGTTCCGGAGGGGAGAACCTCGGGCAACGACAGGGATTGCATGGGGGGCACTCCGGATGCCTGGAGAATGGCATTAAAATCTTCACGGACAAGAATAACCGATTCCTTACCGGATTTTGCCTGGGTAGAAATCAGCGAACCGTTTTTCACCTGAAGGAATCCGCCGGAAGGTCCGCCCCAAACGAATGCCGGGCGCGACGGGTATAATCCCGCCTGTGAAACCGCCTGTTCGATCGTAAGCTGCTGTGCTGAAATGCGTATAATAAAAAGGCCGGCAAGCAGTAAGCCGGTGAATATCAATTTCTTCATTTTTTTCTGATCAGGGGTTTCTGGTATTTGGCTTTAATGCTTCCCTCATAAATATCGTACCGGCGGAATGAACATTCAATAGAACCATTGAGCATCGGAATTTTCTTGGCAGGATGCAATCCGATTGATTTCAGCGCATCCGGGTTACCGCTGAAGATCCACACCTGATATCCTTTATAATGATGCTTCATCCGGTCGCCGATCATCCGGTATAAGCCCATGATATCCTCAATTTTGAGCCGCTCGTCGTAGGGAGGATTGGTGATCATCATTCCACCGCCGGCCGGAGGTACAAAATTCTCAATTGAATCATGTACCAGCTCGATTTTCTTATCCAGGAATGACCGGTGAATACCCTCGCGGGCAAGTAAAAGAGCTTTTGATGACTTATCTGAACCAATAATCCGGTTTTTGAATTGAAGATTTTCCTCCACCTGATCAGCGACTTCTGTAAACAAGTCAGGATTGAAGTTTTTCCATTTCTCGAACCCGAAATTCTGGCGAAAAGTGCCCGGCGGGATATTCAGGGCAATCATGGCACCCTCAATGAGAAAGGTCCCGGACCCGCACATGGGGTCGATGAGATTTCCTTTCCCCTCCCAACCGGCGAGCAGCAGTAAACCGGCCGCAAGAACCTCATTAACTGGAGCCTGGTGCATGGCCGACCGGTAGCCGCGCTTATGCAGGGATCCTCCCGAGCTGTCAAGTAAAACATTGACTTTTGTATCCTGAATATGTATTGAAATCAGCAAATCAGGGTTTTCGCGGTCCACGCTCGGACGCTTCCCGGTGCGGTCGCGGAATTGGTCAACCACAGCATCCTTGGTACGTTGCGCGATGAACTGGCTGTGTGAAAAATGGTCGGAGAAAAGAACGCACTCAACGGCCATCGACATAGAGGGTTCGAGGAACCTGACCCAGTCGATTTTCTGGATTCCCAGATATAATTCGAAGTCGTTTTTAGCCGGGAAAGTATCCACTTCGACAAGTACTTTCAGAGCAGTTCTTAACCGGTAATTTGCGGCGTACAGAACTTTCAGATCGCCCCTGAACCGCACGGCACGATTCAGTATCTCGATATCCTGCACACCCAGTCCCCTGATTTCCTGAGCCAAAACATCTTCAAGACCCTGAAAGGTTTTGGCAACCATGTAAAATTTTTCGTCTAACATATGAGTACCCGATCTATTATTTCTATTGCATGCTGAACTCTTTCCTGACCTGTTCCGAACACCCGAAAATAGGAAAATCCTGCTGCATTCAATTCTTGTTCATACTGTTCCGATAAATATTCCCTCCGATGCGGATTCTCGCGCAGGGGATCATACTGCCAGGGCAGATCTGTTTCACACAAGAGGTAAATCCCCTGCCCTGCCCTCGGAATCTCCTCTTCGAGCCAGGCAGGCACATCATTGTAAACCTCGCGAAACCAAACTTTAAGAATGATCAGGCAGGTGTCAAAAAATACCAGGGGATTATTTCTATTCTGTTTGATTAGATCAATCTGTTTACGCGCAATCAACTCAACATCAGCATATTCATAATGACGATTGAGGGATTCGAGATAGGTGCGGGCATATTCAGGAACTCCAATGGCCCCATAGTGTTTGGCCAGCGCCTCTGTGAGACTGCTCTTACCGGTGGATTCAGCACCGGTAATAAAGAACATTCGGGTTAAACTGTTTTCTGCCATGTTTTTCTCCATTCTCTGTAACCCAAAATTGCCATTACCACATATACGCAGAACAGGACAGTGGTCACATAAAGCTCCTGCCACAAATACAAACCAATGGATACAAGATCGATGAATATCCAGAACAGCCATTGTTCGAGAACCTTGCGGGCCAGCAGCCAGGTGGCCACGATCCCTCCGGCAGCAGTGAAACCGTCCCAATACGGGATGGTAGAATCGGTATATTGGCTGAGGATATAACTGACAACCATCCACACAATGAACCATATCCCGATCATTGTAAACAGTAAACGGCGGCTGATCCGAACTACCGGCAAACCCACGGAAGAATCATTACCGTTCCGTTTCGACTTCCAGTGGAACCAACCATATATACTAATAACTGTATAATAGGCCTGCAAAGCCATCCCGGCATACAATCCCGAATGGGCATAAACCCATGCATACAATAATGCAGAAAGAATTCCAAAGAGCCAGAGCCAGATTATTTGTTTTACCGAAAGAATGATGTAGGTAAAACTCACCAATGCTGCTACAACCTCTACCCAATGCTCTGATATCCAGCCCAATACAACCCCCATTTCAATATTTCACTTTTTTGACCCTGCGAAAGTAGCCTTTTCATCAGTCAAATCAAGAAAAGTCAGAGAATTACGTTCATCAAAAAAACCCGAACAGCGCTCATACCCTCCGATTTTTAGCTAATTTCGACAGGGCCAATTGAATTGAGATTTCAGAAAATATGATCGAAAATTTACCAGTTAAGATTCTGATTGTCGATGACCGGGAGGAGAATCTTTTTGCCATGGAGGCATTGCTTGAAAGTCCTGATTTACATATAGTCACGGCCAGATCAGGCAATGAAGCGCTTGGAATTCTCCTGGATCAGGAGGTTGCTCTTATCCTGCTTGATGTTCAGATGCCCGGAATGAATGGTTTTGAAACTGCCGAGCTGATCAGGGGAAGTTCACGCACCCGGAATATTCCGATCATTTTCGTAACCGCAATCAGTAAAGAATCAAAGCATATTTTCCAGGGATACGAATCCGGAGCAGTTGATTATTTGTTCAAGCCGATTGAACCTGAGATACTTAAATCCAAAGTCAGGGTATTTATCGATCTGCACCAGCAGAAGCAGGCTCTTGAAAATATCACCCGGAAATTGGAAACCACCATATCGGAGCTGATCGAATCGAGGAAAAAATTACGGCAGAATGAAGAGAGCATCCGGGATGCCTGGAAAACAGCTGAGAAGGCCCGCGATTCCGCTGAAGAAGCCAACCGGGCAAAAAGTGAATTTCTGGCTAACATGAGCCATGAGATCCGGACCCCGCTCAATGGTATCATCGGCATGGCCGATCTTGCTTTAATAGAGACTTCCACACCGCAGCAGAAGGAGCGCATCGAAACCATCAGGCAATCCGGGGAATCCCTGCTGGAGATTTTGAATGAAATTCTTGACTTGTCGAAGATTGAAGCTGAACGGGTTGAGCTTGAATCGATTCCGTTTAATCCGATCGAGGTGATTGAGCGTGTGGTGAGGATGCTTTCCATTAAGATATATGAAAAGAACCTCGAGTTGATCTGTAAAATTGATCCTGCCATTCCCAACGAGGTAATGGGTGATCCCACCCGTTTCCGTCAGATCATTCTCAACCTGCTTTCAAACGCATACAAATTCACCGAGGCCGGTGAAATCCTCATAGAGGCGGATATTGAAGCAACCACTGACCAATCCGTTATCCTTCAATTTGTGATTTCGGATACCGGTATCGGAATTCCAAAAAACAGGCTGGATCAGCTGTTCCAGTCATTCCAGCAGGCCGAAGCCTCTACCAGCCGCAGGTTTGGAGGTACCGGGCTGGGGCTCAGCATAACACGTAAATTGCTGGATCTGATGAAAGGCGATATCCGCGTGGAAAGTGACCATGGAAAAGGATCCAGTTTCTTTTTCAGAATTCCCTTTAAAAGGTCCAGCGACACCGGAACACATGATCAATCGGCAATTGGAAGTATTGAACGCTATTCCCCGGTACTGATTATTGAGAAATCCCGACAGGGGTCAAAAGCTGCAGAGGCAATATTTGATACACTCCCCCTGGTTTACGAAATCTCGGTACAACCGGTTGTGGATACGGTAAAATTGATCCCGGCAATAACGAATCAAAATCTTATTATTGTTGATTCCGGGGTATTGACTACCGATGGGAAAAGCCTGTATGATGAATTGCCCAGGGCGCTGAAAAATCATAAAAATATTCCGGTTATCGTTATGGCCCCGAGTACAGTAAATCTCGACCGTGACGATATTTTAAGCCGCGGTTTGTTCGCCATACTTCGCAAACCCCTATTTCCCAGGGATATTAAAGCCACCCTGAATGAACATCTTAAAAAGTCAATACCGAACATTTCGCCCGATCAGCAGGATATCATCGAAACTCCCGTTTCAAGAACACTGCATATCCTGCTTGCCGAAGATAACCCGATCAACACCAAGCTGGCTGTAGGTTTTATACAGCTGAAAAACTGGAAAATTGATTGTGCGGTCAACGGGCTTGAAGCGGTGCAGCGGTTTCAGGAGAAAAAGTATGATCTGGTGCTGATGGACATACAAATGCCCGAGATGGATGGGATGGAAGCAACCCGAAAAATACGTGAATATGAAACACTTAAAGGACTGAAAACAGTGCCGGTAGTTGCTCTTTCGGCCCATGCCATGAAAAACGATATCGATAAGGCTATTAGCTGCGGTATGGATGATTATATTACCAAGCCATTCAAGCCCAATGAATTATACTTCCTGATTGAGAAACTTACCCGTTTGAACTCAGATAATCAAATCATATGACGAACCCTATCCAATTTGATCAGTTACTGGATCGGGTCTCCGGTAACCGTGAGTTTATTGTCCAGATGCTGGATATGTTTTTCCAGTCGAGTGATGAACGGCTTGCTACCCTGGCCAAAGAATTTGACAACCGGAATTATCCGGAACTTGCTGATCAGGCGCATAAGCTGAAAGGATTGGTGGGAAATCTCTCCATCAATCAGGCATTGCCTGTTCTGAAAGAACTGAGCGAGGCCGCCCACCAGCAAAATGATCTTAGTATCATAAAGCTTTTGGCCGAACTCGGCAGAATCATTGCCGAAGCCAAAATCTACTATCAGGAACATCCCACCTTAAATCCATAAGCTGAAAAGCAATGAAAAACTGGTTAAAAAACCTCAGGATCAAGGGGAAACTAAATCTGATGATTGGTGTTGCCTTACTTGCCCTGATTATTCTGGGATTTACCTCAAACTACCTGATTAAAACCACCAAAGTGGTCAATATCATGCTGATCGCTCAAAGGGACTACATGATGGATTATCACACGAGCCTGGAATGGTTTTATCAATACAGAGCAGATAAGGATGAAGCTAAACTTAGCGCCGCCATTGAAGAACTTGATCAAGCAAATGACAAACTGAATTTATTTAAGAATCCTGATATTCTCTTTAAAGGTAAAAACTACAACTTCAATCAAATTGTGGATAAAGTTGTAAGAACCTATGGTGCAGCGGTTGCTGAAAGTGATGAACTTATGGCTGTCATGGATGGAAAACAAGCCACTTCAAAGGACGCCCGATTGCTGGTCAGAAGGATGCACCTCTTTTATATATTGAGAATCGATGCCCTCAATGAGAGTGCAAAAGCAGCCGGCAGCGCATATAAGATAGCTCAGGAAATAGATAAAGCATTCAAGGGTTTTCAGACGAGAAAGGAAGAAGAAGTTCTATCATCAGATAGTCTCATGCAAAGTCTGACCGGATCATTAAAAACAATGACCGATGAGGAGAACAATTACGCTAAGGCTGTAAAGGAGATCAGCCTTACCACCATTAATTCATTAAAACTGGCTGTCATTCTGTTGGTTCTCATTCTGGGATTGCTGATTATTCTATTATCAAAAGCTATTGCCGGAATGGTAACCAAACCTGTTATGGAGATCAGGGAACATTTGAAAAGCATGGCAGTTGGTGACCTTTCCGGTGAAAGTGAATATCAGTCGGACGACGAAATCGGCCAATTAACAGACTCCTACCGGCAAATGAAACTCATTCTCCTCGAGCAGGTTGAACAGGCCAAGCGGGTGGCCAGGGGGGATTTTGAGAATGCCCTGCAGCCCAGATCCGGCAAGGATGAGCTGACCATTGCGTTGAATGAAATGACAGCAAGCCTGAAACAGGCAAAAATCAAAAACGACCGTGACAGGTGGATCAAGTCGGGGCAGAATGAACTCAACGCTGAAATTCAGGGCGATATGGACCTGGAAAGCGTGGGAGGCAAAATCAGCAGTCTGGTGGCCCGACAGATGAATGCCCTGACATCGGCACTTTTCGTTTTTGACAGCCGTAACTCCATCGGATTTATCGGTGGATATGCAGTGAACACTGAGCAGGCGAAATCCAGGATTTTCAAGCCCGGTGAGGGGTTGATCGGTCAGGTGGTTCTGGACCGTAAGGCCAGGATCATCGAAGATGTGCCGGAAAACTATCTCGACATCTACAGCGGACTCGGCAAGGAGAGACCGGGATTTTTGATGCTCGTTCCGTGTGAATATAACAAGGTTGTGGAAGGAGTTCTTGAGTTGGGGAGCCTGAAACCGTTTGATGAGAGGTCAACCGAATACATTGGCCTGATTTCGGAATCCATCGCAATAGCTATTCAGGCATCAAAAAACAGGTCTGCCCTGCAGGAGCTACTTGAAACACAACAGAAACTGATGCAGGAACTTCAGGTGCAGCAGGAAGAATTGCGGCAGTCAAATGAAGAATTGCAGGTTCAGCAGGAAGAACTGCGGCAATCTAATGAGGAGCTTGAAGCTCAAACGCGCGAACTTGAAGCATCGAAGGAAAACCTGCAATCACAGCAGGAAGAGTTGAGAGTAACCAACGAAGAATTATCGGAACGCACAAAAGCCATTGAAAATCAGCGCGAATCACTTCGGAAGAAAAATGACGAACTGGAGAAGGCCCGGCAGGATATTGAAGATAAAGCCCGCGAGTTGGAACAGGTAAGCACCTATAAATCAGAGTTCCTCGCTAATATGTCGCACGAATTGCGCACTCCGTTGAACAGCATTCTTGTTCTGTCGCAGATCCTGGCCCAGAACAAGCCGCAAAACCTGAATGAAAAACAGATCAAATCAGCGGAGACGATAAAATCCTCCGGCGAAAACCTGCTCGTCCTGATCAATGAAATCCTTGATCTGGCAAAAATTGAATCCGGGAAGGTAGACTTGCATTCTGAACCTATTGAGCTGACAGCTTTACTGGCCGACCTTAAGGAGACTTTTCTTCCGATTGCCGAGGAGAAGGGATTAAAACTGGAATTGAAAATGGAAGACAACCTGCCCAGGGATATCATGAACGACACCCTGCGGCTTGGACAGATACTCCGTAACCTGATTGCCAACGGAATAAAGTTCACTGAGAATGGATCCATCGGGGTTTTGATCAGCAAACCTGGCCGGACAGAAGCACTCCCACCAAAATTTCAGAACCGGACCGACCTGTTGTTGTTCTCGGTTACAGATTCAGGAATCGGAATCCATAGGGATAAACAGAAGGAGATATTCGATGCATTCAGGCAGGCTGACGGTACAACCTCAAGAAAATTTGGTGGCACCGGTCTCGGCCTCGCTATTTCACGCAATTTTGCCCGGATGATGGGAGGCGATATCCTGCTCCACAGCGATCCCGGTCAAGGGAGCGTTTTCCAATTGGTTATCCCGGTAAATATTGCACAGGAAGTCAAGCATATACACACCAACCTTCCGGAAATCCCGATCGAAGAACCGAGAGTAAACAAGCAGGAAAATGTTCGTTACGAAGAGCCGGTTAAGGATCACGACAGCTCTATGGGTATTGAAGATTATTCAGTAGATGATGACCGGAAGAACATTAAAAAAGGAGATACTTTCCTGTTGATTATTGAGGATGATGTTTCGTTTGCCCAGATCATTTATGACCTGGCACATGAAAAAAATTTCAAATGCATGATTGCGCCTAATGGTGAAACCGGCTTGCATTATGCTGATTACTATAACCCCAGCGCGATAATTCTGGATATCGGATTACCGGGAATCGATGGTTGGGAAGTCATGAAACGATTGCAGGAGAATCCACATACACGCCATATTCCGGTACATTTCATGTCGGGCTCGGATAAAAGTCTGGAAGCCCTCAAAAAGGGAGCCATTGGATTCCTGCAAAAGCCTGTCACGGTAAATCAGATCAATGATGCATTCGACAAGATCGAAGGGTTGATCTCCAAACCTTTGAAGAAATTACTGGTTGTGGAAGACGATGCAGCCATGAGGCTCAGCATCAATGAATTGATTGGTGAGGAGAATATCAGCATTGTTTCGGCAAGCAAGGGACAGGAAGCATTGGAACTGTTAAAAAACGAATCTTTCGACGCAATGATTCTTGATCTGGGTTTGGAAGACATGACCGGGTATGATTTGCTTCAGAAAATCGGAAAAAGAAATGATGCCCATAAAATGCCGGTGATCATTTATACCGGTAAGGAACTGACCCGCGAGGAAGAGCAGAAATTGCAGTCCTATTCTGACAGGATCATTATCAAGGGAATTAAATCGCCCGAAAGGTTACTGGCTGAAACCACCCTGTTTTTACACCAGGTGGAAGCCAATCTGCCTGCTGAGAAGCAAAAGATGCTCCGAAACCTTCATCCGAAGGAGGATGTGATGAAAGACAAAACCATCCTGATCGTGGATGATGATATGCGCAATGTGTTCGCCCTGACCAGTCTGCTCGAAGACATGGGACTTCGGATCCATGTGGGGAAAAACGGGCGCGACGGTATTGACAAGTTAAAGTCAGGCGGAGCCGACCTGATTCTCATGGACATCATGATGCCGGAGATGAATGGTTACGAGGCCATGGAAGAGATCAGAAAGGATGCGAAATTTCGCAAATTGCCTATCATTGCGCTCACGGCCAAGGCGATGCCGGGTGACCGTGAAAAATGCATCCGGGCAGGTGCCAGTGATTACCTTACTAAACCTATTGATTCCGAAAAGTTAATATCAATGCTTCGGGTATGGCTTTACAAGAACTAAACGAAGATACATTGGCGCAGGATCCTGAGGCCATTGAGATTACCCTGCTGCTTGAGGGTATCTATCAACGGTATGGATATGATTTCCGGGATTACGGGAAGGCCCATGCCAAGCGACGAATCCTGCACCGGCTTGGCTTATCGGGGATAAAAAGCATTTCCGAACTTCAGCAAAGGGTATTATATGACGAATCGTTCTTTCACCTGATATTGCAGGACCTTTCCATCAATACCACTGAAATGTTCCGGGATCCGGAGTTTTTTCTGTCGATCCGCGAGCAGGTGATACCGGTATTAAAGACCTATCCATTCATAAAAATCTGGCATGCAGGTTGTTCCACCGGAGAAGAAGTATACTCCATGGCAATACTACTGAAGGAGGAAGGGTTGCTAAACCGGACTCAGATTTATGCAACGGATTTCAATCCGTCGGTACTTCAGAAGGCCAGGGAAGGAATATATTCTGCCACTCAGATGAAGGAATATACCCGTAACTACATAAAATCGGGCGGAAAAAGTTCATTTTCTGACTATTACAATGCCCGGTATGATTCTGCCATACTGAAGAAAATCTTGAAAGACAATGTGGTTTTTGCTGATCATAATCTGGTAACCGACAGTGTATTCGGAGAGATGAACCTGGTTATGTGCCGCAATACACTGATTTATTTCAATAAAAATTTGCAGGACAAGGTTGTCGGGTTATTCCGTGACAGTCTGGTCCCTGGCGGCTTTTTATGTCTGGGCTCCAAAGAGAGCATCACCTTTTCGCCTCACAAGGATATTTTTGAACCCATTGTTGCCAAGTGGAAAATATTCAGAAAAAAATATTGAGCGCAAAACATGCGATGAATACAGAATGGAGATAATATTACCATACGAAGCCATAGTAATCGGAACCTCGGCGGGTGGGTTGGATGCACTTGGAATAATATTGCCCATGCTGAATGCCGCGCTGCCTGTTCCGATTCTTATTGTGCAGCATATCAGTGCTTCATCCGATTCATTTATTGTAACCTATTTCGACCGTTTGTGCAGTTTAAGGGTGAAAGAAGCCGAGGAAAAGGAACTGTTACAACCCGGAGTTATCTATTTTGCCCCCCCCGATTACCATGTTTTGGTGGAGAGCGACCGGTCGATCAGTTTGAGCAACGAAGAAAAAGTCAATTATTCCAGGCCCAGCATTGACGTTTTGTTTGAAACAGCCAGCTGGGCATATAAAAACAAGCTGATCGGGATCATCCTCACAGGAGCCAATTGGGATGGCGCTGCCGGATGCGAACAGATAAAAAACAGCGGAGGGCTGACCATTGTACAGGATCCGGCTACTGCCGCGGTATCACGGATGCCCGAATCAGCAATAGAAAAATTTAAACCCGACCATATTTTGAAGGTTGAAGAGATCGGGCCCTTACTCAACCGCATATTTCAGTCTATTCCCACTCAATCGTAGCGGGCGGTTTAGAGCTGATATCATACACTACACGATTCACTCCTCGCACCCGGTTAATTATTTCATTTGATATACGTGCAAGAAATTCATAGGGCAGATGAGCCCAGTCGGCCGTCATTCCATCGGTTGAGGTTACTGCCCTGAGGGCAACCACGCTTTCATAAGTCCTTTCATCGCCCATAACTCCCACAGCCTGAACCGGAAGGAGCATAGCACCAGCCTGCCAGACCTGGTCATACAAGGCAGATTCCTTCAGTCCCTCAACAAAAATATGGTCAACTTCCTGCAGAAGAGCTACTTTCTCACTGTCAACAGCACCGAGGATCCGGATACCCAATCCCGGTCCGGGGAACGGGTGGCGTTTCAGAAAAGCTTCAGGAATGTGGAGTGCCTGTCCTACCCTGCGTACTTCATCTTTAAAGAGAAGTTTAAGGGGCTCAACAATTTTAAGATGCATCTTTTCAGGCAAGCCCCCAACATTATGGTGAGACTTGATGGTAGCAGAAGGTCCGTTAACTGAAACAGATTCAATCACATCCGGGTAGATGGTGCCCTGTGCTAGCCAGCGCACATCCGTTAATTTTGCTGCTTCCCTTTCAAACACCTCAATAAATACCCGGCCAATCGCCTTGCGCTTCAGTTCAGGATCCGTCACTCCTTTTAACTGCGACAGGAATTCATCGGCTGCACGAATGCCGATAACATTAATTCCCAAATGCTTATAGGATTCCAGAACCGTATCAAATTCATTTTTACGCAACAGCCCGTTATCGATAAAAATCCCGGTGAGGCGATTTCCGATTGCCTTGTGAAGGAGCACACCAGCCACGGTGGAATCCACTCCGCCCGACAATCCAAGCACCACAGGGTCATTACCCACTATGCTCCGAATGGTGCTAATGGTACTCTCAATAAAAATGTCGGGAGTCCAGGATTGATCACATCCGCAAATATCCACCAGGAAATTCCTGAGCAGATCCTTTCCTTCAAAAGTATGGTACACTTCCGGATGAAACTGTATTCCAAAAGTAGGTTCGCCCTCAATGCGGAAACCGCCAACTTTTACATCACTGGTGCTGGCCGTAATATGATAGTTATCGGGGATTTTTGCGATCGTATCGCCGTGCGACATCCACACCTGCGTGTTCAGTGAAATACCGCCGAAAAGCGGGTCCGACTGGTCCACAAAGGATAGATTTGCCCGGCCATATTCCCTTTGATTTGAAGGAAGAACTTCACCTCCGAAGAAATGCGACAGGTATTGGGCACCGTAACAAATTCCCAGGATCGGCACGATTCCCTTATAGGCTGATAAGTCGGGTTTGGGAGCGTTTGCATCGCGAACGGAGAAAGGGCTTCCCGACAGGATAACTCCTTTTATATGGCTGCCTTCAACCGGCGGCTTATTGAAAGGGTGTATCTCGCAATAAACGTTTAATTCCCTGACTTTACGAGCGATAAGCTGAGTATATTGGGATCCGAAATCCAGAATCAAAATTGTATCTTCCATTTTATTTTTAGTTTAAACGTAATTGCGGGGTTATTCCCCTTTTTTGCCAATAGTATAACTTCGTCCAAGAAACAGCATCCGTGTGATTCCAAAACGGTCGAGCACCAGTTCAGCAACCACCGGAAGGCTCATCCCGGCTAACAATGAAACTGCAAATATTACTGTCTGATTATCAATTCCGAATCTTTGAATCAGGATACGGCCACCGGCTGTTCCGAATGCATGGAACAGGAATATAGAGTAGGCAAAACCGCCGAACCAGATCAGCCAGTTAACCCTCCATTTGAGTTGAAACAGCAGGATGGTACCGGTTATACCGATGAGTAAACCAATCCCGCCGCTTTTACTGAAATTGTAATCAATCACCTTATACCAGGCCAACTGTTGAAAAGTGAGGCTGGTGATGAGAATGATCAACAATCCGGCAATAAAAACCTTATTGGAGAAAATCTCCTTAAACCGCTTAATACCAATACCAATGATAAAAAATGGCAAAAGGTAAATGGCCCCTTTATAGCTGAAATAGTTCAGTGATTCCTTGGGAATAATGAGATCTCGGACAAGTAAAAATGCCAGTGAAATGCTAAAAACCATCAGCCAGATCATAAAATTATCCCTTTTCAAAAATGAATCGATGGCACCGACCACAACGAAAACCAAAAACAGGGAGGGTAAATACCAGAAGAGGGTGTAAGGGAATACCAGAATTTTCCACATCTCCGACAGCTGGCCCTTGCTATTTGTACCGGGCATCAGGTATTGGAGTAAAAAATAGCTGGCGCCGACAAAGATCATCGGGAGGATTATCCTTCTCACCTTTTTAGTCATAAAATCTGCAATATGCTCATAGGAAACAGGATGCAGGGCATAAACCCAGCCGGAAATCACGGTAAACAGGGGCATCCTCAGATATTCGAATGAATAATAGAAATGGCGGAGAAAAGAGTCATTGGCAACCTGCATCCCGCCATCCGGACCGGACCCGATGACATGTCCCATCACTACCAAAATGATAGCAGCCCCTCTCAGGGTTTCGACGGACAGGTCTTTTTCTTTAGGGTATTTCATAGGTCCGATTTAATGATTCTCGACAAAATTAGGAGTTTATTTCAGAGTCCAACCGGAAAGGGATATCAATGGTCAATCCATCTGTTGCCTCGATGGTATCAGGAAAAATTTCACGAGCTTCATTCAGCAGTTCTGTGGTATCCTTATAACGCGCGGAAAAATGCCCGATAACCAGTTTTTTTGCTCCGGCCAGCAATGCAATTACCGCAGCCTGCTTTGCCGTTGAATGATAGGTGGAAACAGCCCGGCTAAGCTCTTTGTTACCATAAGTTGCCTCATGGTAAAGGAGATCGCATCCGGGGAACACTGAAGCCAGGGAAGGTTCAAAAGTGGTATCGGTGCAAAAGGCAAAGGATCGGGGTTCTTTGAGCAGGTTGTTCCGGCCGCTGATTTTCTCACGGAATAAAAATCCCCAGGTTGGCACCCGGTGATTCACCGGGAAAGAAGAAACCTCCACGGCTTTATCCTCGAATATTTTGTTCACACCCGAAGGATTCAGCGGATGGAAAACAACTTTGAGCAATAATGATTCCGGGAAAAGTGAAAAGTGGTTCCTGACAAATCGCTCCAGGTCGGGTGGACCAAAAATCTCAATTTCCTTTTTCCTGCCGATAAGCGTTTGGGTTGCCAGGTAACCGAATAGACCGAGAATATGATCGCTGTGCAGGTGACTGATAAATATCTGGTGCACGCGGCCGAACCGGATCCGGAATTTTCTGAACTGGATCTGGGTTCCCTCACCGCAGTCGATTAAAAAAAACCGCTCATGTACATTGAGTACATGAGCGGTAGTATTTCTGCTTGCAGTTGGCACTGCGGAACTGCTTCCCAGTATTGTAAGGGAAAACTTCATCCGGATTATGCCTCCTGCTCTGCGGTTTCTTCAGGTTCCTGAGCTTTTTCCTTCTTCTTTTTCGATTTTACAGGAGCATCAGTAACATCGGCAACTTCCTCAGCCGGGGCTTCAGTAACTTCGGCAACAGGAGCTTCTTCAACAGCGGGTGCTTCGATAACTTCCGGAGCGGCAGCTGCTGCATCGGCAATGAGTTGCTGAGCTGCGGCTTTCTTGTCCAGACCTTTTTTGATCACACTCTGCTCATCGGCTTCCATCCTGTCTTTCAGGGCGGCGAGTTCGGAAATATCACCAAGGGTTGTTGATTCCATACTGGTTTTAGGCTTTTTAACTGCCTTTTCAACAATAGGTTTTGGTTTGCGCTCAACAACTTCTTCGGCACGTTTTTCATCTTCAAAAACACGGCTGTGTGAGAGGATGATACGTTTGGCAGATTTATTGAACTCAATAACCTTAAACATCAGTTTTTCTTCAGTTTTGGCCTGTGTTCCGTCTTCCTTGATCAGGTGGCGCGGAGTGGCGAAGCCTTCAACACCGTATGGCAATGCGATAACAGCACCACGGTCGAATACGCTGATAATTGTACCTTCATGGATTGTACCTTCGGAGAACATGGTTTCAAAAACATCCCATGGATTTTCCTCGAGTTGTTTGTGACCCAGGCTTAACCTGCGGTTTTCCTTATCAATTTCCAGAACTACAACTGAAATTTCATCTCCGATGGAGCAGAATTCAGCAGGATGTTTGATTTTCTTCGTCCAGCTAAGGTCGGAGATATGGATCAAGCCATCAACACCTTCTTCAATTTCAACAAATACACCAAATCCGGTGAAATTCCTGACTTTAGCGGTATGCTGTGAATTAATAGGATATCTGGTTTCGATATTTGACCATGGATCCTGACGCATCTGCTTGATACCAAGCGACATTTTGCGGTCTTCACGGTCGAGGGTCAATATTGCGGCTTCAATTTCATCTCCAACTTTCAGGAATTCCTGAGCGCTGCGCAGATGCTGTGACCATGACATTTCTGAAACGTGGATCAAGCCTTCAACGCCAGCTGTGATTTCAACGAAAGCGCCATAATCAGCCATAACAACAACTTTTCCCTTAACAACGTCACCCACCTTGAGGTTAGCGTCGAGAGAATCCCATGGATGTGGGGTTAACTGTTTCAGGCCAAGAGCGATACGTTTTTTATGATCATCGAAATCGAGGATAACCACGTTGATCTTCTGATCGAGGGTTACGATTTCTTCCGGATGATTTACGCGGCCCCATGAAAGGTCGGTAATGTGGATAAGGCCATCCACTCCGCCGAGATCAATGAATACCCCGTAAGAGGTAATGTTTTTAACAGTTCCTTCGAGGACCTGTCCTTTTTCGAGCTTGGAAATGATCTCCTGTTTTTGGATTTCAAGTTCAGCTTCGATAAGAGCTTTGTGGGATACCACCACGTTTTTGAATTCGTGGTTGATCTTAACAACCTTGAATTCCATGGTTTTACCAACAAAAACATCGTAATCACGAATCGGTTTAACATCAATCTGTGAACCCGGGAGGAATGCTTCGATGCCAAATACATCGACGATCATACCACCTTTAGTACGGCATTTGATGTAACCTTTAATAATTTCACTCTTTTCATAAGCATCGTTAACGCGATCCCATGAACGCAGAGCACGAGCTTTTTTGTGAGAGAGGACCAACTGACCGTTTTTGTCCTCAAGAGTTTCAACATAAACTTCAACTTTGTCACCAATCTTAAGATCCGGATCATAACGGAACTCATTCAAACTGACAACACCTTCGGATTTGTATCCGATGTTAACTACCACTTCACGTTTGTTCATAAAAACAACCGTTCCGTCGATTACTTCGTTCGCACCGACAACTGAGAGGGTTTGATCAAACATCGCCTCAAGCTGTGCACGTTCTTCCGCACTGTAGCCATCCTGTTCTGCCTCATACTTGTCCCAGTCAAATTCTTCACCGGTCAGCTGGACAGCTGATAACAGCTGAACTACATCTACTTCTTCTTCCTCTTCCTCAACATCAACATCACTTTCATCTTCTTCAGGAATAAAATCGTCTTCTTCCAATTCTTCTTCCAGAATTACTGCTTCACCTTCGTCAAAGCCAACTTCGGCTTCAACTTCTTGATTTTCTGCCACTGGGGCCGATTCGGCAGCCGGATTCACTACGAGTTCGGCTTCCTCTTCAATTAAGTTTTTTTCAATTTCGGACATTTTGTAAATCTCAATTAATTAATGCGTTAGACATTATTTTGATAAACTTGGCCGCAAAGGTAAGGATTTTTCAATAAATGGCGAAATATAGATGAACACATAACTCATATATATTATCATTCCGGTAGGCATCTGTCCATACAATCCGTTTCCGTAACTGGCCACCATGATGCCGAATATCCCGCAGGTGAGGCCGGCCATTACCTGCCTGATGACCGGATCCTCCAGCTTCCAGACTATAAAGCAACTTCGGAAAAGAAGGTAAAAAAGGATGACTAAATGCAGGATCAGGCCAATCACCCCCATTTCGGCCCATATTTTCACATACCAGGAATCGGTCGGGGTTTGAGCGAGAAATGTATTGGGACTGAACCGCATGCCCCAGTTACCGGCCGACCCCACACCCCCTCCTATCGGACGGCTGGCCAGATATACCCTGAGTTTTTTCTGGTTCTCCAGACGCACCTGAAATGACCGGTCCAAAGCAGGCTGAACAGCCGTGCGGAGCCGGTAAACCTGATAATTTGTATTCCCGACGGTAGTATAGCGCAACACTCCGTAGACTGCGCCTGCCAAAAACAGTCCAAGGATAAAGACCTTAAAATTTTTGCTCAGAAACAGGTAAAGCAGGGCTCCGGCTGCAGGCACAAACATGGCTCCGCGGGTTCCTGAAAAGAGCATCCCTAACAGGGTAACCACTCCAATTCCGAGCAGTATGAGTTTCCTCCTGCGCGGACCCGGGCCGATGCCCATAATAATTGCCACCAGGCCTACATGGCCCATGGCCGCACCAAATTGCCCGGCATCCGAATAGATGGAAAAGGCGCGCAATCTTCCCTGGATGCGGTGAGTCAGCGCACCGCCACCATCGAGCCAGGCACTTTCCCAGGGATCCGGACCGATTTTCACCTGCTGAATACCCTTGAGGGCGGCAAAAACGGATATCCCAAACCAGATCAGCAGGAACAGCTTGAGATCCTTTTTATCCTTCAATATCAAAAAACCTATAACCACCATTAATATCTGGTAAAAGGCAACCCCTCTCATGGCATAAAACCAGGCGGCAAAACTTACTGCATCAGGGTTGGCAATCTCCAGAATTGTGTAGCCCATCCAGATAGCAGATACTGCTGTAAAATCGTTACCGGCAGCCTTCCAGCTGAGATTACGGCCACGCCCGAGAATTATGGCAATTAAAACCAGAACCAGTATGGCATCCACGCCCAGTCCGAATGGAATATCCGCCGTGATATAACGGTAAATTCCGATTGCCAGGAAAGAGAAGGTAAAAGCCAGGTACAGCCCGAATCTGGGATCAAGAAAAATCCTGACCAGCAAATAAACGATTGCAGGCAATAGGATGATTAACAATCCGATTACCAATCCCTTGGCAGCAATCGCCATAGCGCAGGCAAAAGCTAAAAAAACCAGTATCAGTATATAAAATGGTTTCTTAAGCAGCGCGGAACCGGTTTCCTGAAAATCATCCAGCATCAGAGATTTTTTTCAAAAATGGTTTTAACATGTATTTCAGGTAGTTCCATCCATAGGGAAAAATCTTAAACACATTCGTTCCCAACTCCTTCCTCAACAGAAGGTTCCCGACAATAACACCGGAGGCCGCATTTATTATGGTGCAGATGGCTACTCCGGGCAAGGACGACCAGTAATGTATGACAATGATGTCACCCACAATATTTAAGGTGGCCATTATCAGAACCTTGATCATATTTAATTGGGGACGGTTAATGGCATCCAGCGTGATTCCGGTGAACCGGTCGACCGGCAAAAGCAGTGCATATATCAGAAAGATCCAGAAAATCACGTATGATCCGGCATATTCAGGTCCCCCTAGCAGCAGTACCAATGGTTTGGCCAGGATAAACAGTGCAAGGGTCAAAGGGATGAACAGAATGGTTAACAAGCCGGAATAGCTGTAGAAAATGGACCGTACCTCCTTCAGGTCATTTTGCCTGCTTGCCTTGCTCATGGAAGGAAACGCTACAGAAACCAGGCTGCGGATAGGGATTTCCACAATCTCGATCAGCTTAATCGGGATGCTGTAGTAAGCAACATCCGGTGCCGACATCATGATTCCGATGATAAAGGTATCGGAACTTTTCAACAGGTTGCTTCCAATCAGGGTGACCAAACTGAAGCGCCCGAATTTCAGCTGGGTCCTTACCTGTTCACGGGTGGTATAGCGTACTGTGGACATGGCGGCCCAACCGCGGAAAATCGAATAGAATCCTGCGATCAGGTAGGAGGACTGATGGGCGATTACGATCCAAACCAAATCAAGATGAAGCCAGAAATAGTTTACTATCAGGAAAAGGAAAAATGTTGACATGTTCAGTCCGCGCAGGACCAGGATACTCCCGAACTTTTTACCGGCCTGCAGAACGGACAGGGTGGTATTGAGCGGAAGGATGATAATTGAAAGTATGGGGTACCAGGTAAAGAACAATCCAAAGCCCTTATTATGGATAGGTTCCGGGAACAGAAGAAGCGCGGTATACAGCAAAACCACCCCGCACAGGGTAACCATCATGGAAAGGAACCAGGATGATCCGATCAGACGTTTACGTTCATCAGGATCGGTGGAGCCGGCCAGGTGGCGAACCAGGGGAGTTCCGGTAATCCCGGTCCTGATCATCTCCAGTAGTGACATACCGGATAGATAGAGAATATATTCCCCGAAATCAGACTTATTCAGTGTTCTGGCCAACAGAAAGATACTCGCGAATCCAAAAAACGCAAAAACAAGATTGCCAGTCAATGACAAAAAGTTATCTGCCTTTAAAATGCGGGTAAGCTTGTTCATAAGCTTAATCAGCCATACTGATCTTCTTTTTAAAATCTACATTGACGATCCTTTTGAAAATCCTACGCAACACGCTTCTTCTTTTAGGAATCTCACCGATAATGCCTTCCAGCTGATCAACCTGGCATCCGTTCAGAAGCGCCAGAACCGTATGTTCCCCTGACGATTGGTACAATCGGAGGACCTCTTCGTCAGCCTTATTCCAGGTTCGGGTTGCCCTGCCAACCAAAACAGAAAGATTGCCTGATTGAGTCAGGGTGGCCGGATATTCCTGCACCAGCAGGGCCGGCAGTTCAATGATCAGAAAATGGTATCCCTTTGTCAGGAAGGTGTAATTACGAAGGAGTTCATTAGTATTACGTATGCTGATAAAATTATCGGGTATGGCATATTCAAAGTCCCAGGCCTGAAGCGGTTGATCAAAACTGGCAAACTGCCGTTTCATCTCATCACTGGAACTTTTTTCCATAGGCTTAATATACAGCACTTTTGAACCGCTGGCCCGCAGCTTTTCAACCACACGGGTGGCGAGGTAAGTTTTACCTTCTTTTTCGCGGGTGCTTATGAAAAACACCATAAAAGGCAGATCATTGTGACTTTTCAGTTTAAGATCCTCCAATCTGATCCGTTGGGCGATCTGGTCGATGGCACGTGAAGATATCAGCGGGTAATTAATACTGCTATCAGGATCCAATGGAATTCTCGGAAAAGCGCCCATTAATTTCAAGCCGGAGAGTGCAGCGAAATGTGCCGGGAATTTGATGCTGGTATCCAGGAACTCAAGCAGGATGATCAAAGAGGCGGTGATTACCAAACCGGCCATGAAAGCCGCGATAATGGTGATCATCCGTTTGGATGCATTCGGTTTAATCGGATAAACGGGATTGTCAATAATCTGAATATCTGACTGCTCCACGTTTTTCTGCTTCATTATACTAATATTCAGATTATTCAGGTGGTTCATATAATCCTGCTGAGCCAGATTGATTTCCCGGTCGATCTTTTTCAGCTGGCTTCCGAGCGGAGCAAACTCATCATACTTTTTCAGAAAAGCATTTTTCCGCTCGGTCAGGGTAATATACCGTGCCTGGCTCTCCTCCACCTCAATTGCCTTTTCGAGCCATTTCTGCAGAACACTCTGAATATTCAGTCCCTGAACGGTGCGGTTTATCTCAAACGATACCAGTAATTCCCTGTTCAGTTCAATCTTGAGACGTTGCACTTCCGATTTCAAACGGGTGAGTGCATCGATATCCGGAGCAGATTTAACCTCCTCCATGGACACCTGCAGGGCAACTTCATAGAGTTGCCGGCGCTTTTCGAGAATGGCATTATTTTGAAAAACAGACCTGCCTTTTTCGCCAAGATTCTCTTCCACCAGAATCAGGGCAGTTCTTGCAGCAGAAAGTTTGCCTGCCTCTTCATACCAATCGCGGTCGAGCGATTCCTTCTGTTCCGAAATAAACTTGGTTTGCTCATCATAGTTGATGATCCGGTTTTTCATCCTGAATTCCAGCAGGTTCTGCTCCAGGCTGTCGAGCTGCATTTTTGCCGCATTTACCCGTTGCCTGAAATATTCCGATACCTGCCCGGTTTGGGTTGTCGTTATCGACTGATATTGCGACTTGAAAACATCCGTAATGATTTTCAGAGTTTGCATGCAAACAGCAGGGTCGTTGGATTCATAAGATAGTTTGACCAGATCGGAGCTTTGAATGCGGGTCACCTTTAAGCTTGCAATTTTTTGCACGCTGTAGAATGGGTTTGCCGACTGGAGGGTTCTGGAGAGGAAATTCTTCTGATCGGCATTTTTAACATCAGTAAGCGCATTAACCAGATATTCGTAACGCGACGAATACCCTGTATTTACCATGACTTCTCCGGAAATATCCGGCCCATCGGACGGTTCGGATTCCGGCTGATAGGTATCCACAACAACAGGAACCTGCCGGGTGATAAGGGTATCCTCCCAATAAGGCTCAGAAACAGTGCCTACAATCAGTCGCCGGCCTCCATTGAAAGGAGGCATTGGCGAATTCATGCGCCTTAATTCCTGCAGGGTCAATCCGAATTTCTCACAGATTACATTCGGGCTATCCCCTGCCTTGATTGTATAATAGTTCTTTTTAAAGCGGAATCGCTGCACCTTTTCGGTTATCGTTTGTGATTCCAATATGGTATCCTTTACTTTTTGCAGTGGGGCTTCATTTACAACGGGCCGGGAATCGGAAGCATTAAAACTGTTTTCAACAATTCTTTTGATTTCCGGAGGTATATCGGACATTAATTTCTCCCAGGTTTCAGGCATGCAATATTCAGGATCCGGTTCTGAAAGAACCAGGTGCTGAGCCATGAGCCGTATTCCTGTTTTCTCCTGGGTTTCGCGGCTTTTAATAATATTAATGAGGTTATCAAACTGGGCATTATTTGAAAAAAGATCAAACCTTGAATTAGCACCGGACTCGATGTCATAACCCGTTGCAATTCCGGTATAAACTGTGGTAGATGAAGTGTATGTTTTTGGTTGGTTGCGAGTTGCAAAATAAACTAGAATGGCCATACCGAAAGCCACTCCGAAAATCAGAAACACATTTTTTATCAGTAAGCGGATAAAATACAAAAGGTTCATAAAGGGTTTTTATTCAATTCTTCAAATGTCATTCCGATCAGACTTTCCAAAAGTAAGTAAGTCTCACGAAATTCCTTTATATTAAGTTGATAACCCTGATCGGCCTTAATACTGATTTCTTTTATTCGGGCAAATTCAAGCAATGGTATATCTCCGGCCTTAAATTGCTGTTCCGCATAAAAGCAATTCCCCTGCTGAACGGCAACCTCATCTTCGCTGATGGCAACAATTTCCTTATAAGATACCAGCTTGTTCCACAGGCGGATAACATCATCCTTTATCATCCGCTTTAAATCCTCCAGCTTATATTCCTCATATTTATACTGTGATTCGGCAACTCCGTTTTTCGGCTTCAGGTCGAGGGCATCGAATATCGACATTTGCAGGCGTGTGCCGACATTATATCGCATGCTATTGGCATTGTCAATGCCTGCAATCATAATATCTATCGACCCGTACCGCACTTCAGTGAAAAACAGAAGGTATCTGCCCCAGTCGTGTTTGGCAGATTTCTTTTGCCAGTCTCTCATAAAAATAAGAGCGCTCTGCTGTTTCAGCAGCGGGGAATTCGTTTGGGCTGCTGTGATAAGTTTTCCGAGGGGTGGAATTTTAAATTCCGTAATTCCGGCAACTTGTGGCACATCCGGATTAGTGATCAGTCCGGAATCAATTGAACCGGCCGACTTTTCCTGACCCAGGCCGGTAACAGGAAAGCCTGTTGCAGCGCCAAGAATCAATAAAAAAGTAATCGCTTTAACAAAAGATCCTTTTTCAATCATAATCTTATTTTTAAACATCCTCTTTCTGCATAAAAGCAGTAAATGTCATAAAGATAATTTTGATATCACCCCAAAATGTAAAGTGCCGTGCATATTCATTATCAAGCGACTTCCTTTCCTCGTTCGACATTTCAGCGCCGCCCCGTTTGCTAACCTGCCAGAGCCCGGTAATTCCTGCCGGAGCCAGAAACCGCTCGGTCCAGTCGTCGGAGGTAAGCAATTCCGCTTCATACAAAGGGATCGGACGATTTCCAACAACTGACATTTCACCGCGTAAAACATTGACCAGCTGGGGTAATTCATCGATACTGGTTTTTCGGATCAATCTACCTACCCTGGTTACCCTCGGATCGTTTTTTATTTTATTGAATGTTTTTCCCAGCTTTTCACGTTTTACCCTCAGGTATTGATTTTCGCAAATCTCATGGTGCTTGATATATAATAGGGTTGAGCAGGGATGGCCAAGTGCTTTGCAATCCGGACAATCGGCAGCGAAAGGCTCTTCCTTTTCCTTTTCGGTATATTGATTCAGGTGCTTCAGTTCCTTGAGTTTGGCATCAGCACCGATAAACATGGATCTGAATTTAAAGAACGGGAAAATGGTATATCCGGCACCCACCCTTTTAGCTGCATAGAAAACCGGGCCTTTTGACTCAATGCGGATAGCCAGAGCAACCAACAGAAATAAGGGTGAGAGTAAAAGTAAAACCAGCGAAGCAAACACAATATCAAACAGCCGCTTGATGAGGGGAATCTTAATTTTCTTTTGTTTGGCTTCAACGAGTGAAACGATGGACTTCAACTTTTTATAGGGTATCAGGAATTCAAGCCGCCGGATTATATTATCAGTTACCACCGGCTTCTGATAATAATCATCCACCCCCAGATGAAGCGCCTTAACCATCTCTTCGCGGGTTACGGCATCGTCGAGCAAAATATAAGGAACTGTTTGATATATAACATTTTGCATCAGCTCATCATGAAGGGCATACCCTGTCATACCCTGAAGGATCACTTCTGAAAGGATTGCTGAAGGAACAGGGTTTGCTTCCAGCCAGTTTATAGCCTGAAATCCATTATCAGCCTGGTAGATCTTAACGGCAGGGACAGAATAGAAACTTTCAATCAAAGCTTCATCTTTACCCACGTAAAGGATTGCCAGAGGAGCATTGTCCGGTGAATTCATCGCTTAAATTTTTTCTATTAGCCTGATTCTCATCATAATATCTATTTTGATTGATAGCTCCTCGGGATTAAACGGTTTAATCATAAAATCAAGTGCTCCTGCTTTCAGGCATTTGACCCTTTCGGCACTTGAATCCACTCCGGAAAGCATCATTACCGGGATAGCGTTGAAAAATCCACTGGATTTCACCTGTTTAAGCAGTTCCAATCCGTCCATGCCGGGCATTTCCAGATCGACCAGCATTAAATCCGGAATATTTCCGCCCTGAAGCCAGGTTAAAGCTTCCTGACCATCGGCCATAGCTGCAACCTCATATTGATTACTCAGGAACTTCTCCAACAAAGTTCTGATGGTAATTTCGTCATCGACAACCAAAATTTTCTTTTTCATAATCCAGATATTTTTTTGACCCTGCCTGCTTCCCTTTTCAATGATTAGTAAAAATATAACAATTTGCCTTAAAAGATCAGGATTTTAGACCAACAGAGTGACGTTCGTCACAATTTTGATAAAAGTGATGAGTTACTTATGGGAACCCACTATATTTAAGCATGAATTTCTTTTAGCAGTTGTGCTTCCATAAGCATTGCAGGATAAAATAATTAACGATAATCTCATAAATAATGAAAATCTCTATTGTAGGTACCGGTTATGTAGGGTTAGTCACCGGAACCTGTTTTGCTGAAACCGGTGTAACCGTGACTTGCGTGGATATTGACGAAAAAAAAATTGAACTCCTGAATCATGGCCAGGTTCCGATTTACGAGCCCGGGCTTGACGATATGATCAAGAGAAATGTGGAAAAGGAGCGGTTGTTCTTCACAACGAAAATTGAAGAAAGCCTGTCGGAAGCCAACGTTGCCTTTATTGCAGTCGGGACCCCTCCTGACGAAGACGGTAGTGCTGATCTCCGTTATGTACTGGGAGTTGCCCGGGATATTGGCAAATACATGGACCATTACCTGGTTGTGGTTACCAAGAGTACCGTGCCGATCGGTACTGCCATCAAGGTAAGGGCTGCGGTTAAGAGTGAACTCGAGAAGCGGGGCGTGGATATTGAATTCGATGTTGCCTCCAATCCCGAATTTTTGAAGGAAGGATCGGCCATTGCCGACTTTTTAAAGCCCGACCGAATTGTTTGCGGGATTGACTCGGAAAAAGCAGAAAAAACTCTTGCCCGTTTATACAAACCATTTGTCCTGAACGGACATCCGTTGCTGTTCATGGATATCCCATCTGCTGAGATGACCAAATATGCGGCAAATTCGATGCTGGCAACCAAGATCAGTTTCATGAATGATGTTTCGAACCTTTGTGAAATCGTAGGTGCCGATGTTGACATGGTAAGAAAAGGAATCGGCAGCGATACGAGGATCGGAACAAAATTCATTTATCCGGGGGTAGGTTATGGCGGAAGCTGTTTCCCTAAGGATGTTAAAGCCCTAATCCGGACAGCCTCGGAATATGGTTACCCGATGCGTGTGCTTCAATCGGTTGAGGATGTAAACGATGACCAGAAAAAGGTCATGTTCAATAAGATCAGCAAGTACTTTAACGGTCAGCTGGCCGGTAAAACCATAGCCATCTGGGGTTTGGCATTCAAGCCCAATACAGATGACATGCGAGAAGCCCCTTCGCTGGTTCTGATTGAACAGCTGGTAGCTGCAGGTTCACGTGTGATAGCGTATGATCCGGTTGCAATACATGAAACACAAAGAAAGATAGGTGATATAATCACCTATGTTACTGATCAGTATGAAGCCCTGATTGATGCAGATGCCCTGGTGCTGCTCACAGAATGGAATGAGTTCCGCGTGCCGAAATACAAAATCATGGCTAAATTGATGAAGAACCATGTTGTATTTGACGGGAGGAACATTTATGACCCGGAAGAGATGCAGGAAGTAGGATTTAAATACTTCGGCATGGGTCGGAAAGTCAGATAATCTTATCAGATAATGAAAAAAATATTAGTCACCGGGGGGGCCGGTTTTATCGGCTCCCACCTGTGTGAACGGTTGCTTAATGAAGGCAATGAAGTGATATGCCTCGACAACTATTTCACCGGCAGTAAACAGAACGTTGTTCACCTTTTAAACAATCCGTACTTTGAGCTGATCCGGCATGATGTCACTGAGCCGTTCTTCATCGAGGTGGATGAAATTTACAACCTCGCTTGTCCGGCATCTCCGATCCATTACCAGTACAATCCCATAAAAACGATCAAGACATCGGTTATGGGTGCGATAAATATGCTGGGATTGGCCAAGCGTATCAAGGCTAAAATTCTTCAGGCCTCAACAAGTGAGGTTTATGGCGACCCGAAAATTCATCCGCAAACGGAGGATTACTGGGGGCATGTAAACCCGATCGGCACCCGTTCATGCTATGATGAAGGGAAAAGATGTGCAGAATCATTGTTCATGAATTACCATCAGCAGAACGACGTCAGGATTAAAATCATCAGGATATTCAATACGTACGGTACTCGCATGCATCCACAGGATGGAAGGGTTGTTTCCAATTTTATCATCCAGGCTCTTCATAATGAAGATATCACCATTTATGGAAGTGGCAATCAAACGCGTAGTTTTCAATATGTTGACGATCTGGTCGAAGGCATGACCCGTATGATGGCCACCGGGGATGAATTTGTGGGTCCGGTTAACATTGGCAATCCCCGTGAATTTACCATCCGGGAGCTGGCAGAAAAAGTAATTGAGCTCACCGGTGCAAAATCAAAACTGATATTCATGCCATTGCCGCAGGATGACCCCACACAGCGTCAGCCTGATATCTCATTAGCCAAAGAGAAACTATCCGGTTGGGAACCAAAAATTCATCTGGAGGAAGGACTTCTCAAAACCATTGCCTATTTTAAACAGTTGTAAAATCAATAGTACCATGAAAGGAATCATCCTGGCCGGAGGAGCCGGAACCCGTTTATACCCGCTTACCAAGAGTATCTCCAAACAGATTGTACCGATTTATGATAAACCCATGATTTACTATCCGTTATCCGTGCTTATGCTTGCCGGATTGCGGGAAATTCTGGTGATATCAACGCCAAAGGATCTCCACTTATATCAGGATCTGTTTGGCACCGGCGAACAATTGGGATTAAAAATCTCGTATGAGGAACAGCCATCGCCAGATGGTCTCGCACAAGCCTTTCTGATCGGAGAGAAATTTCTGGATGGAGATGAAGCCTGTCTGGTTTTGGGTGATAACATCTTTTATGGTTACAATTTTGGAAAGATCGTGGAAGAGGCTTCCAAGGTTAAAGCCGGAGCCCTTGTTTTTGGTTATTATGTTACTGATCCTGAAAGATATGGAGTAGCCGAATTTGATGATACCGGAAAGGTATTAAGCATTGAAGAAAAGCCGCTTGTACCTAAATCAAATTATGCCGTAACCGGTCTTTACTTCTATGATAAAACTGTGGTAGACAAGGCTAAATCGCTCAAACCATCGGTACGCGGCGAACTGGAAATTACCGACCTGAACCGGTTATACCTGGAAGAGGGATCGCTGCAGGTTAGTCTGCTGGGACGGGGAATGGCCTGGCTTGATACCGGCACGCACGACAGCTTGCTTCAGGCATCCAATTTCATTTCAACCATTGAACAGCGGCAAGGCCTTAAGGTTGCCTGTATTGAGGAAATTGCATACAAAAAGGGCTATATTACCCAGCAGCAACTAACCGATCTGGCCATACCCTTAAAGAACAATCAATATGGACAATATCTACTGGCCATTGCCAGTGAGAAAATAAAAAACTGGTAGAAATAATATGATGATAAAAGAATCTCCGCTTCCCGGATTATTGATCATTGAGCCAAAAGTGTTTGAGGATTCCCGGGGTTACTTTTTCGAAAGCTTTAACCGGAATAACCTGTTGGAGGCAGGAGTTGAGGCACAATTTGTCCAGGATAATCAATCTCTATCGCAATATGGTGTTTTGCGCGGACTGCATTACCAGCTGGCACCTTATGCCCAGAGCAAACTGGTTAGGGTGCTGCAGGGTTCGGTATGGGACGTAGCAGTGGATATCCGGAAAAACTCACCCACATTCGGTCAGTATTTTGGAATTGAACTCAGTGCTGAGAATAAGATTCAGTTATTTATTCCACAGGGGTTTGCGCATGGATTTGCCGTGACCAGTCCCACTGCTGTATTCTTTTACAAGTGCGATTGCTTTTACAATCCTGAAGCTGAACGCGGGATTCATTTCAATGACCCCGACCTGGCAATTCCATGGCCCATACCTGAAGATCAAGCAATTATAAGTGCCAAAGACAAGGTTTTGCCAGTTTTCAAGCAGGCTAACATGAATTTTGTTTACCGATCGTGAAAAAGCTGAAAATCCTCCTTACGGGGGCAAATGGCCAGTTAGGTCAGGCATTACAGAATTTGCCGGATATATCGGAGAAGGTTGAGTGGATTGCCACTGATTACCTGGAGTTGGATATTACCAACCGTGAGGCAGTCGTCTTATTTATCGAGCAGTTTTCGCCTGATTTCATCATTAACTGCGCTGCTTACACAGCCGTGGATCTGGCCGAGCAGGAGTATGAAAAGGCGCTGCTGATCAATGCCGATGGTCCGGAAAACCTTGCTATTGCAGCAAAATCAGCAGGCATACCATTGGTTCATATTTCAACTGATTATGTTTTTTCGGGTAAAAGCTGGAAGCCCTATACCGAAAGCGACCAGCCGGATCCGCAGGGAGCTTACGGAAAAACCAAGTTAGCCGGTGAACAGGCATTATTAAAAATTGGCGGTAAAGTTATCATTGTCAGAACCAGCTGGTTATATTCTGAATACGGAAAAAACTTTTTCCTTACGATGCTCAGACTGGGTCATGAAAAGCCTCAAATCGGGGTGATCGCCGACCAGATCGGCTCGCCCACCTATGCAGGAGACCTGGCTGAAGGCCTGATGAAAATTGTTGAATATGACTCAAAACATCCGGGCTGGCTCCTGAAACCGGAGATCTATCATTTCTGCAATACCGGAATTGCCAGCTGGTACGATTTATCCATTGCGATCATGGAAATTGCCGGTCTGCCGTGCAAGGTAAATCCATTGACTTCCGAACAGTATCCTTTGCCGGCCCCAAGGCCGGCATACAGTGTAATGGATTGCAGTAAGTTTAAAAATATTTTCTGGTCGGAATTACCCTATTGGAGAACTAGTGTAAATTCGTGCTTTGAAAAGTTTCAGTCAAAATCATAGTTACCATGAACGAAATTGATGCTAAAGTGATGGCAAAAGCCACCCAGTGGCTTGCACCGGAATTTGATGAAGAAACCAGGCAGCAGGTTCAGCGGATGATCGATGAGGATCCGGAATCGCTGGTGGAATCATTTTACCGGAGCCTGGAATTCGGGACCGGGGGCATGAGAGGCATAATGGGACCGGGCACCAACCGGATGAACATTTATGTTATCGGAATGGCAACACAGGGCTTATGCAATTATGTGAAAATGAATTTCCCGGGACGTACGGATCTGAAAATTGCAATTGCTCATGACAGCCGGAATAATTCCAGGCTATTTGCTGAAACAACTGCAAAAGTAGTATCCGCCAACGGGATCCATGCATACTTGTTCGACAGTCTTCGTCCAACTCCGGAGCTTTCCTTTTCCATCCGTCACCTGGGATGCCAGTCGGGCGTGGTGGTGACAGCATCACACAACCCCAAGGAATACAATGGGTATAAGGTTTACTGGGGTGATGGCGGACAGGTGATTGCGCCGCATGATGTTGACATTGTGAAGGAGGTAGAGAAAATAAAGAATATCACGGAGGTGCGCTTTGATGGCAATCCCGATCTGATCCATACGATAGGTGCGGAAATTGATGAGGCTTATCTTAACTGCCTGACCACCCTTTCGCTCAATCCGGAAATCAACCGGAAGCAGCATGACCTGAAAATCGTGTACACTCCGATACATGGATCAGGAGTGACGATGGTACCGGAAATCCTCAGGCGTTACGGATTTACCAATATCATCCATGTTCCTGAGCAGGATATCCCGGATGGAAATTTTCCGACGGTGGTTTCGCCGAATCCGGAAGAAAAAGCAGCACTTAACCTGGCTATTGAGAAGGCAATGGAAACCGGAGCAGAGCTTGTTATGGCATCTGATCCGGATGCCGACCGGGTGGGCATCGCCGTGCGGAACCATGATGGCAGTTTCAAGCTGCTCAATGGCAACCAGACCGGTTCATTGCTGGTATATTACCTGTTGAAGAACTGGTCGGATCAGGGAAAACTTCAGGGAAATGAATTTATCGCCAGTACGGTAGTAACCACCCCTTTATTCGCCGGTATCGCTACTTATTTCGGGGTAAAAACGTATGAGGTGCTCACCGGATTCAAATACATAGCTGATATCATCCGGGAAAAGGAAGGAACTGAAGTATTTATCGGGGGAGGCGAAGAATCGTACGGATTTATGACCGGCAGTTTTGTGAGGGATAAAGATGCCATCTCGTCCTGTGCAATGATCGCTGAAACTGCTGCATGGGCCAAAGAACAGGGAATGACCTTATTGGACCTTCTTGAGTCCATTTATGTGAAATTCGGATTTTACAAAGAGCATTTGATTTCGATTGTCAGAAAAGGCAAGTCGGGCGTAGAACAGATAGAGGCGATGATGGAGAAATTTCGCAGCCAGCCGCCGGAATCGCTGGGGGGATCGGATGTATTGACGATAAATGATTTTCTGAAAGGAGTTTCGTTTGACCTGATTTCACATCTCAGGCACGACATCAATCTGCCACAATCCAACGTACTTCAGTTCATCACTGCTGATGGCTCGATTATCTCGGCCCGTCCGTCCGGCACCGAACCCAAGATCAAGTTTTACTTCAGTGTCAGGACCAATTTGGAAAGCATATCGCACCTGAAAGAGGCTGAATCCCTGTTGGATGCAAAAATACAGTTGCTGATTTCCGGAATGAAACTTGACAATTGACGCGGCAAAATGAAATCATACAGGAAGGAACTTTGGTTTCACGCCAAACAGCGGCGCGAGCTGATCAACATTACCCGCCAGGTGGAAGAATGCCTGAGGGAAAGCGGAATCCAGGAAGGCATTCTGTTATGCAACGCGATGCACATCACCAGTTCGGTTTTTATCAATGATGATGAATCCGGCTTGCACCAGGACATTGAGAGATGGCTGGAAACGCTCGCTCCCGAAAAACCGCATAGTCAATACCGGCATAACACCTATGAAGATAATGCCGATGCGCACCTTAAGAGGTCGGTAATGGGCCGAGAGGTAGTAGTTGCCGTTACCGCAGGAAAATTGGATTTCGGCCCATGGGAACAGATTTTCTATGGTGAATTTGATGGTAAGCGCAACAAGAGGGTGCTAGT
Organism: uncultured Bacteroidota bacterium; assembly: GCA_942493265.1. Lineage (GTDB taxonomy): Bacteria > Bacteroidota > Bacteroidia > Bacteroidales > UBA12481 > UBA12481. Next base: position 4,022,958 of record OW818688.1, read on the forward strand.
GAAGATAATCGGCGAGTAGGGACGCATATTTACGTCACTAAGCGAGAAATTCCGGTTTGAAGTTAACCAGGAAGACCTTTTCGGTGGCACGGGTGATAGCGGTGTAGAGCCAGCGGTAGTATTCACGGTCGAGTTTCTCCTCGGGCTGCCACCCCTGATCAATATAAACATGTTTCCATTGTCCGCCCTGAGCTTTATGGCAGGTTATGGCGTATGCAAATTTTATCTGCAAGGCATTATAATAGGGATCCTCCCGAATGGCATCGGATTTATGCTTTTTGCCTTTCATATGCTGATAATCCTCCGAAACGGCAGAATAGAAACTCCGTGAACGGTCCTTATCCAGGGCAGGGCCATCAGCATAGAGGGTATCAAGCATGGCAAGAGCTTCGAAATCCATCACCCGGTAATCAGACAAGTGAACAGAGAGATCACGGAAATCAAATCCGTACAATTCTTTGGAGCCCTTTACCCTGTTGACTTCCAGAATATCGCCATTGGCAATAAAATCGACCTCTTCAGAATCCTTTAACCAGTGGTAGTTGTTGCGCACCACCATCACCAGGTCGCCCATCCTGATATCATCATCGTACTGAAGAATGGTGCTCCTGATGCCCTTATTGTATCGGTTCGCCAGTTTATTCGACCGGCAGAGGACGATGGTTTCTTCCTGGCCGACACTGTTATAACTGGATTCCAGCATATCGGTGAGGGTTTCACCGGTTACACTTACAAAATCAGGAAACTGCCCGGTGATCAGGCCGGGAAAACCATGAACATCCGGTTGGATTTTCTTTCTGAGTTTGGTTGCATTAAAGAGGATTCCGGAATCCAGCGATTGCCTGACGACCTCATCCAGATAATATTCATCGACCGGAATACCGTAACGTTCAAGATATTTCTGATCCAGGGCATCACTCTGGTCAAAACCCACCGGGGGCAGCTGGGCATCATCCCCGATCAGGATAAGTTTGCAGCCGATTCCGCTGAAAACGAAAGAGATCAGGTCATCCAGAAGCCTGCCGCTGCCAAAAACTGACAAATCCAGGGACTTGTTGGCGATCATGGATGCTTCATCCACAATAAAAATGGTATTTCTATAAAGGTTGCGATCGAGGGTGAATTCGCCGAAACCATCAATTACCGTTTTCTGGCGATAGATTTTTTTATGGATGGTATAAGCTGCTGCGCCCGAATATCGGGAAAGAACCTTGGCCGCCCTGCCTGTTGGAGCCAGCAATACTGAGCGGTAACGGTAATGTGTGAGGCTCCTGACCAATGAGGCCACTATGGAAGTTTTTCCGGTACCGGCGTAGCCTTTGATCAGAAAGATGCGATCCTCGCGGCATAACAGATAGCTCCCCAGTGCCTTGATAACTTTTTCCTGACCGGAGGTGGGTACATGACCAAGGTTCTGAATTATTTGCCCGCATACTTCTTCAACAAACATAAGGGAGAAAAATGCTGAGGAACGTTCTCATTGTTACGAAATAAGTTTTAAATTTGCACTCAAACTTAAACAAATCCGAGTAAATGAAAACGGTAAGAAACATAATTCAGATCGCACTAGGTGTTTTGATCATTATCCTCGCCTATCTGATTTACAGCGGTGTTATGAAGCCAATCGACTTCGAGAAGGAAAGACTGGCCCGATACGAAAAGGTAATTGAACGGCTGAAGGACATCCGAACAGCCGAAGTCGCTTATAAATCTGTCTATCAGAAATTCACCGGAAGCTTTGATACGCTGATCAATTTTGTAAAAAATGATTCATTCCCCGTTGAATTCAAGGAAGGATCACTTGATGACTCCATCGCGGTTGCCAAAGGTTTGGTAAGAAGAGATACCATCTATGTTCCGGTAAGAGATTCGATCTTTCCAAAGGATTTTTATGTTGATTCACTGAGATATATTCCACATACAGCTGGCATTCAATTTGACCTGAAAGCAGGAAATATTGTAACCGGTTCAAAGGTAACCGTTCAGGTGTTTGAAGCAACTGCCCTGAACTTTGACATTCTCAACGGGATGGATCGTCAGCTGATCATTAACAGGAATGACCTTGCAAAAGATTTTAAAGGGCTGCGTGTTGGCAATATTAAAGAGGCCAACAACAATGCCGGGAACTGGGAATAGTTCTTTCACTTTATAAATAGATAGCTTCACTGAAAAACTTAGTGAAGCTATTTTTTTATACCACCTTAAGAATCTCTATTTTTAGAGTATGAGAAACATTGCGATTATCGATGAAAGCTTTGACAGCAATGTCACCTCGACCTACCATCTTTCCATCCAGTACGGTCCTCAATTTTGTTCTTTTGCCATACTGGATTCAGAAATGATGAAATATCTCGCTTTCAAGAATTTCTGGTTCACGGAACCTGTGCCGGCCAGCGATCAGGCCAGTCATATCCGGAGGTTGCTGCATGGCGAAAGCTATCTTACCCATCAGTATAAATCGGTATATTTCATGTACCTGACACCTCAATCAGTGCTGGTGCCCAGCCCATTATTCCGAAAAGATGAACCGGAAACCTATTTCAGGTTTTCGTCACACGTGCCGGCAACAGATAAGATTCTATACCGCAAGATCCCGGCGATAGATGCCTATACGGTTTTTCCGGTGCCGGAAGAACTGTTCAACCAGGTCAGCCTGATGCTGAATAATGTTCAGATATTCCATCTGGCATGTCCGCAAATAGAAGAAGCGTTAACAGAATCAGCAGGACGGTCGGATGCGGCCCGGGTATCTGCTCACATCAATCCCGGCTTTGTTGATATCCTGGTAATCCGGTCGAACGAACTGCTATTGTACAACAGCTTTACCATCAGGAATGCCGACGACCTGGCATTTTTTATATTATATATGTATGAGCAGTTTAATCTTTCGCAGGAAGAATCACCAGTCACCCTGTCCGGTTTCATCGAGTTGTATCCGGGCGCGGTGGATTTATTAAGCAACTACCTGAAAAAGATTGTGATACGCGAATTCCCAAAAAGCTATACATATAGTAATACCTTTGACGAGCTTGACCAGCATCAATTTTCACCCCTAATCAATCTTGCACGATGCGAATAATAAACGGACATCTCAGTGGCAGAAGGCCAGTGGTACCCAAGAATCTTCTGGCGCGCCCCACAACTGACATGGCCCGTGAAGGCCTATTCAATATCTTAAGAAACAGGCTTGATTTTGAGGACTGCCGGGTTTTGGACCTGTTTGCCGGTACCGGTATAATCAGTTTTGAGTTTGCCTCACTGGGTTGCAGGGATATCACCTGTGTTGAGCGTGACCGCTTTCACTGTGCGGCCATCAGGAAAAATTTTGAACTTCTGGATATCCAGTCGATCCGCCTGATTGAAACCGATGCTTTCCACTTTTTAAAAAAGGAAATACATCCTTTTGACTTCATATTTGCAGATCCGCCGTATAATCATGCAATGATAACCGAGCTTCCCGGCATGGTTATCGGAAAAAACCGTCTCGCCGGGGAAGGTTTTTTTGTTTTGGAGCATGGTCCCGACAAATCCTTTAAAAATTTCCCGGGTTTCACTGAAGAACGCAATTACGGGAAGGTCCATTTCTCCTTTTTCAAGGATTAACAACTTTTAACTATTGGGAACCTTATAAACCGGGTTCAACGCTTATTTTTGTTAAACCTGTTTTAACAACTATGAGACGTAACACCCTGATTTTACTCATTCTTTCTGCTATTCCCATCTACCTTGCCGGGCAGAATTCCCCAAAGGATACCGGATTGAAAACCATCACTGCCAGTTCCATCCAGGGGCCCCTGGAGTTTCTGGCTTCGGATTGGATGACCGGTCGTGAAACCGGCAGCAAAGGCGAATTCATGGCAGGCGATTATATTGCAAGCATTTATAAATCAATGGGATTAAAACCCGGATTTTATCCCGGGAAGTATAATCCAACCTATTTTCAGAATATCAGTTTCATCCAGATAAAGCCCGGTGCGAAGCAGGAATGTGCCATAGTTAAGAAAGAAAACGGAAGCCGCCTTCAGATTGATCTGACCTATAAAACGGACTATTTGATTACCCCTGGAAGGCAATCGCTGGAAACCGAAGGACAGGTTGTTTTTGTCGGATACGGAATTGAGGATAAAAAACTCAAACAGAATGATTTCAAGAATCTGGATGTAAAGGGAAAAATTCTGATCAGGCTGGCCGGGTATCCGGGCTGGCGGGATCCGGATTCAAAAAACTACAATCGTTTTACCTCAGAAGATCCATTGGTAATGAGGCAGATGGATCAGAATAAAGACATTAATGCCATATCCAGAGGTGCTGTAGCGATTATTGAGCTCCGCGCCGGTGCCACCGGGTTTACACCTGTGGTGGCCAATATCCCGTTCCGGTATAATGAGGCAACTTATGAAGGCGATGTACCCTTTAACTCTGAGGTTCGGTACCGGACCTCTTTACAGAGTTCAGAAAAGGCCTCGCTAACACGGATTATTTTATCCGACAGGGCTTTAAAAACATTGCTCGAAGGAACAGAAATTGATTTTACCGGCTATGAAGAACAAGCCGCCAATGAAAATATCAAACCTGTGCCGGTTGCATCCGGCAGGTATCTGAAATTTGTGAGCACCATTGAATCACGAATTGTGAGAGGGCGCAATGTAGCCGGGATTCTCGAAGGGAAAGACACCAAAAAATGTATTGTTATTGGTGCGCATTACGACCACATGGGACAAACCAACGGATTCATTTTCAATGGCTCTGACGATAACGCATCCGGTACCGTGGGGGTAATAAATATAGCACAGGCGATGATTGCCAGTGGGAAAAAACCTGAAGTAACTGTGATTTTCTGCGCCTGGACAGCTGAAGAGAACGGTTTGCTGGGTTCAAAGTATTTTGTGGATCATCCTTCCATGAAGGATATCCTTTGCTATATGAATTACGACATGATCAGCCGAACGGCACCAGACGATTCCACGGGATTGAAATGCGATTTCAATTACTCATCGGGGCTTCCTTATCTCAGGGAAATTACCGAGAAGCACATCCGGGATTATTCCATCCGTTTGAACATGGACTATAAAACCTCGCCTAAACCTGCCGGTGGATCTGATTTTTCATCGTTCTCAGAAAAAGGGATTCCTATTTTCCTGATACACGGAAAATTTACCCCTGACTATCATCAATACACTGATCATGCTGAAAAAGCTGTAATTCCATATATGACAGAGATCGTCAGGCTTGGATATCTTAACATTTATGAACTCGCTAACAGAAACTGGTAAATAATAAATTAACTATGAAAAAGCAGATTCGTTTTATTTTGCTGGCCGGAATCCTGCTGGGCTTTGCCTTACCGCAATATGCTCAGGAATCCCCCAGGGACAAAGGTTTAAAAGTTATCACCAAGGAGGCCATTCAGGGACAACTTGAATTCCTGGCTTCCGACTGGACCGAAGGTCGTGAAACCGGTACAAAAGGTGAATACATGGCAGGTGATTATATTGCCAGCATGTTCAAGATGTACGGATTAACTCCCGGCGGTGATGCAGAACAAGTCAGATTCAGCCGCGGACAAAGACCGCCAAGCGGAGGTCAGGGTACTCGCCCGGAGCCAAAAAGAACTTATTTTCAGAACATTAACTTTCTGGAAACCACTCCGGGTCCGGTTCAGGAACTGAGTGTAATCACAAAAAACGGCAGCAGTTCGAGAGCTGTGGATTTTGATTATCAGACTGACTTCTCCCTGACCCCGGGTTCAGTTGGAATTGAAGCAGAAGTACCGGTTGTATTTGTGGGGTACGGCCTGGTTGATGAAAAGAATGGCTATGACGACTTTAAAGGGTTGGACCTGAAAGGTAAAATTGTTATCAAGCTGAGTGGATATCCGGGATCAAAAGATATCAATTCAAAGTCATATGAAAAGTTCAAGCCGGTTGTTCCGGTGGTTGATCCAAATGCACCCCGTCAGTTCAGGCCGGGTGGATTTGGCGGAAATCCGTGGGCCGCAGAAAAAGGAGTTATCGGAATCATAGAATATCGTGCGGGTACAGATCCCACAACCTCGTGGGCAGCAAACGTTCCGTTCCGCTATAATACCGATACTTATGAAGGCGATGTACCTCAGTCGCGTATCAGGAAATCCATGCGCATTATGAATGATAAAGTTGATGTGGGCGTTATGACCTTAACGGTTACTGATCGGGTTATAAATGAGATCCTCAATGGCTCAGGATTAGACTTTGCCGCGATAGAAAAGCAGATTGCCGAAACCGGGAAGCCGGCATCACGGGAACTTACCGGTAAATTCATCCGGGTAAAAACAACCGTTGAATCACGTATCGTAAAAGGCAGAAACGTTGTTGGCGTTCTCGAAGGGAAAAATACCGAGGAAATCATCGTTATTGGTGGCCATTATGATCATATGGGTAAAATCGATGGGTTCATTTATAATGGAGCCGATGATAATGCCTCCGGTACAGTTGGAGTGATGACCATCGCCAAAGGGATGATGGCTACTGGAATCAAGCCGGAAAAAACCATCGTTTTCTGTGCCTGGACAGGTGAAGAAAAGGGTTTACTCGGATCAAATTACTTTGTTCAACATCCTTACAAAGAAAAGATTCTGTGTAACCTGAACTATGATATGATTTCCAGAAACAGTCCGGGTGAAAACCAGGACAACAAAGTCGGAGTAAATTACTCAAACAAATTCCCGGTATCAAAAGAGCTGGTTGAGAAATTCAACAAAGAATTGAATCTGGGACTGGAAATCAAATTCACCGGATCTGACAGACCTGGTGGTGGCAGTGACCATGCTCCCTTTGCAACTGCTGGAATTCCGATTTACTATTTTATGGCCGGAATGCCACCGGAGTACCATAAGTACAATGATCACCTGGAACTGGTTAATTGGGACAAAATGCTGAAAATCGTCCAATTGGGATATCTCAGTATTTTCGAACTTGCCCAGATGCCCTGGAATTAAGATATAGGATTAGGGTTGGTTAAATTGATAGTGGAAGGTTGCCGGTGAAAGCCGGCAACCTTTTTTTTTATACGATTTGAAACATTTTTTTGGCATATTTGTATTAGAGTAAACTTTAAAAACTAATTCAATGAAAAAAGTTTCCTTAGTATATCTTTCCTTACTATTGATCGCGGTATTAGCTACCGATTGTTCGGTGCAAAGGGACATCAGCAAGGGCGACCTCAGCACGGATACGATCAGGATAGACGGGCTCAATAAAGGATTGGCCCTTGAGATTGCCTTTGTAAAAGGTGCAGCTCATAACCATCCTACTTTTGCTATCTGGGTGGAAGATCCGGAACAGAATTATATCCGCACATTGTTTGTCACGAAATCGGTAGGCACCGGAATTTACGGGCATGGCCCCATCCAGAAGGAAGTTTGGGATGTAAAACCCGGACCTCAGAAGAGGCCGGCCACCCTGCCCTATTGGCTGCATAAAAGGTCGGATTTACTAAAAGTTCCCTTGCTTCCTGATTCGGCTCATCCCGTGCTGGATGGCTATACCGGTGCCACCCCCAAGAGTGATTTTGTCATTAAAACCGGTACTCCTGAGCTCTTACCCCGGAAAATCAGGGTATTAATGGAGATCAATCAACCCTGGGACTGGAATGAATACTGGACTAACGCGCTATACAACGACCCCGATTACCGCACTTCCTGTCAGCCTTCCCTGGTATATTCAGTTACCATTGATCTGGACAAACCTGAACCCGAGTATTATCTCAATCCGATTGGCCATGGACATTATGCCGGAAAAGACGGATTATTATATACGGATCTGAGGACCATGACTACGGCATTGCAGATAATCGATCATGTTAGTGTCAAACTGATTAAAATCCGGGAGTAATAATATGAAAATCAAATCATTAAAAATCCTGTCATTAGTTTTTTCCCTTTTAATTGCTTTTGCTGCGATTCAACCGGCAGAAGCACAGAATTCCGGAAAAGTTGAAGGTATTGTTACGGATGCAACCAGCAATGAACCGTTGCCGTTCGTAAACATCATTATAAAAGGCACTTCGGTCGGTACAACCAGCGACCTCGACGGAAAATTCCTGATCACTGGTCTGGCCCCGGGTTTTGTTACCCTGCAGGCATCATTTGTTGGCTATGAGATGGGATTCTCCCCTGAAGTTCAGGTTACCAATTCAAACATAACCTTCACCGAAATCAAGTTAACTGCAAAAGACACCAAAATTAATGAAGTCGTTATCAAGGCTTCACCATTCAGAAAAACTGAAGAGAGCCCGGTTTCCCTGAACCGCATCGGGGTTAGTGAAATCGAGACAAACCCTGGCAGCAACCGGGATATCGCGAAAGTTATCCGGTCATTTCCCGGAGTAGGTTCAGGAGCTTCGTTCAGAAGCGACATCATCATACGCGGTGGTGGTCCGAGTGAAAGCCGGTTTTTCCTCGACGGGATGGAGATTCCCAATCTTAACCATTTCGCCACCCAGGGGTCATCAAGTGGTCCGCTTGGCATTCTGAATGCCGATTTTATCAGCAGTGTCAACTATTATTCCGGTGCTTTTCCGGCCAATCGTGGAAATGCACTCAGCGGCGTATTTGAATTCACTCAGCAGGATGGAAATCCTGACAAACTCAAAACTAGGGCTACGCTTGGAGCTTCAGAACTGAGTCTGACACTGGATGGTCCATTGGCAAAGAATACCACGGCAATCCTCTCAGTGAGGGGAAGTTACCTTTCAACGCTATTCAAGCTTATCGGCCTTCCATTTTTGCCTACCTACTATGACTGGCAGCTGAAGGTAAAAACCAAGCTCAGCCCGAAGGATGAAATTTCGATCATATCGATCGGTGCATGTGACCTTTTCAAGCTGAATACCGGAATTGTCAATCCTACTGACCAGCAAGAGTATATTCTCACGAACATTCCGGTAAACACGCAATGGAGTTATGCCATCGGGGCCGTATACAAACATTTTAAGGAAAAATCCTACCAAACCATATCGCTCAGCCGGAACATGCTGAACAACCGCACCTATAAATATCCGGATAATGACGAAACCCGTCCAAAAGTTCTGGATTACCTTTCTCAGGAGATTGAAAACAAATTCAGGTACGAAAACAACACCCGGTTCGGGACATTCAAGCTGGTATATGGTTTATCCGGCGAATTTTCCAAATACAACAACAATACAAGCGCAATGATTTTTGCCGATGGGATGTTACAGTCAATCAACTATTCATCCGACATTAACCTGTTTAAATACGGCGCCTTCGGACAGGCCAGCAAAACCTTCTTTAACAGCAGGCTGACAACCTCAGTCGGGATGCGGGTAGATGGTAATAATTATTCAAAGAGCATGAGCAATCCGCTGGATCAATTTTCACCGAGGATTTCAGCTTCCTATGCTCTGACCGATAAATTCAGCATCAACATGAACAGTGGGCGTTACTACCAGCTTCCGGCCTATACCACATTGGGCTTTAAAAACCTGGCGGGCAACTACATCAATAAGGACAATAACCTTAAATACATCAGTTCAGATCATTTCATTGCCGGGGTTCAGTATCAACCGCAGGAGAACATCGTTGCATCCATAGAGGGCTTTTACAAACTGTACCGTAACTACCCGTTTTCGCTCCGGGATTCACTCAGTCTGGCCTCCAAAGGAGCCGATTTTGGCGTGATCGGGGATGAAGCTGTCACCTCAACCGGGGAAGGACGTGCCTATGGGTTTGAAGTTATGAACCGGTCGAAATTCGATGAAAAGCTCAAGCTGAACATCATTCTGTCGTATACTTATGTTATCAGTGAATATAAGACTATCGACGGAGAATACAGATCGACCAGCTGGGACAGTCGTCATATTGTTAACCTGACTGTATTCAAGGGATTTGGCAAGAACTGGAGTGCCGGGTTCAAGTGGAGGTATCTTGGTGGCCAGCCGTATACCCCATGGGACCTGACAACCTCCTCACTGAAAGCAGCCTGGGATGTAACCGGTGGCCCTTTGCCTGACTTCAACCAGACAAATATGCTCCGCCTGGCTCCATTCCACCAGCTTGATGTCCGTATCGACAAGCGGTTCTATTTCAAGAAGTGGTCACTGATGGCTTATTTTGATATACAGAATGCTTACGGGTTCAAGGCGGATCAAAATGATTATGTTGTCAGGGAAAAAGATGCCTCAGGAAATTACATTCTGGATGAAACCGGTCTGAAATACAAGCTCAGAACGGTTTCCGCAACATCGGGGACGGTATTGCCGACTATAGGGATTACGATACAGTTTTAGAGGTCCCCGCCTTCGCGGGGATGACAGAAAAGGGTGAGGTGCGGAGGGAGGAGGTCCCCGCCTTCGCTGTTAGGGACGGGGTCCCGTCTTTCGACGGGATGACACTTCTCCGAGGGTGACATGAGGCAACTATCAAGAGCTTTCGTGGTAAGGGACGGGGTCCCCGCCTTCGCGGGGATGATAATGCTCCGAGGGGTCTTTTGTTACTTAATGCTTAACTTTAAACTTAAGTCTTGTTACTAATTTTTGCCTTTTGCCCTCTGCCTTCTGCCTTAATTAAGTTGCTTGGATAGCCGGGAAGCGATCCGCCGATAGCCTTCAGCATTAGGATGGAGCCCATCGGAGAAGAATGATTCATCGATCGTTCCATCCGGCTTCAGCAGGTCCTGTCCAATATCTGCATAGCGGATATTTAATTTGCCTGATAAGAGTGCATATTTCAGGTTGATGGCGGATACTCTGCCCTCCTGCTGACGGCGGGGATATAGTCCGAGCAGAAGGATGTCAGCTGATGGCTGTCGTGTTTTTACCGCATTGATGAGGAGTTCCATACCTTCCAGGATCTCCTCATCGGTGTTTAAATGAAGATTATTGGTGCCGATATTGATGAGAATTCTATCAGAGCTGAAACCATCAAGCTCATCATGATACACGCGCCAGAGGACATTCTCGACACGGTCCCATCCAAACCCGAAATTACGGGTCCCGATCGGATCCAGAACTTTTTTCCAGGAGTCTTCGCCTGCATGATGTGGATGTGCCGGTTGTCCCGACCAGTAATGTGTAATGCTGTTACCCATGAACACTGTACGCGGCGGGTTTGCCCGGTTCATTTCCAGAAGTTTCTGATGTCGTGCTTCCCAATCATACATTGCGGGTTCACGGTACTGGGTACAAGGATTTGCAGCGGAACTCATCCCGGTCGGTTCGTTGAGTATCCTTCGGATAGCTTTTTCATAGGCTTGGGCATATTGCTGCATGCCGAAATCAGAAGGATGGGTACCGTCGACCATGGCATCAAGCGACAAACCAATTTCTTCGAAAGTGAGGAGGAATATGTCTCGGAATCCTTCTGATTTAAGCAGTGCAAAAGCCTCATGATTGGCTTGATTGACTGCTAAAACATCATTTCTCCGGATTGAATTGATCGATCCGTCGGTATAACCTGCATGGTCTGCAAGTAAAACCGGAGTGTTCGGATGGGATTTCCGCAATTGGCTTACAGTTTCGCGGATTCGCTGTATGACTTCTTCCTTGGGAAATTCCTTCTGGTTATAAATATTTGGCAAACAATCCAGTATATAAATGCTGGCATCGATTTCGGTGAGAAGACCTGTTAACGCAGGTTCAAGCCGGCCATTTCCGGAAAAGCCCAGGTTAATGAGCGGCCGGTCGAGATTTCGGCCGAGAATTGCCGTCCAGGCCATTCCTGGTCGTGATGCACAGGCCCCCTGAGCGATGGAAGTTCCGTAAACCACCACAGGTTTTTCCAATCTGAGAGGGAGGGGTGAAAACAGCGCTCCTTCATCCACTCCGATCTCCATCCACTTAACTGAATTATAGAGAGGCAGATAGAGTCGATATTCACGGCCCTGTTCATGATACCCATCGTTCGGCTCGATGTTATTAAACTGGTAACGGATGGTATCACCGAAGGAAGATCGGCCGGCTGACCATAACCAGGATCCGTCGCTGTTTTTTGCGTAAAGATCCAATCCGCTGACCCCGGTAGAGGGCATATGCGGCATATTCAGGTTGCCCCCCACGGTATAGCGGACGGTGATTTTTCCGGCATTGGTCCGGAACCGTATGACCAATCCCGCGGCATCCCTGGAAAGATTCCACACATCCGGCCGGACAGTTTTTTCAGCCCTTGCCGGCAGCCGGTCAAAGGTTGATTTAACCTCTTTCGGCCATGCCTGTCCCTCTATGGTAAAGAAGCCGGACCTTTCAGGATTCCACCATATAGTGCGGTCAGCACTTTGAGCAATCGAAACTGAAGGTATTATCAGTGATAGCAGCAGGGGGAGGATGAGATGTTTTTTCAATTTTAGATAATTAGGTATTAAGATTTCGAGCTGAGGAAGGCGGTCCCGTCCCCGCCTTCGCGGGGATGACAGAAAAGGGGAAGGTACGAAGGGAGAGGTCCCGTCCCCGCCTTCGCGGGGATGACACTTCTCCGAGGTAAGTTCAGTGGTGGATGACACTTCTCCGAGGGTGGTTCAGTGCGTAACTTGTCACTCGTCACTCGTCACTTGTCACTCGTCACTTCCCCTCAAACCACCAAAACCGGTTAGTTTTTTCCCCGGCCCTTTTGAGCCACTCAATCATTTCCATAATTGATTCGTGGGTATTTATCCTGCTCACATCGCCATTTGAGACCAGGAATACATTTTCATACATCTGCTCCCTCCGGTTCCAGTACCAGGCTGAGAAAACACCGGTACCCGCATCCGCCATAACCATGCCGTTATCCTTAATCTTACTGTCGCGAACCTCTCCGATTTTGCGAAAATAATGAGCCATATCTTCCTTGTCCACTTTTCCGCAGAAAGTATCACACTGAACCAGATTGTATTCCAGGTCAGCTTTGGACATGAAACCTGAAGAATCGGGGGTAATCCATTTCTTCGGTTCTTCAAATCCGTTTATACGGCCTTCCTCATCAATCAGGAAGCCATGATGCCGGAATCCCCAGGCATAGTTATAATACTCATATTGAAACAGTACGGGCTGACTGAACTCCGGTTCAGAATCCTGTCCGCAGTCCATCTTCATACAACCGGTAACTGACAGAACAGCTACCAGCAGGGTTGAAAAAATGATTGGCCTTTTCATGATATTTCAATTTTATTTGACCGATTTCTTACAAAAACAGTGCCGATACGGGTTATTTTAAAACGTCGATTTTTCCGGGCAGCCGTCGATTTGCTCCCTCGGCTCCAGTGAGATCATCTCCCAGGTCGGCACGTGCATCCGCCACCATTTTTTCCATCTGAGATAAAATTTCGGGATACATTTCCTTCACATCATATTGCTCACCCGGATCCCTCCGGAGATCGTATAAAGCCAGACCGGTTACTGCATTTGCATACGGTCCGGGTTTTCCGTTATCACGCGGAAGAACGCCTATATAGGAACGGTGCGGGTGAGGAAGAACGAGTTTCCAGTTGCCCATTCTGACGGCCTCCAGGCTGTTGCGGTTATAATAATAGTAGAAACGGGTACGGGGTTCACATTCAAAATCTCCCTTAAGGATTGGAGAAATATCCACTCCGTCGATGATATGCAGCGGAATGGATGTTGAGGTAATCTCAGCCATGGTGGGCAAAATATCTATAGTCGAAGCTAACTGTCCGGTTACAGTACCTGCCGGAATCACCGCAGGCCATCTCATGATGCAGGGAACCCTTTGTCCGCCATCAAAACTCGCTCCTTTGCCTTCCCTTAATCCGCCGGTATTGCCTGCATGAGCCCCAAAATTCAGCCATGGGCCATTATCGCTGGTAAAGATAACCAGTGTATTATCAGCGAGGCCAAGTTCATCCAGGGTTTTTATGATTTCACCTACTGACCAGTCGACTTCCATCATTACATCTCCGAATCGGCCCTGTTTGCTTTTACCCTGAAATTTTTCGGATACCGCCAGGGGGGTATGCACCATTGAATGAGCGAAATATAAAAAGAACGGATCCTTTCGGTTCTTTTTGATAAAAGTGACTGCCCTTTCGGTATATCGGGTTGTAAGCTGATCCTGATCCCTGAGTGTTTCCATATAACCGATGGTATCATTTCCATCGATTAACGGAAGGGGGGGATAAGGGGTGGGCTTATCCTTATTTGCCATGGAGGGTTCATATTCGTAACCCTGATATCCCACCGGCCACATATCGTTTGAATACGGTAACCCCAGGAATTCGTCGAATCCGTTTTGCAATGGCAGAAAGGGTTTCAGGTGGCCCAGGTGCCATTTGCCCACCATTCCGGTTGCGTATCCCTTTTGGCGCAGCAATTCAGCAATGGTCATCTCCGATTCGTTGATACCATGGCGGGCGGTATGGTTAATTGCTCCGGTTATGCCGACACGGTTGGGGTAGCATCCGGTCATGATCCCTGCCCGCGAGGCAGATGAAACGGCCTGGGCAGCATAAAACTGGGTAAATCTCAAACCATTGGCGGCCAGCCGGTCAATATTAGGTGTACGGTAGCCGGCAGGTGCTCCATAGCAGGTAAGGTCGCCATAGCCCATATCATCCATGAATATCAAAATCACATTCGGGGTTGTTTTATCGGGTTCAGCCTGACAACCCAGAAAACTGGCAGCAAGCAGGCCAGCATATGGTAGGTGTAAATTCTTCACGGCAATTGTTTTTTGAAACGATTAAAATAAGAAAAGCCATGCTAACAATCAGCATGGCTTTTCAATGTTCCGTAATGATTGCGGAAATTATTTGTCTTTTAGGGTACGGACACCGAATACCGGACCGGCCATATGTCCGTAAAACGCATTGAATTTAACAGTTACCTTAGATTTGCCTTTGGTTAAACTCACCGGAACCGGATAATCGATATCGATCCACTGCCCGTCACTGATATTGGAAATATTTTCAGTCCCTACAACTTCCTCATCAACCAGGATATTAAATGTTTTACTCCCGGGGAAACCACCCCAGTACTCAACATGAAGAATAACCGGCTGATCGGGAAGCACTTTCATGTCGAAGGAGAACCATCCATTGCGGGCTTCGCGGTTTTTTCGGTCCTGGAATTCTCCCGGAGTGGTACTTTCCCCCTTGAAATTATGTTCCCGCTCGGGCTGCATTTCACCCGGCTGAACAAAATCAATGGTGCGGGCTTCGACTTCAGCTTTTCTGGCGAGTTCATTCTTATATTCTTCCTGGCGTTTATTCCAGGCTTCCTGAGTGAAGATATCCCAGAAAATGCTGTAGCGCATATCGTGGGTAGCATAGAAAGGCTTGAGTTCAACATCCTTCGGTTTGCCCACGCCTTTCATCAGGAATGTATTAACCTTACCTTCAACCGGAACCAGCCAATCAGAAGGATTCCTTGATTCAGACATGATCACCGGTACAAACATTGCGGAAGCCGCTTCGGGATTGTCCACCAAACCCAATTCACCGGCCAGTACCAGTGGACCGTACATCACTGCAATCCGGGTAGAATCATCAGGCATTGGTTCAAGGCGGAGGCTGAAAGGGAAGCTGATCTCCACCACATCGCCGGTTTTCCAGGTGCGGTAAATGCTTACAAAGCTGGAAGGCCCGGTAGTAACAGCAACTTTTTTACCATTCACTTTAACTATAATGCCTTTTTTTGCCCAGTAAGGGTATCTGACCTGAAGATTAAGCTTAACCGGTTCCTTGCACTCAAACTTCAGAGTGGTTGCCTGTTCGTCGGGAAACCTGGTATTCTGGGTAAGTTTCAGGCCTTTGGCCGACCAGTTAAGCTCAGATGCAATATATTGGGCAACAAACAATTCCAGATCATTGGCGTAGTAAATATTCTCACCGTATTTAGCATGATTTTCCATCCCTGTTCCCACGCAGCAGGTAAAATCTTCATATTCCTGGTACTCCTTGTAACCGCCCATTTTCAATGCCAGGTTATAGATAACCCTTCCGTTTTCAGGATGCTGTGAAGAGAGGATATGATTAAAAAGAGCCCTTTCATAAAAATCAGCCTCAGCGGGAGCGGCATGCCACTCAAAAAGATGCTCCGTGAGTTTGAGCATATTATAAACATTACAGGTTTCGGTGGTACCCTGGCTGAGTCGGTTCCTGAGCTGGTCAGGTTTTCCGAAATACTCATTATTACCGTGACCGCCAGTAACATAGGAATGATGGTTAACCACGCGGTCCCAAAAGAATTCAGCCGCCCTACGGTTAGCCGGATCTCCGGTCAGTTCATATTTGCGGGCCAGTCCGATCAGTTTGGGAATATTTGTATTTCCATGTTTTCCCGGGAGGATGTCAATGCCGGCAGCCAGTGAATCCAGGATGGCTTTATGGTAGAATTTTTGTGCATAATCCATGTATTTTTTATCACCGGTATCAGCAGCAAGATCAGCCAGAACTTCCAGCATACCGCCATGCTCGCATTTCATCATTAATTGCAGCTGTTCATCGGAAAGGCCGCTGAGAATCATGCCGGTCCAGTCGCCCAGTTTCCTCTCCACCTTGAGGGCTTTGGTGTTTCCGCAAAGGTTGTAAGCATCGCGCAAACCAGCCATATCTTTATGAATAGTATACCAGGGAACCCAGATCCCGTTCAGGTCGAAACCCTGGGAGCGGATATCTCCTTTAGCCACTTCCTCCTCCATGATTCGCTTTCCATCCGGAAAAGCTCCGATGAACCCATTTTTGTTAGCCTCCTGAACGATTGCCAGTTCATCAACGATATAGTTGACCCGATCGAGGAATCTGGTATCACCCGTTGACTTATACATCAGTGCGCAGGCGCTCAGGTAATGGCCGAGTGTATGTCCGGAAATAGTACCATCCTCCCAGCCATGATAGTGCTCAGCTTTTGGGGTAAGGCCTGCCTCCTTGTAAAACTTTGCCAGCATACGGTCGGGCTCATAATTCAACAGAACCTTCATATCCAGCTCCATAGCATGTCTGAAAGGCCCGTCGAGAAGGTTCACCTCATCGAGGCCAAAAGTTTCCACTCTGAAAGGCACGGTTTCTTTCTGCCCCTGAACAGAACCCACAGGAGGGGTGGTATTACACGACACGAGAATACACGCTCCTGCGATCAATCCGATCAAAAAATAGGTTTTTGTTTTCATCCGTTCAATTTGGTTTTGCCAAAAATAATAACTGTAAATATAACACTTATTCGTAATTACAACATGGAAGCATTGTTTTTTTAGGAATTATTAACTTTTCAGATAATCGCGTTGCCTCACTATTTAATAGCTTTATGCCCTCGTAAAGAACTTTGTATACAAGCAAAAAAATCAAGAAACAGCTATCTGATATGAGACTAATTCAGACCCTTTTGGTATGTATCACGATATTGGCATTTACGGTATCGTGCAAAGAAAAAACCAAAGCCGGACCGGTTGCCGGTGCCCGGAAATCCGCAGCAGTGAATGTGGAAGTCATGGTAATAAAGCCGGATACGCTTTTGAATATTATTTACACCACGGGCACTTTATTGCCAAATGAGAAGGTGGAATTGCGCAATGAGGTTTCCGGCCGTGTTATCGGTATTTATTTTGATGAAGGAACTGAAGTCAGGCAGGGTATGCTTTTGCTCAAGATTAATGATCAGGATTTGCAGGCTCAGTTGAACAAGAATTCTGTTCAGGAAAAAATGGCCAGGGATGAAGAATTCCGTAAAAAGCAGTTATTGGAAATCAAGGCAATCAGTCAGGAAGAGTATGACATTGTTGCGAACACTTTAAAATCCGTGCAGGCCGAGAGGCAGCTTCTGGATGCACAGATGGCCAAAACACAGATTTTCGCCCCGTTATCCGGCAAGATCGGATTGAGAAATGTTAGTCCGGGAAGTTATATCCCCTCCAACACGCTGATAGCCACTCTCCAGCAGGTTGATCCGATCAAGGTTGAATTTTCGGTTCCTGAAAAATACACCATGCTGATCAAGCCGGGCATGCAGATCAGTTTCAGCATGGATTATACCCAGGAAAAATTTGCCGGAAGGGTATATGCAGTAGAATCCGGTGTAGATGAAGCGACCCGAACGGTAAAGGTTCGGGCGACCTGTTCCAACCCCAGGCGTTTGCTGGTTCCGGGAACTTTTACCAGGGTAAGTGCTGTTCTGGAGGTGATTCCTGATGCCATTAAGATCCCTTCGGAATCATTGATAGGAGACATTGCAGGCAACAAGGTTTTCGTGGTTAAGGGCGGCAAGGCATCAGCGGTTCCGGTTTTTGCCGGGATCCGCACAGAAAAGGATGTTCAGATAATTGAAGGACTGCAGCCCGGCGACAGCCTTATCCTGACCGGTCTCCTGCAGATTAACGACGGCACGCCGGTAGCCTTAAAGGCAAAGGGTGCGGCCAAAGTGAATTCAACCAAATAAAACCGGCTGATTATGAATTTTTCCGGAATTTTCATCAAGCGGCCGGTTCTGGCTCTTGTGGTTTCCATACTCATCATTCTATTCGGGGTGATCGGATTTACTTTTTTGGGTGTGAGGGAATATCCCAGCGTAGATCCGCCCACGGTAAGTGTAAGTACCTCCTATCCCGGGGCAAATGCCGAGATCATTGAAAGTCAGATCACTGAACCCCTTGAAGAGAGCATAAACGGGATTGCAGGGATCAGAACGCTGACTTCATCCTCACGCGACGGGGGCAGCAATATCACGGTAGAATTCCAGATCGGAACGGACATGGAAGCTGCGGCCAATGATGTCCGCGACCGTGTATCCCGCGCCATGCGATCATTGCCACCAGATGTGGATCCTCCGCAGGTAGTGAAATCCGATGCCGATTCAAACCCGATTTTCGGGTTGACCATTCAGAGCGACAAACGGAACCTGCTGCAGTTATCTGAAATTGCCAACAACCTGTTCAAGGAGCGCCTGCAAACGACCCCGGGAGTTAGTGAAATCCGCATCTGGGGGGAAAAAAGGTATTCCATAAAACTATTTATCGATCCGCTCAAATTAGCCGGCTACGGTCTTACTCCTTCTGATATCAGGGATGCTGTAAGCCGTGAGAACATTGAATTGCCATCGGGCCGTGTAGAAGGATACGGCACCGAACTATCGGTAAGAACAATCGGTCGGATGAGCACAAAAGAGCAGTTCGACGACCTGATTATCAGGGAATCCGAAGGCACTCTGATCAAGTTCAAGGATATCGGCCATGCTGAATTAATGCCGGAAAATGAAAAAACCGTTATGCGCGGAAACGGTAAGATTCCAATGGTTGGAATGGCCATCATACCACAGCCGGGTTCTAATCAGATCGCTATTGTTGATGAAGTAAAGGTGAGGCTGGAACAGATCAGGAGAGAAATGCCCGATGATATTATAGTTGAAATTTCCAACGATACCACCCTGTCTATCCGGAAGGCAATTACAGAAGTTGAAGAAACCATCCTGATTGCATTTTTACTGGTTGTATTGATCATCTTCCTGTTTTTCAGGGAGTGGAGAACCACTATCATTCCGGTTATTGCAATTCCGATTTCTTTGATCGGGTCGTTCTTCATCATGTATATTGCAGGATACACCATCAACATACTGACTCTGCTGAGCATAGTATTGGCGACGGGGCTTGTGGTTGATGATGCAATTGTGGTGCTGGAGAACATTTATACAAAGATTGAAAAGGGCATGAGTCCAATGGAAGCCGGGTACAAAGGTTCGAAGGAGATATTCTTCGCAATTCTGTCGACTACCATTACGCTGGCAGCTGTTTTCCTCCCGATTATTTTTCTCCAGGGGCTAACCGGGAAATTATTCCGGGAATTTGGAGTGGTGATGGCCGGGGCGGTGCTGATATCTGCCTTTGTTTCGCTGACGTTAACTCCCATGCTGGCAGCTAACTGGCTTAAGCATACTGAGAATCACAATCGTTTTTACAGGGCCACTGAACCCTTCTTTGTCGGATTGATCGGCTTCTATAACCGTTCCCTGAAACTTTTTCTCAAGCACAGATGGATTTCCTTCATAATCATGGGAATTTCAATCGGGCTGGTGGTTTACCTGTGGCCAAGAATTCCGGGTGAACTGGCTCCAATGGAAGATAAGGGGCGGCTCACGATATCTGCGACTGCGCCTGAG
Organism: uncultured Bacteroidota bacterium; assembly: GCA_942493265.1. GTDB lineage: Bacteria > Bacteroidota > Bacteroidia > Bacteroidales > UBA12481 > UBA12481. The sequence continues at coordinate 4,043,028 of OW818688.1, forward strand.
GGGGTAGCATTTGAAAAGATGGATGAATATATGCAGAAGCTGATCAACATAGTTGACACCTTGCCGGAGAAAGATACTTATATGGGGTTGACCGCGATGGGCAGCGGTTCGTCCAATTCCGGTTTTATCAGGATAACCCTGGTTCCGCCGGCTGAACGTGACCGTTCACAGCAGGAAATTGCCGATTACCTGACCGGATTATTGAAACCACTGACCTTTGCCAGGAGTTTTGTTACTCAGGAACAGACCATCGGAGGAGGAAGGAACTCCGGCTTGCCGGTACAATTCGTTATTCAGGCTACCAGTCTGGAAAAATTGAGAGCCGCAATTCCGGCCTTTATGGAAAAAGCCCAGGCCAATCCGACCTTTCAGGTAGTGGATCTTAACCTGAAATTCAACAAACCGGAGATGATCCTGAGGATTGACCGTGACCGGGCAAGAACGGTGGGCCTCACCCTGCGGGATATTTCTGAAACTCTGCAGTTGTTTTTCGGTGGTCAGCGAATGGGATTCTTCATCATGAACGGCAAGCAATACCAGATCATCTGTCAGGCCGACAGGCAATACCGGGATCAGCCGATCGATTTGAGCACCATCTATATCCGGAACAAGCAGGGAGTTATGATCCAGCTGGATAATGTGGTAAAGATCGATTACCGGGTTAACCTGCCACAGCTTTACCGGTTTAACCGGTACATATCTGCTACTGTATCAGCCTCTCCAGCAAAAGGTTATACGCTTAGTCAGGGGATCGAAGCCATGCAGGAGGTTGCTGATGAAACTCTGGATGACACCTTTACCACATCTCTGACCGGAGTTTCAAGGGATTACGCCGAGAGTTCGAACACTTTGCTTTTCGCTTTCATGCTCGCCTTGATACTGATTTACCTGATTTTATCAGCCCAGTTCGAGAGCTTCAGGGATCCGCTGGTCATCATGCTTACCGTGCCGCTAGCGATTGCCGGTGCTTTAATCTCGCTGCTCCTGTTCTCCCAAACACTCAATATTTTCAGTCAGATCGGTATGATCATGCTGATCGGAATTGTGACTAAAAACGGGATTCTGATTGTTGAATTTGCCAACCAGAAGAAATATGCAGGTACGGATCTGTACGCCTCTGCGCTTGAAGCAGCCACACAGCGGTTCAGGCCAATCCTGATGACCAGTCTGGCAACGGTTCTCGGAGCCCTTCCGATTGCCCTGGCGCTGGGGGCAGGTGCCAAAAGCCGTGTATCCATGGGGATCGTTATTATTGGCGGATTGCTGTTTGCCCTTATACTGACGTTATATGTGATACCTGCCCTGTACACCTACATTTCGGGAACCAAAAAGAAATTCGAATCAAAGGAATAATGAAAGTAATTTATCTGCTGATATCAGCACAGCTTATTCTGGGAGGTGCCGCAGTAGCCCAGGATACATTAAAGCTTGATCAGGCCATTGTTATTGCCATGCAAAACAATTTTGATATCACTTTGGCACAAAAGGACAGCAGGATTGCCGACCTGAACAATACTCTGGGCGCCGCCGGCATGTTGCCACAGCTGAATCTGACCGGGACACGCAGCATGTCGGTCAATAATACCTATCAGCAATATTTCGACGGGCGTGAAAAAGAGAGTCCCAATGCCAAGAGCAATACGATCAGTGCAGGGGCGGCACTTACCTGGACACTTTTCGACGGATTCGATATGTTCATCCTGAAGAAAAAGCTGGATGAGCTTGAGTATATGAGCAGTGTCCAGCTACAATCCGTAGTGGAAAATACGGTCGCGGATGTGATCCAGTCCTATTACGCCATCATCACCCAGCAAAAAGTTGTGGAGGTATATCGCGAAGCCATGGCCATCACCTCGGAACGTAAAAGAATAGCCAAAGCCGGAGTCACTTTCGGATCCAGTTCTGAGCTTTCATTTCTTCAGGCCAGTGTCGACTATAATGCCGACAGTTCTGCTTTTATTCAGCAGACCAAACTTTTGCAGAACAGCAAGGTTGAACTCAACCGACTTCTCTGTCGTGATTTATTTGAGCCATTTGAACTGACCAGTGACATTCCGGTTGAATCGGGATTATTGTTTGAGAAACTCTGGCAGATGGTTCAGGAGCAAAATCCCGAAATACGATTAAGCCGGACCAACCTCAGTCTGGCCCTTCTGGAGCGAAAAAGCGCCAATTCCACGTTTTATCCGAGACTCAATCTCACATCCGGCTATAATTACCGGCGACAGGAATCAGAGGTTGGGGTAACACAAATGGACCAGTTCCGTGGGTTCAATGCCGGCGTTAATGCCTCGTACTCCATTTTTAACGGGTTCAACAATAAGCAGGAGCGCAGCAGGGCTCAGGTAAGGCTTGAATCTGCCCGTGTTGAGGCCGAGCAGGCAGAATTGAATACGAAGGCGCATCTGCAAAGGATATACAACGATTATCAGACGAATTTACAGCTTGCCGCATTTGAAAAGGACAATGTTGCGCTTGCGATCCGCAACCTCGATATTGCACGCGAAAAGTACCGTATCGGGTCGTCGAATGACATTGAACTGAGGGAAACGCAAAAGAAGCTGACTGATGCTGAAAACAGGTTTCTGACGGCTCAATTCAGGAGCAAGGCCAGTGAAACGGAACTATTGAGGCTGAGCGGACAATTGTCGCGATAACAGATAAAAAAAAGGCCGCTAAGTGAACTTAGCGGCCTTTTTTCTGCGGGTACGACGAGACTCGAACTCGCGACCTCCGGCGTGACAGGCCGGCATTCTAACCAACTGAACTACATACCCTGCTGATTGAGGTGCAAATGTATATGATTTTTTTATTTCTACAAGCGCCTCATGAAAATTATTTCCGCCAATTCTCAACCTCTTTGCTGTCGCGCAGCATATCCCTCACATTATCAATTTCAGGAGATTCACTGACTGCCTTCCAATTGAATTTTTCATCATACGGATCCAGCGCCTTAGCCGGGTCGAATACCCTGATATCAACTGGGATAGCCTCATAGGGAGTAAAATCGGGTGTACTGGTAAACAGGTCATACAGATCGGTGGCACCCGCATCGTACTGGTTCAGGTAAGGTACCCCATGAATATTCCAGAAAGTTTTAAAAATGCTTCCGAAACTGGTATGGGAGTGCGAAACATAGTTCTTTTTGGCGTATGGGGATACAACCATCAATACACTCCGGTGGGCATCAACATGGTCCGCCCCACCCTGCGCATCGTCCTCGGTAATCACTATTGCCATTTCCTTCCAGTAAGGCGTATGGCTCAGAAATTCAACCAACCGACCTATAGCCAGGTCATTATCGCACATATAGCTTTCGCGGAATGGGAACCCTGCTTCCGGTCTCTCGCCTGCGCCATGGTCATTTGGCACGATGATGGTCATGACCGAAGGAAATTCAGGGCTGCCATTTTCCGGTTTCGCCCAGCGCTCATTATATGTTTTGATAAACTGGTCGATCCGGAACTGATCCGGAATAGCCATATTATAGGTTGGATAATCCCGTGAGGTATTGGCAAACAGCGGAGCAGGCATAGGGAAATTTGCGAGATGCCGGATTCCTGTATACTTATATTCAGGCTGATAGGCTCCCGGTTCAAACATGATTGAAAATCCGAAATTATAAAACGGTATTTTATTGCGATCGAGATGGTCCCACATGGAGCCGGCTTCGTTATAATCTTCCGGGTATATAGCCCCGGCAGCTCCGGTAAAGCCCAGATTTCCCGGTGCCTTTGAAGCAGGCACATATTCACGGTTTCCCCCGTAATTCGCAGGAACGGTAGCTTCAACCCACTCATTCGGGTAAGTATTCACGAGCCAGCGATGCCCGTCGGCAGAAACATCCGAATCCACATAGAAGTTATCCGACATGGCAAATCGGTTTGCCAGCGCCAGGTGATTGATCATAATATCGGCCTTGTCAACCGACACGCTTTTATCCCTGTTTGTAAAGCTGACTCCGGCACCGTAACGGGCCATTGAGGGCTCTCCGCGGGCAGCCTTTACCTGGCCGAATATCTCATCGAAAGTCCGGTTTTCTTTTGACACAAAAACGATATACTTAATCGGTGATTTTGAATATCCGGGATAAAGAGGTACTGGATTATTACGGCGATCAGCAAAGGAGGGGTCGGTGGATTTTTTCATCAGGAAATTCATGGCAACAACCTCTTCTGTCAGGCTGCGGAGCTTTTTGTCTGATGGTATATCCAGCACCGTTACTGAACCTTTCATCAGACTGCCGATATAGGTACCCTCAGGTCCTTTCAAAAAATCCGGTCCGCCGTTCGGGCCGCTGCCGTAGCCTTTGGCATTGGAAACGATCAGTTTCAGTCCATCGGGTGATACCCGAATCTTAGCCGGAAACCAGCCAACCGGAATATGACCGATAACTTTTTTGGAAGCTATATCAATAACGGCAACAGCATTTATTCCGGATTCGGCAACAAACAGCCGTTTGTGATCTGGCGAAACGGCCAGTCCGAAAGGTATGATCCCCCTGAAACTGCGCATGCGCGGGTCCAATAGTAGCGGTATGGTTTGACAAACGGTATCGGTTTTGGTATCGATAATTGAAATATTGTCGTTGGCGCCATTGCTTACAAAAACATAATCATCGGTAGCCACCAATGAATTCGGGCTGGAGCCTCCGACTGCCGGAAAATCCTCAAGCATCTGGCCCACCAGGTTCCCTGTTTTAGCTTTTGCAATAACTTTTGGGTTATCGCGGTCGCTGACATCGATTGCCCAAACCGAAAAGGATTCCGTGGTGTTGGGTTTGCCGAGTCCCGGAATATTTACCGAATCATTATGAATACCCTCTTCCGCTTCCTTTGAGAGATAGGGAAATGCCGGAAAAGGCAGCGATGTTTGATCCAGACTATCTTTATTCAGGCTGGCTATACGGGTATATTCATACATTCCCACGTTGGCAACATAAACTTTCTTCTCATTCGGGGAGAGGCAAACCCCAAATGGGTATCGCCCGGTATTTACGCGGTGCAGCACCTCCTTCTTGATGGGATCGATGATCAGCAGAATAAAATTTATCTGATCCACAGCATACAAGCGGTCGCCAGCCTTATTCAGGGTCATGTCGCCAATGTACCCATGCGAAAAATCCCGGTCGGGTGTAACCGTACCGCATGGAATAAAACCTGTTTCCCTGCCGGTTTTCAGATCAAAAAGGTGGATTTTGTTTTCCTGGCCACCTGATACGTAAACTGTTTGATTATCCGGGGAAATGGCAAGACCCATAAAGACACTGGCGAGAACGCCCTTATCGGTACTGGCGCCGGGTGGGATTTGCTGAATCTCAGGATATTCAGATTGAATATTGCGTAAGATGGTAATTGACAGCGGACTGGTTCCGGAATTGGCCGTCACAGCAGTTTTGCCATCGGGACTCAGACAAAGTCCGTAGGGGTGAGGAGCAGTACGAAATGTATTTCCCAGAGGTTTTATCATCCGGCCATTGGGGATTACGGAAATACCTGTGGTATCCATTTTCGTGTATTGTTCTCCGGCAGGTGACTGCACGATCCAGAGGGTATCGGGTGATTTACAGGAGAAGAGGAGGAGAAGGAGGAGGAGGTTGATGGTGTGTTTCATGGTAGTAATTAGTGATGCGAAAATCAGTGCTTTGATGGAAAGTCCCCGCCTTCGCGGGGATGACAGAAAAGGGTTTTGTGCATATGAGAAACTAAGTGTTGCCGCCGAAGCGGGGATGGTACGAAATTAATATTCTATCTTTGTTATAAACCTATAACATATAAAAACAAACCATGGCATCCATGCATTTTACAGAGCAGCAATCGGTACCATCAACCTGGCGGATTATGATCTTCGGAGGGACCACCCTGTTTATGGCTTTTATTGCCATCATGGTATATCAAACGGAATGGAACACTATGCCGGCCAATGAAAAACCGTTCCTGCTCACGCTGCTGCTGGGGCCGATTGGCACCCTGATTCTGTTTTTTATCAGGCTGGATGTCAGGATCACTTCGGACACCGTGGAATACCGGGTACATCCTTTTGCGAAAAAATACAAAGTGATCCCATTTAGCAAGATCACCGGTATTGAACTGATGAAGCCCACCGGTATAAAGTCCTTCAAGGGAATCGGAACTTCCAAAAACCTCAATCGAACCGAATTGAATTTCGGTGGCAAGTATCTGGTTACTTTAACGATGAACAAAGGAAAGGTATTATCATTTACCACAAACAAACCGCAGGAGCTTAAGGGGTTTTTACAGAATTTGCCGGCAGGATCGCCAACGGTTAAGGTTGAGATATAAATAAGACAGGTAAGAGAAATTTCACGCTAAGACGCTAAGGCGCAAAGCAGCGTTCTTCTTAGCGTCTTTGCGTCTTTGCGTGCGAGAAAAAAAAATTCTCAAAGGGATTTATCTGGTATTAACCCTTATCAGGGAATCAAGCTTACCCGTGTATTGACCGATAAGCGGTTGAACTTCAGGATCTTTTATCAGGTTACGGACTTCATCAGGGTCACGTTGAAGATCATAAAATTCCTCAAATCCAGGATGTTGCGGATAGCGGATCAATTTAAACTGATTGGTGCGGACGCACTCCGACTGGGGAATGCTTTTAAAATCCCAAAGATGTTCAAAAAGAATATAATCCCTGTTGACGGTCGTTTTTCCTTTTACTACGGGCACCAGGCTTTGGCCCTGGGCTGATTCCGGGATGGTTATTCCTGCAAAATCCAGAATGGTAGGATCGATATCTATATTCAACCCTGCGGTCACCGGAACTTTACCCCGATTTTTTGCAGGCACCCTGGGATCATAAATAATCAGCGGAACTTTAAGTGATTGTTCGTACATCAGCCATTTATCAGCCAACTGCCTGTCGCTGAGGAAATACCCATTATCGCCCATCAGGATGATGATCGTATTATCCTCTAAACCTCGCTCTTTAAGTTTCGCCCGGATCCGGCCAACCACGGCATCCACCCCACTGATCATCCGGTAATAGCCCTTAACCATTTCCTGGAATTTCTCCGGGGTATCAAACCGCCAGTACCATCGTTCACGGCTGAAAGAGTTACGGATAAAATCAGGATGACTATTAAACACTTCCGGAGTGGAGGTTACAGGAAGCGGAATTACAACATCCCGGTATAAGGTATCGCACCATTCCGGCCAGAAATACTGTTCCTTACTCTCATCAACTGCATGGGGTGCCCAAAAGCTCAGGGAAAGACAGAATGGTTCACCTGTTTTACAGGAATCCAGAAAGGCTGTTGCATATTCGCCATGCAGATCGGTGAGGTGGATTTTCCTGCCGTTGACTTCCTTCCAGTAAGGATAAGCGGTCATTTTCCGGTAATCGAACAACGAATCGACCCAACCCTTTTCAATATTAACCCCGAACTTCCCGATGAAGCCGGTATGATATCCGGATTTCCGGAGGAGGTAAGGATAAGTCTCCTTCAGCAGGTCAGGCTGCACCGGAGGTTTCGTAAAGGTATAATTATGAGTACGTTCATAAAGTCCGGTTAAAATACTTGCCCTGCTGGCTGCACAAATCGGGGTGGTTACATAAGCATTTTGAAAACGAATGCCATCGGAAGCCAGTCGGTCCATATTGGGAGTGAAAACAATCTCATTTCCGGCACAATGCATGGCATCCCAGCGGTGATCATCGGTAAGGATAAAAATGATATTCGGCCGGGGTTCCTTTTCCTTTTCACAACCGGCAGCCAGGCCTATCAGTCCGGCGATGAGCAAATTCCCTTTATTCACCTGTTACCTCCACATTAACCGGTTCAGTTGATTTCATATCCAGCCAGATCAGGCGATGAGTTCCCTCAAGCCTTTCAATGAGTCCTGTTCTGAAATCTTTACCGGCTTTAAGCTGTTTTCCATTCACCGTTACTGTAACCGGACGGCTGCCGAAGTTCTCAATCAGGATGGATGGATTGAACAAGGGAGAATCGGTGGATGCCACTAATTTAAAGGACACCTGGTTTTGTTTCTCCGGTCCGGTATGGGATATCTTATAGGTTTTTTCGCTCAGGTCATAGCCCGGATTAGTATATCCGGGCGAATTCACAAGCTTCAATTCAGGAGCCTGAGCCCAGCTTCTCCCCAGGATTATAAGTTCATCAACCGATACGTTTTTCATTCCGTACAGCGAGTTCAGCCAGCTCCTGCCGTTGGGTCCGCTATGGATCACGGGATCGGAAATCGGAAACCCGAGAAAATGGGTTGGCCGGTCGCTCAGACGGGTACTGCGCCCATCGCAATATGCCTGACCAACAGGCCAGTGATTGCAGGTACCCGGGAATTTCAGTCCGGCGATACTACGATCTGAAATATAATCCATGGTATTACCGGGTTCGAAAATAATGAATGGATCGTAGGGAGATTTAAAATTATGCTGCTGGATATTTGGTTTCTCTGGCACTTTTTTGGTGATCCCGGCGGATGGATTCTCCACATAATCATACTGTTGCTTTTCGCCCTTAAGATTGGCTATACGCAGATAATCAAGCTCGATCACATCACCCTGTGTTTGCCCTTCCTCCGTAAACGGAAGAGTTTCCTGGAATTGCACAGGGGCGCAGATATATTCAGTTTTCCAGGTAACCTTGCGGATTGCAGTTGCATCCGGGTATATATAATAGTATTCGTCGATCCACAGATCCCATCCGGTTTTCGCGTTGGCCTGCCGCAGCTTGTCATAGGCGCTCACCGGGGCATAACGCCAGTGAACCACAATCCGGGCATCGGTATTTTCGATGATCCTGACATGGGAATATTTGCAATGGCGGTCCTGCATGTGCTCGAGACACCCCTCTGGCCCGTTCCAGGTTTCCACACTCTGATCGGCCATCCAGAGGTTATTATCCGTAACCCAGGCAGGTGAATAGCGGGTTCCGCGCCAGAAAATATATTTTACCGGAGAACCGGCAAAAGTCACCACAATATCCGGGTCGTCACCTACCGGCCACTGTTCGTCCCACTCCTCATAATACTTCAGATTCGAATAGTAGGCTTTAAATTTTCCGGTTGAAGCCACTCTGGGCAGCTGTCGAACCGGAAGCTCCGGTTTAACGGACGGAAGGTTCCTTTTATAATTTGCAAGTAGCTGGTCATCAGCCACAACCTCTTTGAACACTTTTATTTCATCAATAATCCCGTCGATGGAAAACCAGTAAGGGGTATCCCCACCCTCGGTGCCTATGCGGTTGGCGGGAAAAACATCTGTATAATTCATGCCTATTCGCGTTTCGGCATTCGCAGAAAAAGAGGGATTTCTCTGCGTATCATATCTTCCGGTCTCTATTCCATTAATAAACAGCCTAATACCGTGTCCTGACTCCACTGTGGCTGCGATATGCGTCCAGACACCGATCGGAATCTGGCTTTCCGAGATACAGGTTATTGTATTTCCGGCGATCACCTGCTTCATCCCCAATTCACCCCCCGGACCGATTTCAAAAGAAAAGCCGCCCTGCTCCTCGCGGAACTGGGTTAAAACCGGGCACCAGTTCCAGGGATAAGCACCCAGGGCTACCCAGGCTTCAACCGTGACAGCTGCCTGTCCCTGAAGTGTTTTCTCCGCCGGATGCGTAATCACACAGGTGAAACCATCCAGGCGGATTGCTTTACCGGATACGCCGGTAACCTCCGTAAATTTACCTTCTATGGTATCGTTGACTCCAGAAACGGTTTCAGTGGTTTTATGATTCAGGTTGGAATCAAAACTCCATTGGTAAGCAGGTTTACCCACCTGACCGAAAACGGCGGCAGAAAATCCCGTAAAAACCAGGAGGCTGGATAATGTACTTTTTAAAATCTTCATACAAGACAAATTTATAAATCAATGAAAATCAAGAAAGCAAATGCGAAGTCGGCTATTTGGGACCAGCGGGCAGTTTGTCGAGCCAGAAGGATGTCCAGAGCTTTCGCAGGTGAGAAGAGGTTCCTTCGCGTTCATATATTCCGTGTGAACGCATGGGATACTCCATCATGGAAAAGATCTTTTGTTGTTTGATCAGTTCGTTAACCAGGACCTCACAGCTCTGATAATGGCAATTATCATCACCTGAACCGTGAATCAGAAGCAGATTGCCCTCCAGGTTTTTGGCCCAGGTTACCGGTGAACCGTCACGGTATCCCTCTTCATTATCATCCGGCAATCCCATATATCGTTCCTGATATATGGTATCATAGAATTTCTGATTGCTGATAAAAGCCACGGCTATGCCGGTTTTATAGATTTCAGGATACCGGAACATGCAGTTCAGCGTCATGGATCCCCCTCCGCTCCAGCCATATACACCAATCCTGGAGGCGTCGACAAAAGGATACTTACTGATAATTGCCTTTGCAGCCGCTGCCTGATCATTGGAAGCCAGTATTCCGATCTGTCGGTAAATACTTTTGCGCCATTCGCGGCCCCTGGGGGTTTTTGTTCCACGGTTATCCACGCTCATGATGATATATCCTTTTTGAGCGAGGTATTGATTATACAGATCGCCGCCGCCCCAGTTATCCTGAACGGTAGAACCGGCCGGTTCACCATATATATTAAATATTACAGGATATTTTTTTGCCGGATCGAAATCATAAGGCTTGATCATAAAGCAGTCAAGCTCAACACCGGGCTCAACCGAAACACGAAAAAACTCTTTTGGCCGGATCTTAAGTCCGGAAAAACTGGTTTTGACCTGATCATTATTTTCCAGCACCCTGACAAGTTTATGCGCTGGCAGTGAAACAAAGCTAATGGTATTCGGAGTGGTGACATTTGAAAAGGTTTGAATGGCATATTTCGCATCTGGGGAAATCTGGTAAGCATGCTGTCCCGGCTGGTTCACCGGACTGATACGTTCGGGTTTACCCTTACCATCGAGTTTGTTGCGATACAGGTATCGCTGGATCGGATTATCCGGTGAGGCGATAAAATACACATAACCACCCTTTTCATCAATACATTGTATACTAACAACATCGAACTTTCCAGGGGTTACATCCCTAACCTTGGAGCCATCCCTGGAAATTACATACAGATGCTGCCATCCGTCGCGTTCACTGCTCCAGGTAAATGCTTTTCCCTCCTGCATCCATTGGGTATCATCCTGAATATCAAGGAAAGCCTTATCGGTTTCAGTAATTATCAGCTTAAGCTCCATAGTATGGATATTGCCGAGCATCACCTTATTGGTATTCTGCAGCCTGTTAAGTTGCTGAATCATAACTTCTTCGCTTGAAGCGGCAAAATCCATCCGAGCCAGGTAATGGTTTCGCGGATCACCCGGGACATTAAAAAACCGGGGAGCGCCACCGAGCACTGACACCACTCCAACCTTTGCAGCCGGATTGGTTGTGCCGACTTTGGGATAAGGTATCGGGATCAGTTTGGGGTAGATGGAATCCAGGTTATTAACCATATAGAAGGTACCGATTCCTTCTGTATCAAGCTGCCAGAAGGCGATATTCTTACTGTCAGGGCTCCAGCGGAATCCGTCGCGGCAATCCAGTTCCTCCTCATAAACCCAATCGAAGGTACCGTTCACGATATTGCCGCCGCCATCCGAGGTCAATGGCCGTACGGTTCCTTTTTCCAGGTGCTCAACATAGATATTCAGGTTGCACACATAAGCAACATAAAGTCCATCGGGCGAGAACTTGGCAAACATCAGGCTGGCCGGCTTGAGTCCGCTGCCCAATTGCTTGATCTTACGTGTTTTGAGATCCATCACCCAATAATCCCCTTTGGTATTATATCGCCATACACGTTGGGTATTCGTGAAAATCATGAGTTTGGAGGCATCGTTGGACCAGATATAATCTGAGATGGCCAGTGGAGCAGCTTTACCCTCAGGTATTAATTCTGCGGCTTTCACCAGGATCGTCCGGGCGCCGGAAGCCGACTCATACCGGACAATATCGCGGCCTTTGTTATCCTTTGTATTTTCGAGGGTGGTGTAACCTTTTCCGCCATCGGTCCAGCGTGCGGGGCCGAATCCTCTGGCAGACAAAGAACCGTTAAACTGGTCGTCGAAGGTAAGTTCCTGAGTGCTTTGCGAAAACGCAGAAATCGCGAAACCAATCAGAATAAAACAAGTAAGGGATAATCGTTTCATATAAAAAAATTATTGTTTGCTGTTAATATCAGGCATTCAGGTTAATTACCTGAGCAGAAGAAAGAAGGAGTGACATTTCGTAAGCTTCGTTAGCAATAAAAAAATCCTGGATAGCATTTCCAACCGTTTTGAAAATGGTTATCTCCCCGGAACTCCGACGGCCTGTGACCGACCCGGCGATCAGTTCGCCCAATTCGCCAATAATATCTTCCTCCCTGATAATTCCGGACTCCAAAGGCCTGATGATGTCGCCTGAATCATTCACACAGGCAGCAGCATCATCGAGATAGGTTAAGCTGTTCCTGAAAATTTCCGGATCGATTTCCTGCATATCGGGACGATAAGAGCCCACTGCATTGATATGGACCCCGGACTTAAGGTGACTCAGACTGAACAGGGGTTTCTTACTGGGAGTAGCGGTACAGATGACATCGACATTTTTTAGGATATCGAGCGGAGGGTTTATTTCACAGGTAACCTTACCATTCAGCCCGATAGAATTTTTCAGGTTAACTGCCTGATTAAGTCCCGGATCGAACAGGTAAACCTCCGTAATTGGTCGAACAGCCATTACGGCCTCCAGCTGGGTGCGCCCCTGGGCCCCGCATCCGAACACCGCAACGGAAGAAGCATCCGGGTTTGCCAGATAGGAAGTGGCGATGCCTGAAGCTGCGCCGGTTCGCAAAGCGGTAATACTCTGTCCGTCGGAGATGGAAAGAACCTGTCCGGTTGTCATATCGATCAACATAACCATTCCTTTGATTGTAGGGATATCAGGATTGGTATTTGCAATAATCTGGGAGAGTATTTTGATGCTCATCCTGTTAAACCTGGTGAAGAAAGCAGGCTTAAAAAATACCGACAAAGTATCCTCCGGGTTGGTTACAACCACTCTTGCAGGAATAAAGGCTGATTTCTCCGACAGTATCCTGAATGCGTCCTCCATCAGTTCAATCGCCCTGGGCATCGAAACCCGGCTGGTAATGAACGAAGCATTGAGAACATGGGTGGAATCCTGAACAGCATAATTATTGAGCATCGTACCTGTATTAATTGGATGGCTAAAGATAACAGGCATTCTAACCAAAGGGCAATACCAAATTATCGTAAATGGGCCTTATCTTAACAATTGGATAAGATACAATCCATTTGCGATAAAATCATTGAAAGCGGAAAGGGAGAATGAGGCTACTTTTAGACATAAATCTTTTCATTTGTTTTGGTTAAACATTTTTAGATTGGCTTAGAAAAAGGCCGCATTAACCAGCGGCCTTTTTTTATACTTTCGCAACACAATATTTTGATGTTGATGAATCGAAACAAGACCGAAAAATTGAGCAATGCTGCTCAAACCAAGCACAATAAGGCTATGGTTCTTAATTCCGTCTGGAAGGAAAATGACCTATCCAGGCTGGAAATCAGCCGTCGCACCGGGTTGAGCACTGCCACCGTATCAAGATTGGTTGATTCATTGATTCAGGATGAACTCCTGGCCGAAGGTCTGCCCATTGCCTCCCCCAAGGGTCGTCCGATGAAACCGGTTTACTTTCATGGACAAGGACATTATCTGATCGGGATTGACCTGGGTACAACTTATATCAGGGGGGTGTTGACTAACCTGTCATTTGAAACGATCAAGGAAATTGAGGTAGTGACGGAATCGCACAAAGAGCCCGAGTATGTTTTAAATAAGGTTGTACAGGTCATTCTTAACCTGGCCAACACCAATCTGGTTGATTCCGGCAGGATAATCGGCGTTGGAATGGCTGTTGCAGGGATCATCAACCTGAATACCGGGATCGTGGAATATTCACCTGCATTCAACTGGAGGAATATTGAACTCAGGCACTTTATGGAAACGCATGTTCCTTATCCGGTATTTTTCGACAATGTAAACCGGGCAATGGCGTTAGGAGAGATTTCGTTCGGTACAGGTCCCAAATTCGATGATCTTATTTGCATCAACGTTGGGTATGGTATCGGCGCAGGGATTGTGATCGGAAGAAAATTATTTTACGGCACCGACGGGATGGCCGGAGAATTCGGGCATGTGCCTGTACTTGGAGATGAAGAAGTATTTTGCACCTGCGGAAAAAAGAATTGTCTGACGGCCTATGCATCAGGAGATGCGATTGCCCAGCGGGCCAGGCTTGCATTAAAAAAGGACCGGAACAGCCTGTTAAACAATATTCCCACTGAGGAACTGGAAGCCCGGCATGTTGCTGAAGCTGCTGCCCAGGGAGATGCACTCGCCATTACGGTATTTTCGGAATCTATGGGATATCTCGGACGGGCGATAGCCGGTTTACTGAACATTTTCAATCCCCAGGCGATCATTGTAGGCGGAGGGGTCAGCATGAACGGTCCGATATTCTGGAATACGCTGAAGCCGGTGATTGAAGAAAACGTATTCGATCACAGGTCAACCAAATACAATATAATACCATCCAGCCACCCCGGTCAATCCGCTATCTATGGAGCCCTGGCAATGGTGCTGCAAGAGATCCTGAACCTGAGTCTGACCATCCGGAAATAACATCCGCAACCAGCTTATTTATTGATATTTTCAGCGTTGTTGAAAATAATGGCTATTTTATTTTGTAATGAAATTAAAAAGAATATATCTTTGAAGGGATGGTTTTATAACACTGTATATAAATTAATTATCTAATGAAAGAAATAGATCCGATTTGTTTCAAAGTGCCGCGCCTCAGCGAAGAGACCGTCAGAGTTGAATACTGGGATCTACCCTTTTTTTATGATACCGTTCATTACCATGAAGAGTGCCAGCTGACCTATATAATAGAAGGACAAGGGGTTGTTCTGGTTGGAGAGAAGCTTCAGGATTTCCGTCAGGGGGATCTTCTTCTGATTGGCAAGAATACCCCGCATGTTTTGCTGCACAACAAGGAATATTATGAAGAGGGCAGTTTGCTGCATGCACGTGCCATTTCCATCTTCTTTTCAAAAGACACTTTTCACCAGGTATTCAACCAGATCCCCGAAACTTCAAAGATTGAAGAGTTTCTTGAGCACGCTCAGTTTGGGATTCGAATTAAGAACAATGAAACCAGGAAGATCGGTGACGACCTTAAGCAGATGGTCAGGCTCAAGCAGGTTCCCCGGATTATCCTTTTCATGAAAATACTGGATCTTATCTCCAGAAATCCCCATTTTGAATTTATTTCTTCCTGCATACCGCATGTCAGTGGCAAGGAGGATAATCTCAAGCTTAAAAAGATTTTCGACCACATTAGCAGGAACTTTGAGAAGCGCATAACTCTTGAGGAGGTGGCCGGACTAATCAACCTGACGCCAACGGCATTTTGCCGGTTTTTCAAATTACGGACAAATAAAACCTTTTCCCAGTTTCTTATTGAGGTAAGGATAAATCAGGCCTGCAAGATGTTATCAAATGGAAATTTTAATGTTACGGAAACATTTTTCTCCTGCGGATACAACAATAGTTCGAATTTCCACAGGCATTTCAGGCAACATACCGGACTTACCCCATCAGAATACAAAGATCAGGTGCACAACCAGCATCAGCAGGCGCAATTTGCCTAGTCTGACTATTTCCGGTGTTCATTCAGGGTTTCCAGCCACGCCATGATATTCTGCGGCGGGACATCCCCTTGTATCACATGGATCGGGGCAAAAACGAATCCACCGCCGGGGGCCAGGTCATCAATCCGCCGTCGGGTTTCATCCCTTACCTGCGGAGGGCTTCCTTTCGGAAGCACATATTGGGAATCGCAACTCCCCCCCCAGATCGTAACATCCCGACCATACTCCTTTTTGAACTTTGCAGTATCCATCCCGCGGCAATTTACCTGGAAAGGATTGAGGATATCAACGCCAGCCTCTATCAGCAGGGGAATCGTTTCCATGATCGCACCATCGTTGTGGAAAAATATGTAAGCTTTTCCCTGCGCCCTTTGCTTGATGAAACGAAATAACCGGCAATGGTAAGGCCAGATCATTTCCTTGTAAAGATCCAGGGAAATCAGCAGGCTCTCCTGGGTTCCCAGATCATCTGCACAGGAAACGATTACTGTGCGGTCACCCACGATATCCAGCACCCTGCCCCAATACAGCATTTTAAGTTCGAGAATCTTCTCCATCAGCGCATGAATCAACTTGCTATTGGTCAGCATATCCATGAAAAACTTTTCATAACCAGTCATCCACATGGCATGCTCCCACATCCCGGAACTCATTCGCTCCAGAAAGCAGCCCTTCTGTTCCAGGTCGATCACCTGATTTACTTGCTTTTCAATGGTTTCAAATCGATCCTGACAAAGGGGATCCGGCCATGGGTAATTCTCGATATCCCTGATTGTTTCAGCACCTTCCAGAGGATGGAGATATTGATCATAGTAAAGTCCTCCTTCCACCGGCATCTGCCAGCCGATTCCGAACTCATCGGTCAGCCTGAAATAATTTCCATCCCGGTGTGGATCCTTTCGTAGTGGAGCCATCCTGGGTGCGAGCGGACGCACGGCACCAACATCAACCCTGAACAGATCAGCCATAAAAGGATCAAAATCTGCCAGTTGTGTAATTTCATCCTGAATGGTTGAATCCGATTTTATTCCAAGATACTCCTTCAGGTTTCGCAGGGCGCGGATGTTTATTCCGGAAACCGCCGCTGCCCCCAGATCAAAAGGGATCCGATCGGGCTCACGATGCCCGAGTGTATCAATAATTCGCTGATAACCAGTAGAATTCATTCAGGCAGCCGGCTATGATTAATCTGAGCGGGGTTTCTGTTTCATATCCAAAACAATCCGGTTATTCTCCGGTATAAGCCTGAAACAATAACTGGCAGATGAATCCTTTTTACCATCCACAATCTTTCCCGAAGTACAGGAAACCGAATAACTAAAACCTTTCAAATCAGCATCTATCCGATTGGCTGTCAGTGTAGTAAAAGGCAATTCTGCTTTTGGGGCGGAGGTGAGTTCAAAAAACCAGGAGAAATCCTTTGGTGAAGAATCGCAGGTTAATTCCATTCTGTCTTCGAAAAAAAGCAACCTGAGTTTACCCTGACTATTTTCCAGAGGCCATTCCACCTGCAGGATGCCACCTTCCATATCTTTTACAACCGGGGTACTGCCTTTAACTTCCACGATTTCCCCTTTGCTGTTTTTACTCATCAGGCGGAGTCCGGCAAGCTGATCCTTTGTACTCCACAGAAATCCATCAACCAATGGCAGAGTTGTATACACACATTCAGTAGTTGTGCCGGCCCTGTCATAATAATCCGATTTCAGGGATTCATTAAAGAGATGAATATCCCTGAAGCGGAACAACGATCCATCCCACAACAGGTTAACCCGATAAAAACGGCTGTTAAACCACACCGTTTTTTTGCCCGTGTTGCGGTGATCCGTTAGCGCGGTAACAGCGGTGGGAGGAGTAACCGGAAATTGCTTTCTGAACCAATCACCGGATTCGGCTAAAGTTTCGACCCGGATTTTTTTCTCGCGGGATAAATCAGCCAGCAGAGGGATCTGAATATTGAGTCCAGTTTTCATTTTCTCCCAGGTAAAGGAATTTTCCTGTCCTGCCTGAGCATACCCAAACGCTAAGCATGGTTCCTCAAAAATCGATTTAAAGAACCAGTCCACCCATTGTTTGCTTCCTCCACCTTTGGAATAAACGGGCTCAAGCGACTCCACTCCCTGGGTATTTCCACCCAATCCATTATCATACTGATAAATAGGATCACTTCCGAGCATCCTGAAAATGGGAACGGGAATTTGTCCGCTGATGGTTTGGGCGGGCATATAGGCATTTATCCGGCTTGGATAATAAGCCTGATTCCAATAACCTCCCCACAGGGTATAACCGTCGGTTCCCATTTGGTCCTTGCAGTTGCATGAAGCAGTAATATGGTATTTATCCGACATATAGCCGAGGGTATAAGCATCAATGAACCAGGAACCTATGGATGCAGGGTATTTCCCGAAAATGGATTTGAATTTCTCCATGTACACGTCCACCAGCTTTTTCCGCTCTTCGGGGGTATATCCCGTTGCAAAACCCACGTTAGCCTCCCAATCCCATGGATAACGCCCGCGCCACTTATAACCGGCGGCTTCCACATGCGGCTGGGTGATCTCCCACCATCCTCCGATTTCGGAGCCCGGATAAAGGTTTTTCTTCAATAATTCCTGATAGCGGGGAGTTATGAGAGCATCATACTGAAGCAGGAAGGTCCCCTTCAGTTTGTACTCATTTAATTGTTTCACCTGCTGAACAACAGTCTCAAACAACACATCTTCAGTGATTCTTTCGATGCGCGGCTCTACCTGACGGATGAAATTTACGATATTGACAATCCTCGGGGAAGGAGTAGACTTTTCTTTCACCAATGACGTCTGTGCGAAACACGTTGCAGTACTGAATACTACAGCAAAAATAAAACCGGTGGTTTTCATAAACTAAAATATCAGGGACTCAAGATACCTAAAAAGTACTGCACAGATTATTCATCAAATTGTAATGAGATACCGGGCGCCCCGTGTTGTAGCAAATTCAACGAACCCGTCGTTCAGTTCTTTGAACCGGATATTTTTTCCGTTGGATTTAACCTTTACTTTCAATCCCGCTTTGATCCGGCATACCTGGCCCTCTTTGGACAGCACTTCAACGGAGGAGACTTTACCCTCTTTCCATTTCATATCCAGTTCAAAAGCTCCTCGGGCACAAACCCCTTTAAATTCACCGGAACTCCATTCCGAAGGTAATGCGGGCAGCAGGTCGATGACCCCCTCGTGAGATTGCATCAACATTTCGGTAATCCCGGCAGTGACACCCAAGGATCCATCCACTTGCAGAGGAGTGTAACATTTGGCAAACAACTGAGGATATGCTTGTTCCTTAATATATCCTTTAAATATCCTGTTTGCCCTCTCGCCATCATAGAGTCTGGCATAGAGTGACATTTTCCAGCCTCTTGAAAACCCCGTACCGCCATCGCCGCGCTGATCGAGCACGGCTTTTATAGCCGGAACGAGTTCAGGTGTTCGTTTGGCCGACAACACATTTCCCGGATAGAGTCCGTACATGTGTGAAAAGTGACGGTGTTTGTCCTCCATCTGCTCATAATCTTCAGACCATTCCTGCAGACTCCCGTTTTTACCGATCTGCGGCGGAACCAGCCGGGCGCGGGCTGCAGCTACTTTGGCGGCGAAATCCAGATCCACACCCAGGGCTTTCGAAGCCTCCCCGAAATATCCGAACAGGTCGGTCAGTATCTGCATATCCATCGACGATCCGTAACAGATGGTTGTGAAATAATACATTCCGGTAACTTCATCATAGAAATACTTATATCCGGGGCCTTTAGGTGGATTTTCAGGCGAATTGGAAGGATTGGTAACCAACCACCTGCCATTTGGATGCGGAACCAGAAAATCCATAAAAAACTCGACCGAACCTTTGATCACCGGATAAATATCCTGGAGGTAATTACGGTCCATTGTATACAGGTAATGTTCCCACAGGTGAGTGGTAAGCCAGGCACCGCCAACGGTAAAGGTTCCCCAGGTGGGACCGTCCATGGGTGCAGCAACCCTCCACAGGTCGGTATTCTGATGAAAGACCCATCCGCGGGCACCGTAATGCTCCCTGGCCACCTGGGCTCCCTGATCGGTCAGTTCTTTCACCATTTTGATCAGTGGCTCGGCACAATCCGACAGGTTGCCGGATTCAACCGGCCAGTAATTCATTTCGGTGTTGATGTTGGTCGTATACTTCGAATCCCAGCTCGGGTTCATATTATCATTCCAGATACCCTGAAGATTAGCTGGTTGCGTACCCGGTCGTGAAGAAGAAATCAGCAGATATCGGCCAAAATGGTAGCACAGTGAGGCCAGACTGGGATCGGCACTGGTTTCAAAACCTGTCATCCTTTTATCGGTTGGCAGGTAAGAATTATCGGTTACCGGCAGATCCAGCCTTACCCGGTTGAACAACCCTTTATAATCACTGACAGATGCATCGCGCACGGCAGAATAGGATTTCCCCTGCAGGCCATTAAGGTACCTGGCCACCCGGGCATGCTGATCAGCGCTGACATCCTTATAGTTGACGAAATTGGTGGCTGCCACAATGTACAGGGTAACCGCATTGGCTTTATCGATGAACAGTTCAGTTTCATCGAGTTTCATGGTGCCACCATCCGGGATAGCTTTCATCTGAACCTTATAGCGCATGGCTCCGGTAACACCCAGATAATCTGCCGATTTACCATTGATCATCAGACCATTTGGAGCCACTTCATCCATTCTGAAGTAATCTGTCGCATAATTTGAATGAGCCTGGTTACGGACGCCCCGCAGACTTGCCTTAAAAGAAATACTTGAAGGCTTGTCCGCTGTGATCCTGACCACGATAACCTGATCGGGGGCTGAAGAAAACACCTCCCGGTGAAACTTCACCCCATTGGCCGTATATTCAACGCTGGTGATGCCGGTTTCAAGATCCAGCCATCTCTTATAACCGGTTACTTCTTTTTCATTCTCAAAGAAAAGGTGAAGGTTCCCGATCCCCTGGTATTTCATCTGCTCAACAGGATACCCCATCAGCGATCTGCCGAAAAGTTTATGTGCTCCGACTGGATTACCCTCAAAAATCATTTTCTGTATGTCGGGCAACACTTTATATCCACCCTTAACAACTGTGGAATAGGGTCCTCCGGACCAATAGGTTTCCTCATTCAGCTGAATGCGTTCTTCGGCATTTTTACCAAATACCATAGCACCCAGGCGGCCGTTACCTACGGGAAGGGCCTCTTCCCAAACCTTTGCGGGAGTGGTATACCAAAGAAGAGTTGCGGTATTAAAACTCTTGTTATCAATATCTTTCGATTGACCAGTTTGTTGAGCATTCAGTGAAATCATGGAGCAGCACAGTGTCACTGCAATCAGGCAGAGATTTGTTTTCATTTTATAGTTCTCCGTAAAAATTTTCATTTTTTAAGTTCTACCGTAATTTCTTTACCAGCCAAAAGTGAAACCTCGCGAATTCCGGAAGGAGCTTGCAGACTGATAGTCTGATCCTTACCGGAGACCAGGCTCACCCGGACGAGATTCTTGTCCCATTTCAGGCTGGTTACTTCAATCTGCCCGCGGCAGAGTACCCCTTTAATTTCCCCGGACGGCCATGCGGAAGGCAAAGCAGGCAGAACCTCAATCCGTCCGGGATCAGAAGCAACGAGCATTTTCATGATCACGGCCGGCATGCCCCCGCTGATATCCATATTAAACAATGTTTTATGGTTATGCATGGAAGCCATATTGTTGAGCCAGTATCTGTTTACCAGCGGTATTAAACATTGATAGGCCAGTTCCGGCTCACCAAGGCTTGTGGAAGCTTGTCCGAGCTGCACCAGTCCGAACGACATAAAGCCGGAAGTGCTCCCGCTCCAGTGACGCTGCAGTTTCAGCTCAATCATATGCTTGAAGGCTGCTTTCAATTGCGCGTTTTCAGCGATTTCGGCCGGGATACCGTCATACAGGGCATAGAGTTGTGAAGAGTGCCGGTGATTGAGTTGGTCGGCGAGTTTTGGGGTGATCCATTCCTTTACCACACCCTCCTCACTAATCAGATAATCAGGCATTTTCTTCAACATATCCTGCCACAGGCTGATTTTTTCAGAATTTACGCCCAGTATCCTTGAACCGGCGATGAGGTTATTCAGTAATTCCTTTGCGGCTGCCACATCCATGGTGGCGTTGAATGTTCCCTGCGACTTGATATTCCCCGGGGTATTCTCAGGCGACTGGGTAGGTGAAAAGGTGAATTTTCCATCTGGTCCCTGGTACAGATAATCCTCAAAAAAGAGACCCGCCTTTTCCATGAATGGGAGTGCATGTTCAGCCAGGAATTTCTGGTCGCCGGTATACAGATAATAGTCGTAGAAAAAATGGGCGGCCCAGGCAGCGCCTGCCACCCAGAATCCTCCGGCAAACGATCGGGCAAGCGCATTATTGAATCCATTAGTGGTTGAGCGCGAAGGCAGCACGATTCCACGTGCGCCAAACATGTTCCGTGCATTGATTTCGAGCCAGGGAACGATTGATTCGATATAGGTGGTATAGGCAAGCAACAGTTCAGGATAGTTTCCCATGAGGGTGCTGGCAATGGCTGAGGGCACGTTGCCATTATGAGTGTAATCGCTGGCCCATCCCGGAACATAGGTACCGGCCCAAACACCCTGTAAATTCGGAGGCAGCTCCCCGGTACAAGAGATAATATTATACCGTCCTGCATCGAACTCCTTCTCAATCAATGCATTATTAAGTTTCTCATTGGTTGATTTCACGAGAAGCTCTTCAGTGGTCAGAAGATGATCCTTACCTCCTCCGATATCAAGTTGCGTACGATTGAAAAGTTTGCCATGAATGGCGGCATGTCTGCCAAGCAGTTTCGCATAATCGCCGCCAAGTGAAGTCAGATACTTTTTACTTGCCTCAGTCTTTAGATTTTCAGGATCATACAAAATACGGATATCAACAAATACCAGAACCTGATCAGCTCCTGCGACTACCAGGGTATCTCCCCGGACAGACTGTGTACCGCCGCGGGGGTTCACATATGCAATTCCTTCCAGTGAATGAATGCTGCCTGGATAAGCCTTTGTAAATGTGCTTTTATAAGTCAGGAATGCCTTTTCAGCGGCAGTTTTCACCTCCGAAACATTTTCTTTGAACACGGAATTTGAATTATCCACGGTTTTCTGACCCAGTTTCTCATCCACCTGCCTGGATCGCAATGCAAAGCTGCAATTGACGGAACCCTTACCGGGACCGGTAATCAGCATCACGGCCACACTGTCGGCGCGTGACACAAATAATTTCCTTTCATAAACGCCGCCATTTGCGGACCAGCGTACGGTTGTTTCACCGGTTTTAAAATCCACTGATCGCATGTATTCCTTGATATCCTTTCCGGAATCCATGCCGATGTCCAGGTCGAAAGCCGGAACAAAAGGATCGGGGTACATAAAGCTCTTTTGTCCCGAGAGGTCAAACTGCAATTCAGTAGCCTGCCGGTACAGGCCCTTATCGATCAGATTTCTGATTTCAAACAGGCGGTTAGCATTATCCGGCGGCATCAGCGGCGGACCTTGCGGGAGGAACATCCTTTCATGCGTAAAAATTATGATCTCCTGATCAGGACGGCTCATGACGTTTGCGCCAATGGTTCCATTGCCCGATATCAATCCCTGTTCCCAGGTTTCGGCGGGTGTTGAGCTGATAAATCCCCTTTCCGGAACCGGCAGGAGCGATTTTCTCTGCGCTTGGGGGATGCCGGGCCCGACGGTCAGGAACCCAAGGAGGATGATGGCAGTTAGGTTCTTCATGATAACTTGTAGTTAGGAATTACCACGGAGACATGGAGGGCATTGAGAAGCACGGAAAAATTATTCTCCGTGCTACTCTGTGCTCTATATGTCTCCGTGGTAATTTTCATTTCTGTAATTTTCTCATCTTCGTATTATTACAGGCCCGATTAATCCGGATGGCAGCAAAGGCATATTAGTCCGGTAGCGGTTCTGGATATTGGTACGGGTAATCCTGTCGGATCCGGTTTTTCCTGCATCGCCAACCAGGCGGTTATGCCACAAATTTGTCACCTCCAGCTGCAACTGGTTTACTCCAGGCCTTACAAACTTTGAAACCGCTGTAACATAAGGCTGTTTCCACAGGGTATCAACCACGCTGCCATTTATTTTAACCACTGCTATCTCCCTCACATCGCCCAGATCCAGCAGCAGTTCATACGTGTTTTCGCCGTTGGCATCCGGTAAGCTGAAAGTTGTTGAATAGGACGCAGTACCGGCGAAATATTTAACCCCATCAACAGGCGATAGTGTCAAGTCATATAAATCATTCATTATCAATTCATCCGGCGCGCCTCTACCGACAGGAAAGGCAACTTTCCAGGGTGTGACAGGAGAAATACTCAAACCAGGCGCAGCATCAGATTGCAGAGCATTATCAGTAGTCAGTACGGAATCATAGACTTTATCCTTCGGTGCGAAAACAACAAACACGGAACCGGCCGGAGGCAAGTTAAGCTCCAGGGTAATAAAATCGCCGCCGGATTCAAGCACCTTGCAGGAATTGATACTGCCGTCAGTAGCTTGCCACAGATAAGGAACCTTATCGGAGGAGATTCTGAACCGGGCAGTAAATTTCTGCCAGTTAAGAGCGCTGTTTGATACAAAATAGAAATCCTCCTGACTGGTCCTCCGGTGAATGTAATCGATATGCTGATCGGAATTGTCAAATCCAATGGCTTCGAAATCGCGGGCAACGCCAAGATCTTTCATCACTTTCCAGAGTGGCAGACCGTAATACACCTTTCCTTTTCCGTAAACATGAGAAGTAACGCTGATACCATCGCAATCGCCCCAGATTTTTTCGCCCAGGCGGCGAACTTGCTGATCACAATCCGGATAGTTTTCCAGACTATTGGATTGAAGCGGTTTGGGTCCGAAAACCACTGCTCCGGCTTTAATCAGTTTTTCCAGTTTTCGCAGAGCTGGCAGTGAGATTTCAGTTTTATCGGGTATCACCATTATATGATAGGACAAATCTTTGGGGAGGGTTAACTTTCCATTGAGAAACTCCATTCTGTTCAGGATAACATCTTCATTTACATAATCATAATCATAACCCTTACCCAAACCCGTAGTATTGACCGGTTTCAACTGGTCGCAGTGACCGCATTGGGTGGAATCATATTTATTGGTCAGGTTTGGATCGATACGCCGCGGCGGCACCAGGTTGGGGGCCTGATCGCCATAATAGAGGCAAAGATCACCCACGAACTGTCCCTGCTGGAGCATATAGCTGGCTCTTGACATATACTTAAGCATAGGACCGGAATATTCCCACCAGGTGGAGTTGACATTAAAATGCTCGCCTGCGTGATATACGTAACCCGGCAAACCGGCTTCTGACGGGTTGTGGGTAAACGTGTGGAAGGTAACCTGATTGAGTCCCTCACACAGGGCTACATCAAACAGTCGTTTATAATGTGCCGGACCGTCCTTCCAGGCACGCCATCCGGTAAGGGTTTCGGCGTTGACTAGTTTTTTACCATAAATATGGGCAGCGCTGGCAGCCTCTTTGGTCACCCAAAATTCGCTGCCGTTCCAGAATTCGCCCATGGCGATATCGGCAATACCAAGTCCTCTCAGCGGGTCCACACGGGCATAGCCGCCATGACCGGCCTCAGCCAGCAATTTTAAACCGGATTTATTGAGGATATCCCGGGTTTTAATAAAATGGTTATTGACCATTATTTCACCAACCGCTTTATGATAATCGTGGAGAAAACGTTTTGTAACATCCTGATTATCTACAACAATACCAGACAATGCCGGTAAAAATGGCAGCGGGTCGTATCCAAACAGATTTTTAAACTCATTCAGGAAATCCGGCGTCCAGTCGTTAGCGGGGTCCACCTCATAACTATCAAGCATAAAAGTTTTCAGTCCTCCGAAATCCTTCCGGTTGGCCAAAATGGTTTTTATCATATAGGAGATATGCTTTTCGGCGGCAGCTGCACTCAGGTGGTCGATCACCGGACCAACCGAATTCGGGCTCGGGCAAACGAGGGGCTGGCCCGTGTTATTACAGATGAATCGTATGATTTTCCAATCCCCTTCAGGCACATTCCACGACAGTTGTTTTCCGTTGTAGCGATCTGAAACATTCAGTATATCTGACTGTTTCACAGCTTCCTGACCAGCCCGCACAGGAACTGCAAACACTGAAATCTCATAAAAAAAGCGGGTAGTACCATTGGGAACCGGCAGGGTATCATTATAAACCAGAGGTCCCTTCAGGAACAATTCACTGGAAATGATTGATTTGCTGGCATCTTCCGGTTTTATCCAGGCTCCGCCGGCATTCCAGCTGCTCGAAGCTACAATTCCCAGTTCGAGACCCAGACGTTTGGTTTCATCCATGGCAAGATGAATTGATTTCAGGGACTCATCGCCCAGGAAAGCAGGTCCGGCCGGAATCATTTTCAGCGGATCCACGAGGCTCCCGATATCCCAGATAATTGGACCGCGCAATCCTTTAGCCTTCATCTGTTCCAGTTCATAAACCAACTGTTTCCGGTCGACATAACCGTTTAGCCAGGGCCAGAGTACTCCGGGACGGGCCTCAAGGGGTGGGTTTCTGAACAGGTCCTCCGAGAGGTTGGTAACATTTTCGACAGGTAATTTGGTTTTACATCCAACCGAAGCGCAGAGGATTATGAAACTGGAAATTACAAAAAGAGTATGATACAATAATCTGATCATTGCATACAGGGAATTAATTATGGATATCCGATAACAAGATAATTCTCTTTGGAAGCAACCCATCAAGGTTTATTAGCCATTTCAGATACTTTTTTACAAATCACCAAAGGACCGACAAAAGCGAATATCAATATTAATGTTGTATCATTATACAAACATCTGATTTTGGTCAGAGATTCCCATCAGGAGCCTTAAATATTTACCTATAATCCAAGCTTATGTGTTTTTCAGCTGAAGCAAGTTTTGCCGGAGGAATAATCATCTCTGCAATCGGTGTTGTTACTGTTACGAAAGTTCATAAACCATCGCAGCTGCTATTTGCCTGCATTCCGATATTTTTTGGCATTCAACAGATTAATGAAGGTATTTTATGGCTGACCATACCGAATCCCGATCATCAAACCCTGCTAAAATTCAGCACCTATGTTTTTTTGCTGATGGCAGATGTTCTGTGGCCGGTAATCATTCCCTTGTCAGTTTATTTTATGGAGGAGAATAGGAAAAAGAAAAAAATACTGAGGGTACTGTTGATTACAGGAATTTCATTGTCAATGTATTACACCTATTGTTTATTTGCATACACAGTCACCCCGGAGATTGCAGGTTATCATATAAAGTATAATTCAGATTTTCCAAAAATATTGGGTCTGATTGCTTTTGGGATATATCTTATAGTTACGATCACTCCACTTTTCGTATCCAGCATAAAGAAGACCCATCTGCTCGGTGCATTCATGTTTTTGTCGTGTGTAGTGACTGCAATATTTTTCACGCAATTTCTAACCTCTGTCTGGTGCTTTTTTGCTGCTTTGATCAGTGGAGTTATTTTCTGGATATTGATGGATTCCAAACGGAAATTCAAATTTGACCTCTAGAAGGGCACCTTTTTCGGGTGCCTGCCTTTTTGAAGGTTTTGTCAGCCTTACCTGAGGGGCAGTTTTAAAATGAAAGCACTGCCCTTGCCTTCTTCGCTCTCCACGCGGATGGTTCCGTTGTGTTTATCAACATATTCCCTGCATAAAAGCAGTCCCAGTCCACTACTGGGCTCACCGGCTGTGCCTTTTCTCGAAATTCTGGCACCAATGTTAAATATCTTTGCCTTCATTTCTTCCGACATACCAATACCTTCATCCCGGATTGAAAACTCCAGGTAACCGGAGCTGGTTGGTCGTGCTTCCAGTGTAACAGATCCTCCCGGATTGGAAAATTTGATAGAATTGGAAAGCAGGTTACGGATGATCACATTAAACATCTGAGGATCAACAAAAACCTGAAGTCCCTCAGGAATTAGATTAACGACTCTGACCTGTTTATTTTCCATCTGCATGGAAAAGATCGATTGATTCTGAGCCACCATCTCCGAAAGGTTGACTAATGCCGGAGCAAAAACCGTAATGCCACCCTTGATGCTTGACCACTCGAGAAGGTTTTCGAGCAATTTAAAAAGGTTATTCGCAGTACTGTTCATGCGGGAGGCAATATTCTGAATTTCAGCGAGGGTATAATCCTCCACTCCTCCGGCCAGCAATTCGGTAAAGCCGAGCAGGGAATTAAACGGACTCCGCAGATCGTGAGCGATAATTGAGAATAACTTATCCTTTTCAGCATTAATTCTTTCCAGTTCTTCGCTTTTAGAACGGATTTTCTCCTCGATGAGTTTACGTTCCGAAATATCACGGATGATCATGCTTGTTCTTTCAAATCCGCTGGAATCCTTGAATATCTTCGAAGTTACTTCCCCAGGAATTATGCTTCCATCCCCCCTGACCAGGTTTAATTCGCCTTTAAACAAGCCGGTTTGCCTTCTTATTTCAAGTGCTGCCCGGAGCCGGGGATCGTTCTGATCCATAATTCCGGCTCGTCCTACTTCTTTAATTTCCTCCGCGGTTCTTCCGAAAAGGCGCTCAGCCTCCTGATTTACTGAAGAAATCGCTCCACTGGGTTCAGTTGAAAGTATTGCCTCCCCGCTGTTTTCAAATATCAAGCGATATCTGTCCTCACTGATCCTTAAATCATCCTCATACTTCTTTCGCTTGGAAATGTCACGGAAGTTTATGACAATGGATTGAACAGATTCATCAGCCAGGAGGTTAGTGAATGTACTTTCCACCCAAATCCAGTGCCCCATCCGGTGTGCGAATCGATATTGGAGGACAGGAACGCTGGAAGGATCCTCCATTAACCGGGCCAACTCTCCGAGAACCATCGGCAAATCTTCAGGATGCGTTAATTCAGCCGGATTTGCCGATATTTCTTCCCCGGCAGTGTAGCCGAAAATTCGCCTTGCTGTTGGACTTACATAGGAAAAATTCGCTTCTGAATTCAGCAAAACTATTCCATCCGGGGCTTTTTCGATCAAGGCTTCAAACCGCCTGGCGTTTTTAATAAGCTCCTTCTGCGTTTGCTTCAGCAGGGTAATATCTACCAATACTCCATTAATAACATCACCTTCCAAGGACAGGTTAAACAGAAAAATCTTTTCATCACCATTCTTAGTCAGAATAACTGCCTCAAATCCATTTATGAAACCTTCCTGCCGAAGAATATTCAGCATTTTCTCCCGTTGTTCCGGATATTTATAACGGATTATTGAACCTTGGGACATTACTTCGTCCCTGGTATTAAAATCTAACAGTCTGACTATGGCATCATTGATATAAAGAATCTCTCCATTCGTTCTTGAGCTTAAAACTCCAACGAAGGAATGGTCAACCAGATTCCGGTATATATTTTCGGAAACGGCAAACTCCGTTAATGGTTTTTTTTTCATAATCAAATCATCTTGCCCCTGCGTTGACCAAAGATAACAATCATTTAAACAACACCATAATATGTTAATATTCCATCCAGATCAGGCAAATAAAATAGCATCGGGATAATTCGAATCTGATACATTTACTTTTTCCATTAGATATTTATTAAGTATTTCTCAAATGAAAAAACTATTCGCTCTTCTTCTGGTCACCTTGCTTGTTTTTCAGGTCAATAAATCTGAAGCACAAACGCCCCGGATACACTGGAATTTTGAAAATAATACAGGGCGCACGACGCTGGAGACTATTAGCAATAAGACAGATACGCTGGAAGGATATTTCGGCGAGGCTCCCGGAATAAAAGGAAAAGGGCTGACGCTTGATGGATTCACCGCTTGCCTGAAAGGCACCGGCACCAAACAAATCAAGGGTCTGAGTGAATTTACCCTGGAAGCCTGGATTGCACTGGGGGAATATCCCTGGAACTGGTGTCCGGTACTCACAACCGAATCCAATGAAATAAAGGGATACCGGCTGATGGTGGGGCCCCTCGGCCAGGCTGCCCTTGAATGTGCCATTGGTGAGAAATGGATATCCTGTACCAGTGAAAGGGACGCGCTTCCCCTCCGGAAATGGATGCATGTTGTTGGGGTATACCGGGCCAATTCGGACATGAGCCTTTATATCAACGGGGAGCTGAAAGCCACATTGACAATCCACGCAGCCCTTACCCCCACTGAGAATAGTTTTGTTCTGGGTATGGTGGCAGCGCCGGGAAAACCATCCGACATTCACCGCAACGGGGGCACTGTTGCCCAGTATTTCGGTCTCGATGGGATTGTAGATGAAGTGAAGGTTTTCGATATTGCACTAACAGCAGATCAGATTAAAAGTAGTTTTTCATCAGTAAAAGCCTCAGCACCGGAAATTCCGGAAAGGAGGTTGCCGAAGATTGATCGTAATCCCCGAAAATTCGGTGCATTTTACACAAAACTCAAGTATTATCCGGGATGGGATAATCTTTGGCCGGTGGATCAGGATCCTGATATTGTGGTTTGCTTTGAAAAATCTTCCATAAAGCTGGTGTTTTGGAGAGGGATCCGGTATGGGGCCTCCTGGGTTTCAGAAAACGAGAATTGGATGTCGGATCAGAGTGTGGAAGCCTGGGACGATGGATCAGGCAACGGGGAAGGATGTTTTGAGCACATGCAGGACCGGCACTGCCGTTTCTCTCACGTGCGGATCATTGAAAATACTGAAGCACGGGTAGTGGTTCACTGGCGGTATGCACCGGTGAGCTCCATGGACCATACCTGGCGGATTGATCCCAAAACCGGCTGGGAATGCTGGATTGATGAGTATTACTATATTTACCCGGATGGTACGGCTATCCGGAAAGTATCCTGGAAAAAGGGAACGCTTGGCTATCCCCGGCAGTTTCAGGAAACACTTGCACTGCTTCACCCCGGACAGAAAGTATCGGAACTGCTTGAAATCGACTTTGCAACCACCGCTGATTATGACGGCAAAAAGAGCAAGGTATCCTACGTTGAAAACCCCAATGTGGCTCCGTATGGCCCATTTGACTGGAGTCAGAAATTCAGTTACACCATTCAGCAGTATAACTTCAAGTCGGAAAACAAGCCATTCATCTGTTTTGAACCCGGCAACGAAATGTTCATCCGGTATGAAGGCATGGATGGATATGATGCTGCTGACGGATGCAATCATTTTCCGGTTGGCCAGGCGCGCTGTGACGGCCGCACCACCCGCACCTCAGATAAACCATCACACTGTTCGAGTTTCCCGATATCAGAGCCGGTGCTTCATGAAACTGCCGACCGGGAATACTGGAATGGATTATATGGGATGAACTCCATGAAGATTGATGAATTGATCCGATTCGGTAGGTCGTGGGCTTTTGCACCGGAAGCAGCCGTAAAAGGAACCGGTTTTAAATCAGCCGGATATGACAAATCCCAGCGCTGCTATCAGATTGAAAACCTGAATAATGAAGCTAAAGCCATCGAACTCACACTAAAAGGCACCCCGAAATCACCCATAAATAATCCGGCATTTTACATTAAGAACTGGAACGGCAGCGGCGCCAGGGTTCTGGTAAACGGCAAACCGGCAGACGACGCCCGGATAGGTATAAACAGGGAACTTGCAGGCAACGATCTGGCAGTATTCATAATAGCCAAAAGCGATACAGATTTGACTATCAGTATTATACCGAAATAAGACACCGCCATTTCAGGTTACTCTCAACGCTTTATGCTTAAGCGGCTGATTGCGGTACGTGCTGTTTTCAGCAAAGGTTCAACCGACAAGGGTTGACCCACAGCATGTTCCATCCACAATTCAGGGAGGGTATTTCCTTCAGCACTGGCGCTTTTCAAACCAGAGGCGAGGTTATCCGGCATGTACTTGTCGTACAGCTGAAACATGATTACGTTCCCCAAAAAGTAGTTATACAGATAGAGGCTTCCAGTGATAAAATGATTATAAATCGCCAGGATATGCTGGTCCCGGATTCCTCCGAATACCGGAGCATAATATTGGTTCCAGATCTCACTGCTGATGTTGAGCACAGCGGACTTCAGCTCCGCCGGAGAGGCCTGTGGATGGGCGTACATCCATTTCCAGGTTTCTATATCCGTAAGTGACTGCCCACCCAGATCAACCATGTACCAGAGCGCAGCCAGCGAGAGGAGGTCCTTCTGGTCGTCAAAACTCCCCTTTTGCAAACCCAGGCCTTCCATATTTTTGTAGGCAAGCATTTCTGCAAAACCTTCAGTAATTCCCCCGGTTGGCACATCAGCGAGCAGGAAATGGTCAATATCTTTTGTAGAATATACGCCGCACACCACGTGCCCAAGTTCGTGCATGGCAATGCGATAACCTTTATAATCGAGCCCGTTGGCATTAAAGACCGTAGTCATCAGAGCCGTATCACCTCTCATTGGCGGCTGTTCTGAATATCCGCCCGCGCCAATCGGTCGCACCACCGCATGAGTTCCTATATAATCAGCCTCCGGTTCCGTAAAACCCATTCTGACCAGGATCGAAGGAAGGTCATTTTGTAATGCCTGTGGATCGGGATACCTCGCTCTGGTAATTGAATCCAGCATGTTTGCCGGGTCTGCCGACTGGCTCTGGAATCCGCTGTACCAGATATCAAAAGGCTGCAACGGTCGGCCCAATCTTTTAGCAATCAGTTTGCCTGCAGCTGCTATTGCCGGATCGGCAAGGAAGGTCCGGATAATTTTCTCAACCTCCTCCATCCTGAGATTTGAATTGCCAAAGGTGCGCTGCATCACGGTAGATCCGGGTGCATATAACTGATCTGCAGAGCTTTTATTTTTGAATTCAGCCAGCAGCCCGGCATATCTTTTTGTGTCTTCCGGAGTACCTTCGATCTTCAGGAGCTTGCCCGCCTCCACCTTGTAAAGTTGGTTAGTCCATGGATTCCAGCGGGTGGAAGTATCCCGGATAAACTCTTCAGGCACTGTTCCATTGGTAATATGCTCAACCAGTTTGCCTGCTATTTCCTGTCGGGCCAATCCTCCGGGCCTTGTATAGTCTTCCTTCAGGTTATCGCGTAAACCAAAATGGCTGTGCAGGGTTAATGGTTTTACGAAGGGATAACTGCCATCCTTCGAACTGATATGATCCATCCGGAAAAAATATTTTCCGATATACTTTTGAAATTCAGCTACATCATCAGCTGCATCTGCTTTAAAATCCGGATTTGGCCGGACGGCATACAAGTCACCGAGGCGCACCATTGCCCATTTCTCACGATTCCAGTTTTTGCCGTTCTGTCGCTTTTCATCGAGGGTATAAAAAGGATAATTCAGCTGAATAAACCCGGCAAGTTTTGATTGCCAGGCGTCAGCGCCCGGAATGCTTTTACGGAAGTACTGATCCGCCTTAACCTCCTTGCCATCGGTAAATTTCTGCGATTCATTGAACAGGAAACTGATCTTTGAAAGATATCCGTTCTGCAATGTGAGATTTCGTTCGATCCTTTGAAAGTTCTGCCTTACATCCGGACCGGCAATGAAATTATCGATGCAGATTTTTTTATAGTCGGATTCTGTACCATCCGATTTTCGCCAGTTTTTTGCCAATTGGGAAGTACCCTTTTTGATACGCTCCGCATTTTGATCCCCAAATTTTTCAATCAACTCATTTTGAACCTGTTGAACCGCTTCAGTAGAAATCAGAACAGTGCTGATGGTCGATCGGGAGATAAAAGTTTTGAATAATTTAATTTCATAAGGACTATATATCTTATAATCAGTGGTATACAAATCATGTTGCCAGATATGGTTAAATGGAAGATCTGCAGGCCGATGGCCCCAGGGAAGGTGAGTCTGGGTTTTTCCGTTGACGAGCCCCCAGTGAAGGCACCCTACATTTTCCTTAAAAAAAACTGGCAGAACACTTTCAACTGTAGAACCCATCGGTCGATTCAGCCATTCGGTGCAGATAACCGGACGCTTATGCAATTTCAGTGTATTGATCAGATTTTCAACCTCTTCTTTAGATGAATAGCTGTGAAACGTTATGATATCTGAATTTTCAAAGATGATATCGTCAAGCACCTTATCGCCATTCCAATACCCTATCGTTACCGGTTGAACAGGATTTATTTCACGCGCCCATTTAAACACGCTGCGGACTAACGGGAGACTCTTATGGCCCAATCCACTGTTTGTTGGTTCGTTATAAAGGTCCCAGGCAAGGATTGCCTGATCGTTCCGAAAGGTTTGCATCACATCCTTCACATATTTTTCAAGCCGGTAATGTGTGGTGGAGTCCGTCACCAAGCTGTGGCCCGGACTGGGTGACCAGGCCCAGGCATACCATCCCTCCACAGGTTCAGGTTGCTTTCCCAGGCTGGGTTCGGTATTCTCACCAAATACACAGTCGTCGAAGAAAGCCGGCATCACTTTGATTTTGTGTTTAGTGCAAATGGCGAGGAATCTGGCCAGAGTTTCCCTGAAATACAGGGGGTCATTTTCCCAAACCGCAAATTGCAGCACCACCCTGAGAGTATTGAAGCCAACAGATTCAGCCAATGCCAGTTCCTTATCAATCAAATCCGGGGAAAAGCTTGTTTTATCCCACATGGCGGTATAATTGATGGCATTTGCGGGTATATAATTAAACCCGCAGATCCAGGAATTCTGGCGGTACCATTTCCATGCTTTATCTGTACTCCATTGGCTGGCTGGGCTTTGAGCCCGGGCATGCAGTCCGAGAAAAAGGAAGAGAACCAGGATAAGATTCCTTAATTGGTGTTGTTTTGTTTTCATATCGTTAAGAAGCTTTTAGTATCCTTTTTAGTATCCTTTTTAGTATCCTTTTTAGTATATCCTGCATGGCCGATTGGGTTAACGTCACAGGGATGAATCCCTGAGTTACCAGATCGGTCGTGCCTCCGGCACTAGGTGCCACTTCTATCGAAAATGCCGGAGGCATGGCCGATTGGGTAACCCGGGGCTTTAGTCCCGGGGGCAGGGCCAGGGGCCGGGGCCGGGTCAGGGCCAGGGGACGGGTCAGGGCCGGGGGCCGGGGCTGGGCCGGGGGCATGACCGGGTGCATGCTAGATGCTAAGTTCTCCATCATACCAAATCCTCAAAAAGGTAGTTCCCATCATAATCGACCCCATACTTCAGAAGCATCTCAATATACTCCTCCCTGAGATTCTTCTTACTATGATGCCTCTCCTGGTTTAGAATATACCGGTACACCGCCTCAATATGCGAGCGACTGTATGAAAAGGAACCAAAACCAACCTGCCACTCGAATCGATGCTTTAGCAAATTACTTTCGTTCACCCATTTAGATGATTTGGCTTTGGCACTCTGCATAACGTCAGAAACTGCAACAGACGGTTTTAGTCCAAAGAAACAGTGCACATGGTCTGCCACTCCATTAACAATAAGCGTTTTACAGCCAGTTTCATTGATAAGATTTCCAATAACGGCCATTAATTCTGGTTTCCATGCATTTCCGATTACCGCATCCCGGTATTTCACCGCAAAAACAGTCTGAATATGCATCTGATGATAGGTATTGGCCATGTCAAATAGTTTCAATCAGCAAAAAATCTCCAACTGCCCACCCTCCTTAATAATCGCTTCCTTTTCCAACGCAATCAATGTCTTCCCTTCATTTATGGACAGCTGCCCAGCAATCATTCTGCCGTTGAGCAAAATCCTGACCGACTCCGGCTTCATTTCTCCTGCGATAGCCAGCGATAAACTTTTCACCTTCAACCTTCCATACTTCACACTCACTTTTGCCCTCTGCCCTCTGCCTTCTGCCTTCTGTTCAAATGTCCCCCACCCTTCAGCCGAGGTAAACGGTGCCTTAAAGTTTTCAGGAGTGAGCCGGGGTGCAAAGCCGATATGCCCTTTCGGACCGTGATATTCGAATCCGCAAGCGGCCAGGAAAACGCCATAACTGGCCATGGAACGTGCATAATGGTCGCCACATTCCACTTCATTCCAGGGATTGCGGCGAATGGCATGGTACCGGTCGTGGATGGCACGTTCAACAGCAAAACCTTCGAGGAGCATATTTTCCCATATCATGTGTCCGGACAGCTGATGTTCAAAGCCGTTCATACATTCATTGAAGTAAAAATCGAAATTGTTTTTAACGCGTTTTGACTCCCCTTTGGGCCAGCTGCACATCAGTGTTCCCGCTTCACCGGCCATTGCATACCATCTGCCTGGTTTATAGGCTTCGCGATACGGGCCGACATCGGGCGTGAAATTGTATTTCCACAGGGCTTTCAGCGCCAGTTTTGTTTGCTCCTTCGGAAGAACTTCACCCAGACCAACCTGCCAGGCCCATCCTTGTCCGAGTACCTGATCGATTTCACATCCGTCGTAAGAGCCCACCATATTTGCTTTAGCGGGATCTCCGACCTGGATAAAATATTCGCCGTTCCACATTTTTTCGACGAAATTTTTCCGGCCTGCAGTGAGAATTCTGTGGCACTTTGCCTCAAAATCCGTGTCGCCCATTTCCCCGGCCATTACCTCTGCAGCTTTCAGTGCAGCCAGGTACAGTCCGCTTAGCCAGGCAACATCGCCAAACCACTCAGCATCGAGGGTGTTGTGCTGGTTTTTCTTGAGAATTCCGTTTTCAGTACCATCCTGGGCAATCAGCCACTCAGTGGCCAATTTAATTTTCAGCCAGTTACGCTTAAGAAAGGCATCATCGGGCGACATCTGATGGTCGCGCAGACTGCGAAGGATGATTCCGGACTGGCCATCGATGGCAGCTCCGGTTCCTTTTCCACGGTATTCAACCACTCCATCGCCCTTATAGCTATCGGCAGTATTAAAGTCGGTTTTCTCACGCAGAACGATATCCAGTTCCGGGAAGATTCGTCCCATGGTTTGTTCATAATGCCATACATGGGTGCAAGTGCCTGCGCAGCAGCCGACACCCTCCCAGCCCCAGAATTTACCATCGTAAAAGCGAAAAGCCGTAGAAGTAGCTAACGTAGAAGCATTTGCGAAGGTACGGTCTAGGAACCAGTAGGGCAATGTTGAATCATACCAGGTATCGCACCATAATTTTGTTTGGGAATATAATTTCCCTGTATTTTTTGAGAGGTAACCCGCCACATCCATTGCATTGGCATACCGGGATGCATAATAGCGCCCCTTTCCGGGCTCGCTGAGGTTCGGAAAGTTCCAGGTGATGGCAAAAGTGATCACTTCAGATTTCCCCGGATCTAACCTGATTGTACGGCCAACGGCACCAACCAGTTTTTCGTCAAGAGCGGCGGTGGCGTGATCAGCAGAGGTCCCGCCGATACCACCGTTATCCGCCGCAGCAACAGTATAATCTGCCCGATCACCCAAAAGGGCCAATCCCATGGTACCAAAATCATGCACCTTTTCGAGTTCCGCCGGGAGTGCCGGCTGGTCGCTGAATGAAATGCGGCCAATACCGATATTGCCCCAACCGCCGGTTTCCGAGTCAACTATCTTAATTTGTGCTTCCTTTCCTTCAAGATCAGCAACACTCAAGCTTTGCAGTTTCATCCGGTTATCGTTATTTCCGGTTGATGAGCGGACTGGTTTGCCATCGACGATTACATTCAGACAGGTTTTATCCTTGTGAGCGCCTCCGCCTATCCAGAAGTTGATGTATTTCCGTTCGATAATAAATTTACGGCTGGTGAGGGTACCGCTTGCCCCATCCCTACTGCCAACATCCGGATCGGTTCCGGCCAGTGCATGGGAATTTACCACGCGATCCGTATCACCGCCAACATCTCCCTGATAATCCGGAATATCAGACTTTTTAACCGGACCCTTTCCGAATGCATTTCCTTCGGCTGTCCAGCCCACAAATACCTCGCTTTTCCAATCTTCGAAAGGGATATCGGGCCGTTTGGAACTCTCCTCCGCCAGAACTTTTTCAACGCTGCAATCCAGAAAACTATACCCCTTGCTGTTGACGATCCTGTTGTGACGTATTCCGTTTAATCCACGGTTGTAAAGGCAAACGGCATTTTCGAGCCAACCGAACAGGGAAGCTTCAATGGCCTCATCGGAATTATTTTTTATGGTAAACCGCATGATTGTTGCCGGCAGGCTGGATTCATCCAACGAAAGCGGAATAAATGGTGAAAAGGCTTCGAGGGTGACTGCTGGTATGGAATTGTTTGGAGACAGATAGTTATCTGTCTCTACAACGTTTCCTGGCTGATATTCAACGATTCCGATCGGATATTCGCCACGGAAAGTAACGTTAGGGCAACCGATTTTATCGAGACGAAAGATTTCGGATTTTCCCTTGCGAGATATTTTGATTGCAAAGCCCTGATCAACAGGAGAATTGGCTTCAAGGGGTTTTGCATAATGAGCATCACCGGTCGAAACCTTTTTATTAAAGATATCCCAGTGCCACAATTTACCGTCGCCGCCCAGGTAAAGTTGTCCGGCACAAATACCGCCCACCGGCATTCCGATGAACCGGAGCTCTTCGCCCTTATAAATCTGCGGAGCACCCCGCTCAAAAAGGCTCTTAACCCATGCCGGGTCCAGCTTTTTGTCGACGGGGACCAGATCCTGAAAATCCGATGGAGCAAAAGGGCCGGCCATTACCGGAAGTCCGGCCAACATGCCGAGTGAACCCACACCGGCGAGCCGGAGAAAATCGCGTCGATCGATACCCGGATTGCAATTTCCGCCGCATGAGCATGACTTATCGTTGGTAGGTAATTCCATTGTTCAGAGAATATTTAATTAACCCATAGTGTTTGGCCAGATAAACCTCTTTGATGGTAAAATCCGTCCATAAATCTTTAAAATCCTCAAAGCTGAAATGCAGCACTCCTTCATATCTGACCCCATTAACGGTTAAAGAATCCAGAATTTGCACCGTTGAATATATGGCCTCAACTTCCTCATAGCCGGTATCGGTCATCGTTTTTGATTTATAAACCGAATTGAAATAGATATGCCCGATGGTGTTTAACTTAAAATCATACATAAAATTCAATTCATTTACGCTTATACTGAACCGGTCGCCAAAAGGCTCAAATCCGGCAGTCAGTATCAGCATAATGCTTTGGCCGAAATTTGAAGACCAGGCTTGAGTAAAACTTTCGGTTCTGGTTATCCGTGTACGGATTCCGAAATAGGAGGTGGTGGAAGGGGAAAAATCAGTTGAATTCTGGCGCATCATAAAGCCCTGGGAGATATTGTTATTATCAGTCATAATAAACCCGGTCCCAAATGTATCCCTGGTAATCCAGCTTCGGTTTTCATCAGCAATGGTCAGGGTCTCTTCCCTGAAGGCATGATCTTCACCACAGGAGCACAACACCGCGATGAACAGAATGAGCAGGTATTTATTCATAGATGGTATATTTCTCCCCGTTCGACATTTTGATCTGAATCAATCCATGCTGATAGCTGTAATAGATACTATCAGTATAAATAGTTTCCCTATTGTAGCCGGAACTATAATCCGACTTGATTTTAAAAACATTATAAAAAACCTTATCCCCGATCAGGATTGAATCGGCAAAACCAACAAAACCAGCCTGATAGTCATTTGCAGGAATCGAAAACCCATCATGCCCAACCCAAGCCGATAAAGCGCAGAATGATGAATCCATGTTGGCCAGGTTAAACCCGATGTTGAAAATCGGATAATCAGGTATGAGGGTGGTTATATTTTCTTCATATTTATACACAAACTTACAGCACCTATGGCATTCCAGCCAAGCTTCGTTGGATGCCCTGACGGCTGAAAATCCGATCACCAATCCTCCGGAATGCCTGAATTTATAGTTTAGTCCATTTTGATAAGGAATATATGAAAGGATGCTGTCAGGGATTTTCCCATTATCGATAACAATGGGTTCATCACACGGACGGCAGGCAGAAACCAGGAGAATGACAAAAAACAGAAAGGTGATTTTATTCATCGGGTTGGTTGATTGTCATCCGATAATGAATATCTCTATCCTTCAGATAATTAATAATAAAATTAAAGCAATTTTCATCCTTGCCGATCAGTTCGGGCGGGAATACCCCTTTCTCCGAAAACAATCCTTCAATCAGCATGTTGGCTGCGGCAGTGGCAGTATAACCGGTAGTCCGGGCCATAGAGGAGGTTTTAGTTTCAGCACAATACTCATCATATAAATTGTACACGACAGTTGCTGTTTCACCCCTGACATTTTCGCCTTTCAGGGTCACCCGCATAACTGTTATTTCCTCCTCCTCAGGATACAGTTTCCATTCATTGAAGAGGATGGCGCAGGTAACATCAAGCGGACTTATTTCCACTCCTTTAACGGAAATCTTATTTGAAGCGAAAAACCCGCTCTTCTTCAAAACCCTGACATACTCAACATGACCGGGATACCGAAGGGTCTTTTCCTTCATGTTTTTAATGTGCGGCATTGTAAAAATGATCGACCGCAGTCCGTCGGAGTTGAATGATTCGAGGGTACCAACCTTATCAAAATCAACGAATTCACAATCGGTCAGCGGTTCGCGAACCACGAGGCATCCGTTTTCAACATATCTGGCCGGCCGGGTATATTCCTCAATAACATCTATCGGGGAGAACGGTGCCTTATAGCAGAATGGCCACTTTCTGTTTTTGGGCAATCCGCCAACCAGGCATTCAAAATCCGTCAGCTTCAGTTTTTCATTATAATAGCCCAGGAGGAGGTTATCCATGCCCGGCGCGACCCCGCAATCCACAATTGCCGTAACATTTTTCTCTTTTGCCAAGGCATCGAGGCTGAGAGAATCTTCCGGAAAGAAAGAGATATCCACCACATTTTTTCCGGCCTTGATGATTGCCGAAAGAGTTTTAAAGCCAAGATGGCCTGGAACAGCGCAAATGACAAGATCATAAGAAGTTACTGCCTTCTTCAGAATCTTTTCATCGGTAACATCCAGCTCCATGATTTCCATGGAAGGATTGTCATTCCGCACTGCCATGAGTCTTGACGGGCTAATATCGGACAGGGTAACCCGGTGTTTTTTAGCGAGATCGATAGCGATGGCGCTTCCAACCATTCCGGCGCCGAGGACGATAATTTTACTCATAATGAGAATTTAATATTTTATTAAGATTTGCACGCGGATTTTCGCGGGTCCCTTCGGGAGCGCGGATTTTCGCGGATCTTTAAAAAATTAAAAAATCCGCGAAAATCCGCGCTCCGTCAGGATCCGCGTAAATCCGCGTGCTTGTTTCAGTATCTGATAGTTGTTTGCAGGGTGACCGGTCCCAGAAGGCCGGACTCCTGCAGGGGTGAATTTTTTCCCCATAAACGCCAGCTGGTGAAGGTAAAACGGCCCGACGGACTCGGTTTACCATCCAGCAGCCATTGCGGCCACTTTTTCAGGGTACCGTTTTCGTTGCGTTCACTGTCGTCAGGAAGCAGTTCATCGCCGATCATCCTGTTTATCAGAAGATTAACAATACGGATTTCCAGAACATTCTCCCCGGAAATTATTGCGTTGGTCACCTCCACACGATAGGGAGGTTTCCACAGGATACCGAGATCTTTCCCGTTCAGTTTCACTCCGGCCATTACTGAAACCTTCCCGAGGTCCAGGTATAAGCCTTTTTTCAGCTTGGTTCCGGTTTCCGGATCATTGGCAAAGCTGAAAGTTTTTCGATAGGTTGCTGAACCAGAAAAGTATTTCACTCCATTATCCGGATGCTTGCTCCAGCTGATTAGTTTATCGAGTACAACCTGCGCAGGAGCACCCATTCCCGGTGCAAAAGTCAAATCCCAGGGCCCCTTGATCTCCGATTTTTCAGGGATCGCCTCAACGAGAATAGTGCGGGTTTTGCCATCAGCAGATTTCAATACGTACGTACCATTTTTTAATATCTCACGGCTCACCAGGTCAATTGCCGGTCCCTCTTTGACAGCCACAGTGGTATCGGGCACAGTTTGAAATAGTTTCATGATTTCGTCATTACCGAGAGCTTTCGGGAACTGTTCCAGTGCCGCTAATTGCCCGGAGAATTTTTTAACCCGCCGGGTATGGACCACTCCGATGCTGCCATGAACTATCTTACTGCTCTTTAAACCCTTATGAACCAATCTACCATTAATCCAAAGGCTTGGGGTATTATCCTGGTAAACCACCACAACATGGGTCCATCCTGTTATAGGCACAGGATAAACAAGCAGTGCAGGCAGGTAGTTTGCTGTATGCTCTGAAACGGTTATGCCGTTGATTCCGGCTCCAAAACCTGCTCCGGCATCCATGTCATTCCACACCTCATGGCCCGGGGCAGGATAAACGACATCGTTCCTTTCCACGGAAAGTGCATTCACCCCATTTTTTACCTCGTCGGGAAGTGCAATTTCAGTATCCGGCTTTACCCAACCAGCCATGGTAAAAGTACCGCTGGTTTCCACCGGCTTTGCAGCCGGTGCGGTCGGTGCAGGAGCTACATCCATTCCGGCAAGCTCTATTCCTTCGGATTTTACTGAGACAATACTATTAGATTTTTTGGATCTGCTTTTTTTGAAAACGATGAACCTGGAACCGGATGGTTCAAACCGCAGGGGAATTATCGTGCACCCGTTTGATTCCTCATATACGGTAATGGGTTCCATCTTTCCGGTAACAGCGTCCCAGGATTCGGGATTCATTCCGGTGATGCGGAAGCTGCAGGTAATATCGGCCGACTCCGGTTCGGCACTGGCGATGAAATAAATTTCGTTGCCACCTACTGAACGGTGGATAAAATTCATTGGCACACTGGAAAGGAAGTCGGGCTTAATGCCCATTCCGGCAAGCACTTCTGAAGGAGTTTTTCCGGTCACAACCTTTCCCAATCCGACCTGGCGTTCGGTTTCCGAACGGGTGCCCCACAACTTTTCAGCCATCTTTTTGATCAGTGCATCTGAATCAGGGTATCCTGAAAGACCGGGAGCCTTCCGAGGGGCCGGTCCGGTTACAGTGGCACCGGCCTCCACAAGTGCTGTTATTTTCTCCAGCATGGCGACCGACATCACGGAATCTTCGGGCAGCACCAGCAGGCGGTAACGCATTCCCGAAAGAAGAACGATCATACCATCCTCAACGGACACCTCTTTCAAAAATTTCTGCGGGCTGATACCATCGTAGTCATATCCATTGAGTTTCAATACTCGGAAACGCTCCAGAGGTTCCTCAGAATTCAGGCTGAGCACATCCGCATTAAAGGTTCCCTGCCGGAGCATAAACTGGCACCGGGCCACATACTCATGCCAGGCTTTAGAATCCTCCCACCAGGTTTGTGTACGCTCATAATGGAGTCCCCAGGGCCCCATGGTCATGCCCGGCCGGCGATCCTCCACCCAGGGCTGCATGGCATACCGGTGAATGATAAAACGGTTCACTCCGT
This sequence comes from uncultured Bacteroidota bacterium, assembly GCA_942493265.1. GTDB lineage: Bacteria > Bacteroidota > Bacteroidia > Bacteroidales > UBA12481 > UBA12481. The sequence goes on from OW818688.1 coordinate 4,086,166, forward strand.
CGCAGAATGCCCTGTCGCCCAATGCTTTAATTGAGGCAGGATTTAGCAACCAGCGCTCTTCGCCAGCGGATGTAAATGCCTCAGCTCCGGTAATGGGCAGTCCGTTTACATGTGCCAGGGATGACATGGCTTTTTGGGTCCACCAGAATCCGCCGCCATCCTGTGTCCAGAACTCACTGATTGGTTCATCGATATAATTACCTACATCCAGGTCATTTGCGGGAGTGGAATAGGATTCCATTGAGAGGCGCAATCCATCTTTATTTGCAAGTTTCTTCAGGTGGCCGATATAATTGACTACCAGGAGGTCGGAAACGGTTTGCCTGACATCGCGGAGGAATCTTTCAGATATTTCGGGGCTCTCCACCATGCGGCCGGTAAGAACAGGCATATAGGAAGTCATGTCATAACCCCTCAGCCTTTTGAACTCTTCGCGCATTTTGGGTGTCCAGTTCTGGGCGCCAACCTCCCAGCTGTCGACATGGGTAGCAGCGAATGTCTTCCCGGCCAGCGGACCGACATCTGCGACCAGTTTCCCGATCATGCCGTTGTAATTGGCCTCAATGCCATCCGTGCTGAGCTTGTCGCACTCCGGTCCCCGGCCGGTCATGGGTGAGGGAGCATTTTCAGCACCGGTAAAAGTATGTCCGAACCGGAGAACTGTCCATTCTGCAGATGATTTTCCAGATACCTTCGGAGCCTCCCAGATGAGTTTTCCGGTTGAATCCATCATTGATGACAAATCCAGAATCTGGTCCCGTTCAATCACTGCTTCCTGCGGAACCTTTATAACAGCTGAAACATCGAGGCTTCCGGGCATCATTCCACCAGATGACATGCTTTTGCCGGCCAGATTTTGTATGCGGTAAACCGGATTGTTGGGATCCGCCGGTGTGGGAAATGCGAGCACGGTAATATCGCGGTAAAAACCGCTGTGCGTTTTCGGCTGCGGGAGAAAACCCGAAAACTTCGTACCTGCGGACACCTGCAGCTCGCTTGCCGTGACTACCTGCATAGATTTATCGAGCGGCACCCACGGACCGCCGCTGCCGTTCCAGCCGGCATCGTTGTTCATGTTCACTTCAATACCCAGTCGGCTGGCCTCTGCCGTCATATGTTTGAACATTTCCCTCCACTGGTCGCCCATGAAAGCTACCGGCCCTACCGGGGCACCCTGATCCACTTCCATGATCAGTACTCCGCCGATCCCTACCCGCTTCATTGCTTCCAGGTCGGCCGTTATTCCTTCACGGGTTATGTTGCTGTTCAGCCAGAACCAGTATACCCAGATACGGGCACTATCCGGCGGAGAGGCGAAGTTCGTTGCCAGGTTGTCAACTGAGGAGGGTTTCTTTTCCGTTGTGCACTGCATCAGGGAGAGGGCGAGCAGAAGGCACAGGAGGAGGAAGGCCCCCGGCCTGAAGGCCGGGGTTAATGATGGATGGCAATGGGAGGAGTTCATGGGGATGGGGTTTATGAGGTTAATTCAGGAATTTCATGTATGACAGCCATTTGAGTGATTCAGCCTGCCAGGAGTCCCACATGGGACCGGCATAACCGTTCAGTCCGTGATCACCGGAAGGCAGTTTCAGATATTGTGCAGGAACCTGATGATTGACAAGGGCTTCATAAAAGAGCTGACTGTTATCGGGTGAAACAAGCCCGTCATTCTGAGCATGAGCCAGAAAGGCAGGAGGAGTTTCAACGGTTACCTGTTTTTCATTGGAGAACAAGTTAATCAATTCTGGTGAGGGGTCAGGCCCAAGCAGGTTGGTTTTTGATCCTTGATGGGTTTTCTGACCCATTGTGATAACGGGATAAATCAAAATAGTAAAATCGGGCCTTGAGCTGATCCTCGCAATTGGGTTTTCAGACTGTTTATCGCCTGAATCAAAGTGAGTTGCCGCAGTAGAGGCCAAATGTCCGCCGGCAGAGAATCCAATTATTCCAATCCTGTCCGGATCCAGATTCCAATCACCTGCTTTTGATCGGACTAAACGAATAGCCTGCTGCACATCCAGGAGGGGTACCTTGTAATTTCCCTTAGGGAGCCGGTATTCCAACACTATTCCGGTTATGCCGGAGTTATTCAGCCATTGAGCGATCCCCTGTCCTTCCGGTCCGGTTACCAGCATGCCGTATCCACCACCCGGACAGATTACCATTGCAGTACCATTCGGTTTAACCGGACGGCAAACCGTAATAACCGGGGTTTCCCCTTCAGGCCTGCCTGTGCTTTCGGGAGCCGGACCCGACCAGAGTGGAATAGTTACCGGGGAGATATAATTCCCCTTTAAAATGGCATCTACTGTCGGCATAGCAGCCTTAAAAATGGATTCATGACCTGCAGCCGTTGGATGCTGACCATCACCCGTTTCAAACCAGATTCGTTTCAGATCAACCAGATAGGTGTAATCATCATCAGCTGAGACCTGATAACTGTTAAAAGCCTTTGTGATCGGGGAACCGGCGCGGCCTGAAACCGGCACCATCACCATGATTTTGCAATTCTCAGCCACCCTGCTCCGCAATTTCTTTAATGCATCCGTCACATCCTTTTCAGCCGGTGCGCCATTTTCGCCCAGATTGATAAGCACTACATCCGGTGTGGGATCTAATTTATCGCCTTTCAGTCGGCTGATGGATGAAGTTGCACTGTCGATCAGAATGTTCAGGGCGGGAACTCCTGCCATTCCCCCTCCCCAGTTGTAACCGCCGAAAGCCAGCCGTGATTCGCGGTATCCGAAATGCTGAGCCAGCAAGTATCCGTAACTCGCGCGGGCCTCATCGGAGGATGCCCATTTATCATCCGCCGGGCGACCCTGACCATCACTCAGTGCGGCGCCATCTCCCGCCAGGATTGAATCACCGATGGTCAGCCAGATTTTTTTGGTTTTCTTCGTTGGAACAGCAACCCCACCGTCATCCAGCAGAATGCCATCTATCTTAAGTGAATTTGGTGGCAAATCACCATTGAATCGATCCTCAAACGGAGATATTCCTTTGATATACAAATCAATAAGAGGATTTGTGATATCGACACAAAGAATGACTGATTTTTCTCCCGGGCATAGCTGATGGGATTGCACAGGCCCCCCGTTTACCGACCAGGCAATGATAGGAAAACGATCGGGTGACTGGAAGATCATGTGCCGTGTATCCACCTGGAGCGCCACGCTGCCGGCAGTCTGGAACTGAACGGTGAGTGATGCTCCGCTTACGGATGAGCTGACAGAGCCATCTTTGCAAATCCAATTGTAAGGCGAGAGGCCAGCAAACACATTTTCGTCTGTTACCTTTATGAATGTTGACGATTTAAAAACTTCGCCTGCCTCCGGATTCAATGGCACCCCCCAGAATGTCAGCGCGGCAATCCCGTTTTCGCCCCAGAGCAGGTGGTTCTGGCTCCAGGTTTTACTGTCGAGATAGGATATCCTTCGCGCGGCTGATGGTGCTTTGAGTTTTAACCTGAGGACGTTGCCCGAAGCGCTTCCGGATGCTACTTTCCCGCTTTCCCCATCGAGATAAAACTGGGTTTCCAGTGAATCACGCCAGACTACCGGCTGATCAAACTCCAGGGTAATTTCATCCTTACGGTCACCGGAATACCAGGCTCTCTGAAGATCCGGAGGAGTAACCGGCTGGTCGAACCGCCTTCCATAGCACTCCTTTTCAACCACCGGTTGAATCAGGTGTGCAATTTCTGCATACCCCTCAGGTGGAAAGTGGCACCCCCCGGGAGGTTTGATGCCAAGCGTTGACATGATACTCATATTTGAAAATAGCCGCGGCAGGGTCCGCTGCACCTCGCGGAGAACATTATCAGATCCATTCTCAGTCATGGCGCATGATCTGGGCCATATCTGGAAAATGTAATAGTTCTGAGTATTGGGATAATCCTGTTTCCAGGCACCTGCCATATCGATAAAATACTGCTGGTAACCTTCCCATCCAAAACGGCCGTCGGGACCGGCAGCACCCTGATCATTCTCTCCCTGGTGCCAGAATACGCCGCGGATTCCATGCGTCAGGCCGGCAGCACGGATGCGCCAGAGGAGACGACCATAAATGGTGGTTGAATCGGTGGGGTTCAAAGGATTTTTCTGATGGACATCGATCCGGCTGCCTCCTACGGAACCATTAATAAAGCACACAGGCATTTTCTGACTCTCAATCAGCCCTTTGCCGAGCTCAATGCCCCAATATCCGATCTGAAGCTTAGCACCCTGATTATCATAGGAAACCGCATTGCCCCACAGGTGTGACCGGCACTTTTCCGGATCCGTATCGGCACAACCAAAACTTCTCAGAAAGTTACTCGTGTAAGGATTTACCGCCCTACCATAATCATTTGCCTCTGCATTTGATTGACCATCAATAATATAGGCATCACCACAAATCAGATTGGTTACCGTATCGAGAATCACCCTGTTGCCCCGGCTAACCGATCCGAATTCAACTTTATAGATAACCAAACCGGCCTTCAATTTTACTGTAAAGGCATATTCCATGCTTTTTGATAATTTAAGGCTTTCACTGGCGAAGAGTTTATCATCGGCATAAACCCGCAGGAAAACCGAGTCAGCCCGGGTATCCAGCCTTCCGTTGTAATGAAGGGTTCCTTCATTCTTTTCGTCGCGGGCATAAAACCGGTTATTTTCGGGCTTCTCCAATTTACTGGCAGGAGGATAAATCCAGGGATCAGAATCAGGTTCTCTTACCTGAATGGTTTTCGAATCAACATAATCGGCGCCTCCATTATTCAGTCTCAGCGTGACAGTGATCTCACCATTACATTGCGACCTTAAAATCCGCAGGACCCCCGACATCAAACCATCGGTTATCACCGCACCGCCGGAAATTTCCCATTTAAAATTCAGGTCGGCAGCGCCCGCGGCCTTCAGGGAAGCCATGTTGCTGATCACCGGAACAATTTCAATTGTTTCACGGCCATTCCATTGATCCGGACCTGTCAGATAATACACCGGTTCCGGTATTTGCTCGATGATGGTCACCGGTATATCGATCTTTCTGATTTCAGCCGGATAAACTGCCTTAAACTGAAGAATGTATGACTGATCGGCAACAACCCGTCCGGCTTCCAGAGTGAAGTCGAATCGATCCACTGCCACGATTGTTTCATCGGCATCTCTTTTCAGTATCCAGAACACTTTCTGTGCACCGCCCGCCTCGGCTTTAAGATTAGTATTTTTCCCCTCCGGCAGTTCGATTTCCGTTACTGAAACACCGAAGGCATCCCCAGTTTGCACGATTGGTCCGACCAGTGTTTGCAAAGGTTTCTGATTCTCGTACTCCAATCTGATCCAATCTGCTGAGCGTGCAACACCGGAAATTCTCACCTCATCCACATCACCTGAAAACCAGTAATCATCCTTCCATCCACCGATCCACAACCCTACGGGTCGCTTCAAGGCGAGCGGATTTTTTACAGAAGAAGAAAAGCCATCAGGCGATCCGTTTACATAAATACGGGAATTGCCAGCCTGGAGGGTATGAACCACATGAATCCATTCGTTGAGAGGCAGGCGCCTGGTACTATTGACATTCGCGCCTGACCAGTAGCAATCCATGCGGATATGCGGAGGACTGGCAAAATTCATAGTCACCTTGCCTGACCTCTCCTCATTTCCCCAGCCCAGAACGAGGCCGTTTGGAACTCCGGTCCTGATCCAGGCTTCCGTAGTACTTGATCCTGATCCCGTTGGATATACAATTATACTATCACCACAGGCGATCCCCTTGCCTTCTGTAAAGTGCATTCCATTTCCCATCATTCCGGGTTTTGAAACCACTCCGGTATTTTTCGGAATTACGGAACCCACCTCATCAACCAGTGCATCATTCATGTGCAGAACAGTGAGGTGTCCATTTTCCCGGTTAAATACAGCTCTACCGCTGGATTCACTTTTTGCACCTGAATTTCCCCAGTACATTTTCAATTCCTGGCGGCTGTTGCCTTTGATTTCGGGCACCTTAACCCATATGGCGGCCATTCCCTTTGCGGGGTTCCATTCCTCAATCTGGTAATTCAAAGGCTTGCCTGAAACCGTAGAGAACCGGATATCTTCCCCAGCAGGTTTCGCCTGGCTGAAATTGAAGGTACGTTTGTCCAGCCTGACCAGCAGAGGGAAATCCCGCTCAGATGCTGAAACATGCAGATCAGCTCCATCGGGAGTGGTGAGGATATACATCGATCCCGAGTATTTCCATTCCGGATAGGGAGAGACATTCGCGGCTGCATCATAACCGTCGGATACCACAATTACTTCAGCAAAAGGGTTCAGGCTCCCTGCCGGAACCGGACAGGAGGCGAGGTCAATTTTCAGGGTGCCGTTTGAAAAGCTGTATTTAAGAGGACGCCTTCCAGGGTCCGCAAGCATATAAACCTCTTTCACCTCACCGGGCTTCTTACCGGGAATCCGATCCAATCCACTGACAACAATCTCTTTACCTGTCCAGTTCAGCACATGAACGAATAACTTATGTGGTTTCACCGTAAGCCTGATATTATCCGGCGGATCAAAAGGCAATCCATCCGCACCATAAATACTTGATCCATAAATATTCAGCCAGGAACCCATTTCAGATAAAATGTCAACTGCCTCCTGAATGATCACTCCTTTGCCGTTTGGTCCTACATTCAACAGATAGTTCCCGCCTTTGCTAACGATTTCGATGAGATTATGGACAGCCTGTTTGGGACTCATGAAACTATCCCGTTCGGAATATCCGTAAGAAAAGCCAAGCGTGCCGGGGTTTTCCCATCCGCCCGTCTGGTAACCTCCGGGTGTTTCGTTATCGCCTTTTGAGCCATAATCGCCGTTGGAAGATCCCACAAAATTACTGATCCGGCTGTTAATCAGGCAATATGGTCTGTTTGTATGAATAATTGAATCCAGCAGAGCAACCTCGGCTTTAGTTTTCAGGCCAATGCCATCAAACCAAACCATATCAATGGGATAACGGGTAACCAGCTCCTCAATTTGTTTTGCTGCATAGGGAAAGTAATTATTGTGCCACCTCTCCATGGCTCCCGGCGACAAATTCTGCGGATAATCCCAGAAATTGCACTGTTTGTAACGGTCATCGCAGGCAGCATCCGGATGATGCCAATCGCGGTCGACGGAATAATATACCCCCAGTTTTATACCAGCCTTCAGACAGGCTTCAGAAAGTTCAGCCAGAGGATCACGGCCGAATTTCGTCATTTCAACAATGTCGTAATTACTCACCTTTGAATCATACATAGCAAAGCCATCGTGATGTTTGGCGGTAATTACGATGTATTTCATGCCAGCCTTTTTTGCGATCCGCACCCATTTTTCAGCATCAAAATCCACTGGATTGAATTCCAGTATGAGTGAATCATATTCCGTATTGGGTATCTGGCGAAATTTGAGCCATTCCGAATATCCGCCCTCATAAACGCCTTTCCAATATCCGCCGGCCTGGGCATACGCCCCCCAGTGGATCATCATCCCAAACCGGGCATCGAAAAACCACTTTACCCGATCCTCTTTGGAGACTTTCGGGATGGAGGCAGTCTGGCCAATCACGGAGGGCGAAGCGCTTAAAAAAAACACCAAAGCCAGCAATAGTAATCTTGTCATTATTAAGAGTTTAATAACCACAATAGGCACAATAGGTCACATTAGATAATCTAAAAGTATATCTATGTTCTTCTAATGTGTCCTACTGTGTCTATTGTGGTTAACTATTTAATTTTTACTGAACTGAAACCTATCCACCTTAAAAAGGTCTTCCCCTTTACCTGAAAATCTCAGCCATATGGCATGAACACCTTCAACGGGGCTGATTTTACAGGTTAGTGTTGTCCAGGTTTTTCCATCGCCATTGCCAGGGATATCCACCTGACCGATCGAATTGCCCCATCGGGTATCCAGTCCGATGTCAATTTTTCCCGGACTGCTCCCCGGAGCCACCGTAATCATCAGGCTATCAATACCATTAACAAAATTAAAATATTTATATCCGGCATGATCCCCGGTTTTTATTCCCGATAATTGCTCATTGTCGCTTGCAAATGCCTCAACTCTGACATTTCCATCGAGCAGGCATGCCCGTTCGGCATCCATTGAAAGGAGGGGGTCGAGCGGACCTGCAGCACCCTGGGTGGTCATTTCTACCTCTTTTATACTTCCATCCGGACCGAAAAAGACGGGCTCCACGCAGGTTCTCCTCATAGTATAGGAGTTATGCGAAGACCGGTGATAAAACACATACCACTGACCCTTAAATTCAGCAACCGATCCATGATTGTTCCAGTTGCCCGGATCACAATAGTCATTATCAATGATTACCCCCCGGTATGTAAAGGGTCCGAATGGCGATTTTCCCGTCGAATATCCGATGCAGGTGGGTCTTCCGGCACGGCTGATATCTGCATAGATGAAATAGTAAATTCCGTTTCGTTTGATCATGTACCCTCCCTCATGGAAGAAATGATCATTCTCCGTAACCACATTATCATGGATGGAAGCAGAATCAATTTCGAGGAGATTCGGTTTCATTTTTGCCACTTTGGCCTGAAACTGTCCCCAGATATAGTAAGCCTGGCCATCGTCATCAATAAAAACACATGGATCGATTTCATTAATTCCATTTAGTTCGACCGGCTTTCCGTTATGAAAGGGTCCGAGAGGTGATTTTGAAGTGGCCACACCTTCAGTATTTTTCCCTGAAGCCAGGCAATAGAACAAATAATAAGCTCCGTTCCAGTACTGACAATCAGGAGCATAAAGTGCTGCATCACTGTATGATACCTCATCACCCGGTCCTTTTGATGCAAACGCATTGGGCGTGAGCGTCCAGGTTTTCATGTCAGAGCTTGATAGCACATCATGCCGCCAGGAGCAGTAATACTTCGGACTTTCGTCGCGGGAGCCATAAACATAGAGCTTGCCATCCTTCCATACATGAGCTGACGGATCAGCGATGTATATCCCAGGCGGTATTATTGGATTCTGGGAATAAAGAGATAAAGCAAAAAAGAAGGACAGGATTGCGGTGACGAGGTTTTTCATCATTCATATTTTCCATGTTTGATGCACAGATTGATGAATTTCTCAACCCTCTCCGGGCTCACGTCATTCTGGAGAATATGGGCCGGTGCAATCATATACCCGCCGTGTTTACCCAGAATGCTAATTTTCTCCATGATATCCTTTTCCAATTCTTCATCTGAACCTTTAGGTAAAAGATCCTGCTGATCAATGGCGCCCCAGAAGCTGAACAGATCACCGAAATTATTTTTCATATCGGCAGGCAGGTGCCCGGGAACCCCCGGCTGAACAGGGTTGAACACTTCAAATCCCATTTCGTGAATATCCACCAGCAGTTCACTGACTGCCCCGTCGCAATGCAGGATCGGAATGACATCAGGATTGGCTTTCTTAAACCGGTCGATCATGCGCGTATAGATGGGTTTAAGCTGACTTCTGAAAGTATCGGGATGAATGATCAGGCTTTGTTGGGTGCCAAAATCATCGCCAAACCAGATTGCATCGACTCCCCTTTCGATCAGCCTTAATCCCACCTGAGTCTGAAATTCCGCACAGGCCTCAAAAAGCGGAATCACATATTCCGTTTCCATCATCATATCCACCAGCAGCTTCTCCATTCCCACCAGCTGATGGGCCAGGGAAAAAACGGTGACCTCGATATCCCCGAAAACCAGATAATCGTGATGAAATTTCTTCACCAGGGCTTCAGCATCGCGGTAACGGCCAGGTGCGTCGGGATCCGGGAATTTAAAGGCCTCAATATCGGCCCTGGTTTCAGCATGGGCCAGCGGATATCCAACCACCTCAACATAGATATCTCCCTGGCGCATGCGCATCTGATACTCATTCAGCCAGGTGCCTGCGGCATCTTTAATTATCTTGAAATCATCCGAAACCGATGCTCCGGTTATGACCACATCGCTGCCCATTGCCACGCGCAACTCATTGGCGCTGATGCGATAAGTGACATCTTCATAAAGATTTTCAGTATAATTAACGGGCACATTCAATACTTTCCCGAAATGATCGGACAATTGCCGGCACAGGTCAAACTGGATCGGCACACGGTCGGGCAGTCCGCTTATCTTTCCAAATGCCCTTAAAACACGTTCTCTTGAGTTCATATTCAGATCGTTATTCGAGATAAAATACTTCGGTCAATGGTATCGTCACAGGTGAATGATCGGGGTTAGCCTCCATGATATCAGACATATAGTCCCACCATTTTCGAACTACCGGGTTAGTACCGAGGTCCTGGGAGGATTGATCTCCTGATTGCTTTTGAACGGCAAACAGGATATTTGTTTCATGATCGAGGAAAATGGAATAGTCTGATACTCCTGATTCCTTGATCAGCTGAGCTAACTCCGGCCAGATTTCATCGTGGCGCTTTTTATACTCCGCCTCGCAACCGGGTTTCAGCTTCATTTTAAATGCAGTTCGGTTCATTTAATATTGTTTTAAGGATTGACCACGGAGACACGAAGGACATGCAGAAACACAGAGTAAGAAAATGTTTTTTCGTGGTTCTCGGTGTACTTCGTTTCTCCGTGGTAAATATTCATTTTACTTCAGTAGAAAAGGTCTCCCGGATATCGTTGGAGGCGGCCCCGACCTGGAATTCATATATTCCGCGGGCAATAACATAATCTCCCAGCCGGGTATCAAAATGGCGTAATTGAGTTGGCGATACTACCAGGTCAATGGTGGTTGATTCTCCCTTTTTCAGGTGTACCCGCTTAAATGCAACCAGGGATTTGTTAGGCCGTGTAGAAACAGATGCTGGTTGTACACCATACACCTGTATCACTTCGTCGCCATCATAATTGCCTGAATTGGTGACAGTAACACGGATCTTAACGGATTCACCCGCTTGGATTGTTTTGGGGGCGCTGATATCCTTGTAATCGAATTTTGTGTAACTGAGTCCAAAGCCAAAAGCAAATAAAGGCTCGCCTTTGAAATACCGGTAGGTTTTGCCTTCCATTCTATAGTCATCGAAAGCCGGAATATCATTTATTGATTTATAGAAGGTTACCGGTAATCTTCCTGCTGGATTATAATCACCGAACAATACATCCGCAATTGCCGTTCCGCCCTCTTCTCCCGGATACCAGCAATCAACAATTGCAGGTATATTTTCCCTGGCCCAGTTGATTGACAGGGCGCTGCCATTGGTAAGCAGCAGAACAACCGGTTTATTCAACGCGTGCAGTTTCTCCAGCAGAAGTTGCTGTTTTATTGGCATATCCAGATGAGTGCGGTCGCCGCCGCTGAATCCATCGATCCTGACCGGCATTTCCTCGCCTTCCAGTTCAGGGGAGATGCCGCCAACAAAAATAATTACATCAGATTTCATTGCAGCTTTCAAGGCTTCGGATTCCAGCGCCGGCTGCAATCGATTCCGGGAAGAGTCCTGAGCCAGTTTTTCAGGCTGGTCCGTTCCGATGGCGTAAGTCACCCTGATCTTGCTGCCGGCGCGTTTTTTTATGCCCTGGAGAATGGTGACAGGATTGGTGGGATCCCCGTTATAATTACCCAGCAAAACAGATACTTCATCTGCATAGGGTCCGATCACGGCAATTGACCTCACCTTTTTGGAAAGCGGCAAGGTTGATTTCTCATTTTTCAGCAGAACAATGCTTTCCTGGGCCACTTTACGGGCAAATTGCCGGTGTGCTTCGGTATTATTTTCCGATGGTTTAATGGATGCCCAGGGAACCATTTCCTGGGGATCAAACATTCCCAGTTTCATGCGGGCGGTAAACAGGCGTTTTACCGAAACGTCGATTTCAGCCCCGCTGATATATCCTGCTTTAACTGCTTCAACCAGATGCCGGTATTCTTCACCGCAAGCCAGATCAGTGCCGGCTTTTACAGCCAGGGCAGAGGCTTTGGCTGCATCGGGTACAAATTTGTGGTATTTGTAAAAATCGGAAATAGCCCAGCAGTCGGATACCACGTACCCGTTGAAACCCCATTTACCACGGAGGATTTTATCCAAAAGCAGATCGCTTGCGCAGGAGGGTGTTCCGTAAACACGGTTATAGGCGCCCATGAAGGAATTGACTTTAGCCTCTCGTACCAGCGCTTCGAATGCAGGCAGGTAGGTTTCGTAAAGATCCGTTTCAGATGGCCAGGCATCGAAGGAATGGCGTGAAGATTCGGGGCCGCTGTGGACCGCAAAATGCTTGGCCGTAGCGATGACTTTAAAATATTTATCGTTATTCCCCTGGAGACCTTTTACAAAACTGATTCCGATTTGTGCAGTCAGGTAGGGGTCCTCGCCGTAAGTCTCCTGTCCCCTGCCCCAGCGCGGATCCCTGAAAATATTGATATTTGGCGACCAAAAGGTAAGTCCCTGATAGATACCGTGTTGTTGCTTACCGATAGCTTCGGAATACTTTGCACGAGCTTCCGTTGATATGATGGCAGCTTCCTGTTGGATGAGTTCGGTATTCCAGGTTGCGGCCATGGCAATAGCCTGTGGAAAAACGGTGGCAACACCGTTGCGTGCAACACCGTGCAGGGCTTCGTTCCACCAGTTATAAGCCGGAATTCCCAACCGGTCAACCGACGGTGCGGTATGCTGCATTTGAGAAATCTTCTCCTCAATTGTCATGCGTGAAACCAGGTCGGCTACCCTTACCTCAATGGGTTGGGCCGGGTCGGTGTACAGTACTTTTGAGCGATCCACCTGGGCAATGGATCCGCCGAAAAAACATGCCGCACAGAGCAGCAGAATGGATGATTTCCGAATTGCTTTCATTTTGACGGATAAATTGAATTCATCTTATAAATCTGAAGTTCAATGATCTGAAGTTCATTGCCCCAAAACTCAAATCCCTTGCCATTCGGGGTACCCTGGCGGGGCATAGAATAGGAATACCGGCCGCCGTCGGCAAAAACCTCTATCGACGTTTTATCAATCAAAATCTCCAATGTGCGGGGAGTCCCGGAAAGATCCTCATCGGAATACCTTACCCCGTTTAACTGCCGGATCGACTGATCAATACTGAACAGCTCCTGCCCGGCAAAATTCAATCCGGCTTTCCGTCCCCCATCGAGTTTGCATGTAACCTTCAGGTGAAGGCAATTTTCATAGCCGAAAGGTTTCAGGTTGACATTTGCTTTTTCAGCAGTAAGATTTTCCCAATGATCATCTGATCCGTGCAAGACTTCAACTTCCTTCACCGGATTATTAAACAGCCTGATACCGGAGGTTGTGGTGCGCAGCGTTAATTCTGTCGGCAGCAGCATCATCTGGTTAAAAGGCATACCCGGCTGTGCGATCCGTCCCCATCCGATCTGTATTCTCCGGCCATCAGCCTCAGGAATATTATTAAATGTTTGAGCTGCATACAGAGATCCCGAGGTGTATTGAAACTGTCCGGGTTCCGGTTTAAATTCCTTTCCATTAAAAGTCCCGATACGATAAGATCCTGATGCCCCTATCATTACCCATCTCCTATTTGCCGGGTTTTCATCAACCGGCAACTCAAAAAATTCGGGGCACTCATAAAATCCGGACAAATGGCTGCAAAAATTCCATTCTTTCAGGTTGGCTGAGGTATAAATGGAATTTCCGTCCTTTTCATATAAAACCATCACCCAATTCTGATCGGGTTCATACCAGAACACTTTCGGGTCGCGGGTTTCACGGCTGTTCCATTTATCCCTGGAATCAATTACCGGATTCTTATCATATTTTGTCCAGGTGCGGCCTTTATCATTGCTGTAGGCGATGCACTGGGTTTCCTTTTCTGGCCGGTCGGCGGTATAAATGGCTACCATCACAGGTGTGGTTCCAGATTGAAAGCCTGACGTATTTTTATAATCGATCACCGCAGATCCGGAAAACATGGTACCCAGGTGATCCGGGTAAAGAGCCTCCTGCAATTCCGTCCAGTGCATCAGATCAGTGCTTACCGCATGCCCCCAATGCATATTCTGCCATTGGATTTCATACGGATTATGCTGGTAGAACAGGTGATATTCGCCCTCAAAAAACACCAGACCATTCGGATCGTTATTCCATCCTCTCCGGGAGGTAAAATGGAACTGCGGACGATTGAACTCTTTATATAAGCTATCATTCCCGGCAATGACATCGTCCTGATAAATCCTGTTCAACCCGGCAGGATTTCCATCATAGGAAATTGTGATGTTCTTACCTTTCAGGGATGACACATCGCAGAAAACCCAATAATCCGGTTTATCCGCGGACAGCCGGATCACAAAAGTCCGTTCCGGTTTCCCCTTGACCAAAAAACTCATTTTGCCCTGCTGTTCAGATTGAGCAACCGGAAGGTTCAGATATTTCTTACTGATTTTCAGAGTAATATCAGCGGCATTAAGTGAATGTAGCGTCAGAAATACAAAGAGGAAACTAGAACTGAATAGCTTTTTCAAGGTCATAACTGGGTTTTTAAAATTCTGCCTTCAAATTGTATAAGGACTTCTCAGCTCCCTGATAAACAATTTATTAGCTTCAGGATCACCAACAACTTCTCCTTTTGCCGGATTCCAGGAAATTTTTCGTCCGGAGCGGATGGCGATATCGCCCATGTGGCTGATGGTATCGGACATGATCGCTTCATCGAGGGGACAGAGTTCTCTGGTTTTACCTTTTACCACGTCGACAAATGCCTGGCCCATAGTATTGTTCTCACTGCTGATATAATTGCCACTCTTGGGGAAATCATTCAGTTTTTGATGAATTTCCGGGATATCTGAAGAGGCAGAACTCCGACTGACGGATATCCATCCTTTTGAGCCAAAGAACGTTGTGCCATCTCCGCTCAATTTTCCGGGGGTGTTTAGCACGCCGGTTGCGGCCAGGTCCTCACTGACAAACCGTACCTCAAATCCGTTCTGATATTTGCAGGTCAGGTCCCAGGAGAAGATGTTATCATATAACCCATCCGTCCAGAATTTTCCGGTCCCTTCACAGGAATAATCACCGCTGATTTTATCCTTTACGTTCCACACGAGAATATCCAGTGGGTGTGCACCCCAGCCACCTAAAAACCCGATACTGTAATCATTTGTATACCAGGAACCTACATTAGTCACGCGTTCTGGACAATAGGGGCGCACGGGAGCAGGACCGGTCCATCTGTCGTAATCAAAATCTGCCGGAACAGGCACTTCAATGCAGGTTGGATTCTGACCACCTCCGCCTCCCGGAGCCCAGACATCCGCACGCAGAACATCACCGATCATGCCTTCCAGGATCATATCATGAGCAAGCTTCATGTGTGGGGAGGTCCTTTGCTGGGTGCCATAATGAAACCTGACATCCTTGCGGGCAACTTCAGCTTTCAGGGTCATAAAATCCGGATAGCTCAAACCAAGAGGCTTGGCCAGCATGATGTGCTTACCGGTGCGTGCGGCCATGATTGCGGCCGGAACATGCCAGTGGTCGGGAGTGGTGATGTGAACGGCATCGATATCTCTGCGGTCCAGAATCTCCTGAAAATTGAGATATGCCTTGCACTCCGGCGAAGCAATAGCATTGTCTTTGTAATATTTATTTATCAGATTGGCGGCATTATCCCGCCGCCCCTTAACTGTATCGGCAACAGCGATATTGAGGGCGTCCTTAACCTGAAGAAAGTAACTGGTGAGCTCATCGGTTCCCCTTGAACCCACCCCGATATGGGCAATATTTATACGGTCGTTAGCCCCTTTCCAGTTATTGCAGGACGTTAAAATCGTTGGCATAGCGGCTACTCCGGCCAGTCCAATGATTGATTTTCCGACAAAATCCCGGCGTGAAATTAATCTGGCTGCTTTTTTCATAAGAATGAGGTTTAGAACCGTAAATCTAATGAATCAGCATGACAACCGGAACATGATTTTAGCCAATGTTTGCCCTATATTGCAGAAATGGTTTCCGGTTGCAGGATAACTTCTATATTGCTTTCCGAATATAATATCGTCAAAAAATCAATTGACATGAACAGGGCATTATTCCTTTTATCAGGCGTTTTAATCGTCCAAATTTGCGCTGCAGACCTCAAAGGTCAGTTAGTCAGCGCAAGGTCGCCAATAACCCAGCCTTATCCCTACCTGAGCGATGGAAAATTTTCCGGGCCTGCCATACCGGAATCCCCTGATCCACTGGTCAATTACAGGTGGACCCGCCCGTCAGCTTCAGATGGTTTGGAAATATATATTTTGCAACCCAAATCTGTATTAACCAATAATCCGCAATTTTTCAACAAGTTACAATCTCTTACAGGCAAAAAGCCTGATGTCCTGGTTAAGGGTACCGGATCCATCCGGATTGATTTCGGTTTGGAGATGGGAGCCTGGATTGAGTTTGACAGTCCCGATTATCCCGGCGGTGTAGAAATGAGCATCAGCGAATATAATGAACCCGGAGTGGAAAAGACAGCGGTTCCGGTTAAATACGGAAATACCTACCGTCTGGAATTGAATCCTGAGTTGTATGACGGGGTGAGGTTTGCCTGGATCCACGTCAAATCCTTCAGCAAGGAGTGGCATATCAACGGTATACGTGCCGTCAATCAGGTTAAGCCGACCAATTACAACGGCAGTTTTTCATGCAGCGACCCGGTATTGACTGAAGCCTGGTATATGTCGGCGTATGGGGTTAAGGCCTCCTTATGTAAAGATTATTTCGGCGCCATCCTCATGGAGCGCGGCGACCGGATGTCCTGGACCGGGGATGCCCACACCTCGCAGGCTGCAGCGCTGGTTGCATTTGGCAATTTCGACTTCATAAAAGCCAATATTGATAATACATCAGAGCAAAGCAATGGTATCAGGAGTTATTCGCTTTACTGGGTTTTGAGCCTGATTGATTACTATACCAGCACCGGTGACTCAGCAGCCATGAAACAGTATCTTGATAATTCATGCAGGAAACTGGACGACGCCTATAAGGTATTCGGAACCAATCCCGGACTTCGCTTTTATGGATGGGATGAAAGGCTTTGCTCTGGATTTGAGATCTGGTTCAGGGAAAGCCCGGAAGCGCAGAATGCCTATAAGATGCTGTCGATCCGTGTATGGCAGGACTTTGCCAGAGCGATGGGGCAGATGGGCCTGAGGAATTTGAAGGAGAAATATGAAAAATATGCTGAGGAGAAGATGGCCATCCTGAGAAAGGATCCTGAATGGTATGCCGGATACGGCTTGCATGCAGCTGCCGATGCAATCAATACCGGATTATTGTTACCCGCAGAGTTGGAATATCTGTACAACAAATGGTTTCCCGACCGGGTTAACCGTTTATCCATATCACCGTTCAACCAGTATTTTATTTTACAGTCGATGGCCCGGATGAACCATTACGATGACGCACTACTCTCTGTAAAAGACCTGTGGGGAGGGATGGTTGCTTATGGCGCGACTACTCCATTTGAAACCTACCGGCCAACCTGGAACCTGGAAATCGGCCCCAACGATGCAGTTCCCAACACCCAGTCGGGAATCACCAGTCTTTGCCATCCATGGGGAGCCGGTGTTGTTAAGTGGCTGAATGAAGAAGTTTTGGGGATCCGGCCAACTACCCCCGGGTTCAGCACTTATGAAATCCTTCCCCATCCGGGCCGCACACTCACCTGGGTATCAGGATCGACACCCACACCACATGGAGAGATTTCCGCAAAATTCGATATCTCAACTGGAAAATGCAGTTTATCATCGCCGGATGGAACAATTGGCAGAATCGGAATTCCAAAAGCTGAAAAATCCATCCACAAAATCCGGATCAACGGTAAACTGGCCTGGAACGGAACTTTTAAGGCAATTACCGGCATCGGCGGTGCTGATCAGGACCAGGAGTTTGTGTACTTTTCAGATATCCGGCCCGGCAGATATAAAATAACCGTGGAGTACTCCGGAGTGACTCCGGAGTACCAGGTACAGCCAGAGGTTTATTCTGCCCGTTTCATTGAAACTGATAGCATTACAAGTGGAAACTGGGGTGGTCGCTATGGTAGTGACGGTTACATTTTATGCAATTACAACTCTGACGGAAGCGATAAAAAATCATTACCCCAGTATGTAAAATCCGTTGAATATTACAGGGCCTTTCCAAAAAGCGGAACTCCGGATGCCACAGTTTGGGCAACGGGTGTGACTGACCGCAGGGCACTGGCTCCGGATGCAAAAAACCAGTTTCCCCGAAATGCTGCGAGTTACTCCAACAGTGACCAGACTATGTCTGCCACCATAAATATGGATGGCATAAGAAACTATCAGATAGCGCTTTACTTTGTAGATTGGGAAAACAGCGGCAACAGGATCGCTGTGGAAATGTTTGATGCCGCCACGCTTAACCTGATAGCCCCGGTAAAAATTGTAAAAAACTATGCCGGAGGAGCCTATCTGGTTTATTCATACAATAAGGCGGTTAAATTCAGGATCGATAAAGTCCGGGGAGGCCACATCTCCCTGAGCGGGATATTTTTCGATAAAACGGGGAACTGATGACCTGAACCAGATCTCTAATCGACCGCCGTATAGTTGATTTTCCAGCCTTTAGAGGTGGTATGGCCATCAGTCAGGAACCATACCAATAGCTCATTTGTAAGGGAAGTGATTACCGGTGGTTTATATATTCCGGAAACCTTTGCCACAAGGTTTTCCTGAAGAGCAGACGCACCATCAAAAAACCAGAGAAAATCTACATTTGCCTGGGTATCCAGGGCTTCAAATTCAATACGGATCTTCATGCCCGCAGGCACCCGGATCTGCCATTTGCAGGATGAGTTATTCGCATAATTTTCGTCTCCGCTGTTGTCTGTTAAAACGCCCGACGGGCCCTCCAGGTCTGTGATGTCCTTACAATACAGGGAAGTGGAATCAGTGGTTTCCATATAGTAGGAAAACTCCGGATTTCCCCTGACGCGGCCTTTGGCCGGCAGTTCGATACGGAAGCTGCTTCCGGGGAAATACAATCCGTTGGAAAGGTCCCCAATCGCACCCGAAAAACAAATACTATCACTGCAGGTAATCAAAACCTTTCCCTTGTGATCGGGTGAGTCGGAATACAGATGAATACCCTTATAGGCACCAAAAGGCTGAATCATCCAGCTGCGGGAGGAAAATCGTTTGGAATAAAACACCTTCCCTTCGGTCCGGGAGGGATGAAAAGTGGAATATTTATAATCCTGAGCGGTAATGAAATCCATCGCCCTGGCCATATTGGGAATTCCGGATCCCAGTTTTCCGCAGAAGGTTAAATTCACTGAATCAACAGGGACCGATGTATTTTGAAGGGCATCCAATATGTTCCTTGAGGAATCATCAGTACCAAGTGCTTTTAAAATGGCCGCACATCCTGCAATGATTGCGGCGGCCGGGGAAGTTCCGTCCTGATAAAAAAAGGAATTATCCGCCTTCGGGTGAGGTCCGTAAACGGATACACCCGGAGCCGAAATATCAATTCGGAGCCCGTAATTGGAAACTTTGCTTTTTCTAAGCAGGGAATCTACAGCAGCCACGCTAACTGCACCATTTGCAGCTGATGGAAATTCCGATTTTTCAGCATAAAAATTACCCGCAGAACCAATAACCATGATGCCCTTTCCGACTGCCTGGTTAATAAATGATTTCTCTTCTTCCGAAACCACCCCACCGCTCCAGGCGCAACAAATGATATCGGCACCGAGATCAGCTGCATACTTAATACCCTTGTAGCCATCTGCCAGATAGGTGTTTTTCGATTGGTTGGAAAGCACTTTGACCGGGATGATTTTTAAAAACCGGCTGGCATCTGCACCATACGTTTTTTCAAACAGGGAAGCTATGATCCCTGCGATGTAGGTTCCATGGTAAAAAACATCCTCTTTCCCTTTTAGCACCGATACATCACTGTCGCCATCGGATATATCCCATCCGCTCATATCATCAATAAATCCGTTCCGGTCATCATCCTGAAAATTGCCGGCTATCTCCTTTTCATTGAAATAAACATAATCTTTCAGAGCCTTGTGCGAAAGGCGAAATCCGTCATCAATAACGGCCACGGTAATTACCCTTTTGGGCAGGGCTTCGTGACGGACCAGATTGAGCACCTTATAAGCCCATAAATCCGGTCCCGCTGTTCCTCCGGAAACCGGAGGAACAGCGACTGAGGATTTTGCAGTATTGTTCAAAAGAACAAAGCATAAAATCAGAATCAGGAAACGGCCATACCCGGAAAGTCTATTCATAAACAATCGAGTGAGTGTGGGGAGGGATGTTTGACTGCAGAAGCGTAAATGTTTCAGAACCCGACATCTGGCCCATGACATAACTGGAAAGTCCGGGCCCCTGTCCCTGATGAATGGCTGCGCGGCCCCTTAAATCAGGCAATGCGAAAGTGGTCTGGCCATTTCCTCCGTACGTTGTTCCCAGTAATGAAAACAGAGCTGTATTTTGGGCAATCGACATAATCTGGCCATCGCAGGTTGCAAATCCCCTGGGGGCAAAATTAAAGGCATTAATTTCTATGGCGCCTACAAATGGCTCAACTCCGTTTCTGGAAGGATAGATTCCTTCTAACGCAATGCAATAATTTACAGTTAGATAAGGCTGAAGGTTATTGACAGGCATAGAGGCTCCCGGGCTATTTGACACTGAAAGTTTTTTTGATACCCAAACAGCACCATCATAATACATGACATCGCCTGCCTCAGTTACCGAAGTATTTTCCAGGTAGCCCTGGGCACCATGGTCACCCCAGCCAAAGGCGGTGTTCCAGTCTGCAATATTGCCTGCTGTAACCGCATTGGCTGCATGAGCGGTTGTCATGGCATTGGTGATTCCGAAACCGGCAACCGTGGTTGGCTTGTTTAACAGCTGTGCATCTCCGCTTGCCGCATTCCAGTCGGTATTTACATTAACCTCGGCTCCGGCAGCAATCCCGGCCAGCTTGGTGGCATCGGCAGCAGGATAACTGTTTTTTGCTGTATTGGCGAGAACTGCCGGGTTATTGGTAACACTAGACTGCAAATCTGTAACCTGGGATGAAACAATGCTGATTCCGGTTGTTTTATTCCAGGCAGCAAATACAGGATCGGTTTCGGTAAAGCTGGTCAGGTAACCGGCAGTACCATGATTTCCCCAGCCAAAGGCAGTGTTCCAGTCTGCAATAGTGCCGGCTGTAATTGCATTGGCAGCATGAGCGGTTGTCATAGCATCGGTGATACCAAATCCTGAAAGTGTAGTTGGCTTGTTCAGCAGCTGTGCATCACCACTCGCGGCGTTCCAGTCTGTATTTACATTAACCTCTGCTCCGTCAGCAATCCCGGCCAGCTTGACTGCATCGGCAGCTGGATAGCTGTTTTTTGCGGTGTTGGCAAGCACAGCAGAGTTATTGGATACTCCAGACTGGAAATCCAGAACCTGTGATGCATTAATTAATATTCCGCTGCTTTTATTCCATGAAGAATAGAGCGGATCAGTTTCGCTAAAACCGGTTAAGTATCCTGCTGATGCGTGATTGCCCCATCCGAAAGTCGTATTCCATTCGTTGATTTTATCCAATGTCACTGAATTGGCGGCATGAGCGGTGGTCATTGCATCGGTCAATCCAAAACCGGCAACCGTGGCCGGCTTATTTAATATCTGGGCATCACCGTCAGCGGCATTCCAGTCGGAATTTACATTAACCTCGGCACCTGCAGCGATACCGGAAAGCTTGGCTGCATCGGCAGCGGGATAACTGTTTTTTGCCGTGTTGGCAAGAACCGAAGGGTTATTGCTAACAGCCGGCTGAAAATCAGAAACCTGTGTTGCAGTAATGCTGATTCCCGTGCTTTTGTTCCATACATTGAAAAGCGGATCAAATTCAGTTACTGCAAAGCCGGCACTTTCGGCTGTTTTGGAATGCTGTGCATAGGGTACACTCAGCAATTGACTGACTCCGTCAATGCTGTAGGCAGATCCTCCAGTGGGATCGATCTCAGTTTTCAAAAAATAGGGTCCATTAGCCCAATCAATTGAGCTAAAACCAGATCCGGTTCCAATTTCAATGGTAACCAATCCATTCTCGTTGGTTACAGGGACCTTTACTTCAGTGTATTCCGGAAATCCGGTTGCCGAACCTTTCAGAATAGTTATCCGCATGCCAACGGCATGATTAACAACCAGATGATTGGCCGCATCGCGAATTACAGCTTGGTAGCTCATTTTACCGGGACTTTGGGCCCACACGACAGAAGTGAGAATAACCGAAGCTAGAATTGTAAATATTTTTTTCATAAGTATTTAATGCTTAATGATTTTGAAAGTTTTTACCTCTTTATTGTTTTTAGTAATTTTTAAAAAATAGGTTGATTGACTAAATGTTTTCATTGAAATTGAAGTTTCACTGTTTTCAATTCTCTTCGATTGTAACAGCTTGCCTGTCATATCAAAAAGCTGATAATTCAAATTTGAAACTTCATAATTCTCAATTTTCAGTTGTACCAGGTCTGTTGCAGGATTTGGATAAACTGAATAAACCAGGTCAATCAAACCGGTAATTACCGTGCTGGCAACCATAGAAATTTCATAGGGCTGCTGCACTCCCGGAGCAACTGAGCCATTAAGGCCCGTGTTGGTTTCGTAACCGACTTGTCCAACCGTGTAACTAACAGTACCTCCTGCACCCAAGGCCTTTCCGCCAGTGGCGGGAATGGCTACCTGAGCATGCAGGCCGGCACAACTAAATGCAATGGTGAATAATAGGCTGAATTTTGTTTTTGGAAACGTCATCTTTATAATTATTAGTTATTTCATAACAATGGTCAGCCAGTATTGTTTTGAATGATCAAGTCAGGCCATAAAAAAAAGCTAGCCTGACAGTAAACCTGAGTTTAAAAACAGGCAGGTTATCGTGACAGAGCAACAGGTCCCCGTTGCCTGCGCCAATCTATGATGAGTGTAATCGGCTGTATTATTCGTCGGAGTTTCTGACCAGTTCACACAGCCTAGCTGCAGCGATCATTGAAAAACGTTTACTGGCCTCTGCACAAGTATAGCAAACCACCGGCAATATCCACTCCAGGAGTGCCAGGTAATAGGGCACCGGATCAGGATTTCCTTTTGCACATTTTAATGCATATTCCCTCATCTTACGGGTCATGTTAACGTTACGCGCAATAACCTCCGGATGAGCCCCATGGTAAGTATATGCCGGAGATTCAACCAAACTGAGCGATCCGTAGAATGCTGACAAGAACCGGGCATATTCATCCATTTCATTCTTGTCGGCCATCGGCGCATGCTCGATCATAAAAATGGCCTCCAGCCTGGCAAAATCAGAAACAACCGAACGGGGCCTGGTTTCCGAAAAATCGATCAGGTAAACATTCATATCTTCATCCAGAAGAATATTTTGCATATTCAGATCTCCATGACAAACAGAGGTTTGGTATCCGATTCCCGTTTCGCGTCGGCGGGCAAATTCATGTTTCAGGAACCAGTAGGGATTAATCATTTGCTCATCGGTTTCCTCTATTCTGACATATTGTTCATCAGATGAAATTTTGAATAAGCTTTCTGCGGTTTCGCAGAGCGCCGGAAAGAAAGTAAAAGTAGGATCATGATCCCGGTATGGGTATATGGTTTCAGGAAGGGGCTGTCCGTACCAGGGATTGAGGATCTGAAGGAAAATTTTATCGAACAGTGGGATCAGCTTTTCCGGCGGCCAGTTTGTGAAATAATGGGTAAGCCATTTGATTTGGGAATGCTCGCCACCGATACCCACGAAATTATACCGGAGGGCACCGGTGTCGCCGAAAAACTCAGTCCCTAGAACGATAGCACTGTTATTCAATATATAAGGCAGGGCATATTGCTGGCATCGTTCAGATTCCCGGGTTATGAGCGCCCGGCTGGCGATTTTCAGCACGGTCGGCCTGAGTTTCCGGCCATGGCGGTCGAAGGAAGTCACCTGATAAGTTTGAGCTGAGTAGCCGCCGTGAAGCTGTTTGATCATCAGGCGGGCGGAATCAGTAAAAAGCCGGCGCGTCAGGAATGCCTTGTGCGGTTCGAACGGAAAATTCCCATCAGTTTCTATCTGCACCCTGCCGGATGCCGCATCCTCATATCCGTTTGACAGGAACATCCAGCTGATAGGATTTACAGCTAGGTCATCGGGTAGGATGCGACTCAGGTTCACTATGTTTTCAAAGTTCAGGGTATTATTGAGGAAATTTGAAAGAGAGATATCCTTCGGAGCTTTCGGAATACTATCCAGTAGAAATTTGCCGCCCCATACCGAGAGGCCATTTCCGCTGGGGATCAGATCGGATAATTCGTCGAATGCCGATTTTTTCAGGGCTTCGCGCAGGTCGGCGTCCACGAGCAGACAGATCGAAACTGAAGGTGCTTCCGGATTAAAATCGGCGATCACCAGTGCAAGCAAATCATGATGGGCGGCTGTAAGGTGACGCTTCATCCGGTAAAGGCCATCAGCCAGCTGGCTGATTCTGATGGTGGAAGGCTCAGTTAACTGCACGAGGCCTGCCGGCTGCTGGCTGAAAGAGATGGCCCCGGTAACATAGACGCTTGCATTTGCAGGATTGTGAGGAATTCTGAAGTCGGGCAGCAAACCGGTATCATTCGGAATAAATCCCGCACAATGGCCATTTGAGATAAATAGTCCCCGCGAAAGTTCATCCTCCTCAGGTGCCTCACACGGTGTTCCGATTCCTATCGCCATGCCCAGTTCATTATATCCGGCAATCCCCTGGTCCTTCCACAGGCGGGCGGGCTGCCTGTCCGGATCAATCTGATGGAACTGAAAGGAAAATGTTCCGTCGGACCATTCGCAGGATCCCCGGGCCTTTAGGCGGATCCTTTCAATTTCATTCTGAGCCGCATCCAGGGTATCGAACACCCTCAAAATCATGAGAAGACCGGCGATTTCAAGAATCTGAAATATCTCGGACTTCAGTGCGCAGAGAAATAATCCACCACCCGCAGCCAGCAGCCTCTTTTCGGCAACCAGCAGAACGCGGATGCCTGCACTGGACAGATAGGTGCACTGTGAAAAATCTATTATGAGAAAATTATGATTATCAAAGAGCGGCTGAAGGGCCTGATCAAATTCAGAAATATTGGTTGCGTCGAAACGCCCTTGTGGCATCACGACAGGGGCTTGTTGGGCGGATGGAAAATTTGTGGAGATCATATCCAAAGTTAACCATTTTGGGTATGAAATAAAAAAAGGGCCGTCCTTGCGGGCAGCCCTTTTTTCGGTGACTTATCTGACTATTTTGTGATAACCATCTGCTTGGTTTGCACAAAATTGCCAGCTCTCAGGGTATAGAAATAAGCCCCTGCATCAAGGTTATTGGTTTCCAGGGTATAGGTATGCTTACCGGCCGGCATCATACCTTTATTTACTTCCATAACCTTGCGGCCGGTAAGATCCATCACTTCGAAAGTCACATTTGAGCCTGTGCTGAGTTCGAAAGCGATTTCTGTTGTGCGGCTGAATGGATTCGGGAAATTCTGGCCGAGACTGGCTGCTGTCAGCGACTGCTCAATCCCATCAATACGGTTGCTGTGGTCGTTCAGGTTGAGGCGGCACATCAGGTTCATCCTGCCGGCGTAGCTCTCCAGACCGGAATCGATATTTCCGTCATAAATACCAATTGCCACAGCTTCAGAAAGAATTACCGAATTATCGGATCCAATTTCGAGGCCCTGATTTCGGCGAATCAGAAAATCCTCATTCATGTTCCAGTATTGAATACCGGCATATACCAGATCACCTTTTTTCAGGAATTCCGATTCCCCGTCCTTGTCGAGCGACATAGTAACCCAGGTATTGAAATCTGCAGAATCCAGATCAATCTGTTCCGTGTTTAAAAGTTCAAATGGCGTCTCATCATCCTGCCCCAGAGGAACATACCACAAAGTAAACCGATAAGATGTGAGCGGATCAGCTTTACCGCCTGCGATGAAAGTTGAGATAGAGCTGACTTCACAGTCGCCGAAGATTGGGAATATGCTGCCTACAAAATGTCCTTCGTTTGCCACAGCACCTTCCGTATACCGTTCCTTGCTGTATGACCAGCTGAGGTCATTGGAATCATCTGAACGGGAGTATACGCTGTCGGTTACATTAAAGAGAATATCCCGCTTATTGTTTTCCGGTGACTGATCTGCCTCCTTGGCTTTATATTCCCATGCGATATTATAATGGCCAAAATCAAGAGGTGTATATTTATCTGCAATTTTAGAGGTATCAACGGTGAGAACAAAAACATCCCTTGGTGGAGATGTTTTGTGCCATACGCTGTTGCCACCTTTGGTAATATCCACATCCATATAAACATCTTCCTGATCATATTCACCAAAGTTCAATGATGAGGATTCAAAGTTCATGAATCCGCCAATTCCATCGAGTTGTGATTTTGGGATATTATGAATCCAGCCCATTGTCACATCCGGGTTACCATCATCCCATTCCATTTTCACATATTTCATCCGGAGGTCGTTATCCAGGGCTTCGGCAATTTCAAAATCATCGATTGCCCAATAGTACAACCGTGTATTTAACCAGTGCAGCCGCATTTTTACGTTCGGCATTCCGGCAGCAACATCTGAAATATTAACTTCCAGCAGGGCAGGTTCGCCCTTGGGTTTATCGAGCGGGCGCTGTTTGTGACCACAGCCAAAGTTCACGCTGTAGCTTGCTGAATGCACCCAGTCATCGACGCTCACTTCGAGAAACATTTCAGCGCGGAGATTAAGGTAGGCGCAGTATGCCATAAAATGGGTCTGATACCTTACCACAACCGATGAATGCTGACTGCAGTCGATTGTTGGAAATACCACGGAGTTATCGAGGTTGACTGACAGGGTTCCTCCCTGATTATACTTTTCCACGAAGAGGGCCAGACAACCATTGTCCTTGGTTGTTGAATTCAGGGGAGGATCCTGAGTATAGCGGTCAACAAACCCGAGGCCTGCCGGCCACCACTGCCAGTTATAACCGATATCCAGCGGATCGAGGAAATAATAGCCGGTCGGGGCGGTCCAGCCTTTTTCATCTGCAGGATTCCCCCATCCGAATGTTTCGGAATAGAATACCTGCCCGTTTCCTTTGGTACCAGGCGTCTGTGCCTGTACCAGGGCGGCGCCTGAAAGTACGACAAGCGCAAGTAATAGCGTAAATTTTCGCATAGTTAAGTGTATTTAGAGTTAGTGTGTCGATCAGGTTTAGAGAGGATGCATTTCAAAAATACATTTTTATTGCTTCCTCTGCTGCCCTTGACACAATATTCTTTTGCGACTTTCGGGCTTGTGCTGCCTTGAGAAATTTGGCATCCTGCTTACGGCCGCACTTGCCGATTGAGCGGAGTGACTCCGCCTGAACAACATAACTATTATCAGATTCGAAAACCTTTTTAAACATCTTCACCAGTGATGGGTCCTTGAGGTCACCCAGAATGCGGATTGCCGATTGTCTTACCTTGGAGCTTTCGTCATTGGCTGCAGCTTTAACCACATCCAGATGGTCCCTTACTGAATATTTCGCCAGATTCACCAGGGCAGCCTGCCTGACGGCCCAGAAAGAATCGCCTGAAACACGCCGCGCCCATTCGGCAATCACTTGCGGATCTGTCCCAAACTGTTTCAAATCATCCATTGCAGAGAGCCTGCCGATCACATCATCATTTTCTGCCTGGTAGAGCAATTCCTTCATCGATTGCTTATAAGTGATCTCTTTCAACAGATAATTCCCTTCATCAAACCTCACCAGCAGCGGTTCCTGGTCAAAGGCAAATTCAAAAGTCTCCACCTTGTTTTTCAACCATACCTCCTTAACATTCTTTTTGCCCGGGAATGAGAATCCCAGGTTAACCGGAACCGTGTACACAGGAACGCCCGGAAGGGAATCCTGCTTTTGCACAATGGTAATTTTCATCTTTTTGCCTGATGCATCCCAGGTTTTGGAAACTTCTGCAATCAGGTGGCCCGGACTGAACACATACTGATCAAAGAACCAGTCCATATTCCTGCCGCTCACCTCTTTAACCGTTTTCATGAAATCATGGGTATCCACGGGCTTAAAAGCATTCTGATGGAGAAAGGTACTGATCGTTCTGAAGAAGGTATCATCACCGAGGATGTACCGGAGCAGATGCAATACATTTGCACCCTTCGGATAGGTATGGCTGTCGAAGTTATCGCCTGGATCATCGTACCTGTTGAACACGATTGGCCGGATATACTTCGTATGCGCCTCATTGAGATACTGGTTTTTCTTTCCCAGGAGATCATAGGCGCCGACATCTTCCCCGTATTCGTTCCTGGTATACAGGTAATCCGAATAGGTTGCAAAACTTTCGTTCATCCAGGTATGCTCCCAGCTTCTCAGGGTAATCAGGTCGCCCCACCATTGATGGGCAATTTCGTGTTGGATGACCCTCTCATACGAAAAATCCTGTTCGGCATTCTTATCGGTCACCGCTCCTTCGCCTAGCA
This sequence comes from uncultured Bacteroidota bacterium, assembly GCA_942493265.1. Taxonomy (GTDB): domain Bacteria; phylum Bacteroidota; class Bacteroidia; order Bacteroidales; family UBA12481; genus UBA12481. Next base: position 4,114,659 of record OW818688.1, read on the forward strand.
GTGTGGCGGATGTGGCTTCTGCTCCCCCACCCATGTAAGGTGATATTACCTGGTCGTATTTGTCCCAGGGATAATCATAACCATAGAGTTTGTTGTAAAAGCTGATCATATGGGGAGTCTTGCTGAATGATCTTCTGGCATCTTCGGCATGATAGTGATACACCCAATAGTTGACCGGCAAGGATCCCAGCGAATCCTTTATGACCTCAAAATCCCCGATGCTTAAGCTGATCAGATAAGTTGAGTGAGGCAGGTCCTGGTTCCAGTGCCAGGTCTTGGTGGAGAGTTGTCGGTTGTCGGTTGTCGGTTGTCGGTTTTCGGTGACACTAACCAGCCGCCCGTTTGAAAGAACTTTCTGTGCGGCATCTACCGTCACGATCATTTCGGTGGCTACCTTATCGTTGGGATAATCGAAGCAGGGTATCCAGTAATGTGCCTTGTTCGGAAAACAGTCTGATGAAGCCATCATGGGATTTGTTGGGGTTTCATCAAAAAACCGCAGGCCCAGGTTTTGCTTTTCAAGGGTATATTTTACCGCAAACCGGATGGTATCGGTATGTTTATACGATTTACCAAGTTCGATAAACAGTTGATTGTCAGTTTGTTTAAATGCAAGATTCTTCCCACCCTCATTGACCACGGCATCAACCACCAAGTATTCCGCATCCAGGGTGCATGATTTCAAGCCATCATTCAATGGGGTCATTGTGATCAGGTTTTCACCCTTCAGTGACTTTTTCCCCAGATCCACATTCAGGCTGATCTTGTAACGTACGGCGTCGAACTCCCGGGAACGCTCCGCCTGTACCGGGCGACTATACACATCAACTTTCTGACTGAAACCCAATTGAGACATCATCACAATCAAGCAAATCAAGGAATACTTTTTCATAATCATATTTTAATCGATTCAACCAACAAGCTATTTTTTATGTGCGGACATCGCTTTTTCCATTTCGGCAACCGTTCGCGGCAATCCTGCAGAAAGGATCTCGCAGCCATTTCCGGTTATCACCACAGTATCTTCCAGTCTGATACCTATTTCAATTTCCGGGTTCATCACCTGTATATCGCAGGCAAACACGAAACCTTCCTGCAGTACCTCTTCCGGACCCTTAAATGTACCCATGCCGTCATGAACCGCCATTCCTACTGAGTGATTGTACCCTCCATACCGGATAATTCCGCTGAAACGGCGCTCATCCGGGTTATACCCATTATCGGCAAGGGCTTTTTTCACTTCGAGACCCACTTGACCCAGGGTAATTCCAGGTTTATAATTTTTTACACAAACCTCCCGCATCAGATCAGCCAGCTCATACAACTCCTTTTGCTTTGGAGTGAACCTGCCATTAACCGGGAATGAAGTAGAAAAATCCACATCATAGTACTGGTAGTCGGGACCCGCATCGAGTACAACGAAATCACCATCCTGCAGGGTACGGTTGTACCGGTGGTAATGCCCGTAAGGAATATTTTCGGCCGACATGATGATGGTGTTATAGGCCAGGGCCTGTGCCCCCTCCTTTTTACAGGTAAATTCAAAGAGGTTGGCCAGGTCCCACTCCCGGACTCCCACCCCGGTTGCCTGAATAAAGGCAATGTGAGCTGCGGTACCGATCCTGCCGGCCTCGCGCATAACATCGACCTCAGCTTTTGATTTTATTTTTCGCAGGTCGCTGACCACGGTCCAGCAATCCCTCACTTCTGAAGACGGAAATTTCTCCTTCAGCAGTTTCACAAATTGCAGTTCCCGGGTGAGCCTACCATCCCAATCATCTAAAGTCATGGATTTTTTCAGGCTTCTGGTCTTTTCAGCGGAGACTTCAGACATCGATTCTTCCGAATTGAACGGGGTATAGAGAACATTCCCTCTTTCAGCCTTTGAGGTAAGCCAGGAGGTGAACTGGTCAAGGGGAAGCACCTTTTCTATTCCGTTAAAACGGCCCGGATCATTGATCAGGTCAACCGGGATACCTTCTCCGCGGGCATCATTTTCAGACAGAGTATAGAACACAACACTTGTTCTCTCTTTTCCGTCGATCACCAGGATCAGATCCGGAACCTCCATCCCTGTGAAATACATCAGGTTATTGAATTGATAAAACTGACTGTCGCCGGGCGAAACCGAAGCTCCCCTGAAAATAGCTATCCCGTCGGGAATCCGGTCCATGAGCTTTGCCCTGCGGTTTGCATATTCTGATTTTTCGAAAGCCAGCTGGGCAAAAACCGAAACACCGATTGTTTGGATCAGGAATATCAGAATCACTATCTTTCTTTTCATAATTGTATACAATAGTTTGAGCTGGTAAGAATACGTTTGAGTACCCTGAATATAGAAAGAAAAAGGCAAGATACCCGCAAGAATAAAAGGGGCTCACCACAATGTTAACACGAGTGTGTACTAAATTGGAGAAGAAGAATTGAACATAAGTAACCACAATAGGCACAATAGGGCACAATAGTATTTTTGTTACAATTCAGCCAGATGTTGAACTTTAACGTTTTTACTATTGTGTCCTACTGTGCCTATTGTGGTTAATTTGTCGCTGCTGAAGTGACATAGAAGCTGGGATCCACAACAATACGAGCGTTTTCCGGTACATTCATCTCTTTCCAGCCGGTAGCCGGATGAATCCACCTTTCCTGGTCATTTATCCTGACCTTCAATGGCATATTGAATCCATTAACACAATTCTTCCATCTGTATTTCAACACGTTGCCTGATACTGAATATTCCAGCGCAGGTATTTTAGTATTGCGCAGATATTGGTCGAAGAACAGTTTAATATCCATTCCGGTGGCTTCGCTCAGGAAATTTTCGACCTGTTCAGTGGTAACCGTCTGATGATAAAACTTTGAACTGAGTGCCCTGAGGATTCCCCTGAACTTCTCATCATTATCAACCATCTGGCGCAGGGTGTGAAGCATATTGGCGCCTTTGCTGTACATATCCCCTGAACCTCCGGTATTTACATTATACGGACCGATCACGGGTGTACGATTACCGATATTGGCGCGTGTGCCGATACAATATTCGTTTCCGGCCTGTTTTCCGAAATGGTAATCCACGAAGAGCGTCTCGGAATAGGCACCAAAGCTTTCATGAATCCACATATCGGCTATATCCTTAGATGTAATGCTGTTACCATACCATTCATGGGCAGATTCATGAATGATGATAAAATCAAATTTCAGGCCCCAGCCGGAATTGCTCACATCCCTGCCTCCATATCCGTATTTATAACCGTTTCCGTAAGTCACCGAGCTCTGATGCTCCATTCCCGGATAGGGTACCTCAACCAGCTTGTAACTGTCTTCATAAAAGGGATACGGTCCGAACCAGTGTTCCAGGGCATCCAGCATCCGCTTAACCTCCTGAAAATAGGTTTCAGCCTTTACCAGATTATCTTTCAGCACATAATAATCACAGTCGAGCACGCCCTTTTCGCCCTTGTATTTTTCGGTAAAATGGGCATAATCCGCAATATTCAGATTCACCCCATAGTTATTGATAGGATTGGATACAAACCAGTTAAAGGTTTTAGTGTGATCGGTATTCTGAATCACACTCCGCAGTCGTCCATTTGAAACATCCGTCAGATTTTCCGGGACTGTCACACTGATCAGCATGCTGTCGGGTTCATCATACTGATGGTCCTTGCAAGGCCACCAGATACTGGCACCATCCCCCTGGCAGGTAGTTACAATAAACGGCTGATTGTTCCGGTCTTTTTTCCAGGATAAGCCTCCGCTCCAGGGCGGATTACGGCTGATAAGGGGCCGGCCTTCAAACTGAACAATTATCTCATTTACTGCTCCCTGCACCTGAGGTTTGATTAACCGAATGAACCAGGCATTACCATCACGTGTAACCTGCAACGGGCTATTGTCCTGCAGAACCTGTGCAATCCGCATGGGTTCCTGCAGATCTATCTGCATCACCTGAAAAGGCTCACTTACCTGATAACGGATCGTATTCCGGCCCTGCAGGGTACTGTCGGAGGGACTTACAGCTATATCGAGGTGGTAGTATTTAAGGTCCCACCAGATCCTTTCCCTGGTAATGGCTCCGCGCAGTGTATCCTGATGGGTAAAGCTGTGTTTCTGGGCCTGTACCAGAACCGGAAAGGCCATCAGCATTATCGATAAAGCAAGATTGATTTTCATTTTCATTAGGTTTAAAGAGAACCACGGAGAATCGGAGAAACGGAGAAGCACGGAGATTATATTTTTAAAAAGTATTTACCAAAACTCCGTAGTTCTCCGATTACCTCGTGTTTCCGTGGTTATCTTAGTTTCAGCAGATTTTAATTACGTCCATATCGAGCAGTTGTCCGAGCTTCTGCAATTTTGAGCCAATATGCCCCACCCCTACGGCGCAATGGTGTGCCGGACCATAGCTGTTCCAGTTATTGACAAAATTCCGCGCGCCGATCGGGAATTTATAGCGGCTGTTGGTATTTCCGATTTCCAGAACCTGTCCGGGTACCGATTCCGCCTCAGCCATCAGCAGCATCAGTGCCCCGCCCGCTTTCTGCACCACTGACAACAGCGTAACCGGACCATGCTTCACCGACATTTCCACCGACAATCCCCGTCCAACCTTTCCATGAAAAACTTCAAGCGGCTTCACTTTGGTTTTTCCTTCGGCGATGGCAATGTGTCCGGGTCCGTCATGCCCCATCAGTACAACATCATCTTTAAAGTCTATTGCATAATATTCAGTAAATGAACCTCCTATACCAAAACTGTCCAGGATTTTCATTGCCTGGGCATTCTTGATTTCATACTCTCCGGCCACCGGTATTCCACGGGCCGTAAGGAGTGAATTTCCCAAAATGATGGAACTGATGGCATCTTCATTTTCCGCAACTCCGCTGCCATTATAAAAATAGGCCATCGAACCCAGATCATGTTCCTCAATCAGGCGGTCGAGCGCAACTGAGGTCCTGGCGGCACGACTCAGCTCTTCCACTGAACACTCGGGCGAGACCTCAAATTCATGATAAAAGAGTTCGACTCTTTTCTGGATCTGATCATCGGTTATCTCTTTCCTCAACCGGGCCAGGTCATCCACTTCAAGCATTTCAAAATGCCCCCCCGAAACAGGCACAGTGCATGGTAATATCGGAGGAGATATCCAGCATTCCGCTGTAATAGTGTCCCATGCAGCCCATGCGGTTATGCGACATCACCTTGGCAACCCGGGCAGCCTCCACCCACTCCGAAACCTCATTCCAGCACTCAGGATCGTTGTGGAGAACTCCGGTGATCTGATGAAACTTTATACCGGTTCGTAAAAAAACATTTGCGATTTCAGGCACCGGGCAGGCCGAACAGAAGGCCAGCCATTCCCCTGTCATTTTTGTGCGATCGTTGAGTTTATTAAACCATTCATAATCAATGGCTTCTTCAGGCGCAAGATTAAGAATTACCACCGGGACCTTTGCCCTTTGAACCACGGGCAAAACGGTGGAGGAGAGTGCATAGGTGGTAACATAGAGGAAGATGATATCCACATCGGCCTGCCGGAACTGGTGCCCGGCATCCATTGCCTTATGCGGATTATCGATCAATCCCAGATTGACAACATTGGCATCGTGTGCAGCCAGTTTCTTGTGCACCTCTCCGAGGTATCCTTCGAGTCTGGATTTCAGACCGTCGAACTGTGCCCAGTAGGTATCGAGTCCGATACCGAAAAGGCCGATATTCAATTTCTTATATGATTTCATATTTTTCCTTCCTGGCCGACAGGAACATGGTTGCCGAAGTGTATAAAACTACGCCGCAAACGAGCCATTTCATGACTTCGAGCGGCAGGGATTTAACGACATATGCTGCCAGAAAAACTCCGGCCACACCTGCAACAGTGAGGGCGATGGCCACTTTCCGGTCGTAGGCTTTTTCTTTGATGAATCTCGATCCGCCAGCGGCCATCAGCATGGCCGTTGCAGTCATCATGATGGGGAAAGCCGTTTTGGGATCCATCCCGAAGGTATATACCATTGCCATGCAGGGTGCATAAAATCCAACTCCAATCGTTTGAAGTGCACCGAAAACAAAACACATCACGATGATCACACCGAGCTTCCATCCCGACAGCCCGATCTCCATCCCACCCAGCGGGATCAGGCGGAGCAATCCTGCCAGGATCATCACAGCCACAACCAGCAAGCCAATACCCATACCCAGCTGGATCTTCCGTCGCGGCATTCTGGCCACCACTCCGGCACCGAGCACAGCCCCGATGGGTGCTGCCACCGACATCGATACCAGTGTTACGGGATCCACCTTGACCGCAGTCATGAATATGAAAGCCTGGGTAACGGTGGCCAGGGTATTGCCCACATTCATGGTTCCTGGAATCAACCGGTCATCCACCAGCTTAAATATCTTGAAGATAGCCGTTTGCTGGGCGAAACTTCCGATCCCGAGGGTATCAAAGAAATTGGTTATGAAACCGGTTCCTGCCAATGCCGGCCAGGGTTTATCTGAAAAAGAATTCTGATTTTTATAAACATCCCTCAGATAATAGGCGCCAAAGATTGCGGACATCACGCCAAGCACTGCTTTAAGAATAATCACCATGGGCCGGATAATTTTAGAAAGTAATTATATGGGCTAAATTTAGCAGAAACTTTATCAATACATTTGGTTTTACAACTGTTGGATGAAACTGGAATAATTCGTGTATTTAATTATTTAGAAATGAAGAAACTACTAACCATTCTATTGGTGACTGCCTCGCTGGCAGCCGGTGCACAAACCAGATCGATCAACAAATCCATGCCTTTTTCCGATGGCACGCCCGAGAGTGTGGGCATGTCGGCGGTGCGCCTGGGAAGGATTGATGCGATGTGCAAGAAAGCTGTTTCTGATGGGGATATCCCCGGAATTGTTACCCTGGTAGCGCGAAACGGCAAAATCGTCCTTTATCAGGCTTATGGGATGGCTGATAATCAAACCGGCAGACCGTTAAAGCGTGATGATATTTTCCGCATTGCCTCGCAGAGCAAGGCCATTACATCCACAGCCGTGATGATGCTCTGGGAAGAAGGCAAATTCCGCCTGGATGATCCGATTTCCAAGTATATTCCTGAATTCAGGAATCCGCAGGTCCTCACAGGTTTTCAATACAGTGATACCACCTGGAACGGCATACCGGCCAATAAAGAAATCACCATCAGGCATCTGCTCAGCCATACATCCGGATTAGGTTACGGTGAAATCGACGGGGATGAACGGTTTCAGATGATTTTTAAGAAAGCCGGGGTCACCGACCTGTTTACCACGGAAAACATCAGCATTGAAGAGAGTGTGAAAAAGCTGGCCAAACTGCCTCTGCACCACAACCCCGGCGAAAAATACACCTATTCGGAGGGGTTGGATGTGCTCGGGTACTTTATTGAGGTGGTATCTGGTATGCCTTTCGATGTTTTCCTGAAAACCCGGATTTTTGATCCGCTGGGCATGTCTGATACCGGTTTTTACCTGCCGGCGGAAAAAGCCGGCCGTTTGGTATCCGTTCAATGCCCGGTTGATGGTAAATGGACCCGTTACCCGGTAACTTTTTACGATCCCGATTACCCGGTAAAAGGGGCAAAACGATTCTTTTCAGGCGGGGCCGGACTCTGCAGTACGGTAAAAGATTACGCAACATTTTTACAGATGTACCTCAATGGCGGGGAGTTGAATGGCGTCAGACTGCTCAGCCGCACCACCGTACAAACCATCATGGGCAACCAGTATGCGAATTTGTGGGAAGGCAAGGGCGAGCATTACGGTCTGGCATTCGGGGTACTTGAGCAGAAAAAACAGGACCTCGGCGGACAGGGCAGCGCAGGAACTTTTTACTGGGGCGGTTATTTCAACACCCAGTATTTCGCCGATCCTCAGGAGAAGCTGATCGGCATCATCTTTAAACAGACCCAGGACACCAAAAAGGATGATACCGGCTGGATGTTCAAAACCCTTGTTGAATCAGCAATCGATAATTAATCACGGGCCACAGAGGTTTTTATTGGATCAGCAGGCTGCAGGTTTGTTTGAATTCATTTTGTTTGGCAGAACCATCCGGGGTGTTGCTTCCTGTTTGCCAGGCGACAGTTGCCTCTTTTGATTTTCCCAGGGCAAGCAAAGCTTTTCCTTTCCAGAACCAGGCACAGGCCTCCTCGGTACGCACCGAATGCCCTACCCCGAGGTTTTCCGGAAAGGTTAATGCGGCTTCAAAATGGGTCAGTGCCTCCTTGTATTTCTTCTGATTGAACAGATCGGTTCCTTTTCCGATGTGCGACTGATTGAACAGATCCCAGGTAATTGTCGATCCTTCCCAGTTCACAAAATAGGGGGTTGAAACCAGCAGGGCAATTGCCTCCTCATATCTTTTTTCATCCAGGTAATTCTGAGCAAGGTCCTGAATGATATCCGATCGTTTCATCCCCTTGAAAGACATATTCTCCAACAGGGAAATCGCTTCGGGTCTTCTGCCATTATCGATCAGGACCCGCGCCAGATCGCGGTATAGGGTTTGATCAAAGGGCCTTGATTTGATTGAATTCCGGAAGCAGACTTCGGATTGTGCATGATCATTGCGGATCACCCAGTGATATAATCCCAGGTTCCGCCAGGGGATGCTCATGCCAGGATTCAGCCTGGCAGCCTGATTCCATTGGGCTGCGGCCTCATCGAGTCGCCCAAAGTTACCCAGCAGATTTCCAAGCTGATAAAAGGCAAGGGCATCATCCGGATTTGTTTTTGCTGCGTACTCAAGAACCTCCAGTGATTCCGGGCGCGACGCCATCGCAAAATCCTGATAATTGCCTTCAGCTTTAGCGAGATAGGCAGTAGCCTGAACATGATCACCCATTTGAAAATGCAGATAAGCCAGGTGGTATTGGATCAGAAAGCATGGGTTTCGGGGTTCAGGACCCATCAGGCATGCATTTTCCAGTATCCATGCAGCTTCCTGAGCCAGTCCCAGTTCAGAAAAGGCTATACTGGCATCCAGCATTTCGAAATCATATTCGCCGACAAAATCACGGGTTACTGCTGCAAAACCAGCCGGATTATTCTCAATAACCGCTTCCAGTGCCCTGTTCGTCAGATCAGTGGGATTCAGTATCAATCGATTCCTCACCAGTTCAAGCGCTTCCTCTTTCTGTCCGTTTTTATATAGGGCGAAAAGATAATGATGAAGAGCTCCGGTATTATTCTGATTACCGACAATCGCTTTCTCAAATGCGGAGATTGCCTCCGGATAATCCTTTTGCAGCATCAATCCCCTCCCGACCAGGTCAAAACCAACGGACTCCGTTCCGATGCATCTCGATGCCTTATATCCGCATTTTATTGCCCCGTCGATATTTTTCTGCTGAAGATTACATAAACCCAGGAAGTACCAGGCGAGGCCATCATCATTCGGGATCTGTGCGAGCGCTTTTTCCAGCCCGGCGGCTGCTTCTTTATACCGGGCAGATTCAAAGTCGAGAATGGCCAGATCGCGCAGGGATACCAGATGAAGGGAATCTTTGGCGAGGGCCATCCCATAATACTTCCGGGCCATATTACGGTCAAGCGCCCGGTCGGACTTTTGTGCCTTCAGGTAAATTTCCTCAATAGTCAGCTGATCATCAGGTTTATTTACATAAGTTGGCTGCCGGGGGGTTGTAACTGCTGGCAACGGCAGCGGACTGGTATAGGAAGCCAACTCTTTCCCTCCGGATGTTTTCAGAACAATTTTCACCACCCTGCCAACGGGTATCGTTGCTGTTACCGAAACAGCTTTTTCAGGGGAGAGATCCACGACTCTTGTAATGACCTCATTATTACCCTGATAGATAGAACAATTTGCCCCGGTGAATTTCTCTGTTGAAATCATCCTGACCTCCAGCTGGCCGCTTTTCCTTTCGGTACGGAAAGCCACCAGCTGATTGGCAAATTCAAATCCATCGCCTAAACCATGAACCGGGTACCAGAATTCTTTCCATGAAACCTGACCTTTAGGCGGAAGGATTCCATAATCCGACTGGGTTTGCATCGGACCGCTCTGGACTTCAATATAATTACCGTCGGTATCAGTCAGGTTTTTCTGGCAAATCCGGCCATAATCTCCCTGTCCCCAGGTCCATGCCTTTTTGCCGCTGTGTTCAAAATGATTGGCCACCTGAACCACACCCCGGTCGAGATTGACATCGTACGCCCCGAAAAAATCATAGGTACAGTTCACTGCAAAGATGGAAGCAGCATCTGCATAATTTTTGGTCCAGGATAGGTCAATGCCCTTATTCACGGGCCAGTTAAAAAATTCAACGCCAAAATGATCGGTGCCGAGGCTCATCGGATAAATGAACCGTGTTCCCGGAAGTTGCGGAAAAGCAGTACAGTTCCAGAAATAATAGGGATTCATGGCATCTGCCGGATTATAAATCCTCATTTCCTCATCCAGATAAGCTTTACCGGGATGCAGCGTAACGCGCACGGTCCATCGGGTTCGCAGGCTTTTCTCCAGATTGCTGATCTCCAGATAGGCTGATCCATCGGGATTATTGCCGGAGATAACATCCACCGGTGATAAAATGGTAACGGTATGCACCTGAGGCCCGGCATTCCATTCCACCCCGCCGCTGATAAAAGCTCCGCGCATACCGATCATGCTGGGTTTGATGACGTTGTTCTTATGAAAAACCTCCCGGTTGGTGGTTTTATCATATACTGAATGCAAACGGCCGCCCAGTTCAGGCAGACAGGTTATTTTCAGGTATTCATTTTCGAGGTAGATGGCTTTATAAGTTTTATCCTCCAGTTTGCGGGAAAGATGGTCCTGCATATAGTAAGGGTAAACGATCGAAGCGCGCACGGTGGTTGATCCTTTGGCACCCCCTTCCATCCCCCAGAATTTCGGGTTCACATCATTTTCCCAGCCGTATGTTGGGATGGTGATGGATCCCAGCCAGGTTTTTACCTGCGCTGAGGCAGATAACGGAAATAAAATCAGAAAGAAACCGAATGCAAAAAAACTCAAAAACTCGCGGAGGGAATGTTTTGCTTTCATCTTGTTGTCCAAGGTTGTACGTGAATTGACTAAGATACTGAATTCGGAAATAATAAACAGACCAAATCTCACGCAAAGACGCTAAAACGCAAAGAAATCGGATTCTTTGCGTTTTAGCGTCTTTGCGTGAAATATCATTAATCCTCCAACCATGAAAACCGATTTTAATGTAGCTTTAAAAGCGTGAACCTAATGACCATTTAATCCTTTCGGTGCAAACAACTTTATGATCAAACGAATAATCGGAATCCACGAGAGGCCCACCTTCGCAGAAACACTGCCCCTTAGTTTTCAGCACCTGACCGCCATGTTTGGGGCAACCATTCTGGTTCCGATACTATTAGGGGTGGATCCTGCCATAGCGTTGCTGATGAATGGATTCGGAACATTATTGTACAGCTGGATCACCAAAGGGGGGATTCCCGCCTACCTGGGTTCCAGTTTTGCCTTTATTGCCCCCTCACTATTGATTATCAGCACCTATGGAGGATTCAGCCATGCCCAGTCGGGATATATCTTTTTCGGATTGTTTTTTATTCTTATTTCCCTGGTGGTTAAAAAATGGGGAATCCGCTGGATAAACGTTGCGATGCCCCAAGCTGTTATGGGCGCAGTAGTTGCGGTAATCGGTCTGGAACTTGCACCTGTGGCAGCACAACAGGCTGGTTTGGCGCCCTGGCCAACTGCTGTCGGATCGATGGTAGAACCATTCGCATTGAACCAAGGGGTTTTATTCGTCTCCTTATCTACACTTTGCATCGGAATCATCGGCTCGGTAATATTCAGGGGCTTCCTCCAGGTGATTCCGATCCTGGTTGCAATCATAGCGGGTTATCTACTCGCACTGGCCCTGGGAATGGTCGATACAACCGCCATTCAAAATGCGGCCTGGCTGAGCCTGCCCAAATTCACTGCACCGGTATTTGATTTTCAGGCGATCCTGATCATTGCTCCGGCTTGCATAGTTGTGCTGGCTGAGCACATCGGACACCTGACTGTTACCAGTGAAATCACCAACACCGATCTGATGAGGTATCCTGGCCTGCACCGGTCACTTCTCGGAGATGGGATCAGCAATGTTATATCAGGAATTGCGGGATCGCCGCCAAACACAACTTATGGCGAAAATATCGGCGTGATGGCAATCACCCGGGTTTATTCGGTTTGGGTAATCCGTGGGGCTGCCATACTGGCGATCGCATTTTCATGCATCGGTAAAGTTTCAGCAGCCATTTCAACCATTCCCGATCCTGTGCTCGGGGGCATGTCACTGCTCCTGTACGGGGTCATTGCTGTTCAAGGTATCCGGATGCTGGTGGAACAGAAAGTTGATTTCAGCAAAAACCGCAATATGGTACTGGGTGCCATCACTTTTGTTGTTGGGGTAAGCGGCGCCAGCATACGTTTGGGCTCCGTGCAACTTAAAGGGATGGCTTTTGCCGCAATCACCGGAGTGGTGCTTTCGCTGATTTTCTGGGTCTTCGGGAAGCTCAGGCTTATGGGTTCGGGGGAGGATTAAACCAAATTTGCTAATTTGCTAATCGGACAAAAAAAATTGGTTTTATTCAAACTATACTTAACTTTGGGAACTGATAGTACGAATATTTAGTATGTTTAGCTCTCCAAATACCAATTTCGATATTATTCTGGCGATATATCAGGACAGCCGGACTGTATTTCGCTTGAAGGATATTGCTTTGCTGACCGGCGAGTCAAACTTTCAATCGATCAATAAGAAATTGAACTATTATGTACGCACCGGCAAGCTTCAGAATCCGCGAAAAGGAATATATGCAAAACCTGATTACCGTGCAGAGGAATTTGCATGTACCTTATATACCCCTTCCTATATATCACTTGAATATGTATTGCAGAAAAGTGGCAATGTTTTTCAGTACGATTCGCGTATCACGACAATCAGCTACCTGAGTCGCAGCATTGTAGTGGAAAATCAGGAATACCTCTACCGGAAATTTAAAGGGGAGATATTGATTAATACCATGGGAATCATCAGAAACAGCAATCAAATTAATATTGCCTCGCCGGAAAGGGCGTTTTTAGACATTCTTTATTTGAATTCAGATTACTATTTCGACAACCTGAACAACCTAAACAAAGAACTCATTTACAAACTTTTACCCATTTTTCAATCAGAAGTATTGACGCACAGGGTGACCAAATTACTTCAAAATGTTTGACATAAACCGGCATAAATTCTTTCTGGTCCAGATACTGAAGGATATTTACGCGGATATTGAACTCGCAAATTGTTTGGGATTTAAGGGGGGTACCGCTCTGATGTTCTTCTATGACCTGCCTCGATTCTCGGTCGATCTGGATTTTAATCTGTTGGATTCCGGGAAAGAGGATATCGTTTATAATAAAGTAAGGGCCATACTGATCAAATTCGGGACAATATTTGATGAAGCGAAAAAGTTTTATGGTCCTTTGGTGGTATTGGATTATGGTATTGGGGAGCGTAAATTGAAAATTGAAATCTCGAATCGATCTTTTGGTGACCAGTACGAGATTAAAAACCTCCTGGGCATCAATATTAAAGTAATGGTACAAGCAGATATGTTTGCCCACAAAGTTTGTGCATTGCTCGACAGAAGTTCGGTAGTTAACAGGGACATCTTTGATTGCTGGTTCTTTATGCAAAACCACACTCCGCTGAATGTCAGAATCGTGGAAAACCGCATGCAGCTTCCCTTTAAGGATTACCTGCAAAAATGCATAGAACATCTTGAATCGATTAACCCTAAAAACTTATTGAGCGGAATGGGTGATCTGATGGATGAGAATTTGAAGGCGTTTGTCAGAACGAAGCTGCTTCCTGATACCATTGGATTGATGAAATTCTATAAGGAGTTTCCCATAATTGAATGAATGTGTTAATGTGCCAAAGTGCCAATTTGCTAATTTGCCAATGTGCCAATTTGAAGAGCTGCGCGTGGAAAAAATTGTAAAAATTCAATACCTTTGATCATCCCCCATTTGATTTTGCAAACCCATACCCGGCTTGATGAGCGCAGATTACAGATATGTTGCTGGTTGCATTACCGGAATTACTTTGTTTTTGATGCTTTTGCCATCCTGCGACCGGGGGAATCTGCCGCCTGTTGCCCGGTTGAAAGCTTTTCCATCATACGGCGATACCACTATCCTCTTTACTTTTATTGCTGATCAATCGGAAGATGACCGCGATTACCCGATGGGGTTGGTGTACCGGTGGGATCTGGATGGCGACGGAGTATGGGATACCGGTTTTGCCCATAATAAAACCATTGCGCAGACTTACGAGCAACCTGGAAAATATATTGTTTCCGTTGAGGTTCAGGATCTTGATGGCCTGTCGACGGTTGCGGCAGATACCATTGAGGTGTTCGGGATGAACCGGGATATTGATACCCTTTACGACAACCGCGACGGCAACAGGTACCGGATAGTCAAAATACAGAACCGGTGGTGGATGGCTGAAAACCTGCGCTACGGACTTGAAATTCCAACTGGCAGGGAACAAACCGACAATGATACCGTGGAGATGTTCCGGAAGCATTATGGCTCAGATTACGATACGGCGGGCGGTGTATATAAATGGCTTGAGTCATTAAACTATAAAGTCAGGGAACCGAAAGGGATCTGTCCTGATCAATGGCACCTGCCGACAAAAGCCGAATGGGATGCTATTTTCGCAACCTACCCCTATCTGTATTCGGTTATATACTATGGGAAACAGGGGCTTTCAAGGTTAAACCTCGATCTGAACAACGGCGGGTTTATCATGGAACATGAATTTTACTGGGGCATTTCTTCTCCATGGGATACCGGATTCTGGTCCTCCTCCTCGAAAGTGGAAGAATCAGAATACCTGCCTCATCATGTGGGATTCAGCAGTGCTTATAAGGAGATCGTCCGCGGATATTGGGGAAACTCCGGGTTAGACAGATATTATTCAGTCAGATGTATAAAAGACATTTGACAGTCATATGAAAAACCTCTTTAAAATACTGCTGATTGTCCTGATATTTGGATTTGGATCCTGTTCCAACGAGCTGGATCTGGTTGATCCGCAAGAGCCCATACCGGTAGTCTGTTTCCGGCTGGACCCATCCGACAGCATCTTTTACCTCACTTTGACCCGTTCATTTTCAGGCAATGCAAGCGGATTCGATCTGGCCAGGGACCCCCAAAAGGTATTCTATGAAAATGCCGATATCCGGCTGGAAAACTGGATTGGGGAATACAAGGTGGGTGAAACCCGGTTTTACCCGTCGAACCTGACGAAAAATCCCGGTCTGTTTCCGGAAGTCCCGGGATACTGTTACCAGGCATTCAATGAATTATCCATGATCGGCAGTAATGTTGTTTCCAGTCTGGCAAATAATTTCCGGCTGGTGATCGACGTAAAAGGCAAATTCGGACCTGCCAATTCCACCATTCCTATGATTCCGCTGCCGGTTCAGGAGCTCCCCTCCACATTTGACAAAGGATTTGATCTTTACCCCCCGGATTCGAGCCATTACACAGTTTCATTCATCATAAACTTTAAGTTCGTAAAATACTGCGAGCTGCTTTGCATTTTCAGGTATCAGGAACTTGCCGGCAGCTGGGTTGATCATTCGGAAACCATCTCTCTTAGAAAGAGCATGAAGATCACCATGAGCCATGGGATTTACTATGCAACTGGCATCATTTACCCGGAACTGTTTTATAACAAACTGGCTACCAGTATAAAGCCAATCAATGATACCATGATCCGAAGATTCAGATCGATGGATCTGGTATTTATATCCGGCGACCAGCAGTACAAGGATTACACGGAAACTTATATCAACGCAGGTAATCTGGATGCTCCGGCAATGGGAAACATCAATAATGGCTACGGGCTGTTTACGATGACCCGGACACTCAGATTTGAGAACATGATTTTAAGCAGGAAAACCCTTGATTCCCTGGCCAGCGGGCAATATTCAAAGCATCTCGGATTTAATAAATGGTACTAATAATCAAAAAATGATATTAAAACAAACCTTCCGGATCCCGGCATTCCTGCTGATATTGATAATCAGCGGCACCCCACTCTTTTCACAGCAGCTGGAAATCAGGTACTGCAGGGGCACCGGCTCCTACATGACATTCAGCGAGTGGAAAGGGTATTCAGTCGGGTGGAACCAACTATTCAAGTCGGGAAGCAAAATCGGGATCTCATTCAATCATTCGTTTAAAACCAAGCCATACAGCTGGGTTTATTCCACCTGGGATTACGAAGGTGAAACCGAAAAAACCTATAGCGAAACCCGGGAACCGTTTAATCAGCGGTATCAGGCCGAAGCATTTGTTGGCTGGTGCACACTCCGTAACAAGCACGCAGCCATTTATATGGGTCCTTCCATCAGCATGAACTGGCTGTCGGTTCATGAAAGGACTCATCGATATGCCAATCAATGGTTTGTTGATGCTAAATATTTTAATCATTATTCCATGCACAACCGATATGGGGTTGGCATTTTCATTGAGTTTGAGATCTTTCAAATCTTTAGCGAACGCCTTTCGGCATCCATCCGCCTGCACTCATCGGCGAACGGTTATGAGGGATCCGGGCCGTGGCGACGCGCCGAACCCGGAATAATTTCGTGGCTGGGCTCAGATTTCGGGTTAAAGTGGAATTTCGGGAAGATTAAGCCTGCTATTGAAATCATTCTATAATGATTAAATTCAGGAGTTATTTCCTACAACCTCTAAAACACAATCATGAGCCTGAAATTTTCGACTTTGGTAATCTTGTTGATTTTTGTTGTTTCCTGTTCACAACCAGACAAAAATTCCACCAACTTAATTGTTTTGGATCTCTCACAGGACATGAACGTTGAATCAAAATTGACCTTAAGCCAAATAGCAACTGATATCAATTACACCAGGCTTGAGAGTAATCCGGACTGTTTTATCAAGAGGATCGACCAATATTCAATAACAGATAATTACATCCTGATCTGTGACCAGTCATTACCCAAGGTACTTCTGTTTGATCGCCGGGGTAAGTTTATCAGGAATATCGGAAACATTGGCAAAGGACCCGGTGAGTACAATCGGCTTGGCGATGTGCGTATATCGAGGGATGAGAAATTCATTCTGATTATGGATTTTTTAAAGGTCATGCGGTTCGGTTTCGATGGCAAACTTATTGGTGAAACAACACTTCCCGATTTTGCCAGGAATATCGACACTTTCGATGATGGATTAATCGGATACTTTTCCTCATCGAACAGCTCCAGGATGGACAATTATTCCCTTGCCTTTTTTGATTGGGATGGAAATTGCACCGGGAAACTGATGAAACGGGACCAGGATAAAATTATCAAAGGGAAAGCAAGCAGACTTGCGATGTTCTATAGCATGGACAATGAAATCAGGATAAATGACCGGTTTTCCGATACTGTCTTTGCTATTCGGCCCGATCGCACCCTTGTTCCTGAAATTGTACTTAATGATCCTCATGCTAAAGAAGAAAGAACAATGGAAAACATGAACTTTCAGATTGACGTGTGGATGGAGACACCTGATTACCTTTTCTTTAGCGGTGCGCTTAAACTTATGATGCACCCCATGTACCTGAATAAGGAAACCGGATTGGTTTACCACATACCGTTTAACAAAGACCTGAAAACTTACGGAATATCGAATGACCTGGACGGCGGTGCCCCATTTTGGCCACACAGATATCAGGATGGCTCGATATACAGGATTCAGGAGGCCAATACACTGAAGTCAGTTCTTGATAATCCATTCCTTGATAAAGCCGTTTTCACAGATCAAACGCTGCGCGACAAATTGGTTGCGTTTAAAAAGAATCTTTCCGATGAAGATGGTCCGATCTTGATTGAAATAAAATTGAAGGCGGTAAAGACGACAATATCCTCAGCGGGCCTTTAGATTCAGTTTCTGCCATACAGGGCTGCCATGATGAAATTATAGTACCATGGAAAACCTGTGAGGTCAAACGACTCCGAACCCACATAAACCGAAGATTCATCCAATGCGACGATTGGTCCGGAATAATCCAGCCTGCCTGCAGCATTGTTTTGCGTCACAGAGGCTGTGGCATTTCCGTTTGGAGAAATTCTCATATCGATTCTGAAACCAACCCCTGTTCTGGTCATGATGCCAAGCTTAACCAGATAGGTGCCTTTTTTGCTTTTGCTGATCTCTTTCGAGGTAATTTTCCCCATTACGGTTTTATCCGTATACGGAAAGTTTGCCCTCGACCTGTCAACCGGACTGCTGGTTTGAAATACCAGGTTATCGCCGTTCAACATAACAAAGTTCATCACGGGGTTAACATTGAAGCCACCCAGCTGATTAGGTTCCAGAACATAGTCGCCAAAGGAAACCAGTGAATCTACTTGTCGCAGGTGCTCTTCCTCTGACTTAAGTCTTAATTCTTTTCGCTCCTCACGACTTAAATTCGCTTTTGACAAACCATCCTGCGCAGGTGCAACTTGTGATAATAAAGACAAGCATGCTGCAATAACGGCAAAAATCCAATTTGTTTTCATGGTAATAAGCTTTATATCTGCAATTTACTCTCGAGTGACACAGTAAATTCAAGCAAAAATTATACCAGAACAGCTGGCATTGACTGAACAAATTAGATGCCCGCCCCTTCCTGCTCACCATGTTAATCTTCGGGCAGAAACCAGAGATTTCCATATAAAAAAATTATTCTCCGTGTTCCTCCGCTATCTCCATGCCTCCGTGGTTATCTTATCTCATTTTATCTTAAACTCAAACCCGTCTCTACAGAACACCGGAATATTTTCCAAACTTACCGCATAGTTAATGGTATGTCCGCCCTTATACACCTTTCCGGTGAGTGCATCCTTCCAGCTGGCACCGGCAGGAAAATACACTTTACGGGTATTAACCTGATATTCAAGCACCGGGGCAATCAACAGATCCGGTCCGAACATATACTGATCCTCAGTGGTATAACAAAGCTCATCATCGGGGAAATCGAAAAACAGCGGGCGCATCATCGGTATCCCCTCTTTGGAGGCAATTTCCATGTGTTTTAAGATATAGGGTTTGAGCTGTTCGCGTACCTGCAGGTATCTCGCCATGATCTGATAGCTTTCATCCCCATAGCTCCACAATTCATTAGGGGCACCCGACCCCACTGCGCTTCCCTCAATCGGCTGTATAGGCTGGCGGTTGCCGTGCATCCGCATAACCGGACAGAAAACCCCATATTGATACCATCTGATCAGCACTTCATGAAATTGTTCAGGGGTGTCTTTGGATTTGAAAAAGCCACCGATATCGGTGTTCCACCAGGGAATTCCGCAAAGCGAGATATTCAATCCGGCCTTGACCTGGCGGCGCAGGGTTTCAAAATCCCCATAGATATCACCCGACCACAGAACCATTCCGAACCGCTGACTGCCGATCCAGCCGCAACGCACCAGGTTGATGATTTCCGTCTGTCCGGCGGCAACCTGACCTTCATAAACCGCCTGGGCAAAATGGAATGGATAGATCGACGACATCTCCAGTCCGTTCCCCTTATAATACCGAACATTTTCATAATCCAGCGGATCAATTTCAGGTTCAGCCTCATCCAGCCAGAACATCCTGATACCCTGATCGTAATAATTTTTCCTGATCTTATCCCACATGAACTTCCGTGCCCCCGGATTAGTTACATCCACAAAGGTGAGATAACCGGTAAACGGGAGGAAGGCATTGACCCCAACCTCCGGACGAATCAGATAATTCTTTTTCAGCAGGGTGGCATAATTCTCACTCTCCTGCTGAACGGTGGGCCAGATTGAAACCAGAAGCTTTATCCCCATGGATTCCAGCTCCTTAACCATTGCTGCAGGATCGGGCCAAAATTTCGGATCGAACTTCCAGTCACCCGATTTAGTCCAGTGAAAAAAATCAGCAACGATAACGGAAATCGGCAGGTTTCTCTTTTTGTACTCCCGGGCAACGGATAAAAGCTCCTCCTGTGATGAATAGCGAAGTTTCGACTGCCAGAGTCCGGTGGCAAAAGCCGGCATCATCGGTGATTTTCCCGTCAGTGCTGAATAGTGCCTCACCAGGTCGGCCGGTGTGCTTTCCGCAAAAATAAAATAGTCGATCTGACGGGCATACTGGGCCGAAAAGCTCGTATGGGTCATCGACAGGTCGGCTCTTCCGATCGACGGATTATTCCAGATAAATCCGTACCCCCTGCTCGAAAGCAGAAAGGGGATGGATATCTGCGTATTCTTCTGCGCAAGTTCCAGCACGGTACCCTTCAGATCCAGGCAATCATTTGGGTATTGGCCCATGCCGTATAAATGCTCCGTTTTTTCGGCATCGAAAGTCTGCATGAGCTCGAAATGATCACTCCCACGGCTCTTGTACTGCCGGGCGATCCGTGTAACATGATGGTGGTAGGATTCCTTCAGAAGCACTTCGTTCTTCGAATTGAAATAAGTGATCAATCCGTCTTTCTCCCGGATCTCTGCCCGGATGGCGCCATTGGAGATAATGGCTTTTCCTCCCAGGATCTGGATAACCGGTTTAACTTCCTGCTGCGGCAGAATATTCCAGATCTCATCCGAAATATGGAGACTTTTTGTGGACCTGAATCTCAGGGTATTGACTCCAAACGATTCGATCCGGAATATTTCCCCGTCATTCTCCCAGGTGAGCTGGTTACCGGATACAGTGAACAGGCTTTCAGCGGGTGCAGTCTGTGAAAAAACTCCGCTTATGAACAGGAACTGCAGTAAAATACAGATTTGCCCGATACGATTAACCATCTGATTCATTTGTTAGATTTTAGAATGACAACAGCTCAAAAAGTGCCCGAGCGAGTAGAGGCAATAGTTGCCAGCAGAATAATAACCGGAAAGCTTCTGTAAAAAAATGCTCTCATGTTTATAGTTTTTATTCAGAAACCTTTATGAGAATTTTTTCAAAGGGAATAGGGTATGCAGTTATCCAAACCTCCGGTTTGAATTCCGAAATTCCATTTTTCATAACCAGAACTACTGCTTCGATTTTAGCTCCGACCATGTCTGCAGTTAACGGAACATAATAAGTGTAGTTGGAATCGGTGCCCGGTACCGGGTATTCCCAGGCATTACTCCGGTACGAAAGGCTCCTGTCGGGCGCTCCAAGCAGCCTTCCATTGATCCGGACGGCAGCATAAGCGCCCTCGTCGCCATGTTTGCCATTCAGGGCAATGGCCAGGTAACTCCCTTTCGGTATTTCGTTCAATACAAAACTGGTTTCAAATGCTTCTTTCGCAGTAACAGAGCGGTATTGGCTGAACAGGTTCGAAGCCCTCCAAAGGCTCCTGTCGACCTTTTTGCCATCGAGATATCCTTCTATTTCACATACTCTTTCAGGGGAACCGGGAAAACGGATAAAACGGACCGGGATCGCAGGATCCAACGGCAGCGTCATTTCCTTGCCTGCCAAACACAGGATGGATTTCCATTTTTTCAGGTCTGCTGATATTTCAAGGCGGATGCCTTCCCACGATTTGAACGGCTGTAGTCCCTGCTCACTCCCGACGATTATTCTCAGGCTGTCGAGCTTTGTCAGCTGTCCCATATCCAATCGCAATGCTCCACCATTCAGACGGATATCCGTCCTTCCCCACCGGCGGCCGGGGTAAAAGGCTGTATTCAGGTTGTCATCGAACAGATAGCGGTCCCACAAACCCCTGTCGATAAAAAGCTGTTGATTCGTAAACGCTTCGCGTGCAGCCCGGACCTCTGGAATGGCCGTCGGTCCCGACCGCTCAAGCGACCGTGCCTCAAGTGCATTATTGTCGGCAGCGAAGCAGGTGGCCTCATATAATGCCTCGGCATCGGCAGGTACCGGAACGGTTTTCAGGTCGCCAAGCTTGCGGTGATATTTTTCTTTTAAGGGATCGCCCGGGAATTGAACAGTAACGGGTTTACCATGTGCAAATCCATCGGCTGGGTTGCCATTTAAAGTGATCTGTTTAGCCTGACGATCCAAATCCTTCAATACTACGGTTCTTTTCTCACCCGGAAATCCAAGCAAATTGATTACCAATGGTTTTCCCGGAACATCGCGTACCACTTCATAATCGCATCCCTCCACAACAGGACCGGTCTGTTTTGCGCCGGAGGCTATCAGGAGGCACGAGCGGAACGGAAGAACCTCAATGGTAACTGTTTGGCCCTTTTTAAACCTGCCGATAATCCTCTCAGATGGATGATACTGGCTTACCTCGACACTGGAGCCCTTTACCAGGCCAATCTCCTCATCCAGTTTGATTGTGCGTGTAACAGGCATCCAGGTGAGGTTACGGAGAGTAATCAAACGGGTCTGTTCATTACCCCGCGATACCGCTTTTTCCCCATATTTATCTTCCGGGAGAATGATCCCGTTCACCAGAATTTCCTTGTATTTCCGGGTTAAATTGAAGATCCGCGCAAAACGGGGATATTCATCATCCCTCAGGAACCAGGGGTTCCCGTAAATCTCGGGAGCCAGGATCAGGTTGCGGTTAAATGCCTGTAAAATCATATCATCTTCCCAGTAATCCAGACAGGAGGAAATGCAAACCCCATGATCTTCAGCCAACCGCCCCAGTTCCGGAACCAGGTCGCGCGAGAGAGCTCCGGCACGATGATGCGAAGCCGTCTGATCATTGGTCATATGCACATCAATATAGGTTTCGGCACCTCCCATGAGCCTGGTAGTCGCGTGCCTGACACCCTCTTCTCCGAGGTTCAGCCGATGATTAAGCAGAATCAGATCTGGATTGAATTTCCGGCATTCTGTCATCATCCGGATAAAAGCATCCTGCTTTTCGTTTCTCAAATCACCACAAACCGCATCGAACTTAAACAGTTCAAACCGGTAATCACGGCAAAGCGACACCATAAGATCGGTTCGCGCCTTTTCCTCAGCCGGGGTATTTCCAAATCCGTCAGGACCGCCCCAGATTCCAAACCGGGTCCCCATCTGACCGGCCGCCTCAGCTAAAGGTGCAAATCCATTGGGGAACTGACCCTTAAATTTCGCTGAGTTCATGGTTCCGTATGATCCTGAGCCGTCGATTGCTCCTGCGTCAAAAGCATAGATATCCAGGATCATACCATATTCATCCTTCAGCCATCTGAAAAAATCGAGATTCTTCCGGGTCTGGCTTTCAGTGGTCCCTTCATTGGTATTGTTTATCCAGGAGAAAAACTCCGAACGCGAGGGGGTATTATCCGTGGCTCCCGGAAAAACCTTTTGAGTAGTTGTCTGCGATATCAGAGTATTAAAGCTGAAAATCCCAAGCAAGGTCAAGAACAATGCTATTCGCTTTTTCATTTCCCATGAGATGAAAAGTTCCCGGCTACCAAATGCATCCATGGTATTAATAGGATTTTCTCACCAGACCGATCATTTCCTCTGCGGTGGCGACTCGTGGATTTCCCTTATAATCAGGCAGAACCATGCATTGAGCTGCGAGTGCCTCAATCTCATTCTCAGGCATATCAACATCTCGCAATGTTTTTAGCAAACCAATGGTTTTCAAAAACTTAACAATTTCAGCCGCGCTCCTGGCAGCAGCATATTTGTCTGACATCGTAACCAATTCCGGATTAAGGATTTTAGCCAGGCGGGCAAATTGCGGAACAGCAGCTTCCCAGGTAAAATCTGCAAAAGCAGGATAAACTATCGCGAGTGCCTCCCCGTGGGCAACATGCGGGTACATGCCACCAATAGCCATTCCCATGCCATGTGGCAGGGTAACTCCTGCATTGGCAATGCACAATCCTGCCAGAGTATCGGCCCATGCCATTTGTTCCCTTGCGGCGGTATCACCAAGATTATTGAGTAATGAGGGAAGGTTTGCCGACACTATGGAAATCGCCTCCCAGGCAAGCAAATCCACATAGGCTCCGGTACCGGGATTGATTGTACTTTCAAAAGCATGGCAGAGGACATCGAATCCGGTGGTTGCCGTAACAAATTTCGGAACAGTGAGCATCAGATCAGGATCAACAATACACACCTGCGGATACAGGATATTGTTGTATAGCGCTGATTTGTCGCGGACTTCAGGATTGGTAACCACGGCCACCTGCGTAACCTGTGAACCTGTACCTGAAGTGGTTGATATCGCTATGATGGGCAATAGCTTAGCCGGATCCGGCTGGGGTGTTTTATAAAAAAGATAATCCCAGCTGGTGCCATCATGGGTAGCCTCCACGGATATGGCCTTTGCCGTATCCATGCTGGATCCGCCACCGAGGCCTACAATGACTTCCGCACCACTCTTTCTGGCCATCAGGGCTCCGGCTGAGATTACTGCCACAGTCGGATTGGGTATCACGCCATCGAAATGGGTAACTTCGATACCGCCGCCGGCAAGGATTTTTTTCACCCGTGCATATTGTTCTTCCAATGCAGCATTGGCAGCAGGGGTGGTAACCAGCAACACTTTTTTTCCATATGGCAATACAACTTCAGCCAACTCTGCAATGCGGCCCTTGCCGAACAGGATTTTCGTTGACTGGTGGTAATTGAAATTCTTCATTTGATTCTTTATTATAATTCGAAATAAACGGTATTTAGTTCAGGGGTGGCACCTTTCCGGGTGCACACCATAGCCGCGATTTCCGTGGCTTTATCATGTACTGCGCTTAATGGAAAACCTTTCAGGATTCCGGCGATAAAAACGGCCGTAAAAGCATCTCCGGCACCAACGGTATCCGCAACCGTGACTTTAGGCGCTTCGATGAATGAGTATTCTTCAGGGGAAATAATTATGCTTCCCCTGCTGCCCATCGTGTATACAATATACTTCAGCTTATACATTCCAAGCAACTGTCCAAGCTGCGCCCGGATATCGCCTTTCAAGCCGCAAAATCCAGCCACAACCGGAAGTTCATCATCATTCAGTTTTAAAACATCCGAAAGTGAGATCGACTGCACGATGCTGTCGCGGGAATAAAAATGCTGGCGGAGGTTAATGTCAAAAACCTTCAAACAATCCGGCCGGGTTAACCTGATCAGTGTTTTGATTGATTCGGCCGATTCCGGATCACGCTGGGCAAGACTTCCAAAGCAAACGGCATCCAGGGTGGCTGCCATTTCCATAATTCCGGGATCTATTGTGATATGATCCCAGGCAACATGCTCATGAATGGTATAATCCGGGTGTCCTAACTCATCGAGCCTGACAGTAACCGTTCCGGTTGGATACCGGTTTTTCTGGATATATTGGTCCGACAAGCCGAGTTGCCTGACCATCCCGAGGAGTTCATCACCCAGGTCATCCTCCCCCACGGCACTGATTACATGGCTTATACAGCCTGCCTGCATGGCATGAAATGCAAAATTACAAGGAGCCCCACCAAGCTGTTTGCCCGTTGGAAGCATATCCCACAGGAATTCGCCGATTCCGGCAACTATCGGTTTGGTATTCATGCCGGGAATTTAAAGGTCGATCATCACTTTCATGGTTTTATCAGCCTGGTGTTCAATAAAATGATAGGCTTCCAGGTATTCAGAGAATGGAAAACTCCGGGTCAGAAGAGGAGCCGTAATAACTTTTCCGGATGCAATCATCTCAGCAGCAGCCTCATAATCCTCCTGCAGGTACATCATCGAACCGAACACATTTAATTCATGTTCGCCCAGATAAAACATATTCACAACCGGGTTCTGGGAATAGACTCCGAGAATAACCACAGTCCCGCCCTTCTCAACATACTGTACCAATACATCCAGGGATGACTGAACTCCGGCTGCTTCAAATCCAACCTGAAAACCCTCATCGCCGAAATAGGATTTGATGCAATCCGCAAAGGGAATATCTTTCACATTGCAGGTTCCGGCAATTCCGCATTGCCGGGCAATATCCAGGCGAAATTCGCTCACATCGGTGATTATAACCTTTTTTGCCCCACGTGCCCTGGCAAACTGGGCCACAAGATTTCCTATTGTACCGGCCCCGGATACCACAACATTTTTGCCGGTCAGGTCACCGGCACGGCCCGTGGAATGCGCCCCGACAGCAGCAGGTTCGATCATGGCACCCTGCTCAAATGTCATTGAATCAGGAAATGGCACAATCCGGTCGTCAGTAACAACGAACAGGTCCTGTGCAACCCCCGGTGCCTGGAATCCCTGAACCTTCAGTTCCTGGCAGGCATTATACTGGCCTCTTTTGCAGGGACCGCACTTCCCGCATACCAGCTGCGGCCTGGCCGTTGCCTTCATGCCGGGCTTTACCTTTGTAACTGACTGCCCGACAGCCTCCACAACAGCGGAATATTCATGACCCTGTACCACAGGATAGGGTGTTGCCGGATGATTCCCATGAAAGACATGGATATCGGAACCGCAAACGCCAATTTTCTTTATTCTGAGTAAAACTTCATGATCCTTCAGCGGACCAGGTTCGGGTATTTCACGGTATTCAATAATACCCGGTGATATCATAATGGCTTGTCTCATATCATAATGATTAAGAAAAAATCGTGTATAGAATTATGAGGGTTGCGAGCAGAATCAGTGCCCATAAACGCGGGTCCCGCACCCCGGAGAATTTCCCTTTGGTAAAAACGGAAAGCGGACTCTCCCAGGTGTATTTCTCAATGATTGCCGGATCGGGTTTAGGGGTCAGATAACTGACGCTGAAATAAATAATCGTGCAGATCACAAATAGGTACCAGGCCTGCATCATGAATGGGATATGCAATCCTTTTGTAAGATACATATATCCGCTGATTGGGGCAAAGTCGATGCAGAAAAGAGTGATTCCCAGCACCAGTCCAGCTATCAGCGTTGAAATTGCCGCCTGTTTTGTTCCCCTTTTCGAGAAAACGCCGAACAGGAGCACTACCGCCACCGGAGGAGCAATTGCAGCAGCAATTTTATTGATGGCCTCGAATATGCTCGAGAACTTATCGCCCTGAGTTGACCAGGCCATGGCCAGCAGCATAACAACTACTGCAGCAATACGGCCTACCTTTATCTGTTTTCTGTCAGTGGTGGCAGGTTTCAGGCGTTTTACAATATCAACGGCAACCAATGTAGCGGAACTGTTCAATGCTGCTGCAATGGTGCTCATCAGGGCAGCGAGCAGTGCTGCTGCCATAACCCCTTTAAGTCCGACGGGCAGAAGCTGATTGATCATAACCGGAAAAGCCTGATTGGCATCGGTACCGATAATATCACGGAATAAAACGTAAGCGATAACACCGGGAAGGACCAATATAAAAACCGGAAGGATTTTCAGGAACCCTGCAAAGATGGGTCCAAGCTGTGCATCATTCTGAGTTTTAGCCCCCAGAACCCTTTGAACGATAGTTTGATCGGAACACCAATACCACAATCCGAGAACCGGATATCCAAGTAAACAGGCGTACCAGGTAAGTCCCGACTCAAATCCGCCTTCCCCGAGTGCGCTGAGGCTTTCCCTGGTATGCAGGATGCTCAGCTGACCGGGTTTCAAGGCTGCCTTCAGTTCCGCGAGGGTATGTACCCCCTTGTCGGGCAAGGCAAATATGGCAATTGCTGTGAGCACCACAGCACCGCCGATCAGAATAACTGTTTGTATGGTTTCGGTAACAACAACAGCCTTTAATCCGCCCAAAACGGTATAAACTGTTGTGACAATCGAGATGATAATAATTGAGGTATATACATTAATTCCAAAAAAAGTTTCAAAAACCACAGCCCCTGCATACAGGCTCATTCCGATGTGAACGAAAAGGGCACCAATAAGGCCAATGAAAGCCAATACGGTCCGGGAACCGGGGCCATAGCGCTTTTCAAGGAATTCAGGAAGAGTTGATATTTTGCTTTTAAAATAGAAAGGGGCAAAAACCAATCCTAGCAAAATCAGGGTGACGGCTGCCAGCCATTCAAAGTTACCCCATACCAGGCCTTCATTATATCCTGAAGCGGCTAATCCAACCAGATGGATGGTTGAAATATTTGATGCAAAAAGTGCAGCACCGATCACCGGCCATTTCAAACCCCGGTCTGCAAGAAAATATCCGTCGCTGGTTAATTTTTTGAGCTTAACGGATAAAATTCCAACTACCAGGATACCAACGAGGTAGGCAACTATAATGATCGCATCTAAGATACTGATTGTTCCAATCATGTTATTTCGTTTTTACCGGAAGGCAGGAAACAAGAAACAGGTGGAAAAATCCACCTGTTTCTACTTTTCAAGCCATTAAATATACTAAACCAAATGATTAATGCACTCCTGTACGGGTATCCCACCACATCTGCGTTCCCCAGAAGATATCCGATTCGACAACCTCCAGCGGGAAACTGGTATTCAGAGACTTCTCCTCATCGGCATAGGCCATTCTGAACGGAGGGCGATTATGCTTGACTGCATAATTTTCAGATATCTGATCCATCAGAGGAATATCAGTTCTCCTGCTTTCCGACCAGGCTTCAACACTTTGCTTGAATAATGAGATCCACTTTTGCAGACCGATCTTATAAAGATTGGTTGTGGTACCGCTCCCCCAGGCAACTTCCGGCTCCGCAAGAAAGGTCGCGATTGCAGCTGCATCGATCTTGTTCTCCTCAAGGGATTTTGTAATGCCTGTTTCATATTCAGTTTTGGCACTTCCGGTTGTCATATTCCGCTGAATGGCTTCAGCCAGGATAAAGTGTACTTCGGCACAATTCATGAAAGGAGAAAAGCCTTTAGGATCGTTACCAAAGCGGTCGCCGATGTGAGAAACATTGTTACCGTTATTCATGGTATCTCGGGTCTGGCCGTAATAGAACCGGTATCCGTTGTAAACACCCCATTTATTCTTGTCCACATAAACCGGGAGTCGCGGGTCGTTATTAGCCTTTAAAGCCTCCACAAGAACAGCGTTTGTTCGGTACTGGTCCTTTTTATTTCCATCGAGCACACCCATCCGTTTAAACCAGAGTTCCTGATCCGGACTCACGCCCGGCCACCAGAAATAAGCATTATCGGCATTTTCAGTCATGATCGGATAGACCGAAGGATTACCAAGAATTTCAGTAAAAACAGCCTTTGCAGTTGTTTCATCCACAAATGACATACGCATGGCAACTCTTAAGCGGATTGAATTGCAGAATTTTTTCCATTTAACCACATCACCTTTAAACATCCAGTCGCCTGCTCCGATGCTTCCGGTGCCGTTGTTCAGCATATCAGCAGCTTCTTTCAGCTCAGCCAGAATTGCCGTGTACACCTCCTGCTGTGTATCATATTTGGGATACATGATGTTCTCCGACAGCCTGAATGCTTCCGAGTAGGGGATTTTGCCCCACATGTCGGTAGTCTGGTGAGCTCCGTATGCCTTCATAATTAAAGAAACTGCGTACAAATTGGTATTACCCTCAGCTTCAGCCAAACGGGCTGCATCAACGAAATAATTCATCGCAGTGTACATCCCTCTCCACATGCTGTTGTTGATATCAACCCGGTATTCATAATCTCCGAAACCAATGGCAGCAGTTTGTCCGGCATAGGAACCCGCATAATAAACATCGAGTCGCTCACCAAGCAATGTACCGATCAGGGAGTTCGTAGCCCGCAAAAAGACGTTGGTAGCCGGCACCACGGTTGGTGAGTTCGGGTTGATGTTCATCTCATCGAAATTCTTGGTGCAAGAATTTGAGATCATCAATACTGAAACCAGTATCAGGAACTTTATTTTGATTATCGTTTTCATAATTTTCGTCATTTTGAGAGGTTATTAGAAGCTTAATCTCAGTTTAACACCAAAGCTCCTGGTTGTAGGGATCTGAAAGTTCTCAAATCCAACACCGGAATCACCACCGCCAAGTCCAACCTCCGGATCAATTCCGAGTTCAGCCGTGCTCTTGTCACGATATAAAATAGCCAGGTTTCTGCCGTAAACAGAAATATTAAGTTTCTGAATCCAGGTGATTTTGGAAAGATTAAAATCGTATCCAAGAACAGCTTCCCTGAGTTTAACATAGGTGCCATCGAGGATCGAGTATTCATGATTGTTCCACATCCACGAGCCGCCGTAGAAATCCTGTGCTGATACGCGGATATCATTTACAGATCCGTCTTCCTTAACACCATCAACGATCAGACCTTCTTCCCTGACGTTGTTCTGAATGGTATTTTCATAGGCTCCCGTTGCATAGGCATGCCATGCAGTACAGCTGAAGAAATCGCCGCCTTTACGCATGTCAATCAGGAAACTGAAATACAATCCCTTATAATTAAATGAGTTGCGAATACCACCTACCCAGTCTGGAGTAACATTACCCAGATTTTCACCAACATTGGTGGTGAGAGGAATTCCATCGTCACCCACTACGATTTTTCCGGCATCATTTCTGACATAAGGAAGTCCCCACAGAACCCCCCAAGGCTGTCCCGGAACACCAACCGTTGTACAACCGCCAAATCCTCCGGATATGCGGTAAGACTCGAGATCTCCGTAGAGTTCATTCACCTGGCTTTTGTTTTTAGCCCAGTTTACACCGAGATCCCAGGATAGTCCATCCGGCTTGTCAATTGCCTTAAAATTAACCATCAATTCAAGTCCGCTGTTTTCAATCTCACCGGCATTGTACAACATAGCGCTGTAACCGGTTGTTAATGACGTTGGAACTCTTAAAATCTGGTTAACGGTAGTCTGATCATAGTATGTTACATCCAAGGATACCCGATTATTCCACAATCTGATGTCGGCACCGAACTCATAGGATGAGGTGATCTGTGGTTTCAGGTTTGCCGGCGGATAAGTAGCGCCGGGGCTGAACATGGATATCGAATTGAAGGTGCCTGCCGAATAAGTATTATTCAGTTGATATGCACCGGCATCACCCCCTACCTGTGCCCAGCTTCCTCTTAATTTGGCATAACTGAGAACATCTGATTCAATTTTCAATCCTTCTGTCACATCAAAACCCAAACTTACTGACGGATAGAAATAGGAGCGGTTTTCAGCCGGCAGGGTCGAACTCCAGTCGTTACGGCCGGTAACACCCAGGAACAGGTAGTTTTTATAGGATCCGTTTGCAGCGAAGAACAAACTGTTCACCTGCTTTTCATTGGTATTCATGGTCACGGTCGGATTTCCCTTAACGTTACCGATGGTATACAAATCCGGGACGGTCAGATCGGCTGCAGCCATATACATGGATTGCGAGCGGACATTGCGGAAGTTTCCTCCAAAGAGACCATCGAGACGAATATCGCCAAAGGTGCGGTCAACCTTCAAAATCAGGTCAGCATTGGTTTCCTTGAAATAATACTGGGTTTCATTGAACTGCCCCCCTCTTTTCCTGCTGATATTATTCCGTGTACCTGCCTGAGTGATATCTTTCCGGTATTCATTATAGAAGTCCAGACCAACCCTTCCCATAACCGACAACCAATCGGTGAGCTTGTATTCGAGGCTCGAATTACCGAACATCCTGTCGCGCGTAAAGCCTGTTTTATTTCTCAGTGTATAATAGAAGTTGTCACCATCGGGAAAAATCCAATCTTCATTTCCTTTTTCTTTATACAGATCTTTGGCATGCTGCATGTCAAAATCCCTCTGCAACCAGGCAAAATCAACGCCGATACCGGAATAACCGTTATTCGGAATATTATTACTTTTCTTTTTCAGATAAGTAACATTGGTTACAGCCGTCAACCGATCGGTGGGCTTCAGGGTAAAACTCCCGTTCAGGGTTTGCTGAGCCTGATCAGTATAATCCATAATGCCTTTTGTATCCAGGTTGGTAAATGACAATCTGCCCATGGCTTTGTCACCATTCGAAGAAATTGCCAGACTGTTCTCGGCATTCATTCCTGTTTTGAAATAATCCCGGTAGTTTGAGGGACGGGAAATCCAGGGACTGTTCGTTCCGGTTGACCATTGGTCAATCAAAAGGCCGGCATCCAGCCGTGGGCCCCAGCTGATTGGCCAACCGTCGTTTACTCCGCCGCCTCCGCCGTCAACCCAATTGTAAGCATAGGTTTTGGCATAATCCTGATAGGTCATATCGGGAAAGTCACGTTTCCAGATATATTCTTCACCGTTCCATCCTCCGCCATATTCATTTTGGAATTTTGGCAGATAGGCAACCTGGTCCATGGACAGGGTAGATGAAAAATCAACGCCAAGTTTACGGCTGTCCTTACCTTTTTTGGTGGTAATCAGGATAACCCCGTTGGTGGCACGGCTACCATACAAAGCAGCAGCGTTGGCGCCTTTCAGCACCGTCATGGATTCAATGTTATTTGGATCTATATCAGCTGCAGTATTTCCCCAGTCGATACCTCCACCTCCGTCAAGGTTTGTGGTGTTATTGAATATCGGTGTTCCGTCAATAACGAAAAGCGGCTCGTTGCCGCTGAAAGATTTGTTACCACGGATAACGACCCTGGAGGATGCTCCAACCGTACTACCGCCGCTGGTTACCTGAACACCGGCAATCTTGCCGGACAGGCTGTTAACAATATTAAAATCCTTGGCTTCAGTGAGCTGTGCTGTGTTAATATCCTGCACAGCATAACCAAGGGTTTTCTTCTCCCGGGAAATACCAAGAGCAGTCACAACCACTTCATCTATGTTCATGACATCCACTTCCATTTCAACATTATAGGTAGTGGATGAGGTTATCGGAATTTCAAGTTTGCGATAACCAATAGATTGGAACACCAGGGTTCCGCTTTCGCCACGCACCGATAAGGTGAACCGGCCGTTGTCGCCGGTTGTGGCACCGGTCTGAGAACCTTTAACCATTACAGTAACTGCAGGAATTGGCTGTTTATCAGCCTTTGAAGTAACTGTACCGGTTAATTGACGTGTTTGCCCGAACAAAGCTCCGGCGCAGAACAACGTCAAAAATACAAAAAGTAGTTTTTGCTTCATGGGTAATGGTTTTACATTTAAAATGGCTACCAGTTTAATAGTTTAAAACTACCCTGAAGCCCTGCCAAAACAAATCACTTTGTTGGCATCTTCATGTACTATCTTAACACCGTTCTTCCGCGTGTTCAGAGGGTTTTCACGGGTTCATTTTTTTCACATAAACATAATAGGCTCCTATTGATATATCGGTACCATTGGTAAATCTGGTGTTAAGCTCATATTTTCCTTCCTCCAGTTTCATCCGGAAAATAATGGATTTATCAGCAGTCCCAACTTTTTGGGATTTCTCCAGATTGCCGATTTTAACGGAAGCTTCTTTAATTTCAAGTGCCTTGCCGGGACCAAAAGGTTTACCGCCCGGAATGGGTATGATTGAGGCGGCTATCCCGCCGCAGATCTCCAGGTCAGCCTCTCGGGGCCACCGGCGCAGTTCTATGGAGTATTCCCCGGGACTGGAAACATTGATATCCCAGCTGCCATTCAGCAATGAACCTCCCCGCACCTGCGAATGAGCAAACACCGGGGTTTCCTCGCCATCTTCATTGATGGCAGGTGATCCGTTGGCACGTATCGCCCCCATCCAGTCATGCGAGGTCAGGATGGTTTCACCTGACCGCTCATCACCGATATCTGAGTAAGAACGGGTTTCCCAATTGCTGAAAACATCGGCAAACCAGTTCTCATAAGATTTCCGCAATTCAGCCAATCTCTCCGGATGATCCGCAGCAATGTCGGTCCTTTGACCCGGATCAGTTTCCACGTCGTATAATTCCTTGCCGTTAACCAATCTCCATTTGCCCGACATGACAGAGCTCAGCCGCCATTTTTCCGGGACCTCCTTTCGCTGGGAATCCACAGTAAGTGTCCTGCCATCAAGGTATTCCGAATTTCCCTTAATGGCCCTGACCAAACTAACCCCATCTGAATGATAGCCTGAAGGGAATTTCAGTTTACACATTTCGGCCAGGGTGGGAAGTATATCAACATGTGCGGTAAGCTTTTCTAAATCAGTCCCTTTTGAATAGTCCCCATCCGGCCAGCGGATAAAGCAAGGTACCCGGTGACCACCTTCATACGGGCTTCCTTTTGTTCCGCGCATACCCGCATTGAATCCAATGTCCGTCGGGTAGCTGTCCCTCCAGTGCCCGTCGAGCTTCACCCCGGCAGCAGTGCCATTGTCGGTCATGAAAATCAGGATGGTATTGTCGGCAAGCCCCATTTCTTCAAGCTGCGCTCTGAGTTTGCCCAAATTCTCGTCGAAATTGGTAATCATCCCATAGAAATTGGGATTTGGTATTTTAGGGTTGTTTTTATAGCGCCCGGAGTACTTATCTTCCACATAATAAGGCCCGTGCGGTGCATTTGTGGCGAGGTAGCAGAAGAACGGCTTATCCTTGCTGGCCCTGATAAATTTCGAGGCTTCCGAGAACCAGACATCCGTGCAATAACCGGTGAAGGGCCGGGCTTCGCCATTTACGAAATAGTGATCGTCAAAATAATCATTATCCCAATAATCGGGGGTATTCCCCACTCCGCCGCCACCATGATAAACCGCTGTTTTAAATCCTTTGTCCATGGGCCTGGCAGGAAAGGAAAAGCCCAGGTGCCATTTACCAAACATGCCGGTTTCATAGCCGTTTTGTGAAAATATCCGGGCCATGGTAGTTTCATCCTCCCGGATACGGCTTCTGCCGGTGACCGTATGCCAAACCCCGGTCCGGTTATTATATCGTCCGGTGAGCAGAGCCGCCCTGGTGGGAGAGCAGGTCGGCGACACATGGTAATTGGTCAGCCGTGCACTTTCACTGTACAGCCGGTCGAGGTTGGGTGTTGAAATGTATGGATTTCCATGTGCGGCAATATCTCCATAGCCCTGATCATCGGTCAGGATCAGAATGACATTGGGCTGTTTGGATTCCTGCGCAACAGCACAGGGTGATGCAAGCGGTTGTATGATCGGACATAGCAGTAAAAGGCTTTTCCAATTGGACAAGACCGTATACCTTCCGTTTCTCCTGACGGTCTTATGAATTACGATGGGTTCCATTACTTAGTTTTTGCTGATTTTGCTGTTTGAGACAGCTGATTTGCATTTTTCAAGAATCTCGCTCAGATCCTGAACCACAACCGGTTTTAATTCCCACAAGTCATTGGTTTCATAGGGATCGGCCTCTACATTGTATAGTTGTCCGGTTTTCAGCAGGCTCCCCTCGTTCAGCGCCGATTTACCCGATCCTGATCCTTTTGTGCCTTCAATAAGCTTCCATGGCCCTTTCTGAATCGCAAAAAAACCACCACCCGAATGAAAAATCCGTACACGGGTATCTGAATTCTCCTGTTGCTTACCCATCATGGCAGGCAAGATATCATAGCTGTCCTCGCCACTGCCATCCGTAATTTTAGCTGTTACCAGACAGGATATTGTGGCAAACAGGTCGGTCAGGCTTATCACCTCCGAGCTTATGGTGCCTGACTGAATTTTCCCGGGCCAACGGGCGATAAACGGGATCCGATGGCCGCCATCCCAGATATTAGCCTTATATCCCCGGTAATCACCGTTGGATTTATGTCCATTGGCTCCTTTCATGGCTCCATTGTCGCTGGTTAAGATTATGAGCGTATTTTGTGCAAGCCCTGATTGTTCCAGTATCTCCATAATCCTGCCCACGCTCCAGTCGACTACAGTAACCAGGTCGCCCCTGGGTCCTTCCGTGCTTTTGCCTTTCGCAAAATCCGGTGGAAGAAAGGGGTTATGTGGTGAGGAAAGAGCCAGATAAAGGAAGAAGGGCTTGCCAGGCGATTGAGTCTGATGTCCTTGAAGAAATTCTTTTGCTTTTTGAGTAAAAACCGGATCAACCTCTTCCAGCGAAAAACCGGGCACCATCAAACCCGGAGCAAAACCCGGGAGTTTACTGAATGCATCGGGGCTCATGACCGAGGGAAGTCCCACCGTTTTGTTCTGTTCGATAAAACAATAAGGAGGATCACTGGTTGAACACCCCGCTGTTCCAAAAAAATAGTCGAATCCCAGTTCGACAGGTCCTCCGGTAACCGGTTTTGTAAAATCAATATGCTCCTCATTGGCTTTGTAAACAGCCGGATCATCTTTCCAGTTATTCTGATCATCACTAATAACGTATCCGTCACGGGTTTGCCAGGTCAATCCCAAATGCCATTTGCCGATATACCCCGTATGATATCCCTTACCATTCAGCACAGATGCGATCGTCGGCCTGTCTTTTTCAATCAGCGGGGCTTCATCGTATCCCAGGATCACACCTTCCTTGAGCCTTGTTTTCCAGCAGTATATGCCGGTGAGAATGCCGTAACGGGTTGGGGTGCTCAGAGCGGCAGGACTGTGTGCATTCATAAACCGGATCCCCTGCGAAGCCAGTTTATCCATGTTGGGCGTAGGGATTTTTGATTCCGGATTATAACATCCAAGATCACCATAACCCATGTCGTCCGCTAAAATGAATACGATATTCGGATATTCTGCTTCCTTTTTTTCACGCTGTCCAAAGGATGAAAGGAATGCACAGGATGCCAGCGTTACCATAGCGGGGTTCACAAATACCGACTTTTTAAGAGCCGCAGTCATGATTCGGGCATTTTTCAATTAATCAAGGTAAAACAGTGATTTTCACCGGTTCCTTCTGATTAATGTAAACAAAGATAACCAGATCATTGCCTTCAAGTTCACGGTTGATTGCGGCACGGCCATTTTTCCACGGTTTCCCGTTAACAAGAACCTGAGCCTTGTCGCCATTCCAGTTTCGTATCCTGACAGCCGGATTGATGACCGGCGATTCTTTGCTGCCCTGAAGGGTGATCTCTGTTCTTCCGGCCTTCCCGTTGGTATTTTCAATCTGGTAACACCTTTCACTCTTATCATAACCCAATGATTTAAAGCCGTTTCCTGTCAGTGACAATGCCGGCGCATAGGCCCAGGAGCGTCCGAAACTCACCAGTTCGGACATGCTCATGCCTGTCATGCCATATAGGCCATTCCACCACTCCCGTTCGCTGTTCTCATGGATTACGGGGTCGGATATAGGAAAACTGTCGCCGTGCGAGGGGCGGTCGGACATTCTGCTTGTTCGTCCGTCACACCGGGCCTGGCCAACGGGAAAATGGTTGCAGCCTACGTGTTTATCATAGGTCGATAGGGCATTCCACCGAACTGTCATCTCATTGCCCGGTTCAAAGCAGATGAAAGGCTTGTTGTCAGATTTGAAATTATACTGCTGGATGGTATAATTTCTTGCCCAATCCGTTGCCTGGTCGCGGGGGTTTTCAACGAAAGATACAGGCTTGATATTGTTATCATAATCAGCAACATGAACATAATCAATATTTAAAAGCTCTCCCTTCATCTGCCCCGGCTGCAGGATAGGCAGCGATTCCTGAAATTGCCGTGGATATCCCAGTGAGCCCTTTTTCCATGATACCTTCCTGATACCTGTTGCATCGGGATAGATATAATAATATTCGTCGATCCAGCACTCCCATCCTGTTTTGGGATCAATTCTCCAGGTATTGTTATAGGCACTCACCGGAGCATATCTCCAGTGGATGACAACCCGGGCATCTGTATTTTCAATAATACGGACATGTGAAAAGCGGCAATGCCTGTCCTGCATATGCTCGAAACATCCTTCCGTATCGTACTTGCCAATGCCCCAGGCTTCAACGCTCTGATCAGTCATCCAGTTTTCATTTTCCGAAACCCATGAAGCTCCGTAACGGATTCCCCTCCAGAAAACAACCTTGACCGGCGATTTATCAAAGCACACCACAATATCCGGGTCCTGATCAACCGGCCAGAGATTATCCCAGCCCGGATAATATTTCAGCCTGGTATAAAATGCTCCGAAGCGGCCAGGATTCTTTTCTATCACAGGCAGCTTTCTCGCTGCAATATCCGGTGACTTAACAGTATATTTCGAAAAGGAGGCTTCGATCTGACTGGCATTCATTGCCTTGTCATATACCCTGATCTCATCCACGATCCCCTCCAGACCATAATATTCTGCCAGAGTTCCCCACGTTCTGTGTATGTCGGAAGGCTTTCCCGGCACGGTTACCATACCCAGGATGCAATCAGATTTTGAGGGTTGGGTAAGCGATCCCGCAATGGGAACCGAAGTTACCATGCGTCCGTTTACATATAATGCCAGCTCCTTGTTTGCCTGATAAACACCAGCCAGGTGAATCCATTTCCTGAGAGGCATGACCTCGGTATCACTCGTACAGGAAATCCATTGCTCGCCGATGGCGGTTTGCAGGGAAACCTGCCCCAGCGGTCCGATCATCAGCCGGTACCCCTTCACTTCGTTGGATTCGGTAGTTAACACCGGGCACCAGTTCCAGGGATACTCCCCCAGCGAAACCCACGCTTCAATGGTAAATTCACTGGCAACATTTTTAATATCAGAACTTTTTCGGACAACCCGGGTGGTAAAGCCATCCAGTCGCAGCCCTTTTCCGGCAACACCCGTTGCCTCCTCAAAATTGCCCTCTATGGTATCACCAATATCCGTAAGAACTTCAATCGAGTTTCGGTTCCTGATATTTTCAAAATCCCAGTGCATGATTGGATTCTGGCTCATTGCAAGCAATGGCATTCCAGCAAATAACAAAAAAAACAGTCTTTTCATTTTGACTTTTTTACTAAGATTTTTGAAGATTTCACAGATTCTGTTTTTATCCAGAGAATTAAATCATCCCGGTCAAGGTTTCGGATTATTCCCGTTTTATAGTCGCTGTTTTCCTGCAAGACCTGCCCGTTCATCTGAACCGAAAACGGATCAGAGCTCCATCCTTTAATAACAAAACAGGCATTGACTATAGGAGAATCTGCACTTGCCCGGAGTTCCAACTCCAGATCTCCGGCCAGTCGATCTGAACACTCCACCTGATATGCCCTTTGGGTAAGGTCATATCCCTGACTGGCAAATCCGGTACCGGTTATTTTCAGTACGGGAGGCTGAGCCCATGACCTCGCAAGCATGGCAAGTTCCGGGGGTGTTTGGGTTGATGCGCCGTAAATCCAGCTCGACCAGTAGGTGTTGACTGTTTTCATATTGGGTTCGCCCAGGTTCAGACTTCCTTCAGTTCCGGATTCCCGTGCTTTTATGACTTCTCCGTCCTCATTATGAAATGGAGGTCCACCCCAGGCCAGCGAGAAATGGGAAGCCTTGTCGGGGGACTCGCAATTTCTTCCGTCGGAAGGCACTTGAGCGACAGGCCAATGGTTCCACCAGGGGAAATGCGAGGCAACCGGCCTTTGCTCGCTCCATACTGCCATATTATTGCCCGGTTCAAAGATCATGAAAGGTTTGTTCAATGACTTAAGGTTGACAATCTGGATAACCGGGTTTTCAGGGTCCTGCCCTTTTTTGAATACGGGAGAGCTGTTCGCCCAGGAGTATATATGGCTTTCACCCTTCAGGTTGACAAGCGTCATGGCATCCAGGTAAACGTTGTCCTCCGGTGTGGTTCCCGGCTGGCAAAAGGCGATTGCCTCAGATGGAGCCAGCGGCTCACCCGAAGTATACTGTACCACCTTTCGTACTCCTATTCCGTCGGGATAAAAGGTATAGTACTCATCCACACAGTCCGACCACCCTGATTTTTCGTCAACCTGGGATAATTGCTTTCTCACGCTGACCGGGATATACCGCCAATGCACAACTACCCGTGCCGGCGTATTTTCAATGATTCTCACATGGGAGTACAGGCAGTGAGGGTCGATCATATGCTCAAAGCAGCCGCTTATGGTATCGAAGTACTCTGCACTCTGATCGGCCATCCATTGGCCGTTTTCCATCACCCAGGCGGGTGAATAGCGGGTACCGCGCCAGAACACGACCCTGATCGGGGAGTTATCAAACTGAACAACCACATCTGTATAGTCTCCTACCCGGAAAAGTGCATCCCACTCCTCATAGAATTTCAGTTTTGTATAATACGCACCAAAGCGACCGGGGCCTTCCGGGCCCCGGGGCATAATCCGCGGGGAAATATCGGGTGGCGCAATTTCCTTTTGGATGCTGAAATTCTGCTGAATGGTTTCAGGCGACAATGCCCCGTCATAC
Organism: uncultured Bacteroidota bacterium; assembly: GCA_942493265.1. Lineage (GTDB taxonomy): Bacteria > Bacteroidota > Bacteroidia > Bacteroidales > UBA12481 > UBA12481. Next base: position 4,154,705 of record OW818688.1, read on the forward strand.
ATCTTAACTTCATCATAGATCCCATCAAATGAAAACCAGGCGGGCAGTGTTGCGTACTCCCTAACCGGATTCGAGGGGGTGATCATTTCCCGGTTCATCCCGATCAGTAAATCGGATTCAATTGCCTGGTCAAATCTCCCTGGTGCAGCGGTTTGCCCTGCAAGTTTCCCGTTGATATATATCCTCAACCCATTCCCCTGATCAAATACAGCCGCCAGATGCGTCCATTTTTTCAGCACGATCTTCTCTTTCGACTCGCATTTATGCCACACCCCATCTACAGACGCAAAAATCCCGGCCTGTCCCTGCGGACCGATTCCGAAATAAAAACCCTGCTTTTCGTTTAATTCCTGTGCAATAACCGGACACCAGTTCCAGGGCCAGGCAGCTGCTGCAATCCAGGCCTCAATAGTAAATGATCCTGACAATCTGGGTACACGATCAGGGAGCCTCCTTACAGCTGTCGTAAAACCATCGAATTTCAGGGCATTCCCGTCAATTCCACTGGTCAGCTTAAAATTCCCTTCAACCGTATCACGGTTACCGGTAGCCGATTCCATAAGGGTGCGCCCATCCGCCCGATCAAATTTCCAGGATGCAACCAGTCTGGCTTTTTTCGGATCATCGATGCTACTGAACCCATAAACCGCTGGCATGCTTAACAATAAAGCAAGTATCAATCCCCGTAAAATCCTTTTAAGCAGAGTCATTTTAGTATAATTCTTCCAGTTAAAACTATCCTGCCAATCAGGTTTTATCTGTCAGTTTGTTACCAACATGGTATACTATATTACATCCGGAGCAGTGATAGTTGTTGCTCAATCAATTCAAAATCACAAAACAAAAGACGAATAAACCCGGAAATCTATTCATAACAATTTGTTGTATAGTTTATTAACCTCTGAAGCAGAAAGAGCCCGGCTATAAACCCTGAAATCACTTATCCATCCGTCAAAGCAAAAGAAGTCATCACACATTCCATACCGGCCATAACCCAGTGTGAATATTTCCTGGACCGGAACTGATGAAAAAAAATTGGTATAGGTTGAGTCGGAACCCAGATTGTAGTGCCTGTCAGTCATTTCAATACCGTTCAGATATCCGGTATTACCCGTTTCGCTGACCACTGCCACAAAATGGTACCATTTGTTTTCTTCCAGATTTTTGTTTGAATCAAAACAGAATCGCCTGTTGACAATGGTAAAATAGAGCTTCCGGTCGTTGCTGTCCATTTTATGACCGATTTCAATAATCAGGCTGTTGTGGGGGCTGCCGGCATCCGACTCCCCGAAATAGACAATCGGCTCAATGTCCTCATCTGAATTTCTGAATTTAAAGGTAACGGAAATGGTTCCGTAAGCCGGACCGAATCTCAATCCGGAAGCATTTGGCTCCAATGGTATATCGAGAGTATCCTTTCCGTCAAATTCGACAGCAGATTTATCCTTCCCATCGATTGCCCAGTTTACCCCGTGCAATATCCCGTCAAACTGGTTGTTTGTACAATCCGAAGCACTTGTTCCACCCTGCTCATCGAACGAATATTGCAAAAGCAATCCTGATTCCGGATCATCGCAGTCCAGATTGACTGACTCAGGATTATCATCTGCACAGGCTGCCAGCAAGATGGATATTATGGCAGCTCCGTAGACAAGGAAATTTTTCATGATATTCAGGTTAAGGTTTTATCAAATCAGTTTTTGATTACCGGGTAGTAGAAAAGCTCCTCTCCGGGCCGTAAGCTGTTCCAATACTGTTGGTGGCATAAGCCCTCACGTAATACATAGTACTCTCTGACAGGCCGGTGAGGACACTTCTGAAGACACCGATGTTTTTACCATTTAAAGTTTTCAGATCATTGGTGGTCGGGTTCCCGGCATTATTCCAGCATATGCCCCTTACAGTAACCGACGCACCGCCGCAAAACACCACCTCACCGCCGCAAACGGCAGAGGTTGCGGTAATATCGGTTACAATGGCTGTAACAACTGTGGGAATGGTGCTGGTTACAAAATATTCCTGTCCACCGTAAGCGATCCCGACCGGATTGATCGCGTATGCCCTCACATAATATGCGGTGGCCTCTTCTAATCCTTCCATCATACTGGTAAAAGTGCCGGCACCCATTCCGTCGTCGGTTTTCAAATCATTGATGGTCGGCCAGCCGGCACGATTCCAGCAACCTCCCCGGGAGGTTAACGGCAGGGTGCCAACAGACACCACCTTTCCTCCGCTGATTGCAGAAGTACCTGATATTCCAGTAGTTTCCAGGGTCATGACAACAGGTAATGCCGGTGGATGCAGCTCCTCCGGTTCCTTGTCACAACCAGCGATAACCAAAGCAAACAGACCCAGGATTATCCCCGGGATTATCTTAACAATATGCCAGGTTTGATGATTCAATGGGTTAAAAATTGCCGGAATCAAATCAAATTTACAACTTACGTTCCTTAACGCGCTATTAAACTTTACCCGCTTTATAAACTATGTTGACCTTATGCCGTTTTAATGGCAGAAAGGAAAATCAGAGACCATATACATGAAAAAGAAATACATGAATCCGTATATCGCGGGCACCATGCTCGGGCTGGTACTACTGCTGGCCATGTCCCTTTCCGGACGGGGACTGGGCGCCAGCGGCGGACTTAAATACTGTGTTGTATCCATTGTAGGAGCCATTGATCCGCCGCATGCCGAAAAGTCAGAATTCTACAGCAAGTATTTTGAGGATGGAAAGAAGCCTTTGAAGAACTGGCTGACCTTCGAAATTCTAGGGGTTGTGATTGGAGGTTTTCTTTCCGGAGCCGTTTCACGAAGACTTAAATTCAAAATTGAAAAATCTCCGAAAATATCGAATCTCCGGCGCCTGATCTTTGCATTTCTGGGTGGCCTGCTGTTTGTATATGGCGCCCAGCTTGCCCGGGGATGCACCAGTGGTGCAGCACTTTCAGGAATGGCCGTTCTCTCGGTTGCCGGATTTGTGACCATGATCGCCATTTTCGGATCCGCATACCTATTTGCCTGGTTCTTCAGAAAAAACTGGATATGATCCTAAAAAACTAAATATATGGGACCTTTATCATCAATAGTTGAATTGCCTCAATGGCTTGATCTGCTCATCGCATTGCTGATCGGGATTGGTTTCGGGTTTTCGCTGGAACAGGCCGGCTTTTCTTCGAGCCGTAAACTCGCAGGATTGTTTTACGGGTATGATACCACCGTAATCAAGGTTTTCTTCACAGCAGCAATTGTGGCACTTATCGGATCGCAGCTTTTAAGCTTTTTCGGATTGCTTAACCTTAATCTTGTGTATGTAAATGAATGGTACGTAACCGCATCTTTAGTTGGGGGAGTTATCATGGGCGCCGGTTTTATCATGGGAGGATTTTGCCCGGGAACCGGCTTAAGCGCCCTCTCAATCGGCAAAATCGATGCCATGTCATTCTTTGCTGGCGGACTTGCAGGGGCCTTCCTGTTTGCTGAAACCTATCCGATGATACAAAACCTGGCGAATGCCTCCTATAAAGGCCCGGTTAAAATAAACGAGACCCTTGGAATTTCTCAGGGGTTATTCATCTTTCTGCTGATAATCGCTGCAGTGGCCATGTTCTGGCTGGCGGAAGCAGCCGAGAAAAGGTTCGCACGGCCCGATATAACAAACGAATTATGATTTTCCGGATGAATACACGAATGAAATTCTCGATTCTACTGATATCCATGGGCTTGCTCCTTGCCATCCTGCCATCTCGGGAACAGCGGCTGCTTAAAATGAAACCGGAAAGGCTAACTTCCTTGCTGAATAATGAAGACTCATGGATTTCGGTCGACCAGGTTGCCCGGTATGTTGTAAACGAAGATCAGTCAATTCAGATCATCGACCTGCGCCCGGCATCCGAATTCATGAATGTGAATATTCCCGGCTCCATAAACATCCCATTCAGTGAGTTTTCAAAAAAAATACCGCCGGGATTTGGAGCTGCCACAAACATTAAAAACATCATGTATTCCGATGATGAACAGGAGGCCAGTCAGGCCTTCATTCTTGCCAGAGGGATGAATTACCGCAACACCTTTATCATGAAGGGAGGACTGGAAGAATGGACCAACACCGTCATGAATTCCAGTTTTACCGGCGAGCGAATCTCGGCCAGGGAGAATGCCCTGTACGAAACCCGCACCCGGGCAAGGAAAATGTTTACGGAATTCAACAGCATGTCCGACAGTCTCAAGAAACAATATTTCGTTTCCAGGCAACTGGCCCGCAAAAAGCTGGATGGAGGCTGTGAATAATGATTTACTCGACCTCGAAATTGTTAATGTCTGTCGCGGCAAATGGCATCCATGACAATGAGGCTTTCTGGCTGACCATTTTATCATACATGAAGCTGTTATTCCCATATTTCAGGGTGCGGGCATCATACCCGAACAACCTTAGATAAGCGGTTGCAAAACCGGAGTTATGTCCGGTTCCGCAATAAACAACAACCGTTTTGTCCACGGGAATTGTGGCCATCTCTTCAACAAATCCAAGAGTACCTTCAGGCTTATATCTTACGGCTCCGGGAATATGCCCATCTTCATATTTATCTTTTCGCTCCAGATTGACGATAAAATACTTTTCAGGATTGGCGAATACCTCATCTGAGCTGATCAGCATGCCGGAGGTACCCTCTTCAAACAACTTTTTAAACCTTGCAGTCCCAATCTCAGCGCCCGATGTCAGCCCGGTCTTCAAATCAGGCATCCCCGCTGCAGCCATCCGTTCATGGGTGGTTTTCTCCAATGAGGATTCGTATTTACCCGAAACTCCGCTGAGCCACCCTGCCTGCGCATATTTTTGATTCCAGGCACTCATGCCCCATCTCATACCGAATACATTTCCGTAGCCCATCAGTCTCAGCAAACAGGCAGTATAACTGGAAACCTGGCCATCATCGCAAACCAGCACGATTTTATCATACTCGAATGGTTTGATCCCGGTCTCCAGCCAGGAAGGCAGTTCCTCAAATTTCTTATTAACAGCACCCTTAATATGACCTTCTGAAAAATGTTCCGATGACCGAATGTCCACCACAAGAATATTCGTGCCTAGACTTTCATGAACAATGGAAGCCTTTATCAGGGAAGGAAATGCCTGACTGTTTACGTAGTCCCCGTTTTCAGCAAGGTCCTTTAAAAGCAGCGATGTTTCATTTCCAATGACTGCAGCAGTTTTATTCGCCACATCCGCTACCGGGACCTGCTTCTTTTCGGATTTAGATCCCGAACATCCCGAAAGAAAGGGAATCAGGGAAACCGAAAACAGCAGGATTGGAAGAATCAGGTTTTTCTTATACATGGCATCAATACGCTCTTAAATTTTAACGGCAACCCTGTCTTTGTCAAACCGGATGGTTTCGGTACGCTGACCCGATTCATCATATTTAAATTCGGTAATAGCTACTCCGTTATCAGGGTTATTGGTAAGATTTCTGTCTTTATCCAGGTTTTTCGTTTCAACCAGGGCACCATGGATGTCATAGGTATTCTGAATGACAGGAATTCCCTTTCCGCTAAGCAATTCATTATCCTGATCATAGATGACCGTTTCGAGTACATATCCGTTCTCATCAAACGTATTCACCCTTTTTGACCATCCCGAGTACAGATTCGACATGCGCCCGGTAACATTGAAAACCGAAAAGCTTTTCAGGTCGCCATGCTCATTCGGGTCAAAAACAAAATAGGACACCCCGATATCACCACAGTTTTCAGCTGTACAGTTATAGAGAGTATCGGCCATGTAATTGGCCATCCGGGTAACGTACCCCTTTTCATTATAGGTAAACCTGAGTTCATAGAACGGGCAGAATGGATTCATTACGGTTTCCACATTGGCGAGGTTGTACCGGAGCTCCCGTACCATTCCATCAGGCAGTATGCTCCATACCCATGAATGAATACTATTCCGGTTCTCTACGGGGGCACCATCCTTGCCGTAAAACTTCAGCCCGGTGCGTATGCCTTTCGGATCCAGTGTGTATTCAGCAGAATAAACGCCGCCGGACTCAATCTGTTCCCCTTCCTTGTTGAAAAAATGCTTAACCTGCTTGTCACCAGCATATTCATAGGTAATTTTTGCAGATCCTCCCATCGAGGAATATCCAAGTAATACATTGTTTCTGACAAACTCAACCGATAAAAGCCGACCCGACTCATCATAGGTAAATTTGTAACTGTTGATGGTTTTTGCCTGTTCGGCAGTCAGCGGATGCAATCCCTTTTCGAGGTCGTAGGGAGTCTCGCTGAATTGCAGGGTTCTGTAATACTCAATTCCCGAGTGCTGTTGTTTGGCAGCCGGTTTTTGTGTACAGGAAACAATGCCCATACCCAGAAAAAGTGAGAGGATAGCCGGAAGGATCAGTTTGGTCAGTTTCATCTTTTTTCTTTAGTCAATTTATTATCAATATCCAGATTAAAGCAAACATACAAACAAATCGGGTAAAGGTTCAGAAGCAGCAGCAATTCGTCAGGTCATACATAACATGAACCGGGGCTCCCCCCTTGTCAAAGCGCAGGGTTTCCGTCCGGTTTCCCAGATTATCATATTTATAAAGGGTCAGGGCAACCTTGTTTTCCGGATTGTTGTATGGATTTCGGTTTTTATCCAGGTTTTTTACCTCCGTTACGGCGCCATGCCGGTCATAAGTGTATTGGATGACCGGCACTCTTTTCCCGCCGATATACTCACCATCCTGATCATAGAATACAGATTCCAGAACATTTCCGTTCTTGTCGAATGTATTTATCCGTTTTGACCAACCCCAATAAACGTTGGAAGTCAGACCGGTTGCATTGAAAACAGAGAATTTCTCAACATCTCCCTGCTCATCCGGTTCAAAAACAAAATAGGAAACCCCTACTTCACCGCAATTCTCCGCTGTGCAGTTATAAAGTGTGTCGGCTTTATAATTTGCCATTTTTACAACATAACCTTTCTCATTATAGGTAAAACGAAGTTCATAAAACGGACAAAAGGGATTCAGCACCGTTTCTTTTCCTGTCAGGTCATAACGCAACTCCCTGACCATCCCATCCGGAAGGATACTCCAGATAAATGAATGGATTTTGTTCCTGTTTTCTACCGGTTCCCCGTACCTTCCGAAGAATTTCAGGCTGGTGCGGATACCATGATCGTTGAGCGTGTACTCAGCCCGGAACACGCCGGCATTCTCAATAGGTTCGTTCTTATGACTGAAATAATACTTATTCTGTTTATTATCTGAATATTCATAGGTTACCCTGGCCGCAAATCCCATAGTTGAATAACCCAGCAAATTATTGTTCCGTACATATTCTACCGATTTAAGGCGGTTCGCCGTGTCATAGGTAAACTTATAGCTATTGATTGTTTTTGATTTCCCGGCAGGTATCGGATGGATACCCTTCTCGGTATCAAAAGGGGTTTGGCTGGTCTGCAGGTGGCGGTAAAATTCAACCCGGTCACCATTAGGCAAATTATTGGCATTATCGGTGCATGACGTAAAAATTACCAGGAGCATTGCAGAAGAAAAAGCCTGAAGAATCCTGTTAATGAATGTCATAATATCAAAATCAGATTTGGATTTCTGAATTTATTTTGTCAATTCTGGATTTCCACCACCCAGACACCGGTTTCAGATATTTCAATTTCCAGAAGGATTTCAAACTGAGTGGTTCGGAGTTTATTCCAGGCTTTATATCTGATGGAACCCCTAAACGGGAAAGTAACATCCTGAAAACCAATCTTTGGACTTGAAGCCAGCTGGGTCCCGCTGCTGCCTCCCAATTGGAAATCTTCAAAATCAGTCGATACACCGCCGGCAGCATTAGGATAGAACCAGACGTAATTGCCTGGTCCCTGTTTATAGATTCTTAATCTGTTAATATTCCTCTGTGAAATTACTTTATAGGCAGGGGGAATAATCTCCTTCTGCAGGGTATCGTTCGCCCATATCCCCTGTTTATCCACCACCTTACCGTCGATTTTCACGGACAATGTTCCACGGCCATTCTTCAATCCCTTTGCCCAGCTGCCGGTATACACGGTACCATCGCGATACTCTGCTTTTCCTTGTCCATGCGGATATCCAACCTGGAATTTGCCGGTATAATGGAACTTTCCCCACGCTTCACCAGCTCCGTTCGCCAGACCGTTTTTGCATTTGCCTATATAAACAGAATCCAGTTCTGCCATCATCACTTTGCATGTTTCTTGTGCTGAAGCCACTAGTGGCAAAAGAACAGCCAATAGAATCAACCTGATTTTCATATCCTAAAAGTATAAAAATGGAGAGGAACATTTTGTGTTCCCCTCCATTTCCAATTACTAATCCTACATTTTCAGTAACCGGACTGATGATCAGTCCGGAAAAAGGTCTACTTGAAGTTAGTTAACTCCAGTACGGGTATCCCACCACATCTTCTGTCCCCAGAAATAATCTGTAACATTTACTTTGAACAGGTCATAATTTGCCGAGTTCAGGCCCGACTCACTTTGCGGGTATGGTACCCTGAAAGGTGCCCGGTTATGATCCGGATAGGCACTGTTGTAAGCAAGCGGGAGCACGGGGACATCGGTTCTTCGTGCCTCAGCCCAGGCTTCGTCGGCCATCAGGAACAGTGCCAGATATTTCTGAGTAAGGATCTTCTTCAAATCATCAGCATTACCCTGCCATGCAACTCCTTCGGTTGCCAGATAGGGTGCTATGGCAGCATCGTTCACTCCATATTGTTGCATGGAAGCAGTGATACCCTTTTCATACTCAACCTTGGCGATGCCAGACTGTCCGGCACGCATGGCAATTTCGGCTTTCAGGAAACAAACCTCAGCATACCTGAAGATACCATCTGTTACATCATATTCATTACCTCCGGTGGGATTTGGGTTCCCGCTGACAAAAACCGGATTGAAGTCGGAGATATCATCCCTCAGCAAAGGGGCAACGAAACCGACCTTTTCTGAACCTCTGTATTTGCTGTCGGTTGTTGCAGGGATAAACCAGATCGGAAGACGCGGATCATTGAACTGGTTCAGCAGGTCGACAACAATTTTCCCGCCACCTTCATGATGGCAGCAATACCACCAGTACCAGAAAGCCTCTTCCCAGGGGGAAGTTCCTGGCCATCTGAGTTCGATATTGTCGGCATTGCTTTCCAGTACGGGATAATCGGAAGGACTGGCATTCAATTCAGTGATTATTGGGGTAGCCAGAGCAGGATCAACAGTTGATACTCTGACAGCGACCCGCAATCTGAGAGAATTGCAATACTTCTGCCACTTGCCAGCGTTGCCGCCGTTTAATACATCACCCTCACCAATTGGATCAGTACCCCCGGTTTTGAACAGGTCGGCTGCCTTTTTCAGATCGGCGATGATCGCTTTGTAGATATCTTCCTGCTTGTCGTACTTGGGTGCAATAATGCCCTCGTCAGCCTTTGCGGCCTCGGAATAAGGCATGTCGCGCCATCTGTCAGTGGCAATCTGCGTCATCTGGGCCTTCCAGGTAAGAGCGGCTGCCAGCATGTTCGTTTTACCTTCGGCTTCCGCATCCTTGATGATCTTATTGATGTTGGTAAGTCCGGAGTAATACCCTCCCCACTCCTCACCAATTGACAGGTACGACTGATTCCCTGCAGCAAGCCTGGAACCTACGTAATTGGCATGTTGAGAAGGGCTGTTTCCTGGTGCAAATTCTCCTGAAAAATTCACAATTACCGCTCCGAAATGATTCGTAACAGGAACCTTTGACGGCTGGTTAGGGTTGGTGTTGTAGGTCTCGAAGTTCTTGGTACATGCACTGCCAATCAAACCCAGGCATACCAACAGGACAATCCCTATATTAAATTCCTTTTTCATAATTCATTTTTTTTCTTGATTAACGATTGTTCTGCTTATTATTAGAAGGACAAGGCCAATTTAAAACCTATACTTCTTGCGGTCGGGATCTGCATCTGTTCATAACCGACGCCGGCATTACCGGTTCCAAAACCGGTTTCAGGATCAATATGAACGTCGTTGCTTTTATCAACATACAGCAGGGCAAGGTTTCTGCACACCAATGATACCCTTGCTGAATAGAAGCCAACTTTTTTAGCCACTTTTCCCGGGATGTCATAACCCAAACTTAATTCCCGGAACTTAATGAACGAACCGTCCATAACCATAAACTCAGTAGCTCTTGGATAGTTGTTCCAGAAAGTCTGAGCATCAACGCGCTTCACATTTGGTGTTCCGTTTGCCAGAACGCCCGGAACAACAATTCCGGTTTCCCTCACATTATCAGCTCCGGTAAATGGATCATTCAGGGTCAGTGCGGTGTTACCCATACGGCTTCCCCAGAATTTGGTACCGCTTACAATATCGCCGCCCATCCGGCCGTCGATAAGAATGCCAAGATGCAAGCCTTTGTATGAGAAATTGTTTTGAACGCCGCCGATCCAGTCGGGAGTGATATTCCCAAGTTCGAAATTTCCAGGTGCCTGCTGGGTAAGTCCGGCAGCGGTGACAATCAGGTTTCCTGTATCATCCCTGAGCCACTTGGTTCCCATAATCACACCGTAAGGTTTCCCCGGACGTGCCTCGATATAGCTGCTCCACATGTCAGAAATCCACAGCGACTCCAGGTCTCCGTACAATTCATTTACGCTGTTAACGTTCCTGGCCCAGTTCAATGTCACATCCCAGTTGAAGCCACCCTTCGACTGAATAACACTGGCTGACAAAATAATTTCAACACCTTTATTTTCAATTTCACCGGCATTGATCAGCATGGAATTGTAACCCGCAGAAGGGGCGATATCCACCGGCATAATCTGGTTCCGTGTTTTCAGGTCATAATAGGAAACATCCAGTTTTATACGGTTGTCAAAGAACCTCATGTCGATACCTGCTTCATAAGAACTGGCAATTTCCGGCTTCAATCCAACCGGAGGAAGAGTGCCCGGCAGGTTGAACAGAGATATTCCATTCCAGGGAGACCCTATTGAGCTGAAAGTTGATGCAATCTGATAAGGACCCGTATCATTACCTACCTGGGCATAACTGGCCCTGATTTTACCATAGGACAGGATCTTGGATTCAATTTTAAATGCATCGGTAAAAACAAAACCCAAACTTACCGAAGGATAGAAATAGGACCAGCTGTCCTTAGGCAATGCCGAGCTCCAGTCATTCCTTCCTGTAACACCCAGGAACAGGTAGTTCTTGTATGACAGGTTGAAGGAACCCAGGAGGCTGTTCGTCACTTTTTTGGAGTCGTACTGGGTAACACCCGGTGTTCCCGCAATATTGCCGATTGTGAAGAAATCCGGAACAGTCAGGTTATAGGCATTCAAACCTACTTCATGTACTTCCTCGTACCGGTAGTTTGCGCCTAATGTACCGTCGATACGGAAATCATCGCCAATCTTCTTGTCAATAATTGCCAGGAAATCAGCATTCGTCTCCTGTGCAAATTTCTGTGTCTGCCAGAAATTCCCAACACCGTTTCCTTCATTGCACTGGGCAAGCTTGATTTTTTTGCGCAATTCGTTATAATAGTCAGTACCGATACGTCCGGTAAGGGTTAACCAGTCGGTTGCCTTATAGCTCAGATTGGCATTGCCATAGAAACGGTTACGTGTTCTCGATGCCGTGTTATTGAGAGATAGATATGGGTTATCCATTTCGCCCAAAGCATAGGAATAGGTATGTCCTTTAGCATCAATCACCTTCCAGTTTTCTTTCAGCGGGACCATGTCGACCTGCCTTTGAAAAAATGCAAAAGTTGCTGCAGGGTTGTCGCCACCACCGTCATAGCCCTGACTTGGCAGGTTATTGCTGTGGTTGTTGACATAGGTAAGGTTTGCGGATGCGGACCATTTGTCGGAGAATTTCAGGTCGCCACCGACACTGGCCGTATTTTTTGTCAGGTCTGTATTGTAAACGGTCCCTTTAATGTCATTATTCGACAGGAAAACCCGGATAGATCCGATATCAGAAGACTTTGAAAGGGCTACTGAGTTGTCCAGATTCACTCCGGTTTCATAGAAATCCTTATGGTTGTTAGGCCGTGAAATCCATGGAAGATCCTTACCGGTAAACTGGTCTAGTTTAAGGCCAACATCCAGTCTGGGACCCCAGCTTCTGGGCACTCCGTCGTTTACCCCGTTACCCCAGCCATCCACATAATTGTACGAATACTTTTTTGCAAAATCCTGATAAGTAAGATTTGGATTACCCAGTGTAGTCTTTTTGAGTTCCCAGTCATATTCGCTTCCGTACATACCTCCACCATACTCATTCTGCCAGGTAGGGAAGATACTTACATTATCCAGGGTGACTGAACTGACAATGTCAATACCCAGTTTATTCTTTGGTTGTGACCCTCTCTTTGTAGTAACAACCACAACTCCGTTGGCAGCACGACTTCCATACAAAGCCGCTGCGTTTGCGCCCTTCAGTACGCTCATTGACTCGATGTTGCTCGGATCAAGGTCCATGGCTCCGTTTCCGTAATCCTGGCCTCCCCACGCTGACATTTCAGAGGCGAAATTGACCATCGGAGTTCCGTCAACGATCCATAATGGCTCATTATTACCAAATGAGTGGTTACCCCTGATAACAATCCTGGCCGACGAGCCAACAGCTCCTGTTGAGTTGGTGACCTGAACGCCTGCGATTTTCCCGGAAAGGGCACTGACAATGTTGGTCGGCTTAACAGTAGCAATAAGTTCACTGCCAATATCCTGAACTGCATAGCCAATAGCTTTTTTCTCGCGTTTGATACCAAGTGCAGTCACAACAACCTCTTCAATGTTCAGAACATCAACCTGCATGGCGATGTCATAACTATTGGATGCAGTGATCGGAACCTCAAGTTTTTGGAATCCCACGGATGAAAGGACAAGGAATCCTGACGGATCTTTCACGGGCAGAACAAACCGGCCATCGCTTCCGGTTGTCGTACCATTTTGTGTCCCTTTTACCAGGATCGTTACTCCGGGTATCGGTTGCTGATCCGCCGCGGAGGTCACTCTTCCGGTTAATTGACGCGTCTGGGCGAAGGCTGTTCCAGCCAGAAACATCATTAACAATGCAAGAAGTAATTTTTGCTTCATAGGTATAGAATTTACTTGTTTAGAAATATGACTTTTCAACAAAATAAAACTAAGCCTATGGTAAGCAACGATAACTCACTTTATTAGCATCTTTATGTACTATGTTATTAATGTAAGAAACGGAAGAAGCGGAACAAAACGTGAAACGCAAATAGGGTCCCTACATTTCCTTCGAGGTGGCGAGGCCGATAACCCTGCCCTGTTTGCCAACGCCACAATAGAAATGGTAAACGACGCCATTATGGTATATAACCCAGGGTTTATGTGCAAATTCCTCATCCCATGAAACAGACGGTTCTATCAGGTGCGGGCCCTCCCATTTAGTCCAGTGCACCATATCATAAGAACAGGCGAAGGTATCAAACGCTTTAGGTTTCCAGAATGCACCAAAATAAAACATGACCCATACCTCCCCGATCCGCACGATCTGGGGATCTCCGGAAATTCCGCTGCCATTATCGATTACCGGGTCCTTCCCGAAACGCACCCATTGCCTCATATCATCCGAAACCGCCATTCCGATCCGTTCATAGCCGGATTCTGATTTGCCATTGTAATACATAACAAATGGCCAGCCCAGCGACTTTGAATCATCATAAATCACATTGCTCTTATATTGCGTCAGCTTTTCCCAGTAGCGGCAATCTGACTGGTCCCTGGTCAGAACCGGCTCATTCAGGCGTGTCCATGGCCCTGGTACCGCAGGGTCACTGGTCCAGGCCATGCCAATGGAGAGCGGATCCGTTTCATAACCCTCCAGGGCACCGCCGAGATAAGAGAGCCAGTATTTCCTGTCGTACTGGCGCAGCTTCCACGAACCTTTCCATTCATGATCCTGTAGTGCAATATACCCGGCAGCCTGATTGGCATCCCAGGTTCCCTTGCGAAAGGGCAATATTTTTCCCAGTGGTTTCCAGTGAAGCAGGTCATCGCTTTCGGCAAGATGGGTTTCATAACCCACCTTATTCATGCAGATATACATCATGTACCATTTGCCGTTATGCATGAAAACACTCGGGCAATCAACGGGATTCCCTTCTTCACCGGTGATCACCACTCCATATTTATAAGGGGTTTTAACCTCCTTATAGATATCATTCATTACTTTTTCGGGTACCTGTCTTTCCTCACGGGGCGGATTCAGCATGATCCGGAAGGGTTTATCCCGGTCACACACAATTTTTCCGTCAATAACCTCAAGCTCTGCTGCCTGCAGTGCGGTGTGCCGGTTCGACAAGGGAGATACCCCATCCCGTTCAGGAGCATTCTCCGAGTAAGGATGGGTAAAATAGATGATATAAGCGCGATCGCCGCATACCACCACATCTGCATGTTTACCGATGGTTCCGTCACTGTTCCGGGTTCCGGGTTTATCCAGGATTTTACCCTGATAGGTCCAGTTTTCCAGATCACCTGACCGGTAAACATCCAGTCCGCTGTTGGGATCTTTTATGAGCCAGTAATGACCCTTAAAACGAAAAGCTTTGGGACCTTCACCATACAATTTTGATATCCCGGGATCATTTACAGGCTTCCAGTCTTTCAGGTTGGCACTCTCAACGGCGAATGTTTGTGATCCATGGCCTTCATCCTTATACCACATACGCCAGGATCCGTCGGGCTTTTTAAACAGTGTTGCATCGATGCAATTATCCGAATTCAGGGGAATCCTTTTATCTAACTTCCAGGTCCACAATTCCTTTGATGTATAATGCAGGATATGACGCTCTCCCCCCCAGTCGCGGTGGGTATTGGCTCCTCCTGGTACATAGCTGGCATACATGTGATAAAGACCCCTTTCATCCCGGATCACGTCGGGCGCCCAAAAGGAGTATGCACTATCCGGATGTGCCAGTGCAAGGGTACCGAGATATTTCCAGGTCATACCCAGATCTTTCGATTCGGCCACACCGATTTCCGTACCATGACACCATTCCACGCCGGGAAGATCTATTTTAGCCCTGCGCTGGGTATAATACATCCACCAAACCTTTTTGTCAGGATTCCATACCAGAACGGGATCCGCCGCGCCGTCATACACAGGATCACGGTATAACGGTGCCGGCGTAACCGCTTCAATGACTTTTGGATCGATGGTTTTTACTTCCCTTATCGCCGTTTGGGCCCTTATGTCCGAAAAACCAATGCCAACCAAAAATCCTGCGAATAACCATTTAATTACCATCCCGTTACAGGATTTTTTATAATGTCCAACCGTTTCGGTATTCACGTTGGATATATCGGTTGGCATCCTCATCATTGGTAACCTTCATATTATCGCCATCCCACAGAAGGCGTTTTCCGGAAACACGCATGGCAAGGTTGCCCATCAGAACCATCTCGGTTAAAGGACCTGAATAATCAAAATTTGAACAAGGGAGTTCACCGCCTTTACAGGCATCCACCCAGTTCATTTCATGACTGGTTTCGATTCTTTTCAATGTTTTGGGCAAATCTTTGTATTCGAGGAATCTCTCTTCCGGAAACATCTGAACATCACCGCCATATGTTGAGCAGACGATGATTCCCTTATCTCCGATAAACATGGATCCCCCTTCGGCTGGAATTTTCGAGAAATCCACTTCAGCCGGCCAGGTGGGCATCAGGCCGCCATCATACCAGGTAAGTTTTACCGGCGGCATATCCACACGTGCCGGGAATTGATAGGTAATCATGGAAGCGCTCGGGTAAGTTTCAATATTATCAACACGTTTCCACATTTCGCGGACTTCATAGGAATGAGACCCCTGAACCCAGATCGGGTATTTCAGTTTCAAAGCATGAAAAACCGGATCGAGTACATGGCATCCCATATCGCCCAGTGCACCGGCACCGAAATCATACCAGGCCCTCCAGTTGAATGGCAGATACGCTGAATTATAGGGTCTTTCCGGTGCCGGTCCGAGCCACAGGTTCCAATCGAGGGTGGATGGAACGGTCATGGTTTCAGCCGGACGGCCAATACCCTGCGGCCATACCGGACGGTTGGTCCAGCTGTGCACTTCCCTGATATCCCCAATGGCACCTGCCCAGATCCATTCCGCCAGGCGACGTGTTCCTTCGCCGGAACGTCCCTGGTTGCCCATCTGACTGACAACTTTGTATTCACGAACCGCCTCGGTAAGCTTACGCGCTTCAAAAACAGAATGTGTAAGCGGCTTCTGAACGTATACATGTTTGCCCATTCTGATGGCATGCATGGCGGCCGGGGCATGCGAATGGTCGGGAGTGGCCACGATAACCGCATCAATACCTTTCTCCTTGTCGAGCATGGTGCGGTAGTCCTTATACTGAGGAGCCTTCGGATATTTCTTGAATGTTCCGGCTGCCTGGGCAAAATCCACATCGCACAAGGCAACAATATTTTGGGTATCAACATTTTTTATGTTCCCGGATCCCATGCCCCCTGAACCAATTGCAGCGATATTCAATTTATCACTGGGAGCAATATATCCCTTACCTCCAAGCACATGGCGAGGTATTACAATCAGTCCGGCACCGGCAACAGCCGATCGGGATAGAAACGAACGACGGTCAAATGTTTTTTTCATAGTCGAGTTTTAGATTGCTAATGAGAAGGGTAAATTTACTGATCTTTGCATAAAACCATACAGCATGCGGACAAGCATTCTCATTTTCCTGCTATTTCTTTTACCGGCTGGTAATATCCTGTTTGGACAAACTCCTCAACTGAGCCCCGGAGCCTCAATCAGTTTGCTCACCTGCGGCCCCGGTCCGGAGGTATATTCCTATTTCGGCCACAGCGCATTAAGGGTCACCGACCCGGCAATCAACCTCGACAGGGTATATAATTACGGAACCTTTGATTTTAATGTTCCAAATTTTTATGCCCAGTTTATCAATGGTAAACTCAACTACCTGCTCTCGATAGTCAGGTTTCAGGGCTTTTTACCTGATTATATTAATGAACAGCGGTTTATTAAGGAACTTCCCTTGAACATCACAACTGAACAGAAGCAAGAATTATTTAAGCTTCTCGAAATCAACTACCTCCCCGAGAACCGCCATTACTGGTATGATTTTTTCCTGGACAATTGTTCCACGCGTATCCGCGATATCGTGGTGAAGGCAACAGCAGGATCCTACCACTGGCCTGCAGAACCGGCCAATCATCTTTCATACCGGCAGCTGATCATGCCCTATATCAGCCTCAACAACTGGGCAAAAACGGGCATCCTGCTGATGCTGACAGCAGGAGCTGACCGTGAATCCACCCAGGAAGGATATATGTTTCTGCCCGATCATATGCACCTGCTTTTTTCACAGGCGAAAGCGGCAGATGGAACTCCACTCTGCAAACCGGAAAAAGTACTTTTTGAACCCGAATATCCGAAACCCATCGGAACAGGCCTGCTGCATCCATATTTCATCCTTGGCATCCTTCTGGTATTCTCCTGGTTTATTGTTTTATACCGAAAGATTCCATTGGCAATGATAAAAACCTTCTTCACCATCCTGTTCGTGATTTCTGGTGCCATGGGATTGTTATTCACGTATATGTGGTTTTTCTCGGCCCACCTGGTTTGCCATGCCAATCTCAACCTGGCCTGGGCATTTCCGCTGAATATCATACTGGCTGCAACCATCTGGTTCCCAAAAGCCGGTTCATTCAACAGGCTTTACAGTAAGGCCATGATTGTGCTGATCCTCTTGTTTCTGACAACATTCCTGTTCTGGAAACAGAAAATTCCGTTTGAGGCAATATTATTCAGTCTGACCCTTCTTCCGGGATGGTTCAATTTTTCAGGATTTAAGCAACTGCGTATTCCACATTCTGCTTAGTAAGAACTTCACGCACCTCATCCAGAATATCAGAGATTTCCTCACAGATCAGGTAGAGTGCCTCAGAATTCGCTTTTTTAAGCAGGATATCCTGAAATGCCTTATTAAACAACGATCTGAAATTCACACGGACATCGGTGGTTTTCCAGGCTACCCAGCCCGGTGCTTCAAAATCCCATGATCGTCCGGTATTAAACAGCGAAACCATAATCTCCCTGAATGTATCAATGGAAACATCACTGCCGGGAATCGGGGAATCTTCAGGCTGAATACCTATAATCAGCTCTTTCTGGTTTTCAATCAATATATTCATTTTCAATCCGTTCACTTCGCCGATCGGTATTCTGATCCCATAGAAACCGGGTGAAGTGGGATCTCCGTGAAACCGTTCGATCAGCTCATTGATCCTCTTGCGTGAGCAGGTATAACCCATATATTCCCAGCAAGGTTCCAATCCCGACTCGATGGCAATTCCCGACAGGACTTGCCAGAATCTCTTTTCAGCATTTGCGCGTTCTTCTTTCATCTCAATTCGTATTTATGATTCAAAAGAATAACCCGGGAACGTAACCTATTTACGTTATCGGTTTTTTTATATATTGATGCACGAATTATGTCAAAATGGAAAAATGGCCTTAAATAAATATGCTGCCATCCGCTACCGGATCATTGATGAATGCATTCGGAGCCGTTCAAAACCCTGGCCAACCAAGGAGGAACTGCGATCTGCCTGTGAGGAAGCCCTCTATGGCTCGAGCAATGGGGCAGATATCTCCTTGTCTACCATCGAGAAGGATCTGTGGGCCCTCAAAAATGAATCGGTTTTTGGCTATGCACCGATCGCCTTCAGTCGTTTGCATAACGGCTATTATTATACCGATCCGGGATTCAGTCTGGATTTACCCCTTACGCCGGAAGATATCGACCTGATCAGGCTGGCCCTGCACACACTTAACCATTTCAGGGAAAGCCAGGTTTTTCAGGATCTGGAAACCGCGGTCAACAAAATTCAGGGCAGAATTATCCTCGCCGACAGGCTATCCGGTTCCAACCTTGAAAAAGTAATCCAGTTTGAGTCGGTGCCCGAAAGTAAAGGCCATGAAAACCTGCCCATCCTGCTCGATGCCATACGGAACAACCATGAAGCCGAATTTGATTATACCCCATATGTAGATGGGCGTTCACGCCATTATCTCTACCATCCGTACCTGTTGAAAGAAAATAAAAACAGGTGGTATCTGGTTGGAAAAGATACCATTAACGAAAAAATCCGGACGCTGGGGCTGGACCGGATATCGAACATTAAACTGACCGGAGAAACCTTTATGCCGGCTGAAGATTTCAATCCCGATCACTTTTTCAGATACAGTTTCGGTATCGGAACCTATTCCGGAATTCCGGAGGAAATCGAATTAAGGATGGATGAAATTCAAACCCAGTATATACAGTCGAATCCATTACATCCGTCACAACAGGTTATTTCACTGAATACCGGCTCCTACCTGGTGAAATTGTTTGTGATTCCATCCGACGAACTCAAAATGCAGATTCTCAGCTATGGTGCAAAAGTGGAAGTTATACAGCCCGGCTGGTTGCGGGAAGAGATAAGAACTACCCTGGAGAAAGCAATTAAAGGTTACCGGGAAAGCTCCTGATATCCTATTCGATAACCACAAGCCTGGCCTTGGTGGCAGTTAGTCCACCACTATCCCTCACCTCAACCTTGACAATATAAGTACCTGGTATGCTGAACTTTCTTTTAACAACCTTCTCAAATGACAAGTCAGTATCCCACTTATTGTCATTATCCCAGTCCCAGCGTACCTGAAGCAATTCCAGACTGTCCTCGGCATCGGTACAGATTGAAGCATCGAAGGTAATCTCGGTTTCAACGGTGCCTGAAAGCGGAGTTGCGGTAAAATCAGCAACCGGAGGGGTATTCGGATTGGTAACTTTAATTTGCTGACTGTAAGTTGCACCATAACCCTCAGTATCTACTACCTCCATCACAACCGTATAATTTCCGGCAACAGGAAAAACATGCTGAATGGTTTTTACGGTCCTTAATTCCGTGTCAAACACGCCATCATTATCCCAATCCCACTTGACCCGCAAACTTTCAGCAGGATCTTCCGGGTCAGTACAACCGGATGCATCGAAGGTAAACCGTGTTTCCGTGGAGCCATTTTCAGGATTAACCGTAAAAACTGCCGTAGGTTTGATATTTGCCGCTGCAACATTGACTATCCGGGTGGTTGATCCCAGCAGCCCCTGAGTATCAAGAACCTCAAGCTTAACCATATACTTTCCGGGTTCAGTGTATACATGTAACGCAGCTTTATTGGTGGTCCACGGCTCATCCCAAATTCCATCACCATCAAAATCCCAGTGGACTTTCAACTGGGTAACTCCATCCTGGGCATCGTAGCAACCGGAGGCATCGAAGAGGAAGAAGTCACTGATACGACCGGATTCAGGATTAACCGTAAAGAAGGCGATCGGAGCTGAAGAAGAGAGGTTAACCTCAATCGATGAAACCAGCCTTGATGTCAATCCTTCCGGATCTTTCACTTCGAGTATCGGCTGAAAAATTCCTGGCTGCGGAAATTTCCTGAAGGCTATTTTCTCTGTACTAAACTCAGTATCATAGTGGTTATCCCCATCAAAATCCCATCTGACCATCAATTCCGAGGCTGGGCTTTCGAGATCAGAAGCACCAGAGGCATTAAATTCAAAATTGGTGTCGGTAAATCCTGCGGGTGGATTGATGAAAAATGCCGCTGTGGGAGCCTGGTTTTCCAGTACTCCAAACTGAGTTTCAGAATAGAATAAAGTTTCGGCAGTAGTGAGTGATTCAGGAATATACTCACCAAATACCTGCCCCACCCGTAACATCTTGCCACTTGTGGAAACTTTTTGGGAAGATTGCCACTCAGGTATTGTTACATCCGATGCGATCAATGCGGCGAACCGGTTGGTAAGGGAAAGCGCACCTTCCCCGCAAAAACGGGGAGTAATCACCTGGCTGACAAAAACTTCACCCGTATAGCCCGAAAACATGGGTCCATTAAATTGGGTAATATCAGCGGATTGCCTTTGACGGTTCTGGGTAAACTTCCAGGTTTCCCAATAGTTGTAACTCATGGAAAGGGTTCCGACCGAGAGGCCCGACAATCCGATGGTCAAAACGGTATCACGCTCAGTAATTGCATGGAAACCGATCCAGGTTTCAATTTCGTAGGTCACAGGAAAACCATTGATGATAAACGGACCATACGCCGACTTCTCAATCAGGAGGCTATCGGAAGCATCCATGGCACTCCCTGTTTCCACAACCATAACACCTGAAATATCCAGAGAATAATTAAAGTCGAGCCGGCAGCGATCAAACCATGGATCAGATCCTTGTCCGGCCAGCAAAAACCTGCCAACCGAAGATTCAGGGTAAAACCTGCCATCAGTGAAGCGGACCCTAAGCCTTTTAGAATTCCAGAAGCCATCAAATAAATAGACTCCGGCAAGATCCAGTGTATCAGAATTCCACGATCCCGCATTAGTCTGGGTTCGGGATCTCAAAACACTTTTACTGGCGGTATCGTTGATTGAAATGCTTTTAAAAACCTTGTCAATACCGGACTCATCCAGCTGAAAAACCATTCTGGAACCGATAATGGTTGCTGAAACCACTTTACCGTAAACGCCGTCGCTTCCGGGATAAAATACAATATCACCTGCCTTTATCGTGGGTGGCGTACCGATCAGGTCGAACCGCACCTGGCCGTTTACCCTGACAAGGTTGGTAAATATCATTGAATCCAGCTTTACAACATTATTCTGGAATACGGTAACTGACGGATCACTGTCGGAAGGATGGTCCACGGAGGGTTCCCGCTCGCATCCTGCCAGCAAGAAGGCAACAACCAGGAAACCGGTTAAAACACGGATATATATTTTGACTCCTTCAATCACAACTTCTTGCTATCTTATATGAATAATTATCTTGTTTCTCTGATTCAATGCAAGAGGTTCCGTTGTTGAAACCTCTTCCACACTATTGTCCTTTCCATCGAATCTGACATACACAAAATAGGTAATCTCCTTCAGATCTACGAATAACACCTTGCCGTCAGCATCAGTCTGCCGCCAAACCTGGACCGGATTTTCGCGTTTATTCCATTCTGCTTCACTATCAAACAAGGCCACATAAGCCGCCTCAACTTCGTCACCCTTTTCGTCCAGTACGAGTATTTCGAGCTGCGGAAGGGTATCAACTTTGATACATCCATCCGCAAGGAGGATTAAACCCATCAGGACAGATGCCAGAAGGAGTATTTTCCTTATGCTCATCAGTTAACCTCCTTATTTAAAAGTACGGTAAAACCCAGATTAATACAGAAGGACTGATTCACCGTTTTTCCGGGTGCTGCCCATAGCATGTTATACTGCCCGAGGTATTTTGAACTGGTAAAATCATTATGGACATTACTATCGAGCCCGGTTAAGCCATGTCTTACCCCACCCCCGACAAGTATTCCCATTCGATCATTGAGCCTGAATTTTACCGCCAGGGCTGCCGTTATGCCGAAATTAAAACGGTTCATCCTGCTGATCCAGTCTTCATCTGAAATAACATGGTCAAGGATGATACCCGTATTCGTGTTGGTAGCTGACGAGTTCATATTTTCAAATACCCGAAATCCCATAGAAATTCCTGCATCTGCTCTGATTTCAAACCTCTTTGACGGATGGGTCCGGACTGATACAAAAAACGGAACTTCGATAAACGACACCTCATTTTCAATAATCACATCCCGTAGATTCGGATCAAAGCTGCCAAATGCATCAAACTTATCCAATCTGAGATTCCCTGAATATTGCGAAAACCGGGCACCCGACCCGATTCCGAAATGATCGGAGAAGTAATGTGAATATAAAAGTCCTCCCTTATAGCCGGACCCATTAACCAGGCTCAGCCGTTCATCATTGCCGATTGTGGAATTAACAAATCCGGTAAATGCGGGTGATACGGAAGCCGTTAAAAAATTCTGGCCTTTTGATGGTCTTTCCATTCCATAGAAAGAAAAGCTGTCGGGAATATTGTTGTTATATAAAAAGGCTATCTGAAAAATTATCTTCTCACTTGATGAGAAAACTTTTCCATCTGAAATTCCACCTATTGTCCGGTGCAGGCGTATCCGGATAAGATAACGGTTATTGCCATCATATCTGGGAGGATCCACCGAAATCCTCGCCAGATCCAGATTTACAGTCAAACCTTCCGGGAACAAATCACTTAATTTGACAATATACTCCTCGATACTGATTTTATCCGAACGGGATTGTCCATCCAGGTCATTAACCACCTGAACCCTTGGATTGGCAAACAGATGAATAAAATCGCGTTCAACCGATGGATCGGCTTCGTGATTCAGCTGACTGTGAAGCTCCTGGTATTTTGTCAGCAGGGAAGTAACCGAATCCCTCAAGGCTTTCCTATCCCAAACAGTGCTGTCCTGTGCTGAAGCCAACTGCCCTGACAGCAGGAACAGAATCCAGACAAAACCGCCGAACTTGAAATGGTTGATCAACCTCATGAATAAAAGCTACTATTTGACGACAAAGATAAAGGTAGCCGCAAAAATAGAAATTTACCGGAAGAGAAGGTTGTTTAATGAATATTCTTCTGTTTCAATTGTGCTATTATTCATTTCAAGGGAATGCTTGCGCGTGAAGATCCTCAATTCTCCCGTTGATGGATTCACCAGACACGAAATCTGATAAACCTCCCTGAACGTCTGCTCATGATAATCGACAGCAGATTGCACGTAATTCATAACATCAACATTAGCCTGGCCCCACCAACCCAGAAGCATCATACCGGGCAAATCCCTGGGGGTTAATTCATTACTAAGCTCAATAAACCGATCTATAAATATCTCATATTCATTCGGCTTTCCGTCCGCATTGGTTTGAGCAACCGGTGAGCCGTACAGGTAACCCACAATCTGATAGGTATCCTTCGGAATTGCCTGGATAGCAGCAGCTGCAGTAATGTCGCTGACCACCGACTTATCAAAATTTACAGCAGTAACGATTGAATCACCCCATGTATTATTCAGTGTAATTCTGGAGTAGTCTTTATCTTTCTGAGCCTGCCCCTCCTGCCCGATCACTGTGGAGCTTGCAGGATTCAGAGCAAAACGGTACAACTCATCCAATTTAATGAATGCTGCAGGATCCGGCATTGGATCCAGATAACCGGTTTTTCTCCGTAAGAAACCTGCTCCCTGAATCATTTCCGAACCGGGATTCAGCAGAATACCGATTTGCCATTTTTCCTTAAAGAATGACCGGTGAATTTTCATCAGGCCTTCCGGAATTTCCATGCTGTTGTCGGCGCATGATGTAAACCAGCCGATCAGCCGGTACTTTTTATTCTGCCGCACCAGTTCATTCAGCTCATCAATCAGGTCGGCCCTTGAAATGGAATTATTGGAGATTGATGATCTCAGATATTTGGAATCACAGGCTTTTTCAATAAAGATTTCACTCTTTCCGGCAATCTTTCCGGGCAATTTGTATTGATTGCCAAACAAATATCCTCCAAAGTCCCCGCCCTTTCTTTCCAGCAGGGCAGCCTGAACCAAATGGTAAACAGATTTAATTGCTGAAGCATGATAATGAACCTTCCCCACTACGGATTCGGGGATAGACTCCTCGTAAACAATTGTATAGTATTCATTTATAACTTCGCTGGGAAAAATCCCCTCATCCGGAAACTTTGGCTTGCGGTTATCTGGATATCCATGCGAAAGAGTGGAAAGTCGTTCCCTGAGTATTTTCCTGTTTCGTGATGAGCTCCAGATTGTTGATACAACTACCAGGACAAGAATTACGAGTAAGCCGGTCCAGACAATCCTGTTCGACAGGTACCAGGGAGTTTCCGCTACGTCAGGTATGATGGCCGCAACTCCGTTATCCACTTGTTCGATTGCGGATTGAAGATCATTCTGGCCTTTTTGAAAGGTAGCATGAAGCGATACAATTTCCCGTACCGGTATCAGTCCATCGATATCGATACGATAATTGTTCCAGGTATTCTCATGGTTCAGAATGAGACTTTGAAAATCCTTTTTGATGGAATTGTGGCAGATTACCAGGGAATCGATTTTAGGATTACGTGACCGGCGGTTATCCTCACTGGTTATCAATGCACTGATTTCCTGTGCTATCTGATGTTGCCGTGCTGCAATAAAAGTTAGTGAATCGGCCTGACTTTGAATAACTGGTTCAATACGGATGCGAATAAGATTTCTGAGGCTGTCATTACTCCGAATGCTTACTGATGGATCGACCTCTGCCAGGGTTGGCTGGGAGATCCTGTAGCGGTAGGCTGCACGAAGGTCGATCACCATATCATTCAACCGATTATACTGATCGCGGTAAACCTGAATGGTATCGGCCGGCAGACTGTCGGGATTGAGCATTGACATTTGCGTGCTGATACGGGCCGAAAGCTGTTCCAGGTCGCGGAAGTACGCAGGACTGGCCAGGTCGCCGGCTGATTTTACATCACCTGCACTTTTGACTTTTAACCGTGTAGCCTGCAACCTGTCCGCCGCAGCCCGCAAGGAAGCAGAATTAACAACAATTCCTGCGGCTGGTTTTCCGGGGTCGCCTTTAGCCGTTTCAACTGCCTGGGTTTTTGATTTTATTTGAAAATTCATCTTCAGGGAACTGGATCCCATAAGATCAATCGGGGCGGATTTCCCTTCATCATACAATTCCGGGGTCATCGCATACTGAAAACGCGCGGTGAACGAAGCCTCACCCTGGTAGCCATTCAATACAGATATTGTAAGCCTTCCTGTAGCGGAAAAAATGAGTTTGAAGAATTTCTGCTGCTCAAATGAACTGCAGCGAAACTTTCCGGCTGGCAACATATCGAAATCATATTTCGACAGGCACAGCACCGGCATCCTGGTAATATCCGTAATCGGCTGCCCTTCATCGTTCATCCAGATAACAGAAAACTCCAGTTGATAGAGCCCTTCTGTTGGTTGAGGAATAAGGTTAACAGTGATATTACCGGCCAGTTTTGTTTCCGCCCGGTCAAACCAGGTAAATGAAGATTTTTTCTCCTGAGCCACCACATTTGCTAACATGGAGATAATCAGGCACAAGCTGATCAGGTACTTCTTAGCAAAAAACTGCATATAACTCAATACATGTAAGTTACGTAAGGACTGCGAGGTTTCCTTCGCGCAACAAAAGTATTAAAATTTACCGGGGATTCGTAACAAACAACGGCAAAACCAATCAGCAACCAAGCATGATCAGTTTATCATGAACGTCGGTGACCGTTTTAACCAGGTCCCTTTTAATACCCAGAAAATAAGCACGGGAATTTCCATGGGTAGTAGCATCAAAATGGTTGATGCGTTCCAATAAATCTTCCTTTATTACAATTATCTCATTAATAATCTCTTCGTAAGCAGAGAAATCCTTTTCAGGACGCTCCTCCATACAAGCATAGCAATCCAGTATCACATCAGTAATCAGATAATCGATATCCTTCTTAAGGTTTTTCTTGCTGGCCATATTCGTCTTTCAATTTTTCTTACTTAAAGATAGGAAAATTTTTAAAAAAAACAACTCTTGCCGAAAAATATACGTAAAGATCAGCGAATCTGGAAATTTTCGTATTCCAGAAGCGGATGAAAAGTATATTCTACCGAGTCGACAATAGCCCGTGGGGGACCTTTCCTGCACCATTCAATGAGAGTATTCACCGAATCGGGGCTTCCCTGTGCTTCAATGTATACCGACTCATCCGGAAGGTTCTTAGCAAAACCGGTGAGCCCGAGTTCATTAGCCATTTTCTGTGCCGACCAGCGGTACCCAACACCCTGAACCCGGCCGGAAACCCTGATCTTCGCCCTGCAATTTGCTGCATTCATTGCTCAGGTGTGGCAGATTAAAAATTCTTACCCCCGGTTTTCACTCCTGTTGGATCGGCAGGATTTGCTGATGCCGAAACCATTTTAATGGGTTCAACTTTATCCTGATCTGATTGGAGAACCGCACGAACAAAGTAAACTCCGTCAAGTGAAACCGTAATCCGGCACCAGAGGGAAGCTTTTGTCAAGGGTAAAAGGAAGAGCAGCTCCCTCGGCCGGCTCTTGATCACTTTACCGCCAGACTTTACACAGGCACGGTAATAGCTTTCAAGCACCTCAACCGATGATACCTGCTTATCCACCTGATTGTTAGAGTTCCTGACATCAATTTTAAGTTCCCAATAGGGCCCCATAACCTTTTGACGGAACAGCGTATCCTTCTCATTCCAGGTGAATTCCTGGTGATCATACTTACTGTACTGAACACGGGTAACCACCGATTTAGGCAGATAATTTATCCTGGGGGGCAAAGCCACAGAGTCCAGAAATTTCTCAAAAACGATAACAGGCCTGGTATCGAACTGAATTTTATTGACAAAGGGTACCTCCCTGATGAGCCTTAGGCGGTATGACTTATCATTCGAAAGCACGGCGCGGCCCCAAACGTTACCCGCAGGTTCGGGAATCACGAAATGTACCTGAAGGGTATCCTCAAAAAAGATGGCACCTTTTTTTTCAATAATCTGGCTGACGACAAAATCCTTGAATTTCCTTTTCTGGCGGAAAACGGAATCATAGGTATACCCTATCTCCCAATATTGCCCCATAGCCTGCCGGTTCTTCCCGGTACTGTCGTTCTTGATATCCAGATAGTTGAAATTATTATATTTCGCTACCTTTCCCTGAATCCCCTTATAACCCTTGATAATTGGCGGTTCGGGGAAGGATTCTGCCTGTGAAAAACCCTGGAGGGCAGTTAGTATCGTGAGTGAGAGTGTTAAAAAAAATATTTTCGGTTGCATTTTCTGTATGTTAAACTTTTCGAAGAATCTTTGTCTGATTTTCACCGCCGTTGAGCAGGTAAAGCAGGGGAAGCGGACGATCCACACTTTCACGGAATGCTGGCTTTGCCTGCCATGGAGTCACGCTGAGCACATTGGCCAGATCCATCCAGAATTGCAGTCTGGCTGTTGGAAGGTTCCAGGTCATATGCAAATGGTTTGCAGGAGCATAATGCTTATATTCAGCCATTGAGGCGAACTCGGGAGTAATGAAGGTGTGCGGCCAGCTGGGATCGGTTTTATTGCAAACAGCTGTGGCCAATGCTTCAGGAAGCGATACGGTTTCGGCCTCATCCCATATCATGGAGAACATCCCCGACAAGGAACTGTAAGCAAGCCTGCCCGCAATCCCCTTTATTCCGCCGGGAGTAAGGAAGGTAACTGAATTACCCATACCCGGGAAATAATCGGGATCAGCAAGCGGGAAAGTAATCCTCGGAGTAACGGTTTTTGCCGGCTCACCTGGTAATCCTGCCCAGTTGAAGGAAGCCGAACCGCTGTTATTCCCATCAACAAATCCTCTGAGTGCCCACTTGGCAGCTTCAGGAAGCTTGATATTCAATGTTTTGGCAAGATTGCTGATTTCCCATGGCTCCCATACTTTCCGGAAATCCATGAACAAAGGAGGATTGCCTCCCGACAGGTAGGTATAGAATACCATCGTGAGCAGTCCCTGCATATCAGCCTCGGTAGCAAATGGCAGGGCCGGTTTGGGGCCGTTATGGTCGAACGTTGAATTAAAGATCGATTCCATGGCATCAGCCACCGGTAGCGGTGTCCCCCTTTTATCCGATCCCCATTCAAGCTGCGACATAAAGCCTCCTCCTATTCCATCAAGATCCTTGATCAGATCCCTGGTGATGAGATACATCGCCAAACTATCATTGAACCTGGCATTATCTTCGTCGCCGGTAAGTTTTACTTTACCAAAATCCGTATCGATCCAGTTTCTGAGCGCCTTTAATTCTTCCTTATCGTACGCTTTTTTGTTGAGCATATCTGCCAGAAGCTTCATATCCAGGCGGGCAATCTCAATACCAAAAGTGTTTCGGGTGGGTATGATATGCTGCAATGCGGTTTCCATACCCATGGAATCGTGACCGAAAACAACTACCCGTTTACCCTTGACAACCTGAAAAGTTGTGGCAGCATACAGCCAGTCAACCAGTGAATTGAATGTTTCCGGGGTCATCTCAGGCATCAGGCCATCATCTGGCCATGATCCGACATTGATGTGCATGAGCCGTCCGGTTTGAGCTACGGCTCCGGAAACTGCATGGGTAAAGACCACGCCTGGTTTCGGACCGCTGTTTCCGCAGGTAAAGTTCAGCGGAGTATCTTTTGGAAACTGCGACAGCAATGATAAAAGGGTTAACTGTGGAAAAGCCCAGGTGTCGGGCAATCCAACCAGAATGGTGACACCGGCGGCAATGAATGAACGGGCTACCTTATCTGCTTCTTTCTCCGAATCAATCAGCAAATCGGAATAAACGACCGGAACCTGCCGGCCATCAGGCAGCTTAATGGCATCAGCAAGCTTGTCGGCATGCAGTTTTACAATATTGCCGGCACGTTCACGTGCTGAAGGATCTATTCTGGGATCACAGGTAGCAAATACACCAATGACAGGTATCGCTTTGGTTGTTTCGTTGTTAGAGGATATACACCGGGCTTCCATATACTAAATCTCTTTTTGTAAATTTACCGCTAAAAATAACACTTTTCGGCAATCCTTTTACCACATGATCCGACACCTTATCCTGACAGAAGATGGGTCTCATTCGATTTTTGTTCCTGAAATGGGTGAACATTATCATTCCATTCACGGTGCCATACAGGAAAGTCAACATATTTTTATCAGGCACGGATATGAAAAGACCACTTCGAATACGCTCTTCATTTTGGAAGCAGGGTTCGGAACCGGGTTGAATGCACTGCTCACCTTGCTCGCGTCATTAACTGACGGCAAGGAGGTTAACTACGAAAGCTGGGAAGCTTTTCCGTTAACCGTTGAGGAAGCCCGTCTGCTCAATTATCCGGAGTTACTGCATTGCGGGAAAGAAATCTTTAATGGGATTCATCAGGCCGGGTGGGATTCCGAAGTACCGGTCAATTCCCGTTTTATATTAAAAAAAGTTCAGGATGACATCCGAAACTTCCATTCAAACCGATTGTTCGACCTGGTGTATTTCGATGCTTTCGGACCGGATTTTCAGCCTGAACTTTGGGAAACCGCCGTCTTTAAAAGAATCGGCGACAGCATGAAAAAAGGAGCCAGGCTGGTTACCTATTCTGCTAAAGGCCAGGTGAGGCGGAATCTCAGAGAAGCCGGATTTATTGTGGAGAAAGCCCCGGGGCCACCGGGAAAAAGGGAAATTACCATTGCGATAAAAAAGTAATATATGCCAATAAAAAAAATACCCACCCTGATCTGGGCAGGTCTGGTTCTGATGATCGCCTCAGTAACCTTCACCGGTCAGGCCACTGGCCAGACGGCCAACCACCTGATCCTGTTAAAAAGAGGCCATATAAATAAGGTCAACTTCTTTACCGGTGATCCGATCACCTTTGTCCGTGAAGGCAATGAATATGCAGAAGAAACTTATTTACAAGGGATTGGGCGCGATTACATCCTGGTTTCAGGGGAGGAGATCCCGATAAAAAAGATCTCCTGTTTGGTGCGGGAAAATACCGGATTCAATTTCAGGGTTTCCGGCAAAGCCCTCATGATTGCCGCACCCGGATACCTGGTGATCGGTGCAGTTAACAATCTTTTCCAGCATGTAAGTCCGGTGCCTACTGTTTCCAACCTGATTGTGGCGGGAGTTTTACTCGCAGCGGGGGCTGTCCTTCCGGCATTCCAGGTCAGGAAATATACGATTGGCAGAAAATTTTCATTAAAGATCGTTCAATCGGATCCGGCCTTTAACCGCTGAATATTCAAGTTGGTTTATATTAAAATAAAAGGTCCCTGCTTTCGCAAGGACCTTTTATTTTATTCAGGATCAGGCAAATGCCTATTTGGCAAGAATTGATGCCTGATTAAGCTTACTGTGATTTTTTCCGTATGCAAAGTATACGATAAGACCGATACAAAGCCATACACCCATAGCAATCCAGGCGTAAAGGTTGAGGAAAGTGGTTACACCCAGACAGCAAACGATTCCGAAAATCGGAACAAATGGAGAGCCCGGGGTTTTAAAAGGCCTGTGCGTATCAGGCTGCCTTTTGCGCAGGATAAGAATTGCCAGGCAAATGGATGAAAAAGCCAGCAGAGTACCTAATGATACCAGTTTGCTGAGGACTCCGATCGGAAACAACCCGGCCAGAACCATTGCCAGAACACCAACAATAATGGTTGCGGCATAAGGGGTACCGAATTTCGGATGCATCTTTGCAAAAACCGGTGGGAGCAAACCGTCCTTCGACATAACAAAGAAAATACGTGGTTGTCCGAGCAGCATCACAAGAATTACCGAACTCAAGCCGGCTACGGCCCCGATTTTAACCAACGGGGATAACCATTTCACTCCGATTGCATCAACACCAACTGCGATAGGATCAGGTACACCAAGACTGGTATAAGGAACAATACCGGTAAGAACCAGGGCAACTAAAATATACAGAACTGTACAAACGGCCAATGATCCGAGGATCCCGATAGGTAAATCGCGCTGTGGATTTTTTGATTCCTGGGCGGCAGTTGAAACGGCATCAAAACCGATATAGGCGAAGAAGATGACCGCTGCCCCCCTGAGTATTCCGCTAAAGCCAAACTTACCGAAACTACCCTGATTTTCAGGGATGAATGGGTGCCAGTTAGCTTTTTTCATAAAGAACAAACCAACCAGGATGAAGGTGATGATTACGAAAAGCTTGATAAAAACGATCACGTTATTGAAACGTGCTGATTCTTTTACACCGGTAACCAGTAACACCGTTACCAGGAAAATGATGAACATGGCCGGGATATTCATAATACCACCCGTAGCCATTTCAAATCCGTTGGTAACATCATTATAAACGATCGGAGCTGTTGTCAGGGCAGCAGGCAGGTATATACCCATGTTGCCCAGAAGGCTGACAACATAACCCGACCAGCCCACGCTAACTGTTGAAGCGGCAAACAGGTACTCAACAATGAGAACCCAACCGATTATCCAGCCAAAAAATTCTCCGATAGTGGCATAGGCATAGGTATATGCGCTTCCCGATATCGGGATCATGGAGGTTAGCTCTGCGTAGCACAATCCGGCTGCAGCGCAGGCAAGTGCGGCAATCAGGAAAGAAATAATAATGGCCGGCCCTGCATAATTTGCAGATACCTCACCCGTCAGCACAAAAATACCGGCACCGATAATGGCACCGATCCCCAATGTGATCAGGTTAGTCGCCGACAATGCCCGCTTAAAACCGTGGCTGTCGCTTTTCGCCTCGGCCTGGAGCTGGTTGAAGGGCTTAACTTTAAAAAGCTGGTTCGTCATTTCCGTTGATTTTAGAATTTGCTAAAAATAGGTTTTTTATTCACTTCAGGTAATAATCTTAATCAGTTATAACAGTCTATTTAATACCAACCTGATTAAACAGGAAGGCATATACCAGCGACGTCTCACGATACCGCTGGAATCGTCCGGATACACCACCATGCCCGGCTTCCATGTTCACCTTGAGCAGAAGGATGTTATCATCAGTTTTGAGTTCCCTTAAGCGGGCAACCCATTTGGCAGGTTCAAAATACTGCACCTGCGAATCATGCAGACCGGTAGTAACCAGTATTGCAGGATAATTTTGCTTTTTCACCTGATCATAAGGAGAATACGAAAGCATATAATCATAATATTCTTTAATGTTCGGATTGCCCCACTCATCATATTCTGCAGTCGTAAGCGGAATCGAGGTGTCGAGCATGGTAGTAACAACATCAACAAACGGAACATGGGCAACCACCGCCTTGAAAAGATCGGGACGCATGTTCACGATTGCACCCATCAGCAATCCGCCGGCACTGCCTCCCATGGCACAAAGATGCTCAGGTGAAGTGTAGCCCTGCCTGACCAGAAAATCCCCGGCATCAATGAAATCAGTAAAGGTGTTTTTCTTTTTGAGCAGCTTGCCATCCTCATACCAGTAACGGCCCATCTCCTGTCCTCCCCTGATATGCACAATAGCAAAAACAAATCCACGGTCGAGCAAACTTAACCGGTCGGAACTGAACCCCGGATTTGAACTGCTTCCATAGGATCCATAGGCATACAGTAAACAGGGATTCTTGCCATTCAATTCAATACCCTTCTTATATACCAGTGATACAGGAACTTTTACACCATCACGGGCATCGGCATATAACCTTTTCGCCTCATAGGCAGCAGGATCAAAACCACCCATAACCTCTTGCTGTTTCAATAATTTCTTTTCGCGGGTGGCCATATTATAATCGAAGGTTGAACCCGGAGTGGTGAGTGAACTGAATGAAAAGCGAAGCAGGTTGGTATCGAAAACCCGGTTCACCGAGATGGAAGCAGTATAAGTTTCTTCGCCAAAATCAAGATAATGCTCGGTACCGGCCGCGACATCCATGATCCGAAGCTGGGTCAATCCCTTAATACGTTCTTCTATTACCAGATAGGTATTAAACAGCTCAAATCCTTCCAGCAGTACGTCTGCCCGGTGAGGGATCACATCCATCCAGTTCTCACTCCCTGTTTGGTCCAGGGCGGTTTTCATCAGCTTGAAATTTGGCGACTGCCAGTTGGTTCTGATGTAAAATTGGTCTCCAAAATGATCAACTGAGTATTCATGATTTCTTTCCCGCGGCTGAAATACAGCAAAACTTCCACCGGGATTATCAGCATTCAGAAACTGATATTCTGATGAGAGTGTGCTATTTGAACTGATAAGCAGGTATTTGCCCGATTTGGTTCTTGAAATCCCGGTACTGAAAGTTTCATCCGACTCGAAAAAAACCAAAGGATCTGTATCAGGTGCCTGAGCCAGCGTATGTTTAAATATTTTCTCCGACCGCAGAGTTACGGTATTAGTTCGGGTATAGAAAAAAGTTTTGTTATCGTTGGCCCACGCCACTCCACCGGTGGTTTCCGGTATCCTGTCGGGCAATTCAGCTCCGGTAACCAGGTTTTTCAAACGCACCTCATACTTTCTCCGGCTAACGGTATCCACGCTGTAAGCCAGAATGGTATTATCCGGTGAAACCGAAATACTGCTCACGCTGTAATAGGAAAATCCTTTAGCCAGGTCATTCACATTGATCAGAATTTCCTCTGATGCGTCCAGGCTGCCTTTTTTCCGGCAATAAATCGGGTACTCTTTCCCCTTTTCATATCTTGAGTAATAAAAGTACCCGTTATCAAGATACGGAACCGTTGCATCATCCTGTTTAATCCTGCCAACCAGTTCATTGAAGATTAATTCCTGTTGCGGCCTGCTGTCGTGCATTACCGTATCCAGGTATTTGTTTTCGGCTTTCAGATAATCCAGAACAGCAGGATTTTCGCGCTCATTGAGCCAGTAATAGGGATCGGTACGTGTATCACCATGCATGTTCAGCTCTTTATTGATCTTTTGCGGATGCGGGGGCTCCGGAAAGTCAGACTGCTGCTTGACGGAATTATGTGAGCATCCTGCAAGCAGTAGGGCAATCACAATAGCCGGGTACAAACTATTCTTTTTCATAGGTTGTTTTCAAGATTGCCTAAAATTGTAATAATTAATCCGGTTGTACAAATGCATCCGGATGTTGCTCAACAGAGCCTACCAGGATAACTTCACCACAGTAATCCCGGAGCCGCCGAAACGGATATCCTCATCATCATAACGGTTAACTACGTTAACTCCTGATAGATAATCGCGGATCATGTGCCTGAGTATTCCGTCACCCTTACCATGAAGGATACGCAGTTCACCGGATCCGACCATGATGGCTTCGTCGATGAATTCCATAACCTTGCGCAGTGCCTCTTCGCCCCGAAGGCCTCTTACATCCAAACTGGGTGTAAAGGAAAGCTTGCGGTTTTCCATATCAACTCCGGCAAAGCTGGTGCCATATGTTTTCATGCCAGTTGCCTTGATGAATTCCTTTTCTGATACCGGCTCAGCCTGATCGAGCGGAATGGTGGTAATCATCTGGCCCATGGCCACGAGTAAATTGTTTCCGCGGGTTTCCAGAATCTCGGCAAAAATATCCTTATCCTTCAGTCTGATCTTATTCCCGATGGTCCAGATACTCACCGGATCGGGGGCCTTTACAGGAGCCGGGGGTGCTTCCTGCCGGATTTTCTTCCTGACTTTCAGCTTTTCTTTTTCTGCTTTTTCAATCCTTTCGGCACTACCCGCGAGGGTTTGGTCCATCTCGGCCTTTACGGCGGTGCGCAAGGCTTCCAAACTGTCACGAATATCCTTGACCTTGAGTTTTTCAGCCTGGGATTCGCGGATTTCGCGGATCGACTGCTCGATTTTTTTATTGATGCCGGAAAGCATCTCTTCAGATTTCAGACGGGTTTCCTGAATGATCTTCTTCCTTTCCTTTTCCGTGATCGAAACCGTTTCAGAATATTTCGACAGCAGTTCATCTATCTCCTTGGCATTTTGCCTGATTTTCTGACGTTTATTTTCCCAGTATCGTTTATCCCTGGAGATTTCCCTCAGATGTTTATCGAATTGAATATGGTCATCACCTACAAGTTCCGAGGCTTTTTGGATTACGCGGTCGGGCAGGCCGATATTCCTGGCGATTTCAAATGCAAATGAGCTCCCCGGTTTTCCGGTCTCCAGTTCAAACAAAGGATGCATTCGCTGAACATCATACCTCATGGCGGCATTTATGATCCCGTCGGCCGATGCCGCAAAATGCTTAAGATTGGTATAGTGCGTGGTAACAACGCCGTAGGCACCGGATGCGGCGAGTTCGCCCAGAATGGATTCGGCAATGGCACCCCCCAGCTGGGGCTCTGTGCCTGCACCAAACTCATCTATCATGAAAAGGGAGCGCGTGCCGGCCTTCTTCAGGAAAAATTTCATATGGTGAAGATGTGAGCTGTAGGTGCTCAAATCATTCTCAATCGATTGTTCATCACCAATATCCAGAAGGAATTGATCGAAGATACCGGATTCGGATCCCTCCTGAACAGGAACCATAAACCCGCATTGAATCAAGTATTGAATCAGTCCGGCCGCCTTCAGGCATACCGATTTCCCGCCGGCATTCGGTCCCGAAATCAGCATAATCCGCTGTTTGCTGTCCAGATGAATATTCTGGGGCACCACCCTTTTGTTTTCAGATCTGAAAACCAGATCCAACAGCGGGTGGCGGGCCTGCTCCCAATGGATGAGGGGTTCTTCATGCAATCTGACCTGACTGCCCTCCCACCGTACCGAGATTTTGGCTTTGGCGCGGCTAAGGTCGAATCCGGCGATTACAGAATTCCAATTCTCCATATCCGGGAAATAGGGACGGAGCTGATTGGTCAGATCAACCAATATGCGAACGATTTCGCGTTGTTCGGCCAATTCCAGTTCCCGCAATTCGTTATTCATCTCCACCAGCTCGAGTGGTTCAACAAAAGCTGTTCTCCCGGTGGCGGATTCATCGTGTATTAAACCTTTAATCCGTCGTTTATGCGTAACCGGGATCGGAATCACGAGGCGGCCGTCGCGGATGGAAGCCTGCACATCCTTCTCAATCCATCCCTCACTCCGGGCCTGTTGTAAAACCGACTCCATCCGCTTGCCTATACTTGCCTGAAGATGAACCATTTCGTGACGCAAACGCTTGAGATCAGGCGATGCCTGGTCCTTTACCTGTCCGACTTTATTGAATATCTGGTCGAGCTTTTCCTGAATGAACGGAAATGTTTTGAGTTGTTTTGACTTCCCCCGGGTAACGGGTAAAACCTCGGCTGGCAGTTTATGAAAAAACAATTCTATCTGCCGCACCGATCCCAGCATCCTTCGAACATCCAGCCATTCAGGGACATCCAGAAATGAACCGGGTATACGACCTTTCCGGATGGCATTCCGGATATCCACCGGGGCCAGTTCCGGAAAATCAGAATGATTCAGGATGATATCGGCGAATTCCACCACATCCAGCTGCATGGCCGTCACCTCTTCGAAAACGGCTGAGGAATGCATGGATTCAGCCATTTCACGGCCTAAGGGTGTAACACACAGGTCGACAACCTTGTGCCGTACCTGACTGAAACCGATTTTATCTTCGAAAGTATCAGGATAAACCAACTTGCAATCTTTTAGTTTGACTGCAAAAATAGCAATTTGAATGCGGTTTTACGACAGGTGCGGACTGAGAGCACCCAGAAGTTGTGCCGGCCGGATCGGTTTGGGGATTGCGGAGATGCATCCCAGATCGAGGCATGTTTTATTCAGGATCGATCCTTCAAATGGAATGATTGCGATAATGGGAATTTCATGCAGACTGACCGACAGAAGGTTAATTGAATCTTCAACTGTTGCATCATTCAGCTGTGCCGAAACTATGACCGCATCAACGGGATTGGTCCTGTCGAGGTAATTCAATGCTTCTTTCATGGATTTTGCCCAGAAAAGATTAACACGGGTTTGCCTTAATATCATTTCGATATTCAGGTAAACCATCTCTTCCGGCTCCAGAACCAGAATCACCTTGCTGTTCCAGTTATCCAAACGGATCGATCCACTCAGGTCAGCCATTTCAGCAATCAGGCCGGCTTCAACCGGAACCTCCTGGATTTCAGGTGCCATAACAGGAGTAAGCTTACTCACGATATCAATCAGCGATTCGGTTATCGGTTCTTCTTTAAACTGGCTTACCGGCAATGAAACATAGAACGTTGAACCGGCACCCAGACTGGATTCCACCCAGATCCGGCCACCCATCAGTTCCGTCAGGCCTTTGCAGATGGCCAGTCCCATTCCCGTTCCGCCATATTCCTGGCGCGTACCGGTCATCACGCGGCTGAATCGCTCGAAAATCATTCCCTGCTTCTCGCGGGCTATTCCGATTCCACTGTCCTGAACATAAAATAAAACGGTATCGGTATTGTCCATTTTCACACCGAACTCAACAAAACCGCTGCTGGTAAATTTTACGGCATTATCCAGCAGATGGCGCAATATCCGGTTGATCTTCACCCCGTCAGCCATAACCGTCCAGTCAACCTGCTCACTGATTCCGTCAACCAGCAGCTGAACATCCCTTTTCCCTGATTCCTGCAGGGTTTCATTAAAGTAGGCAAAGAGCTCACCCAGCAGCCGGGTTAATGAGAGACGCTGGTTTTCCTGAACAATCTGGCCCGCATCCAATTTTGAAATATCAATGATATCGTCGATCAGCTGGAGTAACGATTGCCCGCTGTTTTTGATATGTTCGATAAACTCGTTGCGCTCCTCTTTACTCACCGATGAATCATTGAGCAAATTGGAGAATCCGATAATTGCATTCATGGGGGTCCTGATCTCGTGCGACATATTAGCAAGAAACGCAGACTTCAGGTTATCCGCCTGTTCGGCCCGGGCCTTAGCTTCAATCAGCTTAATTTCAGTATTCTTAAGCGAAGTTACATCATGAAATACAAGCATCTTTCCAAGAATCCCACCGTGCTTGTCGAACAGGGGATTAATATCAAGAAGATAATAGAATACCTCGCTGCCAACCTGTACCTGGATATCCTGATGTTTTCGTGAAGTGTACCTGAGGTTTTCCAGAACCTCCTTAAAAGATTGGAAAACGGTTTCGGCAGGCTGGCCTTTCACAGCGGCTAGTGTGACCCTGAAAATTTTCCGTGCAGATGAATTAAGGTCCAGAATGAGATTCTGCCGGTCGAGAATAATCAGCCCGTCAATCATCCTGTCAACAACGGCCCTCCTGGCTACCATGACGATTTTATTGAACCGGTTAAAATAAACCGGGCGCATTGCCAGCCTCCTTTTCCGCCATATATAAATCAATATCGCGACAAAAAAAGCAGCCAGAATAACCAGCGGCAAAAGAAATTTCAAGGTATGGTATGTTGTATCCGTTCCCACTTTTTCCAATTCTTCCCCTTGCCTTCCAGATAATGGAAGTTTTAGGATTTCTTAACTAACCCAATGCTAATCCTGATCAAAAACACATAATAGTTAACTAATTCATTATTTGCCAGATAATTCATTCCGCAGGTTCTTTTTTAAATTAAAAACGCAACGTTTTATATAATTCCGGGAAAATCAGCCAATAATGATGCCATTTTTTTTCCTTTGCAGTTATGGAAAATTTACCCTTTGCTTACCGGCACATCATTTGGGATTGGAATGGAACTTTACTCAATGACAAGTGGCTATGCATTGAATCCATCGGTACCTTGCTACTGGCGCGGAATCTGCCGCCTATTGATGAGGAACGTTATGACCGCATTTTCCGGTTTCCGGTAAAAGATTATTACCAGGATGCCGGTTTCAATTTTCTGCTGGAACCTTTTGAGGTGCCTGCCATGGAATTCATCAGAATTTATGATAGCCGGAAAAAAGAGTGCCGTCTGCACCCGGGAGCAGTCCGGATTTTGGAATTGTTTGCCTCCCTGGGATGCTCCCAATACCTTCTATCTGCGAGTGAGACCGGAATACTCAGGGAAATGACGGAGCATTTCGGGATATCCGGGTTTTTTACGAAAATACAAGGTCTTGATAATCATTATGCCCACGGTAAAGGGGATCTGGGACTGGAATTATTGGCAACCATTGATGCGCCAAAGGAATCCATCGTCATGATCGGCGACACCTGTCATGATAAAGAAGTTGCTGATCTACTTGGAGTTGCATCGATCCTCTGCACCAGCGGACACTTTCCTGAATACCGCCTGATGGGTTGCGGAAGCCGATTAATTGGAAATCTGGAGGAACTGGCAAACCAGGTATCAGGAATTTAATCCTTTCATAGTCAGCTGTATTCTCTTTCTGGAGGCATCCACCTCAAGAACCTTGACTTTGACATGCTGATGAAGCTTGACCACCTCTGCAGGATCAGTTATATATTTATCAGCCATTTGCGACACATGGACCAGCCCGTCCTGCTTGACCCCCACATCAACAAAAGCTCCGAAACGGGTAATATTGGTAACAATTCCGGGTAGTATCATCCCCGGTTTTACATCCTCAATTTTCTGAACCTCCTGTGAGAATTCAAAAAGGCGGATCTTACCCCGCGGGTCCCGTCCCGGCTTGCTCAGCTCACTCAGGATATCCACCAGCGTTGGTATTCCGATTTCCGCAGTCACATATTTTTCAGGTTTTATCAGAGCCCGTTTAGCCGGATCATGAATCAATTCAGCAACCGAGCAGCCCATATCGGCAGCCATCCGTTCAACAACCGGATAGGCTTCAGGATGCACAGCACTATCATCCAATGGATTAACAGCTCCACGAATCCGCAGGAATCCCGCTGCCTGTTCAAATGCCTTGGCTCCCAAACGGGGTACTTTCTTTAGCTCCTCACGGCTTTTAAAGGGACCGTTGGTTTTGATAAAGGCCGCCACATTTTTAGCCAGCGACGGTCCCAGTCCGGATACATAAGTCAGCAAATGATGGCTCGAGGTATTAACCTGAACCCCAACCCGGTTAACACAACTGATAACCACATGGTCGAGGCTTTCCTGCAATTTTTTCTGATCCACATCGTGCTGATACTGGCCAACGCCGATTGATTTAGGATCGATTTTGACCAGCTCGGCGAGCGGATCCATCAGCCGCCTGCCGATGGAGACCGATCCCCTTACGGTAACATCGTACTCCGGGAATTCCTGACGGGCAATATCTGAAGCTGAATAAACCGAAGCCCCGTTCTCACTCACTACATATACTTCAATATCCTTCTCAAAGCGGATATAATTCTTAATGAAATATTCAGTCTCCCGGCTTGCAGTACCGTTACCGATTGCAATAGCCTCTGTTTTATAGGCATCAACCAGCGACTTCACCTTTTTAGCCGCGACAGAAGTCTCGCGCTGAGGCGGATGAGGGAATATCGTTTCGTTGTGCAGCAGGTTTCCCTGGCGGTCGAGACAAACCAGTTTGCATCCCGATCTGAAACCCGGATCAATAGCCAGGATATTTTTCTCTCCCAGGGGGGGCATCAGCAGGAGCTGCTGGAGATTATCAGCAAAAACCTTGATTGCTTCCTCATCGGCCTTATCCTTATAGATGTTCCGGTACTCGGTTTCGATGGAAGGCTCCAGTAAACGGCCATAACTATCCTTAGCGGCCAGCCTTACCTGTTCAGCATTGGGATTCCGGCCCTTCACCACTGAAGCATTGATCTTATCAAGGGCTTCCATCTGATCGGGCTGAATGCTGACACGCAAAAAGCCCTCCCTTTCGCCGCGGAAAAGAGCCATAAGGCGATGTGACGGACATTTTCGCAGCGGTTCACAGAAATCGAAATAATCTGAAAATTTGACTCCTTCCTCCTCTTTTTTCTTGACTACGGATGAAATGACATAAGCCTCACGGTCGAACAGGTTCCGCAAAATATTGCGAACACGCTGATCCTCATTGATCCACTCGGCAATGATATCGCGCGCACCCTCCAGGGCTTCCTCTTCCGATGCAACCTGGTCATTCAGGTATTTCCCTGCCAGGAGGGCTGGGTCGCCATCGCGCTGAGCCATAATCACCTGCGCAAGTGGTTCCAGTCCCTTCTCCTTAGCCTTGGTTCCCCTGGTTTTCTTTTTAGGTTTATAAGGCAGATAAAGATCATCGAGTTCAGTCATGGTATTCGCCTGCCTGATTTTTTCCGCCAGTTCGGGAGTCAGCAAACCCAAACCGGTAATGGTTTCAATAATCGTTTGGCGCCGGTCATCCATTTCAGCCAGCTTTTCCGATTGCTTTTTGATTTCCATCAGGGCAACCTCATCGAGGCTCCCGGTTTTTTCCTTTCTATAGCGGCTGATAAACGGGATGGTAGCTGCTTCCTCAAAAAGGTGCAGGGTATTTCGCACCTGCCATTGCTCAACGTGCAGGTTCGAGGAGATAATCTTTACGTGGTTGTCGTTCATGAGAGTAGTTCGTCTGATCTTCTGACTTCTATAACACCTTTAGTTCGTTTGATGCGGTTCATCACAGTTTCCAGATGCGGCCGGTCCTGCACGATCAGCGTATAGGTGCCTTCAAACAGGCCATCTTTGGAAACCAGGTTCATGGAACGCATGCTGACCTTTAGGTCGGAGGCAATCAACCTGCTTATTTCGTTGACTACCATAATACTGTCTTTTCCAATAATAAGAACGTTTACCGTGAAGCCACCGGAGGCTCCATGCTGATCGGTCCAGCGAACCTTCACAATTCGGTAAGGATATCGCTCGATCATCTGTTTGGCATTGGGACAATTAACGCGATGAATTTTCGTACCCTCCTTAACAGTTACGAAACCATACACTTCATCGCCGAAAATCGGGTTGCAGCATTTCGAAAGCTTATAATCGACATTGCCCAAAGTATCATCAATAACCAGATAATCCTGCGTTTGCGAGGAGGTTTTAACAAAACTGTCGACCGTTTTTGTGGTCGCCAGCTTTTCTTTGATGAGCTCTGAGGGTGCCTTGTCCCGGAGAAAATCCCGGATGGAAGCCAGGTCGATTTTATTCTCCGACAGCTGCTGATAGAGTTCGAGGGCATCTTTCAGGTTCAGCCAGTTCACGATGCGCTGGATGGTTGACACATCAAACTTTATCCGCCACTGACTGAGTTTTCGGGTCAGCATCTCTTTTCCAAGATCAGCATCCTGATAATCAGCTTGTTTTAAAAACCGTTTGATCCGGGCTTTAGCTTTGGACGAAAAGACCCAGTTGAGCCAGTCTGTTTTCGGCTTTTGCTGCTGGGAGGTGGTCACTTCCACCTGGTCGCCATTGGTCAGTTTAAACCGGATGGGCACCATTTGTCCGTTTACTTTAGCACCCGTGCAATGGTAACCCACATCGCTGTGAACGGCAAATGCAAAATCCAGAACG
This sequence comes from uncultured Bacteroidota bacterium, assembly GCA_942493265.1. GTDB lineage: Bacteria > Bacteroidota > Bacteroidia > Bacteroidales > UBA12481 > UBA12481. Next base: position 4,197,578 of record OW818688.1, read on the forward strand.
GTGGATCCGGCGGTCAGTTTGAGAAGATCGCCTTTGGGAGTGAAAATATATATCTGGTCGGAATAGAGTTCCGTTTTCGCCTTTGATTCCCCGGCATTTCCTGACTCCACCGCAGCCAGGGCATCGCGGATCTGCGACAGCCATTCGGTTCCCTCGGCATCGCCGCGATTTTCCTTATAGCGCCAGTGAGCGGCATGTCCCTTTTCGGCAATGGCATCCATTCGCCCCGTGCGGATCTGGACTTCCACCCAGCGGCCTTCAGGTCCGATCACCGTGGTATGCAATGATTCGTATCCGTTCATTTTAGGAGTGGAAATCCAATCGCGCAGCCTGTTTGGATTGGGCTGATAAAGATCTGTTACAAGGGAATATACCTGCCAGCAGTCGGCCTTTTCATTTTCCGAAGCATTCCGGAGGATGATACGTATGGCAAAAAGGTCATATACTTCATCAAATTCCACGGACTGATGTACCATCTTTTTCCAGATGGAGGGAATAGATTTTGTTCTTCCCTTAATATCACATTGATATCCATGCGATTGCAACTCTTTCGACAGCGGGCTGATAAACCTCGCCACATATTCATCCCGGTTCGACCGGGTTTCGGCCAACCGGCGGGAAACATCGCGGTAAATATCCGGAAGGAGGTATTTCATTGATGCCCCCTCAAATTCATTCTTGATCAGATACAAACCCAGCCGGTGTGCGATGGGGGCAAAGAGGTCGCCGGCATCATGGGCAAGTTTGATACGATTATCTTCCGGAAGTGATTCGATCGAGCGGATCTCCTGAAGGCGTTCCCCGGTTTTTATCAGGATTACCCTCACATCATCGGATATACTGAGCAGCAGCTGGATAAATTTATCGGCATGAATTTTTGATCGCGAGGTATTGAGCCTTTCAATTTTCTTTAATCCCTCCAGTATATTCACCAGCGGTACGCAGAAATTCTCCATCACCTGTGTGGCGTCCATCCATCCGTTATTATATGGAATGGTGAGCAGGCAGGCGGCATGTGATGTTTCGCCCAGTCCGAGGTCGTTAAGTATGATCGGGATTAATTCCGAAAGTTTATTTCGGATCTGGTTGGCTTCCTGCTCAGGTAAAGTTGCCAGATAGTTGTTCAGCCACTCCTGTGCGCGTTCGGGAAGCTTAACTTCCAGCGTATTCATGGTGTACCGTTTTGAATAAGCTTAAGATAGATTTCGAGAGAAACCCAGGCATCAGTGGCTGCATAAACCATTTGAGCCTCGGTTAGCGTATCGGCTTCCCAGTTCGACAATTGCTGTGATTTGGAAATCCGGAAACCCAGCACGATGGCTGCCATCTTTTTTACACCTATATTTTCAATACCATAATTCTTAACAATATCCTGAAGATCAATGAATCCGCTTGTCTGATGCGGATAAACCGCCTTTAGCGCACGAATATCCTCATGGATGGCCGCGCCGATCTTCAACGGGCTGGCGTGGGTCAGTATTTTCCCGAGTGCCGGGAAATGCCCCAGTTTATGCATCCGGAATAAAAAAGCCTCATCCCGGGTAGCCAGCTGCAACAGAGAAACCGGGTTTAGCTTACCCTTCTTGAAAGTAGGCTTTGTTTCCGTATCGAAACCGACAATATCGGCCCGGGATAATCTCCGGATCGCTTCAACAGCTTCTTCTTCATTCGTAATAACATGAATGGTACCCTGAAAACTTCTTAGTGGCAGGGCATTCAATTCATCAGGTTCGATATGACTGGCAAAATTCATTAAAAAATCAAGGTTAACCGGTCCAAATATATCCGTTTTATTCTTCTTCACCCACCCATTTCAGGAATCCGTCAACCCAGGCGATCAGTTTTCCTTCAAACATATCGTCCAAAATGCGGGTAATCTTGTCAGGATCAGCTTCAATTTTAACATTAATATCCTGCATGGTCACCGGTCCGTTTTTGATCATTTCGCGAATCTGCCCGGCAAGCTGATCCTGATCATAACGGTGGAGCGGCTTTTCCTCACTTTCCATGCAAACATCACACTGTCCGCACCTGAAGGGATCTTTTTCACCAAAATACATCAGCAACATCTGGCTGCGGCACCGGTGCTCCTCTGTGGCATAGGTAATCATGGTATCCATCCGCTTCCGGGTTATCTCCTGCTGCTCGTCATATGCAGCTTTTGGAAAAAGCAACGACTTATCATTCAGCCGTTCAGCAGTAAAAATAATCTGCGGGGTTTTTTTAGGCTTTATATAATATAATATGCCCATGTTATTGAGCGTGGAGAGAACATTCACAATGGTCAGCACCGGAACCTTGGCTTTTGCCGCGAGGTTATATTCATCAATCCTTACAAAATCGGTAAACATGCCGGAATACACCCGCAGGATTAATTTTATGATGCCATCGAAACCCTCGTTAACGATCTGAAATTTATACAGCTCATCCCGGTCGACCCGGAAATGTATCCGGGCCGGCAGGTCGATATCCTCGGTAAGCTCAATATATCCGGCACGTTCCAGGTGTTTGAGTGCATGAAAGACTACCAGGGAGTGAAAAGGAAATTTTGAGCAGAAGTCCATCAGGTTGAAATCGAAAACCTGATTTTTGCCGGCGCCGGGCATAACCTGGTAATAATTTCCCAGGGCCTGGTATATCTTTCGTATCAGGTCAATTTCGGGAAATCTCACCAGATGGCTTTTCTCGAGCGACTGTTTATCTGCAGGCTGGTACAACAAAACCGCGTAAGCCTTTTTTCCATCGCGGCCCGCCCTGCCCGCTTCCTGAAAATAAGCTTCCGGGGAATCAGGTAAATCCATATGAATCACCACCCTCACATCCGGTTTATCGATACCCATGCCAAAAGCATTGGTGGCTACAATGATCCTGACCTTGCCGCGCGTCCAGTCATCCTGACGCAGTTTACGCTCCTTCTGATCGAGGCCCGCATGATAAAATTGAGATAAGATGCCCTGTTTGGTCAGGAATTCTGCTATTTCCCTGGTTTTCTTTCTATTACGTGCATAAATGATCCCGCATCCTTTTTGCCGGGTGAGTATCCGCACCAGGTAAGCCAGTTTATCTTCGGTTTTTCTCACGAGATAAACCAGGTTCTTTCGTTCAAACGTCTGGCGGATGGTATTCTTTTCACGAAACAGCAGTTTATCCTGGATATCCTCCGCAACGGCATCAGTTGCGGTGGCCGTAAGGGCCAGCACGGGAATTCCGGGCAGATACTCGCGGATTCTGGCAATCTGCAGATAGGAAGGCCTGAAATCATAGCCCCATTGTGATATGCAATGCGCCTCATCCACAGCGATAAGGTTAACCTTCATGCTTTCGAGGCGCTTGAGAAACAAATCGGATGACAGGCGTTCGGGTGAGAGGTACAGGAATTTATAATCGCCGTAAATACAATTATCCAGGGCGATATCCAGTTCAAATTTTGAGAGTCCGGAGTGGATGGCTACCGCCCGGATATTTCTCTTCTTAAGGTTTTCCACCTGGTCCTGCATCAGGGAGATGAGCGGGGTGATCACCAGGCAAAGGCCGTCACGGGCTAGTGCAGGTACCTGAAAGGTAATGGATTTCCCTCCGCCGGTTGGCAAAAGAGCCAGCGTGTCCTTGTCCTGCATCACAGAGCGTATGATTTCCTCCTGCAACGGCCGGAACCCTGCATGGCCCCAATATTGGGACAGTATTTTGTGAAAGGTCTCCAATTCAGTAAGAAATTTGTAATTTAGCACAAATTTAGCAGAACTAAAATCTCCGATATGTCATTTGTTTCCGATAAAGTTGAATTTGAAGGTTTGACCTTCGATGATGTATTGTTAATACCGGCGTATTCTGAAGTTGTGCCCGGCTCAATCAATGTAAGTACGCGGTTTACACAGCGAATAATACTTAACGCACCAATAGTATCCGCAGCAATGGATACGGTAACTGAAGCAGCCATGGCGATGGCAATTGCGCGTGAAGGGGGCATCGGGGTCATCCATAAAAACATGACCATCGAAGAGCAGGCCCGGCAGGTGGTGTCGGTCAAGCGCGCTGAGAACGGCATGATCATGGATCCGATCACCATACATCCCGAACAAACCGTCGGAGATGCCCGTCATCTCATGAATGAGTTCCGGATCGGTGGTATTCCGGTAGTTAATGATCACCATATTCTGGTGGGGATCGTAACCAATCGTGACCTTCGCTTTGAAAAAGACGACAATCGGCCCATTCGGGAGGTCATGACCACGGAAAATCTGATCACTACCTCTGAAACAGCCAATCTGGATACGGCAGCAGACATCCTGCAGAAGAACAAAATCGAAAAACTCCCGGTAGTTGACAAGAATTATAAGCTGATCGGGCTGCTTACCTATAAGGACCTTACCATTACCAAGGATCGCCCAAATGCATGCAAGGATGAACGCGGGCGTTTACGAGTGGCTGCAGCAGTTGGAATAGCCGGAAATACACATGAAAGAATCGCGGAACTGGTTGGTGCCGGTGTGGATGCGATTGTAATTGACACCGCTCACGGCCATACGAAAAGGGTGATCGATATCCTTAAAAAAGCCAAATCCACCTATCCTGATTTTGAATTTATTGCCGGAAATATTGGAACCGGAGATGCCGCCAAAGCCCTTTTAAAGGCAGGTGCATCAGCGGTTAAAGTTGGAATCGGTCCCGGTTCAATCTGCACCACCCGTGTGATTGCCGGTGTCGGAATCCCTCAGCTTAGCGCTATATACGAAGTATCCAAGGCTTTGCGCAATGAGGATATACCTGTAATCGCCGATGGGGGAATCCGTTATTCGGGCGACATTGTAAAGGCACTTGCTGCAGGCGCAGATTCCGTTATGACAGGATCCTTGTTTGCCGGTACTGAAGAATCCCCGGGCGAAACCATTATCTACCAGGGCAGAAAATTCAAGTCATACCGTGGCATGGGATCTATCGAAGCCATGAACCAGGGCTCCAAGGATCGATATTTTCAGGATGTGGAGGATGACATGAAGAAGCTTGTTCCGGAAGGGATAGCCGCCCGCGTACCCTATAAAGGCACGCTGAATGAGGTTATTTACCAGATGGTTGGCGGATTAAGAGCCGGAATGTTCTATTGCGGGGCCGGTAATATCAAAGAACTCCAAAAAGCTAAATTCGTAAGGATCACCAACAGCGGTATCGTTGAGAGTCATCCTCATGATGTAACCATAACCCGGGAATCACCGAATTATTCAAGAGAAGGGTAAAACCTATACCAAACGAATCAGTTTAACGTTTTACAGAGGCATTTCTTATAAACCAGTAAATTATTATGAAGCACAGTTCTTGCTTACGTACCGTATTTGCAGTCATACTGCTGTTACCCGGAATAGTAGCCTTTAATCAGGAATCCGTTTTAATGACTATCGGCGATAAACCAGTCTATGCCAGCGAGTTTACCCGAATACTGAATAAAAACAAGAATAACCTTTCCGGTCAGAAAACTTCCGTTCAGGAGTCCCTCGATATGTTTGTGAACTTCAAACTCAAAGTCAGGGAAGCTGAATCACAGGGACTCGATACCACCGCATCGTTCAAAAAGGAGCTCGCAAGCAATCGCGAGCAACTTTCAAAGCCTTACCTGATGGATCAGGAAGTGACGGATGAACTGGTTAAGGAGGCATATGAACGCAGCAAATGGGAGGTCAGGGCCAGTCATATCCTGGTTGGCGTAAAACCTGATGCCCCTGCCGGAGATACCCTGCTTGCCTATCGCAAGGCACTTGCCGTGCGTGACCGGTTGATAAAAGGCGAAAAATTTGAAGATGTCGCCAAGGAAGTGAGCGATGACATATCGGCCGCCACCAATGGAGGAGATATTGGCTACATGCCTGTTCTTCAGGTGGTTTATCCATTCGAAACTGCAATTTTCACCATGAAGATCGGGGAGCTTTCCATGCCGGTGCGCACCCAGTTCGGCTATCACATTATCCGGGTAACGGACAAGAAGCCTGCCCGCGGAAAGATTCATATAGCAACCATTTGGAAGTCATTTAATTACACGATGACTGACGAAGAAAAAGCAAAAGCAAAAGAAGAAATTCAGAACATATACCTGCAGCTGAAATCGGGTGCTGATTTCAACGATCTGGCCCGCAAATATTCCGACGACCGCACGATGGCAGTCCGTGGTGATGCCGGTTTCTGGATGGGTCCGAACCAAAAGGAACCTTCATTTGACCAGGCCGCCTATGGTTTAAAAAATCCGGGCGATATTACTGAACCGGTGGAAACTACATTAGGCTGGTTTATCATCCGCTTGCTCGACAAGAAGAACCCCGACACCTGGGATGAGGCCAAATCATTTTTATCCAACCAGATATCACGCGATACCCGGTCGCAGAAAAGCGAACAGGTGGTGGTTGAAAAGCTGAAAAAGGAATACAATTTTAAATTGAATACACCGAATCTTGAAGAATTCTACCGGTTGGTGAATCCTTCCATTTTCGACGGCAAATGGGATGCAAATCCGGCCCTTCAGAAAACAGGTGTTCTCTTTACATTGGGCGATATCACAGTACTTCAGAATGAATTCGCCAAACATCTTGTATTGACTTTCAAAAAAGGTACCGTAAGAACCATTGCTGAATTTGTGGATGAAAAATTCAATGATTTCGCCAAGACAAGAATTCTGGAATACGAAAAGACCCAGCTCGACAGAAAATATCCCGAGTTTCGCGACTTGTACCATGAGTTCCGCGATGGAAATCTCCTGTTCGAAATAACTGACAAAATGGTTTGGTCGAAAGCATCCAAGGATACCGCCGGCCTGCTTGCATTCTATAATGCCAATCAGGCAAAATACATGTGGCCGCAAAGACTTGATGGAGTAGTGATTTTTGCAAAAGGTGAGAATAACCTGATGAAAATGGTTGAAGAATACCGTTCAACCTTACAGAAAAAATGCAAGGAAGGCTGCGATGGCGTTACTGTTCAGAATATTCTCGGTGAAATAACCGAACGGTACTCAGGCAACAGTTTTGAAATAGAGGACAAGTTATTCGCCAAAGGCGATAACTGGATGGTTGATCAGATAAAATGGAAACAGGGTGCATCAGATATTATCAATGAACAGGATACAAAAGTTTTTATCTGGACCAATTCCCTTATTGAACCCAGAGTTAAAAATCTTGATGATATTCGCGGTCAGGTTACTGCTGATTACCAGGATAATCTCGAAAAAGAGTGGATCAGATTATTGAGAGAGAAATATCCCGTAAAAATCAATCAGGATGTGTTATCGAAGATTAAACTTTAACTCCGGTCCGATCAAGCTCTCCATACTGGCCATCCTGATACCGGTTTTATTTTCCTGCAGCTCTGAAACCACCAGGAAAAACGAAAAGCCGATTGCACGTGCCTATGGCAACTATCTGTACAAAAGCGAAATCCAGGGATTGATTCCGGAAGGAACCACGCCTGAGGATAGTACACAACTGGTTAAATCATATATTGAACTTTGGCTGAAGAAAAAAGCGGTGGTCAATAAGGCCGAATTCAATCTAACCGAAGCTCAGAAAAATATTGATAACCTGCTGGAAGAATACCGAACATCGCTTCTTACGTATGCCTATGAAAAGCAGATGGTTGAACAAAAACTGGATACTGTTTTGAGTGACAGTGAGGTTCAGAATTACTATTACCAGTACAAGCAGGATTTCCTCCTGCAGGATCCCATAATCAAGGGAGTGTATTTCAGGATACTGCGAAATTCAAGCCGCCTCCGGGAATTCCGTGATCTTGCCCACTCCTCCGGCGACCTGGCCTATAAACGATTGGTTGATCTTGGTGCGCAGGTTGCTGAATACACCGATTCATTTGAAGAAAGCTGGCTTTCGTTTCCGCTTCTGATGCAAAAGATGCCCGGGACCGTGCAGGATCCGAAACAGTTTCTGCAACGTTATAAATATCTGGAAGCCGAAGATGACCGGTATTTCCACTTTGCCCGGATCATCGATTATAAACTACCCGGTGAATCAGCTCCGCTGGAATTCGTAAAACAGGAAATCCGCGATGTTTTACTCAATAAACGCAAGATGGATTTCCTCAAGCAGCTGGAAGAATCAATTTACAATGAAGCCGTTATACAAAACGATGTTGAAGTATATGAAAAATAGAATTACGGGCGTTCCGTCCATTTCGAAGGTTCCGGTTCTGCTGGCATTATTTGCCATGCTGGCCATGCCCAAATCGCTTGAGGCTCAGATAGTCGGCAAAAATGACACACTGGTTCTCGACCGGGTTGTTGCCGTAGTGGGCAAATATCCGATCCTTCAGTCGGACATTGAAAATCAGTATACGGAACTGAAAAGGCAAGGGTTTCCCTTTTCGACCGACCCAAGATGCTATATTCTTGAATCATTGCTGGTTAACAAACTCCTGATCATTCAGGCCGAGATTGACAGCGTGGAGGTCACAGATGAAGATGCACAAAGAACCGTAGATTTGAAATTGCAGGAATTCATTATGACGGCAGGATCCCAGGAAAATCTGGAGGGCTATTTTAAAAAGTCGTTGCTCGAGATTAAAAAGGATCTGTTCAAGCCTCAGAAAGATATGATGATTGCCAAGAAGATGGAGGGCGAGATCACCAGTAAAGTAGCCGTCACCCCATCAGAAGTCCAGAAGTTTTACAAGCAGATTCCAGCGAATGAGATTCCACTCAGGCCGGCAGCCATGGAAATCCGTGAAATCGTGATCAAGCCGGATGTATCGGAAGCCGAGATCACCCGGATTCAGAACCGGTTAAAAGAGTTCAGGGACCGGATTCAAAAAGGGGAAAGCTTCACTACACTTGCAGTTCTCTATTCCGAGGACAAAGCCTCTGCTCCACGCGGAGGTGAACTGGGTATGATGCCAAGAAGCAACCTGGTGCCGGAATTTGCCGCAGTGGCCTTTAATCTAAAAGGGAACGAAATTTCCAGGGTGGTTAAAACCGAATTCGGATATCACATCATGCAGCTGATCGACAGGCGCGGCGACGTGATCAATGTGAAGCATATCCTGCTTTCACCCAAGCCAACGATTGAAGAAAAGGCAGTGGTACGCACCAAGCTCGATAGCATTGCGCAGGCAATCAGGGAGAACAAGATCAGCTTCGAGGATGCCGCCCTGAAATACAGCACAGCGAAAGATACCCGCGCAAACGGCGGGTTGCTCGTCAATAACGGAAGTCCGCAGAATCCTGAATCACAAAATATCAATACCACCTGGTTTGAACCCCAGGAGTTGAGCCCCGAGATTTTCAATGCCGTTAAAACACTGAAAATCGGCGAAATATCGAAGGTTATTGAAACAATGGATGATAACAATGCTGTGGTTTATAAAATAGTTTCCATAAAATCGAATAACCCGGCTCACAAGGCTGATCTCCGTCAGGATTATCAGTATCTGCAAAACCTTGCTCTTGGTAAAAGCAGGCAGAAGACAATCAGTGAGTGGATTGAAAAGAAGCAGGAATCGATGTATATCCGCATTGACAAGGATTTTCAGTCCTGTAAGTTTGAACATAAAGGATGGGTGAAGTAATATGGGCGATAAAGAAGCAGTTGACAAATTAAGGGTCTCATACGAGCAATTCTTCAATGAGATCCGAAAGGTTATCATTGGTCAGGATCAGGTAGTGGAAGAGGTGCTGGTCAGCATTTTCAGCCGCGGGCATTGCTTGCTCGTGGGTGTTCCCGGATTGGCCAAAACATTGCTGGTTACCACGATATCCAAAATCCTCGGATTGGATTTTAAAAGGATCCAGTTTACTCCCGACCTGATGCCATCTGACATTATCGGAACGGAAATCCTGGATTCGAACCGTCAGTTTAAGTTTGTCAAAGGGCCATTGTTTGCTCATATGATTTTGGCCGACGAGATTAACCGGACCCCGCCGAAAACCCAGTCGGCCCTGCTGGAAGCGATGCAGGAAAAATCCGTTACATCCGGTGGTGTCCGTTATGGATTACCGGATCCCTTTTTCGTGCTGGCCACACAGAATCCGATCGAGCAGGAAGGCACCTATCCGTTGCCGGAGGCACAGCTCGACCGTTTTATGTTGAATATCCTGCTGGATTATCCGGCCTTTGAGGATGAGATCACTATTGTGAAGAGAACGACTTCTGATACGGAAGCTACCCTGAATCAGGTAATTTCGAAAGAAGAGATCCTCTTTTACCAGGATCTTATCCGCAGGGTGCCGGTAAACCACAGTGTAATTGAATGGGCAGTAAACCTGGCCTCCAAAACCCGTCCCACCAGTCCCCTGGCCCATCCTATGGCCAAGGACAACCTGATCTGGGGTGCAGGTCCGAGGGCATCACAATTCCTGATTATCGGAGCCAAAACACATGCAGTTTTAAACGGAAAATATTCACCCGATATTGAGGATGTGCGGGCGATTGCTCCGGCAATCCTGAGGCACAGGATTATCAGGAACTACAAAGCCGAAGCAAAGGGAATTTCGGTTGAAGATATTATCAATGAGATGCTGGCATAAATGGTGGATCCTGACAGCCATTGTGCTGTCATCAAACCTGGCCGTGCAGTCCCAGGAAACCAAGATCGTTGATTTCTACGCCGAACTGACCACTGTTGACCCGTCAATCGGTAATGGCATTACGCGTTTGATCGGGAATGTGTGGATGAAGCATAACAACCTGACGCTTACCTGCGACAGTGCCTATCTGGATCAAACAACCAATGTATTTAAAGGATTCAGCCGTGTCCATATCATCAAGGCTGACACGCTTCACGTTTGGGCAAAGAAGCTCGATTACAACGGTCAGACTGAACTTGCCCGGTTAGAGGGTAATGTTCTGATGGACAATGGGAAAGAGACACTAAAGGCTCCGAGGCTCGATTACGATATGAAAGATGAAACGGCCGTATATTATGGCGGAGGCCAGATCATCGACAGTTTAAATGTGGTGGAAAGTTTCTGGGGATACTATTATTTAAAGCTGGATGAATTTGTGTTTAAGGATAATGTATCGCTCACCAATCCCGACAATACCCTCTTTACCGACAGTCTGAGATATAATTCCAAAACTGAGACCATGAGGTTCGAAGGCCCTTCGGAGATATTCAGCGATTCAAACTATATAGCCTGCAACCGCGGCTATCTGGATACCCGGAACAAAACATCCACCTTTTCCAAAGATGTGTACATGCAGGCACGGCAGCAGAATTTGCACACCGACAGTCTGTTATACAATCAGAACGGGAATTTCACCGAAGCTTTCCGGAATGTTATCCTGAAGGACACCGTGGAGAACATGATTATTCACGGGGAGCATCTGTTTTACGATGAAGGCAACAACCGGTTCCAGATCACAGAGGATGTGCTATACATCATGACCGGCGAAAAGGACAGTTTGTTCCTGCATTCCGATACGCTGATATCAACACGGGAAACGGTGAGTGAATCCAGGCGTATTCAGGCGTATCCGCATGTTCAGTTTTACCGGGCAGATATACAGGGGCGGTGTGATTCACTTGATTACCTGGTAATCGACAGTTTGATACAATTATTCAAGGAACCGGTTATCTGGCAGAATAACAATCAGTTATCGGCAGATACGATTGGTATCCGGCTGGGGACAAAGGTAATAGAGCAGATGGAATTGAAGAGCGGGGGCTTTATGATTACGCAGGAGGACAGCATTAAGTTTAATCAGATAAAGGGAAAAGAAATAATCGGATATTTTGTTTCTGACCAGCTGAATCATGTAGATGTAACCGGCAATGGCGAATCCCTTTTCTACCCGAAAGACGGGGAGCAATTCATCGGCCAGAACAAGGTATTAAGCAGTATTATTAAAATCTATTTTATTTCAGGAAAAGTCGACCGGATTGCCTCCATTACGGATCCGGATTCCAGGCTGACACCAATAAAGGACCTGACTGAGAAAGATTTATATCTGGAGGGATTTAAGTGGCAGGGGGACAAACGACCACTCACCCGTGATGACATCAGGGTATGGAAATAAAACAGGCACCTTTCGGTGCCCGTTCAACTATTAATATTCTTCCTCATTAAAGAAGAAATCGTCCTTGCTGGGGTAATCAGGCCAGATGTCCTCTATACTTTCATAGATTTCACCTTCATCTTCAATTTCCTGCAAATTTTCGATCACTTCGAGAGGCGCTCCGGAACGAATGCCAAAATCGATAAGCTCATCCTTGGTTGCTGGCCAGGGAGCATCTTCCAGTTTGGATGCTAATTCAAGTGTCCAATACATATCTGTAGATTATTAGGGGCTAATTTTCCGCAAATGTAAATTAATTCCCATAATATGCAATAGCCTCAAAAGAATGTTGATAACTAGACAATTCTGCGTTCGTTGGGCTTATCGCTCTCGATATGACCATCAAGCAAACGGATGATTCTTTGTGCCCGCTGGGCGATATCCTCTTCGTGTGTGACTACAATTATAGTATTGCCCTGTTCATGAATATCTCCGATGAGTTTCATGATATCAACAGATGTTTTTGAATCCAGGTTTCCGGTAGGTTCATCCGCCAGAATAATGGCAGGATTGTTAACCAAAGCCCGCGCAACAGCAACGCGCTGACGCTGTCCGCCGGACAGTTCGTTAGGCTTATGGGTGACCCTGTCGGAAAGGCCAACCTTATCCAGCACCTTCAGTCCACGGGCGCGACGCTCATGTTTGGGAATTCCGCCATAGATCAATGGAAGGATAACATTTTCCAGCGCATCATAGCGGGGAAGGAGGTTGAAAGTTTGAAAAATAAAACCAATCTCCTTGTTTCGGATTACTGCCAGTTCATCATCAACCATCTGACTGACATCGGTGCCGTTCAAAAAATAGTGACCGCTTGTTGGAGTATCCAGGGCGCCCAGAATATTCATCAGGGTAGATTTTCCAGATCCTGAAGGGCCCATTATGGCAACATATTCACCCTTTTTTATCACCAGGTCGATTCCGCGCAAGGCTTCCACAACCTGAGTTCCTACCATATAATTTTTGACGAGTCCCTTAAGGGAAATCATTTGTTCCATAATCAAAGCGGTTTGGGGTACAAAATTATCCGGTAAATCATGATTATGGTATTATTGCGGAATTATTAACAATATTTAACAAAGCCGGCGATAACTGCTAAATTCGTGCGCAATGGATTCCCTGCTTCAATCAGACATAAAATTCCTGCCCGGCGTTGGTCCCCGGAGGGCCGAAATGCTGTTTAACGAACTTGGAGTAAGAAGCTTCGAGGACCTACTGCGTCATTATCCATATAAATATACCGACCGCACCCGCTTTTACACCATCAGTGAGATTAATTCAGTTGAAGCGATGATCCAGCTGCGCGGGAAGGTGACGTTCATGGAGCTGATCGGCAAGAAGCCCCGTCAAAGGCTTACTGCACGATTTGAAGATTCCACCGGATCCATGGAGCTGATCTGGTTCCAGGGAATCAAATGGGTTCAGCAAACAGTGAAGCTGGGCGTTGAATACGTAATATTCGGAAAGCCAGCAATTTTTAACGGCAAATACTCCATCATGCACCCTGAAATGGAGGAATCCGCGAAAACCGAGCAGGTGGCCTATCCGTATACTTACCAGGCAGCCTACCCTACTACAGAAAAAATGAAATCCAACTTTCTGAGTTCCAGGGCTATTCACAAGCTTCAATATCAACTGCTTCAAAAAACATATGGCAAAATCCCGGAAACCCTTCCGGCAACTCTTCTGGCTACGCTCAAATTTCCGGGCATTAATGATACCATCCTGAATGTGCATTTCCCGAAAGATCAGGAATCATTGAAAACTGCGCGCTACCGGTTAAAATTCGAAGAATTCTTTTTGATCCAGCTGGGACTGCTCCGCCAGAAGAACTTCAAGAACCGTAAGATCAAGGGATTTGTATTTCCGAAGATCGGGGAATTATTCAATCGGTTCTATGCTGAGCATCTTCCATTTGAAATGACCGGAGCGCAGAAAAGGGTAATGCGTGAAATCCGCAAGGATCTGGGAACGGGATTGCAGATGAACCGGCTGCTTCAGGGAGATGTGGGCAGCGGAAAAACCCTGGTGGCCCTGCTAAGCATGCTCATTGCCCTCGACAACGGTTTCCAGGTATGTTTGATGGCTCCCACTGAAATTCTGGCACAGCAGCATTACCAGACCTTTACCCGCATGCTTGCCAACCTTCCGATACATGTGAGGCTTCTTACCGGGTCCACAAAAAATGCTCACCGTACCTCCCTTCATGAAGAATTGCGCGAAGGGGAACTGGATATCCTGATCGGAACGCACGCATTGATTGAGGATACGGTGCAATTCAAGAATCTCGGTCTGGTTGTGATCGATGAACAGCACCGTTTCGGGGTGGCCCAGCGCGCCCGGTTGTGGGCAAAGGCTGATGATATCCTGCCCCATATCCTGGTTATGACCGCCACGCCGATTCCGAGAACGCTGGCTATGACTCTGTATGGTGACCTTGACATATCGGTGATTGATGAGCTGCCTCCGGGTCGTAAACCCATTCAAACCGTGCATTACTATGATTCCAAGCGGCTGGTGGTATTTGAATTCCTTAGAAAACAGATTGCTCAGGGCCGGCAAATTTATATTGTTTATCCATTGATTCAGGAATCGGAAAAACTGGACTTCAAAAACCTGTATGATGGTTATGAAAGTATTACGCGGGCATTTCCGGCTCCGGAATACGCGGTATCCGTTTTGCATGGCCAGATGAAAGCCGAAGAAAAGGCCAAAGCAATGGACTATTTTGTAAAAGGGATTACCAAGATCATGGTTTCCACCACAGTTATTGAGGTGGGGGTTGATGTGCCCAATGCTTCCGTTATGATGATCGAGAGTGCTGAACGATTCGGATTGAGCCAGCTGCATCAGCTCAGGGGACGGGTTGGACGCGGAGCCGATCAATCCTATTGCATCCTGATGAGCGGATTCAAGCTCTCGAAAGAGGGAAAAACCCGGATTGAAACCATGGTACGAACCAACGACGGATTTGAAATCGCAGAGGTTGATATGAAATTAAGGGGTCCGGGCGATCTGGAAGGCACCCAGCAAAGTGGAGTGCCCTTTAACCTGTCGATCGCCAATCTTCTGACCGACACCAAGATACTCGAACATGCCCGACGGGTGGCACAGGATGTACTTGAAAATGATCCGTTGCTGGAAACAAATGAAAATCAGATTCTTGTTGAACAATTAGCCCGGCAGAAACGTGAAGTAAAAGACTGGAGCCGGATTTCGTAAAACCTAACCGATGATTAAAAACCTGTTCACCGCCGCGTCGCTGTTCCTGATGTTTATGCTCCCGGAGATGGGATTATCAAAGGACGGATATCCCCGCAGTCCGGGAATCGACATTCTCCATTACTGCTTCCGTATAAACCTGAACGACAGCACGAACCGCATCGATTGCAAAGCGGATATCTCAGCTGGCATAACCATGGAGGCGAAAAGTATCGCACTCGACCTTACAGGAGTCAGCGGGTTGGGAAAAGGTATGCGTGTAGACCGGGTAATGTGGGAGGAGAAGCCACTGACCTGGAACCATGAAAACAACCGGCTCAAAATAGAAATTCCGGACACACCAAGAACCTCTGCGGTGTTCATTTGCACGGTATATTATTCAGGCATTCCGGCCGACGGACTGATCATTTCGAAAAACAAATTTGGGGAGCGCACCTTTTTCAGCGACAACTGGCCCGACCGTGCCAGAAACTGGCTGCCTTGCGTGGATCATCCATCGGATAAGGCCACGGTTGAGTTTATCATAACTGCGCCGGAAAATTATGAAGTGGTCAGTAACGGGTACATTGTGTCAGAATATACAGTAACAAGCGATGCAATGGGCCGCCAGAAAGTCACACACTGGAAGGAAAATGTGCCGATCCCGACTAAGGTGATGGTGTTTGGAGCGGCAGACTTCGCCTGGACCACAGCAGGTTTTTCCCATGGGACCCCGGTACAGAGCTATGTTTATGCTCAAAACCGGGAGGCAGGCTTTACGGATTATAATCCGGCAGTTGACATTATGACTTATTATCAGGATCTGATCGGTCCATACAGTTATGAAAAACTGGCAAACGTTCAGTCAAAAACCATGTTTGGCGGAATGGAGAATTCAGGATGCATTTTTTACTATGAGAATTCGGTTACCGGGAAGAATAAATTGCACAGTTTGCTGGCCCATGAAATTGCACATCAATGGTTCGGAGATGCAGTAACGGAAAACGACTGGCATCATGTTTGGCTGAGTGAAGGATTCGCAACCTACCTGGAAGCCTGCTATGCCGATTCGCTTATTCCCGGAAGGCAACTGGATGCCAGTATGGCGGAAATGCGGAAATCCGTTGTTGAGTACTACAAAAGGACGCATAAGCCGGTGATTGACACTACAATAACCAACAACATGGAGCTGCTGAGCACCAATTCCTATCAGAAAGGTGCCTGGGTTTTGCACATGCTGAGGCAGGAGGTGGGTGAAACCTTGTTTTGGAATGGCATCCGCACTTTTTACGCCACCTACCGCGACAAGAATGCCATGACCGCCGATTTTCAAAACGTCATGGAACAGGTCTCCGGACGGGATCTGAATGCTTTTTTCCGACAATGGCTGGAAATTCCCGGACAACCTGACATCCAATGGTCATGGACCTGGAATAAAAAGAGAGGCGAAGTGGAAATAATCATTGAACAGACTCAAAGTCATTTCAATTTTGCTTTTTCCCTGCCGGTTCAGGTTTGTGGGAAACCGTCGGCTGCTGATCCTGCGGTGCCCGGCTATTCGGTTGAATATCAGGTTCCGGTGAGTGAAAAAACCACCAAAATCGTACTTCCTGCAGATTTCCCGGTAAGTGAAATCCGTCTGGATCCTCATTCACACCTGCTTTTTCAGGAAGTTCTATTGAAAAAATAGGAAAAACTGACAACTTTGCCGATCGGTAAACGTTTTAAAAATGGCATGATTTATGCTTATATCCATATATCTACATATATTTGTGTCGTAGATTGAATGAAACGTTAAATTCTGATAATTAATTACTTAAATAAAATGAGAAAATCAATTCCGGTAATCCTGATCACCCTGATGGTGGCCTTAGGAAGTTTTGCCAGTGTTCCGGTAACCAACGGACCCGTAGCAGAATCCAAACCCATTACGCTTACAAAGAGCGAATTCATCAAACGTGTGATGGATTACGAAAAGAACAAAACCGAATGGGTTTACAAGGGCGACAAGCCTGCCATTATTGACTTTTATGCTGACTGGTGTGCACCATGTAAAAAGGTAGCACCGGCACTGGAAGAACTTGCATCAGAATATGCCGGAAAGGTATATATCTACAAGATCAACATTGACAAGGAGCCTGAGCTTGCCGGGTTATTTGGTGTGAAGAACATCCCTACCTTCCTGGTTGTTCCGATGAAGGGCAAACCACAGATGTCGTCGGGTGCCAGCAGCAACCACGCCGAGAACAAAACCCGTTTCAAGAAAATTATTGACGAGGTGCTACTTAAGTAATACCCGTTGGGTACTACTCATTCAAATACTTCAGCAGTCCGGGCTTATTGAGGATTTTTACGGATCGGTTTTGAGCGGCAATCAATCCCTCATCCTCAAGTTCACCAAGTGCCCGGGCTACTGATGGCCGCGCAACGCCAAAAAGATCTGCCAGTTCCTGCTGACTGGCAGGAATCCTGATAGTTGCATTCTGATCCTGTTTGAGACCGATCAGATAATGTGCGATTTTTCCCTTTATAGTTTTAAAGGAGAGGAACTTGATCTTTTTCGAAAGGAACTGGGCCTTTGACCCAACCAGATTCAGGTAGTTCATCTGAATGGTTTCATTCATGCGCAGCAGCTTAAGAAACTCGCTGCGATAAATCACCAGCACCTTCACCGGTTCATTGGCTACCACATCCACCGGAAACCTGTTTTCATTGCCAAAAAGAAAGGCTCCGGCCAATGGTTTCGGAGCAGGCACATCCTCAATCTTTATGATATGACCTGAAAAATCGGTCATTTCTCCCCGGGCTGAGCCGGCTAGCAAAATCATCAAACGGTTAACCTCCTCACCCTGAATAGCCAGAATTTCATCTTTATTGTACGATTTCACCTGAAACTGCAGTTTCTCAAAAAGTTCAAGCAGGGTATCAGTCGGAACCCCCTTTAATATGGGGCATTGGGAAGCACTTTCGATCCAATTCATAACATCACGAATATTGTAACAATTGTAACATTTTTTTGCCAAAAAAGAAGATAGATTTGCCACAAAATAAGACAAAAATGAAAAGGGAAATTATAACTATCGATGAGGACCTTTGCAATGGATGCGGATTGTGTGTACCCAATTGTCATGAAGGAGCCTTGCAGATCATCGACGGGAAGGCCCGTCTGGTCAGCGATTTAATGTGCGACGGGCTCGGAGCCTGCATCGGACATTGTCCGGAAGGAGCCATTACCATTGAGGAGCGCGAGGCCGAGCCATACGATGAGATCAAGGTGATGCATCAAATGATTGGCAAAGGGAAAAACACCATGATAGCCCATCTCGGTCATCTGAAGGAGCATGGAGAAAAAGAATTTCTGCGCCAGGGGGTAAAATTCATGCTGGAAAATCAGGATAAGCTGGATTACAATGCGGATGATGTGCTGGAAGCCGTGCATAACCTGCCGATGGGAAAAGGAGCAAAAGCAAAAGAGGAGCATCAGCACCATGATCACGGTAGTCATCACGAACAACATAAGCATCACGGTCATCACGCTCACAGTCATGCAGCTGAAGAGATCAGTGGCGGATGCGGATGTGCGGGTTCAAAAACTCAGACCTTCGCACCCATCCCGGTTGAGCCATTCTCCGGCCGGCCGGTTGCCTCAGCACTTACCCACTGGCCTGTACAGATGCACCTGATCAATCCGCGCGCGGGTCATTTCCAGGGATCACACTTATTAATGGCTGCGGATTGCACGGCTTTCAGCCTGGGCAATTTCCATCCCGGATTCCTTCAGGGCAAAACACTGGCAATAGCCTGTCCGAAACTCGATTCCAACCGCGAAGTTTATGTTGAAAAACTGAAGATCCTGATTGATGAGAGTGAGATCGATATGATGACCGTCATGATCATGGAAGTTCCCTGCTGCTCAGGTCTCCTTCAGATGGTTGAACTGGCCCTTTCGCAATGCGTGAGGCAGGTACCTGTTAAGCTTATCATTGTATCGGTGGACGGGCAGATCAAGCAGGAAAAATGGCATAAAATTGCCTGACCGGATTACCGTGTAAGGAAGGGCAATCGCTCTTCCTTATGCGGTCATTTCGAAGCAGGCAAATACTTTATTCAAAGCCTCACGGGTTTCAGAAAGCACAAATAATTTATCATTGGCTTCCAGAATGGTGGCCCCATTTGGGGTAATATACTTGCCATCGCGCTCAATCATAGAGATCAGGGTAGTTTTAGGCAATCCCAGTTGAACCACAGGCTTGCCAACAGCGCTGCACTCCTGAGGAATTACAATCTCCGTGAGAAGAGACTTGATACTGTCAACCAGTTCAAGATCGGTGTGGGTGCGTTGCTTGGCCTTTTCAGGCAAGATCAGGTGCAGCCATTTTGCGACCTGCGGTAAACTTGTTCCTTGAATAAGCACAGAAGTTACGGAGATAAAAAACACAACATTGAAAATCATCTGTGCCTTTTCGGCCCCGGCAATCAACGGATAGGTAGCAAAAACGATCGGCACCGCTCCACGCAAACCCACCCAGGAGATAAACCACCGGCTGCGGTTCCTGACCTTAAAGGGAAGCAGGCTCAGAAAAACGCTGGCTGGTCGTGCAATCAGAATAAGAAATACTGAGATTACCATGCCAATGCCAATAACAGGAAGGATCTGGCTTGGGAAAACAAGTAATCCCAGGGTTAAGAACAAGATTATCTGCATGAGCCAGGCAAAACTGTCGAAAGACTTGATTATTTTCTTTTTGTGAATCAGCTCCTGGTTCCCCAGATAAATGCCGCACAAGTATACCGCAAGGAATCCATTCCCTCCAACGAAATCTGTGGCTGAAAAGCTGAAGAACATCATCGCGATAAACAAAACAACATACAGTCCTTCAAAATCGAGCTTAATGCTATTTACGATCACCTTACCGATTTTCCCGAACAGCAGTCCGAGTACTCCCCCTAAAATGATTTGCTGAAAAAACAGCGGAATCGTACCCAGCAAACTGGCATCTTCATTAATCACCAATCCGGTAAACGCGATGGTCAGAATATAGGCCATGGCATCGTTACTGCCGCTTTCGAGCTCAAGAATGGGCCGCAAATTGCCCTTCAATGCCAGTTTTTTTGATCTCAGAATATTTAAAACTGCAGAAGAATCTGTTGCAGAGACTATTGAACCCAGCAATAATCCCTCATACAGGGTAAAATCCGTTATTGCCCAAACAAAGACTCCGACAATCCCGGCAGTGAGTAATACTCCGAGGGTTGAGAGGGTAATTCCCTGCCAGAGAACAGGTTTTATCGCATTCCAGTCGGTATCGAATCCCCCGGAAAAGAGAATAAAATTCAAAGCGATAATACCTATAAACTGGGCAGTCTCCGGGTTAGAAAAATTGATTTTGCCGATACCTTCCGAGCCTGCCAGCATCCCGATAGCGAGGAACAGGATTAAAACCGGCACTCCGAATTTATAGGATGTTTTCCCGGCCAGCAGGGAAATGAACAGCAGGATAGAGCCAACCAATAAAATATTTTCCGTAGTCAGATTCATTGAAATAAAATTCGGGTTCCTTTTTGGAAAAATACCAAACCCTGCTGAGACTTCCAAAATCCCGGCTCCAAAAAGGCTAAAGCATCGGCTAATCAGCCACAGGTTGCGGAGTTCAATCTGCTGCTTCATCAACTTTTCATTAACTTCGCTTGCTAAATCAAGCCCGGACCACGATGCCTCCAGCTGCTATTTTGAGAAAAACCTTCTGTTGTCTGATTGCCATAATTTGCATTCATCTATTTTCGATCCAAACCTTTGCGCAGGATTTTGGCGGATTTAAGCCGGGCATAAAATGGCAACAGTTCAACACTCCGGCTGTGCGGGTGATATTCCCGCAGGGGCTTGAACTCCAGGCGAGCCGGGTAGCCGGGAATATTCAGTATTTAAACGATAAAAACCGTAGCAGCATCGGACCCTTATCGAAAAAAATCGATCTGATCCTCAACAATCAGGGAGTGCTTTCAAATGGGTACGTAACTTTAATGCCTTATCGTTCTGAGTTTTACACCACCCCTCCCCAGGATGGGTTTTCACTTGGCACGCTTTCATGGCTGGATATGCTTTCCGTTCACGAATACCGGCATGCCCTGCAATACATGAACCTTCGGCAGGGATACACCAAATACGCCTGGTGGTTATTCGGAGATGCCGGCTGGGGAACCATGATCAACCTCACCACCCCAACCTGGTTTTTCGAGGGTGATGCAGTCGCCACTGAAACGGCACTATCGAATCAGGGCCGGGGGCGCATGCCTTCGTTTCTGCAGCCATATAAGAGTTTGCTGCTCACCGGAAGGAACTACACCTATATGAAGGCACGGAACGGGTCCTATCGGGATATGGTGCCTGACGCGTATGAACTGGGATACCTGCTGTGCAGTTATGGCAGGGAAAAATTCGGCAATGACTTATGGTCCAAGGTAATCACCCGTACAGCCTGGATGAACGGAATCATTTATCCCTTTTCGGATGCGGTGATGGTGCTTACCGGGTTGAATACCCGGCAGTTTTACAAAAAGGCTCTTGCCGACTATACAGAGACCTGGTCAAATGACCTGAGGAATATTGAAACCACGCCATTTACCACGGTATCAGAACCCTCACGTACCGTTACGGATTACCGGTTTCCGGTATATCAACCCAACGGGAACCTGCTGGTTTACAAGAAAAGCTACAAGGAAACCGGTGCGATTTACCAAATTGCCGGCGACGGATCGGAGCGGAGGATTTGCACAACCGGAATATCCTCAGACCCCTATTTTACGGCCAATGGCAAACAGATCACCTGGACAGAGGTGACCTGGGATGAAAGATATTCTGCAAAGAATTATTCAGATGTAGTAATCTACCAGACAGACCGGTCCAGGAAAATCTACCTTACCCGGAAACAGCGGTATTTCTCACCGTCATTTTCGCCTGACGGCACCCGGATAGCGGTGGTTGAAATCGACTCAGCCGGAATTTCCAGAATAAAGATTCTGGACAGCCAGTCAGGAGTAGTCATGCACACCCTTCCCAACCCCGCTGAGCTGATCCACACCTATCCAAAATGGGATATTGACGGAAACAGTATAATCTGTTCAGCCAGAACACCGGAGGCCAATATGCTGATTATCAGCCAATCCATATCAACAGGCAAAATATCCGGATTAACTTCCGGATATAATCAGGTGATTGGCGAAGTTCTGGTAACTCCGGAATCCATCCTGTTTACCTCAGGATTCAGCGGGATCAACAATATTTTTTCATTGTCACGGGCTGACGGGTCTATCAGGCAGCTCACCGGATCAACATTCGGCGCGTATTATCCAGCCATCAGTCCCGACAATAAAGTGCTGGTTTATACAGATTACCATTCCCGGGGATACAGTCTGGTATCTGCCTCCGTTGACTCCTTGCTCTGGAAACCGGTAAATCCTGAATCACAAAAAAGTGCAGATAAGTTCAACTTCAGCTACTTTCAGACTGAAGGCGGAAATATTTTCGATAAAATCCCGGACCTGAAACCTGAGGCTGGTCCTTATCGCCCGCTCGGACATCCGGCCAGCATTCACAGCTGGAGCCTTTCGCCCACGGTTTATTCCACCGGACTCAATATCACCTCCGACAACGTTCTGAACAATCTCCATTTTGAAGGCGGATTCCGGTATTATTATATCGAGGAGGCGCCGGGATATAATGCAAGCATTAAATATGGCGGGTTCTATCCGGTTCTGTCGGCAGGGATCTCCCGATATTACCGGCATGCCGGAATATTGGAGGTTCTTACGGAAGGCATGTCCCGGGTAACACAATCCGTTGACAATCAGATTTCACTAAATCTGGAGGTTCCCTTGAACTTTACCAAAGGGGCATTCTACCGCCAGGCGAATATCGGTATCGGCTACAACTTTATATCCGTCAAGGACCTCTCCGAAGGATTTAACACACCGGGTGATCCCTTTATAGTCAGCGCTCTGGAAGGAAATGCCAGTGTGACGATTAAAAAGAAAAGGGCATATCAGAATATCACCACACCGCTTGGACTGGGGTTGGAACTGACAGCCAATCATTCGATCGCCTTTACCCGGGGAATGCAGTATCAGGCGATTGCCGACTTTGCCATCCGCGGTCTGGCGCCCAATCATAATCTGGTATTGAGTGCAGGATGGAAATATGAGCCAGATCACAATGAGTACCGTTTTATGGATCTTTTCCTGTATCCAAGAGGTTACCAGACTCCGGCCTATGATTGGATGTTTACCCTGCAGAGCTCCTACCATTTGCCGCTGGCTTATCCGGATTTCGGATTTTTAGGCATTTTCTACTGTTCACGCATACGTGTATCGCTATATGCGGATTTCGGATATGCTTCGGCACCAGGCAGTTTAAACTTGAATTCAAACGGAATACTGGGCTCCGCCGGGGCAGAACTGATTTTCGATACCCGCTGGTTAAATCTGGTGGATATCCCTATGGGAGTCAGGTTTTCTTTACTTTTAACCCCCGAGGCAAACGATCCGCCGGTAAAAATGAATTGGGAATTTGTTGTTCCGATAATAAGATTGTGAGGAGAACTATGAAAATATTTCAGGTAGATGCATTCAGTTCGAGACTATTCAGTGGCAATCCGGCTGCAGTGGTGCCTTTGGAAGAGTGGCTTGATGATGAAACCATGCAGCGGATAGCCAAAGAGAACAACCTGGCTGAAACGGCATTTTTTGTTCCAACGGGTGAAGGGTTTCATATCCGCTGGTTTACCCCGTTGGTTGAGGTTGATCTATGTGGCCATGCAACTCTGGCAACCACACATGTATTATACCATCATCTGGGATTCGACGGCCCGGAATTGAAATTCTCATCGCGCAGCGGTCCCTTGCGGACTTTCCGCGAAGGCAAAAGATACGTTCTTGATTTTCCGGCTGATGATTATGATCCGGCCGAGATGCCCGATGGAATGCTTGAAGCGCTTGGCGGGCATGAGCCCATGTTCTGTTATCTGGGCAAAACGGACTACATGCTGATATATGAAAATCAGTCAGTTATTGAAAACATGAAGCCTGACTTTGTGAAGCTGGGGAAAGTTAAGGCCCGCGGGGTGATCGTCAGCGCCCCGGGAGACTGGGTTGATGTTGTATCCCGTTTTTTCGGTCCCCAGGTTGGCATCAATGAAGACCCGGTAACGGGATCGGCGCATACCACCATGGTTCCTTACTGGAGCCGGCAATTAGCCAAAACTGAATTAACGGCCCGGCAATTATCGGAACGCGGCGGAGATCTCTTTTGCCGTAACCGTGGCAGCAGGGTGGAGATCGGTGGTGAAGCCATCACTTTCCTGGAAGGTGAGATACTGAATATCAGCAAATAAGCAAATCAGTGAAGGTCAAGCTTTTCAAGGGCCCTGAAAAGGAGTTTCTACTGGGAATCAGTATCACACTGGCCCTCATGCAGTTGGGATTATTGCTGGTTATGCCTTTCCTGGCTGTTTTCGGGAAAGGATTGGAGGGAAATACTCCCGGTTTGGTAGGGTTTTCAATCGGAGTTTTCGGACTCACGCAGGCCTTTCTTCAGATTCCCTATGGTAACTGGAGTGATCGATACGGCCGAAAGAAAATGATTCTCATAGGGCTGTCGATCAATGCCATCGGTTTGATTCTGGGTTTTTTCGCACACGATATCTGGATGCTCATCCTGGCCAGGGCTGTACAGGGGGCCGGGGCCATTGGAACCGTCCTTTTTGCCTGGATCGGTGACCGGATAGAACCGGAACGCCGCAGCAGGGCAATGGCATACCCGGGCATCTTTGTGGGAATAGCCAGCATACTCTCGTTTATTGTGGGACCGGTATTGCACCGGTTCATGTCGGTGAATGATATATTTCTGGCCATATTCATTCTGGTTATCGGAGTGATCATTTATATCAGGATCACACTGCCCGCGCATATTCCGGCAAAACGAACCGGGATCAAAAGAAAAGATATTTTAACCGTTTTCAGGCAACGTAAGGTTTGGGGATACCTGATAGCCGGAGTGATGATGAACTATGTACTGACCTCCTTTTTCTTCCTCATTCCCGTTCACCTCGAATTAATGGATAAAACCAATCTGAACTGGGTGATATTTGTTCCGACCACACTGACGGCACTGGCTTTTCTTAGAATAAGCAGTATCATGGCCGACAGGGGCAGGCTGACCACCGTGCTGGTATCGGGTTTTTCGCTGCTGCTGGCCAGCATGGCTGTTCTTCTTCTATTCAAGGTAACATTCATTTCCCTGATAATCAGCGCATTTTTCTTCATGGCAGGATTTATGTCACTGAACACCACCCTTCCCGCGGCGGTAACTTTACTCACCGGCAGCGAGATTCGCGGAACGGTAACGGGAGTTTACAGCACTTTCCAGAATATCGGATCATTCATCGGAAGCACTCTCACCGGAGTTCTGTTCGGTGTCGGGCATAAAATCCCCGTAATGGTTGAGGGAGGTTTGCTGGTGATGGTTATTGCGGTACTCGCCTCCACCAAAAGGAAATAATGTTTCAACAAACTGCGCGGCAATCTGTATAAGAGAAAAACTTAACCTGCTTCAATGAGCCTTCATTCAATTTATCATCCGGAAATATTTCAGGGCAGCATCAGGCGGACCAACTATTTTGAAGGCTGGTATTTCAAGCAGGTGGCCGCAGATTTCAGTGAGGTATTATCCATCATTCCGGGTATTTCGCTGGCAAAAAACCCGCATGCTTTTATTCAGGTTATCAATGGCATGAGCGGTGCCACACATTATTTTGAATATCCCGTTTCAGAATTCCATGCCGATCGCCGGAAACTGATTATTCAGATCGGGGAAAGCACTTTTACCCCGGAGGGAATAAAACTCAACATTGACAAACAGGATTTATACCTTTCCGGTACACTTGAATTCAGTAACAGGGTCACCTGGCCCAGGCGCTTATGGGCACCCGGGATCATGGGATGGTACAGCTTTGTTCCCCGCATGGAATGCTACCATGCGGTGGTCTCGCTCGATCATGGGGTGGCTGGAAAGCTGCTCTATCAGGATCACGAAATGAATTTTACCGATGGCAGGGGGTATATTGAAAAAGATTGGGGCACCTCTATGCCGGAGAGCTGGATATGGCTGCATACCAACACATTTGAAAGTAAGGGAACCTCGGTAATGCTTTCAATTGCCAAAATCCCCTGGGGGAAAAGCTTTTTTACAGGATTTATTGCATTCGTTTTGCATGAAGGAAAAATCTATCGGTTTGCCACCTATAACGGAAGCAGGATATTATCCTTTAACCTTCATAATCAGGATCTTCACGTTTCTTTAGGCAACAAGGATTTCACGCTCGAAATCACCGCCCGCCAAAAGACAGCCGGAAAATTAAAAGCGCCGGTAAAAGGGCTGATGGAAAGATACATCAAGGAGAGCATTGACTCAGATGTTGAAATCCGGCTCAGCAGCAAACCGGGATCCCTGATTTTCAGCGGTAAGGCTGGCAGATCGGGGATGGAGCTTGTGGGTATCCCGGAAAGTCTGATCCCGCAAACTGACATTTAATTTGCATTTCTCAATTCTCTTGTTCAACTTTGCACCGCTATGAAACAGAATTCGAACTTTAACAATTGGTGGCACGTAACCTGATCCGGTTTCCGTGAGAAAACGTGTTGCCCTATACTCTATACAGGCCCGTCGTACTCACGACGGGCTTTTTTATTTACCAGCGCTAAAAAAAACACAATGTACCGAATACGAACGCATACACTTACCACCCTGTCCGACACACTCACTCCGGTGAGCCTTTACCTGAAGGTGCGCGACCTGTTTCCGCGGTCGATATTGCTGGAAAGCAGCGATTATCATGGCGGCCGCGACAATTATTCATTCATCTGTCTGGAGCCGCTGGCCGGAATTATGGTTGAAAATGGCCGGGTGAAACAGTCATTTCCCGGCAAGGACGCAGAAACCATTGAAGGAAAAGACATTCCGGCTATGCTGGATCATTTCGTGTCGCTTTTTGAAACCAGTGATGCCTCAAAAAGCAACCGTCTGAATGGATTTTTTGGATACATGGGCTATGATGCCGCCTGCCATTTCGAAGCGGTTCCGGCTCCCAAAGACAAAAACGATCCGCTGATGATCCCTGAAATCCGGTATCACCTTTACCATTACCTGATTGCGATCAACCATTTCCGGAATACCGTCACCCTGATTGAAAACCGGTTCGACGATGAGCCCTCAACTCTGGGAACCGTTCAAACGCTGCTCACCAACCGGAATTTTTCCTTTTTTCCGTTTACAGTAAGTGGAGAATGCGATTCCAACCTGACCGATGAGGAATATACCCGGCTGGTATCGGCAGGAAAGCACCATTGCCATGTTGGGGATGTTTACCAGATTGTGCTCTCCAGGCGGTTCGACCAGCCTTTTCTTGGCGATGAGTTCAATGTATACCGCAACCTCAGGTCTGTGAATCCTTCGCCCTACCTGTTTTACTTTGATTACGGCAGTTACCGGATATTCGGATCATCGCCCGAGGCTCACCTGGTAGTTAAAAACGGTAAGGCCACCATCGCACCGATTGCCGGAACCCTTCGCAGATCGGGTGATGATGACCACGACCGGGTGCTGGCCGGACAATTATCCGCGGATCCTAAAGAAAATGCGGAACACGTAATGCTGGTGGATCTGGCACGAAACGACCTCAGCCGTCATGCCACCGGGGTTTCAGTAGATACCTACAAGGAAATACAATTCTTCTCGCATGTACTCCACATGGTTTCAAGCGTATCCGGTGATCTGACCGAAAATCCGCAACTGTTCAGGCTCCTCGGCGACACCTTCCCGGCCGGAACGCTTAGCGGGGCGCCGAAAATGAGGGCTATGGAACTGATCAGCCAGTATGAAAAAACCAACCGGGGATTTTACGGAGGCTGCATCGGGCAGATCGGATTTGATAAAAGCCTGAACCAGGCCATCATGATCCGGTCCTTCCTTTCCATCGGAAACCATCTCATTTTTCAGGCTGGCGCAGGCATTGTAGCCGATTCCGTTGAAGAGAATGAACTTCAGGAGGTCAATAACAAACTGGGGGCCCTTCGGGAGGCCATCCGGCTGGCAGATACCAGTAAATAAATAAATATCAGTCTATTATGAATATTTTATTGCTCGACAATTACGATAGTTTCACCTACAATATAGCCCATTACCTGCGGGAACTCACCGGCAGCGAGA
Organism: uncultured Bacteroidota bacterium; assembly: GCA_942493265.1. GTDB lineage: Bacteria > Bacteroidota > Bacteroidia > Bacteroidales > UBA12481 > UBA12481. The sequence continues at coordinate 4,226,075 of OW818688.1, forward strand.
TTCCTGTCATCCGGAACGACCAGATAAGTCTGGAGGCAGTGGGAAAATATGATGCGATAGTGCTTTCGCCCGGACCCGGCTTGCCGGCAGATGCCGGTATCATGAACGACCTGATCCGGAAATATGCCGGAACCAGGAAAATTCTCGGAATCTGTCTGGGCATGCAGGCGATCGGTGAAGTATTTGGTGGCACACTATTAAATCTGCCATCCGTTTTTCACGGGGTGGCAACCACTACAGATATTGTGGTCGACGATGAGATACTTTTCCGGGGACTGCCGAAAAAAATCGAGGTTGGCCGCTACCATTCCTGGGTAGTCGACGAACATAACCTTCCATCGGATCTGGAAATTACCGCCACCGATGAAACCGGCCGCATCATGGCCCTGCGGCACAAAAAATTTGATGTCAGGGGCGTACAATTCCATCCCGAATCCGTTCTTACCCCTCACGGCAAAACCATGCTCAACAACTGGATACAGGGCTAACCGACAACAGATAACAGACAACCGACAAAATGAAAGACATACTTCACCAACTCTTTGAATATAAAACCCTCTCGAGGCAGCAGGCTGAAGAGGTTCTGCGGCAAATCGCATCCGGACAGGTAAATGAAACCCAGATGGCCGTGTTCATGGCGGTATTCCTGATGCGGAGCATCACCATCGAGGAACTGATCGGCTTCAGGGAAGCGCTGAAATCGCTTGCCATCCCGGTTGATTTGTCCGATTACAATACCATAGACCTATGCGGTACCGGCGGAGATGGCAAGAACACCTTCAACATATCAACCATGACCTCCTTTGTGGTTGCCGGAACCGGTGCAAAAGTAGCCAAACATGGCAACTACGGGGTTTCATCCTCCTGCGGATCCTCCAATGTATTAGAGTATTTCGGATACAAATTTTCCAACGATCAGGAAAAGCTGAAAAAGGAAATCGAGGAAGCCGGAATATGCTTTCTGCATGCTCCGCTCTTCAATCCGGCAATGAAAAACATCGCTCCCGTGCGGCGCCAGCTGGGAATTAAAACTTTTTTCAATATCCTGGGACCGATGATCAATCCCTCGTCACCGCAAAACCAAATGGCCGGTGTATTCAGTCTGGAGCTTGCTCGCATGTATAACTATCTTTATCAGGAACTTGATGTTAATTATGCCATCATCCACAGTTTGGATGGGTATGATGAAATTTCACTCACCGCGCCTTTCCAGCTGATCACCAAACAAGGTGAAAAGATTATGGATCCCGCCGATCTGGGATTCTCTCGGATCGATCCCAAAGAGATATCGGGAGGTGATTCAGTGGAAGAATCTGCTGCCATTTTCAAGCGCATCCTTTCCGGAGATGGCACCCAATCAGAAAAAAATGTAATTGTGGCCAATGCCGGTCTGGCGCTAACCCTCCTACACCCTGAACTGCCGCTTGATGATTGCCTGGCCATGGCAAAAGAATCCATGGAATCAGGGAAAGCACTTTCATCATTCAGGAAGCTGATTCCTGAAACCCTTTAGAACGATGAACCAACTGGAAACCATAGCAGCCTTCAAGCGTACCGAGGTAGCAGGAAGGAAAGAGATCTACCCTGTCAATAAGCTGGAGAACAGTGCGTTATTTGACCGAAAAACGGTATCACTGACCGACAGGATCCTACAAAACGGATCTACCGGAATTATCGCTGAATTCAAGCGAAAAAGCCCGTCGAAAGGCATGATCAATGCCCATTCGGATGTGGCCGAGGTAACCCGCGGATATATTAAGGCCGGAGCAGCAGCCCTATCGGTTCTTACCGACAGCCGTTTTTTCGGCGGAAACTCTGAAGATCTGTTGAAGGCAAGGGAGGTAAATGATTGTCCGGTTTTGCGGAAGGAATTCATAGTAGATCCGTATCAGATTATTGAAGCCAAATCGATTGGTGCGGATGCCATATTACTGATAGCCGCCATTTTAACTCCCGCTGAAACGTTGAATTTTGCAACACTTGCACGTTCGCTGGGGATGGCAGCCATTTTGGAAATACATGGAAAAGAAGAACTTGGGCACTTGAATGACCAGATCACCATATTGGGGGTAAACAACCGGAACCTGGCAGATTTCAGTGTATCACTGGAGATCTCGCTGTCATTGGCACCATTTATCGCCAATGGCATAACGGCCATTTCAGAAAGTGGCATCCGCCATCCTGCTGATATCCTCCTGTTAAAACAAGCCGGATACAAAGGTTTTTTGATTGGAGAGCAGTTCATGTCGACTGATGATCCGGCATTTGCCTGCCACACCTTTATCTCCCAGCTAAACCAAATGCAAAAATGAAAGCCGGGCTAGTCAAAATATGCGGTCTTACCGATCCCGGGAATATCCTTGAAGTAATCCGGCTGAGGCCCGACTTTATCGGGTTGATCTTTCATCCGGGATCTCCGAGATATATATCTGACCCTGAAGAACTTGTATTCCTGAATAAACTTCATGAACGTCCGTTGGTAACGGGAGTTTTTGTCAACTCGGATATTGCGCGGATCCGTGAAATCTCAAACAGGATCCGGCTGGATGTCATCCAGTTGCATGGGACAGAAACCCCGGAATACTGTGAGGAACTCAAAAATTGCAACCAAATGGTTATCAAGGCCTTTGGCATCCGGCCCGGATTTGATTTTCAGGAAACGGAACCTTACCGGGGGCTGGTCCGGTATTTCCTGTTCGACAGCGACAGTCCGAAATTTGGTGGCACCGGCCAGCCTTTCGACCATGAAATTTTAAAAAATTACCAGGGGGATACGCCCTTCCTTCTTAGCGGGGGGATATCTTCTGAAACGCAGATATTTCCAGATCACCGGCAATTTGCCGGGGTGGATTTGAATTCCAGGTTTGAAACTGCGCCCGGAATCAAGGATATTGAATTATTGCAAACCTTTTTAAAAAACTTCAGGCATGAATAAACCAGAATATTTCCCCGATAAAGATGGCTACTATGGTGAATTCGGAGGTGCTTTTATTCCGGAGATGCTGGTACCCAACATCAAAGAATTGCGCGACAGCTACCTCAGGATAATTGAAAGCCAAGAATTCAGGGATGAATTTCATGAGTTGCTACGCGACTATTCAGGCCGGCCCACCCCACTCTATCTGGCAAAAAGGTTATCTGAAAAATACCGCACCAACATTTTCCTGAAACGTGAGGATCTGAATCATACCGGGGCTCACAAGATCAACAACACCATCGGGCAGGTTTTGCTGGCAGAAAAACTGGGCAAAAAGAGGATTATCGCCGAAACCGGCGCGGGGCAGCATGGGGTTGCCACGGCCACCGTGTGTGCGCTGAAAGGGCTTGAATGCGTTGTATACATGGGAGCTCTGGATGTTGAGCGTCAGGCGCCGAATGTAACCAAGATGAAAATGCTAGGAGCCACGGTAGTCCCGGTACAATCGGGCAATAAAACGCTTAAGGATGCCACCAATGAGGCTATGCGTGACTGGATCAATCATCCCGACGATACCTATTATATAATCGGATCCGTTGTTGGGCCACATCCTTATCCGGATCTGGTAGCCAGGATGCAATCGGTTATCAGTTATGAGATATCGGTTCAGATTAATGCCCGGACCGGCAGGAATTATCCGGATTATGTTTTGGCATGCGTTGGAGGAGGCAGTAATGCGGCAGGCGGCTTTTATGCTTTCCTGGATAATCCGGCAGTCAGGCTGATCGGTGCAGAAGCGGCCGGGATGGGTATTGACACCAGTGAAACCGCAGCTACACTGGCATTGGGCCGGACAGGCATACTACACGGAAGCAAATCGAAGCTCATACAAGACGAGTATGGCCAGGTTATTGAGCCCTACTCGATCTCGGCAGGACTGGATTATCCGGGAGTGGGTCCGTTGCATTCTCATCTTCAGGCAACCGGCAGATGCACATACCTGCCGGTAACGGACCGGGAGGCACTGGATGCCGCCATGGAACTCACCCGACTTGAGGGCATCATCCCTGCGCTGGAATCGGCACATGCGCTGGCCCTGCTTCCAAAACTGAGCTGGGACCCGAATGAGCAGGTTGTGATCGTATTAAGCGGTCGCGGCGATAAGGATATGGATACTTACAGTAAATATTTCGACCATGAATCGCATTGACGAACTTTTCATACGCAAGAAAGAATCGATACTATCGGTTTATTTCACAGCTGGTTATCCCGAATTAGCAGATACCGCGCTGGTCATCTCCGGTCTGGAAAAAGCCGGAGCAGACCTGATTGAGATCGGGTTTCCCTTTTCCGATCCCGTTGCTGACGGACCGGTTATACAGGCGAGCAGCCATCAGGCATTAATCAACGGAATGAATCTTGACATCCTTTTTGATCAGCTCAGGGAACTCAGAAAGACCAGCAGCATACCCAAAATCATGATGGGTTATTACAATACCGTTTATCAATATCAAATGGAACGGTTTATAGATCAATGTGTTGAATGTGGGATCGATGGCGTGATCATCCCCGATCTGCCGCCTGAAATTTATGAAAGAGAATACCGGACACTTTTTGAAAAGTCTGGCATTCATTTTATCTGCCTTGTGGCCCCGAAAACTTCACCGGATAGAACAAAATATCTGGTTTCGCTGAGTCGCGGGTTCATCTACCTGTTGTCGTCCTCCTCAACCACCGGCAACAATTCCGCTGCAGGAAAAGAGGACTTGAGTGCCGTCGCACATCTGAAAGGGCAAAACACCCTGATCGGCTTTGGCATACATGACCATGAAACATTTGAGATGGCTTGCCGGCAGGCTAATGGAGCGATTATCGGGACCGCCTTTATCCGGCACCTGAACGAGGGTTTCGGAGTATTGAGATCGGCTGAAAAATCAAAAATCGGCCGGGCAAGCACCATTGAAACCCTTTGCAGGGAATTCGTTGGCCGGATACGAGGGTAATCTTTTTGTGTAATGTATACTGATAATCAGTGAAAGAGGCTAACTTTAACGGCACGAAAGCCTGCCCTTTACCTTTGCAAACAAGTTTAGTCATGAGAAAAGTGATGCCGACTTATGAAGAATTAGAGAAAAGAATCGTTGAACTTGAGGAGATCATCCGAAAGAACACTTATACAACCGGAAGCCAATTAACAGACTCGATCAAATCCAGAGAGGATTTGCTTACACTCTTCATAAAACATTCCCCAATATATGCTTATATCAAAGAGGTAGCTCCCAGCGAAAGTCGTGTAATGATTGCCAGTGAGAATTATATTGACATGATAGGCGTAAAAGGCTCCGAAATGGTCAATAAAACCATGGAAGAACTGTTCCCCCCGGAATTCGCCGCAAAGATTACGGCAGATGACTGGATTGTTGTTTCTGATGGAAGGGAATTAAAGCTGGATGAAGAATTGAATGACCGGAGCTACACAACAATCAAGTACCCGATTTATCACCAGGAAAAAAACCTGCTGGCAGGCTATACAATTGATCTGACTGAACTCAAGCAGGCGCAGCGGGATGTAATCACCAAGAATGAAGAGTTGTTGAAACTGGTTGCCGAAAAGGACAAATTCTTTTCCGTCATGGCCCATGACCTGCGCAGCCCGTTTACCGCACTGCTCGGCTTTACCCAGATGCTTGTTGAAGACCTGGCCGAGCTGAGTCAGGACGAGGTGCACAAGATTGCCCTAATATTGAGGAATACATCAAACAGCTTATACAGCTTGCTGGAAAACCTGCTCGAATGGTCGCGCATTCAGAGAGGGATAACTTCCTTTAAACCCAAAGGGTTCGAGCTTCTGCCGAAGATTAATGAAAGTTTGGAATTGGTTATGGAATCAGCCAATAAAAAGGAAATCGAAATCGGATTCCAGGTTCCCTCAGGTCTGTTTGTTTTTGCAGAACCGAATATGATCGGGTCAACTATCCGGAACTTAGTCTCCAATGCGGTGAAGTATACCGCCAAGGGCGGAAAGATCATGGTTTCGGCCAGGCCGGTGAGCGGCAACCTGATTGAAATTTCCATACGCGACAATGGTATCGGCATGAACCAACTGATTATTGATAAACTATTCCGTCTGGATGAGCATCCCAGTCGGAAAGGAACTGAAGGTGAACCCAGTACCGGATTGGGGCTGATCATCTGCAAAGACTTTACCGAAAAAAACGGAGGAAAGATCTGGGCAGAGAGTCAGGAGGGGAAAGGTTCAATATTTCATTTTACCGTTCCACAATTGCCGGAAAATCTGCCGGATCAGTAAAGGTCGAACTATATGAGTTGCCGGATTCTGCTGGTGGTTCTGCTATTCACTGCCGGACTGGGTCAGTCGCAGGACACCGTTTATTTACGGTATGGCCGGTCGAAAAATGATACCATCGTTTATAAGCGTATCATCGACTTCGATAATAGCAGCAAACTATACCAGGTAAGAGACTATTATCCGGGCGGACAGATCGAAATGGAAGCCTGGTACAGTAGCTTCGACCCGGTCATCAAGGAAAGCTGGCAATGCAATTACCTGACCAACACCAAACAGGGACCATACAATCAATGGTATGAGAATGGCCAGATAAAATTCTCCGGAACTTTCAAAAACGGACTCGCACACGGGCGCGACCGGTGGTGGTATCAGAATGGCCGGATTGAGGCCGATGAAGGTCGAAAGAAAGGGCAGCTTCATGGCCGTGTTCGTTACTGGACCCCGGAGGGAGTGCCTGAACATGATTTAAACTATAAAAAAGGGGTGAATCAGAATCCAAAAAAGGTTACCTACCCCTATCTGGTGAATCTCCCAAAGGAATATGAATCCGACACTTTAAAACGATGGCCGCTGATTATCTATTTACACGGAGGATCACAGCGCGGTACCGTTTTAAAACGGCTGTACGATTCCGGCATTCCGGATCAGGTTTACCGGGGCAGGGAGTTTCCGTTCATCATCATTTCACCCCTTTGTCCGCTGCATTTAAGATGGTCGACCGAGGAGTGGTTCGAAGAATTTTTCAGAGACATCACGCAGCATTACCGGATAGATCCCACCCGCGTTTATCTGACCGGTCTGAGTCTGGGTGCCTCCGGCACCTGGTATCTGGCCGAAAAATATCCTGAAAAATTTGCAGCCATCGCACCCATCAGCGGATTTACGCATGGCGAATCAAACTTTATCAAAAAGAAAGTTCACCGGTTGGATAACATCCCTGTCTGGGCCTTTCACGGAAAGATTGATGACGTGGTTCCCTTTGAAGAAACTGAAAAGATGGTTAGGAAACTGGAAGGGAAAAACCCGGATCTGAAATTCAAGGCCGAGCCTGCGGTTGGGCATTGGCTGCACTGGATGGTTTATCCGGGGGAGGAACTTTATGCTTGGTTTCTGACCCACATCAAAAATTAGGTTCCCCTGCGCCCCAACACACATAAGCTTTTCAGAAGCATTGTAGATTTTTTCATCACCTGTTGAATATTTACACACTCATTATATCTGTCTGTGTACTAATACTTTGCCCCATTTCGTCAAAATTTGTGTAGAATTTCTCTACAATTCTGGTGTTGCTAATTTCATCGCCTTACATCCTATCATTCTGTTATTCTGATACTTATAACAATTGGCAAGGTAATTGAATTGCCTGATTTGAATTGTTTAAAAAGGAATAATGAACACAAATTTAAAGGCCATGAAAAAGTTAGTTTTAGTACTCATCGGAGCCACCCTGATGTTTTCATCTCAGGCAGGCAATTTTCTCAATTCAGGAGGAGATGAGCAGAAATCATCGGATGTAAAAGGGTCAATGACCATTTCCAGCACACCCGACCTGTTTAAACTGGCAACAGGATGGGCCAGTGAATACTCGGTGATCAATCCGAAAATAAAAATCAATGTGGTTAGTCTGGCCGATCAAACGGGGGACCTGTCCACCGGTACGGGAGATAACCTGGCCTTTATTTCAAATGAATCCAACCCTGCCCTGGTCGACGGATCGAAATGGAAAATGGTGATCGGCCGTGATGCTATTGTACCGGTTATGAATTCATCCAATCCATACCTTGCGGAAATTATCCGGCAGGGGATATCTGCGGCAGAGTTTGCTGGATTTTTCAATTCACCCGATCAGCATACCTGGGCCAACCTCCTGGAAGGCGGAAAGAATGTACCGGTGAATTTTTATATGCCGGGCGATGAATCCATAAAATCCACGCTGGCGAACTTCGCCGGGATCAATTCAAATATGATCCGATCAACGGAAGTAGCAGGCGGACCCGAAATGATCGCTGCCATACAGAATGATCCGATGGCAATCGGCTTTTGTAAATTGGCTGATATTACTGATCTCTCGGGCCAGAACCTTGTTAATCAGATCAGTTTATTACCCATCGACAAGAACGCGAATGGCAGGATGGATTATATCGAGAAGATTTATGAAAATGTGACCGACTTATCAAGAGGAATCTGGATCGGGAAATATCCGAAAGAACTTTGCAGGAATTTATATGTAATTGCCCCGGTTAAGCCAACCGGTGACGAAGAAGTTGCTTTCCTGAAATATGTTCTGTCGGCCGGACAGCAATTCCTCGATATGACCGGATTCAACAGTTTGAACAATACGGAGCGGCTTTCGAAGATCGATCGGCTGCCGACTGTCTTTCTGACCACGAAAACCTCAAACGGAATTAATTATACCCAGCTGATCATTACCATCCTGGCCGGATTGATATTCATTGCAGCGGTTATCGCATTTATTCTCAGGTACAGGCGGGCAAACAGTCCGGTAATCCGGAAAACCGCACAGCATTCGGTTCATTCGATCAGCCAGCATACCATGGAAATCCCCAAAGGTCTCTTTTTCGATAAAACCCATACCTGGGCATTCATGGAAAAAGATGGAACCGTGAAAGTCGGGATCGATGATTTCCTGCAGCACGTTACCGGGAAGATCACCAGCATCAAGCTGAAAAATCGCGGCGACAAGGTCATCAAAGGAGAACCGGTACTCACCATCATTCAGAATGGCAAGCGATTAACCATCAGTTCACCCTGTTCGGGAATCATCAGGGATGAAAACCTGATCCTGTTCACTGATCCGTCGTTACTGAACAGTGCACCGTACACCCAAGGGTGGATATACCTGATGGAGCCAACTAACTGGATGCGGGAAACCCAGTTCCTGTTTATGTCGGAAAAATATTCAGAATGGCTGAAGAAAGAATTTTCAAGGTTACGGGATTTCCTGGCTCATGCCATAAAACCTGATGTACCTGAATATGCATATGTTATTCTTCAGGATGGAGGTGAAATAACAGATCACTTACTGGAGAATCTCGGACCAGAAGTATGGGAAGAATTCCAGACCAATTTTATTGAGGCAACCAAATAATTAAAAACAAGAAATCATGGGAGTAGATCGCAGAGTATTTATGAAAACGCTGGGGTTAACCGGAACTGCCCTGGCCCTGGGTAAGAATTTGGGGGCCGCCCCTAAAAGCAAAAGCGACGTTGAATTTTACGGAGTATTGTATGATTCAACCCGCTGCGTTGGTTGCCAGACTTGTGAAGTCACCTGTGCCGAAGCTCATGGCTATCCGGCACCTACTGATGTTCCGGAAGCGGGAGTTACCCGGAAAACAAATGAAAACTGCCGTACGGTGGTTAATGCTTTCAAAACTTCGAAAGGGGAGGTATACAGCAAGCAGCAGTGCATGCATTGCAATGAACCGGCCTGCGCAGCTGCCTGTCTCACCCAGGCCATGTATAAAACCAAGGAAGGCCCGGTTATCTGGCGTGCCGATAAATGCATGGGGTGCCGTTACTGCATGGTTTCCTGTCCGTTTGATGTTCCAAAATTTGAGTTCCATAGTGCCAATCCAAAGATTGTAAAATGCGACATGTGCTATGACCGCCTCAAGGAAGGAAAGAAGCCTGCATGTGCCGAAAACTGTCCGGCCGAAGCCATAACGTTCGGAACCCGCAGGGAACTGCTGCATGAAGCGCAGAAACGCATTCATGACCAGCCCGATGTTTATCAGGACTATATTTATGGGGCACATGAAGCCGGTGGAACCGGTGAATTGTATGTAGCACAGGTACCGCCTGCCGAGCTGGGATTCAGGACCAATCTTCAGCAGGAATCGTATCCGGCATTATCAAAGGGATTTTTGTACAGCGTTCCCTCCGTATTCGTATTGCTGCCCGTTTTATTGCTGGGCATACATGAAACCACCAAGAATAAAAACCATAATGAAGGAGATGAAAATGAGTAACTCAGCCTATCCTCTTGCGAAAGACAATGATGGAAAATCCATCTTTAAGTTCATACTCAGTGAATTCAAACCGAAAGACAAGTTGCTGACACCGTTCAATATCATTTCCATTCCGGTCATAATATTGGGGGTGGTGCTGATTGTCATCCGGTTTTGGAAAGGAATCGGTTCAGTCACGAATCTCACCCAGGAAGTTCCCTGGGGCCTTTGGATCGGCTTTGATGTGGTTACCGGTGTGGCCTTTGCCGGAGGCGCCTATGTGCTCACTTTCATTGTTTACATCCTCAACAACCAGAAATACCATTCCATTGTTAGGATCACGGTTTTAAACGGATTTCTCGCCTATGTATTCTATGCAGGGGCCTTGCTTCTTGATCTGGGCCGACCATGGAATGTGATCAACCCGATTATTGGAAATAATTTCGGGACCAGTTCGGTCCTATTCCTGGTAGCCTGGCATTTTCTGCTGTACATGCTGGCACAACTGATTGAATTCTCTCCTGCCGTGGCAGAGTGGCTCGGTGCACGGCGGGCGCGCAAAATCCTATCTGGAATGACCATTGCAGCGGTGATTTTCGGGATCACGCTATCCACCCTGCATCAATCCGGACTGGGAGCGCTATATCTGATGGCTAAGGACAAGATCCATCCACTCTGGTACTCCGAATTTATTCCGATCATGTTTCTGATATCCAGCATATTTGCCGGACTTTCGATGGTTATTTTCGAAGGATCGATCAGTCATCGCGTGTTTTTCAGCCAGATTTCTGAGAAAAACCATCACGCGCAGAACGGCATTATCCAGGGGTTATCGAAAATTTGTGCCGGGGCCATGTTCGCTTACTTTTCCCTCCAGATCCTGGTATTTATCCACGAAAAACGGTGGGATCTTATCAATACTCCTATGGGATACTGGTATTTGGTTGAAATGATCGGTTTTGTGCTGATTCCCATGATACTGTTCGTTTACAGTTACCGGAGAAAAAACATTAATCTGATCAAGGTGGCCGCCATCATGACCATGGTGGGAGTCATACTCAACCGGCTTAACGTAACGGTAATCGGATTCAGGTGGGATGAAGCAATCCGGTATGTTCCATCCTGGATGGAAGTTGTGATCACTTTGACCGTGATTTTCACCGAGATCTGGATCTTCCGATGGGTAGTGAGGCGGATGCCCGTATTGCGTGAATCACCCTCCTGGGTTGAAAAAGAGTAATAAACATTTAAAAAATATTAAAATGGACGGATTTAGTTATTCCAACATCTTCGAAACAAAAGGGATTGAATATCTGGCAATCATTGCATTCTTTGCCATCCTGATCCCCTTCTGGATCATTCTGAACAGGCAGGCAAAAACCAGAAGACTGCAAAAACTTGCAGGAACCTTGTCGCCCGCTACGCTGCGCATTCCCCAGGGGCTTTTCTTCAGCAGGAACCATACCTGGACCCATCTCGAAAGATCAGGTATTGCCAAAATCGGGCTCGACGACATGCTGATCAGGATTACCGGTGACATTAAGGTTATCAACCATGCGAAACCCGGCGATTCCATCAGGAAAGGCGAATTGCTCGCCGAGATAGATCACAACGGAAAACAGCTCAGGGTGTACTCCCCTGTTTCAGGAGAAGTAAAGTGCACAAACTCTTTGCTCAATGAACAGCCGGAAATCATGAATGAAGATCCTTTCCGCAAAGGATGGATTTATCAGGTAATTCCTTCCAACTGGGTGGAAGAAACCCGGTCGTACTACCTGGCAGGCGAAGCCACCAGCTGGATGTCGAAGGAACTCATAAGATTCAAGGATTTCCTGATGATGTCGGCCGGAAGAAACTCCATTGAAACTTCTGGTATAATCCTGCAGGACGGAGGTGAGCTGCGCGATAATACACTTGCGGAAATGCCCGAAGAACTGTGGCATGACTTTCAGAAGAATTTTATGAGCAAAAACGACTGAAATATTGAATAATTCAACACTTTTTGATCGGTAATGCCTAAATTTACAAGCATCGGTCTGATGTTTGAATTAATAAATATGCATGTTGAAAAGAGGAAAAAACAAAACCTGGATCGGAAGTCCATCCTTAAGAAAAAAGTACCTCAGGTTCCGATCATCGATTTACAGCCGCGTTGTCCTGGTTATCGGAATATTATCCATTTTCCTGCTTGTATCCAACAATGTTATTTTCAGGTCGGTCAATGACGGATACATAAACTCCGTCATCCATCAGAACGGAAGCAATATAGGGTCAATTGTTGAAGGGGCCTTATACCATTCCATGCTTGAAAATAACAGAAGCGCTCTACAGAATACGCTGGATGTTATCAATACAATGCCGGGGATCGATGATGTTAACATGTATGATAATCAGGACAATCTGGCCTATTCCTCCTTTTCTGAATCCAGGGAGGGCCACATTGATCCCAATTGCAAGGGGTGCCATAAGGATTTAGCCACAATGTTTCCGGTACAGGAGAAATCATACCGGATCATCGACAGCCACAGTGAATGCCTGATGAGTCAAACGGATAACAATACCCGGCATTTGCTGATCCGGTCGCCTATCCTGAACGAACCCTCCTGTTATAATTCCAAGGCCTGTCATGCCCATGATCCGAATGAAGCGGTTCTGGGTTCCCTGTTTATTAAGATGCCATTGGCAGATGTTGATGCAGCCGTTAAAAAATCATCGACTGAATTCTTTTTGCTTGCTGCGCTGATGACTCTTTTTATGGCGTCATTTCTAGTGCTTTTTACGCGCAATAACATTAAAAATCCGCTGAACGCAATCATCAAGGCCAGCGAAGCCGTATCAACCGGGGATAACAGCGCCCGTTTGGAAGTCAGTCCGGACCAGCTCGATGATATCAGAATGCTCTCCTATGCATTCAACCATATGCTGGATAATCTCCAGACTGCCAATACGGAACTTCAGAACTGGTCGAAACAGCTGGAGTACAAAGTCCAGAAAAAATCGGAAGAATTGGGCGAGGTTCAAAACGAACTTATTAATATTGAGCGAATTGCATCACTTGGAAAGCTATCATCCTCTGTTGCCCATGAGATCAACAACCCCTTATCCGGGATATTGGTATACACTAAGCTGGTTCATAAAAAGCTGAGTACGGAGAACATAGATCCCGAGAAAAAGAAATCCATGCTAACGCACCTGAAGCTCATCGAAGATGAAACAAAACGGTGCGGGGATATTGTGAAGGGACTGCTGGATTTCTCCAGAAAGGACCAGGATGATTTTGAAACCAGGCATCTGAATGAAATTCTGCTGGAGACATACAACCTGATGGCGCATCCGATCAACATTGCCAATATCAACTTTCTGACAGACTTCAGCGCGGTTCATGATTTAACCTGGTGCAGTCCCAATCAGATCAAGCAGGCATGCGTGGCTATACTGGTCAACGCTTCCGAGGCGGTGGCTGAAAATGGAGAAGTTGTGTTCAGGAGCAGTAATCCGGATGCGGATACCATAAAATTCGAGATAACCGATAACGGAGCAGGCATCGCTCCGGAGGACATTCCGCATGTTTTCCAGCCGTTTTTCACAACCAAGAGCAACGGTGCCGGCATCGGACTCGGATTATCGATTGTACACGGTATTATTCAGAGTCATAACGGTAAAATTGATATAAAATCAGAGCCGGGAAAGGGAACCACCGTTTCGATAACCCTGCCACTGGTAACTAATAAAGGAGACGAATGATGGCAAAGAAAATCTCAATTTTAATCGTCGATGATGAACGATCGGTGCGTGATTCGCTCTTTAATTGGTTTATCGAGGACGGATACCGGGTTGAATGTGCTGAAAATGCCAAAGCTGCCTTAACAATGCTGGAATCCGACAATTTCGACATCATTCTGGCCGATATCAAAATGCCGGGTATGGACGGACTGGAAATGCTGAGGAGAATAAAATCCCTGAAAAAGGAATCGATAGTCATTGTTATGACGGCATTTGCAACCGTGGATACCGCTGTACAGGCATTGAAGGACGGAGCATTTGATTATGTGACCAAACCATTTGATCCTGACGACTTATCCCATCTGATCAGGAACGCATCAAAACAGATCATACTCAGTGATGAAAACGAATCGCTGAAGGAGCGGGTGGTATCGCTGGAAAACGTTGAAGATCTGATTGGCACCAGCGAAGCAATTCAGATGGTGCTGAAGCAGGTTGAAAGTGTTGCCCAATCCAATTCTTCGGTCATAATCACCGGAGAGAGCGGAACTGGCAAAGAACTCATTGCCAGGGCTATTCACGCCAATTCACCCCGAAAATTCTTTCCTTTGGTGAGTGTACATTGCGGAGCGCTTACCGAGAGTTTGCTGGAGAGTGAGCTGTTTGGCCATGAGAAGGGAGCATTTACCGGAGCCATGTACAATCGGAAAGGCCGGTTTGAAATGGCTGATGGCGGCACCATTTTCCTGGATGAGATTGCCACGATTTCAACCAAAATGCAGGTAGAACTGCTTCGGGTACTGGAATCAAAAAGCTTTATCAGGGTTGGCGGAAATAAAGAGATTACCTCAGATTTCAGGGTCATATGTGCCACCAACAGGGATTTAAAAAGTATGGTAGAGAACGGTACTTTTCGCGAAGATTTGTATTACCGGTTGAATGTGGTCAACATCCATGTTCCACCCTTACGTGACCGGACCGGGGATATCCCGCAGCTGGTTGAGTATTTCATCAGAAAATATTGCACTTCGATGAACCGGCTTCCGGTTACCATCGAGGCCCAGGCATTAAAACGTTTGCAGGAATTCGATTTCCCGGGAAATATCAGGGAATTGGAGAACATGGTTGAACGGGCCATTGTCATTGGAAACGGCAGGAAGATTACCATGAAAGACCTGCCACTGCAAAAAAGTATCATTACCAATTCCACGGAAAGCCTGGATGATGTTGAAAAGCACCACATTCTGCAAATTCTGACCAATCACGAATGGAACATAACGCGAACGGCAAAAGCATTACAGGTTGACCGGGTGACCCTCTACAACAAAATCAAGAAATACAATCTCAAGCCTATTGATTGATAATGCATTAAACAAATTTAATACGGGCTGTGCCTCATGATTGAAAAAGGAGTGGAACTAATCTCATTCGGATATTTTGAGGATGATTTTCTCGAAAAGATTGCCCATTCCGTAGCCCGCGAGTATAATGTCCAGGTGCATTTCAGGGAAGGCCATTTTGATCTCAGTGAATTTTATGATCCCGCCCGAAGGCAATACAATGGCAATCTGCTGTTGCAGGAAGTTGACAGACAATATGCTGCAGAATCCTCGAAAACTTTCGGATTGTTTTATGTAGATCTGTTCATCCCGATTCTGACCTATATATTCGGACAGGCATTTTTGGGAGGAAGAACCGCGATTGCCTCGATTTACCGGCTCAGCAATGAGCGCTATGGATTAAGGGAATACGAGGATCTTCTGCTGGAGCGGCTCACCAAGGAGGTTATCCACGAACTCGGGCACACTTTCGGGTTGATTCACTGTCATGTTCCGGCCTGTGTAATGGGTTCAAGCACCTATGTGGAAGATATCGACCAGAAGAGCCCGAACCTGTGCAGCAAGTGCAGGGAGGAGGTGCAGTTGTTATGAATCCCATGTTAAACAGTGTGAATTGTGTAACTTAATTGAATAATTGTGTAACACCAACAGGGCTTGCAATCATCATCTTTGCCTGTTAGAGTATAAAAAAATGGAAACTTGAAAATATTCATCAAATATATGGTCAGCAACCGATGCATCATGGTGGTGAAGGAAGAATTGAAAAAACTCGGACTTCACTTTATCGTGGTAGACATGGGCGTGGTTGACATTATGGAGGATATCACGAGCGATCAGAGGGAGCAGATCAGAACTTCGCTGATTAATTCCGGTTTGGAACTCATGGATGACAAAAAAGCAATGCTGATTGAGAAAATCAAATCGGTTATCATTGAAATGGTGCACCATTCGAATGAACTGATCAAAAGGAATTTTTCGGATTATTTAAGCGAAAAGTTGAATCATGATTACACCTATATGGCAAACCTGTTCTCCGAGGTACAGGGTACAACGATTGAGCATTTCATTATCTCCCATAAAATTGAAAGAATCAAGGAACTGATCATCTATGGCGAATTAAACATCACTGAGATTGCCTGGAAGATGAATTACAGCAGCGTAGCCCATCTGTCCAATCAGTTTAAAAAGGTAACAGGGCTTTCACCTTCCCATTTTAAGAAATTGAAAGATAAGAGGAGAAATCCGATCGAGGACATAGGTTTACTGGAGCATCCGAACACACAAAACTAAAATGGACAAAACAATCACACCTCAGTCACAATACGCAAGCAGTTTGATCGAAGCCAGTCTGGACCCGCTAATAACAATCAGTCCCGTTGGAATTATCACTGATATGAACGGTGCCATGCTCAGCATCACAGGCATGACCCGCGAGGAACTCACCGGTACCGACTTTTTTGAATATTTTACTGAACCGGCAAAGGCCCGAAGGGTAATGCAGCTGGTTATTACCAAAGGATTTGTTACTGATTCTCCCCTCACCCTTCGGCATGCGAACGGACGGCTGACCGATGTTTTGTTTAATGGTACAGTGTATAAGGATCGCGAAGGTATCGTTCAGGGAGTTATAATTGTAACGCGGGATATTGGCGAACAAAAATGGGCCATTGAGCTACTCAAAGCCAATAAAGAGCTTGCCTTTCAAAACCAGGTAAAAGAGAAGCGGGCCGCGGAGCTGGTGATCGCCAACAAGGAACTTGCTTTCCAAAACGATGAGAAAGAAAAGAGGGCAGCAGAATTGGTGATTGCCAACAAGGAACTTGCTTTTCAAAATGACGAAAAAGGAAAGCGGGCTGCGGAGCTGGTGATTGCCAACAAGGAACTTGCCTTTCAAATCGGAGAAAAAGCAAAGCGCGCAGGTGAATTAGTTTTGGCGGATAAGGAGCTGGTCTATCAGAACAAGGAGAAGAAAAAGCAGGAAATTGCTACAATAGAGCTTAAAGCAGTCAGTAATTCAGCAAAACTCGACTCACAATATTCACGGAGCCTGATAGAAGCGAGTCTGGACCCGCTGTTCACGATCAATCTGGAAGGAAAAATCACTGATCTGAATGATGCTTCTGCCAACATTACCGGTGTTTCCAGGGATAATTTAATCGGCTCGGACTTCTTCGACTATTTCACCGAACCTCAGAACGCACGTGAAGTGTATCAGGAGGTATTTGCAAAAGGTTTTGTGGCAGATTATCCATTAACCATCCGGGACGGCAAGCTGACCGATGTTTTGTTCAACGGATCTGTTTATAAAAATGACAGTGGCGACGTACAGGGAGTGGTGGTGGTTGCCAGGGACATAACCGATCAGAAAAGAAATGCCGCTGAATTAACTGAGGCGATTGTGTTTGCCGAGCTGGCAACAGGTTTTGCTGAGGAAGCCAAATTAAAAGCCGAAAGTGCCACGATTATTGCTGAAAATGCCGTGAAGGCCAAGCAGCAATTTCTTTCGAACATGAGTCATGAGATCCGTACCCCGATGAATGCCATTATCGGATTTACGAAAGTTCTGCTTAAAACCGAACTCACATCCAAGCAAAATGAATACTTAACCGCCATAAAAATGAGCGGCGATGCTTTAATCGTACTGATCAATGACATCCTGGACCTGGCAAAAGTTGATGCCGGAAAAATGACATTTGAGCAAACCCCATTCAAAATGGCCCTGTCGATATCAGCCATGCTCCATTTGTTTGAAACAAAAATCCAGGAAAAAAACCTGAAACTCATAAAGGAATACGACAGAAGGATCCCGGAGATATTGGTTGGTGACCCGGTTCGGTTACACCAGATCATATTAAACCTGGTTAGCAATGCCGTTAAATTCACAACCAAAGGATCTATTACGGTTGCGGTGCGTTTACTGAATGAAGATGAGGAGAAGGCAACCGTCGAATTCTCCGTTAAGGATACCGGTATAGGCATACCGGAAAATAAAATAGGAAAGATCTTTGAAAATTTCCAGCAGGCATCAAGCGGAACCTCAAGGCTTTACGGCGGAACCGGTTTGGGCCTGGCCATTGTGAAGCAATTGGTGGAACCACAGGGAGGCACTATTAAAGTTGTGAGCAAGATGGGTGAAGGATCGACCTTCAGCTTCATTCTGAACTTTCAGAAAACCACCGCTCAAACCCAGCTGGAATCGGAAATTGTAGAACTCGACAGTGAAATCACCAACATCAGGGTGCTGGTTGTTGAAGACATTCCACTGAATCAATTATTGATGAAAACATTACTGGATGAGTTCAAATTTGAATGTGAGATTGCTGGAAATGGTCAAATCGCCGTTGATAAGTTAATGGCTAATTCCTTTGATATCGTCCTCATGGACTTACAGATGCCTGAAATGAACGGATTCGAAGCTACGGATTACATCAGGGGCAAGTTGAAGTCGGATATCCCGATCATCGCCCTTACGGCCGATGTAACCACCGTTGACCTGGCAAAATGCAAGGCAGTGGGCATGAACGATTATATCGCAAAACCCGTTGACGAAAGATTACTGTACAGCAAGATTGTTGGACTGGTAAAAAATCCGAACCTCATTAAAACTGCTAAAATAGAGGACATGTGTACTGAAGATAACGAAAAGGTCCGGTGCATCGACCTCGATTACCTGACACACCGTACAAAATCAAATCCAAAGCTGATGGCGGAAATGATTGCAGCCTATCTGGAACAAACCCCTCCACTGATTTCAGCCATGAAAAAAAGTCTGGCCGAAAAAGACTGGAACCTGTTGTATTCAGCGGTTCATAAAATGATTCCGTCATTTTCCATCATGGGAATCAGCATGGATTTCGAAATTATGGCCAAAACCGTTCAGGAATTTGCCAGCACGCAAAAACAGGCTGAAGGCATACCGGCTTTGGTTTTGAAACTAGAAAACATTTGCAATCAGGCTTGTGACGAATTAAATGAAGAGTTAACCCGTATAAATGAAACCAACTCATGAGTAAAGAGAAAATAAAAATCTACCTGGTAGATGACGATGCTGTATTTTTAAAATCCCTGGAAATTGATTTCCTGCAGCATGCCGACTTTACGATTGAAACTTTTGCAACAGGTGAACTATGCATTGGGGCATTGTCGGACTCCCCCGACGTGATCATCCTGGACTATTTCCTTGACGGAATAGATAAGAATGCTATGAACGGGATTGAAACACTTGATAAAATCAAGGCATTCAACCCGGAAATTCCCGTTATCATATTGTCATGTCAGGACAAGATCGAAGTAGCGGTTAACTGCATGCATCATTTGGCATTTGACTATGTTGTCAAGAGTGAAACGGCCTTTGTACGGTTACAAAAAATTATCACATCCATTTTCCGCCAACAAAAACTGGAAAAAGAATTAAACTGGTACATGGATAGAATGTAGCCCGCAGATGTGTGAATGATGTAACTCTTTGCATCAATTGTGTAAGGGTTATGCACCCTGGCTGAATGATCTTTGCTTTTGTTAAACTTAACAGAAAGCATAGAGATCATGAAAGCGGACCCATTATCAACGCCAAATTCCGGAAGCCATGCTTAGTCCGGAATTAAAATTGCCGTTTTATGCAAAGTCAACGATCTTCTTTGTCGGAATAATCGCCCTGACGATTATCCTGTATATCGGCAAAAGCATATTCGTACCGATCGTATTTGCAATCATTATAGCGATTGTGCTGCATCCGGTGGTGAATTCCATGGTACGCCTGAAAATAAACAGAGTAATGGCAATCATTATCACCTTGCTGCTCACCGCATTAATCCTGTTTGCATTTGTTTCCCTACTTGTATCCCAGGCCAGTCGGTTTACAGAAACCTGGCCCCTGCTGGTAGAAAAATTCAACGGCACCATTGACGAAGCAATCATCTGGGCATCAGCTAATTTTGATATCAATCCGGAGAAGAGCCACGAATGGATCGCGAAAACCACCGCAGAAATCGCCAATAGAAGTACGGCTGCCATCGGACAAACGCTGGTCATTTTCGGAAGTGTGGTAGTGGTACTCTTTTTAATTCCGGTATATGTCTTTCTGATCCTTTTTTACCAGCCTATCCTGCGCGATTTTATCCGGAGGCTTTTTGGTGAGAGTGATCAGGGACAGGTAAACCAGATTGTAACACAAACAAAGACAGTTATCCAGCGCTATCTGGTCGGACTGGTTATCGAGGCGGTCATTGTAGCCTTGCTGGACACGGCAGCGCTGCTGATTTTAGGAATCGACTATGCGATCCTTCTGGCCATCATTGCAGCTGTTTTAAACGTCATTCCATACATCGGGGGACTTGTGGCGGTAGCTCTTCCCATGATGGTCGCACTGGCTACCAAATCGACGCCCATGTATGCCGTTTACGTACTGATCGCCTATTACATTATACAATTGATCGACAACAACTATATCGTACCCATGATCGTGGCCTCCAAAGTTAAAATCAACGCGCTATTCTCCATAATAGTGGTATTCGTGGGCAATGCACTGTGGGGCATTCCCGGCATGTTTCTTTCCATCCCCCTCCTGGCCATTCTCAAGCTCTTCTTCGACAATATTGATCCTTTAAAACCATGGGGATTCCTGTTGGGCGACACCATGCCTTCCCTTTTGGAGATTAAACCGATTTTGAAAATAATTAAAAAGAAACCAGCATGATCCAGGTAAAAAAAGAAGGAGTCATAATTTATAAAACGGATCTGGAATTTGAAAATGAGGGCGTTCTTAATCCCGCGGTAATCCGTGAAGGAGACTCCGTACATATGTTTTACCGGGCCGTGCAGCAAGGGAATCACTCAAGTATCGGCTATTGCAGGCTGGATGGCCCTTTAAACGTTGTTGAACGGTGGAACCAGCCGATGCTGGTGCCCGAATTTGATTATGAAACGCATGGCGTTGAAGATCCAAGGATTACAAGAATTGATGATACCTATTACATGACTTACACAGCCTATGACGGGATTAATGCGAGAGGAGCCCTGGCGACTTCAAAGAAATTAAGTCACTTCAAGAAAAAAGGGATAATTGTTCCGCCGGTAACCTATTCCGAATTTGTGTTTCTGGCAGAATCAGCAGGTAAAGTGAACGAGAATTATTACCATAATCACAAGTTTTATTATCAGGCAGCAGATCCTGAAAAAAAAATAATGGTATGGGACAAAAATGTAGTGTTTTTCCCCCGCAAAATTCAGGGCCAGTTTGTTTTTCTGCACCGGATAAGGCCAGGTATTCAGATTGCATCAGTAAAAAGTTTAGCCGGACTCACCAAGGCATATTGGGATGCTTACTTTCTCAATTTCCAGGATCATATTGTGCTGGATCCGATCCATCAGCATGAGTCAAGCTACATTGGAGGGGGGTGTCCACCCATTGAAACCGAACATGGCTGGCTCTTAATATATCATGGGGTGGAAGAAACGGAAAGAGGGCTGGTTTATTCAGCTTGTGCAGCCTTGCTGGATCTTGAAAATCCTTCAAAGGAGATTGCCCGGCTGCCCTATGCGCTATTCTCTCCACAATATAAATGGGAAGTGAAAGGGGAAGTGAATAATGTTGTATTCCCAACAGGAACAGCAATATTCGGTGATACGCTGTTTATTTATTATGGTGCCGCCGATACCCAGATTGCCTGTGCTTCGGTTCGCTTAACTGAATTACTGGCCGAGTTACTAATCAATATATCAAAAAATGAAATTTAAAATCGATTCTCAACGCTTCGAGGAAGGGTTAAACATAACCGGTCCATCGTATCCTTATATAAATCAGATACATCCAGGCAAGAACATTTCCAAAACCAAATCAAACGCAGTACACGAAGAAAAAGGCGGAGTGGCTGGAATTCTGATGATAACTTCCTATCCACCGAGAGAATGCGGAATTGCCACCTATTCGCAGGATTTAATCAAATCAATTAAAAACAAATTCAGCAGTTCGCTATCGATAAAGGTTTGCGCCCTTGAATCGGGGACCGAGAGCTATTCTTATCCACGTGAAGTAAAATATACGCTCAATACCAGTGCAGAGGAGGATTTTGACAGCCTGGCCAATAAAATCAATATCGACAGCCAGATTGACATTGTTTTGGTCCAGCATGAATTTGGCTTTTACAAACTGCAGGAACAAAAATTCGAACAGTTACTGCAGCAGCTGACCAAGCCGGTTGTGATCGTATTTCATACCGTATTACCCAATCCGGATCAACAGCTTAAAACTAAAGTCCGGAATATTGCAGCCGCATGCAGGTCAATTATTGTTATGACCAATAATTCCGCAGAATTACTGAGCGGATCCTATGATATCCCAAAACAAAAAATAACAGTCATTTCTCATGGAACCCATCTGGTTCAGCACCTGAGCAAAAAATTCCTGAAGGCGAAATATGGATTCAAGGGGCGGAGCATCCTCACCACCTTTGGGCTGCTCAGTTCGGGCAAAAGCCTTGAAACAACATTGGATGCACTTCCGGCAATCATAAAAAACAGTCCGGAAATTCTATTTCTGATTTTGGGAAAGACTCATCCCGAGGTTGTGAAATCAGAGGGTGAAAAATATCGTAACAGTTTGATTGCCAAAATAGCACTCAATAAACTGACTGATCACGTTAAATTTGTCAACTCCTATCTTGCCCTACCGGATTTGCTGGAATATCTGCAGCTAACTGATATTTACCTCTTTACCACGAACGACCCCAATCAGGCGGTGAGCGGAACTTTTGCTTATGCAATGAGCTGTGCCTGCCCGATCATCTCCACACCGATTCCACATGCAAAAGAAGTTTTGACTGACGATACAGGAATTATTTTTGACTTCCGGAACTCAGAACAGCTGGCTCATGGTGTTATCAGATTACTGAATGATGAAACACTACGTAAAAACATCAGTTCTAACGTTTTACATAAAATCGTTCCAACCTCATGGGAGAATTCAGCGGTTGCACATGCCAGCCTGTTTGAAAAGATTGCGGGAGAAAATTTCAAAATACAATATGATCATCCGGTAATAAACCTGGACCATCTGACCAGGATGACAACGGAATCCGGCATGATTCAATTCTCAAAAATCAACCAGCCGGATATCCGGTCGGGTTATACCCTGGACGATAATGCGCGGGCACTTGTTGCATGCTGCATGAATTTCAAATTGACGGGTGATGAAGAGATGGTATTTGAAATTCAGAATTACCTCCGGTTCATCAAGCGTTGCCTGCAATCAGACGGAAGTTTCCTGAATTACATTGATTCATCCAACGTGTTCTCCAATCAGAATTTCACTGAAAACCTCGACGACGCAAACGGGCGTGCTGTTTGGG
Source organism: uncultured Bacteroidota bacterium (assembly GCA_942493265.1). Taxonomy (GTDB): domain Bacteria; phylum Bacteroidota; class Bacteroidia; order Bacteroidales; family UBA12481; genus UBA12481. The sequence continues at coordinate 4,249,681 of OW818688.1, forward strand.
CCCTGGGCTACCTGATATCGTTAAAATCATTGTTACCTGCCGGAATCATTTCCGAAGCAGAAAAAATCATTAAAAAATCGCTGAAACGCATTGGCAATGTGCACTCCACCCGGGCAATGGCGTTTGCCATTAAAGGGTTGTATTACTATCAGGGCACCGTACCGTCAGCTGAGAATGTGAGTCTCATAAAAACATTTGCCGATCGTTTGCGCGAGATGTACAGACATGAATCCAATGAAAAATGGGAATGGTTTGAAGCCTATCTTACTTATGCCAACAGCATTCTGCCTGAAGCCATGCTAATGGCATGGCTGGTTACAGGAAAGACTGATTATAAAGACATTGCGATACCGTCGCTCAGATTTCTTTTGCAACAAACATTTAAGGAAAAATGGATTGAGGTCATTTCGAACAAAAACTGGCTGCAAAAGGGTCAGGAAGCGAAACATTCAGGTGAACAGCCGATTGATGTTGCCTACACCGTTATGACATTAGGCCATTTTTACGATGCCACCGGGGACCCGGCTTACCTGGCGAAAATGAAAATTGCATTCTCCTGGTTTTTAGGGAACAACAGGTTAAATCAGATTATTTATAACCCCTGCACCGGGGGCTGTTATGACGGTCTTGAGGATACCCATGTTAACCTGAATCAGGGTGCTGAATCCACGGTAAGTTACCTCATGGCACGATTATCGGTCGAAAAATATCAGAAACATGATCCGGCATGATGTGTGAATCATGCAACTTCCTTGAAAAGTTATGTAACATTTTCCGGTGCTGATGTAAAGACCTTTGGCAGGAATTATAATACCATGAAAAAAATAACTCATCCTTTAAAAATAAAGCCCATCCTGCGTGATGCGGAGAATGCCACGATCAGGATCAGTGAGAAAACTCTTGCAACCACCGAAAAGGTAAGCAATGTGATGACTGATTTCGCGGATGTTGTCCTCTTCATGGCACGGATCTTCAAAGAAACCTTCAGCGGTAAATTTGAGTACCGGGAATTTTTCTATCAATGTTACAAGATCGGATACAAAACCGTACCGCTCATCTCCATTACCGGAGCCATCATGGGTTTGGTACTGACCATTCAATCCCGCCCGACGCTGGCTGATTTCGGGGCAGTTTCACTGCTTCCGGGAATGGTAACGGTGTCGCTGATCCGGGAGATGGGACCGGTGATAACCGCCCTTATCTGTGCAGGTAAAATCGGTTCGGGCATGGGTGCAGAATTAGGATCGATGCGGGTAACCGAGCAAATCGATGCCATGGAAGTATCCTCCACCAATCCAATGAAGTTTTTGGTGGTCACCCGGGTACTTGCCGCAACCATCATGATACCCCTCCTGATTCTATACGCTGATGCCTTGGGCATTTTAGGAAGCTGGGCCGGAGCGAACCTCAAAGGTGACGTAACATTCGGACTCTTCTTCGCACAGGCATTCAATTATATCGGTTTTATCGACTTGTTACCCGCCGTAATAAAATCCTTCTTTTTCGGTGCGGCGATAGGGGTGGTTGGATGCTATAAAGGGTACAATGCCGGCCGGGGCACTGAAAGTGTTGGACTGGCCGCTAACTCAGCTGTGGTAACCGGATCCCTGCTCGTGATCATTATTGACCTGGTAGCCGTACAATTCACCGACATGCTCGTATCATGAAAACATCTCAAAATGAATCGGTTATAGAAATCCGCAATCTGCAGAAATCTTTCGGACCGCAAGCGGTATTGCAGGATGTTACCTTACAGCTCTTCAAGGAGGAAAACCTGGTGGTACTGGGCAAATCGGGTAATGGGAAATCAGTATTGATAAAATGCATTGCCGGATTATTGGATTTTGAAGCAGGAAGTATTGACGTATTTGGCAAAAACATAGCTGAACTAACGCGTGAAGAATTAGGTGAACTGCGACAGAAAATCGGATTTCTTTTTCAAAGCGGGGCACTGTATGATTCCATGACAGTTAAGCAGAATCTTGAATTTCCGCTGCGCAGGATAAAAAGGGACCTGAGCGAGGCCAGTATAAAGGAAAAGGTAAATGAAGTGTTAGAAAATGTTGGACTGGCCGATGCATTGGACAAAATGCCATCCCAATTATCGGGCGGCATGCGGAAAAGGATCAGTCTGGCAAGAACAATTATAGTTGACCCGCTGATCATGCTGTATGATGAGCCCACCACCGGACTTGACCCGTCGACATCAGATGAAATAAGTTCGCTGATCAATGCGGTTCAGAAGAAATACAAGACCTCCTCAATGATCATCACGCATGATATAAATTGTGCAAGAAAAACCGGTGATCGGATTATCATGCTCGAAGAAGGTAAAATTTTTAAAGAAGGAAGCGTTAAGGATTTTGAAACCTCAGATAATGAGTTAATAAAATCATTTTTTATTTAAAAACATAAGGATTTAAATTATAACAAAATGGAAGCACACTCACACAAATTCAAAATACGGCTGGGCCTTTTTATTGCAGGCGGGCTGGCCATTTTCGTGATAGCGATTTTCATAATCGGCAAACAGAAAAACCTTTTTAATCCGGTATTTAAGCTGACGTCGGCATTTTATAATGTAAGCGGATTGCAGGTCGGAAATAACGTCAGGTTTTCCGGCATTAATGTAGGTACAGTTGATAGAATCACCATCATAAATGATTCAACTGTGAGAGTAGATATGATGGTCAGGAAAGAGGTAAACCAATTTATTAAAAGTGACTGCGGGGTGTCAATTGGATCGGAAGGTTTAATTGGCGACCGGCTGCTGATCATCTCACAGGGCAGCACAGATGCCCCGTTAGCCAAAGATGGGCAGCAACTTACATCAACGGAGCCGGTTGAAACGGATGCTATTGTAGCAAGCGTGCAGGTATCTGCCTTTAATTTTGAAATCATTACCCAGCAGCTGGCGGAGATTATGATCAACGTAAACAGCGGAGAAGGGACACTTGGCAAATTGATTGCGGACACCTCCATTGCGCGGAATATCGACAGGACAATCCTGAACCTGAGGAAAAGCACCAAAGGATTAAATGAAAATATGGAAGCCGCCAAAGAAAATATTCTTCTTAAAGGCTACTTCAACAGAAAGGCAAAAGAAGCTGAAAAAAAATCAAAAGAAGCTGAAAAAAAATGAAAACCAACATAGGAATACCGGGTAACGACATTGAGGCAATTTCTACGCTGCTCAACACCCTGCTGGCGGATGAATATACCTTGTACACTAAAACCCGGAACGCGCACTGGAATATCACCGGGTCGAACTTCAGTGAGCTGCACGAGTTTTTCAAAGCTGAATACATTGAACTGGATACTGTTATTGACAGCCTGGCACAAAGGATCCGTTCACTCGGTCATTTCGCACTCGGGAATCTGAAGGATTACCTGACTGTCACACATCTGGATGAAGACAACCACGACTTCAGCAATGCCAGGCAGATTCTCAGGACCTTATTCAACGACCACGAAACGCTGATCCGGATAATCAGGAATGATATTGCGCCGGTTTCCTTGGAATTCAAAGACCTGGGTACAGCCGACTTCCTGACCGGTTTGATGGAACTGCATGAAAAAATGGCCTGGGAACTCAGAGCGTTCTTATCTTAAACAAATTCCACTAATGACTAACGTAACCTTGCATAAAACTACATTAATTACAATCCTGGTATTTGGCTGCATAATTGGCAGTTATGCTCAGCGCCCATTGACACCCGATGCATCGGTCACTCAGAAATTTTACTCGATCAATCATCATCAGCTGTTTTGGTTTTCCTCAGGAAAAAATCTGAAAAAAGCGGCTGAATGGCTGAAGGTAATTGAGTCATCCGGGCATTTAGGAATCCAGGTGGACCCAATCACCATAAAAAACATCCGGACTGCATTAATGAACAGGAATGCACTCGATGGAGGCTATAAAGAACAGGCTGACAAACAGATAACCGAATTGGTTTTAAACTACATGAGGGAGCTGCAACAAGGTAATATAAGCCTTGATTATGATGAAATCAGCCAGAACAGGGATACCCTTTATATTGACCGGCTGTTGAATTCCAAATTCTGGGAATCCGTGCCAAAAATAGTTGTGCGGCTCGATTGCAAAGACCCTGATTACCAGGCTTTGAAACAATACCTGCGGGATTCAGTCGCTGCAACGGACACCTTAAAATACAAAGCGGTAGTCATGGGAATGAATTACCGCAGATACCTTACCGTTAACCATCCGCCGGAATATATCCTGGTCAATATCCCGGAAGCTGAAGCGGCATATTACCAGAATGATTTGCGGGTGCTGAAGATGCGGGTAGTGGTTGGCAAAAAGAAAAATCCCACTCCGCTGATTGCTTCCAATATCACCAGCATTGTAACCTTTCCACATTGGAACGTACCCTATCAGATTGCCGTAACGGAACTGCTGCCAAAGGTTCAGAAGAATGAAAATTACCTGGAGCAGAACAATTTTGAGATAGTAGATGCGAAGGGCAATGTAGTGGACGATTCAGATTTGAACTGGTCGGAATATGATACCCGGAATTTTCCCTATTTTTTCAAGCAGGCAACAGGAGCCGACAATTCGCTGGGTGTTTTGAAGTTCAACCTTCAGAACCCTTTCAGCATATTCCTTCACTCTACCAGCGCATTGAATTCCTTTTCGAAAGACTTCAGGTTTCTAAGCCATGGCTGCGTTAGGCTTGAAAAGCCGTTTGAACTGGCTGATGCGCTGCTCCGGGGCAATATTGACCTGGAAGCGTTAAAGGGCGGGAAGAAAGACACTGAATCAAAAACGATCAAATTACCCGTGAAGATCCCGGTATTTATCATTTACATGCCCGTGAAAGTGGTGGGTGAACAAGTAACCGTGCTGAAGGATATTTACGGCCTAATTAAGTAAAGAAGAGGAGCCGATATAATCAGTGTCGGGATTATAAATAAACAGGCAGGTTCCCCCCTTGATGGTTTCAATGATTGGTTTATTCAAATCAGGAGGAAGGGCCGGACAGCCCAGACTTCTGCCGAGCCGGCCATTTTTCAGGATGAAATTTTCAGTTGCATAATCTGCAGCATGAATAATAATTTCCCTTTTACTGGCATTATCATTAATCCCCTTCTCCACCCCGTTGATCATCAGGGCAAATCCTGTATGGGATCCCTGAATGGGGTTTTCAGTTACGTAAAATCCCAGACTGCTTTTTAGGGAGCCTTCCTTGTTCGAAAACGACTCTGCGAACTCATCACCGGTATTCCGGCCATGCGCAACGTAAGTATTGAACAACAACTTTTTATGTTGCAAATCAATCACATACAACCGCTTATGATTTGACGACTGTGAATAATCTGCTATGGTTACAATATTTGAATTCTTTAATCTGCCCTTAGATTCCAATTTCCGCATTCCTTTTATGGCCAGGTCAAAAATATCCCTCGACAAACCAAGTTCCGTCAGATTTACAGCGGAATAAACATCTGCGTTCTCTTCCGGTACCGAATGCAATCGATCAACGCCAGTATGGTTAAAAGGAGGTGTAAGCAGGAAAAACAGGTAAAATATCAACATCTTCATTTGGCTAATGTACGTTTAAATCTGTGAATCATGTAACAAATTTCAAAAATTGTGTAAAATGTATCTCTCTGAAATTGCAAATATTTACCGGCTGCAAGCAGTATTACTAAATGCCTGGAAAATATGAAATTAGAAATACCCTTCAGGGAATTAACGGAATTTTTAAGGAATTATTATGATATTAATATATCATTTAAAAACCTGCCTGAAAACAAAATCAGAGTTGAATATTTGTTTTCGTTCATTTTGACTGTCCGCGAAGTTCAGGAAAATGAGATTATTTTAACTTATGATTCAGGTGCTTTTACAGATTTAATAGCAAAATCGATTCATTTCCTCAAGAAAAAAAAGCTTCAAACTGCACTGATTGAATGGAATGCAGAAACCAGGGAAATTTCAGTTGACCTGAAAAGAATTCCTCAGCTGAGTGAATATTTAAAATTTTTGTATATATCTGATTTTCGGTTTGAAAGCGAAAAAATCCTAATTTTGGCTAACACAAAATATAATTTGTGAAAAAAAAGGGCTCCATATTAAGAATAATCATAAAATCAATTTTGTGGTTATTCATAAGCCTGCTGCTTGTGTTTCTCATTATCATAGCCCTCATCAGGATCCCGGCGATTCAAACAAAAATCACAAAATATGCCATTACCTACATAACAGGCAAAACCCATACAAAAGTTGAATTGGGAAAAATCAGGATCTCACTGCCAAAATCCGTGGTTATTGAAAGGCTGTATCTGGAAGATGTAAAGAAAGATACGCTGTTATACGCTGAAAAAATTAAAGTTAACATTTCACTAAAGGGAATTTTGGAGAATCGGTTACAGATCAGATCCGTTACTCTGGAGGATGCCTACCTGAATTTATATCGTACCGGAACAGATACCATTTTCAACTATGCGTTCCTTCTGACGGCTTTCATTGATTCCACCAAACAGCCGGAACCTAAGAATGCGGCTCCGTGGATAATCAGTTTAGATAAAGTAACACTGAGCGGAACGCGGGTGCGATATATTGATCAGCAAGGCGGTGTAATCAGTCCGGAAACAAAAAGTGCCTTCAATCCCTCCAGCCTGTATTTCACCAACATCAGTTTAAAAGCAACCGACATTTACTATTCAGCAGAAAAAACGGTAGCAACAATCCGGAAGTTCAGCGCCACGGATCAGAACAACTTTTCAATTCTGGAAATGGAAACAGAATTCAGGATGGATTCCCAAAGCATTACCACCCGCAACCTGAAGATAAAAACCAACGGTTCATCCATTGAAGCGGACCTGAGCCTGAGCTATCCGTCGCTGGCAACAATCATGGATTCGATTCCTCTCCTGGTTATGAATCTGGAAATGAAGAGTGTGAGCATCATGAATTCGGAAATCCTCTATTTCAGTCCAGGGCTGGATAGTGTGGATTTTTTAAAAAACAGTCATGAGGTCACCCTCCTTTCGGGAACGATAACCGGGGCAGTAAATAACCTGTCGGGCAAGAAAGTCAGGATTCGCACCGGACAGAAAACCGAATTAAAAACTGATTTTGAAATTAAGGGATTGCCTGACATTAAAAACACCTACTTCAATTTTCCAAATCTTGAAATCGTATCGGGCAGCCAGGATATTAACCTGTTTGCAGGCGGTATGATTCCAGCGAGTATTGATTTGCCTGAAGATCTGAGTTTACAAATTGATTTTAAGGGGGGATTAAAAAGCTTTGAAACAACTGCTGGACTGGCAAGCAGTTACGGGGCGGCTCAGATTTTCGCATCGATCGATCAAAGTGAAAATTTTAAAGCTGACGCCAAAATATCAAATTTTAACCTTGGCCGCCTTCTCAGGGATACCAAAATGTTTGGACCGGTTACCCTCAAAGTTGCGACTATTGGAAAAGGAACAGATTTAAAAACGATTCGTGCAACCATAAAAGCTGATGCATCCCAGATATATTTAAACAGCTATAATTACCACAACCTGAAAATTGATGGAAAGATCCATGGTTCCGAATTTGAAGGAAAAATCAACCTGAATGATGAAAATGCGGTATTGGATTTCGATGGGCTCGTAAACTTAAATCCGGAGCAGGAATGCTATAAATTCACTTTGAATGTGCCGGGGGCGGACCTTAAAGAGCTCCATCTCACCAAGGATGACATTCGCGTGGGCCTTACAGCCATGTCGGACCTGAAAGGCAGCACCCCCAGCGAAATAACCGGGTCGGCCGGAATCAGCAACATCATCATTATTCATGAAGGCAGGAAATATGTTCTTGACTCCCTGCTGGTTGTCTCAGTTAATGCACAAAACAAGAGTGACCTCACCATACGCAGCTCCCTTATCGGAGTTAAATATTCCGGAAGAACATCACCCATCTTCCTTCCTGCAGCGATAAAACAATTTATCGGAAAGTATTTTCCGTTTGCTGAGGCTGGAACATCAAAGCCGAAAGCCGGTCTGTCTGATTTTAATTTTGAGATCGCTCTTCACAACCACCCGATTCTCTCCGAAGTATTTCTTCCGCAATTAAAAGAATTTGTGCCGGGATTGATAAAAGGCAGTTTTGACAGCCAGACCAACAATCTGAAAATCGATGCTGAAGTAAAGAAAATCGTATATGGATCCATGGAAGTCAAGGACCTGGCCCTGGCAGTCAATTCCGACATTAATGCATTAAACTACAGTCTTTCGTGCCTTAGTATCTCCAGCTCGCAATTCAGGCTCGACAATTTCCTGATTGATGGTAAGCTGGCAGATAATATGATCACTGCCAACCTATCCTCCATTGATGATAAGGAAAATAAAAAACTCGCCATCCGTTCCCGGATAACCAAACAGGGTGAAAACTATCGGATCCAGCTGGATCCGGAGGAATTCTACCTGATGTACGACCGATGGGATATTGCAGCCGGCAATTTTATTGAAGCAGGCAAGCAGGGTTTTCGCATCCATGATCTTTTTTTGAATAAAAATGGAAGCCAGATCAATATCGCCTCCGCGCATGAGCAGTTCAATGACGATCTGAGCATTTCGATAAAAAACTTCAGGCTGGGCGATGTTTCCCGGATTTTTGAAAAAGACACCACTCTGGTCAATGGCAATATTGACGGGAACCTGCTACTCAAGCGGGTCAACAAAAGCTACGGTCTGATTGCGGATGCAACCATCAGTAACCTGATTATCAAGGAGGTTCCCATCGGAAACCTGGTTATAAATGCTGAGAACCCTACAGCAGAAAAATTTGACATCGACGTGAAATTATCCGGGGCCGAAAACAATCTTACCGCCAAAGGTTATTACATCCCAAATGGTGGTGACGATGCAATTCACATCCAGGCCGACATCCAGTCGCTTTCCATGAAAAGCATTGAAGCATTTTCAAATGGTGAAATTTCAGAAGCATCCGGACTGCTTTCGGGAAATTTTCAGATCGCGGGCAATACCAGTGCACCCGAAATAACCGGCGAAGCGGCATTTAAGAATGTGTTTCTCAAACCCGCATTCCTGAATAACCGTTTGGAAATAAAAGATGAGACCATTCAATTTAAAAAGGATGGCATTTATTTCGACACTTTTACTCTGTTAGATATTAATCAGCATGTTGCCACCATTGATGGAACCATCCTCATGCAGAAATTCAGCAATCTGGTATTCAATTTAGAGCTGAAAACGGAGGATTTTCTGTTATTCAATACTACCAAGAAGGATAACAAAGAATTTAACGGCAGGATGATCATCGACAGCAGGGTTGTTGTAAGCGGGCCCATGACGTTACCGGTTATCAATGCCAGGATCAAGATTAAAAAAGGGTCAAACTTCACATTTGCCGTTCCGGAAGATAAGCTTACCACGGATAAGGGAGAAGAGGTTGTGGTGTTTTCTGATACCACAATTCTAGGTCCGATCCTGAGCGAAGGGATGAAAAAGCAGCAGATAAAATCAAACTTCACAGGGATTGATCTCTCTTCCATAATTGAAATCGACAAACAGGCCACCCTGAAACTGTTAATGGATCCGGCCTCTACTGATTCATTGGTGGTCAGAGGGGAAGCCGCATTAAGTTTCGCCCTCGACCGCAGTGGTAAAATGAGTCTTACGGGAGCTTATAACTTATCGGAAGGCAGCTATCTGATTTCCATGGAATCAATAATCAAGAGAAAATTCGATATCGTGGGCGGCAGCACAATCATCTGGAACGGTGATCCGCTTGACGCAGACATATCAATCAATGCAACCTATTCCGTCAGGGCATCACCATATGATCTCGTTGCAGACCAGATGTCGGGGCTTAGTGAAGCTGACAAAGGGAGCTATAAACAGCGATATCCGTTCATCGTATTTTTAAAATTGCGGGGAGAAATTCTTCATCCTGTGATCAGTTTTGAAATACAGCTCGAACCTGAAGACAAGGGCATTTTAGGCGGAGTAGTATTTCAGAAGCTGAACATGCTCAATGAGGATGCTTCGGCATTGAACAAACAGGTATTTGCCCTCCTGGTTTTAGGCCGGTTTGTGCAGGAGAATCCACTTCAAACGGAATCAGCCGGGACTAACACGCTCATCCGTTCAACGGTAGGAAAATTCTTGTCGGCTCAGCTAAACCAGCTGACTTCCAAGGTAATACCGGGGGTAGGACTGAATTTTGACATTCAATCTTATAACGATTTTCAATCCGGACAAGCGCAGGGAAGAACGCAGGTGGAAATCGGGCTGAAAAAGGAGCTCTTTAATGAACGGCTTTCGGTGCAGGTTGGCGGATCGGTTGATGTTGAGGGTGAAATGGCCAAACAGAACAAAGCCAGTGAAATCACCGGTGATGTAACCGTAGAATACAAACTAACGAAAGATGGCCGTTATCGTTTAAAAGCTTTCCGGCATAATCAATATGAGGGAGCCATTGAAGGCCAGCTGGTTGAAACCGGTGCTGGGTTCATGTACCTGCGCGATTTCAATAAATGGAAGGAAGTCTTTACCAGGAGGAAAAAAAGCAATGAAACGATCAATGATTAATAGATACCTCGTTTTTGCAGCCTGCCTGATAATGGGATCATGCAGCATAAACAGGTATGTACCGCCAGGTGACAAATTATATACCGGCGCGGTTATAAAACTTGAATCAGACGATGATATCAGTAAAAACGACAGAAAGCTTATTAAGGCTGCGGCAAAATCCGCCGTGCGGCCTCAGCCGAATAAAAAGTTGCTGGGGATGTATCTCAAAATGTATATGGACGGTATAGCCGGATCAGATCCGCATGGCAAATTTAAAAATTGGCTGAAAAAAAAGGGAGAAGTTCCGGTTCTGTTAAGCGATGTAAAGCCCGGGATCACTGCGGCAACCATCGATGCGAAGATATTTAACATCGGTATTTTCAATGGATATACGCAGTATACCACCCTCGAAAGGAAGTATAAGGCAAAGGTTGTTTATACCAGTCAAATTCACGTACCCTATCGCCTGAAGGAACTTGTATATGCCATTACAGATGACAGCATCAGCCGTCTGGTTCTTGATGAGAAAGAGAAAACCATCATCAAGCCCGGCGAAGATTATAATCTGATCCGGCTTAAAGCCGAAAGGATACGTACCGATGCTTTATTAAAAGACAAGGGGTACTATTATTTCAGTCCCGACTATTTACTGTTTAAAGCAGATACCTCAAAAGCCAGCCGCACCATCACCCTGACACTAACATTAAAGGACAGTGTACCCTTGAATGCGTTAGCTGTTTACCGAATCAACAACGTGACAATTGATCAGGATCATTCCCTGGAAACAGAAGTATCTGCCTTAAAAAAAGAGACTACACGGATTAATAATACGGTATTCATTGGAAAAGAATCAGAAATGAAAATCAGGCCTGAAGTAATTCTAAGATCGATCTATCTTAGAAAAAATGAGGTCTATTCAAGAACGAACCACAACATCACACTTAACCGCCTGATGTCGATGGGCAATTTCAAATTTGTCCAGGTAAAATTTACAGACAGCGATACAACCGCTGCCGGGTTTTTAGATGTGACCATTCTGATGACACCCATGACGCAGTATAACATCAGGACAGAAATCGAAATGGTTTCAAAATCAAATAATTATACAGGACCGCGATTAAATTTAAGCTTACTGAACAGAAACACCTTTAAAGGTGCTGAGCTGATGAACATCAATATGGCCGGTTCATTTGAAACCCAATTTGGCGGAAAAAACAAAAATTCATTTTCATATTCCTGGAACCCGCAGATCGAGCTTGTTTTTCCGCAATTGCTTGTCCCGTTTAAGGTAACTTCCACAACGGCCATGTATGTTCCAAAAACACGTATTCTCCTATCCTTTAATTACTTGAAAAGGGTAGACTACTTCGATATGCGCACGTTGCAGTTCATTTATGGTTATAAGTGGAAAAAGGACATCCGGCAGGAGCATGAATTTAATCCGGTTAATATCAGTTACACAGCGATGGGCAATCAATCAGAAACATTCCTCGGTCTGCTTGATTCAATCCCCTATCTTAAAAAAAGTTATGCAGAGCAGTTTATTACGGGAGGAAGCTATTCCTACACCTATAATGAGCAAATCATACCCGGGAAAAGGGTTCAGTTTTACCTGAATATGACAGGGGAGCTTGTTGGCAATGCCCTTAGTCTGGCCGGACGGATTGCCGGGAATAAACCATCACCGGATAATCCTGTCCGAATTGTAGGTTCGATCTTCTCCCAATATGCGAAAATTGGCATTGACGGTCGTGGATATTACAATTTCATGAACAATAACCGGTTGGCCCTGAGATTTTTTGCCGGGGTAGCCAAGCCTTACGGAAACTCATCCACCCTACCCTACATCAAACAATTCTTCAGCGGCGGTCCGAACAGTATCAGGGCCTTTCAGATCAATTCACTGGGTCCGGGGTCCTATCAGCAGGAAGCCGGTAATACAGGTTTTTTACAATTGGGGGGAGATGTCAAATTAGAAATGAATGCGGAGTACCGGTTTAATATTTACCGCTTTTTTAAGGGAGCCCTGTTTGTAGATGCGGGAAACATCTGGCTGTTAAAATCAAACCCATCTGATCTGGGGAGTTCATTTTCATTATCTGGATTTTCAAATGACCTGGCTGTAGGAGCCGGTATCGGATTCAGAATTGATGTATCCTTTTTCATATTACGATTCGACCTTGCAACTCCGTTGCGGAAGCCCTGGCTGGGTGAAAACCAGCGCTGGGTGATCAATCAGGTGGACTTCGGAAGTTCAGTCTGGAGAAAAGAGAATCTGGTTTTCAATATTGCTATCGGCTATCCTTTTTAAAAATTGCTTAAATATGGATTCTGCAGACTACTATAAAATTCTGGGGTTAGAAAAAACAGCCCTGGCCAAGGACATTAAAAGTGCCTACAGGAAACTGGCAAGGAAGTATCATCCTGATTTAAACCCGAATGATAAAGACGCAAAAAAGAAATTCCAGCAGATCAATGAGGCCAATGAAGTATTGAGTGATCCCGAAAAGCGCAAAAAATACGATCAGCCACCGGAAGAGGATTTCTCCGGATTTTTCGAATCCATGTATAGAGGCAAGACAGGCGCAGGCAGGGGCCGTCAGGTTAAATTCAGAGGTGAAGATTACCAGACGGAACTTCATATTTCCCTGACTGATGCCTATACCACGCATAAGAAAACGTTAACGGTCAACGGCAAAAACATCAGGATAACCATTCCGGCAGGTATTGAAAACGGCCAAATCATTAAGATTCAGGGGCATGGAGGTGAAGGAATCAATGGCGGGCCCAACGGGGATCTGTATATTTCCTTCTCAATTGCGAACCATCCTGCAATTAAACGCTTGGGAATTAACTTATATACAACGATTGATCTAGATCTGTTTACCGCTGTTTTAGGTGGTGAAATCATTGTGAACACTTTAACCGGGCAGGTAAAGCTTTCGGTTAAACCTGAAACGCAAAACGGCACTAAAATCAAGCTGAAGGGCAAGGGATTCCCGGTTTACAAATCGACTGACCATTTCGGGGATTTATACGTAACCTACAACATTAAAATCCCAACGGATTTAACCGAAAAGCAGAGAGCATTATTTACTGAGTTATCAAAAATGTAAATTTAAAAATGCCAGTCATGCCAACAGAACAATTAATAGCAATTGCAGACTTCTGCAGGAATCATGAAATCGAGGTTTCATTTGTTATATCCTTACAGCAGAACGGATTAATTGAAATAACAACCATTCAGGATACTCCCTATATTGATATTGACCAGCTTCAACAATTAGAAAAAATTGTTTTATGGTATTATGACCTTGAGATTAATATCCAGGGCATCGAGACGATCACTCATCTGTTATCGAAAGTAATCAGGATGCAGGATGAAATCACCTCCCTTAAAAACCGGCTGCGCCTTTATGAACGAAAAGGGCACGTGTGAATCATGTAACTATTTACTTCAATTGTGTAACGCTTTACACTTGCAACCAGGTCAACTTTGAATTGTGAAAACACATTCACAAAACAAAGTATGGTACTGACAATAAAGAAATTAGGCAAGCTGTTCAAAACAACATTTACTGAATGGAACCAGAAGGATCCTTTCAGGCAAAGTGCAGTTATTGCCTATTATGCAATCTTCAGCATACCGGGATTACTGTTTCTGGTTATCGCGATAACCGGATATTTTTTTGGCAATGAAGCTGTCAACGAAAGCATCCTGGCCGGGGTAACCGATTTGATGGGTGCCCAAACAGCCACACAGATTCAGGAGATACTGGGCAAAGCAGGGCGTTCTCAATCCTCCATTTTGGGATCAATCATAGGCATAACCGTTCTGTTGGCGGGTGCTACCGGTGTATTTGTCGAGCTGCAAAAAACGCTCAATATCATATGGAAGGTGGAAGTTGTGCCCAAAAGGGGCATTTTACTCATTCTGAAAGCCCGGCTCTTCTCCTTTGGACTCATATTGGCCATTGCATTTTTACTGCTTATGTCGCTTGTACTATCAACCGGCCTGGCAGCCATGAGTGACTGGATTCAATCTGATGCATCCGGAATTATGGTCAAAATTTTATCGGCTTTCAATTTTACATTTTCCCTGGCAGTGATATCAACTTTGTTTGCACTGATGTTTAAAATTCTGCCTGACGCAAAAGTCAAATGGAAACATGTTTGGCTGGGTGCATTGGTGGCCGGAATACTATTTACTGTTGGGAAAACGGTACTTGCTTTCTACTTTGGCCGAGCCCAGCCAGCCTCGGTATACGGAGCAGCCGGATCGATCGTTATCATCCTGTTATGGGTATCCTATTCATCCATGATTTTGTTCTTCGGGGCTGAGTTAACTGCTGCTTATGCGATTATGCACTCAGGAGTGGTACCTCCCTCCGAAATTGCCAAAGCAGATCCCTCCCCAAAAGCCGATTGATGGATTAGATTCAGAATTCAATCTGGAAAACCTATGAATTTTGCAACTCTCACACAATGTTATGTAACATAAGGATGGCCTATCCAATTCAACTTTGTACTGTAAACTAAATATTTATACGAAATGAAAAAAAATCTACTATTTCTCCTTTTGGCAATTATCGGATTACTTTTTCCGAAGCCAAATTTCGGGCAGGCTCCTGCTTTAGGAGCGGCCTCAAGTTTTGCCTTCTTTACTTCGACCGGAGCGCTCACTAATCTTGGACCCACCCAGATTACCGGTGATATAGGCACTAATGCCGGACCGCTTGCAGGTTTTCCACCAGGCGTGGTTATCGGGGCTATTCACATTGAAGATGCGGTAACTTTACAAGCGTCGATTGATCTGGGACTTGCCTACGGTTATCTGAGCACACTCGGTGGTGCAGTTCTTGGCATTACTATGACCAGCGGACAAATTATTACTCCGGGTATTTACTTTACCGGAGCAGCCTCCACTATTGACGGTAACCTGATCCTTGACGGACAGGGTGATCCTGATGCCCTTTTTATAATAAGAATCGGCGGAGCTTTAGCAACTGGCACCTATGCCAGTATTTCACTTATTAACGGAGCTTCCCTGAATAATGTTTACTGGCAGGTGATGGGTCAGTTCGACCTTGGAGATTATTCTGTTTTCAGAGGTATTGTTATAGCCGACGGGGCTATTAACCTTTTGGAAGGCTCCTCACTTTTTGGCCAGGCACTATCGGTTGCCGGAGCTATTGCCCTCCATGGCAATATATTGATGGCAGGCATACCGCCTGATGGTGAAACCGGGGCCGACCGGGCTGTCTGTTTGAATGAAAGTACTCAAATAGGTTCAACTCCCGTTCCCGGAAATACCTATAGCTGGGTTTCAGCTCCTTCAGGATTTACTTCAACTGAAGCCAATCCAACAGTTACCCCTTTGGAAACTACTATTTACACGCTGACAGAAACGGTTACCTTAACGAATATATCTACCACCAACAGCGTGGAAGTTACCGTTAATCCGCTCCCGGCAGCGGTTGCGGGAATGGACCGGGCTATCTGTTTGAATGAAAGCACCCAGATCGGTGCAGAGGCCGTTATTGGCAGCACCTATAGCTGGAGTTCAGTTCCCCCCGGGTTTACCTCTCTGGAAGCCAACCCAATCGTAACTCCTCTGGTCAATACCACTTACACGGTAGTTGAAACGATTACTGCAACAGGTTGTACCAATGAAAATAGTGTAAATGTTACCGTGAATGCTCCACCGGCAGCTGTTGCCGGATTAGACCGGGAGATCTGTTTGAATGAAACCACCATGATCGGTGCTGTGGCTGTTGTTGGAAGCACCTACAGCTGGAGTTCAGTTCCACCCGGGTTTTCATCTCTGGAAGCCAACCCGATCGTAACTCCTCTGGTTAATACCACTTATACGGTAGTTGAAACGATTACTACAACAGGTTGTAACAATGACAATAGTGTTGTTGTTACTGTGAATGCTTCTCCGGCAGCTGTTGCCGGAATGGACCGGGCTATTTGTTTAAATGAAAGCACCCAGATCGGTGCACCGGCCGTTATTGGAAACACCTACAGCTGGAGTTCAGTTCCGGCCGGGTTTACCTCTTTGGAAGCCAACCCTATTGTAACTCCTTTGGTTTATACCACATATACGTTAGTTGAAACGGTAACCGTTACCACCTGCTCGAATAGCAATAGTGTGGCTGTTTCCGTTCATCCCCAACCGGCAGCTGTTGCCGGAATGGACCGTGCTATCTGTTTGAATGAAAGCACACAAATTGGTGCAGAGGCCGTTATCGGAAGCACCTACAGCTGGAGTTCAGTTCCGGCCGGGTTTACCTCTATGGAAGCCAACCCGATTGTTGCCCCTCTGGTTAATACCACTTATACCGTTATTGAAACGAATACTGAAACAGGTTGTTCCAATGACAATAGTGTAAATGTCACCACTAATGACACCCCGGAAGCATTTACCGGAACCGATCGGACTATCTGTTTGAATAGCAGTACACAAATTGGTGCAGAGGCTGTTATAGGAAACACCTACAGCTGGAGTTCAGTTCCCGCCGGGTTTACCTCTATGGAAGCCAACCCGATTGTAACTCCCCTGGTTAATACCACTTATACGTTAGTTGAAACTGTAACCGCTACCTCCTGCTCGAATAGCAATAGTGTGGCTGTTTCCGTTAATCCGCTCCCGGCAGCTATTGCCGGAATGGACCGTGCTATCTGCTTGAGTGAAAGCACACAACTTGGTGCCGAGGCAGTTATTGGCAGTACTTATCGCTGGACTTCCGTTCCTACCGGATTATTGACTTACCAATCCAATCCAACTGTATCTCCTATCGTAACAACTACTTATAAAGTTGTTGAAACAATTGAGGGCACAGGCTGTTCCAATACCAATTTTGTTACGGTCACTGTTAATAATTTACCGTTAGTAAATGCCGGACCTGATGCCTTTATGCATGAGTCAAACACTTACACATTGAGTGGAAGCAGTGCGACTAATGCCGCTTCCATGCGTTGGACCACATCCGGAACCGGAACATTCGACGATGCATCTGTTTTGCATCCGGTTTATACCCCGGGTAGTTCAGATATTATGAACAGATCTGTAACACTCACGCTTACAGCAACCCCGGCTTCTCCTTGCAGCGAAGTCAGTGATGCAATGGTGCTGACCATTATTGGAGAAGCAGGTCTTCTGGTGACTAAAAAGGCATTGGAAACCGGCTATAGTGCTGTTGGAAATGTTATCCATTTCACAATCAATGTAACCAACATCAGCCCAGTCACCATTACTAACATAATGGTTGTGGATGCGAATGCTGTAATCACAGGTGGAAATCCGATCAGCAGCCTGGCGCCTGGCAAGAGCGCAGTCATAAATGCAACCCATACGATTACCCAACAGGATATCGATGCAGGACAGGTTATCAATTGTGCCTCTGCGTCAGGATTATACCCTGATGTTTTAGCAGTCTCCGCATCAAGTGAATGTGTTACTGTTCCAGGGCTGCAGCGGCCGCAGATTACTATTACCAAATTTGTTACCGAACCGCTTTTCCGAAATGTTGGTGAAACCATTCATTATACGTTTGAAATCTTCAACTGCGGGAACGTTTCGATAAACAACATTGTAATATCTGACCCTTCGGCAGTAATAACCGCAGGCAATCCTATCAGCTCCCTCGCTCCTCGTACCACGGTGACCGCTTCGGGTGAACATCGGGTTACACAGTCGGATGTTAATGCAGGCAGGATTGTAAACGTGGCGTCTGTTTCAGGTGTAGGTCCTCTAGGGAATCCAGTAACCGATGAAAGCAATGAAGTCACACTTTTTGCGAATATTCCGGCAACACTGCTCGTAACACAATCTGCAAGGGAAGCATCCTTCAACACAAAAGGCGATACCCTTCATTTTGATATTATTCTCCGGAATTACAGGAACTCACCCGTGATGGACATTATGGTTACTGATCCGAACGCAATAATATCAAGCAGCAACAAGCTGGCGATTATGAATGCAGGTAATTCTGCCACATTTTTAGCCAGGCATATTGTTACACAAAGTGATCTGGACGCTGGAAAAGTTGTCAATATTGCTTATGCCACCGGAACTGATTTTTACAATTTCGTGGACAATGCAATAAGCAACGAAGTAACCGTTTTTGCTGCCCAGAGTCCGCTGCTGGTTTTAACCAAAACAGCTCAGGAGGAATCCTACAGTGCTATTGGTGAACTTATTCATTATTCCAATGAGGTCAGAAATACCGGAAACGTGAAAATTACCGGCTTAACTTTGACGGATCCTAACACCAGTGCCACAGGAAGCAAACAGATTGCGAGCCTGGAACCAGGGGAAAGTGCCATTATAGGAACCATTCACACTATTACACTGGCCGATCTTAATATTGGATTCGTTGAAAAAACCGCATCCATATCCGGAGCTGATGCCAATAGTCAGCCTGTTCGCATGATAAGCAACCAGGTGACCGTAAAAGGAAAGCAAAATGCACAGTTAACTTCCTTGCTAACCTCCGCTGAGAACACATTTGCAATGGAAGGCGACTTGATCCATTATTCGATTGAGGTCAGGAATTCGGGTAATGTGTCACTAACCAATGTCAGTATCACAGATGAAACCTCTGGTCCTGCTATCGGGAAATCCATTCCGGTTCTGGTTCCGGGCACCGTAACGGTTTTCAATATCGAACATACGATAACTCCGGCCGATATGCTGGCGGGAAAAGTGTTAAACCGTGCAACAGTTTCAGCCTATAACCAGGTTGGTGAAAAAATCAGCCGGCAAAGCAACGAACTGTCCGTTACTGCAAGCACAACTGAACGGTTGATTGTCACAAAATTTGTACAGGAATCTTCCTTTACGAAAGCCGGTGAGATCATACATTATACCGTCACCATCAGAAACAATGGAAAAGTTTCGCTTTCTGACATATCGGTATTGGTTCCAGGCGCTGTTATATCTGGCAATTCATTGATCAGCAACCTTTCAGCGTCGTCAAGTTCAACCATCAATGCTACACGGACAATTACCCAGGCCGACCTCGATGCGGGTACAATCAGTAGTATTGCAACCATTTCCGGTACCTATCAGGATGGAACTGCTTATTCAGAGCAAAGCAATCCTGTACTTGTAAACGGAATACAGGAACCGGGGTTAAAGACTGCACTATCTGCCGCTGAACCATCGTTTGACAAAGTCGGCCAATTGGTCAATTTTACCATCACAATGGAGAATACCGGGAATGTAACCCTCACCTCAATTGGTCTCACTAATCAGGGGGACCTCTCTCTGGCCGGCCAATCCGATATCAGGCTTGCACCGGGTGAAACCATCAGGATTTCAGTACCGTACGTTGTCGCAGTTTCCGATATGGACGCTGGTGCCGTTGTAAAAACGGTTTATGCTTCGGGTATAGATTCCCGTAATCAACCAATCGATGCCATGAGCGATGAAGTGATTGTAACAGGATTGCAAAAGCCGGAACTATCGGCCCGCGCGACCTCAGCTGAAAGAAATTTCAATAAAGCTGGTGATATCATTCACTATACCATCAACGTAAGAAACTCCGGAAACGTCAGTATCATAAGTACAGCAGTAACCAATCCCAACGCGGTCATTATCGATGCAAGACCGATAACCATACTATTGCCCGGTGAATCATTCACTGTATCAGCAACTCATATTATTACAGAAGCTGATTTGCTGGCCGGAAAAGTAGTATGCGCTTCAAAAGCTGAGGGATTTGATCTTAAAGGCAATACGATCCTGAAGGTTAGCAACAAGATCACAGTTTCGTATATGCAGACTGCGGAACTGGAAATTGTAGCCGGGTCATCACAACTGAACTCCAGTAAAATCATAGAGGTTAAAACTAGTGTGAAGGGTGAGAATTTCAACCTGAGCAACTATCCTAATCCTTTCACCAATGAAACCACCATTTCATTTGATCTTCCTGAAAACGGGAAGGTTATCCTGAAAGTATATGATTTGACCGGAAGAGAAGTCGGACATGTTGACCAAACGGAATTCAACCAGGGCAACAACCAGGTTATCTGGAAATCTAACACTATCCAGAAAGGATTGTACTTTTTAAAACTGATTTACAACGGTAATCAGGCAAACCGGACCATGTCGATTATCAACTAAATTAAAATCAATTAATTCCGGCTGTTAAAAGCCCGGCCATCAATCAGATGACCGGGCTTTTTTGTATTTTTTTTTAAATTAATTAAATTCAGTATCTTTAATCGCATTGAAAACTTTGTAATCAACTTTGATCGCAAACAAAACCATAAGCAGCAGGCAATGAAACTCTTCATCAAATACATGGTTAGCAGCCGTTGTAAAATGATGGTGAAATCAGAGTTAAACAAGCTGGGACTGCACTATATTCTGGTTGACCTGGGTGAAGTGGAAATCAAGGAAGATCTTACCGCATCGCAGCTTGATCTGTTAAAAGCCGGCTTGCTGGAATCCGGTCTTGAGCTGATGGAAGATCACAAGGCGGTACTGATTGAGAGAATTAAAACAGCAGTGGCAGAGATGCTGCATTTTTCGGATGAATTGCATAAAACAAATTTTCCCCACTACCTGAGTGAGAAGCTCAGGCACGACTACACCTATCTGGCCAATCTTTTCTCCGAAGTTACCGGTATCACCATAGAGCATTACATCATTCATCAAAAGATAGACCGGGTTAAGGAAATGCTCATCTATGATGAATTCACCCTAACTGAAATTTCCTACCGACTGAATTACAGCAGTGTTGCTCATTTGTCCAATCAGTTCAAAAAGGTGACCGGACTCACACCTTCCTATTTCCGACAACTCAGAAGCAGAAAAAGCATCGGTTCCGAGAATGTGTGAATGATGCAACTTTCCGATCAAATTGTGTAACAGGAATAATCGTGGATAGAGGCAACTTTACCTCTATAATTATTCATTTATCAAATAATAAAAAATATCATGAGTACAGGTAAAATTTTATTGGGCCTATTGGCCGGTGTCGCTGTTGGCGCCACCTTGGGCATTTTGTTAGCTCCCGACAAAGGTTCAGCCACCAGAAAGAAAATCTCCAGGAAAAGTGATGATCTGGCAGAAGGTCTGACTGAGAAATTCGACGAATTCATTGACGGAATTACAAAGAAATTCGAAGATGTAAAAGAAGATGCGGTACGCATGGCAAAAAAAGCCAAACACAAAATGGAAGCAGCTGAAGAAGAAGCAACTGCAAGTTCCAAGTAAAATGCATTAAGCAAAAAAAAATGGAAACCCCGGTAAACTCAATTGAATCACTTTTTGAAAGAGTCGAAGCCTACAGTAAAACCACTTACGAGCTTTCAAAGCTTAAATTATTGGAGACCACAACAGTTATAGCTACATCAATTATATCAAGGATGAGCGTAATCATTATGATCTCACTATTCATTGTGATAACTACTATAGGAGTTGCACTCTGGCTGGGAGAAATTCTCGGCAAATCATACTATGGATTTTTTATAGTTGCCGGGTTTTATCTTTTTTCAGGAATAATATCGCGGATCTTTCTTCATAAATGGCTTAAAAGGCCGGTAAGTGGATTAATTATAAAGCAGGCACTTAAACACGGCTGAACATGCAAAAAATAGATTCCGAAGCCAGTCTCAGGGAGGCTATCCTTCAATTAGAAAACAAGCAGGCCGATGAAAGTATTTTACTAAAAGAACAATTCAAGGAAACTTACGATAGTGTAAAGCCAATCAGCCTTATAAAAAATGTATTAAGGCAAGTTAGTGAATCGGCCGATGTGAAAGATAATCTATTGGGTACCTCTGTTGGATTAACAGCCGGTTACATCTCCAAAATTATATTCCAGAGTTTAACTAAGAGTCCGGTAAAAAGGCTGATCGGAACGGCATTAATGTTTGGCATTACCAATGTGGTAGCCAAAAATCCAGAAATGATCAAATCACTGGGCAAGAAGGCTTTATCAGTGTTCAGGAAACGAAAACACGCTGAAGATTAACTATCTATTCCTTCCGGACCCACTGTTTCCCAAAGGTCCTGACAACCTTTTTAACATGTGAATTATGCAATTTCTATATGAAATTGTGTAATAATAATAACTATGAACAGCCACAACTTTGTACTGTTAATCTTTTAAATCAAAAAAATCAAAAAAAAATGAAAACAAAAAAACTATTTGCAGCCATTGCGATAGTAGGGATTGTTTTAATGGCCGGATGCAAAAAAGATGATTTCGAAGGAAAGGTTGGAGTATGCCCTGAGGTGATCTCAACCGTTCCTGCGAATGCTGCAACCGGCGTACCACTGAATCAGGTAATTACTGTAACCTTCAATGAAAATATGAACCCTGCCACAATAACACAGGCTTCATTTTCTTTATCCGGAGCAGCAAAATTATCGGGTACTTTGACGTACGACGGAACAGGTCCTACTTTCAGCTTTACACCGAGCAGTCCGCTCGCCTACAACACAACCTACACAGGCAGGGTTTCATCGTCAGTTAAGGATATGGCTGGCAATGCTTTACAAAAAGACTATGTTTGGACCTTTACCACCGGCTTGCCCCAATTCACGCTGTCGCTATCATCAAATCCGATAGCTGGCGGAACTACAGGCGGAGGGGGATCATTCACTCAAGGAACCTCAGTTACAGCAGCCGCTGTGCCGAATGCCGGATTCACGTTTACCAACTGGACCGAGGGGGTTAATGTGGTATCAACGAATGCCAATTACACATTTGCACTTACCGGAGACCGGACACTGGTAGCAAACTTTACGGAAACTGTCAGACTTTACACATTAACCGTAAATGCAACCAACGGAACGGTATCAAAAAATCCGGATGAAGCAGCCTACCTGGGCGGCACTTCGGTTTTGCTTACCGCAACTCCTAATCCGGGCTTTACCTTTGTTTCCTGGAGCGGTGACGCAACAGGTTCTGCAAATCCGTTAACTGTTGTCATGAATTCCGATAAAAATATTACCGCGAATTTTACGGCAACCATTAACACATTCCTGGTTGTACTTTCATCAAATCCACTTGCAGGGGGATCAACCACCGGCGGAGGTTCTTACCTGGCAGGTGCCACAGTAGTGGCCGCAGCGGTTCCTAATCCCGGGTATACCTTTACTAACTGGACCGAAGGGGTAAACGTGGTTTCAACGAATGCTGATTACACCTTTACCGTTAACGCTAACAGAACGTTGGTAGCAAACTTTACCGAAACGGTCAGATTATATACTTTGACAGTAAACGCAATAAATGGCTCCGTAAGCAAAAATCCGGACGAGGCAGCCTATCTGGGCGGCACATCAGTTGTGCTTGTTGCAACCCCAAATCCGGGCTACACATTTGTTTCCTGGAGCGGTGACGCAACAGGATCTGCGAATCCGTTGACTGTTGTAATGAATTCAGATAAAAATATCACTGCGAATTTTACGGCAACAATTGTCAATTACACGGTAACATTGTCAGCTAATCCGCTCGCCGGAGGATCGACTACCGGAGGAGGCATATTTGCAGCAGGTTCAAACGCCACTGCAGCAGCTGTAGCAAATACAGGATATACCTTCAGCAACTGGACTGAAAACGGAAGCATTGTTTCAACGAATTTCAGCTACGCCTTTATTGTTAACTCCAACCGGACGTTGGTAGCCAACTTTACAGCCGAAGTGAACACTTTCTCCCTTACCCTGTTGTCGAGTCCGCTCCTGGGTGGATCAACAACCGGCGCAGGAGCTTATACCTCAGGTACTTCAGTAACTGCAGCAGCCGTTGCGAATGCCGGATATAATTTCATGAACTGGACCGAAAATGGTGGCATCGTTTCAACGAACGCTAACTATACATTTTTGATTACCGAAAACCGCACATTGGTAGCAAATTTCGAAGCGGTTGTTAACAATTACACCCTTACCCTGTCGTCGAATCCGCTCCTGGGTGGATCAACAACCGGAGCCGGTTCCTATATTTCAGGAGCATCAGTAACTGCAGCAGCGGTTGCGAATGCCGGATATAACTTTATCAACTGGACCGAAGGGGTTAACGTGGTATCTACGAATGCTAACTATACATTCCTGATTTCCTCGAACCGTACGCTGGTAGCTAATTTCGAAGCAGTTGCTAACAATTACACTGTTACCCTGTCGTCGAATCCGCTCTTAGGTGGATCAACAACCGGAGCCGGTTCCTATATCTCCGGAGCATCAGTAACTGCAGCAGCGGTTGCGAATGCCGGATATAACTTTATCAACTGGACCGAAGGGGTTAATGTGGTATCAACGAATGCTAACTATACATTCCTGATTTCCGCAAACCGAACGCTGGTAGCTAATTTCGAAGCAGTTGCTAACAATTACACCCTTACCCTGTCGTCGAATCCGCTCTTAGGTGGATCAACAACCGGAGCCGGTTCCTATATCTCCGGAGCATCAGTAACTGCAGCAGCGGTTGCGAATGCCGGATATAACTTTATCAACTGGACCGAAGGGGTTAACGTGGTATCAACGAATGCTAACTATACATTTTTGATCTCCGCAAACCGTACGCTGGTAGCTAATTTCGAAGCAGTTGCCAACAATTACACCCTTACCCTATCGTCGAATCCGCTCTTAGGTGGATCAACAACCGGAGCCGGTTCCTATATCTCCGGAGCATCAGTAACTGCAGCAGCGGTTGCGAATGCCGGATATAACTTTATCAACTGGACCGAAGGGGTTAACGTGGTATCAACGAATGCGAACTATACATTTTTGATCTCCGCAAACCGAACGCTGGTAGCGAATTTTGAAAGTGTCGTTAATGCATTTACCCTCAATGTAACAGCCGTCAATGGTATTGTTGAGAAGAATCCTGATCAGCCGACATACCTAAGCGGAACTTCTGTTATGCTTGCTGCAACGCCGGATGAAGGATACTCCTTTACCGGATGGAGCGGTGATGCTACCGGTTCTGCAAATCCGTTAACGGTGATCATGAACTCGAACAAGAATATCACTGCAAACTTTAAGAAAGATCCGGTTGGACCTGAAGTCGACCTGAAATCAGCAGCTGATTTTGCAATCATGACCAAAGCCGGGATCTCAACAACCGGTACCACATCAATCACCGGGGATATCGGAGTCAGTCCTAATGCAGCAGCTTCAATAACCGGATTCGGCTTGATTATGGATGCCAGCAATGAGTTTTCTCGCACACCGATTGTGACTGGAAAAGTTTACGCAGCAGACTATGCAGCGCCGACTCCCGCCAAAATGACTACAGCAGTGAGCGACATGGAAACAGCCTATACCACACTGAATGGATTAACGGTTCCCGCTCCGGTGGTTGACCTCTACGCAGGTGATATCAGCGGCAGAATTCTGCCTCCCGGCTTGTATAAATGGAGCACTGGTGTGCTGATAACCAATGCCGGCGTAACACTTACAGGCGGACCTGATGATACATGGGTTTTCCAGATCGCTCAGGACTTAATTGTCAACAGCAGTGCCATAGTTCATCTGGCAGGCGGTGCACAGGCCAAGAATATCTATTGGGTTGTTGCCGGTCAGGCTAATCTCGGAACTGGGGTTATTTTCAACGGTAACATCCTCAGTAAGACTCTGATCTCCCTGAATGCAGGTTGCATTGTTACTGGCCGGTTATTGGCCCAGACTGCTGTGACCATCATATCCAGCACGATTATCAAGCCGTAATCAATTGACATTGAAAAATTAAAATATCTATAAAGATGATACTTAAAAATAATTTGGAAAAGGGATCGCGCAATCTGCGATCCCTTTATATCCTGAGCATGAAAAGCCTTATCATAAGCGCATTGGTTTTGTCAGGTATCCTTGCACCCCTTCAGGGGCAGGATGCTCAGTACACCAAACCCTCCTGGTTTTTTGGAGCTGCTGCAGGTGCTAATTTTAACTTCTACCGTGGATCCACTCAGGAGCTGAATGCCGATTTTACTGTTCCGGCTGTCTTTCATAATGGCCAAGGAATAGGACTGTTTCTTGCTCCCTTGCTCGAATTTCATCGGCCAGATTCCAGATTTGGATTCATGCTTCAGGCAGGATACGACAGCCGCAAAGGCGCATTCGACCAGATCCTGACCCCTTGTAACTGCCCGGCAGACTTAAATACTGATCTTAGCTACATAACTGTGGAGCCCAGTATTCGTTTAGCCCCGTTCAAAGGAAATTTCTATTTGTATGGTGGTCCGCGACTGGCATTCAACCTGGGAAAATCATTTATCTACTCACAGGAGATTAATCCGGCCTATCCGGAGCAAGTTCCGGAAGTGGATGTAACAGGTGATTTCAGCAACATGAATAAAACGCTGATTTCCATGCAAATCGGAGCAGGATATGACATTCCGCTTTCGTCAGAGAATAAGCAGACTCAATTCGTTTTATCGCCGTATGTTAGTTTTCAGCCCTATTTTGGTCAATCACCCCGTTCCATTGAAACATGGAACCTGACTACAGTAAGAGTGGGTGCCGCACTCAAATTCGGGCGTGGCCGTCTGATAACATTACCTGAAAAAGAATCAGAACCAATGGTTGCTGTAACAGCAGTTGCTGATCCACTTGAACCAACAGTCGTTTTTTCAGTTAAGGCGCCTGCAAACATCCCTTCTATGCGAACCGTAAGGGAAATTTTTCCGGTACGTAACTATATCTTTTTTGACCTGGGATCAACAAAAATCCCTGAGCGATATGTTTTGCTGCGAAAAGATCAGGTAAAGGACTTCAAAGAAGACCAGCATGAACTGGTGGTTCCAAGTAATCCTGCAGGTCGTTCTGCGCGCCAGATGACTGTATATTACAATGTTATCAATATACTGGGTGATCGCATGATTAAAAATCCGTCAGCAACCATAGCATTGGTCGGCTCCTCGGAAAAAGGGCCTCAGGATGGCCGTGAAATGGCAGAATCAGTTAAGACTTACCTGGTTAACATTTTTGGAATTAATGCCGGACGAATTGTTATCGAAGGTCGGGAAAAACCAAAGATTCCATCTGAACAACCAGGTGGAGAAAATGAACTTATTCTGCTTCGTGAAGGAGACCAGCGGGTTTCGATTGAAAGCAGCTCGCCAGCCTTACTGATCGAATACCAAACAGGTCCCGAAACGCCACTGAGGCCAATGGAAATTGTTGAAGTACAGGAAGCTCCGATCGACAGCTACGTTACATTCAATGCCGAAGGCGGTAAGGAAGCATTTACTACATGGTCGATGGAAATCATGGATGCAAAGGGAACGATACAATATTTCGGACCCTACACCCAGGATATCGTCACCATCCCCGGAAAAACAATTCTGGGTAAAGAAACCGAAGGCGACTATAAAGCAACCATGATAGGTAAAACGAAAGCTGGTTTGACGGTAAAGAAGCAGACATTTGTACATATGGTTCTATGGGCACCGCCGGTGAATGAAGAGATGACGAGATACAGCATCATTTATGAATTCAATGATGATAAGGCAATTAAGATGTACGACAAATACATTACCGAAATTATTGTTCCTCAGATCCCAAGAAATGGTAAAGTTATTATACATGGCTACACCGACATTATCGGAGATGAGACACATAATCGAACCTTGTCACTGGCCAGGGCAAATGATGTAAAGGGCATAATAGAAAGGGGACTATCGAAAGCCGGCAGAACCGATGTCGCGATTGAAGTATACGGATTTGGTGAAGATCAGAACCTGGCTCCGTTTGAGAACAAATTTCCGGAGGAAAGATTTTACAACCGCACAGTTCTTATTGACCTGCTTTCATCAAAGTAGTGAAATACTGAACCCTGTAATTATAAAAAAAGCCGCCTGTAAAAAGGCGGCTTTTTTTATGTGTGAATCTTGCAACAAATTTTAAATATTATATAACACATTCGCCCCCACCCGGCATCACCTTTATCGGGTATTTATTTAAAAACATTAATAAAAAACAATCATGAAAAATCTCACTGAGCTGGAAGGAAACTGGAACGGGATAAAAGGGAAACTCAAGCAAAAATTCGCACTTCTCACTGACAGCGATTTATTATATCTGGAAGGTAAAAAGGATGAGATGCTGGGCAGGCTTCAGGTGAAACTCGGTAAATCCAAAGAAGAATTGGATAAGTTGATTTCCGAATTATAAAATTAGAAAAAATGAAAAAATTAAATTTATTTTTTTTCGGAATCGGACTATTTGTTGCCGGTGCCCTGCAGGCACAGGTTTCAGTCAATATCAACCTGGGTTCACCGCCACAGTGGGGACCAGCAGGTTATACCGATGTCCGCTATTATTATCTGCCGGATGTAGAGTCCTATTATGACGTTCATTCATCCATGTTCATTTACCTGAGTGGTGGAAGATGGATTCAGCGGAGTTATCTTCCAACACGTTACCGAAACTATGACTTATACCAGGGTTATAAGGTTGTAATGCCGGACTATCGGGGAAATACCCCTTACACCTATTATAAGGAGCACAAAATAAAATATGCCAAAGGATATCATGGTGGAAGTCAGAAAACCATTGGTCACGGACCGGAAAGGGGAAATTCAAAAGCCTACCAGCAGTCTAAGAGTCGCACCTACAGTAACGATTATCAAAAACAGAACCAAAATGAACGTAAGGGAAATGACAAAGGTTCAAAAAATGGCAATAGTAAAGGAAAAGGTAAAAAATAATAAAAGAAATACTAATTCAATTTAAAATTTAAACTACTGAAAAATGAAAAAATTAACAATGGCATTGATTTTCCTGGCATTAATAACCGGGACTACCGCATATGCCCAACGGAATAATGGCTCTGAAAGCCATGGCAGAACCTTTAATCTGGGTGTGGGAATCGGAGGATATTCAGGATACTACGGCTACCTCGGGCGCTCCTTGCCGGTACTTCATATTAATTATGAATTTGACGTTGCAAACAGTTTAACGCTCGCTCCATTTGCCACTTTTTACACTTATCGCGGTGATCATTACAGGGAAACCGTAATCCCGATCGGTTTGAAAGCGACATTTTATCTTGATCAGCTGCTCAGGGCAAATTCGAACTGGGATTTCTACCTTGGAGGATCCGTTGGATTCGCGATTGTCAATTCATCGTGGGACAGTGATTATTCAGGAGACCGTAATTACTGGCATAATCCCGGCCGACTGTTTCTGGATGTTCATTTAGGAGCAGAATACCACATCAACAGCGATCTGGGAATCTTCCTCGACCTTTCGAATGGTGTTTCAACAATTGGATTGGCTATACATTAACAATCCCTTACCATGAAAAAAACAACCATTCCGGCCTTTATGTCAATCATTTTGGTTCTGATAACATTCACTACCGTTCAGGCTAAAGAATATCAGGGAACCGGATCAACACGGTTTGGACTAAAGGCAGGAGTAAACTTCTCAGGTATAATTAACAGTGAGGCTGAAAACACACAGAGCCTCACCGGGTTTAACGTAGGGGTGTTCAGCAAGATGCATGTCACCAAGCATATATCCATTCAACCCGAATTGTACTTTACCATCAAGGGAGCAGAAGTAACTTATAATACGCTGCTTGTCGACGGAACTGCGCGGTTCCATTTGAATTATATTGAATTCCCTCTGCTATTGGTGGTTAACCTCACCAATAATGTGAACGTACATGCAGGTCCTTATGCAGCCTATCTGATCAGCGGGATCGCTAAAAACGAATCCACGGTCAATCTGTTCAACTTCGAGCAGAACATCGACAGCAACGATTACAACCGCTTTGACGCGGGGCTCGCTATCGGCGCCGGATTAGACCTTGGTGGGTTCAGTTTGGGTGTCAGATACAATTATGGCATGACCAATATTGGAAAAGAAAAAACCTTCCTTGGCATAACCTATAAGGTTCCTGATGGAACCAACAGTGTTGCAAGTTGCTATGTTTCAATATCTCTAAATTAATTTACCATGAACAATTTACTTTACACAGTCGCTATCATTTTAATCATCCTATGGGCAGTAGGTTTCTTCGCCTTTAGTGCAGGATCGGTTATTCACATTCTGCTGGTCATTGCAATCATTGCGATCTTATTAAGAGTGATCGGAGGCAATCGGATTCTGAGGTAGTCTTCATAGTTCCAGCGTGTTGGAGTATAAACACGAAAATTACGTCCGGGGTGAACTGATTTTAAAAGATCAGCTCACCCCGGACTTTTTTGTTCCCTGGTGGTAAAAAATCGAGCCAATCTGACGCAAGGCGCGTACTGATTGGCACCGGAAGTTTAGTCCCGATTTTGAGGGTGGGAATTATATAAATAGATGTAGGAATTCTATAAACCGAGGTAGGAATTCTATAATTCATGATAAAAAATTGCAGTCTACCTTTATGTTAACCTTATTAATAACCAGCTGTATGGACACTTTACCGGAATTCTTCCTTGCTTATGACGTCTACCTCCTTATTGAGAATATTAATACCATAACTACTACCTCAAATTTTCTACCATGAACAAAAATTACGGAATTCATGTGGAAATGGGAAAGGGATTTCCCACTCCACGTTCGAAACCCTGGTGCCGATTTTGGCGCCTATGGCTCATAACGCCATTATTTTTGATGGCGATGCTGATGATGAACTCTTCGGCGTTTGGCCAGTCTGCCGACTTCACGCAGGCCGCCAATGAAACGAAAAAGCTGGGACCTGGAAACCTTGACTGGATCAACTCGATTCTGAATGATAACAATTCCAGGTATTATGAAGGAATGTCAACTCTTCAGAGACTTATCTTGGTGGATATTCCCGACAATCCAGCCCCCAATCCCAATACGCACACCTTCCGGATCAAGATGGAGGCAGCCAAAGCCAGTAACCATGCCTATGACTTTTTAACGTCATGGCAACAGTCAATGGCCGCGGCAAACCTCATTGAAGGCCCGGCTGGTTTGGATCTTTTACCTGATGACTATTTCGACGCAGGTCTGAATATCTGCGGAGAAGCTATTCCAGCAACCATGGCACCTCTGTGCGCGGCCCTGCATACCAATGGGAATGCCCTGCCTGCATATATTTCAGATGCCGGCCATAACGTGAACATTACCGGCGATATTCCTGCAAATAATACACAGGCTGTTATTGCCGCTTATGAAGCCAAATTTGGACAACGTTACATAATGATTTATAGTAGTGCACCCATAACGAACCAATCGGTTGCATGGGCCGGATTTGACGGCACTTACATATTTTATGATGTAACCTGGACCTCAGATTCGCCTGAAATTTTACTCGAATTTGCCGCACACATTGCAGTGAGCTTAGATCCTTCAGGAAACCAGCTTGGTTATGGGATCGGCCAGGGTGCATCCGACATCAGCGGAGGACCCTATCACGTAATCTGTGTTGATTTTCAGAACGGTACAGAAGGATCCATTGGAAACCTTGACAACCAGTTGATGGGGTCAAATGTTTTCACTCCACCGCCAACCTGCACTGTTGGAGGTGAATTAACCCTTTGTGCAAATCAAACAGGAAATTATAGCACTCCGGCTTTGGATCCTAGTTTGAATCCCACCTATGCCTGGACAATTATTCAAGGTACTACAAATGCAACCATTACAGGTGCTACCAACCAAAATACGGTTTCGGTAAATAGTGGAACCCTTCCCGGGTCGTTTACAATCAGAGTGGTGGTATGTACAACTGTAGCAGGGATAACGGATTGTTCGGAACCATG
Source organism: uncultured Bacteroidota bacterium (assembly GCA_942493265.1). Classification (GTDB taxonomy): domain Bacteria; phylum Bacteroidota; class Bacteroidia; order Bacteroidales; family UBA12481; genus UBA12481. The sequence goes on from OW818688.1 coordinate 4,281,913, forward strand.
CGAACAAACGGTTCCAGTAACTGTATACACACTGACCTGTCCGACTACCGCCAACGAAGCATCCTGTCAAACACAGGAAGCTATCGATGCCAAGTTCGCGACATGGCTCGGTACAGTAACCTATGACGGACCCGGATCAATTACCATGGACCCGTTGGTTCCGGTTGCGCCTTCCGCATGTGGCGGCAGCACATCAGTAACCTTCACGGTTACTGATGAATGTGCTGTACCAAAAACTTGTACGGCAACGTTTAATGTTGCAGCACCGCCCGCCGTTGTGGTAACCCAGGCTGTTGACGCTGAAGCCAATGCCTGCGACCTCGTCGATCAGGCTGCCGCTCAGACCGCATTCGATGCCTGGCTGGCAACAGCCACCGTCTCCGGCGGCTGTGATCCGACTTCTACCCCGGATGTTTTGACCGCTCCAGATTATTGCGGTGGTAGCGTGTTGGTTAAATGGATCATTGCCGATTATTGCTTCGCCGGTGACTCCTACTCGGCAACCTACACCATCAACCCACCGGCTGAAGTGTTGATTACCAAAGCCGTCGACGGTGGTGCCAATGCCTGCGATCTCGCTGATCAGGCTGCCGCCCAGGCTGCATTCGACCTCTGGCTGGCTACCGCCTCCGTTAGCGGAGGATGTGAGCCGACCTCGGTTCCGGATATTCTCACTGCACCGGCCTATTGCGGAGGTAGTGTTGTGGTTACCTGGACAATCGCCGATCATTGCTTCGACGGGGACTCCTACTCGGCAACCTACACCATCACCCCACCGGCTGAAGTGGTGATTACCAAAGCAGTCGACGCTGGTGCCAATGCCTGCGATCTCGCTGATCAGGCTGCCGCCCAGGCTGCATTCGACCTCTGGCTGGCTACCGCCTCCGTTAGCGGAGGATGTGAGCCGACCTCGGTTCCGGATATTCTCACTGCACCGGCCTATTGCGGAGGTAGTGTTGTGGTTACCTGGACAATCGCCGATCATTGCTTCGACGGGGACTCCTACTCGGCAACCTACACCATCACCCCACCGGCTGAAGTGGTGATTACCAAAGCAGTCGACGCTGGTGCCAATGCCTGCGATCTCGCTGATCAGGCTGCCGCCCAGGCTGCATTCGACCTCTGGCTGGCTACCGCCTCCGTTAGCGGAGGATGTGAGCCGACCTCGGTTCCGGATATTCTCACTGCACCGGCTTATTGCGGAGGTAGTGTTGTGGTTACCTGGACAATCGCCGATCATTGCTTCGACGGGGACTCCTACTCGGCAACCTACACCATCACCCCACCGGCTGAAGTGGTGATTACCAAAGCAGTCGACGCTGGTGCCAATGCCTGCGATCTCGCTGATCAGGCTGCCGCCCAGACTGCATTCGACCTCTGGCTGGCTACCGCCTCCGTTAGCGGAGGATGTGAGCCGACCTCGGTTCCGGATATTCTCACTGCACCGGCCTATTGCGGAGGTAGTGTTGTGGTTACCTGGACAATCGCCGATCATTGCTTCGACGGGGACTCCTACTCGGCAACCTACACCATCACCCCACCGGCTGAAGTGGTGATTACCAAAGCAGTCGACGCTGGTGCCAATGCCTGCGATCTCGCTGATCAGGCTGCCGCCCAAACTGCATTCGACCTCTGGCTGGCTACCGCCTCCGTTAGCGGAGGATGTGAGCCGACCTCGGTTCCGGATATTCTCACTGCACCGGCTTATTGCGGTGGTAGTGTAACCGTTACCTGGACCATCGCCGATCATTGCTTCGACGGGGACTCCTACTCGGCTACCTATACCATCACCCCGCCGGCTGAAATCGTTGTGACCAAAGCCGTAGACGGTGGAGCCAACGCCTGTGACCTCGCTGATCAGGCTGCCGCCCAGACCGCCTTCGACCTCTGGCTGGCAACAGCTACCGTCAGTGGAGGATGCAAGCCCACCTCAACACCGGATATTCGCACTGCACCGGCTTATTGCGGTGGTAGTGTTGTGGTTACCTGGACAATCGCCGATCATTGCTTCGACGGGGACTCCTACTCGGCAACCTACACCATCACCCCACCGGCTGAAGTGGTGATTACCAAAGCAGTCGATGCTGGTGCCAATGCCTGCGATCTCGCTGATCAGGCTGCCGCCCAAACTGCATTCGACCTCTGGCTGGCTACCGCCTCCGTTAGTGGAGGATGTGAGCCGACCTCGGTTCCGGATATTCTCACTGCACCGGCCTATTGCGGAGGTAGTGTAACCGTTACCTGGACCATCGCCGATCATTGCTTCGACGGGGACTCCTACTCGGCAACCTACACCATCACCCCACCGGCTGAAGTGGTGATTACCAAAGCAGTCGACGCTGGTGCCAATGCCTGCGATCTCGCTGATCAGGCTGCCGCCCAGGCTGCATTCGACCTCTGGCTGGCTACCGCCTCCGTTAGCGGAGGATGTGAGCCGACCTCGGTTCCGGATATTCTCACTGCACCGGCTTATTGCGGAGGTAGTGTTGTGGTTACCTGGACAATCGCCGATCATTGCTTCGACGGGGACTCCTACTCGGCTACCTACACCATCACCCCGCCGGCTGAAATCGTTGTGACCAAAGCCGTAGACGGTGGAGCCAACGCCTGTGACCTCGCTGATCAGGCTGCCGCCCAGACCGCCTTCGACCTCTGGCTGGCAACAGCTACCGTCAGTGGAGGATGCAAGCCCACCTCAACACCAGATATTCGCACTGCACCGGCTTATTGCGGTGGTAGTGTAACCGTTACCTGGACCATCGCCGATCATTGCTTCGACGGGGACTCCTACTCGGCTACCTACACCATCACCCCGCCGGCTGAAATCGTTGTGACCAAAGCCGTAGACGGTGGAGCCAACGCCTGTGACCTCGCTGATCAGGCTGCCGCCCAGACCGCCTTCGACCTCTGGCTGGCTACCGCCTCCGTCAGTGGAGGATGCAAGCCCACCTCAACACCGGATATTCGCACTGCACCGGCTTATTGCGGTGGTAGTGTAACCGTTACCTGGACCATCGCCGATCATTGCTTCGACGGGGACTCCTACTCGGCTACCTATACCATCACCCCGCCGGCTGAAATCGTTGTGACCAAAGCCGTAGATGGTGGAGCCAACGCCTGTGACCTCGCTGATCAGGCTGCCGCCCAGACCGCCTTCGACCTCTGGCTGGCAACAGCTACCGTCAGTGGAGGATGCAAGCCCACCTCAACACCGGATATTCTCACTGCACCGGCTTATTGCGGAGGTAGTGTAACCGTTACCTGGACCATCGCCGATCATTGCTTCGACGGGGACTCCTACTCGGCTACCTATACCATCACCCCGCCGGCTGAAATCGTTGTGACCAAAGCTGTAGACGGTGGAGCCAACGCCTGTGACCTCGCTGATCAGGCTGCCGCCCAGACCGCCTTCGACCTCTGGCTGGCAACAGCTACCGTCAGTGGAGGATGCAAGCCCACCTCAACACCGGATATTCGCACTGCACCGGCTTATTGCGGTGGTAGTGTAACCGTTACCTGGACCATCGCCGATCATTGCTTCGACGGGGACTCCTACTCGGCTACCTACACCATCACCCCACCGGCTGAAGTGGTGATTACCAAAGCAGTCGACGCTGGTGCCAATGCCTGCGATCTCGCTGATCAGGCTGCCGCCCAGGCTGCATTCGACCTCTGGCTGGCTACCGCCTCCGTTAGCGGAGGATGTGAGCCGACCTCGGTTCCGGATATTCTCACTGCACCGGCTTATTGCGGAGGTAGTGTTGTGGTTACCTGGACAATCGCCGATCATTGCTTCGACGGGGACTCCTACTCGGCTACCTACACCATCACCCCGCCGGCTGAAATCGTTGTGACCAAAGCCGTAGACGGTGGAGCCAACGCCTGTGACCTCGCTGATCAGGCTGCCGCCCAGACCGCCTTCGACCTCTGGCTGGCAACAGCTACCGTCAGTGGAGGATGCAAGCCCACCTCAACACCAGATATTCGCACTGCACCGGCTTATTGCGGTGGTAGTGTAACCGTTACCTGGACCATCGCCGATCATTGCTTCGACGGGGACTCCTACTCGGCTACCTACACCATCACCCCGCCGGCTGAAATCGTTGTGACCAAAGCCGTAGACGGTGGAGCCAACGCCTGTGACCTCGCTGATCAGGCTGCCGCCCAGACCGCCTTCGACCTCTGGCTGGCTACCGCCTCCGTCAGTGGAGGATGCAAGCCCACCTCAACACCGGATATTCGCACTGCACCGGCTTATTGCGGTGGTAGTGTAACCGTTACCTGGACCATCGCCGATCATTGCTTCGACGGGGACTCCTACTCGGCTACCTATACCATCACCCCGCCGGCTGAAATCGTTGTGACCAAAGCCGTAGATGGTGGAGCCAACGCCTGTGACCTCGCTGATCAGGCTGCCGCCCAGACCGCCTTCGACCTCTGGCTGGCAACAGCTACCGTCAGTGGAGGATGCAAGCCCACCTCAACACCGGATATTCTCACTGCACCGGCTTATTGCGGAGGTAGTGTAACCGTTACCTGGACCATCGCCGATCATTGCTTCGACGGGGACTCCTACTCGGCTACCTATACCATCACCCCGCCGGCTGAAATCGTTGTGACCAAAGCTGTAGACGGTGGAGCCAACGCCTGTGACCTCGCTGATCAGGCTGCCGCCCAGACCGCCTTCGACCTCTGGCTGGCAACAGCTACCGTCAGTGGAGGATGCAAGCCCACCTCAACACCGGATATTCGCACTGCACCGGCTTATTGCGGTGGTAGTGTAACCGTTACCTGGACCATCGCCGATCATTGCTTCGACGGGGACTCCTACTCGGCTACCTACACCATCACCCCGCCGGCTGAAATCGTTGTGACCAAAGCCGTAGACGGTGGAGCCAACGCCTGTGACCTCGCTGATCAGGCTGCCGCCCAGACCGCCTTCGACCTCTGGCTGGCAACAGCTACCGTCAGTGGAGGATGCAAGCCCACCTCAACACCGGATATTCGCACTGCACCGGCTTATTGCGGTGGTAGTGTAACCGTTACCTGGACCATCGCCGATCATTGCTTCGACGGGGACTCCTACTCGGCTACCTATACCATCACCCCGCCGGCTGAAATCGTTGTGACCAAAGCCGTAGACGGTGGAGCCAACGCCTGTGACCTCGCTGATCAGGCTGCCGCCCAGACCGCCTTCGACCTCTGGCTGGCAACAGCTACCGTCAGTGGAGGATGCAAGCCCACCTCAACACCGGATATTCTCACTGCACCGGCTTATTGCGGAGGTAGTGTAACCGTTACCTGGACCATCGCCGATCATTGCTTCGACGGGGACTCCTACTCGGCAACCTACACCATCACCCCACCGGCTGAAATCGTTGTGACCAAAGCCGTAGACGGTGGAGCCAACGCCTGTGACCTCGCTGATCAGGCTGCCGCCCAGACCGCCTTCGACCTCTGGCTGGCTACCGCCTCCGTTAGCGGAGGATGTGAGCCGACCTCGGTTCCGGATATTCTCACTGCACCGGCTTATTGCGGAGGTAGTGTAACCGTTACCTGGACCATCGCCGATCATTGCTTCGACGGGGACTCCTACTCGGCTACCTACACCATCACCCCGCCGGCTGAAATCGTTGTGACCAAAGCCGTAGACGGTGGAGCCAACGCCTGTGACCTCGCTGATCAGGCTGCCGCCCAGACCGCCTTCGACCTCTGGCTGGCAACAGCTACCGTCAGTGGAGGATGCAAGCCCACCTCAACACCAGATATTCGCACTGCACCGGCTTATTGCGGTGGTAGTGTAACCGTTACCTGGACCATCGCCGATCATTGCTTCGACGGGGACTCCTACTCGGCTACCTATACCATCACCCCGCCGGCTGAAATCGTTGTGACCAAAGCCGTAGACGGTGGAGCCAACGCCTGTGACCTCGCTGATCAGGCTGCCGCCCAGACCGCCTTCGACCTCTGGCTGGCAACAGCTACCGTCAGTGGAGGATGCAAGCCCACCTCAACACCGGATATTCGCACTGCACCGGCTTATTGCGGTGGTAGTGTAACCGTTACCTGGACCATCGCCGATCATTGCTTCGACGGGGACTCCTACTCGGCTACCTACACCATCACCCCGCCGGCTGAAATCGTTGTGACCAAAGCCGTAGACGGTGGAGCCAACGCCTGTGACCTCGCTGATCAGGCTGCCGCCCAGACCGCCTTCGACCTCTGGCTGGCTACCGCCTCCGTTAGCGGAGGATGTGAGCCGACCTCGGTTCCGGATATTCTCACTGCACCGGCCTATTGCGGAGGTAGTGTTGTGGTTACCTGGACAATCGCCGATCATTGCTTCGACGGGGACTCCTACTCGGCAACCTACACCATCACCCCACCGGCTGAAGTGGTGATTACCAAAGCAGTCGACGCTGGTGCCAATGCCTGCGATCTCGCTGATCAGGCTGCCGCCCAGACCGCCTTCGACCTCTGGCTGGCTACCGCCTCCGTTAGCGGAGGATGTGAGCCGACCTCGGTTCCGGATATTCTCACTGCACCGGCCTATTGCGGAGGTAGTGTTGTGGTTACCTGGACAATCGCCGATCATTGCTTCGACGGGGACTCCTACTCGGCAACCTACACCATCACCCCACCGGCTGAAGTGGTGATTACCAAAGCAGTCGACGCTGGTGCCAATGCCTGCGATCTCGCTGATCAGGCTGCCGCCCAAACTGCATTCGACCTCTGGCTGGCTACCGCCTCCGTTAGCGGAGGATGTGAGCCGACCTCGGTTCCGGATATTCTCACTGCACCGGCTTATTGCGGTGGTAGTGTAACCGTTACCTGGACCATCGCCGATCATTGCTTCGACGGGGACTCCTACTCGGCTACCTATACCATCACCCCGCCGGCTGAAATCGTTGTGACCAAAGCCGTAGACGGTGGAGCCAACGCCTGTGACCTCGCTGATCAGGCTGCCGCCCAGACCGCCTTCGACCTCTGGCTGGCAACAGCTACCGTCAGTGGAGGATGCAAGCCCACCTCAACACCGGATATTCGCACTGCACCGGCTTATTGCGGTGGTAGTGTTGTGGTTACCTGGACAATCGCCGATCATTGCTTCGACGGGGACTCCTACTCGGCAACCTACACCATCACCCCACCGGCTGAAGTGGTGATTACCAAAGCAGTCGATGCTGGTGCCAATGCCTGCGATCTCGCTGATCAGGCTGCCGCCCAAACTGCATTCGACCTCTGGCTGGCTACCGCCTCCGTTAGTGGAGGATGTGAGCCGACCTCGGTTCCGGATATTCTCACTGCACCGGCCTATTGCGGAGGTAGTGTAACCGTTACCTGGACCATCGCCGATCATTGCTTCGACGGGGACTCCTACTCGGCAACCTACACCATCACCCCACCGGCTGAAGTGGTGATTACCAAAGCAGTCGACGCTGGTGCCAATGCCTGCGATCTCGCTGATCAGGCTGCCGCCCAGGCTGCATTCGACCTCTGGCTGGCTACCGCCTCCGTTAGCGGAGGATGTGAGCCGACCTCGGTTCCGGATATTCTCACTGCACCGGCTTATTGCGGAGGTAGTGTTGTGGTTACCTGGACAATCGCCGATCATTGCTTCGACGGGGACTCCTACTCGGCTACCTACACCATCACCCCGCCGGCTGAAATCGTTGTGACCAAAGCCGTAGACGGTGGAGCCAACGCCTGTGACCTCGCTGATCAGGCTGCCGCCCAGACCGCCTTCGACCTCTGGCTGGCAACAGCTACCGTCAGTGGAGGATGCAAGCCCACCTCAACACCGGATATTCGCACTGCACCGGCTTATTGCGGTGGTAGTGTAACCGTTACCTGGACCATCGCCGATCATTGCTTCGACGGGGACTCCTACTCGGCAACCTACACCATCACCCCACCGGCTGAAATCGTTGTGACCAAAGCCGTAGACGGTGGAGCCAACGCCTGTGACCTCGCTGATCAGGCTGCCGCCCAGACCGCCTTCGACCTCTGGCTGGCAACAGCTACCGTCAGTGGAGGATGCAAGCCCACCTCAACACCGGATATTCGCACTGCACCGGCTTATTGCGGAGGTAGTGTTGTGGTTACCTGGAGAATCGCCGATCATTGCTTCGACGGGGACTCCTACTCGGCTACCTACACCATCACCCCGCCGGCTGAAATCGTTGTGACCAAAGCCGTAGACGGTGGAGCCAACGCCTGTGACCTCGCTGATCAGGCTGCCGCCCAGACCGCCTTCGACCTCTGGCTGGCAACAGCTACCGTCAGTGGAGGATGCAAGCCCACCTCAACACCGGATATTCGCACTGCACCGGCTTATTGCGGTGGTAGTGTAACCGTTACCTGGACCATCGCCGATCATTGCTTCGACGGGGACTCCTACTCGGCTACCTACACCATCACCCCGCCGGCTGAAATCGTTGTGACCAAAGCCGTAGACGGTGGAGCCAACGCCTGTGACCTCGCTGATCAGGCTGCCGCCCAGACCGCCTTCGACCTCTGGCTGGCAACAGCTACCGTCAGTGGAGGATGCAAGCCCACCTCAACACCGGATATTCGCACTGCACCGGCTTATTGCGGTGGTAGTGTAACCGTTACCTGGACCATCGCCGATCATTGCTTCGACGGGGACTCCTACTCGGCAACCTACACCATCACCCCGCCGGCTGAAATCGTTGTGACCAAAGCCGTAGACGGTGGAGCCAACGCCTGCGATCTCGCTGATCAGGCTGCCGCCCAGGCTGCATTCGACCTCTGGCTGGCTACCGCCTCCGTTAGCGGAGGATGTGAGCCGACCTCGGTTCCGGATATTCTCACTGCACCGGCCTATTGCGGAGGTAGTGTTGTGGTTACCTGGACCATCGCCGATCATTGCTTCGACGGGGACTCCTACTCGGCTACCTACACCATCACCCCACCGGCTGAAATCGTTGTGACCAAAGCCGTAGACGGTGGAGCCAACGCCTGTGACCTCGCTGATCAGGCTGCCGCCCAGACCGCCTTCGACCTCTGGCTGGCAACAGCTACCGTCAGTGGAGGATGCAAGCCCACCTCAACACCGGATATTCGCACTGCACCGGCTTATTGCGGTGGTAGTGTAACCGTTACCTGGACCATCGCCGATCATTGCTTCGACGGGGACTCCTACTCGGCAACCTACACCATCACCCCACCGGCTGAAATCGTTGTGACCAAAGCCGTAGACGGTGGAGCCAACGCCTGTGACCTCGCTGATCAGGCTGCCGCCCAGACCGCCTTCGACCTCTGGCTGGCAACAGCTACCGTCAGTGGAGGATGCAAGCCCACCTCAACACCGGATATTCGCACTGCACCGGCTTATTGCGGTGGTAGTGTAACCGTTACCTGGACCATCGCCGATCATTGCTTCGACGGGGACTCCTACTCGGCAACCTACACCATCACCCCACCGGCTGAAATCGTTGTGACCAAAGCCGTAGACGGTGGAGCCAACGCCTGTGACCTCGCTGATCAGGCTGCCGCCCAGACCGCCTTCGACCTCTGGCTGGCAACAGCTACCGTCAGTGGAGGATGCAAGCCCACCTCAACACCGGATATTCGCACTGCACCGGCTTATTGCGGAGGTAGTGTTGTGGTTACCTGGAGAATCGCCGATCATTGCTTCGACGGAGACTCCTACTCGGCAACCTACACCATCACCCCGCCGGCTGAATTGATTATAACCTGCTCCGCAGATTATAACACAGTTCCCGGTGAAGATGCTACGAGGGCCTTTGAACTTTGGATTGCCGGATTTACCATCTCAGGTGGCTGTAATCCAGTAACCACCGACCTCTCAGGCTTCGTAGTACCGGCTTGTGGCGAATCTCTGACGATTCAGTATTCTGCTGAAGATGTGTGCGGATTATCAGCAAGTTGTACCGCTACTTTCACCGTAGCACCTTGTGAGTTCTGCACCTATACCATGGGTAAATATGGCAACCAGAAAAATAGCAGCGCCTGCGACCTTGATGGTACCACGCCTACTAAAACTTTCGTTGCCAATCTGTTGGCACAAGGACCACTGGTTTTGGGTGCTGGCGGGAATACTATTAGATTCCTGCCTGGCGATGCCGGTTTGATTGATGCCATACTTCCTGGAGGTGGTGATTTCGGATTAATCTCCGGAGCATGCACCCCGCAGCTTACTCCAGCATGCTTAAACACCTACCTGAAGGCTAAACAAGGTACATTGAAGAGCGGACTGATCGCCCAGACACTTACCCTGGGTCTCAACCTGCGCATCAATGCCGGCCTGACCGATCTGCCTCTCGAATCCGGATATCTGATCACTCAACAGAAAATATCCTGTGAAGAGGGCACCGGACTGGTTGAAATGGTCTGTGTGGATGGTATCATGACAGTTAACCCATACTGGTATTATACCCTCAATGGCACCTTACTGACCTGGATGAATGGAAAATATCCGTTGACAGTAGGCGGTCTGTACCAATTGGCCAATGATGTTTTGGGTAAAGTCAGGAAATTACCTGCCAACATCACACTCTCCACCCTGACCAGTGCGGTCGATCTGATCAACAATGCCTTTGATGAATGCCGGGCATTTGCCGGTTACAATTTGGATAAGTTCACCTGCGAGAAATCAGGTCAGCTGATCGATGGCAACATGTTGGTTAACAGCATGGATATCAAAGCTTATCCGAATCCATTCAGCGATATGGTTGCATTCGAATTTGTTCCTGACACCAAAGCAAGGGCAATTCTCGAATTGTACAATATCCTGGGCGAAAAGATCGACGTTCTGATGAACCGTCAGGTTGAAAAAGGAGTTCCGGTCAGGATTGAATACCAGCCACGTAATCTGGCTCCGGGAGTCGTTTATTACCGCTTGATCCTTGATGGTAAAACCCAGATGGGAAAAGTGGTATATATGAAAACCTACAAGCCTGAATAGGTGGTAAAACAACATTCGGGTACTCCATTACCTTAGGGTACTGAGCAAATAAAAAGAGGGGCTGTCTCAAAAGGACAGCCTCTTTTTTTTGACTGATTTTCGGCTCTGGCGACAACTGAACGGCATATGATTTTTTCCCTTAATCTGATATTAGAATCGGTTCGTCAAACACTTGATTGATTGCTTGGTAAGTACACTAAAGAAGGTCGTTCTTTACAGTGTATTAGCAAATAAACAGTCATGAAAACTTTTAAAAATGTCCTAATTCTTATCGCAGCAGTCACACTTTGCCAGCCTTTGTTCAGTCAAATCGACGACAAAAAAGACTTCAAACTCACCGGAAGGCGTCCGGCTTCGCTCCAGGTTAACCAAACCTTTTCTTCCAACTCTGACATTTCTCCAATCGGAAATCAGGTTACCGCTATTTACGGTTTAGCCGTATCTGCTGATGTAACTTTTAATGGCGAAAATGGACTGGTCAGGGTTACCCTTTTCGATGAAAATTATTCAGAGTATCTCGTTTACGAAACCTATTCCCTGCTGGAAGGCAGTGAAAGCGTTTCAATTGATGCATTGTGCGAAGAAACCGCACTGCTGGAAGGCATTGATCCCCTCTTTTTAAGGATCGAAGTGAAAGATGCATCGGTAACAGTCAGGCAAGTATCATTTACTACTGACCTGTCAGGGGTATTGGATATCCCCAAAGCCCGCAAAGAAAAAAAATCTGCCCAGGATAATTATAAAATCAACAAATTAAACAAAAACCTGTCCGCCAAAGGCTTACTCTGGGGTGCAGGGGTAACCGAAGTTTCAGAACTCTCGTTTGCTAACAGGAAAAAACTATATGGTGAAGGTACCATTCCTCCCGGATTTGAGTATTATGCCGGCGGAGTGTTTACTGAAGGCGATAGATTTAAGTCGGCCACTGCCACTACTATGGTTGAACAGTGGGACTGGCGCAATCGCCACGGCGTAAACTGGTTAACTTCAGTTAAGTACCAGGGAGCCTGTGGCTCTTGTTGGGCATTTGCTGCCACTGGTGCCACTGAGGCCCAGGTTAACCTGTTCTTCAATCAGGGTGGTTTAAATCTGGACCTGTCCGAGCAAGATCTGGTGTCGTGCAGCGGAGGGGGATCCTGCACCGGAGGATATCCTTCGACAGCCCTGAATTACATCTCCACCACCGGAATTGTTGATGAAGTTGCTTTTCCATATTCCGCAACCAACGATCTTTGTGCCAATAAAAGCACGAACCCGGCGCAGCTGATAAAAATTGCAGGCAAGGTAGATTTCGGATCAGCTGCATACCCGGCTTCTGAAGATAACCTCAAGAAAATGATTATTAAATACGGTCCCGTCAGCGGTGGCTTATATAGTTGGAGCCATGCCATGACACTGGTCGGATGGCAGGTAGTGAAGGAGGGTGACCGATTCTTTTACCATGACCTGGCCGGTAACAACTATTGGATCACAGTGCCAGCAGGAAGTGCCCTTATCGGTAAAACGGTCTGGATATTTAAGAATAGCTGGAACAGCTATTGGGGTGATGCAGGGTATGTTTACGTTGAAACTGCTATAACTAATGTCGGATGGACCCACGCCTTGGTCTCTCCGGTTACTAGCCTGAAACAGACCTATACAGTAGCTTGTGTGGATGCTGATGGCGACGGATACTATTGGTGGGGACTAGGTGCCCGGCCGGCAACCTGCCCGAATCTCCTGAGTGAAGACGGCGATGACAGCAATTCCACTTTGGGTCCGCTGAATGAGTATGGCTACTGCACCATCAATGGCGGTGCAGCTTTGCCTCCGGTGGCCAATTTCAGTGCGGATGATACTTCCATTGCTCCGACGGGTTCGGTCAATTTCACCGACCTCTCCACCAATGAACCTACTTCATGGTCCTGGTCATTTGCAGGAGGAAATCCATCCAGTTCGTCAGCCAAAAACCCCGTTGTGGCCTATGGCGCCGCAGGGTCCTATAACGTCACTCTGACCGTGAATAACTCCTCAAATGTGAGCAACACAAAAGAGCAATTCAATTATATTGTTGTGGTCAGCAATGTTGTAAAATATTGCGCATCCAATGGCAACGCTTCCAAAGAATGGATAAAATCAGTATCCTTTAACGGATTAACCTACACATCTGGTTCGTCAGGAGTATTAGGTTATCAAAATATCACCACATCCGGGTTTACCGTTCCGGCAAATAGTTTCCCCTCGATTACACTGGTTCCGGCTTTCAGCAGTAAAGCCACCACGGAATATTATGCGGTGTGGATCGATTTCAATCAGGATTCCGACTTCAGTGATGCCGGAGAACTGGTTACCACAGCCAGTCGCGTAAAAGGGAATGTTACCAGAACGATAACTATTCCGGAGAATGCCGTAACCGGTACCACACGGATGAGGGTCTCCATGAAGCGTACCGGTGTGCCTACCACCTGCGAAATATTCTCTGCCGGTGAAGTGGAAGATTACCTGATTACAATAGATAATGCTAAAAGCGGCGGATTTACTGAATTTACTGAAAGTACACCGTCATTGAAAATATTCCCCAACCCGGCCAACCGGTTGCTGAACCTTCAGCTGGGAGAAGTTGGTGACCAGGCAAAACTTGCCATCTACAATATGAATGGTCAGATGATGCTAATGCAAACCATCAGGGACATTGTAACCCAGGTGGATGTGGAATCTCTGCCGGCAGGATTATACATCGTGCTGGTTAATAATGGGAATACTATCTACCGGGAAAAATTCCTGAAAGACTAAAGAGAGACATCTCAGCAGTTATGGTTAAACATGGAAAGAGCTTCCGGAGTTCCGGAGGCTCTTTTTTTTGTTATCTCAACCAGGTTTCACTCAACCATTCAGACGAAAGGTTGCCGTAGCTTTTCCTTCGGATGTAATAATGACTGTGCCTTCCAGATTGTAAAATCCATTAAAAAAGAAAAATAATACAGCCGTGATTTCACAGGAACCTTTGGGCGGAACCAGGGGATCGGTTACATCCAACTGAAAAGTCATGCGAACCATCATGTTCCCGGAAGGTGTAATGACGACTTGACTTTCGTTGCTATCATAAGATCCCATAGTAAAAGTCTCGCCCTTTAATACAATCGCCTGGGATTGGGCATCAGGTACCGCGAATCCGCAGATCAGGCATAATGCAAATAAAAATCTGACTATTTTCATGGTGTAAGGTTATTGGTTCATCGACAGAGAATATCAGGATAATACCCTTGTAATCAAATGTATGAACTATTAATAACATTCATCTCAACTGGCTTCAAAATAGTTTCAAACAATACCGGAAACCCGAAGTTAATAACCCTGTATCTTTCCAAAAACAATAACAATTTTTCCACTCACAGGAAAAACTAATGCCTTTAACAAATTCATATTCATTGTAAATCAATACTATACAAATTTCGGTGTAGTTTTTGCATGGATATCACTGTTATAACTCAGTTATTAAGAGAGTTATGAACAATTTGGGACACCGATTTTATGTTGAACTTCAGATAAGAAGTTATTGAGATCTAACCTTTTTGCAGGGTACAAATGAAATTGTACATTAATAATATGGCTGGCTGCCGTCGGAGGATTGCAGTGCAAACCGAGCTGGAAAGGCTTGGCTTACATTGTAATAAGATCATACTCGGTGAAATCGACATTCAGGAAAGAATGACACTCGGACAACTGATCAACCTGAAAAGAGCTTTGATAAAGGCAGGTTTTGAACTGATGGACGATCATAAGGCTATTCTGGTTGAAAGAATAAAGATCACAATTGTTGAAATGGTTCGCAACAATGATGAAATTCCCAAGACGCGGTATTCAACATTTCTCAGTGAGAAGCTCAATCACGATTATACCTACCTCGCCAATCTGTATTCCGAGTTAACCGGTAATACGATTGAACAATTTTACATCAAGCAGAAAATTGAGAAGGCTAAAGAGCTGATCTTGTTTAATGAGCTCAATCTCACCCAGATATCCTACAAACTGAACTATAGCAGCGTAGCCCATCTATCCAGTCAGTTCAAGAAAATCACCGGACTGACCCCCTCTCTTTTCAAACAGCTGAAAACTGCAGCTCTTTCAACCTGAAAAAATGTAAAAACTAAGCAGGAACTTGTAAATTAGCGGCCTGATTAGTTTGTTCATTTATTCTATTGTCTGATAACAGGTAAGCATAATGAGAAGATGGCGCATTGAGGATTCGGCTGAACTCTACAACATCAATGGTTGGGGGATCAATTATTTTTCAATTAATGAAAAGGGACATGTGGTTGTTTCACCTAAAAACCATGGTGCGAAGGTTGACCTGCTTGAACTGGTTGAAGAATTACAGTTGCGCGATGTATCGGCTCCAATGCTGATCCGGTTCCCGGATATTCTGGATGACCGGATCGAAATCATGTCGAGCTGTTTTAAAATTGCCGCTGAGGAATATGGGTATAAAGCCCAGAATTTTATCATTTACCCGATCAAGGTAAACCAGATGCGTCCGGTGGTTGAAGAGATTGTCGGCCACGGCAAAAAGTTCAATATCGGGTTGGAAGCCGGATCAAAACCTGAGCTTCACGCAGTTATTGCAATCAATACAGATACCGATTCGCTCATCATTTGCAACGGATATAAGGATGAGGATTATATCGAGCTGGCCCTTCTTGCTCAAAAGATGGGAAAACGCATTTATATCGTTGTAGAAAAGCTGAATGAGCTGAAACTGATCATAAAAATCGCAAAGCAACATAAAATCAAGCCCAATATTGGCATCCGTGTAAAACTTGCCAGCTCGGGAAGCGGAAAATGGGAAGATTCGGGCGGGGATGTCAGCAAATTCGGCCTCACCTCAAGCGAGCTTCTGGAAGCCTTGGAATATCTGGAAAAAAGGGAAATGAAGGATTGCCTGAAACTCATTCATTTCCATATCGGAAGTCAGGTGACAAAAATCCGCCGGATAAAACTCGCCCTCCGCGAGGCTTCGCAGTTTTATGTGCAGCTCTATTCAAAAGGATTCAATGTTGAATTTGTTGATATCGGTGGCGGTCTGGGGGTTGACTATGACGGCACACGCTCATCAAACAGCGAAAGCAGCGTAAACTACAGCATTCAGGAATACGTTAATGATGCCACTTTTGCGATGGTTGATGCCAGCGACAAAAACGGTATCCCCCACCCCAATATCATCACCGAATCGGGGAGGTCACTAACTGCTCATCATTCCGTACTGGTTTTTGAAGTTCTGGAAGCCACAACCACACCGGCATGGGATGAAAATGAAGAAGTTAGCAGCGAGGATCATGCCCTGGTTCAGGAATTATACTCCTCCTGGGAAACCTTGAACCAGCTAAGCATGCTGGAAACCTGGCATGATGCACAGCAAATCCGCGAAGAAGCCCTCGACCGGTTCAGTCTGGGTTTGCTCGACTTGAAAACCCGTGCTCAGATTGAACGCTTATTCTGGTCGATCGCCAAGGAGATCTTTCAGATGACAAACGAATTGAAGCATATTCCGGAAGAGCTTCTGCATTTGCCTAAATTACTGTCGGACAAATACTTCTGTAATTTTTCACTATTCCAATCGCTGCCCGATTCCTGGGCAGTTGACCAGATTTTTCCGATAATTCCCATCCACCGCCTGGATGAGAAACCTGACCGGTCAGCAACCTTGCAGGACATCACTTGCGATTCAGATGGAAAGATCGATAATTTCATTTCAACCCGGAACCTGTCGCACTATTTACCGGTTCATTCCCTTCAGTCGAAAGAGCCCTACTACATTGGTGTATTCCTCGTGGGTGCCTATCAGGAAATTCTCGGCGACCTGCACAACCTTTTCGGCGACACCAACGCAGTTCACGTTTCGGTTGACAGCAAAGGTTACTCGATCGATCAGATCATAGATGGGGAAACCGTTGCCGAAGTACTTGATTACGTGCAATATAATCCAAAGAAAATGGTTCGTACGGTGGAAACCTGGGTCACAACATCTGTAAAATCGGGCATAATAACCGCAGAAGAAGGCAAGGAATTTTTATCCACCTACCGATCCGGCCTATATGGTTACACTTACCTCGAATAGGATCACCCTGCGCCCTTGGTGCGAAGATGATCTGTCGTCACTGGTCAGGCACGCTGATAATTTTAATATCTGGATAAACCTGCGGGATGGGTTTCCCAGGCCCTATACTGAAGAGGCAGGCCGACACTGGCTAAAGATCGCCCGATTGGAAAACACCCATCTATTTCTTGCTATTGATGTTGATGGTGAGGCTGTTGGAGGAATCGGTGCCAACTTCAAGGATGATGTCTACCGGATAAATGCCGAAATTGGATACTGGCTTTCCGAAGAATTCTGGGGCCAGGGCCTGGTTACCGCAGCGGTAAATCTTTTGGTTGATCACCTGTTCCTGAATTACCCGGAAATACAAAGGATTTATGCCGATTTGTTCGCCTATAATCCTGCATCTGCCAAGGTTTTGCAAAAATGCGGGTTCCATCTGGAAGCCATCCACAAGAATGCGGTAATAAAAAATGGCCGGGTGACCGACGAACATCGGTATGTGAGATTTCGGGTGTGATACTCAAACAATAGCCTTAGGCTGATTTTCCATATCTTTGCAAAATGAAAATGCGTGTAGTTGTTGGTATTTCCGGCGGCGTGGATTCAGGTGTCGCAGCCTGGCTTCTGAAACAGCAGGGATATGAGGTAATCGGCCTGTTTATGAGGAACTGGCATGATACTACGGGCCTGATTTCGGCCGAGTGTTCCTATGAGGATGATGTACTCTTTGCTGAAATGGTTGCCAAAAAAATAGGAATCCCCTTCCACCAGGTGGATCTCAGTGATCAGTACAGGGAGCGGGTGGTCAATTATTTGTTCAGGGAATATGAGGCAGGCCGCACCCCCAATCCTGATGTGTTATGCAACCGTGAAATCAAATTCGATGCCTTTGTTGAAGAGGCCCTCAAACTCGGTGCTGAAAAGGTGGCTACCGGCCATTATGCCCGGGTGGATGAGGAAAACTCACCTACCGGACCGATATACCGCCTTTTGGGTGGTCTCGATAAAAACAAGGACCAAAGCTACTTCCTCTGCCAGTTAAATCAGAAACAGCTGAGCTATGCCATGTTTCCACTGGGCGAACTTACCAAACCGGAAGTACGCGAAATTGCCAGGGACCAAGGATTAGCCAATGCGGAACGTAAAGATTCACAAGGGATTTGTTTCGTTGGCAAAGTAGATCTTCCGGTATTTCTTCAGCAGAAATTAACTTCAAAAAAAGGAGAAATCATTGAAATTCCGGATACCGGATATCATCTTCCTGAAGGACACTCAGTTAAAGAACTTGCAAAATCATTTGATTTAAATCCCTCAATGGGAACAGTGATCGGCGAACACCAGGGAGCCCATTTTTATACCATCGGTCAGCGGAAAGGCCTGAATATTGGAGGCAAAAAAAATCCCCTGTTTATTGTTGGCACAGATGTTGTGAAAAACATCATATATGTTGGTCAGGGACAAGATCACCCGCTTTTGTTTAAAAAAGCGCTTCTTGTTAAGTCTGATGAAGTACACTGGATACGTCCGGATCTGGCCCTTGAGCCCGGCGACGAAAAAGAGTGTCTTGCCCGGATACGCTACCGGCAGGAACTCCAGAAAGCCCGGGTGATATGTGAATCGGAAGGAATCTACCTTCTTTTTGATCAGCCGCAGCGAGCGGTGGTACCCGGCCAGTTTGCAGTCTGGCACTATGGCGATGAGCTTATCGGCAGCGGCCCGATCAGCGAAAACAAGTAAATTAACACCGACAACCCATAATTACTGATTATGAAAAAGATATTCTCAACCACAATTCTCCTGCTGGCACTCGCTACCTGGGTGCAAGGACAAAACATGAACACTCCTGCCCCACCGGCAACCCATGGAGGATCAGCCTTCAAGGGGTATTTCAATATTACCGGCATGGGTCTTTTGGTGGGCTCACCACAGAACCGTAATGCAGCGCCATTTTCCTTTATAACCACCAACGGCTACCATTTGAGCGAACAATTGTCGCTAGGACTGGGAATCGGAGTTGAATTCCTTTCAGGCAGCTATATGCCTATCGTTCTGGATGCCAGATATTATGTGCGGAATACCGCGTTTTCACCCTATTTTGGCTTGCACGGAGGCTACTCCCTGGCACTGGATGATGACGGATCAAATGGCTATGGTTACACAACCGATGCTTACTGGCCCTATCAGAATTACGAGCCCTATCAGGCTCAGGGCGGATGGCTGCTCAATCCCGAATTCGGGATCAGGAATATGTTCAGTAATAATTTCGGGATCATTTTCTCGGCCGGCTATCGTGTTCAGAGGTTGTATTATACAGCCGGAGATCAACGCAGACTGATGGTTGATTATAATCGTCTGAGCATAAAAATTGGCATAATCTTCAGGTAATCAACTGGAAAAGCATATTCAAAATGAAAAAGATATCTATTTCTATCATGATAATCCTCGCGGGCCTGTCAACCGGCTGCAAGGATAAATATACCGAGATATTTACCGCTAATAGTCCGGTGTACATGAGCTATGAGGATCTCCGCTCGGCCGTAAAACAATCAGCTGGCTCTGACCTGGTAAATCCCGGGAAAATATACTTCAAGGATCAATTCATTTTCATTGTTGAAGAGATGAAAGGGATCCACGTATTCGACAATTCAAATCCATCAAATCCTGTAAATCAATCATTTATCGAAATCCCCGGCAATGCTGACATTGCGATAAAAGGAGATATCCTGTATGCCGACAGCTATATCGACATGGTTGCCATCGACCTTTCTGATCTGTCGGCAATTAAAGAGGTTGGCAGAGTTGAAAAGGTGCTTCCCTACACGATCCCCCCGTACGATACAAAATATCCGCTTGCCCGGGTTGATGAGAAAAAAGGAGTGGTAAAAGCCTGGGAAATCAAGGAAGTCAGGCAGGAAATCATGACCAATTACTACCCGGTATACTGGGAAAACGGTTTTATCCGGGATACCGACGCGTCTCCCGGAACCAATACCGGCAGTATCGGCACCAACGGAGTGGGCATCGGCGGCTCTATGGCCCGGTTCGGGATTTATGAAAACACCCTGTATGCCATCGACAATAACACGCTGCATATCTTTTCGATAACAGTCCCGGAAACGCCGGTATTTAAAAAGGACTTTAATGCAGGATGGGGCATTGAAACCATGTTTACCCTGGGCGACAAGATGTTTCTCGGCTCGCAGAGTGGGATGAGAATCTATGATATTTCGATCCCGAATTCCCCGCTGTATGTCGCCGACTTCTGGCACATGACCGGCTGTGATCCGGTTGTGGTGAGCGGAAAATATGCCTATATCACCCTTAGGGGCGGTAACAACTGCGGAAACAATGTGAATCAGCTGGTGGTTGTATCGATAGAAAATATCACAAAACCCGTTGAACTGAAAACCTATCCGATGGAAGGTCCCTATGGCCTGGGTATCGATAATAACACCCTGTTCATCTGCGACGGTGACGCCGGATTAAAGGTTTTTGACGTATCCGATCCACTGACAATCACCCAGCACCTGATTGCACAATATACTGATATACAAACCTATGATGTAATTCCAATAGATGGATTACTGATCATGATAGGCGACGATGGATTATATCAGTATGATTATTCGAATGTAAAAGACATCAGATTCCTAAGCAAGATCGGGGTGAAATAAACAGATATATCTGATTATTTGCCACTTAATAAACAAACGGTTGAATCTTGACATAGATTCAGCCGTTTTCATTGTGGGAATAATACCATTCTTTCAAAGAATTGTACCAAGATTCAGCATGGTGACCCTTCTAAATTTGTCATAGCCTTAAAGTTAAGTCAATGATAAATTTAAAACCTATGGTTATGAAAGCAAAGGGTACTCTAGCTAGCAGGGGATTACTATTTCTTCCCCTGTTTTTTTTGTTTATGCTTCAGAGTTTGGGATCCTACTCTCAAACAATTACGATCGATGGGAATCCATCCGATTGGCCGGCAGCTCTTAATGCAGCAGCAATTCCAGTTAAGGAATTTGTGCGCGACGCCAATAATACTAATGACAACCAATTTACCGGTGGTGCCAGTGATGGCGATTTGATTACCGGGTGGCAATGGGTATTGGGAAATACCAATGACAAGGGAGATATCTCAAATGCCGGTGCGGTTCTGATCGGGACAAAGATTTATTTCTTTGGTGACCGGACCGCCATCAACGGAGATGCACAAATCGGATTCTGGTTCTTTCTGGGTGGAGTTGCACCCTCCGGAACCGGCCTTTCGAACAGTCCGTTCAGCGGTACCCATGTGGTAGGAGATATTTTGGTATTGAGCCACTTCACAAATGGTGGAGGAGTTGTTCAATTAGAGATCTACGAATGGAATGGATCCGGTATTACACATTTGGGTACCACATCCAACGCATCGGTTAACGCGGCAGATTTTGCCGTTCCCGCGTATAATGACCATATCTATGGTCCATGGACCTATACTCCAAAAACGGGTACCGGTTATGTGACAGGATCATTTTTTGAAGGATATTTTGATATCGGTACTCTTTCATCAAATGTATGTTTTTCAAGCTTCCTGCTGGAGACACGAAATTCGCAATCAGTGAATGCCTCGCTTCAGGATTTCGTTGCCGGTGCTTTTAACCTGAAACCGCTGCCTCCAGTTGCAACGGCTGATTCACGCTGTGGCCCGGGAACATTGAACCTGAGTGCGACCGGTGTGGGCACTTTAAAATGGTACAGCGATGTGGCACTGGCTACCCAAGTTGCCACCGGATCATCATTCAGCCCTTCACTTTCGGCAACGCACACCTATTATGTTACCGCCACCAATGACCAGGGATGTGTGAGTGATGCCTCGCCGGTTGTTGCGACAATTAATGAACTTCCCCTTGCCAGTTCCACTCCAAAACATGTTACCTGCTTCAGTGGAGCTAACGGTGAAGTCACCATTACATTCAGCGGTGGTACCGGCCCATACATGGTAAGTTTCAACGGAGGGGGTTTTGTTAGTGAAACCTCACCAAAAACCTATAATGGTTTATCAGCCGGCACCTATTCATGGATCGTACAGGACTCAAAACTCTGTATACAGCCAGGATCTGAAACAATTAATCAGCCCGATGAACTCGGATTGGTGCTGACCCCTTCCAATGCCACCTGCTATGGCGGGAATATGTCCATCTCAGCAGCCGTTTCCGGCACGCCAATGGCTGACCTGGAAATCAATATCGACGGAGGTGCTTTTGCCGCCGTTGCTGCCAGTCCGGTGGTATTCAACGCGCTGGGTGAAGGCAGTCATACCGTCATCGTACGCAGGGCTTCCGACAACAGCTGTCTGGTTTCAAAAAGCGTGTCCGTATCCCAACCCGATGAACTCGGATTGGTGCTGACTCCTTCCAATGCCACCTGCTATGGCGGGAATATGTCCATTTCGGCAGCCGTTTCCGGCACGCCGCTGGCTGATTTTGAAATCAATATTGACGGAGGCGCATTTGCCGCCGTTGCTGCCAGTCCGGTAGTATTCAACGCGCTGGGTGAAGGCAATCATACCGTCATCCTACGCAGGGTTTCCGACAACAGCTGTCTGGTTTCAAAAAGCGTGTCCGTATCCCAGCCCGACGAACTCGGATTGGTGCTGACACCCTCCAATGCCACCTGCTATGGCGGGAATATGTCCATTTCGGCAGCCGTTTCCGGCACGCCAATGGCTGACCTGGAAATCAATATTGACGGAGGCGCATTTGCCGCCGTTGCTGCCAGTCCGGTGGTATTCAACGCGCTGGGTGAAGGCAGTCATACCGTCATCGTACGCAGAGTTTCCGACAACAGCTGTCTGGTTTCAAAAAGCGTGTCCGTATCCCAGCCCGACGAACTCGGATTGGTGCTGACCCCTTCCAAAGCCACCTGCTATGGCGGGAATATGTTCATCTCTGCAGCCGTTTCCGGCACGCCGCTGGCTGATCTTGAAATCAATATTGACGGAGGCGCATTTGCCGCCGTTGCTGCCAGTCCGGTAGTATTCAACGCGCTGGGTGAAGGCAGTCATACCGTCATCCTACGCAGGGTTTCCGACAACAGCTGTCTGGTTTCAAAAAGCGTGTCCGTATCCCAGCCCGACGAACTCGGATTGGTGCTGACACCCTCCAATGCCACCTGCTATGGCGGGAATATGTCCATCTCGGCAGCCGTTTCTGGCACGCCAATGGCTGATCTTGAAATCAATATTGACGGAGGCGCATTTGCCGCCGTTGCTGCCAGTCCGGTAGTATTCAACGCGCTGGGTGAAGGCAGTCATACCGTCATCCTACGCAGGGCTTCCGACAACAGCTGTCTGGTTTCAAAAAGCGTGTCCGTATCCCAGCCCGATGAACTCGGATTGGTGCTGACTCCTTCCAATGCAACCTGTTATGGCGGGAATATGTCCATCTCAGCAGCCGTTTCCGGCACGCCAATGGCTGACCTGGAAATCAATATCGACGGAGGTGCTTTTGCCGCCGTTGCTGCCAGTCCGGTGGTATTCAACGCGCTGGGTGAAGGCAGTCATACCGTCATCGTACGCAGGGCTTCCGACAACAGCTGTCTGGTTTCAAAAAGCGTGTCCGTATCCCAACCCGATGAACTCGGATTGGTGCTGACTCCTTCCAATGCCACCTGCTATGGCGGGAATATGTCCATTTCGGCAGCCGTTTCCGGCACGCCGCTGGCTGATTTTGAAATCAATATTGACGGAGGCGCATTTGCCGCCGTTGCTGCCAGTCCGGTAGTATTCAACGCGCTGGGTGAAGGCAATCATACCGTCATCGTACGCAGGGTTTCCGACAACAGCTGTCTGGTTTCAAAAAGCGTGTCCGTATCCCAGCCCGACGAACTCGGATTGGTGCTGACCCCTTCCAATGCCACCTGCTATGGCGGGAATATGTCCATTTCGGCAGCCGTTTCCGGCACGCCGCTGGCTGATCTTGAAATCAATATTGACGGAGGCGCATTTGCCGCCGTTGCTGCCAGTCCGGTAGTATTCAACGCGCTGGGTGAAGGCAGTCATACCGTCATCCTACGCAGGGTTTCCGACAACAGCTGTCTGGTTTCAAAAAGCGTGTCCGTATCCCAACCCGATGAACTCGGATTGGTGCTGACTCCTTCCAATGCCACCTGCTATGGCGGGAATATGTCCATTTCGGCAGCCGTTTCCGGCACGCCGCTGGCTGATTTTGAAATCAATATTGACGGAGGCGCATTTGCCGCCGTTGCTGCCAGTCCGGTAGTATTCAACGCGCTGGGTGAAGGCAATCATACCGTCATCCTACGCAGGGTTTCCGACAACAGCTGTCTGGTTTCAAAAAGCGTGTCCGTATCCCAGCCCGACGAACTCGGATTGGTGCTGACACCCTCCAATGCCACCTGCTATGGCGGGAATATGTCCATTTCGGCAGCCGTTTCCGGCACGCCAATGGCTGACCTGGAAATCAATATTGACGGAGGCGCATTTGCCGCCGTTGCTGCCAGTCCGGTGGTATTCAACGCGCTGGGTGAAGGCAGTCATACCGTCATCGTACGCAGAGTTTCCGACAACAGCTGTCTGGTTTCAAAAAGCGTGTCCGTATCCCAGCCCGATGAACTCGGATTGGTGATTTTGCAGGCCGGGATAGATCCTTGTCTGGGAGGCACAACCGGTTCAGTAACTGTTGGAGTGACCGGCTCTCCATTAAGCGATCTGGAGATTAGCGTCGACGGGGATCCATTTGGTCCGGTTACTGACAACGTAATGGTCTTCACAGGCTTGGGCTCTGGAGGCCACATTGTAGTACTTCGCAGAATTTCAGACAACAGTTGCCAGGCAACATCCGAACCCAGATTGGTTGTTCCGGAGCCGCTTAACTGCAGTATTCTCTTTAATTCAGAAGCCGGTTGCGACAATACCGGAGGGAGTGCAACAGTTACAGCTACGGGTGGAAGTGGATTCTACCTTTTCGTGTGGGATAATGGCGAAACCGGTCCGACGGCAGTTAACCTTTCATCCGGATTGCATACCGTTACAGCTACAGATGAAAATAACTGTACAACAACCTGCAGTGTTGAAATTACCAGGGCTGAGTGTGGAGAGGTATTCTGTACCTACACGCAGGGTTACTTTGGAAATCCTCAGGGAAAATCATGTGATGGCATCAATGGCAGTTTGTCGACCAGTCAGTTGATTGAGAACTCCCTGACAGCCTGGGGGGGAACACTTGTAGTTGGCAAGCCCGGTGCTTCAGTTTACATGAACAATAATGCTTCAGATATTCTCTGCATTATTTCCAGGCTTCCTGGTGGATCAGGCAGTCGTGAACTGGACAAATTTGATTATGCTATCTGCAATATTTCAGCTTCCTATCTGAAAAAAGGGAAGATCAACAATGTTCTGCTGGCACAAACCATTACGCTTGGGTTAAACATCGGAATTAAGAGTAATCTTGCCAGCCTGCCATTACAAGGTGGGGTGCTGGTAACAGCCAGGGTTGATGGCGGATGTGGCGGAACTGAACCTGTTGAAAGAGTTTGTTTATACGATGTGGATGGCAATTTGACCGGTGTTCAGAATGATTACAAATACATCAGTCTGGATCCTGCAGTGATCAATGCAATTGGTGGTAACAAAACAGTAAGTGACCTGTTCGATCTTGCTAACCGCGCATTAGCCAACACTGACCTGGTTATTGGTAAAGAAGACGGAGTATCCCTGTCAGCCATTAACTCAGCAGTTGATGCTGTCAACAATGCGTTTGACGGATGCAGGTTCCTCATAGGATTTGATGTTCCAATGTGCCCGGCCCACAAATCCGGTCAGTTGGTTCCTGAAAATCAATTAGCTGAAGCCATGAGCATGAAGGTCTATCCGAATCCGTTCCAGGATCGGTTAACTTTTGAATTTACCTCCGAAACCGCAGCTCATGCAACCCTTGAGGTTTACAATATATTGGGTGAAAAGATCAGTATATTGATGAACCGCATGGTTGAAGGTGCGATAACAAACAGGATAGAATATCAGCCGGTAAATCTTGCTCCGGGTGTTATCTATTATCGGTTGATTTTGGATGGAAAAACTCAGATCGGCAAGGCTATCTATAATAAAGCCTACTAACCGGTATTGTCGGCACACAAAAATGGTGGCTGCCTCATTGACAAGGCAGCCACTTTTTTTTGTTTTTTGACCTATCACTAAACAAAATTTTTTGAAGGTTGTTATTAAGATAAAGGACTATCAGAATTGTCGGATGAAACTCTATATCAAATACATGGGGAGCCTTCAAAGTATGACAAAAGTGAAGCATGAGCTGGAGAAATTTGGCCTGCGCTGCACCAGCATTGAGTTTGGCGAGGCTGATATTAAAGAAGAATTAGCCACCGAAGATATATCCTTGCTGCAGGCTGTTTTATCTGAAGCCGGCTTTGAGCTGGTTGATGACCGCAAGATAATCCTGGTTGAAAAAATCAAGCTGATTATCATCCGCATGATTCACCATACTGAGGAACCTCCCAAAACAAAAATCTCCAATTTTATTAGCGAAAAACTGAATTATGATTACACCTATCTCGCTAACCTTTTTTCCGAGATTATGGGAACTACCATTGAAAATTTCATAATTCATCAAAAAATTCAGCGGGTAAAAGAATTGCTCCTTTACCATAAGCTATCGGTAAGTCAGATTTCCTATCAAATGAATTACAGCAGCGTATCGCATCTTTCCAAACAATTCAGGAAAGTTACCGGGATCACGCCGAGCGTTTTTAAGACACTTCATCAATCAAATGCCTCAAAAATGAAGATGTGCGAACGATGCAATTCTTTCATTTAGACCTTTCTGGCTCCAAAAAATCCATACCAGGCAGCCAGGAGCATAGGTATCAGAACAACAATCAGCGAGGTCTTCAAACTAAAACTATCGGCAATCAGTCCGAATAGCAGCGGGATAAAAAAGCCCCCGGATATTGCCATAATGAGAAAAGAGGAAGCCTCATTGGTAAATCGCCCCAACCCGTCAATTGCCAGGGAATAGATCGTTGCGAACATGATTGAAATAAAAAAGCCTGTGGCAACGATTGAATAAACAGCAAGGTATCCGGCAGACAACATGGAAATCAGGATCAATACACCGGTAAGGGAAGCAAACCAGCCCACCAGCCGGCCCGGATTTACCCGGATCAGTATTCCTGCGCCCAATAAACGGCCAACCATGAGCCCGAGAAACAATAAACCGGAAATATCCACCGACCGCGCTTTGGTAAGCACAATTTCCTCCATAAAATAGGGTGTCATCAGCTGATAGAGGATTGCCTCGGCGCCCATGTACAACAGCAGAATAAAGAAGCCAACCCGGAAATGACGAAAACCCCAGGCGCTGAGTTTTCCCTCATTAAAAATACCTTCCGATTCGCCGTGATTGACCTCATCAGTGGGATTAACAGGCATATTGGCAAATTTCACCAGGGCGGCCAGGAAAATAAACAGGATTCCCAGAATTAGATAGAACCAGACAATTCCTCTGAATGGTTCATCTGCAAACAATTTTAGAATGAACCCACCTCCAATATAGGCAGTCAGGAAAGCTCCGATAGCACCCAGCCCTTGCGAAAGGTTAATCCGGCTGGCAGCTCTCGATGGAACTCCAAGTGCCCTTACATAAGGATTACAGGCAACCTGAAGAAAAGTCACTCCTGAAAACACCACGAATGTTCCAATCAGAAACAGTGGAAAAGAGAGCAGCATGGCTGCTGGGATAAATATCAGCAATCCAACCCCGGCGATCAGCGAACCTAAAGCAATGGAATTCACCGTCTTCAATTTTCCGATTACCAGTTTGGCCGGATAGGAAAGGGCAAAAAAAGCAAAGAAAGAAACTGAGGTGAGCAGTGAAGTCTGGAAATTATTCAGATTAAAAGCTTCCCTGAATAAGGTGATCAGAACATTATTGAGATTCCAGATAAATCCCCACATGAAAAAGAGGAAATTAACCAGAAAAAGAGGATATAGAATTTCCCTGGTTTTCGGATAAGAGGCTCTTGATTGCTGCATTTCAGTAATTTGTTGGTTTATTTGAGTTCCCATAAATATAGTCTTTCAGATAATCCCAAAAAAGTAACTTTGCAATTGATTAAAAGCGTTTGATTTTATGCTGGAACCTGTCCTTTATATCGGAATCGCCCAGTCGCTGTTTGCCGGCATTGTTATCGCAACCCGGCGACCGCAGATACTGGCCGACCGATATCTTGCGTCATGGCTGTTTATTATTGCTTTAGAGATGATTCTGGCATTAGTGAAAGTTACCTGGCTCGAACATTTGCCTTATGAGATTCCATTCCTGGTTATCCCATTGATTTACGGACCATTACTGTTTTTGTACGTCAGAACACTGATATCCGAGGAGCCTAAATGGATCTGGACGGATCTGGTCCACTTTGCTCCTTTTATCTTATTTCTGGGACTGGCATTCCTGTTTCGCACCCGTCCCGATGAATCCACAACATTACCTGTTTGGGCGCATCCGACCCGGTTGGCAAAAATGATTTATGAGCTGCTCATTTTCGCCTCGTTTACCACATACAGCATAATTGTATACGTTCTCCTAACCCGGCACCGGAAAGCGATAAGGGAAGAATTCTCATTCAGTTCAAGCAAAATAACCCTGACATGGCTGTTATTCGTATCGATAACCGTTTATGCATCATATCTTCTTACATTCCTTTCGGCTGTTGTCCAGATGCTCGTTATTCATCTCCCGTTTGATCCCAGAATTTTCGGATTTACGGGATTAACCCTCTTTTCATTTGCTTTCAGCTTTTACGGGCACCGTCAGGCACAGATATTTTCCAAAGCTGGCACGTCGCCCCCCCCGATTGAAGGTGACACCGGCAATTCGGCTAAATATGCCAAATCGGGACTCAGCAGTGAAGACCTGAAAAAATTCATCCGGGAAATGGAGGGCCTTATGGACCATAAAAAGCTCTATCTGAATCCGGAACTTTCACTTGCCGAGGTATCCGAAGAGCTTCTGATCCCCAAGCATCATCTTACGCAGGCTTTGAATACTGAACTCGGCAAGAATTTCTATGCCTATATCAATGAGCTCCGGGTAAAGAAATTCATGGACATGGTTGTTGACCCCAGGTACAAAAGCTACACTTTTCTGGCCATTGCATTCGAATGCGGTTTCAATTCCAAGTCGACATTCAATTCCGTTTTTAAAAGGATCACGAGTTTTACTCCTTCCGAGTATCTGCACTCCCTCGGCCGTCCGGATTGATAAACAACACCTTGCGGGTGCATCCCACTTAGTCTGTACGTCCTGATTTCTTCGCCCGCTCCAATCGGGCGATTCAGGTATTCCGACTCCGTACTTTTGAATAAAAAAGGGTCATGAGGAAAATAATCTTTGCATTGATGATCGCCACTTACTGGCCGGTCCTCCCTGCCCAGGAAACAGCTGGTTCCGGTCTGTCGGTTTCGGGATTTACCCGCGCAACCGGATATCTGGGAATCGATAATAAGGAAGATCCTACCCTTAGAAGTTTGTACAATGAAACAGCCATTAAATTAAAGGCAAAAACCGGAACATGGGGACAAGCTTACACAGATCTCCGTTTCAGGGTGGGAACGGAATTTGACAGCGAATTCTCAACCCTGAATATCCGGGAAGCATATGTAGACCTCTATCTGGGTAAAATTGAATTCCGCGTGGGCAAGCAGATTTCTCCCTGGGGACGGGCCGACGGATTGAATCCGACCGACAACCTTACCCCTTCGGACTATTTCGTGCGGTCGCCCGATCATGATGATATGCGCTTAGGCAATTACCGGATCCGCGGACAATATAATCCCGTGGAATGGATAAAACTTGAGGCAGATCTGGCACCCTGGTACACCCCGTCGGTTTACCGGTTCGATCTTGTGGAAATGCCCTCATTCGTGACGATTCAGGCACCTCTCCATCCTGGTTTTCAATGGGATAAAACCTCCTTTGCCGCAAAGCTCGACCTGATTTTTCCTGCGATTGAAGGATCCATCTCCTGGTTTAAGGGTTACGACCCCCTTCCTGCACTGAAACCAGGTACCCTTCCCTCCCCGCCGTTCACTGATTTCAGCCTCGAATTGTTGCAGATACCTTTCCGCCAGCAAACTTTCGGGGCAGATTTCGCAACAGTAATTTTGAATACCGGTTTCAGGGGGGAATTTGCCTATGAGATAACCGAACAGGGCGACCTGGTTGATCCATTCCTGCCAAAACCTGAATTCCAGTGGGTTTTAAGCCTCGATCGTGAGACGGGCCCGGTTCGTATCATCGCCGGTTATATGGGCAAGTATGTTGACGGTTTTGAACCGGCGGATCCGCCACAAGCCTTTGATCCCGCCATGATTTCAAATCCTGAGGTGTGGCCGCTGCTCGGCACGATGCTGGCCGGACAAATCGGATATTACAACAGGATATTGTATGATCAGACCCATGAATGGAGCCATTCAATTCTATTGCGACCCTCGGTCACCTTATTCCATGAAACACTGGATCTGGAGTTTGCAGCATTATACAATTTTACTACAGAGGAATACATGCTCCAACCGAAAGCAACGTACCACGTAACAGATGGACTACAGGCCATAGCCGGTTACGAATATTACCATGGCGGCGATTACACCCGCTTCAGTTGGATTAAAAAAGCATTTAACGGACCATTCTTTGAATTCCGATTGATTTTCTAAGCCATGAAAACTGCTGGTATACTATTAATAATCTGCATATTATTCTCTTTTTACCAGGAAAAAGCCATTCTGGATATTGAGATTAATAATATCCGAAGCCCGAAAGGGGTGGTTCTGCTTTCCGTGTATACAGCATCCGGACAATACCCTTATCATCCCATAAAAACTTATAAAATAGAAAAAGACTCTCTCAACCATGGAATCCTCCTCACCACGATCAAAGATCTTGATCCCGGCCAATATGGGTTATGCCTGCTGGATGACGAAAACAAGTCAGGACAGATGGAAAACAATATCATCGGGGTTCCCATCGAAGGATTTGCATTCGCAAATAATGTAAAACCCTTTTTGAAGCGGCCTGATTATTCCAACATTCAGTTTCGTATTTCTCCAGGCCCCAACCATATGAAGCTCACAGTCAGATATAAAAACTAATGAATTTCTCAAACTTTATTTATCGGTTTCGATGGCCCGTTGTGGTTATTTCCTGGGTAATATCCATTGGATTCGCCCTGGCAATTCCGAAAATTGTTATTGATCCGGATATTAAGGCACTGATCCCCAACTCGATGCCAACAAAAATCAATACCGATAAAATTGAGGAAATGTTTGGCGGCAGTGACATGATCATGATCATGATGGAACAGCAGGATATCCTGGCGGATTCATCTTTGGAACGGCTGCAGAAAATTGATGAAGGGTTACGCCGGCTGCCTCAGATTGAGCGAACGATGTCGCTATTCAGCCTCAAATCCATCAAAGGTGCAGATGGAACCATGCTGGTCGATCCTGCATTAACCTTTATACCGCACACTCCCGAAGAAAGGGAGATCATCCGAAAAGAACTGACTGACAATGATTTGGTGATGGGAACAGTTGTATCCGACGACTTTACCCTGACAGCGATTATCGGAACCATTCAGATTGGAGCAGACAACAAGATTCTGCTGGACTCGGTGAAAGCCATTGTCGAAAAATTCCCGGGTGGTGAGAAAATCTATCTTGGTGGCTTTCCGGTGGTCAAGCAGTCCATTACCGACAATATCCTCAAGGACCTCAAGTTTTTGCTGCCGATGGCCATTTTTCTCATGCTGGGAATTCTGGCTCTTTCATTCCGCGATTATAAAGGAGTAATCCTGCCTTTATCAGTGGTACTGCTATCGATGCTGGTATCGGTCGGACTGATCCCGCTCATCGGCTGGAAATTTGCACTGGTGACAGTTCTTTTGCCAATCATGATGATTGCCATTGGCAATAATTACGGGATCTACCTTGTCAACCGTTATCAGGAGATCCTCAAAAGGGAACCAAAAATCGGAACCCGTAACCTCATGGCAGAGCTGTCCAAGGCTCTGAGCCTGCCAATCTTTCTTTGTGCCTTGACAACAATAGCCGGGGTTCTGGCGCTACTTACACACATTATCGTACCCGCCCGGGAGGTGGGCATACTGGCAGCCATAGGTATCGCCTGGGCACTTTTGTTAAGCCTTACCTATATTCCGGCCGCCCTCGCCATACTTCCCCGCTCAAAAGTCAGGATAACCAACAACAAACCGCATATTACCCCCCTGGAACACTTCCTGTTCCGTTCAGGTGTAGTCATTTCGAACAGGCCAAAAACCGTTCTGATGATTGCAGGATTAATTACCTTAATCATCGGTATCGGGATGGTAAGGATAACCGTTGAAAGCAATACGATAAACTTCTTCAGTAAAAAAGATCCGGTACGGATTACATCCGACCTGATTGATCAGAATTTCGGCGGATCACAATCTATCTCCATACACTTCTCGGGTGACATCAAGGATCCGAAAATCCTGAACAGGATGCTCTATTATGAAGAAACGATAAAAAAAGAAAAAGGCGTTGGCCAGGTGATGTCCGTTGCTTCTGTGATACGGTTGATGAGCAAATCACTGCTCGATCCGGGCGATCCCGGGTATGACGCCATACCGCCCACACGCGATGGTGTAGCCCAGTTCATTGAGCTGTACAGCATGAGTGGTGATCCGTCGGATTTCGAGCAGCTGGTGGATTTCAATTATGAAAATGCACAGGTGCTGGTACGGATCAATGATGCCTCCAGCAGCAATATCCTGAGTCTGGCAAAATTCATCCGCAATATCACAGCCGGCGATCCGTCAGTAGCAACCATCGGCGGGGTCGGTCTGGTTTCAGCCGAACTCACTGACAGTCTGGTAACCGGACAATGGAGATCCACTGCATTATCCATGCTGGTGGTATGCATGCTGGTCGGATTCATCTTCCGCAGGCGGTCCGCGGCATTAATAGTTCTCGTACCGCTGGGCATGGCCTGTATCGTATTGTTCGGAATTATGGGCTGGCTCGGGATCCCTTTTGATCCGGCCACCACCATGATCACCTCGGTCATGATAGGGTGCGGAGTTGATTATACCGTTCAGTTTATGTGGCGGCAGCGCGCTGAGATCAATGCGGGACTCTCGCCTCACCGGGCAGTTATTAAAACCTTGTACACCACGGGAAAAGCCATAAGCTTTAATGCACTTGCCGTGATTATCGGATTCACACCTTTAATTTTCAGCACATTCAGTCCGATCCGCTTTTTTGGGATCATGATGATCGTGTCGATTTTTTCCTGCCTGATCGGGGCTTTGGTGGTGATACCGGCGTTGACGCTGGTGATAAAACCAGGGTTCCTGATGAAAGTTAAGGGAGTTATGGGAGTTAAGGAAGTTAAGGAAGTTAAGGGGGTTAAGGTCGTGTAGGGGCGATCTGAGATCGCCCGTCGAAATGGGAATAACGTTAAGAATGTTAAGAGAGTAAAGAATGTAAAGAATGGTGAATATGAAAACAATTAAGTTGATGATGCTGTGCGTGGCCATTGGCGGTGCAGCAATGGCGCAGGGAAATTCTGATCCGAAGGAGATTATGAAGAAATCGAGGGATCAGTCAAAATTGAGTGGCATGGAAGCCAAAACGACACTTGAGATCAATGATGGCAAGGGAAATCAGCGTATCAGGGAAACTACCATGGTATCCAAGATATTTCCTGATGGCACCGAGAAAAGATCCATCCTTTTTCTCTCGCCGGCCGATGTAAAAGGCACCGGTATCCTGATCTGGGATTTTGAAGGTAAGGAGGACAATATGTGGGTATACATGCCTGCCCTCCGGAAATCCAGAAAAATAGTCTCTTCCGAAAAGAGCAAGAATTTTATGGGATCGGAATTCTCCAATGCAGACATGGCTGTTGGAAGCCTCGATGATTTCACTTACACGCTGGATGGAACAGAGACCATTGATGAGCAGGTTTGCTGGAAAATAAAAGTCACCCCGGCCACTCCGCAGATTGCCTCGGAGTATGGAATATCGTCAAAATCAACCTGGGTAAGCCAAAAGGACTTCATGCCCCGGAAAACCGTATTTCTTGATCAGGAAGGAAAAATCTGGAAAGAAATGACATTTGGCGGCATCAAAATGATGGATTTAAAAACCAATAAATATTTCATTTCCCGGATGGAGATAAAAAACCTGAAGAATGGCCGATCCAGCAAGATGAACATGACTCAGATGGTTTATAATCCGGCAGTTAAAGATGATTTTTTTACCCTTTCATTTATTGAAAAACAATGAACATTCAGGAATTAAGTGAACTCAGGCCGGTTACACGGGTTTTAGTTACCGGAGGTGCCGGATCGATCGGATCAGAGGTATTAAAAGAATTATACCAGCATAAAAAATGGTATCAGGTGAAAATTCTGGAACGGAATACACCGGCTGTGTTACGAAAGTTAAAACCATATCGTAAAGATTTCCAGCTTATTCTGGGAGAAATCTGCAATCCGGAAATTTTGCAGAAAGCTACAGCCGATATTGATTTCGTGATTCATCTTGCTGCGGTGATCCCTCCCCTGGCCGACCGGCGGCCCGATCTGGCTGAAGAAACCAATGTCGATGGTACGCGTGACCTGGTCAATGCTGTTCTAAGGAATTCCCCGGCTGCATTTTTTCTATATACGTCATCCATTTCCGTTTATGGCGACAGGCTGTATAATCCCTGGATAACGGTGGAGGACCCATTATTGCCCAGTGAGGGCGACGAATATGCCAGAACCAAAATGCGGGCTGAAAAGATTGTCAGGAACAGCCGCCTGAAATGGTCAATATTCCGGCTGTCGGCCATCATGGGACCGCAAACCCGTTTAAATCCGCTCTTCTTCCATATGCCGCTGAATACCAGTCTGGAAATTGCCACGGCACGCGATACGGGATTTGCATTGGTCGAAGCGATCTATCATCAGGAAGAACTCAGGGGACGGACTTTCAATTTATCCGGCGGCGAGAAATGCCGGACCAGCTACCGGGAATTCCTGGTGCAGGTTTTCAGTGTTATGGGATTGCAAAAGATTAATCTCCCGGACCATGCATTTGCACAGAAGAATTTTCACTGCGGTAATTATGCCGATTCCAATATTCTGGAAGATATCCTTCACTTCCAGCAGGACACTCTTGAAGATTATTATGCTATGCTCAGGGAAACCAGTACCTCTTTTTCGAAAAAATTCAATTCTGTGTTTCATAGGATAATCAGGATTATCCTGCTTTCAAAATCCGATCCGCTTAAAGCCAGGAGGAAGCATAACAGGCATAACACAAACTACTTGCACAATCGGGTACCACAGGCTGCCGGATAAGAAAAGGTACCCTGGCCGGATGAGGTTTTGAGCAGATGAAGTAAAAATCAACCCGGATAAAAACTTAACCTGCTCCAGGATGATTTTCACCAAAAAAGCCTTTAATTATTGCATAACTTGGCAATGCGACATTATCTTTGTATTAAGGTATTTAGAATTAATTTCTTATGAAAAATTCAACATCCAAAAGGTACCTGAACAGACGGAAACTATATCGTAATATTCTGGGCATATTCAGTTTATCGGGCATCATGTTTACTTTTCAGGCCTGCTATGGCGCTCCTCAGGATTTTGGTCAGGATGTGCTGATACAGGGAAAAGTTACTTCCGCCGCCGGCAGCCAATCCATTAAGGGAATCAAGGTTCAGGTGAATCAAACCGGGCAGTATACTCAATCCGCCTTTGATGGTACCTGGTCGATTTATTGCGAAAGGCTATCGGAGTACAATTTAACCTTCATCGACACCGATGGAAGCGAAAACGGGGTATATCAGGTTGCCGACACCACCGTTCTGCTGGGCAGCGAGGAAGAGAAATTAACCGTTAATATTGAATTGAAATAACCTGTTGAGAGAATCACTGTCTATTCGTCAAAGATTCCTTCTGGAATGGTTTCGCCGGTTCAGGAAGAATGAAGAGATTTTGCATCCGCTCCGATATTTATTCTGGGAATGTACATTACGCTGCAACCTGTCGTGCCTTCACTGCGGCTCGGACTGCCGGGCCGCGTCAGATGCTCCGGATATGCCGGCCGAAGATTTTCTGCACGTTACGGAAATGATCAGCCATCGCCAGAACCCTTCAGAAATCACGGTGGTCATGACTGGAGGAGAACCTTTGCTCCGCAGCGATCTCGCAGAGGTTGGAAGAAAACTGAGAGCCCAGGGATTCCGTTGGAGCTTTGTCACTAACGGCTTTAACCTTACTCCCCAACGCTTAAATGAATACATCAACTCCGGCTTGGGAGCCGTTACCATCAGTCTCGATGGTACCGAAGTCACCCATAACTGGCTGAGAAACAATACCGACAGTTACCGAAGAGCCATTGAAGCTATCCGTCTGGTTGCCAGGTCCGGCAGATTAAATGCCGATGTGGTAACCTGTGTAAATCAGCGAAATATCACACAATTACCTGAAATACAAGAGATTCTTTCCGAAACCGGCATCCGGAAATGGAGGTTATTCACCATAACCCCGATAGGCCGGGCAGCCGGAATCACCGATCTTTCGCTGTCAGGTGAACAGCTAACCCAGCTGATGGAATTCATCGAACAAAACAGAAAATCAGGAGCCCTTCCGGAAGCTTCCTTCTCCTGTGAATCCTACCAGGGAAGTTACGAAGGAAAAATCCGCGATGGATTCTTCTTTTGCCGGGCGGGCATTCATATCGGATCCGTATTGGCTGACGGAGGCATCTCTGCCTGTCCGAATATTGACCGCAACCTCGTTCAGGGAAACATATACCAGGATGATTTCAACGAGATCTGGGAAAAACGGTTCCTGCCATTCAGAAACCGCAGCTGGACCAAAATCCATGAATGCTCAGCTTGCAAGCATTACAGATATTGCGAAGGAAATGGCATGCACTGGTGGGATTATGAGGGGCAGAAAATGTATGGATGTAATTTTCAGAAATCCTTGTAGAGACGCATAACTATGCGTCTCAGCAGAGAGGCCTCTGTGAGGAGACGCATAGTTATGCGTCTCTACGCGATACCACAGGAAGCCGTGCAGCTTTCCAAGAAATCATTCCGCCTCGCATATTGTAAATGGTATGAAAACCCGTCTTTTTCATTTTTCTCATGGCATTGCCACTCCGCACGCCACTGGTGCAATAAACAAGATACAATTTGTCTTTATCCATTACCGATATTGAATCAGTAAAGCCTTTGCCCCAGTAATCCACATTGATCGCCCCCTTGATAAATCCTTTTGAAAATTCACCTGCTGTCCGCACATCCAGGATCATAAGAGTGCCTTTGCCTTCATTTTCCCGCATCAGGAGATCAGCTTTCTCAACGCTGATATTGCGGAAGAAATCCTGTCCGGACAACTGAATAAAACCGGTAATCAGAATCAGTAAAAAGACAAAGCATCTTTTCATAAAGTGCATTATATCAGTGAACCACCCTGATCGCCTTCGGATCATGCCTATATTTGAATACCAGCAGGAAAGCAACACCTAAAACCAGTGCATATCCGGCGAAAACAAACCAGATGCTCTGCCAGTCCTTGATACCGTTCCTCGTAAAATGATCAACCACCCAGCCGCTGCCGGTACCTCCTATAAAGGCACCCAAACCGTTTGTCATGATCATGAACAATCCCTGTGCGCTGGCCCGGATTTTCGGATCAGCCTCAGTTTCGACAAACAACGATCCGGAAATATTGAAAAAATCGAAAGCCATTCCGTAAATAATCATTGATAAAACCAGCAAATACAGACCTTCGCCCGGGTTACCGAATCCAAACAGGGCAAACCGGAGAACCCAACCGAAAATACTTAGCAGCATAACTTTCTTAATGCCGAAGCGGCGTAAAAAGAATGGTATCGAAAGGATGAAAAGGGTTTCTGAAATCTGTGAAATCGACATTAAAACGCCGGGATGGGTTACGGCAAATGAATCCGCATAAATCTGAATGGATTTAAACTCCTGAAGAAACTGGCTGCCAAAAGTATTGGTAATCTGCAGAGCGGCCCCTAAAAGCATGGCGAAAATAAAAAAGATCGCCATTTTACGTTGCTTGAAAAGCACAAAAGCATCCAGTCCGAAGGCCGATACCCAGGAACCATCCCGTTTAGCTTTGGCGGGTGGACAGGCAGGCATGGTAAATGCATAAATACCCAGAAGCAAGGCGGATATTGCACTGATATATAATTGAACAGGACTTTGCGACCAGCCAAACAGATCCACTACCCACATCGCACAGATAAATCCGATAGTACCCCAAACCCGGATCGGCGGAAAGGTCTTTACCACATCAAAGCCCTTCTGTTCCAGAACATTGTAGGATACTGAGTTATTCAGGGCAATGGTCGGCATATAGGCCATGGCATTCAGGAGCATGATCCAGTACATCATCGTCGGATCGGTGGCAGTGGATGCCCAGAACAACAGAACAGCACCTATTATATGACACAATCCCAGTACTTTTTCGGCATTCACCCACCGGTCGGCAACAATACCAAGCAAACCGGGCATAAACAAGGAAGCGATCCCCATCGTGGCATAGATTCCTCCAATCTGACCACCGGTAAAATGCAGTGAAACACCAAGATAACCGCCGAGGGAAATCAACCAGGATCCCCATACAAAAAATTGAAGGAAATTCATCAAAAGCAGACGATTCTTGATTCCCATAGCACTTTTGTTAATGGTTTACAGCGTGCTAAAACTAATGAAAAATCAGAAACCGGTTCCTGCTCTTAATCAAACTTATTCCGTTAGTTTTGGAATATGAAAATCGGATTTGACGCAAAACGGCTATTCTGCAATAACACCGGTTTGGGAAACTACAGCCGGACTCTTGCAGGAAACCTGCAAAAATACTTCCCCAACAACGAATATCACCTGTATTCTCCGGAAGTCAGGAGATCACCATCTACCCTCCATTTTCTGGATGCATCCCGCTTTCAAACGCATACTCCAAAAACCAGATTCAGTGCATTCTGGAGGAGCTATTCCATTAAAAATCAGCTAAAAGCCGATAAAATAGAGCTTTTTCACGGCTTGAGCCACGAGATTCCTGTCAACCTCGCGAAAACCCCGGTCAAAAGTGTGGTTACCATACATGATTTAATTTTCAGGATTTATCCTGAAACCTATTCCTTCACCGACCGGAAAATCTATGATCTGAAATTCAGGTATGCCTGTGAACATGCCAGCAGGATCATTGCCATCAGTGAAAACACAAAAAACGACATTATCCGGTTTTATCGGATAGCACCTGAAAAGATAGAGGTGATTTACCAGGCCTGCAATCCGGCATACTATCAGATAATGAATGAGGAAGATGCCACGGCAATTCTGGCGCCATTCAATTTACCGGCTGATTTTCTGTTATCGGTAGGCAGTGTTGAGGCGCGTAAAAATCTGAAAAGAGTAATCGAATCCTATCAGTTTTTGAAACCTGATTTAAGAATCCCTTTAGTCATAGTAGGCAAAGGGAGTCGGTATAAAGAGGAATCGCAGCTAATGGTGCGGAAGGCAGGATTGGAAAAGTTATTTATCTGGATCGACGGACCGACCGGCACAGATCAGGTTCAATCCATGTACCAGAAGGCCAGGGCACTGGTCTATCCATCGTTGTATGAAGGATTCGGACTGCCTGTTGCAGAATCCCTGCTCTGCAAAACTCCGGTGATCACCTCCAACCGATCCTCATTGATGGAGGCAGGAGGTCCGGGATCATTATATGTGAATCCTGAAAGCCCACAGGAAATTGCGGCAGCCATCGAAAAAGTCCTGTCCGACAATGATTTAAGACAGAGGATGATTAATATCGGGTACGACTATGCGCATCAAACCTTTTCGCCTGAGCGTTTAACCGGGCAGGTCATGGATTGCTATCTGCAAAACTGCTTATAATTGGCAGCTGCATCTGCAGATCCCATTTCCATTGCCTTTTTGAAATCCTGGCAGGCAGCTTCTCCCTTACCTGACGACATCAAAGCCGATCCCCTGAGATTGATCAGGAAAGCTTCGTTGTCATTACCCAGACTGAATGCAGCAGCAATATCCGCCAAACACTCCTGATGCCTTCCGAGAGATAAATAACTGATCGCCCGCAGCTGGTATGCATCGCGAAAATCCGGAACCTGACTGATAAATTCATTGACAAGCTTAACTCCTTCGGCATATTGACCCGACTCAACCATCAGCTTGGCCCTGGCAAACCGGACAATATATTCCGGGTATTTGGAAAGCCTTGTCATGGACTCCACTTGGAAGTCAATCTTTGCATTGGCGGGCAGATACTTGTGCACCGAGTCGATCCGCTGAAGCACACCGGTTATATCACCCAGAGCCAGATGCTGGTTCATGGAAAGAATCCAGGCTTCCGGGTTGGACTTGACACGGCCGAGGTAGTTGTCGGTAACCGCAGTTGCTTTGTCCAGATTTCCTGTCAGGAAGAGTTTATTGCTCAAGGCCACAACCATTGGAAAAAAAAGCGGTTTCAGCTCTATTGCCTTTTCACTCCAGTAAATCACACTGTCGGCCATTCCAAGCTTATCATATGCCATGCTCAGATAGACTTCCCTGCGGCCGTCAAAAGGCGAAGTTTTGTTGGAATAAAGCAGATTGATTGCCTCCCGGTTTTTGTTCTCATTGAGGAGATAGCGGGCAACATATGTTTTTAAGGGAGTCCCCATACAGCCCAGGTCCGGGATGTCTGGAAGATTGGTTTGATAATACGAGGCAGGATTTGAATATTTATTATTGCGTTCATCAACCGCTATAAGTTTTTGATAATAAAGTGATTTCGAATACATTGCAAAGATCAGCACAGTGGCTGCAAACAGCATAACAGCTCCGGCGGATATCAGTCTCACGACATTTAAAGCAGGTTTCCTGTGAACCGGTGAATGTTGCGCTCCGGCAGCAGTCTTTTCAGGAAACGTAACCCCGGTGAATGCCACTGCCATAGCAACATATACCGCAAACAGCGACTGAATCTCGGGCCGGTCGACAGGAAAATTGAACAAGGCATCCACACTGTATGCGAGCAAACCAAAAGCCGGTAAAAACAGAGCGCTGAGTTTCTCTTCACCGGCCTGCCTGTCCAGTGCAGTTTTCACAAACCAGAACAGTATCAGGGCAAAGATCCCCAGGTACATCAACCCTCCGGGCATTCCGCTTTCTGCCGTTGTTTCCAGAAAATCATTGTGGTTCTTATAGCTGACCATGAAATTATCCGTTGAGGGGCTCTCATATTTCAGCACCTGGACTTTCCAGTTTCCGGTACCCACTCCGAGCAGCGGGTTTTCGCCGATCATCGTAACCGACCGTTTCCAGTTATTAATGCGTCCGTTGGGAGCTGCATCCGCCCCACGGGCCGATGTAAACCGTTCCACCAAACCTTTATTGTACATATCCTGATTGTCGGGGAAAAGAAATTTCTGGATCACCAGAAATGCCAGAACAGCCCCAACAATAATCCCGGCATACACCACAACCTTTTTCAGGCTAAAATTCTTTTTAACCACAAAATGGCGGTAAATCAGGTAAACGGTCAGGACAACCAACAGCAGTGCCAAACCCAGGTAAAACGCCCGGGAACTCAGGATCAGCAGTGCGATTACACCAGCCAGGAGTACTACCCAGCCGAGCTTCTTTTTCCAATCGCCGGCATAAAGCAACAGCCAGAGCGCTGCAGGAAGTTTAATGAATATTGAGGCTGAAAAAATGTTTTTATTGGAATACACCGACTTGAATTCATAAATCGAGCTGATCTTATTACCCATATACTCAATCGTATAGTAAAATACGGCGAGTACATCGGCCAGCAGCAGGAATGTCAGGATTAAAGCCGCATGAATCAGGTAGGTGCGATGACTGCTGAAAATAAGATAGAGTGCATAAGCTGCCGAAAAAACAGTCAGATATTTCGAAAAAGTGATCACTGATTCTGACAGATTTATAGCTTTAGCAAAGGATAACAAATTGAATAACAGAAATAAAGCATAAGCCAATCCGATTCCGTTCCGAAAAAATCCGTTATGCACCCCGCTGCGCCTTTTAAAGTCCTTGTCATACAGGAATACAGCCAATGCCATCAGGTTAAGAATAGCCACGGCTAAAAATTTCGGACCGTTGGTATCATGCGTACTAAACGACGGCAAATACACGGGCACAACCAGGTAAGCCAGCATCAGCAGGTAATAAGAAGGCTTGACCGGACTTTTTTCCGGATGGTTTTTCCGGTCTGTTTTCGCGTTTGGCACCTTTTTCATAAGCATCAATAAATCAGGTTTCGAACTTAAAGTTAATCAGATGTACCTAAAAGATTCAACATGAATCCCTCATAAATCTCCATCAGCACGATATCCGGTTTTTCATTTTCGATAATCGCTTCGTTCGCTCCATATTTCCATCCATCCCAGATATACACTGTCCGACTGAAATTCTCGGCAAACAGCGGCAACAGCAGGTGAAAGAAGGAATCCCTGATCACCACGATCCGCGGCAACGAGGTATCCCCGGTAATTCTCACCTTTTCAAATTCCTGGGGCAAACCGAAACCTGCAGTCGGCGGGTAGCCGGTTTTAGCAATTTCGAATGATTTAGGGAATTTAATTTCAATGGTATAAACTGGTTCGGTCACATAACCGGCCAATCCCATTTCAATGGCGCTGTTGCCCGATTTATTTCCGATCGGTCGAATATCGACCTCGGTTTCTGAAAGGGGCCTGACTTGGGGAAAGTCGCGGCTTATCCTGGTCAGAATTTCAGAATAAGCAATCCAGGCACCCGCCTCAGACCAATGAAAATCGGTTTTAAAAAACACCTGCTTGCTCTTTTTTGCCTCTTGAAATACAGGCTTCAAGTCAATGATATTCAATGAGGTATCACCCTTTAACCCTTCTGCAAAAGCATCAGGTACCGATTTTTCCACCGGATGGCGGTAATAGCCGGGCAGGTATTCTCGATAAATATCGCTTTTCAGGGGTACCAGGACAATGTAAAATTGAATCCCCCGCGACTTATAATAAAGTGCCCGATCACTCATCTTCAGCACCAGTGAATCAACATCCTTTGCAAATATTTTATATTCACCATCGATGATCGGTCTTTCCTTGGGCTTAAACAGCCAACCGTCTTTTCCCACTAATATGTCGGCCGGAAAAGGTGACCTCCCCACGAGATCATAAACCATTCGCGACCGAAGCTCTGTAATGGGCTCCCGGGACGGAAAATAATCATTGAAAAAATTTTCGAATTTCAGTGGAAAATCTTTTAACGTACTGATTTCCAGTTTTGGACGTGCTGCCAGCAAGCGCTGTTCACGGGAACTCACCGCAGGTTTTTTGGGTTGTAACAGAATAAAATAAATCCCCGGGACGCTGACCGCTAGAAGAAAGATAATCGTTTGAAAAACATCGGCTTTACTCACGGCTCCGCTCTTTTTGGATTGTCGGGCCATGATGATCAGCAAAACAATCAGCAATAGTGGCACGATCAGCAAAAAAGCGGAATACCTTAAATATTCAGTCATTCCGGCTTCAATGGTTTTAAAGATCAGTCCTCCTTTCATTGGGATCCTCTTTTTGGCAACAGAACCGGCCACAGCTTTCCCGGCGAAAGTTGTTTTATAGAGTCCGGAGGTGATCTGGGTAGTATCGGTCCAGGCGGTGATGCCGTTTTCCGTGGTCCCGTTGTCCGACCAAAGTCCGATGATAAGCTTTTGACCCTTAGGCTGCTTAATCCCACGAGGGAATCTGAAGGAGTAGAAGGCATTGTCGGTCACATCCTCTGAGCGGAAGGCGATTTCCGCCAGAATAGTATACCGGGCATCCATCAGGTACAGGTAATTCAGGTTGGTATTATCCCTCGACCAGGTTGCCATAAATATGTCGATCCCGGTAAGAAAATTCTTTTGAAGGGTAAATTCCTGAATGAA
Organism: uncultured Bacteroidota bacterium; assembly: GCA_942493265.1. Taxonomy (GTDB): domain Bacteria; phylum Bacteroidota; class Bacteroidia; order Bacteroidales; family UBA12481; genus UBA12481. Next base: position 4,325,970 of record OW818688.1, read on the forward strand.
CATTTCTTTATCGGCTATCATGCCCGCAGGCTTATTCGGCACGTTGCCAAAAGTCTGGGTGGCTTCATCGCGCAATGAAATCAGGTATCGCGGAACCCATAAGGCCATACCGGTAATTAAAATCAATCCGATGGTCAGGAGTATGGCATTCCACGGTTTTGATGGCCGGTGAACCTTTTTCTTTTCTTTAATTTTTGTTTTTGCCATCAGAATTGGAAATACAGAAATGAATTATTGGTCCCGGCAATCAGGGTGATAGTAGTTAGAATCAGCGTTATCAGTATGCCGGCAATGGTGAGTCCATCCCAGCCGTACTTCGAAATCCTGAGGCGGATATTCTCGAATATCCGGGTGCACCCTGCAATTGCGATAATAACCATCAGGATATATTCACGATCCAGAAATTCCAGCATTTCCGGCCAGTAAACCGGACGGCCGCCGATCCCTACCATGATCCCAAGAAAATCAATTGCCTTTGGCAGGCTGTCCGACCTGAAGATCACAAAGGAGATCAGTAAACTCATAATCACGTAAATATGCCCCACCAGTCTGGGGCCTTTATCAAGATATTTCCCGAACCGGGATTTCTCAACCGAGAGCAGCAATCCGTGGATCAATCCCCAAACGATGAAAGTCCAGGCCGCCCCGTGCCAGATGCCGCAAATCAGAAAGGTGATCAGCGAGGTGCCTATATAGGCAAAAGTGCCCGCCGTGAATCCCAGGTACCGTTCCCTGGTCATCGACCGGAAAAAGTGACTCGTCAGGGGCACAAACAGATAGTCGCGAAGCCAGGTGGAGAGGGAGATATGCCATCTTTTCCAGAATTCCCGGATTGAACGGGACAGATATGGGAAGTTGAAATTCTCCGACAGATCGAAGCCGAAAAACCGGCCCAAACCGATGGCCATATCGGTATAACCCGAAAAATCATAATATACCTGCAGCATGTAGCTGACCGCGCCCAGCCACACCAGCGGGGTGCTGAGGTTTTCAGGTGAACGGCTGAAGATTTCACCGGCTGCATAGGCCAACGGACCGGATATCACCACCTTCTTGAACAGTCCGAGAGCAAACCGCCCGATTCCCGACGAAAAGTTCTGGATGGTAACGCTTCGTTTTTTTATCTGCGCAGAAAGTGCCTGGTAGCGGTCGATCGGACCGGCAATAACTGCCGGAAATAACGCCAGGTACAGGGCAAAATCAATCAAGTTCCCCGGAGCCTCCGCATCGGGTTTATTGGCGCTGACCAGATAGGTGATGGCCTTAAAGGTGTAAAAGGATATTCCCAGCGGCAGCAGGATATGATTGAGTGTAAAGGGTTTCACGCCAAAGATGGCCGTAAGTACATTTACATTTTCGAAAATGAAGTTGGTATACTTGAATACAATTAGCAACAGCAGATTAAGTACGATCCCGGTTATAAAAAGCTTTTTTCTGCCCGCATCCGTCGTAGCACGAAACATGGCCATACCTGTAAAATAGTTCAGTGCAATGGAACCAATCAGCACCAACAGGTAGATGGGTCCGCCCCAGGCATAAAACACCAGGCTGGCCAACAAAAGCGCTAAGTTGCGGAACCGTTTTGGTGCCACAAATACCAGAATCAGGCATGCAGGCAGGAAGAGATAGAGAAAGGTCAGTGAATTGAATTGCATGAAAAATATTTGTTGTTAGCCGTTTTGATTTTTCAGGTTTGTCTTAATCGAAAATACCGTGGCCAGCAACACATTATCGCTCTTGCGATGCATCGAGCTGTACAGTTTGATTCGCTGCCCGCTCAGGTATTCAACGGAATGCAGCCGGTAAACGATCTCCTCATCAAGATTACAGTTGGCATAATAAAAAATATCCTTCAGCACCGTATACCCCGTTTGCTCCCATTTTTTTTCGGTTGGCTGCTCCCTGTTAAAATACTGAGCCTCACAGAAATCATTGATCACAGGATAGGCGGCAAAATAGAGCAGGCCCACCCCGTTCAAATCATAATAGGCATTAATGCGGTAAACGGTTTCGAAAATCTGCCCTTCGGTGATGGTAAATTCGGTATCACCGCCAGGTATGGTCTTCAATACACCCTTTTTTACCAGCCGGTACTCCTCAGCAAATCCGGGAAGCGTGTCGGATTCCGGTATGGCATTGATCACTGAAGCCGGCTGGCTCTTCACCAGCTTATGGTTATCCGAATCGTTGCGTATGGAGAAGCTGGTGAGCAATTCAGCCTGAATGGTATTTATGCGGCCGAGCAACTGCATCTTACTATAATATAAACTATTTCCAAACCGACTGGTGTCGCCGGTGATCTCCACCTCCTCATTCTCTTGAAAATCAGCCAGCGAGGAGGTGCATTGGATCCTGATCCGGATAAAGGTTGAATAGAGCCGGTTTCCTATATCATCTTTCAAATCAAACGATGGCGTACCCAAACCTTCGCAGATCCTGTCCCAGTGCCGGCTTCCGAGCTCCTTGAAGAGCCAGTTCTCCGACAGGGCCTCAATGGCCATCTGAGGCATGTTAATTGATATTATCATAATATTCAATGATTTGCGAAACTTTGGTAATATTCAACCAAACCGATGCCGGGATGATGCTGCCGAATTTCTTCTCAAAAGTTACGCGTAACACAACCAGGTCCATGCTGTCGATATCCAGTTCACTAAAGGTTTTAGCCATATCACCGGGTGCAAATCCGGGTATGATGGGTTGTATCAGTTTCAGGTATTTTTCCATTTCAATTTTCGATAAGGTGAAGTTTGGGTATGCGGATCGGCTTTTTGCATACGATCGGATTGGCGATCGTTTTATATCGCTCTTTATCCTTGTTGATAAAGTCGGTCCAGAAATCCATTGCAGGAAGCGTACCTTCTTCAGGAACAAGAACCTCCCCGAAAAACCGCGGCAATAACTGCTTCATAATAATTCGTTTAACAAATCTTTCCACTGGTCCGTTTGTACCTTGGGGTTCCGCTCCGCCGCAACATATTCAATGGCAGCATTCACCCATTCCGCCCGTTTCGGCTGATCTTCAATCATGCAAATAAGTGCATCTTCCCAACTCTCCTCCACGATCCCACCGGCCCGGTGTTCCTTTACGGGATCATACGGGGTGAACCCGGTGTACAGGCCGGGTATCCCCAGACGGGTGAAGTCGAGGAATTTCATGTCCGATTTGCACCGCGTAAATTCATTTTTCGTGATGGGTGCCAGCCCGAAATCCCAACGGCAATGCTCAGTCAGCCAATGTGTATATTTTTGATAGGCCGTATCGGGCGGCACGGTGAATTGTACGGGCAAGCTGCGGAACTGATCTGCCGTGAGCCTCCCCTGCGTATGCCCTGCTATTTCGAATGTCACCCGATTTTTATACCGCGTAAGCACCCTCCTCAATGGTTCCAATATTGTGTACAGATATTCGGTATTGTCGGGCGAAACCAGGTACCCGAACCTTATCGTATCGTCCTTTGAAGGCACTGGTTTCCTGATGCCTTCTAGAGCAATAACATTGGGGATCACCTTAATTTGCGGATGCAGGGCCGACAACCGCTCCTTCAGCGCCGGGGTTGATACCACTACCCGGTCAGCAAAATGGAAAAAAGCCAGCATAACAGAATGATAGGCGGGCAACCACCATTCACTTTTTTGATTTAGAGGATAATCAAACAGGTTGTCATCAATGCTGTAAATGATCTTTAACCCTTTGTCTTTCAGAATCCTCAAGGTCCGGTGAAGTTCAGTCAGATCGGTATCCTTCGGATGCCATAACCTTTCGAATACCACCACATCCGGCTGAAAGACGGCCTCCTCGGCGGAGTATGCATATTCAACCCGAAAACTGCTGGTGATCTCTTTACTGAGCAATGGATTCAGCAATCGGATCCATCCGCATGCCCCGATGTAATTGTGGCTCCAGTATTCCGGTAGTATGAGGATGTTTTTCATGCTTTGCGGCTTTGAAAGAGACAATCCAGCATATTTGCGGAAGAGTACACGGGCGAAAAGCGGCAAATATCCATTATCGCCTGACTGGCTATTTTAAATAAAAGATTCCGATCATTAATCAACATGCCTGTGTATTTCAAACAGTCTGCTTTTCCGGATGTATCAGCCAGATAACCATTCACCCCGTGGGTAATAAAGCTGGAAGCACCCCCGCTTTGCGGCAGAATCACAGCATTACCGCAAGCCATCGCCTCCATGCCTGTGAGACCCATGGCCTGGAAGGAGGACATATCGATGAAAAGGTGGGTATTATTGAACAGCGAGGAGAGCTGTTCCGGTGAAAGTATCCCAAGATGTTTGAACCGGAATTGTTTTTTACCCTGACGGATTATCTTTTCGGCCGGACTGCATCCGAATGTATAAATCTCCACCCTGCTGCCCCAGGTGCCCCTGATCTCCCGCAATACTTCCATGGTGAGTTCCGGCGACCGCCGGGGAGTTTCGGGCCTGATCATCGCCACAATCTTCAGCGTTCCTGTAAAATTTTTATCCCATACCGGACGGAACAGTCCGAGGTCCGCGCTGGGTAATATCACGGCAGGCTGCAACCCTGTATGGGTATAAACTTCACGGCTGTTCCAATGGGTTTTGGTAAATAGGCGTATTCCTGGAATCAGTGTGTAGGAATCCAGGGCTTGCTGCTTCTCCGGAATTCCATCTTCGAAGAACAAGGGTTCAAAATCCTGAATGTAATATCCAGTAATGATCGCCCTTTTAGCCATTCGCGTTGCCGATCTTATCGAATCTATTGAATACCAGGCTGTTCCTATTACAGCATCAAAATAGTCCAACTTTTTAGATAAAGCGACGGGACCGTCGTACCAGATCACAGGAATGTCGATCGATGGCCAGGCACGCTCGAACAGTTCCCGGTATTCCAAGATGTTGGCCAGATGGCAATCCACCTGCAACTCCCTTAGTGCCCTGATCTCCTGCATGATCACATTGGCTCCCCCGCCCAGCGCCCCTACTGGAAGTACAAATAACAGTTTTTTGCCCCCGTATTTTGTGCGGTATGCTTGCTGAATTCTGAAAGTCTCAGGAAATTGGGCCACACGTGAGCGGATCCCCTTCAACACCAAATTGTTCCGGCACTTTTCCACCCCTTCGGCAACTGCCATGGCACCCTGTTTTGCGCAAAGCTTTTCCCCGGCTGCATTGGATAAACGGTGGCGTGACTCATGTGAATAGCTTTTCGACTGGGCGTGCCACAAATACACATCGCCTGCTACAGCCAGCTTCCATTTTTTGCGGATTGCCCGCATACAGAAGTCGTTTTCCTCCCCATAACCAAAGGGAAAGGATTCTTCATCAAAATAGCCGACCGACTTCAGGCAGGAAGCTCTTATCAGCAGACAGAATCCGTTGAGAAAGGGAATTTCGGGGTAAACCTCCAATGTTGCACCGGCAACCATTCGGGCCATCTGTTCCAGGGTCATACCCTCCGGAAGAACATTTGCTGACCAGTCATCATTGGTGATGATCTCGGGGACCGACTGCCAGGAGGCGGTGTTCGACAGAGGGCTGACGATTCCGGTTTTATCATCCCTGCGGGCGCAGAAAATCATGCGGTCGAGCCACTCCGGCTCACAAACCAGGGTATCACTGTTCAGCAGCATCAAAAAGGGTGCAGACGATGCCTTCATGCCCTGATTGGCGGCTTTTGTATATCCAACGGCGGTGTCATTTCGGAGGAGCATGAAACCCTGGGATTCACTGAGCTCACTCAGATACTGCCGGGTGTCAATACCACTGCCGTCGTCAACCAGTATCAGGTTGTAAGGCGGCCGGGTAAATCGTATAACCGAAGACAAACATTTCCGAACATCTTCCAGCGCATTGTGTACGCAGATTATGATATCCACCTCCTCCTGGTGTTGAGGGATTTTTCCGGCGTGCCTTACAGTTTTCCAGATGCCGGAATCCGCTTTTACCGGTAACTTCAAGGAGTTTATCAACCTGCCGGCGCGCTTCTTTCTGATATACTGGACCGCATACAGCGACCAGGTTTTCACTCCATGTTCCTTTAGCACTTTCCGGTTCAGGACTGCAAATTCAGCCAGCCGCCGAACCGGTGCGGTATATCGCCACGAGCGCATCCGGAATATGTCCTCAATTGTGTTGTGCAGTCGCCGGATTTCCTCTTCATCGCGCTCCCTGGCAAGCCTGTTGTCATATCCCCAGCCAGGCTCCCGCGCAGCGCAGGTCCAAGCGATGAATTCAGCGTAAACTCCGGGATCCAGTCTCTTCCTCCACTTATCCAGCAGCATCATCCGGTATTTCCGGGTAAACTCCGCCTCCTCATGGATGGCCGAGCTTTTAAAGTTCCGGTAGGTGCCTGTTACCTTCGGAAAAGCAATAAACGGCCCCAGATGCGCCACCTGGATCAGAAAGTCCCAGTCCTCAAATACTTCCAGAGCCTCATCAAACCTGCATCCGGCTGCCAAAACCTCCCGGCGGAAAAGCAGGGCATGCACGGGAAGGTAATTTTCCTGCAGCAGGTGGTAAAAATTAAACGGGTTATTAAAAACATACCGGTTGGTTCCATCTTCATCCACCTTTTCAATCCAGGAGTACACGGCCGGACCTGAAGTAGTAAGCATCAGTTTTACAAGGGTACCAATATGATCCGGCTGCAGGAGGTCATCCTCATCCAGAAAGCAGAAAAAACTACCCTGAACGGCATCCAAACCTGCATTGGCGGCAAATTGCCGGTGGAGCGGCCGGTTTTGAGTGATGATCCTAACGGGATAGTTGCCACATCGTTCACCTAAACTGAGCACGTTTTTCCCGGATGCATCCACCACAATCACTTCCAGGCAGGGATAGGTTTGCCGGGCAATGGAATCGAGTGCTTCCCTGAGCTCCGGCCGGTTCATCGTCCGTACAATGATGGAAACCAGCGGGCTCTCTTCAAGGATTCCTGTTTCCGCAATTTTGGGTTCCACAACACGTAAACTACTGTTATTCGATCCATTATATAAGCTAACTCTGGCCATCCGGATACACTGATACCCTTCGGCAGACTTAACTTCAGCGGGGAGCGTATAGGTCCGGAATGCATTCAGACCCCTGATATGATATTTATAATCCTGCAGTTTAAGCTGGCTGACAAAGCAGTCAACAGCTTTTTCCTTAAGATCGGCTATATCGGTGATATCGAGTAATTTATCCGGATGAAGCGGCTGGGCAACCTCGTAATAGGCAACCAAACACTCCTGTCCATAGCGGATGCATGCTTCAGTTCCGGCCGCATACAACACCCGGTGGTCGGGATGTATTTCGGAAGAGGAGGGCAGATAGATCACGGCCGGACCATACTCGCGGATGATTGTATGCAGATGTCCGATGAGATCTTCGCTATACTCGAGACCCCGGTCGGGATACCCGAGAAATTCCGGAGTTCCGTATCCCAGCACCAGCGCAGCCTCTGACGATTCCCTTTTTCGCATCGCCGCATATTCACCAGGCTGATATTCAGTGGATAATGTATGAGAACCATCTGTTACAACAACCACTTTTACCGGATCCAGGTCGTAAACATGCCTGATGATGGCCCCGCCGCAACCCAGCACTTCATCGTCGGGGTGTGGCGCTAAAACCAGCACTTTGCCCCGTCCGATACTCTTGACGGCCTCAAATGGTATGTATTCGTTTTCCTGTTTCATCATGCTTTCGCCGGCTACAATAAATCGCAGTCAGCCATTGTATAATATAGATTCGTGGTAGTATACAAGGTGGTCAGCTTATCATCAAAGGCCTTGTCACCGGGAATGATCCCAAAGGGTTCAGGCTGAGAAACAAACCCCAGCCGTCGCATTTTTTTTACGGTAAAATGATTTTCGGGAAGCCAGGTTCTGACCGTAGTGACACCGGTTCTCAAGAATTCTTTCTTCAGATGGCTGAATATCTCCGGCAAACCATTGTCCTCCGCGATACACAGCAAATCGACCACCGAGGCTACCCTGTCGTTAACTGAAATCACCACATAAGCCCGGATGCCGCCTGTTCGAAGATAACTCGAGAACACACGGTAGCGGTTAACCGGATGTTCAGAAAACCGCCAGTTAAGAAACCGGCTGGTTCTTTTGGCCGCCAAGGGATAGAAAAGCGCAGCTCGTTCCCATAACTCATCGAACTCGGGTCCGAAAGCCAAAATTTCCTTTACCAGGCCCTTTTTACCAAACCATCTATTTTTCAAACCCGAGGAGCGGGATGTAAGGTATTTCACCGGGACCGCCAGCCGGTATCCGAGCAAGTGCATTCCCAGTCGGAAATGCCTGTTTCCGGCAAATCCGTAATGGAATACCGATGCCTGCCTTCCTCCGTAAACATCAAAAAAATGATCAGCCGTTTCAACAAACAGCCCCCGCCGGCCGGCTACAGCCTGACGGTAGCCCGGGTGCGACATATTATCCATCAGCTGCGTAAAGGATACCTCTTCGTCCTCCAGGTTGGCGGCATAGGGTATTCCGGAATACATGGCCACGGCGGTATTGTCCTCACTCAAACAAAGCATGATATGCCGGCCAAAGGGATTCGTGTGAAATTTCCATCTCAATATTTCAGGCTGCATTTTATGGCCAAAAGCCAGTTCCCACAAATCCAGCACATTCTGCTCATCTTCATCGCGGTATGGACGGATGAGAAACGTTCCATGCGCGGTAACTATTCTTTTTTCCAGGTCCATAATTTGCTGTTTTGGTTCTGGTCCTTCTCCCTCACCCGGGTAAAATAGGTTCCTGCCGGCAGTCGCTCCCAGATAATTGCCGGTATGGCACATTCATTGCCGCACATATCAGCTTGTATGGCTGGTATGAATGACGGAACCGGCGAAATTTCAAATACCTGATTCCGCTTGGCGGCCAGATGGCTGGCATGGAATTTCGGGGGACTTTTCAAAACGCCCAGGTCCTCAAAGCCGGATTGTTGGAGCATCGGTCCACTCGCCACAGGCATCGGACCGGCGTAATATTTTTTCCGGAATACGGCGGCTGATTCAGCCATACGTGCCGACTTGCCTTCTCGGGGCGACTGGTCCCAGTAGTGAACGCAGTAAGCATCAGGTACGCAAACCACGGTTTGATTATCTTTCATCGCCCTGATACACAGATCGGTATCTTCAAAATACAGAAAAAACCGTTCATCAAAAATCTGCCCCCCCGGGTATCGCTTCCTATCGTTCCGGATCAACAAACAAGCCCCTGAGAGAAATGGCTCCTCAAAGGGCTCCGTTGCACTCCAGAACCGACTGCAGCGGATATCCCAATAAAAGGAAACCAGTCTGGCATCGGCCTCAAACCGCGCCGAACTCTCATTTCCGGCATGTATCCACCAGGAATAACCGGTGGCCGGAGGCAAGCGGAAGGTTTTCGCTTCGTCCCAATAAAACCGGGGACCGGCTATTGCGGCACCTGATTTTTCAGCACCGGATATCAGTTTCTCCACGCAATCTTCATCGGGCAGGGTATCCGGATTGATCACCAGCAGCCACTCACTCTCCACCCCCTTTGCTGCGCGGTTGATGGCCGCTCCAAATCCCAGATTGTCAGTAAAAGGGAGTAATCTTCCTTTCGTATACTGTTGGAGGATTTCCTGCAATCCGCTCTCACCGCTGTTATCAGCCACCAGAATGGCGCTGATCAGCGGATCACTATCGAGCATCCCGAGCAGGGGTGGCAGGAGATGCGCGGTATAATAGTTCACGATGATGGCGGTTGCTTTCATTTCAACGGCTCGTTTTTCAAATTTCCACCAGGTCCGGCCAGCTTCCGGCTCCTCACTTCAGCTACTGAAGGGTGGTGTTCGTCAAATTCATGGTTCCGCACCTCTTCATTGCCCGCCATGGCCGTACGAAGCATGCTGCCCTTATGTACCCGGTAGCGGGCTAGCACAGCGTTAACAGGAATCCCGAAAAAACCCTGCTCCACAAACCTGAGCCATAAGTCGTAGTCTTCCAATCCACTGTATTTCAAACCGGCAGCATATCCGCCCGACCGCGCCCAGCAGGCTTTACTCACCAGCGCCATGGCATCAATGTAATTGGTAATGGCCAGCTCATCAGGATCCCAATCCTTGTCGCCCAGCACCGGCTTTTCATAATACCGGGCAATCAGTTCAGGATCTTCCCCAAACAGCTGCAATTGCGGATACACAACCGCCGCTCCGGTAGTGCCCATAGTTTGGAGGCATCTTTCCAAACAATCAGCAAATAACTCATTATCAGCATCCAATGGCAATACAAATTGCGTTTGAATGGCGTCAAACCCGGTATTCCTTGCAGCTCCCAGCCCGCAATTAGTGCGGTGCCGCAATAGAGCACACCGGTTGAACCGGCCATGATTGCCAGCCATCCAGCTTTTCACAACCTCCACCGACCCGTCCACCGATCCGTCATCCACCACCACCAGGTCGAGGTCGCCCAGAGTCTGCGCTTTTACCGATTCCAATGCTGAGATAATATACTGCGCATAATTATACAGGGGTATAATTACCCCCACACGTGATATCTTACCGGTTCGATATTCTGCAATGACTTCATATTCTGATATTTCCGGATAATACATCTCCGGCAGCAGAGGAAATTCCGCCAATATCCGCTGAAAACGAAGGGCCTTTTGCCTGGTTTGGGCATGTTCAATGTGCAGAATTGTTTCCCGCCCGATTTCGGTTAAAAAGCGGTACAGCAGATCACACCGCTGCTCCGGACTAAAATTCCAAAGCACGGAATGAAAGGCATTTAAACCTACCTCCTTCCGAATGCCAGGATGACTTACCAGCAAACGGAGGTACCGGAGCCAATCATCGGCCGTACGGGCAATAAAACCGTTTTTTTCATAGGAAATGGCCTTCCTGAACGGGGGAGTAGAAGAGGCAATGGTCGGAATCCGAACCAGGGCCGCTTCAAAAAACTTGAGCTCGCTCTTCGCGTTGCAGTAATCGGAATCCTCCAGAGGGGCGATATTGATGTCGAACCGGCTGATCTCTTCCTGCATCCGGTGGAAAGGCACCAATTCCCGAACTTCCACGCGATCGTGCATTTCCATCAGCCCGGGAAATTCTTCGAGCAGTACGGTTCCACGGAAAACTGTCAGCAAAGTTTGTGGATATTCTTTCATTATCTGCACGATTGCCGGCATGGCTGCTTCAAGATCCTTCTGGTGGGTGAGGGTTCCTCCGGCATACCCGATCCGGATCCTTCCATCGCCGGAGCCTCTGCCGGCAACCAGTCTGATGCTCCGTTCCAATACCTTGCCACTGTACCCGTTGGGCAGAACAAATGCTTTCTTACCAATCTGCATGAGTGATTTTGCGAGTTCCTGCGTGGTGCAGGTGCAAAGGTCGGCCAGCTGAATGGCCGACCGGATCAATGCGTAGTGCACCTTTACTTCCGACGGGGTGTATCCGTTGCTTCGGATGGCATCGATCGTTTCTGCCTCAGCCATGCCGGGGTCGAACATATAATCATCCACATCGTAAATGATCATCACATCCTTCTCCCTCGCATGATCTACAATATTTTTAATAGCTGCACCATATTGTGCCCGCCAGATAATCAGAATCCTGGCCTCGTCCAGCACAGTTAAATTCCCATGCAGTTCTTCCGGATCCGTCACCACCACCTTCACCCCCAACCCCTCCCAGGCCTGCGCATAATTCACCACCCTATATTCATGCCCCGGACTCCCCCGTTCCCCGCTCACCATCACCACCTCGGGGCTTTCCGTCCTTCTTCCGCCTTGTTCCGTCGTTCTTCCGTTTCGTTCCGATTCTTTTCCGCCTCGTTCCGATTCTTTTCCGCCTCGTTCCGCTGCGCTTCCGCCTCGTTCCGATCCTCTTCCGAACGGTTCCCGTCCCTCCGCCATGCCATACCTGACATAATGCCTCAGAGCCCCCATCCCCGAAGCCGCCACATCAGGATTGTGCTGCAAATAATATCTCTCATCAAACAGCCTGCTCCTCTTAAGTTTCCACTCCCGGAAAAGCAGCACCGGCAAAGGCGTTTTCCTGGCATTCTCCAAATTACGCGCCATCAGGACCTCATTCTTTTTGATCACCCGGGCAAGCTCGGTTTGCTGGTTCCGGATCAGTTCATCTTTCCACACAAGTTGTTCCATCACGGAAGCTGCAAAACCCTGATAGTGGATCAGGCTGGTTTTCAAATTCGCGTTTTCCAGATGGGCGGTTATCCTGTCGCCCAAATATTTAAACAGGTTGGATGTGAACTCTTTCTGTTTCGCCTCTTCCAGAAAGGCTAAAAACTCAGGATTTACGGCAGTCCCGGTGGCCACAACCGACAATCCGTATCCATGCCTGAATTCAAACATCGGATACCGGCCGCTTATCTCTTTCATCAGCTGATCAACCCCGAATCCGGGTTTCTGCACGCTGGAGTCGTGGAAGATGATCACTCCGCGACTGCTCATCTTAGGCAGCCAGTGCTCAAAGTCATGCCTGACCGATTCGTAGTCATGCATCCCGTCGATATGCAGCAGATCAATCTCCCCATCCGAAAAGTGCCCGCTGGCTTCATCAAATGTCATCTGCAGGAGCGTGGAGAAATGCCCGAAGTGTTCGTGATTGATTGCGTTCACATAATCGAAGACCTCCTGATCACAAAACCCCGACTGCACATCACCGGTCCAGGTATCGACTGCCCACGCGCGGGTATTCAGCTTGCATTCTGTAATAGCCTGACAAAAAGCGAAGTACGATATCCCAAAGTAAGTACCCAGTTCAACAAACACTGCAGGCCGCAAGCTTTCGGTGAGAAAAAAGGCAAATGGGATATGCTCCACCCAGGCCGAGGGTTTTTCGTTAAACCGGGGATCTGTGAAGATGATGTTGCTGAATGGGTTCATAATTAGGATACTATCGACGGGAAAGTAATGAATTAAACGCTAATCGTGAAATCACATCAATCTCCCGGCTCTTTTTCCAGTATACCCCCGTCCAGTCGATCTCGTGCACCTCTTCATCAATCCCGGATATCCGCCTGTAATCTTCCACAGCTTTCCGGCACGCGGGTATGGCCCCCCAGTCGTCGATGATACAATATCCCCCGGGCGTGAGCTTAGGATACAGATAAAAGAGCACATCCAGTGTGGATTCATACAGATCGCCGTCGAGCCGCAGCACCGAGAGCCGCTCCACCGGCGCCGTGGGCATGGTATCTTTAAACCACCCTTTTAAAAATTTCACCTGATCATCGAGCAAACCATATTTCCGGAAATTGGCTTTTACTTCATCCATCGTTACCGCCAGCTCCGGACAGGTATACAGGTTGATGCCGGCATCCTCGGGGTACTGCACCAGATCGGGCGGGGGCACCCCTTCGAAGGAGTCAGCCACCCAAACGGTTTTATCTGTCACCCCATATACTTCCAGCAGAGCCCGCATAAATATGCACGACCCGCCGCGCCAAACTCCCGTTTCTATTACATCCCCGGCCACCCGGTTCCGGATGGTCTCTTTCATACAGTATTCAATATTGGTGAGCCGCCGGTACCCGATCATAGTTTCACCGGTGTCGGGCCATACTATACCTTCTATCCGCGCAATCTGATCCGCTGTAGCTTCAACGCCCAAATTGATCCCCAGAATCTCCATCTTCAACCCAAATAAGTCTTCCTCAGTCAATCTTCCGCCTCTTCCGCCTCTTCCGCTGTCTTCCGCTTCACGATCCGGTCTTCCGATTCTTCCGCTTTCTTCCGCCTCACGCCCCCTCTTCTCATGCGTCGGGGTAACCCCCTGCTCCTTCTCAACCACCACCACACTGTCGTAAAAGTGCACCGCCCCCACACTTCGGGTAAATTCCGATACCTGCAGCTCATTGTTCCTCACATACCAGGCATTCAGCTTATCTATCAGGGTTTTACTATACTCAATAAAGGTACCGGGCCGGTTCAATCCCCCGCCATATTCCTGCCAGTAAGAAGTGTGGGTATCTTCACATAAATAGATACCATCCACAGCAATGTGATCAAACATTTCTTCAAAGGTGGTGATCTGCTGTTCCATCGTATGTCCCCCGTCATCAATCAGGATGTCGATTTTCGGGATCCGGGTTTTGAGCTCCCTCAAAAAGTTCCGGTCGCTCTGCGATCCGATAAAAACCGTGATGTTCTCTTCTTCAAACCGAAGGCATTCCATGTTATTGTCGATGCCGAAAATCCTGGCATCCGCCCCAAAGTAATGCTTCCACATAGGCAAACTGCCCCCTTCACCCACCCCGATCTCCACCACCACACATTCAGTCCCCACAAAACGTTGAAAATACCGGTGATAAATATCAAAATAGTGGATCCACTTATGGATGATATTCTTATCGTTGGCATTAAAATATTCAGCCAGCGGATTAACCGGAGCTGCTGACTTTCTGCCAATATCCATGCTATCCTTGTTTTCCATTGTATTCATAAAGATTTAGTGTCGGATTGACCGGTTCCTGCCATGGTGATTTGCACCTCTTCCGACGGGAGAAATATCTGTCCGGCCGCTGCCTGGTATATCGCGCGGAAAGCAGTAAAAACAAGCACATCATATTTCCAGCAGTGCTGGTGATGATCGAGCTGCTCACCCGAGGCTACAGCCATATCCACAGCATAGGATCCATTGCTCAGGTTGGGCAGGGTAAACGAAAAGATCAGTGCCCTGAACATCCCCTGATCAACAGGTTCAATTACGAATTGTTCCATGTGGGTATTGGTACCAAACACCGTTTCACCGAGTTTGTTTTTTACATTAAATCCGATGATTACATCAGTGAGCCGGGCATTGAACTTCATTTGTACAGCGAGATTAACCCTGGCGCCACCAGTGGAGGCATGTATGGTTCGACCCTGCTGATCAAAAAACGCAACCGACAGGATATCCGCCTTATGGTCGCCAAATTCTGAACAACCGGACACATCCCGCCATAAATATCCGGGCACCCCGATTTCAGGCAGTTCTTCGCGAATCATTCCTGTGAGCGGGGATGCGGAACCAACATCAAGACGGTAATTTGCCCAGGCAATATATTCCCTGACAATATCGGCCGGTTCGCCCTGACTTTTTACGCTGCCGTTCTGTATCCAGATGCAGGAGGTGCAGAACTTCAGTATAGCAGAGGTATCGTGGCTGCATAAAATGATGGTTTTTCCGCTTTCCCTGATCATATTGATCCTGCGGAAACATTTTTGTTGAAACCTCATATCACCAACTGCAAGTGCCTCATCAACAATGAGGATTTCCGGATCCACACTGATGGCCACGGCAAATGCCAGCCGAACATACATTCCGCTGGAATATACCTTTACCGGCTGGTGGATGAATTCCCCGATATCAGCAAAATCAACAATATCCTTCAGCTTTTCATCCATCTCTTTCCTTGCAATTCCCTGGATGGCACCATAGAAATAAACATTTTCCACCCCGGTGAGTTCCGGATTGAAACCAGTGCCCAGTTCGAGCAGTGAAGATACTTTTCCGGTCACTTCAACATTGCCTGAAGAAGGGGTGAGCACCCCTGCAATAATGCTGAGTAAAGTGGATTTGCCACTCCCGTTCTGACCAATGATCCCTAAAGTTTCACCTTTCCTGATGTCAAGATTAACATCCCTCAGTGCATAAAAATCAACATGATACTTCCGTCGGCCCGGGTGCAGGGCCTCCTTCAGCCGGTCGCGCGGCGAATTGTACAGCGGATATACCTTGGAGAGCGCTGTTACCCGGATCGCATTCATTTCATCAGCCATATTATAATACATCAGCAAAATGAGGAGCCAGACGTTTAAAAACCAAGGCTCCGCAAATAAATATCAAAATGGTGCTACACCAGAAATAGATCGTCATTTCCACATTCTGAAACATCCAGGCTTTTTCGAGAAAGGCGTACCGATATCCTTCAATAATATAAAAAAATGGATTCAGCAGCGCCAGGTACCTCAGGTTCCCGCTCAGCATGGTATAGGGCCACATGATAGGCGTAGCCCAGAACAGTACCGCAATAATTACGTTCACCACCGGACTCATATCGCGCACAAATACGGTTATCGCTGATACCAGCCAACCCAGTCCGGTGAGCAGAAAAAATGCTGCCAGTAACAGGTACGGCAGCTGAAGCCAGTAAATATCAGGTTTGTATCCGTAAGCCACGGCAAATATGGCAACAACGGCAATGAAAAAGAGATGCACGATCAGGGCAGTGAATATTTTAATAAAGGGGATTACGGCCACCCGGAAGGCCGTCTTTTTTATCAGGTAGGAATATTCAATCAAAGAACCGGTTGAGGAGCTCAGGGTTTCGGAAATAAACAGCCATGGAATCATTCCGCATATAAACCACGGAACAAACGGGATACCGGTATTCATTACTGTCACCTTCAAACCGTAAGTCATGGCAAACCAGATCACCAGAATGGTCATGGCCGGCTGGATAAACGCCCAGGCCAATCCCCCGTAAGAAGCCAGGTATTTGCTCTGAAAATCGCGCTTTACCAACTGTCCGATCACATAGTTCTGCTTGTAGAACAGTAGAAAAAAATTGACCAGGCCCCTGAAATAGTCCGGAATCAGCGATCCTGTGATTTTCTTGTGTACCATATTCCATTATTCAAATAACCGGTCCCGACAGCAATTCAGCATATTTTTCAGCAATGATCAGCCAACGGTAATTTTCCCTGGCTATAAGTCCCAGGGTATGCCCCATCGCTTTAAGTTCCTCTTCCGAACTATCGCTTAACAAACTTAACAGATGTTGAGGAGTTTTAAAATATTTTGCCTGTCTGAAAGTAGCCTCCCGGTTGAACTCCACATCAAATGCAAAAACCGGCAGATCCAGGTTCATGGCCTCTACCAGCGATGGGTTGGTACCACCGGCACTATGCCCATGAATATAAATGTTGCAATTGCTTCGCAGCTGATCCAAAATTCTCAGATCATATTCCGGACCCAACAGGATTATATTGCCATACCTTCCGTATTCATCCCGCAATTTTCGTCCATAATCGCTGTAATCCCAGTTTCCCATGAAAATCAGCGGGACGGTTGATTTCGAGAAGGCTTCCAGAATCAGGTGCGTATTGTTTTCCGGTTCTATCCGGCATACACTGAAAGCATATTGGAGTGGCATTCCATATTTCAGCCTGACTTCCGGCGATAGCGGTAAATTGCCAACCTGGTCCCCGCCATAAGTGATCAGGGTACTTTCCTTTCCATATTCATCCTGATAGTACTGCTGGATCACCTTATTATCGGCAATAATTTCATTAGTGTGGCGCATGGCCGTTTTCTCCGATAATTTCAGAAAATACCGGATAAACCCGTTCCATTTTTCCCGTTTGTGCTCTAAACCATCTAAATTGGCTACCAGTCGTTTATGTGGATAAAACAAGCGGAACAATGGCAGAATCAAACACCCTGAGGCCCCCAGAATGAGGATGGTGTCATGTTTGCGGGCTGCCAGGAAAAGAGAGATAATATCATACGGAACACTCTGATAACCATTGGCATGCAATGGAATATATTGAAGTTTGGCGTCATTATGCTTTTTCAGACGTGTTGAATAGCTTTTGGAGCTGCAAAAAACGGTCAGCGGTATTTGCCGGCCGAGCTCCCGGGTGAGGTTTTCAACAAAGGTTTCGAATCCGCCATAATTCGCCGGAATTCCTACTGTGCCAATAATGGCCACACTGTTATGGAGCGTATTTTTATCCGAAGATTTTTTGCGCATGTTTCAGTGGGATCTGATGAATTGATAACTAACGACTGGAGAAGATTTTGGTTTGCCGGCATGATAATCCGTACCAACCACCTTTAAACCTGCTGCATAAGCACTTATAGCAAACACACGTTCAATGGCATGAGCCAGGGTGCCATCCAGCTGACCCGTTTCGGGTTCAAAATCCTCAGGCTTCAGGTCCAGGTTAAGTAATGGAATAAACACCTGTGCACGGGCATAAAACATGGAGCCAGCCACAAAGTTCATATTAAAGAGGGAATTCGGCGAAACCCCAAGCGCTCTGCACATCGATTTAAGAGTACCGGCGTTCGAACCGTAAAAGAGGTTCATTGGCACAATGTGCCCGGCAGGGCCCACTATACCGATTTCCGGATTCTGTTCGAGCAGATGAATGATCGACTGCATAGATTTCTTGTCGAGCAGCTTACGGTATAAATCATTTCGCCATAAAAACCCGGTTTTCAGGTGCTGCGATTTTTTGGTGTGCACCTTGAGAACAACCGGAAAACCATCGAGGATTACCAAAGGCATCACCTGTAAAAACGGAAGTATATCGCGGCCCCGATTTTCCACTTCAAGATGCACAAAATCAAGGTTTTGTTCCTGAAAGCGGCTTTGAACTGTCACCGAGAGTCCGGCTGGCGAGGTCACATAAAATTTAATTCTGGCATAGGTCCACTTGCCCATCTCCGCCAGCAGCTCTTCTAAAATATCCTCATAAAAAACGTGAACCACAACAGCGAGCGAAGTAAATGCTCCGGTTGCTGGTCCTGTTTGTTTATACAAATCCTTCATCAGAAATCGATCGTCACCCGGGGGGGGTCCGGTTTCTTCATCTAATTCGATCACCGACAAAAAACGCCCGCTTTTCCAGTTACGATACATCTGGGTGTCCAGAAACATCCACGAAAAATTCCTGAAAACCAGCGTTTTAACTTTCTCCTTCTGATCCCGGTTCAGCGGCAGTGCCCACCATATCCTGGCAAGCAAATTGCTCAGAATAGTATATGGACTTTTCCTACCGGCAGGCATCGTTTAGGATTCGGGTTTAGATGTTTTACAGCCAGTAAAGTTAAAATAGATTTGCTAACGGCGAGGGATTACGAGCCTCCAATCTGCATGGATTTCACACGAAAAGTAGGAGCTGCCAGACCCCGGTTCAAGTCAAGATCATTTCCCATCATATCGATGTCTTTGAGGATGTCAAAAGCATTACCGGCAATGGTAACGCCCTGAACGGGATGCTTGACCTGCCCGTTTTCGACCCAGAATCCGGTTGCTCCACCGCTGAAGTTTCCGGTTACCGGATCAATTCCGTAACCGGTAACCTCCCTAAGCAGCAAACCTTTATCGGTAGCTTTTATAATCTCCTCAGGCGTATTGGAACCAGCCTCGATATACAGGTTGTGGGTTCCTATTCCGGGCAAACTGGTAAAACCTCCGCGGGAGGCATTTCCCGTACTGGAAGTACCGGCACGATGGGCAACTATCGTATTATAAATGAATCCTTTAACAACGCCCTTTTCAACGAGGGCCCTCTTTTGGGTAGGAACTCCCTCCCCATCAAATGGTGCACTGCCCATTCCCTTAGCCCGTGTTCCATCATCAACAATGGTCAGTAAGGGGGAAGCGAATGGTTTATCCAGGTAGTCTTTTAAAAAGCTTGCACCCTGGGTAACCCTTTCCCCGTTCAGCGCACCGAGAATTCCTCCGATCAGGGAACCGGCGACTTCCGGATCAAATATAACAGAGGCACGCTGAGTGGGAATCATGACCGGATCAAGCAGTTCCCAGGCATTCTGTGCAGCCTTTGCTGCAATTTCCTCCAAAGGCTTCAGGTCGGCAAAGAATCTTCTTGAGCAATATTCTCCCCCCGTATTCTTTTGTTCACCCTTTTCAGCAACTACATTGACCCCGATATTGCATCCGGAAGATTTGTAATTTTTGGAAAACCCGTTTGAATTTGCGATAAAGACCTCGCCCTCGCCTTCTCCATAAGAGGCACCGGAACTTTTGGTGATGCGGGAATCCTTCATCGCCAGTTTTTCCAGATCGATCACCATCTGAATCTTCTTATCCATTGGTACTTTGCCGATTTCAGGATCGTATAGTCCCTCAACCGGTGTAACTCCCTTATCCGATGGCAACACATTGTTTTTATCCGCGGTGGTTAAACCGGCAAATGCTATCGCTTTCTTTAAAGTATCCTCCAGAGCATTATTGCTCAAGTCATTACAATGACTGAAGCCCATCTTTCCGTCAACTATAACCCGGAATCCAACACCGGCTGACGAGGCTTCTTCAATGGTTTCCACTTCACCGTCGCGAACCTGTACCGAAAGATTCCTGACGCTTTCAAGATATACTTCGGCAGCACTTGCACCGAACTCCTTTGCTTTTGAAACCAGTGATTCTGTAAGTTTTATATAGTCTGTCATGTTTTCTGCTATTATAAATGAATGGTTATGCCCTGGATCCGCCAACATTGATCCCCCTGATCCGAACGGTTGGCATGCCGGCATCGACTTCGGCATTCTGACCTTTCCCGCAGATTCCGGGTCCGAAATCAAGGTCAGTACCCACTGCATCGATACTGGAAATCACGCCCAGACAAGAACCAATCAGTGTAGCGCCCTTGATCGGCACTGTTTTCTTTCCGTTTTCGATCAGATAGGCTTCGCGGCAGGTGAAATTGAATACGCCGGTAACCGGATTCACGCTTCCGCCGCTCAGACTTTGAACATAAATGCCTTTTTTTGTTGAAGCCAGGATATCTGACGGATCGCTTTCGCCCTTATCGATAAAGGTGTTGGTCATCCTGGGGATGGGAATATACTGGAAGGATTCGCGACGGCCGTTGCCGGTACGATCCATGCCAATTTGTTTGGCGCTGAGTATGTCACTCATATAACCCTTTAGTATCCCTTTTTCAATCAGCACATTGCGTTTGGCTGGAGTTCCTTCGTCATCAAAATTAATGGTTCCGCGGGCATTGGCAATAGTACCGTCATCGACCATGGTAAATACATCCGAGGCCACTTTCTGACCCACTTTCCCGGTGAAAGCGCCAATCTTTTTGGCAATATTATCAGCTTCGAGCGGATGCCCTACCGCCTCGTGCACCAACACCCCGCCCCATCCGTTCTGCATCACAACATCCATCATTCCTGCCGGGGCATCCTGGGCGTCAAGCATTGCGATTGCCTCACGCGCAGCACGCTGGGCAACCATTTCAGGGGTAAACGTTTCGAACATCTCAAACCCCATGTGCTTGCTTAATCTTTCGCGCGACATGTGCCGGGCTTTTCCATCGTCGCTCATGGTTTGAACAATGAAAAACATCATCGGGAGTTCATCTTTCAGGTAAATCCCTTCACTATTGGCAATTACGCGACCACGAACCTCATCATAATAATTGATCATGGCCATTTTTATCCTCTTGTCATAATCCATGGCTGCCTGATCGGCCCGTTTCATGATATCAATGCGCTTTTCGTCGGCAATATCACTAAGCGGCTGCTGCACTGTAATGAATGAGGGCATTTTGCTGTCGGATATACTTACCGGAGTGGTAATTTTTCCGTTCAGGGCAACGAAGGAGGCCACCTCGGCGGCGCGCAGAAGTTTCTCCTCCGTAATCTCCTCAGTATAAGCATAGCCTGTTTTATTGCCGGATATCACGCGTACACCGGCGCCCTGACTGATTCCGTACAATCCGCTTTTGAATTTTGATTCCTCCATCACGATCTGACGGGAAACACGATTTTCGATATATACATCGGCAAAATCGCCCCCCTTCTCCAAAGCTTTGGCAATCACCTTATTGAGAATAGATTTATCGATCGCCAGTCCCGTGGCAGCGGTACCGCCAGTTGAGCAGGATGAAAGAAACTGGGTGAGCAGGGGAGATGTGGCCGCCAGGACCAGTCCTCCTTTTAAACTCATTTCCAGAAATTTACGGCGCGGAATATCGCGCACAAAGTATTGGTTAGTTGGCATGGTTTAGTGCTTTTATTCCTTAAAATTAGAAAAAATCGGGATACAGTAGAGACGCATAACTATGCGTCTCCGCAGAGAAGCCCCGGTGAGGAGACGGATAGTTATCCGTCTCTACTGGACCACCTCGCTTGAAACGGTAACAATTTTTATTTCGGGCGCACCGGTAACCAGATCCCCGATTGCTGGTCCGAAAGCTTTGAAATAGTCTGCCGAAAAATGCGCATCCACTGCAGCCTGGTTCATGTATTCCTCGACAAAAACAAATTTGGTGCTGTCATACGGATTCTGATACAGCTGATAAAAAGTGCATCCGCTTTCCAGGTTCGACTTCTCAATGATACCCCGGGCAGCTTCAGCAAAATCCGAAACCTTTTCCGGCTTGACCGAAACTTTGGCGATGATCATTTTTTTTAGTGTGGCTGAATTCTCTTCCGCACTCTTACCTGTACAACTCAGGATAGCCGCAGCTAAACAGACCAGAACAATTACTGATTTTGCTTTCATATTCATTTCTTTAAATACATTTATCCAGTGATCAATTCCCTTCAAATCTAACTAAAAGAGGTAATCACATCACCATCTTTTCCGGAATCTGCGTATTCTTCACCCGATTTTTCCACTTTTGTAATCAAACCAGACAAGCGGAAATACAAATGAAAAAGAGATCTGTCATTGCCATAATAAGCATATCATTTGCATGCTTGACTTTAACACAGGCGCAACCACAAAAAATTCATGGATTTGAGGTCACCACCCTGACACCATTCCCTTCCATGGTTGGCGGGGTATCCAATCCGGTGATCTCTTTAAACGGCGAATGGGAGTTCCACAAAAAAGAGTCGGAACATAAGCAGAGTACCATTCTGGTTCCCGGCGAATGGGAGATGCAGGGATTTAAAATTAATGAAGGGGAAACCGCGGTATATTCAAAACAGCTGAAAGTTCCGGCCGACTGGAAGGGAAAACGTGTTATCATCCGCTTCGATGCCGTGAGCTCGCATGCACTGGTTAAAATCAATGGTAAAGTAGCCGGTGAGCATGAAGGCAGTTTTGTGCCCTTCGAGGTGGATATCACGCCGGCACTGACTTTTAAAACTGACCTTCTGATTGTGGAGGTTCAGGCACTGACCATCAGCGACCGCCTGGCCTGCACTTCACAATATGCCTGCCATACAGTTGGCGGCCTGCTGCGTAAGGTCACTCTATTTGCAGTATCTCCTGCTCATATTGCCGGCAGCAACACTTTTACCGTATTCGACTCCGGGTATAAAAATGCTATGCTCAACATTGCAACGGACCTTGTCATGCTTGCAGGAATGCAGGCACCCAACCAACTGCTTTTCAGCCTGATCGATACAAATGGCACGGTAGTGCTAAAGAAAACCGTCACGATAAAACAACCGGATTCCGGCAAGGTTTCTACGATGATCCGCACCAAACTGGATGTCAGATCACCAAAGCAATGGAACCCGGAGCATCCCAATCTATATACCTTTAAAACCGAATTGATTGCTAACGGGACTATTCTTCAGAGCATTGAACAAAAAATCGGCTTCCGGCAGGTTGTCATTCAGGGAAACCTCCTGATGGTCAACGGAATGCCAGTCAAACTTCATGGGGTAAACCGCCATTCTGTCTATCCGCTCACCGGCAGGAGTATCAGTCCGGAACTCGAACGGAAAGATGCTCAAATGTTCCGGGAGGCCAACTGCAACTATATTCGCACATCCCACTATCCGCCATCCGAAGAATTCCTGAATGCCGCGGATGAGCTGGGTTTATTCGTCGAAAGTGAGGCCTCCCTGTGCTGGATACAGCATCATGCCTCGCCGATCTGGCGTTTGTGGACCTATACCGATGAAAAATACCTGCCTTTCATGGTGCGCGCGAACCTGGATAATGTTCAGGCCGGCCGGAATCACCCTTCGGTAATCATTTGGTCGCTGGGCAATGAAAGCCGCTGGAGTCCCCTGTGGGTAAAGGTTCTTGCAACAGTCAAAGAGCTCGATCCATCGAGGCCAACCGCCTTTCACGATCAGTGCTGGGGTGGATTTAACAATGCTCAAAGCAAAGCGGATATTGCCAACTATCATTATCCCGGGCTGAACGGCCCGGCAGCCACCGATACCATGAGCCGCCCCACCCTGTTCGGAGAATATTCCCATCTCACCACCTATAACCGCAGGGAGCTGCTCACCGATCCGGGTGTCAGAAGCGCCTATAATGCCCCTCTGGTTCTTTTCTACGACAGCATTTACAAGCACTCGGGAAATCTTGGCGGAGCCATCTGGAGCGGGATTGATGACATCTTCCACATGCCCGACGGAAGAATCGTGGGGTATGGTCCCTGGGGACCGCTGGATGCCTGGCGCCGGCCAAAACCAGAATACTGGGGTATGAAAAAAGCTTACACTCCGGTAAGGGTTACCGCAATCAACCGCTCAGCACTGAATGACGGATCCATTGAACTGACCGTTGAAAACAGATATGATTTTACCTCCCTTAAAGAGGTTAAAATTGAGGCTACAGCCGATGGAATAACACAGCAAATTACATCAGCCATCCACCCTCACGGTGAAGGATTTATCAGAATCCCCTGTAAACCGGATGCATCGGAATTATATATCTCCTTCACAGATCCCAGAGGTTTTATCGCAAACGAGGAGCATTACGATCTTGCTCCGGCAGCTGACATAGATATCTCAATTGTCTCCCTGGAAAGCTCGGAGAATGAATCTTCCTTTTTCATAAAACAGGGGGATATAGGCTATACCATCAGCAAAACAACCGGAATCATTACGGGTGCCTCGAAAAATGGGGTAACACTGTTAACACGCGGTCCGGTATTTTGTGTGGTGCCGATGAACGGCGAGGATGGAGGAAAACCCAATGTTGCCGGCGAAACTTATCAGAACAATATCTATCCGCTGAAAAATTATCCGCTGTACACCCTGTTTGCAAGCGGAATTAAAATGGCGCAAACCAGCGCTGGGATCAGCATCAGCATGGAGGTTACCTATACTGATGGCAAAGGAAAACAGAGTTACCTGTTTTCACCGGATGGCCGGCTGGTAACGGAATATGAGGTTTTCTACACCGGCGAAGATTCCATCCCGTACCAATATGGACTTTTAATGGAACTACCCAAATATATGGACCGGCTGGATTGGAAACGAAAAGGCGAATTCACCACGTATCCGGCAAATGATATTGCACGAATTGAAGGAACAACAAAACTGAATGCAAAGCCTGGCAACGGAGTGGAAGTGCCGGGAGTGGTTCCTCAAAACGACTGGAAAGATGACGCCAATGAATTGGGCAGCAATGATTTCAGATCTACCAAGAGGTTTATCCGCCAGGCAGTCCTTTCCGATCAGCAAGGAAACCGGATAACTGGATGGTCAGATGGATCACAGTATTCGCGGAGCTGGCTGCAGGATGAACATATCCAGTGGCTGATAGCCGATTACAGCAATACCGGATCTGAACCATTTTACGGATCACCTCACAGCGACGGGCGCATCAGGATCAAAAACAAAACATTAAAAGGGAAATTAGTTCTGACCATTCAATAAACGAACCATGAGAATTCTTCTTACTCTGATTTTTTGTCTGGGCCTTGCTTACATTTCAAAGGCCCAGCAGTTCATTGCCGCAGACAGATCTCCCCTCGCAGTAATACCTGCTTACACGGCAGGTATTGAGCAGGCAGTCAAGAGCTTGAACGGTACCTGGGAAATCAATATGAATCCTGGCAAAGAAGTTTGGAACAGCGGAACCGGCATCTGGAAAAAAGTTCAGGTTCCCGGTGAACCTGCCATGCAGGGATACCAAGTTTCGAACGACAAAGAGTTTTTTTACCGTACCACACTGTCAATCCCTGAAAGCGCCAGGGGAAAAACCCTCCTGATCCGGTTCAATGGTGTTTACAGTTATGCCCGTGTATTCGTGAACGGTCATCTGGTACGTGAACATTTCGGGGGATTTACAGCCTGGGATGCGGATATCACCCCCTATGCAGAACCCGGCAAACAAACAACCGTTTATATCGGCGTGACGGATCGTGCCGATGACATTTCCTATGCCTCCGGATATGCACACCACCCTATCGGCGGGATTCTACGGGAGGTTCAGCTACTGATCGTTCCAAAGGATTATATAAACCGGTTTTATGTGCGGACCGATCTGTCCGGTGATTTCAAACAGGCAATCCTGGTATTCAATGTTGCGAAAAAGCAGCTCACAGCCGGCGATAAAATCAGGTTTCAACTATTTGATGCAGAAGAAAAACCAGTATTCAGCCAAAATCAATCTTTTGATCTTAAGGATAATGGCTCAGGCAGCTATTCAGTTAAAATTGAAAATCCGGTATTGTGGAACCAGGAACAACCCTACCTGTATACCTTGAAAGCAGAGCTGATGAGCCAGGGAACAGCCGAGGAAACCATTGAGCAAAAAATCGGGTTCCGGAAGGTAGAAGTCGACGGCAAGCGACTGCTGGTAAACGGTCAGCCAGTGAAGCTCCGCGGAGCCTGCCGGCACGATCTGCATCCCATTCTGGGCCGGAGCACCAGCCGGTACTACGACAGTCTGGATGTGGCACTAGCCAGGGAGGCCAATGTAAATTTTATCCGGACTTCGCATTATCCGCCATCACAGGATTTCCTGGAATTCGCCGATAAAATGGGCTTGTATGTTCAGGAAGAAACCGCTATCTGTTTTGTGAATGACTGGAGGGAAGGTGTTTACAAGAAGTTTGGCGAATCATACAACGATACTGCCTTTACCTCAAGGTATCTGGGTCAGCTGAGTGAGATGATCGATCGTGACCGGAATCACCCGTCGGTGATCATGTGGTCGATAGGTAATGAAAGCACCTATGGCACAAACTTCCAGAAAGAGTATGATTTTGTGAAGTCGGTCGACCTTTCACGGCCGGTATCCTGGAGCTGGCCTGCAACCGCCATCAAGGAAAATAAAAGGTGTTTCGATATTGCCGTAGCCCACTATCCGTCGTATGACGGTAAGGACATTGAGAATTTTGGTCTGGTATACAAAAACATGGAACATGCTGATTTTCCGCTTTTAAGTGATGAATGGGCGCATGTACCCTGCTACAACCTTACCCTGCTCCGGGATGATCCCAATGTCAAGGATTTCTGGGGCCGCAGTCTGGATTCGATGTGGTCGCTACGATTTGATGTACCGGGCAACCTGGGTGGTGCCATCTGGGGTATGACCGATGAGATTTTTCATCTGCCGGATACCGTAACCGGTTATGGTCCATGGGGTTTTATCGACGTTTGGCGCCGCAAAAAAGTTGAATTCTGGAATACGAAAAAGGCATACTCCCCGGTTAAGGTCACGGAAATAAAATGGAAAATGTCGAACACTGACCTCATTGCTCAGATCCGGATCAAGAACCGGTTCAATCATCTCTCACTGAACAGCATCACACTCAAAGTCACCAAGGGGAAGGAATCCTCGTTTGTTACCTTGCCCGACATCATGCCGCATCAGGAAACCGTTATTCCGGTTACCATTGGTGAAAAAGAGAGCGCACAGCTTTTATTGCAATTTTACGATGCTGATAACAATCTGATCGATGAGGAACTCACCATGCCGCTGATGGCGTCCTTCATGATGGATGTTCCGGTGGAGCAAAACTGGATCGTTCTGAAAAATGGCGGGCAAACGGAGCTCAGGTATGAGGATCTGTTCATCAGTCTGAATGAAACTACCGGTCAGATAACTAAAGTCACCATGAAGGGGGAAACTATCCTCAACGGCAGTCCGGCAGTGATCATCAACAAGCCCAAAAGTCCGGATGCTTTCAAGGAAACTGAAGGGATCTGTTCAGGCGCATACCGGGTGACCGGCGCCACCATTGACACCAGCGACAAAGGGTGTATAACCGTAAGATCAACCGGATATGTTAGCAATTATCCCGTAAAGATGACCTCTTCCTTTTATCCTTCCGGTACGATTTCAATAAGTTATGAGGCCGACAGCCTGCCCTCATATACCTGGCAGGTGGGACTGGCCTTCCCGGTAACCGCTTCGATTGATGAAATCTCCTGGAACCGGAAGGGTTACTGGAGCACCTATCCGAATCATCATTTATCGGCCAATGAGGGTAAAGCCCTGCGTATTACACCTGTTACGGAGGACTACCGGGTACAGCCGAAATATGACATTCCCCAGGGGATGCATGACTACTACCTCACAGGCACCATCACTCCGGAAAATGCATATATGCAGGGGTCAGAAGCTTACCGCGCAACCAAGGAAAATATTACAGCATACGAACTTCTGTCGGCGGGAAAAACAAAATTATCCGTCACTTCCGATGGACACCAGGCTGCCAAAATGAAACTCCTGCCTACCGGAGCCCAGGAATTGCTGGTGCTCGATAAATGGGATTACTGGTCGATTGCCTGGGGAAATTACGGAGGGAGCAGGAATGCGGTGGCACGTGTGGAGGGGAAGGTGGTGGTGAGGTTGGTGACCAGTGACGAGTGACGGGTGACGAGTGACGGAACGAAACGTGAAGCGGAACGAGGCGTGAAGCGGAACGAAACGTGATGCGGAGGAAGTGACGGGTGACGAGTGACGAGTGACCGCACTTATCTTCCCTCGGAGAAGTGTCATCCCGGCGGGGCTTGCCCCCGCGAAGGCGGGGGGCCGGGACCGGGCGACTCTAACGAGGGGCCCTTACAACCTACCTCTTGTTCTTCTTCTTTTTCTGCTGCCCCGGAGCATAAGCTTTGGCACTTCTCTCCCCGGTCGCCTTCTTCATTTGTCCGGGCGGAACATGTCCCCTCGATTCAATTCTGTAAGCCGGCCGTGAAGCAGTACGGTGAACAACAATGCAGCTGGTACCGGTTGATATTGCAATGACAGCGACCAGAAGTAACCCTAAACGAAAAATCTTTTTCATCAGTAATATTTTCTTCGAAGGTAGTCCAATAAAAGGGGATTGGTTCTCACCAAACATAAGTGGCCACCGCCCCTGCCCCCAATTCAACCTTCACCCATTTGCCATTGAACCGGATATTGAAGGTCTGACTGACATCGCTGTCATTCAGCACGATCAAAACTTTTTTTCCATCGGGAGTCAGAAAAGCTACGTTCGGAAGCTTTGAAAGACTTGCCGAGGAGATCCTGACAGAACCCGGCGGAACGAATTTGGATGCATGGCTGATAATGTAGTAGGAAACATTCCGCACCACATCGGAACCTATGGTAAGTGCTCCCTCACAGGTGGTGCATCCGCCATTGGTATGAGGCTTGTATTCAAAATCGGATGCCAGGTTCCATTCGAGCACATTCCGGCTCCAGTTTCGGGTGGCACCAATAATCAGATTCTTTACATGCCATCTTATATCGGGACCAAAATTCCCGGGCCCACCCACATATTGTTCCGTGAAATAAACATTCTTGTCGGGCCAGGAATTGTGCACCTGAGTTAACACGCTGATATCTCCTCCATACAGGTGAAAGGCTGATCCGTCGACATTTTGACGGGCCTCAGCATCATTCAGGATATTTAACGGATACTCCGGATGATCGCAATTATGATCGTACAGAATAATCTTCGTATTCAAACCTGCTGCACGTAATGCCGGTCCGAGGTTGTTTTTAATGAATGTAGCCTGTTCGCCCCATGACATTTCCATACTGGGGTTATTATGGGGATTAAGGGGTTCATTCTGGATGGTAAGGGCATCAATCCTGATGCCTTCGGCTTGCATTCCCTGCACATATTTCACCAGGTAGCGGGCATAGGCATCGTAAAATTCCGGCAGGAGCCTGCCACCGACACTGCTTTTGTTGGTTTTCATCCATACCGGTGCCGACCAGGGAGATCCCAGAATTTTAATATCCGGATTATGCCCGAGAATCTGTTTCAATACCGGTATAAGGTCAATCTTATCAGGATCGAGGCTGAAATGCGTCAGATCATTATCGGTTTGGCCACCGGGCAAATCATCATATGAAAAAACCGTGGCATCCAGATCGGATGAGCCGATGCTGATTCTCAGGTAACTGATTCCGATGGATTCACCTTCACGCGAGAATAGCTCCCGGATCAGGGCATCCCGTTTCACCTGCGGCATTCGGTTAATCAGCCATGCACTGCCGCCAGTGAGGGAGAAGCCGAAACCATCAATAGTCTGATAGGTGATTGAGGAGTCCACTTCAATGGATGGATACTGATTGGCCGTGGTGTTAAAAAACAGCCGGTCGTCCAGTTCCCTTAGCAGAACCGACCGGTCGGGTGTGGTGAGCCAGTAAATCACGTCGGCTGTATCCTTCCTGATGTTAGTCGAATCGTTAGGATCATCGTCGCCGTTGCCGGGATCAGGCTTGCAGCCCAATGAGGAGGTTAAAGCCATGACAGCGAACAGCGTACCGATCAGGTGTATCTTAATTTTAAAATTCATTATAGCCGGAATAAGCATGAAATAATACGTAAAGATAGTGTAACCTTCAGTCAAAAAGGGACAAAAAAAAAGCTCCCGGAGCGGGAGCTTTTTTTATAGGCGGGTATCGCTTAGTTCTTTATCAGTTTTTGAGTCTGTTTTTTGCCATTTCTATCCATGAAGGTGACAAAATACATTCCGCTGCTGAGAGCTGAAGTGCTGATTGTTTGATTGCTGGTATTGCCGAATGTATAGTCGGCAACAACATTACCAAGGGTGGAGGTAATAACTACCCTGCTGATATCGGCTGTAGAATTGATATACAGTTCATTATCAACAGGATTAGGATACATCACGATATTTTCAGCCAGCAAATACTGCGGGGCTGAAACTACATATCCCTGAACTCCCCAGGTAAAAATCAGATAAACGCTGCCATTGACATTGTAGGTTCTGTCGCCGCCAGGTGCCGGATCGCCACTGCCCCAACCAATGTTTTTGAAGAATTTGAAGGCAATGAGTCCGTCAGCCAGGTGCAGGGTAATTTTATAAATACCATCACCATCGGGATCGAACATTTCATTGTCAAGGTTCTTGCCAGGTTCTATCCAGGTACCGTGAATTCCACCGATTGCACCAGAAAGGAATACCCTGTCGCCGGCAATAATTCCTGCGGGATTCATATCTATTGCGATAATCTGTTCAGGTGGAGTCATCGGATTAGGATCATTATTCAGGATAATGTCGTCAAAATAGAGATCGATATCTTCGGTCAGGGTCAGCGGTAGCTCAAAGTCAGGCATGAAAACAATGGTAGGATAAGTACCTGTTTTATCGGAGAAGTCGAAAACACAATCAACCCATGCACCGGTAACAGATTGTGCAGGAGTTGCAGGTTTTTCAACGGTACCGGCAGCACCGCCTTCAATTTTGAAAACGACCGGGCTCACACGTGGTTTCCATACTTTCACGTGCATGTACTTGTTTGTCGTCACATCAATCGGGGTAGCTGAATAAAAACCGCCCCAGGCAACACCATCCTTATCACGGTGATACTTGATAACATAGTCACTCAGGTTTACGCCTGATTTATCAGGATTGGGAACCAGTGTGAATCCGCTGAGGTCCTCAGCACCGCCAAGCATGATATTGAGCGGAATGTTCTCATAATTCTCCATGATCTGAACCGCAGCACTTCCAACGGCAGGATCGTTGTTGATGACGATATCATCAAAATAAATGGTGATATAGTCGGTCAAAGTCAGGGGATCCTCAAAGTCAGGCATAAAAACGATTTTTGTGTATTCGCCTACAGCTGTAGGAAATTCAAAAACCAGCTCTTCCCATCCGTTTACCACCGTTTGAGGATTAATTGAAGCGACTTCAAAATTTGGATTTTCCAGTTTGAATTTCACCGGTGAAATTCTGGGTTTCCACACTTTCACGTGGACAAATTTGTTGGCATCCAAATCAATCGGAGTTGGCAGGGTTGCATAAAAGCCTCCCCAGGGATCGCCCTTTCCACGGACAAATTTTACCACATTGCTGCTGGTATTGATCCCGGTTGGATCGGGGTTGGGCACTACCATGAGTGAACCGTTGTCGCCGGCACTCATCAGGTTCATTTTCAAACTCTCAAAGGTTTCAATGGTCTGAGCCATTGTAAAACCGCCGAAAACGAACATCAATAAAAAAACGATTGTAGATCTCTTCATGGGTATAAAATTAAAAGTTAGTAATTGGTGTATTAACAAATATAAGAATTTCTAAATCCAATCAATTATCTTTTACCGTTAAAATCAATAATTTACACAACAAAAACAGTTTGAAAAAATCAATAACCCTTATTTTGGGAAAGCTGTGAGTTTTTGTCGAGTTCCGACTGTGGAACTGGCCACAGCAACTGATATTCAGCAATATTGTAGCCCAGGTTAACTCCACCAACGCCCTTCGCGTTATTCATCACTTCGATCGCCCTTCCTGTGCGTTTCAGGTCGTACCAGCGCATCCCCTCAAAAGCCAGCTCAAGCCGTCTTTCCTTCTCGATAGCCAGGCGCATATCACCCTGATTGGCGGCAGGTGTGTTCGGCAAAGAAACACGTGTCCTGATCTGGTTAACCAGGGCGGCGGCACCGTTTACATCGCCTGTTTCATTCAGCGCTTCCGCTTTCAGCAGTAAGATATCTGCCAGGCGTATGAAAATATAGTTATTCGGACTGGGCGAATTATTGATACGGTACTTGTATACAAACGGATATTGGGGCTGGGGGTAATGCGAATCGGTCCATTTACCGGTCACGTCAAGAAAAATAATGGATGAAGCCTTACGGATAAGATCCTGCTCCGCATCAAAGGCAGCCACCAGGTCGTTGGAAGGAATGTTGAACTTTTTCCAGTCCATTCCATAAAACATGCTTACGCCCCAGTTGCCTGAGGCATCGGTTCCTTCATAGTTTATTTCGAAGATAGCCTCGGCCGAATTTTCATGCTGGTTATCCCAAAGCTGGTCGTATTTTGGAAGCAGACTGTACCCGCCGGCAATAACATCGTTGCAATAGGCCAGCACCTTGCTCCAGTCGTGTGGTACAATGGTGGCGTATACTTTGGCCAGCACGGCATTCACAGCTCCTTTGGTTATGATGGTTTTGTTTGCCGCCGTGGCATTAACATTAGGCAAAGCTGTCTCCAGATCCTTGATTATCTGGGCATAAACATCTGCCATCGGTGCCCTCACCGGAAAGAGGATCGGATAAACCTCCGGAAGAACGGCAGCACTGAAAGTTTTAAATTCCTTCAATTGCAGGGGAACATCTCCCCAAAGCTGCACGGCCTGGAAATAGCAGAAAGCCCTGATAAAGGCAGCCTCACCGAGAATTTCCTTTTTACGTTTTTCAGTGAGCAACGGATCGGGAACGGAATCAACATTATTAATAACCGCATTGGCCTGGCCGATAATGGTATAGAGATAACCCCAGTCGCGCTTAACATTTGCATTGGTCGGACTGATATTGTAATCGTCGATCTGAAAGAAAGCCGGATTGTCGGCCCCTGCATAGGCATCGTCGGATTGAGCATCACCATTGACAAAATAATCAAGTTCGAAATACTCGTTTCTGAAACCCGCATATACACCTGCCAGCGCAGCTTCAACCGCATTGGCGGTTTTGTATGTGGGCCCGGATTCTGTTTCCTTTTCAATGGCAATGCCATTATCAACGGGTTTGAGATCTAGAAAGTCATTAATCTTCTCACAGGAATAGAATGGAAGTGCAAGAAGGGATGCTATCAGGATTTTGAAAATATTTTTCATAAGTGTGATTTTTTTAGAATTCGACATTCAAACCGATGATGACTGACCGTGCCTGCGGATAGGTGCCGTAATCGACTCCCAATGCGGTTGAACTGGCTCCGAAGGCATTGACCTCGGGGTCGAAACCGGAATAATTGGTAAAAGTCAAAAGGTTCTGACCGGTGACGTAAACCGAGAGGTTCCGGATTCCTTTTATGCGGGATCCGTTATCAAGAACCTTATAGGAAAGTGTGAGGGATTTCAACCTGATATAGGAACCATCCTCAACAAAGCGGCTTGAATTGTAAACATTGTTCACACTTCCATTGCGAACGGCCCGGGGGATATCGGTGTCGGTATTTTCAGTGGTCCACCGGTCAAGTACTGCGATCGACTGGTTTTTGCTGTCGAACATACCTTCCAGGTCGATCCGGGTAGCATTGTACACATCGTTGCCATAGCTTCCCTGGAAGAATACAACCAGATCCAGACGCTTGTAATTGAACCGGTTGGTTAATCCAAAAGTAAAATCCGGCTGGGCATTCCCGATAACCGTACGGTCGCCCGGATCAAAAATTCCGTTCAGGTTAAGATCCTTGTATTTGATATCTCCGGTTGCCGGATCAACCCCTTCCGAAACATATCCGAAGAAAGAGCCCAGCGGCAAGCCGGCTTTAACAATGGATACATCCTGGTTATTGCTGTATATTCCGCCGTAGTAGTATACATTGGTGTATTTCAGTGCCGTAACCTCGTTCCGGTTGAACGACATATTGAAATCGGTGAACCATTTGAAGGTTCTGTCAATGTTTGCCGTATTGATACTGAACTCAATACCCTTATTTTGAATATCACCGGCATTGGTTTGGATGCTGGTTATAGGCAAAGTATTGGATAACTGAACGTTCAGCAGTACATCCGTGGTTTTTTTGAGGTAAACATCAAAATTGAAAACCACACGTGTACTGAACAGACTCAGGTCAAACCCGATGTTGGATTGGGTTGTGGTTTCCCATTTTAAGTCGGGATTTGCATAAGTGGTTTGGGAGGAAGACGGACCGGCCAATGGATTTTTGGGAGTTCGCCGGCTAAAGGAGATCAGCCCATAACTGGCATAATTTGAAATGCCTTCCTGATTACCATTCCTTCCCCAGCCTCCACGGATTTTCAGGTCGTCGATAAAAGTGAGGTTTCGCATGAACTTTTCAGATGAGAGCCTCCAACCAGCTGAGAATGATGGGAATGATCCCCATTTATTGGCAAGTTTTGAGGAAGCATCACGACGAACAGTTGCCGTTACATAGTATTTGTGGTTGAAATCGTAGGTAGCCCTGGCAAAAAATGAAGCCAGCGCCCATTCCTGCCGGGAAGTGCCTCCGGAAATGATGTTGGCAGCCCATAAGGTTCTGACCGAACTGTCGGCGGGAAAATCGTTCCCATACAGATAGGAATCATTGCCCTTATACTTTTGCAAACTGCTGCCGGCAAGACCGGTAATATTATGCTTTCCGAAAGATCTGGTGTAATCCAGCGTATTATCCCACATCCAGGTGGTGCTGATAAATTTATCCGAGTTCCCGATTCCATTTTGCTTGCGTCCATAATTTGTGGTAACCCGATCCAGGAAGTAATCCCACTGGTGGTTGTATAAATCCATTCCAAACCGGGTTTTAAACAGCAAGCCCTTAATGATCCTTGCCTCGGCGTTAATACTACCAAAAACCTGGTTGTCAGTCTCCAACTGATCCGGGGCATCCATATAGGCGATCGGATTCTCCCAGGACGGCTGGAAGGGATTAGGATCATACCATCCGCTTGAATCATTTTTAAAAACATGAAGGAAAGGAGGAGTATTCAGGGTACTCATGATCACCCCCCCTCTGCCGGAACTTGCATTATCAGGGGTATCTTTTGTTTTCAGACTCAATACACTGATGTTTGTACCGATCTTCAGCCAGGGTTTTAATTGATTGTCGAGATTAACCCGGATGGAGTATCGGTCAAACCGCGCGGGTTGCACAATACCTTGCTCGGTTAGATAACCAGCTGAAACAAAATACTTTGATTTATCATCACCTCCGGAAACCGATAACTGGTGCGACTGATTATATCCGGTACCAAATACCAGGTCGCTCCAATTGGTATAATCCCTGAAGGTTGTATCCAGTTCTTTGCCCGTAATCTCCTTCATGAGAGTACGGTATTGCTCAGTGTTCAGAACCTCAATCGGTTTCCGCAATTTCGAAATTCCATAATAGGTATTATAGCTGATTACAGGCGCATTGGCAGCCCCCCTTTTGGTCGTAATCAGAACCACCCCGTTAGCAGCCCGGGCACCATAAATAGCTGCTGAAGAAGCATCTTTCAGAACGGTCATAGTGGCAATGTCAGTCGGGCTCAATCCCCTGATGTCGGTGGTGGGAACCCCGTCCACAACATAGAGCGGCTCATTGCCTGCCAATACCGAAGTGGCGCCGCGAACACGAACTGATAGACTTTCTCCCGGTTTACCTGAGGTCTGGGTTACCTGAACCCCCGCAGCTTTTCCCTGAAGCGCCTGCACGGCTGAAACAATCGGACGGTCTTTGATTTCCTTCTCACCCACGGTGGAAACGGCGGTGGTCAGGTCCATTTTCTTCTGTGAACCATAGCCTATAACCACCACTTCGCTGAGCATTTTCACGTCTTCCTGCAGAACCACATTAATCACGGATTGATTGGCTACGGGAATTTCGCGGGTAATAAACCCGACAAACCTGAAAACCAAAATACCTCCGCTCACCGAAATTGAGTATTCACCATCCAGATTGGTGGTCGTCCCGGTAGTGGTACCCTTGATTTGAACGGTAACTCCCGGAAGACTGACCCCACCTGCATCCGATACTTTTCCCGTAATCAGGCCGTTTTGTGAATAGGCTGACAGCGCAAGTGCCGCCAAAATCAAAAGAGTAAAGATTTTTTTCATAGCCGGATAGGTTAAGTAATGTATCTACATACACGGAAGAGGTATATGTTGTTCGGAAGTTAAGAAAAAAATTTCAATGGGGATGAAAAATTGCGGTTAAAAATGGATCATCCGTGAAAGGATTTTATTCTTAAATTTATTGCCAAATGATGAATTTCTTCAAAAGACTCTCGTCCAAACTCAGCGCCGAGGACCGCGAGATCATACGCAATGAATTCTTCCTCAATAATCTACAGAGGTGGAAGATTTATATGTGGTTGGCAATACCTATCAGTTTGGCACACATTATCATCTTTACGGTCAATCTGGCCGATGCTGAACCCAACGAATATTCCTGGCGAACCGGAATTATTATTATGCATGCAATCCTGATCCTGATTGCTGCTTTTTTTGGTATATACGCTTACCAGGTAATTAAAAAGCGCAGGACTGCCAATCGATTTGACCAGCTGATGGGACCATTGTTCTATCTGATTCTGATGTTCTCCGGAGCTATGATTGCAAAAATCGACCAGCAGGTCACTGTTGCCATTACCCCTTTCCTGGTTGTTTGTATAATTTCAGCATTCCTTCTGTTGGTCAGGCCAATCTTCATCATCGGTATCTCGATTGCATCTTATCTGTTTTTTTTCTTGCTCATCCAAAGTACCCATCCCGATCCGGACCAACTATTGTCCGATCAGGTGAATGGTTTAAGTGCAATCGGTTTGGCGATTGGCCTGGCAACCATTTTATGGAATTCCGGATTAATCCGGTACCGGCAAACCAGGATGATCAAGCGACAAAATGTTGAATTGGAAGAACGTTCGGAGAAGCTACGCGAGAATGCACGGGAATTGGAGAAACTGAATGCCACAAAGGACAGGTTTTTCTCGATTATTGCACATGACCTGTTTGGACCGCTCGCCGGGATCAGTTCCTATCTGGAAGTGATGGAGGATGAATCGGATTCGGTTCAGTCAGATCCGAAGGCTATGAAGGCCGCAATGGCACGGTTCAGGGATTCTGTCGATAATACCATGCGTCTGATTGATAACCTCCTGACATGGACCAGGACCCAACGCAATGAAATAGTATTTATACCAGTGAATGTTGACCTGAAAGTAATCATCGGCCATGCTATTCTGACGCTACGGCCGATTGCCGAAAAAAAGAATATTTCCATTGAATTAAAAGGAGCAGCCCAGCCGGTAAAAATTACGGGTGACGCCAATATGCTGGAGACCGTTTTCAGGAACCTGCTTTCCAATGCCATAAAATTTTCAAATCACGACAGCCACATAATCATCAGGGTAAATGAAACACCCCAATTGGCAATAGTTACATTTATTGATCAGGGGGTGGGTATCTCTTCAGCAAACCTTGAGAAACTTTTCAAGCTGGGCGAAAAAATAACTTCCCGCGGTACCGATCGTGAACCCGGTACCGGCTTGGGATTGATCCTGTGCCATGAATTCATCACTCACCACAATGGCCGGATACTCGTTGAAAGTGAACCCAGCCGGGGAAGCACCTTTACCGTGGAACTGCCGGTGTCGGTTTTAGAAGTTTGAGGATCAGGTTAATTTCCTGAACTAGTCCGTTGGATGAATAGGTGGCTCCTGAAATCGCATCGATGTTTTTATGCAAGGTGAATTCCCCGCCCGGTTTACCGTAAAACTGGGCAAGCCATTTCTTATTGGTGATCTCCGAACCATATTCCGACCGGTATTTCAATATCCTGATCAGGGCTATTTTTCCACCCGGCTCCAGCACTACCATCACGTCAAATCGTTCAAACCGTCCGGGAGCGGAAGAGAGTACCAAAGTGCCCAGTGAGGCACCTGAAAGCGCAGAAATTTTATAAAACTCCCTAGAATCAGTAGTCTTTAGGTGATCAGCCTTGGCAAACTCCGGCGACCAGCCGGTTAATTCCTTAACAATCTGCTTACTGTGTGCAGTCCAATAAGACTGGCCCTCAGAAGCAGTTGTTAAGGAATAAAGCAAAAGGAAATTAAACAGCAATTTCATGGATCATGAATTAAAACCAAACTCCGATTCCGGCATTCAGATAAGGGGTATAGGCAGTATTAGTTTTAGCTTTTTTCAACCGTGCATCTATTTTGAATACAGCCCCTTCGGCAGGTTTCCATCCCAGCCCGAATACATACTCATTAACCCGGTATTTTTCCTGTCGCGCAACGGTAGGTTCAACCGCCAGATGAGTGTCATAATGCTCGAACCGGCAGAATACATTTAACTGATGTGTACTCGATGTGCGCTTGAGTATATTATAGCTTTCCTCGTAATAGAAACCGGTCACGGCCGATCCCAGATCACTTTTGACAAAGCTGTTGTATGCCGCGGTGTTGGATTGTTTTGCATAAATTACCTGGGCCCGGGCCTGAAATCCTTTCCAGGTATAGCGGACATCAAATCCAACCATTGCTATGCCCACAACCGAAGAATCTGCGCGGGCTCCAAGAGCCTCATCCGAACGGTCGAGATTATTAAACAGCGCCGATTGGGTATCCCCGAAATATCCGGCCAAACCAAACTTCAATCCCCTGATTCCAAAATAATCAACCTTCGCCGACAGGTTAGGTGCCGACAGGTATGATTTTGCGCCCCTCTGGCGGCCATTCCTCAGATAACCTGATCCATTCAGCGTTCCCTTTCCATCGGAACCGTAGCTACTGAAACCGTTGACCAGGTACAATTGATATTTTAAGCCGATATCCTGAAAACGTCCGGTAAAACCTGCGCCGATTTCGCGCCAGGTGGTCGGTACGATCAGATTATCCACCATGGGCCTTAACACGCCGTTATAGGCGGTAGGTTCATGGTACTCATTCACAATACCCATCGGTATCAGCATCAGGCCGGCACGAAAACTAAGCGCATCACTGAAGGAATGATTCAGAAAGGCCTGTTCCACATACAATTCCTTAACATGCTCAAACTCAACTTCAGTAAGGAACTGCGTTTTATCGGAGAACCGGTAGCCCAGACTGATTACCATCCTGGAAACATCCAGACTGGTATTGGACCGTTTACCGGATTGTAACTGAGTAGTCATGTCCACCTGGCCATATCCGCCGATATTAAGCTTTTGCCCGGTATTGGAAAGAAGTGTCGAGGCAAGGTTTTGCGGACTGTTATCCTGCTGACCGAACGCTGAAAGTGCAGCGGTAACAAGGAAAAAAGAGTAAATAAGTCTTCTCATTGTGATTAAAATTTAATCACAAAGATAAATTTATTTTTAATTAGTCTAAATTAATATAGTATACCTACCTCAGCTCCAGTACCACCAGAGATTTCGATGGCAGGGTTACCTGCATGGATGAATTACCCACCTTCTTGAAATTCTTGAAATCCACCGGTTTGACAACGGCTGATTTATCGAATGAATTATAGGAATTGTATTCGGGAGCGGTAAGAACCGTTGCAGAATTAACCTTCTCAAAGATCTTGCCGATGAGGTCCACGGAAACGGTAATTTCCTTGTCAGGATTCAGGTTGGTAACGGTTATATGGATAGTACCATTCTTATCTTCCGAAACCGAGCTGCTCAGGGCCGGGATTTTTTTTCCGTCCATTTCATAATCTTCGGATATCATCCTGCTGGGCAGGAGTTTGGCATCCTGATGG
Source organism: uncultured Bacteroidota bacterium (assembly GCA_942493265.1). Classification (GTDB taxonomy): domain Bacteria; phylum Bacteroidota; class Bacteroidia; order Bacteroidales; family UBA12481; genus UBA12481. The sequence goes on from OW818688.1 coordinate 4,365,998, forward strand.
ATTTTATACATCTTAAAAACATAATAGGTAGGGGTCAGCACCATTTTGCTGCCTTCGGTGAGGATTACCGCCTGCAATACATTTATCGTTTGAGCGATATTGGCCATCTTCACCCGGTCAGCATGATTATTGAATACGTCGAGTGTGACCGATGCAATCAGCGCGTCGCGGATGGAATTCTGCTGAAAAAGGAAACCCTCCTCCGTACCGGGTTCAACGTCGGTCCAGATACCCCATTCATCAACCATCAGGCCTACCTGCTTTTTGGGATCATATTTATCCATGATGGAACTATGCTTCTCAATCAGTTCATTGATTTTCAACGCTTTTTCCAGTCCGGAGAAATAATATTTCTTCTCAAAACCGGTAGCGGGTGATTTGTCGCCCCAACCGGCTCCTGCTATCGTATAATAGTGCAGGGATAAACCACTCATCGATCCGGGTTTCTGCTTCATCACAACATCGGTCCAGTTATAATCCGCACCGTTGGCTCCGCAGCCGATCTGCTGCAACTTCCACTGGCCGTAAATCCCGGCCATCTCTGAGTAATTTCTTAAAAGGTTCACGTAATAATCCGGAGTCATGTTTCCACCGCATCCCCAGCTTTCATTTCCGATACCCATATACTTAACATTCCAGGGCTTTTCACGGCCGTTTTTCCGGCGAAGGTTAGCCATCGGAACATCTTTGTCGGAATTCATATATTCAATCCACTGAGTCATTTCTACAACAGATCCGCTTCCTACGTTGGCCGATATATAAGGCTCACAACCAAGCATTTCACACAGATTCAGGAATTCGTGGGTCCCGAAAGTGTTATTTTCCACCACTCCGCCCCAATGATAGTTCATCATTTTTGCCCTTTGGTTGTCGGCACCGATTCCATCCATCCAGTGATAAGTATCGGCAAAGCATCCGCCCGGCCAGCGCAGAACAGGAATCTGCATCTCTTTCAGAGCATTTATTATATCTGTGCGATATCCGTTAATGTTGGGGATCTTTGAATCCTTGCCCACCCAGATTCCGTCATAAATACAGCGCCCGAGGTGTTCAGCAAAATGACCGTAAATATTTTTATTGATCACCACATTTCCCTTGTTGGCATCAATAATCAACTTATTGGTTTCCTGTGCCGTCAATGAGATGGATACCAGGAAAATGCTAAGGATAAAGCAGGTTCGTTTCATGGCTTTGGATAATTAGTGTAATTTTTACAATTATCAAAAATACTAATTTTATCCCACGAACAATGAACAAACTAAATTATGCGCCGATATTGTATTTCTGGTAATGAGGCAGGCTTACGACAAGGAAATACAGCAACCCACCAATAGCCAGCAGTGCTGCGGCATTATAAGTCCAGGCCAGTCCCCGGGGTTCCGAGAAAATACCGGTCAGTACAGATCCTATACCTACACCGAGATCCAGGCCGGTGAGAAAAGTGGAATTGGCCGCCCCGCGCCGGGCGGGTGAGACCACATTATTCGCCATGGTTTGAAGGGTTGGAAAAATAACTCCGAATCCCACACCGATAAAAAACCCGGAAATCATGAAAAAGTTCAGTATCGGAGCATGAGCAAGCAGCAACAAACCGCCTGATACCGAAATAATTCCGGATACGGCAATCCAGGTTGGTCCGTACCGGTCGAACAGGCTTCCCGAGAAAACCCGGGTGAGCGCAGTTCCCAGCGCCATGATGGTAAAGAACCAGCCGGTATATCCGCCAAGGTCATTCTCCTTGGCATACAGGGTAATAAAGGTCATCACCCCACCATAAGAGGCTGCCAGAATCAGCATATTCAGGGAAACCGGAACCGACTGTTTGGCTATCAGCATTTTCCAGCTGAATAGCGACTTCTCCGGCCGTTTGAAAGCCGGGTAACGCACCAGGGTGGCCATCAGGATACCCAATAAGGATACCCCGCCGGCAACCAGAAAAAGCGCGGTAAAATGATCCTCGCCCATCACTTTCAATCCAATGACCGGACCAATGGACATGGCCACGGTAAACGAAAGTCCGAAATATCCGATTCCGCGCCCCCTCTTCTCAACAGGAACTAAATCAACAACTAAAGTAAATCCGGCAGTGGTGGATGCCCCCCAGTTCAATCCGTGCAGAAAACGCAGCACCAGCAGCGGCAGCAGGGTTATGGCAAAAGGATAGAGGAAAAACATAATTGAAAACAAAACGATGGATATCAAAAAAATCCATCTCCTGCCCAGGGTATCAAGCGCATATCCTGAAATCGGTCTTACGAGTAAGGCAGCGAGTGTATAGGTGCCGATTATCAGTCCGACCTCCGTTTTACCCGCATGCAAAACCTCCTGCAAATAAACCGGCAGAGTAGGCATCAGAAAATAAAAGGCTGTTGAAATCAGAAAAACTGAAAGCGTGAGATGAATGAAGTTCTGAGAAAAAAGAGAGGAATTATTTTTTTTAATCACCATCGCCGGCGTACTTTTTCTGTTCTAAATTGCGAAATTAGCCTGTAAGGTGCAAAGAAATGGCTAATTTTGAATATTACCGACAATTAATTCATTTGATATGAAATCCCGCATTTTATCTTTTCTCCTGCTCGTTCTTCTTATCGCCGGCTGCAAGCCAAAAACCGTTGACTACCTGAGTGAAACCTCCGCAGCCAAGGATTCCCGGATGCAATGGTTTCGCGAAGCCCGCTTCGGAATGTTTATTCACTGGGGTCTGTATGCAGTTCCGGCGGGTGAATGGAACGGACAAACCAACCATGCCGAATGGATCCGCGAATCGGCGCAGATTCCGCTGGAAGAGTATGACAAATTCATCGGGCAGTTCAATCCGGTTAAATTCAACGCAACCGACTGGGTGAAAATGGCAAAGGATGCCGGAATGAAATATATCGTTATCACCTCCAAACACCACGACGGATTTGGCTTGTTTGATTCCAAACAAACGGATTTCGATGTAATGTCGACCCCGTTCAAAAGAGATATTTTAAAGGAATTATCCAAAGCTTGCGAGGAGCAGGAAATGACATTCTGTTTTTATCACTCCATCATGGATTGGCATAATCCTGACTACCTGCCCAGGCGGAACTGGGAAAAGACCAGAAGCACGGAAGGTGCCAACTTTGACCATTACCGGTCCTATATGAAATCCCAGTTGAAGGAATTGCTTACCCATTATGGAAAAATTGGCATTTTATGGTTCGACGGTGAATGGGAAAATACCTGGACCGGTGAATATGGTAAGGACCTGTATAATTATGTACGAAACCTGCAACCGGATATCATTGTTAATAACCGGGTTACAGTTGGCCGTTCCGGAATGGCAGGCATGACCGGCGAGGGTGAATTTGCCGGGGACTATGGAACACCCGAGCAGGAAATCCCGGCCACAGGGATTCCAGGCGTCGACTGGGAATCCTGTATGACGATGAACGACCACTGGGGCTATAATAAGAATGATAGAAACTTTAAATCCACTGAAGAAATTCTCCGGATGCTTGCCGATATCGCTTCCAAAGGCGGTAATTACCTGCTGAACATCGGACCAACAGCCGACGGGGTTTTCCCGCAGGAAAGCATCGACCGTTTAACAGCGATCGGCGCCTGGATGAAAACAAACGGAGAAGCCATTTACAGCACTCAGGCAAGCCCGTTCAAAAATTTACCCTGGGGCCGTTGCACGCAGAAGAAAATGACCGGAGGCACCAGATTGTACCTTCATGTATTTGACTGGCCGGCCGACCATATTCTTAACGTTCCCGGAATAGGCAATAAGGCAATCAGGGCTTACCTTCTGGCGGATGCCAGCCAGGAAGAACTTACGGTAACAACCATATCGGGCGGATTATCGATTCAGCTGCCGGCAGAAGCACCGGATACAATAAATTCCGTAATCATCCTGGATATCGAAGGAGATCCCGCCATTTATGATACCCCGGAAATTACTGCTGCAGAAATCTTTATCGACCAAACCGAAATTAGCATCCGGAAAAATGAAAATCTATCCGAAATAAGATATACACTGGATGGTTCAGTTCCCACCTCACAATCTGATGTTTATACCAGTCCGATCAAAGTTTCCGAAACTACAACCGTTACAGCTTCCTGCTTTAAGGATGGCCGGGCGCTTACCGGAACATCCGCCATTACAGTCAATAAAGTGACCCCGGTAGCCGGACGGCAGGTTCCGCAGGCTAAGCCGGGATTACTGTATAACCTCTATCATGGCGACTGGACAAAGGTGCCGGAATATAACGGATTGGTTCCAAACCTTTCGGGAGTTACCACAGATTTTCAACTGGCGAATAACCCGGCCGACGAGAAATTCTCAATTGATTATCAGGGTTTTATCAACATCCCTGCTGACGGCATTTATACCCTTAGCTTAAATTCCGATGACGGAAGCAAACTCTTTGTGGGTGAAAAGCTCGTGATCGACAATGATGGTCCGCACGGGGCAGTCGCAAAAAATGTAGACCTTGCCCTTGGGAAAGGTCTGCATTCAATAAGGATCACATTTTTTGAGAACTCCGGCGGAAACCTGCTCGAACTGTCGTGGAAAACCGGAAACGGCAAGTTGGAGAAGGTTCCTGCTGATGCATTCTTCTATTACAAATAAGCTGATAACATCACTTGCATTACCGTGTGAATTTCATCCGGTATAACATCGAACCTTCCACTTTTGAGCGGGTTACGTAATCCGCGTGATATTTGTTTGTCACGTAGGATTCCGTTTGATCGCAATAGTGCCTGCTTGCAGGAATTCCTGAGGTACCAGTTGGGATTACCGTAAGGGATTGGTCCCAGTTGCCGGTATCAAAAATATGACGTTCCGATGCACCATGATTTACTCCGGAATATTTATTCAGCGGATTTGCGTAAGGTCCTACCGTATGAAAACTTCCCCCTACACTATAGGGCCCGCGGTTGAGTTTGAATATCTTATTGAGAATTTTCACGCTTGCCATAGGATGGGCAAGTGTAATGGAATGAACATCACCCCACTTCCAGCTGCCCGAATCTTTACCGAACTCAGTAGATAATTCGTTTACGGTCTGCTGAAACGAGCGGCCGATGATTTCGCCGAAAGTTTCGGTGGCATCTGTGGTGGTGATATCATCCGTCCAGGTAGCATTGGGTGCCACCAGCATGTTTTCCATAAAATTCTGAAAGAAGGATTTCTCCGCAATGAATTGCGCAAACAACAGGGAATCCATCTGATCCTTAACCAGATTCACCCCGGTGAGATAGTACCATTTCTCAAAAACCAGGGCCTCCGGCTGATCCTTCAGCATCGTATAGTCCCAGTTCCGCAAATGGTCATAAACAGCCTTTTCAGGGTCAGATAATCCTGATTTCGCTGTCAGGTGTGACAGGAAATAACGACTGAATTTCTCAGCCATCTTTGATTTCTGATCCCCCTGCATCCGTATAAAATCATCTGATGAAAGTTTTTCCTTTTCGGTCAGCATCTCATTGATCCGGTCCATGCGATAGGGAAGCACGTACCAGTCGCTGATATAATACGGATAATCCGCAGGTGCGGTTTTACAATTGGCTGAAGCCACATATCCGCACTCAGGATTATAGGTATATGGGAGTTCATCGAATGGAACCAGTCCCTTCCAATCGTACCGGCTGGTATCTCCCGGATAAATCAAAATTCGGTCGCCCTCGCGTACAGGGATTCCGATAGTGGATTGCAGACCGATATTACCCCTGACATCTGCATAAACGGCATTCTGATTGACCGATACGAATGACCGCAGTGCATTTCTGAAATCGGTCCAGTTTGCAGCCCGGTTAAGCTGATAAACTGCCAGCACCTCATTACTGTCCTCATTGCCCAGCCACCTCATGGAGATTGCCTTATCACTTACCTTTTTAATTTCAGAAATGATCGGCCCGCGATGGGTGAACCGGTTGTATTTAATCAGGCTGTCGCCTCCCTTGATCAGAATCTTCTCCTTAACCACCAGGAGATCTTTCCAGGCGCCGTTAAAATAATACTGATCGGGATTATTGGGATTAATGGTTTCCTGATAAAAATCGGCATCATCCGTCATCACATTGGTAAAACCCCAGGCAATGGAGTCGTTATGGCCGGCAATGATCATCGGCTGTCCCGGCAGAACCACACCGGTAACATTCAGCTTGCCGGGAATCACCTGGTTCATTTGATACCAGATACCGGGAATATTCAGTCCCAGGTGCATATCGTTGGCCAGCAAAGGCTTGCCGGTTACACTTTTCTTGCCTGAAACTGCCCAGTTGTTACTTCCGCGAAAAACATCCAATCCGAGCTCATCAGCGATTGAGGCTGTCTGCGAAAGTGTTGTCAAGGCATCACTCGTGGCAGCATCCAGCTTGAAACCTGAAAAAATGGCGGTTTTATGAACTGAATCCATATCCGGAACCATGTATGCCGATAGTTCAGTTCCGAGTTTCTGCCGCATTTTATCCAGCAAAACTTCATAAGGCCAGCCGGTTGAAAGATCCCAGGCCATATATCCGATCAGATTGAGTGAGTGTTCCGGCAGCCAGAATTCCGGCTGGTAACCCAGCAATCCGAATTCGGGCGGCAGCCTTTTTCCGGCCTGTTTGATAAACTGATTTACTCCCTCGGCAAATGATTCAATGCTGATACGCATGACAGGATCAGCCGTGCTGAACACTTTTCTTGATTTTTCAGTAAACCGCAGGGCACGGAAAAGCATATCAGCGTCAACCAGATCTTTTCCGAAGATTTCAGCCAGGCGCCCTTGCGTTACGCGCCTCAGCAGATCCATTTGCCAAAGCCGGTCCTGGGCCATGGCAAATCCGACAGCCAGATAGAGATCATGCTCATTTTCAGCATAGATATGGGGAATCGCAAATGAATCCCTGATTACGGTCACCTCCGCATTAAGGCCGCTCAGCTTAACATCCTTATTGTAATCTGGCAGGGCTTTGGTTTTAAACTGACCGATAAAAATCAGCCCGCCAATAAGCGCAACACCGATAATAAGTCCGAGGACAATCAGTATCTTTTTCATATTTCAGGTTTTAGTTGCCGAAATGTACTAATAATCCTGAAACTGCAAATTGTCAGGAATCAGCGCAGCGAGGCTTTGGAGAATATGGATTCCGGGATTACCGCATCAAACGAAATCTCATTCACGATGAATTCCGTGCCTGCTCCGGTCTTGAGCATATCCTTGTAAGTCATCCGGGTTGGAAACCACCGCCCTTCAATCTTTTTTACGTCGGTTAGCTGTGTTTGCTTCAGCAATTTGCCGGATTTGGCATACCATTCCTCCTTAACGGGAATATTTCTTTCCTGATCGATCCACATCTTCAGCATGGCGTATGCTGCATCATCGGCTTTCGCCCTCAGTTCCAGCACCCAACACAGCCTGTTGTCGATATTCTCAGGGCCAATGACCGCGGCATTATACACATCCGTCAGTTTCCGGTCGTCCATCATATCTTCATAGGAGAGGTCGGATCCCATCACCGACTGCCGGAGCATATGTCCGGAAATCTGAATGATACGGTCGGCCGATGGGGAAAACATCCAAAGCTGGTCATCCAGTTTGAGCATTTTGGTACCCTTTTCCCGGGCAGGGGACAGGTATTCAGTAAAAGATTTTTTAGTGCCTTCCGACCAGACCTTCATTTCCATGGTACGCTCGCCACGGGTGGCATGCACAACCATGGTTGCGGTCATAACACGGCTTTTCGAAGCCATATTCCGGTCAATCTGTTCAATGATTTTACTGGCCGACGGATTTTGTGCAATCAGCAGGGATGGCAAAAATGCCAGGGATATCAGTAAGTGTTTCATTATTCAAGTTCCTTAAAAAGTTGTGCCGTTTTTCGTTTATAAATTCCAAAGCCAGCCAGTGCCGTACCGATCACCGTGGCAAAAAGTCCCGGAATAAATCCAATATAAAAAGAAGCAGGGGTAACTTCAGCCTTGAACACTCCCGGCATCATCATGGATGAGTTTTTCATAAAGGCTGATACATCGATCCCATGATTTTGCAGCCTGAATGATATGGCCAGACCAATTGCCGTACCAATAAGTGATCCGATGCTTCCGATGAGCACTGATTCCCAGATCAGGGAACGATAGACATGGCCTTTTGATTCTCCGACAGCCAGCCGCACACCGAATTCCCCGAACCTGCGTAACCCGCCCAGCAAACCGGCATTCCATAGTACCAGTGACATAGCCGTTACGAAAATCATGATAAATATTGCCGATACAACATCCATGTAATCAACCATGCTGGCTAAACCGTTCTGGTCGCGCAGACTTACCATGACCGGTGCATAGGGATCATCAGGATCTGAAGCAGCCATGAAACGGGTAACATTCTCTGCGGCCAGCTCTTTATCGTACAAACCGGTTTTAAAATATCCGAGAATTTCGCCGGCAGTTTCAGGCATATCAAGCGCCAGCTGAACATCACCGATATCGGCAATAAAAGCTCCCCTGTCGAGAATATTGCTGCCGAACTTCACGGTTCCGGCAACCTTGAAATTATATACCGTCATGCTGCCGTACATGGTTGAACCCAGCAAAGTAACCTGATCACCCGGAACCACTTTAAGTTTTTCAGCAAACTGTTCACTGATAAGCACTTCCCCAGCCTGCGAAGGCAATTTCCCTTTCACAATCGAAGAGATGATGTTCATTCGCACAGCTTCGGTGGAACCGGGCGACAACAGATCGATCCCCCAGCCTACTGCCGGACCCTGAGAACGTGTTTCACCATTTGCATCGGGTGCATCGATGAGTCCGCCGAAACGGATCCGCTGGATCCAGTCCATCTCCGGGAACTCCTTTTCCAGTGATGCCGTCAGCGCAGCAGTATTCACCAGGGCCAGGTCGTTGGGGGTTTGATCCACACGCCCGGCGTATGCTTTTGTCATCACCTTGATATGGCCGGTGGTAAATCTTGCATTAAAATCCACCATATCCCCCAATATCCCGGTCATCCAGCACTGTAGAAAGACAGTCAGGAAAACACCGGTTACCACCACTATCACCGGCAGCAAACTTCGCTGGCGGTCTCTGAGTAATCCTTTGAATATGAATCGTATCATTGTATTCTTCCTTTAATTGCTTCAGTCGGGTTCATCTTTGAGATTCTTCGCGACGGGATATAACTGACAATGGTAGCAGTGACCATAACAAATACTATCGTAATGATTATCAGGCCGGCACTATAAACCGGAAAGATCTTTTCAGCAATTGCCAGTCCCATGGAGTCGGTAGCCTGAGGCATGGGAATTCCGCTTTTAGCTTGTGAAGCAAGAAAGGGAATTCCGTAAATGGCAGCAACCACGGCGGCCAGAACGGCATGCATGGCCCCTTCCACGGTAAACATCCTGACTACCTGCCAGCGGGTCATCCCGAGTGCGATCTGGGTACCGATTTCGCGCTGCCTTTTGAAGATTGAAAGTACCTGGGTATCAAATATCGCAAGCATCGCCAGGGCCAGTAATATGATATACATGACGGCACTGCCAACAGATTTCGTTTTAATGATCTGATCGATTTCTGCGGTGAGCGTTTTCAGGTCCTTGCTGACCCAACTTCCCTGATCAAAAGATGGCCACGGCGCGGATCCGCGGATAAGAATCGTAGCCTCCCCGTCAACGCCCATCATTTTCTGCAGGTGGTTAAGCGGTATCCATATCTGACCCACATCCACGGTTGGAACATTGGAGTCGAAAATAGCGGTGATCCTCACATCGGTTGCATCGAATGTGCCGTTTCGGTCGCGCCAGCGTACCGTGATCATATCCCCTTCACTGATCTTATTTGATTGAGCCATGCGCTTTCCTATAATGGCAGGCACCTCCTGTGAATCACCTGGCATGGAGGATGTCGGGAGGTCAATAACCTTCTGATTCCCCGGAATCCCCTTGAGCAGAATGCTTTGAATCCTTCCTTCCGGGTAAAATGAAGCCATGGTAATGAGCACGGGAACAATCTGACCTTCATTGATCAAAGGGTTCATGTCCGACGGGATAGGTGCGTAACTGTCCTGAAGGGTAAATGGATCAATCGGATCATAATTTTTTTGCCAGAGCTGACCCTGGCCGGTATCCCAGTGAATCATATCGGTTTTTGCCTGACGGTTCCAGCCGTCGAGCATCCCGTTCAGATAGATGATTACCACATAGGAGAGCGACAAAACAAATACATTCAGCCAGGTTCGCAATCCGGCACCGATCAGGTTCCGTATGGCGAGTTTGAAAGTTATCATAAAACGATCCTCCTATTTAATCGTAACAATCTCATCTGAAGCTACTTTTCCATCGAAAAGCTTGATAATCCGACGCAGGTATCCGATGACCTTCTCATCATGCGTGGCAAAAAGGAATGTAGTGCCCAGATCTTTGTTGATCTTCACCATGGTTTGCAGGATATGATGCGAATTTTCGGCATCCAGATTTGCGGTAGGCTCATCAGCCAGCACGATTTCCGGCTTTTTCACAATAGCCCTGGCAATTGCAACACGCTGACATTCGCCGCCCGACATCTGGGCAGGCCGCGATTTCGCCTTATCGGCCAGTCCAACCCAGTCCAGTGCGTTCATCACTGCCTTTTTACGCTCTTCAGCCTTTACTTTCTGCAAGAGCAGCGGAAACTCAACATTTTCCATAGCAGAATAAACCGGCAGCAGGTTGAAGGTTTGAAAGATAAATCCGATTTTCTGGTTTCTCAGGTGAGCAGCAGCCTTTTGCGACAGTTTTCCCACTGAACTGCCCATCACGATAGCGCTTCCTTCGGTTGGGTTATCCAGGGTACCGATGATATTCAGGAGAGTGGTTTTTCCCGATCCGCTCGGCCCCACCAGGCCTGAAAATTCACCCGCCGAAATATTCAGGGTAATACCATTGAGAGCGGTGAATTCCCTGTTACCCATAGGAAAGGTTTTCACCAGGTTGCGGATCTCAATAACAGTGTGATTGGATTCCATTGTATCTGATTAATAATATAAATTTAGTGATTCCATACGAACATGAATTGTAATCCTTTGCCTCCCATCAGATTGGAATTTCCGGTATTCTGATATAAATCGAAGGATTCAGGATTCCAGAAGGCCATAATATACAAACTGATACTGCTCAGGCTGATACGCCAGTTCACAAACCGGTACCAATTCCGGGCGGTCCAGTTATAAAATACCATTGCCGATAAGGAATGGGCGAGATTTAACGGATAGGTGACTGATGTGGCGGTAAAAGTCAGGTTGGAAGAGCTTTTAAAGAGGGATGGACCTGTCTGGTAAAAAAACTGCTCCGCCATTAATGTCAACCCATTACCCAAACCGAAAGTATAATCCGTACCCAAGGTGAGCATTCTGACATGTTTAAGCCTGGTTTCCAGTAGGTTTGCATAAGTATGGGTTGCTTCAAACCAGATGCCCGGACCGATATCCCACTTCCCATCCAGGCCGGCATGATATTCAGTCACCGGACTTTCGAGGTTTATCGGTATGACGCTTCCCGACTGATCCTTGTCAAGATATCTGAAATGCCCCGATAAACCAAGTTCTCCTTTACCGGCAGGCAATTGCAGCCTCCCCCCGAATTCCGGTGTACGATGGTCCGTGATCATTAACTCCCATCCCTTGGCTGTTTTGCCCGGCAGAATTCCCCAAAGCCACAGGTTGGAATTATTCTGAAAAAAGTAACGGGCAAGTGCGGCATTCACCCCATCAGTCAGTTGCAGCGGATCGCGTGGGTCCATATGATCGAACCACATGAGCGGACGCAGCATCACTGCGCTTCCGAAGCTGATTTTCTGGAGACCGAGGCGCAGCTCAAACCTTTCGGAGCCGATACGTCCCCATATACGGTAGGGTTTTAGGTTAACATCGCCGCTCAAACTGTCAGGCATCTGTAGGGCAACCTGCCCGTATGCATTGGCTGAAGCCTCCGCATCAAATTTCCAGTTTTTTCCTGCCGGAATTTCAAATTTCAGTTCAGGCACATAGCGCACCGCTGTCACAGATTGCCAGGGCTTCGCAATTTTCGAGAGGTGGAGGGCCGATACCTGACCATTGAACGACAGTTTTTGTGCCGGCATTTGAGTCACTATTCCAACCAACAGAACAAAGGCCGAAATCAGTAATTTATTTTTCATGTACTGAGGCCTCCCTGGATTGCAAAATTCCATAAAAGAAAAGGTTGGTCAGCTCGGTCATGATCCCATGGATATCCCCATACATGGCGAGCAGGGCCGGATCATTAACCATGACATTCATTTGATTCAGAAAATAGGGTATAAAATTAATATTTAGATCTTTACGTATCTGACCCTGTTGCTGGGCTCTCCGGTAATCATCCATAACAACCGCCAGGGCTTCTGAGGAGAGTTTCTGCAGGAAGGGCATCATTTCACCGTCCTGGTCCAGATAGATATCTTTTAAAAACTCTTCGCTGTATAGTTTTGCGACATCTCTCTTCATCCGGATTGTTTCCCTGATCTTGTCCTCAAAGGTCAGGTCCGAAGCCATAATCTCACGATAAACCATCATTCCCTCTTCTGAAAGTTCAGCAAGGATATGCCTGACCAGATGGTTCTTGTTCTCAAAAAAACGGTAAAAAGTCATCTTGCTCAACTTTGAATCCCTGCAGATTTCCTCCACGGTGACCTTCCGGTACCCATACTTATAAAACAAGGCTTTGCCGCTGCCGATCAGCTTCGATTTACTGACGCTCTCATTGATATTCTGCCGACTAACCATTTGTTAATTTCAGATACAATAACATTACGACTGATGCAAATTTATACATATTTCGTAACATAATCACATTATCGTAAGTTTATTTTGTTTTCGGGTCGAAATAACCCTTGAGTGGGAAAAATTATCTATTTTTCGTCCTATGAATAAGCAAGATACATGTATTCCCGGGAACAGGCTCATGGAGGAGATCCGTGCCACCGGTGAATTGGAGCGCAAAAAAGCTGAGGAAACGCTGGAACTGACCAGGCAAAGCTATCTGGATATCATAAATACGGTTTCGGAGGCCATATACATCATAGATAAAGCAGGAACCTTTATTAATGTTAACAAGGGGGCTGAGCGGATGTACCGTTCAGATATCCATTACCTGGTGGGCAAAACCCCTGCTGACGTAGCTGCACCCGGTTTAAATGACATGGAGAAAATTCAGCGGCAGATGCAATCCGTGCTCCTTACAGGGGTTTCCGAAAGCTTTGAATTTTGGGGAATCAGGAAAAACGGAGAGGTTTTCCCGAAGGAGGTAATTGTTAACAGAGGCCGCTATTTTGGAGAGGACGTATTGGTTGCAACAGCCCGGGATATCTCAGAACGCAAGCAGGCAGAGAACATTTTCAGGGAGATTATTGAAAAAAATCCGATGTCGATTCAAGTCGTTGACCGGGATGGGTGCACGATCAGTGTAAATCCAGCATTTATCAAGCTCTTTGGCATCCTTCCGCCTCCTGGCTTTTCGATTTTTGCTGACCTTCAGGCAAAACATCCGGAGCTGGAGGATTTAATTTTACTTGCCAGAAGAGGAAATGTCGTTCATCTCCCGGATTTGTATTACAACCTGAAAGATCTGTCGCCGGAGTATCCGGATCTCCCACTTTGGCTTCGAGCCATTATCTTTCCTTTAAATGATCTCACCGGGAAACCCGAGCGGTTTGTATTAATGCACGAAAACATCACCGAACAAAAGCTGGCATTGCAGGAATTAATAAAATCCAAAAATCAGGCAGAAGAAAGCGACCGTCTGAAATCAGCCTTCCTGGCCAACATGAGTCATGAGATCCGCACCCCGATGAATGGCATCCTGGGTTTTGCCGAGCTGCTTAAGGAACCTGGTCTTTCAGGGGAACAACAGCAGGAGTATATCAGGATAATTGAGAAAAGCGGTGCCCGCATGCTTAATATTATCAATGATATCATTGACATATCCAAAATTGAAGCCGGACTGATGAAAGTCGACATCAAGGATTCAAATATCAATGAACAGATGGAATATCTGTATAACTTTTTCAAGCCGGAGGTTGAGGCAAAGGGAATACAGCTTCTCATCAAAACTCCCTTACCTGCAAAAGATGCCATCATGAAAACAGATCAGGAAAAAGTATTCGCCATCCTGACCAACCTGATCAAAAATGCCATTAAATATACCCGTGAAGGCTCAATAGAATTCGGCTACCAGATGGATGCATCAAACCCGGATCATGATCACTTCCTGCAATTTTACGTAAAGGATACCGGGGTCGGAATACCTGATGAAAGAAAGGATGCCATATTCGAAAGGTTTATCCAGGTTGATATTTCCGATAAAATGGCACGGCAGGGAGCAGGATTAGGCTTGTCGATTACAAAAGCATTTGTTGAAATGCTGGGTGGAAAGATATGGGTGGAGAGCACACAAGGAACAGGGTCAACATTTTATTTCACGCTGCCTTTCAACACTCCGTCCTGATAAGCGATCCGCCGTTCTGTATTGTCACTTGTCACTGGTCACCTGTCACTTGTCACTTGTCACTAGTCACTTGTCACTTCTTATTTGTCACTAAAAATGGCCACCTCATGCCTGCCCTTGCTGTTGGCACACCCCCGGTACATTCCGGGAGAATTGAACACCAGGGCGATATTACCGTCCTTGTCAACGGCAATGATTCCACCCTCGCCACCGGCTGGTTTCAGGCGGTTCATAATAACCTCCTCGGCGGCCTTCTGAACGGACATCCCTTTATATTCCATCAATGCCGCGATCTCACGGGCAACGGTATACCGGATAAAAAACTCTCCGTGGCCGGTGCCGGAAACTGCACACGATTTATTGCTGGCATAGGTACCCGCGCCGATTACCGGGGTATCGCCGATGCGGTTCCATCGTTTGTTGGTCATGCCGCCGGTAGAGGTCCCGGCCGCCAGGTTGCCCGATTGATCCAGTGCCACACAGCCAACTGTTCCGAATTTATTCTCTTTGGCCCTCTCAATTGCCCTCTGCAGATCCTTCCAGCGCCGCTCCGTAAAGAAGTAGGTGCTGTCGACGATCTCAAGTCCCTGTTCCCGTGCAAATTCCGTTGCCCCTTTGCCGGCTAGCATCACATGACTGGAATTGGTCATCACTCTGCGCGCCAGGGTAATAGGGTTCTTCACATTCCGGACTCCGGCCACAGCCCCGGCCATCAGGTTGGAACCATCCATCACGGAGGCATCCAGCTCATTATATCCTTCATGCGAAAAAACGGCTCCTTTTCCGGCATTGAACAGCGGACAATTCTCCATGATCCGGATCACACTTTCCACAGCATCCATCGAGACGCCTCCTCCCGCCAAAATCTTTTCCCCTACTGTCAGTGCCGAATCCAGCATGTGCAGATAGGCTTTCTCCAACTCGGGGGATAGATTTCCCTTCAGTATCACCCCTGCTCCACCATGAATCGCTATGGCATATTGCTTATTGCCGGCGGCAGCACTCTCACGCTCCCCCCCCCTGAATCCCATCCCCAATCCCGCCACCATCACAACCACCAACACCATCCTCACCCCCTTCACACCCTTAACTTCCTTAACCCCCTTAACGTCCTTAACATTCTTCACATTCTTTTCCATAACAAGTAATTATGCATTGAAGGTAATGTTTATCCCGCGTTTTTAAACGCTCTGCAATTAAACTTTAATGAATATCCGCAATCATGCACCTACGGTAATACTTCGTACCCTGTGATAAAAGCCTGGTCACAATCGTTGCGAGGCGGTTTCTGCCTTTGATCGAAGTTGTACCCACCCCTGCCCCTCCCTAAAATAGGGAGGGGTGGAGCACCTGCCAGACTATTGTATTTGATTGATCTTGATGCTCTTGCCGGATTTGTTTCTGATTTTCTATGGGATGTTGAGAGCAGCGAAGATCTTTTCCAAAACAGCAGGCATGTTGAAGAGCTCTTCATTACGGATCCGAAGAACCCTAAGTCCTAAACTGTTGATGATCTGATCCCGGTTGTAGTCTTTTTCCCGTTGCTCCTTTTTGTCATGGATGCCGCCATCCAGTTCAATGACAAGCCTGGCACGATTGCAATAAAAATCAGCCACAAAATAAAAACATTCCTGGCCGGCTACCTGGTAAACGATCAGGTGCTGCCGGAGAAACCTGAATCCGAAAAGTTTCTTGCCTTTAAGGTTTTGCCAAAGTGCCTTTCAGAAAGTGTGGGATTCCGGCGCATTTCCCGAACCCTTTCCCTGATCTCCAAATAATGCATAATGAGGTCTCTTTTAAATGGTATAGACGACCCCACTAATCCAAAATGGAAAAAATCTTTAAAAAAATATTATAAACAACATAACATCCACATTATCAACTAATTTGGCAAGTGCTCCACCCCTCCCTATTTTAGGGAGGGGAAGGGGTGGGTACAACTTCGAAATTCCTTGTATTTCTAGCGATTGGCAGCAAGTGTATACGAATACAGAGAATCAATTAAACTTTTTAGGGTTGCATTCGTTTTACCCGAAAGAATAATAAAAATGAAAACGATTTTTTTATCAATATTTCTAATAATGAGTGCCATGTCAAATATTAACGGACAATCGAAAGAACACCGGAACGATCTGACCGCGGAGGAGAAAAGGGTGATCGTGAACAAAGGAACCGAGCGGCCCTTCATCGGAAAATATACCGACAACAAGGAAAAGGGAACCTATGCATGCAAATGGTGTGATGCTCCGTTATATTTATCAGATACCAAGTTCGACTCACACTGCGGATGGCCGAGTTTCGACGACGAGATTCCGGGTGCGGTAAAACGCAATCCTGATCCCGACGGCAGCCGTACGGAAATTGTGTGCGCCAATTGCAACGGGCATCTCGGTCATGTGTTCACCGGGGAAGGCTTTACCCCCAAAAATACCCGTCACTGCGTGAATTCGATATCTTTGAATTTTATTCCTTATAAACAGATGAACAATCAGGAGAATACTGAAACTGCCATCTTTTCCGGCGGTTGTTTCTGGGGCGTGCAGCACTATTTCGACAAGGCACCCGGCGTGGTAAAGTCGGAAGTGGGTTATACCGGCGGAACCAAGGCCAATCCAACCTATAAAGAAGTTTGTGCCCATACCACCGGTCATGTGGAAGCAATCAGGGTGACCTTTGATCCGCAAAAAACATCATACGAGGAGATGGCCAAACTGTTTTTCGAGATTCATGATCCGACCCAGACAAACGGACAGGGACCCGATCTCGGACCACAATACCTGAGCGAGGTGTTTTATGCAGATGAAAGGCAAAAAGTTACTACAGAAAAGCTAATCGGGCTGCTCAAACAGAAGGGATATAAAGTCGTAACCAAGGTTCGACCGGCTGTCACCTTCTGGCCTGCTGAAACTTATCATCAGGAATACTACGAAAAGACCGGCGGTACTCCTTACTGCCATGCGTACACCAGAAAATTCTAGTTTACCGGCTCCAGCATCTATAAGGATTTGATTTTAAGGCCAATATAAAAGGTGCGAGGGGCCGCCGGGCCATAAATAAAATTACTGTCGCGGAATTTTCCACTGTCAAAGTCGTTCTGGTAAGCATTCAGGATATTCCGGATACCTCCAAAAACCTCAAGATCAGTATCCAGCCGTGAGCTGGTAAAAACATAGGCCACCCTGAAATTCATTTCCAGAAACGGATCTGTGGTTTTGTAAGCATCCCGGGTTGGAAGCTCCGGTGAACCGGCGACATGAAGCATGGTCATCGGTCCGGTATAAACCCCGGTGAGGGAAGCCGACAACCGGCCATTGGGAGTATACGTAAGAGTTGAATACCCGTATACATCAGGAGCTTTCAGGTAAAATGAAACCGGATCCAGATCGTTTGACCACCTCACAGCCTGGTCGTAGCGGCTCCTTTGCAAAGTTAAACCTGCCTCCAGCTGGATTTTCCTGCGATAGTTACCCCTGATCTCAGCGGTAGCACCCATGACCGTTGAACCCGACGAATTGCGCTTTTCATAGATCAGTCCGAATGCATCTCTTCCGATCTCTTCCAATACAAAAACATTTCTCAAACGGGTATAAAATCCTTCGACCGTAAATCCTATAATATGGGTCTCTGTGGGCTTGTCGAAATTCACTGAACCGTTTACCGTGGTGGAATATTCAGGCATCAAACCCGATCCCAGAACAATTCTCGACACTCCGCCGCCGGCGAAACTGAAATGCATGTCGGCATCAAATGCCTGCGGAGCCCGAAAACCGGTAGCCCAGGAGGATCTCAGCTGATAATACTTTCCCAGCTTGTAAAGCAGAGAAACGCGGGGATTGAAAACCCAGCTGCTGAGCATGTTATGTTTATCGGCCCTGACTCCCGTAAGCAGCGTGAAACCTTTGAAAACCAGCCAGTCGCTCTGCAGAAAGATGCCGGTATTCTTAGCTGCCTGATCAAGATGGTAATGATAGGCTTCAATCTTGTCATCCACTGCATCTGAAAGATATTCAGCTCCGGCTGTAATGATGTTGACACCCAGAGGGAAGCCCGCGATCTTATGATTGAGCTGGAATCCTGCCTGCCAGGTATTGTTGAGGGTATTGCCATAAGGCGGATTCAGGTAATGGTTGAGTATCCCTGCGGAATCATCCGGTATGATGCCGGTATAGTGCTTTCTCGTATTATTCTGACCGGCTGCATAAAAGATAAAGGAACTTTTCTCCTCATTGAAATCAATTTCATAGTCGATTCCTCCCATCAGCAGGTTATGCGTTCTCTCTTCAGATTGCCCGGCTTCGTGAGCAGGCCGGTCGGTCATTTCCCCGCCATAACGGTATTCATACACACTGGTCAAACTGAGTTCAATCTTCTGGTTGGGCCGGGGTTTGAAAAATGAGGTAAATCCGAATGAATTACTCTTCAATTGGGGCAATTCCGAATATCCATCGCCATTGTGATCATACAATCCCCGATCCCTGCGTGAGGCAAAAAAGGAGAGTCCGGCGTTTCTTTTCTGTGATAAAACATTGAGGTTGCCATTCAGTAAATTATCCATGGTTGATTTGCCCGTCAAACCCTGATTGACCATCACTTCATAGGAATTTTTATCCGGGATGCGGGTTATAACATTCACGGTGCCCCCGATGGCACTTGACCCGTACAGGGCTGAACCCCCACCCCGAACCACTTCGATCCGTTCAATCATATTGGAAGGAATCTGCTCGAGGCCGTATAACCCGGTGAGCGGACTGAATATCGGCCGGCTGTTGATCAGAATCTGGGAATAGGCGCCGCCCAGTCCGTTCATCCTCAGTTGGGTATAATTACAGGTCTGGCAGTCGGTTTCCAGCCGCAGTCCGGGCTGAAATACCAACCCCTCAGATAAGGTATTCACCTGAATCAGGTTCATCATTTTTTTATCGAGAACACTTACTATTACCGGCGAATCAGTTTGCCGCTTAAAAGTCTTGGTGCCGGTGATCACCACATCGTCCAGTGAGATGACCTCCTCCTCCAGATCGAAATTCACCTCGATGGATTTCCCGCCTTCCAGCAAAATCTTTTTTGTCTGCTTCTTAAATCCCAGTCCCTGGGCTACAAGAATATAATCCCCAACCGGGAGGTTAATCAGCATATAATGGCCGGTTACATCGGTGGTAGTTCCGAAGGTGGTGCCTTCCAGATATACAGTCACAAAGGGAACATGCTCTCCCTTACTTTTTACATCACCGAAAACATTGGCATCGGTAACCTGGGAATATAAAGGCCTGCTGACCAGCAGTATCATCAGCAATGGAAGTAGCGTAAACAATCTTTTCATCCGAATTCAATTTGTTATAATACAACCCAATAGGGTCTTTGTTTATTTCGGATATATTAAGTCAATAGCCATGATAACCATTGTAATTTTTTGTTATTCTGATATTTAGTCCAATATTTACCCTCCATTTTACATTTGTGTCAACCCCGACTTGTTTTAATACATGGCACAACCAGCGTATGGAATACTGTTACTTGGTGCTGAATAATGAAAATCAATCTCTATGAAAGAAGTAGTTATAGCATCAGCGGTAAGAACAGCCATCGGGAATTTTGGCGGAGCCTTATCGGGTTTATCGGCAACCGAACTGGGAGTGATTGCTGCCAGAGAGGCCATTAAAAGAGCCGGAATCCAGGCCAGTGACATTTCCGAAACCATTATCGGAAACATCCTTTCAGCCGGACTCGGGCAGAACGTCAGCCGTCAGATCGCCATTAAAGCGGGAATACCTGACACGGCTCCGGCTATGACAATCAATAAACTATGCGGATCAGGACTGAGGGCCGTATCCATGGCTGCCCAGTTCATCATGCTTGGCGACGCTGAAGTTGTTCTCGCGGGCGGAACGGAAAGCATGTCAAATGCGCCATACTTGTTACCACAGGGACGCAACGGATATCGAATGGGGCACGGACAGGTTATCGACAGCATGATCCTCGACGGACTTACCGATTCTTTCAATGACTACCACATGGGGATCACAGCGGAAAATATTGCCGAACAGTGGAACATCAGTCGCGGGGAGCAGGATCAATTTGCCCTCCGGAGCCAGCAGCAGGCTGAAATGGCTCAGAAATCAGGCCGCTTTGCTGATGAAATCGTACCGGTAAGCATCCCGCAGCGCAAAGGAGATCCCATCATTGTGGATACCGATGAATTTCCCCGTCACGGGCTCACCATTGAGAAATTATCCGCGCTGAAACCCGCTTTTAAAAAGGACGGTACGGTAACTGCCGGAAATGCATCCGGAATCAATGATGGCGCCTGCATGCTGATTATCATGTCGGGCGAAAAAGCCGCTGAACTGGGTATCAAACCACTCGCACGGATCTTATCATACGGAAATGCTGCCCTGGATCCTTCCATCATGGGGTACGGACCTGTACCTGCCACACTCGCAGCCTTGAAAAAAGCGGGATTAACCATTGACGATATCGACCTGGTGGAGGCCAACGAAGCTTTTGCCGCCCAATCCATTGCGGTTGCCCGCGACCTGAAACTCGATCCTGAGAAGGTAAACGTCAACGGAGGCGCCATTGCACTCGGACATCCCATTGGAGCTTCCGGTGCAAGAATTCTGACTACCTTGATATACGAAATGAAACGACGCAACGCCGGTAAGGGTTTAGCTACCCTGTGTATCGGGGGCGGACAGGGAACTGCCTTAATCATTGAAAACATTAAATAAAAGAATCTATGAAACGTCTTGAAAATAAGATAGCAGTAATCACCGGTGGTGCCGACGGAATCGGTCGCGCCGGAGCCATTAAGTTTGCCGCCGAAGGTGCAAGCGTAATAATCTGGGATATGAATGAAGAAAAAGGCATGCTCACCGTTGCGGAAATCGAACAGGCAGGGGGCAAGGCATTTTTCGCCAAAGTTAACACTGCCTCCTATTCCGAAGTTGAAGCCGCATCCAAGGATGCAGCCGCCAGATTTGGCAGGATCGATATCCTGATCAATAATGCCGGTATCACCCGCGATGCCTCGATCCGGAAAATGACCTCCGAACAGTGGCAGCAGGTAATCGATGTAAATCTTACAGGAGTTTTTAATTGCGCAAAATGCGTGAGTGCCGTAATGCTGGAGAAGGGATATGGACGCATCATCAATACCTCCTCAGTGGTAGCGCTTTATGGAAATTTCGGACAAACGAATTATGTGGCAGCCAAAGCCGGTGTTATCGGAATGACCAAAACCCTGGCACGTGAGTTGGGCCGCAAGGGAATTACCGTGAATGCCGTTGCTCCGGGCTTTATATTAACAGATATGGTTAAAAAAATGCCCGAAAATGTATTAAAGGCGATGGAAGAAAAAGTCCCGCTGGGCCGCCTCGGCAACCCCGAGGAAATTGCCTCTGCCTACCTTTTTCTGGCCAGCGACGAAGCTGCGTATATTAATGGAGCCACTCTGAGCGTTGATGGAGGAATAACAATCTAGCATGGCATCAGCAGCACAAGTTACCGGCGGATGGATACTCATCGCAATTTATGCGGCAGCCATCCTGTTTTTCGTGATTCGGGGAGCTATTCGTACAAAAAACATGAGCGATTACGCCGTGGGAAATTTCAATTTCTCCCCCTTGTTCGTAGGACTTTCACTGGCGGCAGCCATGACGAGTGCTGCAACTTTCGTAATAAATCCGGGACTCATAGCAGCCTATGGGCTGAGCGGTGTGTTATCATTCGGGATCATCTTCCCGATAGCTTCCCTGGTTTCATTGGTTGTACTCACAAAAAGTTTTCGCCGGCATGGAACAAATGTTAAAGCCCTGACCCTGGCCAGCTGGATCGGAACCCGCTACAATAGCAAAGGATACGCCCTGTTCATAGGTTTTCTGTCTGCACTGCTGATCACATTTATTGTACTGATCCTGGTGGCAATCACAAAAGTTCTGAGCCATGCATTGAATGTCAGCGAAATTTGGATGCTGTTTTTTATTGTTGTTTTTGTTTTCGGATACATGATGTTCGGAGGCGCCAATTCAATGGTTTATACCAACACCCTTCAGGCTGTTGTGATGGTGATCGTGGCGGTTATCCTGATATCATCCGGTTATCCCTATTTAAAAGATGGCCTGTTTGCCTTTTTTGATAAACTGGCCGCCATCAGTCCGGAACTGGTAAAGCCCACGAATGCGGGCAGTCCTCTATTCAGGGATCTGTTTGAAATCATTGTTGCCCAGATGATTGTAGGCGTGGCGGTGGTTTGCCAACCCCATATCATCACTAAATCGCTGCTGCTCAAAAAAGAAAGTGACGTAAATAAATATCTCATTTCAGCCATTGTCATTCAGGCTCTATTCTATTCCGTTGTACTTACCGGATTGTATGCCCGCCTCACTTTTCCAGATCTGACCGCAGAAGGAAAACCACTGGGAATCGATGGAATCATACCTGCCTATGTGGTAAAAATTTTCTCGCAAGGCTGGGTGGCAATCAGTATCGGACTGATCGTTGTGCTCGGATTGATCAGCGCAGGATTATCCACTATTGAGGGCCTTATTCAGAGCCTGAGTACCACGATCACTTCGGATATCATCAAACCATTGTTTGGCAAGCACATAGCCAATGATCGCAAGTTCATCCTGATTAACAGGCTGGTAATTTTATCGATGGCGGTGATCGCATTTATGGCCACCCGCTCCCAATTGCTCCATCCGAATCTCAGTGTGGCAATTTTTGCACAGAACGGAGTTTATTCATTCTTCTCGATCGCATTTGTTCCGATTGTTTTCGGGATATTCCTGAAAAGCACAACGAGAAATACTGCCTTAACCGGTTCACTCACCGCCTTGATCGTGTATTTCATTGTATACTATATGATACCCTGGCTGATCACCACCCAAGGAATGAGTTTCGGATTTTTCGACCGGTATTTCAGCGGTAAAGTCCAGAACCCTGCCATTGCTGCCGCCACCGCCATATTTGCTGCCGTGGTTGTGGGCCTTATAGTCCATTTCACCAGCAAATCAACCGTTAAACAGGTAAATTTGACAACAAAAGCAGTTCAGTCATGACACCACATGAATCGATCTACAGGCAAAAACTGATCAGCATTGAAACTGCCGTTCAGCTTATTAAAAGCGATACCGACATCATTGTGGCCCAATGTGCATCGGAACCACAGGGATGCATGTCGAAATTTCATCTGGCCGGCGACCGTGTTACTGACGTCAAGGTTTTTTCTGTACTGACACTCAAGCCTTATGATTTTTATATGAAACCGGAGATGAAAGGTCATTTCGAGCTTTGCAGCTGGTTTCATGCACCCGGATCCCGGCAGGCCCTGAAGGCGAAAACCGGAACCGTTACCTATGTTCCCAACATGCTGCACCGTGCGGCAACCGACCGTTTGAAAGTGAGAAGGCCCCATATGTTCTTCGGAACCTGCACCCCGCCGGACGACAAAGGATTTGTGTCGCTCTCACTGGGTATCACCTATGAAAAGGATATTATTGAAGCTGCCGAGATTGTCATACTGGAAGTAAACGACCAGCTTCCACGCACTCAGGGAGATACTCATATTCATGTGAGCGAGGTTACCCATTTTGTGGAATTTTCCCAAACCCCGCCTACCCTTCCGTCACCGCAACCCGATGAAATCGCCCTGAGGATCGGGCAGAACATCGCCGACCTGGTTGATGACGGATCCACCTTACAGCTGGGTATCGGCGAAATTCCGAATGCTGCGGCCATGTCGCTGCACACAAAAAAGGACCTGGGCGTACATACTGAAATGATGGTCGACAGCATGATGGAGCTATATGAATTGGGTGTGATCACGAACCGGAGAAAGTCGCTTCATCCGAATAAATTCATCTGCACCTTTGCGATGGGAAGCGAGAAATTATATAAATGGCTGGACAACAATCCTTCAGTGGAATTTCTTCGCGGAAGTTATGTGAATGACCCTTGCGTGATGAAGCATAACAGCCGGATGGTATCCATCAACACCTGCATCATGATTGATTTCACCGGTCAGGTTTCCAGCGAGTCCATCGGCATTGAGCAATATTCCGGTACCGGTGGACAAACCGATACGGCTGTTGGAGCCATTGAAGGAACTGACGGTCTGGGGAAATCCATTATCGCCTGTCGTGCCACCGCCCGGGGCGGAGCCATTTCAACCATAGTACCCACCCTGCCGGAAGGCAGTGCCGTAACCCTGCACCGGAGTCATACCGATTATGTGGTGACCGAATGGGGCAGTGTAAGACTCACCGGGCGCACCGTACGCGAACGTACCCGTGCCCTGATTTCCATTGCTCACCCCGACTTCCGCGACAGCCTCCGGGCCAAAGCCGAAGAACTCGGATATTGGTGATAAAAGAGTTGTCGGTTGTCGGGTGTCGGTTGTCAGTTGGCCGGCGTACTTTCCGATAACCGATTACCGATAACAGATAACCGATAACAGTTATGCTTCCCATAAAGATCCTCGGCACCGGCCTCTACGCTCCCGGAAAGGCCATCTCCAATATAGAGTTAAAAAACCTTACCGGACTGGAATTCAACGCAGAAAAGCTTGAAGCCAAACTCGGTGTATTCAGTCGTCACATTGCCCACTTGCGCGGGCTACAGGAAACCACCGCTGATTTTGCAACTTTTGCAGCCCTGAATGCCATTGCGGATGCAGGCATATCAGCAGAAGATATCGGCCTGTTCATAGTCGGAACCGATACGCCGGAATATATTTCCCCGGCCACATCAATCATTGTACAGGGACGGATTCAGAAAAAGGAAACCTGGGCATCAACATTCGATATATCAGCCTCCTGTGCAAGTTTTACCGTGGCCGTCGACACTGCTGCAAGAATTATGGCAACCGATCCGACCATCCGCTATGCGGTGATCGCAGGGGTATACAACATGCCTGCCTATCTCCGCAAGGATGATGCATTCGGTTATTCCCTTTTTGCAGATGGAGCCGGAGCAGTTGTACTGGGCCGCATAGCAGATGAAACATCCGGATACATTGGCGGCCAGTTGCTTACTGATGGCACCCAGTATGATTATATCGGCGTGTATGCAGGTGGCACGAAAATTCCGGTAACGAAAGAAATTCTCGACAGCAACCGTCAGGGACTCTTAAGCTTGCAGCCCCTGCCCGGCGACCGGAATGTAAGGCTCTGGCCCAGTGTAGTAAATAAGCTCCTTTCGAAATATGAACTATCCATCGGCGATGTTGACCATTTTATTTTTACCCAGATCAATCGCTCGGTGATCATTCAGGTGATGGAGATCCTGGGCGTACCCATGACCAAAACCACCACCGTGATGGATCAATATGCCTACACCGGCTCAGCCTGTGTGCCGATGGCATTTCATAGTGCGGTTACCGGCGGAAAAATCAAACGGGGCAACCGTGTACTGTTTGTGGCCTCCGGTGCCGGTCTGGCGGTGGGCAGCAACCTCTTTATCTATTAAACTCCTCACATTTATGTTACAACCCCTGGATCAGAATTTTCATATCGGCATCGTGGGTACGGGCATTTACCTGCCGGCCTCCCGAATGACCGCAGCACAGATATCCGAAGCCACAAACGGGAAATGGAGCGAGGATGCCATTATTAAAAAACTGGGAATTGTGAAAAAATCCATTCCCGGTGCGGGCGACGGAACGCAGGAAATGGGCGCATTGGCAGCCATTGATTGTTTGAAAAATACCGGTACGCAGGCTACCGAGATTGACCTGATCATATCGATCGGGGAAGAGTGGAAAGAATATCCCCTTACCACCACGGGCATTTATATTCAGGAACGCATTGGTGCCGTAAATGCCTGGGCAATAGATCTTCAGCAGCGATGCTGCACATCGGTTGCCGCGCTCAAAATTGCAAAGGATATGATGTTTGCCGATCCTGATATCAATTCCGTGCTTATCGCCGGCGGTTATCGCAACTGCGACTTTCTGGATTATACCGACCCTTCGGTATCATTCATGTTCAACCTGGCCGCAGGGGCCGGCGCCATTCTGCTCAAAAAGAATCTTGGCAGGAACGAACTGCTTGGAACACATATCATTACTGATGGCACCATGTCGCGCGATGCCGGCGTGGAATTCGGAGGCACTGAAAAACCAATTACCTGCGAAAACATTTCCAGAGCATACCGGTCGCTCCGGGTATTCGATGAAAAACACATGAAGGATCGCCTGAATGAAGTGTCAATGAAAAACTGGATGCTGTGCATCGATAATGCTTTTGCCAAATCCGGCATACCAAAATCGGAGTTGAATTTCCTGGCTGCACTGCACTTCAAACGTTCACTCTATTTTGCACTGGTCGAGGAATTAGGCCTTACGGACGATCAAACAGTTTATCTCGAAAATTATGGTCATCTGGGTCAGATTGACCAGATCCTCTCCCTCCACCTGGCAAGTCAGCTGGGAAAAATATCTGAAGGAAGTATTATTTCCATGATAGCAGCCGGGATCGGATACGCCTGGGGTGCTAATGTTATCCGTTGGGGAAAATATAAAGTCAAGGAGTAATATATTTAACTTAATATATTATATTTCAATACATTTAACTAACTTCAAATCAAAATTTCGCGATAAGTCAACCCCAAATAATATTATAAGTACATCCAATACTGTTCGCAATTAAATAATTTTAACCAGCTAAATAATAATCGTTTAAAAAATCATTCACATGAAAAACAAATTTCCGGTATTACTGACCATTGTGTTTGCAGGCATTCTCGGACTCTCCTCCTGCATTAAAGAAGAAAACCTTGCTCCGACCATGAGCTCCGCCGCTTTATCAACTGATAACAAGACCATCCTTGTTACTTTTTCAGAGGCAGTTTACGCCAATGCCGATATGACCGGTGCAATCGATGAAAGTTCATTAATCGTTACTGCTCCTGAAGAATTGAAATTCACCTACACGGTTGCCCATACCGCTGGCAGCCTAACCGCCACAGTTAACCTGACAATCACTTCAATCATCCAGGGAACTGAAAAATTCACTTTGGCACCTGCCTCAGCAACAGCCATTTATGACAATGAAGGTTTGGCAATGCTTGCTACTGATAAATTTGATTCCAACACCGCTGCAAAAGACCTCGGTATCATCGGCAAATGGCTGTCCGACGGAACAAACGTCGCCCCGCTGCTCGTTACCTATTTTAAAGTACTGAAAGTGGAAGCAGAATTCAAGGCCGACTTCACCTATAAGGTTAACCAGTTCAACATTGGCAATGCCACTACCGTTCCCGACCTGATCTTTACCGGTACATTTGAGATTGCAAAATCAACAACCGGTAACATCTGGACCATAACCTGCAACCAGGAATTACCGTATGTTGCAACCGCTTCGGGAATTTTCGAAGTCAAAACCAATCCTGACCTGCTGTGGTATGAAGTTGTTCAGACCTCCGGTACCCAGAACGTTCCTCCAACTCCTGAAGTCGGATTCGGCAGTTCAAACGGCGGAACCCTCGGTGTACTCAATGTCCAGAAATTCACCCGCGTTCAATAATTAGTCAGCTTTGCTTTAACGCAGAGAGTTGAAAGAATCATAAATTAAGGCAAAGCCGATGTTACTGATCGTACCGGCTTTGCCTTTTTTTAACCCTTAAATTGTGCTCCATGAATAAGATTACCACTGTTCTGCTGGCTGTATTCCTGGCAAATTTCCACCTGTTGCCTGGCCAGGTAAAGAGCGAAAAACCTGCTGTTGAAGCCAACAAATTCAACCTGTTTACCAATGATATGCCCTATAATGCAAAGGCAAACAAGGAATTCCAGTTCCTGGCCTTTTTCATTAACCAGGGCGTAAATTCAAACATGTACCCAAAAGCCAGTCTGTTCAATGGTCAGCTGGTGGGACGACTATTCGGACCAAACTCTTCAACAACCTCCGATTCCCTGACTTCCAATTATTTTGAGCAGCGGATCATTCCGTTTTTCATCTATCAGCCGAAATTATTCAATGGAAAAGCCATTCTGAGAACTTCACTGGAAATCGATTGGACCTGGGGTGATCAGGCTTATGGAATAAGCGGAAACAAAGGCAGCGCCATAAACGCCGATCAGGTTAACATTCAAACCCAAAACATTGAGCTGGAACTCATTCCGGCTAAAGATTTTGCCATCAACATCGGTCTTCAGCGATTGTTCGACACCCCATACAATCCCTATCGCACCATGTTCGACAAGATGGCCAGCACCGGTTACCGCCTGGCGTACTGGGGAACCGATGCAGTGGGTATATCGGCCAGATATGACGGTGACTATCAGAAAGTGAAAGCCGGCTATTATCTTCTTTATGAAAACAATACCGAGGGTGATGACGATGTATACCTCACTGAACTGGTTTATCAGCGCAAGCTCAGCCTGAAATGGAATGCAGGGGCATCCCTTTATTATGTGCGCGACCGCGGAAAAGGTCAGGGTGGTGTTTCGGTTTTTGGCGAAGGCCTGGCAAGTACCCTCGCGGCCTACAACGGTTCGTATGTATTCAATATGCAAAAAGACTACAAAGCCGATATCGCCTGGCTGGGTGCAACATTCAGCAGGAATCCCGATTTCATGCTGGATCCTCTCCAGCTGACCGGCTTTTTCAACTATAATCTGGGAAATGTGGTTTCAAGAGTTGGCAGCGACTACCAGAAAACCGCCAGCATTGGCGGATTTGCCACCAACCTCAGGGCAGCCTATCGGTACGGCCGCACCCTGAATGATTACGTTTCCGTAGATTTCATCTATGCTTCAGGCGATCAGAACGGCCTGATCGATAAAAAATATACAGGCGTCATCACCGGTAATACCTGGGGCATGCCCGCAAATATTTTTATCGGAACCGGCGGATACCTGCTGTTTCCCCATGCCAATGTGGTAAACAGGTTTACACCGGTGGTTTCGGATATTTCAAATATGGGCTATGGATTGATCGGCGGCACGATGAATGTCGCCTACGATCTGATTCCACACAAACTGAACGCCAAGGCCGGAACAGCAGGCGCTATCAGTCCTGCTCAACCCCAAGGTGGCGGCAGGATTCTGGGGATGGAACTAAACGGAGCCTTTTCTTACAATATCGGACCCTACATGAGCATTGAAATGCATGGCGCCTATATGTGGCTGGGTGATTTCTTCGACAGTCGCGATGAGTCGCACGGCTCTTCCGTTAACGGAAATTCAGCCACGCGCCCGGTAAATCCATATACCGTTTTTGTTGTTTATAAATGGTTGATGTTCTGATAATTCATGCACTATTTTAAAGATAAAAACTCCATAAAAATGAAAATAAGATCTTACATCCCATTTATATTGCTGCTGCTTACCGCTTGCACCCCATACAAGAATCTCCCCAAGATGAATTCAATGAGTGAATTGAGGTACGATTTTCCTGTTCACTATGCCGATTTGAAGGATGGAATAAAACTGGCCTATATAGATGAAGGCAAAGGTTCGGAAACCATTCTGATGATCCACGGACTGGGCAGCTACCTGCCGGCCTGGAAAAAGAATGTGGTGGAGCTCAGCAAAACGGCAAGGGTAATCGCCATCGACCTTCCGGGTTATGGCAAATCGTCGAAAGCTCCCCATAATGGAATGATGACCTTTTATGCAGGGGTGGTTGCCGACCTGATTCAAACCTTGCAACTCGGACCGGTTAATTTGGCGGGTCATTCCATGGGCGGACAGATTTCGATGGTTCTGGCTCTGGAAAAACCCGAACTGGTTAAACGGCTCATTTTGGTTGATCCCGCTGGTTTTGAGGCCTTCCATGCCGGACAGAAGAACTGGTTCAAGGATGTAATGACCCCAAACCTGGTTAGACTGACCACCGTGGATGCCATTGAAACCAACCTGGCCAGCAATTTTTTCAGGATGCCGGATGATGCACGGTTTATGATTGAAGACCGGATTGCCATGCGCGATGCATCGGATTTCGAGCCCTATTGCCTCGCTGTGGCCCGCTCGGTGCAAGGAATGGTGGAAGAGGCCGTACTCGCCAAGCTCCCGGAAATAAAAGTACCTACGCTGATTTTCTTTGGTGAAAATGATATGCTGATTCCAAATCGTTACCTCAATCCCGGATTTACCCGTAAGATTGCTGAAACCGGTGCAGGATTGATCAGCGGAAGTAAACTGATCATGGTTCCGCGCTGCGGCCATTTTATGATGTTCGAAAAACCTGAAATATTCAACGCCGGGGTTAAAGACTTCCTTAAATAACAAAGGCTTCCAATTAATTTTGCACTAATTTCAACCCCAAATAAGGCACATGCGGTTAAAATTAGTCACATTCAGCGATTTTGCGAATCACCTTTACCCACATGAGGCAGACTATCTGCTGAGTATCCAGCATTTCAGTAAAGGGGTGAACAGCCAGATCCTGAAGAGCATACATCATAACTGCCACCATCCCGAAAAACCTCGGGAGTACGATCCAGCTATCGACAAACGATCTTATTCATATATAAAAGCATGGATCGTACAGTCGCTGGACAAAGCGGATGTTGACAAATTTTATGAATGGCTCGCCTATACCGAGAAGCAGGTAATCCTGGATGCCATCATCCCTGCCGAGGAAAAGGAGATACTGGCTTTTATCAAAACCATCAGCCCATCCCAGTATTTTTTTCTCAGGTTTTATGAGCTCCTGCAATATTTCAGGGATTACCTGCTGATCCGTTTAAGAAACCGGATCTATAAGCCGGTGAATGATTACCTGCAGAAGTATGAGGCCGCCTATCACCGCGGCATGGCGATCAACATCCAGCTCAACCAGGCCGCGGAGGAAATCATACGTCAACATGAAACCCTTGATGCTGAACCCATTCATTACAGCGATTTCCTAAAAACCACCTTCAACGATTCCTCACTCGATGGGTATACCCGGTACCGGGCGGCCGTGCGACTGACCTTTCTCTATTACAACTACCGTGAATTTGAAAATCTGAGGGTGGTGTACGATGAGCTCGACAAGCTTTTCAAAACGGATGTGTTCTATTCAAAACGCATACTGGCCAACTACTATTCAAATCGCGCCATGATGCACAGCAAGCTCAATGAGCTGGTGCTGGCCGAGAAATTCGGCTATCTGTCCATCCGTCAGAAAAACAGCGATTACCTGTTTTACCTGGCTAACCTCTGCGGGGTTTTACTTCGCAGCCGCAAATACGACAAAGCCCTCAAGCTCATGAGTTCATCGATCCCGGAACTGAAAAAAACAAGCAGTTTTTACAACAAGATCGGCTTTGCCAGTTTTTACACCCGCACACTCGTATACAACAAGATGGCCGCTCAGGCGGTAAGCTACGCAAACACCTTTCTCGAAGCTTATAAGAAAGAGATATTTGAAACCCGATGGCATCTCTTTTTCTCAGCCTATCTGCAGGCCCTTCTCACCGCCGAAAATTACAGCCGTCTGCTCTCGGTGGCCAAACGATACAACCTGCTGGCCCTGGAGAAAAAAATAATCGATAAAACCGTTTACATGCCAGTGCTGCTCTGGCATCATGAAGTTGCCCTGTACATGGAAGGTGAACAAACCCGCGAACGACTGGTGGAAACAATATTATCCTCCTCCCGCATGCTGCTTCAGAACAAATATAAAGCAAGCAGAATACATGAACTGCTTGACAACCTGGCAGATGCTATCCCTTCAGAAGTTTTAACCATCCGGAACCGGCTAAATGAAACAGCAAATTAGTAATGGCTCAGTATTAGCCTACTACAACAGTCTGCCTGTGAGGTGATTTTATCGACTTTGAAGGCTCAGGCCTGGCCGATACTCCGGTAAGGCTTTTGGCAACCGCTTCAGCAAAATCCAATACCGGAATTTCAGAAACCGGACTGAAAGTTTTTTTACAGAGAGGGCATGCAGTAATCATCACATCAGGACTACTGACTGTCAGATCATTATAAGCAGTGCGCGCCACGGCGCGACGGGTGGCCAAGTCAAGTCCCGGTGCCCCCAGACTCCCTCCGCAGCACAATCCTTCAATATCCGGGGTTACCTCTTTTATGTACAATTTGGCTATCAGTTCATGCGGCTCCCTAACCACTCCCGATCCCCTGCCCAGTTCACAGGGCTCATGGTATACCGCTGATAACGCACTCTGGTCCACCAGGATCCGCTTCCATTCCAGCAGTTCGAGAATGTACTGGGTATGATGCAGTACCGTAATACCGGGAAGCTCATAGTCTTCATTGAACATCCGGTAGCAGATGGGGCACGAAGTCACCAGCAGCTCAGCACCGGAGGCTATAAAATCAGCCTGAAGCTGTTCCCTTATCCTTTTAGCACCTTCCGTTTGACCGGCCAGTTTTAATGGTCGTCCGCAGCAAGCCCTTCCATCGGAATCATAGAACTGCCACGAGGAACCTGCCTGTTCAAAAATCCTCGTCATTGAGCGAATGATAGTGGGAGTCAGGTGCGTCATGCAGCCTGCAAAATACAGAATCCGGCGACTCTGTCCGTTTTGTGCAGCATGGCCAATACTGGTTGATTTTGAACCGATTGCATGATCCACCCGACTGATTTGCCTGATTGGCATCAGTTCCAGTCCAACCGGACAAACCTTTTCGCACCTCCCGCATTGCATGCAATCCCATTGAACATCAGTGGGTTCGTGATGCCGGATCGATTTAATAAAATAGTTACTTTGAATGGGGCGACCGGGCAGTTCATCTGAAAGCTGGCAGGGATCGATGCATATCCCGCAGGATGAACAGGAATGCAGCGACAAATCTGTATAGCCCGGCGATTCAGGTGATACACGGATACCATATTTGCGGAAAAAAATCAATACCGCTTCAGATGGGATATGGGCATAGCGGGTAAACGGGAGACTGATAAAAAAGCACATCAAAATAAAAGAATAGGTCCACCATAACGGAAGTATCAGTGGCTCAGGATCCATTGCAAGTGACATCAGGTGTCCCAGTGTACCTGTGAGGAAACTGCCTGTACCATTGGCGCCGCAAGTGGCACTTTCAGCCAGCAAACGGACAGGAAAAATCAGCCACAGGGCCGTTAGTGCAACCCGGTCAACCGGCCGCTGGCGGGTAGTTCGTTTCAATCCCAGCCAAACAGAACGGTATCGTTTTACCAAAGCAAGCACCACCCCGCTCAATACCATCAAAAGAAATAAGTCCATCCAGAAAGCAAATCCGGGCTGAAGCAAGGATTGCGGGAAAGCCGGTCCCGGGTCAAAGAACCGCCAGAATACCGACACATAGATCGGCTTGAAAAGCCGGCCCGAAAAATAAACCGACTCCACATTGCCAATCACAATAAGCATGAACCATCCAAATGCCAGGCTCATATGCATATATCCCAACCGCTTATCCACACCAAAAACCTTCCGGTGCAGCAGCGATTCCCGGATCACCTCTCCAAAGGCCTTCCAGGTTTTTGAAGTGAAAATCCCGTTGGTCAGCAAGTCCTTATCCGCCGGCGAAAGTCTTTCAATCCAGCGGATCAGCTTATACAGAAAGAATAATCCCACAAAGGACATCCCCACCGTAAAGAGCAGGACAAACGGATCAAACGGATGGAACAGCTTCTGCATATTGTCTCATTTTCTGCATGATCTGAATCGAAAGATAACGGGTGGGTATCCCCCTCGGACAAACCAGCTGACACTTCCCGCACAGCATACATGAGCTCAGTACAGACGGATAACTATCCGTCTCCCTCCCATTTGTCCCGGTGTCAACCGCCATACGAATTTTGTAATGTATCTGCCTGAAATTCAATCCGCCGTTCTGTCCGGCCGGACAAGTCGCCGAGCAGGATCCGCAATTAATGCAGGCTCTCCAGGCGCTAACGGCGCCGGCAATTTCATCGGCCAGTGCGTTATCGGCAAGGTCCAGGTCTATCTGCCGACCTGCCTGTATACCGAATCCGAAATCCTTTTTGCCCGCCATCGCTTATTTCCGGTTTTTTAAATATTGCCAGGCTTCCATCGCTGCTGAACGGCCGGAAGCTATGGACTCAGGAATGCTCATCGGACCGCAGCAGGCCCCGGCGGCAAATACCCCGCTCTTTCCTGCTATACCACTACCAGTCAGCATATTATCGGGATGATAAAACCCGGTTTCCGGATCCGTGCACGAATGATTTTCAATCTCAACCGGCGTACACGATGGAACCATCCCAACCAGCAGAACCAGCCAGTCAACCGTGAGTTTCAGCGGACGGGCCATCAAAGTATCCTCCGCTTTTAAAGATATCCGGTGTTGCTGATTTTCAGATGCTTCCGAAACCCTGCCCCGAATAAACCTTACTTTATGTTTTTCCTGTGCTTCCCGGTACAGCTCTTCATATCCACTCCCGAAAGCTCGTATGTCGATATAAAAATTAGTCACCTGGCAGGCCGGGAACAATTCCCTTACCTCGATAGCCTGCTTGATGCCGGTAATGCAGCATAAGCGGCTGCAATAATTGATGCCGATCTGCTGATCGCGTGAGCCCACACAATGAACAAATGCGATGGATGCAGGATCGGCACCCCCGATGCGCAACTTCCCGGAATCAGTTTTGAGAATCCGTTCCAGATCCGGTGAAGTGATCACATGATCATACATACCGTATCCGAACTCCTCCTTCAGCCGGGCATCAAAAAAATCAAATCCGGTAGCTACAATCACGGCATCAGCACTTCCAACAATCTTATTATCTGATATTAATATCAACTCCTCCTGATTGGGTTCGATCGAAGATATTGCCGTGCCAAAGTGTTTTTTTATGGTGATGGCATCCGCATTGCCGTCGAAATCTTCCAGAACCCGGGCCGCCAGTTCGCGATCCGGAAACAGCTGGTGATAATCGTTCAGCTTACCACCCGGGTGGATCTCTTTATCGTACCAATCGACCGCGATCCCCATGGCTGCGGCTGAAATCGCTGCTGCGGCCCCTGCCGGACCGGACCCGACAACTGCTATCCTATTCGCTTTCCCGTTTAACATGTGATCTGATTAATCATTTCCGGTTCACCGATCAGGTTGCCCTGGCGGTCGGCATATTTCAATTCACGATTATACTCCATACCAATTTTATCAAGCAGCTCCTCAACCGGTACCTGATGGGTCTGCAGCCCGATTTCCCACGGATCATATCCGAGCACGATCCCCGCAAGCTCCTCATGGGTTACAACAGGGATCTTTTTACCGTTTTGTCCGTAAACCGATCCTTCCGACTCTTCGAGCGTATACTGCCAGCGATCCAGAAACATGGCGCATCCGGGGCAATTGGCCACAATCAGGTCGGATTCATAAGGCTGCATGGATTCCAGCTTGATTTTGGACTGGGCAATTGAATACCCCCTGTTCGCCTGAACCATATATTGCCGGAAACCAAAACCACAGCAATGCCTCCTCTCAGGATAATCCACCGTGCTTCCGCCCCAGGCAGTGATGAGTCCGGTTAGTACCTTCGGAAACTCCGATCCGCCCACTCCCCTTTCGGGGAAAGTCTTGGCATAGTGACAGCCAATATGGTCGACCACTTTCAGCGGCTCGCCGGTATGCTTATTCACCAGTTTAAATTTTGCGAGGGCGGCAATCTCCTCCCGGTATTTATACAGGATATCCGAAGCGTGAACCATGTTGGCAGGCTCTGTAAAGACCCGGCCGGTTGCTTCAGCCAGATATCCGGCTATCTTTTCCTTCAATTCCGGCTGATGCTTCCACAGGTCGATAATCTCCGAATACAAGCCGAAGGAAGTCACACAGGAAACCACCAGATTCCGGAAACCCTTCTCTTTCATCAGGGCAAACTGGCGGGCTACCACAGTCATGGTAGTTTCCAGCGGAACCACATCCGTATGATATCCGATCCCTGTGCAGGTGGTATGATCGGGATCTTCAAAAACTCTTTTCCCGAGTTTATTCCGCAGAATATCCATGAAAAGATTCTCCGCACCCGGAAAAAAATTCTGCCGGATACAGCTCCTCACATAGAAATAATCATCCTCTGCGATATCTTTCTGATAATCTTTCCAGTATTTTGTCATAAAACGGATCCGCCTTCAATATTTTCCCACAATTTCTTGCATCCCGTAACCTCAAAGATCCTGTCGAGATCGCCCAGTGCCTCGGGGCTCATCCGCCGAAGCAGGCCAGGACCTGATTTATCATATCCACTGTCGAAACGGCTGTAAACCTGATCGGCATTATCCGACATCCAGGCCCATACCGGTCCCTGTTCCGGGTGCATTTCCGGATCAACCCGGGTAGGATGGATACAATAGCCGGTTTCGAGGATATTATGGCCGATCGACCTTTTAATGGACAATTGCTGCCTTCCCAGAACTGAGTGGCTAAACAGGCCGTTATTGATGGATACCGCCCTGAGTATCTGGATCAGGGCACCGGGAACATTGCCACGCGGACAGCGGGGTTTACAGCTCATGCATTGTCCGCAATACCAGATCAGATCCGAGCTCAGGAGTTCAGTTAAGGTTTCCTCATCAGCGTCCTTCACCAGGTTCATGATCTGCCGGGGATCGTAATCGTAATAGCCTGCTGCAGGGCAAATTGCAGTGCACACGCCACAATTCATGCAGGAGCGGCAGGCCTCATGGTAACGCGGATCGGCAACGATTTGTCCGGAAAGCTTTCCAGTGTTCATTTGCTAACAAAACTACAACACTCACAGCGCTTTCGGTAGAGAAGGAATACCGGAAAAAGATGACAGACGTACCGAATCTGCTCCGTATTAATACGGATAGCCGGGTTTGGCTGCGACGATGCGAGAAACTGCCTAAAGCTCCACCAGCTTTTCCTTGATGGCATATACCACCAGACTGGCCGTGTTGCGGCAGCTGGTCTTGAGCAGGATATTTGCGCGGTGACTGTCGACGGTGCGCTTGCTCAAACAGAGTGAATCGGCAATTTCCTGAGTCGACATCCCCTTGCAGATCAACAGGATAATTTCCTTTTCACGATCCGATAACAGAGAATCCGGGGTGCATTCTTCCGGTGAATTTTTCAGGGAATTCACCAGATTCATCAGCAGCTCCCTGGAGAAATAATTGCCCCCTTCCATAACAGTTTCCAAGGCCATCTTAACCTCGGTGAAATCCGAATTTTTTAACAAAAACCCTTTAACTCCGGCATCAACCATTTTAAAGTAATAGTCCTGTTCGCCAAACATGCTCAGAGTAATGATCTTTAAATCCGGGTATTTGGCTAATGCCAAACGGGCGGCTTCAATCCCGTCCATTTCGGGCATGGCGATATCCAGCATCACGATATCAGGCTGGCTCTGGTCGAGCAGATTCAGAAATTCAACTCCGGTGGAGGCCTCCCCGGCAACCTCAAAGCGGTTGAGTGAATCAATCAGCATCCTCAACCCCTTCCGGAAAAGTTTGTGGTCGTCGACCAGCATCACTCTGTTTTTCATCACTTCTTTGTTGCTTTAACTTTAATAAAAACCCTGATACCCAAGCCAGGTTTCGATTCCACCACCAGTTCCCCTTTCAGTGATTTTATACGGGATTCGATATTGGTCAGCCCGGCACCATCCCGGTCTTTTTCCTTCATGGTGCGGTCGGCCTCGAATCCGATGCCATTATCCTGATATTCCATCAGCAGCTCGCCGTTTTCATGTTTCAGCGAAAGACTGGCCTTAGTAGCCTGAGAGTGCTGTATGGTATTATGAATCAGCTCACTGGAGATGCGATAGATGACCACCTCGATATTTTCATCAAATCGTTCCTGCCTGAGCTTTGTCTGGAAATCAATTTCCAGCTGACCGGTTTGAACAATTTTGCTCACATAATTGGCCAATGCCCGGATCAATCCGAAATTGGCCAATACATGCGGACTGAGGTGATCGGAAATATCCTTCAGGCTGCGGATGGCTTCGTCGACCGTTTCGGTGGCATTGCGGATGATCCGGAGACTTTGCTGGTCGGTTGCCAGTTGCTCGAGGGTTGAAACCGACATTTTCACCGCGCTCAGCAGCGGTCCCATTCCATCGTGCAGATCCTTGGCAATCCGGGTACGCTCGGCCTCTTCGGTCTGGATGATGGCCGTAAGGAAACGCCGTTCGGTTTTTCTTCTTTCAATCTCCACTTTTTTCATGTAATTAAAGATCTGCTGAATCAGATAAACCCCGGTAGCAAAGAAAACCGAGGTGATAACACCCATCCAGATATAAAGTTCCCTGAAATAATCGGGCTTAAAGTCGCTGATAAAAGGCAAAAACTCAATAAACCGAAGAATGACCATCAGGAGGAATCCGATTGTAATCAAAATCCACGACAGCGCATATTTGGTAACGCTGAATAATTTTAGTGCTATCCCCGCTGCAATCAATTGCAGCACAATAGAGAAGGCGAGCAGGATTTTCAGCATAATGAATCGGTTTGGTGATCAAAGGTAGTGAGATTCAACACAGAATTTTGATTTTTTCAATCCTTCACAGCTTTTCATAAATCTTTAAACCATAATCGTAACTTTGCCTAAACTGATTTTACTATGAAAAGGTATACTCTGCTGATCACCTCCCTGTCGGTATCTGTTTTTATGCTTTTATGGCAATCCTGCACACAGGAAAACCAACCTCCTGTAGCTCAATTTACTATCGATCCGGTTACCGGAAATGATGAAACGATTTTTGTAATGGATGGCTCTGCCACCACAGATCCTGATGATAAGATTGAAACCGTACTGGTCATCTGGGACTGGGAAGGTGATGGCATTTTCGATACCCAGTATGCAACACGTAAAAAAGGTGATCATAAATATACCAAATCAGGTAATTATGAAGTGGTGATGGTGGCAAAGGACCCACGCGGATTGACTGACACCGTGAAAATGCCCTTGGTGGTAAGCAGCTCAAACCTGCCTCCCGAGGCGCCTTTTGAACCCATTCCCGCTAATGGAGCGGTAACGCTCACTGTTAAGCCCTGGATGAAATGGAGCAGCAGCGATCCTGACGGGGATCCGATGTTTTTCACCTGTTTCTTTGGTAAAACCAATCCCCCTGTTCAGTTTATCGCCAGTCAGATGTTCGGAACTTTCAGTCCGGGCACCCTCGAATACGGAACCACCTACTACTGGAAAATCCGTGCCAGGGATACCAAAGGGAACATCACGGAAGGTCCGGTTTGGAGCTTCTCAACCTATGACCTTCATTTCCAGACCATCACCGATGAACGTGATGGCAAAACCTATCAGGCAATACAGATCGGAAGTGCCTGGTGGATGGCTGAAAACCTGCGCTATGATGCAGGGGAAGGCAGTTACTGTTATGAGGACAATCTGCCCCGGTGCGAAACCTACGGGAAATTATACACCTGGGATGCTGCCATGCGCGCATGCCCGAATGGCTGGCACCTGCCAACCATCACCGAATTCGAAACCATGGTGAATTCCATTGGCGGACCTGAAATCGCCGGAGGTAAACTCAAGGATTATGAGAAACTGGTGTGGAAAGACGTGAATGTTGCCGCAACCAATGAGGTAGGATTTACAGCCCTGCCGGGAGGTCGCAGGTATGATTCCGGTCTGTATGCCGGTATCGGATATTATGCGCAGTTCTTCTCCTCAACGGAATACAACAGCCGTGAAGCCTATAACCTGACAATCGGATACGACTACGCCAACACATTCATTTACAATTACAAGAAGGCTTATGCTATTTCGGTAAGGTGTGTGAAGGATTGATTATCAATCCTCCGACATCTCTTTCATCATTTCCCGGTATTTCGAGAAAACGCGTGCGCGGCTAACGCATCCGATGTATTTCCCCTGATCCAGAACAACCAGGATATACTTGCCTGATGCTTGAATTTTCTGTGCTATCTGTTCAACAGAATCACTCACTTCAACCAGATATTCAGGCATATACATTAGGTCGCTGCACCGGGTAGTCTGATATTGTTCCGTTTTGAACATCACCGGACGCAGCCGTTCCATGATGATGAGTCCCAGAAATTTTCCGGATGAATCCAGCACCGGAAAAACATTCCGGGTGGAATCTGCCACAACCTGAACCAGCTCACCCAGCGTTTGATCAGGCGATACCGGGAGAATATCATGCTCGATCAATCCCTTGATATTCATCCGGGTAAAGGTGGCCTTATCCTTATTATGGGTAATGAGTTCACCCCGCTGTGCAAGCCGTCGGGTATAAACAGAATGAGGTTCAACCAGTTGAGCGGTGATGACTGCGATAGCCACGGTTAGCATCAGGGGGATGATCAATACATATCCTCCCGTGATTTCGGCAATCAGAAACATAGCCGTCAGTGGCGACCGCATCACACCCGACATAACACCTGCCATTCCCACCAGAGTGAAATGGGTTTCAGAAACATTGAACACGCTGAACGTATTCAGAAGCCTGGCAAGAAAAAATCCGCTCAATCCACCCAGGAAAAGACTCGGGGCAAATACCCCTCCCACTCCACCGGCACCGGTAGTTACAGCGGTGGCGATCACCTTAACCAGAATAATCCCCAGAATGGCCCCGAGAAAAATCATCGGATCCTGAATTTTATCGAACCACCAGCTTTTAGCCAGTATCTCACCCGGATTTCCCATCAGCAGGCTATGCAGTGCATCATATCCCTCCCCGTAAAGTGGAGGAAAAATAACGATCAGCAATGCAAGAATCAGTCCGCCGGTTATCCACCTGATCCATACCGATTTTATCGTATCCATCTTTCCCTCTACCAACCTCAATCCCATGGTGAAATAGATGGAAATCAGCCCGCAAAAAACACCCAGCATCAGAAATGCAGGCAATTCCGAAACCGTAAAAACATCAGTGAGGGAATAGGCAAATAAAACCGAATCACCCATAAAAAGCCAGGCAACCGAAGTTGCGGTAACGGCTGATATCATCAACGGCAGCATGGAGGCCATCGTTAAGTCGAGCATCAGAACTTCCAGTGCAAAAAGCACTCCGGCAATGGGGGCCTTGAAAATTCCGGCAACGGCTCCGGTAGCTCCACAGGCTACCAGCAGGGTGATTGACTTGTAGTTCAGGTGAAAACGCTGTCCGAGCCAGCTCCCGAAAGCGGAGCCTGTTAGTACGATCGGGGCTTCCAGTCCAACAGATCCGCCAAACCCCACCGTTAAAGTACTGGCCACCATGGAAGTATGCATGTTATGCCTTTTCAGTAAACTGTTTTTCTTACTGATGGCATACAATATATTACTGATTCCGTGAGAGATAGAGTCTTTAACCAGATATTTAACATACAGTACAGTGAGTAACAGTCCGGCCAGCGGATAAAGCAGGTACAACCAGTTAGCCTCCGAAACCCGGAATCCGCTGGTCAGAAAAACATGGGTATAATGGACCGCATTTTTGAGTACAACGGCGGCTAAACCGCTAAGCAACCCAATGGCGACGGCCAGAATGAATATGAGTTGCCGTCCGGAGGTTTTGCCTGTCAGCAGGCTGAATATGTTTTTCCCGGCCATTTCAGTCTTCGCTCCACTTTTTCAATAGTTGCCGGTACGAAGAAAACAGCCTGGCCCGGGAGATAAAACCGATATACTGGCCATTGGAAAGCACCGGGATATTGAACCCGCTGGATTGATGGAATTTGTGCGCAACATCCTCCATACTTTCGCCGGGGGCGATGGTAACCTGCGATTTTACCATCAGGTTACGGATGAAAATGGAGTCGTACAATTCTGTTTTAAACATGATCTCCCGCACGTTATCCATATTCAGCACCCCGTAATAATTATTTTCATCATCGATAACCGGATAGAGGTTTCGCTTGGATACGGCAATGACTTTTACCAGATCGCCCAGACTGGCATCGAGTTTTATCGGGGTAAAATTGGTTTCGATGAGTTTATCCACCTTCATCAGTGATAGCACAATTTTGTCCTTATCCTGTGTAAACAGTTGTTTTCGTTTGGCCAGCTGGATATGATAAAAGGATACCGGCTGAAAAAGCCTGATGGTTATAAAGGAGACTCCCGCCGTGATCATTAACGGAACGATGAGGTTATAGGCCAAAGTGATTTCCGCCAACAGGAATATACTGGTCAGCGGGGCGTGTAAAACACCGGCAAACACTCCTGACATCCCCAGCAGGGCAAATAAAACCAGCGAAACATCCGATTCAAAAAAGTAATTGAAAACGGAGCCGAACACTAACCCTGCGGCCATACCGGTAAACAGGCTAGGCGCAATGATGCCGCCGATGCCGCCTGCCCCGATAGTGAGCGCAGTGGCCAAAACTTTCATCAGCATCAGTACAATCAGAATCAGGATAGTGGCACCTGCTTCACCCGAAAAGGTATAATAACCTGATTTATCAAAAATGAATCCGAGATCACTATTCAGGGCACGGTTAATGGAATCATAACCTTCACCGTATAAACTTGGAAACAGGAAGATGACCACCCCCAATAATCCTGCGGCCACAAACCAGCGCGTCCATTTCGACCGGATTTTTTTAAAAAGGTCGTCGACCCCCCCGATCACTTTACTGAAATAGAGCGATACCAATCCGGTGAATGCTCCGAGCAGAATAAACAGCGGCACATCCTTCAGATGGAAAACTTCAGCGATCTTCATTAAAATCAGCACATCCTGGCCCAGAAGCAGAAAAGAAACGAGGGTTGCGCTAACCGATGCAAGCAGCAACGGCACCAGTGAAGAGAGGGTAAGATCGAGCATCAGCACCTCAATGGTAAAAATGATCGCTGCTATAGGGGCTTTGAAGAGGGCTGCAAGAGTTCCGGTCACGGCACATCCGATCAGCAGGATAATCTGACGATAATTAAGGTGCAAAAGTTGCCCCAGGTTGGAACCCATGGCACCGCCCGTAAGTATTGCCGGGCCCTCCAAACCGATAGAACCACCGAAACCTGCCGTGAGTGTACTGGTCAGGGCGGATGAAAACATATGGTGGGGTTTGATCGCCCCCTTGGTCCCGGAGATCGCATGCAAGATAACCGGTATGCCCAGTCCGATCCTCACCTTTAACACGTAATGCACGAGTAGAACTACTATTGCGATGCCAACCGCAGGATAAACAAAGAACCAGTAATTATGCATCTCGGCGGAGAAACCGTGCGTAAGGAAAGTCCTGATAAAGTACACGCCGTTTTTCATCAATACGGCCGTAAACCCGGACAGGAGACCGATTACAACGGCTACGGCCAGGAAAAAGTTCCGGTTTGAAATATTCCGGATCCTCCACCGAAGGAATCTGACCAACAAATTATATGTCTTCTTCGTCTTTGCGCTCATACCCACTCCTAGTGCGGGTTAAAGTTAACCGTTGTGACTCAGGTTTTACTGCTTTTATCCTATTTTTTTAAAAATCCCCGTCGGCCAATTCAGTGGGAATCTCTATCTTTAGCGGTCCAAATAATTAGTAATTCATTGGTTATGAAAAGAGATACAGCAATTTTCGACCTTATCATCAAGGAACAGGAACGTCAGAAAAACGGAATTGAACTGATTGCATCAGAAAACTTTGTCAGTGATCAGGTATTGGAAGCCATGGGCTCCGTACTAACCAACAAATATGCTGAAGGTTACCCCGGGCACCGTTACTATGGCGGATGTGAAGTGGTTGATGAAACCGAACAGATTGCTATCGACAGGCTGAAACAATTATACCAGGCCGAATATGCCAATGTTCAGCCCCACTCAGGCGCTCAGGCCAACATGGCTGT
The DNA here is from genome assembly GCA_942493265.1 of uncultured Bacteroidota bacterium. Lineage (GTDB taxonomy): Bacteria > Bacteroidota > Bacteroidia > Bacteroidales > UBA12481 > UBA12481. Next base: position 4,410,123 of record OW818688.1, read on the forward strand.
TTTCCTCACAGTACTGAAACCCGGTGATACCTTTATGGGTCTCGACCTTTCACATGGCGGCCACTTATCACACGGATCCCCGGTAAACAGTTCGGGTTTGCTTTATCGTCCGGTTGCCTATGGTGTTAAAGAAGAAACCGGCCGGGTTGATTATGAGATGATGGAAGAAGTTGCCCTTCGCGAAAAGCCTAAGATGATTATAGCGGGAGCATCGGCCTATTCCAGGGAATGGGATTACGAAAGAATGCGTGCCATTGCTGATCAGATCGGCGCCATCCTGATGGTTGACATGGCACATCCGGCAGGACTTATCGCAGCGGGTTTGTTGAGCAACCCGGTGAAGTATGCCCATATCGTAACCTCCACAACCCATAAAACCCTGCGCGGTCCGCGCGGAGGAATCATCCTGGTTGGTAAGGATTTCGAAAATCCATGGGGAATTGCAACTAAAAAAGGTGAAATACGTAAAATGTCATCCCTGATTGATTCTGCAGTATTTCCGGGCATCCAGGGCGGACCTCTTGAGCATATCATTGCTGCCAAGGCAGTTGCTTTCGGCGAAGCTTTGAGTCCAGAATTCACTGTTTATCAGAAGCAGGTACAGAAAAACGCTGCTGTTATGGCCGCATCGTTTATGAATAAAGGATATAAAGTGATATCGGGTGGTACCGACAACCATAGCATGCTCATAGATTTGCGCACCAAAGTGCCGGAAATCACCGGAAAACAGGTTGAAAATGCATTGGTCAGGGCAGATATCACCGTGAACAAAAATATGGTTCCGTTCGACTCACGCTCGCCTTTCCAGACTTCCGGCCTTCGGGTTGGAACTCCGGCAATCACCACGCGCGGACTCAGGGAATCGGATATGGAGCAGATTGTCAGTCTGATCGACCGGGTCATTACTGATATTACCAACGAGGAGCTGATCCTCCGGACAAAAAAAGAGGTTAATGGCATGATGGGCGGACTGCCAATGTTTGCTGATTGATAATTATTGTTTTTACAAGGAGCAAAAAATGAAAATCAAAAATTTAATTTTTGCAGCAGGAACTGTTGTATTATCCGCTGCAGCGATCGTTCTGATCACGGTTAATTCCAAAAAGGACTACCGCCGGGAATATGAAAAATTCCTGGTTTCGGAATACCGGGCATTGCCGTCAGCAGGACAGGATTCAAAAAACGGGTCCGCCAAAGTAAGACTGGATCGCCCTGATGAAGCCGCCTTTGCCGATTATATCAAAACATTGGATCCCGCAATCAAGGCGGTTCCCAGCGAGCGCATCATAGCTGCCAATCAGGCCGCAGATGCACTTTCCGGACTCAAATCCGGCATGGAACAACTCAGCTGGACAGCACAACCCACCAACATGGGCGGGCGAACCAGAACACTGATGTTCGATCCGAATGATGCCACCGGAATGAAATTATGGGCAGGATCGGTAACCGGCGGACTCTGGTTTAACAACGATCCGTCGGGTAACGGCTCCTGGACACCGGTCAACGACTTCTGGTCGAACCTGGCAATCAGCTGCATGACCTATGATCCGAACAACAAGCAAACCTTTTACGTGGGTACCGGCGAAAGCCAGACGGCCCTGATCATTTACAGGGAATCATCCGGCAGGGGAACCGGCATCATGCGGTCGACCGACGGCGGACAAACCTGGTCGCCGATACCATCTACCCAAAACTGGCCTTATGTAACCGATATCCTCGTCAGGGATGAAGCCGGTGTTTGTGTTATCTATGCAGGGGTTGTATCGGGTGTTTACAAGGGTGTTGCCCATCAGGCAACCCCAACGAACGGATTATACCGCTCGGCCGACAACGGACTTACCTGGACACAGGTTCTGCCGAATATCCCCGGAAAGGACTATTCCTATGCCCCCTCCGACATTGAAACCAATGCCGACAACTCCATGATCTTTATCGGAACAACCTACGGAGTCAATGCGGAGGTTACTGACAACGAACGTTCAGGTGCCGCCTGCATACTCTCATCCGACGACGGACTGAGCTGGACGGTTAACAATACTTACCAGCAGAGGATTCTGGCTGAATCAGTCAATAAATACCCGGGCAGGGTCATGCTGAGCAAAGCCCCTTCAAACCCGAATATGGTTTTTGCCATCGTGGCATCAGGTTATGTACGGTCAGATAAATTTATCGGGTATGGCTGCCAGTTCCTGCTGAAAACATCCGACAAGGGAGCAACCTGGTCCGAGGTGAATTTCCCCGGCGGATTTGCCTCATTGGCCTGGCATGCATTTGTTATCACGGTTAGCCCGCTGAATCCTAATATCATATGGGTAGGCGGACTCGATACCTGGAGAACAACCAACGGAGGAACCACCTGGACCAAACTATCCGACTGGGCAGAAATGTATGGTAACGGCGCTGATGATTATGTTCATGCTGATATCCATGTGATAAAGTATAAACCGGGATCTGACACGGAATTGTTTATCGGAACCGACGGAGGAGTTTTCAGCACCCGCACCGCAAGCGCACCAGATACCGGCATGAAATTTTTTGAGATTGCCAACGGCTACAGCACACTCCAGTATTACTCATGCGCCATGCATCCGGATGCCGGTTCGATTCATTTTATGGGCGGATTACAGGACAACGGGACCATTTTTTATAAGCGCGGAAATACCCCTACATTCAGGGACATGCTTTCAGGCGGCGACGGGGCTCTTTGTTTTATCGACCAGAACGAGCCATCCATCCAGATGACAACTGTTTATCACAATGCCATTTACCTGTATTCTGGAGCTAAAGAAGGTGACCCGCAGGGAGCAGGATATAAAGGACTTGGAACGGGTACGTTTGTCAGCCCGATGGATTATGACTGGAAAAACAATATTTTATTTGTCAACGGAGCCAATGAGCAGCTTCAATACCTTAACACCCTGCATGTAATGAATGTTTCGGCCACCGGGATAACCGGCAGCAATACCGGAAAACAGCTGGCCACTCATTCCGAGGTGCCGTACTCCAATATCAAGTGGTCGGAATGGTCGCCGGCAAGCCAGCCGAATATATTTATCGGAACCGAAGCCGGGAAAATATTCAAATTTACAGATGCAGCCCATACCGGAACACTCACCGATATCACACCGGAAGAATTCCCCACTGCAAACATTTCCAGTATCGATATTGCTGCTTCTGAAGATACTTTGCTGGTTACCTTTTCAAATTACGGGGTACCGTCGGTTTGGCTTACCGTAAACGGAGGAGCCACCTGGAAAAATGTGGAAGCCAATCTACCCGACATGCCCGTTCGGTGGGGGATCTTCCATCCGAAATCCGGGAAACAGGTTATGCTGGCTACTGAAGCAGGCATCTGGACAACCGACAACATTCTCGCGCAGAACGTTATCTGGAGTCCGGACAACGCTGGTCTTGCCAATGTACGTACCGACATGCTCAAATTCCGGAAATCCGACAACATGGTACTCGCTGCCACTCACGGTCGCGGAATGTTTACCACAACCTGGGCACCCAGCTACACCAATTCAGTTGGCAACCAGTCGATTGTTTCCGATGGCATGAAAGTTTTCCCGAATCCAACCCACGGCCGGTTTGAAGTCAAACTCGATAATCCGTCGAATTCAACCCTCACGCTCTTGGATATTTCCGGCCGGATCGTTTTGAATGAAACAATTACAGGACAAACCGGTATCTGGCAAAAATCCTTCAACCTTTCAAAAGAACCTAAAGGGATTTATCTGGTTAAAGTAACAACAGGAGGTAATGTTTCAGTTTCCCGCCTGGTTTTGGAATAGCAACCGATAACCGACAACCGACAACCGACAACCGACAACCGACAACTCCTCCATGCTTCACTGGTATATCTACCCTCTGCTGATTGTAACAGGTATACTGGTGGGTTTCATCAATACCCTGGCAGGCTCGGGATCATTGATCTCATTGCCGTTGCTGATGTACATCGGACTTCCTGCAAATGTTGCGAACGGCACCAACCGTGTGGCTATTCTGCTGCAATCCATGGTTGGTGCCGGCAGCTTCCGTAATCAGAAAGTGATAGAATTTAAGGAAGGTATATGGCTCTCGGTACCAGCTGTGGTTGGATCCGTGATCGGGGCCATGCTGGCAGTTGACCTGAATGAATTGATGATGAGGCGTATGATCGGGGTTCTGATGATCGTGATGTTTTTCCTGATCATTCTGAAACCCGAATCCTGGATCAGGGGTCATGCCGGAAAACATCGTGAAAAGCCCACCTTCTGGCAAATCCTGATATTTTTCGGCATCGGTTTATACGGAGGATTTATTCAGGCAGGCGTCGGATTTTTTCTGCTTGCCGGATTGGTGATGGGAGCCGGCATGAATCTGATGAAAGCCAATGCCTTTAAGAACCTGATCGTTGCACTATACACCCCGTTTGCCCTGATCGTATTCATTTTCAATAATCAGGTAAACTGGATCGTTGGCCTCACCCTGGCCGCTGGCAATATGATCGGGGCCTTTGTTGCGGCAAGGGTGGCAGTTAAACGAGGAACAAAATTTATTCAGATTATCCTGCTGGTCGTACTTTTCCTGGCCAGTATGGATTTGCTGGGGGTTTTCAGGTGGATATTCTCCTGATTACAGCAATTTGAACTTATAGGTAATCGTACCTTTCTGATATACCGGTGCATCCGTGCTGGTTACCCGGTTGAATTTAGCCGACATGGCAGCCTTTCTTGCAGCCTCCCACAAAGTGGAATTTGTGGTGGTTGTTCCCTTTGCACCCGGCACCGCGGCTATGATATCGCCCTCCTTGTTAACGGTAATGGTGACTACAACATCGCCATAATCGTTCACTGTATAGTCTGGTTTAGCCAGTGAACCGATCACATTTCTACCGGTGAGGCTATAGGAGATTCCGGCACCCTTGCCGCCTCCGGGACCCTGGTTTTTGGAATCAACCGAACCGGTTGGATCACCTTGGTTTCCGGTCGTTTGAGAGGTGCCCTGACCCTGCGTTCCGGGATTCGTTGAATTCCCGCCGAACGACTTGCCCATCCGGCCTTTTATCGCATTTACCTGGGATTGCTGCTGTTCAGCCTTTTTACGCTCGGCTTCGATCCGTTGATTTTCGATATCCGCCTGTCGTTTCTCCTCGGCCTCGATCCTCTGCCGCTCAAGGTCAGCCTGGCGCTGCATTTCTCGTTCTTCCTGCTCCAGACGCTTCTTCTCCTCGAGCTTCTTTTTCTCCAGAATGTCCTTCTCGTTGTCCTGTTTCTTCAAGGTTGGAGCCGCTTCAGTTTCCTGGGTCAGTAATTTCGGGGCCGTTTCCTTCACTTTTTCCTTTACAGGTTTTGTTTTGATCGGGGGAGCAACGGTTCGTGCCGGAGGATCGGGCTGGTTGAATTCCTGCTGTTCAGGCTCCAGATCGCCCATTCCTGCGGCATCAGTACCGAAGTTAATGATAATCCCTTCTGCATCAGGCAATTTGGCAGTACCATATAACCGAAGCAAGAGCAACATGGCTATAATGGCTGCATGAAAAAGCACTGTAGCAATCAATCCCCTGTATTTGGCGGTTTCTTCCATCTATTTCGCCACAGTGGCTAAAATCAACTTGTACTTGTTGTCCTTAGCTATATTCATTACCCTTACAGCCTCCTCAATAGGCACGGTGCGGTCGGTATGCAAGCTGATCACCCGTTCCTCTTCAGGAACACCATCAAATCTCACGCGCAGGGCGCCTTCGAGTTTATCAAACTCAATGGGCGACTTTTCCAGCATAAACTGCAGGTCCTTGGTTATGGATACAGTAGTGATCGGCTTGTCGGAAACCTGCCCGTCACTTCTCGGAAGCAGCAGTTTCAATGCATTCGGACTGATCATGGTGGTGCTGATCATAAAGAAGAGCAGCAGCAGGAATACGATATCCGTCATCGAAGCCATACTAAACTCCGGAGTAATCTTATTTCGTGTTTTAATTGCCATTATTCTGCTTTTTTCAATACCTACTTAGCCGGTTCATTCAAGAGATCCATGAATTCAGAGGAACGGGTTTCGAGTATGAATACAACCGTTTCAATTTTTGAAACCAGAATATTGTAAAAGAAGTATGCCGGAATACCTACCATCAAACCGGCTGCGGTGGTAACCATAGCGGTATAGATACCTCCTGAAAGAATGCCGATATCGATGGTGCTGCCGGCAAGCGACATATCATAAAAAGCACGGATCATCCCCAGAACGGTGCCGAGGAATCCAAGCATCGGAGCGGCACCAGCTGCAGCACCCAGGGTGGCCAGGCCCCTTTCAAGCTTATAAATCTCAAGCCTGCCAACATTTTCAATGGCAACATTCACATCCGCCATTGGCCGGCCAATACGAGAGATACCAACTTCAATCATCCTGGATACCGGTGTATTGGTTGATTGTGACAACCTTATGGCTGCTTCGATCTTTCCGTCATGAATAAACTCACGCACGCGGTTCATGAAACTCTGATCCTCAATGCTTGCCTTGCGGATGGCAAAATATCGTTCAACAAAAATATAGACCGCCAGAATGGACAGGAAGAAAATGGGAAACATAATCCAGCCACCCTTTTGGGTAAGTTCCCAAACAGATAAACTCTGGTCGATGGTTTTTGCCGGGGCGCCGGTAGCAGCCGCCTGAAATCCTGACAGAAGAATTAAACTCAAACTCATGATTTTTGAAATTAGTTATCCCAATAAAAGTATGGAAAAAACGAACCAAGTGACCTGTTTAGTATAACCGGTTTTCAGACGAGTTGTTAACGCCTATTTCCGGAACCACTTATCACGATATTTCCGGGCAAGTTCGCCGAACGTATCAAACTCTTCGCGATAAAACATACCAACTCCTTGTGTATAAGGAGCATATTCGTACAATAAGTGATCATTTGCACGCGTAAAAACCTTAACCCTTACTTTGCCCGACTGCTTTATTTTGTACTCAACTTCCACGTCACCAACCAATTGACTGGTATTTGTTGTAGACTGGCGCACATCATAATTACCGTTGACGTTAAGAGTCATCCGGTTATTCAGAAATTGTGTTGACAGAGCCACTTCCACCTCATCACTGGTCAGCTGATCGCCCGGCCGGTACTTAAATCCCACATCAAAATCCTTGCTGATCTGTGAAAGCCAGTAATTCAGCTGATTTGATAAAACCTCCGTGGTTGTTGAAAGTCCGGCATTTTCATATCCCCTGGCCGTGCCACTGCCAGTACCCTGCAAGGGCGTAAAACGATTCAGGATGAGCAGGGAAATAACCTGCTTATTCAACTCCTCTTTGGTAAGATTCTGCAACTGGGTCCGCGCAAGATCATTACTCGTCGGCGGCAAAACAATATTAAAATCAAAATTCGGCACCTCGAGGTACCCTGTCATCAGTAAATGGCACTCTACCGGAATCCGCTGAGTCAGATCAGGATTGGTTTCATCCTGCAAAAGGTCATAAAGAGATGCCTTGGTGCGGTAAACGGCATCAATGTCGAGCTCAGCATTCGATACATCACCGGTCCATTTAAGGGTGGCTCCCGGCTCAATTTTCAATTTCTTAACCGGCATGTTCTGCAGGGTGAACTGATAATCTCCCTGCTCAATGGTATAATCCCCTGTTAAGGTGAATCCGGATGTTGGCGGAATAAAGATCCTGAGATTGCCGCTGCCCGTGGCATGAATTACATCACCCACCTTGGAATCGAAAATAAGCTCAACCTCCGCATCTGGAGTAACCTCCAGGTCAATATTCACGGTTGCACCATAGAGGTTAACCTCATATCCCCTGTTGTCTTCCACTGAAAAATCGAGAAGATCCTTTTCAACCTCTTCCGGCTGTTTCTGAATATAGGTCACAAAATCCATCTTCCGAGCTTCATCGGTTGTATAAACAGGAATAAAAAATTTCGTTTTCGGGCTTGACCGGGCAGAAACGTCGATAACCAGACTGCGCAGCGGGCCTCTAAGGGAACCAACTCCCGTACAATAGGCCCGGCCCCAGTATCCGTAATTTCTGGATTCAATTTCGTTAAGCATCACAAAATCAGTAAAATCCAGATCAAAATCCAAACGGATGTTATTGAAACTTTTATGACTTACCGCCCCTGTAACATGTGCAATATTGCCTTCCTCATCCTCAACCTTCATATCGGTAATGGTAAAAGCATCGGGTGTAATTACCACATTATGTGTGAAATAAAATCTGGTATTCAGGTAATTAACTATGAATGAACCCTTTTGCATCATCAAATTACCATTGAGCAGCGGCACCTTAAGTGTACCTCCGATTTTCACCTTTCCGGTTGCCAGTCCCTTAACATCCAATAGCTCATATTCCACAAATGGATTGGCAATATCCATCCGGAGCTTGTCGACAGTGAGATTGAAATCCAGACCCTCATTTGCAGGATTATACTGACCATTCAATTCCAGGGTTCTTATGGTGCCCCGCTGAATCAGCGCATTGATTTTCAAAGGCTCCCCGGTTCCCTCACTTCGGCTCGATAAAGTTGCCTGTCCCATTGGCTGATCATTAATGGAAAGACTGTCGATATGCACCTCGGCAAGAAATTTCGCCTTATTTCTCATATCATACAATCTGGCCGAACCGGTCATGCTGCCCCGCAGCCGGAAATCTTCAGATCCTGCAATCCTGGTCAGGTTTATCAGGTTGACCTTGTTGAATGCTACAAACAGAGTATCAGCCGGACTGAGGGATACAACCCCTTTGATTCCCAGGTTCTCAATATTATGGCTCAGAAGGAAATGATCAATTTCAATCTTTTCATTATCTGCCGTGATCCTGAAGGGATCCATCCGCCAGATACTGTCATTGAACACTATTTCGGTTGAAGGGAAATCAAACTGACCGTGAAGTTTTCCATTTACATTCTGCGACATGATTCCGGTACATCCGATGGACCCATGCGTTCCGGTTGTGCCGTTGCTTTGCCAGTTCAGGAAGGTATTCAGCCGGTTACCCGACAGGGATCCATCCAGGTTTATCTTTTCGAAAACAGTATTCCGGTCGAGCTGAATTTTCGCCACATCTCCCGCTACCACCAGGGAATCCCCCTTCGATTGAACAAGCAGGTCAAATCCGGTAAACTGAGTGCCACCCAGCACAAACTGCGGTGATTTACCCTCAATGGAAATCATCTGGTTATGAGCATTATAGAAACCACTCAAACGGGTATTATCCTTGCATTGAAATCCGGGGAACAGAACACGCGTTAACGGAGTTGCGTTTTTTACCTGAATATTGAAAGCAAAGTCATTCAGATGTTCAAACCTTACTGGTTGTGTTTTCGTCAGGGCAGGAATAAAACGTGCAATCAGGGATTGGACCTGCGCGGTTAAATCATCGAGGTGAACATTTCCAACAACCCGTGCATCCACAAATTCTGATGACAGAATAATTTTTCGCCGGCCGAGTTCGGGCTGTGAGGTAAGGGTAAGTTCAGCGATGGGGATGGTTCCCCTGCTATTGGTATAACTTGAATTTTTAACATGGATCTCCCCATCCATATCATCGATTTCATTTCCGGTAAAAGTACCGTGCATATCAACCCTGATAATGGAAATGGTATCATTTTTGACCAGATTCAGGGCATTCAGGTCTGCCTTGTTGACTAGCAGGCTGAAGTCAAGGACCGGCCTTTTCTGTCCGAAATCAAACCGGCCCGAAAGATCGAGATCGGCATTCGGATCACGAAGTTTAAGCGATCCGTCGAACCATCGGGCCGTTGCCCTACCATCGATGCTCAGGTTATGGAAATTATAGCCGTTCATGGTAAACTGGTTGATATCGCCCTGGAGCAGTGCTTTCACATCCTTTTCTCCATCCCATATCCCGTCAACATCCATATTGAATTCAATTCCTGAAATACCGGTAACCTTTTTAAACCAGAGATCCGGATTGAATTCCACCGCCGATACAGATCCCTTGAAATTATATCCCATCACCGGCCAGTTTTTGTTGACCTGGAGGTTGGTGGAAATCTCGCTGTTTGCAATATACCAGCTGCCTGTGGTGATGAAATTATCAAACTTACCGGTAAAAATCCCACTGTATTCAACAACATCCAGATTTCCGATCAGTTCGGGAACTTCCAGTTCAAAACCCGGAATTTGTCCGGATAATACCTCTTTTACCAGGTTTGAAACATGGAGCGATAAGGACCGGGTGTTCAGGTCAAAAAAAGTTTCGCTCAGCGTTCCGGGATATCTGTATACCAGATCGCCATCGAAGGAAATGAGATTGTCCCAGTTCAGGCTTGCATTCCAAAAGCGCGCATTTTCCGGGGAACCGGTAAAAATCCCGGAGATTTCAAGCGGCGTGGTCAGGCCGATATTCAACCCCGACAATATAGCAAGATCCATTGGGCTCAAATAGGATTCCGTACCTAAAACAACATTGAGCATCAGGCTGTCAGGATTGTCCGACTGATCCCATAACCCGGTAACATAAGCCTTTGACGATTCGATCCGGCTATTGCCCGTGAGCAGGATCAGTTTGTCGGTTTTAATCCCCGATGAATCCACTTCCAATCCTGCAGAGAACTCATTGATTGAAAATCCGCTCTGCTCATTAAATGACAGAACATCGATCCCGGCACTAATAGTGGCGCCTTCCATATGAAAGCGCCTGACGGCAATTTCAATATCCGTAGCCAGCAGGTTGTCCCAGTTCACCATTCCGGGCTTAGGGATACTGCCGAATTTCTTATACAAGAACCTCCCCTTGTGCAAATTAAAGTTGTTTGCCGAGAGTGAAAATGAGGAGGAAGAGCTGGTTGTATCTTCAGATTTCATTGCCTCCAGCAGCAATTCGTAATTCATTTTTCCGGATGGCAGCTCCTTAAAATTCATAACCGGATTTTCGACCAAAATACGGCCCATATCGAGATGGTTCTTATCCAGGTCAAAATGATTGACCGACATATTGATGGATGAAGAATAGAACACGGTATCATTCAAAGGGTCAAGAATCAACAGGTTTACGATTTCGATGCGGCGGGGCCAGCGGACCAATACCTTTTCAACAGTAAGCTTGCCATCATATTTTTTCTCAATACGGGCAAACAAGCGGTCAACCAGCCAGGTTTGAACCGCCACTGTGCGCAATACGATAATAACAGCAGCTAAAAGGAGTACTACAACAAGTAAGCCTGCTAATGTCCGTTTTATAACTTTGCTAGGCAAGGATTTAAACTTTAGTATTTTTGACCTTGAAAATCATTTCAAAATTATTAAAAAAACGGTCGGGGCCGGCAGATAATATGAGTGTTACCATACTTGGAATAGAATCTTCCTGTGATGATACCTCCGCGGCAATTGTCCGGGACGGATATCTTCTATCAAATCGTATTGCTAATCAGGATGTTCATCGAACTTTCGGCGGTGTGGTCCCGGAACTGGCTTCCCGTGCCCATCAGCAAAATATCATTCCGGTGGTGGATCTGGCCATGAAGGAAGCGGGAGTAAAACCGAATGAAATCAGTGCGGTAGCCTTTACTCAGGGTCCTGGTTTGATGGGGTCGCTCCTCGTGGGTGCGTCTTTTTCAAAAGGCTTCGCCGTAGCCCGGAATATCCCCCTGATAGCTGTAAATCACCTTCAGGGCCACGTACTTGCATTATACGTACGCCGCCCAACCGACAACCAACAACCGACAACCGACAACCCTCCCCCTTCTTTTCCCTTCCTGTGCCTTCTCGTCTCTGGCGGCCATACTCAGATTCTTGTCGTCAGGGATTATCTTGATATGGAAATTATCGGCCAAACAATCGATGACGCAGCGGGTGAAGCATTCGACAAATGCGGCAAAGTAATCGGCCTCCCCTATCCTGCCGGTCCGGTGATCGACAAATTAGCAAAAGATGGTGATCCATTGGCCTTTACATTCAGCCGGCCAAGAATTTCAGATCTCAATTACAGTTTCAGCGGATTAAAAACCTCGTTCCTGTATTTCCTGCGCGACCATTTGAAGGAAGATCCGGATTTTATCAGTAAAAACCTGAATAGTTTATGTGCATCGCTTCAATACACCATTGTTGAGATCCTGTTGAATAAACTCCGCCAGGCATCCAAACTAACAGGCATCCGGGAAATCGGTCTGGCCGGAGGTGTATCAGCCAACTCCGCCCTTAAATCTGCCGTCCAGGCCGAAGCCATCAGGCGCAGGTGGAATGTGTACATACCGGAACTGGCTTATACCATGGATAATGCAGCCATGATTGCCATCACGGGATACTATAAGTACCTCAGGGGGGAATTCTCCGGTCATGATGTTGCGCCGCTTGCCAGGATGTAGATTATAGCTGGTAACGGTATAATCTCACATAGTAAGGATATTTCTTCTCCGGATAGAGAAAATACACAGCATTTCCGAAAACCGTGATCCTGAACATATCCGGAAATTCCGGGATCATTACCGGCGCACCGATGGAACCATATGCTGTATTCAGCGGAAACAGGAGCCAGTTGGATTTCCTGCGCTCCAGCAAAAACAGTCCGTGCCCCACTGGATCGGCCAGAACGGTCAGGTTTTTATACAGCACGCCACCATCCACCCCACCCAGAACCGCATCTTTGCAATAGGTAAAGGGTACGGCTCGCTTAAACCGGCCATCCGGACCGTATGACAACAGCGAATCCTTATAAAGATTGATTACGAACAGGGTATCGCGCCATGAAAAGAGTGGCACCCGCACCGGATTCTGAATAATCCGGCTCACACCTGTCCCCGGCTTAACGGGATATTTGCTTCCGAAATCCAGCCACATTGACCCAACCTTCATTTCCAGCTTCCTGTCGAGCCGGCCTGCCTCATCCTGCACAACCGTCAGCAACTGGGGCCCGGGCAGCAGATTATTCCGGTAAAAGACCTCAGCTTTCTGCTCCCAGAGGTTAATATCTGAATAGACCAGCTTTTCAGCAAATCCGGCACATATAGGCCCCATCATAGTGAAAAAATCATTCCGGTCAACCGACCAGGGAACCTCTATCGTCCGGCTACCGGCATATAACTGATGTACAGAATCGCGCACAACAACGTGAACCGAACCGAATACATCCCGGTATAAGGATTCAGCGCGGGAAACCGGAATGGATGAAAGGGTATCGCCAAACCAGTCCGAAAGCCACAGCTTGCCTTTGCTTCCCTGATTATTTGTGTACCCCAGCAGCCAGAGGTTCTCATTATCGAAAGCGAAATCCTGTATGGAAAAATCATCCTTTTCAGTCAATATCCGTAACCTTTTTGCGGTTACCTGCACCTCACCAATCTCACTCACCAGCTCATGCAACTCAACAACCAGCTCCTTATCCGGAGCATAATTCAGTTCAATTTCAGAATTTCCGTATGAAATATGGCTGATCCGGATCAACACCGGAAACTCTATTATTTTCAGGATAAAGCGCCCATCCTCAACGGAATAGGTTCCGGTGCCATCGGGCAAAACCAGGTTGGCTGCAATAACCGGCTGTCGTGATTTTGCATCGATCACGCGCCCTTTAACCACGGTTCCCTGACCGTTGGCACCAAGGGTCAATATGCAGCCCAGCAATATGAAAAAGAGGAGTTTTTTCATAACCTTTTCCAAAGTTACAAAAAAACGCACCGTACTCTACTTCACGATACCGGAGAAGCCCATGAAGGCCATGGCAAGGATTCCGGCCATGACCAATGAAATCGGGAAACCTTTCATACCCTTAGGAACACCCTGAAGATCAAGTCGTTCGCGCAATCCTGCGAAAATTATGATAGCCAGACCGAATCCAATTGCATTGGCCGCGGTGAAAACGATCCCCTGTATCAGGTTATAATCGTTCTGGATGGTGAGGATGGCGATACCCAAAACTGCACAGTTGGTGGTGATCAGAGGCAGGAAGATGCCCAGCGCCTGATAAAGGCTGGGAGATATTTTTTTCAGGATCGTTTCAACCATCTGAACCAGTGCAGCAATCACCAGAATGAATACAATGGTTTGCATGAACCCGATATGGAAAGGATCCAGAACGTATTTCTGCAGCAGAAAAGTAACTATGGTGGCCAGAACCATGACAAAGGTAACCGCAGCCGACATACCGGCAGCTGTTCCCACCTTGTTGGATACCCCCAGGAACGGACAAATTCCGAGGAACTTGGCCAAAACGATATTGTTAACCAGTATCGCGCTTATAAAAATGATAATGTATTCCATGGTTTGCGGATTTTCAGGTTATTTATTGCCTTTCAGCCTGTTGATCAAAGCAATCAGGTAACCTAGAGCGATAAAGGCTCCCGGCGAAAGGATAAAGATCAGAATGGTGCTGGCATTTTCGTCGACAAAACGGATATTGAAAATCGACCCGTTACCCAGCATTTCACGTATGGCCCCCAGAATCGTCAGGGCCAGGGTAAATCCCAGACCCATACCCAGTCCGTCAAGTATGGAGGCTAACACCGTATTCTTTTGTGCAAAAGCTTCAGCCCGTGCCAGAATAATGCAATTCACCACAATCAGCGGTACAAAAACCCCCAGCGCCTTGTATAGTGAAGGCACGAATGCCTCCATGGTCATTTGAACAATTGTCACGAACGAAGCGATAACAACCACAAAAATCGGAATCCTCACTTTATTGGGCACCAGGTTTTTGATCAGGGAAATTACCAGGTTCGACATGGTCAGCACGAACATTGTGGCCACGCCCATTCCCATGCCGTTTATAGCGGATGTACTCACAGCTAGCGTTGGGCACATTCCGATAAGGAGAACCAATGTAGGGTTCTCTTTCACGATGCCATTGGTAAAATGCTTTAAATTGCTCATTTCTGTCCTCCTTTTTCATAGGCATTATAGGCTCTCATAACCGCATCGCAAAATGCGCGCGAGCTGATTGTAGCCGCGGTGATGGCATCGATTTCACCGCCGTCCTTTTTAACCTTGATCTTGTTGGTTGCAGGATTTTTCCCTACAAACTGCTTTTTGAATTTCGGCTCCATCATTTTCGTTCCCAGTCCGGGTGTCTCCTTGTGCTCCAGAACGGAAGTCTCGATCAGGGTGCCGTCAGGACCGATCCCGACCATTACACTGAATGATCCGCTGAAGGCGATATTGGTTTTCGTGCTGATGGCCGTACCAACCAGCTGTCCGTCCTTTTTAGCCGGAAAGCACTCCAGTTCACCGAGGTCGGACTGCAGTATATATTTTTCCTCGCTGGGATTATTGTTGAATTCCGGGACCACTTTCTGAATAGCCTCCAGCTTGGCTTTTGCCTTTGATTCGGCAATCGGGCCTTCGGTGATCTTATTCATATAGCCCAGCAGTCCTGAAGCTACGGCGCACACTCCCAATAAGGAGAGCACCATTGTTTTCAGGTTTGATTCCAGTTTAGCCATTTTTCACTTCCTCCCCGAACCGCTTGGGTTTAACATATTTATCAATCAAAGGCACAAATGCATTCATAATCAGGATGGCGAAGGAAACTCCTTCGGGATAAGCTCCAAAAATCCTGATCAGGCAGGTAATCAATCCAATGCCCACCCCGAAAATGATCTGACCAACCGGCGTCATGGGTGAAGTCACCATATCGGTCGCCATAAATATCGCACCGAGCATAATACCCCCGGTCAGCAGGTGAAACATCGGATCTGCGTATTTACCGGGATCCACCATCCAGAGAATTCCGGTAAAGGCCACTACCGTAAGCAGTACAGATACCGGGATATGCCAGGTAATAACCTTCTTATAAATCATGTATAACCCACCGATAATCAGTGCAAGTGCAGATATCTCGCCCAGTGATCCGCCCATATTTCCAATAAACATCTGGGCATATCCGGGTATTTCCTGCATCAGGTCCTGCACCGGCTGGCCGTTTTTGACTCCTTCCTTAAGGATAGCCAGCGGTGTTGCGCCGGTTGCAGCGTCGAGGTAGGCAAATCGTGATTCGATTGCCTTAGGCCAGCTGGTCATCTGAACCGGAAAGGAGATCAGCAGGAAAACCCTACCTACAAGTGCAGGATTGAACGGGTTTTTGCCTAAACCACCGAACGACATTTTAGCCACTCCGATAGCCACCAGACTGCCCACAATAATCATCCATACCGGAAGATTTGCAGGAATGTTAAAGGCCAGTAAAACCCCGGTCACAGCGGCTGATCCGTCCCACAAGGTCGACTCGGTCTTAAACATGAACCGGTTGATCAGATATTCAAAGGCCATGCATGAAACCACCGCGATTCCGGTGACTACCAGGGCTCCCAGTCCGAAGAATATCAGGGAAACTGCAAATGCCGGGACCATGGCAATCAGCACCCGGTACATGATTTTCTGCACCGATTCACTGCCGGATAAGTGCGGGGAATACGATACGGTTAGCAGGTTTGTTGCGCTCATTTACTTCTGGATCTGATTATTCGGTTGACACTGTTTTTTCCTAATCTTATATAATCGAGCAGTGGACGGCCCGACGGACAGGTATAGCTGCAGGAACCGCATTCCATGCAATCCATCGCCCTTTCCTGTTCGAGTTCCTCCCATCTTTTTAACTCTCCGAGACTCATCAGGAGATACGGTTCCAGGCCCATCGGACAAGCCGAACTGCATCGGGAACAGCGGATGCAGTTTTGCACAGCGTTGCGTCTGGATTCCGAAACCGGTATCATGACGATGCCGGATGTACCTTTTGTCACCGGAACATCGAGCAACGGCAGCGCCCGCCCCATCATGGGTCCACCGCTGATCACCTTACCCGTATCCTCAGGAAGTCCCCCGGTTGCCTCAATCAGTTCGGTCACCGGTGTGCCGATGCGCACCAGGTAATTGGCCGTTTTAGCCATGGATTTTCCGGTAACGGTGACCACTCGTTCGAACAGCGGCTTATTCTTGGCAATTGCTTCATATACAGCGAAAGCCGTTCCAACATTATGAACAACGGCCCCAACTTCAATCGGCAATTTTCCAGATGGAACTTCCCGTCCGGTAACAGCCTTAATAAGCTGTTTTTCACCACCCTGCGGATATTTCACCTTCAACGGCTCCACCCGGATTCCGGGATAGCCGGCAGATAAAGCGGTCAGGTGCCGGATGGCATCCTTTTTATTGTTCTCAATTCCGATAACGGCCTGGTTAACCTGAAGTGCCTTCATCAGCAATTGCGTACCAACCAAAATCTCTTCCCCCTTTTCAAGCATCAGGCGATGATCCGAAGTGAGGTATGGCTCACACTCCACTCCGTTGATGATCAGGATTTCAGCCTTTTTCCCTTTGGGGACGGATAATTTTACATGCGACGGAAAGGTTGCCCCCCCAAGGCCGACAATACCCATCTGGCTTACCCTGGCAATAATTTCCTCCGGCGAAATACTGAAGGTTTTTACCAGATCAGCTGACCGGTCAATATTTTCGAGCCATTCATCTCCCTGTACTTCAATGAAAATCGCAGGCTTTTTATAACCGGAAGAATCAGGTGCCGGTTCGATTTTCTGAACGGTACCGGATACCGGTGAATGGAGGTTAGCGGATACGAAACCGGTACTTTTGCCAATCAGCTGACCGGTTTTTACCGTATCTCCTTTGGCAACAACCGGTTCAGCGGGTGCTCCAAGATGATGTGCAAGATGTATGCAAACAACTTTGGGTACCGGCAAAACTTCTATTGAAGATCCTGATGCCTTTTTATTCTCAGGTGGGTGAACACCACCTCTTGGAAAGGTTTTCAATTAAGAATCCTCCTTATGGTTAGTTAACTTGAATTTCTTTGACTGCAGGCTCCGGTTCGGCAACTTTCCGCGGTGGGAAGTTGATCTCGAGGATTGAATCCGTGGGGCAAACAACCACACACTTGCGGCATAGGGTGCACTTCTGCGGATCAATGTAAGCCAGGAAATTGTCGATGGTGATTGCATCGAATTGACAGGCCTTTACACAGGCTTTGCAGGCGATGCAGGCAACGGAACAGGCTTTTTTTGCCGTAGCGCCTTTATCCTGATTTACGCAGGAAACATATATTTTGCGGTCTTTTTTGCTCTTCTTGCGCAACTCTATAATAGCCTTTGGGCAAGCCTTTACGCATGCCCCGCAGGAAGTACATTTTTCATCAATCACTTCCGGGAGGTTCGTAACAGGATTCATATGAATGGCATCAAAAGTGCACACCACCACACAATCCCCCAAACCGAGGCAACCGAATGAGCAGGCCGTTTCGCCACTGAACAGGCCGGATGCGATTTCACAGGTCGGGGCGCTGTCATAATGATTATTGTGTGCACGGTGGTCGGGACTACCTGAACATCGCACAACCGCAACCAGCGGATCCTTTGCTACTGCAACCTTACCAAGTGCCTCAGCAACCTTAACCATGCCATCGTTTCCACCTACCGGGCAGAACAGCACATCCAATGACTCAGCCTTTACACAGTTCTCGGCAAAACCCCGGCAACCCGGATACCCGCAGCCGCCGCAATTGGCGCCTGGTAAAACAGCTTCCACATCATCAATTCTCGGATCTTCATAAACATGGAACTTCCGGGCTATCAGATAGAGGATAATCCCGGACAGGCCTCCGATTACACTTAAACTGATGATCGTTATAACGACCGTATTCATAGAGATATATTTATTCGGTTTTTCGCAATTTAAATTCTATCGACCGGGTAATCCGCTTTCTGAACAGGAAAACCAGCAAATAATAGGGGGCCAGCGAACCCAGTCCGATGAGTGCTGAAAAGCCTTCCCGCCCGGTGATACCGTTACAGATAAAAATCACGGCAAGAAGAATGATCAAAGGCAGGCCATATCCAAAAAAAACAGCCTTAAATCCCTGATTTTGAGCCAACAAAACCTCCACACGGTCACCCACGGATAAACCCGTCAGGGTATTCGTGACATCAACAAATTTTTCTTCGGAATCTGAAATGGAGCAAACACCTTTGGCATGGCAGGCAGAACAGGCTGAGTGAGCAACAAATCTTACCCGGACCTGAGTCCCGGCAATTTTCTCAACAATGCCTTCATGAGCTACGTTTGTGTTGCTCTCCATTGATGCTGTTAATTTAAAAACACGCAAAAGTATCCTACCCTGACCTTATAAATATTGTCTTTTGTCAGGTTTTTTAAAATTAGTCTACTTTTGGAGTCTTCAATACACAAAATGGAATATACCAAACACCTTCTCGGCAACGGACTCCGGATCATCGTAAACAGCGATTACAGTTCTCCGATGGTCGCTATGAACATCCTGTATGATATTGGCGCCCGCGACGAGGATCCTTCCCTCACCGGTTTCGCTCATCTATTTGAACATCTGATGTTTGGTGGATCCGCCAATATCCCGGATTATGATTCTCCGCTGCAATTGGCCGGAGGCG
Organism: uncultured Bacteroidota bacterium; assembly: GCA_942493265.1. Lineage (GTDB taxonomy): Bacteria > Bacteroidota > Bacteroidia > Bacteroidales > UBA12481 > UBA12481. The sequence goes on from OW818688.1 coordinate 4,429,480, forward strand.
ACAATAATGCATTTACCAATAATGACTATACCGATTACCATCTGACCCTTCCGTTTCAGAATCTCGAAACAGGTTTCTGGCTCGAATCTGACCGGATGAATGAACTGGCATTTTCACAGGAAAGCCTTGATATTCAAAAGAAAGTGGTCATTGAGGAATATCGACAGCGATACCTGAATCAGCCCTACGGAGATGCCTGGCTCTATCTGAAACCACTGGCCTACAAGGTTCACCCTTATTTGTGGCCCACAATCGGCAAAGAGATCAGCCACATCGAAGAGGCCCGGCTGGAGGATGTAAAAAACTTCTTCTACAGCCATTATGCCCCCAACAATGCCATCCTTACCCTCTCGGGGTCCATCCTGCCGGATGAAGCATTCATATTGGCTGAAAAATGGTTCGGTCCCATCACATCCCGAAAAATAAAACCCCGCATTATCCTGCCCGAACCCATACAAACTGAATTCCGTTATCAGGAGATTGAACGCCCCGTGCCGAGTCCGGCCGTTTACATGGCCTGGCATATGGGCGATCGTTTCAGCCGCGAATATTACATCCTTGATCTGCTGTCAGATATATTTTCCAATGGGATGTCGGCGCGTCTGTTCCTGAGATTGGTGAAGGATCAGAAACTTTTCAGCGACATCGATGCCTATATCACCGGTGATCGAGATCCGGGCCTGTTTGTGATCAGTGGCAGACTGGCCAATGGAATCACTCCAGAGGCGGGAATGAAAGCGATTCGGGAGGAGATCAGCCGGATGATGGACGGGCCGGTAGAGGAGAGGGAACTTAATAAAGTAAAGAACCGTGCCGAATCTCAATTTCTGTTCAGCAATATGAATGTTCAGAACAAAGCACTGAACCTGGCCTATTTCGAGTGGCTCGGTGATGCTGCCGGCATTGACCGGGAGCTCGATATCCTGCGTTCGGTGACAGTGGCCGAAATCAGGGAAACCGTCAGAAGCGTTTTCCGGGAAACTAACTGTTCCTGTTTAGTTTATCTTAATAAAGGGGAGAAATAATCATGGACAGAAAGATCATGCCGGAGATTAAAACCGTTACCCATCTATCCTTTTCCCACCCCGAAAGTGCCCGCCTGAGCAATGGTATTGAGGTGGTGGTCATGCCTGCAGGGACAGAACCAGTGTGCCGTATCGACCTGGTATTCAATGCCGGAAGCAGATACCAGGATATCATTTTCCAGTCATCCCTCACCAATCAGCTGATCCCTGAAGGCACATCTAAAATGACCGGCGGAAAAATTGCCGAAGAATTTGAGTTTTATGGCAGTTATTTCAATATATCAGCCGACCGTGATGAGGCGGATATCACCATTCACAGTCTGGAGAAATATCTTGAGCCGGTATTGAGCCTGATGAGTGAAATCCTCATACACCCGACATTTCCGGAGGAAGAGCTGAACGTGATCAAGGCCAACCGCATTGAATCCATGAAGGTGGATAACCAGCGCGTGGAAAGTTTGGCCCGCAAGCAATTCAACCGGCTCATATTCGGTGCCAGCCATCCCTATGGAGTGGTGGGTGAAATAGAGGATATCCCCCCGGTTACCTCTGTTGTTCTCGCCGATTTTCATTCGCGCTTTTACGATCAGTCGAATTGCCGTATTTTGATAACCGGTCCTCACCCTGACCAATACCTCCCCCTGGTCAACCGCTTTTTCGGCGAAAACTGGCAGGTCAACGGTAAAGCATTAAATTCCAGCCGTTCGGAATTGCCTCCCATTCAAACCAGTGAACAAAAACTAAGCATTATCAGCCGCCCGGATGCCGTACAAACGGCCATCAGGATCGGGAAACCCTTATTCAGCCGGCTTCATCCTGATTTCATGGGACTTACCATAGTCAATACCATTCTGGGTGGTTATTTCGGATCGCGCCTGATGAGCAATATCCGCGAGGAAAAAGGATTTACCTATGGGATTGCATCCCATCTCGTGACGCTCCGTGACTCCGGGTATTTTGTGATCGGATCAACCGTTGGCGCTGAGGTATGGGAAGAAACCGTATCAGAATGTTCAAAGGAAATGAACCGCATGTGCACGGATAAAGTCAAACCGGATGAACTCATGCTGGTCAGGAATTACCTCACCGGACAGGTTCAGCGCTCGGTTGACGGGCCTTTCCAGATGGCTGATCAGTTAAGGGGCCTCTGGATGCATAACCTTACCCTGGATTACCTCTCCGAGTTCATGGCCCTGATTAACAGCATTACTCCCGACGAGATCAGGAACCTCTCGGCAAAATACCTGGATCCTTCAAATATGACGATTGTTGCGGCAGGTCCCATAAAAAGCTCAATTTGATTTATTAAATTCACCGTGGAAACGAATGCGGCATGATTGAGCTAAGCGCTGAAGAAAAATCAAAAATACAGGAAGCCTTTAATGATCTGTTAAACGGTCTTCCCAAGAATCTGACCAAGGCCGACAAGGACCTGATCAGGACAGCGTATGAGTATGCCTGTAATGCTCATGGTACCGAAAAAAGAAAATCCGGCGAACCCTATATCCTTCATCCTATTGCAGTTGCAAAAATTGTATCCGAAGAGATCGGTCTGAGAACCAAAAGTATCGTGAGCGCCCTTCTGCACGATGTAGTTGAAGATACCGAATACTCCCTTGATGACATTGAAAAGGAGTTCGGTCCGCAAATACGGGAGATCATTGACGGACTGACCAAGATTACGGTTGTATTGGACGGGGATTCCTCCCTGCAGGCCTCAACTTTCAGGAAATTACTTCTCACCCTGGTTGATGATGTGCGCGTGATACTGATCAAACTGGCCGACCGGTTGCACAATATGCGAACCCTCCAGGCACTGCCGCGAAAAAAGCAGATCAAGATCGCCAGCGAAACTTTATATCTTTTTGCTCCCCTCGCCCATCGGCTCGGATTATATACCATAAAAACCGAACTGGAAGATCTGAGCCTTAAATACAAAAACCCTGAGGTTTACACGGAACTGGCCAATAATATCAATCATTCGGAAAAGATCTCCAGCCATTTCATCAATAAATTCATCGAGCCCATCCAGGCGAAGCTGGAAGAGGAAAAATTCAAGCTCGAGGTATACGGCAGACCGAAATCTATCTATTCGGTGTGGCGCAAAATGCAGGAAAAGAATGTTCCTTTTGAACAGATCTATGATATCCTCGCTGTAAGGATCGTTTTCAAGCCTAAACCCAGAATCCCTGAAATCACACAATGCTGGCACATCTATTCCACTATTACACAGCTTTACAAAGCTAAAACTGACCGGCTGCGCGACTGGGTAAGCAGACCAAAAGCAAATGGATATGAGGCCCTGCATGCAACCTTCATGGGTCCGCACGGTAAATGGATCGAGGTTCAGATACGATCGGAACGGATGAACGACATTGCTGAGCATGGTTTTGCCGCCCACTGGAAATATAAAACGGGCGATTCCAAGGAAGGGGAGCTCGACCGGTGGCTCAAAGGTGTTTCCGATATGCTTAAGAATCAGGAAACCGGGGATGTTGAATTTCTGGAGGACTTCAAACTGAATCTTTTCGATGCCGAAATGGTGACGTTTACCCCCAAAGGTAAAGAGATCATCCTTCCGAAAAGCTCATCGGCACTGGACTTTGCCTATGAAATCCATACGGCAGTGGGTAAAAAGGCCATTGGGGCAAAAGTCAACCACAAACTGGTTCCCTTATCCACCCGCCTCAATTCGGGAGATCAGGTAGAAATTCTAACATCTGATATACAAAGTCCTCAGCTTGAACAGCTTGAATTTGTTAAAACAGCCAAGGCAAAATCCTGTATTAAGGATGCATTCAAGGAACAGCGCCGGAAGGAGATATTCCATGGCCAGAAAACCCTTGAAGAGCAGCTGAAACAACTTAATTACCGTCCGCAGGCGAGTGTTTTCAGGAAACTGTTCGATGAATTCCAGCTTAACAGCAAGGACGATCTTTACCAGTTACTCGGACACGAGGAAGTACCGCTCGAGCAGATAAAAAAAATTCTCCGGAAACGATCAAAGAGCAAAACCATGCGTTTCTGGGACCTCCAATTCCTGAGTTCCAAGAAAAACGAACAACTGCCGATCAATTCTGGGTCGAATTCCAGTCTGGTGATACAGGGTAATCCTGAAGAGAATGAATTTCGTCTGGCAAAATGCTGCGAACCGATTCCCGGTGATGCTGTTATCGGATACCGAAATGATGAATCGTCGGAAATAATTATCCACAAAGTAACCTGCCCCATCGCCAGCAAGCTCATGACGAGCCAGGGCGATCACATTGTACCCGCCAAATGGACTTCGCACAAGGTTATGGCGTTTCTGGCCCGCATCAACATGACCGGCATCGACCGGATGGGCCTGGCTAATGATATAACCAATATCATCTCTAAAGAATTGAGTGTAAACATCCGCTCAATGAACCTGGATTCCCACGACGGGATTTTCGAAGCCAATTTCGATCTGTATGTCCACAATACAGAAGATATTAATAATCTGATACTTAACCTCGCCAAGGTTAAAGGAGTCGACACGGTTAAAAGGATGGAAAAAATTGAGGATTCATAAGAATGCAATGTAACAACATACAAACTACCGTGAGGGAGATCTTCTCGGAGTATATTGAACGGAAAGGCCAGCGGAAAACACCCGAAAGGTTTGCCATCCTGGATGAAGCTTATTTGCAGGAGGGCCATTTTGATGTGGAAGAATTATATATCCACATGAAGAACAAAAATTACCGGGTTAGCCGGGCAACGCTTTATAACACAATGGAATTGCTGCTGGACTGCGGGTTGGTGGTCAAGCATCAGTTTGGTAAAAACATTGCTCAGTTTGAGAAGGCCTATCTGTGCAAGCAGCATGACCATATTATCTGTACAACCTGCGGCAGAGTTGATGAATACTGTGATCCGCGGATCCATGAAATTGAGAAAACTGTGGCAAATATCATGAAATACAGTATCAGCCATCACTCCCTCTATTTTTACGGAACGTGCAAAACTTGTCAGAAATCGAAGTAGATTATTTCTATTTTTGCGGGTTGTAAATTCAGCCGTATTTTTTCATTTAATACATTTCATCATGAAAGTGGATGTTCTTCTCGGCCTGCAGTGGGGAGATGAGGGTAAGGGTAAACTGGTCGATGCGCTCACCAGGGATTATGATGTAATTGCAAGATTTCAGGGCGGACCGAATGCCGGACACACCCTTGAATTCAACAATCAGAAGCATGTTCTGCACACGATACCCAGCGGGATTTTTCATTCCGACAAGCTTAACATTATCGGCAACGGTTTGGTCATCGATCCGGTTGTTTTCAAGCGGGAAGTCGACCGCCTGAGCGGATTCGGCATGGATATCCGTACCAATCTCTTCATTTCGAAAAAATCCCACCTGATCCTGCCGACTCACCGGTTACTGGATGCTGCATCGGAGGCAAGCAAAGGGATCAGCAAAATCGGCTCAACGCTTAAAGGCATCGGACCGGCGTATACAGATAAAACCGCTCGTGAAGGTTTGCGTGTGGGTGATATTCTGGAAGATACCTTCCTGGCCAGATATATGTGCCTCCGCGACATGCATCTCAGGAAAATCAAAGCATTTAATTTCCCGGTAGATCTGCAGCCGCTTGAGGATGAATGGCTGGCAGCGATTGAATTCCTTCGCACATTCAAGTTTGTGAACGGCGAATATCTCGTAAATGAATGGCTGGAATCCGGCAAGCGGATATTGGCTGAAGGTGCCCAGGGGAGCATGCTGGATGTTGATTTCGGCAGCTATCCTTTTGTGACCTCCTCAAATACCACTTGTGCAGGGGCATGCACCGGTCTGGGTATCTCACCAGGCAAAATCGGCAATGTAATTGGCATATTCAAGGCATATTGCACCCGGGTGGGGAGCGGTCCGTTCCCGACTGAATTATTGGAAACCACCGGCGAACGCCTGCGTAAATCCGGTTGCGAATTCGGATCCACCACCGGCCGTCCGAGAAGATGCGGCTGGCTCGACCTGGTAGCCCTCAAATACACCGTTATGCTCAATGGGGTAACCAGTTTAATCATGACCAAGGCTGATGTGCTCAGCGGCTTCGATACGCTCAGGGTGGCCACCGCCTATAAAATCAATGGTGAAATCGTTACGGAGATACCGTTCGATACGGAAGCTCCCGTTGAACCGGTTTACACCGACCTTCCAGGCTGGAGCGAGGATATCAGCGGGTTGCGTAAAAAGGAAGACTTTCCCGAGAATTTATTGGCTTATATCCGGTTTGTAGAGAACAATCTCGGCATCCCTGTTACCATCGTATCCGTAGGCCCCGATCGTGAGGCTACGGTGCATATGGGATAAGGGCCGCCCGGCATACTGGCGTGGTACACAAAGCCCCCGGCCTTCAGGCCGGGGGCTTTGTGTACCACCACCGTGTGGGTCTTTTACTTAACCGGCGCAGCCTCCAGGATCTTCACAAGGAAATCCCAGAACTTCTGAACGGTTTCAATATTCACTTTTTCATCCGGAGAGTGCGGGAAACGGATGGTTGGTCCGATCGAGAGCATATCCCAGTTGGGATAAACCCCGCCGAGTATTCCGCATTCCAAACCAGCATGTATTGCCTTGATCTCAGGAATCTTGCTGTATAATTTCTGATAAACTTCGCGTGCCGCCTTCAGAATGGCTGAATCCATGTTCGGCTTCCAGCCCGGATATTCACCGTCGAAAACGATGGTTCCGCCTGCCAGCGTAAAGACTGATGAAAACATGTTTTTCAGGTCTTCACGTGCTGAATCCACTGAACTCCGAAGCAGGCAACGGATGAAAACTTCACTCTCCTCCGACTTCACAATGGCCAGATTGGTTGAGGTTTCCACCAGACCAATCATATCGGTACTCATCCTGATCACGCCGTTCGGACAACCATAAATGGCTTTAATCAGTCGGGCAGCCGAATAGAGATCAATTACCGAAGCAGGCTTGTCAGCATCCTGTACCTGAACTTTAACGCCCGGATCAGCTGACGAAAGTTCGGACTGGATGATCTTACCCATTTCTTCAACTTTTGCCCGGATATTATGAATATCCTGCTCCTTCACCACGATAACGGAAACGGCTTCACGCGGAATCGCATTGCGCAGGTTTCCACCGTCAACCATGGCAATCCTGACTCCATACTGATGGGTCAGTTCATACAGTATCCGGAACAAAATCTTATTTGAATTGCCCCTTTCGAGGTTGATATCAACACCCGAATGGCCGCCCTTCAAACCTGATACGGTAATCTTCAGGGCCTTATCGCCGGCAGGAACCGGTTCGCGGTCGATCGGCATGGTGATATTTGCGTTCGTGCCACCGGCACATCCCACATAAACTTCACCCTCATCTTCAGAATCCAGGTTGATGAATATATCGCCGTGGATCATGCCCGGCTTCAGGTTGAATGCACCGGTCATCCCGGTTTCTTCATCTATGGTCATCAGGGCTTCAACCGGACCGTGTTTCAGGTTTGTAGCGGCCATGATGGCCATTGCGGTAGCCACACCGATGCCGTTATCAGCACCCAGGGTGGTACCCGTAGCTTTAACCCATTCACCGTCAACCCGCGCACGGATCGGATCGGTTTCGAAATTGTGCGGGGTATCCGAGTTAGCCTGCGGCACCATATCCAGATGGCCCTGCAGAATGATTCCCTTGCGGTTTTCCATGCCTGGCGTTGCCGGCTTCCGGATGATCACGTTGCCAACCTCGTCCACAACAGTCTCCAGACCAAGGTCTTCGCCAAATTTTTTCACATAGGCGATCACGGCAGCTTCTTTGCCCGATGGCCTGGGTATCTGCGTCAGATCGTGGAAGTATTTCCAGACCTGCTGCGGAGCGAGTGATAGAATATCGTTTGTCATATTGATTGTTTAAGTGACGAGTGACAAGTGACAAGTGACGGTCACTCGTCACTTGTCACCCGTCACTTGCCTTCTAATGTTTAATATTAGGCAATTCCAGCCCGTAACCCTTCTTCTTGTCCTCAGCTTTCAGGAGCAGGGCAAATACGATTGCCATAACCCCCAGCGACATGAAAATGAGCATTGGGATAGTATAATTATAGGTATTAACTGAAATCCCATTTTTTATGACCTGACCGGTGATGCAGTATTTGTCGAGCACCCATCCGATCAGCGCAGGAACGCCCATCAATCCCCAGTTCTGAACCCAGAAAATCATGGAATATGCAGTACCGAGCTGTTTTTCAGGAATGATTTTCGGAACTGAAGGCCACATAGCCGACGGAACCAACGAAAAACCGATACCGAGCACAATTGTCAGGAAGATGGCCACCGGAACCTGATTCAGGAATGGGATGGCGAACATGGCATGAACAAAAATCAGAATAGCGGAACCCAGGAGCATAATCGACGCTCCTTTGCCCTTGCGGTCATACAGGTTTCCGAAAAATGGGGTCAGGATGATGGTACCAAATGGCAGCATCATCGGGATGGCCCCGGCGAGTTTTTCCGCAACGCCAAATTTATTGACCATCAGGTCCTGTGCATATTTCAGGAAGGGGAATACAGCCGAATAGAAAAGGACACAAAGGATGGCAATATACCACCAGCCCTTATTGGTGAAGATTTTCCAGATGTCGGACAGCTTAAATGATTCTTCGTGATCGATAACTGCATTGGCCTTGTTGAAAGCGGCATCTTCGGCATCCAGTTTCTTATCAACGAATGTATAGATAAAGAAAGAAATCAGACCGATACAAAGCAGGACCAGGGCCAGCAGAATAGGAGCCGAAACCTTATCGAAAGCCCGTGCGATAGGGAGTGAGGTGCCGATGGCCAGACCTGTGCCCAACCGGGCCATTGCCATTTCCAAACCCATGGCAAGAGCCATTTCTTTGCCCTTGAACCATTTAACAATGATTTTTGAAACGGTAATTCCCGCAACTTCCACACCCACGCCAAAAATGGCGAATCCCAATGCCGCCAGGAAGACCTGTGCTTTCATGTCGAACCAGAGAATATGCCAAACCTGACCATCGAGGGCATGAGTGGATACCGCCCAGTATTTGAGGGCTGTACCGGCCACCATGATCGAAGCTGCCATCAATCCGGAAAAGCGAACGCCCATTTTATCGGCTATGATACCTCCGATGATGAGAAAAAACAGAAATACGTTAAACCATCCGTAAGCACTGGTGAAGAAACCATATTCCGAACTGCTCCACGACAGCTTTTCCTCAAGCATCCCTTTCAGAGGCGCCATGGCGTCTGTGAGGAAATAGCCGCAAAACATCGTAAAAGCTACGATAGCCAAGGCTGTCCAGCGGGCTGATTTGGAATCCCGCAATGTTTGTCTTAGTTTTTCCATGAAAATGTTTTATTGATTTTGTTGCTGGTAAGTATTATCGCCAAAAGTATAAAAAATGATCACCTGCGAAATATGTTTTTAATGGATCCGTAAGCCGGATAAAATTCAACTGCTGTGGATTCATCCGTCAGGAGTGATGCCGGAACGAAATCGATCCTGCCGCACTGGGCAACCAGAAAATCACGTGAGAATACCATTTCTCCTGCTTTCTTGATTTCAACCCTTGTTTTTTCAGGCATTCGGAATGCAAGTCCCGGAATTTTGGATTCCTTGGTATCTTCCGACCATTGAATCTGATCCAGGGGATTTGAGGTCTCCCTTGACAGTTGCATGACAACTGCATCCGCACCGGCAGATTCCGGAGCCTCAATACCGTTTCCTGTTGAAAAGGAAAACATGTTATAAGTTTCCGACAACCCCTGTCCGTTCGGGGTGTAGGAAAATTTCATGGTTTGCCTTTGTGTTTGCGTTCTTCCGGCAAACAGCGAAACATATCCGTCCTCCATCACATCGAGTTCCTTTACAATAAAATCGAGAGAGGTGCCCTCAGGCAGGCGGGTGCCATCGTTTTCCACATAGGCATAATACCCGTTCAGCAATTTAAACCTCCCTTCACGCAAGGCCATCAGCAGATCCGCGGCCTCCTTGGCCTGGAGCATCACCGACTTCTGGTTTTCCTCTTTCCTGATCAGCGGAATTTTCACAAATGAAGTATCCGTTCTGACCAAACGGTAGACGGTATCCGGGATGGGTTCAAAATTCTTTCTTAAAGTAAGATCGGGGTAAGAGGGAAAATCGAACTGGCGCTCTGATAATCTCTGGATGGCCTCCTGACTTACCCCCACTTCCGGATTAACCGGAAGGTTAACACCACGGATCAGACCATCGGCGGTAAGGCTCACACGGGCGCCAAAAGGCCTGCCATCGGTTTCGATGCGGTACATCTGGGCAGGATCCTTCTCCGGATGTGAATTGACCCGGACTTCGACGATGGAATACTCAACGGATTCCCGCTGCGGGACTCCGGTCAGACCCAGAAAACGCTCGGCATAGGCTGCAAAAGGCCCTGGCTTGGTAATCTTCTTATCTACAATAACTTCAATATCCAGAACCGTTCTGGGAAGTGAATAATACATGGCGAAGTCGCTGGCATTCAAACCCGGTTCCACTTTGGTTACCCGGGTTTTGGATGACATCTCTGTTTGCAGGGCACATCCGGCAAATAATACGACAGCTATCAGAATCAGGGATAATTTCAGACTTTTCATACTGTTTGATTATGAATACGTAAAAATGCTTTTCCTATTGAGTCAGTTAAATCGCGGGCAACCATGGATTCCATGCCGCAGATGCCGGCAGCAATATCACCGGCTGATCCATGCAGGAATACCCCCATGCGTGCGGCAATCAGGGGATCATACCCCTGAGCCATCAAACCGGTCAATAGTCCGGTGAGAACATCGCCCGATCCGCCCGAGGCCATACCCGGATTACCGGTAGTATTGAACCAGACAGAGCCATCCGGACCGGCCACAGCGGTGTGGGCGCCTTTCAGCACAATCACCAGTCCATATAATTCAGCCATTTCTTTCAACTTCATTAACCGGGTATAATCATCGGCACACTCTCCGAATAAACGTTTAAATTCACCCGGATGGGGTGTAAGTATACTATTTTTTGGCACCTGCAGCAAAGAACCGGGATTCTGAGAAAGAAGATTTAGTGCATCAGCATCCAGAACCAGGGGCACCGGGCTTTCGGCCAGCAGTTTCACCAATACTTTCCAGGTCGATGGGTGGGTACCGATTCCGGGTCCGGCACCAATTGCGGTAAACGGAGCCAGGTCGGGCATATGGGTCCACCGGTCGTAGTTGCTGTCGGGGAAGGTCATGGCCTCGGGAACGGCAGTCTGGATAATTGAATTTCCGGAGGTGGGTATCAGAACGGTGGTCAAACCCGATCCGGAACGTATACACGCAGTTGCGGAAAGCACGGCAGCTCCAATTTTGCCAGTTGAACCGGCGATCAGGAGGGAATGGCCAAAAATTCCTTTATGGCTGAATTTATCGCGATGCTTGAGCCAGCCTGTAACATCTGTGGGTTCAATATAGTTCCAGGGGGAATCAACATTCCTGATAAAATCGGGGTGCAAGCCAATCGGAATCACTTTCCAATCGCCAACAAAAGACTGATTTTCAGAAAGGAAAAAGCTTAGTTTCGGAAATTGAAAGGTCAGGGTCTGAAAGGCCCTGATTACATGCTGCCTGGAATTTAGGCGGTTATCCTCGCCAAAGAGTCCGGATGGGATATCTACAGCAACAATACGTGCGCCGCTGCCATTGAGATGATCGATCAGTGTGGCGAAGAACCCTTCCGGCTCGCGTGTGAGTCCCGATCCGAATATAGCATCAATAACCAGGTCATCGTGATCAATCGCGGGCAGAGGTGAATCCGGCTGCAGATAGGTCACGGTAAGCTTTTCCCGGTCCGGCAAGCGGTCGAGGTTTACTTTTGCATCGGGTGACCAGTCTTTCTCCGGTTTTATAACATGCAGACTAACAGGATGTCCCTTATCGGAGAGCAACCGTGCCAGAGCGATTCCGTCGCCGCCGTTATTTCCGTATCCGGCGAATATTCTGACTGTTTTATAATCCCGGATGTTCGCTTCCAGGGAAGCGGCCAGTCCGAGCGCGGCCCGTTCCATCAAATCTTTCGACAATACAGGTTCGTGGCTGATCGTATATTCATCAGCCATTCGGATTTGTCCGGTGGTGAGTACCTTCATAACCCTAAAAATAGGCAAATTCAGGTGATTTTGAACCCGTGTTAAAAGATTTCTATATTTGTGAAAAACCATAAACTAACGAGTATAAATCAATAAACTTCAGAATTATGTTTAAAAAACATCCAAGGGGTCTGATTGTAGCCTTCTTTGCCAATATGGGAGAGCGCTTCGGATTTTACACGATGATGGCAATTCTCGTGCTTTTTCTCCAGGCCAAGTATGGTTTATCGGAAGATAAGGCAGGGAGTATTTACAGTTGGTTCTATTTTGCCATTTATGCCCTCGCACTGGTCGGAGGATTATTGGCAGATTACACCCGTAAATATAAGACAGTCATTTTATTCGGGCAGATCATCATGTTTGCGGGATACGCCATTATGGCCATGCCGAACCTGCCCTTGCTCATCACCATTATCGGCCTGTCGACCATAGCACTCGGCAACGGGCTTTTCAAAGGAAACCTTCAGGCAGTTGTGGGTCAGATGTATGATGACGAGAAGTATGCCAAGATCAGGGATTCAGCCTACATGATCTTTTACATGGGGATCAACGTGGGAGCCTTCTTTGCACCTTTTGCCGCAACCGGTGTCCGTAACTGGTGGCTGAAAACAAACGGGTTCCTTCACGACGGAAGTCTGCCGGCACTCTGCCATCAGTTTAACAATGGTTCGCTTAAGGATACCGGGCAACTGCAAACACTGGCCAACCAGGTCAGTCTGAATGGTCCCGTCACCGACTTGTCGGCTTTCGCAAACAACTACCTGGATGTTTTCTCCCGGGGATACAACTTTGCCTTTATGGTAGCCGCCGGCGCCATGATCATTTCCCTCTTGGTATACCTGTTCTACAGCAAGCTTTTACCAAACAAGGAAAAAGTCTCCAAAGAGCAGACCATTAACTTCGGTGAAAAATCATGGGCCATTTTCCCTGCACTTCTCGTGGGGGTAGTTGCCGCATTCGGTATTGCACTGCTGAAAGCAACTGCTACCGACACCACCTTAATGGAGGGTGATAACATTCCCACTGGTGCAGCATTCGGACTTTTTGCCACGTTCGTTACATGGATCATTACCTTTTCCAAAAAGGAGGAGCGGCAGCGGATTATTGCCCTGGTATTGGTCTTTTTCGTTGTAGTATTCTTCTGGATGTCATTCCACCAGAATGGTCTGACATTCACCTTCTTTGCCAGGGATTATACGGTCAAGACAGTTGACCCTTACACCTACATGTTCTTTACCGTTGAGAACATTCTTTCGGTAGTAGCCATGATTGCTGGTCTGGTTCTCGTTCTCGGCAAAAAGAACACGATGAACACCAAACTTTCCGGTGGCGCCCTGCTGGTTGCCGGCAGTACAGCAGTATTTTTCTTCTTCCGCCGCGGTGATGCACAGAATGCCATCTCACCTGAGATTTTCCAGTCATTTAACCCATTGTTTATTGTCACCCTTACCTTTGTTGTGATGGGATTCTTTTCCTGGCTGAAGTCGAGGGGCAAGGAACCCTCAACACCGAGGAAAATCGGGATCGGGATGATTGTTGCTGCTGTTGGATTCCTGATCATCCTGGTGGCCTCGCTAAATCTGGTATCGCCTCATGAACTGCGAATTGTTGACGAATCAGGGGTTGTCAAGTACAGTCCGGTACCGGATACATCCAGGGTGATGCCATACTGGCTGATTTCCTCCTACCTGGTTCTTACTATTGCTGAACTCTTCCTGAGTCCGATCGGTCTTTCCTTCGTGTCGAAGGTTGCACCGGGACGATTCCAGGGACTGATGCAGGGCGGATGGCTGCTGGCAACTGCCGTTGGAAACAAGCTGTTATTTGTAGGCAGCACCTTCTGGGGTAAAGTGGATTTATGGCAATTATGGTTGATTTTTATCGTTTGCTGCCTCATTTCCGCAGCCTTCATTTTCTCGATCATGAAACGTTTGGAAAAGATAACTTCCTGACCCTGAGTTATGAACTTTTGTTAATAACTCAAGTTCAAACAGAGTGCATACAAACAGGCAAAAAGGTATTGACAAATCAATTTTCGCCTTTACCTTTGATCGTACCAAGTGAGCGATAAGGACCGCAACAAGGTTATGTTCTTTGAACGGGATGAAACAGCAACGGTGAAAACCAACGCTGGCTGCATGGAAAAATACCCGATGAAAAATTGACCGGCAAGAATTGAAATGAGCAATCGGATTAGTCTTACCGACCGAAAGTAATCAGGAAAAATACCTGCGGTGTTTAACAGGATACCACCTGCATCTGGAGGCACACGCAAGTCAGGCCAAAGGTGGAAACAAAATTCTGCATAAACAGGAAGGCTAACGCCCGTCCCACCAGGTTAAAAGAATATACTCCAAGCGATCCGTAACGGTAGCCTGGCCACGAGCGGAAGCTACGGCAACCGCGAAGTGGGAAGGGGAAATCATCAAACGATGGTTTCCCCTTTGTGTTTTATAGCGGTTGAAGAAGTGACAAGTGACAAGTGACGCAGGAGCAATTGTCATCCCGACGTATTCTAAGATAAAAACAAGTTTTTTCTTAGGTATTTTTAAAAAACATTGCCACAATTTCCTTCTACCTCATCAAAGGTCTTAACCGCCAAGATAAGGTATGATCAGAACCTGTCAAGGGCAAGTAAATGCCTCTTCCATCGCTCAAGGCATTATCACAGGCACCCTTGACAGAACCTGAGTCATACCTTGAAAAAGCGTTTAAGATCCTTTGATGCGAAGCCCTGTTGATTGAACTATGCTGCATATCCCATGGTTTCTACGTAGGGGGTTCCGCGCTCAACAACAGCAAAGATTCTGGCGACAAGTTTGTTGCGGATGATATTCTGTGTTGACATTTTGTTTTTTCCTTCCGCGATTCTTTTCTGGTAATACAATCTAATCTCAGTATTATGCTGGATGGCACTGCCGGTAATGTTACTCAAGAGGGATTTCATTTTTTTGTTAGCGAGATGGCTCACTTTGGTTTTACCTCTGATACTGGTCCCCGATTGGTATGGGAATGGAGCAATGCCTGCATAACAAGCAAACTTGCGCGCATTTGGGAACCTGTGAAAAGCATGAGTTACAGCAATCATATAGAGAGCAGTTTGAGTACCAACACCCTTGATGCTGACGATCAAATCAAATTGCGTTTTCAGCTTCGGATGATTCTGTACCACCTTTAAAAGTTCTTTGTCCAGCAGATCGATCTGTTGATCAAGACTCTTGATCATGGTTTCCTGGACGTTGAAGAAAAGCGGATCCTCTTTTTTTCCAATTGCCCGTTTAGCTTCACCAATAGATGCCTTATATCCGGCCCTTTGACTCACGAGTCTGTCTCGCAAGGAGAGCAATCGCTTCATCTGTTGGATCTCTTTTTCGGGCATTTGCGTTGGTATGATCAGGAGCTTACGCAAGCTGGCATACTCGGCAATCTTCCCGGCATCCACCTTGTCACTTTTGCCACGGGAAATGCCCAGGGATCGCTTCAACTCCAGTCCAGGGAGCATCACAAAAGAGTACCCTTTTTCCTGAAGATAAACAGCCAACTGATGCGAGTAATAGCCGGTATGCTCAAAAGCGAAGAGCGCCTCAGAGAGTTTTACTTTGTAATCCTTTGCCAGTGAGTGAAAGAGCTGCTTAATACCCTTAGCATCATTCTCTACCTGGAAGACCTTGCCCTCTGGTAAAACTTCTACATCGAGAGTTAATTTACTTACATCGAAGCCAATAATTTTTGAATAATCCATAACTTTGCAATTAAGCGTTAATAAAAAGCTGCTGTAACTAAAACCTTTAATAGGACTCGTCTCCTAAAATTCTAATTGGTTCACAGTAGCAAGAAAGGGAATGAGGACTAATACGTCGGAAAGGCCTAAAGCCTAGAAAGTCGGAAAGTTCACCTCATTCCTTTTCAATTTACATCTATTTTAAATACAAATGCTAATCTAAAGGAAAGTCAGGACCCCGTTCCTTACCGCGAAATTCTCTGCTTCCACTTCTAAAAGGCCTCTGAGTAGCGTGACGGGGTCGCGACTTTCGTCGGGATGACAACGCTCCGGGGGGAGGTTATTAAAGATTGTGAGTGTTCGTTTGTGCTCAGGAAAGTCAAGGATAATTACCTTTATCGGATCAAATTAACCTGTGCCATGAAACCATTGACCATTTTCTGTTGCCTGTTATCAGTTTTCAGTTCCCTCTCCGCCCAGAATTCCATCAAGCCCGAACTTTTCAAAGACCTTGAATACCGCAACCTCGGGGCATTCCGAACGGGAGCCTGGATCGCGGATATTGCCGTGCCCGTGAAACCCGACGCAGCAAACAAATACACTTTTTATGTGGGCACCCGCGCCGGCGGAGTATGGAAAACAACCAATAACGGAACCACCTTCGACTGCATCACGGATGATCTCGGAGTAACCTCCATCGGGGTGGTTGAAGTCGCCGCCAGCAATCCTGAAATCGTGTGGGTAGGAACCGGCGAGGCATACAATGCCCGCTCATCCTATGCAGGAAACGGGATTTATGTATCCCGGGACGGGGGGAAAACCTGGACCGCCAAAGGACTTAAAGATTCCCATCACATCAACAGGATACTCATCCACCCGACCAACCCGGAAATAGTTTATGCTGCCGTAATGGGCCATCTTTTTACGCCTAACGAGGAACGCGGGGTGTTCAAGTCCGTGAACGGAGGAGATACCTGGGAGAAAATCCTCTATATCGACGATAAAACCGGGGTGATCGATCTCACCATGAACCTGAGCAATCCCGATATCCTTTATGCAGCGTCCTATGAAAAAATGCGTACTGCCTGGACTTTCGAGCCGGGTGGCGCCGGCAGCAGAATCTATAAAACTTCCGACGGCGGGAAAAGCTGGAAAAAACTGGAATCCGGACTGCCGGCAGGAGTGCTCGGACGGATCGGAATCGATATTCATCAGGGAAATCCGGATATTGTATATGCAGTCATCCAGAATCTGAATCCCGATCCGGAATTTGACCTGAAAAATGCACGCACCACCAATGCCAATATCGATGCCACCTATGATGCACTCCTCGGCGGGGAAGTATACCGCTCGGATGACGGAGGTGAATCCTGGAAGAAAATGTCGGACAAAAAAACCGATGTGAGTGGCAAGGCAGCCTATTCCTTTAACCAGATCTATGCTGACCCTGTTAACGCGGATAACGTTTATATCGTGGGGGTATCCATGTTTTACTCCTTCGATGCGGGAAAAACCTGGCCGATGGGCTGGCGCGGTCGCGACCGTTTTCAAAGCAATTTCGGGGATGTCAGGTGTTTCTGGATCGACCCGGAAGATCCCCGGCACATGATGCTGGGGAGCGACGGGGGAATCTATTCCACCTGGGATGGAGGACTCACCATGAACCACTATTACCAATTGCCAACCGGAGAAATTTATGATGTGGAAGTCGATCAATCCTCCCCATACAATATCTATATCGGATTGCAGGACCACGAAACCTGGAAAGGCCCCAGCAACAGTTGGTCAGGATCAGTAGGAATCGAAGATTGGGTAATCACCGGCGAGGCTGATGGAATGTATACCCGCGTGGACCCTGAAAATAACCGCTGGCTCTATTACACCGGGCAGTTCGGACTCCACCACTGGGTTGATCAACTGAATGGTACCCGGGTGGATATATCCCCCAAAGCTCCAAAAGGAATGCCTCCGTATCGGAACACCTGGACTACCCCGCTGGAGATATCTCCTAAAAATCCGGGTATCCTGTATACGGGCGGACAAAACCTGCTCCGCTCCCTCGATCGCGGAAATACCTGGGAAGAGATCAGTCCGGACCTCACCACCAACGACCCTGCAAAAATCAACGGGAAGGGTCACATGCAGTTCTGTACCATTTCGGCTATTTCGGAATCACCTGTCAAATCGGGAGTTATCTGGGTGGGGACCGACGACGGTCGTGTGCATCTCACTAAAGATTACGGAGTTACCTGGGAAGAGTTTACCGATGCGCTGTTTATAGCCGGAGCCCCGAAAAACATGTACGTCAGCCGGCTTGTGGCATCAGCCTACCAGGCAGGTACAGCCTATTTAACAAAAACAGGATTCAGGGATGATGTTTTCAAACCCTTTGTATATAAAACCACCGACTTTGGAAAAAGCTGGGAGCCCATAACCACAGGACTACCAGATGCGCCGGTTTCGGCCATCTGCGAAGATCCGTCGAATCCGCAGGTGTTATATCTCGGGTGTGACCGGGGGGTATTCGTCAGTTTCAACGGAGGAAAATCATGGATCTCCTTGAAATTGAACATGCCGCCGGCTCCTGTAACCGATCTTACCGTGCATCCGCGTGAAAAGGATCTGGTGGTGGGCACCTATGGCCGTGGATTATGGATTGCCGATGTGGCGCCTTTCAGTGAAATCGCCGACAGCATTCTGGAAAAACCGTTCCATCTGTTTGATATTGAATCCAAACCGCAGTTCAATTATTCAGAGCGGTCCGACTGGGGCAATTATCATATGACGGGCGACAACCACTTGCGAACCCAGAATGAAACCAACGGCCTCGAGGTGTATTATTATCTGAAGAATGTTGAAGAGCGTGATGAAGTATATCTCAGGATTACCGATCTGAAAGATAAAACCACAGATGTGAAAGTGCCGAAAGAGCCGGGACTGCACCGCCAGTTTCTGCCAACCTACCGGATGAAACCCGGGCATTACCGGATCAGTTTGCTGGTTGGGAAAAACAGGGTGACAAAACCCGCTGAGGTGCTGGAAAGCCCGGTGTGGCCGGTGGGGGTTGTATCGCCGGGTGTTGCAAGATAGATGGCGGTGATCCCCTCATGGGCCCCAAGTTAGAGCCGGACGATCCCCGCCTTCGCGGGGATGACACTTCTCCGAGGGTTATTGCGTGGACGTTCTCTGAGAACTTCAAAGTTCCCTGAATTTCACACTTGAGAAATAAAATTCCAATAATGAGCCAGTTGTTAAAATTTACTTTATTCTTGGTGATACCTTTTTGGTTGGGGATGAGCTTTGAGGTTCATGCTCAGGATCAGGCTCTGCAGACTCCAGCCTGGCCAAAGGCCTATTCTGTGACCTTTGGTTTTGAAATTATGGCGGATCATTATGGCCTGATCATCGTATCGTCAGTCGACTCCACCACACAGGCTTACCAGCTGGGAGTGCGACCCGGGATGGAGTTGATCGGATGGAACACCCTGCCGGTAAAAAGAAAGCTGGATTCGATGAAAGTGCGCAGGTACCGGAAAGCATTTCCCATGCTGACAGATGAAAGAATCAAACTGTTGCTGCTACCGCGTGGGCGACCGGGTGAAAAGGCGGAAGTGTTTTTTATGACACACTCCGGAAACAACCGGGGGATCAGCCTTACAGCTTCAGCACCAAATCCCTGGCCTCTTCCATCTGCCAGGTAGGAGTAGAGGTGGCTCCGCAGATTCCCACCGTTTTAAAGTTCTGAAACCATGCCGGATCAATTTCGGAAATTGCCGAAATTTTATGGCTGCGGGGATTCACCTGACGGCAGGATTCAAACAAAACTTTGCCATTGCTGGATTCAACCCCTGAAATGAAAATGATCACATCATGCTTGCGGCAGAATTCCTGCATTTCCTCTTTTCTGCCCGATACCTGCCTGCATACCGTATCCTTCAGCAGGACCTCTTTTCCCTCCTCCTGAAGTTTATTTCTTACCGCATAGAGTTTATCCACACTCATCGTGGTTTGACTATACAGGGTTATTTTTTCCGGCAATGCATCCAGATCCAGTTCGTCAATCTCCTTGAAAACAATTCCCTTACCTTCCAGATGACCCATCAGAGCAATAACCTCCGGGTGGTTTTCCTTTCCATAGATCAGAATGCACTCCCCCTCCCCTTCCGACTTCTTGATCCGGTCCTGGAGTTTTAAAACGATCGGACAAGTTGCATCAATGATTTCATTTCCATTGCGACGCAGAAACTCATAAGTCTCAGGGGGTTCACCATGAGCCCTGATCAGCACCTTCTGTCCGTGAATTTCTTTTAAATCCTCATGAGTCAGGGTAACCATGCCAAGCTTCTGTAATCGCTTAACTTCCTCGTCGTTATGAACGATCTGACCCAGACAGAATAATTTTCCCTCCTTACTCAGGATATCCTCGGCACGCCGGATAGCCTTGACTACACCAAAGCAGAATCCGGAGCGGGGATCGATTTCAACTTTCAGATTCAGTGTCATGGGGTAAAGATAGAAAAACGTGAAGAATGTGAAGAGAGTGAAGAAGGTTAAGGGGGTTAAGGGGGTGAGGGGGTGAGGGGGTTAAGGAGGTGAGGGGGTGAGGGGGTGAGGGGTGGGTTATTGGAGGAGGAGGCGGGTGGTTTTGAGGGATTGGGAGGTGGTGGCTTTCAGGAAATAGAGGCCTTTGGAAAGTTGGCTGGTATTGATCACTTCATTGAAGTTATACGCGGCTTTCATTTCTTTACGGTATACTATTTGGCCGGAGATATCAGCCAGTTCGAGGATGAGATTCGTTACCACCGCACTGGTGAAGACAACGTTATACTGATCATTTGCCGGATTCGGGAATACGTTCAGGTTGGTTTCAAGGTCATTATTTGCCACATCCGAAACCCCTTCCCAGCTCAGATTAAGCAGATAATCAACAGATTGTGGCGGCGCCCAGTTTGATACCACAACATAATAGGTGCCTGCATCAATTTTCTTGTGGAACTGTCCGCCATTTGGACCGGCCGCGTATCCCCTGCAATGATCTTTTGTCAAACGTTCCACCGGACACATATCAAGTATATGAAGGGAAGCGTAGGCGCCCAGAATATTTCCGGTAAGATATCCTTCCTCACCGGTGGTAATGGTGTACACTTTATCGTTACCTCCCATAAAACCGGAGTTGGGTGTGCAGGGTGACTCCAGGTAGTCGTGCCTGAACCCGGCAGTAGTTCCGAAGTGGTTGACTACCGGCAGGGTAAGCGGAACAGCACTCTCACAAATATCACCGTCAAGAGGATAAGTTACCTTGATATTGAAATAGAAGGAGTCCCTGGCATGTAGGGAGGTGTGGGAAAACAGCGGCCAGAAAAAGTAGATGGTTTCACCAGCCTTGACAATAGTAGTATGGGAAATTGCCTGGGAATCATACACACAATTACCATACATGGGCTCGCTGTGCCCGGCGACCAGGGTACCATTGCAGTTGGAATATATGTAGAGGAACAAATCCCAGAAATCAGTTGCAGTGCGCTTTTGGTGAGGATGGCAGGAATTAATCTCCACGATGGAAAACTTATCCGCCGTGTATTTGAACCAGCTATCCTGCCGGGGAGCCAGGTTTTCCCCCTTTACGGCAACTGCTGCCGCATGGCAGCTCAATCCTTCACCGGTTAGCGGAATTTCAAGAATTTCATCGCTGTATAATCCGTAAGTAATTACAACCTTACCTGTAACGATCCCAATATCGGCCGGACTGAAAGTCACCGTAAAATTCAGGGTTTTACCGCTGTTGCCAACAGGGAAGGAAAAACCGCTGTCGGCAATTACTTCGAAAGGATAGGTATTGAGATCGGCCAGGGTGTAGCTGCCGCCCTCAATCAACAGCTTTTTGATTTTCAGGACGGACACCCCTGTGTTTTTAATGGTAAAACTAACCGTGCCCGTTTCGCCCAGCTGAACTCCTCCAAATTCGCCGGTTTTAGGCGTAATTGACAGAACCGGATTGGTTTTGCTGACTTCAAGTTCCTGATTGACAAACGCTTTTACCGGGGCACATCCCAGCAGAATCAGGATTCCCAACATTGCATAAAATTTTTTCATGGTAGTAGCGGTTATACAAAGTTCAGAATCATAAAATTAATGAATATTCAGATCAGGTAAAAATCGATCCTCAGGATTAGAGATCAAGGGTACATCAACGATACAGGTATATCTTTTCATTTTTCCTTTTGGGAATTTTGAAAATAATCTATCTTTGCACCCGAATTGTCCTGTGGTGTAATTGGCAACACGTCTGATTCTGGATCAGAAGAGTCTAGGTTCGAGCCCTAGCAGGACAACAGGTTACAAAGGAGGTTGGAAACGACCTCCTTTTTTTGTTGCAAGGGGGTGGCAGGGGATTTTCACTCATCATTCCTACCTGGAACAAAATTCAGTATCTTTGAACCATGGCTGACAAAAGAAACATAGCGCTCATTCTTAGAGAGAATAAGACCCGTTTGATGAACAAGTATCATCTTTCGTCAATAGCGGTTTTTGGTTCTTTCACCCGGGATGATTTTCGTGAAGACAGCGACATTGATATTCTAATTGAATACGACCAGCCGATAGGAATCGAGTTCATCGACCTGGCGGAGGAACTTGAAAAATTGTTAAAACGCCCGGTTGATCTGGTATCCCGCAATGGCATCAAACCTAAATATTTCAACGAGATTCAAAAAGATTTGATGTATGTCTAAAAGAACTCCAACCCTCCTATTGGAAGACATACTCGATGCCGCCAATAAAATACTGGATTATACCAACGGCATGACCTATGCGGAGTTTTACGGCGACAACAAGTCCGTTGATGCGGTATGCCGAAATTTTGAGATTATCGGCGAAGCCGCCAACATGCTGCCGGATGAATTTCGCACACATTATGGTTCAATCGATTGGTACAGGATTCGGGGATTCCGGAACCGGATCATTCACGAATATTTTGGTGTCGATCTTCAGATACTATGGAAGATTAAGGAGGAGCAGATTCCGGATCTGATCCGGCAAATATCCACAATTTTGGGATAGGACAATGGATCAACCAGAAGTAAATACCATCATCAGATTTCTGGAATCCTGCCTGAAGGAGGAAGGACTTGATAATGCATCAATAGCAGTTTTTGGGTCTGCTCTAACCAACAACATGGGTACGGAAAGTGATATCGACCTGATTATTATCTCTTCCGATTTTGCAGGTAAGAACATTCAGTCGAGAGGAAAAATGACTATGGGCCCGGAAATGAAGACACTCCGGAAATTTATGATCCCTATGGATGTGCTTAACCTTACACCGGAGGAGTATCAGTCTATGGTCAAGCGAAATATGTTCCCCACCAAGGTAGTGGCCTGAAATTAAAAGCTAAAAGTTGGATTTTATTCTCGCATTTGGAGATGCCCGACACTGATTTCAGCTTGTTTCATTTGTATGTATAGAAAATCAAAATCGGATTGTCATTCTCACCGGTTAATCTGACCAATTCTAATATAGTGTCCTTCATTCCGGGTTGTTTGATAATTGACAGATCCTTATCGGTTTGGATCACTTTCTTATATTGCTCCTTAAAATCAAGCGCCTCAATAACATCGACAACACCTTCATCACTGGATCCCACGAATCCTTTGGTTTCGAACAGGGCAAGGTCGTTCAGAAAGTTCGTTCTTTTAACACTGATAGTATTGTTTGAAGAGAGGTTTCCGAAGGCATAGTAGATATCGCGATTATAATCGAACCATAAACTCAGGTTTTCATTGACGATTTTAATACCGCTTATTAGACCCGGATAACCCTTTTTCTCGTTTTCTCTCATGGCAGATGGAAAATCAGTTGATTCTGACAAATGATCCGTCGGTATTTTCGTGTCAAAAACAAAATCACAAACCTTCACCAAGTTCAATGCTGAATCAATACGGAATAAACTGTTTTGAAAAATCGGGACTACATAAGCATATCCGGCATTACTTAGAAATAAATTACCGTGAGTGACAATTTGAATACTACCCGGGATAGTTCTGATTCCTTCATATTTTTTCAGAATCCGTCCTTGATTGGAAAATGCAGCTAATACAACTGACTCAATCGCATTGTCATCGGCATAGAATGGTCCATTGTAGCTATAACCTATATAATTTGTGTCCGACAGTTTCTCAAAACCGTAAACCCAAACAGACTGGTTGGTTTTTAGATACTTACCGTTATAGTCAAAAACCAGCATGTGTTTAGTCCCAGTATCGAGTATCTCAATCTGCTTCTTTGATTTGTTCAAGGTAAATCCAACCGGATTCACCATCTCGCCAGGGCCTTTCCCTTTAGTGCCTATTTTCGCAATAAAACGTCCGTCAATATTGAAAATAAACAGGGTTTCATGCCTGCTATCATAAGCAAAAACATGGTCTCCATCTACCTTAAGCGAACTGATACCACCAACCAAACATTCCGGTTTGGTCTCCAGCTTTACCAGTTTAGCAGATTTAAATATCCTGGAAAAAGCAATATTATCATTTGACTTCTCGTGGATCTTAATGATATTCTGAGCATTGACAGAATTGATACCAATCAGGATCGGGATAAGAATTGTAATTACTAATATCCTCATTCGGTTTTTTTGGATGTGATTCAAAAATAAGATTCCAGGTACATTCTGTAAACCAGGTTTTAATGACCACCTGTTGTTTTATTGTTAGGCGAGCTTTATTGATAAGACCTTAAAGTTAAAGAAATATTCCCGAGCAGTAATCTACATAAATTGAGTTGTCTGGATATCTCCGAATAGTTCAGGTAACCATTTTTCATGGGTAATTGACGATTGGAATTTACGTGATGGAAGACGGGAGGAGACGGTGTTCCTCCCCTACGAAAATCCTGTTGAATTCTCGCGCGCCGCCCCATGGGTCGGCGTTAACATTTAGTTACCAATATGCGATACAATCTGGATTGCTTTCGAAAATTGGATGTAAGACTCCTGATAATTAGAACGAACTGCTCTCGGTCATCGACCAGGAGTATTATGATATCTCCAGCGGATCATTCATATCGGACAAATCTGAGCTGTTTGGTAATGTTGCTATTGATCAGGGAATCAAGTGCCTGAACATCCAATTGCATGCCAGTATGGTCAATAGAGGACCTGGATGAAAAAATACCACTACCATTTTTAATGTTGGTAAAATTGATGAGCGCAAACTCCGACGGGTTGGTCCTGAAGATATTCGCATAATCATAGAGAAACTTTTCCGCGGTATCGATATGGAAATCAACCGAATCAAAAATTCTCACCTCAACCTCCGGCCTGTTGGGTATTCTTGATTTTATTGCATACAGGAAGTCTGCTAAACTCAGGCAGAAATCACGCTCACCTTTTGGGTCCAGATCAGATTGAAATTGATATTCGAATGATCTTGGGATTTTATCGTTCTTCACGAAGTCGGAATAATGGAAAGTATATCTCATGGAATGAAAGGCTCCGTTCCCTGTCCGCCAATGTAAATTATAGCAGCCACCGAAGAAACTGATACTTTTGTTTGACGACCACTTTCCAGGGAGATAAAACTCACAAGAATCAACAATTGAGGTCTCGCTCGTTATTGTATCGGGGCTGTTTGGAATCATCAACCGAAGCTTTGCTTTAGAATACTTTCTTAGATCAAATGGAAAAGCATAAAGAATATTGGGATCCTGCGAGAATAATCCGGAGTCCTTTGAAAAAAAAATCACTTTCTCTGGTTTAACTGAAACAACCCGTGAAGTATAATCGGTCAATTCTATTAGAAGGTCTAAATCCGGATAATACAAAGAATCTGAACGCTTTACATAATCATATACATTATCAAATGTGATAAAGGACTTATTTATCCGGACATAGTGAAGTGAATCGGATGTATTAAGGACGCAATAAACAAAAGTTGTCGGCTTGGCTGCAATTACTATATCAAAGTCATTTCTGCAGGAAAATGCAGATAGAATGAAGAATGCAAAAATCAAGAACCTCATAATCATTATGATAAAATCAGGTTGTGATTCCGGTGCTGTTAAAGATAGTGAAATGTTAACCGAGCGGACTTTTGCGAATACCCCCGCCAAAATCAAACCGGTAAAATACCAGAATCGGATTATCATCCATGCTAACAGGGCCTTTACTGGTCAGCACCTTCGGAATATTTTCCGTATCCATTGCTCCGGGAAGGTAATAGCCAATAAAATGATCAGGATTTGATGATGCACTCGTAAAAAATCCCTTGCCTAATAATGGGTCTTTCTGCACCTGTCCATAATCAAAAATCCGGGTTTGGTTCAAATTCAAATCGGTGAAGGTGAAAAACTGTTTCTCATCGTATTGAAAATAAAACGCAACCACAGCACCGGCATTACCCTTAATTCCCAATCCATGCATATACTGGCTGTCGACTTTACGGTCGCCCATGGAATTTGCGGGGAATTGCAGGTACTGCTTGCGGGTGAGCGCCCTCTCGCCGAAATCAATTAAATAACAGGGAACAACGGTATCCCTGCTCACCTGATATAAGGTATCATCCATAAACCGGTGGTATAAAACCCGGTCGCCGGTTTTGATTAATTGAAACCGCATGACAGATTGAAAAAAAGGATCAAACGTCATAAACCGATTTACGACATTGCCATTTAGGTCAGCTATTAAAACCTGATTTTTCCCTTCAGCTGAAATAATCAGGTGATTTTCATCAAGGGTGACCAAGGCGCCAATGCCGGAGTCGAACTTGAGTTCGGAGATCAGGTTACCTTCATAATCCAACCGGATAACTTTAGCCAGATCAGTCAGATAAACCTGTTTCTGAGTAGAGTCCACATAAAAATTTAGCAGCAGCGTGGCTTCACCTGGTCCCTTTCCTTTTCGGCATAGCTTTCTTATGAATTTCCCTTCCATCGAAAATACCAGCAATTCCTGAGAGCGATCTTGCTTCAACACAAATATCAAATTATCAACAACTTCAATTCTGGTAATAATCCCCATTAAAGCATCAGGGTGTGTTTCAAGCCTGACTATTTTTTCAATTTTAAGGTAATTTGAAAGTGTATCCTGCAAACGGAAATCCTCATCCTGAATGGTAATTCGTTTAAATCCCGCAGGTGCAGATTCTTTGTTTTTACATAAGGGCAGTATTAGTAGTATCAATGCTGATAGCACACTGATGAGTATCGGTTTGACTTTCATTGTGTTTACTTCCGCAATTTCATTACCACTATGGCCATGTTATGCAAACCGGTCTGGTCTTCAGCCAGACTGGCAAGCTGATCGCGGACTTTCGGAAACTTTACCTGCCGCTCGCGTACGCAGGCCATGTCGTGCGTTTCCAACGCCCAGCCGGGCCGGAACAAGGCGATCAGTTCATTTCTTTCCGGGAGGTAATTGTTTATAAAAAAAGGCTCCAATCCGTATATATCATTATCGATAGATGACCTTACCCAGCTTATCCTGGAGCTCGTATCGCAGGCAATGGGACGATCGGGTGCAAAGGCAGCCTGACTTGTTTTGTCAATAACCAATGTCCTGGATCCACCATGGTCATATATAGTGGCAAAGAGATATCCGGGCATGTCGGTCAGGGTGATTGCCTTGGTGCACAAGTCCGTCTGACCGGGAACATAAAGCTTCCTCTGCCCCTTTTCCAGGTCGATACAATTGTTTTTTATATCCAGGTAGTAACGCGCACGGGCAGTGCCCTTCCGGTCGATATAGTATACCGTATCACTGCCCCCTTCCCAGAAGATGGTGTTATCGACAGATGGTGTCAATGTAAAATAGATGTTCGACACACCAGCCTCCTCATCAGTTGCTGGCCTCGGAAGGATTTTTAATGTCAGATTGAACTCCAGGTCATATTTCAGGATGCTTGCATAACCGGCACTGGTTACCGGGGGCCGCCGGAAAACCACAAAAATATTCGATTTATCTACGAATTTTACCACCTCAAACCGCCATCCGGGGGAGTCCTGCTTGATGATCTTTTCGCGAATGAAATGCCCGGCTATATCGTATAGTATCAATTTCCCCTTCCAGGGATCACCTACAACGATGTATTTTTCATCGGGGGATATGGCTAAAACATTGGGCTCTGAAAATTCACCGGGGCCTTTCCCCCTCCGGCCAACATTGAAAATAAACCGGCCACTCCGGTCAAAGAGGTATGCCCTCTTCTGCTGGTCGCAAACAAATCCAAAGTAATGGTCAGTCATGCTCAGGCTGTTCATATTCCCGAAAAAGGCATCCCGCACGGTATCCAGCTGGATGACCTCTATATCCTTAACCATTTCACTAAGTGGAAATTTGCCCGACTGTTTCAGGGCAGCGGCTACATCAATATTAATGCACTCCGGATCAGGAGTCTGCCGGCATCCTGAAATTCCGGCAAGAATTAAAATGACCAGGAACAAACTGATCGAATAATGGTTTTTCATGTTCACGAGTTAAATAAGTGCAGGGATAAGAATCAATTATTACCACTTTGTAAATTTCAAATGTTTTGTAAAGCTGCCATTGGCCAGCGAATCTTTCGTCCAACGGTCCATTTCAAGATTGGTTAATGATGTCTGGTTTTTCAGTGCAAAAACCCCGATGCCTCCGGTAAAGCAGTTCCACATTCGCAATCCATTGTCATTATCACTGTGATAGGTATCAATATAGGTTTTGAAAGTTTCTGAACCCACGCAGAGATGAAGGTCAAGCGTGGTTACCGCCCGGTAATCAACCGCGATGGTATCGGGCGGAAAACAAGCTGCCAGTTTCCAGAAGAATACCTCGGGGGTTAAATACAATATTTTAGGCTCATCGGTAAAAAGAAGGTTCTGCTTGATGATAAATTCAACGCTGCGGTGCCTGGGTGCATCGGTATATTCAATATACCGGAACGTACATCTTAAATCGTAATATCTTCGTGGTGAACCATGCATTTTAAGATAATAGACGATAGTATCACATAAATTGAATTTCTTTTCACGGGGCTGCGGAAACGAAATAGTGGGTTTTCTGACATACGGGGGAATCCGGGCATAGGCAGGTTCTTCCCGGTCAGGAGTTTTGACCACCAGCCTGACATAATCGATTACCTGAGAATCTTCATTGTTAAAAGGGAGAACATCTGAGGATTCATAGGCGTATCCAGGCTTTGATGAAAACAGCCCGGTCGCCCTTGTTGCCTGTATGGGGTGGAATTCAGTTTCCCAGATCTGATAACCCTGACTCCAGGCCTCCAGGGTAATCCGGGCATTTTTATAATAAATTTCAGCTGTATCCTGCGCCATTTCATAAGCACTCTGTTCACCGGAGAAAGTCTTGGACAGCACCACCTTATAAACAGAATCCTGCATCCCGAGCACACAAAAAATGACGGGTTCGGTTACAGGCTCCGACAAAACATCCAGCTCATTCGAGCAGGAGCTGCAAGCCATGGCAAGTACCAGTACAGCAGCTGACCGCCAAAATCCGGACAGGTTTTTCATATCAGTCTTTTTTACACCTGACCGTGAAATATTGCACATAGAGGGTACTGTTTTCCGGACCGGCTTGATCCAGGAAACCAAACCTGGCGCCTGTACCAATAAAATAGTCGAAACGGAACATTCCGGGATAAATCAGGTATTCTTCACGTCTATAACCCGACGACCAGAATCCTCCGATAGAGGAGGTGAATGATATATCCTGCAAATACTTAAAGAGATGGTTGGAGATATGAAGATTCATCTCCGACAGTCCATTGCGGCCATAATAGCGGCCCGCATACAAAAAGGGCATGTCGTTCACCAGGCTTTCCCATTCGGCCCTCGCGGGGATATGCCAGCCGGGTGGACAAATTCCTCGTATCGAATCCAGCTGGTAATTCATCGCTTCCAGCCAGCGGTAGGTTCCGCCAAGGGTATCCTGAAAAGGATAGGGTGCCCACCGGTACATTTCCACGGTATCATTATCTTTTTGTTCTATTCCCTTATCGATTGTAACACCATAACGCAGGTTCTCACTCATCCACCAGGAATCCTTTATCCTGACTATCCGGTACGACTGTCCGTCGCGCGGATCAACCAGGGTGTCAATATCCGTGTTCCGTCCAAATACCGTAACGGTAGCTGATGCGGTATCGCTTAAGCCATCGAAATCTGCGACTTCAACTTTAACCTTCCACGCTCCCGGGGTGTTGAAATAATGACTGGTGGCACTTTCGCCGCGGAATTCAGTATCCCAGACGCTGTCATCATTAAAATCCCAGCGGTAACGCAATGATTCAGAGAGGTTATTGTCATCCAGCGAGTTGCCGGCATCGAATTCAAAAAGGGTGGCGGTATTCCCGGTTACCGGATAGGACGAACATTTCGCATCAGGAGGCAGGTTATCATCCCTGCAACCGGTTAACAGTAATATCAGCAATATGGATATCGTCGGATATTTCATCAGATTCGTGGGGGAATCCAAAGGTAATAAAACGATCTGTTTATGACGTTTTTAAACAGGGATTTTATAAAGTATGAAACCCGATTATGTGCTATATTCAACCCATAAATTTTCACCAGATGAAACGATCATTCTCAATTCTCAACATTCTCATTTTCATTCTCCTTTCGGCAACATCCCTGCAGGCACAGCAGAAGACTGATGCCGGGTACAACTCGATCAGTGAAGCCGAACTGCGGAGTCACATTTACTTTCTGGCCTCGGATTACATGAACGGCCGGGTATCCACCACCCCTGAATATGCTGTTGCAGCCCAATATGTTGCCGCACAGTTTGCGGCAGCCGGTGTAAAACCCCTGGTGCCCGCAGAAAACGGTGCTTCCTCCTACATGCAGGGATTGCCTTTTGCACGCAGGGTGTACAACGAAAAGCTTTTATGGTCGCTAAATCGCAAAAGCACTGTCAGCCAGCTGGTTTATCAGAAGGATTACAAAATTCTGATGGGCAACCCGTTGAATTTCGAAAACCTGCCGCTGGTGTATGTGGGATATGGGATCGAAGAACCGGGACAGGAATGGAACGACTTCGAAGGCATCGATCTTAAAGGTAAAATAGCGGTTTGCCTGATCGGAGCACCGATGAAAGATGGAAAACCCGTGCTGCCCCAAACGCTCCACGACAAATACAGCGGAAAGCGCGGAAACTTTTTCAAGTCATTCGGTGCCATGGCGGCCAAAGGAGTTGCTGCCATTATCATGGTGGATCCCGCAGGTACTTCAGGACTGATTTTTAACGATATCACCAGTACATTTGCCACTGAAACAACCAGTTATCTGGGTACAAAAACCAATAGTCCGGCAGCACCGCGCACCACGATCTATATGACTCAGCCCGGGTTTCTCGACCTGGTGATGCCCGGAATGAAAAATAATCCGATCGGCAAAACCGATATACTGAAAGATTACAAGCCTCAGATGCTGAAAGAAACCTTCCTTACCAGCCAGGTTGAAGTCATCCGGGAAGATACCCTGTATTCAAACAATGTGATCGGCATCGTGCCCGGCACCGACAGCGAGCTGCGCAACGAATACATCATTGTGGGCGGTCATCTTGATCATGTCAGGCCGCAGAAGGGATTACCCTGTAACGGTGCCGACGACAATGCCAGCGGATCGGCCGGTGTTATGGAGCTTGCCGGAGCCGTAGCAATGAACCCCTGCAAGCGCAGCGTGGTTTTTGTTACCTGGTCGGGCGAGGAGATGGGTTTGCTGGGCTCAGCATTCTTCCTGGGAAGCAATCTCCTTCCGAAAGAGAAAATAAAATTCAACCTGAATATGGACATGATCGGGCGAACCGGCAAGGAAAATGAGGCTACCCGAGCCCATTACGTGGTTACCGACAAGAAATATGTGCAGGGTTTAACCTCCTTCATCACTGAACTGAATACCGGGGTCACCGATTTCCCCATCCTTTTTAACGATGACCAGCACTCTCCGGGAGGAAGCGACCATATGTCGTTCATCCAGTCCGGAATCCCGGCATTTTTCTTCTTTTCGGGCGTTCATGCCGATCTTCACAATCCCGGAGATGATCCGGAAAAGATTGACTATCCCAAGGCAGCCGCAATAACCCGACTGGGCTACCTGATCGTTCAGAAGCTGGGAAACATGCCGGCGGTGCCGAAATTTGAATAATACTGAACCATGTACCTGTTTTTTGATACCGAAACAACCGGATTACCGGTAAAATGGAAAGCACCGGTTACCGACCTGAAAAACTGGCCCAGGCTGGTTCAGCTGGCGTATCTGGTGTACGACAGGGACGGCCATAAAATCTCGGGCGGAGATCATATTATCCTGCCCGAGGGTTTTTCAATTCCACCTGATTCCACCCGCATCCATGGAATTACAAACGATCGGGCCAGGCATGAAGGCATCTCCCTCAGGTCAGCCCTCCAGAATTTTCAGTTCCTGATCCATGATGCAGAAGTGCTGGTAGCACACAACATGAATTTCGACGAAAATGTGGTGGGGGCTGAACTGTTAAGAATGGGAATGAAGAACCCGATACCGGCAAAGAAGAAAATATGCACCATGCTGGGCACCACCAACTTTTGCGCATTGAAAGGTCCCTATGGGTTTAAATTCCCAAAACTCTCAGAACTCCATTACAAACTCTTTAGGACGGATTTTGAGGAAGCCCATAATGCAGCAGTTGACATCGAGGCCACTGCCAGATGTTTCTGGGAATTAAAGCGGTTGAATATCCTTTAGCTTTCATTTAGGGTATTCCGGAAAGTTCATTTGTGCACGGATGAACCAAACTGCCCTGGGGATTGTTTACTAAGATGAATTATCAAGGTTAATCACTTAATAAACAACCGATATGAGAAAGTTAATATTTGCATCCATGGCACTGGTCCTTTTTGCCGGACTCCAGGCATTTCCGCAATCAGCCGAGCTGTTTTTCGAGAATCAAAGCAAATTCGGCTTCGATGAAACCGTTGAAAAACTGAAAGCGGAAGTTGAAAAAAAGACCTGGAAACTAACTGCGATCCATGATCTTCAGCAAACCATGAAAACCTACGGAAAAGATGTTTTACCAGTTAAGGTTTTTGCAGTTTGTCACCCCAAACATTCGAGCCGCATTCTTGAAAAGGATGAGGAGAGGATCGTATCCTGCATGATGCCCTGCCGGGTAAGCATTTACGCAAAAAGCGACGGGAAAACCTATATCTCACGCATGAACCCTGCTCCGATTACCAAGGCATACGGGGGCATCGTGGAGGAGGTTATGACCAGTTCCGCCAGCGAAATTGAAGAAATCCTCACGGTGCTGCTCCTGGTAAAAAACTAATACCGGGGGATCCTCAATGAACCATCACCACTGTTTCGGTGCGGAGTCCATCTGAATAAACAAGATAATAAGCGCCCGCAGCGACCGGCATCAGTTCACGAAGATCTATTTCCAACTCCGACGAACCCGCATGAGCGAAAGTGGCACTGACCTTCCGGCTCCAGAGCAGTCGGCCTTCGGATGACATCAATTGCAGCAGGCAGTCGGGAGTATTTGCGGGTATCTTCAGCCGGATCCGGTCAATGAACGGATTGGGCCACGCTGAAAAGGTCATGAGCTGGTCGTTGGGCAATCTGCTAATTCCGGTTGCCGTTGCAGGTATCCTCTCCAGGCGGTTCGCCCCATTCATAGCCACTATAAGCTCTTTCGATCCTCCATCATAGGATAAACCCCACGGTCCCTGAAGTCCGGTTCGGTATTCCATTGCAGGTGAGATCCAGCCAGAGGTATTAACAAAAATAGAGTTGGCTGACGGGGATGAGAGGTAATAATTTCCAGCTCCGTCGGTTTCAATATCACCCCCGGCAGCGATAGTGGTAACCTGCAGGGTGGTTATATCACCGGAAGCCGGATTGACCGATTTTACCGTGATCAGTTCCTCCCCGTCGAGCACGAGAATTTCCCCGGTGTGCGCATCATATCGCAATGCCCGCGGATATTCCAATGCCGTGGCTACGGTGTTGACGATTCCCGTTCCAGGATCAAAGGAGAATATTGTACCATCCTCAGGGGCTGATAAATATATCTGTCCTGTTGGCGTCGCAGTAAGTCCCTCCAGAAATTGCGCATCAACCCGGTAACTGGCTTGCCAAACGCCGCTTTCCGGATGGAATACCTGTAGGCTTGCGCCAGAATTAACATATAACAGATTATCTGACAAGGCAATACCCTGACAATAACCCGGATTTGCCAAGCCCCGTGCAGGTTCGTTACCTGCCGAGGCAATAATATTTCCCAGGATGCTGTTCACCACCAGAAAGTCTCCGGTAGCTAAACCCGGGACCAACCAGGAGGGCGACTTTATCAGGGCGGTATGATCGGTGGTATTTTCCCACCAGCCCAGGAAATTGGAATTATAGCCGATGGCAACCACATCCGCATCCCCGTCGTGATCGAGATCGGTGATATTCAAAGCAAATCCGGAGGTTAATCCCCCCGAAAGCTGGGATTTTGCAAATACCTGACGTCCGTTGTTGGTATAGAGCGCCGGTTGTGTGGCCGACATACCGGTGCCGAGCATGTCCTGATCACCATCTAAATCAAAATCAGCCATATCGAGCCAGATAGCACCACCCAGGTTATCCATGGCATGCTTTTTAAAGATGCCGGCGCCTGCATTTTCGTACCATGCCAGCAAACTGGAACTTGTTGCTGATGCCAGTATGTCGGGATCACCGTCCTTATCGATATCCCTGGCCAGCACGGTATGGGCCAGTGTAAACTGATTATCGATCACATGCTGCGTAAAAACTTGTGAGCCATTGTTTTCCCACCAATATACCTCCCCCGGCGTTTCGTCGGAACCAATCAGGTCGAGGTCCCCGTCGAGATCCATGTCGGCAGCCTCAACAAATGGCGACTGATCAAGTAGCGCTGATACCACGTGTTTTGCAAAGGTTTTATTCCCCTGGTTTTCCCACCAAGCCACCTCGCTCAGAGATGCGGAATTATCCCATCCGGAGCAGAGGATATCCTGGTCCCCATCCCGGTCAAGATCTGTTATTTGCACAGTGTGGGCGCCCCTGAAATTGTTATCCGCGGTAATGGTGGTAAACTTGCCGGAACCGTCATTTTCATACCATTCAATACGGTTTAGGGTAATCGACGCAGCAATCAGGTCGTTGTCCCCATCCCCGTCGATATCTCCCGCACGTATCGACCTTCCGCCAGTGAAACCCGTCCTGATCTGCCTCTTGATATATCCACCCTGACGGTTATTCTCCCACCAGGCAACCTCCCCTTCGGTTACCGAAACCGTTGCAAGGTCGGTATGTCCGTCGCCATTCAGATCACCTGAAGTAACATCCATGGGCTGACCGATTGTGGCAATGGCATGTTTCACAAAAGTTGCCTGGGCCCTGACGGCCTGATAGTTGGAAAATCCCATCAAGATGACCAAGCCTGCAGCTGTAACAATTGATTTCATTTCGTTCAGATTTATTTTAAACAATTATAGGATGGAGATTCCGATGGGGCAAAATGTTTTGCCCATCAGCCTCCGTCGGATGACACAGGGTACATGCAGACCCATAAGTGCCACTGGTCAGCCAGGGATCGCTGTTGGTCGACCGGCGCCCGGCATTGGTCGAAAAATAACCCGGGTTAGCGATCCGCTCTGTATATTTGTGCTACCTTGTTGTAAACAGTTAACACTATGTGGTTCAGCCAAAAGTACAAGAGTCCCTGGATCCGGATCCTGTCGCATGCGGGATTCTGGATCGCCTATCTGCTGATCAATGCTATGACCGCTGTGAGATATTATCCCGACAGGGATTTCGTGAGCATCCTACTACAGTCGATGCTCACACTTCCGGTTGATGTTCTCGCTACCTATTTCACGGTTTATGGCTTGTATAAATGGTTCCTGTTCAGGAAGAAGTACCTCCTGTTTGCTTTGGTATTAACAGGATCCGCGGTTTTCTTCATTGTCCTTCAGCGCATTATCCTGTTTAACCTCACTTATCCGATATTTTTCCCCGGCCGCCAAACTGCCTATGCCTTCCTGGATATCAATTGGTTCTACAGCTTTACCAATATTTATCTGGTAGTGGCTGTGGTATCGGTAATCAAGCTATCGAAAATCAGTTTTGAACAGCAAAAAAATGCGCAGGAACTGGATCAGGAAAGGATTGCAGCCGAATTGAAATTTCTCAAGTCACAGATCCATCCACATTTTCTGTTTAATACACTGAACAATTTATACGCCCTTACCCTCGACAAATCGGACAAAGCCCCGGAGGTAGTGCTGAAACTGTCGGATTTGTTGAATTATATGCTGTATGAATGTAACGAACCCTATGTGCTGGTTACCAAAGAGACCAAATTGATCGAGAATTATCTGTCGCTTGAACGCATCCGGTATGGCGACCAGCTGGACCTGGACTTTCAGGTTACCGGTGAGGTTATTGGCAAACGTTTAGCCCCCATGCTTTTGCTTCCGTTTATCGAGAATGCCTTCAAGCACGGGGTAAGCAAGGTCAGGAAAAATCCCAGCGTTCGCATACGTCTGGAGATTTCAGGGAATGACCTGAATTTTTCCGTCACAAATTCACTCGCCTTAATGCCCGATACGGATATTTCCGGATATACCGAAGGCATCGGCTTGAAAAATGTACAGCGGCGTCTTGACTTATTGTATCCCGGCAAACACAAGCTGGATATCGGACAAACCGACCATGAATTTTCAATACATTTAAAGATTATTCTGGATACCGCCTATGAAAGTTAAGTGTCTGCTGGTTGATGATGAACCTCTTGCACTGAGGGTGCTGGAAAACCATATTGAAAAGATACATTGGCTGGACATCGCCGGCACCTGCCAGAATCCGGTGGATGCCTATGATATTTTGCAGTCGAAAAAGATAGACCTCCTTTTTCTGGATATCCAGATGCCTGAATTATCAGGTCTCGATTTCCTCCGTACACTCACACACCCTCCACAGGTGATCTTTACCACGGCCTATCGCCAGTTTGCCGCCGACGCTTATGATCTCGACGGGTTGGACTATCTCATCAAGCCCATCGCCTTACCCCGCTTCATCAGGGCGGTAAACAAATACCTGGAACGGACGGGAGCTGAAAAAGTTTTGCCGGTAATACCTGTTAATCAATTGGAAAGGCGTTCCTTCTTCATCAAGAAGGGACAGGAAATGATCAGGATTTATATAGATGAGATTCTGTATTTCGAATCGCTGAAGGACTATTTGCAAATCATCCTCACTGATCAGAAATTCATCTATAAAGCCAAAATATCAGATATGGAGGAAGAACTCCTTGACGATCAATTTCTTCGGATACACAAATCTTATCTGGTCAACACCTCGAAAATCCGGTCGTTCTCCCCTACCGAAATTACCATCGAAGGGTTCCGCCTGCCGATTGGCCGGAGCTATAAAAACCTGGTACAAAAAAAGCTGGGGATCAGATAACAGTTCCCGATTCACTACAGCCTTATTATCCTGAATATCTGTCTGTTGCTACCCTCCGCTTGAACCACCAGCAGGTATGATCCCGCCGGAAGGTGCCGGATACTGAGCCCTGCATTGCCACTCGTTTCTTCTGAATACATGAGCGTCTCGCCCAGCAAGCTTTTCAAGGTTATCCGCATCGGCATCGGACTGTTTGAGAGGATATTGATTTTATCTGATGTCGGATTGGGATAAACTGTTATAGCGGAGAGGTTTGACAGATCGGAAATACTGCTTCCCGAGCAATCTGAAGAATAATAGCGACCGGGTGAACCGCCAATACACCCTGTCATCCAGTTCGTTCCATCATTCATAATCCCCGTGGAATCCACCAGCTCCAGCGTGTACCCCATCCCACCCGCCAGAACAGGCCAGGGTTCCTGGTCATTATACCTTACCGATAAGCGCAATCTGCCGCTTGCATCATAGGCCCGGATCCACTCTCCCTTATCTTTCAAACCGAAGAGAAATGGCCCGGTAATATTCTTAAATCCAGTATGAACATTCAGAAATCCTGCAGTATCCTGTGCAAGAACTATATTCTTGCGTGACCCGAGCACTGTTCCGTTCGGGATAATAAAAGCGTGGCCGATGCTGTCAACCCCGTCTTTAAATACCCAGTTGGAAATATCTTCGGCAAAATCCCCGGTATTCCGCAATTCAACCCAATCTCCTGCCTCCACACCCGAGCCGGAAAAATAATTGATCTCGGAAATCACAATATTCTCATTACAGGGCGTATAGCCGGTACCCGGTGAGCCCCCGATACATCCGTCGAACCAGTTGGCAGGATTATCCGCCGCGTGCTGTTCATTCCGAAGTTCCAGCGTCCGGCCCTGTCCATCAGCCCCTGCAGGCCAGGGCGCTTCATCATCGAACACCACTGCCGAAACCAGCTCCATTTTATAATTGAACAGATTCACCGCATCTCCGCTGCCGCTCAACCCGAATTCAAAACTTCCGATAAATGGCACTCCGGGATGCTGCGTCCTGAATTTTTCGGGATCACTGACAATCACCAGGTATTCATCCGGACGGATGATGGTATTTTCAGGGAACCGGAATACGTGGGTCAGATCCGCATCAGTAAAATACCAGCCATTCAGGCTGGCCGACAGGGTTTTATCATAATTCCGGATTTCAATCCAGTCTCCGGCATCAAGCGATGGCTCCGACTTATAATTTATCTCTGAAACAACCAGCTTTTCAGAATAGGTTGCCGCCTTGAAATGCGCCATAAAAACAGCCGACCGGGTAAGTGTATCGAGGAAAACGGCTTTTGTTGCATCCGTTATCAAGGCATTCACATCCCAGTTTGAAAAAGTAAAACCCGGATTAGGAAGTGCTTCTATCCTGACCGGCACCCCGTCAAAATAGGTACCGATCCATGGATAAGCATCAGGTTTTATGGTGCTTATCCGGATAGTTCCTGAACCAGCGGGTTCCACATTCAGGGTAATCGCAACCGTTTTGATCAGATTGAAATTTACTTTAAGGTGGTTTCGGACGATATTTGAACGCTTATCAAATTCACTCTTCATGGTTAGATGTGCCTGGTCAAACTGCGCCATATACGAGGCTTCTGACACATTTGGATCGCCCCAGCGCTTATAGGTCGCCGGGAGCTCCGGACGGGTCACGTTATATATCTCATCAGCAATCCCTTTTAGCCGGTCGTTCCTCCACTTGGAATTCAACAGATCGGCAAAGCGGTTGATGAAATAATCATGAAACCGTTTATTCTGCATGGCTTTGTGCCAGATATGCACATACGGGTAACTTTGGTCATAATCAAGCATATAGCGGATATGGTCCATATTACTGTCCGACCACCCGTTTGGCGACAGCGACCATTCCAGGTCGATCAGGCTGAAACGCCACCGGCTGCCGGTTTGCGGACTCCGGTGGATGCGGATATTATTGTAGGGCCAGTCGGTATCCGCCATATAGGTTTGAGCACAGATATAATCCGTATAATACTCAAGATCAAAGATTTTATCCGCATTATCCCAGAATGCATCCCCAAAGGAATTCAAGCTCAGGAATCTGTTGTAATCCTCATTGAAACGGTTTACCGGATCGGTCCCTTTAACTTCTCTCAAAGTTCCGCCGTACCAGTATGAGACGGACAGAATATCCAATGAATCCTGGTTGGTACCGGAATACTGCTTAAAAAAATCCTCATCAAGTTTCTCCCGCAATTCATAATATCCCCAGTAATAGCCGTTCAGATAAACCTGCACCGGTGTGTATCCCGCATAGGTGTTTAGCGTACTGTCGCCCATGCATTTCGTTTCGATAGCATCCTTGCAGGGGTAATACAGATATTGATTGGAACCGTTGCGGATATAAAAAGTGGCATAGCTCGACCTGTCCTTGCGGGCCGGAATCAGGGGATACTGCACATCGCCGTCACCCAGGGTGCTGTTGCCCGGTTCAATGCGAAATGAACGCTGGGGTTGCGAACGGCTTCCACCTGCGCCACCTTCGATTTTTATTCCTGCATATTGTTTAAAAACCGGCTGATGGGTACCGGGTTCGAAATATTCAATGTAACACTGCTTTTTCCAGTCGGTCGTCCAGTTATCATATATACCGGTTTCCCCATACAGATCGGCCGTTTCCATGGTAATGGAGAGGATACCCGCCGGGGTTGGATTCTGTCCGATAAAATAGGATGCGGTCACCACCGGTCCGGGTAATTTATGGCCGGTACTGAAGCAGCGTACTTTTAAAGTTGTTTTATTCCGGATATTGATCGGCACCCCACTGTACAATTCCGAGGTTTTTACCGGGATCTGGCTGTTGGTGGTGAACCGGATTTCGGCATCCGGCGAGGTGCAGCTGAGGGTTACATCAATAGCATCCGGATAAAATCCACCAGGCAGGGAGACCTGAGGAGCCACCTCAAATCCCTCGGTATAGGCAGTCTGGGTTTCATTGGAAGCATTTGGGGTAGCTATCATAAATACCGCCCGTACCGCAGATCCGTCAGTCGCACTGCCGATGCTGGAATTCACCGGAAGATTTGCGGGAAGCGCCAGCTGGTCAACTTTAACTCCATTATTATCTGATAGATATATCGTTTCGCCACCATTGGAGATTTTAAAATTTGCATGGAGTTCCTTTTCTGCATCAGTTGTAAACCAGCCCGGCAGCGGTCCGAATTGCGTTTCGGTATCCACCAGACCAAATGATAGCCAGGTACGGAGGCTCATATCGATCAATCCGGCGGTAAAATTATGGCATTCAACGGCCAGCAGGTTGGTGCCGTTATGGATCAACCCATTTATCTTACTCATATTCAAGTCAAAACCTTCAGGTTTCTCGCCTTGAAACATGATCGCTTCGCGTGAGATATCTGCCGTACTGTTCCAATCCATATTGGTGATATTTGCCCTGGCGATCTCGGTGCCGTTCAGATAGGCCACAGATCCGTCATCATAATCTATATGGAGGGTGGCAGCAATAATTTTGGAGATATCGGAGATCTCAAAAGAGATCCGGGTATATACGGAAACTTTTGCTGTGGGAAATTCAGTATGGTCATCACCATCGCCATAACCAAACCCGCCGGGATCAACGTTCCACGACTGGTCATTAAACCCGGGCATCATCCATTGGGTGGAGGTATTTTCTCCGGGATTGATCCAATTCCAGAGATCATTCTCCCTGACAGCAGTTTCCCAGTGGTTAATATCACTGTTATCATCACCCTGGCCGGATGCATAAATCAGCAGCCATTCCCTGGCAGGAAGCTTGATATCGGGCAATGTCCATTTCAACAGGCTCGCCGGATCATCCGACAAGTGAAAATGCCAAAGGCTGACAGGCTCATTTCCAGCATTGTATAATTCTATCCAATCAGGATTAGAACCATCTGCAGTGGAAATCTGGGTAAAATTACGGTAGGAGCCTTCATTGATTATAATTTGACAAAAAGCCGGTAAGGCGATTAACACACTGAAAATCAATAAAATTATTCTTTTCATAAAATAAAATTCCCCAAGGGGTGTAAAAGTAATAACAGAATCAAATATCCAACGTTTCAGCTTACTGATATAAAGATTCAAACAGCCAAAATCGGCAGCATGATCAGACTATCAGCCATATATGGGATAACTTGCGGAACCGTCTGTATTATGGAACAAAATTGTTCATATTACGGTATTAAAAAGAGGGAAAAAAACATATTATGAATCAAAAAAAGCCATAAAATAGTGACATCTTTCAATAACCGTTTTTACGCTTATAACTTACTAATTTAAAGAACTTTAACCCATAATCACCTGATAATATTTTTCACAGATTGATGAAAATAGAAGAACCTGTATCAGAAAGCCGGGAGCCAGAAGAAGCATCCAACCTTGAACCTCCAAGTATTCAGCCTGATAGCAGGCAAAATGAACACCTTACTATTCAGGCACCCATCAGCACCGTTTTTACAGTCAGCGTCAGATCAGTTGAATTCCTGACCAAACATTTTCCGGGCACCGGCATAAGTGACTGGAACAATTGGCAATGGCAGGTACGAAATAGTTTTACCTCGCTTGATCAGCTGAATACTTTTCTGGGTCTTTCAACCGAAGAATCCAATTCACGGGCTTATGGAAAAAATCTTCCCGTGAGAATCACCCCCTACTATGCAAGCCTGCTCGATCCCGAAAACGCCGCACAGCCCTTGCGCCGAACGGTAGTGCCGGTTGCTCTCGAGCTGAACATATCTCCCGGTGAGGTGGAAGATCCTCTCAGTGAAACGCACGACAGTCCGGTACCGCTGATCGTTCACCGGTATCCCGACAGGGTATTGTTTCTGGTGACGAATTTCTGCTCCGCATTTTGCCGGTACTGCACCCGTACACACATGGTTTCCAAGCAGGACAAGGTGCATTCGAGTCAGGTGGAATGGGACAAGGCCATCGATTACATCAGGGAACATACTGAAGTCAGGGATGTACTTTTATCGGGTGGAGATCCGCTCACCCTGAGCGACAGCCGGATAGAATATCTGCTTGCCAGATTGCACGAAATTCCTCATGTTGAAATTATCCGTATCGGTACGAAAGTGCCGGTTGTAATGCCACAGCGCATCACCCGCGACCTGGTGAGAATGCTGAAAAAATACCATCCTTTATTTCTGAGTGTGCATTTCACTCATCCTGATGAGATCACACCTGAGGTGATCGATGCCTGCAACCGCTTGGCTGATGCGGGAATTCCGCTCGGCAGCCAGACTGTTTTGCTGAAAGGCATCAATGACGACGCGGCTGTTTTCATGAAGCTTACGCATGAGCTTCTGAAAATCAGGGTAAAACCCTATTATCTCTACCAGTGCGATCCCATCCCCGGCTCGGCTCATTTCCGCACGCCGCTGGAATCAGGACTGGAAATCATCCGAAAGCTCAGGGGTTTTACTTCCGGCTATGCAATTCCACATTTTGTGATCGATGCTCCCGGAGGCGGCGGTAAAATTCCGTTATTGCCGGATTATGTGGTGGGTCGTGAAGGAGATGACCTCATCCTCAAGAATTATGAAGGTAAAACGTACCGGTTTCCGGATTATATTTAGCTGATTTTCAAATATGATTGTTGCTTTAACCTACGATTTGCGCGAGGATTATCTTGCAATGGGATTCAGCGAGGAAGATGCCGCTGAGTTCGATACCATCGAAACTATCGAAGGAATCGAAGATGCCCTCCATAAGCTTGGTCATCAAACCGAAAGGATCGGACACCTGAAATCACTGATGGCGGCGCTCCTCAACGGTCGCCGCTGGGATATCGTATTCAATATATGTGAAGGATTTTACGGCATCGGTCGTGAAGCGCAGGTTCCCGCCCTGCTCGATGCTTTTTGCATCCCCTACGTGTTTTCCAATCCGCTGGTTTTGTCGCTCACGCTCGATAAAGGAATGACCAAGAGAGTAATACGGGATGCCGGTATTCCTACTGCCGACTTTGCGGTGGTAACTTCACCGGCAGATATTGAAAAGATCACACTCCCCTATCCTCTTTTTGTTAAACCTGTGGCAGAAGGCACCGGTAAAGGGATTTCAGGTGAATCCATCATCCGCAACCCGGAAGCCCTCAATAGCCGCTGCCGCTATTTGCTGAACCGTTTTAACCAGCCCGTGCTGGTTGAAACCTATCTCAGCGGCCGCGAATTTACCGTTGGGATAACCGGCACCGGTCCTGAGGCATCGGTTACCGGAGTCATGGAGGTTTTTCTGACCGGCAAGGCGGAACAGGGGGTTTATTCCTATACCAATAAGGAGGATTGGCGCGAGCGCTGCCGGTATGATCTGGCCACCGGCGAAATCGCTGAAGCCTGCGAAAAAGTTGCTCTGGATGCCTGGAATGCTCTCAATTGCGAAGATGGTGGCCGTATCGACCTACGGTGTGATTCCAACGGAATTCCGAATTTCATAGAGGTGAATCCGCTGGCAGGCATGAATCCGGTGTATTCCGACCTGCCGATGCTCAGCCGGATGAACAATATCTCCTATGACGATCTGATTCAACGGATTATGACTTCAGCCATCAAAAAGATAAAAGTAGGATGAGCAAGATCATTATCCTCATAAACCGTCTCTCCGACCAGCCCTCCGCGGATGAAATCGATGTGATCGACCAGGTGGAAGCGGTGGAGAAGAGTTTGGATGAACTGAAGCTTGATCATGAAAGGGAATTCGTCGACACCAATCTCGGCACGTTGATTGACAAACTGAATAGTGAGCCCGGCGGTATTGCGTTTAATCTGGTGGAAAGCCTGAACAATAATGGTGGTTTGGTTTATTTCATTCCTGCACTGGTTGAAAGCCTGAACTATCCGCTCACCGGAAATCCTTCCGATGCCATGTTTCTCACCACCCAGAAACCCCTGGCAAAGAAACTGATGACGGCTCTGGACATTCCCACCCCTAAATGGTGGCATGCCGCCGATCCGTTCACTCCCGAACCCGGCAGGCAATACATGGTTAAGCCATCCAGGGAGGATGCATCCGTGGGAATCAATGACGAAAATGTTTTTAACGGTTCAGATCCGGCAATTCTGACTGATTTCCGCATCCGCTGGGGTGATCATTTCTTTATTGAGGAGTTTATTAGCGGACGGGAATTCAACCTCTCGGTATTGGGTGGTCCGGATGGCCCTGAAGTGCTGTCCCCGGCCGAGATCCTGTTTAAAGATTTTCCAGCCGGAAAACCGACTATTATCGG
The DNA here is from genome assembly GCA_942493265.1 of uncultured Bacteroidota bacterium. Lineage (GTDB taxonomy): Bacteria > Bacteroidota > Bacteroidia > Bacteroidales > UBA12481 > UBA12481. The sequence continues at coordinate 4,474,063 of OW818688.1, forward strand.
GTATGCCGCAAAATGGGACGAAAGCACCTTTGAATACCTCAATACCGTCAGAACATTCGACTTCCCAGAATCCGACCGGGAACTCCTCATTCAGCTCAGCGAGATCTGCCTCCGATGCTGGTCGGCATTTCACCTCAGGGGATTTGCCCGCGTAGATTTCCGCGTAGATGAAAATAACAGGCCTTACGTACTGGAAATCAATGCCAATCCCTGTATTTCACCTGATTCAGGATTTTATAATGCTGCTCTGCAAAGTGGTTATACCTTTACACAGGTAGTACAGCGTATAGTTGCCGACCGATGAAAAGCGAACTCAAAAATATTGTGATCCGGTCTGAGGTCATTCCTTCAGATCCCGTGGCTGTGGAAAAAATCGTCAGCTCAAGCGGATTTTTCCGGCCCGATGAAATCCCTGTTGCGATGGAGTTGGTGAATGAGCGCCTCCAAAAAGGAGCGGAAAGCGGTTATGAATTCGTGATCGCAGATGTTGATGGCCTCACCGTTGCCTACGCATGTTTCGGTTTGATTCCCTGCACTTTGTACAGCTACGACCTATATTGGATCGCAACACACGAGGATTTTCGCGGAAGGGGACTCGGAAAAATCGTTCTGTTGCAAGTTGAAAAGGCGGTTGCCGAGCTGGGTGGAAAATCCATTTACATTGAAACATCCAATCTTCCCAAATATCTTCCCACCCGATTTTTCTATCTGAATAACGACTATATTGAAACAGCCCGGTTTGAGGATTTCTATGATGATGGTGACGATAAAATTGTATACGTAAAAAGGCTCAGGGGCTAGTGAAAATATGCCTGCATTCTATATAGACATTCACACGCACCGCGATTCCCCCGGTACCACAGATGTGATTTCCGTAAACAATATATTACTGCAGAATGCTTCAGAAAGGTTAGCAGTACCTGGCTGGTACTCGGTTGGACTGCATCCGTGGGACTCAGATTCATTGAATTTCGATCAGGATCTTTTGATCAGGCTGATGGACATGCCCGGACTGATCGCAGTGGGCGAATGCGGTCTCGACAAGCTCAGGGGTGCTCCAATTCCCGTGCAAACCGAAATCTTCACTAAGCAGGCACTGATAGCCGGTGATCACGATAAACCGCTGATTATTCATTGCGTGCAAGCCTGGCAGGAAATCATGGCCATCAGGAAAGATATCCATCCGAAAAATCCCTGGATCATCCATGGATTCAGAGGAAAGCCAGAACTTGCAAAGCAACTGGTGGATCAAGGATTTTATCTTTCATTTGGTGACAGCCTGTTGAGTTTGAATTCACCCGTGACGGTCAGCTTTAAAAACATCCCGGCCGACCGGTTTTTTCTCGAAACCGACGAAAGCCTCCGGCCCGTGCAGGAAATCTACCGGGCGGCAGCAGCAATCAAAAACCTATCTTTGGCTGATTTGCAATCACTACTGATGAATAATTTTAAAACAGTTTACAGAACAGATGGAACATCCCGAATGGCTACAACGAACTGAACTGCTGGTTGGTAAAGAAAAACTGTCGAAGTTGCGCCAGGCACATATCCTGGTTGTAGGATTGGGAGGCGTGGGAGCCTATGCAGCGGAAATGCTCTGCCGTTCAGGAGTCGGGAAAATGACCATCGTGGATGGCGATAAGATCCATGCCACCAACCGCAACCGGCAGCTGATCGCTCTGTCGAGTGTTGAGGGACTGCCCAAGGCGGCCACCATGGGAGGCAGGCTGCTCGACATCAATCCGGAGCTGGAGCTCACCATTCATGATGAGTATATCAAGGACGACCGTATGATTGAGATACTGGGCGGCGACTTTGATTATGTGATCGATGCCATTGATACACTGGCACCCAAGGTGTTCCTGATTTTTCATTCTGTTTCAAAGGGTTTAAAAATAGTCAGTTCAATGGGATCCGGAGGAAAATTCGACCCGATGCAGATCCGGATTTCAGATCTTTCGGAATCCTATAACTGCAAATTGGCCAGCATCTTACGGAAAAGGCTCCATGGATTGGGGGTATATACCGGAGTACAGGTGGTATTCTCCCCCGAAAAAGTAAACAAGGAAACCATTGTTGTCACCGAAGGTGAACAAAATAAACGTTCCACTGTTGGCACAATCTCCTATATGCCTCCTATCTTCGGGTGTTTCCTCGCCTCCGCGGTAATCCGCGAACTCATAAGATAATGTGCCAATTTGTTAATGTGCCAATGTGCTAATTTAACCGAGATATGTCACCCCTACGGGGTTAAAACTCGTGTGCTGTAATTCGTGCTATAATCATGTCAGCCCTACGGGCTTTAACTCGGATAATTGGTCATTCCGGGTTAACCCCGCTAGGGGTGTAATGATTATAGCAAATTGGTAATGAGGTGGTAATTAATCCCGTAGGGATGACATGATTATAATGTGCTAATTTGCTAATGTGCAAATTTGCTAATTGAAGAGTGGCTAATTGAAAATTTGGTGCGAATTGTTTAATATTATACTATCAATTCTTCATTCTTTAATTGGCACATTGGCACATTAACCCATTGGCACATTAACACATTAACATATTGGCACATTATTTCATTGGCACATTGTTATCGGCGGGCGTGGCTGCCATGCCGGCCATAGCAAAGGATAAGCCGAACATTATTTATATCCTGGCAGATGATTTGGGCTATACCGAGATCGGTCCCTATGGCCAGAAATTGATTGAAACGCCCAACCTCGACCTGCTGGCCCGCAATGGCATGCGCTTTACCCAGCATTACTGCGGCAGCCCCGTGAGTGCTCCGTCGCGGTGTGTGCTGCTCACCGGACAGCACTCGGGCCATGCGTACATCCGGGGTAACCATGAATGGGCAGAACGGGGTGATGTATGGAATTTTACCAAAGCGGAAGAGGATGAAAATCTGGAAGGGCAATTTCCCATTGCCGACAGTATCAGAACTTTGGCCGAATACCTCAAAACTGCCGGATACCGAACGGGAGCGGTCGGGAAATGGGGTCTGGGCGCTCCTGGCAGTGAGGGAATCCCGAACAGGCAGGGCTTTGACTTCTTTTTCGGCTATAATTGCCAGCGCCAGGCTCACACCTATTATCCCAAACATCTTTGGAGAAACGAAGAAAAGGTGCCTCTCAACAATGAGCTGGTCATTCCGGGAACTAAACTGGCTCCCGGGGCTGATACACTGGCAGCTGCCAGTTATGCCCGGTTTGTTCAGAAGGATTATTCCCCGGCGCTGATTTTGGATGAAGCCGGCAGGTTCATCGAGAAAAACAGCAAGGAACCTTTCTTTCTATACTTTGCCTCCACCCTGCCTCATCTGGCTCTGCAGGCTCCGAAGGAGTGGGTGGACAAATACGTGGCCAAATTCGGTAATGAGAAACCCTATACCGGCCGTGAAGGATATTTCCCCGCCAGATATCCGCACGCCACCTATGCCGCCATGGTTTCCTACCTGGATCATCAGGTTGGCCAGCTGATTGAAAAACTTAAGGCAACGGGCCAGTATGAGAATACCCTGATCATTTTCTCCAGTGATAACGGCTATGCTTACAATGCAGGATGCGACCCTGCCTGGTTCAGTTCATTCGGACCATTCCTCACCACTTACGGCTGGGGAAAAGGATATGTTCATGAAGGGGGTATCAGAGTGCCCATGATCGCCGCCTGGCCGGGAAAAATCAAGCCGGGTACCGAGTCGGGGCTGATCTCCTGCTTTTACGATGTACTTCCCACCTTATGCGACGTGGCGGGTATTGAAATACCTTCTGATACCGATGGGATCAGCTTCCTGCCAACCCTGCTCGGAAAAAAGAAGCAGCCTGAACATAAATACCTGTTCTGGGATTTCCCCGAGTACAACGGACAACAGGCTGTCAGGATCGGAAAATGGAAAGGAATGAGGTTCGATATGCAGAAAGGGAACACCTCCATCCAGCTTTTCAATATTGAAACAGATCCCAAAGAACAGATCGATGTTGCTGCTCAGCATCCTGAAGTTGTCATGCATATACAGGAGATCATGGCCAATGAACACCGGAAATCCATTTTCAGCAGATTTTATATAAAATCTTTGGACAAATAATATATGTGAATTATGTAAGTATTTTATTTAATTTTGTAATTAATAAGTGTACTGACTAGCTGACCTTTGCTGGTATAAAATTATAGAAACCATAATATTAATTATACCGGATATGAAAAGAAAACTTTTACTCCTGTCTACAGTTTTGTTACTGGGCTTCGGCGCATCTCAAGCGCAGAATGCTGAAAACAAATGGGCCCTCGGACTCCATTTCGGAGTCATGGAATACACTGGCGACTATTCAAGTCAGTTTTACTCATTTACCCAGGGATATGCAGTGGGTGCAAGTGTTTCAAGATATCTCAACCCTTCATTCGATATCATGGGGCACTTTTTCTATGACATGTCGCACAGCTGGGATAGCGGAAAAGCAGGGATGCCAACCTGGTTGCATTTTGAGGCAGATATGTATAATCTCAATCTCCTCGCCAAATATAAATTCAACAACGGATATATATTTAAGGAAGATGCACTGCTTGCTCCTTTCGTCCTCGCAGGTTTTGGCGGTAACCTCGCAAGTTCCACCGGAGTCGGTGAAAACGGCGTCTTTACAGATGAGAAATTCATAAAGCCGAACCTTTATGGCGGATTAGGACTGAACATCCGTGTAAGCAAAGCTATCAGCTTTACCTTACAAACTGCTCTACTGTTGCCATTTACCGATGAGATTGACGGTACTACCGGAGCTGTTGCACCAGTTACCAAAAAAGGTAATGATATGTTTATGGAAAACTCCGTAGGGCTCTATATCACTCCGGGCAAAGCTAAGCCGAAGGATTCCGACGGTGACGGGGTAAACGACAAGCTGGATAAATGCCCGAATACACCTGCCGGCGTTCCGGTTGATGCTGATGGTTGTCCGCTGGATTCCGACAAGGATGGTATTCTGGATTATCAGGATGAATGCCCGTTTGTTGCAGGATTGAAAGAATTTAACGGATGCCCGGATACCGATAAAGATGGCATCCAGGATAAACTTGATGAATGCCCGGATGTATTTGGCCTCGCCGAATTCAAAGGATGTCCGGATTCTGATGGTGACGGGGTACCCGATAAAGATGACCGTTGTCCGAACACCCCAAAAGGTTATAAGGTTGACAAATATGGTTGCACACTGGATTCCGACCGCGATGGTATACCCGATGGCGAAGATGCTTGTCCGGATAAACCAGGCGTTGCCGAACTGAAAGGCTGCCCGTTCGATACTCCTTATATCATTGGGAAATATAATCTGAGCATGAAGCCGTTATATTTTGATTTCGACTCTTATAGTCTGAAAAAAGAAAGTATCACTGAACTGGATAAGATCGCAAATGCACTGTCGAATCACTCTGACTTCGGTGTTCAGTTCGATGGATATGCCGACTTTATCGGAACGGAAGAGTACAACCTCAAACTATCTGAAAAACGTGCAAATTCGGCTAAGAGCTATCTCCTGAACAAAGGCCTTACCGATAACCGGATCAGACTTCAGTATTATGGTGAATCAAAACCGGCTACCGACAATAGTACTCCGGAAGGTCGCCGCCTGAACCGCAGGGTTGAATACAGCATGTTCGAGATTAACAAATAGAAAAAATATATTTGATACTAAAATCCCTGCTCCGGCAGGGATTTTTTTTTGCTTATGACCGACAGAATTGATTAAATTCCGGCCATAAAACTAAAGCTCATTATGACAAGTAAAGAAAGACTTCTGGCGACTCTTAATCATCAGCAGCCCGACCGTGTATGTGTTGATTTTGGGGCCACTCCTGTTACCGGCATTCATGTTTCTGTGATTAACAAACTCTGGCAGAGAACATTCGGCCACCATGATTATCGCGTAAAGGTTACCGAACCCTATCAGATGCTGGGCGAGATCGACCCGGGCCTGAGGGACGCTTTAGGCATTGATGTGATCGGAACTCCGGCCAGAAAATCTTTACTGGGTACCGATGAAGACGGTGTTTGGAAGCCCTTCCGCCTTTTCGATGGTACAGAGGTCATGATACATCATAACCTGAATTTCACGGTTGATCCTGAAAAAGGCGACCTCCTGGTCTATCCTGAAGGAGATACCTCATTAAAACCCAGTGCAAGGATGCCGAAGAACGGCCTTTTCTTCGATACCATCATCCGTCAGGATCCCATCGACGACAATAATCTCAATGTAGATGACAATACCGAAGAGTTCAGTATTTTCTCGCCGGAAGATTTGAATTATTACCACAACCGCAAACGGTATATCGACCGGAACCCCGAATATGGCAGCGTAATGGTTATCCCGGGAACTGCTTTCGGGGATATTGCGCTGGTTCCGGCACCATTTTTAAAACATCCGAAAGGAATCCGGGACATTCAGGAATGGTACATGTCACCACTGATGCGGCGTGACTATGTTTATTCCATTTTTGAAAAACAATGTGAAATAGCACTTCACAACATTGATACACTGGCGGCTATGATGGGCGACAGCGTTCATGTTGCCATGGTAAGCGGTACTGATTTCGGCACACAAACCGGCACATTTATCTCCTGCGATACCTACCGCGATTTGTGGAAACCATTCTACATAGAAGTTAACAAGCGTATTCATCAGAAAACCAACTGGAAAACATTTATCCATTCGTGCGGTGCCGTGAGGGACCTCATCCCGGATTTCATTGAATCAGGATTCGATATCCTGAATCCTGTGCAGGTATCCGCCACCGGTATGGATGCCCGGGAACTGAAAAAGGAGTTTGGAAAAGATATCGTTTTCTGGGGAGGCGGAGTGGATACACAAAAAACTTTGCCATACGGAACCCCTGATGAGGTTTACCGGGAGGTAAGGGAAAGAATCGATATTTTCAACCAGGACGGAGGGTTTGTCTTTAATTCCATACATAACATACAGGGCAACGTTCCGGTTGAGAATGTGGAGGCCATGTTTAAAGCCGTCAGGGATAGCAGCCACTGTTAAAAGATGTTAATAAGGCAGCCTTGATTCCTTACCTGTTCTGTTAAATTGTATTTTTCCAAATGCATATGGCATTTTGCCTGAGTTATTTATTTGAAACCTAACCTTTAAAAAGGAGGACATTGTGACTTTCCGAAACATTCCTATGATTCGCAGAAAGCTGATTAGCAACACATTGATGTTGATGATCGGACTTTTTTGTTTGTTGAATGCCGGCTATTCCCAAACTGCCGGATCCTACCCGACCTATGATGAGCTCACCAAAGCCATTAAAACCCTGGCTGATTCGCACAAAGATTTCGCCAAACTGGAATCGATCGGCAAAACAGCTGAAGGGCGCGACTTATGGGTGCTAACCATTGCCAAAGCAGGCGTTGTACCGGTAAATGAACGGCCGGCACTTCTGATCGCCGCAAACCTCGAAGGGGATCACCTGATCGGCAGCAGCCTCTCGCTGGAAGTTGCCCGATATCTGCTAAACGGTTATACCACAGACGAAGCGGTGAAAACCAGTCTCGACAATCATGTTTTTTACATTATGCCCCGGTTGAATCCGGACGGTGCGGAAACCATGTTTGCCAAAATGAAGACCGGTCGAAAGTCCAATTCATCAGCTTTTGACGCCGACAATGATGCCAGGCTGGATGAAGATGGTCCGGAAGACCTGAATAATGACGGCCAGATCACTGTTATGCGTGTTAAAGACGTTAACGGACTCTACCGGATGGATTCAGATGAACCGATGCTGATGAAGAAAGCAGATCCGGCAAAAGGTGAGCGCGGTGAATACTCATTATATCCCGAAGGCATTGATAATGACAAAGATGGATTTATAAATGAAGATCCTGTGGGTGGAACCGACATTAACCGGAACTTTCAGCATGCCTATCCTTACTTTAAGGAAAATGCCGGCCGGCACATGGTCAGTGAAAGTGAAACAAGGGCCATAATTGAATGGATGCTTGTGCACAAAAATATTGCCATGGCCTTGACCTTTGGCGAAAGTGACAACCTGATCGTTCCGCCAACCGCCCGTGGACAAATCGCCTCCGATCGTCCGCTGGATCTGATCCAGTTTGCTCAGGCTGCTGTGGCCGGTGCATCCCGTGTGGGAATGATTTCGGAGAGCGGTCGTGGCCGTGGCAGGTTCATGATGGGCGATTTTCCGGGAGGAATGTTTCCAACCGGTGGCAGCCAGCAGGAAACTTCCGGTCGTCAGCAGCGTCCGCAGCAAACTGCTGCCACCACGGTAAATACTTCGGATCTTGAATATTTCAACAAAGCCAGCGAAAAATATAAAGAACTCACCGGCATAAAAACTCAGCCTGTACTCCGGAATCCCGAAGGGGCATTTTTTCAGTACACCTATTTCCAGCTGGGGATTCCCTCCTTTTCAACCCCGGGCTGGGGTTTGGTATTACCGGCCGACAGCAGCAGAAGGCCGGCCCGCGGAGGTAGCGGACAACGACCAGGTGCTATGGATTCTCCGGCTGGCGCAGGCGCCATGGCTATGGCAGGCGCAGGCGGCGGACGAGCCTCAGGTGGCATGGGTACCCAGAGCGGAGGTCAGCAGGAAGGTGCAGCCCAGGCTGCAGGAATTGATGCTCAGTATTACAAGTACCTTACAACGGCCAATATAAATGGATTTGTCAAATGGCAAACGGTTAAACATCCTGAATTCGGAGACGTTGAAGTAGGTGGTTTTACCCCAACGGAAATATCAAACCCGCCAGTGGACAAGATTGCTGAACTGGGCACCAGTCATGCAAAATTCGCACTCTACCTGTCAACACTTTTCGCTGAAATCAAGATAGCCAAAACAGAAGTGGTGAACGAAGGCGGCGGATTATTCAGGATTAAAACTGAAATTTCCAACGAAGGATTCCTGCCCACCGCCTCACGACAGGGAGTCACTGCACGGTCAGTAAAACCGACCATGGTACAGCTGGAAGTAAAACCGGAACAGATTCTGTCAGGAAGCAGTAAAACCAATTTCTTCCAGGCACTCGACGGTTCAGGCAAGCGCCAGAAATTTGAATGGCTGATAAAAGGTAAAACCGGCGATCAGATCGGGCTGAAAGTGGTATCCCAGAAGGGCGGTACCGATATGGTAAAAATAACATTAAAATAAGGAGGGCCAGCATAATGAAAACAAGAAAATATTCAATCGCATGCGCAAGCCTGCTGATTATCCTCCTGGCCATTCTGCCTGTTAATGTCAGGGCTCAGAAGTACTTTTCAGATCCTCAGTTTAAAGTAAAACTCGATTTTAACCGCTGGCATGATGTTAATGAACTGTACAGCGATATGGGCAGGCTGGAAAAAGCTTTTCCAAAATTCCTGAAAATGCAGAGTATCGGCAAGAGCTTTAAAGGCCGTGATATCATGGTTATGACCATAAACAACCCGGAAACCGGCGATGAGATGTCGAAAGCCGCCATGTTTGTGGATGCCAATATTCATGGAAATGAAATCCAGGGAGGTGAAGTTTGCCTGTATACCATTTGGTACCTGATGGAAAATTATGGCAGGATCGATGAAGTCACACGCCTCGTCAATGAGCGTGTATTCTACATCGCGCCTACAGTAAATCCCGACGGCCGCCAGTACTTTCTCGAATCCGAAGGCGGAAATGCACGTTCGGGCCATGTGCCGGTTGATGAGGATAACGACGGGCTATACGAAGAAGATGGTCCGAACGACCTGAACGGCAACGGCATCATTGAAGGTATCCGGAAATATGTTCCCGGAATGGGCAATTACCGGATCAGTTCCGTGGATAAACGGATGATGGAACCGGTGGCATTCGGCGAAAAGGGTGACTATATCCTTTTAGGTGACGAAGGCAAGGATGACGACGGCGACGGAAGGGTTAACGAAGACGGTCCGGGAAGCTACGATCCCAACCGGAACTGGGCAACCGACTGGCAGCCGAATTACGTTCAGGGCGGAGCCATGGATTACCCCTTCCAACTACCTGAGGCTAAGGCTGAAAACGATTTTTTGATGGCTCATCCCAATATTGCCGGGGTACAGGCATACCACAATTCAGGCGGGATGATCCTTCGCGGTCCGGGGGCCGAATCACTTGGAGAATACTCCGCTTCAGATATCAGAGCGTATGATGAACTGGGCAAAAATGGTGAGCGTATCCTGCCTTTCTACCGGTATATCGTGCTTTGGAGCGGTTTGTATACCGTGCATGGCGGCTTTATCGACTGGACCAGTGATGGTTTGGGAATCATGTCATTCTCCAACGAACTCTGGAATGGTGATCAGTACTTTAACAGCACTGAGCTGCAGAAGCAGACTGATGATCCGAACAGTCCGATCTCCGGAAACAAAGGCCGCTATTTCTTTGATGATAAACTTGAATTCGGCGACCAGTTTGTTGATTGGAAAGAATTCGATCATCCTGAATACGGCAAAGTTGAACTCGGCGGCGAATGGAAAAAATTCATGGGCCGTTTACCACCCCGTTTCATGAATGAAGAACTCTGCCACCGGAATATGGCTTTCACCCTCTATCAGGCAGATGAAATGCCGAAAATGGAGATTGGCGAAACCATGGTAAAAAAAATAGGTGATAACGTTTACAGGGTATGGATTGATTTCACGAATAAAAAGGTAGCTCCGACCATTACAGCCCGGGCTGCACAGAACAATGTTGTTCGCCCCGACCTGATCACCCTCGAGGGAAAGCAGGAAATCATTTCAGCCAGCTGGATCAGTAATAAGGAGTCGTTCGATTACCTGAATCCGATCACCGACTTAATCGACCAGAAACAGCTGAACCGGCTGATCATCCGTAACGGCCATCCGGGAAAATCAACCCGGACGCTGCAGTACCTTGTTAAAGGCACAGGAAATGTGACCATTACCTATGACAGCGTTAAAGGAGGGAAAGTAACAAAAACCATTCCGGTGAACTAATTTCCCCAACCTCACATAAAAAAAGCGACCTGCCGGATGGCAAGTCGCTTTTTTTTACGCTCCGACTCTTTATTTCTTAAGCGTAACGAGGGTTACATCAAGCGGTATCATATCGTCGATAGCCTTATCTCCGAGGTTATCGAAAAACTTACCCGATCCATAACGCACATCATATTTTGACCGGTCGAACACAACGGAGGCCTGGTATACCCCACCACTCCGCTTTACCTTAAAGGTAACCGGATGAGTTGCGCCTTTAATAGTAAGATCTGCAGTTACAGTAGCTTCTTCTTTATCAAATTTCGTACTTTCTTTAATGGAAAGCTTAGCTGTCGGGAATTTTTCAACGCTGAAGAAATCATCCGATTTCAGATGGCCAATCAGACGGGCACCCTTATTCGGATCGGTTCCGTCGCCCTCAACCATCGAATTCATATCGATCACAAACTCACCGCTGACAAATTTGTCTTTCTTAATGGAAAATTTCCCTTCAGTCAACTTAATCACACCAGTATGGCCTCCGGTGGCCTTTTTTCCCGACCAGCGAAGGACAGATTTTTCACCCACTACAGTAAAGTCCTGAGCAAAAGCATTTGCTCCAAGTACCAGAATGGCTGCCAATAATACTATTACATTCCTTTTCATCCTTTTTTGTTTAAAGTTTAATAACGATTTATTAAACAGAACAACCCTAATCATGAAAAGGTTTTCAAAATGCCGTTTTTAACTAATATTTAAGATTTGTCATGAGTCCGGATTGATTTGTCCTATCTTTTTGGAGGGTCATCCCTTGCCAATCCAACCGGGTGACCTAACTTGGCGGTGTGAACCAATAAACCAGACAACAATGAATCCGGGAACCAAAATCAAATTATTCCTTATCGCCCTGATTGCAGCCAATGGTATTCAGGCACAGGATCTTACGACTGTATGGCAGGATGAGAAAATCAACTCGATCAACCGCGAGCCGATGCACGCCACCTATTTTGCCTTTGAAGATCGCGATCTTGCCAATATGGGTGTTAAGGAACATTCCAACCGCTTTATTTCGCTAAATGGCACATGGAAATTCAAATGGGTTGAAAAGCCGGCAGATAAGCCTGAGAATTTTTTCAGTTTATCGTACGATGACGCCTCCTGGGATCTTTTCAGCGTGCCAGGAATCTGGGAAGTCAATGGATATGGCGATCCCATCTATACCAATACCGGCTATGAATTCAGCAACCTGATCAAACCTGCCCCGCCAAAGGTACCGGTAACCGTTAACCCGGTTGGTTCCTATCGCCGGACTATTACCATTCCCGACAGTTGGAAAGGTAAAGAGGTTTATATCCAGTTTGGCGCCGTGCGCTCAAACCTGTTCGTTTGGGTTAATGGGAAATTCGTTGGTTACAGCGAAGACAGCAAACTGCCGGCTGAGTTTAACCTGACTAAATTTGTCAAACCCGGTGAAAACCTGATCGCTTTTCAATCCATGCGCTGGTGCGATGGTAATTACCTGGAATGTCAGGATATGTGGCGCATTACCGGAGTATCACGGGATATATATATGTACTCCCGTGATCAGCAGCATATTCGTGATCTGGAAATCATTCCCGATCTGGATGCGGAGTATAAGAATGCTACCCTTAGTGTAAGTTGTGAGATTACCGGGAAGGCAAAGGGTACCACGGTAAAATTCGAATTGATCAATGCCGGAAAATCAATTCTGACCCGGGAAATCAAGCCCCGGCAGAATGCTGAAAAGGTAATACTCGCCGTAGAGAATCCAGCCAAATGGACCGCTGAAACGCCAAATCTGTATACTCTGATCACTACCCTCACCGATGCCCGGGGCAATCTGATTGAGGTGATCCCGCAAACGGTAGGATTCAGGAAAGTGGAAATAAAAAATGCCCAGCTCCTGGTAAACGGAAAACCCATCCTGATTAAAGGGGTAAACCGCCATGAAATGGATCCGCTTACCGCTACCTGGGTGAGCCGTGAGAGGATGGAACAGGATGTTAAGATATTTAAAGAACTAAATATTAACGCATTGCGCACCTGCCATTACCCTGATGATCCATACATGTATGAACTTTGCAACAAATACGGGATATACATGATCGGCGAGGCTGACATTGAGTCACACGGAATGGGTTATGGCAAGGAGTCGCTGGCCAAATTCCCATCCTGGTATCAGGCACATTTCGAAAGGTTCTCCAGAATGATTGAGCGCGATAAGAACCAGCCGGCCATCATTATCTGGTCGATGGGCAATGAAGCTGGCGACGGGGTGAATTTCGAGCAGATGTATGCGTGGGGAAAGAAGCGTGACCCTTCGCGTCCGATTCAGTACGAGCGGGCCGGCATGGCCGCCCATACTGATATTTACTGCCCGATGTATGATGCTCCGTGGGATCTTGAAAAATATGCAAACAGCAACCCCACCCGACCGCTAATCCAGTGTGAATATGCCCACGCGATGGGAAACTCGGAAGGCGGATTCAAGGAATATTGGGATATATACCGCAAATATCCGATGCTGCAGGGTGGCTTCATCTGGGATTTTATTGACCAGGGCCTCCGGAAATATAATGAACGGGGCGATATGTTTTATGCATATGGAGGAGATTACGGCAAGGACCTGCCATCCGACAACAACTTCCTGAATAACGGGGTCATCAGTCCCGACCGTAAGTTGAACCCCCATGCCTATGAGGTGAGGAAATGCTATCAGAATATACTTACTACCCTGAAAACCCCGGCAATCGGGACGATCAGCGTTTTCAACGAGAATTTTTATACCGACCTGAAAAACTGCTTCCTGGAATGGCAATTAGTTGCCGATGGGAAAACCATCCAGGTTGGAATTTATGATGCCCTGAATGCAGAGGCACAGAAATCGCAGGAAATCAGGCTCGGATATCTGCTTCCTGAAAAAGCTAAGGAAGTTTTCCTGAACCTGACGTTCAAGCTGAAAACCAAAGCGGGTTTATTGCCGGCCGGACAGGAGATTGCCTGGGAACAAATTCAGGTTAAAGAGTCTGCCATCCCGGCAATTAAGCTGGCTCAGTCGCCGGAACCGGTTAAATACACCGAATCCGCCAATCATCTTTTCATCATGGGAACGTTTACTCAGGTAATATTTGATGAAACAACCGGTTATCTTACTCAGATCACTCATCAAGGTATGAACATCATTAAGGACGGAGAAGTCATGAAGCCCAATTTCTGGCGTGCCCCAACCGATAATGATTACGGTGCAGGACGGCAAAACAAACTGGTTGCCTGGAAAAAATCCACTCAGAAACAGGATCTGAAATCCTTTAATATCAGCCGTAGGGAGAACAATGTTCTGGTGACTGCAATCTATTCATTGCCAGAAGTTTCATCTACACTGACCCTTCAGTATGAAGTCAATTCCAGAGGCCAGATCCTGGTGGATGAGAAACTTGAAGTTGATAAAACTGCCGATATCAAGAAAATGCCGGTACCCCTGCGCTTTGGAATGCAATTAACCCTGCCGGTGCAGTTTGATCAGATACGCTATTACGGCCGGGGTCCGTGGGAAAATTACCGCGACCGGAAGTACAGCAGTCCGGTTGGGATTTATGAGCAGACCGTTTCGGAACAGTTTTTCCCCTATGTCCGTCCGCAGGAAACCGGCAACAAAAGCGATATCCGGTGGTGGCAGCTTTCCGACGCGGATGGCAGGGGAATCAGAATTACCTCGGATATCCTTTTCAATGCCAGCGCCTTGCATTACACATCTGAGGATCTGGATGATGGTGACAGAAAGGACCAGCAGCATTCAGGCGAACTGCATGAACGCCGGTTAACCACATTCAACATCGACCTGGAGCAAATGGGACTAGGATGTATTGACAGTTGGGGAAGCTGGCCGCTCCCGGAGTACCAGATGAAATATAAAGACTATCAATTCCGGTTTGTGATCACGCCCGTAACGAAGAACTAGGCGAAGAAGAAGCACGCGGATGACGGGTTGAAGAGGTACGCGGATTTTCGCGGATGCTGCGCAACGCGGATTAACGCGGATTTTTAAATTTAAAGATCCGCGTTAATCCGCGTTCCGTTAGGATCAGCGAAAATCCGCGTGCTTCTTTAAAATTATTTTTTACCGAACTTTTGCAGTTCGTCTGACTGATAGACTATTTTCCTTTGTCGCGACCGGATCAGCGCGATCATGGCCAGTGCCACGGTATGCCCATGTATTCCGCGATATTTTCGCGCGGGGCCGAATAGCAAAAATCCAAAGGCTTTCATGAATATCCTGCCAAAGATTTCGCCGAGCCTGAACTCGCTGCGTTTCCCGAAAAGGATGGAAGGACGCACAATAACTATCTGATCAAAAGGAATTTGCCGGATTTGCTCTTCCATTTCTCCTTTAATCCGGAGATAATAATTGTGTGATGAAGGATTGGCGCCCAGTGAGGAGATCACCGCTACCCTGGTTACACCGTTCGCATGTGCAATCTGTGCAATCCTTACTGCATAGTCACGGTCGATTTCCTCCACTTTCTTTACTGATCCGGCTTTACGGATGGTGGTGCCCAAACAGATGAACAAATCGTCACCTGTAATCAAATGCGCCTTTTCCTCCAGACTGGCAGGATCGATAATAACCTCCTCAAGTTTCAGCTTGTTAAATTCCAGCGGTCGCCGGGTAAATACCTTGACGAAGCTGTATGAATAGTGATCATTAAGTTCATCAATAAGATATTTGCCCACCAAACCGGATGCTCCAAAAACCAATGCTTTCCTGTCCGCTAATTTACCTGGCATACCATTACTAATTAAAAAGATACCCAACTTGTATCTGGTTGGTCGTATACCGTGTCACCATGCCGCTCCCCAGAGGTGCCTCAAACTGATAACGAAAAACCAGCTCGCCGATGCGTATACCGGCGAAGAATCCCGCAGATTGGCGGTAAATATAAAGGATTCCTGCCTGAAAATTTTCATAAAATGTAGCCCGCAAATTCACCTGAAATCCAAATCCACTCCAGCCATTATACTTTACAATAACAGATGGCTCAATGAAAAGGTTTTTGCCCAGCTCCGGAGTTGTTCCCCCATACAGGTAAAAACTACGGGCTAGATACGGGTTTTCATAAGCTTCGCCCAAGGTGGTAAAACTCAGGTCCCCAAAGGAAACTGATGAATTAAACAGCTGCACCATAGAGAATCCGCCAAAAAAACTATTTGAAAAGTAATGCACCCCGGCATTGACATCTAAGAAATGTAAAACTTCCTTACTATCCTGATCGATAAGAGGATCGGGTACAGTTCCGTCAGGGGCAATAAATCCCGATTTATTAATGATGTATTGCTGATACATCGGCGCCAGCCCAAACGATAAACGGCCGCTTCCCAGATACACATGATAGGCATAATCAAGATGGATGCCAGTCTGGCTGATGGCACCATACTTTACATTAAACATTCCCCCGCCGACCCCGACATTTCCGAATGAGTTTTCCCCGCGGTTGACAAATCCCCTTGGATTAAAATGCTGTTTTTTAGCATTCAAACTGGTGTGAAAAGTTGCCGACTGCCACGATGGTGCGCCTGTGATGCCGAGCCACTGCTGACGGGCGGTTATATTCAGAGGTGATTTTGAAGAAGTACCTGCAATTGCCGGATTCGTCAGGAACGGATTGATCAGGAACTGATCGGCCAATGGCGACACCTGGGCTTGAACCATGCTTGTGAGGCTGGCCAGATAAAGGAGGAGATATGTGAATTTTCGGATCAATGCGGTATGGAAAATATTTTAGAAATTCGTTCAAGGGAACGGGGTCCCGGCTTTCGCCGGGATGACAAGTACAACAGCTGAACCTGGTAGCTTTTCATCTCAATATGGTTAAGTAGCCGGTAAGGCGCTGTTCGCCGGGACCCAGGCTGATCAGGTAATAATAAGTGCCCATGGGAAGGGGATTTCCATTATCCCGGCCATCCCATGCCAGCGGATATCCCGGCTGTGATTCAAAAACCAGTTTACCAGCAGAGGTAAACACTTTCACTACCGCATCGGGATAATACTTAAGCATCGGAATCTTCCAGCGGTCATTGATCCCGTCGTTGTTCGTGGTAATCACATTGGGAACCTCATTGAGCAATTCCAGCTTAAATTCGACAATTTGCGTGCAAAGGTTCGCATCGGTAACAACAATTACATAAGATCCGATACTGAGTGTTTCAGTGGTTAAACCGATTGGCACACCCGACAGAACGATCTGATAGGGAGGAGTACCACCGGAAATATCCAGGATCAGCCTTCCGTCACTGCAGGTTTCACAGGTTGGGGATTTCAACCGGTATGAAATATTCATCGAGTCGGGCTGAGCGATGGATACGGGCAAGTCGTAATCCTTATAACACAGGGAATCTTCTGTTACCCAGATTTTAAAGGTGCTTCCGGCAGGAAGGTTATCAAACACATTTTCCGGCTGATAGGTGACACCATCATCTATTGAATACTGATATGAACTACCCGAACCCTGAACGATTATCTCAATGGATCCCGCTTCACCACCAAAGCAGGTATTATCTGTGGTATTTACTTCCTGAATGGTCAGCAAATCGGGATTCAGAACCCGTACGTAAACCGAATCAGTTGAGCTGCAGGTTCCTGTGGTGATCTTCAGGGAATACCAGTCTGTTTTGATAACCGGCAACTCAGGGGA
Organism: uncultured Bacteroidota bacterium; assembly: GCA_942493265.1. Classification (GTDB taxonomy): domain Bacteria; phylum Bacteroidota; class Bacteroidia; order Bacteroidales; family UBA12481; genus UBA12481. The sequence continues at coordinate 4,491,707 of OW818688.1, forward strand.
GATCGCTCCCGTACTCCACAGGTAGGAATCCCCGGTACCCCCAGAAAGTATGACCGGGGCCGCGGTGCATTCCGACCGGTCCTCACCCAGGTCTGCAACAGGATGAGGAGAAAAGCGCACTGAAATAGTATCCCTGAGTAAACATCCGCTAGCATCAACTACCGACAAAATCAGCGGATCAACCGAGGTATAAAGAGTTATATTCCTGTCATTCATGCTATTGCTCCAGCTCCAGCTGATATAATCCCCCCCGTCAAGCTTTATGGTATCGCCCTCGCAGGCCCTCACATCCTCACCGATTTCAGGTTTTATGAATGGAATAATCTCAACGGTATATTCCAGAATCATTTCACACACAAAATTATCCGTACTGGTATTGATGGATCTTACCCGGTAAGTGGTTGTTTCAAAGGGCTGAACAACAATTTCCAGATTATTGTTACCCGCAGGATTTAACCACTCGGCGCGTTGCGAATTTGTAACCGCGAGGCTCACCTGCGTTCCTGAGCAAACCGGTTGATTTATAGAGGAGAGCACCTCCGGACGGGTTCCTTCAGTCATCACAATGGTATGGGTTGCTTCACACAATTGGGAATCTGTTACGGTCAGTACATAGGTGCCCAAACCCAGTTCGCCGATTATGGAATCCCTGACTTCTCCATTCAGCGTAATCTGATACGGTGGGGTGCCACCGGTAATCTGTGCCACCGTGATCACTCCGTCGGTGCAATTTTTGCAGGACGGCGGCAGTGAACAATAGTTTACTTTCAGGGTGTCGGGCTGACTGATCTGGATCGGCTGGGGATAGGCCTGCGTGCAAACAGAATCTTCCAATACTTTTACAAGGAAGTTGCTGCCCGGACCAACATTCTCGAAAATCCCATCGTTGTAGGAGTAATTCAGCCCATTATCGATTGAATAGTAAAAATCGCGGCCATCACCTTTCGCATACACGCGGATGGAGCCATTAGCGGCTCCAAAGCAGGTTATATCCTGATAGGAAACCGAATCGATCTCCAGCATTCGCGGATCATTCAGCTGCACATGGATGGTATCCGCCAAACTGCACCCATCCTTTGTAATACTCAGGATATAATCACCGGTTTCACTCACCGCGATTTCCCGGGTTGTTTCGTTTGTGCTCCACAAATAACTTTCACCGGTTCCTCCCCGGAGTATGATCGGATCTTTTGAGCAGACCGCTGTATCACGACCAAGATTCACGTTGGGTGAAGGCATAAAATGCACCCCAACCGCATCGGTGAACACACAGCCGTTATTATCGGTCGCGCTAAGCACCAGGGCATCAGTATTTTCATATACGCGCGCAATTCTGCCGCTTTGTCCATTGCTCCAGTTCCATTCGGTATAATCCTCCCCTCCATCAACCTCAACGGTCCAGCCGGCACAGGAAGTGCGATCGGGACCCAGATCCGGAATATTCTTGCCGTGAACCCAAATGGTATCGGTAACCACGGTGGTACATTCACGTTCGGCATTCCGGCTGATGGCATTGATCACTATTACGGTGGTGGTGTCGAGGGTCAGGGTAACTTCATTGCCCGACAATTCAGGATGACTGATCCATTGCAGTTCCGCTGCTCCTTCCACGGTGAGGGTAACCGGCACGCCCGGACAAACCACCGGCCCCAGATTGCTCTTTATTTTCACACTCGAACCGCCAAGTTCTTCAACCTTAATGGTATCAATCACCTCACAACCCGTTGAAATCCGGGTTACATGAACCACATAATCTCCTCCGTTGATCCCTGAAAGAGTATTTGTTTTTTCATCCGGGTATCCCTCCCAGCTATAGGTGAATGAACTTATATTTCCATTTGGTACAACAGTGGCACTACCATCATGTCGTGCACAAAATGCTGATACAGAAGTATGTGTTGCGGTTGGAGGAATCTCCCTTCTCACCACTATGGTATCCCACCCGATGCAGCCATGATAATCCTTCACTTTTACCCGGTACATGTTGTAAAAATTTCCATCCGTGGTTACGGTGCGTTTGCGATCCTTGATCGATTCATCCTCCCATTCATAAAAGGCACCATACCCTGCATCCAGATTTAACACGGAGCCCTTGCACAGCATGACAGTATCCTTATAATTGCCCTCAACCAAACTCACTTCGGGGATAGGGTTGATGGTAAAATACCTGGAATAGGTAGAGGTTTTCCCTGATCTGATAACAGATAAAATGGCCTTGTAATTACCAGCAGTTGTGAATTTGTAGTGGAATTGATTATTTCGGGGCGCTAAATTCACTGTTTTTCCACCGCCTATCTTACTTACAACCAAAACTGAAGTAGTAATCCCGTTTTGATTGGATATGTAAAACTTGGTAATATCCCCCAAACAGAGATTTTCAAAATAGAAGGCTTCGGCTTTCCGGGGCAGCGGAACTGTAGCAGGCAATCCAAGTGCGGAAGCCCCTCCCAGGTTGGTTTCATTATCCACCAATCTCACCCCGTTGGATTCATAAACGGAATCGGCGATTACAGTGTTTGGTTTTTTAATTACACCCAGATAATCCTGTCCCTCAAAGGCTACATAGATCTTTCCATTGGGAGCAATTTGCAGGCTGCCGCATTGCATTGAAGGGTTAACGGCTAAGATTTCCCCATTTTTAACCAGCTGAAAAGCATCATTCGGATTTGACAAACTCCACCGATAGATTACCCCCCCGGTACTTGTTGAACCATAGAGGAAATTATCGTATGGAGAATCATATGAATTCACCAAAGTTGGAGAAAATTCAACCCCGTATGCACCATACAGTTTTTGGAAACGGTTACTTTGATCGCCGGTCGGAATGTTAGCCAGAAAAGTCAGCTGACCGGAAGTCAGATTAAAACGGAACAATTCAAAGAATTTGCCCCCTTCCACCGCCAGCGCCAGAAAGTTACCCTGATCGTTTACCTTCATCTGCCCAGCTGCGCCGCGGTTGTTTCCGTCGTCAAGGGAATCATTGACATGGGCACTGCCAACCACCTGCCAGGAAGGCTCACTCAGCACCCCATCATATTTGAATACCAGGAATCTGGCGGTATTAAACTCATGCATCAAAAACCAATAACCTACTTTGCCATCAGGCCGGGTAAAAGGAACCGCACAGAATTTCTCGGTTAAACTGTTCCCGAGTCCTTTCTTCCCCGTTGCAGCGGAATAATCATACAATATGGTTCCGGGTGCACCGGCCGTAATCCTGATTTTATAAAAGTTCCCTCCAAAATTATCCTCACTGGTGGAATTGAAAATCCTTGTGGTAAAAACGAAAAACTGATCAAGGGTATCCGGGTCGGGTACAATGGTTGCCGATTGCGTGGATTGAGGATCGCCGCTCAATCCGGTGGTATTCACCTTTTCGTGGAGTGAATTCCAAATATCCCTGCCATCGGTATAAAAGAGGAGCTGTCCGGTTGAATCAGAAATTGATGCTACTCCTTTGGGAGCATCCATCTGACTATTGCTGAGGGGTATAGGATCAAAATTCGTAAAATCCAGTGCGGCATTTTTACCGAAATACCAGAAGTTGGCCTGTTTCTGGGCCATGGTATCCACCGGCATGCTAATTGACAACAATGCCAACAGCATGATAATCAACCGGTTTCGCCAACAACCCGGTTGGTTGATATGTAAAAGACTGCCCCTCAATGAATATTACCGAATTTCCTAATCAATTATAGCAATTCTGCGCGAGAAAGGCAACCCGTTTTTTCGGTTTAACACAACCAGATATACTCCCTTGCTTAATGAAGATCCGACATTAAACACCAGGTTATCCGGATTTTGCAGGGTTACCAGCTTGCTTCCCCGGATGTCATACAAGGCAATTTCAATGATTTCTGCAGGCTGTACACCGCTAAACATGACTTCATGACTTCCGGGCAGGTAAATCATCCCGATTTCCGAATCCACAACAGGATTGGTTGAAAGTGGATTCTGAACATCGATGAGTAGGTTATCAATAAAGGCTGATCCACCGGCTGCGGCGGCATTATTCACAAACCGGATCCCCTTAAAAGGATTGGTGTTCGCGGTACCGCCGATCTGAACGCGCCATTGCCATTCCTTCATGGCAATTTCATTCAGACTGAACGTGGCCACTCCGGTGGTCATGTTCAATGAAAAATTGACACGGTTCCAGGTATCGCCAACAAAATTGAACGGGAAGGTTGAACTGCCATAGGTAAATAAGCCGATACCATTTCCAAGGATCTCAATTTTCGAATTCACGATATTATCATCCGATGAACCGCTCTTCTGAAGCAATTCAGCAGCCATCTGCCCTCCCTGATTTAAAAATCTGAACTCAATAAAGTAGGCGGGATCGTCGGGAGTTTTTATCTGGACCGCAGCATCGCTTTTCGGCTTCAGTTCCAGTGAATAGAACCCTTCATGCTTAACGGCTTTGCTGGTTACAGCCTTACCGGTCAATGTGTTGTCAACTACATTCCAGAAAGGTGATTCATCATTGACCGCACAGGCTGCATAATAGCTATCAAATCTCTCCACAAATGGAATGGGAAGATCCTGATACGTCGAAAAATGGTAAATCCCTGAATAATAGGTTGAATCCACGTGATAAGCCTCAACCCTCCAGAAATAATCCATGTCCGGCTCAAAGGTGGTTTCATAGAACTTGTCCATCTGGAAAACCGAGACCAGTTCAAGATTGGTGCGGCTGGTACCCACAAAAACATTATAATACACTTCCGGATCATTGGTGAAATTACCGAGCCAGCTAACCTTTGTGACGGCAGGAAGGTTCACGTTACGTGCAGGCGTAGGATAACAGGGCGCAAATGAGGTTGGCTTGGTACGCTGGTACAAACTCAGGTTCGACTTAATTTTCGGATAGATGTCGTTATAGGATTCGTAGCTCACAAAGCAGTCTTCAAAGGTTGCCCCCACTCCGGCACTCATATGGCGCAGGAAAAAATCAGCCAGTTTTGGAAAATATTTGTCAGCGCCATACAGATCCATCAGCCCGTTTGGATTGGTACCTGTAGTGGTCAGCTGGGCGAGTCCGAGGTCAGCATTATGCCTGAATTCATACAGGTCAAATGGCAGATAATCATATCCGTACAATTGGATCAGAGAATTGGTATGACTGAATATAGTATGATCGAACTCAACACAGTTAAAGAACCGTAAGTGCTGCAGCCGCTGGAGATAATCGCCGTCGCGGAGAACCCGGATATTGGTTCCGTTGATGCGGAGATTTTTTAAATTAGGCAGTTTCTCAATTCCACGCTGGTCGGCAAATGTTATTTCAAGATCCCGGATCAGCTCCAGCTCACCCACCAATGGCTGACGAAGAAGATCTGACGCACCGAGTTTGGTATTGATCATCTGGCGAAGCGCCAGACTTGGAATATCTCCTACGGTTTGATCAGAGATATATCGGAATGGCAGGCTCATTTCCGACACCCCATTAAGGCCAAAATCGGCAACCACCCTTAAGTTCGAGCTTCCTCCCATTTTTTCCGGAGATACGTTCACGCTCATTTGCCGGGTTTCTGCTACAGGGATAAGTCCATCTCGCAGAACAACATAACGAACCAGCAATGCCTGAAGCGAATCATTCAGGTCGCTCGACCAGCTAACGCGGACACTGTCACCTTCAGGAGCTGCGGCAACGTCGGTTACACCCGGCATCAGCGATTTCGGATGATAATCAATATAGCATGCTAAAAGTGAATGATCGGTATCTACCGTAACTACAGGATAATCTAACAAATAAAATCCATTATACTGCCCCCCCATACCCATATTAAAATGGTAAAGGTTATCCGGGAAATAGCCGTCGATCACAAATGCATGCCCAAGCCAGTCGGCCGGAACCGGTCGCCTTAACGACAGCTGGTGCCGGACAATCTCTCCGATATTGTAATCCCAACTCTCTACAACGCGCATATCCGGGCAGTACCCGAAATAGACCGGCAGGGTAGTTTTATAGGCTTCCAGTGCTGCTCCTTCGGGCTGCAGCATACAGGTTACTGACATATAATAGATTAGCGAATCCACCGCGGGATTTCCAAGGGTATTCGACATGCGGTTGAACTTAAGGTCGGCCTTATTGAAGCTGGTGCACAATTCACCATATCCGTTTAAAACATAACAAAGCTTATCAACCCCGGTCTCTGGCTGTGCATAAAAGCGGAACACCTGTCCCATGGCAATTGGCACGGAGCCACCAACAGCAAAACTTTTTGGAAAAAGGTCGAAAAAAGTACTGTCAACATTCCAGCTGGTTGCAAGCAATGGTGATAGAACCCCGCTTTGCACGGCCGATCGTGATTTCTTTGAGCTGAGCAACTCCCAGCTCTGAAGAATTGCAGGGTTTACCGTATCACGGCTGTCATAATCATCGCACTGGCTGCGGATGTTGTTCAGAACGGTATTCATCAAGGCAGGCTTTTCGGTTGAAGGGGAAGGAAAGCTGCTTTCATATGAAAATCCCAGCACAGGGGGATAATTATCGCTTTTGGCAACCAGTACAAAACCCTTGTCGCCAATATTGCACACATAATAGGGATCATCCGCATTGGAATTACTGCCGATACTGATACCGGCTGCAGAGAGCTGCCGATCGGCAGGAAAATACTCCCTGACCACCTTATTGGCAATCGTTAAAGCCTGATTTCTTGTCACTTCGCCGGCCATTGCTGCTATTTGGGATAATCCGGCAAACACCAGGCAAAGAGCCATAACCCGGGTAAAAATTGATGATTTCATTAACTTTTGAATTTGAGCGTAACTTATTGCGAATTTAGGGATTTCCACCTATTGAATAACAGGCAATTTTTGCAGGTGGGGTACAAAAAAAAAGTTGCCGGCTGAAATGATATCAACCGGCAACAATGTATTTCAGGATACATGCTGGTTAGCCTGTCATAATCTTAACGATTCTGCGCATTGCGGGATTGATCCGCATGAGACTGGAATTATCATCGCGAACGAGATATCCTTTTCGTTTCAGTTCAAGAATTTTTTTCAGACCAGGCGCCTGTGAGATGCCCAGGTCTTTTACGACATCACCCGGATAGGTTCTGCCTTTTTTTAATATGTTCCTAAGGATCAGCTTCTCAATCGGTGGCATAAAAAGCCTTCTGATGAGGATCCCTAAAACATTCAATTTTTTAGAAATCATAATGTTCATTTTTTGAGTTAACGGTATCGGTCAAAACTGAGTTAAAGTTCAAATACTTAATGTTCCTCGCTGTAAAATCCGGTATGTTCTGTTCGTTACGTAATTTACGAAATATTTGTCGTTTTGGTATCCCGAACAGCGGAAATTTTGACAAATGCCGGATTTGGATTGTTGAATACGTAACAGCATACAACAGCGTTTCATGGCGATTTTCCGTACTTTTGGCCAACTCAAACCAAATTTGTCCCGCCATGGGAATTAAAATTGCCAAAACCATTTGTTGGTTTTTAAGTCTCTCCATTGCTTTACCCGTTAGTGCCAAGGACCATCGCATCAAAAGCAATACTAATCAGCCAGTTAACATTAAAGCCTTAACTGCGGGCTGTTCACCGGGAAAAACAAGGACCCAGCTTGATCTCAATAATGTGCGCACCTATATCTGGACAAACGGAGTTTTATGGAACGTATCGGACGCGCCCAATTACGAAGTCCCCAAAAACAGTGAAAAATCCTCCATGTGTTCCGGCGGAATCTGGATAGGCGGAACAGATGTCAACGGTCAGCTCAAACTGTCGGCCATTAAATATCAGGGAGATGTAAACTACTGGCCCGGTCCGCTCATCACCCAGGGAGAGCAGCGTGGCACCACCGATGTGGAAACCTGTTATTCCTACGACAAGCATTTTGCCATTACACGATACCAGGTTGATGCATTCCGGTCATGGTACAGCGCTGATGCCGATACCCGTGCACGGGATTACAAAGGATATTCCATCCCTCAGGTGATTAACGACTGGCCGGCGCATGGCGATGTGGCCATGGGTTATTCCTTCAATCTTGCCCCATTCTGGGATCAGAACGATGATGGATTTTACAATCCGGCCGACGGGGATTATCCTTTTTACGATCTGGATGGGCTGCTCCCCTGCGGTACCACACGGGAACTCAGGCGGCCCAGATTATACGGAGATCAAACGAACTGGTGGATCTATAACGATCGCGGGAATATCCATCAGGTGCCCAACGGGGAGGCCATAGGGATGGAAATTCACGGACAGGGGTTTGAGTTCTCCACAAACGATGCTCTCAACGACATGACCTTTTATAATTATGCACTCATCAACCGCTCCACCTATACCCTGGTTGAAACCTATTTCGGTGTGTATGCCGATTCAGATCTCGGCTACTGGATGGACGATTATGTGGGGTGCCATGTTTCCAACGGACTGGGCTACACCTACAACGGCGACCTGGTGGATGGTAACGGGGAGAACTATGCATACGGTGCAAATCCCCCGGCCATCGGGATCGATTTTTTTGAAGGACCCTATCAGGATCCCAATGGAAAAGATGACTGTTCGAGCTATGATGAACAGCTCAACCTGATCTGCAACGATTGCATCCTGAACGGAAACATCAACGGACTAAACTTCGGGGATGGAATCACTGACAATGAGCGGTGGGGCATGCGGCGCTTTCTGTATTACGGCGGATCAGGTCCGCTGGGCGATCCGGATATCCCTTCGGATTACTATAATTACCTGCGCGGGTTCTGGAAAGATAATGAACGCATGCGCTACGGAGGAAACGCACATCCGTCAGGTGGCGGAACGGGACCCTTTGCCGACTTCATGTTTCCCAGGGATTCAGATCCCTGCGGCTGGGGCCAGGCGGGCGAAAAGATGACACCGTGGACCGAAGAAACTGCCGGCAATGAACCCGCCGACCGCCGGCAGGTGCAATCGTCAGGTCCGTTTGTATTGGAACCGGGAGCAGTGAATGATATCACCGTAGGAATCGTATGGGCGCGCTCCTTTGAAGGCGGACTTCTGGCCTCGGTAAACAAACTCCTGCAGGCGGACCAGATCGCCCAGCGCCTGTTCGAAAACTGCTTCAAAGTGATCAACGGTCCGGATGCACCGGAACTCACCATCGTGGAGCAGGACCAGAAACTGATCTTCCATATTTGGAACAAGCCCACCTCCAACAACTTCATGGAACAATATGTGGAGAGGGATCCGTTTATCGTTTGTCCGAAGAGTCAGCCCGACTGCGATATTTATTACCGTTTTCAAGGCTATCAGGTGTGGCAGCTGAAAGATGTGGATGTCTCGGTAACCGAAGCCACCACCCATAATTCCACGCTCGCGCGACCGGTATTCCAGTGCGATATACGCGATGGAATCACGCGGATCATCAATTATTACTGGGACAGTGATATCGAAGCCAATATCCCGGTATTGGAAGTTGAAGGAAACAATACAGGAATCGAGCACACCTTTGTTCTGGAGGAAGACGGTTTTGCTGAAGGCGTACGGACCTTTGTGAACAACAAAACCTACTACTATGTGGCTCTCGCCTATGCATACAACAACTTCCTGCCATACAGCCAGAATGACCCGGGGTCATTCGACGGTCAGCGCCAGCCCTATAAATCAGGCCGCAGGGGCGCCGGTGGCCCGATCAAGATTTATGAGGCCATCCCGCACAAGATCGAACCTGAACAGGGCGGAACCGTCATTCAGGGAACCTTCGGAGATGCTCCGGCGATTACCCAGGTTGAAGGTCACGGTACCGGACTGAACTCAGTGGAAATCACCAGGGAAACTCACGACGCTATCATGAGCGGAGCTCCCTGGAAGGCCGACAAGCTGACCTTTGAGCCGGCAAAAGGCCCGATCACCGTTAAGGTGGTTGACCCGATGAACGTGATCGATGATACCTATACCATCAAGTTCGACTCGGTGAACTATTTCATCTCCACCAGCTTCATGAACGGCAAGGTGATTGACGGTAACTGGTATATCTATAATACGAAAAACGATACCGTACATTCAGAGAGTTTCGTCATCAATAATTATGATCAGCTCATTCTGCAATGGGGTATTTCGGTGAATATTTCACAAACCGAGATTCCGTTCAAATACGGCTCGATCAATAACGGATTCCTGGAAGCTTCCATCGAATACACCAATCCGGGTGCCGCCTGGCTGTCATTCATTCCGGATGACGACCGTACCGGTCCGAGGAACTGGGTGAAAGCCGGTTACAATGATGGTGACAACTCCGATAAGAATTCGGTGTATGAGAAAGTCCTGGGAGGTACCTGGGCTCCGTTCCAGATCTGTAACATGGGCGTTCATGGTCCGGCCTACGATAAGGCTGCCAATGCCATCGATACCAAGAAACAACGGTTGAGTTCGGTTGATATCTACTTTACCTCCGAAAGGAAGAACTGGAGCCGTTCACCGGTCATTGAAATGACTGATGATCCGTTACTGAGTATCGGCGGGGCACAGAAATTTGAACTCCGGACGGACCTGTCGATCGACAAAACCGGTAAACCGGCCGTTGCCGGCAGCGGTGCCAGCGAAAATGAAGCCGATGCCAACTATATCAGCGAAACGGGTATGGGTTGGTTCCCGGGATATGCGATCGACGTGGAAACCGGCGAAAGGCTCAATATCGTATACGGTGAAAGCTCCTTCCTGACGGGTGATAACGGTGCCGATATGGCCTGGAACCCATCCACACGGGAAGGTTCGAAACTGTATCAGGCTAAAAACCGTCTGGAACCGGGCTTTACCGATGTATTCTTCGGGGGCAAGCACTATATCTATGTGATGGGTCACAACCGCACCCAGCCTGGTAAGAAAGACGTTAACTATTACCCGGCATATGATGCAGGATTTTCGTACATCGAAAAGATGGCCGATAAGAAAAACGCCAGCCGTCGTCAGCAATTGCTGGTGAATGCCATGTGGACAGCCGTTCCGATGGCCGACAGCCGTTTTATCAAAGCGGAGGATATAGCCAATGACGTTTATGGATTCATGAAAGAAGGTAATGATGTGAAGGTTCGTTTGAGAGTAGCGGGTCAGTATTGTGTAGGCGTTTATGACTATGCAGTGGCTGATTCGCTGGCGCTCAACGGAAACAAACCGATGTATCAGTTCAATACCCACGATATCGCTACCAAACGTAATGATCTCCCAACAGCTCAGGCTGCACTGAAACTGATCAGGGTGGTACCGAACCCGTTCTATGGATTCTCGTCCTATGGCAGAACGCAGCTCGACGATCTGGTCAAGATCACGAACCTCCCCAAGGTATGCACGGTATCTGTTTACTCACTCAATGGCAACCTGATCCGGAGGTTTACCAAGGACAACACCTTTACCAGCATCGACTGGGATCTCAAGAATCAGTATGGGATTCCGATCGCCAGCGGGGCATATATCATCCATGTTGATGCCCCCGGCATCGGTGAACGGGTGGTAAAATGGTTTGGGGCGTTAAGGCCGCAGGATTTGAATAATTTTTAATTATTTTACCACCCCATCACCTTAATTCGTTTCTGCAAGAGTAAAATGTATTTCTCTTTCATGCCGGCAGAAAGGAAACTGCTTTCAATCATATCGAACCATTGAGGCAGTTTTGATTTGATTTCTGACAGATTTTTCTCGATTACTTTATCGGTCAATCCGCAACATTCCTTCCCGAAATAGTTTACCAGGGCTTTCTCGCTGAGGTTGCTCTTTTTGCCATTGAGGAAAAGTGCGATTTCTTCCGTAACACCTTTCAGGACAATGGTGGAATTAAGTAAATCGTATGCCGGGGTGAGCTCCACCTTGTTTGGTAGAACAATGACTGAATAATTTTTCAGGTGCATATCTTCATTACCTATCAGGAAATTAAAGATTACCCGCTTGAATAGTTTTGCCTTTTCGACTACCGGAAATGTGCAGAAATCATCAACCAGTTTAACCAGTTTTTCCATTGAATAATTGTACTTGGTATCGCGACTCCGGCCAGCCAGCTGGGCAAAATCTTCAATTGCCACTTTATCTTTCTGGCCCTTACGGTCGAATCGCCTGATAAAATAGGTCAGTGAATGATCTTTAGCATAAACCATCCCATGCAAGGGAACATCAATACCGGCGATGGCTGCCAGGCGCATGGTAAGATCTTCGTTTTGTGGAAGCTCCGGAAAAATATGATGCTGAGGCTTTAAAATGTACCGCCCATTTTTATCTGCAATATCAAAGCCGCTGTTTTGAATATTCAAAACAGCACTAAGTTTAGGCTGAACCCCCTGAACCGACATTTTGGATGCTCTCATCGATGCCTCTGCCCTGAGCTCTTCAGCCGTGAAGTCGAGCAACACCAGATCTTTCAAAACTGGTGATAGAAGTCTTAATCCATTTTGGCTATACCTAAGATTTCCGCATGGCTCGTAAGTGATTGGGCATCGATTCATACTGACTCCTCCTTAACGGTGATATTGCCCACCAAATCATCACCTACCGCCATGAGCTGGGCAAAGAAATCGTTCCGGTCCACCTTCCCGATTTTTAAAAGTCCTTCGAGCTGATACCCTTCAGGAAGGAGTCCCTCGAAAAACGGAGGGAAAGAATTGTACTCATATATTTTATCAGACAAAGTCATGGTAAGAGATACCGGTGGTCCGATGTAACCATCCAAGTACTCAAAACGGTATTTTTCAGCAAAAGCGAGTTCAACAAGCGTTCCGGCCTCTCTGCCATTTACAAAAACCTTAGCCTTCCTCATGGTTCAGAAATTGGTTCATGAACGGACTGGTTAACTTTACATTAATGTTGAGTACCGCCAGGATTTTGCGTAACGTATCGAGTTGTACTGTTTCCTTACCCTTTTCGAGATCGAAAACAACCGTTTTTCCAACTCCGGCCATATCCGCCAGTTCAAGCTGGCTAAGTCCCGCAGCTTTCCGGTGTTTCCTGATCACTTCAGCCAGCTTTTTGGGTTCGAGCATAATTATCCTGTTAAGGCAGTAAAATTAATACATTTGGTAGCCAATAGCAAACCTTTTAAAGATATTTTACCTTTTTAACGGTAATATTAATGATTTTGCCCTGGATGATCCATGACAAGATCCAATATTACCGCTTTGGCAGTAATATTCAGATGAAGATTTTGGGATTATTTCAGAATCAGGGGAATATCCATGAGACCGATGATTAACCAGAACAGCCGATGCAACTTTTAAAGTTACAGCGGCTGTTTGTCGGGGTGAGAGGATTCGAACCTCCGGCCTCGTCGTCCCGAACGACGCGCGCTAACCGGACTGCGCTACACCCCGTGGGAAATAATCAAAGCGACCGCGAAGATAGTGGTTTTTCCATAACAACCAAGCGAAGAATGCCCGAAATAGATTTGTTGATGATTAGCGCATTTCGACCAGCATGACAATGGGGTTGCTGTTTTCGGTAATTGCGGCAAGTATGGATTTGAATCTGCCAGCAGCTTCAATGTCCTTTACCGGGAGACTTGGTTTTGTTTTTTGTTTCTGATAATCCAACAGATCGATTGAATGGATCATACGGACAAATACACGGCCCTTTTCATTGTCCCAGGTTGGAAAGAATGAAGGTCCGCCATCAATATCATTCCAGACACCCATCTGGGCAGTATCGGGATTGGCAACCAGGTAAACCTCACCAGTCCTCTTCCCGCAGATGGCCATTTCCTTGCGACCCTTATATTCATACCGGAGATACCAATTGGATTGACCCTCGAAACCAATGAAATCCAGAATGTAATTATCCTTTTCGCGGAGAAACCGGCTGTAATTCTTTAATGCATCAGCAGGCATAGCGTACTTACCAATATTCCAGCAAAATGCCGGTTCAAATGAACCATCTGGCTTAGCTCTGAAAATGGTATCATTCTCCCAGGAATAGTATAAAAATCCCACAGGTGCCGGTGTGATCAACGGCGACATGATGGAGACACCCTGTGAAAAATCATACTTGATTTTGGGTTCAAAAATCCGCCCTGTAGTTACCCCCGATCCATCATGAAAAATAATGCGGTAAAAATTCCCGTTCAGTTCCTTCTGCATAAAATTCCAGGTAAAAAACCGGTCGTTACCCAGCGGGGCGAATGCCATGGGCTGGATTTCAGGAACAATATCTTTAATATGCCTCCCTTCAAAAGAGAATACCATTATAGTCCCGTTATCTGCGTTCCAGACAAAAACCTGCCGGGAGGACTCCTCGGGCCAGAAAATAAAATCAAAATTATACTCTCCAGGACCTTTTCCAATAGATCCTATCTTTCTGATGAACTTACCGTTACGATCAAACACTCCTACCGGTTTACCATGTTCCGAAACAAAAAGGTACTCCCCGCAAGGTTTTACATGCACGCTGTTATCGCCAATCATAAAATCACGGGTGGTTTCCAAAGGAATATAGGTAACCGAAGCAGCGAATTCCGACAGGAATACATCCTTTGATTTTTCGAGCAGGTCCGGAACATTTATGAATGGTGGGCGGGCCGGTTGGACAACCAAGCTATCCGGATCGGTACTAACCTCCTTATCTCCCTGTTTTTGAGATCTGCAGGAAATCACCATCAATGGAATCAATATCAGTCCCGCGAAGTATAATACCCTTTTCATGGCAAAATTGTATCGATTCAGGCAATGGTTTTTTCCGCGTCGCTTTCAATTGTTACCTGGTTACAATCGTTTCTTACGTATTAACTCAACAATTTTCCTATATAACATTGTTTCATCAATAGGTTTTGGAATATAATCGTCAATTCCAAATTCCTTGCATTTTTGTACACCTGCTGCGGAAACATCTGCTGTCAGAGCAATAATCGGAATTTCAGATTTCATTGTTTTACGGATGTAATCTGCTGCCTCAAACCCATTCATTACAGGCATCTGTAAATCCATTAAAATAATATCGTAGGTATTGGTTTGCAAACTTTCTATTGCAATCCTTCCATTGCCAACTATTTCATAACTAAATCCAAAATCACTTAAAATACTTTTGATTAGTAATTGATTTAATGCAACATCTTCGGCTACCAATACGCGCAAGGTTACAATTTCTGAATCCGGTTTAAGTATTTCTATTTCTTCATCTGATTTTTGAATTGTTTTCCCAAAAGGCAGGAAAAAACTAAATGTTGAACCTTCACCTAACTTACTCAATAAGCTGATATTTCCTCCTTGAGCCTCTATTAATTGTTTAACAATAGCAAGCCCCAATCCTGTTCCTCCATAAGTATTGGCAGTGCCGATCTCAGCCTGTTCAAAAATATTAAAAATAGAGTTTAACTTATTTTCGGCAATACCAATTCCTGAATCCGTAACAGCAAATCCAATAGTTACATTTTCATCGTCTTCATTTAACAATTTTACGCTTAATGAAATCTTTCCCTTGTGCGTAAATTTTACGGCGTTACTCATAAGATTTAAAATAATCTGATTTAATCTTACTGAATCACCCAATAGTATTGTTGGTATTTCGCTGTCGTATTCTTTTGTAAGTTCTAAATTCTTTTCTTTTATTTTCGGGCTAAAGGAATGCAGTATGGATGTAATTGTTTCGCGCATTTCAAATGGTCGCTTTTCAAATGTCATTTTACCTGAATCTACTCTTGCCAGATCCAGTATATCGTTTATGAGCACATTTAAAGTCTTGCCACTTGTTTTTATAGCATGTAAAAATTCTTTTTGTTCCGCGCCTAGTTTGGATTTCAAAAGCACATTCGTAAATCCTAAAATTGAATTTAATGGAGTACGAATTTCGTGGCTCATGTTAGATAAAAACTGTTGTTTGAACTTTGCGGCATTTTCTGCAGATACCTTTGCCTCCATCATTTCTTTTTCAAACAGAATGGTTTCATGAATATCTATACCCACACCGATGTAGCCAATAAATGAGCCATTAGGCAAATAGCGTGGATTAGCCTTAAGCGAGTGCCACCTGTATTCGCCATCGTAACGCCTTATTCTAATCTCACTAATAAAATACGGTTGCCGTTTTGCAAATGCCGGCAAATAAGCATCCATTAAACCCTTTACATCATCAGGGTGTAAAATTCCTTCCCATTTTCTGCCAAGTGCTTCTTCCAGAGTTTGTCCTGTATAATTCAACCAGTTTTTGTTCCAATAACTTATGGTAGCCAGTTCGGTAGGTTCAATAATAAAAATGTGTACGGGTACATTATCTGCCAGTGAGCGAAACCGTTCTTCACTTTCAGCAATTTTTATTCTGGCATTAGCCTGTTCCGTAATATCAGAAAGGGCAAGCAGAATTAATTCTTCGTGATTCATTTTCTGAATAATGCGTCTTGCATTGAGCACCACTGTTTTTGTGCCAATTACCGGGAAGGTGTGTGTAATTTCAAAATCGTGGAAGTGAGAATTTTTAGGAAGGATATCTTCGAGCAGCTCTCTCAGTCGCGGAATATTCCATTGCTTGTTTCCTAAATCATACAATAGCACTCCTTCAGTCTCTTCTTCTTTTGCAATAAATTGTTTATAGAATGTTTTGTTGGCTGATTTTACACGAAGGTTTTTATCTAACACAATCATGGGTTCGTGTATCGTGGCGAATACAGCTTCAGAATAGTCATAAGCCTCGTTGAGCAGGTCGTTTCGTGTTTGCAGTTCCTGATTAGTGGTGGTAAGTTCTTCGTTAGCAGATTCTATTTCTTCTTTTGAAGTTTCAAGTTCTTCATTCACGGTTTGCAATTCCTCGTTGCTTGATACTACTTCTTCATTTGCACTCTGCAATTCTTCGGTAAAAACTTCGTGCTCCTGTGCAATTGCCAACGCATCAGCCTGTGCAGCAGCTAATTCCAGTTCTAATTTTTTTATCCTGCGGTCTTTTGCCAGCGAATTATTTTTTCCGCCTTCTGTGTGATGCCATAAATTTTCGGATTGTTCCAGTTCGGTAAAGAGAATTAAGAGCAGGGGTTCATCCGCTTCTATTTTTAGCGGAACAATCTCCAAACTTACAATTTTGATATCGGAATTTATTTTCAATTCAATTCCGCTTTTGCGAATACGCTGTTTAGTTTTTATAACTTTTGAAATTGCATTGCGTAATTCAAAAGCAATTTCGGGACGAGCCATTTTTAAAATATTAAAAGTGGCTTTGCCTTTCGGGTGGGTCAGAAATAAATCCGTTGTGCCGCGAAACTGAACAATTTCCATTTGACGATTGATGACCACGCTTGCAGGCATAAATTCAGCAACAAGCAAAGCATCAATTGCATTGTCGAGTCCGTTGTGATTAGCAGAAATACTTTGTTTTGATTTGTTTTGATCGGTTACCGCAATACCTGTTTCGGGAAAAGCTTGTTGCGCAAAGCGAGGTAATAAGGCAGGCAGGGAGCGGGTACCTGAATTTATTTTGCGGGAAAATATTTTATACTTTTTATTGAAGTCAGTAAATAGATTTGCTGACTGGCTGATATTTTCCGATTTGCCAAGCATCAAAAACCCATCTTCATTTAAAGCATAATGAAAGGTACTGACGGCCTTTTTTTGCGCTGGGATATCAAAATAAATAAAGAGGTTGCAGCAACTGATAAAATCGAGGCGTGAAAAAGGAGGATCACGTAAAACATTATGCGGAGCAAATACGCACAAATCGCGCACAGCTTTGTTTACACGGAAACCTCCATCTGCTTTTATAAAGAAACGCTGGATACGTTTTGGCGAAACGGTATCCAAATCCTGTTTGGAGTAAATGCCAATCCGAGCCTTGTTGATTGCAGATACACTAAGGTCTGTTGCAAAAATCTGAATGGGAGTGTTAGTTGTTTTGCTTTCCTGAATTTCAAGCAACATCATCGCAATGGAATACGCTTCTTCGCCTGTGGCACAAGCCGGAACCCATATACGCAGAGCCTCCCCGGTCTTCTTTCTTTTGAGCAGCTTTGGTAAAATATTTTCTTTTAAATATTTGTGCGTATCAGTATCGCGAAAAAAACTGGTTACATTAATCAATAAATCCTGGTAAAGAATATCTATTTCTTCACTTTTTTGCGAAAGTAGTTTTGCATATTCTTTGAGTATTGATATCTTATACAACAGCATTCTGCGAATGATTCGCCGCTTAATGGTGTTCATTTTATACGCGCTGAAATCAACACCAGTGGCTTTGAATAATTGGTTCAGAATAATTTTTAAATCGGGATTGCTGTTATCAATTAAATCTTCCTCACCGTTTTTTACTCCAATGGTTTTTATCAGAGGATGTTTACTGAGCCGGGCCAACTCGAGTGCAATTTCTTTTGGCGATAAAGTAAAATCTACGATACCTGCCGCAATTGCTGAGTGAGGCATACTGGTGAATTTTGCCGAGTCGTCTTGTGCAAAAGTTAACCCGCCTTGCTGCTTGATGGCTTTCATTCCTATTGTTCCATCGCTGGCACTGCCGCTAAGAATAATTCCGATAACCCTTTCTTTTTGCGCCTCGGCAAGTGAGGAGAAAAGAATGTCGATTGTAATTGCTACGCTTGTTTCCGAACGGGGAATTAGCTTTATATGTCCATCTGTTACTTCAATTCCTTTGTTGCATGGTATGACAAAAATATTATCGGGTTTTATGGTATCCATGTCATCAATCTCCTGCACCGTCATTCGTGTCTTCTTTGAGAGAATTTCAGCCAGCATGCTTTTGTGGTCGGGGCTGAGGTGCTGTACATAAATAAAAGCCATCCCCGTGTCGGCAGGAAGATAATTTAACAATTCCATCATAGCTTCCAATCCACCAGCTGATGCGCCAATGGCAACTACAGGAAAAGAACCCTCGCAAATTTCAGCTTTTGCAGATGATTTCTTTTTGGTTGAAGTTGCTTTCATTTCAAAGACTGATGTTGAGATTAACTAAAATCATTTTGCCAATTTAGCTATGAAGGTAAGCAAAATCCATCAATAAAGCAATAATTGGCTAATAACCGAGGCCTGTCCTTATCAATCAATTCAATACCAGCCAGGAAACATGAGCACCCGTGGCTTTGTTTTGCCAATTACATTTTTCATATTAAGCAGTCTTTATTAACAAAAGAAATCCGGCCATCTGATGGTTGAATTCCTTTTCATTTTCCATATTGCTCATATGCCCTGCATGATCAATAATTTTAATGGTGGACCCTTTTATTTTTTCATGCATCGACAAGGCTGCTTCAGGAGGTGTAATTACATCCTCTTCCCCCACCAGAATAAGTACCGGCACCTTTATTTCATGCAGTTTTGAGCAGGTTTCGGCCCGTTCAGCTAAAGCATGCAAGGTTTTAATGATTGATTGTGCGGATGTGTTCATGATCATATACCTCACAACAGCAATTTCTTCAATCTGATTTGCAACCGATACCGGTGCAAAAAGTTTTATCAGGCTCTCTTCGGCATATGGTTCCAATCCATTTTTCCTGATACTATCAATGGCTTTCATTCGCTTTTCATTTGCTTCGGGCGTATCGCCTGAGCAATTTGTATCACATAACAGAAGCGCAACAAAACGCTCAGGATAGTTTTCAACCGCATTCAGCGCAATGTATCCCCCCATAGAAAAGCCACACAAAATGGTCTTGTCAATCTTCAGGGCATCCATCAAACTTAGCAGGTCATGTACAAAAAGATCAATAGAGAATTCACTTTCACCGGCATTGGAATTTCCATGTCCGCGTATGTCATAGGCAATTACACGATAATTTTCCTTGAGCATTCCGACCTGCTTGTTCCACATCCCTTTATTCAGCGGAAAGCCATGAATAAGAATAATTGCCGGAGCCTGGATTGATCCTTCATCTATATAGCTAACAATTTGGCCATTAGAAGGTATTGTGATTTTTTTTCCCGGGTAATGCATGATATTTAAGGTTATTGCTTTGAATATTTGATCAAATATTTCGTCAGTTTTCCAGTATACTAAAATGAGCATAGTGAAGTGGGAAAACATTACACTATTTCTACAAAAAGTTGCATTATTCACACATCAAGAGATGTTATGGGCCGGGAAGTTTTACACAAGACATTACAGGGCGAAACCCTGCATGCCCTCTATTTATCCTTTGATGCAGATATCCTGATTGATACCCTGACCAATCCTGATGGACATCTGAGTAAGAAAATACTTTGGCTTAACTAAATCGTAAAATAAAAAATTGATCCTATACCCTTATCCGATTCAACCCAAATGGTTCCGCCGAGCAAATCAATTATTCCCTTGGCGATCGATAACCCCAGTCCGCTGCCTTCAAATTTTCGGGTTATCAAAGAATCTTCCTGCATAAAATGTTCAAATACAACATTTTGCTTATCCTTTGCTATTCCAATCCCTTCATCCTTTACATAGAATTCTAATCTGTCCTCCAGGATGGTATACCCAAATTCCACTTTACCCGAGGGGGTAAATTTTATTGCATTGTCGAGAAGATTGGTGAAGACTTTTCTCACCAGTAAGGCATCAGAATCCATCAGGTAGCTACTGCGGTTTTTCGGGACCGTAAAACTGATGTCAATGTTTTTTGCCTCCGATTTAGACTTGTAAGAAAAAAGCAACTGTTCGAACAGGTCATTCAGGTTGAACAATTCTGACCTGCATTCGAGATTTCCTGACGCAATCAGGGAGATATCCATGTAATCATTGATGGTTTTCAATAATCGGTCGCTGCTGGAATTCAGAACATCAAGATACCTCAGTTTCTCTTCATGGGTAAGTTCCGGATCCACAATCATCTCGCCAAAACCCAGGATGCCATTCAGGGGAGTCCGCACCTCATGGGAAATATTATTCAGGAATGCCGTTTTTAACCGGTTGCTGGCTTCCGCTTTTTCCTTCGCCAATAATATTTCCTGTTCATATTTCTTCCGCTCAGTAACATCGGTAATAGTGCCGATATAGCCGGTAATTGTCCCATCGTTCATCTCGGGTACAGCATTCCCCATAACCCATACTATCGTACCATCGGGCCTCAAAAACCGGTATTCGGCTATGGAGGTTTTGTTGATATTCAAATCCCGTTCCCAGTTTGACGCCGTGATTTTCCTGTCATCCGGATGAACAGCGCTCATCCACCCGTCGCCGAGAGCCTGGTCAAAGCTTATTGCTGCCAGTTCTGTCCATTTGGGATTTACATAAGTTGTATATCCATCCGGACGGGTTCTGAAAATCCCGACAGGAGATACCTGGGCCAATGTTTGAAACAACTTCTGTTCCTGCACCAGTTGAGCCGAAATTAATTTCCGGTCATCAATGTTTTCAAATGCACCCAAAGAACCGGTGATTGAACCCTGGCTATTATATACCGGCGAGCCACTGACCTTTACCCAAATCTCAGAACCGTCTTTACGCAATAACCTGGTCTCATAACTATCCTTTTTCCCTGATAATCTTTGCTGGTTTTTCGTCAGGATAATCTTCTGGTATTCTTCACTGAACAACACCTTATAGCCGGTTTTTCCAATTAGTTCCTTCGCTGTGTAACCAGCCATTTCGCAAAACTGTGCACTTACAAACAGGATAGTATCTTCATTATCAACAAGAATTATCCCTTCATTCATGCTTTCAACAAGAGTTTTGTATTGCTCCCGCCGTTGTTTCAGATCTATTTCTACTAATTTTCTTTCTTCAATCTCTTTTTCAAGCTCCCTGGAATACTTCAGCATCTCGAGCCTGTTCCGATCGGCATCAACGATTTTATCTTCCAGCTTCCTGATTAGTACCTGATTATATTCACGTAAATTATTCACCTCCAAAATCTCCTCAGGGACATTGACCAATGGACTATTCCTTTCAATATTTTGCAGAATCCCGGAAATGAGTGAGAGAAACACTTCAGGCTCCTGGGGCTTCAGGATAAACATATCCGCTCCCAGGCTAAGTGCAAATCTTTCATCCTGCTCATCGGTATAGGTTGCCGTGTAAAAAATCAGCGGAATATGTTTTAGCACGTTATCCTTTTTCCATTCCTTACAAAGTGTAAACCCATCCATAACCGGCATAAGAATGTCAGTTATGATCAGATCCGGAGGGGACTTCCGTGCCAATCCAATAGCCTCGGCGCCATTCGAGGCGGAAATGACCTGATTCTCATCTGACAGCATACTTTCAAGAAGATACAGATTCTCAGGTTTATCATCGACCATCATTATTGTTCTCATGTCATGCTCAGTTATTTATCAAATTTTCCGGAAGAAATGAAATCATCTGATTGATAAAGGTATCCGGATCAATCGGTTTTTCAATATATCCGGTAGCTCCCGCTTTCATGATGCGTTCCCTATCCCCGACCATGGCATAGGAGGTAACGGCAATTATCGGTGTTTCCTTAAGGGGTACATGTTTCCTTAATTCTTCGGCAATAGCATATCCATCCATACCAGGCAACTGAATATCAAGGAGTATGATGTCAGGATTCTCTTGTAAAGCCAATGCAACCCCATCAATTCCGTTAAAGGCCTTTAATATTGAATAGTACTCTTCGAGCAGGTATGACAGCATGTACATATTCTGCTCATTGTCCTCGATGATCAATATCTTTAATTTCATTGCTAAGTTGTTTTATTATAATTGCCTGGCAGTTTCACCATGAATGTGCTGCCTTTTTTAAAAACAGATTCCACGAGGATATCTCCACTCATCAGGTTTATCAGTTTTTTACAGATCGACAAACCAAGTCCGGTTCCTTCATGTTTTCTTGTTGTTCCAGAGTCTATCTGTATAAAAGGCTTAAAAAGGGTATCAATTTTATCCGATTCAATACCAATTCCAGTATCGGTAATCCTGAAAATGACCGTTTCGTCGGATTCCAGGTTAACATCCAGGCTCACCGAACCCCGGTCGGTAAATTTAATGGCATTGTTGACCAGGTTTACCAGAACCTGCGTTAGCCGCTGTTTATCGGCAAAAATTTCATCCAGGGCAGGTGATACTGTTGCATCCAGTTCAAGATTCTTATCCACCGCCGCAGGAGCATTGATATCAATTACCCGTTGGACCACCTCCCTGACATTAAATTTTTCCGGCTTAATCTGAAGCTGACCTGCTTCTATTTTTGAAAGGTCCAAAACATCGTTAATCAATGATAACAAATGCCGTGCACTGTTCTGTACCAGGCTCAACTGCTTGTTCTGCTCCTCATTGAGCGGTCCGGGACGACCTTGTTTAAGAATCCCTGTAAAGCCGATTATAGAATTCAGGGGAGTTCTTAACTCATGCGACATGGTGGCCAGAAAAGCAGATTTCAAGCGGTCAGCCGACTCTGCCTGGTCCTTGGCTTTCTCCAGCTCCCCGGTTTTATGCTTTAACTCAGCGGTGCGTTCAGCAACAAGGGATTCCAGTTTATCATAGTATTCTTTCAAACGGATGGAAGCCTCCTTGCTTTCGGTGATATCACGGCCAATTCCAATCAGACCGATTATGTTGTTGCTCTCATCACGTAACGGCAATTTCGAAGTGTGCAGCCACTTTATACGGCCGTGTTCAAAAACATACTCTTCCCGATCAAGCAGCGGTTCTCCGGAATTGATTACCTGCTGATCATCTTTGAAAAAATTCTCAGCCAATTCAATCGGATGGTAATCGAAATCAGTTTTTCCCATAACTTCCGCTTCGGAATCAGCCCCCATGTTTTTAACATCGGCAAGATTGGCAAGCGTTTTTCTGCATGATTTGTCCTTTGTATATACCGCATCAGGCAAGTTGTCAATTATAATCCGCAACAGATGTCTTTCATAACGCAACTTTTCTTCCGACAATTTTTGCTCAGCATGCGATGATTCTATACGATCAAGCATTTCATTAAATGACTTAACCAGCAGTCCGATCTCATCCTCACTCGTAGCTACCGCTCTGGTGGAAAAGTCCTTGTTAATAGCGATATCCCTCGAAATTTTGGTCAGGTTCGCCAGCGGTTTTGAAATATATGCCTGAAGTTTTGACGAAAGGAACAGGGCTAAAAGGCTGGACCCCAAAATGACCAGTAGAATAAACATCAGAAAGTAACGGATTCTTTCGTGAAAACCATCCAGGCTTGTTGATACAACCAATGATCCAAGATTAAGGTTATCAACCATAATAGGCTGGTAACTAAACAGGTTGTTACCGGCAAAAAGACTTCCATCTGCTGATTTGAGCTGTTCCAGCATGTTGTTATCCAGAAGCCCTTCTCCCGATTGCGCAAATAGCTGGTTTTGGCCGTCGAAGATCCACGCATTTTCAACGCCCTGCCTGGTTGCCAATGCGGAAAGGTTTTCCTCAGCCGTGCGGGCATCATGGAACGCCAGAGCTCCTGAGCTACGGTCGGCCACCAATTTGCTGATGGCAGATATATCGGTAACGAGGTCCTTTTTCGCGTGATACTGATCAAACAGGGCGATAGCTACTCCAACAAAAATCAGGCTTAGTAAGCTGGTTATCATTACGATGAGGATGATCTTGGTTCGGATTGGAAGAAGTTTTACAGATTTGTTCATGAGCAGCCTCCTATTTTATAACACGAGCGACCTCCATAAGTTTTGCACTTATTTCCAAACCAGAGCTCCGCGCCTGGGTCTCATTAATCTCAATCTTTATCTTCCCATCCTCCTGAAACAAGCCGATCACCCCACCCTTTCGGGTGAATCCGGATATATCACTTACTGTAAGAACCTGACTATCCTTCAACCGATTGAGTATATCCGAAAGGTTTTCCTTCTGAGATTGATCAATATAGATGATCTGGCAACCCGTAAGCTCCTGGGTAAGAGAATTAATCCGCTTGATGATTACTTCCGAACCGGATGTATTCTTACTAACATATTTGTCGAGAACACTGGCCATATCATCAGCCTGGATCAATCCGATGGTAATTGTGGAATGGATTCCTCTTTCGGGTGATGGATTCCAATAAACAAATTTTGTGAAATTATAAAGGAAGGCAGCTTTAACCTGCATCTCCCTCACAGTCTGTTCTGTTTGAGCCAGGGTGATGTTGGGGGCAGCAAATATTGTCGCAAACAGGGACCATTTTATCAGCTTGCAGATCCAGCGGACAGGCAAGAAATCACTCATCATTTTCTTGTCCATACCTTAAAAATTATAACGTATGGTCAGGTAAAATGATCTTTGCGATTGTCGGTACCGGCCGGCAAAACGGTTTGATGGATGATAATACTCCTGATTCAGGATATTATTCACCTTCAGCTGATAGTCAAAATCATTGAAATCCAGATAGGAAATGCAGCAGTGGAACAATAAAGCATCATCAATTATATCATTACCTGTTGACTGGATGACCATGGGGTTTTTCCTGGGCCCCAGATAATTTGCCCGGAGGTTTAACTTAACATGGTATCCGGGTGAATGAGTGATCCCGGCGTTGGCAGTGTGCATTGAAATTTCCGGAATATAAATTCCAACCTCATCATAAGAATCTGAATAGGTATAGTTGGCATAGACTGAAAAGGCGTTGAATGAGTAGTTTCCAAACGCTTCGACCCCGAATGTATTTAATTCACTTTTGTTGATCCATCGGTCAATGCCGGCTGAAGTTTCTTTAATCAGCTTATCGTTTATCACATTTTTATAGACCGAAACACCGAAAGCCAGATTATCCAGAACTGAATAGGCGCCGAAAGCTTCAAAGGAATGCATTTTCTCCGGCTTCAAACCAGGATTACCTGTTCCATAATTGTAATCCCACGGTTTTGGCGCCCTGAAAGCCCTGTTATACAGTATTTTTGCAGTAAACTTATCCTTGTTGAACACCAATCCGGTGCGGGGGGTCAGTACCTGCCCGTAGTAATTCGAGAAATCATGGCGCAACCCACCGATGAAAGACAGCTGACTGCTTATTTTAAAGTTCGCCTGAGCATAATAACTAAACAGAAAGTTGTTCAACATTTCAGGTTTTACAGGTGCCACCGGCTTTATAAACTGCGAGTTACTGAATGAAATAGAGAAATCTTCCGACAATTCCTCTATTTCTCCAACAATCCCAACAGTAAACATCAGTCGTTCCGTCGTTTTGTAATTAAGCTGATTCTCAAAGCCAATCAGCTGATTCGGACGGAAGTACCCAACCTGATTCCCTGTCGTTTTATCCGTAGCTTTTTCGATTTGATAGATTGTATTGGGTTTTACGGTTGTATTCCGATAATAGAGTGTTGAGTTCAACGACAGCTTCTCATGGAATTGATGGGTGTATTTCAGATAGCTGTTAAAAAAAACAATATCCCATAACGTGTTTTTATCCAGATATTTATCACCGACAGACAAAAAATTGGTAGTCAAGGATGACCGCTTCTCCTGGAAATCGGCTCCAGCCGTCAGGTTCTTAAATTGGAATCTGGCTGAAAAAGTGAGGTCATTCTCAAAGTTTTCCATTCGTTCGGTCCAGTTATTGTCACCTTTTGCCCCACCCAGGTCGGCTTTTTCAGTTGATTTATACATTCCGGAAAGTGAAAAGCCTATTCTTTTTTTTGCATTGAAATCTTTAATGCTAAAATCAACCATGCCGGTTTTATAACTCCCGCCAAGAAGACTAACATGTCCTTTATGCCGGCCTTCAGGACTTTTAGTAATTATATTGATGATTCCTGAAACGGCATTGGTACCATACAAGGCGGATGCGGGTCCGTATACCACTTCGATCCGTTCAACCTCCGAAAGGTTAAACTGTCCGCCCGCATAAAATCCTCCGGAATTAAGCTCATTGATCTGAACCCCATCTAAAAGCAAAAGAATCAGATTATTCTGACTGGGTACCCCTCTCATAAACACATAGCTGTTAAATCCCTGAATGTTCCTGAACTGAAATCCGGGTAAATCCGACAAAGCCTCCTCCAGGGTAAAGTACGACCGGCTTCTGATCTGTTCAGCTGTTATTACCTGAACAGTAGCCGCAACATCCTTAATCTGCTGCTTGATTTTTGAGGCACTGATTACCTCAACATTCATCAGCTCGGTAAGCGACATCCTGAATACATCATCCAAATTCAATGAGTCTTGCTGCTGCGCTGATACGGCAGAAAAGAGGAAAATTCCCAGTAGCACGGTCATTAACTTCTTTCGAATCATCTTTTTCATCCTCCAGATTAATTTAACCGGATCAATACCAGAAGCATCGCTGTTCGCGCTCCGAATCTAAAGTAACTGAATATAAGCTTTCCACACTTCACCAACTGAGTGAAAAGTATGGAATATACCTGAGACCACAAAACAATTCTAAGAGGTTAAGGGAGTTAAGGGAGTTAAGGGAGTTAAGGGGGTTAAGGGGGTTAAGGGGGTTAAGGGGGTTAAGGGGGGTAGATATGGGAATTATGTAATTCCTTTTCAGAATTCTGTAACATATAAATTGTTGAAGGTGCCCAACTTTATCCCTACATGATACCATCCTGTTTATGAAAGGGAAAGTCGAAAATAAAAGTATTCTGCCCGGCCCATTGTCTTTTAAAAAAGAAAAAGAAAAATGGGCGGCTGACCTGGTCATTGCGAACAAAGAACTGGCCTACCAAAACCGGGAGAAAGAAAAGCGGGCAGATGAATTAATCATGGCCAACAGGGAGCTGGCGTTTCAAAACAGCGAGAAAGAGAAACGGGCAGATGAATTAATCATTGCCAATAAGGAACTGGCCTTTCAGAATCAGGAGAAAGAAAGAAAGGCCGGAGAACTCATCATTGCAAACAAGGAACTGGCCTTTCAAAACCGTGAGAAAGAGAAGCGGGCGGATGAGTTGGGTCTTGCCAATAAGGAACTGGCTTTCCAAAACGAGGAAAAAGAGAAAAGAGCTGCTGAGTTAGTCCTAGCCAATAAAGAACTGGCTTTTCAAAATGAAGAAAAAGAAAAAAGGGCTGCTGAGCTGATTATTGCGAATAAAGAGCTCATCTTTCAGAACAGGGAAAAAGAAAGGCGGGCCGATGAGTTGCTTATTGCCAATAAAGAACTGGTTTTTCAAAACGAAGAGAAAGAAACCCGGGCAGATGAGTTAATCATTGCGAATAAAGAGCTTTTGTTTCAAAATAAAGAAAAAGAAAAACGGGCTGCAGAGCTACTTATTGCTGACAAAGAACTTGACTTCCAGAACAAAGAAAAAGGAAAACGGGCAGCTGAGTTAGCAATTGCAAACAAGGAACTTGTTTTTCAAAATGAAGAGAAAGAAAAACAGGAAGCAGCGAATAAAGAACTGGAGGCATTCAGCTATTCTATATCTCATGATCTGAGGGCACCCCTCAGACATATTGGTGGATTTGTTGATTTACTGATTAAAAACAATTCATCTCAACTCGACGAGGCGGGGTTGCGATATTTGAATATCATATCAGAATCATCCATTGAAATGGGCAATCTTATAGATGCATTATTGACCTTTTCGAGATTGAGCACAGCCGGACTTCAACAAACAAAAATTGATACAAAACAGTTGGTAAACAGGGTAATAAAAACCTTTAGCGATGAATTTGCCGGTAGAAATGTTGAAATAAATGTGCATGAACTTCCGGATATGATGGGTGACGAAACCTTAATCAACCAGGTTTGGGTTAACCTTATCTCAAACGCGCTGAAATATTCCCGAAATAAAGAAAAAGCGGTGATTGATATAGGAGGTGAAATCAAGGTCGATAAAACAATATTCTTTATAAAAGACAACGGTGCCGGATTTGACATGAAGTATGCCGATAAACTATTCGGCGTTTTCCAGCGGCTGCATAAAGCCCGCGATTTTGAAGGGATAGGGATCGGGCTTGCCAATGTGAATCGTATCGTGGTGCGTCACGGCGGAACCTGTTGGGCAGAAAGTGAAGTGGACAAAGGAGCTACATTTTTCTTTAGCAAACCGAATGATAACAACCATAACTAAAAGAATCGAATTATGAATACTGAAGTAAAAACAATCCTGATTGTGGACGATAGTCCTAAGGATGTTGAGCTTACCCTCGCGGCACTTGGGGAGAAAAATCTGGCAAACAGGGTTGTGGTTGCAGAAGACGGAGAAGAGGCCCTGGACTATCTATACAATCGTGGCAAATTTGCCGATTATGAAAAAAGCAACCCAGCTGTAATTCTTTTAGACATAAAAATGCCCAAGCTGAATGGGATAGAGGTCCTTAAACACATCCGGTCAGATCCCAAATTAAAATATATTCCGGTGATCATGCTTACCTCATCCCGTGAAGAAAAAGATCTTGTCGACAGCTATAAACTGGGTGCTAATTCTTATGTGGTTAAACCCGTTGATATTGTTCAATTTATGGAGGCAATCAGATCGTTGGGACAATATTGGGCTATTATTAATGAACTTCCGCCAAAACCTATTAAATAAGGGCAGAATTTTAAGCCGCTTTCGAACCTGGTTTTATGAAAAAAGAAATAAAAATACTTCACCTTGAAGATTCTCCCAGAGATTCTGAAATCATCCGGTCAATGATTGAAGGCGGAAAGATTACCCACCGCTACTTCTTGACCGATAATGAAAAGGATTTCATGAGAATTCTGGAGTCTGAAAAAATAGATATCATATTATCTGATTTCAGCTTGCCGGATTACAGCGGCCTACAGGCGCTGAACTATGCCAAAGAAAAATATCCCCATTTACCCTTCATTTTCCTTACGGGCACCATGGGAGAGGATATAGCAATTAAAGCGATGGTGAACGGCGCGACAGATTACGTGTTTAAATGCAAACTTGAGCGGTTAGTCCCTGCAATTTTGAGGGCGCTCAACGAACAAGACCTTCGGAACAAACGAAATCTGTCAGAAATAGCATTAAGGGAAAGCAGGGAAATGTTACATCAAGCCCAGAAACTGGCTCATATAGGAGCCTGGTCCTGGGATGCACAAAACGCTCGTGTTGCCTGGACTGAGGAACTTTTTAATATTGCAGGTCTCGATCCAACCCATCCGGCGCCCACAATGGCGGAACATCCAACCCTCTATACGCCGCAAAGCTGGAGTCTGCTAAATACTGCAATTGATAAAGCAATGAAAACGGGTGAAACGTACCAGCTCGAGCTGGAACTTTTAAGACCGGACAGAAGTATCCGGAATCTGATTGTCTGGGGAGCTTCCAAGGCTGATCTGAAAGGACACATCCATGGACTGTACGGTACAGTACAGGATATTACTGAGCGTAAACAGAATGAACAGCAATTAATTATTGCCAATAAAGAACTGGCCAATCAGAACAGGGAAAAGGAAAAGCTGGCTGCTGAATTAATCATTGCAAATAAAGAGCTGGCATTCCAGAATAAAGAAAAAGACAAACAGGCGGCGGAATTAATTCAGGCTAAAGTGAAAGCAGAACAAAGCGACCGTTTAAAATCGGCCTTCCTGGCCAATATGAGCCATGAGATTCGTACCCCGATGAATGGTATTCTCGGTTTTGCCGAATTGTTGAAAGCACCGGATCTGACTGGAGAGGAACAACTGAATTATATTAAAATTATTGAGAAAAGCGGAGCCCGGATGCTTAATATCATCAACAATATTGTTGATATATCGAAAATAGAATCGGGATTGATGTGTGTGAATATCGAGGAGTTCAATGTAAACGAGAAAATCGATTTCATTTATAACTTCTTTAAATCAGAGGTTGAAGGAAAAGGTTTGCATTTAGCCCTGAAACAAAAATTACCGGAAGAGAAAGTTTTGACAAAAACGGATCCCGAAAAGTTATATGCAATCCTGGCCAACCTGGTTAAAAATGCCATAAAATATACCAAAGCAGGATCAATAGTGATGGGTTATGAGAAACAAGGGGAATTTCTTAAGTTTTATGTGAAAGATACGGGCATCGGGATTCCCAAGGAAAGGCAGCATGCAATATTTGAACGGTTTATTCAGGCTGATGCCTTCGATAAGCTTGCTATTCAAGGTGCCGGACTGGGCCTATCGATTGCCCAGGCCTATGTAAAAATGCTTGGTGGTAAAATCTGGCTAAAAAGTGAGCCGGGCAAAGGTTCTGAATTTTATTTCACCATACCGCAAACCCTGAAACTGCAGGAGGCAATGACGACGGAAATTGGGAGGGTGTGAGGATCCCTCGGCAAAATTTCTTGATTCAGTGCGGTTATTTAAAAAATAATTCTTAACTTTTGGGAGTTGATACCTCTCCCATGGAATTTACCGAAACCAAAACCGGGGATTATTTAGTAATTGGCCTGATCGGGCAACTAAAATCCACCCAGCATAACGAGCTGCATAACCTATTGCTCGGTGTTCTCGACCGAGGTGAAAAAAACATCGTATTAAACTGCTCAGAACTCACCTACATCACCAGTTCAGGATTAAGGATCTTTTTGCTTTCCCTGAAAAAGATCCTTGCCATGAACGGAAGGCTGCGTATTGCCGGGCTCCGCAACAACATCAGGGAGATCATGGTGATAGCCGGTTTCACTTCCATTTTCAATATTTATACAACCTTGGATGAAGCTCTAATAGATTGACAGATGAGAAAAATTATCACACTTCTGGTATTTACGGCTGTGGTCGTTGCGCTGGTCATGGTGAAAATATTTGCCTTATCCGGTGAAAAAGAAAAGGTAGCCATTGCAGCTGTTAACCAAGCCCTTCCGGTTGAATGCCACATCGCCGCGGATACAATGGTAAATTACCGTGTGGAGACGGTGGGAACCCTCAATGCCCGTGAGCAGGTTGATATTGTGAGTGAGATTCCGCGCAAGGTAGTTTCCATCCTGATGAAAGAGGGCGCCAGGGTGAGTGCAGGTCAGGTGCTTTTCAGGCTGGATGATGCTGATATCACCTCCAGGATCAAAAAACTGACGCTGCAGGCCCGGCTTGCGGAAGTCAACGAATCCAGGGAAAAGGTTTTACTGGACAACGGCGGGATCAGCCGCGAGCGGTTTGATATAATCACCAATCAGCGGCAAACCCTTCAGGCGGAGATCGATGTTTTGAAGGTCGACCTGGAAAAGACAGAAATCCGTGCCCCGTTCAGCGGAATCATAGGCATGCGAAAGGTGAGCGTGGGTGCCTGGGTGGCCCCGGGCTCCGTGCTGGCCAACCTCCAGGACATAAACCGTATAACACTGGATTTCTCCATACCCGAGCGATATGCCGGGGCCATGAAACCCGGCTCAGCCATAACCTTCCGTACGGATTACCTGCCGCAAGAGCAACAGGCGCAGGTGGAAACTGTTGAACCTTCAGTCGACGCGCGTACGCGAACCCTGCCCGCGCGGGCAATCATCCTGAACAATGACGGCAGGCTGGTTCCGGGTACCTCTGCAAAGGTATACCTGACCATCATGGACCAGGCCGGGAGCATCATGATCCCCGCCTCCTCCCTGATCCCATCGATCAGGGGATACTCGGTATTCCTTGCCAGGGGCGGAAAAGCGCTTTCCGTTCCGGTGAAGACCGGTACCCGGAGCAGCGATTTCGTCCAGGTCATCGAAGGGATCGGCACCGGCGACACTATTGTGACCACCAACCTGCTCCGCCTGAGGAACGGTTCACCGCTTACGATCCAAAAGATTTACTGATATGAGCCTCTCCTCACTGAGTATCAGAAAGCCCGTACTTGCCATCGTTTTTACGCTCCTGATCCTGATCTTCGGAGCCGTAGGCTTTATCAGCCTAAGCGTACGCGAGTACCCGGCCATGGATCCACCCATTGTGACGGTCACCACAATCTATTCGGGCGCCAATCCCGAAATCATCCGGGCACAAGTGACAGAACCCCTGGAAGAAGCCATTTACGGCATCGAGGGCATCCATTCCCTGTCATCGGTATCTACTGACCAATCAAGCCTGATTACGGTGGAATTCAACCTGGAAAAGGATATGGAAACGGCCGCCAACGATGTACGCGACCGGGTTTCGAAAGCCATTCGCTTGCTCCCGCAGGATGTTGATCCGCCGATCGTCGAAAAATTGAGCGCGAACGCAAATCCGATCATCATTCTGATCGTCCGGAGCGACGAACATAATATTATGAAGGTGAGCGATCTGGTGGAAAATACCATCAAGAGCCGCATGCAAACCATTCCCGGAGTGGGCGACATCAGGATCTTCGGAGAAAAACAGTACTCCATGCGCCTTTGGCTTGACCCATTTAAAATGACCGCATACAGGATTACCGCAGATGATATCCAGCGGGCTGTTACCCGGGAGAATATCGAACTGCCATCGGGCCGGATTGACGGATCGCTGATCGAGCTGACTATCCGCACCCGGGGATTACTACAAACGGCTGATGAGTTTAACCGGATCATTATCAAGCAGGATCAAGGCAGAATTATCCGCTTGTCGGATGTTGGCCAAGCCGAGCTGTATCCGAAAAATGACCGCTCAACGGTGATTGTGCACGGAATGCCGGTTTTGGTTGTGGGATTGGTTCCGCAAACCGGAGCCAATGAAATCAGCATCGCAGATGAATTCTACCGGAGGCTGGCGGTGCTGCAGAAAGAAATCCCGCCAGGATATGACGTGAGCGTAGGATTCGATTTCACCACCTTCGAGCGTGAAGCCGTTAAAGAAGTGGAGCAAACCATGTTGCTGGCCCTCCTCCTGGTGGTGCTGATCATCTTTTTCTTCCTGCGCGACTGGCGGTCAACCATTATTCCCGTGGTGGCCATCCCGGTTTCAATCATCGGTACATTCATCATCATGGCGCTTATGGGCCTCTCCATCAACGTACTCACCCTGCTGGGCATGGTGCTTGCCATCGGGCTGGTTTGCGATGATGCGATCGTGGTGCTGGAGAACATATATACCAAGATTGATACGGGCCTTCATCCTATGGTTGCGGCAGAAAACGGGATGACAGAGATCTTCTTTGCGGTAATCTCCACCACGATCACGCTGGCTGCTGTCTTTTTACCCGTGATGTTTCTGCAAGGCCTGATCGGCCGACTGTTCAAGGAATTTGCCATCGTGGTTGCCGGGTCCGTACTGCTTTCGGCGTTTGTGGCCCTGACGCTGTCGCCGATGATGTGCTCGCGCATTCTGAAAGTTCAGCGTAACCTGAATATGAACTGGATGGTCAATAAAACAGAGCCCTTCTTCCTGGCGCTCAACCGGGGTTACCGCTATTCGCTCAAGGCCTTTATGCACAGGCGATGGCTGATATTCCCCATCTTCCTGGTCATCATCTGTTCGATAGTCTTCCTGTACAAGGGGCTGCACTCGGAGCTCGCACCGCTGGAGGACCGGTCGAATATACGTATACCGATTATAGCTCCCGAAGGTTCATCCTATGAATTCACCGAATCGTTCATCAACCGGATCGATACCTATATAACCGATTCATTCCCTGAAGCCGATGCGGCTTTTTCCTGGATTGCCCCGAGCATGGGCAGTCGGGAAAATCCCAACAAGGCCCAGCACCTGGTTTACCTGATTCCACCCGAGGAACGCACGCGCACCCAGCATGAGATCTTCAACCTGATGAACCGCGATCTGCCGGCCATAACCGGTGTACGCTCGCTTCCTTTTGAGCCGCCCACCATCGGCGACCGGATGGCTGGTCATCCGGTACAGTTCGTACTCCTGGCCCCCAACCTGGATGAGCTCCGCGAAGTGCTGCCAAAATTCCTGGAAGAAGCCCGGAAAGCAAAATCCCTGCAGCTGGTGGATGCCAATTTTAAAGTCAACAAACCTGAGCTCCGGATCATGATCGATCGCGAAAAAGCATCCCAGCTCAATGTTTCCGCCCAGGAGATAGCCCGTACGCTGCAACTGATGCTGAGCACCCAGCGATACGGGTATTTCATCATGGAAGGAAACCAGTACGAAATCATCGGCCAGGTGCGGCGGGAGTTCCGCGACCGGCCAGATGCCATTAAGAACCTATACGTAAGAAATATACATGGCGACCTGATCTCCCTCGACAACCTGATTATCATGGAGGAATCCATCAATCCCTCTTCGGTATTTTCCTATAACCGTTATGTTTCCGCAACCATATCCGCCGGATTGACGCCGGGCTCCACCCTGGGTGATGGGATCACCGACCTGTACGATGTGGCTTCGAGGGTTTTACCACCAACCATGAGCACAGCGCTGGCCGGGCAATCTCGCGATTATGAGGAGAGCTCCTCCAGTCTGATCTTCATTTTCATTCTGGCAATCGTGCTGATATACCTGGTGCTGGCTGCCCAGTTTGAAAGCTTTACCGATCCGCTGATCATTATCCTCACCGTTCCGCTGGCACTGGGGGGAGCCCTCTTATCGCTATGGTACTTTAACCAGACCATGAACATTTTCAGTCAGATCGGTATTATCATGCTCATCGGACTGGTCACGAAAAACGGTATCCTCATCGTTGAATTCGCCAATCAGCGCAAGGCAGGCGGCCTCGAAAAGACCGAAGCCGTTCAGCGCGCGGCAATTTCCCGTTTCCGGCCGATCCTCATGACTTCATCCGCCATGATCCTGGGTATACTTCCAATCGCACTCAGTCTGGGGGCTTCATCGGAAAGCCGGCAATCGCTGGGTATCGCAGTGGTCGGCGGATTGCTGTTCGCAACTTTCCTCACCCTGTACATGATTCCGGCCATCTATTCCTACCTGTCGCGAAAAACTGCAAAGGAAGTGATCGATTACACCCAGCTGACCGTCGAGGTTGACCCGTCAAACACCGAAAATGAAGAGCTATGAAGAAACTGATTACAATTAGTTTCTGCCTCTGCATGCTGATCAATGGACTGTCAGGCCAGGAGCAGATGACACTGGAGCAGGCTGTATCTATCGGATTGACTAACAATTACGGTATAATGATCTCCTGCAATTCTGTTGAGGAAGCCAAAAACAATGCCACCCGGGGTAATGCGGGAATGCTCCCGAAAGTTAGTGTTAACGCTGGTTATGTGAAAGGGCTGAACGATGTCCGCCTGAAAGTGGTCACCGGCAGCGAGATGGATGAATCCAATGCACCGTCGGATCAAATGACAGCCGGAATAGGCCTGACCTGGAGGATCTTCGACGGTCTGAACATGTTCATCACCTATGACAAATTAAAGAAGATCGGGGAAAAGAGCGAGCTCAGTGCAAAAATCACGATGGAAACAACCCTGGCCGGTATCATAGCCGGTTATTATGAAATTGTCAGACAGGGGCGAATCCGGCAGATGCTGACCGAGCAGGTTGAAATCTCGAAATTCCGAACCGGTCTCGCTAAAATGCGTTTCGAGAACGGCAGCGGCTCCGAAATGGAATATCTGAAAAGCCGCGTCGAACTCAATGCCGACCTGGCCAACCTCTCCAATCAGGAAACTTTGTATCAGAATTCAAAGACCAATTTGAACGACCTGTTATCCAGGGAAGTTGCCACGGATTTTCAGGTGGAGGATACTATTCCCGCACCCGAAATACTGATTTACGATACCTTGCTCAACTCCCTGAGAACCACCAACCATGAGCTCCTGCTGGCGGCCAGGGATAAACAGATCGGTGAAATGGAAGTTAAATCAGCCGTGGCCGGGCAATGGCCAACCCTTGATTATTATGCTGGCATGAACTATTTCAGGACCGTGACCGAGGCCCATTTTATTCAGTATAACCGCAATTACGGACCATCCATGGGGTTGACACTCAATATGAAGATCTTTGACGGTCTCAATCAGAAACGGCAATACAAAAATGCTGTGATCGCACTTCAATCCTACGACCTCGCATTCAGGCAACTGGAAAGCAAGCTCACGGCCTGTCTGTCATCAATATACAAAGAATACAGCAATCAGCTGGAAATGATCGGTTTTGAGCGCGAAAACCTCCAGCTCGCATTAAAAAACATGGACCTTTCCAGGCAAAGCTATTCGGTTGGGTCCATCTCCTCACTTCAGCTCAGGGAAGTGCAGGAAGACCTGCTATCGGCCCGTAACCGTCTGATCACAGCCCAATTCTTTGCAAAGATCAAGGAAACAGAACTCCTGCTGCTGAGCGGCCGGCTGCTTAACTGACCGCATTGCCAGCCTAAATCCAGACATAACTTTTCGATTCTCTGTCGGTGAAATCCGCCTGTTGGTCCATTTCATACCAATAGCCCGGCAGGTGTGCTCCACTTTTGGATCAGAAATAATACCAAAATGAATATTAAATTTTTTCTGGTGATGATCCTGATCCTGACCGGCACGCTGACAGAAATGCCTGTTAAAGCGCAGCAACCGGCATGGACACTCCAGTCTTGCGTTGACCAGGCATTGAAACAGAACATCCAGATCCGGAAAAGTGAGTTAAACATCCAGGTTAGTGCGATCAATGCTGATCAAACCCGGTTGAACCGGTTTCCAACCGTTGACGGATCGTTACGGCAGAACTTCGGATGGGGTACCGAAACGGACCAACTAACCGGTATCAATTCATTCAACGGATCATCAAGTACTTCAGCATCTGTAGGTTCCAGTGTAATTCTATACAACGGGCAAAAACTTACAAATACCATAAAACAGGCACAGCTGGATTATGAATCTGGCAAACTCGACCTGGAAGCGCTCAAAGAATCTATCAGCCTGTCGGTGATGGATGCCTATCTCCAGATCCTTTATGCGGAGGAGCAGGTAACCAACAGCCTTCATCAAACCGAAGTCACCACCGATGAACTGCAGCTGGCAGCCGAACGTCTGGCCCTGAGCGCGATATCCAAAGCCGACTATTTACAGATCCAATCGCAGCTGGCCAGCGAAAAACTCACATTGGCAAATGCCCGAAGCCTGCTTGCCATGAATAAGGTTGTATTGATGCAATACATGGAACAACCTTTGGATGAGGATTTTACCATCGCCAAACCTGATATGTTGACACTTCGGAACTTGCATCTGAATCCAGATGCCGACTCAATTTACCAGATTGCCTTAACGATTAAGCCACAAATTCAGAGTTACAGTTTGCGTAAAGAGAGTTCCTCAATCGGTATCGTATTAGCAAAAGCAGATTATTACCCTAGGATCTCCATGGACGCCGGTTTTGGAACCGGAATCACCAGTCTGGCTCAAAGCTCCTCACTGGCCACACAATTGGGTAACAATATCAACCCAACGGTTGGGCTGTCGCTCTCGGTTCCAATCTGGTCAAACAAAACTGTTAGTAATCAGGTCCGGATTGCCCGCATTAATACACAAAACGCCGACCTCGATCTGAAAAACACAATGAACCAGCTCCGAAAATCAGTTGAGCAGGCCTGCACCGATGTTGTTTCAGCCGAAACCGAATATGAGGCCAGCGTAGAACAATATCAGTCGAATATCGAAGCCTATGCGGTAGCATCTGAAAAATTCAAGCAGGGGATGATCAATTCCGTGGACTATTTATTTCAGAAAACCAACCTGATATCTGCTGAAAGTAAACTGCTCCAATCGCGCTTCAATCTGATATTCAGCTACAAACTCCTGGATTTCTATACCGGCAAATCTCTAAGTCTTTAAAATACTTATAAAATGAAAAAAACGATAAAAATGATTCTGATAACCGTGCCGGTCCTGATCCTGGTGACTGCGCTGGTATTGAACTCATGTAAAAAGAACAAATCTGAATTCTCATTCGAAACCGCCATTGCAGGTAAAGTCGATCTGAACAATTCAGTTACGGCAACCGGGACGCTTGAAGCGAACAAAACGGTTGACGTGGGAACACAGGTTTCGGGAGTGATCCTTCACCTGTATGCGGATTTCAATTCGTACGTTACCAAGGGGCAATTGCTGGCCGAGCTCGACAAAACTCCGCTGCTGGCCAGTCTCGAAGAGGCCAAAGCTACCGTTGCCGATGCGCAGGCAGAACTGGATTACCAGCTGGCTACTTTTAACCGGATTAAGGCTTTATTTGAAAAGAAACTGGTTGCGCAAACCGATTATGATCAGGCCAATTACAATTACAGTAAAGCCAAAGCCAATATGATTTCGGTGAAAGCCCGCTACGAACGTGCCGATATCAACCTGAAATACGCAACGATTTACTCACCGATCGACGGGGTGGTACTGAACAGGGTGGTAAATGAGGGTCAGACTGTTGCCGCAAGTTTCAACGCACCAACCCTGTTTACCATTGCCAACGACCTCACCCAGATGGAAGTACAGGCCGATATTGATGAAGCCGACATTGGAAAAGTGAAAGATGGCCAGCGGGTTGAATTTACAGTTGATGCCTATACTGAAACCATTTTCAACGGAGTGGTATCAGAGGTAAGAATACAACCGGTTATCACCTCCAACGTGGTTACCTATACAGTCATCATCAATGCTCCGAACCCTGACAAAAAGCTGATGCCCGGGATGACAGCCAGCATTACCGTATTTACTGATGAGATGCAGGGAGCGCTTACCGTTCCGGGCAAGGCATTGCGGTTTACCCCTGATCCGGCGGTACTGGCATCCTACAGGGGTTCACAAACTGCTTCTGGAATTGGAACTGCACAAGCCCGGACCGCCGACATCGGAAAACCGGAAAGCAGGCAACCCGGCAGCGAAAAAACTCCTGCCAGTGTATGGATCAAAGCAGGAGATCAGATTCATCCGGTAACTGTGGAGACCGGTTTGGATAACGGCTCGCTTGTTGAGATCAGATCAGGGCTACAAGTGGGGGATGAGGTAATCCTCTCGATGACCCAAACCGGCGGCAGTGCAGAAGTGAAATCCGGTAAAGCCGCCAGCAGTCCATTCATGCCGACCCCTCCTGGATCGAAGAAAAAATAGAAACTATGAACAACTCAATCATTGAAGTCGGCAACCTGGTTAAGGATTTTCACGTGGGGGAAGTCACGGTTCATGCACTCAAGGGCGTTAACCTCAAGATTAAGGCTGGTGAATTCGTTGCCATCATGGGGGCCAGCGGCTCGGGCAAATCAACCATGCTCAACATCCTCGGGTGTCTCGACAAGCCCACTTCAGGCGAATATTATCTGGATGGGGTATCGGTGGCCGGCATGACCAAAAACGATCTGGCTTCATTACGAAACCGAAAGCTCGGGTTTGTTTTCCAGTCTTACAATTTATTACCCAGGACCACGGCCCTTGAAAATGTTGAGCTCCCCTTGTTCTACAACAAGGAGGTTAAGTCGAAGCAGCGCAGGGAAAGAGCCATTGCCGCTCTCGAAGCGGTTGGCCTGGCCGACAGGATGAAGCATATGCCGAATCAGCTTTCTGGCGGGCAGCAGCAAAGGGTTGCCATTGCCCGGTCACTGGTAAATGACCCGGTGGTGATACTCGCCGATGAGGCAACCGGAAACCTCGATACCCGAACTTCGTATGAAATCATGGCCCTGTTTCAGGAACTGAATGAAAAGGGGAAAACTATAGTCTTTGTGACTCATGAACAGGACATTGCACGGTTTACCAAGCGGAACCTGATATTCCGCGACGGAAAGATGATCAGGGAGCATTACCTGACTGAAAAATACTCGGCACGCGAGCTGCTGAATAGCATGCCTCCAACCAATGAATTCGATTAAAAGATAAAAAGATGAATTACTCAAATCTTTTCAGAATAGCCATCAACGCATTGATCCGTAATAAGATGCGGGCATTTTTAACGATGCTGGGAGTGATCATAGGCGTAGCATCAGTCATTGCCATGCTGGGAATCGGCCAGGGATCGAAAAAGAGCATCGAAGACTCGGTTTCGGGAATGGGGGCCAATATGATCATGGTTTTCCCGGGATCCATGCAGCGCGGCGGGGTCAGCCTGGGTAATACTACGGCAAAAGCCCTTACGCTGGATGACGTTCGGGCGGTAGCCGACAATTGTCCGTCGGTGCAATGGGTATCACCCGAAGTTCGGGGAAGCGGTCAGGCAGTAGCCGGAAGTGAAAACAAGCCCACTGTGATATATGGGGTTGACCTGGACTACCTGAAAATAAAAAAGATAGAAGTCAAAAGCGGCAGGCTGTTCACGGATGCAGAAATTAAAAATTCTGCAAAAGTTTGTTTGCTGGGCAAGACGGTGGTGACGGAATTGTTCGGTGCAAATGCCGATCCGGTTGGCGCTACCATCCGGTTCAAAAATATCCCGTTCCGGATCATCGGAATCCTGAGCGAGAAAGGACAGAGCCAGTTCGGTCAGGATCAGGACGATATAATTATATCACCTTATACCACCATACAGAAACGGGTATTGGCAATCACCTATATCCAGGGGATTTATGCATCAGCCATCAGTGAAACCGCTTCACCGGTGGCGGTTGAAGAAATGAAAGCGATACTGAGAACACAACATAAAATCAAGGTCGGAGAGGATGCCGACTTTGAAGTCCGCTCGCAGGAAGAGCTGGTAACTACTTTCAGCTCCATCAGCAATGTGCTCACGATACTGCTGGGGGCCATTGCAGGAATTTCGCTGCTGGTTGGCGGCATCGGCATCATGAACATCATGTATGTTTCAGTCACCGAACGAACCCGTGAAATTGGCCTGCGTATGTCGATCGGCGGCAAGGGCAACGACATCCTGATGCAGTTTCTCACGGAATCGACCCTGATCAGCGTCGTTGGCGGGATTCTCGGGATACTGCTCGGGATAGGAGCTTCCAGCCTGATTGGGAAGATCATGAACTGGCCCATCGCTATCATGCCTGAGGCAGTCATCCTTGCATTTGCAGTATGCACGGTAATCGGGGTGTTTTTCGGCTGGTACCCGGCCAGGAAGGCGGCAGGTCTCGATCCGATCGATGCACTGAGATACGAATAGGTGCATAATCACTATATTTGAAGAAAAGAAGCATGAAACTTAAACTGACTACCGGAAAAAAACGAATGAGGCTGGTGCTCCATGTTGTTGCCTGGATGATCATTTTTGTTTTCCCTTTATACTGGCTGACTCAGCAAACCGATCATCCAAACGTTCATTTCGGGAGGTTTTATGCTCAATCCGTAGCTTTCCTGATCATTTTTTATCTCAGCTTTTTCTGGCTGGTCCCAAAATATTGGCTCACCGGTAAAAAATGGATGTTTCTGCTCTTGACGGCAGTGATTATCACCGGGTTCAATTTTACAGTTAATGCCCTGGATGAAAAGCTCTTCCCACCACCTGCAGAATTTAAGCTGCGGGAACTGGAGAGGCAGAAAGCCAATCCGGGAGGACCATCACCCGATACCATGCGAAAACGGTTTTTCCATGCCAACTTCCTATTTACCTCCATTCTGATATCCGGATTTTGCGTGGGATTAAGGGTGTCGGAGAGATTGGCTGAAAATGAAGCAAAGCGCAAGGAG
The DNA here is from genome assembly GCA_942493265.1 of uncultured Bacteroidota bacterium. GTDB lineage: Bacteria > Bacteroidota > Bacteroidia > Bacteroidales > UBA12481 > UBA12481. The sequence goes on from OW818688.1 coordinate 4,533,806, forward strand.
CTGGAAAAGGAAAAGCTCAATTCGGAACTCGCTTTTTTAAAAAACCAGATCAGTCCGCATTTCTTCTTCAACACGCTCAATAATATTTATTCCCTGATCGCTATTAATCAGACTGATGCACAGGATTCGGTACTGAAACTTTCCAAGCTGATGCGATATCTGCTCTATGAATCGGAGCAGGGATCAACCACACTGGGGCAGGAGGTGGACTTTATGGCCAATTACATCGATCTGATGCGGCTGAGGATTTCTCAAAAAGTTACCCTCGAAGCGGAATTCCCTCAGGATCATCAGGATATGATTATTACTCCGCTAATATTCGTTCCGTTTATCGAAAATGCATTTAAGCATGGAATCAGCTATCAGAGTCCGTCCTTTATCAGGATATCGTTGCAGGTTGAACACCAATCACTGGTTTTTAATTGCGAAAACAGTCTGGGCAGGATAGCTCATGAGGGTCCGGAAGTTGACTCCGGAATTGGCCTTGAAAATGTAACCAAGCGGTTGCAGCTGCTGTATCCCGGCAAATATGATCTGAAGATCAGCAAAGATGAAAACCAGTTCAGTGTAATGCTCAGAATTGATTGCGGAACATCAAAAGCCTGATTTCCTGAATCATGACAATTAAAACCATAGCCATCGATGATGAACCTCTGGCGCTTGAACTGATCAGGGGATATATTGAACGGACCCCGTTTCTGGAGTTCGCAGGGATGTTTGACAATCCATTCAGTGCCATGGAATTCATTAGAAATGAACATGTTGACCTGATGTTTCTGGATATTCAGATGCCGGACCTTACCGGGACCGAATTTGTAAAAGTTCTGAAAGGCGGACCGAAACTGGTATTTGTGACCGCCTATGAGAAGTATGCTGTTGAGAGTTTCAAGCTCGATGCGGTTGATTACATTCTGAAACCCTTCAGTTATGAAGAGTTTCTCAAGGCCGCCATGAAGGTTCAGCGATTGCTGGGGCTTGAAAACCGAAATCAGGAGGAGATTGAATTCAGCTCCGACTTTCTGTTTCTGAAATCGGAGTACAAGGTGCGGCGAATCCGGTTCGAAAATATCCTGTATATCGAAGGGCTCAAAGATTATATCCGTGTATTTATTGCAGGCGAGCCCAAGCCCATCCTGTCTATCGGAACATTAAAAACGATGGAATCCCGCCTGCCGGCAACGAAATTCATGCGTGTTCACCGCTCGTTCATTGTGAATCTTGATAAAATTGAGACCATTGAGCGCAGCCGGATCATTTTCGGGAAGGAGTATATCCCGGTTGGAGATCAGTATAAAGACAAATTTCAGGAATTTCTCGATAAGAATTTTCTATAAGCGGTTATCCCCGAATCGCCTTCATTGGCTCAATCAGAGATGGATAATTGCGAATATTGGCTTGCCATTCTTTCTGACTATTTTAGAAGCACCAAATTACCCATCCTGATTAAAGGTGCCTCAAAATGAAAATCAACTATATCCTTGCGCTGATAACCATTATCAGCCTGACTTCGAATTCATCAAAGTCACAGAGCCTTTTGAAAACTCCCGTATCTGATCCTGTTTCACAGATGCGGAAATCATTTTTGAATCCACCGGTAGAATCGCGCATCCGGGCATACTGGTGGTGGTTAAACAGCAATGTAACCAAACAATCCATCACCCACGATCTGGAGGAATTGAAAGCAAAGGGATTTGGAGGAGTCCTGATTTTCGATGCGGGATCGTCCAATTATACCGTTGCAAAAAAAACAAAACACGGACCTGATTTCGGATCTCCCGAATGGATCGAATTACTGAAACATGCCATCAAAGAAGGAGACCGGCTTGGCCTCGAATTAAGCCTGAACATCCAGAGCGGATGGAATCCCGGTGGACCCGGAGTATCCCCTGCAGAAGCCATGAAGAAGCTCACTTTCAGCGAAATCACTGTTACCGGGCCATCCATCTTCCGCGACTCTCTGCCCCGGCCCGACAGCCAACTCTATTATAAGGATATCATTGTTCAGGCCATTCCAACCTTACCCGCTGAAAAAAGATCAGGAGTATTCAACTTCCCTTTCAAGAGTTTAAACCAGGCACTTGGGTGGAAGGGAATATACCCGCTGGAAAAATTACGTGATCCGGGACCGGATTCCCTTGATCAGCAGGGTTTAGCCATTGATCAGCAGGGTTTAGCCATTGATCAGGTTGTGGATCTTACCAAAAATTACCAGAACGGCATGCTTACCTGGGAAATCCCGGCAGGCAGCTGGACCATAATACGCTATGGCATGACCTGCACCGATGCACGTGTTTCCACCTGCAGCGACGGCTGGGAAGGCCTCTCATTCGACCATTTGAGTCAAAACGCATTCCGGAAATATTTCAGCACGGTTGTCGATCCCATTGTCACCGCGGCCCAGACAGCCGGAAACAGTTTGAAGTATTTATATACAGATAGTTGGGAAATGGGAGTGGCAAACTGGACCGACAAATTCATCGGGGAATTTCGTCATTTCAGGGGTTATGACCCTACCCCCTGGCTGCCGGTTTTATCCAACCATGTGATGGTCAGCAGGGCAGAATCAGATCGGTTTTTAAAAGATTTCAGGAAAACAGTCGGGGATTGCATTGCAGTAAACCACTATGAACTATTCCGCGATCTTGCACATGAACGGGGCTTGGGAATGCACCCGGAGTCCGGCGGACCGCACTCCGTTCCCGGCGATGCCCTCAGACTTCTGGGAATCAATGATTTTCCGATGGGTGAATACTGGGCCAGGTCCAATACACACCGCACCACCGAACCTGAAAGGCTTGCCGTTAAACAGAGCGCCAGTGCGGCTCATACTTATGGTAAACGGTATGTTGCAGCTGAAGGACCCACCAGCATTGGTCCCCAGTGGGAACGATCGCCCAGGGATCTTAAAAATGTGATCGACCAGGTTTTCTGTTCCGGCATCAATCGACTCATGTGGCACACAGTCACCAATAGTCCGGCTGAAGAAGGGATACCGGGTATCGAGTATTTTGCCGGCACCCATTTCAACCCCAATGTTACCTGGTGGCCGGTTGCAGGAGCCTTTGTAAGCTATCTCAACCGCTGCTCCTACCTGCTCGGTCAGGGTTTATATACTGCAGATGTACTGTACTATTACGGAGATGATGTTCCCAATTTCGTATTCCTGACGGAAGAGGAACCTGATTTTCCATACGGTTACCATTACGACAAATGCAACCGCGAAGTATTGATGAGTCGGCTGGATGTAAAAAAGGGAAACATTGTGTTGCCGGATGGAATGAGCTACAAGCTTTTAGTAGTCAGGGATTTCGAGCAGATGGACACAGAAGTGAAGCATAAGATCTCCTCCCTGGTTAAAGGAGGGGTTAACGTACTGAAATTACGGTCGAAAGGCACGCGGCTACAGCCTTACAAAAGGATGATAGAAAGTATGGCAAAAGGAAGCTTTTACCAGGACTACTCTGTTTCGGAAGTTTTAGATTTGACGAAAGTTGAGCCGGACATCAGGGTTGAAAGCAAAAGGAAGGATACAAAGCTTGACTACATCCACCGTGCGACACCGGATGCTGACATCTACTTCATCGCAAACAAATGGGCATGGGATTCCATACAGGATTTTACTTACCGGTATATTCCGGCTACACCCGACCGGTATGACCAGGTTGAAATCACGTTCCGGTCAAAAGCGGGCGAACCTGAACTTTGGAATCCAATGACCGGAGAAATATCAAAAATCAGATACACCCGAACCGACGAGGGTTGGCTGCAGCTATCCATGATATTTGGTCCGGAGGAATCTAAATTCATTGTCATCAACCGCCGGTTAAATACCAAAGAACCTGTGTCCGGCAACAGTGAGCATTCCGGAGGGATCAGCCCGGTTTATGAGTTAAATCAGCTACGCTCCGATGCTGCCTGGCAGGAGGTGAACGACCTGTCAGCAGCTGAATGGGAAATACAGTTTGATCCTCACTGGGGCCCCGGACAACCGGTTAAAACACATGAATTAAAATCCTGGACACTCAATCCGGAACCTGAAATCAGGTACTTTTCAGGAGCTGCCATATATCGAACCAACTTTACCATAAATCAGCTTACGCCGGGCAAACCCTGTCTGATTGATCTGGGTAATGTGCAGGAGTTGTGCGAATTAAAGATAAACGGACAATTGGTTGCCACCTTATGGTTTCCGCCATTCAGAGCAGAAATATCGCGCTTCATCAAACCGGGGAACAATCAGATCGAAATTTGCGTTTATAACCTCTGGCCCAACCGGCTGATCGGTGACGGACTATTGCCGGCCGATCAGCGCCGAACCAAAACCAACATCACCAAATTCAATAGTCAGGATGCTGAAAAGTACCTGAGGATTTCGGGGTTGCTGGGTCCGGTTAAGATCCTGACCGGGTTTTAAGGTGTTCGATGAGGATCCTCAGGCCTTCCTGTGTACTGATTGACGGTGAATAGCCAAGATCTCGTCTGGCCGGTTCCGGATCAAACCAGTGGCTCTGAGCCATTTCCCTGACCAGGAAAGGGGTCAGCAGCGGTTCTCCCAAGCCGGGTAACAGTTTGTGAAAAAAAGACATAACAGAGGCAATTGGCAGAGCCAGGCGGTATGGAATGCGTTTGGTTACCGGCGGAAGTCCGGCTCCCGCCAGTATCTGGTTAATGTAGTCCCATAAATTCACTGGCTCGCCATTGGTGATGAAATAAGCCTTTCCACGGCAGGCAGGATTTACATCCAGTGCCCGGATGGCCAGTAAATGAGCATCTGCAAGGTTTTCAACAAATACGGTATCGATCAGATTACGACCGCTCCCGATAATCCGCAGACGGCCCTTTTGAGCCCGGTCGATCAGGCGGGGAACCAGATGATTATCTCCGGGGCCTGTCACAATATGTGGCCGGAGGGATATGGTGCTCAATGAGCTTCCATTGGCAGCCAATACCGATTGCTCCCCGAGAGCTTTGGTACGGCAGTATGGGTTAAGCGGCATACGGGGATACTTAAGATCCTGTCCACCATTTTTTATGTTTTGCCCTCCGAAAACAACGCTGGCGGTACTGGTATAGATAAGCTTTCCAACAGCATTTTCACGGCATGCCCTGATAATGTTAGCAGTTCCATTAACATTGACCTTTCGGTAAGAATCTGAGGCTCCCCAGTAACCCGCCAGGGCAGCGGTATGAAAAACCACCTGACAGCCTTTCGTAGCGCTTAACACATCAGCATAGTTGTTAAGGTCACCACGGATCGTTGTGACTCCAAGCTTAGTTAATTCCGGATAATCTCCCCTGGAAAAGCTGGCCACACGGTAACCCAGCGCAACCAATCTCCTGACCAGGGCAGATCCTACGAAACCGCCGCCGCCGGTAACCAATACTACCGCCTTGCTTTCTTTGTCGCCCATATTTTGAGTTTCTCACGAAAAATTTTTGCATTATGGCGCGGGTCCATCGGAAAAGATCTCCTGAATAAAAAGGTTTTTATCACAGCTGTTGCAGGAATCGACTCGGCCAGGCGGATGAGCTCCCGCCTGATTTTTCCTCTTTTAAACAGATAATCAGACAGTGTGATCTGGATACAGAGCACGGGATCCTCAAATCCGGAAGGATTACCGGGAATTCCGACAATTGCTGTACGGATCACACCGGGTATCCGGTTAAAAATGGCTTCCGTAGGAATGGTATACAGGCACCTCCCGTTAACTTCTATCCGGTGATTTTTTCTACCGAAAAACCATAACCGGCCTTCTTCATCCACCTTACCCAGATCTCCCATTCGGTGCCAGACAGTGGCGGAGTGGTCGCGGATTTTTGATTTTTCATCGGCCTCACGGTTATCCAGATAGGATTCGGTAACCACAGGACCGCTGACCACGATTTCTCCCACCTCGCCTGCCGGAAGCAGGATCGCCGATTCCATTTCCGGAATGGCCGATTCCGTGATCGCAATGATAACCAAGCGATTACCCGACAATGGCCACCCCTGGCAGATACCAGAGTGGAAATCAGCTGTTGAAGAAATTCCGAGAAGTTCTGTCAAAGTAATATCAGTAACCGGAAGAGCCTCTGTTGCCCCATAAGGTGCATGAATTTCAGCCTGCTCCGGGATAATTTCCTTCATTCCGGAAAGCAGGTCACGGGGAACAGGAGCCCCTGCCGTAACAATCCGGTTCAGGTAACCCAGTTTTTTTCCGTGCTTATGACCGTAGTCTGACAGTTTCCGCAAAACCATCGGAGACGCGAACATGTGCGTACACCGGTAAAGCTCCAAATTTGCCCATATATCCCCGGGGTTCAGACTGGCCGGTTTTGCCGGATTGATATCGGCAATGACCACTGAAAGTCCGAGACACACCGAAAACAACCCAATCAGCGGAAATGTGCAGAGGTCGGTCTCCTCCTGGTTCCATTGGTAATGGGATCTGAAATAATTGATCTGGGCATGAAACATCCGATTCCGGTAAATAACCCCTTTGGGGGCCCCTGTGCTGCCGCTTGTAAAGAAAATCCCACCGATATCATCCGGGGTGGTGATTACTGGTGTAAAGGGCCGGCTGTCAGATTCGAACAGTGTTTTATACCCGCGACCGCCCCAGAACAGACGTGGGCCAACTGTGACAATAAGCTTTATATCACGGAAGGATTTCCGGTATATCAGTCGGAAAAGCTGGGCAAGGGTGCTGCCGATAAACACCTCTGCCTCCACACCGGCCAGTGAGTTTTTCATCACTTTGCGACCTACACCGGGATCAATTAAAACGGGAACTGCCCCAATTCGCAGCAAGGCAAATGTCAGGATGTAAAAATCCAGATCAGCATTTACCAGCATGATGGTGCGGGTTCCTTTACCAGCTCCTGCCCTGACGAGGCCATGGCAAAGCTGATCTACCCTTCGGTCAAGTTCAGCATAGGTAATTCGCACCGGATAAAGGAAGGCCGGCTTTTCAGGATTTCTGGCCGCCTGCAAATGCAGATATCCGGCCATATTGTCGATATCCCCCATTTTACCCAAATAATCGCTGTTCATATACCGCTCTCTTTCTGGTACCACGCTATGGTAACCGTTAAACCGCTTCCAACAGCCAGGAACAATAAATTGCGTGATTTCCCGAAGGTACCGTTATTGAACGCTTTTCGCAATCCAAAACCCAGCCCCGCAGTGTGAACCTGGCCCCAAACAGTCTCCGGGAGCACGATTTTATTTACCAGGTCAAATTCGAGGCTCAGTAATTGTCCGAAACCTGCTGGTGCAACCGATGGTATGATCAGGTCAAAATCACCTGCCCGGGTACCGGTAAGGCTGAAAAACTCATTCAGGCACTGCCCGGCTGCTGCCAGACAATGATGCAGAAAATCTTTCCCCGTGTCAATTTTAAAAATATTCCGCAAGCTTTTCTTCCCAGGCGGAATTGTCCAGTGCAGCTGACTGATCAAATCATCCTGAAAAGCGGGATATGTTTTAGAATAGAACTGTTTAAACCCAATTTTTTTATCCGTCTCGCTCACCAAAACCGCTGAGGCCGCGGGAGTATATGGAAAACTCAATTTTTCCTTTTCCGAAGCGGGGGCATCACCAGCCACAATTAATCCATGTTTGATTCTGCCCTGTTGAATGAAGGCATCTGCAAGCTGTATCGCCTGCAAAAAACCGCAACCACCTTTTGACAGGTCAAAACAAAAAAAATCGGGATTGCGAACCGATTCGGATAACCGTTTTACCATACCTCCATGAATCAGTGATGCGATCGAAGGTTCACCGATATGTTTATCGCGATAGACCCCTGTAAAAATTAGTTGATCAATTCCGGAAACGGGTACTTTCGCTTCGGAAAGACAGGAACCTGCAACCTCCACCGACAACCGTATTGAGCTTCTGCTATTGCTGCCATAAGCCGCCTGCGCGGTGCTAACCATTTGAATTTCTGTACCCATAGCGATTTAAAAGATTTTGAGGACGGAAGAGCAGAACTCCCATCACAATTCCAGAGGCAAAACTCAGCAGTACAATCCGGTCATCAGGTTTAAACTTTTTATCTTCCAGCATCTGGTAAAGTGTAAGAAAATGTGAAGTGGATGCGGTATTTCCATTATGTCTGAGATTTATGACCACCTCACCGGGATGTCCGCCAAAGGTATGGGCATATATTCTCGAACCCTTTAGAATAGCTGAACGCGATGTTTGGTGCGGGATCAGAAAATCAATATCCGTATAGCTCAGCCCGAAAGAGACCAGAGCCTTCCGGATGACCGGCACGGATTGGGTTATGGAAACCTCATGGATCTTTCCGGCCTTCGTTTTCATGGAGGCCCCGGGCTGCCTGCGGCGGGGTCTTGCCGTGCATAGATCGTTGTACCGGGTATCGCTGCAAAAGCCTGAGAGGGAAATTGCTGAGTCTTTATCCTCGGTTGCCTCCAGAATAACAGCCGCTCCGGCATCTCCAACAGTTAAGGAAGCCAGTTCATTGCTGGACAGCGTTTTAATGTTTATTATGGCATTATGAATCAATGTTGAAATATATTCACCACTAACAATCAGGCAATTCCTGATTACTCCCTGCCTGATGAGCGTATCGGCAATATAAATGCCGGTAAGCATTCCGGCACAGGCATTCGAAACATCAAAATTCAAGGCTTCAGGTGCACCGATCCGTTCTTTGATGAAATGAGAGAAAGAGGGTTCATAAATATGATTACAACCGTCTTTGAATTTGGTGATGGAACAGCTGATTATGCATTCAATTTCTGCCGGCACATAAACCGAACGGTTCAGGCAGCTTTGTGCGGCATCCAAAGCCAGACTGAGCGAATCTTCATTCGCCGAGCACACCTGCCGCGACTGAATGCCGGTCAGCAATTCAAACTTGAATTTTCCGGGAATAACCAACCCGCTCATAATTTCATCCGTAGATAAACTTGTTTCAGGCTGGATGGCCCCAATACTTTCAATCCGGCTAAATAGCATAATTCAGGTTGATAAAAAAATGACTATTTGGTTTACAATTTCCTCCGGTGCATCCTCCTGAATGAAGTGTCCGCCCGATAACACCTTGTGTTTCTGACCCCTGGCACCTGGCACACACTCGCGGATCCGACAGTCACCTCCCCGGGTGAATGGATCCCCGTCGCTGAATAAACAGATCACCGGCTTGTTCCATTGCTCAAATGTTTTCCATAAATCCCTGCAGTAAGGAATATCTGACTGGTTCCACCGACCTGGCACCAGTGAAGGCAATGCCCTGATACCTGCCCATTCCCTGCTGCTCAGGAAAGGTAACCGGTAAGCATGCCTTTCCCCCTTACTGAGTGTGCACCTGCAACCCAGGCTGATAATGGTTCCGATCGGCATCCATGGTGAGTACCGTGTAAAAAATCTCCACAGCCGGAATACTTTTGGCAGCTTCTCGTCGCCGGTGAGAACAACTCCGTTGGATAATAGCAGCCCATTGAACCGGTCAGGCATTTCAGCTGCCAGGTGCATGCCAATGATGGCTCCCCAGTCCTGGCCGAAAAGCGTAATCTGCTTAAGATCCATTAGTCTGATAAATTCAGCCATCCATGCAACATGGTTCCGGTAAGTATGAGATCCTGATGATACTGGTTTTTCCGACTTCCCAAAACCAATCATATCCGGTGCAATCACCCGGATCCCCTTAGCTGCCAACAGGATAATTATTTTTCGATATATATACGACCAGGCAGGAGTTCCGTGCAACAGGAGAATCGGATTGGCTCCTCCCGGCCCTTCATCCACAAAATGCATTCTCAATCCTAACACATCGATATAGTGGTCCTGAAAAGGATAATCAGCAATATATGGGAAGGGTTTCTCCATGGTTTTCCGACGACACTTACCAACTTACTCAAAGGTAGGTTAAAAATCGGGGAACGCCATCCCTTCTCCTTCAATATGCTGTGCGCTGGCCGGGATGCCAGCCTGACTGCCCTGAATCCAGGTTATACCAGCTTACGCAGATAGAACACATCACAGGAAAAATGACCCGTGCTTCCCATGTGACCGGAGATCTGCCGGAAGCCCAGCCGTTCGTATAGTCCACGTGCAGCCTTCATCTGCTCAATGGTTTCCAGGTAAATCTGAGAATAGCCAGCCTTCATGGCCTCCTCCAGACAAATCTGCAGCAAACGTTTGCCCAGTCCGAGTCCGCGTACCTCAGGCCGGAAATACATTTTCACAAGCTCACAGGTACCCGGTTCGCCGGGCAATGGGGCTATCCCCGCCCCGCCCAGAACAAGGGATCCATCAGTAGATCCTTCAGAATTTTCCCTTTCCAGGATAAAATACCTCCGACCCTCTTTTTGAAAGGCTTCATACATCTGCCGGGTATCCTGGTCGGCTGAGGCAAATCCGTCACCAACGGCGCCATGTTCAACCAAGGTTTCCAGAATTATATTGCAGATAGCCGGATTGTCACCGGAACTGATTGGCCTGATCCTGAAGGTTCCGGCACTATTAGTAATCAATAAATTTATGTTATTCATATATCCATGCAAATTTGAAAAATATTTACAATTTCCCTCCCCGCATACCGTTAATAATCATATATTTGAAGAGTATTAAGGCAAAAGTTGGCAAACTTTTTCGTATATTATTGAAATTTAATCAGTTAACCATATCGGCTTGCGCGATATGTATTGCTATGAAACCAGTTTTATTTCAGACCCCGGAGCCATTATTTAATAGCAGGATTACAGACCTGGTAATGGAGATTGAATACCTTAGAAAAAAAGAGACGATCGTAACGACCGATCCGTTCATATACAACCAGTTGCGCAATATATTTCTCGACCTCGACGCCATGGCATCAGCACGGGTTGACGGAAATAAAACCGGTTTAAGTAAGTACCTGGAAGCCAAGGAGGACGAGCCGGAAGCCAAAGGCAGAAAAACAGTTGAAATTGATAAAATATCGGAAGCCATGCGGCTTTTAGATGAGAATATTAACGAAACAGTGTTTTTTCAAGGTTTCTTTACCGAACTGCACCGAATGATCCGGGAAGGGATCACAAACGAAAGCAGCAGATTTGCAGGCAAATACAGGCATTCCGTTGCCCGTCCGGATGTACCTGGAAATACCAGTCCGGCCTTCCATCTTGTTGAAACTTTTATGGATAAGCTTATCAGCTATATCAATAAAAAAGAGTCCCCAAAATTTGACGCCATAAAATCAGCACATGTCCATCAGCGCCTTTTATGGATTCACCCTTTCCGGGAAGCCAATGGATTGATCAGCCGTTTGGTGACCTTTACCATGCTTCGCAAACAGGGGTTCGGAGGGGTGCCCGACCGCATTGTCAACCCTACCTTCAGCTTCTGCTGGGATCCGGATAAATACCTTAAACTCATTCGGCGTGCGGATTCGGAAAAGGAAAAGGATGTTCTCGCCTATACCGAATTTGTCCTGGAAGGGTTACGGAATGATATGCTGAGGATGGATAAGCTTCTGAATTATGATATTATCCGCGAAGAAATTCTGAGGCCCGCATTCAAACATCCGCTTTTCGACCGCGTTTTTGGCGAACAGGACCGGCTGATCATCGATATGGCAATGGAAAAACAAGTTTTCCAAGCGGCAGATGTCCGACTCTTCTTCCCGCAGAAACACCCCACTGAAATATCGAAAATGCTGAAATGGCTTCGCGATAAGGAGATGATTATCGGTCTGGATGAAAATGCCAGAAAATATGCTATCAATCTGGAAAACAAGTACCTGATAAAGCTTGTGGTAGGAAAATTGGAAAGAGCCGGTTTTATTCCGTTCACCTGAACAACAAAAGGCGGATTGATCTGTTAATTTTACGGCGTTTTTCACGTTATATCGTTTATGAAAAGAAAATTCTCCTGGATGTTCCTGGCAGGAACAATTGTTGTGCTGACGTCAGCATTCCTGGTTGCAGACAACAAGAAAGAGCTTGTGCTGAATGAAGCCATCTCTCAATTTCTATCATTCCGTCATTATCAACCACTTAAAGAGGATGATAGTTTCTCGGAAAGGGTTTTTAACCTCTATATCGACCGGCTCGACCTGAATAAAAGGTACTTTCTGCAGTCCGATTTTGACCAGCTGGCAGCATACAAACTGAAACTGGATGATGAATGGAAAGTACGGTCGCTGGAATTTTTCCAGAAATCTTCGGCCCTGATTCAGAAAAGGTTACTGGAAACCAAGGCTTACTATACAGAATTCCTTACTGTACCTTTCGATCTGAAAAAGAACGAAATGTTCGAAACCGATCCTGAGAAAACCAAATTCCCGAAGGATAATGCCGAATTGCGCGAATCCTGGCGTAAAGCCCTGAAATTTCAGGTGATGACACGCGTGGCTGGCAACCTTCAGATTCAGGAAGAAGCTGCGGCCAAATCCGATACAGTGAAAATTAAAACGGCAGCGATTCTGGAGGCCGAAGCCCGTAAAGGATTGCTCGACAACTACAACGACTGGTATACCCGGGTGCAGAAAATCGATGAGGATGACCGCTGGTCAATCTATATCAATTCGGTTATTTCCGCTTACGATCCGCATTCGGTTTACATGCCCCCTCGGGATAAAGAACGTTTCGACATGACCATGTCGGGCAAATACGAAGGCATCGGCGCCACGCTCCGTCAGAAGGACGGATATCTGGTGGTGATCGATATGTTTCCGGGCAGTCCCTCCTGGAGGAGCAAGAAAATTGAGGTGAACGACCTGATCATGCGTGTTGCTCAGGGTGACGAACCATCGGTTGACATTCTCGACATGAAACAGGAAAATGCCGTTGCCCTGATCAAAGGGCCTAAAAACACAAAGGTTCGGCTCACAATCCGCAAGCGCGACGGATCAGTGAATGAAGTGGTTCTTACCCGTGCAGTGGTAATCATGGAGGAATCATACGCCTCCTCCCTGATCCTGAAGGATGCTGCCGGAAGCCTTCGTACCGGTTATATCTTCCTCCCCCAGTTCTACCAGGATTTCCAGGATCGCAACGGCCGGAAATGCTCGGATGATGTGGCTAAGGAAATCGAAAAACTGAATGCCGAGGGGATCGATGGCTTGATCATCGATTTACGCAACAACGGCGGAGGTTCACTGCCGGAAGCAGTAAAAATGGCCGGGCTCTTCTTCCCGAAAGGACCGGTTGTTCAAATCAAAACCAAGGAGGGAAGTCCTATCATTCTGGACGATACGGATACAAAAACCCAATATTCAGGACCACTGGTTGTGATGACCAATTATTCCAGCGCCTCCGCATCGGAGATTTTTGCCGCAGCCATTCAGGATTACGGCCGGGGAATCATCGTGGGAAGTACCAGCACCTGGGGAAAAGGTACCGTTCAGCGGGTGACCGATCTGGATGAATTTGTAAACGATAAATTCAACGATATCAAACCGCTTGGTGCACTCTCGCTGACGATCCAGAAATTCTACCGGATAAATGGCAAGTCTACCCAGCTTAAGGGTGTTACCCCTGATATTATTCTGCCTGATTCCTATCAGTTGATGGATATTGGTGAAAAAGAGGAAGAATATGCACTCAACTGGGATGAAATCACCCCGGCAAAATATACGCCCTGGTCACAGACCCTGCCAAAAGAAAAACTGAAGGTACAATGCGAAAAACGAATCAGCAGCGACGACCAGTTTACCATGATCCGTCAGAATGCCAGCCGCATCAAGAAGGATTCCGAACGTACCAATTTCAATCTGAACCTTGATGCTTATGTTAAGGAACTTAAGGCTCAGTCGCAGGAGGCGAAAAAATATGAAAAGCTCATGAAAACCGCCACCGGACTAAAGATCAAGGCTCTGGATGTCGATCTGGCATTGAACAAATCCGATACAGCCCGCAGCGAGATCACACAGCGTATGATCGAGGACCTATCAAAAGATATCTATTTGGAAGAAGGCTTTCAGGTGGTGAGGGATCTGATTAAGAAATAAAAATACTGGTTAAATCAAAAAGGTCCCCGCCTTCTGTCCCCGCCTTCGCGGGGATGACAAGTGCTCTGGCAAAAATTCTGCAGGAGCTATTGTCATCCCCGCGAAGGCGGGGACAGAAGGCGGGGACCTTTTTTTATCTACCAGCGTGGGTTACAACAAGCTGTCAAATTTTTCACGTGTTTTTTTGTCGGAGGGGCGGGTCATTTTTACTGAAACGATCTTGCCTTCGGTATCAAACAACATGAAAGTGGGTACGCCCATGATCTTGTAATTCTTGCACAATGCAGATTCCCAAGCCTTTTCGCCAATAATCTGAACCCCCTGCAATTTATTCTCCGGTACGAATTTCATCCAGGCATCATGATCTTCATCAATCGAATAGCTGATGAAAACAATGTTCTTGCCATGGTAATCAGTTTCCAGGGTATCCAGATACGGGATTTCGTATTTGCACGGTCCGCACCAGGTTGCCCAAACATCAACATAAACCAGTTTACCTTTGAAATCCGACAGTTTAACAGTATTGCCCTGCATATCCTTTCCCGAGAATTCAAATGCCGGCTGACCCAGTCCGAGGGCCTTCCATTCGTTTACCGTTTTGTTCAGGTCACTGACCATCGCGGTATCCTTGCATTTGCTTACGAAAAAGTCGATTGCTTCCTGAACTTCGCCATCAATATCTTTCCATTGAACCATACCTGAAACATCATCGAACAGGTAACGTGCCAGAACTGCCTCATTTTTTAATAGTTCAACAGCAGTTTCCATCCTGATTTTGGTAGAATTGATGGTCTGGGTGGAATCAGCCAGTTTCAGAGCATCAACCTTTTTGCCGGCAGCCTCTCGCACCAGATTGCTTACATATCCGTTAAACGCATCGGAGCCCACATAAGCAGGCTGATTTACGTCGAGTTCGTTCTTATAGGAGTTGAATTCTTCCGGAACCTTATAACTTTCAAGCTTGCCGAAATAGGCATGATAGGATTCAAACATGCTCATCGAACCGGCCCAGCCATAAATAACATCAGCTTCTGCTGTTTTCCAGAACGGATCATTTGCATCGTCTTTTGCCGTTTCCGCAAGTAACTTCTTCTGAATCGCCAGGAGTGAATCCTGTTTCAGTTTGAACGGACCGGGCTCGAGC
Organism: uncultured Bacteroidota bacterium; assembly: GCA_942493265.1. Lineage (GTDB taxonomy): Bacteria > Bacteroidota > Bacteroidia > Bacteroidales > UBA12481 > UBA12481. The sequence continues at coordinate 4,548,893 of OW818688.1, forward strand.
TTATAAATATCATAATCCATATCCCCGGTTGCAACCGATTTAGCCACCAGATAATTGTTGATATCAGAACCTTTGCCGGAAAATTTGAGTGTTGCTTTGAAAGCATTTGCATCAAAATTGATCTCCAGCTTCATTCCCGGAGTCAGTTTAAACGGCATATAATCCTGTTTTCCAACCAGAAGGTAATAATTGGAAGATTTGGAAAGTTCAGGAATGGCATGGGTAAAACGCCCGTTTGCATCCAGTTTGATGGAATCTTTTGCGCCGCCAGGCCCCCCGAGGATAAAGTAACCGGAAAGCAGATTGGTAACTTTTCCGGACAGATCGGCTCCCTTTTTTACCGCCGGAGTGCAAGCGAAAAAGAAAGGTACCAGAACAAGAGAAATGAGGACTTTTTTCATAGAGGTTTAGTTATTGTTTAATAAATCTTTCCGTAAGATGTTGTTTCCCAGCCCAAACCCGGATAAAATACATTCCCGGAACCAGGTTCGGATGAAGCTGCTTCTGAATGGTTCCGTTACCAACCTGAAGGGTTTCTTCATATACCCGTTCACCGGTGATAGAAATCATTTCGAGCCTGGCTTCAGTGGCATTGATGCCATCAATATGCAGATTAACTGCCCCGCTTGTCGGATTCGGGAATACTGTGATTTTGCTTCCTGAGAAGGCAATCGGATCGGTTCCGGAGGTTCCCTGAATCAGGTTGGCCATCCAGATACCCCGTCCGAATGTGGCTGCATAGAGCTTTCTGCTTGGAAAATGAATTTCCAGTTCGGAGATGATCACATTGGGAAGAAGATTGCTGTACAAAGTCCATTTTCCGGTCTCTTCGGTGTAATAATAAACACCGGCATCGGTTCCGATATAGACCACATCATTGCCATAACCCTCCTGATGTACAACGCTGTTCACCGGAATATTCGGCAAATCCAGTGACATATTTTTCCAGGTAGCCCCGCCGTCGAGCGTACGGTAAACTTTTTGTCCCGGAAGAAATCCTCCGTAAGTAACCCATAAATCGAGCGAATCCGATCCATTTACAGCCAATGAGGTAATGTACAGGGAATCGGGTATCCCATCAATAATATTCATCCAGCGGGTACCTCCGTCCTGAGTGGCCCAAAGTTTTGACGGGGTCGGATAATCATAACGGATCCTGGATGCAGCATACAAGGTTTTACTGTTACCCGGATAAATGGCCATGGCCGTAATCTCAGCCGGACTGTTATAACCGTTTACCGTCGGGAAGCTGGATATCTTGGTATAGGTATTCCCCTTATTTACTGATTTATAGACGTTTCCATAACCTGTGAAAATAACATTGGGATTATTCATGTCCTGAATCATCGGGGTGGTCCATTCACCTTTTTCACTACCGACTGATGGACGGATGGAACGGAAATTATCGCCACCATCGTCGGACCGCGAAAGGCTGCCATACTGTGACGAACCATAAACAATGTCGGGATTGTCGGGATTGATCATGCAGTCCATCCCATCACCGCCAATGAAATTGATCCAGTTACCGTTACGGTTGTAGAAACTTGAATTGTCCTGAGCTCCGCCAACAACATACCCCGGAAACATCTCGCACAGACCGATCCGGTAGAATGAAGTGATTATCATGCCGTTCGACCGTTCCTGCCAGGTGGTGGCCCAATTACCATCGGGTTTTGTTCCCGGAATGATGGTATCAGTTCTGGCAACTCCGCCATCATGACAGGCATAATATTTTTTATCGGCAGGGTTATATTTATACTGATGCTGGTCGGCATGCAAGGTGAAGTTGTCGTTTGAAAATACCCAGAACGAAACAGCAGTCCAGTTAAGGCCGCCATCTGAACTGGCATTCATGTTCAATCCGCCTACATATAAGCGTTCCGTATTTTTCGGATCAACCAGGATAGCAAGGTCGTACCAGCCCTGACTGGCATCCAGGATATTATATCCATTGGCAGCCATGGTATTACGGGCGGTCCAGGTTTCACCACCGTCGGTTGAACGGTATAAACCATAAAATGAGCCGGCCGGATTAGCCGCCAGTACATATATATAATTGGAATTCTGCGGGGTCAGTCCGATCTCGGTGCGACCGATGCTCAAATCGGCCGGCCAGTTAGTGTTCTTGGTTACCCAGGTTTCACCGAAATCGGTTGATTTCAAAAATTTAGCTGATCCGCCGCCAAAACTCCTGATCGTACCGGTGGTCGCAAAAATGACTGAGCCATTATTAAAATCCTGCTCGATATCCCAGATAACATTGCTGTCCATCTTTCTCCAGGTGGTTCCGTCGTCGGTCGATTTAAAAATACCGGAAACACCGCCAGCGAGCAAAGTGCCGGGCTGAGTAGGATGAAACAACACCCTGCGGATCAATGAAGCATCCAGATCGTCCTGGTTGTAGGAAAGACCGGTTGGCTGCCAGGTAATCCCGCCATCGTCAGTGCGGTACACTCCAAGCCCGTAATGGGTATGGCGTTTACGGCTATCGGTATCCAATGCCACCCCGATGTACGCATAGTCACAAACAGCAATAAAAATATTATCCGGATTCTTCGGATTTACAGCGATATCACTCACACGCAGAATGGGAAGATCATCGGTGAGCGGTGTATAGGTATCTCCGCCGTTAATGGTTTTCCATACCCCGCCCTGAGCCACGCCAATCCAGTAAATCAGCGGGTTGGTCGGGTGAAAGCTGATGCAGTTGATCCTGCCCATGCCGTGCGATGAGAAAGTTTCTGCACTCGGCGGCCTTTGGTCGGGGCCCACGGGAGACCAACCATTGCCGGATTTGAATTTTGCCTGTATCTGTTTCTCAGCCTGAACCTTATTCACCTCCGACACAAAAATCGAGGCATCGGCCGGATTCCCGTCGGGATTCAAACGGCTGCGATTGAATTCCATAAAACGCCCGTAGGCTTTCCATCCCTTCTGATCAAGATTCGCTGGAACCGAAGCCCACTGATCGTAATCTTTCAAGGCATCCCTGAAACTATAATTCCCGCCTTGGGCTGATCCCTGCGGAATAACAAACTGTCCCATCAGGCTGATTCCCGAAAGCATCAGCACCGCAAACAGCATAAAAACTTTTGATTTAACTGAATAATCCATCGTGTATGCATTTATTAGTACACAAATATGGGAATAATAGTTGTCGGTTGTCGGATGTCGGTTGTCGGTTGATAGAATAACCGACAACCGACAACGGAGAACTCTCTGTTAACGATTGTTAATCAACAATGCAGACTCCATACTTCTGTGTAAATTGGCATCGTGAACCGAAATCTGCGCTATATCATCATTGTCATGTCGGTGGCCCTCATCGGAATCGTTATCTTTCAGATATACTGGATCAGTAATTCCTATGATCTTCATAACCAGACTTTCCGGAATGAGGTCAACACTTCATTGGGCGAAGTGCTGAATATGGGAACTGAGGAAACTATTATCGGACATATACTTGATATGCAGGATAGTACAAAAGAACCCATCACCATTGAAACCTACCGGATTGCTGAGCAGACTTTAGATTTGAATAATAATGTCACCTCGGGAAACCCGAAAGATTCGATCTATATCAAGCAGACTGATCTCAACAGAATAGTCGGTAAAATTTTCCAGATTCTGGCCACCATCCATCCGGAACTGCCCGCCATCAGCAAGCAATATAAAAAGCTGCTGGAAGAGCGCAAGATCACCACTCCGTTTGTTCTGGCCTTCAGCCGGAATGACTCCGTATTTGACCTCACCGGCGGAACCCCGGAACAATTTACAAATGCCCAGGCTGTGCAAAAGTTACCGGGTATTAACCGCGACAACGAAAAAGTGCTGGCTTTCTTTCCCGAAACACGCTCTTTTTTGCTCAAACGGATGTGGATGACACTGTTTACATCGGTATTTTTCGTTTTACTCATTGCCGGCAGCTTCTTTTATATGCTGGCGATGCTGGTCCGTCAGAAAAAACTGTCGGATATCAAAAATGATTTTGTGAATAACATGACCCATGAGCTGAAAACCCCGATCGCCACGGTTTCAGCGGCCATGGAGGCTCTCGTGCAGTTTGATGCGTTGGACGACCGGGCAAAAAGTTTGAAATACATAGATCTTTCACGCAGGGAACTTAACCGGCTTGCCGGTATGGTGGAAAATGTTTTGCGCATCAGTACGTTTGAGAAGCAGCAACTCGTTTTATTCAAGGAAACATTTAATATCAGCCAGATATTGGAAGAGACCGCTCAGAAATTCATTCTCCAGAATCCCGAAAGGGTGGAGTTCCGGTTCGACCTGAAAGGACCCGGATATATCCATGCCGATAAGTTTCACCTCCAGAATGTGATTAACAACCTGTTCGACAATGCGGTGAAATACTCAGGTAATCAGGCGGTGCTGGAAGTAAACTGTTACCGGGAAAATGAATTCGTGGTATTTGCCGTCCGCGATCACGGAATGGGCATATCCAAAGAACAGCAAAAACATATTTTCGATAAATTTTACCGGGTACCCACCGGCGACCTGCATGCTGTGAAAGGCTTCGGACTCGGCCTGGCCTATGTGAGGCAAATAGTTGAAGCTCATGGCGGTACGGTAGGTGTGAAAAGCCAGCTGGGATCGGGATCAGAATTTACGGTTGCATTACCAGAAATCCAATGAAGAAGACTAAAGTACTGTTTGTGGAAGATGAACAATCACTTGGATTGATTGTCAAGGAGAGCCTCGAATCCAGGGGATTTGACGTGCGTTACTGTCAGGACGGGAAAACCGGAATGCAGATGTATGGCGAGTACAAACCGGATATCTGCTTGCTGGATATTATGATGCCATTGAAAGATGGATTTACGATGGCACAGGAGATCCGAAAGACGGACTCCGTAACGCCGATAATTTTTCTGACTGCCCGTTCACAAACCCCGGATGTAGTTAAGGGATTTGAGGTTGGCGGAAACGATTACATCAAAAAGCCGTTTAGCATGGAGGAACTGATAGTCAGGATCAAAGCCCGGCTGTCGGATCCGAACGAAGCTCTGAAAACCGAGGATGACACCACTGTACACCAGATTGGAACTTACCGGTTCGATCACATGAAACAGACGCTGGAATTCCGAAATCAGATTACCAAGCTCACGCATAGGGAGGCCGAGATTTTAAGGCTGCTTTGCGTGAACCGTAGCCAGGTGGTGGAGCGTAGTTTTGTTTTGAAAAAAGTGTGGGGCGACGATAATTTCTTTAATGCCCGCAGCATGGACGTATTCATCACCAAACTCCGCAAACATCTTCAATATGACTCCAATGTGGAGATATTGAATGTACGTGGGATTGGGTATAAGATGATATATTAAAACCCCAGCACTTCCCTCAATCTCTTCATACCCGCCTTGCTGGCATGGATTTTCCGGCCCGACTTCATCACCAGGACCTTCGTTTCCTTATCATAAGGTTCGAGCTGCACGATCTGCATGATCCTGACAATAAATGACCGGTGCACGCGAATGAATTCCGCCGGATCCAGATGCTGTTCAAAATATCCCATCGTCATCTGTTTCAGGTACCTTCCATCGCTCGTATAGATCATGACATAATCATCTTCGGCTTCGAGATATTCAACCTGGTCAATGGCGATCACTTTGATTTTCTGACCGGTTTTTACCACAATCCTGTCGAGAAACATTCCCTCCGGCATGATTCCCCCGGCAATTTTCGACAATCCCGGTGCCGGACCGGCCTTTTTATCAATCCGTTCCATGGCCTTATCCACCGATTGGGCAAACCGCTCCCGGGAATAAGGCTTTAGAAGGTAATCTACCGCATTGAATTCGAATGCTTTAATCGCATATTCATCAAAAGCGGTTGAAAAGATAACCTGCGGAAACTCATCCAGCAATTCGAGCATCTCAAATCCGGAGATTTTAGGCATCTGGATATCCAGAAATATCAGGTCGGGCTTTTCTGCCTGAATGGCTTTCAATCCTTCAAATCCATTGGCACATTCGCCGGCGATCTGAATTTCAGGAAATGAGTCGAGATAGGAGCGAATCAGAATCCTTGCCGGCTCCTCATCGTCAATGATCAGCACTTTCACTTGGGTTTTCATCATTCGGGAATTGCGGGATAGTCATTTTTATGGTGAAGCGATTGCGGGATCGCTCAACTGTCAGGCAATTTTCACAATTATAAGCCAGAAAAAGCCTGTTCTTCGTATTGATCAAACCGATACCTTTTCCCTTCCGGGGCGGGGCATCCGGATCAAAATCGTTTGAGATCTCAACCATCAGCTGGCCTTTTTGACTGCAATAAGCTTTAAGCTCAATCTTCACCGGATCAGTACTTTCGTAAACACCATGCTTGATCGAATTCTCAACCAGCGGCTGAAGGATCATATGTGGAATTGTCAATGTCAGGCACTCGTCGGGCACCATAAAATCGAACTGCAGCCGTGCGCCGAACCTTACTTTCTCAATCTCCAGGTAATACCGGATATTCTCCAGTTCCGATTTCAGCGGGGTAATATTATTGTGCCGGCTTTCCAGCGCATAACGGAGAAAGCCCGACAACCGCACCAGCATTTCGCGGGCCTGTTCCGGCTGGCTGGTGATGAGGGAAGATACCGAGTTCAGGCTATTGAACAGAAAGTGCGGATTGATCTGAGCTTTCAACCGGTCGATTTCCGCCTCCTTAACCTGGATCTGCAGATTTGATTCCTTCGTGATCCGGGCCTTGCGGTCCTCACTGTTGATATACAGGTAGTATATCAGGATGATCAGGAAATAGAAGAAGATACCGGAAATTCCCCGCCACGGCAACGAACCGATCAGAAAATCATGGTAATCTATTTTATCCGTCCAGATAGCATTCTGGATCAGATAACCTGCCCCGAGCCAGAAACCCAGAACAATCAGGGCGATCAGCAGGTGATTCAGCAGCCGGTCGAGAAAACCAGCCTTGTTAAAGTCGTAGTAGCGAATGGAATACCAGAGACCCAGGGCGATTCCGGCAAACAGCACATTGAAAACCAGACTGTCGGACACCGCCACATAGAGGTCCATTCCTGAAGCCAGCCATAAAACAGCGGCATGGATACTACCAACGAGTATCCATGCTGCTATATAAGTGATCGTGTAGGTACGGTTGATCAGGAACGGGTTTCTCATCGGTTAAATTCCGTAGGATTTTACTTCGCCACCACCAAAGATAGCCATACCTTTAATAACCAGCATGGTATTCTCATCGTACACCAGGTTGTGCATCCTTTCACGTTTATCACTGAATCCACCGAAGATGGCCATGACTTCAACCTTTACGGTCCAGCCGGCCGGAACAATCACGTTGGATCCTCCGAAAATGCTCAAGGTATCCAGCACCTGCGGGCCCTCCGCCAGTTTTGCGTGCATCAGGTTGATTTTTGAGCCTCCGAAAATGCTCAGGATACGGCCGCCTTTAAAATTTTGTGAGGTGATTATCCTGTCGCCGCCGCTGAATACAGCCACCTCATCTATAAAATCCCGGTTGTCTCCGCCAGCCGCCGGTTTGCTCCAGTGACGGAGGTAACGCGGAGGGGCCACTATAAGATATATACCGAAAAGCAGGATGATTGCAGGCCAGAAGGCATGTCGCCAGGCATCAGCAAACGCCCAGTAATCATTCGCCATAAAGAATGCACCGATGGCGATCAGGAATAAGCCCGGCATGAGGCTGCGGTTGTTAACCAGTGAAACCACCCCGATGGCAATAATAAACATCTGCCATGAAAGCAGCATCCTTTTAACATCATAGGGGAGGATCCCTATAGCGTTGGCAAAGAGGACCAGGCCAACGAGGATCAGTACAACACCCCAACCTCTCCGGTTATTCATGTGCCGGCGGTGGTCGAAGACCGGTCGGTCGTGCCGGCGGTCGCTCCGAAAATCTCTGTCGATACGTTCCATTTCGTTTACTATTAATTGTTGTTATTACTTCAATTTGAATTACGCATCAAAGATAGGGTCATTGATCATCAGCAATCAATTGCCTTTCGGTGAAAGGAGGATAAATTACCGGCGAACGGCGAAAAGAGAGTATGTGGCACGCAGGTGACGGGTCAAAGAAGCACGCGGATGACTTGTCAAAGAAGCACGCGGATTTACGCGGATGCTGCGCAACGCGGATTTACGCGGATTTTTAAATTTTAAAGATCCGCGAAAATCAGCGTTCCCGAAGGGACCCGCGTAAATCCGCGTGCCTTCTTCACCTTCGCTTGTTTTCGAAAACCTTACGCCGGAACTCTGGTTTTTTGCCAAAATTCAGAAGAATACCAACCTCCGCGTCAGTTGCTTTTAAATAATTAATCAGCTGTGTTTCATGCTCCAGCTCCAGAAACTCGCTTGCCTTGAGTTCCAGAATAACGCAATCATTTACAATCAAATCCGCATAATAAACACCTACAATGGTGTCTTTAAAATAGACCTTTATCTGTTTTCTGGCCTCAACTTGAAAACCCCTTGATTTCAATTCTATATACAGGGCATTTTGATAAACATTCTCTAAAAATCCAAACCCCAGTTCATTATAAACAGTATAAAACGATTTGATAATCTGGCTGGATAATTCGTTATGCATTAACTCCATGGCGACGATATATTTCTCCTCCTGAGATATATACGCTCTAACCACCACCAAATGGAAATTTTACCCGAAATTATTTTTTGTATCCTGAATTTTAAAAATCCGCGCTAATCCGCGTTCCCGAAGGGACCCGCGTAAATCCGTGTGCCTCTTATATTGGAGGAATAGGTGAAATAAAAAAATCACTTACCCGTTTGTACAGATAAGTGATTGATTCTCTTGTAGCGAGAGCCGGGGATGATCCGGCGACCTCATGATTATGAATCATGCGCTCTAACCAGCTGAGCTACCTCGCCATTTTTCGAGGACGCAAATATAATAGTTTTTGGGAACCTGAACCGCTCACGAATGAGTAATTGTTGTCAAATATCTAAAATTTTTCTATATTGCCGGAATTGAACCAATTAGTATAGCGATGTCGGGAAAACTTAAATATGAGCTTGAATACGTTATTAACGCTTCACCAAAAGTGCTGTTCGCCAGATTGAGTACGCCGGGCGGACTGTCGGAGTGGTTTGCGGATGACGTAAATATCGAAGGCTCAATCCTTACCTTTATCTGGGATAATACCCCCCAGAAAGCTGAACTCCTCTGCCAGAAAGAGAACCGCTCCGTGCGTTTCCATTGGCTCGACGATTCCGATCCCAAGGCCTATTTCGAATTCCGGATCAGCCAGGATCCCCTCACCAATGAGGTCGTGCTGGCTATAACCGATTTTGCCGAAGAAAGTGAGATCGAAGACGCAAAGGGATTATGGGATAAACAAATTTCACAACTTTTCAGCCAACTTGGGTCTGCCTGATCGTGAAGAGACTGCACCTCTATATGATCCGATCCTATATCGGACCTCTCATAATGACGTTCTGTCTGGCAATGATTGTCCTCATCCTGCAGTTCGTATGGAAATATATCGATGAACTCGTCGGAAAGGGACTCTCCGCATCTGTAATTTCTGAACTCCTGACGTACGTTTCGGCGAGCCTGATCCCCATGGCCCTGATCCTCGCCGTACTCCTCTCCTCAATCATGGCGTTCGGCAATCTGGGCGAACATTCGGAGCTCAGTGCCATGAAGTCGTCAGGTATCTCCCTCACAAAAATCATGACCCCGCTGTTTGCCCTGGTGCTCCTGCTTACCATAGGCGCTTTCCTGTTCTCCAATTATACCATCCCGAAAACACAAATGAAATTTTTCACCCTCCTGCTCGATATCAGGAAACAACGTCCTGAATTCGATATCAAGGAGGGTCAGTTCTATAACGGTCTCGTAGGGTACAGTCTGAAAATCGACAAACTTTCCAAGGACAGCCGCATGCTATATGGCTTAATGATCTATGACCACACCGACAAAATCGGCAACGTTTCTGTAACACTGGCTGATTCAGGCTATATGGTGATCACTGAGGACAAGCGGAACCTGTTGCTCACCCTTTACAGCGGATATGGTTATTCGGAACAGCTCGACGAGAACGGCCGGATCAAGAAGAACAAACCCTTCCGCCGCGATAAATTTAGCATGCAAGCATTCCTTTTTAAATTGCCGTCGAATGAGCTCGACCGCACTGAGGGCGATCTGTTCAAGGATAATTACAAGCGGAAGAATATGGCGGAACTGTCAACCTATGTTGCAGATTTCAAGGTAGCCATGGAGAACAAGCGGGAAAAGGTTTCGCGCGATCTCGTTCAAACACAGTATTTTAAGCTGGCTGATAAAAAGGATACCATCACCCCGCTGAATCCGCATCAGGAAACACTGAAAGCTTTAAGAACAGATATTCAGGGTCTGTATGATTCCATTCCCCCGGCTAACCGTTACAGGGTTATTGAGCAAGCGCTCGGCCAGGCCCGCATTGCGCAGGGAATGGTAAAAAGCGCATCAGAATCCTATAAAAGCGATCAGGCCTGGATGTTCCGGTACCAGATCGAATGGCACCGAAAGCTTACTCTTTCTCTGGCCTGCCTCATATTTTTCCTGATCGGGGCACCGTTGGGCGCCATTATCCGTAAAGGCGGACTGGGCACACCGGTGGTCGTTTCTACGCTGTTTTTCATCTTTTATCATATCATTTCACTCGCCGGAGAAAAATACGCACGCGCCGGAATCATGCCGGTTTGGCTCGGAATGTGGGGATCCACCATGATCTTGCTTGCCATAGGGATCTACCTGACCATCAAATCAACGCGCGATTCGGCTGTTATGTCGTCCGATACCTACCTGCTTCTCATCCGAAAATTCCTTAGATTTGGCCGGCGTAACGGAATTATTAAGAATGAAGATTCTCCAGCTCACCAATAAAGTTCCATACCCTCCGCGCGACGGAGGTGCCATCGCCAGTCTGACACTGGCCCGTGAACTTTCCCGGGCAGGCAATGAAGTGGTTGTGCTGGCCATGAATACATCCAAACATTTTGTAGATCAGCAGAATACTACCGGCAAACCCGTCGAGGAAATCCAATGGGAAATCATTCCGGTAAATACGGATATCAGATGGTATAATGCCCTTGCAAATCTCTTGTTTTCCCGGCTGCCATATAACGCAACACGCTTCATTTCATCAGAATACAGAGAAAAATTACGAAGCCTGCTTACAGAAAACAGCTTCGACTTCATCATTCTGGATAATCTGTATACCGCGCTCTACCTTAAGGATATCAGGGCATGTACCCAAGCTCCTGTAGTGCTGCGGTCGCACAATATCGAACACGAAATCTGGTCACGAACGGCTAAATCCTCCATCGGATTTAAAAGAATGTATCTCACCATTCTTGCCAATCGTATCCGCCGTTTCGAGCTTTCGCTGATAAATAAATATGACGCTCTGATTCCCATAACTACCAGGGATGCAGGTCATTTCATGAATTTCGGAAACAAAAAACCCTGTCATGTCCTGCCTACCGGGATGGATGTTCCAGCTCTCGACGGAAATCAGCAAGCACCATCAGCTGTAACGGTTGCTCATCTGGGTGCACTCGACTGGTTGCCCAATCAAAATGGCATCCGCTGGTTTATCAAACTGGTTTGGCCTATCGTCAGGAGAGAGATTCACGGAATCGAATTTCATCTTGCCGGCCGTAACGCCCCGGAAAGATTTGAAGCACAGATATCTGCACCCGGAGTGGTCTATCATGGGGAAATCGATCATGCGGCTGATTTCATCCGTGAACACGCCATTTTTATTGTTCCGCTTTTCTCCGGAAGCGGTATGCGGATCAAGCTGCTGGATTACATGGCAGCCGGAAGGGCTACCGTTACTACAACCATCGGGGCTGAGGGTATTCCTGTTGAGGACGGAAGGGAAGCCTTTATCACCGACCAGCCGGAAGAATTCGCAGCACATATCATTGCCCTGGCCCGAAATCCTGAGTTATGCAGTACAATCGGCGGGAATGCAGTTACTTTTGTGAAAACCCGGTTCGACAATCAGGTGCTTATCGGACAATTAATAGAATTCCTCAAGAAAATTGATACTCGCTGTTAACATAATTTTCTGGATTTGCGTCATCGCTGTATTCCACAGCTACGTCCTTTTCCCGGCTATCCTGCATATTGCCGGGGCCATTCGGAAATCTCCGGGCGATTACCCGCCGGTTACCGGTCGCGAACCCATGGTGAGCATCCTGTTATCGGCATTCAATGAGGAAGATGTGATTGAAGAGAAAATCCGGTCCGTTTTCAAAACTACCTATCCCTCTTCCCGTTTCGAGCTGCTGATCGGGTCGGATAATTCCACCGACAGAACTGCCGGAATCATCCGTGAGCTGGAACCGGAGTTCCCCAATCTGCACTTTTTCAACTTCACCGTTCGCCAGGGAAAACCCAATGTGATCAACCAACTGATGCAAAAAGCCGAAGGAGAGATACTGATCCTCACCGATGCCAATGTTATGTTTGATGAAAACACACTCTCCCGGATTATGGCACCATTTGCGGATCCGCTGATTGGCCTGGTGGATACCCAGATGATTAATCTTGGGATGAAACGCGAAGGAATCTCTTTTCAGGAGAAGGCCTATATTTCACGCGAAGTACAGATAAAATATCTTGAAAGCAGATTATGGGGCGTTATGATGGGTCCTTTCGGCGGATGCTTCGCCATACGCAAAAAACTCTTTGAACCTGTCCCCCGGAATTTTCTCGTCGACGACTTTTTCCTTAATATGAAAGTGTTGGAATCCGGATACAAGGCGGTGAACAATCCTGCTGCCCGGGTATATGAGGATGTTTCGAATGATTTGTCGATTGAATTCCGGCGTAAGATCAGGATCGCAACCGGAAACTTTCAGAATCTCAAGCGATTTAAAAAGCTCCTGTCACCGGTTCAGCCAGCCCTGGCATTCTGTTTCCTGAGCCACAAGGTACTGAGGTGGGTGGGTCCCGTATTCCTTCTTCTGGCCTTGCCGGCTTTAATCTTTCTCTCACTGACATCAGTTTTTTATCTGGTGCTGCTACTTGGATACATTGGGGTATTACTGATTCCGGTTCTCGATTATCTGCTAAAAAAACTAAATTTGCACTTTAAAATTTTCCGGTTCATTACGCATTTCCTTGGAATGAATCTGGCATTAATTATAGGAATGGTCCGATATCTGAAAGGGGTTAAAACGAATGTCTGGCAACCAACCAAACGTCATCAATAAAGGTCTGGATAGTATTGAGGAAGCCATAGAGGCTATCCGAAAAGGCGAAATTATCATTGTTGTGGATGATGAAGACCGTGAGAATGAGGGCGATTTCATTGCCTCAGCGCAGATGACCACAGCTAAAACCATCAATTTCATGGCCCGGTTCGGGAGAGGATTGATTTGCACTCCGCTGCCGGAAGAACGGTGCCAAGAGCTTGATCTTCCTCCGATGGTAGGAAAGAATACATCCTTCCATGAAACCGCGTTTACGGTTTCCGTAGATCTCCTCGGTCAGGGATGTACCTCTGGTATTTCCGCACACGACAGGGCAAAAACGGTAAATGCCCTGGTTGATCCCCGCTCAAAACCTGAAGATTTCGGTCGCCCTGGTCATATTTTTCCGCTGATCAGCCGTGAAAAAGGAGTCATCCGGCGTGCCGGTCACACGGAAGCGGCAGTTGATTTTACCCGTTTGGCAGGTTTAAGGCCAGGCGGAGTACTGGTTGAGATCATGAATGAAGACGGCAGCATGGCACGACTTCCGGAACTGCTCGTGATCGCGCAGGAATTCGGTCTGAAAATTGTTACCATCAAAGACCTTATCGCATACCGGTTGAAGCAGGAAAGCCTGATTGAACGGGGTGTACAGGTAAATCTTCCAACTGAGCACGGCACTTTTGAACTGATACCCTACCGCCAGAAATCAAATGGTCTGGAGCATATAGCCCTCATCAAGGGAACCTGGACGGATGAGGAATCTGTTCTGGTAAGAGTGCATTCCTCCTGTGTGACCGGGGATATTTTCGGCTCATGCCGTTGCGACTGTGGTCCGCAGCTGCATAAGGCGATGGAATTGATTGAAAAGGAAGGGAAAGGCGCTGTTATATACATGAATCAGGAAGGCCGGGGTATCGGCTTGTTTAACAAGATGATGGCATACAAGCTGCAGGAGGAGGGACAGGATACCGTTGAAGCGAACATCAACCTGGGATTTGATGAAGATGAAAGGGATTATGGTGTTGGAGCACAGATTTTAAGAGACCTGGGGATCAAGAAATTACGGCTTATCACCAATAACCCGAAAAAACGCGCAGGACTGGAAGGCTATGGGATCCAGATCGTTGAGAATGTTGCCCTGGAGATACAGCCGAATCCGCATAATGCATTTTATTTGCAAACCAAGCGTGATAAGATGGGGCATTTTTTACATTTGCATCTGGATTATCCTGATCCTGACCTAACCTGACAGAAAAAAAAATGAAAAAAGAACTGCCGCGCATCGTTTTTATGGGAACACCTGAGTTTGCGGTTCCCTCGCTGGATGCGATCATTCAGGCAGGATATCCGGTAGCCGGAGTGGTTACTGCACCGGATAAACCGGCAGGAAGAGGCTTACAGCTCACCCTGTCGCCCGTTAAAAGATATGCCGAGGATAAAGGGCTGATTGTTTTGCAGCCCGACAGCCTGAAAGAGGATTATTTCATTGAGGATCTTCAGGCTTTGAACGGCGAACTTTTTGTTGTGGTAGCCTTCAGGATGCTTCCCGAAATTGTTTGGTCGATGCCCCGCCTGGGCACCGTAAACCTCCATGGGTCCCTCCTGCCCCAGTACCGCGGGGCCGCTCCCATAAACTGGGCACTAATCAACGGAGAGATGGAAACCGGTGTCACCACCTTCTTTATTGAAAAGGAGATCGATACGGGGAATATTCTCAAAAATGCCAGTGTTTCGCTGACTCCCAATACCCTCGCCTGTGAATTGCATGACCAGCTGATGGTTCTGGGAGCCAATCTACTGATTGACACCATAAATGAGATATCGGAAGGTACCATTAAAGCCATACCCCAGAGCGAGATTATCAAACCCGGGATGATTCTCAAACCTGCCCCCAAACTTAACCGTGATCATGGGCATATCAACTGGACGGACCCGGCAGTTAAAATCCACAACCAGATCCGCGGCCTTTCGTCGGTACCCGGTGCCTGGACTCAATTCCTCACCGATACCGGCTATAGTTTCGGCATGAAAATTCTGGAAACGGAAATTGATGCCACTGCCCAATGGGGATATCCGGGAGAGGTTTTATTCGAGAAACCCAATAAGCTCTGGATACAAACCGGCGCCGGCTCCCTTCGGGTAAAAAAACTCCAGCAGGCGGGTAAAAAAGCGATGGTTATTGCTGAATTCCTGCGCGGATTCAGGGAACAGATCCTGAGTGCAGGTTAATTTCTATTTCTTCACCGGTTTCATTCCTCTCAGCCAGATTTCCTGACCAACCCGGGGTTGTGTGCCCGGAATCATCCGGTTGCGCTTGTAAAGCCATTTGAGCTGGATGCCGTACATCTGGGAAATTTCATACATCGACTCCCCCTTCACTACCGTATGAAAGGTATATCCCGCTTCGGCCTTCTTTCTCTTAGGCTGAAGGTAGATCAGCTGCCCCGGCACCACATCATCGGTTCTTCCTATTTCATTGTATTTGCGGATTTCCCATCTCAGCAGATCCAGGTCGTGCGTGAGCTGTTTAATATTATCGCCCGGCTGGACAATCATAAAATCAATACGGTTGCGGTGAAAGAGTTTCACCTCAGGCGTAGCAGCTGCCGGAAACCTGTTCGGGATGGGATTGTTCTTGTATGAAATCATCTGCTCAACAGCCGGCTGCATAGTATCCAGCATGAAAAGCTTGTAATCCTCAATCAGTCTGATGAGGATAGGTGCATAATTAGGATTAGTGGCATAACCGGCCTGTTTCAGTCCGTGCGCCCAGGCTGCATAATCAGATCGATTGATGTCAAAAAGAAATGCATAGCGCGGACGGGTCATCAGGAAAATGGAATGATCGCGATACGACTCAGAAACAGAATCATAACACCGGAAACAATTATTGCTGTCGTCATCCTGATAGGTATAACGCTTACCCATCCAGCCGGTCTGACATTTGATTCCAAAGTGATTATTTGCTTTTACTGCCAGCTCGCTGGTACCGTATCGCGACTCATGCAATGCCTGAGCCATGGTAATACTGGCGGGAATTTTACTGAAATGCATCTCGTCGATGGCGGCCTGGGAATATTTGGCAATATAATCCCAGTGTGCAGAATCGGTTTGGGAAAAAGCTGTAACCGACTCAAGAACAAATATTAAAATAAATCCTATCAATCCTGATTTGCGAAAATCCATTTACAGAAAGCGTTAAATTAAGGCTGGCAATATAGCCAAAATTGTAATTTCCTCATTGTTCAAATGGGACCGGACTATTTCAATGCCCAAAATCAATTAAACGTCAGCAACCTGAATAGTTGTACATTTGGGAAAAAGAAATTAAGTATGCAACCCAGGGAAATCCGAATACCTTATGATGAATTTTCAAGTACCGAAAACCTTGGAACGGGCATCCGGGAATTGATTGAAAAAGCAGGAAAATCAGCCGACCTGGCATACGCCCCGTACTCAGGCTTTCATGTAGGGGTAGCCATCGAATTGACTGATGGTCAGGTTTTTACATCAAACAACCAGGAGAACAGCGCCTACCCGTCGGGGTTATGTGCAGAAAGGGTGGGTTTATTTTATGTCCAGGCAAATTATCCTGATATCCCTATCCGCCGGATGATTCTGGTAGCCAAGCAAAACAGCCATCTCACAGAGGAACCGGTTTATCCCTGCGGAGCCTGCAGGCAGGTTATGGTTCAATCCCTTGAACGGCAGGAATCTCCTTTTGAAATCTGGATGGCAGGTAAAAACAGGATCCTACGGGTGGATACACCCGATCATCTGCTGCCCCTTAAATTTTTGCTTTGACGGACCGGGGTGGATGTCTGTTCGAGAAACTCCATCCACAACTGATCCTGCGGCGGTTCAGCCACGATTTTAATTTCCTCTTTCGTTACCGGGTGGGTGAAACAAATCCTCCGGGCATGCAGGTGGATTCCTCCATCCTGATTTGACCGCGCAAAACCGTATTTCAGGTCGCCTTTTATTGGGCAACCGATTTTTGCCAGCTGGCACCTGATCTGGTGATGGCGGCCGGTTTGAAGGTCAACTTCCAGAAGATAAAAATTATTGGTTGTTCCGATCAAACGGTAAGTAAGCCGGGCTTCCTTAGCTTTTCCCTTTGGTTTCGGGAAAGCATAACTCTTGTTTTTGGTCTCATCCTTTACCAGGTAATGAACCAGTTCGCCCTCTTCATTTTCCGGACGGTTTTTGACCACCGCCCAATAGGTTTTTTTAACCTCATGATCCTTAAACATCTGATTCATACGCGTTAAAGCCTTGCTGGTGCGTGCAAAGATCACAGCACCCGTTACCGGCCTGTCGAGACGATGAACCACCCCCAGAAATACATCCCCGGGTTTTTTATATTTTCTCTTGATATAAGCTTTTACCTTATCTCCCAGATTCTCATCACCTGTTTCATCCGACTGTACCAGGTCAGAGACCTGCTTATTGATCACAATCAGATGATTATCTTCAAACAATATCTCCATGTTGTAAACCTTTTCTCAAAAATGGTCGGCCGGTAAAAAAATGGGCCGCCGTGAATTAAAATGGGCGACCTCAGGTCGCCCCTACTAGTATTGTTCTTTTTCGTTGGGGAAATCCAGTTTCTTGACGTCATCGATATAATGAGCCATGGCGCCTTTGATTTCATCAAACAAATTATGGTATCTACGGAGGAACCGTGGTGAAAAATCCTGGGTAATTCCAAGCATATCGTGCAGAACCAGAACCTGACCGTCGCATTTCGCCCCGGCGCCGATGCCGATGGTCGGAATCCCGATGGATTCTGTTACGCGACCCGCCAATGAAGCCGGAATTTTTTCGAGAACGATGGAAAAACAACCGGTTTCCTCCAGTAAATGTGCATCATCCATCAATTTTTCCGCTTCGGCCTCTTCCTTGGCCCGAACCACATAAGTGCCGAATTTATGAATGGATTGCGGCGTAAGTCCCAGATGCCCCATAACCGGAATGCCTGCTGAAAGGATCCGCTGAACAGATTCAACAATTTCAGCTCCGCCTTCCAGCTTTACCCCGCCAGCACCGGTTTCCTTCATAATGCGGATAGCCGATTGAAGGGCTTCCCTCGAATTTCCCTGGTAAGAGCCGAAAGGCATATCCACGATAACCAGTGCGCGGGAAATACCCCTCACCACCGAAGCTCCGTGGTATATCATCTGATCCAGCGTGATGGGCAGCGTCGTTTCAAAACCTGCCATTACATTGGAGGCCGAATCGCCCACCAGCACCACATCAATCGCAGTACTGTCGAGTATGCGTGCAATAGAATAATCATAAGCGGTGATCATGGCAATCTTTTCGCCACTCACCTTCATCTCCTGTAGGACGTGAGTGGTTACTCTTTTTATCTGCTGATGAACTGACATTGTTCCGTGACTTTATAATTCCTTGAATTCACTAATTTTACGCCGTACAAAGGTATGATTATTTTGAGCAAACGCCGGGCAATATTGATTCTGATGATTCTGGGAGGCCTGATATCCTGTCGGAACGACCTTGTTGTGATGGCTCCCTATAAAGATATCCCGGTTGTATACTGCATACTCAATCCGAAAGATTCCATGCATTACCTTCGGCTGGAGAAGTCATTCCTCGGAGCCGACAATGCTTATGAAATGGCACAGGTGACGGATTCCATATATTATAAAGATGCGATTGTAACGCTTGAACGGTGGGCCGATGGCGCCATGAAGGAACAGCTGCTGCTGGTTCGGAAACAGAATCCTGCGCGGGACAGCGGAATTTTCACCCACGACCCGAACTATCTGTACCAATCATCTTCTGTAGTCAGGGGTAACAGCGAATACCGGCTGAAAATCAATATTCCCTCAACCGGAGCCGAGGTAACGGCCACCACGCACACCGTGAATGATTTTAAAATAGTAAAGCCTGAAGCTTTTAAAAGAAACCTGCCTTTCTCAAGCTATGATAATTACCAGGCGGTTGAATGGATATCAGCCCCGTTCACCCGGATTTATAACCTGATCATCCGGTTTCACTATCTGGAAGTGCAAAACCAGGATACTGCACATTTAACCGCCGACTGGAATATCGGGCATTATGTTTCGCAATACGGGAACGGAGGGGAATTAATGAAAGCCGAGATCCTTCAGCGGAATTTCTATAAATGGCTGGGCAACAAGCTTGATAAGCCTCCGACAAGTATTCACCGGCTTGCCGACAAAAAAGCCATCGATTTTATTTTTGTCGTCGGGGGTGAAGAATTATACACCTATATGGAGATATATAAGGAAGATACCGGCATTCTGAAAGAAAAGCCCGTTTTCACCAATATCATCAACGGAATCGGCCTGTTTGCCTCACGATTCCAGCAAACCGTTGCAGGGAAATCCCTTTCCGAGCACTCCATCGACTCGCTTGCTTATGGCATATACACCAAGGGACTAAGGTTTGCCGACAGTCAGAACGACTATTATTTCAATTGACCCCTTAAAAATTTCTGTCGTTTTGTCACACTAACCTGATTGGCACAATGCTTGAATGGTTAGCTTAACTAATAATTGATATCCCGCAAACCATGGGCAAAATAATAGGAATAGATCTCGGAACCACAAATTCATGTGTGGCCGTTATGGAAGGGAATGAACCAGTAGTAATTCCCAACAGCGAAGGTAAAAGAACCACTCCTTCAGTAGTAGGTTTCATCGAAAATGGCGAACGCAAAGTTGGCGATCCGGCTAAACGTCAGGCTATTACCAATCCCACCAAAACTATTTCTTCGATAAAGAGATTTATGGGTGAGAAATACACCAGTCTCGACAAAGAAATCCGCCGGGTGCCTTTTAATGTATTTAAGGGTGAAAATGACACGCCGCGCGTCGTGATTGACGACCGCAAATATTCGCCACAGGAAATATCGGCAATGGTTCTTCAGAAAATGAAAAAGACTGCCGAAGATTATCTGGGTCAGGAAGTTACTGACGCAGTAATCACTGTTCCCGCCTATTTCAATGACTCACAGCGCCAGGCTACCAAAGAGGCCGGTGAAATTGCAGGTCTGAATGTGCGCAGGATCATCAACGAGCCAACCGCAGCTGCACTGGCTTACGGATTGGACAAAAAGGGCAAGGACATGACAGTTGCCGTGTTCGACCTTGGTGGTGGCACCTTTGACATTTCCATCCTCGATTTAGGGGAAGGTGTTTTCGAGGTAAAATCAACCAACGGGGATACCCATCTCGGAGGCGATGATTTTGACCAGATGGTGATTGACTGGCTGGCTGAAGATTTCCTGAAAGATGAAGGTATTGACCTGAGAAAAGATCCTATGGCTCTTCAGAGACTGAAAGAAGCATCAGAAAAAGCTAAAATAGAACTTTCGAGTTCAACTTCTACGGAAATCAACCTTCCGTATATCATGCCGGTAAACGGAATTCCAAAACATTTGGTTAAAACCCTCACCCGTGCCAAATTTGAACAACTCTGCGACAAACTCATTCAGTCAACTATCGAGCCATGCCGCAAAGCAGTCAAGGATGCAGGAATCACCACCGCCAAAATCGACGAGGTCATTCTGGTTGGAGGATCAACCCGTATCCCGGCAATTCAGAAAATTGTTGAAGAATTCTTCGGAAGAACCCCTTCAAAAGGAGTTAACCCCGATGAGGTTGTTGCTGTAGGCGCAGCCATCCAGGGCGGTGTTCTCAGCGGGGATGTGCATGATGTTCTCCTGCTTGATGTAACTCCCCTGTCACTGGGAATTGAAACCCTTGGCGGTGTATTCACGAAACTGATCGAAGCAAACACCACGATTCCGACCAAAAAAACCGAAACATTTACCACGGCTGCTGACAGTCAGCCATCTGTGGAAATACACATATTACAGGGCGAAAGAACGATGGCTGCGCAAAACCGCACCATAGGAAGATTCCACCTAGATGGTCTGCCACCCGCACCACGTGGAATTCCTCAGATTGAAGTTACTTTCGATATTGATGCCAACGGAATCCTTCATGTTTCGGCCAAGGATAAAGGAACCGGCCGGGAACAGAAAATCCGCATCGAAGCTTCATCAGGGTTAACTGATGCCGAAATCAAGCGGATGCGAGATGAGGCTCAGCAATTTGCTGATGACGATATGAAAGCACGCGAAAGGATTGACAAGCTCAATCATGCCGATACCTTGATCTTCCAGACGGAAAAACAGCTGAAAGAATTTGGCGACAAATTGCCGGCAGATAAAAAACCGCAAATTGAAGATGCACTTGCCAAACTGAAAGAAGCTCATAAAAATCAGGATATCGACGGTATCGACAAAGCCACTGCCGAACTCAATATGGTTTTCCAGGCAGCATCTGAAGAGATGTACCGTCAGGGTCAGCAGGCCGGTCCGCAGCCAGGCGCTGAGCAACAGGGACCGGGTGCAGGACCGGAACAAGGTTCTGGAAAAAATAAGGATCAGGAAGTTACCGACGTCGACTTTGAAGAGGTAAAATAAAGATCCGAAAGCCGGAACTTTTATCCGGTCAGGATGTTTAAGAACAAAATAAAAAATCATTTAATGGAAACTTTAATAGGAAAAAAAGCTCCCGAATTCAGTGCAAAAGCTGTGATCAACGGCAATGATGTTGTTGACGGATTTTCACTGGAACAATATGTTGGAAAGAAGGATGTAATCTTCTTCTTCTATCCGCTGGATTTCACTTTCGTTTGTCCGACTGAACTGCTTGCCTTTCAGGAGAAACTGGCAGAATTCGAAAAACGCGGTGTGGCAGTTGTTGCCTGCTCAATTGATTCAGAATTCTCGCATTGGGCCTGGCTGAATACCGAATTGAAAAACGGTGGAATTAAAAGTGTAAAATATCCGATCGTTTCGGACCTCACCAAAACCATTGCCTATAATTATGGTGTACTGGCCGGTGATTATGATTACGATGACAACGGAAACCTGGCTTTCACCGGTGCTGCCGTTGCTTACCGCGGATTATTCCTGATTGATAAAAACGGTGTGGTTCGTCACAGCGTAATCAATGACCTGCCGCTTGGCCGCAGTGTGGATGAAGCCCTCAGGATGGTTGATGCACTCCATCATTTTGAAGAATATGGTGAAGTTTGTCCGGCAAACTGGAAAGAAGGCGATAAAGCCATGAAAGCCACTGCTGCCGGTGTTGCTGAATACCTCGGCTCAAAATAGCCGTTAAAAAATCATCAACTGAAATAAACAATGCAAGGGTTGCGTTCAAATGAACGCAACCCTTTGTATTTTTGTACAGAATCAAAAAAATATGTGGAAATTACTGATCATACCGCTTCTTATATGCAGCCTGCAAACTTTCGGACAGGCCGATACGCTGAACCGTACCGATAATCAGGGCAGAAAAACAGGATATTGGATTTCCCGGGATCCGGATGGATTGAAGATTTATGAAGGATCATTCCGCGAAGGAAAACCTGTGGGTAAACTGTTAAGGTATCATGCCAACGGGAAAACCCGTGCCGAAATGAATTATCTGGCCGATGGTATCCGCGTGGATGCACGGCTTTTTGATGCCGAAGGCAGGCTGAGGGCTGAAGGGATCTATTCGAACCGGCTCAAGGATGGCCTCTGGGCTTTCTATTCCGAAACCAATCATCCGGTTTACCGGATCAATTACAACAAAGGAAAGGTACATGGGGAGGCTCAGCGATTTGATGCCAATGGAATCCTCATTGAATCAACCCAGTGGACCAACAACACGCTCAGTGGGTTGCAGATCATTTATTATCCCGGCAACAAACCCCAGGCAAAAATAAATTATACGGCCGGGGTAATCGACGGGACTTATGAATTACTTTTTCCGGATGGCAAACCCGAAGTTCAGGGTCTGTATGCAAAAGGATTAAAAACCGGAAAATGGGTTTACTATCAGGCAAATGGACAACCTGATTATCTGTTAAACTATAACAATGGTAAATTGCTCAATCCTGAAATTCTCGATGCCCGTCAGCGTGAGTCTTTTGAACGCTATGAAAAAAACCGGACCTTGCTGAAGGACCCCCAGGATTTCATCAACAATCCGGATGAACTGATACGATGAATGAAACCGGAAAACACTTTTGGAATCCGGCGGAGTTCAGCTAGATATAAATTCGCATCTTCGTAAAAACAATGAAAATGAAAACAACAGGAATGGTGACAGCGATGCTGCTCATGGCTTTTCAGGCTATGGCACAAATCGCGCCCGGCAAATACTGGGTTCAATTCACCGATAAGCTGAATACACCCTACTCCATTGACCAGCCCGGAGAATTCCTGTCAGACCGAGCCCTCGACAGACGGGCCCGATACCATATCTCCGTAAATGAACAGGACCTCCCGGTGGATCCCGCCTATCAGGATTCACTCAAACAATTGGGGGCAATGGTTTTAAACCGGTCGAAATGGTTCAATGCAGTAACCATCTCGGTTGCAGATACTGCAATATTGAGCAGTATCAGGCAGTTGAGTTTTGTCAGACAACTGAAATCAGTTAAAACATTAAAATCTGCCCTGACCTCAAATGACAAATTTGCCTCCGGATTCATGGCAGCTTCCAATGAACCGGTCCAAACCGACACAACGATTTTACAATATGGTCAGGCATCCCGCCAGACAGGAATGGTCAACGGACATATTCTTCACAATCAAGGGTTTCAAGGTCAGGGAATGGTGATTGCAGTTTTGGATGCAGGATTCCGGAATGTGAATACCAATCATGCATTTGATTCACTCTGGCTGAACAACCAGATTCTTGGGAACTGGGATTTTGTGGATCATAAACCGCTTGAATTCAATGAGCATCCGCATGGCGCACAGGTACTTTCGATATTGGCCGGCAACCTGCCAACCCAGATGGTGGGATCAGCCCCGAAAGCATCCTATTATCTGCTTCGCACAGAAGATGCCGGATCAGAAAACCTTATTGAAGAAGACAATTGGGTATCGGGAGCGGAATATGCCGACAGCGTTGGGGCGGATATGATTTCCTCATCGCTGGGGTACAGCACTTTTGATAATGTCTCGATGAATCACACATATGCCGACATGGATGGTAATACCGCAAGGATAACCATTGCCGCTGATCTTGCCTGCAGCAAAGGAATTCTGGTGGTTTCGAGTGCGGCCAATGAGGGCGCCAATGCATGGCATTACATCACTGCGCCGGCAGATGGAGATAGTGTGATGACTATCGGTGCTGTTGATTCACTGGGGAAATATGCTTATTTCAGCTCAACCGGACCTACTTTTGACAGACGGGTGAAACCCAATGTTACTGGCCAGGGTCAATATACCGCTCTCGTTAATACCGACGGTAGCGTTATCCGCGGCAGCGGCACCTCCTTCAGCTGCCCGCTGGTTTGCGGATTCACTGCCTGCCTGTGGCAGGCCAACCGGTCGCGCAGTCCCATGGAAATCATCCATGCCATTCAGGAGAGCGCTTCACTGGCAAATTCACCTGATTCACTGCTTGGATATGGAATCCCCGATTATGGCAAAGCCATATTCCTGGTTCAGGGGATCGATCCGATCAAACTCGATAATGAATCACTATTCCGGGTTTACCCCAATCCTTCTCCCGATAAGTTAATCGTAGATTTTTACTCGCATGATAGTCAGGATATTACCGTTGAACTGCTCACCACAACCGGAGAATTGATTTACACCAAACCCATGAAAGTGGGCTTTACGTCGATTAATCAGTTAGAAATCAACGAATTTCAGAATCTTCCGAGCGGCATCTATTTTCTCAGGATCATTACCAAAACTGCGCGTCATCAGCAGCGGGTAGTAAAAATCTCCGAATAATTTCACAAGTGATCAGCATGGCGGACAAGGAACCCCTTGGACTTTTTGAACTGAACAGGCAGATCCGTTTGAGGATACAATCCGGGTTTCCTGAACCGATTTGGGTAGTGGCGGAAATCAGCGACTTTTCGGTGAACCGGAATGGTCATTGTTACCTGGAACTGATTGAAAAGGAGCCGGATGGCGATAAAATTCTCGCTAAATCCCGGGCAACAATCTGGGCATCAGCCTACCGGATGCTCAGGCCTTTCTTTGAATCCTCCACCGGACAGCAACTCCAGCCCGGGATTAAAATTTTGGTCAGAGCGGATGTCGAATTTCATGAATTGTATTCAATAAGCCTGAATATAAGAGATATAGAACCAAGCTTCACCATTGGTGATTTGGCAAGAAAACGTCAGATGATCATTCGTCGACTGGAAGAAGCCGGAGTTTTTGAGATGAACAAAGAGTTGGAAATGCCGATGGTTCCTCAGAAAATAGCCATTATTTCATCTCCGACTGCAGCCGGTTATGGCGACTTTAACGACCAGCTGGTTAAAAATCCATCCGGATATATTTTCTACACCCGCCTTTTCCCGGCGGTGATGCAGGGTGAAGAAACGGGACCTTCCATTATTGCTGCCCTAGATGCGATTGCCGGTTATGGCAGTTTCTTTGATGCCGTGGTGATTATCAGGGGAGGAGGATCGAAGCTTGACCTCAGCAGTTTCGACAATTTCGACCTGGGGCTTAACGTTGCCCAGTTTCCATTACCGGTGATTACCGGAATCGGCCATGAGCAGGACGACTCCATCATCGACCTGGTAGCACATACACGATGCAAAACACCAACTGCGGTGGCCGAATTTATTATTGGCCGGGTGGAGGAATTTGAAATCCGGCTGGATGATTCCGTGCAGTCAACCATTGATATTGCGCGCAGCTGGCTGCAGGATGAGAAGAATACAGTGGTCAGGATCATGGAGGGTTTGAGGATTCGGGTAAAAGGATTCACCGATTACCGCGAACTCGCCCTTTCCCAGGTGCTGGTGAGGTTCAAAACTTCCACAGGTCAGTATTTCAGGGTACACCACGACAAACTGGCCCGTTTTGAGCAGATTTCCCTACTGAAAGATCCGGTGAATATCCTGAAAATGGGATATTCCATTACCCTGAAAAATGGAAAGCCGGTAAAATCTGTCAGCCAGGTGGAAACCGGGGATAAACTGATTACACAGGTATCTGACGGACAAATAAATTCGGTTATTGCCAGCAATGACTTATCGATCCAATAAAAATAAGAAATATGAACCTTCGACCTAGAATACTTTCGAAAACTGAGGAGATAGAGCATATCATCAATGATGCCCAGGTGTGCTACCTCGGCATGTCGGAAAACAATATTCCCTATGTTCTCCCCATGAATTTCGCCAATGAGCCGGGCGTGTTATATCTGCATGCGGCACCCGAAGGGCATAAACTAGAGGTTCTGGCTGCGAATCCCAATGTATGCATAAATATAAATATCGGGAATGAGTTGTTTCACCGCCACAAAGAGGTAGGTTGCTCCTGGGGAATGAAGTTTAAAAGCGTCAATATTTTCGGGAAGGCAGTTTTTATTGAAGATTATGCAGAGAAATACAGGATCATGCAATTGTTCATGATAAAATTTTCGGGCGAATCATATGAATTCTCAGAGCCTTCCATACGGAATGTTGCCATCATCAGGGTGGAGGTCGGGAAAATCACCGGCAAGGTTTACGGGTATTAGTTAATCAGAACGGTAAAAAATTGGATTATGGAAGATAAAGTGGTGACATACAGGATGGCGATTGAGGAAATCGAGTCCATTCTGAAGAAAATTGAGAATCAGAATCTCGATGTGGACGATTTGGGAAACAAGCTAAAGCGGGTGAATGAGTTGGTAAGAATATGCAAGAAAAAATTGCATACCGCGGAGAAAGAGGTAGAGAAAATTTTGGGTGAAATGGAGCCCTGATGAGTCTTAATTTTTGTTAAACACGTTGATTGACTAGAGATTGTTGTTTTCAATTCGGGAGACTTTTCTATCTTTACGACCGATAAAAATACTAACTGACTAATAAACTGACTAATAAAAGGTATTAATGATGAAAGGAAAGAAACTGATCCGTGTTGCGCTTTTAGGCATTTTCTGTTTCGGTTCGATTCAGGTCATGCAGGCCCAGGATGTAAATGAAGCTAAGACTGCTTACAACGCTGCTCTCCAGATTATGAAAACTGATCCTGCGGCAGCAGTTAAATCACTTGAATCCTGCATAGAGCTTTGCGGGAAAATCGGTGCGCCTGCTGATTCGGTTAAAACCGCTGCCCGTTCAAAATTTGCAGAAACCTACTACAATCTCGCCACCAATCAGGCCAGGGACAAAAACCTGGAAGGAGCTGTTGTTAATTTCAAGGAAGCTCTTAAGTTTGGACTGGAAACCAATAATACTGAAGTAATTAAAAGAGCCAACCCGGCCCTGGTGCGTATATATGCCATGCAGGCCAACACCTTTCTGACTCAAAAAGAACCTGTAAAGGCACAGGAAACATTGAATCTGGCTTTGCAGATGGATACCGCAAATGCTACGGTATGGCTGGTTCAGATGAAAATCTTCCAGGAAGCCGACAGTGCTGCCGGAGTTGAAGCAGCCATTCAGAAATGTATGGCCGTGAGCAAAAACCCTAATGAAACCAGGCAGGCACAGCAATCAGGATTAAAATATTTCCTCACCAAAGGTTCGAAAGCGGTTAACACAAACAAATTCGATGAAGGTGCAGCCAACCTCGAAAAGTCGCTCCTGTATGATCCAACCAATAAGGATGCAATTGCATACCTGGCCAAGGCTTATAACGGTCTTTCCCAATGGGACAAAGCAATTGAAACCGCCAATAAAGGAATCGCCATTGAAGAGGACGTTCCTGAAAAAGAAGCCAAATTCTGGTTTGAGGTAGGTTTGGCTTACAAAGGTAAAGGCGACAAAACCAATGCCTGTGCATCTTTCAAGAAAGCAATGGTTGGCCAGTATATGGAAAATGCAAAATATGAGATCGAAGTGGATCTTAAATGCGGTAAATAATACTGCCTCCCTATAATATATTAAGCATCCGGGACCGAAAGTCCCGGATGCTTTTTTTTGTACATTACTCTACTTAATATTAATTCAGGTTCAAACGTGAAAAAACTGATAGTCATATTCTTAGCCTTTTTACTGAGCTTCCCCTTACTACAAGCCCAGATTGTAAAAGTAGCCTGTGTGGGCAATTCCATAACTTACGGATCAGGGATCAACAACCGCGACAAGATGTCGTACCCCGCGCAGTTGCAAGCCTGGCTTGGCGCAAGATATGAGGTCAGAAATTTTGGCGTATCCGGTGCCACCATGCTAAGAAAAGGCGACAAACCCTACTGGAATGAACCTGATTATAAAGCAGTTCTGCAATTCAGCCCCGATATCATTATTGTCAAACTCGGCACCAACGATTCAAAACCGCAGAACTGGAAATATGCAGCAGAATTTGAGAAGGACTATACCGATATGATCATGACCTTTAAATCACTGGCCTCAAAACCAAGGATTTTGCTGGCCTTGCCTGTACCTGTTTTCGGTGACAAATGGGGCATTACCGATTCGATTGTCAGGGACCGG
Source organism: uncultured Bacteroidota bacterium (assembly GCA_942493265.1). GTDB lineage: Bacteria > Bacteroidota > Bacteroidia > Bacteroidales > UBA12481 > UBA12481. The sequence continues at coordinate 4,577,572 of OW818688.1, forward strand.
ATTATCCCGATCATCAGGAACATTTCCAAGGAAACAAAAACCCAGTACATCGATTTGTATACCGAGCTGCTGCCCTATAAATGGACTTTCCCCGATGAAATCCATCCGAACTCGATCGGAGCTTCCATCATGGTTGAAAAAATATATCGCGCCCTTTTTTATAAAGATAAAATGCATGGTTCCGGATACCTTAATACAGCGATTCTGGCAGCACCCGGTGCCGAATGCCGTGGCGCCGCAGCCGGATGGGGCGAAGGCAAGGACTGGTACAGTCAGTTTGAAGCCATGAATAAAATAGGGACGGATCGCCAGGTAGATCTGGTGTTGCTCGGAAACTCAATTACACAGGGATGGGGCGGCGAAGGTCGCACCGTATGGGCAGTTGTTCCGGAAGTATGGGATTCTCTTTTAAAACCCCTCAATGCCGCGAATTTCGGCATCTCAGGCGATCGCACACAGCATATTTTGTGGAGAGTGCAGAACGGCAACTTCAACAATATCAAACCCCGTGTGATTGTACTGGAGATTGGTGTCAACAATTTCAATGACAATACAGCAAAGGAGATCTCCGACGGAATTCACGCAATCGTCAGGGCTATTCAAAAAAAGGTTCCGTCAGCTAAAATCATTTTATTCGGGCCACTACCCACCGGGAAAAACAATCAGGACCCCAACCGTCAGAAATACAAACAGATACATGAAAGTATCCATGGTTTGGGCAATGGGAAAAATGTGTTTTACAAAAACCTGGATAAACTGTTCATCAACCCCGACGGCACATTGGCTGAAGGTCTTATGTCGGATGATGCCATTCACCTCACTGCTGCCGGCTATCGTGCCTGGGCAGGTGTTTTGGTTCCCGAAGCAAAAAGATTGTTGAAAAAGTAGAAAAAAAATAAAAGATATGAGAATCAAGCTATTAGTACTTGCAGCCCTTCTGCAGTTTACCCTTCTGGCCGGAGCGCAGGAGGAGCCGAAACCGGAGATCCGGCCGGTTCAGTATTTCATTGGTATCCAGCCCGGAATCAATCCCATACTGTTTAACGAGTACGGTCAGTATGCCTGGGATATTAATCTGATTCCGATTTCCATCAAATATGCCATCAATCGCCACTGGGCTCTCCGGCTGCACACTATCTGCGATATTGAAGTGCGTCCCGAGAATTATCCGGCAGTTCTGGCGAATATCGGTCTGGAAATTGCAGCACCGTTTCACCTGGCCCTGAAAAACAGCGAAGAGGGGCACCGCGGATTTTTTATCGGTCCGGTAGTGACCCCGGGTTACAATAAACTGAACCAGTATTATTTACTGGGAATTGGTGGTGAGGCCGGATTCTCGTTCCTTTTCGGCAACAAGTGGAGCCTGTACATCAGCGCCCAGGCCGGTGCCCAGCTTCAGAAATATGCCAACGACAGGTTTATCCGGTATATCCCCTACTCCATTCCGGTTATCGGATTAGGAATCTGGCTATAGGTCAATCCTGATGCCTCCCATAAAATTGATGCCGGCCTGAGGGAAATATCCATCCATCTTATTTCGCTGGCCCTCATAGTAATAGCTATACACCCAGGCATTGGTTTCATATTGATGGTTGAATACGTTATTAACCTGCAGGAACAGCACTATCTCATTTATTTTTAATGGCTTCAGGGTCCAGGCTATGGAAATGTTATTGATCCAGTAGGGATCCAGTGAACGTGAGATATCCGAAGTGTTATCAATAAACTGGCGGCCTACATACCGGCTGTCCAGAATAAACCGCAGATCATCCAGGATCAGCCAGGTAACCCGACCACCGGTAATAATTTCCGGAGAAAAAGCCAGACTGGTGGTGCCGAGGCTCGAGGTTTGCTGTCCCCAGGTATCCCAGTCATCCACATATTCGGTGAAATCCCTGATTTTATTTCTGCTGAGGGTCAGGTTCATTTCCACCTGGAGCGACTTGACCGGATTGATGCGGACCGCCGTTTCCAGTCCCGACCGGTAACTCGACGGGATATTCACCATGATCGGAGCTCCGACATCATTTATCTGACCGGTTAAGATCAGCTGATCAGTATAATCCATCCAGTAGGCGGTAAAACTTGCCGAAATCGGGCGGGCATCCACTTGATAGCCCAGTTCGAGATCGCGAAGAATTTCGGGCTTAATCTCCTGATTGGCAGGTGCATCAATAAAATTTCCGCGTGTGGGTTCGCGATGGGCCATTGCATAGCTCACATATGACCGCTGGTTATCCGAGATTTCGAAACTCAGGCCGATTTTAGGATTAACAAACTGGTATTTATGCTTTTGCGTGATATTACTCAGATTATCGTCGGTGCCGGTAATCTTGTAATCGATGAAACGATACTGGATATCAGCGTATAAAGCTGCTTTTGGGAGAAACTGGTAATTGATTTTCAAAAATTGGTTTGCATCGGATTTTACCCCGCGGCTGAAATAATATTCATGGTCAGTTTGAGCATCAGAAGCAAATTTCGCCCAGATCACGCGACCATAATGATCACCCGCGTATTGGTTCAAACCACCGCCTGCAGTGAGTGAGAATTGTTTCCGGTGGTAATTCACGGAATATACAGCACCATAGAAATCATTATTCAGCCATTTCCGGCGCACCAGGTCGGTTTCCGTAATGGTATCCCCCCCAAGAATCACCGGATTTATCAGGTAATCTGTAAGTGTTTCCCCTTCGCGGAATTGCTCGTAATACCCGGAGCCACCGGTATAATGCAGGGCAACTGAAAAATCCAGGTTTGGATTAATCTGTCCCGACCAGCTCAATTGAGCATTATCCTGCTGATAATCATCTACTTCATCCTTATAGGTATAAGGATTATAGGTTCGGTTGCTCTGCAACATTTCCGAAGGCACCCCACCCCATGCCTGGTAGGTACGTTCTTTACCGGTAAAGAAGGTTGCCTTTATGATGTGTTTCTTTGAAAAATAACCACCTGAAACATAGGCTGAACTCAGGTCGGTGAATGCGCGGTCGATAAATCCGTCAGAATGGATTTTTGAGAGACGCACATCCATGCTGAAGTGGTCATTGATCAGGCCGGTACCGGCATTGAGGGACGTTTTCCAGGTATTGAATGATCCGGCAGCGGAATTCAGCTCAGCTTTGGGTGTCGGATTCAGTGCAACCGTCTGAAAGTTGATGTTGGCACCGAAAGCGGCAGCACCCTGGGTTGAAGAACCTACTCCCCTTTGGATCTGTATGTTATCGGTTGAAGAAACGATATCAGGAATATCCACCCAATACACCTCATGGGATTCACTGTCGTTAAAGGGAACTCCGTTGATGGTAACATTGATTCTGGACGGATCGGTTCCCCGAATCCTCAGTGCTGAATATCCGACTCCGGTTCCGGCATCGGAAGTTGCCACAACGGAAGGGGTATTCAGGAGTAAAAACGGAACATCCCGGGTTTGAATATCCGTGCGGAGATCCTGACTGCTCAGGTTGGTATAGGTCACCGGATCCTTCTGACTGGCGCGAATTCCACGTATAATCACCTCATCTCCCAGCACTTGTGAGGGTTGCAAACGAACACTGATTTTTGCCGGTGCTGCCAGTTCCAACCGGTACTCCAGCTTTTGATATCCCACAAAGGAAAAAAACAGGGTATATTTTCCGGGGGGAAGGTTTTTAAGGCTGAATGTTCCGTCAGCCCTGGTCATCACACCCAGCAGGGTATGTTCAATCACTACATTTGCCCCTGCAAGGGGCTGATCCTGTTCGTCGGTAACTGTCCCGGTAATTGCCAGCTGAGCCGAAGCCGCCAGAAAAACGAAGCAGGATGCTGCTAAAAGCGCAATCCTTTTAAACATCGTAATTTACAATTATAGCCAGGCCATAAGTCCTCGTGGCCACTCTCCCTTCGCCGGCATTATCCGGATCAGGTTCTAAGGGTATGATCTCAGCCCGTAATTTTAAGGCACCCCCTTAGAGGACGGTACAAAGATAAAAATTCCTTGTTAAAGAAAATTATTTATCTGCCTTCATGAAGGTCATGTACCACACCGGGCTATAAAATCCATCGGGAAGAACATCTGGCTTTGTAAGGTCGGTGCGGGGATTGTAACCCACAATAAAATCACCGCCGGGCTTCCAGTTTACCGGAGTTGAAACCTTTTTGCCTGCAGTTGCCTGAAGGGCAGTCACAAACCTCAGGAGCTCATCTGTACTCCGGCCAATTGTCATCGGGTAGAAATAGATTGCCTGAATGATATTATCAGGATCGATTATAAATACTCCCCTAACGGCGTCGGTAGTGTTTGTTGAAGCATGGATCATGCCGTATTCCTTCGAAACGGCTAAACCGGCATCTGCCACCAGCGGAAATTTAATTTTTGAAGGTTCCCGGTTATTCAGCCGGATTCCTTCCATGGATTCCTTCCACTGCTGATGACGGTAAAGTGAATCGGTTGAGATCACCAGGAGCTTGACTCCGATTTTGTTAAACTGGTCCTGCATATGTGCCAGTTCCATAATCTCGGTGGTACACACCGGGGTGAAATCCTGAGGATGGCTGAACAATATCTTCCATGAACGGCCAAATTCAGCAGGAAAACGTATAATGCCATTTGTTGATTCCGCAGTAAAAGAAGGAGCTTTTTCACCGATCAAGGGAATACGGTACGAACGGTCGTCTTTTGATTTATCTTTCGACCAGGCGCTGGTTGCAATGAATGTAATAGCCAGCAACAGAACTAACTTTTTCATAACAGTATAGTTTAAATTATTGGTTAAGAACAATAATGAAACATTCCCTGTTGCAAAATGTTTACACAGCCTTCAACTATTTCACTGATTATCAATTAACAGCACTCCTTAAAGACTGATATTCCAGCGCTATCGCCGGCAGGATATGCCACAAAAAAAAAGCCGACCGGGAAAAAATCCCCGGCCGGCTAAACCCAAACCAAACAAACCAAAATCACAAACCTAATCCAAATCAACTTTTAGTACTTCTGAAAATGCCTGTTTAAAAGATTCCTTAGGCATGGCTCCTTTAGCCATTGCAGGTTGTCCTTCCATAGGAATGAACAATATCGACGGTATGCTCTGTATAGCGAACATGCTGGCCAATTCCCTTTCAGCCTCGGTATCTACCTTAAATATATTAATTTTTCCGTTATACTCAACTGCCAGATCTTCAAGCACAGGTGCTACCGTTTTGCACGGTCCGCACCAATCTGCATAAAAATCCACTACTGCAGGAAGGTTGCCTTCGAATTTCCACTCAGTGTTTTTTTCGAAGTCAAAAACTTTCTGTTTAAACGTTTCCAATGTTAGATGCTCAAGTGACATTTCTTTACCTTCCTTTCAAAGTTATTAGACAAAAATAAAACACGATTGTTTAAAGTCAATATCTTTTCGTGTGCAAATTTAATTATTTACATTGTTGTATATATCAATATTTGTGCCTTTATCTCCGGCACCTAAAAATTGGTAATTTTGTCAGCCTTAAATAACGATATGACATTTTCTCCAGCAAAAGAATTAAAGCACCCTGTTTTTAAAATTGTATCCGGGATAGCCGCCGCCGAAGGCATTGATGCTTACGTAATTGGGGGATATGTGAGAGATTTGCTCCTGCATCGCCCATCCAAGGATATTGACATCATGGCAGTTGGTAACGGGATCGAACTTGCCGAAAAGGTTGCCGCAAAGCTTGGTGTCGGAAGGGTTCAGGTTTTCAAGAATTTTGGCACGGCCATGATCCGGTATAAAGATCTTGACATTGAATTTGTGGGAGCCCGGCGCGAATCGTATAGCCACAACTCCCGCAAGCCCGAAGTGGAGCTGGGAACGCTGGAAGATGATCAGAAGCGCCGCGACTTTACCATAAATGCACTGGCTATCAGTCTGAACGAGTCGAATTACGGAGAGCTGATCGATCCGTTCGGCGGGCTTCAGGATTTAGAAAACGGGATGATCCGCACGCCATTGGATCCGGATATCACCTTTTCAGACGACCCATTAAGGATGATGCGGGCGGTAAGATTCGCCACTCAGCTGAAATTTCACATTTCTCTGGATACCATTGAATCGATCACCCGGAACCGTGAGCGGATGGAAATCGTATCGGCAGAGCGCATAGCCGATGAGCTCAATAAGATAATCATGTCGGCCAAACCATCAATCGGGTTCAGGCTTTTGGACGACACCGGCCTTCTTCAGATCGTTTTTCCCGAGCTCCATGCACTGAAAGGGGTGGAAGAGCGCAAGGGGGTCCGTCATAAGGATAACTTCCTGCACACCATCAAGGTGGTGGATAATGTCTGTCAGCACACCGATGACCTCTGGCTGAGATGGGCCACGGTACTCCATGATATTGCCAAACCAGCCACCAAGCGGTTTGATCCTGAGGCGGGATGGACCTTTCACGGCCATAATCATTTCGGATCGCGGATGGTTTCGCAGATTTTCAGGCGAATGAAGCTTCCGATGAATGAAAAGATGAAGTTTGTGGAGAAAATGGTTAACCTCCACATGCGGCCGATAGTTCTTTCGCAGGAAATTGTAACCGATTCAGCGGTACGCCGGTTGCTGTTTGAAGCCGGTGACGATATCGATGCACTGATGACGCTTTGCGAAGCTGACATAACTTCCGGAATCAAGGATAAAGTGGAGCGGTACCTGAAAAATTTTCAGCTGGTCAGGCAAAAACTGGTCGAAATTGAGGAAAAGGACCGCATGCGCAACTGGCAGCCACCGGTTAGCGGTGAGGAGATCATGGAAGCATTCGGAATTCCCCCCAGCCGTCCGGTTGGAGACATAAAAAATGCAATCCGGGATGCCATACTCGATGGGGTTATCCATAATGACCGTGAACAAGCCTGGTCGCTGATGATAGAAACCGGCACTAAACTGGGATTGAATCCATTACCCGGATTTGAAAAACCGTTACCTTTAGAAGAAAAGAACCATGAAGACTGATTTTAAACCGGGAACGATGGTGTATCCGGTACCTGCCGTACTGGTAAGCTGTGGTGAAACGGAAAGTGAATACAATCTGGTTACGATTGCCTGGACCGGAACCATATGCACCAATCCTCCAATGTGTTATATATCGGTAAGGCCCGAAAGGCACTCCTATCCGATCATTAAACGCACCGGAGAATTTGTCATTAACCTGACTACCATCGAGATGACCAAAAAGGTTGACTGGTGCGGGGTGAGATCAGGCAGGGATTTCAATAAATTTAAAGAGGTCAACCTAACGCCCGGACCGGCTAAACTGGTAAAGGCGCCCATTGTTATGGAATCGCCCGTGAATATTGAATGCCGGGTGACCGAAATCAAAGAGCTGGGAACGCATCACATGTTTCTGGCCGAGGTGGTGAATATACAGGTCAATGAGAAGCTCATCAACGCTGACACCGGCAAGCTTAACATATTGGATTCCGGGCTGATCGCATATGTTCATGGGAGTTATTGCGTCATGGGCAAGCGTATCGGGACTTTCGGATACAGTGTGGCAAAGAAGTAAGAATTGCACGCGGATGATGTCTTGAAGAGGCACGCGGATTTTCGCGGATGCTGCGCAGCGCGGATTAACGCGGATTTTTTTAATATTTTAAAAATCAGCGAAAATCCGCGTTCCCGAAGGGATCCGCGAAAATCCGCGTGCAAATCTTAAACCACTTGTCCGCGAGCAATTTTTATCTCCTGTAGTGCAAATCGAGGTAGATGGGTAAGTGATCGGAATATCCCCCCTGATAGAAATTCCCCAGATAGGTGCGAAGTGGCTGATCGCCCAGGTTCGTTTTATCCTCCGTCAAAAGGTAATCAGCCTGAAAAACATGCAGATCGGAAGGCCTTGAATAGAATGCCCGGGTCGTATCCAGAACCGATCCGGAAACGACCATATGGTCCAGGTAATCCCACGATCCCTTATATTTATAGGTACCGCCGGGCGGGGTATCCTTCAGCCCATGGGTAAGCTCATACAGGTGGCCGCTGGCAGGACTTTCAAATGTCAGAAAAGCCCTGAGTCCGTCAACAATACTCTTGTCCTCCGGATAATCATTGAAATCCCCGGTAATCAGGATCTGTGCTTTCGGACTGACGGCTAAAATCGAATCCACCCGGGAACGGACAGTTTCGGCCACAAACACACGCAGAGGCCTGCTTTGAACTTCACCTGAGGAACGTGAAGGCCAGTGATTCACAAACACATGCAGGGTATCTTTGCCTCCCAGAATACCGTGCGCATACAATACCTCGCGGGTACGGACGGCTGTATCAAAAGGAAACCGGATCGGAATAAAATGGGAGTCAAGCAATTGAAAATAGCGTGAGCGGTACAGCAGGGCTACATCGATCCCGCGGGAATCCGGTGATTCCTGGTGAATAACCTTGTAATCCAGTCCTTTCAAAATCGATCCGGATATCAGGTCATCAACGGTTTTCCGGTTTTCCACCTCACACAATCCTACCAGAACCGGAAGGGTATCGTTGCCAAGATCCCTGATTACCTTGGCGATATGATCAATCTTGTCCTGATACCGGGCCTCGGTCCATTTTTTCTGGCTTCCGGGCAGGAACTCCTCGTCGTTGATCAGCGGGTCATTAACCGCATCAAAAAGATTTTCAACATTATAGAACATCACCCGGTAATGGGGATTGGGATCAGTAATCCCTGACGGGGGTTGCTTTTCGCAGGAAGCTGCCAGAAGGAGTGCAGAGAGAAATAAAATTCCGAGGTACTTCATGGATGGGTAGGTGTAGGTTCTGAGGGGGTGAAAATCCCCGGCCTGAAGTCCGGGGTTAGTAATAGGTCACTTGGTTTGCCGTTCGTAGGATCCTATGTCGGGGCCGGCATCCGATAGCCTGCTGAATCCCAGCAGATCAAGAGGAAAATATTGTGCAAATACCGGATTCCCGCGGTCGAGGGCCGGCGAAAGGCTGTCGAGCTGATAATTCCGATTCGTATAGCTCAGTGAATCAAACCGGGGGTTAAGATTTTTGACCACATTGATCCATTTTGTGGCATCGGAGGTATTCATGGTATCCACTGCAACCAGGCAGTGGTCAAAAACATAATTGAACTGGCCCGGAACCGGCTTTTTATTCACCGTATTGATAAACTCAATTTCCATCGGACGACTGCCGGTGATTATACAATTGGCAAACAAGGCACTATAAAGGTGGTATACATAAGCTGTGCCCTCATAAATGAGAAAGTTGTTCAGCATGAGGGTAGGTTCGGTTCGGGTACCGTACCCATAATTATTTGCAAGGGTGCAGTGATAAAACTCGTACGAACCGCCGAGCGTAAGGGCAACGCACCACGACCCGCAATTGGCAATCAGGCAGTTGCTGGCCAGGATGGTGGTGCTCTGTGCATAAATCCCGGCAACCGACATATTCTCAATCCGGGTATCGGAAATTGTGAGGGTCGGTTTTGATGGATTCGCAAGCGTGTCTGCCTGAATGCCCTTCATGGCATTCTTAATGACGGCATGTTTAATTACGTTATCCTTGCTGCCCTGGAGAAAATGTATCCCGCCGAGAATATACGTCGATCCGTTTTCAAATACCCGGTAATCACCCCATTGTCCGGGCAACTCATCATAATCATGCTCCAGCCTGTCGCCGAGAAAACTAACCGGCTCCTCAAGTGTACCGTTAACCAACAGGGTACCCTGAACCAGCATACTTGATCGTTTATGAAAATAGAGGCGGGTTCCCGGATTGATGGTGAGGGTTTCCAGACTGTCAACCAGCATTGAATTATAAATCAGGTAGGGCTTGTCGTTGACCCATGTTTGGGTTTTAAACCGCTGACCATTAATCAGATGCATATCCTGTCCGAATGCGATCAGATCCACATCCTGGGAATTCCCATTAGTTTGAAAAATCACGGAATCCTGAACCACCATCGGGTTGTTCAGATTATTTGGGTTCAGGGTTACCTCCACAAAGATGAAAATGCTGTCGTTGGCAGGAATTTCAATATCCTCCAGCTCACTGGTCATTCTCCCGTTGATATTCAGCCGGAAACTGGAACCTTTCGTACCGGCCAAAACTATCCGGTCGATGAGGATCGGCTGGGAATGTTTGTTATAAACCCTGAAATTCTTTGTGGTAGAGCCTATTGTAGAGAAGATGGTATCAAACAGTACCGTATCCGATGAAAACTCCAGCTTTGCATCCGGATTGATGATCGGGTCCTTCTGGCAGGAGAAAAACAGCACCAGCATTACGATGCCGGTAAAAGTCAGGTGTTTAAACTTCATGTGATAAAATTCCGGATTCGGTGATATAACGGGGCTTGATCTGTTTTATGATTGGCAAAGTTAATTTTTTACACATCTCACAGAAAAACCATGTCCCTTATCATACCAATCCCGTCCAATCTGGGATTTATCTTTATGGAGAACCCTGTAAATTGCTTTGCCGCTGGCATTTCCCGTGGATGACCAGAATCCCGCATGAGTACCTAAACCACCGTACACGCCAGTTGGCGTACGATAGCCACCCGGGCGGGCAGTAAATCCGGAAATATTTGTAGCTCCGGTATTTGGGGATTCCCAGTAGAGCGTACCCACATCCTTCAGCATTCCGCCTTCGTTAAATCCGCGGTACCATTCGAGCAGCGAGGTGCTGGCGTCCATTCCCAGAAACACCTCCAGTTGTCGCCACTCCAGATCGGTTGGCAGGTGCCAGCCTGAAGGACAGGCAATTGTGGCAGTACTATAGTCGTAAAGCCGTCCGTATACCGAGGCCGTGCCGCTGCCGTCCTGATAGGAATGACTTCCGGAGGCAGAATAATTCAGGTTTTCCGACATCCAGGTTTGGTTACCGATTCGAACAGCCTGATAGGTTTTCTCATCCCGTGCATCATACATTTCCAGATTTGGAATGAATGCGATCGTTACAAGATCAGCGTTTTCTATGCATGCACTTGACAATGACCATTTTAATATATATATCTGTCCGGCAATTCCGGTAAACATTGTGCCGGGACTGGTTGCATCGTCAAACGACCCACCTGAGCCGCTTTCGATTGTCCAGATTCCGTCGACACCGGCACCCGGAACATTCCCCCGAAGATTTACAGAAAGCGATCCGTCCGAAATCCTGCGGTCGTCACCTGCATCGGCATTGATATCTACGCGGTTCAATACAATGGTTACCTCATCAAATGAGGAGCTGCAGGAGGTTGAAACGGTCCATCTCAAAATATAGGTATGGCAGATCAGTCCTGCAAATATGGCATGCGGGTTACCAGGATCGGAGAAAGTACCTTCACCGCCGGAAATGATGGACCAGAGTCCGGTGCCATTAGTCGGCGGAATGGCGGTCAGTGTTGTATAAATCGTTCCGTCGGTTAGCCGTTGATCGGCGCCGGCATAGGATTCAGAGGGCAGATCAGTGAAATTGGCATTCATCTGATCGGTTGAATTGCTGCATTGGGTGCTGATGGTCCATCTGAGCACATATTTCTGACAAGGTTCGCCGGTAAAGCGGGCGCGCGGGTTGTTATTATCATCAAAAACACCACCGGAACCTGAAACTACCGACCACATACCTGTTCCCTGAACAGGATCATTTGCGGCAAGCACGATGGTTCTTAAAGGTCCGTCCTTGCTTTGGTCCGGTCCGGCAGTTGCCTGAGTCGGGGTATGGCTGAAAGATACCAGAACATCATCATATTTCGGTCCGCAGGCCGTAGTAATGGTCCAGCGAAGGGTATAATTCTGGCACAGGCGGCCATTGAATACGGATTTAGGATCAGCGGGATCGGCGAAGGTGCCATTCTGCCCTGAAACCACTGACCAGGCACCTGTTCCGGAGACTGCCGCTGTGGCGGCCATAACGGCTGAAGAGCGGCCGTCGGTATAACTCTGGTCGGTACCCGCATTGGCGGTTACAAGCAATTGATCCAGATTGATTTTTACAGTATCCACCGATTGGGAGCAGGCGGTTGAAACCGTCCACACGAGTTTGTAATTATTGCAGGGCTGGCCGGTAAATATGGCATTTGGCTGAGAAACACTGCTAAATGTTCCCGTTCCGCCACTGAATATCCTCCACATCCCGGTTCCGCTTGCAGGGGCCGTTGCATTCAGGTTAACGACAAAGCGGCCGTCGCTGTAAGATTGATCGGGTCCGGCATTCGCAATTGAAGGCACATGGTTGAATTCGATGGCAACTTCATCAAATTTAGAGGCGCAGGGGGTTGAAAGGGTCCAGCGAAGTACATACGACTGGCAAACCTGGCCGGTGAAAGTGGCTCTAGGATCATTTATGCTTGAAAACCTTCCGTTCGAACCGGAAATAATCGTCCATACGCCGGAACCCGCCGCAGGGGCATTGGCAGTAAGGGCTGCTGTTGTGCGGCCATCGGAATATATCTGGTCGGGACCAGCATCGGGCGTGATCAGCAGCTGGTCAAAACGGATCTCCACGGTATCCGATGATGCAGCACAAGGGGTTGAAACGGTCCACACCAGACTATAAGTCACGCAGGGCAGGCCGGTAAATGCTGAATTTGGAAGGGATGCATCCGTAAAGCTACCGGTTCCACCGGCAGCTATTCTCCAGATTCCAGCTCCATCTGAAGGGGTAATAGCCTGAAGGATAGTGGATGCAGTTCCATCTGAAACCAGCTGGTCACCACCGGCAACAGCCTTGCTGGGCTGATAATTAAAACGGACGGTTACCTCATCGGTGAGCTGGTTGATTCCATTGCTTACGGTCCAGCGAAGGACGTAAGTCTGGCAGGAAATCCCGGTAAGGGTTGCCTTGGGATTATGAATATCCGAGATCAGGCCTCCGGTACCGGAAATGATTGACCAGGTACCGGTGCTGTTATACGGAAGTTCGGCTTCGAGAATATAATTTGTACGGGAATCTGTAAAGGTGGTATCCTTCCCGGCATGGGAAGTGAGATTGCCAAGCAGGCGGATCGGAACGGAAAGGATATAAGGTTCTTCGTCGTTGTCGATCGCCTTGATTTCTACCCGGTAAATCCCCTGCGCAAGTCCGGCGGTTTGCCACGAATAGGAATATGGCGTAGTCTCATCAATAAAGGCCGGTGAGTTGGCCGGGGTAAATACCACATGTAGGAGATCGCCATCATTATCATAGGCATTTACCTGAAAATTAACAACATCACCGATATTATAGATGGCACTGTCGGCAGGAAAAGTTACCTCCAGGTAGGGTGGCTTGTTGGGGAGAATATAATCGCACCCGGCGATGATCAGAACCAGAAAAACCGGAAAAAGGATCAGTTTAATACTCCGGACTGAAAGTCGCGATTTTATGGATTTCATAGATATTACTTGGCTTAATAGTATAAAATTAACGCATCTTCACTTAAAAAATGATGCAACGCCCGAATTTTCTATTTTTGTTAACAACTACAAGCTTTCCGAAAAATGAAAAATGCATTTATTATGGCGATTCTGATAGCATCCGTTGCAAATCAATCCTGCCGTCAGGCGGAAATTGCGGATTTTATTGTTAAAAACTCGATTGTGTATTCCGTCGACAGCAATTTCAGCATGGCAGAGAGTTTTGCCGTAAAGGACGGAAAATTTTTAGCTGTTGGAAGCAATAAAGAAATAGAAAGAGCATTTACCTCGGAAAAAGTAATTGATTTGGGCGGCAGGCCTGTATATCCGGGGTTTTATGACGCACATTGCCATTTTGCCGGGTATGCGGGAAACCTGCGGAAAGCGGATTTAGTGGGATCAGCGAATTTTGCGGAAATATGCGAGCGGCTGGTTGAAAATCAGAAGCTTAACCCATCAGCCTGGGTGCAGGGACGGGGATGGGATCAGAATGACTGGCCGGTAAAGGAGTTTCCTGACCGGGCGGAACTCGACCGGCTTTTTCCCGATAAACCGGTTTACCTGATCCGCATTGATGGCCATGCTGCCATGGTAAATGAAGCGGCATTGAAGCTGGCCGGCATTGATCAGCATACTGTGGTGAACGGAGGAGAAATAATAAAAGAAAACGGCCGCGTGACGGGAGTGCTGGTTGATAATGCCATGAGTCTGGTTTCCAACCTTATACCTGACATAAGCCCCACTGATGAAGCAGATGCCCTGCTGCAGGCTCAAAAGAATTGCTTTGCGGTGGGACTCACAACCGTTGGTGATGCCGGGCTGAATGCGGGTACCGTGAAACTGATGGACAAAATGCAGAATGAAGGTTCTTTGAAGATGAGGGTTTATGCGGTATTGACGGCAAACAATGAAAACTTCAGGGAATTCGTTTCCAAAGGAATTTACAAAACCGACCGGCTGAATGTGAGGGCGGTAAAATTATATGCCGATGGGGCACTTGGCTCCAGGGGAGCGCTGATGCTGCAGCCCTATGCCGATGCACCTGAGAAATCAGGCCTGCAGGTGAATGAGACCGCCTACCTGGCTGATATCTGCCAAAAATGCTATGATGCAGGGTTCCAGGTGGAAACGCATTGCATCGGTGACAGTGCCAACCGGCTGATGCTGACTATCTATAAAGACATTCTGAAAACTAAAAACGACCGCCGCTGGAGAATCGAACATGCACAGATCGTTCACGCGGATGACTTCGGGGTTTTCGGCGAATACAATATTATACCTTCGGTACAAACCACGCATGCCACTTCCGACATGTACTGGGCCGAAAAACGCGTGGGTCCCGAAAGGATCAGGGGTGCATATGCCTATAAACAGCTGATGGAGCAAAATGGATGGATTCCCAACGGCTCCGATTTTCCCATTGAGCGGATCAATCCGCTGTTCGGCTTCTATGCGGGTTTTGCCCGCATGGATCAAACCGGTTATCCGACAGGCGGCTGGATGATGGAAAATGCTTTATCCCGGGAGGAATGCTTAAAGGCAATGACCATCTGGGCGGCGAAGTCCTGCTTTGAAGAAAATGAACGGGGCAGCATTGAGCCCGGAAAAATGGCGGATTTCATTGTTCTGGAAGAGGATATCATGAAAATCGAGCCGATTAAAGTTCCGCAAACCAGGGTTTTAGAAACCTGGATAAACGGTGAAAAGGTTTATACCGATGCTGACAGATAACTGACTCATGAAAATAGTATTGCTCCTGACAGGAGGCGCCATCGGAACACTAGCCCGCTATGCACTTGCAGGATTTACCCATAAGGTTTATGCGGGAACATTTCCGATGGGTACGCTCATGGTGAACCTTTTGGGGTCACTGGTCATCGGATTCCTTTGGGGAATATCCGAAAGCAGGAATATCTCACCCAACTACCGGTCATTTGTGTTTATCGGACTGCTCGGTGGTTTTACCACCTTTTCCACCTATGCACTGGAAACCATGAGTCTGCTCAGGGAAAATGAAATCCGGCAGGCTCTTACCAACATACTCGCTACCAACGTATTGGGAATTATCCTGGTATTCGGGGGATTTTTGATGGCCAAAGGATTACTCAACCTGATCAAATAGAAAATGAAACTTCCAGAACAAGGAAAACTGCTTCGGATCTTCATCGGTGAAGGGGATACCTATAAAGGAAAGCCTCTGTATGAAGCCATTGTGCTCAAGGCCCGCGAGCTTAACCTTGCCGGCGCTACTGTTTTGAAAGGGGTAATGGGTTTTGGGGCCAACAGCCGCCTGCATACCTCTAAAGTTCTTCGTTTATCGGAAGATATGCCCCTGATCATTGAGATAGTTGACACGGAAGAAAAGCTCGACCTGCTGATGCCGTTTCTGGAAGAAACTGTTACCGAAGGCCTCATCACGATTGAGACTGTTAAAGTCATTATTTACCGTCATAAGGAAAGTAATAAACCATGAGAACTATAAAATCAATAGCAGGCATTATGCTGCTCATCTTGATGGGGTTTACCGGACCGAAAGATCCGCCGGAATTTAAGATATCGATGTATGATGAACTCGCACCCATTTATCCGGACACAAAAATCGAAAAATCCGTAACCTCTTATTCAGTTGATGTTTGCAAGGGAAGTATTGCCGGTGTGAACATCCTCATGACAGATCTGATCCCGATGGAACCGGTGAGATTTGTAATGACAGGGAAAGGGCTGCTCGACAAATTCTATGCAAACTGGTATTTTATGATCGATGTTCCGGTGACTGAAAATACCGGTCTCGACAGCCGAACCGAGAAATTCACCGGCGAGCCGAATCCCTATGTTATCAGGAAAGCTCCTTTCAGGATTTTCGAAGCGCTTGATCCGGTGCAAACCGGCTATATCCCAACTACCACCACGCAGGCATTGCGGATGGAAATTCCGATCGGAAAAGATTTTCCGACCGGCAAACAGCTGTTTACCATACATATCACATCCAAGGGACAAGTCAGGAAACTCGAATTTACCGTGAATGTTTACCCGGTTGAAATTCCGCCGGTGAACCAGGCCCATCTCAACTATATCAACTGGCTCAATATCGGGAACATTTGCAGCGATCATGATGTTGAACTATGGTCGGAACCATTTTGGGGCATGCTCCGCAAATATGCCCAGATGATGGCCAAAGGCCGCCAGAATACATTTTGGTTCATCTGGAGCGATTTTTTCAGATTTAATCCGGACGGCAGTGTAGCCGAATTTTACGGACAGCGTTTGGACCGGTACATCAATACTTTCCTGAAGGAAGGATTAACCACCATTCAGGGAGCTCCGTTTGCCCGGCGTCGCAACTGGGAGTCAGATGCCTTTCTGGTAGCCGTGCCCACAGCAGACAAGCTGGAAATACCGGCCATATCACCCAGGGGCAGGGAAATTATCCAGTCGATGGCTGAGCCCATCATTGCCCTCATGAAAAAAAATGACTGGGATTCACGATGGTACCAGGGAGTATTCGATGAGCCTACAGATGAATATGTTGACCGGTACAAAGCCACGGTGGCATTTTTAAAATCGCTGAAACCCGATCTGAGGATACTCGAAGCCACGATGACCGTGAGCCTGTCAGGCATTGTTGATTGCTGGTGCCCCCAGGTGCAGGAATATCAGAAGAACATTCCGTTTTTCGAGGAGCGGAAAGCTGCGGGCGATGCCGTATGGGTGTACACGTGCCTGATTCCGGGGGGGCCCTGGATAAACCGGCTGGTTGACCAGGAGCGGCTTCGGCAGGTATATGTAGGCTGGGCATGCGCCAGATATGATCTCCAGGGATTTCTCCACTGGGGATTCAACATGCACAGCGGCAAACCTTTTGAAGAACTGGTCAGAAATCATGGCGGACCTACCAATTATCTTCCTGCCGGAGATTCACACATCGTTTATCCGGGGAAAAAAGGCCCTCTGTCGAGCCAGCGGTTTGAAGCCCACCGAATCGGGATGGAAGACTATGAACTGCTGTACCTGCTCAAAAAGAAGGACCCTGAACTGGCTTCCAAATTGATTGACAAACTTTTCCAGGCATTCGACCAATATGATAAGGACATTCCGGACTATCGGAAAGTAAAAAAAGAATTGCTCACTGCTTTAACCGGATCTGGCATCTGATTATGGCAACAAAATCATTTACACCCGATTACCATAATATCCTGGATGTATTATATAATCGCAGACCCGATCGGTTGCCTTTGTATGAGCACGCCATTGATCCCCCGTTTATCAAAAAAGTGATTGGTCGCGATCTGGCTATACAGGGCAGCCAGCCAAAGGATTATGAGGAATATTACCGAGTTGTCAGCGGGTTCTGGAAGGATATGACCTATGATTCATTTGCCTATGAGGCAGCAATCTGCGAACTTTTACCCGGTCATGGCGCCATAAACGGCGGCATGGCAGGCCCGATACAAACCCGTGCCGATTTCGAACGGTACCCTTTCGATGAATTCCCTGCACTTTATTGGAAAACCTATGCTCCCCACCTGGATGCTATCCGCGCGATTTTACCTACCGGGATGAAAGTCTGGGGCGGATGCGGATATGGAATATTTGAAACCAGTGAGGATCTGGTGGGGTTTGAGAACCTAGCCGTGATGCAATATCTTGATCCGGAACTATTTGCAGATCTTTATAAGAAGATCGGAGACCTCTTTGCCACCTTATGGACAGAAATGGTGAGGCGATACAGCGACCTGTTCGTGTTTTTCAGGATGGGCGACGACATCGGTTTTAAAACATCCACCTTTTTTGAGCCGGCAGTAATCAGGCAACATCTTATTCCTCAATATAAAAGAGTAATAGATATTGTACACGGGGCCGACAGAAAATTTCTGCTGCACAGTTGCGGTAATATTTTTACCGTGATGGAAGATCTGATTGATGCCGGGATCGATGCCAAACATTCGAATGAAGACCAGATTGCAGCTTACGATGAATGGATTACCCGCTATTCCGGCCGGATCGGGCTCATGGGCGGAATTGATGTGAATGATCTGTGTCTGCATTCCTATGATGAAATTTTCAGGATGGTGGTTGAAAAGGGCACCCGCTACCGTAATACTGCCAATGGTTATGCCCTGGGATCGGGGAATTCCATTGCAGGGTATATTCCGGTGGAAGGATTTATGGGAATGGTGGATGGGGTGAAGAAGATACGTGAGGGGGTGAGGGGGTGAGGAGGTGAGGAGGTGAGGAGGTGAGGGAGTGAGGAGGTGAGGGAGTGAGGGGTTTTGTAGGGGCGACCTGAGGTCGCCCTGAGTAATTGACCTCCCCCTGCCCCCTCCTTAGAAAGGAGGGGGGTGCTACTTCTGGCAGGAATTTGTTGTAAGCCCGGGACCTCCCCCTGCCCCCTCCTTAGAAAGGAGGGGGGTGCTACTTCTGGCAGGAATTTGTTGTAAGCCCGGCAGTTGAAATACCCCCCTCCTTCTTAAGGAGGGGGCAGGGGGAGGTCAGACACTGTAATAACCGAAAAATGAAACACAAAATGAACCGCTACCACCTCATCATCAGCATTTTTGCCCTATGCTGTCCCGGCATTCGGGCACAGGAAAGCAGTATTACGGCCAAAACATCAGCCTATAATGTGGTATGGACCACACCGGGGGTGAATTCACTCGGATCCATGCCTGTTGGAAACGGCGACATCGGGATGAATGTATGGGCGGAGGGCAACGGCGATCTCTTCGTATACCTGTCGAAAACCGATGCATGGAGTGAAAACGGACAATTATTAAAGTTGGGAAAGATCAGGATCAGTCTGGATCCCAGTCCGTTTACTACAGGAAAACCTTTCCGTCAGGAACTCAAACTGGTCGACGGCGAAATCCTGATCCATGCCGGAAAACCGGCTGAGGAAGTGGAAATTTCACTCAGGGTTGATGCCAACCACCCTATAGCGGAGATAGTGATCAATGCCAAAAAACCGGTTAAAGTCGGGACTGAACTTCTTCCCTGGCGAACTGCCAGGCGTGCCATGACCAATAAGGATGAGCTGGTGAGTGTTTATGGACTGGTATCTACTGATGAAAAACCGGTTTATCAGGAAGCCGATCAGTTTTTACCGGCATCCGGCAACCGGCTTACCTGGTATCACCGAAATCTAAGGTCCGTATGGAAAGAAAATCTTCAGCTTCAGGCATTAGGTAACTTTGCCGATCGCGCAGCAGATCCTCTTTTTTACCGGACTTTCGGAGCCACCATCGAAGGCACGGGGCTCCATACGGAAACCAATATGGCATTAACCAGTCAAAACAAATTAACTACCTGTACAATTGCCATTTACCCCCTGACATCCTTTGCTGTCACCGGGCAGGACTGGATCAATGAACTGAACTATGGCATCAATAAAATAAAGGCCGTACCGGCTGATTCGAGGTTGAAAGCCCATCGCGAATGGTGGAAGAACTTCTGGGAACGCAGTTACATATTTGTTTCATCGCCTGATCCCAAGATCAGTGAAGAGGTCAGCACAATTACCCGCGGATACATCTTGCAGCGGTATATCAATGCGTGTGGTGGCCGTGGTCATTCACCCATAAAATTCAACGGATCGATTTTTACTGTTGATACTTATGCGCGAAAGTCATCGAATGGCTTTGATGCCGACTTCCGTCTCTGGGGCGGACCTTTCTGGTTCCAGAATACCCGTCTGCCCTACTGGTCGATGCTCGCATCAGGTGATTTTGAAATGATGAAACCGCTGTTCGACATGTATATTAAGGCAATGCCGATCAGGCAGTTTGCGACTAAAAAATACTACGGGCACACGGGAGCCTATTATCCCGAGACCATGAATTTCTGGGGCACCTGGACCAACGCTAATTACGGGGTAAAAAGGGACGGCATGCCTGACGGGTTGACTGAGAATACCTATATCCGGTACTATTGGACCTGCGGACTGGAACTTTCGCTCATGATGCTCGATTACTATGACTTTACCCGGTCGGAAATTTTCGCAAAAGATACTCTGGTACCCTTTGTTTCGGAGATTCTTGAGTTCTTTGATAAACACTGGCGCCGTGACATCGATGGAAAGATCCTGTTTGTACCCGCTCAGGCATTGGAAACTTACCAGACAGCTGTAAATCCGACTCCCGACATTGCAGGTCTGCGTTTTGTAACGGCTAAAATGCTTGATCTGAAAATCGGGGAGATCAGTCCGGAGAAACGCAGACAATGGGAAAACCTCCTCGCTTCGGTCCCGGAGATCCCTACCCGATTGATCAACGGCGAGAAGGTCATTGCTCCGGCAGCCTATTCGGCGCAGGAAGCGAATATTGAAAATGCCGGACTGTATGCTGTATTTCCCTTCCGGTTATACGGTGTTGGCAAGCCTGATATCGATTTAGGCATCAGCACATTTGTGACGCGCAAGTTCCGCTCAAATATAGGCTGGCAGCACAGTTCTATCCAGGCAGCATACCTGGGACTGGCCAATGAGGCGGCCAACCTGGTACTCGATAAATTCAGTCACAGTGATCCGGAGTGCCGTTTCCCGGCCTTTTGGGGACCAAACTATGACTGGAGTCCGGACCAGGACCACGGAACCGTTGGCATGATTGCGTTACAGAGGATGCTGCTGCAATATGAAGGAGACTCCCTGACCACCTATCCGGCCTGGCCGGAGGGCTGGGATGTGGAGTTCAGGTTGCATGCCACCGGGAACAAGGTGATTGAGGGAAAGAGGGAGTGAGGAGGTGAGGAGGTGAGGAGGTGAGGAGGTGAGGAGGTGAGGAAGTGAGGAGGTGAGGAAGTGAGGAGGTGAGGAAGTGAGGAGGTGAGGAGGTGGTTATTTAATTGAGTAGAAAATTAAAATCATATTAGATTTCATCGGCATTGATAATCAGAGTTTTGGGTCCATTCTGACTTCGGCTCCCTCATTGATTGACTTTTTGACGCGGTCCTGATAAATCATCGGATCAACGCACCAACCATCTTCATTTTCTTCGTAAAAATTATGCAAAAAATCTAGTTGAAACTTTTGCAATTCATCAAAGAAAGGATAAAATTCAGTTTTCCTGGATTCCGGCCAGGCCCGGTCACCGAATTCCATTTTATACTTCAGATTGCTCTCCCCACCAGGCGAAATCTGGTATATTTCATTAGAACACGCATCACTGTATAGTGTGCCCCACTTATTTCGGGTAAGATAACCGCTGAATGGAAAAAACATGGATTTCATATCTTTCGAAAATAAGTGTTTTGTTTTTTATGTCCAGATCAAAATCCCAGGCTTTTGAAACTTCCCCAGGACCTTTCCCCATAGTCAGGACTTGTCGTAAAGGTTTCACTGCGGAGCTGAAAATGAATAGTTTATTCTGTTCCCTGTCGAAAACGAAAATCTTATCAGCGCAGGTTTTGACCCATGTAGCTTCCTTGATATAGAAATCCTTAATTCCGTCAAGCGGAACAATCCTCACTCGGGTAAGAATTTCATTAAGATAAACCTGATTTCCCTTCGACTTGGTATCGGTTAGACTGATCAGATGAACAGGAGTTTTCTGCTTAGCTGAATTCGGAGATTCCTGAGAAAATGCGATCTGGCTCAAGAGGACAGCAAACATCAACATGAAGTTGCGCATGGTTTTCAAACACCCTTAACATCCTTAACGTCCTTAACCTCCTCAACCTCCTCCCGCCTACCTCACCGGCCGTTTTACCCGGACCGGATCAGCCGGCTGCGGCTTCAGCTTAACCTCCTGATTTTTGAGCAGTTCCATGGCTACCTGGACAGCCTTTTCGAGCTGCGGATCCTGACCTTTGGCTATTAATGAAGGGGTTTCCTCCACTTCATAGTCGGGTGCAACACCCTGGTTTTCAACGGCCCATTCGCCATCCAAATTATAAAACCCTCCACGCGGGGCCGTAATGGAACCATTGTCGATCAGGTTCGGGACATCCCATATGCCGACCAAGCCTCCCCAGGTGCGCGTACCCACCAGCGGGCCAAGCTTCATTACTCTAAAAGAATAAGGCAGGTAGTCACCACCGGATCCGGCCATCTCATTAATAATCATAACCTTAGGACCCCATATCCCTGCATCGGGAGCAGTAAACGGCTGCTTGTCGCCAACGGGATTATTGAAATATCCTATTTGCTGGCGGGAGAGAAATTCCGTGAAATAATCTCCGATCGATCCGCCCTGGTTATACCGCTCATCAATGATGATACCCTTTTTATCTTTCTGGGCAATAACATACCGGTTAAAATTGCGGTACCCCTCAAAACTCGTGTTAGGCAGCCAAACATAGGCAAGCTTGCCACCGGAAAGTTCACTAACCTTTCGACGATTGTTTTCCACCCAGTCATTCTGGCGCAGGCTTCCCTCTGAAGCTACCGGAACCACTGTGATTTCACGGGCACCCTTCATTTCGGGAACTGAATTGACCGTGAGAAACGTTTGCTTGCCGGCAGTCTGATCAAACAGGGAATAAACATCAACGCTTCCGGTGAGCGGCTTCCCATTCACCGCAAGCAGATAATCTCCCGGTTTAACGTTCAGTCCCGGACCCCTGAGCGGAGCTTTAATTCCCGCATTCCAGCTTTCGCCATTAAATATTTTTTTGAACCGGTAAAATCCGTTTACAATTTCATAATCAGCACCGAGCAGCCCAACCGGTACACGAATTACAGCCGGAAAATCACCACCACCCACAAATGAATGGCCGATTGATGTTTCACCCCCCAGAATATCGAGGAGGTAATTAAAATCATCGCGGTGACGCACGCTCGCCACCCAGGGTGAATAGGTTTTCCAGAGCCAGTCGAGATCAGCACCATGAACATTCTTAACATAGAAATAATCCCGCTGATATCTCCAGGCCTCACGGAACATCTGAGTGTATTCCGCAGCAGGGTCTATATTCATCTGAAAATCTGCAATATTCAGCGCTTTGGCATCCGGCTTTAATTCGGCCCCGGCATCTACAATATAACTTTGTCCGGTCAGATTGGCATACAGCATTTTCTTTCCGTCGGCAGATGGAGAAAAGTAGGAGATCCCTGAAGCCAGCTTGGTGGATTTCCTATCCTTCAGAGAATACTTCGAAACAGTTACTCCAGGTTCAGTCAGGGAGCCCTCACTGTAAAACAATATCCCATCCTCACCGGTTTCCAGTCCGGTAAAAAATTTCGCCGGAATATCCAGGGCAATGATCCTGTCGCTTAAACCCTCAAAATCGATTTTAACCTCGACAGGTTTTTTATCGGGCGACTTAGGGGTTGTTCCTGCATCTTTTTTCTTGGGCGACCGCAGGTTCGCCCCTACATCATTTTTATCGGTCGACTTCGGGTTCGCCCCATCGTCGTTTTTGGTGGGCGACCGCAGGTCCGCCCCTACCTTTTCTTCGTCGCTTTCCGGTGCCATCGGATTTGCCGAATCTTTGGAGAGTACCGCCAGATAGACTGAATAGGACTGAGGCCTTTCGTACGACGACATATCGAGCCAGCCGATATTCAGGCCATAATCAATACTGGCCAGAAAGTAAAGGTATTTGCCGTTTCGGTCCCAGACAGGAGAATTGCTGTATGAGTATCCGTCGGTGACCATAAATGATTTTTTCTGATCCACTGACCATACAAAAACGGCAGCAAATTCATTTTGTAATCTTTTTGAATAGGCAATCCATTTGGAATCGGGCGACCAGGCCGGATATATAATCCTTTGAGGATGAGCAAATCCTTCGTTATCTATGATTTGAACTTTTTTAGTAGCAATCTCCATGACATATAAAGTACGGCCCGCATCGGCATAGCTCAGGTATTTTGAATCGGGTGACCAGCGCGGGGTGTAATAGAAAGTAGGATTATCGAGTTTGATTTTTTTACTGACCTTCCCATACTGATCGGCCAGAAAAAGTTGATATTCACCCGATTCATCGGAGAACCAGGCAATGGTTTTTCCATCAGGTGACCATGATGGTTCACGGTCGGCACTACCTTGGGTGTTGCTCAGGTTTCTGACATCTCCTTTTTCGGCCGGAGCGGAAAAGATATCGCCGCGTGCAGCAAACAAGGCCCGTGTGCCGGTTGGGGATATTCCAACAGATGTAATATAATCCTTAACCTTAACCCAATGCGGGCGCATCCAGGGAAAATCACCGTTTATGGTGATATGCAGCTGAACCGGCTGTCCGCCGTTTGCATCCAGGGTAAAGAGATAGCCGCCATTTTCAAAGATAAGTTTACCGGCTTCCCCTTCCAGATTCTTACAGTCGAATTCTTTATAGAATGTTTCCTGTTTTAATTGGCGGGTATTCGTATCATAGGACCATACATTCATGGAAAAATCGCGGTCGGAAAGAAAGAAGACCTTGTTCCCCAGCCAAACCGGATCCTTGTCATTACTATTATCGAAGGGTATCTTTTCAACATCCAGCGTGGCAAGATCGATCAATCTGACCGGATTATTCTGGCCACCTCGGTAATTCCGGAATTCATTTTCCCACGGGAAGATCATCTGATAGGCAAACCGCTTCCCGTCAGGAGAAAACTTACCCACTATTCCGCGCGGCACAATGAATTTTTCAGGAAATCCACCTGTCAGAGAAACAGTCCAGAAATGGTCAGGCGCTTGATAGGGAGCATTTTGTCGCCCCGAAACAAACAGAACTTTGGTGCCGTCGTTGGTCCAGCCCACTACATTATCGTTTCCCGGGTGCCAAGTGAGCCGGAAAGGGGTGCCACCCTCCAAAGGGAGGGTATAAACATCGGTATTGCCATCATAATCAGCCGTAAAGGCAATCGATTTTCCATCAGGAGAAAAAGCCGGATCGGTTTCAACGCCGGGGAAAGCAGTTAGCCTGGTTGGATTTGATCCGTCAACATTTGCGGTCCAGATATCTCCGGCATAAACAAAGGCTATATGTTTACTGCTGATTGCCGGATTCCGGAGCAGGCGCGTTTCCTGAGCAATAGCCAATTGGCTCATCAGTGCGAGAAGGATAACAATAAACGATTTCATAGGA
Source organism: uncultured Bacteroidota bacterium (assembly GCA_942493265.1). Classification (GTDB taxonomy): domain Bacteria; phylum Bacteroidota; class Bacteroidia; order Bacteroidales; family UBA12481; genus UBA12481. The sequence goes on from OW818688.1 coordinate 4,602,899, forward strand.
GGAGTTTTAGATTGAGAATGAAAATTAAACAAAAGGGAGGAGAAAATGTTCGTGAGGGAGTGAGGAGGTGAGGAGGTGAGGGAGTGAGGAGGTGAGGGAGTGGCAATATTTCTATCTTTATCGCCGGAAAGTAAGGAAGTATTGGTAATATGTTTAGGAAGATTCTGGTTGGTATTTGTATTCTTTTCGCAGGAATGGTGGCCAAAGGGCAGGACTATGACAGTGTGCGGCTTGCGCAGCTGCCCAGGCTCATTTTGCCCAAAGCCCTGAAATCAACCGGGTTGCCTTACAAGCTGGATAATTCGAGAAACCGTCATTTCCCTGCCATTTTCACTCAATTCGGATACAGCTGCAACCAGGCGGCAACTATCGCAGTTGGCCTTACCTATGAGCTGAATGCCATGAGGAACCTTGATGCAGCCTATGAAGAGAACAGGCTGCCTGCGTTTTTTTCCTGGAACATGATGAATGGTGGAAATCCTGACAGAGGCGCATCCTATTTTGAAAGCTGGGACCTGGTCGACGCTATCGGATGTCCGAACTGGACCGATTACGGAAACTATTTCCTGAATGAATCGCGCTGGATGAGCGGATATTACCGGTATTACCGGGGCATGCACAATCGTATTGAAGACCTTTACACGATAGATGTCAGCACAGAGGAAGGTCTCTGGACCCTGAAGCACTGGATGTATGATCATATCGGAAAATATCAGCCGGGCGGAGTGGCGAATTTTCAGCTTGCCACGCTCGACCTGCAATTCTGGCCATTACCGGAGGGGACTGAAGAGGCCGGTAAGATCATGATACCCTGGTTCGGATATGCAGTGGGTCATGCCATGACTTTTACCGGGTACAATGATTCGGTACGATACGATTTCAATAATGACGGGAAATACACCAATGACCTGGATACCAATGGAGATGGACAGGTTTCCATGGCCGACTGGGAAATCGGCGCACTGATCACGGTTAATACATACGGCAACACCTGGGGAAGTGAAGGGCGAGCCTATGTTCCCTACCGGATTCTGCCCCTGCATCCCGATCAGGGAGGTATCTGGATGAAATCTGTTGTGGTTGCCATGCCGCACCAGGATTATCAACCCCGCCTCACGCTAAAGGCTCAGGTCAGATATCCCGACCGTTCGAAAATCTGGATCACCGCCGGGGTATCACAGGACCCTGATGCCACAGAGCCACAATTCATTCTTGACCAGCCTGTGTTTCATTATCAGGGAGGTGCCCTGCCCATGCAAGGACGCGGTCCTGCTGATCCTGAACAGATCGAAATCGGAATTGATGCCACCCGGTTACTCAGTCATATTGAGAGTGGCAAGCTGGCAGCATTTTTTCTGGTTGTGTGCGAACAGGACCCCGGATCTACCAGCGAAGGGTCAATCGCATATTTCTCCATCAATGAATATAATGAAGGCGAATTGGATCACCTGGGCGTTCAGCGGAATATACCCATAGATAAACCATTTATCGCAATTCCGGTGGTATTCACTCCCGACTTCGACGGTCCGGTCATTTCCTCATCCATATTACCCCCGGCTGCCATAGGTGTGGATTATCTGCATAAGCTGAGTGTTACAGGCGGATCAGCCCCTTATAAGTGGCTGCCTGTGGAAAACTCGTTTACCGAAACCCGGTTTGCGGCGCAATTTCCAGCTCCCCTGCAGAATAAAGTACTGCCCGACAGTTCATACAGTGAAAGAAAAACCATCGCCCTGCCTTTTGAATTTCCCTACCGTGGGGAAGTCTTCCATGAAATTACCCTTACCCGGCAGGGCGGCATCCTGCTTATCCCTTATGATATATATATCCCCTATGGTTTTGAATTAAGGGAATTGCTGGGCCTGAGCACCGCGATTTACCCGTTTTACAGCACCGAATTTCAATATAAGGGATCCGCCAACGGGGTGTATTGTGACTTGAATCCGGCGATGGCCACCGTATCCTGGAATGCATCACTCATCCGAAACGGAATCACCACTGATGTAAATTTTGCAGCCCGGTTCTATCCATCCGGGATCATCGAATTCTATTACGGCGACTTCATCAATAACACGTCAACTCCCTGGCTGATTGGCCTTACAGGAGGAAGCAAAGCCAATTCCCTCTACCCCACCATCAATGCAAAAGGAATATCAAACGGTTTGAATATTCGTTTTCAACCTCCCATTTTACCGGCTAACCTTCATATCTCAGCCGATGGATACCTTACCTGCAAACCTCTTAAGCCGGGATCCAGCTGGACCATTCCCGTTACCGTTGAGGATTACCAGGGTATCAGGTCTTCACGGGAGCTCTCCCTGTCAACCGCATCACTTGGCATTGATGGTTCCGGAACCGGTTATCCCGCGATAAACATCTTTCCCAATCCGGTTACCGACCTTGCACAGGTTGAGGTTGAGAGTATGAACGACGGAGACATAGATGTCAGAATCATTGATTTAACCGGAAAAATGATTTTGGCAAAACAGTATTCGATCAAAGCCGGACGAAATTTATTCACTTTACATCTGCCAGCCGGAATGCAGCCCGGGATTTATATCCTTGATGTAACCGGAGTAACGAGTTACCAAACGAAATTATATATCGGGATGACATCTGGTTAGCGGGCTTGTTTTAATAAGATCGGAATGGTAGTTTTGACAAACTAAATCAATCGAGAGGCATTAGCTGCACATATCTCTGACAATCAGTATTTAATCATTTAAGATGATATTATCAGTAATCATTCCGGCCTATAATGAGCAGGCCACAATATACAATATACTCAAACGGGTGAGTGCCGTTGAACTGATCAACGGCATTGGCAAGGAGCTGGTTGTGGTAAATGACTGTTCCCGTGACAATACTGAAATTGAAGTTGAGCGCTTCCGCAGCGAAAACCCGGGTATAATAATCAATTACCGGAATCATGATGTTAATCGGGGCAAGGGGGCTGCCCTTCGCACGGGGATACTCATTGCCACCGGCGACCTGGTGATTGTGCAGGATGCTGATCTGGAATATGATCCGAGGGAAATCAATATCTTATTACAGCCAATTATCGACGGATTTGCGGATGTGGTATACGGCAGCCGGTTTGTTGGCGGCAAACCGCACCGGGTGCTGTTCTTTTTCCACACTATCGGTAACCGGTTCCTTACCTTTCTCTCGAACCTGCTGACCAACATCAACATATCCGATATGGAAACCTGCTACAAACTCTTCCGCGCGGATATTATCAAAGGCATTAAACTGAAGGAAAACCGTTTCGGTTTTGAAGCTGAAGTAACTGCCAAGGTCAGCCGTATCCCCAATATAAGAATCTATGAAGCTGGTATTTCCTATTATGGCCGGACTTATGCCGAAGGGAAAAAGATCAATTGGAAAGATGGATTCAGGGCCATCTATTGCATCCTGAAATATAACATCTTCAGTAAATGAAAGAATTCGCGTTCAAGCCAGCCGACCTGGAGGGGGAAGATACTTTGAAAACCATCGCACTCGCAAATCACTTCAATGAGTGGATGTATAAGACGATCAAGCCCTTCTGCAAAGGAAAAATTCTGGAGATCGGCAGCGGCCTCGGAAATATTTCGGAATTTTTCCTGCACGACGAAGCGTCCATTTTTTTATCCGACATACGGCAGGGATATTGCGACACGCTGAAAATGAGGTTCGAAGACTCTAAATCGCTCGCAGGAATTGAACTGATTGATCTGGTGGATCCGGAATTCGAAACCCGGTTCCATAAGCTGCTGAATAGTTTTGATACAGTTTTCGCGTTAAATGTAGTGGAGCATATTTATGATGACGAACTGGCAGTAGCCAATTGCCGAAAACTGTTAAAACCCGGCGGCAGCCTGATTATCCTCGTACCTGCCTACCAATGGCTGTTCAACAGCTTCGACCGCGAGCTGGAGCATTACCGTAGATATACGCGCACCGGTTTAAATGAGGTATTGCGGTCATCCGGTTTAGAGATCGCGCACAGCCAGTACTTTAATGCTGCCGGGATGGCTGGATGGTTTATATCGGGCAAACTTCAGCGCAACAGTATTTTACCAAAAGACCAGATAAAACTATTCAATAAATTGGTCCTGTTTTTCAAGCTTTTTGATAAACTGATATTTAACTCATTCGGGTTATCCGCTATTTCGGTGGGTAAGAAATAACCCGGATACGCTAACAAAAATGCAGATAAAATTATCCGAAAAGTCGGCTGCTCCGATTGTCATGGGAATCATTGCCATGATCATCATTGTTCTGCAGGTACTATCAACCGGGGTATCCGGCGAAACCGACTCGGTATTTCATTATCAGCTGGCCCGATATGCATTTAAATACCCCGAATTTTTCCTCAGCCACTGGGGAAAACCGCTGTTTACCATACTGATATCCCCATTTGCCCAGCTCGGATATACTGGTGCCCTTGCCTTTAACATGATCTGCGGAATGCTGAGTGGTTGGTTCGCTTACCTGATAGCCCGGCGGCTCGGATATAAACATGCCTGGGCGGCGATCATATTTACCGTATTTACGCCTCTTTACCTGTTCAACATGTATTCGAGCCTCACTGAAATCCTTTTCAGTCTGGTTCTCATCATATCGATCTATCTATTTATCAGCAAGCGCTTTATATTTTCAGCCATTATCATTTCGCTAATCCCTTTCGCCCGGACGGAGGGAGTCATGTTTGTCGCCCTGTTCCTGCTGGCACTGCTCTGGATGAAGCAATACAAAGCACTTCCATTCCTCCTCACCGGATTCCTGGTGTTCAGTCTGGCAGGAGTGCCGCTCTACCACGATTTTTTCTGGTTCATCACCAAAATGCCATACAGCACTGCCAGTGCGGCACTTTATGGGAGTGGTTCGTTCTGGACCTATTTCAGCCAGATGGATTATATACTGAATTATCCCTTGCTGATACTGATTATCACCGGTTTGGTCATCATTATTCTGGGGCTTGGAAAAGGATTCAAAAATCTACGCGATATAAAATATGCCACACTGTATTTCCTGATCATCCCCGGCATATTTGGTTTTTTGCTGGCACAGAGCTTCTTGTGGTGGCGCGGGCTGGGTATTCTGGCTTCCATGCGCTTCATGTCGTGCATTCTGCCGCTCTGCGCCATTCTTGCCGTTACCGGATTTGAAGGGGTGATGCAGAAAGCCAGGTCCATTCGAATTTTTTACATCTTGCTGGGAGTCTGGATTATTGGAATGGTAGTTATTAAGCCATTCTCCTATAAGGTATTGCCCAATAAAACCGGGATCAACTTTGCCGTCATGGAACAGCTGACCAACTGGTTGAAAACATCGCCGTATGCCACTCACCGGACCTTATATACCGATCCGATGTTTCCGTTTTATATGAATGTCGATCCGTTTGATTCAGAAAAGAACTGCAAGGTTTATTCATACGAAAATATCAACCCGGCTTCCAAAATGAAAGATGGCGACCTGCTGATCTGGGATACCCAGTTTGCCGGATATGAGGGCCATCTGCCATTGAATGAGCTCATGAGCAATGACAGTTTGCGTCTCCTGAATATTTTCACACCGATTGAGCATTTTACCGTGATCGGCGGACAGGATTATCAATTGGCGGTTTTCATGAAGGCTCCGCGGGATTCGTCCCGATTGATTTATAATCAATTCTATTACAACAACTTCGAAAACCATAGCCCGGAAGGTGAAAAAGCAGGCGTGGTTAAGGATTTCAGCAACAGCGGAATGCACTCCATCCTGATGACTCCCGAATATATTTATAGTCCCTCAGCACAGGGAAAACTCAGCGACCTGCCCGGAAAAAGCACTATATCACTGAAAGCCAGCGCACAGGTATTTAGCCAGTCGCCGGAAGATAAGGACCAGATCAATATTGTTATCACAGTTGAAGATTCGAATCAGAAGATCTACCGGTACACGCTGGGAAAGGTTTCCGACAGTCAGTATAAACCCGGTGAATGGTTCGCAATCAGCCAGACTGAGGTGATCGACCGGAACGTGCCCGTTGACGGTCGCTACAAGGTATATATCTGGTACACAGGTAAAAATCGGATTTATATTGATGATCTGAAACTGGAATATTTTCCGGTGGCTTACGAATAGTTGCAAAAAGATTCGCCGCTTGCAGCTTTTGTGAAAAAGAGTTACCTTTAGGTGTCCCCCCAAGCGATTTTATTCATTTTTACAGCGTTGCCGGTTGTAGTGACAGGTGACGAGTGACAAGTGACAAGATGATTGCAACATCAGGGAACCGGACCATTCAACTCACCGCAGTTCTGCTTTCAGGGCTTGTTCTGCTGACTTATTGCAGGAAGGACGTTTCGCTGTTGCCTCCGGTTATTCAGGTCCGGGTTTCGCCGCAATCCGGAAATACCACCCAAACATTTACCTTCGACCTGACGCAATCGGAAAGCCGCACCGGCCGGGGTTCTAAGGTTTTTACCCGGTGGGACTGGGATGGCAACGGAACCTGGGATACTCCCTTTACCCGTTTGATGGTTTATGAGCATCGATATTATGCCGCCGGAACTTGGAAATCGCGGGTTGAGATGACCAATCTCGATGGCAGCGCCGATACCATGAGCTTTGCGATTCCTGTGACCGCAGGATTTTCACCTCCGAAGGCAGCATTAAATATTTTACCCCTCAAAGGGCATATTTATACGCGGTTTCTTCTGGATGCCTCCGCCACGCATGACGATGAGGATTCACTGGACCAGCTGACTTTCCGGTGGGATTTTGAGGGTGATGGCCAGTGGGATACCTCCTTCGGGGATTCATTGCGAATTTTCCACATTTATCCTGAAACAGGATTGTTCACCCCCGGGGTTCAGGTAAAGGATGCATCAGGATTGATAGGCTCTCATAAAAGTCAGCTATTGGTCAACAGGGAAGACCCGCTCCTGGTGGCTGCTTTCCGGTGCATACCGGATTCCGTGCTCAATGATACTCCAATCATTATGGATGCATCGGCCTCCTCTGATCCTGAAAATCCGGGTACCCCGATGCAATATCGCTGGGACTGGAACAACGATCAGGTTTGGGACACCGAATGGCTGTCTGATCCCAAAACCGAACACGTGTTCAACACCGAGTATATTCATTTTGTCCGCCTGCAGATAAGGAGTCAGAGGGGTCTTCTGAAGGAAACCGTTCTGAAAATATTGGTCCGTCACCGGAATCTCGCTCCCCGGGCGGCCTTTTCGGTGAGCACACTTGGAGGAAATGTCAACACGGTGTTCCGGTTCGACTGCTGGTCGACCCGCGATGCCGAGTCGTCGCCTTCCGCCATGTTCTACCGCTGGGATTTCGATGGTGATGGCAGCTGGGATACTGATTACATCAATTCAGTGATCACGATGCACCAGTACAGCAGTCCCGGAACCTACAATACCACACTCGAAGTGAAGGATCCGCATGGTGATTCAGGCACTTTCTCAAAAACAATTTATATCAGCCACGGAACCAACCAGACAGGTATCTACAATGATACGCGCGGGATTAATTACGAATCATACGGCACTGTTTTAATCGGTGATCAGTGGTGGATGACCCGGAACATGAGCGTGCACGACTCGGTGAGGACCTATCAGCATTATTACAATATCCGGTATGAATTCTATTACGACTACGGAAATCTGTATGAACAACGCTATCTGCCCAATGTTTGTCCTCCCGGATGGAGGATTCCCTCGAGGGAAGATTGGGATAAACTTCTGGCAAATTACCCGGATGACCAGCGGTATGATGCCCTGATGCCTGGCGGGATATCCGATTTTTCGGCCTGTTTGGGCGGAATGGGATTGTATTCAAAATACCAGGGGATCGACCGGTACGGATATTACTGGTCCACAACAAAACCAATGAGTTCCGGATCTGTCAGCATCTGGATCATTACCTTTGATAAACCCGCGAAACAGGTACTCAGGGGATATTATGATGAGACCGGAAAACAATATTCTGTTCGATGTTTGAAAGACAATTGATTAAAATGAAAAGATACCTTAATTACTGCCTGATACTGCTGATAACAGCAGGCTGTACGACCGAGATCGACCTGATGGTACCGGGAGAAACATTGCCTGTTGTTTATTGTCTGCTCGATCCCGTGGATTCCATTCAATATGTGAGGGTTGGAAGCACCTATTCGGTAAATCAGGATAATCCCGACCTTCATCCTGACCAGGAGGAAATCCTGATGAATGAAGAGGTTCTGGTTTATCTTTCAGCAGAACATACCGACCTGAAGCAGGAAATATTTTATGGCATCCGCATCGATTCCATTCCAAAGGAATCCGGCTGGTTCCCTTCATCAGTCAATCAGATATACGCCATCCCCTGCATATTGAAGCCGAACACACGCTATTCACTCTATATCCATTTTAAAGAGTCGAACCGGATTGTTCATGGTGAAACCGTGAGTATGGGCTCCCCGTTTATCGTTATCGATCCTGAACTGGTTGCCGGTCGTGAAGCAACGCTGCTGCCAGGTATAGATTTTTTCGTCCGGTTTGATCCGGTGATCAACGGCCCGGTTTTTCAATCCACCATGACTTTCCACTACCGCGAGAAACAAGCCGGGATTTGGACCAATCAGGCGCTGGTTTTACCACAAAAATTTGCATTTGAATACGATTCGATGGTTGATTACGCCGAGCAACGGATATCCGGCGAGCGTTTCCTGATCGATGTTTCAAGGGCAATCAAACCCGAACCGGATATCCGCAGGGTACCAATTGGTCTCGATTTCAACATATCCTGCGGCGGTACCGACCTGGCCCTGAAAATCAATGCAGAAAACAATACCCAGTCGTTCTCGATCCTCGAAGTGAACAGCTTCGACAACGCTATCGGCGTATTCTCCTGCCTCACACATCGTTATGTGAAAGGCGTGCCGCTATCCCACTTTACAATCGATACACTGGCACTCGGTCCGCTCACGCGTAACCTGGGATTTCTTACCAACCAACAAATTGATTCACTGCACTATGAACAAAATTAGTATACGGGTTATCATGATCCTGGTGATGATGGCTTTTTTATCGTGCGACATGCTCTTTCCAGGCGATGAAGATCCGGTAATTGTGGATCCGGTTCCTATGGGAATACTTGATATGGCATTTACCTATCGGGTGCAGGGCATTCCGGCCAACCGCGTAAAGAAAGTTGACCTCGCACTGGCCTACACGGCGGATGATTTGTACGAGGGCATCTTTTTCGTTCAGGCGAACGTATCGGAGGCGGTTACCCATTACCGGTTTGAACTCCCGCCGGGTGAATACTTCTATTATGCAACGGTGATATGCCTTTGTGAAGGGGACTCGTGCAAATATTCCGGATTTCCGGGTCAGAACGGCCTGATGGCTGCCGGAGGGAAAGTCACGGTGGAAGATGGAAAGATTGCAAATTTCACAACAATATTTCACTAGCGACAATGAGCATCAGATCGATATCCGGGGCAATCTTCGTGGCACTCCTTCTGCTGACTTCCTGCAGAAAGGCGGATGAGGTTTTACCCCCTGCTATCGATCTTGCATTGTCACCGCAGTCCGGTAATACAACACAGAAATTCACCTTCGACCTGACCCTTTCGGAAAGTCGCACCGGCAGGGGAGAAAAACTTTTTTCACGTTGGGACTGGGACGGCGACGGAATCTGGGATACGCCATTTACCCGTTTGCTGGTATATGAGCACCGCTTTTATGCACCGGGAACCTGGAAACCGAAGCTGGAGATGTCGAACCTCACAGGAGCTTCGGATACCCTGTCGCTTACGATACCGGTGGCGCGGGGTTACTCTCCCCCAAACCCGGTATTGAACCTGATTCCGGCCAAGGGTCATATTTTTACCGAATTCATGCTGGATGCCTCTGGCACTCGGGACGATGAAGATTCGACCGATCAGCTGACATTCCGATGGGATTTCGAAGGTGATGGTGAGTGGGACAGCCCTTTTAAGGATTCCGCCAGAATATTTCATAAGTATGCTGAAATCGGATATTATACTCCTGTCGTGCAGGTTCGTGATCCATCGGGCTTAATCAGCTGGGGCAACTCGCATTTACTGGTAAACCTTGAAGATCCGAAATTGATCGTCAGCTTTACATGCCTTCCGGATTCGGTTACCAACGATACCCTTATTACTATGGACGCATCGGCATCAGCTGACCCTGACAATCCCGACAAACCTCTTAACTACCGGTGGGACTGGAATAACGACTACGTGTGGGACACTGAATGGCTCACCAGTCCTCAAACCACTCATGTTTTCAAGGAGGAATATATTCATTTCGTAAGGCTGCAGGTACGGAGTTACCGGGGACTTACCAATGAAAAAGCCTTTCGGATAAGGGTTTACCACAAAAATACAGCACCGGTCGCCTGCTACTCCATGAGTTCACTGGCCGGCAATACGGGAACAGAGTTCCGGTTCGACGGATGGGCGACACGTGATCTGGAATCTCCCCCCTCCCATCTCTTTTACCGGTGGGACTTCGATGGCAACGGCAGCTGGGACTCAGAGGCAACCGATGAACCGGCGCTCTTGTACCGGTACGAGGCACCGGGTGTTTTTAATACCACCCTGGAGGTGACCGATTCACTGGGTGCCAGCGACAACTTTTCCAAGATAATTTCCATCAGCCGGGGAACCAACCAAACCGGCATATATCTGGATATCAGGGGTGGATCGTATGAATATTATGGAACCGTACTGATTGGAGACCAATGGTGGTTCACCCGCAGCCTTTCCGTTCGGGACCAGAATAAAGTCGGGGTAAGAAAATATGAGGAACGCTATTACAATGGAGATGAATCGGTTGCCTATCGGGATTATGGTTGTTTATACCGATATGACAGGCTGCCGGTAGTTTGTCCGCAAGGTTGGAGAGTCCCCTCGCGTGAGGACTGGGAAAAGCTCTTCACCTATTATCCGGAAGATGAACTTTTTGAAGCCCTGATGCCCGGCGGCGTATCAGATTTTGGTGCCACACTGGGGGGCTTTGCCAAAGGACAGCAACAATTGCTGCCGGATTGCAAGAATTTTGGCAAAGCTGGATATTACTGGAGCACCACAGAACCTCTGGATGCAACTTCGGTCAGTATCTGGGTTGTTACATTCGATAATAATCAGAAAAAAGTTTTGAGAGGATTCACAACCAAGGATGACATGCTCTACGGGGTAAGGTGCGTAAAGGATAAATAAAACCGAAGTGCAGAATATAATGATTGATTAACAAAAACCAGATGACCTTTCAATCAACAACAGTGGCGATTTTCCTGGCATTTATCCTGCTCGCTTCCTGTAAGGAGGAAGAGCAGGTTTTGCCCCCTGTTATTGAGGCAGTTCTATCACCGGCTTCCGGCAACACCACTCAGAAATTCAGTTTCGACCTGTCGGGTTCGGATAGCCGTACCAACCTGGGTACAAAGCTTTTTACCCGTTGGGACTGGGATGGCGACGGAAACTGGGACACGCCGTTTACCCGGCTGCTGGTGTATGAGCACCGCTACTATGCACCAGGAATCTGGAAACCGCGGCTGGAGATGAGCAACCTGTCAGGCACCACCGATACCCTCACGCTCACCATTCCGGTTGCTCGCGGGTATTCTCCGCCGAAACCCTTTTTGATTATGACTCCCGTAAAGGGACATATTTACACCTCTTTCCGGTTGGATGCCTCTGCCACATGCGATGATGAGGACTCACTCAATCAGCTGAGTTTCCGGTGGGATTTTGAAGGAGACGGACAATGGGATACTGCATTCGGAGATTCACTAATAAGAACCCGCATTTATCCCGAAACCGGCTATTATAATCCAAAGGTACAGGTGAGGGACCCGTCGGGACTGATCAGTTCGGGTGACGCCAGGATTCAGGTTTCGCTCACCGATACGCGGTTGAAGGTGACTTTCAAATACATACCAGATTCCATAACCAACAACACGCCTGTCATTATGGATGCCTCGGAATGTTCCGACCCGGATTTTCCCGACAAGCCCTTGCTTTACCGGTGGGACTGGAACAATGATTTTGTTTGGGATACCGGATGGCTTACGGACCCCAGAACTGAACATGTTTTCCAGGAGGAATTTTTTCACTTTGTTAAGCTGGAAATCAGGAGTTCTCGAGGACTGGTGAATGAAATCACACAGAAGGTGCGCGTGTATCACAAAAACACTCCGCCATCAGCCTCCTTCGTTTCGAGCACTATTTCGGGGAATATTAAAACTCAATTCCGGTTTGACTGCTGGTCCACACGGGATGCCGAATCCTCCCCCTCGGCGATGTCATACCGGTGGGATTTCGACGGCGATGGCAGTTGGGATACTGATTTTGTAAAATCGGTCATCACTATCCACCAGTATGACCGGCCGGGAACCTTTAAAACCCTCATGGAGGTTGAGGACGTGCACGGGGGCCGCGACACCTGTTCCACAACGATTTACATCAGCCATGGCACCAACCAGACTGGCATTTTGGAGGATCCACGGGGAATAATATATGAATCATACGGAACCGTGCTGATCGGCGATCAGTGGTGGTTTACCCGGAATTTCGCCGGTGTTCTTCCACGAGTCGGGTACATCAGTTATCCAAAAGTCCCCGACTATTACCTGAATTTCGGATATCTGTACGGACCGATATTCTCCATTTGTCCGCCTGGCTGGCGCCTTCCTTCACGGGAAGACTGGGAAAAATTATTCTCGAATTACCCTGAAGACCAATTATATGAAGCGCTGATGCCGGGTGGTGAATCCGATTTCTCTGCACTACTGGGAGGTACTGGTTCAGGATCCCCACAGGTTAGCAGCAATTATCACGGTATCGGAAAATCCGGACATTACTGGAGTACAACAAAACCACAGGGAACTTCATCAACCAGTATCTGGGAAATTACCTTTGATAAAAAGACAGGAAAGGTGCTGCAGGGATATAATCCCGGGGAGGGGCCGGTGAAATCGGTGAGATGCGTGAGGGAGAAGTGACGAGGGACGGAACGAGGCGTGAAGCGGAAGAAGTGACAAGTGACGGGTGACGGGTGACGGGTGACGGAACGAAACGGGAGGCGGAAGAAGTGACAAGTGACGGGTGACAAGTGACATAATAAAGTGAATATGAAAATAAGAGCAGGTATTTGGGCGGTGGTGATGGCGGTGACATTGCTGTGTGCATGCGAACCGGCAGATTTACCCGAGGATGAAGGGGGCATTGACGGTGTTCCAACGGGAACATTAAGGGTGCTGTTTAAGATATCGCATCCGTGGATTCCGGTTAACCGGATTATCCGGGCGGAATTGCATGTGGCAAAGGATGCCATAGAAATTTACAAGGGCAATTTTATCCAGTCGGCCAATGTGACCAGCTTTCAGGACACCTATTTCTTTTATCTCGAGCCCGGTACCTACTATTACGAAGCGGTGATCGCCTGCATCTGCGAAGGCGACAGCTGCTCGGCCGGTGGATTTCCCGGAAATAAGTGGGGAACCAAACATACAATGGGAAAATTCAATATCGAGGTTGACAAAACCGTTCAGGTAATTCCACTCTTTCAATGAGATATGTTCTGATAACGGCAATAATATGCATCCTGACCATAACCGGATGTGAAACGGATATTGATGTGATTGTTCCGGCCGATCCCACACCGGTGGTTTATTGCATACTGGATCAGGATAGTCCCGAACAATACCTGACGCTAACCCGGTCGTACCTGACGGAGGATGCCGGAGTACCACCGGATGAACCTGACAGTCTGCTTTTTGCCAGGGCAACCCGGGTGGCAGTGGAGGAAGTTATCAAGGGACAGGTCACCCGGCGGGAATTTTTCTCACCGGTAGAAATGGCGAAAGACAGCGGCTATTTCCCCAGGCAAGAGCGGTGGGTTTACCGTGCCGATTTTACGGTAAAACCGGAAACTGACTATCGGTTGGTTATCTATATAGATGAATATGACCGAATTACATACTCATCTACCTATACGGTCGGCGATTTTGAGCTGGTAAACCCCGGGTATCCGGAAGTTCGGTACATCCACATGCTACCCGACCATAACCTGACCTTTTACTGGTCCAAAAGTTTGAATGCCGCCATTTACCAGCTCGGCTTTGTGATGCATTACCACGAGATCCGGGATGACCAGCTTCAGGAGAAGGAGCTGCTGATTCCCTTGAAATCAATCTTTTATCTGGAAACCGCCGACAACCTGTTTTCATTCCCGATCAACAGCACCAATTTTTACGGATATCTGGCAGAAGTTCTTCCTGCCGATCCCGCAATATTGCGAAAATGCCTCTCGATCGATGCCGTGGTGATCAGCGGCGGCGAGGAACTAGGCTATTATATGCGTATACAGGAAGGTGGTCAAACCTTCAGCATAGTGGATTACAGCAATATAAACAACGGAATCGGGATATTCTCCTCGAAAGTACTCAGGCGGGTCAATGGTTTTCTACTCACGGAACAGTCGGTGGATTCATTGGCATACGGACAGATGACAAAAGATTTGAATTTCATGGACCGGACCGGTACGAGGGATGGAAGGTGACCTCCCCCTACCCCCTCCTTAGAAAGGAGGGGGGTGGTACTTCTGGCAGGCATACTGGTAAATCCAGCAGTTGTAATACCCCACTCCTTTCTAAGGAGGGGGCAGGGGGAGGTCAACGAACAAGTACTTAATTTATGACAATGAACATCTTGCGGCACATATTACTAATAACAGCAGGAGCACTTCTGCTGGGTTGCGACAAAACCCGCGAACCGGCCGAACTTACACCGGTGGCCTATTTCAAGCTGTTACCGGCCGCAGGCAATACCACAACCGTTTTCAGGTTTGATGCTGATTCAGTGACGGGTCAGGGGTCGCGCGAAAACCCGGTGCTGGTGCGATGGGACTGGGAATCTGACGGCATCTGGGACTGGATGTATTCAACCGGCAGTGCTATCACTCACCGGTTTTTCAAGGCTGGCACCTACCGGATCCTGATGGAAGCTTCAACCATCTCAGGTAAACGGGATACCATGAGCATATCGCTCAATGTACCACAGGGCTATTCCTCTCCAAGGGCTGGATTCAGCATGAGTCCGGATTCAGCCAACCTGACCCATGAATTTACTTTTGATGCCAGTCTGTCGAAGGATGATGAAGATTCGCTCAATCAGCTGGAGTTCCGCTGGGATTTCAATGGTGACCAGATCTGGGATACTGATTTCTCTAAAAATCCATCGATAAAACACCGGTACAATAATGATTTCCGATATCCCGTATGGCTCGAAGTGCGTGACCAGCAGCTCATGACATCCATTAAAATCAATACTCTGGTGGTAACCCGGCTGAACGACGGGATTGTTCCGGTTGTCACTCATGAGTGCTGGCCCTGCACGGTTGAAGATACGGTAAGGTTTAATGCTTCGGGAAGTTATTACAAGGATCGGCCCGGTGCCAGACTTCTCTTCTCCTGGGATTTGCATAACGACAATATCTGGGAAATAACTTTAAATGAAAGTCCGGAATACAGGAGAACCATCAAAATGGAAGGTATAAGGACCATCCGGCTCAGGGTAACAGATGAAGAGGGGTTGTACATGGACCTGATTGATTCGGTTGAGCTGTTTCCGGTGAATTCCCCTCCTTTCACAGTATTAACCATTGGCAACAGGATAGGCAATCCAGCTACCGATTATTACCTGCATTTGCGGGCATCAACTGACCGCGACAATAGTTACATGGATCTCAAAGCACGCTGGGATATCAATAATGATGGCATTGGGGAGGCTGAATATGACAATCAGTATGAGATTCATATAACCTTTCCTGCTCCCGGTAAATATGCGGTTACGGCGATGATGAGCGATCCGAACAATAAATTCACCACCGATACCGATACCGTGTGGGTAGTGGAAGGAGATCATGAAACCGGGCTGATGGAAGACCGACGGGGAACATTTTTACCCACCTATTATGGGACGGTAAAAATCGGCAACCGATGGTGGATGCAGTCGAACCTGCAGTACATGTCCACCAGCAAAGATGCCTGGTGGAGTGGTGATTTTTACAACAATGATGCATCGATGAAATCAAAATACGGGGTGCTCTATCCGTTTGCCGCCCTTGGGGGTCATCCGAATGCCTGTCCCACCGGATGGCATATTCCAACTGTGGCCGAATGGCAGCAGCTGATGACGGATCTGGGCCAGGATGCTTCGATCGAGCGCCTGCTCCTGGGCGGCAAAAGCGAAATGCATGTATTGCTGGCCGGGCAGAAGGATTTTGACGCCACCGGCCCGGCCGGAAAGGATAAATTCTCCGGTCTGGGACAATTCGCTGATTTCTGGACCTCAGATGTCACCCGCACGGGACAGGCATATACCTGGTATATTGATCCTGTCCGCAAACAGAACAGAGCAGTTGTTGTAGGTAAAAATTATTGGTTCCCGATCCGCTGCATCAAGGATTGATCACCAGCTGAACAATTTCAAAGGTATCATTGGAAGCCGCTGTCATGGCAGCAACAACAGGCTCGGGCATTCCTTCCGACAACCCGGAGGTATCCAGCAAAGCCACATAGGTGTTGCCGTCTTCCTTTTCATAAACAGAGATTCTGCAAGGCATCATTACGGAAAAAATACGTTCATCATTCTTTTCCAGCATCAGTCCTGAGAAATCAGGTTTACAAAGTTCCACAACCTGAACCGGCCGCACAGCTTTCCCGGATTTAGCCAATGATTGCTGAAGATTATGGGTGGCCGGGTTTTGCCATCCTTTTTTATCTGCAACTTCAATGAGTTTGGTAACGGTCGACTGAACATCGAACGGGCTTTTCTGCTCAACGAGGAATTGATTTGATTTCATTGATATATGGTTTTCTGGTTAGTCTATTTCCTTGGCAATCACAATGGCGGCAATGGTTCCATCGGCTACCGCAGTGGTAATCTGCCTGTATTTTTTACTGATCACATCTCCCACGGCAAATACCCCGGGAATGTTGGTACGCATATCCTCATCGGTTTTGATATATCCCCACTGATCCAGGGTTAGTTTATCCTTGAACAGGGCGATATTCGGTTTCATCCCGATAAAAACAAACACTCCGTCGCTGGTCAGTTTTGATCGCTGACCGGTTTTCAGATCCTCGATTTCCGTAACCATTTTATCGCCTTCGCGGGCGAAAGAACGGGGTTCTGTTTCAAACATCACGCTGATCTTGGGATTGGCGAACAACTTTGCCTGAGCCTGTTTGTTGGCGCTGAGTTTATCGAACTGATGAACCATGGTAATTTTTCCGGCAAACTTGCTGATAAAATCGGCCTCCTCAACGGCTGAATTTCCGCCACCGATAACCACAACATCCTTATCGCCATAATACTTGGCATCGCAAGTTGCGCAATAGGATATCCCCCTGCCTTTCAGTTCCTTTTCTCCGGGAATGCCCATCAGATTGGGGGAAGTACCGGTGGAAATGATGATTTTTTTTGCTTTTACCGTCTCAAATTCATCAATGACCACCTCTTTTTTATCCAGATCGACTTTAGTCACATCGACCGCCACCTTGAAGATCGTACCGCATAATTTGGTTTGTTCCGACATATTGTGCGAAAGCATATAACCCGGCTGGGGATCAATAAATCCGGGATAATTCGATACCTCATGGGTGGTAGCCACATGACCGCCCGGAAGACCGATATCGATCAGTACAGTATTGACTTTCGACTGGCACAGGTATAATCCGGCGGTTAAGCCGCCCGGACCGGCGCCGAGAATCAGAACATCGAATTCCGACACGGAAGGCTTTATCAAACTCTTTATTTCTTTTACGCGGCTTTCAGGCAGCATGGCATCAAGATGATGAATGATATCACTTCTCTTTATGCCGCCGGTAAGCATCCCGGGAAGCTGAACACCCTTATCGAAAAAGAGCAGCGTTGGTGAAGATCTTACACCTAATTGCTCAGCCAGCTGTTTATTTTGCTGACGGAACATCTTAACAAACTTAATATCATTACCGTATAAACCGGCAAGTCCTTCGAACTTGGGAGCCAGGGCTTCGCATGGCGGGCACTCGGTTGAATAAAAATCGAGAACTACTTTTCCACCGGCCAAAACTTCGCTGTCAAATTCAGCTGCTGTAATTTCTTTCATAATCTATTAATTTAACCACAATAGGCACAATAGTAACAATAGGACCTATTAAACTATTTATCAAGATAGGCGCCGAATCCCAGTTCAAGGAGTTCCTTAATCGGGCGGCAATCGGTTGAGCAGATGCTGCCTGTGCGGTTCTTCGCCACGGATCCGCATCCGCCTCCGCATGCCAGCTGCAGATTACAGTTGGTGCATTCTTTTATGGCAGTAACATCGCGGTTTTCCCATTCTTCAATCAGTTCACTCTTGCGCGTAACAGACGGATAAAAGGTACCGAGCGATTCATCAGCCTTGCCAACCGTTGCGGTGCAAGGGAAAATATGACCGGTATAGTCGAAAGCCCATTCTGTTTTACAAGCAGGGCAGCCATCGAACAGTGGATCCGGCAGACTGCCGTTCTCGGCGAGGAATTTGGAAACCGAATAGGCTGGCTTATAAAATTCCAGAATATGCGGAAACTCTTGGGTTAGGCTGAAAATAGATTCATACAGGGCAATCCTGCTGAACAGTTTGTCGGGCGAAGCCTGACAATGATGGAGTTCATAATTCCGACCGAGCTGGGTTTTGAAAAAGGGACTTGCGGTCCAGCCTTTTTCGATGGCAAATTTCGCCAGATCAGGAAGATCAGTGATATTCTCACGATCCACCACCATCCGGAGATTTACCGGTAGTTCAGCAGCCAGACAAGCATCGATCCCTTTCACGATTTTATCAAATGTTCCGCCGCCGCCCTTCAGGAAACGCCGCTTATCGTGCGCGTCACCCATGCCATCAAGTGTAACCTGGATTTCGCGAATGGCAGCTCTTTTCAGGATCTCCGAATACTCTTCGAGCGAATACCCGTTGGTAACGAAACAAACTTCAAGATTCACCCCGCGGGCCTTATCCAGCAAATAGCTGATCAGCTCCTTTTGTTTGGGTGAATTCAGCAGCGGCTCCCCGCCAAATATGGTCAGGTACTTTTTCCGGCCGGCAAATTCAATTCTGATATATTCAAAGAACGCATCGATGATCTCAGTACTCAAAGCCTGGTGAACATTCTCATATTCATCCTGGTAGCAGTATGTACAGGCAAAATTGCAGCTGTAATTGGGAACAAAAAAAATCTGCACCTCATCCTGATCCCGTGAATCGGTAAAATCCAGGTACCGGGTACGGTACAACAGCTGTTCCTCCTTTTCAGAAACGATGTATCCCTTTGATATTAAATCACTTTCAAATTCCTGATCATTCCCTCTGCCCTCAATATAATCATTCAGCAGCTGCCCTTCGGAAGGTGTTAAAATATCGGCATTGCCGGAAAGGAGATTCACGATAAAGAAATTCTCCGAACCGGAAATTTTCGAATAGATATTGTGTTTTGAAAATTTCACTGCTGAATCAGAATTTTGGTTCATTAATCGTGGCAACCGGCAACAACTTTGGAAGTTTTAGCGCAGCACTGGGCTGTTTTCTTTACGGTTGTCTTCTCGTTTTTCTTTTTAATCAGCGTTTTCATATTTCATTAAATTAAATGTTTGCACTAATTCTGACCTCCCCCTGCCTCACTCACAACAACTGCACCCTGCAGCCCTTTTCCCGGCTATCGTAAAGCTGGCCACAACGGCTTTGCCTTTCTGATAGGGAGCTGACTCCTCGATGATTTCCACCGAGGCAAATCCAGCCTTCGAAAGATGCTCCATATACTCAGCACGGGTAACTGCACCCGCCCAGCATTCGGCAATGGCAACCGGATCGTTGCGATATTCATCCGGAATCGGTTCGGTTGCATAAATATCACTCACCACAAACCTTCCGCCTTTTTTTAAAATCCGGTAAATTTCATTCCAAACAGTCTGCTTGTCAGCAGCATGGTTCAATGTACAATTGGAAATCACCAGGTCGGCAGTTTTATCCTGCATCTCCAGTTTCTCCAGTTCGCTCCTCACAAACAAAACGTTGGTAACACCCAGTTTATCAGCATTCCGGCGAGCCTTCTCCAGCATGCCGTCGGCCACATCGATACCAAATACGAATCCGGTTTCACCTACCTTATCAGCCATACGCAACACATCATTTCCCCGTCCGCTGCCCAGGTCAACACACACCTCTCCGGGCATCGGTATGGCATAATTTATTGCCCCGCCGCAGGATAAGCAGCAGTCCGACTCAGCCAGCTCACTATAACGGCTATTTATTTCCTTAATTTCCATTGTTCTGTAAAGCTAAGTTATTTGTTTAACAAGTCTTGCAGGGACGGTTCACAAATGCGAGTCCCATAAAACTGCCGGTGAGTATACTCAGGTAGGGATCACTTGTTATAGCGCAGGATCCTGAGGTACAACCGATAAAGTGATAATAAAGATATCCCAGAATTGCCCCGATTATCATGGCAGTTGCCGGGGTCCAGAAATAAGCGGAGCCCATCAGTTCCCTGAATGTTTTAGGCTTCTTTGCCACTTCACAATTTTTATCCATCTTTTTTTAATTCTGGCACAAAAGTAAGAAACAGTTTTCAATAAATCGCTTTAGTATCACTTAAATCTTTTAAGTATCACTATTTTTAATACTTTTGCAGTCTGACAACCTGATTATGAGTAAAATATTCCGGGAAGGATTAACCGCAGAAGAACTGAACTCACTTTTCACGAGTGATGATGCCTGTCTGGAATTCCTTGCCGGATTGAAATGGGCCAATGGGTTCACCTGCCGGAAATGCGGGAACAACAACTCCTGTCCGGGTAAAACCCCTCACTCCCGCCGGTGCACCAAGTGCAAATCCGAAGAATCGGCCACCACCGGTACCATCTTTCATCATTGTAAATTTCCCATCAGTAAGGCATTCTATATTGCCTGGCATGTTTGCAAGGGAAAGGAGGAGATTTCCACCTATGAATTTGCCCGGCGCTTATCGCTCCGGCAGATGACCTGCTGGAATTTCAAGAACAAGATGACCGCTGCCCTCAGTCAGATGCCAACATTGACAGAAAACGAAAAATCGGCAATCGAGCTGATGCTGGCACCGGGAATTAACAATTTGGTAACACACACTTAACTCCATCTTCATATTCATTGCCTTGTTTTGTAACGGATTAAAAGGTCCGGCCAAAAATGACAATGAAAATGAAATCGACAAAAATTACCCTATTCTTATTGACTTTCCTGATGGCATCATTCGCCGGTTCAGGATTGCGTGCACAGGTAACGGAAGCACCAAAAGCTGATACCGTATACCCGATCCTGGAAAAATTGCAGTCGGATGCTGCATTGCTCAGCCGTTTAAAAATCTCCGGATATTTGCAGACTCAGTTTCAACTGGCCGATACGGCAGGAATTGAATCTTTCGCCGGGGGAAATTTTCCGGCAGGAATTGAAAATCGCTTCGCGGTTCGCCGCGGACGTTTTAAACTGGCATACGATTATGCTTTCTCGCAATTTGTTATCCAGGTGGATGTTACAGAAAAAGGTGTTGGCATCAAAGATGCTTACCTGAGCATCACTGACCCCTGGCTGAACTGCTTTTCATTGACTGCAGGGGTTTTTGACCGTCCGTTCGGATATGAAATCTCTTATTCCTCAAGCTCCAGGGAGAGTCCCGAGCGATCCAGAATGTTTCAAACTTTATTCCCGGGCGAGCGTGACCTGGGTGCGCGTTTCACCTTCCAGCCGCCAAAAACATCCAGGTTTAACTTCATCAGGTTCGATGCCGGCCTTTTCAACGGGAGCGGTCCGAACACAGTGGACTTCGACCGTTACAAGGATTTCATCAGCCATCTTTCCATCAATAAAACCAGCAATAGTGAAAAGATTAAAGTAGGATTGGGATTATCTTATTATAACGGCGGATGGAAACAGGGTACCAAATACAACTACTCCATGAATGATGTCATACTTTCCGACAGGACTATCATGGCATTTACTGTTGATTCAACAAGTTCCGCCATCGGCAGCAAGCTTCGACGGGAATATTTCGGAGCTGATGCGCAGATATCTTTTGACTTACCGTTCGGACTGACAACCCTGCGCGGCGAATATATTATGGGAACCCAGCCAGCTGTGGCGGCAAGTTCAACAAGCCCTTCCTCACAGCCGGCAGATTCTTATACCAGAAATTTTAACGGAGCATACTTTTACTGGATTCAGAATATCGCACAATCCAGGTTTCAGACAATCGTGAAATACGACTACTATGATCCGAATACCGATGTTTCAGGTAATGATACAGGTGTTAAAGTTTCAGGAAAAAATAAAGCGACCAATGCCGCTGACATAAAATATTCGACCCTGGGATTAGGGCTGGTTTACCGGTGGAACAGCCAGGTCAAGATCACTGCATATTATGATTATGTTATGAATGAAACCACTACTGCCATTGTAAATGCCAGCACCCTGAAAGATCTTTCAGCAGACCGGCACGACAATGTAGTCACCCTTCGCCTTCAATACAAATTCTAGCGATTTACGATATTTAACCTTAACTTAACATTAGCATAACAGGCAGCTAATCTGCCGGTAGTTAATTTGTATAAGATTTAAAAAAATGAAAAACACAACTTTAAAAATGATGGTACTGGCGCTGATTGTGCCGGCCATGATAAATGCCCAGTCGTTCAAAATCAAAGGAAGCGACACGGTTCTTCCCTTGTCCCAGTCTGAAGCTGAGGCTTATATGAAAAAAGACCCTAAAGCATCGATCGCTGTCACAGGCGGTGGATCAGGTGTTGGATTGGCAGCAATAATTACCGGCACAACCGATATTGCCCAGTCGTCAAGAAAGATGAAGATGGATGAGAAACTGAAGATGCAGGAAGCCGGAAAAGCTTTTAAGGAAGTCATTATTGCTTATGATGCACTGGCCGTGATCGTAAATCCGTCGAACCCCATAAGCCAGCTAACCCGCGAACAGCTGGAAGGCATCTTTACCGGAAAGATAACCAACTGGAAAGATGTTGGCGGTGACGATGCGAAGATCATTGCCTATTCACGGGAAACCAGTTCAGGCACCTATGAATTTTTTAAGGAGCATGTTCTGAACAAAAAGAATTTCGGAAGCAATGCCTTGCTGATGCCTGCAACCGGAGCCATCGTACAATCAGTTAGTCAAACTAAAGGGGCTATCGGATATGTTGGTCTGGCCTACCTCGAGAAAACGGTTAAAGCCTTAAAAGTATCTTATGATAAAGGCGCTACCTATGTCACACCTTCGGTAGAATCAGCCATGGATAAAACCTATCCGGTAACCCGTCCGCTGTATTACTACTATCTTACCTCCATCGAAAAAACAGTTTCACCTTTTGTAAATTACATTTTATCACCTGAAGGACAGAAGATTGTTTTGAAAACCGGATATGTTCCCGTGAAAAAATAATCAGGTACCTTCACACTTATGAAATCGTTCAGACGGATAATTGAAAAATTAACGCACGGAGTTTTATTTACGAGCAGCATGGTTACCAGCGTGACCGTTCTGCTCGTAGTCATTTTCCTGTTCCGCGAGGGGATCGGGCTGTTCAACCAAACCGCCATCGAAAATCATTTGGTGGTGGTGGTTAATTCATCCAATCCGTTGAGTGAGCTAACCTCAAAGCAGGTGAAAGACATATTCAATCAGGACATTACCAATTGGAAGGATATTGCCGGGACTGACGGTGAGATCATTCCAAAATCGATAGATGACCTGGCCGGGCAGTTTTCAGAAGAAGAGCTGGGCGCTGATTTCATAAACCTTCCTGCACTGATTGAAAAATATGTACAGGAAAATCCGGGAGTAATAGCCTATTTTCCTGATACTTACCTTAAAGAAAACTTTACAGGTAAGATTATCCCCCTCACGAAGATATCCGTTAAAGAATTCATCACCGGCCATGAGTGGTATCCAACCTCACAGCCGGCGGCCGTTTATGGTGCCTGGCCATTGATTATGGGCACTCTGTGGGTGAGTTTCGGGGCTATCCTGCTCGCATTGCCGATCGGACTGATTACGGCATTGTATATGGCTGAAGTGGCCGGACCGCGGTTCAGGAATATTCTGAAGCCTGTTGTAGAACTATTGTCAGGGATACCTTCGGTGGTATACGGTTTCTTCGGATTGGTTGTGCTGGTTCCGTTAATCCAGCGGCTATTCCGGCTGGATGTTGGTGAAACTGCGCTGGCCGGAAGCGTTATACTGGCAATCATGTCATTACCTACTATTATCACGATTGCCGAAGATGCCATCCGCACCACACCGCGGGCGCTAAAAGAAGCGAGCCTGGCACTGGGCGCCTCCCACTGGCAAACACTGGTTCGCGTTACCATACCGTATGCCAAATCGGGCATCATTGCCGCGGTGATTCTCGGAATCGGCCGTGCGGTAGGAGAAACCATGGCCGTTCTGATGGTCACGGGGAATGCCTCGGTGGTGCCGCATACTTTTCTCGAACCGGTCAGAACCATTCCCGCCACTATTGCGGCTGAATTGGGTGAGGCTCCGTTTGGGGGAACCCATTTCAAAGCATTATTTGCGTTGGGGATCATTTTGTTTATCATGACTTTCGTTTTTAACACCCTGGTTGAAACCGTGAAAACCAAAAAGATATGACCGGGAAACAGCTTAAACAGAGCCTTGCATTCAACTTCTTCAGGCTGGTCAGCCTGATGGTTGTAGGGGTCCTTTTTGTGATCCTGGGATTCATCATGCTCAAAGGGATCAAGGTCATCAACTGGGAATTCCTTACCACGATGCCAACCGACGGGATGACCGGCGGCGGGATATATCCGGCAATTATCGGGACTCTCTGCCTGATCGCAGGAAGCATGATTTTCGCCTTTCCTGTCGGGGTATTCTCGGCCATCTACATGAATGAATTTCTGAAAGAGACTTTTCTGAAAAAATTCATCCGCACCATGACCAATAACCTGGCGGGCATTCCGTCCATCGTTTTTGGTTTGTTCGGTATGGCGTTGTTTGTTAATACCCTGAAATTCGGAGACTCCATTATTGCCGGCTCCTTAACGCTCGGACTGATGGTACTGCCCGTGATTATCCGTACTACAGAAGAAGCGCTGAAATCGGTTGACGACAGCCTCCGGATCGGCAGTTATGCACTGGGAGCCACACGCCTGCAAACGATCAGGAGAGTGGTACTTCCCGTTGCCTTTCCCAATATACTTACCGGACTCATCCTGTCAATCGGGAGGGTATCGGGCGAAACCGCACCGATCCTTTTCACGGTAGCAGTCTATTTCCTGCCCAAATTGCCCTCCGGGATATTCGACCAGGTGATGGCCCTGCCCTATCATCTTTATGTACTGACCACCAGTGGCACCAATGTTGAAGAATCCAGGCCGATGGCATATGGAACTGCGTTTGTTTTGATTATGATTGTACTGATATTGAACCTACTGGCAAACCTGATCAGAAAGGTAGCCGGCAAAAAAACCAAGATGAACTGATATGCCTGATTACAAGGTAGAAGTAAAAAACCTGGACCTCTTTTACGGTGATTTCCAGGCGCTGAAAAAAATCAATTTTACCGCTGAGGCAAACACGGTGTCCGCCTTTATCGGTCCTTCAGGCTGCGGAAAATCAACCCTGCTCCGGATGTTTAACCGGATGAATGATCTGATTGACGGTGTGCGCTTTACCGGTGAAGTTTATATTGATGGCAAGGATATTTTCGCCAAAGATATTGACGTTGACAGTTTAAGGAAAAGTGTTGGAATGGTATTTCAGAAACCAAATCCCTTCCCGAAAACAATATTCGAAAACGTAGCCTATGGGTTGAGGGTTAACGGAGTGAATGACAAACATTTCATCGAGAAAAGGGTGATCGAATCCATCAAAAAGGCGGCACTCTGGGATGAAGTAAAAGACAAGCTCAAAAAATCCGCGATGGAACTCTCTGGCGGACAGCAGCAGCGGTTATGCATTGCCAGGGCACTTGCAGTGGAACCCGCCCTGATCCTGATGGATGAACCGGCATCGGCGCTTGACCCTATCTCAACAGGCAAAATTGAGGACCTGATATTCGAACTTAAAGATCAGTATTCCATCATCATTGTTACGCATAACCTCCAGCAAGCCGGAAGGATCAGCGATTATACCGCATTCTTTTATATGGGCGAGCTGGTTGAATGGAATACCACCAAGACCATTTTTACCAATCCAACCGATATCCGGACACAGAATTACATTACCGGGCGTTTTGGCTGATTATTGAAATCAAAAATAAGAAGAACCCGACATGACACATATTCCCAACGAACTGAAATCGCTCAAAACCAGCATTTTTGAGATGTGGAACCTGGTTAACAGCCAACTGGTAAAAGCGCGGTATGCACTCGAGCATTTCGACAAGGATCTCGTGAATGAAATCACGAACAATGAAAAAAGAGTGGATGCATACGAACTGAAACTTAATATGGACTGTGAGAATATTCTTGCCTTGTACAGTCCTGTTGCCAATGATCTCCGCTTTGTCCTATCGGTATTAAAAACCAACTACAACCTCGAAAGGGTTGGAGATTATGCGTACAACATCGCAACGTTGGTAAGGGATCTTGAAAAGCCGATTGACCCCGAATGTATGGATGAAATGGGCCTTAAAGATATGTTCGATACGGCGTTGCGCATGTTGCAGAATACCCTGACGGCCTTTGAAAAAGAGGACAGCAAGCTGGCGCGTGAGGTATTCCGGAAAGATGAATTGCTCGATCAGATAAAAATGCGTTCCAACCGCATGGCTGCCGACCTCATCGTTAAGAAGCCGGATGAGGCTATCAATATTCTCAACCTGTTATCGGTGATCAGGAAGCTGGAACGTGTGGGAGATCAAACCAAGAACATGGCCGAGGAGTTGATATTTTATTTGGAGGCGAAGGTGTTGAGGCATGGGAATAAGACGGAATAGGGCGGAACGAATCGGAACGAATCGGAACGAATCGGAATAAAACGGAACGAATCGGAACACCGTACATTGATCAATTGCCTCTCGTACGGGCGACCCGCGGTCGCCCATTTATCTATACCACGTACCTCTGCAATACCCACGGTCGCCCATTTATCCACACCACGTACCCCTGCCAAAACTATTCCGGTTTTGGTTTTATCAATACCGAGGCCAGGATCGAAATAGCCAGGATACCTACCAAAACTCCGAGCGAAACCCCGATAGGCATTTTGTAAAATGCTGATATGCACATTTTTACTCCAACAAAGAACAGTATTGCCGATAATCCGAATTTCAGGAAACGGAAATAGGTAATGATGGAAGAGAGGGCGAAGTAGAGTGATCGCAAGCCAAGAATGGCAAACACGTTGGAGGTATACACGATAAACGGATCCTTTGAGATGGCCAGAACCGCAGGAATGGAATCCACCGCGAAAACCAGATCGGTGAACTCAATCATTACCAGAGCTATAAACAGAGGTGTTGCATAGAGTTTTGCATCGATTCTGACGAAAAAGTGACCTAGCCGGTGATCGGTGGTTACGGGAATGATTTTCTTTACCAGCCGGATGACCGGATTGGTATCCGGGTCGATTTTGGCGCCTTTATCCATCGCCATTCGAATACCGGTAAAGATCAGGAAGCCTCCGAAAATATAGATGACCCAATGGAATTTTGTGATCAGGGCAACCCCGGCAATAATAAATATTGCCCGGAGCACCATCGCCCCGATAATACCCCAGAAAAGTATTTTATGCTGATACTTCGGGTTAACCTGAAAGTAGGCAAAGATCATGATAAATACGAAGAGGTTGTCGATACTGAGTGACTCCTCAATCAGGTACGCGGCCAGAAACTCCAGTGCTTTCTGTTGACCGAGATATTTCCACACCCCGAGATTAAAAATAATGGCCAGACTTATCCAGAAAAGGCTGGTAAGCAGAGCTTCCTTCATCTTGATCTCATGCGTTTTCCGGTTGAAAACAACCAGGTCAAGCAAAAGCATCAGGATAATAAAAATTACAAAACCGACCCACATCAGGGTACTTTCAGGTGCTGATTCCATGGGTGCAAATATAGGTAAAAGCCTGAGTCAAGCCCAAGGCACCCAGGATGTCGAACTAAAAAAACATTACTTTAGCCAATGTAATCCGGGTTGACCGACAACCAGGACCAAACCGATAACCGACAACCGACAACCGACAACCTCTTCACCATGTCACACCCACGCTTTTACCTTGCCGCCAATAGTTTTACCGCCGCGCTCGGTGGTTTGCTTTTCGGATTCGATACAGCCGTTATATCCGGAACAATCCCTTTCATTACCAGCTATTTCGAGTTATCCGACGCCATGCTGGGCTGGGCGGTGGCTTCCGCACTGATTGGCTGCGTTGCTGGATCCCTGAGTGTTGGAAAACCAGGCGATTTGTTTGGCAGACGACTGATGCTCAAGATTATGGCCCTATTATTTTTACTTTCTGCGGTGGGCACCGGACTGGCCACTTCCCTGTCCATGTTTGTGGCATTCCGCTTTATCGGCGGACTGGCAATCGGCGGGGCGTCGGTTCTCTCGCCCATGTATATTTCAGAAATCTCCCCTGCCCATTTGCGCGGCCGTTTCGTGGCCATCAGTCAGCTGGCCATCGTAACCGGAATCCTGCTGGCATTCTTTTCAAATTACCTGCTCGTCAATACCGGTGAAAATAACTGGAGGTGGATGTTTATCGCCGGCGGTGCCCCTGCCCTCCTCTTCTTTGTGTTGCTTTTTTTTGTAAGTCAGAGTCCGCGCTGGCTGGTACTCATGGGACGCACCGATGATGCCCGGAAGGTTATTGAAAGGCTGAATCCGGGACAAAATATTGAACCCGAACTGAGTGAAATCATCGCTTCCGCAAACAAGAATACAAACGGCATCCGGGTAAAAATTTTTCGCAAACCCTTTACCCGCATTGTTTTAATCGGGATGTTGCTCGGAGTGTTCAGTCAGCTTACCGGCATCAACGTAATCATGTATTACGCGCCATCGATCTTCCAGGCTGCCGGTTTTTCAAGTGATTCCGCCATCATGCAAACCGTGATAATCGGGGCCACCAACCTGTTGTTCACCCTGCTGGGGATGTCGCTGATCGACAAAATCGGACGCAAAATCCTGCTTATGGCAGGTGCTTTGGGCATGACCGTCTTTCTCGGACTGATCGCTGCCGGCATGACCTGGAATTTCCTGGGCGGATTTATCCTGCTCGCCTGTGTGGTAGGATTCACGGCTTCCTTCGCCTGCACCATGGGGGTAGTCATATGGGTATACCTGTCGGAAATGTTTCCGAACAGCATCCGGTCGCGCGGAACATCAATCAGCTCGTTTGCCGTTTGGGTGGTAAACTGCGCCACTGCCTTCCTCTTCCCGATAGTCATGGGCCGGTTCGGAACCGCACCGGTTTTCGGATTCTATTGTTTCTGCACCCTGCTCAGCTTCTTCTTTTTCTGGCGATACCTGGTGGAAACCAAGGGAAAATCACTGGAAGAGTTGGAGGCGATCGTGGTCAAACAGTGAGGAGGTGAGGGAGTGAGGAAGTGAGGGAGTGAGGAGGTGAGGGTGGTTCTAAGGGTTGCGGGTGGCAATGATTTTTTGTTTGACCAGTTCGTTTACCTCTTCAGGTTTCATATCACCCGGGTAAACGGGAGGCAGAAACTCTACAGTAATTTTCGACCCCTTCTTGATTTTCCTGGCTCCTGACGACATTGCCTCATAAGCACCGGTAATCGCAACCGGAACGATCGGGATATTCAGCTCGGTGCTTAAAATGGCATAGGTTTTCTTGAAATCCCCTATTTTACCGGTTAACGTGCGGGTTCCTTCCGGGAAGATCAAAATCTTTTTCTGCTTCTTCACCACCTCGGCCATCTTCATGATCGAGCCTTTCAAATCCTTGGTCAGATCCATCACGATCACATTGTTATGACGGGCCAGGTACCTGCGGATCCCACTCTTCACATGATCTTTCTTGGCATAGGAATAGGTGTCGTTCAGGTTTTTTTTGTCCAGATAGGAAAGCACCAGAAAGGCATCCAGTTTACTCTCATGATTGGGGGCAAAAAAACAGGGACCCTCGGGAATATTGGACATGCCCTTTCCTTCAAACCTGAAGTACATCTTGAAAAATCCGCGTACCGACCGTACAATAAATCCCAGCAAAAACGATGATTTCGGCAGAACAACTTCCGATTCTTCCTTCAGATCGCCTGACCAGGTTGAATGGTCGTCAGTATTATGAAAGAGTTTATTCTTCTGAACATATTCGGCAATTTTCCGTACCGAAGGCAATTTCAGCAACTGATCATCATCCATTTTGATACCGAAGGTTTTTTCGATGTAATCCATCAGTCCCAGTTTACCCAGGGAATCCAGTGAAATATCGAATTCCAGTGAATGATCGGGTAAAACATCCATATCCACCTGACTTTCCAGGAATGATTTGATGGCATGATACTCAGGGGTTTGCGGTGCTTCAGCAAATGCTTTCTTATCTTCCTTTTGCTCAAGCATTTCCACCAGCTTAAAGCGCTGTAATTTGGAAAGGCGGGTTCTGGGCAAATCCGATTTTACGAGAGTGAACTGCATGATCCGCTTGTATGAACTCATTTCCGCATTAAACGGGGAGATAACTTTTTCGCGGAAATACTGATTAACATCTTCCGCTCCGTTCTCTTTCAGATACTCATAGTCGGGAACGATCACGGCATGCAGCATATCGTTATGCATAAAGACCCCGGATTCCTTTATTGCCGCACTGAAACCATCCAGCTTCATTTCCACTTCCACCGGGTTGATATTCTTGCCGTTGGGCAACACAATAATCTCCTTTTTCCGGCCGGTGATATACAGGAATCCATCCTTATCAAGATATCCCAGATCGCCGGTATACAGCCACCCGTCCTTAACCACTTCGGCAGTTTCTTCCGGACGGTTATAGTATCCTTTCATGATACTCGGACCTTTAGCAACAATCTCACCATCACGGATTTCGACCTGCAAACCGGGCAGAGCTTCACCGGTTGAACCTATCTTCACGCGTCCGGGACGCGGAAAAGTGATCATCGGAGCTGCCTCGGTCATGCCGAATCCTTCCAGGATATCGAAACCCAATCCATAGAAGAATGTGCCAACCTCCCTGTTCAGTGCAGCACCGCCGGCGATCATGTATTGCAAATGTCCGCCAAAAGAGTCATGAACCTTTTTGAACAGCTTTTTTCCCAATTTCCGGTTCCCGGTTTTTAAAACAATACTGAGCATCATCCGGCCAATAAAGCTCTTGTCAATTTTGGCCTTGATACCCCGGTACATCAATTCATATAAACGGGGAACACCCAGAAAAACACCGACTTCGTTATCGGCAAAGGTTTTCAACAGATCAGATGACTGCATCGACGGTGCCATCGGAATGGTGCAACCTACAAACAGCGGGGTCATCATCGAACCCACCAGCGGGAAAACATGATGAAGGGGAAGAAAAATCATCACCTGGCGTTCCGGGATATAGATTTTGCAGCCAATCACCGAATTCATGTTTTCGTGGATGTTGGTATAAGAAAGCATTACCCCTTTCGGGCTGCCGGTAGTGCCGGATGTATAAATAATCACTGCCGTGGTTTCGTTATCCTCCGGACCGATCCACTGACTTTCAGGAACATTCTCATCCAGTATAATATCTTCAAATACAACAACTTCCGGCTTATGCTTGGTTTTACTGTCTATCTTGACGAATGCCTCCTTCATGGCAGCGCTGATAAACAGCAATTCAGGCTGACAATCATCGATAATATAGGATACATCATCGGCCGAAGCCATAAAGTCGATCGGAATGGAAACACAATTATTCTGCAGAGCTGCATAATAAGCATAAATCCAGGCAGGAGAGTTTTCGGCAAAGATAGCTACTTTTGCATACCCCTTTTTATCAAATAGTTGCGCATATTGCTGCACGTGCTTCAGTAACTGCCGGTAGGTGACATCCCCCTGAGCGGTTATGAAGACCTTCTTTTCGGGGAAGGACCGGTTTATAATGGCTTTCATTTTACGATCTCCTGTTTCCGGAGTTCCTCCGGTATGGCAACCACCAATTTAAAAAGATTTTCGTAGGCAAACAAGGGAAGCTTGTCGTAGGTATCATCGGGACCATGGCCATGGCCGGAAGGCCCTTTGGTAAGGAAGAAAATAGCCGGGACCCCTTTCTCCTGGAAAGGATAATGGTCGCTGTTGGCTACTCCGTCACGATTCTCCACATTCTTCATATACTGATGTTCATCGTTGATTTTATGAACAATGGAAGCCTCATTCGGCCGGCCGTTGCCATTAAACAGCAGAACACCGTCCTGTCCGGTCATCACCATATCCAGATTGATAACCAGTTTTATCTTATCCAGCGGGAACATTGGATTTGCGACATAATTTTTTGAGCCCATCAAACCTACTTCCTCACCGCTGAACAGCATGAAAGCCACTGAATAGTATGGTTTCTTGCCGGTTATATAATGACGGGCGAGATCCATGACCATTGCGGTTCCGCTGGCATTATCCTCAGCAGCAGCATAATAGTTGCCTTCACCGAAAGAACCGTAACCATCATAATGTGCGGTAAAAACAATAAACTGGTCGGTTTGTCCGGGCAGATATCCGATTACATTCTGGGTAGGATAGTTCTCATTATACTCATTCACGATATCCAGTTCCACTTCATTGAGATCTGCGGGAATCGCATGGCGGCCCACCTGAATCAACGGAATTTGCATCACTCCCCTACCAGGATAGGTTCCCGGGGTGGTGGCAAAAACCTCTATCAGGGCAGCAATCCCAAACTGTTTTTCGGTAGCAAGGGTTTTGATAAAACGGAATAATTCCGGATTTCTGAGTCCGGCCGAATCCAGGATTACTACTTTAGGTGAGGGAGCCTCATTGAGTGTTGCAATGAATTTTTCAGGTCTCGACATCAGGGAAGCGTTGATCATCACCGGTTTAAACGTACCGGTAAGGGAGCCGCACTTGGGACCGACCACATAATCGCGGTTGAACTTCAGTTCCACGCCATTGAACTTCACCAGAACTTTGTTCATGGCATTGATATTGAACGAGTAAGGCTGCAGGAATCCGGCAGGAAACGATTTGATGCCCAGCTTTTTCAGCTCTGCGGCGATATAATCCGCTGCAATTCCATCGCCACGCTTATAATACCCACGGCCGTGCATTTCCGGTCCGCACAACTTAACGAGCTGCTTGCGAACATATTGAGTATCCTGAGCTATTGAAGAATTGAAGGTAACAGAAAAAAGAAAAAACAAAGCTGAAAGAAATAAGGCACTGCGTTTCATAGTTATATTATTTTGCTTTAAAGTAAATCAATTATTAATTGAAAAAGCTAACCTTCTCCGCCGTGCTGGTTTTCGCGGTACTGAATCTGGCGGCACAAAATCCGGTTACCGTTTCGGGCAGGATATTTGACAAGCCCACCGGAAATCCCCTGGCCTATGCATCAGTCAGTGTCAGTATTATGGGTACAGAAAAGCTCATAACCGGAACCTTGTCGGATATTGACGGCCGGTTTATCCTGATAGGAATTCCCAAAGGGGAATACCGGTTATCATTTTCATTTGTCGGATATAAACCACTGATAAAAAAGCTATTGGCCGGGGATCTGAACCGGATTTTCGATCTGGGCCGGATCGAAATGGAACCATCGCAGGAGGCGATCAACGAGGTAACGATCAGCGGACAGAAAGCCATCGTCAATGCGGATCTCGACAAAAAAACCTTCAATGTGGCGGACAATATTGCCCAAACGGGCGGTACGGTAATGGATGTGATGAAAACCATGCCGGGAGTCACGGTCGACCAGGAAGGCAAGGTAATCTTACGAGGCAGTGACAAGGTGGTGGTATTGATCGATGGCAGGCAATCGAGCCTCACCGGATTTGGCAATCAGAAAGGTCTCGATAATATACCGGCCGCCAATATTGATAAAATTGAGATCATCAATAATCCTTCGGCGAAATATGATGCAGCTGGGATGGCCGGAATCATTAACATCATTTATAAAAAGGAAGAACAAAGTGGTTTTAACGGAGATATCGGGCTGGCATTCGGACTGGGAGCCTTTACAAAAACCAGGGCTGATCTGCCAACCCAATTGGGGAGCTATGCAGTAAATCCAAAATCCATCCCGTCGCTGAACCTGAACTACCGGACCCAAAAGCTGAATTTCTTTCTTCAATCGGAGATCCTGTTCCAGGAGATGCTGCCCAACAATGAATTTACCACACGCACCTATGCAGATGGCCGGGTAACTGCCTCGCAGGTGCCTGAAAACCGGACGCAGCATCACTATATAGAAAAAGGGGGGATCAACTGGTTCATCAATGAACACAACTCGGTTACCTTATCGGGCATTTACGATTGGGAAATCCATATCGATACCGCCCAGGTACCATATCTGGATTTGAATAGCGGCCAGCGTTACCGTTACTGGGGATGGCGCGAGGAAGAGATCACGGGGTACATGAATTACACGGCCAATTACAAGCATAGTTTTCCTGAGCCCGGACATCAGCTAAGTGTTAACGCGCTGTACACCAAGGGTTGGGAAAATGAAAACTACATGCTTCGCGATAGTTCTGCAATCCGGAAGGGAAGCGATTCCACCCATATCCTGGCGATTGAACATACCTCAAATTTATCGGCAGATTACGTTAAACCCTTGAGCAGCGGCCGTTTGGAAGCGGGAGCAAAAATGCAGTGGAGAAGGTTGCCTGTGGAATATACCACCACCGGCGGGATCAAATCGGTGATATATCCCGGCATGGGAGATTGGTCGGACTGGGGTGAGAATATCTATGCCGGATACCTGAATTATGTGCTCGAGAAATCAAAATATGATGTGGAAGCCGGTCTACGCGCTGAAGAAACATCGGTATTTTACGAGATAGCACCGGAAAACATCTATTATAAAAAGAACGATTCATACCGGTACTTTGAGTTGTTCCCGAATGTACGCTTAACCTGGAAGATCAATCCAAAAAACAGTTTATCAGCCTTTTACAACCGTCGCATCGATCGACCGGGCGAACCTGAGTTGCGGATATTTCCAAAATATGACGATCCGGAGCTTTTGAAGGTGGGGAATCCTTATTTGCGGCCACAGCTGACCAGTTCCTTTGAGCTGGCCTATAAATACCGGTGGACCTCAGGCTCTGTATTCCTGTCGGGATATCACCGGCTGATCACTGATCCGTTCATGCGGATATACAGCATCGACGATACGAATATCAGCTACGACATTATCAACAAGATCTATCAGAACACCGGCAATGCAACCAACACCGGAGGCGAGGTATTGATCAGCCAGCAGGTTGCCTCGTGGTGGAAACTGTCAGGCAGCATCAACCTGTATGCCAATGTTATCCAGGCCTTTGAGGGCACCCTTCTCTTCCCTTACGAGCGGCCATTCGGCATTGACCGGTCGACCGACTTCAGCTATGACTTCAAGCTGATCAACCAGGTCAGTCTCCCGTGGAACCTGCAATTGCAACTATCGGGCGTTTATTATTCACCCAAACGAATCCCCCAGGGAGAACAGCTTGCCCGCTCCTCAATAGATATCGGGTTAAAGAAAACCTTCCTGAAGGGCCAGGGTGAGATCACCCTATCGGCCAGCGATTTATTCAACGATTTCGGCATCCGCCAGGAAATTTCGGGTGAGGGATTTACGGCCCTTTATGAGAACTATTATGAGACGCAGGTGGTGAGGGTGGGGGTGAAGTTCAGGTTTTAGGATTGGCAGTCCATAAGGGAGTCTTTTAAAAAGACTCTTTTCACTACATTTCCAATTGCACCAAAAGTAATTTCCTTCGATGAAAAGAATTGCTTTTGCAATATGACCAGCACTAACAATGAAGATTTCCTGCAAATTCAGTATTACTTGAGTAAAGGCTGATTTGATACAACATGATTAAAACTTTTCTTCCTTTTAATTGTTCGATTAACAGGGGGATAAACCACTCCTCTTTATGCCATCGTAACTTTGATTAAAAACCTATTAATAATCTTCCATTATGAAAACACGCAGATTACTTGTCGCTCTATGCCTGGTTGCCGGCTTTTCCATAAACTATGTGAATGCCCAGGCAATTTCTGAAAAGAAAATTGACATGCCTTTTGATGCTTTTATTGATTGTGCAGGTGAAGAGGTTGTCGGAACCTTTAATCTCCATCTGGGGGTTTTTTTCGATAAAGATGATTTTTCGTACAGAATTTACAGTCACCCCATGGGAGGCGACCTGATCGGTTTGGATTCCGGAGATACTTACCATACAACCGGCATCACCTGGGAGGCTGTGAAAACCGATCCGTGGCACTATACTTTCGTGAATAGATTCCATATTGTTGGACCTGGCGTTCAGTTCAGGCTTTACTGGGTTCAGCAAGTGGTCGTCAATGCCAACGGGGAAGTTACTGTCGAATTTGAAAAGTCAAATATAGAATGCAATTAGAACGTTAACAAAACCGCTTGTTTATTGCGAAAAAGGGCAGATAACCATCTGCTCTTTTTTTTTGCAGGTGTTCACCCTGGTATTTGCGATATCTCGGACCTTATGCGTACAATGACCGAGTGGTGGAAGATCCGGTCGAGGATGGCACTCGTTGAGATCGGGTCCCATTTACAATCATTGGCGATGAGACCTTTTGACGTTTTTTGTTCCGTTTTAGCTGCAACTCCCGATTACGAACAATATACTCCGGTTGTGATGCCCGGTAGTCCTTCTGATATTGATAAGCCGGGCGCCAACCTCGCCAGGAGGTATTGACGCTCCAGATGCTTTTTTTGATAGACCGGATCATTTTGGTAACGCTTCTTTTTCCTGGCACTCCGACGCGACTGCTGGCACTCCGGGGCGGAACAATACGTTTGCTTCCTCTTTAAACGGGGATTTTGTGGCAGCTCACTACCACAATAACAACGAATTAAGGTGGTGGTCATGATCGTAATCCTTCAGTATACAAAAGATCACGGTTTTAATCAGAGTGGAAAGGTGGCGGTGTTTTTCGCCCCTGGGTGGTAGTGTTTTATTCCCTTGTTAAAATTCAGCGTTCTTATTTGTTTCAATCCACGCACCCACGCGGGTTGCGGCAGGCGGTGATCTGGTAATACTTATCCTCGTTCTCGTTTCAATCCACGCACCCACGCGGGGTGCGACAAAACGATTCTTTTAATAATAAGTGAATTTGATTGTTTCAATCCACGCACCCACGCGGGGTGCGACATCCCATGTAGGTAGCCTGATCAGCGTTCATGTAGTTTCAATCCACGCACCCACGCGGGGTGCGACCGCTAAACGGAAAGGGTATCATTGGAAATGGGTTGTTTCAATCCACGCACCCACGCTAGGTGCGACTCAGCCTTACTGTTGGGGTAATGATACCGGTCGTGTTTCAATCCACGCACCCACGCGGGGTGCGACCCCCGAATGAACATCCGTTAAGGAGCTGATAACCGTTTCAATCCACGCACCCACGCGGGGTGCGACCTTCGGTCCATTCAAGCCACCCTTCTTCATTGCAGTTTCAATCCACGCACCCACGCGGGGTGCGACACCAGAGAGGGCAGAGGCCAGATTTACTTTGTTTGTTTCAATCCACGCACCCACGCGGGGTGCGACTGGCGATCAGGCCACCCCACAGACTCAGGATTTTGTTTCAATCCACGCACCCACGCGGGGTGCGACGCCCAACAATGATGGTGCTCGTCAACAATGCCATTGTTTCAATCCACGCACCCACGCGGGGTGCGACGCCCAACAATGATGGTGCTCGTCAACAATGCCATTGTTTCAATCCACGCACCCACGCGGGGTGCGACGGAAGATTTACTTAATCATTTTCATAAACTTGATAAGTTTCAATCCACGCACCCACGCGGGGTGCGACACGCCGTCAATTTCGGCGGTTTTGGTTTCAATGTCAGTTTCAATCCACGCACCCACGCGGGGTGCGACGGTGGAATTTTCTGCCGGGGTTTTTTTATGTCCTTGTTTCAATCCACGCACCCACGCGGGGTGCGACCCCTGATTAACCCGTTCAAGCCCCCAATGTTCACGTTTCAATCCACGCACCCACGCGGGGTGCGACTTGCTTGGGGGAACCTCCTGGCGATCCATTCCATGGGTTTCAATCCACGCACCCACGCGGGGTGCGACTGCACGTTACCGGCCAAACCATAGCTTATGCGCCGTTTCAATCCACGCACCCACGCGGGGTGCGACAACCTTGCAGGCTGCCTCATATTGCGCTGTGAACGTTTCAATCCACGCACCCACGCGGGGTGCGACGGGCAGCTTATGAGGCGCGGAATGTGCTGATTGAGTTTCAATCCACGCACCCACGCGGGGTGCGACGCTGATCCGACTCCGTGACCCGCAACAACGGTATGTTTCAATCCACGCACCCACGCGGGGTGCGACTGCCAGCCACCGTATTAATATACATTTGTCCGACGTTTCAATCCACGCACCCACGCGGGGTGCGACCTCAGAAATTTTACCAATGGCAAGTGTCATTGATGTTTCAATCCACGCACCCACGCGGGGTGCGACCATCCGGATTATTTATTAATGGATTAAGTGCAACGTTTCAATCCACGCACCCACGCGGGGTGCGACCTTTTGTTCAACCATGCTGAAGCCGGACAAAAAGGTTTCAATCCACGCACCCACGCGGGGTGCGACACGCTTTGTCGGGGAGGAGGGTCCCCTTGATCAAGTTTCAATCCACGCACCCACGCGGGGTGCGACGCGGCTGATTTCTCCACCCGTCAAGTCTGGTATAGTTTCAATCCACGCACCCACGCGGGGTGCGACATCGTGGGACCGCGCGTAAGGGGAGCATTTGGCGTTTCAATCCACGCACCCACGCGGGGTGCGACTTCCTCCATGGGTGCATCCAAACTCAAATCAGTCGTTTCAATCCACGCACCCACGCGGGGTGCGACTCCATCCAAGCCCGCTGTGGAATTGGAGAGCTTGTTTCAATCCACGCACCCACGCGGGGTGCGACAAGCCATTCTCGTCGACATAAACCGCATCATCCCGTTTCAATCCACGCACCCACGCGGGGTGCGACAGCTGGCATTGCTCGATCAGCACCTGAAGGATAAGTTTCAATCCACGCACCCACGCGGGGTGCGACTCAGCAGGACATGAGACTCTTCACCACCTCCATAGTTTCAATCCACGCACCCACGCGGGGTGCGACCCTGCCGGGAACTGGTGGCCATGGAGACCCCAATGTTTCAATCCACGCACCAACGCGGGGTGCGACCCTGTTAGCCCGGCCAACAGGATCGATATAAGAGTTTCAATCCACGCACCCACGCGGGGTGCGACTCAAGCATTGAAATCCATATCCGTTAATCAAAGATGTTTCAATCCACGCACCCACGCGGGGTGCGACCGTAGAACTTGGGATTGCTATTGTACCTGCTGTAGTTTCAATCCACGCACCCACGCGGGGTGCGACCAATATGATGGAAAGTTGTTCAATATCGACCATGTTTCAATCCACGCACCCACGCGGGGTGCGACACTTCATTTCAGCCGTTGGTAATGTACCAAGTGTTGTTTCAATCCACGCACCCACGCGGGGTGCGACATGGTACTTACTATTGGAACCATCGTTTGAGGCTTGTTTCAATCCACGCACCCACGCGGGGTGCGACTTCCCATCGTTCCACCCAGCCAATCACCAGGATAGTTTCAATCCACGCACCCACGCGGGGTGCGACAACTGTGTCAAGTGCTTCTATGCGAGATTTCCATGTTTCAATCCACGCACCCACGCGGGGTGCGACACTTTGTCGATGACGGCGCGTTCACTATTGGTGTGTTTCAATCCACGCACCCACGCGGGGTGCGACCCCATTTGTAAAACTTACCCAAACCGAATACGAGTTTCAATCCACGCACCCACGCGGGGTGCGACGTCCCCTCGAGAGATGTCTTTATGCTCAATGATCGTTTCAATCCACGCACCCACGCGGGGTGCGACTGCCGATGCCATACCCTTAGCGCGGCTGTATGGGTAGTTTCAATCCACGCACCCACGCGGGGTGCGACGACTGATTACTTGATTGACAGATACCGTGAGGTTGTTTCAATCCACGCACCCACGCGGGGTGCGACCACGATGCGACAACTATCCGAAGCAATCGGGCTGGTTTCAATCCACGCACCCACGCGGGGTGCGACCATATTTTTAATTGCCTCCGGCATGGGTTCATCTGTTTCAATCCACGCACCCACGCGGGGTGCGACACAAGGGCTATTATTGGAGTGGTATTACGGCACGGTTTCAATCCACGCACCCACGCGGGGTGCGACACCGGACATATCCCAGCGACCAAATCAGTTTCTCGTTTCAATCCACGCACCCACGCGGGGTGCGACGTCGGCAACATTCACCAACCTATTGGGGGGGGGCGTTTCAATCCACGCACCCACGCGGGGTGCGACTCGTTATTGGTGCTAACTCTGTCGGTAACGGATCGTTTCAATCCACGCACCCACGCGGGGTGCGACTGTTTGGGATTACACCCGCGATATTACCGCACCGAGTTTCAATCCACGCACCCACGCGGGGTGCGACGACGGGTATGAAGAGCGCGTTAAGTTGGCAATGCGTTTCAATCCACGCACCCACGCGGGGTGCGACGCATAACCGTAGCCACCAACCTGTCATCAATATAGTTTCAATCCACGCACCCACGCGGGGTGCGACGCGATTTAGAGGGGTATACTTCAGCCGGAGGTGCGTTTCAATCCACGCACCCACGCGGGGTGCGACTGGTATGTTTATACTGAGCTTCGAGATCAATAATTGTTTCAATCCACGCACCCACGCGGGGTGCGACAATTAGATTTGATAATGCACTTAATCTTTTATCCGTTTCAATCCACGCACCCACGCGGGGTGCGACTAGTGAGTATTGGCCGGGTAGTAAAACACGAACTGGTTTCAATCCACGCACCCACGCGGGGTGCGACCTTCCGATTGGCGTACAAACCCTGGGTACAAGTTGTTTCAATCCACGCACCCACGCGGGGTGCGACCATGCTCCAACATGCCCTTTACCATAGGCTGAGCGTTTCAATCCACGCACCCACGCGGGGTGCGACAAACATTTGAGAGCCAGATACGCACCATCGCGCTGTTTCAATCCACGCACCCACGCGGGGTGCGACCTGTTTTTGACTGCTTCATGCTGTCGAGCGTATTGTTTCAATCCACGCACCCACGCGGGGTGCGACGGGAAAACCGGTGGAATCGTCGGGAACAGGAAAGTTTCAATCCACGCACCCACGCGGGGTGCGACTGCCCTTTACCATAGGCTGAGCGGACCATGATGTTGTTTCAATCCACGCACCCACGCGGGGTGCGACGACGATAAGCAATTCCTTCACCAGATGAGGGTCGTTTCAATCCACGCACCCACGCGGGGTGCGACTAATCCATTCTCCGCCCCAACGGATATACCTGATGTTTCAATCCACGCACCCACGCGGGGTGCGACTCATTATTAACCGGACCAATGCTAAAACGATCACGTTTCAATCCACGCACCCACGCGGGGTGCGACCCACGATTGCGGTTGATATTTGCAAGGCTTACCAGTTTCAATCCACGCACCCACGCGGGGTGCGACCGAATGCCCGCATTGTAGTAAGTATTTTGTATTTGTTTCAATCCACGCACCCACGCGGGGTGCGACTGGGTCGGAACTGGAAGTATTATATTGGACGGGGTGTTTCAATCCACGCACCCACGCGGGGTGCGACCTACTATATAGAAAAGGACTCCCTGCTGTATTCCGTTTCAATCCACGCACCCACGCGGGGTGCGACTTCCCGGATCTGTGAAGTATGGCATTGACAAACTGTTTCAATCCACGCACCCACGCGGGGTGCGACACCGGAACCGGAACTTTGACGGGCGCAATACTCCGTGTTTCAATCCACGCACCCACGCGGGGTGCGACTTGCACGGCAACTATATTCAGATCAGTCCGGCATTGTTTCAATCCACGCACCCACGCGGGGTGCGACTAGCGTACCCGGTCGGGCTTACTAAGGGTGAACCGTTTCAATCCACGCACCCACGCGGGGTGCGACCATGTACATACCCGTTTTCAATAGCCCACTTGTAGTTTCAATCCACGCACCCACGCGGGGTGCGACCTCGTATAAATCCGCCAATTCACGGAGATAGTCGTGTTTCAATCCACGCACCCACGCGGGGTGCGACACAAGGTACTCGCATTTCTTTAGGATGGTTTCTGTTTCAATCCACGCACCCACGCGGGGTGCGACATGGTATTCCGTGTTGCTGATTTCGTTTACGACTGTTTCAATCCACGCACCCACGCGGGGTGCGACCTTGTGTTTTCATCTCAATGTTATTTTAATCGTTGTTTCAATCCACGCACCCACGCGGGGTGCGACTATAACACGAAATGGATTAAGTCGGACAGCGCGGTTTCAATCCACGCACCCACGCGGGGTGCGACCGGTATTTCCGCCGCCATCCGCTCCGGTTGTGTAGTTTCAATCCACGCACCCACGCGGGGTGCGACTTGCCAATATCGGATCGTTCTGCTCGATTGGAACGTTTCAATCCACGCACCCACGCGGGGTGCGACCTTTTTTATCCGGTCTTGCCAGCCACGCAATGATGTTTCAATCCACGCACCCACGCGGGGTGCGACATCCATGTTATAGTATCCCTTCCGTATTGCTTACTGTTTCAATCCACGCACCCACGCGGGGTGCGACCTATATGTCAAGTGCAATCACCATCGAACAATATGTTTCAATCCACGCACCCACGCGGGGTGCGACTTCAGAGCGATAACACCCATCAATCTCATAAAATGTTTCAATCCACGCACCCACGCGGGGTGCGACACGGCTGAATCCATAACAAGGGGTCAGGTAATAAGTTTCAATCCACGCACCCACGCGGGGTGCGACAACATTCCGATGCGCTCAGGCATCCGTGTTCTGCGTTTCAATCCACGCACCCACGCGGGGTGCGACTTGAGATTATACTTATTCATCTCCATCCAAGTTGTTTCAATCCACGCACCCACGCGGGGTGCGACCTGAAGTGCTCATTGTCTTTATTCGATTGGTGTTAGTTTCAATCCACGCACCCACGCGGGGTGCGACGATTGATAACCCAAGACCCGAGCAAGACCTAATAGTTTCAATCCACGCACCCACGCGGGGTGCGACTATTTCTATACCATCTTTGGCATAACCTCTGATTGTTTCAATCCACGCACCCACGCGGGGTGCGACGAGACGGTGAGTTAGCATATACAAACTTTAACCGTTTCAATCCACGCACCCACGCGGGGTGCGACGCAGTCCGACCGGATCGAGGTACATCGTTGCGCTGTTTCAATCCACGCACCCACGCGGGGTGCGACATTGATATTGGAATAGTTAACTCAATCCGGTGCCGTTTCAATCCACGCACCCACGCGGGGTGCGACAAGCCGATTCTTTTTGCCTGAGATAACATTGCTCGTTTCAATCCACGCACCCACGCGGGGTGCGACTACCTGGATGGGGTGTTGCTTGGACGATTGTTATGTTTCAATCCACGCACCCACGCGGGGTGCGACTGTTGTCATTGGTTTTCGTTCTGTTTGATGATGTGTTTCAATCCACGCACCCACGCGGGGTGCGACGTCGGGATATATGGGAGAAGTGAGTATTATTACGAAGTTTCAATCCACGCACCCACGCGGGGTGCGACTTCTCATCACGATCAGGATTGCTGTGAAAGTCATGTTTCAATCCACGCACCCACGCGGGGTGCGACACACGACAACCCTGATTGATGCCGGATACTTTCCGTTTCAATCCACGCACCCACGCGGGGTGCGACGCCCTTGACGTAGTTACACCATGCGGTCCGGCTGTTTCAATCCACGCACCCACGCGGGGTGCGACGGGGCGCTCGTCCTTCGATTTGACGGGTTCGGCTGTTTCAATCCACGCACCCACGCGGGGTGCGACCAATGGATCAGCGTGTTTTGAACGCTCCGGTATGTTTCAATCCACGCACCCACGCGGGGTGCGACTTGATCCCGGCGGTCACCTGTTCCAATACTGCCTGTTTCAATCCACGCACCCACGCGGGGTGCGACATCCTGCTCTGCCTTGCCTTATTGTCCTGTTCGTTTCAATCCACGCACCCACGCGGGGTGCGACTTGCGTGGCTGGCAAAACCGGACAAAAAAAGTGATGTTTCAATCCACGCACCCAC
The DNA here is from genome assembly GCA_942493265.1 of uncultured Bacteroidota bacterium. Classification (GTDB taxonomy): domain Bacteria; phylum Bacteroidota; class Bacteroidia; order Bacteroidales; family UBA12481; genus UBA12481. The sequence continues at coordinate 4,647,328 of OW818688.1, forward strand.
GCGGGGTGCGACATCGCATTGGCGATAGTGTTTTTAAGTATGATCCGTTTCAATCCACGCACCCACGCGGGGTGCGACTGTTAGCTTGCTAAACTATTCATTATTAAGGATATTTTGGTACCAATCCGCGAATGAAATATTTCAAAGAACGAAAGTCCTTAAAAACCCATTGATAATTCTGTAACTATCTGATTATATGACACTGCGATTACGTCAGGAAATAACTGACAGCATAAGGTTCGCGGAGTTATACGAGCATTATTCCGTCAGGATCATACGACTCCTTAACACCAACATGTTCACACCTTGACTTCCAATTATTTCCGAGGAAGTAAAATCGAAGACTATCCTTCTCTTTGTCGATGATCTCAATGAGGGAATGCTTCAGAACAGCCAGTTGAGCAGCGTCAACGTTGCATTCAAATACTGAATTCTGAACTCGCTGACCAAAATTCACACATTGTTTTGCCACCCTTCGGAGACGCCGCCTACCCTCGGCATTAACCGTTTCCACATCATATGTAATCACAACCATCATAACTACGTTATTTTACCAAATGCACGGGGTAGTTATTAAGGTCACCCCTTATATACCTGGCCATCAAAAGGGCTTGAACATACGGTAATAACCCCAAAGAGATTTTCTCCTTCAGAAAGGGGTGAATTATTTCTTCCTGTTTACGTGATTGCCACGCAACTAAAACATCCTTACGGGTTTGATCATTCATCAATACACCGCCAGTTTCCTGTTTAAGAAATCCTTTCGGATTAACTTGCTTGCGGTTAATTAAAGATAAAACCAACCTGTCAGCAAAATAAGGTCGCAATTCTTCCATCATATCCAGGGCAAGGCTATGCCGGCCAGGCCGATCTACATGTAAAAAGCCAACCGATGGGTCCAGTCCAACACACTCTAATGCAGCTCTGACTTCATGCATCAATAAAACGTAAGTAAATGATAGTAAAGCATTTACATTGTCTACAGGAGGCCTTCTATTTCTTCCCCTCATAAAGAAATCATTCTTTTGTATCAGAATCATCTGGTCAAAAACACTAAAATATGCATGTGCAGCTTCACCTTCGATACCACGCAAGTAGTTCATCTCAACAGCTTTAATCGCCTGTTTCTGCTTCTCCAAAAGAGTTCCTATAACCTTTGAAAAGGCTGGCACATTGGGCATACCGGGATGATCACGCACGGACCGCTGTAAAACATTTCGGCAATTTGCAATTTTGCCTGAAATGAAAAGTCGTGCTAAATTCACTGAATCTTCCTCAGAGTCAGCCATGCGATACTGCTTTCTTCGCAAAAGCACATTACCCGAAACCGGCCCAGTAACTTTTCCAAGAAAGTACCCATTAGTCGTTAAGAAACTTATTGCAACATTTCTTTCTGCACACAATGCCATCAATGATGGGCTCATTCCGAGAAACCCGAAGCACACAATGCCTTCCAAATTATGAACTGGCAATCGGATTTGTACCTGGTTGTCAACTTTTACCAATACATTTTCGCCATCTCGTGAAATATATGCATCAGGATTTGTGACATACAGGGTATTAAGCAATTTTCGCATTTTCTATTGTTCAAGAGAATCAAATTCATCCTTTAAATATTGGTTAACATCACGATACCTCTCAATGGGATGGGGTAAACAAATTCCAAAAAGTGAGCAGGATTTACAATGCGCTTTGTAAACCGGTAAAGGAGTATACCCATCCTTAAACAATTCATGCATTCGCGAGGCGAGCACGTTTACCCGCATTCGTAGATTATCGCCAAATTCAACTTTGACTCTGTGACGAGTTTCGCCATAATAAAGCGCTCCACTGGTAATAGAAACCTGGTACATTTCTTCAAGACACATAGCCTGAGCACAAAGCTGAACCTCATCCCGATCATCAGATTTTGGGCTACCTCGTTTATATTCAACAGGATATGGCATCCAACAACCTGTTTTCCCATGAAGCTCAAAACCTTCACCTGGGGTTTTGAAAAATTCGATAACATCTGCAATTCCTGATAATCCCAACTGCCTCGATACTATCGCTGCTGCTCTTAGAACATATACATCCTTCTTGGCACCAGATTCAAAAGGGTCATCAACCCGCTCATGGAATTGATGACCCTCAATGGTCAATTTATTTTCGCTCCATTGCGATTCAATATAGGCTAGTGCAAATTGTCTTTCACAGAAAGCAATATGCTGAATGCCGGATAGCATTAACAGGTCATCTTCAGCATAATACATAATAAAAATTCAATCCAACACAAATCAGCCGCTGACAAATTCAATTAAAACCCCGGAATTTCTTCCATGGTGAGGTTGTCCAATTTTGAGATAGAATATGAGCCATCGGCATTGACTTTTAATGATCCATGCACTTTAGCCGAGGAGTATTTCCCTGCTTTGCATTTGTGATCCCACCAAATGACTTGTACCACCTCCATACTACCTGCCGGGCGGGCGGATGATTCATCATTTTCAAACATTTTTGGCAGAATGGATTTTATCGTCTGAGCATCATGGTTGGAAAATCCAGTTTTCTCTGCCAATTGCGGATTGATACTACCATAAAAAACATAAATCCCTTTATCCACCCTATGTTTCATCCCCATCGTATCTGAACCTTTTTTACCATCTTTTGTGTCCTCACTATTAACACTTTTGGTAATCTGGATACTCTCCGGGCGAATAGGCTCAATACTAAATGCGGAATGTAAGGTAAGCGGCCCTCGAACTGCGACGGAGATACCTGTATCCCCAATTGGATCCGTGTCACCCTCTTCTGCTTTTTTTCCCTTCTTTTTGTCTGAGGCGAAAGCAAATACCTGGCCAAAAGCGCGCACATCAAACCATTGGGAGCAAGCTGACTTTGCGAATTCCTCCTTTTTCCCGCCATTCAATTCGGCCTTCAAAACAGACTCAATCCTGTTTTTAATACTGCTGGCATCGTCAACTTTTCGATCATCGCATTGGATTAATACTGAGTGTACGTATTTCCCTTGATCATCCTTCATTTCAGAAAGGCGATCCCGGATTTTTCGCTTGATACAAACATCACTAATCTCGCCAAAACCATCATAATCCATTCTCGGACGATTTCCATTAAGCGGGTCTCCGTTTGGGTTGGCTTTTGATACACGCATGATTACAGCAAAATCGATCTTATTTTCCAAAGTTGTCATAACTTTTTTGGGTTTAGTTGTTATTGTTTTCTAATGATTCTGATTCAATTTCATCCTTAGGCGCTTTATACATTAACTCACGTCGCTGGCAATGGTAGCCCAATAAGTAGGCACCGGTGAGTCGTTGGTCCTTCTCAAAATCACCGGGTTGAAATCCGGCATGAATTTCATCCGATAAGTTTTTCATTTTAATAAGAATTCCAGGTCGATTTGCTTGAAGCCTTGATTTATAAGGAACAAGAGCTGATTCCAAATTTCGCCAGGTAGAAAAAGGAAAATCCGCGAATCGCTGCATCAATCTGGCGGCTGAGGTTTCCCGCTTTTCATTTGAAATTCGAAGTGCAGCCTCCTCAATATGTTCTGCCACAGCAAGTAACCTGCCATACAGATAATCTCTATCCGTTCTTTCAATTTCTAAAGCCATAGTATAATTATTAAATTGTTGACTATTATTAGGGGTGTGATTTGAATAACACCTAAATAGGGCACATGCTACGCTTAAAGTTCTTTCCCATTCCCAATGATCCATACCTACCCGTGCTGATGCTCGTCGAATTGCTGAGTTAACCAAATCTACCGGAATTTGCCTGCCATCAATAATGCAAGGCAGTAACCTTTCAATTGTTGCTTTTTTTAGCTTTTCATCAACATTTTTACTGAAACAACTTTCCGCAATAACCTTAGGAGCAGGGGCATAGATTCGGTTTCCATGGATTTTGGTTTTCTTTTTTTCATTTATGTCCTCCAATGATTCCATAAAATGCCAAGCCATTGCCTCATGCCATTTCTGAATCCGTTGAAAATATCCGGATGCCTCCAATTCGCGGTAAAAAGTAATTGATAATCTACCTGGTCCGGCAGAATCCAAACCCAATACAACAATATTTGTCGTTTCACCAAGATCAGACTGATATCCGGCTATTTTTTTTGCAAGCTTCCTTGCAAAGGTCTGCCCGGCATCACCAATTACAGGCCTTGTTATCTCGATTATTTGCTCTTCATCAGTTTCGTCAAATAGTGAAAGTGTCCCGGTAAGCGGATTTGGAACTTCCCTACCTGAAACCGCCCAGGAAACAATTACCTGATCACCATTTCGAAAACTTTGCCTGTCGATCAGCCATCGAAGTGCACTATGGGCCTTTTGGGAAACTTCAATACTAACAGAGACCGGCTGAACTGCAATACTTTCATCCTTACTATTAAGTACAACATCATTTAACAAAAAACGACCGAGGTAGGTAAACCCAGATTTATCATTCGACGATATTAATTTGGCTCCATCTCCACTATTTCTTATGCGTTTTGGGTGGTTTAAAGCAATGGGGCTCATTTCTCCCGTTACCATACAAATACTTTCTACGCTTTCCTTATGCTCCGAAAACAGCTTCCAGCTTTCGAATAGTGATTGGTTTTTCCAGCATCTGGTTTCACTTTCACCATGAATTTCGACTTTCCATCGGACAAATAATCCTCCAGGATCTTCACTTTCTTGTATAATTTCTTTTCCGGAATTGATTAAATCAGATAACAATGTTCCTTTGTTCACATAATTATAAATGGCTTGAACCATTGCATGGCTATAAACTGAAGATGCCCATAGTTTTAATTGATTGGAATATGAACCATAATAGGGGCGTTTGGGTCCAGTATAATCTTTTGCACAATACTGGATTTTATCACATAATGGGTGAGGTTCTTCACCACTAGTACGGGATGAGGATTTTTCAGTGCATGGGATGATTATTTCACTGTCATTCTTATCCTCCAAGAACTTCGCATCAAGAAAATTACCAGCTCCATCTAATATGATTTCAACATGGGAATTCTGCAGGGTATGAAAGGGGGGCAAAAGAGGTTTTGGGGTTCTGTTTCGTTTGTTATCTGGAGCCAATACTTCCTCATTACCGTAACAATTCTCATAAGTCAGGTATAATTGTTCTATCCAGCTCATATTGTACCGTCCTCCTCACCAGTCTGAATTATTAGATCTTGATACTCCTCGTCGACCGTTCGGAAGTTCATTCCCTCACCAAAATGCTTTCCTTCCATTGTACGTACAAATTTCCGGATGGTGCAATCCTGAGGGCGATCAAATTCAATAATACCCTTCCTCATCACCGGACGCCATAATCTGGTAACCAACTCATTTCTACCAGTCTCATCGGGATAATCGAATCCATGGAACATCAAGCCGAAACTCAATTCATCCAACTCATCATAAAATCCAGAACCATCCCCAAAATTACAGGCCTCTACATAGCTCTGGCAGTCCCGGGTACCCAGAAAGATGTCCTGACGGCCACCGCGTTGCAACATTCGTTCAGCAATCTGAAAATGTTTACCGTCTATCCGATCTTTCTCGAGTTCAGGACGATGCAAGTTCCATTCAAAATGGGCAGAAACTTGATATTCAACTCCGGCCAGATAGGTATAAATCGCCAGGTCATTACCTCCGGCAGCAAATTTTAAGGGTTTGGTACCTTTGGTCTGGGTACGAATCGGATTCATAACCCTGACTTTGTCAATAATCCAGATAATCGTGGGTTTCCAATAAATAGATTTGGCAACCCCTTTCAGCGCTTCGTATGTAGGGATATGATAAGAACACCTTTCACCGCCAAGTTTTGTTATCGGATCGGTAAACAGTGCATATCGTCCCCAGGTTTTAAACTGAATAGTGTTTTTGGGTGTTTCCATATATCAGCAAATTAATTTTTCCTGTTCGTTGACTTTTGATTTACTTAATCCAAACTCTTGATGATAATATTGATTATCGAGTACAAAAACTTCAATATCCTTTATCTGCTTTAGGGCCCCTTCCCGTTGAAGGGATTCAAGAACATTAGGGAATACATTTACGGTAAAACGCTGGGCCTTACGTAATAATTCATATTGACGCTCGAGTGCAAAGGCCGAATAAAGGTCTGCCACAAGTTTCCGACCTTCATCTCCATACGGAACAATTACACCCCTGGTAGGTGCATCAATAGACTTAAATGCGTTTGACGCTGCCATAAAAGATTGCCGAAAATACAACTCAGGCTGAGTTCCCTTTTTTCGGATGTATTCACCAACAGATTTTTCGTTATAACTTAAAAGATTCAACAAGCTGTCATCCCTTCCAATATCAACTGGATAGCTCATTTCACCTGCGCGATTGAAAAAGTAGTACCGAAAATAGCGGTCCATCATAGTTGGACCGATCAACTCATTTGCCAGCCCTGTTTCAGTTTGACTAAATTCACGTAAAATCCTTAAGGTTACGTCCCTCCCCACCTTGATATCACCGAGGGAATCAATAGATTCCTCAGCAGGATTAATAACATGAACTTTTCCAATTGGCCTCAGTCCATTACGGTTACAACGACCTGCAGCCTGAGCGATCGAATCAAGTCCGGCGAGAAAGCGAATTACGGATCCGAAATCTACATCAACGCCCGCCTCGATGAGTTGGGTGCTAATGCAAATTAATGGTTCGTTGCCCAATTTGTGTTTAATCTCGATCAATTTATCCATCCGGTGTGCAGGACACATGCTGGTACTAAGATGATAAACAGGATATTGAACCTGGCTGACACATGCCTCATAAAGTAGCGCTGCATTTTTTTTAGTATTGACTACGACCAGACAACTTCCACTATCACTGGTTTCACAAATAGCCAATTGTGCAATTTCATCAATATTCCAGCCACCGGGCTTCGTTTGATTGATGACCTCTACTCTTTTCAGATCAAGGAATAATGATTGTACATCCGGAATGATTTCATTCTTTTCTGAAAAATCTATCGATCCTTTTTCGCTGTCAACTAAATTTAAAAGTGGCTGTGTTGCAGTGCATAAAATCACACTGGAATGACAATGGCCCGTTAGATAATTTATTGCGTTACAAAACAGATGTATAGTTTTAATCGGCAAGGTCTGGATTTCATCAAAAACAAGAATTGAGTTTGCTAATTGGTGCATACGACGTGCACCCCTTGTTCCTGAACCGAATAATGTCTCAAGAAATTGTACGCTTGTAGTATAGATAATTGGAGCATCCCAGTTTTCTGTAAGAATTTTACTTTTCCAATTCTGGATTTCAGGCATTAGGTTTGAATGATGTTCCAAAACAATTTTACCCTTGTCCTCCGGATCTGTTTCCAGGATTTCACGAACTACCTGAGCATTCTGATCAATAATTGTTGTAAAAGGGATCACAAAAATTATCCGATCCAATTTGTGTCTTTTTGCATGGTATAATGCAAAACGCAAACCGGCCAGTGTTTTTCCACCACCGGTGGGTACCGTGAGGGTAAAAACCCCGGCATCATCGGTGGCTCGCGCTTTGCAAGACTCTGAAATTTTGGACCGGAGATCATCAATTTTGTTTTTATTTGGTTTCTCTTTAAATTCCTTAATCCGTGTTTCCAATTTTTCTATTAGCACATCCCAATTTAGATAATTTCCCATCTGCCTCATTCCAGCTGCAAAAGGCTTTTCAAAATCGGCAGAATCCATTCGGTCCGCATCAATTAAACAGCTAAATAACATGCGGATCAACAGGCCAGACTGGAGTTGACATTTCACTGACATTTGCGATTTTTCCCTAAGCGCAATTTCCTTTAAGCTTTTTAAGACACCCCCAATGCAATCAGGATCATTCAATAAGGACTCCGCCTTCTCAATTAAATAAGGATCAGCCTTTTCCACAATCTCCAAATAGTGGCTTTGAAGATCCGGCTTTTTCATTCTTCTCAGAAAATTATTTTCACCTTCGACTGTAATACAATCGATTAAACCGGAATGGTGTGATGCTATACACAGTGACAGGATTTGGGCAACAATCTGTTCTTTCGGCTTCAGCGTTTTCGAAAATTCCCAAATAAATTGTGCGCCGGCAGTAGAGTGATCAATCTTACCTTTTAGACCGGCAGCGTCAACATATTCATCTTCGTCTTGATTAATGATCCCCACTGCCGATTTTATATAGGCTTGAAATGAACTACTGTATTTTCCCAGGTCATGCAACAATCCAATCACTTCTCCGGCCAGGGTAAGCCCGATAGGCTGAGCGTTACTCTTAGCAAGTAACGATACTCTATTTAAGTGTTGGTCTAAGGTTTGCTCAACCTGAAAACTATCCTTGTCGCTTTTAAAATGGGCTATATAAGTCATTCAAAAATCCTTTTGGTATAAAATTATTAAGGGTCACTGCCAACTTCTGTCATCCGGAATTCTTTTTTGTAAATACCAGTGCTTTTTCTGCAAGTAGTGTTCTAAACACCTTTGGTGCAATCACTTCCACATCTCCGCTTAATCCCATTACGAAGCGTCCGATGCCTTGCCAGGAAGTTACCCACCCATCAAAAATATACTCCTGATCACTGACCTTGCGGATATATGTGGTGGATAATGGATACTCTTCAATCATCAGATTGTAGGCAGTCAAAGTTAAACGCAGCTTGACCAGCATTTTATTCTTGCCATAAATCCGAAACACATCATTGGGTTCAATTTCATGAAATTCAGAGAACTGCCAGAAGTTGTCAGTGATATCCACCGTGCAGATTCTGGATGTGCGAAACACCTTATTCTTCCTGCTCTCCGGGTCAAATGCCCAAACACAGCTGTAGTTAAGAGTCAGATCGAATGGCTCAACCAAACGATCCCTGATCAGGTTTCCGTGAGAAGAATGGTAATCACGAATCACAATTTGGCGATGTTCACGAATGGCTTTCAGTAGATTATGAATGACTGGCAAACGATCAGTATGAACTACCGTGTCCGCTACCCTGTCAAAATCATAAATTGAGTAAAGCTTACGAATCAGATTCGCCTTTAATTCATTGGTATCATCGACGGCAACAATCGCCTCTTTCAAAATCATGGCCTCCTCTTCGGAGAAATGTAACAAATCTGAAATTTCCTTTAACCTGGGCTCTATCTTTCGTATCCGGTAACCATTTGATTCCATATCGATTATCAGTCCTGCACTGCGCATGGCAGCCACATATCGATAAACAGATCGTTCTGACAATTTCAGCCTTTCACATAATTGTTCCATAGTGCACCAGCGTCCGCTGCTCAGCCAGATCAATATCTTCAGCAATCTTTCAATTTTACCAATTTCGATTGTCGACATTCAAAAGGTATTTAGAATTAAACCTGTCTCCCTCTACCCTTTTTTAAATAACCGAATGGAACCGGGCGGTTCATGTTTTGCCGCTAACAATATCGCTATTATTTTCTGCAAAATCCTTGTTGTTTAATCCTTTTATCGATTTAATTTCACCACACAACCCCACTCTCCCTCTAATTACTCCTCTGCCGTTTAACCAGTTTTCCCCGAAAAAATTACCTTTGAAACACAAAACCCAACCAACCCACCGACCCAAAAACCGACAACCGACAACCGACAACCGACAACTCCCCCATGACTCCCTCCGAACGCTTCCTCGCCGCCCTCCGGGGCGAAACCCCCGATCGAATTCCGATGTTCGATTTTCTGTTTCAGCAGCCGTTGTATGAACAGCTTATCGGCCGTAAACCGGAGGGATACAACGGACGGGATGCGGTGGAATGCGCCATGGCATTGAACCACGATGCCGTGTGGGTGCCGTTCGGCGGATTTACCGGACTGCAGCCCAAATACCTGTCGACGAATGTTTATGTGGATGAATGGGGCACCACCTATCAGAAAAATGATTCATCCTGGCCTATCGATGCGCCAATTGATTATCCGATTAAAAACCGTGATGATCTGAATAAATATACTTCGCCCGACCCCACCCTTCCGGGTCGTGATGCAGAGATCGTAGCGGCAGTGGCGGCCAATACCGGGAATCTTGCCATTCTCGGCGGGGTAAGCGGACCGCTTTGCACCGCCTGGCTGCTGATGGGTTTTGAAAGGATCTGCTATGCAATTTATGAGGAACCCGATCTGATCACCGACGTACTCAAGCTATCCAACGATTACTTTAAAGAAGCCGCCCGCCGGTCGGTGGAGGCAGGGTGCGTGGGGATGTGGATCAGCGAAGATCTGGGCGACAGCAACAGTTGTTTTTTTGCGATCGATCATTTCCGCGAAATATTTCTGCCCTACATAACTGATCTGGCTGATTATATACATAGCCTGAATGTACCAGTTCTGCTGCATTCATGCGGCAACATCAATGCCTATCTGGATGATCTTGCCCAAACTAAAATCTGCTCGGTGCATCCGCTGCAACGCACGGCCCACATGGATCTGCGGAATATCAAGGAAAAATACGGCAAACGTTTCTGCATCATCGGGAATATCGATTCCACACGCACACTGCCATTCGGCACCCCTGCGGAGGTTGCTGCTGAAGTGAAGGAAGCCATTGAGATTGCGGGCCCCGGTGGCGGTTACGTTCTGGCCTCCGACCATTCGGTGCACGACGGAATCCCGGTTGAAAATATCCTGACGATGTTCCGCACCGGCAAAGAATTCGGACAATACCGGTAAAAGCTAGTTCCCTGTCAGCAGATTCGGGTAATCAGTAATCAGTCCGTCGACCCCAAGATTCTTCATTTTCAGCATGTCGGAATGCTTATTCACGGTCCACGGAATAATCTTCATACCATACTGGTGTGCCTGTCTGACAGCCTTTTTGTTCATCAAAAGGTAATTGGGACTATATACTTCGGGAACATAGCCAAGCACTTCCAGATTTCCCTCAATCGATTTGATATTCGCAATGAGGATCGCGGTTTTGATTTCCGGATATTTCTGGTGCATAACCTTCAGCGGACGTAAATCGAAGGATTGAATGATGCAATTTGCACCGGTTCCACTCTCGGTGATTACCCCCATCATGAGATCAACGAATACATCCGGTTTCGGCTGAAATACCCCATCAGCGGATGCATCTGATTTAATCTCAATATTATACTGTACCGGCGGGAGTCCCTTTAATTTTAAATACTCCTCAACGGCGGCAAAAACTTCGCTTAACAGGGGCTTGGTGACCTTCATTTTCACCTGATCCGGAAAACCCGGATTCAGCTTACTGCCACAGTCGAATTTACGAACCTCCGCCATCGTCATTCCATATATCCGGTAATCCTTCTCTTTATCCTTCGGGATTGCCTCACCGGTACTATCCAAACAGGTAACCGACAGCATATAAGGCTCATGGGAAACCACAACCTGGTTATCACTGGTGATCACCACATCCATTTCGATGGTGTTGACACCCAGGTCGACCGCCTTGATAAATGCCGGGATGGTATTTTCAGGCATCAGGCCACGGCATCCCCGGTGGCCCTGGAGGTCGAACGGAGTTTGAGCAGAGGCGGTGACGCCGGCGAAAAGTATGAGGGTGAGGAGGATTTGGTGTTTCATGGTTGTCGGTTGTCGGTTGTCGGTTATCGGTTGTCGGTGGTGCAAAGGTAGGAAACCTGGCAGGATTTCGGAAACTGAACTGATGGTTCGGGCGGGTAATGTTTAGCTCTGTTTTTCCTATCTTAGCTTCCAAACTAAATACCATGAATTACGGCCATTTTTCAGCTGACGGCAAGGAGTATATCATTGATAATGTGGCGACTCCAAAGCCATGGATCAACTACATCTATAATAACGAATATTTTTCCACCATATCCGCCAACGGAGGCGGCATCAGTTACCACAGGATTCCATTGCACGGCAGGATAACGAGATACCGCATCAATGATGTACCGGCCGACCGGCCCGGTAAATACATCTATATTCAGGATCAGGATTCGGGCGAGATGTGGAGCCTCACCTGGCAGCCGGTTGGCAATCAACGGGAAAAATATCGCGTGGCACACGGTTTCGGATATACACGCGTGGAATCCGAGGTGGCAGGAATCCAATCGGAACTGCTCTTTTTTGTTCCCCGAACCGACAATCGCGAGATATGGAAATCACTGTTAACCAATAATTCAGATAAAAAAAGGCGTCTGAGAATTACCGGATATGTTGAATTCGCCCTGGGTCATGCGCTGGTCGATCTGATCAACCAATGCGACGATCAGCATTTCAACCGGGCCCATCTCGATAAGGAACTTAATACCCTTTTCGCCACTAAAACCTATTGGGTAACACAATCCCGCGGAACCCAGCAGCAGGAAAACAAGGAATGGGACCAGTGGGCATTTTTTACCGTGAACCATCCTATAAAGAGCTATGAAACTGTACGCGAGGAGTTTATAGGCTTCTACAGGAACGAGAACAACCCTGTTGCTTTGGAAGGCAACGGCCTGCGCAGTAAGGATACCGATTTTGGCAATACCGTTGGAGCGCTGCAAATCGAGATTGAATTGAATCCAGGAGAATCCAGGGATGTGATCTTCCAACTCGGTGTCATCCCTAAACCTGGTTTTGAAGGCAGAGGGCAGAAGGCAGAAGGCATAAATTGGGAACAGGTATTGAAGTTTAAAGAAATAAGTGTGGTTGAGGAGGCCTTTGAGGAGGTTAAGAGATATTGGGATAACTATTTCAGTTTCACTAAGGTTCAGACTTCCGACACCGACGTCAATATTTTCATGAACGGCTGGTCGCCCTACCAGGCAAAAGTTGCCTTTGATATCGGCAGGGTAACCAGCTTCTATTATTGGGGTATCGGCCGCGGATTTGGTTTCCGCGATACCTCCCAGGATACCATCGCCATTACGATATCCGATCCGGAAAAGGCAAAGAGCAGAATACTGATGCTGGCCCGGCAGATGCAGAGCGACGGCAAGGTTTACCATCACTTCTTCGGCGACGGGGAGGGTGAGTTCACCAGGCACTGCGATGATCCTCTGTGGTTTATCCTGGCGGTGACCGATTACATCAGGGAAACCGGGGACTTTGACATTTTGAAACTCACTGAACCCTTTACCGACAGCACATCCGGTACGATTCTCGATCACCTGATGTCGGTGGTTACTTTTGTCAGGGGGAATTTGGGTACGCATGGTTTGCCCATTTTTGGCCGCGGCGACTGGAATGACACCCTCGATTACATCGGCGGTACCGATGGCGGAGAGAGCGTATGGGGCGGAATGTTTTATGTGTCGATGCTCAATCTGCTCTCCGGTTTGCTTACCCGTATCGGACGGGAGGACCTGAATGCCATGGTCACTGAAGTCAGCCGGAAAATGGCTGAATCACTCGATAAAAACTGCTGGGACGGCGACTGGTACATCCGGGCATTTGGTGAAAATCAGAAACGCATTGGCTCAAAGGACAATAAATACGGTAAAATCTTCATCAATACACAAACCTGGGCCGTGTTGGCCGGTCTGGATGAAAAACGCCAGCTCACCGCCCTCGACAGCATTCATCGCGAGCTCGACAGTTTTGAAGGACCAAAGAAATGCACCCCGGCCTACAAGGAAATCGACCCGAATATCGGATTGGTAACCAGATGTGTATGGGGCAAAAAGGAAAATGGCGCCATCTTCGGACATCCCACTACCTGGCTCATTCAGGCTGAATGCATGCTCGGCAGGGGCAATGAGGCCTTTGAATATTATAAAAAGATGCTGCCTAACCGGATCGACTCCGATACTTTCCATGCCGAGCCTTATGTTTACTCGCAATACATCACCAGCAACGAACATGAAACGGCAGGCCGCGCCAGTCACTCGTGGCAAACCGGTACTGCCGCCTGGATGTACCGGGTGGTGCTCGACTATATTTTCGGTGCCCGCGCAGGATATGACGGACTCATCATTGATCCGGTGATCCCATCGGCATGGAAAGAGTTCACACTCGAGCGGGTACACCGCGGTACTCGCTATATTATTCACGTTCTGAATCCGGATGGGGTTCAGAGAGGAATAAAATCCATCAAGGCCAACGGGAAAGTAATTATGGGAAATGTACTGCCATTGTGTGAGTCAGAGGTTTGTGAAGTAGAGGTGGTGTTGGGATAAACCACAGAATACAAATCACAAAAGACAAAAAGACAAAAAACAAATAAATCTCAAAATTCAAAAAACAAGATCCAAACAGCGATGGGAAAATATAATGATTTGGAGGAGAGGTCTTTCCAGTTTGCTAAGAATGTTTCGCTTTTTATAAAAGGGTTATTTAAAGATATTTCAAATATAGAATACTCAAAACAAGTTATAAGATCAAGTGGATCAGTTGGAGCCAATTATATTGAAGCTAATGAATCTCTTAGCAAAAAGGATTTCCTGATGCGGGTTAAAATCAGCAGAAAAGAAGCCAAAGAGACCTATTATTGGCTGCGGCTGATTGTTGAAACCAATGAAGAAAAGCATCAGCCACAAGGCCTTATCCTAATGCAAGAAGCCGAAGAGCTAAAAAAAATATTATCCGCAATCCTCATCAAATCGGAACGTTAATTAAAAATCTAAATGATAAACCAGAAACCAATCGCCCAATACCAGGTTTGAAATCTGTCTTTTGTTTTTTGTGATTTATTTGTCTTTTGTCTTTTTGAATTTTGGAATTTATAATTAGGCTATGAAACGACATCCGATTAACCCGATCCTCACCCGCTCCGACGTACCCGATATAAAACCCCACCTGGTGGATTGCTCCTCCGTATTCAATCCCGGTGCCATCAAGTTCGGTGATAAATACCTGATGATGGTACGCACCCAGAGCCGCTCGAGGGAAACCTTTATGGTCATGGCTGAAAGTGCTGATGGCATCCACTTTACTGTTGAGAATAAGGTGGTTGACTTTAAAGGCATTGAAAAAGTCAAGGAAAAAGTATACCACATTTACGATGCCCGGGTCACCCGTCTGGACGGTACCTGGTACATCATGTTCGCCATGGATATGGATGCCGGGTGTCAGCTGGGGCTCGGCCAAACCGATGATTTCAAGGAATTCCGGTTCCTGGGGATCACCTCGAATGAGGATATCCGAAATGGCGTTCTGTTTCCAGAAAAGATCGGCGGAAAATACATGCGCCTCGACCGGCCCAACAAGGCCCGGCACAGCAGCGGTCCTACTTCCGGAAGCACCATCTGGCTCTCCTCATCCGACAACCTCATCGACTGGGAGCCGGTAGCTCCCGTAGTCGATGGAAGGTTTCATTACTGGGATGAATTCATCGGGTCGGGTCCGCCCCCGGTAAAAACCCGCCAGGGATGGCTGCATATCTACCATGGTGTGGCTACCCATTTCGGAAGCGCCAATATTTATCAGGCCGGGGTGATGCTGCTTGATCTGGAGGATCCTTCAAAGGTGATCAGCCGCGGATTTTACAATATTCTGGAACCCCGCGAATCGTGGGAACTCATGGGACAGGTGCCGAATGTTGTTTTTCCTAGCGGAATCATTGTTCATAATACTGATTCCGAAGGCTTTGCAGTGCCGGAGAGCGAAGTTTTTGTATATTACGGGGCCGCGGATACCTGTGTGGGACTCGCGGTTACGACGATTGCGGAATTGATTGGAGAGTGCGGGTAAAAAAAAAAGAAATGGACACAGAGAACACAGAGAAAGAAAGAGAGCCACGGAGAAAAAATTTAAACAATCTCTGTGTAATTCCGTGATCTCCGTGTCTCCGTGGTTATCCTCAAAAAAGTAAATATTAAAACTTAAAGCATGAATCTCACATTTATCGACTGGGCGATTGTCGGACTGCTGCTGGCCCTGATGGTTGGGTTTGTTTTTCTGAGCAAGACACTCATGAAAAGCGTAACCGACTTCCTGGCTACCGGTCGCACCGGTGGAAGGTATATTATATCGATGTTCCAGGGAACCGCAGCGTTGGGTGCAATAACCGTGGTTGGGGCCATGGAGCAGAACTTTTCGGCCGGATTCAATGCCCGCTGGTGGGAGATGCTGACCACCATCATTCTGGTTGCCCTGAGCGTAACCGGATGGGTGGTTTACCGGTACCGTCAGACACGCGTAATGACTATGGCCCAGTTCTTTGAGGTAAGATACAGCCGCAGTTTCCGGATTTTTTCAGGATTTCTGGCTTTCACATCCGGGTTGGTGAACATGGTGATCTTCCCCTCGGTTACTGCCAGATTTTTCATCTATTTCTGCGGCATCCCTGAAATTGGCCATATCGGCCCCTATTCCGTTACGTTCATCATTGTTACCGCCCTGATGGTGGCCATACCGCTGTTTTTCATCCTCACCGGGGGACATATCGCCGTGATGTTTACCGATTTCGTTCAGGGAGTATTTGTCAATATCGTGTTTGTTGTTATCGTTATCCTGCTGATTATCAAAGTCGACTGGGCTCATATTTCCCAGGCCATGGACGCTGCACCCAAGGATGCCTCTCTCATCAATCCATTCCAGTCGAGCAAGGTTCAGGACTTTAATATCTGGTTTTTCTTTATCGGGATGTTCGGATTGGTTTATACCAAGCTGTCTTGGCAGGGGAATTCATCCTTTAACGTAGCCGCGAAAAATGCACATGAAGCCAAGATGGCCGATTTGCTCACCAACTGGAGACTGATCCCGCAATGGGGTCTTTTCCTGGTATTCATTCCGATTGTTGCTTATACAATATTTAATCATGCTGATTTTAAATCAGTTGCCGAAACCATCAATGGCACACTGGCTGGTGCCGGAACCGATGCCATGCAGAGTCAGCTCCGCGTACCGATGGTACTCAACTACCTGCTGCCGATCGGTTTCAAGGGCGCATTTGCGGCCATCATGCTGGCCGCCGCCATCACCTGTCACAATACCTATATGCACTCCTGGGGAAGCATCTTCATTCAGGATTGCATCATGCCGTTGCGCAAAAAGCCATTCGAGCAGAAACAACATCTGAAATATCTAAAACTATCGATTTTAGGAGTCGGGATTTCCATTTTCATCCTGAGTATTATTTTCCAGCAAACCGAAAAAGTATTCATGTTCATGGCAATCTCCGGTGCCATTTTCGTTGGGGGCTCAGGAGCAGCAATCATTGGCGGACTCTATTGGAAACGAGGAACCACGGCAGCTGCCTGGGCAGGAATGATTACGGGCGCGGTTACTGCCACGGGTGGTATTGTGCTGAACGCCGTGTTTGAAGATTTCCCGATCAACGGACAATGGTTCTGGTTTATCGCCATGGTTTCGGCTGCCACCGTTTATATCATTATTTCGCTCCTCACCTGCAAGGAACCTTTCAATATGGACAAGATGCTCCATCGCGGGGAATATGCCATTCAGGGTGAAACCAATGTAGTTAAGGAAGAGGTTGTTAAAGGCTGGAAGGTTATGGGTACCACCAAGGAATTTACCCGAAGTGATAAAGGTGTGGTGATTGCCACCTATGCCTGGACGGCAATCTGGACCGTGGTTTTTGTGATCGGTACGATATACAATCTGACTACCGAGGTTAAAAATGAAACCTGGATGAGCTTCTGGAAAATATACACCTGGATATATCTGTTTACCTCAATCATTGTAACCATTTGGTTCACCTGGGGCGGGCTGAAAAACCTGAAAGAGATGATTCATGCGCTGCGAACCATGGTGAGGGATCATAAGGATTCGGGGTATGTGGAGAAGAAGGGAAAGGAGTGAAGGGGTTACGGGTCTTACGGACGTTACGGACGTGGAAATCTTGTAGGGGCGATCTGAGATCGCCCATTTAAACGTGAAAAATGTAAAGAATGTTAAGAAAGTAAAGATTGATATGAGAAACAAAATGTTGGGTGTATTGAGCGTGGGCGTGGCAATTTTATTGTTCGTTTCGTGCGCTGAGAAGAAGAGTGAAAACATCCGGCTGTCGTCGCTGGATCTCACCGGAACCAAACAAGGCTGGGGCAAGGCACAGATTGACAAATCGGTGACCGGAAAAGAACTCTCCATTGCCGGTAAGAAATATGAATTCGGGGTGGGAACTCATGCAAACAGCACCATCCTCATCGGATTAAACAGTAAAACCGTGCGATTCCAGGCAGAGGCCGGTGTTGATGATCAGGCGCTGAATACCGCAGGATCCGTCGTTTTCAGGATTACCGGCGACGGGGCAACCCTTTGGGAATCGCCTGTGATGAAAGCAGGTACGGCAGCAATTCCGGTTGACCTGACCATTAAAAAAGTTAAGGACCTGGTGCTGATGGTGACGGATGCCGGTGACGGAATGGATTACGACCATGCCAACTGGGCAATGGCTCAGTTTACCGGCGATCCTTCGGAGATAAAAGCCTGGATACCACCGGTGGAAACAGCAGTGATCCTGACTCCGAAACCGGGACCCAAGCCGCGGATTAACGGAACCAAGGTATTCGGTGTGCGGCCAGGCAGTCCGCTGCAGTTTAAAATTCCGGCAACTGGCAACAAACCTATGAAGTACGAAGGATTGAACCTTCCTGCCGGTCTCACCGTTGACGCCTCCACGGGGGTGATAACCGGAAGTATCAGTGTGGCAGGTGAATATCTGACCACTGTAAAGGTTTCCAATGATGTGGGAATTGCCGAAAGGCCATTTAAAATTGTTTGCGGCAACACGCTGGGATTGACCCCGCAGATGGGCTGGAACAGTTGGTATATCTGGGAAAATCATGTCACCGATAAGATCATGCGCGATGCCGCAGATGCGATGGTATCCACCGGCATGATCGATCATGGATACATGTATGTCAATATCGACGACTGCTGGTCGGTGAAACCGAGTTCTACCGACCCCGAACTGAATGGTAAACCCAGGGATTCCAAAGGGAATATCAATTTAAACAAGCGGTTCCCCGATATGAAGGCCATGACCGGATATATCCATTCAAAAGGACTGCTCGCAGGCACCTATACATCCCCCGGACCTTTCACCTGTGCCGATCATGTAAGTGCCTATGGATATGAAGATCTTGATGTTAAACAATATGTTGAATGGGAATTCGATTTTCTGAAGTATGATTGGTGCTCGTATGGACAGATCGCCAAAGATAAGAGTCTGGAAGAATTACAAAAACCCTATCTGCTGATAAGCAACATCTTACAAAAACAACCCCGTGATATCATCCTGAACCTGTGTCAATACGGAATGGGCGATGTATGGAAATGGGGCAAACAGGTTGGTGGTCACAGCTGGCGTACAGCAGGTGACCTGGGCGGATCCTTTGAAGGGATTGGAACAGCCTTGTTCCGCGACGGATTTGATGTATACAGTACTGACGGTCTCCATCTGTATGGGGGTCCGGGGGGATGGAACGATCCCGACTACCTGCTATTCGGATACCTGAGCAACTGGCAGGGGCAAACGGTACCCACCCCGCTTACGCCCAATGAGCAATATACCCAGATGTCGCTCTGGGCCCTGGTAGCCGCACCGTTGATTTTCAGCGGCGACATGACCCGTCTGGATGAATTCACCCTCAGCATATTAACCAATGATGAAATCATCGAAGTGGATCAGGATCCCTTGGGCAAACCAGGATACCGGGTAGCAAAAAAAGGCGATCTGGAAGTATGGAAACGTGAACTGGAGGATGGTTCAATTGCTGTCGGGCTCTTTAACCGCGGAGAAACACCAGCCATGGTTACTGCCTCCTGGTCAGATCTTGGTTTGTCGGGAAAGCAAAGGGTGCGCGACCTGTGGAGACAAAAAGATCTGGGAAAATTCACCATCCAGTATGCCGAAAAGGTTGAAAGGCATGGAGTTGTTATGGTGAAAATCAGCGCTGAAAAATGAAATCACATTAATTTTTGAACGAATAAAACAAACCCTGTTATGAAAGCAAAAATTATGATTTGTGCAGGAATTGCACTCTTATTAGTTTCGTGTGAAAAGTACGGGTACAACAATTCGCTTGGGGGAACCCAGTCGGCGATCGGGGAAGTTGGAACCACTTTCACTTTTTCCAATGTCACAGGAATCTCCAATTCAACGGCTTCAGTAACAAGTCTCACCGACGGGGTATCCACAATCACCTTTTCGGCCCAGGTTACTGACACAAAGCTTTTGCCCTTAGCAAGTTATCTGCCTGGTATCACCGTCAGCGGCAATACCGTTTCCGGTACCATGAAAGCAAAAATCACCTCTGAGGGTATCGAAACTGTACATGAAGACGGCAAGCTGATCCTGGTGAAATACGATGCCGAAGTGGGCGACAGTTATACCCTGGAGACTGGCGGAGCCACGATAACCCGCGAAGTAACCAGCAAATCCACCGAGGATGACTTTTATTGGGGAGGTATGCTGATCAAGACTATCCGTGTGAAGGAAACCGGGCATACGGCACCGGGAATTTCCAAAATTCAATATATCACCAATCACAAATTCGGTTTGGTCGGGGTTGATCTGTATTATACAGATGGCTCATCCAAATCGATCGACCTTTTCAGCTCTGCAACTAACTGATGCTTAAAAACTTTATCCTGCTGATCAGTCTGAGCCTTGGTGCTCAGACTGTTTCAGCTCAGGATACCCTTGATTTATTTCCGGAACAGAAAGGTTCGCTGATGTTTTGGTCACGAACCCTTGACACCCCGCGTCCGCTGAAAATCCACTATCTCCGGGCAGACCTTACCTGCCGGAATCTGGAGGTTTTCACCTTGCCGGGTAATGACCCCGATGGCAGCGGTCCGGCAGAAAGCGAACTTACCTCCCCATCCGATCTGATCACGCGCTATCATGCATTGGCGGCTATCAATGCCAATGCTTTTGCCGGATTGCGGGGAACTGAAAATGATATCCGGGGATGGTATAAAAACAGGCCGGTGGACATACAAGGAATGGTGGTATCGGATGGGAAGGTGGTTAGTCCGGCCCAATCCGGGCGAACCGCGTTCTGGCTCGATACCCTGCGTCATACTCATATCGGGGATACTGACACCCAAGCGGTGCGGCAGGCTGTTTCCGACTGGTCAACCCCTCTGTTGATCAATAACAAAATTATTCCCGATTCCACGGTATCCATTTTGCATCCTCGATCAGCTTTGGGGTTTGATGAATCAGGCAAATGGCTGCTGCTGATGGTTGTTGACGGAAGGCAAAAGGGATACAGCGAAGGAGTATCGCTGCATGAACTAGCCAAGCTTTTCAAGGCAGAAGGGTGCACCCAATCGATAAATCTGGATGGCGGGGGCAGCAGTATCATGCTGATTCAGTATCCGGGAGGGGAAATAAAAACCGTCAACCGGCCTTCCGGACTAACGCACCGGCCAATCCCGGTAATGCTGGGAATCAGGGCAGTTCACCGTAAATAAAGGGCGGGACAATGAGGCAAAGGTTATTTCGCCATGAACTCGAAAGCTTTGATAACCATGAATACCGGCCAGATGATGGCTTTCAGAAAGCCCAGCACTCCAGCCCAGAAAGAGGCAGCATGGCCGATAAAATAAATGGCGGCGCCTATAAGGCCCAGACCATAAACAGCCCCGGAAGCTCCGCTATTTACGGGGGTACTGCGGTTCCTGCCGGAGGAACAACAATCGTCATCAGTTGAACTCATAAATTAGAATGGATTAGGTGAATATTTTAAGTCTGTGTAAATCTTTACGTTCACAATATTCCCCGGCCTGATGCATGAAAGCTTGCAAACGGCTCTCAAGCGAAGAGTCCTCCTGACCGTCATAGGCGATATTCTCCCACGGAAAATGGTCATGATCGCGTTTGAATAGATCTGATACTGAAGTGTTTAGGGTGCCCGGCATGCAGGTAAATGGTAATATATTGACCACCCCGGAGATATATCCCTTTGCAAGGATGGAAGAGGTACCAAGAGAAAGCGGCGGATCACCATCATAATCATGGTGAATGTATTGATCACAATGGTTCAGCATATCCTTAATCCTGACGATCGGACCCACCGGGGTGAGGTCACGAACGGCATCCAGCAGGTTTTCCTCAAACTTGTGCTGCAGGACACCCTGAATTTTCGACTGGATGTAACCTTTCGTGTTTTTCTTCCATTTGCTGTCGCGGGCATAACGGTAAGTAGAATAGGAAATCCACTCGCCAAATGGCGCCATCAGGGTTTCAGCACCCAGCTCCTCAAGCCTCTTAACCATCTGTCCGCTGCAGAATGCATTATCCCGCATGAAAATTTCACCCACCACGGCGATGATCGGCTTGCGTACCCCATTAGAATAAGGAATAGCCATGAACTCCCGGGTATGCTGTTCCAAAACTGATTTCAGCGTTTTTCCTCCGTTTGACAAGGAATTGACGATGGCATCCAGGGCTTTCTGATATACCTTGTCGGTTTGCCCCTTGATCAATTCATAGGGTCTCCTCTGCTGCTGAAGCTTACGGATCAGATCGATAGCAACAATCCCTCTCCAGGCCAGCAGTCTCCATTTCACGGGGTTACCCGGAGCGATGCTGGTATAATTATCCTCATTGCTCGGATGGACGATCATGGCATCACCATAACCAAGCCGCTCAAAGATGATCTGCTGGAGCTTGTTATATCCGCCAAACCGGCACGGACCATTATGATCGGGCATAAAGAAAGCCACCTCACCCGGAACCACGCCGGGTTCCATGAGTTTCCGGAGGAAACTGCCGGTGGTGCAGATCAATGGAAAGCATTCCTGTCCGTTTGTATGTTTTCGGGCAATCGTGAGATCGGTTTCATCCTGCATCGGCAAAACATCCGCTTTCATCCCCAAACTCCTGCATGCGCCGGCAAATGCCCAAACCACATCATTGGCATAAGGGAAATAGAGCGTCCGTTCGGTAATCGGCAAAGGCTTTCCTGGTTTGTTATACTCCCGGAAATCTGTTGTTCTTTTCGATTTCTGATAACCGTCGAGACTGTCGATAAATGCCTCAATACGGGTGATCATGCCTGCATTGGCGCTATGTTCATCCACTTCGAGATGAAGGAACGGCTTACCTTTCATTTCACGCAGGAGATAGTGTATCAGGGTAGAATCAGGTCCGCACCGGTAATTCCCAAGATAGATGGCATTCAGTCTTTCCTCTCTTGCTACGATTCTGGATGCGGCAATGATTTTCTGACCGCTGGGCCAGTACATCATCGGGTAAAAATCGAAAACGTTCTCCTCCTTTAATGGCAGATAATCGATCGGGATCGCCAGGATGTTCAGGTTACGCAATTTCTCCACCAGATTCAGGTTCAGTGAAGGATCGGTGGTATTGTAGGAACGGCCGATAACGACAAACACCTTTTTATCGGGCGGAAGATTTGCCATTGCCTCTTTTCCCCGCTCCTCCAGCCGTTTTTCAAACCGGATCTGGGCTTCATCTGCCTTTTTCACCGCATTCAGGATCTGCGATTTCGGCAGATTGAAGGTTCGTTTCCCAAACTCGAGGATCTCCTCGCGGAAAGCGGTATCAAAATACCGAAGATGGAAAGTCGGAGTCAACAGCTTATCCTTCAGCGGGGAATCAGCATAAGCCGCCTTCACCATGAAGGGGTGCGACTGGATCCACGGACAATTGCAATTGTTCGTCGGGTTATCGTCGGCGGCTTTCATGTTCACCACAAAGGGCAGGAAAACATAATCCACCCCTTTTTTCAGCAGGTCGTCGACATGTCCGTGCACCATTTCAATTGGCAGACAGGTTTCACAGGTCATCATTTCGATCGACCGGTTAAGCATTTTCTTGCTGGACTCCCTGGAAAGCACCACATTCAGTCCGAACTCCTCGAGAAGGGTTCTCCAGAACGGAAAATTCTGGTAAAATATAGTCAGTTCCCTTGGAATTCCGATGGTGGGTTTTGCCGGATCGGTTACCGGACTAAAATCATCCAGCACCAGGCGGGTTCTTTCCTCAAAAAGATTTGGAATATCCTGACCCATGCCCTTTCGCTCCTCTGCCTCATACCGGTCGCATATCCCTCCGAAAAACAGCGGCCGCTCACCTTCAATCCTTACCTCATGAATTTCGCAATGGTTGGCACAATATTTACAGACGAAAGTATCTGTGGCATAGGCTACATCACTCACATGAAAGCCCTTGAACCGGGATTCCTTACCCGGGGCCATACTTTCGCGCGCAAGCATGGCAGCCCCGATGGCTCCGGTGATGTCGAAATGCGGCGGAATATGAATTTCCTTGCCTGTAACTTGTTCAAAAGCAGCCACAACCGCCCGGTTATTAGTCACTCCACCCTGATAATAGATTCGGTTTCCTACCTGCTTGTCGCCCACCACCCGGTTGAGATAATTCAATACCGTTGAATAGGCCAGTCCGGCTATCAGGTTCTCCTTTTCCTCGCCCTTTTGCTGACAGGAATTCAGGTCGCTCTCCATAAAGACGGTACATCGTTCGCCCAGTTTCGACGGGGCATCCGATTCAAATGCCAGTTTTTCAAACTCCTTGACAATATTGATATCCAGTCGTTCAGCCTGTTCTTCCAGAAAAGATCCGGTGCCGGCTGCACAAACCTTATTCATTTCAAAATCAACAATAACACCATTTTCTATGCGGATATATTTTGAATCCTGTCCGCCGATCTCAAAAATCGTATCCACTTCAGGATCAAAATAGATGGTGGCAGTGGCCTGGGCAGTAATTTCGTTCTGGATGGAATCCGCACCGATAAAATCTCCGGTCAGATAGCGGCCCGACCCGGTAGTTCCTGCGGCTTTGATGATGACCTTTTCGCCAACCTCCTCATAAATCTCACGGAGTCCCTTGCGGATGGCCTCAATGGGCTGGCTGGCTGTGGGCAGGTATCTCCGGGCCACAACCTCACTGTTTTTATTGATCAGAACCAGATTCGTGCTCAGGGAGCCAACATCCAGCCCAAGATACACCTCGGTTTTTTCATCCCCTTCCGGAAGGGGAACAATGTCCTTGATATGAAGCGATACCGGTGGAACCAGTCGGGCAAGGCTCTGTCCAACGGTTTTCTCATATTCACCCAGATAGTTCCGCAGTGCATCGAGACCCTGGAAATCCTGCAACCCTATGGTGTGGTTTCGGGCATGAAATACCGCGCCGATTGCCCCCATGGAGGCGTAATATTGCGGAACAACCAACTGCCCGTCGCCAAGTTCCAGAACTTCACGAAAGGCTCTTACCATTCCGGCATTTGCTGCCACACCACCCTGAAACATTACAGGGGGTACAAAATGCTTACCACGACCCAGTGTACTTTTCAAATTTCTGGCAACTGCAAAGCATAATCCGGCAATAATATCTTCAACAGGAGTAGCAACTTGCTGAAGATGAATCATATCACTTTTAGCAAAAACACTGCACCGGCCGGCAATCCGTGGTGGATTTTTGGATTTGAGGGCCATTTCTCCAAATTCCTTTTCAATCTTAACCCCGATCCTCTTGGCCTGCTGATCCAGAAAGGATCCGGTACCGGCGGCGCACAAACTATTCATTGAGAAATCCGACAATCGCGAGGTTTCGGCAACGGTGCCCTGATCCATGAATATCAATTTCGAATCTTCACCGCCCATCTCAATGATGGTGCGGATTTCGGGATAAAGTACTGATACAGCTGTGGATTGGGAAATGATCTCATTAATATGGATGCCTCCAAGTACCTCCGCGGCTTTTTTACCTCCGATACCGGTAAAAACCATGAATCGCATGTTTTCGACCGGGTATTTGGAAAATAGATGCTCTAAACGGGTTAAAAGCTGATGGAATGGTTTGCCATAGCCGTAATCGTAAAATTCCTCCCGAATTCTACCTTCCTGATCAATTAAAACGGTATTAACCGAGATCGATCCGATATCTATGCCAACTTCAAATATCATTTTAGCAAGGGCTTTTTTCAGGTTTGATCTAATCCTCACTTGATTGTATGCCGACTAAGGTACAGCATAAAACGAGGAATGCAAACAAAAAAATTGTTAATCGGATAACGGGAAGGACGTGAAGAATGTAAAGAAGGTGAAGAATGTAAAGAATGTAAAGATTGTTAAGGGAGTGAGGGAGTTAAGGGGGTGAGGAGTTGGTAGGGGCGACCTGCGGTCGCCCGGATAAATGTTTAGAATCTGAAGAATGTAAAGATTGTAAAGAATGTAAAGATTGTTAAGGGAGTGAGGGAGTTAAGGGGGTGAGGAGGGAAAGTATTATGGGTTAATGGATGGCACCGGCCAATTGATAATTCACCAAAAGAATCCAAGGTTATTCAGCTGCCCGACTGAACTGAAGAATCCCAGCTCCCTCCTTTTTTGAATAAACTGCCGGGCCTTTTCTTTCCCCATGAGAGGTTCCAACTCATACAGGCTTGCTGTATTGAGGTTCACAGCCAGGGAATTTTTGGGTTCAGGCATCCACAAAGCCCTGCGAATCTTTACTTTATCAGATTTTATCCACAATTCCGGACCGATATTGGCAGTGAGTTGTCCGGGTTCGGCAGCCACTCTGGCTGTATAGTCCTCAACCAATTGAGCGTGCTGCAGCTGCAAGCTTTTAAAGTACTTGTAATTACCAATCTGACCGATATAATCTATCCGTTCCATCATGGCTGCCAATGAATTGCCAACGGTTACCCCCTGGGTCACCAGAATGAAAACATGAAGAATTTCCTCCTTATCTGCAGGAAACTGAATGCACCACTCGTTCAGGAAGGCTATAAACGGATTTCCCTCGATGCCCTTGTCCGACAAGTTCTTCCACACCCACATATTTTTGAGCATGACATTTTCAACCGGCGACAGTATTTCACTGGGGGCACGATCTGCCGGAATGGGTTTTACCAGAAAGGGCGTATAGAAATTCGCAGGTTGATAACTTTCACTCAACTTTCTGTCGGTATTGATCTTATAAAACAAGGTCGCCAATACGCCTTCGCATGAAAGCATTTCCTGAGCATTTTTTATCCGGGTGCGATCGAATGCCACACTGGTATGTTCGGCCAGGATTCTCTCCTCGGCAGAAGTAGAATCGGCAGGTTCAATATTGAGCTTGCCGTAAATATATCCATTTTCCTTAACCAGGTAAATACGCTGATACTCATCGAGTCCTGAATGCCAGGCCAGTGCGAGGGACCGGCGGGGCTCCATTTTATTTTCAAAAGCCAGTCGGTATTTTTCGGTATTGTCAAAACCCAGCCGCTGGAAATGCACCCCCCACCCTTCATTGAATGCCGTGAGGTAGTCGGTTATGCCCATGCTCACATGCTGTTTCGGCGACCGGTCGAGCCGTAGTTTCTCCAGTGCATCTCCGAGAACCAGGCCCATCATCACATGGCCCAGTTCATGGGTATAAATTGACAAAACTCCGTCCGTAATGCTTTTCTGATCGGCAACCAGATCCACAAATCGAAGATCAGGATAAGATTCTTCCTTGCCGGTAAGGTCTGTAATTGAAACGCCGGTTCTGGGAAATCCTCCCTCATTTTTAGAGAGATACAGGATATTCGGTCCCTCTGTATTCTTAACCAGGTTTCTGGCGCATTGGCTCATGCGTACCATCTGCCAGTTAAATGGCAGGGTGATATCAGCCAATGCCAGGGCAGCCATTGAATCAGCCGGCGACAACTCCTGTCCGGCAAGTTTCCTTTGTCCGGATGGTGTTGCTCCAACAATGATGAATTTGCGGTTTACATCAGGAAAGATGTACTCATCTGTTGAGTTTTGCGAGAAGACACTATCAATCAATCCGCCGGCGAGAAAAATTACGGCCAGCAAAAGCACTCGTTTTTGGCAAAGCATATCCAAATGATTATTGAAGTTTGACGCGAAAACAGGCGATTGGTTACATTACTTCCAGGTTTCCATCATCTCCCAGCGGGTAACGGCTTCATTGAAAGTATCTGAAATAAATTTTGCCTTTTTAACCGTATATTCCTTTGCCTTTTTAACATCGAAATCCAGGTATCCTGCACCTTTTTCAGGCAAACGTGTAGTAGCCCAGGCGGGCATCATGATGACACCTTTGTCGGTTCCGGCATGACCGAGATTGTCCTTACCCAGCTTCTCGTACATTTCACGGTCGATGAGATCCGGATATTCTGAAAGCACCAGGGCAGCCTCCTCCAGATCGCCGTGCCCCGACTGGATCGGTTTCAGGCCGTACACCTCCTCTGCCAGGCTCCAGGCAGCTTCCCACCAGCTGATAATCATAAAATGGGCTCCGGTTTCCATATGCAGGCGAGTAACAGCCTTTTGCATGGGTTCGGTATTTCCGCCATGACCGTTGATTATCAGGATATTTTTGAAACCCGTCCTGACCAGATCCTTCAGTATATCATAAATATATTCCTGGAATATTTCGGGCCTGATCATGACCGAACCGGGAAACTGCGAGATCGAAGCACCCGTAACACCATGATTAACTGACGGTGCCACTAAAGCATTGACATCTTTCCATACATGAGCGGCCAGATTTTCGGGGATAAAATTATCGGTTCCGATCGGGCAGGCACCATGTGATTCCACGGTCCCTACGGGAAGAATTATCCGGTCGGTAACTTCCGGTACGATCGTTGCCAGCCGCATCCAGCTATAATTCTGCATTTCGTGCCAAGGCAGGTCCTTAACTGTTTTCTGTGCCAAACCGGTAAGGCTGGTAAACAGAATAATAGCCGACAAGGAAAATAGTGATTTTAGTTTCATGGTTTCAAGGTTAAATTTTCCTGAAAATTAATAAATCAATCCCGCAAAAAGCAGTTAAGTAAATCAGGATTAAAATCCGCTCAAATCCGCGTTGCGCAGCATCCGCGTCATCCGCGTGCCATTCTTCACTCCACAAGGCCTTCCATCAAAAGTTAAATCATGTTAAAACCCCGGTATCAAACCTCCCCCCCCGGATCAATGCTTGACTGTTTAAATTAATTTGGCTGTCGAAACCGGGCCGACCAATGAATCGCCCCAATAAACTAAAACCTATGAAAAAATCCGTTCTCCTTTCCATTCTGGTTGCCATAATGCTCACCGGAATCAGCCTTAGCGCCCAGGAACTGACGAAAGAAGTCCTCGGCAAAATCCAGTACCGCTCAATCGGTTCCACCCGCCACAGCGGACGGTTTATCGATTTTGCCGTATATGAAAAAAATCCGGCAACATTTTATGCCGCACTGGCTTCCGGCGGGTTATGGAAAACCGTGAACAACGGGATTTCCTTTGTCCCGATTTTCGATGAAGCCGGAGCCATCAGCATCGGTGATATCGCCATGGATCAGAAAAACCCCGATGTGATCTGGGTAGGTACCGGCGAGGCAAACAACAGTCGTACCGCCTATTATGGAGATGGAATTTACAAGTCGGCCGACGGTGGAAAAACATGGAACAACATGGGTTTGAAAAACTCACAACATATCGGCCGGATCATCATTCATCCGAAAAATTCAGATATCCTGTGGGTGGCTGCAGAAGGTCCTTTGTATTCTGAAAAAGGTGACAAAGGGGTTTTCAAAACCACCGACGGCGGAAAATCCTGGAAGCAGGTTTTAAAGGTTACCGTCGACAACCGTGAGATCGGCATCGTTGACCTGGTGATGGATCCGACCAATCCCGATGTTTTCATTGCTGCGGCATATGACAAGGAACGCAAACCCTGGACCTTCAACGCAGGCGGTCCGGGCAGTGCACTGTACAAATCCACCAATGGCGGATCCTCCTGGACCAAACTGACCGGCGGACTTCCGACCGGCATTCTGGGCCGCATCGGCGTGGACATTTCAGCCAGTAATCCTAAAGTGGTTTATGCCAATGTTGAAAACTGCAATATCGACAGTGTTTCCACCGCTCAGAGATGGGAGATGATGAAAAATGGCGTAGCTCCGAAAAAAGGCCAGAATGAAGAAGGCGACGAGGTTTACCGTTCAAACGACGGAGGTAAAACCTGGAAAAAAGTAAGTCCCGATAATGAGAGTATCGGTGGCGGACCGGCATATTATTACCAGCAGGTGAGGATCGACCCTACAAATCCAGAGCATGTATACATCATCGGGATCAGCGTATGGGAAACCAGCAACGGTGGGAAAGACTGGAAAACAGCCTTCCGGTTCGGTGGCGACAACCATGCCATGTGGATCGATTCAAAAGATCCCAAACATTTTGTACTGGGGTATGACCACGGTCTGGGAATCACCTATGACTCTGGCTTAAACTGGTATCATCCTGATTTCTTGCCGGTCGGACAATTTGTGGCCGTGGGTTATGATTTTGATTACCCCTACAATGTATATGGCGGCTTACAGGACAATGGCTCGATAAAAGGTCCGTCCACTAAAAGAGGCGGTGGCCCCATCCGGCTGGAAGACTGGAAAACCACCGGTGGTGGCGACGGCATGTTTAATGTGGTAGACTGGGATAACAGTCGCTGGTTGTACAATGAATCGCAGAATGGCTCCATCAGCCGTCTGGATCAGGAAACCGGTGAATCCTCCTATATCGGTTATGAAAAGATGGACCGCTGGGCCTGGAACGCACCGATCCTGGTATCCCCGCATCAGTCAAAAACAATTTATCATTGTGGAAATAAAGTGGTTAAATCAACCAACCGTGGTGAATCATGGGAAGAAATCAGTCCCGACCTGACCACCAACGACACGGCCCGTACACACGGCACCGGTAACATTCAGTATTGCACCATCACCACGATGGAAGAATCCTATCTGGAAGCCGGGGTGCTATGGGTAGGAACCGATGACGGCAAGGTTTGGGTAACAAAAAACGGGGGCAAAGACTGGAGCGATCTGACAGCCAATATTAAAGATCATCCGGGCTATTGGATCAGCCGGGTAGAGCCCTCACATTTTGCCAGCGGAACAGCCTATGTCACCATTACCGGTTACCGTCATGATGATTTCCGACCATTTGTTTACAAAACTTCCGATTACGGTAAAACCTGGACTTCTATCGCCGCAAACCTCCCGGATGAACCCATCTGCGTGATTCGCGAACATTTCCGTAATCCGGAAATGCTATTAGTGGGAACCACCAAACAGGTATTCGTCAGCATCGACGGAGGCAAGGCATGGAATTCACTGCGAGGCAACATGCCATTTGTGGCCGTTGAAGATCTCAAGATCCATCCCCGTGAAAATGACCTGATTGTCGCCACTCATGGAAGAAGCATGTGGATTGCCGACCTGTCGTGGCTCGAGAATCTTTCGGGTGATGTATTGAAATCCGACCTGGTTCTGTTGAAGCCCGAGAATAAGGTACAGTGGAAAGGGAACAGTGAAAACAACAGCGCATCAAGCAATTATGCAGGGGAAAGCGAACTTCCGGGCGTGCAGATATATTATTTTGCTAAAGATTCCGTAAAAGAAGTTGTTATGCAGATTTTTGAAGGGAACAGGCTTTTATACGAAACCAAAACTCCGGGCAAAGCCGGGGTCAACCAGCTGACCTGGAACTATCAGGAGCGGGTGCGCGAGTATACTGCCGAAGAAAAGGAAGAAATCAAGAAGCAGGCTGAAAGAGCCCGTGCAGGTGGTGCACGCGGTGGAGCCCGCATGGGCGGAGGCCGTTTTGGCAGAGGCCAGGGGATGGATACCAACTACCTGAATACCCAAACGGGTCCCGGTGAATATACGGTGAAATTAACCTCAAGCGGTAAAACCCAGAGCGCCGGCTTCATGGTATTGAAAGACAGCTGGAGAGAATAATTTATACCGCGAGAAGGGTCAAAGAGGGCAGGAAGGCAGAGAGCAGAAGGCAGAAGGCAAAAATTAGTAAAAAAAAAAACGGGAAAAGTTAAAAGGGAGCTTTGCTAACCCACTGTGCCCCATATCAGTTGCCCTGGCCTTCAGGCCGGGGTTGATGGGCCTACACTAATCTTTTTAGCCCAACCGGCCTTAAGGCCGGTTGGGCTTGGAGTTCTTAGGTGGGATCTCACCGACCCCCGGTCTGAAGACCGGGGCAACTGATATGGGGCGCAGTGAGTTATTATGCTCCAGTAATTATTCAAGAGCTGGTTAATATCCACAATTTTCAATTTACGTGGCCTTTATCCAGCCTTCAGCCCACTTTTTTAAAACCATATATCCTCAGAAACTCCTCGTATTCATCCTGAAAGGATTTCTTTTTGTGATGTTTATCCTGGTTCCTGATGTAATCTCTGACTCTGTCTAAACCGGACTCACTAACAGAAACAGCGAAATAATCCTCCTGCCAGGCAAATTTCCCCAAAATCAGCTTTTGCTGATTGATCCAGTGGGATGACTCTCCCTTTAAAAGGCTAATGACCTTGGATAGATTTTGATCAGCTTCTAAGGAAATTAACGCATGCACATGATCGAGGTGGCAATTGATAAGATCAATTTTAATACCCTTGTCAGCAGCATTTGCCCGTACATGATCAAGAAAGACCGCTCTTAAATCATATCTCAATAATGGGAGCCTTTTTTTGGTTGACCAAACCAGATGAACTATCATTTTTGTATACGGCATAATTGAATTGTTTAATATTTAGATGCATGATTGGGTTATAAATGGAAAATTTAATCGAAATATTTTAAGATGAATTCTGTAGAGGCTCCTTTAAAATAACAGGAATCAACCTTACCCATTGGCCCCATATCAGTCGCCCTAGCCTTCAGGAAGGCAGAGAGCAGAAGGCAGAAGGCAAAAATTAGTAAAAAAAAACGGGAAAAGTTA
Organism: uncultured Bacteroidota bacterium; assembly: GCA_942493265.1. Classification (GTDB taxonomy): domain Bacteria; phylum Bacteroidota; class Bacteroidia; order Bacteroidales; family UBA12481; genus UBA12481. Next base: position 4,679,904 of record OW818688.1, read on the forward strand.
AAAGGGAGCTTTGCTAACCCACTGTGCCCCATACTAGTTGCCCTGGCCTTCAGAGGCTGTGTAAAAATGTCTAATAAAAAGTTCATTGAAAATTTGGATATTTTGACGTAATTACTTATATTTAAATTAGTTGCAATGATTTCAGAACTAATTTTACACAGATGCATTACGTTGAACCCTGTGATCGAGATCAGCTTTCCCTGGCCAGCAGCATGAACGATTGGGTGGACCGCGATAATGTGGTTCGGCTGATCGATGTCCTGGTTGATCAGATCATCAAAGCCCAACCGGATTGCTTTGCGAACCGGGGGCAGCAAGAGCTGGGAAGGAAAGCCTACCGGCCGGAGACCCTGCAGAAGCTTTATTTATATGGCTACCTCAACGGGATCTGCAGCTCCCGCAGGTTAGAGCGGGAATGCTACCGGAACCTGGAGGTGATGTGGCTCCTGGGCCAATTGCGGCCGGATCATAAGACCATCTCCGATTACCGGAAAGATAACAAGGAAGCCATACGAACGGTCTGCCTAGCCTTTCGGACCTTCCTGAAGAAACAAGGGTTCATTGAAGGTCACACCATTGCCTATGACGGGACCAAACTGAAAGCCAATGCTGCCAAAGAACTCGTTACCCGGACCGGATTAGAAAAGAGGATGAAAAAACTGGAAACAGAATTGGACCGGTATCTGAACCAACTACAAAACAATGATATTGTTGAAGATATTGAGGATCAATTAAATAGCTTATCAGCAGATTATCAGGTAGAACCGGCATTACTTCAGAAGATCGCCGAGCTGCAAAAGCAGCTGGAGACGATGAAAGCCCAACAGGAGTTCTTGAAGTCAGAAAAACGGGAAAATTTTGCACCAGCTGACCCAGATGCCAAATTGATGAAGGGACGGGATGGGTACGCACCAGCTTACAATCTGCAAACCGGGGTAGACAAAAAAAACAAACTCCTGGTTTATGCCGAGATGACCGACAGTGTTATGGATATGTTGAGTCTTAAAGTTGATGTGGATCAAACTGTAGATCAGCTTGGTATTGTTCCGAAAATCGTACTGGCCGACTGTGGTTATGCCGATCTGGACAAAATCGAAGCCATTGAAAAGGAACATGAAGAAACGAAAACCCTCTGTGTAGTTCCCTTGCCGATAACTGGCCAGGAATTGAAGGATAAAGCTGCCGGCATCTCCTTTACCTATGACCAGCAGAACGATTGCATTGTTTGCTCCGAAGGCTGCACCCTGCCCATTAAGGCTCACGATATTGTCAAGCGTGGAGAAAAGTATGATTTGTATAGGGGATCTTGCGCTGAATGCCCTAAAAAGTCAATGTGTACGCGGTCTCCCAAAGGACGGACTGTTTATTTGAATCAGAACCATGAATGGATCGACCAGTACAAAAAACGGATGGCCGATCCCTTTTACAAAAAGAAGGTCAAAGAGCGAAAAGCCATTGTTGAGCATCCCTTCGGAACCCTCAAATGCATGTTGGGGAAGATACCCCTACGGCTTCGAGGGAAGGAAAAGGTGCAAATCGAGATCGACATTGCTACAACCGCATTCAACCTGAAGAGATTATTGGCCCTCGATACGATGGAAAACCTGCTGAAAAGGGTTCAAACTTTCAATTGGGTTGGATGATGGAGAAATCCATCCTCTTTTTCCTTGTCGAAAAAATATCCAAATTTGTCAAAGAACTAAAAATCGAAATTATTACACAGCCTCTGAAGGCCGGGGCAACTAATATGGGGCTCCCCGCCTTCGCGGGGATGACACTTCTCTGAGGGTGGCTTAGTGATCCAATGCATCACCCCCTTTTTTTTTGTTTGTCGGGGATATCGTATATTAGCTCGCCTGAAATCTAACGGGGAGAGGAATGATTAGGAAGAACAATTTTAGCCGGTTGATCCGGGTTTTTCTGTTGCTGATTATCCTGTCGGGATTTGGACCGGATTTATTCAGTCAGAAGGCCGGATCCTATAAGATAGTGGGTTACGCCATGGGATCCAGGGGCAAGGATTTATCTGAAATACAAGCAGATAAATTAACACATTTCAATTATGCATTTGCCTCGGTCATCAATGGAGAGATAGCTTTCCGGTTTCGGAATGCGGATCAGGAATCCCGGTTGAAAGAAAACATTAAAAAGCTGACGGATCTGAAAAAGAAGAATCCGGATCTGAAAATCCTGGTATCGGTAGGCGGCTGGGCCAATTGTGCAGGGTTCTCAGATGCAGCCCTCACCCCTGAAAGTCGTGCACGGTTTGCAGAGAGCGGTCTGAAAATCATGAAGCAATATGGATTCGACGGTGTCGATCTCGACTGGGAATATCCGGGACAGATAGGCGGCAATGAGGAATTCCGGCCAGAGGATAAAGAAAATTTTACCCTGATGATTAAGGCGTTGCGCGACAGCTTCAGCCGGTCGGGTTCAAAGCACCTGCTAACCATCGCAAGCGGAGCGGATGAGGAATATTTCCGGTGGACCCAACTTGGGGAGGCATCGGAATATCTTGACTTCATCAATATCATGGCCTATGATTTTTACAGCGGATTAAGCACGATTAGTGGCCATCATGCCAATCTGAAAGCAACAGATATTCCAGGGGCTGCAAATATCAGCGCCGAAATTGCGGTTGAAAGGCATATTAAAGCAGGTGTTCCTGCCGGGAAGCTGGTTATCGGAGTGCCCTTTTACGGCCGCTACTGGCGCGGTGTGCCCGAAACCAATAATGGATTGTATCAACAGGGATCAACTACCGGTCAGTATAAAATATATACCGACCTGGTAAATAATTTTATAAATAAAAACACTTTTACCCGGTATTGGGATCCGGCAGCTATGGCGCCGTATCTTTACTCAAAAGATTCGGCCATGGTGATCACTTATGACGATTCCGAATCGCTGAAACTCAAAACCGATTACGTCAGAAAAAATCACCTGGGCGGAATCATGTTCTGGGAATATTACGGCGACAGCAGCTTTGAGCTGCTGAATACCCTATACCAGCAGCTAATGACCAACCATTGAAAACCTTAACATCTAAAATATGAAACGAACTGTCCTCCAAATGCTCCGTACCAGTGCCGTTCAATATCCAAAAACGGCCTATACCAATCAAAAGGGAGATAATGGCTGGGTAGGGTTAACCTATCCGGAGGTTTTACATGAATCCAGATTCCTTGCTGCCGGGCTGTACCAGCTAGGTATTGAGAAGGGTGACAAAATAGCCATCCTGGCGGAAGGACGAAACAGGTGGCTAACCAGCGAGTACGGTATATTATTTGCCGGCGGCACCACCGTTCCCTTGTCGATCAGACTGTTGCCGGACGAAGTGCTGTTCCGCCTGAATCATTCTGAATCCAAGGCTGTTGTTGTAACGAGAAATACTTTTGAGAAAGTTGCGTCAATATGGGGTCAGCTGGAATTTACCAAAAAGATAATTTTCCTGGAAGATGATTCCATTTTAATTGAAAAAGACTGTGAAAAGTTTGGCATCAATATTTCGAAAGATGTTATTGTATACAATTCGTTGCTGAAAAGCGGAAAGCACGAGTTTGAAAATTGTGAGGATTACCTCGACAAACTGGAATCTGAAATTGCCGAGCATGATGTAGTGACAATATCTTATACATCAGGAACCACGGGGGATCCGAAAGGAATCATGCTTACGCAGTTAAACTATTATTCCAACTGTACGGATGCCATGGAATATTTTAATGTGACCGAGGGCGACAGGATTTACATCATTCTGCCACTCGATCACTCCTTTGCACATACAGTTGGAATTTATGCAGGGCTCCTGCGCGGATTGAGCCTCTATTTTGTAGACGCCAGAGGCGGCGGAATGCAAACACTGAAAAATATCCCCATCAACCTGGTAGAAGCCAATCCACACTTTATCCTCACCGTTCCTGCCATTTCAGGCAACTTCATGACCAAGATCAAAGATGGAGTGGCCGCCAAGGGAAAGCTGATCAATGCAATTTTCACAGCAGGGATACATGCCGGTATGCGCATAAACCGTGATGGTTTCCGGAAGGCAGGTATCCTGACACGACTGGTATACTATCTCCCCCATAAAATTGCTGAAGTATTGATATTCAGAAAAGTACGCAAAATTTTTGGCAACAGCATCCGGTTTTGCGTGGGTGGCGGTGCCCTTCTGGACATCCGGCAGCAGCTGTTTTTCAGTGCTATCGGAGTTCCGGTTTATCAGGGTTATGGGTTGAGCGAGGCCACTCCGATCATCTCCGCAAATACAGCTGATATTCATAAAATGGGAACCTCCGGCAAAGTAATTCCTAACATTGACTGCAGGATAGTTAACTCGGATGGGACTGAAGTTGCCAGTGGTGAAAAGGGTGAAATCATTATCAAGGGCGACAATGTGATGAAAGGTTATTACAAGAACCCGGAATCCACAGCTAAAACAGTGAAGGACGGGTGGTTATATACAGGCGACCTCGGTTTTTTTGATCAAGATGGTTTTCTGGTGGTAGTTGGCAGGGGTAAAGCACTGTTGATTTCCGGTGACGGGGAGAAATACTCTCCCGAAGGAATTGAGGAAGCAATTCAGAATTCCTCTGAACTTATTTTCCAGGCAATGGTTTACAACGATATGAGAAAATATACCACTGCACTGGTCACCCTGAATGCAGCAAAAATTGCTAAGTACGTTGAGAAACACAGGATTGCCGACAGCGAAGTATTATTAAAGGCGATAAAGCATGACTTCTATAAATTCAAGGATACTGTTGAATATCGCAATCAGTTCCCTGAAAAGTGGATCCCGACAACCTTTCAGATCATTGGCGAGCCTTTTACTGAGCAGAATCTTATGGTCAATTCCAGTATGAAAATGGTGCGTCACAAAATCCAGGAGGTTTATCACGATAAAATTGAAGTGATGTACACGCCGGAAGGCAGTAATGCAGTAAACGATCTTAACCGTCAAACCATTAAAAAATATCTACCTTTTAATCAGTAATGAAGAAATTATTCTTACTCCTTCTTATACCGGTTGCACTTGCAACGGGTTGTAAACCCAAACAGGCCGGTGAAGCTAAACCGGTGGTAACCGTAACCATCCTGCCTTTGCAGTATTTTGCAGAGCAGCTTGCCGGCGATTATTTCCGCATCAATGTTCTGGTTCCACCTGGTGTGAGTCATCATAATTATGATCCCACACCGCGGCAATTGCAGGAGCTGGAAAAGTCAAAAGCACTCTTTATGATTGGCCACCTGGGCTTTGAAACCGGTTGGATACCCAAAATGAGATCCAATTACAGCAATCTGGCCATCCATGATCTTTCAGCCGGAGTTACCCTGATTGCCGATGAAGAAGGAGAAGGGGGACATGCAGATGAACATGGGAAGGCTGCCGAATCGGATGAACATGGCCATGGCGGAATCGACCCCCATTACTGGATGTCGGTTACTGAAGCCAGAAAGCTGGCTGGCACTATGGCCCGCGGGCTCATTGCAGCTGATCCGGCCTGCCGTCAGATGGTTGAAAATAACCTGTCGAAACTTACCGTACGGCTCGACAGTCTGGATGCAGCCTTGCAAGCACAAACGAGCGGTCTCATGCATCGCAGTTTTCTGATATTCCATCCGGCACTGGCCTATCTTGCAAGAGACTATCAACTGGAGCAGCATTCCATGGAGCTGGGCGGCAAAGAACCCACGGCATCACATTTCAAGGAATTAGTTGATCTGGCGAAAGTTAAACAGATCAATACGATTTTCATACAAAAGGAATACGATCAGGAAAATGCCGGGAGCCTCGCGCGGGAAACCGGTGCAAAAATTGTGGTGATCGATCCCATGTCGCCCGATTGGTTTGGGGAAATGATTCAGCTGGCCAAAAAAATCACTGATATGGACCGTCGATGAATCTGGTAGAATTAAAATCTGTGACTTTCGGATACCGTGATGAACCGGTTATTGATCAGGTGAATCTGGTGATCCGCGACGGTGATTTCATCGGCATGATTGGTCCCAATGGCGGTGGCAAATCCACTATCATCCGCGTAATCATGGGTTTAATCGAGCCGTGGAGTGGCGAAGTGATTATCGCAAAGGATGTTAATATCGGTTATCTGCCTCAGACGCATACTTTCGACAATCGTTTTCCGATTTCGGTGCTGGAAGTGGTGCTGAGCGGACTCCTGAAAAACCACGGCATCACTACCCGGGTAACCAGAAAGGACAAAAAGAGAGCACTGGAGGTTTTGGAAAAGGTAGGGATGGCAGATCTGGCAAAACGCAGCATTGGCGAGCTTTCAGGCGGACAGATGCAACGGGTTTTTATCGGGCGCGCCCTGATATCCAGTCCGCACCTGCTGATACTGGATGAACCGGTGACGTATGTCGACAACCGCTTTGAACAGGAGTTATACAACCTTCTTGAGATGATCAGCCGGGAAACATCCATTGTGCTGGTCAGTCATGATGTTGGTCAGATCGTTTCATCCGTTCGAACCATTGCCTGTGTGAACCGGCAGCTGCACTATCACCCCAGCAACCAGATCAGCGAAGAGATTCTGGAATCCTACAATTGTCCGATCGACCTGATCACTCACGGCCACGTACCTCACCGCGTTTTACACACCCATCTCCCATGATTCTGGATTTTTTTTCATACGATTTCATTCTTTATGCACTGGCTGCTTCCCTGCTGGGCAGCATTACAGCAGGCATTGTTGGCACCTATGTGGTTACCCGTCGTATGGTTTTCATTACCGGGGGAATCACTCATGCCTCTTTTGGCGGACTGGGTCTTGGGTTTTTTCTGGGGATCAATCCACTGATAGGCGCAGCGGTATTTGGTCTGGCATCCGGACTTGGGGTTGAATATTTATCCAGATTCCATAAGATCCGGGAAGATTCGGTTATTGCCATGATGTGGTCATTCGGGATGGCTGTCGGGATCATTTTTATTTCCCTGGCGCCCGGATATGCACCCAACCTGATGAGCTATCTTTTCGGTAATATCCTGAGTGTTTCCTCTACAGACATCTGGATCATGGGAATACTCATGTTTCTGGTTCTGGCTCTGTTTATTCCATTCTTCCGGCTTATCCAGTACCTTACCTTTGATGAAGAGTTTGCCCGAACGAGCCGCGTACCGGTAAGCCTTTTCAAATATCTGCTGGCTGCACTGGTAGCGCTTACCGCGGTGGTTTATATCCGCGTAGCCGGAATCATCCTGGTACTGTCACTACTGACGATTCCTCAGAATACAGCCCTTCTTTTTTCCAATAACCTCAAAAGGATCATGTGGTTATCCACAGGGATCGGATTTCTGGGATCCTTGCTGGGACTGGTGATCTCCTATGTTGGCAATATCCCTTCTGGTGCCTCGATCATCTTCTCCCTTGTTCTTCTATACCTTTTAGGTTCAGCGGGAATGGCCATCAACCGCGCCCGCAAAAAACCGCATAAACATCACTGATTTTTTTGCCATCGATTAAACCTTCCAGCTGTTAAAAAGTCTTAAAATATGTGAAAATCGTGCCATTTTCGAGGCACGGAATTTGTTTATGTTGTTATGAATCGTACTTTTACGCGGCTTTTTATCCCCCAAAGCCAAAAGGTTGGAATTGTTACCATTAGGTATTCAGCATGTATATAAAAAAAACAAAAACGTGGATTCGTGTGATCCTTGCCGTAGTGGCAGCCGGACTTGTTTCATCCTGTGAAACCGGTATTGACATTAACTCTGACAATCAGGATGTTCCGATAGTTTATTGTATATTAAACTCAGCAGATTCGTTCCAGTACGTACGGATTCAGAAAACCTATCTCATTGATCAGGCAGCTCTTGATTATCCGCCAGAGCAGGACAGCATGCTTTTCAAAGGTGAAATCGTGGTGACCATGGAACGGTGGTCAGGCGGTAAGGTTATGGAAACGATCAACTTTGCCCCTACCAATGAGATCCCAAAGGATTCTGGTTTTTTCCCAAGTGAAAAGAACATTCTCTATAAGGCAAAAGCCAAAATAGTTGCCAACCAGATTTACCGGCTGTACATTTACCTTGGCAGTAAGGAAAAGGTGCTTTATGCCGAAGCCTCTTCGCTGGGCAAGCTGGTAGTGATTGACCCAATGCACCTGACAGAGAGAAAGATAAGTCTTTACACCGGAAACAATTACACAACCCGCTGGGAGCCGGTTGATAATGCCGGGGTTTACCAGGTGCTCGTCCGCTTTACTTATAAAGAGACCATTGGGGCCGAGACAAAGATCAAGCGGCTCGACTGGCCTCAGACATTTGCCAGTCCGGGTGCCGATGAAGGGTACCTGAGCAATGATATCAGCGGCTCACGGTTCATGCATATTCTCGAGGAGAATCTTGTTCCGGTTGAGGGTGCGGTGAGGGAAGTTGTGGGCGTGTCCTTCGAAATCACCAGCGGAAGCCTGGAGATGAAGTATTATATTGAATCCACTGCGCCTTCCGAAGGCGCATTGATGGAAAAACCTGTTTACAGCAATATCACCAACGGCATCGGACTATTCTGTTCTATCGCCCGGATTACCATAGACGACCTGTTGCTGTCGCCAGTCACAATCGACAGCATTGCATACGGCCAGTTCACCAGAACGCTTGGTTTCCTTGATCATACAGATGACCGCGACAGCACAAACAATCTTTAAAACAACATCACCATGATAAAAAAATCAGCACTCTGGATACTTGCTGGATTATTATTCCTCATTTCCTGCGAACCTACTATCGTGGATCCGGTTGATCCGAACGGTAACAATAACAAGCCTAAAATTCTCGGTACCCTGGAAGTGGAATTCCGGGTACCCTCCTCATTTCTGCCTCCGAGCCGGGTATTAAGGGCCGACCTGAGCATTGCAAAAGATGCAGAATCCCTGTACCGTGGTCATTTTCTTCAGATGGCAAATGTTTATAACAGCAAACTGGTATACACATTCGATCTTGCTCCCGGTGTTTACTATTATCAGGCCGGCATTATTTGCGTTGCTGAGGGGGACTCCTGCACGGCAGCAAGCTTTCCGGGCGGAACATTGGGCATGAAATGGGCCATCGGCACCGCAGAAGTCAAACAGGACAAAACCGTCCGGGTTATTCCACAATTCACCAAATAAATCATGAAGATAGTACCTATCCGATATTTCCTCATTCTGGCACTGCTGATCGCAGGACTGACACAGTGCGTAGAAAAAGAGACCACACAAACACCTCCTGTTGCTGCATTCAAACTTGCACCGGCTGCTGGTTTGACCACTACGATATTCCAATTTGATGCCAACGAGTCAAAAGCCACCAATACTGATGATACCATTCTTTTCATCCGCTGGGACTGGGATAATGACAGCATCTGGGACACCGGATTTTCGCGTTCCAGGAAGTTCGAACACCGTTATTACAAACCCGGGAGCTATACCCCGAGAATGGAAATCCGGAATGAAGCGGGTTTGAGTGATACTATTCAATCAACAGTTGAAGTAGCAAGAGGTTACAGTGCCCCGCAACCCAGTTTCACCATCAAGCCTGTAAGCGGCAACCTTCGTACCGAATTTATTTTCGATGCCGGTTTGACCCGTGATGATGAAGACAGTTTAAGCACATTGAAATTCCGCTGGGACTGGGAAGGTGACGGAATATATGATACCGGTTACGATGGGCAAACAATATACAGCCATTTATACAATGCGGCAAGCATATACAATGCCCGCCTTGAAGTAGTTGATCCAAAGGGTTTAACAGCAACCCTCCAGAAATCTGTGAGCGTATCGCTGGCTAACCTGAGGCTCGTTCCCCAGTTTACCTGGACTCCTGCCACACCCTCAACCGCCGACACGGTGGTGTTTGATGCTTCAACGAGTTTTGATCCTGACAATGCAGGAAATACCTTCACCTACCGATGGAATTTTACAAAGGACACCGATTTCGATACCGAATACCTGTCGAGTCCGCAGATTGGTTACCAGTTCACTACTGAAGGTGAAAATCAGGTGATTATGGAAATCAGGGATCAATGGGGCCTGATCAATCAGGTTAAAGTAAAGATCTGGATTTCACATGCCAACCTGAAGCCGACAGCAGCATTCTTTGTCGGGTACGAATATGGTAACAAAACCACGAATTTCTATTTTGACGCGGCTGGCACGCAGGATGGGGAAGACTATATAGATCAGATCAAGATCCGCTGGGATTTTGAGAGTGACGGTGTTTGGGACACCGAATATGCCAAAGAAAAGACCATGTACCACAAATATACCGCAACCGGGAAATTCAGGGCAAGGATGGAGGCAATTGATACAGGCGGGCTGACCGACACTACCAGCGTGAGCGTCAATATTTCGGAAGGCACCAATGAAACCGGTCTGATCCTCGACAAAAAGAACAATATATATTACGGTACGGTAAAAATCGGTAACCAGTGGTGGATGGCGGAAAACCTCAATGAACCTGCTGCCAGCAAATTCTGCTACAGCAGTCTGGCTTCCAACTGTGCCACTTACGGCGGACTGTATACTTGGACCTCAGCCATGAATGGAGCCACAACGGAGAGAGCCAAAGGAGTATGTCCTACCGGCTGGCACATCCCTACCCTCACCGAATGGACGACCCTGGTGGATTCTTATGGTGCCGGTCAGGCCAAACAGCATCTGGAAATAACCGGAGACAGTGATTTCAGGATGTATCTGGCAGGACAGCGGTCAACCGCCGGCCGGTCGGAAATGATGAACCTGGTGACCAATTTCTGGACCTCAACAAAATCTTCAGGCGAGAATGCGCAGGCGATTTCCTTCCAGCGTGACCAGGATAATTACTTCAAGCTGAATCTTGGCCAGGCTTACGGCTTCAGCGTTAGATGCATTAAGGATTAACGTAGAGACGCATAACTATGCGTTTCCGCACAAAACCCGAACCGTGAAACGAAATAACGTACAGACGGATAGTTATCCGTTTGTACGTTATTTTTTCTTGGTTTGGTAGCGTAATTCGTTGAAGTAGGCAACGTATGCCAACCCAATCACAATAATCAGGATCACATAAGTGAACAGCGGTACAGCAGGAGCTTCGCCACCTGCATAGGAGTGCATTCCGCCCAGGAAGTAGTTCACTCCGAAATAGGTCATTAAAACGGATCCGAACGCCAGCACCGAGCCCAGGTTGAAGGCAAAGTCATTATTAAAGTCCTTCATATTGTGCATGTGAGTAACAAAACTGTATATCAGAATGGTAATCAGACACCAGGTTTCCTTTGGATCCCATCCCCAGTAACGGCCCCAGCTCTGGTTTGCCCAGATAGCGCCAAGGAAACAACCGATTGTAATCAGGTACAGGCCCACAATAAGAACGATCTGATTTAAACGGGTCAAATGTTTAATATGTCCGTCGAGGCTTAAATAGTTTTTCTTGGTTTTTGCTACATATAATATCATAGTAATCAAACCAATAAGGGCACCTAAACCCAGAAATGAATAACTGGTCATGATAATGGCCACGTGGATGGTAAGCCATACGGACTTTAAGACCGGAACCAGCGGGGTAATTTCAGGATTCATCCAGCTGAGGTGGGCAACCAGCAATGACAGAGCCGCCAGCACGCCGGTCAGTGCCAAAGGCAGCTGCGAGCGCTTAGCCACCAGGAAGCCGGCCAGCAGGGTACCCCAGGCAACAAAAATCATGGATTCATAGCCGTTGCTCATGGGTGCATGGCCCGAAAGGTACCAGCGCAAACCTAGTCCGATGGTATGGAAAATCCAGGCAACCAAAAGAAGGCCTCCGAAAAACCATGCAGATTTCTTATGCCATTTTGCCGGTTTAAAGAGTGACCAAAGCTGGACAATCAGGAAGAGCAGTCCCACCATGGCATAAAAAATTGCCAGGCGCTCAAAAATCAGCAGTTTATTGTAAAGAACCTCCAGATTAGCTTTTTTAGCCGAAGGAATCAAGGCAGATCCGTAGGTTTTCTGGTATTTGGCGATTCCGTCCCTCAGAATTTTTGCCTGACCCAGATTCCCTGTCCCGACAGCACCCAGGTATTCACCAAAAACACCCGCAATCATCAGGGAATCCACGATAGTGACACCGGCAGGAACCTGCCCCGGTACCGACCATTTAGCTTTCGGATCGCGCGGATCCGGAAAAATCTTCAGCAATTGTCCGGTCATCCCCAAATAAAACACGTTCAGGGTTTCATCGAGCTTGATCACATACTTATCCTGTCCGTTACGCTGGTCGGGCTGCTTCTGCAATGCAGCATTGACGAGGTCGCCCATGAGGTATTCATCCTGACGGAAAAAATCGCTGTATGAGCCCTTACCACCGGTAATCTGGAACATATTGGCAATTTCGCTGTCCTTAATTTCGAACATCTTAATAACCGACCACTCTTGAGGATGGGTTAACAAACTGAGCCAGAACTGCTCAGGTGCCATACCTGCAAAATTGTTCTTGCCAAACATTTTGCGGAGCATCTCCGATGAAAGGGTATTAACCGGTTTCATACGGCCTTCGCTGCCCTGAACCCAAATTTTTCCAAAAGCCTTGGCTTCAGTGGCATTGGGAGGATTCGGAAAATTCTGGGCGGATGCACTAAAGCCGGGTAACAACAACATCAGCAGTACAATACCGGCCACGGCGGCTGATTTCCTGCTCTCTTTCAGCAATTTCTTAAAACGGCTTCCCGGAGCAAAAAATGAAAAGATGATAAACCCAAACATCATAAAGTAACCCAGGTAGGTGACTCCCGAACCTAAACCATCGTGATTAACGGAGAGAACGGTACCCTTTTCATCATTATCATAGGAAGACTGATAAAACCGGTATCCTTTGTGGTTCAATATGTTATTCATGAAAATACGGTATGGCAAATTGGTATTGTCTGAAGGATCATTCAGAACCACCTCGCTGGCAAAAGAGGATGGGCTCATGGAACCCGGATATTTATCCAGCTGGAAATCTTTTAATGTCAGGGTGAATGGTAGTTCCATCGGTCTCGATCCGAAGCTTGCTGTAAATTTTGTTCCACTGATCTCAAACTCATTGGGAATAAAGTCGGTCCGCTGTAAACCCCTGATAACCACCTCCTCAGAACCTCCGTTGATGGTTACCTTAATTTGCATCACATCAGCGTGACTATTACCGGCCGCCATCTGGCTGCCCATTTGCATGGACTCACCGCTGACATATTCAACGCTTTTAATCCGGATCTTATCGGCACCCAACCGAAAACCTAAATTGACCTCCTTTTTACTGGCCGGTGAAATCAGTATCTGTTGATATTTTTCTAAACTGCCGGATTTGTTTTCGGCCCTGACATAGAAATAAGTATCTGAGCTAATATAAGATGCAGTAGTTTCGCCCTCCCGGATATGCATGATCCCTTCGGTACCTACGTATCGCGTAAGGGCAGCTCCGATAATAATCACCAGGAAGGCCAGGTGAAACAGAAAAATTGGCAACTTCTTAAGATTGTACAACTTAAGCCGGACAATATTGGCCAGAATATTTACAAAAACCAGCAAAATACTTAATTCAAACCACCAGGCATGGTATACTACTGCCAACGCAGCTGTGGTTCCGTTGCGGTTTTCAATAAAAGTGGCCATTGCCATGCAAAAAGCCAGAAAAATCACCAGAACCCCCATGAAATGCATGGAGAATAGAAATTTTACAATCTTTTTCAGAGTATCCATATCGGTAGAAAATAATTTTTTGCCAATATAATATTAAATCCTGATCTCTTTCTGAAGACAGAAGTTCAGATTTAAATCGGATTAATCTTCCAATGCCCTGTAGATAAAATCATTAAACGGTTTCATCCGGGCATAGAATTCCACAATCCTGACCGGGAGATCAGGATTGCCGAGCCATTCGTCGGCGATTGGAATCCAGGGGCAATAGTGTTTATATTTCAGATAATCGATCAATGGAAAATCAGCAGGATACCCTAAAGGGGGCCTTTTCAGCTTGTCGTCCTGGAAAAAGCTGAAATTCTTCACGAAATCCGGGGCTTCAATCAGTTCAGTAAAATCTTCAGGAAAAAGAAAGATTTCCTTACGTATTGCCTTTAGTTTGTCGCCTGATGGCATGTAGATCCCTCCCGATATAAAACTTTCGCCGGGCTGGACATGAAAGTAATATCCGGGTTCCCCACTATTCTTTCCGCCTCTGGAGAGGTGGGCTCCGAAATTATTTTTATAGGGAGTTTTGTCTGCTGCAAACCGGGTATCCCGGTATATCCTGAAAATGGTATCTGAAGCTTTCATGCCGGCTATTCTCGGATCCACCTGGCCCAAACCTGCAATAACCTGTTCCAATACCTGTTCGAACCGACTTTTAGCCAACTGATAATCAGCCTTATGCTCATTAAACCATTCACGATTGTTGTTCTGTTCCAACAACGTCAGAAAGGATAAAATTGATTTCATACGGTTCCCTTATACTGGTACCCAAGCTCCTTCACCCGTGCGGCAATCTTTTCCAAATTCACATTGGTGCCACCGATTTTGACTTCCCCTGACTGAAGGTCGACCGTACACTCCTCCACCCCGTCCAAAGCTGCAATATTATTCTCAACAGTGGCCCTGCAATGGTTGCAGGTCATTCCCTCAACAGAAATTGTTTTGTAAAAGGGATTGGCATTTTGTTCCATGGTGATAATTTTTTTAGGTAATATCTTATTCTTAAGCCATTTATTCCACACGGCAATTAAAACCAGGGCGGCAAGGACAATGGTTGATGCGGCATTGAGCCAGCTGCCTGCCATTGAATGATTGTGGCTTCCCATATGACTCATGCCGAACCATGAAGCCGGTAACAATTCGTTTACCACGGTACCGAAAAACAATGCACCTCCAACAATGGTAGCCAGGTAGATAAAGAATGCTTTTCGTCCCATGGTATTGCTGATTACCATCATGGTGGCCACATTGGTAGCAGGTCCGGCCATCAGGAATACCAATGCTGCACCTGGCGAAATCCCTTTCATCAGCAAAACGGCAGCCAGCGGAATCGATCCGGTGGCACATACATAGAGCGGTACTGAGGCTGACAGAACGATCAGCATCTCAATCCACGGATTTCCGATATAGCGGGTAAAAAAGGAATCCGGGATCAGCATGGAAAGCAATGCAGCCGCCACCAAACCGATAACCAGCCATTTAACAATATCCTCAACCAGCTCGCCAAAACCATACTTAAACACAATTTTAAGCCGTTTGCCGAATTTCTGCTTTGGTTTGGCCTTCCCACGATCGACATCCAGTTCAGCAGGGCTGTGCTGGTCTTTATCCAGGGCATGACTGGCAACTCCGCCAACCAGACCGGTAACCAGGGCCACAAAAGGCCTGATGATTGCAAACGGCAGTCCCAGAAGAGAATAGGTTGCAAACATGGAATCGACCCCGGTTTGGGGAGTTGATATCAGAAATGAGGTGGTAGCTCCTTTGGTTGCCCCGCTCCGATAGAATGATACGGCGGTCGGAATCACCCCGCAGGAACACAGTGGCAGTGGAACACCGAGAAGCGCGGCATTCAGTACGGATCTGAACCTGTTCTTTCCCATATACCGCACGATTCCGTCGGTTGGAAAAAATGCCTTAAGCAGTCCGGCAAACAGAAAGCCAAACAACAGGTAGGGAGCCATCTCGCTCACGAGAAAATAAAATTCCTTACCGAATTCAAGAACTTTGTCGATCATTGCAATTAAACAATTAACGTTCAGAAAAGTTCGCCTCACGCAGATGCTACTTCAATTCTTCATAATCTACATACTCCCCTTCGTCCTTCTCGATGATTTTGGTTTGTTTCGGGGCAGGTGGCGACTCCTGTATATCATCTTTCGGAGCCTTGCGGGTTCGCAAAGTTATGATTCTCATATTTCTGATAAACCTGTATAGCAGATAGATCAGTATTACGAATAATAGTGGTTTCATCAAAAACTATTTGATTGCGTAGTTATAGAGATAAGCCTCATCGCTCCCCACCAGAAGATTCTGGTAGGCAGAGGTCTTTGCAAGATTTCCGATAACAAAGGATGTTTGCCCGTATAACGGAAAACCGTTGGATAGGGAACCGTCGCCGCTAAAGAGCAATATCTGATTTTTTTCAGGCACTGTAAACCCGATTTTTTTCAGCTTGCCCGATACCAGATAGAATCCCGGCGGGCTGGTCAGGCTGCCCTCAAATTTTGTTGAATGCAGCTTCACGCCTGACTGGTTGTAAATATCCATACGGTTGCGGTCGATGAAAACGAATTCACTCAACCCATCCTTATTTATATCATCCACATTAAAATAATGATCAGGTCCGTATTCACCCAACTTCCTGGATTCCACCGTTCCATCGAGCAAAATCGTTTGAACGTTGCCTTCAATATCGGTTAAAATGAAACTAGATCCTTTCGCCGATGCCATTCCCTCATAGATGATCCTGTTATTCGGTGAAATGGCAAAATCCTTCTCCGGCTTAACTTTAACCGATCCTTTCCGGTCGAGAATATACACCACAACCGGATCCGTAAACACCAGGTAATCCTTGTTCTGGATCTTAAAATATTGAACCGGCTGCGTGACAGGTCCCGATGCCGGTCCGAAGTTCCACCCCTTCACCGGATTGCCGTTCTTATCGAAAGCATAAACTTTTTTATCAGAAAGGGCTATTAAAATCCGGTAATCACGGGTATGGTCGAAATCGATCAAAGCCATGCCGTTAGTGGCCGGCAGCTTAAGTTTCAGGGGATATTTCGGAAGATAGGCACCGTTCCTGTCGACCAGATGAATGGCATTTGTGGTGGAAAAGAGGTACTGAAGACGGCCGTTCTTCATGACATCCACCTGGAAGATTTCAGAATTGATCCGTTCACCGATATTCTTTTTCCACAGAATCCGACCTGAAGAATTGAGCAGATAAAGATTCGCCGATTCATCCTGCACGATGATTTCCTTATCCTGCGTGATATGATTGGTAACGATAGCCGGCGCATTTACGATCCTGGCATCCAGCTTCGATTCCCAGATGGTTTGGGGCTTGCTGTAATCAATCTCGGCAAAAGAGGCGAAAAAATTATGCAGCGACATCCCGCTGCTTGCATGGAACTGCAGTCCGACCGCCCCGGTCTTCAACAGGAACTGATCATTGGCAAAAAAGGTTTCCACGGCTTTGGGATTAAGCATTCCCAGTAGTAGCGGCCGGGCTTTGTAGGGTATTGCAAAAAAGGTAACATTCGACCGGGTGGAGATCATGCTCGCCAGTGACAGGTATACCGCATCATTGACCAATGTTTTATTCAATGCATATTTATGCAAAACCTCCTCCAGCGTTTTCATGTCATCAGCCAGAATCATAACATTGCCGATAAACGTGAAATATTTTCCGGAAACGGCTGAGAAGAAGCTTCCTCCGAGAATTTCAGGCAACCCATCAAAAGGCATAGGATACAGTTCGAATTCATGCTCACCATCCACGCGGAAAAGCTTTTTCGGACCCAGAACGCCTTTTCCGGGCATCATTTCCGCTGCCTGCCTGGCGCTCTTAACATCGATAAGGGCAACCGGCCTCACCGTTTCATCAGCCACTCCGCACAGGTACCCTATTGATAGCTCGTGGAATCCGAGTTCCGCCCAGGCTTTAACAACATCCGTGCGGGTAACCGACATCGCCTTGTCGATCAAACGCTGCCGCTTTCTCCCTGCTTCCCCGCCCGCCAGGTAATCCGATAAATCTTTCAGGAACTGGGCAGATTTTTCCACTCCGAGTGAGAAATATACCGCAGTAGTGGATGGAAGATATTTTTCAGCCTCTAGTTTTCGGGGCTCCTGGCTTTTAAACAGGTTAAGATAGGAATTGAGGGTATCGCCCTCCAGCGCAAAGCCGTTCAGCCAGATGGCATCATTACGGATGGTGAGATCAAGCGATGCCCAGTCGCCGTAACGGGTAAACATTTCCATTTTCTTCTTCACGGCCGGGTTCATCCATCCGCTGAACCAGGCCGGCAATGATTTCAGGTTGATATAGATATTGGCTAGGGCACGGTTTCCGCTGGTATCAGATAATTTTTTGAAAGCGGCGCTGTTGTATAAACCGGAAGGTTGATTCATCTGCCTGACCGCATTTTCCAGGAGGATCGGCGACGGGCTGATCACCAGGTAACCCTTTCCTTCAGCCAGTGAAATTCCCTGTATCAGGGATTCTACCCCAAAAGTTATACGATTGATTTGCTGTCCGTTATAAACCCTTTGGGACCATTGACCCGGCCGGCCGCATAATTCAGAGAACAGGTCACCGGCACCGGTAACACCGGAGGTGCCCTGCATTTCAAGTATGATCAGGAACTGATACTGGTTTTTGCCGGTCTGATGAAGCGAAACAACAGCCGGACGATGGCCATATAAATCCCGGAAGCGTGAATTACGGGTAATCAGACTGTCGATTTTACGGAAAGCTTCCAGGTGGGGTTTAATTTTTCCCATCTGCTGAAGTGATGGAAACAGCGGATCTGATTGAATCAGTGCCTTCAGCAATTCGGGCACCGAAAGCGACTCAATGATCCAGACTGCATCGTCGGGCACCACCGACAGGGCCAGGCTCTGTGTGGTGCTGACCTGCTTTTGGGGCCGGGTAAAAATATATACCGCAACTGCCGCAGCAATCAGTGGGATCAGAAGATAAGGAAGCACTTTTTTCAGCATAGCCTAAATATTCCAAACGGCAAATTTAAGTTTTTTAGCTATCTTTGTGCCCCGGTTTGGCGCTGTTCGCAGCTGATTCCCATTAAAATACTAAACAATGACCAGAATGAGAGTCATGAAATTCGGGGGCACCTCGGTTGGAAACCCCCAACGAATCGAGGAAGTAGGTCGGTTAATATCAGATTCAACACCCAAAATAGTGGTACTGTCGGCCATGTCAGGCACTACCAATGATCTGGTTGCATACTCTGAATATTTATACAAAAAAGACCATTCCCAGGCAAAAATATTCATTGAATCCATGCGGAAGAAATATTATTCCGTGGCTGATGAGCTCTTCACAACCGAAGAATTCAGGAATCACAGTCACCGGATGATTGACACCCATTTCGACAACCTCGATGAATTCAACCGGGATATGTTCACCCAGCATGAAGAAAAAACGGTACTGGCAAAAGGCGAGATGATTTCCACTGCACTGATGGCTTACCATCTGCAGGAAAAAGGAATTGAGTGCGCCTTGCTGCCCGCATTGAATTTCATGCGAATCGACAAGGATCAGGAGCCTGACAATTATTATATCCGGGAAAACCTGAATCGTGAGATTGCCCTTCACCCCGGTATAAAACTATTTATTACTCAGGGATTTATCTGCAGGAATGCATTCGGCGAGGTCGATAATCTGAAACGTGGCGGATCGGATTATACGGCTTCCATTATTGGAGCGGCCATTGAGGCTGAAGAGATTCAGATCTGGACGGACATTGACGGGTTTCACAATAACGATCCCCGGTTTGTTAAAAATACCACCCGTATTGATGAGCTCTCCTTCAATGAAGCGGCCGAGCTGGCCTATTTCGGGGCAAAAATCCTGCATCCCACCAGTGTAAGGCCTGCCCAGGATAAAAATATTCCGGTACGTCTGAAAAACACCATGGATCCTGACTCCCCGGGAACCCTGATCACAGGTGAAATCACCGGAACGGGCATCAAAGCGGTTGCGGCGAAGGATGGTATCGTTGCCATCCGGATCAAATCCGACCGCATGCTGCTGGCTTTTGGTTTCCTGCGCAAAGTTTTTGAGATCTTCGAAAGTCACCGCACTTCAATAGATATGATAGCCACTTCCGAGGTATCGGTTTCCATGACCATCGACCAGATAGACCGGTTGCCGGAAATTATCAAGGACCTCGAAAATTACGGTACGGTTGAAGTAGTTCCGGATCAAACGATTATCTGTGTGGTTGGTGACATGATCGGCGAAAGCCGTGGCATGGCCGTTCAGGCACTTGAAGCCCTCAGGCACATTCCCGTGAGGATGATTTCATACGGATCCAGCAATAATAATATCTCCTTACTGATAAAGACTTCAGATAAGGTAGATGCACTGAACTCCCTCAGCAATCACCTTTTTCACCAGGCATGATGAAAACCAGATTCCCGGTGGATAAGTTTCAGAAGCTTGAAACCCCATTCTATTACTATGATGTAGAGCGCCTGGATAAAACGCTGAAGGAAGTGGCACTGCTCGGTTTGCAGCATGGATTCCGCATCCATTATGCGTTAAAGGCGAATGCCAATATCCCGATCCTGGAGCGGATCAGCTCGTATGGTTACGGAGCTGACTGCGTTAGCGGTTACGAGGTGCGACGTGCTTTGGAAACCGGATTTAAACCCGCCGATATTGTATTCGCCGGGGTTGGAAAAGCTGATTGGGAAATTGAATTCGCTCTGGACAATAACATTTCCTGCTTCAATTCAGAATCCATCCAGGAGCTTGAGGTGATCAACGAAATTGCTGCCCGCAAGGGAGTTAAAGCTCCGGTTGCCCTGCGCATAAACCCGCATGTGGATGCCCATACCCATCATTACATTACAACCGGCGTTGAGGAAAATAAATTCGGACTGAACCCCTGGGACTGGGACAATGTGATCCGCTTTCTGGGCGTTGCGGAAAATCTGGACTGGAAGGGGCTGCACTTCCATATCGGATCTCAGATCACCAATTATGATGTTTTCAAAGGATTATGCACCCGTATAAATGAAATTCAAGCCTGGTTCGCCTGCAACAATATGACCCCTCAGATTATCAATGTTGGCGGGGGATTAGGCATCGATTATTCGAATCCCGATAGTGATGGTCCTGGTTTTAAGACCTATTTCGAAATTTTCAGACGGCACCTCGAGCTGCAGCCGGGACAGGAAGTGCATTTTGAGCCCGGCAGGGCACTGGTTGCACAATCGGGCAGTCTGATCTCGAAAGTATTATATGTAAAGGAAGGCGTGAAAACGCGTTTTGCCATACTCGATGCGGGCATGACCGAACTCATCCGCCCTGCACTTTATCAGGCATTTCATCTGATAGAGAACATAACTTCCTCAGCAGCTGACACCTTATACGATGTTGTCGGGCCTATCTGCGAATCTTCTGATTGTTTCGGGAAAGCAGTAAATTTACCCGAAACCCGGCGGGGCGATCTGATCGCGATCCGTTCGGCAGGAGCCTATGGCGAAACCATGAGTTCCAATTATAACCTTAGAGAAAAAGTAAAAACCTGGTATTCCGACGAAATTTTATCTGATGAACCAACCACACATACTCCATCCGGCGAGCAGGCCGGTTAAACTCGTTCTGGAAGACGGTACCGAATGGAACGGATGGTCGTTCGGTTCCGAAACCCCGATGGCCGGCGAAGTCGTTTTTAATACCGCTATGGCCGGGTATCCCGAAAGCATCACTGATGCTTCGTACCGCGGACAGATACTGGTTCTCACCTATCCCCTGATCGGGAATTACGGTGTTCCGGGAAAGCAGCGCGAAAACGGCATGCTGCAGTTTTTTGAATCCGAAGAAATCCATATCAGCGGACTGATCATCTCCGACTATTCCTTCGATTTCAGTCACTGGAATGCCGATCAGAGCCTGGCCTCATGGCTGCAGGAGTTCAGTATTCCGGGCATCTACGGCATCGACACCCGTTCGCTCACCAAACATCTGCGAGAAGAGGGAGCCATGCTCGGAAAAATCGTTTTTGATGAAGATATCCCGTTCGTCAATCCCAACCTGATCAATCTGGTTGACCAGGTGAGCACCAAGGAGATCGTGCGGTACGGAAAAGGCAAATATAAAATCCTGCTGGTTGACTGCGGGGTGAAAAACAATATCATCCGGTGCTTTCTGCGACGGGATACCGAAGTGATCAGGGTTCCATGGAACACTGATATAGAATCCATTGAGTATGATGGTCTGTTCATCTCCAACGGTCCGGGCGATCCTAAACAATGTCAGGAAACCATCGCCAATATCCGCAAGGCGCTTAACGGCGACAAGCCTATTTTCGGCATCTGCCTGGGGAACCAGCTGATGGGACTCGCGGCGGGCGGAGACACCTATAAACTGAAATATGGCCACAGGAGCCATAACCAGCCGGTACTCCAGGTTGGAACCAATAAAGCCTATATCACTTCACAGAATCACGGATTCGCTTTGGATGATACTACGCTTCCGGCAGGTTGGGAGCCATTATTCCGGAACCTCAACGACCTCACCAACGAAGGGATCATGCATCAGACCAAGCCATTCTTCTCCTCTCAGTTCCATCCCGAGGCCAGCAGCGGTCCAACGGATACTGAATTTCTGTTTGATGAGTTCATCGAAAAAATAAAAAACATTAAGAATTGAACCATGGTGCCAAAAACTACCAGACAATTCGGTAAAGTACTCGTTCTCGGTTCAGGTGCCTTGAAAATCGGTGAAGCCGGTGAATTCGATTACTCCGGATCGCAAGCCCTCAAGGCCTTGCGCGAAGAGGGGATCGACACTATTTTGGTTAATCCGAATATCGCCACCGTTCAAACATCTGAAGGAATTGCCGATCAGATTTATTTCCTGCCTGTTACCCCCTACTTTGTTGAAAAAGTAATCAGCAAGGAACGGCCCGAAGGGATTCTGCTGGCTTTCGGCGGACAAACCGCGCTCAATTGCGGGGTAGCCCTCTTTAAAACAGGGATTCTTGAAAAATATGGAGTAGAAGTACTCGGCACCCAGGTAAAAGCCATCATCGATACCGAAGACCGCGAGCTTTTCGTTCAGCGGTTGGATGAAATAGATGTCAAAACCATTCAGAGCCAAGCAGTAAGCACGATTGAAGATGCTTATGTGGCAGCCGACAGACTGGGCTATCCGGTCATCATCCGTTCGGCCTATGCACTGGGAGGATTAGGCAGCGGGTTCTGCGATAACCGGGATGAGCTCGAAAAACTGGCGACCAAATCACTGACCATGGCTCCTCAGATCCTGGTTGAAAAGTCGCTGAAGGGCTGGAAAGAGGTTGAATATGAAGTGGTCCGCGACCGTTATGACAATTGCATCACGGTTTGTAACATGGAAAACTTCGATCCGCTCGGTATCCATACCGGAGAAAGTATCGTAGTAGCCCCCTCTCAAACCCTGACCAATACAGAATATCATAAGCTCAGGGCATTATCGATAAAAATCATCAGGCATATCAAGATCGTCGGTGAGTGTAATGTTCAATACGCATTGGATCCTAATTCAGAGGATTACCGTGTAATAGAAGTTAATGCACGACTCAGCCGTTCCTCTGCCCTGGCTTCAAAAGCGACTGGATATCCGCTGGCCTTTGTGGCTGCAAAGCTGGGACTCGGGTACGGTCTGCATGAACTCAAAAACAGCGTAACGCTCACTACAACAGCCTGTTTCGAACCTGCCCTGGACTATATCGTGGTAAAGATCCCGAGATGGGATTTAGATAAATTTGAAGGGGTTTCGCATGAGATCGGATCCAGCATGAAGAGTGTTGGTGAAGTGATGGCAATCGGCCGCACCTTTGAGGAAGCCATTCAAAAAGGCCTCAGGATGATCGGACAGGGCATGCATGGCTTTGTCGGGAACAGGGACATGCACTATGAAAGCATTGAGAACGAATTGCGCACCCCCACCGATGTCAGGATATTTGTGATTGAGCAGGCGCTGGAAAAGGGCATGACCGTTGAGGAGATACACAGTTTAACCGGTATTGATCTATGGTTCCTGGTTAAACTGAGGAATATCTTCCGGCTGAAAATCATGCTGGAACAAAATAACTCACTGGAATCTACAGATATCCGGCTGATCCGGGAAGCAAAGGTCAGGGGATTTTCCGATTTCCAGATTACCCGGCTGATATTGAAAAGCCCGGTTGAAAACATTCAGGAAGACATGCTCAGGGTAAGGAAGTTCCGCAAGGATGCCGGGATTGTACCCTATGTAAGGCAGATTGATACGCTGGCCGCTGAATATCCGGCTCAGACGAACTACCTGTATCTCACCTATTCCTCGCAATCTCATGATGTTGTTTTTCAGCACGACAAAGAATCTGTAATTGTTTTAGGATCTGGAGCATACCGCATCGGCAGCTCAGTTGAGTTTGACTGGTGCAGTGTAAACGGCCTGTTAACCATCCGGAAAGAAGGTTACCGCGGGATCATGATCAATTATAATCCCGAAACCGTATCAACGGATTACGACATGAGCGACAGGCTCTATTTTGATGAATTATCGTTTGAGCGCGTGATGGATATTCTCGACCTTGAACAACCGCTTGGCGTGGTGGTTTCGATGGGCGGGCAGATCCCGAATAACCTGGCGCTCAGGCTCCATGAACAGTCGGTACCGATTATCGGCACCTCTCCGGTTTCGATTGACCGGGCTGAGGACCGCCATAAGTTCTCGATGATGCTGGATGCACTGGAGATCGATCAACCTGAATGGCAGGAACTTACGAGCATAGAAGATATCCATGTATTTACTGACCGTATCGGGTTCCCGGTACTGATCAGGCCCTCCTATGTTCTTTCGGGAGCCGCCATGAACGTGGTTTCAAACAAGGAAGAGCTGGATAATTATTTAAGGCTGGCGGCCAAGGTTTCCAAACAACATCCTGTTGTGGTGACCGATTTTATTGAACAGGCCAAGGAGATTGAAATCGATGCAGTAGCCAGCAAAGGGGAACTGATTGCCTATGCCATCAGCGAGCACGTTGAATTTGCCGGGGTGCACTCGGGAGATGCCACCATGATATTCCCTCCTCAGAAGCTCTATTTCGAGACGGTGAGAAGGATCAAGAAAATCTCGAGACAGGTAGCTAAAGAGCTGAATATAACAGGTCCTTTCAACATCCAGTTTCTGGCCAAGGACAATGATATCAAAGTAATTGAATGCAATCTGAGAGCCTCGAGGTCGCTGCCCTTCGTATCCAAAGTTTTGAAAACGAACCTGATTGAAATAGCCACCAAGGTGATGCTTGGCCGACCGGTTGAAAAGCCCAAGAAGTCGATTTTCGACCTTGATTATATCGGAGTGAAGGCTTCGCAATTCTCATTTTCAAGATTGCAGAAGGCCGATCCGGTATTGGGTGTCGACATGTCGTCGACGGGTGAAGTTGGCTGTATAGGGGAAGATTATTACGATGCCATTCTGAAATCGATGCTTTCAGTGGGCTACTCGATACCAAAAAAGAATATCCTGTTGTCCACCGGACCGATCAAAGATAAGGTTCATCTTCTTGAAGCCTGCCATCTGCTTGACAATCATGGCTATGAGATATTTGCCACCCCGGGAACAGGCGATTTTCTCCGTGGCAACGGCATCCCGGCCACCATACTGCACTGGCCCGATGAGAAGATCAATCCCAATGTAACGGATTATATCCGCAACGGGCTTATTGATCTGGTAATCAACATACCCAAGAATCTTACACAGGGAGAATTAAAAAATGATTACACCATACGGCGAAATTCCATCGACTTTAATGTGCCTCTGATCACCAATGCGCGCCTTGCCGCGGCATTTATCACCGCTTTCTGCAAGCTTGATCTGGAAGATATTTCCATAAAAGCATGGAAAGAGTATTAGCGGAGCAGCGATCAGTAGTTCTTATTGCGGGAGCCGGACCGGCAGGGATATCCACCGCACTTTTTCTCGCGAAAAAGGGAGTTCGGTGCACCTTGATTGACAAGGATTTATTCCCGCGCGATAAAATTTGCGGTGATGGATTAAGCGGATGGGTGGTTTCGATGGTCAGGAGAATAAATCCTGACCTGCTGACCAAATTACAATCGCATCCCGGACAATTGCCATCGCATGGGGTCAGGTTTTTTGCCCCGAACATGAAATCAGTGGCTCTTCCCTACTCCAATGCAAAATTTCCGGACGATCCCCCCGGGCATATAATCCGGCGCATCGATTTTGATCACCTCCTGATGGAAGAAGCGTTGAAGTATCCGTTGATTGATGTGATTCAGGGAGTTAACATTACCCGGTTCACCTATGGCGGCGATGGGATCATCCTCACCGACGATACCGGGTCGCGCGAATTTACGGCGCAGATGTGCGTGGTAGCCACCGGTGCCGGAAGTAAGCTGGCAAAATCGCTTAAGCCGGTAAAAAAAGCGGACAATCATCAGGCCACCGGGGTGCGGCAATACTATGCCGGTGTAACCGGTGTTCCCAAGGGCAATTTCGTGGATTTTTATTTTCTGAAAGATTTTTTGCCAGGATATTTATGGGTTTTTCCTTTACCGGGCGGCCGGGCAAATGTGGGAGCCGGAATCCGGACAGATATTCTCAAAAAGAGGAAGCTGAGTTTGAAGCAGGTTATGGATCTGGCACTTGCAGAAAATCCCGACCTGGCGGAAAGATTTAAGTCGGCACATGCTGAATCAGCTGTTGCTGCGCAGATATTACCACTGGGATCGCGAAAAATCAGGTTATCGGGTAACCGGTTCCTTCTCACGGGCGATGCCGCACATCTCATTGATCCTTTCACAGGTGAAGGAGTTGGAAATGCCATGTGGTCAGGATTTGCTGCAGCGGAACATATTGGTGAAGCCATTGCCCGGGAACGGTTTGATGCAGGGTTCAATAAAAAATATGACCGTTTTGTATACAGAAAACTTTGGAAAGAGCTTCGCCTGTCAACCTGGATACAGAAGCTGGTGAACTATCCCCGTTTATTTAACTGGGTGATGAACAGGGTGACGGCTGATCTGAAACTGCAGCAATCACTTATCCGGATGATCGATGATCTGGATGAAAGAAAGAAGCTCACGAGAATCTCCTTCTATATCAAGCTCTTAGGCATTCGCCGGATTAAGGACCAATAAGCTATATTCGCACATTATGACACACCGTTTCTTCTTTTTCGCAGGCGGGGATTATGTTGAAGGCGAAGGCAATGCTTTCACCGCCAATTTCATACAATACTTTTCCAGTATTCTCGGGCAACAGTTCAATGTTATAAAAGGCATCTATAAAAGTCCGTCGCTCGCGAATGTTATCTGGGCCCTGAACCGTGCCCAGAAACCCGTTAAACATCCCGAACGGAACCGCATACTGGCATCCTCTATGGACCAGATTGTGCAGGATCCCCAAACGGCCGTTTCCCGACTCATCATTGTATCCTCCAGTTATGGCAGTGTAGTTGCCGCCCAGGTGGCCTGCAATCTGGCGGAACGCCAGCTGAAAGAGAACTTTCTGAGTCAGCCCTTTGATATAGCGCTGGGGGCCAGCATGGTTTCGAAAGAGTCTGAATTATATTGCAAGCTACTGTATTACAGGGATAAGGGCATCATTGGCACCATTATTTATGATGCATTGCAGGATGAAGGCGACAATTCAAATGCGATCGGCGGTACCACAAAAATGGAAGCGTTCGCTAACGGTCTGGGTATCTGTTTCCCCATTCTGACCCGAAAATTCGAGGGGCCATCCTTCCTGAACAACCATCCGGTTAACGGGCATCTCCACCGGGTGCGGGCGCAGACGGTACAAAAGGCGAAGGACTTTGTGCGGACGATACTCGTTGACTATCAGTTGGGGGGAGTTGAGGCGTTGAAAAAGATTGAGGAGTCGGGGGTTTTGAAGTAGGAAGAGGAGTAGCACAAAATTACCCTCGGAGAAGTGTCATCTACCACCAAACTACCCTCGGAGAGGTGTCATCCCGGCGAAAGCCGGGACCGTGTCGCTCTAACGAGGGTCCCATGGGTGCTTGCCCGACGCTGCTCCGAATTGAATTGGTGACAGCTCTCAATGGCCTCGGAGTAGCGTGACACGGTCCCGGCTTTCGCCGGGATGACACCTCTCCGAGGGTAGTTTGGTGGCGGATGACACTTCTCCGAGGTCCCCGCCTTCGCGGGGATGACAACGCTCCGAGGGTGACTCAGTGGTGGTACCCCTAAACCTTCCTGAAATCAATGTATCCCATCTCCACATCCGTTTCAACGAGCTGAACCCGGATATGCTGTCCGACGTCAACGCCCTTATAGCCTTCAACGAGCCGGCCCTCCACATGCGGATGAATAATACGCACCCAGGTACCTTTGTCGGCCGAACCGGTAATGATTGCATCAAAACGATCACCTATACGGTGCTCAAGCACCAATGCCGCCGCTGATTTAGCTATCTGGCGCTCAACTTTTTTGGCATCATTTTCCTTTTGCGTGCAGTGCATGGCCAACTCTTCCAGCTCATCATGCGAATAGGGTAAGGAACGACCTTCCATGGCCGCTTTGAGCAAACGGTGGGTGATCAGGTCGGGGTAACGGCGGTTGGGTGCCGTTGAGTGGGAATAATTGCGTACGGCCAGTCCGAAATGGCCGGTCGACTGTTCACCGGGAAATGCCATTGAATACTCACCCGGACCAAGCAGCTTAATGATGCTCAATGACAAATCAGAAAATCCTTCAGGATCCTTTTTCTTTTCGGCGGCCATAAAAACTTGCAAGGCTTTTGAATCCGGCTCCATTGGCAGCTCAACTCCTTGCTCAGCAGCAATTTCACAAATCCGGTTCCATCGTTTTGGATTCCGCACCACCCGCTGAAAACATGGAAAATTCCTTTCTTTCAGGAACCCTGCGGTCACCTCGTTGGAACTGATCATCAATTCCTCAATAATATCACGGGCCCGGTTTCGCTGGGTTTCCCTCAGTTCACGGATGGTATCCCCTTCAAAAACCGGAAGCGACTCAACCGTATCAAAATCAAGCGCTCCCTGTTCATACCGTAGCTGCTTCATTTTCCGGGTGATGGTATCCTGCAGTTGTAGATTCACAGCCAATCCCACGACCCGACTGATCTCATCAGGCATCTCCTCATCTCCCTCAATCCAGGCGCCCACACTTGAATAAGCCAGTTTTGCCCGGCTTCGGACCATCGCCCGGTATACATCGGAATTACCGATAGCCCCATTTGGGTCAAAAACCATTTCAACAACCAATGCCAGCCGGTCGCTGTCGAGATTCAGGGAGGTTATATCTGTCGACAGCCGCTCAGGCAACATCGGAAACATTTCGGCAGCTGTATATACTGAAGTTGTATTCTGACGGGCATGACTATCGATAGCAGCCCCCCTCACAACCCATGCATCCACATCGGCGATAGCCACCAGTACGCGTACGGAACCACCTTTAAGGGATTCTGCAACCGATAGCTGATCGAGATCGCGAGAATCATTATTATCGATGGAACACCAAAGTAAATGCCTGAGGTCGCGGATCGTACCCTCCTGGGAAAAAGCCGGACGCATCTTTTCCAGCTCATCCATCACCTCAGAAGAAAAATCTGGCTGAAGTCCCCTCTGGATCATGGCCTTATGGGCGAGTTCCCGTAAGATTGAACGGTGGCTCCTGTTATCAGTTTGTATCATTCCGAAAAATACAACATTAACAATTAAAAAATGCATCTTTGCCTATAAGCATCCAAACAGCCCAAACCAATTATTTTCAACAAACCTTTGGTTAACACCAATTTAAGAAATTCTCGCATGAAATATTCTGCCAAAACAGTGCTCATAGCCGGTCTCCTCACCCTTTCAGCAGTTTTTACCGGCCACGCGCAAAAGGCTATTTTAATCCAGCCGGCCTTTACCTATATGGATGCCAGCGGGATGGCCATCCCGCCTGCTCCGGGAGATACGCTTAAAATTGTTGCCGGAAGGATCCTGACGCTCAAATTCAAATATCTGCAGGGTACACCCGACAAACCCATCGTGATCATCAACTATGGCGGACAAGTCAGTATTTCAACCAGTGCCTGGGGAGCGCTCTCTTTCGAGAATTGCAAATACATCAAAGTAACCGGAACAGGCGACAAAACCGTGCGGTATGGCTTTAAACTTCAGGGAATTGAGTGCGGATTGTCGTTCTCGGAATACAGCACCGACTGTGAGGCCGAGTTCATTGAAATAGTTGGAAGCGGAAGTACCTTTTTCGGTATCTATGCCAAGAAAGATTTCGGGGGCACGCCACCTGTGCCCTACCCGCAGTTCAATAATCTCCTGATCCACGATAACTATATCCATGATGTTACCGAAGGCATGTATATCGGCGAAACCAAATCTCCGGGAATGGAATTCAGGCACGTCAGGGTTTATAATAATATCGTTGAAAACACCGGAAGGGAGGCTGTTCAGCTCGCCAATTGTGTTGAAGATGTGGAAGTTCACCATAACCTGTTCCGGAATTCCGGATTCGATAATGAAGCTTTTCAAAACAATTGTCTGCAGATCGGCGGCAATACGGTAGGTAAATATTACAACAACTTGTTGATCAATTCGCCCGGATACGGAGTCATCATCATGGGAATGGGTAATATCGAGGTATACTCCAATTACATTGAAAACAATCCCGGGAGTTTTATCGATGACCGCTACTGGCCGATTCCGAATTCACCCATTACATTGAAAAACAATTACTTCAGGTCGTCAGTGGGCAATGAAATAATTAAGAACCTGAATCAATACAACAACATGTATTTTCAGGATAACAGTTATGATACCAATATCCCGTTCCTGACGAATAGCGGGGGCACACCGCCGATACTGGTCAATTCAGGAAATACGCTTGGCACTGTGCCACCGATCCTGTATGAAGTGGTGAACGGAGTTTTTAAAATCAATCCGGCCGGACCGGCAGTTTATGCACAGATCGGACCCGCTTCGCCTCCGCCTCCGGCAAGTGCCAGAATCCAATTGAATCAGCAGATGATTACCGATCAGGTTATTGGCGGCAGTTTAAATTCACCAAAATATCTGGTTGACGAGCAGCAGCTTAATCCTGACCTAAACCAGCATCCGCTGAGTATACCCTGGAAACCTGCAAAAACCGTTAAATACGCACCCTTTCATATCTATTTCGATCTGGGCGCGGAGTATTTTATCGACCGGATCAGCCTGCATGATTTATCGACCACTGGAAAAGTTATTGTGTCATACGGTACACCTGATAACTGGATCAATCTGTTTACGGATCCCGTAACCAAATCAAAAACCTGGTCGCAGCGGGCCGTTCGGATCACCAGCCGGTATATCAGGTTATCGCTGATTTCAACCCTGGATGCAAAGATCAATGAAATTGCCCTTTACGGATACAGAATGTCAACACCGGAAAATCCGGGTACCCAATCCCTTCCATTATTGAAATCCGGCATGGCAGGCAGCGAGGCAAGCCTGAATCCGGGGCTGGCCACAGACCAGGAATTCAATGTTTATCCGAATCCGGTCGTCAACCAGCTGTCTGTTTCGCCTTTTACCAGCGGAATGACGGTGGAATTAATGAATCCTGCAGGCTCGAAAATTCTTTCCTGCAAAAGATCGACACTTGACCTATCCGGTATCACCGAAGGCACCTATATTCTGAGAGTTACCAACACGGCCGGCAGGGTGGTTCATCAAACAAAAATTATAAAAGTCCGGTAATACTATCTGGCATGAAAAGATCCAGCTTTTTTCAGCAAATTGGCATCGGCGCCTTTAGTGCAACAATTCTTCAGAAACCAGTACTGGCTGGGATAATCGCCACAGGAAACATGTTTGACCATTTATATGTCGGAACCTATACTGACACTCCAGAGGGAGGTATTCCGGTTTGCAGCTTCGACTCTCAAAATGGTGCAGTTCAATTAATTGAAGTCTGTCAGGGTGTAAATAACCCATCCTTCCTGATATTCGGGCGCAACCGGAAATTTGTATATGCGGCCATTGAAACAGATGATTTCGGCGGCAAAAAAGCCGGGGCGGTGAGCGCATTCCGTCGCGATGAAAAGACCGGAAAACTCACATTTCTCAATTCCGTGACCAGTTTGGGAGCACATCCCTGCCACCTGACGATCGACCGCACCGGGAGATTTATCCTGGTGGCCAACTATACCGGTGGGAATGCCGCCGTTCTGCCTGTTATGGCCGATGGCTCACTGGGTGAACCTGTCGACAGCGTGCAGCATTCCGGGAAAGGACCCAACACTTCCCGCCAGGAAGTCGCACATGTCCATTCAGTTAACCTTTCTCCCGACAACCGCTTTGCATTTGTTTGTGACCTGGGTATTGATAAAATCATGATTTACCGGTTCGATGAAAAAACCGGAAAATTGAGTCCTTCAGATATTCCCTATTTCCAGACTGCACCGGGAGCGGGTCCGCGTCATTTCACTTTTTCCCGGGACGGACAGAATGCCTTTGTAGTCAATGAATTAAATTCGACCATCACCGCCATGACCTATGATCCGGCAAAGGGTGTTTTGTCGGAAATTCAAACCCTCACCACCCTGCCTGAGGCATTTACCGGGGAGAACACCTGTGCCGATATCCATGTGCATCCCAACGGCCACTTTCTGTACGCTTCTAACCGGGGGCACGACAGCATAGCACTCTATTCGGTTGAACCGGGCGGCAGGATGAAACTGGTGCAGCATCAGCCGACCCTGGGAAAAACACCGAGAAACTTCGCCATCCATTCATCCGGCCGATTCCTGCTGGCAGCCAACCAGACTTCCGGTTCCATACAGGTTTTCTCACTCGATCCGGGTACCGGAAGGCTCAATGCTGCCGGGAAATCCATCTCCATAAACAAACCCGTTTGCCTATTATTTTAACATATGATACTTAAATGGCTTATCGATCACCAGATAAAAGAGACGCTGCGCTCCAGCTTCTGGCAGAAACAAATTGTGCTCAACATCATCATGGGTATGGTGGCGGTCATGCTCATCGCCTATCTGGTGATGATCGGGATTTTTATCGACAGATTCCTGGCATCCGCATTCCCCGACGAAGATCCCATTGTATTGATCAACAGAATTATCCTGTATTATTTCGGGATCGAATTCGTGATGCGGTTTTTTATGCAGTCGCTGCCTGTGCTCAACCTGGAAACCTATCTTACGCTGCCGGTGCGTAAGTCGGCGATTGTTCATTATGTTGCCTCAAAATCCATTTTCAGCCTCGGAAACATCATGCCGCTGCTGGTTTTCATCCCTTTCGCCCTTAAAGTGATCGCTCCGCACTACTCCATAGGAATAGCCGTTGTATGGATATCCGGGATGATATTTCTGGTTTTGGCAAACAACTTTCTGGCCACTTATGTAAAGAGGCAGCTGGCTCATAAGGCATGGGTGGTCGGACTCTTTGCGCTGGTACTCATCGGTTTGATTGCACTCGACCATTACAAAATTTTCCAGCTCACTGATGTATCCAATGCCCTGATGACCGGAATGATCAAACATCCGCTGATGGTTGTTATACCGTTGACTGTTATGATTCTGACTTATCTGGTAAATTATTTATTTCTGCGAGGGCGATTGTATCCTGATGAGGTCAACCTGAAGAAAAAAACCAGGACCGATTCCCTCGGCGAGATCCGCTACCTCAAATCAATCGGACTCACCGGACAATTGATCTCACTGGATCTCAGGCTGATATGGAGGCACAAGCGCACCCGCTCCACTTTTTATATTACTCCATTATTTTTGTTGTACGGGTTGATGTTTTACAATGAAAGCTCATCGAAAATGACCGGAGTTTTTCTGGTATTTGTCGGGATTATCCTGACGGCCGGAATCATGATGAGTTATCTGAACTATTGTTTCAGTTATGAGAGCAACCATTTCGACACTATACTCGCCAATTACACTGATTTCAAGCAATATATCCGTGCCAAATACCTGCTTGCCGTCACCATGGCCGGAATTTGCTGGGTACTGACCATTCCTTATGGATTATACGGAAAAAACATCCTGCTGATCAATACGGCAACCTTTCTGTACAACATCGGGTTTTTATCCTTTGCACTGCTATTTGTGGCAACCTACAGTACCAAACGCATGGATCTGAGCCGCAGTGCAAGCTTCAACTATCAGGGCATCAGTGCCAGTTATTATCTGTCGATGCTTCCGGGATTTATCCTTCCCATTCTGGTTATGTGGCCATTCAATCATTTTAAAATTCCGATGGTCGGATATGCGGTGATCGGGTTGATTGGTTTAACCGGATTGGTCCTGAACAAATACCTCCTCGATGTGGTTACCCGGCAATTTATGAGGAATCGATATGACATGGCAAAAGGATTCAGGGAATAACGGCTACCAGTAGCAAAAAATCAAATAACAAAAATCAAAAAACAAAGAACAAAGAATAATTGCATATAATTGAATTTCATCATGATAGAAGTCAACAACCTCAGCAAGATATACGGTGAAACCAAGGTACTCTCGATACCCGGTCTGGTGATCCGTCAGAATGAAAGTTTTGGTTTGGTAGGCAACAACGGGGCCGGAAAAACCACCTTTTTCCGGTTGCTTCTCGATTTGATCCGGGCCAACAGCGGCTGGATCAAATCAAAGGGTAAAGATGTAAAAGGAACGACCGACTGGAAGTATTACACCGGATCCTACCTGGATGCACGGTTTCTGATCGAGTTCCTGAGTCCCGAGGAATATTTCGAATTCATCTGTCAGGTTCATGGTTTATCGAAGGGCGACCTGACCACTTTTTACCAGGAATTTGAAGATTTTTTTGCCGGGGAGATTCTCGGCAAGAAGAAATACATCCGTGATTTTTCGCACGGAAACAAGCAGAAGATTGGTGTTGCCGCCGCATTGATGGCCAGGCCGGAGATCATCATTCTTGATGAACCGTTCAACGGACTCGATCCCTCGACGCAATTGAGGCTCATCAGGATATTAAACGACCTGAAGCAAAACAAGGGAACTACTCTGCTCATATCCAGCCACGACCTGAATCATGTTAACGAGGTATG
This sequence comes from uncultured Bacteroidota bacterium, assembly GCA_942493265.1. Lineage (GTDB taxonomy): Bacteria > Bacteroidota > Bacteroidia > Bacteroidales > UBA12481 > UBA12481. The sequence continues at coordinate 4,714,680 of OW818688.1, forward strand.
TGACCGCATTGTCATTCTGGAACGCGGCGAAATCCGGTATGATTTACAGAAAAATGAGAGTACGCTGAAGGAATTGGAGAGTTACTTCGCCGGGTAACCACCCCCTGCATTCACGGGGGCAAGTCCTGTCGGGATGACAATTCTCCGAGGATGGATAATTGAACACCAGCAGTTCTCCCATACCGAAGTTTAAGCCCGCAGGGCTTAAGTTGAAGCCAATAGGACTGCAGTCAAAGCCCGTAGGGCTGAAATGATTATAGCCTGGTGGATTGAATCGAAACATAAACCCCGGTAGGGGTGGAATAGATAGGGATTCGCAGCTATAATCCTGCCACCCCTCCGGGGTTGGATCAGGTACCAGGGATCATTTGCCGCTATAATCCTGCCACCCCTACCGGGGTTGGATCAGGTACCAGGGATCATTTGCCGCTATAATCCTGCCACCCCTCCGGGGTTGGATCAGGTACCAGGGATCATTCTCAGCGGCAGTTAAAGCCCGTAGGGCTGAAATGATTATAGCCTGGTGGATTGAATCGAAACATAAACCCCGGTAGGGGTGGAATAGATAGGGATTCGCCGCTATAATCCTGTCACCCCTCCGGGGTTGGATTAGTAACAGGGATCATTCGCAGCAATAATCCGTAGATTCAAAATTCAAAACTGGTCTTCGAATCTCTGAATTCCAACTTCAGGGAGGTCTCCCTTATAATTCACTAAGCTCCAGCCACCGCATTTCCTTCTCATCCAGAAGGGTGAGCACTTCGCTGATGCGCATGCTTTTCAAGTGCAATTGATCCGACGGAACCTGTCCGGAACTCAGGTCATTTTCCAGGATGCGTTTTTCCTCCTCAAGGGCAGCAATCTCTTTGGCCAGGGTTTCCATTTCGACCTTCTCTTTGTAGGAAAGTTTGGTTTTCGTGGATTCCTGTTTGGGTTTAACCTTTTTCTCTTTTACGGGGATATCCTTATTGGCCAGCTGTTTCTCCACCTCTTTCTGATCGCGGTAAATCGAGTAATTGCCCGGAAAATCCCGGATCACGCCCCCGCCTTCAAAAACAAAGAGGTGATCAACCACCTTATCCATGAAATACCTATCGTGGGATACAATAATCACACACCCGGCAAACCGGAGCAGATAATCTTCCAATACATTAAGGGTGAGGATATCCAGGTCATTTGTCGGCTCATCGAGAATCAGGAAATTGGGATTAGTCATGAGTACCGTGAGCAGGTAAAGCCGCCGTTTTTCCCCTCCGCTCAATTTAGATACCAACCCATACTGAACGCTCCGCGGAAACAGGAACATTTCAAGAAACTGGGTGGCACTCATTGACCGGCCCGGACCGAGTTCAATCTCATCGGCAATTTTCCGGACCACATCGATTACTTTATCATCAGGATCGAATTCTATCCCTTCCTGACGATAAATCCCGAATTTGATGGTTGCGCCAACATCGATACGGCCTGAATCAGGTTTCAGGAGTCCGGTTACAATGGAGAGAAAAGTTGATTTACCGACCCCGTTCGGGCCGATCATTCCAATTTTTTCGAATCGTTGGAATTTATAGCTGAAATCACTGAAAAGCAGAAGATCATCAAACGATTTTGACAGGTTATACAGATCGAGGACCTTCTTACCCATCCTTCTGGTAATAAAGTTGATATCTCCAAGTTCAGCCTGATATTCCTTTCTCGAATCCTCGCGCAGCTGCTCAAAAGCCTCGATCCGGTATTTGGGTTTTGTTCCGCGTGCTTTTGGCATGCGGTTCACCCATTCCAGTTCCTTTTTCATCACAGCACTCGACTTATCTGCCTGTTTCTGATCCCATTCAATCCTTTCCAGGCGCTTATCCAGGTATACCTGATAATTGCCTTTGTAGCGGTAGAGGGTTTTATCGTTCAGCTCCAGGATCTCGGTACATACTCGATCGAGGAAATAACGATCGTGCGTTACCATCAGCACCGTAATAAACGACTGGCTCAGATACTCCTCCAGCCATTCGATCATATCCAGATCCAGGTGGTTCGTAGGCTCATCCAGAATCAGGAGGTCGGGTTGCGGAACCAGAACGGTTGCCAGAGCGATCCGCTTACGCTGTCCGCCCGACAGTTCCCCGACTTTCTGCGTGAGATCACCGATTTTAAGTTGGGTAAGCACCTCTTTGATACGACTTTCGCAATCCCAAGCACTCAGCCGGTCCATCTCGAGGATGGATTTATCCAGTGCATCGTGATCGCCGCTTAGTATAGCCTCCTCATAATTTTTTATGGCATTGGAGAGATGGGGCAAAGAGAACAGCACCTGCTCGATCACTTCGAGCTGATCATGGAGCAGCGGATTCTGCTGCAGAAAACCGATAGTCAGTCCGTTTACCGTATTCACCATGCCGGAATCGGGCTCCTCTTCATTGGCGAGGATGCGCAGAAGCGTTGACTTACCTGCCCCGTTGCGGGCAATGAGTGCGAGTTTCTGGTTCTTTTCAACAGTCAGTGACAGAGACTCAAACAGGGGAATTTCCCGGTAAGATTTCGAAATTTTTTCGGCCTGGAGGTAATTCAAACGGATTGGATTTAATTCGGTGCAATGATACGGAAAAGGGGCATCGCAAAAAAACCGGTGAGCATCTCTGCTCACCGGATCCCTGTCGTCACTTTTTAAGATAATTCTCATCCAGCATCCAGGCTTCAACAGGGGCAGGCGGTTCAAGAATTTCAGCAGGCAGATCCGGGTTGTCGATCCGGTTTTCAAAACGATTGCCCAGGTTTTGCTTGATTCCGATGGCTGCAATCAGCACGAGGTGGAAATACATCAGGAAAAGGATCCCGGCAACTTTGACATAAGGTTTCATGGTTTTCATTTTGATGGATTTTAAGTGAATAATTCATGTCGTTTTCTTTACCCATTTATGTCAGCAGAATTAAAAGGTCACCTTCTTCCGGAAAGTTTTCCGAAAAAATATTTTTGTACCTGGATTTTTTTGGTCGTAACTTTAATCAGACTATTAGATAGTTAGATAAGAAAAATCTCCTTTGGGTGACCTTTCCGGTACTTTTTCATTAATGGAAAACAATGGATCAGAATGCTGTCATAAAAGAAATCAGCAGCGGAAATAAAAAAACGCTTGAAAACATTTACACCATGTACCGCAAAGGATTTATAGAATGGACCACCAAAACCCAACGGATCTCAACCGATGAGGCACTGGATGTTTATCAGCAAACCATCCTCTCATTTTATGAAAACATTTTATCGGGAAAGCTCAGCCAGGTGAGAAGCAATATCCGGACCTACCTGTATGCGATTGGGAAGAACAAGATATATGAGCTTCATCGTAAGCAGTTCAGGATTGTGAACATCAATCATGCCATACCCGACCTTGAGGACATTTCCGGTGATAGTCAGGAGGAAAATGAGCGGCTACTTGATTTATCGAAAACCTGCCTCAACAAATTGGGGGATCCATGCAAACAGATACTCGAATCATACTATTATCACCGGATGACGATGCAGGAAATAGCCGTTGCGCTGGGATACAAAAACGAACAAACAGCTAAAAACCAGAAATACAAATGTCTTTTACGATTGCGCGACCTGTTCCGGCAGGAAGCAGAAAAACAAAAAGAATATAGTTATGAATAATCAATATCAGCATATGGAGTGGATCGACAAATTCCTGGATGGCAAACTGACTGCCGGGGAGTTGGAAGCATTTAAGAAAATGCAGGAAGAGGATGCCTCATTCAGGGAAATGGTTGTTGATATGAGATTGCTGGTCAATGGAATCCGGAGTACAGCCCGGGATTCACTCCGGCAGGAAATCAGCAGCTGGGAAATCATGCAGCCCGCAATAGAACCGAAGGCAAATCTCAGAAAACGTGTGATGGGCATGGGATGGATATCTCTGGCAGCAGCTGCATGCCTTGCGGCCACACTATACATTGGAGTTTTCCGGCCACCGCAGTCGGAGAGGATCGCCAATTCCATTTACCGCGAATATTACGATGGCGCCTATCAGAATACAGTGGTATTGAGTTACCGCTCCGATGAAAATCACATATCCGGCGCTCAACAAGCCTTCGGGGCTTACGACCGCAAAGAATATCAGACTGCAATTGCCCTGTTTTCAGCTTTGCCCCAAAAAAATGATACGGTTCAGTTTTTTCTGGGCCAGTCATTCCTTTCCGAGAAAGAATACCTGAAAGCTGCTGAATGTTTCCGGGCCACGCTCGAATCCGGAAAATTCATGCCCGATGAATCGCGCTGGTTCCTGGCCATTTCACTTCTGAAATCCGGAAAAACGGATGAAGCAAAATCCATTTTCGGGGAATTATCATCCTATCGCAATGTTTATCAAAACCAGGCACTTGAAATAAGATCGAAACTCTCAACAATACATTAACTAAATCCTATCAAAATGACAACAGAAGAATTAATGGCGCTGTTTGCCGGGTACAATGGAGAAATCATTAAATGGCTGGAAGGAGTGATTAAGCAGCTGGAAGAAAAGTTAGCTGAACAGAAAATAACCCTGAAATCCGGTCAACATTCACAAGGTACCGATCCGGTAACCGGGCCTCCAACATTTCCACCGCCCTATTGGATCGATGATCTCAGAGAACTGCTGGCAATTTTGAAAACCTTTCGTGACACACCGGTACCCCATCGTTAAAAATTCCCCAGCGGGATAATTGACGCCCAGAAGCGAGGGTGTGCCGCATAGGGATCAGACTGCCGCAGGTAATCCATTTTTGATTGCCTTAGTGCCTGGTCGGGCGGTAGCTTTTTCCTTAATCCACCGTAGAACCCGGTCATCAGGGTAACGGTGGATCCATCCGGTATCTTCCACAAGGTGGAGACTAACGAGGGACAACCGGCATTTGCGAATGCCCGGGCCATGCTATACACTCCTTCACCCCTGAAACTTTTACCGGAGGCACTTTCGCAGGAGCTCAACACCACCAGGGAGGCTTTCAGGTTCAGCGAGTAGAGTTCCTCAGGCAGCAATGCCCCATCATCCTGGTCGCCAGGCGAGTTCCTGAATATCAGCATGGTTGAATCATTGCCCACCAAACCTGCCTGTCCGTGTAAAGCTAGATGCAGTAATCCGTAGCCGGGAGCATACTTTTTAAAAGCAGATTCGGTTGCTTCCTGATCCTTTAAAAACCGCCCTTTGGTTAACCCCTTTATCGCATCCAGTTCACGGTTGGTGCCCTCCAGGCTCACATAGGGATTACCAGCCTGATCTGAAACCCCATAGCTCATAGCCAGGATTCTGGCTCTTTTCAGGGATCTGCCCGATGGACTTGCGGAAATCAAAATTCCGGAGGAAAAGGCATAACTGATGGCAAAATGGTTGACCAGGTAAGCGGGCGTTTTATAATCCACATAGGCGGTATCGGGCATTGATCTCAGGAGTGCATCAAAGGAGATCCGGTTCAGTGCCCCATCGGGAATAATGATCAGGTTATCTCCCTGCTGACTCTGAAATTCATCCAGTGAGGGTTTGAGGATCTTTTCATAAAGATTAACGGAGTGCAGTGCATACCGGATGAATCCGGGTTTGGAGGCCGGATCGCTTTCGGGCAGTTTTATCAAGGCATCCAGTCCGGCAGTCAAAGCCGAATCCTTCTCCACCCGGGTGATAGCTGTTCTTTTTCCGTTGGTGGAAAGGATATAAAAATGGCGCGGACCGGAAAAATATTGGATAACCAGACTATTCTTCTCCCTGATTTTTTTCTGAAGGGAGTCGAGCGATACTGATTTGAGCAAATTTTTCATGCCGGCCACATCAGGATAGCCCGTAGAAATTGAATCCATCAATTGCTCCTTTTGTCTGATTTTTTCGAGTAATTGCCGGTTGTAAATTTCCGTATTGCCGGGGTCCTCCTCTATTTTCCGATTGAAATAATTAATAAAGAATTCTGTTTCCCGGAGACTGCCGGACAGGGTTTCCGGTATGCGGGTCTTGGCATAAGCCTGGATACTGGTCAGATTATCTGACAAATTTCGATATCGGCTGCTCTCCATGAAATGCAGGATATCGTCCGCAGTATTGCCCGATGAGTCGGTTTGAAATAAACGGAAAGCCGTTTCCACAGCTTGCTCATAAAAGGAATGGGCGGTATCTTCCAGATAGAGCCTGGCCTCCTCATTGGTATAGGAATTCCATACGTAATCAATCAGGGAGTCACACAATTTCAGGCAATCAACCGAACCCCTTAAAAGTGCTTGATTTTCAGGTTCCCGGTCGAATTTCATCGCCAGCATTGAAGCTTTTTCCCGTAAAACATCAATGATTTCCACATTATTGCGGATCTGAAGCAGGGAAGGATTCTTCAACAATGCCGGATTACTGAACCCTTCAGAGCCGGTAATCAGCGATTGCTGGTAATGGTACAGCGCGGAATCGGGTAACCCCATAAGCATAAAATGCTTTGCGATAACCTGATGAATCTGAGCTACCCGTTTGTGGTGCCCGCCATACCTCAATATTCTGAGCCGCAGGGATTCGGTATAATCTTGGTCGGCCTCTTTAAGCTGATTGGTTTCCTGATAAATCGTACCCTTGAATTCAAAATGAAATCCCCATTGTTCCAATACCTGGTCCAGCATGGCAGATTCATCCGTTTCACGGGAGATCTTTTCAAGTGTTTCAGCCGCTTTCCGGCAAAAACCAAGTCCTTCAGCGTATTCTTTAAGATGTAAACAAATGAAAGCCCTGTTAATATAATAATTGGCCAGATCTATAGGAAGGCCACCTCTGGAAATATTGATCTGAATGGCCCTTTCATTCAGTGACCTGGCATTTTGCCAGTTATTCAGATCACTGTAGATGTTGGATAAAAGTACACGGCTGATTTCCATCTGCCTTCCTAGCTGGAGCGAATCAGCCAGATCCCTTGCCCTCATTGCAAAAATCCGGGCTTTGTCAAATTCCTTTTTATTCCGGTACATGCTCGACATGGTATATCTTAAATCAATCAGCAGCGAATCCTGACCCTGAATCAGGTGTTTATCGAACATTTCATGTGCCCTTACAAAATATTTCTCCGCACTGGCATAATCCTGGAGGTTCCAGTGGTAGATATAGGCAATCCTTTCCAGGCAAACATAGTAATAGATTGACTTATCGCCCCCCGGAGCAAACTGGTATATCTTATCGGCCTCCAGAAAACAATGAAGGGCCGAGTCGGTTTGGTTACGCGATGAATGGATTGCCCCCATGTAAGAATAGGCTACTCCCACCATTTTCAGATTCTCAGTACTGATGCGGTGGATCAGACTGGTACTCTTGCGGAACAGGTCGTAAGCATCGTCAACATTACCCCTTATATTTTCCACATATCCCAGCCGATTATAAATCAATAGTTTCTGATTATTATCGAGATCCTCCTTCAATAATTCCCGATAGAACCAGGCAGCACTGTCGGCACCCTGAATCCCGACCTGATAAAAGGGTTCAGCCCGGTTGAAATTATCAAAGGCTTGCAGCTGCATAGCCAGAGTCTTCTCAGGGGTTTTCTTATTTTCGGACGTTTTTGTTTCCTGTTTTCCGGAATCTGAACAGTCTGAAAAAAGACCGGTGAGAATAAAAAACACTATTACCGGAACGGATGCGGGAGTTTTCATTTTAAATCGTCCAGTTTACCGGAATGTTTGCCCAGCCCTTTGAATCCCTGTACCCAGAAATATTCCACGCTATAGCGAAAATCTATTTTTCGCCAGAAATAGAGGATTACCGCCCATATCAGCACATTGATCGCTCCAAACACCAGGCACCCGTTAATGGTTTGGTTCCAGCCCGGAATCATCACGTGCCCGAGCTCCCCAAGCAGCTCAGAGACCGGTGTTTCCAACAGGTAGATCGTCAGGCTGAGCCGGCTGAACCACCGGATCAAAGGCAATTTCAGGGTTGTGTGACTTTTGGCCTGTTCGCTCAGGATAACCCAGGCCAGCACCAGTAAAAAGACTCCCAGTTCAAATTGCGTTTTAAAATACCAGAAATAATCAGGGGTGGAAATGGTTTTTTCATGCTGCATGGCGCCGATAACCCCGTAGCACAAAAACAAAATCCCAACAGGAATTAACAACCTTATAACGAGCTTCTTCCGGCGATGAAAGAGCATTATTGCTGCAGCGGAGCCGAAAAGCCCATAGCCCAGATAGGGCAACATGGGATAAGGATTTGCCAGCAGAAAGCTTCCGGCAACAGCTATGAATGTATGATTCTCCCTGATCGCCTCCTGAAAACCGGGGTACAGACCGATCCGCGCATACGACAGAATCATGATCAGAAATCCGCCGGCCAGCAATATCGAATAATTTCGCAGTTCCTTATTAATCCCCCCCTTTCGCATCAGGGAGTAATTTATCAGTGACAGAACTATCAGGTTAAGGGCAATGGTAGAGAGCGATGAACCCTCAAACATCTTAGCCGGACCGGGAAAACTGAGGGATCCTGAACGAACCGATGCTGCAACTGCTGTAAAATCGGGCTGATTATTGACAAAATCCACCGACCACCGGCCCAGTACCATATTCAGCAAGTAATGGACCGCAACATAAATCAAGCCGGCCACGATCAGGAATCCGAACGGCCGGAATTCATCCGTCCCCCCGATCCGGCGAGCCAGCATCAGGGTATTCACAAACCCTGAATAGAGAATGATCAGTCCGCCCCATAGGATCAGGAAACTGATTAAAACAATCAGTACCGGTGGATGGGCAAAGTCGATTTTATGAATATTTGCAAAATTGTAAACCGATGTATGAAAAAAGACAATGCAGATAAGCGCGATACCCCTCAGGAGATCAAGCGCCTGAATTCTTTTCCCGGTTTTCATGGCTGATATTGCATATTATTCGTGAAAGTTTCCCCGAATGCATATTGGGAACAGGGTCTCCAATTTCAACTTCTACCTCAGGCAAAATGCAATCATAAGCTTTATAAATATCCCATATCCCCGTGCGGATCAATCTGATAATTTCCATTTTATTCACACCGTATTTCAACTTCACACGGATCCTGATCAAACTGTAAGTCTCCTGAATGGCCTGATAATCCTCGATCCCTTCCGAAACCGAAATAATTTTACGGCTGATATAATCCTGGTAGATAAAATGTTTTGCATGTGATGCTTTTCGCACACCCCAGAACAGGTCATCCGCCCGGCCCTGAATTCGCTGGATCATCCTGAAGCTGGACCCGCATGAACAGGTACCCGGCTTGATCGTAAGGATATCGTTAATCGCATAGCGGATAACAGGTTGCGACCGTTTATACAGATCCGTGACCAGCAGATTGCAGCAAGGCATGCCATCCACAGTGGGGCGCCCCTTTTCATCGAGAAGCTCCAGAAGGACAATATCCTCATTGATATGCATATTGCCGGCAGAACACGTCATGGCATAGGTGCCCTCGCTTCCCTGGTAAACCTCGTGCACCGGGCATCCGAAAACTTTAATCAGGTTCCTTCGCACCCCGGGCTCCAGCACCTCTGCATAAGAATACAGAATCTTCGGTTGAATCTGCAGCAACCCTGCAGCCTTCTCCCCTGCGAGCAGATGAAGCATGCTTGGGGGGGCCGAAAGCACATTCGGGTTGATATCCTTCAGTTGCTGAGTGATACTTTCCATCGTTTGCAGCTGACTCACGTAATTCAGCCTGTTCCCGAACCGCTGATATTTAAAGGCCGGTGTATTAACCCTCAGAATAAAGGCCCCGTTCAGTTTCTCCCCCTTTGGCAATACCAGACGCGACGCATACATGGCTTTCAGATATCGCTCCTCATGCGGAGTGGTGATAATAATTCCCTTGTTCCCCGAGGTACCTGACGACATCCCGATATTAATTCCGTGAAAACGGCTGGAAAAATCACGTTTTTCCTCAATATCGAGCGCAAATCGGACCAAATCCTCTTTATCCAGATGTAAAGTATTGTAATCCGACAGATTTTTCATCATCAGGGTTTTATCAACCGGAGGTAGGGATAAGAAATCGGCCGGATCAAAACCCTTGTAGTACCGCCGGAAAAATGGGGAGTGTTTAATGGCATACCACACCACCCGTTCCCTTCTTTTTCGCTGATGCCATTCAATACTCTCAGCTGTCCAGTTTTTGAAACGGTACCTCGACAGCAGATAAAAGGCCGGAAATGATCGGGTAATCATGTTGTATTATACGTAAAGAGCCTTATAAAATGTTTCCGTTTATTGATCATTCATTAACTTGGCCGTATAAACGGCAATTTAATCAATTATTTCTTGAAAAACTTAACAGCCAAAGCATTAACAATTCTCTGCCTGTTTTGTGCATCCGGCTCATTTGCTCAAACATTCAGCACCAGTAAACCCTGGACGTACTGGTGGTGGATGGGTAGTGCTGTAAACCGTACGGATATCAGAAAGCAGCTGGAAGAATTTGCCGTTGCAGGGATCGGGGGGGTGCATATTATTCCGATTTATGGTGTTAAAGGGTATGAAAATCAATTTCTTCCATTCCTGGGCAATCAATGGATGGAGATGGTTGAGTTTACGATCACCCAGGCGGCAGAATTGAACCTGGGCGTTGATATGACTCTGGGTACCGGATGGCCATACGGCGGCAGATGGGTGGAAAAAGAGGATGCAGCAAAACGGTTGATCCCTGGACAAGATTCCTCAGCAGCCGGCTGGAAATTTGAGGGTTACAGCATTGCCAATACCAATCAGAAAGTTAAAAGGGCCGCTCCCGGCGGGGAAGGTATGGTGATTGATTTCTTTGATCAAAAGGCAGTGTTGAAATATCTGAACCATTTTGATTCCATATTCACGGAATCAAAATTTAAAATCAAGCCAAGATCCTGGTATCATGACTCATACGAAGCCTATCAGTCAAATTTTTCCTTTCGGTTTAACAAGCGATTTAAGGAAATCAAAGGATATGAATTAACACCGGCACTGCCCGTAATGATGGATACCGGCAATCCTGCCAGGCCGCTTATCCTGCATGACTTTCGCGAAACCCTTGCAGATCTGCTATATACAGAATTTGCGACTACCTGGACAAACTGGAGCAGGAGCCAGGGAATCAGTACCCGTTATCAGGCACATGGCTCCCCGGGAAATCTACTGGATCTTTACGCACTGGCCGATATTCCGGAAACGGAATCATTCGGATGCAGCAATTTCTCCATCCCAAAACTCAGCTGCGACCCTGATTATGAGGAAGAACGCTTTGGCCGTCCCAGTCCTTTAATGATGAAATTCGCCTCCTCACCCGCACATCTGCTGAATAAACCATTGGTGAGTTCCGAGACCGGTACCTGGCTGGCCAACCATTTCAAAGTATCGCTCAGCCAGATCAAACCGCAAATCGATGAACTTTTTGTGTCCGGCATCAACCACATTTTCTATCACGGAATCACCTATTCGCCGGAAAAGGAAAATTATCCCGGATGGTTGTTCTACGCCTCAACCAATTTCGGCCAATCATCGCATTTCTGGGATGAATTGCCCCTATTAAATTCATATATAACAGAATGTCAAACCATTCTGCAAAATTCCACCCCGGATAATGATATCCTCCTCTATTTCCCCATTGATGATTTATGGACAAAATATCCCGGTGATCCCTTGTTGATGCTGGATGTACACAAATATTCCGAATGGTTCGGGAAAACGGAGTTTGGAAACATTTCCGGTTTATTATGGAATAACGGGTTCACCTTCGATTACATCTCCGACAAGCAAATCAGCCAGTTACAGGTAAAACAGGACGGACAACTGACGGTGAATTTAAAATCATCCTGGTCAGTCATTGTCATTCCACCGTTGGAATATCCTAATAAAAAAACATTGCAAATATTGGATTCACTGGCGCAAAAAGGAGCAAAAATAATTTTTGCCGGTCATTCCGGGAATTCTGAAAATTTAATTAAAGACCTAAAGTTAAACAAGATACGGAATGAGGAAATTAAATTAAAAGGTCTCGATTTTATTCGGAAACGCACGGATAACGGATCTGTTTATTTCATCACCAATTTAAGCAGTACCTATAATTCCGACAGCATCCGTCTGACGTCAAAATCCAACTATTTTGAATTATTTGATCCGCAAAGTTTAAAAAAGGGATTTATTGAAACATCCGATCGGATTTTACTGCAATTACCACCAGGGAAATCCGTTTTCATCAAAACATTATCTGAAAAACCGGTATCCGTGCCGTGGCAATATTTCAACAGCAGCAACACCATTGACCTACGTAATAATTGGACGGTGAGCTTCCTTTCGGGGAACACTCAGAATTTAAAGCCGGATTATAAAATGGACCGGCTAACCTCCTGGACTGACTGGGGCGATGAAAATTTAAAATCCTTTTGTGGAAAGGCAAAATATGTATCAGAATTTGCGATCCCGGGTTTTGATGAATCGCAAATCTATCAGCTGGAATTCGATCAGATCCATGAAACGGCTGCTATAACCATCAACGGCACAGCATGCGGCACGATCTGGTCGCTGCCGTGGTCCCTGCAGATTCCGGAAGGTGTTTTAAAAGAACAGAATACGATCGAAATCATTGTTCAAAATTTATCTGCGAATAAGATCAGGAAAATTGACCGGCAGAAAATTCCCTGGAAGAAATTTTACGACACAAACTTTGTGGATATCCGGTATAACCCTTTCGACGCAAGCAACTGGGCTGATGCAGCCTCCGGAATAACGGGGAGGGTTATCCTCATCAGGAGCAGACAGGCTCAACATTCGGTTCATTGAATTACCTTTGCCGGATGCAAAACGAAATTTCAGTTAATAAGATACTGGCCTATTTAAAGATAGAGAAGCTCAATGAGATGCAGCTGGCTTCCATCGAGGCCATTGAAAAAAAGGGGGATGTGGTACTCGTTGCCCCCACGGGTTCAGGTAAAACTCTTGCTTTTTTGCTGCCACTGGTAAAGAAACTTGACCCGAATCTCAAAAGCGTTCAGACTTTGATTCTGGCACCGTCGAGGGAGCTGGCCCTGCAGATTGAGCAGGTATTCCGCTCCATGGGAACCGAATTCAAGGTAAACTGCTGCTATGGAGGTCATTCCATGAGCATTGAAAAGAAGAACTTCTCCGAACCGCCAGCCGTTCTGATTGGCACGCCGGGGCGGATAGCTGACCATATTGATCGCGGCAATTTCGATATCGATAATATTTACAATCTGGTATTGGACGAATTCGACAAATCCCTGGAATTTGGTTTTGAAAAGGAGATGTCGTTTATCATCCGGAAAATAAAATCGATCCGGAAACGCATTCTTACCTCGGCCACCCAATCCATTGAAATACCCGACTTTGTTGGTCTCAGAACCCCTACCCAGCTGAACTTTTCGACAGAAAAAGAAAAGGAAGGCAATCTGTCGGTTAAAATGGTGGTATCGGACGACAAGGACAAGCTGGTGACCCTTTTCAAGCTGATATGCAGTATTGAAGGGGGATCGACGCTTATTTTCTGCAACCATAAAGAAGCTGTTGAACGGGTGAGTCATTTCCTGACCGGCAAATCGGTAGTAAACGAATATTTTCACGGCGGGCTCGAACAGGATGACCGTGAAAGTGCACTGATCCGGTTCCGGAACGGCAGCAACAACTTACTGATCAGCACTGATCTGGCCTCCAGGGGTCTGGATATTCCGGAGATCAGGAACATCATTCATTACCATCTGCCATCAAAAGGGGAGGCATTTATTCACCGGAACGGCCGCACGGCCAGGATGAATGCTACCGGAACCACCTTTATCATAAAATCTGCCGATGAGGCACTTCCGGATTACATCTTTCCGGTTCCGGAAATCTTCAACCTTTCTGCTGAATATGACCTGCCGGAGCATCCGGGTTGGATCACCCTCTATATCGGTGCCGGAAAGAAAGATAAAGTGAACAAAATGGACATTGTGGGGTTTCTATTAAAAACCGGTAAACTGGAAAAAGAAGAACTGGGGTTGATCGATGTAAAGGATAACTCCTCCTATGCCGCCGTGAAAAGAGAAAAGATTGATGAGCTTTTGCACAACATATCTGACGAAAAAATCAAGAACAAAAAGGTTAAGATCCAGATTGCCAGGTAAAGGAATTCTAAAGATTTCCGGGTGTAGTGGCCGGGTAAAACTTATCTTTTGATCATGTTAAAAAAGGCCAGAATAATTGTTTCAGCACTTATCCTCACGGGATTTCTCCTTTTGGTTGCCTTTATCCTGTCGATTTATTTCGGAGCATTCGGTCATTTGCCCGATCAGGCCGATCTGCTTCACTATAAGAACAAAACAGCCTCGCTGGTTTATGCAGAGGATGGTGAGCTGATCGGCAAATACTTCGCGCAGAACCGGACCAACATATCATACAGTCAGCTTCCCGTACATCTGGTAAATGCACTCATTGCCACTGAGGATGCCCGATTTTTCGAACACGAAGGCATTGACTCCAGAAGCATTATTCGTGTCATTTTCAAGTCGATACTGTTTAGCAACCGCGACGCTGGAGGCGGCAGCACCATCAGCCAGCAGCTGATCAAAAACATGTTTGGCCGGAGCCATCATGGCATACTCACCATGCCGGTGAATAAGATCAAGGAGGCCCTGATAGCCAAGCGACTTGAGAAAATCTACAACAAAGAGGAAATCCTTGCCCTTTATCTCAATACCGTTACTTTCGGTGAAAACCTGTATGGCATTGAATCCGCAGCGCTCCGTTATTTTAACAAGCGCACCGGTCAGCTGACGATTGATGAATCCGCTGTGCTGATCGGGATGCTGAAAGCCAATACCACCTATAATCCACACCTGTATCCTGAAAGCTCCAAAATCAGGCGGAACGTGGTGTTCATGCAGCTGGCAAAATACAAATACATCACTTTCACCCAGGCTGACTCCCTGAGCAGCCTTCCTATAAAACTGGATTATGCCAATCTGGAATCCAGGGGACCGGCCGATTATTTTCTGGTAAGGGTGCAGAATGATGCCAAACAGATTCTGGCGGAAATTTACCGGAACACCGGGAAGCAATGGAATCTGGAAGAAGAGGGATTAGTGATCAGGACCACGCTGAATCTGAAGCTGCAGAGATTTGCCCTGGAATCTTACCGGGAACATCTGGGGGAGATGCAGGAAAAACTGCGGGATCAGTACCGAACCCTATCCGGATTAAAACTCCTTAAGGAGATAAATGACACCCTGAATTTGGAAGATGTTGAGCTGCAGGCCGGATTGTTCGCCATGGATCCGAAAACCGGAGCCATAAAAGCCTGGGTGGGGGGTATAAATTTCCAGACGAATCCTTATGAGGAGGTTATGGCACGGCGACAGCTTGCCTCATCGTTTAAACCCATTGTGTACGCCGCGGCGCTCGAAAAAGGGCTGAGACCCTGCCAATATCTTGATAATAAGCCTATTGCTATCGCCGGTTTTGAAGATTGGAGTCCGAAGAATTATGATCTCTCTACCGGAGGAAAATATTCGCTTGCCGGAGCGCTGGCCAACTCGATGAATGTACCCACGGTGAACTTATATCTTGAAGTGGGTTTTGAACGTTTAGAAGAGCTATGGAATAAGATGGGATTCTCGTTCCGGATATACAATTCGCCCTCCGTAGCCCTCGGAACCCCTGAAGCCAGCGTGTACGAACTGGCCATAGCCTATGCCTCCTTTGCCAATGGGGGATTCAGGGTAAAGCCGGCTGCCATCGCCTCGATATCAACCGCCGACGGGAAATTACTGTATGAATATCTATTCCCTGCATTGGAAGAGCGGATTATGAAAGAGGAAACCAGCATCCTGATGAGTGCCATGCTGCAAAAGGCAGTGAGAGAAGGAACCGGAGCCACTATGGCGAGTGTTTATGGAGTGAGGGTACCCTGGGCGGGAAAAACCGGCACCTCGCAAAGTTATGCCGACGCGTGGTTTGGAGCATTCAATCCCGGCCTGGTTATGGTAACACGGGTTGGCGCCTCCACTCCGGCCATCCATTTTAACCACGGATCAAAAGGTTCGGGCAGTGCATTGGCATTACCACTGGTTGCCAGAACATTAAGAAAGATAGAACTCGATCCGGTTTTGAAGGAAGCGCTTACTGAGCCATTCCCTGCCCTGCCCTTCTCCCTGACGGGGGCACTCGATTGTCCCGACTACCGCGAAGAAACTTTCGTTGAGAAGGTTAAGGAAATATTCAGTCCAAACAAGAGAATTACGGAAAAGGACAAGAAGCTGGTCGAAAAAGAGCCGGAACCCGTTAAGAAAAAGAAAAAATCTATTTTCGATATATTCAAGAAGAAAAAGAAGGAAGGAAATTAGTCTATGCGCTATTGGGTCATTGCGTGAAAATATGAGTTGCTTACCTTTCCAATCAAAAGAGCAACAGCATAGCTGGCCAGCCTTGCTTCTGTTCTGCATATTTATGCATTGAATGATTCAATATTCCTGAATTATGCCATTTTATTGCAATATTATGCATGATTGAATGTATAATATTCCATTTACCTTTGCATGGTTATTTGTAAGGTGAAAGGATTTAAGATGAAAACAGATTTGACAGGAGTTTTGGGTACCGGGTTGGTTTTTCTGCCACAGTATCAATATGAAGCGGTATTATGTATGGAAGTACTCACAAAATTCATCCGCCAGGAAGGTTTGGAATTGATTAAATATCAAGATATTACAGATGGTTCCCCGGCCCTTGAGGCCATCTCGGATACTTGCGAAACTGTTATTGCACAGGTATTTATCAAGGCGAATTTAAAAAAGGAAGTGTTCGAGCAGAAACTGGGCATGATACAAAAGCTGGCGGAGCAACAAATCCATGATTCCAAGCTGAAACATCGCCAGTCGTTTTCGATAGGCGCCCTTTCGACCCGGGTGATACGGAAAGCTTCATAAAAAAAAAGATACCACATTGGATTCAATGGAAAGCGGGCAATCCAAGCCTGCTTAGCGGCAATACAATCTAAAATCGTACCTTAGTGGTTGATTTAGATTTAAACTATTGGCAATGAAATCATTGTATTTTTCAATAGTGGTGGTTCTCGCTTTTCTTGTTTCCTGTAAAAAAGATACCCTGCCGGTTGTAGAATCGCTGACAGCCAGCATAGAAGATGCCACCCATGCCGCCCTTTATGGAAATGTAAGTGATGAAGGATCCGATCCGGTCACCTCCAGGGGTTTTTGCTGGGCCTTCCATCCGGATCCATCCATCGACGACAACTATTTCGATCATTCTTCCGGTGCCGGTTTGTATACCGTGCACCTCGGAATCCTCCCCGACTCCACTTATTACGCCAGGGCATACGCAACGAACAGTATTGGCACCGCTTACGGCATTCAGCTTGAATTCTCAACTGTTGGCACCTACACCGGAACTTTCGATGACTCCAGGGATGGTAACAACTATCGCTGGGTAAGGATTGGCACCCAGATCTGGATGTCGGAAAACCTGGCATACCTGCCCGAAGTATCTCCTCCTTCGGTAGGTGCGCATCAGGAGGCATTTTATTATGTCGCAGGATATGCGGGGAATGATGTGCAGGCGGCTATCGCGACGGAAAATTACCGGAAGTACGGAGTATTGTATAACTGGAAGGCTTTGCAATCTGCCTGTCCATCAGGATGGCACACACCTTCCGACAATGATTGGATGATCTTGGAGGAATATCTGGGAATGAACGTTTCAGAATTGGAGGAATGGGACTACCGTGCTTCCGGAAGCGTTGGGAAAAAGATCAAATCATCAACAGGCTGGTCAGAAGGCGGGAACGGGAATAATAACAGCGGATTGAATATTCTGCCAGCCGGTGGTCGAAATACCAATGGTGAATTCGCGGCATTAGGATTACGCGTCACTTTCAGGACAGGAAATGCCGGAGGGTCAACCTTTAACTTCAGCCGGTCCCTGAGTTATGACAATGATGGCATACACCGCGGGACGGCCGTCCATAATTCAGGCTTACCAGCCCGATGCATAAAATACTGAGATAGTCGGATTTTCGCTTCTTCGACCTTGAATTCGACAGGGTTGATTAGAAAAATCCACAAAACTTGAAAATAATGAGAATTCCCTATTTCGGCTTGATATTTATAACCCTCTGCCTGTGGAGTTGCCAATCGAAAAATAATTCAGATACCCTGGTTATCGATCTTGATGATGCCCGCAAGAACAAAGTGGAAGTCAAATACAGCGAGGTGGTTAAACGGGTGGAGTACATACAGCCCGAAACAACGGCTCAGTCCATTGTATTCTGGTCTTCCAATTGTGTGATTTCAGACCAGTATATGTTTTTGGTCGTAGGGCAAACATCCGCCAGCATCCTCTGTTTCCGCAGGAATGGCGAATTCATCGGTCAGGTTGGCCGCAATGGCAAGGGCCCCAATGAATATATATCGCCGTACGATCTCCAGCTTTCGCCTGACCAAAAACACCTCTTCTGGCTGGATATGAGGCAGAAGAGGGTTTTCAGGTTCTCACTGGATGAATCCACCATTAAACAGGTTACTCTGAAGGGCAGTACCTATCTGCATGACCTGGCGGTTACGGGCGATCATATCTATATAAATACCCTGCCTGATATCAGCCAGGATAATCCTTGCCGGGTGATTGAGCTGGATTATGATCTGAACCAGACAGGAGGATATCTACCGCAGGACCATCTTCCGGAACGATTTTTCCCGGCTCCAAACCACCTTTACTTCTACAAGGATCACTTCTATCTTAATACACTGGAATCTAACGAGATCCTGATATATGACAAAGATTTTCATTTGAGCAGGAAAATTAGTTTCAGCCATCTGATTGACCGGCAGGAGCTCAACAATATTAAATTTTGGGGTGATGAGATTATTGCAGAATTCCGTGAAACATCTGAATTTAAACCTGGAACCACCGTTGGGTACGACCTGGGTTCGAAGGCTCCACAATACATCATCGCTTTATTTGATCTCAAGGGAAATTGCCGGTCGGCAGAATTTATTGATGATCTAACCATTCAAGGCAGGGAACAACGGTTGGGGGAACAGACCCAGTCGGGTTACTTGAACAGTCATGTTGAGATTGAGAATGTTCAAAGATGGATCCTCGAAAATGATCCAAGGGCAGATAAGATGGATCCTGTCCTGCAAAAAATGATTCTCGACTCCAAACCAGATGACAATCCGATCATACGGATTTACTGGACCCGATGATTAACAGAATCCCCCGGAAATAAAGATCACTATGTTCCAACAATTATTGAATAACCAATCGCCTGACCTGCGAACCCTTTCCCCCGAAAAATCTGAGCAGGTACAATCCTTTTGGAAAACTGCTTAAATTGACTGTGACAGAATTGATTAAGGTTGATTGATGGACAACCTGTCCTAAGGAATTCAAAAGGTGAAACAACACCGGCTCAGAGGATCCTGATGATTCGATATTGATTATTCCGTCGGTCGGATTCGGGTAAATCCGGAATTTTTCGCCGGCAATAACCTCTCCAACCCCATTTAAAACCACTGTAAGAGTTTCAGAAGGATCGGAGATGCATCCATCGATGGTTACCACCACGTAATAATCACCGGTTTCAGTGATTGTATAGATCTGCGAGGTGGCACCCGGAATCGGTCCGTTTGCATTGTACCACTGGTTACCCATGAAAGAACTGGAAGTCAGATCATTGCCTTTCTGAGTGATAACCGGGGGATCGGGAATCACGCTCAATTTGATATTCAATTGGTATTCAGGGCCCTCACCACAATCATTAAGACCTTTCACCCGGATGGTTCCCTCACCGGTGTTCAGTCCGAAATCCAGGGTAATCGAATTTCCGGTACTGCTGCCGGTGGCATCGGCATTGACAGTCCAGCTATAAGATGTTGCATTTTTAATGACCGGAACCTGATAGGTGACATTTCGCTGACGTTGGCAAACCAAAGCCGGGCCGCTGATGGCTCCGGCGGCTTCGGGGAGCGGATTCACGGTAACCGGGAAGATGTTGCCGACGCCGGTCCCAAGATTATTCTGGCCGGCAACGGTGATATTTCCGGATTTTGCATTTTGATTGAAACTGACTGAAATAGAGTCGGTCTGACTGGCGCCGGAAAAACCTTCCGGTAATGTCCAAATATAAGATAATGCCCTGTAAATCGGCGGCACCCGGTAGGTTATCCTGCTCTGACCCTGGCAAACTGAAGCGGGTCCGGAAATGGCACCGGCATCTGCCGGGGGCCTTGCGGTAGGATAAAGAGTGGTGGAATGAGTCCAGGTGTGATCGCTGGTAGATTTCATCCAGCTATAGGTGCCAATCTTTTTCCCCTCTCCCGGCCAGGGATTCATATAATAAATGTTCTCGCCGGAAATACCATGTCCAACCAGAAAATGGCCTCCACCGGATGTCCAGCCCCACCGCATGACAAATGGGCGGTTGTTCTCCATTAAGGTGGTGATTTCCGCTAGGGTCAGCTCAGTAGTTACGGTATTCGACCCCAGATTCGAAAAGTGTATCAGGATGTCGGCTATGCTGCCGGGACCTCCGTAAAGGTTATTCCACATATTGCAGGAAGTTGGCGATACGCAGCAGTCCTGATTCCCAAAGCTGATATCAGAAAAGGTTTCAGAAGTTCTGGCATATTCGGCAATCTGGCATTGCGGAATTTTTTTCCCGTAAAACTCCAGAATGCAGGCTGAAGTTCCTGCCCAGCACCACTCGGTTTGCGACTGGGTTATCCGGGAAACATTCAATACCTGGGCAGAGAGCGGTGCTGCAATAAATACAAGCAGGAAATATAGGATTGGGAATATCTTTTTCATAGTTGATTCTTTTTGGGTCACGTTACCGATTGAATTCCAACTGGATAAACATCGGGCTACCTTTTTCAGACTCTTCAATCAGATAATCTGTGCGGGTTTGGTAAACCCTGAGAATACCTGTTGTTGCAGCGGTTTTGTTTGCTGCATAAGCTTTTGCCAGTTCGGCAGCTCCGAAATCGACGGCCTTATAGGAGCCGTTATCCTTTTCAACAGTAAGCAACGACCGGTATTCATTGTCGATCATCACCGGTACGCGCCAGGTTGAAGTGAAAACAACCTGCGAATCTTTCAATGTGTATACCGGAATCGGATCCCCGAACTTTATTTTCTTAAACTCCGCTTTGTTGCGGAAACCGTAATCAGAAATACCCTCATCTGGTATATCTTTAATAAAACTATTAATTTGATTTTCAGCGGTTTTTAGCACAATTCTCTTTTCGGTTACCTGTGATTGAACCTGGCCCGCGCAAACGGCCAGGAGTGCCGCAAAGAGGATAGGTTTGATGTTCATAAACGTTGTTTTTTGAATTCTTAAAAATAATTTTTTTGGTCAGGCTGGAATATGTTTTTCGGACATTTTTAACATGCCTGATTAAAAAAAATGAATATCCGTATTCGTATACCAATGCTGCCAATCGCTACAAGGAATATCGAAGAGAATCAGCGTGCCCTCCCGGCACTTTTAAAAGGTTAAAACCCTGGCACCGCTTTTAAGATACTCGGTAAGAGGTTTCCCCATACCCTTAACATCATAGCCCAGCTTCCAGAGATCTTCCACAATTCCATACGAGGTTGCACAGGCGATGCAGGCCTCAATAATAACACCATCCTTTTGCATGGCCTTCAATTTTTCCTGAAGCTTGACATTCTCAGTAATCAACTTGGCAGAGGGGCCCCATACGATCAGGGTGACATCCTTGAACCATCCGGCAGTTTTGGCTGCATGGGTGTACATAAATGCCACTTTTTCTGCAACATACGGATCACCGCTGGTCCAAACAACAACCAGCTTGTCGGTTGCAGGTTCAGCAGGATTAACTGTTTGAGCCTTAAGCAGGGAGGACGCTGAAATTGAGATTCCCAGCAACAGGATAACCATTTTCTTAAGTTTCATTTCTTTGGAATTAATCAGGTTAAGTAATATCTGCTTTCACAAGATCCGAAGAAAACCAAAACAATCGGTAAACTTGCATCTTAGTTTAACGAGTTAATAGTGCCATGTATTTAAAGAAAACAATTCTGACTGTATTGTACCTCTGCACCAGCTTATTACTTTCCGCCCAGGAGGTAACCGGAATCCAGTCCGACATTCGCAAAATGAGCAAGGAGAAAGATCCGTATAAAAGTGTCATGATCCGGGATAGGATAATCAGTGATTATAAACTCGACAGCAAAAAAGATTCCGAAACAATAGATCTGCTGAATGGAAATATTGCCATTGCTTTTGCAATGAAAAAAAATTATCCGGAGTTCGAAAAATATATCAGCCTGATCAAAAACAAATTCAATCAAACATCCATGCTGAGCATGGCTGCAAATGAACTGCTGGATAAAAATATTGATGCCGGATATGCGTGTAAAATTGCAAAGGAAACCTTGGATAAATATTTCACCTTTAAGGATGATCCTGCTGCAAGACCAGAAGGCTATACAAAGGAGGACTGGGAACGATTCATGAATTTTGCAAAATATCCGTATTACGATACGTATGCAAAATCATTGTTCACTTTAAAAAGATATGATGAAGCCATTCAATACCAGCAGCTGGCATTGGATAACAAACCTGAAGAGGGACTGCCGGATGCGGTGGAACGGTATGCTAAACTTTTAGAATTAACCGGTAAAAAGGAAGAAGCCAAACAATTGCTGTTAAAGATGGCCCGGCTGGGTAAATTAAACAAAGGCATGACTGAACAGCTGCAATCCATTCATATCTCAGAAAAGGGCAGCGATGAAAAACTGGGAATTTATATCGACAGTTTACAGAAAAATGTCCAGGCTTCGCTAATTCAGGAGCTCAAACCCAAAATGCTCAATGAAACGGCACCCGGATTTTCCTTAAAGGACATCAATGGAAAACAGGTTAATTTATCTGACTATAAAGGGAAAATTGTCATTCTGGATTTATGGGCAACCTGGTGTGCCCCTTGCATTGCCTCATTCCCTGCCATGCAAAAAGAGATTAAAAAACATCCGGACGTTATATTTTTATTTATTGCGGTAAATGAAAAGGGGAATAATGTTCCGGAGAAAGTAAAAACATTTATAAATAAAAACAATTACTTATTCCA
The DNA here is from genome assembly GCA_942493265.1 of uncultured Bacteroidota bacterium. Classification (GTDB taxonomy): domain Bacteria; phylum Bacteroidota; class Bacteroidia; order Bacteroidales; family UBA12481; genus UBA12481. Next base: position 4,737,759 of record OW818688.1, read on the forward strand.
TGTACTTATAGATGAACCCATTAGCGAATCATCAAACATTTATAAAATTACTTCGTCCTATAAGCCATCCGGGATACCGGCCAAATACTTTATTGACCGTGAGGGTAAACTTCGGTTCATAAGCAAAGGTTTTAACTCCGACTCGGAGCTGATCAACGAAATGGAAGCGATGATCAGTATTTTGAAGGGTTTATGAATTCATCTTCCCTATGCGGAATGGAATTCTTTAGATAAAAAGTTAGCTTTGGTAGCTTAAATGGTGTAATAGTACATGGTTAAAAAATCAGCCTGTTTGCTTTTTGTTCTGATTGCCAATATTTTACTGGTTGCCCATAGTATACTCCCTCACGAGCATTTTGGCGGATTTGCCTGGATTCCGGCTGATCATTGTGAAGATCATCACCATCCGGCAGGAAATCACGCTGAAGATGCTGATCACCATCATCCGGATCAAGATCATGATCAACCTTGCTTATTAGCGCAGGCATACCTCGTCCGGGTGAATTCATTCAAACCGGACTTTCTGGAGGCTGAGTCTTACAACCAAGGACCTGATTTTCAGCTGATATTTTCGGATCGGCATCATTGGGAATATCCATCCTTCTTTAATAAAATTCCGTTACCGCCATTAATACTCCCGGGGAGATCCCCCTCACCGTCAACCAGTTGTTCCGGGTTGCGTGCCCCGCCTACGCTATAGATTTCCTCATCCCTGTTGCAGATCAGCATTCCTACGGACATTGCTGAATGCGTTCATTTGATTGTAATCCATCATTTTAATATCTACCCGATGAAAAAGAACCTGTTTCTTTTTGCATTACTTGTCCTCATGGTGGCAGGATGCAAGAATAAGAAAGAAGAAATTCCTGTTGTAAGCGAGCAAGTTAACCTTCAGCTTACCGCCTATTCCAATGAATTCGAAGTGTATGCTGAGGCCACGCCATTTGTAGTTGGCAAAATGTCCAATGTTTTGTCCCATTTCTCTCATCTCCCTGATTTTAAAGCATTACAGACTGGTACTATGACAATCAGATTGATAGTTAACCAGTCGGAAGTGAGCCAGGCTTTAGACAAGCCAACGAGGAAAGGCATTTACAGTTTCGACATAACACCCAAAACTCCGGGCGCTGGAAAAATATTCTATGACATAAATATTGACGGAGCCGCATATCAGGTGGTCGTTCCGGATATAGTTGTGTATTCCGATTCCGCTTCCGCAGCCGAAGCGGCCAAAATAAAAGCTGCTTCCAGAACGAATGCCACTTCATTCACCAAGGAACAGACCTGGAAGATAGATTTCGCGACGGAATTCCCCCAATCAGGAGGATTTGGACAGATGATTAAAACCACCGGTCGGGTGGAATCAGCTCAGGGAGATGAACAACTGATCGTTGCCAGGGCAAGTGGAATCGTTACTTTTCGTGGTGATCATCTTTTGCCCGGAAATCAAGTAACTAAAGGCAGTGTGTTGGTATCTATAACCGGAAGCGGGATGGCTGATAATAACTCTGCGGTACGATATGCCGAGGCTCAAAACAATTATCAAAAGGCAAGAAACGACCTCGATAGAGCTGTTAAACTGGCTAAGGACATGATCGTTTCAGAAAAGGACCTGAATAAGGCACAGGTTGATTTCGATAATGCCAATGCCATTTTTGAGAACCTAAAAAAGAATTTCAGCGCCACCGGTCAATCGGTCGCCTATCCGGTCTCCGGTTTTGTTAAACAGGTATTTGTTCAAAATGGCCAGTTTATTGAGGCCGGGCAACCAATTGCATCCGTTTCACAAAACCGGAACCTGGTGATCCGCGCAGATATTCAGCAGAAATATGCATCTATACTGGGTTCGATAGTATCCGCCAATATCCGGACGCTCCATGATGATAAAACCTATACGCTGGAAGAACTCAAGGGCAAGGTACTTTCGTTCGGCCGTGCGGCCAACCCCGACAACTATCTGGTTCCCCTCAGCATTCAAATTGATAACACCGGAGGATTCATCCCCGGCGGCTTCGTTGAATTATACCTCAAAACCGAAACCGTTGCGGATGCCATCACGGTTCCCAACAACGCCATTATGGAAGATCAGGGTAACTTTTTCGTATATATCCAGATTCACCCTGAATTATTTGAAAAGCGCTCAGTAAGGATTGGTGCCACCGACGGAATACGGACTGAAATAAAATCCGGAGTAGCTGTTACCGACCGCGTGATCAGCCTGGGTGCGATATTGGTTAAACTGGCCCAGGCAACCGGAACCCTGGATGCACATTCCGGCCACACCCATTAATTATTTGAATCCATGTTAAGTTCAATATTAAGATTCTCGCTAAACAATAGGTTTTTCATCCTGTTATGCGCGGTGGTACTGGTGATTGTGGGTTTACGCACGGCATCCGACATGGATGTGGATGTATTCCCCGACCTAACTGCCCCTACCGTAGTGGTTATGACCGATGCACACGGTATGGCTCCTGAAGAAGTGGAGCGGATGGTGACATTCCCGATCGAGACTGCAGTAAACGGAGCCACGGATGTCAGAAGGGTCCGTTCGGTATCCTCACAGGGATTCTCCTTTATCTGGGTGGAATTCGATTGGGGCGCTGACCTTTTCAAGGCCCGCCAGATTGTGAGTGAAAAACTGATCACGATTACCTCACAGATGCCCATTGGAGTTGGGCAGCCCACGCTGGCTCCGCAATCTAGCGTGATGGGTGAAATGTTTTTTATTGGTATCCAGGCTGATAGCACGAGCATGATGGAATTGCGTACCATCGCTGACTGGAGTGTTAAACCGATGCTGCTGGCAACCGGCGGAGTTTCACAGGTTACCATTATCGGTGGAGACTATAAGCAATATCAGGTTTTAGCCGATCCCCAAAAGATGAAGTTTTACGGCGTCACCATCAGTGAGCTCACCGAAGTTTGCAAAACAATCAGCCGGAATTCCACCGGAGGAGCCGTGCGCCAATATGGAAATGAATATCTGGTGAGGGGTATGGCCCGGAGTGCTGATCTGCAGGAGCTTGGCAATTCGTTTATCAAAAACATCAATGGTAAACCGGTCAGGATCAACGATGTATGCGAAGTACAAATTGGTGGTGCGATTAAAATGGGTTATGCCTCGGAAAATGCGACACCATCTGTCATCCTGTCGATCTCCAAGCAGCCAAAAACAAATACCGTTGATTTAACCAAACGAATTGAAGCCAATCTGGCCAACCTGAAAAAAACACTTCCGGCAGATGTCAGATTGGACACCCATATTTTCCGACAGGCGGATTTCATTGAAACATCTGTGAACAACGTTCAGGATGCCCTGCTGGAAGGATCTATTTTTGTCATTATCATTCTGTTCCTGTTTCTGGGCAGTATCCATACCACACTAATCTCCCTGCTGGCTATTCCATTATCGTTATTGGGGGCCATTCTTGCTCTTAAAGGGTTAGGACTGAACATCAACACCATGAGCTTGGGAGGCATGGCAATCGCAATTGGGGTGCTGGTTGATGATGCCATCATCAACGTGGAGAATTGTTTTAAGCGACTGCGACAGAATTCCCTGAAGCCTCATGAAGAAAGGAGACCGGCATTCAACGTGATTTTTGATGCCTCCAAAGAAATTCAGGCCTCTATAGTTAATGCCACACTGATTATCATAGTTGCCTTCCTGCCGCTCTTTTTCCTTTCAGGGATGGAAGGCAGGATGCTGAAGCCATTGGGCATCGCGTTCATTGTTTCGCTCTTTGTATCCTTGATTGTGGCGATGACGCTTACGCCTTTACTCAGCAAACTTTTACTGTCGGGCGAGAAATACCTCGCCAAAAACAAGAAAGAAAAATGGCTGACCCGTCAATTGACGCATCATTATGAAAAATCCCTGAAATGGGCACTGGAACACAAACGAATCGTTCTGGGAACATCCCTGGTACTTCTGGTCGCCGCAATTCTGGCTTTTTCAACCCTGGGTCGAAGCTTTCTTCCGGAATTCAATGAAGGATCATTAACCCTTTCGGTCGTTTGTAAGCCAGGGGCCTCACTGGAAGAGAGCAACCGTCTGGGAAACCTGATCGAGACTGAGTTGCTCACCATTCCGGAAATTACCAGCACTGCCAGGAGAACCGGTCGCGGTGAATTGGATGAGCATTCCCAAACGGTGAACGGTGCTGAGGTTGATGTCAATTTTACAACCGGCAAAAGGTCTCCGGAGGAATTCATGGCTGAAGTCCGCTCAAAGCTGTCAGGAGTACCGGGAATTGCAGTCACGGTAGGACAGCCGCTCGGACATCGCATCGACCATATGCTATCCGGAACTCGCGCCAACATTGCCATAAAAATCTTTGGCTCCGATTTAAATCAGATGTTTTCGGTTGGGAATGAGGTAAAAAGCGCAATCATAGAAATACCCGGCCTGGTAGATGTCAACGTGGACCAACAGGTTGAAATTCCGCAGATTCAGATTCGTGCAAACCGGGAAATGCTCTCGCAATATGGTATATCAATCGGAAAATTTAACGAATTCGTGGATGTTGCCTTTGGTGGAGAGAAATTATCGGACATTTATGAGGGCCAGCGCCGTGTTGACCTGATATTGAGGCTCAACCAGGATTACACCGAAACGATTGATGGTATCCGTTCGGCATTAATCGACACTGAAGATGGGAAACAGGTTCCGCTTGAGGAGGTTGCCTCAATTGTTTCCGTTGCCGGTCCGGGAACGATCAGCCGGGAAAATGTGCAGCGGAAGATTGTGGTATCAGCCAATGTTACCGGCAGGGACATCAGGAGTGTTGTGGAGGATATTCAAAAGAATGTGAATAAAAAGGTTGTTTTACCTGAGGATTTCCGGATTGAATATGGCGGACAATTTGAAAGTGAAGCCCGTGCCTCACAATCCCTGATGATCACATCCATACTGGCCCTTTTTGTCATTTTTCTACTCCTTTTCCAGGAGTTCAAAAATTTCAGGCTGGCCGGAATCATTATGCTGAACCTGCCGCTTGCACTCATCGGAGGTGTCTTTTCCATTTATTTTACCTCCGGGGTACTCAGTATTCCCGCCATTATTGGATTCATTACCCTGTTCGGCATTGCCACGCGCAACGGGATCCTGCTGGTTGCCAATTACCAGCACCTCGAAAAGGATGGAACGCCTCTGTACACCACTGTTACACGAGGTTCGGCCGACCGTCTGAATCCTATTCTGATGACCGCACTGACTGCTGCACTGGCCCTGATACCCTTAGCAATTCAAGGTGACTTGTCGGGTAATGAAATACAGAGCCCCATGGCAAAAGTGATTCTGGGCGGATTATTGACATCCACGTTACTTAACATTTATGTGGTGCCAATCATGTACAGCATTTTTAAAAAATCGGGAACCCAAAAAACTGAACTACAATGAGAGCAATAATAATCGTACTATTCTTTCTGGCTATGGGTTACAGTCAGGTATTAGCCCAGGGCAGCGTGGACCGGATTGTATCAGAGGTTGAAAAAAACAACACCGGATTATCCGCCCTGCGCCAAAAAGCCGAAGCTCAAAAGCTGGGAAACAAAACCGGTATTTATCTGAAAAATCCGGAGATTGGATTCAACTACCTGTGGGGCAGTCCTTCTTTGATCGGCAAGCGTATGGATTTGAGTTTTGAACAAACATTTGATTTCCCGACTGCCTACCGGTACAGGCTTCAGATAGCCGAAGGCCGCAATGAGCAGATTGATCTGGAGTATCTGCAAGCCAGATTTACCCTGATCCGGGAAGTTCGCCAGCTTTGCATTGATCTGGCCTATACCGGTTCGATGACGATGGAATTCGCCAAACGTCTGGAAAATGCACAAAGCATTGCAAACTCCTTCCAGGCGAAATTCAACCAGGGAGATGCCGGCATACTGGATTTGAACAAGGCAAAGCTGAACCTGCTGGGCATTCAGAAAGAAGCTGAAGCCAATACCATTGAATATCAGTCGCTGCTTTCTCAGCTGGCAACCCTTAACGGGGGAACGCCCATACCCTGGACGGAAAACACCTATCCTGTGAGGGAGATTCCTGCTGATTTTGAACTTTGGTATCAAAAAGCAGAATCGGGCAATCCTATGCTGGCCTGGTTGCAGAAGGAATCCGGTATCAGCGCTCAACAGGAGAAGCTGCAACTGGCACTTGGTCTTCCCGGATTCTCAACCGGCTATTTGAGTGAGAAAATAGTTGGGGAGCATTTTCAAGGGGTAACCCTGGGAATGTCGTTACCCCTATGGGAGAACAAGAACGCTGTTAAGCAGGCTAAAGCACAATCGCTTGCGGTTCAGGACATACAGCGCGACCATAAGCTACTGTTTTACAATAACTTGAAACTGCTTCACACAAAAGCGATCAATTTGCAGAAATCAGTCGGTGACTATCGGTTGGCTTTGCAAAAAATCGACAATGGATCCTATCTGACAAAGGCACTGGATGCAGGTGAAATCTCACTGATCGATTACATCATGGAACTTTCGTTGTATTATGAAAGTCAAACAAGGCTTTTAACTGCCGAACGTGACCTTAACCGCGTAATTTCAGAATTGCATATATATCTGGAATGAAATCCACTGATTAAATAACCCAAACAAATCAAGATAGGATTTTGCATTTCGATTTTGTTTCGTATTTTTGCGAAATAGGAAATCAAAGGATTCTTAAAACAGAATCCGATGGTGCCGGATCAAAAACTTTAATTCTATGGCAATACTTAAAAATCAGCCGACAGGCAAGCAGAAATTATGGCTTCTGGGAGGCCTTTTGGTTATCTGGTTTGTTGTTTACCACTATCTTCAGCCACTGACCGATTATTTTACAGACACGGTTTTGGGTCTGGAAAAGGGGAAGCATCTGACCGAGACTATCCGGTTCTTCATCTTCGAACTTCCAAAGGTTCTTCTGCTATTGGCCCTCATAGTTTTCTTTGTTGGGATTCTCCGTACATTTTTTTCGCCGGAGCGCACCCGAAAAGCCCTTGCCGGGAAAAGGACTTTTACCGGAAACGTCATGGCGGCACTGTTGGGTATTGTAACGCCTTTCTGTTCCTGCTCGGCAATTCCTTTATTCCTGGGGTTCGTGGAAGCAGGTGTGCCACTGGGGATCACCTTTTCCTTCCTGATTGCATCACCAATGATTAACGAGGTGGCTGTTATTCTGTTGTTCGGAATGTTCGGCTGGAAAGTAGCAGTGATTTATGTACTTACAGGATTGGTGATTGCCATTACAGCCGGGTGGATTATTGGTAAACTGAAACTTGAAAAATGGGTCGAAGAGTGGGTTTATAAAACAAAAATGGGCGATGCTTCAGAATCAGACGAAAAGCTGAGTTTTACCGACCGCATAAGCTCCGGCTTCATCGCCGTTAAGGAAATCGTTGGTAAAGTGTGGATTTATGTTGCCATTGGTATTGCTGTTGGAGCGGCAGCCCATGGATATGTACCGGAAGAGTTTATGGCTTCGCTGATGGGCAAATCAGCCTGGTACAGCGTTCCATTATCGGTATTAATCGGAGTACCGCTTTATTCCAATGCCGCGGGAATTATCCCGATTGTATCCGTGCTGATAGAAAAAGGCGCCGCACTGGGTACCGCGCTGGCTTTCATGATGGCTGTGATCGGACTCTCCTTACCTGAGATGATTATCCTCAGGAAGGTTTTAAAACTCCCCCTGATCGCAACCTTTATAGGAATTGTCGGATCCGGGATCATGATTGTTGGATTCCTATTCAATGCAATCTTTTAATATAACATAATAAATTGCCAAAAGGTTTTGTTCACAAAAAAAGCCCTGGTTCACAGGGCTTTTTTTGAAGGAAAAATATTTTTCCGCTACTTCTTCTCGTTAGTTTTTGCTGCCCCTTTGATGGCGTCTGCTCCGTGGCAGGCTGTTCCACATGCGGCCGAGCATCCCCCGGTACCTTTGCACGAGGTTGTCGAAACTCCGCAGCACGAAGATTTGGCCTCGCCACAGCAAGTACCATTTGCACCGACACAACACCCGGCTTTTCCTTCTTTGCAGCAATCAGCCTTAGCAGGATCGCAGCAGCCAGCTTTTGCATCTTTGCAGCAGTTAGTCTTTGCACCTTCACAACAGGCCTTTTGAGCAGTTTTTGTAGCTTTTACTTTTTTGTCCTTATCAACAGCAACGATCTTTGCAGCTGTTTCTTTAGGCATGGTAAGAGCCGGAGCAGCATAAACCCCGACAAAAACCAGCAATGAGAATAAGACCAGTAATTTTTTCATGTTTGTGAATTATATATGTAATGCGAAGGTAAGACCGCTTTGCTAAACTGCTTGTTAAAGACATGTTAATTATAACGTGTTGTTCTTCCGGAGGATTTTATTTGTATGTCCTGTTCCACTATGCCTTTTTTAAAAATTTTTCATTGATTTATCATTATGTTTCGTACTTTTGCGAAATAAGAAATCAAAATAATGAGTAGTAAATCATTAACGAACGATCATGAGCAGCTTGCGCGCTACGCCAAAGCGCTGGGACATCCTGTCAGGGTTTATATCATCGAGCTCCTGTCAACCCAGTCGTGCTGTTTTAGCGGGGATATTGCAGAGGATCTTCCGATTGCCAGATCAACTCTCTCGCAACACCTTAAGGAGTTGAAATCTGCCGGTTTGATCCAGGGAACGATTGAGTATCCAAAGATCCGGTATTGCATTAATCGTGAAAACTGGAAGCAGGCTCAATTATTATTCACACAGCTTCTGCATACTGTTCCCACAGTTACCGACGAATGTATCACTAACCCTGGCCTTCAGGCCGGGGGTTAATAACCCAAATATGGAAATCAAAATTTTAGGAACAGGCTGTTCAAAATGCAAGAGCCTTGAAAAAGTTACCCGGGAGGTTGTTGAAGAACAGAAGTTAGATGCCACCGTAACCAAGGTAGAAGATATAATGGAAATCATGTCCTTTGGCGTCATGACCACTCCAGCCCTGGTGGTTGATGGAAAGGTTTTATTAAAAGGCTATGTCCCCAGTGCCAAAGAAATCCTACAGTTGTTAACCAAATAATCAGATTAAAATGAAAAAGCTTGGATTAATAATGCTTTCGACAATGCTGCTTTTCGGGGCAGTAATCACAGAGACAATTGTTGCTCAGTCGAATGAGCCCGCACAACAAGTTAAAAAAACAACTCCTACCGAGGTTTACTATTTTCACTACTCACGCAGATGTACTACCTGTCAGACCGTTGAAAAGGTTGCTCAGGATGCCGTGGCTGAATTATACCCCGAGGCGGTTAAAAGTGGCGATATCATCTTTAAATCGGTGAACCTGGAAGAGAAGGAAAATAAAAATCTGGTAAAAAGGCTGAAAGTTCAAGGACAGTCTTTGATCATTACCAATGGCAAGGAGCAGGTAGATATAGTCGATAAGGCATTTATGTATGCTGTAAGCGCACCGGAAAAGCTCAAGGCAGAAATGAAGACCAACATTGAAAAGTATTTAAAATAACCCATGGACTGGCTTCAAGGATTATTGGAAAACTCTCAATGGCCGATACTTACGGCCTTTCTGCTCGGACTCATGACTGCCATAAGCCCGTGTCCGCTCGCTACAAATATCAGTGCCATTGCCTTTATCGGCAAAAATTTAACCGATAAAAGGGCAGTATTACTGAAAGGAGTGATTTATACGCTCGGGCGTGCATTTACCTACACCGTGATCGGTCTCCTATTCTTTTTTGGGTTAGGTGAAATTGGATTATCCGGATTCTTCCAGCGATGGGGAGAAAAAATTCTTGGACCGGTGCTAGTCCTCATCGGTTTATTTATGCTCGGTGTAATCAAATTGAAAATACCAGGTATCGGTAAACTGACTGAACGTATGGAAAATCAAGCCGGCAAAGGGTATTGGGGCGTTTTCCTGTTAGGTGTAGTTTTCGCACTCGGATTCTGCCCATACAGCGGCGTTCTCTATTTTGTCATGTTGATTCCTATGACAATCGCATCAGCACAAGGACTTTATCTGCCTTTGGTATTCGCCATAGCTACCGGCCTTCCCGTGATCCTTTTTGCCTGGATGATCGCCTATGCGATTGGCAGCGTTGGATCAATTTACAACAAGATCAAAGTTTTCGAGCTTTGGTTCCGACGGGTTGTTGCGGTCCTGTTTATTGGGGTTGGGATATACTATATGATTACTACACTTATGTGAGCAATCGTTGTGAGCGGAAAGGTCCCCGCCGGAGCCTGCCCCCGAGGAGGCGGGGGCGGGGATGACAAGTGCTACTGTTTGATTTTTGGATATTGTTTTTTGAATTTTATTGTAATCAATTATGGGATGTTGTGGTTCAGATGACATGAAAGATGTCGTAAAAGAAAAATACGGAAAGATAGCCGTATCTCAGGATATGGGTTGCGGATGCGGATGTGGATGCAGTGATGATGCAGGGATGGATTATTCCATTTTCCAGGAAGGGTATGACGGAATCGCCGGATATGTTCCGGAGGCTGACTTAAATCTTGGATGCGGGTTGCCAACGGAACATGCCGGAATAAAAGAAGGCGATACCGTGATCGACCTGGGCTCCGGAGCAGGAAATGATTGCTTCATCGCCAGCCGGATAGTGGGTTCCGAGGGTGAGGTTATCGGAGTGGATATGACCCCTCAAATGATTGAGCGGGCAAAGGCAAATGTTGAAAAGTTGGGATACACCAACGTAAAATTCAGGCTCGGAGAGATTGAAAATCTGCCCATCACGGCAAATAAGGCCGATGTCATCATCAGCAATTGCGTGATTAACCTGGTCCCGGATAAATTCGTTGCATTTCGTGAAATAATGCGAGTACTGAAACCTGGTGGCCATTTCTGTATCAGTGATGTTGTAACTGAAGGGGCTATTCCCGGTGTATTACTTGAGCAAGCCGAACTTTATGCGGGTTGTATTGCAGGAGCGCTGCCAGTTGAGAAATATCTGGATACCATTAGCCGAAATGGCTTCAAAAACATTGAAATCAAAAAGAAAAAACGCATCGATCTGCCCGAGGCTTTACTAACTGAGTTATTAAGTCCTGATCAGTTTGATGCATACAAGAATAGTGGAGTTGGGCTATTCAGCATCACAGTGAATGCTGAAAAACCATCCTGTTTATGCGGATGTAAATAATTCCAGTCATGAGTTTTTCCGTCGGCAGCCATTTGCTCTACACACCTCAGGAAACGCTGAGAAGATGTATGGAAGGCAGTATAATCCTGGATGTACGCCCGGATATTCTCATCACTTACAAATCATTTGATGTTCCCGAAGTACTTTATTGTCCCTGGCAGGAGCTTGAGTGCTTTTTCGACCGTATCCCGGAGGATCGTGAAATCATTGTGGCCGATTCTTCCGGTATCCAGGGGCGTGAGGCAATGGATCTGCTAATTCGCCATGGATTCAGGAAAGTCGCAGGTCTTGCAGGTGGAATGATTGAATGGGAACGTGACGGATTGCCGTTATCGGTTGATAATCACACCCGTTTGTCGGGTTCATGCATGTGTCAATTGAAATTCAGAGATAAGATAAGAAGTGACGAGTGACGAGTGACAAGTTACAGTCACTTGTCACTTGTCACTTGTCACTATTAAAAAACAAAGTAAAATGAAAGTACTCATCCTATGCACCGGAAATTCCTGTCGCAGCCAGATGGCGCAGGGCTTTTTAAAATCCTTTCATCCTGACTGGGAAGTACTTTCTGCCGGAACCAAGCCGGCAGAGAGAGTGAATAGGTTTGCCATCAAGGTGATGGCGGAAAAAGGTATCGATATCACTGGTGAACACCCGAAATTAGTGGACCAATTCATCAGCGATGAATTTGATTATGTAGTCACCGTATGTGATGGCGCCCGCGAAGTTTGTCCGGTTTTCATTGGCAAGGTGAAACACCGCCTTCACATTAGCTTTGAAGATCCCGCGGATGCCATCGGAACCGAAGAGCAAGTGCTGCCTGTTTACCGCGAAATCCGAGACCAGATCAGCAACCGCTTCTCCTCATTCCCTTCTTAAATTAGCACATTGGCACATTATCACATTAACACATTAAATGGATGAAAACCATTGGTTTTATCGGCGGAGGAAGGGTCACACGAATCTTTCTCCATGCTTTTGTAAACTCCGGCAACAAGTTAAACGGAATCTCAATATTTGACCCCAATCCGGTTGTTCTGGAAAACCTGAATGAGTTGTTTGCAGATATTTCCGTCAGCGCTGACGATCTTTCCAGAGCCGCTGCATCCGATATGGTATTCCTGGCGGTGCATCCGCCATTTATGATGGATTCACTAAACGCGATTAAGCCGTACCTCGGCACATCTTCTGTAATTGTTTCACTGGCACCCAAGTTTACCGTTGAAAAGATGGCCTCGGTACTACCCGATTATCCCAATATTGCCCGAATAAATCCGAGTGCCTCCTCCTGCATTAACCAGGGTATTAACCCGGTTTTTTATGCCAAATCCATGAGCCCGGCAGCACGTGAGAGTCTGACAAACCTGATGAAGTCCCTTGGCGCCATGCCTGAGGTGGAAGAATCCAAAATTGAAGCTTATGCCATGATCAGTGCCATGGGTCACACCTATTTCTGGTTCCAACTCCAGAAACTGAAAGAATTGGCCATTGCCTTTGGAATGACCGAAAAAGAAGCTGAAGAGGTTATCGCCGGAATGATGGATGGCACAGTCAAAACCCTGTTCCAATCCGGGCTTGACTATCAGGCAGTCACGGATCTTGTCCCCGTAAAACCCCTCGCTCCCGTTGAAAGCTTAATATCCACTTTCTATGACGACCACCTCATCCCCCTGTACAACAAAATTAAACCCTAGCACTGTCTTAATTAGCAAATTGGCACATTAACCCATTAGCAAATTATGAAAAAACTGTCTTTCCTGGATAGGTACCTCACCCTGTGGATTTTCCTGGCTATGCTCATCGGAGTCCTTTGGGGCTATTTCTCCCCATCCGTAGCTAATTTCTGGAATTCGATGAGTTCCGGCACTACCAATATCCCGATAGCTATTGGTTTGATTATCATGATGTATCCGCCGCTGGCAAAGGTCAAGTACGAAGAACTTGGGCAGGTATTCAGGAACTGGAAGGTACTGGTACTCTCCCTGGTCCAGAACTGGATCATCGGACCGATCCTCATGTTCTTCCTGGCGATTCTTCTTTTACCGGATATGCCGCATTACATGACCGGACTCATTCTGATCGGGCTGGCAAGATGCATTGCGATGGTGATTGTTTGGAACGACCTGGCAAAGGGTGATACCGAATATGCTGCCGGACTGGTTGCTTTTAACAGCATCTTTCAGGTGCTTTTCTTTTCGGTTTATGCCTACGTGTTTATCACCATCGTGCCGGGCTGGTTTGGGCGCGAAACCACCGAAGTTCATATAACGATGGCCCAGATCGCCAAAAGTGTATTTATTTATCTGGGAATTCCGTTCCTGGCCGGCATGATAACCCGTTTTACGCTTATCCGCATAAAAGACAAAATCTGGTATCAGGAAAAGTTCATTCCCAAAATCAGTCCGCTCACATTGATTGCCCTGCTTTTCACTATTCTGGTAATGTTCTCGTTGAAAGGTGATTATATAGTTAAACTGCCTCTGGATGTTGTTCGGATTGCCATTCCGCTGGTTATCTATTTCCTCATCATGTTCACGGTATCCTTTTTCATGGCCAAACGCACCGGAATCGGATACTCAAAAACTGCAACCATCTCATTTACTGCAGCAAGTAATAATTTCGAGTTAGCCATTGCCGTAGCCATTTCAGTTTTCGGCATTAATTCCGGGGAAGCTTTTGCGGCTGTAATCGGACCCCTGGTAGAGGTGCCGGTGTTAATCGCATTGGTGAATGTAGCCTTGCGCTGGAAAAAGAAATTCCCGGCTGAGAAAGATAAGTAAGGCGACTAATTTTTGCTACATTTAGGGTCAGGAACCAAACCCTAAACAAAGAACCTCATGTTTGCCTTGAAATCAGTGTGGATTTCAATTAGAAGAACCCTCAGGTCATTCTTTGGCAAGGCTGATAAAAAAGAATATCTCAAAAAACTTGTAGGCAACCTCGAAAGACATAAGGATGAGGATGTTAATCTGGCATTTAAGATTTGTGATATCCGCGAAAAAGGATTTTTAGTAAAGGTTGCCGGATTATTTGGCTATATTTCATTTAACCACATGCCCTGGAAATATGGCACTCCGGAGGCCTGGCAGGCGGTTTTTCCGCTTATTTCCGGCAAGGTGTTTTTCTGCAAAATCTACCAGATTAATAAAGATCCTGTTTCGATTCTGATTAACGGGGAAATTCCCCAGTTCAGAAAACCGGAATTGATCGAAAATGAGGTATACACAGGGGTTGTTATTCACAAGGCCACTTATGGTGCATTCATTGATATCGGGTATACCTTCAGATGGGAATGCGGATCAATTGTGGGATTACTGCACAAATCGAATTTCGAAAACCTGGATTCGTTTAATAAAACAAGTGTAGGACAGGTTATTGAGACAACCTTCTGGAAGGTAAACGAAAAGGACCAGCTGGTATTTGGAAACAGATCTGATCTCAGGAAATGTCAGACCAGCGAAAACTTTGACCTGATCGGGGCAATTCCATCGCGTGGAAACGCTGCAGCGAAAATTTTGAAACGCAGCAAGGGTAAGGAAAAAAAGAATGCTCCGGAAAAGGACTTCGGATCTGCGATCGAATGCAATGCCATAGGTAACCTGCTCGATGACAAAACTATTCAGAAACTGAAGCTTTTGGGAAAATAACAGGTATCTTTATTAATATATTTTTCTTTTCAGGTCCCCGCCATTTTATAACGTAACACAATGAAAGCAAACAGGTTATTGCTTTTTGCCATTCTGGCATTCGGTCTGCCCGCAACTTCCTTTTCACAAACCATGAGTGGAATCTGGTATAGTTATGGGGCCCATGAATATGTTGAAGATTTCCAGATTGGCAACGGCAGGGTATTTACCATGGTCAGGCAAAAAATCAATGACTATAACGAATCGGTGGTTAATCACTTTCTTCTGGGTGATTTCCTCGATGGATCCAGGCATTCAATCCTCCTGCACACGCTTACTGACAGTCTGAGATTCAAAGTGGACAATTCGGGCCGGATTTACATCGGCGGGCATCACCAGGACCCTATCATGGGGTCACCAAGAACGCTTTTTGTGAAGAGCTTTGATCCGTATGGCCAGCCGGGCTGGGTTTGGACATCCCCGTTATTGGCGGAAAAGGTCGGTATGTTTCTGGATCGTCAGGGAAACCCTTATGTATACGATGACCTGTTTCTGTACAAACTGAATCCGCAGGGCAATCTGTCCTGGAAGAAATCCCTTTCCGGGAAATTGCATCTCTCGGATAACCAATTTTACCGGATTCACTCCTCATCCGTTATTCAGCCTTATTACTATCAGTGTTACAATTCGGATATCATGTTGTCGGGGATTGACACTTCGGGACAGGTGCTCTCGGAAGCCCCGGTCATTCAGAATTCAGGTTGGATACAAATAGGATTCCGATCATCAGTTTATGGCGGCAGGATATTTATCAGCGGTAAGTATTTCGGTAAGCTGGATTTTGATCCATCGGCTGATTCCCTGATTTTCATCAATAACCGATGGAACCATGGCCCGCACATCGACAACCCGATTTTCGAGAACTTTCTGGCTGTCTATGATACCTCAGGAGCGCTTCTGTGGGCAATGGCCGGACCGAAGTTCCCCGAAGTCCGAAATGCCACCGCCGATGCTTCAGGGAAAATCTATATCAGCGGTCCCTATCAGGGGGAAGTTGATTTTGCCCTCCGGCCGGGCGTAACCCGAATGGATTATCCGACCGACGATGAAAAATCCTTTCTGGTAACCTACTCACCTTCCCGTGATCTGATCAGAATCGGACGGATGACAGGCCATATCATGCATATGGGCATTTCCGACAGCCTTTACCGTTGGGGTGGAAAAGGTGAGAAACTATACATCTCCGGCCATGTCAACGGATTCCTGAATTTTGATCTTGATAATCCAACCCAGCATTCCGGCGAAAGCACTCTGACTGATGTGTTTGTAGCCTTTTCAGGTCCGCTGAACGAAGGTTCCTCCTCACTACTCCCCGGCGATTTGCCGTCTGACGAATACCTGCTGTCGGTCTACCCCAATCCTGCCCGGGGAAATGTTACGATCAGCCTGAACAAACCGGCCGGGGATATTGAGCTTACCCTGTTTGACACGCAGGGAAAAGTTTGTCTGACCAGGAGATATCAGGAAAACCTTTCCGGCCTTTCCCTGGATCTGAACCGGAACCGCAAGGGCATCTATTATGTACGGCTGATGATCAACGGACACGCGTATACTGAGAAAATTGTATTAACGGAGTAACCAATGAAAACCGAATATGTTGTATTGCTGGCGGTACTTTCCCTGACGGCCATCAGTTGTGAGCCAACCATCCCACCTTCAGAGAATCAGCCTCCTGTGGCCGGTTTTACCATTTCTCCGGATACAGGAACCGTTTTGACCACTTTCCGGCTCGACGCTTCGTTATCAACCGATCCGGATCCCGACGACCAGATCAGGGTTCGCTGGCATCTGGGCGACAGTGAGTTGGAGTGGGATACGGACTACTCCGACAGTTTAGTCCTGGAGCATCATTATACCGAGGTGGATACTGTGGAAATCATTCTGGAGGTGGTGGACAAAGGCGGGCGGACATCCAAAATAACCCGCTCCGTGAAAATAGATGCCAGTCCTGACCCGGATGGAGACTTTATTGATACGCGTGACGGGCATCGGTACCCCTTCAAAAAAATTGGCTCACAAACGTGGATGGCCGAAAACCTTGCCTATATTCCTTATGTGGGCCCGCCTGAGGAACAAACCGGTATCTGGGTGTATGCATACGGCGGCACCTATCCGCTGGGAGCCACTTCGCGGGAATATTATCAGAAATACGGCTGCTTGTACGACTGGCCCACTGCCAACGCCGACAATCATGGAAATGGAAAGGATATTTGTCCTCCCGGCTGGCACCTGCCTTCAGACGGGGAATGGAAAGTATTCGAAAAATTCATCGGTGTAGTGGAAGTGTACGAACAATATACCCTGAAAAACAGGGAGATGAAACTCCGGACATCAACCGGCTGGCCACCCGACTATCCGGTATCCGGCAATTGGTATGGATTCTCTGCGGTTCCGGCCGGCCAGCGGAATTTCAATGGCACCTTTATTCTCGGATATGTATGGACAACTTTCTGGACATCAACAAATCAGGACCAGGAAAATGCCTGGTACCGGTTTGTCGGCGGAGCGCTGCGCAGGAATGCCGAACGACAGATCATGGGGTATTCGGTACGGTGCATAGCGGATTAGAATATATATTTGGATTTTAATGAGCACTCACATGAAGCAACATCTGCTGGGTAAAAGGTCAATCCCTTATCTACTTATTCTTTTTTTGAGTTCAGTGGCAGGATATCTGGCTGCACAAAGCATCGGCGCACCTGTCAGCAACCAGATTCAAAAAACGTATAACACTTCGTCACTGGAATGGAAGCTTTGGGGCTTTAGTCCTGAAAGTTTCAGAACCTCCCAATTCATCCCAAACCCGAAACGGAATTCTGAGGTCAGGGGTATACCTGTAACTGTTCCGGGATCTGTGCAGATGGCCTTAAAAAATGCCGGTATCATAAAAGACTGGAATATAGGTTTAAACCACAACGATTGCGAATGGGTGGAAAACCGAAGCTGGTTATTTTCCGTCAAAATTCCCGATGAATGGATCACTCGAAAAAAAACAATCAGACTGGTATGTAAAGGTCTTGATGACAATGGTTTTATTCTGGTAAACTCTCAGGAGGCCGGTCAATTCAACAATACACACCTACCTTACACCTTTGATATAACTTCTTTTTTAAAGGAAAGTGATAATACCCTTGAGATCGCATTCAACCCTCCACCCAGATATTTGGGGGTTCCAACCTACGCATCAAAAATAAAAGACTGGAAACCAAGATTTTACTATGTATGGGATTGGATGCCGCGCAATGTTCAGATTGGTATTTGGGATGATATTCAACTCGAAATCGGTGAAAAGGATATTGTGAGTATTGAAAACCTCAAAGTATTAAGCCAGGCAGATAGGATCAAGGAGGTCGGAGAACTGCAGTTGTCTGCTGAGATGGATTTTAGTGCCATCAAAGGGAAGCTGTCGGTCCGGTTACAGGATGTGGACGGGAATCTTATTATAGATGAAATGGTTCCATGTACACGGATTCGTGATGGAAAGGTGTGGAGTAATTTGAAAATAAAACGCTGGTGGCCGAACGGACAAGGCGACCAGCCACTTTACCAATTGATATGCACCCTCTATGATGAAACCGGGGCATTTCGGCAGGAGATCAGGCAAAGGGTTGGATTTAAAAAAATCAGCTGGGAGGCCAACAAAGATGCGCCGGCCGGTGCTGATCCCTGGTTATGTGTGGTTAACAACACCCCGACATTTCTGCAAGGCGTTAACTGGACACCCATTCGTCCTAATTTTGCCGATCTGCGTGAAGCAGATTACCGCAAACTGTTAACCACCTACAAAGAATTAGGTGCCAATGTGTTTCGTGTATGGGGAGGTGCTAAAATTGAAAAAGACTGGTTTTATGACCTGTGTGATGAGTTCGGCTTTTTACTTTGGCAAGAATTCCCGTTATCATCAGGTGGCTATGATAATTATCCGCCAGATTCGCCGGATATGATTCAAACCGCCTCCGTTATTGCCCGCAGCTATGTTAAACGGATTCAAAACCACGTGTCGTTGCTTCTGTGGTGCGGAGGCAATGAATTGTACGAGTATGGCGACAAGGCAATGGTTACGGACAAACACCCGATGATCCGGAGCCTGAAAGAGATTGTGATGGCTGAAGATCCGGGCAGGAGGTTTGTGCCGGGATCACCATCAGGCATTAACATTTGGGAAGGACTCGACAATTTCGGCAAAGGGATAAATTGGGATGTTCACGGTCCCTGGGTCCTGCCCTTTACGGAATCAGATAAAACAATGGCGGCAGTCGAGAATTTCTGGAAACTCGATGATGCCCTGATGCATTCCGAAGTGGGTGTCGGAGGCTGCTCATCAGCGGCATTAATAAACAAATACAGGGGCAACCTCAACGCATTGCCGGCAAATCAGGATAATCCACTTTGGAACCCATTTAGCTGGTGGATCGAGTGGGATGATTATTTAAGAGAGCACCAGGGACAAGTTCCTGCCAATCTTGAGGATTATGTTAAGTGGAGTCAGGATCGCCAGGCTCAGGGTCTGGCAATAGCTTTAAAAGCATGCAAGAAGCGTTTTCCGGGATGTGGTGGGTTCATCATCTGGATGGGCCACGACAGTTATCCCTGCACAGCGAACACTTCAATTATCGATTTTGATGGAAATCTGAAGCCTGCCGCAATCGAAGTAAGTAAAATCTGGCAGATGACATCAAAATGATTAGTTTTCAAAATGCATCCGGATTTTCACCATGCCATTATTTTCTGAAATTTTGATCCGTTCACAATAATGGGAAAGGAGATATCCCGACAAACGGTTCACCTGTTCCGGTTCAGTTTCCAGTTTATCCACTTCAGGCAGCGTTTGATACAATTCAATGCTCTTGCCGGCATATACCATTAAAACCCTCAAACGAAGCTCATCATAACTGACTTGAACATTTATGGGACCTTTATTCAGTTTTCCGATCGAAATAATTTCAAACGCTTCGCTCATTGCTGATGACAATTGATTGATGGAATCCTGGCGGGCGCCCCATAATTGCCCCTGTTTCTCCATCACTGTGAATATCTTGTCGGAACCCGGCACGGCCGTATCGAGTGAAAAACAAAAGTCCTTTTTGATCCCGATCCGCAGCAGGAGGTTAAGTAAAACGGCTGATACGGCCCCCAGAGATAAGGAAGAACTGAAAATGGGCTGAAGATAAGGGTGGATATTTTTATAGACTTCAGGAACCATATCCACGCTGAGGCCCAGTATCAGGGAAATCCCCACCACAAATATTTTCCTGGCATCCAGCATTCTCGACATGATCATCTGAAATCCCTGGACAATCATAAAACTGACGGAAAAAATCAACACAGCCCCCATAACCGGCTTGGGCATAATGATGAAAATGTGTGCCAGTTTCGGGGAAAAAGCCAGAAAAGCCAACAGTGCGCCTGCCGCATAGGCAATAACCCGGCTGGTAGCTCCCGTGGCCACTGAAAGGCCAACATTGGTAGATGAAGTGGACTGCCCGTATCCTCCTATTAAACCCGGAACCACTCCGCCGAGTCCGTCAACCAGGATTCCTCCGGACATCGATTTCATATCGGTGCGTTTCCAGCTGGAATCGTTGATTCGCTGGCAGGTAGCCAGGTCGCCTATAGTTTTAAGGGTTGAACATAGCGCCGCAATGGTGAAAGGGATCATCAGTTTTAAATCCAGACTCCAGCTCATGTGCTGAATATAGGGGACTGAGAAAAATGAAGTCTGGTGCAGCTGGTCGATCGAAGACTTGTCCACAATCCCGAAAGCGAAAGATAAAAGGTATCCCAGGGTCATCCCGATGATTGAGGAATAAAGTTTCAATTTCCCTTTTGAAAAAACATTCAACGTGATCATGCTGAGGAGAGTGATGACACCCACCATAACCTCCGGAGTTTCTATCTTACTGTCATTGAATCCGATACCGACAAGGCTTCTGATGCTGAGTGGAATCACAACAATTCCCACCAATGCCACCACGGTTCCGGTCACCTCCGGAGGAAACAGGGCCCGTAGCCGGTGCATGAACCTGGAGAATATTGCCTCCACCACCCCGACAAAAGCCGTCATGCCGAATAAAAGGGGCAATCCCCCGGTGGAAGCCGCCAGGATTGACGCATTCAGGTATGCAGGACCGCTGATTGCCGGACATAAATATCCGGAACCGAAACCACGGTACCTCAATGCCTGCAGGAAAGTAACTATCCCACCGGCTAAAAGTGAAAGACTAATGAATGCACGTGCATCATGGTCGGCAAGGGATGGTCCCAATTGCCGCACAATGATGACCGGGAAAATGATTGCGATGAACGAGATCAGGATGTGCTGAAAACCAAGAATAATGGTAACAGCCAGCGGCGGCCGGTCGTCGACCCCGTAAATCAGGAATGATGGTTTGGTCATGGCCATACGGTTTAGTTTGGTTGCAGTATACGATATCGATTCAACCAGTCCATGAAATGAACGCTATCTAATTGAGAGTAAAGATACTGAATGATATTATGGGAATTACATAGGCTGGATAATATGCAAGGAAATTTTCTCTAAATTTGACTGTGCCCCCGCATTAATTCTACCTATCATTATGAGGAGAACTATAATTCTTTTGGCGGTGGCAGTATTCATGACAGGCTGCAAGAAAAATGAAGCGCCGGTTATAAGTAGTCTGGAGTGTACGCCGGAAAACGGAAAAGCGGGTACAATTTTTACCTTTAAGGTGACAGCATCTGACAATGAAGGTGACCAAATCACCTATCATTGGTCAGCTGTCGAAGGCAACTTCCTTTCTGATATAGACAAAAAGGAAATTCAGTGGAAATCGCCGATTACCGGAGCTGGGAAACCCATTACTGTCAATCTTGTAATTTCTGACGGCGAAAAGGAGGTTAAGAAAGACATAAATCTATTACTGGAAGATCCGGATCTTGGCAATGTTTCGGGGCATGTTTATTATACCAATTTCAAGATCCCGGTTGAAGGTGTAACTGTTACCGAGGATACCAAAACTACACGAACCAATCAAGACGGATATTTTGAATTATCAGGAATTCCAGCAATAGTGTGTACGTTAATGGTTGCTAAACAGGACTTTTCGAATTCTGAATTAACAGTGAGTGTACCGGCAAACCGCACACTTACTGTTAATCCTGAAATAACTTCAGTAATGTATTCCACCAAACTTTCCGGGATAGTTCAAAGTCCGACCGGGCAACCAATTGGAAATGCCAAAGTAGTTGTTCTAAATCCGGATGGTTCTGAAAGTAAGCTCAATTCAACGACAAATTCATCCGGATTTTACCGCCTTTGGTATATTCCTTTTGGAGAAAGGACAATTCTGGTCACTAAACCGGAAACCAGCGAAATCCGTTATCTCGATTTAATACAATCCTCTAATTTTCAAGAAATTGAGATGCAATTACCTCTGACTTTACAAACTTTGGCGCTGACAGGTCAGTTTACGGACACCCGGGACAATCATAAATACCAGTACAAAATTATTGGCAAGGTGATGTGGATGACCGAAAATCTCTCCTATTTACCCGAAGTAGCACCATCTGCCCAGGTATCAGCCAGTGAGGCTCGTTATTATATCTATGGTTATCAGGGTTCTGATATAGAAGCTGCCTTGTCCAATGATAATTACAAACAATATGGGGCATTGTATAATTGGCCTGCGGCTTTAAAAGCCTGTCCGGCTGACTGGCATCTACCTGCCAGTGATTTGGAATGGAATGCTTTATTAGAACAATACGCCTCTCAAACGGCCATAAAGCTTAAATCAAAATCAGGTTGGGCAGAGAATGGCAATGGCGATAATGCCTCTGGTTTCTCTGCAATACCGGGTGGAGAGGTAACGAATAATGGAACCTTCTCCGGCAAAACTGTTTCGGCTGCATTCTGGACATCAACAAGGATCTCAGGAAATTCAATCTATCGGGGTTTAAATAGCCTTAACAAGGAGGTTTATTCTCAAAATGCTTCGGATAAAAATGGTTTCTCCATCAGATGCGTCAAGGATTTATGAAAACCATACTTGTAAGTTTTATTTTAATTCTCCTGGTTGAATCCGGATGCGATCAGGATCCGGATATTCAGGTTGGTGGATTTCAGACTAAACCTGTCGTTTACAGCATTATTGAGACGTTTGATTCGATACATTATATTAAAGTCGGCAGGTTCTTTTCTGGTCGAACTAATCCTTCCAGTTCAGCCAGGCAAAAAGATTCCATTTATTTCAATCAGTCGCACATTAAGGTCATCTTGTTTAATAATTCTGGCGATAGTTCCTACCTACCTATTGAAAGGATGATGGTCACAGATAAATATTCGGGTCTTTTCAATTCCGATGAATACGAGGTTTACCTGTTTAAAAAAAAATTGGTACAAGGAGAATGTCCGGATTATATCCTGCCGTTTGAGAATATCTCCATTGAGGTTGAGGTCCCAGGTTTACCCTCAGCCAAATCAGTGACATCGATTCTTTTTCCCCCGGTAATTTGGTCGCCCTCGAGCGCACAGCAATTCATTTATTTAGTCCCGGATAATCCATTCCGGGTATTGTGGTCTGGAAGCGATTACAATGAAATCAACATGAGTTTTGAGGTCATTGAAGAATATCCTGATACAACAATCAGACAATCCATCGCATTTCAAAAAACGGCTGATGTTCATTTTAACGGCAAATATTATGAAAGCCTAATCCCGTATGAATTTGTCGTAGAAACCCTACTGGATAGCCTTAAGATACGACCAAACATATACCGAACCTATTTTGGGCATTTTAGAGTTGAGATAATCTCAGGCAATGATGATTACGGCAAATTCAATAAACAGATAAATGGGATCAATGATTTTAGTCTGACCGGATTCAATAACATAGAGAATGGAATCGGAGTGTTTGCATCGAAATGTATGACCATCAGGGATTCATTATCTCTCGATTTAGCATCGAGACTAAATTTTGCCAAAGAACCTCGTTTAAAAAGGTTCAAATTTATCGAGTATTAGCAATTATGTTAAATATTTAAACTAAAAAGCGATTAAATATTGATCAGTTTTAAAATAATGGCAAATAACATACTGAAAATCTAAAGCTTGCATTTCAATCGCTTAAATATTAAATGGTGGCTATCAGGGAAAACGGTTGAAAAACCATTATCACGATTCAAGGTAGCTCAATGGTAAAATTGGTTTCCTCATTAACCTTGGATTGAACTGTCAACGTACCACCATGGTTTCTGATAATTTGTTTCGATAAGCTTAACCCAATTCCCGTTCCCGATTCCTTGGTTGTAAAAAAGGGTGTGAATATTTCGTTCAGGTTTTCCGGAAGGATACCTGGTCCGTTATCTTTTACCGTGATAATGGTCCCTTTTGAAGATGATGATATTCCAATAAATATGCGTGCGCCATGAATACCAGCAAGGGATTCGTAGGCATTTTTGACAACGTTTATTAAAACCTGAACGATTTGGTCCTGATCTCCGACAATCACATGATCTGGGGGCTCAATGGTAAGAACCAGATCAACCTCCGAAAAATTATCTTGCGACTGGCATAAGGACATGAGTTTGCCAGTCATAACGGATGCCGCAAACGGCTTGATGTCTGGTTTTGCCAAGCGCGTCAGGTTCCTGTAAGATTCCACGAAATGCAGCAGTGAGTGGCTCTGCTCCCGGATCACATTCAAACCGGTAACAGCTTTATTCAGCTTTTCCCCGTCGGACATACTTCTTTCCGCTTCGCCCAGCTGGCCGGAGAGGTAATGGGTTAGGGTCTCCGAAAGAGAGGTAATCGGACTGATGGAGTTCATGATTTCATGAGTCAGTACGCGGATTAGTTTTATCCAGGATTCCGATTCCTTGTCTTCCATTTCAGACCGGATATCCTGTAAAACCACCAGCTGGATCGGTTGATTTTTTACCATAATTCGGCTCGATTTCAGTGAGATATCGTACCTGTCCTTTTCAGTCTGAAACTTCAGGTGATATTTCAGTCCGGGTTCCATGCTTTTCAATACCTCCCACAATCCCTGGTCGATTCGTTGAAACTGGTTGATGTGGGTAAGGGTTTCAACCTGCAGGTAATTCCGGGCAGCTCGATTGGAGTATTTGATATGTCCCTTCTCATCGATGCTGAGTATCCCGGTTTCCGCCTGTTCAAGCAGCATTTGATAATATTTTTCCTGGGTCTGAACCTCCTGGCGTATCTGTTTAACCAGTTCATTTACCTCGTTCAGGCTGTTGTTGAGTTCCCTGATCGTTCGGTTATTTGTGTTCAAAGGGAAAAACAGGGTTGAATCGTCATTTTTTATGGCTTCGAAAAAGAAGGAGATCTTTCGGTTGGTCTGATTCATAATAAAGAGCAATGCTGTCACCTGGGCGATCAGCAAAACTGCCGAAACAAGCGCCAAAGGCCAATTACCCAGCGACCACCATAGGAGAAAAGTGGTAAACACGATCAGCAGGAGCCTGATCATCATCATGTGATAATAGTATTTGCTCGCCATGACAGTATTATTATTAATTGCTCTTTTTCATCTTGTTATACAGTGTTTGCCTGGTAATCCCCAGTTCATCAGCTGCCGCACTGATATTGCCCTTGTACCTGTCGATCGTTTTCCGGATCATCATCTGTTCCATCTCGATCAGGGTTTTGGGATTTTCCATATTGATGGATTGGCTGGCTTTGATGAATAGGTCTTCAGGCTGAATGACCTTGCTATCTGCAAGAATAACAGCCTTTTCAATCGTATGCCTGAGCTCCCGCACATTTCCCGGCCAGTGATAATGCAGCAGGTCTTCGCTGGCTTTCGGATTGATCGACATTTTCCCTTTGTTGTATTTATCGGAATACTTGCTGAGAAAGAAATTGGCGAGCAATAGGATATCATCACCCCGATCTCGCAGTGGCGGCACTTCAATAACAATGGTGTTGATCCGGTACAGCAGGTCCTCCCGAAAGGATCCCTCACTAACCTTTACCGGAAGGTCTTTGTTCGTGGCGCAGACCAAGCGGATATCCACCGGTTTCACCTTATTCGATCCGATCCTGGTCACTTGCCGGTTTTCGATCACCGAAAGAAGCTTGGACTGCAGTGAAATGGGCAAGTTCCCGATTTCATCAATAAACAGGGTGCCACCGTGAGCGGTCTCAATTTTGCCGACCCGGTCGTCATAAGCATCCGTAAAAGCCCCTTTTTTATGACCGAACAGTTCATCCTCAAACAAGGATTCGGTGAGCGAGCCTATATCGAGACTAACGAGCATCATGCCGCTCCTGCTCGACAAGCGGTGAATTTCGCGGGCGATCAGCTCCTTGCCAGTACCGTTCTCGCCGGTAATTAACACGTTGACATCAGTTTTGGCAACCTTCCGTACCATTCCCACCACTTTCATCAATGGGGCTGAGTAGCCAACGATTGATTGATGTGTTTGATTAAGATCCTCATTGATTGCCTTTTGCTTATCTTCCAGATCGGATAATTTCCGTTTGGTGCGGCTCAGCTCAAGGGCAGCATGGCAGGTCGCCATAAGCTTCTGGTTGTCCCAAGGTTTCAGCACAAAATCAGTAGCCCCTTTCTTGATTGCATTCACCGCCAACTCAACATCCCCGAAGGCAGTGATCAGAACCACACTGAGCGACGGATCGATCGAATTGATCTGATCGAGCCAGTACAACCCTTCGTTGCCGGTATTCACCCCGGCACTGAAGTTCATGTCCAGCAAAACCAGGTCAAAATCCTCCTTTTCCAGTACCGAAGGAATCTGGTTGGGGTTTTTAAGGGTGCGGATATTTTCGAACTCAAACTGAAGTAAGATTTCCAAAGCCTTGAGTACGTTTCGGTTATCATCCACCACAAGTATTCTTCCAGTTGTCATACGCGACATTTTCGTATAAAATTAGGGGGAATTAATCCTGCGTACAAGATATTGTATAAGAATTTTACACAATTATGTCTATTTATTTAACAAATCCATTGACCAACCTGCCGACTACTTAATCAATATGCTGTATATATGATAGTTGTATATTTTGGCATGTATATTGGATTTTATCCACAAAGCAATCAACTTATGAGAATCCACATTTACCTGGTTTCCTTATTGATATTCAGCCTTGCCAGCAGTTCACTGGCGCAGGAACCATGGACTTTGGAGAAGTGTATTGAATATGCCATGACCAATAACCTTGATATACAGAAAGCCAGATTGAAAAATCAGCGGAATGAGGAAAACTACCGGCAAACCTTACGCAACCTATTGCCGGGTTTCAGTGCGAGTACGGGTTATGGGGCAAGTTTTGGCAAATCCATCGATCCGATCACCAATGATGTGGTGTATCAATCTTTTTCATCTAATTCATTCTCTGCCAGCACTTCGGTTTCTCTTTTCCAGGGTTTTCGCCAGATCAATGAAATTGCATTTTCAAAGAACCTGATGGCTGCCGGGCAATTCGATGAGCAAACGTTAAAAGCGACACTTTCCTTCCAGATCATGAATGCTTTTTACAATGTCATTTTCTTTCAGGGATTAATTGATATTTCCGATAGTCTGCTGGAACAAAGCCGATGGAACCAGGGCTATGTGGAAGGCATGATCCGGAATGGATTGAAAGCGGAATCGGATATTCTGGAAGTTACTGCAACGGTGGCAACCGAGGAATTGAAAAGGATCAAATCACAGAATGAATATGAGCAGGCGGTGTTACAATTAAAACAGCTCATGAATCTGGATACCGGGCTGCCATTCATTGTCAGGATGGAAATACCAGACATCCAATCGGCAATCCGTTTGGAACATCCCGTTGATTCTTTGTATTACCTTGCACTCAGTCGCCTTCCCGAAATTCAGAGTACCCGGGCAAATGTTCAGGCATCGAAGATTAACCTGCAACAGGCTAAAAGCAATTTTTATCCATCGCTTCATTTTTATGCCGGAACCAGTACTGGTTTTTATCAAACCCGGAAAGATTCTGAAGGTAATGTAATTCCCTTTAGGGACCAGATGTCGAATAACGCATCCGAGTATCTTGGTTTCTCGTTGGGTATTCCGATATTTAATAAAGGCCAAAACAGGTCGCAGACCAAATTGGCCCGCATTCAGGTAAAAGAAAGCGAACTTAGCCTGATGCAGGAACAGCAGAAACTTTTTCAAAGAATTTATCAGGATTGGAAAAAGCTGTCTGCCCTGATGATGGAAATCAATCAAGGAACCAAACAGGTTAAAGCCCTTGAAGCGGCAGATGCAGTTTCGCGAAAAAAATTCGAAAAAGGGCTGGCCAATCAGTATGAAGTGAGCCAAGCCAGAAACTTACTGGCATCAGCCAGATCGGAATTGCTCAGCACAAGCCTGCAATACGAAATTACCAGAAGAACAATTGATTACTACCAGGGTATTCCCATTCCGGGAATGCAATAAACACGACAGACAGAATGGAAGCAATGGACAGTGTAAGGGAAAAGAAAAAAGGGTTCAGACTCATACATATTATGTACCTGGCCGGATTTGGAATTCTGGTCTTTTTGATGTTTCAGATCGTTAGCAAAAAACACACATCCCGATTTAATGTGGAACAAGATAAAATCACCATTGATGAAGTGTTTTTCGGTGAGTTTAAAGATTATACGGATATCAACGGTCAGGTGGCACCCATTAAAACAATTTTTCTCGATGCTTCGGAAAGTGGCAGGGTGAAAGAACTTTTGATTGAGGAAGGATCGATGGTTAATGCCGGTGACATAATACTCACCTTAGAAAATCAGAACCTTCACCAGGATATTCTGATGAGTGAGTCCCAACTTGCCGAGAAAGAAAACAATCTACGGACAACAAAAATCAATTACGAATCAAGCAAGATGGCCTCTCAAAGCTCATTAACCAGCGCATTTTACACGCTTCAGCAAGCAAAGCGAAAAAAGGAGCAGTTCCAGGATCTTTTCAAAGATAAACTCATTCCGAAAGAAGATTTTTTAAAGGCCAATGAAGCATACCAGGAGGCTCAGGCTCTGATGAATATCGCGCAACAGAGGGCGACTCAGGATTCGCTGTTATCGGAAACAAGCATGAAGCAACTTGACATTGATCTCCGGCAAATGAGAGCCACCCTGAAACTTGTGTATGCCCGCCTTGATGAACTGAATGTGAAGGCTCCCGTTGATGGACAGCTGGGCCGTCTGGATGTGGAAGTCGGAAAAAATATCAGCCAAGGAAGCAGCATCGGCCAAATCAATGTGTTATCGGATTTTAAAGTTTCGGCAAAAATTGATGAACACTACATCGATCGAGTACGGACCGGCCTGCCGGCAAGCCTGGAACGCCAGGGACGGATATATGAATTATCCATTCGGAAGGTGTATCCGGAGGTTCGGGATGGCCAATTTCAGGTCGATTTAATATTTAAGGACGATAAGCCGGATAACCTTCGTACCGGTCAGAATTTCTTCATCAATCTTGAATTGGGTGAGTCGAAAACCGCGCTATTGTTGAAAAAAGGCAGTTTCTTTAACAGTACAGGCGGGCAATGGGCTTTCGTTATGGATCCGGAAGGAAAATCGGCCTCGAAAAGGGCAATCCGGTTCGGGCAGCAGAATCCGGAGTATTATGAGATACTCGATGGATTGCTCGAAGGGGAAAGGGTAGTTAGCTCGGGTTATGGAACCTTTGGTAATGCTGAAAAACTAATCTTCAAATGATATGATCAAAACTGAAAAACTCTCGAAGATCTTTCGAACCGATGAGATTGAAACCCGGGCATTGCTCGATGTTGACCTTACCGTGAGCGAAGGTGAATTCGTGGCTATCATGGGGCCCTCCGGCTGCGGGAAATCAACCTTATTGAACGTGCTGGGATTATTGGATAATCCCACCTCCGGGAAGTACTTTTTCAACGGGCAAGAGGTAGGACAATTATCGGAACGAAACCGCACCCAATTCCGTAAGGGCAACGTTGGCTTTGTTTTCCAAAGCTTTAACCTGATTGATGAACGTACTGTTTTTGAGAATATCGAATTGCCGCTTTTATTCCTGCGGGTAAAACCCAACCAGCGCAAAGAGATGGTCAACGAAGTGATGGACCGGATGAAAATCAGCCACCGTCGCAAGCACTTTCCCCAGCAATTATCTGGTGGTCAGCAGCAGCGCGTGGCCATTGCCCGTGCCGTAGTGGCCAATCCCAGACTGATTCTGGCCGATGAACCCACCGGTAACCTCGATTCAAAGAATGGCGACCAGGTAATGGACCTACTAACCGAACTCAACCAAGCTGGAACAACCATCGTTATGGTGACGCATTCCAAACATGACGCGGGTTTTGCCCACCGGATCATCAATCTTTTCGATGGAACTGTAGTGCCTGAATATGTGACCACCCAAACTCCCTGACATGCTGTTTATCTCAACCTTATCGCAAAGCTGGCGAATTCTGAAAGCCAACCGGCTTTATAACATCATAAACATTCTGGGCCTGGCCCTTGGATTGGCCAGCACCTTTATCCTTTTTAAAATCACGCTTTACGAGTGGAATACAGATAAGTTTCAAAAGAATTATGACCAAATCTGTTATGCAACGGTACGTACCACACCTTTAAGCGAGGCAGAAATTTCCAATTCCAGGTCATTTTTCAAATTCTCTTATGCCGGTTTACCCGAAATCAAGGATGGCACGGCAATTTGTGTGGACGATGCCGCGATTATGATGATTGCTAACACCAAGTATCCTGTGCACCTGATCGCGATCGATTCTGCATTTCCGGAAATCTTTACCTTCAGGTTAAGGCGCGGTGATTACAAAAGCATTCTTGCGAATTCAAACGGGATCATCCTTACCAGGGCTTTATCTTTTAAACTTTTCGGAACGGAGGACCCCATGGGCAAAACCATGGAATTCCTGAACAAGCGTTTAACTGTGACCGGGATCCTGGATGAGCTCCAAGGCAACAGCTCATTTCAATTTGAAGCCATTGTATCCCAAAAGATTAAGGATTTCTGGGAGAAGGGCTCGGTGGAATTTATCAGGCTGAATAACAACGCCGATCTCCATGCTTTAAATACCAAGGTAATCCATGCAGGGAAGGATCATCCACAGTTTTCAGAAAGTATCATGGAGTACAAACCCTATAAGAATCTCTATTTCGATCCGAATAGCGGAGGAATCCGTGGATTTATCAAATACGGGAATAATAAATCTCTTAAAATTCTTTTCCTGATTGCATTTCTTTTATTTGGCGTCAGTACATTTAATTATCTGAACATTTACCAGGTCAGCCTGCAAAAGAGAGCTAAGGAAATCGGGATTTTATGTGTTCACGGGGCAGGAAAACGATATCTGGCCGGGCTATTCCTGAAAGAAAACTTTATTTCTATCGGGATCAGCGCATTTTTGGTAATCCTGATCTATTCATTGCTCGCGCCTTATGCTCCGGTTATACTGGGGAAAGATCTTCCGGTTTTTCCTTTGATTGATATCTCGTTGCTGATTGCAATTTCGCTGATAATGATTCTGTTAACCTCAGCAATTACCGCCATACGATATCGAATGATCAATCCGCTATCCTTCATCAAGGTCATATCGACCGGCAAAAAAGCAATGCTGTCGAGAAGGATTTCTATGGTTATCCAGTATGCCGTGACAATAGCGCTGATAATCGTTTCGCTGTTCTTTATCAGGCAATTGAATTTCATGCTCAACCGTGATATGGGTTTCAGGCAGAATAACATTATCGCCATTCCTTTCTTTACCAGAGTTGATATGTCTTCGCTTTGGGCCGGTTCTGAGGACGATAAGAAGAAGGCCATGGCCGACTATAAGTTAAAGCGTAATAAAGAACTCTCCAACCAGCAATTTGTGATTGATGAGATCAAAAAGAATCCAAATTTAAAAAACCTTTGTTTCGGACATTCGCCCCTGACCAATTCAAGAGCGCCCTTGAAAAACATGAATTCCGGTCAGGATTTTCAGGATGCTTCTATCATGATCGTTACCCCGGTTTTTAAGGATCTATTTGGTTTAAAAATGGCAGAAGGCCGGTTCTTTGAATCCGACAAGGACCAGAGCCGCGGTGATAAGATCGTGATCAATCAAAAAGCGAAACAGTTTTTAGGAGTCGATGATATCTCGAAATGCCAGATTGCAAACCGGTATTGGAGGGATTCGAATAAGATTATCGGAGTAGTTGAAGATTTTGCAACTGATCACTTATCAAAGGACATTCAGCCTTTGGTGTTTTACTATTTCGACGACAAAACAGATAATGACCTGATGGTGGAAATCACCAAAGGGAAGGAAACTGAGACCATTGAATTCCTCGGGGCACTGTACAAAAAGGTTAATCCGGGAATGACATTCACCTATCAATTTGTTAAAGACG
This sequence comes from uncultured Bacteroidota bacterium, assembly GCA_942493265.1. Classification (GTDB taxonomy): domain Bacteria; phylum Bacteroidota; class Bacteroidia; order Bacteroidales; family UBA12481; genus UBA12481. The sequence goes on from OW818688.1 coordinate 4,769,947, forward strand.
ACATTGCAAAACTTTACATCGAAGATAAAAAGCTGGTTCTGGTGTATTCGATATTTGCCATCATCGCCTTAATTATTTCCTCCCTCGGATTGTTCAGTTTTTCCATTTATGATATACAACAGCGGTTTAAGGAGATTGGCATTCGTAAAGCCAATGGATCAGGTACTTGGGAAACAGTTTTTTACCTCACCAAATCGGTTTTGGTATTACTCGGGATTGCCTTTGTGGTTGCCGTTCCGGTTGCCTATTATGGCATTTTAAGGTATCTCGAAGGGTTTGCCAATAAGGCACCAGTATCGTGGTGGATCTTTGTTCTGGCTGGTTTATTTACCCTGGTGATTTCGATTCTGACGGTGGTTTGGCAGAGTTACCGGGCGGCTTCAAGGAATCCGGTGGATGCATTGCGAAATGAATAATAAGGCGTTAAGGTAAATAGTGGACAGTAACGTTTAGATTATGAAAAACATGCGGTATTTTTTCAGATATTCTCCGCTCCTGATAACAGCCATGCTTCTGACTGCATCCTCCTGCAAAAACCACAAGAACCCATCCCTTTCGGAGAATGCCCTGATTTCCCAAATTCAGGTTCAGCAAAATCAGGAAGTTGAGCGGGAAAAGGAAGCTCAGAAATTATGTGACTCGCTAGCCAGGCTGCCCAAGGGTTTTCAATACAAAGAGGTCCGTTCGGTTGATCCAGACCGGCCTCCTGTAGTATTCCATTTCACCGACTCGCTGCCGCAAAAGGAATTCAAGCTTTCGGAGATAGCCGATCAATTGGAATACATTGTTTTAAAACCTCCCCTGGATTCTACCCTGTTCCTTGGATTTACCCGAATCATTATGGGAGCCGATTACATTGTTTGTTATGGTATCCAGGGTATAGAATTATTCGACCGTAAAGGGAATTATATCAAGACTATTGTTAAGAACCAGGGGCTGACCATCACGAATGGCGTTGCTTCAGGCTATAGTATGCATGAATTAGTCGGACTCCCATTCATGAAAATCTCCACACTGGATAATACTTTTCTTTATACCCTGCTCGATGGTCCGGCTAATCAGGTAACCATCATGAAGGTGGATCCGGCCTTGCTGAATATTGAAAAAACCGAAACTGACAAAACATCGGCGCAGAACCCTGCACAAGGAACTTCTGTCCAACGATTTCAGAGAACTGATTATGCATTCGATCCCCAAGTCTATCAACTGAAAAATGGGTTGTGGGCTTCTCTTATGGGTAAATGGACGTCAGGAAGTAATGGCCATTTGCTCACGATCTATGGGCCAACCGGCGATACCCTTTGCCAATTCAAGGATTACGACCGTATCGTGAATTACCCTGGTGGTCCGTACAGGAATACTGATAAGGAATTCAGTTATCATTTTAATAAGCTTTTATCTTTTAAACCAGCTCACAATGACACTCTCTTCCGGGTGATCCCGCCGAATCGCCTGCTGCCTGCATATGTTTTTGACTTCGGGAGCCGGAAAGTCGGACTTATGGAGGGACTCATATCTACCAAAGATCTAAGTCAGAAAAACCTGTGTAATGAACTTTTCGAAACCAACCGCTACCTATTCTTTGTTTATACCCGCAACCATGTGGTTGGAAAGGCATACCGGTCGGGGAATTACCGGTATTTCTATACCCTGTTTGATAAAAAGAGCAATCAGATTTATCATCTCAGCAGTATTAAAACATCTGAAGGCGGTATGGTGAATGATCTCGACGACGGACCCCCATTTTGGCCGGATGGTGTGAATGAAGAAGGAATTCCTTACATGTGGTGTACCGGGCAGAAATTCAAGAAACAATCAGTATCCAAGAGAATTAAAGGTTTGGCTGATCATGATGCGGTTATAATTCTGGCAAAATGAAAACACTGGCCTGTTTGAAATATTTTGTGATTGGTGGAGTAGTAATACTCATTATTACCGCATTACCTTCCTGCTATAACAGGAACCGGCTGAAAGCGGATGAAACACTCTTAAGTCATACAATCAATTCCGAAGAAGAAAAAAAAATCCTGATTTTAAAAGAGCGGATGAGGTTGCTTAAGAACAACGGTGCATCAGCGGGAATCAAATTTCAGGGGGAAAGAATATCGGATAATCCTCATCCCCCGGTGTCGCTCGATATCCTCCAATCAAGGGAATTGGTTAGGCCGGTCAAACTATCCCAAATCAGCCAGGAGATTCAGTATGTGCACTTGGTTCATCCAATCGACTCCAGCTTCGTGAAGGATGATGCACAACTGGTTTTCACCCCAAACTATATATATGCAAAAACCCATCAGGGTATAGCCTGTTTCGACCGGATCGGCCGGTATATTCAGCAGATCTGTGAAAACAAGGGTGATATTGTAAAACATAATGCTCTTAATGGGTCATTTATAGACATCGTTTCATCTGCCTCTATGCAGACTTATTACGGTAATGTCGGGAATATTAATGCGATTGGTGATAAACTGTTTTATCAGTACAGGGATTATTCAAAAAATGTTAGTCAATTGATTGTTTTTCAGCCGGATCAATTTCTACCTTCTTTGCAGGTTTGCGCTTCGGTTGAGGCCAATCAGGGCAAAATCCACCTGGGTCAGCCGGTCAGGAGTTTTGTAATGACAAACAAATACATTGATTTATTTCCGCTGGATGAGCAAACCTATGGGGAAATTTCCGGAAAATTAGCGAACCGATCAGTCCATAACATCCTAACGATACATACCTTGAATGGCGATACTACCTGTGCGTTCACTGATTATGATCCTGTCATTAATTATACAAATACAGTTGGTCGGGGAGTTGAGGATGGGGACCCATATTATCTGAACAGCCGGTTTCATTACCGGCCCCGTTTCAACGATACGATTTTTCGTGTGGAGCTACCCAATAAACTCATTCCGGAATACGTGATTGGATTTGGGAACCGGGGAATACCTTCTACACTGGAGGGCATCGACGCCAAATACAAATTAACCGATAAGTTTGTGCATAGCCAGATCATAGATTCCGACAGGTACATCTTTATCGAATACACACAGGATTTTACGTGCCCGAATACAGCTGCAAAAGGAACACTGAAATACAATCGCTGTATTTACTTTAAAAAATCCGGGGAATTAATCCATATTATGAAAGATGCCAAACCGGTTCAACCCGAAGAAAATGTTTGGCCAACTTCCCCAAATATGGGATTGTTGAATGACCTGGATCAGGGATTGGATTTTTGGCCCGATGGCATTACGGAGGACGGAATTGCTTACATGCAGATTACGGACGGCGAACTCAAAAAAAAAATTCAGGAATCAGTTATACGAAGCAAAAAGCTGAATGAAATTGCCAAACTTGGAAAAGCGAATGGCCTGATAATCATTCTTGTAAAATAACAGACTATGCTGAATCTTAATATATCACATTCTTTTGGGATCCTCCACAGGATGGGAGGGTGTTCTCATACCATACGCATGCTGTTTATTTCAATGGCTATCCTTTTCCTGGGTATAACATGCGGATGCCATCATCGGAACAAGCTGAATTCGGACGAAGCCAATCTAACTGAAAAAATCCTGGCTGAGGAAGAGCAAAAAGCCCTTCATCTGGAAGAGAACAAAAAAGAGATTAAGTCTTCAACCGTATCTTCCGGCATCAAATTTCAGGGGAAAAGGATGTATGACCAGTCCTTTCCTCCTGTTTTATTGGATATTATCAAATCGAGGGAATCCGTCAAACAGATCAAACTTTCGCAAATCGGACGGGAGATTGAATATGTTAGATTGGCACATCCAGTTGATTCCGCCTATTTTATGTTCGGGTGCCACCTGGTGTTTACCCCAAATTATATCTATGCACAAACACAAAAAAGTATAGCTTGTTTCAACCGCAGCGGAGGGTTTATTAAGGAAATTTGTCAGAACAAAGTGGAACCAGCAGATTTTAAAACCAGTGGCGGAGTGTCAATGGTTGTAGTCAGACGCACCACCATGGAGCAGTATTATGGTAATGTGGGGAACATACAGGCAGTTGGCGACAAGCTGTTCTATCAGTACCGGGATTACCCCAATAATATCGGCCAGCTCATCACATTCGAGCCCGATCAATACCTACCCTCATTGCCCAACCCGGTACCTGGAACGGAGACAGTGGAGAATTTTCACCTGGGGCAACCTGTCAGGGCCTTTGATGCATCTGAGAGAATACTCAATTTTTATCCTTTTGATGATCAAACCTATGGCGACATCCGCGACAAAATGGCAAGCAAAACAGTCCATAACATTCTCACCATTCATTCTTTAAATGGCGATACCACCTGTGCGTTCACCGATTACGATCCGATCATAAACTACACCAATACGGTGGGTCGTGGGACTGAAGAGGCTGACAGGTATTCACTCAATGGGAGTTTCCACTACCGGCCAAGATTTAATGACACAATCTTTCGGCTGGAGCTGCCTGATAAACTCATTCCGAAATATGTGATCGGTTATGGGGGCCGGGGCATTTCCTCCTCTTTGGAAGGAATCGATCCCAGGTACAGCCTGGCTGATAAGTTTGTGAACAGCACATTCGTTGAATCTCAAAACCACATTTTTATCGAATACACGCAGGATTATTCCTGTCCGAATACCGCCAGACAGGGGACGCTGAAGTATAACCGCTGCATCTACTTCAAGCAAACCGGAGATCTGGTTCACATTCAAAAGGATGAGGCAGCCGGGCCGGTCAAAGAAATGACTTGGCCAATGAATCATGCGTTGAAAATAGTGAACGATATCGACCAGGGTGTGGATTTCTGGCCCGATGGAATTACCCCGGAAGGTATACCGTATGAACAACTTGCGATGGCACAACTCAGAAGGAGAATCGAGGAATCGGGCAGCACCAGTCAAGTGCTGAAAGAGCTGGTGAGTCGTGCAAACCCATATGAATACTTAATTATCACAGTAAAATAGAGCCAAATGTTGAATCAATTCATTTCCCATTTCATTTGGACACTTCGCAAGAAACCTGTCTATTCCCTGGTGACCCTGATCGGATTCACGATTGGCATAACTGCCAGTCTGCTGATTTATTTATGGGTATTTGATGAATTTTCATTTGACACAATGCATGCTGATCACCAACGTATTTACCGGGTGGTGACACTCAGAAAGCAGGGACAGGAAATTGTCAGAACTCCCGGTACGGTAATACCCCTGGCAAATGTTTTAACAAAGGATTTCCCTCAAATCGAAAAAGCAACTTTCATTAAACTGGAATCCCTGATGCCGCTTGAACTGGATGGCCGAACCATAGAGATTTTACCTGCCTACACGGATAAAAGCTTTTTCGACATTTTTACCGGCCTTCGATTTATCGAGGGGAACGCGGTAACTGCATTAAATCAACCCAATGCAATCGTCCTCAATGCGGATGTGGCAAAAAAACTATTCGGTGATGAACCAGCCCTGGGCAAACACCTGGTCAGTAAAAATTACGGAACAACGGGCTATGTTGTCGGAGGTGTGATCCGGATTCCGGATCAAACCCATCTTGAATTTGGGATGATTACGCTGATGGAAAACAATTCCATGCTGCAATCCACGTTCAAATCCAACTGGCGAAGCGGAGAGAGTACCAGTGTATATTTGAAACTCCGGAAAGGTGCGGTTCTGGACGAAACCGCTAAAGAGCAGTTATCAGGTCTTTTAGTCAAATACGCCAACCGTTCCGACCGTCTGACATTCCAGCCGATTTCCGATATTCATTTGAACAGCAATTATGATTATCAGTACGATAAAAATCAGGGCGATAAAAAATACATCTGGATATTCTCCGGGATGGCAGTATTAATCCTGCTCATGGCGGCTTTCAATTTCTCGGCTTTGTCCACCGCCCGGTCGTCAGAGAGGGCTACTGAAATCGGTATGTGGAAAACCCTGGGAGCCTCACGGTTAAAAATCGGACAAATACTGTTAGGGGAAACGCTTTTGCAAACGATGCTCGCGATGATTTTGGCTATTTTGCTGGTATCCATTCTTCTACCATGGTTCAACAATCTTGCCGGGAAAGAAATTGTCTGGCACCTGACTCCCGCCTTTATTTGCTCCCTGATAGGTATTGCCCTGGTTACCGGTGTATTATCTGCCCTTTACCCGGTTGTCTATCTCAATTCATTTAATCCGGTATTGATATTCAAAGGAGGACATCCTGCAGGATCCAGAGCCGGATTCATCTCTGTGATGGTGGTAATCCAGTTCATCGCCGCAACTTTTATGATTGCAGCATCAGGAATTGTATTGAAGCAGGTATCCTACATCAATAAAAAGGAACTGGGTCTGAACAAGAACAATATCCTGGTCATCCCAACCGGCCTTTGGTACTCAGTAGATGAGTTTAAATCGGAATTGATAAAGAATCCCGATATCCTCAGTACATCAGCATGCACCAGTTTACCTCTGGAAGGCAGCTGGTTTGAAACGGTTGGATGGAACGGAATGAACTCACGGGATTCGATTAAAATGAGAAACGTCTGGGTGGATCAGGATTTTGCCAAAACCTATGATATACAAATGATTTCAGGAGAATTCCTTAGGTATAGTTATGCCGATTATTGGTCGAATGCCGAAAAAAGCCATCAGGCAATAAAAACCGGTCAATCCTCAACTTATACGATTCCGGTTGTTATTAACGAAAAAACGAAGGAATTGATGGGTGAAGAAAATCCGGTTGGCAAGCGGTTAAACAACCGGTATGTCATTATCGGGGTGGTAAAGGACTTTCATGTCAAATCGCTGCACCATCAGATTGAACCCATACTAATTCTGAACAGTCCAGAGGCAATCATAAGTTTAAGCATTAAGATCAGCGATCACAATCAGGCCCAAACAATACGGTTCATACAGGATACCTGGGCCAAATTCAGGGGAAATCGGGGATTTTCGTTTACCTGGTTTGAAGATCAGCTGGCTGCCAAATATCATTATGAAACCCGGCTTGGAAAAATCATTCTGTACTTTGCCATTTTAGCCTTGCTGATTGCCCTGATGGGTGTATTGGGGCTGGCAACCTATGCCACCGAAAGAAGAACCAAGGAAATCGGAATCAGGAAAATCAACGGATCAACCGTTCTGGAGGTCATGATCTGGCTCAACCTCGATTTTTTGAAATGGGTAGCGCTCGGATTCATTTTGGCCTGTCCGGCTACCATTTATTTCACGATTAACTGGCTCGATAATTTCGCCTATAAAACATCTGGAAACTGGTGGATTTTTGTGCTGGCGGGGTTCATTACCTTTTCTTTTGCCCTAGCAATGGTCAGCTGGCAGAGTTTCCGGGCCGCAACAAGAAACCCGGTAGAAACATTGAGATATGAATAAAATCTAATAGGCTTCATATCCTGTGAGGACTGCTACACCGGTTCCAATCAGATAACCTCAGGGGAAGTGATCCCGCAGGGTGAAGATACTTTCATTCAAAAACCAGCCTTGACCCTGGACCAGAAAGGTGGTATCCCCCTGGAAGATGCCAAGCAGGCAAAGAAACCCGCAAAGAAAAAGATGTAGTTTGTGGTTCTTCATCTTGTTTTAGTTAAGGTTCGAGTCCCTGGAAGGGGGCACTTGCTTTCGGGAAAAATGGCTAAATTTAGTACTTAAATATGTCCATAATGGTGAAAGGTACACGAACCACATAATATTGGAGAGTCAGGTAAAAGAAATCGAGAAATAGAAAAATCAAAAAAAAAGGTCCACCGCATAGAGCAATTGATTCCTAACAGATTTTGACTTATGAAGCAGAAAATAGTCATTCTATCCATTTTATTTTTCCTTTTCAAGATAGGTTACTGCCAAAACTATAAAGTTCAATTGAAGACAGGATATTGGTCGGATACTGTTTCAAATCCAGAAATAAAACCCATTCTAGAACTTTATAAAAATTACCTTGAATCCAATCCCGATTCTATATACGACAATCCCTACTGGAACTCAAGAGAGAAAGAATTATATCACGATTTCGACTTTTCAAGAAATTCCATTTTTAAAGGAGAAGGAAGCTGGACACCAAAAGTGTTGTATAAATTGTTCAAACCACAAATTCTAAAAGTTGAAAAAAGGGACAGCTGCTACCTGATACAGAGCCTTTTATATTGGGAAGGAGCCGATTCGGTCTGGCAAAAATACAATCCGATTGCAATCACCAGGGTCTATGCTATTAAAGAACACAATGAATGGAAATTGGCAAATGCAATTTTTATTGACACAAAGAACTGGCTTCAAAATAAGGCTCGATATGTAACTTATCATTTCATCAATCAGGAATTGTTTAATGACTCCCTGGCTAAAAATGCTGATTTTTTTTGTGATAGTCTCATTAAAAGATTTAAGTTTCAACAGCCAAAACCAATAGAATTCTATATTGTCAAAGGGGGTCACGAAGTAGGGCAATTATTGGGATATGATCATTATATCTACGGTTATGCCGAAGGCAAAGCCATCAATAATGTTATCATCAGCGGAAGTTTTAAAGCCAACTATTTGCATGAGTTGGTACACCAACTTATGCCAAAAAACAGTGAAAGAAATTGGCTGGTTAATGAAGGCATTCCGGTCTGGCTGGCAGGTTCCATGGGAAAGGTGTATAAAGAACTTGCCTATGAATATGCAAAAGATTTTCTCAAGGTTGATTCTGCGAATTTTGAATGGGCGATGGAATGCCATATCAACTGCTACCCATTTTTTGGCTTGGTAATTGACCTTATCCATGACAAAGTGGGAGATGAAGGGTTAAAACATCTCATGTTGGCCAAGACCAAGACTGACGAAGAGCTCTATGAAGCGATTTTCCAGTTAACTGGCTGGAGGAAGGAAATGCTTTGGGAAAAATTTAAAACAAAAGTTCAAAATACCGCTAATCGGTTGTAAAGGTGGAAAACTCCAATTGAATTGTAAACAGAATCAAGGGATTGGAAGGTGCCCAACCGGCAAAGAACCCCGTAAAAAAAGATGTTGATTGTGATCCTTCATCGTGTTTGAATTAAGGTTCGAGCCCACGGAAGAGGGCTTGTGCTTTGGTGGTCAATTGAGATAATTTGAAATGCTTAAAACACTTACCTTTGGTATCATAAACGGGAATTTCATCGTAAGAAAACATGGCTTGTAATACCTGCACAACATACAACGGCAAGACCGTCGAACTTCTGTCAACTTTGACCTGTCCGAATTGCGGACACACAAAGGATGAAATTATGCCGATCGATGCCTGTGTTTATTTCTATGAATGCGAAAAATGCAAAACGGTACTAAGGCCTTTAACAGGAGATTGTTGCGTTTACTGCAGCTTCGGGACCGTAAAATGTCCTCCGATACAAGCAGGTGAACATTGTTGCTAATTCCAAAGAAGTTACGTTTTGCTATTCAGGGAATTATTTGGAATTTTGAGTTACAAACTATCGAAAAGTCATGCAAAAATCCACTCGCCTCCAAACCATTCTTCTTTCATGCGGCATCTTGTCATCGGTGCTTTATATTCTCACCGATTTAGTATCCGTTGCTATCTGGAAAGATTATCATTACACCTCACAAACTGTGAGCGAACTCTTCGCCATTGATGCGCCAACCAGGGCATTCGTGGTTATTTGCTTTATTATTTATGCCTTTCTTATCTACACTTTCGGGATAGGTATCTGGCTTTCTTCCGAAGGCAGGAGAAGTCTGAAAGTTGCGGCAGCACTGATTATCGGAAAGGAAATACTGGGATTGATTGGCACCATCTTTTTCCCGATACACCTGCGGGGAGTAGCCGGAAATTATTCCGATGTCATGCACGGTATCGTTACGGCGGTTGGAGTCTTTTTGTTTATGTTTCCGGCCATGATAGCGGGTGCCGTTGCCTTCAAAGGGTGGTTCCGGATTTATTCAATAGTTACCATGGTATTGTTTATCTGTTTTGGAGTGATGGCGGGACTGATGGGTAAAAACCTTGAGGCCAATCTTCCAACGCCCATGATGGGAATTTGGGAACGCATTAATATATACGGATATATGATATGGATTGTGATATTATCTGTTAAGATTAATAAGGCTGTTAGAGACAAGATTAAAAGTATTGCGATAAGTTGAGACCGACGACAAAATCTTAGACCCAGACTTAAAATTCCATTTTTCCGGTGCAAAGAACAGGATACGTACGGTAAGCTCACCCACTTTATTTGAATTCCTATGAAGTTAACCTACAGGTGGTTGACGGGTAAGGGTTGACCGATTCCGGCAAAGTCACTGTTTCCGACAGGTAATAATGATCCGTCACTACAGACTGTCCCCGAAATCGGCCCTGAATTTCGCCATGAGTTGCCGGGGCCAATCAGTGATGGGTTCCAGTTTACCCATGAAGAATCTTAATACCGGTGGTTCATAGGTGAATCGGAGCCCGCCGATCAGCATACGGTTATCGTATAGCCATGAAAGCCTGTCGATCACGTACTTGATTTGCGATAGGGTGAACACCCTTCGGGGCACTGCCAGGCGGAGGAGCTCCATATCGGCATATGTTTCGTTGCCTTGTTCATCTCGCTGGTTCGAAAGAGATCCCCTTTCCATCCCCCGAACGCCGGAAACCAGGAAAAATGCTGCAGCCAGTGCGCCTGCCGGATATTGATTTTGCGGGAGATGTTTGCAAAAATCCATGGCATTCACGTGGGCACCCAAAACACCGGGAGGCGTTACCATCGAGATTCCTTTTCCTATCGCCTGATCAACCAGGTATTTAATGAATGACGGGCTTTGTGAAAGCATGGTTTCATCGAGCGTTTCGTACAATCCGACGGCCATGGCCTCCACCTCGCGGATCGACATACCTCCATATGTCATAAATCCCTCGAACAGGGGGACCAGTGCTTCCAGTTCACGATAAATATCCAGGTTATTGGTGCAGATACCGCCGCCGCGTGAAGAGCTCAGCTTGCGTGCCGAAAAATAGATCAAGTCGGCCAGTTCGGTCATGGCCAAAATGATTTCAGCAATTGATTTATCAGCGAATTCAGGTTCCCGCATCTTCACCAGATAAGCATTTTCGCCCAACAAACTGGCATCCAATACTATTCGGATACCGTACTTATCGGCGATTGCCCTGACATCGCGAAAGTTCTGTATCGAGAAGGGTTGGCCACCGATCAGGTTAGTGGATGCTTCCATGCGGATATGAGGAATATTCTCCTGGCCGGTTTCCAGAATACAGGCTTCGAGTGCCTCAATATTCATATTCCCCTTGAAAGGATGGTTAGAATTAATTACATAAGCCTCAGGATAAAGCAATTCAGCAATGCGGCCACCTTTTTGGGAAATGTGTGCAAGTGCTGTTGTAAAATGGTAATTCATGGGCACGAGGCTACCAGGAGTCACATAAGCGGCTGCTAGAATATGCTCAGCCGCACGTCCCTGATGCACAGGAAGATAATACTTTTTACCCAGCACTTCCTCAACTGCTTTTTGCAGCCGGAAAAAACTTTGGGAACCGGCATAGGCATCATCGGCCTTCATCATGGCCGAAAGCTGGTTATCGCTCATCGCATTGGTGCCGCTATCGGTAAGCATATCGAGAAAAACATCCATTGTATTTAGCTGAAAGGTATTGTAACCACCCTCGTTTAATGCTTCCAGCCGTCGTTCGATAGGAACCAGGTGAAGTTTCTGAACGATGCGAACCTTGTGTAACTCGAGGGGGATCTCTTCGCCTGAATAGAATTTAACCCGGGATGTTTTTGTATCTGCTGTCATAAAAGTTCAAAGTTTAATTTTCGGGCAACAAAATAGAAAAAGGATTGTGAATAAAACAGTGGGCCCTTAAAGTTGGTAACCAATTCACAAGCCAAACGGGCCGATGTGGATAAATTGGCAAAAGAGGTGAATAGGGCTGGTGGGCTGAAAATCGCAGCAAGGTTCACAGCTACAACGGATTTCAAAACTCTCTGATAAAAATCTTCATGAAGGTGTTAATACCCAAGACCTTTTAAGCAAGAGCCCAGTCACCCAGAAAATCCAAGTAATTTATTGATTATCAATCTATTTCGCTTTACGCAAACGAATCTAAAAGCAGAAAGTCCTCATCTATCTTGTTGATATTGAGGAATTTTCTAAATTTTTGCCGTGAACCAGGACGATTGCTGACCCTTCGAAGCTGGATTTCTTTACGATTTACGAGATCGACAACAGCCACTACATCCTGAAGAACAGAAGTATATCACTAAAATATGAAGGAGTTCAGCCAGGGGATTGTGAATTCTATTTAGTCTAGGGCGACGAATGCCAAGAACATCTGAATATCTGGACTTAATTTTTCTTACTTTCGATAGTCTAAACAAATTAGAGCTGTCAACAAACCACAACCCTTATGAGGTCACTTTTCTCATTAATTTGCAGATTATTCCCAAAACTTTTGGTCATAAGCTTTTTAATTCCCTGTCAACCAGTGAAATGTCAAAATGGTCGACAAAGTGAAATCCACCTTAGTATCAACCCTTCACACCTTCCCCAATTTGCCAAACTCTCAGAATTGGTTGAAAGTTTAAGAATTCTTCCTTTGGAAACCAGCAAGTTTAACTTAATAGGTATTACGGAAAAAGTTTTCGTTGGACAAAAGGACATATTGATTGCTACTGGTGGAAGTAAAATAGACCTTTTCCGATTCAGTTCCGACGGAAAGTTCCTCAATAAAATTGGCAACCAGGGTAAAGGTCCCGGAGAGTATATATATATCAGAACCTTGCAAGTAATGAAGGATTCATACAATGTTTATATTGGCGGACCGGTGATGCCCAAAATCCTGGAATATTCATTCGATGGGAAATTTATACGAGAAATCCCATTCGCTAATGACTTGGGTACTGCAACCCTTTTGGATCAAAATCGTATTGCCTTTACCAGCTGTATGGATTATGAAGTCAGGGTCGCTAATATGCTAACCAGGGATACGCTGAAATATCTAAAAATAGCTCCGGGAACAAGAACGAACCTATGGGGATTTAGTGGTGATCCTTCAATGGGATTCTTTTATACTGCTTTCGGGCGCGATACTATTTGGAAAATCGGACCGGAATCAATGTATCCAATAATCATTTGCAACTTTGGTTCGGGTCATTATTCTCAAGATGAAGCCAATGCTCGCGGTGGTTCAGGTGGGTATCCCCCTGGAAAATTACTAATTGGCGGCGGAGTAATTTATGGTTCAGGGTATTATGCATTTATGTTGGGTCGTGAAGACACCAAGAAAAAGTTCTCCTATTGCAGCATGCTAGTTAAGGCTGGGACAGGCGCAACATGGCACCTCAAAGTCGGTCCAGAGAGTGATGATATACTATTCTGCACTTCCACCTATTTCCAAACGATTTCTGCATCAGGAGAATGGGTGTCTGTAGTCGATGCATATGAGCTCATCGAAGCGTTACCTAAGATTAAAGAAAACACTAAATTCAAATACCGCCAGGGACTCATACAGCAAATTGAAAAACTGACTGTCGATGATAATCCAGTCCTTGTATTATATAAAATGAAATAAATCTGACCTGGTGAAAAAAACGAAAGGTCGTAACCTGGACGATTGCCGACCCTTCGAAGCTGGATTTCTTTACAGTTTATGAAATTGATAACAATCATTACATCCTTAAAAACAGAAGCATATCACTTCAATATCAGGGAGTTCAGCCTGGAGAATGCGAGTTCTACGGTGTCTAAACATATTGATAGCAAAAGCTGAATTGACTTTTTGAAGTACAAAGAAAAAGTATGACATTGCTTAATTAATTATCCAAAGCACTACATGCCGATTTTGCCCGTTAGATCATCATAATCAACCCCTAACCGAATCCATGAGGACTTCAAACCTAATCGTAATGGCCTGCATTTTCTGCATGGCTTGCACCCGTCCAGCGTTATCTGACAAAATATTCATCGATCTTTCAGATAAAGTTCAAAGGTCCGAAGACCTGAGTCCGCAAATTGAGAAAGCTGAATTCTTTCAGATCGCGATGACCTCGCCCATTGAATACCCGACCAACCTCCGGTTAATGAACGACCGCATTTATTTTGTTGATCGCGGCGGGAGCGGCCGAACCCGAATCAATTCCCTCGTTGCCATCGATCTTAAAGGCAAGATTTTATGGAAAAACGATAAAAAGGGAAAGGGTCCGGGTGAGTACCTGTATATTTCCGATCTGACGGTCCTGCCAGTATCCGGCCAAATCGTAATCAACGATTCATGGGCCCAAAAGCTAATCTTCCTGAATACGGATGGGAATTTTCTGAACCAGATTGCGTTTAAAATTCATACTAAAGGTATGGCTGAGATCGGTCCTGGTTCGATTGTTGCCAATGTGGCTAAAGGCAGCGATCCTAACAATCCTGAACAACTCATGAATTTTGATCTTGTTTACCTGGATCAAAAGTGTAATCCTATTAAAAAGGCTCTCCCGAACAAGCATAGCGGATCGGATTGGTTTTGGTTTGGAGAAACCCTGTTGCCGGGAAAAGACCAATTGCTCTATACCAATACACTCACCTATTCAATTTACGAGGTTACAAGTGAAGGAGCGTCACCAAAATGGACTTTGGATTTCGGAAAGTTTAATGCCGATACCACTCGTTACCTGTATGCGAAAGCAGCTGCTGATGGTCCGATGGAAGCGTCAATGAGCGGAAGCTCAAAAGAAGTTTTAGCATTTCGGGTGATCCATTCGGCAAAAAACCTTTGGGTTTTGGTGCCGCACGATCAAAAGATGAACTTGGAAGTCATCAATAAAAAAACCCATGAAATCAGTCATTACCGAAAACCGGAAAAGACTGATTTTATCTATAAAGGGATTCCAATCCCGATTTTTGAACTGACTCAAAACAGGGAAATCATCCTGTTTACATTGACTGCGCTCGAGGCAAAGGAAAAATGGGTTGCATTATCAGCCGGACAAAAGACAACAGCTGATCCCAAATGGCGAAAACTCATGGAAAAAATTGATCCGGAAGGGAATCCGGTTATCGTTGCAATGACATTGAAATGAGTCTCTTTCAGCCGGGTGAATGTAAATTCTACCTGATTTAAGTTTTCCCGAAAACATCCATTTCACGATCCAAATCGTCAGTAATGATATGAGGATAAATCATGGTCATGCTGATATTCGAGTGCCCGAGCAGCTTTTGCAGCGCTGCAAGATTATTAGTTGCATTCAGAAAATTTGTCGCAAAGGTGTGCCGGCCAGAGTGCCAGATAACTTTTTTGGAAATCTTCGCATGCGCCCAAATCAACTTGATATACTTTCGCATCCTAGGCTCGGAAAACAAATCGAATATTAATCCCTTCTTCCGGGTGCCAGATTCATCCGCAATCATCTCCAATGCCCCAGGCACCAAAGGAATCCGGATCTGACAGCAATGCAATACGTCCGGAAAGGAAAAAATCTGCCAATCTGTATGCAAATCGTATGCACAAAAAAAACACTTACTGGTTTGATCCTTGTAAGTGGCTGATTTTCAGCGAACCTGTAGAAACTCATTTGATTTCCTTCAAAACCTTTACTGCCGCTAACTTACATGAAATTCCATAAATCCGTATGTGATGTGTTTGTGATGTGATTTCTTATGGTGTTAAAAACCTTTTCCAATAAAACTGGATGGATCCGCTGGTGAACAAAGATCGCACTTTTCTTCTATAAGATAAGGTAATCGGACCCAATCGGAAAAAGTTGTATTTTTGAGTGAATGAAAAACAAGATAAAGGATTATTACCAGTTGATCTGTAAAAGAAAACAAAATGCCTGAAGTTTCAAGATTCTATGGGATAGTTATTTATGTTTTCTACGATGAACATAATCCTCCGCATTTCCATGCCGAATATGCCGGGAATAAAGCTTTGATTACCATGAGAGATGGCATCGTGACCGGACAAATGCCCAAACGTGCTTTGAAGTTGATTTTTGAATGGATGGAAAAACATCAGGATCAATTGATGGAAGACTGGGAATTATCGATCAAAGGTGAACCTTTAAAAAGTATTGAACCATTAGACTAAATGTTATGGAATTAATCTGGGTTACTTCAGCAGAGCATGTGAACGATTTCAAAATACGTGTTTGGTTTAATGATGGAGCCGTTAAAACCGTCAATCTTGAGAAGCATCTTGACAAACCGGTTTTTCGACCACTTAAGGATAAAACCTTTTTTAAAAAATTCCGGTTGAATCCGTTTACAATCGAATGGGAAAACGGTGCTGATTTTGCGCCTGAGTTCCTGTACAGAATAGGTCAGATGGATGAAGATAAGCAAAGTCACAACAGGCTGACATAATTTGGGTGCCCGATGTATTTCAGACACCAGTGAATTTCATCTTGGATTATTGACCATTATCAAGGGACTTCTTGATATCTGACCTATGTCGAAGCTAACAAAGCAAAATCTTATCTACTTATTATTCGGAGGAATGAATACCCAAATCTTTCTGATTTTGGTTTGCAGTTTAATAATAGTGGCTGCCTGTAATAATTCTTCAAAAGTGAGCGGGGATATTATTGTCCTAAATGGCATCGAAGCCGTCAAGAACACAAAAGAATTAAAGTTAAGCGACATCGCTGAGTCTATTGAATATGTCAAACTTGAAACATTGCCGGAATGTTTAGTTTCCGAGGGAAGTTTTGTAGTTGGGAAAAAGTACATTGTTTGTTTTAATCGAAAACCGGGTAACGTTTTACTTTTTACCCGGGGAGGGAAATTTCTAAGAACCATCGGAAGCAGAGGGAAAGGGCCTCAGGAGGTGGAATTTCCCACAAATGTTGACCTGAGTCCGGATGAGGATCGGATTTTGATTGAATCTCTTGGATTCCCCGGCAAGGTAGTCGAATTCACCATAGAAGGGAAATTTATAAGATCCAGTCAAATTCCTTATATGAGTGAGAGTGGAATCAAATACTTTGGCAGTCAGCATTTTATTTATTTACAAAACAGGTACTACAGGGACAGCTTGAACTACCCTCGAGTAATCGTTCTTGACCATAACTTGGCAAATGCTAAAACTCTATACAAAATCGATAATATACCCAATCACGATCGTAAAGCTGCCTATCAATTACGCAGCCTGATGGGACGAATGGAATCCGGGTTTAATTTCCGGGATTGTTTGAATGACACCCTCTACTATGTTGACGAAAGTTTGACCATCAAGGCTAAATATACCATCAAGGTTGGGAAAAACAGACCTTCACATGCATCAATGACTCAGATCGAATGGGATTCTTATCAGAATGATATAGAAATGATTAATGAGGTGAATGATTACGTTTTCATGCTGGCTCAAATCGATGGCAAACGTGCTCACTTAGTTTATGATAAAAAGAGCGGCGAGATATTTTCTTTGATCAAGCAATCAAATTGTGAAGGAAAATCCATTTATGGCTATGGCCTCACCGATGATCTGATGGGGATGGAACTTTATTGGGCCTGGGATGCATTGGATCTTCGTCTGAATTTTATTTCGGAACCACTTGAAATGACTGCTCTGAAAGAACTTGTCGAAACAGAATGTTTTAAAAAGAATGACCAACTGAAGACGACCAGTTACCGAGGCAAATTAAAGGAACTCGTAAATAATAGCTCGATTGATGACAATCCCATTCTCCGGATCATTCATCTAAAATAGTTGTGCGCCGGTTTGTGACGTCTATTTCAAGGAAGTTATGATTGTTTTTGATTATCAATCTCTTACAATTCTCCAAAACGTACCTGAAAACAAAAAGTCTTCATATATCTTATTGATAATGAGGACTTTTCAGTGAACCTGGAGAAACTCTTTTGATTTCGGAGAACCGCTTATTCCTGTTGAGCTACATCGATTTTGAATTCTCCTCGGGGGGCGTTTTGGGGGTCGCTCCGGCCGTTATTGTCCCTAACGTGCAAATGGACTCTGCCGCCTTATGAATCGCCAGCGCAAGGTTAAAGAATCCGGTAGATTCAGCCACAGTCGGCTTTCCGTCCGGCAACAATCCCATCTCGCCCGGATACCGGGAATCGATATACAGGTGATCCAGTAAAATCAATGAATCCAATTCAACTCTTGATTGTTAAATTTGCTTCACCTGGTTATATAAAGTTTCCAGGGAGTGAGTCTTGATGAATCCCAATTCAAATTCCTCGACGATAGCCTTGAACGACTTCTCGATAGCCTGCTGGGCGTGAAAAGCTGAGAGATGCGTCAGGTTCTCAATGGTGACAATTTCCTGAATGAGGAGTAGGTCTCCTTCGGCGCTTATCAGCCAGTCCTTAACTATGTTTTTCATACAGGACCTTACCTTTTGAGAGGAGTTCGCGTGCAAAGAGGCTGTCTATTTCGATGAATTTCTGGTGCATCGGTTTGGTATGGACAATCAGGTCCACCGGAAACTCTTTCTTGATATCTGAAATTGCCTTTGAGATTCTTAGGTAGATTTTACTCTTTTCTGAGAAGCTGGCGGGAATATTTTCATCCCCGGTTACAACCAGAATATCCAGGTCGCTGTTGATGTTCGGTTCCCCGTAAGCGTAAGAGCCAAAAAGGATAATCTTTTCAGGCTGAGTTGCCAGGAGTTTATCGATTAATAGCGGTATGTATTTGGCACCAATCAAAATCCGGATAATTATTAAGTTAAACGAAACTCACACCACAAAGGTAAGAAAAACATTAACTTAGGGGTACCAGAATAAACCGCGACATTCCATGAAATGGTTGCAGTATTGTAACTTTTAAGTTACCCTTATGCAAAGAAAATCGACTTGAAAAACATCAGGACCATCGTAGCCATCAGCAACATTCGACGAAAAGAGAAAGGGCATAATATGAAAACGGAACAATCAAATGTAAAATCGTGGACCCAGATAAAAGACGATGTGTTTGGCAAACCGGGTACCACTCGAAGAGAGGAACTTGATCGTGAATTGGATTCATTCAAAATAGGTTTGCTAATCCGCCAGGCGAGAGAAGCCAAGCATATGACTCAGGAGGAATTAGGGAAGGTAATTTCAAAGAAAAGGAGTTTTATCTCAAGGGTGGAAAATGACGGAAGTAACATGAACCTGAAAACCTTATACGAAATCGTCGAGAAGGGGTTAGGTGGAAAAGTGGAAATAGCAATAAAAATTTAGCCATTTGCCGGACCGGAACAATTGACAATATCGACTACTACCGGCATGAATTTAAATCCTGTCAACCCAGTGAATTGGTTAAGAGTGTGGAATACATTCAACCGAAATCAAAATATGAGCCGAATAACTCTGTTAACACTCATTGTTATACTATGGTCAGTTAGTCTGGCCGGACAGGAGCCTGTGATCATTCGCGGGAAGGTAATTGATGCCACGACCGGGGAGTTTCTGCCATATGCCCATGTCGTGATTAAAAACAAGCAGATTGCCGCGATTGCGGATGGCAATGGAATATTCAACCTGCCTCTGAATGAGGTAAAGACTGACGAAAAGATCCTGATTTCCTATGTTGGTTACTTATCTGCCGAATTCGTTATTGCATCCTATATTTCCAGGAGAGACAGCCTGATCAGGCTTAAACCCAAGGCAATTGAATTGAAGGAAGTTGTAATATCCGCCGGGAAAATTGACCTGCCAAAATTAATGGAAGAAACAGCCAGATTATATTCAAAAGGTATTCGTAAAACCCCGCATATCGCCAAAGGACATTATCGTGAGAAGGCCAAAATCAATAGCAAATATGTTATGTACGCAGAGAGCATAGGATATGCCGTTTATAATGGTCTTGACAAACTTCACAGCGGGTATTCATTCTTCTGTGAGAATACCCGAAAAAGTGAAAGCCCGGCAGTTTGGAGAAATCTTGCCGGGAATGGCAGCACCAATAAAGAAAAATTATCAGACGTTCTGTCCAATTCAGGAGGCACCTTCCAGATATTATATCAATGTGAAAACTATGGGCCAATCTCAGAAATCTATACAAAGACATATACGTATCACCTGGATTCCACGTATTTCGTTGCTAACCGCAAATATTACGGAATCGGCTTTATGAAGGGTGACGAATCCGGATCAATTCTAATAGACGCAGGAACGAAAAACATTTCGAGCATCAGGTATTTCTCAAAAACCATGAGCGGCAGACCCATGGCTAAGCCGGTGAAAGGAGATGCAAATATTGAGTTTATTTATCTTGATAAGGTTCCCTTTGTCAACAAGGTATCCTATCATTTCAATTCAAGCAATCTCGAGTATTGGAATGAATATCAAATGCTGATACAAAAATTCGGACATTTCGCATTTACCATGAAGGATTATTATTCAATGATTTGGTACCAGGGTGTTCCATTCATCGAATATAAGCCGGACCTCTGGAGTCTGCATTCCATTCAGCCTGATCCGGACTTTCCGGCCATTAGCGACCAGCTGAACACGGACAGGTCAACACTTGACCAACAATTCCTGGCTAATTCAGGCAAATGGTGGATCTCTGATTATCAGAAAATGTCGATGGGCAGTCAGGGCCCAGTTGGTTTCACCAAACAGGTTGAAATTTCAAGGGATCTGATAAAACGGCTACTAAGATTTTTCTAATGAAACAGGCCGGTGATTATCCGGCTTTTGTGAACCTTCAGGTTCAGGCTCCTTGTTGATTCGTCCTTAAGCCGGAATTGGGTGCAACCTGACCTGCCGGTCAAATCCGGACCGTCGGAACAAATTTACAAAACAGGTCGCTGATTGCTACCCAAACCGTATCTTTACCGGTTATTTCAACTTGCGGTTCCTTTTGATGAGTTTAAGAATCAACATCATTACCCTGATTATGCTGGCACTGTCGGTATTCACCGGCCATGGGCAGCAGGTGAAGGCCCTGTTCAGGAACCAGATGGCCATTTGGACGGCACCGAACTTCAGGGATCCCATGGAATACCACGCCGGCGGGCGATATATCCCGACCCTGAACGTAACCGATAGCCTGAGCGGCGGCCGGAAGTTGGAGGCTGAACTTTCATTCAACATTTACATGAACAAGATCTTCAAGTCCACCGAAAACAATCCGGCTGCCGTCATCCACAAGCCTTACCGTGCCTGGATCCGGTATTCCACCCACAGGCTCGAGCTCGGTGCGGGACTCCAGAACATAACCTTCGGCTCAGCTGCCGTGCTCCGGCCGCTGATGTGGTTCGACAAAACGGATTACCGCGATCCGCTTCAGATCACGGATGGCGTCCTGGGATTCCAGGGCACCTATTTTTTCAGGAACAAGTCGGATATCCGTTTCTGGGCCCTGTACGGGAACTACAATACCAGGGGTTGGGAAATCGTACCGAGCTGGCACGGTACACCGGAACTTGGCGGACGGTATGAATTTCCCGTCCCGAAGGGAGTTGCCGCGGTCAGCATTCATCACCGGGCCGCCGACTACACCGCCTATTACGGCTCCGTGCAGGCTCCGAACCAACTTCAGTTTCCTGAAGAAAAGATCGGGCTCGACGGGAAATGGGACCTGGGCGTGGGGCTCAGGTTCGAGTACGTACTCAAGCACAACAGCAAGGACCTGGGGTTTATCCGGGAATGGGAGAATTACCTGAGCCTAGGCGTGGATCATACCTTCAACGTTGGAAACGGGCTGAACCTGGTCGGCGAATATTTCCGGTACAGCAATATTGAAGATCTGAAGACCAAAGGGGTATTCGACAACTTCACCCTGTTTTCACTGGATTATCCCCTGAACCCGCAAAACTCGCTGAAACTGATGGCTTACTACAATTGGAACGCGAATAACCTGTACCGGTACCTCAGCTATCAGCGGAAATTCAATTTCATCACCCTGTACCTGATGGCCTTCTGGAATCCGATGAACGTCCACCTCTACGGCCCCGCCGCCGGCTTCAGTCCCTTTGACGGAAAAGGGATTCAGGTGATGATGGTGGTAGAGAACTGACCAGCGCTGGTCCAATTCCCCTTGATACCCTGCAAAAAAAGGTCAGCATCCCTGCTGACCTAATTCTTACTTCTTTTCACACCCACACTATATTTTCACGCAAACACCTTAGTGAACCTGGAGAAACTGGATACCTATGTCTGAAAAGCCCGTAGAAGCTGAGGTTTCTTAAATTGCTTAATTGTTTTGTAGCGGATTTGTAGCGGTCGCAGCATTTGCCACATATTGGCCTGTTTGCTTCACATAATTCGGATTGTTTTTCAAATAGCTGAAGGCTACACGATCAATCGACCTTGATATACGACTCGATCATGGCAATGAATTCCTGCATCTCTGTAAACATCTCGATAACTATTTCCTTCTCAAAATCAACAAAGGTGTCATAATCGCCCTTGGTCCTTTTGTTGAAGGCTCTATTTACAATTTTACCATACCTGGCATCTATCAATCCCTCATTGATAAAATTCTTGTTGAACCATCCAATGAGCTGGCTGTGCTTGGATGTTTCAAACTGATTAGCCAGCGCAAGTGCCAGTAGGGAATAGAACATGCCATAATAAATACGGTTTACAGCAGAACGAAACCGATTGTTATCGATCAGAAGCTGAACGTCCGATATTGTTTCTGTCGCTTGTTTCAAACGGTAACGGATCAAATTCGACCGGTCATTGCTGTCCATGATCATGCGTGCAGACCTGATTTAATGGCGTTCACAAAGACCGGTTGTTTCCCACGTATGGAACCCAATTCTTTTACAGAGATCAGGTGTACATCCAAGAGGATATTGTATTTTAAATCAATATCATAGCAGAGATCTAAAACCCGGTTTTCATCACTACCGGTGTAATCCCCATCTACAACAATTAATACATCGTAATCGGAATGCTCGTTGGAATCTCCGCGTGCCTGGGATCCAAACAGGACAACCTCCCTGACCGATTTGTCAAAGTTTCTGGTTAAATGCCTTTTAAGGTCGGTCAGTATTTTATTGTTCTCCGGCATCGTGCGAATTTTTCTTAAAAGTACAATAATTGAATGAATTTGTTAAAACCTTGATTTCGGCAAACGTCTGGCGCCCTGTTGATGCGGAACTTCACATAATCCCCGGTGCTGTTATCGGTCATAGGAGTTTTACCTCCCGCGTCGGAGTCAGGCTGCGCAGTTCCCCGGGCTCTGGAACCATACAGGTAAACCCTAGCCGTTGGATCGCTCTGATTGACAATTAATTTGATACGTTGCAATATTTTTTTCGCATCCTTCATAACTCAAAAATACAAATTCTTTGGTATCACTCAATATCTTCCAAAAACCCAAAAGGATAGAATTGTCTGAAAAAGAATCCTTTTCGCGTTTTATGTTACTAGATTTAAGAAACCAATTATCGCAATTGCTGCCGAATGAACACCTCATCTGCGGATGACTCTAAACAAAAGCAGTTTATGGAGTTGTATACTCCTTGTAAACAGCCGTTTTTAAAGTATTGCCGGGGGATTACCAGCACCATCGATGATGCCAAAGACCTGGCAGGCGAAACCATTGTAATCGTTTTTCAGAATATGGAAAGGCTTAGAAAAAGAGATTCATTCAAAGCCTATCTTTTCGGAGTAGCGCGACGGTTGCAATTAAATCAATACCGGCGATCAAAATTCAGGGGTAAGTACAATGAAGAAGCGGCCAATGAAATCAAAAGCAGTGAACAACCGCCGGATATCAATCCTGACGTGGGTTTACTGTATGAATTCCTCGACAGGCTGTCGGTTAAGCAAAAGGAGGCTTTTTTGCTATTTGAATTATCAGGATTCTCATTAAAGGAGATTCAGCAGTTGCAGGGAGGAACCCTGTCAGCCGTAAAATCGAGGCTATACAAGGCGAGGGTTCAACTGCGGTTTTGGCTTAATGACGATATCGGTCCATTAGAAAACACATGGAAGGAGGACAAGGCATGACAAAGAAATTGTCCCACTTGATCAACAAGGCGAAACAACCGGAAATATTCCAGAATGATCAGGAAGTGATGGATTTAATAGCATCCCGAAAGGAAATCAACATTCCCAGAGCTAGATCATACCGTCCGGATCGGATTCGTCGATTATTTAAACCATTAATCCTGATTGTAATGACAACACTGGTAGCTGTTTTCTCATTGATTCTGGTATTCTTCCCAGCAAAGGACATCCCGGATACCAAAGTCCCGATTGATGTCGCCGTCAAGGCTGCACCGGTTGCAGTTCCAATTGATTCATTGCAAAATCAGGTTACCCCTCAGGTATTGATTCCACAAAACCCGGTAAAATCAAAGCCAAAAATAAAATCTGAACTGCCCGGAAAAGAAGATAATCCAAAGGTGGTAACCACAAGGAAGGTATCAACCACAGAGGAGGCAGATTCAATGACCAACTCAAAGATTGACAGGGCTATTGAAACAGGGAACCTAGGTATTAATCCAATTGCACTGGATTCGGCAACACTGAGCTGCATCGGATTTGATGTACGATATGGGGTTGAAATATTATGGCAATCTCCGGATGGGTTTGACAGAAGTATTCGATACGATGGAAGATCCGAAGAATTCGATCTTGTCTGGACTAGGCAGGGGTATAAACGTCAAACCCCAGAAGAATATGCTAAATTTAGGCTAAAACCAGTCAAGTTTGTTGCAATGTCCATGTCTGGTTACGCGAAACCGACCACTCAATGTCACTTTTACGGGTCCCAATTTGATCCTTCCTCCTTTGACAAGCTCTTAAACATCAGCATTCCGATTTCCATGGAAGGATTTCATCTCACGCAACAACTGGAGCTACGCCAAGAATTTGAAAAATATATTTTTTGGATTATTCCAACGGAAGAACTTATTAATTGCCTGCCTGATAGTATCTCAAAACCGATGCGTAAAGAGTTCCACAAGAACATATTACCGATTCTTGAAAGTCTGACTGAAAAGAATGGCAAGCCTGTTGATGTTGACACAACCAGTGATTTTATTCCGCCCGAAGAATTGGCGAATCCGGTTCCCTGCTTGTATTTTCCAAGCTTTTGCGAGGGGCTGCCCGGTCTGGTTAATTTTAGCGTTTACCCAATCCCGTCATCTGACTTTTTGAACATTGAAATTCTCCTCCTGCAATCCAAAAAGATCACTTATCGGCTATTTGATATTTCCGGTCGCCTGCTCAATGATAAACTTCCGGCAAGGAATTATTCTGAACCCGGTCAATACACCGAGAAAATGGATTTATCCGGTTTAAATTCAGGGCTATACCTCTTAGTTTTAACTGATCAAGAGGGTGCCCGGATGACAAGACGGATTCTGAAGAACTGATTTTCAAAATACAGTTGAAGCAGCACTTGACTGACATACATCCTGCTGATTCAATCTCAAGCCCGGAGATTGGAAAACTCGTTCGCTTGTTCAAGGAGTAGAGGGAGCATATAGAGCCAGGGACCGGTGCCCGGGGATTGCGAATTTTACCGGATTTAATTCCATAAAACAACCAAAGAAAACTGGAAATTTGACAGAAATAAAAATCTACCTTTAATTGTTGTCCCAAACTAGAGTTTTCAATAAACCATAATCAGCATGAGATCACCTTCCTTATTGATTTGCAGGGTATTTCCAACACTTTTGGTAATGAGCTTTTTAATTTCCTGTCAACCATCAAAGCAACAAAATGATCGGCATGGTGAAATCCACCTTACGATTGATCCGGCACACCTACCCCAATTTGCTAAACTATCGGAGTTGGTTGAGAGTGTAAGAATTATTCCTCTGGAAACCAGCAAGTTTAGCTTAATCGGTTATACGAACAAGATTTTCGTTGGAAGAAAGGACATATTGATTACAACCGCTGAAAATACTGCTGACCTTTTCCGATTCACATCTGGTGGAAAGTTCCTCAACAAAATCGGCAACCAGGGTAAAGGTCCTGGAGAATATTCAGATATCGGCAATATTACCGTAGTAAATGATTCCGCAAGAGTCTATATCCAGGGGCGGAGCATGCGGAAAATCCTGGAATATTCCCTGGATGGAGGGTTTATCCGGGAAATACCTTTTGGGAAGGGTTTGTATGATGCTGCCATTCTGGATCAAAACCGGATCGCCTTTACCACTTTTAAAAACTATGAAGTCCTCATCATTAACGCATTGAGCGGAGATACTCTGAAATATATAAAAACGGTACCGGGGGAAGGATCACAAATAAAAAGCTTCAGCGGAGATCCCTCCATGGGTTTCTTTTATACTGCCCTCGGCCGGGATACCATCTGGAAAATCGGACCGGAATCGATGGATCCGGTAATCATCTGCGATTTTGGTTCGGGTCATTTTTCTTCGACTGAATACATCAGTTCCATCGGGAGGAAAGGGGGCTATCCTCCGGGTCACTTGTCCATCGGTGGCGGAGTGCTTTATGGATCTGGATTTTATTTGTTCGCAATGCTTCGCGAGAATGTCAAAAAGGAGTACACTTATTGCCGGGTTGTGGTTCAGGCAAATTCCGGTAATGTCTGGCACCTTGAACAGGGCCCGGAAAGTGATGATATCCTCTTTTGCACATCAACGGATTTCCGGACAGTCGCCTCATCCGGGGAGTGGGTTTCTGTGGTCGGACCTGACGAACTACTGGCAGCATTGCCGAAAATCAGGGAAAATAATGCTTTCAACTATCCGCCCGGGCTTACCGGACAAATTGAGAAAATGACGATTGACGATAACCCGGTACTGGTGCTCTATAAGATGAAATAATCCGTGTCAGCCCAGGGATTGCAATTCTACCTGATCTAAGTTTTTAGGGCATACAGTATCGGTTGCTTGCATTTTGAGACAAAACGGAAACGGACAACACACTGATTATTTCGACTCACGGGTTCATAAAAAAGCAAGACAAAGTCCCTGGCAACGAAATTCTCAAAGCAAAGCAGTCACGGGTAAGGTATTTTGAGGACAAAGAAGGATTAAAAGACAAAAAGAAATGAAAACATACACATTAGACGACGTTCAGGACACCCTTCTTGGGAAAATTGGTACTCCAGACCGGGACAATTTCGAGTTTGAACTGCAAATGGACTTAATAGGGAAAGCCATAAAGCAGACCCGGCAGGAACGCCACCTGACACAGGAGGAATTGGGGAAACTTATCGGTGTTCAAAAATCCCAGATATCCAGGATTGAAAGCAATGCCAGTAATGTTACCATCGACACCTTAATGCGGGTATTTAATGCGTTACAGGCAAAAGTAAAGTTGCAAGTTGAATTACCTCACTTCAAAATCAGTCTGGGGCAGTAGAGTAAGCAAATGCCTCAGCCGTATTTGTGACGTTCCTCGATTATTCTCTGTATATCATTGATTACCAACCTTTTTCACTTAACCGAAATGTATCCTAAAACAAAAAGCCCTCATATATCTTGTTGATAATGAGGACTTTTAGAAATTTTTACTGTGAACCTGGAGAGACTCGAACCCCCAACCTTCTGATCCGTAGTCAGATGCTCTATCCATTAAGCTACAGGTCCATGCCCTAGGGCACTGCAAATATAACACTTTTTCCAATTTTTTAAAGCCATTGCCGGTCAGATTAACATTTACAAAAAGAACCGGCTTTCAAGGCCGGTTCTTTTTGACTGCAATGGATTATTATCCACTCAGTTAAAACCTCCAAAAAGGATTATTCCAGGTAATCCTCATCCAGCATCCACGGCTCAATTGATGCAACTTCAGGGTTTGCTGATGATTTCAGGTACCCTTCACTGAACATCCATTCTTCCAGTCCTGCTGCATCCAGCGTCTTAAATTTCAAAACATAATCACAGGCTTCCGTATCACAGAAGGAGATCGTGATGTGGTCAATCTGACCCAACACCTTTTGCATTCTGACAATATCATTCGCATCGATGTTATCTGAATAGGCTTTCGCCATAAATTCAATCATCGGCTTATCAACGGTCAGCGTAATGGCTTTCTTAGGAGCACGCTTGTTCGTGCGATCAATGGCATCTACCTGGGTCGACAGAGTCAGCCCAATCAGCAAAATCCCCAGCAGTTTCAGAATTCTCGAAGTTTTCATGGCTATATATATTAGAGGGCATTTCATCCTTTTTCTACTATTAAGACGCTGAAAACCCGAAAATGTTACGCATGTAAGTGTTAAACAATGTGAACATTACACACTTTATGGTTAATGATTTGTTAAGCCCCGGAAGGCACGGGTTTACCCAAAAAGAAAGGCCGGTCTGTTAGAACCGGCCAATCAGGACTGTTTCGAAAAACAAACACTTACTCCTTGCAGTATCGTATAATATCTATCTAAATCTTCGATGTAAATTAACGGCTTTGTTGTCTTATGCAGATATAACTACTGTTAACTTACGTTATCATTTAATTATTTCAGATACGACTGATCAAGCATCCAGGGCTCAATGGCTGCAGTTGCCGGCTCTGAATCGGATTCACTTTTCAGATATCCTTCACTGAACATCCAATCTTCCAATCCCTGCTCATCCAGACTTTTAAACCTTAATACATAGTCGGATGCCTCATTGTCGCGAAAGGTTACCGTGATATGGTCAATCTGACCAACCATCTTCTGAATCCTTACAATATCATCCCCACTGATCTGGCCGTCATAGATCCTCGAAATAAACTCGACGATCGGTGTGTCTACCGTAAGCGTAACAGCTTTTCTGTCATTTCGCCGGTTTGTATTATCTCCTGCGTTTACCTGGAGGGTCATGGCAAGTCCGATCAGGACTATCCCCATCATTCTCAAAATTCCTGTAGTTTTCATGGCTATTTTTTTTAAGTTTTTTAGCTTTGTTTTTGTACTTATAAGACGCATGAAATGAGGATATGTTACTTCTGTAAGTGTTAATTAATGTGAACTTTACAGACTATTTGGTTAATGATTTGTTAAATTGGATCCGGGCGGAAATACAAAAAGAAAAGCCGGCTTTTGAGGGCCGGCTAATCGGGACTTGTTCGAAAAACAAACACTTACTCCTTGCAGTTTCTTATTGTATCTTTTAGATAGTTTTCATTGAGCATCCAGGGTTCAACTTCCTGCGTTTCGTTCACCAGGTAATCACCATCCATCATCCAGCTTTCAACCGGACTGGTTTCAATTGCCTCCTCAAGCCAGTTTTCATCCAGCATCCAGGATTCAACAGTTTCAGTTCCGGCCGTCAGGTAATTGGTGTCAAACATCCAGTCTTCCATCATAACGATGGTATCCTGATTGATAGTTTCACCTTCAGATAAACTGGCTGCCGGAAGATTTACAGAAAGGAACAACCCCATCAGTACCACCGGAATTATTTTTATAAGTTTCATCGTTTTCATTTCTTAATCTTTCATTTTGTTTTGTAATAGTAAGACGCACCGATCGCCCGGATGTTACATCAGCTATTGTTAAAGAATGTGAAAGATTCCGCCTTTTTC
This sequence comes from uncultured Bacteroidota bacterium, assembly GCA_942493265.1. Classification (GTDB taxonomy): domain Bacteria; phylum Bacteroidota; class Bacteroidia; order Bacteroidales; family UBA12481; genus UBA12481. The sequence continues at coordinate 4,799,289 of OW818688.1, forward strand.
GTTAATGATTTGTTAAACGGCCCGGATTCCCTCAAAAACAAAGCTCCGGTTGTGTTGAACAACCGGAGCTTGTATGGAATATTGCGGGGATGGGCGACCGATGGAATGGGCGACCGCAGGTCGCCCCTACCAACGTTTGTCGGACCGGTTATTGGAACGACGTTTCGGCGGACGGTCAAAATCCATCTGCCTCGGTTCCCTTGGTCCTTCCGATGTTTTCAGTTCAACCGACACGCGCACTCCGTCGATATTGCAATCCTTGAAGGATCCCATCACTTCGCGCTCAAAACGGCTGTCGACCTCGATAAACGAAAATTTCTTCAACATCTCGATCTTGCCGATCTGAATCGATTTATTTCCGGTGCGGTCATTGATCAATCCAATCAGATTGGAAGGATTCATATTGTTCTTGGTGCCCAGATTGATGAAAATCCTTGAAAAACGCATGGCGCGCTCACGGTCGGGACGCGATTTGCCATCACGGTTGAGCGGACTCTTCTGATCATGAATGTTGGCATTCAGATCGGGTGCGTTTTCATAAAAAGCAAGAAAACGGTTAAACTCAACCGATACAAACCTCTTAATCAATTCATCACGCTCCATGGAGCTCAGTTTCGCATAAATCCCTTCAAGAAAAGGATCTATCTGTGAATGGTTAACCTCAACGGTTTCAACTTTATCTATCAGATTAAAAAGCTGGCTTTCACAGATTTCCATTCCACCCGGCACTTGTTTTCTGATAAATTTCTTACTCAGCAGTTTTTCAAGCTGTGTAACTTTCTGCGGCTCACGGGTATGGATAATGGAGATAGAGGTTCCGGTTTTACCTGCCCGGCCGGTTCTGCCGCTGCGGTGAATATAAACCTCAAGCTCATCAGGTAAATTATAGTTGATTACATGGGTGAGGTCATTGACGTCGAGCCCCCGGGCAGCCACATCGGTAGCAACCAGCAGCTGTACGTGCTTCTGACGGAAACGGCTCATGACGAAATCACGCTGCGCCTGCGACAAATCACCGTGCAGAACATCGGCATTGTATCCTTCACCCATCAGTTTGTCGGCCACTTCCTGGGTTTCAGCCCGGGTACGGCAAAATACTATACCATATATAAGAGGATGCAGGTCGACAATACGCTTTAATGCGTGATAACGGTCCTTGGCATGTACAACATAATATTCATGCTGAACATTGTCGGCTCCGGCATTCTTTTTCCCAACCGAAATCATGGTCGGATCATGCATGTACTTTCCGGCAATCTCGCGAATCTCAGTCGGCATGGTGGCCGAAAAAAGCATCGTCTGCTTCTCTTTAGGGGTATCCGATAAAATCGTGTCGAGGTCATCCTTGAATCCCATCGACAGCATTTCATCTGCTTCATCCAAAACCAGCCATTTTACACTCTGAACCTTCAGCAATTTCCGCTTGAGAAGGTCCATTGCACGGCCCGGGGTGGCCACAACCATGTGTACGCCTGCCTTAAGAGCCTGAATCTGGGGTTGGATACTTGCGCCACCGTATACGGCAACAATCTTGAATTCAGGCACATACTTTGAGTAGCTCTGCATATCCTTTGTGATCTGCATGCACAATTCACGGGTTGGACATAAAACCAATGCCTGAATGGTTTTCTGTCCGAAATCAATCTGCTGCAGAATCGGCAACCCGAATCCGGCGGTTTTGCCGGTACCGGTCTGAGCCAGACCAATCATATCGGCGTTTGGGGATAACAGGTAGGGAATTGTTTCTGCCTGTATGGGGGTGGGCTCTTCAAAACCCATTTCGGTGATAGCGCGCAGAATCTCTTTGCGTAACCCGAACTCTTCAAATAAACTCATCTAATTTCTCCTTGCGGCCTGGGCCAAAATGCCTGAAAGCCATTCTTTTAATTCGGCCGCAAAGGTATTCTTTTTATGGCAATTTATGATAGGTAATGATATTTTATTAATTTGCGGAATTCACATTTCACTCCGCCATGAAAAACATTACCCTCCTGCTGCTGGTCCTTCTGCTGCCTTCAACCATATTTTGCTCAAAACCAGATCAGCAGGCTAAAAACCAACCACTCACCATCATGACCTGGAACATCCGGTACAATAATCCGGGCGACGGAGTAAATGCCTGGCCAAACCGAAAGGATAAAGTTTTTGCCTTTATCCGGGAGTCTGCTCCGCAGATTTTTTGCATGCAGGAGGTGCTTTTCTCGCAAATCACCGACCTATCCGGTGCACTGCCTCAATATGCCTGGTTCGGCGTGGGTCGCGATGATGGTAAACAGGCCGGCGAATATGTACCCGTTTTTTACAATAAAAACAGATACCGCTTGCTGAAGGGCGACCATTTCTGGCTTTCTGAAACCCCTTGGGTGCCCGGAAAATTAGGGTGGGATGCCGCTTGCGCAAGAATGGTTACCTGGGTTGCCCTTGCCGATCAAACCACTAAGGATACCCTGTTCATTTTCAATACCCATTTCGACCATGTCGGCGTGAAAGCCCGACTGATGAGCGCCCGACAGCTGGTTCATGCCACCGATTCAATTGCCCATAATCATACCATCATGATCACCGGAGATTTCAACGCTTCCGATAAGGATACCCCCCACCAGGTGATTATCGGTGCCGGCTTTAAGGATTCAAGGGCAGTATCTTTAAACCCACCGGCAGGCCCGGTTTATACCTTTACCGGCTTTTCAGTTTCCGGAAAGCCCGGCGACCGGATCGATTACCTCTACCTGAAAAACACAAAACCCGTTCAAACTTATATCGTTAACGATATCAGCTCAAACGGGTTCTATCCCTCCGACCATCTGCCAGTCCTAGTCGGCTTCTGACAAATAGCACATTAGCAAATTAAATTATTAGCAAATTATCTGGTAATCTTCACGTCAAACGTATTCCCCGACTTCCCCCCCATCTTGTTCAGCCGGTATTTAAACGACAGCATCACATAGCGGCCCAGCATGTTGGTCTGCCTTTCCTGCAGATAATTCAACTCGCTGATACGCTGAATACCGGTATTCTTGTTCAACAGGTCCATACCCTGCAACGTAAGCACCCCACGGTTGAATTTCAGGAAATAATAGCTGATCTCCCCACTGAGCAACGGAACCAGAATCGGTTCATCAAAACTCTGTGAGGTATAATTTGTGATATCTGCCTTGAATGCGAAATTCCATTTTTCAGTAGGATTATATCGCATTTCTGTAAAAGCAGCCATATCCATATATCTGTTGTTCAGTGTATTCTGAATGGAATACCGGGCATCGGTAACCTGCAATGATCCTCCAACCGATACATCCCACTTGTCCTTTTTCCGGTTGTCGATGGTCAGCGATACCTTGTGCGTATAGTTGGTATTGACATTTTCGGCTCCGTTAACCATACTGATCCCGCGGTTAAAACTCTCGCGCAGGTTGGTATTGATCTTCACTCCCAGTTTCCGGATCGGCGTGGAGAAATCCAGCCGGGCCGATGCGCGGTAATCATTCTTCACATTCACCAGCGTCATCGTTTGCTTGAGCTGATCATCGATTGTGCGGGCCCAGTTGATCTTATCGATGGTATAGCCGGCATCAATCCCGGTCATCAGCGAGGTAAAACTGAACTGATCAAATATCAGCCAGTTCAGATAGATGTTGTTTCCCAGCTCCGGCTTCAGATTGCGGTTGCCATACGAAACCGACATGGGATTACTGGTCTCCGGCACCGGCATCAGCTGACTGGTTGACGGCGTATTCACACTCGACTGGTAAAAGAACATCACCCGGCGACCGGTTTTATATTCATATTCCCACTGCAATCTCGGGGTAAAATATACATGTTTGTTTGAAACCGGCGATTCCTGCCAGAGGGTGGTTTCCACTTTACCAAGCTCCATCCCCAATGCTGCCGTGAACTGTGTTTTATCACTGTTGCGCGTCAGGCTGAGTTCCGGACGCATCCAGCGGTATTGCTTACGAAAGTCAGGACTGAGCGAGTCAACCACCTGGTCATCGGCCAGCGGCAAACCGAGCGTTTTATCGTAATGGTCGTTACTGCCTCCGACTCGCAATGCCGGCTCGATAAACAGTAACCCTTTAATCTTCTGGGTAAGTGATGTTGAGCCGGATACCGTAACATTGTCTGTGGCAATATCTTGAAACTGGCTCACAACCTTGGTACTGGCAGGAAGGAAATATTGAGTGGTGTTGAGATATTGAGAATTGGACAGGCTGGTGGAATAACTGCCATCGCCCGATACCTTAAATATGGAACGATTGCGGTTGAATTTCTTCAGATATGACCCGGTAGCACTGCCCGAGAGGGATTTTGATTTCCCGGAGCTGTTCCGCGTCAGGTTATAAACCGGGATATCATTTTCATAAGCATCGGTTATGGAATTCTGAGGAGAAAATCCGGCCGAAAAGCCGATGTTCCCATTTACAATGATGGTTTGCGTACTGTCGATGCGGTTCCGCATTCCGAAATTTATCCGGTGTGAAGTATCGCGTTGCACCTGACTGGCCGATTGTTTTTCATTAAACGACCGGTCGGAGGTGAAGTTTTGCGTGGTTGAACTTTCGAGCAGCGACCGGTTGGAGCCGCTGAAGATGTAACTCGCGAACACCCTTCTCTCTTTGGCCCAGGTATAGGAAAGGTTGGCTCCGCCGGCACCCGAGGAAGCGAGTCCGCTCTCAGGTTGACCAAAATTGATCGGAAAGCCATCGTTGCCGCCAATCATGAGCGAGTGTCCCCCACCCGACATGGCCGACATCCCGCCGTTGAAACTCATGTAATCACCAAACGAAAAGCCCGACTGGTTCACATTGTTCAGCATGCCCAGTGCCGCGGCCTGTATCTTATCCGAAAATTTATAAACCTTTCCGCTGCCCATGTAATGGTTGCCGGTGCCGCCACCCACCGTAACATCACCCAGTATACCCTTCTTTTTATCTTCTTTCAGAACCAGGTTTACCGTTTTGTCGCGGGTACCGTCATCGATGCCGGTAAATTCCGATTCATCTGACCGCTTATCGTACAACTGAACCTTATCGATGGCATCGGCAGGCAGATTTTTGGTGGCTACCTTGGGATCATTGCCAAAGAACTCCTTGCCATCAACCAATACCTTTTTTACATCCTTGCCCAGCGCTTTTATATTACCTGCACGATCAACCTCGATGCCCGGCAATTTCTTGAGCAACTCTTCCACATTGGCATCCGACTTTGTTTTGAATGCCCGTGCATTGAATTCAATGGTATCATGTTTTATGGTGAGCGGCACATATTCCCCAACTACCTGAACTTCTTTAATATCAACAGGTTTCGGCTTTAGCCCCACCACACCGAAATCATTGTCCGGTCCGTACGGAATGGTAATGCTTTTGTAAAACGACTGATAACCCAGATAGGCTATCTGCATGAGGTATTTGCCGGTGCGCACGCTTTTAACCTCAAAATGACCCTTCTCGTTGGTTATTCCGAAGAATTCCAGGGTAGAATCCTGGGGATTAAGCAATACAACGGTGGCGGAATTCAGCGGAGCACCTTTATCGCCCAGCACATCTCCGATAAGGTTTTGTGACTGGCCAAAAGCCAGCGAGGAAAAGATAGAGCCAATTAATATCGATAAGAGATAGCGTTTCATGGTTTGGAGTCTATTTTAATATTAAAGAGGAACGCGGATTTTCGCGGATCCCTTCGGGAGCGCGGATTCACGCGGATTTTTTAAAACATAAAAAAATCCGCGTTGATCCGCGTTGCGTAGCATCCGCGTAAATCCGCGTGCTAATCTTAACTTATTTTTCTATCCGAATCATCATGTGAGTACCACTTGCCCCGCCACTATGCTGCACGCCCATTTCCTTCATCTTTTCCTCCACAATGGCTTTAAATTCGGCCTCGGTGGTTTTCTTTCCCTCTTTCGGTTTTGAGAGCATCTTGCTGTCAACCTCCATCGGCTCAATGGATTTTGCGGTAAGTGTGCGGCGTCCGTTATCCAGATCAACGGCCAGCACCAGTCCCGGCAGGTTGAGGTATTCGCCAGGACCCGACGGAATCGGTATCGACGGGGTGAACCAGGCAACAATGCTGGTACTGTCGGTTGGCTGGCGGGTAGCCTCCTGACAGGAATATCCCAGAATTTCCTTAACATTTCCGGTTAGCTTCCAGTCGGAAACACCCAGTTCCTTCTCAATCAAAAACATACGGGTCATAAACTCGCGCTGCTCAAGCTGTTTTTTGGCGCCAAAATCGGTATACATCTTATTTTCAGGCTCCTGCATTTTTACCATCACCATCATACCACCCGATTCAGCCATAGCATTTTCGGCTGCCTCCTCCTGCTTCTGATTGGTATAGAGGGAAGCATTCTCATTAAATACCAAAGACTTAAGACTCTTGCGCTCCTTCGGCAGTGAGGCAGCCAGTGCGGCAGCTTCGCCATCCAGATGGATCTCAATTTTGGCCATATCTTCATACACTACTTTTCCGCTGCGGATGGCTTTTGCCGGGTCGCTCTGGGCGCCCAGCATGGTGAATGCCATTAAACCGATACTGATGGATAGAATTGCTTTCATGGAATTGAATTTTTGTCAAAAATAGACGGTACCAGCTAATTATCGGGTTAACAAGATAAAAAACAAGGTTAATTAAGGTTAATGGCTGCCGGCGATTCAATCCGGCACTCCTATATTTGTATCGAAATTAAAATCAAGTGAATATTAAAAAGATACGGTGGATTCCTCTCCTGATGATTATCAGTCAGATCATGCTGGCTGGTTTTGTGGCGTACTGGCTAAAAAATCAGTATGATGACGAAAAGGAACTCATGCAGGCAGAGCTTGCCCGGATCTATGAAGATTCACGTAATCAGGTAATCGACAGTCTGTTATTCAACCGGGTGGTCGAACCTGCCCTGAATGATTCCGTAACAATCACCATGATGTCCGCGGACCGGATCGATACCACCGCCCACAAGGTTGTCAGGTCAACCAGGGCAGATACTTTTCATACCCCGGATGACAGCTGCAGCAATACCATAATCGCTATAAAAATACCTGATTCATCGGTGCATAAAAGGATCGGACCCGGTGCTTCCTTTGCATTCAGTAACAGGAAACAGGATATGCTGATCCGGAGTGTGAAATTGTTTATCACGCATTCCGGAGATTCCATTACAACACAGGGAGAATTGCCCGGATTCTTTCCGGGGATTCCGGATACCGTCCTGTTCAGGAAGGTTTATGCCGCGAAAATTGCAAAAAAAAATTATGGCATCAAGGTCACCTGGGTTTCCGGTAACGATACGACTCTCGTAGGGGCGTCGCTGCGCGCGCCAAAAAACATTACCGAACCCGCAGGGGCGTCCCAGCGGGTGCCCAGAAAAAAGGATAGAGACCAATCTGTCATGCATTTCAGCAGCGTTTTTCAGGATAACCTTCCCACAGTAAGCATTCAGCACGATTTTTCCTACCTGATCAGGCAGATATTGCCGCAGGTACTTTTTGGACTGATCCTGTTGCTGCTCACCGGCTCTGCCTTCTTCCTGACCAACAGGAGCCTCAACAGGCAATTGATGCTGAACAGCTTACGGAACGATTTCGTGAGCAACATTACCCATGAGCTGAAAACACCCGTATCAACCGTAAAGGTTGCGCTGGAAGCGCTGAAAACATTCGATAAAGTTAAAGATCCCGCCATAACGCGTGATTACCTGGATATGGCCGGACAGGAACTCAACCGTCTCGATCAGCTGATCAGCAAAGTGCTGGATCAATCCATGATCGGGGAACAGATTCAGATCATTCAAACTCAGCCATCTGATCTTAAACATCTTATAAGCAATACCCTATCAACCCTGCAGCCGCGGCTGACCGCCGGAAATGCCAAAGTTGAATTTGAACCGGCGGAAATAAACCAACCGGTGGATGTTGACCCCCTGCATTTCCAGGGAGTGCTGACCAACCTGATCGACAACAGCCTGAAATATGGAACGGAGACTCCTGAAATCCGGATCCGCTTATGGCAGGAGCAGGGATCGGCCTTTGTAGAGGTCAGCGACAATGGCCCGGGCATACCTAAAGAATTTCTCAGCAGGGTATTCGACAAGTTTTTCAGGGTTCCGGCCGGTGACATCCATACTATCAAAGGGTACGGTTTGGGACTGAGTTTTGCCTCACTGGTGATGAAGCAGCATCAGGGATCAATATCTGTAAAAAACATTGAAACAGGCGGTTGTGCATTCACTCTCCGGTTTCCCGCACCTACTGCATGAAAACAAAGATCCTCTATATTGAAGATGAGCTGTTCCTGGGCAGGATTGTCAAGGAAACACTTGAGGATCAGAACTTCGAGGTGATCTGGATAAGCGACGGGGCACGAGTCATGAACAGCTTTAACACTTTCATTCCGGATATCTGCGTGGTCGACATCATGCTTCCCAATATCGACGGCTATTCACTTTGTCGACAGATACGGGGCCTGTACGCGAATATTCCGATCATCTTCCTAACTGCAAAGGTGGAGACAGCCGACCTGGTAAAGGGATTTGAAGCCGGAGGTACCGATTACATCCGGAAGCCTTTCAGTATGGAGGAGCTCATCATCCGGATCAAAAACCAGTTAAACCTGAAAAAAGCAAACGGATCGGTGCCGGCCGGGGAGGAGCAGGAGATGAAACTTGGCTTGTACCGGTATCATCCCGGCAGGTATGAACTGCATGCACCTTCGGGAATTATTAAGATGTCACAGCGCGACATGCAGGTGCTCAGCATGTTGTGCGCCAACCTCAACCGGGTAACCGACCGCAAGGAACTGCTTTTGTCGGTTTGGGGCGACGATTCCTTCTTCAACTCCCGCAATCTCGATGTGTATATCCGCAAAATCCGCACTTACCTGTCAGAAGACCCTTCCATAGAGATTCAGACAATCAAAGGCAAGGGTTATCTGTTTATTGCCTGAATACCTGAACAAAACCCTCCCGATGTTGTTGTAGAGACGTTTATAAACGTCTCTACACAAATGTTTCTGCCAAATGTTCAGTTTAACCAGTTCAGTCAATTCAAATTCCGAAGAATTCAAAAAAAACCGGGAGTCGAATCTCCAATTGGTACTGGATTATCACACCAGATTGCGGTCCATTATGTTCCGCGATTCGGATACCTATGTGCGCAGGCATATCGAACGGGGAAGGCTCCTGGCCAGGGAACGCATCGACCTGCTGATCGATCCGGGTACGCCCTTCCTGGAGTTTTCTACCCTGGCGGCATACGACCAGTACAACAACGATTTTCCTGCAGCCGGCATTCTTACCGGGATCGGCAAAATCCAGGGCCGGTTGGCGGTAATCATCGCAAATGATGCCACCGTTAAAGGAGGCACCTATGTGAAGGAGACGATAAAGAAACATCTGAGGGCACTGGATATCTCCCTGGAAAACAGGCTTCCGGCAGTTTATCTGGTGGATTCAGGTGGAATCTATCTCCCCGAACAGGCAAATCTTTTCGCCGATCGTGATCATTTCGGCCGGATATTTTACCTCCAGGCCCGGCTCTCTGCCTCGGGTATCCCCCAGATAGCCGCCGTGATGGGATCCTGTACAGCCGGCGGCGCCTATATTCCCGCCATGAGTGATGAAACCATCATGGTGAAGAACCAGGCTACCATTTTTCTGGCCGGACCTCCACTGGTTAAAGCGGCAACAGGCGAGGAGATCACGGCTGAGGAGCTCGGCGGTGCCAGGGTTCATACCACCATATCAGGAGTAGCCGACCATCTGGCTGATGATGACCGCCATGCGCTGGAAATCATCCGGAATATTTTTGAAACCTATCCCGAAAAAGATTATGCCCCCTCTTCCACCAATATCGATGAACCCCTTTATGATATTCAGGATATATATGGCCTCCTTGAATCGAATGGCCGCACGGTCATCAATCCTTATGAGGTAATTGCAAGAGTTACGGATGGCAGCCGGTTTCATGAATTCAAAGCCGGATATGCCCCCACCCTGGTAACCGGATTTGCCACCATCAAGGGATATCCGGTGGGAATAATCGCCAATAACGGGATACTGTTCTCAGAATCAGCCCTCAAGGGCACACATTTCATCGAAATATGCAACCAGCGCAAAATTCCCCTGCTGTTTCTGCAAAATATCGCAGGTTTTATGGTAGGCAAGGAGGTTGAGCATGGCGGAATCGCCAAGGACGGAGCTAAAATGGTGAACGCTGTTGCCAACAGTACGGTGCCTAAAATCACCCTGATCATCGGAGGATCCTATGGAGCCGGCAATTATGCCATGTCGGGACGCGCTTACAGTCCGAGGTTCCTGTTCAGCTGGCCAAACGCAAAAATCTCGGTCATGGGTGGCCAGCAGGCTTCACAGGTACTGCAAGCCGTTAGTAACAAAGACAATGGCGGTGCCGGTGCCGGTGTTAACTCCCTTCTTGAACAATATGAAAAGGAAAGTTCAGTGTATTTCGGGACTTCCCGCCTCTGGGACGATGGCATCATCGATCCCGCTGATACCCGCACGGTACTTGCACTCAGTCTGGCCGCCGTTGCCGGCAACGATATCCCCGATTTCAAACCCGGTATCTATCGAATGTAACTATGAGAAAAAAGAATTGCACGCGGATTTACGCGGATCCCTGCGGGAGCGCAGATTTTCGCGGATCTATAAAAATTTTAAAAAATCCGCGTGAATCCGCGCTCCCGCAGGGATCCGCGTAAATCCGCGTCCCTCCTAAAAACCTCCCCCAATGACACAAAAGCATATCGAAATAGAAAAGTCGAATAAAGCGACCACCATCCTCCTCAACCGCCCGGAAGCGCGGAACGCCATGGATCCCGTGATGATCAAGGAATTGATCGGTGCCATCAGGTCCATTCAAGCCGACTCTGCCATCACAGTGATGGTGATACGCGGAAAAAACGGAACATTCAGTTCAGGGGCCGATCTTAATTGGATGAAAGAGAGCGGATCAAAAACCTGGGATCAGAATCTGGCCGAGAGCCGAATGATATCGGAACTGATGGAAACATTGAGTCTGGTAACTGTTCCGCTGATATCATTGGTGGAAGGCAGCGTTTTTGGCGGAGCCCTGGGAATTCTAGGCTGCAGCGACTGGGTGCTCGCTGAGGAGAATACCCTGTTTGGATTTTCGGAGGTAAAGCTCGGACTGGCACCCGCGGTCATCCTGCCATACCTGATGTTCCGGTCGAAGTCGGTTAAAATGAAACAGCTGATGCTTACCGGACGGAAATTTGATGCCTGGGAAGCCCTTGATATCGGTTTGGCCGATCAGGTGGGGGAATTGAAAGATATGGAAACTGAGCTGCATGAACTGATACAAACTTTCACCAACCTTACGGCAGGTGCGGTCAAAGCAATCAAAGAGCTGTGGAAAATTTCGCAACCCCCTGTCGGGCAGGAGCTTTCGGAATTAACCATACAGGAACTATCGCGTTTAAAACAATCTACTGAGGCCCGGGAACTTCTTACCCGGTTCCTGAATAAAAAAATATGATCAGAAAAATACTGATTGCCAACCGGGGAGAAATCGTGAACCGGATCATACGTGCCTCGGAAAAGCTTGGCATCACTCCGGTGGTGCTATTTTCAGAAGCCGATTCAGGGCTGGACTATCTGGACCATGGTCCGGAAAAACATCTGCTGGCAGGATCCACTATTGCATCAACCTGGCTCAATTCAGCCCAAATCATCTCGATCGCCAAAAAGTGCGGTGCCGATGCCATCCATCCCGGGTACGGATTTCTCTCAGAAAACGCGGATTTTGCTCTGGAATGTGTGCGCAACGGGATTACCTGGATCGGACCTTCACCCGCGGTAATGAAAAAAATGTCGGGCAAAGAGTCATCACGCCAGCTGGCAATTTCAGCAGGGGTGAGGGTGATGGAAGCATTTGGAGGAACCCCGGATGAGCTGCTGGAACATGCTCAACGGTTTAGCTATCCATTGCTGGTTAAGGCAGTGAGTGGCGGAGGCGGTCGCGGCATGCGGATTATTCAGGATCCATCGCAATTTAAGGACCAGATAGAAACCGCTTCGCACGAGGCTTTACATTTTTTCGGCGACCCCCGGATATTTATCGAAAGTTACATCGAAAAAGCAAAACATATTGAAGTCCAAGTAATTGGCGACCGTCACGGCAGTCTGGTCCATCTTTTCGAAAGGGAATGCACCGTACAGCGGCGATATCAGAAAATTATCGAGGAGAGTCCCTCCCCATCCATAACCGATCCGCAGCGTGAGCATATTCTCCGAGATGCCGTTAAACTCGCCCGGCTATCAGGGTACGATAGTGCCGGAACGCTCGAATTCCTCCTGGACTCGACAGGACAGCACTATTTCATGGAAATGAATACCCGCATTCAGGTGGAACATCCGGTTACCGAAATGGTTACCGGAATCGACCTGGTAGCAGAACAGATTCAGGTGGCCGCCGGCAATCCGCTGTCGGTAAAGCAGACTGATATTCATCTGAACGGCCATTCGGTTGAATGCAGGATATGTGCCGAGAATCCGGCATCCCATTTTGATCCACGACCCGGACGGATATCCCTTTTCAGATACCCGGCCGAAGCTGGGATCCGGGCCGATCATGCTATTGGCAAGGGATTTGAAGTTTCTACGATGTATGATTCACTCCTTGCAAAAATCATCGTTCATGCGCCCGATCGTACCGGTGCAATTGAAAAGATGACGGCTGCGCTGAATCAGACGGTGGTGCACGGAGTGGAAACCACTCTCGAATTTGTCCGGGAAATCATTATGCATCAGGATTTTTCCAACACGCGTTTCTACACCGGATTTATTGGTGAGCAGGGCCCGGGGATCCTTACCGCCATTTCAAGCCGCAAAGCTGAACCGCCGGCAGAGGTATATCAGGCAGCCTTCAGGGTTCTCACAAATTCAAAACCGGACAAAAAACATCCGAATGTTGCGTTAACCCCATGGACTTCAACCGGCTATTGGCGCCAACTGGAAGGTATACTGATGGAATATCAGGAAAATAGAATCCGGATCTTTCCTAATGGTAAAAATGAAAAACCAAATGACCGTATTATTTGTTCAACACATCCGGATCGGTCGGTATGGGTTACCCATGAGGGCGACACCTGGCAGATAACCGATCCGGCATGGACTCGCAGACCGGGAAACCGGCCCGAAAAGACCGGCACCGGAACTGATGGGCCGGAAATGCAGGTTTCAGCACCTCTGCCAGGGCTGCTGAGCAGGCTTCTGGTTAAATCGGGCGACCGGGTATTAAAAGGGGAACCGGTAGCGATTATTGAGTCTATGAAAACGGAGAACCGGATACTTGCCGGTTCAGGAGGAAGGATTGCAGCGATTATTGCTGCAGAAGGTCAACAACTTAGAATGAATGAACTTATACTGGAAATAGAAAATAACTAACTTAAAAAGGATGACTTACACCTACATAAATCCACTGATCAACGATAAACACGAAGGATTTCGTTCGAAAATCAGGGATTTTGCTGAAAATGTAGTCCGACCGAAAGCTGCCCGACTTGACGAAACCGGAACATTTTCTGAAGAACTCACACGGGCAATGGGACATTTAGGTCTGTTGGGAATGACCGTTCCGGAAGAATATGGCGGTTCAAATCTTGATACTTTGTCCTATATTATTGCTGTTGAAGAACTTGCGAGAGTAGATGGATCGCAGGCGGCCACGATTGCCGCCCAAAACTCACTCGGCGTCGGTCCCATAGCAAAGTATGGCACCCGGGAGCAAAAAGAAAAATTCCTGCCTTACCTGCTCAGCGGATCAAAACTCTGGGCATTCGGTCTAACTGAGCCCAATGCCGGTTCAGATGCCAACAATACGGAAACTGTTGCGCAAAAATCGGGTGACGATTGGGTGATTAACGGACATAAGATATTCATTACCAATTCATCATCCATTCTTTCGGCAGGTGCAACCATACAGGCGGTTACCGGCAGCCGGGAGGGGCGAAAAGAACTGACTGTGATACTCGTTGAACGGGAAACCCCCGGATACTCCAGCGAACCTATCACGAATAAAATGGTTTGGCGTGCCGCAGATACCGGGAAACTGTATTTCGACAATTGCCGGGTACCGTTATCTCATACACTTGGAGAACCCGGACAAGGTCCTCACATTATGCTGGAAACCCTCGACTCCGGGCGGCTTTCGATTGCCGCAATGGGACTGGGACTGGCACAGGGAGCTTTTGAAATGGCTATGAATTATGCCGGAACACGGGTGCAGTTCGGCAAGCCGATCGCAAAATTCCAGGCCATATCCTTCAAATTATCGGACATGGCACTAAAGCTCGAACTGGCCAGAAATCTGCTCTATAAAGCCTGCTGGCAGAAGGATCACAAACTTCCGTTCGGCAAGGAAGCCGCCATGGCCAAACTCTATTGCTCCGAAATCGCCAAAGAAATTGCAGATGAATCCCTGCAGATTCATGGCGCTTACGGATTGATCAAAGACAGTCCCATCGAACGATTCTATCGCGATCAGCGGATTCTTCAAATCGGCGAAGGCACTTCTGAGATCCTTAAGTTAGTTATTTCCAGACATATCGGTATAAAATAATTTACATCATGTCAGCAGAAAAGAAAAAAGCCCATATCGATCTGGCCCTGCAATCGCAAACTCTTCGCGATACCAGGGACGGCCGCTTCAATTATGAACCTCTGCTCAGCGCACATCCGCATGGAATTCTCAAACCATTTCCCTTTCTCGGCAAAACCATGCAGGTGCCCATCTGGATATCCAGCATGACTGGCGGAACCGAAGCTGCCATGCTGATCAACCGGAACCTGGCACGGGTGTGCAATGAATTCGGGCTGGGCATGGGACTCGGGTCGTGCCGCATGCTGCTCGAGGACAATGAATATCAGGAACATTTTTTTCTACGGAAATATATCGGCTATGAGGTGCCCTTTTATGCCAACCTGGGCATCGTTCAAATTGAAAAAGCATTGACCAACAATACCGTCGACCGCATTTCGGAGATGGTTTACAAACTGGAGGCCGACGGACTGATCATCCACATAAACCCCCTGCAGGAATGGCTTCAACCTGAGGGCGAAGTGTTGCACCGCAAACCCATCGACCTGATAGCGGAATTTATTGAGCAGGTGGATTTCCGGGTAATAGTTAAAGAGGTTGGTCAGGGTATGGGCCCTGAAAGTCTCCGTCAATTAATGTTGCTTCCGATTGAGGCGGTTGAATTCGCCGCATATGGCGGAACCAATTTCGCCAAGCTGGAGCTGCAACGGAGTAGTCCGGCGATTCAGCAAATGCTGGAGCCCCTTTCCCTGGTGGGAAATGACACTTTTGACATGATGGAGTCAGTGAACCAGATGGTAGATCAAAAGAAGAAACTCGCTGTAAAACAGATTATTATCTCAGGTGGCATTAAGAATTTCCTCGACGGATATTATTTTATCCGGAAAAGCAGGGTTCCGGCAATTTACGGACAGGCTTCGATGTTTCTCCGCTACGCCCGCGAGGATTATGAAACCCTCCGGGAATTTACTCTCAATCAAATCAAAGGACTTGAAATCGCTCACGCTTATTTGACATTAAAGGAAGATTAAAACGTGAAAATGCTGAAAGGTTTTTCAAAGCTAGAGCCGTCAGAAAAGCTCGGCCGATTGAAGGAGGCAGGATTCATTTCCGAAGATATCCGGAATCTGCTGATTACCCTTAATCCGGCTGATCCGGCCATTGCTCTGCTTTTCAGCAAGATGACTGAAAATGTGATTTCAACGTATCCCCTTCCCTACAGCATTGCACCCGGTTTTGTAATCAATGGCAGGGAATATGCCATACCCATGGTCACCGAAGAAAGCTCAATTGTAGCAGCGGCTTCCTGGAGCGCGCGGTATTGGGCAGAAAGAGGTGGTTTTCAGGCACGTGTCATTTCTGAAACAAAAATCGGCCAGATCCATTTTCTCTGGAGCGGCCTCCCCGACCAGTTGATCAAAGCCTCCTCCTCCATTTTTGAAACCATGAGATCCGCCGTTAAGCCGATCACCCGAAACATGGAAGAACGCGGCGGCGGAATTACCGGATTTGAGCTCATCAATCTGACTGATAAAATCAAAGATTTTTATCAGGTAAGGGTCTCCTTTGAAACGGCCGATTCAATGGGCGCCAACTTCATCAACAGCTGTCTCGAAAGTATGGCTACAGCACTCCGGAATGCCATTTCCGGTTTAACGGGTTTCCATGATGAGGCTGAAGTGATCATGTCAATCCTGTCAAACCATGCCCCCGATTGCCTGGTTGAAAGTACGGTTGAATGCGGAATCGATGAACTGACCGGAATAAAAGGGGTTGATGATCCTTCAGATTTTGCCCGCCGGTTCGAACTCGCCGTACGGATAGCACAAATCGACCCGTATCGCGCAGTCACCCATAACAAGGGGGTATACAACGGCATCGATGCAGTTATTATCGCCACCGCGAATGATTTCAGGGCGGTGGAAGCTGCTGGTCATGCTTATGCATCGCAATCAGGCCGATATACCAGCCTGACTGACATCACTTTAGCCAACGGAATATTTCGTTATTCTCTGAAAGTGCCCATTGCTGCAGGCACTGTCGGAGGACTTACCGGTACCCATCCGATGGCGGCTGTTTCGCTTAAAATTTTGGGGAATCCGGGTGCTGCGGATCTGATGAAGATTGCAGCAAGTGCCGGATTAGCCAATAATTTTTCAGCTATCAAAGCGCTGATAACCACCGGAATACAATCCGGACATATGCCCCTTCATAATCGTAAAAGCCATTAATACAGTACGATACATATACCGATCGAACGGAAAGCTATTGCTCACCGGAGAGTATCTGGTACTGGCCGGTGCAAGAGCCCTGGCCTTGCCTTTGCTCAAGGGTCAGACCATGGAAGTTGAATTTACACCGGGTACGTCGCTGAAGATTTACTGGACCGCTTCCGACCTTTCAGGATTGTGGTTCGAGGCAGAACTGGCGCTGGATCCTCAACTGACCTGTATTTCGACAACTGACCCGGCCATTGCCCGGCGATTGGTTTTTTTGCTGAACGCGGCACGCAGTCTGAATCCGGAATTCCTGAATACTGCCGGCTCATTTTCCATTACCAATCAGCTGGGTTTCGACCGTAACTGGGGATGGGGCTCGAGTTCCACGCTGATTTCAAATGTCGCCTGGTGGGCAAGCGTTGATCCCTATGAACTTAACCGGCTGGTATCTGATGGATCGGGATACGATATCGCCTGTGCACGCTCCGGATCCCCCCTGATTTACACCTTGAAAAATGGTTCACATACCGCTGACATCATTTCGTTCCATCCCCAATTTCAGGAACACCTGGCATTTATTTATCTCGGGAAAAAACAGGATACTACCGTGGAAATCAATCTTTTCCAACCGGAATCCGATGTTTTAAAAAACGCAATCGATGAAATCAGCGAAATCACCATGCAATTGACCGGCACCCATAAACTTTCCCTATTTAACTGCCTGATCAATAAACATGAACTGATAATCAGCAATATACTGAACCGGGTTCCGGTTAAGGAACAACTATTTCCCGATTTTGAGGGCTCCGTGAAATCGCTGGGAGCCTGGGGAGGCGACTTCGTACTGGCTTCCTCGACCGGAAGTTATCAATCCACTATTCAATACTTCAGGGAAAAGGGCTATCAAACAGCCTTTTCCTGGAAGGAAATAATCCGATAATCCATGAATCCTTTAAACTCAGTTACCTGGTCAAGTCCGGCCAATATCGCACTGGTCAAATACTGGGGCAAGCACCACGACCAGCTACCGCAGAATCCGTCGATCAGCATGACACTTTCGGAATCGGTATCAACCACAACCGTTACCTGGACCAAGCCCGCCGGCAACCCTGCCTATACCTTTCTGTTTGAAGGGCGTAAGGAGCCCGTTTTTGAAAAACGGGTATTTGATTATCTGAATAAAATTATGGATACCCTGCCTGCTCTTCGCGGGTTTTCACTGGATATCAGCAGCCAGAACAACTTTCCCCACTCCTCCGGAATATCTTCATCAGCCTCATTCATGTCAGCACTGGCTCTATGCCTGATCCGGGCCGGGGAAGAGATTGACGGAATCAGACTTCCACAGGCCGATTTTTACCGCGAGGCATCATGTCTGGCCAGGCTGGGCTCGGGAAGCGCTGCACGGTCGGTTTACGGAAGCTTTGTCCTTTGGGGGGCCACACCGGAAATTGCCGGATCATCAGATGAATTTGCGATTCCGGTAAGCCAGTATGTACATCCGGTTTTCCGAACCTATCGCGATGCAGTCCTGGTAGTGAGCTCCCATGCAAAAACCCTCTCGAGCAGCGCCGGGCATAAACTCATGGAATCCAATGCCTTTGCAACAGAACGATTTGCCGATGCACGTAATAACATTGGGCTATTGCTGAATATCCTCAGCTCCGGCAACCAGAATGGCTTTATCCATCTGGTTGAACAGGAAGCCATGACACTGCACGGATTAATCCAATCCTCCGCCGGCGGTCCGGTTTTAATGGAACCCGGTACCGTGGCAATAATCAGGCTGATACGCGATTACCGCAACATGACCGGGAGCCATCTTTGTTTCACGCTGGATGCCGGGCCAAACGTGCATCTGCTCTATCCCGAAAGTGAAAGGGAATCCATCCGGTACCTGATTGGCACCCAGCTCCTTGAATATTGCGAAAACCGGAAATGGATCGACGACCGGGCCGGAACGGGTCCTGCAAATATTTCTTAATACCCCCTTCGAAGAATGAACCGCTCCTTTCCGGCTAAGCTCCTGCTCTTTGGCGAATACTCAGTTCTCACCGGTTCGGATGCCTGTGCATTTCCGCTGGAAAAGTTCTCGGGCCAACTGATTTTCCCCGATCCCGGTGAAGAACGGTCATCACGATTGGTTGAATCCAATCAGCATTTAAAAGGATTGCTCACCTACCTGCTGGAACCTGATTATCTGCCGGTTGCATCAAATCTCCTCCGGATGGCCAGTCTTTCCTACGATATCGGATCCGGACTGGCCTTTGATTCAGATATTCCCCGGAATTACGGAGCCGGCAGTTCGGGAGCACTCGTGGCAGCCATTTACCACGCCTATCGCATTAATACTGAAATCACTGATATTCAATCTGTCCGAACCCATCTGGCTTTCATTGAATCAGCATTCCATTCAAAAAGTTCAGGAATTGATCCGCTGGTCAGCTATCTGAATAAACCGGTTTTTATAATCGATGGCCAAATCCATTGTCCCGACCTTAAACTCGAAACCATCCGGAAACACCTGCTCATTGAACTCATCGACAGTGGTATTCCAGGCAAAACCAAATCCGGGATGCTGGCATTTCAATCCGGAAGTATCCAAACCGAGGCTCAGGAGATTGCATTTAAAAACGCTTATATACCGCTGATTAACAGCACCATTTATGATATATATCATCAAATCCATTCGGGTTTGATTGATAAAATCTTTCGGATTGCTGACATGCAGCTGCAACTTTTCCCTGATCTTTTCACTCCCGAAATCCGCATCCTGGCACATCAGGGACTCAAATCCAAAGCCTTCGCCATTAAGCTCTGCGGTTCAGGCGGCGGTGGGTTCTATCTGAAAATTCAGCCCATTCAGCCCTGAAAATAGTTCTCTGGTTTTTTCCATTCGCACAGGTTATTCTCGTCTATACTATTTATGGGCTTATCACAGTCGCAAAATTAATTCACTTTTTTAGTGAATTTTCATTATTAGTACTTACCTTTGCTATGATGATCTTATGGAAATCGAATTTGATCAGGATTACCTGCGGGAGTTATATTTTTTTGGTCGCAGCCAAAATAAGAAACACCGGTTTCAACCTGAGATTATCAAAAGGTATATTACAGTTGTTGATAGGTTGAGGTCCGTTTCCGATATCGAAATGCTTTATTGCTTGAAAGGATTACATTATGAAAGGAAAATCGGTCAATTGGCAAATATTGAGGCGGTGTGGATCAATGATCAATTCAGGTTGGAATTCGTGAGCAGGAAAGTAGTTTTCGGAAAAGAGGAATCAACTATATGCAAACTTTTAAGCATCAGCAACCATTATCACAATTAGGAAAAGCATGGAAAAACAATTAATACCCTTTATTGCCACTCATCCGGGTGTTGTGATAAAAGATGAATTGATGGCCAGGAGAATTACACAGAAGAGGCTTGCTGAAATGATCGGTATGCAACCTTCCATGCTCAATGAAATAATCAGAGGAAAGAGACCTATTTCTGCAGCAATTGCTTTGTCGTTGGAGCAAGCCCTTGATGTTCCGGCAGAATTTTGGATAAAGTTTCAATACCAGTATGAACTCGATATTATACGCCAGAAAGAGCACACAATTCTTCGTCTTCAACAGATTGAAGAAAAAAAATTATCGAAATTGAGGTAGTTGAATCTCCGTGTCCCACCGTGCTCTCCCTGTCTCCATGGTAATTCCCACCAGGCAACTTAAGATAGCAAATCCAGTATCTCCTCCGGATCGATCAGGTTCAGCGCATTCTTATTCACGAAAATATCCGCCAGATTCTGCTTTCGTTCCTGCATCTGAAGAATCTTTTCCTCGATGGTACCGGTGGTAATAAACCGGTAAGCAAACACATGATTCTCCTGACCGATCCGGTGTGCCCTACTGATGGCCTGGTTTTCCACTGCCGGATTCCACCAGGGATCGGCCAGAAATACATAATCCGCCCGCGTCAGGTTGAGTCCAACCCCGCCGGCTTTCAGGCTGACCAGAAATACCGGAAGGCTCTCTTCATGCTGGAACCGCCGGATCATCAGTTCGCGTTTTTTTGTGGTATCCTGACCGGTCAGCATCAGATAAGGAGTGCACGCACTCTCAAGTGATGAAGCAATTAATTTCAAATGCTTGACAAACTGCGAGAATACCAGCACCTTATGTTTTTCGGCCAGCACCTCGCCGATCATTCCCGTGATCTCGGCCATTTTCCCGGAACCGCCGGAATATAGCGGATCAGCCATTACCGGGTGGTTTGCTATCAAACGGAGTTTCATCAGGCTTTGCAGTACCAACATGCGCGTAGTGGAATCAACCGGCTCCCGGAAACGGTTGATCAGGAAATTCCTGATATCGGATTTCCGCGATTCATACACCGACCACTGCTCCTCGGTAGGCTCGCAATACCGGATTTCCTGCGTGAGCAAAGGAAGTTCAGGCGCCACCAGGTCCTTGGTCCTCCGAAGGATGAACGGCTTAACCACCTCCCTGAGCAATTGCGATGACTCCTCGGGTATCACATTTTCTTTTGAACGCATAAAATGATCGCGGAACCAGTTTCTGGATCCCAGCAATCCCTGATTGACCAGGGTCATCTGCGACCACAGATCATCGAGTGAATTCTCAACCGGAGTACCGGTCATCGACAGGCGATGAACCGACTCAATCCGGGTGATCGCCCTGAATGTAATAGATCCGGCATTTTTGGCATGCTGGCTCTCATCGAGGATCAGGTAGAAAAATTCAATCTTTTCCAACAAATCGATATCATTCCTCAGGGTTCCATATGTGGTGAGTATCAGGTCGAACCGGCTGAACCAGGCGGGGTCGGCATTTCTCTGCGGACCGGCATACCGGTAAAACTTCTGGTCAGGCGTGAATTTCCGTATTTCATTCTCCCAGTTATGTAACAGGCTTACGGGCATAACCACCAATGTTGGTCCCCGTGAGGGTCCGTACGCAATCCGCTGATGATCAAGCATAGCCAATACCTGGATGGTTTTCCCCAAGCCCATGTCATCAGCCAGACAACCACCAAATCCTTCTCTTCCCAATCCCAGGAGCCATTGTACACCAATCCCCTGGTAAGGGCGCAGTACCCCGGATGCGCTCCCAGCCAGATCCTCCTGTTTCTCAAAAAGTTTCCGGATAATCTCCTCCGGAGAATTGGCCCCGGTTATAAGTTCGGCATCGAGTGAAGCACTGAGACTGCCAACATGTAATTTATTTATTTTTAATTTGTTACCATCAGATTTCCCAAACAACAGGATCCCCCTGAACCTACTGAACCACTCATCGGGAATCAGAAAAACAGATCCGTCAGGGGTGATAAATTCCCTCTTGCCGCTGAGTATGCACTCTTTCAGTGATTTGAACGCAATCTTCTGGTCGCCTACCTCTATCTCAATTTCCAGATCAAACCAATCGCGTTCAACCCTGACATTCGAAGTGATCACCGGAGGAGCGAGCAAATATCTGGCTCCCTGTTCCTGCTGAAGAATGACCCCGTGATCTTGCAGAAACTGATAATGATGCCTGGAGAATTCAATCAGCCGGGTCATGGGATCCGTTGTACCGGTTTCCGAATCCACCAGCTGCAGTGCACTGCTACCTTTTGGCCTGGTTCCGGCGTTTATCAGCAGCTGCCTGATGCGCTCCTCCTCATCGGGCTGCCTTATCATGACATCAAAGGAAGGAGGATGGTGAGCCTCGTCAATTTCCACCAGACGGGGATCGGAATAATCCATCGGGATTTCATGCTTTCCATAGCGAAATTTCACAATCAGTACCGGATCAAAGTTCCAATCAATACTCAAGGTTACAATGGCCTCCGGAGCGGTGGTATGCCCATTCACCACGAAACCGGTTTGACTGATGGCCGATTGCCTCAACAGACCACGGATGAAGGTTTCGAAATATTTCTTTTCCGTTTGCGGGGGTACCGTCAGCCTCGACTTCGTCAGGAATGGCTTGATCTTATTGCCATTCACCCCATCCATGGTATACAGTCCACCTTGATAGGCAAACCATGCCGGCTGGTCAGTCAGAAGGATGAGCGAAGGGTTGTGGAGCACAACCGGATTCCCTGATACTGAAACCCTTATCGCATAGGTAAGCGCCTCGGATGTCCACTGGAAATGATAGCTGACTTGGGCAGGATGCACTGCAAACCGGTAGGGCTCTTCCATAATGGCCCCGTTGCTGTTAAGCTGATATACCGGTATCCGGTGCTCATGGCAATAGGAAATCAGAAAAACCAGCCGCCGCTCGACATACGGTCTGAAAATCTTCTTGAAAAAGTCTTCCCCTTTCACCTGAAGAAAATCAGGAAGATCCGATTTCATCTTCGAAAAATTCTGGACCAGTTTATCATACGTGATTTCCCGCAAACTTTTCAGCAGAACTTTATCCTGTTCACCCACCGGAATATCAAAATTCCGATAATTGAACGGATCCAGTCTTAAGTGGTTCAAACTGAAAGTTCCATCCGGGAGTGTTTCCACTACCCGGGCTTCGAATTTCACCCCGATGAGCAGGTCGTGTACTAAGCAGTAGATTAATTTCCGGTAGCCGGATGACATATTTCGGTAAATTCATTTACAACATGATCGATGAATATCCCCTGAAACTGCCCGGGTTTCAGCCCCTTGGGCAATTTTACCTTAACCCGGTGGGGGGTATCCGCCGATAATGCCGAAATATCGACAAAGAATCCCAGATTTGTACGCTCCACAAAAGGATAAACTCCATTGACCGGATAAACGTGATCTGT
Source organism: uncultured Bacteroidota bacterium (assembly GCA_942493265.1). Taxonomy (GTDB): domain Bacteria; phylum Bacteroidota; class Bacteroidia; order Bacteroidales; family UBA12481; genus UBA12481. Next base: position 4,822,856 of record OW818688.1, read on the forward strand.
TGAACAAATAAACCTCTGGGGTGTTTGTACATCATTATTTAATCTGAATAGTTAATGGCACTGAATATAGCATTCTGGGGCAAGGCCCTGCAAACAATTCCAAGAGTTTCGAAAGAGGAATGGGATGAACTGGATATCATTTCAAGATGGTTGGTTGCAACCCGGTCGGGTGTCATCATCATGACCGCCATTTCAGCCATGCTGGGTGGATTACTGGCATTTGCCAGCGGCACGTTCAACGGTTTGAATTTTGCAGTTGCCTTTTTCGGTCTGCTGCTGGCTCACGCTTCGAACAATTTGCTCAACGACTGGACCGATCATCGCCGCGGAGTGGATAAAGACAACTATTTCAGGGCTCAGTATGGACCGCATATCCTGGAACATGGATACATCACTCCGAAAAGATTTCAGACCTATATTCTGGTTACCCTATCGATGGCGATTGCGTGCGGGGCCTATCTTGCCATTACCGGTCCGATAACCGTGCTTTATCTCGGTCTGGCCGGATTGTTTTTCCTGCTTTTTTATACCTGGCCGCTGAAATATATCGGTTTGGGCGAACCCACGGTAGTTCTGGTTTGGGGACCGCTGATGATCGGCGGCACCTATTTTCTCACCGCAGGGTATCAGTGGAGTTGGGATGTGGTATGGATTTCAGCACTTTATGCCATCGGGCCCACATCGGTCATCTTTGGAAAACACATTGACAAACTGAAACAGGACCGCGCAAAAAAGATATTTACCCTCCCGGTAATCATCGGGGAAACGGTTGCTCGCTATTCCACCCTGATCATGTGGGCGGTTCAATACATCGGATTTACCTGGCTGGTGATTGCCGGTAAACTGAATTGGCCGGTTCTGGTAATTGTACTGGCTATCCCCTACCTGTTTAAAAAAGGCAAGCCTTTCATGAAAAAACGTCCCGATACCAAACCGGATGAATATGAAGCCGAAGCCTGGCCACTTTATTTCGTGCGCTATGCTTTCGAATACAACAAACGCTTCAGCCTCCTTTTCCTCCTCGGCATCATTTTACACGTTTTAATGGTAAAATTCATGTAACCGTTCCGTTTCACGATTCGTTCCGTTTCGTTCCGTTTCCTTCTACCTTTTGCGTACTTTTTCGTATTATTAGTTGTAATCAATCCGCATGGATCAGATAATTATAAAACAACTCGTGATACGGGCACAAAACAGGGACTCTGCCGCATTTGCCGAATTGATCGGTCATACCCGGCAATTCGCTTTCACCACGGTTTTCAGGATGGTGGGGAATGCCGAAGATTCGCGGGATATTGTTCAGGAAGCCTATATCCGCGTCTGGACCCATCTGGATAAATTCACGGCAAAAGTTACTTTCCATTCCTGGTTCTTCTCCATTCTCCGGCATTTATCGATCGACTGGCTCCGTAAAAACAAAATAAGGCAAACAGCTGTCAACTATCAGATTCCGGTGGCGGACAACAATCACCCGGCTGCACTGCTGGAAACCGCCGAACTCAATAGACTGATCAGCAGCTGGATACTTACCCTACCTGAAACCCAGCAGCTTGTTTTCATGCTCCGTGATATGGAAGATCTCTCCATCCGCGAGGTTCAGGATCAAACGGGACTCTCCGAATCAAGCATCAAATCAAATCTTTACCTGGCGCGTAAAAAGCTGGCCGGGCATCTTAAACTCAAAGGGTATCAAATACGATGAAAGCTACTATAAACTGCAAAAAAATTGAGCATATCATCTATCTTACTGATGATGAACTTAATACGAATGAGAAAACCAGACTTTCAAGGCATTTGGCAACCTGCTCAGCCTGCAGGCAAACGCGTGAAAAATTTCTGGAAACCCGTCTGATTCTTCTGCTCTCCAATAAGGACATCCCATCTGTGCCTGAAATTACCTTTCCATCAGGGATTCCGGCTGCAATCCCTACCAGAGCGGCAACCTCCCGAGGTTCTGCTGCAATGCAGGTTATCAGATATGTTTCAACGATTGCCGCTGTTTTCCTGCTGATTCTTTTTTCCTGGGAACAAAGCTCCTCGGTTCATAAAATCGCCACTCTTGAAAAACGCGTACAGTCGGCCGTCATTCCTTCCGAACCCGGTCTGATCGACCGCATAACTCTGGCTCGAAGCATATTAAACGGAAAAGAGTGGCAGGTACTGGCAGCCAGTCTGCACATCAGCCAAACCGTTGATGACCCTGCCGATCTGCGCCGGATAAAAGCCATGATTGAAAGCCGGATCAGCATCGGACAAACGGATGAATTAGCTTCTATTGAATTGTTTCGCAACTCATTAGCCTTTAAAAGAAGTTCAATCACACTCAAAAACCTGATAAAATGAAAGCTGAAAAAAAACAAAAATCACTCTGGAAAACCAGCCTGATTCTGGGGATATTGATCCTCATTCTGCCCGGGTGCCTGGATATCTGGATCACCACCAATATTAATCGGGATGGCAGCATTTCACAGATCATTGTGTTTCAAGGCGATTCCACTGAAATCACAGAAGTTCCGTTCGCATTGATGAAAGAAGGGGACTGGAAACGTGAGTGGACGAAACCCGAAAAAGACAAATACAAACTGGTTGTAACCAAAGAATTCAAATCTGTTAAAGAATTGAATCAAACCATGAACCCTGCCGATACCAATCTGCAGGTAGTCAGGATAAACTCAACGCTGAGCCGGAAATTCCGCTGGTTTTTCACCCGGTATGTTTATGAACAAACCGCATTGACAGCCAATCCGTTTAAGGAGCTGGATTATCACAACTATCTGAATGAAGAAGAGATCAGACTGTTATCCAAGAAGGAAGATGACCGCAAAGAAGATCCCGGATTTGATTCCATAGCCTTTAAGGATACCGAAAAACGCTTTGATGACTTCATTTACGGGGGCATGTTTGAAAATTTTTACCGAACCCTGACATCAATTTTATCTGAGGATAAATCACTTACACTCACCAAACAGAATCTTGACACTCAAAAAGATCTCATTTACCGATACCTCATCGACAGCACAAAAGGTGAAACACCTGGGGAAATTCTTGAGGGATTCGGCCAGGTGGTAAACCATTCTGACATCCAGACGATCCGGACAAAATACCTCAGCCGCTTCGACAGTTTTCAGCAAAAATTGAAATTCCATGAGGCAGCCAGCGACGACAATTACAACTTCGCAGTCAGAATGCCGGGATTGTTGCTCCAAACCAACAGTCCAAAAATCGAGGCAGCCGAAACCGGATGGGAATTAAGCTATTACGATTTCTTCTTCAAAGATTACCGAATGACAGCCGAAAGCCGGGTGGTAAATACCTGGGCATTTATCGTTGCCGGTCTGATTCTCCTGGTAGCACTCGTAAGCCTGATCGTTACCCTGATCCGCAAACGCTGAGCTTTGTAACAAAATGATCCCTCGCGTGTCTTACTACCATTACAAATTCAAACCCATGAAAAAATTAGCTGTTTTATTCTCCGCTCTGATGCTGGTATCCGGCACGTTCCTCTCTGCACAATCTCTGGATGATGTTCTGAAAGAACACTTTGCAGCCATTGGCCAGGGAAAAGTACTAAAAGTGAATACCTTGAAAACAACCGGGAAAATCGTTCAGCAAGGTATGGAAATCCCATTTGTCCAGATGTCAAAACGCCCGGATTTGGTTCGGGTTGAAGGCACTTTTCAGGGGATAACTTTTATTCAGACATTCAATGGTAAAGAAGGCTGGAACGTGAATCCCTTTGCAGGAATAACCGAACCTCAGCCGATGTCGGAAGATGATTTGAAATCGACAAAATACTCCGCTGATATGGATGGAATGTTCTGGAACTGGAAAGATAAAGGATATACTGTAACCCTTGAAGGCAAGGAAGATATGGAAGGAACATCCTGTTTTAAAATCAAACTGATTACCAAAGACAATGATGTTTTTACGTATTGGCTCGATGCTGATTCTTACATGATGATCCGAACCAATACCAAAGTAAAGGTTCAGGGCAACGAAACCGAAAGCGACATGTATTTCAGCAACTACAAGCAGGTTGATGGCATGGCTATTCCGGGTAAAGTTGACACTAAAATGGGTGGAAACTTAGTTATGACACTCGTTACGGATAAAGTTGAAATTGACCTCGACCTTGACAAATCTCTTTTCGAGAAACCGGCAAAATAGTGGTTGTCAAAAACCTTTTAACCTTCCGACCCATGAAATCCAGAATACTAGTATTCGGCGCTTTAGCTATTGCCGGAATTTCTTCCCTGTCGGCACAGGTGACCGATGCCACCTTCGGCGATATACAGGGCAGGCAGATCGGTCCGGCTAAAATGAGCGGCCGGATTTCAGCCATTGCAGCTGAAAACAAGGATCCGAATATCGTTTGGGTTGGTGCTGCCGGCGGCGGATTATGGAAGTCACTGAACCAGGGAACCACTTTCAAGCCGGTTTTCGATGACTATACCCAGTCCATCGGCACCATAACCATCGACCAGAATCGCCCGGATACGGTTTGGGTAGGCACCGGCGAAGTGTGGGTGCGTAACAGCGTATCCGTTGGAACCGGTATTTACCGCACCACCAATGGCGGTGAAAAATGGGAATTCCGGGGGCTGGATAAAAGTGAAAGGATTGGCCGGATCCTTATTGATCCTTCCAATTCCGATATCGTTTATGCAGCTGTGCTGGGAGCATTATGGGGCGACAGCGAGGACCGCGGCGTTTATAAAACCTCCGACGGGGGCAAAACCTGGTCCAGGCTTTTATACGTCAATCCTTCAACCGGCTGTGCCGATATGGCCATGGACCCGGCAAATCCTTCCGTTATTTATGCATCGATGTGGGATTTTCGCCGACAGGCCCATACTTTCCGCTCAGGCGGTACTGGCAGTGCTTTGTACAAATCCTCTGACGGGGGAGCCACCTGGAATAAAATACAGAATGGATTCCCCAATGAAGAACTGGGCAGGATAGCTGTAGCCGTTTCACCGGTTGCGCCACACTACCTCTATGCACTGGTGGAATCCGACAATTCTGCCCTGTACCGCTCAACCAACCAGGGTTCCTCCTGGGAGAAAATGAGCAATCAGAACATGATGGGCGACCGTCCGTTCTACTACAGCCTCCTGGTCCCTGATCCTGTTGAATCCGAGCGGATTTATAAACCCGGAACCACTTTATGGGTCAGTTCAAACGGTGGAAAGATATTCCAGAATCCATCGGTCAGCGGTGGATCCTATCATAGTGATACCCACGCACTCTGGATCAGTCCGGTGGATAACCGCCTGATCTATATGGGTACTGACGGAGGGGTATACATATCAGCAGACAAGGGAAATACCTGGCGTTTCGTGCAGAATCTGCCGGTTTCGCAATTTTATCATGTCAGTGTCGATAAAAAGGAACCCTATAATGTTTATGGCGGGTTGCAGGATAACGGAACCTGGATGGCCCCGTCAAAAAAATCCGGCGGAATCAGGAATTCTGATTGGAAAAACATTGGTTTCGGAGATGGTTTTTACGCTTACGGCGACCCATCCGATCCTGATGTAACCTATGCCCAGTCACAGGGCGGCAGAATCATGCGCACCAACCATAAAACCGGTGAAAGCAAATATATCAAGCCTTTCCCCGATGAAGGATCCGGCACCCTCCGGTTCAACTGGAATACTCCTGCGATTTTCGGTGAAAAAACGGGCTGGCTGTATGTCGGAGCTCAATATCTTTTCCGCTCCAAAGACAACGGCGATTCCTTTGAACGCATCTCACCCGATCTCACTACCAATAATCCCGTGCTGCAGCAGCAGGAGAAATCCGGCGGTATCACCATCGATAACAGTACAGCTGAAAATAATACAACCATTTTTTCTATCAACGAATCACCGCTGGATGAAAACATTATCTGGGCAGGTACCGATGATGGAAACATTCAGCTCACCACAAATGGCGGGAAAACCTGGAACAAACTCAACCAGAATGTTCAGGGACTTCCGCCGGGGGCATTTATTTCGCATATCGATGCAGATCATTTTAACAAAAATGCAGCCTGGATAACGGTCGATGCCCATCGCAACGGTGATTTGAAACCTTATGTATATTATACCGGAGATCTCGGAGAAACCTGGAAATCCATTACCACTCCTGCCATTGAGGGATTCTGTCATGTAATCAAACAGGATCCGGTGAATCAGGATCTGATATTCCTCGGAACCGAATCCGGCCTCTTTATCAGCCTGGATCACGGCAATGAATGGGTCCGCTTTAAAAATAAGGTACCGAAAACCGGTGTTTACGACATGGCTTTCCAGCCCGTTCAAAATGATCTGGTTCTGGCCACCCATGGCAGGGGAATCATAATTATCGATGACCTTACTGCCCTGAGAAATCTGACACAGCCGATACTGGCACAGGACTTTGCATTTCTCCCGGTGAGGCCTTTCTATTTCACATCTGAAACCGGCCTGCAAGATTTTGGCAGTGATGCCGAATATATTGGTTCAAACCCATCGGGTTCGGCCAGTATCTGCTACTACCTGAAGAAAAGACATGTTTTCGGGGAGATGTTCCTCGAGATCTACGATCCGAATGGTAAATTTCTCAAGAAATTACCAGCCGGAAACCGGAAAGGCCTGAACCTGGTCAGGATCTCCACAGCTATGGAACCTCCGAAAGTTCCGAAATCACCCAATATTCTTGGCGAAGCGGCATTCGGACCTGAATATGAGCCCGGAACCTATTCCATAAAGGTGGTTAAAGGTAGCGATACCTATACCACCAATCTGGTATTGAATGATGTGCAAAACAGCAAGCATAGCGCGGGCGATCGAAAACTTCAGCGTGAAACCCTGATGCAGGCATATAATATGCTGGAAAAACTGGCTGCCGTGGATGAAAAGATTTTAGCCAAAAGGGATGAACTGAAAACCCGGGCTGCCACCGCCAAAGGCTCCGGGCTGAAGAAAATCAATGCACAAATTGCAGAATGCGAAAAAATGCACGGGCAGATATCCGCCACCCAGCCGGGTGAAGGGGGTATCGCCGGACAAGTTCGCCTCCGCGAGAATATAGGTGAAATCTATATGGCAGTAGGAGGGTATCGTGGAAAACCGACGAACCTCCAGCTTAAAGCATTGGAACTATACGGGAATAAGGTTCAGGAATTTGAAACCCGAATCGAATCCCTGAAATAATAGCCGGGACCACCAAAGTTATCCGGGATCACCCCATCTTTTTTTGAAAAGATGGGGTTTTTTATTTCTGCCTGCCTGTTTTTATATCCGGCAAACCCAAACTTCATTTCCATAAAAGCCGCCGGTTATCAGTGGATTATTTATAAATTTGAACCTATAACTAAACTCTGAACTTATGCCAAATCTTCTTTCATTAGGATGGATCGATTATGGGATCATAATCATCTATTTCATTTTTGTTATAGGCATTGGATGGGCGCTCAAGCGTTATATGAGTTCTTCAACTGCCTTTCTCGAAGCCGGTCGTTCATTACCTTCCTGGGTAACCGGTCTGGCATTTATCTCCGCAAACCTTGGAGCGCTTGAAGTTATTGGCATGTCGGCATCCGGCGCCCAATACGGAATGGCAACCACGCATTTTTACTGGATCGGAGCCATCCCGGCCATGATTTTCCTGGCACTCTTCATGATGCCATTTTATTATGGATCAAAGGCCCGGTCGGTGCCTGAATACCTCAAACTCCGGTTCGACGAAAAAACCCGAGGGTTAAACGCTATCGCTTTTGCTCTGATGACGGTTCTCGCATCCGGAATATCCATGTATGCCCTCGCAGCATTGATGGAAAAGCTTCTGCATTGGCCATTTGATGTTTCCGTTCTGGTTTCAGCTGGTATCGTGCTGGCCTACACCTATCTGGGAGGATTATCATCTGCCATTTACAATGAGGTACTCCAATTCTTTATCATAGTGATTGGCCTCTTTCCACTCGTTTTCCTGAGTTTGCAGGATGCCGGGGGATGGGGCGGTATGACCGATACCCTTTCAGAAGTAGCCGTTAGCAAAGGATACGAGGCTGGCGCCTGGACTCAGATGTGGTCCCACGCCGGATCCTCCTCCGCGAATCCCATGGGTGTTGAATGGTTTGGCATCCTCATGGGCCTTGGTTTTGTTCTTTCATTCGGGTACTGGTGTACTAACTTTCTGGTGGTACAGCGGGCAATGGCAGCCAATTCCATGAATGCAGCCCGGAAAACCCCATTGATCGGAGCCCTTCCGAAAATTTTTATCCCGTTCCTGGTGATTGTTCCGGGTATGGCTGCCATGGCCCTGGCTTCAAAAGGAAACCTTACCCTCGAGCTGATGCCCGATGGAAGTCCGAACTATAACTCAGTGATCACCACCATGCTCAGCCACTATTACCCGTCAGGAATTCTGGGGCTCGGACTTACCGCCCTGCTGGCATCCTTTATGTCGGGTATGGCCGGTAACGTTTCGGCCTTTAATACCGTTTGGACCTACGATATTTATCAGAGTTACATCAAACCGGGTCAGGACGACAAACATTACCTCAAAGTCGGACAGATCGCCACCATTTTCGGTGTCGTGCTCAGCATCGGCGCCGCTTATCTGGCCAAGCAATTCGGAAATATCATGGATTTCCTGCAAATGATCTTCTCAATGGTAAATGCTCCGCTGTTCGCGGTTCTTTTCCTGGGGATGTTCTGGAAACGGGCTACCGCAAATGCCGCCTTCTGGGGCCTTTTGGTTGGTATCAGCTGCGCACTGGTGCATCATGGATTAACCATCCCTGTGGGTGCTGATCCCAGCGATATCATCAAAGGTGGATGGCTCAGCGTAATGCATGAATATCCCAGCGGAATGGCACAAAGTTTCTGGACCGCAATCATTGCATGGACCACCAGCACCTTTTTCACAGTCACACTTACTTTCCTCACCAAACAGCATAAATCGAATGAAGATCTTAAAGGACTGGTCTATTCATTAACCCCGCGGTTGGTCGACAAAGACGACAAATGGTATAACCGTCCTGTATTTCTTGCAATTATCGTTGGAGCGATCACATTAGTATTATCAATCATTTTCTGGTAGGAGACTTAGCTATGAAATTAGATATAAAAATTCCGATAGGCCTGCTTTTCACCATCTTCGGGCTCCTTCTTTCAGTTTATGGACTGGCAACCGGCAGTGATGCTGCAATCTATGAAAAATCCCTTGGTCATAACATCAACCTTTACATCGGGCTGTTTATGCTGGTTTTTGGGATATTCATGCTGATTCTGGCGCGAAAAACATTCAAATTAAAATAATGGGATATCAAAAAAAGCCGCCGGCTGATCATAGCGGCGGCTTTTTTTTTGCTTTTATTTAAAATCTCTTGCATTTAATTTCAAAAGTGAATAGAAGTTTGAGCAGAAAGTGTAAATTTGGTTGATAATCAACTTGAACTTGTTATGAACTGGAGTAATAAAACCATTCTGATTGCGGAAGACGAAGATTCCAACTATCTTTATCTGGAAGCGGTATTACAGAAAACAGGTGCCGCACTCCTTTGGGCACGAAGCGGCGAAGAAGCTATTGAAGCCTGTAAACAGAATCCTAATGTTGATCTGATACTCATGGATCTGCAGATGCCAAATATCAATGGATATGAAGCCCGCCACCAAATAAAAACCATGTTTCCGAATGTGCCTCAGATTGCTCAAACAGCATTTGCTATGGCAGACGATGAGAAAAGGGCTATGGACGCCGGTTTTGATGCTTATATTTCAAAACCCATCAGAAAAGGAAATTTACTGAGTATAGTCGGCCGTTTTCTGGGGCCACTCGATTAATTCTCCCCCCCCGATGATCCGGGTAATCCTAACTGTCTGCACCCTACTCATCCTGCAGATAAATATTTTATATGCTCAGGATTACCGTATCGAGAATATTACCTCTGAATATATCAGGATTGGCAAAGGTTTATCGCAAAATACGGTAAACTGCATTCTTCAGGACCGGGAAGGATTTATCTGGGCGGGTACCTGGAGCGGGTTGAACCGGTTCGATGGCTATTCATTCAAAATTTTGAATATCAATATGATCAATCCCGAATTGGGATTGACACATGCCACAGTACTCGGACTAGCCGAAGATACTCTTGGCTATATCTGGGCAGGAACCACAAAAGGATTGAACCGGATTTCCAAAAAAGATTTATCGGTTACCCAGTTCACCGTGGAGAAAAATTCCGGCATGGGCATGGTTTCCGACAGTATCAGCAGTTTATTTACCGATAAAAACGGCTTCATCTGGATCGGCACCAACAAGGGTGTGCTGGTTCTGGATCCTGTCACCCTGAAATTCAACCATATTGAGCATAATCCACGCGATAACGGGACCATCAGTTCCAACAGAACAACCTGTATCGCTGAAGATTCAGGTGGTGCTATCTGGATTGGAACCAGTTTCGGACTCAATAAACTTAACCCGGAAACAAGCCAGGTAATCCGGCATTATGGAGATGGTGAATCCGGTCATCTCGTCACCTCAATGATTACAGCCCTGAATATTGATAAAGAAGATAATATCTGGATCGGCACCCCGGCCGGACTTCAACGCTACAATCCCGTATCCCGGGCATTTTCATTTTATCCCATTGAAAATGATAGCCACACGAATTTAACTTCATCGAAAAATTTTATCAATTGCATTTATACCGATCAGGAAAATAACGTTTGGCTCGGAACCCGTGAAAGCGGATTGCTCATGTTCGACCCTGTGCGCCAGCGATTTATCAACATGCAGCAGAACATTCCGGAAAGCGACTATTTTGCCTACACGTCTTTCTGGTCTATCATTCAGGACAGAAATGGCTTATTCTGGCTGGGAACTTCCCACAAAGGGCTGGTCAAGCTGGTACCGGATCCGCATGCCTTTTATGAGATCGCAAGGAACTATTCAACCTTCGGGATCGTCGAACCCAAACCCGGTGTTTTTTGGTTTGGAACCCAGGATGGTGTTTTAATCTGGAACCGTACCACCAAATCCACTCAGTTTATCAAACATCAGGACGATAATCCCGGGAGCATCTCCGGAAACCAGGTGTCCGATCTCCTGAATGACCCTCCCTATGTATGGATTGGTACCCGAACCGGACTAAACCGGATCAGAACCGATAATCTGACCAATAAAAGATATCTCCCTGATAATTCCGAAAATTCAATCGCCGGCGAAATTATCTGGCATATCATCAAGGATTCGAGAGGGAATTATTGGTTCGCAACTAATAACGGACTCAGCACACTGGATAATTCAACCGGAGTTTTTACCAATTATTATCACGACCCCGACAACCCCAACAGTCTGAGCAACAACTTCTGTGTGGATGTCTTTGAAATGTCGCCAGGTATTTTCCTGATTTCAACCCAATATGGATTAAATGAATTCAATCAAAAAACCGGGAGATGGAAGAATTACCTGCCGGTTCCCGGAAATGCAACAACTATCGGTGCCAGCTATATTTTTGGTGTCTTCAGGGATTCACAGGGCGTACTTTGGGTTTACACGAATGGCGGAGGCTTCTCCACTTTTGATCCCGCTTCAGGCACATTCGACCGCTACACCACTGCTGACGGCCTTTGCGACAATACAGTTTACGGAATCCATGAGGATAAGGACGGAATCTTCTGGCTGCCAACAAACAATGGTTTATCACGATTCGACCATCGGAATGATGAATTTACCAATTTTGACGTACAGGATGGCTTGCTCAGCAACGAGTTTAACAAGAATTCAATTTATGCTGCCGAAAATACAGAGGTTTTTCTTGGGGGTGTCAATGGTATTATCGCCTTTTTTCCCCAAACAACCCTGAGAACCTCCAGGGTCCCACTAACCAGAATAACCCAATTTACCGTCCACGGTGCCTTATCCCGGCGTGATGTCCCAATCAACGATACGATCAGGATTCCTTCTTCAGAGAATACTTTCAGCATTACTTTCTCGGTAATGGATTATCTGAATCCATTTAAAAATCAGTTTACCTACTACCTCGAAAATTCTGATAAAAGCAAAACCCAGCTACCACCGGGATTGCATCAGGTGGATTACCGTAATGTGGTACCCGGTCACTATAATTTCAGAATTACAGGGACTAACAGTCTGGGTGTAAGAAGCGATGAACTGATCACCACAATCATCGTGGTCCCGGCCTGGTACCAAACCAAATTATTCCTGTTTATCACCACATTTACAATCCTGCTGATTATTGGAACAATTATATATCTGAGAATTCATAGTTTGCACAATAAGCACGAAATGGAAAAACGGCTCCTGACGATCCGCAATGAATTGATCCGTTCCCAGAAATTTGCCCTGCGCTCGCAAATGAATCCTCATTTTATTTTCAATTCCCTGAACTCCATTCAGAATTTCGTTCTTAAAAACGATGTGGATTCGGCCAATTACTATTTGTCCAATTTCTCGATCCTCATGCGAAAAGTACTGGAATATTCTCAGTACAACTTCATTACACTATATGAAGAACTTGAAATGATCCAGCTCTATTTAAAAATGGAGCATATGAGATTCAGTAAAAAATTCGAATTATCTATTAAAGTAGATCCCAAAATCGATCAGCATCTGGTCAGGATCCCACCGATGCTTTTACAACCATATCTTGAAAATGCCATCCTGCATGGTCTTCAGCTCATCAAACACAAAGGATTGCTGGAGGTTTTGGTCGATGATAAGGATGATCACATGACTATCAGGATCATCGACAATGGCATCGGACGCGCAAAAGCTAAGGCGATCAGGGAACGGTCGGGGCATAAATCCCGTGGACTGGCCAATATTGAAAAAAGGATCCACCTATACAACTCCATAAGTGACAAGCAATTATCAGTAACCATTTCTGATATAACCGATGATGCCGGAGAACCTTCCGGAACCTGCGTTTTGATAAGCGTGCCGTACGAAATGGAAGACCACCCCCAAGAAATTCTATAAATGAAAAGATTTTTCCTGATCACGTGGATAACCGCCCTGGCTGTTACCTGCTGGGCGCAACCGCAGTTGATGTCGAAAGATCAGTACCGCACAAAACAGGAATCCGTTAAAGGATACGCTGCCGCATGCGGTGCTGGTAAAACCTCCACTGAGATCAGCTTGAACAATGTAAGAACCATCATCCATTCAGGGGGCGATATGTGGTGGGATTTTAAAGTATCCCGGTATGAAGTTCCCAAAGGTTCCGGCAAAACTGCATTGTGGAATGGTGGGATCTGGATTGGTGGCACCGATGTGAATGGTCAGCTCAAATTGGCTGCTGTGCGGTACAGGAGCGGCGGGGTTGATTATTTTCCGGGACCCTTGATCACCCGGGGCAATGCCCGCGGAACAACCGATGTTGAGGTTTGTTATCAGTTCGACCGGCATTGGGAAATCTCCCGTTATCAGGTCGAAGCTTTCCGGGCGTGGTATCGTGCGGATGCAGAGACGCGCGAACGGGAATATAAAGGATATTCCATCCCCGAAGGGATTCTTGACTGGCCGGCACATGCCGATGCATCTGCCGGGTATGATTTCTATCTCGCACCTTTCTGGGATAATAATGATGATGGCCTGTATAACCCGGCGGATGGAGATTACCCCTTTTATGATCTAGATGGCATACTTCCCTGCGGAACTTCACGGGAACACCGCCGACCAAGGCTTTTTGGGGATGGTACCCTCTGGTGGGTTTATAACGACCGGGGGAATATTCATGGCGAAACAGGAGGCGAAGCAATCGGTATGGAAATTCGCGCTCAGGCTTTCGAATTTTCCACCAATGACGCGGTTAACAACATGAGTTTCTATAATTATGCCCTCATAAACCGCTCCACCTATACGCTTATCGACACCTATTTTGGCGTGTATGCGGATGGTGCACTGGGCTGGGCTTATGATGATTATACCGGCTGCCACGTCACCAAAGGGGTGGGCTATTATTACAATGGCGAGGATGTCGACGGTGCGGGTGAAGCCTGGGCATATGGCGCCAACCCCCCGGCTATCGGAATCGACTTCTTCGAAGGACCCTACCAGGATCCGAACGGTAAGGATGATTGTGCAAGCTATGATGCCCAGGATAATCTGATATGCAACGATTGTATCCTGAATGGTAATATTAACGGCCTCAACTTTGGCGATGGGATTGTCGATAACGAACGGTGGGGCATGCGCAGATTCGTATATTATGTCAATACCGGCGGAGTAACCGGCGATCCGAACACAGCTCCCGAATACTATAATTTTCTGCGTGGTTACTGGAAAGATAATGAACGCATGCGTTATGGAGGTAACGCTCATCCATCAGGCGGCGGTACCGGCCCCGTTACGGATTTTATGTTTCCTGCTGATTCTGATCCGTGCGGATGGGGCCAGAATGGCATTCCTCAATCCTACTGGACCGAAGAAACCGCCGGTAACCAACCCGGTGATAAACGAATGGTGCAGTCATCAGGCCCGTTTGTGCTGGAACCAGGAGCCGTTAACGATATTACAACCGGCGTGGTATGGGCAAGATCATACGAAGGAACACCTTGGGCCTCAGTAGTTTTAATGCTTCAGGAAGATGAAAAGGCTCAACGCCTGTTCGAAAACTGTTTTAAGGTGATCGACGGACCGGATGCTCCGGAACTCACTATTGTGGAGCAGGACCAGAAACTGATCTTCCATATCTGGAACAAACCTTCCTCCAATAACTTCATGGAAAAATATCAGGAACGCGATCCTTTTATCGTTTGTCCGCTCGAAAATCCTGATTGCGACGTTTTCTATAATTTCCAGGGGTATCAGGTTTGGCAATTTAAGAACAGCACAGTATCCATTACTGATGCTACCACACAAAATACAACCTTAACGCGTATCGCATTTCAATGTGATATCCGTGACGGGATCAGCCGGATTATCAACTACCACTGGGATGCCGATATCGAGGCAAACATGCCGGTAGTGGAAGTTCAAGGTAAAAATGAGGGCATTGAACATACTTTTGTTCTCGACGAAGATCTTTTTGCAGAAGGGGTTCGCACATTGGTCAACTTCAAGAAATACTATTTCATGGCTGTCGCCTATGCACATAATAATTACATGAAATATGACCAGAATGACCCGGAATCCTTCCATGGACAGAGAAAATCATACCTGGCCGGAAGGAAAGGCGCTGGTGGTCCGATAAAAGTATATGAGGCTATCCCGCACAAAATAGAGCCTGAAAACGGGGGAACCATAGTCCAGGGAGCTTTCGGGGCAGCACCCCCGATTACCCAGGTTGAAGGTCACGGTACCGGACTGAACTCTGTGGAAATCACCAAGGAAACTCACGACGCCATCATGAGCGGCGCTCCCTGGAAGGCCGACAAGCTGACCTTTGAGCCGGCAAAAGGCCCGATCACCGTTAAGGTGGTTGACCCGATGAACGTGGTCGACGATACCTATACCATCAAGTTCGACTCAGTGAACTATTTCATCTCCACCAGCTTCATGAACGGTAAGGTGATTGACGGTAACTGGTATATCTATAATACTAAGCATGATACCGTACATTCAGAGAGTTTTGTGATCAATAATTATGATCAGCTCATTCTGCAATGGGGTATTTCGGTGAATATTTCACAAACCGAGATTCCGTTCAAATACGGATCCATCAACAACGGATTCCTGGAAGCTTCTATCGAATACACCAATCCGGGTGCTGCCTGGCTGTCATTCATTCCGGATGACGACCGTACCGGTCCGAGGAACTGGGTGAAAGCCGGTTACAATGATGGCGACAACTCCGATAAGAATTCGGTGTATGAGAAAGTCCTGGGAGGTACCTGGGCTCCGTTCCAGATCTGTAACATGGGCGTTCATGGTCCGGCCTACGATAAGGCTGCCAATGCCATCGATACCAAGAAACAACGGTTGAGTTCGGTTGATATCTACTTTACCTCCGAAAGGAAGAACTGGAGCCGTTCACCGGTCATTGAAATGACTGATGATCCGTTACTGAGTATCGGCGGGGCACTGAAATTTGAACTCCGGACGGACCTGTCGATCGACAAAACCGGTAAACCTGCCGTTGCCGGCAGCGGTGCCAGCGAAAATGAAGCCGATGCCAACTATATCAGTGAAACCGGTATGGGTTGGTTCCCGGGATATGCGATCGATGTGGAAACCGGCGAACGACTCAATATCGTATACGGTGAAAGTTCCTTCCTCACGGGTGATAACGGTGCCGATATGGCCTGGAACCCATCCACACGGGAAGGTTCGAAACTGTATCAGGCTAAAAACCGCCTGGAACCGGGCTTTACCGATGTATTCTTTGGGGGCAAGCACTATATCTATGTGATGGGTCACAACCGCACCCAGCCTGGTAAGAAAGACGTTAACTATTACCCGGCATATGATGCAGGATTTTCGTACATCGAAAAGATGGCCGATAAGAAAAACGCCAGCCGTCGTCAGCAATTGCTGGTGAATGCCATGTGGACAGCCGTTCCGATGGCCGACAGCCGTTTTATCAAAGCGGAGGATATAGCCAATGACGTTTATGGATTCATGAAAGAAGGTAATGATGTGAAGGTTCGTTTGAGAGTGGCTGGTCAGTATTGCGTAGGCGTTTATGACTATGCAGTGGCTGATTCCCTGGCGCTCAACGCAAACAAACCGATGTATCAGTTCAATACCCGCGACATTGCGGTAAAACTTGGAGACCTGCCCACCGCCAAATCCGCGTTAAACCTGATCAGGGTGGTACCAAACCCGTATTATGGCAACTCGGCATACGAACTGACCCAACTGGATAACATGGTTAAGATCACCAACTTGCCTAAAACCTGCACGGTCTCAATCTATTCGGTGAATGGAAACCTCATCAGGAGGTTTACCAAGGACAATCAGATAACTTACCTGGATTGGGATTTGAAAAACCAATATGGTATTCCAATCGCCAGCGGAGCTTATATTGTTCATGTTAACGCACCGGGTATCGGTGAAAAAGTGGTAAAATTCTTCGGAGCCCTCCGGCCTCAGGACCTTCAATCTCTTTAAAAATTATGCCAAATGAAAAAGGTTGCGTTAATTTTGAGCCTCGCCCTGATACCCTTGCAGATATTTCCGGAAGAAAGCAAAGGATTGAAAAAACCTGTTTCAGCAACTAACCATAATATTAAAGGGTTCACCGCCGGTTGTCAGATCGGCAAAACTACCACAGAGATATCGCTGAACAACGTACGAACCTATATTCACATGGATGGAGTCCTCTGGACCGATATCAGCGGAAATGCATCCGGTTATGAAATTCCCAAAGGATCGGGTAAAGTTTGTCTCTATTCAGGAGGTATCTGGATTGGAGGAACTGACGTGAACGGTCAGCTGAAACTTTGTGCATCAAACTGGGTGGGCTGGCTCCAGCATTACTGGCCCGGGCCACTGATCATGTCGGGCGATGCCCGCGGCACCACCGACGTTGAAGTCTGCTATCAATATGATCAGCACTTTGAGATTACCCGCTATCAGGTAGAAGCTTTCCGCGAGTGGTATAATACTCCTGTGGAGAAGCGCGATTTGGAGTTCAAAGGATATTCCATCCCCCAGGTCATTCTGGACTGGCCGGCCCATGCCGATGCCTCTGCCGGCTATGACTTTTACCTGGCACCCTACTGGGATAATAATGATGATGGATTTTACAACGCAGCCGACGGGGATTACCCGTTCTATGATCTTGATGGCATTCTTCCCTGCGGCACCACCCGTGAACTGAGGAGGCCCCGGCTTTTCGGGGATGGTACTCTCTGGTGGGTTTACAATGACCGTGGAAACATTCACAACAACCCGCCCAGTGAAGCTATCGGCATGGAGATCAGGGCTCAGGCATTTGAGTTTTCAACAAATGATGCCATGAACGATATGAGTTTCTATAATTATGCACTGATAAACCGCTCAACTTATACCCTTATCGACACCTATTTTGGCGTTTACTGTGACTCGGATGTCGGCTATTCTTATGATGATTATGTGGGGTGCCATGTAACCAAAGGAATCGGATACGATTATAATGGTGAAGCTGTTGATGGAAATGGGGAGGCCTGGGCATATGGCGCCAACCCCCCGGCTATCGGAATCGACTTTTTCGAAGGCCCTTATCAGGACCCGAATGGAAAGGATGATTGTACAAGCTATGATGCTCAGTATAACCTGATCTGCAACGACTGCATATTGAACGGAAACATAAACGGGCTGAACTTTGGTGATGCCATTGTTGACAATGAGCGCTGGGGCATGCGCCGTTTTGTTTATTACAACAACCAATCGGGACCACAGGGGGATCCAGAGAATGCAAGTCAGTACTATCAATACCTGCGTGGATACTGGAAAGATAATGAACGCATGCGGTACGGCGGAAATGGCCATCCGAGCAGCGGTGCAACCGGCCCGGCCTGCGACTTCATGTTCCCGCGGGAATCGGATCCTTGCGGCTGGGGCCAGGGTGGGATCCCGCAAGCAATCTGGACCGAAGAAACGTCCGGTAATTTTCCGGGCGACCGGAGGTTTGTCCAGTCATCAGGACCATTTGTCCTCGAACCGGGAGCCGTTAACGACATCACTATTGGTGCCGTCTGGGCCCGTTCCTATGAAGGCGGCCTGCTCGCATCAGTCGACAAAATGCTCCAGAGCGACGAAAAAGCACAGCGTCTGTTTGAAAACTGCTTCCAGGTGGTTGATGGTCCGGATGCTCCTGAACTCACCATCGTTGAGCAGGATCAGAAACTGATTTTCCATATCTGGAATAAGCCTTCTTCAAACAACTTTATGGAAGCCTACCGTGAACGCGACCCGTTCATTGTATGCCCGATTTCAAAACCTGACTGTGATGTGTATTATAACTTTGAAGGATATCAGGTATGGCAGCTCAAAACAGCTTCAACTTCCGTTACAGATGCTACGGAGCATAACACCCAGCTTGCACGGGTCGTATTCCAGTGTGATATCAGGAATAATATAGGACGCCTGATCAATTTTGTCTGGAATCCCGACCTCGAAGCCAACGTTCCTGTTGTTGAGGTTATTGGAAATGATGAAGGTATCGAACACACTTTCGTTCTGGAAGAGGATATTTTTGCCGAAGGCGTACGTACCCTGGTTAACTACAAGAAGTACTATTATGTTGCGGTAGCTTATGCGTACAACAACTTCCTGAAATATGACCAGAATGATCCTGAATCATTCGAAGGACAGCGCTATCCTTACCTGGCAGGTCGTAAAGGTGCCGGTGGCCCGATCAAGATTTATGAGGCCATCCCGCACAAAATCGAACCTGAACAGGGTGGAACCGTCATTCAGGGAACCTTCGGAGATGCTCCGGCGGTTACCCAGGTTGAAGGTCACGGTACCGGACTGAACTCAGTGGAAATCACCAAAGAAACCCACGACGCCATCATGAGCGGAGCTCCCTGGAAGGCCGACAAGCTGACCTTTGAGCCGGCAAAAGGCCCGATCACCGTTAAGGTGGTTGACCCGATGAACGTGATCGATGATACCTATACCATCAAGTTCGACTCGGTGAACTATTTCATCTCTACGAGTTTTATGAACGGTAAGGTAATTGACGGTAACTGGTATATTTATAATACCAAGCATGATACCGTACATTCGGAGAGTTTCGTCATTAACAATTATGATCAGCTCATTCTGCAATGGGGTATTTCGGTGAATATTTCACAAACCGAGATTCCGTTCAAATACGGATCCATCAACAACGGATTCCTGGAAGCTTCCATCGAATACACCAATCCGGGTGCCGCCTGGCTGTCATTCATTCCGGATGACGACCGTACCGGTCCGAGGAACTGGGTGAAAGCCGGTTACAATGATGGCGACAACTCCGATAAGAATTCGGTGTACGAGAAAGTCCAGGGAGGTACCTGGGCTCCGTTCCAGATCTGTAACATGGGCGTTCATGGTCCGGCCTACGATAAGGCTGCCAATGCCATCGATACCAAGAAACAACGGTTGAGTTCGGTTGATATCTACTTTACTGCAGATAGGAAGAACTGGAGCCGTTCACCGGTCATTGAAATGACTGATGATCCGTTACTGAGTATCGGCGGGGCACAGAAATTTGAACTCCGGACGGACCTGTCGATCGACAAAACCGGTAAACCTGCCGTTGCCGGCAGCGGAGCCAGCGAAAATGAAGCCGATGCCAACTATATCAGCGAAACGGGTATGGGTTGGTTCCCGGGATATGCGATCGACGTGGAAACCGGCGAACGCCTCAACATTGTATATGGTGAAAGTTCATTCCTGACGGGAGATAACGGTGCCGATATGGCCTGGAACCCATCCACACGGGAAGGTTCGAAACTGTATCAGGCTAAAAACCGCCTGGAACCGGGCTTTACCGATGTATTCTTCGGGGGCAAGCACTATATCTATGTGATGGGTCACAACCGCACCCAGCCTGGTAAGAAAGACGTGAACTTCTATCCGGCATATGATGCAGGATTTTCGTACATCGAAAAGATGGCCGATAAGAA
Organism: uncultured Bacteroidota bacterium; assembly: GCA_942493265.1. Classification (GTDB taxonomy): domain Bacteria; phylum Bacteroidota; class Bacteroidia; order Bacteroidales; family UBA12481; genus UBA12481. The sequence goes on from OW818688.1 coordinate 4,843,390, forward strand.
AAACGCCAGCCGTCGTCAGCAATTGCTGGTGAATGCCATGTGGACAGCCGTTCCGATGGCCGACAGCCGCTTTGTAAAAGCCGAAGATTTAGTGAACGACGTATACGGATTCATGAAAGAAGGTAATGATATTAAGGTTCGTTTGAGAGTGGCCGGTCAGTATTGTGTAGGCGTTTATGACTATGCAGTGGCTGATTCACTGGCACTCAACGCAAACAAACCGATGTATCAGTTCAATACCCACGATATCGCTACCAGACGTAATGATTTGCCAACGGCACAGGCTGCTCTGAAATTGATCAGGGTGGTACCGAACCCGTATTACGGCAACTCGGCATACGAACTGACCCAGCTGGATAACCTGGTTAAGATCACCAACCTGCCAAAAACCTGTACGGTATCAATTTACTCACTAAACGGTAACCTGATCCGTCGTTTTTCGAAGGACGCTGAAGTGACTTACCTCGATTGGGATCTGAAGAACCAATACGGTATTCCGATCGCCAGCGGTGCGTATATTGTTCATATCAACGCTCCGGGTATCGGAGAAAGAATTGTTAAATTCTTCGGAGCCTTGAGGCCGCAGGATCTTAACTCTCTCTAAAAACTCTCTGTGGTCCTCTTCAATACTCCGTGGCCCTCTGTGTAAGCTATTTTTTGTTGATCATTGCCGCATACCCGCCGCCCGGTGCCATCTTAATTTTAATGGTGTCGCCCGGTTTTACGGGACTCTCCTTTCTGGCATAATCCTCTGCAAACCTATCCGCATTGATACCATCGACGAATTCTATCAGCGTATAGGTTCCGGCAGGTAAAAAATCAAGTTTTACCTCCAGTTCCCTTGGGGTCCAGTCGGTTATGGCACCGATAAACCAACCGGTACCTTTTTGTCGGGCAACAGCAACATAATCACCAACCTTTCCGGCCAAGGGTTTGGTTTCATCCCATACCGACGGCACTTCGGAAAGAAATTCCATGCACCCCTTTTCACGGTAATAGGCCGATGCAGCATCTGCCAGCATCTGCAGCGGACTTTCAAAAACCACATACAAGCCCAGCTGATGGCAACGTGTACCCTGGCTCATCGGACGGGTGAAGGCAGCCTTAAAATTTGCTGCCTCGGCATTCCGCATGGCTCCGGGGGTATAATCCAGCGGACCGGCAAACATCCTGATAAATGGCAGGGTGCAATCATGATCGGGGGTAATATCCGAACTCCATTTATTATGCTCCAAACCCTTAACGCCCTCACGGGTTAACATATTGGGATAGGTCCTTTCCAGTCCGCACGGCTTGTAGGCCCCATGAAAATCAACCAGCATATGCCTCTCAGCAGCTGCTTTCGAAATACGCCAGTAATAATTAACCATCGCCTGATCATCGCGCTGCATAAAATCCACCTTGATACCCTTCACATCCCAGGTTTTAAACAGATCAAGGGCGCGGTCGAGATCTTTATCGAGGGCGTTCCACAGGCACCAGAGAATGATATCAACACCCTTACCCTGAGCATATTTACACAATTCAGGAACGTTGACCGCGGGATTCATTTCCAGCAGATTGGAGGGTTTCGACCATCCTTCATCGAGAATGATATACTCTAATCCATACTCCGCGGCAAAATCGATATAATATTTATACGTATCGGTATTCACCCCGGAACGAAACGATACGCCCTTATTATTATTGGCGTTCCACCAATCCCAGGCAATTTTACCCGGTTTGATCCAGGAGGTATCATCCAACCGGCAAGGCGATGCCAGACGATATACAATATCATTGCCGATAATGTCCTTATCCTCAGCAGCAAAGGCCAATACCCTCCACGGGAAATAACGGGTCCCGCGGGTTTTGGCAATATAATCAGCAACCTCCACGGGCTTGATGTTACGGTCGCCAATCAGCTTCTCCGTTAAAACATAGGGAGGAAACTTCACCTTCAAAGTATTTCCATTGGAGCCGAAAACATACAAACCCGGATAATCCTCCAGGTCGGCTTCGGTGATCAGAATGCTGATGCCGTCATTGCGGTCAACCAGAAAAGGAACAGACGATAAGGTATCCGGACCAATCTTTGAAAGAGGCATATACTGATAGGAGCGCTCGCTGTGGGTGAACATGGAAACATCGGTAGGAATGAACAGGTTCTCATCCGCCGGAAAAGTAAAAGCGGCTTTTTCGGATTTCACAATCAGTTCGCCGTCGATATCTGTTTTAATCCGATAAGCCAAACCGTCATCATAAGCTCTGATAATCAAACGAAAAGGCTCTCTGAACAATATTTCCATTTCTGTAAACCGATCGGGAATCTGCTTCCGTTTCTGCGCAACTGCCGGGGTAATCATTTCATCCACAGTTCTGCGGTTTACGGTCCTGACTTTCGGCACAGCGCCCAGATTCTTTCCATCACCGGTCTCCATGCCGATAGGCCCGAGAGTGGACATTTCTTTATCCAGGTAAAAACACCTGGCAGTAATTCCTGAATTTTTATCCACCGTAACCACCATTTTCGCTTTTCCACCCGGCGATACGACGGTATACTCCTGCGAAAATCCAATGGTCATCGCAGCAGCCCACAATCCAAACAACAAACTTAACCTTCTCATTATCTATAATTTATCTTAACGTTTCTCACGTTCTTTACGTTCTTTACGTTCTTTACCTTAATCCGGGCGACCTCAGGTCGCCCCTACCAGACACTCACCTCCTCACTTCCTCACCTCCTCACCCCCTCACTTCTTACAATGCCTGCATCCAAATAAAATCCAACCCGACCGGCCCTGGTTTATCCCCAACCGGTTTTATCCTGATCACATGAATGCCCTCGGTCAGTTCCAGGTTGTCGGAAGAGATATTGCGGGCAACACTCCGAAAAGGTGCCGAGAGGTCAACTACATCCGAACCGTTGAATTTTATCAGCTTATTATCAAGAAAGATCTCCATTTTACCACCGCCCATGGTGCGCGCCACCGTGATATTAATCCTGAATTTACCGTTTTGTGAAGCCGGCAGCAGAATCGTGAGCGACTCGCTCTTATCGGCGGGACTCCATAATACCATCTGTTTGGCTGACCACTGAGGATTTTGTACCAATTCGGTATTCCTTGGTTTTGAAAGCAGATTTTCAATCTGGTAAAATATCGAATTCCGAGATGCTCCGGCAGGTTCCGGCCACCAGTCGGAAGGGAGTTCAAGATGCCTTACATCTGCTTTTGTTATGGCCAGATGATCATCATGTGCACCAGGTACCGCATAGGTGTAAATCATGCGGGCATAGGAGAAATGGTCAACCACGCGATGACTGTACAATTCCATAAAAAAATCAAAACTCCTGTCGAAAGGGATATTATCCGCAATGTGCCAGCGATAATTGGTGATAAAGCCACGGTTAGCCGGACCGTCATTCCGGGGCTGACCGCAATAGGCAAAATCAAACAATTCCTCCGACGACCAGGCATAATTATAATAATCCTCCGAGCCGGTACCAATAAAGGAAGGGCTCAGGTTATCATCAATATAAATTTTTTCATCTCCCTCACCCCACCAATTGCCTGATGATGAGGGAACAGAAGTTGGATTGAGCAGGTAACAGGCTGCACCAACCATCCTGCCTTTTCCGCGGATCAGCAAATACGGGATATCCTTTACCTGCTTCGGATCGGCGAGCAATTCATGATTCACCCTCCACCGGGCCCTGAAATGCATGCTTGTTCCCTCTTTCCAGGCATAGGGTTCCGTCACGATTTTGGTTACTACCGTAACCTCCTGATCCCCCATATTTTCCAGAATCAGCTGGGCTGAATCCTTGAATGGCATGAAATACCGGCAAACCATTCGGCCATCTTCCAGTACAGTAAAAGGCAGCGATTCGTATGGATTGAGTCCCGGGGCCGCTCCGAAAAAGTCACCGATCGGAGATTGAACCTGCCCCCAGGGTGATCCGTCGAACCGGATCTCAAGAACGGTCTGCCTCAAGGCCTTATCCAAATTCCCGGCGGCAACAAAAGCCGCTATTCTCTTGATCCCTGCACTGCCTTTCATCGACTTAACAATTTTTTTTTCACCCGGCTTAAGCCAGATGGTTTCATAAGCAGCATCAAAAAGTACAGTATCCAGATATTTAAAGGGTTCAGCCAATATTGCCGCTGCATGATCGAGTTTTGCCTGGTTATCCTTGATATCCTTAACCGTAAAGGTTTTAACCTTTGCGCCCTGTTCATATAATCTTACCTGAACATGATAGAAATGCAGATCTGACAGGTTGCCTTTCCAAACCATCCTGCACCCCCTGGCAAAGGGAATCGGATAGTAGGATGCCATATTCTGGTTTAGGGTGCCGGTCCATTCCTTCCGCGGTTCTTCCTTGAGGAAAGCCTCATAAGTATGAAGAAAGAAAGGCTCGGCCGCCGCATTGTAAATGGGATCTTTATCCTGATCAAGCCATACCGTCAGATCACCGGCAATCTGTGCCGTCCAGAGCCTAACAATCGCTCCCGGCCCCTTGATATCACAAATCAGATATTCGCCAACCCCTTTGCTGTCAGGCTTTTTCAGCACTTCCATAAATCCCGGCACCGCTTCCCCGCCAAATCCGTCACTGTTTGCAAACCATCCCGGTTTATCGGGACTTACTGTTGAACGGTCATACGAGGAGTATTGTACAGACCGAAATCCCGGATCCGGAAATTCAGAGAGCTGCTTCATCCCGGTAAGGTCATCAATCAGGGAAGAAGTGGTAACTACCTGTCCGCTCGCTACTTGAAAAGCTGATAGCACTACAGCGAAAATTAATGATTTAAGTACTGTTCTCATCGGTTTCAGTATTGTATATTCGTCGGCGTTGGCGAACCGTGAAATTAAGACTTTTAGGTAAACCTGTTAAAAAAACACTTAATAAATCGTAGCATGAAAAACGTTCAGAGGTTAAAGATCCCAGTCCTGCTAATTCTTTTGACATTTGTTTTGAATCCCTCGTGGGTGGTATGTCAGGAGAAAAAACCTGCCGAAAGCAAACCCGAATTTCAAATGACCATTCTGAAGCAGATTCCCGCAACTTCAGTAAAAAGTCAGGCCTCTACTTCCACCTGCTGGTGTTTTTCAACCACCTCGATGCTGGAGAGTGAGCTGATCAGGTTGGGCAAAGGTGAAGTCGGACTGTCTGAAATGTTCACGGTAAACAATGTTTATGCCGATAAGGCAAGCATGTATGTGAAATTTCATGGAACCTGCAACTTCGCCGAAGGTGGTGCACAACATGATGTTATGAATTCAATCAGGAAGTACGGCATCGTTCCGAGGGATATTTATCCGGGTCTGAATTACGGTGAAACCACCCACAGGCATGGCGAACTGGTGACTGCCCTTACCGGTATCGTTCAAACCGTGGTTAAAAATCCTAACGGCAAGATCAGTCCGGTTTGGCTGAATGGCTTAAACGGAGTACTGGATGCATATCTCGGCGAAAAACCTGTTTCCTTCTCATACAATGGTAAGATGTTGAGCCCAAAGGAATTCGCGGCAACGCTCGGTATCAATCCTGACGATTATGTTGAGTTTTCCTCCTATACCCATCATCCGTTTTATGAGAAATTCGTGCTGGAAGTACCCGACAACTGGGCTCAGCAATCCATGTATAATGTTCCGATTGATGAGCTGATGGGGATTATCGATTATTCCTTGAATAACGGGATATCAATTTCGTGGGGTGCCGATATTTCTAACCTGGGCTTCAATGAAGGCTATGGCCGTATCATGACCGACGGGGCAGATTTTAAAAATCCGGAAGCTAATGAAAAACAAATATCCCAAACCGACAGGCAATATATGTTCGACTCCTGGCAGCTGACCGATGATCATGGCATGCACCTTACCGGGATTGCCACGGATCAGTTTGGCAACAAATATTATATGGAAAAGAATTCCTGGGGCGAAGGCGGAAAATATAAGGGATACTCCTATTTATCAGTGCCTTTCATGCGCATGCGCACCATGTCGGTAATGCTGCATAAGGACGGGGTTCCTCCACAGATTGCAAAAAAAATCGGTTTAAAATAACAGAGTCTGAAAGCTATGAAAAAAATATCTTATCTGAATTTCGGGGTCTTATTGATTGCTGCCCTGACAACACTGCCCGCACCGCTCCTGGCAAAAAAGAAAAAAGTACCCGAACCTCCCTATAAATTCACCACAGAGGTTGAATACCCGCGTACCGCAGTAAAAAATCAGGGTTCATCAAGCACATGCTGGTCATACTCTACAACCTCATTTCTGGAAAGTGAAATGCAGCGCATCGGAAAGCCTGAAACCGAACTTTCAGTCATGTTTACGGTCAGGAATATCTATTTGGATAAAGCTGAGCAATTTGTGCGTTGGAACGGAAAATGCGAATTTGGTCCGGGCGGTGCCGATCATGATGTAATCAATTCAATCAAAAAATACGGGATTGTTCCATTGTCAGTATACACCGGTAATGAAATCCGTGAAAAGGGAGTGATTCATAATGAGATGGATGGCGTTCTAAGGGCTTATGTTGACGGAATCGTAAAAAATCCGAACGGCAAAATCAGCACAGCCTGGAAAGCAGGATTCGTTAACCTGGTTGATGCTTACCTGGGGAAAGTACCTGAAAATTTTGAATTTAACGGTGCTTCCTACACCCCGCAATCCTTTGCCGACAGCCTCGGATTGAATTTCGATGACTATGTGGAAATAACTTCTTTCTCACATCACCCATTCTATGAGCAGTTCGTTCTGGAGGTCCCCGACAACTGGGTACGCGGTTCGGTGTTTAATGTTCCGGTAAATGAGATGGATGCGATCGTTGAATACTCTCTGAGAAACGGGTACACAGTAGGTTGGGCAGCCGACCTCGATAAAGGATTCAATTTCGGATTGGGCGTAGCGGTTGTACCTCCCGACAACTGGGATGGCAGATCCTTTAAGCCGGGCATGGAACCTGAAATCACACAGGAAAGGCGTCAGGTTGAATTCGAAAATTACCAGACAACCGATGACCATGGCATGCACCTGGTTGGAATTGCACACGATCAGAATGGCGGAAAATATTACCTGGAGAAAAACTCCTGGGGACCTGCCAATACGCATAAGGGCTACAGCTATGTCTCTTCCGCCTACCTGAAACTGAAAAGCACGGGTATCATGGTGAATAAGAACGGTATACCGAAAGAGATCCGAAGCAAGCTGGGGATTTAGGACCTCCCCCTGCCCCATAGCCGTCAACCTAAGGATTCCCGGGGTGAAAAATAGAGGTTGGAAATTATAGATTCGAAGACCAGTTTTGAATGCTGAATTAGGAGATCCAAGTCAGGCATGATGCACACTTGAATCTGTTTTTTCAAAATTCAAAACTGGTCTTCGAATCTCGGAATTTTCACTTCCTTTCTTTAATTATTTAAAAAAACAATGGGATTATGCCTTAGGTTGACGGCTATGGGGCAGGGGGAGGTAAACCGGATCACATAGTACTCAATCCGGCAGTTGAACTACTCCGCACTGAACTTATAAACCGTGGTATGCTTATACCGCTGACCAGGTTCCAGCAGCGTCGAAGGGAAAGCAGGCTGATTCGGTGAATCGGGGAAATGCTGTGTTTCCAGACAAAAGCCCCAATGCTGCGTATATTTAACATTACCTGAGCCGGTTAAAATACCGTCCAGAAAATTGCCCGAATAAAACTGCACGCCGGGCTCAGTGGTCAATACTTCCATTACCCGTCCGCTTACCGGTTCCTTCACTTTAACAATCCTGCGGATAGGCATGGCATTGTCGGATACAACGTAATTGTGATCATAACCACCGTCAACCTGCGCGATGCGTTCGCCAATAGTGTGCGGCTGAGTGAAATCCATCGGGGTTCCGGCAACAGCCCTGAGTTCGCCCGTGGGAATCAGCGTAGAGTCAACAACAGTATAACGTTCAGCCAGAATCTGAATTTCGTGACCGAGAATATTTGTCCGGGCATTGCCGGTGAGGTTAAAGTACCCGTGATGGGTTATATTTACCGGACAAGCCTGATCGATCGTACCGTCATAATCTACCTTCAGGCTGTTATCGTTCATCAGCGTATAAAAAACCGTTACAGAGAGGTTACCAGGATAACCCTCTTCCATGTCCTTGCTGAAATAGCTCAATTTAACACCCTGTCCATCTGCATTTTCAAAAGTCTCACTATCCCAAACCACTTTATCAAATCCTTTCAATCCACCGTGAAGATGATTGGGTCCATTATTAATAGCCAGGGAGAAATCACGCCCGTTCAGCGAAAATTTTCCCTGTTTGATACGGTTGCCATACCGGCCCACTATCGAACCGAGATAACAGCAATTGTTGATATAAGGTTCTTTCCAATAAGTTTCCGGACTGTCGAATCCAAGAACCACATTCTCATATTTTCCTGATTTGTCAGGTGAGGTCAGGCCTGTGACAATGGCCCCGTAATTGGTAATTTTAGCCGTCATACCGTTAACATTGGTCAGCGTATAAAGAACCACTTCTTTACCATCCCGCTGTCCCACAATTTCTTTTTTGATTTTCATAGCTTGGTCTGTTGTTTTTTGCTGTTTTGTTTTGCATCCTGAAATCATCAGCAGCGAAAGTCCAATCATGGACAACTGCATAACTAAAGCTTTGGTTTTCATAGTCTTGATAAATATTGATCGGCTTAAGCAAGTATAGTGTTTTTTGTACAATTATAGCCTAGCCGGTCTGATTTTATTCTATTTTTACCAAAACATAACGCATAACCTACAAACTCAATATGACAACCGAAATATTAAGCAAAGCATGGGCTGAAAGATATTCAGCCGCCGGATCTCCGGTGAAATATTATTTTTCACCGGGCCGGGTAAACCTCATTGGTGAACATACCGATTATAACGGCGGTTATGTATTTCCGTGTGCGTTGAGTTTTGGCACCTATCTGGCCATCCGCGTGATCGATGAACCGGTCATCCGCCTGGCCACCACCAATTTTGGATTTAAAGCCGAAATTCCGGTCGGGGCTTCCTATCAGAAAATCGGGGACGAATGGGTTAATTACCCATTGGGAGTGGTCAGCGAGCTCACGAAAAGAGGAGTCAGAATGACCGGATTCGAGATGCTCTTCTCAGGAAATATCCCGAATAAAAGCGGACTCTCCTCGTCGGCATCAATCGAACTGGTTACAGCAGTTGCCATCAACGACCTGCTCAACCTTGGCATTTCGCGCATCGAGCTCGTTAAGATCGGACGCGCTGCAGAAAACTTTTTTGTCGGGGTGAACTGTGGGATCATGGATCAATTTGCCGTTGGGATGGGCAAAAAGGATCATGCCATCTTCCTTAAATGTGATACCCTTGACTATGAACTTGTTCCGATCAAACTGGACGGATACAAACTGGTGATAGCCAATACCAATAAGTCCCGCGGGTTAGCAGATTCAAAATATAATGAGCGGGTTGCCGAATGCCAGACCGCAGTTAAAATGCTCAGTAAAGGAAAACCAATAGCGCTACTGGCCGAAATGAATCTCCGTGATTTTGCTGCAAATGAGCACTTTATCACCGATGAGGTGATCAAGCGGCGCGCCCGGCACGTAATTTCAGAAAATGATCGCACTTTCGAAGCCGTTGAGGTTTTAAAAGCCGGTAATCTGGTCCGGTTTGGAGAGCTGATGAATGCCTCACACGATTCCCTCCGTTATGATTATGAGGTTACGGGAATCGAACTGGACACGCTGGTTGAAGAAACCCGGAAAATTCCCGGGGTAATAGGATCACGCATGACTGGCGCCGGATTTGGCGGATGCACCGTCAGTTTGGTTAAAGATGAATCCATCGACCGGCTGATCGCAGAAGTTGGGCCCGCATATCAGGCAAAAACCGGATTAAAGGCGGATTTTTATGTCGCTGAAATTGGCGATGGAGCCCGGCAAATCAGATAATGTGCTAATTTGTTAATGTGCTAATTTGCTAATGAAAGAAGCGCAGTGCTATGATTTCAGCTTCCCAGCCACCGCCCCCTTTTCTGTCAATTATTTTACAAAAGTTACCAAAACCTTATACCATGACATTTTCACTCACCCCCTCAAAATCAGCCCTCTTCAGCATTTTACTCATCGCCGTATTCGCAGTGGGCTGCAAAAATCAAAGTCAAAAGAAAACAATGGAAAATCAACCTGCACCAACCGTTTATGAAGCCGGAACCTTCGGCTACGACCTGAAATTCCTGAACGAACATCAGAAAACCGTTGTACTGAAACGTGACGAGGCAATGGTTGCCCTGATTCCCGGATACCAGGGAAGGGTAATGACCTCGGCTTCAGACGGAATGAAAGGAATGAGCTATGGCTGGATCAATTATAAACTGATCGAATCCGGTGAGAAAGCCGCCCATTTCAACAATTATGGCGGAGAGGAGCGGTTATGGTTCGGGCCTGAGGGCGGACAGTTCAGCATCTTTTTTGCCCCCGGGGTTCCATTTACCTTCGAAAACTGGCAGGTTCCCGCACCCATCGATACGGATAGTTTCGACCTGATTTCGGCAGATGATACTTCGGCGGTTTTCCGGAAAAACATACAGCTTCTTAATTATAGTAATGTAAGGTTTAACCTGACGGTCGACCGCACGGTTACCCTCCTCACTAAAAGCCAGATTCAGACCCGAACCGGCATCAGTCTGCCCGACGGCGTTCAGCCGGTGGCTTATGAATCAAATAACGTACTGACCAATACGGGTAAAATGCCCTGGACGCGCGAAGGCGGATTACTTTCGATGTGGCTGCTCGGACAGTTGATCTCATCGCCAACCAATATTGTACTCGCTCCTTTCATTGAAGGGGATGAAGCTAAACTGGGACCGGTGGTGAACGACACCTATTTTGGCAAGGTCTCCGCCGACCGGTTGATCATCCTGAAAAACCTCATCATGTTTAAAGCAGACGGCCTGGAAAGAGGCAAAATCGGCCTGTCACCACTCCGGGCGAAGAATTATATCGGCAGTTATGATTTTGGCAAGAAAGTTCTGACCGTTGTTTTTTACAACAAACCCGATACTCATCAAGGTTATGTCAACTCCATGTGGGAAATCCAGAAAAATCCATTTTCCGGAGATGTGCTCAACTCCTATAATGATGGTCCGCTCGAAGATGGTACCCAGATGGGGCCTTTCTATGAACTGGAAGATTCATCCCCGGCGGCAGCCTTGAAACCCGGTGAAAATTTGAAACATATTAACCTCACCATTCACCTTACCGGAGATGAAAACGCTTTGGATGGGATTCTGAAAAGCCTGTTCGGCATCACTGCCGGCGAAATCCGTACATCCTTTTCCAGATAATTTTCAAGAATTGTGAAAATTAGCTTCGGAACCATTGATTACCTGATCTTTATCGGGTATTGCAGCCTGATCATATTTATCGGACTATTCGTTTCCCGCACCCGTAAGGGCACAAAGAAAACTGCGAAGGATTACTTTCTGGCCGACAAATCTCTCCCTTGGTGGGCAATCGGCTCATCCCTCATTGCAGCAAATATTTCTGCCGAGCAATATATCGGAATGTCGGGAAGCAGCTACGCGATCGGACTGGCCATCGCATCCTATGAATGGATTGCGGCTCTGGGACTCATCGTGGTGGGTGTTTTCATATTACCGGTATTTCTAAAAAAAGAGATTTACACCATGCCGCAATTCCTTCAGATGCGGTTTGACAACAGGGTACGAACCACGCTTGCCACCTTCTGGCTCCTGGTTTATGTTTTTGTGAACCTTACCTCTGTTATGTGGCTGGGCGCCCTTGCGCTCAATACGATAATCGGCGTACCGGTATTCTGGGGAATCATTGGTCTTGCGCTCTTTGCTGCCGTTTACTCCATCTATGGCGGATTAAAAGCGGTCGCCTGGACCGATGTCATACAGGTGGTCTTCCTCATTGGCGGCGGCCTCATTACCAGCTATCTTGCCCTGAAGGCCATTGGCAGGGGTGACGGGGCAATTGCAGGATTTCATAACCTCACCAGCCAGGTACCGGAGAAATTCCACATGATCATCCAAAAAGGAGATTTGATGATACCCGACGGAAAAGGGGGAACCGTCGATGCCTGGACCATCCTGCCCGGATTAAGTGTTGTGATCGGCGGAATGTGGGTGGCCAATATCGCTTACTGGGGTTTCAATCAGTATATTATCCAGAGGGGACTGGCCGCAAAATCAATAGCGGAAGCCCAGTATGGGATGGTGTTTGCAGGCTTTCTCAAGCTTTTGATCCCCCTGATTGTTGTGATCCCCGGAATTGCCGCCTACCTGATTTCAAAGGATCCGGGAGCCTATGGCCTGGAAGGTGTCGCAGGAATAACCAAATCCGATCAGGCTTATCCCTGGCTTTTGCATAACATTGTTCCGGTGGGGATCAAAGGAATCACGTTCGCCGCGCTGGTAGCTGCAATCGTTTCTTCACTGGCTTCCATGCTGAACTCCACCTCCACCATTTTCACCATGGATATCTACCGGTCATGGCATAAAGAGCCGGTAAGCGAAGCCAAACTCGTCAAAGTTGGTCGTTTAACCAGCTTCGCAGCCCTTATGATTGCCGTGATTGCTGCAAAACCTCTACTTGGCAACCTCGATCAGGCATTCCAGTTTATTCAGGAATTTACCGGATTTATCACCCCAGGCGTTTGCGCGATTTTCCTTTTCGGACTGTTCTGGAAACGAACCACCTCAAATGCAGCACTCTGGGGCGTCGGTCTCAGCATCCCCATTTCATTCCTGTTCATGGTATTCCTGCCGCAGGTGCCCTTCATGAACCGCTGGGGATACGTATTCCTGATTCTCGCGGCAATCATGATCACCATGAGCCTGCTGGAATCCAAAACTGATCATCCGAAAGCAATTATTCTCGAAAAGGGTTTTTTCAAAACTACCCCGATGTTTAAATTCTGGGTTATCATACTTATCGGTGCGCTGGCGGCATTGTATACCATTTTCTGGTAGCTTCCGTTCACCCGCGTTCTTTTAGGGCAGTTCCATCAGGACTGCCCTTTTTTTCTATCCGAAGTTTCTTTTACCTTTGCCCCGGTCTACTCGTAACGCAAGCTATGTAATTATATGACAATCAAGGAATTACTCAATGAAGATATGGCTCTGCAACTCGACCGTGAAACGGTAGGATATGGGATTCAGGATACCCTGAGGTACCTTTCCATACATTTCCAGGGTGAGATTGCTTTTTCCACAAGTTTCGGTCAGGAAGATCAGATCATTACAGATATGATCTTTACAGCAGATCTGCCGATTCTGGTTTTCACGCTGGACACAGGCCGGCATTTTGAGGAAACCTACAAGGTGATGAATAAAACCCTGGCCAAATACAATAAAAAAATTAAAGTGTGCTTTCCGGATAAGGACCAGGTTGAGAAGCTGATGACTCAAAAGGGGCCCTACAGTTTTTATGAATCGGTTGAAAACCGTAAAGAATGCTGCCATATCCGTAAAGTTGAGCCCCTTCAGAAAATTCTGAGTCAGACTTCCTGCTGGATCACCGGTTTGCGAGCCAGCCAGTCGGATGCCCGCCATACCCTTAAGCGCTTCAGTTACGATGCAACCAATCAGGTAATTAAATACAATCCATTGCTGGAATGGTCAGCCCAGGAGGTTAATGATTACCTCAAACTGAACCATATCCCCTATAACATGCTGCATGACCGCGGATTTTTGAGCATCGGCTGCGCACCCTGCACCCGTGCGGTTAATCCCGGTGAGGATATCCGGGCAGGACGCTGGTGGTGGGAGAACAACACAACCAAGGAATGCGGATTGCACCAGACCGATCAAAAAGAATAATTATTATGACACCATACAGGATCAATCACCTGAGCGAGCTTGAGAACGAATCCATCTATGTGATGCGTGAAGTAGCCGCACAATTCGAAAATCCGGCTCTCCTGTTTTCAGGAGGCAAGGATTCCATCGTTATGGTTCACCTCGCCCGCAAAGCATTCTGGCCGCAAAAAATTCCCTTTACTCTGGCACACATCGATACCGGCCACAATTTTGAGGAAACTCTCGAGTACCGTGATCAGCTGGTTGAAAAGCTCGGTGCCCGCCTGGTGGTGGGTTCTGTGCAGTCCAGCATCGACCAGGGTCGTGCCACCGAAGAATCCGGTTTCAATGCCAGCAGGAATGTTCTGCAAACAGTTACCCTGCTGGATACCATCGAGAAATACAAATTCGATGTCGCCATCGGAGGTGGTCGCCGCGATGAGGAAAAAGCCCGTGCCAAGGAAAGGTTCTTTTCCCACCGCGATGAATTCGGCCAGTGGGATCCAAAAAACCAGCGTCCTGAACTCTGGAATATCTTTAACGGAAAAAAACATCAGGGCGAACATTTTCGGGTTTTCCCACTGTCAAACTGGACCGAAATGGATGTATGGCAATACATCTATCAGGAAAATATTGAAATGCCCAGTCTCTATTTTACACACCGGAGGAAAGCATTCAACCGTGATGGGGTCTGGCTCGCGTGGGCGCCCTTCATGAAACTCAAACCGAACGAAACGGTTGTTGAGGATGATTTCCGCTGCCGCACAATCGGCGATATAACCTGCACCGGACTTTCGCTGTCAAAAGCTGAAACCCTGGTTGACATTATCCGTGAAATCGCTGCCACCCGCGTTACTGAGCGTGGCGGACGATTCGATGACCGCCGCTCTGAAGCCGCCATGGAGGACCGCAAGAGAGAGGGCTATTTTTAAATCCGGTACCGGCCGGCCTTTGAGCCTGCAAGTTTACCGACAACCGACAACCGATAACCGATAACCGATAACCGATAACCGATAACCTCCTATGTTTGAATCCGATTTTAGCTCCGATGCCTATCTGAATATGCAGCTCCTGCGGTTTACAACCGCCGGCAGTGTTGATGACGGTAAATCAACCCTGATCGGGAGACTTTTATATGACAGTAAGTCCATCTTTGAGGATCAGCTCGAAGCGATGGAACGCGATAGTATACGAAGGGGAAATGAGCAGATCAATCTCGCACTCCTCACTGACGGCCTCCGGGCTGAACGTGAACAGGGTATTACTATTGATGTTGCATACCGCTATTTTGCCACCCCGCTCCGCAAATTCATCATTGCCGATACTCCCGGACATATACAGTATACCCGTAATATGGTCACCGGCGCTTCTACCGCAAACCTGGCAATCGTACTCATTGATGCCCGTAACGGCGTTTACGAACAAACCATCCGTCATTCCTATATTGCTCATCTCCTTCAGATTCCACATCTGATCATCTGTGTTAACAAGATGGACCTGGTGGACTATTCTGAGGACCGGTTTAATCAGATCCGTGAAGATTTCCTGGCCATGTCGGCCAAACTTTCCATTCCCGACATCAGGTTTATGCCGATCAGTGCCCTGAACGGTGATAATGTGGTGCACCCTTCCGAAAAAATGACCTGGTATACGGGTCCCACCCTTCTTCACCTGCTCGAAACGATCGATATCACCTCCGACCTGAACCGCATCGATGCAAGATTTCCGGTTCAATATGTGATCCGCCCGATTTCTGATGAGTTTCATGATTATCGAGGCTATGCAGGCAGGGTTGCCGGTGGCTCATTCTCTGTGGGCGACCGGGTAGTGGTTCTTCCCGCATTGAAGGAATCCACCATCGAATCCATCGACCTTTTTGAAACCTCCATCCCGGAAGCAAATGTATCTGAGTCTGTTACATTAAGACTTACTGATGATATCGACATCAGCCGGGGCGATATGATTGTTAAAAAGGATCATCTTCCTTCCATGGCACAGGAAATTGATATCATGATTTGCTGGTTCCATGAGAAAGTGCTCAATCCCGCTGGCAAATATATTATCCGCCATACCTCGCGTGAAGCCCGTTGTATAATCCGCGATGTGGAATATAAAATGGATATCAATACCCTCGGACAAAACCGGTCAGATCTCACTATCGGAATGAATGATATCGGAAAAATCCGGATCAAAACCACCCAGCCGCTTTTCTTCGATTCCTATTTTAAAAACCGGATAACCGGAAGCCTCGTGTTAATTGATGAAGGCAGCCATGAAACAGTTGCCGCCGGAATGATTTTATAATCCGACCAATCATGGAAAACAACAAATACCACTTCGTTTGCCGTACCTGCGGCAATAAAATCAATGGTTTCAGCCAATGGTTTGCAGATGGACAGAAATGCAGGGACTGTAATGGCAAATGGGTTGATGTAAAGTATTCCAATGATTATCTGAAGCTTCCCGACCTGATCAATAACCGCGCGGGCCATCCGGATTCACTCTTCCACTATTTCGACTACCTTCCCCTGCACGACCGCAACAATATCATCACTGAGGGCGAAGGAGTTATCCCTGTTGACCGCTGGAAATTCCTGGAAGAATTCGCTCAAACTTATTACGGCCTCGATCTCACCGTGCTGGCATACCGCAACGATAAAAATCCCGGTACCGGAACTTTCAAGGATGTTGCCGCGGCTGTTGCAGCTTCGGTTCTGAAGGAAAACGGAATCAGGGAATATTGTGTGGCCAGTACCGGAAACATTGCCAGCGCATTTTCGCATTACCTCGCTCTGGCAGGGATATCCCTCTCCGTGTTTATTCCTGACGATGCCCTTAAAGCCAATGAAGCAGGCGTTGGATGCTATGGACAACGGGTTTTCAGGGTGAGGGGCGACTATTCCCTGGCGAAGAAATTATGCGCTGAATTCTCGGCAAAGCACCATATCCATATGTCGGGCGGAAACATCGATCCGGCACGTGTGGAAGCAAAAAAAACACAGGTCTTCGAGTGGCTCCGCCAGCTGGGATATATCCCCGACGTTTATATCCAGGCCCTGGCCGGTGGCACCGGTCCGATTGCCATACACAAGGGACTGGAGGATATCCGGCACCTGAAACTCTTTGAAAAGGAACCCCGGTACATGCTCATCCAGGCCAGCGGATGCAATCCGATGACGATGGCCTGGGAACAAGCTAAACTTGAAGGCTTTACTGACGGCTGGAAAAACCGTTTCCCGATTCTGGATCACCCCGGAACCTGCATCCCTACCCTCGCCAACGGCAATCCCCAAACCTATCCGATACTCGCCGGACTGGTTCAATCTACCGGCGGAGAATTTCTTACTTTCAACGAGGAACTCCATATTTCTATCGCACGATTGGTGGCATTTGAATCCTCCGTGAGAATCGGACCCGCTGCCGCAATCGCCGTTGGGGGATTTTTTGAGGCATTGAAAACAGGCTCGCTGCATAATGGCGAAAGAGTGATGATCAATATCGGCGAAGGTATGCAGCGCGCACCGGAACTTTTCGAAAAAATGATTTACACCACCGAACAGGTAGGCACAATCGAAGAATGTAATCCCTTCAGCCGTAACCATTATCGCGATCAGCTGTACCGCCCGTTCTTACCTTAAGATTTACCTCATACCCGCATAAAAAAAGCCCCGCATGGCTGCGGGGCTCCCTTCCTTTTATTGATCCGCCAATTTATTCCCGGATCACCTTCTGAACCCCTGCACACTTGTTTTGCAGATAATAACGAACAAAGTATATCCCCTTCATCCAGGAACCGGTTTCAATAACCACTACATCGTTCCCGGGCTTGTTGATATCATACACGGTTTGTCCCAGCGTATTGATGATATGAATCCGCTCAGCCGGCTGGGTCATTTCAATGGTTAAACGGTCACTAAATGGATTCGGATAAGTTTTGATTTCACTGAACCATTCCTTAAGGTCAATTCCCGTATAGAAGCTCACCGTGACGGTGTATTCCAGCGTTGATCCATCTTCAGCCTCCACCGTATAAACCACCGGATTGGTGAAGTTATTCGGTGATACCCCATTATTCTGTTCCACCAGTCCTACATAAGCCTTTGCCATCGGTGACAGGGTAAAATTGGCAACCAGGGAGGTAACAACTGTGCCAACCGGAACTTTCACCGAAATATCGGTCCCCACGATCTGCCCGGTTGCCGGTGGAGTCAGTGAATTGAAACTGTATGCAAGAATGGACTTCAGATGGCTTGCCTCGGTAATGACCACTGCTTCGGAACTTTCAGCCGACAGGTTGTTCTGTGCGTCAATGGCGAATGCCCTGTAAATACCCGGCATCAGCTGATATACACTAACCGGAACATCAACATTGGCAGCAGTTACCAGTGCTTTCTGGCCTTTAAGTGCACCTACAGCTGCATCCAGTTCCTGCCTGGTGCTCCGGGGTACTCCCTCAATGACCAGATATACGTATCCTCTGCTTTCAGAGCTCTGAACATTAACCTGGTTCCGCAATGAATTTGAGATGGTCAACCCATGAACAAACACATTCGGAGCTAGCACATCATTGATATATAACGAATTGACCCCGCGCAAAGATTTATTTCCAACCCCGTCAACCGCATAGGAGTAATAAACACCCTGCTCCATCGTGTAGGTTGAAATCCTGATTTCCGTATCATTCTGGGTAACCGGAGCCGACCGGCCCAAACCAGCGGTTACAGAAGCCTCCAGATCCGCCAGGCTGGTTTGCGGAGCATCACTTTTGATAATGTAAACCTTACCGGTTGCCTCGTTGCTCTGAACAATGACAAACTGGCCTGAAGCATTGGAAACCGTTTGAGATGGATTGGAAACAACCGGAGGAGTGGTATCACTGCTGACAATCACCGTTACCGTATAATCAGCTGTCGAACCATCCTGTGCCTGAACCCGGTAAACAACCGGTGTTGCATAATCATTATAGGAGATTCCGCTGATTTGTGAACCCCGTCCAACAATTGATACGGTTGAGCGGGCCGAATGCTCAAAAGTCGCTCTCAGGAATCCGATATTGCTTCCAAACGGAATATTTACCGTGATAGTTTTAGCAGCCTGATTGATGGTTCCCACACAAACCGGACTCAGATCTTCAAATGCGAAATAAGTGATCTCCTTGGCAGTCGATGGTGCCTGAAGTGAAATGGTGACCGTGTAATTTCTTGGGGTCCCGTCTTCAGCCGTGCATCTGTAAATCAGGCTTCCCGTAAAATTATTGACGGTCACTCCGCTTTGCTGAACAACCGCGCCTATTGTTACCACCGATAGATAAGACTTAGTAAAGGAAGCAACCAGGTTGGTAAGATTTGTCCCGTAAGGCACTGAACCCGTGATGGTTCTATTCGTCTGATCGATTACGCATTCTACTTCAGGATTCAGGTTAGCAAACCTGAACGTCAGGATCGTATTACCCGCCTCCGGCAGATTATTGCTCACGGTTACGGTATAGGTCTGCATCGAACCATCCTGTGCCCGCACCGTATAAACCCTCGGATAGCTGAAATTTACCGGCGTTCCGGGAGAGGTTTGCTGAACGCCATCGAGGAATACAGTGGCATTGACCGAGGTAGTATACGAAACAACCAAACTGGTACGGCTTGTGCTGAACGGTATATTTACCTGAATGGTATGATTGATTTCATTGATCACTCCGTTCGCAGGAATAAACACATTATCAACCTGGAAGGTTAAGAATTTCTTCTCAGAGCTTGGCAAAATGGTGACTGCAACAGTATAATCCTGAGTCGTTCCGTTTTCGGCAACAATCTGATAAATCAGCGGACTGGTAAAATTGTTTGCTGTTACCCCGCTGTACTGGAATATCGTACCAATCCTTGCCCATGATTTTGCTGAAGTGTTAAATGTGGCCACCAGGTTTGTGACATCTGTGCCATATGGTACCGTTAAATCAACCCGCTTGGTGAGCTCATTTACAATCCCCACAACAGGCGGCACCAGCGACAAGAACTTAAAGTCGATGATTTGCTTTTCAAAACTCGGATCAACAACCACGCTTACGAGGTAGCTCTGGGTGGTTGCATCCTCGGCAGTTACCAGTATCGTAACCGGATTGGTAAAGTTGTTAACGGTGACTCCACTGATTTGCTCCACGGCTCCGATCGTAAGTTTTGCACGGGGCGAAGCGGCAAATGTTGCAATCAGGCTGTTAACGGTCGTATTGTACGGAACATGAACCGTAATCATTCTGGTATTGGCATCGATACTTCCAATCGAGGGCGGTGTAGTGGAATTAAAGTTATACGATATGATTTCCTTACCCCGCTCAATCGGATTATTCCGCACCACAATCTTATAGTTCTGGATGCTTGCATCCTGGGCCACAATACGATAGAGCACCGTATCAGCCGAGAAATTATTAATTGATATTCCGGATTCCTGGAGAACCCCGTTTACAAATACCATAGCATTAGCAGATACCGTAAAGAAAGCCCGCAGCGAGCTTCGTGAAACAGTGAAAGGGATCCCGATTCTAACAATACGATTCGTTTCATCAATTGCACCAACCGGTTTCGGACTGATATCATCAAAGGAGAAAGTCAATAGCTGCTTCTGGTTGTTCGGATCTACAATCACAAATACCTGATAATTAATGAACGATCCGTTTTGTGCATAAATCACATAAGTAACCGGAAGGGTGAAATTGTTCGGTGTTACACCGCTGACCTGCAAAACATTGCTGACCTTAGCCGTCGCACCCGGCGATAAAACAAAGGAGGCAATCAAACTGGTAACATTGGTATTGTAGGGAACATGCAGTGCTACAGTTTTGAGTTCCTCATTGATCACACCCATAACCGGACTGGCAAATCCCATCAATTGATAGGAAATAATTTTCTTCTCCGGATTGGGCCCGACAACAACCTGAACCGTATAATTCTGAGTGGTAGCATTCTCAGCTACAATGGTATATACAACCGGTGAACTATAATTATTCAGCGTCACTCCACTGGTTTGAGCAACGGCACCGATCCTGGCTGAGGCCATTTCCGACAGGGTAAAAGTGGCAGGCAAACTGGTAACATTGGTCCCGAAAGGCACATAAACGGTCACCGTTTTGGTGGTATCGTTAACGGTTCCAATAACAGGGGGGACCAAAGAGTTGAATGCAAACGAAAGGATCTTTTTCTCGGTTTTTGCCGGATCCGTGATAACGCTTACCTGATAATTCCGGACGCTTCCATTGAGCGCCCTCAGGGTATAGGTTTTTGGAGTGGTGAAATCATTCACCGTAACGCCCGAAACCTGCTGGGTGGCTCCGACAAATACTTCCGAGCTGCCGCTTACGGTAAAGAAAGCTTTCAGCGTCGTTTTGCTCACGGTAAAAGGAATATGCACTACAATGGTATTTGCATTACTGTCAATAACACCAGCCGGCTGTGTTGCCGCTTCATCAAAGCTGAAAGTCAGGAAGACCGGTAAAACCCTTACCGTCACATTATATATCTCAACCGATGTGTCTTCGGCAATTACCTTGTAAGCTTTTACCAGGGTAAAGTCATTATGCGTAACCCCACTCACCTGAGGAACTTCTCCGATCTTAACGGAAGCATAAGGCGAAACGGTAAAACTGGCCACCAGATCAGTCAGGTTCGTTCCGTAAGGCACTTCCACCAAAACTGTTTTGGCCGCTTCAGTGATGATGCCGTTTACAGTACCGCCGGGAATTGCCACACTGAATGTCAGGAGTTTATTTTCCTTACTGGCAGGCAGGAGGGTAACATGAACGGTATAGTCTTTCTCGGAATTATCTTCAGCAATTACCTTATAAATCAAATCAGTAGAATAATTATTGACGGTTACTCCGCTGATTTGTGTTTGCCCGTTAATGGTCACAACAGATAAGGGTGACTTGGTAAATGTTGCCACCAGGTTTGTCAGGCCAGCACTACTCGGAACAGTAACCATAATGGTACCAGCTATTTGATCGATAGTTCCCACTGCGGGGACTGCCAGGTTTGCAAACTGAAAGGCAGTAATCTGTTTTGCAGAGCTGGCCGGAAGCTGGGTAACATAAACGGTATAATTCTGGGTCGTGCCATTCTCTGCCACCACCGTATAAATTACAGGATTGGTAAAATTATTTGCACTGACTCCGCTGGTTTGCCACACCGGCGGGTCGGAACCTATCCGGACCATAGAGACCAGTGAGTTGGTAAAAGTTGCCACCAGATTGGTAAGATTGTAAGAATGAGGAACGGTAACCTCAACGGTATGCGCCGATTCATCGATGGCCCCGCTAATTCCCTGCAGTGAATAGGTAAGCAGTTGCTTATCAGTCCTTAATGGATCCCTAACGAGGTATACATAGTAAATCCGGGTGGACGCGTTTTCGGCGCGGATGGTATAGGTAAATCCCGTTGTCAGCGCCGGAGTAAAGTTATTGGCGGTAACCTCGCTGGTTTGAACTACTGCACCAACTTCAGCCGTTGCGAGAGGCGAAAGGGTAAATTTCGCAACCAGGTTGGTAATACTATAGGTCTGCGGAACATGCACGGTTACCGTAAAATCGGTTTGATTGATAACTCCCACGGCATCCGGCAGTTCAGGAAATGAAAATGTCAGCAGCTGCTTCTCTGTAAGTACCGGATTTTTATTGACTGTAACCGCATATGATTTTGTAACCAGTCCATTTGCACTGGTCACCACATAATTGACCACCCCGGTAAAGTTATTGGAGGTAATACCACTGGTTTGTATAACCGTTCCAACCTTTACAACAGCACCCGGCGAGGCGGTAAAAGTAGCCACTAAGGAAGGTAAGCTGGCGGTGTTCCTCACCGGAACAGTAATGGTGCCGTCGGTTTGATTGATCACTTCCGGATAATTCGGCAACAAAGTGAAGTTGAAAGCTGATATTGAGGCATCTGAGGCGGAAGTTATTGCAAAGGTATTGGGCTCAAATGTTACCCCATAGTTTGGTCCTGCAGAAAGGGTTCCCAGAGTAATGGCATAAGGGCTGCCTTCAACGGTTTCACCGGCAACGCGTGAAAGGGCACCGGTCATGATATCACTGCCAAACAGCACAGGTGCAAAAGTATAGGTTAAAACAGGATCAGTGGTCCCGATAAGTTTCTTTTGTCCCGGATTGGCTGTTATGGTAACGGCCCTCGGACTGACTATTCCCGAATAGGGTAAATAGGTTATGTCATAGTTGCTTGCCAGAAATCCGCCAGTGCCCATGGCCAGGGAAGGGGTAACCGTATAGGCTGTTCCTGCGGAAGTCGAGGCCAGAAGTCCCTCTGCATTCGGACGAAGGGTGACGCTTGTTACCAGTTCGGTACCAGCCGTTGCGGTGGCAATAAAATTGGTTGTGGACGTCCCGGCAGGAAGTGAAGTCCCATAAACCTTGGCCGGACCGGTTGCAGTGATTGTCAGTGGCTTTAACGTAATATTTGCGGTAAGACCTGCTGGCTGGGTCAGCGTGTAATTGGCTGCATCCGCCCCGCTTAAGGTGCTGGTTGAGGTCACGGCAATACCGGTACCGGCATTAATGCTTGCAAATGTTCCGGTTCCGTTTAATGAAACAACATCCGGTGAAATAACACCGGTAAGAGTTCCGGTAATCGTGGTGGCATTGTTTCCATTGTACATTTTATTGCTGGCTGCCGGCGACGAAAGTGTCAATGCCAATGGGGTGATGGCAGCCGTTAAGCCGGTCGGTTGCACGAGGGAATAATTACCTGATGCACTGCCGGTGAGATTGTAGCCGGTAATGACAATGGTCTTGGCAGCCCCTACGGTTGCAGTAGCAAAATTAACCACTGGACTCCCGGCAAGGGTAACATTAGGTACGTCCGCCGTCAGAACACCGGCCAAGGCAACGGTGCCGGTTGTTGTGGCCGTAGTGGTCCGGTCATAAACTTTATCAACACCGGTCAGCCCGGTTACGCTGATCGGCCTGGCAATAATATTCGCAGTTAGCCCTGTAGGCTGTGTTAAGGTATAGTTGGCTGAAGCAGCTCCTCCCAGCGAACTGGTCGAGGTAACCGCAATGCCCGTTCCTGCATTTACAGATGCAAAGGTTCCGGCACCGTTTAAGGTTACCACATCTAAACCGGCAATACCGGATAAGGTACCTGTTATTGTAGCAGCATTGGTTCCGTCATAAGGCTTATTGGCAGCAACCGCCGACGCAACAGTCAGTGCTTTTGGTGTAATGTTTGCGGTAAGCCCGACAGGATGTGTGATTGTATAGTTGGCCGCGGCGGCACCGCTTAAAGTGCAGGTTGAAACAACCGGAATGGCCGTTCCTGCGTTTGTACTGGCAAAATTTCCGGTTCCGTTGAGGGTAACCACATCGGATCCGACTTTCCCGTCGAGCACCCCTGTAATGACCGCACTGTTTGTTGCATCATAAACCTTGTTGCTGGCGGCTGCACCTGTTATGGTCAGTGCCTTGGGGGTAATATTTGCGGTAAGCCCGGCTGGTTGTGTCAGCGAATAATTCGTTGATGCGCTGCCAGTAAGTGTGTAACCCGCAACTGTGATCGCCTTTCCCGTTCCGGCTGCCGCGCTGGCAAAAGTATATACCGGGGTCCCGGCCAGAGTAACCGCACCCGCATCTGCCGTTATAATACCTGATAATCCTGCTGTTCCGGTCACGGAAGCTGCCGTGGTGCCGTCATAAACCTTATTTACCCCGGTCAACCCTGTTATAGTAATGGCTTTGGTTGTTATATTGGCTGTTAATGAGGACGGCTGGCTTAAGGTGTAATTGCCTGCTGCAGTTCCTGCCAGCGTGTAACCCGAAACGGTAATCGGTTTACTGATACCAACCAGTGCATCTGCAAAATTATAGACCGGTGTTCCGGAAAGTGAAATAAATGGCAGGTCACCCGATACCACCCCGTATAAAACGGCTGTTCCTGAAACCGTTGCGGTGGTTGTGCCATCATACACCTTACTTACTCCGGTTAATCCCAGCATCGTAAGAGGCTTCGGAGTAATATTGGCGGAGAGGCCGGTTGGATGTACCAGAGTGTAGTTCCCGGCATTGGCTCCTCCAAGGGTGCTACTGGAAGTCACGGCTATGTTGTTTCCCACACTGGAAGTGGCGAAGAATCCCGTCCCCACGAGAGTAACCACATCCGCCCCTATGATCCCGTTAAGGGTTCCGGTAATGATAGCGAAGTTATTTCGGTCGTATACCTTGTTATTGGCTGCTGCACCGGTCACGGTAAGCGGCTTGACTCCTACTACAAAGAATGCCTGTGCGCTGGCAAAGGCATTGCTGGTTGAAGAAATGGTAAACCCGGTGGTTCCGGCCGGTGTCGCCGATGAGGTATTTATCACAAGTGTTACCGGCGATGGCTCCGTTTCAGGATTTATATCCACCGGAAAGGAGGTGGTTACCCCTGCCGGGGTTATCCAGTTTACACTTAACCTGGTAAGGCCCGGACCGCTGCCGGTTTTATTAAAACTGACAGAAAATGTCACCGTACCGGCTGTGCCATAGGTAACATTGCCTGTTTGAGCGCCAATCGTCAGTGAGGTCACTACTGTTTGTGCCTTCAGTGTTCCGAAGGAAACAAAACATGCTAAAATGACAGAGAAAAGTACTGCCATTCTTTTTCCTGGAAGAAAAGCTGATTTCTTCATAATAGTATATTGCTTATTTATCACAAATTTAGTCCTATTAAAAGGTTTGAACCGACCTAATAGTGGCTGTTTATCAAATAGAACCATAAGTTATCTACCCTATATTCCATTTATTGGACTTGAAAGGACTTTTTTATATTTGGAATGAATTTTGATCTTTACAAGGATAAATTATTACTAACATGAGAAATAGACGCAACCTTTGGATTATTGTTTTGGTCGTTATCGTTGGACTACTTGCACTGTCAGGTGTCCGCAGTTATAACGGCATGGTTACCAAAAGTGAAAAGGTCGATGAGCAATGGTCGAACGTTGAAAATTCATATCAGCGCCGTGCCGACCTGATCCCTAACCTCGTTAATACGGTAAAAGGATATGCTGATTTTGAAAGCAAAACCCTGACCGCCGTTATTGAAGCCCGGTCGAAAGCTACCTCCATTCAGATCGATCCGAAAAACCTGACTGCTGAAAACATGAAGCAGTTTCAGGATGCACAGGCCGGTCTGGGAAGCGCACTGTCGCGTTTAATGGTAGTGGTTGAACAGTACCCGAACCTGAAGGCAAACCAGAACTTCCTGGATTTACAGGCTCAGCTTGAAGGTACCGAGAACCGCATCAGCACAGAACGACGGAAATTCAACGAGATGGCCCGTGATTACAATACCTTTATCAGGATGTTCCCGAAAAACATCTATGCCGGCCTGTTTAATTTCGACAAGAAACCGTACTTCGAAGCTACCGAAGGCGCAGAAAAAGCACCGGAAGTAAAATTCTAAACGGATGAATGCACGGAAATTCCTCACCGAAGAGGACCAGCTGGCTATTAAAAACGCCATCGGTCGGGCTGAAAAAGGCACATCCGGAGAAATCCGGGTTCATATTGAAGACACATTCCAGGGAGATGTTCTGGATCAGGCAGCCTTTATTTTCAAATCATTGAAAATGCATGAAACGGAACAACGTAACGGAGTTCTGTTTTATCTGGCTATCACGAACAGGAAGTTTGCCATTATCGGAGATGCCGGTATCAATGCAAAAGTTCCCGAAGGATTCTGGGATCTGATCAAGGAAAAGATGACTGAACATTTTCACAATAACAGGTTTGCTGACGGTTTGGTTGAAGGGATAAAACTCGCTGGTGAACAACTCATTGAGTTCTTCCCTTACCTTGATAATGATACCAATGAATTATCGGATGAAATCTCCTTTGGAAAATAAAAACACCTTAAATGAAAAGATTACTGGCATTTAGCCTGATACTGGCCTTTTTTATTCCGGCTATCCGTTCGCAGGAATTCCCTGAACCCATGCAGCCGCCCAGGCTGGTGAACGACTTTGCAAAAATGTTGGACCCATCTGATGCTGCAACCCTCGAGAGTAAATTACTCTCTTTCAACAACGAAACCTCTACCCAGATATACGTGGTTACCGTTCCAACACTGAACGGCTATGAATCAAACGACTACACCACTCAAATGGCGGAAAAATGGGGTATCGGCGTAAAGGGGAAGGACAATGGAGTGATGATCCTCATTAAACCGAAAACCGTTGAGGAAAAGGGTGAAGTATACATCGCCGTTGGATATGGACTGGAAGGCGTGCTGACAGACCTGCAGGCCAACCAGATCGTAACAATCGATGTTCTTCCCCGGTTCAGGGAGGGTAATTATGCAGGTGGCATTTTCACAGCTGTTGATGCCATCATGAAAATTACCTCCGGTGAATTTACGGCTGAGCAATATCTTAAAAAAGGCAGCGCAAAAAAGGGAAGCTCCCTGATCGGACTGATTATCATGATCGTACTTTTCTCAATAATTTTCGGAGGAAAATCACGCATGAACCGGCACCAGTCAATCGGTGGCAGCGGGCTCCCGCTGCTGCTCCTGCTCGGAATGATGGGCGGACGTGGTAACGGAGGCTCCTTTGGCGGATTCTCTTCCGGCGGTGGTTTCGGCGGCGGCGGATTTGGTGGAGGCGGTGGCGGAAGTTTCGGCGGCGGTGGTGCAGGAGGAAGCTGGTAATCTATTTTTCCAGTTCCCTGAGCGCTGCCTGAGCCTGACGGTTTAACCCCTCGCGTAAACCGTATTTGTTCAGTTCCACACAGACTTTATAATACTTTCGGGCCAGTTCATACTGGCCCGATTTATTATAGATATGCCCAAGCTGCAAGGCTGAATTAGGTACCAGGTAACTCCGGATACTACTTTCCCGGTTAATCACCTCCATGAAATTTTTGACTGCTTCATCATTCCGCCCCAAACGCTGCTCACTCCTCGCCACACGGTAAATCAATTCACCCTCATCACTGCCACCGTATTTGCCCGACCGGATCATGCCATTGCATAAATCCAGACAATTTTCGTAATAGCCGCCATCAAACAACAGTCTTGCCTTCAGCACTTCCGCATCCGGCATTTTCTCTGTGGCTGCTTCCGCTAAGGCCTGTTTATCATATACGGTCAAGGGTGCGGGAAGATCCTGTATCCTTTGGAAATAATCCACGGCCTTATCCTGCCGGCCATGAATCAGATAATACCATCCGGCCATCAGCATGGCTGAATGCCGGTAATTGTCGCCCCCCGGATTTTCAATGAATTTTTCCAGATATGTTACCGCCAACAGATCATTTTTATAGAGCAGGCAACGGCCGGTTTGATAATTCCAATAGGGAATCGCTGCCTTCCCGGGTATTAAACCCTTCTCATCCAGCAACTTCAAGGCAGATTCACAATCACCCGCTTTAAGCGCAGCCAGCGAGCTTTGATACCGGATCAGGGGATTATCCAGCATCGGTTTTCCTTCCGTCTTCACAAAATTCCAGGCTGCAGCAGGATCCTTGCTGAATTCCTTTAAGGCCGTTACCAGCATTAAATACCCTTCCATCCGCTCGATTGTACCCGGCAATGCCGCTCCATAATAGCGTTCCAGACCGTTAAATCCGCTTAATCCGGATGGCCTGACACCTACAAGCTTCAGATATTTCAAATGCTGCTGGGGAATCTGCTGAAAGATAACACCCAGGATTCCTGATAATTTATTGCGGTCGGAGGCGGCAAAACCAGCACCTGACTTTGCCACAATTTTGTACGACGATAATAATTCCGACGCCGAAGTCTTGTAATCTGATATTTGTGAGGCCAGTACCGCCCGGTACAGATGCATTTCAGCACTGGCAGCCAGCTGGCCGGGACTGGCTGGCCGGATTTTTCCGAGCTGGCGGATCCATTCATCCGACCGGCTAAAAAAAAGATCAGTATTAACATTTGATTGATGCAGGATGCAGTTGAGGAACTCCCTGTAACCAATAATCCTGAGAAACTCAGGATTATTGGCAGCATATCGCTGCTTAAGCAAACGGTTACCGGCAACGGTATCCGTGTTCAGATAAAATTTTCGGATTTCCGGATCAAATGAACCTGGCTGTCCATGAAGTTTATTTCCTGATAAAAGCAGAGCTGCAATCACTATCAGGAAAGAAATCCTCATTCTTCTCAGGTTATTCCGATGGCGGAGTAATGCCGGCGATGTCATCATCAACCAGTATCCTTCCGCAGTATTCGCATACAATAATTTTCCTGCGTGAGCGGATATCCAGTTGCCTCTGTGGCGGGATGCGGTTAAAACAACCACCGCATGCATCGCGCTGAACGGTTACCACACCCAGTCCGTTACGGGCATTCTTTCTGATTCTGCGATAAGCTGAAAGCAACCTTTCGTCCATTCTGGTGCCGATCAGCTGTGAACGCATGTATAGATTCTCTTCTTCGATCTGTGTTTCTGAGATTATCTCGTCAAGTTCCCTCTTCTTAGCATCCAGATCGCGCTTTCTTTCTTCGAAAATATTTCTGGAATCAGTGGTTACCGTTTGCTTGTCCTGCAGGCGAACGGCAAATTCCTTGATTCTTTTTTCACAAAGCTGAATTTCAAGTGATTGAAACTCAATTTCTTTAGATAAAGAATCGAATTCCCGGTTGTTCCTGACGTTATTCTGCTGAGTTTCGTATTTCTTGATCAGTCCCTGAGCATCCGTAATCTCAACTTTCTTCTTGGCAACTGCATTTTCCAGTTCCTTGATCTCATCCTCAAAATTCTTGATACGGGTTTCCAGACCGATCAATTCATCTTCCAGATCCTGTACTTCCAAAGGAAGCTCCCCACGCAAAGTCTGTATCTTATCAATCTCTGATTCAACCTGTTGCAATTCGAAAATATCTTTCAGCTTGTCTTCTACATTCAGACCCTGCTCCTTGGCTCCTGTTTTTTGTGCTGTCATAGCGTTATGATCGGATTGGTATTTACCTCAGTTAAATAAACCGCAAATTTAGGGAAATTTTCGATAAGAGAATCGGCCAATATATTAATCGTAAATTGCTCACTTTCAAAATGTCCTATATCCGCGAGCAGAAAATTGCCCGGAAGATCAAACCATGAATGGTATTTTATGTCGGCCGTCACGTAAATATCGGCACCTGATAAGATTGCATGCCTGAGAAATTCAATTCCGCTGCCACCGCATAGGGCAACTTTCCGGATCGGCAGATTGCGCAACCGCGAATGGCGCAGAACCTGCACGCCGAATACCTCCTTCAGTTTCATCAGAAACCCGGTTTCAGTGCTTTCCTGCTCCAGATCCCCCACAATACCCAGTCCCTGGGCCGGGTTTTTGTTGATCATCGGATAGAGGTCATAAGCCACCTCTTCATAAGGATGAGCAGCGATCATTGCCCCGACGACCTGCTTTACCTGGTGCCTGGGAAGTATGGTTTCAAACCGGGTTTCAGGCTCATAATGTACCGAACCTATGCTGCCCGCAAAGGGATTTGATCCTTCGCCGGCCCGGAATGTGCCATTTCCGCCCACCTGAAAGGAACAATGATCATAATTTCCGATCGTACCCGCCCCGGCAGCAAAAACGGCTTCACCCACAACCCCCAGGTGTGAGGCGGGAACAAAGCAAACCAGCTTGACCAGGTCATCCTCCCTCGGAACCAAAATCCTTCTGTTGATCAAGCCGAGCTTTTCGGCCATCCTCCCGCTTACGCCGTCAATCACAGAATCCAGGTTGGTATGGGAAGCGTACAAAACAATATCATTCCGGATGGCACGCCGCAAAATCTCCTCCTGCATGGAATTGCCCGAAAATTGCTTCATCCCTGTAAAAAAAGGAGGATGGTGCGATAAAATAAAATTACATCCCTTTCTCAAAGCTTCATCCAGTATTTCAGGAATTACATCCAGACAAACCAATACACCGGTAACTCCCTGGTCCATCCGTCCGGTAAGCAAACCCGAATTATCATAAGATTCCTGCAGCTCCAATGGAGCCTTGGATTCAAGGACGGAAACAATATCTTTTACGAGAATCATAAGAAAGGTTAAAGTTCATCACGCATACCAGTGAGTAAATCCCTGATCTGCTGCAATTTCTTTACAATAACATGGTTGCTTTCGGTATCGTTGCGATTATCCTTCAGCTTTTGCTGGGCCCCGGTCAGAGTCATGCCCTTTTCCCGTACCAGGTGATAAACCAGATGTATCTGCTCAATATCCTTGAGCATATAATGCCTCTTCCCCCCCGGTGTCTTTTTCGGGTTAATATTTTCAAACTGGCTCTCCCAGTAACGGATCAGCGAAGGATTAACTTCAAACATCTCCGCTACTTCGCCAATTGAATAATAGACTTTCTCTATTTTGGGTTCTTTGTATGGCAATTATTCAGGAATTAGTCAAGTGACTGCCCGCCAAGTTTCGACATTTCTATCAATTGCTGGTACTCTAGCGGAGTAATATCCGTAAACAGGTAATTGATCGGATCTACCGGACTTCCGTTGCGGTGAATTTCAAAATGGAGGTGCGGAGCGATCGTTAATCCGGTATTGCCGCTCTCAGCAATCACCTGGCCTCTTTTAACCTGGTCCCCTACCCGCACCAGAACCTTGTTCAGGTGAGCGTAAAAGGTTTCATAGGAATAGCCGTGATTGATCGTAATGGTAATTCCATATCCCGAAAAACCCTTTACCGGATTAACCTCAACAACAGTGCCATCGCCCGCTGCCCTCACCTTGGTTCCTACCGGAGCCGTGAAATCAACCCCGTTATGCGGACGGTACACTTTCAGTATCGGATGCAACCGATGAGTGGAAAAGAAAGAGCCAACCCGGGTATATCTCTCCAGCGGAATAATGCTCGGTATTGCTGTGAGCATCTTCTGCTTATCCTTACCCAGATTAAATAACAAATCATATGATTTCGACTGAACGTAAAGCTTGTTCATGATATCATCAAGCTTCCGGGCAGTCTCTTTTACGATCGTTGAATTCCTGTAACCTTCAAGGTCGGCATACCGGTTAACCCCTCCAAAACCAGCATCCCTGATGGAAGACGGAACCGGATCAGCTTCGAAAATTACCCGGTAAATATTGTCATCACGATTTTGCAATTCGTTTAAAACACTCTGCACCTGGTCCATCTTTTTGTTGGTCAGCTCAACCTGAGTCTGTAAAAAGGCCAGTTCCCGCTGTAAAATCCTCTCTTTCGGAAGGTCCGTAAACATAGAAATAAGCAGCAGCAAGCCACCGCCAACAACTAAACTGGACATTAAATAGGCGATCACCCGGAACAATTTCTGGCCGATGGTTAATCGGATACGATCGAAAGAAAGTGATTCCGGGTTAAAATGATATTTGAATTTTGCCATACTTAAACACTGAATTCGCGTACCCCATACTCTGGAAGTGTGGCAAAATTATCGAATTTATCTAACTTTGCCAAACTTTATACAAACCAGTAAATTAAGATAAACCTGATGAATTCCAAAATAATACGGCAAAAATTCAAGGATTTTTTCGAAACAAAAGGCCATCTTATTGTGCCATCGGCACCTATGGTTGTGAAGGATGACCCTACCCTGATGTTCACGAATGCCGGGATGAATCAGTTCAAAGATTACTTTTTGGGGAACCAAACCCCGAAATCCGTAAGAATCGCAAATTCTCAGAAATGTTTGCGGGTTTCCGGTAAACACAATGATCTTGAAGAAGTTGGACACGACACCTATCATCATACCATGTTCGAGATGCTGGGAAACTGGTCGTTCGGAGATTATTTTAAAGCTGAGGCTATCGACTGGGCATGGGAATTCCTCACTGTTTGGATGGGACTCTCCCCGGACAGGTTATATATGACGATATTTGAAGGCGATCAGCGCGAAGGGATCGAACGGGATAACGAAGCCTATGGTCTCTGGCTCAAACATACCTCGAAATCAAAAATCCTGGAAGGTTCCAAAAAGGATAACTTTTGGGAAATGGGCGATACCGGTCCGTGCGGCCCGTGCTCCGAGATCCACGTAGATATCCGCTCGGATGCAGAGCGGGCTGCCATCGATGGCAAAGACCTGGTTAACAAGAGCCACCCCCAGGTGATCGAGATCTGGAACCTGGTTTTCATTCAATATAACCGAAGAGCCGACGGCACCCTGGTTCAGCTGCCACAGCAACACGTTGACACCGGTATGGGTTTTGAACGCCTTACCATGGCCCTGCAAGGAAAACAGTCCAATTACGATACGGATATCTTCCAGCCGGTAATCCAGAAACTTTCAACAATCACAGGTATCAGATACGGTGCCGACAGCAAATCCGATGTAGCCATGCGCGTGATCGCCGATCATATCCGGGCGATCGCATTTTCCATTGCCGACGGACAGCTCCCGTCAAATACTGGGGCAGGTTATGTCATCAGGCGGATCCTTCGACGTGCAGTTCGATATGGGTTCAACTTCCTGAACCTCAAGGAGCCCTTCATGGCCGGACTGATTCCGGTTCTGGCCGAAAATATGGGTGAGGCATTTCCCGAACTGATCAGCCAGCAGCAACTGATATCAAGAGTTATCGGTGAGGAAGAAAACTCCTTCCTTCGCACACTTGATACCGGCATCACCCTCCTCGAAAACCAGGTGATTGCACAGAAATCCAAAGATCTGCCATTCAGCGGCAAAGCAGCATTTGAACTCTATGATACCTTCGGGTTCCCGCTCGACCTTACCGAATTGATCCTCAGTGAGAAAGGGATGAAAGTAAATATCCCCGAATTCCAGGAGGAAATGGAAAAACAAAAATCCAGGTCGAGGCAGGCATCCGGACAAGAAACTGCCGACTGGATCATCCTGCGTGAACAGGATGAGCAGGAATTTGTGGGATATGACCAATTATCCCTGGTTGTAAAAATCATCCGTTACCGCCTGGTGAAAACTCCGAAAAAGACTTTTTACCAGCTGGTGTTCGATAAAACCCCTTTCTATGCCGAAAGCGGCGGACAGGTAGGAGATACCGGCACACTGACTTCCGACAGCGAGACCATTCAGATAACAGATACCCGCAAGGAAAATAACCTGACCGTCCATCTCTCCGATCATCTGCCAAAAAACCCGGAGGCAACTTTTGTCGCCGCCATCGATCAGGATGCCCGGTTCAATACCATGCGGAACCACTCTGCGGCCCACCTGCTTCAGTTTGCTTTGCGTACGGTTCTGGGAATGCACGTGGAACAGAAAGGATCGCTCGTCGATCCGAATTACCTCAGATTTGACTTCTCGCACTACCAGAAAATGACCGAAGAAGATATCGATCAGGTTGAACTGATGGTCAATAAACTGATCCGGAATAACATACCGCTCAATGAACTCCGGGCAGTACCAATTGCCGAAGCCCGTGAAATGGGAGCCATGGCCCTGTTTGGCGAAAAATACGGCGATCAGGTGAGAGTAATCCGTTTTGGCGATTCCGTGGAATTATGCGGAGGAACACATGTCCAATATACCGGACAGATCGGCATTTTCAGAATAATATCCGAAAGCAGCATCGCTTCGGGAATACGAAGAATTGAAGCACAAACCGGACAAAAAGCGGAGGAGGAACTGCGCGCCCAGATGAAAACCATACGCGAACTCAATCTGATGCTGAAATCGAATCACGGACTGGTTGAGGCGGTAACCCTGTTGCAGGAAGAAAACCAGCAGCTGCGGAAAAAAATTGAGCAATTTGATAAAGAGCATCTTAAAAATATCAAGAATGATCTCCGCACGCGCATTCAACCGTTTAACGGAGTCAATCTGATCTGCGAACGCGTTGACTTGCCGGATGCAGCACAAATCAAGGATCTTGCCTATCAGATAAAAGGGGAAACCGAAAATCTGTACCTGGTAATCGGATCTGTCATACAGGGTAAGCCTATCCTCACGGTGATGATTTCTGATAATCTGATCAGCAGTATGGGTTTACATGCAGGTAATATCATCCGCGACAGCGCCCGTGAAATGCAGGGCGGCGGCGGCGGTCAGCCATTCTTTGCCACAGCCGGCGGAAAAGACGTTGACGGCCTCGAAAGGGCCATGTTCAAAGCCCGCGACGTCATTCTCCGTAGAGACGCATAACTATGCGTCTCCCTCCGCGTCCTCCTAAGGTAACAGGAATTTCAGCGCCCCGGGCAAACAGGTATATACAATCGGCGCATGGCCCTCGATTTCGCCATCGGCCTCAACAATAATATGATTGCCCTTGGGCTCAACCAGTACCTTGTTGGTACGGTGATAAAATACTTCAGGATGCTGAATTTTTTCAGCCCGGCGGAGTTTTGAGTAATTCCGCAAATAATCGAATATGCTGAGGTTGGCAAAAATCACCACTTCGAACAGCCCGTCATCCAGTTTTGCTTCAGGCGCAATTCCCACACCGCTCCCGAAAAACCTGCCATTGGCCACCACCAGGCTCAGCACGGAGCCTTCCCAATTGAACCCTTCCCACGACACCTTGATCTTCTTATGCCTATAAGTAAGGAAGGTCAGTAATATCGAGATGAAAAAGGTAAGCTTTCCTCCAAGTATTTTTTTCCGGAGGTGCACTCCGTTAACTCTTGCTACCACATCACCTCCGATTCCCAGATCAGCGATATTATCGAAATACCGGACGTTCAGGGAGCCATCCGGGCGCTTGAATTCCATCGACCCCGCGTCAATCATCCTGGGCTGATTTTGCACCACCAGGTCGAGGAGCTGGCCAATATCACGGTTTATCCCGCTGCCTCTTGCAAAATCATTCCCGGTACCAAACGGTAAAACTCCGATCCTGGTTTGATGTTTTGCGGTTCCTCCTGCCTTAAGATACCCGTTTACCATCTCATTCAAAGTACCGTCACCTCCCACGGCAATCAAATAATCACACTGCTCATTCAATGCCAGCAGGGTCAGCTGCTCAGCATGCCTCGGATGAGCAGTTTCATAGAAACGCACCACATAATACTCTGAAAATCTGGATATAAGGGATTCCTTAACAGATTGCTTGCCACGAATTTTTCCGTGAAGAATAAACCCAATCTTCTCCATCAGTCAACAGGCCCGCCTTCAGGTTTCACGAACCGGGCACAATTTAACAACAATTTTGAAGGAATTGTTCCACGTACTTTTCAATTTGGCAAACTATGTTATTTTTACATCTTTACATAAATAACTATTTCGATGGACTATATCGCCGGGGAGAACAGATATGACAAAATGCAGTACCGCAGGTGCGGAAACAGCGGGATACACCTCCCCCTGCTGTCGGTAGGATTGTGGCATAACTTCGGTGGAGTGGATGAATTCGACACCGGAAGGGAAATAATCAGGCTTGCTTTCGACCAGGGAATCACCCATTTCGATCTGGCAAATAATTACGGACCGCCTCCGGGCTCAGCTGAATCCAATTTTGGGAAAATTCTAAAAAAGGATCTCAAACCCTATCGTGATGAATTGATTATCAGTACTAAAGCCGGATACCTGATGTGGCCCGGACCGTATGGAGACCTGGGCTCCCGAAAATACCTGCTGGCTTCATTGGATCAAAGCCTCGAAAGGATGCACCTGGATTATGTGGATATTTTTTATTCCCACCGGTACGATCCGGCAACCCCCCTTGAAGAAACGATGGGTGCCCTGGATCAGGCCGTCAGGTCGGGCAGGGCACTCTACGCCGGCATTTCCAATTACCCTGCAGAGCAAACCATTCAGGCAGCAAAGATTCTGGCCGACCTGGGAACCCCATGCCTCATCCATCAGGTGAAGTATTCGCTATTTAAACGGGAAGCCGAAGAGGATCTGGCCGATGTACTCAGAAAAAAAATGATCGGGTGTATCGCATTTTCACCGCTGGCACAGGGCCTCCTCACCAACCGTTATGCAGATGGAATCCCGGCTGATTCAAGAGCCGGAAAGCCACACGGATTTCTCAAGGTGGAACAGATCACCCCTGATATTCAAACGGTGGTGTCAAAACTGAACGAAACTGCCGTGGGCTTCGGCATGACCCTGGCCGAACTTGCACTCAACTGGGTAAAAAGTCACGACTTTATCACATCAGTCCTGATCGGTGTCAGCAGCAAAAAACAACTCGAAACCAATCTCCGGATACTGGATCTCCCCAACTTTACTCCGGATGAGATAAAAACCATAAATTCCTGTTTGTAAGATTATTACCTAACCTTGAAATAAAATGGAAATACGCAGAATGTTCGATGTACTGGATTATGCCATGAAAACATATCCACGTACCGATGCCCTGGCCTCGAAAGTTGATGGCCAGTGGATCACCTGGTCGACCGAAGAGTATGTCCGGATCGCAAACCAGATCAGTTATGGGTTGCTTTCCATGGGCATAAAAAAGGGCGATAAGATTGTCAGCGCCTCCAACAACCGTCCCGAATGGAACTTTCTCGACATGGGAATGATGCAGATCGGGGCTGTTCATGTGCCAATCTACCCTACCCTGAGTGACGATGAAACAGCTTTCATTCTCGAACATTCTGACGCCAGGATGGTATTAGCTTCTGATTCAGCCTTGTATCGAAAATTTGAAAAGAACCGCACCCCAAATATTGAACAGATCTTTACTTTCAATGAAGTAGATGGCGCAAGGAACTGGAAAGAAATCGCCGAACTGGGTGAAAAAAATGAAAAGCAATGGGCCGATAGGCTTACTGCAATGAAAACTGCCATTGAGCCTGATGACCTTTTCACCATTATTTATACCTCAGGAACAACCGGAGTTCCCAAGGGTGTAATGCTTTCGCATCACAACATGGTGATAAACCTGCTCGATTCCCTTCACATTCTGGACCTTCCCCATACCGCCAGGGCACTGAGCTTTCTGCCACTCTGCCATGTTCTGGAACGTATCGTTCATTATGGCTACCAGCTGCAGGGCTATGGGCTCTATTATGCTGAAAACCTGGGTACCATTGGCCATGATCTCAAGGAAATCAAAGCCAGCACTTTTGTTACTGTGCCGAGAATTCTCGAAGTCATGTACGATAAAATCATTGCCAAAGGCAAAGCCCTCAAGGGAATAAAAAAACAGATTTTCTTCTGGGCCGTAAATGTTGGCCTGAAATATGAACACGGCGGGGTCAATGGCGGCTGGTACGATTTTCAGCTTAAAATCGTTGACAAGCTGGTTTTCACCAAATGGAGAGAAGGACTCGGCGACAATGTTAAAATGGTGTTCTCCGGAGGAGCAGCACTTCAGCCCCGTCTGGCAAGGGTTTTCACGGCAGCAGGCATTCTGATCCAGGAAGGTTATGGTCTCACCGAAACATCTCCGGTTATATCCATTAACAACAAGTGCTATCCCGATAACATGATCGGTACAGTCGGGCTTGTACTCAAGAGCCTCGAAGTAAAAATTGCCCATGATGGTGAAATCCTGGTAAAAGGACCATCGGTAATGATGGGGTATTATAAGAATGAGGACCTTACCCGCGAAGTTATTGATACTGACGGATGGTTTCATACCGGTGATATAGGAGAAATGGTCAATGGCCGTTTCCTTAAAATCACCGATCGTAAAAAGGAGATCTTTAAAAATTCGGGTGGAAAGTACATTGCTCCGCAATCCATCGAGAATAAGATCAAAGAGTCCTATTTTATTGACAATGCCTTGATTATAGGGGAAAATCAGAAATTTACCTCGGCTATTTTATCGCCTAATTTCAGGTTCCTGCATGACTATTGCACTAAGAAAGGCATCCATTACCGCGACAATTTCGAATTGGTGGGCAAACCCCAGATCGTAGCCCGCTACCAGCAGGAGGTGAATGAACTCAATAAGAAGCTGGCTCCGCATGAGCAGGTAAAAAGATTCCGCCTGGTGGTTGACGAATGGACTTCAGCAACCGGTGAATTATCACCAACCCTCAAACTGAAAAGGAAAGTTCTTCACGAAAAATATGATGCCATTATCAAGGACGTCTATTCTATGTCGAAGAGCGACGACGAATAGCCAGCAGGAACAGGAATGTCAGCATTCCATTGATCAGAAGCAGCTCAAAACTAAATACATAGTTTATGATTTGCTTTGAAAAATGCTGTATGAGCCAGGTTAGTAACGGTGCAAGAATCACAACTGCCGGTACTAACCTGTCTTTTACCTGGTAGCGCGTAAACATCCCGAAAGCATACAGGCCGAGCAATGGTCCGTAGGTATACCCTGCGATGGTAAATATCGTATCAATGATACTCCGGTCATTGAGAGCCCTGAACAACAGGATTATCAGTACAAATATCACGGAAAGGATGATATGCACCCGGTATCTCACTTTCCGCGTGACCTCCTCGGGGGCGTTTTCCTTATTAAGGATATCAATTGTTACAGAGGTAGTTAGTGCAGTTAATGCAGAATCCGAACTGGCAAAGGCTGCCGCCACAATCCCGACAATAAAAATCATCCCGACCAAAGGTGGCAGGTAACCCCCGGTGGCAATCATCGGATACAAACTGTCGGATGCCTCGGGCAGGTCAATGTTCCGGCTTCGTGCGAACAGGATCAGCAGGGAACCCAGTGTGAGAAAAAGCAGGTTGATGGGAACCAGTGAAAGACTGAACCAGGTCATGTTTTTCTGCGAATCCTTCAAGGTTTTGCAGCTCAGGTTTTTCTGCATCAGATCCTGGTCCAGGCCGGTCATCGTGATGGTAATAAACATCCCGCCCAGGAAATATTTGATGAAATGCCTCCGGTCGCTGCCGAAATCATCCCAGAAAAATATCTTTCCCAACCCGGTATCCCGGATCTGCCCGATCATGTCGGACCAACCCAGATTCAGGTTCTTCATGATCAGAAACACAGTCAGGACCAGCGCTGTAAGAAACATCAATGCCAGAACAGTATCGGTCCAGATGATGGTCCTGATTCCGCCCTTATACGTATAAAGCCAGATCAGCCCCATGATAATGACCACATTAAGTACAAATGGAATATGCAGGTGATCAAAAAAAGCGAGCTGCAATACTGCCGAAACCAGAAACAGGCGCGCTGCCGACCCGATAGTCCTCGATAACAGGAAAAAAGAGGCCCCGGATTTATACGACCAATATCCAAACCGCTGATTCAGATAGCCATAGATCGAGGTCAGGCGCAGCTTATAATACAGGGGAAGCAAAATCCAGATAATAACCTGATATCCAACAAGATAACCAAGAACCATCTGCATATAGGCATACTGGCTGGAGATCACCCATCCCGGTACTGAAATGAAGGTTACACCGGATATGGATGCCCCAATCATACCGATAGCCACAATATACCAGGGTGATTTACGGTTTCCTATGAAGAAACCTTCATTATCGGCGCCCCGGGTGGTTAATTTTGAGATCAGCAGGAGCAGGCCGAAATAGCCGCAAAGAATGAGTGCAATCCAGATTGGGTTCATTGTTTTTGGGTCGAAGGGGCAAATAAAGATAAAAAATTGCTAATCGATGGTAACGGTGTTACTTTTGAGCATTAAATGTGATAATGGACTCCTCAAAATATACTTCCAAACTGCTGGAAAAGGCAGTAAATGAATTTTCAAAATTACCAGGAATTGGCCGCAAAACGGCCCTTCGCCTGGTACTTCATTTATTAAGGCAGGATGTTTCAGAATCGGAATCATTGGCCGGCAGCCTGTTGCAACTAAGAAAGGAAATCCACCATTGCAAGATCTGTCATAATATTTCTGACCAGGAAATCTGCCAGGTATGTTCAAATCCCGCCCGTGACCGATCGCTCCTATGCGTGGTGGAGAATATCCGCGATGTGATGGCAATCGAGTCGACCCAGCAATATTCAGGTGTTTACCATGTATTGGGCGGCATCTTATCCCCAATGGATGGAATTGGCCCGGCCAGCCTGACCGTGGGCTCACTCGCCGAACGAATTGCATCCGGGGAAGTGCGGGAAGTCATCCTCGCACTCAGCGCTACCATGGAAGGCGACGCCACAAACTTTTTCATTTACCGGAAGCTGTCAGGATTCTCCGTTAAAATCACCACATTAGCACGTGGGGTTGCCGTTGGCGATGAACTGGAATTTACCGATGAGATCACACTCGGCAGATCGCTGCTCAACCGGACACTTTTTGAAGAATCACTCCGAAAATCATAACCACACATGAAGCCCATCCGCCTATCGGTTATTATTGTCAGCTACAATGTCAGGTTCTTCCTGGAACAATGCCTCAAATCGGTTTACCGCGCCGGTAACGGAATCCCGATGGAGGTTTTTGTGGTCGACAATAATTCGGCAGACGGATCGTGTGTAATGGTGAAAAATCAGTTTCCGGAGGTAATCCTGATTGAAAACCTGGATAATACCGGATTCTCCAGGGCAAATAACCAGGCAATGCGAATTGCCAGAGGTGAGTATCAGTTGATTCTTAATCCCGATACCGTTGTTGAGGAATCCACCTTCACAAAAATCCTCGGTTTCATGGACACTCATCCCGACGCGGGTGCACTGGGGGTGAGAATGATCGACGGTAAAGGCACATTCCTGCCTGAATCCAAGAGGGCCCTCCCTACCCCCTGGGTATCTTTTTACAAGGTTTTCGGATTAGCTGCACTATTTCCCCGATCACGCAGATTTGGCCAGTACCATCTCGGATATCTGCCTCAGGATGAAGTTAATCCAATTGATATTCTTCCCGGTGCCTTCATGTTCATCCGGAAATCAGTACTCGAGAAAACAGGCTATTTCGATGAAACGTTCTTCATGTATGGCGAGGATATTGATCTGTCGTATCGCATTCGTCTGGCCGGATATCAGAACTATTATTACCCTGAAACAACAATCATCCATTATAAGGGTGAAAGCACAAAAAAAGCAAGTATAAATTATGTGCTGATGTTTTATCAGGCCATGATCATATTCGCCACCAAGCATTTCACCAAAAGCAATGCCAGATGGTTCTCGTTTTTCATCAGGCTCTCGGTCTATTTCCGGGCGGGTATCTCCATGATTCGCAG
This sequence comes from uncultured Bacteroidota bacterium, assembly GCA_942493265.1. Classification (GTDB taxonomy): domain Bacteria; phylum Bacteroidota; class Bacteroidia; order Bacteroidales; family UBA12481; genus UBA12481. Next base: position 4,885,172 of record OW818688.1, read on the forward strand.
AGTGATAAACCGCTTCATGGTACCATTGGCAGATGCTGCCGTTTCATTTCTGGGGTTCCTGCTGATCAATCCCACCTGGGAATCGATCAAGTTCCCTGAAGGAGGCCAGCATCCTCCCGAATTCCTCAGCATTTTTGTCCCTGCATACATTTTAATCTGGCTGTTATCAATCTATTTTTCAGGTGGATATGACCTGCCGGTGAAGCTGGGGAAAATATTCAGGGGCACCATTTACGGAACTGCCATCATTCTGGTAGTCTACTCACTCCTTCCCGAGGAATACCGCTTTTCAAGGGCATTGATCCTGCTGGGTTCCGTGTGGACCCTCACCGGAATCTTCCTGATCAGGATCTCCCTTCACCTGCTCCATGTGGCCCGTTTCCGGCTGGATATCGGGAATCGTAAAAAGCTGGTAATTGTTGGGAAGCCTGATGAAACGGAGAGGGTTAGCCAGCTGCTGGCGCAAACAAGTCAGCCCGTTGAAGTGGTTGGGTATGTTACCCCCGACCCTTCAGTTAGTGAAGCCGGGAAATATTTGGGTTCGGTTGTCCAGCTTAGAGATATCATCCGGATCAACCGGATTGATGAGGTAATTTTTTGTTCCAAGGATTTAAGCACCAATGAAATAATAAAACACATGCTTGCATTGAGTTCCCTGGAAACCGAATATAAGATTGCCCCGGAAGCCGCCCAGTCAATCATCGGCAGCAATTCATCGAATACAGCAGGCGACCTGTACGTCATTCCGATCAATTCCGTAGGCGAACCGCATAACCGGCGGATAAAAAGGGTTTTCGATGTATTTCTCGCTTTTTTCCTGCTGGTCCTGTCGCCCGTTACGATATGGTTTTTTCTTCCCCGGCCCTGGCGATTGCTCTGGAATTGCATTCAGGTACTTACCGGCGCCCGCAGCTGGGTAGGCTATGCCCCTGCCGGTATTCATCCGGGATATCACCTGCCGCCAATACGAAAAGGCATCCTGATGCCCGAAAACGGAAATCTGACAGCGGTGTATACCGCCCAAAACTGGCTCGACCTTAATCTGCATTATGCCCGTGATTACCGTCTGGGGAAAGATGTGCGCATTCTGGCGAAAGGTTACCGGTCCATCGTTCAGTATACCAAGCATATCCTTCTCCTGCTGCTTCTGTTAACAGCCCTGGTGCCTGAATCCATTGGCCAGGACTTTAAGGAACAGATCAATATGATCCGGCCGCTGCCCGGTAATTGCCTGGTTTACGGAATACTTTCCACGCAGCGACAGGAACCGCTGCCCGATATCCGGGTCAGCCTGATCAATACCCGCACCCACGAGATTGCCGAAATTATCAAAACCGACCGCAATGCCTGGTACCTTTTCTCGGTCGCAAAGGGCTCGCCCTACGGCCTCCTCATTGAGAAAGACGGGTATTTCCCGTATTATACCGAGAGTACCATCCCGCTCGACAGCACCGGTACCAGGATGGAAAGAAATATCCGTGTGCCCGATGATCTCAAAAATGATTTTTCGTTGTATTACCCTTCCTCTGAAACTGTTTTGGGTGAAAAAAGCAAGGAACTGTTCGGTCAGCTGATCACTCTGTTGAAGAAACATCCAAGCCTCTCAGCCTGGTTCGATCCGCAGGGGGATTCCCTTGATTTTGCCCGGATCAACCTCCTCACAGCAGAATTAGTGCACAACGGGGTAAAAATGAAACAGATACTCTCAGGTGCCCAGTCTGATGATACCGAAACTTACATCCGGATAGAAATCAATACCGGAACTGAAAATGCTGTGTTAATGGAGCCCGTGGAAGGAGATCTCCCACCAGATGAGTTATGGACCATCCAGTTCTCAGCATCGAAAACCTCCCTGAGCAAAAAATCCTTCAAGGGTCTGGATCCGGTGCATGAATTCAAGGGGAAGGATGGATTTTACCGATATACTTACGGATCATTCAAATCGAAGGATGAAGCCACCCGGAAACTCACATTGGTGAAAAAGAAGGGGTTTAGCAAAGCTTTTGCCAAGACTGTTGGATCAATCAAAAAACTTTAGCAATCATGGAACCTTTACATGGCAGCCTCATACACCTGCGGGCAATTGAACCCGGGGATGAGGATTTGTTGTTCAAGTGGGAAAATGATCAGAAATTCTGGCAGGTAAGCAATACTTTTGCCCCGTTTTCCAGAAAAATTCTACGGCAATATCTGGAGAATGCCCATCTGGATATTTTCCAGGCCAGGCAGCTTCGGCTGGTTATTGAAGCCATTGAACCGGAAAAACCGGTGGGACTGATCGACCTGTTTGATTTTGATCCTCACCATCAGCGGGCCGGCATTGGAATCCTGATCGGCGAATCCAACGAGTGGGGAAAAGGATATGCCAAGGATGCCCTGAAAACCCTGCTCCGCTATGTTTTCAGCGTACTGCTGCTCAATCAGGTATATTGCTCGATCGACGAATCCAATACCGCCAGTCTGAGCCTGTTTAAAAATGCAGGGTTCCGGATCACCGGGATCAAGGAAAAATGGAACCGCAGTTTCACCGGCTGGTCCAGCGAATGGTTCCTTCAGATGACCGTGGATGACTGGTCGCTTATCGACAAAAATGAAGGGATGTCCTTAAGAAATGAATAGGTCGATGTTATCGGGTCAATACGGATACAAAAATGACTTAATCCATTTGTAACCAATAGGATATTAACCCCAAGAACCATATTGTACCGGGCAATCTGATCAAAGGTTTTCTGGTTCAGCACTATCGAAGGTGCCTTGCATTCCACCAGGATCACGGGTTGGCCCATCCGGTTGTAAATCACTATGTCGCACCTTCTTGACAAGGTATTATGCGTGATTTTGTGCTCCAGCAGCAGCAGGCTCTCGGGATACCCGTATGATTCGCTCAAATACCGGGCAAAGTTCTGCCTCACCCATTCCTCAGGGGTAAGCTGGTACCATCCCCGTCGAAAAATGTCAAAAATCAACTCCCTCCCCCCAAGGGATTTTATATTGAAGGAATAAGTTGGTAAATTTAACGGCTGCATGTTGTGTACATTCGGCGCAAAGATACAGATGACAGGCTAATTCACATTATGAAAACCAAACAGGAAATAGTTGAAAACTGGCTTCCCAGATATACAGGGCGCAAGTTGGAAGATTTCTCCAAGTATATCATTCTGACCAATTTCAATCAATACGTCGAATCTTTTGCCGAGCTGAATAATGTGGATGTGATCCGCGATGTTAATATGCCTAATGCCAGCGCCGCCGGAATAACCATGATCAATTTCGGGATGGGATCGGCCAATGCCGCTACCATTATGGACCTGCTCAGTGCCATTCACCCTGAAGCATGTCTTTTTTTAGGCAAATGCGGCGGTTTAAAAAAGAAAAACAATGTTGGCGACCTGATCCTGCCCATCGCGGCCATTCGCAGTGAAGGGACCTCAAACGACTATCTGCCGCCCGAGGTTCCGGCCCTGCCGGCCTTTATGCTGCAGCGGGCCGTTTCAACTGCAATCAGGGATTATGGCCGTGATTATTATACCGGTACGGTTTATACCACAAACAAAAGGGTTTGGGAATATGATGAGCGTTTTAAAAAGTTCCTGGTGAAAACCCGCTCCATGGCTATCGATATGGAAACGGCAACGATTTTTGTTGTCGGTTTCGATAACGAAATACCATCCGGAGCGCTTCTCCTCGTCTCGGATCAGCCGATGATTTCCAGCGGAATCAAAACAGCTGACAGCGACCGGGAAGTCACCGTAAAATATGTTGCCGATCACCTAAATATTGGAATCCTGGCCATGCATGAAATAATCGGACAGGGCAGTTCAGTCAAACATCTCAGGTTTTAAAAATCCCCCACTACATGACTTTCGAACAAATCATCGCCGATATCCAGAACCGAAAATTCTATCCGATTTACCTGCTGATGGGTGAAGAGCCCTATTTTATCGATCAGATTTCCGACCTGATACAAAACACTGTGCTTGATGAAAGTCAGAAAGCATTCAACCTGAGCATTATATACGGTAAGGACCTGGAAGGTGCCCAGATCGACAATGCCGCCCGCCGGTTTCCAATGGGAGCCGAGTATAATGTGATCATCGTAAAGGAAGCTCAGGCGGTTCAGAAAATCGATAACCTGCAATATTTTGCAGCCAATCCCTTAAAATCAACCATACTGGTTCTCTGCTACAAATATGACCTCCTCGACAAGCGCAAGAAGCTCTACAAATCCATTGATCAGAACGGGGTGGTTTTAGCCACCAAAAAAATCTATGAAGACCAGGTGCCCCGCTGGATTGAGTCCTATCTGAAACGCAAAGGATTCCATATTGAACCCGGAGCTGCGATGATCCTCACAGAATATCTCGGCAACGACCTGTCGAGAATTGCCGGCGAGATTGATAAATTATTAATTACCCTGCCCGCCGGACAGGTGAAAATCACTCCCGACCATATTGAGGAGAATAGCGGGATCAGCAAGGATTTTAACAGCTTTGAACTGGTTAAGGCCCTTTCGCGCAAGAACATACAAAAATCAAACCGGATCATAAACTACCTTGGCGAAAACCAGAAAAACAACCATATTTCCATCACGATTTCAACCCTGTTCTATTATTTTGCCAAATTACTGGCCTATCATTTTATCGACGACAAGAGTCCGCGGAATGTAAGCTCATCACTCGGAATCAATGCCTATTTCGTACAGGATTACCAACAGGGGAGCCTCCATTATCCAAGAAAAAAAGTCATCCAGATTATATCACTGCTCCGGGAATACGACCTGAAATCCAAAGGTTTCGGTAACACGTCGACCGATGAGGGTGAACTACTTAAAGAACTAATATTTAAGATATTACATTAAGTCCGGTTATGACAATCGTTATTATCCTGATCACCTCCGTATTTTCAATCATCGCTTTCAGCAGGCATGACCTGATCTATAAATATCAATTCAATCCGTACCAGATTTTAAAGCGGAAACAATATCCAAGGCTCATTTTGCATGCTTTTTTACATGCCAACTGGACCCATCTGATTGTCAACATGCTTGTACTGTATAGCTTCGGTACAGTTCTCGAACGGTATTTCCAGCAATTTTTCGGTGCCAGCTGGATCCCATACTATCTGATCCTCTATTTTGGCGCCATAATGGTTTCACCCCTGTATGCACTGTATAAGCACCGGAACGACTATCTGTACAACGCGGTGGGTGCATCGGGAGCTGTTTCGGCAGTTGTTTTTGCCGCCATCTTTTTTGATCCCTGGAACAAAATTTATTTCTTCGCCATGATACCCATGCCCGGGATTGTTTTTGCAGCGTTGTACCTGGTTTACAGCTGGCTGATGAGCAGCCGCAGCAAGGACAATATCGCGCACGACGCACACTTTTTCGGGGCGATTTTCGGGTTTCTTTTACCTATCCTGCTCAATCCTGATCTCCTATCCTTTTTCATCCGGCAGCTGACACGCAGTTAACAGATTGAAAAACAAGTATATTCTATATAACCAAGCGGTCGTTCCGAGGGAGTCCGTCAATTTAAGCCCGGAGGAGTGGTTTGATATATCAGGATTATGCATCCGGTCGAGTCTTTTTGCTTCCGGCAATCGGATCCCGTTCCTGAAACCCTGGCTCGAATTACTTGGCCAGCGGTTTGGTTCCGTCGGCTGGCATCTCCCCGATGAATTCAGGTTGCCTGAGTTCCGGCTGCAGCTGGAGAAATTACTCAACCGTAACCGCCTGTTCAAGGGAAGCTGGATCAACCTGCTGATCATCCCGGTTTTTCCTTCCGCAGAGCTCGACTGCAGTCCCGCTTTCAAGTGCATCGGATTGACCGAGGAAATCGAATTCGACGATTTTCCGCTCAACCTGAAAGGACTATCCATCGGGGTATCTGAGAAATACCACAATACCGCAGATCCCTTCATCAGTTCAATGGTACGAAGCCCGCTACGGAATTTACTGATCTGGCAGGAAGCGGTAACCAATGGCTGGGATGCCATTATCCTGACCGACCAAAATGGTTATCTTTCAGAAACCTCTGAAAGCAGCATCTTTTTAAGATTTAAGGATCAGATCATTACCCCTTCCTCCGACAATCATTGCATGCCACGGATCATAACAGGAATTGTTAAGGAGCTGATCACACAATCCGAATTTACTCTGACGGTCAGCAATAAAATAAGAACACAGGATCTGGTGAAAGCTGATGAGGTATTTGTAACCGATGATACTCACGGCATACGATGGATTTTGGGATTCGAGAAGAAAAGGTATTACCGTAAAACTGCCATTACTCTTCAGGAAGAACTTTCAAGCCTGATCAGGACAACGGATCAGTTCCAGGCAGGATCTTCGGGGTAACGGGTCCACATCTGATAGCGCTCATCCTCATTTTTAAGAATATTCTCCCATAACTGGACATCCGATCCATGCATCACATCCAGACGGTCAATATGGGTGACCAGCCAGGAATTCTCTTCAATTTCACGACTCAGCTGACCGGGATGCCAACTCGAGTACCCTACAAAGAATCTGATCTGGTACTCTTTGATCCAGCCCTCTGATATTCCTTCCTTGATGGCCTCCAGATTTCCGCCCCAGTATACCTGATCCATAATTTCCTCACAATCAGGAACAACATGACCCAGCGTATGAATGTAATGAACCGTATCTGTACGTACCGGCCCACCAATGGTAACGAGTGAATTTATCGTTGGAAAGTCCTTGATTATTTCATCAACCCGGAAATTAACCGGATTATTCAAAACAAAGCCAAGGGTTCCTTCGTTATTATGTTCGGTAAGGAGCACTACCGAACGCTTGAAATAGGAATCCTTTAAAAATGGCTCCGCAACAAGCACCTTCCCTTTTTCCGGCAGGATGCTGTTGTGTTGAATCTTAAAGAAATCCAGGTTCTCTTTCATATTAATCTGAGCGGTGTTGCACCATCAAATTAACGAATTATATTACATTTGGCCAATTATTCAGCTATGCTATTAACAGTCTTTTTAAGCACGATAGTCCTTGTAGCTCTGGCATTTGCCGGGCTTGGGCTAAACATTCTCTTCCGCAAAAACGGAAAATTCCCGCAAACCGAAGTCGGCAGCAACAAGAACATGAAAAACCTGGGAATCACCTGCACCAAGCATGATGAAATGAAAATGTACCGGAATGAAAAGAAAGCCGCCAGAATTGCCACTCAACCTCCGGTGCGCGATTGCGGTGTGGGTTGCTCCTGTATTCCCGACGATCTCTGAATCATCGCCTGAACCCCGGCGGTTTGCCAGGTTTTTATTGACCCGTCGGTATCGCTGTATATAAAATAGGCCTGGATCCCAGGTATCTGAGTGCAGAATTCCCTGGCTTCGTCAAATCCGATCACCATACAAACGGTAGCATATGCATCGGCATACATGCACTCATCGGTAAAAATCGTTGCCGACAAGAGGTTGCTTCTTGCCGGATAACCGGTTACCGGATCAATCGTATGGGAAAACTTCACCCCATTCTCTTCATAAAATTTACGGTAGTTTCCTGATGTCGCAACAGATATATGGTCGAGGTGAAATACCTGCTGAATCTCTCGCTCCAGCGTATTTTCCAATGGCTTATCCACCCCAACACGCCAGGAATTCCCTTCACGGTTCTTACCGAGACACCTTAATTCACCTCCAATTTCCACCAGATAATTCTTAACTCCTACTGAGTCAAAATATTCTGATATAATATCAGCTACATACCCGGGGGTTATAGCATTCGGGTCGATCATAATTCTCGGATCTTCCTTGATCAGGAGATCTCCTAGCATCCGCACTTTCTTATAACCGGTAAATTGAAGCAGGCTGTCGATCATTACCGGAGTCACCTTATCACGCGCGGTAAAGCCAAAACCCCAGGCATTCACCAGAGGTGCAACTGTCATGTCAAATGCTCCGCCTGATTGTTCCGAGACTTTCCATCCGGCTGCCAGTACCCTTCTGAGATCCATGTCAAGCCTTGCCGAAGAATCGTTCCTATTTAGCCTTGATAGGGTTGAGGTCGGATCGTAAGTCGACATGGATACATTGATCCGTTCAAGAATGCCGGTGATTTCCTTCTCAAGGGTAACCGATGGCTTGTACTCATAGGTGATATGATAGGTGGAACCGTATACGGGACCCTCCTGAAAATGGTATACCCATCTGGAGGAGCAGGCCGGCAAAAGAGCCAGCACCAAACCGACTGTAAGAATTAGTTTTTGCATGGCGTAAAGTTGACAACTTTTCCTGAGGTTGTCAACTCTAAAACCTATCCGCCAAAATCGTCAAAAGCAATCATATCATCCGGTACACCCAGATTATATAACAACTTGAGAACCGCATCATTCATCATTGGCGGTCCGCACAGGTAATATTCGATTTCTTCAGGTTCTTCCAGCTTGCTCAGGTACTCATCAAAAAGCACCTGGTGAATAAATCCTTTGAGGCCATCCCAGTTATCTTCAGGTTTTGGTTCTGAAAGGGCGAGATTGAACTTAAAATTCGGATTTTCCTTTTCGATTGCACGGAATTCATCTTCATAGAATACTTCGCGCAATGACCGGGCACCATACCAATAGCTGACTTTCCTGTCAGTTTTTTCGGTTTTGAACATATGGAAAATATGTGAGCGCAATGGCGCCATACCGGCACCACCGCCAATATAGATCATCTCACGTTTGGTATCCTTGATATGGAATTCACCGTAGGGGCCGCTGATCATGACCTTATCGCCCGGTTTCAGCGAATAGATATAGGAAGAACAGATTCCGGGATTAACCTTTGCAAATCCACTGCGGGCCGGATCCCAGGGCGGAGTGGCAATACGGATGTTCAGCATCACGATATTACCTTCGGCCGGGTAGTTGGCCATACTGTATGCCCGGTAAGTGGGTTCCGGGTTCGTCATTTGCAGATCCCATAACTTGAACTTATCCCATTCATCACGGTATTCTTCCTCAACCTTGAAGTCTTTGAAATCCACCGAGATCTTCGGTACATCAATCTGTATATATCCGCCGGATTGAAAATTAAGAACTTCACCTTCAGGCAGTTTAACCTTAAATTCCTTGATAAATGTGGCAACGTTCCGGTTTGAAACAACCTCGCATTCCCATTTCTTGATACCCAGAATGGCTTCAGGAATTCTGATTTTAATATCATTGCGGACTTTCACCTGGCATCCCAGTCTCCAGTAGTGGTGCTGTTCCCGCCGTGAAAAGAATCCTACCTCGGTAGGAAGAATTTCTCCGCCGCCCTCCATAACCTGGCATTTGCACATCCCGCAGGTTCCTCCTCCACCACAGGCGGATGGAAGGAAAACTCCGTTAGCCGAAAGTGTTGACAGGATGTTGGACCCGGGTTGAGTTTCCAGAATCTTTTCTCCATTATTGATGTCGAGATGAACCACCCCTTCCGGAGTCAACTTTGTTTTGGCATACAGGAGAACTGCCACCATCAAAAGCATGATCACCAGAAAAACCGCAATGCTGATGGATATCAAAGAGCCTGTGCCCGAAAGTGCTAAAAGCAATATCATGATAATCAGTTAATCAGTTTATAATTTGAAACCCATAAAACCCATGAAAGCAAATGCCATCAGGCCTACCAGGATAAAGGTTATCCCAAGGCCCCTCAAAGGAGCCGGAATATTGGAATACTTGATTTTCTCCCGGATAGCAGCGAGGCTCACGATAGCAATTGCCCATCCAAAGCCGGAACCAAACGAAAAGGTAACGGTCTCCCACACGGTGCTGAATTCCCGTTGTTGCATAAACAGGGCACCACCGAGAATTGCGCAGTTTACAGCAATCAGCGGCAGAAATATACCCAGTGCATTGTACAGGGAGGGCGAGAACCGCTCAACAACCATCTCCACCAACTGAACAATTGCAGCAATCACGGCAATGAAAATGATAAAACTCAGAAAGCTAAGGTCAACTTCTGCGAACTTGGGACTGATCCAGCTCAGGGCTCCCTCTACTAATAGATATTTTTCAAGGAGATAGTTCACCGGAATGGTGATCACCATTACAAAAATAACGGCAACACCCAGTCCTAATGCGGTTTTAACAGTCTTTGATACAGCAAGATATGAGCACATGCCTAAAAAATAGGCAAAGATCATGTTATTGATGAAGACTGAATTGATAAACAGGTTTATGTGATTTTCCATATCTCCGTTATTATTTCGATTCAATTAATTTTTTGTTCCGGCTTCTCTGTATCCAGATGATTACCCCCACGAGGATCAAAGCCATCGGAGGCATGATCATAACCCCATTATTGACATATCCTGCAGAGTAAGCACCGATTTTTTCCATGATCGGATAACCCCAAACCGTTCCGGAGCCAAGCAGCTCACGAACAAAGGCCACCCCGATAAGGATCCATCCATAACCCATTCCGTTACCGATCCCATCGATAAACGATTCCCAGGGTTTGTTAGCCATGGCAAAAGCTTCCAGCCGGCCCATGAGGATACAGTTGGTAATTATAAGACCCACAAATACCGACAACTGCTTGCTCACATCATAAACAAATGCCCGCAGGAGCTGGTCGACCAGAATTACCAGGGCAGCGATCACCACCAGTTGAACGATAATCCTGATACGGGCCGGTATACTTTTGCGTAATAATGAAATGATCAGGTTCGAAAAACCGGTCACTATAATAACAGACAAAGCCATTACAAAAGCCGGCTTCATTTTAACGGTAACGGCGAGTGCAGAACAAATCCCCAGCACCTGAACGGTGATCGGGTTCTCCATGTTCAGCGGATTGGTCAGGAGCTTTAAGTTCTTTGAAGAAAACAGCTGGCTCATATGCTTATTTTTTATTCTTTTTTAAAAATGGCAGGTAACTTTTCATGCTTTCGGAAATCGTAGTCTCAAGGCCCTTACTGGTGATGGTTCCTCCGGATATGGCATCAACCGAATGATCCGGAATTTTAGTTTCATTGTTCTTCAGAATTTTAACAGAAATAAAATTTCCAGCATCATCGAAGATTTTTTTGTCGACGAATGGTTTCTGAAACCAGAGAGTATTGATCTCAGCGCCCAGTCCCGGAGTTTCAGCCTCATGGTCGAAAAATACACCGGAAATGGTATTCATATCGTCAACGAGTGCAACATATCCCCAGATCGGGCCCCACAATCCTTTTCCGAGAACCGGAAAAATATAATGTTTTGAGCCGTCATCCTTGGTACAGACAAAAACAGGGTATGCTCTTTCTGTTGAATCCTTCTTCATTTCTGCTTCCGCTTCAATTTCAAATGCATCACGGTCAGTGATCGTGTCATTGGCAGGGTTCAGCGCAAAGGATTCAGTGATGTATTTGGCGTACTCGGATTCCACATATTTGTTTTTGTCGTCAACTTTCCCTGCATCCCATCCTTTATCCACAGAATGAAGGATCTCAAGTTTCTTGGCGATCTCGAGGTTTTTAAGCTGAAAGGGCTTCAGCACGGTGGCAGCCAGTGCAAGCAGCGCTGCAACCAGAACAACCATCACCGTGGAATAAATAAATATATACGTATTACTCTTATTCATAACAGGTAGATTTTTTCAGTTTCAAACTTTTACCGGAATCCGTTTCAATCGGCGGTTAATATTCGACTGAACCACAAAATGGTCAATTAAAGGGGCGAATACGTTCATCAGTAAAATGGCAAGCATAACTCCTTCAGGATAAGCCGGATTAACCACGCGGATCAAAACAGACATCAGTCCGATCAGGAACCCGTAAATCCATTTGCCTCTTTCCGTTTGGGCGCCGGTAACCGGATCGGTTGCCATGAAAATCGCACCAAAAGCGAAACCTCCCATAACCAGGTGATAATAGAACGGCACCTCCATATAAGGATTTACACCCCAAAGATTGAGTATGCCCCCCATCACCAACCCGCCGCCGATAACCGAAACCATGATTTTCCATGATCCGATTCCGGTAGCCACCAGGATAATCGCGCCGATCAATATTGCCAGCGAGGAAGTTTCTCCGATGGATCCGGGAATGGTACCCAGAAACATGGTCATAAAATCAGGCATTTTATCGATATGTCCGGCAGCGGCTTCTGCAAGAGGAGTTGCACCGCTGAATCCATCAACAGCGCCCTGTCCTTTGGTCAGTCCGGCAACCCAGATCCTGTCGCCGGTCATATAGGCCGGGTAGGCAAAGAATAGGAATACGCGCGAGAGAAGTGCGGGGTTGAAAACGTTCATTCCGGTACCACCAAAAACCTCTTTGCCGAAAACAACTGCAAATGCTGTAGCCAGCGCAACCATCCATAAGGGAACATCAACAGGCATAATAAGGGGAATCAGCATACCGCTGACCAGAAATCCTTCATTCACCTCATGTCCCTTAACCTGTGCAAAAATAAATTCGATCCCCAAACCGGTCACATAGGAAACCACGATGATCGGAAAAACCTTGAGGAATCCGAAACCAAAACCTTGCCAGGAAAAGAAGGAAACCGCCTCACCAATGGAGAGAAAATGCTGGTAACCGGTATTGAATATTCCAAAAACCAATGCAGGGAGCAAGGCTATGATCACAATCGTCATGGTCCTTTTCAGATCGATGCTGTCGCGGATATGAGCCCCGCCGCTGGTTACCTTGTCGGGAACAAAAAGGAAAGATTCAAATGCATCAAAAGTTGAATGCAATTTCGACAGCTTCCCTCCCTTCTCAAACTGGGGCTTCACCCGGTCGACCAATTGCCTGAGTTTATTTGCTTTCATTGTACGCTAATATTCTTAATTCAGAGATGATTATTGACTCATTTCTTTGCGGATCAGATCCAGCCCGGTGCGCAGTATCTCCTGCACATCGGTTTTTGAAGTGCACACGAATTCGCACAAAGCCATATCTTCCTCAATTACTTCATAGATGCCCAGTTGCTCCATCTTATCAATATCACCGGCCAGGGCAGCTTTAAGCAGATGAACCGGGTAGATATCCATGGGGAGAACTTTTTCATACTGTCCGGTCATGACAAAAGCCCGGTGACCGCCTTTGAGGTTGGTATCGAGGTCCCAGCTTTTCTTTGGCAGCAATGAACTGAGAAAAGTCCGCGACACGCTGAATTTGTTGATTCCAGGCATGGCCCAACCCAGCAGGTCGAAATATTTCCCTTCAGGAATGACTGTGATGGCAGAATCATAATATCCGAGAAATCCGTTTTCACCGATACTGGTACCCGTAAGAACATTACCACTGATCACTCTCGGAGGAAGCTCCTGAGTATTCAGCTGTCCGGCCAGAACCGGTGCCACCGACATACCCCTGATACCCTTGATATATTTAGGTTCTTTAACATATCCGCCAGCCAGAACGAAAGTCCAGGTGCTGTCAAGCTGCCCCATCAGGAATGTTCTACCGATCAGTGCAACCAGCTGGGGATTGACGGTCCAAACAACCTCTCCTTTATTAACCGGTGCGGTATGATGGATCTGAATCCCTGCATTTCCTGCAGGATGGGGACCTGAGAACAGGTGATATTCAACTCCTTCCAGATTCGCAAATGTTTTGGATTGCTCATTTCCGGCTTCCAGTCCGATATGCACCTTCCCTGTTGTAAGCTTTTGAAGCGCTTTTACCCCGGTGGAGAAAGCTTTCGCTTCATCCTTAAGGATAAAATCATAATCAGGAGCCAGCGGGGAGGAATCAAAGGAGGATATGAAGATATCCCGGGGAGCTTGGGAGGGATCCGCCACTACGCCGAACGGCCTTTGTATGATGGACGGCCATAACCCTGACTTAAGAATCTGCCGGCGGATGGCTTCCGCGTCCATCTTTCCCGGATCCCCCTTTTCGAGAGGTTCGAATCCCGGAACCGATCCGGCACGAACAACAATATCGAGAAGCTTTCTCCGCTCACCGCGGATAATTTCTTCAACTGTACCGCTTACCGGCGAAACGAAAACAATCTCCGGATGGATTTTATCACAGAACAGCGGAGTTCCGGCTAAAACCTCCTGACCTTGTTTAACCAGGTTTCTCGGGTCAATACCCTTGAAATCGGTTGGCTTAACTGCAAAAAGGCCTGAACCTGAAGTTTGGGACACAGCCTTGGCTGCTGATCCCTTCAACCTGATGTCTAACCCTCGCTTGATTTTGATTACCTTTGACATGTCAATGGCATATTTTTTGAAAGTATCGGGCAAAAATATCTTTTTTGTGTTTCCATTATCACAATATGAAACTATTTATTTATATAAGTATTTCAATTTTTGCAATCCTGAATTGTGAAAATATTAACGCAGCCTCAATATCTGTAACAACTGCGGGGAAAAATGGTTCGCCATTACTTGATAATATCATCTATGAGGACCAGACCTATGTTGATAACATTAAGACCGTGGAGATGTACCGTTCCGGCTGGCGGCTGTCGCTGCCGATGAGAAACCTCCGCGACACCGCCTCACTGATTCTCGAGTTTGATGATCTTGCCGATGAAACCACTCACTATACCTACACCCTGATCCATTGTACGGCAGAGTGGGAACCGTCGGACCTGGTGAATACCGAATACCTTAGCGGATTGCCGGAAAATGAGATCCTCACCTTCCGGTATTCCAGAAGTGCCCTCCAGAATTACAAGCATTACCGGCTCTCCCTTCCGAACAACGACGTGCAGCCGAAACTTCCCGGCAACTACATACTATATATATACAAAAACTACGATCAGGAACAACCGGTCCTCACCCGGAGGTTCTTTATCGTTGAACCGCTGGTGCAGATCGCCGCCGACGTGCACCGCACCGACAATGTCAAATACCTGTATACCGATCAGGAGGTGGATTTTACGGTAACTTATCAGCAACTGCAGGCTGAAGATCCACGACGTAATTTCAAGGTTACCATATGTCAGAATCTGAACTGGGCAACGGCCATCACCGACCTGCTTCCCAAATACATTCAGCCGGGTGAGCTGATATATAATTATGAAGAAGAGAACCTCTTTCCCGGAGGAAGCGAGTTTCTCCACTTCGATACCAAGAGCCTGAAATTCAATTCCGACCGGATTCGGGAAATCAGGTTTGAACGGCCGTTAAAGCATATCTATCTGCTCCCCGACCGGCCAAAAGCGAACAACACGTATGAATTTCAGGAGGACCTCAATGGAAAATATCTGGTAAAGTGGGACGATGCATTCGATTCCGATACTGAGGCGGATTACGTAAGGGTCCATTTCAGCCTCGACACCGGGGAGGAAATTGAGGATAAGGAGGTTTTCCTGATCGGCGGGCTCAACTCCTGGAAACCCGGTGATGCCGGCAAATGCACATTCAACCCGACCAGCGGGGCGTATGAGATTGATCTCCTGCTGAAGCAAGGATATTACAATTACGCGTATGCCACGCTAAAGGACAAAGCTGACAAGCCCGACCTCACTGAGATCAATGGGAATCATTTTGAAACGGAGAATGATTATTACATATTTGTATACTACCGCGACATCAGGGAGAGATTTGACCGGCTGGTGGGACTGGAAATTGCGAACTCGGTTAAAATTCCGAAAAACTGATTAAGCTTGCAGAGAATTTTATTATATTTGTAAAAGCACGATGAGATTTATAATCAACAGATTACTTCCTTTGTCTTTCATAGTGTTCTTTGCCATTTATGTTGATGGTTACTCCCAGGGCGAGATCGATAAACAAACCAAGGTTTTTTACCGGAACGAACGATCCTGGTCGGGAAGCCTGAACTCCAACGGCTGGGGCGTGAACTACCGCTATAGCAAGCGGCTCAATGCCTTCAGCAGTATCATTTTCGATGCCGATCTTGCCAGTATCCGCCATCCCAAGGAAATCAAAAGCCAGAGTCCTTATATTGGCGGCTGGGGCCGGTCATATGTTTTCGGAAAAACGAATGAAGCATTCGCACTTCGTGTGGGTACCGGGTATCAGAAGGAATTGTTCAGCAAATTCGACCAGAACGGGATATCCATAAGGTTTGTTTCCGGCGGCGGATTGTCGATGGCGCTCCTGAAGCCGGTTTATTACCTGAAAATTACAGGATTCAACCCGTCCACACTGGAAGTTTCGAAAGAAAGATCACTTTTTGATCCGGATTACATGCAGAGTATTTATGATATCTGGGATCGCGAGTCATTCTTTGCCGGAGTTGATGAAGCTAAAATCATTCCGGGATTTTATGTACGAACGGGCCTGAGTTTTGAATACAGCTCCGAGGATCGGGTGATACATGCCCTGGAAGGGGGTGTTCAGCTGGAGGGATTTCTTAAAAAGTTACCTATTCTGGCTACTGAAGACAACCGTCAACTGTTCCTGACCCTGTTCGCCAGCTACCGTTTTGGTAAGGTAATCGATGCTCGTTTTCAAAAATAGTCCCCATTTTTTGAAATATTCATTTTTTTTGTATTTTTAGAGCCTATAGTCGTAGGGAGACCTGCGCTTTTATCGAAATTTTAAGATTATGAAAAACAAACATTTACTCTTTGCTCTTGCTCTTGTTTTATCCGTTGGATTCACCGCCTTTGGCCAGGTAGCCGGAGAAGGGAAGATCCTGCTTACCGGTGACGGTAATCAAACCGTCAAAGATCTTGATCCGATGAATGCAGCAACGTGGCTTAATGCCCGTAAAGTTAACCAGTACTCCGGTGCTGTTAATATTGCTGACATCGTGAAGGCTCAGGATCAAGTTAAAGCTCTCACACGTAAAGGAGGAAACTCCCTTAACATGATGTGGGACGAAGTCGGCCCGAATAATATTGGCGGCCGCACCCGTGCATTCCTGATCGACAAGGACAATTCTGATGTTTGTTTTGCTGGAAGCGTTGCCGGTGGTTTGTGGAAAACCACAACCGGTGGTACTTCATGGGAAAAAACTCAGACTGCCTCCGGCGAACTTTTTGAAAATCTGGCCGTGTCCTCCATCTGCCAGGCTTCAAACGGTGACATTTATTTTGGTACCGGTGAAGGCCCTGCCTCAACAATTGGTGTTTCGCAGAATTCACATGTCGGTATAGTCGGACAGGGAATCTGGAAATCAACTGACCATGGTGTTACTTTCAGCAGACTGGAATCCACCTGGTCAACTCCGGAATCGAAAGAAGCATTTGTTCTTGTTTATGCTTTATCAGCCGATCCGACCAATGCTTCCAAACTTTATGCCGCCACCGTAAAAGGTCTCCGCGTTTCAACCGACGGCGGTCAGTCATGGTCGAACCCCATGCCTGAAATCATGGACATCGCTTTTGATGTTAAAGTTGCCTCTGATGGTGCTGTTGTTACTTCGGTCGGAAATATCGCCTACCGTTCAGATAATGGCGCTGCAGGCTCATTCACCAAAATTTCAGCCGTCGACGGTCTGAAAAATAAACTCATCCAGGACAAAGACGTATCACGTATGATGTTCGCTTTCGCTCCGGGTGATCCTAATTACATTTATTGTGTTGCAGTAGGTACAACCAAATCAGGAACTACAATCACCGGTTATCCGATGAGCAACATTTACCAGTCAAAAGACAAAGGGGTAACCTGGTCAGTAATCGGACCTGGCGGTTCAGGATATTTCCAGCCACTGGGAACTGAAGGCAACTATGCATGTGCAATTGGTGTATCTCCTGCAGATCCGGGTTTCATCATGATTGGCGGAAAAGACATGTATTCCTGGTCGTACAAAACCGGATGGGAACGTATCACACTCGACGAGCCGATGGAACTGATGAACCGTGGTTTCTATGTTCACCGTGATCAGCATACCGTTGCATTCAGCAAAACCGATCCCAATACTGTATTCGTAGGTACTAGCGGTGGTGTTACTGTAACCAACAACAAAGGGTTAACCTGGAGAACTCTCAACCGTAATTATAATGTTACCCAATACATGACCGTTGCCTTCTCACCTAAAGGTGAAATCCTCGGCGGTTCAATGGATAACGGTGTCCTATACATGGACTTTCAGGGCAACGACCCGAAATATGCAAGCTGGTGGGCAGGTGCCACATTCTCCAGTTTCCTGAGTTTCCGTCATGGCGGCGATGTCCAGATTTCAACCCTCGATCCTAACTTCAAGTATTATACCACCCCGGGCGGTATCATTCACCGCCGTATGATTATTGAAGGCCAGACTTCCTACCAGTTATACCGTGACATTGGTAACGGTGGTGCCTGGTTGAGCCCGATGACCATGTGGGAAAGCTTCAATGATGTGAAATCATGGGATACGGTTAATTTCATTGCCGACCGTGATTATTCAGCAGGTGAAACCGTTGTTGCTCAGAGTATGATTAAAAAACACCCGCTTCGCAAGGTGCTGGTTCAGCCATTGGCTACCGGCGACACCCTGAAAATTCAGGATACCTACCAGGCTGTTCTTGCTTTCGGTAAAAACGGAACTGCCGGCGTTCTCACCAACCGTCACCCGCTGAATGGTACCGATACCTACAAAAACCAGGTTTATTCAGTTATCGTAAGAAAACGTCTGCAGGGAACTTCACCTAACGTTGACCAGACAGTAGCCATTACTTTCTCAACAGACGGTAACCATATTTTCAGCGGTATGTGGGATGCTTCAGAAAAGAAATATAAGGTATACAGAATTTCGAACTTCGAAAATGCCCGCGACAGAAGACGTACCGATACTGAAACAGGTTTCGACCCCATCACCGGTTTACCGACTTATGTTGAAACAACCGCTACCATCGGTTCCTTTACCCAGGTAGTTACCAGTATCGCCGTTGACCCGACCGATCCGAACAAAGTTCTGGTATCTACCGGTAACTATGGTAATGAGAATTTTATCTATCGGTGTACTAACGCTCTCACCGCAAAGGATTCAACTGAGAATTTTACCCCAATCCAGGGTAACCTTCCGCAGGCTCCGGTTTATTCCATACTTTACAATTCAAGAAATAACAATGAAGTTATGCTTGGAACCGAATATGGTGTTTATTCAACCGCTGATATTTATGCAGCCACTCCTGAATGGGCCAGCGAAAACAAAAATGGTATGGAAATCGTACCGGTGTTCCAGCTCCGTCAGCAGAAATTCGAGAATAACGCCGAATTCGGAATTGAAAACCATGGTGTAGTATATGCTGCAACTTTCGGTCGCGGTCTCTTTACTTCAAACACATTCGCTTCAAAAGGCGGTACTTCCTCAGCTGTTCTGGCTGCAACAAGCAATATCGATGTTAAAATCACTCCAAACCCGGTCAGCGATGTAGCTGTAATCCGTTACAACATGGAGAAAGATTCCGATATTAACTTCCAGATTTATGACCTGCAGGGCAAAATGGTTAAATCCATCAACCTGACAAGCCAACTCGCCGGAGCTAATGAATTATCGATTGATGCTTCAGAATTCGGTGCAGGAACTTATCTGATCAGAATGACCGCCGGTACCCAGCAGTCATCCTCAAAATTCGTAGTGAAATAATCACTTCCGATACTTTCGAAAAACCCCGGTTCTTTTAGATCCGGGGTTTTTTTATACTGTTTTCTCAATAACAAAACACCATTACAATTTGAAAAACGGTGCCTTTATATTACCTTTGTGGTCGAAATTTTGACACAATAGAACGATTAATAACTAAGGAATCATTATGACAAAAATTAAAGTTGGAATCAATGGTTTCGGTCGCATTGGAAGGAACGTTTTCAAACTTATCCTTGAGCAGCCGAATCTGGAAGTCGTAGGGATCAATGACCTGACCGATACCAAAACACTGGCACACCTGCTTAAATATGACTCTACCCAGGGTCGTTTTAACGGCACCGTTACCTTTGACGAACAAGGTATTATCGTTAACGGACAAAAAGTATTTGTTACGGCTGAACGCAGCCCTATCAATATTAAATGGTCACAAACACCTGATGTTGTTATCGAATCAACCGGTGTTTTTACAAAAAAAGAAAGTGAAAAAGGCGGATACGGCGACCACCTGAAAAATGGCGCTAAAAAAGTTATTCTCACTGTTCCTGCCAAAGACGAAATCGACAATATGATCGTACTTGGAGTAAATGATGCAGACCTTCGTGCCACTGACCAGTGCGTTTCAAACGCATCCTGCACCACAAACTGCCTCGCTCCGGTTGCAAAGGTACTTCATGACAATTTCGGAATTGAAAGCGGTTTTATGACCACCATTCATGCCTATACCAACGATCAGCAGATTCTCGACGCTCCTCACAAGGACCTTCGTCGTGCACGCAGCTGCGCCGTTTCACAGATTCCTACCACCACTGGTGCCGCAAAAGCAGTTGGTAAAGTTATTCCTTCACTGAAAGGTAAACTGGATGGTTGCGCCGTCCGCGTTCCTACCCCAACCGGTTCACTCGTTGACTTCGTTGCTATCCTGAAAACAGAAGTAACCAAAGAACAGATCAACGCAGCCATGAAAGCAGCAGCAGAAGGCCCGATGAAAGGAATTCTCGAGTATACCGAAGACCCGATCGTCTCTGTTGATATTATTCACAATACCCACAGCTCGATCTTTGATGCACTCAGCACCATGGTAAACGGCAAAATGGTTAAGGTATTCTCATGGTACGATAACGAATGGGGCTATAGCTGCCGCGTTGTCGACCTGATCCCGAAACTTTTCTAGATTATACTGACCGATAATAAAAAAAGGCTGCCTTTACGGGCGGCCTTTTTTTTTAATGATTATCCGTATTCGTATACACTTGCTGCCAATCGCTGGAAATACAAGGAATATCGAAGTTGTACCCACCCTGACCCCTCCCTAAAATAGGGAGGGGTGGAGCATTTGCCAAATTAGTTGATAATGTGGAGATTATGTTGTTTATAATACTTTTTTGAAGATTTTTCCATTTTGGATTAGTGCCTACTGTTTTGGCAAAGATCTTCGATGCTCTCAACAACTCATAGAAAATCAGAAAACAAATCCGGCAAGAGCATCAAAATCAATCAAATACAATAGCCTTGCAGGTGCTCCACCCCTCCCTATTTTAGGGAGGGGTCAGGGGTGGGTACAACTTCGATCAAAGGCAGGAGCTGCCTACTCGAACCTCAGGCTTTCGATGGGATCAAGTTTTGCAGCTTTTCGGGCCGGGTAGATTCCTGAGATAACCCCCACAATGAAACAGAGGGTAAAGCCCAGGAAGATCCAGGCCCAGGGAACCACAAAAGATCCGCCTGCGATCAAAGGGATAATATTACCCACGATGATTCCGAGGACGATCCCGACAATACCCCCAAGCTGGCCCACCAGGATGGCTTCAAAAAGAAACTGTTGCTTAATGGTCTTATTATTGGCCCCGATGGCTTTACGTATACCAATCTCCTGCGTACGCTCTGCAACTGCCACCAGCATGATATTCATCAATCCGATAGCCGCCCCCAGCAGGGTAATGATGCCGATCAGTGTAGCGGCAATCGTAATACTGGATACCGAACTGATGAGCAATTCAGCTATACTGTCGCTGCGTACGGTATAAAAATCTGTTGCATCCATGGGGTCCAGACCGCGGATCACCCGGAACAGGCTCTCCGCCTCGCCCATAGCCTCCTCCATGCCTAAACCCTCATTGGGCAATACGGTAACACCGAATGACAT
This sequence comes from uncultured Bacteroidota bacterium, assembly GCA_942493265.1. Lineage (GTDB taxonomy): Bacteria > Bacteroidota > Bacteroidia > Bacteroidales > UBA12481 > UBA12481. The sequence continues at coordinate 4,906,744 of OW818688.1, forward strand.
ATTGGGATAGGAGAAATATTGCCGCACATTGGTTACCGGCAAACAGCAAAGCCGGTCGCCGCTGCCCATCATGGTTGCCCCTTTTTCCCTCAGTACACCGATCACACGGTATTTTCCGTTGGATACGGTGATTACTTTGTCGATCGGATCCTGACCCTGCTTAAACAGGCTCTTTGCAATCTCCGAGCCGATCAGTACCGTGTTTTCACCGCTCCGGATATCGGCTTCGGTAAAATTCCGCCCCTTCTCCACCTCATATCCGGCAGTGATCAGGTAATTTTCATCAACACCCCTGACGGATACGTTCGGATTGGTTTTTTCCGACTCATATTTTATAGTAGCTGTTCCGGATGCCCCAATGGAAACTGAAACGACTGCCGGCAACGTAAACTCTTTCTTAAAACGCTCAGCCTCACTATAGGAAATCTTCGAATAGTTCTTTACCCGGTCGCGGTGATTCCCGATCTGGACATTGAAATTCCGGCTGCGGATACTGAATGAATTGGCCCCCATAGCCGAAAAGGATGAATTCACCGACCGTTTGAGCGAATCGATGGTGGTGAGTATCCCTATAAGTGCCATGATCCCGAACGCAATGATCAGAACGGTAAGGGTAGTCCTCAGAATATTCGACCGGATCGACAGGAAGGAGATCCGGAAGTTTTCCTTCATTAAGGCTACTTTTCTAAAATAATCGCTGTTATGCTTCACGATAATAAATTTGAGCACCGCCAAATTACGGAAACCAAACCACAACAGGAATTTTCTAGCTATTTTTAGCTTCTCGCTAAATAGTTATGAACCTCCGGAAACGAATATCCTCCTTTGCTGAGCTGGGAACATGGCTTCCGGAACGGCTAAACAGCGCCCTTCCGCTTGAGGTTCACAAATCCAACAACTGGTTCACCCGCAGCGAAACCGCCAGGGCCCTCAATGCCTGGAGTGCCATGCTTACCGTAGATAATCTCACCCGCTGGACCGATCCTTACCCGATCCCGGCTGTACAGCCACCGAAGAATATCCTGGTCATTACAGCCGGAAATATCCCGATGGTTGGATTTCATGATTTTCTCTCGGTTTTAATATCCGGCAACCGGTTTATCGGGAGGTTATCCTCGCGTGACGACGTGATGATCTGTCGGTTAGCGGAAGAATTGATCCGAATGGAACCCGGGTTTTCCGATTTGATACGGTTTGATGACCGGGATATTATTCCTGATGCCGTCATCGCTACCGGCTCCAATAACAGTGCAAGATATTTCCGGCAGGAATACGGGAAAACACCTCACATCATCCGGCAGAACAGGAGTTCCGCTGCCATTCTGGATGGAACCGAAACCGATGCGGAGCTGGATAATCTTGCTACCGATATACTGGCCTACTACGGATTAGGGTGCCGCAGCGTTTCGCATGTTTGGCTACCTGCCGGCTATCCGGCCGGGAAATTAGCCCGATCTCTTGAAAAGTACGGAGCGATCGATCCCTGCGAATCCTTAACGAACAACCTGATTTATCAAAAGGCCAGACTGGCCATGCTGGGACAATCCTTTACAGATGCCGGTAATGCCTTACTGGTGGAAAGCGCACTGCTCCAGTCGCCAATAGGTGTGATTCATTATAGTTTTTATGATCACCGGCAGCTCCTTTTGGATTATCTGAAAATCCGGGAAACTGAAATACAATGCCTGGTTGGACATCTGTCACCGGATTCCGGGTTGATCGGATTCGGGGAGGCCCAGAAACCGGAGCTCTGGCAGTATGCTGACAATATCGATACACTTGACTTCCTAATAAAATGAGGAATATAATTACCACGGAGACACGGAGGGCACGGAGAACACGGTATAACACAATATTTTTTTCCGTGTTTCTCTGTGTACTTAGTGTCTCCGTGGTAATTCTTAAAATAAGCCCCCAAAATTGAACGCAATGCCCCCCACCCTGCTAATCCTTGCCGGCCCTACCGCATCAGGTAAAACCAGCGTAAGCATCAGGCTTGCACAGCACTGGGGTACCGAAATCATTTCATGCGATTCGCGGCAAATGTACCGGGAAATGTACATAGGCACGGCAAAACCCGATGACGACCAATTAAGCAGCATCCCCCATCACCTGATCAATAATCTGTCGATATACGATCACTATTCAGCTTTCCAATTTGAACAGGATGTGCTCGGAATACTTGACAAGCTATTTATCAGCCATCCCATCGTGATCATGACAGGCGGTACCGGTTTATATATGGATGCCATCCTCAATGGGATTGACGATATCCCGGATCCCGATCCGGAAATACGCGCTAATCTTAAGCAACGATATGATGAAGAAGGTCTTGCAAATATTTTAGATGAATTATTGAATCTCGATCCGGATTATTACTCAACCGTTGACAAAAGCAATCCGGCAAGGGTTTTAAGGGGATTGGAAGTATGTCTGACTACCGGCAGACCTTTCTCCTCATTCCGGATCAAACAGCCGGTAAAGCGCAATTTCGGGGTCATTCTCACCGCATTGGAGCTTCCCCGTGAGATTCTCTATGAAAGGATCAACCTCCGGGTGGACCGGATGATCGAAATGGGTTTGATTGAAGAGGCCCGGGCACTGTATCCGGTGCGGCACCTGAACGGACTCAACACAGTCGGTTACCGCGAATTATTCGAAATGTTCGACGGAAATATTGATCAGGAAGAGGCAGTCAGGCTGATTAAACGAAATACCCGTCATTATGCCAAAAGGCAGATTACCTGGAATAACCGCTATCCGGATATTAAATATTTCAACCCCGAAAATACGGATGAGATAATCAGATGGGTGGATTCAAAACGGAGCGGTCCGGATAAAAGCCCTTAGCCAGTACTCCGTACTGATCCTTCCCCATCACACTTACCGTCCACCAGGCTCCGAGAAATCCGGATCCATAGCCCAAAAGCTGTATGAATGAAGCTATTACAGCGATTATCCCGGTAACGGGCGATTCGTTTCGGATAGATGCATCGAGAAATACCAGAACCGTGAAAATACCCAGCGGTACCAGAAACAGTAATCCGAATAAGAGAGATAAAACGATGAGGGCAGCCGTCCCCAGAAGGAAAACCGACGGGGCCAGGTAGAAAAGATTGAATGTTTGTGGATAAACCTTTGATATGATATAGCGTGTTTTACCAAATCCGAAAACCTGCTTAAAAAACCTGCCCAAAGAGGTTCTCCGTTTATGATAAACGTATGCATTGCCGATTAATCCCGACTCGAACCCTTTACTAATCAGTTCAATACTTAAAACCATATCCTCGCCGGGATGCATACGCGTATAGGGATAACCGCCAACGGCATCAAATGCTTTCCGGGATATTCCCATATTGAAACTCCGCGGATAAAACCGGTCGATTTTTTTCTTTCCGCCACGGATTCCGCCGGTGGTGAGAAAGGAGGTCATTGCATAGGAAATCGCCTTTTGGGTAAGATTGAAATTTTCTGATGCTTTATCGGGTCCCCCGAAAAAATCAAGCGGATGTTCCTGCAGGAACAAATCCACCTTGCTCAGGTAATCAGCAGGCAAAATGCAATCGCTGTCGACATATATATAATAATCTCCCCTGGCACAGCGGGTACCGGCATTGCGGGCCAGCGACGGACCGCTCCGCTGAAGATCAAGATATTGAATGGAGATTTTTTCAGAGTATTGCTTTACCAGCTGGTCCGACCGGAGATCAGACCCATCCTCAATAATGACTGCTTCGAAATTCTTAAAACTCTGGGATGCCATACTCTCCAGCAATTCAGCCAGTTCGCCGGGCCGGTTATAAACCGGAACGATGAATGAGTAGAGGAATTCCATCAGGGTTTCAAGGCAATATATAAAGTTTCATTAGGAGCCAGACGGTACCGGTCGATATCTTCCTTACTGAAAGAATCTGAAACCAGCCGCTCCTCCACCAAAAATCCGCATTCCCTCAGCCGGTCGGGATAATCGAGACCATAAACCCGCACATGATCCTTCTGACCAAAATGCTTTTCCCTCTGACGGGGATCGGTTATAGTTGGATCCTCATAGGTTGTTTTCCTGTGAGGCTCCAACGGTACCTGCAGGATAGCAAAACCTCCGGGACGCAAAACACGAAGAAACTCCGACATCACTTTGCGGTCGTTGGTAACATGCTCAAGTACATGATTGCACAGGATCATATCAAAAGAATCCTGCTCAAACGGAATTTCATGCAGGTCAAAATGGTAATCCGCGATCGGCGATTCCAGATCTGCCGTAATATATTCAATATGTTTATATTGCTTAAAGCGGGTATAAAAACACTGCTCCGGCGCAACATGCAGGAGCTTGCGGGGGGTAGTCTGAAAATCGGATTGTTTCAGCAGGTAGAGCCAGATCAGCCGGTGACGCTCCAGCGACAGGCAGGTGGGGCATAAAACATTGGAACGGGAGTTAACGCCATAAGGCAGGAATTTACTGAAGGCAGATCCGCAAACCGGGCATTCCACCTTATTTCCCTTGAGAAAAGGCTTGAAAAGCCCCATAAAGTGATAGCTCATCCGGATCAGGAACGGCCTGGGAAAAATCCGTAATACCCATCGAATCAGCGTTTTCATATCTCCTCGGCAATCAGGTACTTATTCCGGTCGGGGGCGGTGCGTGAAACCAGTTCCGCCAGAAATCCGGCCAGGAACAACTGAACTCCGATTACCACTGCCATCAGGGCAAGATAAAACAAAGGTTGTTCAGTAATCTCGCGCGGTACGATATGATTGGTAATATCATGAATCTTTATGCCAATCAGCCAGGCGGTAACAACCGCACCGAAGAGCATCATCAGCATTCCAAGCGTACCGAACAGGTGCATCGGCTTTTTGGCAAACCGGGTGATAAAGCTAACGGTGAGTAAATCCAGCGCCCCGGTAAACAAGCGGCCTACACCATATTTCGTTTTTCCGTATTTCCGTTCCTGATGGGCAACAATTTTCTCTCCAATCCGTCCGAATCCCGAACGTTTGGCCAAAATCGGTGTATAACGGTGCATATCGCCGAAAACCTCGATGCTTTTAATCACATCCATACGGTAGGCCTTCAATCCGCAGTTGAAATCGTGAAGTTTAATACCGCTGTCCAAACGCGCTACATAATTAAAGAACTTCGATGGCCATCTTTTCGTGACCGGGTCCTTTCTCTTCTTCTTCCATCCGGAAACCAGGTCATACCCGTCATCACGAATCATCCTCACCAATCCGGGAATTTCATCCGGACTATCCTGCATATCGGCATCCATGGTGATGACCACATCGCCCTCAGCCAGACTGAATCCGCATTGCAAAGCGGCAGCCTTGCCGTAGTTGCGCTGAAAACGCACTGCCCGCAGCTGTACGTATTTATCCGATAGTTCCCGTATTACAGCCCAGGAATTATCCCGGCTCCCGTCGTCAACAAGAATAATTTCATGAGATAATTCCTCCTTCGCCACTACACGGTTAATCCATTGCAGCAGTTCAGGCAACGATTCAGCCTCATTATACAGAGGTATGACTATTGATAGATCCATAATTCGGGCTATAATGAGCCTATTCTTTTTCAGTGTTATCGATTTCCGACATGGCCTGCTGGTAAGGATCGCCCTCTTTTTTAACAAGAATAGAAACGATCAGGGATATGATGACACCAATAAATGTGGTACCAATGATAACGGAAAAGAATTGCATACCCGGTCCGCGGAGTTTTGATCCGAAATCCATGGCGGCAGAAACCTGCTCTTCAGTAAAACCGCGCTTGTAATACTCCTCTTCCATGATATCCAGCATGCGTTCCACTGCGGTGGGATCAATAAATTCCAGATAGATCACATTGTAAAATGCATAAATGACGGAAGCGAAAAACATGAAAAGTATCCCGGCGCTAAGTGCTTGTCCGTAACGGATATACCCGCCATTATGATGATCCCGCCAGCTCTTCAGGCAATAATAGAGCACCCCGAAATAGGCGACCCAGTTAACCCATTGCATCCAGGATTTTCCTTCCAGGCCTAAAACCCAAACCATCACAGCCATGATGATGATAACAAGAGCGATAATCAGCCCGTAAGTCATGGCTGGTTTAAGAATCGACGGACGATTGGATTCCATTTTTATGTATTGGAGTTACTAAACGGCAAATATAGCTTGAATATCTCTGAAGTGGAAAAACATTTGCTATCTTTGCAGCAGGGTAAGTCTTATACGGCCAGCTCCCGCCGAACTCCCCCAGGGCCGGAAGGCAGCAAGGGTACGCGGTTGTAGCGGCGCGATATAAGTAGCTTACCCTTCTTTTTTTCCTTCAGATTCCTACCTTTGTGCTACTTATTCCAAAGCCAAATGAAAACTTCGATAAGGATTCTGCTGATTATCACAATCTTTCCTCTATTTTTATTGAACAGCTGCATTAAAACGCCGGTGATTAATTATCCGGAAGGTCACTTTTCCGATACGCTTTTTAATCTTGCGGCTGTTAATAGTGTTTACGACGACTATAATTCAAACGGTCAAGCCTACATCACCTATGAAATGCCCCTGGTTTTTTCAACCAACCGGGCCACCCTGGGGAAGAAATATGACCTTATCGCATATGACATTTTCCTCTCTTTCAACCAGACCAGCGGGGTGCTTACTCTCGCCGCATACGAAGGACAAGCTTATCCTTACAATTACCTCACTGAAATGGCCAATTCCACATACGATGAATTTGGTCCGTTTACCTCCTACCTCGGCGGACAGGAATACCTGTTCATGTTTGCCAGTAACCGGACCGGGAATATGGAGATGTATTTTTCCTATTTTAATGATGCGAGCTGGACCGGAATGTCGCCCATCGATCCAACCCCAGCTCGTTTAAAGGGACTGAATACCCCTCAATATGACGCTTATGCAGCGCTGGATATCACACTGAAACAAGTGATTTTTGCCTCAAACCGTGATGGGAGCCTCGATCTGTACCGCGTTCGCCTTCCTGAAAATCCAGACTACCTGGTGTGGGCCAGGGCTGACACTGTGTACGAAGCGGAAAAAGTTGCCATTCTCAATTCGGATGCCGATGATATGTTTCCTTATATAAACGGGAATCTCCTGGTGTTCTCCTCAAAAAGGGAAGGCGGACTGGGTGGTTACGATTTGTACTATTCCGTTCACAATGGGACCGAATGGGGTACCCCGGTTAATTTCGGACCCACAATCAACTCATCCAATGACGAATACCGTCCGGCAGTTTTCGTATCCCCCTATTTTAAGAACAATCTGCTGATTTTCTCTTCCGACAGGCCCGGCGGTAAAGGGGGAGTCGACCTATATTATATTGGTATTGCCAAAACGATGGAATAATCCAGATTGAATAACATGCAATTGCGTGTAAATTAAAACCATGCGCTATGAAATTCTTCATTGATACTGCCAACCTCGACCAGATCCGCGAAGCCCAGGATCTTGGAATTCTTGATGGAGTAACCACCAATCCCTCCCTGATGGCAAAAGAAGGGATCAGCGGGAAGGATAATATCCTGCAACACTACTTCAAAATTTGTGAGATCGTAAAGGGTGATGTCAGCGCCGAAGTTACTTCAACTGATTTTGACAGCATGATTGCTGAAGGCAAAGAGCTCTCATTGCTTCATTCCCAGATCGTTGTAAAACTGCCGATGACCCGGGACGGAATCAAGGCGGTCAGGTTCTTCTCCCGCCAGGAGATCAGAACCAATTGCACCCTGGTTTTTTCTCTCGGACAGGCATTGCTTGCAGCCAAAGCCGGCGCAACTTATGTGTCACCTTTTGTAGGCAGGCTCGATGATGTAACAACCGATGGCATTGAGCTGGTTCGCAGCATCGTTCACCTGAACCGCTATTACGGATTTGAGACACAAGTAATTGCAGCCTCCATCCGCTCCTCCATGCATATTGTTAAATGCGCTGAAGCCGGAGCAGATGTGGTTACCTGCCCGCTCCAACCCATTCTGGGCCTTTTCGAACATCCGCTCACCACCATCGGACTGGAGAAATTCCTGGCCGACTACCGGAAACTCAATCCCTGATGTTAAGAAAGATTTACCCGGAAAATCCAAACCCTAAAGAGATTGACAGGGTAGTTGAGATTCTGAAAGATGGTGGCGTCATCATTTATCCGACAGATACCGTTTACGGGTTGGGATGTGATATCACAAAGAGCAAAGCGATAGAACGTGTTGCACAGATCAAGGGATTAAGGCCCGATAAAGCAAATTTTTCATTTATCGTATACGATCTGAGTCATCTGGCTGATTACACAAAACCTATTGACAATCAGATATATAAATTGATGAAAAGGAATCTTCCCGGACCGTTTACCTTTATTCTGGAAGCCAACAACAATGTTCCAAAAATCCTCAAAAGCAAAAAGAAAACAGTTGGCATACGTATTCCGGATAATCCCATCATCATGGAAATCATCCGGGTACTGGGAAATCCCATTCTTACCACCTCCGTGCACAGTGGTGATGTTATTCTGGATTACACCACCGATCCGGAACTGATTGATGAAGATATGGGGCATATGGTTGATTTGGTAATAGATGGCGGGTTTGGAAACAACATTCCATCCACCATTGTCGACTGTACAGGTCCGGAAATAACCATTTTGCGTCAGGGCATGGGTACCCTCGAATGGTAATCACATTAGTTCAGCAGCTGAATTCCCGCATACCTGAATATCAGGATAATTCCGCTTCCCGCCAGTATCCTTTTGATTATCCGTGGCTGAGGTATATCAATATACGATCGGATCGAGAACAGGATAAAATAATAGAGAATCAGGTCGGCCCAGAGCAAACCTCCGGGCTCGAACATATTCCCGGGAAGGTTCCCCAGCCATCCGGCACCATCCGATACCAACCCGATTAACAGGTCCATACCCTTACATAATATTGGTATTGTGATAGATACAATATCCAGTATGGTAATAATAAGCCCCAGGTAAAAACCAAAAACCATTACCGGCAACAGAACCAGGTTCCCGATCAGGAAATAGAGCGGAAACCAGCCGAACCAGAACAGCAATACCGGTGTGATCAGGCTTTGTGCGGATATTGAAATGGCTATGGAACCTGCAAAATAGCGGGCTACGCGGTTAAGTTTATTCACCAAGGGATTAAAAACCGGGTTCCATAAAAAAATTCCCGCAACGGCAAGGTATGACAATTGTGCTCCGGCACTGAAAACGGTATAGGGATCTATCAAGCAATGGATCAGCGCCGTGCTGGCCAAAACTTCCAGTCCGGGGGTACCCCGCCTCCCGATCCTGGCAAACTCAAACAGCGAGATCATTCCTGCAGAGCGCAGCGCCGACGGGCTGAACCCGGTTAATCCAGCGTAAAGCCACACCACGGCTAAACTCAACAGGGATCTGGCTTTGGCGCCCAGAAACGCTAATCTTTTCAGGAGCCATGCTATGAGGAAATAGATGATCCCGACGTGCAGGCCCGAAACTGACAGCACATGGATGATCCCGGCCCTGGAAAAATCCGTCATGGTTTCGGTCGACACATCACTCCGGTCACCCAGGATCATTGCCTTAATCAGCGCCCTGCTGGGCTCAGAAAGGGAAATCCGGTCGATACGGTCGGAAAGCCTCTGCTGCCATTGTCCGAAAAACCCGGAAAGCGATGGCATTCCGGCTTTCTGAAGCAATCTGCCCTTACCCGCAGCCAGCCGTGCCTCAAATCTTACTCCTCTGGAAATCCAATACCGGCTTGGAATGAACCCGTTTTTCGAGGGCTTGGAAGATACAGGCAGGATCGTTATCGGGCCGAATTTCCAGACATCTCCCGGCCCATAAACCACCGCCGGATCGGGCTTTACAAGCAGTACCATCCTTCCCGTTCGCTTTTCCCAATCATCCCCGATGCGTTCCCGGGTTACCCGAATCACCACCTGTCCCATTTTTTCAGTTACCTCACGGTAGCTCACTACGGTAGCGATGATTTCCGACTTTCCCCGCCCGTTATCACCCGGCTCAAACTTATTTGTAGAAACCAATATCCAGCCGGTAAGGAAAAAACAGGAAAAACCTGCTAAAGAAATGAAGAAGTGATACCTTTTGACTGAAAACCAGCCCGTCTTCCACAGTACAGAAGCCATCACTGATAACAGTATAGGAATCAGATAATTAATAAGGTGGCCATCCGGAATTCCGCATGCCCGCATGATGCCAGTGACCAGTCCGGCCAGACAAACCAGTATTTGAATACCCATAAAAAAAAGCGCCTATCCGAAAGAATAGACGCTTTTTTTTGTCTCCACTGGAAAAATCAGTGTGAATTTTTTTTATCCCACTCTTTTATGAGGTCCTCAATTGGCCGTCCCATGTTTTGAATGGACGCCTGAGCATCTTTAGCGAGTATATGATCGGGATATTTATCGATAAACTCCTGGTAACGGACTTTGGCCTGATCGAACTGGTTCATCTGGTTTTCCAAAATAAAAGCCTGTAAGAAAACACAATAGGGCCTCTTTTTGAATTCAGGATAATTGAGCAGGATCCGGTTATAATACTCGATTGCCATGCCCGATTGGTTAAGGTTCATGGCAATTTCGGCACCTTTAAACAGGTATTCGGCCGATATAGTATCCTTCGGCCAGCCATTGGCATAATCGGTATAGGCCTGAATCATTTCCATCCCGGTTTTCTCATCCGGAATGGTGGCGGTTGAATCACCAAAAATCTTTGCTTCGCTGGCTGAAATCCTTTGGAGCACTTTTTTCTTTTCTGCATTCACTCCGCAGCCAACCATCAGAATTACTGATAATGAAAGCAATATGAATCTACTGAATTTCATAAATTATTTTTTTTGAGGAAAGATCATTTTATACTTCACGGCAACCTTGCCTTTTGATATGTCTCTAAGCTTACTCCTGAGCAGGGTTTTTTTCAAAGGATTAACCAGATCAGGGAACATGATCCCGTCGAGATGATCATATTCATGCTGGATAATACGCGCAGCCATACCTTCGAACCACTCCTCAAACGGATTGAAATTCTCATCCACATAGCGTATAAGGATCTTTCCCGGACGCAGAATATCTTCATGGATATTGGGGATGCTGAGGCAACCTTCCTCCACAAATTCCTCCTCGCCACCCTTTTCCAGGATATGCGCATTGATAAAGACCTTTCTGAAATCAGCCAGGGTAGGTTCATCTTCGGCATAAACACGGGCATCCATCACAAAAAGCCTGATGGAAAGGCCCACCTGGGGAGCTGCCAACCCAACGCCATCAGCCGCTCTCATCGTTTCAAACATATTTTCGATCAGATCACTTAATCCCGCATAGTCAGCGGTAATATCGACTGCAATTTTCCGCAGTACCGGAGATCCGAACGCATAAACCGGTAGAATCATAATCCTCTTTCTCTCTCATTTATTTTTTGCTGCAGCCAGGATTCGAGAATGATCGCAGCACTTACTGCATCAATATTACCCTTATCCTTACGGTCGGATTTCGATGAACCCCCGTCAATCATGGACTGCAAGGCCATTTTTGAGGTAAACCTTTCATCGACCCAGAAAATTGGAATGTCCGGAAATTTTTTGGTCAGTCCTTTGGCAAATGCCTGAACCAGCGGAGCAGATTCAGAAGGCTGGAAATTCATCTGTCGTGGAAATCCGATCACAAAACCCTCAACCGGTTCTTTGCTGATATATTTTTCGAGATAATCATAAATACCGTATGACTCAACGGTAGCGAGCACTCCCGCAATTCTCTGACCGGGATCAGTCACTGCCAATCCCGTCCGTTTCCGGCCATAGTCTATTCCAATTAGTCGTCCCATCCTCAATTTGTCTGCAAATATAAAACAATTCCGTCCATCGTTGATTAATACCTTGACATATGCCAATATATCATAACGATCAATTTTTATCTTTGTTCATTATCAATTTGATCAAATAAATCGAAGGTGTATGAAAGATCCGAAAATTATGGTGATGGATGTGCTCCAAAAGCACCCTAAAGTTTTCTCAAATATCTCCCGTACCGAGATGATCAGGGCTTCAGTAGAACGCCGGGAAGCATTGGTTGCCGCATCGGGCGCCCTTGCAACCTGGACGGCTCCGGAATCGACCGGTCGCAGCCCAAAGGACACTTACATGGTAAAGAGGGCATCCAGTGAAAATAATATCGACTGGACCGCTGCCAACAATCTTCCAATAGAGGAAGAGACTTTTGATCAGATTTTTGCAGATGCGGTTGAACATCTTAAAGTTGCCGGTCAGCTTTATGAAACCGACCGGGTAATCGGTGCCGACAGCAAGTATGCCTTGCCGGTTAAAACGGTAACATACAGAGCACTGCATACGTTATTCATCGACAATATGTTCAGGCCGGTTCCGGCAGATATTCAGGACAGTTGTTATGCCAATGATGGTTTTCTGCTGCTCGCCCTGCCCTTCCACAAACTGGATGGAGCAAAATATGATGGCAAGCTGAGAAAAATGCCCAATGGCAAAACATGCGATCTGATTGTTGCGATGGATTTTGACCGCCGTATCGGCATTGTGATCGGATCAGCCTATATGGGCAGTATGAAAAAGATGCTTTTCACGGTCATGAATTATCTGCTGCCGCTAAGGGGCATACTTCCGCTCCATTGTTCAGCCAATGAAGGCGACAAGGGAGATTCAGCATTGCTGCTCGGCCTTTCGGGCACCGGAAAAACCACCCTGTCGGCCGATCCTGCCCGTGCATTGCTGGGCGACGATGAGCATGGCTGGAGCAATGATGGTATAGCAAACTTCGAATTCGGCTGTTATGCCAAGATGATTGACATCAATCCAAAAAAAGAGCCGGATATTTATGATGCCGTCATGCACAAAGCAGACTATCTGGAACATGGTGCTATGGTTGAAAATGCCATGATTTACCCTGAAGGACGGTTTGATTTTGACGACAATCGCTTTACTGAAAATTCAAGGGCGTCATTTCCGCTGAGTTACCTCAAAAATATCAAGCCTTCATCCGTAGCAGGTCATCCAAAAACCATTTTATTCCTGACTGCTGACGCTTACGGGGTACTTCCTCCTGTTTCGCGGTTGAATAAAGAGCAGGCCATGCTCTGGTTTATGATGGGATACACCTCAAAATTAGCTGGAACCGAGACCGGGGTTACAGAACCCCAGGTAGCTTTTTCAAGGTTTTTCGGTGCCCCTTTCATGCCATGCAAACCGCATGTTTACGCCACGATGCTGGGTGATAAAATGGAAGAGTTCCAAACCCGGGTTTTCCTTATCAACACCGGCTGGAGCGGAGGCGGATATGGAATCGGCAAACGCATAGACCTCACGCTCACCCGCCGGATGGTGAATGCTGCCCTCAATGGCGAACTTGATGCTGTTGCATATACCGATGACAAACTGTTCCACCTCCAGGTTCCGGTCAGCTGTCAGGGCGTTCCCGCTGAGATGCTCAATCCCTCCCATACATGGGCAGATGTAAATGCCTATAACGCTGCTGCTATGAAGCTTGCCAAACAGTTCAGCGATCATTTCGACAAAGCCTACGGGAAAAATAATTTGCCGGCCACGATGGTGGCACAGTGCCCGGGGAAATAAAACACTTCACCCCTATAAATTGCTAAACCCCGATCTCCTGTAGGAAATCGGGGTTTTTGCAACTTTAACCGGATAACTCAATTTAGATAACATTATGGCAGAAAACCGTGGTTTTCTGACGGCCCACACCTACACGGCGCGGATATAGAGAATAGAAAATCTTAAATCAGAACACACTTTTTGTCACACACCAAATATCCAAACTTTAATCCGGATTACCAAATCTTTTTAGAATTATTTTTAGAAGCGATGAGGGTAAGGTACAGAAATGAAAAGGGGCGCGGTGGGGAGACGGATAGTTATCCGTCTCTACGCCGAGCCCCAATTTGAATGAGTATAAGGGTTTCCGCCTATTTCGAGAAGTCAGCCGAGGCTAATCTCTGATAACTGCGGTATCTCCATTTTGCATTTTCCTCTGCTGTGGCAAAAAGTTCATCGGCAACTTCCGGGAATGCTTTTTTCAGCGAAGAGAAACGAACCTCACCGAGGAGGAAGTCTTTGAACCTCGTCCAGTCAGGTTCTTTCGAATCCAGTTCAAACGGGTTCTTACCTTCATTTTCCAAAAGTGGATTATAGCGGAAGTTCGACCAGTAGCCGCTCTTCACTGCCATTTCCTCTTCCAGCTGTGACTGGCCCATACCTACGCGCAAACCATGGTTGATACACGGTGAATAAGCGATGATGAGTGATGGTCCCGGATAGGATTCAGCCTCTTTCAAAGCCTTGAGGAATTGATTCTGGCTGGCTCCCATTGCAACCTGAGCTACATAAACATATCCGTATGACATGGCCATCATGCCGAGGTCTTTTTTGCGGATTCTCTTACCTGAAGCAGCAAATTTTGCGATTGCAGCAGCCGGGGTTGATTTGGATGACTGACCACCGGTATTTGAATATACTTCTGTATCAACCACCAAAACATTGATATCTTCACCGGAAGCCAGAACATGGTCGAGGCCGCCATAGCCGATATCATATGCCCAACCGTCGCCACCCATGATCCAGACAGATTTTTTCACCAGATATTGTTCCAGTAAGGAAATCTCCTTAGCAATCGGGTGTGATTCATTCTTCAGGGCAGCGGTAACTTTTTCTGAAGCAACTTTTGATTCAGCAGCGTTTTCCTTTGCAGCAAGCCATTCACCGAAAGCCTGACGGGTAGTTTCATTTACCGCATCCATGTTTTCAGTCATTTTCCTGGCAATCCGGTCGCGCAGTTTGTTCACGGCCAGCGACATACCAAATCCGTATTCAGCGTTGTCCTCGAACAGTGAATTACCCCAGGCTGGACCTTTACCATCTTTATTGGTGGTATAAGGAGTAGAAGGAGCCGATCCGCCGTAGATAGAGGAGCAACCGGTGGCGTTGGAAATAATCATCCTGTCGCCATAAAGCTGTGTAATCAGCTTGATATAAGGTGTTTCACCGCATCCGGCACAAGCGCCTGAGAATTCAAACAATGGCTGTGCGAACTGTGAATTTTTAACTGATTTTTCTTTACCCAGTACGGTGTCTTTGTAACCGACTTTCTCATGCAAATATAGCCAGCGGTCAACCTGATCCAACTGTGAACCCAGCGGCTTCATAACCAGGGCCTTTTCCTTGGACGGACAAACATCGGCGCAGTTACCGCAACCGGTGCAATCGAGAACGCTCACCTGGATACGGAACTGATATTCTTTTGTCCCGCCTGTTCCTTTAGCTGATTCGGTTCCTTCCGGTGCACCGGCGAGTTCATCGGCGGTCATCAGGAACGGACGAATGGCAGCGTGGGGACAAACATAAGCGCACTGGTTGCACTGGATACAGTTATCAACCTGCCACTCAGGAACGTTAACGGCTATACCGCGCTTCTCAAACCGGGTAGTACCGGCAGGGAAAGTACCATCTTCACGGCCAACAAATGCGCTTACCGGAAGATCATCACCTCTCTGTGCGTTGATCGGTTCAACTACGTTTTTGATGAAAGCAGGGATATCACGATCGTCCTTAGCATCTTTCAGTACAATATCCTTCCATTCGGCAGGAACGGCAACCTCAATAAACTCGGTACCCCTGTCGATGGCTGCATAGTTCATGTTTACAATATTCTCACCCTTCATTCCGAATGATTTCTTGATAGCTCCCTTCATCTGGGTCAGTGCAAGATCATAAGGAATTACATCAGCGATCTTAAAGAAAGCCGACTGCATGATGGTGTTGGTACGTCCACCCAGACCGATTTCTTCGGCGATCTCGGTAGCATTTATGGTAAAGAACCGTATATTCTTTTCAGCCAGGGTTTTCTTAATATGATCAGGAAGACGTTTCTTGGTTTCTTCTACATCCCAGATTGAATTGAAGAGGAATTTACCGCCCTTTTTCAGACCTTTCAGCATATCATATTTATCCAGGTAGGAAGGAACATGGCAGGCAACAAAGTCGGGGGCGTTAACCAGGTAAGGCGACCGGATGGGGGAATCACCGAAACGCAGGTGCGAAGTGGTGAAACCGCCTGATTTCTTGCTGTCGTAAGCGAAATAAGCCTGGCAGTATTTCTCGGTATTTTCACCGATGATCTTGATCGAATTTTTGTTGGCACCTACGGTACCATCAGCGCCCAAACCATAGAATTTTGCCTGGAAAGTTCCTTTTGGAGCGAGATCGATATCGGGCAGTAAAGGAAGTGACTTGTAGGTAACATCGTCAACAATACCCAGGGTGAAATCATTCTTAGGCTCTGTCATTTTCAGATTATCGAAAACCGACAAAACCATAGCGGGAGTGGTATCTTTTGAGCTCAAGCCGTAGCGGCCGCCGATGATCATAGGGGCATTTTCTTCGCCATAGAAAAGATTCCGTACGTCGAGGTACAATGGTTCGCCAGGAGCACCCGGTTCTTTTGAACGGTCGAGAACGGCAATTCTCTTAACTGATTTCGGGAAAACTTTCCAGAAATATTTAGCGGAGAAAGGACGGTAGAGGTGGCAGGTGATCAAACCAACTTTTTCGCCTTTGGCGAGCAGGTAATCGATAACCTCCTTGGTAGTTTCAGTAATACTGGCCATGGCCAGGATAATATTTTCAGCATCCGGTGCACCATAATAGGTAAACGGGTGATATTCACGACCGGTTAACTTGCTGACCTGCTGCATATAATCTTCAACAATATCAGGAACCTTATCGTAGAATGGATTAGAAGCTTCTTTTGCCTGGAAGAAAATATCAGGGTTCTGAGCGGTTCCGCGGGTTACAGGATGCTCGGGATTCAGGGCGCGATCGCGGAATTCCTGAAGTGCCTTATAATCAATTAATGGGGCCAGCTGTTCCTGGTCGAGAACTTCTATTTTCTGAACTTCGGCTGATGAGCGGAATCCATCAAAGAAATGAAGGAAAGGCACTCTGGATTTAATTGCCGAAAGATGGGCTACAGCAGCGAGGTCCATGATTTCCTGAACGCTGCCTGTTGAAAGCATGGCAAAACCGGTTTGACGGGTAGCGTATACGTCGCTATGGTCACCGAAAATCGACAATGCATGGGCTGCAACGCTGCGGGCGCTAACGTGGAAAACAGCCGGCAGCAATTCTCCGGCCATTTTATACATATTCGGGATCATGAGCAACAATCCTTGTGAACAGGTATAGGTTGAGGTAAGGGCACCAGCCTGCAAGCTTCCATGAACGGCACCTGAGGCTCCACCTTCCGATTGCAATTCGGCAACACGAACAGTCTCTCCGA
This sequence comes from uncultured Bacteroidota bacterium, assembly GCA_942493265.1. Taxonomy (GTDB): domain Bacteria; phylum Bacteroidota; class Bacteroidia; order Bacteroidales; family UBA12481; genus UBA12481. The sequence goes on from OW818688.1 coordinate 4,924,063, forward strand.
AAATATTCTTCCGGCCATGAGCTGCCCATTCATCCACGTTTTCAGCCATCGTAGAGGATGGAGTGATTGGGTAAATGGCTGCCACTTCGCTGAACATATAGGCTATGTGCGAAGCTGCGGCGTTACCGTCACAGGTTATGAATTTCTTTTTTGACATGTTGATAGTATTTTGATAAGACAACCTTCATAAATCGCGGGCAAAAGTAATAAAAAATGAGGTTCATAATCATGATAAAAACCATGATTATGAGTTATCGGTTGTCGGTTGTCGGTTGTCGGTTAATAGAAAAGAGGCGGGCATCCCTACCACTGAATCAACAGACAACAGATAACCGAGAACTGACAACGGCGAAGCCTCCTACTCGGAATTCATGGAGATCAGGAACTCTTCATTGGTGCGGGTTCCATTGATCTTGTCGCGCATAAATTCGAGTGCTTCGGCAGGATTCATATCGGACAGATAATTGCGGAGCACCCACATTTTGTTGAGGAAATCACGTGAATGCAGAAGATCCTCACGACGGGTGCTGGAACCCTGGATATCCACAGCCGGCCAGATCCTTTTGTTCGCCAGTTTGCGGTCGAGTTGCAGCTCCATGTTACCGGTGCCCTTGAATTCCTCAAAGATCACCTCGTCCATTTTAGAGCCGGTATCGATCAGTGCTGTGGCAAGGATCGTCAGACTGCCGCCATTTTCAATATTCCTGGCAGCACCGAAAAACCGTTTGGGCTTATGTAATGCATTGGCATCCACCCCACCCGACAATACCTTACCGGAAGCCGGCTGAACAGTATTGTAGGCACGTGCAAGCCTGGTAATGGAATCAAGAAGAATAACCACATCATGTCCGCATTCCACCAGCCTTTTTGCCTTTTCAAGCACAATGGTGGCAACCCGTACATGTTTCTCAGCAGGTTCATCAAAGGTACTGGAGATAACCTCGGCATTTACGCCGCGGGCCATATCAGTAACTTCTTCCGGACGTTCATCCACGAGCAGCACCATCAGGTAAACTTCCGGATGATTGGCCGCGATGGCGTTAGCTATATCCTTGAGCAATATTGTTTTACCGGTTTTCGGCTGAGCAACGATCAAACCGCGCTGGCCCTTACCGATCGGGCAGAACATATCGACAATACGGGTTGAAACCGTACAATCGGCATGACTGGTAATATCAAATTTCTGATCCGGAAAAAGCGGGGTCAGATAATCAAACGGAACACGGTCGCGAACAAATTCAGGATTTCGCCCGTTGATCTGCATGACTTTAATGAGCGGAAAAAATTTCTCCCCCTCTTTTGGCGGCCTCACCGAACCGGTAACTGTATCACCGGTTTTCAGGGCAAACAGTTTGATCTGGGACTGCGACACATAAATATCATCGGGTGAGTTCAGGTAGTTGTAGTCAGCCGAGCGAAGGAATCCATATCCTTCCTGCATGATTTCGAGAACACCCGTACTGGTGATATATCCGTCGAAATCATAAAGTTCCGGCTTTTTAGCTTCATCCGTTTCTTTAGCTTTCTGCTCATCAGGCGATTTTTCACGAATAGTGATTTCGCGCGGTTTTGTGGCAATAACCTTGGGTTCATCCGGATCCTTTTCCCTTCTCTGATTCCTGCCATAGGCCGGTGGTGGTGCCACAGGTGTACCCGAATTACCGGCATTGGTGGTAGGGGCATTCAGTACCGGAGCTGCCGGAGGATTGACCACCGGTTTGATAAATGCCGGCGGAGCAGCTGGGGTTACATTTATAACAGGCTTAATATCAGCAACTTCCTCTTCTCTGACCGGTTTATTTTCCGGCCGGGTGGAAAACAATGGTCCCGGTTCCTTCTTCTCGATGGTGATCCGCCTGCGCGGTCCCTTCAGAGGATCAACAGCCTCAACCGGATCAGGAGCTTCTTCAGTCCTGGCCTTCGTTGCCGTTTTCTTTGATTTGTTTTCAGAGGCCTGAATAGCCTGCTGGTCCAGGATCTGATAGACCAGATCCTGCTTTTTAAAGGACTCGACCCGCTTAATACCCAGTTCTTTGGCAATATCTCTAAGTTCAGTCAACAACTTATTGTTGAGTTCGAGAATATCATACATAAATTATCCTTTTGTAATTAACCACGACTAAAATTGGTTCAGGGAAATTTTCAAGATTCTTCAAACGAATTATCCGACTAACTCCGTTGGTTACCTGTCAATGGAAATGTGTAACCGGTACAAAATTATGCATTTTTTGTAAGAATAAAAAAAAATACTACTGTTTTTACTTTCCATATGCAACATTTATAATTCATTACCGTAAATATTAACCAGAAACACTAACCACCTGGCACCATGCGACAACTAAAAATCACCAGGCAGGTCACCAACAGGGATTTACCGTCATTGGACAAGTACCTGCAGGAGATCGGCCGTAAAAACCTAATCAATCCAATTGAGGAGGTTGAATTGGCTCGCAGGATCCGTGAGGGTGACAAAAAGGCAATGGAGAAATTGATTCTGGCCAATCTTCGGTTCGTAGTCTCCGTAAGCAAACAGTATCAGAATCAAGGCTTAACGCTCCCTGATCTGATCAATGAAGGTAACATCGGACTGATTAAGGCGGCGGAGCGGTTTGATGAGACCAAGGGCTTCAAATTCATCTCCTATGCTGTTTGGTGGATCAGGCAATCTATACTTCAGGCCATCGCGGAACAATCGCGACTGGTGAGGCTGCCGCTGAATAAGATTGGTTTAATGAACAAGCTTAACCGCGCCATATCCAAAATGGAGCAGAATCTCGGACGAATGCCCTCGGAGGATGAAATTGCCGAAGCGGTGAATATTGATATCGATGATATCCAGCGGTACCTGAACAACAACGGACGGCATGTTTCGATGGATGCTCCATTAACACCCGGCGAAGATACCAACCTGTATGACATGATCCTCAATGACGACGCTTCCAGTCCGGAAGAAGGCCTCATGACCGACTCCCTGAACATGGAGATTGAGCGCGCGCTGAAACATATCGGCGATCGTGAGGCCGAAATCATCAGGATGTTTTATGGATTGCACGGGTTGCCTCCCCTCTCGCTGGATGAGATCGGCGAAAAATTTAATCTCACCCGGGAAAGAGTTCGCCAGATCAAGGAAAAATCTATCCAGAAGCTTAAGAGTACCACGAGGAACAGGTTGCTGAGGAATTATTTGGGGTGAGGAGGAGTTGTCAGTTGTCGGTTGTCGGTTGTCGGTTGGCTCTGCACTCAAGGGACCCTCGTTGAAGGGCGGAGCAAATATGGAACCCTCGTTAGCGTCGAGCGGTCCCCGCCTTCGCGGGGATGACACTTCTTCGTATCATACTTGGTTATAGATTTGAGTACTATTTGTAAGTTTGTGCCTGGAGTCAACATTCATTTACCTAAACTGATCTGAAAATGCCACATCTGGTAGCCGCATCTTTGCTCGCAGCGGATTTTGGAAATCTGCAGCGTGATATCAATATGGTAAACCTGAGCCAGGCCGACTGGTTTCATGTGGATATCATGGATGGCAGCTTTGTTCCCAATTTTTCGATTGGAACACCGGTGATCGAGGCCATCCGGAAGCATGCTCTCAAGCCGCTCGATGTGCATCTCATGATCAGGGAACCGGAAAGATATTTGTCGCACTTTATCCAGCTGGGAGCCAATATCCTCACCTTCCATATTGAAGCCACCAATCATGTTAACCGTTTGATTCAGGTGATCAAACAGAGCGGAGTGAAGGCCGGAATCAGCTTAAATCCACATACACCCGTTTCGATGCTTGAGAATATTCTGCCGGATGTGGATGTGGTACTGATCATGTCGGTGAACCCGGGTTTCGGCGGACAGAAGTTCATTCCATCAACTCTGGATAAGATCCGGAAACTGAACCAGATGCGCAACACCACCGGTGCAGGATTCCTGATTGAAGTGGACGGCGGGGTGGATGAACAGAATGCTCTCCAGCTGATCGATTGCGGTGTGGATATCCTGGTGGCCGGAAATACCATTTTTGCATCTCCGCATCCTGAAAAAACCATTCAGAATTTAAAAAACCGGCATCGTGCTGAATAACTATCAGGTGGATGTACTGATCGATGCCGTACGCCAGGCCTCTGAAATCCTTCTGAAATTCTACCGGAATCCGGATCTCGTCATCATCAACAAGGAAGATCATTCGCCCGTTACCGAAGCGGATTTTGCCTCCAACAAATGCATCACCGAAATGCTGGCACGGGAGTATCCCGCTATCCCCCTGATCAGCGAAGAAGGCGTGAATGAGGAATACAGCATCCGCAAGAACCGGGAATACACCTGGATACTTGACCCGCTCGACGGCACCCGGGAGTTCATAGCCGGTAATGATGAATTTGCCGTCAATCTGGCTCTCCTGCATTACTCCGCCCCGGTGTTCGGCATCATTTCGGTACCCGCGAAGAACATAATATATTATGCCCAATCGGGGGAAGGAAGCTGGAAGATCAATCCGGATGGCAGCCGGCAACGATTGCCGATTCATTCATCAGACTATCAGCAATCAAAAAAAATAACTGCCCTGATCAGCCGTTCCCATTCCGGCGAACGCGAGAAGGCCTATATCAAAACCCTGGAAGAGAGAGGCTGGCAGGTAGAAATCCGGCCAACCGGCTCGGCTTACAAGCATGTGATGCTGGCGGAAGGATCGGCCCATCTGTATGCGAAACCGGGAGTATGTCAGGAGTGGGACACAGCGCCCGGTCAAATCATACTGGAAGAGGCCGGCGGATCGGTTGTTCGCTTGGACAATGGCGAACCCCTCGTCTATAATAAGGAGGTATTTACCAATCCCGACCTGATCATGTGGGCACCCGGAGTGGTTATTCCCCTTTGACGAAGGAATCCAGATACATAAAATGCTCATTCAGCTGTCCGTCACGCGCGATGGTGGCGCGATCGATAATGTGGCAGGGATCATCGCCCAGCAAACAGGGAAATACCTTTTCGATCAGCACCCCTGAAAACTCCTCCGAAGCATCCCTTGGCAACTCACCCGGAAGATTATCTATGGACATCACCGTAACCGCCTCCGGATCGGAAAATGCGGGCAGCTCGCAAAGATTGAACCGGTCCCAGTCGTAGAATGGATCGATAATGGTGGTAGCGCGAATGGTTGAGGGAACGGAGCCATTGATATCGCAGCTGATATCCGCGATAAGCCGGATGCGGAAATCATCGCTCCTCATCTCCTCAGGTTCCCATAATTTCGGGGAGGCCGGATCCCAGAAATGGGCAGCAATCAGCATATCGGTTGAAGCGGCGAACCGGTGAAAGCAAGACCGGTAGTCCCACGGATTTTTACAAAAGTGGTCATAATCAAATGGTTCTCCATTTATATTCTCGGCATAATGCCAGGGATCTATCCGGCAGATGACCGGTGAGCGGTTGGGATCGGCCAGAAAATCCTCGGGTGTAACCACCGGAATATCGAGCTTACCGAGAGTTTCCATGGCGCCCATTCCCACGCGGCCTCCGCCGGTAACCAGAATCCGGATTTTTCCCGGATGGAGGTTTTCGAGTTGTTTTTCCATATCCGCCCGATCGTGGCAGAGATGGGGGGCGGTAAGAAGATATTGATTCGTTTTGATTCCCCAGGCGCGGATTCCGTTGAAGGCGCCAACGATTCCGGCCCAGCGGCCGAAGGCGATCAGGCGGAGGTTGTTTTCGTCCTTGAGATATTCATAATCCACCAGGGTAATCTTTTTATCGATGATTTCCTGCAGGAGGTGCCGGTTATATGCCTGTCGTTTAGCCACATGAGCAAAGAACATATATTTTTTCCCCTCGATGAGCTCCGGAACATGAACCTCCTTAACGCCGATGAGCCAATCACAATCGGCCAGATTTTCCTGCAGGGTAACCCCTGCGGCAACAAACTCCTCATCGCGGAAACATCGGTTCAGACTGGGTTGCACAACGATTTCGACGCCGGGGAAGCGGCGTGTGACTTCAGCAGCCAGGGAAGGGGGCACTGCCACCCGGCGATCGGGAGGAGTTTTGGTTTCGCGAAGGATTCCGATTTTTATACGTCTCATGAAGGGTCGATGAATTGAAGGCCCTGAAAATACTAAAAATTTGGTGTATATTTGCAGTCTTATCGGGGCTGACCTGGTTTTGACAGCAAGGTGAACTGGTAGGAAAGCATGCCGAGCCAAGCAAGAACGCTCGTTAAACAGGAGTGCAAAATTTCAACTGGCGAATCTAATTACGCTCTCGCCGCTTAATCGAAGTAATAGTAGATTAGGCATAACTCCCGGCACCAGGTGCTGGGACGGGACATCACGCCGGAGGTATTGACCTGTTCCATCCGGATCCCGTGGTGCTGACCAATACAGGGATAGTTTCTGCCCCGCCCCGTGGCAGCGATGAAATTCAGGGGATAGGGTCCTGATCGGTTGCCGTATACCAGCCAGGGTTAGAAAACTCAAATCCGGATAAGCATGTAGAAACCCTATGGGTTCCTTGTTTGGACGCGGGTTCGATTCCCGCCAGCTCCACAAAGACGCTAAGCAAAAGAAAGCAAAAGCCTGTAAGTGACACACTTACGGGCTTTTTCTTTGGATGGGGAAGGCAAAAAAAAGCAATAAAAAGCAGTCTCACATGGCTAAAACGCGGGTAAGTTTTTCAGCCGGTCTTCAGCCATGTTTTAGCCATGTTTAAGCTCATTTCGCTCTGATTTGCAGCAGTTTACACAAGTTGAAAAGAACGCTTGAAAGTAGGTTTAATCAAATTTTAAGCGTTATGAAAAAAGCAACATTCAGTGTCCAGTTTTTCATCAGCGGGACGAAACTTCTCCGCAGCGGAGAAGCCCGTATCTTTCTAAGAATCAGGGTCCATAACCTGGTTGTCGAACAGTCAACCGGCCGGAGTATCGCACCCGATCTATGGGATCAGGTACGAGGCATTCCCAGTCTCCGGTCGGACAAGGGCAAATCCCTCAACCAGTACCTCGAGCATGTCCGAAAGATGGTTTATGATGCCCAGTTGTCCCTGGAGGACCGCCAGGAGGAGGTCACGGCCGAGGCGCTCCGGCAGGAGGCTTTCGGCCTCAGGCATTCCAACCTGGGCCTGATGGAGTATTACGAGCAGCACAATGAGGAGATCAAAAAGATGGTTGGCCAGGAGTTCTCCCAATCGACCTATACCCGGCACATCACCTCCCGGAAACTGGTTGGATTATATATTATATCCCGGTACAACAAGCCGGAGATCGAGCTGAGCATGATCACGGCGGACTTTATCCGGGGTTACCAAACCTACCTCAGGACCGTCAGAAAGTGCAATCACAACTCCACGATCAAGTACACCAAAAATGTGGGCAAACTGATCCGGCGCGCCATTGCAGAAGGCCATCTCGACAAGGATCCGTTCCTGGGGATGCGCTTCAATGTTGATCAGGTGGAGACGGAAACACTCTCCAAAGAGGAGCTGGAGGCTTTGGCCATCAAAGATTTTCAGAACGAAAGGATCAACCAGGTCAGGGACGTTTTCCTTTTTTGCTGCTACACCGGTCTGGCCTTCATCGACGTGAAGGAACTGACCCGGAAAGAGCTGGTAATCATGGCAGATGGCAAAATGTGGATCAAGAAGAAACGGAGCAAAACCAAGAACGAATTCCTGGTTCCGCTGCTCAAAGTTCCCCTGGGAATCCTGAAAAAATACGAGGGGATATGCGGAGTTGACGACTCCACAACCGTCCTGCCGGTCCTGTCGAACCAGAAATACAACTCCTACCTGAAGGAAATCGCTGATCTTTGCGGCATTAAGAAGCGGCTGACCACCCATGTGGCCCGTCATACCTTCGCCACGACGGTGACCCTGACCAATGGGATTTCGCTGGAAACGGTATCGAAAATGCTCGGCCATTCCACCATTACCATGACCCAGCGATACGCAAAAGTCATCGAGGAAAAAATCGGCAAGGAGATGGGGACGCTGAAAGATCTGATGTAGCAGGGCCGCGGGTGAACTTAAAAATCAAAGGCTGAGAGGGGCGTTTTCTACCTTCTCTCAGCCTTGTTACCTTTGACGTCTCATCCGTTACGGACGATCGGACATGTTCCGTTCGAGAAGGTCTTCCACACCTGAGGCTTTGTAGTAGATTTTACCACCAAGCCGGGTAAAGGGCAGAATCCCCTGGTCACGATAACTTTGCAGCGATCTCGGGCTGATCTTCAGTAGTCGCATAACCTCCTGGTTATCGAGCCACCGGTTGGCCATCCCGTAATTGGTGCAATGATTTTCCAGGCGCTTCACCAGATTCTCGATCCGGTCAGCGAAGGCCTGAAGTTCAGACAAAGTCAACATATATATATTATAGCCGCCAACTCTCATGAGCCATTCGGCAGAGTGGCCAGAAGCCGAAGAATTACAGGTAATCATTTGGATTCAGGAGAACCGCTCTTCAGCGGCTCCGGTTTTATATTAAACCTGACGGGACAATCGAAATAGGTGACCCGCCCATCGCTGGATGCCCAGGTGATGCGACGATAACCCTGCCTCCAGATCAACTCCAGGAGCACGGCGATGCGATCCCTGCCTGCACTCAGGTCGTCAAGATCTGACACCATGACCTCATTCAGATTAATAGTCACCCGAGCAAACTTGTCGACCCGAAGAAGGCCGATCACCTCAGCCTCAGGAGTAGTTAGAACCGAAAGCTGTGAGAGTACAGCGGGCCCGATCTTCCGGAACGAATCGAGCATGACCTCTGTAATCGAAACGCAAAGGAATGTTTTGGCAGAAAGATCATATCTGGAAAAGAACCCTATTGTTTGGTCTGCTTTATCAAGGTTCAGGGATTTCACCCCACCCTCCCGATCAAGAATAAGAACGAATTGAGAACGGAAAAGTATCGTTTGTAAAACAATACTGGTTAAACTGGAAATTGGAATTGAATATTTTTCACGCATACCCGGCCCGATAATCCCCAGATCCTCGTACAAGGCCCATAGCGGTATGTTGTCCATGCAGATTGCCTCCCTAACCTTCCTGATCAGTTTTAGGGGAATCTCATAGCTCCGCATGTGCGCCATGATTCGCAGCCAAAGAATTTCGAGGTAATTCAGGCGTCGCCACTTCCCCTCCTGGAATTCCCCCACGAGCAAGCCCTCGTGACCCCAGTGAGTAATATTGCGGTGCTTGACCTCGGTATCCTTTATAGTGAAACGAGGTTTGTGCAGCTCCATAAGCAAAGCATCCACCATTTCAGGGGTGAGATCTCCAACCGATTTATTTATTTCATTCATTTACCTTTTTATAAACTTTATTCGCCGACTAATGTAATATTTATTTTTAACTTTACAAAAAGTTTATAAAATGACAGAAAATATTCAATCACGATCCGAAAGCAGGTTAACCAATTTGATTTTGGGCAAATCAGCTCCAGCCAAGGCACAACGCAGGTATACCCAATGCCTAAACTGCCAGTTGCCATTGTCCGGCCGTAAGGACAAGAAATTTTGCTCCCCGAAGTGCCATGATGCATTCAATAATATCAGGAAGGCGAACAAACGTGAGGAATGGAAAAAGATCAACCACCCCATGGAACAGAATGATCAATTTTTAGCCAAGCTGTATGCAAAGGACAAAAATAAGGATTGGCCCATTTCCATGCTTGACCATCCTGACTTTGACAGCAAAGCCTATTTGAAAATCATCAAGGACGATCGAATAGCAGATCCGGGCAAGAGATTCATCCATTATAGCGTGCATCATAACCAGGCCAGAAACACCTTTAGAATACTATATCATGAGCAGTGTAACTTATGACTTTCTTCACCCGGAACACTTTGACAAGTTTGTTCCGGAGGTAGTAACGGAGAAGCGTACTCAGGATGCGCAGATGCTTTTCCTGATAGTCGGTACAGGAATTATTCTGGCCGGACTTGGGTACTTATGTTATCAATGTTGGATAGATAAGCAACTGGAAGAAGCATAGCAGAGGAACGGCAATGAACTTGCCGTTTTTTTTCGCCAAAAAAAACCGAGTTAACACGGGGTTACCTGGATCACAGGAAAAATAATGCAAAACGAATGGATTGGTTAACCGTGTAAACACAGGTTAACTCTCTACAGCAGGAGCATTTGAATCGGGTTAACACGGGTGTACACGGGTTGACCTGAAATCACATAAACCTCAATCAATTAATTATCAACCTGATTGGTAGAGCCGGCAAAAACAACAGCTGTTGCCGCTTTTAATGAACAACTATTAAAGTTCTTGAGGCACTGATTACAACTTCTTGAGAATAACGGCAAATCTAATATGCTGCCGACACCGAAGGTTAATTCTATCGGCGCGTCCACTTTTTGTCATTGACATTGCCTGCGATGATTCCGCACTTTGTGGCTTCTCGGGAGATGAATGAAGATGAAAAAATACACAACTGTTTTGAAAAAGTGTTCAACTTTTAGGGGGTTAAGACAATTCCGGTGGCATCTTCAAGTGCCTAAGAACATGACTACTTATGATTATTATCCTTCTAAGTATCCTGAATTTTACCTATACTTGTGATTATGCCAACCACGACAACAGGTACATAACTGATTCATATAAACAAGGTTAGAAACTGGAACTAAATTAATAACACTCAGCGAACTCATATGATAACGAAACAAGCATTGGGTAGCACCCTTTTTGGTATGGCCGACATCTTAAGAGACAAAGTTGAGGATTATAAGGCCTACATATTGTCCCTTTTATTTTTTAAGCGCCTATCCGACAATTACCTATGGGAGAATGAAAATGGAGTTAACGATTTTATTAAAATTAATAACCGAGAGCCCACTGCAAAAGAAAAGAAAATCATCATTGAGAAAATGCATGATTTCAAAATTCCAGAAGGATGCTTTTGGAAAGACGTTAGAGAAGAAACCATAGATAAAAAGAATGAAACGTTACATAAGGCGGTCAACGGTATCGCCGACGCTAATGTGGACAAAAACGGGAAATTTTTCCTAAAGGGGGTCATAAATACCGTACGTTGGAATGAGCCCTCACCAGACGGCTCCGGCGGGAAAAAGCTTAGTCCTGATGTACTTTCATTATTAGTGAGTTTTTTAGATGCTGTTGATCTGAGTAACAAAAACGCAACAGTGGATGTATTAGGAGATGCTTATGAGTATCTCATTAAAAGGTTCGCTGATGAAAATAAAGGTGGAACCACCGCGGGTCAATTTTATACTCCTCAGGAAGTGGTTGATATCATTGTTAGATTTCTCAAACCACAATCAGGTAATATGGTTTACGACCCAACTTGTGGTTCAGGTGGATTCCTCATTAATGCTGCAAAATATTGCAAAGTTAATTATGGCAACCCAAAAGCAATACGACTTTATGGTCAGGAAGATGTTTGGAACACCTGGGCTATTTGCAACATTAACATGATCTTACACGGCCTGGATGCGCGAATTGAAAAAGGCGATACCCTGCTCAATCCAAAGTTCACGGATGAAGAAGATGAACTTTCTATCCGCACTTTTGACAAGGTGATGGCCAATTTCCCTTTTTCGCAAGAGAACTGGTGGAAAAACGGCGAACCCAAAAAGGATGCGAAAGGGCGAACAGTGAACAAAAAAGACGGTTCTCCGCAATTGGAATATCCCGGGAAAGAAACCTTCAACGACCCATACGAAAGATTTGAATTTGGGATACCACCCTTCTCTAATGGTGATTTTGCTTTCCTTCAACACATCGTTGCTTCGCTCAATGATAATGGAAAAGCTGGAGTGGTTTGTCCGCAAGGAGTATTGTTCAGAGGTCAACCCGAAAAAACAGAAGAAGAAGATGGCCAAAACCGTAAGGCAGATGATGAGTACCTAATCCGCAGGGGATTTTTGCAAGGCAAGGTCGACCAAAATGGGGAATTTACTGAAATGCACAACATTGTTGATGCTATTGTAGTACTGCCCGGTAACTTGTTTTACGGCACAACCATTCCGGGTTCTATTCTTTTTATAAATAAAGACAAACCCGAAGATCGCAAAAACAAGGTATTGTTGGTGTATGCTGCCAAAAAAGGTTGGTACAAGGAAGATCCCAATATGAACGTGCTGCTGCCTCATGATATTCTACGTATTTCTACCATTTTGGAAAGTTGGGGTGATATGGAAATTGCCAAGGCCTGGATTATCGACCAAAAAAACCGACTGAAAGCCATTATTCAGGAAGAAATGGATTTTAAACTGGCTGAACTGGAAGAATACTACCAGGAAGACATTGAACTGCAAACGCAGAAATTAGCCAAAGCCCAAAAGTTCATAGCCGATAAAGAAGCCGAAGGCAAAAAGCCGACTAAAAGCCAGATGAACACATTGGAAGCTTCTCAAAAAGCTTTGGACAAATTGCTTAACGAAAAGCAAGGCAAAATAGATGCAGCCATTGAGCAAGCTAAAAAAGAACGCAAAGGCATTGACGATGTGGAGATAGAAATCATTGCAATGCTGCAAGACCCGGAGCTGCGTAAACGCTATTTTGCGATTGTATACATGGAAGAACTGGAAGAAAACGAGTTTAACCTGAACATTCCCCGCTATGTGGACACTTTTGAGCCGGAAGAAGAAATTGACATGGCAGAAGCCATTGCGGAGTTCAATGCCACATTGATCAAAGAAAACGAACTGGATCAATCAATTGCTGAACTCTTAAAGGTGTTGAAGTGATGGAGAAAATAATTTCTATATTCGGCAAGGTAAGTAATGGATTTTCCATTTTTAAACTGAATGATGCTCTTGTTAAGAACGATGCGGGTGATTGGGGCAATGAACCCGATGAAAATGCTATTGGAGTGATTCGGAGCACTAATTTCTCCAATGTAGGAAAACTTGATTTATCTGATGTAGCCTACCGCACTTTAAAACCCCACAAAAGGGAGGATAAGCTTCTATATTCTGGTGACATTTTAATTGAACGAAGTGGCGGAAGTGATTCCCAACCTGTTGGAAGAGTTGGACTTATAACAGAGGTTATTGCTAAAACAGATTGGGCTTTTGCCAACTTCATCCAGAGAATCTCGCTAAACAACGAAATAGATCCTAACTATCTGTATTACTGCCTTCAGCAGATGTATGAAATGGGTATTACGGCAAGTATGCAATACCAAACAACTGGGATCAGAAACTTAGATTGGAAGCTGTACACTAAAACATTACTCCCAAAGCCACCCAAACCCGAACAAACTGCCATTGCATCCATCCTTATACAAGTAGATGCAGCTATAGATGCCACGCAAAACAGCATCAAAGCTGCCAGAAAACTCAAAAAAACTCTAATCCACCATTTGCTCACCGGCAAATTAAAACCCGATGGCACCTTGCGTACCGAAGCCGAGTTACAGATAACCAAAATTGGATTAATTCCAAAGGATTGGGAATTAAAAACAGTAAAGGATTTGAGTACCCAAGTTACTGATGGGGAACATACTACCCCAGATCGCTCTGATAGCGGTTATTATCTCCTGTCGGCCAGAAATATAAAGAATAGCTACTTGGATTTATCGGATGTCGATTATGTTCAGGAGAAGGAACTAAGAAAAATACAGAAGAGATGCAATCCGCAATATGGAGATATAATAATATCATGTTCAGGTACAATTGGGAATGTATGCATTGTACCTAATGGATTAGATGCTGGTATGGTCAGGAGTGCTGCTTTGATAAAGCTAAGGGAAAATGATATTGAAGCTGAATTTGCCGAATTAGTGTTCCAGTCATTTTCTCTTCAGCATCAAATGAAAGTATCTGTTGCTTCTTCTGTCCAAGGGAATATTTTCCAGGGAGCGATTAAAAAACTTAGAATTCCATACCCCCCAACAAAGGATGAAAGAGATGCAATTTCGGAAAAGATAATGGTTTTTTCAAAATCCATAAAAGAAAAAGAAACAAAAATTCTTACCCTTCAGCGGCTTAAAAAATCACTAATGCAGCATTTGCTTACGGGCAAGGTGCGGCTGCCGCAGGAGATAATTGAACGCTTGGGTAAAGAGGAGAAGGAGGTGGCTCATGGCTAAACGTCAAATCTCCAATCTTGATCTGAAAATCAAACTCACCAATGAATACTTAAACAATGGAGGTGTTGAAAAAATACCATCAGTAGGGCTGTTGGAAGATTTAATAAAAGTTAAATCTGGTCCGGATGGTAAAGCTGATCCAGCTACAGTCAGTCCTATCGTGAATGCGTTTATGCTAGCTCTACTTGCTTCGCATCTGTCTCCTCCATTTTTTCACACGAGACATATTTCTGAATATCAGTCAACCCTGCAGAAAAGCAACAGTTTCGTCCAGGAAAATATTGATACAGTAGAACAATTCGATAAGGTCTACGAAGAATATAAAATTAAGGAGAACACCCTTTTCAGAGGACAAAGAGAAGCCAAATGGAGACTTTACAGCAAAATTCAAAGATTATGGATTCAAGAAAAACTCTATGAAAAGGAAGATTATCAAGCCTTTCTGAAACGTATGGTTGAGCTTGGCAGGGAAGCATATGGTGAGCCCATCCAAAAGTTGCTGGAAGCTAATCATATTGACACCACCAATTCTATCGCTGTATTGGCCTATTTACAACATCATGATTGTCCAACTCCTTTGTTAGATTGGACTTATCGGTTTCAAAACGCCTTGTACTTCGCCATTGACGGATTAGAACCAAACCCGGGAACTGTTGAGATAGAGGATTATTGTAGCGTTTATTTTATAGATGAGGAATATTTCGAGGGCAGTAACTTAAGGGAAATCATTCTCGAAGGTTTGGATGCCATGGAAGAACCGGAATTGCAGCGCTTGATAGATATTTTCTCTTATGGGGACGAAGTGAGAAAAACAGCAATGCAAAGGCACTTTGCAGGGAGAAAGGTGTTTGACCGAAGTAAACTCAACGGCTCGGGACTTATTTCACACATGACTAAAGTCGCGAACTTGATCAACTTACCCATTGGCTATTTCAGTGACAGAGATAAAGACACCGGGATTTTGTTTTCGCTGAATAATAGCAAGAACATCATGAATCAGCAGGGCGTGTTCACCTGGAATGCAGATCCTACCAAGCCAATTGAATTGGTTGGTGATGAGCAATATAAAGAAGGTAAAACAGAAGAAGAAGTAAAAGACTATAGCTTTTGTAGTTGCTTCAACATCCATAAGAAATTGGAACCCCATATTAAAGAGCGACTGAAAACAGATGGGATTACTAAGGATTTTATTTATCCAACGCCCGATTTAAGTACAAGAGAGATTTTTGAAAAGAGTAAGACTAAATAGCAAATGCACATTACCATAAGATTAGCCTGGCATAATAACGGATGGAATGGTAACGTATGTACCAATCCCGAACAAAACACCTACTGCATTGGGCAACACTCCTATCCGGGAGATTACATAAAAGGAGCCATCGAAACCGCAAGAAAAAATAATCCGGGCCTAAAGACGAAACCCTGCCTGGATGCAGATGGAATTCCGGTGTGCGGATTCAGTATTAATGCGTTTGGAGACGCACAAACCAAAGCAGTCATAAATCCCCCAGCTTGGTTTAACAAAGAAGCCAAACCTGCCAAGATAGACATTCCGGAATCAACAATCTGTATTTGGAATTATGAAGGCATGTATAGCGATGATGTCAATCGCGAACCAGGTAAAGGCCAGAAATACAATTACGATCAACGGTTTAAAAATGCGAATGATTATTTTGATAGTTTAAGGGAAACCGAAGGAAAATCATTGGTGTTTTATTACGCCAATTACAGTAATCCGTTCAGTGAAGATGAGGTGCAGAAATATGTAATTGTTGGAATTTCCCGCTTGAAAAAAGTTGGAAAAATCCATTTTTACGAAGGGGTAAATGAAGAAATAAAAAAGAAATATGCCGGTGGATTTGTCTGGCAAATGCCCGTATCCTCTAATTATCCAGAAGAAGGCTTTGTAATTCCATACCACAAGTACATGGATAGACCTGAGGTCTTGGAGCGCATCTTGCTTCTACCAGACAACAAACGAAATTTTAAATATGCCACCCGTGAAGTCCCTGATGATGATGCGTTAGCGCTTGTGGAGCGTTTGATTGAAATAACATCCTACCTGATTGAAATCGGCGATAACACCCAAAATTGGGCAGAACGGAGAAGATGGCTGCTTTCCTTATTCTCAGATTTGTGGAAAAAGCGTGGTGCATATCCGGGGTTGCCTCAGATGCTTTCCACGATCGGCTTTGAAGAGGCCATTGTATATTATAAAGAACAAACCCAAATTCAACAGGATAAGGAAGCTTACAAACAGCTCGCTGATCTGCTCAATGGCAATATTAAAACCATTGAAGGCTTGAGTATCACTCCTCAAAAGTTAGCAGAGGTCAAACGAAATTGGAAACTTCGTGAAGCTGACGAACAAGAAGTGCTTTTAAAAATTGTTCCCAGGGTTGCCCTGAGCAAACGACAGGTCCTAAATATTTTAAATCCGCAGAAAGAATGCAATAGTTTGCACTGTTCACTTTCTAATATTTCTGAAAACCCCTATTTATTGTGTGAGCAATATATGGGTGACGATGAAGATGACATCATTTCTTTTCAAGTCATCGATCATGGGGTGCTCCCTAATCCTGAACTTGGCCTTGATGCTATCTATGCGAAAAATTCACCTGAGAGATTCAGAGCCTTGTGTGTACATGTGTTGAAACGGGAAAGTATCCATTCTTTCATTTCACAAACCAATGTTCTCTTCCATCTAAATAATCGGCTGAGTTATATGCCCGAATGGAAAAATCACCAATTCACGCCAAAGTACTTTGAAGTAGATGAAGAGTTTATTGAGCAAGCCATCGTTTATAGAAAACATGAGGGAGGAGAAAACTATCTCTATCTCAATTCAGTGCGAGAAGACGAAAAACTCATCCACACCACCCTGCGAAGCTTAAACACAAATGATATTCAATTGCGCGTTACAATAGACGACATGCACTTCTACAACCTGCTAAAAGACCCAAACAGCAGTTTGAATGAAAAAGCGCCAAAAGAATATAGTGAAGCCTTAACAGGGCAGGCAAAGGTTTGTCTAAAAGTATTTACCAAGCCTGTATGTGTAATTTCAGGAGCAGCCGGTACTGGAAAAACGACTATCCTAAAATCCATTATTAGAGGCATAGAAAAAGCCCATGGTATTGGTACAGGGATTATTTTACTTGCACCTACAGGGAAAGCTTCCGTTCGTATGTCAGAAAAAACGGGAAAAAAATCTTCAACAATTCATTCCTTTTTAGCCGGAAATGGTTGGCTAAACGATAATTTTACATTCAAGCGGTATGGTAAAGAAGTGGACACTATTTCGAACCTCATCATAGATGAGTGTTCTATGATCGATCTTTCCCTGTTTGCCACACTCTTTAGAAGCATTAATTGGAACAGTGTTCAACGATTGATTCTCGTAGGAGACCCAAATCAATTACCCCCGATTGGTCGCGGCAAAGTTTTTAATGATATCATTAATTGGATGAAACAAGAGTGCCCGGATAACTTGGGAAAACTTGATGTCAATGTTCGTCAGTTAGAGAATCGTGTGAAGAAGAGTGGGAATGGGATCCTAGATCTAGCCGAAATTTACATTCAGGAAAAACAGATAGGCGAATCCTTTAATAAAGTCCAGCAGGAAACCATTTTTAAAAAAGTGCAACAAGGAGGCGAAATTGACAAAGACCTAACCGTGCACTATTGGAAAGAAATGTCAGATCTCGAATTGATGTTAAAATCGGTCATCATAAAGGATCTAGAATTTGAAACGAGTTCAAAAGCTGAGGTAGGCAAAGCCTACGAAGTTTGGGGAAAAGCTATTCGTAAGGGTGGTACTTATCCAAACCCAAGCTATTTGCAAATTCTATCGCCTTTTCGAGGTGAGTTTTATGGTACAGATTATTTAAACCCCTTCTTCCAGGAATTATTCAACAGCCACCAATCAAACAAAACACAATTAGATGGTATAGGCTTATATGACAAAGTCCTTCAGTTCCGGAATCGTCCACAGTCAAATAAAATTTCCGCCTACAGTTGGAAGGAAAAAAAGAATGTAAAAATTGACATCTACAACGGTGAATTGGGTTTTGTTAATCCTCATCCATTTGATAAAAATACAGGTTGGGGAAACTTCCGGCTACAAAAATTTCAAGTAAAATTTGAAAGAAGAGATGACTACTCGGTGAATTATGGCTATTTGGAGGGGTATGATAATAAACCACTGTTCTACGAACCAGTTGAGGAAAACCTGGTTCTCGGCTATGTTATCTCTGTGCATAAGGCTCAGGGAAGTGAGTTCAAAAGAGTTTATCTCATTCTGCCAAAGAAAAAAAGTTCTTTGCTTTCCATGGAGCTATTCTATACCGCAATTACAAGAGCACAAACAAATCTTACAATTTTTGCTCAGGAGGATGTTTCAACTTTTATTGAATTGTCGAAAATTGAGAAATCCAACATCCGCAGAATTAACTCATCCATTTTTGATTTCAACCCAATACCGGATCTGCTTTTTACTCTCAATGGAAGCTGGTTTGAAGATCATAAGGTAATTGCCACATTATCTGAATATTTCGTGCGGTCTAAATCAGAGATGAATATTGCTAACATTCTGCATCTGAACAAAATACCATTCAAGTATGAAATTCCAAAATTCGCAAAAGATGGATCCATGTATCTTCCCGACTTCACGATTCTTTGGAAGGGCGAAGAATTTTATTGGGAACATGTTGGCAGGCTCGATCTGCCTGAGTATAAAAATCATTGGGAGACCAAACAGAAATGGTATGAACAGCATTTCCCTGGCAGGCTAATTACCACTTACGAAGGAGTAGATCAATCTACCCAGATAAAAGACATCCTAAGAGAAACATTCAATCTAACAATTGACTGATATGGCAAAACTTTCAGAACTCAAAGGGGTAGAAAGACCCGTAACGGAATGGCTCAGCAAAATGGGCTGGACGTTCAAAGACAATGACGATTTAAAGGTTTTCAGCCGGCCGTTTTCCAATCCGATAATAAGCCAGATTCTGGTTGAAAAGACCATGCAGATAAATGGTATAGATGAAGATCTTTCCAAATCTGCTGTAGAAGTACTTCTCCAAAATCTGAATAACCCTACGCCAATACTCGGCAATGAAGCGTTCCTCGACAAACTGGTTTCTGGGGTAACAATTTCGATTAAAGATGATGATATTGATGTGCACTTCATAGACTTTGAAAACATTTGGGAGAATAATTTCATGGTCACCAATCAATATTGGGTTCAAGGCTTTAAAATGGTAAAAACGGATATCGTATTGCTCGTTAACGGCATTCCCATTGTACCAATTGAGGCTAAGCAACGCGCCCGAAAAGGCACCAATTGGATTGAAGGAGTAAGGCAATTTTCAACCTACGATCAGCGGGCTGATAAGTTGTTTATGTGTCATGCTTTTGGGGTAGCCTGCAATGGAAGAATTACAAAGTACGGTATTCCGGGAGCATCTTCATCATATTTCAATGAATGGAAAAACACTTTATTAGATGTATCACAAGACAATCCTATTCTTGACCCTAAAAATAATTTGTGTCGCACTTCTAAAGACCCAAAAGACGGTCTTTGGAATTTTGATGTGGACCGACTACCCAATGGAGAAGTGTTGGAGCGCATGAAGTTGGGCATCATTGGCCTTCTACAACCTGCAAGGGTATTAGATATCCTACAACACTTTTTGGTTTTCGAGCGCAGTGAAGGAAAAATCATCAAGAAGGTCGCTCGTTACCAGCAACTTAGAGCAGCCAATAAAATTGCAGACCGTGTGGTGAACAGCGACTTGAAGCAAGGAGTAATCTGGCACACGCAAGGTTCTGGAAAGAGCTTGACTATGCTTTACACAGCTTATAAACTAAGATTAGCTAAAAAATTAAAGGATCCAACGGTATATATAGTCGTGGACCGGAAAGATTTACGAGAACAAATTGGGGGGACATTTGATGATTGTGAGTTTCCCAATGCTCGACCAATCAATAACATTGGAGATTTGAAATACCTCATTGACAATGCCCCTGCCGGAGTTTTCATCACGACCATTCAAAAATTTAGAGAGCTAGGAGATCGGCAGGACTTGCGCGATAATATAATCCTTCTCATTGATGAAGCACACCGAACACAATATGGAGATTTCCAAATGGAGCTTCAAGCGGTACTGCCAAATGCCAAACGTTTTGCATTTACCGGGACCCCTATTCCAAAAACTTATCAGGAGTTTGGAATTGTAAAACAAAAAGGGGAAAATGAGTATTATTTAGACAGGTACAGCATTCAGGATGCTATTGATGATGGTGCAACAAAACCAATCAGATACACATTTGGTCCGCAAGAATGGTTCTTAGACAAAGAAAAGTTAAGACAAGGTTACGAGGAAATTACGGATGATTTGACTGATGACGAAAAAAGGTTAGTTGAAAGAAAGGTTCAAGCCTGGAAGGTATTTTTGAAACATCCTGATCGGATTACAACTTTAGCACGAGATATTGCTGAAGATTATAAATCCATGGTTGAACCGCAGGGGTATAAAGCTCAAGTCGTGGCATGCGACAAAGAAGCTTGTGTTCTTTATTATAATGAGTTACTGAAATATTTTGATCGTTCGGAGATCACTATTATCTTTTCAACTGGGGCATATGATGAAGGCGAAAGGTTTGAACTGTGCAAGGACCATTATAAAGAAGATACGGAGCGAAAGAAGCTGATCAAGCAATTCAAACGAAGAATAACTGAAGAGGAACAAAGGTTAGGGAACAATCTCAAAATACTTATTGTCTGCAATATGTTGTTAACTGGGTTTGATGCCCCAATTGAACAAACGATGTATCTTGATAGTCCCATTCGAGATCATAACCTTTTGCAAGCAGTTGCTAGAACAAACAGACCCTATGATGATAAGATTTCAAAGCTATCGAAAGAGTTTGGGAGGATTGTTGATTATGTAGGGGTTTTCCAGAACTACAAGGAAGCGTTGAATTTTGATCCAGAAGACATGGTCGAATTTGAGGATGTTGAAAGCTTGGTGGAGACTTTTCCAAAGGTCTTAGCTGATGCTTTTAAACCCTTCGAAGAAATACAATTAGAAGATAGTTATGAGTGTGCCATGAGCATCGTTAGAAAGCTAACCGAGCTCGATCATGGAAATTTTGAGAACTCGTTTAAGGAGGTAGTTCAATTATGGGAATCCATTTCACCGCACCCTAAATTGAGAGAACTAAAAGGTAAGTACTTATGGCTCAACGAGATTTATGAAATCTACCTTGAAGAATTCAAACGGGTAGATTTTGATGCGGAAATATATGCAGCTAAAACCAGGAAGCTGATTCAGGAATCTTCAAAGTTGATAAACTTTAAAGGACATTTACCAGAAATTAAAATTGATTCGGATTATTTGGGGAAGTTAAAAGAAACCAAACTAAATCCTTCTGACAAGGCCGAAAAGATAATTCGTGACATTGAGACCGTAATCAGGCAAAACGAAGTTAATAGCGCTGTTTATGTAGAGTTTCAGGATCGACTTGATGAATTAATAAAACTTAAACAGGAACAAAGTTTAGCCATTGAGGAAATCCTAAATAGATTAGGGACCCTATATTCTGAGCTTGATGATATAGCCTCACTGCCCCGGCGAATGGGGTTCCCGGATAAAGGAACTTTTGAAATATTCACTTTGATAAAGAATGTCGACAAAATCGAATTCAATGAAGGCCTAGCAAAAGAGTTTTCCATAATTGTTGTTGATAACATAATCAAAATGAAGATTTACATCGGTTGGCAAGATATCCCAAGAGAATATGAAAGATTGCAATCCGATATTGAATTATTGGCTGCAAATCCAAATTATGACGAATTGAAGATAGATGAACATGCGGAATTAATAGATAGAATAATGAGGGCAGTATTGCAAAACTATAGTTTGAAATGATGAATGTTCCAGATAATTACATCTTGATACAAAAAGATGTAATGCATGCACGTCTTAGGGTCAGTGAAGACAGTCGAATCCGAATAATTATTCCGCTAACATTTTCGCAAGAAGATGTAAATTCTCTTTTAATTAAAAAACAAGGGTGGATTGATAAAAAGCTAAAGTTCTTCAAAGGTATGACTAAGATCAATTTGCAAAGGAACCAATTACTTCTGTTTGGCAATCGATACAATTACTTCTATGATTCAGCCTATGAATATAAAGTCATCGTCGATCATGAGCATAAAACTATTAAAGCAAAAAGGAATCTTCTTGATACCAGAATACAGAAAAAATGGATGACAGAAACAGCCAAATCATTTCTACTTACCCGGACAGAAGTATTAGCTGAAAATCTTAGTATTGAGTTCAATAGGTTGTATATACGTAGTCAAAAAACAAAATTGGGCAATTGCTCCAAAGAGAAGAACATCTCACTAAATTGGCGATTGATAAAATCACCAATGTTTGTTATTGATTACCTAATTATTCATGAACTGACTCATACAATCGTAATGAACCACACAATTAAATTCTGGACTATGCTAAAATCATATTACCCGGAATATAAAGATGCAATCCGCTGGTTAGAAAAATATGGTAACAACTTGTAATTAAAATGGTAAGGCACCTAAATGAAAACGAGTTGGCGGAATACGCTGACATATTATTAAAAAATACGGACATTCTCGATCCGGTTATTGAAGATCATGTTGCAACATGTATTTTTTGCAAGGTCGAGCTCATGAATATTTGCGATTTATTATCTTTTAAGGAAGACAGATCAGAAAGCGTCGAAAAAAGCATTTGATCTAAGAGCACACCAAAAATCCATAACCCAAATTTGAAGAATGCAATACCAGGCAGGATACATTTTAGAAGCAGTAAATGACCAACTTAAGGCGTATGCAAAAACCCACAATAAGGAATATGAAAAATATGGGTTATTGAGATCACTGGTCACATTTAATGTTCAAACAGCTCTGAATCTCGAGGTGCCTTCCAACATTCCAGCCATTTTAGCGGTGGCTTCAAACATTATCACGAGAGGCATACCAACTTTACCAAGTATCAACCTTGAGCAATACTTTGCAAAATCCCTAGCTCTAACTCACAGCGTAATAGACGAAGGAAGAGGTGTTATAAGTTTTCCTTTATCACAGCGCAATTCTGATTCAAATGCTGATGAAGATTATTATAAGATCTTGCATGTAATTGAGCCAAGAGCTAACAACAGACGTAAGCATTCGGTGAACCCCGTATTATAAAAGCCCGGTCGCCGCATAGTTTTGTCTGCGAGTAAAACCCAAAACTATGTTAACAGCAGAAGCATTTAAGGTGATCTATGACGACTATCTGGAATCGGGCTTATCCATCAGGTCCTACTGTTCAAACCAGCGGATAAACGAAGCCAAGTTTTTTTACTGGCAGCGCCGGCTGAAGAACCAGCTTGCACCGGCGAGAGGGTTTGTTCCGCTTGTCATCGACAATGGACTAAACAATCATCGGCGGCTAAATCCAACCAACAGGGCTGCTCAACCAGATGCCGGGCCGGACAAAGAAAGCTTCTGCGAGATTACCTACCCAAATGGCGTCACGCTCAAACTTCGCGGTGACGCCGACCTGGAGACGCTTCGGTCCTTGTTGTTCCTTGCCCGGTGAAGCGATGTTCAGCCTGACAGCATCCATGAACTATTACCTCTATGCCTATCCTGCGGATATGCGTAAGAGTTTTTATACCCTGAGCGGCATCGTGACCAACCTGATGCAGCGCAACGTTCAGGATGGAGAGGTCTTCATTTTCATCAACCGGTCGTGCACGAGCATGAAGGTGTTGCATCTGGAATGCGGCGGACTGGTGATCTATCACATGAAGTTGGAATCCGGAACGTTCACCTTGCCATCTTTTGACGGGGAAACCAACACTTTTCATACCAGTTGGCAGGAGCTGATGATGATGGTCCGGGGCGTTTCGGCCGAAGGAAACCGGTCCAGGAAAAGGTGGAAAAAAGATAGAAAAAGGAATGTTTTATAGCAGATAATATTGGTTATATCATTGTCAATCAGTATATTTGCTCTCGTTAAGAGCAAGTAAGAATGACAACGGAAGAGACCCTTTTTCTGCAAGAAATACTCGAAGAACGTGACCGGCTTTACCGGGAAGCCTCCAGGCTCCAGAGCCAAATTGAAGGGTATGAGGACTTCGAGAAAGAAAGAGCCTCTTTCCAAAATCAACTCGGTGAAAAGGACCTCCAGATCCTTTCCCTCCAGCAGCAGGTTGAGTATCTCAAGCGTAAGGTATGGGGAAAGTCCAGCGAACGGTTTATCCAGGAAGATGCTCAGCTGAGGATCCTGGATTTTGACGGACTGGACCTGCTTCCGGAGGAGAAGGAACTGGCCACCAGCGCGCAAGCCGAGATCGAAGAGTTCAAAAATAAGTCCTTGATAAAGAAGGAGAAAGCCAAGGTTCACCCGCTGCGTCAGCCGCTCCCGAAGAGTCTTCCCAGAAAAGAAGTTCATCTGTATCCCGAAGGAATGGATAAGGATACCATCAATCCAGATGTATGGGTGGAACTGGAACCCGAAGTCACCGAGATGCTGGAACGCCAACCGGCTACGTTTTTTGTTACCCGGATCATCCGTCACAAGTTTGTTCTCAGGGACAAAAATCAGGAGGTTGCCAGTCCGGTTATTACGGCAGTCATGCCCGCTTTGCCGATTCCCCGGAGCTATGCCGGTGCCACCCTGTTGGCCGATCTGACCATTGATAAATACGTCAATCATCTGCCGTTCTATCGGCAGCTCCAAATGTTCAAACAGCTTGGCATCAGCATCCCGCCTACCACGGTCAACGGCTGGCATCAAGAAGTAGCCGACCTGCTGCGACCCTCTTATTACCGGATCAGGGAGCTGGTGCTGCAAACCGATTACATCCAGTCGGACGAGACCACGATCCCGATCATTAACAACGAAAAGCACAAAACAGTGAAAGGATACCTCTGGATGGTCCGGGCAGTGATGGAGGACCTGGTCTTCTTCCATTACGACCAGGGTTCGCGGGCACAGAAAGTCGCGCTGGAACTGTTCCGGAACTATCAGGGGGTGATACAAAGTGACGGGTACGCGGTATACGACATGTACGAAAACAAGAAGGGTGTTTTGCCGATTGGGTGCTGGGCGCATTGTAGGCGACGATATACCGAAGCATTGACCGAAGACAAAGCCAGGGCGGAGTATGCCCTGGAGCAAATCGGCCTGCTCTATGCCGTGGAAAGGCGCGCCGATGAGGAATACCTTTCCTTTAAAGAGCGATCTGATCTTCGTTCCCGTCTTTCCTATCCCATCATGGTGGCCTTCGAGAAATGGATGGTCAGCGAATACCCGAAGGTGTTGCCCAAGGGCCGGATTGGGAAAGCCATCCACTACACGTACGGCATGTACCACAAGTTGACCCGGTATCACCTGGACGGTAGGCTTAAAATGGACAATAACCTCGCGGAGAATGCTATCAGGCAGGTCGCCATGGGAAGAAAGGCGTGGTTGTTCTGTGGAAACCATGATGCTGCCGAAAATGCGGCCATTATGTACACGATGTTTGGTTGCTGCAAGGCTCATGGGATTAACTTCCGTGATTGGCTCGTATACTTCCTGAACCACGTCCATGACTACGATAACGACTATTCCAAAAACCTGGACGAGCTGCTCCCGCACAATTTTCTTTCAAAAAGCTCTGAAAATCTAGCAATCCTATCATAGATCTATCATAGGTCTCTGAACATTTAAGAGACTCTCTGAAAATCGGGGAGTTTTTTTAGCAGTACAATACGGGGTTCACCGAATGCTTACCAACAGACTCCAATATTTGGATGTCTCAAATGTTGATAGCAGTTTTGAAAGGAGTTTTTTGACACAATTAATTCCTGAAAAGTATAATTACTTGACACAGATACTTGAAAAACAAAGAAGTAGAAGCTCATTTACCAGAGACAACAATCATGGTAGGGTTGATTTTAGTTTTGAAATTCCTTATGACATTTCTCAGAATAAGACGAACAGATATAATAATCAGGTACAAATCAAGCATCACAAAACCTATGTCATTGAGGTGGACGGTAATAGGTACCATACAGACCTAATAGATGATTTAAAGGACTTTGAAATCGCGCAACTGTCTAGAACCACAAGCCATATCACTGAAGACAGGGTTCATCGGGATGTTAATGAGTTAATTCAAAGCATCATTGCAGAAGAATATATAAAAACAATTGCAGAAAATTATTCTTCCGGTACTTATTGGAAAAAACGCGCAAAAAATCAACCGCCGGCGGATCTACCTGCCGTCCCCCTACCGACTCTGAATATCACCGGTCGGCGAAATCTATTGACCACCCACACATCAGTGAATATGGGGCTTTCTGAGAATTTCCCCAAAGTCTTATACAACCTAATTGGTGATTGGCCAAACGCAGGCACCGGAAACTGATCAACAAGTCCGCTTTGTCCAATACTATAGCCGATCCTATTATATTTATTAGTTCTTACTCTAGTTGTATTTCCATATCAACCACGTACCATACAGTGCTAGACGAAGGCCCACAAGCCATACCACAATTTGTAATTTCAAAAACTATCCATGTTGGATTGTCATAATCCTTTAGGAATTTTACCAAATGATCATATGTAGGGGTGAATAATTCTTCTTCTTCCTCACATTTTTCTAAGAATTTTATCCAAGCAGTTTTAAGTGAACTATCTATTATAATCGGTTCTGTTAAAACCTCATTGATCCAAAATCCTTTTAATGATTTAGCGTCTTGGTTAAATCCTGTTTCTTCATTGCAAAGGACTTCACCCGTAGAAGGGGAGTACAAGTTCATGTGGGAGAGTTCCAATTCTGTGAGCTGCATATTAAGTAAATTAAGTTTTTTACATTATAATAGTACATAATATTTTTTGAATAAAGATTAAATAGGTTAAATAACATGTTGGAAAAAGAAAAACCCATGACCATGGTTCGAAAGAATCCAAGGCAAAGAGAAACCTTTGGGTTCATCCTTTAATTTTTAAAGAATTTTGGCACGAAGTGGTTTGCTATCGACCGGGATTGTCGATGAAACATTAGGAGGTCTCAGTTTTTGGATTTTCCCGGCCGAATTTTTTTTTTGGATTTTACCATAAACCCAAATATTAGCGATGGACCGGGCCCACTTTTTGTGAGGTTTTGTACCCCCTATCCCATTAACTTTATTCTCCCGGGGGGAGAGACAGGATACCTGAGGAGAGGGGGTATCCAAAAAAATAATTGATTGTCCATCCCATCTTACGTCGAAGCGGATAGATCGATGGTGCCAGAAGACTTTCTTTAGACTTATCTAAAAAGGTGGAGAAGTTCTACAGATCCCTGACTGGACGTGCCGATAAAAATGACCACCGCTGCCGGTTAGAATGAACAACAATTCAAAATCGTAAGGTTCTAATTTTTAAATACGTACGAATCATAACCATGCTGTTTCCTGATCGGCAAAGCCTGCAACGTTTATCGGCACATCCACCATATACGCTAACCACTATTTCAGGTCAAGATCGAAAGCTGATTTTTGGCAACTATGTATTTATCTTTTAATTAGTTTAGATTTTTGATTACAATTCTTTCTGAATACCATTATTAATATTATTTGCAATTTGTTCCTTGGTAGGTATCAGCACCTTAAATTCCACGTGTAATTGATTAATTAGCTTTAAATTTTCTGTGATGTTTTTTTGTGAAAAATATTTGAACCTAAATCTGCTCTTATAGGTCGTCAATATTGGTATTAGCGCATAAATAATAAAACCGTTTAGTCGGTCTATTTTTCTTAATATGTCGTCCAAATAGTCCCAGTAGGTATTTAGAATATCGAGTTTCTCGTCTTCCTTTTTGGAATTGAATTGGAGTTCACTCTTTAAATTGCCTTTTACCAACTCATTCAAAATAACGTCAGAAGAATTATCTGCAGCTAATGCGGTTAACAGCTCGATGGCTTGCAAGGAGTAGATTAAAACCAGCGTCGATGGATACTTCAACGGCAACAAACAATCAAAATTATGATAGACATCCCTGAAAGCATAACCCATAGTTGGATACGTCGATTAAAAAATCAACTTGCGCCGGACAGGTTTGACTACCGTCAGCCAATCATATTGGCCAACTGTCGCCGATTTTATTTGATCGCCAAAAATGCAGCAGCCCAGGGGATTCATGGGTTCGGAAAAGAATTCTCCACAACCCCGGAATGACTGGCCTCTTCAATTGGCCTTGACTTGTCAACCCTTTCGTTTTTTCCAGTCAGGGGAAGAATGACAGCGAAAAAGTACAGAACTGTTTTGAAAAAAGTGTCCAACTTATAGCGGGTTAAGACATACCCCATCTTTTTAAAAATCAGCTAATCTTTACTAATTTTTTTATAGTTGTGGATTTGCCTATCTTAATCCTGAGAAAATACAATCCATTGGACAATTTAGACAGATCGATAGCACTCTTAAAATTGATCGATTCCCCTCCAATTAGAACAATTCCTTGAATATTAAGTATTTCAATAGTTGCAATTTCATCAGTAGCGATTGTTATAATTCCGCGGGTTGGATTTGGGTAAAATTGTAAAGATCGAGGATAAGATTCGAAAATGCTTGAAGTATTGCTCTTTATAAAATTTGAGAATGATTCAGAAAAGCCTGTTTTTAGCAAACACCCTCCTGGTTTTCTAACAGCCACCAAATAATAAAATGAACCATGTACCTCGACATCGTTATAACTGGTAAAACTTGCAGAGATGGAGTCAAGCAACTGCATCTGACCTATTTTGGATCCTCGATAGATATAATATTTCCCGGGAATGAATTCACCACTATTGTCTTTATAAGGAGTCCAGGTCAATCCGGTTGTATTACCATAGTTAGAAATAACAAGATTCATTGTCATATGGTATTCACTTTTTCCCGAAACATTTCCACAAGAATCGATTTCTTCGATCACGTATTTATCTCCGTGCGACTCAGGTTTGCTCATGTAGTCAATAAATGAAGAAATGCCATTAGGAACGCTTCCAATACGATCAAAATTATTGGTAGCAACTTCTTTATATACATTGTAGTACCCTTTAAAATTGCTTGATGGTATTGACCAAATGATTACATTTTTTTTTGAAACTGTATCAACCGATACAATACATATACTAGGTGTTGGTGGAGAAATGAGATTCCTATGTATCGAAACTCTTTTATAATTATTGGACACGGCAGCAATATCCAATTTCCCATCACTATCAAAATCACCTATTGCAATTTTAGCAGCCGTTTGGCCCGCACTGATTATGGAATTAGCAAAGGAAATAGAATCAACAGTGCTCACATTTTTTAAAATTCCATAGCTTGTAATTATTTCAGGTTTCCCGTCACCATCCATGTCAGCAATGGATAGGTAGGAAGAAGACATTTCATCATATTCTACAGGGTCCGCAAAAGAAATACGTCCAAAGTCACTTCTGTTCTCGAGAATTGCTACGGTATTACCGCTACTCGCAATAGCTAAGTCCAATTTTCCATTACCATCTAAATCTCCAAGTGCTATACATTCATTTGAGGATGCTGTTTCAAATGCCACCTTTGGTGCAAATGATATTGAATCTATTGAACTTGTATTTCTTAGAGCAAACCCAAGACCTATTAAATCGGATTTCCCGTCCCCATCTAAATCCCCACATGCGATTTGGCCTTCACCTCCCAATATTTCATGTTTTTCGACAAAAGAGATGCTTCCATGGTCACTCTTATTCATAAATATTGAAAAGGTCGCTGACACCTCATTTGCCACAGCAATATCTAGCTTGCCATCTCCATTGAGATCGGCAATAGCTATTGCGTTTGGGGAAAGACCCGTTGAATAATCAATTTTTGTTTCAAAGGAAATCATCCCATTATCGGAAGTGTTTCTAGAGATCGATAGGGTATTATGATTTCCATTAGTTACGACAATGTCCGGTTTCCCATCTCCATCCAAATCGCACAATAAAATTCTTTGAGTATGAGAACCGCAGATAAAATCAATCTTTGGTTTAAACGAAATAGTCCGGGGACTGCTGGCATTTATGAATATCGACACTATGCTATCCTCCTCATAACCAACAGTAAGATCTATACTTCCATCTCCATTTATATCACCAATTGCCATCCGAAATGGGGGCTTGTCAGTTGGAAAATTAATTCTCTTGCTCAACCATCCTGCATGCAATGGATATGTGCATGTTAAGGTAGGGCAAAAAGGCAAGGGTGATAGACAAGATAATGATGTTCCCAAATCTGTAACAGTAACATACTCATAGGTGGCGCCAAATGGTACCATAACTGACACTAACGTAGAACTTGAAAAAGTTACAACAGCCTGAGTGGCACCAAAAAATACAATATTGTTCTTGGCGAGTTCATTGAAGTTTGAACCAGTGATATTTACTGAAGATCCAACCGGACCGGACAATGGGAGGACACTCATAATTTGAGGTTGAGCATGCAGGGTATTTACAACGGCGGAGATTAGTAGGATTAAATAGTACTTCTTGGCATCCATTGTAGTAGATTAGGAAATTAATTTATTTGAGGGAGCAGTGTCAGCGCGGGCTTCATTCTAAAAGAGATATTGATTTGGTTTTGGTTAAAGTTAATATAATTATCATATTAAACTCTTCGTTTGATTGGATGGTAGTGTTGGTTTTAAAGATTGCTTCACCAAAGTAGGTGTTTGATGAAGCAATCAGGCACTTAATTACCTTACCTCCAGCTTTAAAAGAATTCAGCACGTTATTTTCGGGATGGATGGAAAAGCGTACGGGATGTCCAATAATCGACATCTGAGTTTGTCCAATAGTCCAATTGGTCGTATAAGGTTTTGGGAAAGTTTCCGTAAAACCTGATAATTGCTACTGGCTGGGTGGTAAACAAATTTCGCCGTTCGGTGATTTTCAGAATCCGCAAATGCTATTTAAGAAGGTCCACCGGAGATTGATTTTTGGAGCATTTTTCCCATGTTCGATCTGAATTTTAAATCTCTCTGATTCTCTAACTTAGTGATAATAAACCCATAAAAGTCATGGAATCGAATGTCTTAACCCGTCAGGAACTGTACGATTTGGTTTGGTCAACCCCATCTCAGTTCATTTGTCGAAGGTTTGGTATTAGCAACCATTTTTTCTACAAGACATGTGAAGAGATGGTGATCCCATTGCCCGGATATTGGTATTGGGAAAATGTTAAAAATGGAAAATTCGAAAAGCGGAAAGAACTTCCAACTGATTATAAAGGAAAAGAAGAAATTCTCTTCAGTTGGGAGGCTGATCCATTCAGTCCTGTTGCTAAGGAGAGAGATATCTTAAACGATAAATCAATCAACCTGGTTGTTCCGCATATTTTAACCAATCCTGATCCCCTGGTTGTGGAAGCAAGGGATAGCCTCAATCGGAAAGATGACTATAGGAGAAGTCGAGAGAGGATTGAAACGGAGTCTGGTAAATTGGCAATTAGGGTTGGGAAAGAACACATACATCGTGCATTATTGTTGATGGATACACTGATAAAGGCACTACGGGGAAGAGGTCATTCCTTTTCATACGAGTCCAGTCAAATCGTCGTTGTGATACTTGGTGTATCTATGGGTTTTGGATTAAAGGAACATCGAGATCGGGTAGAAACGACTGATAGGTATTCGAGCTTCGACCTCAAACCAACGGGAAGGCTATATTTTGATATTGGAACCACTTATCCTCAGGTCGTTTGTATGGATACAACGGTGAAGCTGGAATCTAAACTTCATAAAATAATTAGGGCACTTGAGCTGTATGCTGAAGATATACGAAGGTGTAGGGATGAAAACCAACATCGAGAAGATGAACGTAAAGAGCAGGAACGAATCAGACAAGTGCGGCAGGCAAGAAAACAAAGGGAACTGGATGATTTTAAGAATTTACTGGCAAAATCAGAGCGTCGGTTTCAAACCGAGATAATCCGACATTTCATCGACTTGGTTGAGAAGAAAGAGAAAGAGAACCACACCATAGACGAAGAAAAAAGGGAATGGATCCATTGGGCTAGAGGAAAGGCGGATTGGTATGATCCCTTCATCGAATCAGATGATGAACTTTTACAGGGAGCGGATCGGAAAACTTTGTCATTTTAGTAATGCTCCCGGGTGAAAGACATTAAAATATTCCATATCTTGCTTAAAATGATAAAGGTATCATGGAAAGTGCAATTATGATCATCTGTTCATTAGATGATCTCAAAAAGATTATCCGTGGCGTAGTGATGGAGTGTCATCAGAATTCCGCACCACCTCCTGACAACAGACGGCTAATTAGCCAAGAATTTTGTGAGTTCATTCATATTGTGATGACGACCCTGAGTAATTGTTCAACGGAGGGTGTTATTCATGGTCGGAGGATCGGCAAACGGATATTGGCTTTGGAATCCGATGTCAGAGCTGTTCTAATAGAAGTGCCAAATCGTCATAAGAGGAAGAGTAAGTTGACGACATTGGCGGATGAAACGGATAGTGTTAAAATCTTATATGAAATGGGAAAGGTGTCAATCTAAAAAGGGATCATAGAACCAGAAAAATCTAGACGCTTCGCACATAAGTTTTCCTATATTTGAACTCAATGTAACTTGGAATGAAAATAAAGTCGATCACGATATTTAACTATAAGTCGATTAAGTACTTGAATGATTTTAAACTTCAAGACTTAAATATTCTTATCGGTTCAAATGGAGCTGGAAAGTCTAATTTCATTTCTTTTCTCAACCTTTTAAGGAACATTGCTGAAAAGAATTTACAAGTCTTTATCGCATCGGAAGCGGGCGCGAACAACCTTCTCCATTTTGGGAGGAAAGTGTCTTCTTCAATGGGAGGGCAACTTTTTTTTGATACCTCAAACGCATACGATATAGAATTGACTCCAAATGATGTGGATTCTTTTTTCTTTACAAAGGAGGTAGCTTCCTTTATGAAATCAAATCACGTTACACCCCCAAGTTATGGCTATTCCGAATCGAAATTGGATGAAATGGTCTACCGTCATAAAGCCAGTTATAGATATGAAGGGATTCCAGGTTATGTAAGCTCAGCCATGAAAGGTTTTGAGGTCTATCACTTCCATGACACAGGGAAAGACTCCCCCCTAAAACAAAGCTGTAATATTCATGACAATCAAAAGCTGCACTCCAAAGGCAAAAACCTTGCTTCGATTTTGTTCTTATTGAAAAACAGATATCCCACGAGCTTGAAATTGATAGAAGGAGTCGTAAGACAAGCAGCACCATTCTTTAAGGAGTTTGTTCTGGAGCCCTTGCTTCTTAACCCCGATAATATTAGACTCGAATGGAAACCGATGGGAGCTGATGACACTTTTAGTACTAACCAGTTATCTGACGGGACTTTAAGATTTATTGCCTTAACGACTTTACTCCTTCAACCAACACCTCCAGCCACAATTATAATTGATGAGCCTGAACTCGGATTACATCCAGCGGCAATTGGGTTACTTTCTGGTTTATTAAGAAAGGCCAGTACCAAATCCCAAATCATTGTATCTACACAATCTGTAACTCTGTTAAATCAATTCAACCCTCAGGATATAATTGTAGTTGATCGCAAGGATAATTGTTCTGTGTTTCGCAGGGTTGATGAAGATGAGATTAGCACATGGCTTAGCGATTATAGCATAGGAGAAGCTTGGGAGAAAAACATTATTGGAGGGAGACCCTAAGATGGTCGTAAATATTTTAGTTGAAGGTCAAACAGAGGAGTATTTCGTGAAAGAAATATTATCAAATTATTTTACTCCATATGAGTTTTATTTGTCCCCAAAAATTATTACTACGAAACGAATAAGGAATGGAGCTGACTTTAAAGGTGGACTAAGCAACTCGAATTTTGACCTTTTTATTTCTGATCTTAAAAGAATAATTAGAAGTACTCCACATGGCATAGTAACTACAATGATCGATTACTATGGACTACCATCAAGATTTCCAGGCTATGAACAAAGACTTCAGTTTCTTCAGCCCATTCAAAAAGTTGAATTTCTTGAAAATCAGTTATTCGAATTTATTGGATCGCCGCCTAACTTTTTACCATTTATTCAATTGCATGAATTTGAATCCTTCCATTTTGCAGATAAAATTGGGTTTTGTAGTATTTTAAATCCTTCTGAGGCGAATATCCCAGAACTTCTAAAAATTATAGATGCCCATCCTAATCCGGAAAGTATTAATGAGCATTATTTGACGGCTCCCTCTAAAAGAATAATCTCTAATTATAAGTCGTATGATAAGATTGTTGAAGGAAACTTAATTCTTTTGGAGATAGGGCTGGATATAATAATTAATAAATGTCCCCACTTTCGTGATTTCATTCAGAAGTTACTTCTACGTGCTGCCTAATGGATTTAGTCCAAAATTTAATCGAATCGAACAAAGTTTAACGAGGGAGTAAAGTAAAACTACCAACGGTGAGAAATACTTCCACTATATTTAACTTCTGATTTAACCCTTCAAAATTTCAGAGGGATCCTATTTTTACAAATTTTGCGTCTTGTTTTTTTGATATTATTGTAGCAACCTTTTAGCATCCACAGTATCTTTATACAATAAGGATACGGGAGCAGGTGCGGTGTATCAAAATTCCTCAACTTATCTAAACTTTCTTTTGTGAAAATGCCTTTATAGCTTGTATCAGAATATTTTTTATAAATTTCCCATAATGTGGGGAGGTTACCAAGTCCATTTTTGCCCCGATGTATGAGGAAAGGGCATTATTTATAATAGGATTCGGAAGAAATGGCTATTTTTATCCATATGAAAGTTTTACCAAATGACAATTTGAGATTGGCTATACAATATTTTGTATTAGACCCAATTAAGGCATATCGCTTAAATGAAATTTATACGTGGGCACACTTTTATGATAATCGAAAACTAATACAATTTAATCTATGGCAATAGAAGTTTATATTGATGAGAATAGAGTTATTTTAGAATATTCACCTGACAATGGGACAGAATGGATTGATAATAATTTTGCGAAAATCGCGGTGGATGACCGCAACAACCGCCGTATCGAAAGGCGGTTGCGCTCGGCCAAGTTCCGCTACAGCGCGAACATGGAACAGATCCTCTTCGATGTGGACCGCAACCTGGACAAGAACCAGACGATGCGCCTGGCTAAATGCGGCTTTATTGACAAGGCCGAAAACATCATGATCACCGGCAAAACCGGCGTCGGAAAAAGCTATAATGGTTCGGCACTGGGGAATCAGGCTTGCACATTGGGATACAAGGTCATTTACACCAATACCGGCAAACTTATATCGAAGCTGAAAATGGGAAAAGCAGATGGCTCGTACCTAAAAGAAATCGCCCGGATCGAAAAGCACGACCCCCAGATCCTGGATGACTTCGGGCTACAGCCCTTTGACAATCTTAATCGCTCTGCACTGATGGAGATCGTTGAAGATCGACACAGCAAGCACTCAACCATCATCACCTCGCAGTGGCCGGTATCCGTCTAGCATGACATCATTGGTGAGCAGACCGTACCAGATGCCATCCTGGACCGGATTGTTCACACTGCCCATCGCATGGAACTTACCGGACCCTCACTGCGTGAGCAACTGTCTGACAAGAAAAAGCACATGATTGAATTGCATTAACAAAAAAAGTATCTTTGAAATACGACTAATTGCAGCATGAATGATCGATTTGAAGAAAAGAAAAAGTGACTGGTCAGCTACTTCGGCGAAGGGTGGTCAGTTTGAATCGGCAGAGGGTGGTCATTTTGGTCGGCGTGTCTAGCCTTAAGTATTGAAACAAAAAAGAATCCAAAATAATGAATATTAAACTTGGCCCTAGATTTTCAGAACAACAAATCGATGAATTTGTAAATTCCATATATTCGAATTATTTAAGAAATCCTTTCGATGAATATCATTTTGATTTGTCAGAAATTGAATGGATTTCAAATTCAGGTCTCTTACTAATTACCGGTTTACTAAAATATTTTGTTGCGAACGATATTACTTTTGAATTAACGTTTTTAAGTGAGGGCGTCTCAACCCTTGATCTTCCAAGGCGTGTAGCCGTACAAATTGTTGAAATATGGGAAACTTGGAATCTCTATAAAGTGGCCCCAAATGCTGATTTTAAAAAATATTTCGGTATTGACAAGGATTCTATTGAATCTCTTAAAAGAGTCCATAGTATTAACTTAACCAAACCAAAAATCTATGATAGGTTTGGGATTACCCCTTTTGTTTGCCTCGAAAAGATTGCCAATTATAAGGATCGAGACATAGACGAAATTTTACATAAATATCATACGCTCAATGAGGCAACCATGGAAATTATCACGAATTATGGTTGCCAACATCCATTTATAAACAATGTATTGGGCTCAATTATTAGTAAGGAAATTTATGAAAACTTTTTAGACCATTTTGAAAATTCGATCTTTCAATCTAAAGAAGACTGGGCGTTTCTAACATTAGCGCTAAAAGGTAAATTAGAAGAACAAACATATTCAAAGGCTAAAATTCAAAACCGCCTAGCGGAGAACTTCATATTGGAAGAAATTCCTTCAACAAAGGATTTCTTTTACAATGATAAAACATCTTCGTTTGTTAATCACTCGCTTATTCAATATTCCTTTTTGGATTTTGGCAAGGGTATTGTTGAAACCCTCAGGGAGGAATACGATTTGGCTCATCCCAATCCATCAACACAAGTTGATATTGAGAATGACATATTGAAATATGCTTTTTCTCCTAAATCATCCCGACATCCAATTATTCTCCAGCAAGAAATGATTGATGGTGCAATACCAAGAGGATTGTTCGATGTTCTATGTATTGTCAAAAGATTTAGAGGGCTTCTAATTGTTCGAAGTAATTTTGGCAAAATTACATACGACTTTTGGACCAATAAGGATTTTGAATCTGCATTTTCCACTTTTGGAGACAAAAACCAATATTTCCCAGGAACTTTAATTACCATATATTTACCGGCATTACCATTCGGAACAGATATTGATACATCGGCTTTAAAACCAATTATTACCAAACCTTCCTATAAAAGTGACACTAAAAAATATTTAAATCTTCGGCAGATAATTAACAATATTAATAATAGAAAAAGTGATCTATACTCGAATTTAATAAGAGAAGTACATCGTTGCTTTAATTGCCCGCCGGCAACGATTACATACCTTAGCTTTAGACAAAGTGAGCTTGATTTACGGCTAACAAAAAAGCTAATATATTTTCTATTGACCAACTATGATTTCAACATAAATAATAACATAATAGTTCTTTATCCACCAAAAATTGAACTTTTGCGCGAAATCAGTCAAGAATTATTGAGTTTATCTTTGACGGATAAGAATTTTAAAATACATCCGCTCCCTTTTATTTATTTCGATTTTGAATCAGAAAATTTGATGCTTTATTGGTTAGGTATTTACGATGAACACGATAGGGCTAAACTTAATGAGGATTTGTTTGAATTTCATTCCTTAATAAAAAGTGATTTCAATGAACCTTATAATCTTGTTGGACAGATCAATTTCTTTGATGAACATGGGAATTTGAATAGCAAACTACCAAATCGACAAGAAATTATCGATTATTATCGTTCTGAATATAAAGCATCTGATTTTGACACTGTAAATAAGTTCTTTGAAAAGGCAAATTGTTTAAAACATGAAGACCCTAATTTTTTATACCTAAACAATGGAAATTACTATCAATATGAATTCCTTGAGTTAATTGATATTTTAAACGATATTGAAAATTGTGATCTACTTTCTAATATATTGTATGATAAAATTCTTCAAAAGCGTGATGCACAAAAAAAATACAAATTTATTGGAATTACTTCTAGCAGTCATAAAATTCTAGATTCCTTTTCTAGGCAATTTAATATTAGTGAAAAGGATTTTATAAGAATAGACAATTACCATTCTTTTGAGTTGGATGATAGGATTGCACATCCAGAAATTGGCTTTGGATATATTTTAATTTGCGATGTTATCTCAACTGGAATTCTTTCAACAAAAATTGATAAGGCTTTAACTGAAAAGGGATGTACCTTAGACCTTATTGCAGTTTTTGCCAATTCGATTGACCCGGAATTTTCCACTTCCAAAGAATTTTTACTTAATTTTGCAGAAAGATTAATTTCTTTATTTAATCATCCAATACCAAAATATTTTAGAGATCACGCAAAAATTACAGCGGACTTGCAAACAAGGATGGTTATAAGAGTAGATCCATTTACAAATATTCCAATTAGAGAAAGTATTAATAAGGTCCATTACGATAATGTGTTGTTGAAGAATAGCGATTTTCTTAAATATATTAGCGAGGATGATATCTTTATCGGATATTTGGCTTATAATAACGTCATTCATCCCTATTTCTTTAACACTGATATTATTATTAAAAAACTTGACAATTTATTGATTAAAGAAATCTTTGCATCTATTAAACTAAAAGGCGAAAATCTAAAAATATTCTACCCAAAATACTCGGCCATTAAATTCTTTGATTTTGATTATTTAATTAATAGCATATTTAAAGACCAGTCGATTGAGATATATAAATTAGAAAGGTTTAATACGATTGAGGGATGGATTTTCCCAAATAGTATTAAACATTTAAAATGGAAAATAGAAGGCTTTAATGTTTTGATTCTCGATGACGGATCTTGTACTGGGGATTCCTTAATACAGATGATTAACGAAGTATCCTTATTTTCACCTAAAAATATTGTAGTATTAAGTTTTGTTGGAAGAATAAATGATCGAAAAGGGGAATTCTTAAGTATCGTTAATAAGGTGCGAGTTCCGCATGTAACAGTTCAAGTTTTTTTTGCGTCTCATTGGCATATACCGACTTACTATTTAGATGAAAATCCAAATATACTTGAGAGGAATTGGCTTCAAAATATTATTAGTATCCAAAATACTCCGAATGCCATTAAAAGGATAGCAAGTTCTATCATGAAAGCATTGGAACCTAAATCAATGCAAAATTTCAAGGATTATTCTTTTCTACCTAGATATAGATCAAATCCTAAACTCATCCCAAAAAAGGAAATTATTCTTGTTAGAAATGAAGTAGGTAAAATCACGGGTTATAAATTTTTTACCGAAAGCTTTGAATTTTTCGATCATTTAATCAGAAAATATGAGGTGAAAAAGAAATCACCTGAGCGATTTAAGGAAATCGAGTTATTATGCTCGGTAATAGTTTATGAACCATATTTATTTGTCAGAATTAAACAAATCTGTCCAGATGTTATCGATAAAATGATGGAATTTATTGATGCTATTATTTTTGGGAATCCAAAACAGGGGAATCGAAAAATTAATATCGAAGAGGATTTGACCTATAAGTGGAGTAAACGGGATTTTGTTCATTTATTTTTTATTGTATTTAGAAATAGTGATCTGTTTGAAAAATTGAAGTTTCGTCAAAATTTTGAGGTTTTAATTCAGTTTCTTGGAGATCAAGGTCATTCTGTTTATTACGTTTTATACAAATTGCTTGGATATTTTCCATTAAATGCAAACGAAATCCTCTTTAAGCAAAACTCCGAGCAGATAAAGGAATTGATATATCAGCTTAGCGAAACAAGCGAGCAACATAAAATGGAATTAAAGAGGTTCTATTACTTTTTGACAACCTTACCAACAAGGGATACATTTAAAAATCAATTGCTTAGACTTCGCGATAATTATACTGAGCAGCGAAGTAAATTACTTCATGATAAGAAAGAAACCTTCAATCACAACGTTACAAAGCTTATTGGAATATTGCGTACCTGTATAGAAGAGCTCAAGCAAAACATTGTGCCAACTGAAGATACTATGAAGATAATTCAATTCTGTTGGCATAAGATGTCTGAATTTATGAATCCAATAATTAGTTTCTCAAAAAAATATCCGGAATATCTAAAGCCTTATCCTTATTACCACTTCGTAAATATGACAGATTCCGTGATGAGAGGTAAACTTTCCTATATTGAAGAAAATTTCTTTATTTACAATACAAATTCATTATCAGAAGAAAAGCTTTCGTTAATCCTACAAAGTATTGTTCAAATACAAGCTAGCATTGAGGTTGATTCTGATTTCAATATG
Source organism: uncultured Bacteroidota bacterium (assembly GCA_942493265.1). Taxonomy (GTDB): domain Bacteria; phylum Bacteroidota; class Bacteroidia; order Bacteroidales; family UBA12481; genus UBA12481. The sequence continues at coordinate 4,964,307 of OW818688.1, forward strand.
CTAATTGAGACTCCTACGATTAATTTCTATTCTTTCTATATAGATTTGTGTCGAGAACTAAATAAATTAACTAATAAATGGATAGTGGAAAAACCAATAGAGATTGATAAAGCGATTGAGATTTGGATTCCAAAATTCTACACTGATCGTTTGATAATCGATGAATTAATCACAAATTTAAAGAACAACGCTGATTTAGCTTCCGCAAATTGCATAATATTAAAATTACAACGGAAAGGCAGTATTTATGAATTAGAGATCGAAAATAGAATTAAAAAGGACATTATTAATGCTGGAAGTGGCGAAGGTATACGTTGTCTTAAAGAAATGTCGGACTCTTCGTTCTTCGATTTTACATATGTTTGTAGAAAGGTTAACGAGAATACTTTTCATCAATTATTCACTTTTAAAAGTAACCAAAATGGATTCTAAAAAAGTAGTCTTTTACGTTTTTGACGAGGAAGAAAATTTTAAAAAGACATATAATTTTATTGCTGGTGAGCTATTAGTAAAGGGGTTTAAGTCGATAAAGGATTTACCTACATTTCAGGCTGCATTGGATAGTACAGACGAACTTGATTATATTTGTCTTGTTGTACATGTTTTTTATACGGAAGGTATAAAAGGTATAAAGAGATATATAGCTTCTGGTATTAAAAAAAGGTACCCATTGATTAATGAATTATATGTATCTGAAGGGAGTGCCGAAAGAATTAAACATGAAATGGTGGCATCCGAGATCCCAATTGTTAATATTTACAAATATCACCAAATCTTGACTCAGGTCCAGGATGACAATATACGTTTATATACAAAAAAGGAAATTATGACCCCAATTGAAAAACCAAGAAAGCCAAAAAAAAGTACGCAAGAGAGAAAGCCGGTGAAATTGGCCAAGGAAGGTTTACCCAAGGCTTATTATGGGATTATAACGGCTTTGTATAAAGATGAATTCGAGGAGGTTAAAGAAGTTTTAAAATTCTTAGATAAGAATATTATTAAAACAAAAAAAAAGGAGTATTATTTTGGGAAGACCTCAGATAAAAGGAAGAGGATTATTGTTGGTTCAGTTCTCAATGCGACTGGTATGGTGGATGCATCTGTAATCTCAACCCAGATGTTAGAATTGTTTAAGCCAAAATACTTACTTATGCCTGGAGTTTGTGCAGGTAGGAGTGATTTAAATTTTGGTGATATTGTTGTTGCAAATCAGATTTTTACATTACAAAAGGGAAAGTTATCTGATATTGGAAGGAAGGATCAACATGGGAAGGTAACTCCATTAAAATTGTATGATCAAAACCAAAATCAAGTTGATTTCAACCACCTTTTTGACATCGATGGTAATCAGATTTCCTTAACCGTAGAAAAGTTTGAGATTGAGCATGACGCAATGATTCAAATTGATACTTTGACAATAGACAAATTAACTAGAAAGATCCCTGAAATTGAAAGTGCAATAAATCAATCAATTAAGCACATGAACTCCCCAATTAAAATTCACCTGGCACCATTTGCATGCAGCACAATGGTAATTGATAAATTGGACTTTTTTAAAAGCGTTGTACAAAATATCAATCGAAAGGCAGCAGCTGTTGAAATGGAAAGCTATGGTATAGCTAGGGCGTGCCAATTTGCGAATAATGGTAAAACAATTCCAATTATATTTAAATCGGTAATGGATAATGGTTATCAAAAAACCGATTCTCATAAAAGATTTGCCGCACATACTAGTTCGCTATTTCTAAAACAACTTTTTGAAACGGGCATTATATAGTTAATTCATCTGTTTTTAACATGCTGACTTAAAAATATCGATATCATAATAATTATGTTAAACTTTTTTCTAAATAGGGTGTTCTAAATATCCACCTGGGGCGATACACCTTATTGATTATAGAAGCTCGCAGGATTCGAGGATTATTGCTTTACATTTTGAGCATTTAGAAACATGCTTCTTACAGGCTTCGTCTAATTGATTTGTAGTAGATATTCCGGAGCCGGCGAGCAGTCGATTCCGGATTCAGCAACAATCACAATAATCGTCTGAATTCCAACCATTTTAACTCCGTAATGGATTGCTTAATTAAATACGTAACGGACTGCTCAACAGTACCGTTTTATCTAACCTGTCTATCCGGGTCTGTCACAAAGAGACGACCATGTTCATCCCTTTAATTAAAATTTCCGAGCGGGATTATCAGATTATTTATGAGAAAAAGTCGGTTACCATCGAAAAATCGAAATTGTTTTGCACAAAAACAAATTAAATGAACACATTATAGATTTAACAGGTTAACCGCCCAAGGCTAATACTGGGGTAACTTTCAGACTGATGCTCATTAATTGCTGATATTCTGCCTATTGCTGGCCAGGCTCAATTCTCAGTGACTCCATATCGCAATTAGGTGGATGCTCAATATAGCTCATGCTTTATGAGAAACTCAATTTTATTAAATATTACGAGAATAACTCCCTATCAAGGATTTTTATCTTGACTGAATAATATTCCTCCCACCAAGCTTTATCCCCATCTTGGAGGGGCGGCCTTGCAAGAGCTAATACCTTTTTCGCCTTTTTAGCTTCCTTTTGAGCTATCCTGAAATGGTAATGGTCAAAAATGCGTAATGCCTCGATCATATAAGTCACTGCAATCTTCCTGTCTCTTATGAGGAGTAAATTTTCACCATTTTTTACATCCGCAGTTGGCGAAAAATTATAGGAACCTAAATATACACGTGCCGTTGGCTTATCAAAATCAATCACCAAAAATTTGTGGTGCATGCGATTTCCAGTTCCTCCAACCGGCTCTGAATGAAATGGCTCCGGAAAATCTTTCGAGATCTCGGAAGGGTAGACTGGAGCCACATTCCCATCTGGTTTTTGAAAATCTAAACCACCAACTTTCTTGTCTGATATACCATAAACAAAAATGTTATTGTTCTCCGTCAACCTTGAAATTGCTTCACGAATGGGGCCAGAGGTCTGAAATAAAAATGCCAAAGAATAGAAAAGGCTTGAATGAGTATTGTCCATCATATCAGCACCAATTTCATCAAGTAAGGCATTATTTGCTGCATGAGGAGAGAAGGAAATCTTTGCATTTATTCCTGAAAGCAATAAATCATTCCATTCTGCTGAAGTTGTATTCCCAAATTCATTAACTGTATCAAACTTCCAATAGTTTTCAAAGGCATCTAAAAATGGCTTAATTGCATCTGCACCATTTACAATAACTGCGTTATTTGCCTGAACATAGAATCCCCGCCATGAAAAATTAGTAGAACCACAAACAGCAGCTTTTATGTTGGGGCCATTCACAATAATTGTTTTGTTGTGTTGTAAATTACTCATGTGGTGACGTTTCACATTTCCACCGGTTGATTTCATTAATCGTTGTTGTGCTTCAGATTCTGCTGAATCGTCTTTACCATGATCACCACTATCGTCAATAATTATTTTCAACCTGCTGCCAAGTTCTTCAAAACGGGTGACTAGTTCGGGGAGATTTAAATCGTATGCAACAACCTTTACTTCTGCCTTTTCATCTGTAATGGCTTCATCAAGTAATTCCAATATAGATTTAGAAGCTTCAAAGCCCATCCATTGTAAAGCTTCCGTCACTTCAGGATGAGTTGGTTTAAAATTAAGCCCATTTTTCGCCTTGTCTGGGAGCAATGCTTTTATCCCACCTTCAGCCTCATATTTATCAATAAAAGCCTGGGAAGAAACAAATCCTCTAGTAAAGGCAACATTTAATATTCCTTGATAGGTATCCCTGTTCAATTGTATTGCAACCTGTTGTGATTCACCAAAGCTAAGCTCATCCTGACTATTCATAAATACTGGTTTAACTTTGTAAATAAAGTCTCCTTCAAGCTCAGCATTTCGTGGGAAGTGAACCCAACGGAACTTCTGAAATGGCGCTTGAAGAGATGAAAGGCTCTCTTTTCTTACTTTACCTTTCTCATCGGGAAAAGACAACCGATTCTTTAGGGCAAAGAATTTATCGCCTCCTGGCTCCTTATATTCAATTGAAAATCCCACAAAATCTTTTGGTGGATTTCCACTTTTCCAATTCATGGCTAAGAGTAACATTCCATCACCACGATAAGCTTGAAGCGTAAACAAAGCATTCGAATTATTGCCCTTTACTACAAAATCTTTTGTTTTTGATGTTGCCATTTTGTTACAAGTTTTATGACAATGGTTAAACTATGCTGTATTTTATTAAGATCAATACATCCTCAAGATCATTTTTATTAAACCCATTGTTTCCTGCATCAAGGGTCCATTTTCTTACTGGATCTCCATTCAGGGTAACACTGCCACCCTTGATTTTATTCGTATTCCCATCTGAACCTGTTAGAGCAATATCCTCTCCCGCGGCCCAAGTTGTATCGTTATTACCATTGACTTTCAAGCTGGCAGGAACAGAAACAGTAGCCTGCTTCTTCGGCTTAAGGTAAATCTTTGTCTCCGTAATGGCCAGGGTCTTTTGCGATAGGATGTAGGGGAAATGGTGCTTTTCAACATTAAAATCAGTATACTGCGCAGTCTGTGCAAGCAGTGTAGCAAAAGAATCCGGGAAATCGTATCTGAGGCTGAATACCCTGAATAATCCGTCGTTTGTTGCATATGCAGTCAGTGCATTAACCAACTTAGTCTCTGCATAAAACCGGTCTCCATCAAGTGAAGTATAACTGAGGTGAATGAGGACATCCGGGATTGTATCGTAATTAAAAGACCTTAACAAAGAAGGGAGTTCCAACCGCCATTCACTGATTGCGCCTGCCCCTTCAAAAGGGAGGTACCTTTCATCATGAAAATTCAGTTCAAACAAACCGGCATCATTATTTGCGCTGCTTGTTGTTATCGAAGTGTCCTTTGCAATAGCAATTACTATGGGCGCAACTTTATCAGACTCTTCTATCTCTCCTTTTAATAAAGTGAGTCTTGCACTTATGTTAGCGTACGGACCGGTTATGCAGGGAATCGTGATTCTTACCGATTTGATTACCCTTCGGAACTGGCCAGGATAGAAAATTTCAAAAGCAAGTTCAGGTATCTTGATTATGCAGGTGCCTGTCTGCCTGAGTTGAAAAAGTTGGGGGGAATCGAGTAATGCTAATGAAAAGCTTTGGGTTATCTCCGGTACCCGCACATTATTTTCGATATACTTTCTCTCCAGTTCCAGCAACTGACGAAGCAATTGATCTCCTGCCAGCAACCCGGCTTTTTCGAATTGCCAGTTACCGCTTTGGATAAAAAATGAATTATCATACCGTTCAAACTGGTAAGCCCGTTCTGCCAGCTTTGCGAGGTCATAAGCAATATTATATGCTTCCCGGTAAACACGGTTGAGCCCTGAAGCCAGATAATTATATAATCCCAGTCCCGTAAATTTATTTTTGTAAAAGTCATCCAACTCATCCAATTGGTCCATCGATTTCTCATGAAGCTCTAGTTCCTTTTCTGCAAGCTGCTCTCTTATTTCGGCTGCTAACAGTAACTGGTTCACCTGCTTGTATTCCTGCTGAGCAAGTTTGAGCTGCTGCTTCCACTCCTCTTCACGACGCTTGTGCCCGGCTTCCATACCGGCAAGAATTGCGATATTGTCGGCAATGGCCGCCAAAGCGTCTATTGCTTCCTGTAAACCCTTTGTGCCATTCTTTAATTCCTGTCCACCATATTTCATGGCAAAAGGACTACCGATCTGCGGAAGGAAGCCGTAAACACTCGCAAGAAATCCCATAGTGGCTTCCCCGGTTCGTATGCTCCCGGCCGTCCATTTAGAAACTTGTTCCGCGATCTCCCAAGGAATAAGTCCTGCGTCAATCAACCCCTGGTAGTATTCAACCCTATTCTGCACGTTTGCAAGACTTTCCTGGGCCGCCTGATGCTGGCATTTCGCTTCTTTGATCTGATTCTTCTTGACCTCCTTAGTTAACCTGAGGATGTTTTTTTCGTGTACGGTACGAAGGAGTAGAAGTTCTTCTGAGTCCTTCTTTTCAAGAGCTGACAATAAAGAAGATCCAAAACTCTGAACAATCTGAGCATATTGCTTCGCTTTTTCCACAAGGTAGGTAAACCGGTAATTTGGTATTATACCCCCATTCGAAATAATGGCCATAATATCTTCAAGGCTCAACCCTGATGCGCGCAATCTCACCAACATCATAGGATCTATCGGAGGTTGAAAAAAAGCAAGACCGCGACGGATTCCCTTAATGTTCATACAGTTCCAGATTTTAAACAATCTGTCTTCAACTCGATCCCAATAGGCTAACAAGTCAGTATTTTCCGGTATGCAAAAAACCATGCTGCTTTGTTTCACTAGGTCATAAGATGGGAACCGCGGATTTTTTTTAAAAACTACATTGCCAATTTCCCTATTTTTGTCAATGGTAGATTCTGTTTTCTGCCACTTTGAATACTCTTTCTGTACCGCGGCCTTTGATAAAATCCTGTCATTATAGCCTTTAACCTGAGAAAGTTTATAATTCATCCGATCAGCAGCGTTCGCAACAGTATTATCGCCTCCAGACCGGGAAATATTCTTCAGACCATCCGACATTCTTATTATCGATGCCTTGGCGCCTAATTTCTGGAAATTGATTTCTTTCATCACATTACCTGTAGCAGCCGCAAGACTTTTGGAATTCTTGACAATACCTAGGCCTACATTATAATCATTCATTTGCACGGCATATACATTCTCCAGGTTGATCAGGAATTCTGAACCGCTTCCTATTTCAGGCCCGACTTTTTCATACGTCAGGGAGTTCTCATCGGCGGTTTCACATTTCCCCATTTTAACCGGTCGTTTACCAAGAATACTCAACCCAAGCCTGTACAACATTTCTGCCTCATTGATTGATTCGCGGGTATCCTGCGCAAACAAGTAGTCACCCCAATCCAGCAGGTTATCAATATACCTCATCACGATGGCCTTCTGGTAAGCACTGATACGGAGCCGAGCGATTGCATGAGGATCAAAAGGATCCTTTTCATACACCTCGATAGCCTTTACATCCGTCAGTATGTCTTTCAATTTCTGTGGAGTTAACCCCCTGAATTCTCTGAACTGCCAGTTATGATCGGTAGGTTTATGGCTTGCTGGTGATTCCTCGGCTGTCGGTTGGAATATTCTTTCGTACCACCATTTGGCTTCCTTAAATTTCTGGTTTGCATTAAAATGATTAGCTATAAGAAATGGAATATGAAAAAATATTTCCCAGTAATATTCGCCATACGGCCCCCTGAAATCAAATTGTTGCCCAGTGTTATCTGTCATTTCCTGAGTCTTCAAACAGAGAAATTCTTCCACACCTCGTGCATATAAAATGTCAGCGAGCTCATCAGTCAGAATTGTATTTCCCGCAATAAACTCGAATGTATTGCCATTACACTTATGGATACCCCCCAGCCCTTCCTTACTCTGCGATATTTTATCCTGGCTCATATTCATGGTGCCATTCTCGATATAATCAATCATACTACCATCCTCGGAATAAGCAACATCATACTCCTTCTTGTAAGTACTGATATTGCTTCCGCCAAAAATATTCTGATCGGACGGATTGGTGATAAGATTACGTGAAAGTGATACCCTGAAGATGGATTCATTGATGGCCGGAGTCAGGTTGTTTGTTTGGAATTCTACCGGTATTGCTACGTCGAAACCATAAATATTAGTTATAAAAAGGCACATCCCAGGAAACATCTGTATCGTTCCATCTACTGAAAGCAAAGGCATATTAATTCCCAGAAAAGTTGAACTTACAGAAATAGTAATGGTAATAACCGCAGATGAAAAATCATTATTGACAACTTGAAAGCTTCGGGATGGAACGTTGAAGCTGAATTTGAAAACGCTCACTTCTCCGGTATAGCTAAATCCTAAACTTGTATAAATTATTGTAGAGTTCGACTTAGCGTTTGACCAGATAAATCCAAGACCGATTGGTGTACTCATATCCATTTTTCGGCTGTGGGAATATGGCTTGCGGAAAACTTTTTCTTGGAATGAGTCCACGATTGCATCTTTTTCTTTTTCCCATCTGGCTACATCAAAATGGGAAGTTTCACGCGCCCTGCCGTATATCTTCTGCTCTATTTCGTTGCCTTGTCCTAATCTGAGCCGTTGCGGTGCACTCCACTTGCCGTTTTCATTGAGGAAGGAATATTTTACAAAGCCAGTGAAAATAAAACCCTCAGAAGAGGAATTTCCGCTGCTGACACTGTTGAGTTCTTTATTCTTTACTTCTGTCCAGAATATATATAAACGACCTCGATGAACAAGCACAGAAATCTCTTTTGCTTCGATTCCAAGCTCGATTTTTATCCAATTTCCCCAGGTCTTACGGTTATGGTTATATGTACGATAAAAATACTGGTAAGGCAATACGTTCGTTCTCGCAAAAAGGTAATAACAACTTTCATCTGATTCCGATGGAAAGAAGACCGAATTGATGATGTAAAAAATCGGATTTACCTCTTGCCCCAGGCTAGCATAACCGAAATTATCATATACGGCATTATAATATGCGCCCGCATACCGCATGCGTGTCAGTTCCACAAATTGTGATATATATTTCTTGTACGCCATCTCAGCAGATTCCTTCGTTATTTTCTGCTGGAGAAGTTCGTCTTCGAGTTCTTTAAATAGATGTGTTTGGGTATCACGCAGTGTGGGATCTATATAATTTTCAGGGTAAAGGAATACCTTCCTGTTTGCTTCCCATACTCGATAGTTTTTGCGCCATTCCCATTCATCAATAGGTATGCTGGTAGGAGAAACTTTAATATCAGGTATTGCAGGATTAAGGTTTGGATCCGATTGTTCCAGGTTGGTGAGACATCGCATCACGTAAAGTTGGAGGCTAGTAATGGCCGCCACGAGATATGAAGTACGGGAACAACCACTCATCTCTACATCCAACAGGAAGAAAGCATACAGATCGGTCAGATCTTTGAACTTGAATATATCCTCCCGCGAAATGATATAATCGCACAGCGCATCCCGCTTTAAAGTATTGAGTTTATCAGCATAAGGTTCCAATTTCCCTTTTCTTATCGTTTCATCAGGGTATTTCGAAGCAAAAGCGCCCAATGCTACCCCACTGGCCGTTTTATAGTCTGTATTGAGTAGTTTCTCCAAGGAATCGCCTTGGATACCAAGCTTTTTACAAAGTTTAAGTGCAGCCCATAAACGCCGGATTGCATCAATGGCACAAATTGAAGGCGCCATGTCGTTCAACAAAGACTTGATCAGGCTTACCGGTTGTTGCCATAAATCTGCAAGAGAAGTTTCATTATCCACAAAATTGGAGTTAGCCTGAAATGCAGTTAGGGCAACTTGAACTTTCAAAACTGTATCGTCATTTTCCATTATCAATTCACGGTACAGAGATATATTTGTGATATCGGTTAGAGTTAACGCCTTAAGATCATTAATACCAAAAACCGTTTTTTGGCTAATAATAAAGTTGATGTCATCAGGTGAGAATTCATGTTTTATAAAAAGAAGGTTATAGCGTTCTAGTTTGCGGACGAGATCCAGCAGGTCATCAAAATCCGCAGGTTGAACCGGTCTTCCATTGGTGAAAGTTGCATTCAACGCTGAAGTGGAAGCAGTATCAAAAGAATTAGCAACAAGGTTAGGTAGGAATTGATTTGTAAACTGGTCTGTCGAAAGATTCAGGTTTGTTAGAAGAAAGTCCCGCAACAAGGATTGCTTCATAACCAGTTTATTGGCAGCATCGGATTCTTTCATCACACCTTCTTGTGTTTGGATCTCTAACACTTTCGGGGTAATATTATCTCGAGTGTTTTTAAATTGATTGGAAGAGTTTTCTGTTCCATCTATGATAAACACCAGGTCCGCAATTTTTAAAGGTGTTGTTTGCATCCACTCAGAAAAATCCGCAAGGCTCTGGATATCCTCAAGACTTCTTGGCGGTTGACCATTCAGGACGAGTCCAATGGCATTGATTAAATCTTCAATCGAAATTTTCAAACCTCTCGCGATCCTTGCCTGGCGGTATAGGTCAGACAATATAATTGGCGTAATTGGCTGGGTAAGATCGATAGCCAATAATGATGTCAATATCTGTAGTTCTCCTTCGGTGATTCCGAGACCAGCAAGCAAGTAGGGCATTTTATCAATTATCGTTGCATTGCCAATCTTGTCCAGATCGAATATCCGCGACGCAAATGCGATTTGATTATTGACGATCGCTTTTTGAGGTAGCTGGTAAATAATCGTTGCCAATTCTTCCACGCCCAGACCCAAACGTTCCTGGAAAACCATTAGCTGCGCCAATTGCAGGATCTTTTCATATCCTAAAGCCACTTCCTCCAGATTGTTCAACAGTCCAGCAGAATTAAGGGAAGATAGCAACAGGTCAAATTCTCGAAGCGTCCAGGTTGTTTTTTTCCAAAGACGGAGATAGCGATGGATCAGGTCGAGCCTCGCATCCGTCAGATTATCTAGCTGTTCGCTGTTCTTTTGTATTTCACCCGGGTCCTTGATTGACTTGACTGATACTTGTGAAATATCCGGAATAAAAGTTGTCTTTAGCAGGTCATCAAGCTGAGATCTGCTAATACCGGCATATCCAATGAAATCCTGCACATTGAAATTGTTGAGTGCATTGTTTCCGAATCGCAATTTTGCACCTGCAGCATCCTTGGTAACGATTATAGATAACTGCTCAGGAGAAAGCCTTAGTTTTTCGCGATGCAAAGCCTGATTCGGGCTGTGCATTTCATTATAAACATCATATAAATTAATATCAAAATGACTTAGATATAACCTAAGCTCTTCAAGGTTAAGATGGAACGGCTGGAATATCGACCTATCGGCTGTTTCAAGGCCTTCATAAATATCTGCAATCCCTAATTCAGTTTGAAGGTATTTTTCCAGCACCTCATTTACGACTTGCAGATAAGGTATCTCGGTGGATGTATTGACGCAGGTAAGTTTCAATGTCCACAGATCAGGTCTTCTTCTTTTAAGATAGAGGGGATGCGATGCATTACTTCCGGTGTAAACTTTTTTGGAAACGTTTTCCTGTACAAAATACATCAGGTCGCAGAAATAGGCCGCAGGTGACAGAACGGATCTGCAATGGTCACAGTCGCAGAAATCCTGGCTCCCGAAGAGTTCATCGAAGCCATCAATTTCTTTCAGGTCATTCACCAGCGGATATTGGTTACTTGCATTGGTATTATGGTAAACTCCTTTTACTCCATCCCGTATTGCTGCGAAATAATGAGCCGCTCCGACTGCAAGACCTCCCGCTTTTTTATACACTCGCCGGCCTTCCTCAGTTCCCAAACCAGAAGTTTTAACAAAATTCTCCTCAGTCAAAGTAATAATCCGCAAGGCGGAATCGAATCCTTCTTTTAGCAATTGATCAGCAGTATTCGATTTTTCTCCCATAATATGGGCGCGTTGGAAAGCCGCCATTTGCCGTTGGATCAATGGTCTTGTTGCCACTTCGATCCCTTTCCAGTCAATCGCTTCATTATTCTTTATGGAAAGGTCGATACTGAAATTGGTTGCGCGGATATTAATGTCGGGATTGTTCTGATAAAAACTGGTGAGTGCATTAATTCGATTATTTATTACAGCTTTCTTGTTTACAACGGTGTCCTTGCTCGCGAAGATTTCGGCGATTTCTAGATAGCGATAACTATTAACGATGGGCCTCAGGGACTCAAGACCGGCAAGTATTTCCGATTTCTTATTCGCCTGGATACCTTTCAAATCCTCAGTTGTTAGTTGCACTATTTCATTGGTATTACCTTCGAACAGTTTCAAATTCTTTTTCAACAGTGGTTCAATTACCAATGAAATATCGGATAGTTCATTTGAGGGAAATTTGGTTATGGCCCTATGAAGGAAAAACTCAGTAGGGAAGGAACTTTCAATGGTTCCTAGGATATTTTCCGCATAAGTGTCGGCGCTTTCTTCACTTGGTGGAAGCACAATCTTTTTATCTTCTATTAGATTTACCCAATCCTCTTTCCCCCATGATACAAGATCAAGGGGCGATTTGATATTCTTTTCTTTTACAGCACTTATAAGACCAAAGTTGCCCCCGCTGATAAGTCCGATTTTTGCGGTCATAAAGAGATCATCTTTCTGTGTGCCAGTTATAATCTTATCTTTCACCAATTCATTCAGGGTCGCTTCATCGATCCTTTCCAGAGGTATCCCCTTCTCTGTAAGACATGATAAAGTATCAGCATTTAATCCGACAAGTTTTTCATATTCGGTAGTCCTTGCTGCGTGTAAATTACCGGCAAGAATTGGGTTATCCGAAAGCGGAACATCGAGATAAAGGATATTTCTTATTTCAGAAACTGGTGTAGTTGCTGCAAATGAATTTTTCAACTGACGAAGCTCTTCTTCATTGAAATTCATTTTATCGCTTTCAGTAATACCCGATTCGATCACTTCGTTCAGCGGCTTATCTAGGAGATCTTTATAATCGGCTGTCCCGATCGTGCTAAAGAGGAGGGTTATTTCATCCTTCTTTACAGGTACTGCCAAAATAGCAGCATCGCGAATACGCAATAGCTCACCCTGCAAGTGTTCATTAAGCCTCTTATCAACAATCACACTTTGCTCTTCCGGCAGCTCACTCGTTTGCAACCCGGTCTTAATGGCTACAGAAGAGTGGAGTAGCGCTGAAAGATTATTGCTTTTTTTAACAGTTGACTTTGCCATGATTATCTATTTTAATGTTTTAAAATTCAGAATTGGGTCTTTATGTTAATGAACCTTCAATCTCAAGTTCTTTTCGATACATTTCGTATTTATCCATGAAGGCCTTCTCGGCTTCATGCGGGAAGTTATATGTGAATACATGTTTAATCTCACTGTCATTTTTCATTTCTCTCGCTACCCTATAAGACTGAAGCCATTCATCATAATGACTGATGAACATTTCTGCAAAAGGCATTAAATCAGCCGGAATCAAATGGCCCCTTTCCAATAGCAAGCTTCGAATGGTCTCATTGCACTCTTTCAGAATTTTTTCCCGATACTCATTATTAGCATCATAACCTTTCAACGTGATTTTGCTGCGAATCAATTGCAGTTTTATAGGAGCCAGCAATTCTTCTAATGCTCTCAATTTGTAGGTCAAGCGAGTATCAAAAAACTTATCGCGTTTACTGAATTCCTCTTCTATGGCTTTCTTCATGCGTTCTTCTCGTTTGTTGAAGAAGTAACCGATAATGCCGGAGATAAGGATTGCTTCGACAAAGATTTTGATTAATATTTCTGATATTGTTTCCATGCTGCGTTAGTTCATTTTAAGGTTTGACAATGGATGGTTTGGTTTGTCAATTACTCGTCCGAAGACGAGATTTGTGGTTTGCTTTCCAAATTGCGTAGCCATGATATTTATTCGAATATGTTATTTGAATTCTGTTCAACTTATTTCAAACTTTATTCAGCTTTAATACAATTTCGTTTAGTTCTCATTTATTGGAAGTACTTGCTTTGAGGCATGAGGAAAATTAAAAGTGAACTCTTGAGGAATCTCATTTTTAGCATTTATCTCACTATCTGCTGTTAAGAATTCGGGCAACTGCCAATGGATACGAATAACTTTATAGCATCTCGAATCAAATCGACAGAGATGATTATGTCCTTAGTTAATTCCAAACTATTTTGGGAACTATTATTTTCTTTCATTGTTTTTTTAATTGATTAACAAAACCAGTCAATCCAATTGATGAATCCAAACTTTTTGGATCCCAAAACACATTTACTTGATTAGGTCCCAAATCAGGTGCCATTCTATTAAATGCATTTAATACCGATTGCCTTCTTTTATTTAGCAAATCTACTGTCGAACCATATTGTGAAAAGTCTCCCATATTTTTATTTATAGTCATAACCCTTATTCGTACAAAATTTTGAGGACTTTCTCTTAAAATTGAAATTATTCTATTAAATTCAGAATAAACCTCTGATGAGGTTTGCATTCTGTCTGAATCCCTATCAAATCTGACATTGATCATAGATTTTCATAGTCTTAACCCACCGTATTCCCCGCTTTTCTGTTTTCGAAAATCTCTCTGTTAGAGTCTGACATTGTGGTAATTACGACACCGTCGAGGGCAAGTCTAAAATTGGAGATACGGCAATATTAATTTAATACTAATTTTAAGTTATCATTTAATTTGATCGTGTCTTTATTTTGTAAAGTTATAAACAACAATCAATCATTGTGTTGGTAAATTCATGCCGTTTTCTGTTATCATATTGTGATAATAAAATATCTTTATCACGGTAATAATAAACAGAATAATGGACCCAGCAACTTTCTTTCAGGAGCCTAAAACCGTGGCACAGAAGCAATACGAAGCATTACGGATGTATTATCTTGAAGGCGCTTCCGCTCAGGAGGTGGCCGATCGATTCGGGTATACCTACCGGGCTGCTACTTCCCTCGTATCTGCTTTTCGGGCCAGGCTGAATGTCGATCCAACGGGTCGTTTCTTCTTCGTGGAGAGCACTCCCGGACGTAGGATCTCTCAGGAGGCAACCGGAGCTAAATCGGTGATCATCGAGATGCGAAAGAAGTATTACTCGGTACCCGATATCAAGGTTGCCCTCGACGGCTTGGGCCACTGCCTGTCGGAGAAGAATATTTACAACATCATTCATGCTGAAGGATTTGCGCGTTTGCCAAGACGAACCAAGCTGGTGAAGCAGCAGTTGGACAAAGTTCAGATACAGGCAGAGAAATCAATCCCCCTGAAGTTTGAACCGGAATCCTTCAAGAGTTCCAATGCCGGTATCCTGATGTTTACCCCGATCCTCAAACGCTATGGGATAGATAAGGTGATCGAACAGTCCGGTTATCCCGGCACATCCGTCATTAGCAAGGCTTCGTCTATTCTTTGTTTTCTGGCGCTGAAGCTGGCCAACCGTCGCCGGTATTCCTCCGACGATACTTGGTGCATGGACCGGGGAATGGGGCTCTTTGCCGGACTGAATGTGCTGCCGAAAACAGCCTGGTACTCCTCGTATTCCGATCGTGTTACCCCTGGCATGAACCTGGCTTTCCTGAAACAGCTGCATCAGGTATGGCTGAAATTTGGCTTACTGGAAGATACCGCTAATCTGGATTTTACAACTATTCCCTACTGGGGCGATGATAGTCACCTGGAAAACAATTGGTCCGGGAAACGCGGCAAGGCCCTCGGCAGCATGCTGGCCGTACTGGCCCATGATCCCGACACCGGATTGATCGAGTATGGAAGCGCTAATGTTTTGCATAAAACTGAAAGTGATACCGTTATGGAGTTCCTGGACTTTTATCGTGCCGGTACCAGAAAAAAGGATGACACACTCCGGTATGTTATTTTTGACAGCAAGTTCACCAACTATGAGAACCTTCGGAAGCTTGACGAGAATAAAGTCAAATTTATCACCATCCGCCGCCGGGGAAAACTGATCCTGGAGCGGATCGCCAAACTGCCCGAAAAGGGCTGGGCAAATATCAAGGTGGAATGTGCCGGGAATAAGCACAGAACCTTACGTGTGTACAATGAAATGGTTTATCTCGCCGGCTATGATCAGGATATCCGCCAGATCACCATCACGGGAAATGGAAAAATCAAGCCTGCGGTTATCATTACCAATGATATCGATTTGCCTGTTGAACAAATAGTTAGAAAATATGCCCGCCGGTGGCTGGTTGAAAAGAAGATTTCCGAGCAGATTGATTTCTTTCACCTGAACCTCGTCTCCTCGTCAATGGTCATTAAAGTAGATTTTGACCTTACTGTGTCGATTCTCGCTCACAATCTGTATCGGATTTTTGCTCTGGAACTGAAACGCTACGAACATCTTACTGCACAAACACTCTATGATAAATTTGTTCTCAATGGGGCTGACATTGAAATCGCTGATAAAACCGTTACCCTCAAGCTGAAGAAGAAAAGGGAGCTCCCGCTCATTTTGGAGGTTATGCAGAAATATAATCGCCAAAACTATCCCTGGATTGGAAATAAAAACATTATATTTGAGGGAGCTACGTACTCTTGAAGTACTTGCGACTGTTTACTCTGAAAATCTATGCTTAAAATAATTTAACTATAATGGCGCCAAATCGATTTATATAAGTAAGCCAGAGTCGCAGATTATTCTTTGAGTAAACCCTAACGATTCTGGCCGAGATAATTTAATAGAAGTTGATCAAAGCCAAGATTCTGTATGTAAATGTCTCTAAACCTTAGACAGCTTCTCTGAGATTTTAAAGGTTATCTTTGTTTTGGAAAATCGCATTTAAACTGAAACATAATCAAATTGAAATGAAAAAGCTGCAAATATTCCTATTATTTTTAATTGTTGGTATCATTACTGCCAATTCAACATGGTCCAAACCGTCAGAACCAATGCCAGTTCCGCCTTACACTGTATATTCAACTACGAATTTGAGTAGTTATAAGGTTTCCATTTATCATATTATACGCGATGGATTTGGATGGTATAACGATGGCCCCTATTTTCCTGATTCATACTACGATAGTTTTAATTCGGATTACTTCTGCACATATAGTACCTCTACTTATGCACAAGTACAATATTGGGATGGTGATTCATGGGAAGATTATGGAGTTGTATATATGAATTCAAATAACACAACGCTTGGAGAGGATAACGTTGTCACTCAGTTTGTCATCCGAAAAGCGGATTTAATTTTTCCGTAAAATTGATAAAAGAGGGATGGTTAATCATCCCTCTTTTATATTTTGCTTTCTGCGATGAAGGGGTTTATTATATTATTTGTTGTTTTTCTTTCAAGTTGCTCAACCAAAATTGATACGTCTTTTAACGTAGCACCTTATCCCGTCATTTATTCCATTATAAATGCCACGGACACGATGCATATCGTTTATATCACTAAAAGTTTTTCTGGTGATGGAGGGCCATTAGTTGACGCACTGAACCCGGACTCCCTATATTTTAAAGATGTTAAAGTGAACCTTGTATTTAGAACAAGAACCGATTCAATGAGATATGAAATGAGATTAGACTCAACTGAAAATAAATTACCTGGAATATTTCATAACCCAAAGAACTTTTATTATTCTGTTATTTCTGAAACATTAGATAAAACTGAGGAATGGTGGTGTCGCTTTCTAATTGACATCCCAGGATATCGACCTATAACAAATTTGATTAGATTAATTGATCCGCCTAAAATGATTTATCCAACAACAGATGGCTCCATGATATCTTTACGTCCTGAAAATCCATTTACTATTTCCTGGATCGGTTCAAGTTGGAATGATTTATCAATTTCTTTTATACTTTATACTCATAAAATAGAAGGTACTGTTGTTGATACTCTTACCTATAAAAAGAATGCTATTGTAATCCCGGTGATGGGTTCATTCAACTTCGGTATGTCGTTTAGCTTTGAAAATTTTCTGGCGTTATTAAATCGATACTTTACGAGCAATATAGGAGTTTTAAGTCGAAGTTTTGGACCAATTTATCTAAAAATTGATTCCGCAGACAAGAATTTCTTTGAGTATAGGCGCATGCTTCAAAGAGAAATTGACTATGTATTCTTCATAAATTCCAAACCTGAGCCGGTCTTCGGTGTATTTGCGAGCAGATCCAGCAGAGATGTTAGAGATTTAGAATTTGACAAGAACACATTGGACTTCCTCTGTTCGGATTCTTCAATGACTAAATTCAAATTTGTCAAATGGTAAGGGAGCTTTGTTCTCTTGAAGTACGTGCGATTATTTACTGTGAAAATCTATGTTGATACCAATTGGCGTTATACTTGGCACAAATCTTCCCGGCGGAGGAGGAGGAGGAGGAGGAGGTGGTGGTGGTGGCGGAGGAGGTGGTGGTGGCGGCGGTGGCGGTGGTGGCGGTGGTGGGACAGGTATTGGTTCGATCTTAGTGGGAGTTGTATTTTCTGGAATCAGAGTAGGTTTAATAGGTTCTATTGGGGTCATTGCATCTATATCAGCATCAAAAGATTTCCAGCTAAGCCCTGTACCATGAATTCCAAGAACTGCACTTAACTCATTCGCCCCTTGCCAAACTTTTCTAGGAAAGTCCCCCTTTTTCTCTTGATAAAATAAACTATACCCCTTTGAAAGATATCCAGTTGGCGTTTGGACGGCCTTAGGATCTTCAAATACCTTATTGTAGATATCTTGTTTATTAATTATTTGCATCTTCTCGTCTGTCTTATAAGGATATTTCTCGTTATATGATTGGAGAAGGGATAACCCATAGTCAGTAAGTGATCCTCCGAATTTCTTATACTTATCTATCATTTTAGATCTATATTCATAACTTTGTGTATTGGAGATTGTTTGACTACCGGCCAAATCAAAAAATACAATAGGGTTATTATTAGAGTATAAAAACCCATTTATTCCATCTCCAATTCCAATCGGATCAACGCTCAACCACCTCCCCAACCATGGTAGATAATACCTTGCTGAATGGTACTCTAATCCTGTCTCCTCATCCCGTTCCATCCCTGTATAGCGATATCGCTTTGCAATAGATTTTATGGCAGAGTTTTTCGCTTGATATGCAGTTGTGCCATAAGGGTGATATTCCTCATAGCTTATTACCTCTGCATTTTCATTCAACTCAAGGCTAGCGGAACCAAGATGATTATGGTACTGATAACGGACGAGTTGTTTCTCAGTGCCGTCGTCAATATCATTACGGATTTCAACCATTACAAAACGGTGCCCTTCGTCCATCAGGCTGAGACTAATTCGCTCCAATCCTGTGTGTGCCCCACTGTGCTTTTTGTAAAGTTCATATCCGGCAATGTAAACGCGTTCTTCTTTTTTTGTCGGGTTATTTGTTGAAGAGTAATTCTCCGTTATTTTGCGGATGCGTTGCCCCTGTCCATCGTATTGGTAATAAGTGGTTTCAGGGGTTCCGCCGCTAGTAACACTTTGATTGATTGTTTTAACCAATTCTTCCTTAAAGTTCCAGCCCATCTCTTGCAAGTGGGGCATTTTTGTTATAAATCCGTGCTGTTCATGATGGGGATAAGTGAATATTTCTGAGCCGACCTGCGTGTTTATTAAACGGTTATTGAGCGATTCGCATTCATAATTTCTTGTCCAGCTACCACCCAGATTCGCTACATGTTTCATCAACATGATATTTCCGACTTCATCATATTGATAGCTCTGCGTATAATTCCGCAATGCCATTGCATCAATTTGCTGCATAAAAGGAGCATCGTTCCAGTTGTCGCTACCGTTAAAAGAAAGGGCGGCATTGTTTTCTCTGCCTGTTGCTTTCACCAATCGGTAAAGGGCATCATAAGTGTATTCACTTAGCGGCTCTACGATTTCGCCATCAAAAAAAACAATAGGAATTGCTTGGTCTTTTATAGTGGTTATGTTTCCAACCGGATCGTAGGTGTAGAAAAAATTTTGCAGGATCGAGTTGTTTTGTCGTTTGCTCACCAATCGTTTCAGCCGGAAAGTTTCTTTGTCGTAATAAAATCTGGTGGTCACATCATTGCCATACCTGATTTTACTCCTTTGACCTTTTTCGTTGTATTTAATGCTCTGGATGTAAGTTGATCCACCAGGGGCTCCCGGATGCAGAACCGATTCTCCATCTAACAAGCCGGCAGCATTGTATGAGGGTGTGATTATGCTTCCGTCGGGTGCGGTTTGTTTTGTAATTCTTCCTAGGGCATCGGTTTCGGTGGTAAAAACAAATTCCTCGTTTTCCAAATCTATTGATTGATTTTCATTAGTTCCCAGGTTATCAACTGTCCAATTTACTACTGACTTATAGTTTTTAAAGAGTTTACGTTTGGTAAACTTTGGTTGGCCTTTAAAATCATATTCCGGCGTTTCAATCACACCACCGGTATCGAAGTGCCTTAAAACTTGCCCTCTAAGATTTTTAAGCTCAGGATCAGTCTCATCTTCACCGTAAATAATCCTGTCAAACACATTTTCGAGTATTTGATCTCCTGTTTGACCAACAGTATTAATTACAATACTATGTGCTGGTCTATGTAGAATATCATAATAATATTGAAACTCATGGTCGCGCTCGTCCCAGGTGCGCAATGGATAGCCAAGAATATTAATGAGCAGCCACCTTTTTCCGGCATCAATGCTATCCTGGTACACCAGGTTGCCAAGCATATCGTATTTGTACCGCATCACCATAATACCGCGGGCATCGGTCACGCTTCGAAGGTTACCTTCGCTATCAAGACAAACTTTGGTGAGGCAAAATTCGTCGGCATACGTTGAGGCATTTCGGTTGTGGTCAACCGATAGGACAGGTTTTCCCAATGGATCAAAATGTTGTATACTGGGCGTATTGGCATGTTTAGCAGTTTTTACTGCCACCTTTCTTTCAGGATCAGCTATATCTGTCAATGATATTCTTTTCGCGTACCAATCACTTTCAGTCACTGTATCATTTGCATCGTAGATTAATTGCTTCCAGGAGTCAAATTTTATTTTCGAAAAAGTCCCATCGGGCATTTCGGTTCTAATCAACCGCCCCATAGTATCATAAAACATCAATGGTGTAACACCGGTCTCCACCAACTCCTTGAAATCTTCGTACCCGGGTATTACGGAAAAATAGGGTTCATATTGCTTTACTGCATTGCCCTTATTGTTAAGTATCGTTCTGCCATTGCCTATCCAGCGAAGTTGTTTGGGATTTTGGGAAGCCGTATTGATTTCAGAAACCGAATAGGTGCCATCACTATTTACAGTAACTTGTTTGGCAAGTCCCGGTTCAGCTTGAACTTTCTTCATTACAACCTTCCCAAGCCCGTTGGAGTATTCAAAACTAAGTTGAAGTTTGCTCTCAGGATTTAAAGTTGTTTCGTCTTTTCTAGAATGTGCTTCTCTTACAATGGAAGCGACCACAGCAGGTTTACCGGTATTTTTATAAACATCAAAATCATAAACAAAACGAGCAGATGCCATCTGTAATAAATTTTTTGCATCAGCATCTACGGGGTCATATGTAAATGTTTTATTAGAGCCAAAAAAAGAATTGATAGAGGTATCATCTGAAGCGGTTCGATATTCAAATAATAAATCCAGGTCATCCGCTTCAATTTCTTTTCCCATCACAGCCATGGCTTTTACCAGGCCAAGTTCATCTGTAATAGCTTCGGACAGATTGTTGTTTGGATCCCGCATTCGCTGCGGCGACAGGGTGCGGAAGTTGAAAAGATCAACACGTGCTTTATTGCCAATAGCATCTTCGGTTTCAGCAATGAACAGGAAATAATTACCGTAGTATTTCACTTTCGTGACAGCGCCATAAGGATCGGTGTAGGAAACAGGCAAATAGAAACGATCTTGTGCGTTGGAAACCGTTTCGGAACCGTCCATAAACTGAGTAATACCCGAACGGATCCACCAGTTATTATCGCCTTCGCTGTGTTCAAACCTACCTTCAGCCATTAGTACATCAGGATAGGCGATTTTGCTACCTAACACATCATCCAGAAGGGAGGGTGTATAGGCCAGCTGGTAATTTTGAAAAGGCAAGCCCAAGGATTCCAGATTGCCCAAAACCAATGGAGTTTGAAGATCGTTGCTCAAAAAAATGGAACGGATATGCTCAATCAATCTTTTTTGGGAAGTATTAGCTAACGGGTCTGATGCATAGTTTTCATAAGGGACTTCAGCCGCAGCAGTAAAGCGATTCATTATGCCGGTAACTGTAAAAAGTCCAATGGCAGGTGTTCCCACCTTTAGCTCATAAGTTCTGGCTTCTGATGGCATGCGCAAACGATATGCCTCATTATCAATAATATCGTTGGTAAATTGATTTTGGACATAAATAACGGTAGTCCGGTTTTGTGCAGCCTGGGTTTCCACCGGCAAAGAAGTATCGGCAATTATCCGGGGATAAACCACCGCCGCTGATTCTAGTACATTGCCATATTCATCCAATTTGATATTCAGATTGTGGGCAACGCGGGGGTCTGTTGTGTCCCGTTCGTAACTATAAGTGATGGCTTCACTTTCCTTTACCACAAAAATTGCATGCTTGTTTTGACCTTTAGGTTGCAGTAACTCAATTACACAATTATGGGCGGCGACTGAATAAGGTGTCAGTTCTTTTTTACGGGCGGCATCTGTGTTCCCAAACCTGATCGCATCTTTCGCAAATGTTTCTGAACGTAATGCCATGCTTTTACAAGCCCGCAAAGCTTCCTGCCATTCCTGTCCACTTAAATGATCCAATAGAGCTACATCCAACCCCGGAGCAGCAATAAGTCTTGCATCTGGTAAAGGTGATTCCAAATTCACAACAGGAAATCCCGCTCTTGCCATCTCTTCATACCAATATTCATGAGCAAATTGATTGAGGATTCTTTCTCTGCCTAAAAATGCACCGGTATGAAACCATTGTTTGGTTAAAACTGGTTCCTGGTGAAGGTCCTGTTCAGTGATATTGGTCGCATCTTTTTTGATCCAATGCTCGAAAGTTTCGGCATCGGTTTGCTCCACCATGCCAAAGCCCCGAAATTCTCTATCCGGATGGTCGTAATAACCATGATGGTATTTATACGAACTCACAAAATGCCAGCCCGAAATCTTATCTACTGTTTCGGTTTTTGAAATACAGTGAACCGGAAAATGCAGTTTGGTAACCCATGGTGTACCGGCAAGTTTATCCTCGATATAGAATTTTGTTGAAGGAGTGTATTCAAGATAAACTTCTTTGCCAAGATTATTCCTGTATGAAACCATGATGTGCGGTTTCCTGCTATTCATCAGGTCGATGTATTTCAAGGGACCCTGTGCATCTTTAGCCAAAACACTTGACCAGACAATACATGCAACTCCATTGCCTAACAGATCAGTTACAGAAACTTTTGCCTGATTGTGAATTTCAGGGAAAGCATTTAGCTCATATCGAACCGTGCTAAAACCGTTCCCACTCAAATTCAACCAGCAGGTGAACTTATTTTTACCGAGATAAATAATATCAGGTGTTCCTGAACCATCTATGTCAGCGAGTCTTAAATAAGCAGGATTAAAAGCATCAGGGTGGTCAAAAAGGGGTGCATTATCCATTGCCACTTTAGTCCCAAATTTCCCATATCCTAAATTTGGCCAGTAGCATATTTCCCCGTTGCGAATCCTGACGATATCAATCATGCCATCTCCCGACATATCGGCGAGGAAGATCGTTTGAAGGGGGTCAGCAAAAACTACATGCGGTCCAGCTTCTTCATCAAAAGGCTGGAAGTTTTTATGCGACCTAACAAAACCTTTTCTTCCTGATGATTCATACCAGGTAAAAACATTGTCTTCGGTTATGAGCACTTCTGCTTTACCATCACCGTTCAGGTCGAGCATGCGTGTATTAGGATCGCGGAGATTGATATTGGGCAGATTTTCAAAATTCCTGAATGATTGCCACTCGTTTTCATCATCCAATTCAAAAAACCCTTTAGGCTCGCTATTAAAGTTTGCCAACTGTTTTCCACCATCTGCATCCAGATCAACCAGTACCAACTGGTTGCCTAATCCGTTGAAAGAAGGTTTTGGTGTGACTAACTTTGCCTGTTCAAACTTACCTCCACCAAGATTATGCTTATAGTACCAACCATTGGCTTGTTCGGTGAGAATGCCCGATAAACCCTCATTAAAGAGATCAGTAAAGAGGTATTGTCCTTCATCCAAACCAACAGGAGCATGCACCAAATCCGCGGTTGCAATGGTTTTCACCTCCTTATTCCATTCATGTTTTTGATATTCAAACTCCATTGAAGGGAGTTTTTTATGGGAATAGGAGCCATCCGGTTTTTTGATGTAGCCATAGGAAGTAATCGCTTTTAGAAAAGTAAAATCTTGTTCAGTCGACGTGTCGTAATTAAAATTGATCGACTTTACAAGTGTTTTCCTGTCGGAACTATCAGGCATTAATGCTAGTTCATCAAAGACATGGAACAACAGAATTCTGTTGCACAATCGGGTAGTTCTTATCTCAAAACCGGATTTGAATTCTGAGAAAGGATCAGGTCTAAAATCCCAATCATTCACTTTTTCAAATGATTCGTTACCCAATAATGTTCCATAATCAAAAATGGTCTGAAACATGTAATCTGATTCAGGAGGGAACGGATCGTTGAAAATCTTGTAAGGCATTTTATTACCATACAGGACTTTCTCTAAATATATATTGGTGTAGGTAATGTTGCTGTTTTCAAACCGGTTACGATTATGTAAAAGAGAAGGGTTAAATCCTGCGGAATCTTCCTTTTTATAAATATATTGAGAACAATTCCCTTTATCATCATAGACAAATTCAGGCAGCCACTCAAATATTTTTGAGGCATTCTTTGGATCAGCTATCCGGGATACTTCAGTCCAACCGAAAAGTGTGGTTGTATTTTCTTTCGTTATCACCCGCCATTTGATGGTGCCGTTGTCTTTTTGTGTCCATCTTTCTATCCGGGCAAAAAGACCTTCCACGCGGGGTTTATAGAACCGAATCAGAAATAAGTTATCCAGGGAATTCGTTTCATTGATGATGAAGGCGCCGTCATCCAGAATAAAATTACCACCCATGTCCTTTTTAAATTCCGGCACCAGATCTTCCGCTTCTGAGAAAAGGTAAGTATCTGAATCAATGACATCAAGATACTTCGGCAACTCCTTATCAGTTTTGCGTCTGATTGAAGAAAGGCTCAGGTTCCAGCCTAACCCAAAGATACCGTTACCGCCTCCGGAATTATAAGATAAGTTTAATGAAGGTGAAGCGCCCCGTGCTGGAGAAAATGGAAGTGGTACCGAGAAAGAAGCCGTTCCGTTTACAGCATTCACAGAAAACTTTTCATCAATCCCTTTAATGGCTCCCCCACCCTTTTGAAGAGAAATTGAAGGAACCTCAATAGCGTTCGATTTCGTTTTACCTCCGTCTGTTTTCAGGAATTGGGAGGACGAGTTCTTCTTTTCAGTTTGCTCTTTCATACTTTTTTTCGTCGCCTTGGTGATATTAATATGCAGGAATCCTTACAATTACGATTTGGGATTTCATAATCAAATGCCTTTGACCTTTCAAAACAGAAGATCAAAAACTTATTGAAATAGGTACAGATCATTTCTTATGCAGGTTTCATATCGGTCACTAGATTAGGTCATCAGTATTACCGTTAGGATCTGTCCCGATCAATTGCCAAACTGGGAAGAAAAAGTTAAGTACTATATTTATAACTACCAAAAAAAAGTTTGATTATCAACACTTTATTTTACTGATTAACCTGAGTCAAGCGGATTCAGGACCAACTTACTCGAATTCCAATTCATGGATCAATCATTTCAAAATCTGATTTGACTTGAATAAGGAGCATCATTGTATATAGGTCGCATAACCAACAAATCGTGTGTTTAGGCTTCTTGATTAGAGCGCACAGACATTTTTTCAGGATTTGTAGAGCCTCTCAATGATCTCCTTTAAGGGGGTCCGGCTGGTTTTCTTTCGGGCATGCCCCTCTCCCCTGAGAACGGCCCATAAGGATTTTTCGACTGTATCCCGGGTGAATTCGGCGAACTGACTGGAATATTCCCGGTCGAGATGCGATCCGAGTGAAAGATACTCAATCACCATTTTATTTTTGCGAAAAGCCTCAATGATCTCTGTAGAATTGAGCACCCGCTCCACAATCGACAAAAGGTATTTATTGATCAGGGGACCTTCGGTTCCCATAGTCGATCGAAGTTCAAAAACGTCCTGTTCGTCCAATGAAATGGCACCAGTCCCTTTTGCTTGCCGGCTATCGTCGATCATGTTGTGAAAGGTGAGCGCTTTAACAGGAAACGGAATCTCAAAGGGTTGGGTGGCAATGCCGAAAGGCGACAGTAAGCAAACATTCTCCTTGATTATTAATTCGTTAACATCGAAAGTATAAACCAAGGAATTCTCGATCTGCAGTATCTTCCTGCAATAAATGCCTCCTAGCACGATCGAATTGCTGATAAAGGCATTGGTGGCGTAAATATTGCCGTATACGATCGCATTGGTCAACCGTACGGTATTCACATAAATATCGGAACAGAACCGGGTGACATGTTCGCTCTCTTCAATATACAGGGAATCCTGTGAAATGACCACGGAGTTAAAAACCACTTCGCCTTTCGGCTGACTGGTATCGTTGATGATGCGTATCTCCCCACGCAAGTAGCTGGATTCCAAAACGCTGACACCCGGACCGTGCACGGTCAAGTTATCACCGAAAACGCCTCCCTTGATATCTGCCCCGTTCTCCAGAAAAACGGACCTCCACATTTCAGACCGGTTGCCCGGCAAAACACTACCTTGGTGCAGTTCACCAACAATGCAGCGTGTGCTGTCCTTAATGCTGTCTAATTTCATTGTTTACCCCTCCATGACAAAAGATTTACAATTCTCCTGAAACCGGACCAGTTCACTGTCCACAACCCGGTTTTGCTTCTTGATTGTCTCGATGAAGCTGGTCCATTGTTGATCCTTGATATCCGATTCATCCATCAGGCCGGCTTTTTCTCTGACAGAATCTCTCAGCAAATCAGTTGTTTCGTATCCAAACTTGCCTATCTTACCACCCCATGGGAAAAATACCCGGATCTCGATTTCACCTGTTTCCACATTTTCCACTTCAACAAAACTGGCCGGTAGGTTATAGCTTCCCGGTTCAATCCCCGTAACAGCCGACTCTTCAAGATCTTGGTAAAATGCAGCTCGGCTATCGACGAAATCCAGGACTTCCCTTTCCGTCTCGTTCAATACCTCGCCAAAACAGATAGATCGTGCAAAGGCGGAATTGGAGATGTGGCCAGAAAGGAAATCGACACTCGGTAGTGATTGAAAGCTGAATTTCTCCTGTACAGCTTTCGGGTAGACCTTATCGACCAGCTCGAATACGTGGTTGTCCAGCATCCGAAGAAAGGACTCGTGCTCCGTTGCGACTTCATCGAAATAACCGTTGTAATCCCGTTTTATCATGCTGATCAATTCAGCAGCATTATCCTTTTTCTTGTTCATGTGTGCTTCAACATATCCGGCTTTGCTTTCCAGCACCCGGATCAGTGCGTGGCGGCTGAGGACGTCAGCCTCAACGCTCGACGTAAAGAGGGTCTGGAAATTCTTAGTGACCGTATCGTTGATCATCTTCAAAAGTTCCGGCAGGTACTCCAGAGTTTTGATAGGTCCTATGAATTCACCCAGGTATTTTGTGAGTATGTCAACCATAAGTTGGGTTGATTTCTTAACTGAATCGAGTTCGGGTGAAGTAACCTGAATTGTATCAGGCATTTCAACACGGATATTGGTTGGATAATTGTTTGCCATGGTGATTTCTCCTTCTATTTTATTAGTTCAATTTCCCGTTCGGCGGCACTACGCCCAGTAACGGTGCTCTTCATGTTGGTAAAAGCCTTGCCCAGGTTTTTATCGATACGCAGAATCCCATAATTATCAATGTCATATCCCTGCTGGCGGGCTGTTGCAGCTGCAATTCCGTATGATTTGGTCTGAATTTCATTACCCTGCTTGACAGCGGCAGTGGTTTCCTTTACTGCCCCAACCACCTTATCACCAGTCTCCCTGGTAACTTGGGTATTCTCCTTAACCGCGCCAACCACCTGTTGTCCCACATCCTGGGTAACGGCGGTATTTTCTTGAACTGCGCCAACCACACGATCACCAGACGCCTTTGTAACCGCAGTATTTTCCTTGACAGCACCTTCCACACTGCGGATGGCTGTTACGGTTTCCACCATGATTGCCTCACGACGTTCGTCATCCAGTCTCTTGGCCCTCGACAACCGATTCATTTCCTCATTGTATTTCCCTATCTCACGGTTCTTGTATTCCTCCAGTTTGCGAAGCACATCCTGAGACTTAATCTGTATGTTCATCTCGATACCAGCGGTTTCGCGTTGAATCTTGTCCAGCAATGCGGAACTGATGTTCCGAAACTCGCCGGCAATCCTGTTCATGTAATCGATTGCCTCCCTGTGGCCGCCCACTTCTGCCTTCATCTGGTCCATTTCATCCTCGAGGGTGAGTACATCATTCAGACTCTGATATGAGACATCGCCCACCTTTGTTTTAAGCTCCTTCCGGTATTCAAGTTCGAGTGTACGGGTTGCTGAAGTCTTCTTATCACGTTCCACCTTATGCTCTTCCATAAGCTTATCATAGGCGGGAAGGAAAATCTCATCCAAGGATTTATGCACGGGTATGGGTTCCCGGTGTTCCTTCCCACAGATGGGGCAATTCCACAGGCTCTTCTCTGGATTGAAGTAGCACCTGGTATTCCTCGAAAGATTAACGCCCTGATCCGAAGGTATTTCCTGAACCGAATAATCCTTGTTGAGGAGTTCCGCCATGATATCCCGGTTGCAATCGGGGCAATAAAAGTTGAAACTGCTGAAGTGCGAAGTTTGGCCAAGAGCATAAAACTCCTTGCTCAAGACCTTATCCAGAGAATGGTTGCGGACATCGTTGATTTGGTCTATGGCCCTTGGAAAAGATTTCAGCCACTCTTCCAGCACATGATCTAGACTTTCCCCGTTGTCACCGTCCATAAGGTCCTGAAGGATCGAACCACTCATAGTATCACCATTGCGAGCCACCAGGAAGGGCACCAGTGCGCTGTCGGGCATAACCGAGAGAGCAACCTTGGCCTGCTGTTTTGCCCTGATAGCATCCCTCACATAGGCCAGGTAATCAAACAGTTCATTTTCATATCCCCGTAGGGGAACCTGCTCACCATATTCGGATTCTTCGCTTGAATCATAGAACTTTGTAACCCCTTCGAGAATATCGGGTATATCAATGATTTCCTTGCGCTTCTCATCAAACTGGTTCTTAAATCCCACCGGATCCTTGAGAACCGGAAAAGAGAAATTCAGATTATTTCTGAGATCATCGGAGTGCAGAATGAGTGATTTTCCGACCTGCGAAATCTGGAATTGCAGATTTACCAGACCGATCCTGTTGATGCGCAAGGGATTGGGTATCACATGTTCGATTGTTTCCGGAGGAGCCTGTTCTTCATAGGTGACTTCCTTTGGTACATTTACCAATTCTTCTACTTCGACTTTTAGAGTTTTTGTTCGGTTTTTCCGCAAATAAATACCAGCGACTGTTCCGATAATCGCAGTTACTATTGCAGCCGGCCAGTATATGAAGCAAAAGAAGATTGCGAAAGCCAGTGTTGCAATCAGCACATTGTTTCCCAGGTTAACGCTTGGGACTTTTTCATCACGAACCCTCATGACTCTCTCCTCCACCTCAATAGTCCTTGTTTTTGTGACCCAGTTTCCCGGTATGGTTTCTTGAATTGTTTTTGGCTTGGAATAGATTTCCGAAACAGTGATTAACAATTGTTCTTGAAGATTATCCATGGTGAATGGTTTTGATGTAATGTGTAAGGCTGTTAACCTAAAAACTTATAAAAAAAGAATAGTTTAGGTGTTAGTTTCTAAAGGTATATAAAATTCAGATCGATAGATATTGCCATCAATGACAAAAAAAACAGCTGGATTGTGGTTAACGCAAGTAACTCTATTCCCTTCCTTGTGGTTCCCAGTTAAGTTATTTCGCACCGACTATCTTTGAGTTTAATTTAATATGCTTTTGATAACATACTAGAATTAACAGAGCAGATCATTCTTATACCCTAACCCGATAAAGCGCTACGTATGATTCACTTCGGATTATTGTTATTTCGCAACATATTTTTCCTGAGACTGCACTTTGGATAAACAAAAGAATCCTGGAGATACCGAAGGATTTCAATCCTGCCCATGACCAGAAAGTTTGGCCCCGAGTTTTGCTAGACAAATTTCGAGGGTAAAAATCGCAAAAAACACCCCTTTTCCGGTGCAAAAACCGGTTGAAAACTTGTTTTTCTTAAGTCGCTAAATTTCAGCATTTTTGAGGGGAGAATCAAGCGTTCTTTTCCAGATGGTAACCGAACCCTCGTCCCATAAAATGGGCACGGCTAAAACGTGGGTCGCTTCAGGAAATTTTTTGCTAATTATTTGATATTCTGCGTGTTGCTGATCGGGTTCGATTCCCGCCAGGGTTGTCGGTAACCGCCAAACCAAATGACCGAGCCAGCCGGTTGCAGTCGCCCTCAATAAATGTGTCAAAGTTGTTATCAAGGCAAACATAATCGTTTGAAAATACCGGGTTCATTTCTTTCTTTTTTATCAAAGAAACAGACTTGCTACGCCAAGAGGTGACGCTGTGATCGGTTTATAAGCGGTTCCCTCTGTAAAGGATCGAATCCCAATCTGTGAGCAGGGCTCACATTGAATTAAAAATCCGCTCCGCCTGGAAACTCCTTGATTATCGAAGCTCAGGTTTCGAGCCCTTCATCCACTAAAACCAAATCCATCATTTAATTGTTTTTAATGCAGCGGACTGAGAGGCTGAAACTGCGCGAGAAGTTGTTTCTGCCCATACTGGCAATATGATAGGCCAAACCTCGTGACCAGGCATCCGCAGCCTGATACTCCGAAGATGTCCAGAAGCGGGCATAGCTGCCAAGATTTCCGAAGCCCCCACTGACGCCCATACCACCCGGTAGAGCAGTAAAACCACTAATATTGTTGCCCTTTGCACCCGAGCTCATCCAATGCATAGTTCCAGTTTCCTTCAGCTTCCCCCCAACCAATCCAGACTTTCTAAAACCATCGTCCCTGGCATCAAAATCGTTCATCCCAAAATGTTGCTCGATTATCATCCACTCATAATCAGTTGGTAAATGCCAGCCATTTGGACATGCACTTTTTGCAGCCTCCCAATTGTACAAAACACCATACGTTTTATAATTGCCTATCGCTTTGGCGTCACTAACGCTGGTGCCCTCGTAACCATATACATAATAACGCTTTGCCATGACCGAGTTGTCGCTGTAAGGACTTACCTCGGGAAGATAAGCCAGGTTCTCTGCCATCCAGGTCTGAGTGCCGATTTTAACAATGGAATAGTTCCTTCCATCCAGGTGATTACACGCAACAAATTCGACTTCGTAGTTTTTTGAAGCGGTAGGTGAATCAGTTATCAATGTTGTATAAACATCATATTTGCACCGGTAATGGATAACATCTCCAATTATATACCCTAATGTGGAACCGGTTTGCATACTCTTAGTTCCTTTGCTACTCCGTCCATTTTGATAACCAGATATTGCCCCTGCGTATTCAACCTTGTCGGCCCCGTCAACTGCATAATTGCAAACCAGTTTGTAACTCTCAATCCCTTTTTCTGTTTCAATAATGACCGAATAAGTTCCCACCGCAGATACTGAAAGATCAAATCGGTTTTCACCTTGCTGAACGAATGCCATAGTTTGTGCTAAAACCTGCCCAGCGAGGTTCACAACCGTTACTTTAACCATTTGGGGCTTCTGAATTATTGCGGAAAATGTTGTTCTTCCGGAACACGGATTTGGATATACCATTCCGTTGTCATTTACCTCAGAAACAAACGGAATTCCATTATATGAATTGGTAAGGAATAAAGTTTCATTACCTGGGAAGGTCACGTTTTGATTTGTACTGAGATTAGTTGCAGTAATACTATCAATTGAATTTGTATTACCGGTTGCAGTAAAGGTAACGCTGAAATCCTGTGACATGCCATAAAGACAGAGAAGACAGAACAAGCTGGAAATAGAAATCTTTTTCATACAGGTAGTTGTTAGGGTTTCTCACCTTAAAAATACCGAATAACTATTCGATATGCAAGATTAATAAACGATTATGTGCTGGAACAAACTGACAGGTTTTGAAAGCACATATTCAATGATATTTGGAAGCCGGCTCCGAATGGAATTGAAAATCCATTCCGGAGCAATGAAAACAAAATATATCTTTGACCTGAAATGCATCAGGAATCCCGCAGTTGCGGGTACCAACCGAGCGGCACGCCACGGTGGTGGTTTATTCACTTTTCCGGAGACTGCTGAAGGAGAAACCGGTATAAACGAAAAGTTCTTCGCCATGGTCATTGAATAGGTTCAGGCTTTCGTAAATATTTAAGATGCTCAGTCCACTCGATAAAATTGATGGGTAAAAGAACTGGCCGGAAGGGGTCAGATTAAACATTTCATTATGAGAGATGTCAACCACCCAGGAGTCGAGGTCTCCGCCAATCAGGGATATTTTTCTGACAATCATTACCTCTTTAATTAAGTTCAACCCTTGTTGTAATTTCCAATACAACCTTCTTCCCGACTAACTTTAAAGGTTTCGCGATGCTCATGAAGTAGTCATGAATGAAAGAGGTACAATCCAGGTCACGCGAAATGAATTCGAGGTAAATGTGAGCCAGGTAATCCCCGCGCCGTCTCACCCAGAATGGTTTGCCCACTTCCCGGTTGATTCTGTCAACCAGTTCCTGATCGCTCCAACCTTTCATTACCTCTCTGTATCCATACTCGTTTTCATCCGGTTTATTCAGGTTCAGAATAATTACCACCAGATTCTCAATGTCTAAAATGGCTGTCATGGTTACACTTTTTTAATCGTTTACGATCCGCATCATTTTACCACCGTGGCGTGCCGCTCGGTTGGTTTCCCCAACTGGGGAATCGGGATGCATTTCAATTCAAAGGTATGTAAAGATTTTATATTTCCAAAGAAGGAAGACGACTTCCTTTGACCGATAAGTTTCTCTCTCCCAATCATTTTCCTTATCGCAGGCTGGTGGATGTGCCACAAAAAACCGGAAGTCAAGTTAAGCTTGGCTGCAATAGGTAAAAACCCGGAGTGCATGGGACAGTTTTATCCGTAAAAGATTTATTAAAAGCAGCGTTCTGCTACCCTACAAGCTGATAATCAACATGGTTACATGTTCTTACAATATAAATGTGCAATTTGGCAACTATGTTGATCCTCAGCTTGTTGTCTGTTATTCATACAAAAAATCTCAGGTACATATTCTACTCATACCATACTGTTTATTGCCGGTTCAGGACATCAAGTATGGCCTACCCATTGTTCTTGTGCAAAAAACTAATAGCATGATTGTAACATACTGATTACTTTATTATTACAGCGAAGTAAAAACGCTTTTTTATACCCAAAATAACTTGGGAAAAACCTTGCAAAAAAGAATTTTTTTGTTTCAACTTAAAGGTATTTTTTATCCATAAATCTTACCGAAAAACTTCATTTTAATCGAAATTTTTGCCCCCCCTTTGTTAACAAGCTGATTTCCAACTTATTTCCCTCATAAAAAATTGTACGCATTTTTGCAATATTGTATAACTATGTTATTATTCAGCTTGTTAGCGTCCATTTAGAGTGCCTTTCTATTCTTTTTCTTGGTTTGGAGTCTCACCGATCAATGTTACAGAGCTTGCTTATTCGCACTACTTGATTCTTGGACTTTGGGTAGCTCATTTACGCAAGGATCAAATCTCACCTCCCGCATCATCAGCGTTTCAATCCAGTAGGTCAAACTGCGATTTCCCGACTTTGTGGTGGCGGCATAAATCAATTGCATGTTTGAATAAACACCGGCTTCCTTTTCATGGGTAAATCCCCGTTATTCGATTTTGTCCAGCAGGGTTTGTGATAAAATTCCGTGAGCCTTGAAAAAGCCATAAATGGTCAATCTATTATTCAGAGCAAACTCGTATGCCTTTACCAAATCATTAATCTCCTTAAAAATCTGGTGTTTGTTTTCATCCATGGGTATTTATATTGTTCGTATATCAATTAGGTGGAAGCACCGGATCGCGACAAGACGGTCGCGAAAGTGTGTCAGGCAAGAAACATGGTATCTGGAGCAACCGGTTGGTTTTCCCATTTATAAATAATGGCCTTGGCCTCTTGGTAATGATAGAAAAGCACCGTAACTTTTCCAATGAACACCGATCAAGTCATTGATCACCAAACCCATTACATTCCTTAAAACTCTCTTCCATGAAACAAAGATGTCATACGTGGATCGCTCTCCGGGCCATCGGGCTTTTGCAGGAGGATCCTTCCACAAAAACCCTGGCCCGGGTGCTGAGTCCCTGGGCCCGTCACTCTTCAATCGGGTGCTGGCTTCCTGATATGACGGGATTCAAAAAGGGCCATGGGATTATCGCCAATCACACCTTTAAAAATGCCCCGTATGCCGGACCAAACAAGTCCCGCTTTGTGTTGCTGAAGAAAAACCTATTGGAGGCGCTGGACCCCAACCTGGCCGTACATACCTTCCTGAGTTCCGATATGAACCTGGGACCCGATTGGTGGGCTCAGCCGTATAAGGCGATCCAGAAAGAAGGGCAGCATCTCCCGGACTGCCTGGCCTCCCTGTTTGACACCATTGCCGACATGTTACTCCTGGGGGATGTGGAGCTCGATGACCTGGTTCCGGGATCCACCGGGTATGGCCACTCGCTGGATGCTAAATGTGCGCTCACCAAAGAACAGGTGTCCACCTTCTTCTTCATGATCTCCCACTACATTGCCGACAGCTTCATGCCTTGTCATGCCGACAAGCGTGCGCTGTCCGCCTTCGTCGAGCATGGAGTCCACCAAGGGTGGGAAGAGCATTGGGATACGCTGGTGGGGAATTATTTCTCTAAGAGCAAGCTTTCCGACACTACGGACACTTCGGAGCAAATCCTGGAGCGGGCGAAGGAACCGGATGCCCTTCTGGGCCTCACCTTTCCCAATCCGCTCTCCTGGGCAGCACCAGGAACGGACATCTGGGATACGGCCATCTTCTGGTGCCGGGCTTCCTTTGCCGTTTCCTGCATCATTTTCCCGCCGGACCAATACCCGTACAGCAGCCCGAAGCAGCCCTCCTTCGAGGAGTGTTTTCCGGACCCCGCAAAGCTGGCCGAATACGACCGGGTGGTGTTACAATCAGCCGTCTATGCGGTGGCGAGTACCTGGAAACACATTTGGTGCAAATTTAAAGCCTGAGACACGAGGTCATCCCATCAGTGGTCCTACCGGGACCTCCTACGCAAGGTAAGGCTACACCCCCTATGAATAAATGCAAGCAACTCTACCTATATCCATGAATATCCCGGTGATATTTTAAGTTACTCCTATTAATCAAATGATTCGGTAGTGATATTAGCCTTCCTGATACTTCGCCAATCAATTCTAGATCGTCAGTGATTGAAAATGTTCCTTTATCAAACATTACATGATGGTTCGGACACAAACATAAAATATTTGCAATACTATCATCTCCATCATGAGGTATGCCTAAAGGCTTAATATGAGCACCTTCGGCGTAAAATCCACCTTTAGTTTTGATTGCGATTCCGCAAACTTGACATTCGTAATTATAAAGCTTTTTAAGGGCTATGGCTATCTTTGTATCTCTTACGATACGTAAAACAGTACCTAATTTCCTTTTCTTATCCCTTACACCATGATCAAGTTCGATTTGCTCAGGAGTTTTCCGGGTTACGTTATCGCCCGAATATATCAATCGATATCGACAAATTTTAAATCCACTCCTCCCAATCTCCTCCCAAGCTTCCATTACACTAAACAATCCTGCATAAAGGTAGCCACTACTGGGAGAGAAATCTGATTTGTGGGTATGGCCTCTGATAACTCGAACCGGCAAACCTTCGTCCATACTTTTAACTAATCCAGCATTTCCTTTATTATTCCAAGATTGATCGGCAATTTGCTTGCCAGTACTTGGATCATTCCCCCCAGCACCTGTATATATGATTTCATCACCCAAATCCTGATCATCTTCATATCCCCCTGAGAGCACAATTGCGGAAGTTCCTTCAACTCCATTCCCATCAATACCAGCTCCCCAATTTCGATGAAAACTAGAAGGCATCATTTCTTTGCGGCCTTCAAACCACTGGCCTTCTTTAATACCAGAAATTTCTCCAAATATTATAGGTCTAGGCATTTTCTATATTTTTAAATAATTCTATAGTTTTCGACAACCAGATCTCAAAAGATAAGCGTAAATTGAATCAAGAGCTGCCATCGCCGGAACAAAAATAATCAAGCCGTCGCGGCCTCTGGTCAATAGAACCCGATAACTATTCTTTCTGAGTTTAAAAGAGTCTTTTGCCCCTTTAGTTTCTGACTGACTTTGCCATCCACCATTATAAATCCAGTCCAACTCCCAGCCTATGATTGGGAAATCTAACTCTAACCCTTGACATGCAAATTCCGTTACTGTTGCCGTGAGATTTCTACAATAGTTTGAATTGCCAGGGTCAGCGTAATATTGCGATGCTTGAAAGGCCTTACTAGAATTATAATCATTCATCATCCCGAACTTTGGTAACACTTGAGACTTTGAAGAAGCCATCAATCCAAAAGTTTTATTAGGCTCGCATTCGTATTTTTGATTCACGTATTGTTTCGCTTCTGACAGGTCTCTAGTGATATAAAGCGGATATCCTGAATCGAACAGGGATTTAGCAAGGTCGATGGCTCTATTCGAGACATTCTCCAAAACATCATCCACCCATCTCTGCAATGTTGATGCCTGATGAGTTCTTAGCGATTCAGTTAAATTGAATTCAGGAGTAGATATCGGATTCATATCAGCAAAATAATTGATCAGCTTATCGGGACAATGAATTTGCCATTCAGTAGTCGATTTCGATAAAGCTTCAACCCATAATCCAATCCCACCTTCCTCGCCCAAGTAAATCTCCTGTCCCTCTCCTATTAATCCTATCAACAAGCACCACGTTTTTCGTCCTCCAATAGTGATAAAGTCTTTGGGCTCAGAATTTGAACCTCGACCCGATTTAATAACCTTTTCCTCATCCCACGCTCTCTGGGCTTCGTCATAAATCATAACATGCTCTGTGGGCTGACTCGGCCCCTTGGCATATTGCTTTAGGAAGCCGTGTACAGATTGAACAAAATTCCTGTTGCTGAGACTATACTGTAAAACGTCCACCAAAGGCCCATTGCCAGACAGAAACACTGCTTTTTGAGTTTGCAATTGTTGATAGGTATCAAAAACAAACTGCAAACCAACCAGAGTCTTACCTGCCCCTGGAACCCCAGTAATTAATGCAAGATGATGCGAATTGGATGACTCCGCTTCTCGAGCGATATCCAAAAGTTTAGCTAGGGTCTGCGGTATCCCAGCGCTTGCTGCCCTCTTGATTGATGGAAAATTATTCCCTTTAAAAAGCATCTGAGCTGATTCGATCAATGTGGGTAAGGGAGCATAATCGCTGAAAAACCATCTCCGAATCCCAGAAAATCCTGAAGTTATAAATGGTAAAAGAAATGACCCGAGGCAATCACCCGAAACAATTTGTACTCCATCCATCACCTTGTTGATGTCACTTGCTGAGGCAAGAACCAAAATCGGTATAACATTCAGATGGTGCGACCCCTCATGATAATTCGACAGATCGCGGGCATAATGCTTTGCCTGATCAATCTGACTTTGCGATTCCCGTTCATAGCCCTTAAACTCCAGTACTAAGAGGTTATCTCCTGATAGTATAAGAATATCCGGGCGTCTTCCCCGCTCTCTTGGCAGCTCGTATTCGAATACAATATATATATGGTCTACCATCTCAGTTGGCAGGTTCCAGTGAGCGACCTCACGCTGCAAAATCTCAAAACACTTGATCCAAGCAAGCTTCTGAGATCTTCCGGGCAACTCCCCCATACAATCAAGATGATGATCCACCAATGCCTTACCCCACGTAGCAATATCCACCTCAAGAAAAGTCTTTAAGGAATAAGTGATTCTGTTGAACTTTAATTGATCGGCCTGAAGTTCAAGGACAATAGGAATATCTGCCGGTGCAAAATCATAGCCCGATAGCTCCTCATAAGTGACCCAGGCATTTTGATCATGATCGGTCAACACTATCTCACCGCTAATGAATGTGCAGAAATAGCTTTTAAGCAAGATCTCCTTCTCCGGATACTTGTACGGGCTATCAAGGAAGTGCTGACCAACTTCAATGATGATGCCCATTTCCTCCAATAGCTCTCGTCGAAGGCATATCTCATCTGATTCACCAGGTTCAGATTTACCACCAGGGAATTCCCACTTTCCAGATAAGTGTTTATTTGGGCCTCGGCGGGCGATGAGGATTTTGTGGTCTTGGAGGATGAGGGCGGCGGTGACGAGGAGCATTGTTTTGGTTTGTTGTTTCGATGACTTTCAAAGATAACAACCTCGGCGCATTAAAGGAGATGTTCGTGAGCTATCCCTAAACCTAGCTGTGAGCATGACGAATTATTCTTAATAAGCAAGTAGAATGATAGTTTGCTTTCCTTTTCAAAGTAAACCGGACTAATTAAAAAATTGTTTGTCAATAATCCTTATGGACAAAAACAGCCCCTGTTTATGAGTCAGATGCTCTAACCAGCTGAGCTATGGGCCCGTTCCACGTCCCTTGCGGGACAGGGAGGGCAATGATAACAGAATTCTCAATATCCAAAACCGCTACGGTCGCTGAGGTTCAAGGAAAGGGGTTATATTCGTTGAACACCTGGAAGCCGGCAAAAAACAGTGTAAATTCCTTCGGATATCTTACTTTTAGAAACAACACCGGGCACGAAAAAAGCACGACATGCGGTGATAGGTGTAAGATGACACATAATCGGATGAATCAGGTCTCTCATGTTTTCCGTAATTTAAGTTATCTTTAATCAATCGAAGATTATCCATAATGTCCCAAAATGCTCATAGAATCGCTGCTTTCAACTGGATCAAGTGTCAATCCGGTTTATATGATGATGTGATACCACGGAAAGTCCTCGACGTTTCCAGAAACTTTAAAACAGCTTACTCCGAATTGAGCAAGCAGACCAAAGCTATACTTATATGAAGAAGTTCGTCCTATTAGTCCTATTAAATTCGCATTTACTAAACCCAACGTTTTGTCAAATTCCCATTAAGAGAATTGTAGAGAATGTCATTGAATATGATTCGGCATATGATGCACTAATGAAAAGGAGTAAGTATGAACTTATCCCGAATTGTTGGTTCCTTACAGCTGATATGAACAATGACAACAGGCAGGATTTGATTTGGCAAGCATATACTTTTAAGGAATTTTCTGACGGTAGTGATTACACAGTCAATGTGTTCTATAATGTTTCTAGTGATTCCGTGATCAAGTTCAAGAATAATCTGCAAGCAGGGTTTTTCTTAAGAGGAAACGGAGGCGGTATGGACGTAGGTGATGTTAATAATGATAACAAACTTGATATTTTAGTGCCAACAGAAAATTTTCACGGAGCGGAGGCCTCCAAGCCGCTTGAGTATTACCCGGTAGGAGTTTGGATCTCACCTGATAGGTTATTTGTACAAAAGGATTCGACTTTTATAGAATATGTGCAACCGGATACATTAAATACAATAAATGGCAGATTATTGGATACAGATGGTGATGGTAATGATGAATTCATAAGCTCAAACTATACTGCACCAAGACAATTACCAAACCAAAGCAATAACAATAATTTATTGTTTAAGTATTCATTAAATGGGGATAAATTGGATAGAGAATTTATACTGGAGGCTCCAAATATTGAAAATGTCCAGTATTTGAGTTACATACTTAGTATTGATGAAAAATTAAAGGATTCATTTTATATACCGATAAAAAAATATTCATTCAATCAGTCTGATAATAAATGGTTTCCTGACACAGTTTTTATACTAAAATTCAAGAATAATCAGGAAAAATATTACATTAATAATAATTGTGATACCATAGGAATTGTTCCAATTCCAAAATACACCTATAAGGGGGTCAAGTACTTTTATGAATTGGTAAATGAGCACAGTACATATATCTACGATATTGACAAAGATGGTTCAGAAGAGATAATAGTTCAGCAATTTTGCACTTACTCTAATGGAGGTTCGAGTTGGATATCTGGAGATCCACTTATTTCAAGGTTTAAGATTTACGACAAAAAGGGTTATGATGTAACTGATAATTTTATTCCCAAAGACTTTCAATTTGATCCACAGAATTATTCTCAAACTGCAGGATTTGCTTTTAAAGATATTAATGGAGACGGGCTAAAAGATATGGTACCTTACAATAATTGGGGCTGGGCAAATGACGGAAAATCCCTGTATGAAAGAAGGAACAAATATGTATTAATAAATACAGGCAAGGCCTTCAGCGCTTTCTTTGTTGATATTAGTGAAAACACCTCGAATATAAGTAAAATTGAAGGTTATTGTGCACCTTACAATATTATTGGAAAGGAAGGAATGGCATTTCTCATTTTACAAAGTTGGCAAACGGGCAATAATGCTAATTATCTTGAATTGGATTATTCTCAATTTAAATTTCCTTGTTCTGAAAATTTGCCTGAAATAGCTTTATCAGGCAAAACATTCCTATGTGGTGAAAAGGATTCAACACAATTGTTTGTTGAGACCAAACCCGGGTATGATATAACATGGTTTGAAAACGATTCAGTTTTGAGTAAATCATATCAAATCTCAATTAAAAGGGCAGGTGACTACACTGTGAAAATAATGAATTTAGGGGGATGTACGAATCAACAAGCTTTTAATATTGTACAGAACATAGTTCCTGAAAGGCCTATTATCTCAAGAGATTCCGAGGACTATTTATTGTCAAATTATTCGTTCGGAAATAGCTGGTTCCTGGATGGTTTCAATTTATCAGATACCACTCAAAAAATTAAGCCCGTTGTACCTGGAGCCTACACTGTAAAAGTTATACAAAACGGATGCACAAGCGAACCCAGTACTCCGTATTTTTATTTTGGAACAAATATATCAGAAGTTGAAGAAGGTAAATACATCAAATTCTACCCTAATCCAACTCAAAGCGATATTCGGATCATTCATAATTTGTCAGGGATTAAAGCCCTTTACCTTTGTCTGTATGATTGTAGAGGCAAGAAAATTTTTGAGAAATATGATGTTTCAGAAGAAGAACGCATTTCTCTTTTGGGATACCAAAGTGGAGTTTATTTTTTGAGACTTTACAGTTCTGATGGTAAAAATAATATCGTTTCACGACTTGTTAAATATTAATTGATACTCTTAACTTGGGCTAGGAACCCCTCCGCATCC
Source organism: uncultured Bacteroidota bacterium (assembly GCA_942493265.1). Lineage (GTDB taxonomy): Bacteria > Bacteroidota > Bacteroidia > Bacteroidales > UBA12481 > UBA12481. The sequence continues at coordinate 5,005,399 of OW818688.1, forward strand.
GAACGATCAGTTCCTTCCTATAACAATGATATTTCTAAAATTGTAGGCCAAAATAAGCCTGAAAGCCAAGGTAATCCTAAGTAGGTTCAATAATTACATACTCTTCCCAGTTTTTTAGCGCTTTATCTAATTGGTTTCTAATGTCTTTTGCTTTATTGGGATTATCCTTGAAGCTAAAGATTAGATGTCTACCTTCTTGTCTTAAAAAAACATCCCTCGATTGAATGGGTACTTTCTTTTCATAATAAGGGTTTCGATGAATGTTAAACCGATCCCACGATTGTATCGTATCAACCAAAATACCTAGGTAAGCTGGACGTGCCGATAAAAATGACAAACGCTGCCGGTTAAAATGAACAACGAATCAAAATCGTAAGGTTCTAATTTTTAACTGTGTACGAATCATAACCATGCTGTTTCCCGATCGGCATAGCCTGCAACTTTTATCGGCACATCCACTGAGTGGAATGACGACCGATTTTTCTGATTGATTCAGTTTTGTTCCGGCCGTATCATGGGTCAGCTCATTTTGCCTGAGCTTGCGCAACTTGTCCATTCCTTTGAGGAGTGTCGATAACCATTTAGATATGAGTAATATTGAAACCTCACTGATCCCACCGGGTATCAATACGACGGGAGAAGCGGAGGCAGGGGCACCTGTTTTTGATTCGCCGGTATTTAAAGGATTAATCCGTTCTTTTAGCACGCTTTTTCCCAAGATCCCGGTACCAGCAAATTTTGAGATATAGGGTGATTGCACCAAACCATTACTGCTGGAAACGATATCGTTCTTTTTGCGCCGGTTAGTTACCCCCGGATTGGCGGCAATCTTGTTAGCCGCCGCGGGCTGGCCGGTTACAGAACGATTAACGTTCTTATTTAGTGCAACTTCCATTTGATTCAGATCATTTAGTAGATACTAAGGAAAGCTACATGGTTCGTCCTTCTTTTAGAAATTCCCTCCTGATGGCCTCTTCCAGGTCTTCATTTAGTATGATGCAGTCTTGGCGGCTGATGGCTTTGAGCGAGGCATATCTTACCGCATTCATGATAGTCCCACCCGATATTTCATGTTTTTCGGAAAGAGCCTCCAGATCGATCTTGGTTTCGAGCGATGCCTTTGCGGGAAAAGCATTCTTCCAGATGAGGCAGCGTTCGGCAGCTTTTGGCATCGGGAAATGGATGACCGACTGGAGCCTTCGCAGAAAAGCATTATCAATATTGGTTTTGAAATTTGTTGCCAGAATAACCACTCCATTGAATTCCTCGATGCGCTGAAGGAGATAACTGATCTCCTGGTTGGCATACCGGTCATGGGAATCCTCCACTTTTGTACGCTTGCCGAAAAGGGCGTCCGCCTCATCAAAAAATAAAATCCAATTCTTGTTCTCTGCCATATCGAAGATCTTTGACAGGTTCTTTTCCGTCTCTCCGATGTATTTCGAAATGATCATGCTCAGGTCGATCCTGTAAACATCATATCCGCAGTGTTTTCCTAGCAGACAGGCAGAAAAGGTTTTTCCGGTACCCGGTTGTCCGTAAAAAAGGCTTGTAAAGCCGGGTTTAAGTTTTTGCTTCATACCCCAGTCGTCCAACAGCGTTTTGCCATATAAGATCCATTGCTTGATTTCCTCTAGCTGCTTCAGTGTGGAAAGAGGCAGAATGAGATGGTCCCAAGTGAGTTCGGTCTCGATGAGCTGTGCCGGAAATTCGGAATTGAAATTGGGTTTGCGTTCAATACCCGTAATGAACCAGTCGAGATACTCCCGGGATAAAACCAGGGCTCCGCTGAGCAAAGGTTCGCCTGAAGTAACCGGTGTCAGCGAGATCACACTGTTCCTTGCGAAAAGATGGTCCCCCTCGAAAATGCGGGTAATCTCAAATCTCGGTACCAACTCATCGCCGGCTATGATGAATACTGCAGTCTCGCCCGTCGGGATGAACCCGGAATGATTTATCCCCTTAAGCCCGCCAAACTCGGTGAACCCACGTGCGATGGTGTCATTCTGTACCCACAGCACGTCTAGCAATTGTGGCCGGATATGTGGAATCAGTGCCAGCTGCAGGATCAGCCGCTCAGGAATGGTCAATTTGTTTTCGGTAATGAACCTGCCGTAAAATGAAATACTATGCGAAAGGTCTGGTGGCTCGATGGAGAGGATCTCCGGTTGTGAGCCGGCCCTGTTGAAATAATAGTTGAGCCTGGCGCTTAATACCTCGGCGAACCAATCCAGTTCGAGCCCAAGATCGTGTGCGTTATCAGTTAAGGTGTTGGCCATTCGGTAATTATTGCTTTTTTCATCCAGGGTAGCCTGATAGTCGAAAAACTCCACGGAAGGTGGTTGATCAGGATATCAAAAGAGCTTGTTTCTACTTGCACCACCCAGCAATCTTCGGTCCTTTTCATTAAGCCATGTCGCTGAAGAAAGGTCGTCCGTATTCCGTCGGTAGAGGTGTTCTTAAGGATCGTCCAATGGTGGATCACCGATTGCAAAAGATTATCGGCTTCTTCCTTATCCTTTTCATTAAGCATTCCCCCCGCAACGAGCAAGGTGTCGTCCGGATCTAATCCGAGCAAAATCTTAATAAAGCCCGGTTCGAATTCATATATTTCATTGCTTCCGGTGGCCAGAAAATGCAGTAAAGCAGCGGCCCTGGGGAGGTCGTTATCCGGAATATCCTTCTTTGCTTCCGGAATAATGCGAGTATTGATGAAAAACCAGTATAAAAATGGATGCAAAAGAACCAGGCCCGCATACGGGACTTTTAACATAAACCCATTCGTCTGGTCCTGCATTGTAATTGGCTCCGTAATTGGCGCCGGGCCACTGAAATCACTGTAACCTTCATCTGATGGTGCTTCAATCACCGGTTCGGGCTGATCAGTTGGTGCCCTGTTAATAGTTGCGAACTGTTTGTTATCTGTTAATTGTTGTCTTTTATCAGCCTCATCGGCATCACTGAGGGGTCTATTCCTCTGATCCTCGCCCGGCGTGTTCCCGGATGAAACCTGTTTGGTCATTGTGAGGGATGGCTGGGCCTGACTTGTTATGGAGGAAATAAAATCGTGGAAATCAGCTACTATATAAGGAGGTAAAATGCGACTGACTTCTTTTATCCACTGGGTTAGGAAGTTCTGGTCACTTTTGTTGAGGCTGACCGGTAATAATGACGCAGCGAGGGATAAACGCGTTTGCTGGTTAAATAGTCTGTCGCGGGAGTTCAGGAGTACGGCAAGCATCTTTTTTGATTCATCAAACTGCAAAGTGTTTTGGTTTACTGAGACAGCCGTATACACCTCAAGTATCTCATCGATGGTTAACAACTGGAAAAGCCGGAAAAGAAATGGTTCCCGGTTCTTGTTAATATTAAGATAATTTAGCAATTGCGGCCAATTTTCCCGAATCATGTCTCCTAATTCCTTTGCAGATTGACCGGCTGAGACAGCTGACTGATAACCAATAAACTTGATCATGTCCTTTACCTCTTATTGATTCTGGCTCCTATAGTTAATCCTAAAAAACAAAGAAGGTTACCCGTCATTAACCAACTATTTTTCAACTTTTACAGATATGTGAACGCTCCAACAAAGATTATTGTTCATGGAGGTCGACAGATCCCAATCTATAAAAACAAGCCCTAAAGAGTGTGAGAGCTGGTCTCAACAGGTATTTCATTCTGGGTCATAACAGTTAGTTTTATGCTACTAAAAGTATGGGATCCTGAATACCTAAATCAAGAATCCAGTCCCTGAACAATTACTTGGGTTTTGGTTTTATCTTGTCCGAAATACTGATTAAGGAGCGAAAGGATGAGGGGTCGTATCCAACAACAAAGGAAATCAAGCTGGCAATGCCTGCCAGTTCGCCGTATGCCTGGGGAGTTGTATTGGTAAAAGCATTGGAATTGGTTACAAAAACACCGGCCAGAATGGCCAGGTATACTACAAGCCCCCGGATCATGGAGCTGAACGGATTCTCCATCATATAAATATGCGACTCCGTTTTATATTCTTCACTATTCTGACTTTCGAGTTCTGAATTATTTGCTGACCAAACCCCTCCAATGACCAGCCGACTGGAACATCCTCCTGAGAAAGCTGCAATAATACAAAGCACGGCAATGTTTGTCGGGGTGTAAGTAAGGATACTCATAACAAAGTTTCCCAACTCGAATTGCTTTAGGATAATAAGGCGATAAGGCTCTGAATTTATCAGTAATCCAAGGCTGAACAAAGTAATCCAGCAGAATGTGCCTAATAACCCCATTAAGATCATTTTTATCAACTCCCGAAACGAATTTTTCCCTTGTCCATATAAGTTGGGATAGGAGTTCGAAGTTGCTTCTTCATTTTTCATAACTAATGAATTTTTATGCCTACTCTTTTGAGGATTTTCGGCTTACTCCGATTCTCTTTAAGTAACTATCGTATTTCTTTGCAATAGAACATTGGTTTTGGTTAAAGGATTTTGCCAACATTGGCAGGTTCAATTCTTGTTCCATTTCATTGTTCAGATCAGTTTTAAATGAATTGCTAACCTTTTTACCCTTTAGGTTCGCCTGCCCAACTGCCAAAATGAGAAAAGAAAAGTTAAAATTTTTTTCAGAGACAGACAAAAAAAAATGATTAAACAGGAAAAAACGCCCAAAAATTCTATCACCGGCGGACCTTCCTAAACACTCCTTACAGACCATGTTTTTCAACCATCGGCAAATATGGTTGACCACCAATATATAAGCAAGATGGTACTTTCCGGGAACTTTCATCAATTTTAGGGCGACCTATTTGGAGACTGATCAACTTCGGCACCGGAGGCTGGAAAACTTGTCCATTTGTTCCAACAAGGGGAAACAACCTGACGGATTTTCCCGTCACCCGCACCTTAAAAACACCCTTTTCCCAATCCAAAACCGGTTGAAAACTTGTTTTTCTTAAGTCGTTACCTTTCAGCGTCTTTGAGGGGAGAATCAGGCGTTCTTTTCCAAATGGTTACCGAGCCCTCATCCCCTAAAATGGGCACGGCTAAATCGTGGGTCGCTACAGAAAAAGGCCCGTTAATTGTTTTATATCCTGCGTGTTGCGGATTGTGTTCAATTCCCGCGCGCTCCACAGAACGGGACAACAGCAAATTTTGCGTCAGTTGTCCCGTTTTTGTTTTGTGTAAGTCGTTGAATTCCTGAATGATCAAACGATAGAATTCATTGATTCGAATAGTTCGACATTTTTTTTCGGAGATTTCGAGCATTTCTGGAAATATCGAACTAATTAGGGCTGCCTTCTGGGATGAATCAGCTGATTTCCAGTAGAGTTGCAGGTTCGAAACCAGTGATGTGCAACTATCAAGGTATTTCTCCAAATTATCTTTCACCCTGTTGTCTGAATTGCTTGCATTGAGGAGATTCTGCAGCTCAATATTATACCTCCCCATCATGGAACTATAGTCGGTTGGGGACAGATTCCCATCAGCCAGCATGTCTTGCAATTTTAGGATTCGCCCCTCACATTTAGCGATGTCATTTGAGAGCGATTCCTTCCTCCCTGATCTTTCCTGAACAGTACCCTGTGCAACCACCCGGAGCATCTTTTTATAAAGCTGAGCAACGGGTCTTTCAACATGCAACTCACTAATAACTTTGCCGATAATCAGATCAACATAATCAGCCCGAATCCGGGTTTTCCCGCAACTGTTGCAATGGTAGTAGAAGTGACGTTTACCTGTCTGACTTCTGGAACCGCTTCCGGTTAATTTACTCGCGCAAATCGGGCAGAGAAGTATTCCCCGAAAGGGAAGTTCAGCCCTGACAGAGGTCCTTACCGGTAGCCTCCTGGTCTTCTTAAAATTATTCAGTCGGTACTGTACCCGATTGGACGTGCCGACTAAAGCTACAGGCTCTGCCGACCTAGAAGCAAATCGGCTAATTTTCGTACTATGATGAAAATTTGGGTTTTACGGTCTAAAATACTTGTTCATTCTAATCGGCAGCGGTTGTAAATTAAATCGGCATTTCCAGCCAACACGGCTATTCAGGTCCGGTTCTTGGAAAAGAGCCTTTATCGCTGTGTTGCTGATGCTATTAACTTCCCGCTGCGGCTCATGGATGGGCTTTACGTGCTTCTTCGTAGCATCATAAAGATATGCCAGCCCCATATCTTCACCTCCCATGAACAAGAGGAGACTCTTTATGGCTGCCATCCTGTTGTTACACGTCGAAGAAGATGCCTCTGCGGATGTCTTCATCCAGACAACCCACTCGTTCATGACGTTTGCAGAGAAGCAATCAGCATTCAGGTTGAACGGAGTAAGGCCTTTGTATTGGCTTAAAAATTTGGAAAACATTCCCAATGATGACCGATAAGTTCTTACAGTATGGGGACTCTGAGCCCCAACCGAAGGCAGGTATGAGCAGGTCCACTTGTGAACCAAAGCACTCAATCTCAATGACTCTTGCAGTGCTGCATCTCTTTTCTTAGTTTTCCCCATGGCACGATTGATTTTGAAGAAGATTTCTGAAAGAGTCTCCGCTACATCTCTCTACCTTGTCATGCAAGACGGGGATATAATGGAAGTACGTACAAGTCATAGCTGGGGAACTGTGCCCCATCGAACGCGCAAGGAACATCAACTCCCCATTCATCACACATCCGATACCTTCCATCGCTTCAATGTTTTGGGTGGCATACAGGTGACGGAAGTCATATGCCCTGGCCGGTTCACTACTCACACGGGACCAGATATCTCTGAAGTTGTAGGACTCCCACCTTGGATCATGTGGATGACCTTTTGCATCGGGAAAGAGCAAGGCGGATTCTGGCATCAACCGGGATAAAGATTCTATATACCTGTTCAGGAGTTCTAACATACTTTGGTGCAAAACGATACGATGTTGCCCACCACCCTTGGATTTAAGAACCGAAACTACACCCGAAGTGAAGTCTATGTCAGAGATATTTAGCCATCTAGCTTCACAAGTGCGCAACCCGGAACTCCGTAGCAGGCGAAAAAAGATAGGTATTTCAAGGGCACTAAGCCTCGCACTGAGAGTCTTAATTCGTAAGCATTTGGCGAGACATTTTCGATCGCACTCCACAAAGAACTGATCAAGTTCTTCATCCGTGAAAAGATGGGGAGCAAAGGACAAATCCTTGACATATTTCTGGCGTTTGGATCGGATAGTCGTCTTGCCCAATTCACGGAGGTATTCAACGAAGTTCCAGACGCAAGTTGTTCTCACGCGGCATGAGTTCCCATTTTCGCTATCGCGTGGATTACACCATGCAAGCATTCCCTCTACGAGCTCCGATTGCTTTGGGAAGTTATCGAAGCAATATTTGTCGAAGTTATGGAGATTGTCACTATAAGTTACGCTCCAGGTATCAGCGGCTTTGCGACTTAGCACGAACTCGTTCATTAGCGGAGCAAGTGCGGATAGATAAGGTCTTCGTATCATATCGCAAATACTCTATTATCAACAGGATATCGTTCGATGCTTATTGCACAGGTCTTGAGATGTTCAATGTCCGTGTCAACATAGGGATGCAAGGATTCTTCATTCTTATGCCCTACTATGCTCGATACGGTGGCGCAATCTGTTCCTTTGGCAAGAAGGCTTGTGACAAGATGATGACGCATTACCCTGACGCCTCGTGCCCGGCCTTGGGCTCGAACACCGGCGGCATCGAATACCTTGTTTATGATGGATCCTATTTCCTGGAACTCAGTATGTGGACGAGTTGCGTGTAAAAAGATTTTTTCGCTAACAACAGAGGGACGCTCAACTGTAATGTAATCGAAGAGTGTGTTGCCCATTGCCGCATTCAAAGGAAGATTCAGTGGAACGCCGGTTTTGGATTGCACCAAATGAATCCTCTCATGCTTCCAATCAATGTTCTGCATGCTCATACTGGTTATATCGGTGCCTCGCAGACCCACAAAGTACGCGATCCATCCTATTGCACGTTCCATGTGGCTCAAACCGGACTGCTCATTTTTGAGACAATCATAGACTTTGCGGGATTCTTCCGGCAGCAGATAATCAAACAGTTTTCTTGGCTCCCTGATTTTTGGGAGAAGGCGTATGATTCTCCTGGCATGCTCCCGATGTTTGTCAACGATGGTCCCTAGAACCATCTTTACGAGATGGCAATATGAACCTCTGCGGATAATCTCGTTGCCATCATGAAAGAACCTGTATATCATTCCGGCCTCAATATCGGTCAACACATTTGCCCCACAGTCTTGCATAAGGAGAAAAAAAATCAGCCCTGCACGATATTCGGTGTAAATAGTTTTGTTCGTTTTCCCTTCAGCCCTTCGGATAATAGAGTGATTATCAATGATCTCCTTGAACTCATTGCTAAGGTGTTCAAATTTCGATGGACCCGCCATGAACCCGGTTGCGATGCCCTGAGGAAATTTACCATTAATGTCGAAGTTCCAGAGGAGTCCAATATAGGATTTGAGATTTTTGTCGCGAGATTCCCCAGGCTGATAACCTAACTGCTGCGCAGCATAACCATAGAAGTCTTCATAAGAACGGATTTCCGGCTTGTCCCCCTCTTCAATGGCAATTTTAAGGCACTTGCGAGTCATCAAAAGCGCGTCCTTTTTGTACCCCTTCTCGATCAGGTAGTCGAGCAACAAGTGTTTTGTTGATTGTAGATGCGTTGTGTCCATAATACAATTTATTATTGGTGTGGACACAAAGTTCCATAATATTATCATAACTATTTTATGCTACCATGCAGTAGTTCAGGAGACTATGGGCAGTGGTTTCGATAACTGAAAAGTTATGATAACCGAGATTATCCAAAAGTTTGGATAATCTCGGGGAGAACTCTATTAGGGCTGTTGCGATGGGAAGACATGCGTGGTTGTTTTGCGGAAACCACGATGCTGCTGAAAATGCGGCCATTATGTATACCATGTTTGGATGCTGCAAGGCTCATGGGGTCAACTTCCGGGATTGGTTGGTGTACTTCCTGAACCATGTCCACGATTATGATGATGATTATTCCAAAAACCTGGACGAACTACTGCCTCACAAGTTTCTTGCAAAACACTCTGAAAATCTAGGAATCCTATCATAGTCTATCATAGGTCTGTGAACATTTAAGAGACTCTCTGAAAATCGGGGAGTTTTTTTAGCAGTACAATACGGGGTTCACCGAATGCTTACCCTTATGTAATGCGATTGTCATTATCATTTGTCACAATTGTTACAATTAGCAGATTATCATGAAAAAGCAACCAGTTACACAGTCAACCCAACAGGATATACAATTTGACTTTTTATTTAGAAAAGATGAACTATATTATACCCAAAATATTGAAAAATGTCTTTAATCACTTTTAAACATCTTCCACGCATTCAATGCTTTATAATGGAATCAAAGATTGATGACATTTTCTAGTATTTTCACTCTAAAATCGAATATTTTATTTGGCTAATTCAAATTATAGTTTAACTTTGTCTGTCAAAATTTTGCAACCGCATGATAAATAAAGGTTTAAATGAGTCTGCAGTCATATTGACTACTAAATTTATTGTGCTCCTTTACCCTGACCTAACCTAACTAAACCCAGAATGAAAAAGGCAATTGCAATTACATCTATCGCTCTTATTGGACTCCTTGTAGTCCTTTTCTCATGTTCAGAAAACCTGTTTCAATCAATGTCTGACGAATCAGCAACAACGCCATTAAAATCCTCAGTAGATGAAGAACTTGTCTTAGTTGCTAAAATTCAGGCGGATGGAACCTTTGATCTTTCGTTAAAAGCTGAAAAGGTTAAAGAATTGTTTGGTAATTATCATAAAAAACTCTCCAAGCAAACCGGTGAGGGTTTAGTTGATAAGGTTCAGATTGATTCTATTGGAATCATTTCAACTACAAAGATCTTGGCTTTGGATAAGCAATACTACCTTGCTGCTTTAGGCTTCGCTTTTAAGAATGGTAGCCAATATCATATTCATATGGCTTATGGCTTGGTCCTTATTAATGATGGACTTTTCCTAAAAAAGGCAGGAGCTTCACAATTCAAATCTGCTTTGGCGATTGATAGTGGAGGACATACCTGTACCTCAGAATGCGCATGCCAAAGTTGTGATTTTGTTTATAGTACAACCTATCCTTATGAGATTACAGGATGTAAGTGTCTAGATGTTCCCTTGGGGGATAAATGGTGTAAGCATACAAAATCTACGGAGCCTCTCATCCCTGACGCTGGTATTTGAGAATTTGTATTTTATTCACTTTTGTAATATCTTATTGATGGTGTCAATTTTTAAATCCGCATGGTGTTGTAATGATTCGAAGTTTGACCTAACCTTAAGAAACTGAATTAATTTTTTTCTGAATGCTATTTCAGGATCGGAGGCAAGTTTTTCCCATATTTTTTGCGTTGGGGAATACTTTTCGAGAACTCTAAACTTTCCCATAACAATTTTATCATTCAGAAGTAGATCATCATACAAAACAGTTTTTTGGTGGTCTTCTAATTGTTCAATTATGGTAATCATCGGATCTAAGGATTCTTGTTCATAGATAATATAGTCTTCCTTTGATCCGACCCATTGGGTAATATCTGGCTTACTAAGATTGAGTGCGCGATATTGCAATAGTTTGTAGACCAAATCAAAATGAGCTTTATCATTCATTAAAAAAATAACACCCAACGCGCCCTTTTTGGACTCATCCAAATTTCGGGAATCAAGTAAATCAAAATACTCAGCTAGTTTGTCACGTTCCTTGTTCAATCGTTCTTGATGTGTATTTTGGAAAGAATTCCTGAGTTCACCAACACCAAGTGCCACACCTGCAACGGAAACAATAATTGCCAATACGGATCCGAAGCGTTTTATTTTTTTGAAGAAATGTTCTGTTTCTTGCTTCAATTGAGTTATCTCCAACCTAAGTTTTTCCAATTGAAGGTTGTCTTTTTCCGTAACGAATTTGGAAGAACCAGTTTGTCCATTATCGTTTTCTTCTTCGGTCATGGTTTTTTAATTATAAAGTACGTTATCTTCTAGTTAATACCGATTTTGACGAAAGGTAACCTTTGATTTGAGATTATTTAATCAAAAAGTAGATTTTAAGTGGATATTTTGGGAAAAGTGGACGATTTGATCAGTCGCCTGTGCCTGAGTTTGTCCAATCACTTATGTAGTTGTAAAAGACTTTGAAAAAAAATTCGAAAGTCTCATATTCCCTGAAGTCTGATTGGTCAATAAATTTCGCCGGCCGGTGATTTTCAGGATCGGAAAAGGGTTTTCAGTAAGGTCCGCCGGACGTTAATTTTTTAAGCGTTTTTTCCAATAAAAGCACAAAACCTCTTTCAAAGATCGTTGACTTTTTCATCTCTGACCAAAAAGCAATCCGGAAGATTCTCGAGTTATACCGAACGTTGGGCATAAATAGGTTCCATACCGGGGTCAATGACCAGCCCCAGGAGTGTACCGGAGGATGGACATCCTCCTTACATTAATACTGAGTCCATTCGTTAATGCAAATGGATCTGGCAACACAATGGATTGGTTCAAGGAAACGCTCAATGCTGAAAAGGATATCATTTACCGATTTATGAATCATTGCCGGTTGCGCTGGAGGATGGTTAATGAAGAGGTAAACTGCTAACTAATTGATTGAATGGATATTTGCAAACCGCTCAATGCTTTCTTGATCCTGGACGACAGGGATTTGAAGAAAACCTGTTTTCAAATGGAGCTCATCAGTCGTGTTTGGTAGCTAGTTGACAATAAAGCCTAGCTGGGCTTCAAGTGATGTTCTTAGGCTAGTTTGACAATAAAAGCTTCTTGGACCTGGACTTCTCTTTGCAGCGCGAAGCGGACAAAAATGTGAAGTCCCCCTTCGGAATGAAGCAGCAACAAGCTAAGGTCCAATTCCACATGGTTATTCTGGAGCTCCTTCAATTTGTTTCAGATTTAATCGACAATGATTTTGAATTCCTTATCCAGAGACTGATGTAGAAGGGCAACCAACAGGCGAAATTCGTGCAGATCGTTAATTATTCAATTGCTGATGTGGCCTAAAAAAGACATGCGAAACTTAAATAATTAAATCCAAAAAAAATTCAGGTCGCTCGTGACTGGAGGGTTACAAACATTAAATTACCCATTACTGGCTAAAATCTATTCTACTTCCCATCATACAACCTCACAGGGCACAGCAATTCGAACAAACCTGCACGATGTAATGATCATCATATTCTGATTGATGCATTCCAATCGCAATATCAATTCTTCCTTGCCTTTGCACTTAACAACCTCCGCCTTACGACCAATCAGTGGTCCAGATCCAATTTCAACTAGATCGCCTGGTTCAAAGCTTTCGTTTGAAACAGAAAAACAAACCTTGTGCTCGAGAATTGCCCGTATGGAATCAATCTGCTCATCAGGCAAAAAGCAAGGGAATATTCCACATTTGATGCATTGAAAAATGCAAGAGTGTTGTAAAGCTATGTCATATTCCTTGATGCTTAGTCGGGCAAAAATGTAAGATGGGAACAGGAGTTCGTCAATCCACATTTTTCGATCTGACCATTGATGTAAAACTTTTTGTCTGGGGAGGAACGTTTCGATTTTGCAACTTTGGAGGTAGCGTTCGGCTTTTGCCTCATGCTTAGTCTTCGTGTATAACACATACCAATGATATTTCTTGGTGAGTGGCGGCATTGGAATAAGATTTAGTGGTTATTGAATTTGTGTAACGTATAGATCCTTCTGCAAAGAATTATGTTTTACTATTTCATTTTCAACACGTTGGAAAATTTCCGAGACATTGATCTTATAATAGTTGCATACCTTCAATAGTGTTGTAACATTGATGGATCGGATCCCCATCTCCACCCTACCAATATACATTCCAATATCTTGGTAGACTTCCTGCTGAGTTTTAGCCAAGTAGGTTCTTTCTTCCTTTAGCACCTTAGCAAGAACTTTGAAAAACATGTCGTCAATAGTCATTATAAATCGCTCTTCTTAAGTAACATGGAGATTAGATGCAAAGTGCACTAATCCCTCTATAGCCATTAATATGTGAAGTCCACAAATTGTTACAGGTTAAATGAAAAAAAAGTTCTCCGGCCAAAATCTTTTCCCAACAGAATAGAAAAGGCCCAACTTACAGGGAGATTAATGTATCCTGTAAGTTGGGCCTTTTTAAGGCTGATCATCCACCTCCACCGGGAACCGGAGGGATTGTAGGGAGTATAGGTGGAGGAGGAGGTATTTCAGACCCATCACCGTCTCCACCTCGGACATTTAGCATTTCATCTGCAGTTAACCGATTTTTTTTTCGGTCAGGTTTTCGAAATTTGTTTCCATCATGATTTTTAAAGTTGAGAATTGATAACTGAACTATTAATATGCGAACACCCGGAAAAGTTACAGGGGAATCGTTTTTTTTGTACTTTGTGGTTTGTAAGAAGAACATGTCTGACAATTTTATGAGTACAAAAACTAGTATTGCCTTCCTATTCTGCCTTTTGTCTTTCGGATCAACTTTTTGTCAATCACAAGCAGAGGTTGACAAGGATAAACGTGCATTTTATCAGCAAGTTAATGAAGTATACACTTTAATAAAAAATGGGAATGAAGTAAAAGCCCACCGATCCATAGATAGCCTGTTTGATAGCAACGCCGTCAGTTTTGACGATGTCATCTGGGGATACCTTTATAATTATAAAGGTCAGATTTTTAATCATGCTGGAAATTACTATCTGTCAAAAAAATGTTTCCAGATGGCTTCCCTTTATGCCAGGCGCTTCCAAAATCCCAGCCTGCTAACCTATACATACAATAATTTTAGCGTTTTGCTAATAGAATCTCACGACAAAACAGGAACAGAATCCTTAATGAGCCATATAGTGGTAAGCGACAAAAAACCAGTACCCGATAAGCTCTTGCTCTCATTAGATTTGAACCTAGCTTATAATTCACTAAATTATAAAGATACAGCACAAGCAGGAGAAATATTGCTAAAATCATTCCAATATGACAAAAAAGTTTTGAAGTCAGATCCAATCTGGATCAACCGCAATAGACTTTATGGAAGGTACCTGCAAGAAATTGGTGAATATGAAATGTCATTAGCATTCCTTAAAAAAGCTTCTCAAGAATCGGAATTGCTCAATGGCTTTAAACATTTTCAAACCGCACTATCCTATTTGCGAATTGGGGACTACTACTCCTTAATTGGCAAGGGTGACTCTGCACTATTTTACTATGAAAAAACAAACCAAATCTTTTTCCAGCAACACAAGGATTCGACAAGGGTATCTTTGCAATATTCATATGAAACAGTAATTATCGAATCCCTAGTTAAATTAGGACTAGCACTGCAAGCAGGAAATATCGATATTCCGGGGGCTTTTGAAAATTTCAAAATGGCGATCGGTAGAATTAACCAGCTATCACACTCTATAACATCTGAAACTTCAAGGTTTATAATTGCTGAGAAAGGAAGGTATTGTTTTGATGCTAGCATAGCCTGCGCTATTAATTTTTATAAAAAAACTGGTGATACCAAATATCTCGAACAAGCCCTGAGCTGGTCAATTGAGGCGAAATCTCTGTCTCTCAACCAACAGTTCGAACAAGAACAAATCTATCCAATGATTGGCATACCAGAAGATTTAACGGGAAAGCAACGGGATTTGCGTCGGGCATTAGATGCTTATTTGGGGGAATCTTTGGAGAAGGATTTAATTGTTCCACTGGATACCATAATTACGGCCCTTAAGAATTATGAGAAAAACGAACGACTAATCCAATCATATTACGATAAAATTCGCCAGGTGAAAGATCAAAATCTTTTATCACCTAAGGAATTGTTAAGAAACATGGATGATGCCATCTATTTCGGTTACCACGAGTTGGATTCCGTGATTGTGCTTTTCAAACAGGAAGGTACTAAACTTCAATACTCCTGCATCAATAAAGACGAAAGTCTTTTATCTGATTTGGCTGAATTTCGAAAACTGATTTCACATACTCCGATTAATATTTATACGAGCGCTGATGTTCAACAATTTTCAGAGCTAGGAAACAGCCTTTACTCCAGATTGATAGGACCATTCCTATCACAATTCCAAGGCCGCCACCTTCTCATTCAGTCAGATGGTTGCTTACTTGGTATTCCTTTTGAGGTGCTCACCAGGGAAGTTACCAATTCGGATTCTTTCAGGGACTTACATTACTTAATAAAGGATTTTGCCGTTCAATATGTTTCTACCACGATGTTGACTGATCATAACCATTTGTTTGGAAAGAAAGATATGCTCCTGATTACCTGTCGAAATTCAACCGGCATGCCGCAAGCAGATCTCGAGGTAACTAGGTTGCATGACTTTTACCAAAAATCTTTGATGTGCTATATTGATGATCCTGGTTTCAAAAGCAATTCACTGAAACTGTTCAACAATCGAATCCATATTGCCAGTCATGCCGTAATCAATTCACCTGATCCCATCCAATCAGGCCTTTCTTGTTCACCTGATGAGCCACCATTACTAAAATTCAATGATATTTTAAGGCTAAATCTCAATGGAAGCCACGTGTTTATTAATGGTTGTCAATCTGGAAACGGACCTTTGAACCACGGTGAAGGGCTGATGTCGCTAGGTTTAGCTTTCGCACTAGCCGGCAGCAGTTCAGTCATTCAACATTTGTGGACTGCCTCCGACCAATCTTCCATGGAGCTCGGTGGACTGTACTACCAAAAACTTCATCGGCTTAGCGATGGTGATGCATTGCAAAGGGCAAAAAAGAAGTATTTAAAGACTAGCCCATTCGGGCTTGACCATCCATATTATTGGGCAGGCTTGGTTTGTTTTAGTGGTTCAACAGAAAGTCCAAGTCATCCTGCACCATTTTTATTCGTAATGGCAATCCTTGTCAGTGGAATAATAATCTACCGAGTCGCACGGAAACGAACCTGATGAAATAGTTTGGATGCACGTGCGGCATAAGGACTACCTTTATATTCCTTAACCACCTGAAGCCAGTTCCTCGCTTCCTTATAATCCCTCTCTTTTAGACATAACAAACTCAGATACCAGCCGGCTGCGTTGCCCATCACTCCACCCGAATCGGCCACCTCCTTGAGTACCATTTTGGCACTTTCATCATTACCCCAATCTAGCTCAGCCAACCCCTTAATAAACTGGGCTCTTAACTTGTCGGAATTACTGTAGCCCGCTGAATCCAGCAATAAGAGTGCTTCCTTTTGCTGTCCTTTCATATAAAGCTCAGCTGAATTAGTCAATCGATCTGAAGGATCTGTACCTCTGTCGCGGGTATCGAAGGCAAATCGTTGATAGTTTTCCTCAAAAACCATTTGCGGATCCAAGCTAACCAGCGAAGGAATAAACACGAAACCGAGTAGAACAGCCGCAGCCATTCCAATTGTAGCCAAGGAAATCCGGTAGGCTATTACTATTTTTTGTTTTTGTCTGTATGAGGCGTAGGTTTGCCTCGATAGGGTTAGGCCTTCCCGAATCTTATTTTTCTTGATATTGATGTCAGACAAATGCTGTAAAACTCTCTCTTGCTTCTCTTCCATAATTCTCTGAATTTAAATGCATCAAAATGATAATCCTTTTAATTCATTGCAACGACGAACTTCCATTTCGAATTTATCCATGCACTCACTTTTCCTCACCTGGTAAATTTTTCTGGTAGGATATCCCATGCAGTCAGCCGCCTCACCGGCAGACAGGCCTTCCATATAAGCCCGCAGGATCCGCTGGCATTTTTCAGATAAACTGTTGATGCATCGGTGAACCGCAAGTTTTATTTCTGATTCTTCAACCAACTTAAATATATCATCCTCCGCAGCAAATTGATTAAAAAACTCAGGTGGTTGCGTTTCTGTCGGATGGTTGAAGCGCTTTTGCCATTCGTTGCTTAAAAGGTTTTTGGCAATATTAATTGAATAGGACATGAGCTCACATGAAAGCACTAAGTCTTCCTTATAATAATACACGGCAACCACTTGATGAGCCAAATCTGTTGCCGCATCTTTGGGATGTGCGACCTTTCTCTTGAGAAATTTCTTGAAAACACTAACAAACTCCCGGATGAACTTTCCGGTCTCCTTTTCATCAAACTGCCTGATCAGTTGCAGTCTATCATTTTCTTTGGTCCAATCCTTTTGCAAGCCGGCCATACCTTTGATTTAATCTATGATTCCATAGCACTAGTAATAAGAAATTCATTACCTTTTCCTTACAAGTATAGCTTATTAAAAAAGAATCCACAATGACAGTTTTGTCATTGTGGATTCCTTTTTATTGATTGGCCATGTGGTATCATTAAGGTAAGCAATCCACTATACTGCGGTCGCCATAAACGAATAAGAGACATTAGAATTGCCCAGCGAGTTATCATTCAAAGGGGTTCATGCTTACTTTTAGGAAAAATCCAAAACCGGGATTTCGTTAACAAGATGACATACTGCCAATTTTGTCGAATACAACTTTGAGATCCTATAGGGCTTCAGTGGATTTAGGTAATTCACCTGCAAATATTTTGACCCGCACGTGACTTTTTTGCCACCTTGCTTTGCCAAAATTGTAAATTTCAGTAGAAAATAATACTGATATTTTTGGTTGAAGAAATGATCATTTGATAAAGGTGAATATTCCGGTGCATAGTGTACCAGTGTTTCCATTGCATAGTGTACCAGTGTTTCTATTGCAAAGTGTACCACTGTTTCCGTTTGAAAGTGTACCAGTTTAGCCGGTAACTTTTCGGCGAAAAAATCAAGGTTGATCAGCGAAAATCAATCTGACATTCCGGCAGAAAGTGTACCACTCTGATCGGATGGATTTGTAGAAATGAGTCGTTAACCTTGGGTTTAAAATACCCAAGCTAAATGGCAAACAAAACGAAGGCAATGCTACAAATCCGCAAGATTCTTCAATTTTTATCGGACGGTTATTCCGAGCGGGAAATAAGCCTGCAGGTTCCTGCTCACCGTAAAACGGTTCATACCTACCGGGAACGAGCCCAAAAGAGCGGACTAAGCTACGAGGCGCTCCTTGCCTTGAGCGATCCGGAGCTGGGTGATCGGATCGTGATGGAAAAGGACGATCCTCCAGTTAATAGCCGGGCTGCCTATGTAAAAAGCCAAAGCGAGTATTACCGGGTAGAACTCACCCGAACCGGAGTGACCTTGTATCAGCTTTGGCGGGAGTACCTGGATAACAACCCCGATGGATATGGATACTCCTGGTTTTGCGAGCAATACTCCCATAACGTAAAAACTCCGGTTCCGGCCTACCATGCAGAGAAAGAACCTGGCAAAACGATAGAAGTGGATTTTGCCGGGAAATCCCTTACCTACGTGGATATGATCACCGGAGAAGTAATCTCGTGTCCAACACTCGTTTGTGCCTTGGTGCGAAGTAATCTGACCTATGTTGAACCCCTGGAATCGGCAAGGCTGGAGCACCTGATCCCGGCACTGAACCGGATGCTGATGTATTTTGGCGGAGTCCCCCGGGAGGTTACCACCGATAATCTTAAACAGATGGTAAACCGGGCGGACCGTTATGAACCGACCTTCTCGGAGGTGGCTGATGCCTGGGGCGTTCATAACCGATTGTTCATGAAGGCCACGCGGCCGGGCAAACCCAAGGATAAACCGACGGTGGAAAAGCACGTGGATATTGTCTATAAGCATGTCTATGCACCGATACGGGACATTTTGATTACCAGCAGGGAGCAGTTGGTCAGCCTGACGTTGAAACAACTTGACACACTGAATCACCGGCCTCAATATAAGAACCTTCCAAGCCGGTGGGAGCAGTTTGAGCAGGAAGAAAAGCATCTTTTAAGACCATTGCCGGATCATCCTTTTGTCTTGAAAAAAAGTACCCAGGCCAAGGTCAAACTCAACTATCACGTGATCCTGGGTGAGGACTGGCACCAGTACAGCGTGCCGTGGGAGTATATCGGTCAGCAAACCCGTATCCTATATGACAGCGAAGTAGTTGAAGTCTTTATCGGGCTCAAGCGCATAGCGGTTCATCAGCGAAACTTCCGGCGCAACCGGTATACCACGCTTCCGGAGCACATGCCCGAATCGCACCTGCATTATAAAAAGCAGCGAGGCTGGACCGGCGACGACTTCCTGGAGCAAGCCTCCCGGATCGGAAACGAAACCAGCGCATCCATCGAACGGATCCTCGCTTCCAGAGCTTTTCCGGAATAAACCTATGATGCCTGCCTGGGCACCCTCCGGTTAGCCGACAAATATGGGAAAGAACGTCTGGAAGCTGCCTGCAGCCGTGCCAACAAGGGACTGCGGATCAATTACAAGACCATCCTGAGTATTTTGAAAAACAACCTGGATCAGGTTGCCCCTGTTCCCAGAGACTTATTTACCATCATCCCTGAGCATGAGAACATCCGGGGAGCTGAGTCGTATCGATAAATCACTAATTATTAATAAAAAAGATGTTTATGAATGTACAGACAACCATGGATCAACTGCGAAAGTTGAAGCTGAGCGGAATGGCCCGTGCTTATGAAGCGGCCCTGGCTATGCCGGTTCACGAGCAACTGACCGCCGACCTGCTGATCGGCCGGCTTGCAGAAGCCGAACTTCAGCAGCGGATCAATCAAAAAACTGAATTGTATCTGCGACAGAGCAAACTCAGGTATGCTGCTCACATCGAGCAGGTATATTGTAATCCGGCCCGAAACTTCACTCAGGATCAACTGCTCAGCCTCGCCGATGGACTCTACCTGGAAAAAGCTACCAATATCCTGATTACCGGAAAAACCGGTTGCGGGAAAAGTTACCTGGCGTGTGCGTTGGGGCGTCAGGCTTGTGCCCAGGGATACCGGGTCGTTTACTTTGGAATGAACCGGTTCCTTGAACGAGTCTCGCAATCAAAGCTGGACGGTACGTTTATCAAGTTACTTAATCAGGTAGAGAAATCGCATCTGCTGATCCTGGACGATTTTGGCCTACATCCGATGGACGGAATCTCCCGGCTGGCCATGCTTCAGATCCTGGAAGACCGATATGGTAAGAAATCAACAATTATCACTTCCCAATTACCGGTTGTCAAGTGGTTCGACTTCATCGGTGAACCCACGATGGCGGATGCAATCATGGACAGATTGGCAGGAAATGCCCATCGCGTGGAGCTCGAGGGAGACTCTTTAAGAAAGAATAAACCGAATAAAAAAGAATAAATTTAATCAACGAATCCATCATGATCGGACTGGTACACTTTGCGGCGGAATGGTGGTACACTTTAGAGGTTCTTCGTCACATTTGGGGAAAATTGTAATTGGAAACATTTAGCGTAATTATTTGATTAATAGATAAATAAGTCACATTTTCGTTGGTGGTGACAAGGAGAATTATTATCTTTAAGTAATTCAACAGCAATTACTTATGAATATAAACCACCTATTTTGCCTGCCCCAATTTTTGATTACCAAAATCGAATACGGTTTTAACACTGTTAAAGTATTCGCATCGATAAAGACCAAGAAGTCCCGGTGCCCTGAATGCGGACGGAACAGCAGTTCTATTCATGATTATTATTACAGAGCCATCACAGACCTTCAAGTATTTCAAAACGCTTCTGTTATCATTTTAAAGGCAAGAAAGTTCAGGTGCAGGAACCCCAACTGTCATCGTAAAGTTTTTTCTGAACAGACGAGCAGTGTTCTGCGGTATTCCAGAAGAACCGCAAGGGCCGGCAAGATTTTGGATTCTTTTTCCATTGAGTTAACCGGCAAGCTGGGCAGCCAATTATCAAAACAAATATTTCTGGGAGTAAGTATTTCAACAATCACGAGAATTGCTCATAATCAACAACTTCCCGCGATAAAACAGCCAAGGGTCTTGGGAGTTGATGATTGGGCATACCGCAAGGGAGTGAGATTTGGTACGGTCCTGATTGACATGGAAACATCCAGGCCAATTGACTTATTATTAACAAGAGAAAGTGCGGATCTAAAGATTTGGTTGGCCAAATATCCTAATGCAGAAATAGTGACCAGGGATCGTTCAGGTACTTATTCTTCCGCTATTAATGAAGTTTGCCCGGATGCCATTCAAATTGCTGACCGGTTTCATTTATTAATGAATTTATCAGACGCTTTGGATAAATACTTCAAAAGTGTCAGCAAAGAAATCAGGAGGATAATAAAAGACAAAACGGACGAAATACTAACCATGTCCCCCAATGAAATTGCAAGTATTATTGTGCCAAATTCAGATCTCAAGGCACTGCCAATTCCCTCAGAATCTTCAGTAATTAAAGTTGATCAAAGACTGGATACCTACAACAAAGTCAAAGAGCTTCAGGCAAAAGGGATTCCCCTACGTGGGATTTCAAAGGGTTTAGGAATCAGCCGTAATACGGTACGCTCCTATTTTATTCAGGAAGCCCTGGCACCCAAGGGCCACCCGAGATACATTAATATCGAACTGTTCAGCGGTCATATAGTAACTCGGTTATCTGTTGAAGGCTATACGAGAAAGGAAATCTTTGAAGAAATGGTTCAGCTTGGATACAACGGCGGCAGCACTCAAGCGTATGCCTACATCAACAAAGTTAAGTCGGACTATGAAATAAGCATTCCGGATAATGCCGAGATCCGACAGAAAATGATCCCTTACATCAACCCTCTTAGCTCCAGAAAATTGGCTAAATATATCGGCGGATGTCTATCTGACATCGAAGGCATAGAGGAAAGAAACTGCATGAAAACCTTATTTAACAATTTCCCAGAGCTTCGGATTGTCAGGAAGTTGGTTCAGATTTTTCGAACAATGCTTAAAAGAGGTAGTGGAAACATTAAGAGATGGATCGACTTTATAATGCGCTCAAAATACAGGTTGTCAGGCATTAAAGTATTTGCTAATGGCTTATTGAGGGACATTCAAGCTGTCAAAAACGGAATATGCATGACCTGGAGTAATGGAACTGTTGAGGGACACGTGAACCGGATCAAGAGCATAAAACGGGGAATGTATGGTAGGGCAGGTTTTGAGCTACTGCGAAGAAAAGTTATCCTATCACAAACAGGATAACTCCCCCAAAAGTGACGAAGAACCACTTTAGAGCGGAATAATCAATAAAGGGAAATAGATAGTTTTTATCGGCCTTTTTAAACTGCCGTGGGTAAGCAGCCGAAGGCCATGCACAGGAACTGCTTCCAAAAGTAAAATCCTGAACAATAAAGTCACCATCATATCGCTGAACGCATTACTTAATAAGAGGATAAGGAGCAAATTCCATGATCTGAGAGAAAACCATCTTGCCTTGATTCATAACCGGTGTTTTGAACTTAGGAATACAAAACACATTCCAAATCATTGCTCGATGGAAAACCCGCCAAACGTAGATAAATCAAACTTTTAAAAGAGCATATATAAAAACAACGCAACACTAGTGTCATGTCAACTTTCATATGACGGGTAAAGTCTTTTCAGTTTGATCCAGGCTATCTCCTTGGTGAACTGCCAGTTAATTTTCTTGTCGAACCCGTTGCGAGCCTTTTCCCAACCTTCAACCTCTTCCTTGACATTATCAATTGAGTTAATTCTCCGCCCCAAACATTACTTATTCAATACGTTAAGTTCAATCTTGGCAATGTTTAACCAGCTATCATGTTTAGGAGTAAAAACAAATTCAAACCGATCCAGTAGCCGTTTGGTTTCCGCTGGCTCATAGGGTTCATGCAATACACCTGGCGTATGGGTTCCAAGGTTATCCATGGCCAAAGTGGTTAGTTCAGCTTTCGGATAATGTTCATCTGCAATGTCCTTGATAAACTCAGCCTAGTCAACTTTACACTCCCTTTCCGTGTTCCTCACCGTTCGGAATCCGGCCAACGGTCAATTAGCGAGAAAAGTGTTACAAACACCTAAACGTTCATATTCATTATCGCACTTCCGCTCATGGCCTTTATTCATTGGAATAGGAACTCGTGTTTCACCAATCAATTGTTTAGGAGATTCATCAATGCAAACCACCGGGTATTTTTGATTTTAAAGTCTTTTAAACACATCCAAAACTTTTTCCATTGCTGCTACAAACTCCCCATTTTCTTTGGCTGGGATGCATTAAGATGGGCTTCCAGGTCTCCATCCATCGACTTTTTGTACACCCGTGAAGTTGGAGCCATTTTCAATGCGGCCTTCTTCCACAAATCGCTTTTTAACCCTGTCAATAGTGCGCATTCCGAGCTTTAGGACGTTACAAATTTCTTCATTGGTCTGTCGTTCTGAAGCATATGGGCCTCTGTCAACGTTTAACACAACC
This sequence comes from uncultured Bacteroidota bacterium, assembly GCA_942493265.1. Lineage (GTDB taxonomy): Bacteria > Bacteroidota > Bacteroidia > Bacteroidales > UBA12481 > UBA12481. Next base: position 5,028,714 of record OW818688.1, read on the forward strand.
AGCGCATGAATGATTTTCTTTGCAGTATGGGTGCCGGTACTGGTAACTCCGATCAATTCATCTCTTTCTTCTTGGGTAAGAGTAACTTTGCAGGTATTTCTAGCCGTTTTTTGGCTAAGACACAAAATGTTTTAGATACGACAACTTAAATGTGACTTGACACGATTGATCACATTCATAGTTTACTGATTTTTTGCTTGATTATTTAGCATAAAGGTCTTGCGAGTAAAGGATTATTTTTGTTCATTTATAGTATTGATAGTATTCACTGTATCACAGCAAATCAAGATGAAAAACCAATCACTCGTCACCCTTCTTTGTATTCTATTGAGTACTCCTTTGAATTCAATTATTTGTCAAGAAAACCAAAATTCGATTCTTTGGTCAGTTGAAGATTCCTCGATGAGTATTCGATCTTTCATACTTGGCTCAATTCATACTATGGATACCACCATGATACATTTTCCAGTCGCACAGATTGAATCTATAATTAGCCAATCGAGTGTGGCCTTTTTTGAAACTAGTTTTAGAGAATTTGGACCAATACCCAAAGAAAGTCTTAAACCTGAATTGATTATTAATAATGATCCCGAACTCGATATCCGCAAACATTTGAATAGTTTACAATTGAGTAAGCTTCTTATGGTTTTCGATTCGTCAAAGATGTATCCGGGAATGAATGCCATTTTACATCGAATTAAACCACAGGTACTTGCATTTTTTGTTGTGTCTGAAAGCCAATTAAAATCATCTTACTTTATAGCTTCAAATTTCTCTCCTGATTATTATTTTGCGAGTTTTGCTTCAAAAATCGGAAAACCAGTTATGGGTCTTGAAGATAATAAAGCTCAAATAGGCTGGATACTGAATCCAGATTTGAGTTTTGAAGACGGGTTAGCTTTTCTGGTACAGTCATTAGAAGACGCTGATGAAAAGTCAAAAGACATCTTTACTCCATATGTTAATCAAGACTTGACCAGCTATTTGAGTCTGGCCAACATTCCAATGAATGTTAGCCGCCAACTTAATATGGCAAAAAAACTAGGGGATGTGATGAAAACAAAAAGCACATTTGTCTGTGTTGGGGTTGCTCACCTCCCAGGACCAAATGGCATACTTGATTTATTAAAAAACAAGGGGTTTATTGTTCGGCCATTAGACTTTGAGCTCTCCTCATCTAAATAACCGACAACCGTGAACGCTTGCCAAGATAAGCCACAAATTGTATGATCACATTCACACACACGGTTTAAAAATATCGCACCAAACTCTTGACAACTCCTCAAAAATGCAAAACCGGTCACCTGGATTAACAGGTAGACCAGTTGTTAGGTATGAGAATACATAGCTGACTATCCATTTTTTTATACTACAGGCTGAAACCTCCATGATTGAGATAATTGTTCCATTTGGCTTACCTTTCTATAAACTCTGCGTATCCGGTGGCCAAGTTCCAAATAGGAAATCAAACCAATCATTTCATAAATTATACATTTCATAAATTACTAGTTTTTTCACGATCGGTTCATCAACTTACTTATTTGGAACAGAATTCTTTGAATCAACCTAATATCCTCAGTAATGATTTCTCCTAAACCGGACATTTCGGGAGCAAGCAGTATATCTCTTTTTACATCCGTCTGAATATCATCAACTAAGTCAATACAGACTGTATAGCTATCCAGATTTGGAAGTTTTGAAATTGATTTAACAATTCCATCAAGTTGACCATACTCATAATAAGGCCAATTATTGATTTTGATTTTTACGAATTGATTGGTTTTGATTTTCCCAGCCCCAATTGCAGGAACCGACATAACCCCACTGAATTTCTTACCAAACGGCAACAGGGCTAAAAAGGCTTGATTGGATTGAACAATTTGGTATTCTAAAATTGGCATCAATAAAGTCAGAGTTCCATCTATGGGTGCGGTTATTAAGTATGTTTTTTCCCAGTTACTAATTTGATTTTTTAGTTCGTTTTTCCAATAATCCAATTCGTTAAATGTTGTCCTGATTTGTTCACTGCTTTTGTATTCCATTTCAAGCAATTGAAGGTCCAGGTCATTTTTAGTGATACTAGTTTGAATTGCTGCCTTATTAAGCTCAATTAGTGATTCTTGGTACCCCAACATAGTTCTTTCTCTCTCGAACAATTCAACATCCGTTACACCTTTCATTTTGCTAAGCCTCAGACTTTGGTCATAAAGTTCGATAGATGTCTTGAGAAGTCTTTCTTTAATATTAATCTGTTCTGAATTAAGGTTTTCCATTGCATGCAATTGGGTCATTCTGCTATTCATTGCTAAGATCCTCTTCCTACTTATTTCTGAATGATTTAGCTCTTGACAATCCAACCATTTTTTTTTAAGCTGATTGAAGGCTTCTTGCATATTCCCGAAAACTTTACCCTCTTCTGCAAAACAAATAGCTTGGAGTTCCCCATTCCTAGGTGAGGCTTCAATTTGTGTACATAATTTCCTTAGATATAGAATTGATGAGAAATTAACAGAATTCTCAATTTCAACTAATGGATCACCAATCTTTATGCTATCGTTTTCTTTACAAAACATTCTAATAATCCGTCCCGTAATAGGAGATTGCAATTTAACAATAGGATAATCATTAATAATTACTATAGGACCTTTTACATAATCAGGATATTTTAATAAATAGGAAAGAAAAAGAAGAAGAAAAAAAATAAACAAAATATAGGTAGATCCATATTGTAAGATATATGGAGGAACTTTGCCAATTACCTCTTTGACTTGAGAACTCCTCAAGTAAATATTATGGTTTTCTCTCATGACCTGTATAAAATTTTTAATAGCATTATTCTAATTGGTTCCTTACAAGATCGTAGTAGTTACCTTTTTTGCTAACTAATTCCAAATGTGAGCCGACTTCCACTATCTCACCATTATTCAATACAACTATTTGGTCCGCATTTCTAATAGTGCTTAATCTATGAGCGATAATTATAAACGTTCTATCTTGAAAATTATTGAGCAAATGATCCATGATTTCTTTTTCGTTCGTTGAGTCAAGGTAGCTGGTAGCCTCATCAAACAAGAGAATTTTTGGATTCTTGTAAAGCGCACGAGCAATAATGAGCCGTTGAGTTTGCCCAGCACTTAATGCCAACCCTTCAAGGCCAATCTTAGTATTATAATTCCAAGGAAGACTTTCAATAAACTCTTTCATATTAACCATGGTTAACACATAGACAAGTCTATCCTCATCAATATAGTCCTCACCTACTGCAACATTATTTGCAATGGTATCATTAAAAACAAAAGAATCTTGCATAACAACGCCAACTTGGCTTCTCCAATGACCGCTTGGAATTAAGCTCAAGTTTATATCCCCAATGGACACTTGACCAATGATCGGTTCATAATATTTTAAAATCAATTTTAAAAGTGTTGTTTTCCCTCCTCCACTTGGGCCAACAATAGCTGTAACTTTTCCATGAGGAATCATCAAGTTTATATCATTTAAAATAGTTCTATGTGTCCCTACATATTTAAATTTTAGGTTTTTAACAATAATATCCTGACAAAAGTCAAATTTTTTTGCAGGAAAAACAATATTGGAGTCCTCTTCCTCATGAGTGTAGATAAGTTGCAATCGCTCCAAAGCAATAGAAGCATCCTGAACAGAATATACAAAGCCTATCAGTTGTTGAATTGGCGAATTCAATTGTCCAATAATATAGGAGACAGACATCATCATACCAAGCGAAATTTTGCCGTCAATAACAAGCTTGGCAGAAATAATTGTTAATAAGGCATTCTTGAGTTCATTAACAAAAAAGGAACCTGATGATTGGACTTGCTGAAGCGTCAAACTTTTAATGTTTATTTTAAATAATTTGATCTGAAGATCCTCCCATTTCCATCGTTTCTGCTGTTCTGCATTGTTGAGTTTAATTTCTTGCATTCCATTAATGAGTTCAATCACCGTACTTTGTTCCTGACTTCTTCTGTTAAAATACAAATAATCCAAATCTTTTCTTCTTTTTAGGAAGGCAAAAATCCACACAAAATAGATGATAGTACCAACAAAAAAAACCAGTAACAATTGTGAACTATAGAATGATAAAACGACACTAAAGACAATTAAATTAAAAAATGAGAATAAAGTCGAAAGGGTTGAAGATGTTAATAATTGTTCGATCCGTTTGTGATCATTAATCCTCTGAAGTATATCACCAGTCATCTTAGTATCGAAATAGGAAATTGGAAGTTTCATTAATTTAATAAAAAAGTCAGAGATGAGTGAGATATTAATTCTTGTACTCAAATGGAGCAGTATCCAGCCTCTAATCAGATCAATTCCCAATCTTCCAATAAACAAACAAATTTGGGCTATAAGAATTAGATAAATGAAACCTATATTCTTATTTTGAATGCCTATATCGACAACGCTTTGTGTTAGGAAAGGGAAAAGTAGTTGAATAAGGCTTGCCGCAAGGAGCCCTACCAAAAGTTGAATTAATAACCCTTTGTAAACTTTAACGTAACCGTAAAGAAGGGTTAATCCAGAAAAGGTTCTTTTTCGATCATTCTCTTGCTTAAAGAATAATGGAGAAGGCGACACTAATAGAGCTATTCCTTCCTTTTTCGCAATATCTTCATCCAAACATACCCACTTACTGAGGAATTCTCTTTCGGTTATCTTGATGATACCATGAGCTGGATCTCCAACAATAACCATATCCTTAACGAATTTGTAAACGACAATAAAATGATTTTGATTCCAATGAACAACACAAGGCAAATCGATACTTTTACTTAGAGTACTATATTCTATACGAACACAAAGTGATTTAAATCCAAGGGTCTCTGCCGATTTTGCGAGATTTTTGAGATTGGTCCCAATAATGGAAGTATCAACTAAAAGCCTAATATGTTGTGCGGAAAAATATTTTCCATAAAATTTTGCGATCATACGCAAACAAGCAGGACCACAATCATTTGCATTATTTTGATGGAAGAATGGAAATCCCAAGATTAATCGCATATTACGTTTCAACATTTCAACTTTTGTTTTTAATATTTATGATTGACCATAATGATAAACCAAAATATGCCAAAAGAATGACATACAACCGATTAACAATCTCCCAATTAGTTTATTTGGGTTATATCGACTAGGTAGCTGGGAAGTAAATGCATCCATGTAGAATAGCACATAAGATTGCATCAAAATGGTTAAAACTATTCGACAGTCTTCTTTTGACTATAATGCTTGCAATGTGTACACAAGGCAATCCTTTACTTGCCTTGTCTGGAAGAGTTAGGTTGGATACAGGCTTGTTAACCAGCTCACTAATTTTGGTTCAGCATGAAAAGCCATTAGTTATACCTATAGCTTTCTGATTCACGCTGCCCGTAAAAATTTTCTTGGTAGTTCATGATTCAAGATCTTGCGCTACTCTCATTTTGAATAACTTTCAGCGAATGTGTTGCTAATAATACTTTGGTTTCTAGCAATATTCGGTCTGCGCAATGATCAAAACAGGAGTTTGTTTATCATTACAACAAAAGCCCAACACTTCCGAAATCTCCTACAACCCTTTTGTTAAGCACAGTTTGAGCTTTATCCAAGAGAATCAGGAATCTTTTTAGTTTGTATCGGATAGAAAGCTTGAATTTTTTCATTGATTGGTGGAGATTGTTCCACCTAATACTTTGGATGACTTCCTTGTTTTGATCACAAATATACTCCCTCAACCGCTGGATCTTTAAGCTGGCCATTTTTCCTTTTAAGCCAAATTTCAGATTCATAAGTTTTTTTGAGGAAATCAAGAGACAGCATTTCATACTGACGCTGCCTGGAGAGAAAAATTCGATTGAAATTCATATGGATAATGCTTGGTATTAATTGAGTAAAAACACTTCGACTCAACGAAACTCCGATTTCCTTTCTCATTAATTCAATAATTAGCGTTAACTTCGACGATCGTTCTTCAATGATTTCAATAATCTCAATCGGGAGTTTATTTGAAACGGAATCATTGACAACATTTCGACATTCTCTAAACTTTTGAGCCAATTGTTGCTTCATGAACTTACTATTCTTCTGGAATTCAACATCAAAACTTTTATCTAATAAAACAAGTAAGTCGTATTTTTCATTAAGACTTAATCCAAAAGAATTCAACAATTGGTTGATTGAGCACAAAGCAAAGCTCCACCTAACCATCATGTTTTTATCAGGAATTTTTCTCGATAGAAAACTCGAAACCATCGTACTATCAACACAAAATAAGCTTTCAATTTCATTGATAATCTTTGGAGGATACCTGTTAATCTCCCTAACATATGTGTCAATCTGAACTTTAAATACTAACCTCGATTTAATATAAGGTTTGATCATTCCATTTACCGCTGCAATTACAGTTGAAATCGAATCATTAGAATCTAAATTAAACCGTAGTCGTAAATGCGGTTCGGGATCATTATATCTAATAAAGAACCACTTAGAAACAACATCTTCTTCAATTAAAACAGTGGCAATTTTATTTATTTCATTACTTAGTAATAAATCGATTGAAGAATAGCCAGCATAAATTTTAAAATATAGCCATTCATCGCCAGGAATAAAGTATCTCTCCATTTTTTATGTTCTTAATACCGACAATAATATTTCATTTACAAATTTGCCTGTTTTATTATAGACAAAATCAGCTTGTTCGTCACCAATAAACTCGGTTAGCGTAAAACTTGACAGCTTTTTAGTTTGTTGCAGTAATATGCTTATGTATGTAAAATCTTGGAGATTTAGATACAATTCATTATCAAAAAACACTAGGACAACCTTAGTTGGTATCTCTTTCCCAATTCGCCATGCTGAGAATTCTTTGATAAGTTGATCCTCATTAGCTATTTCCCGAATCGAAAGTAATTCAAAATTACTAATCTCCCAGGTTTCCAAACTGAGAATAATATTTTTATAGCAAACTCTTGGGAAATGAGTTAAAAATTTCTGTAATGGACCCCAATTGAAAATAGCTCCTTGACGTCCATTTTGGTACTGAAGATCACCTAAAAATTCATATATTGGCAATGAGGAATTGTGATAATTATGCGCTGAAGTCAAACGCGGGATTATGACCTTTCCCAACCTTTTTGAGATGAGATCAATATTTATTCCATTGGTTTTTACATAGCAATCATCAAGGGGTATCACAAAGTTTTTGTCCAAACTTGAGTTTGAATAAAGCGGAATTTCAAAATGGCGCATAATCGGCCGTATAAGAATGTTTCCCATTCTTGAATCAGGTAGATGTACTATTTCTGCGAAGATCATATCGCTTTGATAACCTTCATCATAAGAAACAATGCTCTGAACATGCTCTAAGATTGCACTATCCAAATGGCAAAACCGTGACAGAGTATTAGCAGCAGTAGAGGTCCCTGTACCAGTTAATACGATTGTCTCATTTGAGTTTTCATCGTTTCGTGCTAATATCTTTATTGTTACTTGCATTGTAGAAGGTAAATCACTCCAATTAGGTTCACCAAGGCTTTTTAAATCCTCTATCTTAAGTTCAATAACTTTTGTATTATTTTTCAGAAATTCAAAATATTTAGTCAAAAGTAAAGTGTTTGGAGTTTTCCAAACTATATTCAGTCCTGTTACTTGTTGACCCAAGAAATTTATATTGTTTAAAAGGTAGCTATTGTCATTTCGACTATGATGCTCTTGGTACGGAATTCCCATGTCGGGATCCAGCAATTCCAAAATAGGAATTTCCTCAAATTCATACCGTTTAAAAATTTCAGCTGCATATTGGCTCAAATTGGTTTTATAAGAAGGAGAGAAATAATTCATTATCAACAAACCCTCCTTGATAACTTCAATTATATTAGAATTTATCGAGCAATTATCAAAACATTGCAATATATCGCATTGAAGGAGTTGATTGCTCCGAAATTGGTAACCAATGTTTTCTGCAATCGTAACTATATTCTTATAATTCTTGATCGCATCACGAGGGGAGGATTCAGAAATACTAGTTAGAATTCGATCAATTTCTTCCAAATTAAAATTTAATGTTTCTAACTCCGGGATCTTTGATGTAGTCTCTAATATCTTCTGAAGAGTATCAGTCCCGGTGACTTCTATTTCAACTTCAGATATAATAACTTGAGAATCTATCAGAAGGTTCACATATTCGTGAGCTTCACGATCATTTACTTCGAAACAATTACAAAGCCATGATTCAAGTTCTTTAATACTTTTCCCTTCCTTAATATAATCTAATAAAGCAATTAGGTATTGAGTACTCTCTGTACGTGAAATCTTAACTTTTTTGCGATTGTTGTCTAAATAAGCCTCATAGTATCGAATCTGCTCACCTAGGTAGTATATTGTATTGTTTTTAAAATATTTTACTAGTCCTCGAACGGTTTCTAACCTGCTGATTTCACCCAGTATAACACCTAGATATTGTGTATCTAACCTTGCCTTTCTTATTATTTTGTCGCTAGGTGAAATATGGGAATAATTTCCAAATTTGCCCATAGCTACACCGGCGAAAGTTCCAAAGGGGGTGGATCGTGAACACATTCTGGTTGCATATCTTGTAAGCGCCAGAAAAACCCTTTCTTTTTCCTTTATCGACAATTTGTCTTCAGTTAGTAACTCCATTTTATTATAAAGCTCTGGGGATGCAAGAAAAATTGCTTCCTGGAACGCCTCATCATAAATGAAAGACCTGTCAGCTATAGTTGACATAAAGCTGAGACTTTTTTGAGGTATACGCACCATAAAACGCTGGCTAACTTGGAGAGGGATATGCATATATAGTTATTGTTAGATAATATTGATACTCTGATGACCTCTTTACAAATTGTGACACCTCACAAGTGGTATGGTTTAATCGCATGAAGGAAATCGCTGATGAAGATTATCCATTTACTGAACTTACAACATTGATTATGGAATTACTACAATAAGCTGCACGCTGGGTTAGGTTACAAAAAGGAGTAACTTACCATGATGAGCGACGAAAGAAAAAAGTACGACAAAGAATTTAAGCAAAAAGCAGTTGAGCTTTCTTATGCAAGAGGCAGCGCCACTGAGATTGCAGAAGAATTAGGTATCCGCCCGCAGATGTTATACCGATGGCCTCGGGAGTTGAAGCGGTACGAAAAAAACAGCTTCCCTGGTCACGGAAAGCCGGTTATGACGGATCAGGAGCGCGAAATTGCCCGCCTTGAGAGAGAGTTGAGAGATACCAAGATGGAACGGGATATCTTAAAAAAGGCAATAAGCATCTTCTCCAGGAGCGAAGGCAAATCCACCAATTCATAAGTGACCAGTGTATGAAATTTACCATTGAGATGATGTGTCGGGTATTTATGATCAGCAAAAGCGGTTATTATGCCTGGTTAAAAAGTGGACCGTCCAGGCGTTGGCAAGAGAATGAAGAATTGCTGATCTGGATCAAAAACATATACGAAGTCAGCCGGAAAGCTTATGGAAGTCAAAGAGTCGCACAGGAGCTGCTTGCAGGCGGTAAGAAGGTCTCGCAGCAACGGGTGGCCCGAATCATGAGAGCAGCCGGAATAAGGGCCAGAAAGCCCCGCAGATTCGTTGCTACAACTGATTCACGTCATAACTATCCAGTAGCCCCTAATCAACAAAACCGCAATTTTACCGCCATTCGGAAATGCCAGTACTGGGTATCTGACATCACCTATGTCCGCACCAAATCCGGCTGGCTTTATTTGACCGTGGTGATTGATTTATACGATCGTAAAGTCATTGGTTGGTCTATGAGCCACGGTCTTACCACCGGGGAAACCATTATTCCGGCGTGGCGGATGGCAGTCAGGAACCGTCCGATAACCCAAAAGCTTATTTTTCATTCCGATCATGGAGTTCAATATGCATATGAAGCATTTACGAACATCCTGAAAAATAACATGTTGATCGAAAGAAGTATGAGCAGAAAGGGAAATTGTTGGGATAATGCGGTTGCGGAGAGCTTTTTTTAAACCATTAAATTTGAATGGATTTACAATTTCGAGTATGTCGATCAGAACCAAGCCACGCTTTCCATTTTTGACTGGATTGAAAGTTGGTACAACCGGACCAGGCGACACTCAACTTTGGGGTATAAAACAATCGAAGAGTTTGAGAGAATTAATAGTAATTTTAAAAATACAGCCTAACATAACTTACCGTCCATATTCTTGTGGTAGTTCCATTAATTGGCTTATAATAAAAAACAATCATCCCATTCAGGGAAATTTGGGAATAGCATTGTCGATAATACTAAAGAAATACCGGATTTACCTGTCAATAAATTTTCATCTAATTCATAATTCTTAAATATTTCTTTTGGGACAGCCCCTTTTTCGTTAACTAAATATTCGACCACTCCCTTTGTTAAAATATTAGTGGTTTCCTCGGACCAGTACATTGCTTTTTTCTTGAATTCTAATTCACTTGTTAGCGAAAAGGCCTTGTTAAAAATGTGACAAATTCCAGAAGTACCATGACAAAACCCTGAATCAAAAATCCGATTAGAATCATAGTCTTCCCTACTACAGGCTTTGTGCAAAACACTTTTCCCAAAATCGTACCATTGCTGATTATGACAAGCAATTCCAGCCTTAAGAAACATGTACCCAATTCCAAGGTCACCATAACACCAGGCTAGACGGCTTTGGTTATTAAACAAATTTTTGGAATCTTTAAAATGATAGGGGAAAACTGATAGACTTTTCGATGAAAGATTCCTCTGTCGGTAAACAAAAGTAACCGCTTTGCTGATCAAAGACAGACACGATTCCTTTACAGAATTGCTATTTGTCAGTTCTAATATCTTGATTATTATGAGAATAATGCCTGTACTTCCATGTGACAACGAAATATTTATAGTCGGTAAACCTGTTGAATTCTGGTCAGATAGCCACGCATAACCATCTCTCGTTTTTATCGAACATTTCTCGAAACATGAAACTATCTTTACTATTATCCTTTCATTTCTCTGAATTGAAGACCTATTCAAAATACTATTTAAATAACCAATGGCTCCTGTCATAAGATCAAATTGACCGTTTTCCAATTTTTCAATAGTAGCGTCGAAGATATTGGAATTTAAAGAACTCTGATTAGAATCTTCAGAAAGAATTCCGATATTTATTAGCTTATTCTTTAGAAATAAAAAACCAGATAATCCTGTACTGTAGCTTAAATCAGAAGATCTCAAGGACAAATACTCTATTAATCTGTAATTATTAAGCAATTCTACAATATCATCACTTTTTGAAAAATATTTTGCAAAAGAAAACGAAAATAATAATTCCCCTGTCCGACCTGAATATAAAGAGGGTGAACAGTTCTTCGAGGGAAGCAGTGTTTTATAGGATTCTTCGAGAAATTCGAATATTCTTTCGCTAACTCTGTTGTTCGGATCAAACTCCTTTATGTAACACATAAATACTCCAAATTATTCCCGTAATTGTTATCCTTAAAAGTTAAATCAATATTGTAAATGGCAATATCAAGTGCAAAATCGAGATTACCGGGGATTAAAAAAGTACCTTGACTATTACAACAACCGACGCGCTCATCATAGTCTGGTCAGCAAAATGCCGTTTGCATGGTACGAATATGCAGCATAGAAAATGAACGAAGAAAATAAATGGAGGTGTTTATGAGGTAAACCCTACAATCTTAACAACTGACAACCGTGATTGAAGAAAGGGGAGTAACAATAACATTCAAAAACTTGTAAGTATTTGTCACACTATGATTTCAGAGAATTTTATAATTATATCACCTGGTACAAGCGTTCCTTTTCTTGAAATCACAAAATTCACAGTTTATAAATTGCTTTTCATTAGTGTACTATCAAATTCAGCTATACTATTCAAATACAACAACATAGTAGGCAAGCATTACCGGTGGAAGTTCCAATATCAAATACAAATAAAAAAAGCCAATTAAACTGGGCTTTAACTGGCTTCCTTCAATTTTGAAAATTACTAAACAGGTGCTTCGTTGTTTGCACAAATGGCAACTTCCGCTATCACACAACCATCCTCATTAGCAAAACAAGTCGCACATGAGTCTTGGGAATTTTGATTTGCTGCCTGAGCGGAAGTATTTACTGGGTTCAAATTAGTATTATAAGTAATTACGTCATAAACCGCTTTGCCTAAACTTGCCCATTGGGCCACACACGGCCAAGATGAAAGACCAAAATAAGCACAAAGGGCAGTTGTTAATTGTTCACCGCCATAAATTAATTGTTGTTGATTATCGTTTAAAATAACAACATCATTCCTTTCAAATTTCAACTTTTCCATAACTATGTCATTAAAGCATTAAAAAATAAGTAATTTGATTATTCAATTGGGTGGTCTGGGCAGGTGGTCTGATGAGAAATACAACAATAATATTCAGGATGCCCTGATCTACAAGCATTGTAAAAATTTATTCCATCTCCACAATCAGTTAATGTCAATTTAAATAAAAATATCACATCATCGTTGTTTTTACATTTACCAACGGGATCAACTCCCCAAACCTCAACATTGCTAGCAAAAACAAAACCAATTATGCAAATTGGTAATAATAACTTAATTAATCGAGTTTTCATTTTTTTAAATTCTAATTTTAATAATTTGGCATTTCACAACTAATAATATCACGTGTGCAGCAGAAGTTAAAATCGTAACCCGAAACACATCTGACTTGATTATGCACACCATCTTCACAGAGAGACCCAATCTTTTTATGGTCCATTAAGTTTTCGTACGGTAATTTGCAGGGATTGTTGATATCCACAGAGAATACAGCTTTATTAAAAAATAAATAGCCGCCCGCAATGACAAAAAACATGACAATTAGCTTTTTTTTCATAACTCTTAAATTTTTGATATGTTTATAAAAATGAGAAGTTTATTATCACCTTCCAAAATACTATCGGATATTTTTGAAAATACATTATTGACAACAGGCTTTTTATCAACCTTTTTAAGATTTTCGACAATGCTATTTGCATCAACTGCCAGAATTATTCCAGATTCGTAGGCCCCAACAACTTTACCAATAAAGGGACCAACGTTTTTTGAAATAAAATCATTTAGTGATGAAGTATAGAAGCTTTTAACAGATTGTTTATCGATAATACTGATTTGCACTTTGCCTGATTGAACATACGATATGTAAAGAAAGTCTCTGGTTTCAAAGGTATCATTGATTCGATAAATTTTACCGGTTTTTGGCAAGACCTTATTATTCCATTCCGTGAAATTGGAAGAATTTAATTCGATCTCTTCCCTATTTACAAATTTTCCATTAAAATCTAATTGCCAAATTGCATGCATCCCATCACGATCAATCTTGTATAGGTTAAAATCGCCAGGGCTCTTAAATAATAATTCATCATCATACGTTTTATAAAACGGTTGATACTTAAGTTCGTAAAAAGGACCAATCCCAGTGAATTCATGGAATTGTTTAATAATTCCTTTCCCAGGTTGGAAAAAAAGCAGATTGTGAGAAATTTTTTTATCGTCGTAATATATCCGATCCATATTTCCTATATAAACCACATATGTTTCTGGATCAATCTTTGCAATTTCCTCAATGGGCAAGCCAATTTCTATTTCGTCAATGAATTCTCCAGAAAAATTAAACCTAACAATATGATGCCTTGTCATCTCATAAATTTCAATAGTCTTGCTTAACGTATCCACCAAAAAGTCGCAAGGATTACTTAACTCACCGGGCCCTTTCCCCTTCTTTGTAACATTAAACTCAAAAGTTCCACTTTTCGAAAAGACAAAAATTCCTGACGAAAAATCATCAAAAATAAAGTAGCGCTCATCTGTAAGGATCAGTTTGCTGATATGGTTAAAGATTGATTCGTTATTTGTTTCTAATGGAATAATTTTGGTGATCTCTATTTTTAGTAGGGAATTATCTCCTATGGCATTAGTAACCTGAATCTCATTCAAACTCGGATTTAACTGTTTCTTGGTTTTCTGACATGAAATCACAATTGAAAAAAGGAAAAATCCCACTGCAAAATAGCTAATCGTTTTTTTCATAATAAGTATCAAAAAGATAATCATCCAATATTTCGGCATTCTGTTGACCGGCACATGCTTGTTTAAGATATTCCAAGGTATATTTAAAAATTCTATTTTTGTTCACATAAAATGATGAACAAAACCTGATGTCATAAGTGAAGAATATCATCTGTGCGAGTTTTGCAATATCGACCACAATAACGATTGGGCATGTTAAAACACAATCAAGGTGGTATTTACATTTGAGTGGATGCTTTTCGCTTCTTACCCTCGGCGTATCCACTTAACTGGTTGGACTGAATTTGAAAACCAAATTTGGTCTAATCTCTCCGGGGTTAGTTCCCCGAAGCTCTGCTTCGAAAGAAGCACTAATTTGTCTTAATACCTCGACAGCTCTGCTGCGAGGTAGTTCATTGAGATATTAATCTTTAAAAAACTTATAAACCATTAACTTAATATATGACTCCGTACCCTCAGGATAATACTTGTCAGGTATATAAATATTAGTCATTGTCATGTCTGGTTTTAATACGAATAAATAAGGAATCTCAGATCGTTCAATATACAATTCATTTAGTGTACCCTGCAGTATTCTAAAAGCCATATTCTTAATCGACAAATTTCGTTTAAATACATTCTGTTCGTGAAGGGTCAAAAATGATCCAATAATAATAAAATCAGATGATTTAAGCTTTTTATTAAGTTTGAAAATGTTTGCCAAAATTGAATCTACACAAACGAGGCAGTTTTCTTTAGTAATCCTAAAAACTATTTTAGGAGTACTAAAACTAGATTTTGAAAAATCAAGTAAGCTGTCATTGTCACAAATTACTATTGGCGGGAATGTTACTCCTTCCGATCCCAGTTCCGTTATAGAAAGTTTTCTATCATTGTTCTCCATAATTGCAGAAGAAATGTATTCTTTCTCTTTACTATGGTTCTTTACTTTTGAGATTAACTTAATATTGAAATAGGAAAGAAGAAACAATAAGGCAAGTAATGAAACGACTATAATTGCCAAATCACTTTTACTAAATGTAATTGCTCTTAATTTTTTCAGCATATTTAAAAAATTGAATATTTACTTTTAATCCTTAATATGATTGTCCGTAATGATTAACCTAAACTATCCAACAAAATGATATACATGCGATTAACAGTCTTCCAAAAAGTTTTTCACCAAAGTATCGTCTGTTGAGGCGGTAGGTAAATTCATCCAGGTAGTTTTGCAAATAGGTGTCATCAACATGGTGAAAGTTATTCAAAAGGTTTCTCTTGGCGTTGCTGACCGCTATGTGAACCCAAGACAGTTCTATTCCTGCCTGTTCGGGTGGTATCACTTTGGAAACGTGTTGATTAATAACCTCATTAAGCTTTTTGTAACTCGAAAAGCTGTCAGTCTTAACTTCGGTCTCCGGGTTCAAACTATCCTTGACCAGCATGTTGATGGTTTTCGATTCAAGATTCGGCATTACTCTCATTTTGTAAAACTTACACCGAGAGTGTTGCTTATGATTCTTCGGGTTCTCGATATACTCGGTCTGCGCCATTACCAAAACAGGAGTTTGCTTTTCGCTACCCCGTCCCCGTTTCAATTTCTTGTTTTTTTCGCCCACGGTCGCGGATTCAACCGTTGTAAAGTATCCTTCATCCATTTCTGTAAATCCGGAAAGTTCATAGCGTTCATAGCGTTCATCCCGGGCACCCATGGCAACTCTGATCTTTTGCATCATAAACCAAACAGGCTCGTATCTCTTAAACCCAAGCTGTCGTTGCATTTCCTTTGCAGAAATGCCTTTCTTGGTAGCGGTCATCAAATGCATTGCAGTGAACCAATCGCTGAAGGAAAGGTTCGAGGATTCCATTACCGTTCCACTTCGGAGGGTGGTTAGAGTCCTGCATGTTTTGCACTGAAATTGTTCAATCGTTTTCATCCAGTAATAGGTAGTCCCTCTACAATTCTTACAAGTAATGCCCTCTTTCTGACGTTGTTTCCGAAAATAATCTCTGCAAGATTGCTCGTCCGGGAACTGTTTGGAAAAATCTATAAGCTTCATATTCTTTATTCTGATACGAAGCTACTTCGGTCGAACGTAACCTATTTACGCTTTGGTTAATCATTACGGACAATCATAATCCTTAATGTCCCTTGATAGTAGAATAATAAAAGAAAACATAATTGTCCGAAATGACTAACCTATATTATCCGGAAAATGAAATACTCGCGATTAACAATCTTCCAAATAGTTTATCACCAGTATACTGTCTATTGAGCTAACAGGTTTATTCATCACCAAAATTTTGTAAATACGTGTCAGCGGATTGGCGGAAAGTATTCAAAATTTTTCTTTTAGTTTTTCTGATTACAATATCAGACAAGGCAACTCCTTGCCGGCTGGGTCGGGAGGGATTACTTTGGAATGATATTTCTGATCAACCTCATTAAGACTACTATGTTGGGAGGTGCATATGTTCCAATATTAAGCTTCGGGTTCACGCTATCCTTAAGGACTTTGTTGATTGTTTTCGATATAAGATCCGGCATTACTCTCATTTTGAAAAATTTATACCGAGATTGTTGCCGATATTTCCTCGGGTTCTTAATATGTTTGGTGTATACCATTACAAGAGCATGAGTTTGTTTTTTTCTATCACGTCTCCGTTTCAATTTCTTATCTTTTCCACCAACAGAAGGAGATTCAATCGTTTTAAAATATCATTCATCCTTTTCTGTAAAACCGAAAAGCCCAAAGCGTTAATCCTTGACACCCATGGCAACTCTGATCTTATGCACCGTAAACCAAACGGGGTCGTATTGCATAAACCCAAGCTGTCGTTGTGACCTCCCCCCCCTAAAAACTGGACCCCTTTAAACAGGAGTTTCGGGCAATTTTCCAATACCTTTATTGGCGCTTCTTAGTATAGGGTATCAAATTCACTAGTGTCACGTCAACTTTTATATTACGGATAAAGTCTTTTCAGTTTGATGCGGGCTTTCTCCTTTGTGAACTGCCAGTTAATTTTCTTGTCGAACCCATTGCGAGCCTTTTCCCAAGCTTCGACCTCTTCCTTGACTTTATCAATTGAGTTAATTCTCCGACCCAAACATTGGTTATTCAATACGTTAAGTTCAATCTCGGCCATGTTTAACCAACTACCATGTTTAGAAGTAAAAACAAATTCAAACCGATCCAGTATCCGTTTGGCTTCCGCTGGCTCATAGCGTTCATACAATGCACCTGGAGTATGGGTTCCAAGGTTATCCATGACCAAAGCGATTAGTTCAGCTTCCGGATAATGTTCATCAGCAATTTCCTTGATAAACTCAGCCCAGTCAACTTTACACTTCCTTTCTGTGGTCTTCACCGTTCGGAATCCGGCAGGCGGTTCATTAGCGAGAAAGGTGTTACAAACCCCTAAACGTTCATATTCATAATCGCATTTCCGCTCATGCCCTTTACTCATAGGAATAGGAACTCGTGTTTCACCAATCAATTGTTTCGGAGATTCATCCATGCAAACCACAGGGCGCATTGGATTATACGGTCTTTTATAAACATCCAAAACTTTTTCCACTGCTGCTACAAACTCTCCGTTTTCTTTGGCGGGGATGACTCAACCGATAGATTTCCATGGCTTAAGCTCGTTTTATTTAGCGTCCGTCGTACCGTTTCATGTGAAATGCCAGTGGTTATGCGCAGTTCAACCAACTTGTCTGCCAACAATCGCAGAGACCATCGGGCGTATCCTTTTGGCGGCTCGCCACAGGCCAAGGCAATAAGATGGGCTTCCATGTCTCCATCCATTGTTTTTTCGTACACCCGTGAAGTTGGAGCCATTTTCAACGCGGACTCCAGACCTTCTTCCACAAATCGCTTTTTAACCCTGTCAATAGTACGCATTCCGAGCTTTAGCACTTTACAAATTTCTTCATTGGTCTGTCGTTCTGTAGCATGTGGGCCTCTGTCAACGTTTAACAGAACCAGCGCATGAATGATTTTCTTTGCAGTATGGGTGCCGGTTCTGGTAGCTTCGATCAATTCGTCTCGTTCTTCTTGGGTAAGAGTAACTTTGTAGGTATTCATAGCCGATTTTTGGCTAAGATACAAAATGTTTTTGAATACGTCAACTTTAATGTGACTTGACACTAGAGTGAACCAATCGCTAAAGGAAAGGTTCGAAGATTCCATTACCGTTCCATTTCAGATGGGGATATGAGTTCTGCATGTTTTGCACTGAAATTGTTCAATCATTTTCATCGAGTAATGGGAAGTGCCCTTACAATTTTTATGAGTAATTTTCTCTTTATGAAGTTGTTCCCGAAAATAATCACTGTAACATAGATTGTCCGTGAACTGTTTGGAAGAATCTATAAGATTTTTATTCGCTTTTTGAAACGAAGCTAGTTCGGTCGAACTTAACCTATTTATCTTAGCTAAATGATCACAGACAATCATATAACTTTTTTAGTTGGTCGTATCCTCTAATGCTATTACGTTTCAAATAATTCTTGCCAACCCCATTTTGATAACTTTGAGTGCACAAAACACAGCATAAGTACCAGCGTTTAGCATGAAGTATTTTGGGGTGAACTATCTGATTTTTCATGGCTTCGCCTTCTAAGTCCCATTTTCAGGGTAAAGCAGTCATTTTTCAATCTAAAGGCTATCGAAGATCAGGTAGCTGGTTTCAAAAATAAGTCTAAGTTCTGAATATTCCAATATGCCAGAGCAATTATTTACAAAGATTTTCCATGAACGCGTTTTCAACCTTCAACCCTATATATTAAAACATTATGGGTTAAGCACCCAATCACTCACCCCACTCAAACCGTAGAAGACTGTCTCGTCCTAAAAAAAGTTTACAGTTTAATATTCGATTCTGAACTCATTTTCGATAGTTGAACTGTTTTTCTAAGGTAATAGTTTTTCCATGTTCTTTTCACGGTAATGTTACCTTGATGGACTATATCCGGGGGCAACATACTGCAGCTCATATGTGGACGTACTGTATTATAATTGTTTACAGATTTTTCAAGTATTAATTCTGCCTGAGAACAACTCGTGATCGTCTGATCATTAAAATACTCGGTCTTGATTATTCCATTGACACGTTCTGCAATCGCATTTTCAAGGGGATCGCCCTTCTCGCACATGCTGATCTGGATCTGGTAATCCTGCAATAACTTGACATATTCACTCGAGCAATACTGAGATCCGCGGTCCGAGTGATGGATTAATCCGGCAATAGGTTTACGGAACCCGGCCAAAGCCATTTTAAGCGCATTAACCGAGTTAATTGCTTCCAGGTTCTCAGCTACCTGATAACCCACGATTTTGCGAGAGTAAGCATCAGTAATGAAACTGATATAGACAAAATCGCTCGTGGTTCTCAGGTAAGTGATATCGCTTACCCAGACTTGATTTGGGCGCACTGGAATAAGGTCTCTGATTAGGTTCGGGTACTTCCTGAGCCAATGCCTGGAGTTGGTGGTAATCGCCTTCCTACGGCGGCGTCTAACCAGTAAATGATGGTCAGCCAGCGTGTCAAACAGAGCATCACGCCCGATCTTGATCTGATGTTCTAATAAAAATGGCTCCAGCATGCTGTAGAGCTTCCTTCCTCCGAGCATCCCATTGCCCAGTCTTAGTTGCCGAACCTGTTCCACGATCAACTGTTGCTCAATGGACATTTCCTGCTCGAACCAGAAATGCTGATAATAAGCCTGCCTGGTCATACCAAGTAATCCGCAGATCCGAACCAAACCGATATTCGGATGCTTTTTTCTCAACCCTAAAGTTGGCCAAAATATCCGCTCCCGAAAGGTAAAAAAAGGGGAATTGGTTGCCGGGAAAAAGGTCCTTTTGGGAGGAAATTTCCGCGAGGTGAAAACCGCCCGAATACCCCTCTTTTTTCACTCCGTGGGGCTGTGGTGGGGCAAATGCAAAAAACAAACGTGTTAACTATCAGTCGTTTAAATAGTTAACACGTTGATTCTGAGGTCACAAGCGGTGTTAATCACCTCTCCTCCAATGTGTTACATTGAATCTAACTGAATTATTCCTCACTTATTACGGAATATGAAATCCATTTAGAACCGTCCAGGTTCATTGAGGATTGGATAAAACTTGCCAACTACCGGCCAAAATAATTACTTAACGACTGACGGTGTACCTCTAGTTAAATCTTTTGCCGGTGTTGATTCCTTAATATAAATCATTCCATCATAGTTTTTCAAGGATAATGCTGTTGTAGATCGCGTTTTCGCAGTGAAGGAATGTCCAATATAGTGCATCTCATATGGAAGAGAGATGTTTCTCACGTCATCAGTATTTGTAGTCTTGAAATCAATGAAAAACTTCTCCAATCCTATTCTATTGAAATACCCGGGTAAGGATTCCTCCGGCGGTATTTCTATGGTTGGATTAAAAAAACTCTTCCGGTCGGGTGCCAAAGCTCTTATGGAGCCCCGATAAAACTCAAAGCCAATGGCATAATACCCCTTCTTTAAGACAGTCCCCAAATAATTACCCATAGCCGGGTTGATAAATGGATAAGAATCCTTTGCAATATGAGCATTATGCGCCCAGACGGCTGCTTTTACGTCTGGCCCTTCCTGATTTAACAAAAACAAGATATTTTCAGCCATATAATAATCCCTAACGGAGATGTTTTTATCATGACAACTTTGTATTTGCTGTACAATGAGTTTTATGTTCATCATATTTTCGTCATATGAATAGTTATCACTCAGAGATCGATACTTTCCTTCATTTAGTACCATATCATTCAATACCCGAAGACATTCAAAAAAGGCAGCTTTAATATATGCTGCACCCTCAGAATTGACCGGCGGTCTGAATGCAATTTTCATAGCCGCCTGCATCCTGAGCTGAACACTATCCAGGTCGCTCAATTCGCTTGAATTCACTTTTCGATAAAAATCTTTCAGCCGTTTCCACCCACCGAGTGATGCGCGTTGGTTATCCATTCCCATGAATTTCACCTTCTTTCCCTCAGGAACCGTAGAATTGTAAAACCGTATCCATTTGATCAAATTCTTTATTTCTTCAACATGCCAAACGGAAGTTCCGAGCTTCATTGCTACTGAATCAAGATCACCAATTCCCCGTAACACAAAATCATTAACAGGGATACAATCTTGCCAATTGTCCTCAATAAAGAAGACAGTGAATCCCATTTCTTTAACCAAAAACTCCAACATCCGGTGCTTCATCCTGAAGAATTCGCTCGTACCGTGCGTTGCCTCGCCTAAGCCAACCACCCTGACATCCTTTAAAATGGTTTTAAGGTTTTGAAGGTCTTCAAAGCCATTGCCGGCGTCCACGATTTTTATTTCGTGGGCGTTATTCTTGATCCATTGCGTGAAAGCGTTTTTATCCTCCTGAATCTTGGCCAATTTCTGCTTGTATTCACCTGCGGTTAGCTTAATTATTTCAGTAATGACATAATTACCCTGATTTTCATCCAGCCATTCTGATTTCTCTTCATCTTTCAATCCGAGAGGAGGCTTAGAAGGATACAGCTTTATGCCAATTCTACCTGTTTTTAAAGCATCAATTGAAACCAAAATAGACCCATCAACAGGGCTTACCGTCTGGACCATCTTTGAAGATCGCCCCAAAGAATCCATATTCTGAATGGTAACAATCACAGATGTCGGCTTAATGGTAAATTCTAAATGTTCCCCATTCTTTAAGGTGACGGCATACAGTTGGTCTTCTCCTTTGAGAATCTGCCTTTCAATGGTCTTGCCCGGAATGAGATCGGTGGCTTGTCCAAAAGATTGAACTGAAAATGCTGCAGACACCAAAATGATTAAGGAAAGAATTGTTGGTTTCATCGGTAGGGTTATAAAGTTCTTATCAAGAATACGTTAAGATCCAAAAGGTATGAAATCAAATACGCTATTCCAAATCTTAATAAAAACAAGGCCTCCCACGCAAATTTTTTCAGCAAAACTTACTGAAAACTTGCCAAAAACAATCTTACCCTCATGTTGCCAGTAAGTTACCAGCACCCCTTGACTAATCTGGAAAAAGCGGACTTGTTGATCTGTCCGCGGCGCCCGAGTTTATCCAATCACCAATGAGGCTCTATAAGCATTTGGGATTTTTACAGAAAGCCTCATATTCACTGATGTTTGGGTGGTCAACAAATTTCGTCGGCTGGTGATCTTCAGGATCGGCAAAGGGTGATCCATATGATCCGCCGGTGAGTAATTTTCAGATCGTTGATTACACTTCGAAAAAAAATCGCTCAAATACCCCTCTTCCGGTGTAAAAACCGGTTGAAAACTTGTTTTTCTTAAGTCGTTAAATTTCAGCATCTTTGAGGGGAGAATCAAGCGTTCTTTTCCAGATGGCAACCGAACCCTCGTCCCGGAAAATTGGCATGGCTAAAACGTGGGTCACTACAGGAAAATTTTTGTTAACTATTTGATATTATGCGTATTGCTGATTGGGTTCGATTCCCGCCAGCTCCACCTCACGGGACAACTGCAATTGGTCAGTTGTCCCGTTTGCATTTTAGCTAAGTTGGTGGTGCCGACAAAAATCACAACCGCTGCCTGATAGGGCCGCGCGCCAACTGCGCTCACCAGTACCTAATTAATGATCCTGGCTATAAATGATAAGGTAAGGTAAAATAGAAGACTGAGCCTTTCCCTTCCTCACTGACCAAGCGAATGGTACCTCCCAGCATTTCCACGTAAGCCTTGGCAATCGACAAACCAAGTCCTGCTCCCTGGCGGACTTGCTGGTTGCGGATATTTGCCTGGACAAAACGATTAAAAATAGCTTGCTGATGGTCTAAGGCAATTCCGATACCGGTATCTTTTACAAAAAATTCCAGGTATTTACCCGATTTTACATACCCTAATTCAATATTACCACGATTGGTGAATTTAATGGCATTTTTCACCAGGTTGATCAGGATGGCGTATACTTTTTCCCGGTCGGTTTTAATGATGGCATCCTGGTCATTCAAACCGGTACTTATTGACAGGTGAATTCCTTTAAAATCAACTTCCGGCCTGAAGAAGTTGTGGACATATTCAATTTGCTCGTTTATATTTATTTTTGAGATCACAATTTCCATCTGTCCCGATTCGATTTTCGAGATATCAACCAGGTCATTGATCATATTAAGTAACCGGATGCCGCTTTTCTCGATGATGCTGATATATTTTTCCTGCTGTTCAGCCGTCAGATCCGGTTCTTTTAGGAGTTCGGCAAATCCCAGAATGCCATTCATCGGGGTTCGGATTTCATGGCTCATATTCGCCAGAAATGCCGATTTCAGGCGGTCACTTTCCTCTGCTTTTTCCTTTGCCGCGATGAGTTCGTCGTGGTTCCTTTTCCTAAGGAAAGCGGATCCAATGGTATTGGCTGCAGCCGACAGGATCTGTTCCTCCGTGGGGGTCCAGTCTCTCTCCTTTTTGCAATCATTAAATCCCATATATCCCCAAAAAACATGATCAAGAAATACCGGTGTCATCAGAATGGACTTAATCCCCTGTGATTCCAGACCAGCTTTTTCCGGCTCGGGAAAATCGCACACATTCCCTGCGATAACCTGACCGGTGCTAAGGGCCTGGTACATCCGCGGATCAATGGCCTCATAGGGAACGTTTTGCAAATCCGGATTATCGATCCGGCTATCAACCGAATCGTCGGTCCACTCATAACGCTGGCTCATGAGTGGCAATTTATATCCGGCGCTTTCATGATTCTGGAATATGTATACCCTATTCACATCTGCAGCTTTTCCAACGATTGCAAGAGCAACGTTGATGGTTTCATCCAGATTTTCGCTCTTCACCAGCAATGCCGTCGCTTTGGTAGCGGCATCAAGCAACAGATCCCTTCTGTAAATTTCGGCTTCTGTATTTTTCTGAAGTGTAACATCGCGGCCGCTTCCGACCACACCGATCATGTTGCCGTTTTCGTCTAAAATAGGGGCTTTCCAAACATCCAGAAAAAGGAATATCCCCCTTACATTTCCGAACTCATCAAAATGCTCAGGCTTACCTGATTTGACCACTACGGAATCCGAATCACGGCACAGTTCTCCAAACGTGTGCCAATCCTCCCGTTCAGGAAAGGCCTGGCGCTCGCGCTGAGCAAAAAACAGATCTGTTTTTCCGACAACCTCCTCAGAATCGGTGGCATGCAGCAGATTCTCGCACATAGCCTTATTAGCAAAGACGTACTTATTATCCAGATCCTTGGCCCAAAGCATATCCGGCATATTATCGGCCATCAGGCGGAACATGGTAAACATGCTGCGA
This sequence comes from uncultured Bacteroidota bacterium, assembly GCA_942493265.1. GTDB lineage: Bacteria > Bacteroidota > Bacteroidia > Bacteroidales > UBA12481 > UBA12481. Next base: position 5,053,092 of record OW818688.1, read on the forward strand.
TAGCGCACTTCGGCGGACTTTATAGCGTTTTGCCGGGCAACCTGTTCAGTAATATCCTGAATGACTACCAGATAACTGCCCGTTTTTTTATTAATTGCCCGTTTTAATATTCTGAATGTTCGGGCATCGTCATGACTATTAATTTCAATGGCATTTCCGGAGGGTTGATTAATTACCGCATCAAGCAACCAGTGGGCAGAAGCTCCTGAAGAAATGGCCTTTAATCCTATGATATCTGAGTTGGTGATACCCAAAAAAGTCAATGCAGATTCATTGATGTCCTGGATTCTGCTATCTTCATCCAGAACAAGAATGCCATCCTCCATTGTTTCAACCAGGGTTTCACGTGCAATGGGTACCAAGTCAAGAAACCGAAAATAAAGGATAGCATAAGTCATCAGAATTCCGCTTAAAACAATACTCACCGGAACCAGATCGAGTCCGGGCACGGGATTGGTACGGGTGAGATAAACGACGCTTGCCATCCACGGACACAAGCATCCTATAAAAATGATCCACCCCTTAGCTCTTAAGGGCTTGGTACTTCTGGCAATAAAAGTGAAAAGGCACAAAGTGGCCAAAACAAGTAAAATATAACTATAAACCAGATATACCGACCAGAATCCCACCCCATGGAAGTATTCCATCAAGTTGGTATCCTCAGATATTGCCGAAAAGCCTGTCCAGAACAGATTATGGCTCTCGTTGGTCATTGCAAGCAACCATGCAACAACCGGCAGGATAAACAGAAAAAGGATGTTTTTCCGGGACAGGAATTTGTCGTAGCCGGTAAAGCGAAGAACAAAAATCAGGTATAGCACCGGAGTGGTACCGCCACCAATGTATTCCAGTTTTGCCCAGAAAATTTTTTGTGCGGTGGTGGTTGCCCCTGTTTCGAAAATGAGAAAGAATGCTGCGATACCTGTCGCAATCATGAGCAGGCTGAGTTCTTTAGCGCTTTTTACAGATCTGCGCTGCCAGGCCAGGAGAGCAACAAAAAATGAGATTAAAGTGGTGGCCAGAAAAAATCCTGAAAAAACAGTGAAATCCTGATTCATTTAGCAGTTTCCTATGCATTTAAAAACATCATCAAATCTCCATAATTCCGTCGTAAAATTACTAAAAAACAGGGAAGTGATGACAGAGCAGTGCTAATGGGTTAAAGGGTGGGAACAAAATATCACCACCCTGGATTTGATTAGGAAAAAAAATGCATATTAGTCAGGCTAAAAACGATAACGATGTTTACTCCGCAACAATTAGATACGATTTCCCGTGATTGGGAAACATTCCTGATTTCCAAACGGCCACCGGTGGAGGTGTCACACAAATGTCCCATTGCAAAAGTAAGCTATAGCCTCAAATGACTCCAATATTCTTTAATACTCAAGCAGATTTCCGGAATTGGCTGAAGGAGAACCATTCACGTGAAACGGTGCTTATTGTTGGGTTTTACAAGGTAGACAGTGGCAAATTCAATTTGTCGTGGTCACAGTCGGTTGATGAGGCTCTGTGTTTCGGGTGGATCGATGGGGTGCGCCGGTCGATTGATGAGGAGAGCTATTGCATACGCTTTACCCCGCGTAAACCGGGCAGCAATTGGAGCACGGTGAATATCAAAAAGATGGAGGAGCTGATTAAAAACGGCAAGATGCAGCCGGCCGGTCTGAAGGCCTTCTCATATCGCAAGGAGGAAAAGTCAGCGATCTACAGCTTCGAGAATGACACCCGGGAACTCAGTGGAATCTTACTGGAACAATTTAAAGCAAACCCGACAGCCTGGGACTTTTTCCACGCACAAGCCCCATCCTACCAAAAGACCATGACTCACTGGATCCTGTCAGCCAAGCAGGAATCTACGCGACTTACCCGGCTCGGAAAGCTTATCAGTGAGAGTGAGAGGCAAAAACGACTGTAGGAGCAGGATAAGGAAAATCATCTTTAAAAATCCTCATTTCCTGAATTCATCAAACTCTACCAATTTCCGGTCGAGGCCGATTTTTCTCTTGTGTCCGGAATCCCCCGTAATTAAATAGGGCGCTGCCATATCTGCTCCCAATGCTTTCTCAAATTTACTGCGGATCCGTGAAATGATCTGGCTCAGACAGTCATCTTTGTTGGTACACAATGCCTTGACCCGGTTCTCGAGGAGTGCGACAATATCGGTATTGGAAACCTGCCCGTAAATCTTACGGATTTCTTTTTCATGATCGGGCAGATAACTGAATTCAATTCCTTCCGGATGGTTCAGAAAAAACAGGTATACAGTTTTTTCAAGCGGCGTGAAGTGTATCTCCAGATCGCCCAGATCAGACAGAAACATCCTCCGGTTATGTCCAGCAATTCTGATCCCGGATGGCTGGCGGGTTGTCGCATATCGCTCCCGGAACAGCAACTGACTGCGGATATCATCCATAATGCGGTAAGCTTGCTGAATTACCAATGGGTCAGCATTGTTTTCATGAAGGAGTTTCAGGCAATCGGGGCAGATATCTGCCGACCGGAGTTTGTATCCGATCTCCCTTTTGTCCTGGCAGAAGTCGTTCAGACATCCGCGTGACGGCCGGTGCATGTTATCGGCTCGTTCGCTGAAAGATTTAAACATCAATAGTCTGAGCGGCAAGGCAATGAGTTCATAGGCGATCGGGAATCGCGGATCGCCGTCAACGTACCATTTCCACAGGTCAGTCTGGATGAAATAATTCGGTTCTTGCCCGGAATCCCCGGCTGAAAACCAGTTTCGGTCGTTGCGGAGATCGGTTAGCATAACCACCGGCTCGTCATTCGGAATGGAGTTCGATTCCCTGAAATCCCGGCACTGGTCGAACAAACTTGGCCACCGGACTACAGGTTCACAGCATTTGTTAAGGAAAACATTTTCATTAAGGTCACTTTGTATTAATAATCTCCGGCTGTCCCAGATTTCATCATACAATTCATCCTCCGGCACGGTTGCAGGTTCGTCATGACTGATAAACTTTAAAGGCCCCGGAAATCTGGACAGGTACTCAACCACCTGGAAGATCTTACCGGAATCAACCTCATCGGTTTGGAATAGATGTATGTTCATTGCTTTGTTGATCAGTTTTGTAGCCTGGCGGGGTAATTTTGGAATCAATCCCGGTAAATCTAGCAAATCTGCAGAAAAAAGTTCCTGTCAGGATTCCTTTTCATCCTCCTCTTTAAGGAAATCCTGGCTGATTTTCCCGAGGTTTTTGGAGTCCATATAGTTGTAAACCGAATCGCTGAGTTTGCTAAACATCACACCGGATTCATTAGTTTCAAAATGCATGGCGTTTGACCTTTTGATATTGAGGCTCACGGCAATCTCCACCGCATCAATGGTTGCGCCGAGGTAGCTGAATGTCCAGCGCCCGGACAACTCCAGTTCACGGATCATGGAAGCCACTTGGTCGTGGGTGTGATCTCTGGAAGCATTCTCATAACCATCGGTGACAATGACCACCACCACGGAGGCTTCATCACGCTCCACTTCACAGCCAATGGTGCTTTTCAGGTCTTTCAGGGTACTGCCAACCGCATCGAGCAGCGCCGTAAAACCATCAGGTTTGTAATCCGCGAAGCCGATTTCGTGCAACTTTTCAGGACGGATACGTGTCCAGACGGGGATGACATTTTCATTGAAAATAGTGAGCGAAGTGTATAGCTCCTGTTCAGGATACCGGGCAGCCAGTTCCCTGATCCGGAGGATCTGCTGATTTACCCCGTTGATGGTTTGTTCGATGCAGCTGCTCATGGATCCGCTTTTGTCGAGGATCAGCTGGTAATAGGTACGCTTGTTTTTCATATCATGGATTATTGGTGAATATCGATGCAAGGATAAGGCAACCCGCATCGATCAGTCATATCCCTGCAAGCTTGTAATGATGGAATTTTAACCGGATTATAGAACATTTGGCGGTCATAATTTTCTTTGCTATCTTTTGGAGATTAATGGTTTATGATAATTAACATCTAATCCTTACCATAATGAAAACTTTAAAATCCATTCTGAGCTTACTTTTTGTTTGTGCATTAGGGTTATCCCTGTTTTTAACATCCTGTACAAAAGATGAGGAGTTCGTGCAAGATTCTGAGCAATCCACATGGAGTGTAAGACCTGATTTTGCCACGTTGGATACCAGGCCTCCAGAAGTTATCGCCCAATTTCAGGTCACCGAAAAGGATGCTGTTCCTGTGGAATTAAGCACATTGAAAGCCGGTGGTAAATATGCCCTGGTTATTGGCATATCTAACTATTCAGGTACCGCAAATGATCTTACCTATTGTGACGATGATGCTACAGATTGGAAAGCCCGTTTGCAGACTGAAGGTTATACTGTAACAGTTCTCTTGGATCTGAATGCAACAAAAGCTAATATTGAGTTAGCTCTTAATACCCTTGCAAGCCAATCAGTTGCAGGCAATGACATAGCATTATGTTACTCAGGCCATGGCAGTAAGGGTAATATCGTTTCAACCGATTTATATTACATATCCAGCACCTGGTTTAAAACAAAATTTGCCCTTGCCAAGAGTACCAGAATGATGTTTTGCTTCGATGCCTGCCAGATCGGAGCCATGGCTACTGATCTTAAAGCATCGGGCAGGGTTATTGCCGTGGCATCAAATAAAACTTCCTATTCTTATGACGGCGATGCAACTATGAAAAACGGCGTATTTACCTTTTTCCAGATGGAAGCATTTGATGATTTAGGTTATATCTATGTAGAACCTGATTGCCAATATGCCTGTGCTGAAATGATAAAATGGGCAAAAACTTATAAGCTCCGGGTAGTTCCCTCTTATGCGGATTATTACACGGGCGATTTTGATTTATAGGATTTTTGATGTGTGTTTGCACATGAATAAAATCCTCACCTCGATCGTCGTGTTTGCCGGATTATTCCTGCCCCTGAACGCACAGGAGAAGGACGTCACCGGGATTTTTGGAGCCTTCAGGCCGAGCAATGAGTGGACACCACCCGGCGATCCGGCCGTATTGAAGAAACTCGAGGCGTGGCAGGACAGGAAGCTGGGTCTGCTGATCACTTTTGGCACTTACAGCCAGTGGGGAATCGTTGAATCGTGGAGCCTGGTCACCACCAGGCATCCCTGGAATGACCGGCCGAAGGAATATGCCAGACTCGACGACCGTGCCTATGTGAAAGCATACGAAAATCTGGTTACCACCTTTAATCCAATCGGTTTTGATCCCGGGAGGTGGGCTGTTGCGGCCAGGGAGGGAGGCGTTAAATATGTGATGGTCATGTCGAAGCATCATGACGGATTCTGCATGTGGCATACCCGGACTACCGATTACCGGATCACCTCGGAAAGCTGCCCGTTCCATACCAATCCTAACGCCGATGTGACCCGGGCCATGAGCGATGCTTTCCGGAATCAGGGGATCAGCACCGGCATTTACTTTTCAAAGGCCGACTGGAACAGTCCTTATTACTGGGCACCCGACCTCGCGCCCGGAACCGGGCAGGGGCCCAATTACCATCCCGCGGATCGCCCGGATCAATGGGAAAAATTCAGGGCATTCACCTGGAAGCAGGTTGAGGAGCTGATGAGCGCTTACGGACCTCAGGATGTTCTGTGGCTCGATGGTGGATCGGTTCGTCCACCCCATGCGGCCATCGACATGGACGGCATGGCCGCCATGGCCAGGAGATATCAGCCCGGACTAATCGTTGTGGACCGCACGGTAAGCGGGATCAATGAAAATTACATCACTCCCGAGGGGGAAATACCGGATCATTTTCTGCCCTATCCGTGGGAGACCTGCATGACCATGGGCACCTCCTGGGCCTTTAAGACGGATGATCAGTTTAAAAGTACCGGAACGCTCATCCGGAACCTTTGCCGCATTGTGGCGAGGAACGGCAATTACCTGATCGGCATCGGGCCCGATGGTTCCGGCAGGTTTGATCCCATTGTTTACGAGCGCCTGGAAGAGATGGGAGAATGGTTCAAGGTTAATGGAGAGGCTATCTACAATACTCGTCCAGTAAGTCCTTATGAAGCAGGTGATTGCGTATTTACCATTAAACGAGACGGCACTATTTATGCCATTGCCCTTGCCAAAGACGACAGTGCTGTTATCCCTGATGAAATCCTGATCCCCGCTGAATTGGCGGACAAGGCATCCGGGATTGAACTATTAGGCTTTGGGGAGGTGAAGAAGGGCGGAATCCGGGATGGGCAAAGGGTGATTCTTATACCTCAGGCTGCACGAACCAATCCTCCGTGCGGACATGCGTGGGGATTGAGGCTGACGGCACGGGGGAAGTGATCAGCTCACTCAAAGAGGTTATCCTTGATCAGGTTCAGTGCAGCCAGAATAATGACCGATACCAGGTTAACGGCCATGCTGAGGATGATGAGGAAATAGAATGCCGACAGGTAGCGGCTGGCATGAAGGAAAGCGGTTTTTGTGAAATCGCCGATCCACAGCGTGCCGAGATTGAAGAGCAGGAGGATGATCACAAAAAATATAAATCCACCTGCAGCGCCTTTAAAATCGGATTGACTGAGGGTAATGGAACTCCCGATTGCGTATGCGAGATAGAGCATCAGGACAATCTTCCAGATTGCTGTTCCGGGACCGGTAAAAACAACATCAAAATAAGCCAGCATGCCCGTCCAGGTGTTGATTGCCATCAGTTTGAGGGAAGGGAGGGTCATGAGGGCATCGGTGCCATAATCGGCGGTATTCAGGGATGTGAAATTGATTTTGAACAGGAGCAGGTTGATCAGGAAAAGCAGTGCGGTTCCGAAAAGGATGGGACCGATGCCGATCCAGAAATTACCGATTCGCTGGTAGATACTCCGTTTGTTATAGGTGTGCGTTACATATCCCAGTTTGCCGTTGGCAGATTTGGGAGTGAACAGCTTGATCTCTTTTATTTTATGTGCGAAAATCAGAGCAAAAAAGGCGTGCCCGAGTTCATGGACCGCAGTACCCAGCCATCCGAACAGGACCAGGTAGCCGCTGCGGCTGAAGAATTTATATCCCTGCAGTGCATTTTGGGTGGATATCAGGTTCATGAGCAAGGTGAGAATAACCAGCGGGCCCAGCAGGATCAGGATCTGGGTTAATGTGGCCACTAAAACCCCCGACAGGTACAACGGAATATCTGACAATGCCTGGTCCATCAACTATTTCTTTGCTGGTTGCGGATGAGCTACCTGATGCAAGATATTAATGATTTTCAATTGTAAGATCGGCTAAGTGGAGCATTATTGCGATACGAAATGTTATTGTTTCAGGAATTTTCTGATCAGTCTTTCACCCCCGAAATCTATTCTGATTAAATAAACGCCGGTTTTAATTTTGCTTATATCAACTTGATTTCCATTAACTTGCTGGTAAAATATCATACTACCCGATAAATCGAAAATCGAAACGATTCCATTTATTTCCTGATTGAAACGGATGAAATCACCCGCGGGGACAGGGTAAATCTCCGTTTGCCGTTTGGCAATTTCCGACAGACCTGTGCTCTTGCCTTCCTGGGTAACCATAATGGTTTGGTCCGATACTCCGGGCCCCGATACGGTAATGGTTGCCATTCTAGGCTCAGATCCGGGATTGGCCTCTGCAGTAAGCGAAACGGTGGCATTACCTGAACCCTCCGGATGGCTGACGGATAGCCAGGATTGATTGCTGGCTGCCGTCCAGAGCAGGTTGGATGCCACATCAAACATGGCTTTGCTTCCGGCGGGTGAAGCAAGGATTAATTCGCTGGCAGACAGGCTAAGTGCCGGAATTCCTACTACTGTGAGGCTGTCGGTTGCCGGTATGGAAAGCTGATTGAAAATATCCCTGATCCTTAATCGGGCGGTATATTCCCCAAGAATAAGATCTTTCTCAATACTGAAGCGTCTTCGCTGCGGAAGGGTATCCTGAACCGTGAGGACCACTTTTCTCCGGGCATCCAGCAGCTCGATCCGGGCCGATAACTGTGGACTGGTCGAATCATCAACTGACCACGCTGCATCCAGTTTCCCGGACTGGTAGGATATCTCGAATGAACTGACGGCTACTGTTGTAAGAACAGGGGCCGTACCCTGATTGCTCTGTGCAGGTAAATTCAAAGTGCGCCCGCCTGCGAAGGCTGCGGAAGGAGTGGTGTTGCCTCCGTGCTGCATGCAGTAAGCATTTTCAGTTTCGTCATACCAGGCATTGAAGCTGTTATGATAAATACCGTTTCGGTTCCGGTCGCCCTCACTGTCATTGGCACTAAAATAAGCCCTCGTATTTTTCTGCCAGGAACCTGTTGTGGTCAGGTTCCAGCAATCCCTGAAAAACGCCTTCCTCACAAAACTCCCGTTCCATGCGGCATTCCACCCATCCCAGTTTTCCAGAAAGGCATCATTGTAACTATTCAGGTATTTCTGCGGAAACGGGATGGACAGCGTGGCGGTGTGAAACCATTTCCCGGTTGAAAGATCATTGATGAAGGTTCCGATATATAACCTGCCATTTAACTTCCAGGCCCGGTTAACCAGATTGTACCACGTATCCAGCTTCCAATCATAGGGATGGATCGTTTTCCATCCGTCTCCTTCACCGCCAAACCGGCTCCTGAAGGTCCCCGGATCATTATACTCAACATTGGAATATATCCCCTCAGCCGTATTGGCATCCCACAGGGAGGATATCAGAATATTAGATTTCCCGTAGCGTGTATCGGGAGTCTGCTGAAGTCCCGTGTATCCGTTGGTAAACCAATTGACCTCAAAATAAGATGCATAAGCCGATTGTACAATTTTTATCTTCTGCATTTTCAGCGTCGCATCTGAAGAAGCAAAGTAGTAGGAAAGGTGCACAGAAGGTGCCGCCTTTTCCTGGGCCGACAATGGAGGCGGACTTGTAATCACCATAATCAGAATAGGAAGAATGATTTTGATGGACCTCATAGTATCCGATTTCATCATGGTCTGAATCTTTCAAATGTTTTGCCGTTGAATTTATACGTTCCGTTTTCAGGTGTGCCAAGCCACAAATTGCCCAGTTTGTCTTTGTACATGGAGACCAGATTGACATCATTTAAGGCATCTTTAACTGAATAATGGGTAATATTTTTCCCATCATATTTATAAACTCCCTGGTCCCAGGTCGTCAGCCATATATCGCCATTCAGATCTTCAATAATGTGTGAATAGTAAATGTATTCATCTCCGCCAAAGACTTCTGCATTGCCAATTCCGTTGATTTTCTGATACTTAAGCCTGTCGCTTTTGCCTGTTTCTTCCATATTTACAATATACCTCTGCTTTGTATTACAGAGCCAGAAACTCCCTTCCTGATCTTCAAAAATAGAGCGGATGCCAAAAGATCCGCCATTTGGTACGATTGTCAAATCTCTTTCGTACATCCATTTTATTGATTTTCCGTCAAACCGGCAGGCACCAAAAACCGAAGTGCCAAACCAGATAGCACCTTTACGGTCCTTATAGATGGTATAAACTTCATAAGGGCTAAAAAAAGGATTGATCCCCCTTTCATAAATTTCATCGTGGAGGTAGTGTTTTGGAAACTCCAGATGATATAAATTCTTCCCGTCATATCGATATGGACCGTGTTCGTCCCTTTTGCCTAACATAAAAAACCACAAATCGCCAGCTTCCGATTTCCAGTTATCACTTTCTATCGGCTGCAATGTTGTGATATTTTTACCATCAAACTTATTGATGCCGCCAAGCGTAGAGAAGAAAATATTTCCAGATTCATCCCCCAAAATTTGCCTGATGCTATCGCTGCATAACCCATCTTTTGTTGTAAAATTCAGGATAGTTTTTCCATCATAGCGGAATACCCCTTCGCCATTACTTCCAAACCAATAGTTGTTGTTTATATCCTGATAAACATACCACAGATGGTTTCCAAGTTCTTTTACGGGGTCACCAATGGACGCAGTACAGGCAGTCATTGCGCCACAGAGTAAGATCGTGATTAGGGTTAATATTTTTAATTTCATTTTCCTTTTATAATGAAAGGCAGATTTTATCAGTCCCGCAAAATAGATAATATTTTTCAGCCTGGCATTCGGATGGCATGTTGCACTAGAATTGGGTTGGCGCGTTACACGGAAATCAGAAAAAAAACACAGCATCTATTAAAGGATTTTACCCATTTATCGTTTGAACCAGTTTCGAACCGGTTTTGAGACGGGTTTTCGCCAGGCCATGGGCAAGAGCCTGGTTAACTTTACCGTACAATATCATAAGCTCAATTTTATAACCCGAAGCTATGAACAACTTGATTTTGGCTTTATGTTCCCTGGTGTTACCCTCGACAAGCCTGATATCGCAAATTTCTGTAACCGGCAATTCCATTCCTGTCGATAGTGGCTATGTTACAGTGGACGGAGGAAAACTTTATTACGAGATAGCCGGTAAAGGCCCTGACATTGTGCTGTTGCACGACGGAATGGTTCCCTGCACTATCTGGGATGAGCAATTTCAGTGGCTCGCAAAAAACTACAGGGTGGTCAGGTATGATCGCAGAGCATACGGTAAATCCTCCAATCCCGTGGCACCCTATTCCCATATCGATGATTTGAACCAGGTATTTGAAAAGTTGAAGATCGGCAAAGCTATTATTTTCGGGATGTCATCCGGTGGTGGGCTGGCTATTGATTTCACGCTGAAATATCCTGTGAAAGTAACCGGTCTGGTATTAGTGGGAGCGGTTGTCGGGGGATATGGGTACTCAGCCCACATGGGCACCCGGGGAGGACATATGATTCCGCCTTCAGCGCGATCAGACCAGCAGAAGTTGGTGCGCTATTTCGTATGGGATGATCCATACGAGATTTATCAGGATAATGTCAGGGCCAAAGAACGGGTATGGGAATGGATGAAGGACTATCCGAAGGAGGACCGCGGGGCCGGGATACCGGTAAAACCCACTGAGCGAAGGGCAGTCGGATTTCTATCAGAAATTACGGTACCCACACTCATTTTGGTTGGCGAATTTGACATTCCTGATGTTCATGCGCATTCAGGTGTGATTCAGGCTGGAATTTCAGGGGCAGCCAGAAAGATCATCCCTAACTCCGGACATCTTATTCCGATTGAGCAGCCAGAGTTATTCAACGCGGCGGTTGATGACTACCTGAAATGGTTAGATAAAAATGTTAAATAGATCTCAGGATGAATAAGATCAAGTCAGTCATGTAGCACATGGGAAGATAGACTCTGAAAATGAAAATTAATAAATCAACCATGAAAATGCTTTTAGGATTAGTGATTTTGTTCTCCTTAACCCTCACAGGTCAAAATCAACAGGCCCATTTTCCTGCATTAAGAGGCCCCTACCTTGGCCAGACCCAGCCCAGTATTCAAAGCAAGGTTTTTACGCCCGGTTTTGTTTCGACGGAGTTTGGAGAATTGAATTCTGTTTTCAACCGCAATGGCAATGAATTCTACTTTTCCCGACGCGGAGTTCCGGGAAAACAATCAAAGATTATGGTGACCCGATTGGAAAATAACCTCTGGACAGAGCCTGAGCCTGTTGGTTTTTCTACCTCCTTCAGTGATATTGACCTTTTTCTCACTTCCGACGGGCTGTCGATGGTTTTCTGCTCAAACCGGTCTCATCAAAAGGGAGAGGTCGCTAAACCGGATCACGATTTCTGGATTTCGAAACGGGAGGGAAAGAAATGGGCTGAGCCCCAACTATTTGCCAAAGAAGCACTATCTGAATTTGAAGATTATTTTCCCATTGTCACTAACAGCGGGAATCTGTATTTCAATTCCCAGCGCGGAGGTAGCGGGACGAACGACATTTATTGCTCAACCTATATTGACGGGAAATACTCAGAAGCCGAAAAGCTTGCGGAGCCCATCAACACCCAATACCGGGAATTCGATGCGTTCGTATCCCCGGATGAGAACATGATCCTGTTTTCTTCAGATAGACCCGGAGGTTTCGGCGGTTCCGATATCTATGTGAGCTTTAAGGGAACTGATGGCAACTGGTCGGAGCCGAAAAATCTCGGGAATGATATTAATTCTGCGAAATCGGAATATGGCGCAACCATATCGCCTGATGGCCAATATCTCTTCTATACCAGCGGAAAAAATGGAAATGAGGATATTTTCTGGGTTTCGGCGGAATTCATTGAAAAACAGCGACCAGTTGAAGATGTTTTTAAAGTGTTGGAAATAGTTAATAGCCAAACCAACGCTTCACTGTGGCCCAACTTTAAAACTTCCGAAATCCCTGTCCTGGTATTTGATAGTATCAACACCTGGCTTTTTAACTCGAAATCAATGCCCGACGGATTCTCAGAAGTTCAGGAACACCCTGGTGTTTACCGGTTCTCTGGACAACACCCACTGGTATGGGGGAATTCTATAGTCAGGACGGACGACACCTGGGTTGCTACCAGCGTTTTCAGCAGGTATGCCCGCAGAACGGGTGAAAAATACAGTGCGAAGGACCTTGCTGGAATCATCATTCACGAGCAGTTCCACATTTTTTCCAGAACACGGCATACAACCTGGCAGCAGAACGATGGATATCTCCTTTTTTACCCAACCGAAACTCCCGAGATGCTGGTGATGAGGAGATCAGAGAAGGAAGCTTTTAGAAGAGCGATTGTCTCCGAAAATCCGGGGGAATTTGCCGCATGGGCTCTTGAAGCACTTAACTATCGGGCGTTGCGGCTTGAACAAGTTCCCCCGGTTTTTGCCATCTACGAAAAGCAGCTTCAGAGGACGGAGGGGTTATCGGATTACATCGAGCGCATTGCCAGGGGATCCTGTCCCCTTGATGCCTCGACTATTACTAATGGCATTGCTCCGGCAGGCATCAGGGACCTCGGATACGTGGAAGGAAGATGGATCGCCATGATCCTGGATAAACTTAACCCCGGCTGGAAATCGGTTCTCGAGGGCAACGATGCGCTTTATCTGGAAGATATCCTGGCAGAAACACTTCAGGAATTGCCGGCTGAGCCCAAGCATTTCACAACCCTGGAGATCGATAATCTCACTACTGAAGCCAAAAAGGATTTTAACTCATGGCAGGAGAGGAAAAAACGGGAAATTGATAAGTTCCATGCTATGACGGGTTTCAGGATTGAAATAAAAGCAGCTGATAATCCGCTGTTCATCAGAATATTTGAGCCTCTGGAAATTGAGATTATGGATGATCGAAGCGTATTTCACCGGGTAATCTTTTCGGCCGGAAATGAAGCGGGATCTCTTAGGATTAGGGATATTCCCTGCCTTACAGAATTTAACAATTCGCTGGGTGTTACTATGATCCGGATCCATGGATTAACTAAAGAACCGGAGGTTAACGACCTGGAGAAAAGAATCAAATTTTCAGATGGCGGCAGTTCATTGGATCTGAAATATTCCCGGATAACATTAAGCGGTCCCCTATGGACGGTGGAACTTTAATTTAAATCATGACTAAATATGAATGCGCAAAACCTAATCGCTTTATTCAAGCACAAAGCAATCACAGTTTTTATTATTGCGATCCTATTTTCCCTTCAAACACCAGCACAAGCACAGTCAATTTTCGATGCGATAAAAAACAATGATTCCCTAAAAGTCAAGGCACTGGTTGAAAATGACAAATCGCTGGTTAATTCCAGAGATCTGGCAGGCAGTAGCCCGTTGCATGTAGCGGCCTACAGAGGTCATGTCTTCATCACAAAGTTTCTTTTATCGGAGGGAGCCGATTTAGAAAGCAAGAACAACATGGGTTACACTCCGTTGGGGAACCTGTGCCGGTCAATAGGGCAGATTGAGACTGCACGGTTACTGATTGACAAAGGGGCCAATATTAATGCTACGGATCCGTTGGGCCAGACCCCTTTGAACAATGCAGTGCTTTATATTGAGGATAATAGAATCATTGAAATGCTACTTGATCACAACGCTGCGGTCGACACTTCACAACGGTCGTTAATTGACATGGTGACTTATTCTGCCCAGAGGGGGAATTTTAGATTATTCAATTTTATTGTCGGAAAAGGAGGTGATGGGCTTTTCGCGGATTCAGCCACCAACCGTATTTTCATGAGAAACGCGATAACAGGTGGGTCGCTTGAAATTGTTAAATTACTACAAACCAAAGGTATCGTGATGGTCCTGACAGCCAATGGCAGCGGGTTGACACCACTGCATGGAGTGGCTGGCAACGAGAATGCAACAGAGATGATAAAATATCTGGTCCAGAACGGGGCAGATATTCATGCCAGAACCAATGATGGGCGGTCGGCCTATAATATTGCTAAAGCCAACGGCAATAAGGAAGCAGCAAACGTGATACTGGAACTTGGAGGTAGCTCCGAACCACAGAAGTTCCCGGTACTTACGGGTTCATATATGGGACAGACTCCGCCAGGGAATGAACCGAAACGATTCGCGCCGGGGATTATAACGCTTGACCATGGGACCATTACAACCTCCCCTGATGGTAATGAGATTTATTGGGGCACTGGTAGGTCCATCATGATGTCAGAAATTCAGGATGGGAAATGGACAAAACCTGATTTTGCATCGTTCAGCGGTCAAAGGACCATTGACTTCTATGATGATGTACCATTTATTACTCCTGATAACCGGAGACTCTTCTTTACCTCGAAAAGGCCGATAGGTTCGGACTCGACCGGGAAAGAAAATATCTGGTTTGTGGAAAGGGCAAACGACGAATGGTCGGAACCGAGGCCGGTTGGCAGCACGGTTAATAAGATGAGTCTGCACTGGCAGGTTTCGGTATCCAGTTCGGGAACTCTTTACTTCTCGGGCATGTCCCCGGAAAGTCATGGAAACTCAGATATTTACTTTGCCAGGCTGGTTAATGGAGAATATGCTGAACCCGAGAATCTGGGTCCGGTAATTAACTCCAAAGATGGAGAATCGATGCCCTTTATTGCACCTGATGAATCCTATCTTCTCTTTTACAGAATTGCACTACAAAGAGGCTTGTTGTATATCTCGTATAAAACCCAGGACGGGCAATGGCTCCCGCCCCAAAAGGTAGATCACATTACGCCCTATGTTGGCGATATCGTAACCCATGACGGAAAATATCTTTTCTTCTATAACCAATGGGTTTCGGCACAATTCATCGAGGAGATGAGACCCAGGGAATAAAGGATTAGATTATAAGTGACTGGTTATCTTTACTGTACAAGAACGTAAAATAAAACATAAACCGAACCAATGACCAAATTGACAATCCAGATGTGCATGCGTACCTCATTGACAAAAATCTTTATTCTGATGGCAACCGCGATTGTTCTGTCTATCGGAATAAAAAAATCACCGGGACAACAGTTACCGGTTAATTCAGGCAATTCCGGGTTGTCACAGACAGCACACCCATCGCGGATACTGTCGGCCGTTCAGCTGGAGAAACTTTTAGTACAACCCGCTTGCCTGGAGGGTTACCGGTCGAATCAGACGGGTCCTTTGAGCAGACTGGATGCAAAAGAGGGAGAAAAACCCGACAGTACTTTCTCGGTGCATAAAATTAAAATTTCAAGCGATGGGTTAATGATAACCGGCTGGCTGTATCTCCCGCCCGGTGATGGAAAATTCCCGCTGATTGTGCTCACCAATGGAGGGGGAGGTGATTCTCGCCGGATCAAATCCCTTTCCGATTGGATTGCCCCGATTCTGGCCCATTGCGGGTATGCGGCATTTGTGCATGATAAAAGGGGGACCGGCGAATCAGAAGGGAGTTTTGTTGCTTCAACCTATGAAGACTTTATCCGGGATGCCGGAAATAGCGCGATCTGGTTATCAAAGCATCCACGGATCAATCCGGCCAAAATCGGCATCATGGGAGGCAGTGAAGGAGGACTCATCGCAGTAAGTGCTGCCTGCCGCTATCCGGAAATCAAGTTCGTCATCAGTCAAGCGGGAACAGTTGTCAATGGCATCGATGACCGGCTCAATGCCCAGCTTAATGGCATGGTCGACAGCCAGATACTCACCGACTCGCTGCTAAAACTAGTCGAACCCCTTTGGATCAGGTCATTTCAGGCCTGGGCCTCGCATGATCCGGCAGAGCATCAAAAGGTTGACTTGCTGATTTCCGAATGGCGGAATCAATACCCCCGTCAGCTATTGCCATTCATGAAAAGGGAAATGGACTCTATTCCGGGATTCAATATGGTACTCCCCACATGGAATTCGATGGGATTTGATTACCTCACCGAACTTGCAAATTTCACCAAGCCATGGCTGGCTATTTTCGGGGAAATCGACCGGGTAGTACCTGTACAGGCCAGCATCAAAAATATTGAGCATTATATGAACCTGAGCAAAAATAAGGATTGCGACATAGCCGTAATCCCGAAATGCGGACATTCACCGGTAAATATTGAAACCAAACGGATGATCCGGATTGACAACCTGATGCTCAACTGGCTGAATGAAAATATTGCGAACAAATAATTCACTGCACTATGTATTTTCCAACCTTTTTAATACACAAGGGAGCGCATTTAACCGCAACAATCGCTCTGTTTGCAATTGGATTGTATCAGGGCTATCCTCAGGATATTGCCCAGTTCCGGGGCATCAACCGCGATGGTCAATACAACGAAACCAAGTTGTTGAACCAGTGGCCGGAAAGTGGTCCCCAATTGCTTTGGGTTGCCGAGGGTATTGGCCACGGGTACGCTGCCCCGGCTGTATCGAAAAAGATGCTTTTTATAAATGGCGAAATCGATAGCATAAGCCATTTGTTTGCTTATGATTTGAAGGGTAAACTCTTGTGGAAAACTCCGAATGGGAAGGAGTATTTTGGAAAGGGATTCTCCAGTCAGTTTCCGGGAGCAAGATCCACCCCCACGGTGGTTGGTGATCTGGTTTATTCCTGCTCAGGAAGGGGACGGATTATCTGCTGCAACATAACCTCCGGAACCGTAAAATGGTTTGTGGATATGATCAAAGATCTGGGGGGATATGAGAATGAGTTTGGTATCGCTGAATCCCTGCTTACGGATCAGGAAAATGTGTACTGCTATCCCGGGGGAACAACCTATGGAGTAGCCGCTTTGAACCGGTTCACGGGGAAAACGGTCTGGAAATCAAGTGCCGTTCAGGATACCTCATCGTTCTGCTCTCCCGTGTTTATCGGATTACCTGCACGTAAAATACTGGTAACCACATCACACCATTACATCTTTGGTCTCGATAGTAAAAATGGCGACCTGCTCTGGAAATACGAACTTGGCGGTTTTGAGGCTGAAGGGGACCATTGCAATACGCCAATTTATTACAAGGGAAGTATCTATTATGTTGCCGGCGACAGGATTGGTCAGGGGACCGTGAAACTGGAACTATCCGAAGACGGGAAAGATATCAGGGAGGTGTGGAGAAAACCGCAGATCAAAAACATTTTCGGGGGATTTATCATTACTGATGACCATCTGTTTACGACTGTCAAAGGCAACTATCTTAAAAAATTGGAATTATCAGGCGGATCTGTTGCGGATTCTGTGAAAACAAGCGCCGGAGGACTCATCTTTGGTGATAATAAATTCATTTGTTATGGAAATAATGGTGATTTAAGCCTGATTAATTACGAGAATAAGAAGTTTGAATCGGGCGGAAAAATCAAAATAGAAAAGGGTAATCTTCAGCATTTTGCACATCCTGTTCTGGCTGGTGGGATTTTATATATCAGGCATGGCAATGTTTTAATGGCTTATAAAATCAGTTAAATCCATTCAAAATAAAATGATTATCCAATGCGCTCGGGCACAAACCAACAATCAAGCTTTATGAAACCGCGAGCATACCTGATCCTGCTGGCCATTTCAACGCCAACGGTTAAAGCACAGGATCTTACTATGACCTTTACCGGTACCGGCGCTTCAATCCAGGTAGAAAGCGTGATGGCTACGAATCTGATAACCGGCCGGAGTATTACTTTTCCCGGTAAGGATACGCTGGTTCTGACCACAGGGAATGGAACCGATGCAGGTAGAACACCGGTGGAGCGTACTCAGATTTTTCCAAATCCATTTTCCGGACAGGCCACCTTCAGCACCTATATCCAGAAGGATCAGTCAATTGCCTTGATGGTACAACATATATCCGGGCAGGTTATAGCGGAATTTCATGCCTTTGTTATGGCAGGTCCACAAGGATTTTCAGTCCGGCTGAATACTCCCGGGATTTATTCGATCAGCTTAACCACCTACCAGGGAACCATCAGTCAAAAAGTGATTTGTCTGGTTGGTAATGGCAAGGAAAATAGCATTCAATACCTCGGATCGATTCCGGACAACCAGAACAATCCAAAGCATTCTGCTCTCGCGGAACTAAAAAGTCACCAAACCCGGTATTCTCTGGGATTTACTTCAGGTGATGTCATATCCTATCAATGTTCCAGCGGCGAGTATACCACAATCAGAACCGATATGCCGGTCAGTTCAGTTAATTATCAGATTGAGTTTGTTAAGTGTGCCGATGACGATGGCAATTACTATCCGGTTGCAAATATCGGCGGGCAAACCTGGATGGCCCGTAACCTGGCATTTCTTCCGATGGTGAATCCATCCGCGGAGGGATCTGCCGGCACCCCCTATCTGTATGTATATGACTATGAGGGTACTGATGTCAGTTCAGCTCGGGAAAACGACAATTTCTCAAATTACGGAGTATTGTACAACTGGCCGGCAGCGTTGATTGCTTGTCCGGCAGGCTGGCATTTACCTTCCGATCAGGAATGGGATTGGCTTACAAATTTTTTACAATCCTCAGCACTGAGGGGTTTTGATGCCTTGCCGGGGGGATTGCGTCAGTTTGACGGCAATTTTCGGTCCCTGGGAAAGTCAGCAGCTTTCTGGACTTCGATGGATGCTGACTTATCTGAAGCATGGAGCAGGAATCTGGATTTTGAAAATGAAAATACCAGCCGCACAGTGGAGGAGAAAAGTAATGGCTTCTCTGTTCGGTGCATCAGGGATCTGATGAATACAGAATTAGCGCCAACCGTAAATACCTATCCGGTAACGGGCATAACATCCTTCACCGCAGCGGGTGGAGGAAATCTCATTACCGGCAATGCAGAGTCCGCTTCTGATTGGGGAATTTGCTGGTCGGAAAGCCTGAACCCGACGGTATCGGACCAAAAAGCCAGTGCAGCTGAGGGATTGGGCGTTTTTTCGGTTGCGCTAACCGGCTTAACAGCAGGAACCTTGTATCATTATCGTGCTTTCGCAACGAATACATCAGGAACAGGATATGGTGCAGAGTTAAGCTTCACCACCCTTGAAGGAGGAGCATTTACCGATTCACGGGATTCCGGAACCTACCATTATGTCAAAATCGGAGACCAGTTATGGATGGCTGAGAATCTGGCTTATCTGCCCGAGGTTAGCCAGGCGGCTACCGTTTCCGGACTCAATCCGCACAATTATGTGTATGGATATAACGGAACAAACGTAAGCGCGGCCAAAGCAACGGCCAACTATTCAACCTACGGGGTGCTGTACAACTGGCCCGCAGCATTGGCAGCCTGTCCGGCCGGCTGGCACCTCCCAACCAATGCCGAATTCACCCGCCTGGTTAATTATGTGGGTGGTGAAGGTATTGCCGGATTCAAAATGAAATCCAGGGAAGGTTGGATTGATAACTCCGGGGAAAACGGAAATGGTGACAATTCTTTTGGCTTTACGGCAATGCCGGGAGGTGATATCGAGGGTACCGGCATATTTCTCCATGTGGGAGAATACGGATCATTCTGGACCGCAGATCCGGATGCCGTATCGAACGGATGGATGTGGCTGCTTGACAATTTTAATGAGGGGGCCTTTCTGCACAGCTACCCCAAAAGCATTGGTGTGTCAGTCCGCTGCTTAAAAAACTGAATGATGATCCAATCACTCATCGATTATAAGATCCGGATGCAAATAAAAGCATGAAAGGAGGTGTCTACTCAAATTCCTCATCCATTGCCACGTAACCCGTTGAATTAACAAGTTTGACCTGATCAATGGCCCCCAATCCTGAAAAATTAAAATGAATGCCCTTTATTTTGCCGATATCAGCAACCTGGTCGGAGGAATAGATTTTCGTTCTTCCAACGTAAATAACCACGTTATTCCCCGAGACCACCGAAGTGAAAGGAATCCATCCGCCGGAAACGTATTCGAAAGCCGTTTGGTCGGGGGCATTAGCCATCGCATCGGCACCTGAAAAACTGAGCCTGAAATAGGCCGAGCAACCGAGGTCTCCGATGGAAAAGAAGTGCTTGCCGTTTTCGCCGATTATAAAAACCGTGCAAAAGCTGCAGGGTTGAGTTCCCAGCGTGGAAGGCGGATTGCTGATGCGACCGGAGATGGTATAGTCGTTGCTGCTAATGGAACCCAGGTCGTTTACATAATAATAGCTGGTCAGGATCTCGCTGTTGGGAGCAAGATTTTGGGTGTTAACCATGGATTCCGTGACTTGCAGAACCCCGTTTCTGATGATCTCACTGTTCCGGATGTACAGCGGAACCAGCTGAAGTCCGTTATGCCGCAATAGTGCCGCCCAGCCTGAAGTTTTTATGTACACCTTTTGTTCACCCACAACCTCCTTATCTGCAATGAGTTTGCAATCGTGCACCCCGGGATAGCAATAGATGGCTGAAGTGCGGTTCAGTTCAGGGTTCAGCATTACAGTTTCCTCGGGATTCCAGTACAGCTGAAGCCAAAGCTTATCGGGTTTATGTTTGCCCAGATCATATTCGACCTGTATGGTTGCAGGAATCCCGGTAATTTCACGGTTGACTACCCTGAACTTAACATCTTTCGGATTGACGGACCCGCCCGACACAATAGCCCTGATGCCAAAAACCAATGCCAGAATCAGAATAGCGGATCCCGCGATATAAAGTAGAGCGGGGATCCTTTTTTTCGGAATACTTTCCGGTTGATGGTTATAAACACGCGACTGAGTGATATCGGAACAGGTGCTGTAGGCATGCCAGTTATCAAATCCCACAAACTGAGCCAGTGCATCGAGTGTAACTTTCTGAGGATTCCGGCCGGATGTTTCCTTATAAAGCCTGATCAGGGTGGAAACGCTGAGAATGATCCGCGTTTTCTGTTCGATCAGCATACTGAGCTGTTCGAAATCTCGCTTGGTCCACTGACTCCAGTCCCCCAACCCGGATTTCGTGGCAACCATGGAAAGGCATCTGGTCAGTTTGGCTTCATTACCGGTCATAGGCTATTTCAGTTATCCAAATCTAAAATTAAATAATTAATCCTGATGGGGGCTCCGATTCCGATAAATCAAAACCATGGGCATATAATTTTACAGAAGCTTGATGCTTGCACAAGACATAATTAAGGGCAAAATGTGGGCAGAAAGTGAGCTGGATAAGGGGAGCGTTATAAAATTTACACTACCACTAAATCCAACATGATGAGGCCATTTTTAAACAAGATTGAGCGGCAAGCTGAAGAAAAACGAGGAACCCTCGCCGGTTTTGCTTTCCATACGGATCTCGCCGCCCAACATTTCCACATAGGCTTTCGTGATGGCCAGCCCTAGTCCGGAGCCTTCAATAGATCTGCTGGTGGTCAGATCGGCCTGTATAAAACGTTCGAAAACAGCATGCTGCCGATCAGCAGGAATACCAATCCCGGTATCTTTTACCCAGAATTCCAAAAGGTTTACCTTGACCTTACATCCCACCCTGATTTCCCCGGCCCTGGTATATTTAATAGCATTTTTTATCAGATTGGTCAGAATAGAATCGAGTTTATTTCGGTCGGTTACAATTATGGCAGGTATTTTCAACTCCTCATTTTCCAAAAGCAGTTTCAGACCTTTTTTTTCAGCTTCAGGAGTAAAAAACCGGATAAGTTCATCGAGGTGTTCCTGAACATTAACCTCCTTTAAATCCATTGTAACAATGCCTGCTTCAATTTTCGATATTTCCACAATAGCGTTAACCGTGTTCAGCATTCGCTGACCGCTCTGGTTTACAATGGAAATGTACGACTCCTTTTGCTCACTGGTTAAATCCGGCTCCAGCAAAAGCTCGGTAAACCCCAGGATGCCATTCATCGGTGTGCGTATTTCGTGGCTCATATTGGCCAGAAACGCCGATTTTAGCCGATCGCTCTCTTCAGCCTTCTCTTTGGCGTGAATCAGGTCTTCCTGGTATTTTATCCTTTCAATGAAACTACCTACCGAATGGGCAATAATTTCCATGATCGACTTGTCAACTTCGGTGTAAGTTTCAAGATTCTGATAATCCTGGATAGCAATTACTGCGTTTGGCCAATTGCCTTTTTTAGTTTTAAAGGGTACTCCCAGCCATACCGACGACCTATCGCCAATTCCTTTTACAATTCCGGTTTTATCAATTTCGAATTTATATTCGGGAGTTATTATCAGGGATTGATTTGATTTAAGCGCGTAATCCGTAAAACCATTAATCAGGTGGTAAGGTTTGTTTATCTCATTCTTATCGTATTCATCAATGTGATACGGAAAGATAAAGGTGTCATCCTTATCATTGTGTAAAGCCACATAAAAATTATCGGCACGGATAATCTGTTTTAATTTTTCATGCACCTCGGCCAGCAAGGAATTGAGTGTTAAATGTTCGGTGGCCAGTTGTGAAATTTCCAGCAACAATTTACGTGTATCATCAAACCTTTTTTGTTCGGTTACATCAATCGCCAGTTTCATAAATTGAACTATTTTGCCTTTTTGATCGAAAACCGGCGAAATCGTTGCCGATTCCCAATAAAGTGTCCCATCTTTTTTCCGGTTATGAAACTCACCGGTCCAAACTTTTCCTGCCTTGATGGTTTCCCACAATTCGTGGTAAAATTCGGATGACTGGCTTCCCGAACGCAGAATATTTGGATTTTGGAGAAAGGCCTCTTCCCTGGTATAACCGGTTAATCTGGTAAACTGCGGATTGATATATTCAAGCTTTCCGTTAACATCGGTTACCGCGATAACAGAGGGGTTCTGTTCAACGGCATGCGACAATTTCAGGAGTTCCTTTTCAATCTGTTTGCGTTCTGATATATCTTTTACCAATACAAAAAACTTGCCTCCGTTTATGCTAACAAAGGTAACACTGGCTTCAATGTCAATGAGTTTACCCGATTTGGTTTTATGTTTTGATTCAAACGAATCGTAGCCATATTCTTTGATTAATTCAATGTGATGCCTGGTTTCTTCATAGGTTTCAAGGGCTTCAAGATCTTGCACAGTCATCTGAAGCAGCTCTTCACCTGAATACCCGATCATATCGCAATAGGATTGATTTGATTCTAAAATTCTACCGGTTTCAGCATCAACAATCCAAAAACCATCCCGGGTGGTTTTAATCATGGTTTGATATTCGAGCTGAGTCCGTTTGCGCTCGGTAATATCATTGATTAAAACATGTCGGGCATCCCTGTTATTTGAAATAACCGTATGTGAGGTGATTTCCACCGATATGACATCACCGTTTTTTTTGACATGCCTCCATTCGCCTTTGGAACTGAGGTGTTCTGAGGTTTTCTCAATATCTTTTAAAAGGGCCGGTATGTCTTCGGCCGGACGGATATCTTTCAATGTCATCGATAAAAACTCAACTTCTGAATATCCATAATGGTTAATTGCAGCCTCATTAACTTCCAGAAAAGCGAGCGTTTCTGTGTCATAAATCCACATGGGTTGAGGGTTATTGGCAAATAACACACGGTATTTCTCTTTACTTTCCCGCAACAGTTCTTCAGCATTGCGAATATCTGTAACATCCTTTTGTACGCCAAAATGACCTGTAATCCTATTTTCTGAATCGTAAAGGCATAGATAATCGCCTTCAATAATCATATCAGTTCCATCAAGTTTATTCTCATGGGTATCGATATGAAGTTGCCCGGCATTGAATAAGTCATTCCATACCTGCCGCCCGTGTTTGATATCATGGGTATATAAATCGTTTGGAGTAAGGCCAAGAAATTGCTCTTCGGTTGCGCCGTACTGTGCCAGCATAGCGCTGTTGACTCTGGTAATATGTTGATGTTCAAAAGCATAATCGAGTACTTTTTTCTTATTCACCGAATCATTCCATTCAACCGGCTTATCGAGCATCATAAAAAAGAAACCATCTAAGGATTGGGCAAAGAAAAGTTCCAGCATTTTTTGACTTTCCTTCAACTTTTCTTCATTCTGTTTACGTTCAGTGATGTCCTGCGCGGCACCCCAAAGGGCAATGGTTTTACCGGCGGTATCGTGGATGGATTCTCCGCGCACCCACATCCATCCATTGGTTCTGTCGTCGCGTACCGTCCGGAGTTCGAGTTCGTAAGGGATGCCTGTTTCAGCGGTTTTGGCCAGTGAGGTTGATAACATCTCCCAGCTTTCCGGCGTATAGAGCTTCATGTGTTCGGTATATGGCGGCGGTGGGAGAGTTGGATCGAAACCATACATTTTGTATAGTTCCGCGGACCATGTTACCTGATTGGTTTCCATATCAAGAAACCAACTGCCGATATGTGTGATTTGCTGGGCTCTTTTTAATTCGCTTTCACTGCGGCGCAGTTTTTCTTCATTTTCTTTACGCTCGGATATATCAATAATAATGGCTACAAAAACTGCCTTATTATTAAAGGTGGATTTTTGAAGATGAATTTCAACCGGGTAGGTTGTGCCATTTTTCCGGCGGTGCAGGGTTTCGAATACCAGGCTTGCGATTTTATCTTCAAAAAGCGGTTTGAGTTTTTCTAAAAAAAGTAGCCTGTCGAACTCGGGTTTTAAATCGACCGGGGTAAGTTTGAAAAGCTCTTTACGGGTGAATCCGATGTTTTTTAGAGCCCCTTTATTGGCAAAAACAAAATGAAGGGTTTGGGCATCGAAAACATAAATTTCATTGAGGGATTTCTCGAAAATGTAATTGAAACTAACATTTTTTTCAGAATTTACTACATTGGCTTTTTGTTGTCTTTTCAGTTCTCTAATGGTCTCTTTATACTTTGAAAAAATTTGAATTTTTTCCATGGCAACAGCGGTGCTGTCGGCCAATGATTGTAATAATTTAACCACCTTCGGACTTGCCCTATAATTGCGTGCCCAATAAACCCCGATTGCCCCGATCGGATCAGCACTCCGGATAGGAATCATTACCATGCTTTTAACAAAGGTGGGTCGGTAAAAATCAACAGGGATGCGCTTATCCTGATAAATATCAGCGATTACTGCAGGTTTCCGGTTTTGCATCACCCAGCCGCTGATGCAGGAATCCAAGGCGAAACGTTTTCCCTTCCACAGAGGGCTTATGGCATCTTCGTCGGCATAGTAACATAAATTGTTTTCCCTCAGAATAAAGCTGGCACCATCGGAACCCGACACTTTACGGGCGGCTGTTTTTACTATGCCCGTAATGGCTTCCATATCGTCGGCCAGCGACAAACGCTGGACTGCATCAAGCAATATTTCAATAACTTGCATATTCACCACTCACATTTCCTTTCAAATCGATTATCCATCCTCCTGATAGTCGTATACCAAATATACGGTTTTTGACGATCAACTTCAGTTCAAATCCAAAGACCAAGGATTCTCCGGTATACCTCTCCCCCTTAGCTGAGCCCCTTCCTGCACCTAACATCAGTCATTTTCGTAACTTTATACCAATCACAAGTATTAATAGCTGAATGTTTTTCGTTATAAGTACAATGAATGAATTGGTTCACGGCACAATATGACAAAATTCAAAGTCGAAATACAAATTGTACTGCTTGCCCTGGTGATCGGAACCGCCGTGGTTACAACAGGTTATTTCGCATACCTGAGCCTGTCGAAAATTGTTTTTTCCATTCACCATGAAGCTCAACCCGACAACCGTCTGTACCTCATCAAGGATATCGCCAATGATCTGGCATTCATGGAAAATAAGGTGCGTGTGTATATCCTCACCGACAATGAAAGGGACCTCCTGCTGTATGATACCCTGCTCCAGCAGTTATCAGCAAAACTGGATCAGCTGAACCAGTTACCATACAAAGAGAGTAATGATATCATGCTGAATGATTCTGTTAAAAGAGTCGCCCTGGAAAAGCTGGAACTCTGGCGTGGCCTTCTGCTCCTGCATCAAACAGCGAAAGGGATAAAACCCACCTTCACAAAGATTTACTCCAGGCTGGAAAAACAAAAAACCGATACCATTACTGTTGAGCATGAAAAGAAAGGATTTTTTCGAAAGATATTTGGCAATAAAAAAATTATCATCGATACCATTTACCGCGAACATATTCCGGGAAAGGATGAAATCAAGCAGGAAATCAGGCGGCTGGAAAATGAAATTCTTAATAAAAACAGAGACATAAAAATAATTGAATCCCAATTAATAGAAAAAAATATAATTCTTGAAAAAAAATTAAACGACCTTATTGCCCAGGCGGAAAAAAAGAAATTTGATGAATTCACTGCACGGACAAGCGAGGTGGACCGGCTGGCCGCTTTAACCTACAAACAATTGGCGGTTTTCACCATAATTGCAGTGGTTTTGCTGTTTATCGCACTTTTTGTACTTTTTAATTACCTAAAAAAATCGAGAGCCTACCAGGGTGCTTTGCTGGATACCCGGAAAAAAGCCGAAACCCTTGCCAAAGCGAAAGAACAATTTGTGGCGAATGTGAGTCATGAATTGAGGACCCCGGTAAATGCCATATACGGATTAACCGAACAGGCCTTGCAAAAGCCAATGGATCCGGAAATTAAAGAACTGATAATGGTAATTTCCAAATCGTCCAGGCATCTGAAAAATATAATCAATGACACCCTGGATTTCTCAAAAATCGAGGCCGATAAAATCAATTTCGAATCCGTCGATTTTTCCCCTTACGAAATTTGTGAAGAGGTTGTGGCCATTCAGAAACACGAAGCCACCCGTAAAGGCATTAACCTGATATCCAAATGGGAAGGGGAAATTCCGGACGCACTGAAAGGCGATCCGCTGCGTTTGAAACAGATCCTGCTCAATCTGATCAGTAATGCCGTTAAATTCACCGAAAAAGGAAACGTTACCCTATTTGTCGAAGCCCGGAGATTTGGTGACGACCAGTTTGAGCTGAAAATACGGGTGGAAGATACCGGCATTGGAATCTCAGAGGAGGACTTGAAGATCATTTTTGAAGAATTTGTGCAGGCGGGCAATCCATCGATGAATAAACACCGGGGCACCGGTCTGGGTCTCTCCATTACCAGGAAACTGGTTGAATTGCAGGGAGGGCGCATTGAAGTTAAAAGCGAACCGGGCATAGGTACTCAAATCAGGGTCAGTATTAAATTTCTCATAGGTATTAAACAGAATATCCCTGAAACCGAAGGAGGTGGATTGCTGATTCCTGCATCGTTCAAGCAACTTTCGGTATTGATCGCTGATGACGACGAATTCAACACCTATCTGATTAATAATATATTCATTAAATGGGGTGTGAAATACGTTGCGGTAAAAAACGGAAAGGAAGCCGTGGAAGCAGCTTTCCGGGAGAGATTTGATCTCATCCTGATGGACCTGCATATGCCCGAAATGAATGGTGTGGATGCTGCGAGAATGATCCTGCAGTCAATTCCTGATGCCAGGATCGCAGCTGTTTCTGCCACGAATAACCGGGATGAACAGCTGGCAAGTAAAAATGCAGGCATGTACCCGTTCATTTCCAAGCCATTTGAAGAGAAAGAACTCCATGATATCCTGGTTTTCATACAACCGCAGGGCAATTTGCAAAATAACCCTTCTGGTTCACCTGTCGATACCGGGGCGCTCATCCGCCTGGCTAACGGCGACAGTCAATATCTGGAAAAAATGATCCTGCTTTTTATCAGACTGACAGAAGCGGCAGTTGCCCGGATGGAAGTTGCCATGGAGCGGGAGAACCTGGAAAGCATAGCTGAAGAGGCACATAAAATGGCCGGTTCCTGCAGGCAGCTTGGTGCCGACCATTTGCATTCCCTTATCAGGCAGCTGGAAGAGAATGCGCGATTAGAAAAGGGGACGGGATTGGTCATACCTGTTTTTGAATTGGTGAAAGCCGAGGTGGCCGATGTTATTGCATTTCTGAAGCTTTGTCTGGACTAATATCATACAGAAAAAGTGTCGTTCGCTGGTCCCGTCAGTCTGAAAAATCCTTATCTTTCAACTAATAACCGAGGGAAGTCAACTTTCATGAAAGCCTGTTTAAAGTGAATGAAAAACCGTTAAGAATATTTATTGTCGAAGATGATGAATGGTATAACCGTATGTTGGTTCACGACCTTTCGCTGAATCCCGATTATGAAGTTGAGTCGTTTACCACCGGGAAGGAATGTTTGAAAAACCTGCACAGGAATCCCGACGTGGTTACCCTTGACTATCGGCTTCCTGACATGCAGGGACTGGAAATCCTGAAAAAAATAAAGGCAGAGAATGATGAAATCCAGGTCATTGTCATTTCAGAGCAGGATGAAATTGAAGTGGTGGTTGAACTTTTGAAATTCGGCGCCTATGATTATATCGTTAAGTCAAAAGATATCCGGAGCCGGCTGCTGAATACCGTGCACAACATCCGCCAGGGCATTCACCTCAAAAGAGAAATCGTTACACTGCGCAATGAAGTAAAAAAGAAATACAGCTATCAAAATGCCATAATCGGCAATAGTCCGGCCATTCAAACCGTATTTGACCTCATCGACAAAGCCACCCGTACCAACATTTCCATCACCATCACCGGTGAAACCGGAACAGGCAAAGAACTGGTTGCCAAAGCCATTCATTATAACTCCCCCCGGGCCGGCAAACCGTTCGTTGCGGTTAATATGGCTGCTATCCCAAGGGATTTAACTGAAAGTGAGCTGTTCGGACATGAAAAGGGGGCATTTACCGGAGCCCATATCCGTCGGATCGGGAAATTTGAGGAGGCCCAGGGGGGTACGCTCCTTCTGGATGAGATTACAGAAATGGATATCTCCCTGCAGGCAAAATTGTTGCGCGCCTTACAGGAGAAGGAAATCGTGAGAATCGGGAGCAATATCCCGGTTAAAACCGATTGCCGCATTATCGCCTCCACAAACCATAACCTGCAGGATGCCGTGCTGAAAGGAACATTCCGGCAGGATCTTTACTACCGGCTGTACGGATTGTCGATTGAACTGCCTCCCCTCAGGGAGAGGGGAAACGATATTATTTTATTGTCACGGCAATTTATCAGGGAATTCTGTACGGAAAACAACATCCTGCTGAAATCACTTGACAAATCATCGGTTGACAAACTTCTCTCCTATGCTTTCCCCGGCAATATCAGGGAATTAAGATCAGTGATGGAACTCGCCGTGGCTATATCCACTGATGAAGAGATTGCGGCTGAGCATATCATACTGGGCAATGAAGCCCTGTTTACCGATCAGTTCGATAAGGAAATGACGCTCCGTGAAATCAATATCCGCACGGTGAAAAAATACCTTGAAAAATACGACAATAACATCAAGCTTGTCGCCCAAAAACTGGATATCGGCGTGGCAACCATATACAGGATGCTTAAGGATGGCATCTGATTTTTCAAATTGATAATCCCGTATCATTTTGATAGAGAATCGCGGATCAAGACTAAATGGTAATTTATTGAATTACATCTTATTAGATTAATAATCTTTGATTGGTTCAAAGTTTGATATCCCCTAAACAGGTAATAATGAGAAATATTAAAATTAAATTTTAGGAGATAACAGTATGAAAACCGAAAAAACACCATCCGCAATAATTATTACGGGAGTTTTAGCCTTTGCAATTATTGTTGCAGGATCATTTTTCCTGGTCAGCAACAACAGCCGCATTAAACAACTAAACATACAAAATGCTGATTTGAACACCACCATCCGGGTCAGGGATTCGCTGGTAAATGTGATGACCGCAACCTTTGATGAAATTGAAAATAACCTGACCTTCATCCGGGATAAGAAGAGCCAGCTTACTTTAGATACCCCCGAACGATCCAGAGAAAAAAAGGATCTTTTAGTTGCAGATATTAAATTGATGAATGACATGCTTGAACAGAACAGCATTAAAATTGAGGAACTCGATAACAAGCTTAAAGCTTCAGGTATTGAAATTCAATCGTTTAAAAACAAAATCGCCAGGTTGAACAAAGAAATCCTCGAACAGAACAACAGTATCCAGGTGCTTACTGCCGATCTCCAAAAACGAGATAATAAAATCGCTGAGATGAATGTTCAGGTGATTAGTTTAAAAAACGATAACTCAGCAAAAGAAGACTCACTGAATATGAAGTCACAGGTGATTGCTGTCAAGGAAAACATTATTGTATCGAAAGACAATGAATTGAATAAGGTCTATTATATCGCAGGTACGCCCAAAGAGCTCAAGGAAAAGGGTGTGATTCAACGGGAAGGCGGATTCCTGGGAATGGGAAGAAACAAAGATTTAACCAATAATGTCGATGACCAGTATTTCTCTGAGCTCGACCAGCGGACCGCCTTTTTGCTTCCGGTGAATTCGAAAAAAGCACAGCTCATTACGGAACATCCCGACAGTTCCTACCAGTTTGTCTACGAAAATGACCAGATTGCCTATCTTCAGATTGAAAATCCGGCTGAATTCTGGAAACTGACCAAATACCTGGTGGTAGAAAAAAAATAACAATCAATCACTTAAGGCCGGACTCAAAAGAGTCCGGCCTTTTTTTTCCTATTTTCGTGACACAATTTTTAAGATGGCAACCCGGGCAAAACAAAAAACAGAGAAATCACTGGAACAAAGAGTCCAGGAATTGATTTTGAAAAAATTGTTCATCAAGGTTTATGAGGATGAGATCATAATAGAAAAGGCAAATTTCATCCTGCTCCTTCTGAGGGACCTGATTTCAATAGCAAAATCAGATTTTGATATCGATAAGGCATTAATCCTGACCCTCGGTGAGCAGGAGAAATTCCGAGCCATCCCGGAAGAAAAAAGAAATGACCTGAAACAATCGGCTGTTGAATTCAAAATTGAGATTGAAGCTTATCGGGCTTATCTGGCGGCTGTTGGCGAGAATAAGCCGGGTGCCCTTATTTTATCTGAAGTTCACACGGCGTTGAACTCAGAGCCTGAACTGTTGGCCATCCGCCTGCGGGAGATCATCATCGATTCCCTGAGCGATAAAATCACCGATGACCAAACTGCCCCTATGGGCATTGGCCGATGGGACCTCATCGGAAAATATTGTGATTACATTCTCTTGATTGCGGAATCAGAGAGCATTGATCAGGCCGTTGATAATCTGAGGGTTCCCATGAATCTTTCGCCCGACGAATTTGCGCTGAAAAAGGAATCTCTAAAAGAAGGGATGATGCGAATTGCCTCCTTTGCCGGCGAGGAAATCGATGCGGTGGAAATGGCCAAAACCCTGCGTGACCAGAAAGTTGAATACTACAAGATTCTGGTCAGGGTAAAGGAAGAACTGGGTATTGAGTAATCAACCTAAAAAGCTGATCGCCTTACCCGCTATAATCTTCCCGCGAAACGGCCTCCGGACAATTTTCTACTTCCCGAACTCAAATTCCTTGGGTATTTCAGCTCCCAGCAGGTTTTTTACAAAGTAGTCCCACCGGCGGCGCATCATATAGCTTGATGCGGAGCCGTAACCATGACCCGCATTCGGAAATATGATCAGATCGAAATCCTTGTTGGCAGCAATCAGCGACTGAACAACCAGCATCGTATTGGATACCGGCACGTTACCATCCATGCCCCCGTGCGTGATCAACAGTTTTCCCTTGAGATTTTTAGCCAGCGATTGATTGGCTTGATTGTCATAGCTGGTGGTACCATCCGGGTTAGTGGTAAGCAAACCCTGCCATTTCTCGCCCCAGTCATCTTCATAATTCCGGTTCTCATGGTTCCCGGATCCGCTAACCGCAACATCGAAAAAGTCGGGATACCGAAGAATTGCATCAGTGGAAGCAAAGCCTCCGCCGGAGTGTCCGAATATCCCTACCCGATCGATATCAATCCAGGAATAACGAGCAGCAAGCTGTTTCATGCCCGCAATCTGATCCGGCAACCCGTTGTCGCCCATGTTGCCGTAATAGGCTTCGTGAAAGGACTTTGACCTTCCGGGAGTTCCCATTGCATCAATGGTTACCACAATAAATCCCAGTTCAGCGAGAGCCTGCAGGTCACCGCGGACCGCAGAAAAACTCCGTGAGCCGGTACTTCCCGATTGCGGACCGGGATAGATCGAATTGATAATGGGATACTTCTTCTTAGCATCCAGGGTTGAAGGGGTATACATCAAACCATATATATCGGTAACACCATCCCGGGCTTTCATCGTGATGGGCACCGGTGCTTTCCATCCGGCTGCAATCAATTTGGAGATATCGGCTTTTTCAAGATCAAGCAGCTTCTTTCCTGCAATCGACCGGAGTTCGGATACCGGAGGGGTAACCGGAGTGGAATACGTATCAACAAAGTAATCATATCCCGGCGAGAAGGATACGGAATGGTTCGCACTGTCGGGCGTGAGAAGCTTCAGTTCGGATCCGTCGAAATTCACGCTGTACAGATAGGTAAAATATGGATCGCCGGGCTCCCGGCACGAACCGGTAAACAAAAGTTTTCGGCTTACCTGGTCGATAAGCAGCAGCTGCAATACCCTCCAGTCGCCGGCAGTTATCTGGTTTTTAAGTACTCCTGTATTAAGATCGTAAAGATACAGATGGCCCCAGCCGGTCCTTTGCGAAAACCAGATGGCCTCATTTGATTTTGCCATCAAATGCCAGTTGATCTTGTTGTATCCGGATTCGAAAAAGGTTTTTTCAACCTCCTCGAGTACGTTCTGTACCTCGCCGGTTACGGGGTCGGCAATCCGAAGGTTCACTTTTTTATGATCGCGTGAAACGGATACAAAAGCCAGCTTCGAGCCATCTTCACTCCATTCGGCATCTCCGAGCACTCCCCCATCGGCAATATGATCGGTAATGGTTCCCCGGTGCTGATCCGGTCCCATTTTCAAACGCACCACTTTTGGTCCTTCCAGATGGATAATTACCCTCTCAACCCTGAAAATAACACTATCCTCGGGCAACGGATATTTCCAGGCCTCCAGCTTAGGATGTCCTACATTGGTGGAAACCATGTACATCATCCCTACCCCGCGGGCATCATGCTGAAAAGTCGCAATCTTTTTTGAATCCGGCGACCATAGCATCACCGGGCGGTCGCTGCGGGTCCAGCCGGCATTATCAGTGGCATATCCAAAATCTTCGATACCATCTTTGGTGAGTGGAGTTTCCGTTTTGGATTCAACATCTCTCACCCATAGGTTATTATCCCGGATAAAAGCCTCCTTTTTCCCATCCGGCGATACCATGCCGGCGCCTCTGGAGCGACCCATCATCCGTGGTGCTGACGCGGTTTCCGTTTCCGAAGGCTTTTTGGTTTTTTTCTTCGCATTAACCAGATAAGAAGCCGCACCATCCGGTGTATTGGCCCGATAGGTAAACTGTTCGTTATCAATCCATCTGGGTTGCACACCCGACTGGTAAACCAGCGAGCTCCAGTTGCGGTTCATAAACTTTTCCGCCTGTCTGTAATCCTTGTCGGTCAGCACCTTAGGAGCATAAGGTTCCTGAGCGGGCGCACTATTTGCGACCCAAAAAAGTACGGCTAGAAATCCCATGTAACGAATCAAAGCTTTCATATCGGCAAAGTTTAAGTTTAGCATCTCGTGAAGATAGGAACTTTAGCTAATTCAGGGTTGCCGGGAGAGCATCGCCGGTTTTATGTTTAACAACAACATTTTCTGTCCGTACTCACCTGGAATAGGGTATCTGTAGCCTTCGCAGTGTGAATCATGTAAGTAATCTCAAAAATTATGTAATACAATCCTTGGTTAGAGTACAGACTTTTGTAAGAGTGAAATAAATCATTTAATTACCTGCAAAATGTCAAACAAAAGAAATTCAATTATTCTTTTTTCGATTTTCACCTCCGCCATTATTCTGTTTTCCGGAGGCTGTAAAAAAGAAGATCCGCCTGCCCTGAATACCACTTACAACCTGATGGTAAAAGATGTTCTCGGGGTAACGGGCACAGTTAAATTCACCGAAACCAGCAGCACCATTGTAACTATTGATATCGTGCTGGCAAATGCTCCGGCAGGAACACATCCTGCTTACTTAATGAACAGCCCGGAGGTTGAGAATGGCACAGTTGCTGTGATCCTCAACCCTGTTGATGCAACCGGAAAAAGCACAACCATTGTTCCTACAATGACTTATAATCAGTTGATTGTTTATGACGGAAATATAAAAGTTCTGCTGAACAACTATGAGCCAAATGTCATTCTTGCACAAGGGGATATTGGCGGTAATGTGTTAACCATCACCAATAAATCCTATCCATTGGGCCTGATCGGTTCATTTGGTGTTTCGGGAACCGCACTCTTCGAAAAGAGGCTTAACGGAAACACCTTGGTATCCATTGTTCTCACAGGAACTATTCAAGGTGCAGTATACCCGGCCACAATCAATCTTGGATCAGTCGCTTCCGTAGGTGGCGGGCCCGTTGTGAAGCTATTAAACAGTGTTGATGGAACCACCGGTAAGAGCTTTACAAATATTCGCAAACTGGACAGCGGAATCGATATCACCTATGATAATTGGTTAGTTTATGACGGATATTTAAATATTTATCAAACGGCGATAAATATTAACAATATTATCTGTAATGGAAATATCGGATCGAATTAAAAAAATAATAAAATGAAAAAAACAATTCACTTACTTGCCTTCTCGACGGTAATTATCAGCTTGCTGTTAACTTCATGCGGACCCAGTAAAAAGCTGCTTCAATCACAGGCCAATTATGATAAGCTGCAACAGGAAAACGCTTATACAATAGGCCAGCTGAACGATTGCAATACGCAGGTTAAAAACCTTAATAACGAAAAATCGGTTCTGCAAAATGAAAATGCACTGGTTCAAAATGATCTGAAGGCTATTACTGCCGAATCCAAAATGACTATTGCCGACCAGGCAAAAAGGTTGAAAAATCTTCAGGATATGATTCAGGCTCAAAGAAATGTAATGACCAAATTGAAAAATTCAATTTCAGAAGCCTTGATGAATTATAAAACTGATGAGCTGTATGTTTATATTAAAGACGGCAATGTTTATGTTTCCCTCGAAGAAAAACTACTGTTCAAATCGGGCAGCGATGTGGTTGATCCTAAAGGAAAGGAAGCACTCAAATCACTTGCCGCGGTACTTAACAATACCAAAGATATAACGGTGATGATTGAGGGCCATACTGATAACGTTCCGATAAAAACAAAGCTTATTGAAGATAATTGGGATCTCAGCACGGCAAGAGCTACCTCCATAGTCCGGATTTTAACAATCGACAATGGTTTTGATGTAAATCGCATCACAGCTTCCGGCAGAAGTCAGTTTCACCCGATTAAAACGAATGAAACGCCTGAAGGACGAGCCGGCAACCGCAGGACTGAGGTTATTTTATCACCAGACCTGAAAGAGCTGTACGCATTATTGGATCAATAAGAGATGGAGACCGGGATGTTCTCCTGATAAATAATTAATCGGAGATGAAGTTTCCATCTGCATTTTTGAATATCAGTCTGCATATCATCGCTATCTTTTTCTTAGCACTTCTCAGTTCAGGTGCGGGTGTTGCGCAGGAGTTTGGAAGATTTAAACCGGGCATTGAGTGGCGGCAGATTAATACCGCTCCCGTGCGGGTCATATTCCCGAAGGGGTTGGAATCGCAGGCCAGCCGTGTTGCCAACAACATCCGTTATTTAAACGAGAATAACCGGTTCAGTATCGGACCTTTATACAAGAAATTCGACCTGATACTCAATAATCAGGGGGTGGTTTCAAACGGATATGTATCCCTGATGCCCTTCAGGGCAGAGTTTTACACCACTCCCATGCAGGATGGATCTGCACTGGGAGCCATGCCATGGCTCGATTTGCTGAGCATTCACGAGTACCGCCATGTCTTGCAGTTTATTAACCGAAGGAGAGGCCTGACGAAATTGACCTGGTGGCTGTTCGGCGATACCGGCTGGGCCTCAGAAATCCGAATGAATACGCCGGCATGGTTTTTTGAAGGAGATGCGGTAGCCACCGAAACTGCACTGACTGACCAGGGCCGTGGCCGTTTACCATCCTTTTTCGAGCAATCCAGAAGCATATTGCTCAGTCGCACGGAATACTCGTACATGAAAGCCCGAAATGGTTCCTACCGGGATCGGGTTCCTGACAGTTATGAATTGGGGTATCTTTTATGCAGCTACGGACGTGAAGAATTTGGCAATGACCTATGGTCTAAAGTCATACAACCTACTTCTTTGTTTAAGGGTGTCATTTATCCCTTTTCCAATTCCTTACAGGATTACACAGGTATGAGGACCAAACAGTTTTACAAAAAGGCTTTATCCCATTACAGAGATAAATGGACCGTTGAATTCAGCCAATCTGACCTCACTCCTTTCAAATCCCTTTCGGCACGAACAAAAACTGTGACCGACTACCGTTTTCCTGTTTTTCAGGCTGATGGAACACTACTGGTTTATAAGCAAAGCTATCAGCAAGCCGGTGCCATTTACCGAATCACGCCGGATGGAGCAGAGGTAAAGATCTGTGCCACGGGAATTTCCCTGGATCCCTATTTTACTACCTCCGGCAATCAGATTACCTGGTGCGAAGTTACCTGGGATGAAAGGTATTCATCAAAGAGTTATTCAGATGTAGTAATTTATGATACTGACACTTACAAAAAAACTTACCTTACCCGGAAGCAACGGCTCTTTTCGCCGGCCCTTTCGCCAAACGGCAAAATGATCCTGGCAACCGATATTGACGCCTTGGGTAATTGCAGTATTAAAATACTCGACAGCCAAACCGGAAGCGTTATCTCCACATTGCCTAATCCCGACAGTCTGATCTATACCTATCCCAAATGGGATCCGGAAGGGAACAGCATTATCAGTTCGGCACGAACACGCTCCGGCAACATGTTAATAATCTGGCAGATGCTGTCATCAGGCTCAATAACAGAACTTACCACCGGTTGCAATCAGGTCATCGGAGAGGTCCTGGTGACTCCGGATGTCATTCTGTTCTCTTCCGGTTATACCGGGATTAACAACATCTTTTCCTTTTCAGCATCTGACGGCATCATCCGGCAATTAACAAGCTCCGGGATTGGTGCCCGTTATCCCGCGGTCAGTAGCGATGGCAAGCGCCTGGTATATTCCGAAGCCGGCATAAAAGGGCTCTCCCTGGTTTCGGCTTCGATGGACTCGCTGTTGTGGAAACCGATAGTCCCGGTTCCTCTGGATCAGATTGAAAGGTTTGAATTCAGCTATTTTCAAGCTGAAGGCGGTAATATCCTGAACAAAATACCCGATCGCAAACTGGAAGCAACTCCTTATCGCCAGTGGCTTCATCCATTGCGGATACACAGCTGGTCATTAATACCGGGAATCTCTTCAGCCGGGATCAATCTAACCTCCGATAATATCCTTCAAAACCTGCATCTGGAGGGGGAATTCAACTATTATTTCAATGAAGAATCACCAGCTTTTAGTGCCAAAGTTTTGTATGGTGGACTGTATCCGGTTATATCGGCCGGAATTTCCAGAAATTACAGGCTTCCGGATATTCAGAGCCTGCTCGACGGAACGGAAAACGGCGAGCCCGTTTCACTCGACAATCTCCTGTCAGTTGAGGCCCGGGTACCCCTGAACTTCACAAAAGGAGAGTATGAACGCCGGGCTGCTTTAAGTGCAGGATACCATTACATTTCGGCAGAGGACATACGTTCCGGTTACCATGATTCACCGGGTATTCTGATTATCCATGCACTCGCAGCGAAAGCCAGAGTCTCCGGCGTCCGGAAAAGAGCCCGTCAGAATATCTCAACTCCATTGGGACTGGCTTTGGATTTCACTGCCAGTCAATCCATTGGATTAACTCATGCAGCACAATATCAGGTCATTGGGGATTTTGCAGTACGTGGCCTCTTTCCCAACCATAATCTGGTTATCAGTGCCGGATGGAAATATGAAAAGGATTTGAATCTTTATCAATTCCTCGATCTTTTCCTTTATCCCAGGGGGTTTAGCATTTCTCCAACTGATTGGATGATTACCCTCCAAAGTGCTTACCACCTTCCGCTGGTTTATCCGGATTTGGGGTTCTGGGGATTTTTCTATTGTTCCAGGATCAGGGCCGATATCTTTGCAGATTATGCATATGCTTCAATACCTGATACATACAACTCAATTTCAGATGGAATTTTTGCCTCGGTCGGTACCGAACTGATCTTTGATACTAAATGGTTTAATCTGGCTGAAATTCCATTGGGTCTCAGGTTTTCACTCCTTTTGACAAACGATTTCAATCAACCTTTGAAAAGGACCCGATTTGAATTCGTTTTGCCAATACTGAGGCTATAGCTGGCAGCTCAGCAGTAACTCTATTTTTCGCGCACGATCAGCAGCCATCCCTGCTTGCTTTTAACCGGAACAGGATCATTCAGACTGAAAACACCGGCTTTCTGAAAATCTGCAATTTCAGGAGCCTGGATTTCAACTTTCGCGGGATCCAAACCCAAAGCTTTCCAGTCAAATATAAGCCTGATGCTGTGATCTTTATCATCAAAATTACCGATTGAAATGAGGGTTTGATCAGCCTTCACATAAGCCGTTGCCTTCACATTGGGTTGATTGGTTCGTACCGGACATCGCTTATCCCAGTAGCCGATCATTTTTGCCTCTGTAATTCCAAAAGCTTTCCAAAGGCTCCAAACCGGCCTCGGCGAAAATTCACCGTATGAATCACGCGCAGTAGCGCCATAAACCATTCCCAGAAACCGGTTGCCACCACCCTGCAGCATCTCACTCATCTGCCCGAAGGGAATCCCTGAAAAAGTAACAAACCACTCATCAGGAGTCATTTTGTTGTAGCGGAAACTTTCTCCGAACCATAACCGGTCAACATAGGGAAAGAAGCCGGTATACTGGTTTGCCGGACCTCTTGAATACGCTGTATTGGAATGCAGGTCGATCAGGGCCCCCGGACGGTATTGCTCCATGATTTTGCGCATACGCTTCATCACCGGGCGATCAAAGGATACATCATCCATGTAGAGCCCGTCGATTTTGTAATTTTCCAGCATCCAGCGAAGTCCTTCGAGATAGTAATTAATCCATCGCGACGATCCTTCCAGTACCAGGGCAGCATCGGAATTCTGTCCGGGCAATTCGGTGTACCACGCGGGTTTGTAGTCGTCGATCAGATGCTCGCACTCCCATGGTAGCCCATATCCGACGCCTGCAGTGAAAATCTGATTTTTTAAACTTTTCAGTGCATATACCTCAGGACAATGAGTGGTAAGTTCCCGAACGGTGTAATAAAGCTTGACCTTCCTGTTTGCGTTATGCTGTTCTTCAATGTGTTTAATGAGCGAATCGCGCACCACAAACGGATAATTGATATATGGATTCAGCGATTGAGCGTGGTGAATATTCCCAATATTTGCACCACCCTCCTCCGCAGCTTTTGTAAAACCTTTTGGATCTGAATGATAATAACGTTGCGAAAAGTGTTTGGCCGGATCAACCGGGCGCACCGGGGTAATCAGCAGATCAAATCCGAAATTCATTGGTTCTGCAGTCACCTGTAAAGGTCCGGTGGACGCAACCAATGTGGCTTGCTGGTTTTTTTTCCCGGTTTCAGTAATCCTTCCTGCTCCTCCATTCGACCAGTTTTTCGGTGGCCCCGGTTTATAATCGGCAATCAGGGGTCCGTGGTAAACATCTCCGATAAACTCGACATGCAAACCCGATTGATCGCCCCCCATCCAATAGCTGTCATAAGGTCCTTTCCAGTCCCAGGTGAAACTTTCCGGCCGGTTGCCACCGCTGAAACCCGTTCCCATAAAGTATTCAGATGATTCGGGGGTATAAACGGATCGTACGCGGACATCCCTGACGGAGATATCCTGTCCGGCAGCCGATAGTTGAATGTTATAGGAGAGATATCCATCGAATTCCATGTCGGCCGTACAATTGAACTTCAAGCCTTCTTGCAGGGATGAGGTTGTCCAGGATATCTTCCCAGCTGATATTTGCCTGATCGCCAGATTATCAGAGGTAAAAACAATTGTTCCGGAACCGGTTTCAACCTCAAAACTGATGGGTTTTGCCAATACCTGGCGGTCATTAATTTCGATCGATCCCGGCAGTCCGCTCTGATCAAATTTTATTGTTTTTCCGGTAGCTTCGATGCTGTTCCCCGACAATACCATATCGCCAAAGGGTGCTACAGGCATATCATCAACACCGATGGTTGAGTTCAGCCATCGCATGCGCGAATGGCGCCACTCTTCTCCATCGCCCCGGTCGGCAATAACCTGATCATCCACCCGGATAGTTATCAGGATCTCTTTTGTCACCGCACCATCAGCGGTGATGGTGGCGGTACCGGCATATTTACCGGTTTTCGCATCCCTTGGGATCTGAATTCCGCACCACAATGCCTGCACATTTCCTTTCGGCACATCCACCGCAAAACTGACCGGTTTTCCATCCCAGTTGGTACCACCCTGGTTAAAGCAGGTTACCGAATCCCTGCTGATTTTATGGGTACCCGAGATGAAATCGCTGAAAACAACCTGAACATTCCGCAAATCTGCCCTTACGGCCCAGAGGCCGATTTGCCAGCAATAAAACTCGTTTTTCAAAGCATTCCCGTCAAAGGAAAGGTCAGGTTTCCGTTTAGCCCAAAAAGCGGGAATCGTGTAGGGCAATCGGATCGGGAATGCCCGGTCCTCGGTATAAATCAGGAAATCTTCGGGATATTTTTCCGTTACAGCCTGAATTTCCTTTGCCGTTGCAATGAGTCCCATAGGAGTAAAGGCATCAAATTCCGACCGGCTTTCGATGCGTAAAATTTTGCCCTGCGGAAGGTTCATCCTGCTGTTTTCCACGGAATCCACCCACTCTGGGTCAGCAGCATAATCCGGTGCCAGATAGTCGTTCCAGGGCTTTCCGTACCGGGCATCATCCCAGCGCCGTCGGAAAGTATACGGAAGATAATACACAAAATAATCCTTTTCTCCGGCTTGGGGCTTGAACGCGATTTCCCCTTTTTCCGATGAGAATTCAAGAACGTGTACATTGACTATCTCCTCTCCTGATGTAGCTCCGTACACAACTATTTTTTTGGTCTCCGGACGCAGGTCCGGACGACGCCATGGAACGGTAACCACCACTGCATTCAATTCCGGGTTGTCAACCCTGACCACTGCCCGGTGATTCCCTTTCCCGTCAGGAAGAAAGGCGGAATCGGCAACCACAAACGGAACAACGTCAGGAGCAAATGACTGGAACTGGCTCTCCCCATCGGGCTTGTTCGGCGAACAACCCAGCATAACAACCAGGCTGATCAAGGGTAAATATCTATTCATTCCGATCAGTATAATCTCCCAGCACATATTAATCCTCTCCGCTCCAGTTCTTTATGAATGATCAATCCATTACGGGTGTCATAATCCGCTTCCATATGATAGGCTATCTGAAGGGGTCCACCCTGGTTTTCGTCTAAAGTTTTATCCAGCCAGCTGATTACCCCTGACTGCGAAGTGCCTTCCAGCAAAACATCGGTTGGCGGAAACACATTGATCTCAAAGTCTTTGCCCAGGATTTTCCTGATCCCGAGAATGGAGGTTCCGGATCCGGTATCGATAATTTTTAAGTGATGAATATGGGAAACCGGTTCGATCAGGTGGTTGGATGGTCCGCACGAATGCAGCCGGATTGCCCCTAGCCGGTCGCCCAGCTGACTGATATAGGGAACCACAAAATCTTCATACAACTCAGAGGAGATCATCGTTCCGGCACACTCCCCCACATGAACCGATGTGACAGGCAGCTTGCCGGAGGCCGCAAAATGTTGTATCAGAATAATATACGCATCAACAATCCATTGATGAATGGCATGGGCAAGATCCGGGTCCGACATCATGATGGTCATGATATTATCTCCGGTCAGCTTCAGCGAGGTGGTAATGACCCCATGAATGGTGGCCCTGCCCGATTCATCCCAGAAAAACGGCGGGATCACCCTCATTCCGGGATGGTTTTCACTGATCAGCTGCATCTGTTCATGCATCTGCCGGATCAGCGGATGTTCCAATATTGTTTCAATCACCGGCAACTCCTCAATGGCGGAAATATTCTCCAATGGTTTGCCCAGCACATCCGAGTCGGTGTTTTCAAAAAAGGAAAACTGTGCCCCTAACAGGGCGGCCAGAATCATATTCGGCTGAATAGCTCCCACAAGTATCTGGTTTTCATTAACATAACCGGCCTGCATGAGATTATCCTCCATATTGTATATGGCATAATCGGGAAAATATTCCCGTACAAAGCGGTTTATCTGCTGATCCTGTTCCCACCGGAATATCGGATCCAGGTAATACTGATCTCTAAAAACAAACCCTCCGTGCTTATGCAGCCATCCTTTGGAAACACTGGCCTGAATCTTAATCATAACGGCATTCTCCTGGGTTTAAACTTTTTTCTCAACTGCAAACCAGGGCTTATTGGTCTGCCACTTACCTTTTGTAAAATCAGGAAAAGAAACCGGTGCACCTTTTTCAATGGACATTCCTGATAATTCAACAATGGCAGTCATTACAGCTGAATCATACACATCTATGGGGGTCGGGCCTTTTACCCTGACGGCCTCCACAAACCGGTCAAGCATGATAAAGTCGGTGCCTCCATGCGATTGTGCCGAAAAATCGCTGTGCCACCATTGATGGTTATACTTCTCCTCATAGGGTTTCCAGGGCTCCCAGGTGTGGTATTCAGGACTCTTCCCCTCCAGATAAACCGAACTCTTTTCTTCATCATATACCCCAAGGGTGCCCTGAAGCATCCAGCGATTGGAGTAAGGTCGCGGCAACTGCATATCCATATTGATGACCAGCGTTTTACCCATTTTTGTCTTTAACAGGGAGGTGATGATATCGCCCTGCCGGTAATTCAGGTTCGCATTGGGGTGATCCTTTCCGAATTTCCTCCTGATGTAAGCATTTATGCCTTTCGACGCAGAGGCGGTGGAATATATCTCGGTAAAAACATCCCCGCAATTGATATCCATCCAGCTGAGAACCGGCCCTACGCTGTGAGTGGGATATTGATCCCGGTTGTACTTCAGCAGGTATTCGGCCGGCCATTTCTGAGCTCCGGTTTCGCTGTCGAAAAACCAGTGATCTATGCAGTCGTGCGAATGTGCGCAATGGCAATGAACGATTTCACCCAGCATGCCCAGCCTTTTCATATTCAGCACAGCCAGGTTATCCTGACGGAAGCTCCAGTTTTCCAGCATCATGCAGGGGATACCGGTTTTCTCGGATGTTTCCACCAGCTTCCAGGTATCTTCAACGGTCAGGGCTGCCGGCACCTCGATTCCCGGGTAAATGCCCTTATTCATGGCATGCAGGGCAATGGCCGCATGTGAATCCCAATAAGTGGCAATAATCACGCAATCAAGTTTCTCCCGGTCGAGCATTTCCTTCCAGGTATTTTCGTCATTGCAATAGACCTTCGGACGAGCTTTGCCA
This sequence comes from uncultured Bacteroidota bacterium, assembly GCA_942493265.1. Classification (GTDB taxonomy): domain Bacteria; phylum Bacteroidota; class Bacteroidia; order Bacteroidales; family UBA12481; genus UBA12481. The sequence continues at coordinate 5,096,740 of OW818688.1, forward strand.
GCCTTCTGGCAAATATTGGCAGCATTCTCGGCTTTCGACCGGGTAAGGTCACAAACCGCAACAATCTCAACTCCCTCAAGAGTTAACAAGGTGCCAACATGACCCGTTCCACGGTTGCCGGTTCCGATCACTCCGGCCTTTACTGTTTTCCCCACCGGTTCATCAGCCCTTCCATCGATTGACAATGCACTCAAACCCAATGTGGCAATGGTTCCTCTTTCGATGAACCCTCTTCTGGTAATATTTTTCATTTTAAACAGTTTTTACCCGTTTCCCCAATTTATGACCATAAATTGCATAATACAGAATAAAAAAGTAAGCGGGGAGGACAATGATATAGGCCTTTTGCGGATCTGCAACATCTGCCAGGCGGCCATACAGGAGCGGTAGCAGGGCTCCGCCAAGATTACCCATGATCAGCAGGGATGACCCGATGCGGGTAAACCTGCCCAGTCCCTCCAGTGCCAGTGGCCAAACCGATGGCCATATCAATGCGTTGGCCAACCCCAGCAGGGCAATGAACACCACGGAGGCCATTTTAGGCAGCCCGATCGCTGCAATGGCCAGCATAATCCCAAGTATTGCACAGGCTTTCAATGCCTTCACCTGTGATATATAACGGGGAATGGCAATGGTTCCGATCGTATAACCGATGATCGATGCGAGCATTGTGAGGGAGGTGAAATGTTTTGCAATGGATATTGGAATTCCCACACTGAGCCCATAGCTGATAATGGTATCGCCGGCAATGATTTCCAAACCGACATCACAAAAAATGGCAATCACGCCCAATAAAAGGAATGGATACTGAAAGATACTTGTTCTGGAAGAATGTCCATCCTGCTCATCACCGGCATTTTGAATGTTCGGATCAATTTCCGGCAATCGCGAGATTTTCACCAGGATACCAACTACCACCAGAATCGCAGCCATCGCCAGATAAGGGATGATGATCCTGGCAGCCAGCTCGTCTAGGGCGGCAGCTTTCTGAATCACATCCATCTGATTCAGCTTAACCAGCAAAGCATCACCATCTTTTAACGCCATCACACCAAACAGGTAGGTCGCAATAATCCCTGCCGACTTATTGCAGATTCCCATAATACTAATCCTTTGCGCAGCGCTCTCAATGGGTCCCAGAATGGTAATGTATGGATTGGCAGCGGTTTGCAGGACAGCCAGACCGGTTCCCATGATAAACAGTCCCGACAGGAAAAAGAAATAAGTGCGGGTTATCGCTGCAGGAATAAACAGAAGTGCCCCGGCAGCCATAACAAACAACCCGATCATCATCCCCCCTTTTAATCCGGTTCTTTTCAGTACCCACGACGATGGAATTGCCATGATAACATAAGCGATGTAAAAGGAAAAAGCCACGAGATAAGACTCGAAATGATTGAGTTCGCAGGAGATTTTCAGATAGGGGATCAGAATGCCGTTGAGCCAGGTAATGAATCCGAAAATAAAAAAGAAAACACCAATGGTTCCGATCGTGATCCAATTAGCCTGATGGTTTTTATCGGGATTATGCATGCTTATTACAGGTCAGATAGTAAAAGTAAAAAAAGAAGCGGAAATGTCGTCCTGCATTCACAAAACTCAATCATTCCCGATAATCCTGATAATAATCCTGGTCCCGGCAGGCTTGCAATTTTCGCCAAACAGATCCTCCACTTCCTGCCTGATCCGGATGCCATAAAGCGCTTTCATCGACTCCCGGATTTTTTCCAGTGCATGATTTCCGGTACCGGTACTCTCCAAATCAGGCACATGTGAATTTCCCCGACCGACTCCATTGTCTTCAACTATGATTACCAGCGACTTATCCTCTTCGCGGATATCAATACGCAGGCGCCCCAGGTTTTCATTCGGATTATGGATACCATAATCAGTTAAACCATGTTTGATGGCATTCTCAACATGATTCTGAATTAACATCTTGGGAATCAAAAAACCCAAATCAGCATCATCATCCACATTTAATTCCAGACAAAACCCGTTCTCAAACCGGATTCGCTGCAGCTCAACATAGTTCATTACAAATTCAATCTCATCCTTTAACGGTACCAGGATTTGATCGGAATTATGCAAATGCGTTCGTAATAACCTGCTGAAATGATTGATAAAGTGGTCGACCCCCATTTTATCCCCCGACATTGAAAGGGCCGACAGAGTGTTCAACGCATTGAAAGTAAAATGCGGATCAAGCTGGTTCCGGACGGCTTTTAACTGATATTCCAACACTTCCTTCCGGGCATTTTCCTGACGGGCGATTTGCTGAGACTGAATAAAGCGGATGAAATTTATAAAACCAAAAAAGCCGCCGATCAAGCCCAGCAGGATCAGATACTGCCAATATTGCCAGGGGTTTGCCGATACGGAAACCAGAAACTCCTTGTTCTGACTGGATAATAGAAACTGATGGATTCCATCCTCTTTGCCAGCCCAGCATATCCTGAAGTAACTTTCCGTGGTATTAAGATCAAGCTCTCCCAGGTTCTTCAAGTGTTTATCCAGAAAAAGGATTGATTGGCGGTCCCCATCCTCCAGAATGGCATATTCAATCCGGGGCAAACCTGCCTGATAATTAAATATCTGAATTTCATTACTGTTGTAATCCAATAATATTGAATCTGTTACAACGTTATTTAAAACTATATACCTCTTTTCACCCGATTTATCCCGGAACAGCTGACCCTCTCCGCTCGCCGATTTAGAAATCGTCAGAATTCTTTGATAAAAGCTATTTTTATCTGGATCTTCCGGTTGAATTGAAAAGTCGGGATAAACCTTATACCATGAAGGGTATTTTCGATTCTGATTTCCCGATACCAGAATATGCAGATTAACCGCTTCACCATTTTTGAAAAGCAAAGGGCTTGCAGCCCCGAACTCACCACCTGTCGGAACCGGCGGCACCCGGTAATTCAGGTGATCATCCAAAACCACAAACCAAGAACAGGTATCCGGATACGCGATTTCAACACCGTAATAGTTCTTGGAAGAATAATTTGTACAAAAAAGCTCGTACCGCCCATCTCCGTCGAAATCGAGGATCAGTGGATCGGAATATCCTGTGCCCGATAATGGCGAACTCCAAATACTATCAGCCTTAATATCATATGCATACAATTTCCGGGGCTGATATCCCAAATTGACAAACAAGGAAAAAATCAACTCATCGGAGCCATCCCGGTTAAGGTCGAAAAACCGGGCATCGCAAATTTGCACTATTGCATCAGGCTCAGATTCTCCTATGGTATCAACCAACCTGTTTTTTACCGGATGAGTCAAATCTCCGTAGGGCTCAACAATATTTAGCAGGATTAAATTCTCCTTTTGCGAAAAACAAACGATCTCCAGACTGCTATCCCTATCGTAATTACCAATATAGTAACCGATTGTACTCTTGCTGACCATACCCTGAAAATTCCACTGATCCAATATCGTAGTCCCGAATGGATAAACTTTTAACATGGAATTCAAACCTACCCCGTTTGCCAGCAGAAATCGCTGCGGATTGGCATCCAGATTCAGGTCAGCATAATAATTATAAACGTCGCCGGGAGGATCAGGAATCGAATTGGTTCCTTGAATCTCAAATATATATGGGGCCCGATTGAATCCAAGCAGATAAAATACAAGGGCACCCAGCAGGGTTGCAATAAACCCGCTGTGCGTGATAATCCTGCCAATCCTTGACTTCAAGGCTCGCCTCAGGAGGGAAATCAGTAAAAATTCGGACATGGTGGTTCAGATCAGGGTTCCGGAATCCGAAGATAACGAAAATCTATAAATCAACCATCAGGAATTGGAAAGGAAGTGTTGCAAAAAATCAGAATTTCGCTCTTAATTGAATGGTGATATTTCTCGGCGGACCAATATCTCCGGGTCGGCCAATATATTCTTTATTAAGTAAATTCCTGGCAATCAGGTTAATCCTGAAAGTTTTTGTGACATTCACGGCTACCCTTAAATCCATGATTAACCAGGAAGAATTATTATCATTCCGGTAATCCGGATATCCCGGCAGGAAAAGGTTACCGGTAAAGGCATCAGTGAAAACATTGTCGACATTCACCATTTTACTGGTATATCTGAATCCTGCCCCTATCAGGATCCGTTTCATTTCAGCCTCAACGTCAGCCTTTAATGCATGCTTGTGCCGGTACTTGAGTATCCAGGCGTCAGGATCGGATCCTCCGGCAGCCATTTTATCAATATCTATGGGCTGCATAAAAGTATATCCTGAAGCAACCCTCAAAACAACCTGACCGTAAGCCGCCTCGCCGGCAATTGTCAGCTCGGCCCCGGTGATCCGGGCATTTCCGATATTGAGGGCTTTAAATCCAAGATACTTGAAACTGGGCACCTTTATGGTATCGGGCAGATACATTCCAAAGGTATACTCGATCATTTCGTTGTATCGGGTCTGAAAAAGCGCGAGATCGGCAAACCCCTTCCATTTCCCGATGGAGAATCCCTGCTTGACACCGATTTCAGCGCTCCATCCCTTTTCAGGTTGCAGGCCGGGGTTCGGGAAGATCTTCAGTCCGCCCACCTCGGCGCTTGCAAACTTCTCAGCCAGGGAAGGAAAACGGTAACCCTGCCCGATGGAACCCCTGAGAAATGTTGCCCGCGTAACCTGATAGTTCACACCGGTACGCAAAACCGGCAATGCATTGTAAAACTCCCCGTCGAGCATGTTCATTTCCCATCGCACTCCCCCGGATAGCTTGATCTTTTCACCCAGCCGTGCATCCAACTGCGAATAAGCGGCATAATTGGCCGAAATGTGGTCGTCGAAAAAATTTGCAACGATTTTCGAACTGGTTAAGGAGGTCCCGCTCGACCAAACCATCCCGTTACGAAAATTCTTCTGGTACCGGTAATCCGCGTAAAGGGTTCTCGAATTGCTATTTTTGGTAGAATCCGCATTTACATTACCCAGGGTAAAGAGCCTGGTTTTCAGTGTGTGCTTTCCGCCCTTTTTCGTCAGGTATTCAATATAGGGATCAAAATTATACCTGATCCCCGAATAGGGGGCATAGGATACCGGGTTCTGCCGGTATGCACCGGAATCGGCATTTTGCCACAATAAAAAGTCTGAGGCATGAATGTACATCAGGCTGCCGGATAATCCCGCAGATAATCCCTGCACCTTTTTAAACCGGTAACGGAGATTTAAATTTCCCCGTCCGCGCTTCTCCCATTCTCCCTCACGGTATCCGTTGTCCTGAAAATAATTACCACTCACCATGACATCGAGATTACCGATTTTCCGGAGATGCGTAAAGGTGCCCCCTCCAAAAACCGGTGTTTGATCCCACCAAACCATTTCTTTACGCATGGGCTTCAGATAGCCTCCTCCAAAGAGGGTCACTTCGGTTTCAGGCTTATCGCCGGGAAACCGGTTGCGCAGATGTATGACCCCGTTTAATGCCGATGAGCCATATAAAACCGACGATGCGCCTTTGACTACCTCTACCTGGTTAATATTTTCAACCGGGAGGTAATTCCATTTGATATCACCTGCATCCCCGGCAATCATTGGCATATCATCAACCAGCATCAATACCCGGCTGCCGGCACCATAACTGTAACCGCTTCCTCCACGGATACTTGCCTGGCCGTCGAGGATATTGATTCCCGATGTCTTTTCCAGGATCATATCCAGTGAGGTGATATTCTGATTGGATAACTGACGTGCTTTCAACACTTCCATCGAAACGGTAACGTCTGAAAATTTCTGTTCATAGCGTCCGGCGCTCACCACCACCACATCCAGCACATTAACAGCCTCCATCATGTTCACATTTAATTCAAAGGATTCACCTTTTTTGATATCAACAGCCTTAGTAATGCTTTCATATCCAAGGAAGTAAAAAGATATCCGATGCTGCCCCGGCGTTAGGATAAGCCGGTAAGCGCCCGAGCTGTCGGATATGGTACCGAGGGTGCCGTCGTTGGCGATATCTACGGCCGTCATGGGCAACCCTGATTTTCCATCGGTTACTTTTCCCCGTAAAACTGCACTCTCCTGCCCTGATGCCGATAAGGCCAGGCATAGGAAAAATATGGATGCGATGCCTCTCATGCTAATCTTGCTTGCTGATATAGGTCAGGTGAAAAAGGTAGGCCGGAATCGACCAGGCATTTACATCAGGATAATAACCGCATATAAACACGGCAACGTACATTCTCTCTTCAGTGATTTCCTTGATAATGAATTTCCTGGTGGATGGATAATCGAGAACCCCGAAAAATGCCCCGTCAGAGAGTGTTACCCACTTTTTCCCGGAAATGGTTTTGTTTTCATGAGGAGCCGGCACCTCGGTTCCCAATGGATTATTGATGGCGTCAACAACAAGATCCTCCTCATGAAGTGTCCAGGAAGCATTCGCCGGCGGTGTAAAAGTTCCGCCGTAAATGCTCAGATTATTACTCTCATTTCCATAATCAACTATATTGCCGATCAGTGCACCGTAAAGACCAGATGTGAGTGCAATTCCATTTTTCACATCCATCTGGTAGCGCCCGTCTGCATAGAAGGTGAATTCATTGTCGTATTCATCTTCGAGGCCCAGTTCAACCAGCATATTATCCACTGCCGGAAGCATCACGGTCATGGAATTATCAACCGCACTGGCCCCGTCATTACCTTCGGTATAACCGGAACTAAGTACCCAGGTTTTGCCTCCGGTTGCGGTCGGGCCACCGGTAAGCAGCTCTGAAACAGAAGGTGCGATTTCGATTTGCCTGGTGAGTTTGGCTTCGCCACCACGGCCACTGACGGTAAGGGAAACCGTAAAACTTCCTGAACCCAGGTAAACATGCACAGGTGCCTCACTGGTACTGGTGCTGTTATCCCCAAAATCCCATAACCAGGTATCAGCATTACTCACCTCAGCAGTGAACGTTACACTGTATCCGTCAATTGTGGCTTGAATCCCGCTTATTTGCGGCTCTTTTGAGCAAGCAACAATTATGGACAGAAGAGCTGAAAACAGGACAAAAAAGAGAAGAATCCTTTTCATGGCTGTTGGATTTTTTATTCAAGGTATACAATTGAATAACACAATCCATCAAAAAAAGTTGTTTTTTAATAGATATCAGCCTAATGCCTCCTGAATACCGGAGTATTGTATTGTATAAAATCAGCCACCAGCCTGGGGGTTTCAATCGTAAAATGGTGTCCCTCCAGCTCCTGCACACCCCTGATGCACGGAATGATGGTGGCAATACCACCCAGCCTGATATACCGGTCCACCAGAAGAAAGGTATTCCGGTCAGGCGGAACTACCACATCATTCAATCCGATCATATGAAGAACGGGTACTTTTGCTTTAGCCAACTCATCCAGATTATCGATTGGGTTATCGCGATAGGCCAGTGCCTCGGTATCATCCTTAAATCCGTACATTTCCTTTACCAGATTCCAGTCGGAGTCGCTTCGTTTGCCTCCTGTAAATCCTCCCGGCCAGCTTTTAAAATCACATACCGGCGCTTCCGCATAGATGCAGCTGACCTTTTCGGGATAGCGCTTGGCAAAATTGTATACGTATAATCCTCCCCGCGATACTGCTTCCAATGCTACTTTCGTGTAGAATTTATGAGTTGTTATCAGGTAATTAAAATACCTGTTCCATACTTCAACAGCTTGGGGACTGCCAACCAATTCATCTGTATTGATATAGGTAACATAAAAACCTTCCGATAAAAGAATGCTGTCAATATCCGTGTGCCAGTCAGGAAAACGGGCATTCCAGATCCATGGATTTCCTTCGGCCGGTGTATCCGGACACACTACCCGGCAATTTCGGCCCTCAAACTGAAAATCGTAGCGAACAAAACCCTTCCAGGAGGATTTAGTGCCGTTAAAATCATTACTGTCCTGACCGGACACCGCGACGGCACCAAAACAGGAAAGGATTAAGAATAATAGTGATCGGATCATGATTTGAGATTTATATGGATTCCCGGCATTTTGAATTCAGATCTGACGAAAGTATTCTAAAACAGATTCTTCCGGTAACATTGTCGCACGAATTTCGTACAATGTTTTATTAATACCATACAGAATGCCAGTTTTCATTCCCTTCGGCTGGTTTTATCTGATCAATCTGTTGATAGGCACGGTTTTCCTAACCGTTTATGGATACAGAAAAAAATACCCCTTGTCAACCTGGCTTACGGTAGTTGCCTGCCTGATGCTGCTGTTCATTGCCGGCATAAAACTCATGGGCTATCCGTTCCACAGCTGGCCGGAACTGATCGCCAATTCCGGCGGGGAGCAAGCGTTTTCAAAGTTTGTTCCCGGAGGTGTTTTATTCTTCATCCTGGGTTTCCTGGCAATTAAACGGGTCCTGAAATTCCGGACTTCAGTCATGGATTCCATGATCCTGATAATCCCCTGGATGCTCGTGGTGCAGCGCACCGGCTGCTTTATAAACGGATGCTGCTTTGGAAAACCTTCCGGTTTGCCCTGGGCTGTTACTTACCCGGCAGGCACTTCAGCTTTTGATTATTATTTGAGCACAGGAACAATTCATTCAGGGGAACTCACTACCTGCACCCTTCATCCTGCTCAACTCTATATGGTTCTGGGTGCAATACTCATATGGATAGTTATCCTGAGAACACGACATTTATGGAAATCACCCGGAAGCCGGGCCCTGTTCGGCATTCTGCTTCTGGGCATCCTGAGGTTCATCATGGAGTCCTTCAGGGCAACCCCTGTTCAGAAATGGTATGCACAACCGTTTCTGGGCCTCAACTATCTGCAATGGATAATTGCCCTGCTGGCCATCATTTTTACCGCGGCACTCATCCGTAATGAAAAAATGAAAACTAGCGCCAAAACAGAGTTGCCTCTAAATGAAGATCTCTTCCGAACCTCAGTATTGCTGCTGTCAGCGATCTTCCTCCTTTGGAATTTACGCCGGATATTCGAATTCCAGGAACTTTTGTTATTACAGCTACTGGTTTCAGCTGCGGTGGTGGTCACCGTATATAAAGCCTTGGTTTTCAGCCACACCAGAACCAGCCTGGCCATTGTACTGATTCTGCTGGTTGCATTTACAACGATGAGCCAGGAGGTTATCAAAACAGAATCTGATTCACTAAAAAACAGTCCGGCATCCAACTGGTTCAATTTCACCGTTTCAGGCAGTACGGGAAGATATGAGCACCGGATGAGAAATTGCAGTGGTGAGATTTATGACCGCGAGTTGATGAGTCAGACTTCAGGTGGCATAGATGCCAGTTATCATTACAAAAAGGATGCAAAAAATGAATATGATTTCGGAGTCCGGACCTGGATTTCCGACATCAATAATCTCAGCAACTACCTGGATAGCGGTTATACTACCTATGGTTTGAATCCCTACGTTAATTATATCAGTCCCGGATTTGCCGCCGGAATGGGTCTGCATGTATACAGATCCGCTTACTGGCCCTACACTGCGCTTTACCGGCCGTCTATATATCTGCGTATCGGACGGGAAAATAATTTCTTTGTCGATGGCGGCCTACTGGATCAGATGCCAGTGAACGGATATTTGTCATTTTTTCATATCGGGATGGGCTCCGGCTTTAAGACCAATGGGAAAGCCGTTTTGAGAACAGGTGTAGCTTTTAGCGGTTTCGACAACTCGGATATTGACGACGATGCAAATTTTTACCTGATGGGGGATTTTCGCCTGGGCGACCGATTTTTTATCAAACCCGGAATCTATTTCGGGAACAAAGCCTTTGGTTCTCTGGGTCTTTCCTATAACTTCCCATCAACAACCAGGAAATTGAAATAGGGAATCATCACCGGGCCCATCAATCCTTCCTTGGAATTTCAGGAATTACCCCCTACCTTCACACTCGCAATTCACGTTGCCAATCTGAATATTTTTATGTCAACCGCCTCCGCCTCACGATTATTTAAATCCATTTCCCTTCTCATCTTCCTGGCTGGCAGCATCCAATCCATGCACGGACAAATTACCTCCGTGCAGATGCTTGGCCACTTTGATGAGATATATCGGGTGGACTCCAGACTTGTCAGCGGAGATTTTTACCATGACCCCTCACCCAAATCAACCACCGGCCATCGCTTTTTTGGGGAAAAAGAGTGGGAATCCGGATCGGCTGTAATCAGCGGGATTCGCTTCGATAGTATTTTACTGCGATATGATATCTGCAGCAACAAACTGGTTCTCAATACATCAAATCTCACCCGATCACTTCACCAAATCTCCCTGAATAAGGAAAATGTCAGCAGCTTTTCAATGGGGGGGAAAAACTTTATCCCCTACCCGCTGCAGGAGCCGGATAAAGAAATCAGCTTTTGTCAAGTTTTGGCATCCGGCCGCGTAAGCCTACTCCTTCAGCAATCAAAAAATCTGAAAGTTCCAATCAGCGGAAACACAAACTTTGCCTATGAAACAGCTTCTCGTTTGAAATTATTCATTGATGGTGAACTAACCGATTATAAGGGAAAGCGAAGCCTGTTCCGGATATATCCGCAATTAAAGGATCAGCTGCAAACGTATAGCCGGACAAGCCATCTGAGGTTATGGGGTAAAAGAACCGAAGATCATGCCCGGTTGGTCAACTATTGCAATACTTTGCTAACTCCTTCTGAATGAACCGACTTTTTGCAATAGCAGCCTTTTTGCTTGTTTTCGGGACATCCCTCGATGCTCAGAATAAGGAACGCACCATCAGTCTTAATGTCAGCGATTTGCCTTTTATGGAATTCGCCGCTAAATTAAGAACCGACTACGGAATTTACATTTATTGTAAACCGGAATGGGTAAGCAAAATCCGGGTCACAGCCAATCGCGACAGCATACAGGTAACCAGTATTCTCGATTCTTTATTCCGTACGGCCGGCATTAAATACCTGTACAGGGGCAACGGTCAATACTTTGTTACGGGATCAAAACTGATCAGTGAAAACGGCATGATGAACCCGGAAGATTACCGGATCAACCGAACCGACAGCTCCCGGTCGGCCTTGCGGCCAGGTCATTTCGGACAAATCTCCTATGAGAAAACAATAAAAAAAGTAGTCGTCGGAAAGAGCTCAAATAAACAGGGAACCGGTAAATGTTATCTGTCCGGAAGAATATCCAACCATGCTAACGGCGAACCAGTTATCGGTGCCACCCTCATGGTTACCGGCACCAATAACGGAATCACTTCAGATGGCCAGGGCACCTATTCCCTGCCGCTCGAATCAGGAAAAACCTTTAATCTCAACGTATCTTGTCTGGGTATGGAAACGCAACTGTACCTGGTTGAAATGAACAGCTCAGGCATCCTGAATATTGAAATGGACAGTAAACTGATTGACGTTAAGGAAGTGGTGATCCGATCAGATAAATTCCAGAATGTCAGAGGCTTGCAGATGGGCTTCCAAAGTGTGGGAGCCCAGGATCTGAAATCCATCCCAATGGTTATGGGAGAACGCGACATTTTTAAGGTGGCCAACCTGATGCCGGGTGTGCAAACCGTTGGCGAGGGATCCGCAGGGTTTAATGTAAGAGGATCATCTTCTGATCAAAACCTGTTCCTGATAAATGAAATTCCCGTGCTCAACACCGGCCATCTGTTTGGCTTCTTTTCTGCCTTTAATTCCGACATGGTGAACGGGTTAAATCTGTATAAAAGCAATTTCCCGGTGGAATTCGGAGGCCGGCTGGCATCAGTTTTCGATATTACCACCCGTAAAGGCAACAAAAAGGACTTTGGTGCCAGAGGGAGCATCAGTCCGGTAACCGGATCGATACTGGTCGAAACACCAATCGTAAAAGACAAAAGCTCATTCATGTTCAGTGCGCGGTCAACCTATTCCGACTGGATACTGGACCGGCTCGACGATGCCGAATTATACAAACGCCAGGGATCTTTCTATGATCTGATGACCGGAATCCACCTGGTAGGAAAAAATAACTCTTCATTGCAGATATTCGGATATTACAGCAAGGATAAATTTGCCCTGTCAACTACCAATAATTACCGGTATGAGAACCAGGGAGCCTCGGTGATATACGATAAGCGACTCGGAAATAAATGGAGCATGAAGGCCGCGGCGGTTTTCAGCAATTACATAAATTACCAGGCTAACCGGGAGCAGGCTGCCAAGGCCTTCGATCATCAGTTCAGGGTACGATCACAGGAACTGAAAGTGAAATTTACCGGCTATCCGGCAGCCCGCCACAGAACAGGATTTGGAGGCGATGTAATTTTGCACAACCTCGACCAGGGCATCCTAAACCCTTTGGGAACCCTATCACTGTTGTTTCCTGCAAACTTCGGAAAGGAGAGCGGATTGGAATACGCAGCCCATGCTTTCGATGAATTCACCGTTACCGACCGGCTTTCCTTGTACATGGGATTGCGATACAGTTTCTTTAATTACCTAGGACCGAACACCTTAAAGCAATACACAGATAACCAGCCAATTGAAAGTGAGTTCATCACTGATACACTCACTTACGGGTACGGAAAAACAATAAAACATTACTCCGGTCCTGAATACCGGGCATCATTGAATTATCAGCTGAATCCTGACCTGTCCCTGAAATTCAGTTACAATAAAATGCGGCAGTATCTTTTCATGCTTTCCAATACCGCATCAGTGGCACCAACCGACCGGTGGAAGCTGGTTGATCCTTATCTAACACCTCCGGTTGCCGATCAGCTTAGTTTTGGGGTTTATAAGAATTTCAACAACTCATCGATTGAAACCTCAGCTGAGGTCTATTACAAGAATGGTCAGAATATCATTGAATATAAGGATCATGCTGATCTCACCTACGATCCGGATATTGAAACGCTGGTTTTGCAGGGAAAGCAGCAAGCCTGGGGTATTGAGCTCCTGGTGAGGCGAAACTCCGGCCGGCTTACCGGATGGATCAGCTATGCCTGGTCGCGCTCCCTGATTACCGTGAATGGTCCGGAATCCTGGCAAAAGATCAACCAGGGAATAACCTATCCGGCCAATTACGATAAACCGCATGCCGTGAACTTTGTCGGTAGTCTGAAAATATCCAGGCGGCTCAGTATATCCTCCAATATCGTATATAATACCGGTCGGCCCATTACCTATCCCACCGGATATTTCTATGTGAACGGAATGCCGGTCATCAATTACTCCCTCAGGAATGAATACCGTATTCCCGACTATTTCCGCACCGATATTTCCATGACGATCGAAGGCAATCTGCTGAAAAAGAAATTTGCTCATGGATCGTGGGTGTTTTCAATCTATAACCTCACGGGCAGGAGAAACGCCTATTCCATCTACTTCGTGAATGAAGACAACGCCATAAAAGGCTATAAACTATCCATATACGGGGCACCCATTTTTACGGTAAGCTATCAATTCAAACTGGGCAATTATGCAGTGGAATAAAATCATATTACTGGCCTGTGCCCTGCTGACTGCCTCCTGTGTTGACCGGTTTATCCCGGAAACAACCGGCTATGATGAAGTATTGTTTATCGAATGCCTGGTTTCAGAAACTCATCAGTATCACTCATTGAAAATTTCCATTGCAGCGCCGGTTGTGACAGAAGAGGGCGACAAGCTTACCTACAAACCCAGGGGGGTGTCAGATGCGCAGGCATGGATTATCGATTCCGACGCAAAAACCTATCCCTTCTCAGCGAATGGCATTGGTATATACTGGTGCCAGGAGGGCTTTATTCCTGTGCCCGGGAAAAGCTATAAACTGGTGGTCAACCATGACGGCAATACATTTGAATCGGATTACCAGCAGCTTAAATCTTCCCCTCCGATCAACAGCATCTCCTTCAGGCAGGTGGTGGAAAAGAGAAGCGAAACCGGAGAAGTGATGGATGGATACCGCTTTTACGTCAGTACTCACGAGGAGGGAACTGAACCGTCATATTACCGGTGGACAGCGGATGCAACCTTTCAGTACACGGTTCCTTACATTGCCACTCATATCTGGACGGGTTCAAAAACCGTAACGGCATCAAACAAGCTGATCCGGACCTGTTGGAAATCCAAGGAGATTGCAGGTAATTATACGGCAAAAACAACGGGACTCACGGAGAACAAGATCATTGAAACCCCATTGAATTTCGAATCCCAGTACGGCGACGAGCTTTCCATACGGTATAGCCTGAATGTCACCCAGTACCGCATATCTGAATCGGCCATGCGATTTTGGGAGAATGTTGACAAGCTCATCAATCAAACCGGAAGCTTGTATGAAACACAGCCATTCAGGATTGAAGGCAATATCCATTGCACCAATGATCCGTCGTTTTATGTAACCGGCATCTTTGAGCTTGCCGGAGAATCCTCCATGCGGGTATTTGTGGATAAACCGGAAGCATTTCCGGTTATCCCGGTGAGATGCCTGCTGCTGGTCGTCGGAACTGATGTCCCCTGGTACCGGTTGCCGGCAGGAACATGGGTGACTGAGGATTCACCCGGCCATTTTTTAACCGCTACCCCATCGTGCTACGATTGCCAGCTGAGAGACGGAACCCTCGAAAAACCACCCTTCTGGACCGACCGCTAGACTAATTGATTATGCTAAAATTTCTGCTCCGAAATATTTCATGGATGCTTTTATTGGGCTGGGGTTTGACCAGTCCTGTAATTGCCCGGTCTCCGCAGAACCTGAATAAAGGAACTTTCAGGGAAACGGTCTGGCTCCAGACGACCGGACATCTGTTTATCTCCGGTGATCGTCTGAATTTCAAAGCTGTTTTGTTGGAAAAGGATACTTACAAACCATCGGTGCTGAGTAAAAACATCCGGATAGAATTGCTGGATTCCACCGGCGCCGGAGTATTTAAACAAAACTATGCGTTGGCCAATTCACGGGTAAGTTACTCGTTCTCACTTAATCCTGAATTAAAATCCGGATGGTACTACCTGCGAGCCTATACCAACTGGATGCGCAATTTTCCGGATTCAGAGTTCACTGTCGTGGCAATCAAAATAGTGAATCCTTCAGAAAAGAGATTCTACACGGAAAGCCCTGCTTTAACTGACCACCAACCCCTTACCACGGTTCCTTCGGGAATGATGATCAGCGCTGCCGGCAACAATCTTGTTGTTGAAATGGACAATCCTGCTGCGAATACTTCAAAATACTTGCGCCTGCTCGTCCACCGGTCATATTCCTGGTACTGGTACGATAGCCTGCCAAACACCGGAAACCCGCTGAAATTCAGCGTTCCCGCAAACAGCATACCCGAGGGTATTGTCCAGTTCTCCGTTTTATCTGACAATAATACCGTTTTGGCAGGCCGCCTGTGGTCGGGATATAACCTTGACAACCATCGTATTGAAATAACCTCAGCCACTGAAAACATCAAAATACGGAGCACCCATCAGGTTGAATTTGAGTTGCCTCAACAAATCGCTGCCACAGGTAGCACCCTCTTTTCAATGGTCAGCCTCACTGAACCGGGAAATCATGATGAAGATTTCATGCCCGGATTGCCGGGATGGGATGCCGGTGGGAAGATTCCATGCGAAAAAAAGGAATTTGAGAAATGGTTATCCCGGAATCGCTATCCGGACGAAACCGTTCAGGCCTTTTTCAAGACTGACCAGCCGGAGATCCTGTTCATGCCTGAAACCCGGACAGGGATCTTAAGCGGCAGGGTAACTGATAAAAAAACAGGTAAAGGGGTACCCTCAGCAGGAGTAAGTGCCACTATCCTGAATGACAACAGTTTCCAGGCTGTCCATACCAATCCTAACGGAGTTTTCTCTTTCTCCTTTCCCGGTGGCGTGAATTCCGGCGATTATATCCTCAGTTTTATTGCTCAGCCGGATTCCTTCTGGGAGATCGGGTTGAATCCGGAATTTGACAACCGGGCTTTTAAACCCGTTGAACGATTATTCAGCCTGAGTCCTGAAGAGATAAAATATGCCGGTAATCTCAGCGTAAATATGCAGCTCAATCAGGTTTATGATCAGTCTGAGGGCATGAAGGAAGTGAAGAGCGATTCACTGCCCTGGAAAAAATCATTTTTTTATCCCCCGGAATGGACAATCAATACAGCTGATTATATCGAGCTGGCAAATGTTCTGGAGGTGGTATATGAGGTGGTACCCGATGTGCAGGTACGAAGGAAGGGTAATGATGCTCATCTCAGTGTATATAACAAAAACATATCTGCTGATAATTATGAAACGCTGATCCTGCTCGACGGAATGCCCATCACCAGCCATAAACAATTATTGGATCTGCCACCGGCGAGAATAAAAACCATCGAGGTAAAAAACCAGCTGTATTTACATGGGAATTATATCTTCTCAGCTGTGGTTAATTTCATATCCCTTAACGGAGATTTTGCCGGGCTCCCCCTTCCGGTTAAATCAGTCTCCGGATCCATGAACTTGCCCGTAAATGCCGAAGCGGATGAACAGAGAATCTCTGCACCCGCTTCGCCTGACATACCAATCCTAACCCCTGTAATTATTTGGAATACCGGAACCCCTTCTTCAGTTAATAAGCTTGAAATCCCGGTAAACGATCTCTATGGAACATTCAAAGTCATGATTTACGGACTCGATCAGAATGGGCAATGGTTTTATGGTACACATAGTTATCAGGTAAAACCGCCTACTCTTTAACGAATTTTTGCACTACGCGCTGGTTCTGATTAGTAAGAGTGATAAAATATACTCCGCATGGATATCCTGATACATCAAGCTGCATCAGCTCAGAATTAACCAGTACCATATCCAGCTGAACTCCAGTAATATTGAAAACACGCAGAACGGCTTTCCCTTCAGTACTGGCAACTGAAATATTCAGCTGACTGTTAACCGGATTCGGATACACCCGGAGTTCCGGCATGTTTTCCGATTCATCGGCAAGAATCTCAATACCGCCATCAAAAGATGCCCGTTTCAGGATATTCACTGAATAATCTTCCACCTCACCACCGTAATTATTGTCGCATGGATTTGGAACAGCACCCGTCCTCATGGCTATACGCATCCTCATAAGGCCCGAAGCGGTTGCCGGTATCACCAGGTTTCCTTTTGCTGCTCCTAATTTTTTAGATGCGGTAAATACATTCTCTCCCGCATCGGTAAAATCACCATCATTATTAAAATCTATCCAGATTTTCCAGTAATTCTTATTGGTCGCCTTAAAAGGCGTCAGTAAAACAGGGTTCGATCTTCCGGTTGTTAAATTGAATACCGGAGAATCGTACAAAAGGTAACCGGATGAACCCATTCCAGTTGAATTAACTACACCTCCTACGGTGATCGTCTTGATGTAATCACTTGAATTATTAATCCCTGCAGGAGTGCAGTAATCCACAGTCGCGGCAGCGACTGTTATAAAATCGACCAGGGTTTTTACATCGGAGCCTGCAAGGTTCGTTGCGGTAAGGGTAACCGTATATTTACCGGCAACACTATATGTATTCGAAGGATTTTGTGATGCGGAAGTATTTCCGTCGCCGAAACTCCACAACCAACCGGTTGGGGTATTAAGGGATAAATCGGTGAATTGAACAGTTTGCCCTGCAGTTATGCTCACAGGATTGGCAGAAAAACCGGCAACCGGCGCCAGTACAACAATTCCGGCAACATTGATCTGAAGAATAGTCTGATCAACGCCACCATTTCCGTCCGCAACTTTTACCTCAAAACTGTTTAAGCCTGCATCAGCACCCGCCGGCGTTCCCGACAAGTTGCCATTTCCGGCCACCGAAAGCCATGCCGGACCAGATACCAGTGAAAAGGTCAGGACATCTGCATCAGGATCAGTCGCATTATCGGCCAGAGTGGCTGAGTAGCCAACTCCTGCAGCTCCGTCGGCTTCAATATTCGGATCAGCGGTAAAAGCTGGCGGGGAATTGGTTTCTGTGGTGCCAAAAACATCCGATTCCCATAAACCACGGCCGTATGTTCCTGCCCTGAGTTTACTCATGGAAGGATCAGAAGCATAATATATTTCAAGCTCCATTACCACTACATTCGGCAGGCCGGTAAAATAGGGAATCCAGGGAGCTGTACCCAGTTTCATGAATACACCCACATCGGTTGCGGCATAGAGTTCAACCTGCGATACGCTTTGTTTGTTCTGGATCACACAATTCACCGGAATGGATGGCAATCCTGCAGAAAGATCAGTCCAGGTAACACCGCCATCAGCAGTTTGAAATACTCCATATGCATTAAACTGTCCCAACGAAACCCAAACAGTATTCGGATCATCCTGTTTAACTGAAACATAGGTAATATTGCTGGTGCCTACCGGAAGTGTGCCGGTAATGTTGGCCCAGGTAGCACCGCCGTCCACAGTCCTGTAAAGGATACTGCCGGTAGCGGCATAAATGGTATTTGAAGCTGAAGGGGCTACTGCGATTGACCGCAGGGTTGCACCCGACCAGGCGCTGAGCTTAAGCCAACTGGCACCTTTGTTGCTGGATTTCCATACATCCTGAAAACCAGCATACAAGGTGTTATTATCATTCGGATCAATCACATAGGGAGTAACCCAACCTGCGCTGCCGGTGATGCTGCCTGAAATATAGGTTGATGAAGCCCAATGGTTATCGGTACGGTAAATACCTCCGTAATAGAGCGATCCATATTGGACATTTGTATTGGTAAAATCTACCAGACATTCCATACCGTCGCCCCCGATCACATCTTTCCAGGTATTGGAGATCATGGCTTTTGTTCCGTTATCCTGCAATCCGGCCATTACATCGCCGGAATTGGTTTGCGATACGCCAATCTTATAAATCTGACTGATTACCAAACCACTGCCAAGATGAGTCCAGGTGGCACCGGTATTGCTGGTTTTATATAAACCCCCGTCGTTGCATTCAAACAGGTTGGTAGTCCCGGGCTGGAAAGCAAAGTAATGTTTGTCGGCATGAACGTTTGTGGCAGCACCGCTGCAATTACCCGACCACATATTGCTGATTGACCAGGAAGCTCCGCCATTGGTGGTTTTCCAGGTGTTCACACCCCCGACGAAAACAACATCTGCATTGGCTGGATCTGCGGCAATGCACAGATCGTACCAGCCTTGTCCGCCGGTATCGCTGCCGTCGCAATTCCAGGCAAGCATGTTCGGAACAGATCCGCAAACTGCTGCAAAGGTAACTCCTGAATCAATGGATTTATATACGCCCAGCAAGCCATTTGATGTATTGCTGATCAATGCATAAACCAGTTCAGGATTCGCCGCAGTCACCGCCAGTTCAACGCGGGTTCCGGCAGTGTTCAAAGCAAGGGTCCAGGTGGTGCCACCATTGGTGGAAAGATAGATATCACCGGTCGAGATGGTCGATCCGTACATAACCTGATTGCTTTGCGGCTTGAATTGTATATTGATAAATCTGCTGGTGGTCAGCTTCATCCAAAGATTGCCGCCATCGGTGGTTTTGTAAACGCCATCACTGGTTGCAGCATATAAAACATCTGCGTTGGCCGGATCGGCAAGCAGTCGGTAAATTAATTTAAGAGAGCTCTGCTGCCAGCTCAACCCGGTTGTATTCCAGGTATTGCCGCCATCGGTTGATTTAAGTACACCCACAGAATAGTTATCACTGGCATCGCGGTCGCCGGTGGCTGCATATACAACATCTTCGATTCCATTGTTCACCACAGCCAGATCGCTGATTCCCAATACTGCGGTATTATCGCTCATGGGGAGCCATGCTGCTCCTGCATTGATTGATTTCCACAAACCGCCTGATGCAGCACCAACATATATTACATTATTGTTTACCGGACTGAAAGCGACACAACTCAACCTACCCAAACCGGCATAACCTCCTGCTGTTGTGGAAGGTCCCATACTGGTCCAGTTGCCCGTTGAGCCGCCATTAGTGCTTTTCAAAACAGGATTTTCACTCAGGTACCGGTTTAGCTCAGCTAATGCAGTAGTTTGCGGAAATGCTCCGGTTTCAGGATTTACCCGATCATTCCAGAACCACTCCCAGCGTTTAAACTGCTTCCATCCGCCAGCCTTGATTTTTTCCCCATTAACAAAGTAATACCCGTTTTTCACATCCTTCGGAGCCCAATAATCATTAAATGCCCGTTGAACCTCGATAAACGTTACTTCGTCACTGGTCACCTTCTCCTGGGGGAGATTGGCCATCCACTGCTGGGCAGTTGCCGTTGTAAAAAAGAATAAAATCTTAACGACCAATAAGCTTGGTAATAATTTTTTCATGATGTCTTCCTTTCCTGCGTTTGCGTACTTACGACATCAATATTAAACCATCATGGAAGACAATAAATCAACTACTTACAAGTGTTGGATGTTAGTTTGATGAATAGGAGCATAACAAGGCCGAACTGACCTGCCGTGCAAAAATGCGGTTGACGAACGTTAAAAAATGAAGGGTCACGCTGTCGGCATGTGCCGTTCGTCACTAGTTGGTCACAACAAACAAATCATCAGCGTTCAGCAATCCAGATCAGGCACTTTCCGCCTTTCTTTCCATGGGCATGGACAAGAATTTCTTCAACTTTAAACCCGGTCTGGCGCAATCTTTTGGTAAAACGCACATCCGGTCCGGCCGACCAAACCGATAATATTCCCCTGTTTTTCAGCGCCATATAGGCTGCATCAAGACCGGCGGGAGAGTATAGCCAATTGTTATCCTGATGGGTTAATCCGCTCGGTCCGTTATCAACATCCAACAGGATTGCATCGAAAGAATGTTTCTCTGCTTTCATAACCAGGGCAACATCCCCCTCCTTTACCTTAACCCGTTTATCCAGCAATGGATTTCCCGCCTCTGCACCAAGGGGACCGCGGTTCCATTCAATAACCTTCGGAACAAGCTCAGCCACAACCAGTTCCGCATTTTCACCTAAATGTTTTAGGGCTGCAGCCAGGGTAAATCCCATGCCTAACCCGCCGATCAATACCCTTGGCCGGTTCCTCCCTGATATCCGGGTGCAGGTGAGCTCAGCCAGACTCTCCTCAGATCCGTGAACGCGTGAACTCATCAATTCCCCTTCATTGGAAATATCAATGGAGAAGTCCTTTGCGTGCTGGTAAAGCCTGAGTTCTTTATCGCTTCCCGGAATGGGCGCTGTATCGAGAAGTATCCTGGGTATCATAATATATATACGTGGTCAATTATTTCCGGGTCATCTCCCGTGTCGACAAAAGTCCGCATGCTGCCCAGATATCTTCCCCTCTGGATGCTCTCACCGTGGTTAAAATATCCTTTTTGTTCAAAGCATCTTTAAATGCCTGAACAGCCTCATCATCTGATCCTTCCAGTGGTGTGTCAGGTATCGGGTGGAATCGTATGAGATTGATCCGGCATCGCATGCCATTCAATAACCTCGCAAGCTCCTTCACATGACGGGGCGTATCATTCAGGTTTTTAAAAAGGATATATTCAAAAGAAATCCTGCGCTGCCGGCCAAAATCCCAGGAACGTACTGTTTTCAGCACCTCAGGCAAGGGATAGACCTGCTCAACCGGCATCAGCATCCGCCTCTCCTCCTCAAAAGGTGAATGAAGACTGACCGCCAGATTGGCTTCCGAACGCTCCAGAAAAGCCTGCATGGCCGGGATGATGCCGATGGTAGATACAGTAATCCTCCTCGGGCTCCAGGCATATCCCCACTCCGCTGTCAGGATCTCTATGCTGCGCAATACATTCTCAAGATTATCAAAAGGTTCGCCCATGCCCATATAAACAACGCTGGTCAACTGGTCACGCTCCGGCAAACTGTGTATCTGATTAACAATCTCTCCGGCAGTGAGGTTTCCCTGAAAACCCTGCTTGCCGGTCATGCAGAATAAACACCCCATCTTGCAGCCGACCTGGGAGGAAACACAAAGCGTGGCCCGCTCTCCATCAGGAATATATGCCGCTTCTACAAATTTTTTGACACCCGATTGGTACAGGTATTTTTTTGTTCCATCAACCGACACTTCAACTTTTGAGGGGGGATATAATCCAATCTCATATTTCTCCTTCAGCGCTTCGCGATATTTCACGGCGAGATTGGTCATATCGTCAATCGTCAGGATACTCTTTTTATAAAGCCAGTCAACTATCTGACCGGCAGCATATTTAGGCATATCCAGTTCCTGGCAGATCTCTGCCACCTCCGCCAGTGTCTTCCCGAATAACTTCTCTTTATCCATCTTTTCCATAACTACCACCTTTTCCTACCCACACACCCTCTTCTGTCATCCCCGCGCAGGCGGGGACTGTCATCCCCACTACACCCTTTTCTGTCATCCCCGCGCAGGCGGGGACGGGGACGGGGACGGGGACGGGGACGCGCACTAAAAGTAAATCTCCCCCACGATCCTCTTAAACGGCACCCCTTTTTTAATTAGAATATCTCTCGTCTCAACAACCATCTCCGAACTGCCGCAAAGATAATATAAAGCCTCCGGCGAAAGTGAAGGCAATGAATTAAGATAGTCCGTCACACGGCCATGAAAAGCCCCCGCCACACGGTCGCGGGAACAGCATCGCACATATCTGTCGTTAAGAACAGGTAAAAATTCATCTGAATAATAGAATGAATCACCGTTCCGGCCTCCATGTATCAAAAACTTTTCCTCCTGATGACCCGACCGAAACATGGCGGCAAACGGGGCAATTCCAGTGCCCTGCGCAATCCACCAGGCCGGGCCGCTGTTATCAGTGAATTTTCCAAACCCCTTGGAACACCATATAGAATCACCTGCTTTCAGTGATGCCAGCGAAGGAGTTAAATGCCCCTCCTTGACAACATTGAACAGTACCTGGATATTTTCATCCTGCTCACCGGAAGCAATCGAATACATTCTGGGATCTTCTTTTTCCGATAGAGCAATCGAAATAATCTGCCCCGCCTCAAATTCAAAAAAACGCCTGAACTCCAGCGTAAATACTCCTTTTGCTATCTCAAGCACAGATTCAACCTGCACCCTGACCAGATTTTGTGATACATTCACCGTCATCCTTTTCTATTTGTTAGTGTCCCTTACAAATGTCGGGTTTGTTTTGTTTAGTATCCCGTTAAAAACCTATTTTTGAATGGAAACTCAAATAAAATTTAAACCTAAGATGAAAGCTTACTCTATTCGCATCTTATTGGTCCTTGCTTTTTTGGGGGTTAGTTTTACAGCCAAAACACAAACTACTGTTAAACAACCTATTACAAAAGGGGCCGACCGCGTAAGATTGTACAAACAACAGCTTGAACTTCAAAACCAGACAGATCTGGATACTTTGCACTGGCAGTACCTGGGTCCAACCAACATAAGCGGCCGCGCAACCGATGTGGAGGCAGTTCGACTGCCCGGTAAATCTCTTACCATTTGGGTTGCTGCAGCTTCAGGCGGTGTTTGGAAATCCGAAAATGAAGGAACAACCTGGATACCTGTTTTTGAAAAACAGGTAACCACAGATATAGGTGACCTGGCGATCGATCCCATCAACCCCGAAATCGTTTGGGTTGGAACCGGCGAAGCTAACATCTTCAGAAGCAGTATGGCCGGATGCGGTATTTATAAAACCAATGATGGCGGTAAAACCTGGGAAAACAAAGGCCTTGAGGATACCCATACGATCTCCAGAATAGTGATACACCCTTCGAATACCCGCATCCTGTATGTTGCAGCCGGTGGTCATGAGTGGACCTCCAATCCTGAGCGCGGGGTTTATAAAACAACCGATGGAGGGGCAACCTGGCAGAAAATACTGTACATCAACGACATGACCGGAGCTTATGATATCATAATGGATCCTTCAAATCCTGATATATTATATGCATCAACCTGGGAGCGCATCCGTGAGAAATGGAACGATCCGCGCACAAAAGATAATTATTCCGGCAGCGGAATATGGAAATCCGTGGATGCCGGCAAAACCTGGACCCAGATCAACCAGGGATTGCCAGAGCCCAATCGGCGCGGCAGAATCGGCCTCGCTATTTCAAAATCCAACCCGAATGTCATTTATACCCTCCTCGACAATTATGAGATGGCCCGTGAAGCCAAAGTGGGAGAAATGGATGCTTACGGCAGACAGAAAACCGGAACCATTAAGGGAGCAACAGTTTACCGCTCAGATAATAAGGGTGCCAGCTGGATACAGGTCAGCGGACTAACCCCGGATATGAAAAAATTCATGGAGGGTCACTCGGGTACTTACGGATGGGTTTTCGGACAAATCCGTGTAGATCCTAAGGATGAAAACAAAATCTATACGATGGGTCTTTTCCTGAACACTTCAACTGATGGAGGAAAGACATTTAAACGCGAAACCCGCATCCACATGGACCACCATGCGCTTTGGATAGATCCGGAAAACACAAGCTGCATGATCAGCGGAAATGACGGGGGCGTGAATATTACTTACGACGGCGGAAAAAACTGGAAACATTTCGTCGAAATTCCGGTTGCACAATTTTATAATGTTGCCGTTGGCATGGATAAGCCTTTCCGCTTTTACGGATCGGTGCAGGACCATTTCAGCTGGGGTGGTGAAGTCAATCTTCAATACGGTCGTGATGCTGTTCAACCGGTTGATTTTAAAAATGTTCCTGGTGGAGAGGGCTGCACCCATCTGGTTGATCCGCGTAATCCTGACCTACTCTACTCCTGCACGTTCTATGGCTCCCTTCAGCGCAGTGAAAGAAAGGGGAATGGATGGCAAACAAAATCCATTCAGCCACCCGTCGATGAAAATGATCCTCCCCTCCGCGGTGAATGGATTGCACCTTTTGTACTTTCTCCGCATAACCAGGATATCATTTACCACGGACTTCAGTATGTCTTTCAGTCGCTTGACCAGGGTCAGACCTGGAATAAAATCAGTCCCGACCTCACCTTTAATCAGCCTGATAAACGCGGCGATATTTCGTTTCAAACCATTACAGGCCTCTCTGAATCACCCATTAAAGCAGGACTGATCTACGCCGGTACCGATGATGGCCGTTTACATGTTACTAAGGACGGGGGCGCTACGTGGGCTGAGATCCTGAACGGATTACCCAAGGGTAAGTGGATCAGCCGGATCATTGCCTCACAATATGAATTGGGCACCGTTTATGTCACACAGAATGGCAAACGTGATGATGATTTTCAGGTATATATCTGGAAGTCTGAAAATTATGGACAAACCTGGACCGATATCAGTAATAATATCCCGATTGGGCCGGTAAACGTGATCAGGGAAGATCCGAATGATCAGAATCGCCTCTATGTTGGAACAGATATAGGGGTGTATCTTTCAAAGGATGGCGGGAAGAAGTGGAGCGCACTTGGTGACCTGCCATCCGCCTATGTGCACGATCTGGTCGTCCATCCGCGTGATAACATGATCGTTATCGCAACTCACGGCCGCGGGATGTTCACGCTCGATGCCAATAATATCAAATAAAAAACTTACCTTTTCCTAATCAGAAAATCGCCATGAAAATAATCAACCGGCTCATTAGCGGAATTTTGGTCACCGGCCTCCTTTCCCTGGCGCCAATGGCCTACTCCCAGCAGGCAAAATCACCAATCCTTACCGGAAAGGAACGCCTGGCACAATTCGATAAGTTTCAGGGGCTGAAAGCTGCGTCTTCATTTAAGGACCAGAATTGGCAATTCCTCGGGCCCACCAATATCAGCGGCCGCTGCACGGATGTTGCCGTGGTGGAGCCACGCGGAAAATCCTATACCCTGTATGTGGCTACCGCTTCAGGCGGTGTATGGAAAACTGATAATGAAGGTGTTACCTGGGCTCCTATATTCGAACAGCAGGTTTCAACCGCCATCGGCGACATCGAACTCGATCCTCAGAACCCACAGGTTCTCTGGGTAGGTACAGGCGAAGCCAATATCTTCAGGAGTTCACAATCGGGCTGCGGAATCTATAAAACAGCCGACGGAGGAAAAACATGGAAACACATGGGCCTCGAAAATACCTTCACCATCGCACGGATCGTGATCAATCCTAAAAATACCGATATCCTCTATGTAGCAGCCTCTGGTCATGAATGGACAAACAATCCGGACCGCGGAGTATATAAAACATCAGATGGCGGTAAAACATGGGACAAAGTATTATATATCAACGAAATGACCGGAGCAATCGATCTGGTCATGGATCCTTCTGATCCGAATACCCTCTATGCAACAACCTGGCAAAGAATCAGGCAGAAATGGAACGACCCCAGAACCGAAGAAAACTTCACCGGCTCCGGGATCTGGAAAACAACCAACGGTGGAAAGAGCTGGGAACAAATAAATTCCGGTATCCCTGAACCTAAATTCCGGGGCCGGATCGGTATCGATGTTGCCAGATCAAACCCTAAAGTCCTTTATGCATTCCTCGATAATTATGAAAAAGTTGCAGATGCAGAGGAAGGTGACAATACAGATTCATACGGAAGGCCCTCAAGCGGAACCATCAAAGGCGCAACGATTTACCGGTCCGACAACAAAGGGAAAACATGGATTCAGGTGAGCGGATTAACCCCGGAAATGAAAATCTATATGCAGGATCATTCAGCTACCTACGGCTGGGTTTTTGCACAAATCCGAGTGGATCCGAAAGATGAGAACACCATATATACAATGGGACTGGGTCTCAATGTATCCCAGGATGGCGGCAAAACTTTTACCGGGATCGATGGAATGCACGGCGATCATCATGGTTTATGGATCGACCCGCTCAATACGGATTATCTGGTTAATGTAAACGACGGAGGTATCGTAATATCCTATGACCGGGGTAAAAACTGGCAGCAATTCACCCATAACCTCCCCGCCGTACAGTTTTTCAACCTGAATTTTGATATGGGTAACCCTTTCAGGGTTTATGGATCCGTGCAGGATCATGGAAGTTTCAGCGGCATTATTGATATCTCGGAAGGCCGCGATAAAATCAGTCCGGTCGATTTCAACTATGCTCCGGGCGGTGAAGGAAGTCATCACTTCATCGACCCCCGCGACAGCAATCTCGTTTATTCCGCCGGATTCTACGGCAGCATCAGCAGAGTGAACCTCGCTACCGGTGAACGCAAGGGTATCCTTCCCCGTGTATATGATAATGAACCCGCGCTCAGGGGACAATGGCTTGCTCCATTTATACTCTCTTCCCATAATCCCGACATCGTTTATCACGGAATGCAATATCTGTTCATGTCGCGTGACCAGGGCAATACCTGGAAGCAAATCAGCACGGACCTTTCCCATAACAATCCGGCCAAATTAGGTGATATCCAGCATCAAACGCTATTCTCAATTTCCGAATCCCCGCTGAAATTTGGATTGATCTATGCCGGTACTGATGATGGCAGATTGCATATGACCAAAGATGGCGGTTCAAACTGGACCGAACTGACCTCAAAACTGACTCCTGACCGCTGGATCAGCCGGGTGGTGGCCTCAAAATACAAAATGGGCCGTGTTTATGTTTCCCAGAATGGCAAACGTGATGATGATTTTCAGGTTTATCTTTGGAAATCTGAAGATTACGGCGTTACCTTCAAGGATATCTCTGGAAATATCCCGCTCGGTCCGGTGAATGTGATCCGCGAAGATCCCTTCGATGGAAACATTCTGTATGCCGGAACCGATATGGGTGTGTTTGTTTCCAAAAATGGCGGCGAAAGCTGGGAAGTACTCGGAAATCTTCCCACAACCTATGTACACGACCTGATCATTCATCCGCGCGATAATATCCTGGTTATTGCCACCCATGGCCGCGGAATGTGGGCCTTCGATGCCAACCAGGTCAATAAGGCCAACGAACGCCGCCGTTACTATTTCGAAGATTAACCCATTGGCATAAGCACAAAAAAGGGGCCCCGGTTTTGACCGGGACCCCTTTTTATATTACCCTCGGAGAGTTGTCATCCCGACGAAAGTCGGGACCGCTTCGCTCTAACGAGGGGCCCTTGAGGACCGCTTAGCTCTAACGAGGACCCTTTTCTGTCATCCCCGCGAAGGCGGGGATATTACTGCACCCTGTGCCAGGTCTGCTTCCGGCCAATCGGACCGATCGAACCCCTGACAGCAAGAGTATTGGCATCTTCCAGCCAGATCTTTACATCATAATTCTTTCCGTTTTTCGGATCTAAAATCCCTTTCTTGCCCTTCCATATATTATCCGACTTGGTTAACCCGGTAATGATATACATACCGATAACGGGCTTGTCCTTCAGAGATCCTGTACATTTATCACACAGCTTGTCGGTCGGGGTAACTCCGTCGTCATCCCATGTCTGCAGAATTTTTCCCCATAGCTGGTTATTTCGGATATCCAGCTGAACAATCGATTTCTGCTTACCCGACTCATCGTCGATAGTCTTCCATTTTCCTGCAACATCCTGGCCGATAGCTTGTCCGGCAAGGAACAACAGACCTGCCATAAGCATGCCCCTGAACTGGATTTTTTTCATATTTCTTTGGTTTTAAGATATTATGATCCGAAGGAACAAAAAAAAACGGAATTATCAATCTTGCTGTTTTTACCTGAAAAGGAGAAAAAGTGCAGAAAGCAATGTCATCACAATAATAAATATCCGATAAAAGCTTTCCGTAAAAAGCCTGACGATCCGGATCCCCAGCCAGGCTCCCAGCAAAATTGCGGGAACTGTTACCAGATCGAGTGTAAGGGTACTGATTGAAATGGTTTTCCATACCCAGATGTGAAACGGTAACTTAATCACATTGATGATCAGATAAAACCAGGCACCGGTACCGATATAGGTATTCTTGGGCAACCTCATGGCCAGCAGGTAAACCGCAAAAATCGGTCCGGCGGCATTGCCGACCATCGAACCAAATCCTCCCAGAATACCCAGCAGGATTACGAAGGCAGGATGAGTGGGAACAGCCTCACTTTTCTTCATCAGATCCCTAACCACCATGATGATCAATCCGGCTATCACCAGTACGGATAAAAGCATCCGGAACTGATTGCCCGATATCAGCTGGCCTGTGACCACGCCGGCAAGAATTCCCAATACCGCCCAGGGCATCAGTTTTATAATATACTTCCACTCCGCCATCCGGTGATAATGCTGAACTGCATATAGATCCGCGATGATCAGGATCGGGATCATGATTCCGGTCGATTCCCGCGCCCCAAATCCGAAAGCTAGCAAGGGAACCACCATCAGCCCGAACCCGATCCCGGCTTTCGACATGCCAATAAACAGAGCCACAGCAATAAGGATGATCCATTGCTGTATCTTGATATCCTGAAGTATTTCAAACATAAGCCGCGAAATTACATAATATCTGATTGGCTGTAATTCTTACTTTTGCATTTACCATGAAACGGATCTTATATATCCTATTTGCAGCGGCCACCTTTTTAACGGCCTGTAAGCCTCTGGCTCCGGATACCAGGAGAACCGGCAAGCCGGCTGCCTTAACCTCAATAACGTTTGCAACTTTCACCGCTGTCAGACTTGCCGACCAAACCTGCAGAATCGATCTTTCTGAAATGAGCACTGTTGCAGGACAAATGAAGGATAATCCAAAAACTGCATTCCTTTATCCGATGGAAGTGATACTGGAAGATTCAGCACACAAAGCAATCTCAACATTCACCGTTGAACATCCCCTGATCGAAAATTTTGAATTCACTAATGATCAGGGGCAGCTTCAGCGAATGGTCAGAACGCTGGATTCCAACAGATTCCATCTCCGGTTTAACAACATGCCCGGCATGAAATTTATCCGCTTTCAATCAGATAATCCTTCAGTGCCGGTAATCAACTCCATTCAAAATCTCAGCAAATGAAAAAAATAATTATAGCTTTTACTCTTTTTCTGAGTTCGATAACCATTAATGCCCAGCATTTTGAAGTTGACACCCTTGCCATGACCGGTGAGATCGATCAGCGGATAAATCTGGTTTTCCTCAGCGACGGTTATCAGGAAAACCAGCTCGATAAATTCATCACAGATGCCAGGTGGATGATGGATGCCGTTCTGGACAAACCTCCCTACTCCCGTTACCGCAATTATTTCAATTGTTTTGCCATAAAGGTCCCGTCAGCAGCTTCGGGTGCAGCGAATGATCCCGACAGCCTGATCAATAACTATTTTGGCAGCACCTTTAATTATGCAGGTATCTGGAGATTGGTTGTTCCAACCCGAACCAACAGGATCAGCCAGGTGCTAGCAGAGAACTTCCCACAGTACGACCAGGTATTTATGGTAGTCAATGACGACCGCTACGGTGGATCCGGTGGCTGGATAGCAACATCTACCGTCCATACCGCCGGCCCGGAAATCTGTATTCATGAACTGGGACACTCCTTTGCCGGGCTTTCCGATGAATATTGGGCCGGACAAGTTTATGCCCGTGAAAACATCAATATGACTCAGGTAACCGACACTTCACTTGTGAAGTGGAAAAGATGGCTGGGCTTCAGCTCCACCGGAATCTATCCGCATGAAGAGTCGCCTGCCTGGTACCGGCCACACCAGAATTGTGAAATGCGATACCTTGACAGTAATTTCTGTCCCGTTTGCAAGGAAGCTATCGTCAGCAGAATTCTCGACCTCACGAGCCCAATCCTGAGCTACTTCCCTCCTGATAGCGCACCCGTCATCACCAAGGATACCGTTTTCAGGGTTTCCCTGCTCGCTCCTTCACCCAACACCTTGAAAACCTGGTGGGAACTTAACCGAAACGAAATCGCCGTGCAAACCGACAGTGTCAGGCTAACCGCGGGACTGATGACTCCCGGACCAAACAACCTGACCTGTTTCATTATCGATACTACCTCCTACATCAGGGATGCATCGCATCCAACCATGCACCTCAAAAAGGTCATCTGGGAGATTAACAATCTGACATCCGGTATCGATATCAATGTCCGTACCGACCAGGAAACGCTCTCCATCTTCCCGAATCCGGCCACCGATGTAATCAATGTCACCTATAAAACCAGCCAGTTCCCCGGGAGCGATTTAAAAATCCGGCTCATCGATGCTTCAGGGAAATCCGTAATGCGTGCCTTTTCCGCACAGATATCCTCATTTACAAACGAATACCGGATACCCCTGCCACGAAGGCAGCTACCGGCCGGACTTTATTATCTGCTTGTACAATCATCCGGCCACCTTTTCAGGATGCCGGTCATAATCGGCAATTAACCTTAGCAGCTCATACAATGGAATTAAATGAATTTAACAGGCATGCACACGAGCTGGTCGACTGGATCACCAACTACTACCTCGATATTGAAAAACTTCCGGTAAAGTCCCAGGTCAATCCGGGTGATATTATCCGGTCATTGCCTGATCAGGCACCATCTAACGGAGAACCGATGGATAACATCCTGGCGGATTTCCGGGAGAAAATTCTTCCCGGGATGACCCACTGGCAGAGTCCGAACTTCTTTGCCTACTTCCCGGCCAACTCTTCCTATCCGAGTTTGCTGGCTGAATTCCTGATCTCGGCTATGGGGGCACAATGCATGAGCTGGGAAACTTCGCCCGCGGCAACCGAACTGGAGGAACAAATCATGAAATGGCTGATCAGCATGATCGGTCTGCCGGCCGACTGGACCGGTGTGATTCAGGATACTGCCTCAACATCCACGCTGGCTGCATTTATTTGTGCACGTGAGAGGGCAACCGAATTTTCGGTTAATGAGTCCGGGTTCGATAAAAACCACAGATTCAGGATCTACTGTTCACAGGAGGCCCACTCCTCTATCGAAAAAGGTGCAAAAATTGCCGGAATAGGTCGCCAGAATGTGGTCAGGATCGCAGTTGATGATACACTGGCCATGATTCCGGAGGAACTCGAAAAGCAAATACAGGCGGATCTTTCGCATGGATATTTCCCGCTTTGCATTGTAGCAGCGCTTGGCACCACAGGAACAACTGCCATCGATCCGCTCAATCAGATTGCAAAAATCTCGGCACGGTATAAAACATGGCTCCATATCGACGCTGCATTTGCAGGAACTGCCCTGGTGCTGCCTGAGTACAGATGGATGATTGAGGGTATTGAACTGGCCGACAGCTTTGTATTCAATCCCCACAAATGGATGTTCACGAATTTCGATTGCTCTGCTTACTTCGTCCGGGATAAGGAAATGCTCATCCGAACTTTCGAAATTCTCCCGGAATACCTGAAAACCGCTTCCGGCAACCGGGTCAATAATTACCGCGACTGGGGCATTCCCCTTGGTCGCAGGTTCAGGGCACTCAAGCTTTGGTTCGTGCTACGCAGCTTCGGGATTCAAGGCATACAGGAAAAAGTGCGGAAACACATTGAATTGGCGGCCTGGTTTGAGAGTCAGGTTGCCCGGCATCCGGATTTTGAATTGATGGCACCCAGATCAATGAATGTGGTATGCTTCAGATATCACCCTCCACGGATAACTGACCCGGATCAGCTCTCGTCAATGAATATGGAACTCAAAGAAATGCTGAATGCCACAGGCAATTTATATCTTACTCATACAAAGGTAAATGGTTGTGCAATTCTCAGGATGGTGGTGGCACAAACCGAAGTGGAACAGCGGCATGTGGAGGAAGCCTGGGCGCAGATCCTTAAAACTGCCGGATCACTGTAATAAATACTGGTTTTAATCTTTTTTAACCTTTCGGAACCGCTAAAACTTCGAAAGGTTTTTACTTTTGGATAAAACCTAACTGTTATGAAAAAGCATATACTCTTTGTTTTTCTTGCCATGATGGCAATCCCGGTCCTCGGGCAAAAGCTCGATATGGAAAAGCTGACCGGATTAAGTGCCCGGAGTATCGGGCCATCCGGAATGTCGGGACGGGTTACCGCCATCGATGCGGTTGAGTCCAACCCCAATGTAATATATATAGGTTCAGCTTCCGGAGGCCTCTGGAAAACCGAATCAGGCGGAATGGAATGGACCCCGCTGTTTGATAAGGAGGCCGTTTCATCAATTGGCGCCCTGAATATCTATCAGGCCAATCCGGATGTTATCTGGGTGGGAACCGGCGAGGGCAATCCAAGGAACAGCCTGAACTCGGGTGCCGGAGTGTACCGGTCGATCGACGGGGGAAAAACATGGGAACTGAAAGGCCTTGAAAAAACCCGGAACATCCATCGGATCATAATTGACCCCACAAACCCCGATATCGTATATGTTGGCGCTATTGGCTCCCCCTGGGGCCCCCACCCCGAGCGCGGAGTGTTTAAAACCACCGACGGAGGGGAAACCTGGAAACAAATCCTGTACACCAATGACCTGTCCGGAGTGGGCGATATGGTTATGGATCCTGTAAATCCAAACAAACTTGTGGTCGGTATGTGGGAACACCAGCGCTGGCCATGGTTCCTGAAATCCGGCGGACCCGGATCAGGTTTATATATTACCTGGGATGGTGGAAAAAATTGGAAAAAACTAACCGAAAAGGAAGGAATGCCGAAAGGCGAAATCGGCCGTATCGGTCTCGCAATCCCGGATTGCAATAATAAACGGATCTATGCACTGATCGAATGCTCGAAAAATGCGTTATACCGCTCCGACGATGGTGGTCATTCCTGGATTAAAATGACCGATCAGAATGTCAGCAACCGTCCTTTCTATTACCATGAAATATATGCCGATCCAATGGACCAGGATCGCGTATACAACTTGTATTCAGGAGTTTCTAAAACTGAGGATGGCGGTGCAACTTTCGAAACCATGTCAACCCGCAGCATACATCCCGACCATCACGCCTGGTATATAAATCCCAAAAACAACAATTTCCTGATCGATGGCAACGATGGGGGTCTGGCTATCTCACAAGATCGCGGAGCAACCTGGAGGTTCGCAACAAACCTCCCGCTGGGTCAGTTTTATCACGTAAACTGGGATCTTGAGTTTCCTTACAATGTATATGGAGGATTGCAGGACAACGGCTCCTGGTATGGACCGAGTAACGTTTTACAGCGCGGGGGCATTCAATACTATCACTGGCAGATGGTCATGGGTGGCGATGGTTTTGATATGATGGCCGACAGTTCCGACAACCGCTTTGGATATGCCATGTCGCAGGGCGGCAATGTGGGCAGGTTCGACAGGGAGACAGGCGACGCAAAGGATATTCAGCCTAACCACCCCGAAGGAACCAAGCTCCGGTTTAACTGGAATTCAGCGATTGCTCACGATCCCTTTGATAAAAAAACAATCTACTTCGGCAGCCAGTTCCTGCACAAAAGTACTGATCGCGGCGATAACTGGTCGTTGATCTCACCCGATCTCACTACCAATGATCCGGAAAAACTGAAGCAAAATCAAACAGGGGGATTGACTTACGACATTACCGGTGCCGAAACCCACTGTACCATTATCGCCATTACGCCAAGCCCGCTTCAGAAAAATGAGATCTGGGCAGGTACCGATGATGGTAATGTTCAATTAACACAGGATGGGGGCGCCACCTGGACAAACATCTCCGGTAATATGAAAGGCGCACCGAAAAATGCCTGGATCCCCCAGATCGAAGTTTCCGGAATTAATCCCGGTGAAGCTTTTGTGGTAATCAATAACTACCGTCTCAATGACTTCGGCGCCTATCTGTTCCATTCCCGCAATTATGGGAAAACCTGGAACAGATTGGCCGATGATTCAAAAGTATCCGGATATTGCCTCTCTGTTGTTCAGGATCCTGTTGAACCCAACCTGATCTTCCTCGGAACCGAAGGTGGAATGTATGTCAGTATCGACTACGGAGTTAACTGGACAAAATGGACCCGTGGATTCCCAACCGTACCAACCATGGATATGAAAATCCATCCCCGTGACCATGATCTCATTCTGGCAACATTCGGTCGGTCAATATATATCATTGATGATATCAGGCCTTTAAGGCAAATTGCCAAACAAGGCTTGACTGTTCTTGATAATAAGATAACTGCCTACCCTTCCCCGGTTGCCTGGCACATCGGATCAAAAAGTCTGGCTGGTGTTTATGGCGCGGGTAACGGCTATTTCTCGGGACAAACAAAATCTCCCGCAGGAATACTCACCTATTCGGTAAAAGAGCCAATTAAGCGCCAGCAACAAGCCGAAACCGACCAACCTTCCGCTCAGGCAGCTGCAGGAGCCCGTATGGGTGGCACCGGAGGCAGGCCAGGCGGCTTTGCCGGCGGCGGCCGATTCGGAATGCGCGGCGGCGATGCATCCAGGAACGTGGAACCTGTTCAGATAGAAATTTATAATGCTGCAGGCGAAAAAATACGAACGCTTCAGGATTATCCCGAAGCCGGAATCAACCGCGCCTCCTGGAGACTGGATGAAAAAGGATTCAGGCAGCCAGGCGCACAAATGGAACGTGGAGGTCAGGAACCGGGTGGAATGCCGGTTTTCCCGGGAAAATATATGGTTAAATATTCCTATGCAGGCCAGTCCGATTCAACCTGGATAGAAGTGCAGATTGACAAAAGAGTAAATTATCGGATGTCTGACCTGGTTGCGCGTAAAGATTATGTTCTGGCCTTTCAGAAAAAGGTGGACAAACTTACCGCAGCCATGGAAATGATTAAACAGGCTCAGGATGCCGTTGAGCTGGTAACCAAAGAGATACCCGCCGGCAGGTCCGATGAACTCCGATCGCTGCGTGAGCAGACAAAAACCGTTAAAGACACACTCGCATCCATGATGAACAGGATATCACCCGAACGGCCCGCCGAAACACAAAGGGCAAGCCCTGCCGAATATAACTTAAGATCGCAGGTAATGAATGCCCTCTCCTCTGCATCCGACGGATTCGATGCCCTGTCAGGCACCCAGAAAACTGCGGTTGAACTGGCTGAAAAAGAATTAAAGAAAATGCTCGCCGAGGTGGATGTATTCTTTTCAGAAACCTGGCCAGCCTTTAAGGAAACTATTTCAAAATCATCGGTTTCACCATTTAATGATAAACCCTTGACAAAATTATCCTGGTAGAAAAAGGGGTTTTTAAACCGCTTTTTTATTTGCCACATTCAGTTACCTTTGCGCAAAATAAATTTGAATCAGAATGAAAACAAAAACGTTGGTCGGGTTATTAGTTGTAGCCCTTGTGACCGTAACATCATGTAATCAAATGAAGAACTCGACATTGAAAATCGGTGCGGTAACTTTGACTACCCCTACTGATACCGCCAGTTATGCACTTGGCGTTAACATGGCCAGCAACGTGAAGAATATGGGCATGGATGAGATTAACCTTGAAGCATTTGCAAAAGCATTCCAGGATGTTTATGCAAGCGAAAAACTTCAGATCACCGAAGCGGAATCAAATCCTATTCTTCAGGCTTATTTCAACACCCTGATGGAGAAAAAAGCTGCTTCCTCTTTGGCAGAAGGACAGACCTGGTTAGCCGAAAACGGCAAGAAAACAGGTGTTATCACAACTGCATCCGGCTTACAGTATGAAGTTATGCGCGAAGGTACAGGTGCAAAACCACTCGCAACCAATACCGTGAAAGTTCATTACCATGGTACAACTACCGATGGAAAAGTTTTCGACAGCTCAGTTGATCGCGGCGAACCGGTTGAATTCCCACTCAACGGCGTTATTCCTGGTTGGACCGAAGGTGTTCAGCTGATGTCAATTGGATCGAAATATAAATTCTTTATTCCGGGTGACCTTGCTTACGGTGCCAGGCCTCCGCAGGGAAGTGGAATCGCTCCTAATGCAACGCTGATTTTTGAAGTTGAACTGCTGGAAATCGTTCAATAACTGAACGTTAATCCAATAATATAAGAACCCCGCAACCGCGGGGTTTTTTTATGGAGTGTTACGTAGCTTTTTCACTAATCATTTTTTTTCGTAACCTTGTAACCGGCAAAGCAACGCATTATTTTGTCTTTCTATTGATTATCAAGTATTTAGTATTCACTAAACCAATAACCAATGTCATTAAAACGTAAAACCCAGGAATTAGTCGAACGAAGGGAGCAAGTCCTCCAGGGTGGCGGTGAAACCGCTATCCGAAAACAGCAGGCTATGGGTAAGATGACCGCCCGCGAAAGGGTGATCGGCCTCCTCGATGATGATTCGTTCCAGGAATATGACCTTTTTGCCCAGCACGAAGGTCGGGACTTTGACATGGAAAAAAAGGAACTCCCCGGTGATGGGGTAATTACCGGAACCGGTAAGATTTATGGTTCTCCCCTCTGTATTTTTGCTCAGGACTTTACAGTTGCCGGGGGATCACTCGGACTCATGCATGCCAGAAAGATTACTAAAATCATGGACCATGCACTTAAACTTAAAGTCCCGCTGATCGGAATTAACGACTCCGGTGGAGCCCGCGTTCAGGAAGGCGTAAATTCACTTGCCGGTTACGGCGAGATCTTTTACCGCAACACCCTGGCCTCAGGCGTTATCCCTCAGATATCAGTTATACTCGGCCCTTGCGCCGGCGGTGCGGTTTATTCTCCGGCCCTGACTGATTTCGTTTTCGTGGTTGACAAAATTTCCAAAATGTTTATCACCGGACCTGAAGTTATTAAAACGGTGCTCGGTGAAGAAATATCAATGGAGGAACTCGGCGGAGCTAAAATTCACAGCACCGTTACCGGTAACGCACACTTCTTCGCTAACAGCGAACAGGAATGCTTCGAACAGATAAAAACCCTGATCTCCTATATTCCGTGGAATAATTCACAGAAAGCCAAGCGATTAAGGCCAAGAAATCCGAAAAACTCATTCCGGATCGATGAGATCGTTCCGGTCGACCCAAAACAGCCTTACGACGTAAGAAATGTCATCCGCGCAATTGCTGATGGGTCGGAGTTTTTTGAAATCCAGGAATTGTTTGCACAAAACCTGGTGATCGGTTATGCCCGAATGAACGGACAAACCATTGGATTTGTCGCTAACCAGCCAATTTACCTGGCCGGTGTTCTCGATGTCGATTCGTCAGATAAAGCAGCCCGGTTCATCCGTTTCTGTGATGCATTCAATATTCCGCTCATCACTCTTGTTGACCTTCCGGGATATCTGCCGGGTGTCGATCAGGAGCATGCCGGTGTTATCAGGCATGGGGCTAAAGTTCTTTATGCATACAGCGAAGCAACCGTACCCAGAATCACCGTGATCCTGCGTAAAGCATATGGCGGGGGGTATATCGCCATGAACAGCCGCCACCTGAATGCAGATATCGTTTTCGCATGGCCATCTGCTGAAATTGCTGTAATGGGACCTGAAGGTGCCGCAAATATCATCTTCCGGAAAGAGATTACCACAGCAGAAGATCCTGAAAAAATGCGCAAGCAAAAAATCAAGGAATACAAAGACAAATTCGCTAATCCATACGTCGCTGCCGCCAAAGGGTATGTCGATGCCGTCATTGAACCAAGTGAAACACGCAAATTCTTGCTTCACGCACTGGAAGTACTTGAAACAAAAGATGTTCCTCGTCCACAGCGCAAACATGGCTGCATTCCACTTTAATCCCTAACGCTCAGAATATGGAGATCGAAGAAAAAGATTTGGAAGTCTTCTCTTATGAGGGGACCGACTATAAAACCATGCTTACGGATAAATTCCGTAAGCATAAAGCATACGTACCTGAGGACCTTACAAAGATATATGCCCAGATTCCCGGAACCATGCTTAAGATTATGGTTAGGGAAGGTCAACAAGTGAACCCAACAAAAGTTCTGTTTATCCTGGAGGCCATGAAAATGAAGAACAAGGTTTATGCCTCCATCTCAGGAAGGGTTAAGAAAATACATATCGCTGAAGGTCAGATCGTAACAAAAAATCAGCTGTTACTGGAACTGGGAGAACCTGAATCCCTGTTCAGGAAACTTCTGGAAAAATCGCCTAAGGAACCTAAACCACCTAAACCGGAAAAGGAACCTAGAAAGGCTAAGCGCTTCGGCAAGAAAAGAAGAGATTAATATTGCCCGGCAGATACAGGGATCATGTAGTAAAAAAACCTCCGTGAATCTCCGTGCTCCCTGTATCTCCGTGGTTTTTATCTTGTTTCCGCCCGATCAGAATTTCTCTCGCCAGATAAAATAATCCGCTATTTTCTCCGGAATCTCCGTTTCACGGTCAAACAGTCCGTAAACCGCAGATCCACTGCCCGTCATACTGGCATACACTGCCCCAGACCGATACAGCTCCTCCTTTATGAACCGAATAACAGGCTGTTGATCAAAAGCATACGGCTCAAATACATTCGCGGCACATTCTTTCCAGGCTGATTCAGGCAGCCTCTCCAATTCTTCCGGCGGAACCTCGGGTTTCCCAACCTTTACATGCCCATAGGCTGAAGCCGTGGATATTCCCGTTCCCGGATGGAAAAGCAGGAATTGCATACCCCTTAAGCTCAAATCTGCCGGAACCAGCTCTTCACCTCTGCCTCGTGCAAATGAGGGTACCGGATCCAGAAAAAAAGGACAATCACTGCCAAGCTGCATGGCCATGCCAAACATCTCGCAGTCGGAAAGATTAAGATCGAACAACTTATTTAACAATAACAGCATCGAAGCTCCGTCTGATGAACCCCCACCCAACCCTGCTCCCGTTGGAATGCATTTATGCAGATAGGCTTGAATACCCGGTAATCCTGCCTTTTGATCGATCAGCCGGTAGGCCTTCTCAACGAGATTGGTACCGGTAGCACCCTCAACGGCTAACCCCGAAAGTGAGAGTTCAATACTCCCCGGAGGCACCGCCGGATCAGGAACAACTTCCAGAATATCTGAAAAACAGATGGGATAAAAAAGAGTCGCAATATTATGGTAACCATCATTGCGCCTGTCGGTTACATATAATCCTAAATTGATTTTCGCACCGGGAAATATTACCATGACTGATCGTAATCTGAATTATCAACAAACCCGAAAGTAACTGATTTTTTAATTAATTTTCTCTTCATCTTTGTTCCCCCAACAATCGTTCGAATGGCTCAGAAAAAAAATAATGACACTAATCGCAGGGTTTCAGAGATCATGCACGATCTCGGCAAAATTCCTCCGCAGGCAATAGAACTGGAAGAAGCCGTTCTGGGAGCCATCATGCTGGAAAAGGATGCAATTATTACGGTGATTGATATTCTCAAACCCGACTGTTTCTATAAAGACACTCACCGGATCATATATGAAGCCGTCAGGACACTTTCGATGGCTCTCCAACCCATCGACCTGCTCACCGTAACTGAGGAACTTAAAAAACAAGGAAAGCTGGATATCATAGGAGGTCCCTATTTCCTCACTCAGCTCACTACCAAGGTGGCTTCGTCAGCTCACGTTGAATACCACGCCCGTATCGTGGCGCAGAAATATATTCAGAGAGAACTGATCCGTGTTTCTTCGGATATTCAGGAACGTGCCTTTGATTCTACCCAGGATGTGGATGAGTTGCTGGACTTTGCCGAAGGTCAGCTTTTTGAAGTCGCTTTCAGTAACGTTAAAAAGGAAACCCAGCGGATCGATGTTCTCATCGACAAAGCACTCAAGCGGATGGAGGAACTCTCCGCTAAAGAGGCCGGACTGAGCGGCGTTCCATCAGGATTCACCAAACTCGACCGGATTACCTCCGGATGGCAGCCCTCCGACCTGGTCATTATCGCTGCACGTCCTTCCATGGGAAAAACAGCCTTTATGTTATCCATGGCCCGCAACATGGCTGTTGAACACGAAAGGCCGGTTGCAGTATTTTCTCT
Source organism: uncultured Bacteroidota bacterium (assembly GCA_942493265.1). GTDB lineage: Bacteria > Bacteroidota > Bacteroidia > Bacteroidales > UBA12481 > UBA12481. The sequence goes on from OW818688.1 coordinate 5,137,351, forward strand.
TGAGATGTCAAGCCTTCAGCTGGTCAACCGTCTGATAGTAAGTGAAACGGAACTTGCCGCCGAGAAAATCAGGAATGGCCGTCTTCAGAAATTCGAGTGGGAACAATTGGAAATCAAACTGAAAAGTTTGCTGAAAGCTCCAATTTTCATCGACGATACCCCTGCCATCTCGGTTTTTGAACTTCGTGCAAAGGCCCGCAGGTTGAAACTCGAACATAATATTGAGCTGCTGGTGGTCGACTACCTCCAGCTGATGAGCGGTCCGCCGGATACCCAGGGTAACCGTGAACAGGAAGTCAGCAGTATATCCCGGTCATTGAAAGCAATTGCCAAGGAACTGGATATACCGATCATCGCCCTCTCACAGTTGAACCGGTCGGTTGAACTTCGTGCCGGCGACAAGCGGCCGCAACTTTCCGACCTTCGTGAATCCGGAGCTATTGAACAGGATGCCGATATCGTGATCTTTATTCACCGCCCTGAAAAGTATGGACTCACCGAGGACTCACAGGGTAACTCCACCATCGGTATGGCAGAAATCATAATAGCCAAGCATCGTAACGGGGCCGTTGGCGATGTCCAGCTCCGCTTCCGGGCTGAACAGGCCAAGTTTTCAGAACTCGATGAGGATTTCGGCATTCCCGTGTATGACGACATTGATAATTCATCCGTAAAATTCGAGTCGAGAATGAACCGGCTAAATGCACCACCGGATTATCCGGATGCTTTCTAAAATCTGAGGCATCTTTTTTGCAGTCGCCTGAGTAAAAGATATGATATGAGGACCAAATCCATTATAGCTCTCCTGATTATTCTCCTGATGCGCTCCGTTTCCGGTCAGGCAGCTTTCCTGTTGCTCCCGATGGACCCTAACCAGACCAATCACCTCAAAGCCTATGGCATAGCCTACTGGGCCCTTGAGAAGGGAAATACCCTCGAGTGGCTGCTGAATTACCGCGGAGGTAGCTTCCTGATACCCTATTACGATGAAATCCAACAGGAATGCATCCTGCGGGGAGTCCGATCCGAAATTATCGCCGATGCTGCCCGACTTCAAATCCTCGACGAAATCGCCCGGCCAGATGTTAATATGGATGTCATCAAGATGGAAAAAGCTCCTAAAATCGCCGTTTATGCTCCGGTCGACAAACAACCCTGGGACGATGCGGTAATCATGGCTCTGGATTATGCCGAAATACCCTATGACCGGATTTACGACGGAGAAGTCATCGATGGTAAGCTGAAAGAATACGACTGGCTGCATCTTCATCATGAGGACTTCACCGGACAATACGGCCGCTTCTACAAAACATTCAACCACATGATCTGGTATCAGAAACAGGTTGCTGAAAATGAAGCCATGGCCCTGAAATATGGCTTCAGTAAGGTTTCTAAAATGAAACTATACGTGGCAATGACGATTAAAAGCTATGTTGCCGAGGGTGGTTTCCTGTTTGCCATGTGCTCGGGTGCCGATTCCTTTGATATCGCCCTCGCGGCCCAGAATGTTGATATCTGTGCCCAAATGTATGATGGCGATCCGATCGATCCCCAGGCTAATCAAAAACTCGACTTCTCACAATGCCTGGCCTTTCAGAATTTTAAACTGATGGACGATCCGCTTGAATATGAATTTTCTACCATCGATGCTACCCAGGAGCGCCGGATATCCCAGAATCAGGATTATTTTACCTTGTTCGACTATTCTGCCAAATGGGACCCGATTCCTACCATGCTGTGTCAGGACCATACCCGGATCATCAAAGCATTTATGGGTCAAACCACTTCATTCATAAAGGATTACGTAAAACCGTCAGTATTGGTTATGGGTGAAAATAAATCTTTGAATGAAGCCCGGTATATTCATGGTGAGTTCGGAAGAGGAACCTGGACATTCTACGGTGGCCATGATCCTGAAGATTACAGTCATCTTGTCGGAGATGACCCGACTGATCTTTCACTTCATCCCAACTCACCGGGTTATCGTTTGATCCTGAACAATGTACTGTTCCCGGCAGCGAAAAAGAAGAAGCAAAAAACCTAAACCCCTTCTATAACTATTACAATTTCACCCCTTGGTGCATTTTCAGTAAAGTGCGCAATAACTTCATTGAGGGTGCCTCTCACCGTTTCCTCATGCATTTTTGTCAGTTCACGTGAAACCGACACGCGCCGGCCCTCTCCGAACAGCGGAACCAGCTGTCCCAAAGTTTTTACCAGACGCATGGGTGATTCATACAGAATAATCGTTCGCTCCTCCATGGATAGCTCCCGTATCCGGGTCTGCTTTCCCTTTTTCAATGGCAGAAATCCCTCAAAAACAAAGCGTTCACAGGGAAATCCGGAATTTATAAGGGCAGGAATCAAAGCCGTTGGTCCCGGAAGGCACTCCACCTCAAATCCTGCTTCCAAACAGGCCCTCACCAATAGAAATCCCGGATCTGAAATTCCCGGTGTCCCGGCATCGGATATCATGGCGGCCTTGTCCCCTCCGTTCAGCTTGCTGATAATGCCTTGAACTGCCTTATGTTCATTAAACTTATGATGCGGATACAATGGTTTTCTTATTCCCAGATGGTTTAACAGTACCTGAGAGGTGCGGGTATCTTCGGCAAGAATAAAGTCAACTTCACCGAGTACGCGAATCGCTCTCAGCGTGATATCCTCGAGATTCCCAATGGGTGTAGGCACCAGGTAAAGTTGTATATTCCTGTCAATCATTTATTTACATGTTGCTTATTAAAACACGACCGGCAAAGGGGTTCGTAGGAATCCGTTTCACCAAGTACCACAAGTTGACTGGAATCCGTTGTGCGATGTGAATAGGAAGCCAGATTGCCGCACCGCATGCAAATTGCATGAACTTTGGTCACATGCTCTGCGGTAGCAAGCAGTGCCGGCATAGGCCCGAACGGATTACCCAGATAATCCATGTCCAGTCCGGCAACAATGACCCGAACGCCCTGGCTCGCAAGTGAGTTGCAAACATCCACCAGGCTCATGTCAAAAAACTGAGCTTCATCAATCCCGATAACATCAACATCTCCGGTCATCAGCAAAATATTCCCTGGCGATGAAACCGGCGTGCAACGAATGGCTTTCGAGTCATGCGATACCACATCTTCAACAGAATAACGGGTATCAATCATCGGTTTGAATATCTCAACCCGCTGACGGGCAATACGCGCACGGTTAAGCCTCCGGATCAATTCTTCGGTCTTACCCGAAAACATCGATCCGCAGATCACTTCAATCCAACCCATCGGTGGAGCTCCGTTGCGACTTGTTTCAGGAAAGAAATAGCGGTCCAATAACTATTTTAAATTTTGATCGTTATTTTTACAAAAATAAAAGAATTATGGACAGTACCGAAACCATCCGGATCGTGCGGGAAGAACTCGCAGAAATTGAAAAAATTCTCGATTGGATGGATAAATCCAATGAGATACACCAGTTGGACATCGATCTGCTGCTGAACAAAACGCGGCACCTCTATGACCGGTTCATTAATATGCCTGCCTCACCGGAACCAAAACCGGAACCAGTAACAGAACCAATAACGGAACCAATAACGGAACCAGAGCCAAAACCTGAAATACAGCCGGAACCGGTTATAGTTCCGATCAGGGAACCAGAGCCTGTTGAAGTTCCTGCCCCCATTGAAAAGCCGGAGCCATACACAATGGAATTACCGGAAACCAGGTGGGATCTGGACATCGCACCGGAATCAGGACCGGAACCTGCAACCGAACCTGAGCCGGAGCCAGAACCCGAGCCTGAACCTGAGCCAGAGCCGGAGGCTGTTCCGCTGCCGGAGCCGGAGCCCATCTGGGTGCCAAAAGCAAACCCCGTGCGGGAACAAGTTCCCTTCAACCTGCCTTACCAGCCACCGGTTCCCCGTCAGGAGCGCCCGCCGGTACGGGAACCCATGAGGGACCCGGTACGCGAAACCGTAACAGAGTTCAGTCTGTTTCAGCGTGAGGGGAGCTTAAATGAGGCCCTGGGAAAACAAAAACCCTTGCACGACATTGCCTCTTCTATAACAGAAGTTCCGGTCTCCGATATCTGGTCGGCAATCACGATCAATGAAAGATTCCTGTTTATTCGTGAACTCTTCGGAAATGATGCTGAAGGATTTAAAAATACTGTAACCCTGCTGAACAGCCTCAGTTCATGGGACGCTGCAAAAAAATTCATGACCGACCGTTATGAATGGGATAAAACAAACCAGGTTGCAACAGATTTCCTGAATGTTGTGAGACGAAGGTTTCTGAAATGACCAGATATACCATTGGCGACATTGCAAAAATATCCGGAGGCACCCTGGTTGGTGAACCCGGACGGCCTGTTCGCCAGATCTGCACCGATACCCGGCGGATTGACCAGCCCGCCGAAAGTCTGTTTGTCGCCCTAACCGGTCCAAGCCATAATGGTTTTCGTTTTCTGCCGGAAGCCTGGCAAGCCGGAATCCGGTCGTTCCTGGTTGCTAAAATCCCGGAATCCCGGGATCAATACCCTGATGCATCGTTTATTGTTGTCCCCGACACCCTTCATGCATTGCAACTCTTTGCTGCCTGGCATCGCAATCAGTTTGACGGTGAGGTGATCGCGATAACCGGGAGCAATGGGAAAACCATCATCAAGGAGTGGCTGGCACAGATCATGCAGGCATCCTACCGGATTACCAAAAGTCCGAAATCCTACAATTCACAGCTGGGAGTTCCGTTGTCGGTCCTGAATATATCAGGAAATGAGCAATTTGCAATCATGGAAGCCGGCATCTCATTCCCGGGAGAAATGACCAGCCTCCAAAAAATCCTGAATCCCAATATTGGATTGATCTCGAATATTGGAGATGCCCATCAGGAAAACTTCCACGACCTGACAGAAAAAACCAGGGAGAAAATCGCCCTGTTTAAAAATTGCAGGGAGATTTATTATTGTGCCGACCATGAACTGATCCGTAACGAACTGAAAACAGCTGCATTTACCGGACAGTATCATTCCTGGTCGCGCCACCACCCGGCCGATCTTCAGATTACCAATGAAACAATCAAGGGTTCGCAATGCCAGGTATCAGGAATATTTCAATCCAGACCGGTAACCCTTACCCTCCCGTTTACAGATCCGGCGTCGGTTGAAAACCTGATCCATATATGGTTTCTCCTTCTGACAATGGGGTTCAATGAAACGATCCTTCAGGATGAGGTATTAAAACTGGAGCCGATACGCATGCGTCTTGAGCAGAAAGCAGGCATCAACGGGTGTGCCCTGATCAATGATTATTACAATTCAGATATCCTCTCGCTAAAAATAGCGCTGGACCTGCTTTTCCAACAAACCACACAGGAACGTAAAACACTGATCATTTCAGATATTTTACAAACCGGGCATTCCGAGGAAGATTTGTATACCGGGATCAGCAATCTTCTCAGCCACAGAAGTCTATACCGCCTGATCGGGATCGGTCCGGCTATTGGCCGGAACAGGCATTGCTTTTCGCAGCCTATTCTCACCTGGCCATCAACCGCTGAATTCATGAATCAGCTAAATACGGATGATTTCCACGAGGAAGCCATTCTCCTGAAAGGTGCCCGAACTTTTGCATTTGAGCAGATCAGCAGTGTTCTCGAAGCAAGGATCCATGCTACTACGATGGAAATCAGAATGAACGATGTTCGGTTCAACCTTGAGCAATACCGTGGGATCACCGGACCGGATGTTCGCATCATGGCCATGGTAAAAGCCTTCTCCTATGGAAGCGGCGGGGTTGAAATGGCGAAATTTCTGGCTCATGAACGAATTGATTACCTAGGAGTTGCTTTCGCTGATGAAGGGATCGAAATCCGCCGGGCGGATATTAAAATTCCGATTATGGTGATGAACCCCGATTTCCAGCAATCCGATCTGCTCATCGACCATCATCTCGAACCTGAAATCTATAATTGGAGCGGATTGGAAGTTTTCACCAAAACCTTACGGAATCTGGGTCTGACCTCCTACCCGGTCCACCTGAAGCTGGATACCGGGATGCACCGGCTGGGTTTCGATTTCAGGGAAACCGCCCCACTCCTCAACTTTCTGAAACTCCATCCTGAAGTATTTTTGAAAAGTGTTTTCAGTCACCTGGCTGCCAGTGAAGATGCCGGGAATGATGATTTCACCAATCTTCAGATCTCCAGATTTTCAAATGCCTGTAATGACCTTTCAGGGGAACTTGGATATACCTTTCTCCGCCATATATTAAACTCTTCCGGAATTGAGCGGTTCAGCAGTGCTCAGTTTGATATGGTCCGTCTCGGAATCGGGCTTTACGGCATCGGCCATTCAGGATTATTAAATCTGAAACCCATCACAACTTTAAAAACAATCATTTCCCAGATCCATGATCTTCCGTCAGGCGAATCCGTCGGCTACGGCAGAAAATCCATTCTTGAAAAACCTTCGCGGATCGGGATCATTCCGATCGGATATGCTGACGGTATTGACCGCAGACTGGGAAACGGCAATTACAGCGTGGTGGTCAGGGGTAAAACAGCATCAACCATTGGGAACATATGCATGGATATGACCATGATCGACCTTACCGGTACTGAGGCAGATGAAGGAGATGAGGTGATTGTATTTGGTCCGCAAAACCCCGTTACCCGAATGGCGGAAGTTTTAGGCACCATTCCTTATGAAGTGCTTACATCAATATCCCCGAGGGTGAAAAGAATTTACCAGTTTGAGTAAATTCAACCAATTTCGCTGATATGTTCGAGCTTTGAGCGGTTAATGATCTTCAAACGCCGGCCGTCAGTGGAAATAATATCCTCCTCGCTGAACTGAGTCAGAGTCCTGATGGCATTGGAAGCAGTCATATTTGATAAACTGGCCAGATCATCGCGCGACAGATATGCCTTAATGGTTTTCCCATCTTCTTCAAAACCATATGTATTGACCAGAAACAGAAGCGATTCCGCCAGGCGGCCCCTGATATGTTTCTGTGTAAGGTTTACCGTACGGGAATGCGATACTCCAAGTTCATTTGCGAGGGTTTTAAGAATTCTGAGCATCAGCTCAGGGCGCTTCTTAACGGTATTGAGCACCTCCTCACGGGTAAAAAAGCAAACAACAGAATCTTCAAGCGCCGTAGCAGAAGCACGGTAATTCTCATCTGCAAAAAAAGCCCGGTAACCAATAAAACCAACCGGCCTGGCCAACCTTACGATTTGCTCCCGCCCGGCAATTCCTTCTTTGAATATCTTAACCTTGCCCTTTGCCAAACAAAGGACTCCGTTTGGCTTATCCCCTTCACCATAAATGAGTTCCCCTTTATGGAAAAACCGGGATGTATGCGAACGGGTCAGAGAATCCTTCTCCTCCTGAGGCAGGTCCTTGAAAATGGATCCGGGTGCCTCGAGGCAGGTATGACAGGCTTGCAGAATTTCAACCATGGGCGCTTTGCTTTTAGGCAAAAGTAATTCAGCCATCCCTGAGCTTCAGCCGATTTTAGTTAAAAAATGTTAATGGTTGATAACCATTCCATATATTATGAAAACCTTTATATTTGTGTCAATTCACCAATAATAATACAATTATGAAAAGATTTACCCTGTTTTTAGTATTAATGTGCTCTGCGGTTCTGACCTTTGGCCAGGTGCTCAGAACTGCCGTCGATGCGCCGGTCAAACAGCAGCCGGTATATGACCAGGATATGGGTCAGCGCGCTGTAAAAGGCGGCGGTGATTTAATCTGGGGAACAACCTTTAACTGGGCAAATCCTGCCGACGAACGAGGCTGGACATTACCTGATGGTTGGTCAGTTAAAGACAATGCAGATATGGGGAACCTCTGGGTTTGGAGAAATGATACCATAAAAGGTAATTACACCTCCGTTACAGCTCCTTCATGGTTCACAACAGCATCGGATGGTTTCATTGCCATGCCTATTGATGAATATAACAGCCGTGATGGTATCACGGTATCCACTCCTTCCGATGGATATATCGAGACCCCGCCGATCAACTGTACCGCTGCTCCCTCCGTTGTGGTAAAATTCAACCAGTACTTCCGCTACTGCTGCTCCAACTACAACCTGGAAATGCTCGTCACCAACGACGGTGGCGTACACTGGGCCACATACGATGTGAAATTTGCAGTCGGTGGTAACACATTTACACCGGAACGTTTCCGCAGCGTAGAAATCAATATCTCTGATGTAGCCGCCGGTTTACCTAACGTTCAGATCCGCTTTTACATGCACGGACCAACCAACTACTTCTGGATTATCGACGACTTGCGTCTGACTGAAGCTTATCAGAATGACATTGTGCTTGAAGACTTCTGGATGGACTTCGATGGCGGCAATGATGCCTCAATCGGACAGATCAACTACTGGCCATTAAGCCAGATGGGTATGCCCGGTGCCACATCAGGTACGGTTGGTGATTACTATTTCAAAGCCGCTTTCCTGAATAATGGTATGGCTGATGCTGAAAATGCAAAGCTTGACCTGCAGGTTCTGAAAAACGGTACTGAAATGTTCAACGATCTCTCCGCAGGCACCACAATCTGGTCACTGGAGCGTGATACTCAGTACATTGAAAATCCCTGGCTTGCCACCGATTTCGGCGATTACAAATTTAATTTCACCGCTGTTACTGATAACACGGAAGAAGTACCGGTAAATAACTCGGTAGCACTCCGTTTTACCGTTAATGACACGCTGGCTCATCGTGCCGACTTTACTGCAGAATCATCGGCCAATACCGGCGGATGGGTTGGAGGTGCCAATGCAGGCGATATGGTAGGGGTAGAATACGAGATCTACACACCAGTTGAACTGAACTCCATCACCGCTTACATAGCTGGTTTTACGGCCTCCCAGGCCCCTCAGTTCCAGTTTGTGATGTTTAAGATGATTGAAGGTGTCCGCGAAGAGTGGATTACAACAGATGTTATCGACATGGATTCAACCTACCGGAACAGCTGGGTAACCTTGCCTGTTACCAAAGATGGCGAAACTGAATTCCTGCAGCCAGGTGTTTATGCCTGCTGCGTGAGGATGTGGGGTACTGATCCAGCCGATCCGACAAACGGTTCGAACGGATTATCAGTTGGTTGGGATATGACAACCAAACCAGCTTACACGCTGATGTATCAAGCCGTTGGCGGTGCCTGGTTCTCAACCGGCAAGCTGAACATGATCGGATTCAACATTGGTGGAACAGGTGCACCAACACAGGCCCCTGCAACCTTTAATGTTGACATGACCAAACATATCGCTTCAGGCGAATTCAAGCCGGGAACCGACTTTGTTGACGTGGCAGGTTCCTTCAACAGCTGGTCAGGTTCAGCCCACATGACCGATCCGGAAGCTGATGGCATTTACACCCTCACACTTGAAGGTATGCCAGTTTCACAGGTAATTGAATACAAATACCGCATCAACGGAGACTGGAACACTTCGGAATATCCTAATGGCGGACCGAACAGGAAATATACCGTTCGTTACTGGAATGTTCTGAACGACAAATACAACGGTGGAGTAGCTGCCGGGGTCGACCAGAATAGCCTGATCGCTTCATTCAATGTTTATCCGAATCCAACCTCGGGTGCATTTACTGTGGAAATCGCGAATGCTTCTGTTTCCGACCTTTTTATCACCCTATCCAATATCCAGGGCCAGGTCATTTATCAGAATAAAGTTTCAGGTGTAATCAACTATACTGAAACTATTGATAACAAATTAGCTAAAGGCTTATACTTCCTCTCCCTGAACAACGGAAAAGAAGTAAAAGTTCAGAAAGTGGTGGTACAATAATACGTTTCACCTAAATCCTTCCATATATATTCTTAAAGAGCCCCGGAGAAATCCGGGGCTTTTTTTTGTGCTTACCACTGAACTTCCCTCGGAGAGGTGTCATCACGTCGAACGACGGGACCGCGTTCCTTACCCAGCATGCCTTTTAGAGCTATCACTAATTCAACTCCGTTCAGAGCCGGGAGAGCACCCAAAGGCCTCTCGGTAGAGCGACACGGTCCCGGCTTTCGCCGGGATGACAACTCTCCGTGGGTAGTTCAGTAGCGGGTGACACTTCTTCGAGGGTGTCCTGAGCCGGGAGAGCACCCAAAGGCCTCTCGGTAGGGTGACACGGTCCCGGCTTTCGCCGGGATGACAACTCTCCGTGGGTAGTTCAGTAGTGGGTGACACTTCTTCGAGGGTATCCCGAGCCGGGAGAGCACCCAAAGGCCTCTCGGTAGAGCAACACGGTCCCGGCTTTCGCCGGGATGACAACTCTCCGTGGGTAGTTCAGTAGTGGGTGACACTTCTTCGGTAAGCATTCGGTGAACCCCGTATTATAAAAGCCCGGTCGCCGCATAGTTTTGTCTGCGAGTAAAACCCAAAACTATGTTAACAGCAGAAGCATTTAAGGTGATCTATGACGACTATCTGGAATCGGGCTTATCCATCAGGTCCTACTGTTCAAACCAGCGGATAAACGAAGCCAAGTTTTTTTACTGGCAGCGCCGGCTGAAGAACCAGCTTGCACCGGCGAGAGGGTTTGTTCCGCTTGTCATCGACAATGGACTAAACAATCATCGGCGGCTAAATCCAACCAACAGGGCTGCTCAACCAGATGCCGGGCCGGACAAAGAAAGCTTCTGCGAGATTACCTACCCAAATGGCGTCACGCTCAAACTTCGCGGTGACGCCGACCTGGAGACGCTTCGGTCCTTGTTGTTCCTTGCCCGGTGAAGCGATGTTCAGCCTGACAGCATCCATGAACTATTACCTCTATGCCTATCCTGCGGATATGCGTAAGAGTTTTTATACCCTGAGCGGCATCGTGACCAACCTGATGCAGCGCAACGTTCAGGATGGAGAGGTCTTCATTTTCATCAACCGGTCGTGCACGAGCATGAAGGTGTTGCATCTGGAATGCGGCGGACTGGTGATCTATCACATGAAGTTGGAATCCGGAACGTTCACCTTGCCATCTTTTGACGGGGAAACCAACACTTTTCATACCAGTTGGCAGGAGCTGATGATGATGGTCCGGGGCGTTTCGGCCGAAGGAAACCGGTCCAGGAAAAGGTGGAAAAAAGATAGAAAAAGGAATGTTTTATAGCAGATAATATTGGTTATATCATTGTCAATCAGTATATTTGCTCTCGTTAAGAGCAAGTAAGAATGACAACGGAAGAGACCCTTTTTCTGCAAGAAATACTCGAAGAACGTGACCGGCTTTACCGGGAAGCCTCCAGGCTCCAGAGCCAAATTGAAGGGTATGAGGACTTCGAGAAAGAAAGAGCCTCTTTCCAAAATCAACTCGGTGAAAAGGACCTCCAGATCCTTTCCCTCCAGCAGCAGGTTGAGTATCTCAAGCGTAAGGTATGGGGAAAGTCCAGCGAACGGTTTATCCAGGAAGATGCTCAGCTGAGGATCCTGGATTTTGACGGACTGGACCTGCTTCCGGAGGAGAAGGAACTGGCCACCAGCGCGCAAGCCGAGATCGAAGAGTTCAAAAATAAGTCCTTGATAAAGAAGGAGAAAGCCAAGGTTCACCCGCTGCGTCAGCCGCTCCCGAAGAGTCTTCCCAGAAAAGAAGTTCATCTGTATCCCGAAGGAATGGATAAGGATACCATCAATCCAGATGTATGGGTGGAACTGGAACCCGAAGTCACCGAGATGCTGGAACGCCAACCGGCTACGTTTTTTGTTACCCGGATCATCCGTCACAAGTTTGTTCTCAGGGACAAAAATCAGGAGGTTGCCAGTCCGGTTATTACGGCAGTCATGCCCGCTTTGCCGATTCCCCGGAGCTATGCCGGTGCCACCCTGTTGGCCGATCTGACCATTGATAAATACGTCAATCATCTGCCGTTCTATCGGCAGCTCCAAATGTTCAAACAGCTTGGCATCAGCATCCCGCCTACCACGGTCAACGGCTGGCATCAAGAAGTAGCCGACCTGCTGCGACCCTCTTATTACCGGATCAGGGAGCTGGTGCTGCAAACCGATTACATCCAGTCGGACGAGACCACGATCCCGATCATTAACAACGAAAAGCACAAAACAGTGAAAGGATACCTCTGGATGGTCCGGGCAGTGATGGAGGACCTGGTCTTCTTCCATTACGACCAGGGTTCGCGGGCACAGAAAGTCGCGCTGGAACTGTTCCGGAACTATCAGGGGGTGATACAAAGTGACGGGTACGCGGTATACGACATGTACGAAAACAAGAAGGGTGTTTTGCCGATTGGGTGCTGGGCGCATTGTAGGCGACGATATACCGAAGCATTGACCGAAGACAAAGCCAGGGCGGAGTATGCCCTGGAGCAAATCGGCCTGCTCTATGCCGTGGAAAGGCGCGCCGATGAGGAATACCTTTCCTTTAAAGAGCGATCTGATCTTCGTTCCCGTCTTTCCTATCCCATCATGGTGGCCTTCGAGAAATGGATGGTCAGCGAATACCCGAAGGTGTTGCCCAAGGGCCGGATTGGGAAAGCCATCCACTACACGTACGGCATGTACCACAAGTTGACCCGGTATCACCTGGACGGTAGGCTTAAAATGGACAATAACCTCGCGGAGAATGCTATCAGGCAGGTCGCCATGGGAAGAAAGGCGTGGTTGTTCTGTGGAAACCATGATGCTGCCGAAAATGCGGCCATTATGTACACGATGTTTGGTTGCTGCAAGGCTCATGGGATTAACTTCCGTGATTGGCTCGTATACTTCCTGAACCACGTCCATGACTACGATAACGACTATTCCAAAAACCTGGACGAGCTGCTCCCGCACAATTTTCTTTCAAAAAGCTCTGAAAATCTAGCAATCCTATCATAGATCTATCATAGGTCTCTGAACATTTAAGAGACTCTCTGAAAATCGGGGAGTTTTTTTAGCAGTACAATACGGGGTTCACCGAATGCTTACCTTCTTCGAGGGTATCCCGAGCCGGGAGAGCACCCAAAGGCCTCTCGGTAGAGCGACACGGTCCCGGCTTTCGCCGGGATGACACCTCTCCGAGGGTCACTCGGTAGTAAATGACACCTCTCCGAGGATCACTCGGTGGTAGATGACACTTCTCCGAGGGAAGTTCGGGTGCTCTTTCGCCTACCCACCAATCCCTTTTCTGTCATTCCCGCGCAGGCGGGAACTGTCATTCCCGCGAAGGCGGGAACGGGACCGCTTCCCTCTACTAAAGGCCCTTAAAAAAAGTACAAAAAAAAGCCCCGGATTTCTCCGGGGCTCTCTTTTATTTAAGAAGCAGTACTTACTGAACGACTACTTTTTCAACTTTAACACCTTTACCATTATTTACTTTCAGGTAATAAACACCTTTTGCAAATGTGGTAGCGTCAATGTCTTCATTGTAGCTGTAAGCAGCTTTTACTTCGTTGCGATAAACAACCTGTCCTGATATATTAACCAGTTCGAGTGTCATATCCATAGCTTCAGGATTACTGATGCTAACTGAGAACTTACCATTGGTTGGGTTCGGATAAACAGTCATTGAACTAGTCAGGTCAGCGTCAACAACAGCTGAACCACTTTCCCAACTCAGGTTGAGTAAATAGTCAACAGTCTGCGGCGGAGCCCAGGTTGAAATAATTACAAAGTAAGTACCAGCCTGGATTTTTTTCCGGAAACCAGTACCACCGTTAGGTCCACCTGTGAAGGCTTTACAATGATCTTTTGTAAGTTCTTCTTTCGGGCAAACATCAAGTACGTGGATTGAACCATAAGCACCTAAGATAGTACCAACGAGGTAACCTTCTTCAGTGGTTGTAATGGTGTAAACTTTATCGTTACCATCCATGTAGTTGGAGAACGGTGAGCAAGGGCTGATGTTATAATCATCATTGAATTCAACAGTTGATCCAAAATGATTAACAACAGGTAAGGTCAAAGGAATAGCATTTTCACATACATCACCATCGGTAGGATAAGTAACGTTAATGTTAAAATAGAATCCGTCATAAGCATACAGTGCGGTCGGGAATGACAGAGGCCAGAAAATGTAGATGGTTTCACCTGCATTAACTACGGTCTGAACACTCGAAGAAGCGCGGTTGTATACACAAGCACCTTCCATATCATCATGTGAACCAATCAGGGTTCCTTCGCAATCTGAATAAACATACAGGAAAGTATCCCAAGCATATTCAGTTCCAACGAGATCCTGGTGCGGATCGCAACTGGTTACCTGTACAATCGAGAATTTATCAGCGGTGTACTTGAACCAGGTGTTCTGACTTGGAGCATAGTTCTGTCCTTTTTCTGCAACAGCAGCAGTGTAGCAGCTAAGACCTTCACCTGAAAGGGCGATTTCGTAGGTCATATCACTGTACAAGCCATAGGTAACAACAATTTTACCAGTTTTAACACCAATATCGGTAGGTTTGAAATCTACTGAGAAGGCGCATTCTGATCCGGCGTTACCAAGAGTATAAGCCCATGTTCCAGGACCATCTGTTACTTCCATCGGATAAACGTTCGTATCAACTAGTGTGAATGAAGTTCCAACAACTTCAACTTTCTTAATTTTCAGGACGCTGATACCAGCATTCTTCAAACTGAAGGCCAAAGTTCCGGTAGCACCAACCTGAACACCACCGAAAGCACCTGGGTTAGGTGTTCCAACGATGATCGGAGTAGTGATACGGTCCTGGATACACATGTTGTCAATACCCCAATAATAATACTCATTATTGACACAACCAGCTTCGAATTTGAACCATACCGACTGGCCACTGAAAGCGGACAGTGAAATGTTTCTTGTTCTCCAAGGATCATTTCTGCTAAGGCTCGGGTCAACTACTGGCATACTGGCTGTATTAACAGTTTCCAGTAAAGTCCAGGTAACTCCGTTAGTAGAAACATAAATATTCAGAGGGCTATTGGCTACACCACCAGAATTAGGATTGGCAGCATTAGCTCCTGTATTGAAATCAGTAAAGGTAGCCTCTACAAAGCTCAATACTGGATCAGCTCCGGTAATAGCGAAACCTGGTGTGAAAAGATAAGCTGGCCTTCTTGCGACAGCTGTAGCTTCTCTCGGTCTCAGAATCATAGGAACTGAGGTGTCGAAAGTAAACCATGCGGTTGAAGGATAAACAGACAACCTGCTACCATTTTCCGGGTTAGGTTCCCATCCGTTGTAACTACCCATGCCGCCAGTGGGGAATGGATCGTTGAAGTTCTGGCAATAAGGAATAGCATTGATAATAGCGGTTTTTCCGTTGATAGGAACAACCAAAGTTTTACCAGTACCATATTCAACAATCAGATTAGTTGTTTCGTCACCTGCATTAAGCGGGCAGAATGAAATAGTAACCTGTTTGCTGGTCCAAGTAGCCAAAGTGAAAGGAACTGCCGGAGGATTAACGATGTTAAATTCGTCAACAGCGGCATTGTCATCAAGATAGAGAGCGGTAATACTGCTATTACCAACACCTTCGTTGAAAATAGTAACAACGATCGATTTGCAGGTGGTCGGCAGAACGCCTTCTACACTTGCAGGATTCGGGTTGGCAGTGATAACCGGAGCAGTTAATACTACGATGTCAGCGGCTTTCCGAGGTGTGATCAAACCATATACAGAACCCCAGTTTACGTTGGTACGAATACCGGTATAGTAAGCTGGCAAGGTTGGGATAGCAGTTCCGATTAATGAACTGTTGAATACACTCTGAATGTAGTATTCATATCCGCCCATAGCATTGGTGGTAGCAAGGTCAGAAGCATGTCCGGCATTGAACATCCAATTCGGGTGAATAGCATCATAGTCATCAAATGCGATCATCGGAGTGGTAATGGTTACCAGCATCGATTCGTATTTTTTGGCTGAACCTGAACCATAACAATCAGCTTTGAACTGATCCCAGGTAAGGTTAATCGGAGCAACTACGTTACCGGTAGAACTCTGAGTTGGAGCATAGCAGCAATCAGGAATAAAGGTAAGGTCAACACCGCTGTTGTCTAACAAACCACGGAGATTGGTCAAACCTGTACCCACGTTGTAAGCCACTTTAAGGCCATTCAATTTGTCAACGATTTTAATACCACAGGTTGCATCCTGAACATATTTCAGGTTACCACCGGTACGGGTTTCTTCGTATGTAACGAATACTTCACCGGTAAGGGTATAACGATAAACCATTGGCTGACCGCGAAGGTCGCAAAGGGTAGCAACTTCAACATCGCAGATGTCAAGATATAATCTCTGATCGCTGATGCAGCTGATGTTACCTGATTTGTCAACTGAGAAAGCATAGTAAATACCACTGTACAGACCATTGGTCTTAACAAAAACGGTATCGTTAGCGTTTGCAATAGCAGCATAAGCACCCATACGGTCAGCAACCATTTTAGCAACACTGGTAGCAACTGAAGTTGTTCCAGTCATGTCTGCCAAATTGTAATAAGGCAACAGGTTGGTAATTTTGCTTGCGTTTACGATGAATACATATCCAGCTTCGTTTGATTTAACAGCAACACTGTCAAGGCAGTTGTATGCCATAACACTCCAGGTTGTAACAACCGGAAGAGTAACATCCTGGTATTTAATGCAAATAGTCCAATCCTGAGTAACAGTCTCGTCCTGAGCTTTAACTACGCAAGTATGGCACATATTTTCGCTGAAGTCAATTGCAGTTCCTGCGCAACCTTCAACGTTGCAGCAAATGCTTGCACCGCAGCTGAGAGTTGTACTGGCGAACAGAGATTTCAGAGAAGTATTCGGTTTAACAGTAACCCAGATGGTATGATCAGTTGTATTGATAACTGAAGCACCAACCTGCCATGAAGCAGTAGAACTACCTTCAACAAAATTCCAGCTTAAAATATCGGTGTCAACACATGGTGGGTTAACAACTGATACCATCCAGTCAGCTTTTGTAACTCCGTCAGGAGCTGTTACGGTGTACTTAACCGGACCGTTGGTCCAGTTCTGTGCAGCGGTAACTGCCGGGCTGATTGTAGCGCCGTTAGCAATACCGATAACAGAAGGAGCCAGACTTGCGAGGCTGATTGCTGCACCGTTTGCATTTTTGTTAGGAAGTTTTACAATGATACGACGTGCATAGGAGTCAATCGTAGTTCCTAAACCGCAACCACAACCGGTGGTGGAGAAGGTGAACTGTGAAATACCTGTGTTTACGTCAGGAGTAATATGTACAGTTACAAAGTATTCAACTGATGAGCAACTTTCTGACCAAACGGTATAAGCTACCGGAGTGGTGAAATCGTTAGGTGTAACACCAGATGTTTGCAATACCTGAATATCTTCAGAATGGGTCATTTCTGCACCACTCGAAAGAGTAAATGAAGCAACCAAACCGTTCAGATTGGTAGCCCATGGTACCCATACGTCAACAGTTTTTGCAACTTCGTTAATAGTAGAAGAAGTAGCTACACTGAAATTGTAAGTCAGGATCTTCTTTTCACCATTAACAGGGCGTACGGTAACTGTAACAGTATATACAGTAGTTGAACCATCCTGAGCAGTTACCGTGAAGGCAACCGGACTGGAGAAGTCATGAGTGGTAGCCGGGTTCGGACTAACAGTAGCAGTAGCAGGAATTGCAAAGGCAACATTGAGGTTAGTCAATACAGTCCCAGCTTTTACGCTAATGTTAATAGCATTACCCGTGCGTGTTACAACACCCAATGCAGCAGGAGTTTCGCTCAACCCGTAAGTCAGGTTAGAGAAGCAACGTGGCAAACCGGTAACAACAAAGTTATTCAACCATTTGTCGGTTGCCGGCGGGGTGTTCTTAACATATACATTATAATAAGCTTCATTGCCATTCTGTGCAACTACGGTATAAGTAACGGCATTGGTATAGTTATTACCTGGACCTTCACCTGAACACTTCAGGGTCTTGTCGGTAAGATCCGGACCGTTAATAAATACACAAGCCATAGGTGAATGCGTAAAACTGGAGATCAGGTTAGTCAGACTAACACCGTAAGGCAGTTCAATATCAATACGCAAAGTTGTATGGTCGATCGGAGTCAGAGTCCATGCATCGGCAGTCAGACTATTATTATCAGCTTCGAAACCGAAGGTAAGCAGCTGAGTTCCGGAAAGGGCAGCAGCTCTTACGAATTTGATTCTGTAAGCTTTCGTGGCAACACCGTCAGCAGCAGTAACAGTAAGAGGAATCCAGGTATCAACGGTAGCACTGGTAATTGTAGTCAGTGCAGGTGATACGGTTGCTCCGAGTGAAACTTCAGCAGCGATGTCAAAGTCTGAAAGATTGGTTCCGAAAGGAACAGTAACAGTAATATCGGTACCTACGAAAGAAACTGAACCGGAAGCCGGCGTACCCTCTTCGCAGCTTTCGCAATTCTGATATTCCAGACCTGCAAAAGTTAAACCGGTAATATCATTACCTGCATTCGGATCAACGATAACCGTTACAAAATACTCAACCGTGTTGCAAGCTTCATCGTATACGGTGAAAGCAGCAGGTGTAGTATAATTGATCGGGCTCAATCCGCTGGTCTGCGGAACGCGCAGGTCAAGATTCTCTTCTGAGTGAGTTAATCTTGCATACATATCATTCAGGGTGAAAGTAGCTTTCAAACCGGTAACGTCAGTTCCATAAGGAACATGAACGGTGATGGTTTTGGCAGTCTGATCAATAGCACCTGAGTGAATCATATGTAACTGCATGTTGCCGGTTCCGGCAGGAGATACATAAGGATCAAATGAGAAAGTGGTAATCTGCTTCAGAGTACTTGGAACAACCCAGTTCGGGGTGATCGTGTAATCAACAGCATCACCACTCTGTGAAGTGATTGTAATGGTCAACGGAGTGTTTCCAACCGGAGTCCAGGTAACAGGCGAAGTATGACTTGCAGTTGCCAGAGCCGGGATGGTGAAGCTTACGGTCAGTTCTATTCCGGCATCGCGAACGTTGCGCAGACGAACGACATAAGCAGGACTGGCTCCGGTGATCTCGCTGGTAAGGGAATTGGTCAGACAGTCAGCCTGTCCGGATATTGCCAAACCGGTAAGTTCATTGTGGGTATCAGCAGGTACAAAAGTTACTACAACATTGTAATAGCCTTCAGTGGTACCATCCTGAGCAACAACGGTATAAGTCAAAGGTCCGGTGAAATCATTTACAGTAACACTGGTAGTCTGACGAGCTTGGTCAGTGATGCCAGGTCCGTTAATGAAAACACATGAATTGGGTGAACTCGTAAATGAAGCAACCAGTTCGGTTACATCAGTTCCCCAGGGAACTACGAGGTCAATCCTGTGAGTTGATTCATCAACATCACCAGTAACGTTAGCGGGAATAACACCAGCATTGTCAGCAGCTAAAAAGTTAAAAGTTAAAATCTTGGCTTCTGTACTTGGTGGTCCTACATTGATGGTAACGGTATATACTTTCTGTGAAATGCCGTTAGCGGCAGTCACGGTAATAGTAAAAGGTACACCGTCAACGGCGCTGGTTACAACAGGAGCATAGGTAGCTCCTACAGGAATAACCGGGGTCAGATCAAAATCTGACAGGTCAGTTCCGTAAGGAACAGTTAATGTAAGCATAGTAGGTGGAACCAATGAACCAGGTTCGCCATTCAAGGTGAAATCACCTTCGTAAGGCATACTTGAATCATCACATGTTTCCAGAACTGTACCGGCAAACTGCAGTGAACTGATATCATTACCTGCATTAGGAGCAACGGTAACAACTACAAAATATTCCAAAGTTCCGCAACCCTGATCGTAAACGGTAAAAGCTACCGGATCAGTGTAGTTATTCTGAGTTGTTCCACTAACCTGACGCAATTTTGAATCTTCTGAGTGAGTCAATATAGCATATTGATCAGTCAGGGTAAATTGTGCGGCAAGATTGGTAACGTTGGTACCGTAAGGAACAGTAACTGCATAGGTTTTGGTAGCATTGTCAAGGGTACCTGGAGCAACAAAGTTACCCGGACCAACAACTTTAGGAACTAAAAGGTCGAAAGTAGCAAGAGTCTTAATGTTGCTTGGAGTTACCCAGTTGGCATAAAAACGATACTGAGCAGTTGTCAGGTCCTGAGCGGTTACGGTCACAATATAAGGACCGGTTGCACTGATACCGAAGTTATAGGTGGATCCGGAAATCGGACTAACACCAGGAGCAGGAAGTACATCTGTAACAACAGTGTAGTTAAAGGTCAGATCTTTATTGCCATCAGGTCCGGTGAGGAGAGTGATGGTGTAATCAGCGCCACCCAGTGCATTGGCAACAGGAGCACTTACAGCAGTAGTTCTTGCATCACCGTAGCAATCAACTAAACCAGTAATACTGGTCAGGCTGAGGGTTTTAGTAGATGTAGGAGGAGTATTACTTACCGTTACCATGTAGTTCTCCATGTCATTGGCTGATCCTAATACGGTTAACCAGAATTGGTTACCTGCAATCGAAGGATCGTCAGTGGAGTAAACAATGGTACTGGTTCCTGATACCAAAGCAGCAGGAAGTCCGGTGTAAAGTCCGCCATACTGTGCAGTTCCGATGAAATGCAGCGAGGCGCCAGGAGATACCGTAAAAGTGGTAACCCTTGGATCAGTCAGGGTAGTGACGTCAGTGTAATACGGAACCCGAAGGTCGATCGTATTGGTCACGTTGTCAATCCCGCCAGGTCCGAGCGTAATAGCAGGAGTACCGGCAGCCGAGAAGGTGAGCACCTCCGACAGCTGTCCGTAACCCGCTTTACTACCCACTGTTACGAATGTCAGCACGAATGCAAACATCCACAACAGTCGTCCTAAACGTAGGTGTTTAAACATAATGTTAAAAAATTAAAGTTAAAAATTAGAATTAAAGTTACTTACTATTTCTATTCAAGATCGCAAGGCGCGGATACACCACTCCCTACAATGTGGCTAAAGTATATATTATCTACAATACTTGCAAATATTTACATAAAAAAAAGCCCCGGAGTGATCCGGGGCTCTCTTTTATATTAGAAGCAGTACCTACTGAATAACTACTTTTTCGATTTTAACACCTTTACCGTTATTTACTTTCAGGTAATAAACACCTTTTGCAAATGTGGTAGCGTCAATATCTTCATTGTAGCTGTAAGCAGCTTTTACTTCGTTGCGATAAACAACCTGTCCTGAAATGTTAACCAGTTCAAGGGTCATGTCCAGAGCTTCAGTATTGCTGATGCTTACCGTAAACTTACCGTTTGTCGGGTTAGGATAAACGTTCAGGTTACTCATCAGTTCGCTGTTGTCGACACCTGTTCCACGGAAACTCATGTTTAACAGATAATCAACAGTCTGCGGAGGTGACCAGGTTGAAATGATAACAAAATAGGTACCGGCAGCAATCTTCTTCTCATTCTGTCCGCCGTTTGGTCCGCCGATAAAGAGCTTGCAATGGAATTTCTCCAAAGTTTCGGTCGGGCAAATATCCAATACGTGAACTGAACCGTAAGCGCCAAGGATGTTAGCCGTCAAGTAACCTTCGTAAGGTAAGCTGATGGTGTAAACCTTGTCGTTACCATCCATGTAATTGGAGAATGGTGAACACGGGGATACGTCGTAGTCATCGTTGAAGCCACGGGTGGTTCCAAAATGATTGACAACCGGCAGGGTCAGAGGAATTGCATTTTCGCAAACGTCACCATCAACCGGATAGCTGACGTTGATGTTGAAATAGAATCCTTCATAAGCATGCTGTGCGGTCGGGAATGACAGCGGCCAGAAAATGTAGATGGTTTCACCTGCATTAACGGTGGTCGTTACACTCGAGGAAGCGCGGTTGTATACACAAGCACCTTCCATGTCATCATTCGATCCAATCAGGGTGCCTTCGCAATCTGAATACAGGTACAGGAAAGTATCCCATGCATATTCATCGGTTACGAGATCCTGATGGGCATCACAACTGGTAACTTCAACAATCGAGAATTTATCAGCGGTGTACTTGAACCAGGTATTCTGGCTCGGAGCATAGTTCTGTCCGATGGTTGCTTCTGCGGCGGTGTAGCAGCTCAAACCTTCACCCTTCATCGGGATTTCAATGGTTTGCTCATTATACAATCCGTAGGTGATAACAATCTTACCAGTTTTTGCACCGATGTCAGTCGGGGAGAAGGTCACATCAAATTCTACACTCTCTTTTCCATTGATGGAATAAGCATAGTATCCATTGTTGGTCACTTCAACCGGATAGGTATTGGTATCGGTTAATCCGAATACGCTCGGAGCAACGATGGCCGTACCTTTAACTTTCAGAATGCTGACGCCTTTATTAATTAAAGTTACGTGAATGGTACCGGTTTGTCCAACCTGTACGCCACCGAAATCAGCGATAAGCGGTGTGACAGACGGAATCGGAGTAGTCACCTGTTCCTGAATCAATACGTCATCCACCCCAAAGTAGTTACCCTGTGCAGAGTAGAACCGAACATATACGATCTGACCTGCGAATGAACTCAGATCAACGGTATAGGTAGCGCTCTTGGCTACGCCCAGTGTATGCCATCCCCAATCTTTCAGGGTGGTCCAGTTGGTGTAGTCGGTGGAAATGTCCACGCGGAAATAGGAATCATAAACCGTTCCGTAGCGGAAGGTCAGAATCGGATGCGAAGCACCTCTCATGTCAATTCCAGGAGTGATCAGGTAGATCGGCTTGGCACTCTTTGGAGTGACCCATGACCAACCGTACAGATAACCGTTGTCAGCGGTCAACCCGTTGCCGTAGTTGCCGAAGATCAGGTTTTTGGAATTCCAGGCTGCAGGCGGTGTGCTTGCGTTGAAGTTTTCGCTGAATGGCAATGGGTAAATCAACATCGTGGTTCCGTTGATCGGAATACGAAGAACTTGACCTACACCATATTCTACTACCAGGTAAGTGGTTTTGTTACCAGCTACCGTCGGGCAGAAGTTAACCGTTACCGAATTGCTGGTCCAGGTACCCAGGGTAAAGGGAACAGCCGGAGGAGTTAACAGGTTGAATCCATCAGTAGCAGCGGCATCATCCAGATACAGAGCGGTAATGGTGGCATTGCCAACACCTTCGTTGTAAATCTTGATATTAACCGTTCCGCACAGGCCAACCACTACACCGCCGATGAGGGCAGGATTCGGGTTGCCGGTGATAACCGGAGCCGTCAGCACAACAATGTCAGCAGCTTTCCGGGGAGTGATCAAACCGTATACCGAACCCCAGTTTACGTTGGTACGAATACCTGTGTAGTAAGCCGGAACCGTCGGAATCGGAGTACCGATCAGGGAACTGTTGAATTCGCTCTGAATGAAATATTCATATCCGCCCATGGCATTGGTGGTAGCAAGGTCAGAAGCATGTCCGACATTGAACATCCAGTTCGGGTGAATAGCATCATAGTCATCAAATGCAATCATCGGGGTGGTAATTTTTACCAGCATCGATTCGTACATTTTGGCACTTCCTGAACCATAGCAGTCAGCTTTGAACTGATCCCAGCTGAGTTCAATCGGGGCAACCACGTTGCCGGTAGTCGTCAGAGTCGGAGCATAGCAGCAATCCGGGATGAAAGTCAGATCAACACCACTGTTATCCAAGGTTCCGCGAAGGTTTTTCAGGCCCTGGCCTACACCGTAGGATACTTTCATTCCATTCAGCTTGTCGACAATCTTAATCCCGCAGGTTGCATCCTGAACATATTTCAGGTTACCACCGGTACGGGTTTCTTCGTAGGTTACAAATACTTCACCGGTCAGGGTGTAGCGGTAAACCATCGGCTGACCACGCAGGTCGCACATCGTGGCCACCTCAACATCACAGATGTCAAGATATACACGCTGGGCACTGATGCAGCTGATGTTACCGGAGTTGTCTACGGAGTATGCATAGTAAATACCACTGTACAAACCACTGGTTTTTACATAAACGGTATCATTGGCATTAGCGATAGTAGCATAAGCTCCCATGCGGTCGGCAACCATCTTGGCTACGCTGGTGGCAACTGAAGTAGAACCGGTCCAGTCAGCGAGGTTGTATACAGGAACATTATTAACCACTTTGCTCTCATTGACCAGGAATACCCGGCCGGCTTCGTTCGACTGAACGGCTACGCTGTCCAGGCAATTGTAAGCCATCACACTCCAGGTGGTAACCACCGGAATGGTCAGATCCTGGAACTTCACGCAAATCGTCCAGTCCTGGGTAACGGTTGCATCCTGGGCTTTAACCACGCAGGTGCGACAGTTGCCTTCCGTGCTGAAATCAAGAGCGGTACCGGCGCAATTTCCGGCGGTGCAGCAGATGCTGGCTCCACAACTCAACGTGGAATAGGTATAGATCGTTTTCAGATCCGTATTCGGCTTAACCGTAACAATTACGGTATGGGTAGCGGCATCAATCACGGCATTCCCTACCTGGAAGCTGGCCTGGGTGGTGGAATTTATTCCATCCACAAATTTATAGGTCAGGATGTCGGTAGCGGTACACGGAGGATTCACAACTGAAACCATCCAGTCGGCTTTGGTGACTCCGTCAGGAGCGGTTACGGTGTACTTAACCGGACCGTTGGTCCAGTTCTGTGCTACGGTAACTGCCGGAGAGATCGTTGCGCCGTTGGCAATTCCAATAACGGATGGGGCCAGACTCGTCAGGCTGATCAACACGCCATTAGCATCGCGGTTCGGGATTCTGATATAAATACGACGGGCATAGTCATCAATTTTTACGCCCAGATCGCATCCGCAACCGGTGGTGGTGAAAGTGAACTGTGAAATACCGGTATTGGTATTCGGGGTAATGTGAACAGTCACGAAATATTCAACAGAGGTACAATTCTCAGCCCATACGGTATACGCTACCGGTGTGGTGAAATCATTTGCTGAAGATCCGCTGGTCTGCAATACCTGGATGTCTTCTGAATGGGTCATCTCGGCACCACTCGAAAGCGTGAAGGTAGCAACCAAACCGTGCAGGTTGGTGGCCCATGGTACCCAAACATCAACCTTCTTGGCTGTTTCATCAATCGTAGATGAGGTGGCAGTCGGGAAAGTATAGGTCAGGATCTTCTTTTCGCCGTTCGATGCACGCGGGGTAACGGTTACTGTATAAACAGCAGTCGAACCATCCTGTGCCGTTACCGTGAAGGCAACCGGGGAAGAGAAGTTATGGGTGGTAGCCGGGTTCGGGCTAACCGTAGCAGTGGTCGGGATGGCGAAACCAACAGTCAGGTTGGTCAGGTCGGTACCGGCTTTTACACTGATATTGATAGCATTACCCGTGCGGGTAACAACACCCAGTGCACTGGCTGTTTCGCTCAAACCGTAAGTCAGGTTCGAGAAGCAGCGTGGCAAACCGGTAACAACAAAGCTATTCAGCCATTTGTCGGTTGCCGGAGGGGTGTTCTTAACATATACATTATAATAGGCTTCATTACCATTCTGGGCAACTACCGTATAGGTAACTGCATGGGTATAATCATTGCCCGGTGCCGTACCTGAACATTTCAGGGTTTTGTCGGTGGTGCCAGGTCCGTTGATAAACACACAAGCCATTGGGGAATGGGTAAAGCTCGAAACCAGGTTAGTCAGGCTAACACCGTAAGGCAGTTCAATATCAATACGCAGGGTATTGTGATTGATCGGAGTCAGTGTCCACACATCAGCGGTCAGACCATTGTTATGATCTTCAAATCCGAAGGTGATCAGCTGAGTTCCGGTAAGGGCAGCGCCTCTTACAAAAGTTACTGTGTATACATTGGTAGCCACACCGTCAGCAGCCGTAACCGTGAGGGTGATCGGGGTTCCGAAAGAAGCCGAGGTAATCGTGGAGAGTGCCGGTGAAACGGTGGCACCTTCTGATATCACACCGCTCAATTCGAAGCCGGTCATAGCCGTACCGTAAGGAACGGTTACCGTGAAAGCATTTCCAGTCAGGGAAACAGTTCCTCCTGCAGGGGTAAATGCCTCACAGGATGCGCAATTCTGATATTCCTTTCCTGCAAAAGTCAGGCTAGAAATCAGGTTGCCGGCATTCGGATCAACGATAACCGTTACAAAATACTCAACCGTGTTGCAAGCTTCATCGTATACGGTGAAAGCAGCTGGGGTGGTATAGTTGATCGGGCTCAAACCGCTGGTCTGCGGAACGCGCAGGTCAAGATTCTCTTCTGAGTGAGTTAATCTTGCATACTTATCATTCAGCGTGAAAGTAGCTTTCAGTGCGGTCACGTCGGTTCCGTAAGGAACATGAACAGTGATCGTTTTGGCAGCTTCGTTGATCGCTCCGCCGTGAGTCATGTGTAACTGCATGTTGCCGGTTCCGGCAGGAGTTACATAAGGCTCAAAGGAGAAAGCGGTAATCTGCTTCAGCGTACTTGGAACAACCCAGTTCGGGGTGATCGTGTAGTCAACAGCATCACCACTCTGTGAAGTGACCGTAATGGTCAACGGAGTGTTTCCAACCGGAGTCCAGGTAACAGGTGAAGTATGACTTGCAGTTGCCAGAGCTGGGATGGTGAAGCTTACGGACAGTTCTTTTCCAGCATCGCGAACGTTGCGCAGACGAACTACATAAGCAGGACTGGCTCCGGTGATCTCGCTGGTCAGGGAACTGGTCAGACAGTCAGTCTGTCCGGTAATTGCCAAACCGGTAAGTTCATTGTGGGTATCAGCAGGAGTTTTAGTTACTACTACATTATAATAACCTTCATCCGGTGCTCCAGCCTGAGAAACAACTGTGTAAGTCAGAGGATTGGTAAAGTCATTAACTGTAACGCCTGAAACCTGAAGGCTATGATCAGTTAAGCCAGGACCGTTAATGAAAACACAAGCATGCGTGCTCATGGTAAACGATGCTGTCAGTGCAGACAGATCGGTAGCCCATGGAACAACAACATCCACACGGTGAGTACCTTCGTTAACCGTACCGGTTACGTCAGCACCTAAACCAGGGTTATTGGCTGCCAGGAAATTGAATGAGGTCAGCAAATGAGCATCACTCGGTTCAGCAACAAGAATATTCAGCAGGAAATGTTTCCGTGAAACACCATTGGCGGCGGTTACAGTAACATGAAAAGGCACGGTATAACCGGTAATGGTAGCAGGATCCATGGTGGCGCCGCTTGATAATACCGGAGTGGTAGTAAAGGTTGACAGATTGGTTCCGTAAGGAACGGTCAATGTCCAGAAACCATCAACGGTTTTATCACCAGGATCGCTGCCTAGGTTGAAGTTGCCGGTAAAAGTCCAGGGGGTATAGCCAGGAGTTTCCTCATAGCAAAAATCATCACCGGTTCCGCTGAATCCGATCGAAATAATGTCATTACCGGCGTTAGCATCTTCTATAACTACCACAAAATATTCAAGTGTACCACAACCTTGATCGAATACGGTAAAAGCTACCGGTTCTGAATAGTTGTTGGTGGTAACTTCACTTACCTGACGTGTGCCGATATCTTCTGAATGAGTCAGAATTGCATATTGATCAGACAGGGTGAATTTAGCAGCAAGCATGGTAGCCGGACTTGACAGATGGGTTCCGTAAGGTACGTGTACCGTATAAGTTTTAATTGCATTGTTCAGTGATCCTACAGCTTCGTAGAAACCACCGCCAAATTTAGGAACCATTAAACTGAAAGCATCAAGCGATTTTGTGGTGCTTGGAGCAATCCAGTTAGGAATGAACCGATAGGTGGCCGTTGTTAAATCCTGAGCGGTTACAACAATTGAGAATGCATAGGCAACTCCGCTGTTTCCACTGGTAAAAGTGTGAACTGCCGGAGAAGCTGGTAATACTGTTGATAATGGAGCAATTTCATAAGTAAAGGTGAGCGGATCATTGTCTATTCCGGTGAGCAATGTAAGGGTATAATCAAATCCACCCAAACCATTGGCAACACCAGGGCTGACAACTGTTGGCCGTTCAGTACCCAAACAATCGGTTAAACCGGTAATGATACTTGATGCATCGGTATTACCATCTAAGCCTGTCAGAAACTTTTCAGGACTGGCCGGTGAACCTACAATAGATATGGTATAGTTTTCCATATATCCGCTCTCAGCCATTACGGTTAACCAGATCTGGGTACCGTCGGCAGGAAGCTTGTCATTGGCGCACAGATAATTCACTAAAGAAGTACCCGATGTCATCAATAATTCAGAATGTGAGCGCAAATCAGTGAATGAGCCTAACCAAGGAGTATAGGTCAGATACAGTTCAGCACCAGGGCTAACTGTAAAATTGGTAGCCATAGCTGCACCCATGGTGCATAATTCACCGTAAGGAACATAGAGTGTTACTGTATTGGTTACCTGATCAACACCTTCGGTAGTAGTAGCAACAACAGGAGTTACAACAGGAGTGGTTCCCGGAATTGCATAGGTTATAATTTCAGCCTGGTTACTTCCCTCCATTACGAAAGGAGATTCTGTAATGGTAACCAGATAATTAACATAAGTATCGGTTCCGTATAAGATGGTACGATGAGTGTAAATCCCCATCCAGTTACGGTAATTCCAGTCATAGTTGCTGTAAGTGGTAACTTCCACTGCAACCCAGGCCTGGTAGCCGGGAGCAGGTGAGGCATCATTGGTCTGGTAGTTCAACCATGACATATCTCCCCCCAAACCTCGGAATACACTTCCCGGGAAAGTGAACCATGAATCCCAGTTCATTTCCAGTCCCACAGCAGGTCCGGCATACTGTGTGCCGGTCCAGAACAACCGGGCAATTTGCTGAGGTGCAAGTCCACCAAATGTAAAATTGGTAGGTCGCACGGTGAGTGCTGGCAATGTTCCAACCGGTACCGTCAACGACACCGTATGGGTTGCATTGTCAATCACCCCCATTGTTACTGTTGGAGAACTCCCTGACAGCGAGAACGATGTCAGCTGAGCGTATCCAACACTACCGCTAACTGCAAGGAACGTAAGGACGAATCCAAACATCCAGAGCAGCTTTCCTAAACGTAGGTGTTTACTCATAATGTTAATTAAAAGTTAATAAATGAAGTTAAAGTTATTTTTCATATTATACGCCGATGCTGAGATCGCCATAATTCCGCTAAAATAGGGACATATAAAGTGGTAAGCAAATTATTAATCAAAAATATTAACTGAATTAATAATTTAATTTCCAATTAATATTTTGCCACCAGAGGCATTCTTCGACCCATGCCAAAGGCTTTTGATGACACCCGGAGAATCGGCGGAGATTGAAACCGTTTATATTCGCTACGGTTGACCAATGATGCTGCCTTTTCAACCACTTCCGCAGGAAATCCGCTTGAAACAATGGTTGCAAGAGGTTCCTTCAACTCAATGTACCGGTAAAGTATAGGATCAAGAACACTATACTCAGGAAGTGAGTCGCTATCTTTCTGACCGGGACGCAATTCAGCTGACGGAGCCTTTATGCAAATATTATTGGGGATTATTTCTTTATTTTTATTAATAAATGCCGCAACCTTATAAATATCAGTCTTATATACATCGCCTAAAACAGATAATCCACCGTTCATATCCCCATAAAGGGTAGCATAACCCACAGCTGCTTCGCTTTTATTGGAGGTGTTCAGCAAAATCATATTGAATTTATTCGCTAAAGCCATCAGAATAACTCCCCTGATCCGCGCTTGCAGGTTCTCTTCCGTTACGTCCTCGGGTAATCCTCCAAATTCGGGCTTCAACTGCTCCAAAAATGACTCCATCATCGAATCAACCGGAATGCGGCTGCATTTTACGCCGAGATTCTCTGCAAGTTGAATGGAATCAGTGATTGAATGACCGGACGAAAAGGGGGAGGGCATCATTACAGGAAGAACATTCTGTGCCCCAAGTGCTTCAACTGCCAATACCAATGTGAGCGCTGAATCTATCCCTCCTGAAAGGCCCAGAACCGCCTTCTTAAAGCCCATCTTCGAAAAATAGTCTTTAATGCCGAAAACCAGCGCTTTATATATCATCCCTAAGCGATATTCCTCACTGAGATTATTTTCAAAACCCGCAACCTGGCTAACTATAGGGTTTATTAAACTCTCGACGACATATGAACGGACATCCGGGGCGAAGGATGGCAGCTTATCAGCAATCTCTCCTCTCCCATTCAGCACCATCGAAGTGCCATCAAAAATCAATTCCGTATTTGCCCCAACCTGATTACAATAAAATAATGGTATCCCATATTTAATTACATTCTGGCGTAAAACTTCTTCACGGGCATTTATCCTGTTCGCCGCAAAAGGACTTGCAGAAATATTTACCATGATATCGGGATTTTGCCTGATTAAAATATCCATGGGCGATACCGTATATAAACGGGTTCTTGAAAAGGTATTCTCAACAGGCTGGTCATCCCAGATATCCTCGCAGATGGTTAGGGCAATTTTAATTCCCTTAAAGTCAATAATATCAAATTCAGTATTTGGTTCGAAATATCGATATTCATCAAAGATGTCATAGGTAGGCAGGAGTGTTTTAAACCTGACAGCCTGAACCCGGTTTTCCGCCAGAAGATAAGCAGCATTGTAAAGTTTTTTGCCCTTCACATTAGGATTTATTGCCGGGCTCCCAACGATTACGGCCACTTTTGAGGTATGCTCAGTTAAAAGCCTGACTGTTT
The DNA here is from genome assembly GCA_942493265.1 of uncultured Bacteroidota bacterium. Lineage (GTDB taxonomy): Bacteria > Bacteroidota > Bacteroidia > Bacteroidales > UBA12481 > UBA12481. The sequence continues at coordinate 5,167,930 of OW818688.1, forward strand.
CATCACACTTGTCGATGAAATCGCGCTGTTCAAGCAAGTCTAAAGGGGGATATCCGCAAATGGATAATTCCGAAAAAATAATCAGGTCAACAAATTCATTTTCAGCCTTTTTAATGGCTTCCTTCATTAAACTCAAATTTCCGTCGAAATCTGCAATGCGGAAATTCAATTGTGCAATGGCAATTTTCATAAATCAAAATACTATTCCCATTTTTAATCCTACCTGATTTATCCTTGCATTATCTGCTTTCCGGATATCGTTCTCCCGGGTCACATCCAAAAATGTATTTTTATACATCAGGGCAAACTGCAAGCACAGGTTTCCTCCGAGTGAATAATTTATACCAATCCCCGTATGCCAGGCCAGATTAAACTGGCTGATACCGTGATCAAATTCAACTTTATCAATGTTATTATCAGTTGCACTCAGCAAGGCGCTGGTATTAAACATCGGATCCAGACCAATTTCGGCAAACCAGGTGGAATATCCGATTTCCGGCATAATAATTTTTAATGCAACCGGAATTTCAACAAACTGCAATCGGTAGGTAACCTTGGTACCGGGTTGAAGGATTTGATGACCCGAAGCGAGTTCAAGTTCCAGGGCGTCCTTATATATAATATTACCTCCCGTCTGGTTCAGATTGACGCCAACAGAAAATGCATAAAACCGTTCAAATTTATAATCGATGCGCAAACCGCCTTCCATTCCTAAACGCACGGCGCCATTACTGAGTGAAGTTTCATCGGCATGCATCCAGTTTACATGCGGCTGGAGGTTGATCCCAAAACTAAGCCTTCGTTCGGACCGCTGGGCATACATGCCGGAAAAGCCCAGTAAAAAGGCAATTGCTGTGAGAAAAATTTTTGTTTTCATATCGATTGCAAGTTTTCACTAATTTTAACGTTTTGTCAATGGCATTAGTATTCAACAGTACATTTATGAAGACCAACCGATCAATATCGCTAACAAAAATAGGCATTCTTATCCTAATCATGGTCATCGGAGCCGTTTCGTGCAAACAGGAAACCGGCGGGAACAAGGAATCCATAATTAGGTTTGAGAAGCTCGTATTCAGCATTCCATCAACAAAGCTGGTAGATAGTATCTATTTTAATCACAATAACTTAGTTCCATTTTTCAGAATATTCAATGAAGCGATAATTAAAATAGGCCCCGACAGTTTACCCGGATATGCTGAACAAATCGAACGGTTCACGAAGAATCCGATGATCAGGCAGGTATACACGGAGGTGAATAAGTTATCCGATGAATTTGAGGAAAGCTGCTTATCCATTGATGCAGCATTGGAGCGCTGGTCCGCATTATCAGGTAATATCCCTCCTGATAACCTGATTACCTATATCTCCGGATTTAATCAGTCGTTTATAACTTTGCCGGATTGCCTCGGTATTGGTATTGATAATTACCTGGGCTCCGAAAGTCCATTCTATAAAAGCCTGGCAGTCCCGGTTTATATCAGAAATTACAAAAATCCTGAAAATCTCACCGCTGATGCAGTGAGAGCATGGATATACAGTGAGTTACCGGAGCCTTCGTTTGATGGAGGGTTTCTCGACAGGATGATTTATGAAGGCAAGGTATATTATATTGCCAATAAGTTACTCCCGGAGATCAGCGAAGAAAACCTTTTCCATTATACCGGGGATCAGATTCGCTGGTGCCGTGAGCAGGAAAAGGCGATGTGGAAATATCTCGCCGAGCAGAAGATCCTCTTCTCCACAGACCGGCTTACCATCAGGAAATTCCTGGATGAAGCGCCATTTACCCGTGATTTCGGCAATGAATCGCCCGGGAAAGCAGGTGTTTGGATTGGATATCGTGTGGTCAGCAGTTATATGAAGGCCACCGGGCTTGATATAAAGGACCTTATCGGAATATCCGGCGCAAAAGAAATTCTATCAGGTTCAAAGTACCATCCTTAAACTAAAATTTCTCAACTTTGTTAAATAATTATCAAACTGAAAAAGAGCTATGCTAAAAAGAAATTCGGTATACAGATGCGCCATTTGCGGCAACATTGTTGAGGTATTGCAAGTAGGTGGCGGAACATTATCCTGCTGCGGACAGCCGATGAATTATCTGGAAGAAACCACAGCCGATACCTCCCTGGAAAAACATGTACCTTTCATTGCAAAAGAAGCCGGAAGTGTAACCGTAAAGGTTGGAGAGAAACAGGATCATCCAATGCTGGATGCACATTACATAGTTTGGATTGAATTATTAACTGACCTGGGTTCATACAAGAAATTCCTGAAACCCGGCGACAAACCTGAAGCAGAATTTCAGATCAGTGAATCCGAAACTGTATTAGGAGCAAGGGAATATTGCAATCTTCACGGTTTGTGGAGGGGATAATCTTAGTACTTTTTAAACAAAAAAATATAAATTATGATAAGCAATAAAATGCAAACCGCTATAGATGAACAGATTAATGCAGAAATTTGGTCTGCATACCTGTATCTATCCATGTCGGCCTATTTTGAAAGACAGAATCTGCGTGGCTTTGCCAATTGGATGAAAATTCAATGGCAGGAAGAAATGTCGCATGCAATAAAATTTTTCGATTATGTACATTCCCGCGGGGGTCAGGTAAGCCTTAAACCCATTGCAGCTGTGCAGATTGACTGGAAAAATGCAATTGATGTATTCACTGATACCCTTTCCCATGAGCAACATGTGACCAGTTTGATAAATAACCTGGCAAATATTGCGGTTGAAGAAAAGGATCATGCGTCAAACAGCATGCTGCAGTGGTTTATTGCTGAGCAAGTTGAAGAAGAAGGCAACGCAGAACAGATTCTGGTACAATTAAAGATGATCGGTGACAATGGTTACGGTCTGCTCATGCTCGACCGCGAACTGGCAACACGGGTATTTGTAGATGCTACAAAAGCAGCTGTTTAATCGAATATCGGTATCCGGTACCAAATATCAGAATTATGCTTACTGAAAAATATAAATGCCGGTCATGCGGTTACGTATATGATCCGGAAGTTGGTGATATTATCTCCGGGATTTCGCCCGGGACACCATTTGAAGAATTACCTGACCAATGGATTTGCCCGTTGTGCGGAGTGAGAAAAACGGAGTTTGACCAAATCAGCGAATAATATTTATGAAGGCAGTAGAAGTACAAGAAGGAGTATACTGGGTTGGAGGGATCGACTGGAACCTCAGGAGTTTTCATGGCTATCTTACACAGCGGGGAACAACCTATAACGCATATCTGATCATTGATGAAAAAATCACCCTGGTCGATACGGTTAAATCATACATGACCAGCGAGATGCTGGAAAGGATCAGTTCGATTATTGATCCATCGAAAATTGATTACATTGTTTGTAATCACGTTGAGATGGACCATTCAGGTAGTTTGCCTGAAATGATGAAGATAGCACCAAATGCAGCCATCTTTTGTTCTCCCAAAGGGGAAACCGGTTTGCGTGAGCATTATAAGGAGAATTGGAATTTCAAACCGATGGAATCGGGTACCGTTTTAAACCTGGGGAAAAGGAACCTTCATTTCATTCTGACTCCGATGGTTCATTGGCCTGATAATATGGTAGTTTATATGCCCGAAGGCAAGGTCCTTTTTTCAAATGACGCATTCGGACAACATCTGGCATCCTCAGAGCGGTTCGATGATGAATATCCGCTCGATATCACCATGCTGGAAGCAAGGAAATACTATGCAAATATCGTTCTACCCTATTCAAAACAGGTGCAAAAAGTTTTAGTGGGAATAAAGGACATTGATATTCAAGTTATTGCCAACAGTCATGGAATTATCTGGCGTAAACATGTTAAAGAAATCATTGCCGGATATACCAGCTGGGCAAGCAACGAAACCCGTAAAAAAGCCCTGATCATTTATGATACCATGTGGCATTCAACTGAATCAATGGCACTTACCATTCAGGATGCTTTTGAACAAAAAGGGTTTGTGACCTCGCTTCTTTGCCTGCAGCACAATCACATGTCCGACATAATGACGGAAGTGATTGATGCTGAGTATCTTTGCATGGGTTCTCCAACGCTGAACGGACGCATGTTGCCAACCATGGCTGCCTTTCTGACCTATCTGTCGGGGCTGGCCCCTAAAAAACGCAAGTCGGTGGTATTCGGATCCTATGGCTGGGGGCCAAAACAGATCGAGGATATTTCAAACATCATGACTGAATCTGGATTTGAGGTTGTTGCGACTGAAAAAATAAAATATGTTCCGTCGCCGGCAGATCTTAATGCTCTTCGGTTAAGAATTCAGGGGTTGCTGTAAAGCAATCCAGGCCATCATTCCCATCCCGTGTTCGAGTGCAGATTCATCCACATCGAATTCGGGATGGTGAACGGGGTTGCTGAATTTCCCCCCTCCGGTGCCAAGCCGGTAGAAAACTGCCGGAAATCTTTGACCATAGCGCGAAAAATCTTCCCCTGTCATTCGCAACGGCAATTCCACAACATGATCCTGCCCGGCAAATTCAACTGCCAAAGCACTGACCATCCGGGTCATTTCAGGATTATTCCTCAGCGCAGGGTATCCGGGTATGATATTGCATTCGAGTGAAGCACCCATGGAGGTGACCAGTCCGGTTGCCATTTTTCCTATTTCGTCCAGAGCCACCTGTCGCCAATGTTCATCCATGATGCGGAAAGTTCCCTCAAGGTTGACCGAGGAAGGAATGACATTAGTGGTTCCAGCTGCGTCGAACTTTCCGAATGACAAAACTGCAGGAATATCAGCAGGTATTATCCGACTTACGATTTGCTGGAGACCTACAACCAAATGGCTGGCAATCAGCACAGGATCAATAAGTTTATGCGGTAAAGCGCCATGTCCGCCCACTCCCGTCACCTTCATATGAACTTCATCAGTGGATGCCATATAGGCTCCCTCACGGAACCCGAACATCCCGGCAGGCAGTTCCGGATAAACATGTTGAGCTATAATCAGGTCCGGCTGAGGATTATACAGAAGGCCCGATTCAAGAATTTTCAAGGCTCCACCGGGAAGGACCTCCTCGCCCGGCTGAAAAAGGAAGCGGACACTACCCTTCAATTCATTTCGCAGTGAATAAATTATCTTAATTGCTCCAAGCAGAGCGGCCGTGTGAACATCATGACCGCATGCATGCATGACCCCCGGATTGACCGAACAGTAATCGCTATTGCACTTCTCGGTAATGGGTAAAGCATCGATATCTGCCCTTAATACGAGATATTTGCCTTGTTCTGAACCCTTTATAACACCAGTAATCCCGGTATCCGCGACCCGCTCATGGCTGATGCCCCAATTATCCAGGGTTTGCTCAATAAATGCTGCCGTTTCATACTCCTTAAAAGATAACTCCGGATTTGCATGGAGAGTGCGGCGAATGGAAATAATCTCTTCGGAAAGCTGACTTGCGAGTTTTTTGATTGTAGCCGGTACCATAATGAATTTTTAAAAATCCAGACTAAGCGAAAGATAGAAAACTCTTGGCAGGATAACATGATTCTCGATTCCCCATGCCCAGTCGGCCCTGACAAAGTAGCCCAGCAGTCGGCTCCTCAACCCAAAGCCGAATCCCGATACAATCGGCTCATTTCCTTTATCAATGACGATAACCAATGGTCCGTTTTTGATCACGCTGCGATTGAGATGATTTCTTTTATCCCAGGGTGTGGGCCCGCTCCAGGCAGTTCCAATATCAAAAAAGCCAACGACCTGAAAATTATTCAGAAAATCGGAATTGATGGGTTTATTGGCGAAATAACGAAAAACCGGCCAGCGAAGTTCAGAATTAAAGACTGCGAAACTGTTACCGTTCCTGATATTCTGCGAAAACCCTCTCATGTTGGTGGCCAAAGTTTGGTATACAAAATTTTGAGTGGTATCGATCGGCATACTGGTGTCGAAGGTGGCAACGGTGCGTGAAAGATTGGTCCAGTTATCCACCCCGCCGAGATAATAGATGAGGCGGCTGCCTCCGAAAGAGGTGCTGGCCGCAAGCCGGTTAGCCCAGATCAGGGTGCGATGAATGGGCTGGTAGTGGCGAAAATCTGCACCCACAATAAATACATCGGACCAATTACCGTTAACCTGCTGATAATACTCACCGAATAGCTTGTATCGCATACCCTCGTAAAGGTTAAGGGTAATCATCCGGGTGTTATCAAAAATATATTCCAGTTTGACCCCTGCCCAATACTTGGTAATTCCCTTCTTATTCATATTCTGCTGATCGGTCGAGAGATAATTGTAGCTGTCGATCCGGCCATTCAGGGTAAGCTTCAGCGCATTTACCTGACTAAAAGGATATTTGAGCAGGTAGAACAGTTCCTGCGTTGTTGCCTTAACGATGGAATAATAGTCCTGGGTGGGGGTTTGATAAACCTGACGGTGGAATATGATTTCTTTATCGAGACGCTTTTTAAGGTTTTCGAAACTGAGCAGATACTCATTACTTTCAAAATCCGCCCCGAACCTCACGCCGCCGATAAGTTTGTAATCTTCAAACAAATCCTGGGTTCCCACCTTGAAAAGCATGTTGAATCCCGGATTGTAATAGACCGCCCCACCGGTAAACGCTTGGTAGGAGGAGTTTAAAAAAGTAAAATCGACCTGTGAAGCCAGGTAATTAATATAAAAGGAAGGCTGATATATCCGAAGTGGAGGAAGGTCGAATATCGTACCGGTGATGGGATCTTTCAGCAGGTTATCAGCAATTTTCCGGGATCTGCCGGTAGTACCCGGGGCATTTCGTTCCGCCTCAAAAACATAATTATTGATATTGATTACCGGTTTCTTAGGAACGGTGTCATTGGTCAGTAACAGCGGTCGGCGCGGCAATGCGGGAGCAACCTCAGGAGGAGCTTCAGCAGCGGCTCTGGTGATGCTATCCTGCCGGGCCAGATCGCGTGACAATTTGTTGCGGAAAGTAGTGACCGGCAAGGTTGGCACGGATGAGATGGACTGATCGAGTGCCCCCCTGGCAAGCTTGTATTTTCCATTGGCGAAAATCAGTGACGACCATTCATTGGTTGACCTGGAGAATGACTGGTCCAGGATGTTCCTTCCGTAGGCAGTCAGCGGGGTGGATCTTGTACTGAAAGCATAGTGAACGGTTGTATCGATTGATATAATTGAGCTGTCATACTCAGCCATATAGCGATTTCGCAAACCATTATCATCCCCGAGATAATAGTATTTTTTGTCGCTCAGCCGGTCGGGCTGGAACCTGTCGGCATAATCATACTCGGCTAATCTTGTCAAACGATCAGTTCTGTTGACGAAATCAAAGATGAAAATATCCTGGTTCCTTTGCTGTAGCTGGGTTTCCTTTTGTTCCTCAATGGAAAGGCTCCGACGGTTGCTTGTAAATAAAATCCGCGTGGACTGATCGATGAATTTAGGAGAGAAATCATCAGCCCTGTCGTTGGTGATCCGTTCGGTTGTACGGGCGACCAGGTTATAAACAAAGATATCCGACTGGCCATTGATCACTCCGGAGATTGCCAGGTTCAGGCCATCATCAGAATAGGAAAAATCGAGTATTTTATCATACAGTTTGATCTCCTGATGTTCCCACTTGCGCGTATCGAGTGGATAGAGGCTATAGCGGATTTTCCCTTTAAACTCCATGATCATGGCCAGCAATCCCGATGTAGGATGCCAGGCGAGGGCGGGAAATGAATAATCTTCGATCTGGCCCAGTTTAGCGCCTGTCTGATATATCTTTTTTGATTTGTTTTTAGCGACATCATATAACATAACCCGTATCTGTCCATCGCTGTTGGAGGTATAGGCAATATAACGTCCATCGGGACTGATCCTGGCTCTCATGAACTCGGTTCCTTTACGGTTTTTCAGCTTAACCAGCTGCACTTCCGGAACTTCACCCTGATGTGCCGCTTCAGCGTATCTGGTTTTATAATAATGAAGCCATTCATAACTGAGCGCATTCAGATTGGTACCCAGCACATTAAGAAAGCCAGATGAAGCATTCCGGTTGATTCGGGTAAAATAAACGATTGTTGGAATGACCGACTTGCCGTAAGTTTCCGAAATATAATTCCAGATGGAATGACCGGCATAAACAGCTTCCTGCCCTTCGAGCCGGTTAAATTTATCGAACCTGCCAGAGAGGATACCATCCTTCACGCGGTTTTCCGTTTCAACATCCCAGCCTTTTGAGAGAAAAGAGACCAATCCGCTGTAATACCATTCAGGCAGGTTGAGCAAGGTAGAACTGGCCAACCGGTCGCGCATGGTACCTCCGTAGAGCATTTCCTGCATGATCACCTCCGTAATGGCAGCCAGTATCTGCTGATCAAATTTTTTATAGTCGCCCTCAAAATACAGGAATACCTTATTGTCAACAATCCGGGTAACCCCTCCTATATTGGTTTCATCTTTACCTGACACCAGCCCGATATTACTTTGCCGGTAATCGGACAACCGGTTGTATACAATGAATATAATACGCTTGTTCAGAGAATACTCGAAGAAATTTTCCAGCTTAGTGATCTCCCGGTAGGCAAACTTGCTCACATATTCAGCAAGTTCCTTCCCTTTGGGGTAGAAATATACATCGTACCGGTCATACCGGTAAAAGGATGCGAAGAACTCGCTTTCGAGAATTTCAGATTTGGGATATTGGATACGGTTCTTGCCAAAGCTCATATTGAGTCCATTATAGAACTGAGCCTTGGCCGGAGTACCGGTCAGACAGAGGATTACGAAAAGTAATCCCGGCAATATCCTTACGTTTCTACCCATCACTAATTCACGGCTGAATTTATTAATTTTGCTTAGTATTACGCTTACAAATTCTGATAATATGAAACGATTGATAATAGCTCTTTGTTTGGTTATTATGGGAGGTCAATTTTACAATAATTATGCCCAGTTTACCGAACCTTCCATAACTTTTGATAAAACAAGTTTCAATTTCGGAAATATCAACGAACTTGACGGGTTAAAAACCCACATTTTCACCTTTACCAACAATGGAAGTCAGCCACTGCTCGTACATGACGTTACCACCACTTGCGGATGCACCGTTCCGGAGTGGAGCAAGGAGCCGATATCTCCGGGCGCCAGCGGAAAGATAAAAGTCACTTTCGATCCTGCAGGCCGGCCAGGTGCATTCAGGAAAAATATCACGGTTAAAACGAATGCACGCGAAGCCAATGTTGCCCTGTACATTGTAGGGCTGGTAAATCCTAAACCAAAAACCGCAGCTGATGACTATCCGGTGCTGATTGGCAAACTGCGGTTGGCCACTTCACATGTTTCGATGCAAACGGTTTTCAATTCACAGATCAAGGTGGATACCGTGCAGATCTTCAATGACACTGATTCAGTACTGAATATCTCTGTGGTCGATGCCCCCCCACATCTAACCTTAACCGTGTCACCCCCTGCCCTGGCTCCGAAAAAAGGAGGTCTGATATATATTGCCTTTGACGGATCGAAATTAGATGAATGGGGCTTTGTGCTTACCCGTGTTCTATTCAAGCTTAACGGGGAACTGGTCAAGGACCATCCACTCGCCATCAGCGCCACGATGGATGAAGATTTCAGCAAATGGACGCCGGAGCAGAAACTCAGGGCCCCAAAAGCCACTCTCGTTGAAGAATCTTTCAATTTTGGAACCATTACTCCGGGACAGCCGGTTGCTCACGACTTTATCCTGAAAAATGAGGGTAAGGATCCTTTGATCATCCGGAAGATATCAACCACTTGCGGCTGTACTGCTTCAAAACCTGACACATACGAAATAAAAGGCGGAGAATCAACTGCACTGAAATGCACTTTTGACAGTCGCGGTAAAGCCGGAAAACAATTCCAGACGGTGACTCTTATCGTGAATGATCCATTAAATTCAATGTTGGTGTTGCGCTTTATCGGCAACGTTGAATCGTCGGGCAAGTAGTATGGACAAACAGAATCACCATATAGATTCTGCTCTGAGCGTGAATTCCGGGATTGAACAGCCACCCTCAGTTGATCCGGGATCAGCACAACGATTCATCAGGAAAAAAAAATCGATACTCTCCTCCAGGGAATATATAGATGGAATACTGGCCGGAAACAGGATGATACTGAGCCGTGCTATCACACTGATTGAAAGCCATCGTGCTGATCATGAAGATATTGCACAGGAAATCATAACCGGATGCCTTCCTCATGCAGGCCGGTCCATCAGGATTGGAATAACCGGGGTTCCCGGTGTTGGAAAGAGTTCCTTTATTGAAGTTCTCGGAAGTTATCTTACCCGGGAGGGTAAAAAACTTGCGGTATTGGCGATTGATCCAAGCAGTGAAAGGTCAAAAGGAAGCATTCTTGGTGATAAAACCAGGATGGAAAGCCTGAGTAATGACCCGAATGCATTTATCCGGCCCTCACCCGCCGCAGGATCGCTGGGCGGAGTAGCCCGTAAAACCAGGGAAACCATGATCCTGTGCGAAGCAGCCGGATTCAATGTAGTATTTATAGAAACCGTTGGAGTGGGTCAATCCGAAACGGCGGTACATTCGATGGTGGATTTTTTTCTGCTTCTGATGCTGGCCGGAGCGGGTGATGAATTACAGGGCATCAAACGCGGCATTATGGAAATGGCTGATACTATAGCGATTACGAAGGCCGACGGAGATAATATCAGGGCGTCGGATCTGGCTTGCATGGAATACCGCAGTGCACTTCATCTTTTTCCCCCGGCTGAGAGCGGCTGGATTCCAAAAGTCATTCCGGTTTCCGCACGGGCCAACACGGGGCTGGAAAATCTGTTAAATATTTTCAGTGAATATTTTGATCACGTCAATGGCAATGGATTTCTTGAAAAGCGAAGGATGGAACAATCCCGGCACTGGATGTACACCACCATTCAGGAGCAGCTGCTGGAAGGATTCTACCGCGATCCGCATATTGCCCGTCGTATCAAAGACATTGAAAAGAAGGTGATGGATGGCCGTCTGTCGTCGTTTCAGGGTGCAATCAGACTAATCACCGAATACCGGAAAGGTGAGCGGGAATAATCCGGTGCAGCGAATACCTCATTTTGATCCTGCGATCTCCAGTCCGGCATCCAGATAAGTAAAGAAATCAGCCGGTGTACCCTCAATCCTTTCGGTTGAACGTTTATGCCCCAGGCGCACGATGACCGTATTGAGTTCAGGAAGGGCAATCACATACTGTCCATTCAATCCTCTCATATAGTAAACCTGATGGTCGTGGTATTTCATCAGCCACCACTGCCATCCGTAATAATCGACATTTTTGCCCTTGTCATCGACGAGGTGAATTGCCGGTGTCAGGGCATTATTCAGGTAGGATTCGGAAATCAGTTGCTTGCCATTCCATTTACCATGGTTCAGAATCAACTGGCCAAAACGTGCAAAATCACGGACGTCGGTATTAAAACAGCAGTATGCTTTTTCAATACCATTGGATTTATCCATCGACCACAAAGCATCATGCTCCGCTCCCATTGGTTTCCACAGCTTTTCAGAGGCATACGAACTAACCTTCTGATGCGTTGCGCTTTCCAGGATCAGCGCGAGTAACTGGGTATTCCCGCTTTTATAGTCGTGAAACTTACCGGGCTCGCGCAATACCGTTTGATTCAGCACCAATCCGGGCAGATCCTTGCCATAATATCCCTTGGTAGTCATGGAAAATGCACTTGAATAGGCTTCATCCCAGCTAAGCCCCGAGCTCATTTCAAGAAGATGCCTGATGGTAACCTTAGCCTTTTCATCTTCCTTAAAATCCGGCAGATAATCCCCGACCGGCTGATCAACACTCTGAATATATCCCTCATCCATGGCAATCCCCACAAGCAGGGATATGATTGATTTTGCCATGGAAAAAGAGTTTGACTTGGAATCCGCTGAATATCCGTCCCAATATTGTTCAAACACTACTTTCTCATCCTTCACCACCAGAAAAGCCACGGTTTTAAACTCATCAAACTTGTCCTTATACTGTTCAGGTATTGTTTTCGCGCTAAAACCAGGGGCTTCCGCCCACGGCTCATGATTTCCGGCCATCACTACCCTGTTATCAAAAATGGTATAGTCATCAATATCGACTTGCTGGTAGACAAGAGCTTTCCGAAGGTACTGGGGGCACAAAGCATATGCAACTGCCACAATAGCAACAACAATCAGAAGGATTCGGGTGAAGCGGAATTTTTTCATAGCAATTCAGATAGGTTTCAAAATGAAAAATACAATAATTGGCCGTATTTTTACAAGTTTTTAATTTGAAAAATCATGAATTACGATTTGATAGTGGTAGGGAGCGGTCCCGGAGGATACGTAGCAGCCATCAGGGCGTCGCAGCTTGGACTGAAAACTGCGGTGATAGAAAAGGCCGAACTGGGTGGGATTTGTCTGAACTGGGGTTGTATCCCCACCAAATCATTATTAAAATCCGCCCAGGTATTTGATTACATCAAACATGCCGCTGAATATGGCGTTTTTGTTGATGGCGCCATCAATGCGGATTTCACTGCCGTTATTGGCAGGAGCAGGTCAGTTGCCGATGGAATGAGCAAAGGGGTGCAATTTCTGTTGAAGAAAAACAAGATTGATGTGATCCAGGGATTCGGGAAACTCTCCGGACCCGGTAAGGTTTCCGTTACTGACAAGTCGGGCAAAATAGCAATTTATGAAGCCACAAGCATTATCCTGGCTACCGGAGCCAGATCCAAAGAATTACCGAATCTGCTGCAGGATGGTTTAAGAATTATCGGATACCGAGAAGCACTCGCACTGGAGAAACTGCCTGCTTCCATGATTGTAGTGGGATCAGGTGCCATCGGCACCGAATTGGCCTCCTTTTATAATAGTATGGGTACCGAAGTTACGCTGGTGGAATTTTTACCGGATATTGTTCCCCTCGAAGATGAAGAGGTTTCGAAAGCGCTTGCCCGGTCATTAAAAAAGGCCGGAATCAAAATCATGACCGATTCATCCGTGGAATCGGTTGATTACAATGGCGAAAATTGCCTGGTGACGATCAAAACAAAAAAAGGCATAGAAACTAAAGAGGCAGAAATTGTTTTATCTGCCGTAGGGATAACGCCGAATCTGGAAAAACTCGGACTCGAAGAGGCCGGGATAATCCTGGAGAAGGGTAAAATCAAAGTCGATCCATATTATGCCACTTCAGCACCGGGGATTTATGCCATCGGGGATATTGTGCCGGGACAAGCTCTGGCGCACGTTGCATCGGCTGAGGGAATCATCTGTGTGGAAAAAATTGCCGGACTCAATCCTGAACCGTTAAATTACAATAACATACCGGGATGCACCTATACCACTCCGGAAGTGGCATCTGTAGGATATACTGAAAAAGCTGCCCGTGATGCCGGTTTCGACATCAAGGTTGGCAAGTTTCCTTTTACAGCATCCGGAAAAGCCAGCGCTTCAGGAGCGAAAGACGGATTTGTCAAACTGATTTTCGACTCCAAACATGGAGAATTGTTGGGAGCGCATCTGATTGGAAGCAATGTTACCGAAATGATTGCAGAGCTGGTGGTTGCCAGAAAACTGGAGATTACCGGTCATGAACTGATAAAAACGGTTCATCCCCACCCCACCATGTCAGAAGCAATTATGGAAGCAGCTGCTGCTGCCTTCGGAGAAGTCATTCATTTATAACAACATGACAGGCGAACAGTACATTGAAGTCACCGGGGCACGGGTGCACAATCTTCGTAATATTGATGTAAAAATCCCCCGTCATAAACTTACGGTTATCACAGGATTGAGCGGAAGCGGTAAGTCGTCGCTCGCATTTGACACCATTTATGCAGAAGGTCAGCGCAGGTATATGGAAACCTTTTCGGCCTATGCCCGCCAATTCCTGGGAAGCATGGAAAGGCCTGATGTTGATCAGATTACCGGATTAAGTCCTGTAATATCAATCGAGCAGAAAACGACAAGTAAGAATCCCAGAAGTACGGTTGGCACCACCACGGAGATTTACGACTTTCTGAGATTGCTCTATGCCCGCGCGGCAGAGGCATTTTCATGGGAAACCGGGGAAAAGATGGTTCGGTATACCGATGACCAGATACTGTCGCGCATTCTTGAAAAGTTTTCGGGTGAAAAGATCCTGATTCTTTCACCTCTGGTAAAATCCAGGAAAGGCCATTACAAGGAACTATTCGAGCAGATTCGTAAAAAGGGTTACATCTATGCCCGGATTGACGGGGCGATCAGGGAATTATTGCCGGGATTGAAACTTGACCGGTATAAAACACACAATATTGAGATGGTTGTGGACAGACTGGTGGCTGCTCCCGATCAATCGAGGCGGATGAAGGATTCGATACAAACGGCGATGAAAGAAGGCAAGGGAGTGATCCTGATCACCGGATTTGAGGGACAGGAGCCAACCTACTTCAGCCGCCACCTGATGTGTCCGACAACCGGGATATCCTATGACGAACCTGCACCAAACAGCTTTTCATTTAACAGCCCGCAGGGCGCTTGTCCGGTTTGCAAAGGGTTGGGCTATGTTCATGAAATCGATAACAGCAAGATCATCCCGGATGATACCATCAGCATTAAGGACGGAGGAATCGCTCCTTTAGGCAAATTCCGTCAGAGCATGATATTCTGGCAGTTGGAAGCCATCGCCCGGAAATATGGATTCAGGCTGGAGGATCCGATCTGCGACATACCTGAAGAGGCCTTGCAAACCATATTACTGGGATCAGAAGAATCATTCAAACTCGAAAACACTCCGTTGGGACTCTCCTCAAACTACTTTTTAAGTTTTGAAGGGATAGTTACTTATATCGGTCAGCAAAAAGATGAATCCAGTTCCAAGAAGGCCCAAAAATGGATCGATCAGTTTATCCGCACCTCCACTTGTTCAGCATGTGAGGGCACCAAGCTGAAGAAGGAGAGCCTGTACTTTCGTTTGGATAACAAGAATATAGCTGAATTGGCGGATATGGACATCTCGCGGCTGCTGATGTGGTTCGATGGAATAGAATCCCGGCTGTCATCCACCCAGCAGCAGATTGCCAGGGATGTGCTGAAAGAAATCAGGGCACGTTTAAAGTTCCTGCTGGATGTGGGATTAAACTATTTGTCGCTCAACCGGTCAACCCGGAGTTTATCCGGCGGTGAAGGACAGCGGATACGGCTGGCCACCCAGATCGGATCTCAACTGGTTAATGTTCTCTATATCCTGGATGAGCCCAGTATCGGCCTGCACCATCGCGACAACCTTCAGCTGATTGAAGCGCTGAAACAATTGCGCGATCTGGGGAATTCCGTGATCGTTGTGGAGCATGATGAGGACATGATCCTTTCGGCCGACTATGTCATCGACATGGGTCCGCATGCCGGCCGGCACGGTGGAATGGTGGTTGCCATCGGAAAGCCTGCGGAGATTATCGAAGCCGATACCCTGACCGGTGCTTATCTGAAAGGCGATAAAAGGATTGAAGTACCGGCTGTGAGAAGAGTGCCTGATGGCAAGGAGCTGGTTCTAAAGGGTGCCAAAGGTCACAATCTGAAAAATGTGGATATCAGCATACCACTCGGACAGTTTATCTGCATTACCGGCGTATCAGGAAGCGGAAAATCAACCTTGATCAATGAAACCCTGCATCCCATACTGAGTCAGGCATTTTACCGTTCGGTTCAGGATCCGCTGCCCTATGAATCATTCTCCGGGATCGAACTGATCGACAAGGTAATTGTGGTGGATCAGTCGCCGATCGGCCGCACGCCAAGATCGAACCCGGCAACTTATACCGGGGTATTCGGGGAAATCAGAAACCTGCTTGCGAAATTGCCGGAATCCCAGGTAAGGGGATATGAACCCGGGAGATTTTCATTCAATGTTAAAGGCGGACGATGTGAAACCTGCCAGGGGGCCGGAGTAAAGACAATCGAGATGAATTTTCTCCCGGATGTATATGTTCATTGTGAAGCCTGCAACGGGAAGAGGTATAACCGTGAAACGCTGGAAGTCAGATATAAGGGAAAATCCATTTCGGATATTCTGGACATGACGATCAGTCAGTCGATGGAGTTTTTCGAGAACTCTCCGAATATTGTGAGGGCATTGCGAACACTGAATGATGTGGGTTTGGGATACATCACACTCGGGCAATCGTCGACCACCCTGTCGGGAGGTGAATCACAGCGGGTTAAGCTTGCAAACGAACTGGCAAAGAAGGATACGGGGCACACCCTGTATATATTGGATGAACCCACTACCGGGTTACATTTTGAAGATATCCGGGTTCTGCTTGGCGTATTGAATAAATTGGTCGGGAAAGGCAATACGGTTATAGTCATTGAACACAACATGGAGGTTATCAAGGTAGCCGATTACATCATTGATCTGGGACCGGAGGGTGGTTTATCAGGAGGAAATATCGTGGCTGCAGGCAAACCGGAAGATATTATCCTGAATAAAGAATCCTATACCGGAAAATTCCTGAAAGAAGTACTAATTTCATATCATAACACAAAAAAGACAATATGACTGAAGACGATATGATCCGGGATGCTTTTAAGCCCAAATCCTGGACTGAATTAAAGACGGAAAATTCCTGGCAGGTATTTAAGGTGATGGCTGAGTTTATTTATGGATTTGAAAAACTCGGAAGACTGGGTCCAAGTGTTGCCGTGTTCGGGTCAGCCCGTACCCAGCCTGATAGCAAATACTATAATATTGCTGAAGAGATTGGTTTCCGGTTGACACAGCTTGGTTACGGAGTAATAACCGGTGGCGGTCCGGGCATCATGGAAGCTGCCAATAAAGGCGCTCAGCGGGGCAAGGGGAAATCCATCGGTATGAATATCGATCTTCCCCATGAGCAAAACCACAACCCCTATATCGATATGGATAAATCGATACATTTCGATTATTTCTTTGTTCGCAAAACGATGTTCATGAGATATTCGCAGGGCTTTATAGTTTTGCCGGGGGGATTTGGAACTTTTGATGAACTATTTGAAGCTCTGACACTTATCCAGACTGGTAAAATCGGCAGATTCCCGATTGTGATGGTCAGTAAAGAATATTGGGGCGGTCTCATCAAGTGGATCAAGGAAATAATGCATTCCCGCGAGCATAATGTTGCGGTGACGGATTTCGACTTGTTTCATCTTGTGGATACTGCGGAAGATGCGGTTAAGGTGATTGATGATTTCTATGGGCAGTATGTGCTGAGTCCGAACTTCTAGAGGTGAGGAGGTGAGGAGGTGAGGAGGTGAGGAGGTGAGGAGGTGAGGAAGTGAGGAAATGAGGAGGTGAGAAACGTGAAGAACGTGAAGAGGGTGAAGAGGGTTGGGTGGGGTTAGAGGTTGGTTAATATTAAGTTAATCTTTTCTGGGAGGGGGAGTTCGCCGGGGATCCAAAAGATGGGAATTCCGCGGCGTTCCATTCCACGAAACCAGGTCATCTGGCGTTTGGCAAATTGATGGATAGCAATGTTCAGTTGGGAGAACATCTCTTCATAGGATATTTTGCCCGTGCAATAGAGGGTTAAGTATTTGTACTCCAGACCATAATACATCAGGTCGTCGGGTTTCACCGTTACCAGGAGTTTTTGGACCTCCTCGATCATTCCGTTTTCCAGTCGTTCCGCTAATCGCTCAGTAATTCGCCGGCGCCTGGTTTCGGAATCATAACTGATACAAAACACCTTTGAGCGGATCGGCGGGAATGTTTTTGAAGGTTCTGCAGGCCGGTCTGAACGGGCAATTTCGAGTGCCCTGATCAGGCGATCGCGGTTGGTGGTATCCGACTGGTTATGAAGCGGGCCATATGATTTGAGCAGGCTGATCAGTTCTTCATCCGGCTCATCCACGATACTCTTACGGAACGCCTCATCAACCGGCACTTCGCTAAGTGAATATCCTCTCAGAACAGATTCAGCATAGAGACCGGTTCCTCCGCACAGGATCGGGAATTTACCACGGCTGCGGATATCCTCAAAAGCGGTATGAAAATCTCTCTGAAAATCGAATAAAGAATATTTTTCGCCGGCATCGGCAATATCGATCAGGTGATAATTGACATTCTTATCACCCACCTGGTAATCCGCCAGGTCTTTCCCGGTACCGATATCCATTCCCCGGTATACCTGTCGGGAATCGGCGCTGATCACTTCCCCGTCGAGAAGCAGTGCCAGATGTGCTGCCAGGGTAGTTTTGCCGCCGGCAGTGTGGCCGGTGAGGGTCAGCAAATCGGGTTTGGTATGATCGGGCTTAGTCATGAGCAATAAAAGTAGTACTTTTGCGGCCAAGGTAAACAGAATGGCCAATAAGATCAATATAAGCAACAAGCAGGTATACAGGGAATATGAAATCCTGGAAAAGTACACAGCCGGGATTGTCCTGTACGGAACGGAGATAAAATCCATCCGTCAGGGGAAGGCCAGTCTGTCGGATTCATGGTGCAATTTCATCAATGGCGAACTGTATGCGCGCGGATTGCAGATAGCGGAATACAGCTTTGGCACGCATAACAATCACATTCCCAAGCGCGACCGGAAATTGCTCCTCTCGCGTCACGAATTAAACAAGCTGGAACGGAAGGTTAAGGAGAAAGGCTTCACGATTGTGACCATTGAACTTTTCCTGAATGATGCCGGATTGGCAAAGCTGGAAATAGGCCTTGCGCGTGGAAAGGCGGTGCACGACAAGCGCGAGGATATGAAGAAGAAGGATATGAACCGCGAGATTGAGCGGCACATGAAAAAATAGACCGTGCGTGCTATCTGGCCCGGTTAATCGGAATGATAAGCCTTATCATGGTACCAACACCAACATGACTGCTGACTTCGATTCCAATATCCATCATATCACATAGTTTCTTTACTACGGACAGGCTCATCCCCCTGGCTTTCATTTTTTTACCTAACGGGGAGTCAACAGGCGGGAAAATCTCAAACAGGTTTCTTAATGTTTCCTTATCGATGCCACATCCCGTATCACTTACTTCAATGGTACAAATTTCAGGAGATGACTGTTTGATTACAAGATTGATCCCACCTTCTTTTGTAAAACGCAAACTGTTCTCCATCAATATCTTAACGATCTGGAACATTCTTCCTTTATCAATGAAAATCGAAGACATACTATCCGGAGGGGCAACATAGGAGATAGCGAGATGCTTCTTCTCATATAAATTGCTCATCTCATCCATCTCTATCTTAACTTCCTCGATAAGATCTTTGAAATAGACCGTTTTATAGAACAGCTCGAGATTATCGGTCTCCATTTTAGCCAGATCGATCAGATTGGACATCAGGTCGAGCAGCTTACGGGAACTACGCGCGATCATCAGGCAGTAACTGCGCTGGTCGGCACGTGAAACCCTGGGTTCAGCAAGCAGGTCGGAGAAGCCGATGATTGCACTCAGAGGCGTCCGGATATCGTGCGACAATCCGGATAAATAATTCGGGAATAGGTGATTTGCTTCTTCCACTGTTAACTTGACCTTTTCTAATAGATCTGTTTGATTATTCATTTGATAACTATTGTAATTCCAACCCAAATTTAAGCGAGATTATCTATAAAACAGCTGGTTCGGGCTTTTATTTGACCAAAGAATACTATATCCGCCCGAAATCAATAAATAGATGTCTGATAATAATTTGTTGTAGAAATAGAATTGATGCTAATTTTAACCCCTTAACAATCGAAGCATGTCTGAAACAGGAAAACAGGTTATCCACGATTATTTTGATCATCTGGCAGCCAAACGCGAACGGTGGCGTAAACGTAACTTTTTTTACCATAAAACCCTGGCGAAGCAATACAGGATGATAATTCCGGAGGGTTCAACGGTTCTCGAACTCGGATGCGGTACCGGGGATTTGCTTAATGCCGTAAAGCCGGCGGTTGGGTACGGCATTGATTTTTCGGAAGAAATGATCGCAAAAGCAAAGAGGAAATATCCGGAGCTTATTTTCCATACCGCTGAAGCTGAAAGCTTTAAATCGGATATTCGTTTCGATTACATTATCATGAGCGATTTGCTCAGCTCACTATGGGATATTCAGGAGGTTATCCGAAATATCAGAACGTTGATCCATCCGCGCACCAAAATAATTATCTCTTCCTATAATTATCTCTGGGAACCGCTTCTGCGGCTGGGAGAATTTCTTGGACTTAAAGCCCGTCAGCCGCTGCAAAGCTGGTTAACGGTCAATGATATCAGAGGGCTGTTAAACCTGGAAGAATTTGAGATTATCAAGGTTGACAAAAAGCTCCTTATACCCAAATACGTTCCTTTAATAAACCTGATATTCAACACTTTCCTGGCCAATCTTCCCGGAATAAACAGTTTGTGCCTGATCAACATGATTACGGCCAGGCCGGTATTCCGCAAAGAAGAGCAGTATTCGGTGAGCATTGTTGTGCCCGCCCGGAATGAAAAAGGAAACATCGAGAATGCCATCCGGAGAACTCCGGCTTTTGGAACGCACCAGGAGTTCATATTTATCGAAGGATTCTCGAAAGACGATACCTGGGAGGAAATCCTGAGGGTTAAAGAAGCTTATCCTGATAAGGATATTAAAGCATTAAAGCAATCAGGCAAAGGAAAAGGCAATGCCGTTCGGGAAGCTTTTGAGCTGGCCAGTGGTGAAATCCTGATGATTCTGGACGCTGATTTAACCACACCACCGGAAGACATGCCTAAATTTTATGAAGCTCTTTCAAGGAATCGCGGCGAATTCATCAATGGGTGCCGGTTGGTATATCCGATGGACAAAGAGGCTATGCGATTCCTTAACCTGTTGGCCAACAAATTCTTCGGATGGTTTTTCTCGTATATCCTCGGTCAGCGTCTGAAAGATACGCTGTGTGGCACCAAAGTTCTGTTCAAAAAAGATTATGAGCTCATTAAAACCAACAGGAAATATTTCGGCGATTTTGATCCGTTCGGGGATTTTGACCTGATTTTCGGCGCTGCCAAGCTAAATCTGAAAATGACGGAAGTAATTGTAAGATACCGCGACCGGGAATATGGATCCACGCAGATCAGCCGTTTCCGACATGGTTTGTTATTAATCAGGATGAGCCTTTTTGCTGCCAGAAAAATAAAATTCACCAGATAAACTGAAGGATTATGGAAAGGAACAGATTGAAAAAGTATTTGATCATCATAATTCCGGCATTATTCCTGATCTGGAGCCTGCAACTGAACCTTTCGGGAGGTCCATTTTCCTTGTCGAGGAGTGACCCTGAATATCCGTATTTATTGAACGGACTCAATTGTGCAACACTGAATTTCAGCAATATAGGTCATACTGATCATCCGGGAACACCTTTTCAGATGATAACAGGCTTGTTTATCAGGGTAACTCATCTTTTTATCGGACAGGAACCCATCGTTCAGGATGTACTTTCCCGACCGGAAACCTATATGGCATCCGCCTCGCTTTTTCTGTCGTTACTGACCTTTTTCCTGATGTACTGGCTTGGAACTGTTGCGATCCGGAAGGACGGCCGTCTCATCGGGGCAATCATACTGCAATCATCGTTCCTGCTAAGCAATGTTCTGGCGGATATGCCGCTCAGATACAATCCCGACCGGATGCTCATGATCTATAACCTGATCCTGGCTGGATTAACCGTAAAATTTCTGTTTACTGAAAATTATTCCATCAGGAGATTTGCCATTCTTACCGGAATTCTGATGGGCATTGGATTTGCGACCAAATTCAATTACCTGCCGGTGCTGATTATTCCGCTGATGATGATCCCGGACATGCGAAACCGGCTGATATACAGCGGATCCGTCGCCGGTGCATTCTTCATCAGCATACTCCCGATAATCGGTAAATTCAAGGAATTCCGAAGATTCATTTCAGGGGTGGTATCCCATGACGGGTTGTACGGACAAGGCTCTCAACAAGTAATCAACTTGAAGTCGTTTGCCCGGAATTTTGTGGATTTGCTTTCAAATAACCTGGCTTACACGATGATTCTGGTTTTAACCATCGGAATTATTGTTTACTATCTAATCAGCAAGAAGAACCAGCCGGCTGACAACCAATTGATTATCATATTAAAAGCATTTATAATTGCCTCATTGATCGGGTTTATCCTTGTATTAAAACACTATAAAGCATATTACTTTGCCCCGGTATTAAGTTTGAGCGGTCTGGTATTATTCATCATGTGGAAAATTTCAGGGAGTAATTTAAAATCAGAAAAATCCCGGTCAATGATAGCTGCTTCGGTGCTGTCGTTGCTACTCCTTATATCAGTAATTCCCCTGCCGGCGCAATATCGGAACCGGTTACTAAATAAACGGGCCAATCTGAAAACACAGCAATTTTACGCTGAGAATATCACAAAAAAGGATTTGCTGTTCATTGAACCTACCTGGCTGGCTGGTCCGATGATTGAAAATGCATTGATATATGGCCTCAGTTATGTAGCTCATCGTCAGGAATTTTACTCCGACTACCAGCAGCTTTATCCCAATGTGCTTACCTGGGAAGGTGCAGGCAAAAATCCTGCGCTGTTCCGCACGGCGGAAGCGGATCCTGAATCCATTCTGTTCAGCGGAAGGGATATCTATATTTATTCATCCCCCGGAAGGAATGCCGGAACCCTGCTGAATTACCTGGATACTCTTTCGGGCAGCTACGGCACGCGGATTATGAGGGATACTGTTTTTTCCAATCCGGATAATCAGGACAAGGTAATCAGGGTTAGAAACCTGGAAGGATGGACGACCCTTACAGATGTGAAAGAGGTTACCGGGCCAGTGAAATTATCATCGGGAAGTCCGGTTAGTATCAGCATTCCAATTCCCGGTGTGACAACAGGTGATTATCTGGAAATAACCCTTCGGATTTATAAAAACGATCCGGAAAACAAATGCCGGTTGATTGCCCGGTCGGGTCAATCCGATACCGATGGTATTTATTTTGAGGACTCAGGGTCGTTGCAGGATATCGGACATGGCTGGCAACTATTACGTCTGCGCGGAAAAATCAATGCAACACCGGCTGATGGTCAGCTGATTTGTCAGGCCTACTATCCCGGAAATAAAACAATCACCGTTCGGGACTTACAGATCAAGCATTTTGGACGCAGGTAAATAAAAATTTGAAAAACATATACTCCATGATCAAATCCAGTATGATTTCACGGTTAAGTCTGATTGCCGGACTCGCTATTTCGACATTGCAGCTGACGGCAATGGAGAACACCAACAAAATTTTGTGGCAGATCGGTAAAACTGACCGCAATACAGCAGAATTTGCGCTGGCGCCGGCCGCGCACCGTCAATTTACGCACGACGGATTTTTCATCATCGGAGCATCGGATCCGGCAAAAGACTGGCCATATGTGCAGCCCGGACCGGGTGATGCGTGGGCAGGTGGCCGCCAGCATAATTATACAATTGCCTTTGGGATGAAAGATGCGGGGAAATCTGACTCCTGTGCGCTCATCATCGATCTGGCCGACACACACAATTCGATGCCACCCAAACTGACCATCAAGATCAACAATCTGACCTTTAACCGGGAAATGCCGGCCGGCAGCGGAGATGAGTCGATCAACGGTGATGCTTCAGCAGGCAAGCCTTATCAGATAAAATTGATGTTTCCTTCGGCCGCTTTAAAGTCGGGAACCAATGAAATATCCATCACCACCCTGTCAGGCAGCTGGTTACTATATGATGCACTTCGTCTGGAAGGACCTGAGTACCTGAAGCCTGAGCCGATGAAAACTTATCTGGCCATCACTGATCTTCATGCTTCGCAAGGGGCTTATTCACAAGGGGATGCGCTTTATCGCGACATTCTGATCACCCTTCAGTATGCAGGAAAACCTTTTTCGGGCAAACTGACCGCGAACGGATTACCCATGGCAGATGTCAAAATCGTGCCAGGCAGTCAGGATTTTACGCTCCATGTACCGGAAGTAACCAAAACCGCCCTGTTCAATATCGGGATCAATCAAGGCAACAAAGCGGTAGTAACCAAAGAACTGATGCTAACGCCTGTGAGAAAGATGACTGTGTACATTTTACCTCATTCACATACAGATATCGGTTATACGGAGATCCAGACCGCTATTGAGGACAAGCAGGTTCAGAATCTGGTAGACGGAATAAAATATGCCAGACAGACAGCAGGATACCCTGAAGGTGCGCGATTTATCTGGAATGTAGAGGTTACCTGGGCTGCCGACCTGTATCTGAACCGATTGGGTGACCAGGCAAAAAAAGATTTTTATGAAGCAGCCAGGACCGGGCAAATTTCGTTCAACGGAATGTATCTGAATGAATTAACCGGACTATGCAGGCCTGAAGAGCTTTTAAGATTATTTAAATATACCACTGAGCTGTCGAAATCTACTGGCCAGAAAATTGATGCGGCCATGATCAGTGACGTCCCGGGTTATACCTGGGGAACCGTAACCGCCATGGCACAGGCAGGCATCAGGTATTTTTCGGTTGCCCCGAATTATTTCGACCGGATCGGGGATATCCTCGTGAAGTGGGAAAACAAACCCTTCTGGTGGGTATCTCCCTCAGGTCAGGAGAAAGTTCTGGTATGGATTCCATTAAAAGGATATGCCCTTTCGCACATGATTTCAAAGCTATCGCCGGAATGGGTGACCGATTACCTCGGACAACTGGGCAAAATGAATTATCCGTACGATATTGCGCATATCAGGTGGAGCGGACATGGTGACAACGCAGTTCCCGATCCGGCGATCTGTGAATTCGTAAAAGACTGGAATACAAAATATACCTGGCCAAAGTTTATTATTTCATCAACCAGCGAGGCATTCGGGGCTTTTGAAAAGGCATACGGGAAGCAGATTCCATCGGTTGCCGGCGACTGGACTCCCTATTGGGAAGACGGGGCAGGTTCATCGGCACTGGAGACTGCAATGAACAGAAATACGGCAGAACGGCTGAGTCAGGCTGAAGTATTATGGGCGCTGCAGAATCCGGCAAAATATCCGGTTGAAAAATTCGAGGATGCCTGGAAAAAAGTACTGCTCTATTCCGAGCACACCTGGGGAGCCTGGTGCAGCATCACCGATCCGGAAAATCAGATGACCCGGGAACAATGGGAAATCAAGAAAAGTTATGCCGATGATGCGGCTTCACTGACGGATGCTTTATATAAGCCGGCAGCCACAGGAACCCTTGCCAATAAGGTTGATGTTGTAAACACGAATAACTGGGCAAGGAAAGAGATGGTATTCCTGTCGCGGGAGCAAAGTGCTGCCGGCGACAAGGTTGTTGATGAGTCGGGCAAGGTGATGAAATCGCAACGCCTTGCAAATGGGGAACTTGCACTTATCGGAGTTCCGGTGGCACCCTTTTCATCTTCCAGATTCAGCATCATGCCGGGTAAGGCTATTGCAGAAGGTTCGGTTAAAATATCAGGAAATAAAATCAGCAACAACCTGATTGAATGTGAGATTGATCCGATAAAAGGAGATATTATCTCCCTGATTGACAAACGTTCCGGGAAAAACCTGATCGACAGAACCGGCGGAAAAGCGGCCAACCAATACGTTTTTCTGGAAGGGAATGACGTTAAAAATTTACAAACCAACGGGAAGGTAAAGATTGTCACTAAAGAAAACGGCCCGTTGGTTGGTGCAATTGAAATCAGCTCGGATGCCCCGGGATGCAATAAACTTACCCGCGAGATCTGGTTATCACATGATGCTGATTATGTGATCATTGTGAATGCAGTAGATAAAAAGCGGGCACCGATGCCAGAGAAAGTGGGAGACTGGTTTCTTGCACAGAATAAGAACAAGGAGAGTGTGAATTTCGGATTTCCTTTTGCCGTTCAGGGAGGGGTTATGCGGATGGACCTGCCTTTAGGACAGATGATTCCCGAGCAGGATCAGATGCCGGGTGCCTGTAAGAACTGGTTTACGGTGGGTCGCTGGACGGATGTATCGAATGATCGTGAAGGGGTAACCTGGGTTACGATGGATGCTCCGTTAGTTGAAGTTGGTGAGATTTCAGCAACGCTGATCGGCTCGCAGAACAATCCGGATATCTGGAGGAAAAAGGTGGAACCCACGCAAACTTTCTATTCCTGGGCGATGAATAACCATTGGGGAACCAATTACCGCCAGTATCAGGAAGGTCCGGTAGTATTCAGGTATATCCTGAAACCGCACGGCGCCTTTGATGCCGCTGAAACAAACCGGTTTGCCACGGGATTCAGTCAGCCGCTTGTTGTCAGAGCAGCTGCCGGGGAACCGTATGTTGCCCCCTTTACACTAGAAAGTAAAACTGTTATGGTGATCGCCTTCAAACCTGCCGACGATGGGGAGGGATTTGTGGTAACCCTTTATAATCCCGGTAAAACAGCGGATAAATTCACGCTGAAACCATTGACGGGCAATAAATTATACATGTGCGATACCGGTGAGAACAAGCTGGGTGAAGTACCGGGAACACTGGAACTGCCCGGTCAGGGAGTTATGACGGTAAGGTTCTGGTAATAAGCGACATATTTGGTCCCGGAATTAAAAACATGATCTCACGCAAAAACGCAAAGACGCAAATTAGCTCGGTTCTATTGCGTCTTTGCGTCTTTGCGCGAAAAAAAATAAAAAAACTGGTCTTCGATTTCCGAATTTCACCTGCAGAAAATCAATTTACAACAAAGGTGACGGCCATAGGGGTTAGCGGACCTCCAGATTTACATACCTCTGCAGGAAGCTGCGGAGCTGCACCATAATCCGGTTCACCCCTCCAGCCTCATTTGATTCGACGTTGAGAGGCATAACGGGGTCATGCAGCGACAACCTTAACAGGAACCAGCCGTTTCCGCTGGCAGGATTACAGGCCACCCGGATACCTTCATGGTTATCGGGCACAATGCTCCATCCATCCACCTGAGCGGCAAATGCCTGCAAGTCAGCAATTACCTGCATGCCATAATTCTTAAAATCAGGAGTGAGGATTCTGATCCTGAATTCCTGACTCTCTGCGGGCATAATCAGCTTATCGGTAAGAGAATGAAAACTAACACCCTGCATACGCATTTTCGCAGCCTTGACCAGGATTTTGGTAATCAGGTAGGCACCATCGTCGAGAAAGAAATTCTCCTTCAGAGCGGCATGGCCGCTTGTTTCGATAGCCAGCCAGGATTCCGTACCCGACTGATTGAGACGGACGGACTCATTGATAACATTTTTATATCCTCTCTTGAACCGGTGATGAATTCCCTTCAGATCATTAACAATGAATGAATTAAGTCCATCAGAAGTAATTGAATCGGTCACGATTGCCGACCCGGGATGTTCCTCGAGGATTATGGCGGAAACCAGGGCAATCAAACGATTCCGGTTGATTAATGTTCCGGATTGGTCCACCATGGCTGAGCGGTCGACATCGGTATCGAAGATGATTCCGATATCCGCGTGATTATCGATGACTGCTTTTTGGATAAAACCCATGGCTGTTTCATCCTCCGGGTTGGGCACATGGTTCGGGAAGGTGCCATCCGGATCCAGAAACTGGCTGCCCCGGGTATCGGCACCCAGTTGTTGCAGCACCTGGCCTGCAAAAAATCCACCGGAACCGTTCCCGGCATCCACCACGATATGGAATCCCAGAAGCGGGGTGTTAAAATGGTCGGGGTGATTCACGCCATCCCGGATTGTTTTGACCAGAAAATCTGAATACTCTCCGATCAGATCGAATGAAGAAACGGTACCTGGCTTTGAGGTGGCAGGTGAATCTTCGGAAGCTGACTTTTCCAGGATATCCGTAATATCCTTTTTATCGAGACCCCCGTTGCGGGTAAAAAATTTCAATCCATTCCGGTTAAACGGCAGATGGCTGGCAGTGAGCATCACGGCGCCATCATACCGGGTTTTATCAAAAACCGTAGACATAAACATGGCCGGGGTCGACGATAGATCGCAGTTAACGGCATGTGCCCCGGTGCTTACAACACCTTGAATAAAAGCCTTTATGAGGGCGGGACCGGAAATTCGGGAATCGCGGCCGACCGATATGGTGAGATTGGCCGGAGCGGTTGCGGCGTATTCAGAAAGCCATAAAACAAACGCGGCAGCAATTTTCGCAACAGCTTCTGCCGGCAGGTTAACCGGTTCATCCGGAACACCTTCAGATGCGACACCACGGATATCAGAGCCGTTTTGCAGGGAAAGCCAGTTAAATTCCATAAAGAGAGGAGAGTAAGATTTACCACGGAGACACTGAGAGCATGGAGAGGCACGGAAATATTTTTTCCGTGTTTCTCCGTGTCTCAGTGTCTCCGTGGTAATATTTCATTTTTCAAGCAGTTGTAACATCAGCAAAGTGGTTGAGGAGGAATTTCTCAGCCTCATTGTTCCACAAGCCGTTATGTTTCAGAACCAGCCGATCCAGATTCCTGAATAATTCATCATCCGCGCCTTTTTGTGCAAAATCAGAAATAGCAGTCAGAGGCATATTGATATTGGTATAAATAAGCTTCTTTCCACCAGGTATTTCCGGAAGATGGAGCGTAGTGGGGATCACTGCGTCCAATCCGCCGATATGGGTAATCATGACGGCGGGGTTGATTGCCCGTGCGGCCATGAGCCGGAGGGATTCGATCATATCATCGGTATTGCCGCCGCTGGTACCCACAACATGCGTGGAAGCATAATGAACATTAAAGAAATTGAATTCAGCCTTAAAATCCGGGTTGGTTGGTCCGGCGAAGAAATTCAGGCACCCGTCACGGCCCAGTATCCTGTCGGCCTGCTCGGTAACCTGCCTCACGGGAGCAAAAACGAATACATCATCATAACCTTTGCCATCCGTTAACGAGAGGAGATACTCATCCGGGGAGCTGATATCCCGGGTATTTACGAAAACCAGTTTAACTCCGCAGTTTGCGGCCTCACTCACCGGATAGATGGATTCCGCGCGCTTCAGCCTGTCGCCGTCGGTATCGGTTATCACCAATAATCCGGGACGTCTATCACAATGGATTGCATAATCAATGGCCCCAAGTCCCATGGCTCCCCCACCGGCTAAAATGGCCATATTTCCGCCCTTAACCACCCCCATATGATGCACATAAGAACCGGAAACCGTATGATAATTAGCACTGAATGCACCCACAATGCACGACATCGGTTCCGATAATGAAGCCATGAAATACCCGTCGCCGGAATATTCCAGCAAACAATTCATTTCCATAACCTCGTTGGGGATAATCACATAAGTGGCATCGCCCCCGATCCAGCGGTAAGAATATCCGGGGGCATCCAGACTTCCCTTGTAATTCATGGCCGGCTGGATGGAGAATTTACTTCCCGGCCGGAACTTATTTTGCCATTTTGCGCCGACCTCAACAATTTCGCCGCAGAATTCGTGGCCGATCATGGTTGGGTTGATATGGATATCATCGGGGATCCTCTTATGATCGGAACCCTGTTGGGCCGCTTTATACGACGACATGCAAATACTATCGGATATCACATGGGCCAGAATTTCATCCTCCTGAAGATCAGGCAATTCAAACTCTTCCAGGCGTAGATCATTTTTACCGTAAATTCTGACTGCTCTAGTTTTCATGCATTAAAATTTTAAAAGGCGCCATACAGGGCATGGGTTTCCGTATTGCAATATAACATGGAATAAATGAAAAAGTTGGGTCGGCTGGTTTCCAGTTTCCTTTCCAGATGCAGAATAGGTTTACCCTTCTTCACCTTAAGGTAGTCGATGATCTTACCCTCAGCCGGTATAGCTTTTAAGCGCTGAAGTCCTCCCTTGATTTCGATGGAATAGTTTTTCCGGAGGATCTCGAACAAAGATTTGTTTTCGAATGACCTCGAACAGAACCGAGGGAGGTTAACGTTTGCGATATAGCTGATATCGTAGAAAAGCGGAATTTCATTCACCATCCTGATTCTTTCCAGAAAGATACAGCCAGATTCGAGTTCCGCCGGTGAAAGGTCAAAGATGAACTTCTCGGGCCATTTGATGATGGTGGGACCGGACAGGATATGAGTTTTCAGGATTTTTTTTCCGATGGCGGAAGTAGTTCCCGAAACGGACAAAATTCCGATGTCGGTAGGGATACGATGAACGATACTCCCCTTGCCCTGATGTTTATGGATCAGTCCATCGTTGGTCAATTTCGACAGGGCCTGGCGAACAGTAGGACGTGTTATCTGGTGCAGCCGGCACAATTCGTTCTCCGACGGCAGGATATCGCCTTCCTGATAAACCCCTTCTAGAATATGCTTGCGCAAAAGCTCATATACCTTTCGATATTGTGGTATGGCACGATCCGTCGTTGTCATTTATTTTTGCTGGCGGCTGTTTTTATCTATGTAGGTATACTTTGTGGTCCAGGTTTCGCGTTCCGTTTCTGGATTGGTATCATAGAACGTTTCATTTCGAATCAGCTCGTTTTCGGAAATCGTATAACTGAATTTATTCAGAATGTGGTGCTCCTTCGATTCACTAAAGCGGATTAACTTCTTTGATTTTAACGGCATCTCGAATAAACCTGAAGCATCCACTACAAAATGCGGTATGATTGAGTCGGTATAGCTCAACTCATATAAAGTTACGTAATCCTTCCCATCAGTCTGATTATGATATACTATCGAATCCTTAACCAAATCTGAGCCCTCATACATGAAAAACTCATCCATAGTCACAATAGTGCCAGATAAAGAAATTTCATGATAGATTAACTCATTTTGATATTTGAACTCCACGGAATTTAGGTCATATGTCTGCTTGATAATCTGTCCGGTTTCATTCTTGTAATAGGTACCATCCCAGTTTTCGATCTTGTCGGAAGTATAATTCACCGAGCTAACTGAATGACTTAAGCCACCATCTGCAAACTTCTCAACTTGCAATAACTCCTTATCACTATTATATGAAAAGATGACACTATCAATTTGGGCGCCATCCACTGATAAGACGCGTGCAACCTGGAATGCAATGTTAAGCTCCACCTCGGTCGGTTTTTTCTCACAGGCTACCAGTGAAAACAGAAGAGCAAAGATTATTAGTCGTTTCATAATGACAACATGTATATACAAGTACGATAATATTTTCTCAAAACTAATCCATTTATCAACAAATATAAGTAATTTTGAAAAACATTTTTTCCTGTTAGTGTAACATGTTATAATAAGTTTGAAAAAGTACAACAATATAATACATGGCTAATCCTGTTATAATGCCCCGCCAGGGACAATCTGTGGAAAGCTGCATTATCAGCAGCTGGTTTAAAAAAGAAGGTGATGTAATCAAAAAGGGTGACATACTTTTCAGTTATGAAACCGACAAGGCCGCATTTGAATGTGAATCCGAATTTGACGGGGTCCTGTTAAAAAGACTGTATGCTGAAGGGGATGAAGTAATTGTTTTAAAGACAGTTGCAATCATCGGTAATCCCGGAGAACCGATCAGCCAGTTCGTTGATGGTTCTGCCGAATCCCCGCTGGAAGCAAAAACTGCGGAGCCGGCAAAAACTCCGGTCGAACCCGCCGGATCTGTAGCGACTCATGCAGAAGCGATTAGCAGAACCGAAGGAGAAAAGATCAGTATATCGCCCCGGGCAAGAAACAAGGCAGAGGGATTGGGAATTAATTACGAAGGGATAGCAGGTTCAGGTGCTGAGGGCAGGATTATTGAGCAAGACATCCTCCTGGCTGCAAAATCCGCCGGCCTCGCCACTCCACTTGCCAAATCAATATCCGCCGAAACCGGGAAATCATTTCCATCGCAGGGAACTGGCATTGGCAGCCGGGTTACAGCCTCCGACCTGCTTTCACCGGCATTCCCGGCAGGTGAAGATGTTGAGGTGAGGAAGCTTTCCAATATGAGAAAGATCATTGCCGCAAAAATGAAAGAATCGCTCCAGACCTCCGCGCAGCTTACGCACCACACCAGTGCCGATGCACGCCGCCTGCTGGAACTCCGCAAAAAAGCAAAAGAAGCCTTTGAAAAAGGGACTTCGGAAAATATCACCATCAACGATATGGTTTGTTTTGCCGTCATCAGGGCACTGAAAAAGCACCCGATGGTGAATTGCCATTTCCAGGGCGACTCCATCAGCATCTTCAAAAAGGTACATCTCGGATTAGCGGTAGATACCGAACGAGGGCTGATGGTTCCGACCGTGAGAAATGCCGATGACTTATCCATACAAGGACTGGCCTCACAGTTAAAGTCTGTTGCGAACAGCTGCAAAAAAGGGAACATCAATCCTGAGCTGCTGGCAAGCGAGTCGGCCACCTTCTCGGTTTCAAATCTCGGATCCTATGGGGTTGAGCTCTTTACGCCTGTCATCAACCTGCCGCAGATAGCCATATTGGGAGTGAACACCATCATCACCCGTCCGGCCGACCTGGGCAACGGGATTTTCGGTTTTGTTCCCTATATCGGCCTGTCGCTGACTTATGACCACCGCGCGCTCGACGGAGCACCCGCTTCAGCATTCCTGAGAGAAATCCGGCTGGAGATTGAAAATCTTGATTTTACTGTTTAACCTGTCCGATAAAACTATCAGAATATGTATGACGTAGGTATAATAGGCGGAGGACCAGCCGGATACGTAGCTGCCGAGCGGGCCGGTCAGAAAGGATTATCTGTCGTTCTCTTTGACAAAAAGAAGCTCGGCGGAGTCTGTCTGAATGAAGGCTGCATCCCCACAAAAACCCTTTTATATTCGGCTAAACTGTATGACAATGCCCGTGAAAGCAGTAAATACGGCATTAATTGCAGCGAGGTTACCTATGATTTCGCCAAAATCATGCAGCGAAAAAACAAGGTGGTAACAAAACTGGTTGCAGGGATCGGAGCCGCGCTGAAAAAAGGAAATGTTGAGGTAATCTATTCCCATGCTGAAATCGCGGAACGGGCATCCGACCATATCAAAATCAAGGCTCAGGATAAAATATATGAATGCCGGAATATTCTTCTGGCAACCGGTTCCGAAGCTTTCATCCCTCCGATTAAGGGATTGGTTCGCGAGGAGATCATGACCAACCGAGAAATTCTGGAGATTGATAAAGTACCTGCGTCACTGATAATAATTGGTGGCGGCGTTATCGGGATGGAATTCGCAAGTTTTTTCAATAGCATGGGCTGCAAAGTATCTGTAATTGAAATGCTTGATGAGATATTGGGTCCAACCGACCGGGAACTGAGCGTTCTTCTGAAGCAGGAATTCAGCAAAAAAGGAATTGAGTTCTTTCTGGGATCCAAAGTGGTTGAGATCAAGGGAAAAGAAGTCTTTTTCGAACGAAATGAAAAAACAGAAAGTATAACCGGTGAACAGATACTCATCAGCGTTGGCAGGAAGCCGGTTGTTCAGGGGTTAAATCTGGAGGCATTGGGGGTTGAAGTTTTACGCGGCGGAGTAAAAATTGACGACCGGTGCCGCACCAATATCCCGAATGTATATGCGGCGGGCGACATAACCGGATTTTCGCTGCTTGCCCACACGGCGAGTCGTGAAGGGGAGGTTGCCATTAACAATATATGCGGGATTCCCGACCGGATGCGGTATCAGGCCATTCCGTCCATCGTATACACCAATCCTGAGATAGCCAGTGTGGGATTAACTGAGGAAGAGGCAAAAGCAAAGAAAATTCCCTATAAAACAAGAACCCTGCCGATGGCATTTGCCGGACGCTTTGTGGTTGAAAATGAGGGAAAAAACGGGATGGTCAAAATACTGACCGGGGAAAAATACAATGAGGTGCTGGGCGTTCACATGATCGGAAATCCCAGTTCAGAAATGATATTCGGAGCGGCTATTATGATTGAGATGGAGATGCGGCTCAGCGATGTGGAACAGATCGTGTTCCCCCATCCTACCGTTTCAGAGATCCTGAAGGAAACCGTTTTCGCGTTTCATGGTTAAGATTACCACGGAGACACGGAGACACAGAGGAACACAGAGAATAATTAGAAAGACAGAGAAAATAAACAATAACAAATATTACAATGCCAAGAATTCAAAATATTGATCCTGCAAAGGTTAGAAAAACCAGCCAGATTAGTTTTGGCAATATTCCTGTTAATCAATACAGTAAAACCATCAGCCAGGAGAAAAGCAATTATTCGACCGAGGATTTCGTCAGGATTTACCGCGACATGGTAATCATCAGGGAATTTGAGGTGATGCTGAATAAAATTAAAACCACCAACGAATATTTCGGAATCAAATACAACCATCCCGGACCTGCTCACCTTTCCATCGGACAAGAGGCATCGGCTGTTGGGATGGCCTATAACCTGACTATCGAGGATTATATTTTCGGATCGCACCGGAGTCACGGCGAGATTCTGGCAAAGGGATTATCAGCTGTCCACCAGCTGGATGATGCTGCGCTGATGAATGTAATGAAGAATTTTTTCGGGGGCAGCACCCTTAAGGTTGTTGAAACCGGTCATGAGGGAACCGTGAAGGAACTGGGTATAAAGTTCCTTTTATATGGCACACTGGCTGAGATATTTGCACGTGAAAACGGATTCAATAAAGGGTTGGGCGGCTCGATGCACGCCTTTTTCACCCCATTCGGTGTGTACCCGAACAATGCCATTGTAGGGGGCTCAGGCGACATATCCGTTGGTGCAGCCCTATACAAAAGGGTTAACCGGAAATCAGGGATCGTTGTATGCAATATCGGCGATGCCTCCATGGGCTGCGGTCCTGTGTGGGAAGGCATCAGCTTTGCTTCCATGGATCAGTTCCGCACTCTCTGGCAGGGAGAATACAAGGGCGGATTGCCTATCCTGTTCAACGTTATGAACAACCAGTACGGAATGGGCGGACAAACCTGCGGAGAAACCATGGGCTATGATATTCTGGCCCGTATCGGCGCCGGGGTCAATCCTGAAATGATGCATGCCGAAAGGGTTGACGGATATAATCCGCTGGCCGTGATCGATGCATTTAAAAGAAAAAAACAGATACTCGAAGACCGCAAGGGTCCGGTTTTACTGGATACACTTACTTACCGGATCAGCGGCCATTCCCCGTCAGATGCCTCCTCCTATCGTTCGAAAGAAGAGGTGGAAGCCTGGGAAAAAGCCGATTCAATCGTTGCCTTCCGGGATCAGCTCATCAGGGCAGATATTGCCACTGCTGAGTTGCTCGACGGCATCAGCGCCAATACCATTGCACAACTGAAACAGACCCTTACCATCACAATCGACGAAAAGGTTTCACCCTTGCTGAACCTGGTAAAAACACCGGAAACCATCAGCGACATGATGTTCTCCAACCAGTCGGTTGACCGGATGGAAGAAGGAACATGTGAAGCTCTGATGCCGATGAATGAAAACCCAAGAGTTAAACAGATCAAAACCAAGGAGCGCTTTCATCTCGATAAGGATGGCAAAGCTGTTTCCAAATTAAAGATGTACCAATTGCGTGACGGGATTTTCGAGGCTATCATCGACCGGTTCTATAAAGACCCGACACTGGTTGCATACGGCGAAGAAAACCGTGACTGGGGCGGAGCATTTGCGGTATATAAAGGTCTGACTGAAGCACTTCCATACAACAGGCTATTCAATTCCCCGATCTCCGAAGGTGCGATTGTGGGTACAGCTGTCGGGTACGGCATGTGCGGCGGCCGTGCGCTGGTGGAGATCATGTATTGCGACTTCCTCGGCCGGTGCGGCGATGAGGTATTCAACCAGCTGCCCAAATGGCAGGCTATGAGCGGCAACGTGATCAAGATGCCGGTTGTGGTAAGGGTATCAGTCGGCTCAAAATACGGAGCCCAGCATTCACAGGACTGGTCGGCACTGGTAGCGCATATCCCCGGTTTAAAGGTTGTATTTCCGGCCACTCCCTATGATGCAAAAGGATTGATGAATTCAGCGCTGCAGGGGACCGACCCGGTTATCTTTTTTGAGAGCCAGCGGATTTATGATATCGGTGAGATGTTCCACGAAGGTGGCGTTCCGGAAGGATATTATGAAATTCCGATCGGCGAACCGGATGTTAAACGTACCGGTGAAGATGTGACCATCCTGACGATCGGGTCCACGCTTTACACAGCGATCAAGGCAGCCGATATCCTGAAAGAAAAATACAATCTTTCAGCAGAGATCATTGACGCAAGAAGCTTATCTCCATTCAATTATGAACCGGTAATCGCATCGGTTAAAAAGACCGGGAAAATCATTCTCACCAGTGATGCCTCCACACGCGGATCCTTCCTCAAGGAGATGGCCCAAACCATTACGGAGCTGGCCTTTGATTACCTGGATGCCCCGCCGGTGGTTGTAGGATCAAGAAACTGGATTGTACCGGCATACGAACTCGAAAATTATTTCTTCCCGCAGCCCGAGTGGTTGCTGGATGCCATACATGAGAGGATCATTCCGCTAAAGGGATATACCGTAACCAGCAATGTGACTCCGAACGAACAGATCAGAAGAAACAAATCAGGAATTTGATGACATGGATAATTTTTTAAAAGATTTCCCGCCAATCGGAGAGTTATTAAGTACAGCGATCCCGGAAGGACAAATCTTCGAGGTCAACGGGCATATCCATACCCCCTATTCCTTCAGTGCCTTTTCAGGGGTTAACCCCATTTTCGAGATGGCGGTGAATGAAGATATCAAAATACTGGGTATCAACGATTTCTATACCACCGGAGGATATCTTGAATTCCATGACAATGCCGTGGAGAACTGGGTATTTCCTTTATTCAACATCGAGTTCATCGCGCTCGACCGTGATCTGCAGAAGAAAGGAATCCGCGTCAATGATCCGAACAATCCGGGGCGCACGTATTTCAGCGGAAAAGGTCTGGATTTTCCAGAGAGCCTTGACAGCGAACATATTGCCATCGTGGAGCAGGTAAAAGCCGAAAGCCTCCGGCAGGTTGAAACCATGGTTACCAAAACCAATTCAGTTTTGGCGGAGATCAATTCCGATATTCGTCTCGACTACCAGGATATCAGAAAAAACTACGCTCGCGACCTGGTCAGGGAACGGCACATTGCCAAAGCGCTGAGAATTTCGATTGCAGAAAAGTACCCGGATTTCGCCGAACGGAAAT
The DNA here is from genome assembly GCA_942493265.1 of uncultured Bacteroidota bacterium. Taxonomy (GTDB): domain Bacteria; phylum Bacteroidota; class Bacteroidia; order Bacteroidales; family UBA12481; genus UBA12481. The sequence continues at coordinate 5,205,002 of OW818688.1, forward strand.
CATTTTTAACCGCGCTTTACGGTGGCAAAGAACCGAAAGCAAATCCGGAGAGTAATTCATCCGTTGAAATAGAGATCCGGAATAATCTCCTGAAAGCTGGCGGCAGGGCCTTTGTTGAGGAAGATGAGAAAGCATTCCTCAGTGTGGATGCCGTGATCGATATCATATCCAATGCAGGCGGAATTCCATGCTATCCGGTGCTGCTGGATGATCCGAAAGGCAACATCACCGACTATGAGGCCGACCGGGACGCACTGTTTGCGGATCTGTCCGGCAAGAACATTTTCTGCATCGAATTGATTCCAGGCAGAAATGATGCCGGGATACTGGTTGATTTTGTCAGGTTTTTTCATTCAAAAGGGTTTATCATCCTTTTCGGGACCGAACACAACACCCCCGATATGATACCCCTAACCGTATCAAGCCGTAACCAGGAGCCCCTGAGCGATGAAATGAAGAAAATCAGTTTCGATGGCGCCTGCATCATTGCGGCACATCAGTATCTGAGGGCACAGGGCCTTGAAAGTCAGGTCATGCAATGGAACCATATCAGTAAGGAAGAGCAGAAAAGTATTCTTACTTTAGGACGCGCGGTGGTTTATCATTTTACAAACAATTAGCAGTTATGGAAAAGGCACTGGCAGATCTTCTCGAAATATCACACTTGTATGGCAATAACAATGAGTTTGTGATAGGTGGCGGGGGCAACACATCCTGGAAGGATGATGATTTCCTGTATGTAAAGGCCAGTGGCACCCGGCTGGGCAAGCTCACCGGTGACCAGCTGAACAAGCTCGACCGCCGAAAGCTCGATCAGATGTTGTCGGGATCATTTCCTGAAAATGTATTCCAGCGCGACCAGCTGATTATTGAAGGAATGATGAACAGTTGCATTGATAACGTGCACAACCTCAGGCCTTCAGTAGAAACGCCGCTTCACCACCTGATTCAATACAAGTACGTGATTCATACCCATCCCACCCGGATCAATGCGCTTTTGTGCAGCCGGAACAGTGGTGAGCTGGTTAAAAAACTATTTCCGGAAGAGGTTCTGTATGTTGAATATATCGATCCGGGTTATATCCTGTTCAGAAAGCTTGAATCGGAAATTTCAGCATACCGCGAAAAATTCGGCAAAGATCCCGGGATCATACTGGTGCAGAATCACGGTGCATTTATCAGTGCCGACACCTGCGATGGGATCAAACAATTGTATGATTACTGCCTGAATACGGTCAATAGTGCAAATCAGTATACTATTGACAATGAGCCGATACCGGTTGACGAGAAAGCTGTTGAAGTTCTGCCCGCCATACGGATGCTTTTATCCGGACAGGAAATTAAAATAATGAAAGTCAGGCAGAACAAGCTGATCCGGCATTTCACAGTCGACCAGGCCAATGCCACGCTGGTTTCCCTGCCGTTTACTCCTGACAATATTGTATACTGCAAAGCCCGACCGCTTTATGTGGAATGCGGGGGAAGTCCGGCGGAAATCATAGAAGAATTTTCCGAAAAACTCCGAAAATACCAGTCCGATTTTGGCAGCACTCCGAAGATCATCCTGATCAACGGCATCGGAATGATTGCGGCAGATGAAAGCATCAAGATGGTGGATATCCTGCTTGATGTTTTCGAGGATCTTATGAAGATCAGTTATCTCAGTCAGGCGTTCGGCGGTCCGAATTTCCTGTCGCAGGAACAGATATCCTTTATTGAGAACTGGGAATCCGAAAATTACCGGCATAATATGTCGCGCGGTGCGGCTACCGGAAAAGTGATGAATAAAATCATCATTGTAACGGGTGCGGCCCAGGGATTTGGCGGAGGAATTGCAGAAGATCTTTTCGCACAGGGGGCGAATGTCATCATTGCCGACCTGAATGAAGAGAAAGGGACAGCGATGGCGGAACAGCTAAATTCCGGCGCCAGAAATAACCGGGCACTCTTTATAAAAACCGACGTTGCCGATGCGCAATCGGTGAAAAGCCTGATATCCAAAACTGCTGAAAGCTTTGGTGGCTTGGATGTTATGATCAGCAATGCAGGAATTCTGCATGCCGGCGGATTGGATGAGATGAGTCCGGAGATCTTTGAGCTGATGACGAAAGTGAACTATACCGGCTATTTTCTCTGTGCAAAATATGCTTCGGCGGTATTGAAATTACAATCGAAATACCGGAAGGGGTACTTTACCGATATCATCCAGATCAATTCAAAATCAGGATTAAGGGGCAGTAAAAAGAACTTTACCTATGCCGGAGGAAAATTTGGCGGCGTGGGTTTGACCCAGTCTTTTGCCCTGGAATTAATTGAATATCAGATTAAAGTCAACTCGATTTGTCCGGGTAACTTTTTCGACGGACCGCTATGGTCGGATCCCGACAGGGGCCTGTTTGTGCAATATCTGCGTTCGGGCAAGGTTCCCGGCGCCCAAAACCTCGATGATGTGAAGCGGTTTTATGAGAATCAGGTACCGGCAGGTAGGGGTTGCATGGTGGAAGATGTTATGAAGGCCATCTATTATGTTATTGACCAGGAATATGAGACTGGGCAGGCCATTCCGGTAACTGGCGGGCAGGTGATGCTGAGTTAGGGGGGGGCCGGCTGAAGAATAAAGAGGCACGCGGATTTACGCGGGTGCTGCGCAACGCGGATTGGCGCGGATTTTTTAAATTGATAGACGAACTGATTCTATTTTTGATTCGAGGAGAGTTAAATCTGCAGCTTTATGGTCATCTGACCAGTTAAGATAGCTGGAAAGATCATCGAGGATAATGCTTTTATAGCGGATTACGCGGTTGATATCGAAAGAGAGGCGGCCGGTTCTGCGGTCGAGGAAATCCACGGATGAAAGCACCATTTCGTGATCTGTGCAAAATTTCAGTTCGGCCCGGATGAGAGCCTCCTCCGGTTTTGAAGAATCAAATTCATCCATTAAGCTGAGTATCCGATCTGTTTGCTTTCCATAATTGGCTACCAGGTAACCTGCATAATAATCAGGCAATTGAATGGTGTTCAGTTTTTGTCCGATGGTAGTTCGATAATAATTCACCTCCTCCTCATTCCATAGTGGGTCCTCAGTGAGCGGAATATGCCGGGTTGTGCAGGGACCGAATTCTCTTCCTTCCGATTTTTCGAATCGCTTAGCGACCAGGTCCACCGTTTTTTCCGCCATTCTGCGATAGCCGGTCAGCTTACCCCCTGCGATAGAAATCATTCCGTCAGGAGCCTCAAAGATTTCGTCCCTCCGGGAGATTTCCGAAGCCGACTTTCCTTCCTGGTGGATCAAAGGGCGTACGCCAGCCCAGCTGGACTCCACATCTGCGAGTTCGAGATGAATCCCGGGAAAGGTGCTGTTAACCGCATCGATCAGATATTGAGCATCTTCCGTAGTGGTAATAATATTATCCAAATCGCCTTTATAATCCGTATCGGTTGTTCCGATATAAGTTGTTCTTCCCCTGGGAATGGTAAAAATCATCCGGCCATCGGGTACATCAAAATAGATGGAGTGCTTAACGGGCAGTTTCTCGTAAGGCAAAACAATATGAACGCCTTTGGTGAGGTGAAGGCGTTTTTTGGTGATTGAATTATTCATTTTGCGGATATGATCAACCCAGGGTCCACATGCATTTACAATACATTTTGTTTGCACACTGCAACTCTGGTTTTCAAAATGATCATAACAAACCGCGCCGCAGATTTTCGAATCCTCCGTGATCAGGGATTGCATCTCCAGATAATTCAGACATACGGCGCCTTTCCGCTGTGCTGCCTTAATCAGCTCGATGGTGAGGCGGGCGTCATCGGTGCGATATTCAGAGTAAAAACCTGATCCGATCAGCGTGGCCTCATTCAGAAGAGGTTCCATTGCCAGGGTTTCTTCCTTGGAAAGCATATGCCGGCGATCCTCCTTCCGAACATTGGCCAGAATATCATATACTTCCAATCCGAATGAAGAGGAAAGTCTTCCGTAGGTACCGCCCTTGATCAGGGGCATGAGCATCTTCTCCGGAATGACCAGATGGGGAGCGTTTTTATGAACGATCGCACGTTCGCGGCCAACTTCACTCACCAGGGCAAATTCAAGCTGTTTGAGGTACCTGAGGCCTCCATGAACCAGCTTGGTTGACTTACTGCTGGTTCCCGATGCAAAATCGCTTTTCTCAACAAGAGCAACTTTGATACCCCGTGAAGCAGCATCGAGGGCTATTCCGGCACCGGTAATGCCCCCTCCGATGATGAGAAGGTCCCATTGTTCAGTACAAAGCCGGCTTAAATTTTCAGATCTGGTTATCATAATCAATTCAATGCGATGTTATTCCAATCAACGGTGCGTTTCTATTCCTGCGCCCAGCCACGGGTTCTGCGCACGGCATCCTGCCATTTGTGATAGAGGGTCTGGCGCTTATCCGTGGACATGGCCGGAATGAATTCACGTTCGATTCGCCGATCCTGTTTAATGATCCTGTAATCCCACCAATCCAACTGAATTCCAGCCAGATAAGCAGCACCCATGGCTGTGGTTTCCACCACTTCAGGGCGTTCAACCGGCACATTCAGGATATCCGCCTGAAACTGCATCAGATAATCATTGACAACAGCTCCTCCATCAACCTGCAGTGACTTCACCTTAATCCCGGAATCCTCCGCCATGGCTTCAATCACATCACGCGTTTGATACGCCATTGATTCCAGGGTTGCTTTCGCCAGATGAGCGCCGGTAGTGTCGCGGGTAATTCCGAAAATGGCACCCCGGGCATACATATCCCAGTATGGGGCGCCCAGACCGGCAAAGGCGGGCACCACAAAAATATCCTCACATCCGGCAGCCTTCATCGCCATCTGCTCCGATTCCGCAGCATTTTTCAGGATCTTCAATCCATCGCGAAGCCACTGGATGGCTGAGCCCGCAACAAAAACGCTCCCTTCGAGGGCATATTGAATACTTTCGCCTGTGCTGCAAGCCAATGTCGTGATCAGTCCGTTTTTGGATATCACCTTTGTATCTCCGGTATTCATCAGCATAAAACAACCGGTTCCATAGGTATTCTTCACCATGCCCTCTTCCAGACAGGCCTGTCCGAAAAGGGCAGCCTGCTGATCACCGGCTACTCCGCAAATCGGAATCTTAAAACCATCGGCATGAAAATATCCGAACAATCCTGACGAAGGCTTGACATCCGGAAGCATGACTTTTGGAATATTCAGCTGATCAAGCAAATAGGCATCCCACTCCAGGCTCGAAATATTGAACAGCATGGTTCGCGACGCGTTTGTATAATCGGTCAGATGAGATTTGCCCCCGGTGAGTTTCCAGATCAGCCAGGTATCGACCGTTCCAAAAAGCAGATCGCCGGCCTCAGCTTTTTTCCGGGCTCCTTCTATCTCATCCAGCATCCATCTGATTTTTGTGGCCGAAAAATAGGAATCGATCACCAATCCGGTGTTTTCGCGTACATAGTCCTCAAGCCCTTTCGATTTGAGCACCTCGCAGATGGGTGCAGTCCGCTTGTCCTGCCATACAATCGCGTTGCCGATGGCCTGTCCGGTATGCCTGTCCCAAATAATGGTAGTTTCGCGCTGGTTGGTGATGCCAATTCCGGCAATCTGGCCAAAACCGACTCCGGCATCCTCCATCACCTTATACATGGTTGCCCTTTGGGAGGCCCATATTTCTTCCGGATCGTGCTCCACCCATCCGGATTTCGGATAAATCTGCTTAAACTCCATCTGCGCCGTTCCCCTGATCGATCCTTTTGCATCCACCAACAAGGTTCTGGAGCTGGTTGTTCCCTGATCGAGGGCTAGAATGAATTTTTCGTTCATAAGAACATAATTGAAATTAATTGACTCTGTCCTCTTTTAACTGATGGGCAACAGCTTCGTATACTGCTGCCAGGATTACCACGGTAACCACCCAGAATGCCCATGAAATTACTTGCTTGGTGATCATATCATAAACCAGGGCTCCATAAATACCACCGAGGATGGGCCCTGCCACAGGAATCCAGCTGTAAGGCCAATCTGATTTCCCTTTTTGGGCTACCGGTAAAAGAAAATGAGCGATACGGGGTCCGAGGTCACGGGCGGGGTTAATGGCATAGCCGGTAGTACCCCCCAATGACACACCGATGGCAATTATCAAAAATCCCACGATCAGGGGATTGAGTCCTTCGGTAAATTTATTGGCTCCGATGAACAGCAGTCCGGTTATCAAAACGAATGTACCGATAATCTCACAGAGCAGATTGGCCCATTTCGACCGGATGGCCGGTGCAGTACAAAACACAGCCAATTTGATTGCCTGATTGTCCGTACGCTTCCAATGCGGCAGATAATGGAGCCAGACGGCAGTTCCTCCGAGAATTCCTCCGAGCATTTGAGCCAGTATATAATAAGGGACCTTATCCCAGGGGAAGGCACCCTGCGCTGCAAATGCCAGTGTGACAGCAGGATTGAGATGAGCCCCGCTGAACGATCCAACACCATAAATAGCCAGGGCAACACCCAATCCCCACCCGACCGTTATGACGATCCAGCCCGAATTCTCCGATTTGGTTCCTTTAAGAATAACACCGGCTACAACTCCGTCGCCGAACAGCACCAAAATGGCTGTTCCGATTAATTCCGCTAAAAATTCTGACATAAGTTTAGTTTTTGATCCTCTTAAAAATAGGCAGAAGCCGTGGATAATAAAAGTAATAATTAAGTTTGTAGCTATTGAAAAACTTAAAACAATCCACGTTGGACCAAACAACCAAAACACCCGACGAAAAAACTGCTGAGGCCCCAAAAGTACGGGTATCCAAAACATTAGTTTTCAGCCTTTTTGGCAGTTTATTTGTGGTTGCCTTGTTGACCCTGTTAAAGGTGTGGCATGTATGGGAGATTCCTGAAGCCGTATTACTCACAGGAAGGTGGATCGTTCTCGCCCAGATTATCCTGTACGCGGTTTTTAAGAAATCCCTCACTACCTGGATTTTGATCAGCATGATTGTGGGAGCCGAATTCGGCCATGACCTGCCTGAAATTGCCGTTGGTATGAATCTGGTAAGCAAGATATTCCTGCGGTTAATTAAAACGATCATCGCTCCCCTGCTTTTTGCCACCATCGTCAACGGCATTGCCGGGCATTCCAATCTCAAACAGGTTGGCAGGATGAGCTGGAAATCGCTGGTATATTTTGAAGTTGTTACCATCATTGCCTTGTTTATTGGTCTGATCGCCATTAATGTTGCAAAAGCCGGCGTGGGAGTAACCCTGCCGACTGCAATCAGTCAGGCCGATGCACCCGTTGTGGTTCCGCAGACCACCGCCGAGGTGATCCTCCATATTTTCCCTGAGAATATTGCCAAATCGATTTATGAAGGGCAGGTGCTGCAAATCGTGATTTTCAGCATTCTGTTCGGGATTGCGGTTGCGATGATGAAGCAGAAGCAATACGGCCCGATGATCAAGTTTACGGAATCCCTGGCCGAGGCCATGTTCAAGTTCACCCAGATTATCATGTACTTTGCCCCGTTTGCCGTATTTGCCGCTATCGCATATAGTGTGGGTCACATGGGGATAGATATACTGGTGAATCTGTTTAAGCTTCTGGCCACGCTATACGTGTCGCTTTTTGCTTTCCTGCTGCTCGTCCTTTTTCCGATTGCCCTTTTCCTCCGAATTCCGGTTAAAAAATTCATCAAGGCAATTGCCGAACCTGTTACACTGGCCTTTGCCACAACGAGTTCCGAATCAGCCTTACCCATGGCCATGGAGCGAATGGAGGAATTCGGGGTACCCCGGAAGATCGTTGCGTTTGTAATGCCAACCGGTTACAGTTTCAACCTGGCCGGAACCACTTTATATTTATCGCTGGCAACAATATTCGTCGCCCAGATCAGTGGAATACATCTTTCACTTGACAAACAGCTGATCATCATGTTCACGCTCATGCTGACCAGCAAGGGAGTTGCCGGTGTACCACGTGCTTCCCTGGTTATTTTGCTGGGTACGGCGGCCAGTTTCGGGTTACCAACCTGGCCTATTTACATAATACTCGGCATTGATGAATTAATGGACATGGCGCGTACCGCAGTCAATGTGATCGGTAACTGTCTGGCAACGGTTGTAATTGCAATCTGGGAGAAAGAATACGTCAGGCCCGGTAAATTAATTGTACAGGCCGATCCTGTTATCAGTAATCCAGAAATCAATGAACATCAGAAAATCAGCCGTACGGATTATTGACTCCTTTTATCTTTTTATCAGGAGATACAGATCGGAGGACAATCTTTTCACCAATAGAATTGATTCATTTTTTGCTGATACCTACAAGATTCACAAGTTCATAGCCCGGTTTTTCAAGGAAGTTTTCCAACGACCGTTTGAATTTCGCGAAATCATCAAGCAGTGCTATGAGGTTGGATTTAAGTCGATTCCGCTCATTACCCTTACCGGATTCGTTATAGGCATCGTTTTTACCAAGCAATCACGGCCTCCTCTGCTGGAATTTGGCGCGGCATCCTGGTTGCCGTCACTGATCGGAATTGCCTTTGTCAGGGCTCTGGGGCCATTGGTTACAGCCCTGATCGCAGCCGGTAAAGTAGGATCCAACATCGGGGCCGAACTGGGATCGATGAAAGTTACAGAGCAGATCGATGCCATGGATGTATCTGCCGTTAATCCCTATAAATTCCTGGTGGTTACAAGGGTTGTTGCAACCACCGTGATGCTGCCTGTTTTGATGCTTTACAGCACCTTCGTAGGCTTGCTGGGCTCCTTTCTGAACGTTCATGCCAACGAACTTACCAGTTTTACCACCTTCATTGAAAGCGCTTTTTCATCAGTCAGCTTTCTGGATGTTTCATCGGCTGTAGTAAAATCGGTTGTATACGGATTCACCATCGGGATTGTCGGGTGCTACAGGGGCTTCAATGCCACCAACGGCACACAGGGTGTGGGTAAGGCCGCGAACCGGGCGGTAGTTTTTTCGATGTTTCTGATCTTTGCCGAAGAGATGATTATTGTTCAGGTTACTAACTGGATTGCCTCTTTTTAAATTAGCATCATGGAGAATAAAATTCAGACGACTAATAATCAGGAGGCGGTAATCTCCATCCGGGGGCTCCATAAATCCTTTGGAGGATCGCAGGTACTCAAGGGGATCGACCTGGATGTATTTAAAGGTGAAAACTTTGTTGTGCTGGGCAGGTCGGGCAGCGGGAAATCTGTATTGATCAAGATAATAGCCGGGCTGTTAGCCCCTGATCAGGGAATTGTAAAAGTATTGGGGCAGCAGGTAGACAAACTTTCCCAAAAGGATTTACAGACGCTTCGCCTGAGAATGGGTTTTATTTTTCAGAGCAGCGCCTTATATGACAGTATGACGATCCGGGAAAATCTGGAATTCTCGATGATCCGGAATTTCCCCCAACTGGCCAGTTCAAAAATCGACAAAGCGGTAGAAGAAGTATTAGAAGCGGTGGGATTAAGAGAAAAGATCAATCAGATGCCGTCGGACCTTTCGGGCGGGCAGATCAAAAGGATCGGAATTGCCCGCACCTTAATCCTGCGACCGGAAATCATGTTGTACGATGAGCCGACAGCAGGATTGGATCCGATCACCTGCACCGAGATCAATCAGCTGATCAATGAAGTTCAATGCAGATATAACACCAGTTCCATTATCATTACACATGATCTTACCTGCGCCAAAACCACCGGGAACCGGATTGCCGTGCTTCAGGACGGTAAATTTTTTCGTCAGGGGAGCTTCGAAGAGGTATTTGACACCGATGATAACCTGGTAAAGAGTTTTTTTGATTACAATTTTATACAGTAAAAAATGAAATCAACAATAAGAAGGCGAGCCGTGATTGTAGGACTTTTCCTGTTTATAGGATTGATTATTCTGGTAGCCGGCATACTGACCATTGGCAATCTGCACAACAGCTTTGTCAAGAAATTCACCATCTCCACCATATTTGATGAGGTAAACGGCTTGCAGCCTGGCAACAACATCTGGTTTTCGGGAGTCAAAATAGGCACCGTCAGCACACTTGAATTTTTCGGTAAATCGCAGGTGAGCGTAAGCATGAAAATTGACCGTGACGCACAGCCTTACATTCGCAAAAATGCAAAAGCCAAGATCAGCACCGACGGATTAATCGGGAATAAAATCATTGTGATCTATGGCGGGAACGACAGCACTGCTGTTGTATCAGAAGGAGATATACTGGGAATTGAAAAGACCTTGTCGACCGACGACATGCTGAATACCCTTCAGGAGAACAACAAGAACATTTTAGCCATCACGAACGACTTCAAAGTGATCAGTAAAAAGATCATGGAAGGCGAGGGTACGCTGGGGAAATTGCTGACAGATGAATCGCTCTACAGCAATCTTGATCAAACGGTTGCAGTGCTCAAAAAAGCCGCTGACAATGCAGAAAAGCTTACGGCCTCGATATCCGATTACGGCTCGAAAATGAATCAGAAAGGGAGCCTGACATACGATCTCGTCAGTGACACGGTTATTTTCAACACCATAAAAGCTACTGTGCTGGAGTTGAAGCAGATTGCCATAACGGCCTCAGAACTGACTGTTAATTTAAAGAATGCCAGCAGTGGTTTGAATGACCCCAACACGCCTGTTGGCGTGCTCCTTCATGACCAGCCAGCGGCTACGGACCTGAAATCCACCATTAAAAATCTCGAGAGCAGCACACAGAAGCTGAATGAAGATCTGGAGGCCTTGCAGCACAATTTCCTTTTCAGGGGATACTTTAAGAAAAAGGACAAGTAGGTCATTTGATAAAGGGGATCTTGTTAAAGGGATTCGAACCCTACCCCACTCATCACATTATATTTCAGTACATTAAGCAATTCCTGAAGTACATCGGGTCTCTTTATAGCCACTCCTAATTTTGCGTCGATATGCTTCCAAAGAACTCAATTTGCTGCTGTCAATTAAAGGTACGATTAATGTACTTGCTTGATGAAAAATAGTCGGCAGAGATATTAACCCCTGAAATTTCAGAATCACCACTTCCTGATAAACTTCAGTTCTTTCGTATATCTTCCGATCGCCAAAGAATCCGATGTTCTCGGATCCATTTTCATGCCCGTCCGCGTAGTATAACTTTTGAGTGCAAAAAGGCCAATTCCATTATGGAAACAATTCCAAAGTTTATAGCCTTGATCGTTATCCGAATTGTAAGTGGTCATAAAGGTCTTTAATGATTGAGATCCTTTATTGATGATAAAGTCGCAGGAAATATATTCCCGTTGCAGGACCTCCTGGGATTTGGGAAATTTTTCAGCGAATCTCTGGAAAAATTGATTCGGTAAAATGGCCTGGCTATGGATTCCGTTTTCTGTTGGGATGTTATTCAGGTAAATGAATTCATAGCTTTTCTCAACCCTCACATTCGTCAACTCGTAATAATAAACCTTACATCTCAAATCATAATAGTATTGGTCGGATGCGTAAAAATCAATATGATACGGAATGGTATCACAAAGATTGAAGGTTTTTGCAGTGGGAATCGGTGAGACAATTCTCGGTTTGCCGTTAGTGGACGGAATCCTCGCGTATGCTGGCTCCTCATTGTCCTCGTAATAAACCACCAATCTGAGATAATCAAACAGGGAGTCAATACTTCCTAATAACTTGGTTCCGAAAAAGTTCGTCATAACATCCCTGGATTCAAACCCACAACCCGGTTCTGAAGAAAACAATCCGGAGTCTCTCTCTTTCAGGACTGGTACAAAGGTCGTTTCCCACACGGTGTAACCCTTGCTCCAGGCTTCCAGAGTGACCTTCGCTTTCCTGAAGGAAATTAAATCAGGGTCTTGAGCCAAATCGAACGCACTATGGCTACCTCCAAATGTTCGTGTCAGCAAAACCTTGTAAACGGTATCCAAAGGATCCAGGATGCAATAAACGACCGGTACCGATTCACTCCCGGTCATAATATTCAAGTCATCGGAACAGGAATCCAGGCCAAGTAGTGAAATGATTATCAGTATGAAAAGCCTTGGTGATTTCATGGACGCTAATCCTTTTTTAAACATCTTATTGCCATACACTTGATTCTGTCAAGTTTGTAAAACACTTCATGCGATTCCGTCTCTCCAGTTGCTATTTCGTTTGGCAGTGTTCCACTATGCAGAATGAATGATCCCAAATAAACATGATTGTAATCAACTCTTCTGAAGTCAGAGGCCCAGAATCCTCTGTTGGCTGACCATAAGCTCATCCAAGGATCAGATCCTCTCTCACCATAAAGAAAATGACCGTTATCCAGGTCCAGTTTTGCCAGCCCATCCTTTTTGTACAAATTAACAGCGTAATAGCTTGGAAAGCCATCAAGCAATACCTTCCACTCATTTATTGACGGAATATACCAGCCTGGAGGACAAATACCCTGTTGATTTTCAAACTCGTAATTGATGGCTTCGCGCCAATCATATAATCCATATGCGGTATCATTAGTCCCTTGGTTAGCAAACGAGAATTGCTCGACAATACCATTGTCGGTTTGCATTTGTAAAGGATTTAATACTTTTCCATAAGTAAGATTTTCGCGCATCCACCAATAACCACGGAACCTGGCAATGCTATAGGTTTTCCCGTCCCTGGGATCCTGCATAGTTGAAATATCCTGGTTGCGACCGAAAGTTTCAATCGTCAGCGATGCGGTGTCGGATACACCTGCGAAATTGGCAACTTCAACAATAACAACATGAATCCCGGGATTAATAAAACGATGGCTGGAGGCACTTTCGGTTCTCCATCCGGTATCCCATGTTCCATCATTCCCAAAATCCCAGCGGTAGGAGAGTCCGGAGGAAAAACCCTGGTTATTCAGGGATTTGCCAGCATCAAATTCGAAAAGCACTGTCGTATCCCCAATGACCGGATAAGCTGTACAGATAGCTGAGGGTGGCAGACGCTCCTTTTGGCAGCCAAATGCCATTGCCAACAGGATTGAAAATAAAAAGGATAATTGTTTCATTGTAAAAATGCAGGTCAGGATAGTCCTGACCTGCAAAATTTAGATTAATTACTCGATGGGTACTTCTTCAACCTGGAATAGAGACATGTCAAACAGTACGTCGTGCATATAGTTGTCCTCAACCCATTTTGTACAGGAACCTTCAGTTGTAGCCATACCAAGACTTACCCAATCAGAAGTAGAAGTACGTTTTACAGATACATAAACAATAGTTGAGATACAGTTTGGTCCATCGTAAAACTTCTGGTTTGTCTGGAACCACTCCGTCGATCTTGGTAAAGAGACAATAACTTCAGACGCTTGTGTACGATAGCCTTGTTCAGTCAAAGTGGGCCCTGAAGCAATAATCTTGGCAGCATAAAAACATTGTGGATCCGTACCGATCCACCAAGTAAGACCACTAAGTGAAACAATTGTTCCACCTGGAAGAGGAGGTGTGAAAGCCTGAAGCGAAAAGGTGCAAAGTATCATTGCCCCCAAAGCGAATTTAAGAATGTTTGATTTCATTACATTTATGTAATTTGGTAAATAAATAGAGAAGTCCATTTTTGACAGAGATGGATTATAAGTCTTGTCTCACTGACTAAGTTAGAAGACTTAAACTCTGCCCCTTGGCAATGATCTGATCATTCCAAGGGGTTTTTAATTAGGTGAAGATCATTGCATCATAATAAACAGGGTTGTCCATGGTTGTCATGTACCAAAACGCAAATATGACCCGTCCGGATTTACGGAATTGGATGAAGGATTCTTTTCCACGGTCGAGTCGGAAAGCATTGGTGAAAAGAGCAAGAAATTGAAGAGGGGTGGTTGAAACGAGAAAAAATCTCCTAAGTTGGTCAGGGCCAAACCGAGAAGGTCAAGTACTCGAAGAACCAACGAAAGAACTCTTAGTGTAAATATTTCAAAATGTGAGTGATGCCTCAAATCGAGAAAGATCAGCCTTGGATTCGCATTGAATTTAGCAACGCCAAGAGAAACCTTTTGAATGACTTTCACCATGTGGATCACACTTATTTGCAGAACTATCTGGATGAATTTACTTACCCGCTCAACAAACGGTATTCGCCCGGCTTGTATTTCTGAATTACAAGCGAATCGGGCTAAACCTAAAAAATCGATTTGGTCCCAATGCATTGGTCCGTTATTGGTTCAAAAATATTGTGGATTGAAAGGGTTACACTGTTAATCCGAGAACAGTATGAAAGGTAACCCCAAATATTCAAGTATTTTTACCCCCCCGTAATTTAGAATCATTCCAAATAAAATCCAATGATTTCGAATGCCTGAGGAAAAACGACATTCGACCGAATCACCTTCGGATCACTTTGCCTGGCACTGTACACCATTAACGGTTCACCGATTTGGCAACTTCTATTTATGTTTTGATGCGCACTTATGCTCCACAGATAATGCAAAAAAGCCCGCACTTGTACTAGGGTGCAGGCTATTGCGTTAATATGCGTTATGATCAGCGGAGAAAGAGGGGAGATGACCGGGTCACAACCAAGCTGCAAGAAAATATGTATAAAAAAGCCTGTAAATCGTTGATTTACAGGCTTTTTTGTCGGGGTAGTAGGATTCGAACCTACGACCCCCTGGTCCCAAACCAGGTGCGCTAACCGGACTGCGCTATACCCCGAGGTGTGTGTGGGTTTGTGTGTGGGTGTGGTGTGTGTGGGTGTGGGTGTGACTGCGGTGCTAAGATTGGCTTCGGTACATGCCTAAGAGCATTTTTGAGGCCTTCTCGTATCCCAGGTAAAATTCGTCATATTCTTCTTTCGTCAAATATCCAAGTTCTTTTGTCAGTTCAATCAGGGCAACACATTCAAAAACGCTGCCTCTTGAAATCGTATAAAAATGTTGTTTGTCTGCCGAGCTCATGCGTCCGGTTCCTTCAGCCAGATTCAACAGGCTGCTCAAACTGGCACGCTTCCACTGGTCAATGATAAAAGGATCCACCTCCTTGAGCGTCCTGATCTTCTTATAGACCAGAAAGTTCAGCTTCTTCAACTCCTGATACAAATCCAGCTTCTCGAAATCAAACATACTCTCAAAATTAAAGCACTTCATCCACACTCACTCTCACACTCACCCCCCACACCCACACTCACACCCAAACCCACACCCACTTCGCGGAGAGAGGGGGATTCGAACCCCCGGTACACTTTAGGCATACGGCAGTTTAGCAAACTGCTGGTTTCAGCCACTCACCCATCTCTCCAAAGAGGAGCGGCAAAAGTAAAACTTTTACCGCATTATCCAAACTTTTATTTGATGTCTTTTGAATGATCTTGTTTTCCCGGAGGTTCGCTGATCGAATTCCTCATGTGGGTATCGGCCTCAATGTTCTTTACTTTGTAATAATCCATGATGCCGAGATTACCGCTGCGGAAAGCTTCGGCCATAGCCAAAGGCACTTGTGCCTCAGCCTCAATTACTTTCGCCCTGGCTTCCTGAGCTTTTGCCTTCATCTCCTGTTCAAGTGCAACGGCCATTGCCCGGCGCTCCTCAGCTTTTGCCTGAGCGATATTTTTATCCGCGTTGGCCTGATCCATCATCAGTTCGGCACCGATATTTTTCCCGACATCGATATCGGCCACATCGATTGACAGAATTTCGAAAGCCGTTCCGGCATCAAGACCTTTTTCAAGTACCGTGCGACTGATCAGATCCGGTTTTGCGAGCACATCTTTATGGGAATCAGCCATACCGATGGAGGTTACAATACCCTCGCCTACCCTGGCCAGAACAGTTTCTTCGCCTGCACCCCCAACCAGCTGCTTGATATTGGTTCGTACGGTTACCCTGGCCCTCACAATGAGTTCAATCCCGTTTTTAGCAACGGCTTTAACCGGGGGAGTATTTAAAACCTTTGGATTCACCGACATCTGAACGGCCTCCAGCACATTACGGCCGGCCAGGTCAATGGCGGTTGCCATTTTAAAGTCGAGGGCCAGGTTGGCCTTATCGGCAGAAACCAGTGCATTCACAACCAGCTGCACATGTCCGCCAGCCAGATAATGAGCCTCGAGATCGTCGCGCTTCAACTGAATACCGGCTTTTGCACTAACAATCAATGCATTCACAATGATTCTCGGTGGCACTTTTCTCCAGCGCATAAAAATCAGCTGGATCAGTGAAACCCTAACTCCGCTGATCATAGCCTGAAACCATAAGCCCAGCGGAATGATGTACATCAGTATAGCCAAACCGACAATTGAGGCGGCGATTATGCCAACCAGATAAATCATGCTTGTGTCCATAGTCATATTATTCAGTTTTAATTTTTACAACAACAAATGAAGGTTCTATCCTGACGACCACGATGTTACTCTGCTGGTCGATGAACGGTCCCTCAGAATGGCCTTCCACACGGTATTCACCAATCTGGACCATCCCTACCGGGCCTAATCTGGTGAGGGTAATTCCTGAATCTCCGGGTACTATGCCATGTATCGAGACTTCATTGGTTTTTGAGTCCACCTTGGCATGCAGCGAAACCCTGTGCCAGGTTTTGGAGCGAAAAGTGAGGGCAATCACCACCCCCATGGAAATCAGAACCGCGATAAGCACCAGGGTACCGGTTGTGACTCCGAAAAGGCTGAAAGACAGGTATACCGAAACCCCCATCAGAATCAGGGCACCGATACCCGCAATACTGATACCGGGTATAACCAGCAGTTCCAGCAGGAACAGTACCAGTCCTGCCAGGATCATCAGAATAATTCCAAATAAAGTCATAGGGAAAATTTAATCGATTGTAACCAGGAGGCCCCTGTTTGAAAGGCTCTGATACATCGGTGTAAGAGTGGTTATTTCACCTCGCTTGACGTCGCATTTACCCTGGTGATGAGTAATGAATGCGCATTGTTCGGCCTGGATCGGATCATGACCGCAAATCTCTACCAAACAATCGATTACATAGATAAAGGTATTGACATCATCATTGTATAAAACAAGGAAATGCTCCTCTCCCGAGCTGTAATTTGTTTGCTCCCGGGAATCTGGATTGTGTTTCGTAACATTTCGGCCCATCAGCTTGTTTTTTTTAGGGAAGGCCAAATTATACAATTTTATCGACATAAGCACTTTAAACTGTTAATAAACTTCCAAAACACGGACAAATTCAACCCGATTAAGTGGTTATATTTGTAGGTTAACGATAATAATTCTCACCATGGAAAAGTTAAAAACAGGCGACATCGCCCCGGGATTTTCGTTTACCGATCATGAGGGTGTAAAACGCAATCTCAGTGATTATCTCGGCAGGAAAGTGATTCTATATTTTTATCCGAAAGATAACACCCCGGGATGCACTCTCGAGGCATGCAGTTTAAGGGACGAATACGATAATTTGCTAAACCGGGGATTCGAGGTGATCGGCGTGAGTGCAGATTCCGCTAAATCTCATGAAGGATTCAAAACCAAATTCAATCTTCCTTTTACCCTGGTATCGGATACTGACAAATCGGTTTTGAATTCATACGGAGTTTGGGGTGAGAAAAAGTTCATGGGCAAAACCTATATGGGCATTACGCGCACAACTTTTATTATCAATGAAAATGGTTTGATTATCAACATTATCGAGAAAGTTAATACCAAAGATCATGCAAAACAAGTTTTAGATCTGATGGAAAAGTGATCTCATTTCTCCATTTTTGCATGTTTTCTGCATCTATATTACCAGCTAATTAAAATTTGAAATGGAAAAAGACAATTCAATCCAGAAAGAAAAACAAAAGGCGCTGCAACTCACCATCGAGAAGTTAGAAAAGAGTTATGGCAAGGGCACCATCATGCGTATGGGCGATGATGCGATCGAGGACATTCCGACGATCCCGTCAGGCTCCATTGCATTGGATATTGCCACAGGAGTTGGAGGCTATCCAAAAGGGCGGGTAATCGAGATCTTCGGACCGGAATCGTCCGGTAAAACAACGCTGGCCCTGCATGCCATCGCCCAATCGCAGAAAGAGGGAGGCACGGCAGCCTTTATCGATGCAGAACATGCCTTTGACCGCTATTATGCCGAAAAGCTGGGGGTAGATGTGGTCAACCTGCTGGTTTCACAACCTGACAACGGTGAGCAGGCGCTCGAAATTGCCGATCATCTCATCCGCTCGGGTGCTGTTGACATTGTGGTCATCGACTCTGTAGCCGCTCTTACGCCGAAAGCGGAAATCGAAGGAGAAATGGGTGATTCAAAAATGGGATTACAGGCCCGCCTCATGTCGCAGGCACTCAGGAAGCTGACCAGCAACATCAGCAAAACCAAGACCTGCGTGATTTTCATCAACCAGCTCCGTGAAAAGATCGGGATCATGTTCGGAAACCCTGAAACCACAACCGGTGGAAATGCATTGAAGTTTTATGCTTCCATGAGGGTGGATGTCAGGAAAATCGGACAGATCAAGGATGGAGAAGAAATGACCGGCAGCCGGACGAGAGTTAAGATTGTTAAAAACAAGGTGGCACCGCCATTCAAAAAGGCAGAATTCGACCTGGTTTATGGTTCAGGGATCTCGCGCATAGGTGAAATCATTGACCTTGGCGTAGAACTTAATATCATTAAAAAATCGGGTTCGTGGTTCTCCTATGGGGAAACCAAGATCGGTCAGGGCCGGGATTCAGTGAAACTACTGCTGGATGACAACGCCGAACTGGCTGAAGAGATTACTGTAAAAATCAAAGACGCGCTGAAACATGCTAAAGTTTAATAAAGGGACTGTCATTCGGACAGCTCTTTTCATTTTTTTCCTGGCACCGGTGGTCATTACCTCCTGCAGGAATAGCGGAAATACTAAAAAAGAGGGCGATGCGGCAACTACGGTTGCCGCAATCGACTCATCCAGTTTGCTTGTGCTCGACAAACTCATCAGGGAAGATCCCAAGAGTCCGGACCTGTTCGCCCGCCGGTCGAAAGTGCATGCCGACCGGAAGAATTACACGCAGGCCCTTACGGATATTACCATCGCCCTGAAAATGGATTCCCTGGTACCCGATTATTATATCAGTCAGGCTGAATACTATATTTTCAACGGCGAACCCAACAGTGCAAAGAAAGCGCTGAATGTTTGCATGAAAAAATTTCCGGACAATACAGATGTCATGATGAAACTGGCAGAGATCCACCTCTATATGAAAGAGTATGGTCAGGCCAAGCTCATTTTGAAAGATGTACTTCCGCTGAATGACGACCTTGCCCAGATCTATTTCATACAGGGAATGATTGCGCTGGAAACCAACGATACGCTGGGGGCAGTGAGGAATTTCCAGGTTACCATCGATAAGGAACCGGAATACTATGCAGCCTATATTCAGGCTGGTAAAATATATTCCAACCAGGGAAATCCGCTGGCGGTGCAATACCTGCAATCGGCTATCGATCTGCAGCCCAACATGTATGAGGCCCATTACCTGCTTGGATACTTTTATCAGGAGCACAGTGAGCTGGATCTTGCCCTTCAGCAATACGAATATATCAGTACAAAAATCGACAGCACGCAGGCTGATCCCTATTTCAATCACGGGTATATTGAAATGGTTTACCGGGCCAACTATGCCGAGGCGGCCAAATGGTTCGGGAAAGCCATCTACTGGAATCCATCCTATGCCGATGCCTGGTATAACAGGGGATTCAGCTATGAACTTGACGGCCAGCTTTCCAAAGCAAAATCAGATTACCAGAAAGCCATGGAATTGCAGCCGAATTTCCCTTTGGCAATCAAAGGGCTGAACCGCATTGAAGACGGGAAACCAATAAAAAGATAGATTACCATGAACAGGCTGACCTGGTTGATTACCATTTTAATCATTACCGCATCGTCCGGATGTAAAAAGGCGTCGGAAGCAGGCTACCGGCCGGAAACTTTGCGGTTGGCATCCGACAGGATGACCCCTGAGGTATTATGGTCGTTCGGGAGGATCAGCAATGTTCAGCTGTCGCCCGACCGCAGTCAGATCCTGTTTGGCATTACCTATTACAATATTGAACAAAACAAAGGCTTTCGCGACCTGTACAAGCTGCCGGTCACGGGAGGCACAGTTAAACCCGTCACCAATACGGCAGTAAATGAAGCCGGTGAGGTGTGGCGTTCCGACGGTGAGAAGATCGGTTTCCTGAGCCGCGAATCGGGCAGTACCCAATTATGGGAAATGAACCCCGACGGATCCGGCAGGAGGCAGATTTCGGAGGTTGAAGGCGGAATCAGCGGATTCAACTATTCACCTGATCTCAAACGCGTTGCCTTCATTAAAGAAGTTAAGGTCAAACCCGGTTTGGCCGATAAATATCCTGATCTGACAAAAGCCAATGCGCGTGCCTATGATGACCTGATGTACCGGCACTGGGACGAGTGGGTTGAAACCTTTACCCATGTATTTGTCGCACAAGTGATTAAAGGAAAGCTCGAAGCTGTGGTCGACATCATGGAAGGTCAGCCCTGGGAGTCACCGTTAAAACCGAACGGCGGAATGGAACAGATTGTATGGTCGCCCGACGGATCAAAAATCGTTTATACCTGCCGGAAAAAGCAGGGCATCGAATTTGCCCTTTCAACCAATTCTGATCTTTATCAATATGATGTGGCTACCGGGTTAACCTCCAACCTGACCGAAGGCATGATGGGTTATGACATTAATCCCGTTTTCTCGCCCGATGGCCGGTATTTAGCCTGGGAAAGCATGGAACGCGATGGTTATGAGGCTGATAAGAACCGATTATTTATCCTGGACATTCAGTCTGGCACCCGTACGGATGCCACCATCCTTTTCGACCAGAGTGTTGGATCGCTTGCATGGACTGACGACAGCAAATCAATTTACTTCATTTCTGATTATCAGGCTACCGACGAAATTTATCGTTATACATTAGAATCTAATGATATAGCCAAGATAACCACCGGGATTCATGATTACTCACTTGTACTTTCCACCGGCAGCAAGCTGATCGCGGTAAGGAAGTCCATGTCGAAACCCGATGAGATTTTCCGGGTCGATCCCGCCACAGGCGAGGCCGAGGAGTTATCCCTGGTGAATAAACCATTGCTCGATCAGCTGGTACTGGGACGGGTGGAATCACGCTGGGTGAACACTACGGATATGAAGCAGATGAAAACTTGGGTGATCTATCCTCCGGGATTTGACCCGGCCAGAAAATACCCGGCCATTTTATTTTGCGGCGGAGGGCCGCAGAACACGGTGAGTCAGTTTTGGTCATACCGCTGGAATTTCCAGATGATGGCTGCAAAAGGCTATATTGTTGTTGCACCGAACCGGCGCGGACTGCCCGGCTTCGGCACGGAATGGCTGGAACAGATATCCGGGGATTATGGCGGACAGAATATGCTCGATTACTTCTCGGCGATCGATACCGTGGCAGCTGAACCTTATGTTGATAAAGAAAGACTCGGAGCTGTCGGCGCATCATACGGAGGTTTCAGCGTGTATTGGCTGGCCGGTCACCATAACGGCAGATTCAAAGCCTTTATCGCACACGATGGCATGTTCAACCTGGAATCAAACTATCTGGAAACCGAAGAAATGTGGTTTGTGAACTGGGATCTTGGCGGACCCTACTGGGACAGCACCAATCTGGTGGCTCAGAAAAGTTATGCCAGCTCGCCACATCATTTTGTAGACAAATGGGATACGCCCATACTGGTTATTCATGGGGAAAAAGATTACCGGATCGCCTATACCGAAGGGATGCAGGCATTCAATGCCGCACGTTTGAAAGGGATTCCGGCAAGGTTACTGTTATTCCCGGAAGAGAATCACTGGGTATTATCCGCCCAGAATGGAATTTTATGGCAACGGGAGTTTTTCGGTTGGCTCGATAAGTACCTGAAAGAGTAACCTATTCACTATCCAGGCTTTCAAGAAAATCCACCAGCGGCTTGGGGAACGGATATTCGGTGATCCTGCTAACGGGAACCGTTATCAGTTTATTCTCCGCCTGACCGTCAGTATCGAAGGATTCAGCCGCATAAAACCTGATATCCAGCTCGGTATGCGTGAGGATATGTCTGGTTCTGAGTATTTCCGTAAGGCGGTCGACCTGAATTCCATAAGTTTCCCTACACTCCGCGATTAAACCCATCGGGTCAAGTTCACCCGGAAGCATGGGCAGTTCGTACAGTCCTTCCCAGATTCCATTGCCCGATCGTTTACGGATAACAACCTGGTCATCGGACCGGAACAGCAGGTAATTTATTACCGAGCCGGATCTCTTCATTGCCGGGGCCTTAACCGGAAAATCAGTCGGGTTACCCGCATCGAATGCCTTGCAGAAGTTTATAAGCGGACAAGCCGTGCACAAGGGAGCGCGGGGCTTACAAACCGTTGCTCCCAGATCCATCATCGCCTCATTAAAATCCCCAGGCCGGTCTGTGGAAATCAGTTTCTGAGCCAACTGTTTGAAGTGTTTCTTTCCGGCCGGACCGTCAATTGGAATGCCATCGGCAAACAACCGGCTGAGAACCCGGTATACATTACCATCAACCGCCGCATGAGGCTGGTCATAACAGATGGAGGCAATGCACGAAGCGGTATAGTCGCCGATACCCCTGAGCTTTAATATGGCCCCGAAATCAACCGGAAACTCCCCACCCCGGTCCATGATCAACCGGGCAGTAAAAAGCAGATTCCGGGCACGGGAATAGTATCCAAGACCCTGCCAGAGCCGCAGTACCTCATCTTCGCCTGCCGCTGCCAGGGAAACAAGAGTTGGAAATCGCTCAACAAACCGGAGATAATAGCCGGTACCCTGCTCTATTCTTGTTTGCTGAAAGATAATTTCCGAGATCCAGATCAGATAAGGATCGTGGCTTCCTCTCCATGGTAATATCCGCCGGTTAGCATCATACCAGCTCAGTAAAGGTGATGAAATCTCCAACTAATTATTTGGCTTATTAATTACAATACAATGGGTTACAACCAATTCAGTCATATTTACCCCCCGGCAAACTCCCTTTAAAGTTACCGGATCACCGGGTTTCAAATCCGGTTTCCGGTCATAAATGGATTTCCTGAAAACACATTTTACCAGGCTCATGTCCCTGCCCAGCATAATATAACCATCGCCGGTAGCTGTAACCCTGCCTTCCAGGATAATCACCTGATTGGCATACCGGATATACGCGCCTGCCGGATCACCGGTAAATTCATGAAACAATTCGCCGGCGGAAAAGTTGCCTGCAGCCAGTTCGTCGGACAAGTTGTAATGGGGCGGAAAAAGTATCCTTACAACGATTCCAATGAAGATGAGGAACATCACTATTCCAACTATCCGGAACCGTTTAAAGGAATATTTCATTGCACGCCTGCCTTTTTATATGGATCGTAAGTCAGTTTCACCGAGATTGGTATTTCAGGTGCCACCCGGTCAGCCACGACATTGGGTACCTCGATTTTATAGGTATCCAATTTAATGACAAACTTCGAAACAGCACGAATTTCATTTCCGATCCGGCGCAATGTTCCGGGCTCCTTAACCGGTGCGGTTATTCCGTGGATGGTAAGATCACCCTGTACAATCACCGCATAATCGGTATCCGGGATAAGCTTTGTCGGATCAAAATCCAGAATTTTTCCTTTAAACGTTGCTTTCGGGTACTTTTCCGAATCCACATAATTCTCATTGAAATGCTCTTCGGCGAGCGGAAGGGAAAACTTGAATGATTTCATCAGAAGGGTAAAAGCCATTTCACCACTCCGGGTATTCAGGAACGAGCCTGTTTGATAATGATTTGCATCGATATCAATAATATCGGTATGAGAAATGAAATAGATATGCCCGGTGCGGGTAAACCAGAGTGAATCCTGTGCATCGGCAAGATAAAAAATGGTGAGCAGCAGCAGTATGACTCCGGCCTTTTTCATGATTTCTTTTTAACCAGGGTGAAAACTCTTGAAATATTGAATCCTATATGGAGTTCCTTTTTGCTCCAGGTGCGGGTGGTTTCGCCGATAAACCCATTCTCCAGGATATTGAATGAATTAGACACAAATATCTGAAAAACATGGCTTCCCGTTTCGATGTCGAGACCGATGCTTAACGGATTATATCGGGGTGCCCCGGTGAGGAGTTCACGGTCCTTCAGCCGGAAATACTCAACCGCCAGTGCAGTCCTTTTGGTAAACTTCAGCCGTCCGCCCACGCCCAGTGCGAATATCCGGTTAGGGTCCTGAGGGGTTGCCACCATATTCCGGTGAATAAAGGTCGGACTCACCTGCAGGCTGAACCAGGGTGCAAATTTCCTGGCTACGAGCAGCTGGGCGACAAATGACCTGCGGTGCATGGCATCCACTACCCAGGTTGGATCCGGGTAATCCCTCGTGGTGGTAAGGGCGGCAAAGTAGAGGGAAGCGCTCACTGGCATTGCCCACTTGCCTTTGGATTGCCTGATCGGGCTCAGCTTGACAAATCCATTGAAATACTCATTCACGGTTGCCCTGCCCAAACCGGCTTCCAGCCAGTCGGTTATCCCATATTCCAGACTGACATGCGAACTCGACTCATCCAATCCGTAGAATTTTTTAAATCCGCTGTTGATCAATCCAAAACGGTGCGAAACATGCAATTCAAGATCCCCTCCCTGCATACGCTCAATGGAATGACAATTAATGACCCGGGTGGATTTAAAGGTAGCATCAACCGGAATCCTTACCGGTTTGATTTCCTCATCCAGCATATCCAGCAGATCATTCTGAGCCTGCAGTGGTAAAACAAAAATTCCGAACAGTAAAGCAAAAAACAACCTCAACTCCCTCATATGCTCATCTTTTTAAGACATCTCTTTCAGAACTCCCCTCCCAGAAAAGGCTGAAGATTTCCTCCTCCGACAGAAATTTATTAAAAATCCTTACTTCATCGAGATACCCCCGGTACCTCAGAGTATCCATCATATCAGGATTATACGGCCGGCCCAGATACAAGAGATCTGTCAGCGGATGCATCCTCCAGGGCCTTGAAACCGTATCGGGGAGGTAACCATCGACATACATCCTGGGCGGATTGATCGTATCTCCTAATTCGATGTAGATATGGTGCCAGAAATAAAAATCAAGCTCATACGACCAGGACCATTTGGCAGTATCCTGTTCAACGAACATCCTGAACCGGGGCATTGTAGCGGAGGTTACCGCATCCAGTCCGGCCGCGAATTGTCCGATCCCGTAATCAAAAAGATAGGCCTTGTTATAATTTGGCATCGGAAGGAACCAGAGGGAGATCGACAGGGAATCATAACGTCCGATGAAACCTGAAAGAAAATCCTGATAACCATCCATGACCAGGGCTGCACTGTCGAGACGGTTATGATCGCGGCCACGTTCAGGATCTCCCCAGAACTTCAGGGGATCAACATTCCCAAGCTGGTCCTCATAAGTTGAATCGAAGCTGAACCAGGCCACCTGACCCCTGATGGTGGAATCCTGTATCACTATATGCGGGAACATATCTTTCTCGTTATCATTCAGGCAGGCCGAACTAAACAGCACCAGCCAGATCAAAACGGGCAAAACGGTTTTCACGAAATGAAAAGGTATTTACGGAGGGTAATTAATAACTGCCGGGCATCAAAAGGTTTAATCAAACATTCACGGGCGCCGGCAAACAGCACTCTTTCCCTTAATCCTTCATAAGAATAGGCGGTATAGGCAATTATGGGTAACCTGGGATTGAAGGCATGGATTTCTGTTGTTGCAGCATAACCATCCTTAACCGGCATTTGTATATCTGTAATAATCAGATTGATATCGATTCCGGATTTGCAGATATCCACGGCTTCCTGTCCATTAACCGCCCAAAGGATCTGCACTTTGGTTTTTTTTAGGGCTTCCGAGAGAAACATATAATTTATATCGATATCCTCGGCAATGAGAAAGATCAATGACTCCCACTCATAGCGAAGTATTTTCTGATTATATGAATTCAGGTCGGAAGGTTTTTCCATCGTTATTTCAATCGTTTCGTTTCCGTAAAAAATGCATTCGGTCGCCCACCTGCAAATTGTAGAGGGCTGAAAAACCGGCATTTACTTCAACCACATATTTTGCCGGGGCATCAGAAGGAATTGACTGTTCATTCAGGGTAGCTACATTTTCATGAATTTTCAAAATTTTCCGGCTGGCATCCAGGTAAAGGATATCAAGCGGAAGGTAGGTGTTCTTCATCCAGAAAGAACGGAAATCCTCATCCTCAAAGATAAACAGCATTCCATGATTAAGTTCCATTTGACGGCGATACATTAATCCCTGTTCCCGTTTCAGGTCATCGTCGGCAATTTCGATATCGATTTTGACCACTTCGGAGCTATCTGCCTTAAGGAAAGTAAGTTCCCCTTGTTTTACAAATTGTGGTTCTGAAGAGGTGGAAGTGGTGTTATTTTGTTTTTGAAGCATTCTTTTTGAACCTCCATTCGGGTTATAAATCATCACCATAACAAATATAACCATCAAAAGCACAGCGATATATACAACAGGCTTCCCCTTTGATTTACGGTAATTGCTGTAAATCCCTGCTTTTGGCCGATTTTTTTCGCGAATATTAACCATCAGAAAAGTTTGTGTGAAGATACCAATTTTACCTTTGTTGAAGAAAAATGCTTAATGGTACTGAATAAAACCTATTTAAATCAATTGAATTTACTGGGAAAGGCCGGTGAGCCCTTTCTGTTTATCATAGACTTTGAAGGTATTTCGCCGATGGTCTTTCGGTTGTCCGAAATTCCTGACACCGTCCGCGTATCCCTTCCGGGTTTTCATGACAAAAATTTAGCGGAATCGGCACTTTCCCGGGTTTCCCTGGAAAAGAATCCGGTGAGTTATTCCGAATACCTTACGGCATTTAACCGGGTGATGGTTCATCTCAGCCAGGGAAATTCCTACCTGGTTAACCTTACCTTTCCCACTCCGATATCGACAAACCTTACCCTGGAAGATATTTACAACCGGAGTGAGGCACCCTATAAACTCCTAATCCACAACAGGTTTGTTGTTTTTTCACCGGAGCGGTTTGTCAGTATCAGTAATGGATTCATCAGTTCGTTCCCGATGAAAGGTACGATTGATGCATGTATTGAAGACGCTGAAAAAAAGGTATTGGCCGACCCGAAAGAATCAGCAGAACACACCACCATTGTTGACCTGATCCGAAATGACCTGAGTCAGGTAGCAACGGAGGTTGAAGTTTGCCGGTACCGGTATATCGACCGGATCCGGACTCATGAAAAGGAGATCCTTCAGGTGAGTTCCGAGATCAGGGGCCGGTTGCCGGATAATTTTCAGAGACGTATCGGGGATATCCTTGATGCATTGCTGCCCGCAGGCAGCATCAGTGGCGCACCTAAAAAGCGCACGCTGGAAATTATCCGCGAAGCTGAAAGTGAACCTCGCGGTTTTTATACCGGAATTTTCGGAATCTTTGACGGGGTTAATCTTGAAAGTGCAGTAATGATCCGCTTTATTGAACAAACAGCAAATGGATTACAGTACCGGAGCGGAGGCGGAATAACCCATCTTAGCAAGCCCGGGTTGGAATACGAAGAAATGCTCGATAAGGTTTATCTCCAGATAACCGGTGAATGAAAACTATCCAATGAACAAAAAGATACATATAACACTTACGGCCACCGACATACACGAACAGGAGCTGGCAGGGAAAACCGTAGTGGTGATTGACGTTTTACGAGCCACAACAGTGATTATCACTGCTTTGGCCAATGGCGCCAGTTGGGTGAAAACTGTTGCTTCGGTGGAAGATGCCTTTGCATTGAAAGAGGATGGAGTGCTGCTTGGCGGCGAACGCTTTGCCATGCGCATAGAGGGTTTCGACCTGAGCAATTCACCGCTTGAGTATACGGTGAACAAGGTCAGCGGAAAAGGAATTGTGCTTACAACCACCAACGGCACACTGGCCCTTTCAAAATGCGGATATGCCGGGGAGGTGCTGGTGGGCGCCTTTATCAACAATCAGGCATTGACTGAATACCTGATCCGTCAAAGTCTGCCGGTTGAGTTGATCTGTGCCGGAACCAACGGGGAATTTTCACTCGATGACTTTCTGTGTGCGGGATTGATTTGCGCTACCCTTGAAAAATCAGAAGCATTTGAATTTGACGACCTTGGCCGCTTGGCAATCAATACCTGGGCCATGAGCAGTGACGATATTCATGGGTCACTTGCCGGTGCCACACATTATAACATATTGAAATCCAAGCAATATTTCGAGGATCTTGTTTACTGTTTTAACCAGGATACGCATAATATCCTGGTGCGCAGAAAATCTGACGGCCGGTTTATTTCGCCTTCTTAATACCCTTTACAGTACCCCTGATCAGAAACCGGTCATAGAGCATCATCAGTATCACGGTTGCCAGACCGATCCCGAAAACGATATACCAGATTTTATTTGGATGGTAGGTAGTCCACAAATAATCAGTCAGTTGCCGGCTATTCATCCCCATCAATTCCGCCGCACGGTTGAAATAATCGGTCTGGGTAAAACTTTCGGAAATCGGCTGGATATTCAGTCCTTTTGAAGCAACATCCACCTGCAGGAGGGAAATCTTATCCGACAAACGCTGGTATACACCACCGGAAATCTGACCGGCAAAGAAGTTCCCGCCGGCATACGGGATAAAGGAACAGCCCATATACAGAGCCACCTTATCCTTAGGAGCGATGCGGGCAACATATTCAGAGATTTTAGGCGATGACGACATCTCTCCCATCGCAAAAATGAATATCGAAAGAATCAGGAAAAATCCGTTTTGGGTGAGCAGCGTCAGGGAGATCCCGATTGTACAAACGAGCATGCCGCTGATCATCGCATTGAGTGGTTTCCATTTCATCACCACCGTTGAAACCACTATCTGCAGAAGAACAATAAACAGCGCATCAATATTCACCAGCATTTCGCTGGCAATGGTTCCGTTATGCTGGGTATCAAGGGCTTGAGCCAACCCGGGCCATAAATTCTTTATGGATTCGAACATCACATCCGTTCGCACCCATTGGTCGATGAACACCGGCAGGGTATAAAACAGCTGATTATACATGGTCCAGAACCCGATCACCAGGATCAGAAAAATGAGCAGCTTAATGTCGCTCAGTGCCTTAAAAATATTTTTAAAGATGGATTTGATGGCTTTACCCAGCGGATCGGTGTTTTTTACCTGTTCAGGCTCCTTGTAAAAGAAAATCACGATGATCAGGTTTACCAGGATGGAAACCGACGACATCACAAAAACATATTTCCATGAAAAGCCCCTGAGAACTGAAGCCACGATAGGTCCGATGAAGGAACCGATATTCACCACCATGTAAAAGATCCCGAAGCCCAGGGAAGAAGTTGTATCATCGGTGGTTTTTCCAACCGTAGCCTGAACTACGGGCTTAAACAATCCGGCACCGAGTGCTACCCAGAGGAAAACAAAGAAAACCGCACCATAAGAGCTGACCTGTCCCATGGCAAAATATCCGGTAGCCAGCACAACATAAGCCACAATCAGGGTTTTGCGAAAACCGAATTTATCGGCAATGGCACCGGTAAGCAATGGCAGAAAATACAATACCATGACAACGGTACCCATGAGGGTTCCTTTCTGGACCTGGGTAAAACCCAGGGCTCCGGTTTCAGTGGAACCGGTGAGATACAGCGACAATGGGATAAACATCCCGTACCAGGCGAGACGTTCGAACAGTTCCATCAGGTTTGCCCACCAGTAAGCAGATGGGAGCTTGCGCATTACGGTACTGAGTGTTGACATAGTGAATGGAATCAGGCTCCGGCCTGAAGTTTGGGGTTATTTAAAAGAGACAATCGTACAACATTTTCAACATGGTGGGTATGCGGGAACATGTCGACCGGCTGAACCGCCTCAATCGAATAGAGTTCCGAAAGCATTGACAGGTCGCGGGCCTGTGTGGCAGGATTGCAGCTCACATATACGATCCGGGCGGGGGCAGCATTCCGTATGGCAAAGATGACATCCTCGTGAACCCCGGCGCGCGGAGGATCAAGAATGATCACATCGGCCTTGCCATGAATGGCCATAAAATCAGCGGTGAGGGTATCCTTGATATCTCCGGTAAAGAATTCGACATTTTCAATGCCGTTCAGGGCGGCATTAACTTTGGCATCAGCAATGGCTTCAGGCACATACTCTATTCCGATAACCTTTGAAGCTTTTGAAGCAACAAACTGGGCAATGGTGCCGGTTCCGGTATACAGGTCATACACCACTTCCGAACCGGTGAGTCCGGCAAAGTCCTTAACCACCTGATAGAGTTTATGAACCTGATCGGTATTGGTTTGAAAAAATGACTTCGGACTGATCTTGAACTTCAATCCTTCCATTTCTTCGATAATATGATCGCGTCCGTACCAGGTAAACAGTTCCAGGTCATTAATGGTATCGTTGCGTTTGGGATTGATCACATAAACGAGCGAAGTAAGGAAAGGAAACTTCGCAACAATATGATTCATAAGAAGTTCCCTGTTTTCAGAGTGATCTTCATGGAAACTTACGATCACCATCCATTCGCCGGTGGAAGTGCACCTGATAATCAGGTTGCGCATCAGGCCGGTTTGAAATCTCAGGTCATAATAAGAAAAACCATGTTCCAGGGTAAACCGCCTGACCTCATTGCGGATCTCGTTTGCCGGATCGGGCTGAAGCCAGCATTTATAAATATCCACCACTTTATCGAATAATCCACGAACGTGCAAACCCAGTCCGGGCATGGATTCCGGGAAACCGTTTGCGGGCATGTCTTCCGGCAGCAGCCAGCGCCGGTTGGAGAAAGTATACTCCATTTTATTCCTGTAATATTCCGAAGAAACCGCTCCGATGATCGGCGGAATTTCTGGCAGGTTGAGCCTGCCGATCCTGGTGAGCTGATCCGAAACCTGTTTCGCCTTGAATTTCAATTGGTCATGATAGGGCAACATTTGCCATTTGCACCCACCGCAGATTGTAAAATACTCACAAACGGGAGTCTGCCTGTCAGGTGATGGGGTAACCAGCCGGAGCAGGTCGCCTTCCCAATAGGATTTGCGTTTTTTAGTGATTCTGACATCCACCACATCACCGGGAATCACCATCGGAACAAATACAACACGATTTTCATAACGGGCAATGGCTTTCCCTTCGGCACCGATGGATTCGACCGTTATCCCATGTAAAACTGGCAATGGTTTCTTTTTCAAAATAATGATTTAGTGGCGGCTAAAGTAATAAACGATCTGCAAAATCCGGATGTCTTGAAAGATCTGTCCGGCCGGAATCCCGAAGTTTGTTACTTTTGCCGGAAATCAAAATCAGGTATGGCCCGAATAGGACGACAGGTAGATCATTACAGTGAGGTGGATATTCAGAGCATCCGGGCGGACTTTTCGCCCGACCGCTTGTTCAGGTATACCCTGGAAATGAGTTACAAAGGAGATCTTTTAAATCAGGACCGGTCAAAAACCCTGGCCGTGATTCTTAAAAATCCCAGTTCGGCAGATGAAAAAAGGTCCGACTCAACCATCCGTAAAGTTGAAACCTTTGTATGGAAGCAGTTTCCGGATGTAAGATCACTCCGGATACTGAACATTTTTGCTTTCCGGGCTACCGATGCACTGGAAGTGAATGAGCGGTTGCGGTCGATGGATGAAGCCGCTGTAGCCGGGATCGAAAACGATGCATTTTTTAAGTCGACCCTTCAACGAACAGATTATGTTATCTGCGCCTGGGGAGGTCCATCCGGAATCGATGCCCGGGGCTACGAATCGCGCATCGCATCGGTAAAAGATATTATCAGCAAACATTACAGCGGGCCGGCTTATCAGGTTTGCGGAATCCAGCCCACCAAAGAGCCGTTGCACGGTCTGATGTGGGGTTATGAATACGAACTTAAACCGTTTGCGATATGATTTCTTTAGACCAGGTAACGGTAAGTTTTGGGAGCTATGATCTTCTCAAGGAGATATCCTTTTTAGTCAGTCAGCGCGATCGCGTGGGTTTGGTCGGCAAAAACGGCGCCGGAAAAACCACCATCATGAGGCTGTTCATGGGCGAAATGAAAGCCAGCGACGGCTTTGTTTCGGTTCCGCCTTCCATCAGGCTGGGATATCTTTCGCAGCACATGGCCTATTCCGATTCCACCACAGTATATCATGAGGCAGAAAAGGCTTTTGAGGAAGTTCTGCAGCTGGAACGCGACATTCACGACCTTACGGTTGATATTACCGCCCGAACCGATTATGAAACGGATTCCTATCATAAACTGATTGTCGATCTATCGGAGAAAAGCGAACGCATAGAAATGCTGGGCGGTCGCAACCGCGAAGCCGAAATTGAGCAGACGCTTATCGGTCTCGGTTTTGAGCGAAAAGACTTTGAACGGGCGACCTCGGAGTTTTCAGGCGGATGGCGCATGCGTGTTGAGCTGGCCAAGATTCTGCTGCAGGCACCGGACGTGCTGCTGCTTGATGAGCCAACTAACCACCTTGACATCGAATCCATCCAGTGGCTGGAAGATTACCTCAAAGACTTCCGCGGGGCCGTGCTGCTAATATCACACGACAGGACCTTTCTCGACCGGGTTACCAAACGCACGGTGGAGATCACCCTGGGAAAACTGGCGGATTACAAGGTTCCGTACACTGAATTTCTGAAATTACGCGGTGAAAGGCGGGAGCAGCAGCTGGCAGCCTATACCAACCAGAAGAAAAAAATTGACGATACCGAAGATTTTATCGAAAGATTCCGGTACAAAGCCAGTAAATCGGTGCAGGTTCAGTCGAGGATCAAACAGCTGGCTAAGATCGACCGGATTGAGATTGATGAGATCGACGGATCAACCATTCACATCAAGTTTCCTCCTGCCCCTCATGCCGGAACCATTCTGGTTGAGGCGGAAGATGTAAGCAAAAGTTACGGAACCACTCAGGTTCTCGATAAAATTGCCATGATCATCCACCGGGGTGAAAAGGTAGCCTTTGTTGGCAGGAACGGGGAAGGTAAAACCACCATGGCCCGGATTATCATGGGCGAACTGGAATATGAAGGGAACTGCAAATTAGGACATAACCTGAAGATCGGTTATTATGCCCAGAACCAGGCAGATGTATTGGATCCTCTTAAAACAGTTTTAGAAACCATTGATTATGTTGCCGTTGGGGATATCCGCATGAAAATGAGGGATATTCTGGGAGCTTTTCTATTCAGTGGCGATGATATAGATAAAAAAGTATCCGTCCTGTCCGGAGGCGAAAGATCCAGGCTTGCTCTGGCTTGTCTGCTGATGGAACCAAAAAACCTGCTGGTATTGGATGAGCCGACCAACCATTTGGATTTACGATCGAAACAGGTGTTAAAAGAGGCGTTGGTGAAGTTCAACGGATCGCTGATTCTGGTATCGCACGACAGGGATTTCCTGGACGGATTGGTATCCAAGATTTTTGAATTCCGCGATCATAAAGTAAAAGAGCATCCGGGCGACATTTTTGAATTCCTGAACAAAAAGAGGCTGAACACGCTGAAGGAAATTGAACGTAAAGAGGTGGTTCAGAAGCAGGAGCAGAAGCAGGAACAGAAACAGGAGCAGAAACAGGAGCAGGTTCAATCGGAGAAAACACCGCTTGTGGTCACTTTGCCTGACAACAAGCAGCGCTATGAAGAAAAGAAGGAGATTGACCGGCAAAAACGGAAAGTCGCCACACGGATAGCCAAAGCCGAAGAACGGATCGAGGACCTTGAAAACCGCATACATCTGATTGAGATGTTCTTAGCTGATCCTGAAAGCATGGCTGCCAATGCCGGAAAAGACCCTTACATTGAATATGAGCAGCTCAAGAAAGAGCTCGCTCAGGCAATGGAAGAGTGGGAATCGGCGCATGAAGAGCGGGAATCCTGACGAGGGAACGGGGTCCCCGCCTTCGCGGGGATGACAATGCTCCGAGGGAAGGTTGGTGGTGTACTGAAGGTCCCCTCATTAGAGTCGCCCGGTCCCGGCTTTCGCCGGGATGACACTTCTCCGAGGGACCATCAGTGCGGTCACCCGTCACTCGTCACCCGTCACTTCTTCCGCTTCACGTTTCGTTCCGCTTTTCCCGTTTCGTTCCGTTTCACGATCCTCTCGTCACCCGTCACTCGTCACTCGTCACTTGTCACTCCGTTGCCTGACAGCTTCAAACAGGATCACTGAAGCCGCTGCCGAAACGTTTAACGATGCGATTTTACCCAGCATGGGGATGCGCACCTCCTGATCGCATAATGCCAGGATATTAGCGCTGATGCCATGATCTTCAGCGCCCATGACCAATGCCATCGGGGCTTTAAAATCGGCTTCGTAATACAGGACATCCGTTTTTTCGGTGGCGCCGGTAATTTTCAAACCTGCATTTTTCAGGTATTTGATGCTTCTGATCAGGTCGGGGGTGCGGCAGACCGGGATAATGGCGAGCGCCCCTGCAGAGGTTTTCATGGCATCGGGGTTAATCTGGGCAACACCCTTTTCAGGGATGAGGATGGCATCAGCCCCGGCAGCTTCAGCCGAGCGGGCGATGGCTCCCAGGTTACGGACATCGGTAATACTGTCGAGAATCACCACCAATGGATCGCGACCTTCCTCAAAAGATCTCGCAACTATCTCTTCAATAGGAAGATAAGTCACAATCGAGGTTATTGCTATGATCCCCTGATGATTTTTCTGGGTCATCCGGTTAAGCTTTTCAACCGGCACATATTGAAAAGGAATGCCTGATTGCCTGATCAGGTGAAGGAGTGCATACACACCATCGCCCTGCAACCCTTTTTTAATCATTACCCGTTCGATGGTCCGTCCGGCTTCAATAGCCTCCTGCACTGGCCGCAGCCCGAAAATATAATCTTGTTGTTCCATTAGATACTAAATATTTTCCCTCGCCTCCAGGAATCGACTGCCCGGTTCCAGATGGGTCGGAATTCTTCTTTTCTTCTTAATTTATAATCATAGCCAATCCAGTAATCATCTGCCAGATTGAACTCAAAGGTAATCTTCTCTCCGGTTTCGGCAGCCTCGTAGTGCCATGTTTCGCGAGTTTCAGCTCTCTCAACCGCAAATGGTGGCCCAAATAACAAATAAATCATACCCCTGTCAGTCTTCCAGCCCTGCTTGCTTGAAGCGAAATATAGGTTGGCAAAAACCACGCGGTTATAATAAACCCTGATCAGATCGCGCGCATTGCCGAATGTTTTTCCCTTGTCGAGCCAGAACTGATCCACTGCCCCCTTCAGATCCGGATTATCCAGCAGTTTCTGATATTCCTCCCGTGTTGTGATATACTGGAGGGGCGGGAGCATATCTTCAGGCTCTGTAACCTGGGGATAGTGATCTCCGAATTGAGTAAGGCAAAGTCCTTTTGCCGGCTCAGGCTTAAAATGAAAAACATAAATACCCTGTCCGCCAAGTTTATACAGCAATTGCTCAGAATAAGCCATATAGAAAGAAGAATCGGGCAAGGGAATATTATCGGGTTGTTCCTCGATGGAAAAGGGAGGAAGCGGCAAAACATTACGGGGTGAAAAAACAGAAATATGTAGCCGGTCCGATTTTTCATTTGCCTTGATCAGCCGGAATGATTCGCCGGGGTAAAAAAACTGTTCAAATGCCACCCTATTTTCGGGATAACTCAAAATGAGCCAATCCTGTTGATTCTGAGCCTGAAAGCGATCAACCAGCACCCGGTCCCTGACCATGGATTGCCGGAGCTGATCCTCCAGGGTGATATCCAGCAGGTAGGTTTTTCCGGGCACGGTTGGAACCTTGACTGAGGATAGAATCTGCTCAGAGGAAGATTTCTTGTCGATTACAAATTCCAGGGTATCCCGGTGAGCAATTTCATTATTTGCCAGTGAGCCATACAGGGTATAGGTCACTTTAAGGCGGGCCTGGTTTTCAACCTGCGGGTTGGCCTGATTAAACAGAACTTCACTGGTAAGCAGCTTAAAAAATACAATACTTTCACTATCCGTAGAATGATAAACCTTGTATTGAGGATGCATGATTACCTTGCCGGGATTATAGAGCAGCAGAGGGACAGGTGCCTTTTTATTTACTGTTCCGACAGACATGCAGGATGCAACTAGCAGGATCGGAATAAGAAAGGAAAAGTGAGCCACCCTGGTCAACAACAATCTCATTTCCAAGAATTTATTGGATTAATAGATAATTGCAGATTAAAATATCGCGGATCATTGGATACTTCCTTTTCGATCCATGCCGGCCATTCAGGATTTTCGGTTTCAGCCTTCAATTCCACTTCTGCCATGATAAGGCCTTCGTTATCACCCAGGAACTCATCAACTTCCCATTTATAACCCTCATAGAAAAGCACATAGCGGCGCTTGATGATCAGCGGGGTTACGGCCAGCCGGATGATTTGCATGCCCTCCTCAAACGGAACGGAATATTCAAACTCCTGCCTGGAGATCCCTTTGGACTTCCCCTTTATGGTGATCATAGCCTCCTTATCCGAGATACGGATCCGCACCGTACATCCGGGATCGGTTGAGAGATAACCCTGCTGAATGAAAATGGAATTTGCAGGATCGCTCATTTCCTGCCACATGATTTTATTTACCAGATATTTACGTTCAATTTCCATTTTATTCGCCTGCTTTAGCTAATTGTTTAAAATCTGCGCCGGTAGGATTCTGGAATACGCGCAGATCGAATTCAGGAATCACAGCAAGCACATGGTCGAAAATATCGGACTGGATATTCTCATAAATCTCCCAGGCCTTCTCGCTGGTAAAACCGTAAATCTCAATCGGAATACCCCTGTCAGTCGGTTGCAGCTGGCGAACCATGGTAGTCATTTCATGCTGAATATCCGGATGTTGATTTAAAAAACACTCGAGGTATTTTCTGAAAACTCCCAGGTTGGTTAACCGAATGCCATTAGCCACCGACTGATCGGCATTTGGATATTGCTTGTTCTGTTCAGCGAGTTCAGCACGTTTTGTTTTAACATAATCTGAAATCAGATGGATATTCTCCAACCGGTTCAGAAGCTCATCCGAGCAGATATGAACGGTACCCATATCGATATTGACAAACCGTTTGATCCTCCTGCCATTCGACTCCTCCATCCCCCTCCAGTTCTGCACCGATTCGGAAACCAGCGAATAAGTAGGCATGGTGGTGATGGTTTTATCCCAGTTTTCAACCTTCACGGTATTTACGGTGATATCCAGCACGGTTCCGTCGGCATTTCTGGAAGGGATGGTTACCCAGTCACCGATCCTG
This sequence comes from uncultured Bacteroidota bacterium, assembly GCA_942493265.1. GTDB lineage: Bacteria > Bacteroidota > Bacteroidia > Bacteroidales > UBA12481 > UBA12481. The sequence continues at coordinate 5,242,300 of OW818688.1, forward strand.
ACCATCTTATTGACAGACAATTGTATTGAGGCCATCAAACCGAGCAGGGTATCTCTGAAAACAATAACCAAAACGGCCATAAAGGCACCCATTCCGGTAAAGAAGCCTTTCATAGGGAAAGTGAACACCTCGGAGAGGATCCAAATTCCGGCGATGAGTACTATCAGGAACTGAACAACCTGAATATATCCCTTGATCGGCACCCGGCCTGAAACATCCAGATGGGTATAGATCTCATTGAATGCCCGGAGACTGGTCATCAGCACAGAGGCTCCAACAATGATCATATAAATGGATGTCGACCGCTGGGCCAGAACGATAAATGCCTTTAAAAATTCATCCGGCTCACCCGCTTCAACAAAGTAAACCCCGTTGATGATATGCGGCAACATGTAATAAACCACCACTGCCGGCACAAAATGGGCGACACGCCGGAAAACCCCCTTCTCGAGCAGAATATCGTCATAAGGAGTCACGGTTCGCCGTACTAACCTGGAAATGAATAATTTCAGTAAAGCTCTGCTGGCGCGATCGATTAAGAAGCCCACCAGGAAAAGCATTGCCAGGAGGATGGCGACATGTAAAAACTGTCCGGCGGGACCTGTTAATCCCCAGGTTTCCAGCCAGTCAGACAAGCGTTTGAACATTAAAATCAGATAACTACCCATTTCTGCTGTAAAGTATTGGTTTTAGCTTTGGCAAAAATACAATGTAATTTACCTTTACCGTTGGTATTTACCAAAAAAGGACACTCATGAAAAAGTTATTTCTGTTATTATTCGTTTTTGCCGGGTTAAGCCTGCAGGCTCAGTTAAAGTATGAGGATTATTTCACCAACAATACGCTGAGATTTGATTACAATCGCTGTGGGACAGCCACATCTGAGATGATCGGTTTTGAACAGATGAAGCAGGAAGGTAAATGGTCGGGGCCCCGCACCCACCTCATCGATCCTTTTGCATGGGGTGAATATCGGGTAGAACTGTACGATAAGGCAACCAAAAAACTGGTTTATTCGCGTGGCTATGCCGGATTATACAGCGAATGGCAGTCGACAGCCGAAGCAAAAACCACTTCCCGGTGCTTTTATGAAAGCGTACTGGTGCCTTTTCCAAAAAAACCGTCCGTTTTGCAGTTATACAGCCGCGACCGTAAAACGAAACTCGTTAAAACATTTGAATATCAGGTCGATCCGGCCAGCTACTTCATCAGCAAGGAAGCCGGGCCCTCTTACAAATCCTATATGGTTCATGATTCAGGTGATCCGGTGAACAAGATTGATGTCGTTTTCCTTCCGGATGGATTCACTGCTGCTGAAATGGACAAATTTCGCGAAGCTGTGAAGACCTTCTCCGACGGGCTCCTGCAAACCCCGCCTTTTACCGCAGCATCCGATCAGTTTAACTGCTGGCTGGTTGAAGCCCCTTCAGTTGAATCAGGCACGGACATTCCGGGCAAAGGAATTTACAAGAATACCCTTTTCGGTACCAGTTTTTACACTTTCGACAGCGAGCGGTACAACATGACGTATGATATCAAAAGCGTGCGTGATGCAGCAGCCAATGCTCCTTATGACATCATCATCATCCTGGTTAATTCGGAAAAGTACGGCGGTGGCGGGGTTTACAATTATTATGGTTGTTTTACCGCATTCAACAAGCAGTCGGTTGGTGTATTCGTGCATGAATTCGGCCACACCTTCACCTGGCTCGCCGACGAGTATTATACCAGTGACGTTGCCTACCTGGATTATGTTGATATGACTGTTGAACCCATTCAGCCCAACGTCACCAACCTGGTTGATTTCAACAAAAAATGGAAAAAAATGATCAAAGCCGGCACTCCGGTTCCAACGCCACGGAAGCCAGAGTTTGACGGCATTTTGGGGGCCTATGAAGGCGGTATGTATACAGGCAAGGGCATCTACAGTCCGATGGCCAAATGCAAGATGAACTGGCTTAATGACCCTTTCTGCCCGGTTTGCACGAAGACGATCAAGGAAATGATTGATTATTATACCAAATAGTCACGGTTTACATCAATTCTCGCGCAAAGACGCAAAGACGCAATTGAACCGAGTTAATTTGCGTCTTTGCGTCTTTGATCGAAGTTGTACCCACCCCTGCCCCATAGCCGTCAACCTAAGGCTTAATTCCATTGTTTTTTTAAAATTAAAGAATGGAAGTGAAAATTCCGAGATTCGAAGACCAGTTTTGAATGCTGAATTAGGAGATCCAAGTCAGGCATGATGCACACTTGAATCTGTTATATCAAAATTCAAAACTGGTCTTCGAATCTATAACTTCCAACCTCTATTTTTCACCCCGGGAATCCTTAGGTTGACGGCTATGGGGGCAGGGGTGGGTACAATTTAGATATTGCTTGTATTTCCAGGGATTGGCAGCATTGGTATACGAATACGGATAATCATTTAAATTATATAAACCGCTCCCTCTTCTGCAAACTGGTCAATCCCCCGAGCAAAGCCAGAACGATCCCCACAAACAGGATGATCCGGCTATCCTGAACAATTGATTTCCAGGCATTTTCACTCATTCCATCCGGAATATTGAACGGGTTGAGAAAAATGTTCCACTTGCTGTTCTGGATGACGGCCATCAGGGCGGTAAAAAACACCCCTATTATGATCATGACCACCCCGGTACCGATTCCGTTCCTGATAAATGTAGAGAGCAGGAAGGCCAGTGTACCCATGAAAAATATCGGGAACATCAGATGCCAGGCCATGTTGAAAACAGGGAATGGCAGCAGCGCCCAGGAGCAGAACACGGAAAGGAGCAATAGAATAATGAAAACCACAAAATAGATCAGGATCAGTCTCACCAGCCACACTTTATACCGGTAATCCGGAATTCCGAATAGTATTTCCAGTACCCGGGTATCCTCATCATTCTGAATCCCAAAAACCGTGGGATAGAATACAAGGAGCAAACCCGGATACAGGAGCAGCGAATAAATAATTCCGGCATCGATCTTCCCCTTTGAAAAGAGCGTGATCAACAGTACCCCGACAAAAAAGGCGAGGGAAGCCAGTAAGAACCAGATGAATTTATTGGCAAAGATTATCTTGAGGTTATACCGGACCATATTAAAGACCCAGTTCCAGATAAGTGCAATTTTTTTGCTTTTCATATCAGATCGCTTTCTTCAACATCCATAAATAAGAATCTTCCAGCAGAGGCTGCACAGGTATGGCATCCGGTGAAGGTTTGCTTTCGGCAAGCAGTCGCACCCGAATATTCTGACCATCGCGCATATGATGCACAATCTTGTACAATTCCGACAAACGGTCGAACTCGGTGAGGCTAACCTCAACCTGCCATACATGCCCTTTAGCTGTTAAGGCCATATCTTCAGGAGCACCATAAAAAACCATATTGCCTTTATCGAGTACAGCCACCTGGTTGCAGGAACTGGAGATATCCTCAATAATATGGGTCGAGAAGATCACCACCCGTTCGCGGGCCAGTTCAACCAGCAGGTTACGGAAACGGATTCTTTCACGCGGATCCAAACCGGCTGTAGGCTCATCCACCACCAGAATTCTTGGCAGGTGTAATAAGATCTGAGCAATTCCGATACGTTGTTTCATACCTCCGGAATAACTCCCGATCTTTTCATGCTTATGCTCGATCATGTGAACCGAGGTTAAAACAAAATCAACCCGGGCTTCTCGCTCTTCCGGAATTTTCAGACCTTTAAGAATACCCTGATAATTAAGATATTCACCGGCAGTCATATTCTCATACATCCCGAATTCCTGAGGCAAATATCCGATCATCCCCTGCAGTTCCTCTCTTTTTTCCTGCGTATCCACGCCGTTGATCCAGATTTTTCCATAGCTCTGTTCGAAGATACCGCATACGACTCTCATCAGGGTTGTTTTACCGGCGCCGTTAGGTCCGAGCAATCCGAACATTCCCTGTCCGATTTCCATGGAAACCCCACGCAGCGCTTTAAACGGCTTTTTCGTTCTACCTATGACCGGAATGGATTGGACCATGCGGTACCAACCCCTGCGGATTCTTCCGAACCTGCCGGTTATGCGGTTGACATTGACCTTTTCGCGGGCAAGCCTTCCGGAAGTTGTGAATATAATAAGAGCCAGATACCAAATCAGTCCGATCAGAATATCCAACGCCACATTTTTCCACCTCATCTGGAAAAGGATTATGCTGAATGCCGGAAATCCCCACAAAATCAACCAGTTAATGAACTGATTCAATTTATTGACCAAGCCTGTGGGTTTGATATGCTGCAGATACAATTTAACGGGCCGGTAAAGACCTATTAACATGAAGTAAACCGGTATGCTCAGAAGAAATATCCAAAAACCCGCATCGAGGAAGAAATACACGAAATAAATCAGAAAGGCAAGGATCGGTAATTGCCAGAGGATATCAGTAAGGTCCTTAACCGATTTGATTTCCTTTTCCATGCCCATTCGCTTACGGATATCCAGTCCGGCTTTCCATTGCCGGGCGAATCTGCCATCGCGCTCATAAATCTTAACCAGATTCTGAATGCGGATAACTATGGATTCATCCTTCGGAATTACGGTATCACTGGCTTTACGTAAACTATTCATCACAAACCAGATAGAAGCCGGAACACCGATGATGACCAGCAGAAATGTTACCGCCTGCCATAAGAATGCTTCAATTCCAAAATAGATCAAAGCGGTCAGTCCGATCATCAGTCCGTACATTATGATTTTCACGCTAAACTTCTGCTCCTTCATCCAGTCCAGGGCATTTTCCAAACCGGAATAGAATGTAGGAATAAAGACCAGCGTGAGAATGGTACTCAGGGTTAATCCGCCGATCACGGTAATGGCAAATGGTGTTCCAATCAGGCTCACGTAATCGCCTTGCCCCATGGCCATTGGAATCATGGCAACCACCGTGGTACCGGCTGTGATCAGGATCGGCCGCAACCGGGCCAAACCGGCCACCATGAGCGCCCGGGTTTTACGGTTACCGTTCTTCCGCAGTATTTTGGTATAATCGATCAGGATAATTCCGTTGTTGACCACTATTCCGATGAGGATAATAAACCCGGTAAGAACATTGGCGTTCAGCAGTGAAGTTTTCGTGAATAATATGGCCAGAAAGGAACCGATACCTGCCAATGGTATTGACAGGAGCAGTACAAACGGTGTACTGAAAGACTCAAATACAGCGGCCATAATCATGAAAATCAGGATAAAGGCTGCCCCGATCAGGAAATAGAATTCCTTAAACTCATTGGCTTCATGTTGTACCTCAACAGCCACACCTGCCGGAATTTTCATACTTCCGACCAGATTATCGACTTCACCACGGGCAGCCTCAAGCAATGATTTGGTGCCATTGGTTTCCGCATCGAAACGATAGGTCAGCTGGATTTGCTTTTCCTGATTTAAACGGTTGATGGTTCCCATGCCGAAAGCAAAGTAAACCTTGGCCAGATCGGTCAGCCGGTGCCTGCTCCCATCGCTGGAAGGCACATCCATGCCTTGCAGATCGGCCATTGTTCTGGTTTTATTTTTGTCCACCACAACCTCATCATACTTGATCAGGATATCATATTCTTCGGTTCCTTCCTTGAAAACCACCCCGGTGCTCACTTCTGTCGGGAACGAACTGAGTTCTGACATCACTGAGGTCAGGGCCACATTCCGTTCGCCCATTTCCCGGGTGTTAAAGGCCATTCTCACTTCCGGACGGTTATCCTGAACACCAACGGTTGATTGCTGAATGGTTGTCATTTCGTCGAGGTAATACTTAACATCCTCGGCAACAGCTTTCATCAGGTCGAAATTCTGACCTTTGATAATCACTTTTTCCTGCTGTGTTCCGATACCCATCAGGCTTTCCAGACCGCCTCCGCCGGCTGCGCCTCCACCGCCTCCACCGGATGAAAAACCGGAACTCGATGAAAATTGCTGGAACTCGTAAGTAACCTGGGGAATATCCCTGATCCTATTTTCAATATCGGCCTTTATTTCCGGGAGTTTACGATCCCTGATATCCTCAAAATCCTCCACCAGTTTTACGCTCACGGATGCTTGCGCCTCCTGGGTATTGGTAACAATATCCTCTTTCTCAGCAAGGTCCATCAAACGTTCCTCGATAGTTCTGACAGCAAGGTCGGTAGCATCAAGGGTTGTACCCTGTGGCATGGTGATGGCAATCCTGAGTTCGCGTGTTTGAGCCTCTTTAAGACTATTATTCGACAAGGCAAGCGCGGCAAACAGTGTGATAAAAAAGAGCACCATGGCACCGATAATGGTAACCGCCGGATTACGGATGCTTGTTTTCAGGATCAGCAGATAGATCTGAATCAACCGCTTATGAAGTGAAATCTTTTCAAAGATCTGCGGTCCCTTATGCGGCTGGCGTACCAAAACCAGATGCGTGAGCATCGGAATGAGAACCAATGCCACCATCATGGAAACAAGCAGGGTTGAAATAATTGAAATTCCAACGTTTGCGCCCAATGTCCGGATCAGATAATTATCTGAAAACAGGAAGGGCAGAAAGACGGTTACCGTTGTCAGGGTTGAGGCCACGATCGACCGCCAGACTTCAGTAGTCCCTCTGGTAACAGCAATATCCGGCAACTCTCCTTTCGAGGCATGCCTGTACACGTTTTCGAGCACCACCACACTGTTATCCACCAGCATGCCGATTGCCAATGCCATCCCCACAAGGGTCAGGCTGTTCAGGGTAAGTCCGGCAGCATAAAAGAAGTTAAAAGCAACATAAACGGATATTGGAATCGCCAGGGCGATAGATAAAACAAGCCGGGCATTCTTCAGGAATATCCAAAGAATAAATACGGCCAGCAAACCACCTGTAATGGCCAGATTGATAATCTGATCGATATTGGTTTCCATGGTTTCAGCCATGTTTTCCTGGATCTTGATTTCAATTTCAAGCGGACCGAACTCCTTGTTCAATTGTTCGACCAATGTTTTTACCGAATGGGATACATCGATAATGTTAACCTGGGAATCGGATACCAGGTTCAGCGTTACGGATTCCAGACCGTTTACCCGTGCATAGGAAGTTTGTTCCTTAACCCCGAAATAAACGGAAGCCACATCACGCAGCAGAACCGGTCCGGCCTCCTTGATTACAATATCTTCAATCTCGCGGGTATCAACGTACTCGGCAGTTACATGAACGAAATACATTTTATTGCCTGAAAAAGCGCGGCCGGCAAATGTGCGGTCGCGTCCGTTCTGAACAATTGCATTCCTTACCTGGAAAGGAGTGATCCCGTACGCTTCGCAGGCATCCTTGTTAAGGGTGATTTCAAGCGTTTTTTCCTGTCCGCCGAATACGGTAACTCCCGCAATTCCATCAATATTCTCCAGACGGGTGGTAATTTTCTCATCCGTGATCTGGCGTATACGATTCGCTCCACCCGACCCTCTGACTTCCAGCGCCATAACCTGATTAGCAGCCTGTTGCAGATCAACCCTCATAACAGTAACGGTAAATTCGGCAGGTAAAGTGGCCTTTACCTCATCGATCCGCTCCTGCAATTTGAGCTGCGCGTATTTCAGGTTTGTTTTGGGCTCATAGGCTACCGTAATGGTCCCCCTTCGCTGCGCTGCTGTTGAAGTAATCTCACTGATGCCCGGCAAACCGCCAACCGCGCCTTCGAGCGGGATCACGGCCTGTTTTTCCATATAACCGGGATCGACCTCCGTTTGTGACGACACCTGCACCACCAGGTACGGCATCTCTGCATTCGGGAAGAGTTCAATCTTCAACTGGCGGTAGGATACAACTCCAAGAACCGTCAGTCCAAGAAAAACCATGGTGATCAGAACCTTCCGTGTTACGATAAACCTCATCTGGTGTTCTCCTTAGCTAATGGGTGCATTGGAATATTTTTTACCTGAAGTCAGCCGGTCAAGGACATCATAAAAGCATGGAATCACAATCAGGGTAAGCAGGGTACTGGTTACCAGTCCACCTATCACGGCCAGAGCCATCGGGGCCCTGAGTGAAACACTTTGTCCGAAACCGATAGTCATCGGCAATAATCCTAATATAGTGGTCAGACTGGTCATCAGGATCGGCCTGATCCTCTGATAACCGGCCTGCACAATAGCATCATGCCGGCTTAACCCCTCCATCCTGAGCTTATTCATGGCATCAACCAGAATGATCGCATTATTTACCGCGATACCAGCCAGCATGATTATTCCGATATAGGCCATCAAATTGAAAGGCATTCCCAGGAAGAAGAACAGCAGAACGGTTCCAACTCCGGCCAGGGGAATGGTAAGCATGATGGTAAATGGATGAACCAGTGATTCAAATTGTGAAGCAAGCACCATATATACCAGAACAAGTGAGAGGATCAGCGCAAAACCCAGGTTTTTCATCGACTCCTTGCGTTTAAGTTCCTCACCGGCCTGCCTGATAGTATATCCCGGAGGTAAAACAATGTTTTTAAGATTAAGATCCATGTTGTTTACAACCTGATTCACAGGTGTTCCCTTTTTCAGCTGGGCAGAAATCTGACCCACACGGTTTTGATTGGTACGCAATATTTCCTTGGGCGCGGTAACCTGTTTAACTGTGGCAACATCACCCAGGCGGATGGAATTGGCACCCACCTTAAGTATGATATCCTGTAACTGGCTGACTTCCACATCCGGCAATTTCAGCCGGATTTCAGTCATTTCTCCGTTATAATCAAACTTACCGGCTGAAGTACCGGTCAGCAACTGGGTTACCTGACTGGTTATCTGATCGATGGTAATATTATACATACCGGCGCGATAGCGGTCAATGATCAGCTCAACTTCGGGGGCTCCAGGCTGAATCGAAGATTGGATATTATACAGGTCGGCATTTTGAAGCATGATGGTTTCAACTTCACTGGTGAGCCTTTCGATCTGATCGAAATCCTCCCCTACCACCTCTACCAATACAGGGGCCTCATCGGTACCGAGCGTTGCCTGCAGGGCGGTTTCGTCCTGAACAAAACTGAACTCGATCTCTGGCATGGAAGAGAAAAGTCGTCCGAGATCAGCCAGCAAGACATCGCTGCTCCGATTTGCCTTTTCTGTTAGGGAGATCTTTATGGATGCCGTATTTTCACTTTCAAAAATGGATTGGCTGGTTGAAGCGCTGGCTGATGGTCCTACTCGCGCATATAGATTTTTCAGGTCTGGTCCCAGCAACTCCCGTATCATCTGCTCAAGTGTTTTAACTGCCTGATCGGTACGGGAGAGTTGTGTGCCTTCCGGCAACCTTACGTCAACAGTAAACTCCCGGGCTTCAGTTCTCGGCATGAATTCACTGCCGATAGGTTTTATCAGCATGGCAGCCACACCCATAAGGATGAGAGACCCTGCAATAACAAACCATTTGACCCTTAAAATTTTCTCCAAAGCGGCCGGATACCATTTAAATCCGATTGATTTTACCTGTTTAGCTGCGCTCACCGGTTTAATGAACCGAGCGAACAGCATCGGGATAACCAGAATGGCTACAAAAAGGGAACAGATCAAAGAAAAAGCCACTGTCCAGGCCTGATCCTTGAATAATTCACCGGAAGCGCCATGGAGGTAAACGATTGGAAGAAATACCACTATGGTGGTCAGGGTGGAAGCAGTAATAGCAGCTCCCACCTGAGAGGTACCGGTTATTGCTGCCTCCTTGATGGTCATTCCCTTTTCCAGGTTCCTGAAAATATTTTCCAGTACAACGATTGCATTATCCACGAGCATCCCCGCACCGAGTGCAAGTCCCCCCAATGTCATAATATTCAATGTCAAACCATTGAAGTACATAAGATTGAATGTGGCGATGATCGAAATCGGTATGGCAACACTGGCGATCAACGTGGTACCAATCCTGCGGAGGAAAACGAACAGGATAAAAACAGCCAGTGCGATCCCCAGCAGTGCATTGGTTTCCACCTCATTAATGGCTGTCGAGATAAAGGTTCCCTGATCCTGAATGATCTGGAAAGAATAGCCCGGAAGTGATTTCTGGAGCTTTTCAAACTCCTCCTTAAGCTGCTCAACTGCTTTAACGGTATTAAAACTGGGCTCTTTAAAAATCGCCAGCCCGATGGCACGTTCGCCGTTTATTCTGACAATATTATCGGGTTCCTTGTTTTTGAACTCCACCTTGGCCACATCCCTCAGAAAAACCGGAACCCGGTTGCCGGTAGCAACAGAAGTACCAGTAGTTCCGGTAGTTGCAGCTGTTGCCGTTTTAAATCCAACGATAAGCTGTGAGATATCGTTTAGGTTTTCGAAAACGCTCACCCCTTTAATCACATACTGGGTTCCCATCTCAACGATTGATCCACCGGAAACATTCCGGTTATAGTTGGTGATCTGGGAAGTAATCTCGGAAGTTGTAATTCCGAAGGCATTCAGGAGATAAGGATTCGTACTGATCAGAACCTCTTTTTGCTCCTGCCCTTCCATTTGAACATCGGCCACACCCTCGAGTCTCACCAGTTCATTGCGGAGATAATTCTCGCCAATCTGCCTGAGCTCATCCATGTCAACCATGGTTTCATGCCGCATGGCCACCAGCATCACCGGAGATTGGTTCGGATCATGCTGGGTTATGGTGAGGGAGGTAATATCGCTGTTCTGGGAATAGGTTCCCAATGCTTTCTGAAGTTCCAGAAAAGCATCGTCCATATCCTTGTTCCAGGCATATTCTACCGTGATCTGGGCTAACCCGACACGGGTTACCGAAGTCACTCCCATCACCTGACTCTGCCTGATGCACACGGATTCGATCGGATCCACAAACAATTTTTCCACTTCTTCGGGAGGACGCTCTCCGGCCTTGATCTCGACGTAGATCCTTGGATTGTTCAGTTTCGGAAACAGATCCGTGCCCAGTTTTCCAAAGGAAATATACCCCAGCAATACCATCGCCAGGATAAACATGGTAACTGTGACCGGGTATCTGACTGAAAACTCGGTTATCTTTCTCATGATAATTTAGATAGGGCCCGGCTATCGGACGATTTTAACTTTTGAACGGTTGCCCAGGGTTTCGAATCCTTCGATAACAACGCGGTCATTTAACAGTAACCCTTTAATAATCTCAACCGAATCAGGATTCTCCAAACCGGTGGTGATTACTCTTTCCATTGCAGTGTTCTGATCGATCACAAAAACTGTTTTTCCGCGTTGGCGTGAAACGATAATGCTTTTGGGAATTACAATGGTACTGTCCTTTTTCTGGGTAATAATTTCAGCCTTAATATAGCTGCCTGGGCGCAATCTGAGGTCATCGTTGGTGATCGTAAGAGCACCTTTGAAATTACGGGTATCCGGATTGATTGCCGGAGAAAGCTGGCTGATCATTCCATACAAAGTATCGTCGGGCAAAGCATAGTTCAGTACCCTTACTTTTTGATTGACTGACACATGGGCAAGATCTTTTTCCGGCAGCTGAAACTCCATAAACAACTTGCGGTAATCCATAATCTTAACGAGGGATTGACCGGTGGTCAGTTTATTTCCGGAGGTATAAAACGGAAGATCAACAATCACACCGTCAAACGGAGCTCTCACCACCATTTTAGCCAGCTGCAGTTCTGCAGCGGCATAAGTATATCTGGCATTGATAAGGGACTGCTCCGAGGTTTTCATTTCGCGCTCGGTGGCACCGCCTTTTTCAAGCAATGATTTTTGCTTTTTGTATTCATTCTCTGAAACATCAAGGTTCAGTTTCTTTGAATCGATCTGAATACCGTTCACATATTCTGCATCTTCAAATTTCACGAGCAGATCTCCAGAATTAACCCGGTCACCCAGTGACCAGGGCCGTCCGGTGCGCGGATTGTTCTGCAGCAAATACTTGCCGGACATTTCCGATTTCAGTTCAACCTCGCGGGTTGGGTACACCGTACCGTTTGTTTCAATAAATTCCTCAATTGACGAAGGCCGGATGTCGAGAACCGACACTGGAACGGCGACTTCAGTTTCGGCATCAGTTTGCTGGTTCTTGCAACCGTTAACCGCCAGGATGGCTAATCCGGAAAACAGGAAGGTAATCAGGGAGTTTCGACGAGATTTCATATCAGTTTAGTTTTTTTTGATTTCGGTTGGTACAATTGAAGTTTTGGTTTCCCAATCATATAAGGTCTGGATTTTCATATTCAGAATTTCGAGCTTGTAATTGATCTGAGCATTTATCAGATCCAGTTTCTTGGATGAAAGCTGATTCTGAAAGAGGTTGAGGTCCATACCGGTTAAATCTCCGTTTATATAGCGCTCCTTATTGATATCATAAGTGAGCTGGGCATTGCGTACGTTCTGCTCAGCAATGGATATCTGGTTCAGGAGATTTTGCAGGTTCCGGTAGGTTTGTCTGACCGTTTGGATAATGGTATTCTTCTGATCATCATAGTTAACCTGCTGAGTTTCGATACTGGTTTGCGACGCCTTTATTCTTGCTTTCCTCTCGCCCCAGTCAAAGATCGGGATCTGCAAACTCAATGATACCTGCTCATTATCACTAGGAGCGTCAAAAATATGCGCCAGATTCTCATCATCACCCAGCAGACCTACTGAAAGCGACAAATTACCGGCAAATTCATTGAATGCCATGGTTTTAGTCAGATTATCCTGTGCATTTTCGATGCTGATCTGGCGTTGCCTCAATTCCAGACGGTTTTCCAGGGCAAGCTTGATTGCATCATTCAGGATAACCGGAACTGAATCCACCACAGGATCAGCAATTACATCCACTTCGCCGAAGATATCCATCCCGATGAGGATTTTGAAATTATCTTTTGCATTATCAAGTGAAACCTTTGCGTTTTCCCATGATGATTTACTGGATGCCAGGTTCAATTCAGCCTGATAAAGCTCTTCGAGCCGGGATAACCCACCCTCAACCTTATTCTTTATAATCTCAAAATTCGCCTTCTGATTATTATATTCCTCGAGTGAGATCTGAAGCCTCATCTGCTGATTATAAACAGTATAAAACTGCTGGGTTACCGAACGTTCCAATTGCAGCATCTGGATATTATAGCTGAGTTTGGAGTTCTCGAACGACAACTGAAGGGAGTTCAGTTCCAGCTTCATGCGGTTATAGGTAAACAAGGGCTGATCGAACTGTAGCCTGACGTTATTATTGAATTTTTTGGTGACATCATCATATTTCTCAATACTGCTCTGCTGCCAGAACATTGTATTGGTCAATGAGATGGTACCATCCGTCCAGGGAAGCTGCTGGGAAATATTGAAATTACCCGAACTCTTCAGGTTCTTGGTATTGTAAAATTCATTGTCGAGAGCATAAAACACCCTGTCGTTACTATAACTGATCGGATTTAAATTGATCCGGAAATTTGCTTTGTACGATGCTTCGGTAGCCAGCAGCAATTGCTGGGTTTGAATCAGGTTCAGCTGTACAATTTTGATATCCGGACTATTTTGGGATGCGATCAGCAATGCATCCTGCAACTTAACCAGTTGCTGTGCCCATAAGGATCCCGAAAATATCAGGCTAAATAAAAGGGCAGTCAGAAAGGCTTTCTTATTCATAATTTGTTGTGGTTATTCAATTTGTGATTATTGTTGTTTTACCCATTTAACGGCATCAGCAACAACCGTGCGACCGGTATTTTTATCATTCATGGTTACTTTCGCGGTATCTGCGGCAAAATAGAATGAACCCAGCTTATTCCAGCCGGTTTCAGCATTTTTGAGGGCAACGGTTACATCCTCCTTGCCTTCAGAATGAAAAACAGTAAAATGATATTCATCGGTGATCTCAGGCATTCCGCCCTGACCGCCGCCCTGCGGGCGCTGGCCACCACCGCCGCCTCCTCTCATCATCGACATGCGGGCAATATTCGGATTCACATAGGTGTATACATCATAAAATCCGTCTTTCTGAATGAGGGTACGCCACTCTACCGAAATATCGCCTTCTCCGGATTTTACATAAACAGCCGACCGCACAAAATCACCATAGAAACCCGAATTGATAATCGGTGTCCAGAAAATCGGTGGTCTCCAGCTGCGCATACTTTCATAGGGCACTTCCGGATTTTTCTTGTTAATTTTCAGCCACTTAACCATACGGCTTACATTAGCTGCCCCAACCAGGGAAAATCCGACATCCTCATTATCCACCACTATCTCGCCCGGTTCGCTCATGGTCAGGATAAGAGGGATGGGCTTCAGTCCTTCAATGGCTTCAAATCCCTTAATCTGTTCAAGTTTAGGGAATGGATAGCTGATATTATTGGGAAGATTGGTTGAAATCATGGTATTCACCGACATGGCCCGGGGTTGCTCATCCAAAACATAGCCTACCTGAATAGCCTGACCGGCAGGTACCACGAGGAATTTATCGGTTGCTGCATTTCTTCCGGCGAGTGCAAAGGTTGCACCCGTTCTCGAACCGCCTCCACGACCTCCGCCCATGCCTCCGCGACCACCTGAACGCAGGGTGATCTGTAAAAGTCCGCTCTGGGAAGAGGGGTTCGATACTTCGAACAATAGCTGGTAACGGGTGCGGTCATCCTGCTGGATTTCAACAATCCGAACATGCCCGATCAGATAACCCGGAAGCTTTTCGCTCACATACCAGTTGGCAGCGAGTGAATCTGCGTTAAACCCGAATTTATCCTTAAAATCTGTTGCAAACTGAGTAAAATCAATCGTCTGGAATCGTGATTTTGCTATTTCATCCAGAATAAAGGGCATAAAATTATCAGAGCCGGCAACTGCTTCCAGGTAAGTAAAAAAGTATTTTCCTTTTGAATCGATCACCTGCCGGAGTGCGAGATTATCCATCTCGGTACTCAGCAGCTTTTTAAAAGTCTTTTTCTGCAATTCGGTATTTGCCTGTTCTGAAGCGCTTAATCCGCTCGTAGCCATGCCGAATCCCCCCATCTGGGTTTCACCGGTATTGGTGAGGTAGGCTTCGATAGCCGTATTCAGTATGGGGTACTGGTCGGATCCGAGATGATTCACAAACGTGAAAAAATTAGGAAACAGTGAGAATTTCTTATCGGTGTCGGTGGTTGTCGGACCCCCACCCATCCCAAACATCATCTGGTTACCTGAACTTCCAGGCATGAAATTTTCGGAGATAAAATTACGCAGCACACGAAGCTGGATCTCCTTTTCCGTGAGCGACTCCTCATTTTGTTTACTCCGCTCTTCGGTAGTCTTGAATTCCTGACTGAATCCCGCACGGCTTAACATGGTGCCCATTTCAGGCAGTAAAATCATTTCGGGCTGGAGAAAATCGCGATGCTTGGCCCATAATCTTGAATAGGCATAAAACTGAACAGGAACCTCAACCAGACGCAGTCTCGGGTATGCATATTTCAAGCCCAGCCGGCGCTCGAGATCCTGCTTCATGTCACCCACAAATTTTGGAAGGGTATCGGAAATGGAATCCAGCACCGTGCTGAAATAATCATGGTCCTTTATGATGTTCAGTTCAAAATCAACACCGGCAGCTGTCAGATTCATCGGCTTGTATTTGCCGATGATCAGCGTCATACCCGGGAGCGGGTTCTCAGGGGTAAATACCCAGCTGTTCCCCGAATTCTCCATTTTTCCCTGCATAACCGGCTGGAGGCCGGCTTTAGTTTCAACCGTAACCGTATATTTTGTAAAATTCCAGGCCGGAAGGATGGATAGGGTTGATCCGTGAAGGACACCCGGACGAGGATACCAGGCGCATTCAGGTGTAAGCAGGACGTATTCCGGTTCCAGTATAGCAAATCGTTTACGTACGGAGATCACAAAATCCGGCCCCCATTTTTCTGCTGCCTGTTCTTCCTTGATATCCAGGTTACAAACGCGCTCATCGATGGAACCCTGATAAACAAATTCGGCTTTAATGGTTTGCTTTGGGGCAAGTTCAGCAGGCAGGGTGACAAACACCAGATGGTCATCACGCTCGAAAGATGTTTTGGCGCCATTGATTGATAGTTCTTCCAATTTCAACCCGGGGTTCAGGGAAAATACCGTTTTCGGGATATTCTGACCGGTTTGGTTGCTCAGTGTCATTTTAGCAGTGATACTGATCGTTTTTAAATGGTGTTTTACCGATAAATCACAATCGTCGACACTCAACACCGGAAGCTTATGATTTTTATCATTCAGCGCAATCATTTCCGTACGGAACCGCAAATCCGCTGAAGTGCTGCCGGTATAGCCGATAATTCCACCAATACCGGCTACTGCTAAAATCAGGGTCATAGCCCAGGAGATGGTAGTTTGCACCTTCGACTGGGGCAACCGCTTCATCAACAGGATACTGGCTGATATAAAAGATAATCCGAGTACAAAATAGATCCCACGCTGCAACAATAGCTTTGCTTCAAATCCAAAACCGATCATATCTGAATGAACCATCGGCAACCGGAATCCCATGAAGTCGAATATAAAATCGAACTTATCCTTGCCAAAAAACATCACCATCCCGGTATAACCCAGGAGCACTACTAATGCAATAGCCTGGTTCTTAAGAACTGACATGACCAAAAATGAAAATCCGAGCATAAAAATCAAGGATGGGATACTGATGATCAGCGGGTAATAGAGGTAGGCCAGCCAATCAACACCCTGCTCAGCCATGATAAGGTTCATTATGAGGGCAAGGATAAGCACCAGAATATTCAAAACCATGAAAACAGTAAGGATGCCTATTGTTTTCCCCCAGATGTATGCCCAGTTGGTCATGGAACGGGTGAAGATCACTTCGGAGGTATCCAGTTTCTTATCCCTTTTCAGAAAATCCAGCGCAAGGAACATGGCTATAAAGGCCTGTGTAAGGCTCAATATCAGGATATTAAAATAAGGAATATTGGAGGATATGCCCTGAACAGCCCAATTGCCACTATTATCTTTGAAAATAGACATATTGAATCCAAATAGGACCAACAGGATCAAGACCGCAAAGATTCTGAAAAACCAGCTTCTGAAAAGGACCAGCATTTCAAACCATGCAATTGTTCCGATAGTTCTGATAGTTTTCATGATCAATACTGTTCTTGCGGTTGATTTAATACCAGCTCCATAAAATAGACATATGCATGTTCCAGGTTCGGTTCGATCGCCACGGAGGGATAATTCCCGGTATGCTCTGCCACAACCTGAACATCCCAGCCATTAATGGAAGGGATGGTGGAAATCACATTATATTTTTCTTTGACATCTTCAAATTCCCGGTTTGAAACCGACATTTGAAAAACATGACCGCGTGCCTGTGCAACCAGGTCATCCGGCGGACCCTCAAATACCAGCCGGCCTTTTTCGAGGAGGGCCATGCTGCGGCAGGTGCTGGAAATATCACCCACAATATGCGTGGAGAGGATAATGATCATCTCCTTTTCGGTCATTTTGGAGAGCAGGTTCCTGAAACGGATTCGCTCATCCGGATCTAGTCCGGTAGTAGGTTCGTCGACAATAACGATTTTCGGGTCACCGATCAGCGCCTGGGCGATACCCAGACGGCGTTTCATCCCCCCGGAAAGCTTTCCGGCGCTACGGTCGCGGGCCTCAAAAAGTCCTACCTGCTCCAGCATCCGCTCAACCTCACGGTTGCGGACGGAGCGATCTTTCAATCCTGCCAGGCGGGCGGAATAATCGAGAAATTCCCAGGTACGGTATTTGGCAAAAAAACGAAAATCCTGCGGAAGGTATCCCAACAGTGTGCGGACCTGCTTTCGGTTCTTCTGCAGATCCATTCCATTCACCAGCACTTTCCCGTTGCTGGGCTTCATCAGGGTAACAAGTATCCGCATCAGCGTTGATTTACCGGCTCCGTTAGGACCTAATAATCCGAACATTCCATCATCGATGACGAGATTGATGTCGGACAGGGCCTTGTTGCCTCCCTTGTAAATCTTGTTCAGGTTTTCTATTCTGATTTCCACGGTTGAGTTTAAGATTTAGCTTTTGGATAAAGATATACGCTTTAGGTTTAAATGAGAGGGTTGTTAAAAGATGTTAAATGAAAAACCGCAACGGATTGACCATTGCGGTTTTCTAATTCCTTAAAGGTACCAGGTTACTCCTTCAGGTCCTTTTTCTCAAGATTGCGGCCCATATAAAAACCGGAAACCAGTCCGGCTCCACCGAAAATAAAGATGATACCCATTACCAGCAAGGGGAAAACCTCATGGTCTACCACTCCTTCGAACAATACTGAAACCACAAATCCGATCCCCATACCGATCACGAACATTCCGAATTTCAGGGTAAACTTCATGCCGGAACCCAGGTTTCCTGATCTCGGGGCCCTTGGTAGTCGAACCGATGCAAAAAGTGCGGGATCTACACCTTTTTCTATCATGGCCATCCTTTCGCGGTTCCTGGTAGTGATATACAGGTAGAAAACCCCGAAAATTGAGAGAAAGAATACTACGAATGTGAAAGCTGCTTCCATTTTATTTTGAATTAATTTACTCTTTTGACGCAATCTCCGTGAATCGGTTACACCTTTGTAACCAGATATTGGTTCTTTGCGTCTAATTACCGAATGCATGCATTAAATGATACAGAATGTATCCGGATGGTTCTCCGGGGAGAAAAGGGTTGTTTCGCCTTGCTCGTTAAAAAATATGAGGATAAGGCTTACAACCTGTGCTATAAAATATTGAAGAACAAGGAAGAAGCCCGCGACTCCGCCCAGGAAGCATTCATTAAAGCATATGAGGCACTGCCCGGGTTCAGGCTCGACTCTGCTTTTTCCACCTGGTTTTACCGTATCATATATAATACATGCATCAGTAAGATCAGGAAAGACCGTTTCGTAACGGGCTTTGAGCCCGATGATGCGGTGTGGAACGGTTCAGGCAATGATAATGAGGCTATGGGCAACCTCGATCAGGAGGATATGAGAAAATTGCTGAAAGGTGCTTATGAAGTATTAAATACGGATGAAATTTTCCTGGCTGAACAGTTTTACCGGGAAGAGTGTTCTATTGAAGAACTGGCAGTCATGACCGGATTGAGCCAGAGTAATGTCAAGGTCAAGTTATTCCGTGCACGGCAGAAAATGCACGCACAGATCAAATCAATTTTAAAAGAGGAGATCAACGTATGGCAAACAAAATGATTTCAGAAGAGGAACTTCGCGACGAATTCCTGTCGGCCCTGATACGGTCGGAAGAGCCCATGCACTCACCTGCAGGATTCACCGATGAGGTCATGAACCGAATTGGCAGGCTTCCATCTTTCACAACGGTCAAACCCTACCGTCCGCCGGTATGGCTGAAATGGGGAATCCCGGGTATTATTGTAGCCAGCTACATTGTATATTCACTTCTTTCACCTGAAAAAAAATCTATCCCGTCAGACGCAGGATCAGCCTTTTCAGGGAAATTTTTTGATGGAATAACTTCATGGTTCTCAGGGATCAAGATCGACATACAATTCCCAAACCTGGATATCCCACAAACAGTTATCTGGATAGTTGCCGGAGGAATTGTCCTGACGTGGAGCTTCATTCTGCTCGCGAGGTTCCTTGAAAAAAAATACAAATCACATCAATAGCCTGATTATTTAGGGGCGAGACGGTAGAGAACCACTGCGATCGCAGCATAAACAAAATTCGGAAGCCAAACAGCCATCCAGGGGGCCAGATCGCCGGCACTGGCAAATTCTTTGGATATTTGCATAAACAGGATATAGGAAAAGCTGAGTGCGATACCGAAACCGATATGCATTCCGATCCCTCCGCGAACCTTTCTGCTCGAAAGCGTTACGCCAATGATGGTGAGGATAAAAACTGCAAAAGGCCCGGCAAACCGCCTGTGTTTCTCGATTTCATAATACACTTCGAAGTGCCCTCTGGACAATTCCCGTTTAATGAATTTTTTCAGCTGAGGGGTAGTCATGGCCTCCACAACATTGGCATTCCGGTTGAATTCCCTGGGGGAAAGGTTTAGCGCTGAATCGATGGATTTGCCGCTTGTAAACTCTTCCCTGATGCCATCAATTGTGCGGATCCAGTAATTCTGCAACTTCCAGGTTTTATTGATGGAATCGTACTGAATGGACTCAGCGGAAAGCTTTGATACCAGGATCTTATTATCGAACTTCTCCAGCGAAAACTTGCCGCCCCTGTTATTTCGGGGATTGAAATTCTCAACATAGATATAAACGCCCTCGTCAATCTGCTTATGGATATCACGTTCCGGCGTTCCGTATGCCTTATCAAGGTATTTTGCCTCAAATTCCAGCCGGCTCACACTGGAATAGGGTATGAAATAGTTCGAAAGAAGAAAACTCAGGGTAGCAATCAGAACTGCCGAAATCATATAGGGAACCATGAGTCTCCTGTAGCTTACCCCGGTAGATAAAATCGCCGTGATCTCACTGTGCACCGACATCTTGGATGTAAAAAAGATCACCGAAACAAAAACAAACAGATAGCTGAACAGGTTGGAAAAGAAAGGAATGAAATTAAGATAGTATTGAAACAGGATATCACGCAGCGGGGCTTTATGACTGATAAAATCATCCACTTTTTCTGAAAAATCGAAAACCACTGCCACCAGGATAATCAGTCCGATCGCCAGGAAGAACGTTCCCAGGAACTTGCGTATAATATAGATATCAAGACGTTTCAGCACCTTTTATAAACGGCTCGACAGGGCCGGTAGTATTTTAGTTTTCCACTCAGTAAAATCTCCCTGAAGCAGATGGCTTCGCGCCTCCCGAACGAGCCACAAATAAAATGCAAGGTTATGGATACTGGCAATCTGAGCCCCCAGCCTTTCGCCGGAAATGATCAGGTGCCTGAGGTAAGATCTCGAATAATACTGGTCCACATAGGAGGTTCCATCCGGATCGATGGGCGCGAAATCGAATTTCCACTTCTCGTTTTTCATATTCATAATGCCGTTGCGGGTGAAAAGCATCCCGTTACGACCGTTCCGTGTTGGCATCACGCAATCGAACATATCGATCCCCCGGCTGATAGCTTCCAGGATATTCACCGGAGTTCCTACTCCCATAAGATATCTGGGCTTATCGGCCGGCAAAATATCATTGACCACCTCAATCATCTCATACATCATTTCCTCAGGCTCACCAACCGATAGTCCGCCGATCGCATTGGCCGGCATGCCCTGCTCAGCAATGAAATGTGCAGATCTTTTCCGGAGATCACGGTTAACGCTCCCCTGCACTATCGGCAGGAAAAACTGGTCATAACCATAAAGGGGCTCTGTTTTGCGAAAGTGTTCGATTCCCCTGAGAAGCCAGCTGTGGGTAAGCTCCATCGATTCCCTGGCATATTTCTCCTCACACGGATAGGGAGTGCACTCGTCGAATGCCATGGTGAGGTCGCTGCCGATTGTACGCTGGATTTCCACCACTTTTTCAGGGCTGAACAGATGTCTTGAGCCATCGATATGTGAAGAAAACCAGGCCCCTTCGGCAGACAGCTTGCGGTTAGCCGCCATGCTGAATACCTGATATCCGCCACTGTCGGTGAGGATGGTGCGGTTCCAGTTCATGAAACGGTGCACCCCACCGGCTTCCTTCAGCACTTCCATTCCCGGACGCAAATACAGGTGATAAGTGTTGGCTAAAATGACCGGTGCGTCAATGTCTTCGGCAAGTTCACGCTGATGAACAGCCTTAACTGTTGCAGCGGTGCCAACCGGCATAAACACGGGTGTGGGGATATCGCCATGGGCAGTGGTAAAAATACCGGCCCTGGCTTTGCTTTGGGTATCTGTTGATTCTATACGGAAATTCATCAGTCGGAAAACCGCAAAGATATGGTATTTTAAAACTATCTTTGATGGCCAAACCCGTCATGCCCTGTTGTTTAAGTTTTAATAATTCTATGATTCAGGTACTTACAGATTTATTCCGTGTAACATTAGATTCCTGGACCGATTACCTTTTTTTATCCCTTGCCGGGCTTGCGGTAATTGCCTGGGGCGTCCAGATA
Source organism: uncultured Bacteroidota bacterium (assembly GCA_942493265.1). Classification (GTDB taxonomy): domain Bacteria; phylum Bacteroidota; class Bacteroidia; order Bacteroidales; family UBA12481; genus UBA12481. The sequence continues at coordinate 5,264,259 of OW818688.1, forward strand.
TTCTACTATTTCTACTTTTACCTGCAGGTTCACCGTTATCGTAAGGTAACTGACAAACAGACACTCGATCCCGTTTCCGTCATTATCTGCGCGAAAAACGAGGCCGATAATCTCCGCAAATACCTTCCAATCGTTTTGGAACAGGACTATCCGCAATTCCAGGTTGTGGTGGTAAACGATGGTTCGAATGATGAAACGGCAGCGGTTCTGTCGGAAATGCAAAAAACGTACAAACACCTCTATGTAACCCAAATAGAGCACACACACCCCTATCCTCATGCCAAAAAACTGGCACAGACCATCGGAGTGAAAGCAGCCACATTTGATCAGCTCCTGTTTATCGATGCGGATTGCCGGCCGGCCTCTGCCAACTGGATCCGCTGCATGCAATCCAACTTTCTGCCTAAAAAAGAGATCGTTTTAGGGTATGGTGCCTATGAAAAGCGAAAAGGGTTTGTTAACCGGTTTATACGGATGGATACCCTTTGGATCGCACAGCAATACTTCAGCTTTGCCCTTCGCGGAGTGCCGTTTATGGGTTGCGGACGTAATCTCGCCTACCGGAGATCACTTTTTTTCAACAATAAAGGATTTGCGAATCAGCTGCATCTTCAATCCGGGGATGACGACCTGTTTGTCAACCACACGGCAAACAGAACCAATACGGCCATCGAAATTTCTCTCGACAGTGTAACCTATTCAGAGCCGATGGCCACCATGACCGACTGGCTTCGGCAGAAAAGGCGCCATCTTACTACCGGCTTTTACTACAGGGCACTTCACCGCTTTCTGATAGGACTTGAAGTGGTGGCGCGCGAGTATTTCTTTGTCAGCGTGATCGTTCTGCTGTCATTCTGGAAATTTCCGGGATACCTGTTCCTGCTTTTGCTTTTTCGATGGATTATGCATCTTTGGATATTCAAACTTACTATGAAGCGTTTTAATGAACGGGGACTTTGGTTATTTTCGCTTATATATGATTTATTCATGCCCGCCATCTCCGGTTTTCTGATGGTGAAAACATCGTTGAAGAAAAACAAAAAGTTTACCTGGTAATGGTTGCTGATCTGTCAGATAAAGCCAAGCAGGATTTTGCACTGGTTCAAAAAGCCAGAAGCGGAGATCAGCATGCCTATGCACAATTGCTCAGCCGCTATTGGGATTCAGTTTATTTCATGATCCTGAAGATGGCTCATAATAAAGATGATGCCGAAGATCTGACCATTGAAGCTTTTGGTAAAGCCTTTAAATACATCCACAATTACGAACCCGAATTTGCTTTCAGCACCTGGTTATTTAAGATTGCCAATAATAATGCGATCGACTTCCTGAGAAAGCAGCATACCAAAACCATATCCATCGACAGTCAGGGCAGGGATGCCGATGAGGACAACCCCGTTCAGCTGCAATCGGATACTCCTGATCCGGAAGAGGTAATGATCAGCAAACAGAAAACCGAATTTCTGCAAACCATCGTAAAAGAATTGAAGCCCAGATATTCACGATTGGTTCAGCTCCGGTATTTTGAAGAATATTCGTACGAAGAGATTGCCGAAACGCTCAACCTGCCGATTGGTACGGTTAAGGCACAATTGTTCAGGGCTAAAGAGCTGCTTTATCATATTATCATTTCAAAGGAAGTTTGATTTGAACCCGATAGCCTCACATTTCCAGAATCTTTCGATAAAACAATTCGCACAGTTTGAGCGGCTCGACGGGCTGTACCGGTCGTGGAATGAGAAGATCAACCTGATTTCCCGAAAGGATATTGATTCCCTCTACCTTCATCATGTGCTGCATTCACTCGCCATCGCACAGTTTATACAGATGAAACCGGGCACTAAGGTTCTTGATGCCGGCACCGGAGGCGGTTTTCCGGGTATTCCGCTGGCTATATTTTTCCCGGAGGCAGAATTCACGCTGGTCGACTCAATTGCTAAAAAGATTAAGGTGGTGCAGTCTGTTGCCGATGAAATCGGTTTGACCAACGTGCAAACCCGGTGGTGCCGGGTGGAAGATATTGAAGAGAAATTTGATTTTGTTGTTTCACGGGCAGTAACCGGCTTTCCTGAATTTGTAAACTGGGTAAGAAAACTGATAAAACCAGGCGGATTCAATGATATCCCCAACGGAATCATATACCTGAAAGGCGGAGATCTTGATGAGGAACTTAGTAAATTTGCCGCAAAAGTGAGGATTCAGGAGATTTCCGGCTATTTCGAAGAGGAATGTTTCGTGTCGAAAAAAATAATTTACCTCCCGATCGGATGAATCCTCTCCAGACTTTTGTTTTTATAAAATTATCTCTATCTTTGCCATCCAAATTTTAGGGATACTTAAGTTAAAGCGATACGATCATGAAAAGGACATTTCAACCTCACAACCGCAAAAGAAAGAACAAACACGGCTTTCGCGAAAGAATGGCAACTGTTGGCGGACGCGCTGTATTAGCAAACCGTCGTGCACGTGGACGCAAGAAACTGACCGTATCTGACGAACCCAGACATAAGGTATAAGGATTATTTCCTGAATGATTATATATCCCCGCCCACCAGCGGGGATTTTTTATTTTGTGCGGTACACCCGGAACCAGGCACTCTCGATATTCACAGGTTTTGCCAATGAATCAAGCAATTGCAGATAAAGATAATCCGGCGATGAGCTGCTGACCGGCATCTTTTCCGTTGTTATCCATTTAATATTCAATTTCTCCACGAGTATTATCAGATCTTTCCCTGCCAGGGCATTGCGCACGGATTCATTAACCTGCCGCTCATTCCCCACGAATTCAGCAGCCTGCATCCAATCCACCGGAAAAGGATTTCTGCTCCCGAGCAAAGGATAAATCAAAGCATTGTTGGGCCAAACAGCAAACCTCCCGGCCGGCGATCCGAAATCAGTATAGATCTTCTTAATCTCGCCGAGGTATTCATACATAGGATTGGAGAGCTTTACACCAGCCAGTTCGGGGAAAATTTCTCCACCATCATACGTGAGCTCTCTGGCAGGAAAATCACGATAATTCACCCGCGGCTGAACCACCAGTGACAGAATGAAAAGTGACGAAACCAGCAATGCTCCGAAAACCAGCTGGTAAGGCCGCACATTCCGGTATATCCGGTCGCGGAAATCCTTCACCTGCAGCAGAAGCGCAGTCCCGGCCAGCAGTCCGGTAGCGAAAACAGGTGCATTATCACCAAGCGAAATGGCGCTTGTCCAGGAAACCAACAGTACCCAGAAAGTCGGCCGAACCCATCTGGGCAAATGATTTTCATGAATGTATACCAACAGAATATCCAGAATAAGAATCCAGAACAAAGCTAAGGAAACAGAAAAAAGCCAGTCGGGCTTTATGAAAACGGCGTATATCAGAAAAATCTTCACTGAAAAGCTGACAATTTTCTGAATCATAATCAAAAGATCTATCCTGAAATGATCTGTCCCGGATTCCACATCCCACTTCTTAACGAGGCCCGAAACCAATGCCAGCAGGAACAAAATCAACAGCGGAGATTGCCAGAAAGCTTGTGAGAACGTCACCACTCCGGTTTCCCATAATTCGGTGCGCCCGGTCATCTGCTGAATGAACTCTGGCCAGGATCCGGTAAAAGTCAATACACCGGAATATATCCATCCGGGTAATAAGCCAATCACAAGCGCAGGAATAAGATTACGGAGAACCCGGCGCCAGGGCTGTGTGCTCTGCCCCAATTCCCAGACAATCATCCGGATCACCAGCAAAACGCCCGGCAATGCAAAAGTCTGCCGGCACAGCAGGGAAAAGGAAACTGCAAATAATATGAATATATGCCACTTGAAATGGCTGCCGGCCGGATTGACTTTCAGCCTGTACCAGGCATTCAATGCCAGACAGAACCAGAAAAGTCCGTCAATTGTGGTCCAGGGAAAAAGATTGTAATGGTTCTGGTTTAAAACGAACATCAAAATGATTGAGCCGGTGAGCAGCAAATAATAATAGCTTTTCTGTAATCCCCTGAACCAGGAACCCATCAACAAAAACGATATCATTATCGAGTAAATTAAATACTCGATCAACACCATCCATCTTGATGATATTTCCAGTGGCAAGGGTGAAACAAAATGGATCAGGTTCATGACTGCAGAACCGGCTGGACGTATCGACAGAAAATCCCGATGGGGAATTTCGCCATTGAGGATCCGGTAGGATTGCGCAAGAATCACCCCGTCGTCGCTGGGATTAAACCCTTCAGTGGAAGGTATTCCCAGAATCGAATAGATCCCGGCAACAAACAGGATGATCAATACAACCAGAAGGGTAACGGGTTTATTCTGAAGTACTTTCATGATAATCCTCCTCTGTATTAACCGCCCATATCGCATCCTTTTCCGGTATCCCGGCAACAATAAGATCAACCGCAGTCATGGCGGTCAGCATACTATGGTCCTGATTATTGTAACGATGCATCCCGTTGCGGCCCAATAAAAAAAGATTTTGAAATGAATCCGTATAATTTCGGATACTGGTAAACTGATCGTATGTGCCAAAATAAGCCGGGTAGGTTTTAGGCATCCTGACTACGGTACCATCAAGAAAATCATCCGGCGAGCAAAATCCGATTTTTTTTAATTCTGCAATCCCCTTCTCCATCAGTTCCTGATCCGTTGCACACCAAAGAGCATCTCCTTCCTGACAGAAATATTCCAGTCCCAGCCAAACAGTATCCGGTTTATTTACCATATACGGGCTCCAGTTATTGAAAACCTGGATGCGCCCGACTTTCACATCCGATTCCTGTATATAGATCCAGTTATCCGGAACGCGCTTATCTTCAATACAATCATCCCCACACACAATCATTTTGGAGTAAAGCAATCCAAGCGTGATAAAATCCCGGTACCGAAGGCCGTCAGCCACTGCCTGCACAGGTTCCGGAACTTCCGGTCCCATTCCTTTGATGAGGTCCTTTACCGGCATGGTTGAAAAAACATAATCAGCCTGAATCAAAGTTTCCCCACCGGTCTCCTGATTGACGTACCGAACCCCGGTAACCCGTCCCTCTGCCCAATCAATTCCGGAAACAGTGCAATTATGCCGGATAGTCCCTCCCAGGGCACGCACTTTCAGTGCAACCTCCTGCCACAGCTGACCCGGACCGAGTTTTGGATAGAGGAATTTTTCGATCAGGCTGGTTTCTGTTCCTTTCTGGCCAATATTGCTGTCCTTTGGAAAGATCGACTTCAATGCATGCCAGAGCGCTTTCGACACCGAAAGTCCCTTGATTCGCTGGGCTCCCCACTCCGGCTTGATTTCCTTGCACGGAACACCCCATACTTTTTCGGTATAATCTTTAAAAAAGGTCAGATATAGTTCTTTGCCAAAGCGGTTTATAAAGAAATCCTCGAGGCTCCTTTCGGGATTCACCGGTTTGATCCGGGCAAAAAAATAGGACCACCCGATGGCGACAATTCTTTTGAGACCGAGGTTACGGATGGTATTAAAATCCAGACGGATGGGATAGGAATAAAATCTCCGGCCATAGTAAATTCTCGACAGCCGGTTCCTGATCAGCATAACCTTATCTGAATTCACCGATTCTTTGGACAATTGTCCGGCAGAGATCGTTTTTTTCCTGGTCTGATAAGTGATTGTCAGATCCTTACCCTCCTCCCCGTCTGATTCAACCGGCAGCATGTTCAACCACCAGTTCATGACCCGGTCGGATTTTGAAAAAAAACGGTGACCGCCGATATCCATCCGGTTACCCTTATATTCCACGGTCTGGGAGATTCCTCCAATCTGGCCGGTTGCCTCCAGAATCATGCATTCAACATCCGAACGGGTTAGCAGCTCATAGGCTGCAGTTAACCCGGCCGGACCGGCCCCGATTATTATGGCTTTCTTTTTTTGTGTCATGGTTGAATGCGAACAAATATCGACAAAGATAGCGGGTCGCCCAAATGGCATTTTGTCGTACCTTTGTGCACCGCAAAATTTAATAAAATCCAGCATGACCGGGGTACAGGATGATCGTTTAAAGAAAATAGAAGAATCTGTCAATGAGGGCAATCGCATCAGTCCTGAAGATGGATTATACCTTTATGAAAATGGAGGTCTTGGTTATCTGTCAAAACTGGCCTGCACGGTTAAAGAAAGAAAAAGTGGCAAGCAGGTATATTTTAACCGCAACTTTCATATCGAGCCCACCAATATCTGCATTCACAACTGCCGGTTCTGTTCCTATTCCAGAAAAGTGAATCAGGAGGGATCCTGGGAAATGAGTCTGGAGGATATCCTGGCGGAGATCAATCAATTCCGGGATCATTCGGCCACCGAAGTACATATTGTCGGAGGGGTGCATCCTCAGCGCGGACTTGATTATTACGAAAACATGCTCAGGCAGATCAGGATGGCAAACCCGGAACTTTTCATTAAGGCCTTTACCGCCGTTGAACTTGATTTCATGTTCAGTAAAAGCAAGGTTTCGGTAGAGGAAGGTTTGACCCGACTGAAAGCTGCCGGATTGGATTCCATCCCCGGCGGCGGGGCGGAGATATTTGATGAGGAGCTCAGGAGCACGATCTGCCCCGACAAAACCGGATCGACTGATTGGCTGGCCATTCATGAATGTGCCCATCGGACCGGAATTCCCACCAATGCCACCATGCTATACGGGCATCTTGAAAAATACGCACACCGGATCGACCATATGAACCGGTTGAGAATGCTCCAGGACAAGACCGGCGGGTTCCAGGTTTTCATCCCCCTGAAATACCGGAAAGCAAACAATTCCCTGGGAATCATTGGGGAAGTCACCACAATCGAGGACCTCAGGAATTACGCGGTCAGCCGGATTTTCCTGGATAATTTTCCGCACATGAAAGCATATTGGCCGATGATCGGCAGGGAGATAGCGGGGTTATCCCTCTCTTTTGGCGTAGATGACCTGGATGGTACGATTGAGGATACCACCCGGATTTATTCTATGGCAGGAGCCGAGGACCAGAATCCGGCGATGTCCACCGAAGCGCTGGCAGCCCTCATCAGGAGCAGCGGACTCGAGCCCGTTGAGCGCGATACCCTGTACAACACCCTGAAAATCTATTAAGTCAATCCATCATATAATTTTATCTTTGCCGAAACGTTGTTATTGCAGCTGTAATCAATTATGAAGTCACCCGTTGTTCAATTCCTGCTTAGCCGGATATTTTGGAAAAATGTACTGATCGCCCTGGGGATCACGCTTGGTTTAATCCTGCTGGTCCAGATCAGCCTCTACTTTTATACCGGTCATGGTAAAAAAATCCAGGTTCCCGATTTTACCGGCATGTCGTTGCAGCAGGTTGACCGTATTTGTGCGCAAAACAATATCGGGTGGGTGGTACAGGATTCATCCTACCTCGCAGAATCTCCGCGGGGAGCTGTACTGGACCAATATCCGGTACCGGGATCCGGGATCAAAAAGAACCGGAAAATATTTATCATCACCAATTGCTGGTTCCCACAGATGATAAAGATGCCAAAGGCATTTGATATGCCTTACCGTCAGGCCGACAGGGTATTGTCAAGCGCAGGACTGCATATTTCCAGTGTGGAATACATTCCCCATCTGGCCCCGACCTACGTACTGGAACAAAAATTCAACGGCAGGGTTATCGCTGAAGGCACCGATATTGAAAAGGGATCAGGTATCACTCTGATTGTTGGCGCCGGGCTGAGTGAAGAGCGTGCTCCGGTTCCGTATTTATTGAATATCGGTAAAGAAACGGCGCGGATCATTGCTTTGAACAATTACTTCAACCTGGGTGCCGTGCGTTATGACTCAACGGTGACCACCCGCATGGACAGCTCCCTGGCCAAGATATACCGGCAATTTCCGGATGTCGGCAGCCAGGCTAGGATGGGGTTCTCCATAGATATCTGGCTCACAAGGGATTCTATAAAACTCATGCAGATGGATTCAATTTATACTCTGCAGGATACACTATTAAATGACACAACTCAATTTTAAAATTGATTTCATGAAGATCAGATATATTGTTTTTATCACCATCCTGCTCGCATTTGTTCAGGTGAACAATGCCCTGTCGCAGGAAAGGCTGGTATCCGTTGCCTCAAATCCGGTTCTGACGAACCTGAATCAGGCCGCCCGCTTTAAAACCGTGATGGCAGATACACTGCAATTACCTGTGCTTGAAGATTTCAGCAGTGGCGCATCCTTTCCCGAAAGCATTCGCTGGAGCGATAATCAGGTATATATTAACCGCACTTTTGCCGTTAATCCGCCAACTTGCGGGGTAGCCACTTTTGATGCGATTGACTCCACCGGCGCCATATATCAGGAAGCAACCGTTCAGTCGTTTCTTGCCGATGCCCTGACATCACAGCCGGTCAATCTGTTTCTGCCGCTTGATACCACGATCTACCTGAGTTTTTATTATCAGCCTCAGGGCTGGGGTGATGCGCCCGAACCGGGAGATTCACTGGTTGTCGAATTTTATGCACCCGACAATAACCGCTGGTACCGTGTATGGAGCACACCGGGCAGCGCCTCGCAGGAATTCCGGATCGCCATGATAAACATTACGGACTCCAGGTTCATTCAGAATGGATTCCGTTTCCGCTTTCGCAATTATGCATCCCTTTCACCTTCCTATGAGCCCAGTATGAAAGTGAATGCCGACCAATGGAATCTCGACTATGTATATCTGAATAACGGCAGGCATTACAACGACACCATCATGCAGGACGCGGCACTGGTGCAACCGGTTGGTTCGCTGCTCCTCAATTACACCTCCATGCCCTGGGAACATTTCAGGGTAGCCGGAATATCTGCAGTGAGGGCAACCTTCGAAATCAACCTGAACAACCTCTCAGCCGAACGGCGGATATTTACTCCTAAATTCACTGTTTCGCCGGTATGGACTACTGGAACAGGGTTTGAGAAAACCCTACAGGCAGATGAGATTAAAGCATTCCAGGCGCTGAAGTATGATGCAACTTTCAATTATGGATTTGCCAGCAATGAAAGGGATTCGGCATTATATGAAGTGACGCTCGACATGAATCAGACTGTGCCAGACTGGATACCAGGCAACGACAAAATCACTTCACAGCAGCTCTTTACTGATTTCTATTCGTATGATGACGGAACCGCTGAAGCCGGATACGGACTGGTCGGTGAAGGCTCACGAACGGCTAAACTGGCATATCGCTTTACCAATCTGAATGCCGGCGACTCCCTGTTTGCTGTTGATATGTATTTCAACCAAAGTTACGCCGATGCAGGTAAAAAGTATTTCCAGCTGGGCGTATGGGCCGACGACAATGGCAAGCCCGGAGAACTGCTTTATGCACAGGATGGAGGCGTACCCGAATATTCCGGCATTAATGCATTTCAGCGCATCGTACTTGACACTGCCCGGGTAGTCACAGGGACTTATTACATCGGATGGATACAAACCACCGCAGATTTTTTAAATATCGGATTTGACCGTCAGAATAATCACGGGCAGGATATATTCTTCAGCCTCACCGGTTCCTGGCAATCATCATCCTTCGAAGGATCCCTCTTGATCAGGCCGGTTTTTGCCAACAAATCACGCAAATCCTCCGTTGATCCCTTTGATCTCTCCTCAGCCTTGAATAATCCCGTGAAGATTTATCCCAATCCGTCAAAGGACCAGATCAGTATTGATTGCGGCGATCAGGCTGAGAAATTGAATATTACACTCACCAACATTAATGGAAGCCTCGTCCGGATGGTTCAGGAAACCGGACCTGTTTGCAAAATGACCGTTTCTGATATTCCAAATGGAATTTACTTCATCCAGGTACGGTCGGATTCCGGGATCAATACCCGGCAAAAGCTGATTATCATACATGAATAAAATGTGGTTGCACCTCGATGAGCTGGAGGAGAAAAAAGAGCTCTTTGAACACTTCCGTTTTGTTGCAGATCCAGGACAAACGCTGTTACGAATTGATAAATTCCTGATCGACAGGTTACAGGATACATCCCGCACCAAAATCAAGGATGCTGCTGATGCCGGTTGTATCATAGTAAACGACAAACCTGTAAAGGCGAATTATAAAGTTAAACCGGGTGATGTAATTGTTATCATGCTTACTTTCCCCCGGAAGGAATTCGTGCTTATTCCTGAGGATATTCCACTCGATGTTGTATATGAAGATGATACACTGCTGGTTGTAAATAAAAAGCCCGGCATGGTGGTACATCCCGCACATGGCAACTATACCGGAACCCTGATTCACGCTCTGGCACACCGTTATAAGGCGCTTGAGATGTTTACCCAGGAAGATATCCGGGCCGGTCTCGTGCACCGTATTGATAAAGACACATCCGGATTGCTGGTGGTCGCAAAAACCGAGAAAGCAAAGAGTTATCTGGGCAAGCAGTTCTACAATAAAACATCTCACCGGATATACCATGCGCTGGTCTGGGGCCGGCCAAAGGAGTCGGAAGGCACCATTGATGCAAACATTGGCAGAAATCCTAAAAACCGTCAGGTGATGGCCGTTTTTGCAGACGAAACCATGGGTAAAAGGGCGGTTACCCATTACCGGGTGCTGGAAGATCTCGGCTATATTTCCCTGATTGAATGCAAATTGGAAACAGGGCGCACCCATCAAATCAGGATACACATGAAATCCATCGGGCATCCTTTGTTTAACGACGCTGATTATGGCGGCAATATCATTCTGAAGGGAACAACTTATACCAAATACAAGCAATTCATTGAAAATTGCTTCAAGATCCTGCCCCGGCAAGCTCTCCATGCAAAGGAACTTGGCTTTACCCATCCCGAAACCAAGGAATGGATGCATTTCAATTCTGAGCTTCCTGACGACATGGCTGAGGTAATCCGCAAATGGCGCGTATATCTGAGTGGCCGTACCCAGGAGCTTTGATTCGCAAACGAAACAAATTGCCAAAAAATCCGTACATTAAGCCAGAGAATCAGTACAAATCCTGAATTTCTAAATTAATGAACTCCAGTCCTTTAAATATCGCAATTGTTGCCGGCGGAGATTCCGGGGAATACGAAATCTCCATTAAAAGCGCTAATAATATTTTACACAACCTCGATACCGGCAAATTCAATGCCCGCGTGGTTGTTATTTCACAGCAGGGCTGGAATGTTCATGATCTGGATGGTTCAACATATCCCATTAACCGACATGATTTTACCTGGCAGCCAAATGGTTCGGTTAAGCATTTTGATGCAGTAATCAATTCCATTCATGGCACTCCGGGTGAAAATGGAATTCTTCCTGCATATTTCGAACTGATCGGCATGCCGTTCACCGGCTGCCGTTCTTTCAGCAGTGCCCTTACATTCAGCAAATTCCACTGCAACCAGTTCCTGAAGCAATGTGGCATCAATATCTCGCCATCCTTACTGATCAGAAAGGACCAGCCAATTGATGTTCAAAACATTATAGATACAATCGGAATACCCTGTTTTGTTAAACCCAACAACGGAGGCTCCAGTTGCGGAACCTCCAGGGTGAACCATTCAGGTGAAATCCTGCCTGCTCTCGAAAGGGCACTTACTGAAGACCGGGAAGCGATTATTGAAAAGCTACTGGTCGGTACTGAGGTGACCTGCGGTCTTTTTAAGACCGGATTTACGAGAGATGTCTTTCCGGTTACTGAGATCATCAGTAAAAAGGAATTTTTCGACTATGAAGCCAAGTACACTCCCGGAATGTCGGACGAAATAACGCCTGCACGTATTTCCAAGGAGGTCGCTCGGTCGGTTCAGGACCTTTCATTATTGATTTATGATTTATTGGATTGCCGGGGAGTAGTGCGAATGGACTATATCCTGGTTGACAAAATCCCCTGGTTCCTTGAAGTGAACACTGTTCCAGGTATGTCGCCGCACAGTATTGTCCCCAAACAGGCGTCAATTGCCGGCCTGAGTCTCAATGAACTTTTCAGCATCCTCATTCAGGATGCCTTGTCAGCTTAGCTCCAACCGCTAAAAAAAATTAACCATGGTTAGAAAGATCGCCTTTCTGGCCCTGTTCCTGCTAGTAGGAGCAGTTTTCATGAATTCCTGTAAAAAGGAAGAATTATCCAGCAAAAAGGAGATACTCGCCTTCATTTTTGAAGCCAGCAAAAATGCACAGCTGGATCGGAATTATCTGGGTGAAATCGAAGGAACCAACGTCTCGGCCGAGGTTGCGTTTGGTGTAGATATCGCTCAGCTAATGCCAACGATAGAAATATCGCCAAGGGCTGTCCTTAGCCCTGCCTCCGGTACGGTGGTTGATTTTACGGGACCGGTAGTCTATACCGTGACCGCTGAAGATGGCACCACAAAAACCTTTACCACAATAGTCCAACCCGCCGCAGCACCTTATATCGGACAATGGAGCGGAGGCCCGATCGATTTCGGAATGGGACTGATGAGGGTTAAGGCCGATATTACCGCGGATGGGCAGATTACGCTCGAATTTAAAAAAATCCTGACCGGTGAAATTGAAACCAACTCAATCAAAGGTTATTTTGAGCCGATCAGCCGACAAAACACCGAAATCAAGGTTGTTCAAACACATCGTTGGGTCAATAATGCCTGGATCGATGAATCCTGCGACCGGACAATCATGTACAAAGTGAACACTCCGCAGAGTATAAGGCTGTATTACTGCCTTTGCTATCCGCGGACCGAATGGTGTTTTGAGATGAATCTGAGTCTGGAATAACTGATAATCAAATATCAGTTACCATTTTACGATTTTTTCAGGGAGGCTTTCGGGGCCTCCCTTTTTTAAACGACTGCCGAAACATTTGCTAAATGCCGGCAACTTCCTTAATTTGTGCTGAAATTACCATCGGTCAAACCCATAACACTGTTTTAAGCGGAATGAAAAATCAAAGGCTAATATTCTCATGCCTGGTCCTGCTGGCTTTTTTGCTCACCGGATGTGAAGAGAAGCCCATCATCATTGATCCCGGAAAAACCATGAAGGATCTGGTTGTACCCGCCGGGTTTACTTTTAATATGACAAAATCCATCCGGCTGTCGGTGCTTCTGCCGTCTACCGTGAGTTATTCAACCACCAACCGGATCATTGAGATCTGGGATGCAAACACAGACGGACGACCGGGAAAACTCATTAAAAAAGGAGCTTCGGATCATACGGGAAAATATGAAGCCGATATTTTAATGGCCGTTCCAACCCGGAAAATTTTCACCAGAACCTTTGCCGGCTGGCGTACCGTGGCCCTTCCGGAACCCGCTGCAGGATCCGCTACAGAGACCATAACGGTTGATTATAATATCGGCTACGGCGATGCGCCTCCGAAACCGGAGATGACCAGCCAGGGAACATCCGGAATCAGAGTGAATTCAATACCGGCAACCCACAAATCCGGCATCGAAAACCGGTTGCAAAACGGAGATTTCTCCGTTCACCAATTCGGAAAAATTGATTTATGGTCATCACCCATTGAAACAGATAGCTTTTGGTATGCCACGGATGCAGCCGGGAGTTTCGGATCCATTATCAGTGAAGAAGGGAACAGCTTTGCCCGGATCAACAGTGTAAATTATTCAGCGGGAGGTTTCACCCAGAGCATCCAAGCCTCCCCCGGACAGGTCGTTTCATTCTCGGGAGATGCACGGGGCTTCGACAGTCAGCAGGATATCTACCTCTTCCTCATTCCCCGCGACCAGAGCGGCGAGCCGATTAACGCGCTCTCCTTTAACCTGGTTAATCCGGGCAATACCTGGACCAACGGAACCGTTTCGGGATCAATGCCTGAAGGTACAGTTACCTGCCAGATACTATTTTATAAGCGGTCAACTGGCATTGTTGATTTCGATAATGCGGTTGTTTCGGTAAACGAGATTAACGGCGATACTGATCAGGATGGGATTATGGATTCCGAAGATATCTATCCTGACAATCCTGCCCGGGCATTCGATGATTTCTATCCGGCAATGGATAAACCCGGAACATTTGCTTTTGAGGATACCTGGCCGGCCACTGATGATTATGATTATAATGATCTCATTGTTGATTATCAGATAAAAAGAGTCATCAACGGTCAAAACCAGATTATTGAAATCGACATGATTTATCAGGTAAGAGCAATCGGATCAGGCATTAAGGATGGATTCGGATTTCAGATATACATCTCACCCGATCTGATATCCGCCTGTGAATCCGATTTTGAATTTCAGCACGATGCGATCCTGCTGAATGAAAACGGAACAGAAAAAGGCCAGTCCCTGGCTACTTTTATCCTTTTTGCCGATGCCAATACCACGTTTACCCATGTGCAGGAAGGAAGCCCGACGATTAATACCACTCTCGGCTACTATTTTGTTGTGCCGTTGGAGTATACTTTCAGGATATTCCTCAAAGAGCCGATCGATGCAGCCCGCGTGGGTAACGACCAGTTAAACCCGTTTCTTTTCAGAACATCCGAAAGATCCCGCGAGGTTCATCTCACCGGTTATCCACCTACCGATCTGATCAATCCGCAGCTGCCCGGAGCGGGGGATGATGTATCCTCCCCGGCATCAGGCATTTATTATCAAACGAAAAATGGCATACCCTGGGCGCTGAGCCTGCCGGTTCAATTTGATTACCCCATTGAAAAAACGGACCTGTTAAAGGCACACCTGTTTTTTGCCAGCTGGGCCGCAGCTTCCGGAACAAAAAGCCAGGACTGGTATCTTGATCAGACCGGCTACCGAAACTGGGATCTGGTTTACCGCTGGTAGTTGGAACTTTCAGTGAACATTTTCAGAAAGTAAAATAAGTCACTCAAATACTTTTAATAATGAAAACAATTTCATTAAAATTGATCGGCATTACGCTTGCCTTATTAGGCACTTCATGTGGGGATCAAATTGAGGATCAGTCTGTTCTTGTGATTAAAAACAGTACATCCGAAGCTTTTGTGTTGGTACTTTACCCAAATGCCCAATATAAATATGGGGCTACATTATATCAAAATTCAGATTTTGGCGGATCCTATTGCGATATGACTCTGGAACTTGCGCCAAATGAGTCCAAGGCTATATTTATTGCGGACCAGCCTGATTTTCAGCCGCAAACTCTTGTATCAAATGTTTTTGATAGTATTCAGATCAGGCCTGTCCATCAGAATCAGGCAACTATATGGTTTTCCCCGGAAAGTGTCGTTGGATATCCGCTGAATATATTTAAGGATAGCTCTGCTTGGAAATATGCAGATCAGAGGATTGTACTTAACATGTCATTATCAAGAAGAATCGTTGACTCTCATGAGCACACTCTTGATATCCAAAGCCTTTTATTTTGAGTGTCAATCACCCAAGTTATTGTGTTACTGTTGTCAGGTATAAAAAAAGAGGCTGCCCTTTTGAGACAGCCTCTTTCTTTTTATCATTCAGATTCTTAATCCTCGTATTCTTCCAGTCCCTTGCAGGAGCATATCAGGTTCCGGTCGCCATAGGCATTATCAATTTTGCCAACATAAGGCCAGAATTTGTTTTCTGCGATCCAGGGCAGTGGAAAAGCAGCCTTGAGCCGGCCATATGGGTGACTCCAGGTGTCGTCGCCAATATGTACAGCCGTATGAGGTGCATTTTTGAGAACATTATTCTCAGCATGGGTAATTCCCATCTCCACATCACTGATCTCAAAAAGGATGGATATCAGCGATTCTGCAAAACGGTCAAGCTCCTGTTTGGATTCGCTCTCGGTAGGTTCGATCATCAGGGTTTCATGAACCGGGAAAGAGAGCGTTGGTGCATGGAAACCGTAATCCATCAAACGGCGGGCGATATCGCCGGTTTCAATGCCCGTTTGTGCCTTGAAATTCCTGCAGTCTAAAATACACTCATGAGCAACACGTCCGTTTGCTCCGGTATAAAGGACCTCATAATGCCCTTTCAGACAGGCCACCAGATAGTTGGCATTCAGGATGGCCATTTCAGTGGCTGCCTTTAATCCTTCACCACCCAGCATCTGAACATAAGCATGTGAGATAGTCAGTACCAGCGCACTTCCATAGGGAGCAGCCGAAACAACGCCTCCTTTTTCACCACCCACTTTAATAACGGGATGTGAGGGAAGGAATTCCACGAGATGTTGTGCAACACCGATCGGACCCACTCCGGGGCCTCCTCCTCCATGAGGTATAGCAAAAGTTTTATGCAGGTTAAGGTGACAAACATCAGCACCGATCAGTGCCGGCTTGGTCAGTCCTACCTGTGCATTCATATT
Organism: uncultured Bacteroidota bacterium; assembly: GCA_942493265.1. GTDB lineage: Bacteria > Bacteroidota > Bacteroidia > Bacteroidales > UBA12481 > UBA12481. Next base: position 5,280,493 of record OW818688.1, read on the forward strand.
GGCACCGTCCATATAAACCAGTCCGCCATGCGAATGGATAATATCGGCCATGGTTTTAATTTCGGTTTCGAAAACCCCATGGGTAGATGGGTAGGTGATCATGAAAGCGGAAAGGTTTGCAGAATGCTCCTCAGCCTTTAATTTCAGATCCTCAATATCAACGTTACCGTTTTCATCACACTTAACAACCACTACTTTGCTTCCTGCCATTACAGCGCTTGCCGGATTGGTACCGTGTGCCGAAGCGGGTATCAGAACAATATTCCGATGGCTTTCACCACGATTCCGGTGATAACCTTCAATCACCATCAACCCGGCATATTCGCCTGAAGCGCCGGAGTTTGGCTGGAATGAGATCGCCGGAAAACCGGTCACCTCCATCAATGCTTGTTCCAGTTCATGGATCAGCTGAGTATAACCTTCAGCCTGGTCCACCGGAACAAACGGGTGAATGGCGCCAAACTCATCCCACGAAAGGGCAAACATCGAATTGGCGGGATTCAGCTTCATGGTACAGGACCCCAGAGGGATCATGGAATGAGTGAGAGAGATATCGCGGCGTTCCAGTTTTTTGATATATCGCATCATCTCCGTTTCCGACTGGTATTTATTGAAGCATGATTCAGTCAGAAATTCGCTTGTGCGCGCAAATGCGGGATCAAATCCGGCTGATTCAACCAGGTCCGAAATCAGGTTGGCTTTTTTTCCGGCAGCTTCAGCAAAGAGTTGCAGAATTAAGTTGACTTCGGCGATATCGGTTAATTCATCCGTTGATAAACCGACGGTTTCATCATCGAAATAACGGAAATTGAAATGGTGCTTGAGAGCTACTGCTTTGAAATGCTTCAGCGTAACCTTTTCCGGCAGAACGATCCGAAGGGTATCAAAATAGTCCTTATTCTCCTGAACATAACCGTATTGCTGCAGCTCCAGCTCCAGCGTATGCGCGGCACGGTGTATTTTTCCTGCGATTTCGAGCAGTCCGTCCGGACCATGATAAACGGCGTACATGCCGGCGATAGTTGCCAGCAGTGCCTGCGCGGTACAGATGTTTGAAGTTGCTTTTTCACGCTTGATATGCTGTTCACGGGTTTGAAGCGCCATCCTGAGTGCCTTATTGCCGTGCATATCCTGAGAAACACCAATAATTCTACCCGGAATACTTCTTTTTAATTCTTCGCGTGCGGCAAAATAGGCAGCATGCGGACCGCCAAAGCCCATCGGCACCCCAAAACGCTGGGTGGTGCCAACCACGATATCGGCACCCCATTCGCCCGGAGGTGTCAGCAATACCAGTGAAAATAAATCACTTACAGCAGTATACAGTCCGCCAAGCTCATGCATACGCTCGACAGTCTTTTTATAAATCAGCGTTTTGCCATCCCCTGCAGGGTATTGCACGATGATACCAAAAACCTGATCAGAAATGGGGGTTCTCACAATTTTACAAACTTCCACAACGATCCCCAGCGGTAAGGCCCGGGTTTTGATCACTGCAAGTGTTTGCGGGAAAATATTTTCATCGACCAATAAAATATTGGCATCGCGCTTTGTCAGATCCCTTGATCTTGCGTTGAACATCAGGATCATGGCTTCGGCTGCTGCGGTGGCTTCATCGAGCAGCGAAGCATTAGCCAGCGGCATGGCGGTGAGCTCCATTATTAGTGTCTGGAAATTCAGCAAAGCTTCGAGCCTGCCCTGTGAAATCTCGGCCTGATAAGGGGTATAGGAGGTATACCAGGAGGCATTCTCCAGAATATTGCGTTTGATAACGGCAGGCATTACGGTTCCGTAATAACCCATTCCGATCAGGGTGCGGTATTGCTTGTTCTTTATTCCGATTTGCTTAATCTTTTTGGCATACTCCTGTTCAGTCAGCCCTGCCGGAAGATTCAACGGTTCTTTCATACGTATCTGGGCAGGGATGACGGAGGAGATGAACTCTTCCATGGTGGCTGCTCCCACTTTCTCCAGCATTTCCTGAATTTCGTCGGGCCTGGGTCCGATGTGCCTGTAAATGAATTGATCAGTGATCATATTTGATAGGTTGTTGTATTACAAATAAAGTTGTTAAAAATAAGAAGAAGAATGATATAATGCAGTATTTGCCTAAATGACGGATTCAGGCGCGGGCCCGCGTTTACAGGTACGGATTGGTCAATCTTTCATGAACAACCGTTGAAGCCGGACCATGACCGGGAAAGACCTTCGTTGCATCGGGCAATACCATCAGCTTCTCCTGAATGCTGCTGATGATCTGGTCATAATTTCCGCGGGGCAGATCGGTGCGGCCAATCCCTCCGGCAAAAAGTGTGTCGCCCGAAAAAAGCCACCCTTCAGATTCTTCCAAAAAGGAGACTCCTCCGGGAGAATGTCCGGGCACATGGATCACCTTAAGTTGGATGGCTCCTGCCGTGATTACATCCCGGTCATTGAGAAATCCATCCGGAGCGGGGATGTCCCCTTCAAAATCAAATCCGAAACCCCGGGCCTGGTCGCCTGCATAATGAAGAAAGGCTTCATCCTCCTGATGTATAAGATATTGCGGATGCCAGGTATCCTTTACCCATTTCACCCCGAATACATGGTCGAAATGGCCGTGTGTATTCAGCTGATATTCCAGCCTTATGTGATTCAGGTCGATAAAATCCTTTAGCTGACTAAACTCTTTCTGATCCATGCAGGATGGATCGATCAGTATCCCGGCCCCATTGGGTTCATATAATAGATATGCATTGACCTGGAGGGGATTGAATTGAAAAACCTTAAGTTGAGGCATTCCTATCTTTGTGTAGTTTTAATAAATTTCGCGCTGCCAAGGTATTGATTCCCTGAAAATAATTCAATGATATAAGCCCCGGCAGGCAGCGATGAAACCGTAAGTCTCTGATTTTCCCAGGATTCAATCCGTATCGGCTTTGACCAGCGTCCATCTGCAGAAATCAGATAGCCATCCCACGGGGGATTAAAAGAGTAACCAGGCATTGGCTGAACGATCAAATAATCAAAGGAAGGGTTTGGATATACCTGAAAGGCAGGAGGGCCGGAAGATTCCTGAGGCTGTTTAGCAAAGCGGAAAGCCGACAAATCCGACAGTTCAAAAGCAGCTGAACCCGGATGTAATGCCGGAATATATTCACCCCCGGCCACTGGCTTAAATTGACTCCATTTGTCGAGATTTTCCCGGGCAAGCAGGGTACCCAGTCCGATAAGCAAACTATCAGCCTTTACAAACCGGCCGGAAATTGAACCCAGGGCTTCCCGAAGCCAGGTTTGATTTTCAGCATCAAATTTCCCCCAAAATGAGACCAGTTTTGCTGATCTCAGCGCAGCAGGCAACCTCGATACCTGGCTAAGTGACTGATAAACATTTGAATTCTGAATCCAATCGCCGGCTTCCTCCAGGTCTTTTATCTCCTTCAGATATTCCTTGAGAACACCAAATCCCTGATTGCCTGATATCATAAATCCGGGATCCTCAATTCCCGGATAATTCATGAACCAGTATAATCCATGGTCCGGAGTTCCTGCGGCTTCAGTATCCCATCCGTTAAATGCCACCATGGGCAACTGTTCTGAATACCAGGCAAAACCACCGGGATTCCATCGTAAAGCAGAAGTTGAGTAATCCTGGCGGACGGCTGACGGCTTACCATAAGCTGATCCGAAAACCGAATCCGTTACAATGGTCAGATGCAGGTCTACGGTATCAAACCGGTTAAAACGGAACTGCGGTCCAAGCCTCAGTGATTCTTCATTTTGCTCACTTGCGGCCCATTGGAACAGAACAGAATCAATATCGGGCATTCCATCCATGAATATGGCAGCCGGAAGGTTCGAGAAATGGTTATTAAACACCGGGGCATTTTCAGGTGACGGATGGCTTAGCACGATGCCGGCCATTTTCCCTCCCCCGTAAACCGACTCAAAAAGATTCCTGCTCAAGGCAAACCGTTTGGGACTGCCGAGGTTAACACCAATCGAACATCCGCTGTTAAAACGCTGAAGAACAAAACGGTTGTTTTCAATCCACTGAACACCGGCAAATTGTGTTTTAACCCCAAACCGGTTGTGTGTAAACAGGTTATCAGTGATATCAATCTTTGCATCAGCATCAGAGGAATACAAATCCATACCTATCGTCAGGTTGAGAAACTCCGATTGCGTAACCTCTACCGATGCCCCGTCTGCATAAATTCCGGTCCCCATCCAGTCAGCATCAAACACATAGGTGCCCGGCTCATTGATAAAATCAACGCCTGTAACCATTATATATGGGATGCCATTCGAACGGATGAAAAAAGCAGGAGTGATGCCTTCCTCATAGTGGTTCAGCTTGCTGGTTATACTAAATCGGCTGTTTTTTATCAGGATGGAATCGGCGGATCCCGGAAGAAATACAAGCGATTCCTCACAATTCCTGAATACTGAATTTTCAAATACGGTTGTTGTCAATCCGGCAGCCAATAAGCCGGTAAGGGCATTTTCGACCATTCCTTCATGATAAACCACAATTCGGGCAGGTGGGCCGGTTGATTCTTCAACCCGGATACCCAGCCACAGGTCTCCGCACAGGTTTCCGATTGCGCCTCCGTCGATTTCAAGGGATGCGCCGGCTTCAACGGTAATTTTTGTGTCACCGGGCATAGATAAATATCCGGTGACTTTCAGCACTCCTCCACCCCTGATCACCAAATCCCGGTGAGCATAAACGGTATCCGCAATCAACAGGGTATCACCACCCTCCACATCCAGTGCAAAACCAGGCACACGATAGCAGCTGTCGTTGATAACCACCTCCGAAATATTGCCATTTCCACCGTTCAGGTAATAATGAACCAGATTAAGCTGGCATTCCGAAAGTGCATAACCGTATGAAGGCCAGTAATCCATGATATTGTTTGAGGTGCCTTCAACCGGACAGCCATTATCCTCGCAGCCGTCACACTGATCACCGGCCGGACCGCCGGTGAAATTATGGCTCAGTCCGAGACAATGGCCCAGCTCATGAATCAGGTTACGCCCGCATTCATCAATGGCGATGGGAAATGGTTGCTGCAGATAGTTTTCATAATATCCGCGGACAGCGATATACCCGCGGTCGCCTATATTTCGGGAGTGCCCGCCAATGACCGGGTTATTGGCCCCTATAAAAACCGGAAGAGTCTGATATTTTTCCTGATAATCAAGCAGTGTGTCGCCATCGACATATTGGTCGCGCATGTACGGGGCATCGATTTCAACGGAGCAATCCCAGGCTTTTGAATCGCGGTGAAAATAAATGGTATCCAAACGAATGCGCACCCGGGTGTCGGCAATAAATGGTGAAGGAACAACCGGACTTAATGTATCCAGATTGGCCAGACGGTTGTTTGCCCATTCAACCAAATGGTTCAGGTAATCTACATCCTCCGTGATTGCGCTGTTAAAATTTCCATATCCGGCATCATCCTGAAAAACATGAAAAGCAATTCTAAGAGTCCTCACCGGCAACAGCACAGTATCCTGATTTTGGGACTGCACGTGCTGACAAAACAAAATCAGGACCAGCACGAAAATCCATGCTGAAAATGAAATGGTTGCTGGTCTGTGGGTTTCGGCCATTTTTCATTATTCCAATCCGTCCTTCATCGGGACAAAGGAAAAATTCCCATGAGTTGACAAGGTGTAGGTATCGGCACCTGTGCGCACACATTTGGTCATCACCTGGCTGTCGTGCGGTCCGATCGGGGCAACGAGGATTCCCCCAACCACAAGCTGTTGTTTCAGCACCTCCGGAATAGCCGGGGCGGCTGCTGTAATCAGAATCCTGTCGAAAGGAGCAAAAGCGGGAAGTCCCTGATACCCGTCACCCAGGAAAAACTTTATCTGGTATCCGAGTTCCCGGTGAATCACCTGAGCCTGCTGGTATAATTTCCGGATTCTTTCGATGGTAAAAACGCGCACACCCATTTCAGCAAGGATGGCAGCCTGGTAACCCGAGCCGGTACCCACCTCGAGAACCTTTTGATAACCCTGTAATTCAAGAAGTTCCGTTTGAAATGCCACCGTGTATGGCTGGGAAATGGTTTGTCCCGATGAAATAGGAAAAGCCTGATCCTGATAGGCGAATTTCAGAAAGGTAGAATCCATGAAAGCATGCCGGGGGATTTTAAGCATGGCGTCGATAATCCTCTGGTCATGAATACCTTTACTTTTCACCTGCTCCACCAGTTTCCTTCGCAAACCCTGATGCATAAAGCTATCTTCGATCATTACAATTCTGTTAACTTTGTGACTTGTATCAAAAAACACAAATATGATTAAAACATGGATGATTTTACCGGTGATTACCCTTGCCGGCATCTTTCTTTCCTGTAATATTATCAATCCTGCCGAAGATAAACCAGCCTATATCAAGGTTGACACCATCCTCGTCAAAGTTACCAATTTCGATCAGGGATCTGCAAGTCATAAAATGACCTGCGTGAAGTTGAATGTGGCCGGAACCACTCTCGGTTTTTTCGAATTGCCTACCATGACTCCCTGCCTGACTACCGGTGAGCAAAGCCTTTATCTTGAGCCGGCATTTGAGCTCAACGGTATCGCAGGTTCACGTGAAGTGTACCCTTTCTTTAAGCCCTATATTGGTACAGGGAAAATAGATTTTATACCAGGTGAAGTGATAACAATAACACCTACAACGACTTACAAGCCAGAATGCAAATTCCCCTGGATTGAAGATTTTGAAGATGCCGGTGTATCGTTCCTTTATGCAACCTACAGCGACACCGTTTTCGAGAACCAAACTGCCAATGTTCGCGAAGGAAGGTATTCCGGTGCAATCTATCTGGACTCGAAAAACAGATATTTCGAAGCATACAGCGGAACTGATCTGGAACTTCCCACCACCGGGCTGAAGGTTTTACTTGAGTTTGATTACCAGAGCACTACCCTGATGGAATTCGGAATCTACCTGATGGAGGATGGAGCTGCGGTATGGTCCAGCTTACTGTTTATCAGACCAATCGACCATTGGAACCGGATCTATATTGATCTTCATACCACGCTGGATGATAACCCGACTGCCGAATTTTTCCGGCCCGGATTAAGGGCGGCCTGGGATTCCACCGGAGTGGCAAAACAGACGATTCTCATGGACAACCTTAAAGTGATCCATTTTTAATGAACAGACGAAAGCAACTTCTGAAGTACCTGATTTCTGATTTCCTGTCAGCCGGATCCAGCTGGACGCTCTTTTTTGTATTCCGGAAGATCTATATCGAAACCAAGAAATTCGGCTATCCGGTACCTATAGAATTTGACCACTCATTTTTCCAGGGTTTGGCAATACTCCCGCTGGCCTGGATCCTGTTCTATTTTATCACCGGTTACTACAAGGAAGTTTTCCGCAAATCCCGTTTGAGCGAACTTGGGCAAACCATTGGCACAACATTTATCGGGGTATTGATAATATTTTTCGTGCTGATCCTGGATGATACCGTAAAAACCTACACCAACTATTACCTGTCATTCCTGGTTTTATTCGGACTCCATTTTGTGTTGACTTACCTGCCCAGGGTTATTTTTACCACGATATCGGCACACCGTATACACAACCGGATCATCGGATTTCCCACTTTGCTGATCGGGTCAGATAAGCGGGCGGATGATTTGTTTATCAGCATGGCCAACCAGCCGCGATCCACCGGAAATAGTTTCATCGGATTTATCAGCGTGAGCAAATACGATAAATATCTGATGGAAAAGCATATCCCTCATCTGGGTACCCTGAAGGATCTTCAAAAAATCCTTGCCCAGCATCCCGTTGAAGAGGTAATCATCGCGATAGAGAGTTCCGAGCATGAATTGCTAAAAAAGATCATCAACCGGTTGGAATACAGAAAGGTTACCATCAAGGTTATCCCCGATATGTACGATATTCTTACGGGAATGGTTAAAATGTCGTCGATTATCGGAACCCCGCTCATTCAGATCAGTCATGACCTCATGCCGGCATGGGAAGAGAACCTGAAGCGGATTATCGATGTGGTTGCCTCCTTTTTCATGCTGATCCTTTTATCGCCGGTTTATCTTTTCCTTGCTATCGGGGTAAAGCTGACCTCAAAAGGACCGGTGTTTTATTCGCATGAAAGGATCGGGCGGTATGGCAAGCCATTTACCATTTACAAATTCCGTTCGATGTGCAGCAACGCTGAAGTCAACGGTCCGGCCCTTTCGAGCAGCAATGACGCAAGGATCACCAGCTTCGGGATGTTTATGCGTAAAATGAGGCTTGATGAGCTTCCGCAGTTTTACAACGTGCTGATCGGGGATATGTCGCTCGTTGGCCCCCGTCCTGAAAGGCAGCACTTTATCGACCAGATCATAAAAACGGCACCCCATTTTAACCACCTGCAGAAAGTGAGACCCGGTATTACCTCCTGGGGACAGGTTAAATTCGGTTATGCTTCCAATGTGGAGGAGATGATTGAACGGCTCAAATACGACATTCTGTACATTGAAAACATGTCGCTTCTTGTGGATCTTAAAATCATGATCTATACTATCAAAACTATCCTTAATGCCAGCGGAAAGTAAAAGTCGGAACCATGGAAACAAAAAAGAAATTTGCCGTTATTCTGGCCGGTTGCGGTAACCGGGACGGCGCAGAGATTCATGAATCAGTGATGACTTTGTATGCCATTGCCAAAACCGATTCAACTTATGAGGTTTTCGCTCCTGATATTAACCAGCATCATGTGATCAACCATTACACCGGCGAAGTAACCGGCGAAACCCGGAATGTACTGGCGGAATCAGCCAGGATTGCACGCGGCAAGATCCGTCCACTCAAGGAATTTAATGCGAAAGATTTTGATATTCTGATGTTTGCCGGAGGATTCGGGGTAGCGAAAAATCTTTGCACCTATGCATTCGCCGGTGCCGAATGCACGGTAAACCCCGAAGTTGAAAAAGCTGTAAAAGATATGCATGGTGCAGGCAAGCCGATTGGTGCGCTGTGTATTTCACCGGTCATACTGGCGAAGGTTCTCGAGGGAGTTACGGTTACCATGGGGCAGGACCCGTCGGCGATAAAAAACGTAAAGCAGATGGGCGCATCGCATGAGACTACAAATGCACGGGAGATCATTACCGACCCTAAAAACAAAGTAGTGACCAGCCCTTGTTATATGTTGGATTCAGGCATCGTTGACATTGCCGAAGGTGCAATGAACACGGTGAACGCACTGATCGGGTTAGCGGACTGAATCAGATGTAGCCTTTTTCGATGTAGGTTACAATCTGCTCAATCACAGCATCCTCCCCTTTCGGGTCATATTCGGATTTAAGATTGGTGCCAAACAGACGGGCCATTCCCTGCCAGAAAAATGCGCTGACTGACCCGCGGTAGGAATCAATCCAGTAATAAGTGGAATTGGAAGTTTCACGGTCGACCAGCTTAAACAGGAGTTTACCCTGGGTAATGGTCATTTTACGAAGGTCGGCTTCATATTTTACCCAAAGTGAATCCTCCATGTTTTTAACCAGCTTTCTGCGCTCCTTATCGGTTTTTGCATGGGAGAGCTTAAGGTCGACTTCCGCTACAGTCGCTGCAACGATTTTAGAGTAGGGCAAAACCTTTTTGAGATTATATACCAGCTTCCAGTATTGCTTTTCCTGGAATCGGTTCTTAAACACCTTTACAGGCAGTATCGGCACCTCCTTCAGGTCGATATGCGGTATGGTGTCACCATTGATTATAACAGTTCTGAGAGCAGTATCCTGCCGGACCTTTGCAACCGCCTGGGCATTTAAAATTTCACCGGACAGGCAGAACAGAATCGTGAATAAAATAAAACGCATACACCTTCCGGCAATTCCATTGCCTTTTTTTTACAAAGATAAATCAGGAAACCGCCTCTTTAACCAATACGGCAGCTTCCTCAAGGGTAATGGCTGAAGAAACCTTGAGTCCCGACTGGTCGATGATAACCTTGGCTTCCACAGCATTGGTTCCCTGTAAACGTACAATTACCGGAACAGGAACCGTGCCGATAATGCGGTAAGCATCCACAACACCCTGAGCCACGCGGTCGCAACGCACAATTCCGCCAAAAATATTGATCAGGATAGCTTTAACATTCGGGTCCTTCAGGATGATCCGGAAGCCTGCTTCAACGGTTTGAGCACTGGCCGTGCCGCCCACATCCAGGAAATTGGCAGGCTGGCCGCCCGAAAGCTTGATCATATCCATGGTTGCCATGGCCAATCCGGCTCCATTCACCATACAGCCAACATTACCGTCGAGTTTAATAAAGTTAAGATTGTATCCCGATGCTTCCACCTCAGTAGGGTCTTCCTCGTTCAAATCGCGCATGGCGGCATAATCCGGATGACGGAAAAGAGCATTTTCATCGAGATTGACCTTGGCATCTGCTGCCAGGATCAGGTCGTCGGATGTTTTAACCAGCGGGTTGATTTCCAAAAGCGATGCATCGGTTGCCAGATAAGCATTATACAGTGCCGTTACAAACCGTACCATATTTTTATGTGCGGTACCGGTCAGTTTCAGGTTGAAGGCAATCTTTCGTGCCTGAAATGGCAGAATTCCAACACCCGGGTCAATTTCTTCCGTAAAAATCAGTTCCGGGGTATTGTGCGCTACTCCTTCAATATCCACACCACCCTCCGTGGAGTACATGACAATATTCTTGCCGGTTTTACGGTTAAGCAAAACGCTCATATAAAATTCCTTAACTGAAGGTTTGCCATCAGCTCCGGGGTAATACATATCGCGCTGCACGAGCAGTTTTCTAACCAGTTTGCCTTCCGGACCAGTTTGCGGGGTCACCAGGTTCATGCCCAGAATCCGGGTTGCCAATTCTTTCACCTGCTCAAGCGAGGAAGCAATCTTCACGCCGCCACCCTTGCCTCGACCACCGGCATGGATCTGTGCCTTGATCACCCAGAATTTCGTACCGGTTTGGCTCTGAATTAATTGCGCGGCTTCCACAGCAGCTTCAGGCGTTTCAACCATGAGTCCTTCCGCAACCGGAACACCGTGTAACTGGAGCAGTTGCTTGGCCTGATATTCGTGAAGATTCATAAATGCTTGATTTTTCTGATTAAATAACTCTTAGCAGGCGTTAAAATTGCAACTTTTTTAAGTGAAACAAAAATCCTTTGCACAGGTTCAGCCCAATGCTGCTATTTTTGCACAAAGTAATTATGATGCGACAGCTCACAAATGATGAACATGGCCGTCTCGACGTAGAAGGATTTAAGTCGGCCGACAAGAACCCGGTAATCGTTGTCCTCGACAATGTCCGAAGTCTGAATAATATAGGATCCATCTTCCGTTCCTGTGATGCATTCCGGATCGAAAAGCTCATCCTGTGCGGCATCAGCACCCCACCCCCGCACCGCGATATCCATAAAAGCGCCCTTGGTGCGGAACTATCAGTTGACTGGCAATATTTCGAGAACACCGCCGATGCCATAACCGATCTCAAATCAAAAGGCTACCGGATATTTGCCATCGAGCAAACCACCCATAGCATTCCGCTCAACGAATTCACCCTGTCGGCACCCGCAGCCATCATTTTCGGCCACGAAATCCACGGCGTATCCCCGGAAGTCCTCGCCCTTTGCGAAGCCGCCATCGAAATCCCCCAATACGGCACCAAGCACTCGCTCAATGTAGCTGTGAGCGTAGGGATCCTCCTCTACCAAATCACCCAATAATGTGCTAATGTGTTAATTTGCTAATGTGCTAATTTTAGAAAAGTTGCATGCCGTCATGCAATGGCGATTCTTCAATTAGCAAATTGACAAATTAACCCATTAGCAAATTGGCATACCCACCAAAGCTTAATTTTTACTCGGATACAAACTTAACTAACTTCTTAGTTGGATATTTAAGTTTCTCGTTGTACCTTTGTTAAAAACGTAACAACATGCGCGATTTAACAAAAGCCGAGGAACAGATCATGCAGGTATTGTGGAACATACAGCCTGCATTCGTTAAGGACATCATTGCAGAGCTCCCGGTGCCCAAGCCTGCATACAGCACGGTTTCCACGATAGTAAGAATTCTCGAGTCGAAAGGGTTTATCGATCATGAAGCATTCGGGCCCACGCACCGGTACTTTGCACTGGTGAGCAAGGACGAATACTCACACTTTTCCATGAAAAAGATGCTCGAAAATTATTTTGACGGCAGCCTGAAGCAAATGGTTTCCTCCTTCACCAACCGTGAAAACATCAATCTGAAGGAGATGGATGAAATTCTGAAAAAGCTAGAGCAAATCGAAAAACCAAAGCCATGAACCTGATTCAGAACATTATACTAACCAACCTCTTTATCATACTGATCTATCTGGTATATAAGGCTGGGTATAGCCGCAACAGCTTCTTCAAGGCTAACCGGTTTTTTCTGCTTACCGGGTTAGCCACCGCAATGGTTTTGCCCTGGATCAGTCCGGTTCTGAACTTTCTCAGTCCGGTAAATGAAATTCAATGGCTGCCTGCCGCACCGATTGTCGCGGATGAAACGCTCATCATGGCCGAAGGAACCCTGGTGGAGCCGGAGTATGTCGCCAGCCCCCTTCAGCTGGCATTAAGGGTATATATGGCGATGACTGCCATCATTTGCCTCACGAGCATACTCCTTTGGATCAAACTGCTTATTTCAACCCGTAAAGCGCCTGTGCACCGGTATGGCCAGATGAAGGTAATCGTCATAAAAAGAAGCTGGACTGCATTCAGTTTTTTTCGCACCATATTCTATCCTCACCCTTTTGATCCGACGTTGCCCGAAACCAGGCTCATCCTTGAGCATGAGCTGGTTCACTCCAGGCAATTGCATACACTCGACAATCTTTTTTACGGAGTCGTTCGCCTCCTTTTCTTCTTCAATCCGTTCATTCATCTGCTGCATAAAGAATTAATGATTACCCATGAATATCTGGCCGACCGATTGACCTCCGGCAATGACCGGCCGGGATATTCCCGCATATTGATCAGCCATCAGTTTAAAGTCCCCCATTTTCTATTGATGCATCCATTTAACAAACAATCATTTTTAAAAAGGAGACTTAACATGTTATCGAAAAGCACACAAAATCACCTGGCAGGTTGGAAATACCTGCTCGCACTGCCCTTACTCGGAGGTATGATCCTGGCCAGTTCCTGGACCGTCACAGCCCAGGATCAGGCAAAGAAAAGCAAGGAAGAAATTGCAAAAATGGCCGTAGAGAAGGAACTCACCAAGGCAGGATACTCAAAAGCGGAGATCGAGGAGATCAAGCTTCGCATTGATGGAATTCCTTATTCAAAGGAAGTGTTAGGTAAACCTACACCACCCAAAGAACCATTAAAAGGTAAAATGGAAGGTACAAACCAGCAGGTTTTCCTTATTGTTGAAGATATGCCAACCTTTCAGGGCGGGACCGTGGAGAATTTCAGGAACTGGGTTCAGAAAAACGTTAAGTACCCGGCTGAGGCAAAAGCCAAAAAGATCTCCGGTACGGAATATGTCTCCTTTGTGGTTGACACCATGGGCAAAGTCAGCAATATTACTATTGTCAGAAGCTCCAGCCCGATCCTCGACGAAGAGGTAATACGGGTAATGAAATCAGCTCCCGACTGGAACCCAGGCAAGCAGAGGGGACAGCCGGTTAATGTATCCTTCTCGATTCCTGTTAAATTTATGCTGGATAAAACGCCAGCCAAAAAGGTAGATGGAAAGTCAGAAACTAAAAAGGCGAATCCGGTAAAACCGGACGAAGCGGAAAAACAGGTTTTCCTGATCACGGAAGAGATGCCTGAATTCCAGGGTGGAACCCTTGATAAATTCCGGAACTGGGCTCAGGCAAATGTTAAATACCCGGCAAAAGCCATGGAGAACAGTATATCGGGAACCGTGGAAGTTGGTTTCATTGTGAACCGGGACGGAAAGGTTGAGGATGTTCATATCGTAAAAAGCGTTGATCCTGTTCTGGATGATGCGGTTATCAATGTAGTTAAGTCATCGCCCGACTGGACTCCAGGTAAGCAGCGGGGAAAAGTGGTTAAAGTCTCCCAAAACATGCCCATAAAATTCATCCTTCAGTAGCCACATTCCCAACGCGTCACTTGTCACTCGTCACTTGTCACCAAAAAAAAGAGCCGCTTCGTAAGAAGCAGCTCTTTTTTTTATCTGGTGAATGACTATTTCACGATTCCCTGGAATTTTGCATCAGCAAAGAATTTACTGAATTCAAGATCAGTTTTAGCCATCTGTTTCAGATCAGCCTGGGCAGCAACTGCAGCCTCGAGTGATTTGAACATGTTGGCACTCTGTCCCTGACGTGCATAAACAACTGCCCTAAGGTAGTTGGTCATGGCATTGGGATCAGTAATACAATCCAGAGTTTTCAGGGCTTTTGCATAGTCCTTGTTCAGGGTTTGAGCCAAAGCTGCGTTGAACAAACAGGAAGCACCGAAGTTGGTAACAGCCTGACTGTAATTGCCATTCTTCACATTTACGATACCCATGTTGTGGTCAACCTGGCTTCCGGCACCTGCAGCACTGCGGAATAAACCTTCAGCTTTTGCGAAATCACCTTCTGAAAGGGCAATAACACCAAGGTTATTCAGAACGATCGGGTCATTAGCTTTCAGACTGTTGGCTTTTTCGAAAGCAGTTTTACCTGTTTTCATATCGCCAAGCTGAACGGCTGTCATTCCGTAATCATTCCAGGTGCGGTAATCGGAAGAGAATTTTTCAGTTGCAGCTTTATAGATGCTGTTCTGAACTTTAACATCTTTGGTTAGAGTAGCTGCATAGAGAGCTTCTTCAACGTTAAGATCGGCCGGTGTGCTGGTAGCGATTTTCAGTAATTCCGCATCGGATTTCCCGATAACGTCAACATTTACTGAGAATTTCGAACGACGCAAAGCCGGTAAAATCTGATCGGCCAATTCAGTGAAAGCAGCAGAGATATTACGAATTTCCTTTTCACGTGTTTCAGGATCATTATACATCGACAAAACACGTAAAATCAGATCTTTATCCTGAATTTTTGATTTGGCAACCATTTCCTTGAAACCTTCCCAGTCTTCAGCGGTGGACATGAGTTTAAAGAATTCACCCTGGTCAGCCTTTGAAACCTTCATGGTTTCAAGTTCTTTTTTGAAGAATGAAGATGCGGTTTTCGAGCGTTCCTTTGCAAGTTTCTCGTTCAGGCCCAGTTCACCGTCAGGTGATGCATAAGCAGAAACATCAATTCCTTTGATATTGTAATTCGACTTTGAATTGGCAGCCTTAACTTTTTCTTTCAGTGCGGTAACGTCCTCTGATTTCATTTCGGTTTTTTTAACCTCAGCTTTATTGATATCATAGTTGATATCAGCCTGATAAGTTTCCGGAACAATTCTCTGGAATTTATCAGCAGCCACAACCACTTCACCTGCCTGATTGGCAAGCAGTACCGGAGTGGAAATAACGCCATCGGCAACTTTCACCGGCTCGAATGAAACTTTTTTCAGTTTCATGGAAGCATCAACTTTAACCACCAGTTCGGATTGACGCATGTCCTTGGTGTAAGGAACGGTGCCTTCGTAAGTTACCTTACCACCTGAAGAATAGTTAACTACTTTGTTGTTGGCGGTAACCTTTTCACCCTGCAGGGTCAGCGGCTTGAATTCAACGTCCCCTGAAGGAGTTTTTAAAACCGGAGTTGCAACTACAACGGCCTTCTTGTTAAAGAATTTTTCAGGATAGCTTGCTACGAGTGTCAACCCAACGTTGCCACCATGCAATTCCAAAATCTCGGGTTTTACTTCATACTTAATCCCTGATGCGGATTTCTTCATCTTGTTAAGCCCGCTGCAGCCCGAAAAGAGGGCTATGACTGCAACAGCCATCAAAATACTGAGGTTGAATTTCTTCATAACTACCGGTTTTATGTTTGTTATTTCGTTTTTCAATGTACGACAAAAATATAAATCTTTTGGAGATCAATGTAAAAAAACCAATGCATCCTTGAAAATGTTCCCCATACACTTTACACTTCCTGATGCAGAAAAGCTCTTGACAAACCCGGAGGATATTCCTGCCCGAATATGGTATTCAAAAGGTTATGATAATCCTTCTCATTATTCACAAAATCGATTTCCCGGGTATCAACAACCAGTATTCGCATAGAAGGTTCCTGGCGGAAGAAATCAAAATACCCGGTTTGAATTTTCTTCAGATATTCTGCAGTAATGGCCGACTCATATTCGCGACCCCGGTTCCAGATATTGATCAGAAGATTATCGGGATCCTGATGCAGATATACATACAGGTCGGGCTTCGGCAGCGATGAATACATGATATGAAAAAGCTGCGCATAGAGCTTGTATTCATCGCCGGTCAGGGTATTCCCTGCAAAAATCAGCGATTTCATAAAATAATAGTCGGCCACGATGAACGGGGCAAAAATATCGGGATCGATAAGTTCCTTTTTCAACTGGGTATAGCGGTCGGCCAGGAATGACATTTCCAGTGGAAACGCAAAACGATCCTGATCCTGGTAAAACTTTGGAAGGAACGGATTGTCTGCAAATCTCTCCAGAATCAGGTGGCTGTTATAATCGGTGCTGATCCGGGTAGCCAGTGAAGTTTTCCCTGCACCGATATTTCCTTCGATGATAACCAGCCGGTAATTGCATGGATATATTTGATTCATTTCCATTGCCTAAAAATAGAAAATCCCCGCGATTGCGGGGATTTTCCTGAGCGTATCTTATTAACCGATCTATTAACGACGGTCATAGTCCCTGCGCGGGGGTCTGCCTCCACGGTCACCGCCATCACGGCGATCACGGCTGTCATGCCCACCCCTGTTGTCATCACGCGGGCCTCTCGGACCACGGTCAAACGGAGCCGGTTCAACATATCCTTCAGGTTTTTCGAGAAGAACTTTCCTGGACAGGCGGTATTTACCTGATTTCTCATCAATTTCAATGAGTTTAACCTCAATCATCTGACCAACTTTGAGTTCTTCCTCAACAGTTTCCAGACGTTTGAATGAAATTTCGGAGATATGCAGTAAACCTTCTTTTCCCGGAAGGATTTCAACGAATGCACCAAATGCAACAATCGAAACCACTTTACCCTGGTAAATCTGGCCAACTTCAGGAACGGCACAGATGCCCTGGATGATTTCCATGGCAGCTTCAATGGCTTCTTTATCAGGAGCAGCAACTTCGATAAATCCGATACCGTCTTTTTCCTCAATGGTTATTATGGTATGGGTACGCAGTTGAATTTCCTGAATGATTTTGCCACCGGTACCGATAACAGCGCCGATCATCTCTTTCGGGATGGTCATGGTCTGAATTCTCGGAACATGCGGTTTGTAATCTTCGCGCGGCACGGCAATAGTTTCCTTTAATTTATCGAGGATATGCATTCTTCCGCGATTGGCCTGAGCCAAAGCTTCCGTAAGGATCTCGTATGATAAACCGTCAACCTTAATGTCCATCTGGCATGCGGTGATACCATCGCGGGTACCGCAAACTTTAAAGTCCATGTCGCCAAGGTGGTCCTCATCTCCGAGGATATCCGACAATACCTTGTACCTTTTGTCTTTTCCGACAATCAGGCCCATGGCAATACCGGAAACCGGTTTCTTCATTTTTACTCCGGCATCCATCAGGGCCAGGGTAGCGGCGCAAACCGTTGCCATGGATGAGGAACCGTTCGACTCCAGAATATCTGAAACTATGCGAATCACATATGGATTATCTTCAACACCCGGAAGCATCGGCTTAATAGCACGGTGAGCCAGGTTACCGTGACCGATTTCCCTGCGGCTGATTCCGCGAACAGGACGAGCTTCGCCGGTAGAGAATGGCGGGAAATTATAATGAAGAAGGAACCGGTCTTTTCCCTGGTTCAATACTTCATCAACAATTTTCTCATCGAGTTTGGTTCCGAGGGTAATGGTAGTCAGCGACTGGGTTTCACCCCTGGTAAAAATTGCAGAACCGTGAGCCATCGGCAGATAATCAATCTCGCTCCAGATCGGGCGGATCTCATCTGTTTTACGGCCATCCAGACGGATGCCTTCATCAAGAAGCATATTACGGGTAGCTTCCTTCATCACATCATGGAAATACCGCTTGACCATTGCCTTAACAACGTCGGTAACTTCTTCGCCCAATGAGGTGATATATTCAGCTTCGAGAGCTTCCCAGGCTTCGGCACGTTCATGCTTGGGCTTCTGAGCTTTGGCAATGTCGTACACTTGCTGGTAGGTAGCAGCGAAAACCCTTGCTTTCAGATCGGCATCATTGGTTTCATGACAATACTCCCTGACGCTGTCTTTTCCGAGGTCCTTGCGCATTTCAAGCTGAGCCTGACAATGCCTCTTGATCTCTTCATGACCGAATTTGATAGCTTCAAGCATTTCAGCTTCTGAAACTTCGAGCATCTCGCCTTCAACCATCATGATATTATCAAAGGTTCCGGCGATAATCACATCCAGGTCGGCACTCTTCAGATCTTCCATGCCGGGATTGATAACCATGCGTCCATTGATGCGGGCAACGCGAACTTCACTGATCGGTCCGGCGAACGGAATATCGGTGAGGGCGAAAGCTGCAGAAGCAGCCAATCCGGCGAGGGCATCGGGAGGACAGGTTACATCACCTGATAAAAGGCTCAGGCTTACAAAAACTTCAGCATGATAATCATCCGGAAAGAGCGGGCGCAGAGCACGGTCAACCAGACGTGAAACCAGGATCTCGTTATCATTCGGACGGGCTTCCCTTTTCATGAAACCGCCCGGAAAACGGCCTGCAGCAGCAAATTTTTCTTTATATTCTACACTAAGTGGCATGAAGTCGACACCTTCTTTTGCCGTTTTGGAGGCACACACTGCCGCCAGGATCATGGTTTTCCCCATGGTCACCACCACAGAACCGTCGGCTTGTTTGGCCAATTTACCGGTTTCAATGGTTATCGTCCGCCCATCATTCAATGTGATGGTCTTCTGATATGCTTGATACATGTTATAAAATCGGATTAAATGAGAAGAAAAAAAGGCAATTATGAAATTGCCTTTTTTCTTGATGGGTTATTTACGTAAATTCAATTCTTTAATAATCGCCCGGTAACGCGCTATGTCCCGGTCTTTTAGGTAGTTTAGCAACCTTCTGCGTTTACCAACTAATCTGATCAGTGATCTCTGGGTACTGAAGTCCTTGCGGTTTTTCTTCAAATGACCCGTCAGGTGAGATATACGGTATGAGAATAAGGCAACCTGTCCCTCTGGTGAACCGGTGTCTGTATTGGACTTCCCGTACTTCTCGAAAAATTCTTGTTTCTTTTCTGCCGTTAAGTACATCTTTGCTAAAATTTTACAGTTGTCTATAAATTAACGCGCAAAAATACAAAAAACTTTTGAGAAAACAATTCCTGCTAATATATATAAGTGAATTCCCCGAAGTAGGCCGACATTTCAGGGGATCCCCGCAATAGAAATTTAACCTCATGCTTGCCTTTTTCGCGGAGCGGGAACAGCGAAAATGCCAGCCAGCGCTGGATATACGCTTCGCACATATCTCCATGGTCTTCATGCGAAAGGGCAAGTTCAACCGGTGGGGGATCCAGGGCATTCGCCGGAAGTTTCCACAGATTAAAATCATGATCCTTGCATCCTCCGCTGTACCCTACATGCATCATCAGCCAGTCGCCGTCAACATAAGCTGAATCCAGCCGGAAGGGATCCATGGTATACTTATCCCATTCATCCTCAGTTAAGAACCCTACCTCCTTACCATTTTTTCTTATTTCTGTAATCCTGATGGATTGATAAATCATGCCACCCCGTCCACAACGGAACTCTTCAGGATCAGTACGGTATTTAATCAGGACCGGCAAATCACTGATTTCAAAATCCATAGTGAGATTCAGCGGGTGATAATACACCGAACCAATCTGGATGACCCATCCGCACCCGTCAACCTGCGGTGATCCAAGATCAACAACGGTTCCTCTGGTAAAACCATATTCGCAATTTTCATCCTGCTCCTGCATACAGGATGCAAAAAGCACGACCGCAACCAGCAGTATTGATGCAATGAGAAAGTTCCTGTTTTTCATTGTAAAGTTTTAAGGTTATAAACACCGGCCGTCACATCCACCAGCCTTCCGGCCGGGTTACACAGAATTCTCCTTCCGGTTCCTTCTTCAGATCGAGGTCGAAACTCAGCTGCGGCCAGGTATAATCAATTTTCGACTCCACTACCCTTACATGGTAAGTACCGGCAGGCAAGTTGCGAACCAGGATATCAAGATTGAATAAACAGTTGCACTTGCATCCGTGTTTGGCATCCTCTTCGCGGATAATCAGGCTGTCGCCTTTAACTTCGATATCCATCACGAAGCTTTCCGGACAACAGTTGAAACCTGCATTGAAATGCATCAGGGTAAGCAGACTATCCCCATCATAACTGTATTTAATGCAGGATTGTTCAGGCACGGGATCACCTGTTTTCAAAAGGCCGTTCGATTTACAAATCATATCCGAGGATACGGATATGGACAAAGGCCCCATGTTATCCTGTCGCTCGCAGGCCACAAACAACCCGCAAACCAATACCACAAACATTAATCTTTTCATCTTATCCGTTCTTAACATTCTTTACCTTCTTAACCCCCTTAACTTCCTTAACTCCCTTAACTCCCTTAACATCCTTAACCCTCTGTGCGTTCCGGATGGTTTTTAGGGGCGACCTCAGGTCGCCCCTACGGGATCGTACGTTATTTTGTTGTCATCAACCGGCCGACGAACAAAATTGCTCCGGTCGATTTTTCGGCAATTGCAAACAGAAATGGTTTGTTAAAGGTGATGAAATTTCCGATAGATGTGACCCCTACCTCCACGGAGGTTACCGCTGCAGCTTCAGTTCCCTCCTCATTCACTTCGATAAAGGTTTTATGCTTAACATCGGTGATCAGCAAACCTCCTTGCGGAAGGATGCCGGTAAAATCAGCCAGGTCCGTAAAGGCCACCTCCATCCCCATAGTGGCCAGTGCATTGGACAAACTCTCCTTATAGGAAAAGGTAAATTTCGGAAGTGAAAACTCCACATCCTGACTATTGTGATATTGAGTCAGCCAGCTATTCCAGTTGCCGGCTGTCAGCATACTTTCCACATCGGCAACCGTTTTTCCGGTTTCAGGGAGAAAGAGGAACATTTTCCAGTTACCTTTTCCATAAGGCAGCTCCACGGAAGTAAAGGTTTCATTGGCAAACATGTTCAGGTCCATTTTCTGATGCATCATGTCGACCTGCTCCACGGTGCCATTTTCCAGATAGAACGGACTCTCACTGGTTTTCTTTTTATCAAACTCATTTGTCCATACGCCCTTGAAATACACAGCATTGATGAGAAACATAAAGGATTCCGGATTGATCTGATCCACGATTTCCGTGATCCTGTCATTCGTTTTATCAGCCACCCAGTTATTGATCAGATCCTTGCAGCCATCTGCATTAAAGTCCACCGGCCTCACTTCAGCATCATAATAAGTCTGGTTACGCGAGATGAAATCAGGCAGAACGGTAAATTCCTGACGGTACCAGATAGAATTTGCAACTGAAATGGTTACTTTCTCATCATGAGCAACCAATGCTGTGATGAGAGCCTTGTTCAGTTCATTCAATTCGTCGCGGTCATAACCCGAAATCCGAAGCGCCTCCTCCATGGCAGTTTTGGTTTCGCCGTTGGCCCCGTTATAGGTCATGGATAATGCCTGCGATACGCTTAAAGGCGAAATCATCAGGTTGGCACCCGGTACTGCGGCATCTGCGAGCCGGGTGTACAGATCGAATCCGAAAGTATTGTCAGCCGTTATTACACCAGCTGTCTTCTCTGGAAGATTCAATGGTTTCGGCTCATAATTATTATCCTTTGAGCAGGATGCGAATACCACCGCTATGGTCAGCAGATAAAAAACTCTTCCTTTAATTTTCATTTTTATATTTTTAATATATAACAACTTATCACCTCCATGGATACCCGGTACGGGTAACGCAAAATTCTCCTTCAACGATTTTTTTGAAGTTGGTAATGAACAGGATCTTCTCCTCGCCCGCCTGTTGAACATAGGGCTCCACAACCTTGATATACCAGGTTTCCCGGGTGATACCGGTGAGAGTGTAGTCCAGGTCGAACAGACAGTTGCAGTCGCACAGACTGGAATTCTCCGATTCTGATATAATCAGTGTATCTCCGCTAACCTGAAGGGCTACCCGGAAACCCTCAGGACAGCAATTAAATCCGGCATTAACGTGTTTGATAATTAAGGTATCACCGTCCAGCCATTTGTATTGAATACAATCCTGATCGGACGAATGGGCTGCACCCGCTTTCAGGCTGATATCCTTACAATTGGTGTTGCCTGTGAGCTCAACCGAGGGCACGATTTTCCCTTCCCGGTCGCAGCCGGCAATCACGATCATAATAATGAACAGCCACTGATAAAAGGTTTTCATACACAGAACGATTAAAACGCCCGGGGGGACGCGCGTTTAAACAGAGTATTCAACAAGCAAATTTCGTACCACGGCTAAGCCCTCATTTAAATTCCGCGGCGAATAATCCAGTTCATCGATCGATTTATCCAGAACAAATCCGGTTGATACAGGGCGACGGCCGGGCTGGTTCAGGGAATCGGAATGAATGGGGAAAATCAGGGACTCATCCAGGTCGAAAAAACGGGCAATGCGGATGGCAAAATCAAGAACGGAGGTCATTTCCAGTCCGGATAAATTATATAGCCCGGTTTTCTCCCTGCCGGCAATCCGGAGGATCCCCTCCGCGAGGTCATCTACCAGAGTCGGCATGCGAAACTGATCGTCGACCACCCGGATCGGTTTGCGGCTGGTGAGCGAATCACGAACCCAGGTTACCAGATTGGTTCGGTTCATGGCAGGTGTAATTCCATACACCAGGATAGTTCGTACAATGGACCATGGAACCTTCAGTGACCGGGTGATAAATTCGCCCTGCAGTTTCGACCAACCGTATGCACTGACCGGGTTAGGCTGATCATCCTCAGTATAGGGGCCGCTCTGTCCGTCGAATACAAAATCAGTGGACAGATAAATAAAGCGCGCGCCCGATTCTTCTGCAGCCTTTGCTACCAAACGGGTTCCTTCAATATTAACCTTATCGCACAAATCCGGATTCAATTCACAGGGATCCACCTGAGTCATTGCAGCACAATGAATTACGACATCCGGCTTAAACCGGTCAAAATTTGTTTTCACCTGTCCGGCAGCGGTGATATCCATCTGCGAGAATTGTTCCGGGTCCAGATTCCTGATCTTGCAGGCCGAAGCAGAAGTAGCCATCAGTTCATATCCCGGCAGGGTCATAATCTGATTGACCAGGGTTTGGCCGACCAGACCGTTGGCTCCGGTGATCAAAATTTTTACCATACAGTAAAGGTATGGAAAAAGCCGCTACCTTCCCTTGCCCCGGATCAGGAATTGACCAATATGACAGGAAAGGCAATGCCGGTGATGGCAGTAATTTCCATACAGATGAAGGAAGGCCTGGGAATAGAAGGCATTGGGAATCCGGTATCCATATCCGCTCCAAACACGGGTAATCCGGTTATTTTCAGGTGACAGTAATTCAAGCTGTTCCATCCATTTCTCCCAGGCACCGGAATCACCGTTACGATTATCATAGCTGGCCCGGAATGGCAATACTGCATTGATCATGAACAGGTTGATGGTTTCGGTTCCAAATCCCGCGTATCGGCCCGCCCATTTTTTACCGAAATCATAATGAAGCTTCCAGTATGCTGAAACCGGACAATCAAATTTCAGATGATGATCCATCACGGAACCATTCAGTACCAATTCCAGCCGGTCAGGGTTTCCCGCCAGAAAGGCCGCCAGCTGGGCAATCCGGACCGTTGGAAAATTTGACGGTCGCATTCTCAAAAACTTCCACCCGGGGTTCGCCAAGGGCACCATGTTGAATTTTTGCTTTACAAAAGAGTACTCCACCATCAGTGCACGTGAATAGGGATCGGGTTTCTGATCTGGAATCAGGCCGGCCTGACCATAGAGAATCGCCTCCAGCCGGAATAAATTCGAGCCGGTGGAGCGTATGGCTGCTATCGGTATGGATTGCCCGAGCCTGTCGAAAGAATCCTGATTGATACCAAAACCGAACGACCGGGTGACCATCTGAATCCAGGTCTCCTCCCAGCCTCCCTTATTACGGGCGAGCCGGCTGAATACCTCGGTGGATTTCGACTGCATGCGTTCGATACCCATGTTAACGATCCAGTTTTCAACCTCTGCAGAATCCAGTTTTTTCCACGATGTTTCGCAAGGCACAACCGATAAGGCTGAAAGTATCTGATGATAATTATCCAGATAAGATGGCTTGACGGGCATAACCACCATTGGGATACTATCCCCGTTCATCCGGGTAACCGTGCAATCGGCTTCATATACCACATGCAGGATCACCGGTTCATAAGCAGTATCTTCATTATGGTTGTGGCGGTACCAGTCGGAAGCTTTCACATGGATCTCCACATGGCCGGCCCACACCGCCTCACCGATCCGGATCCGCGCCATCAGGAAATCAGGCCCTGCATCGGTATTGAGCTGTCCGGGTGTAAGAACTTCAACCCGATGGTGTTCGGGCGTAAATAGTTTATCTGCCGGAAACAATCCATATTTCCAGAGATATTGGAGAAAATCTTCCTGCATCTGAATAGGTTTTCAGATATAGATGCAGAAATGAAGTGCGACTGGAATTTTTTGGGCCTCTTTTTTTAAAGCCTGAAATCTGCAACCATCTTTTCGGCAGCTTCGCGAGCCTTTTCGGCAAAATCGTGACCAGCACCGGCATACAGGATACCACGGGAATTATTGATCAGCAAACCGCCTTTTGAGGATTTACCGTTATCTAAAACCATATCCAGTGATCCTCCCTGGGCACCGATTCCGGGGACCAAAAGAAAGTGATCAGGTGCTATCCGGCGAATATTCCTGAAATATTCAGGACGTGTGGCTCCAACCACAAACATGAGGTTATCGGTTGTGCCCCAGGTAACTGCCTTCATCAGCACATGTTCGTATAATGGCTGATCCTGGTTGACATTCAGGAACTGAAAATCGTCGGCGCCCGGATTTGAGGTCAGGGCAAGCACGATGGCCCACTTGCCCGGATATTGCAGGAACGGCTCAACCGAATCCCTTCCCATATAGGGCGAAAGGGTAATGGCATCAAAATCATAATGGATAAAAAATGCCTTTGCATATTGCTCCGCAGTATTCCCGATATCTCCTCGTTTGGCATCTGCAATGATAAACAGGTTCGGATCTTTGGAGCGGATATAATCCACCGTCATTTCCAGCTGACTCATCCCCTCGTTTCCCAAAGATTCATAAAATGCAAGATTCGGCTTGTAAGCCACTGCCAGATCCGCAGTTGCATCAATAATCGCCTTGTTAAAAGCGAAAACGGGATTAGCTTCGCGATGCAGATGGGCAGGAATTTTCGACAAGTCGATATCCAGGCCTACGCAAAGGAAGGACTTCTTTTTCCTGATCTCCAGGTTCAGCTCTGAGGATGTCATTAGCGTATTGTATCAGCAGTTTTCAGGCGTTCAGCATTTTCAGCTATCTGCAATTTATCAATAATTTCCTGGATTTCACCATTCATGATTACCGGAAGGTTGTACATGGTAAGTGATATGCGGTGGTCGGTCATACGGCCCTGCGGATAATTATAGGTCCGGATTTTAGCCGAACGGTCACCGGTACTGACCATGGTTTTTCTTCTCGAGGAAATTTCATCCATATATTTCTGATACTCCATATTGTACAGACGGGTACGGAGTTCAATCATGGCTTTGTCCTTATTTTTAATCTGCGACTTCTGGTCCTGGCAGGTTACCACAATACCTGATGGCATATGGGTAAGCCGGATGGCAGAATAGGTGGTGTTCACGGATTGTCCGCCCGGACCGGATGAACAATAGGTATCCACACGAATATCGGAGGGAAGCAGTTCAACGTCAAACTCTTCCGCCTCGGGCAATACTGCCACCGTTGCGGCTGATGTATGAATTCTTCCCTGAGTTTCCGTTTGCGGTACGCGCTGAACCCGATGAACACCGGATTCGTATTTCATGACACCATAAACACCTTCGCCGGTAATGGCAAAAATCACCTCTTTATAACCACCGTTGGTACCTTCGGTGAAGCTGTTTATGCTGTATTTCCAGCCCTTCATATCACAGAATTTACAGTACATCCGGAACAGATCGCCGGCAAAAATACTGGCTTCATCTCCACCCGTTCCTGCACGGACCTCCATAATGGCATTTTTGGCATCCTGGGGATCTACCGGCAACAGCAGTACCTTTATCTCCTCCTCCATTTCCTCCCGCCTCTGGTTCAGGATATCGAGCTCCTCCTTGGCCATTTCACGCATCTCTTCGTCTTTTTCAACGTCGAGAATTTTTTTCGCGGAATCAATGTTTTCGGTGACGTTTTTATATTCATTATAGAAAGCCACCACTTTGGTCAGCTCCTTGTATTCTTTATTGAGCTGAACATACCGCTTCATATCATTGACCACATCCGGTTCAGTGATCAGTCGCGCTACCTCATCGTAACGGGCGGCTATTCCTTCTAAATTATCTAATAACATACTATTTGATTGACGATTAACTAATTGGTTACTATTTAAAAGATACAGGGTATCAGGTTGATACCGGTTTATCGGAGTACCTAATAAAAGAAGTCACCATAACCGCTGCGGATAGTAAGACGCGGTTTTTCAGAAGACTCACAGAAACCGATAATGCGGGCGTCGATTCCGAAACCAGCAGCGATTTCAATGATTTTCGGGGCAAATTCGCCGGGGAGATAAATCTCGAAC
Source organism: uncultured Bacteroidota bacterium (assembly GCA_942493265.1). GTDB lineage: Bacteria > Bacteroidota > Bacteroidia > Bacteroidales > UBA12481 > UBA12481. Next base: position 5,307,436 of record OW818688.1, read on the forward strand.
CGGTGTCCCATATTGAATACTTTGTACATTTCCTTCCAAGGCGTGCCGGATTGTTCCTGAATCAACCGGAACAACGGGGGTACATCAAACAGGTTGTCTTTTACAACATGAAGATTATCAATGAAATGTAAAATCTTGGTTTGTCCTCCCCCTGAACAGTGAACCATTCCGTGAATAACCGGCCTGCACTCATCAAGTATGGCCTTCACCACTGGGGCATAGGTACGGGTTGGAGAAAGAACCAGCTTGCCGGCATCCAGTCCGGTATCCTCAATAAAATCGGTCAATCCGGTTCTGCCTGAATATATCAGACTGTCGGGTATCTGCGGATCAAAGGATTCCGGATATTTAGCGGCCAGGTAATGGGCAAAAACATCATGGCGTGCTGAAGTCAGGCCGTTGCTGCCCATTCCGCCGTTATATCCGGTTTCATACGATGCTTTTCCGGATGATGATAGTCCGACGATCACATCTCCCGGAGCAATCCGGTCATTGGAAATCACCCCGGATCTTTTCAAACGGGCGGTTACAGTGCTGTCAACAATAATGGTACGCACGAGGTCGCCGACGTCAGCGGTTTCACCTCCGCAGAAAACAGTTTCCACACCGTTCGCGGTAAGAAAATCCGCAATTTCCTGGGTACCTTCAATCACGGCGGTGATCACATCACCCGGGATGAGGTTTTTGTTTCTTCCTATGGTTGAGCTGAGAAGGATCGGACCGGTTGCACCGGCACACAGCAGATCATCAATATTCATGATCACTGCATCCTGGGCGATACCTTTCCATACCGACAGGTCGCCGGTTTCCTTCCAGTAAACATAGGCAAGGGATGATTTCGTTCCGGCCCCGTCGGCATGCATAATGCAGCACCAGTCGGGATCGCCGGTCAGAACATCGGGAATGATTTTACAAAAAGCCCTGGGGTACAACCCCTTATCAAGCTTTCGGATAGCCTGGTGCACATCTTCTTTGGCCGAAGAAACACCACGTTGTGAATATCTGTTACCCTGCTCCATAACGAGGTGCAAAGGTAATTAAATTATGGCAGTTTGTCGTTGGTTCCGGTCTTCCCGCCGGCAGCCGGTTTTTCAGCCGGATTGGTACCCGGACCCTTTTCCATTCTGATCTTCTTTTTCTGACCTTGCTGGAGCTCTTCCATTCCACGGATCAGGATTTGCTGCTGAGCATCGATTTCATTACCTGGTTTTCCACCCGGAACATAATCATTGCGGAGCACGCGGAATTCTGTACGCCGGTTCAGCTGATGGGCAATCTCTTTATTCTGATCATTCGGAAGCTGATCGATCAGGACCTTTGACAAGGTGTCGCCAACTTTCAGAAAATCATATTGAGCGGCAATTTTCTCATCCACCACACGCGGGGCATCCGGACCGTAACCGCGGGCTTTCAGCCTGTCGGAAAGTATTCCCTTGCTGATCAGATAATCAACAACGGATTGTGCACGGTTTTGCGATAATTCAAGATTGGTCATTGCCCTAAAAGGCCTGACATCAGTGTGCGACATCAGCTCGATGGTGATATTGGGATTATCCTCAAGTGTTTCAACCAGTGCATCCAGGGCAACCATGGATTCCGGCCGCAAATCCCATTTTGCCAGGTCATACAGAATATTCGGCAATTCGATCGGCTTCTCATAAGGGGCCAACACCAGTGTGGCATTGAAATCCCTGCTGGCCTCCAGTCCCATGGTTGTTTCACGCAGCTTGCCATTCAGGAATCCGCGTTTGAAAGCAACCAGAAGATAATCGGTTTCAGGCTTCAGCTTGAAGCTAAAATTCCCGGTGGAGTCGGTTTTATATTCCAGGCTTGATCCATCGCTTCCGATCAGGCGAACATCCGCACCGCCGATAGCTAAAGAAGTTTGTTCGTTGATTACCCGTCCGGCCATATTAAATCGTTTTTCCGGAAGAACAAATGAGTAGATATCATCGCCACCCTTGCCTTTTTCAAAGCGGCTGGAGGTAAAATATCCCTTTTCCTCATCTTTCTGGAAAACGATACCGAAATCATCACCATTGCTGTTGACCGGGGATTTCATGTTTTCAATAATCCATTTACCGTCAGCCTGCAGGCTGGCTTTAAAAATATCAAGGCCACCAAGACCGGGGTGCCCGTTTGAAGAAAAATAAAACAGGGAATCGGATTTTACGAAAGGGAACATCTCATCCCTGGTGGAATTGATCTGCTCACCCAGGTTTACCGGAGCGCCAAAGGCTCCATCCGCTTTCTCCCTTTTGGCCATCCAGATATCTTTGCCTCCGAGGCTGCCGAGCATATCACTCACGAAAAACATGGTAAGCTGATCACTGGTCAGGCTGGGATGGGCGATAATTACAGAATCTTTTGCGATCGGAACGGCGGTAGGATCTGTCCACTTGGTACCGGACCGCTTGGAAACCATAACCTGACATCCCAGCGCCATCTGTTTATCGAACCGGCAACGGGTAAAATACATTGTATTGCCATCCTCCGAAACCCAGGTGGCTCCATCATCATACATGCTGTTGATCACCTTATCCACCGGAGCAGGAACTGCCCACTTCTGCTTATTATCCAAACGGGTATAAAAAACGTCGGAGAAACTCTGTCCGGTTCCGCCATGAATTTTATTTCCGGCAGCTCCATCGCGTGACGAAGAGATGTACAGCTCCTTATAATCGTTTGAGGCAAAGTAAGGACTGTAATCGTTGAACTTGGTATTAAAATCCTTGACATTAGCTACCTGGTAGCGGGTTGGATTTTTGGTCCATACCAGAATGGAATCGCAGGATTGGTAAGCCATAACAGCTGCCAGATCACCCGGTTCTGCCTTCAGGTATTCCTCGTATTCAGATTTGGCCAGTGCAAACTTTCCGTTGATCTTGAGCATCTCGGCATAATACAGATGCGTTTTGGGATCCGGGGATTTCTGCTTGACCACTCTGGAGTAATAGGATTCAGCTTTACGGGTATCATTAACCAGGCGGTAGCAATTACCGATTTTAACGGTGATTGCCATCCGCTTTTGACGGTCCTTCTCGCGGGAATATGCTTTCTTATACTTTTCAGCAGCCTTGAAATATTCACCAACGGCGAAGGTTTTATCCGCCTGAATTAAAAGATCCTTTTTCTGAGCCATCACCGGACCGGCCATCAAAATGGCCACGGTCAAACCCGTGATAAAACGAAGTAATTTCATACGAGCAGATTTTCTACTATAACGATCAAAAATAGGCAATATTTGCCTAGTTCCAACCTATTTAGCGGGCAAAGAGCAACTCGCGGTATTTTGGCAGGGGCCAGAGGTCGTCATCCACGATCAATTCAAGTTTATCAATATGGTAACGAATCTCTTCAAGAAAGTGCTTGACATTGTTGTTATAAGCATCGGCAAGCTGGCGGACATCCTCAATTTTATTGGCCTCTTTCCTGGCAGCAACCATTTCCTCAACCATTTCAAGTATCAGCGCTTTGTGTTTAGAAATGCGCCGGATTGCGTTGAGCTGGTAACTGGCTGCATCGGCGAATTCGCTGGCAGGCAAAATTTCCTTCAGGCCTTTTACGTTCTCAATCAAACGGTTCTGATATTTTATAACCGTTGGAATAATATGGTTTACAGCCAGATCACCTAAAACCCTTGATTCGATCTGTATCTTTTTGGTGAATAATTCCAGGCGGATGTCATAACGAGCATTCAGTTCCCTCTCCGACAGCACGTTCCATCGGCCAAGCATTTCAATACTTTTCGGGTCGATATAGGATTTAAGGGCTTCCGGTGCATCTTTCACATTGCTCAGACCGCGACGTTCAGCCTCTTCTTTCCATTCTTCGCCATATCCGTTGCCTTCGAAGAATATCTTTTTGGAGTGAATGATATATTTCCGGAGAACGCGGAAGATCGCTTCATCTTTTTTGGCGCCGCTTTCAATAAGGGCATCCACATCAACTTTGAATTCCCTGAGTTGGTTTGCAACAGCAGAGTTCAAAATGGTCATTGGTGCCGCGCAGTTCATGGATGAACCAACTGCCCTGAATTCAAACCGGTTACCGGTAAAAGCAAATGGGCTCGTACGGTTCCGGTCGGTATTGTCGAGCAGGATCTGCGGAATCTTGCCAATATCAAGTTTTAGTTCTGTTTTCTGATCCGGGGTCATATCAGCCGCAGGCACCTTATCTTCAATTTCCTGAAGGATACGGGTCAGATGCTGTCCGATGAATACCGAAATAATTGCAGGAGGAGCCTCATGTGCACCAAGACGGTGTTCATTACCGGCCGACATAACACTTGCTCTGAGCAAATCAGCATAATCATGAACTGCCTTAACCGTGTTGACAATGAAAGTCAGGAACTGGAGATTCGACTTCGGGTTCGCTCCCGGGGCCAGTAAGTTAACTCCGGTATTAGTGAGCATCGACCAGTTATTATGTTTACCTGATCCGTTGATGCCTTTATAGGGTTTTTCATGAAGAAGAACGCGGAAATTGTGTTTCCGGGCCACCTTTTTCATGATATCCATCAGCAGCTGGTTGTGATCGACTGCCAGGTTGGCCTCCTCAAAAACCGGAGCGCACTCAAACTGGTTCGGAGCCACCTCATTGTGGCGGGTCCTGACCGGAATTCCCAATTTAAAGCAATCGAACTCGAAGTCCCGCATAAAAGCGGTAACCCTTTCCGGTATAGATCCGAAATAGTGGTCGGCCAGCTGCTGGTCACGTGCCGAGGCATGTCCCATCAGCGTACGATCAGTCAGGAGAAGATCCGGACGGGCATAAAAGAGAGCCTCATCAACCAGGAAATACTCCTGCTCCCATCCGAGTGTTGAAATTACCTTATTCACATCTTTATCAAAGAACTGACAAACATCAACAGCTGCCTTGTCGAGGGCAAACAGCGACTTAAGCAAAGGCGTTTTAAAATCGAGCGCTTCACCGGTATACGATACAAATACAGTAGGTATGCAAAGGGTTTTGTCCACGATAAATGCCGGGGAAGAAGGATCCCATGCCGAATATCCGCGTGCCTCAAAAGTGTTGCGGATTCCGCCGCTCGGAAGTGAAGAGGCATCAGGCTCCTGCTGAATAAGCTCTTTCCCGCCGAAATGCTCAAACATCTTGCCGTCTTTGGTCGGCTCAAAAAAAGCATCATGCTTTTCAGCTGTCGATCCGTTCAATGGCTGAAACCAATGGGTATAGTGGGTGACGCCGAAGCTCATTGCCCATGCTTTCATTGCTGCTGCAACCGAATCAGCCGAGCGCCTGTCGATATATCCCCAGGTGTCGACCGCTTTTTTAACATTTTCATACGCCTCGGTGGGCAGGAACTTCTTCATGGTGTCGAGTCCAAAAGTGTGTACCCCGTAATAATCGGATACCTTCTCACCCGGAGCTTCAACCACTAACGGCTTTCTTGAAAACAGCTCTTTTACAGCTTCTACGCGAATGTTTGACATGGCAGGAAAATTTATTGTTATCAGTTGTCGGTTGTCGGTTGTCGGTTGTGGCCGATCAGCAAAACAACTTTTCTGGCACAAAATTACATTTTTTCCTGACACCCCCCTATTTTTTAGGGGGTAATCCGAAATATTTATCAACTTTTTGAAATATTCCTAACTTTTTTAACCTATTTCCTGATTAATCCAGATAATATTTCACATCTTGAAGGAGAGATAGAAGTTATAGTCCCTGGGTATGCAAGAAAAAACAAAATCTCACGCGAATACGCAAAGACGCAATCGTATCGAGCTAATTTGCGTCTTTGCGTCTCTGCGCGAAAAAAAAATTAATCAATGAGATTCGAAGACCGCTTGTCAATACAAAAACGGCGAGGAGCATCTGCTCAGCCTGGCACGACCTCACCGACAACCGACAACCGACAACCGACAACCGTCGTCCTCTACGCAGTATAGTGATGATAAAACCTCGTTATGGTTTCAATCCCCTTCAGGAAGTTCCAGACGGGATAATTCTCATTTGGCGAGTGGATATTGTCGGTTTCGAGACCAAAGCCCATCAGGATGGATTTTACTCCCAGCACCTTTTCGAATGTGGAAATAATGGGAATACTTCCACCGCTGCGGAATGGAACCGGCCGTTTTCCGAATGTATCAGTATAGGCCATCTCTGCGGCATGGTAAGCAGGCAGGGTGATCGGACAAACATAGGCAGGTCCGCCGTGCAGGATGGTGACATCAACGGTAACCTGCGGTGGCGCAATTGACTCGAAATATTCCTTGATCAATTCAGATATCTGATGGTGATCCTGGTTGGGCACAATTCGCGAGCTTACCTTGGCATAGGCTTTTGATGGCAAAACCGTTTTCGTACCCTCTCCGGTGTAACCTGCCCAGATTCCGCAAACATCAAATGTTGGACGCGTACCGGTGCGTTCAGGCACCTGGTATCCTTTTTCGCCCCATACATCTTTAATGCCCAGCTTCGACTTATATTGATCCACATCAAAAGGAGCCTGCGACAGAAGGTCTTTCTCTTCCTGCGAAAGTTCAATCACCTGGTCATAAAAACCCGGGATTGTAATCCGGTTATTCTCATCATGAACCGAGGCAAGCATTTTCGAAAGAATGATCACCGGGTTGCCAACGGCGCCACCAAACAATCCGGAGTGAAGATCGTGGTCGGGACCGGTCACCTCAATCTGAAGATAAGTCAATCCTCTCAAACCGGTGGTTACCGAAGGAATCTCATTGCCTATCATCGACGTATCGGATACGAGAATGATATCCGAGCGAAGCATATCCTTGTACTTTTCACAAAAAGCGCCAAGAGTCGGAGACCCGACTTCCTCTTCACCCTCGATCATAAATTTGACATTACACTTCAGCTGGCCGGTTTGCACCAGATATTCAAAGGCCTTTATATGCATGAATGATTGACCTTTATCATCGTCAGCACCCCTGGCAAAAATCTTACCGTCGACCACAACCGGATCAAACGGATCCGTTTTCCAAAGATCTATCGGATCCACAGGCATCACATCCATATGAGCATAAACAAGTACGGTGGGCCAGTCCGGATTAATGATCTTCTCAGCATAAGTTACCGGATTGCCTTCCGTTTCATAAATGGTGGCACTGTCGGCACCTGCCTCAAGCAGTGACCGTTTCAGATATTCGGCGGCACGATACATGTCGGGCTTGTGTGATGCAATGGAACTGATAGAAGGAATGCGGATCAGTCCAAAAAGTTCATCCAGGAAACGATCCTGATGCAGGGCTATATATTCTTTAGCTGTTTGCATGTAATTGTTTGATTTTGTTGACACATCGTGCCGGTTAATTGTAGTTTCGAACGAAGGCCGTGGAGAAGAACAGGTGGATCTGAGCGCCGGCAACCGAGTACTGCTTATTCATACAGCCAACAAGCGACAATCCAACTCCAATATCATATGATAATTTATAGGTGGCGAGAACTTCGGCATGGACTCCCAAAGAAGAGAAATAATGCACCCTTAGTTGTGGCTGCGACATGCTATCAGCGACATAAGTCCACAAATAACTCCCTGACGCCCAGCTTGGACCACCAAAAACGGAAATATTATAACGCGTGGACTCCCACCGTTTCCCAACCCCTAGAGAAAGTTCCTTCAATTTCTGATCTGAATTCCACCAGGTTTTTGTATCGGAAGAAGATAAATAACCTATCTGAAGGCCAATTTTGTTTATAAAATGATGGTATGAAAAGGCCATATTTTGTTCGACTTGCTTCGATTCAAAACCAAAGCCTGCACCGTAGCCAAAGGTTATGAATGGAGCATTCTGCCGGTAAATACGGTCCTTGATTACAATCCTCCCCTTGCTTAAAACGATTGTGGAATCAACAGCTTCGGTGGCACTTTTCTTCTTCTCCTTTACTTTCTCCTTCTCCTGGCCAAATACTGCAAAACTCATCAGGAAAGACAGAGGCAGCAGTAACCAAACTTTTTTATTCATATTTTTTGAAATCGAGATTTTTAGCGGCATAATCCAGCTGTTCAAACCATTCTACCCCATACTTTCTAATAAGTGCTTCTTTAACAAATACATAAACGGGCACCCCAATGCGCTCACCCTCTTTTCGTGCCGGATCGCAAATATTCCAGATGTCGTAATTAACTGCATCAAAATTGTCAAATGATTTAATCCTCACCGGATACAAATGGCAGGACACCGGTTTATTGAAAGGAATCATCCCGTCGCGGTATGCCCTTTCAACTGCGCAAAAAGCAATCCCATCCTCAAAAACGGTGAATGCGCACTCTTTATTATTGATCAGCGGGGTTACAATTTCCCCGTCCGTATCGCGCACATACGCCCCAAGTTCAATAATGGACAGAAGGCCTTCTGCGGTGATATAGGGACTGATTTCATCCAGGTATTCTTCAAGATCACCGGCCTCCTCAATAGTTAATGGTGCTCCGGCATCGCCAAGCACGCAGCAGGCCCCCTTGCAGGCAGGGAGGTTGCAGCAGAATTTTTTTTGCAGCAGGTCGAGGCTGACAAGTGTTTTACCTATTTCGATCATCAAACCAAAGGATTACCGGTCATCGCGGCGGGTTGTTTCATCCCCAGTATTTTCAAAATTGTGGGAGCAACATCCGCCAGTATTCCATCATGAATTTCAGTATAATCATTGCTCACCAGGATGCATGGAACCGGGTTAAGTGAATGTGCGGTATTCGGTGATCCATCCGGATTAATGGCATTGTCGGCATTGCCGTGATCGGCAATAATGAGTGCCGTATAGCCATTTGCCCTGGCAGTTTCAACCACATCCTGCACACATTCATCAACGGCCTCCACTGCCTGAATGATTGCATCCCACACACCGGTGTGTCCAACCATATCCCCATTGGCAAAATTCAATATCACCAGGTCAGGTTCGCCGGTCTTCAAGGCTTTAATAATAGCATCCCTCACCAGATAGGCACTCATTTCAGGCTGCAGGTCATAGGTTGCAACTTTTGGTGACGGAATCATGATGCGGCTTTCACCCTCGAAAGGCTCCTCCCGTCCGCCGGAAAAGAAAAACGTAACGTGAGCATATTTTTCAGTCTCAGCAATGCGGATCTGTTTCTTGCCGGCATCTGCGATAAGTTCCCCAAGGGTTTCCGTAAGGTTATCCTTGTCATATATAACGGTAACTCCGGTAAATGAGTCATCATACCGGGTCATGGTATAATATTTCAACGGCAGGGTATGCATCCCGAAATCGGGCATATCCCTCTGGGTAAGAACAACTGTCATCTCGCGAAGCCTGTCGGTGCGGAAATTAAAACAGATCACTACATCTCCTTCAGCAATGGTGGCAACGGGTTCTCCCGCTGCATTTGCCAGGTAGGTTGGTTTGATAAACTCATCGGTGATACCCTCATCATAACTTGCCTGTATGGCATCCGTTATACTGGACACCGCTTTCCCTGTTCCATTGACATAAAGGTCATACCCCAGCTTCACCCGTTCCCAGCGCTTATCACGATCCATGGAATAGTAGCGGCCAATCAGGGTGGCGATCACCCCGTTCGATTTTGCCAGATGCGCCTCAAGCTCTTCAACAAAAGCCTTCCCGCTGAACGGATCGGTATCCCTGCCATCGGTGATTGCATGGATAAAAACCTTATCCAGACCGAATTCCCTGGTCATATCGCACAAAGCATATAAATGCTGGTCGAGGGAGTGCACCCCACCGTCGGACACCAATCCGATGAAATGGACTTTTTTCCCCGACTCCCTGGCATATCCGAAAGCTTCGCGCAAGGGCTGATTCTGCTTGATACTCCCCGTTGCCACAGCCCGGTTGATCTTAACCAGATCCTGGTACATCACGCGGCCGGCACCGATATTCAGGTGCCCGACTTCCGAGTTGCCCATCTGCCCGTCAGGCAAACCAACATCCTCACCCGAGGTTTTCAGTTTTGAATGGGGATATTTTTTAAGCAGGGAGGATATATAGGGAGTATTGGCATGCCGTATAGCATCGGCTGCAGGCCTCGTACCGATACCCCAGCCATCTAATATCATCAATATCAATTTCTTGTCCATCTCGAATAATTAAGGATAAATTATTTTTTCCAGTTTTGTAAACTCTGCAATTTCCAGATATTTCGTGCGTCCTTTATACGTATAGGTTAACAATCCTTCGCCCTTAAAGTTATACGGTTTTTCAGTGCCGTCAACAGCTAAAGGCTTGATCTGCCCATTGGGATCGGGCTTAATGGTGACACCTGCCCTGAGTGATATCTGGCTTCCCTTTTTAAAATCCCTTACCTGTTGCCTGGCCGGATCCGGTAATGTGCGGATCTTCATATGCTGGTCCCCAACCCAAAGATCTTCAAACTTCAGCTGATCCGATCCGGCCCTCACCTTTACGGAGAGGTTATAATCGGTACCATAGCCGGATTCCTGCAATCCGCCTACCCACTCCTGTGAAGTGGTGCGGATTACCTCCACTTTTGCTCCCCATCCGAAAATAACGGCAAGGAGGATTACAGATATATACTTCATCATCACTTTAATTTCTGAATAATTCCGAGCCTGGCCAGTTCGTTTTCCAGCAACTTCTTATCGTAGAAAAAACGGTCCTGAAACTTATTGTACCATTCCTTTGCCTCCGGAATCCTGTTTGCCGATGCCAGCAGATAGATGATATTGAAATAGGCCATTCCGTACTCAAAATATAAATCTGTATTGGCCATTTCAATAAAAGCTTTGAGAGCGCCATTTCCGTCGGCCCTGCTAAAGGAATCGAACCCTCTGGTAACGATCTCGTTAAGCTTTGGATCCAAAATGATTCCCTGAACATAGAACTCGCGCTTGGGCATATTTTCGAGGAGGTCGAAATATTTTGTTCCTTTTGGCAGCGGTTTAAAAATGAGTGTGAATTCAAATGCCTCATTCGGAGTGAACACGTGCTTTTCCGGGGCAAACGGAGCATTTACAGCGCGGATCAGCTTCATGCTGTTCGGGTCGCTTACCGGGCGGATGAACAGGTCGCGGGTTCGCAGGGTAAACGGGGCCATCTGTTTGGAATTTACAATCCGGATGGTCACACTGGTGGTTGAATCTGTTGTAACCACATTGGTAATGGAAAGTGTGGCGATTGGCTTGATAGCAATGTTCGGATTGATAACCAATTGTCCGAATACCGAAACCATAAAGCCTGACAGGAAAAAGACAGATAGAACTTTTTTCATTGCAATGATATACAAACGCATACGTACTTTTTTACAAACCATATTTGTCGTAAAGATACACCAAAGCTGCAATTCCGGCAGCCCCCATCTGCATCTCACGCCGGTCAACCTGTTCAAAAGTATCAGATGCAGCGTGGTGCAACTTAAAATAACGCTGATCTTCAGGAATTATTCCCATAAAAAGTATCTGCGGATAATAATTTTTCAACGGTCCGACATCTGCTCCACCTCCGCCATTGGTGAGTTTAATATCATACGGAGCGAAAAGCGGCTCCCATTCCGCGAATTTTTTCATTTGTGCCGGATTACCGGTAACTGCCAGTGCCTTAGGCTGAAAAACCCCACGGTCAGACTCCAGTGCGGCGATATGCTTTTCGCCCCTGACTGAAGCCTCTTTTGCATAAACCTGTCCGCCCCGCTGGGCAACTTCCTCATCCATGAACATCACTGCCCTGATGGTATGCTTCGGCCGGATTCCGGCTTTCTGAAACAACCGGAGCACCTCAATCGACTGAATGCACCCGCCTCCGTCATCATGAGCCCCCTCTGAAATATCCCAGGCATCGAGGTGTCCGCCAATTGTAATGATTTCATTTGGCAACTCCGAACCGCGGATTTCACCGATCACATTAAAGGAGGGCACATCCGGTCCCTCCAGGCAGGTTGTCCGGAAGAAAAAATGAAGATCCGCATCAGCTGCAAGATATCCGGAAAGCAAATCCGCAGCCCGGGTAGAAATTGCAATCGCCGGGATGTGCTTAACGTCATCGGCATAACGGGTGATGCCGGTATGTGGAAAATCATCAATTTCGATGCTCATCGAACGGATCACACATCCGATGGCACCTAACCTGGCCGCCTCAACCGGTCCGTTGGTCCGTTGCCACACCGACTCCCCATAAGAAGCAAATGTACCGATATTGGTTTGTCTCATCGGCTGGTTGAAAAATACAATCCGACCTTCGATATCTTTATTTGATTTGCTTTTGAGCTCATCCAGACTTTTTACTTCAACCACTTTTGCTGATAAACCGGAGTCACCGGTACCCACCGACCAGCCCAGTGCGCAGGAAGGCACAACCAGGGTTCCGAATTTTTCAGAAATAATCCGGGCAACCTCCGGCTCTCCGCGATCCCAGCTTTTAACCATTACCGGTTGTAGCCACACTGAATCCAGATCCATTTTCATCATCACCTGCCGGGTAAACTCGACGGCAGCTGCCGCTTCCGGCCTGCCGCATATCCGGCCTGCCGTATTCCTGCACAGCCACTCCAGATTATGATAGGCTTCATAACTGGTAAGGGCTTCATTGAATACTTTTCTGATAATATCTGCTTCAGCTGGTTGCTGTGATTTGGCCTGAATACCTGTGAGAAGACACAAGGCAACGGCTGTAAACCGAATGAACTCTATCTTTTTCATGGTTTCAATATTAGTGATTTTAACCGTATCGGTTGGTTTTTTTTATATTTTCACCCCTCAATTCCTCATATTATGACTACATATAACGCCTTCCCCGGAAATCTGATCCTGGCAATCAATCCCAGAATACCGTTTACCAATATCGGTTTGTTCCGCAATCAGCAACTCGTTTTCCTGAAGAAGGTTATACATCCTGAAAGCGAACGGGGAAAATTCACCAGGTATGCTGAGGAGACAGCATACCGGGTTGAACAGATCATAAGAGAACTCAAAGCCAACGACTTGCCCATCAATGATATCAAAATAATCATCAGCCGGGGCGGACTGGCCAGGCCGGTTCATGCCGGGGTTTACCGGGTAAATGATGCCATGATCAAGGACCTGCAGAACGGAATATCAGGCGAGGATGTGGTTAACCTGGGCGGACTGATCGCTCATGAATTATGCTTACAGATACCTGACTCCTCCGCATTTGTGGCAGATCCTGTTGTTGTGGATGAATTTGAGGATATAGCACGCGTTTCGGGTCATCCGGAATTCAGCCGGAGGTCGGTTTTCCATGCCCTTGAGCAAAAGGCGGTTGCCCGGAAATATGCTAAAACCGTGCAGAAAAAATATGAAGAATTAAACCTGATTGTGGCCCAGATGGGTAACGGAATTACCGTGGGGGCTCATCAGAAGGGTCGGGTTATTGACGCCAGCCAGGGACTGGGCGGCGACGGCCCGTTTTCGCCAACTCGCACGGGCACCATACCCATCGGCGACCTCATCAATCTGTGCTACAGCGGCAAATACACCCATGATCAGTTGTACTCCATGATTACCGTTAATGGGGGGCTCTTTGCTTACCTCGGAGTTCATGATGGTTATTCGGCCAGCCACATGGCCATGAATGGCGATGAAAAGGCAACCTTTTACCTGAAAGCCATGGCTTACCAGGTGGCCAAAACGATAGGAGCCATGTATGCGGTGCTTTCGGCTGACGCGGATGCCATACTTCTCACTGGCGGATTGGTGAACAGTTCGGTATTTATGGAAGAACTTCAGATGAGAATCAGAAATATTGCTCCGGTACACACCTATCCCAATGAAGATGATGTGGAAACCCTCGGGCTAAATGGATTTTATATTTTGAACGGCGAGATCACGGTCGAAGATAATTACCCCGACTGATCAAAGAATTCTGTTATTTATTGTTTCCCCAGGAAGGTTTGCGCTTTTCCAGAAAAGCTTTCATTCCCTCTTGCCCTTCATCATTAAACAGCTCGGCAAAGTGCTCTTTCTCCATGTCCAGCGCTTTCTGAAAATTCATGTCGATACCTTTACGAAGCAATATTTTGGCCGAGCGAACCGCCTTAGGTCCGCGGCCCGCAATAATTCCGGCAAGTTTCATTGCCTGATCGGGCAGCTGATCCGGCTCGGCGAGATCCTGCACCAGCCCAATCCGGTATGCCTCCGCAGCATCCATGGTTAAACCTGACAAAATCCATTTTAATGCACCACCCAAACCTATCAGCCTCGACAATCGCTGTGTTCCGGCATAACCCGGGACCAGCCCGAGATTTACTTCCGGTTGTCCGAATTTAGCTTCAGTAGAAGCGATTCTGATATCACAGGCCATAGCCAGCTCACAACCTCCACCCAGAGCATATCCGTTAACCGCTGCAATCACCGGAATAGGCAAATCTTCAATCATCAGGAAAGTTTGCTGCCCCCTTTCAGCGAATCGCCGAGCCCCGTCGGCATCCAACCCGGCCAGCTCCGAAATATCAGCACCTGCCGCAAAGGCTTTCCCCTCACCGGTTATAACCAACACGTCAATCGGCTCATCAGTAACTATATAATCCAGATAATCAACCAACTCGGTAAAGAAAACCGAATTCAATGCATTCAGGGTAGCCGGCTTCGAGAGGGTAAGAAGTCCAACCCTTCCAATTTGCTGGGGTTTAATAAACTGATAGTTCATAGGAGATAATTATTAAAGAAAGTTAGATATAAATATATGTATATCCAAGAGTCCGGCCTAATTCGACTTAATGACCTTGCGCGACTCCGTGCGGTCCCCAACCCGCAATCGGCATACATATACCCCGGGACTCACTTTTAATCCGTTCTGGTTTGCACCGTTCCAGATAACCTCATATTCAGCAGGAACATATTCTCCATCGCATAAAACGGCAACCTTGCTTCCCCTGAGATCGAAAATTTCCGCAACAACCGTTGATTTGTCAGGGACAATAATTTTGAAACGTGTTTCCTCAACAAAGGGATTCGGAAAGCTTTCCGACAATAATGCGGAGGTGGTAAGGTCGCGGGTGGAAATCCTTATTGTTGAATAGGATTCCCGGTTATTTTTATCCACTACCCGCACTTTAATCTCATATTCGGTATCCGGTTTCTGGGGCCGGCAAAACAACCATCCCGTTTCATCAAACTTTGTTTCCTCAGGGCACAGATACGGGTTGATCAGCAACGCATTGATCCCGGTTTCGCGTTCCGGATTAAAATCAGATATTCTTCGGAATTGCCGGCCGTCACCATTGGATACTCCAATATCCATGGTTGTTCCCGATGGGAACAGCACATCAGGCTTATCATAAATATAATGAATCCTTCCGTCCGGATAGATTTCACAAACGATCTTTATCAGCTCACCCCCTTCGGCAGTAGGAACCATGGCCTTCCATGTGACAGCTAACAATGTATCAGTTCCATATATACTGATGGAATTATCGCTCATGTAATAATCCAGGTCGGTACCAAATCCATTGATTTTTCTGACGGATCGAAACACGAGCCCCGAATCGATCACGTACGGATATCCGGATTCCTCATGATCAAACAGTATTTCAGCATCTTCTGTGATGGAGAAGTGGTCATATTCAATTCCGAAAAACCTGAACTTGAATGGTAGGCTTATCCTGTTGACCGGATTGCCGAAATTTCCACTGTACAACAATTCTCCCTCCCGGTCGGGAACCGGCAATTTCCCAAATCCGATCTGATAATCAGGAACAAGTTCCCAGGCATAGGGACTCGCCGCACCTGAAACCTCCATCTGGAGAGAAACATAGTCTCCCGCTTTTGCAAAAAGTTTTGGGACCTCTTTTATTTCGATACGATTAAACCGCACGGGTCGCACCACACTTAAAAGGGTGCGGGAATTGTTGCGGACCGGAACCATAGTTTGCTCAGATACCGTTGAATCACGCGTATTAAATTGATTATAAACCATTAGCGACCTGACAACGCCTTCGTTGCCCCCCCCTGGATCCTTTTCATCAATAATCAGAAAGATCCTGACCGGACCATCAGTTGTAATAAGATCAGTCAAGGGAGAAATATCCAGCCCGAGTTCAAACAGGGTGGTATCGGGTTTCTGATTACTGAACAAGGGATATTGGGCACCCTGGTATCTGAACATTGGCAATTCCAGAATATGCTCAGGCTCTGTGGCATCAGGATCATTCGAAACTCCCGCCATTATCCGGATGTTACCCCGGCAGCTGTGCGACAGGGAAGCCCGGATGGTTAAAATGGGTTCAGTGGTTTTGACAGCCTCCACAATATGTACCGACTTATTCCACAAACCACCCTCCTGTCCGCACCGCCCGAGCAGATGGTAGGGAACATAGGCAAATCCGCTGTCGCCCCACCCTTTACCCCACGTATTTGCAACGATCAGGGCGCCCTTTTCAAAATCCATCAGGTCAACGACATGGTCACCATTGATATCGACATTATTGGTGTATTCCCTATCATCATTCCGATCCAGCCGGATGGAATCGTTGTACCCGACCACTGTCAGGGCATGACCCACATAAACGCCAAAGGTGGTAATATAGGAAGCTCCTTCATCATAGGAATTAACCGGCAGCCTGCCCAGGTTCATGCCACCGCTGGCAATCTGAAAATTAGCCATTCCGCCAAATTTCGATCCGTCGAAATGATCAAACAGATATCTCTTTAATATCTGCAACCCTTCAGGGGTGCCCACCGGCAACGACCAGTTTTTTGTCACGCGGTTTTGCATGGCACGGTAATAACGGTCGTAACCCGACATCCAGAACTTCAGATCGCTCTTGTTCGGATAATCAACCTCATTGGGTGCTCCGCCAGCCTTAATAATCTCCCAGCTGTCGAAATAGCTGACCCCTTTTGTTGAATTTGAGCTGTTCAGAAAATTCCAGACATATAGCGGCAGGTAACGGTTTTCAGGCAAGCTGCCATCCGCCAGGCGCAAACGGTTTAATTCGTAGGTAAGAAGATATCCGATTGAGCTCGATTGATTGCAGCTCCAGCCGTACTGCTCGAATATATCAGGGAAATATTTGCTTTTCGCCAGGTTGACTTTTGCCGGGAGCTTAACGGAGGATTTCAGCCTGATAGCATCAGGGACCGGATAAACCGGAAAATCCGGTCCCTCCGTCATAACCTGACCATTTGCAAGGGCTGCTGACAGCCAGAATCCCAATATGATAAGACTCCATCGCATCATTCGAAATTTTAGGCAAATTAGTGACATATTTCGATATATCGATAGCAGAGGTGAAGAATGGGTACGCGGATACGCAGGGAGGCATGTAGAACGTAAAGAGAGTAAAGAAGGTGAAGAGAGTTAAGGAGGTGAGGAGGTGAGGAGGTGAGGGGGATCGTAGGGGCGACCTGCGGTCGCCCACAAAATTTCACAAGGGGAAAAAATGAAATTGGCAAACCCCTGCGGTCGCCCACAAAATTTCACAAGGGGAAAAAATGAAATTGGCAAACCCCTGCGGTCGCCCGGAAAATTCCGATTAAGGTTGGTTGTGTAAGATTTAAAAAATCCTCTGTGATAAAGAAATTTATCTGGCAAGGCTATCAACGGTCATCTTGTTATCAAGCAGCCGGTTATTGTATTGCTGGATGAAAGCCTGCATTTTCAGCTCCATTTTTCGCTCGAGTTCAGGATACTGGCCGTTCAGATTTTGAGATAACAGGGTATCGGTTTTCATATTATAGAAACCTGTTTCAACCAATCCGTTGTACAAAAACAGATAATCGCCCATCACCAGCTGATACGTATTTGATGTATACGTCACCACAAATGGCTCCTCCCTGACATCAAAAAGATTGCGTCCGAATGCTAAAAACGGCTTGTCGTAATTGAGAAGACCAAGAATTGACGGCATGATATCGATCTGCTGGGCAAGTTCATTGACCTTCTTCTTAAGACTGCCATCAGGCTTATAGAAAACAACCGGAACCCTGAAAGCTCCGATATTGGTTTTATACTCCAGATAAACAGACTGGCTGGTATGGTCGCCCGTGATCACAAATAGAGTATTATCATACCAGGGCATGCGGGAGGCAGTTTGAAAGAACTTCCTGAGTGCATCATCGGTATAATTGATGCATTGGTGGATCGGCATCGGACCCTGCTTATATTTTCCTTTATATTTTTCGGGTACAACGAATGGATGATGAGAGGAAACAGAAAAGATGGCGGTGCAGAAGGGTTGTTTGAACTCATTCATTTTACCGGCATAAAATTGAAAGAACTCTTCATCCCATACCCCCCATGAACCATCAAAATCACCTTTATTGGGGTATTCATCCATCCCATAGTAATCCTGGAATCCGGCAGCATTGGCAAATGCCTCAAAGCCCATTGAACCATTTGGAGCGCCATGAAAATAAGCCGTATAGTAACCCTCCTGATTGAGTATGTTGGCAATACTGGTAATCTTGTTGGCAGAATAGGAGGTCAGCAGAAAAGGCTCAACCATCATGGGAATGCTGGCCAGTACCGATGGCATGGCATCGATGGACTTGCGCCCGTTGCTGAAGGATTCCTTGTACATCAGGCCATTGCTGATTATCGAATCGAGGAAAGGGGTATAACCTTCATATTTTCCTCCATCCAGATGGCTTCCGTAACTTCTGGTGTACTCGCACCCGAAACTTTCCAGGATGAGAATAACCACATTTTGCTTTTGGAACGGTGCCTTCACCTCCGGAACATGAATGGGGTTAAAAACCTCATTGAGCTCCTCCTCTGTGCCAAAATAATCCCCTCTCTCGAGGGTTTGTTTACTGATTGTCCGGTATATGGCAAAAGGAGTGTTCAGAACAATATTGGCCTCGAGGGGTTCATTAATGTATTTCCCGGCATTGCTCAAAGTAATCGGTCGGGTACTGTGACGCAAACCGCCCCTTAGTCCGCCGACGATCAAAACGCCGAAAAACACAAACAACAGGGACTGCCTGATAAGTGGAATGAGCTTGGGAGGCTGACCCTTAGCCGTTCCTGATTTTGTAATGTGGGTGGGTCCGTAGGTGAAATAAAGAATTGCCAGCAGGGCTATCCAGATGGCAACCACATACCAGTACCCGACAATAAACTTCGGCATCAGTGCCCCCAGGTTGGATTCATGCTTAAATTCACTGAAAATGGAGGCTGTAGTCCGACGAAATGCAAACTGGAAGTATATAAAATCGCCACAGTTAGCAAGCAGGGCCAATCCGTTGGCTATCAAATAAAAATACTTCATCGCTGTCTGAAACACCAGCTCATACCGGAATGAGAAAGGGATCAGAAATAGGAATATGTACAGGAGGTTGGTATACAGTACGGCAGTAGTATCGAAAATGATACCCCCGCTCATCAGTTTCAGCATCCCCTCAAAGGTTGTATTCGGAAAATAACCCCGATTGATCAGATAGAAAGCAACCCTGGATACCGAAAAAAGAGCCATTACAATGAAGAAGCGCCAGATCAGTAATAAATACAGATTCCTCTGAAGCTCTATATCATAAAAATATTTTTTCGGAAACTTTGGCACGTTCACTTGATTTGGGTTGCAAAATTATTCAAAAAACGGATTGAATCACAAATACATTGTGTTTTAGCACGTCCTTTCGACGCACGGAAGATTGGATTGTTACAGATAAACCAAAAAAAAACCGACAACGCTGAACTCAGGGTTGTCGGTTTTTTTGTGGTGCCACTCGGATTTGAACCAAGGACTCACGGATTTTCAGTCCGTTGCTCTACCAGCTGAGCTATGGCACCATTTCAATTGGGCAGCAAATGTAAAGTAAATTTTGTTTATGATCAATATCTCCATGAAAAAACTAACCGCTTATAGCCTATTTTATATCTTTGCCACCCTATTAATAAGCTGGAATGGAGTATTTTATTCATACCCTGAAAAATGGAATCCGTTTGGTTCATATGCCTGCCGACAATGAAGTCGCCTATTGCGGGCTCTTGCTGAATACCGGCTCGAGGGACGAGTTGGAGCATGAGCATGGGATGGCCCATTTCATTGAACATGTGATATTTAAAGGCACCACACATCGCAAGGCTTACCATATTTTATGCCGTTTGGACGATGTTGGGGGCGAAATAAATGCCTATACCACAAAAGAGGAAACAGCCTTCTATGCCGGCTTTCTGGCCCAGCATTATGACCGGGCAGTCGAACTTCTATCAGATATTATCTTTCATTCTACCTTTCCTGCCAATGAACTTGAAAAAGAGAGGGAAGTAATTGCAGATGAGATCAATTCATATAAAGACAACCCATCTGACCAGATTTTCGATGATTTTGAGGAGCAGATTTATCCCTGGCATCCCATCGGAAGAAATATCATGGGAACCCCGGAAACCCTGCAGACTTTCGACGAAAAAGCCATCCGGCTGTTTATGAACCGCACCTATGATACAGATGAGATGGTTATCTGCTCGGTTGGTAAAATCGCTTTCCCCCGGCTGATCAAAATGATTGAAAAATATTTTGGCGATGTTCCTTCCAGGCCCCGAAAAATCGAGCGTGCACCGATCCTCAGCTACCTGCCTACCACTGCCATCCGGCAGCTGAATACCTTTCAGGCACATTGCGTGATTGGTACCACCGCTTATCACGCTATGGAACCGAGGCGGATGAACCTGATCCTGCTCAACAACCTGCTTGGCGGACAGGGCCTTAACTCCAGGCTGAACATGTCGCTGCGCGAAAAGCATGGATATGCCTATAACGTTGAATCCACCTATACGCCTTACATCGATACCGGCGTGCTGACTATCTATTTCGGCACTGATCCGGAAAAACTCGACAAAAGTATTGTTCTGGTTCATAAGGAACTCGAAAGACTTAGAACCCAAAAGCTTGGCACGCTTCAGCTCAGGCGGGCTAAAAATCAGATATTAGGGCAAGTGGCTATGTCGACCGACAATAAGGAGAGCCTGCTGTTCACGCTGGGAAAAAGCATCATGCTTTTCAACCGTTTTGACTCCATGGAAACGATTGCAAAAAAAATTGAAGAAATCACTGCTGACCAGCTGATTGAAACTGCAAACGAGATTCTTGCGACCGATAAACTGTCGATGCTGATATTCAAATGAGCAATTTCTTTAAACATAAGGGCATCACTCATCCAAAGCTGGACCGATACGTTTTCGAGCATACCACTCCGGAAAATCCGCTATTGAGCAGGCTGTTCCGTGACACTTATGTGAAAATCCATCACCCGCGCCGGACTTCCGATCACCTGACCGGAAAGTTCCTTGAAATGATCTGCCGGATGATTCAACCCGGTAATGTTTTGGAGATCGGCACTTTCACCGGATACGGAGCCCTCGCAATGGTGGCGGGGATGCCACCCGGATCGCAATTGCATACCATCGAGATCAACGACGAAATGGAGCCATTCATATCAGGATGGGTTAAGGAATCTCCTCACAGCGATAAAATCCATCTTCATATCGGGAATGCCCTGAGCATAATCCCTAGCCTCGACATCAGTTTCGATCTGGTATTTATTGATGGGGAAAAGAATCAATACATTGATTACTACGAATGTGCAATGGCGAAAACCCGCCCGGGCGGATTTCTGATTGCCGACAACACTTTATGGAGCGGAAAAGTACTGGATTCTGAAATCCCGGAAAGCGATCATTTTACCCGCGGCGTGATGCAGTTCAACGATCATGTTCAGGCAGATGAACGGGTTGAAAACCTGTTACTGCCGGTTTTCGACGGAATGATGATTATCCGGAAAATCTGATCATTTCATAAATTCATAGAACCGGTAGTGGTTCCCATCCATTCCGATGGTTTCATAAACTTTCTGGGCATTCAGATTGGTCAGGTCAACATACAGCCGGATTCCCCCAACCGTATCATCGCCGTTAATCCTTTCGAGCAGCCAGGCATACATCTGCCTGAAGACCCCCTGCCGCCGGTAACCGTATATCACATACAGCGACTGAATCCACCAAACCGTACGGGCCCGCCAGTCGGACCACTCATAGGTGATCATCAGGCTTCCCACCATTTGGCCATTCTCTTTGGCCACCAGGTAAAATCCTTTGGTCGGGTCAGCAAATACCATGCTCACACCCCTGAAAACGGTATCCGGATTCAGATTAATGGCTTCCGTTTCAAGCGCCATGGCAATCTGAAAATCTGCTATTACCTGTATATCAGATTCTTCTGCTTTTGATATGATTAACATTCCGTTTTCCTCCACATGGGTTTGACATAGCTTTTATCGATGATACTCTTCCTGATCAGATAAACCCCGAAAATCACAAAAACGATTACCGTGATAACGGATGCTTCCGGCCCGAAGGCTCCGCCGGTTAGCCAGTCGGGACCGGGAAACCGGGCCGAGAGGAGTCCGCCGGGCTCCCCGCCCGATACCGGTGCCCCGTAAATTCCACCAAGCGTAAAGTTCCAGCCGATATGCAAACCGATGGGAATCCAGAGCTGGCGGGTGATCACATATAGCATGGCCAATATGACTCCGGCAGTCAACGCAATGGAAACCGAACTGAATACGGTAGCATTCGGATTCCAAATATGCATGAACCCAAAGATGAATGCCGACAAAACGATCGACCACCAGGTGCCGATCCCTTCCTCTGCAATCCGGAATATTATACCGCGACTCAAAATCTCCTCCACAATACCAGCCTGTACCGACATAATCACAAAGGGCGCCATGGCAGAAATGGTATTAAACCCGGAAACCTTATAACCGCCGAACAACCACATAACCAACATAATCAGCGAAATAAAACCAAATCCAAGCAACAGCCCATAGGTCGTCTGACGAAGGGATTTCGTAAGATCCAGCTCATTAACCCTTCGGCCCTCAACGGTAGCACAGTAGAGCATATAGCCCAGCCAGGCAAAACTGCATGTCAGAATCATCTGAATTACTGTACCGAGGTCCTCCATTCCGGAAGGGATCAGGCCCCGGCGAATCCAGGCACCCAGTGCAAGTGCCAAACCTGTGAAAGCAATCAGAAAAACCAGTGCGATAACCAGGCGCGTCAAAGGAAATCGCATGATCTTCATTCCTCGTTCCGACATGCGGATCGCCAGCGGGTGATTATCCATTATTTTACTATTATCTTATGAATACGTACCGGAGGATCAATCTTCTGCCCTGCGGCTGAGCCCCTCCAGATTTCCTGTGCCAGTGATTTCCCTTCGATCACCTTACCGAATGCCGCAAATCCCTGTCCATCCGGATTCCTCCTTCCCCCAAAATCGAGTTCCGGCTGATCGCCAATACAGATAAAGAATTCAGTCCTGGCTGATCCGGGTGTGCTGCGGGCCATGGATACCACCCCGTCGAGGTGCCTGATTCCGGTCACCGTGGTGGTTTCATGGTCAATGGGTTTAATATCCGGGATATTGTCCTTTCCCTGGGTTCCTCCCTGTAAAACATCAATTTTAACCGGATTGGCATCATTGGTACTCCTGACTGTCCGATAGAAACTTCCGCCATCAAGCACCTGATCTTTAACTAATTTCAGAAAGTTTCCAGCTGTTACCGGAGCTTTATCCAGATATAGTTCAATAGAAATATTTCCTTTCGGGGTTTGAATCTCAACTATTGGATTTTTCTTTTGACAGGAAACAGCCAAAAAGGGAACCAAAACCAGAAAACAAAGGAAAGTTCTTAAAAATCTGCTCATAGGTATGTCGTTTAACAGGTTGATCAAAAATATAAAAATGAGGAAAAGTTTTTCCGATTTTCCATCTTTACAGGATGAAACAGCTAATTTTTATACCAATTGTGCTTTTATCCTTCATCACCAGGATATCTGCACAGGAAAATCAGCCGGTAACCCCAGCTGAATTAAAAACATGGTGCACCTGGCTGGCCTGCGACGAAATGAAGGGCAGAAAGAACGGCTCGCCCGAAATAAAAAAAGCGGCAGAGTATATTGCCGAGGCTTATAAGAGAGCCGGATTGAAGCCATACTCGTCTGAAACCGGATACTTGCAGGAATACATCATCACAGGACGAAATAAGTCGGGGATACCTGAACGCAATGTTATCGGAATGATGGAGGGATCAGATCCTCAGTTAAAGAAGGAATGGATAATCCTCTCGGCGCATTTCGATCATATCGGAATCGGAAAAGCTGTTGACGGCGACTCCATATACAATGGCGCCGATGATAATGCCACAGGAACAGTAACGGTAATGGCGCTGGCCAGAATGCTTGGATCATCGAAGGTAAAACCCAAGCGTTCGATCATGTTTGTCGCCTACAGCGGCGAGGAAATGGGACGGCGCGGCTCCAGATGGTTCGCGGAGCATCCACCGGTCCCTTTGGAACAGGTTAAGCTCAACCTTAATTTTGAAATGGAGGGAGAGAGTGCAACTTTGGGAAAAAACATCTATATCCTTACGGGTCACCAGTATACCGACTTTGACAATCTGCTGGATGAATACAATAAGAAAACCAATTGGGTACTGGCCCGGAAATATAAATCCCCGGAATGGATTTTCACAGGTTCCGACAATGCATCGCTGGCACTGAAAAATGTGGGCAACAAATTAGTATTGAACATTCCGGCTTTCACCATCGTCACAACTGACGACATGAATTTCATACACAAAGTCACCGATGAACCTGACCGGATGGATTATGACAACATGGCTTCACTGGTTTCCTACAGCACCGGGCTGGTTTTGTTCCTGTCGGCAGATCCGCTCGTCATACATTGGGATCAGGCGGCATTCGACAAATTCAATAAGCGGTAACATTGCATTTCAGCACATAGCTCACATACACATATTCGCCTGATACGAACTGGTTGTAAGTTTCAGAACCAATGGTTCCGGCAAAATTCAAAGCAGTTTTGTGAAGGAATTTAGGAACCAGCTTCCTGACCAACCTGCGCTTACGTTCATCATCCAGCTCCAGGGCCAGTACAACCTGCTTATTGATAACCATTTCCCTTTCAATTATCATCCCGCTGGATGCAATCTGGCTCTCCAACTCTTCGATCTCCCATTTATACCGGAAATCAGTAAACAAAAAACACCCGTCGGGTCGTAAAATGCGTACCACTTCCGACAGAAATGCCTTCATATCAGGGTAACGATGCGAGGATTCTACGTTGAGCACCACATCACACGAATTACTTTCCAAGGCCAGGTTCTGGGCATCTCCCTGCAAAAATGACAATCCATCCAATGAATAATGGCGGTTGCAAAACGCGGCGGCTTCCTTATCCAGGTCAACTCCCAGAGCCGATGCCGGAGAGAAATTCTTAGTCACATAGGCCAGTCCGCCACCCCTGCCACAGCCTACCTCAACGATATCCTTATTTTTAATATCGGCTGCACAAACAAGATGGTGATAAAGCTGGGTCGAATAACGGTCAGGCTCGCTATGTTTGTCCAGTACAGGCATCTGGTCCTGATCACAATAGCCGAAATTCATGAATAAAATTTCTGCCTGTTTGTCGATTTTGTTCACATACCAATACCAGATTCTGAACAATTGTTCACGGATTTGCAACTTCATGGAATATAGGTCAGTTTATGTTTAGTTATCCGCCGCAAGAAACAAACTTTTTTTCTCTGTTTTCCGGCCGGGTTAAAATTCTTTGCCGTGAATGGATTCAACTATTAAGGAGATTCCTAACTTGAGCCGCATTTCCAATTATTACCCTGTCTTGATTTCATTGAAATATCAAATGAATCGCACACCGCCGTCAATACCTCACCGGAGAAGAAAGCCAAGGCTTCATCAACTTGTTGCTTCAGAATCAGGTGCAAAGGGAATCACCCGTGTTGATCAACTTTTAGCGCAACTGGAAATCTCGATAGAGATTTTCGAAAAAGACATTTGCCGGATCCCTAAAACAGGGCCCTTTATTGTAATAGCCAACCATCCTTTCGGCGGAGTCGACGATTTACTTTTACTGAAACTATTTTCAAACCTTCGCCCCGACCTTAAAATATTTTCCAGGCCAATCCTTCGTAAGCTTGGAGGCCTGGATGAGTTCTTTTTGCCCGGACCCGGATTCGCCGGTGCCGGAAGCCAGCGATCCACGCTCGAACAAATGCTCCAGGTGACAAAACACCTTCAGGATGGCGGGTGCCTTGGGATCTTCCCGTCAGGAAAAATTTCAGGCTATGACCTGAGGTCCCAAACGATTGTGGATGAACAATGGAGCACTACCGCACTGATGTTTATCCGGAATGCCAAAGTTCCGGTAATACCGTTTTACGTTAAAGGATCCAACAGCATACTTTTCCAGCTGCTGGGTTTTATTCATCCTTCATTACAGGCATGGAGGCTGCCTTCTGAATTATTGAACAAAAGGCACCACCCCATCGCAGTCAGGATCGGAAACCCGATTGCCGCAAAGGATCAGGAGGCTTTCAATGATTTATCCAGATATGGGCGCTATTTAAGGGCCAAGACTTACGCTCTGGGGACCTCCCTGGAAGTCAAAAAATCAGCACCGGCAGCTGATATGGCCGATCAGGATCCAGAACCCATCATATCTCCTGTGTCAGACATTCTTCTTCAGAATGAAATTGATCATCTTGAAAAGCAATATCAGCTTTTCGAAGTTGCTTCATTTAAAGTATTTTGTGCCCCGGCGGCGGCGATTCCGCAAATCATAACCGAAATCGGCAGGTTACGTGAAGTGACCTTCCGCCAGGTTGGTGAGGGGACCAACAAAAAAACAGATACTGATGAGTTCGACATCTACTACCAGCACCTGTTTGTCTGGGACAGCGAAGCAAAAAAAATTGTCGGGGCTTACCGAATCGGTATGGGTGCGGATATTTTCAGGGAATATGGCATCAAGGGGTTTTATATATTCAGCCTTTTCAAGATCAGTAAAGGTTTCTTCCCGGTGATGAGCAACGCAATTGAATTGGGCAGATCGTTCATCGTACTGGAATATCAAAAGAAGCCGCTATCGCTGTTTTGCCTCTGGAAAGGCATCCTGCTTTTTGTTATCAATCACCCTGAATACCGCTATCTGATTGGCCCGGTAAGCATTAGTAACCGTTTCTCCGACTTCTCCCGAAGCCTGATGATAAAATACATCAGACAGCACTTTTTCGACCATCAATGGGCTAAATATGTATTGCCGCGTAACGCATTCATATCCGACACCGGTGACGTGGATGTTGAGATTTTGCTGGATGGGCCTAAGGATCTGAGCAAATTCGACAAACACATTCGCGAAGTGAATCTGGAAAATATGGGAGTACCTGTTTTATTGAAAAAATATCTGGATATAAACGGCAAAATTGTAGCCTTCAATATTGACCCGAAATTCAATGATGCGTGCGACGGACTGGTAGTTATTGATCTGTTGAATATCCCCATTCAGGTTTTAACCTCACTCACAAAGGATATCGATGATGAGCCAGCTCTGGACCGCATGAAAAACGGCCACCAACACAATAAGAAAATTTGATTCCCTCAGGCACCATGAAATATATTGACCTCGCAGCCTCAATCAAGGAAAGTGATTCGGCATTTTTGAAAAAACTGCCACGGTTTCTGGTCCGGCTGATTGAAAAGATAATAAAACAGGATGAGTTGAATATCATTCTGGAAAAATACAAAGATTGCGAAGGTGCTGATTTTCACCGGAGCATCGTCAAAGAATTCAATCTGAAACTGGAGGTGGAGGGACTTGAAAACCTGCCGGAAAACGGGAAATGCTTTTTCCTGGCCAACCATCCGTTTGGAATCATCGATGGGATGTGTCTCACCAAAACAGTTCTCGAAAAATATGGGGTATTCAAAGCGATTGGAAATGAATCCTTTAATTTCATCCCTAACCTCCGCCCGTATATTGCCCTCGTGAATCCTTACGGGATGAGCTCCAGAGCTTATGTAACAGAGTTTGAGAAGCTCTACCAGTCTGATATGGCGATTACTCATTTTCCGGCCGGGGAAGTATCCCGCCGGTACGATGGAAAAATCCAGGACACCGTTTGGCAGAAGAGTTTCATTGTGCGGGCCGTTTCCTGCCAGAGGGACATTGTACCCTTTTATTTCTACGGTAGAAATTCTATCCTGTTTTACAGCATTAACTTGATCCGAAGGGCATTAGGTATTAAAACCAATATTGAACTGGCCTTACTGCCTCGCGAGATGTTTTTGAAAAGGAATAAAACCATCCGGTTTAAGATTGGCAAGCCGATATCCTGGAAAAGTTTCGACCGGTCGAAAACACCGGTACAATGGGCGGCACATGTCAGGGATCAGGTATATGAAATGGGACGACAACCCTGGTGAACAGGCCAATAAATCAAAAAACGGAATTCCGCATCAGCAGAATTCCGTTTTTTGTACCCGGGACCGGAATCGAACCGGTACGACCGTAATGGCCACAGGATTTTAAGTCCAGCGCGTCTACCAGTTCCGCCACCCGGGCGCGTTGTGAGTGGATGGTGTGCGTGTGCAGTGTGAAGTCAAATAAAAGCCTGAATGTGGTAGTGACATCCAGGCTATTTTTTGAGCGAGAAACGGGACTCGAACCCGCGACCCCGACCTTGGCAAGGTCGTGCTCTACCAACTGAGCTATTCTCGCATTTGGGATTGCAAATATAAACGAACTTTGCTTTTATTGAAAAATTTCGGTCACTTTTTTTTCACAAGTCTTTATCCACCCAGTTCCCTGTACCTGAAACAATCGACAAGATGGTCATTTACCATCCCGGCAGCCTGCAAGAAGGCATACACAATAGTTGATCCGACGAATTTGAATCCCCTATTAATCAAATCCTTACTTATGCGATCAGACAATTCGGTTTTGGCCGGCATCCCTTTCAGCGAAGTCAGTTCATGATGCTCCACTTTGCCATCGGTAAACCTCCAGATATAAGCATCAAAGCTTCCGAACTCCTCCTGTATCTTTAAAAATGCATGTGCATTGGTCACGGCAGATCGGATTTTCAGCTGATTCCGGATGATTCCTGCGTCGTTCATCAGATTTTGAATCTTATTTTCGTCATAAGTGGCAACAATCGCAGGATCGAAATGATCGAAAGCAGTCCGGAAATTTTCACGCTTATGCAAAACTGTTCGCCAGCTCAATCCGGCCTGAAAAGCATCCAGCACAATAAATTCGAACCATTTCCGGTCGTCATGAACAGGAGTACCCCACTCGGTATCATGATATCCGAGCATCAGCGGGTCATTGGAGGGCCATTCACAGGTTGACATTCTTTCGTATTTTTTTGATTATGTGATACTTATTAGGGCATAGGGCAGAAGGCAAAAGGCAGAAATTAGCAAAAAGAATTAAGTTAAAAGTTAAGTATTAAGTAATAAAGTAACCCTCAGCGAAGTGTCATCTACCACCGAGTAACCCTCGGAGCGTTTTCATCACTGCGAAGGCGGGGACGGGACCGCGTTCCTTACCCAGCATGCCTTTGAGAGCAATCACCACTTAAATTCGTTGCAGAGTCAGGACAGCGCCCAAGGGCCTCTTGTTAGAGCGAAGCGGTCCCGACTTTCGGGATGACACTTCTCCGAGGCGAACTTAGTTACCTAATACTTAACTCTTATGCCTAATTTTTGCCTTCTGCCTTCTGCCTTTTGCCCTATTTAAGTCCCGTAATCCTCTTAATATCATTCAGCTTATTCAAAGCCTCCATTGGCGTAAGATTATTGATATCCAGTCTGGCAATTTCATCACGTATCTGTTTCAGAACCGGGTCATCAAGCTGAAAAAAGGATAACTGTAGTCCTTCCCGGTGACTGGCCAGCTCTTTTACAGGCTCCCGTGTGAGTTCGGTCCTGTGCGAAGTTTCCAGGTCTTTCAGAATCTCATTTGCCCGGGCAACGATCGATTTGGGCATGCCGGCCATCCTGGCAACATGGATACCAAAACTGTGCTCGCTGCCTCCCCTGACGAGCTTACGGAGAAATATGACTTTGTTATCGAGTTCCCTCACTGAAACATTAAAATTCTTTACCCGTTTGAAGGATTCCTCCATTTCATTCAGCTCGTGGTAATGCGTTGCAAATAGGGTTTTAGCCCTTGCCACCGGATGTTCGTGGATATATTCCACTATCGACCAGGCAATTGAAATGCCATCATAGGTACTGGTACCCCGTCCGAGTTCATCAAACAGGATCAGTGATCTGGGCGACAGGTTATTGATAATGCTGGCTGCCTCAGTCATTTCCACCATAAAGGTTGACTCGCCCAGGGACAGGTTATCCGACGCCCCCACACGGGTGAAAATCTTATCGACAATGCCTACAGTAGCCGATTCGGCAGGAACAAAGCAGCCGATCTGGGCGAGAAGCACAATCAGGGCGGTCTGCCGCAGCAGCGCCGACTTACCGGCCATATTCGGCCCCGTAATGATTATAATTTGCTGGGTTTCGGTGTCAAGGTCCAGATCATTGGCAATATACTGTTCACCTGCCGGCAATTGCTTTTCAATTACCGGATGCCGCCCCTGCCTGATTTCCAGAATATTCTCTTCGGTTAAAACCGGCCTGACGTAACGATTAGTGATAGCAACTGAGGCAAACGCTCTGAGCACATCCAGTGTAGCAATCAGCCGGGCATCAAGCTGAACAGGAGTGATATAGTCCGACAAAGCAACCACTAGCTCATTAAAGAGCCGCGTTTCAATCTCCAGTATCCGTTCTTCGGCTCCAAGTATCTTAACTTCATATTCTTTAAGTTCCTCATTGATATATCGTTCCGCACCAACGAGGGTTTGCTTGCGCGTCCATTCCGGAGGCACTTTCTCTTTGTGCAGGTTCCTGACCTCAAAATAGTAACCGAATATATTATTGAACCCTACTTTTAATGAGGTGATACCGGTTCTTACACTTTCCCTTTCCTGGAGATTTGCCAGATAATCCTTTCCTGAGAAGGCCATTTCGCGCAGTTCATCCAGATCAGCATGCACACCGGATGCTATCACCCTACCTTTGCCCACCTGATTGGGGGCATCGGCTACCAGTTCGCGCTCAATACGGTCGCGGATGGTACGACAAGGATTCAATTGCTCGCCAATGCGGCGCAAGGTGGCATCGTCAGAGGATTCACAGGCCAGCTTCACCGGTTCAATTGCCGAAAGTGCGAACCGCAGCTGAACCACTTCCCTCGGACTGATCCTGGCCACTGCCGCCTTCGAGATCAGCCGCTCCAGGTCGCCGATATGCCTCACCTGATCCTCAATATGTTCACGGAAATCAGGATGTTTTAAAAAATATTCAACCACATTAAACCGTTCGTTCAAAAGCTGAATCTCTTTCAATGGCAGAGCCATCCATCGTTTCAGCATCCGGGCACCGATCGGGGAAATAGTTTGATCGATCACATCAATGAGCGTTTTACCTCCTTCATTGATCGACTGGAAAAGCTCGAGGTTGCGGATGGTAAATTTATCGAGCCATACGAAATTATCCTCCTCAATTCTCGAAATCGACTGAATATGACGGGTCCGTGCATGCTGCGTAAGATCAAGATAATGCAGGATCGCCCCTGCGGATATCGTTGCACATTCCATGTTTGCAATCCCGAACCCCTTTAGCGACGCAGTTTCAAATTGCTGCAGAAGCCGCTCCTGAGCGGCATCAGCGGTAAATATCCAGTCGTCCAGCTTATAAGAGTAGAACTTATATCCAAAATAATTTTCAAACAGCTTCTCTTTGCCCCGCTCATACAGCACTTCCTTCGGGGCAAAATTATTCAGCAGCTTATCCACATATTCAAACGACCCTTCAGCTGTAACAAACTCACCTGTTGAGATATCCATAAACGAAACACCGGCCATCTGCCTTTCAATATGGACTGCCGCAAGGAAATTGTTTTCCTTATGTTCAAGGATCTGATCGTTAATGGAAACCCCGGGGGTAATCAGCTCGGTAACCCCTCTTTTTACGATCTTTTTTGTCAGCTTCGGATCTTCAAGCTGTTCACAGATGGCTACCCGCTCACCGGCTCTTACCAGCTTGGGCAAATAAGTATCGAGGGCATGGAAAGGGAATCCCGCCAGTTCCACAAAAGTGGCTGCACCGTTTGCCCGTCTGGTTAAAGTAATCCCGAGAATTTTGGATGCCTTTATGGCATCTTCTGAAAAGGTTTCATAAAAATCCCCTACCCGAAACAGCAAAACTGCATCAGGATATTTATGCTTGACCGCCATATACTGCTTCATCAGCGGCGTATCCACCAGTGGTTCGTTTAAAGCCATCCTTACGTTTTCGATTTGAACAAAGATAAAATTTATCCGGTAGTTGCGCCGGCCAAATTGCTTTCATCCCATACCAATTATGTACTTTAGCGAACAACCGTTTATCTGAAAAATAATGAAACGCATTCTGGTACTGGGCTCAGGTTTAAGCACGTCGAGTTTGATTGAATATTTACTCGTTCATGCTGAAAAAGAGGATTGGCAGATCGTTGCAGGAGATATCGATCAGGCCGCTGCAAAAATAAAAGTGGACGGACATCCTCGCGGAACGGCAATTTCATTCGATATTTTCAAAGAAGCTGATAAAATTCGCCACATCAGGGAAGCCGACATCGTGATTTCCATGCTTCCGGCCCGGTTTCATCCCATGGTAGCTGAAGCGTGCCTCGAAGCTGGCCGCAGTATGCTTACCGCATCATACGTATCCCCGGAGATCCGGCGCCTGGATTACCAGGCACGCCAGAAGGGACTCCTGTTTTTCAATGAACTGGGTGTTGATCCGGGCATCGACCACATGTCGGCGATGCGTGTGATTGACTCCATCCGGGCCAAAGGCGGCAAGATTACTGGCTTCCGGTCGTATACCGGAGGGTTGATCGCTCCGGAATCAGATAACAATCCGTGGAACTATAAATTTACCTGGAATCCGAGAAATGTAGTCCTGGCCGGACAAGGTACCGCAATTTTCATCCGCGACGGACAATACAAGTATGTACCCTATCATCAGGTATTCCGGTCGGCTGAAAAGACCACCGTTCTGGATCTGGGAGATTTTGAAGTATACCCTAACCGGGACTCATTGAAATACAGGGAAATATACAATCTGCCTGATATAAAAACCCTGATCCGCGGAACCATGCGGCGTCCGGGCTACTGCGAAGCCTGGAATGTTTTTGTTCAGCTGGGAATGACCGATGACAGCTATACCATGGATTATTCCGGAAACCAAACCTGGTATGAATTCACGGATTCATTCCTGCCATCAGGCCAGCAAGGCCCGATCACCGAACGGCTTGCCTCTTACCTGAACATCCCTGCGGAAGGACCTGTTATGGACAAGCTGGCCTGGTTGGGCATGTTTGAAAATATACCCACCGGCCTCACCAATGCCACCCCGGCCCAGATTCTCCTGCACAAACTGGAACAAAAATGGAAACTTGAGCCCGACGACAAGGACATAATCGTGATGCAGCATATCTTTGACTATCAGTTAAAAGGAAAGAATTACCGGCATAAATCATCGTTGATTGTCAAGGGCCGTGACCAACGGCAAACCGCCATGGCAATAACCGTAGGCACACCGCTGGCCATTGCAACACGCCTCGTGCTCAATGGCTCCATTCGGGCCACAGGGGTTCAGATCCCAACCGAGCCGGGATTTTACAACCCGATCCTCGCTGAACTGGAACAATTCGGAATCCGTTTCATCGAAGAGGAAATTGAATTATAAATATACCGTAGGGGCGACCTGCGGTCGCCCACCCAACCCATCATCCCAAATAAAACTCCCCGGTTAGTTTTTTATATTCACCGGTATACACGCCGCGGATTTCCGTTTCAACAATCAGTTCTTCCGGTTCAACCGATAGCGGCTCCCTGCCCCACTCCAGCAAAATCCGCTTGACCGGTGCATTGGCATTTCCCCGCACATTTAATCTTCTCCTGATAAACAGTCCGTTTTCAGCGGCGAGCAAAATGGCTTCTTCTGCACGGCCGGCAGGCAGAATCATTGCAAGCTTTCCAAGCGCACCAATATGCCTGGTTGCTTTCTGAATGAGGCCAGTCAGGGGAAGATCATCATCATGCCTTGCGGTAGCCCTTTGTAAATCAGGATTTTTAAGCGCCTTGGTGAAAAATGGCGGATTACAAACAATCAGATCAAACTTCAAGTCAGCGGCCGGCATCCAGTTCCTGAAATCCGCATGCACCACTTCAATGCGATTGCTCCATGGTGATTCAGCGACATTACGGAGAGCCTGACCGGCTGCTGCCGGATCGATTTCAAGAGCAGTAATTAAACCAGAGGAATTCCTTTGAGCCAGCATCAGGGCAATCAATCCGGTTCCCGTGCCGATATCCAGCATATTGGCACAATCTCCGCAATCGGCCCAGGCACCAAGCAGAACGCCATCGGTGCCCACTTTCATGGCCGACTGATCCTGCCTGATCAAAAAATACCGGAATTGAAACCACTCATTCGACATATCAGAAATGATCAAACAAACCCAAACCAAATAAACTAAAATCAAATTTACAGGGATCCTCCGGATCCAGCTGCCGCAATTCCGCAGTGAGTTCCTCCACAGCCTGCCAATCATTGGATTTACGGCTGAGCATGCCCAATGAGCGGGCCACCCTGCCCACATGGGTATCGAGTGGGATCATCAGTCCCGAAGCCGGAATCCCCTCCCATAAGCCGAAATGAACCCCGCGGTTATCCTTCCTCACCATCCACATCAGAAAAAGATTCAGCCGCTTAGCCGCCGACCCCTTTTCTACATCGGATATATGCTTTAACGAACGGCACGCCGGTGCGGTTGAAACAAATACCCGCCTGAAATGCCTCAGGGCACCAAATGTTCCTCCCTGACGGTATCCTTCGGTAAACAGCTGCTCCAATCCGCCGAAATTTAAATATACATACTGCAGTCCCCGGATTAACCAGCCCAGATCTCCGGAATTAAAAGTCCTGTGCACAAAGCCCTCAAACCGCTCAATGTCCCGGGTGTCCGCCAATCTGATAAATTCATAAGGAGAGCGGTCCATGCGATCCACTATGCTGTTCGCGCTTTTAATGATTGAAGTTCTGTTTCCCCAGGCAATGGTGGCAGTTAAAAAGGCTGCAATTTCAATATCTTCCTTCAATGAAAAGGAATGGGGCACCTGAATCGGGTCGTTCAGAATAAACTCAGGGTGATTGTATTGATCATGCTTGGCTTCCAGCAGATCCCGGATATCCAAATTATTCAGGCCGGACATAATTCAGGAGGCAACGATCCTGCCGTCACGCATGGTAATGACGCGATCCGACAAGGAAGCCAGTGCTGTATCGTGCGTCACGATCACAAAAGTCTGATGAAATTCATCCCGCAGCCGAAGAAACAGCTGATGCAGTTCGCGCTGGTTCTCGGAGTCCAGATTACCGGAAGGCTCATCTGCAAGAATCACTGCCGGGTTATTCATCAGTGCACGCGCCACTGCAACCCGTTGTTTCTCCCCTCCCGACAGCTCTGCCGGCTTATGTTCCATGCGGTCCGACAGCCGCAGGTAATCCAGCAGTTCTGCACCCCGCTTCTCGGCTTTAGCCCTTGGGGTTTTACAGATATAGGCAGGAATGCAAACATTCTCGAGTGCTGTAAATTCAGGCAGGAGATGATGAAATTGAAAAACGAATCCGATCTCACGATTACGGAAGGCGGCAAGTTTACGGTCATCCATCGAACTGATGCCGGTATCCCTGATCCAGATCTGACCGGCATCAGGCCGGTTCAAGGTACCCATGATCTGAAGAAGGGTGGTCTTACCGGCTCCGCTTGGGCCGACTATTGAAACAATCTCACCGGCAGCTACCTGCAGATCAATCCCTTTGAGCACCTCAAGGCTCCCGAACGACTTCCTGATTTCCTGAACACGGATCATAAAATAATTCTCTTTCTACTGTAAAAGTAACGGAATAATCGGATGCTGACAAAGGTCACCTTCTGGTACCAGGCAACACCCGCTTATAATCCAGATAGTAGATCACTTTCACGGAAAAAGAATTGATCTGAGGAGATATCATGGTTCCCTGCAGATTATCCCAATAGGAAAGAAAAGATTGAGGATCAATTGCTTCACTTTTGGAAATATTGTTTTTCCAAACCAGGGTAAGGTAACTGCCCGGTGCAAAGTTCAGCGAATACTCAAGATCTATGGTAAAGATATTGAAATCAATATTTTGATTCTCATGATAGTCCGCATAATCTGCCAGACCGCCTTGGTCATCCAGCAAATAGTATCTCAGATATTTAACCTGCGACCAATAGTGACGTACCGACAAACTGAGCGCCGCTTTGTTGCTGAAAACATAAGACCCTGACATGGAATTCGTTACCGTTTGAATATTTCGATTACCAAAAACCAGTGAGCCGTCACTCCGACTGGTCACATAGCCTTCATCACCAAGATCATTGACAAATTTAACAGACGGAAAGAAGCTGAATTTATTATTGAGCCTTAACCGGGGTGAAATATTAAACTGAAATGCATGATTACCCTTGGCATTTCTAAAAAATTGAACACCAGCATCGGCTGCAACTTTTTTACGGTAATCAGTTGATCCGCCCAAATTGAACAACCAATAAGCGGGCCGCACAAAATACCGGTCGGCAACCCTTGGTTCATACCAGTCGTGCGTTTCCACCGGGCTCAATTCCAGCGATATACGTGTATCCCAATAATTTCGGTATAAAAGATGGGTCGACCAGCTGATATTGAATTCCGAATATTCCCTCCCCTTATAAATCATATTGTACTCAAAACCGAGGCTGTTACTCAGCGAGTTCAATATCCAGAACGGCTCCAGAAACCGGTGCGAAAACAACAGGTCGTGCCCGATCGAATTATTATTCCGGAGATAACCCATATCATTGGGATTATAGGTATCGGTCATCAATCCGAAATTATAGGAGGTGGTAAAAGCACCACCATACTTGCCGATCGCGAAATACATGGAATGGCCAGATACCGGCTTCCCGGTAAGTGAATCATAAATCAGGCTCAGGGCGCCGCTTCCTGAAACCCCGAAACGGTTATTCTTGTCGCGCAATTTCAACGAGGCATTGGTAACATTTGCCATTCTCGTTGTTGAAGGAGTTAATACATTGGTATTGGTCAGATTAACATATGAATTCCTGCCAAAAACCTGATCGAGCACAATCATGCTGTAATTACTGAACGGGTCAGTAAGGATACGTTCCTCATTTCCTTCCGGATCAGCAATGGTGGCATAGGTATTGGCCGTCATGGCATTAAGAAATCCTACACCGAGATTTTTGGTATTGCGACCAGAGATTTTGGTCACGTTGATCAATTTGGATTCTTCCGGATTTTGAAGGATTTTATCGCCTTCATCCAGTTTATCCCAAACTCCGGAATAACCTGATGGCCTTTTTCCAATCCTTCGGGAGTAAAACAGCCCGGATTTATCAAACAACTCCATGCCTTCGGTGAAAAACTGCCTGTTTTCCGAATATTTAACCTCATAGGGGGTAAGATTGAGAATAATCTGGTCCGACTTTCTTTGCCCGAAATCAGGAATCAATGTCATATCCAATGTATAGGCATCGTTGATACCATATTTCAAGTCCATTCCGGCTGCATAGGAAAACCCATTACCATCAGGTGAAAACTGATAATAGCCGGCAGCAAAGGGATACAATTCAAGCCGGATGGGTGATTTTACCGACTGAATGCCTAAAAGTTCCCCCACCTGACTCTCTTCCCCAAATTTCCGGTCGATCGGATTCCAGGTGGTAGTTTCCCTTGAACGGCGAACTGTTCTTTGAAAATTGATACCCCAAACCTGAACATCCTGCTTTGGAAACCTGATGGCAGCAAATGGAATTTCGACTTCGAGGAACCAACCTTCACTGGTAAAACTCACTTTACTGTACCATACAGTGTTCCAGGAGGAATCCCCGCGGCGATAACTGTTTTCACTGGCTGATGCAGAAGCTGACTGTTTTACATCGCCCTGGACATTGGCTGCCGAAACCTCAAATTCAAAAAGGTTCTGCCCATCATTATAAGGATTCAGTGAAATTTTAAAACGGTCAACATTCCCTTCAGATACCTGATCCCGTTTAGTGAGTTCACGCATAATACTGTCGGGAGCGGAATCATACATATAAACACCGAAATACACTGCTGTGTTATCATAAACCACCTTTACTTCAGTCTTCTGTGTTTCAGGAAGCCCCATGGTCGGGGAATAGGTAACAAATCCGGAGGCAGTATTTGCGCTTTGCCAGACAGGTTCATTCAACAGCCCGTCGATCGTGATTTTGCCCGTTGAACGCACAGCACCCAGCTGTTTCTTTTCATTAAGGCTTTGAGCGGAAAAAAAAGGCAGAAAGAGTAACAGCCCCAGCAAAACATTCTTCATACAACGAAATTTTGCCCAAAGATAAGATTTTGGGGTAGCCGGATGGCCCTTGAAGTAGCTGAAAGATTGGGGAATCTGTTAAAAAAAGTTAATGCGCCTAACCTTTGAGATCGTCACCGATGTCCTTGATATCCTTGGCAACTTCAGATTCATCAATATAACTGCGCACGTGTTTATTGGCTTCCTCTGCATTCCTTTTCACATCAGATGTTACATCGTTGATATCGCTTCGGATATCCTGCGTTGACTCTTCGAATTCACGCTTGATATCATTGGAAACCTTGCGAAATTCCCGCATTCCCTTAGCAACCCCCTTGGCTATTTCAGGCATTTTATCAGCCCCGAATAAAAGCAAGGCTGCCAATAGAACAACGATAATCTCTCCACCACCCATTTGCTTGGATTTTTGCCAAAGATATAAAAAAAAACCCCGGAGCGAAGTCCGGGGTTTTGAGTGTTATTCATTTTCAGGCAAGCCTTTTCTTTTCTGGCTCCACCTGTGCAGATCATACGTAATTGCCGAAGCAACGAAGATTGAAGAATAGGTACCAAATGCGATACCGAACAGAAGGGCAAATACAAACCCTCTGATGGATGGTCCGCCAAAGATAAAGATGGCTACCAAAACGATTAAGGTGGTACCTGCGGTGTTCAGTGTACGGCCCAGGGTAGAGTCAACCGCCTGATTAAATAGTTCATGGCGTCCGCGTTTGCGGTATAATCCGGTATACTCCCTGATACGGTCGAATACGATCACGGTATCATTGATGGAATAACCAATGATGGTAAGGATGGCAGCGATAAACGCCTGATCAACTTCCATCGAGAACGGCATGATACTATATAGCAGGGAATAGGCTCCCAATACAATAATTGAGTCGTGGAAAAGAGCGGCAACAGCACCCAATCCGAATTGCCAGGTACGGAACCGAATCAGGATATAGAGGAAAATAACTACCAGGGCGAAGAATACCGCCAGGATTGCACCCCTCATGATGTCCTTGGCAACAGTTGGTCCTACCAACTGACTGTCCTGTCTGTTCTTCTCGAGGAAAGTTTTCATATCGGTTCCCGGAGCCAGCTGTGATTTACACCCATCATACAATGCCTGGTCAACAATTGAAGCAGCACTTGCATCCTGGCTGTCAATCATGAACGGAGTGATCACCTTCACCTGATTGGTCGGTCCGAAAACCTTAACCTGCGGGGCGACGCCGTTGCTTGCTTTCTCAATACTCAGTGTCAGTGCCTGTACATCAACCGGCTGATCGAAGCGGATAGTGAATGTCCGTCCTCCCTTGAAGTCAACACCAAGGTTTAATTTCCTTGTAGCAAGTGAGCCGATTGAGATAAGCATCAAAACGGCGGAGAATATGTACATATACTTTCTTTTCTCAATAAATTGAAGATTCGCATGTACCAGGAAGTTATTGGTAAACTTGTTGCCAAACTTGATCTTCTTGTCTTTGTCCAGCCACCATTCAAAAATAATACGGGAAATAAAGATGGCGGAGAAAAGTGAAGTAAGAATACCGATTACGAGCGTGGTTGCGAAACCGCGGATCGGACCTGAACCGAAAATATAAAGGATGATACCGGTAAGGATCGTTGTAACGTTACCGTCGATAATAGCCGACATAGCATGGTGGTAACCTTCCTTGACCGCAAGTTTGATTCCCTTGCCGGCCCGCAATTCCTCACGGATACGTTCATATATAATAACGTTCGCATCAACCGCCATACCCAGGGTCAGAACAATACCCGCTATTCCAGGCAGGGTAAGTACTGCTCCGAGGGAAGCAAGTACCCCCATGATAAAGAATACGTTGGAAACCAGTGCTACGTTGGCAACCCAACCGGCCTGGTTGTAATAGAGAAGCATGTAAAAGAGAACCAGAATAAAGGCCAGGATGAAAGAAAGCAACCCTGAATTAACGGCTTCACGTCCGAGTGAAGGTCCTACAATTACTTCCTCAATAATCTGTGCAGGGGCATCCATACGCCCTACATTCAAGATATTGGCTAAGTCCTGTGCTTCTTCGATAGTCATCCCTCCACCGGAAATCGATGAACGGCCGCCGGAAATTTCATTCTGAACGGTAGGATTTGACCTTACATAGTTATCAAGAACAATGGCGATCGATCTGCCTTGATTTTCTTTTGTTAACCGTTGCCAGATTTTGGCCCCTTCACCGTTCATGTTCAGGGAAACCTCAGGCTGGTTACTGGTACCGCCAAGGTCACTTTTTGCATTTACAACCACGGCTCCATCAAGAGCAGGTTTGCCTTCACGGTTCGTCATTTTGATGGCAACCAGTGAAAACATTTCAGGGTTTCCGTCGATAGCCTTTGCCGACCAGTACAACCGGAGAGTTGACGGGAAGATATTTTTTATCTGTGGTATAGCCAGTGCACGGTTTACGGCAGCGGTATCACGGAAGTGCGAATACCCGACAACCGGTCCGGTTTGAAGCTGACCATTGTTATCTGCATTAGGCCTCAGAATAACAAACAGCGGATTTTCCTTCCTGAAAGCTTCCAGGTTCTGATCATCAGTTGCAGTGGTATCTTTTTCCAGCTTGTCCAGCAAGGTGCTTTTTGTAGTATCGGCAGCTGCAGCAGCAATCTGCTCGGGAGTTTTGGCGGTCGTATCTGCCGGTGCGGCAGCAACCGTTTCGAGTTCCCTCAATTTGGTGTTGGCATCCTGCAAAAAGCCGTAAACTTCATTATTTTCATAAGTTTCCCAGAACTCCAGCTTGGCTGAAACCTGAAGAAGCTTTCTAACACGCTCATGGTCCTTGATACCCGGCAATTCAATCATCACCCGGCCGGCTTTCCCCATTTCCTGGAAGTTAGGCTGTGCAACACCGAACTGGTCGATACGGGCACGAAGAATTTTTACTGAATTGTCAATGGCGATTTTGGTTTCAGCATGCAAAACATCCAGAACCTCCTCGTTGGTTGAGTTGTACTTGATCCTGTCGCGCAGCTGAATGGTATTGAATACCGCAGCCAGCTTGGCATTTGGATCAATTTCCCCAAATGCTTTTCCAAACAGGGTTACAAAGTCATCCTGACTCGTCAATAATCTTTGTCTTGCTACCCTCAAAGCCTTGGTAAACGTACTGTCAGTTGAGTAATTGGATAGTGACCGCACCAGGTCAACAACCGATACTTCCATCATCACGTTCATCCCACCTTTCAAGTCGAGACCAAGGTTAAATTCCCTTTCCTGACACTGCCTGTAAGTATACTTTTTCAGCCACAGGAAGTTGTAGACCGGCACTCCGGACAGGGAATCCTTGTAAAAGATCTTCTTGATAGGATCGCCTTTGGCATATGTGGCAGCCTTTTTCTCGATACGGGCTGTGACAAAGGTGAAGGATAACTGGTAGACGCAAACCAATGCCAACAATATAGCTACCAGCTTGATCGCTCCTTTATTACGCATGTTTTTCCGATTTAAATTATTCTTTTATAATCTGTTCCAATTTGAACGCGCAAATATAATGTAATTATTGAAAAAAAAAGAGGCAATTCCAGTATCGGAATCACCTCTTTCCAATCATCTAATTATCTATTTCACCAAGTCATCATAACTCTGCTCCAGCGGCACGTTTTTCTCGAAATCCCACAGGGTGGTTTTCCTTACGTTGTAGAAATAATTCCAGTAGGTCCGGAGGGCACTCATATAATTGGTAATTGCCCTATCCTTCTGAGCCAAAGCATCATTAAGCTTTAAAACATCCAGACTTCCGAGCATAAACTTCTGTTTGGTGATGTCATAACGGGTTCTGGATATGGTATCCGTTTTCGCGGCGAGTACCAGCTGTTCATCCTGCATGTTGAATTGCATGATGTCAAGAAAAACCTGCTGTTCAAAATCAATTTTCTGCTGCTCCACATTAACTTCGGTAACCAGAAGGCTCGATTTGGCCATGTTTACCTGACCTTTACGCATGCCCCAGTCGAGGATCGGGACGGTTACACCAATATTAAGCCGCTGAGATTCCTGCGGGTTTTTATAAACCGACGAAATATCATCCGCACGCTGGGTGAGGCCATAACTGGCGATCAGATTTGCTGAAAACCGGGAATCTGATTGCACCCTCGCAACATTTTGCTGAGCTTCGAGGATTGATCGTTCCATCGACAGCATGGTAGGGTTGTTTTCCCGTGAATATTGAATTGCCCTGTCAACATCTACCTTAATCTTTGGAACATCCAGCGTGGTGGCCAGTTCAATGCCAATCTTATCATTAAAGCCGAGGAAAACCCTCAGATTGGATTTCTTAACCTCAAGGTCAAGTATATTCTTGTTCAGGTTATCGGTACTGGTCAGCAGGTTAAGTTCCATCTGCATCAGGTCGCCCTGGTCAATCATCCCCAGTTCGAAACGTCCTTTGGCAATCTGGTAGAGGGTATCGTTATTGGCAACGTTGAACTGGGAAGTCTTAACATTCATCTGAGCCAGCGCAAGATCATAGAAAAACCTTACTGCCTTAAGATTAACATCTTCCATGTTACTCAGGTAAGTCTTCTTGGCCTCCTCAAATTTGAGGGGTTCTATTTTTTTCTGCCATTTAAACTTATTAAAGGAGAAGAGCGGCTGCATCAGCCCGATGCTCACCGGTGTTGACATCAGTGACGCCGGGTCATCATTGAGCAGGTCGAGACGGCCCAGTTCAGAACTGACATAAACACGTCCGCCTGTTATCGGAATATTCTGGCTCGCCTCCAGGCTGACCGTTGAACTTAACCGGTTCGACGGGGCATATTTGGTGACCCATTCGCCGTTTTCCAGAACGACATCCTTCACAATCGACCGGCTCAGGTCGACAATATCGGTTTGCAGGGATACTGACGGCAGGTAATTGGCCTTATAGGACCGGTACGACCAGTAGCTGCTGCGAAAACGATGTTTGGCCAGAAGTGCATCAAGCGAATTTGCCTGTGCCAGCGCAATAACCTCCTGCAGGTCGAGCTGCCTGGCCTGGGACTGCTGGGCCCGTAGGAGCGGGGGGAACAAAAGGCTGATAACGATAACTACAACAACGTTTTTTCTCATTTGGCAAGATCTTAAATGTCTTAATTCTATTTTTTGGCTATGATGCCCTAAGGGATTCTACCGGATCGTGTTCGGATGCTCTTTTCGCCGGAAGATATCCAAAGATTATCCCGACTGCGGCAGAAACACCAAAAGCAACCAGAACCGAGAAAGGTTTCACAATAGTTTTAATATCCGCAAACTGGGTAATTAATCCCGACAGGATAATCCCCAGAACCACACCGATCAATCCTCCAACGATACTGATCAACGTTGATTCCGAAAGGAATTGCACCACGATATCTTTTCGTGAGGCTCCGATAGCCTGCCGGGTTCCGATTTCCCGGATCCGTTCCATTACGGAAGCCAGCATAATATTCATGATGCCAATGCCGCCAACAATCAGTGAAATGCTGGCAATGGCACCCAGAACGATGTTGAAAATATCTTTGGCCCGCTGTTCCTGTTTAAGTAAAAGCTCCGGAACCGTTATCTTGAAATCGGCCACCCCGTTATGCCTTCGCATCAGCATGCGGGTCATAATTTCTGTAGTAGTTTTTAGCTCTTTGGTATCATATACCTGCACAACAATTTTATCCAGCTGATGATAATTCACATTTTCGGTGGTCCCCTGATCGCTACCTGTTGTAATGGTCTGGGCAAACGACATCCCCCGGCCCATCCCACCGAACATCTGAATGCTTGAGGAAATTTCACCAATTTTACGATTGGCGATAGCCCGGTTGAGATATCGGATCAGCATGGTTTTAGAAGGTACAAAAACCTGATCGTTTGTATTGGTTATTCCCAATCCGGCCGAAGAAGAGGCAACCACCACTTCACGCTGATTCAGGATACCGATAACCCTCAGCCAGTTATGCCCTACCTTGATAAACTGATCAAGAGGGTTTTCAGCAGGAAAAAGCAGGGCAGCAACGTTCGATCCGATCACACACACGGCTTGTCCGGATTCTTCATGTATGGGATTGAACAGGTTACCCTTTTCCAATCC
This sequence comes from uncultured Bacteroidota bacterium, assembly GCA_942493265.1. Taxonomy (GTDB): domain Bacteria; phylum Bacteroidota; class Bacteroidia; order Bacteroidales; family UBA12481; genus UBA12481. The sequence continues at coordinate 5,351,751 of OW818688.1, forward strand.
GAGATTGAACAGGGTAAAATAGGAAGGGCTGACTCCCATTAAAACAGTAGGACGCCGGATCTGATTATGCTGAACAAATGAGTTCAGCTGAACTTCAGAGCTGACTGCCTTTACCGTTGGGATGACTTCCATTATGGCTTTAACATCCATTAAATTCAGGCCGTTCGAAAACTTTTTCGACTCTTTCTTCCCTTCTTCGGAAGTTCCTGTTGACGACTGGTCAATAATGGGTTCAATAATTATATTGTTTACTCCGACGAGTTTGATCTGGTCCAGGATTTCTTTCTGCGCACCCTGGCCAATCGCAAGCATGCTGATTACCGCGGCTACGCCGAAGATGATCCCGAGTGCGGTAAGCACCGATTTCAGCTTATTGGCCATTATAGCCTCAACAGCAATGATTATGTCATGAAAATAGCGTCTGAACATTGTTGTTGAATTAGCGTTGTGTCTGCATTCTCATTCCACCGCCTCCGCCACCCGGCATAGCCCGGGCACCCTCTGCCCTCTGCATGCCGCCGCCCTGCTTCATCATTTTCTGCATCATATCACGCTGTTCCTTGGTCATATTCTTCATATCAATATTCGGCATTCCCTGAGCCGGACCCTGACTTTCCAACAGTTTCATCCGTTCAGCCTGCTCCTTCTGCATACGGTCCATATCTTCCTTTTTCTTCTTTTCTTCGGCAATTCTGCGCTCTTTAACTTTTTCATAAATATCCCAGCCCTTTACCTCAAATTCCTCAGCACCGGCAGGTACGGTAAGGTATACCTCTGTTCCGGCTTCCAGGCCTTCTTTCACAATAATGAAATTCTCATTGGCTTCGCCCAGATCAATGATCTGGCGAACATTATCGGATACCAGGTGAACATATGACATGGAATCCGTTGAATGAACCGCTTCAAGTGGCACAAATTTCACATTCTCATACGAATTGGTGCGGATCTGTGTAACGGTGGTCATGGCCGGCCTGAGTGTGGTATCACTTTCATTGAGTAGAACAACGACTTCAAACACTTTTGCATCTGAATTCGGCAATTGTTCTCCAACATTAGCCACTTCGGTGACTTTACCGGTGTATTGTTTCTCCGGGAATGCATCCACACCGATGGTAACTTCTTGACCAACACTTATCTTACTAATATCTATCTCATTAACATAGGTTTTCGATACCATTTTCGACAGATCGGGAAGTGTAGCCACAACCGGATCCCAGGCTGATATCTGGGAGCCGACTTTCCGTTTGGCACCGCCCCATTCTTTCTTATAGATAACCATACCATCCTGCGGAGCAAAAACAGTAAAAGCATCCAGTACCTTTACAATTTCGTTGCGCTGCTCATACTGCCTTTTCAGGTTGATTTCAGCTTTCACCATGGAGGCTTCCGACTGTTCCTTTCGCAATGCATAATTTGTTTTTGCCTGCTCATAAGCTCTTTTTGCCTTATCAAGGTTCATCTCCGACTGCCTGATAGTTGCCGGTGGTTCATATTTCGATTGATCCAGAATGATCTGTTTTTCTTCCAGTGCATATTCAAGATCTTTGATCTGATTTCGGTAATCACGCAAGCTCATTGTGGTATCCAGCTGGGTCTGCCTCAAAGAGGCTTCATCACGCTCGATCTGGTCGCCCATAGACTGAAGTGCTGTGGTAGCATCAGTTTTATCCAGACTGGCAATATAATCGCCGGCTTTCACCACACTGCCTTCAGGGATCAGGTCAACGAGTTTAACATTATGAACACGGGCTTCCCGCAAACCTTCGGGACCGCGTATATCAACTGAATTTAAAGCCTGAAGTTCGCCGGTAGTACTAACTATGACATCAAATTTCCCGGATTCAACCACCGCCTTGATCATCACGGTTTTTTCGCTCCGGGTGGCACTGTATATAACCACTGCAGCAAGAACTGTTACAAGTATAACTCCAAAGACCCAACGTCTTTTCATAACAAATGGGATTAGTAAAATTGTTGAAAATATTTATCCAACTGCAAACTTAATCTAAGCAAACCGGATGATAAATACAATCACATCGCAATTAGGATATTTTAACACTTCTTAACAAAATCGTGGATTTCCTGAACAAATTGATTACCGAGCATTTCAGCCTCCTTAAAAGTTCCGGCTTCAGAATAAACCCGGATGATGGGCTCCGTATTTGATTTGCGCAAATGAACCCATCCACGCGGAAATTCTATCTTCAAACCATCCGATGTTATTACCGGATAACTTTTGTAGCCATTCTTTATGGCATCGAAAATTCTCTGCACATCCGTCCCGCTTGGCAAATCAATCCTCTTCTTGGCCATTTCGAATGCTGGAAGGCCACTTTTGATCAGCGACATGGGTTCCGCTTTGATGGCAAAATAAGAGAGGAATAAGGCGATTCCAACCAGTGCATCCCTGCCATAATGCAGTGCCGGGAAAATGATGCCGCCATTTCCTTCCCCACCGAGAATAGCTCCGCTCTGTTTCATTCCGGCCACCACATGTACCTCACCAACCGGTGTTGCCAGATAGGATCCGCCATGCTTCTCGGTAATGATTCTCAGTGCCCTGCTCGATGACAGGTTTGAAACCGTGTTGCCGGACTTGTTCCCCAGGATATAATCGGCTACTGCCACGAGCGTGTATTCTTCCCCGAAAAAACTTCCATCCTCATTCACCAGCGCCAGACGGTCAACATCAGGGTCGACGGCAATCCCCAGATGGGCATGATTTTTAACAACCGCATCAGCAAGGGTTTCCAGATGATCGGGCAAAGGCTCCGGATTATGCGCAAAATTTCCGTCAGGCACACAATTCAGCCGGACGACCTTTACCCCCAAAGATTCCAGGAGTGCCGGAACAGCTACCCCTCCAACAGAATTCACCGCATCCACAACCACCACCAGATTGGCCCGTTTGATGGCCTCGCGGTTTACTTCAGGCAATTCCAAAACCTTTTGAATATGGTAGGAAAGGAAATCATGAACAGTGGATGACCCTAATTTTTCGGCCGGAACAAATTCAAACATTTCCTGCGCGGCAAGCAACAATACTTCCTCCCCCTCCTCACCCGAAATGAATTCCCCATGACGGTTAACCAGTTTCAGCGCATTCCATTGACCAGGGTTATGGCTGGCAGTCAATATAATACCAGCAATAGCTCCAACCTCAGGCACAGCCATTTCAACCGTCGGGGTAGTGGCAAGCCCTGCATTGACAACATCAATACCCAGGGCATTCAGCGTGGAGCAAACGATTGAATCAACCAGTAAACCGGATGTTCTGGCATCCCTGCCAACCACCATAACCGGCTTCTTCTGGGTTGTTTTCACCTGGTGAAGGGCCCATGTGCCGAAAGCAGCTGTAAACTTAACTATATCTAAGGGCGTTAATCCCTCACCGGGGCGGCCTCCAATAGTGCCCCGTATACCTGAAATTGATTTGATAAGAGTCATAAAGTGATTATCGAACCGGCAAGGTATTGAGTTTTCCTGATAACTTTGCAACGGGGAACTTTTTTTTGCCAACCTTTGCAAACTCAATAATTTAAGTAAAGTGAACAGGAAACCATTTAGCGTTAATAAGACCTTCCAGCTCGATAATATTCGCCTGAACAGATACATTGCCTCATCAGGCATCTGCTCCAGACGGGATGCTGACGACTTGATCAGCAGGGGTGTTGTGGAAGTAAACGGAGTAAAAACAACTGAAATGGGCACCCAGGTTCATCCCGGTGATATCGTTAAGGTAAACGGGAAAACCATTAAAAATGAACGTAAGGTTTATATTATACTGAATAAACCCAAAGATACCTTAACAACAACGGATGATCCGGAAGGCCGTCGTACCGTTCTTGATCTCGTTCAGAATGCCACAACCGAAAGGATTTTTCCGGTTGGCCGTCTCGACAGAAACACCACAGGTGTTCTGCTCCTCACAAACGATGGGGACCTGGCCAGCAAACTCACTCATCCCAAATACAAGGTTAAAAAAGTATATGAGGTGCGTACCGCTCAAAACGTAACTGAGGCAATGCTGGAATCCCTGATCATAGGAATTGAGCTCGAAGATGGCCTCATGAAGGTTGATGCGATCTCTTTTATCGATCCCCAGTCAAAAAAAGACCTCGCAGTTGAAATCCATTCCGGAAAAAACCGGATTGTAAGAAGAATGTTTGAACATCTTGGCCTGGAAATCGTTAAACTCGACAGGGTTTATTTTGCCGGACTGACCAAGAAAACCCTGGCCCGCGGAAAATGGAGATTCATGAGCCCGAAAGAGGTTGGCTGGCTCAAAATGAAACAATAAGCATTATCCTTCACCCGACATTCAATAACATCATGAAATCCGGCTTCGTCAATATTATTGGTAATCCAAACGTGGGTAAATCCACTTTAATGAACGCCCTGGTAGGCGAACGCCTGTCGGTGATTACTGCAAAATCTCAAACTACCCGACACCGTATCTTCGGGATTGTTAACGGCGATGATTACCAGATAGTCTATTCAGATACCCCCGGAATGATCAAACCTGCATACAAACTGCAGGAAGCAATGGTCAGATCCGCCCGGTCGGCTCTCTCAGATGCTGATATCCTCCTGTATGTGACCGATGTACTGGAAACATCGGATAAAAACCCGGATATCATCTCCATCGTACAGCAATCTGAGGTTCCCCTGATATTGATCCTGAATAAAATAGATATCAGCAACCAGCAGCAGGTTGAAGTATTGGTTGAAAAATGGCACACCATTTTTCCTAAAGCGGAAATCTTTCCAACATCCGCCTTACTCAAATTCAACCTCGACAATCTCTTCGACAGAATTCTGGCATTATTGCCCGAAAATCCGCCCTATTTCGATCAGGACCAGCTGACGGATCGCCCGGAAAGGTTTTTTGTAACCGAAATAATTCGTGGCGCGATTCTTGAATACTACGACAAGGAAATTCCCTATTCGGTGGAACCGGTAGTGGAAGAATTTAAGGAAGAACCAGATATTATCCGCATCCGAACGGTAATTTATGTTGAACGCGATTCCCAGAAAGGAATCCTCATCGGCCACAAAGGATCATCGCTCAAACGGGTCGGAATGCAGTCAAGAAAAGATCTCGAAATTTTTTTCGGGAAAAAAGTATTTTTAGAAATGTTCGTAAAAGTGGCCCAGGATTGGAGAAACAGACCCGACAGTTTGAAATCTTTCGGCTATGAACTCTGATACAGAAAGAAATTATTATGGCAAATATTGTTGCAATCGTTGGCCGGCCAAATGTCGGCAAATCAACCCTGTTCAACCGGATTACACAATCCCGGCAGGCTATCGTTCATGAATCCAGCGGGGTTACCCGCGACAGGCATTACGGCAAGGCATTCTGGAACGGTCATGAATTCTCAATTATTGATACCGGTGGATATATTCTGAACTCGGATGACGTTTTTGAAGAGGAAATCCGCAAGCAGGTTATCCTCGCCATTGAGGAAGCAGATGTCATTATCTTTACCGTTGATGTTGAATCCGGGATCACCGACCTCGACCAGACTGTTGCCGGAATTTTACGTAAAGCTAAAAAGCCGACCTTCCTGGCCGTTAACAAGGCCGACAATAACAAACGGTTCATGGAGGCCAATGAATTCTTCAGTCTCGGACTGGGGGAGATATTCCCTGTTTCTGCCGTGAACGGCACCGGTACCGGTGAACTCCTCGATGCTGTTACCGGCGCTTTCGAAAGAGCTGAATTTGAAGAGGAACCAGATATTCCCAAATTTGCCGTTGTCGGTCGCCCGAATGTCGGCAAATCATCATTCATCAATGCCATGATCGGAGTCGACCGGAATATCGTGACCCCCATTTCAGGTACCACCCGGGATTCTATACATACCCGGTATCAGAAATTTGGCCTCGACTTTTTTCTCGTCGATACGGCAGGGTTGAGAAAACGGGCAAAAGTATCGGAAGATGTTGAATTCTACTCCGTTATGCGATCAATCCGTGCGATTGAAAATGCAGATGTCTGTTTGCTCATGATCGATGCCACCGAAGGCATCAAAGCCCAGGACATGACCATCTTCGGCAATATTCAGCGTAACCGCAAGGGCGTGGTGATCCTGGTGAATAAATGGGATTTGGTGGAGAAGGATACCCACTCCACCAAGAAATTCACCAAGGACATTCTCGAAAAAATCGCACCCTATACAGATGTGCCAATCATCTTTACCTCTACGATCACAAAACAGAGGGTTTTGAAAGCTCTCGAAACAGCTATAGAGGTATACAATAACCGGCGCCAGAAAGTTCCTACTCATAAGCTTAACGAACTCCTTCAGGAGCTGATCGTTGCTTATCCTCCTCCTGCAAATAAGGGCAAATTCATCAAAATCAAGTATGCCACCCAGCTACCGAATCAGACTCCGTCTTTTGCCTTTTTCTGCAATCTTCCTCAATACATCAAGGAACCATACAAACGCTATCTGGAAAATAAAATCCGTGAAAACTTTAACTTTACCGGAGTTCCGATTCAAATCTTTTTCAGGGAAAAATAATTCACATGAAGTTCAGATTGCCATCTCCGGCCAAATACATTGCGTTGCTGCTCCTGGCAGCCTGCACCAAGGTTGTTGATTACCCCGATGTACCGATGATCAGTTTTACATCGGTTATTGCGAAGGATTCGACGGATGTACTGGACAACCCCGTTAAGAGGGTTACCCTGACTTTTCATCTTATAGATGGCAATGGCGATATAGGACTTGGGTTAACCGATACAACGGGCCCATTTAATCAGGACAGTGTATTCTATCACAACCTCTTTCTGCAGGAATATAAATCTGTTGACGGGGTTTTCACCGAAGTTCCGGCCCCCGATGGGTTAAAGAAATACAGGATCCCCAATCTGACTCCGACCGGTCAGAATAAAACCCTGGTTGCTGACATTTCCGTAACCATTGAATACCCTTATTCAGGCGCCGATCCGCTGCCATTCGATATATTCAGATATGAGTTTTATGTAGTCGACCGCAGCCTGAACCTCAGCAACCGAGATACCAGTTCAATAATCAACTGGTAAACTATTCCGGCTTAAACAACGGCCATCCGAGATAAAAACTGGTCCCCGCATTTTTTCGGGTTTCAAACCAGATCTTTCCATTTGATCCTTCCATGATTTTCTTGGCTATGGCCAATCCTAATCCCATACCCGAAGATTTCGTGGTAAAATTGGGCTCAAACAGCCTGGATTGTAATTCCTCCGCAATCCCGGTTCCATTATCGGTAACCGTAACTACCACCTCTTCTTCACCCGCATCAATTGAAATATCCACCACCGGCTCCACACCGTCCGGTACAGCCTGAATCGCATTCCGGATCAGATTATTGAACACCTGAATCACCTGTTCGGGATCGGCAAAAATCAAAATCTCGCGGGATCCCCTAAAATGTTTGATCAGGTTAATCTTACAGGTATCTTCAAAAAGATGTGTGATGCGCTGTATTTTCTGAGTCAGGTCGATAGCCTCAAAATGAGCACCCGGAACCTGGGCAAATTTTGAAAACTCATTGGCGATGTTCGAAAGGCTGTCAATCTGGTCAATCAGGGTATTGGTCATCCTGTCGATATGGTTATCCAGATCAGGAGCCTTGTCCTTCCAGGCCCTTCTTAAATGCTGAACACTCAGCTTCATTGGGGTCAGGGGATTCTTTATTTCATGTGCAATCTGACGCGCCATCTCCCTCCATGCACTCTCACGCTCTGAACGGGCCAGCTTCTCTGCACTGGACTGTAGCTCACTGACCATCCGGTTATACTCCTTTACCAACCTTCCAATTTCATCATCTCTCTGATATTCAATAGTCTGATTCTTTTTCCCAAATCTCAGTCCAGCTAGTTTGCTTTGCAAAAGCTGCAAAGGCCGGGCAACCTGATTGGCAAGGATTACTGCAAGGAAAATTGTGAGGAGGATCAGAATAAAATAGGCATTTACCATGGCCACCACAATGGTTGATATTTCACGGGTGGTTTCACTCTGCCGGCTGAAATACGGAAGGTTCAAGTACCCGAGAAGCTTATTATTCTGGTTATATAAAGGAACATAGGAGGAATAATACCCAAGGCTCTCGATACTTTCCCGGATAATAAATCTCGGCTTTCCCTGATGGTGCATAACGTCATACGCTCGTGGATTCATTTTATGACCGGCAAGATTATATTCAAAAACTTCAGGCCGGGATGAAACGATCAGATTACCGTACGGATCAAAAATATTCATGTCGGTATTGAAAACATAGGAAAACTTGATCATCAACTCATTGAGGTCCCGAAAACTGTCGTCCTGCCAATCCTTTGTCAGGATTGTCGCCTTCGCAATCTTGCCCTGAAGGTCTGCAAGGAGTGATTCAGTTTTTTCGGTAATAAGCTTTCGGTTACTCTGCTTGTATTGCTGAATCACATAATAGGTCATACCCCCACCGATCAGCATGAAGGAAAACACCAGAAAAGTCACCATGCTGAATTGGATCCGTTGTTTCAACCCTAAAACAGGCAACCTCAAACCGTGGGGCCACGAAACTACCAGGTTGAAAAGCATCCAGAACAGAAACAGAAAAACAAAAATATAGGAAAATGTTACCAGACTGTCTTCAGTTTTATTGGACTGACGGCTGATGACGATCTCGTTATTATTATCTACTTTCTTGATCCAATGATTAAATCCATCCATCTTAAAACCAACAACCTCACCCGTCTTACCCGGATAAACATCACTGGAAAGACTGTAATCATAATCCCCGCTGGTCAGTTGAAGATTACCCAAATGATACTTCGCATAGGAGTAACTCTGATCAAGACTGTCACGATCGATCTTTCCGGTGATCAGCAATTCAGGATATCCAAGCTCCTGAGCTACAAACCGGGAATAAATATTTATAATGAGACTCGACCGGGTAAGGGTATCGGGAGTTTTGTAATTGTATACGCCAAGATATTCAATTACCCCGTCGAAATTGTCGAGATAAAAAAAGCCTTTCGTCCGTGGGAGAATCTTTCCATACCGGTCGCGCTTGTCACGCACGAAAAAATCCAGGCACCCTTCTTCAGAATTATCCGGCTGAATAACGATCCTGCTTGCGTGATCGCAGGAATAGGCTTGTATCTCAAACCGGTTCCAATATAAACCGAAATATTTATTTTTCAGATAGTTGGTGATCGCCATTTGCTGATCATCCGGTTTCATTTTACGGTCAAGAACCAATCCCGACAGAATCGAATCTGATTCCATTTCAGGATCGACCTGGGTCAGGAGCATCTCGGCAATCTGGTCATGTTCTGACGACAACTTGCTAAGGATCATGTTATGTTGATCAGTCTCCTTAACCTGGTTTATCCGATTTACCGAATAAACCATAAATGCTGAAATCAGCACCAGTACAACGGTTACCAGGCCATGATTTAAACGGATCCGGTGATATTTCCGGATGGAGAGGAAAACTACCGACAGAATTAGAAAAAATACCAGGCTGCCCCATTCCGGGCGTGCCGAGGAATCTCTAGCCAACCCAAAACCAAGTACCGACATCAACAGGAGTCCGATAATCCCCTGAATCCACGTCTGCCGTGATTTGATCCGGTTTATGAGCCGGTACAATATCAGCACAAAGGCAATCAGAATCCCAACCAGCATCAGGATATCAAGCAAATTCGAAAAATTGACATTGAGAATCCGGTAGATTTCCAACAGTCCCGAACGTTGCAGCAATAGATAACGAATCAGCCAGATGGTTCCAAAAAAAGAGACAACAGCCAACAGCCAGCCGGCCATGGCCATGCTTTGAACAAGCCGTTTATCACCTTTGTCCGCGGGACCGGATCCACGGGCCGGGAAAAGCTCAAAGAGCCGGGAAAACCAATAGGCAAAAAATAGCAGCAAAACAATGGAGATCAGCACATCCCCGCGTGACTCCAAAAAAATATGAGGATGATCAAATCTTGTAAAAAGAGGTAAATTAAAAACACAATGCGGCGCGCGAAATTCCCATAAAAACCACCTGACAATCAACAAGTCCGCCAGCAGGGCTAGCAGCCACAAGCCTGATGATCTGATCCGCTGGGCCAGCTTCATCATATCACTGAAATACAATAAGATAAATCCAAAAACCGCGAAATAAAAAAACAGGGTCAGCCAATGCAACGTCTCCCTTGAGGAGACCTCCTGGCTTGGAATAATGGAAAATGCGAACTGCCCGCGCTCATCCGTAACATTTATGGCATTAGGAATCGGGGGGATACTGATCCGGTATGACTCCGGTATATCGCTGCCTACCAGAAATGCATTAGTAACCAGCTCATTATTATATGGGAAAAACTTCTTTAAAAAAACGAATCCGACAATTACAAAATCGGGGGACGAGTAAACCCGGGTATAAACAGAACAATTGGGCAGGTTGTAAACCCTCGATGTTTCCATCTGAAGAAGATCCTTTGTTTCAACAACCAGGGAATTATCTGACCAGAACAGCATGGAATCCTTCTGCAATATAAAAATGGCAATACCGTCATTATCATTAGCATAGTGACTCGTAAATCCGGGATCCGAATGCAGCACAGCCGGCCAGCCTGATTTTGAAACCTGCAACATGACCTCATTCGAAGTGTGGTCAAGAAATTTTAATTTTCGATGGAAGTCCTTCTCTATCTGAGCTGGATATACTTTCACCGGTTCTTTCTGGTGGGCTATGGGATCTATGATCAGGGCAACCAGCAGCAGAATGACTGCAGCAAAAAGAAAACGAAAAGAAATCAGCAGGTCGCGCGACCTGATTTCAGCCGGTTGTTCCATAAATCGATCGATCAATAAAGGCTCAACAATTTACAATTTCCGCGCCAATTTATACTTTCTTTATATTTTTGATACAAACTATTCCGATGACAACAGATCCACTCGAAAAGTTCATAGCAGATGCACTGCTTGAAGACATTGGAGAAGGCGACCACACCACCCTGTCCTGCATTCCTGCGGACGCAGCCGGCAAAGCCGTTCTCCTGATAAAACAGGAAGGAGTGATTGCCGGAATCGATGTCGCCTGTAAAGTTTTTACAACTTTCGATCCGGCTCTGACTGTTGAAGTGTTCATCGCAGATGGAAGCCGAATAAAGCCGGGTGATAAAGCCTTTATTGTTTCAGGGAAACAGCAATCCATTCTGCAAACTGAAAGGCTAGTACTGAACATCATGCAGCGGATGAGTGGAATAGCCACACGTACAGCCATTTTTGTCAATCAGGTAAGCGGAACATCTGCTAAAATCCTGGATACCCGAAAAACCACCCCCAACATGAGATTCCTCGAAAAGGAAGCGGTACGGATTGGCGGCGGCTATAATCACCGGATGGGATTATATGACATGATCCTGCTCAAGGATAATCATATCGACTATGCCGGGGGGATCATGCCGGCACTGGACAGAACCGTTGAATATTTAAACAACAATAATCTTAATCTTAATATAGAAATCGAAGCCAGGACCCTTGAAGATGTCCGCAAAATTCTGGAGCATGGCAAAGCCAACCGCATCCTTTTGGACAACTTCACACCAGAATTGATCAGTGAAGCAGTCCGGTTGATTAACGGACAGATAGAAACTGAAGCATCCGGAGGGATAAACCTCGAAAATATCAGGGATTATGCCTTAACCGGAGTTGATTATATTTCTGTTGGTGGATTGACTCACCAGATTTTCAGTCTGGACATGAGCCTGAAAGCAATATCATGATCCGAAAGAAAATAACTCAGGTACTACAAGCCGCTGACTTACTGATTACTAAGTTGGCAAAGCGGACAATCCTACCCGGATTCGAAGGTTTGACGCTTTACGAAATATCACTCTTCTTCATGAAAGGTGCGAAAAGCGGTACACTCGCCACACGGGCTTCTGCCATTGCGTATAATTTCTTCCTGGCCGTTTTCCCTGCAATAATTGTGCTGTTTACCCTGATACCCTATATTCCGATTGAAAACTTTCAACAGGTCATGATGACAACGCTGGAAGACCTGATGCCGGCCAATGTATACTCCGCAGTAAAGAGTTCCATCCAGGAAATTGTGATGAGAAAAAGGAACGACCTGCTCTCCTTCGGCTTTATACTTTCAGTGTTTTTTGCAACCGGAGGTATTGCTGCACTGATAAATGCCTTCAATGCCAGCTATCACAACCGTGAAAACCGTACCTGGATCAACCGTCAATTGGTTTCCATTATTTTGATTGTAATCTTTGGCATGCTGATCTCCCTGGCAGTTATCCTCATTATCTTCTCAGGTACCGTGATAAATTTCCTGGAATCCAGAAATATCCTCACCAATAAATTCCTGATTGCCCTGCTGCTAAACGGGAAATGGCTATTTATTCTGATCAGCACCTTCTTCAGCATATCTTTCCTGTATTATCTGGCCCCGGCCAGGCGAAGTGAATTCAAGTTCATAACTCCCGGAAGTATTCTGAGTTCCTTCTTTATTATCCTGACATCAGTGGGATTTTCAGCATACATCAATAATTTCGGACAATACAATAAGTTTTACGGCTCCATCGGAACCCTGATCGTCTTTCTGATCTGGTTGAATGTAAACTCCCTGGTTTTGCTCATCGGGTTCGAGTTGAACATGAGCATCAAGCAGGCGCGCAAGAAGAAAAAGCTACCTGAAGTCCCCGTCAAAGACTGAGCACCTGCTACATATGATGGAGGTACTTATATACGAGCGTACGGATCTCATCAGTTTTTCCGAATAACCGTTCACTCATTCCCTGATCCCCGTATGAACGGAGTCTCTGAATAAAGCTGTCGATTGTTCTGGCCGGAAAGATTCCGTTCTTTTCAAAAACATCCCTTCGTTTCTCGAGCAAACCGGCTGAACCGTAACAGCAATCAGGCAATTTCTCAAGCATATCAAGCCTCTTTTTATTTTCAGGCCTGAATATATTGACATCCACATAAAGGGATTCCGCTTTTTGCAATCCGTCGGGCATTTCCAATCCATGAAGCGCCGCAACCACAAGTCCGGCAAACAGATGATACAAATCCGCCGAACCGTCAGGACTCCTGATTTCCACTGTTTGCTTGCTGATCCCTGCGTAATTGAGGTCTTTATCCTGAGGATTCGCATCACTGACCATATTCACTCCTCCCAGCCAGCCAAGTGGAACCCTCACCAGAACCGACCGGTTACGGTCGCCCCAGCAAATGTTGGTAGGAGCCTCCTGATGAGGCACTAACCTGAGGTAAGAAGTGGGAATGGTATTGCCGAATGCAGTGAGCGGACCGGCCAGGTCCATCAATCCGGCAATCATGCGTTTTGCGGTATCGCTCAGATGGCTGTTGTCAACCATAACATTCCGTCCATCTTTTTCCAGGTACATGTGTACATGGAGGCCTGATCCGGCTTTACCAACTGTGATTTTCGGGGCGAAGCTGATGTTAACGGCATATTTCTCTCCGAGCTGCCTTAAAATCCACTTGGCAAGTATCAACTGATCAACAGCATCCTCCACCTCAACCGGCAGAAACTCGATCTCATGCTGCTCAAAACTTTCAGCATCAGTATTAAAATTACCCACCTCGCTATGTCCGTATTTTATCCTGCCTCCGCAACGGGCAATAAGGTCCATGGCTTCGAGCCTGATAAACTCATAATTGCTGAACGGACTTGCGGAATGATAACCCTTTTGATCTTCAGCTGGATACAGCTCTTCCTTTTTACCCTGCACATAATATTCAAGTTCGCCCATGGCCTTGAAGGTAAAGCCGGTGCGCTCCCTGAACAATCTATGAGCTTTTCGGAGAATATATTCCGGTGCAGTTTCAAGCGGCTTTCCCTCGCTGGTATAAAATGAACATAAGATATCGAGAGTTGGAACCACCGAAAAGGGATTTATGTATGCCGTTGAAAATCTGGGGATCACATATAAGTCACTTGAGGCAGCTTCAATGTAGGAAAACAGGCTGCTCCCGTCAACGCGCTCACCGGTTGAAAGAATCGTCTCCAGGTATTCCAGACTGTGAATGGCGAAATTCAGAATCTTGAGCTTGCCATCTTCAGCAACATATCTGAAATTCAGCATCTTGATTCCATTACCGGAAACGAACCGGATGATATCATCCCGGGTAAAATCCTTTGAAGACTTCTGTAAAAACTGCTCCAGCGGGTTTGCCCTGAACAAAAAGGTATTGTCCATCATTGTTTTATCCCCCTAATGCTTCGATTTGTTCTCGCAAAGCCCTGATCTTCGCTTCCGCATCGGCCAGTTTGGCCTTCTCGGTTTCCAGTACCTGAGCCGGGGCATTGTTGACAAAACGTTCATTTGCCAGTTTCTTGTTTACCGTATCCAGAAAACCCAGTGTATAGGCAAGTTCCTTTTGTAGCTTTTCCGTTTCAACGGCTACGTCAACCGACCCTGCAAGCGGCACATAATATTCTACCGACCGGATGACCTGACTGGCAGATCCGGAAGAATTCTGTTCTATTTCATTTACTGAACTCAGATTCAAGAGCTTGATCAGAATTGAATCTAGGTATTTATCATAGGTGCTGTCGGTTGTTTTAACTTCCAGAGAGAGTGGTGTTTTAACCGGAATGTTTTTCTCTGCACGCACTGAACGTACAAACCCTACAACCTCCTTCATCCTTTCAAACCGCTCAATCTGCTCACTATCAAAACTCTCTGCCACAGGCAGCAGGGAAACCATAACAGATTCTCCGGGCAGCCTTGTGGCAACTCTCTGCCAGATTTCTTCGGTTATAAAGGGGATAAAGGGATGCAGAACCAGCATGAGTTTCTCCATGATGCCGAATGCCTGGTCCCGGGTAATTTTATCAATCGGGCTTCCGTATGCCGGTTTGATGATCTCAAGATACCACGATGAAAAGTCATCCCAGAACAATTTATAGGCAGCCATTAAAGCCTCCGATAAACGGTATTTTGTGAAATGATCATTCAATATGGCCAGTTCCTGGTTAAGCCTGGCAATAAACCACTCATTTGCCAGCCTCGAGGTTTCGGGCTGACCAATATATTCTGCAACCTCCCATCCTGAAATCAGCCGGAAGGCGTTCCATATTTTATTACCGAAATTACGTCCCTGTTCAGTTAAAGTTTCATCAAACAAAAGGTCATTGCCGGCTGAGGAGCATAAAAGCATCCCCACCCGCACGCCATCCGCTCCGTATTTTGCGATCAGGTCAAGCGGATCAGGAGAATTTCCAAGCGATTTCGACATCTTGCGATGCTGGGCATCCCGCACCATTCCTGTCAGATAAACATTGCTGAACGGCTTTTCCTGACGGTACTCATATCCGGCAATAACCATTCTTGCCACCCAGAAAAACAAAATATCCGGTGCAGTAATCAGGTCATTAGTAGGATAATAGTATTTAATATCTGCATTTTCGGGATTGCGTATGCCATCGAAAACAGAAATCGGCCAGAGCCACGAGGAAAACCAGGTATCCAGAACATCCTCATCCTGCGATAAATCTGAAATCTTCAGATCCTTATTGCCGGAAAGTTTCCAGGCTTCAGAAAGGGCTTCCTGCTCATCGATACCCACTACCACCCTGCCATCGGGCAGGTACCATGCCGGTATGCGGTGTCCCCACCATAGCTGTCGTGAAATGCACCAATCCTTGATGTTTTCCATCCAGTACCGGTAGGTATTTTTAAATTTGGCAGGGATCAGCCTCACCTCATCATTCATAACATTTATCAGGGCAGGTTCGGCAAGCTCTTTCATGCTGATAAACCACTGCCTCGACAATTTCGGTTCAATTACCGCGGAAGTTCTCTCTGAAAAGCCCAGTTTATTGGTATATTCCTCTGTCTTTACTAAACTCCCTGTCCGTTCAAGTTCGGCCACAGCCAGTTTTCTGGCTTCAAAGCGATCAATACCGGCAAATAATCCGGCCTTGGCGCTCACCGTTCCGTCGTCATTGAAAACATCTATAACTTTCAGTCCGAATTTCAATCCGATTGTATAGTCATTGGTATCGTGAGCCGGAGTTATTTTCAAGGCTCCCGTACCAAATTCAATATCCACATATTCATCAAAAACTACCGGAACTTCCCGGTTTACCATGGGTACAATAACCCTCGCACCTTTAAGGTGCTGATAACGGGGATCATTCGGATTTACACAGATGGCAGTATCCCCCAGGATCGTTTCTGGTCGTGTGGTGGCAACTGTAAGATAGCTATCTATCTCTCCAACAATGGGGTACCTTACATAATACAATTTCGATTGTACCTCTTTATAAATTACCTCCTCATCGGAGATTGCGGTCGTTGCCTGAGGATCCCAGTTAACCATTCGAACGCCGCGGTAAACATAACCCTTGCGGTACAGGTCAACAAATACCTTCAGAACACTTTCCGACAGGGCGGGATCCATGGTAAAGCTGGTCCGGTCCCAATCGCATGATGCGCCCAGCTTTTTCAGCTGTTCCAAAATTATACCGCCATGCTTTTCGGTCCATTCCCAGGCATGTCCGATAAATTCATCCCTGGTAATATCTGTCTTTTTAATACCCTGGTCGCGCAATTTGGCTACCACCCTGGCCTCAGTAGCAATCGAGGCATGATCCGTACCAGGCAGCCAGCAGGCATTTTTACCCAGCATTCTGGCCCTTCTGACCAGAATATCCTGAATGGTGTTATTGAGCATGTGCCCCATGTGCAGCACACCCGTAACATTTGGGGGAGGTATGACTATCGTGTAAGGCTCCCTTGAATCAGGCACAGAACGGAAAAAGCCTTGGTTCATCCAATAGGAATACCATTTATCCTCAGTTTTTGAGGGATCATACTTTGCAGGAATCTCCAGATTATTCATTCGATAAAATTATGATTTTGAGAGGCAGCCCCCCTTTTAAAAAAGTGCCGTAAAATTAACAACATTCTCCGACAAAATAATAGTGGCTTAAAAGCCGTTATTCATAGCTAATAATGTAAATTTGTAGTTTTTAAAATTAAAAAAGCACAACATGAAACAAGTTGGTTTTCTGATCCTTACGATTTTCCTTTCCTTAACTCAGTTAGACGCTCAAACAAACAAAGCCAAAGTGGACATGGCTTTCGATAAAACAGTCAATGGAATCACCGCTCATGATTATGGCTCCATCATTTATGGAGCAAATGGCAAAGTTGATTTCAATTTCACCAACCAGGGAACCAATCCACTGGTAATCAGCGATGTTAAATCATCCTGCGGATGTACGGTCCCAACCTGGCCAAAAGAGCCTATCGCACCGGGCAAGCAGGGAACAATTTCACTTGTTTACAACACCACCCTTCCGGGTGTATTCAATAAAACCGTTGTGGTTTACTCAAATGCAAACAACTCGCCAGTACGTCTGGAAGTTCGCGGCAAAGTCAACACCCAGCCCAATGATTTAAAACCCGGCGCTTCATCAGATCCAAACAGCGTAAAAACGGAAGAAGGAAAAACCCTTGCAAATGTTGAGGCTGAAGATTCCGCAGCAATAAAAAAATCTCTTCAAAAAGCCGCCTATAAAGCTCGAATGGAGAAAGCAAAAGCTGCAGAAAATGCCCCGGCAAAAACCGCCGCACCAGCTAAAAAGCAGGCAGGAACTGTCACAAAACAATCTGCGACAACCTCCGCCACGAAAAAATAATCCGCCAAAACCATTCTTAAACCAAAAACATGCCAGCAATAAGCCTCAGAGGGGTAGCCATGCCACCCTCACCGATTCGCAAACTTGTTCCTTTTGCCGAAGAGGCAAAAAGGAAAGGCCGTATTGTGTATCACCTGAATATTGGCCAGCCGGATATTAAAACTCCGGAAACCGCTATGAATGCCATCCGGTCCATTACCAAACCGGTACTGGAGTATTCTCACTCTGCCGGGTATGAGTCATACCGGCGAAAGCTGGCCGCCTTTTATCAGGGAATCGGAATTAACGTGGATTTTAATCAGATTATAGTAACCACAGGAGGTTCTGAGGCTATCCTGTTTACTATGATGGCAACAATGGATCCGGGCGACGAGGTCATCGTTCCCGAGCCATTCTATGCCAATTATAACGGTTTTGCAATCGCAGCAGGGGTTAAAGTGATTCCTGTCCCTTCATCCATTGAGGACGGATTCGCCCTGCCTCCGATCGAAGCATTCGAAAAGCTCATCACTCCCCGCACCAAGGGGATCATGATATGCAATCCCAACAACCCGACAGGGTACCTGTACACCATGGAAGAGTTGCTGAAATTGCGCGAAATGGTTCTGAAGCACAACTTGTACCTGTTCGCTGATGAAGTGTACCGTGAATTCTGTTATGATGGAATCCGGCACCACAGTGTTCTCGAACTGGAAGGTCTTGATAACCATGCAGTCATGTTTGATTCCGTATCAAAACGGTTTAGTGCATGCGGCGTAAGGATTGGTTGCGTGGTAACCCGGAATGCCGATATTTTATCTACCGTGCTAAAGTTCGCACAGGCACGTCTTAGCCCTCCCGGATTGGGACAGATCGCAGCTGAAGCCGCAATCGATACCCCAAAATCATATTTTGAGGAGGTGGTTGAAGAATATATCGCCCGCAGGAATTTTTTAGTTAAAGCCCTGAATGAAATTCCCGGAGTATTCTGCCCCAACCCAAAAGGCGCATTCTATACCACGGTAAGATTACCGGTAAAGGATGCTGATGTATTCGCCAAATGGTTGCTCACAGATTTTGAACATAACAATCAAACGGTTATGCTGGCTCCGGCAGCAGGATTTTATGCAACACCCGGACTCGGAAAGGATGAGGTCAGGATTGCCTATGTACTTAAGCTTGAAGACCTCAAAAATGCCGTTGATTGCCTGAGGGTTGCCCTCAGTCAGTATAAGGATTAATAAAGTTTATCCGGTTATCTGCCCCGGCACAGGTCACTGTCGGGGTACAACAGATACCCTGACCTGATTTGCTGGTATCTGTGCAATCCCGGTTTCCAGGATTGCCGGATGACCTCGGGTGAAACTCCGTCCCGGATCTGCGTTCTCAGCTGAGTTGATCCGGCCAGGGTATCAAAATAGCCGATAAAGAAATCAGCGCTGCCGTGCATTTTATTCCAGGCTTCGATCACCAATTCCACCATCAAACCAGGATTTTCTGAAAATTCACGGATTCCATCCCGGCGAAGATCCCGTCCATAGCACATTTTATTCTCAAAGGGCGGATGAAGGCTGATTCCCGGCAATGATACCGGCATGAATTTAAAGTCTCCGGTTATTGCCGGATGCCCGTATACCTGAAAAGGAAAATCGGTTCCCCTGCCGATACTGATCACCGTTCCCTCAAAAAAGCAGAGTGATGGGTACAGATATACCGCAATCTGATTGGGCAGGTTGGGCGAAGGCTTCACCGGTAAAACATACTCGGTTTGATGGTCCCATCCTTCACAGGCAATAACAGTCAAGTCGCATTTCATCCCTTTTTCAAGCCAGCCCTCCCCGTTGATCATACGGGCATATTCTCCGATCGTCATTCCATGAACCACCGGTACCGGATGCATTCCGGTAAATGACCGGAAAGCCGTATCCAGAACCGGACCATCAATATAGAATCCGTTCGGGTTAGGCCGGTCAAGCACCAGGAGAGGTTTGCCCTCAGCAGCACAAGCTTCCATAACCAGATGCAGGGTTGATATATAGGTATAAAACCTTACCCCTACATCCTGGATATCGAAAATCAACATATCCACTCCGGCAAGATCTGCCGGTGTTGGCTTCTTGTGATTTCCGTACAGGGAAACAACCGGGATCCCGGTAACCGGATCAAGCCCGTCGAGGATTTTGGCTCCGGCTTCCTCTTCTCCCCGGAATCCGTGCTCCGGTGCAAACACTTTTTTTACATTAACGCCTGATCTGACCAGGGTATCCAACAAGTGCACGGCCCCAATGCGGCTGGTGGGATTAGCCACCAATCCGATAGCCCTGCCGCTGACCATCCTCAGGTATACTTCGGTCCGGTCAGCACCGCAACGAACTTCTGATTGCTTTAATCCGGTAAGAATCTGAGCCTCAATCCCGATCCATGAATTGATCAGGATTACCAGCCATATCAATCGTTTTAACTTCATAATTGGTACATTTGCCTAAAATCAGGTTTCGCCTGTGAATTTCGAACTTTTCATCGTAAAAAAAATCATCCGGAGCCGCCCGGGTAAAAAATCAGGTGCAAATGCCCTGGTTAATGTTTCCGTTATAGCTATCTCCCTGAGTATGGCTGTAATGATTTTGTCCGTTGCCATTCTCACCGGTTTCAAAAAGGAAATTAAGGACAAACTTACCGGTTTTGGCTCCCATATTCAAATCAGCAGCCTCACCGCCAATAATTCCTGGGAAGCCGGGCCCATCAGCACCGATCAGCCTTTTCTGGCACAACTTAATCTCGACAAGGATATCAGCGGAGTTTATCCTTTTGCCACAAAACCGGGTATTATACAGTCGGGCAAGGAGTTACAGGGCATAATCCTGAAAGGTGTGGAGTCGGGGTATAATTGGGATTTCTTTGTCCGGAACCTCACTGCGGGCAGGATTCCCGACTTCAGTAACCCCGATTCTCTTGAGGTGCTCATCTCAAAATCCCTGGCTCTACTGCTTAAGGTTGAACCCGGAATGAAGCTTCCCACCTACTTCATTCAGGATCCCCCAAGAATGAGGCCATTCAAGGTTTGCGGAATCTATCAAACCGGGCTGGAAGAATATGACAAGGTATTTGTTTACTGCAACCTGGCATTGATCCGGGAAATCAACAGCTGGGATGCGGGCGAGATCAGCGGTTTTGAAATACGGCTGGACAACCCGGCCAAAATGGAGGAAGTGGCTGATCGTATTCGGGAATCGGTGGATCAGGCTTCGATAGAATCAGGTAACATTCTGCAAATAAAAACCTTACGGGACCAGGCTCCGGGATTTTTTGATTTCCTGAGTTTAACCGATACCAATGTTTGGGTAATATTAACCCTGATGATCCTCATTGCCGGATTTAACATGATTTCGGGGCTGCTGATCATCATCCTCGACCGTACAAAAATGATCGGAACACTGAAAGCCCTTGGGACGAATAACCAGTCGATGTCAAAAATTTTTCTGTACCAGGCTGTATATATCATCGGAAAGGGCCTGTTGCTCGGCAACCTGATCGGATTAACGCTGGCTGTCATCCAGGACAGGTTTAACCTCATCCCGCTGGATCCCCAATCCTATTTTGTTGATTCAGTCCCCATCTATTTAAACCCCGTTCACCTGCTCTTGCTGAATTCAGGAACGCTCGTTCTGACATTGGTCATGATGCTGATTCCATCCGCATTATTAACTCGCATAAGTCCGGGAAATACTATAAAATTTGATTAGTTTTCAACCTTTCCTACTATTGTATGAGAAACTCTTTTGACCCCATTCGTAATCACCTCGAATCCAGGAACGCGATCGGTTATGTCCCTCTCAGCCAAGCCACTGATGATGACTGGAAAAGGATTGGTTTTATGTCAGGACTCGAAGTCCATCAACAGCTTGATACCCGTCAGAAACTTTTCTGCCGCTGCCCTGCAGGAATCTACCACCAGGATGATGAGTATGACGGTGAGCTGATACGCCATATGCGCCCAACCCTCAGTGAAATGGGTGAATATGATGGCACAGCTCTGATGGAATTCAAAACCCGTAAGGAGATCATCTATCGGTTGAATAATGAAAATGCGTGTACTTATGACATCGATGACACTCCGCCATTTAAAATAAACCGCGAAGCCCTGGATTATGCGCTTGAAATCTCACTGCTTTCAAACCTGAACATTGTAGGGGAGGTGCACATTACCAGGAAACAATATCTCGACGGAAGTATTCCAACCGGGTTCCAGCGTACAGCTATTCTTGGGGTGGAAGGCGAGATCCAGCTGTCGAACAAAAAAATCAGATTGATCCAACTGAGCATCGAGGAAGATTCCTGTCGGGAAATATCAGATATCGGGCACACCCGGATGTATAAAACAGACCGCCTGGGCATGCCCCTGATCGAAACGGTTACCTATCCCGACTGTGAAACCCCGTTCGAACTGCGTGAAGCAGCCGAATATATACGATTCCTCAACCGCAGCACCGGCCGGGTCAGAACCGGGATCGGATCGGGTCGTGAAGATGTGAATGTCAGCTGCCGGGGTGGCGACCGTGTTGAAATTAAAGGGGTTTCGCACAACAAATGGATTCCCAAACTCAGCCACAATGAAGCATTCCGCCAATTTGCCCTGCTGAGGATCCGCGAAATCCTGAAAGAGCGAATTCCGGAAATAAGCCAATGGCAGATAAAATCAGTGCCCCTGGTATATGAAAAGCTGAATTCCGAGAACCAGTCCATCCATGATGCACGTAAATGCGGCTACCGGATAGTTGCGGTTAATCTTCCAGCATTTCAGGGCATACTTTCTCACTTCACACAGCCGGGCAAATGTTTTGCGGATGAGATTTCCGACCGGTTAAAAGTTATTGCCTGCATCGAAAAACCCAATATGATCAGCTCCGAATCCATTGAAAACGGAGGCAACCCGATAGATTTTGATAAAATCAGAAAATGGCTCGGCAGCAATGAACATGATGCCCAGATCGTTTTCTGGGGTCCGGAGGCAGATATTAAAACCGCTCTGGAAACCATCCAGGAGCGTTGCCTGATGGCATTTGACCATATCCCCCGCGAAACACGTAAAGCGCTTGCCAACGGCACAACCATTTTCGAACGCGTTCTGCCCGGAGCCGACCGTATGTATCCGGATACCGATTCAGCCCCGATACCCCTGTCCGAAGAGTACATCAACGGACTCGGTCAAAATCTACCTGTTCCTGTCAGCACAAGGATCACACAAATGAAAGAATGGGGAATTCCTTCAGATGCCTTTCATTACCTGCTGAAGAAAAATCTCGTTCCCCTGATTGTAAGGATTTCGGATGAATTTGATTTTTCACATAAAACTATCGGGATCTTTCTTGGCCATACACTGAAACACCTGGAAGGACAAAAACAACCGCACAAAGAGTTTTCCGCCCAGAAGATCTATGATCTTTTCAGTTTTATCAAGTCAAACCGGCTTGATCCTGCCATCGCCAAACCAATTCTGACCATCCTGATGGATTATCCGAAAATGGATTTCACGAGTATCCTTACCAGCCTGAAGTTTAAAAAACGTACACAGGATGAATTGCTGGCTCCGGTAAGTTTCCTGATTGGAAAATTCAGGGAGATCAGAAAATCCGACCATCCTGATGTAACTCTTAACTGGTTGATGGGTCAGATCCGGAACCAGGCTTTGGGTAATATTCCGTTAAACGAATACAGCCAGCTGATTGAAGTCCAGATAGCTAAAGAAATTTCAGAATAATTGTCCACCGATTCGCTATGAACGAAGATTTTTTCCAGGGATATAAAGGTGATGGTCTCCAGATACTGAAAAAGTTCAATGTCAGGGTATGGGGGATCGCTGAATTCGAAACCACCAGGGGCTTTTTCAAAGGCACTGTTCTTCCGCGCGCCGAAAATGACGATGACCACCATATCGTTGTAAAAATAGCCACAGGTTACAACATCGGGATCGATACCAATACCATCGTTTCGATGAAGGAAGTCAACTATTTCAAGGCAAATTACAAGATCCCCGAAAAGGAATTTCCCATTACGCCCAACCTACCCAGAGTTAAGCTGATCGGCACCGGCGGAACCATTGCCAGCCGCCTGGATTACCGCACAGGAGCGGTGATACCGGCATTTTCGCCCGGGGAATTATATGGCGCAGTACCGGAACTGGCTGAGATATGCAATCTGAATACCGAAAAAGTATTTGCCGTATTCAGCGAAAACATGGGGCCCGATCAGTATAAAGCCCTGGCGATTGCCATTAAAAAAGAGATTGAAAGCGGAGTTGACGGAATAGTTATCGGACATGGCACCGATACACTCCACCACACTGCGATGGCCCTTTCCTATATGGTTCAGAATCCTCCGATTCCGATCATCCTGGTTGGCTCCCAGCGGTCATCCGACAGGCCTTCCTCAGATGCGGCACTGAACCTGATGCATTCCTGCTATGCCGCCGGTCACGGAGATATTGCAGAGGTCATGGTGTGTATGTTCGGTCCCACCTCCGATGAATATGGATTCCTGCACAGGGGAACCCGGGTAAGAAAAATGCATTCATCATACCGTTCAACATTCCGGACCATTGGAGATACCCCCATTGCCACCGTTAAAAGGGGCGAAGTGAAGCTCATCAAGAAAAAATACAATCACCGACGCAAGGACCGGCATGTCGACATTTACCCGTTTTTTGAAGACCGGGTATCGATGATCTATTTCTATCCGCACATGCACCCGGATACCATTGATTCACTGGTAGATCTCGGCTACAAAGGGATTATTATCATCGGTACGGGGCTGGGCCATGTAAATAAGGAATTGTATCCTGCCATCGAGCGTGCGCGCGACCGTGGCGTTGCGATTTACATGACCGTTCAAACCCTCTGGGGCTATGTTCACATGTATGTTTATGATACAGGCCGCGACCTCATGGCCATGGGCGTTATTCCGCTCGAAAACATGCTTCCCGAAGCCGCCTATATCAAGCTGGGATGGGCACTTGGACAAACATCCGATCTGGAAAAAGTCAAGGAGATCATGCTAAAGCCTATTAATGAGGAGATTACCGGACGAGAACCCTACAACGGCTATTTGGTTTATCAGGGAGGAGTTCCTGAGGTTGAAGATTTTATACGGAAATACAGGAAGTGAAAATTCTTTCGAATTCGCTCATGATCATGGCTGTGGCACCCCATATGCGGTAGCCGGAGGCTTCATAATAGGGGGCAACAATTTCGGCTCCTGACCGGTGCAGCACCATGGTTCTCCGGTTAGCCGGATCAAACAGGTCTTTTAGCGGAGCGATAATGACACCGGCAACCTCATTTGTATCTAATTTAAGTTCTGGCAGTTCCATGACAAATCCGATCACCGGCTGGATATGAAAATTACTGTGCGGAACATATAACGGGGTTAATGATCCTATGACCGTTATAAGGGAGGAATCCACGCCGATCTCCTCATGGGTTTCCCGCATGGCAGTCTGGAAAAGATCAGCATCGGTGATTTCCTGTTTGCCTCCTGGTAAAGAGATTTGTCCTCCGTGCGGACCGCCGGGTGTTCTGACAATAAAAACGGTACTGATTCCAGCCCCCGAAGGAAATAATAAAATCATGACACCGCTGGATCGGGGATTTGTTCCATCGTACTGGGCCAACCCGGGAGGCCGGACAGAGGGTGCCATTAATTCCTGTGCAGGAGCGCCGGGTAATTCATTCCTAAGACAATCCTGCAGTTGAAGCAACTGACTTTTAATCATAAAAATGCCAGTATATTCCATACTTGAGATGCGGCCGCATCGAAGGATAGTGCAAAACAGCGAAAGACTGTTCCGGCATATGGTCGGCAAAAGTCTGGCACCATGCCACAAATATCCGGGTTCGTTTCACCTTCATTTGTGCGAACCCGGTCAGATTCGGGTAATTCCCAAGAGCTTTTTCATTCTCTCCGAAGAAGATACCGGTTGAAGGCATGTAGGAATATCCATAGTAACTTGTTGACCAGGTCAGATCGAATCCGTATTCAACCTCAAGTTCCCCATGGGTAGCCGGAAATTTTATATCGTGGTGCATATAGGTTGATGTAAATCCAACCACAGAGGGTAAGCGAATCCCATCTGAGGTGCTATGCTGCACCAATGCAGTAATGGTAGATCTGAACGGGCCTGCTGAAAACTCTTTTGATCCTTTAAAGGAGAAAACCAGCATACCGGAATTCATCTGAGCCGGCAACCCAAGGGTGTCAAAATAGATCCGGTTCGTATTACTGATCACATTTGCCTCGAATGCCGTCCGGATTTTGGGAATACTCCATTTCACAATCAAGCCAGATTCATGCTGGCGATTAAAATCATTGTTCCATCGGAAATGGTTCGACTGGTACTCCTGAATCACCGGGTCGGGCGAGAAGCCATTGGCGAATAGTTCAATGGAAATTTCAGAAGAGCTGTCGCGCCTTGCAGGGATGAGGCGATAAGTAGCAGCCAGCATATAATCTCCTGCAGGATATCCGGCTGCGATCCATTTCCCGGACAGTTGCATAAAGCTATACGCATCGCTTTTCGTAATTTTCCCATTAAGACCAAAGGAATAACCATAAGAAATACTGTCGGCATATTGATAGCGGTAAAAATCGGGATTAAATCCACCCTTTACCATAACAGGATGTTTGCCGAGGTGAATCGTATCCGACATCAGGCTGACATCATTTATCCAGGTTAAAAAACTCACGGAATCCTTTGTAGCCAGATCCTCGGAATAGGTATTCCGGTAAAAGCCGGCATCAGATTTTACATCCGTGTATTTTCTGGATGTATTGGAGATTCTGAAAGAATGGACCAGCCGCATAGGCGGCTTGATGGTAACCGGAACCGGGGCAGGAAGGCTGTCAGGCATGGTTGAATCCGCAGGTACAGTTAAAACGTCATTTTTTCTTGAAAAGCTTAGCGGAAAAGATTGAATGCCCTGCCACGTCAGTACGCTCATTTTTGCGGAGGCATCTGACAGGTTAACCGGGATTGTACTGGCATACAAGGTACCCAGTTGGTCATCAGATTTAATCCCGCCGTTTTCGCTGAAGGTAAAAGAATGGCGTGACAGGCCGGTATGGAGTGAATAATTCTTTCGTTTTAAAATATAATTAGCCAGAAAAAGCGATGAATTACAAATTTGGTTATCGAAATGTCCATCTGAATTATAGTAATTTCCAAGTACGGTTATATTGCCATTATTCTTAAGGTTGCGACCAAAGATTGCCTTGATTGTTTGTCCGTTTTTATCGGCGGTACCGCCGCTGTTATAATTCAGCATGGAGAACGGGCTATTTGCAGAATAGTACGCCAGGCTGTTACTATTTACGCCGTAAGCGTCAGCGCCTTCAAAAATAACCGGATTGAGGGCTTCCCTGACGGGCCGGTATTGATTGATCAGGGCAGGAAGTCCGGTATTTCCCAGGTCGGACCAGGAGCCGAAAGATGAAAACAGGGGATGGTGGTTTTGGCTGCCGGAGAGGGTGGTATCGACAGGAAGGTTTGTAATTGCCTGAGTATTGGTGAGGTATTGGAACTTAGCCACCCTTGGTTTAGGGATCTGAGAGAAAGCAGGGATAGCTGCAATCAGGAGGAACGCAGAAAGGGTGAGGTATTTCATGAC